>NZ_CP155568.1:340000-4635000 GCF_040256885.1 Stenotrophomonas riyadhensis
TCGACGGCGGTGTTTGGCACCTCGATGTCGGCTCATCACATCCTGGGGCTGTAGTCGGTCCCAAGGGTATGGCTGTTCGCCATTTAAAGTGGTACGCGAGCTGGGTTCAGAACGTCGTGAGACAGTTCGGTCCCTATCTGCCATGGGCGTTGGAGATTTGAGAGGGGCTGCTCCTAGTACGAGAGGACCGGAGTGGACGAACCTCTGGTGTTCCGGTTGTCACGCCAGTGGCATTGCCGGGTAGCTATGTTCGGAAGCGATAACCGCTGAAAGCATCTAAGCGGGAAGCGCGCCTCAAGATGAGATCTCCCGGGGCACAAGCCCCCTGAAGGAACCATGTAGACTACGTGGTTGATAGGTCAGGTGTGTAAGTACAGCAATGTATTGAGCTAACTGATACTAATGATCCGAGAGGCTTGACCATATAACCTCAAGTTGCCTTGGCTTTACGACAGCGTCGTAAGAGCATCCAAGTGCACGCTACGTCACAAGAACTATGCGAGGCTGGCGCCTTGTCCCTCGGGACGAGTGCGACTCTCCAAAAGCCTCCCTGGTGAAATTAGCGCTGTGGAACCACCCGATCCCATCCCGAACTCGGAAGTGAAACGCAGCTGCGCCGATGGTAGTGTGGCTCAAGCCATGCGAGAGTAGGTCATCGCCAGGGTTTACACCCAAAACCCCGCTGCTTACGCAGCGGGGTTTTTCTTATTAAGTGAAGGCACTGCATTTTCCGGGTACCTTCCGCCCCACGGGCAAGATCGCGAAGCTGGCGCTGCAAGCGCTGCTGCAACCGTCTCCCTGGTGAAATTAGCGCTGTGGAACCACCCGATCCCATCCCGAACTCGGAAGTGAAACGCAGCTGCGCCGATGGTAGTGTGGCTCAAGCCATGCGAGAGTAGGTCATCGCCAGGGTTTACACCCAAAACCCCGCTGCTCACGCAGCGGGGTTTTTCTTTGTGCTCAGGAAATACCGGTAGTGCCGGCCGCTGGCCGGCAGGCGCGTTGATGAAACCGCCGCGAGCGGCGGCGCCAACCAAGGTTGGCGACTATCGATGGCAGAGTGCCAACCAAGGTTGGTATCCACCAATGGTGGAGCGCAAAAAAAAGCGGCGCCCTGTCGGGCGCCGCTCAGGCTTGAACCATGGTCAGTCGAGCATGGCTCGACTTACTTGGCCGGGACCTTGTCCTTCATCATCGCGTCGCGGGCAGCCTTGAACGGGTTGCCTTCGTACCAGTTCGGCCAACGATCACCACCGGCCAGTTCCTTGCCCACGCCGTACATCAGCTGCAGGTCTTCCACGGTGCCGTCCAGCTTCCAGGTGGCCGCATCGAACTCGTCCTTCGGGCCGTGGTAACGGTTGGCGCCGTAGTCGGCTGCAGCCTTGCGACCCGCGTCCACGCCACCCTCGCGCAGGTCTTCGCCGCCATCGGCGTACAGGGCTGGCACACCGGCCTTGGCGAAGTTGAAGTGATCGGAGCGGAAGTAGAAGCCACTCTGCACCGAGGTCTCACCGTGCAAGGTACGGTCCTGGGCGGCAGCCAGCGGCTTGAGGATGTCCTCCAGCTCCGAGCTGCCGAAGCCGGTGACGGTCACGTCCTTGGCACGGCCGGCCACCGACATCGCATCGATGTTGATCACACCGGCGATCTTGTCCAGCGGGAAGGTCGGATGGGCAACGTAGTACTTCGAACCCAGCAGGCCGGACTCTTCCAGGGTCACCGCCAGGAACACCACCGATCGCTCCGGCTTCGGCTCCTGGTGGGCCATGGCTTCGGCCACTTCGAGAATGCCGGCCACGCCGGTGGCGTTGTCGACTGCGCCGTTGTAGATGTTGTCGCCGGTCTCACCCTCATGCTTGCCGAGGTGGTCCCAGTGCGCCATGTACAGCACGGCCTCGTCAGCGCGCTTGCTGCCCGGCAGCACGCCCACCACGTTGCGCGACTGCTTCTGCGCGATCTGGCTCTTCAGGTCGACCGCAGCGGTCGCCTTCAGCGGCACCGGCTTGAAGCCGCGTTTGCTGGCGTCCTTGTAGGCCTGTGCAAGGTCCAGGCCGGCACCGGCGAACAGCGCCTTGGCGGCGTCGGCACTCAGCCAGCCCTGCACCGGGATACGTGCTTCCGGGTCATCCTTGGCCGGCAGGTCGTACTGCGGGCCGGCCCAGGAGTTCTTCACCACGTCCCAACCATAGGAAGCGCCGGCGGTGTCGTGCACGATCAGTGCAGCAGCGGCACCCTTGCGCGCGGCCTCCTCGAACTTGTAGGTCCAGCGGCCGTAGTAGGTCATGCGCTTGCCGTCGAACAGCTTCGCGTCATCGACGTGGAAGCCCGGATCGTTGACGAACATGACGACCGTCTTGCCCTTCCAGTCCTGGCCGGCGTAGTCGTTCCACTTCTGCTCCGGCGCGTCAACGCCGTAGCCGACGAACACCAGGTCGCTGGCATCGACCTTCACCTCGGCCTGGCCGGTACGGGTGCCGACCACCATGTCGGTGCCGAACTTCAGCTCGGTGGTCTTGCCGCCCTGGGTGATCTTCAACACGGTCGATTCGTCGGCCGTGGTCTCGGTCATCGGCACATCCTGGAACCAGCTGTCGCCGTTGCCGGGCTGCAGGCCGATGCGCTGCATCTGGTCGCGGATGTAGTTGACCGTCAGTTCCTCGCCCTTGCTGCCCGGGGCGCGGCCTTCGAACTCATCCGAAGCCAGGGTCTTGACCATCTCGGCGAAATCGCCGGCGTTGATCTCCGGGGAGAACTGATGGGCGGCCGGCTTCGCAGCGGCGGTGTCGGTGGCCGGCGCGGCGGCCGGCGTGTCTTCGCCTTTGCAGGCACTGAGCGCGGCCGCAGCGGCCAGGCACAGGAGGAGTTTGCGGGGCATCATCGATTCCTGGGAAACAAAGGGCGGCCGCACGTCTTGTACGACCGGTATCAGCGAGTATCACCGAACCCGAAGGCCGGTGCGCTCAGTCCGCGGGGGCGGTTTCGGTATCGAACGGGATCGGCTCGGCGCCGGTGACCGGCCCGATGCGGGCGGTGCGATGCACGTACAGCACCACTTCGCGTTCGAACTGCAGGGAGCCGTTGACCACCGCATTCGGTCCGATGATCACGCGCGGCTTGCGGCTGGCGGTCAGCGAGACGCTGAAGTTCGGTTTGCGCACGTGCACGCCGCCGTTGACCTGCGAGCCGATGCCCACGGTGATGTCACCGTTGACGGTCTCGACGTCCTTGCCGACGCGGCTTTCGACCAGACCGATGCCGCCGTTCACGGTTTCAACGCCGCCTTCGACCTCGCTGCCGCGGTCGGTGAAGATGCTGCCGTTGACAGTGCTGACGCTGCCGCGCGCGATGACTTCGCGGCCCAGGCGCACACCGCCGTTGACTGTTTCGATCTTGCCGGTGCGTGCGCGGTCGGCGACCTTCACCCCGCCGTTGACGGTATCGATGCTGCCGGTCTCGACGCCTTCACCGACGCGGATACCGCCGTTGACGGTATCCAGCTTGCCGTAGCGTTGGCCGGCTTCGGCGCTGATGCTGCCGTTGACCTTGCTGATGTTCTCCTGGGCACAGACTGGCCCGGTGGCCAGTAGTACGCCCAACAGCAGCGGAATGGAAAGAGCTTTCATGGGGACCTCGATGGATGTGCGGCTGGCAGGCCGCGTGCGGAGATGTCACCATTCCCCGGTAGCCCCTGCAACTGCCTGAAGTCACTGGAAAGCCCTTGCGCGACAACGCCTTGCCATCACGCCGACATCACATCGCCGCCTTGCGCGGCGGGCGCTGCCTGCTGTTGGGGCTGGCGATCGCCCTGGCGCTGCCGCTGCCGGGCGCCGCGCAGACCACGCGCGAGACCGAGCGCAAGCTGCAGAAGCTGCGCAGTGAGCTGAAGGGCGTGGCGCAGGAGCGTCGGCAGATCGAGGGCCAGCGCGGCCAGGCCTCACAGCAGCTGCGTGAGGCAGATGAAAAGGTGGCCCGCACCGGCCGTGCGTTGGCGCAGACCGAAACCGCGCTGCGCGAGCAGGGAAGGGCCCTGGCCGAGGCCGAACAGCGCCGCAGCACGTTGCAGGCCAACCTCACCCAGCAGCACCGCGAGCTGGCCGGCCTGCTGCGCGCGGCCTACCAGCTGGGCAACCATGCACCGTTGAAACTGCTGTTGTCGCAGGACACGGTGGCCGATGCCAACCGTGCCCTGGCCTACCACCGCTATCTGCAGCGCGAGCGGGCACAGCGCATCACCACGCTGACGGCTGACCTGAAGGAACTGGAAGCGCTGCAGGCGCAGATCGCCGAGCGCAAGCAGAAGCTGCAGGGCGCGCAGCAGGACCAGAAGCAGCAGGCAGCGGCCCTGGAAGTCGATCGCCGCGATCGCGCAAAGACGGTTGCCTCGCTGGACGAGCGCTTCAAGGACCAGCGCGAGAAGGAACAGGCGCTGGGCCAGGATGCCAAGGCGCTGGAAACACTGCTGGCCAATCTGCGTGCGGCCGCCGCCCGTGCCGAGGCCGAGCGTCGCGCGGCTGCACGCCGTGCAGCTGCGGAGAAGGCTGCCGCCGAACGTGCCGCACGCCAGGCAGCGGCACAGGGACGGCCGCCACCGCCCACCAAGGTTCCGCCGGCGGTGGCGTCCGCACCGGCCCCGAAGGTCGGTGGCCTGGGCTGGCCGTTGTCCGGCAACCTGTTGGCCCGCTATGGCGGCAAGCTGCCCGATGGCCGCACCAGCAGCGGCGTACTGATCGGTGCGCCGGCCGGCAGCACCGTCACCGCCGTGGCCGACGGCACCGTGGTGTTCTCCGACTGGATGACCGGCTACGGCATGATCCTGATCGTTGACCACGGCAACGGCTACATGAGCCTGTACGCCCACAACGACACCCTGCTGAAGGATGCCGGCGCGCGGGTCAGCCGCGGCGATGCGGTGGCCAAGGTCGGCAATTCCGGTGGCCAGGGCGTGACCGCGCTGTACTTCGAGCTGCGCCGGGGCGGGCAGCCGGTGAACCCCGACAGCTGGCTGCAGCGGCGCTGAATCCGGCGCTGTCGCGTGGCGGGCGGATTCAACGGGAATTTAGCTGTGCTTCGCGCATAATCGACGCATGTGCCTTGGGCACGATGCCAACGTCGACAGGAGTGATCCATGCGCGCAGCCCGTACCGCCACCCTCTTGCTGGCCCTGTTGCCAGTGCTGTCCTGGGCGCAGCAGACCGCGCCCGCTCCGAGCCAGGAAACCAGTGGGCAGGCAGCGAACAGCGAGGAGGCGGTGACCTCGAAGGTGCCGCTGGAGGAAATCCGCCGCTTCGTGGCCGTGTACAACGCGGTGCGTGCCGCCTATGTCGACCCGGTCGATGACAAGAAGCTGATGCAGGCGGCGGTGCGTGGCCTGCTGCTCGACCTCGATCCGCACAGCACCTACTTCAACAAGGAAGACGCGCAGGCCTTCGACGAGCAGGCCAATGGTGCCTACGAAGGCATCGGCGTGGAACTGCAGCAGCAGCCGGACAACGCCAGCATGAAGGTGATCTCGCCGATCGACGACACGCCGGCGGCCAAGGCCGGCATCCTCGCCGGTGACCTGATCATCGCCATCGACGGCAAGCCGATCAGTGCGATCGATGCCAGCGAACCGCTGCGCGGCCCGGCCGGCAGCAAGGTAGTGCTGACCATCGTGCGCGAGGGCAAGCCGAAGCCGTTCGATGTCAGCCTGACCCGCCAGACCATCCGCGTGACCAGCGTGCGCAGCCGCCTGCTGGAGCCGGGTTATGGCTACATCCGCCTGAGCACCTTCCAGGCCGATACCGGTTCGGACTTCCAGAAGCACGTGCAGCAGCTGCAGAAGCAGTCCGGTGGCCAGCTCAAGGGTCTGGTGCTGGACCTGCGCAGCAACCCGGGTGGCCTGCTGACTGCTGCGGTGCAGGTGGCCGATGATCTGCTCGACAAGGGCAACATCGTCAGCACCCGCGGTCGCATCAGCATCAGCGATGCCCGTTTCGACGCGACCCCGGGTGATCTGCTGAAGGGCGCACCGGTGGTGGTGCTGGCCGATGCCGGTTCGGCCAGTGCATCGGAAGTGCTGGCCGGTGCGCTGCGCGACAACAAGCGCGCGCGCGTGGTCGGCAGCCGCACCTTCGGCAAGGGCTCGGTGCAGACCGTGCTGCCGCTGGACAACGGTGATTCGGTGAAGCTGACCACCGCGCGCTATTACACGCCCAGCGGCAAGTCGATCCAGGCCACCGGCATCGTGCCGGATGTCGAACTGAAGCCCGCCGCCACGCCGGCCGAGGATGCACTGCCGGCCAGCCTGAGCGACTACAGCGAAGCGACCCTGCCGGGCCACCTGCGCGGCGACGACGAAGGCACCGAGGGCTACCACGCCGGTGCGGTGCTGCCGGGCGATGGCCCGATCAACGACGCGCTGGCCGAGCTGAAGAACCCGGGTTCGGTGGCTGCGCGGTTGAAGGCCGAAGCGGCCAAGGCGGAGGCTGCCAAGGCCGCGAAGGCTGCAGCGGCGAAGCCCGAAGCCAAGCCGGAGCCGAAGGTCGAACCGAAGGCGGACAGCACGCCGGAAACCAAGCCCGCCCCGGTTCCGGCCAAGCCCTGATTCTGCAGAGTCGAGCCATGCTCGGCTGATCTACGAACGAGCGGGTGAGCGTGGAGCCGGCCAGCGGCCGGCACGACCCGGTGTCAGAAGCCGTGGCGCTTGCGCAGGCGGCGGGCGATGGCCGCCCGCACGTAGACCCCGTACACCACGCCGAACACGAAGCCGCCGATGTGCGCCCACCAGGCCACCATGCCGAAGCTGGGGCCGATATGGGCGAATACGACCTGCAACGCGGCCCAGACACCGATCAGCAGGTAGGCTGGGGCGCGCACGAACTCCAGGAACAGGCCGAGCGGGATCACCACGCCCAGCCGGGCGCCCGGGAACAGGGCCAGGTAGGCGCCGATCAGTGCGGAGACCGCACCGCTGGCACCGATGATGATCTGGTCCGGGCTGCCCATGGTGTAGATCGCCACCAGATTGGACACCGCACCGCCGACCAGGAACAGCAGCAGCAGCCGCCACGGGCCCAGCACCCGCTCGGCGGGCAGGCCGAAGATCAGCAGGAACACCAGGTTGCCCAGCAGGTGCGACCAGTCGGCATGCAGGAACAAGGCGGTGAACAGGCGCAGCACGCTGCCGTCCTGCAGGGTCGCCCACCAGTCCAGCGGGTGGGTCAGGCCGGTGGACAGGGCGCCCCAGTCCAGCCAGAGGCTGCCGCGGGCATCGTCCGGACGCGAGATCGACCACAGGAACGCCAGCCACAGTGCCGCAAACAGCACGGGCGTGGCCCAGCGCAGGGCCGCCTTCTTGCGCGACGGGAGGGAGACGAACATGGGCACTAGCCTAGCGTGCGGGCGCTTGCGGCGGGGATTGTCCTGTTCAGCTTTTGGGACGAAAAAACCGCCACTGCTGTTATTGTTTCATTAACAGCTCTGGGTAATACTCGCATACGGCGTCGTATGTCGGGAGGGGAATCCGGCGCGCTCCGATGGGTCCCAGGACCTGCCGGGCGCAGGCGCACTCAGAGCAACATCACCGCTTACCGGAGAGAGAACTACGATGCAAACCGCTTCCACCATTGCCCGTCTGACCCTGCTGGCCGTCGGCGTTGCCGGTGCGCTGGCCGCCGCCGACGCCAACGCTGCCGCCTTCCAGCTGAAGGAAAACAGTGCCAAGGGCCTGGGCCGCGCGTTCGCCGGCTCCACCTCGGCCGAGGGCGACGCCTCGGTCATCGCCACCAACCCGGCCTCCATGCGCCTGCTCGACGGCACCATGCTGCAGGGCGACGTCAGCGCCATCAGCTTCGGTGCCAAGTTCCGTGGCCAGGGCAAGTACGCCAACGGCGCTCCGATTTCCGGCGGCAACGGCGGCGACGCCGGCATGATCGCCCCGGTCCCGGCGGCCTACTTCCACCTGCCGTTCGGCGAGAAGGAGAACATGCACTTCGGCGCCTCGCTGACCGTGCCGTTCGGCTTCAAGACCGAATACGACCGTGACTGGGTCGGCCGCTACAACGGCGTCAAGACCGAGCTGCAGGCGATCGACCTGGGCGTGGCGTTCTCCTACGACGTCAACCCGTACCTGTCGTTCGGTGCTTCGGTGTTCGCCGAGCGTCTGAACGTCGACCTGACCAGCGCCGTCGATACCGGCACCGCGATCAACGCCAGCGCCCAGCAGAAGGCTGCCGCTGCCGTTCTGGCTGCCGGTGGCACCGCCGCCCAGGCTGCTGCCGCCTCGCGTCAGGCCGCTGTCGCCATGGCCCAGCAGGGCTTCGCTCCGGGCACCGCCGATGGCTTCCTGCGCATCAAGGGTGACGAAGTGTCCATGGGCTACACCCTGGGCATGACCGTCAGCCCGGTGGAAGGCACCAACATCGCCTTCAGCTACCGCTCGCAGGTCAAGCACAAGATCAACGACGGCAAGGCCGACTTCACCATTCCGGGCAACGCCGCAGCCTTCCTGGCCGCTGCCGCTCCGGGCACCTTCATCGACAGCAAGGGTCGTGCCTCGATCACCCTGCCGGCCAGCGCCACCGTCAGCTTCACCCACCGCGTGAACGACCAGTGGAAGATCATGGCCGACGTCTCGCGTACCGCCTGGAGCAAGTTCGACCAGGTGGCCGTGCAGTATGACTCCAACCAGCCGGACAGCGTGCTGCCGTTCCACTACCGCGACACCACCTTCGCGTCGATCGGTACCGAGTACCGCATGAACGAGAAGCTGACCCTGCGCGGCGGTCTCGCCTACGACCAGACCCCGACCACCGACGCCCACCGCGACGTGCGCGTGCCGGACACCACCCGCAAGTGGCTGTCGCTGGGTCTGACCTACGCGGCTTCGGAAAAGATGGAATACAGCGTGGGCTACACCCACCTGTTCACCAAGGATCCGAACATCACCTCGACCTCGGCCACGGCCAACACCGTGACCGGCAAGTACAAGGTAAGCGGCGACGTGCTGGCGGCTTCGATGCAGTACAAGTTCTGATCCAGGCGATTGCCTGACGCAGGACGAAGGAGGCCCCGCGCAAGCGGGGCTTTCTTTTTGTGAGGTAGCTCGGGGCATCCATGCATGGCATGGATCTACCGGATCGTCCACGCAGCGCGCGGATCCATGACAATAGGGCGATGAACCTGTCCGATCCGAACTTCCAGCTGGAGCTGGCTGCCAACATTGCCGTCGCCGGCTCGATCCTGCTGGCCGGCCGCAACAACGTGCACACCTGGTGGCTGGGCATCGTTGGCTGCGCCTTGTTTGCCGCTGTGTTCGAACGATCGCACCTGTACGCGGACATGGTGCTGCAGTTCTTCTTCATCGCCATCAGCGTGCTGGGCTGGTGGCAGTGGCTGCGTGGCGACCATGGTGCGCCGCTGCCGATCACCGCGCTGCGGCCGCGGGCATGGGCCTGGCTGGCGCCGCTGGCGGTGGTGGCCACGTTCGGCTACGGCTGGATGCTGACCCGGCTGACCAACGCCTATGCGCCCTACATCGATTCGGCGGTGCTGGTGTTGAGTGTGATCGCGCAGATCCTGATGATGCGGCGCAAGCTGGAATCGTGGTGGGTGTGGCTGCTGGTGAACACCGTTGCGGTGCCGCTGTACTACAGCCGTGGCCTGCACCTGACCTCGATCCTGTACGTGGGCTTCTGGATCAATGCGCTGGTGGCCCTGCGCCATTGGCGGCACCTGATGCGCGACGAGGCCAGGGCGGCCGATGCCGCTGCCTGAGCGCGTTGCGCGCGGCCTGGTAGTGGGCAAGTTCTGCCCGCTGCATCTCGGCCACGAACGCCTGATCGACTTCGCCGCCACGCGCTGCCAGCAGCTGCTGGTGATCGGCTGGTCGCAGCCGGGCTTTGCCGGCTACAGCGCCGAGCGCCGCGAGCGCTGGCTGCGTGCGCGTTTCCCGCAGGCGACGGTGGCGGTGCTGGATGACACGCGACTGGCGGCATTGTGCACGCAGCACGGTTTGCCCGTGCGCACGCTGCCGCAGGACAGTGATGACGAACAGGTGCAGCGCGACTTCACCGCCTGGCTGTGCCTGAACCTGTTCGGTGGGCCAGTGCAGGCGGTGTACACCGGTGAGGACTACGGGGACGGTTTTGCCGATGCGCTGGCAGCCTGCTTCAACGCACCGGTGCGGCATGAACGGCTGGAACGCTCGCTCGATGTCGGCCAGGCCAGTGGCACCCAGCTGCGCGCCGATCCGCATGCGCATCGCCATGGCCTCGCACCGCAGGTGTATGCCGTCCATGTGCAGCGCGTGGCGTTCATCGGTGGCGAGTCCAGCGGCAAGACCACGCTGGCGCGCGTGCTGGCCGAGCGCCTGCAGACCGCCTGGGTGCCGGAGTACGGCCGCACCCTGTGGGAGCAGCAGGGCGGAGAACTGACGCCGGACGATCTGCTTCGCATTGCAATGACACAGCCACAGCACGAAGAGGAGGCCGCGCGGCGCGCGCATCGCTGGCTGTTCTGCGATACCACGCCGTGGGTGACGCTGGGGTACAGCGGCTGGATGTTCGGCACGGCACCGGAGCCGCTGCGGCAGGCGGCACGACGACGCTACGACCTGCTGTTCCTGTGCGCACCGGATATTCCGTTCGACCAGGACGGTACGCGTGTGGGCGAAGCCTTCCGGGCGCAGCAGCATGCGTGGTACCTGGCGCAGCTGCAGGCAGAGGGTGTCGAGTACGTGCTGCTGGAAGGCGATCTGGAGATGCGCATCGCACGGGTGCAGGGCGAGCTGGCGAAGCGGGCGGACAACCGGTTCAGTGTCGCCCCGCCTCTGTAGGGCCGATCCAGTGCCCGCATGCACCATGCAAGCCGAGCGTGGGCTCGGCTCTACAGGATGCAGAAGCACAAAAAACCCCGCTTTCGCGGGGTTTTTCGTTCACTGCAACTACTGGGCGATCAGTCGCCCAGGGTCAGCAGCGAGGCGTTGCCGCCGGCGGCGGTGGTGTTCACCGTCACCGTCTTTTCGGTGGCGAAGCGCAGCAGGTAGTGCGGGCCGCCGGCCTTCGGGCCGGTGCCGGACAGGCCCTGGCCGCCGAACGGCTGCACGCCGACCACCGCACCGATCTGGTTGCGGTTGACGTAGACGTTGCCGACGTGGACGCCGTTGCTGATGCGGTCGACGGTCTCGTCAATGCGCGAATGCACGCCCAGGGTCAGGCCGTAACCGGTGGCGTTGATCTGGTCGATCACCGCGTCGAGCTGGTCGCCCTTCCAGCGGATCACGTGCAGGACCGGCCCGAAGATTTCCTTGTGCAGCTGGCCCAGGTCCTTCAGCTCATACGCGCGCGGTGCGAAGAAGGTGCCGTTGGCCGCTTCGGCGGACAGCTCGGCGGCGGCGATCAGGCGCGCTTCGCGGTCCATGCGTTCGGCGTGGTCCTGCAGGATCTTCAGTGCATCGGCGTCGATCACCGGGCCGACGTCGGTGGACAGCAGGCCCGGATTGCCGACCTTCAGTTCCTTCATCGCGCCGGCCAGCATGGTCATCACCTTGTCGGCGATGTCGTCCTGCACGAACAGCACGCGCGCGGCCGAGCAGCGCTGGCCGGCGGAGGTGAAGGCCGAACCGATCGCGTCCTTGACCAGCTGTTCCGGCAGCGCCGAGGAGTCGGCGATGAAGGCGTTCTGGCCACCGGTCTCGGCGATCAGCACACCGATGGCGGCGTCACGCGCAGCCATGGCGCGGTTGATCGCACGTGCGGTGTCGGTGGAGCCGGTGAAGGCCACGCCAGCCACGCGCGGGTCGGCGGTCAGCGCGGCGCCGACGGTGGCACCGTCGCCCGGCAGGTACTGCACCACCTCGGCCGGCACGCCGGCGTCATGCAGCAGCTTCACCGCGTAGTAGCCGATCAGGTTGGTCTGCTCGGCCGGCTTGGCGATGACGCTGTTGCCGGCAGCCAGTGCGGCAGCGACCTGGCCCAGGAAGATCGCCAGCGGGAAGTTCCACGGGCTGATGCAGACGAACACGCCGCGGCCATGCAGCTGCAGCTCGTTGGACTCACCGGTCGGGCTCGGCAGCTTCTCGGCGTGGCTGAACTGCTCGCGCGCCTGCTTGGCGTAGTAGCGCAGGAAGTCCACCGCTTCGCGCACTTCGGCGATGCCGTCGGGCAGGCTCTTGCCGGCTTCCTTCACGCACAGCGCCATGAACTCCGGCATGCGCGCTTCCAGCTGGTCGGCGGCGTGCTCGAGGATGGCGGCGCGGCTGGCGGCCGGGGTGCGGTTCCAGGCCGGCTGCGCGGCCACGGCATTGGCCAGGGCCTTCTGCACGGTGGCGGCATCGGCGGCCTGCCACTGGCCGACCACCTCGCGGGTGTCGGCCGGGTTGGTCACCGGCAGCGAGGCGCCGGTCGGGTTGGCACCCGGTACCAGCGGGGCGGCCTGCCATGGCTTGACGGCTGCGTTGAGCTGCTCGGCCAGGGCGCGCAGTTCGTTGTCGTTGGCGAGGTTGGCGCCCATGGAGTTCTTCCTGTCGTGGTTCTGGCTGCGCAGCAGGTCAACCGGCAGCGGGATCTTGGGATGCGGAATCGATTCGAACGAAGCGACCATCTCGACCGGATCGCGGATCAGGTCGGCGATCGGCACGCGCTCGTCGGTGATGCGGTTGACGAAGCTGGAGTTGGCGCCGTTTTCCAGCAGGCGACGCACCAGGTACGGCAGCAGGTCTTCATGCGAACCGACCGGCGCATACACGCGGCAGGGCAGGTTCAAGCGGTCGGCCGGCACCACTTCGGCGTACAGGTCGTCGCCCATGCCGTGCAGCTTCTGGTGCTCGTACACGCCGCCATTGGCGATGCTGCGCACGGCCGCGATGGTGTGTGCGTTGTGCGTGGCGAACATCGGGTAGATCGCGTCGGCATGGGTGAACAGGCGCTTGGCGCAGGCCAGGTAGGAGACGTCGGTGTTCTGCTTGCGGGTGAACACCGGGTAGCCCGGATAGCCTTCGATCTGCGCGCGCTTGATCTCGGCGTCCCAGTAGGCGCCCTTGACCAGGCGCACCTGCAGGCGGCGACCGGCGCGGCGCGCCATGTCGGCCAGGTGGTCGATCGTGTACGGCGTGCGCTTCTGGTAGGCCTGCACGACCACACCGAAGCCATCCCAGCCGGCCAGCGACGCATCGGAGAACACCTGCTCGATGATGTCCAGCGACAGTTCCAGGCGGTCGGACTCTTCGGCGTCGACGGTGCAGCCGATGCCGTAGCTCTTGGCCAGCTGTGCCAGTTCCAGCACGCCCGGCACCAGGTCCTTCAGCACGCGCTCGCGCTTGGCGTGCTCGTAGCGCGGGTACAGCGCCGACAGCTTGATCGAGATGCCCGGGGCGTTGTTGACGTCGCCATCCGGACGGCCGCCGCGTGCCTTGTGGTCGCCGCCGATGGCGTGGATCGCACGACGATAGTCTTCCAGGTAGCGCAGCGCGTCCTTCATGGTCAGCGCGCCTTCGCCCAGCATGTCGAAGGAGTAGCGGTAGTTCGCGTTGTCGCCCTTGTGCGAGCGCGACAGCGCTTCGCTGATGGTGCGGCCCATGACGAACTGGTGGCCCATGATCTTCATCGCCTGGCGCACGGCCAGGCGCACCACCGGCTCACCAACGCGGCCGACCAGGCGCTTGAACGCGCTGGGCGCATCGGCGCGGGTGGCGTCGTTCATCTGCACCAGCTTGCCGGTCAGCATCAGGCCCCAGGTGGAGGCGTTGACCAGCACCGAGTCGCTGCCGCCCAGGTGCTTTTCCCAGTCGGCATCGGCCAGCTTGTCGCGGATCAGCTTGTCGGCGGTGTCCTGGTCCGGAATGCGCAGCAGCGCCTCGGCCACGCACATCAGCAGCACGCCTTCCTCGCTGCCCAGGTCGTACTGGCGCATGAAGGCTTCGATCGCGCCCTGGTCCTTGGCCCGCACGCGCACGCGGCCGACCAGGTCGGCGGCCAGCGCCTGTACCTTGGCCTGCTCCTCGGCGGGCAGGCGGGCCTGCGCCAGCAGCTCGCGCACGTGGCTGGCCTCGTCCTTCAACCAGCCATCGGTGATGGCCTGGCGGAACGGGTTGGGGGGCGCCGGCAGTTCCGGCGACAGCAGCGCGCCGGGACGCAGGGCGTCGCTGGCGGCAGGGGAGGAGGAAGGTGCGTTCATGCCGGTCCGGCCAGTGGAAAACTTGGCGATTTTAATCATTTTTGCGGGTTGCGGAAGTGCCCCTCAGCCACCTTCGTGAAGCGCTGATAGCCCCTAGCTGCGGTGGATTCAGCGTGTTCAGCAAGCTCGGCAGAATTTGTGCTGAATTCGTCATTCGTGCCGCCGGCCTCATGCTGTGTTGCAGCATGGGAAAAAGTGTGAATGCACCCTTGCTACCGGCGAGAGGGCGGGGCTACCATCGAGACGTTTCCCGCGGCAGGAACGCGGTTGCGACATGATCGAGGTGCTTCCAGCTCCGGATGGGTCAGGTACGCAGCTGCGGCTGCGTCCCCCACGGGCGCTCGATGCCCGGCAGTTCGTCCTGTTGTTCACCGTGTTGTCGGGTGCGATGTGGCTGGTGTCCGCCCTCGGGTGGTTGGCCGGCAATGCATTCGCCCCCCTGTTCGCGCTGCTGTACAGCCTGGTGCTGGCGGCGGCACTGCGTGCCTTGTGGCGCAGTGGTGAACGGCAGGAGGAGATCCGGGTAGTGCCGGCGTACGTGGAGGTCATCCCCGTACCCGGTGGATCGCCGGTGTTCCGGGCCCACCCCCACTGGGTGCGCCTGCTCACCGACGATGAGAGGGTCCGGCTGGCATCCAGCGGCCGGCAGGTGGAGGTGGGGAGTTTCCTCGCGCCGGCCGAACGTCAGACGCTTGCAGAGACACTTGAAAGCTTGCTCGCCGCCAGCGATGGCGGCAACCGACGACGCTAAGGGTCTAGGCAATGAAGCAAAGCAGCAGGTGGGGCACGAAGTGCGTTGCAGCGGTCACCGCCATGGTGGCCGGGGGACTGATGCCGGCGTTGGCCTGGGCCCAGGCGGCCGATCCCAAGCCGTGGCAGCTGAACATGGGCAAGGGGGTGACCCAGACCTCGCGCCTGGCCTGGGAATCGAACAATCTCTCGTTGATCATCTGCACGGTGATCGGCGTCATCGTGTTCGGTGCGATGGCCTACGCCATCTTCAAGTTCCGCAAATCCAAGGGCGCGGTCGCCGCCACCTTCAGCCACAACACCAAGGCCGAGGTGATCTGGACGGTGATCCCGGTGATCATCCTGATCGTGATGGCCTGGCCGGCCACGGCCAACCTGATCAAGATGTACGACACCCGCGATGCCGAGATGACGGTGAAGGTCACCGGCTACCAGTGGATGTGGAAGTACGAATACCTCGGCGAGAACGTCACCTTCACCAGCCGCCTGGACCGCGAGTCCGACCGCGTGCGGCAGAGCGGCATCGTGCCGACCCGCGAAAGCCATCCGCACTACCTGCTGGATGTCGACAACCGCCTGGTGCTGCCGGTCGATACCAAGGTGCGCTTCGTCATCACCTCCGATGACGTGATCCACGCCTGGTGGGTGCCGGCGCTGGGCTGGAAGCAGGACGCCATTCCCGGCTTCATCAATGAAGCCTGGACCAGCATCGAGCAGCCCGGCGTATACCGGGGCCAGTGCGCCGAGCTGTGCGGCAAGGACCATGGCTTCATGCCGATCGTGGTCGAGGCGGTGTCCAAGGAAGAGTTCAAGCAGTGGCTGGCGCAGCGCAAGCCGGCGCCGCCCGCCGAGCCGGCAACGCCTGCGGCACCTGCCGAGCCGACTGCACCGACGGGAGAGGCACCTGCTGCGCCTGCCGCTGCTGAAGCCGGCAGCGCGCCAGCCACCGCGGCCAGCGGAGCGTGATGTAAAGCCCGCGGCCGTTCGCGGCCGTGGTGACAACCGATTCTGAGAGGTGTTTTGCAATGGCGCACTCGGCAGTTGGGCACGACGATCACCATCACCAGCAGAGTTTCTTCGAGCGTTGGTTCTTCTCGACCAACCACAAGGACATCGGCACGCTGTACCTGGGTTTCAGCTTCATCATGTTCATCATCGGTGCGGCGATGAGCGTGGTGATCCGCGCCGAGCTGGCACAGCCGGGCCTGCAGTTCGTCAAGCCCGAATTCTTCAACCAGATGACCACCGTGCACGCGCTGGTGATGATCTTCGGTGGCGTGATGCCGGCCTTCGTCGGACTGGCCAACTGGATGATTCCGCTGCAGATCGGCGCGCCGGACATGGCGCTGCCGCGCATGAACAACTGGTCGTTCTGGCTGTTGCCGGTGGCCTTCAGCCTGCTGCTGCTGACCCTGTTCCTGCCCGGTGGTGCGCCGGCCGGCGGCTGGACGCTGTACCCGCCGCTGTCGCTGCAGGGCGGCTACAACGTGGCCTTCAGCGTGTTCGCCATCCACGTGGCCGGCATCAGCTCGATCATGGGTGCGATCAACATCATCGCCACCGTGCTCAACATGCGCGCGCCGGGCATCGACCTGCTGAAGATGCCGATCTTCTGCTGGGCCTGGCTGATCACGGCCTTCCTGCTGATCGCGGTGATGCCGGTGCTGGCCGGTGCCGTCACCATGCTGCTGACCGACAAGTTCTTCGGCACCAGCTTCTTCAACGCCGCCGGTGGCGGTGACCCGGTGATGTACCAGCACATCTTCTGGTTCTTCGGCCACCCCGAGGTCTACATCATGATCCTGCCCGCCTTCGGCGTGGTCAGCGAGATCATCCCGACCTTCAGCCGCAAGCCGCTGTTCGGCTACCAGGCGATGGTGTACGCCACCGCCGCGATCGCGTTCCTGTCGTTCATCGTCTGGGCCCACCACATGTTCACCGTGGGCATGCCGCTGGGCGGCGAGATCTACTTCATGTTCGCCACCATGCTGATCTCGATCCCGACTGGCGTGAAGGTGTTCAACTGGGTCAGCACGATGTGGCGTGGCTCGCTGACGTTCGAGGCGCCGATGCTGTGGTCGGTGGCCTTCGTCATCCTGTTCACCATCGGTGGCTTCTCCGGCCTGATGCTGGCCATCGTGGCCGCCGACTTCCAGTACCACGACACCTACTTCGTGGTCGCGCACTTCCACTACGTGCTGGTGACCGGCGCGGTGTTCGCGCTGATCGCGGCGGTGTACTACTGGTGGCCGAAGTGGACCGGGCGGATGTACAGCGAGAAGTGGGCCAAGGTGCACTTCTGGTGGTCGATCGTATTCGTCAACCTGCTGTTCTTCCCGCAGCATTTCCTCGGCCTGGCCGGCATGCCGCGCCGCATTCCCGATTACAGCGTGGCCTTCGCCGACTGGAACCTGATCAGCTCGATCGGTGCGTTCGGCATGTTCGTCACCCCGTTCATGATGGCCGCGATCCTGCTGTCCTCGCTGCGCAACGGCGAGAAGGCCGAGGCCCGATCGTGGGAAGGTGCGCGCGGCCTGGAATGGACGCTGCCGTCGCCGGCACCGGCGCATACCTTCACCACGCCGCCGACCATCCGCCCGGGGGATCTGGCGCATGACGACATCACGCATTGAGGTGGGGCATGCATAACGAGAGCCCGCTCCCGATCGGTAGCGTCGAGCCAGGCTCGACTGACGAAAAGCAGCCGAGCATGGCTCGGCTCTACAACAACGAAGCGCAGCCGACCGGCGGTCGGCTCTACCAGGGCGGAAGCATCGAACAGCAGCGCCAGCGTGCGAAGCGCACGGCGATGTGGGTCGGCGCCATCGCCGTGCTGGTCTACGTCGGCTTCATCCTCAGCGGGGTGATCGGCCGATGAGCGAGGCACCGGCCAGCACGCCGTCACCCAGCGCCGGGCTGCCGCGCCTGATCGGCGTGGCGGTGGCGGTGTTCCTGCTCACGTTCTCGCTGGTACCGCTGTACCGCATCGCCTGCGAAAAGGTGTTCGGCGTGCGCCTGGAACGCGGTCCCGGTGGCGAAGCGAGTGCCGGCGCGGCGGCCGGCAAGCGCACCGTGCGCGTGGAGTTCGATGGCGGCGTCAACTCGCGCCTGCCCTGGTCGTTCCATCCCGAACAGTTGACCATGGACGTGGTGCCGGGCGAGCTCAACGAGGCGCTGTACTTCGCCCGCAACGACAGCCAGCAGGCGGTGGTCGGCAGCGCGGTACCGTCGGTGGCGCCGGCGCGTGCGTCGGGCTTCTTCAGCAAGACCGAGTGCTTCTGTTTCACCGCGCAGACGCTGCAGGCCGGCGAGAAGCGCGACATGCCGGTGCGCTTCATCGTCGATCCGGACCTGCCGCCGGAGATCAAGACGATCACCTTGTCCTACACCTTCTACCGCAACGACGCGCTGTCCGATCGGCTGGCTCCGGCCGCCACCTCGGAAGGCGCGCACGCCGCACCCTGACCCGGATACCGACATGGCCCAGACACCGACCGATGCCAACGTGTACTTCGTCCCGGCCCAGAGCAAATGGCCGTTCGTGGGGTCCATCGCGATGATGGTGACCATGGTGGGCGTGGCCAGCTGGCTCAACGATGCCAGCTGGGGACGCTGGACGTTCTACATCGGCATCGCGATGCTGGTGCTGACCCTGTTCTGGTGGTTCAGCGACGTGGTGCGTGAGTCGCAGGCGGGCAACTACAACCACCAGGTCGATGGCTCGTTCCGGATGGGGATGATCTGGTTCATCTTCTCCGAGGTGATGTTCTTCGGTGCCTTCTTCGGCGCGCTGTTCTACACCCGCAACCTGGGCCTGTCGTGGCTCAGCGGCGAAGGCCGCGGGGTGATGACCAACGAGCTGCTCTGGCAGGGCTATTCCGCCGGATGGCCGACCAATGGCCCGGCGGCGATCGGTGGTGCGTTCCAGACCATTCCGGCCTGGGGCCTGCCGCTGATCAACACGCTGATCCTGTTGACCTCAGGCGTGACCCTGACCATCGCCCATCACGCGCTGAAGGCCGGCAACCGCCGCCAGCTGCTGATCTGGCTGGGCCTGACCGTGGTGCTCGGCCTCGGCTTCCTGACCCTGCAGGCGGAGGAGTACATCCACGCCTACAAGGAACTGAACCTGACGCTCGGTTCGGGCATCTACGGTTCGACGTTCTTCATGCTGACAGGCTTCCACGGCGCGCACGTGCTGCTGGGCACGATCATGCTGATCGTGATGTGGCTGCGTTCGGCCAAGGGGCACTTCACCCGCGACAACCATTTCGGTTTCGAAGCCGCCGCGTGGTACTGGCACTTCGTCGACGTGGTGTGGCTGATGCTCTTCATGTTCGTCTACGTGCTTTGACCGCGCACGTATCGGTGGCCTCAGCCGCCGATGCCGTGCGGTTTGATCCAGCCCATGTAGATGCTCACGATCACCAGTACGATCAAGGCCACCGACACCCCGATGCGGCGTGTCAGTGCGTTGACCGTGCGCTTGGTCTGGCCGCGGTCGACCAGCAGGTAATACAGGCCGGCGCCCAGATTCCAGACGATGACGATCAGAAACGCGATTACCAGCAGGGTCTTCAGCGAATCACTCATGCGCGGCTCGAGGGCAGGGTGGATGCGCCTATCTGACCGCGTTTGCGCGGACTTGTCATGATGCGCCAGCACACGCGCGTGATCGGCTGGCTGTTGGCGGTGCTGGCGATGGCCGGTTTCAGCGCATTGGGGCTGTGGCAACTGCAGCGCATGCATGCCAAACAGGCAATGTTGGATGCACAAGGTCCAGCCGTGGCACAGGCGCTGCCACTGGCGCAGGCTCTGGCGGCGCCCGGCGCGTTGCACGGCGTGGCCGACCACGGCCGCTTCCTGCCCGGCGTGGTGCTGCTGGACAACCAGACCCGGCATGGTCGCGCCGGGGTGAAGATCTATCGTCCGTTCCGCAGTGACGGAGGCAGCGTGCTGCTGGTCGACCTCGGCTGGCGCGCGCTGCCGCCGGATCGCACGCTGCCGGATGTGCCGGCGCCGCCTTCGCCGGTGGCGGTGCGTGGGTTGTTGGCGCCGCCGCCGTCGGCGGGACTGGCACTGGGCCCGGCGTTCTCCGCTACCGATGAGGCCGGGCGTTGGCTGGCCAGCCGTTTGCCCGCCGAAGGCCTGGCGCGCGCGCTGGGGCTGCAGGCGTTACCCGAACGCGTCCTGCGCCTGGACCCGGCACTGCCATTCGGCGATGAGCGTGACCTGGACCTGCTGCCGAACACACTGCCGCCGCAGCGTCATCTGGGCTATGCCGTGCAGTGGTTCGGGCTGGCCCTGACCGTGCTGGTCGTTGCGCTGGTGCTGGAGCGGCGTAGGAGACGCTCCATGGCCCGGTAGTGCCGGCCGCTGGCCGGCTCCCCTCGGATTCCTGGATGCCGGCCAGCGGCCGGCACTACCGGGGCACCCCACCCGCATCCCTTGCCCAACCATGAGAAAATGCCCCGCATGAACACTGCTACGTCCCCGCAGGCGCGCGGCTCCGGCCGCCGGACCCTGGTGCTGCTGTTTGCCGTGTTCTTCGGGGCGGTGGCGCTGGCCGCGGTACTGCGCTTCTCCGGCTGGCAGCCGACCGGGCACCGCAACGCCGGCCAGCTGCTGAAGCCGCCGGTGGACCTGCGCCAGCAGGCGCCGACCCTGGCCAGTGGCCAGCCCTATGCCTGGAATCCCGAGGCCCGCACCTGGCGCCTGCTGGTGGCCCCATCCGGCGCCTGCGACGCGCAGTGCGTCACTTTGTCGCAGGGACTGGGCAAGGTGTGGCAGCTGTTCGGCCATAACGCCGATAATGTCGAGATCCTGTGGCTGGGTACGCCACCGGCGTCGATCGCCTCGCTGCCCGCGCTGCGGCCGCTGGCTCCGTCGCCAGCCCTGCGCGCGGCGTTGCCGGGCGTCGATGATCCGGCGGGACTGCCGGTCTACGTGATCGATCCGAACGGCTTCGTGATCATGCGCCATGCCCCGGGCTCCGACCTCGGTGGCCTGCGCAAGGACATGGCCACGTTGCTGAAACTGAAGTGAGTCCCGTTTGATGAGCCTTTCCGCGCGTCCGGCGCTGCACCGCAATTTCCACCGCCTGGCGTGGTTCGCCATGATCATGACCGCGAGCACGATCATGTTCGGCGCGTTCGTGCGCCTGTCCGATGCCGGCCTGAGCTGCCCGGACTGGCCGACCTGCTATGGCCAGGCCACCTGGCCGCAGCACGTGGAAGAGACCATCGGCCACCCGGCGGCGGAGATCCGCCCGCTGGAGACCCACAAGGCCTGGCGTGAGCAGGTGCACCGCTTCCTGGCTGGCGCGCTGGGCATCGAGATCCTGACCCTGGCCCTGTTGGCCACGCGCAAGCGGCGATTCGGAAGCACGGCGGTGGTGACCGCCTGCGTGCTGGTGGCCGCCGGCATACCGCTGTACATGATGGGCTGGCATGGCACCGCCAGCGCCTTGGCCCTGATAGGCGAGGCGATCCTGCTGATCGCCGCGCTGCGCTGGAGCAACATCGACCTGGCGCGCGCTGCATTGCTGACCTTGGCGGTGGTGATCTTCCAGGCCCTGCTGGGCATGTGGACGGTGACCCTGCTGCTCAAGCCCATCGTGGTGATGGGCCACCTGCTCGGCGGCATGCTGATGTTCGGCCTGCTGGTGTGGATGGCCTGGCGCGCGACGCACATGCCGATCACCCTGGCTGAAGCGCCGAAGCTGAAGTGGCTGCTGCGCATCGGCGTCGCGGTGCTGGTCACCCAGATCGCGCTGGGTGGCTGGGTCAGCGCCAATTACGCGGCGCTGGCCTGCGGCGGTGGCAGCGCCTCGCTGGACAACTTCCCGCGCTGCGCCAACCAGTGGTGGCCGCAGCACAACTTCGTCGAAGGCTTCACTCTGTGGCGTGGCATCGGCGTGGACTACGAAGGGGGCGTGCTGGATGGCGCCTCGCGCATCGCCATCCAGATGGCACACCGCCTGTTCGCGGTGGTGGTGGCCGTCTACCTGCTGTGGCTGGGCGTGCGCCTGTTCCGGTTGCCGAGCATGCGTGGCTGGGCCAGCGCGCTGATCGCGCTGCTGGTGCTGCAGGTCACCCTCGGCATCCTCAATGTGAAGCTGGCGCTGCCGCTGGAAGTGGCGGTGGCCCACAACGGCGTGGCCGTTGCCCTGTTGTTCGTGCTGGTCAGCCTGCTGGCCCGCCTGCGTGCCCCGGACTGATTCCATGTTTTCCAATTACCGCCAGTACTGGGACCTGACCAAGCCCAAGGTCGTCGCCCTCATTGTCTTCACCGCCCTGGTCGGCATGGTCCTGGCCATCCCCGGCGTGCCCAGCTGGGAGCAGGTGCGCGCCGGCGTGCTCGGCTTCCTCGGTATCTGGCTGGCGGCCTCGGCCGCCGCCGCGATCAACCAGCTGCTGGATGCGCACATCGATGCGCAGATGGCCCGCACCTCGTGGCGTCCGCTGGTGGTGGGCAAGGTCAAGCCGTGGCAGGTGCTGGTGTTCGCCGGCGTGCTGATCGTGCTGTCGATGACCATCCTGGTGCTGTGGGTGAACCTGATCACCGCGGTGCTGACCTTCGCCTCGTTGATCGGCTACGCGGTGATCTACACCGTGTACCTCAAGCGTGCGACCTCGCAGAACATCGTCATCGGTGGCCTGGCCGGCGCGATGCCGCCGATGCTGGGCTGGGCCGCGGTGACCGGCATGCAGGGCTCGTCGGACTGGGCGTACTCGTCGCTGCTGGTGCTGATCATCTTCATCTGGACCCCGCCGCACTTCTGGGCGCTGGCAATCTTCCGCCGCGAGGACTACGCCAAGGCGGAGATCCCGATGCTGCCCGTGACCCACGGCGTGGTGCACACCCGCAAGCAGATCATGGTGTATTCGGTGGTGCTGGCGCTGGTCTGCCTGCTGCCGTACCTGGTGGGCATGAGCGGTGCGTTCTACCTGGGCGGCGCGATCGTGCTCAACGCCGTGTTCCTCTGGTACGCCTGGCGCATGCTGGACCCGCCGGACGAGCTGTTCTCGATGAAGATGTTCTATTACTCCATCGTCTACCTGATGGCGCTGTTCGCCTTCCTGCTGGTGGACCACTGGATCCTGCCCTGGTTGTGACGGGCGGGTGCATCCACGCATGGCGTGGATCTCCTGTAGAGCCGAGCCCATGCTCGGCTGAGGGTTGATCGGAGAAGCAGCCGAGCACGGGCTCGGCTCTACACTTGATCTGCGCCAGCTGCGTCGCCATTGCTGTTCCTGACCCCAAGGAAAGGACGGCGCAGGGATGCATTCGATCTTCCGCTGGACCGCGGCGCTGCTGCTGACGCTGGGCATGGCCCTTGGTGCGCATGCCGATGACACCGCCGCGCAGATCCGCCAGCATGCCGGTGACCATCGCCTGCTGGTACTGGGCGAATTCCACGGCACCCGCGAGACCCCGCTGCTGGTGCGCCAGCTGGTGGACGACTACAGCCGCACCGGCCCGGTCGTGCTGGCGCTGGAACTGCCACGCGGCGAAACCCCCACGCTACACGATTACCTGGCTTCCGACGGCGGCGAGAAGGCACGCCAGCAGCTGCGCGGGCGTGCCTTCTGGAGCGTGCGCGACGACCAGCACGATGGCCGTCGCAGCCGCGACATGCTGGCGATGATCGAAAGCCTGCGCGTGCTGAAGTCGCAGGGGCGTGTGATCGAAGTCGTTGGCTATGACGTCAATGCCAGCAAGGGCGGCAACCAGGCCCGCGATGACCACATGGCTACCGAGTTGCGGCGCCTGTACCGGCGTCTGCCGGCTGACGCACGCATGCTGGTGCTGACCGGTAACGTGCACGCCATGCTGCAGCGGCCGCAGGGCATGCCGCCGGAAATGCAGCTGCACCCGATGGCCTCCCAGCTGCGGGATCTGGAGATCTACAGCGTGCGGTTGGGCGCGCAGCGTGGTCAGGCGTGGGGATGCGCGGGCCGCTGCGTGGCGCGGTCACTTCCAGAGCAGGTGGCCACGGCGCCGCGGGTCGATGCCGATGCGAAACGGCCGTACGACCTGTGGGTGTGGATGCCGGAGTTGAGCGTCGGCACGCTGGTGGGCCCGTAACGGCAGGCAACCCATCCACGCATGGCGTGGATCTACTGGTGGTTCACGCCATCGGTGGGAGTAGAGCCACGCCATGCGTGGATGGGCTCTCACGGAACCCGGCGCAGCCAGTGTCGGGTTTCGCCCGGGATGGCTGCAACTGCGCGCATCGACCAAGCCGTCGCGCTGTAGGGTTTTGCCGCGCTGTCAGCTTCCTGCACGCAAGGCGTCACAGATACCGACTGTTCCACCAGACCGGATCATCAACAGTAGATACACAGGTATTGCGGGATGACTCGCAATTCTGTGGAGCAATCAATGAGATGTCATGTTTCTCTGCCCATCGTTCTGTGTGCCGCGCTTACCTGCCTGGCTGGCAATGCGGCAGCAGAAGTAAAAGCACTGAGTCGGGCCAACTGCATTGGATTCATCAACGAATCCGTGACCTATGAACGGCCCCAGTTTCGCAGTTTTCAGGGGTCGGCCGTAACCAGGCACGTTCCCCTCGGGAACATTGAGCCGAAGCATGCTTTCGGTGCGCCTAACAATGGACTGTACTCCTGGCGATTTTACGCAGGCGATGGCAGTGATCCAGAACGAATGGTTGTTCACGGATATCACACATGGGTGCTGGGCGGACGCGTATTTACGCAATCCACGAGTGCGGTCGATTGCCAACTTTCGGAGTGGTGAGCATCATGAAGAGTCTTTGCTTTATCGCATTCTCGCTGGCCATGTCGATGTCAGCTCAAGCATCCCAGAATGAACCTGCTCCCGATGCGGTAGGGAGCTGGCTACACCAACGCGCCATGCAGGCTGCAATGCAGGAGGCCTCGGCAATGGGAAGATCGTCCGCCAGCGTGGGCAGCTACCAGATGGTGAAACTGGCAGACCTTGATGCCCCCCGAGAAGTGAAGCGGCAGCTTCGCGATGACATCGAACGATCCAACGGTGTCGTGCGGGTTGCAGCAGGGAGCATCCCAACGCAGGCCGAAATGCTGGCTGCCGTGCCGCGGACTCACCGCTCAACTCCAGAACTACGCCAGCGCCTGCCGCAGCCACCCAGCAGGCTGGAAAGCAGCCTGCTGGGCGCAGCCGAGATGATTGGCATGGAGCCCAGTGGTGCGTTGGAGGGTGGAAAGTCCTCGGGCTTGAGCCGTTTCTACCGGCTGGAGGGTGTCGGCATCGTGGAGTTCAGCGAGAACAACTTCCTCGCTGCGGGCATGCAGATCGAGGTCATCGCGGAGGCGCAGAACACCGTGGTGGACGGCAAGCCCGCTTACCTCGGGAAGGTTGTGGATAGTGTCGGCCGTACTCGGGTTGAGCTTGCCTGGACGGGAGACAGCAAGACCTACAGTCTGACCGTCACGGGCGAGCCGGGCAGCGACGTGGAGCGCAACGCCCGAGTGCTGCACGACATCGCCGCGGCCATCGTGGATTAGCGGCGGCGTATGCGTCATCCACGCATGGCGTGGATCTACTGCGGGTTCACGCTATCCGCGGTTTGGTAGATCCACGCCGCGCGTGGATGGGCTCTCTACAAAAACCCGCGCGCCCAATCAGGGCGCGCGCTTCGCATACCGCTGCGCGATCACACCGCAGACGATCAGCTGGATCTGGTGGTAGATCATCACCGGCAGCACGATGGCGCCGAGGCTGCCGCCGGCGAACAGCACCTTGGCGATCGGCACGCCGGTGGCCAGGCTCTTCTTCGAGCCGCAGAAGACGATGGCGATCTCGTCCTCGCGGTTGAAGCGAAGGCGGCGGGCGATGAAGGTGATCAGCGGCATGGCGATGCCGAGCAGCACGGCGGCGACCACCGCCACGGCCAGCAGCGACAGCAGCGGTGTCTTGCTCCACAGGCCCTCGGTGACGGCTTCGCCGAACGCGGAGTACACCACCAGCAGGATGGTGGCCTGGTCGGTGTAGCGCAGCAGCGCGCGCTGCCTCTCTACCCAGCCGGCAATCCACGGCCGCAGCAGATGGCCGGCCACGAACGGCACCAGCAGCTGCAGCATGATGCCGCCGATCGCGTGCAGCGGGTCATGCACGCCGCCGGAGGTACCGGCCAGCGCGGTCAGCAGCAGCGGCGTCAGGAACACGCCGAGGATGCTCGACAGCGACGCGCTGCATACCGCTGCAGGCACGTTGCCGCGGGCCATCGAGGTGAACGCGATGGACGACTGCACGGTGGAGGGCAGGGTGCACAGGAACAGCACACCCAGGTACAGCTCCGGGGTCAGCAGCCAGCCCGACAGTGGCTTGAACATCAGCCCCAGCAGCGGGAACAGGATGAAGGTGCAGGCCAGGATGGTCAGGTGCAGCCGCCAGTGCAGCATGCCGCCGATGATCGATTCGCGCGGCAGGCGTGCGCCATGCAGGAAGAACAGCGCGGCAATGGCGACGGTGGTGACATCGTCGAGGACGATGGCGGCGGCGCCCTTCATCGGTAGCAGCGAGGCCAGGCCGACGGTGCACAGCAGGGCGAGGGTGAAATTGTCCGGTCGCAGGCGCGACCACCAGCGGGTCATGGTGGGCAGAGTCCTTGGTGCGGAGGGTTCAGGGCGAGGTGACCGGTGTGGCCAGGCGCTGGCGGGTGGCGGCTTCCAGCGACTTCAGGCCGGCACGCTGGCCGAGCTGCAGGGCCTGTTCCGGGCTGGCGTGTTCGTAGCGTGCATTGACCAGGCCGAGCACGGCACCGGCGCGGTTGCCGGAGGCGCAGTGCAGCAGCACCGGCCCCTGGCTCTGCTGCAGGACCTGGTGCACCGCGCGTACGTTGGCGGCATCGAGCCCCTCGGCGCCGGCCACGGGAATGCGCACGTAGCGCAGGCCCAGTGATTCGGCCACGCGGGTTTCGTCGAAGCCCCGGTCCTCGCCGGGCTGGCGCAGGTCGATCACGGTGCGCACGCCCTGCGCGGCCAGGGTCTGCAGCTGTGCGACGCTGGGTTGGCCGCCGGCATACAGGCCGGGGCGGACTTCGTTGAGGGGCGCGTCTTCGGCCAGGGCCGTCAGTGGCAGGCAGAGCGACAACAACAGCAGGCAGGTCAGGCGCAGCAGCATGGTCCTCTCCGGGAAAATGTTCTGCCGCTACAGGCGCAGTCCGGCGCGGGCCTTCAGCAGCTCGCGCAGTTCGTACTTGTCAGTATCGTCCAGACCCTGCTGCCGCTGCTTTGCCAACAGCTCTTCCAGACGTTGCACCAGCAGCTGTTTCTCCAGCTGGGCGACGGCATCGTGCAGTTCCTGGGTCCAGCTCGCATCGTCGCCCGGCATCGTCTGCGCGGCCAGGGTATGCAGCGACGCTTGCTCCTCACGCCCGTCGAAGTGCTCCAGCAGGGCGCCGGTGCTGATGTCCGGGCGCTGTTCGACCAGGCCCAGCAGCTCCAGCAGCAGCTCCACGCCGGGCAGGCGCAGGCCCTGGAAGTGGTGCTTGCCGCCCAGCGTCAGTGCCAGCGACGGCTGCTGCAGCAGTACGGCGATCGCGCCGCGTACCAGGCTGCGCTTGGCCACGGGCTGGATCGTTCGCGAGGGCTGGCGCTGCGGCATCGGCGCGCGTGCGGCCTGGGCGTTGCCGCCAAGGCCGGTCAGCTGCGCCAGCTGCTGCTTCATTAGATCGCCGAAGGCGCCGTCGGGAATCTGCGCCAGCATCGGCTTGGCCCGCTCGGCCAGGCGTGCCTTGCCATCGAGCGTGCCCAGGTTGATCTCGCGGGTCAGTTCATCGAAGAAGAACTGCGACAGCGGGGTGGCCTGCTTCAGGCGTTCGTTGAAGGCCTCGGCGCCTTCCTTGCGCACGATGGTGTCCGGGTCCTCGCCATCGGGCAGGAACAGGAAGAAGGCCTGGCGGCCATCCTTCATGCGCGGCAACACCGACTCCAGCGCCTTCCAGCCGGCGCGGCGGCCGGCGGCGTCGCCGTCGAAGCAGAAGAACACATCCGGTGCGTTGCGGAACAGCAGCTCGGCATGGTCCGGCGTGGTCGCGGTACCCAGTGTTGCCACCGCCTGGGTGACGCCGAACTGGAACAGCGAGACCACGTCCATGTAGCCCTCGACCACGATCAGCCGCTCGATCTTCTGGTTGGCCTGGCGCACCTGCCACAGGCCGTACAGCTCGCGGCCCTTATGGAACAGCGCGGTCTCGGGTGAGTTGAGGTACTTGGGGCCGTCGTCCTTCTCGAACACGCGGCCACCGAACGCGATCACCCGGCCACGGCGGTCGAAGATCGGGAACATCACCCGGTCGCGGAACTTGTCATAGACGTGGCCGCGATCGTTCTTGGAGAACAGGCCGGCGCGATCGAGCAGCTTCATGCGGCGCTCGTCCTTGCCCAGCGCATCGCGCAGGCCGCTGTAGCCATCCGGTGCGTAGCCGATCTGGAAGCGCGCGCGGTTCTCTTCGTCCACGCCACGGCCATCCAGGTAGCTGCGGGCCTTGTCGCTGCCCTGCAGGTTGTTCTGGAAGAACTTGGTCGCGGCATCCAGCGCCGAGTACAGCTCGCGGCTATCGTCCTGCTGCTGCGGGCTGCGCGGGTTCTCGCTGCGCGGCACTTCCATGCCCGCGCGCTTGGCCAGCTCATCCACCGCATCGAGGAACTCGAGGCGGTCGTAGTTCATCAGGAAGCTGATCGCGGTACCGTGCGCACCACAGCCGAAGCAGTGATAGAACTGCTTGGTGGGGGAGACCGTGAACGACGCCGATCGCTCGTCATGGAACGGACAGCGCGCCGCGTATTCCTTGCCCTGGCGCTTCAACGGCACGCGGCTGCCCACCACCTCGACGATGTCGGAGCGGGCCAGCAGGTCGTCGATGAAAGCGTCGGGGATACGGGCCATGGGCAACAGGGCAGGGCGCGGCCGCCAGGGCGCG
The DNA here is from genome assembly GCF_040256885.1 of Stenotrophomonas riyadhensis. NCBI lineage: Bacteria > Pseudomonadati > Pseudomonadota > Gammaproteobacteria > Lysobacterales > Lysobacteraceae > Stenotrophomonas > Stenotrophomonas riyadhensis. The sequence continues at coordinate 368,835 of NZ_CP155568.1, forward strand.
CAGCGGGGGGCGGCGGATTCCCCTAGTTTACCCGCTGGCGCCGCCGGGACCGGCCTGTTCGGCTTCGACCCCGGCCTTGGCCAGCTGCGCCCGTGCATGCTGACGCTCGTCGATCACTGCGGTCATCAGCGCGCCGACGAAGAATACGGCGGTGGCGTAGTAGATCCAGACCAGCGAGATCACCAGCGCGCCCATTGAACCGTAGGCGCTGCCCGGAGCCACGGTGGCGATGTAGACGCCAATCCCGTAGCGGCCGAGGGTGAACAGGATCGAGGTGATGGCACCGCCGATGAAGGCCTGGCGCCAGGCCACGCGGCGGTCGGGCAGGTAGTGGTAGAGGAAGGCGAAGGCCAGCGTGTACAGCAGCAGCGAGGTCAGGTACCCGATCGCCGGCAGTACCGAGGGCAGCTGCGCGAACACCACCTGCAAGGCGGTAGTGGCGGTCATCGACAGGATCAGCAGGAAGCCCAGCGCCAGCACCACGCCGAACGAGAACACGCGCTTGCGCAACCAGGCCTTGACGCCTTCCAGGCGTTGGCCGCTGGTGTGGAAGATCCGGTTCAGCGCGTTCTGCAGCTGGGCGAACACCGCCGTGGCGCCCACGAACAGCAGCAGCGTGCTCCACAGGCCGGCCAGTGAACCGACGCTGGGCTGGCTGTTGGCGTTGTGCAGCACGGTGTCGGCGACGCTGGCCACACTGCTGCCAGCGACCGAACCGATCTGGCTGATCAGCGTCTGCTGCGCCGGTGGGTACAGCGAGGCGGTCAGCCACAGCAGCAGCACCAGCAGCGGTGCCATCGACAGCAGGGCGTAGAAGGAAACCGAGGCGGCCTGGGTCAGCACGTCGATTTCGACGAAGCGCTTGGCCACCGCCATCGGGAAGCTGTCCTGCAGCTTTCCCAGGCGGGATCGGACGGCAGGCAGGAAGGCGCGGGGATGGGGCATCAGCGGACAACGGTGAGGGACGGGAGAGTGTTTTTCTAGCAAATCACGACGTCATGCGGGGTGAAGCGCCTATTCAGCACCTCGTTCCGTGAGCGTCCGCGCTATCCTTTTGGCGGACCGAAGGCGCGCAAGGGGGTTGCCGTCGCGGTATCCGGGGCCGGCTGCCGCAGCGCAGGGCCACGACATTCCAATTTCTCTACAGAAGGACGCGTTATGAAAGGGATGGTCTACACCACGATGGTGTTGCTGGCGACCGTGAGCGGCTCGGCTGCCGCAGCATCGGCCGCCTGTGAGAAGGCATTCAAGACGGTAGGGGATCCGCGAAACGGCGCGATGTACATGGCCGACATCACCGTGCCGGGGCTGAAGGTGCAGAGCGCGCTGGACCAGCTGCGGCAGATCGGTGCGGAGGATGAATTCGAAGTGGGCGGGCAGCTGGTGGAAGGCAATACCGGCAACCAGTACCTGATCCAGACCAAGGGGCTGCGTACGCCGCTGGTGCTGATCGGCACCGCCGACCACACCGGCCGGGTCACCCTTGCGACGAAGCTGGCGCGTGGCCAGACGATCGGCCAGGAAGAGGCGCGGCAGTCGATGTGCGCCATGCTGGACAAGCTGAAGGGGGGCAGCCAGGGCGAAGCGCTTGCCGCGGCGGCGCGCTCGAAGCAGCCCATGCCTGCGCCGGAAGAGGTGGCCGCGCCGGACCTGTCCAAGAAGATGGGCAAGGAAGTGCGCAGCACGATGGCGGCCTACAATGCCGCCGGCAGCTTCAAGGACCTGATGCTGGGAACCACCACCAACAAGGAAGACCTGGGCGATCGTTCGGCCACCTTCCTGCCGCTGTACGCGAAGTACATCGGCCGCCGATACCGCATCGACGGGCAGGTATATACGGTCAATCGGAACAGCTACTCCACCCGCCCGGGTGAAGTGGGGTCGATCAACTACCTGGTGACGCCGGAACGCGGCCTGCTGCGGATCCGCCAGAACGACTCCTTCAACAACAACAACTACACCATCCGCTGCGAGTTCGCGCCGGACCAGGCTGCCAACTTCAGCATGCTGCGCGAGCGTGACTGGGCAAAGCTGGAAGGCGAGGTGAGCTCGCTCGAGGGCAGCTCGATGACCCTGCGCAACTGCCGCCAGGTGTAAGCGGCAGCGCCACCACCTGCCGGATACGACAAGGCCCGCATTTGCGGGCCTTGTCGTATCCGGCAGGTGCGGCGAGGTTCAGCCGGCCAGCTGCTGCTTGACCAGCTTGGACACCAGACCCATGTCGGCCTGGCCGGCCAGCTTGGGCTTCAGGGCGCCCATCAGCTTGCCCATATCGGCCGGGCCGGAGGCGCCGGTCTCGGCGATGGCGGCCTGGATGGCGGCCACGATCTCGGCTTCGCCCATCTTGGCCGGCAGGTAGGCTTCGATGACCACGATCTCGGCGCGCTCGATCTCGGCCAGGTCTTCGCGGTTGGCGGCTTCGAACTGGCTGACCGAGTCCTTGCGCTGCTTGACCATCTTGTCGAGCACGGCGATCACGGCGGTGTCATCCAGCTCGATGCGCTCGTCCACTTCGCGCTGCTTGATGGCGGCGTTGATCAGGCGGATCACGCCCAGCTTGTGCTTCTCGCCCGCCTTCATGGCGGCCTTCATGTCTTCGGTGAGCTGCTGCTTCATGCTCATGAGGAACCTCGTGGTGGTAGGTGGGGCGGGGCGGATGCCCGAACCCGAAAACGCAAAAAGCCGGCGACGCTCGCGCGTGCCGGCTTCGGCTCCATCGCGACGGGCAGGCCCGCCGCAATGAAGATGCGTCCGATCAGTACAGGCGCTGACGCTTGGTGACGTCGCGCGACGAGCGGCGCAGCTGACGCTTCACAGCAGCGGCGGCCTTGCGCTTGCGCTCCTGGGTCGGCTTTTCGTAGAACTCGCGCTTGCGGGTTTCGGCCAGCACACCGGCCTTTTCGCAAGTGCGCTTGAAGCGGCGAAGAGCAAACTCGAAGGGCTCGTTCTCGCGGACTTTGACGCTGGGCATGGAATCTCCGGGACACAGTAGAACCGGGTCACGCCCGGCGAGCCGCACATTATAGCGGCGAATCAACAAACTGCAAGCGGCCAACCCTGAATACGGGCCGGGGGTTCGAAAGCAGTGAGATCTGCACGTCCCCCGAGGGGGCGGCAGGGGCGTCATAATAGCAGGCATGCGAGTCCTTGGCATCGAATCTTCCTGTGATGAGACCGGCGTGGCGGTGTATGACACCGACCTGGCCGGCAGCGCGGCCCTGCGCGCCCATGCGGTCTACAGCCAGATCGCCCTGCACGCCGAATACGGTGGTGTGGTGCCCGAACTGGCCAGCCGCGACCACGTCCGCAAGCTGCTGCCGCTGGTGCGACAGACCCTGGCCGACGCCGGCCTTGGCGTGGACGACATCGACGGCGTGGCCTATACGGCCGGGCCCGGCCTGGTCGGGGCACTGCTGGTCGGCGCGGGCGTGGCGCGTTCGCTGGCCTGGGCGCTGGAGGTGCCGGCGGTGGGCGTACACCATATGGAAGGCCACCTGCTGGCGCCGTTGATGGAAGACGATCCGCCGGAAGCGCCGTTCGTGGCGCTGTTGGTGTCCGGTGGGCATACCCAGCTGGTGGCGGTGGACGCGATCGGCCAGTACCGCCTGCTGGGCGAGACCCTGGACGATGCGGCCGGCGAGGCCTTCGACAAGACCGCCAAGCTGATGGGCCTGCCGTACCCGGGCGGCCCGCAGCTGGCCAGGCTGGCCGAGCAGGGCAGGCCGGGGGCCTACCGCTTCGCGCGGCCGATGACCGACCGCCCGGGGCTGGATTTCAGCTTCTCCGGCCTGAAGACCCAGGTCCTGATGGCCTGGCGCGACAGCGACCAGAGCGAGCAGACCCGCGCTGACATCGCCCGGGGCTTCGAAGACGCCGTGGTCGAGACCCTGTCGATCAAGTGCGAGCGCGCGCTGGAAGCGGCCGGGACCAATGTGATCGTGGTGGCCGGCGGTGTCGGTGCCAACAAGCGCCTGCGCGCCCGCCTGCAGCAGATGGCCGAGCGCCTCGGCGGACGGGCCTGTTTCCCGCGGCCGGCGTTGTGCACCGACAACGGCGCGATGATCGCCTTCGCCGGCGCGCTGCGGCTGCAGGCCGGCCAGCACAGCCCGCCGAAGGTGGACGTGACCCCGCGTTGGGATATGGCGACGCTGCCGGCGGTCTGAGTTCCAACGGCCGCTCCCTGTAGCGTCGAGCCATGCTCGACTGCGCGTGATCCAGGCTACGCACGCGCGCCCAACGGCGACGCTGCCAATACCGTCGTCGCCCGCTCATGGCGCTGCAGCCACCCCAGAGTGTGCGGGCAGCGGGCGTGGATCAGCCGTCCGATCGCCGCCAGGTCGGCACCGATGTCGCGTTCCAGGATGGGTTCGTGGTGGGCGATCCGATTGCGCAGGAGGCGGATGCGGTCGAGGTCGGCATGGATGGACCGACGCAGGACGGACAGCGGCACCGAGGGTGCGTGTGGCAGCGCCAGGCCCATGGTCCCGGCCCAGATCGAATGCTCGAACCGTCGAGCGAACAATTGCTGCCAGAAGCCGAATCGCAGTTTGGCGATGACCTCCGGTACATCCCGCGGAGCTCCGGCGCTGCCGCGGACATCGCATAGCGAGGCAAGGGCGCCTTCGGCAGGAAGGCTGCGCAGCAGCGCTGGATGCCAGGGCCAGCATCGACCATAGCGATGCACCAGCGCCGTAGCGGCTGCATTGCGGATCACGACTTCACAGATATGCAACGGTGGCAGGAGAGCAGCACACATCTGCATGTTCCAGGCATAGAGCGTGGCTGGATCGGCTACGCAACGAGAAGCGATGCGCTCGTAGGTCGACCATCTCTGCCGGGATAGCGCTGCCTGCAGGATCCTGCTTTCCTTCATCAACTCACTCCCAGGGAACGTGGTTTCACCTTGACCTTGGGAACGAGGCAGGAACATCAGAAAACGGCATCATGATCGTCGGTGTTTTTTCGTGGATCGGCTCGGTTTTTCACCCGGTCGTCTGCCGTGACGCATTTGCCAATTGACTGGTCTGGGGGCACTCCTAACCTTGCGGCGTGTGCTCCGGGACTCGCGGCTGGATTCCAGCTTCCCCTGGGGACGTTGAGAGGTACCAAAGGGCCCCGCTAGCAGGGCCCTTTGTCTTTTCTGAAGCCGTGTCCCTGCCGGCTGCTCATCGCCCGTTCCGGGCAGGCTCACCGCCGTGCCGTTACCATGGCCCCCTGTACTCGGGCTGGTAAGCGCAATGGACAAGGTTTTCATCGAGGGGCTGACGATCGACGCCCTGATCGGTATCTACGATTGGGAACGACGGATCCGCCAGGACCTGGTGTTCGACCTGGAAATGGGCTTCGACAACCGTCGTCCCGCGGCCTCCGACGACATCGCCCATACCCTGAACTACAAGGCGGTGAGCAAGCGCCTGGAGCAGTTCGTGCGCGAGTCGGAGTTCGGCCTGGTGGAAACCCTGGCCGAGCGCTGCGCACGGATCGTGCTGGACGAATTCGACGTGAAGTGGCTGCGCCTGAAACTGAGCAAGCCCGGCGCGGTGCGTGGCGCGCGCGCGGTGGGCGTGATCATCGAGCGCTCGCGGGACTGATCCGGTAGTGCCGGCCGCTGGCCGGCACCCCCAACAACAACGACAACGCAAGGAGACAACTGATGGTGGACGCGGTGGTGGCGGTACAGTGGCTGGAACGGCTGCAGAACACACTGGAACCCTATCCCGGCGCCTACCTGGCGTTGATGATCTCAGCCCTGCTGATCGCCGCGGGCCTGGCCAACTGGGTGACCAAGCGCATTCTCGTGCGCGGCCTGCGGCGCCTGCTGCAGCGCCTGCCCGGCGCCGAGTCCGGGCGCGGCAGCCACCTGATGCGGGTGATCTCGCGCCTGTCCAACGTGGTGCCCAGCCAGGTGATCGCCTCGGGCATCACCCTCATTCCCGATCTGCCGCCAGGCCTGGTCAACGTCATCATCAAGCTGTGCATCGTATGGGCCGTACTGACGGTGTCGATGGCGTTCTCGCATGCGCTGGACGCGGCCAACAGCCTGTACGAACGCAAGCCCGATGCGCGCAACAAGCCGATCAAGGGCTACCTGCAGGTGGTCAAGATCGTGGTGTTCGTGGCCGCCGGCCTGTCCATCATCGCCACCCTGCTGGGGGTGAAGCTGGGCCCGCTGGTGACCGGCCTGGGCGCGGCCACAGCGGTGCTGATGCTGATCTTCCAGGACACCATCCTGTCGCTGGTGGCCAGTGTGCAGATCAGTGGCGATGGCCGCGTGCGCATCGGCGACTGGATCGAGATGCCCAGTCAGAACGCCGACGGTGACGTCATCGATATCGCGCTGCATACCGTCACGGTGCAGAACTTCGACAAGACCATCACCACCATCCCGACCAAGAAGCTGGTGACCGAGTCGTTCAAGAACTGGCGCGGCATGCAGGAGGCCGGTGGCCGCCGCATCAAGCGCGCGCTGTACCTGGACCAGCACAGCGTGGGATTCCTGGACAAGGGCGACCTGGCCTTCCTCGGCGAATTCGCATTGCTGCGTGACTACCTGCAGGAGAAGGAGCAGGAGCTGGGCCAGTGGAACGGGCGCCTGCGCGAGCAGGGCGTGGCCGAGGTCAACAGCCGCCGGGTGACCAACCTGGGCACCTTCCGTGCGTATGTGGAGCGCTATCTGCGCAGTCACCCGGGCATCCATACCGACATGACCCTGCTGGTGCGACAGCTGCAGCCGACCACCGAGGGCCTGCCGCTGGAGCTGTACTGCTTCACCCGCAGCACCGCCTGGGGCGAGTACGAGGCGGTGCAGTCGGACATCTTCGACCACCTGCTGGCGATCCTGCCGGCCTTCGGCCTGCGGGTGTTCCAGGCCTCCAGCGACGCCATGTTGATGGCCGGGCAGCGCCAGTTGGCCGGCTCGGAGTAAGCTGCGATGCCTCCGGCCGGACCGTACGGATCCGGCTGGAGCCTGAAACTGAATGACGAAACCTCTCGCCAAATGGCTCGGGATCGCTAGAATGCCGGGCTTGTAAACGTTTTCATCAAGGACTGCTGGTGGCCTCCGATCGCATCGAATCCCTCATTGCCCAGATGACCGTCGAGGAAAAGGTCGGCCAGCTGGGTGTCTTCGCGGACATGGTCCGCCCGTTCGCCCCGGACGTGAACCCGGAAGCCAACGTGCGCAATGCCGACCAGGTGCTGCAGCAGGTACGCGAGGGCAAGGTCGGTTCCCTGTTCAACGGCGTGGGCGCCGAGCTGGGCCGCCGGATCCAGCAGGTCGCCACCGAAGAGAGCCGCCTCGGCATCCCGGTGATCCTGGCCGCCGACGTCATCCACGGCATGCGCACCGTGTTCCCGATCCCGCTGGGCGAGGCCGCCAGTTTCGAGCCGGAGCTGGCCGAGCGCACCGCACGCGCCACCGCCATCGAAGCCACCGCTGCCGGCCTGCACTGGACCTATGCGCCGGCGGTGGACATCGCCCGCGACCAGCGCTGGGGCCGTGGCGCCGAGGGTGCCGGTGAGGACGTGGTGCTGGGCTGTGCGTTCGCCGCCGCCCGCGTGCGCGGCTTCCAGGGCAGCGACCTGCGCGCCGACGATTCGTTGCTGGCCACGCCGAAGCACTTCGCCGCCTACGGTGCGGTGATGGCCGGCATGGAATACAACATGGTGGACATCTCGCCGCAGACCCTGCGCGACGTGCACCTGCCGCCGTTCAAGGCCGCCTTCGACGCCGGCGCGATCACCGTGATGTCCTCGTTCAACGACATCAACGGCGTGCCGGCCAGCGCCAATGCCGAGCTGCTGACCGACATCCTGCGCGGTGAGTGGAAGTTCCCGGGCGTGGTGATCTCCGACTACACCGCCGACATGGAACTGGTCGCGCACGGCTATGCCGCCGATGACCGCGATGCCACCGCCAAGGCGTTCACCGCCGGTCTGGACCTGAGCATGCAGAGCGGTTTCTACGCCGAGCACCTGCCGGGCCTGGTCGAGAGCGGCGAGGTGCCGATGGCGGTGCTGGATGAAGGCGTGCGCCGCATCCTGTGGCTGAAGGAAACCATCGGCCTGTTCGACGACCCGTACCGTTCGCTGGACCCGGCGCGCGAAGCCGATACGTCGCACCTCGCCGCGCATGACGCGCTGTCGCGCGATGCCGCGCGCCGTTCGATCGTGCTGCTGAACAACCGCGACAACGTGCTGCCGCTGCAGAAGCGCGGGCAGAAGATCGCGCTGATCGGCCCGTTCGTGCAGGACCGCGAGAACATCGAAGGCTGCTGGACCCTGTTCGGCGACAAGCAGCGCTACGTGGACCTGGAAACCGGCGTGCGTGCCGCCATCGGCGACGAGGCGTTGCTGGAGATCGTGCCGGGCTGCGAACTGGAAACCGCGATTCCGGGCGGCACCGAAGCGGCCGTGGCCGCCGCGCTGCGTGCTGATGTGGTGGTGCTGGCGCTGGGCGAGCCGCAGCGCTACAGCGGTGAAGCGCAGTCGCGCGTGGAGATCACCCTGCCGCCGGCCCAGCAGGCGCTGGCCGAGGCGGTGGCGATGACCGGCAAGCCGCTGGTGGTGCTGCTGCGCAATGGCCGCGCGCTGGCGCTGCAGGGCGCGGTGCGCAATGCACAGGCGGTGGCGGTGACCTGGTACCTCGGCACGCAGACCGGCCATGCGGTGGCCGATGTGCTGTTCGGCGACTACAGCCCGTCCGGCCGCCTGCCGGTCAGCTTCCCGCAGGTGTCCGGCCAGCAGCCGTATTTCTACAACCACCCGCGCACCGGTCGCCCGGAACTGCCGACCATGTCCGAGTTCAAGGCACGCTGGCGCGAGATCCCGAACGAGCCGCTGTATCCGTTCGGGCATGGCATCGGCTACACCACCTTCGCTTACGGCATGCCGCAGCTGAGTGCGGCCCAGCTTGGCTGGGACGACAGCCTGACCATCACCACCACGTTGACCAACAGTGGCGACGTGGCCGGTGAAGAAGTGGTGCAGCTGTACATCCACGACCGCGTGGCCAGCCGCGTGCGTCCGGTGCGCGAACTGAAGGACTTCCGCAAGGTGGCACTGCAGCCGGGCGAGTCGGCCGAAGTGGTGTTCACCCTGACCCGCGAGCAGCTGGCGTTCACCGGCCGCGACGGCGTGCTGCGTGCCGAGCCGGGCCAGTTCGACCTGTGGGTCTGCGCCTCGTCTGCGGCAGGTGAAGCCGTGCAGTTCGAACTGCTGAAGGCCTGATCGAGAAAAAGGGGACGGAGGGGATTAAGTCGTTAGTGGCACAAACGACTTAATCCCCTCCGTCCCCTTTTTTGTTGTCCTCACTGGCACGGCGCTACCATCGGTGTTCTTGAACCGATGGATGCCCGCGCATGCGCACGATCGCTGTGTTGATTCCCGCCCTGTTGCTGGCGGCCTGTTCGCAGCCGGCGCCGCCGGCCGAGCCTGCGGTGGATGCACCGCCGCCGATGGAGGCCAGTGCTGCGGCGACGCCCGCGGCTGAACCGGCGAAGGCTGCTGCTGAGCCGGTCGGCGCCGCACCGGCGGATGTGTCCGCGGAAGACGCGCGTGCACGCATCGAGACCCTGCTCGGTGATGCCGCGCAGTACGAGAAGGTCTTCAACGCGTTCAAGACCGCGGTGGTCAGCGGTGATCGCGCTGCGGTGGTGGAGGAAGTGCGCTTCCCGTTGAACATCAGCGGTGGAAAGAAGATCACCGGCCCCGGTGAGTTCCAGCGCAACTACGAGAAGATCATCACCCCGGCGGTGGTCAAGGCGGTGTCCGGGCAGGACTTCGGCAAGGTGTTCGTCAACCAGCAGGGCGTGATGATCGGTGACGGGCAGGTGTGGTTGAACGGGCAGTGCCTGGACCAGGCCTGTGCGCAGACCGAGGTGAAGGTCATCACCATCCAGTGAACGCAGACGGCCCCGCGTGCGGGGCCGTTGCGGGCAAACGTGCCGGCCAGCGGCCGGCACTATCGGGGCATCAGGTCTTCGGCGTGAGCTTCAGCAGGCGCGCCTTGCTGCCATCTTCCAGCAGCCACAGCGCGCCATCCGGGCCCTGTTCCACTTCGCGGATGCGCTCGCCCATGTTGAAGCGCTCGGCTTCGCGCGCGCTGTCACCATCGAAGGCCACACGCACCAGCGAGGTGGACGACAGGCCGCCGATGAAGCCGCTGCCCTTCCACTGCGGGAACAGGGTACCGCTGTAGATCACGAAGCCGGCCGGCGAAATCACCGGCGTCCAGGTCACCTTCGGGGCGGCGAATTCCGGCCGGGTATCGTGATCGGGAATCGGGCGGCCGTCGTAGTGGTTGCCATTGGAGACGATCGGGTAGCCGTAGTTGGCGCCGCGCACGATCAGGTTCAGTTCGTCGCCGCCAGCCGGGCCCATCTCGTGCGCCCACAGCTTGCCGTTGGCATCGAAGGCCATGCCGAGGATGTTGCGGTGACCCAGCGACCACACCTGCGCGGCAACCCCGCCCTGCGAGGTGAACGGGTTGTCGGCGGGCAGGCTGCCATCGTCGTTGAGGCGGATGATCTTGCCGAGGTTGCTGCCCATGTCCTGCGCCGGATCGAACTTCTGGCGCTCGCTGGAGCTGATCCACAGCTTGCCGTCCGGACCGAAGGCGAGGCGATGGCCGTAGTGGCCCTCACCGCTGACCTTGGGGCTTTGCCGCCAGATCACCTTCAGGTCCTTCAGCTGGCCGGCACCATTGGCGTCCAGCGCCAGCGTGGCCCGGGCCACGGCGGCACCACGGGTATCCAGCGTGCCTTCCTCGGCGTAGCTGAGGTAGATCACGTGGTTGCGGGCGAACTGCGGATGCAGGATCACATCACCGAAGCCGCCCTGGCCGCCATAGGCGACCTTGGGAACGCCGGTGATTTCGTGCTTCTGGCCGGTGGCCAGGTCCAGATGCTGCAGCTTTCCACGCTTCTCGGTAACCAGCAGGCTGCCGTCGGGCAGGAAGCTCATCGCCCACGGTTGGTCGAAACGGCTGACTTCGGTGGCGGTGAACGGACGTTGGTCGGCGGCGGTGGCCGGAGCGGCCTTGGCGGCCGGTGTCGTCTCCGGACCGGCAGCATTGCAGGCGGAGGTGGCGAGGATCGGCACCAGGCCGAGGGCGAGCAGCAGGGGCGTGCGGGTCATGGGTATCTCCAGTGCGGGGATGCGGATGGCCGGGCTGTCCCTTGTATACCACTGCAGCGGTGACCGTCGTGGCCCGAAGGTCCTGCGCCCCCTGTGCGGCGGCCGTGGGATCGTCTAGGGTGGGTACGCCCGGGCAAAGCGTGCCCGCCTGCCTGCCAAGGACCTGCAATGAACACTGCCATGCCCCACAAGCCGTCCACCGCCTTCATCGCCGCCTCGTGGGTGGCCCTGCTGCTGGGTGCGGCGGCCTACCTGATCGGCCTGTTCAATGCCGCCACGATGGCGCTCAACGAGAAGGGCTACTACCTGACCCTGCTGCTGTTCGGCCTGTTCGCGGCGGTGTCGCTGCAGAAGAGCGTGCGTGACCGCGTCGAGGGCATTCCGGTGAGCGCGCTGTACTACGCACTGTGCTGGTTCGCGCTGCTGTCGGCGCTGATGCTGCTGCTGGTTGGGCTGTGGAATGCCACCCTGGCGTCGAGCGAGAAGGGCTTCTACGGCATGGCGTACGCGCTGTCGCTGTTCGGTGCGGTGGCGGTGCAGAAGAACACCCGCGACCTGATCGCCGCCGGCGGCGGTGAAAGCAAGCGCAGCGCGACCGTGCCGCCGCTGCCGGAACAGGAGTGATCGATCCGGTGTAGAGCTGAGCCATGCCCGGCTCAGTCGAGCATGGCTCGACTTCTACAGACGAGGTGCGAGAGCCGAGCGTAGGCTCGGCTCTACAGGGGGCTTGCGCTACCGCGTTAGACGCGGATCCGCCCGCTGCGCTTCCTCCCAGCCACGACGCGCCGCATTGCGTGCCTGCGCCCAGTCCAGGCGGCTGCGGCCGCGTTCGCTGGCCCAGCGTGATTCCAGCTCGCGTTCCACTTCCTCGTAGGCGCGGATCATGTCCTGCGCACGTGCGGCGTGGCCGATGCGGTAGGCCGGCTCATAGTCCTCGAAGAACAGCTGGTCGTCGTAGTACGGTTCGGCCGTGTAGCGTTCGCGCCAGTAGTTGCTGACCGCATCGCGCGGTGTGCTGTCGTCCGGTACGCGGCCGGGAATCTGGTACTCGGTCATGGAAGGGCTCCGTTGTGGACGAAGCCTGATCGTGCCTGCACCGCGGTTAACGGCCCGGTCCGGCAGCGTGATCGCCAGATCAATCCACCGGGCATGGCCCGGCGCTATCGATCACCCGGCGTCGGCATCCTTGCGCGGCAGCTTGTAGATCACCGCGCCGATGGCGAACGCCACCAGCGCCGCGACGATGTTCTGCCAGCTGGCACTGGCGAACAGCGCAACGCACAGCAGCAGCGCCAGCACCGGAATCAGCGGGCCACCGGGCAGCTGCAATGCACCGGGGCGGTTGGCGTAGCGCTTGGCCAGCACCAGTACTGCAGCGGCAGTACCGATGTAGGCGAACAGACGCGTGGTCATCGACAGCAGCGCCAGCTGCACGAACGAACCGGACAGGGCCAGGCCGAGTGCGATCAGGCCCTGACACAGGATCGACGCGGCCGGCGTGTGGAAGCGCGGATGCACCTGCGCCAGGATCTTCGGCCCGTAGCCATCGCGGGCCAGCGCGAACAGGAAGCGCGGGCCCATCATCATCGTGTTGCTGTTGGTGCCGAGGATGGAGATGGTCGCGCCGATGGTCAGGATCAGCGCCAGGGCTTCGCCACCGAAGCCGGCGGCGGCATCGGCCAGCGGTGTGGCCGAGCTGGCCAGGCCGGCCAGCGTGCCCTGCGCCACCACCTGCACCGCGCCGTAGATGACGGTGACGGTGATGATCATGGTGATCAGCGCGAACGGAATATCGCGGCGCGGATTGCGGTACTCGCCCGCTGCAGCCGGGATGTTCTCGAAGCCGGCGTAGGCGTACAGCAGCAGCAAGGCGGCTTCGCCCATGCGCTGCAGGTCATGCGGGTCCGGGCGCTGGCCGGAGAAGGCCAGCTGCGGATCGATGTAGAACGCACCGATGGCCACGAACAGCAGCAGCGGCAGCATCTTGCCGATCACCAGCACCACGCCGGTACGCGCGGCCGAGCGTACGCCGATGATGTTGACGCCGGTCAGGAAGCCCAGCGACACCACGATCACCGCGATGCGGCCCATGCCGGCGCCGGCCCATGGCCAGAAGCGCGCGACGGCATCGGCCAGCGCGTTGCTCAATGCGGCCGCCGAGCTGATGCGGGTCAGCCAGATCATCCAGCCGATCTCGAAACCGGCGAAGCGGCCGAAGGCTTCGCGGGCATACAGGTAGCTGCCTCCGGGGTCATCGAAGTAACTGGCGGCCTGCGCGTAGCAGAGCACCAGCAGCGCGACGACGATGCCGGCGGCGACCACGCCCCACAGGCTGAAGGGACCGAGCAGGGCGACGGTGGCGGCCGGCAGCAGGTAGATGCCGCTGCCGATCACATCGTTGATCGACAGGCCGACGATCTGCCAGCGGCTGACCGCGCGCTGCAGCTGCGGTTCGTCCTGCGCGCTCAACGGGTGTCTCCGCGCAGTGCGGGCAGCTGCCACTGGGCCTGCAGGCGCTTGTACTCGGTGCGCGGCAGCAGCACGAAGCGCGGCGTATCCTGCGGCCGCAGCCAGTCCAGCAGGGCCTGCATGCGCGCCTGCGGCATGGCGGTGCAGCCAGCGGTGGCCTCACCCGGCTGGCGCCACAGATGGGCGAAGATGCAGCTGCCCTTGCCGGGCTGGTTGCTTGGGTTGTGGGCAATCACGAAGCCCTGTTGATAGCGCACGTCGCCCTTGTTGTGCAGGTCCAGCCGCATCGGCTCGGTGGAGCCCTTGACCGCTGCACTGCCGACCTTCTTTTCATCCACGATGCGGTTGTAGAATGGCGAGCCGGGCACATCCATGCAGTAGCTGCTGTCCAGCATCGGCTGGTAGGGCATGGCGGTGCCGGGGCGTGTAACGGCATAGCCGAACGCGCTGCCCAGCGCGAACACGCCGGCCGGGCTGCGGCCATCGCCTTCCTGTTTCTGCGGGCCGTCGGTCTGCGCCGGATGCAGGCCTAGCCCCCAGGCGCTGCCGGTACGGCCGAGCGCCACCGGGAACGCCTGCCCACGTGCATGCCAGCCCTTGCCATCACGCACATAGGCCTGCAGTTGTCCCTCGGTGCTGTCCCAGCTTTCGCTGGTGACCACGATCAGCTGGCGCGCGCCATCCAGTGGCGCGGCGTGGGCGGACATCGCCGCAGAAAGCAGCACGGCAGTAGCGAGGCGGACCAGCGATTTCATCAACGTGCGCTCCGGTCAGGAATCCAGCAGGTGGTCGATCCGCTCCAGGTTCACCGCGAGCTGCTGCTGGCGATCCGGATTGGCGTGGCAGAGCAGCACGAACAGGAAATCGAGCAGCGCGTGCATGGCGCTACGGTACAGCAGCTGCGCGACCTGCGGCGTGCGGTCGTGCGCACACACCACCAGTGTTGCATCAGCATGCGCGCGCAGCGGGTTGGCGGTGTGGCGGGTAATGGAAATCACCTTGCCACCCATGTCCTGGAACTGCCGCGACAACTGTGAAAGCTGCGGCAGGTTGCCGAACTCGGAGAACACCAGCAGCGCATCGCCGGGACGTGCGGCCGACAGGTTGGCCAGCATCAGGATCGGGTCGGTATGCGGCACCACCAGCAGGCCGAGCAGCGACAGCCGCATGGCGAACTCGCGGGCGAACAGGCCGTCGTCACCCAGGCCGTACACGAACAGCTTCGGCGCGCCGTCGAGCAGCTGCACGATGCGCTCGATTTCCCCGCGTGGATTGGCCTGTCGGGTTTCCTCTTCGGCTTGTGCCTTGCTGCGGCGCAGGGCCTCGCCCAGGCGCAGGTAGTCATCGCCGCTGTCGGGTTCGCTGGGCGCCTGCTGCGGGTCGGCACCGGCGCGAGCTACATCCTGGCCGATGGAGTACTTCAGGTCCGGGTAGCCCTTGAAGCCGAGCTTCTGGCTGAATTTCACCACGCTGGACTGGCTGATGCCCAGCGCGCTGGCCAGCTGCTGGGACGAGTAGTCGCGCAGCAGGTGGGCGTTGTCGAGGATGAAGTCGGCGATGCGGCGCTCGATGGCCGACATCTGCCCGCGCTCGGAACGGATCTTCAGCAGGGGCGGCATGCGGGGAGTCCGGGCATGTGTAGGCGCATTGCGGTTGGTCGCGTAGAGCGTGTCATGGAGTGGGTCGGGCGGGTGGGGTTTGCAGGGGACGCCGTGAATCCGTCCATGGAGGCTTGGCCGCCGCATCCATGCGGCGGACACCCCTGCAAACCCCACCCGCCCGACCTCGGACACATCGCGCGCGTGCCAGCCGCGAAGGGGTTACGGGGTAGGGCAGAAGCAAGAGCAGGTGCATCCACGCGTGGCATGGATTTACTGGGTGCAGCTGTTGCTTTGGACGTTGAGTCCGCCTTGTAGCGAGCCGAGCACCGCAGGTCCGGCGAGGGCGAAGAGGCGCGGGTGTCTGAGCGCAGCGAGTTCCGCGCCGTCCCTCGGCGGGCCGAGGAGCGCAGGGCACCGACGTGCGCAGCACGTCGGCTCGCGGCCGGCGGAGCGTTTCTTTTGGTTACTTTTCTTTCCGCAGAAAGAAAAGTAACGCCCGACCAAGCATCAGATACGCACGGCCCTTGTAGAGTCGAGCCATGCTCGACTGCGCGGGTCACCCCAGCATCTCCAGCCCACGCACTTCGGTGATGCCCAGCCCCGGTACGTCGCTGATGCTGATCTCCGATTCGTTGAAATGCACGCCCCCGCTGACCGGGTCGAACTGGCCCAGCGAGGGGCCATCCAGGTCGACCTTGGTGATCACATCGCTCTTGGCCACCGCCAGATGCACGGCGGCAGCCACGCTGATGCTGGATTCGATCATGCAGCCGATCATGCAGGGCACGCCGTAGATGCCGGCGATGTCGGCAATGCGGATCGCGTTGGACAGGCCGCCGGTCTTCATCAGCTTGATGTTGATGATGTCGGCCGCGCGCTGCTGGATCAGGTCCATCACCTGGCTCGGGCTGAACACGCTTTCGTCGGCCATCACCGGCGTGTTGACGCGGTCGGTGACGTACTTCAGGCCGCTGATGTCGGCCGCCTTCACCGGCTGCTCCAGCAGCTCCAGTACCACGCCGGCTTCCTCCAGCGTGCGCATCGCATGCACCGCCTGCTTGGCGGTCCAGCCCTGGTTGGCATCCAGCCGCAGCAGGGCGCGGCCTTCCACAGCGGCGTGGATCGCCTTGACCCGTTCGATGTCCAGGCCGATGTCCTTGCCGACCTTGATCTTCAGCGACTCGAAGCCGCGCTCGATCGCCGACAGCGAATCGGCCACCATCTTGTCGATGTAGTCCACGCTGATGGTGATGTCGGTGGTGATCACCGGGTCGCCGCCGCCGAGCATCTGGTACAGCGGTGCACCGTGCAGCTGCGCCCACAGGTCGTACAGCGCGATCTCCACCGCGGCTTTGGCGCTGGTGTTGCGCTCCATCGCGGTCTGCACCAGACCGCACAGGCGATTGAGGTTGGCCACGTCCTGGCCGATCAGGCGCGGCGCAATGAAGTGGCGGATCGCTTCGATGATCGAGCCGTGCGTATCGCCGGTGATCACCGCCGTGGCCGGGGCTTCACCGTAGCCGGTGTTGCCGGTGTCGGTGCGGATCAGCACCACCACGTCTTCCACGGTTTCCACCGTGCGCAGGGCAGTCTTGAACGGTGTCTTCAGCGGCACGCGCAGCATGCCCAGTTCGATGGCAGTGATCTTCATTCAGGGGGTCTTGGCACGCAGGCGTTGGATGTTGGTGATGCGGTCGATGTAGCGGACGCTGTCGCTGGCCATCATCGGCTCCAGCGGGGTGACCGAAACACCATTGAGGTGGGCCTGCACGCGCTTGCCGTCAACACCGAACCAGCTGCCGCCCGCCGTATCGTGGATGACCCAGGTGCGGCCGTCGACGTGGCCAATGGTCATCATCACGTGGCCGGGGATGTAGACCAGGTCGCCCACCTGCAGGTCGGTGACGGCGCGGTCGCGCACGGCCTTGCCGTCCTTGCCGGTGAACGGCAGGCGATCCAGCGCCGGACTGACCGCCTGCGCGCTGGTATTGCGTGGCAGCAGCACGCCGAAGCTGCGGTAGATCTCGGATACGAAACCGCTGCAGTCGCGGGTGTCGTAGTCGTGGCCCCAGCCGTAGCGTTCACCGAGGAACTTGAAGGCCTGCTGCAGCAGCAGGCGTGGGGTCAGCGGCAGGTAGTCGGCGGCAGTGTCCTGCGAGCGCGGCAGCAGGGCCGGTATCAGCTTCAATCGACCATCGGCCTCGCGTACCGGCAGCTGCACCACCCACGATGCGTGCGCCTGCTGGCCGTTCACCGGCTCTGACGCCGGCCAGTCGGCCAGCACCGGCAAGCGCACGCCCATGTCCAGCTGCAGGCGCGAGACGCGCGGTTCTTCCGGGGTGTAGGCAGTCTGCGCGGTGGCGCCGGTGATGATCCGGTAAGGTCCCTTCGCGCCGTAGCCGAGCACCGTGGCTTTGTCGCCGCTGGCGATGGCATCGGCCTCGATCCATGCGCTGTAGCGCTCGCTGTGCACGAACAGCCAGCGGCCGTCGGCGCTGCGATGGACCACGGCAACCTTGTCGCCGGGGAACAGCGCCGACTCCTGGAAGCGATCGATGTCGGTGTCGCCGATGCTGCTGAAGACGCGCTCGCGGGTGGGGAAGGTACGCAGTGCAGCGCGCTTCACCACCAGCCCGTATTGCGGTGTCGTCTGCGCGGGAATGGACTGCAGGCCCAGATTGGCTTCGGTCGCGCTGCGCAGTGCCGGCGCGATGGCCTGGCCCTTGTCGTTGTACAGGATGCGGCTGGGCCAGCTCGACAGCGAGGTGATGCTGGCACGCACCGTCGCCGCATCCAGCTGGGCTGGCAGTGTGGCGATGTCCTGGATGTGGCTGTCCTGTGCCTGCATCCGCGCGTTCTGTGCCTCGATCTGGCTGCGGTCCAGGATCGGCACGTCTGCGTTGTCCAGGCGCGCGGTCCAGTACTGCGGGGTGAGGTAGGCCTCGTGCAGGCCGATCACATAGGGCAGCGGCGCGCCCGGGTCGGGCGGCGGGGCCGCCTGTGCAAAGGCCGGTGCGGCCAGCAGGCACAGGGCCAGGGTCAAGCGGCGTGGCCAATGCCGATGCCGTTCGCGGGAAGCCAGGATCATGCGCTGCACACCCTCCTCGAATGCCTGTTGGAATATTTATTCCTTTTGGCATCGAAAGCAAGAATAAATTATTGACCGGCATCCCGGCCCGTGTTACACAGCCGTTACCACCCGCGCTGGGGAAGTGTCGCTGTGGATCCTGCCGTTCGCAAACCACGTCTGCCTGCCACTGCCGGCCTGTGTGCCGCGCTGCTGCTGTGGGCGTGGTCGGCGGGAGCGGAGCCGCCACCCTCGGCCATCCAGTTTGCGCGGGTCGTGCAGATGATCGACGCGGGACGGTTCTCCGAAGCCGGCAGCGAACTGAACACCTGGTCGGCTGCGGACGCGGCGGAGCCTGGCGTCAGTTTCGACGACATCGCGTTCCAGGAAGAGCGCATGCGCCGCATCCGCCTGGATTTTTCCCTCGACGAAGCCGCCGCCAAGTCTGCCGTGCGCCGCTGGATTCCCGACCTGACCGACGAGGAATTCGCACGCTGGGACCAGCTTGGACTGATCGAACACCTCGACATCGATGGCACGCGCTGGTACTTCAAGCGCGCACCGTCGAACCTGTTCCTGCTCGGCGACGAGGCACGTGCACGCCGCCGCGCGGATGCACCGATGCCGGCGCCGGGCCCAAACGAGGTGCTCAACGCGCACCACGCACGCGTGCTTGCCGCAGCGGAACAAAGTGGCCGGGCGTCGGTACTGCCGCAGCGCATTGAATTCACCCAGTCGCTCACGGTGAAAGCCGATGCGGTGCCGGCCGGCGAGACCGTACGCGCCTGGATTCCGTACCCGCGCGAGATCCCGGGCCAGCAGGAGCGGGTGCAGTGGCTGGGCAGCACCCCGGGCAAGGCGCGCGTGGCGCCAGCCAGCACCCTGCAGCGCACGGCCTATCTGGAAGCCAAAGCGGTGGCCGGGCAGCCGACCCGCTTCGAGGTCCGCTATGCGGTCACGATCCTGGCCCGGCATACCGCGATCGATCCGGCCAAGGTGCAGCCGACACCGGCCGATCCGGCACTGAAACCCTACCTGGCCGAGCAGCTGCCGCACGTGCGCTTCACGCCGGCGCTGAAGCTGTTCTCCGACCAGGTGCTGCAGGGGGAAACCCGCCCGTATGAAGTGGTGCGCAAGCTGTTTGCTGCCGTGGATCGCATTCCATGGGCCGGTGCGCGCGAATACTCCACGATCAGCAACATCAGCGATTACGCGCTGCATGCCGGGCATGCCGACTGTGGGCAGCAGACCCTGCTGCTGATCGCGCTGCTGCGTATGAACGGCATTCCCGCACGCTGGCAGTCGGGCATGGTGTTCTCCGGCGATGGCAGTGGTTACAACAACCTGCATGACTGGGGGCAGGTCTACCTGGCGCCGTATGGATGGCTGCCGATGGACGTGACCACCGGCGCACTGGCCAGCGACGTGCCGGCCCTGCGCGATTTCTACCTGGGTGGCCTCGACGGCTACCGCATCGCCTTCAACGACGATTTCGGCCAGGCCCTGGTGCCGGCCAAGCAGCACTTCCGCTCGGAAACGGTCGACTCGCAGCGCGGCGAGGCCGAGTGGGCAGGCGGCAACCTGTACTTCGACCAATGGAGCTACGACTTCCAGTGGCGGGTACTGCCAGCCGGGCAACGCTAGCGCGACACATCGCACTCCACACCATTCAATTCTTGCAGGAGAGAGCAGGGGATGAAGGCTTACAGCATCAAGCGGGCGGCGTTGTGCGTCGCCCTTGGGGCGTGTCTGGGCATGATCGCGCCCAGCGCATTCGCACAGGATGGTTCGGTGGTTGGCCGGTTGGTCACCGATTCGGGCCAGCGCCTGGACGCCGCTACGGTGACCGTGCGCAATCCGGCCACCGGTTTCTCGCGTTCGGTGAAGGCCGACGCCAACGGCAGCTACCGCATTCCACAGTTGCCGGTAGGCACCTACACGCTGGAGGTCGCGGTGGCTGGCGGTACGCCGGCGCAGGTGGGTGAAGTGACGGTGTCGCTTGGCAACGCCACCACGGTCAATGTGCCCGTCTCTGGAATCAGCACGCTGGGTGCCGTGCAGGTGCGCGCGCCACAGGTCATCTCGATGGTCGACGTGACCTCCACCGATTCGTCCATGAACCTCAGCCGCCAGGACATCGAGCGGCTGCCGGTCGACCAGGACCTGAAATCAGTGGCGATGCTGGCCCCGGGCGTGGTCTCGGGCAAAGGCTCGCTGGGTGCGCAGGGCATCTCCTTCGGTGGTTCGTCGGTGGCCGAGAACGCGGTCTACATCGATGGCCTGAACGTGACCGACTTCTACAACCGCGTCGGCTTCTCATCGGCGCCGTTCGCGTTCTTCCAGGAATTCCAGGTGAAGACCGGTGGCTACTCGGTGGAGTTCGGCCGTACCACCGGCGGCGTGATCAACGCTGCGACGCGCTCGGGCAGCAACGATTTCCACGCTGGCGTCGAGTACACCTTCGAGCCGCGTGCCTGGCAGTCCAGCAAGAACGATCACTACACCGCTGACGGCACGCCGTACATCATCGGCAGCCAGGACAAGCACACCACCAATCGGCTCAACGTGTGGGGTTCGGGTGCACTGGTACAGGACCGCCTGTTCTTCTTCGGCATGTACGAGATCCGCGACAACCGCGCCCAGTACACCAACAACGATGGCAACGTCTTCAACCAGGGCAGCACCGACGATCCGTTCTGGGGCGGCAAGCTGGACTGGCAGATCAACGACAACCACCGCCTGTCGCTGATGGGGTTCTCGGACAAGGACAACTGGGCCTACGACGTCTACGGCTTCGACCTGGCCAAGGGCGAGCCCACTGCCAAGACCAACGAGATCTACACCACCAACGGCGGCAAGAACTGGGCCGCTTCCTACAACGGCCAGCTCACCGAAGGGCTGTCGGTGCGTGCGATGTATGGCAAGAACCAGCGCTATGCCTCGCAGCGCAGCTTGACCGACCTGGAGTGCAACCGCGTGGTGGCCGAGAGCGGACTGGCTCCGGCAGGCGTACCGCTGGGCTGCACCACCAACTCCACCGTGCAGTCGCGCGTGGATGATCGCGAGCAGGCGCGGCTGGATTTCGAGTGGCAGCTGGGTACTCATCTGCTGCGCTTCGGTGTGGATCACGAGAAGAACGTATCCACCTATGATCGTTACTATCCCGGCCCCGGTGCGTTCTACTACAACGTCTACAAGACCACGCCGGGTTCGATCCTGGAGAACGGCGGCGTGGTACCAGCGGGCACTACCGCCTACGTACGTGCGCGGCGCAATGAAGTGGGGGGTGAGTTCGAGAGCACCAACGCGGCGTACTACCTGGAAGACAACTGGTCGGTCACCGACAACCTGCTGCTGAATCTCGGCATCCGCATGGAGACCTTCGACAACAAGGACGCCGAAGGCCGCAGCTACATCAAGATGGACAACATGTGGGCGCCGCGCGCCGGCTTTGCCTGGGACATCAAGGGCGATGGCGCGATGAAGCTGTTCGGCAACATCGGTCGTTACTACCTGCCGGTGGCCAACGTGATCAACATCAAGCAGGCCGGTGGGCTGCTTGATGAGCGCACCTATTACGCTTTCAACGGCTGGGACATCCGCGAGATCAACGGCAGCCGCTACGCCGTGCCGCGCACCGGTGCGCAGATCGGGCCGGTGGACAACTCGCAGGGCGATGGCACGGTCGGTGACCTGCGCTCGGAAGTGGACCGCGACATGGACCCGGTCTACCAGGATGAACTGATCCTGGGCTTCCAACAGATGCTCAACGAGCGCTGGTCCTATGGGGTGCGTGGCATCTACCGCAAGCTGCACAACGCCATCGATGACATGCACATCACGGCCAGCGCGCAGTGCGGCAATGCCGAAGTGGGCTGGGTGATGGCCAACCCGGGCAGGAAGGTCACCGTGTGGGGTGATACCAACTGCGACGGTGTCTCCGATGGCTGGTTGACCGTGGACACCAGCAAGGAGGGCTTCGCCCAGTACGACGACAAGGGCAACTACATCGGCCAGATCGGCTGGGACAAGCCGCGTCGCGACTACAAGGCGCTGGAACTGCAGCTGGACCGTGGCTGGGACGGCACGTGGGCGATGAATGCCTCGTACACGCTGGCGTACGGGCGCGGCAACGCCGAAGGCCCGGTCAACTCCGATACCGACTTTGCCGATACCGGCCGCACCGAGAACTTCGATGATCCGTGGGTCAACCGCGGGGGCTACGGCTACCTGGCCAATGATCGTCGCCATCAGTTGAAGCTGCGCGGCAGCTACGCGATCACCGAGAACCTGCTGGTCGGCGCCACCCTTGACGCCCGCTCCGGCGGTCCGATCACGGGGTTTGGCGTGGGTAACCCCAGCGGCAATACCAAGCCCTTCCACAGCTACTACATCTGCGTGCAGAACTGCACCTCCAGTGTTCCTTCCGAGCGCGTCTACGAGCATTCCCCGCGCGGAGGCTACGGGCGCATGCCGTGGACCTACGAACTGGGTGCGAACATCACCTGGAACAAGCAGTTCGGCGAGGCCGACCTGAAGGTGAAGCTGTCCATCTACAACCTGACCAACCAGCAGAAGAAGATGTCGGTGGACCAGGAGAAGGAGAACGCCATTGGGCACATCAGCGACACCTTCCTGTGGCCGACCAGCTTCCAGTCGCCGCGCTATGCACAGCTGACCGTAAGCCTGAGCTACTGAGGCACCCTCCCGCGCCATCCCGATGGGTGGCGCGGGGGCTGGGTCATACGCCGTGAGGAACGCCCATGCACCCCCTGCTGATCCTCGCAGCGGCACTGGCCGCACCCTCCGCTTCGGCGGTCGATACCGCATCCATCGATGCCGATGTCGCCGCCGTGGTCCGGGCCGAGCATCTCCCCGGGCTGGCGATGGCGGTGGTCGAGAACGGACAGGTGGTCTATCGCCACGCCGAAGGCGCGCGCGGTGATGGCGGCCGCATCGACGAGGACACGCTGTTCAAGATCGCCTCCAACAGCAAGGCGATGACCGCCGCACTGCTGGCGCGACTGGTGCAGCAGGGCAGGCTGCGCTGGGACGATCCGGTGCAGCGCCATCTGCCGGGCTTCCGCATGCACGATGCATGGGTGGGGCAGCAGATGCAGGTGCGCGACCTGCTGATCCACAACAGCGGTCTCGGCCTGGGTGCCGGTGACCTGATGCTGTGGCCGGAACCGAACACGTTCTCCCGTGCCGACATCATCGCCGGGCTGGCGCACCTGAAGCCGGTCAGCAGCTTCCGCAGCCACTATGCCTACGACAACCTGATGTACGTGGTGGCCGGCGAAGTGGCCGCCGCGGCCGCTGGCAAACCCTATGACCAGCTGATGCGCGAGCAGGTGTTCGAACCACTCGGCATGACGCGCTGCCAGCTGGGGGCCTGGTCGCTGAAACGCGTGGGCAACGTCGCCCAGCCACATGCCTGGCGTGGTGATCGCAATGAGGTGGTGAACGCCGACGGTGCCATCAGCCCGGACCTGCCGTCGATGGCGGCCGGAGGCATCCGCTGTTCGCTGCGTGACATGACGCGCTGGATGCAGGTACTGCTGGATCCTGCCGTGGTGCCGGACTGGTTGGACAGTGACCAGCGCCGCACCTTGTGGACATTGCACATGCCGATGCCGCTGGGTGAGCGCCAGCGGCGCTGGGACAACGCGCATTTCTACGGCTACGGCTATGGCTGGCGCGTGTCCGACATGGACGGGCAGTGGAAAGTAGCGCACACCGGCACGCTGTCGGGCATGTACTCGTCGCTGGCGCTGCTGCCCGACCGGAAGGTGGGCGTGGTGATGCTGGTCAACGGCGAAGGCGAGGACGCGCGCACGGCCCTGATGCAGGCCACGCTGAAGCGCTTCACCACACCCGACAATGCGCGCCCGGCGATGGCGTACCTGGCCGAGCTGAAGGCTGACCAGGCAACGCGGGCGGCGACCGGCCATTCGCGGCCGTCCACCGTTGCGGCGCAGGAGACGAGCCGCACGGATCTGCCACGCTGGCAGGGCCGTTACCGCGATCCGTGGCTGGGCCCGGCCTCACTGTGCCCGGGCGCGGACGGCCTGCGCTTCAGCGTGGACAAGTCGCCCCGGCTGCAGGCCACGGTGCTGCAGTTGCAGGGGCGTTGGCTGCTGCGCTGGGATACGCTGGGCGAAGACGCACAGGCCTGGCTGCAGCCCGGTGACGGTGCGCCGCCCACGCTGGACCTGCGTGCCATCGACCCGGACATCGACTTCAGCTATGACTTCCAGGACCTGCATTTCACTCGTACTGGCGACTGCGCTGGCAGCGAGCGCCAGCGCCGCTGAGCCGCCGCGCGTTTCGCCGGCCACCGATGCCGCCAGCGCCGGCCTGGTCGAAATCCGGTCGCTGGCACCGCACATCGACATGGACATCCGCTACGCCAGCGCCAACAACTTCACCGGCGCGCGCGTACCGGGTTACGAGGCGCCCTCGTGCTTCCTGCTGGCGCCGGTGGCCAAGGCGCTGGCGCAGGTGGAACAGGACCTGCGCGCGGATGGGCTTGGCCTGCGGATCTACGACTGCTATCGCCCGGTGCGCTCGGTGCAGGCCTTCATGGCCTGGGTGAACGACCCGCGCGAGCGCTCGCGCAAGGCTTTGCAGTACCCGGATCTGGACAAGCCGCGGCTGCTGGCCGACGGCTACATCGCCGAGCGCTCCGGCCACAGTCGCGGTGCCACCGTCGATCTCGGCCTGCTGGATTGCCGTAGCGGCCGCTGCTCGCCACTGGACATGGGGACCGACTTTGATTTCTTTGGGCCTCGCGCGCATACGCAGGCGAGCGGACTGAGCGATGCGCAGCAGGCGAACCGCCAGCAGTTGGTGCGCGCGATGGCGGGCCGCGGTTTCGTCAACTATCCGCAGGAGTGGTGGCACTACACCCTGCAACCCGAGCCGGATCCCGGCACCGCGTACGACGTCCCGGTGCGGTAGGGGTTACCGGCAGGGGGCACCCTCGACAATTTCCCGCTGCTCCTGGTAGGTGTCGACCTTGGTCGACACGGTAGATCCACGCCACGCGTGGGTGCCTTTCGTTCAATTCCCGCGATATTCGATTTCGATGGAGATTCATCCACGCATGGTGGGGATCTACCGTGGCCACCAGATCGGGTCCGGGGCAGATCCCTTACACTGGCCGCCTCTTCATCCCTGCCCACCCGATGAACCTTCCCCTGCACTTCGGCCTGCTCGGCACCCTGGAGGCCGGCGCCATCGCGCTGCTGGTCGGCCTGCTGGTGTACTTCCTGTGGTCGCAGTTGTGCCGGTTGCTGCACTGGACGGTCGGCCACGCGATCGGCTGGTCGTGTGTCATCGCCGTGATCATTTCCGCCGGCATCGATGCATGGAAGCTGTTCTACATGGGCATCGTGCGCCTGGAGTCGCCGCTGTACGCGCGCCTGTTCCTCGCCACCATCCACGATCCGAACGAACTCGGCAGCCGTGTAGTGCTGGAAATCGCCGGCGCGCTCGCTGGTGTTGCCCTCGGCTGGGTGGTGTTCAGTTCGCGGTCATCGGCGCAGAACGTCGACTGACGCAGGTTTTTCGTTCGCTGCCGGTTAAATCCAGCAGCGCTGAATGCGCATCTTATGAGCTGCTCACTTGCTGCTAACCACCGCGCTAAAGCATGCGTGGAGGTGAGTGGTTAATCGTGCGTGTTGACACCGGTCGCGGGGCAAAATCGATTCAGAAAGGCGGTGGCAGGGTAGGTGCCGTGCGGAGACAACACGCCGCGCAACACCACCCAATCGGTAGGAGACACCCCTGATGACTATTCGCAACCGCAAGCCCCTGATCGCCCTGATCGTCGCCGCCGGCAGCGTGCTGGCCATTCCGGCGATGGCCCAGTCGGCCAAGCAGCAGGCCGCGCAGGCACAGAACGAGGCCGCGCAGGCGCAGCAGTCGGCGGCACAGGCAGGGCAGGCGGCTGACCAGGCGACCAATGCGGCCGCAGCGGCCTCGGCACAGGCCAATGGCGGTGGCCAGACCTGGGCCAGCATCGATACCGATGGCAACGGCACCATCAGCAAGACCGAGGCGCAGGTGAATGCCGGGCTCGCCCAGGTGTTCGACCAGGCCGATACCAACAAGGACGGCGAGCTGAGCGCCGACGAGTACAAGGCCTACGTGGCCGCCCAGCAGGCCGGTGCAGGTGCCGGCGCGGCGCAGGGCCGCTGATCCACGCCTGATTCGGGAAGGCCGGTGCATGGGGACCCGGGCGGCTGCGGCCGCCCGGGTTTCTGCTGTATTGACGGCGCCCGCGGCGGGCTCGACCATCCGCACATGGCAACCCTCAAAACCCATTTCGAGGCCATGGCACGCTACAACGCCTGGGCCAACCAGCGCCTGTACGCCGCCGTGGAGGCGTTGCCCGAGGAGGACTACCGCAGGCCGTGCGGCGCGTTCTTCGGCTCCGTCGAAGGGACGCTCAACCACCTGCTGGTGACGGATCGCATCTGGCTGCGCCGGTTGGCCGGGCAGGGCGATACCGGCTATGCGCTCGATACGCTGCTGTTCACCGATTTCACCGCGCTGCGTCAGGCGCGGATCGAGGAGGATGCCGGCATCGTCGCGTTCGTGCTCGGGCTGTCCGACGCGGCGTTGGCGACCCGTGTCGCCTATCGACGCGTGTCCACGCCCGAACCGCAGCTGCAGCGGGTGGACGCCGGGCTGGCGCACTGGTTCAACCACCAGACCCATCACCGCGGCCAGGTACATACCCTGCTGACCCAACTGACCGGCCAGGCCCCGGCACTGGACCTGCTGGTCTACCAGCGCCAGCACGGCGACTGAGCGTGCCCGGTGTCCCACGTGGCCGGGACGGCGGTATCCTTGTGCGATGACTACCCCCACGCCTGCGCCGTCGCGCGCCATTGGCCTGGTCGGTTTTGACGGTGACGATACGCTGTGGAAGAGCGAGGACTACTACCGCAAGGCCGAGCAGGATTATCTTGACCTGCTGTCGCGCTACGTCGACGTGCATGACACGCAGACGGCGCGCCACCTGCTGGAAGTGCAGCAGCGCCACCTGGGCACCTTCGGCTACGGCGTGAAGAGCATGACGCTGTCGATGATCGAAGCGGCCATCGACATCACCGGCCAGCGCATCGAGGCCAAGGACATCCAGCGCATCCTGGATATCGGCCACGACACCCTGCGCCACCCGGTCGACCTGATCGACGGTGTGCGCGAAGCGGTGGCGGCCATCGCCGAGCACTACCCGGTGGTGCTGATCACCAAGGGCGACCTGTTCCACCAGGAAGCGAAGATCAAGGTCGCCAACCTGGCCGAGCTGTTCCCGCGCATCGAGATCGTCTCCGAGAAGGACCCGGAGACCTACGCCCGCGTGCTGGCCGAGTTTGACCTGCCGATGCAGCGCTTCGTGATGGTTGGCAACTCGCTGCGTTCGGACATCGAGCCGGTGGTGACCCTGGGCGGCTGGGGCGTGCATACCCCGTACGCGGTGACCTGGGCCCACGAGACCCAGCACGGCGTGGCCGACGATGAACCGCGCATGGTCACCGCCGATACCGCCCACGACTGGCCGGCTGCACTGGCGGCGATCGAGGCCAAGGCCGCTGCGGCGGCCTGACAGGGCGCGGCGGCTGCGGCAGAATCGGGGCATGAACGTCCGACTGCGCGCACTGTTGTTGTCCCTGCTGCTGGCGCCGGCCACCGTGCTGGCCCAGCAGAGCGCCGAGCGTTCGGCTGCGTATGAGGTGGAAACCGGCGACAGCTGGGTCGATGCCCAGCTGCAGGACATCAACCATTACGCCGAACGCTACCCCGATGCCTTCCTCGATGAGGTATCGCGCTATGCCGACGTGCCGCGCGGCTACATCAGCGCGCTGTTCACCACCCATGGCTGGCAGGCCGGGGACATCTATTTCGCCTGCTTCTGGGCCAAGGCCAGCGGCCAGACCTGCCGCGACAGCGTGCGCGCCTTCAGCCAGGACCCGGAGGGTGGCTGGGAGGCAGTGGTGAAGCGGATGCCGACCAAGCCGGACAACCTGCACTACCGCGCCGTGCGCCATGCCATCGTGGCCAGCTACCAGCACTGGGACCGGCCGATCACCCTGGATGCCACCCTGAGGCGCCAGCTCAA
Organism: Stenotrophomonas riyadhensis; assembly: GCF_040256885.1. Classification (NCBI taxonomy): domain Bacteria; kingdom Pseudomonadati; phylum Pseudomonadota; class Gammaproteobacteria; order Lysobacterales; family Lysobacteraceae; genus Stenotrophomonas; species Stenotrophomonas riyadhensis. The sequence goes on from NZ_CP155568.1 coordinate 397,240, forward strand.
GCGGTAGTGCCGGTCGCTGGCCGGCAACTGCATCATTCCAGGCATCCGGAGGTTGCCGGCCAGCGGCCGGCACTACCGATTTCCGTCATGTTGCTCTGCATATCGCCGCCGCCGCGCGCTCCGGCGACAATACAGGTTCGAGCTGTTCCCCGTTCCCGTAATCGAGTGACTGATGAGCGCCTCTTTCGTTTCGCCTGATGTGATCCGCCGCCTGTTCGCGCAGGCCATGTCCCGCATGTACCGCACCGAAGTGCCGCTGTACGGCACGCTGGTGGAACTGGTGGAGCGGATCAACGCGCAGGTACTGGAGCAGGACCCGGCGCTGGCTGCGCAGCTGCAGCGCAACGACGAGCGTGCGCGCCTGGATGAAGAGCGCCACGGTGCGATCCGCGTTGGCACCGTGCAGGAACTGGCCACGCTGCGCCGCCTGTTCGCGGTGATGGGCATGTACCCGGTCGGCTACTACGACCTGTCCGTGGCCGGTGTGCCGGTGCATTCCACCGCGTTCCGCCCGCTGACCGGCGCCGCACTGGCGCAGAACCCGTTCCGCGTGTTCACCTCGCTGCTGCGCCTGGAGCTGATCGAAGACGAAGCGCTGCGTGCCGAATCGGCGCGCATCCTCGAACGCCGCCGCATCTTCACCGAGGGCGCGCTGGCGCTGATCGACCAGGCCGAGCGTGACGGCGGGCTGTCGCAGGCCGATGCCGAGCGCTTCGTCGATGAAGCACTGGAAACCTTCCGCTGGCATGGCGATGCCACCGTCGATCTGCCGACCTACCACGCGCTGCACAACGCGCATCGCCTGGTGGCCGACGTGGTCAGCTTCCGCGGCCCGCACATCAACCACCTGACCCCGCGTACGCTGGATATCGATGCCGCACAGGCGGCAATGATCGAGCACGGCATGGCGGCCAAGGCGGTGATCGAAGGCCCGCCGCGCCGCGCCTGCCCGATCCTGCTGCGGCAGACCAGCTTCAAGGCACTGGAAGAAGCCGTGCATTTCCCGGACAGCGAGGGTGGCGATGCCGGTACGCATACCGCGCGCTTCGGCGAGATCGAACAGCGTGGCCTTGCGCTGACCCCGAAGGGCCGCGCGCTGTACGACCAGCTGCTGTCGCAGGCCCGTGATGCCGGTGGCGAAGGCAGCACGGGCGGCGACTACGGCCAGCGCCTGCAGGCGGTGTTCGCCAGCTTCCCGGATGACCACGACACGCTGCGCCAGGAAGGCCTGGGCTATTACCGCTACCAGTTGACCGATGCCGGTCGCGCCGCGCCGGAGCGCGTGGCCGATCTGCCCGCCGAAGTACTGGTGGCCGCGGGCCTGGCCACCGCCGACCCGATCGTCTACGAGGATTTCCTGCCGGTCAGTGCCGCGGGCATCTTCCAGTCGAACCTGGGCGGCGAAGAACAGCGCGCCTATGCCGCGCACGCCAACCGCGAGGCCTTCGAGCAGGCGCTGGGCGTGGCGGTGAATGACGAGTTCGAGATCTACGAGCGGCTGCAGGCCGAATCGCTGGCGGCGCTGCGCACCGCGTGAAGGTAGAGCCGGCCGCTGGCCGGCTGTACCCGATGTCCGTACCTGGGGTCAGAGCCCTTTCCTGCGGAAAGGGATCCGACCCCGACGTTGCGCATGACCGGGGTCAGATCCCTTTTCGGCAGAAAAGGGCTCTGACCCCCAACGCAGTCAGCCCTTCATCGTGCCGGTATCCAGCCAGCGCTGGTGCCACGACAGCGCTTCCGGCAGCAGGTGCGGGGTGTGCTTGCCGTAGCTCTCGCGGCTGGCGCGGTCGAAGTAGTCCTGCAGTTGCGCGCGGAAATCCGGATGCGCGCAGTTGTCGATCAGCACCTGCGCGCGCTTGCGCGGGGTCAGGCCACGCAGGTCGGCCAGGCCCTGTTCGGTGACGATCACCGACACGTCGTGTTCGGTGTGGTCGACATGGCTGGCCATCGGCACGATCGCCGAGATGGTGCCGTTCTTCGCGGTGGACGGGCTCAGGAAGGCCGACAGGAAGCCGTTGCGGGCGAAGTCACCGGAACCGCCGATGCCGTTCATGATCCGCGTGCCCATCACGTGCGTCGAATTGACGTTGCCGTAGATGTCCACCTCGATCATGCCGTTCATGCCGATGCAGCCGAGGCGGCGCACCAGTTCCGGATGGTTGGAGATCTCCTGCGTGCGCATGATGATGCGCTCGCGGTAGAAATCGATGTGTTCCTTGAACGTCTCGTTGGCCTGCGGGCTCAGCGCGAAGCCGGTGCACGAGGCATAGCTCAGCACGCCGTCGCGCAGCAGGTCGAGCATGCCGTCCTGGATCACTTCGGTGAACGCGGCCAGGTCGCGGAAACCGCTCTTGGCCAGGCCGGCCAGCACCGCGTTCGGAATATTGCCCACGCCCGACTGCAGTGGCAGCAGGTTCGGCGGCAATCGGCCCTTCTTCACTTCGTGCTTGAGGAACTCGATCAGGTGCGAAGCGATCTGCTCGCTGGTCGCATCGATCGGGCTGAACGGGCTGTTGCGGTCCGGGCCGTTGGTGCGCACCACGGCCACGATCTTGTCCGGGTCGCAGCGCAGCGCGGTATCGCCGATGCGGTCGTTGGCGTTGACCAGCGGAATCGGCTTGCGGTGCGGCGGCAGCGCGGTGCCGTAGTAGATGTCATGCATGCCGTCGACGCCGGCCGGCTGCCATTCGTTGACCTCGACGATCACCTTCTTCGCCAGGTCCAGCCAGGTCTTGTTGTTGCCGACCGAGGTGGAGGGCACCAGCGAACCGTCTTCGCGGATGGCCGAGACTTCGATCACGGCGGTATCGATCTCGCCGTAGAAGCCGAACCACACGTGCTGGGCCACGTGGCTGAGGTGGATGTCGATGTAATCCAGCTTGCCCTCGTTGATGCGGTTGCGCGCATCCGGGTCGCTCTGGAATGGCATGCGCATGGCGATGCCATCGGCCTTGGCCAGCGCGCCATCAAGTTCCGGCGCGGTGGAGGCGCCGGTCATCAGCTTGATCTGGAAGGGCTGGCCCTGGGCGTGCACCGATTCGATGCGACGGGCCAGTTCAACGGGGACGGTCTTGGGATACCCGGAGCCGGTAAAGCCGCTCATGGCCACGGTTTCACCGGGCTGGATCAGCGCGGCTGCGGCCTCGGCGGAGACCACGCGGTCACGGAGACGCGCGTTGGCGATGCGATCAACAGACATGACGACAGTGTTTCTGGGGGGAATCCCGATTATCGGCCATCCTCCTCCGTACGGGGGGTTCTACCTTCGTGGAATGGCTTTTCCCCGCAGGCGTCACCCCTACCCACCGGTTTTGTTTTGCAGTGCAGCGTGCAAAGTGCTTTCGCAGCCCGCACGATGGCCCTGCATCCCGACGTGGGGGAGGGAGCAGAGCCCGCTGGCAGTTCGCTGCAAGCGGGCTTTTTTATTGCCTGTCGCCCAGTATGAATACGCGGCCTCCATTGTTGGTAATGCCGGCCGCTGGCCGGCAACTGCAGGAAGCTGCTGCGGAATCATCGGATCTGCCGGCCAGCGGCCGGCACTACCGGGTCGATACAATCAGCCCATGACCCTCGCCCCCGCCGATCTGCCCACCTCCCTGCAGCCCCTTGTCGACCGCGCGCTGGCGCGCCTGGCCCAGGTCCTGCCCGAGACCGTTCCTGCCGAGCTGCTGCCGTTGCTGACCCGGCTGGCGGTGAGCAGCGACTTCGCGCTGGACACCCTGGTGCGGCAACCGGCCTTGCTGGCACAGCTGGCCGCGCCCGGCTGCCCGCCGATCCCGGCGCCGGTGCTCGATCCGCTGCAGCCCAGCGACTGGCCGGCGCAGATCCGGCGCTGGCGCACGGCGATGTCGACGCGGCTGATCTGGCGCGACCTGACCGGTCTGGACGACGTGGCGCAGACCCTGGCCGGCGCCACCGCTTTGGCCGAAGACTGCCTGCGGCTGGCGCTGGACGCTCTGCAGCAGGAATTCGCCCAGCGCCACGGCGTGGTCCGCGACGGCGAAGGCGCGCCGCAGCAGCTGGTGGTGTTCGGCCTTGGCAAGCTCGGCGGTGGCGAGCTCAACTTCAGTTCCGATGTGGACCTGGTCTACGCCTACCCGCATGGCGGCGAATCCGACGGCCCACGCGCACTGGCTGCCGAGGAGTATTTCGCGCGCCTCGGCCAGCGCCTGGCCAAGCTGCTGGACGAGACCACCGTCGATGGCTTCAGCCACCGCGTCGACCTGCGCCTGCGCCCGTTCGGCAGCGCTGGTCGCGTCGCGCTCTCGTTCGCGGCGATGGACCAGTACTTCCAGCGCGAGGGCCGCGACTGGGAGCGTTACGCGTGGCTGAAGGCACGCGCGGTGGCCGGCGATATCGAGGCCGGTGAGGCGTGGCTGCAGACCCTGCGTCCGTTCGTGTACCGCCGCTACCTGGATTTCACCGCGCTAGACGGCCTGCGCGAGATGAAGGCGGCCATCACCGCCGAAGTCGCACGCCGCGAATTGCACGAAGACATCAAGCGCGGCGCCGGTGGCATCCGCGAGATCGAGTTCCTGTGCCAGGCGCTGCAGCTGATCCGCGGTGGCCGTGAACCGGCGCTGCGCGAGCGTCGGCTGCTGGTGGCGCTGGACGCACTGGTGGCCGCCGGACAGATCGCGCCCGAGGATGGCAGTGCGCTGCGCGAGGCCTACCTGTTCCTGCGCCGGCTGGAAAACCGCCTGCAGATGCTGCGTGATGCACAGACGCATGTGCTGCCCAGCGATGCGCTGGACCGTGAACGCATCGCGGTCGGTCTGGGTTATCCAGACTGGGAGGTGTTGCGTGCGGCGTTGGCCGAACAGCAACAGCGGGTCAGTACCGAATTCGCCGCGCTGCTGGCGCCGCGCAAGGGTCAGGCCGCGCCCGACGCGCTGGCCAACTACTGGCGCAGCCTGCCCGAGGGCAGCAACGCACCGCTGCTGGCCGAAGCCGGATTCCTCGATGCCAATGGCGCCGACCAGTCGCTGCGCGACTTCGCCCAGGGCACCGGCGTGAAGTCGTTGTCCGATGCGGCGCGTGCGCGGCTGGATCGCGTGCTGCCCGCGCTGCTGCATGCGGCCACGCGTTCGCCGCAGCCCGATGCCGCACTCAAGCGCGTCCTCGGCCTGCTGCAGGCGGTACTGCGCCGGACCAGCTATCTCGCGCTGCTGGACGAGCAGCCCAGCGCGTTGGCGCGGTTGGTGGACGTGCTGGCGCGCAGCGCGCTGCTGGCCGAGCGCTTGGCCGCGTACCCGCTGCTGCTGGACGAACTGCTGGACGTGCGCGTGTCCGGGCCGATGCCGGATGCCGACGGCATGCTGGCCGAGTGCCAGCAGGTGCTGGCGGTGGAAGATCCGGAATCCGCGCTGCGCTGGCTCAATGAAACGCGGCTGGCACTGAGCTTCCGCATGGCGATGGCCACGCTGGATGGGCGTCAGGGTGCAGTGGACAGCACGCGGCAACTGGCCGAGCTGGCGCAGGCGGTGGTGGTCACCGTGCTGGCGATGGCCGAGGCGGACATGCGCGCCGCGCACGGTGAGATTCCCGGTGGCCGTTTCGCGATCATCGGCTACGGCAGCCTCGGTGGCCTTGAACTGGGCTTCGGTTCCGATCTGGACCTGGTGTTCCTGCACGACAACCCGGCTGGCGTGGATGCCAGCGATGGCGCGCGTCCGCTGGAACCGGGGCGCTGGTATGCGCGGCTGGCGCAGAAGGTGATGGCACTGCTTGGGGCAGTCACTGCCGCCGGGCGCCTGTACGACATCGACGTGCGCCTGCGCCCGGATGGCGGCAAGGGTTCGCTGGTGTCTTCGTTGGCCAGTTACACCGAATACCAGCGCGAACGTGCGTGGACCTGGGAGCACCAGGCGCTGGTGCGCGCGCGTGGCGTGGCCGGCGATGCCAGCCTGCTGGCCGACTTCGAGCACGTGCGTGCGCAGACGCTGGGCCGCGAACGTGATGCCGGTGTGCTGTATGCCGACGTGTTGAAGATGCGTGGGCGCATGCGTACTGAACTGGACCGCAGCGATGCCGCACGGCTGGACCTGAAGCAGGGCGCGGGTGGCGTGGTGGACCTGGAGTTCCTGCTGCAGACCGGCGTGCTTGCGCGCAGTGCCCAGCATGCGGCGTTGTTGCAGCCGCGCGACACGCCGTCGTTGATCGATGCGTTGGCGATTGCGGGATTCCTGCCGGAAGACACCGCGCAGGCGCTGCACGGGGCACATGCAACGCTGCTGGACGTGGGCCTCGCCTGCACGCTGGACCGCCGCCCGCGGTTGGCCCCGACCACGCCCGCGATTGAAGAGGCGTGTGCCGCGATTACGGCGGCGTGCATCGCCGCGGAGCTGCCATTCGCCTGAGGGGGTGCACCCACCAGCGCAATGCCCCGGCAATGAACCGCCGGATCAATGATCTGACCGTTGTCCTGTTGTTGGTAGGTGCCAACCCTGGTTGGCACAACCCATCAGCGTTCATGACCCCGGCAACAGCGTGCCAACCAAGGTTGGCAGCTACCGGATCAATGGCCCGGCGATGACCTGCCGGATCAATGATCTGACCGTTGGCCTGTTGTTGGTAGGTGCCAACCTTGGTTGGCACAACCCATCAGCGTTCATGACCCCGGCAACAGCGTGCCAACCAAGGTTGGCACCCACCCGAGCAATGGCCCGGCGATGACCCGCCGGATCAATGATCTGACCGTTGTCCTGTTGTTGGTAGGTGCCAACCCTGGTTGGCACAACCCATCAGCGTTCATGACCCCGGCAACAGCGTGCCAACCAAGGTTGGCAGCTACCGGATCAATGGCCCGGCGATGACCCGCCGGATCAATGATCTGACCATTGGCCTGTTGTTGGTAGGTGCCAACCTTGGTTGGCACAACCCATCAGCGTTCACGACCCCGGCAACAGCGTGCCAACCAAGGTTGGCACCTACCAGAGCGACGGCGGTCAGCTGGTGGCGCGCAGCGGCGCCATCTTCCACAACAACGCACGGAACGGGGCCAGCAGGCACACGCCGATCGCCAGCTTCACCGCCAGATCGCCGGCGGCCCAGCTCACCCACGGCAGGGTGGAACCGGCAAAGGCGATCGACCAGAAAATGGTGGTATCCACCGTCGCACTGCAGGTCGTGGCCACCATCGGCGCACGCCACCAGCTGCCCCGGCGCAGGCGGTCGAACACGGTGATGTCCAGCAGCTGGGCCACGATGAAGGCCGAGCAGGAGGCAATGGCAATGCGCGGCGTGGCCACCCAGATCGACAGCAGCACTGCCACCGCAAAACCGATCCACGCCACGCGGCGGGCCGGGCCCGGGCCGAAGCGGCGGTTGATCAGGTTGCTGACCAGGAACGCGACCGGGTAGCTGAAGGCACCCCAGGTCAGCCAGTCATTGATCGGGTACTGCACCAGTACGTTGGACAGCAGCACCACCGCGCCCATGGCCAGTACCGCCAGCACCAGGGCGCGGGCGGTCAACGGGGCAAACACAGGGGCAGGACGCACGGACATGGCGAGCCAGGAGGACAAAGGGGATCGCCCATTATCCGCCCGGCCCGCGGCAAAACCAAAACCGGCCGTTCAGCTTTACAGTGCTTCGCTCATCACATCGCCGGCGGCATAGGCGGTCGGCACATAAGCCAGCGCCTGGCCCTGTGCGCTCTTCACGGTCCAACCGGCACCGGCTTCGGTGGGGTCGAAATGCACCTGCTGGCCGACCACGAAGGCCGCCGTCTGGTCCTCGTGCACGGGCGCCGGCCAACGCAGCGTGGCGGTCTGGTCGGCCTTGTCCGGTACCTGCAGCTGCACCTGGCGCTCGCCCTCCGGCGTGGTCTCCACCTTCTTCACTTCCATCGGTGGCAGCGGCACCGCCTTGGTGCGGCGGGCCCTGTCACGGCGTTCGCTGGCCTTGAACGGCGCCTTGGAGAGTTCGGACAGGCCTGCCGACGCCGCAAGGGGAACCGATACCACGATCAACGAGGTGATCAGCACGCTGGCCTCGCTGCTGTTCAACTGCGGCGCAGCGCCGGCATGGACGGTGGGCACCAGCAGCGCCGAGAGCAGCAGGGCAGAGGCAGGCATACGCAGGTAACGGAGCATCGGGACCTCCAGGTCGCAAAGAAGGGAATTCAGGGTGTGGCTGCGGCGGCTCCGGCCACCGGCACGTGGGGGATCACCAGTTCCTGCTGCAGCTGGCTGTGCTGGTGCAGGAAATCGAACACCGATTCCACCGTCACGACCGAGTAGTTGCCGGAGATGCGTTCGCCGGCGGGGTGGTCGGTGGTGGTGGCGTTGGCTACGAACAGGCGTGCGCCCACACGCTTGCCCAGGCCGATATGCAGCACGCTGGGCTGGTACTTCTGCTGGCGCAGCCACTGCTGGGCCTGTTCGCGCTTGACGATGGCCGGTGCGCCATCGGCCTGTGCCATCGCTGCTGCCAGCACTTCCAGCACCCACTGGTTGGAGTTCTGGTAGTCGGTGGCGAACGGGTAGGCGACCACGTTGTACCTGGTTTCGTGCAGCGCCTTGGGCTGGATCGAGGGCGAGACCAGCATCGCGCGCAGTGCTGCACGCAGCGGTGCCGACGGTACGCCGATGCGCAGATCGGTATGGCCACCGCTCTCGCCGACGAAGTTGCCCAGCCCTTCGTGGTACAGCTGCGAGCTGTCGGTCTTGCAGCGGTTGAGCAGGTGCATCGCGCGCCAGCGGCCATCGTCCTCGCGCAGCAGGAAGGCCAGGTGGCTGTGGCGCAGGCCGTAGCGGCTCAGGTCCTGGCCGCCACGTGCAGCCACCACCACGTCCACGTCGGGCAGCGCATCCAGACGCTCGGCGGTGGTCCACGCCACGTCCAGCATTGCCGCCTGCGACGCCACGCTGGGGTAGCGCTCGCGGCACTCGGTGCTGTTGGCCCATGCCGGTGCGGTCGCCAGCAGGCTGGCGATCAGCAGCGCGGCGCGGGGCAGGCGGGAGAAACGATCCATGTCGATACCTTCAACGGCGGGCAGGCCCGCGCGCCGATCATACGCCGGTCAGCGCAGCGGGCGGTCCACGCCCTTGCGCTTGAGTTCCTTGTCGCAGGCGTCGCTGATGGGAGCCACCGGCAGTGGCGGGCGCTGGCCCTTCGGATCGCGCAGCGCCGGTTGTTCGCGGTACGCGTCCAGCTGCTGCTGGCATTGATACGAGATCGGATCCAGCTCGGTGGGCGTGGTGGAACACGCGGCGAGCAGGGCCAGGGGCAGCAGGAGCAGGGTACGCATGAAGACGTTCAGAGTGATGGGGGAAGCTGGACTCTAACCGCGCAGCTGGATCGAAATGTTCAGAAATCGCTGCGCACCCGGCATTCCCGTGATGCCAGGCGCCCAGGATTACCGGCCAGCGGCCGGCACTACCCCGCTGCCAGACGCTGTTTCACTTCTGCCGCGATCCGCGCGGTTTCGCGCAGTGGCTCGATGCGGTCGTACTGCCAGTCCAGCCAGCGTTCCTGCAATCGCCCGCGCTCGCGCAGCTGCTGCTGGAAACGCGCCAGCCGCCCCTGCGCGGTCTCGGCCAGGGCCACCATCACCGGCATGCGCGTGGCGCAGGCTTCAGAGAGCAGGTTCACCGAATCGGGTGAGACCACCACGCGGTTGGCCCAGCCGAGCAGGCCCCCATACGGGTTCACGCCATCGCCGCCATCGCCCCAGATCACGTGCGGCAGGTCGGCGAATTTCGCGCGCAGGATCTCGGCCAAGGCCGGTGGCGTGCGCCGCGAGGTGGTCGCCAGCAGGCTGCCGCCTTCGCTGCGGATCTGCTCGGCCAGCGCCTGGAACACGCGAACCATCGCCGCTTCGTCCCACGGTGCCAGCGGCGTCGGCCCGCCCACCAGCAGCGCGGTGCGTGGGCCAGGCAGGGTACTGAAGCCGGCAAACGCGGCGCGGCCCCAGGCCAGCCAGTCATCGTCCACCGGGTTGAGGCTGCCGAGCAGGGTCAGCACGTTGCTGCCACGCAGGGCATCGTGCTCGGGCACCACCACCACATCCCAATGGCGGGCGCCGATGCGCGGGTCGAGGATCTGCACCACCTGGCTGCCGCGTGCGCGCAGGACGCGCAGGGCACCGGCGGCCTGGCGGCCACAGCCGATCGCCAGCGCCGGGGCCTCGGCGGCCAGTGACGCGAAAGCCTCGCCATAGCCGTTCACATCGCCCGGCAGGCGCCGCGGCGACAGCCAGCGCCAAGGCGCGCGCGGCTGCAGGACCAGCGGTCGGTGGGTGCCCTGGCGCAGCGCCGAGGCCAGCGCGACCGCCTGGCGGACATTGCCCGCACGGCCGTCAGTGACCGTCCATGGCGCGCTCGATCGTTTCACCATTGGCATTAATTCGTTTCAGCCCTGCTGGGTGTTGCAACAGTCGCGACACTCTACACTGCGGCTCGTCGATTCGCCCCGCGCCGCCCGCGGGCACTGACTTCCCTTAGCCGCCCTGGAGATCCACCGATGTCCCACGCGCTCGACGCTGCTGCCCTCGATCAGCTGTTCCGCACTGCCCGTACCCAGAACGCCTTCCTCGACAAGCCGGTCCCGGCCAGCCTGCTGCAGGAACTGTACGACCTGGTGAAGTGGGGCCCGACTGCGGCCAACACCACGCCGGCCCGCTTCGTCTTCGTCACTTCGAAGGAAGCCAAGGAAAAGCTGGCCCCGGCCCTGTCCGAAGGCAACCTGGCCAAGACCATGGCCGCCCCGGTCACCGCCATCATCGGCTTCGACCTGGACTTCCACGAGAAGCTGCCGTACCTGTTCCCGCACACCGATGCCAAGGCCTGGTTCGACGGCCCGCAGGAAGGCCGCCACGAAGCCGCCATCCGCAACGGCAGCCTGCAGGGTGCCTACCTGATCCTGGCCGCGCGCGCGCTGGGCCTGGATGCCGGCCCGATGTCCGGCTTCGATGCAGCCAAGGTGGATGAAGCCTTCTTCGCCGGCACTGCCATCAAGTCGAATTTCCTGGTCAACCTGGGTTACGGTGACCCGGCGGGCCTGTTCCCGCGTCTGCCGCGCCTGTCGTTCGACGAAGCGGCGCGCATCGCGTAAGTCGCTGTATCGGTTTCGGGCCTGCCGTCCCGCGGCGGGCCCTTGCTGCACCGTGTACCCACCCTACGATCCGGAGAGTTCCTGAGATGAGCGCCACCCGTAAACTGCTGCTGCCGCTGGCCCTGACCCTGGCCATCGCCGCCTGCTCCAAGCCGGCCGACACCGCTGCCCCGGCTGCCGATGCTGCCGCCCCGGCCACCACCGAGCAGGCCGCCACCCCGGCTGCCGATGCCGCCGCTGCCGCGCCGGCCGCCGAAGCGATCAAGATCGCCTCGGGCACCTACAAGCTGGACCCGAGCCACACCGACGTGCTGGCCCAGTGGAGCCACTTCGGCTTCTCCAACCCCAGCGCGCACTTCGGCAACGTTGAAGGCACCCTGGTGTACAACGCCGAAGACGTGACCAAGTCCACCGTGGAAGTGAAGCTGCCGTTGAGCGGCCTGAACAGCTTCACCGCCAAGTTCGACGAGCACCTGAAGAGCGCCGACTTCTTCGACGCGGCCAAGTTCGCCGATGCCACCTTCAAGAGCACCAAGGTGGAAGCGGCCGGCACCAACAAGCTGACCGTCACCGGCGACCTGACCATCAAGGGCATCACCAAGCCGGTCACCCTGGACGTCACCGTCAACGGCGGCGGCGAGCACCCGATGGCCAAGGTTCCGGCCGCCGGCTTCGATGCCACCACCACCCTGAAGCGCAGCGATTTCGGCGTCGGCGCGTATGCCCCGAACGTCAGCGATGAAGTGAAGATCCGCATCACCACCGAAGCCACCGGCGAAAAGCCGGCGGCTTGATGCACCCCACTCACTCGTCGTGAGAAGGCAGAAGGCCCGCTGAAAAGCGGGCCTTCTTTTTGGGTTCTGGTAGAGCCGGCCGCTGGCCGGCTGCTTGCGAGGTGCCCGATGCTGATGGGGTTGCCGGCCAGCGGCCGGCACTACCCGGTAGGTGCCAACCTTGGTTGGTACACGAGCATTTCGCGGGCCAACCAAGGTTGGCCACTACCGGGTACGCGCGTTCAGCGCAGCGCGCCCAACCATGCCACGCACGCTTCGCTCGGGCTCTGCTTGGCCTTCACCGCCAGCCCGCTCACGCGCACGAAGGTCTGCGCGGCCTGCGCCACCACCTGACGTGCGATCAGCGCGGCCTGCTTGGTCGCGGCCTGCTGCTTGCGCAGCTGCACGATGTTGATCGAAGGCCGACCGACCGGCGCGTACTTCTGGTCACGGCGCAGCACGTCGGCCACCTGTGCCACTTCGAACTCGGCCTGCAGGTAGCGGTGCTGTGCCTCCACCAGCTCACGCAGCGGCGCGCGCAGTGCAGCCGGATCGGTGAACGCGGCCAGTGTCGCATCACAGGCGGCGTCATCGGCAAAGCGGGTACGCAGCGCATCCACGCTGGCCAGGGTCAGTTTGGCCATGTGGGCCTCGTTGCTGCAGGAAAGGAGCGCGATTGTCGCATTGCTTGCCGGCTGATGCGTTGAACCAGGTGGCGGAATCCCTGTAGCCGAGCCCATGCTCGGCTCATCGCGCGCAGCGCGAGGGTTCTCCGATGGCGGAACGAAAAGCAGCCGAGCGTGGGCTCGGCTCTACAATGGGCTGCTGTTTCATTCACGGAAGGAAGACCCATGCAGGACGCGCAGTACTGGTTGAACGAATTCTGGACGGGCCTGAGCGTGCTCGACCTGCTGGGCGGCAGCCTGCTCGGCACGCTGCTGGGCCTGGTGCTGGGCATCTTCGCCTGGCGCTGGCTGCACCGCCGCGGTTGGCTGCAGCGGCGCAAGCGCTGGCATCACTGGCTGCTGGCCAGCTACGTGGTGCTGCTGCCGCTGGCCACCGCCTTCTTCGGCCTGCAGCTGGGCTTCACCGCCGGCGCGCATCGCGCGCTGTTCAAGCAGCTCGATCATTTCCAGCCGCATCTGCAGACGCTGGTGGAAGGGTGGAGCGAAGGCTTCACCGATTCGCTGGACGACCCGCGCATGCGCGAGGCCCTGCGCAGCCAGGGCACGGTGGGCGATGTGGCGGATACCATCGCCTCGGCCTATCTGAGCGAGCATCCGCTGCCTGGCCTCGACCGCCTCGGCAACGGCCCACTGGCACGCGGCACCGGCTGGGTGATCGGCAAGGTGCGCGAAGGCCTGCTGCACGGCATGGTGGAAGACACGCTGGTGGACAAGGCTGGCACGATTGGCCTGGAGCCGAAGGTGGTGCGAGAAGCGCTGACCATGCACGTGGATGAGCTGCTGCACACCCGAGGCGTGCTGCGGCTGGTGAAGGCGCAGATCAACGGCATGATGCCCGGTGTGTACTTCGGGCTGCTGTTGCCGCTGCTGGTCATCGCGCTGCTGGTAGCGCTGGAGATCTGGGCCGCGCAGCGGTTCGGGTGGACGCGGCGGGTGGCGTCCAGCGCGGTAGTGCCGGCCGCTGGCCGGCAGCTGCAGGTTCCTGCCGAAGGTTCATGAGGTTGCCGGCCAGCGGCCGGCACTACCCCCTGGCAAAAAGTGCATGACCGCCGATGGCCCCCTGTAGAGTCGAGCCACGCTCGACTCATCGCGCGCAGCGCGATGGCGGACCCAAAAGCAGCCGAGCGTGGGCTCGGCTCTACACAGTCAAGGGCGGGCGGACCAACGGTCCGCATCCGCCATCTCTTGATCAATCGCCGTCGGTTTCGTCCGGGTGGGCCTTCCAGTAGCCGGTCGAGCGGATCCAGTCGCGCGGCACGCCCAGGTGGCCTTCGATGAACTTGCGCATCATGCGGGCGCGGCGCGATTCGGTGGCGATCCAGTAGAAGACATCGCCGTCCGGTGCTTCGAAGTCGGTCAGCATGTCTTCCAGCAGCGTGCTGCTGGCCGCGGGGAAGCCGTTGCGCTCCAGCCAATGGATGCGCACGTTCTCGTACTGCGGCAGGTCCTGGCGTTCGGCTTCATCGCTCACTTCGATGAAGGCCTGCACCTCGGCATCCTCCGGCAGCACGTCCAGCCAGCGGGCGATGGCCGGCAGCGCGGTTTCATCGCCAATCAGCACATAGGCGTCGTAGCTGTCGGCCACCACGAACGAGCCGCGCGGGCCGCCGATCACCAGCGTGTCGCCAGCCTTGGCCTGCTCGGCCCACGGCCCGGCAATGCCCTGGTCGTGCAGCACGAAGTCGATGGCCAGCTCGCCGGTTTCGTGGTCCCACCAGCGCGGGGTGTAGTCGCGGGCCGGTGAGGGCTCCTTGCCGGCCGGATAGCTGCGGCCTTCGGCAGTGACCACCGGCAGCACCATCTCGCCGCTGGCATTGGGGAAGAACAGCTTGATGTGGTCGTCGGCACCGGGCGAATCGAATCCGGCCAGATCGTCGCCACCCAGCACCACGCGGCGCATGTGTGGGGTGACCTCTTCGGTGCGCAGCACGGTCAGTTCACGGAAGCGCACATCCAGGCGCAGGCGCGTGTTGTTGTGTTCGGTCATGGGGTTACCTGCAAAGGTGTCGCGCGGGGGCGCGCGGCGTAGGGGCGACCTGGCTGGATTCAGTCTGGCTGGGTCGTTGAAAAGGATTGGTTCTCGCTACCGGCCGTACCGTTGAGCAGCGCGGACGCCCGCGTCAGCAGCGCCGCTACTTCTTCCGCCTCGCCCTCGGCCCAGCGGCCGTGGTGATGCACCAGCGCCCGCTTGAACTCGCGCAGGGCACCGGCCAGCGGCGGCGGCAGCGAGGCCTTGGTGATCTCGCGGGCGCGGTCGAAGGCACGCCGCTGCGCCAGGCGCACCTGGGTGCGCTGCACCTTCAGCTCGAACTCGCCGGCGGCGGTGATGCGGAAGATCCGCTTGCCGTCCACTTCCTCGGCCTCGATCCAGCCGGCCTGCTCGAAGCTGGCCAGCAGCGGGTACATGGTGCCGGCGCTGGGCGTGTAGGCCTGCATGAACTGGTTGCTGATCAGCTGCATCAGCTCGTAGCCATGGCGCGGCTGTTCGCCGATCAGGGCCAGCACCAGCAGGCGCAGGTCGCCGCGGCTGAGCACGCGTGGCTGGCCGTTGCGGCGCGGCACCGTCGAATCGGTGGAACGGGTTCTGGGAGAGGCGGTGCGGCTCATTTCGATATATCGGTAAACGAGTGTGCAAACGATATATCGATATATCGAAGCCGACAACCGCCGATCCGGCCACAAGCAGGTCATTTTTGGGCCATGGCCGACCCCGCGCACAGCAAAAGGGGCGCCCCTTGCGAGGCGCCCCGGGCGAAGCTGTGGAAGGGAGCGAGGCAGGGCCAGACGGCGGACCGAGGCGGGCGAGGCCAACACTCGAGGCCTACCCTGAGGGCAGGGCGGGGGCCGATCCAGAGGCGGGTGCGACACGTTGTCGCCGGTTCAGCGCCAGCGCCGGGGCGCTCGCGAGCAGGCCTGCCACGCTGCCCCACAACCGTCATCGGCAGCAGTAACACTGCGTCCTGCACATGGGCGCAGCGGTCCGGAGGCGACACCCCGCGCAGCCGCCAAGCCCCGCCAGTGCGCCCTCGCACGGTCTGGCAAGCCCCTTGCGGACACTGGCTGGTTGCATCCATACGCCAGCGTAGCCAAGTGACGAAAGCCCTTGGTGCGCTACACTTTGCGGTCTAGAAATCTATACAACAGTCGCGCGCGTGCGTGCGGTTATGGGAGCGCTAATGAACTGGTTGAACGAGGTGCTGAACAACGACCCGAATCCTGTGGAAACCCAGGAGTGGATCGAGTCGTTGAAGGCCGTTATTGATGTCGAGGGCTCCGAGCGCGCGCATCAGCTGCTGGAAGGCATGGTGGAACTGACCCGTCGTTCGGGCGCCTACCTGCCGTTCTCTCCCACCACCGAGTACGTCAACACCATCGAGCCGCAGTTCGAGGCCAAGAGCCCGGGCAATGCCGAGCTGGAATGGCGCATCCGTTCGATCATCCGCTGGAACGCGATGGCCACCGTGGTGCGCGCCAACCGCAAGCCGGGTGACCTGGGCGGCCACATCGCCTCGTTCGCCTCCGGCGCCACCCTGTACGACGTGGGCTTCAACCACTTCTGGCGCGCCCCGAGCGAAAACCACCCGGGCGACCTGCTGTTCATCCAGGGCCACAGCGCCCCGGGCATCTACGCGCGTTCCTTCCTGGAAGGCCGCATCAGCGAAGAGCAGCTGGACAAGTTCCGCATGGAAGTGGACGGCGGTGGCCTGTCCTCGTACCCGCACCCGTGGCTGATGCCGGAATACTGGCAGACCCCGACCGTGTCGATGGGCCTGGGCCCGCTGGCCGCCATCTACCAGGCGCAGTTCATGCGCTACCTGGAAAACCGTGGCCTGATCGAGAAGTCCGACCGCAAGGTGTGGTGCTTCATCGGCGACGGCGAGAGCGACGAGCCGGAAACCCTGGGTGCCATCGCCCTGGCCGGCCGTGAAGGCCTGGACAACCTGATCTTCGTGGTGAACTGCAACCTGCAGCGCCTGGACGGCCCGGTGCGCGGCAACGGCAAGATCATCCAGGAACTGGAAGGCGTGTTCCGTGGCGGCGGCTGGAACGTGATCAAGCTGCTGTGGGGCGGTTACTGGGACGCCCTGCTGGCCAAGGACAGCGACGGCGTCCTGAAGAAGCTGATGATGGAAACCGTCGACGGCGAATACCAGAACTGCAAGGCCTTCGGTGGCGCGTACACCCGCGAGCATTTCTTCGGCAAGTACCCGGAAACTGCTGCGATGGTCGCCGGCCTCAGCGACGACGACATCTGGCGCCTGAACCGTGGTGGCCACGACCCGCACAAGGTGTACGCCGCCTACCACCAGGCCGTGAACACCAAGGGCATGCCGACCGTCATCCTGGCCAAGACCGTGAAGGGTTACGGCATGGGCAGCGCCGGTGAGGCACTGAACCCGACCCACCAGACCAAGAAGCTGGACGACGAAGCGGTGCGCCACTTCCGCGACCGCTTCAACATTCCGGTGACCGACGCGCAGCTGGCCGACGGCCAGGTGCCGTTCTACCACCCGGGCCCGGATTCGCCGGAAGTGCAGTACCTGCAGGAGCGCCGTGCCGCGCTGGGTGGTTACCTGCCGCAGCGCCGCCGCAAGGCCGACAAGACCTTCGTTGCCCCGAAGCTGGAAAGCTACGAGCGCCTGCTGAAGAGCAGCGGCGAGCGCAGCTACTCCACCACCATGGCCTTCGTGCAGAGCCTGAACATCACCCTGCGTGACAAGGAACTGGGCCCGCACATCGTGCCGATCGTGGCCGACGAAGCCCGTACCTTCGGTATGGAAGGCCTGTTCCGCCAGATCGGCATCTACGCGCCGTTCGGCCAGAAGTACAAGCCGGTCGATGCGGACCAGCTGATGTTCTACCGCGAAGACCAGAGCGGCCAGGTGCTGCAGCAGGGCATCAGCGAGCCGGGTGCGATCAGCTCGTGGATGGCGGCTGGTACCAGTTACTCGGTCAGCAACGTGCCGATGCTGCCGTTCTACATCTACTACTCGATGTTCGGCTTCCAGCGCGTGGGCGACATCGCCTGGCAGGCCGCCGACATGCGTACCCGCGGCTTCCTGCTGGGTGGCACCGCCGGCCGCACCACGCTGAACGGTGAAGGCCTGCAGCACGAAGATGGCTTCAGCCATCTGGTGGCCGGTGGCATCCCGAACGTGCGCAGCTACGACCCGACCTTCGGCTTCGAAGTGACCGTGGTGCTGCAGCACGGCACCAAGCGCATGATGGAAGACCAGGTGGACGAGTATTACTACGTCACCCTGATGAACGAGAACTACACCCACCCGGAAATGCCGGAAGGTGCGGCCGAAGGCATCGTCAAGGGCATGTACCTGCTGACCGACGCCGGCAAGCCGAAGAAGGGCGAGCTGCGCGTGCAGCTGCTGGGTTCGGGCACCATCCTGCGCGAAGCCATTGCCGCCGCCGAGCTGCTGGACAAGGACTTCGGCGTGACCGCCGACATCTGGAGCTGCCCGAGCTTCAACGAACTGCGTCGCGATGGTTTCGACGTGGAACGTGCCAACCGCCTGCATCCGGAAGGTGAGCAGCGCAAGGCCTACGTGACCGAGCTGCTGGAAGGCCGCCAGGGCCCGGCGATTGCCGCCACCGACTACGTGCGTGCGTATGCGGACCAGATCCGTGCGTTCGTGCCGATGAGCTACACGGTGCTGGGTACGGATGGGTTTGGTCGTTCGGATACGCGTGCGAACCTGCGCCGGTTCTTTGAGGTGGATCGCTACTACATCGCGCACGCCGCCATTGCGGCGCTGGCGAAGGAAGGGAAGATGACCGCGAAGGATGTGGCCCGGGCGATCAAGCAGTACAAGATTGATCCGGAGAAGGCTAATCCTGTTGGGGTTTGATCCAACGGTGTAGCAGAACGAAGGGCGGCCTCTGGTCGCCCTTCTTTATATAAGGAGAAGACTTTGGAGATTGGATTCTTCGATGCTGTGTTGCAGAACGCTCTTGGCGGGGTGCTAGCTACTGGCTCACTCGGCGCGTGGGCCTACTATCGGGCACGGGTTCCGGATGTGTCTGGTATTTGGACGATGGAAGTCACCGTCAAAAAGACGGACTACAACCCCTATCTTGGAATGAGACTGTCGTACATTGTCATGTTGACTCAACGTTACGGCGAGCTGGAGGGGGTTGCGGAAAAAGTTCATGAAATATCAAGAAAGAATCCAGCGCCGGGATACCACTATCAGAAGCATGGTCGGATGCATTCGGATGTTAAGGGGGGAGTGAAAGGGAACATTTTTCAGGAGAAGGATTTTCAGCTACTTCTTCGTGAGCAGGGGCAGCACAGAAGATTTATATCCACTGTCAACCTTAAGGTTGAAAATGAAAATGTTCTAAGGGGTAGTTACAGTTCCACTGCAGCTAACTCGTCAGGGACGGTTGTTCTAACCAAGGGCGTTCGCCAGGGCCTAAAGTGGAGCGGGGTATAGCATTTGAGGTCGCTGTTCGTTGATCTTAATAAGGTTCTTAAGGTTGTCGATGAGTGTGATTTCGCACCGCCTGACGGTTTTGTGAGGGCGCTGATTGCTGCTGAGGATCGGCGATTCTTTTTCCATGTCGGTTTTGACTTGATTTCCATAGTTCGTGCGGCCTATATGACGATCTGTTTGGGGCGTCTTCAGGGTGCAAGTACCATCGAAGCGCAGCTTGTTCGCACGGTCACTGGGCGTACGGAGATATCCTTTTCCAGGAAAATTAGAGAGATTCTTATATCAACTCTGGTTTCGCTAATGAGGTCAAAGCGGAGAATTGCTTCGGCATACCTTAGTGTTGCCTACTTTGGTTTTAACAGGCGTGGGATTGCTTACGCCGCAATTCGTCTCGGTGCGCCTATTGATTCGTGCGCGGATGAGCAAATATTCTTCTTGATTGCCATGCTGAAACGCCCGCTTAGCCAGTCGGGAGATCAATCCAATCTGGCTGCAATTGAGCGACGCGCCGCGTGGATAGCGAGGAAATTTTAGATAAATATTCTTGATTTTTCAGCGCGGAGAGATTGAAAGCTACAATGGATGGCGAAACCTATATCGGCAGTGACCCACTGACCCACCCCCGAAGAACCGGACCAGCGCAAATTAGAGACTTCGCCCCGTATGGGTCACCGTGGATCACGAGGAATCAGGCGATGAAAAGGGGCGCCCTCACAGTGCACCGGCATGGAAAACCCCTGCGGAATTCGCCCGAGAACACGGTTTCCAAGCGAATCCCCTGGTGTCAAAAGAGGGCGAAATCTCTACCGGCTGATGGCCCTGCTATTGGGGGTGGGTCAGTCTGGAGGCATGACCTATCGGCACGACCTCACTAATCTTTAGATTGAGAATGGGTGGCGCTGGGAGATTCAATGTTCCTCTTACGGGGTCAGTTCGCCTGAGTTGCCGTGAGGGCGTCACTGCTATGATCTTCCCAGGACGCTGGCGCTGACAGATGGCCTGAAGGAAACCGTTAAATGACAGGGGATGTTGATGTTCATCATGCTTGAAAGGCGTGCAGAGATCGCGCGCGCCCAGGAACTGCTTGAACTGACGCTGGAACAACAATGCGACGGTAACGTGGTTCGTGATATCGGTTATCCCGGTGGTCGACGCCCGGGCGAAACGATCAAGACCTTCGGCAAGTACTGGTATTGGCCCGGCGCGCTGAAGGCGGGCTCCACCACGACCCCGCGCCGGTTGAACTGGTTTGGTCTCTATTCTGACAATGATGGTGTCAGCATCACCGTCGAGGTCAATGTCGTAGAAGAAGGCCGCAATGACCGAGTAGGCGGATTCTTCGCCCGCGATTCGGACACTGGCCGGATCTACCTTTTTCACTCTGCGCGGATCGGTGGTGGCCGGACAGGTGTGGGCAAAGAAGCATTTCTTGCCTGGAGCAACGAACCCCTGCGCCAAGTGATGGACTCGGAGGGCGCCTATCGTGAGGGCGTGCTGATGGGACCGGTGGGGGGCAAGGGTGCTGCGCGCACGTTGCTGCGCTACGTAGGCATAGTTGCAGCGTTCAAGGATGCTGTACGCGAAGGCGAAGTGGACTCACCCGAATTCCAGCGCCGATTGGCGCAATTGCGGGAGTACTACGCCGAGCCCATGGGTCCCCGTTCCGGCCATCGCGGCCGCGTGCTGGATTACATATCGCGGCACGGCGAGGTGGTCGATGCACTGAGCGCGTGGCTTCAGGAGGCGGGCCTCAAGCGAGGGCGACGGCTGGTGAAGAACGTGCTGATTGACCTGGGTGTCGCCAAGGGCGATCAACTTGAGGACGTCTTTGAGGTAAAAACATCGACCGATCGGTCGAGCGTCTATGCTGGAATCGGGCAGTTAATGGTGCACGGCGTGCGAGCCGGTCGCCGTGTGCTCGTCCTGCCGGAAGAAGGAATATTGCCGGCAGGTATTGAGGAAGCGCTGGAAGAGCTTGGAATAGAGCTGCTGCGTTTTCGTCTTACACCCAATGACGTCATGCTACCCATGGCGTAAGCCACCAAGCAGTTGCGGGCGCGGGTTAGCCAGGTGTAGCGTGATACTTGAACACTTCAGGGGGGATCATGGACTGGGGCTACAAAGAGCTGGGAAAGGCGTGGCGCAAGATCAGCGACGCATCTGGCGCAGGCGAGACCACGAAAGCCTGTGCATCGTTTGCGGGCGATCTGTTGTGGAATGCAGGGCGGTATGTGGTGACCGAAGGGCCTGGCGTTATGGCCAAAGCGGTAGAGAAGCAACTGAATGAGAGCAAGGATCTGACGCCCGAGAGGCGTGAGCAGATGCAGGAATTTGTGGAAAAATACAAGAAGTAGGCTGCCATTACGGCGGCCCGCAACGAATGTTGGATGACCGAACCAAACACAAAGGAGGTGCCGCGATGGGCAAGTATCAGGTTTTCTTTGACGTACGAAAGGGCAGCAATTCGACGGGCGTTAACACTGTCGTCGAGGCAGAGTCGGACTACATGGCGGCAAAGCTTGCCGAGGCAAAGCTGCGCAGGTCCTGGCCCAGCTATAGCGACTACACCTGGTCTGCTACGAAGATCGTGAAGCGCTAAAGACCCGTGGGCGATCGCTTGACGGGTATTCTTCAGCCGTGCGATTGCACGGAGCCGATCAAGGACGGGGCCGAACCCTGTGCGTGGCCTCTTCCGAGGCAGATGGTAGCCCCAGTCCGACACCACTTTCGCGCCATCGTTGCCGAATGCTGTCCTCCGCCTGTCCAGGTCCGGAGGAATTCAGCAGTAGTGCGCGAATCGCACCTGTGTAGCGGCAGAGCATCCTCAGCAACCGCGCGCTAGGGGGCATGTCGAACGCAATGTCGTCCGGATGGTCATCAGAGTCGAGCGGCGTTTCCTCACCTATCCGCAAGATCGACAGCATGTTCCGGAGCAGACTCAAGCAAATTTTTGTCGCTCATTGCACTGCCGGATTTGCAGGCGACGACCTTCTACAGCAGTTCCTCCAGATTGTAGTTCGGCCGGTCAGCCAGAAGCGGTAGTAGATGTGGGGTTTCCCCGCGGTGCGGGGCTGCCGCCACGATGGCCGGAGATGGGGCCCGCAGCCGTTTCCGATCGGCGAATGTTGCACCGTGCGTATCGGAGCCAGCTGGGGCCGATACGCCCGGTCAAATTTCGTTGATGAACAGTGCGGCATGGCCCACCCTTTGCTCGCCAAGTTCTTTTACTTCCTGAGCTGGCTGTGAAATCGCGAATAATTCGGCGCAGCAAGCTTGTTGTCCCATGCCTTTGCGACATCCAAACCGGGCCGCTGGGCCTCAATGCCCACAGCCTTGTAGAGATTGCCTATCTGAATAACCAGGATGGCAACAATGCCATTGGCCACCCCTTGGTTATGAGTAGGCTGGCGGGCCGCGAAATAGCTGATGCCTCCTTGGGGCTTCCACATGCCGCGCGCGCGGACGAGGCACGCGGCAACGTGCGCGCGCTCGCCAGCGATTGACTGTTCCTACAGGTCCACACGTGTTGCGCAATCGGCCAGATAGACCACTTTGGGAGCCAGTGCAAGCATGATCGCAGCTCCCTGGTAGTAGGCGGCTCGATCCTTCCATTCCGTGGACAGTGTTTCATGAGGCGTCAGCCGATAATGTCCGCGTCATCCCCAAGGCGAATGTAGGAGAGTTCTGGGCCGATCCCATTGATGTCTCGGAACCTCAGCGACGACAGCCCCGCCACAGCACCGAAACGCGAAACGTGCCGATTGGGACGCAGCTTAACTCTGCAGCGCCAATCCAGGCATCGGCCACAGGAACGGCGTGCGGGGCAGATCGTAGTCGTTGCCAAAGGCCATCGCCGCCTCACGCGGTTGCAGATTCGCGTAGCAGTTGAGCAGGTACTCATCCATGCCTGCATCGCTGTGGCCGACGGCAAACAGGCCCAGAAGGGCCTCGTCAAAGTCCTCCAGCCACTCGGCGTCGATCTTGGCCATGGTTATCCTCCTCGGGGCAAGGGGGGCGTGGCGGTATCTCACGGACTGGAACGGGGCGAGCTGCGGGCAAAGACCAGGCTTACGCGGACTCGGATCGGCATGGCGTGGCCACCTGAGGGGAGGCGAATCGCCATTGCCCCACCGCCGCAAGCGCGGCGCGGTCGAGATCGAGATCGAGATCCTGCAGGCGACTGGAGATGGCGACGATCTGCACGTTCCCAAGTGGTGACGCTTACGGCATTGTTTCACGCTGTGCATTGTCCGAATGCTCTGCAGTGAGATGGTGGTGGGCATCGTTGAGTTGCTGCCCCAAAGCATCTGACGAGGAACAGCTAACAAAGCCCTGTAATCCCCACCACGACAGCCCCGCTGCAGCGCCGAAATGGAAAACGGGTCGATTGCGACATGGCTTGAATTCTCAGCGATAGATCCAGTCCAACGTTTCCAGTCTCGGGTTGGAGATCGCAGTTTATCTTTCACTACAGGGCGCTAGACGCATCATGTGATAGCGTGAAATCCAATGCGCAGCGAGACCACAATGCTGAAGTCATTGACAGTCATACAGAGTTGACTGACAAGAATGCTCATCGCTTTAGGTGACAAGCACACTGGTGGCGGAACGGTCATCACGGGATCACCCGATACAGACATTGATGGAATTCAAGTCGCCCGAATAGGTGATAAAGCCGTGTGCCCGCTGCACAAGGGTGTTTTCCCCAGAGTCACGGGTGATGGCACGCTGATTATCGACGGTCAGGCAGTGCCTTTTCAGGTTGGCAAGAGCGCCGCGGAATATCTGGAGCACTAACCATGTATACCTATCTCATCGTTGACTGTGCCGTTAGATCAGATGCCGCTCGCACGTTGCGCTTCTATGCCCAGGATCTCCTGCACCGTTCCTTGTTCCATGGCCAACCGGAGGCCAAGCACGCTGATGTAGGCCCATGGCTGGTCAAGCTGGACGGAGTAACAACACTGGATGGCTGGCTTAACGCCCTGGAGGGGACTGGGGATTGTGTGCCGTGTGTTAGCCATCTAAAGAGCAATCGTGATTTTGAAACAGTCTTCGCGCACCTTCAGTCGTTCCTGGACCTGCATCTATCCGATGGCTCGCATGCGCTATTTCGCTTTTGGGATCCCAGGGTGTTCACGCGCTTGCAGTGCGTTCTGACCCGCGAACAGCTCCAGGGTCTCATGGCGCCATTTTCCGAATGGTGCACCGCCAAAGGAATATTGAAGAATGCCTATTGAGCTGACCGCAGAGCAGGAAGCCCTGCTGCGCTTGCCAGAGCCTGAATCGTTTACCGGACGCATTGCTGCGGAACTCCGACGCGACATGCCTGAAGATATCCACCATACGTCGGATCAGCAGTTGTCGAGTGCGGTGCGCGAGTCGTATGACTTTGCGACCTACGAATTGCATATTACTCGCGTGCCGACTCTGGTGCGCTGGGTGCGAGCAGACACGACCCACAATGGATTGTTGCGGCGAGAACCCGCCGTGGTCCTGAAGATGAAGGTTGCTGCCAACCCCAATCTAACAGCGGAGGATCTGTTGTCGATCTTCCGTGCACAGACAAATTGGAGGAACTGACGATGGCCAGTGCGCTGCCAATTGGAGGGCGAGCTATCGGCGAAGTCATTCGGCGTTCTGCATCGTTGGAGCGGTTGCGGCGTGCCATTGGTGTCATACCAATTGAGCAAGCAAAGGAGGGGGATTGCACAAACCAAAGCAGCTCAACCGAATGCAATCAGTGCAAGCTGGATCAAGGTGTGTTGGTGCCTGCCGTGCCGCGTCGAGCGGTTCGCCGCGAGAACAAGGTCAATTGGGACTACCAGTTACAGATCGCCAACATGAATGCTGGGCCCGAAAGGTTCAGCTATTGTGACAAGAACACTGGCTTGCCGATCACTGATTTCGACACATCCATTGCCGGGCGAGCATGGTCCGCACTCAAGGGCGAATCTCAACCAAACGCCGAGCAATTGAACCTCTTGGAATGGCTGTATGGCGGCGTCTACTTCGATGGCTTCTGGAGGGCCCAATGTACCGTGGTGGATGCGAAGGGCTGTTACGCGCAATTCCTCTCCCGGGACGACGGGGCGCCCAAGCTGGGGTTCCCAAGTCGATTCGTATTCCCGGGCATGATTGAGGAGGCTGGTCGGCAGATTGCGGTCATCAACACCGCTTCGCCGCAAGGAAAGCTGCAATGGCATTTCATGGAGATAGAGGTCTATAGATGGGCCTCATCCAGCATTCCGCCACCCGTTGTCTGTGTCCACACCCCATACATTCAGCAGGTTGTCCACGCATGATATTCGCGATCCTTCGTTTCGACATCGGTCAGCGAGCCGAGACCGACTTTCGTGGCGCCTACCGTCAACTGTTGGCAACGCTACGGCGCATCCCTGGTAACAACGAATGGTTCTGCGGGGAGAACACACCTAAGCAGAAGCTCATTCCCTTTGAGGATGAGGACGCCGTTGTGGAGAGGTTGCGGGAACGCGCCGATCGAATAGGGTCAACGTCATTCAGTGCGTCCGTGGTCAACGACAACGGAACCAAGCGGCGGCCAGGGCTGATCGAAATAGACTACATCCCGGCAATGGGGTACATGACGGTCTCCCTGTATCGGCCAGATCAGTTGCACGCCAACCCGAGCCGTTTGGTTGCAGAGACCTTGCTTTCATTGCTTGAGGGAGAGCCGGGAACCACGTTTGCCTTTGCTGACATCTACGACAAGGTGGATGGTGAATTTCAGTTCTATAAGACCAAGTACGCTACCTTCCCGCATCGGCAGTGCGTGGGCTGGATGGCGTACGTACGCCAGGCGGTCAGTCGACAGCAGCTCCCTCTGGCCGCAGACGTGCTGCCCGCTCCAGGCGGCTCCATCGTGGTGTCCATTGATCAGGCATTTGATCTGTCGAACAAGGAACACATCCAACGCGCCAACGAAGTCGAAATGGAAATGAACGACCTGGGCCTGCTTGCCGTCACAGATCCAACGTTCTAGGGGTGCTTGCGTGGTCTTTCTTCGCCGACTTACCCTACATCGCTTCGTAAAAGCGCACCCTCCATCACGACAGGTTTCGCCGGCTCCCCGTGAGCTTGTTTCCGCCTATGAGGGTGTTGTTCCTGCCAGCCTTCTCGAACTGTGGCGTCGAAAAGGTCTCGGATTTTATGGCGACCTTCAACTTGCCCTGATCGATCCCCGGCCATGGCAACCCGTGCTCGATCGGTGGATCGTCTCGCCGCCCGACACCGTACGGCGCGTTCCCATCGCGCTTACGCCTTTCGGCACACTTCTTTACTACCGAAAGCTGACGGAATCTGACGAGGATGTGGTCTACATCGATCCCGTGTCAAAAAGGACGGGTGACCTGGCGTGGAGTCTCGATGACTTCTTCAACGAGCTCCTGTGTGAGCAGGAAGCGCTCGAATCGCTCATTTCACCAGCGTTGGTTCGCACCGCAAGAGAAGAGTGCGAAGCACTGGCCCCCGGCGAAGTCTACGAAGTCGATCAGATGCTGCTTTCCATGCAGATGCTACGGATCGCAAGGGTCGATGGGCTCGACATGCATCGCCGCCTTCGCGATGCCGTTGATTCGCCCAAGCCGAAGGCCGGCAAGCCGACGACAGTAGCCCACGCGCTGCCGGTCGGACATCTGTCCATGTTCGAGGGTATTGCAACAGGCCCGGGACTCGCTGGTCTGTATCTGTCCTCTTACATCGACTGGCATCGGCTGCTGGCGCTATTGCCGAGCGGACAGTACCGTCTGCTCTTCTGGCGTATTCATCACGAGACGTTCGAGCGAACGGAGATACGTGTTTACAGCGGCTGCTACGAAATCTCCGGTAACTCCGCGGGAGATGACATCGTTTCGCTGGACGTCACCCTGCGCAGCTATTCGCTAGGCAGTGACGCCAATGATGATGAACTGGTGGCGATGCATGCAGATGAAACGACCTTCCTGCTGCGTACCAATGAGTTGGAGGACATGGCAACCGCCATCGGCGGTCGCGACGTGATGGGGCGAAGTGAACACTATTTCCGTCGCGTTACGCTGGACGACCCATTCGTAGAAGAGCCTAGCGATGGCCGCGCAGCATCATCATTCACGAATTTGCCACATGCGCTACGAGCTTTGATACATGTCGCCCCCCTTCTGGCGACCATTACTCATGTCGGCGATCCAGACCCCGACGAAGAGTGTGAAGGCGAAGGCACCGTCATGTGCACGCTCAATCTAGGCGAGGATGACGGGTTGCGCATGAACATGCCGCTCTATTCGCCTGGCAATGCCAGTCGTCAGCTCAAGGGATGGGTTTGGGACATGGCACCGCGTGCTTGCAAGGCCGGCATCACATATCGGCGCGGGGACGATGGTGTCATTGAATGTGGGCCTATGGTCGGAGACGTGTTGACGACCCGGGCTCCGGATAGGTGATCCGTGCGACTGAACATTCACTTCGCGGCTTGATCACTACATGTTTTAGAAAGCCGAAAGACTTTTCACTTAGCGCCAAAGACATCAGGAGAAGGTCACTGCGGTACACGCTTTCGAAGCTCGGCGGCATTGAAAAGCGCAGGTGAGCGGGTAGTTCTTGGAGTCGCAGGCTTTAACGTAGTACCGCATCAAAGAAGAATGCCCCCGAGGTAAACCTTGGGGGCATCTCGTCAAACAGGTACGACCGGCTGCTGTGCCTGCGGCAATTCCGGTGGCCGTCCGCCGTGGCTCATCGCCTCGCGCACCTGATGTTCCTGCTGATAGAACTGCCCGGCGCGCTCCTGTGCATCACGGGTATAGTCCTGCAGTACATCGAACAATGCCTGCGATTCGTTGGGCAGCAGGTCCAGCGCGGTCACGTGCCGTCGGCCGCCACGTGCGAACGCCACTGAAGTGATCTCGGCCACGCATACGGCCACGCGCAGCGGCCCGAAGCGCACCGCGCCTTCGGCCAGCGTGCCATTGCCGGCGTACGCGTTTCCCGCCACGCGCTTGGCGCGGTGGAAGGTGCCGCGATAGCTCACGCGGTACACGGTCGACTGGAAGTCCACGCGGTTCCACAGCTTGTGGGCAGACGCCAACGCGAACTGCGCCGAAGAAATGAAGCCCAGGGCGATCAGGCCCATCATTGCAGCGCCGCTGCTGCGTGCGTAGACGAAGGCGAACACCACGCCGGCCAGGCCCAGCACCAGCCCGAACAGGCCCAGCGCCAGCAGTGGGCGCTGCGTGTCAGAGTTCCACGCGGCCGCGAAGGCATCACCCAGCCGCGACGTGCTCTGCTCGGCGCGTACCACCGGCTCGGTTTCCAGCAGCAGGTGGCCATCGTAGGCGTCGTCGCTGACGTTGTGATACTCGGCGTGGTACTCGCTGGGGTAGGGCATGCGCGTCTTCAGGCGCTCCAGCAGGCCACCGGTCAGATCGGGCATCTGCAGATCCTCACGCACGATATGGCGTGCGGCAGAAGCGCTGTAGCTGCCGGTCTGTGCGATGAGCGAAACGGTGAACAATGCACTGGCGATCAGCGCGCTGCCCAGCACGGCAATCGTTGGTAGCACCACGGTACTGACCGCGAACGGTGGAGCGGGCACCTGCACTGGCGACAACGTAATCGCCAGCGGACCAGCAATGGAGAGCAGCAGCAGGACAACCATGGCGCCCCAGCGCGGGGGCGGCACGGCGTCAGGTGCGGCTTCCATCGCGCCGCGACGGATGGCTGCCAGCGTGGCGAACGGCTTCAGCAGCACCACTGCAAGTGCGAAGTAGAGGCCTGCCATCCATGCAAATGCGGCGGGCTGGGCGAATACCCAGGCCAGCGTGAAACTGATCAACACCGCGGCCAGGTAGACCGCGCGGCGCAGCTGCACTTCAGCATGCCAGCGGATGGCCGACGGTGCATGGATCAGATGCGGAACGAGGCCGTACAGCATGGACAACAGCGGATCATCCGGGCGCTGGCGCACCGTGATGCCGTCGTTGATCAGCCCCACCAGGTGATTGCTGACCGAAACGCCATCCGGCGCGGCGATCTTGCCCGCTTCGCCGGGCATGACGGTGAAGCGGAAGTAGCGCATCGCCACACCCACATGCACGCCGCCCAGCAGCAACAGCGTCAGGCCGGTGGCTGCGCGGCCTACCAGGCCCAGGCCCATGGCGCGCGCCTGTTCGGCGTTGCTGACACCGAGCAGCAGCACCAGGCCCAGCACCAGTGCGAACAACCCCAGGGTGAGATGAAGGGTATTGGGCAGCCGCATCGGGTTGACGGTGGCGGACTGGGACGGCGGTGTGCTGTATTCAGTGCTCATCGGATTCTCGAACGGACGCTTGAACGGCATTAGCGGCCGCGCCGGGAGGATCTTGAGCGGTGAAAGGCGAGATGGAGCGCCGTTGTGGAAGGCGAGCAACGCCAATCGTCCGCAATCGTGCTGCTCAATTCGCGACTTCAACGTACGAGGCTGGGGAGGACTATGCCCTCACGTCGAACGCCCGCCACGCGTGCGCAGACGCACGCCACGCCCCCCACCTGCTACCATTCCCCCGCTACCCCAGCCAGCCTTTCCGCGCGCGCACGCCGGAACGGCCGTCTTTGTACGGCCCAGCGAGCCAGGACACCCTCCCGTGCCCTTTCAAGGATGCTCGCATGTTCCGTCATTCCGCTCTCCGCTCGGCCGCCCTGGCCCTTGCCGTCTCGCTCAGCCTTGGCGTGCCCGTCGCCTTCGCCGATAACGCCCCGACCGCCACCGCCGCCACCGCCGTGCAGCGCCAGGCCGTGGCCAAGGGTCTGTACGAACTGGCCTACAGCCCGAAACAGAACGCCGTGTTTGTGGCCTCGTCCGGTGGCTTCGGCGATGACGCCGGCCCGGCTCAGGTGCTGCGCCTGAACCCGGCCACGCTGGCCGTGGAAACCCGCATCCCGCTGGAGCGCAAGGCGTTCGGCGTGGTGCTGGATGACGCCCACAACCGCCTGTACGTGGGCAACACCGTGGATCTGTCGGTGACTGTGGTCGACACCGCGCAGAACAAGGCCATCGGCACCATCCAGCTGATGGAGAAGAAGACCGGCAAGGACGGCAAGGCCGCCTACACCCATGACCTGCGCGAGCTGGTGGTCGACAGCGCCGGCAACCGCCTGTACGTGACCGGCCACAGCAGCCAGCCGGACGTGAGCAGCGTGCTGTTCGTGATCGATACCACCACGCTGAAGGTGATCAACACCATCGACGGCTTGGGCAATGCGAAGGCACCTGGCCTGGCGTTGGATGCGGCCAACAAGCGCGTCTACACCAGCAACCTGCTGGCCGACCTGGTGGTGGTGGGCACCGATTCGAACAAGGTAGTGGCACAGCACAAGATCGCCGCCGAGCAGCCGATGAACATCGCGCTGGACCCGGCCGGCAAGCGCCTGTTCGTGACCGACCAGGGCTCGGAATTCCTGCGTGGTTACCAGGCCAAGAGCAGCGGCCTGGTCAGCAAGCACCCGGGCCAGCGCGTGCTGGTGCTCGACCGCAGCACTGGCAAGGAACTGGCCAGCATCCCGACCGACGCTGGCCCGCTGGGCATCCTGCTGGATGCACCGCGCAAGCGCCTGTACGTGACCAACCGCGAAGCCGGCACGGTGACGGCGTACAACAGTGACAGCTACCAGAAGGTGGCCACCTACACGGTGCCGACCCACCCGAACAGCCTGGCGCTGGATGCGAAGAACAACGTGCTGTTCGTGAGCATCAAGAACGGCGAAAAGGACGACAAGGGCGCTGACGAGAGCGTGGCGCGGATTCAGTTGTAAGACATTCCGCAGCACTAAGGCGTAGCGAAGGCAGGGTATTCCCCTGCCTTCTTTGCATTTGGCAAAAGCGTGCCGATTACGACATCGAAAGGTACTATCCCGTCTCTAAGGCCAATAGGCCACATCAATTAGATGAGACAGGGGGAAGCAGGGATGGCGTACTGGTGGGTGAACCAGAAGAAGACCTTTGAGGCCTCGGCAAAGGGAGGCTTTCTGTGGTCGCCAAAGAAAAAGACCGACGGCCATCGCAGCGCCTTCTACGAGAACATGACCTTGGTACGGCCAGGCGACGTGGTCTTCGCCTTTGCCGACAAGCAGATCAGGGCTCTTGCCATCGTGAGTGGAGCGCACGCCGAAATGGCGCGTCCCGAGAGCTTCAAGACTGCCGACAGCGACTGGAACAACGACGGCTGGACGGTGCCGGTGCAATACCAGCTGGTCGAAGTCCCGCTTGAAGTGCGCAATCACATGGACCTGCTGGGACAGCATCTGCCCTACAAATACGCCCCCATCAAGGCGAGCGGAAAGGCCAATGAGGCGTATCTGTGCCCGGTGCCAGAGGGGATGGCGGAAGACCTTCTTGATCTGTTGAATACTGACCGCGAGGAGCTTCGTCAGTGGCGCGAGGAGGTGCCGATCTCTAGTGCAATTCGTTCGATTCAGAACGATGAAACGCTCTCGACGACCCAGAAGAAGCAGTTGATCAACGCGCGCGTTGGACAGGGCAAGTTCCGCAGTAGCGTGTGCGAGATCGAACCGATGTGTCGTGTAACCGGAACGACGAACCCAAATTTCCTTATTGCCAGTCACATCAAGCGCTGGGCCGATAGCGATAACCACGAACGCCTCGACGGCAACAACGGGCTGATGCTTGCACCCCACATCGATCGACTGTTCGACCGTTGGCTCATTTCTTTCACTGACGATGGTGTGATGATCTTCAGTGAGGCGCTGCCGGATGGAATTCGCGCTCAGTGGGGATTGGAGCAGAAGATCGCGCCGAAACCGTTTAACGCAGAGCAGTTGCGCTACCTACAAGGACATAGGAAAAGGTTGGTTTCTATCTAAGTCGCAAAGTGCCGCCGAGCTTACCCCGGCAGCACCACTATTAGACTATTGCCGTGCGGATGGACGCAGGTCAATCTGCTTTGAAGAGGCCAAGACGATCGGACTCGCTCTTCGCGATGGTGGTGAGGAAATCACATCTATCGCGAATCTCGGGGAACTCTTCAGCCATCCACTCTGCTGGGACATAGGGGTGACCATCCAGCATCGCTACTATGGTGGGACTGTATTTCGCACACATAAGAACGACGTGCTCGGATTCAGCCAGCAGGGCCGGTAGGAACACCGTGCCGTCCCTCTTAGCGATGCCAAGAGTCAACAACTGCTTGGGGAACTTCTTTTCGGCTGGCTGCTCGAAGTCAATCCAGTACATCGACGTATATCTCCTTTCTGGTGCAAATGTGCCAGCAAAGGATGAAGGTTGACCAGCCGAGATCCAACAAGCGACCCATGTAGAAGGCTGCGTTACAGATCACACTTTGTCGCGCATCGTTGGATGGCGACCCAGAACCATTGAAGTATGGCCGCATGTCACACGACGCCCCGCCGCTCAATCCGCCGGCCGATGGTCGTAGCTGATCACCCGCTCCACCTGCCACTGCCCATCCACCCGCCGCCAGACCTGGATGAAGCGGGCCTGGCCGGTCCAATGCTCCACACCCTTCGCATCGCGCTCGTGGAAGCGGTGGTCGCCGATCTCCAGCGCCCGCTCGTCGTGCAGCGGAAACACCTGCAGTGAGCTTTCCACCAGCTCACGGCGCAGATGCCTGTGGTTGGTGCGGGTGCTTTCACACAGCGCGGCCACGCTGCGGCGGAAGTCGTCGCGGTTGCTGGCGGACTTGCCGGCCTTGTCGTGGAAGAACTCCATGTCGTCGGTGGTCATCGACGCGGCCTTGTCGGCGTCACAGGCATCGAACGCGGCAGCGAACAGCTGCATGTCCGCTTGGCGGATCTGCTCGCGCAACGTGTCGGGTGCGGTCGGGGCGGCAGCCAGGCCGGCGGCCAACAGGGGCAGGGTGAGCAGCAGCATGACGAATCTCCCGGAAGTGGTCCGCGCAGGCTGGCACGGTCCACCGCACTCTGCCGCCGTGTTGCGACGAAACCGGCGCTGGACGCGATGGAGCGGGGATTTGGCGGTGCGGTCCACCCTTCAGCCTGTGCACGCCATGTCATAGCGCGCCTCGATTCCCTCACGGGCACCATAGGGCCGGGGTCCTAGCCTGCAACCCTGCCCTTCCACAGGAGCCCCCATGCCCACTTCCCGCATCCGCCTGCACGTTGAAGACACCGGCGGCGATGGCCGCCCGGTGATTCTGATCCATGGCTGGCCGCTGTCGGCCGATGCCTGGAAACCGCAGGTGTCGATCCTGCGCGATGCCCAGCATCGGGTCATCAGCTACGACCGACGTGGCTTCGGGCGTTCCGACAAGCCTGCCGACGGCTACGACTACGACACGCTGGCGGCGGACCTGGCCGCGCTGATCGAGGAGCGCGACCTGCGCGACGTGACCCTGGTCGGCTTCTCGATGGGCGGCGGTGAAGTGGCGCGCTACGTGGCCAACCACGGCCAGGACCGCCTGCACAGCGTGGTGTTCGCCGCCGCAGTCCCTCCCTGCCTGCTGCGTGGCGACAACAACCCGGAAGGTCCGCTGACCCAGGAAAAGGCCGATGAAATGCGCGGTGACCTGGAGCAGGACCGCGAGGCCTTCTTCGATGGCTTCACCCGCGATTTCTTCAGCGCCGATGGCAAGTTGATGGTGACCGAAGACCAGCGCCAGGCGGCAATCGCGCTGTGCCACCAGTCCGACCAGACGGCTGCACTGGGCTGCATGCAGGCCTTCGCTACGACTGACTTCCGCGATGATCTGAAGAAGATCACCGTGCCGACGCTGATCCTTCACGGCGACAGTGATGCCATCGTGCCGTTCGAAGGCTCGGGCCAGCGCACGCACCAGGCCATCGCGGGAAGCGAGGTCGTCATCCTGGAAGGTGCGCCACATGGCTGCAACACCAGCCATGCCGATCACTTCAATCTGGCATTGCTGAACTTCCTGAAGAAATAATCCTGCGGCCATGCGCGCACCCCGAACACCCCCCTGGAAAAAGCCCAACCCCAAGGGTCAGAAATCGCAGGCGCTGTCGCCGGCCCAGAAAGACGCCGCGCGGCAGCGGGCGGAGGAGAACGGCCGTCCGTACCCCAATCTGGTCGACAACATGTGGGCGGCGAAGCTGCCGCGTGAGTTCTGATCTATCGAGGCCGAGCGTGGGCCAGCGCTATCTGCAGAGTCGAGCCATGCTTGACTCCGTCATGACGGCCATCCACGCGTGGCATGGATCCACTGCAACCGCCGCCGAGCCTAGGCTCGGCTCTATCGTTCGGTCAGGGGCGTCCAGCCCGATTGCAGCCAAGGTGAGATCTGGCTCTGGCGAACGGTGATTGCCTCCCTCGGAACCCCCGCCAGGCGCGCGAGCTCCGCATGCAGTCGCTCGGCATCCACCGGCACGGCCGAGGCAATCTGCAGCCGATCAGCCTGGTGCCTCACCTGCACGGGCAGCGTGGCGCGTGCGGTGTGCTCGCCGCCGGTTCGCCCGATGGGGTAGCGCATGGCCACCGGCCGCGACAGCTGTGCGAGCACAGGCTGCCACGCCTGCAGCACGGCGGCCTGCGCGGTGGCGGGAACCTGTGCTTCCGCAATCGTGGACGGATAGCCGGAGATGCTCTCGACCATCACCTGGAAGCGTGCGCCATCGGGCACGACGAGGGCGGCAGCAATCAGTGCGCACAAAGCAATGATCGCTGCGGCGAAGTTCCAGCTGCGCGGGGCGGTTGCGGGCAGGGTTGCAGTACGCAGCCCTGGCTTGCGCCGCAGCTTGCGTTCGTAGATGCGTCGATCCTTCTTGCGTGGGCTGCTGCTGTGTTCCGGCAGATTCAAGGGGACGCGCGGAAGGCGGGCGACGCGGGCCTTGATCAGGCGCGACAGCAGCATCCAGGCGAGCACGAAGATCAGCAACGGGAACAGCGTTCGCACCAGCAGATACATCGTCACCATTCCATTGCTCCATCACATGCCTGTTCGTCCCTCAGGACATCCTACCGGGACGGACCAGAAGTTGTCGCATACGCCCGCCGACAATCCGGAAGCGCTTGGTTAGGATGGACCCTTGTTGTCATGGATGAACCGATGGCCTCTACTGCTTCACGTTTCTGCCGCATCTGTGGGCCCGGGCCCATCCTGCTGGTACTGCAGATACTGGTCGTGCTGGCGGTGACGATGGCGGTCGGCTTCTTCCACTACAGGGTGGACCTGTTGCTGGAACCAGTGGGCGAGGCCTGTGGGGGCCCGGATCCGGTGGCACGCATGCAGGTGGCTGAGCAGTTGATGGCACGTTCCAATGCGCTGCAGGGCTGGTACCCGCTGCATCTGATTCCAGTGGTCGGCGTTGGGCTGGCCTTGCTGGGGGCGATGGCGATCTGCGCCTATCGCCTGCGTCGCGCGTCGGGGCGCCTGCGGCAGGCCAGCTGGGGGCTGCTGGCATTGCATGGCCTGGCCCTGGCGTTGTCACTCAGGGCGCTGCACTTGTACGAGAGTGCCTGGCTGAGCGTGGCAACGCTGTCTCCGGCAGCATGCCTGGTGGATCTTGCCGCAGACGGCAGGATGCCACTGGCCCAGGCGCAGCACGTAGTGTTCGACATCCTCACCCGCGAGCACGCGCCGCTGCTGCGCAATCCCGATGATCTGGCGATGGTGCTGGCCGCGTTGCTGCTGGTGGCCATGGTGGCGGGAGTGATGCTGTGGCGGGCGATCGTGCGTGAGCGCCGGGCGGGATCATCGGCCCCATAGGGGGAATTGTGCTGTACGCGCACTGCATCGCCAGCTGGGCCCTGAGCCGGCTGCGCATCCGCAATCGCGCTACAGTTCACGCCTCGCCCCCTGCAAGGAAGTGCTGATGCGTTGGTTGCTGCGGACTGTGCCGTTGCTGCTGTGCTCGTTGGCGGTACACGCCGCCGATGTGGACCGCCGGATTGCGGTGACCATCGATGACCTGCCGTGGGCGCGGGTGGACGAGATCGTGCCGCCGGACCTGCAGGCGCGCCATGAGGCACTGATGGCCCAGTTGCGGCAGGCGGGTGTACCGGTGGTGGGTTTCGTCAACGAGAACAAGCTGGAGATCGATGGGCAGGTGCAGCCGGCGCGGGTGCAGATGCTGCGCGACTGGCTGGACGCCGGCTATGTACTGGGCAACCACACGTACTCGCACATGGATCTGAATGCCAAGGGCGTTGCGGCCTTCCAGCAGGATTTCCTGCGCGGCGAAACGGTGCTGCGGCCCTTGCTGGCCGAGCGCGGACTGAAGCCGCAGTGGATGCGCCATCCCTATCTGCGTGCTGGCCGCACGGCGGAAGAACGTGCGGAGATGGATGTGTTCTTCAAGGCACACGGCTACCGCGTGGCTCCGGTGACGGTCGACAACGGTGAGTGGGTGTGGGCGTTCGCCTATGCGAACGTGATGAACGAGCAGCCTGATTCGCCCGAGCGCGAAGCGACGCTGGCACAGCTGCGCAAGGGCTATGTGCCGTACATGCTGAACAAGCTGGATTACTACGAGAAGCAGTCGCAGGCGCTGCTGGGCTATGCGCTGCCACAGGTGTGGCTGATGCACGCCAATGAGCTCAACGCGGCCACGTTCGCCGAACTGGTGGCGGCGGCCAAGCGCCGGGGCTATCGCTTCGTGTCACTGGACGAGGCGATGCATGACCCTGCCTATGCGCGTGGTGCCGAAGGCTACAGCGGCCGCTATGGCCCCAGCTGGCTGCACCGCTGGGCAATGGCGGAGAGGAAGCCCAAGGACTTCTACGCCGGCGAGGCGGTGGTGCCGGCGTGGGTGATGAAGCTGGCGAAGGTGGATTCGGAGTGAGGCTCAGCGCTTGACGGCCAGCACACCGTCAAGCGCCAGTTCTGCCTTGAAGCCGGCCTTTTCCAGACGCTTGGCCACTTCGCGCGGGACATCGCGCCCGCTGGTCAGCTTGTTCGGCGCACCGGTGTAGTGGAACAGGCGACCGCCCTTGCGGATGACGCGGGCGAGGTGGTCGTAGAACACCTGGGAGTACAGTTCGCCGGCGATGCCGAAGCGCGGCGGGTCGTGCAGGATCGCGTCGACACTGTTGCTGGCCACCTGTTCGATCTGCTGTGAGACGTCACCGTGGCTGAACTGCAGGCGGCCACCGGCGGCAGCCGAGTCTGGATCCGGCGACCACGGATTGAGCGTACGCAGCCACATCACGTCGGCGTTCTTCTCGAACGAGCGGATCTGGCCGACACCGGCCTCCAGCGCGCACGCGGCGAAGTAGCCCAGGCCGCCGCAGGTATCGAGGATGACCTTGCCGGCCGGGGCGACCAGCTCGACCTTGCGGCGCGCATCCTCGAACGGTGACAGCTTGGAGGTCGGCAGCATCTTGATGCCGTCGATCTCGAAGGTCGGTGCACCCCATTCGGTCGGCACCAGCTTGATCAACGAGCCGCTGTAGCGCGAGATCGGTGCGAAGCCCTCGCCGTCCCAGTAGTACAGCGTGCGGTCCTTCAGCTTGCCCGGCCACGGGTAGAGCTGGCCACGGAAGTGGAAGCCGTCGGCGTTCAGGGCCACGGTGTCCTGGCTCCGGCCCAGGTCGAGCGACCCCTGCCAGTCGGCAGCGCCCTTGTCATGGGCACGGCGCAGGGTGTCAGCGCTGTCGCGGGTCAGCAGGGGGCCGGTGTAATGGGGCACGGCGGGTACCGGGGCGGTTCGGGGGAGGGCATGGTACCGCAGCTGTTGTAGAGCCAAGCCGATGTCACAGTAGATCCACGCCATGCGTGGATGCAGGCAGGGAGGAGTCGAGCATGGCTCGACTCTACTGTTCATCTCTACTGTTCATCGCGCCGTTGCCGGCTTGGCGTACTGCGCGTTCACTCAATTGCACTTCACCGCATACACCGGCCCAGCACCGATCAGCATCAACGCCATGTAGTCACTATCACTGGCCTTGCCCTTCAACGTTGCGCCCTTGTTGAAGTGGAAGATGCCGAAGCCACCAGCCATGCGAATCAACGCGCTGTCGATCAGATCGGCATCATCGCGGAAGTAGCGGCTGATCTCGCTGCGGGTGGCCTTGTGCAGGGCATTCGGCTCGCGCTGCCATTGGTCGCCGCGGCTGAAGGAAACGAAGTACTGGCCGCCTTCCTTTTCGACGCGGAAGTCGGCCGGTTTGCGCGCACTGGTGGCGAAGCAGCCCTGCAAGGGGTCGGTGGAGAAGGGAAGCCCGGCGTCACCGCTGCAGGCGGTGATCAGCAGCAGGAGGGCACCGGGCAGCAGCAGGCGGAGCGTGCGCATGGGATGTCCCTACGGGGCAGGTGCGGCTAGTGTAGGCACTACGCGGGCGTGGCCCGTACAGGAATTCGGCAAGAACACAGGGGTTTTCGGATGGCGCAGGGCAAGGCACCGTGGTGCGGCGTGGCCAGTTGGCTGGGGATCGCTGTGGGGTGGGGGGCAGGCACGTTGGCAGCGCAGGCAGCGGTGGCTGCAGGCGGCAACGGTATGGCCGCAGGGCTGGGCGTGGGCGTGCTGGGCGCGGCGCTGGTGGGCGGAGGCCTGGCGGTGGCCTCGCGTGTGCGCGGCGAGCGCTGGCCGTGGATCGGCATCGGCGGTGCGGTGCTGAGTGCGCTGCCGCTGCTGATGTACCTGCTGCGGATGATGTTGAAGTTGTAGCGGTAGAGCCGGCCGCTGGCCGGCAACGCTGGGTTGTTTCTGGAGTCCATGAGGTTGCCGGCCAGCGGCCGGCACTACCCGATGGGAGTCACGCGCTGCGGTGGATCTCCACCGTCACGTGCACCAGCTCTTCATGGATGGCCAGCGCGTTGCGCACGGTATCGGCATCCAGGCTGGCGTCGCTGGTGACCACGCTGGCGCTGACCGCGTACTTGCCGCGGCCGACCTGCCAGACGTGCAGGTCGGCCAGGCGTGCCGGCCACGGGCCCTGCTCGATCACTTCGCGGACTTCGGCCACCACCGGCGCGTCCATCTGAGCGTCGAGCAGGATGCGGCCGCTGTCGCGCAGCAGGCCGATCGCCCAGACCGTGACCAGTACGGCGCCGACCAGGCCCATCACCGGATCCAGCCAGGTCAGCCCCAGTAGCTTGCCGCCGAGCAGTGCGACGATGGCCAGCACCGAGGTGGCGGCGTCGGCCAGCACGTGCACGTAGGCCGAGCGCAGGTTGAGGTCGTGACCATGCGCATGGCCGTGATCGTGGTGATCGTGATCATGCGCGTGGTCATGGTCGTGCCCATGGTCGTGCCCATGCCCATGATGGTGATGCGCGTGGCCAGGACTGTCGTGCAGCCACCAGGCACACAGCAGGTTCACGCCCAGGCCCACCGCAGCGATGACGATGGCTTCGTTGTAGTGGATCGGTGCAGGCACCCACAGCCGTTCCAGCGATTGCACGGCCATCAGCGCGGCGACGCCGAGCAGGGCGATGGCGCTGGTATAGCCGGCCAGGATCTCGATCTTCCAGGTGCCGAAGGCAAAGCGCGGGTCGTGCGCGTAGCGGCGTGCGCAGCGGTAGGCGAAGACCGAAAGGCCCAGCGCCAGTGCGTGCGAACTCATGTGCCAGCCGTCGGCGAGCACGGCCATGGAGTTGAACCACCAGCCGCCGACGATCTCCACCAGCATCATGCTGACGGTGAGCCACAGGGCGCGGCGGGTGTTGCGTTCGGCCAGCGGGTTGCCGTCGTCGAAGTGGTGTTCGTGACGACGGGCGGCGGCGAGGGCGTCCAGGTGCATGCGGAGACCAGAGGGTGGAAGGATACCCCTATAGGGTATACGATCCACTCATGGCCCATGTACACAAGCATCGAAAGCAGCTGCTGACCCGGGTGCGCCGGATCGGCGGCCAGGTGGCGGCGTTGGAGCAGGCGCTGGACACGCCCGAGGGGGAGGCAGGCGACTGCGCGGACGTGCTGGTGCAGGTCGCCGCGGTGCGCGGTGCCGCCCACAGCCTGCTGATGGAGCTGCTGCACGAGCATCTGCAGGAGCACGTGGTCGGCGCTGAAGACCCGCAGCAGCGGGCGGCGGAGGCCGAGGTACTGGTGGAGCTGCTGCGCCGCTACGGCAAGTAGGCCGGTAGTGCCGGCCGCTGGCCGGCACCTGCAGGTTGGGTCCGAAGCTCATGCAGTTGCCGGCCAGCGGCCGGCACTACCGGGTATGTCCGGCGTTCATGGGGATGCCGGCCAGCGGCAAGCACTACCCGTGCCGGTGCCGTGCGTTCCAGACATGCGTGGCGGCCAGCAGCAGGCTGCCGGTGACGGTCATCGGCGTTTCCCAGTCGTGCGAGGGCAGCGCCAGCGCGCCGGCCAGCAGCAGACCGAGCCCGGCGCCGGCAGTGGCCCAGGCCAGTACGGGCAGCGGGTGACGGCGCTCGGCGCGCCATAGTGCGTAGCCGGTCAGCGGCAGGGCGATGGCCACGAACAGCAGGTGCACCCATTCCGCCTCGGCCCAGGTGCCGAACAGCGGCAGTGCGGCGGCAAGCAGGGGCAGCGCCAGGCAGTGCAGCAGGCACAGGCTGGACAGGGCGACCGCGCCGGCATCGAGCAGGGCGGCAGAAGGCGACTTCATCGGGGGAGGTTCCTTGCGCAACAATTGTTATACAGTAACATTTCCGTTCCGCAGCCAACCCGCTCCGACATGAACACTGTTTCCCGCGCCGACCGTCGCCTTCCGGTCACCGTGCTGTCCGGCTTCCTGGGGGCCGGCAAGACCACCCTGCTCAACCAGATCCTGCGCAACCGCGAGGGCCTGCGCGTGGCGGTCATCGTCAACGACATGAGCGAGGTCAACATCGATGCGCAGCTGGTGCGCGAAGGTGGCGCCGAACTGCGCCGCACCGAAGAGACGCTGGTGGAGTTCAGCAACGGCTGCATCTGCTGCACGCTGCGCGACGACCTGCTGCAGGAAGTACGGCGGCTGGCCGATGCCGGTCGCTATGACTACCTGCTGATCGAATCGACCGGCATCGGCGAACCGATGCCGGTGGCAGCCACCTTCGCAGTGCGCGACGAGCACGGCTTCAGCCTGAGTGACATCGCGCGGCTGGACACGATGGTGACGGTGGTCGACGGCAGCGCGTTCCTTGCCGACTTCGGCTCGACCCTGCGCCTGGCCGAACGTGGCCAGCAGGCCGGCCCGGATGACGACCGCGGCGTGGTTGATCTGCTGTGCGAGCAGGTGGAGTTCGCCGATGTGATCGTGGTCAGCAAGATCGACCAGGTGGATGACGAAGTACTGCAGGACACGCTG
The DNA here is from genome assembly GCF_040256885.1 of Stenotrophomonas riyadhensis. NCBI lineage: Bacteria > Pseudomonadati > Pseudomonadota > Gammaproteobacteria > Lysobacterales > Lysobacteraceae > Stenotrophomonas > Stenotrophomonas riyadhensis. The sequence continues at coordinate 438,383 of NZ_CP155568.1, forward strand.
GCGGTGCTGCGCGGGTTGAACCGTGATGCGAAGCTGCTGCTGTCCAGATTTGGTGACGTGCCGTTGCCCGAGCTGCTGGATACCGGCCGCTTCGATATGGAACGTGCACAACGCGCGCCGGGTTGGGTGAAGGAGCTGCGGGGTGAGCACACGCCGGAAACCGAGGAGTACGGCATCGGCAGCTTCGTCTACCGTTCGCGGCGTCCGTTCCACCCCGCGCGCTTTGCTCGCGCGCTGCAGTCGGGCATGCCCGGCGTGATCCGCAGCAAGGGCTGGTTCTGGTTGGCCAATCGGATGGACTGGGTGGGCGAGCTGAACACCGTGGGTGCAGCGACGCGCACGCAGGCGGCGGGCTTCTGGTACGCAGCGCGTGACCGCGTGCGGGCCGGGCTGGAAGACACCACGCCGCTGTTGCCGCCGACGCCGCTGCCCTACAGCGACCTCGGTTGGGCACGGCAGCAGGCCGACTGCTGGAGTGCGCCGCTGCCGGGGCTGGAGGAATTCCCGGACAGGGCCGCGCATTCGGCGATGCAGCGGCTGTGGCACCCGCTGTGGGGGGATCGGCGCCAGGAGCTGGTGGTGATCGGCGTGCACATGGACGAGCGCGCGGTGCGCGCGGAACTGGATGCGTGCCTGCTCAACGACCAGGAGCTGCGTGCGGGACCCTTGTTGTGGCAGCAGTTGCCGCAGTCGTTCCCGGCGTGGAAGCGTTGACGGTGCATTGAGGATCCATGGGTTGCCGGCCAGCGGCCGGCACTACCCGCCATGCATCCATCCACGCATGGCGTGGATCTACAAGGCATCGCGCCACTGCCATCCATCGGCGCCTACCTGCAACACCTGCGTCGGCTGCAACGCCTGCAGCAGATGCAGGTCGTGGCTGACCATCATCAGGGCACCCGGCCATGCCGCCAGCAGTTCTTCCAATGCCTGCAATGCGCTCAGGTCCAGTGCATTGCCAGGCTCGTCCAGCAGCAACAGCTGCGGCGCGGGATCGGCGTACAACACGCTGGCCAGTGCGCCTTTCACCCGTTCGCCATCGCTGAGGCTGCTGGCGGGGCGCTGGATGCGCTGTGCGTCCAGACCCAACAGGGCCAGGCGGGTGCGCAGCTCCCCGGGGTCGGCACTCGGGTTGGCGGCCTGCACGCTGTCGAGGATGCTGCATTCGCCGGACAGCCCCAGCAGCTGCTGGTCGAGCAGCGCCAGCGGTGCGTGACGCTGCACGGTCCCATCACGCGCGGGCAACTGACCTGCCAGCACCCGCAGCAGGGTCGACTTGCCGCTGCCGTTGTCACCCACCACGGCAATGCGCTGGCCGCGACGGACATCCAGCTGCAATGGAGCATCGCAGCCATGCGGCAGCACCAAGGCCTCGGCCTGCAGCAGGCGCGTGCTGCCACGTTCCCCCGCACCGGCAAACAGCGCCAGTTCCGGCGCGGTGTGAACCGCCGAGGCCGCAGCGCGCAGCTGATCGGCGCTGGCCTGCAGGCGCTCGGCCTGTACCTGCTGTGCGCGGCCGTGACTGGCTTCGGCGCGCTGCTTCTGCCGGCCGAGCAGGATCGGTGCCTGGTTGGCCTGCTTCGCATCGCGGTTGCCGCGTGCCTGGCGCTGCTGCTGGCGTTCGTGCTGTTCGCGCGCGCTGCGTTGCTGTTGCCGGTGCTGGGCGCGCGCATGGTCGAGCTGCGTGGCAGCCGCGTCACGTTCGGCGGTCCGCGTGTCGGCGTAGTGCTGCCACGGTCCACCATAGCGACGCAGTCCGCGCGCATCGAGCTCGACGATCTGCTGCATGTGCCCCAGCAGTTCGCGATCATGGCTGATCGCCAGCAGGCCACCGCGCCACTGCTGCAATTGCTCGTACAGCTGTTGGCGATGGCGTGCGTCGAGGTGGTTGCTGGGTTCGTCCAGGATCAACCAATCAGCACCGCTGGCCCAGGCGCCGGACAAGGCGACCTGCATCGCTTGGCCGCCGCTGAGGCGCGCGGCCGGCTGGGCGGGATCGAGGTCGTCGGGAAGCTGCAGTGCCCGCCATTGCTGCTGCAGGCGTTCGCGCAGATCCCAGCGGTCGCCGACGCAGGCGAAGTCGGTCTCGTCCACGCTGCCGGCTTCGATGCGTTGCAGCGCGGCCAGTTCCGCGCCGACGCCGGCCAGTTCACCGACCGTGCCGGCGGGTGGATAACCGGGCGTCGGCAACAGGAACACGCGGCCACTGCCGCGAACCTGGCCGTTGTCGGGCAGCAACCGGCCGGCCAGCAGGCGTGCGAGCACGCTCTTGCCGGCGCCGTTGGCACCGACCAGGCCGGTAGCGACCGGTTCGAAGGAAAACGTCAGATCGGAAAACAGCGGACGGCCGTCGGCCAATCGATACGACACGCGATCGAGCGTGAGGGAATGCGGGGTCATGCGACCTCCATGGATGCCGGGTTCTCCCCTGCGCGCAGGGGCGGGAAGAGTCAGGCCGTCTGGTGGGAAGACGGCGGCATCAATGGCGCATTGGTCGCGAGCCTCTGGGAGGGATGAGCGGCCAGTATAGCGGGGCTGGCTGAATGGTTTGATGGCGCGACTCTACAAAGGCATCCACGCATGGCGTGGATCTACTGTGGGCCGGGCATGGTGTGGATCGATGGCCTAGGGCACGGTTTCCAGGCGTGCGCTGACGAAGTCGATGAACACGCGCAGTTTCGGCAGCACGTGGCGGCCCGAGGGCCACAGCAGGTGGAAGATGCCGCAGGAATGCACGTGCTCGTCCAGCACGGTGACCAGGCGGCCATCGGCCAGTGCATCGCGTACCGAGTGCACTGGCACGAAGGCCAGGCCGATGTCACGCAGGGCCAATGCCACGCGCGCTTCGATGGTGTTGGCCACCATGTGCACCGGCAGCTCCTGCGGGGTTTCGTCATCGGGCCAGTGGATCGGCCATAGCTCCAGCTTGCCGGTGCTGGGGAAGCGATAGTGCAGCAGCGTGTGCTGCATCAGTTCGGCCGGCGTGCGGGGAACGCCGCGCCGCTGCAGGTAGGCCGGCGAGGCGACGATGCGGCGTGGGAAGACCCCCAGGCGCCTGGCGTTCATGCGTGAGTCGCTGGGCTCGCCGACGCGCAGCACGGCATCGAAACCTTCCTCGATGACATCGACCAGCCGATCGCTGAAATCCAGATCCAGGCGGATGTCCGGGTACGCGGCCATGAACTCGGCCATCAACGGCAGGGTCAGGTCGCCGACCAGGGGCAGGCTGATACGTAGCGTGCCACGTGGGGAGGCATGTGGCTGTGCCAGCTCGGTACGCGCGGCATCACGCTCGTCGAGGATGCGCCGGCAGCGTGCCAGGAACAGCTGCCCCTCGGCGGTGAGGGTGATGCTGCGAGTGCTGCGATGGAACAGGCGCACGCCCAGTGCGTGCTCCAGCCGCGCGACGCATTTGCCAGCGGCCGAGGCGGAGATGCCCTGCAGGCGCCCGGTCTCGACGAAGCTGCGGGTATCTGCGGCGTGCACGAAGGTCTGCAGATTGGCGAGGTTGTCGAGGACTGACATGGGTATGCGGGCAATGAAAGCGGCAGGGTAGGTCGGCGCGGCTGTAGCGGGTGGCTCCGCCATCGCAACACTGTGGTGCGGGGTGGCGTGGGGACCGTTGCGGCCTTGCAGTTCCGGCCATCATGCCGATTGCGGACTGCACGGTCCATGATGCCCGGAGCGGCAACCGGCTTTTTGCGTGCTGGCGTGCTGCCTAACGTGGCGGGCCTCTCCCCACGGATCACCGCGATGAACGCTGCCCTTTCCCTTGAACCCACGCCGACCCTGCCGTCGGTGCAGCGGCTGCTGCAGCAGGTCCACCCGCAGCGCCTGGTCGGTGCGGTGGTGCTGGTACGCGAGTACGGTGTGCTGCGTCATGCCAGCGCCAGCGGCCTGGCCGATCGCGAGTCGGCCACGCCGATGCGGCGCGACCAGCTGTTCCGGCTGGCATCGGTAAGCAAGCCGCTGCTGACCACGGTGATCCTGCGCCTGGTGGCCGAGGGCGTGCTCGACCTCGACGCGCCGGTGCAGCGTTGGCTGCCGGACTTCCGCCCGGCCCTGGCCGATGGCAGCACGCCAGCGATCAGCCTGCGCCAACTGCTCAGCCACAGCAGCGGGCTGGGTTACCGCTTTCTGGAAGCCGACGCCGACGGCCCGTATGCGCGCGCCGGTGTCAGTGACGGCATGGATGCCAATCCCGTGAGCCTGGCGGAGAACGTGCTGCGTGTTGCCCAGGCACCGCTGTTGTTCGCCCCCGGCAGCCAATGGATGTATTCGTTGGGCGTTGACGTGGCCGGTGCGGTGGCCGAAGCCGCGACCGGTGAAACGCTGCAGGCGTTGTTCGTACGCCTGTTGGCCACGCCGCTGGGCCTGCGCGATACCGCGTTTGCCATCGACGATGCTGCGCGGCTGGCCACGCCCTATGTCACCGACATGCCGCAGCCGCATCGCCTGCAGGAGGGCGAGGTGGTCGCGCCGTTCGAGGGGACGGTGGGTATCGACTACAGTCCCGCGCGTGCCACCGACGCCAGCCGTTTTGCTTCTGCGGGTGCGGGCCTGGTTGGCACGGCCGATGAGGTGATGACCGTGCTGGAAGCACTGCGCGACGTGCAGGCATCGGGCCTGTTGCCGGTCGCGCTTGCTGCGCAGATGGGCACCCCGCAGGTGGGCGAGCAGGGGCCGCCGGAACCGGCCGGCTGGGGCTTCGGCCTGGGTTTTGCGGTGCTGCGCGATGCGGCGGCCAGTGGCACCCCGCAGCGCGAAGGCACGTGGCGCTGGGGAGGTGCCTATGGCCACAGCTGGTTCGTCGACCCGTCGCGCGGGCTGAGCGTGGTGGCACTGACCAATACCCTGTACGAAGGCATGGACGGCGCTTTCGTCGATGAACTGCGTGACGCGGTCTACGTCGATCTGGAGGCCGTGCGATGAGCGGCCATGCCATCGACGCGGCCAGCCCGGCCGGTGAGGCCACGCGCCTGCCGTGGGCAGGCCTGCTGGCGCTGGCCGGCGGCGGCTTCATCACCCTGCTGACCGAGACCCTGCCGGCCGGTGTGCTGCGGCCGATGGGTGAAAGTCTCGGCGTGAGCGACGCCGCGGTGGGCCAGCTGGTCAGCGTGTATGCGCTGGGTTCGGTGACGGCCGCGTTGCCGATGACCGCGCTGACCCAGCGCCTGCCACGACGCCCGTTGCTGCTCGCTGCGATCGCTGGCTTCGTGGTGGTCAATACGTTGACCGCACTGAGCAGCAGCTATCCGCTGATTCTTGCCGCGCGCTTCCTGGCGGGCGTGAGTGGTGGCCTGCTGTGGTCGCTGGTGGCGGGGTACGCAGCACGCATGGTGGTGCCCTCGCTGCAGGGCAGGGCGATTGCAGTAGCGATGGTCGGTTCGCCGCTGGCGTTGTCGCTGGGCGTGCCGGCCGGTACGTTGCTGGGCCAGCAGATCGGCTGGCGCTGGGCGTTTGCGCTGATGAGCGTGCTGGGCGTGGGCCTGCTGGCGTACACGCGCTGGGCACTGCCGGCGCTGCCAGCAGCCGGTGCCGGTCAACGTACGTCGCTGGGTACGGTCTGGCGCATGCCCGGCGTGCGCAGCGCGCTGCTGGTGATGGTGTTGTACGTGCTGGCGCACAACGTGCTCTACACCTACATCGAACCGTTGGCGGTGGAGGCGGGTGCCGGCCCGTGGCTGGACCGCCTGCTGCTGGCCTTCGGCGTGGCAGCCATCGCTGGCATCGGCATCGCAGGCTGGGGCGTGGATCGTCATCTGCGCACGCTGGTATGGGCGGCCGTGATCGGTTTCGTCCTGCCGGTGCTGACCCTGCTGCTGTGGCCAGGACAGGCCACACCGCTGCTGCTGGCGACGATCCTGTGGGGCGTGGCCTTCGGCACGGTACCTACCCTGTTCCAGACCGCGCTCGCACGCCGAGCCGGTGCCGCTGCGGACCTGGCGCAGTCGATGCTGGTGACCGGCTGGAACCTGGCGATTGCCGCCGGTGGCGTAGCGGGCGGTGTGCTGCTGCAGGCCAGCGGCCCGAGCCACCTGGGCTGGCTGCCGTTGCTGCTGCTGGCGGTGACCGTGGCCTGGCTGCTGGCACGGCCGAAAGCCTGGGCGTAGGCGCAGACCCGACGTTACCGAGGTGCCGGCCAGCGACCGGCACTACCGTGGTCCACGCCATCCACGCATGGCGTGGATCTATCGAGCGCAGCGACCCGCGTTTGCTTTTGCTTTCTTCTGTTGATTCCGTGGTGGGACGCCGCCGGAACCTGTCAGAGGCCGGGGCGGTCGGGTTCGCGGGGGTGTCCGCGGCATGGATGCCGCGGCCAAGCCCCCATGGATGGGTTTACGGCGTCCCCCGCGAACCCGACCGCCCCGGCCAACTCCGGGATAGCTGTACGCGACCCACCACGAGGGGCTCTGCCGTTGGCCGTCCTACTCGATCCCCTCACGCTCGATCGGCACGCTGCGCGGATTCTGCATGTGCTCCCGCGCCGCACCGTATCGCTGCTGCCGCTTGTGGTGGAACGCCACGAACTCATCACGGGGCAGCGGCCGCGAAAACAGCCAGCCCTGCCCGAACTCCACGTGCCGGCTGTGCAGGTAGGCCAGCTGCGCCTCGGTCTCCACGCCCTCGGCCACTACCCACAGGCCCAGTTCCTTGGCCATGTCGATGATGTGCGGGGTCACCGGGCTGGTCGCGCTCTCGGTGCCGATCGCATCGATGAACGATTTGTCGATCTTCAGCGCATCCAGCGGCAGCTGTTCCAGGTACTGCAGGCTGGAGAAGCCCACGCCGAAATCGTCGATGGCCACGCTGTGACCGGCACGGCGTGCCTGCGCCAGCATCGTGCGGGCGCGGTCCAGGTCGAGGAAGCCGCGCTCGGTGGCCTCCATCCAGATCTGCTGCGGCAGGATGCCGCTGCCGGCCATGTGCTTGGAGATCATCTTCAAGGCACGGCCGCTGCTGATGTCCTCGGCGGCAAGGTTGATCGCGATGTGCGCACTGCGGTCGGCCACCAGCAGTTCGCGCATGTCGCGCACCACGTTCTCGATCACCAGGTCGGTCACTGCCGCGATCATGCCGGCCTCTTCGGCCAGTGGAATGAACAGGTCCGGCCGCACCTGGGTACCGTCCGGACGCTGCCAGCGGATCAGGGCCTCGGCGCCCACGCAGATGCCGGTGTCCAGTTCGATGATCGGCTGGTAATGCAGGTACAGCTCGCGGCGACGGATGGCGGTGGCCAGCTCGCCACGCAGTGACAGGCGCCGCCGCGACAGCCAGATCACCAGGCCGGCGCCGGCGGCCGCCAGCAGGAGGCCCAGCGGCACGAACAGCCAGGCCTGCTGGCGGAAGGTGGCGGCCAGCGCGGTGCGTGGCGTGGTGGCGATCGCCAGCCATTCCTCGTTGCGGGCGGTGGCGTAGAGCGTGTTCTGGTCCAGCCCTTCGCCGGGATTGCGCAGCAGGGCCTCCAGCAGTGCCGGGTCCATGCCGTCCTGCTTGGCCAGCAGGCGCCCATCCGGGCTGGCCAGCGCCAGGCGCACATGCGGATCCACGATGACATCGACGAAGCGGCGCGGATCGACCAGCACGTCGTAGGAACCGTACAGGATCGACAGTACCTGGCGACGGCCGCTGGCTTCGGGACGCACGTCCACCGCAATGCCGGCGCCGTCACTGGTCACGTGGTCGGCCTTGGGCTGGTTCACGTCGGAGCGGAACGGGCCCCACGAGGTGCAGCGCAGCTTGCCGCCTTCGAAGTAACCCATCTGGTCGGCCGACGGCGTGGTCATCACCAGCGTCTGCATGCGCCGGATGTGTTCGTCGTCGCAGCCCGAGGTGGTGCTGGCCTCGGCCGATTTCAGCGCAGCCAGCGCCTCGTGGTAGGACAGGTCGGAACGGCGCAGGGTGCGCAGGGCGATGTCGTGCAGCCGTTGCTGTTCGACACTGATCGTGCGGTCCCAGGTGGCGTAGGCCATCACCGCGATCGGCAGCGCCGCCGCCAGCAGCGCCAGTGCGGTGCCGCCGATGATCACGCGCAGCCGGCTCATGGCCGGAGCTCCAGCGGGGCGGGCAGGGCAGGAGGCATGGGCGGGGCCGGTCCTTGGGCAGATGCGGCTATCTGAGCATGGCGCCGGGCCGGGTGGAATGGGACGAATCAGGTACTGGGTCACATTGTGATGAAAGCGGCCAGGTTTGACGTGATCGGGCCGTCCGGCGCTGGCGCTCCAGGCCGTAGAGGACTACCGTCGGACGCTTCGCCCGCCCTTTCCCGCGCCCATGACCGAGCCCGCAACGCCTCCCGAGCACCTGCGCCGCAGCCTGTCCAACCGCCACCTGCAGCTGATCGCCATCGGCGGTGCCATCGGTACCGGCCTGTTCATGGGGTCGGGCAAGACCATCAGCCTGGCGGGCCCGTCCATCGTCTTCGTCTACCTGATCATCGGCGCGATGCTGTTCTTCGTGATGCGCGCGATGGGCGAGCTGTTGCTGTCCAACCTGCAGTACAAGTCGTTCATCGATTTCTCCACCGACCTGCTCGGCCCCTGGGCCGGGTTCTTCTGTGGATGGACGTACTGGTTCTGCTGGATCGTCACCGCCATTGCCGATGTGATCGCGATCGCCGCCTACGCGCAGTTCTGGTTCCCCGGGCTGGACGCATGGATACCGGCATTGGCCTGCGTACTGTTGTTGCTGGCGCTGAACCTGGTGACGGTGAAGCTGTTCGGTGAAATGGAATTCTGGTTCGCGCTGATCAAGATCGTGGCGATCTGTGCGCTGATCATCACCGGTGCCGGGCTGGTGGCGTGGGGCTTCACTTCGCCCAGCGGCCACACCGCATCGCTGTCGAACCTGTGGAATGACGGTGGCATGTTCCCGATGGGCCTGGTCGGCTTCTTCGCGGGTTTCCAGATTGCGGTGTTCGCCTTCGTCGGCATCGAGCTGGTCGGCACCACGGCCGCCGAAACTGCTGATCCGGAACGCAACCTGCCGAAGGCGATCAACTCGATCCCGGTGCGCATCATCATCTTCTACGTGCTGGCGCTGATTGCGATCATGGCCGTCACCCCATGGCGCCAGGTGGTGCCGGACAAGAGCCCGTTCGTGCAGCTATTCGTGCTGGCCGGCATTCCTGCCGCCGCAAGCCTGATCAACTTCGTGGTGCTGACCTCGGCCACGTCCTCGGCCAACAGCGGTATCTTCTCCACCAGCCGCATGCTGTATGGCCTGGCCGAAGAGGGCCACGCACCGCGCGGGCTGTCGCGCCTGTCGCGCGCGGCAGTGCCGGCCCGTGGCCTGTTGTTCTCCTGCCTGTGCCTGCTGGGCGGCACCCTGCTGATCTACCTGATCCCGAACCTGGTGACCGCCTTCACCCTGGTGACGACGCTGGCCACCGTGCTCTTCATCTTCGTCTGGTCGTTGATCCTGGTGGCCTACATGGTCTATCGCCGCCGCTACCCGGAACGCCATGCGGCATCGATCTTCAAGATGCCCGGCGGCGTCGCCATGTGCTGGGCCTGCCTGGTGTTCTTCGCCGGCGTGCTGGTGCTGCTTAGCCTGCAGGGTGACACCCGCCAGGCGTTGATCGCCAGCCCGGTGTGGTTCGTGCTGTTGGGCGTGGGGTATTGGGTGCGGCGGAGGACTGCGAAGTAACCCGGCGTCTTCGTTCCATTGATTGATCCAGAGATCTTTCTGGAGTGGGGTCAGAGCCCGTTGCTCAGCAACGGGATCCGACCCCCGCAGGAAATCGGTCGTTGCCGTTGCTGTTGAGGTTGCCGGCCAGCGGCCGGCACTACCGCGGGTGCAGGGCGCAGCCCTGCCGACCCCCATTCACCCAGCATTAGCGGGCGTGGCCGGATGATCCGCCCGCCATGTCCCGCCACCCCTTCCTGCTCGCGCTGTTGCTGCTGCCCAGCCTGTGGCCCGGGTTGGCTGCAGCGCGCACCGTCTATCGCTGCGTGCAGGGCAACACCGTCAGCCTGGCCACCGCACCGGAGCCGGGCTCGCGCTGTACCGCGAAGGAGATCGACGACAACGCCATCCAGACCCCGAACCTGTGGGGCAACATGGGTGTTTTCAGTGGCGTGCTGTACGAACGCGAGCAGGACGGTGTGCTGGTCTACTCCACCCGCAACCTGCCCGGCTCGAAAGTGTTCCTGAAGTTCACCATGGCCACGCCGCCGGGGGAACCGGCACACGAGGGCCTGGGCAAGGTCGGCACGCCGCAGCTGGCACAGCATGCCAAGCAGTTCAAGGCCGCTGCCAAGGCCACCGGCGTGGATGATGCCTGGCTGCGCGCGATCGCCCATGCCGAAAGCAATTTCGATGCGCTGGCGGTATCGACCAAGGGCGCACAGGGCGTGATGCAGCTGATGCCGGATACCGCGCAGGAATACGGTGTGAGCGATCCGTTCTCACCGCAGCAGTCGATCGATGGCGGCGCCCGCTACATGCGGGCGCTGCTGCGTCGCTATAACGGCGACCGGCCGCTGGCCGCTGCCGCCTACAACGCCGGCATCGGCGCGGTGACCCGCTACAAGGGCGTGCCGCCCTATGCCGAAACCCTGGCCTATGTGGACAAGGTGATGGCGCTGTACGCGCGCTACCGTGAAGCGATGGGCATCCGTACCGAGGTGCCGGCGCGCTAGGCTGGCGGTGCTGGATGTGTCGTGTAGAGCCGAGTCCATGCTCGGCTCATGGTGCCGGCAGCCGAGCATGGGCTCGGCTCTACACAAAAGCCGCTCAGCGCGAGGTCGAGCTGCCGACCAGTTCGTAGCGTTCGATGCGGCCCATGCGGGCGACCTCGGCCTGCACGTCGGCGCGCTGCTTCAGCGCACGCCAGGCAGCATCGATCTTCACATCACCCGGCAGCGACGGATAGGTGCGCATGTCCTGCAGGCTGGCCAGCGCGTCGTCGCGATCAAGGGGTGAACGCAGCTGTTCGATCAGCACTGCGGCGGCGCCGTCCAGGTTGCCTTCGTCCAGCAGCATCTCGCGATGGAACAGGCGCGCGTTGTCGCGCTCGGCAAGGATGGCGTCGCGCGCGACGTCCATCGCCTTGCTGTCGCCCCGCTCGCGAGCGGCGGCGAACTGTACCAGCGCCTGTGCGGCCCTGCCGTAGCCCGCCAGGCCCTGGATGCCGTTCACCGCCTGCGCGGCATCCTGCATGCGGCCCAGTGAAGTGAACACGAAGCCAAGATTCAGCTGGTGCTCGATGCCATCCGGACCGAGCGCACCGATGCGGGCGGCCTGCTGCGCTGCAGCCAGGGCATCGTCGATGCGGCCCAGGCGGCGCAATGCGGTGATCCGGCTGTTGAGCAGCCATGCCACCCACTCGGCTTCCTCCGCCGAAGGAGATTCGCCCTCTGCGGCCGCACGCGCCATGCCATCGGTCAACGCCAGCACTTCCTCGTTGCGGTCCAGCATCAGCAGCGTGCTGCTGAACTGCGCCATGCGCGCATCCAGCTTGCGATCCAGCAGGCCGGATACACGCAGTGCGTCCAGATGCTTCTGTGCAGCCTGCACGGGATCAAAGCGTGGATCGGCACGATCGACATAGGGATCGAAGCGCTTGTCACTGCGCAGCCGGATGATTTCGGCCGGGCTGTCGATGCGGGCCAGGGTGGCCGGCACGTCGTTGCCACGGCCGTTGTCGACCTGCAGCGTTGCCAGCACCAGCCACATCGCCGTCGGTTCCAGGCCGCCGCTCTTCCAGCCATTGTGGAACAGGGCCTGCAGCAGTTCCATGCGCTGCTGCGGTTGCTCGCGCAGGCGGTATTGCAGATAGTTGATGGTCTGGTGCTCGAGTGGCAGCGGCGCGTCGGCATGCGTCAGTGCCTGCACCAGAAGCCTGGTGGCGGGAGCGGGCTTGTTCTCGGACAGCTCCAGCGACATCAGGGTCAGCAGGATCTGCGCATCGTCCGGCAGCGCTTCCTGCGCGCGCTGCAGGTAGCGACGGGCCTGGTCCGGCTTCTTCTGCACCATCGCGGTCCAGCCGGCCACCTGCGCGGCGCGGCCGCGATGTTCAGCATCGAAGTCATCCAGCATCGGATCTTCCATCAGCCGTTCCATCGCCATCAGTGCGCCCAGCGTGTTGCCACTGCGCGACTGTTGGATCGCCTCATCCCATCGCGTGGCATAGGCCTGGTGCATCGCATCGGCGGTGACGGACGGCTTCTGTGGCGCCACCGTGATCGAGGCGGAGGCCGGCGTGCTGGCCAGTGCAGCCACCAGCAGGGCGGCGAGGGGGAAGACGCGGGGCATGGAGGATCTCCATCCGTGGGAAGAGCATTGAACCCGCTGTAGCCAACGAGAACAAGCGCGACGCATGGAACTCTGGTATCCGGCAGTACGATTGGCCGTGGCGGATCGCGCCTCCAGCGTCTATTGTCGTTGCCTCTTCAAGCAGCAGGCAGGCAGCGCAGCACGATGGCACGGTGGCAATGGATGGCGGCAGGCGTGGCGCTGGCAACGGCGGTGGCATTGGCTGCAACCTGGTGGGAGACCCCGCTGCACCACTTGGCTGAACCGGCAGGCCCAGCGCCCACGCCACTGGCCTGGACCGCGCAGATCGAGCCGCTGGCCGGCGATGGCCACCTGGGTGATCGTGACGGCGCATCTGCCCAGGCCCGTTTCGCCGACCCGTACGCGTTGCTGCGCAGTGCCGATGGCAGCATCTATTTCACCGATGCCGGCGACAACAACCGCATCCGCCGACGCCTGCCCGATGGCCGCGTCGAAACCGTGGCCGGGCAGGGCGAGGGGCGCATTGATGGCCCGGCACTGCAGGCCAGTTTCAATACGCCCTCCGGGATTGCCGCCGATGCGCAGGGCAACCTGTACGTGGCCGACACCGGCAACCATGCGATCCGCCGCATTGGCACTGATGGCCAGGTGACCACGTTGGCCGGTGGCGAACAGGGCTACGCCGATGGCCCTGCCACGCAGGCGCGGTTCGATGCGCCGATGGGCATCGCGGTGGACGCGCAGGGCCAGGTCTACGTGGCCGATACATTCAACGATCGCATCCGGGTAATCGGCACCGATGGCAATGTGCGTACCCTGGCCGGCGGCGAGCGCCCGGGGCTGGCCGATGGTCTGGCGAGCGATGCACGCTTCGATACCCCGGTGGCGCTGGCCTTCGATGCGCACGGCGCGCTGCTGGTGGCCGACCTGTTCAACAACGCGGTGCGTCGGGTCGGTGCCGATGGCACGGTCAGCACGCTGCTGGGCGATGGCGGCGTGATCAATGGGCCGCTGTCGCTGGCCACCACGCACGACGGCGTGCTGTACGTGGGTGACCTTGATGGCCGCGTCGTGCAGGTGACACCGCAGGGCCACCAGATCGCGCTGGTGGGCAACGGCCGCCTGCCGCGACTGGCCCGCCCGAGTGGTCTGGCGATGGATGCCGACGGCAGTGTGCTGGTCGCCGATTCCGCCAGCTATCGCCTGCACCGCCTGCGCCCGCTGCCGGTGGGTGATTTGCCGGCACCGGCACTGGTCGGGCCCGCTGCCGATGCAGCGTTGCCGGATACCGGTGGGCGCTGGCCATTGGCACCGCAGGACGGCTGGCATGAAGTGGTCGGCACGCTGGGCGAGGTGCGCGGCAACTTCAAGGGCGAGAGCCGCCACCACCTGCACGGCGGTTTCGACGTGCGCGGTGATGTCGGCCAGACCGTGTTGGCGATCGCCGATGGCAAGATCAGCAGCCCGGTAGCGGCGTGGAGCCTGGGGGGGCAGGCCGAGGGCCTGGCCGTGGACCGCCTCAAGTACATTCACATGCGGGTCGGCCGCACCCCGCGCGACCAGCCGTTCGATGCGCGCTGGCAGGCGCTGTACGACGAGCAGGGTAAGCTGGAGCGGATGCGCGTGCGTCGCGGCATGCGCATCCACGTCGGTGATCGCCTGGGCAGCATCAACAACCAGGCGCACGTGCATCTGGCCGTAGGGACCGGCGGCTTCGAAACCAACGCGGTGGCGCTGGGCTTCCACAACTACGCCGACCACTTCGCGCCGCGCATCACCGATGTGGCCCTGCTGGACGACAACGACCAGCCGATGACCGCAGGCAGCGACGGCGTGGTGATGGTGGCGCGGCAGGGCCGCGGCGTGCAGATCGTGGTCGAGGCCTGGGACCAGGTCGATAACAACCTGCCGCGCCGCCGCTTGGGCATGTACCAGGTGGGCTACCAGATCCTTGATGCTGCCGGGCAGCCGCTGCAGGGCTACGAGCAACCGCGCTGGAACATCGTGTTCAACCGGATGCCGCCGCAGAACGAAGCGGTGCGCGTGGCCTACGCGCCGGACAGCGGCATCACCGTGCATGGCAGCGCGGTGACCCGCTTCCGCTACCTGGCCACCAACACCGTGCGTGATGGCCTGATGGAAACCGGGCGCTGGCAGCCGGCGGCATTGCCACCGGGCGAGTACACCGTGCGCGCCAGCGTGCGCGACTACAGCGGCAACGAAGGCGTGGGCCCGCGCGAGATCAGGGTACGGCTGCTGCCATAGCCGCAGCCGGGGCGCCGCAGCGTTCGCGCTCGGCGTCCATGTCTTCCAGCGGCCGCACCTCGATGCTGCCGAAGCGTGCCCACGGGAAATCGCGGGCGATGCGCATGGCTTCGTCGCGGTCGCGGGCGACGATCAGGTTGAAGCCGGCCAGCAGTTCGCGGGTTTCGGCGAACGGGCCATCCAGTACACGGCTGTGGCCATCACGCACGCGCAGGGTCTGCGCGGTGTCGACCGGCTGCAGCTTCTGCGCGGCCAGCAGCGTGCCTTCGGCCTGCAGTTTGTCGGCGTGCGCCAGGCAATCGCGCATCAAGGCGTTGAATTCTTCGGTGGGCAGCGCCTGCAGCAGGGCAGGCTCGATGTAGATCAGAAGCAGGTACTGCTGCATGGCACGGTCCAGGCGGGGGCGGGGGCGGGGTGTCCATGATGGCGCAGGTTTGCCTGCCGGCATGCTGCAGCGCGAAAGGCCGCCTGCGGCGGGCGATCGGCGAACGGCGGAGCCCCTCCGTGGTGGGGTGGGTTGGTCGCTGAAAGCTGGGTTTCAGAGGGTGGGTCGGGCGGGTGGGATTGGCGGGGACGCCGTGAATCCGTCCCTGGAGGCTTAGCCGCGCCATCCATGGCGCGGATACCCCGCCAATCCCACCCGCCCGACCCCTGACAGATTCCGGTCGCCGAACCACCACGGGAAATCAACAACAAGAGCGAAAGCGGGTCGCTTCGCTCGCAAAGCCGAGGCCGCCAGCCAACCGCCGTTGCTGTTGCTTTTGCTTTTGCTTTTGCTTTTTTTCTTGATCTTCCCGTGGTGGAACGGAGACAGGAACTTGTCCAAGGCCGGGTGGGTAGGCGGGGCGGGGGTGTCCGCGGCATGGATGCCGCGGCCAAGCCCCCAGGGACGGGTTTACGGCGTCCCCCGACCCGCCTACCCACCCGGCCAAACCCATGAACCCGAGCTTTTCAGCGACCAATCCAACCCCACCACGGAGGGGCTCCGCCGTTCGCCGACTCCCGCCGAAGGCGCGCTTTCCACGGAAGAAATAATTCTCAGAGAACGTGTCGATTCCCAGCCCTCTGGTTCGTTGTACCCAGTGAAGGGCACGCACCACGCGTCCCCACGGGAGACCGCAATGAAAGTGATGGTGATCGTGAAGGCCAACGCCGACTCCGAAGCCGGCCGCATGCCCAGCGAACAGGAATTGTCCGAAATGGGCGCCTTCAACGAACAACTCGTGGCCGCCGGCATCATGCTGGCCGGTGAAGGCCTGCATGCCACCCAGCGCGGACGTCGCATTCATTTCGGCGGCGGCGCGCCCAAGGTCGAGGCCGGTCCGTTTGGCCCTGCGGGCGAACAGATCGCCGGTTTCTGGTTGTGGGACGTGCGCTCGCTGGACGAGGCGGTCGAATGGGCCAGCCGTGCGCCCTTCGGCAGTGGCGGCACGCTGGAGCTGCGCCCCTTGATCTCCGCTGAAGACTTCGGTGAGGCCTTCACCCCCGAATTACAGCAGCAGGAACAGCGTCTGCGTGCACAGCTGGAAGGCTGACCCGTTCCCTGCTTCACATCTGCCGGGCATGCCCGGTGTCACCCCCCTGCAACACTCAACGGAGTAGTGCGATGAGACTGATTCCCTTCCTTGGCTTCAGCGGCCAGGCCCACGACGCGATGGCGTTCTATGCCAAGGCACTCGGTGGCCAGGTCACCTCGGAAATGAAGTACCGCGACATGCCGCCGTCCGATGGCATGCCCGGCTGCAACGAGATGCCGGCGCAGACCCTGGACCATGTCGCACACAGCCAGCTGGAGATCGGCAGCGCCATCCTGATGGCGGCCGACGGTCCGGGTGGTGGTGAGGGGGGCTCGACCACCATCAATGTCGACGTCGACAGCATCGAAGAAGCCGAACGCGTGTTCGCGGCGCTGGCCGAAGGTGGCCAGGTGCAGATGCCGATCGCCGAAACGTTCTGGGCGCACCGCTGGGGCATGCTGATCGACCGCTACGGCAAGCCGTGGATGGTCAACTGCATGAAGCAGCCCTGATCCCTCTTTCTTCCATCCACAAGGAGCTTCACCGATGAGTGCACCGCAACCGCAGATGATCTTCGTCAACCTGCCCGTGCAGGATCTGAATTCCTCCAAGGCCTTTTTCGCCGCGCTGGGCTACAGCTTCAACCCGACCTTCACCAACGATGATGCGGCCTGCATGGTGATCAGCGAGAGCATCTACGTGATGCTGTTGACCCAGCCGTTCTTCAGGCAGTTCACCAACAAGTCGATCGCCGACGCACATCAGCAGACCGAAGTGATCACCTGCCTGTCCGCCGACAGTCGCAAGGCGGTGGATGTGATGGTGGACAAGGCGCTCGCGGCGGGCGCCAGCGAGCCGCAACCGGCGCGTGACTATGGCTTCATGTACCAGCGCGGCTTCCAGGACCTGGACGGTCATCTCTGGGAAATCGCACACATGGACGGCGAGCCGGGCTGACGGTCGCCGCAGGGAGACACCTCATGGCTTACGTGGATGCTTACGTGCTGCCGTGCCCGCAGGACAAGGTGGCGGCCTACCGCCGCCTTGCCCGCAAGGCCGGCGCGGTGTGGAAGGACCATGGCGCGCTGCAGTACATGGAGTGCGTGGCGGACGACGTGGAGCCGGGCAAGAGCACCTCGTTCCCGCGCGCGGTCAAGGCAAAACCGGGCGAAACGGTGATCGTCGCCTTTGTGGTGTTCCGTTCGCGCGCGGCGCGCGACCGTATCAACGCGAAAGTGATGGCGGACCCGCGGCTGGCGTCGCTGGGCCCGAAGGACATGCCGTTCGACACCAGGCGCATGTTCTGGGGCGGCTTCAGGCCCATTGTCGAAGCGTGAGCCACGGCGCTTGTGCGGGCCACGCGTGCGTGCTGTGATCGGCGCATGCTTGATCCCGCACTGACGCAGCGTCTGGAAACCCTCTGGCGGATGGAGTCGCCGGTGTTGATCGCGCGCCTGGCGCGGCTGCTCGGTGGCGATGTCGGCCGTGCCGAGGAGCTGGCCCAGGACACCTGGCTGGCCGCGCTGGAGCGTTGGCCGGAGCAGGGCATCCCGGACAATCCCGGAGCCTGGCTGATGACCACCGCGCGCAACCGTGCCATCGATGTGCTGCGCCAGCACCAGCGGGTGGCGCAGCAGCATGCGCAATGGGGCGAGGAACTGCATCCGGCCCCCCTGCCGGCACCGGATGACAGCCAGGCGCTGGAGGATGACCTGGGTGACGACCTGCTGCGGCTGATGTTCGTGGCCTGCCATCCGGTATTGCCGGCCGACGCGCGGGTGGCATTGACCCTGCGCCTGCTCGGTGGCCTGACTACCACCGAGATTGCCCGTGGCTTCCTGCAACCCGAGCCCACCATTGCCCAGCGCATCGTACGTGCCAAGCGCACGCTGGCGCAGAAGCAGGTGCCCTATGAAGTGCCGCGCGCGGAGGCGATGCCCGAACGGCTGGCCTCGGTGCTGGAGGCGATCTACCTGGTGTTCAACGAAGGCTATGCGGCCAGCGCCGGCGATGACTGGATGCGCCCGGCGTTGTGCGAGGAGGCGCTGCGGCTGGCGCGCATCCTGGCGCACCGGCTGCCGGTGCCACCGGTGTTGGGCCTGCTGGCACTGATGGAACTGCAGGCATCGCGTGTGGCGGCGCGGACCGATGCGGAGGGTGCACCGGTGTTGCTGGACCAGCAGAACCGGGCGCGCTGGGACTGGCTGCAGATCGAGCGCGGGCAGCAGGTGCTGGCACGTGCGCTGGCCGCCGGTGGCGGCGATGATCCTTATGTGCTGCAGGCACGCATCGCGGCCTGCCATGCAGCCGCACGCCGCGCTGAAGCGACCGACTGGCCACGCATTGCCACGCTCTATACGCAGCTGCTGCAGGTGCAGCCGTCACCGGTGGTTGCATTGAACCGGGTGGTGGCGGTGCTGCGCAGCGAAGGTGCCTTCGCGGCATGGGCGCAGCTGCAGCCGTTGCTGGACGATGCGCGACTGCGCGATTACGCACCGTTGCAGGTGGTGCGTGGTGAGCTGCTGCAGCAGCTGGGTCGCCTTGAGGATGCCCGCAGTGCATTTGCCGCCGCCGCCGCGCTGACCGGCAACACGCGCGAACGCGAGCACCTGCTGTCCCGCGCGCAAGCACCAGGATGACCATCGGGGTCAGATCCCTCTCCCGTCGGGAGAGGGATCTGACCCCGCCTTTCCGAATCCCTTTACACTCCAGTAGGATTTCCCTGCTGGAGAGAGCAATGAAACGAGTGGTACTGGGCGTGCTGGCCGTGTCGGTGTCGAGCGCACTGATGGCGGCCACCCCGAAATTCGATGGCGCGCGGATCTCCGCCGACGTCAAGGAACTGGCCTCCGATGCCTACGAGGGCCGTTCGCCGGCCACCGCCGGTGAAGAGAAGACCATCGCCTATCTCAGCAAGCAGTTCGCCGATGCCGGCCTGCAGCCGGGCGGTGACCTCAAGGACGGCAAGCGCCTGTGGACCCAGGCTGTGCCGCTGCGCAAGGGCGACATCGTCGGCGCACCGCAGCTGGCGCTGCACCAGGGCGGCAAGACCGTGCCGCTGGAGCAGGGCAAGCAGATCGCCGTGCGCGCGGCCATGAACGGCGCCAGCAACGTCGACATCAGCAAGGCCCCACTGGTGTTCCTCGGCTACGGCGTGAAGGCGCCGGAGCGCAACTGGGACGACTTCAAGGGCGTGGACCTGAAGGGCAAGATCGCCGTGGTGCTGATCAACGACCCGGACTTCGAGACCGGCCAGGGTGATTTCGACGGCAAGGGCATGACCTACTACGGCCGTTGGACCTACAAGTACGAAGAAGGCGCCCGCCAGGGTGCGCTGGGCGTGCTGATCGTGCACGAGACCGCGCCGGCGTCGTATGGCTGGGCCACCGTGGCCGGTTCCAACACCAACACCATGTTCGACGTGGTGCGCGACAACCCGGCGGAAAGCCATCCGCTGCTGGAAGGCTGGATCCAGCGTGACCTGGCGGTGGAGCTGTTCCGCTCGGCCGGACAGGACTTTGAGGCGCTGAAGAAGAAGGCGCAGCAGCGTGACTTCACCCCGGTGCCGCTGACCGGCGCCAGCCTGGACGCGAAGTACGCGGTGAAGACCGAAGTGATCACCTCGCACAACGTGGCCGCACGCCTGGAGGGCAGCAGCCACCCGGACGAGACGATCATCTACAGCGCGCACTGGGACCACATCGGCGTGGGTGAACCGGACGCACGTGGCGACCGCATCTTCAACGGCGCACTGGACAACGCCAGCGGTACCGCCTCGCTGATAGAGCTGGCCCGTGGCTTCGCCAAGCAGAAGCGCCCGCAGCGCTCGGTGCTGTTCCTGGCGGTCACCGCCGAGGAGAAGGGCCTGCTGGGTTCGGAGTACTACGCTACCCATCCGCTGTATCCGCTGGAAAAGACCGTGGCGGTGATCAACATGGACGGCATGGCGCCGTTCGGGCCGTCACGTGACTTCGGCATCTACGGTGCCGCGCGCTTCGAGCTGCTGGACCAGCTGAAGGACGTGGCCAAGGGCTGGGACATCCGCTATACGCCGGACCCGAAGCCGGAAGCGGGCCTGTTCTTCCGCTCCGACCACTTCCCGTTCGCCAAGCGCGGCGTGCCGGCGCTGTCCTGGTCGGCCGGCCAGGACTGGGTGGACGGTGGCGTGGCCGCAGGCAAGAAGGCCTCCGAGGACTACACCGCCAAGCGCTACCACCAGCAGGGCGACGAATGGCAGCCGGACTGGGTGTTCGCCGGTGCCGCCCGCGACCTGGAAGTGCTGTACACGCTGGGCAACCAGCTGGCCAACTCGCGCAGCTGGCCGAACTGGAGCAAGGACGAATCGTTCCGCGCTGTGCGTGACGCCAGCACCGACCAGCGCAAGTAAGGGAATGCGCCGGGTTCGCCCGGCGCCTCCCGGGTAGTGCCGGCCGCTGGCCGGCAACCCTGTGATGCATGCGGAGATAATGGGGAGCCGGCCAGCCGCCGGCTCTACCAGAATGGCTTCCATCCCCACTTTTCCGGCCTTCGTCGCAGCCCGCTTGCTTGCCCGGCGGGCCGCCCTATGCTCGGCTCACCCCCTTCCTCCAAGGCGCCGCCGTGTTCGCCAGCCTCTCTCTCCTGATCCGCCACCTGCTGGCCTGGGCCGCCGCGTTGGTTGTCGCCGGCATGGTCTGGAGCGGCATCTTCAGCGGCATGAACGATGGCCCGGGCTGGGTCTTCGGCCTGCTGGCGATGTTCCTGATGATCTCCGCGCTGGGCAGCGCGATCACCCATGTACGACGGGTCTGGCTGGTCGCCGGCCGGCTGGACTCGACCACGCTGTCCGGGCGCCAGCGCCGCCAGGTGGAACTGCCGATGGATGCCGGCCAGGCCTACGCCGTGGTGGAAGCGGCGATCGCTGAACTGCCGCGCGTCGAAGACGTGGAGAGTTCGGCCGGCAGCCTGCAGGTGCGCGCTTACGTTCGCCGGGTCGATCTCTGGAATGGCCGCCAGCCGTCGCGCTGGAACCTGCCGGCGCGATTGGCGATCAAGCGCAACAGCGTGCTGGCCACGGTCACGCCGGGGCAGGGCACCAGCACGGTCACCCTGCTGTTCGAACCGGATGCCGGCTGGTGGGCCGACCTGCTGGCGCTGGACGAAGGCAGCAACTTCGAGAACGCCGAAGCGGTTACCCGCGCGATCAGCCGTCGTGTTGCCGACCAGCGCCGCGACGAGCAGGCCGCGGCCGAACAGACCCAGGTAGAGAAGGAGCTGTCGGTGGCGCGCTTGAGCCTGCTGCATGCGCAGGTGGAACCGCACTTCCTCTACAACACACTGGCCAATGCGCAGGTGCTGACCCGCACCGACCCGGCGCGCGCCGAGCAGATGCTGGGCCATCTGATCCAGTACCTGCGCAGCTCGCTCCCGCAGGTGGATGAATCGGTGTCCACGCTGGGCGTGGAGCTGGAACGTACCCGCGCCTATCTGGAGATCCTGCGCATCCGCATGGGCGCGCGGTTGGCGGTGGAGGTGCAGGTGCCGAACGATCTGCACGGCGTGCACCTGCCGGCGATGGCGCTGCAGACGCTGGTGGAAAACGCGATCAAGCACGGCCTGGAACCGAAGCCCGGCGGCGGCACGATCTGGATCCTGGCGCGTGGCTTCGATGACCATGTGACGGTGACGGTGGCCGACGATGGCCTCGGTTTCGGCCAGGGCACCAGTGGTACCGGCATCGGGCTGAAGAACCTGCGCGAGCGCCTGCGCCTGACCTGCGGCGAGCAGGCCGGTGTGGCGATCGTCGCCAACTTCCCCAGCGGCGTGGCCGCGACCATGACCCTGCCGCAGTCGAACAAGGAGCGCAGCCATGCCGCTTGAAGCGCTGATCGCTGAGGATGAGGAACTGCTGCGGCAATCACTGGTGCAACAGCTGGGCCGGCTGTGGCCGGAACTGAAGCTGGTGGCCGAGTGCGAGGATGGTGCCAGTGCGCTGGAACAACTGGCCGAGAAGCAACCGGACATTGCCTTCCTCGATATCCGCATGCCCGGCATCAGCGGCATCGAAGTGGCGCGTTCGCTGTCCGAGCTGAGCCCGCGCACCCAGGTGGTGTTCGTGACCGCCTACGATCAGTACGCCATCGACGCGTTCGAGCAGGGCGCGATGGACTACCTGCTGAAGCCGGTCAGCGACGAGCGCCTGCTGGCCACGCGCGAACGCATCCTCTCGCGGCTGCCATCAACGCGCCAGGACGATGCCGTACTCGAACGCCTGCTGCAGCGGTTGGGCCCATCGCAGGGCGCTGCCGAGCGCCCGCCCTTGGCCTGGATCACCGCCAGCAACGGCCGCGAGACGCAGCTGATCATGCTGGAGGACGTGGCCTACTTCCGCGCCGACAACAAGTACACCACCGTGGTGACCGCGGCCGGTGAGAGCCTGTTGCGCACCCCGTTGCGCGAGCTGCTGGAAGTGCTCGATCCGCAGCACTTCCGCCAGATCCATCGTTCGACCATCGTCAACATGAAGGCGGTGGCGGCGGTCAGCCGCGACGATACCGGCCGCGGCGTGCTTCGCCTGCGGGGGCGGGCCGAGACCCTGGTGGTCAGCCAACCGTTCATGAGCCTGTTCCGCGGCATGTAGCCGCACCCTGGAGGCACCATGCGCCTGTTCCTGCTTGCCTGCATTGCCGCGCTGCCATTGGCCGGCTGCGAGAAGTCCAGCAACACCTCGATCACCCGCACCCGTGCCAATGGCGTGGACACGCTGTACAGCAAGGGCACGGTGGCCGATGGCGAGGCGCGGTTCCAGTGCATCGCCAGCAGCAGCGGCCAATGCCACTACCTGGTGCTGGACCCTGCCTGCAGTACCGATGCGGCATGCGCGAAGCCACCGCTGCGCCGGTTCGCAGTGGCGGTGGGACAGACCGAGGCGATGCGCGACCTGCCCGAGGGCTTCCGCCAATGCGTCAGCCAGGACCCGATAGAACAATGCCACCGTGAGTGATCACGGTGGCATTGTGGGTCCCCCCGCTTCCCTGAAGGGTCAGTAGGCAGGCTGCAGTGTCAGGTCGTGGTGGTGCTCGTTCTCGCCGACATGGTTGAGGCGACCGACCAGTTCGGAGTGCTGCTTCATGCGCCCGATCTCGGTCATGATGCGGATGTCCTCATGGCGCAGTTCGCGCCGGGCGGTGACCGCCTGCTTGTAGTCCAGCACTTCCGGATAGTGCTCGGCCAGGTCCAGCGCCTCGGCCACGTGTTCGACACTGTCGGCCTTGGAGCTGATGCGGGCACGGCTGTTGAAGGCCTTCATCCAGCGCTCGAAACCGGCGGTGCGGTCGAACATGTTGGCCATGAACCAGATCACGAACAGGATCGAGATCCACGAACCGAACACCACGACCACGCGGGTGAAGGTGATGTGGTAATCGTCGCGCCAGAGGTAGTTGGTGATCAGGCCGAGGATCAGCAGCGAAGCCGCCTGCCAGCCGACGATCGAGGCGATCAGCCACTGGCACTTGGCCTGGGCCAGCACAGCCACTTCATCGCGGATCTGCTGCTCGCTCAGATTGCGCCAGTGCGCGACCTGTTTGTCGAACGGGCTGCTGTAGAGCTCGTTGTCGCGAAGCAGTAGTCCCAAACCCTTGAACAAAGCAATCATGGCTGGCTCCTTGTGGAACGTGCGTCGATCAGCATTGGACGGTGTGGCGGGTTCAGTTCTAGCACTTCCAGCGAGCCGTGCAATGGGCGGAATGCCTAGCGGCGTAAGGGTTTTGTCTGAATGGGTGAATGTTGCTGCGGCGCAGCATCATCGCCGCACCCTGCGACAGGATGTCGCAGGGTGAAACATGCTGCAGCCGCACATGAAACCGTTGCTGAGTGCGGGGACTCGCCGTCGGCGTCGTGATCGACCAGAATCGGGGCCGACCGCGCAACGCGTGGCCGTTCTTCCGCCTCTCCTGGACCTGTGATGCCGGCTCTGCTGCAGCGACTCTCCCGCCCCGTGACCGCGCCGATCCGGCGCTGGGTCCTGGAGGCCTTCCCGCGTGGCCAGAGCGGCATCGACTACGACCACCCGCTGGGTGACCCGGGCTGGTTCGGCCCGGACAGCGTCACCTGGCGGCTGCATGCGGAATTTCCGTCGATGCTGGCCGGAGGCCTGTGCGCGCTGATGCTGCAGACCCTGCACCCGCGCGCGCTGGCCGGAGTCTACGACCATTCCAACTTCCGCCAGGACCTGGTGGGCCGCCTGCGCCGCACCACCGCGTTCGTTGCCGGCACCAGCTATGCGCCTGCCGGCGAAGTCGAGACGCTGGTGGCGAAGGTACGCCGCATCCATGCGCAGATCCGCGGCCAGACCGCGCAGGGCGAGGCCTATGCCGCCGATGATCCGCAGCTGCTGACCTGGGTGCATGTGACCGAGGCCTTCGGCTTCCTGCAAGGCTTCCGCCGTTACGGACGCGAGGTGCCGGCGCACATCGCCGATCGCTACTACGACGAGTATCGCTGCGTGGCCGAGGCACTGGGCGCGGTGGATGTGCCGCGCAGTGAAGCGGAAGTGGCCGCCTATTTCTGCGCGCGGCAGCCTGAGCTGCGCGTCGACGAACGCTCGCGCGAGGTGCTGGAGGTGCTGTCCGGCGTGCGCCTGCCGGTACCGGTGCCGGGCCTGTCGCGCGAAGTGTTCCTCGGCGCCGGTGCGGCGCTGCTGCCGGACTGGGCCGAAGGCATGCTGGAACGCAATGCGCGCCAGCGTGCACAAGCTGCAGCGTCGGCGAAGCTGATGCAGGGCATGGCGCCGTTGTTCCGCCGTGCGCTGCCCGACGGCCTGGCCAGCCGCGCCTGCGCGCGGATGGGCGTGCCGGCAGCGGTGTTGCGCGAGTGGCCCGAAATGCTCCGGTAGGTGCCAACCTGGGTTGGCACGCGTTTCGCGATAGAGCTTCATCCACGCATGGGGTGGATCTACTGACACCATGGTTCTGGTAGCTGCCGACCTTGGTCGGCACGCATTTCGCGCAGTGCCGTAGAAGCGCCAACCAAGGTTGGCGTCTACCCGAGCGGATTCCGCAGTAGGTCCACGCCACGCGTGGATCGGCGTTACCCGGCCACCTTCAACCCACGCAACAGCATCTCCAGCGCCGCCGTCGCCTGCTGCAACCGCGCGTCGCCGTCCTCGCCCTCGGCGATCCAGAACGCGGCCTCGGCCAGGCTGCCGTAGATCAGCGATGCCAGCGCCTGCGCATCCACCGGCACCGCTACGCCCTGCGCGATCAACTGTTCGATCAGGCGCTGCATCGAGTGCACGCAGTGGCGCTGCGATTCCGGTGAGGCGCCACCCAGTACCGCGCGCGCATCACGCAGCACGATGCGCTGGATCTCCGGTTCCAGCGCCATCTCCAGATAGGCACGGCAGCGCCGTACGAAGCCGTCCCAGGCATCATCCGCGCCATCGCTGATCGCCTGCAGGCGCAGGTCGGTCTCGGCATCGAGCTGGGCGACCACCGCCGCCAACAGGCCCTTCTTGTCGCCGAAGTGGTGGTAGAGCGCACCCCGGGTCAGACCGGCCTGGGCGGTCAGGTCATCCATCGAGGTGGCGGCATAGCCATGCTCGCTGAACACCCGGCGGGCGGTGGCCAGCAGGCTGGCGCGGGTTTCTTCCATCTCGGCGCGGGTGCGGCGAACCATCCGGAGCTCCTTACATACGCAGTGCATGATTATTTACATACGGCGCGTATGAATGTAGCCTCTTATTCATACGCTCTGTATGTATTGTCGTGGCGCCGCACGCGCCAGGCAAGCCGCTGCCCTGGAGATCCTGATGGCCACCCCCTATCGCGACCTGTTCGCTGCCCCCGGCACCGCCGGCCTCGCTCTGGCCGGGCTGCTGGCACGCCTGCCGCTGCCGATGACCGGTATCGGCATCATCACCCTGCTGTCGCAGCTGCGCGGCAGCTATGCGCTGGCCGGCGCGGTGTCGGCCACCTTCGTGCTGACCTACGCGTTGCTGTCGCCGCAGGTGTCGCGCTGGGTCGACCGGCGCGGGCAGCGCAGGGTGCTGCCGTGGGCCACGGCGGCCAGTGCGGCCGGCCTGCTGTTGCTGCTCGCGTGCACGCTGCTGGCCGCGCCGGACTGGATGCTGTTCGTCGCAGCGATGCTGGCCGGCTGCATGCCCAGCGTGTCGGCGATGGTGCGCGCGCGCTGGACCGCGATCCACCGCGGTTGCCCGCAACTGCAGACCGCGTACTCGCTGGAGACCGTGTTCGACGAGGTCACCTTCATTGCCGGCCCGCCGCTGTCGGTCGGGTTGTCGGTGGCGGTATGGCCGCAGGCCGGCGTGCTGGCCGCGGCCCTGCTGCTGGTGCTCGGGGTGACCGCACTGGTCCTGCAACGCGGTACCGAACCACCGCTGCAGCGCTGCGAAGGCGCAACACCCTCGCGCTCGCTGCTGCGGCAAGCGGAGATCCGCCTGCTGGCGTTGCTGATGCTGGCGATGGGTGTGATTGTCGGTACCGTCGACATCACCAGCGTGGCCTTCGCCGAACAGCGGGGACAGCCACTCGCGGCCAGCGTGGTGCTGTCGGCCTATGCGCTGGGCAGTTGTGCGTCGGGCCTGCTGTTCGGCGCGCTGAAGCTGCAGGCGCCGCTGCAGCGCCTGTTGCTGCTGGGCGCAGCGGCCACCGCGCTGACCACGCTGCCACTGCTGTGGGTCGGCAGCCTGCCGGCGCTGGCCGTGGCGGTGCTGGTGGCCGGGTTGTTCTTCGCACCGACGATGATCGTGGCGATGTCGCTGGTCGAACAGCGTGTGCCCGAATCGCGCCTTACCGAAGGCATGACCTGGCTGCTGGCCGGACTGAACATCGGTGTGGCGCTGGGGGCGGCGCTGTCCGGGCAGAGCGTGGACGCCGGTGGCGTTCGCAGCGGCTTCATCGTCGCGCTGGCGGCAGGCGCCGTCGTGCTGCTGTTCGCATTGCTGCTGCAGCGCGTGCTGCGCGGCGCAGCTGCATCCATTTCCGCTGAAGGAATCGTCCCATGAGTGTCTCTTCGCCCGCGCACGTCGCGCCGGTTGTCCGCCCTCCGTGGTGGGCGGTTTCCGCAGTCGGCCTCGCCACGTTCTCGGTGGTCACCACCGAAATGCTGCCGGTGGGCCTGCTGACGCCGATCGCCGAAAGCCTCGGCGCCTCCACCGGCACCGCCGGCCTGATGATCTCACTGCCGGCATTGCTGGCGGCGCTGTTCGCGCCGCTGGTGGTGATCGCGGCGGGTGGCATCGATCGCCGTCGCATCCTGTGTGCGCTGCTTGCACTTCTGCTGGTCGCCAACATCGCTTCGGCGCTGGCACCGGGCATCGGCTGGCTGCTGGCCGCGCGCGTACTGGTGGGGTTCTGCATGGGCGGGATCTGGGCCATCGCCGGCGGTCTGGCCGCGCGCCTGGTGCTGGCCCACCGCATCGGCCTCGCCACTTCGATCATCTTCGGCGGCGTGGCCGCGGCATCGGTGCTGGGCGTGCCACTGGGCGCGCTGATCGGCGATGCACTGGGCTGGCGCTGCGCGTTCGCGGCGATGGCGCTGTTCAGCGCGGCGGTGATGCTGCTGCATCTGCGCGTGGTTCCGGCGTTGCCGGTCAGCACATCGGTGCAGGCGCGGCAGTTCGTGCAGCAGCTCGGTCATCGCGGCCTGCAGCGAGGACTCTGGCTGACCCTGCTGCTGGTGGCAGGGCACTTCATCGCGTTCACCTATGTGCGGCCGCTGCTGACGTCCGTATCGGGCGTGGATGCGTCGTGGATCGGTGCGCTGCTGTTTGCCTACGGCCTGGCCGGCATCGCCGGCAACTTCATCGCTGGGCCGCTGGCGGCGCGGCATCCACGCAGCACGCTGCTGGCGATCGCGTCGGGCCTGCTGCTGACGCCGCTGCTGTTGCTGTGGGTGGGTGGCACGCCGAGTGGTGGCATTGCGGTGTTGCTGCTGTGGGGCCTGGCCTACGGTGGTGTGTCGGTGGGCCTGATGAGCTGGATGATGAAGGCGCTGCCGCAGGCCGTGGAGATCGCCACCGCGCTGTACGTTGGTGTGTTCAATGTGGGCATCGCGCTCGGGGCGTGGGGCGGTGGCCGGCTGCTGGATGGCATGGGCCTGCATGCGAATCTGTGGGTTGCCGCGGTGTTGGCTGCGAGCGCTCTGCTGATGGTTGCCACCACCCGCCGGTAGATCCACGCCATGCGTGGATTCCTAATCCGTGCCGACCAAGGTCGGCACCCACCAGAGCCGAGGCATTTTCCAACCAAGGTCGGCACCCACCAGAGCCGAGGCACTTTCCAACCAAGGTTGGGAGCTACCAGAGCGAGGCATGTGCCAACCAAGGTTGGCAGCTACCGGGAAATGAAACGGGCGCCTTGCGGCGCCCGTTCCGGTTACATCACCACACCTTGACCCGCTTGTCCGGGGCCAGGTACAGCTTCTGGCCTTCCTTCACTTCGAACGCCGGGTACCAGGCGTCGATGTTGCGTACGGTCAGTGCGCGGAACTGGCCCGGTGCATGCACATCGGTCAGCAGCGAATTGCGCAGCGCCTGCTCGCGGCTCTTGCTGCGCCACGCCTGGGCGAAGCCGAGGAAGAAGCGCTGGTCCGGCGTGAAGCCTTCCAGGGTCTGGCCCGGCTTGCCCTGCAGCGACAGCTGGTAAGCGTCGTAGGCGGTACCCAGGCCGGCCACGTCGGCGATGTTCTCGCCCAGGGTCAGCTTGCCGTTCACGTGCACGCCCGGGAACGGCTCGTAGCTGCTGAACTGTGCGGCCAGCGCATCACCAGCGGCGTTGAACTGCTTCAGGTCTTCAGCGGTCCACCAGTTGTGCAGCTTGCCGGTCTCGTCGAACAGCGCACCGGCGTTGTCGAAGCCGTGGCTGATCTCGTGGCCGATCACGGCGCCGATGGCGCCGTAGTTCACCGCGTCGTCGGCAGCACCGTCGAAGAACGGCGGCTGCAGGATCGCGGCCGGGAACACCAGGCGGTTCTCCAGCGGCACGTTCATCGCGTTGATGGTCTGCGGCAGCATCGCCCACTCGCTGTGGTCGACCGCCTTGCCCAGCTTGGCGATGTTGCGCTGGTACTCGAACAGTTCGGCGCGCTGCGCATTGCCCAGCGCGTCATCACGGCGGATCTCCAGGCCGGTGTAATCACGCCACTTTTCCGGGTAACCCATGCCCACGGTCAGCCCGGCCACCTTGGCCTTGGCGCTGGCCTTGGTCTGCGGCGACATCCACGCGAGCGCGTCGATGCGCTTGGCGAAGGCGGCGATGATGTTCTTCGCCATCTCGTCCGCGCGTTCCTTGGTCTTGGCGTCGAAGTGCTTCTCGACGTAACGCTTGCCGATCGCTTCGCCGATGGCATGGTTGGCGTCGTCCACTGCACGCTTCCAGCGGTCGCTCTGCTGCGGCGTGCCGCTCAGCGTGGTGCCGTGGAAGGCGAAGCGGGCATCGGCGAATTTCTTCGGCAGGTAGGCAGCGGCGCGGTCCAGCGCGTGGAAGGACAGGTAATCCTTCCACACCTCCAGCGGCTCGGTGGCGACCAGCTTGGACAGGCCGGCCACGGCCTTGGGTTGCCAGACGATGAAGTCCTGCTGGTTGCCCAGCGCAGCCGCGTCGAGGAAGGCGTTCCAGTCCATGCCCGGCGCCTTGGCATTGAAGTCGGCCTGGGTCCAGGGATTGGCACCCTTGGTCACATCATTGGTTTCTTCCTGGGTGGCGTGCGCCTGCGCGATCTTCGTCTCCAGCGCGAGGATGCGCTGCGCCTTGCCCGCCGGATCGGCGACACCGGCCAGCTGCAGCATCTGTGCGATGTAGGCCTGGTACTGCTTGCGCAGCTCGGCCATGCGGCCGCCGCCCAGGTAGAAGTCACGGTCGGGCATGCCCAGGCCGCCCTGCACCAGGTAGGGCGCGTTGCGGTCCGGCTGCAGCATGTCGACCGAGACCCACAGGCCGAACAGGCGGTCGGTGTAGAAGTTGGTCGCATTGAGCAGGTCGACGTCGGCGCGCATCTCGCCGCCGAGGGCACGCGCCAACCCGGCCTTGTCGGCGATCGCATCGATGGCCTTCAGCTGCGGCTGCACCGGCGCGATGCCGTGCTGCTCGATGCCGGCCTCGTCCATGTAGGCGGCGTAGTAGTCGCCGATCAGCTTGTCGTCACCGCTGGCCTGGGTGTTGCCGGCGGCGCCTTCGAGAATGGCGCGGGTGTCGGCCAGGGTCTTCTCGGCGATGACGTTGAAGCTGCCGAAGCGCGAGCGGTCGGCCGGGATCTCGGTGTTCTTCACCCAGGTGCCGTTGGCGAAGCCGAAGAAATCATCGCCGGCGTTGATGCTGCGGTCCATGCCGCTGGCATCGAAGCCGAAGCTGCCCAGCATCGGCTTGGCGGCCGCAGGTGCGGCATCGGCAGGCGCGGCGGTGCCGGCAGCCGGATCGGCCGGGCGGTCGCAGGCGGCCAGGGACAGGCTGGCAACGATGGCCAGTGCCAGGGTGGGACGGCGCAGCTTGGACATGGACTTCTCTTGCAGCGGAAAACCCCAAGTCTAATCCGCTCCGCCCCGGCTGGCCCTCCCGTAGTGCCGCCCGCCCTGTGCGGGATCTGGCTGAACGCGCGGAACCGATCTTCACGCCGTCACCGGTGTGGTGCATGCTGGTCCCGGGAGCCTGCGCGGACACGGGGAGGTGGCCATGCGGGGGCGGGTCAGGCGTCAAGAATGGCGTCCGCCGGCCGTTGAGGTCGGGGACGTGGAGGATTCGTTCGCGCATGAAGCCAGCCGACTGCACAAGGAAGATCGACCGATGCCCGCGCTGAAGCGGGCGTTGGCCCGGCCACTGCGCGCCATTACCTGGGGCGGGGTGCTGCTGGGCGTGTTGCTGGTGGCCGGCCTGACCACCATGCTGATCAACGACCACCAGCGCCGGCTGGAGGCCGCGCAGCGGCAGAGCCGCGCGCTGGCGGTGGGCAGCGAGCGCCTGCTGGCACTGGAACTGCGCAACCTGGAGCGGGCGATGTCCGGCATCGCCGCCGACGCCGCCGAACTGTTCCGCAGCGTGCCCGCACAGGCCCCGGCGCTGCTGGATGCTTCGATCGATGGCGTGCTGCGCCGCCATGCCGAGCTGCACAGCATCGTCGTGCTCGATCGCCATGGTCGCTCGATCACCGCCGGCAGGGGCGATCTGAACCTGCCGCTGTGGACCGATCCGCAACGCCGTGGCCAGGGCAGCGCGCTGTACATCGGCCCGCCGCAGCGTGCCAGCGACGACGGCTGGGTGGTGCCGCTGGCGCTGCCGATGGCCGGCGACCGCTGGCTGCTGGCACGGCTGCGCTGCGGTGAGCTGCAGCGCATCATCGGTGGCCTCGATGTCGGTCCGAACGGACTGGTCTCGATCAGCGATGCCGAAGGTTACATGCTGGCCCGCGTGCCGGATCCGCATGGTACGGTCGGCCGTCGCTACGACCTGCCGCGCCGCGATCTGCTCGGCAAGCAGGCGGTGGTCGAGCTGGGCAGCCTGCCGGGCGCGGTGGATGGCGTGCCCCGCATCATCACCATCAGCACGCTGGAGCGCAGCCCGCTGGCGGTGCAGGTCGGGTTGGCCGATGAGGACGTGCTGGCACCCTGGTGGCCGTACCTGCAGGCGTCGGTGGCGATCGTACTGGCCTACATCGTGGTGCTGCTGGTGCTGCTGTACGCCGTGCGCCGTAGCACCCGCCACCAGCAGTCGATGGCCGAGGAGCTGAAGGCGGGCCACGCCGAGCTGCGCCTGGCCCACCAGGTGGGCCGCATCTGCACGTGGTATGTGGACGAAGACGCCGCGCTGCTGCGCTGGTCGCCGCTGGCGCGCGAGATCTTCGGTGTGCAGACCGATGCGCTGCCGGTGGCGGATTTCTTCGCGCGCGTGCATCGCGATGATGCGGCGCGCCTGCAGCATGCCTTCGACCAGGCCTTTGCCGGTGGCGCGGTGCTCGACCAGGTGTTCCGCCTGGTGCTGCCCGGTGGCGAGGTGCGCTGGGTGGGTGCGCGTGGGCAGCGGGTGGAAATGGCCGACAGCGAGCGGCGCATGATCGGCGCGCTGAGCGATCTGACCGAGCGCTACCAGGCCCGCGAGCAGATGAGCGAAGTGGAGCGTCGCTTCCGCCTGCTGTTCGACCGCAACCCGGCGCCGTTCTGGGTGTTCGATCCGGACACGCTGCGCTTCATCGAGGTCAACGACGCCGCAGTGCGCCAGTACGGCTACAGCCGCGAGGAATTCCTGGCGATGAGCATCCTCGACATCCGCCCGCGCGAAGGCTGGGACGAGGTCAAGGGCGCAATCGCCAAGGCCCGTGTCGGTGAACTGCAGGACGCCACCGTGCGCCTGCACCGGCGCAAGGACGGCAGCGTGTTCGAAGTGCGCGCACATCTGTCCCGGCTCGATTTCGATGGCCAGCCGGCGTGCCTGGTGCTGGCCGAGGATGTCAGCGAACGGTTGGCCTACGAGCGTGACCTGGCCTACCAGGCACGGCACAACCCAGCCACCGGCCTGCTCAACGTGCGCGCGTTGACCGAGCAGCTGGACGAGCAGGACGAGGGCTACACCATCGCCTTCGTGCAGCTGCGTGGGTTGCAGCTGGTGGCCGATACGCTGGGCCGCGAGATCGGCGACGCGGTGCTGCAGTCGATGGCGACCCGGCTCGGTGGCCTCGGTGCGCGTTGTGGCACGCTGGCGTTCCAGCCAGCGGAGGACTTCGTGTTCGCCATCGGTGCCGGCCACGATACCCAGCGCGTGCTGGACGACCTGCTGCAGATCGTATCGGCGCCGATGCGCGGCAAGGATTCGCTGCACCAGTTCGAGCCGCGCATCGGTGTGGCCGTGCATGTGCCGGGTGATGGCCACTCGGCCGAGCAGGTGATCGGCATGGCCGCACAGGCCGCGCATGCCGCGCGCGCCGAGGGCAACGTGGTGGTCTGGTTTGATGCGGCGGTGACCACGCGGCTGGCCGATCGCCTGCGCCTGGCGGGGCGCATCCACGCCGCCATCGACAACGAGTTCCAGCTGTACTTCCAGCCGATCCGGCACGCCAGCGATGGCAGCCCGGCGGCGCTGGAGGCCCTGCTGCGCTGGCCGCAGGCCGATGGCAGCTTCATCCCGCCGAACGAGTTCATCCAGCTGTGCGAGGACACCGGGCTGATCCTGGCGCTGGGCCGCTGGGTGATCCGCGCCGCGGCGAAGGCGCAGCGCCGGCTGGTCGAGGCCGGTTGGGGTGAGCTGCCGATCGCAGTCAATGTGTCTGCCGTGCAGTTCTTCAACAGCGACCTGGTGGCCGAGTTCACCCGTGCCCAGCAGGACTTCGGCCTGGCCCGTGGCGCGCTGCACGTGGAACTGACCGAGAGCAGCCTGATGCGCAAGCCGGCGCAGGCGATGCAGACCATGCAGCGCCTGCACGAGCAGGGCATCAGTGTGTCGCTGGATGATTTCGGTACCGGCTATTCCAGCATGTCCTACCTGCAGCACCTGCCGCTGGACATCCTGAAGATCGATCGCAGCTTCGTGGCGGATGTGGAAACCAACCCGCGCAATGCCTCGATCTGCCGTGCGCTGCTGTCACTGGGCCACAGCATGGGCCTGACCATCATCGCCGAAGGCGTGGAGACGCCCGGACAGCTGGACTGGCTGGCTGCGCATGGCTGCGACCAGGTGCAGGGCTACCTGCTGGGCCGGCCGGCGCCGCTGGAACAGATCATCGACGCGCTGGATGAGGTTGCCGCCTAAGTGGTAGTGCCGGCCGCTGGCCGGCATTCGCCCAGGACCGGGATGTGTCTGATTGCCGGCCAGCGGCCGGCACTACCGGCAAGCGCCAGACTCGGCTACACCCCCGCATCCACCAAGTGGTCGATGAAACTGCGCACCTTCGGTGCCAGGTGGCTGCGGCTGGTATAGACCGCGAAGATGCCGATCGGCGAGGCCTCCCACTCGGGCAGGACGCGCACCAGGCGGCCATCGGCCAGTGCGTCTTCCAGCAGGAAATCGGGCTGCAGGATCACGCCCATGCCGGCGATCGCCGCTTCGCGCAGCACGTCGCCGTTGTTGGCGTGCAGCAGGCTGCTCACCGAGACCTTCACTTCGCCGCCCGGTCCCTGCAGTGGCCAATGGTCGCCAGCGGCCCAGTAGCTGTAGCTCAGGCAGGCGTGGGCCTGCAGCTCCTGTGGCGTCTGTGGTGTGCCGCGTGCGGCCAGGTAGGCCGGCGCGGCGCACAGGCTCACCCGCGATTCGCCCAGGCGGCGGGCGATCAGGGTAGGGCCCGGCTCGCGGGTGATGCGGATGGCCACGTCGTAGCCTTCCTCGACCATGTCCACCAGGCGGTCGGACAGGGCCAGGTCCAGTTCCACCTGCGGGTAGCGTTCGCGGTAGCTGGCCAGCAGCGGGCCGAGGCGGGCGATGCCCCAGCTGACCGGTGCGTTGATGCGCAGCGTGCCGGAGGGCTCCAGCGCCTGTGCGCCGATACTGGCTTCCAGCGCGTCGAACTCGGCCAGCAGGCGCACGCACTGGGCGTAGTAGGCGGCGCCGGCGCTGGTCGGGCTGACCCGCCGCGTGGTGCGGTGGAGCAGGCGGGTGGACAGGCGCTTTTCCAGCGCGGCGACCTGGCGGGTGACGCCGGCAGTGGACATGTCCAGGGCCTGGGCGGCGGCACTGAAGCCATTGCGCTCGACCACCGCCACGAACACGCGCATCGCCTCGAGGGTGTCCATTGTTGCGCCTTTTGAAATAAATACGGTCAATCCATCGTATTTATTGGCACGCGAAGGCGCAATAACCTGTGCCCACTCCCTTCAAGGTGTTTCCCCATGCACACCACGAACGCTCCTGTTTCGCCGCTGGCCCCGTACGGCGCCACCCTGCTGCGCCTGGCCCTGGGCGTGCTGTTCCTGGTCCATGCGCTGACCAAGCTGCTGGTATTCACCCCGGCCGGTACGGCGGCGTTCTTCGAGTCGCTGGGCCTGCCCGGCGTGCTCGGCTACCTCACCATCGGCGTCGAGCTGGTGATCACCGTCGCGCTCCTGCTGGGCATCTACGCGCGCTGGGTGGGCCTGGTCGGCGTGCCGCTGCTGCTGGGCACCATCGTCACCGTACACGGCGCCAACGGCTTCGGTTTCGCCAATGCCGGCGGCGGCTGGGAATATCCGGCGTTCTGGGCACTGGCGCTGGTAGTGCTGTTCCTGGTCGGCGACGGCAAGTGGACCCTGCGTTCGCGCTGATCGCCCCCTGACCCTGCAACTGGAGAATTCCATGTCCCGCCTGCCTTCGCTGTACATCTCGCATGGTTCGCCGATGACCGCCCTGCATCCGGGCCAGGTCGGCGTGCGCCTGGCCGAGCTGGCGCGCGACCTGCCGACGCCACGCGCCATCGTGATGGCCTCGGCGCACTGGCTGGGCCGGCAGCCGCTGGTTGGCGCGCATCCGCAGCCACCGACGATCCACGACTTCGGCGGCTTCCCGCGCGCGCTGTTCGAACTGCAGTACCCGGCGCCGGGCGATCCGGCGCTGGCGGAAGAGGTGGCCGGCCGCATCGCCGCCACCGGCCTGCCGGTGGCGCTCGACCCGCAGCGTGGCCTCGACCACGGTGCGTGGGTGCCGCTGCGGCTGCTGCGCCCGCAGGCCGACATCCCGGTGGTGCCGCTGTCGATCCAGCCGCTGCTCGGCCCCGAGCACCAGTTCGCGCTGGGCCGCGCGCTGGCGCCGCTGCGCGAGCAGGGCGTGCTGCTGGTCGGCTCGGGCAGCATCACCCACAACCTGCACGACTGGGGCGACTACCAGGACGGCAAGGAGGCGCCGTACGTACGGCCCTTCATCGAATGGGTGGAGCAGCGCCTGGCCGCCGATGACCGCCAGGCCCTGTTCGATTACCGCCGGCAGGCGCCGTTCGCCGAACGCGCGCACCCGACCGATGAGCACCTGCTGCCGCTGTTCTTCGCGATGGGCGCGGCCGGCGAGGGCGGCTTCGGTGCACGCCGCATCGACGCCGGTATCGATGCCGGCTTCCTTGCCATGGACCTGTACCGCTTCGACGGGGCATGAGCCGGGGCTGACGCGCGACGGCCCCGGCCGTCGCGGTCATGGCCGCATGTGGTAGTTTTTTCCGGGTTTCCGGCGCTGGCCCTCGAGCCTCCCCGCGCGCCGCTTCCTGGAAGAAGCATGCATACCATTGAAGTCGTCCTGGCGATGCTGGTGGCCGTTGTCGCCAGCGGCTACCTGGTTCGCGTCCTGCCGTTCTCGTTGCCGCTGCCGCTGGTGCAGATCGGCCTGGGCGCGGTGATCGCCGGCGTGTTCAACCGCGGCCATGCGCTGGAGCCGGAGGTGTTCTTCCTGCTGTTCCTGCCACCGCTGCTGTTCCTCGATGGCTGGCGTATTCCCAAGCAGGGCCTGTTCCGCGACAAGGGCGCGATCCTCGAGCTGGCGTTCGGCCTGGTGGTGTTCACCGTCATCGGCGCCGGCTTCCTCATCCACTGGTTGATTCCGGTGATGCCGCTGGCGGTGTGCTTCGCACTGGCGGCCATCGTGTCGCCGACCGACCCGGTGGCGGTCGGGGCGATCGCCTCCAAGGCGCCGATTCCCAAGCGCCTGATGCACATCCTGGAAGGCGAGTCGCTGCTGAATGATGCCTCGGGCCTGGTCTGCTTCCGCTTCGCGGTGGCGGCGGTGATGACCGGCACCTTCTCGCTGGCCACCGCCTCGCTGACCTTCGTGTGGGTGGCGGTGGCCGGCCTCGCCGTGGGCGTGGCGGTGACGCTGGGCGTGTCGACCTTCCAGCGCTGGCTGTGGCGCCGCTTCGGCGAAGAGCCGGGCGCCGCGATGCTGGTCAACCTGCTGATTCCGTTCGCAGCCTATCTGCTGGCCGAAGAAATCCATGCCTCGGGCATCCTTGCCGCGGTCGCTGCCGGCATCGCGATGAGCTATGTCGAGCTGACCGGCCGTGTCTCCGGCAGCATGCGCGTGCAGCGCGCCGGGGTCTGGAACATGCTGCAGTTCAGCTTCAACGGCATCATGTTCGTGCTGCTGGGCGAGCAGCTGCCCGGCATCGTCGAACGCGCCACCACCACCATGAACGAGACCGGCCACCAGAGTGCGTGGTGGCTGCTGGTATACGTGGTGGTGATCAATCTGGCACTGGTCGTGCTGCGCCTGCTGTGGGTGTGGCTGTCGCTGCGCTGGAACCTGCTGCGCGCGCGTCGTCGCGGCCTGGAGCGGGGCGAGGCACCGAACTGGCGCATCGTGGTGGCGACCTCGGTGGCCGGCGTGCGCGGTGCGATCACCCTGGCCGGCGTGTTGACCCTGCCGCTGTTCCTGCCCGACGGCAGTGCATTCCCGGCGCGTGACCTGGTGATCTTCCTGGCCGCGTCGGTGATCCTGTTCTCGCTGCTGGGCGCCAGCATCGCGCTGCCGCGGCTGTTGAAAGGCCTGCAGCTGCCGTCCGATTCGGGTGAGCGCAAGGAAGAGGATCTGGCGCGCCGGCTGTCGTCGAAGGCCGCACTGGCCGGGGTCGAGCGCATGCGCCAGCAGATGGTGATGAACCAGAACACCGAGAACGTGCAGCTGTACAACGATGCCGCCTCGCGGGTCAGCCTGCTTTACCAGCGCCACCTGGAGAAGGACAGCGACGGGCCCGACGTGGACCCGGAGAAGGTGCGGCGCATGGAACTGGGCTACCGCCAGCTGCGCAGCGCCGGCCTGAATGCCGAGCGCGAAGAGCTGTTCCGGCTGACCCGGCGCGGGGTGATCTCCGATGAGATCTCGCGGCGCCTGATCCGCAACCTGGATCTGCTGGAATCGCGCAAGCGCGAGTGACGCTGCGGTCGGGCGCCGTCGATCGGGGTCAGATCCCTTTCCGCGGGAAAGGGATCTGACCCCAGGATCCGGGAGCCGCGCTTATTCCGGCTTCGTTTCCAGGAAATACACCTCGACCTTGCCCTTGACCTTGATGGTCATCGGGTTGCCGCGGCGGTCGCGGGCCTTGCCGGCCTGCACGCGGATCCAGCCTTCGCTGACCGAGTATTCCTCGACGTTGTCGCGCTCGACGTCGTTGAAACGCACGCCAACGCCGCGCTCCAGCGCCTGTGCATCATGGAAGGGGCTGGCCGGGTTGATCGCCAGGTGGTCGGGAGGGGTATCGCTCATCGCTTCATTCACAGTGACGGCCACCAAGGCCGGCTTCAGCGGCACAGGATAAACCGTAGAATGCCGGCCTGCCCCAGAGGAAGTTCCGCCATGCCCGACAACAGCGACTATTTCGACTTCGAGGAAGACATCCACGACTTCGACGAAGACGGCTTCGAGGCGCGGGTCTGGAACCTGCTGGTGCTGATCAACCCGGGTGACGAGGAACTGGCCCTGCAGCAGTTCAACCGCTGGCGCGAGCACCTGTCCGAGGACGGGCAGCCGCTGGAAGCGGACAGTGACTGGCTGCCGGCGCTGTTCACGGCCATTGCCTGGCAGTCCGGTTTCGAGGTGGAACGAGATGATCTGGAATCGCTGCAGTCGGCGGTGAACGAGCTTTCGGCGCGCTTCAACCTGCAGCTGGACTGGGGCGGCGACCTGGACGACGAGGACTTCGCCGAAGACCTGGACGGCGTGCAGCTGATGTCCACCGCCTTCGACCGCCTGCGCGAGCACAATTACACGCTGTGGAGCGTGGATGCCGGCAGCGACGGCTTCACCGGCGTGATGGCGCTGACCCGCGACGACGACGCGATGCTGGCGTTGTGCTCGCTGCTGAACGTGGAAATCCGGCTGGGCAGCGACCCGTTCTGAGCGGGGCAGGTGGGTGCGGAGCCCGCCTATGGGTGGATGCCAACCTTGGTTGGCATGCCCCGTGCCTGATGTGCGGACCAAGGTCCGCACCCACCACAGGAAGTGGTAGCCCCACCCAGCACAGCAAGCGGTAGCCCCCCGCCACTGCCTACGGCCGGTATTGCGCCCTGGCGTTGGCGATCACTGCTTTGACCAGTTCGCGGTCGGCGTGCCGGGAAATGGCCCGCGCACCGAGCGCGATTGCCTGCGCGCGCAGCTCGGCGGTGACATCGTAGTGGGCGCCGCTGGCCTTGTTCTGGAAGGCCCGCGGGGGAATGCCGAGCTGCGCCGCCATCGCGTGCAGCTCGGCCAGGGTGTCGGCCATCAGGTGCGCCCAGCGCTGGCCGCGCCAGGGATGCACCGCGTCATCGACGTAGACCGTCACCGCCGCGGCCGGTTCAGGCCTGCGGCTTGCTGTCGCTGTCAGCAGCCGGAGCGGCCTCGGCAGCGGCGTCTTCGGCCACGTCGCCCTCGGCGGCTTCGCCTTCCTCGCCCTCAGCAGCGTCGACGCCTTCGAACTCGGCGACCAGCTTGTCCAGGTACTCGTCAGCGGTCTGGCCAGCGTCGGCAGCCAGGGTGTCCAGCAGCTTCTGCAGCAGCTCGGAGTACTCCAGGTTGACCTTGCGGCCTTCCTTCTCCTGCACGTTGGCCAGGTGCTTGAGCATGGCCAGCATCGGCACCGGGTTCTCGGCATTGCCCATGGTCTGGCCGCCGATGGCCAGCAGCCACTCACGGCCCTGCAGGCCGATGGCCGCGACCACCTGGCCGTCTTCGTTGGTCAGCACGGCATGGTTCTGCACCTGCTGCTGGGCGTTCAGGCGGAGGAACGGGCGCTTGGCCTGCTGCTTCTTGCGCTTGTCGCGCTTGGCCTTGGAGTTCTGGGACATGGGGTGGGGTCACCTGGAAACGGAAAGACCGCCATTGTAGCGGCCGCGTGCAGGTGGGGTCAGATCCCTTTCCCATGGAAAGGGATCTGACCCCGATTCAGCGCGCCGGACCCTGCGCGGCCTGCACGTCCGGGTCGGCGGCGGGGGCCGACAGTCCCACCTGCGGGCCGGCACCGGCCAGGGCGGCTGCTTCGGCGGCCTGGGTCATCACCACGATGCTGATGCGTCGGTTGATCGGATTCTGCGGGTCGGCCTTGTCGAACAGCACCGACGAAGACAGGCCGACCACGCGGGTGATCTTGCTGTCCTCCAGGCCGCCGTCCACCAGTGCGCGCCGTGCGGCGTTGGCACGATCGGCGCTCAGTTCCCAGTTGCCGTAGCCGCGCGCGGCCGAATAGGCGGTGATGTCGGTGTGGCCGGTCAGGCTGATCCGGTTCGGCACGTGGTTCAGGTAGTTGGCCAGCTCGTGCAGGATCTGCTGCGTGTACGGCTTCAGCGTGGCGCTGCCGAGGTCGAACATCGGCCGGTTCTGCTTGTCCACGATCTGGATGCGCAGGCCTTCCGGGGTCAGGTCCAGCAGCAGCTGGTCCTTGAACGGCTCCAGTGCCTGGCTCTTGCTGATCGCTTCCTGCAGTTCCTTCATCAGCGCTTCCAGCTGCTGCTTGTCGCGCTGCTGCTGGTCCACCGGCTGCGGCACGGCTTCCTTCTGGTTCTGGAAGGGATCGTTGCTGCTGCCCCGCGAGATGTCGGTGGCGCCACCGAGCTTGATCATCGAGGTGCTGGCGCCACCCGGGCCGGCCATGCCGGGCGCCGGCGTGGCGTTCTGCCCGCTCAGCGGGCTGGGGTTGCGGAAGTACTCGGAAATGGCCGCACGGTCGTTCTTGTTGGTGGTGGCCATCAGCCACAGCACCAGGAAGAACGCCATCATCGCGGTCACGAAGTCGGCATACGCCACCTTCCACGAACCGCCATGATGGGCGGCGTGGCCGGCCTTCTTGACCCGACGGACGATGACAGTGGGCTTGGTCTCGGCCATGGCTTACTTGACCGTCTTCAGGTGCTGCTCGAAATCGGAGAAGGCCGGGCGCACGTTCGACGGCAGCGTCTTGCGGGCGAATTCCAGCGCGATCTTCGGGTTGTAGCCACGCAGGCAGGCCAGCAGGGCGGTCTTCACCGATTCGTAGATGCGGCTGTCCTGCTCGGCGCGCGCTTCCATGGCGGCTGCCATCGGGCCGACGAAACCGTAGCCCAGCAGGATGCCCAGGAAGGTACCGACCAGCGCGCCGGCCACGTGGCCGCCGACCTCGACGATGTCGCCGCCGATCGAACCCATGGTGATGACGATGCCCAGCACCGCCGCAACGATGCCGAAACCGGGCAGTCCGTCGGCCACCTTGGTCAGTACCTGCGAGGGTGCCATGGCTTCGGCGTGGTGCTTTTCCAGCTCCAGTTCCAGCAGCGGCTCCAGCTCGTGCGGCTCGATGTTGCTGCCGATCATCAGGCGCAGGCAGTCGGTGATGAAGTCGATCAGGTGGTGGTCGGCCTGCACCTTGGGGTAGTTGCTGAACAACGCGCTTTCGGCCGGACGCTCGACATGGTCTTCCAGCGCCATGAAGCCTTCGCGGCGGGCCTTGTTGAGCAGTTCATAGAGCAGGCTGAGGACATCGATGTAGTCCTGCTGCTTGTAGCGCGGGCCCTTGAACACGCCGACCATGGCCTTCAGGGTCTGCTTGACCGTCTTGGCCGGGGTGCCGACCAGGAAGGCGCCGAGCGCGGCGCCGCCGATGATGACCAGTTCGTAGGGCTGCCAGAGGGCACCCAGGCGGCCGTGGGCACCGAGGTAGCCCCCGATCACGCTGATGATGACGACCAGGAATCCAACGATGATGAGCATGGGGCGACGCAAGGAGAGGGGATATCTCCTTGTCGGCCCGTCGCCCGGTTTTCTGAAGAGGGAATTCTGTGAAATCGGTCAGCGGGGTGTTTCAGCCCGCCACGCCGCTTTCGGCGCCGCCACGCTGCAACGGGTCGGGCCAGGGCTCGCCATTGCCGGTGAACGAAAGTGAGACGGAGTTCAGGCAGTGGCGCTCGTAGGTGGGCGGTGGGCCGTCCGGGAAAACGTGACCCAGGTGGCTGCCGCAGCGCGCGCAGGTGATCTCGGTGCGGACCATGCCGTGGCTGGTATCGCGGATTTCGCGCACGTGTGCCGGGTCGAACGGGGCGAAGAAGCTCGGCCAACCGGTGCCGGAATCGAACTTGGTGCTGGAGCGGAACAGCGGCAGCGCGCACAGCCGGCAGCAGTAGACACCCTCGCGCTTGTTGTCGAGGAACACGCCGCAGAACGGCGCCTCGGTACCGTGCTGCAGCAGCACGCGGCGCTCTTCGCTGCTGAGGCCGGCGATCAGCGCCTCGGTCTGGGTGGCGGTGGGGGGCGTCAGGTCGAAGGCAGTCATGCCGGCTCTCCGTGGGGTTGATGGCCTGGGGATGCCGACAAACGTGGGGCTGCGGGCGCAGCCTTGCAAGTGTGATGGCCGTTCATGGGCGGCACACAGGTGCAGGCGCAAGGTAAATGTGATCCACGCCGGAGCGTGACATGAAACCGACCCTTTCCCTGCTGTTGATGGCCCTGGTGCCCACGTTGGCGCTGGCCCAGGTGCCCACTGCCGACCCCACCGCCACCCGCAGTGCGACCACCGTGGCGCCAGCGCCGGTGGTACCGCCGCCGCAGGCCGCCCGCCCGCAGCCGCAGGTACTGCCCTCGCCGCAGCCGGCGCAGCCGATCAAGTCCACCGGCCCCGCCCAGATCGCGCCCACCCCGGGGCCGAAGCCGGCCGACAAGGTATACGACCGCAATGGCCGTATCGTGCCTGGTTTGCGCCCGGCCGGTCCGAACCGCGTGTTTGATTCGCGTACCGGCCGCTATTACGACAGCGTGCCGGCCGGCGATGGCCAGCAGATCAAGCGCTGATCTCGGGTGCCAAACGAGGTTGGCGGCTAGCGCACGCTGTCCGGCCTGAACGCACGAAAACAACCTGCTGCAGATCACTGCTTTTTCGCCTGCGATTAACCGTTCCGGGACCAACGTGACCGTGCGCCGGCATTCCGCCGCCGCATGTCCTTCGTCCATTGGATCGCGATCATGAAAAACCAGCAGAACCGTCATCCCGGCAAGGAACCGCAGGGCCGCAACCCGCAGCAGCAACAGCAGCAACAGCAGCAACAGCAGCAGATGGAGCCGCAGCAGCCGCACAAGGGTGGCAAGCAGCAGGAACAGCGCTCGCAGAAGCATCCGCAGCAGCGCTGACGGTTGCCATGACCGGGGTCAGAGCCCGCTGCGCGGGATCCGACCCCTTGCCGAATCCTGACCGGGGTCGGATCCCGCATGAAGGGCTCTGACCCCAATCGCAGCCGCGCCTCAATCCGGAATCGGCAGGCTCAGCGTTTCCTTCACTTCTTCCATCACGATGTAGCTCTTCGACTCACGTACATGCGGCAGCGTCAGCAAGGTGCTGCCGAGCAGCTTGCGGTAGGAGGCCATCTCGCTGATCCGCGCCTTCAGCAGGTAATCGAAGTCGCCCGACACCAGGTGGCACTCCAGCACGTTGGGCAGCTTCAGGGCCGCGCGCCGGAACTCCTCGAAGATGTCACCGGACTTGTAGGCCAGGCTGATCTCCACGAACACCAGCAGGCTGGCCTTCACCGCCGCCGGGTCGAGGTGGGCGTGGTAGCCGGTGATCACCCCTTCGCGCTCGAGCCGGCGCACGCGCTCGGTGCATGGGGTGGTTGACAGGCCGACCCGCTCACCCAGTTCGGTGAAGGAGATGCGGCCCTCGGCCTGCAGGATGCGCAGGATCTTGCGGTCGATCTTGTCCAGTTCGCGGGTACGGGTGGCCATGGCCGTCAACCTTGGGGAATGAATTGCAGGAGAACATCCTGCCGGTTGATTTCAAAACAGGCAAATCAACTGGGAATGGCTGTCTATACTTCCCCAATTATGGTCCCGGCACGCTCCAGTGCAGGGAATGATCGGGTTGGAGAAGTCCCATGCGAGTCCTAGTCCTCGGCAGCGGCGTGATCGGCACCACCAGTGCCTGGTACCTGCGACAGGCCGGGTTTGAAGTCACGGT
Source organism: Stenotrophomonas riyadhensis (assembly GCF_040256885.1). Lineage (NCBI taxonomy): Bacteria > Pseudomonadati > Pseudomonadota > Gammaproteobacteria > Lysobacterales > Lysobacteraceae > Stenotrophomonas > Stenotrophomonas riyadhensis. The sequence continues at coordinate 482,224 of NZ_CP155568.1, forward strand.
CATCGACCGTCAGCCCGGCCCGGCGCTGGAAACCAGCTTCGCCAATGCCGGCCAGCTGTCGTTCGGCTACACCTCGCCGTGGGCCGCCCCGGGCGTGCCGAAGAAGGCCATCGGCTGGCTGTTCGAGAAGCACGCGCCGCTGGCGATCAAGCCGGGCATGGACCTGGCCCAGTACCGCTGGCTGTGGCAGATGCTGCGCAACTGCACCCACGAGCGCTACGCGATCAACAAGGCGCGCATGGTGCGCATGTCCGAGTACAGCCGCGACTGCCTGAACGAGCTGCGCGCGCAGATCGGCATCGAGTTCGAAGGCCGCGACCTGGGCACCACCCAGCTGTTCCGCACCCAGCAGCAGCTGGATGCCTCGGCGCAGGACATCGAGATCCTGGCCCAGTACGGCGTGCCGTACGAGGTACTGGACCGCGCCGGCATCATCCAGGCCGAACCGGCCCTGGCCCATGTCGATGGCCTGGTCGGCGCGCTGCGCCTGCCGCGTGACCAGACCGGCGACTGCCAGCTGTTCACCCGCCGCCTGGCGCAGATGTGCGTGGATGCCGGTGTCGAGTTCCGTTTCGACCAGGACATCACCGGCCTGGAATTCGATGGCGACCGCATCACTGGTGTGCGCATCGACGGCAAGCTGGAAACCGCCGACCGCTTCGTTGTCGCGCTGGGCAGCTACTCGCCGGCGCTGGTGGCACCGCTGGGCATGCGCCTGCCGGTGTATCCGCTGAAGGGTTACTCGCTGACCCTGCCGATCACCGACCCGGCGATGGCGCCGACCTCGACCATCCTCGACGAGAGCTACAAGGTGGCGGTCACCCGCTTCGACGACCGCATCCGCGTCGGTGGCATGGCCGAAGTGGCCGGCTTCGACCTGTCGCTGTCGCAGCGCCGTCGCGAGACCCTGGAGCTGGTGGTGAGCGATCTCTACCCGAAGGGCGGCGACCTGTCGCGCGCGCAGTTCTGGACCGGCCTGCGCCCGGCCACGCCGGACGGTACGCCGGTGATCGGCGCCACGCCGTTCCGCAACCTGTACCTCAACACCGGCCACGGCACCCTGGGCTGGACCATGGCCTGCGGCTCGGGCCGCTACCTGGCCGATCTGATGAGCGCGCGCCAGCCGCAGATCAGCACCGAAGGCCTGGATATTTTCCGCTACGGCCAGTACGGTCACGCGCCGCAACAAGAGAACCGCACATGCGTCCTGCCCGCGCGCTGATCGATCTGGGCGCCCTGCGCAGCAACTACCGGCTCGCCCGTGAACTGGGCGGTGGCAAGGCCCTGGCGATCATCAAGGCCGATGCCTATGGCCACGGCGCAGTGCGCTGTGCGCAGGCACTGGAAGGCGAGGCCGATGGCTTCGGCGTGGCCACCATCGAAGAGGCGCTGGAACTGCGCCAGGCCGGCATCCGTGCGCCGATCCTGCTGCTGGAAGGCATCTTCGAGCCCAGCGACATGGCGCTGGTGGCCGAACACGATTTCTGGTTCGCCGTTGGCTCGCCGTGGCAGCTGGAAGCCGTCGCTGCCTTCGACAGCCCGCGTCCGTTGACGGTGTGGCTGAAGCTGGACAGCGGCATGCATCGCCTCGGCCTGGACGTGGACAGCTTCCGCGCCGCGCATGCACGCCTGTTGGCGCTGCCGCAGGTCGAACGCATCGTGCTGATGACCCACCTGGCACGCGCTGACGAGCTGGACAGCGAGCGCACCCACGAGCAGGCCGCGACCTTCGCCCGCGCCACTGACGGGTTGGAAGGCGAGACCAGTGTATGCAACTCGCCGGCACTGCTGGGCTGGCCGGATGTGCGCAGCGACTGGGTCCGCCCGGGCCTGATGCTGTACGGCGCCAACCCGCTGCCGGACAACACCGCGCTGACCGAGCGCCTGCGCCCGGTGATGACGATGCAGTCCAAGGTGATCGCCGAGCGCTGGATCGAGGCCGGTGAGCCGGTGGGCTATGGCGCGCGCTTCGTGGCCAAGGCACGCACCCGCGTGGGCGTGGTCGCGCTCGGCTATGCCGACGGGTATCCGCAGTTCGCACCGAATGGCACGCCGGTGCTGATCGATGGTCATCCCGGAGCCCTGATCGGCCGCGTGTCGATGGACATGCTGACCGTGGACCTGACCTCGCATCCGCAGGCCGGCGTTGGCAGTGTGGTGGAGTTGTGGGGGAGTGCACCGACGCTGGCGGAACTGGCGCCGCGCTGTGGCGTGAGCGCCTATCAGCTGCCGTGCGCGGTCAAGCGCGTGGCGAAGGTGTACGTGTAGCGCCGAGCCCACGCTCGGCGCCGTGAATGCGTGTCGACCAAGGTCGACACCTACCGACGGGCGTTACGCGCAGTGGTCGCCTGGTGCGGGTCGCCGTGGGGACTAACGCGCGGCGGTGGCCTGGCTGGCCAGCTGACGCCTGACCCAGTCATCGATCAGGCGCTTCTCGTAGCGCAGCGGGTCACTGTCGCTCTTCAGCCCCAGGTTGTGCAGGTAGCCGGTATCGCTGAGGCGCGCATCGCCCTCGCTGACGATACGGCCGCTGGCGTCCTTCAACGTGTACTGCAGGCTGATCCGCGGCGGGTAGATGTCGCGCATGATCCGGATGTCGCGGCCGCGCGGGCCGTGCCACGGCTCGTAGTCACCGGCGCGCTTGATGTCGACCAGGGTCACATCGAGCGTCTGCCCTGGTTGCAGCGGTTTGGCCGCGGTGGTCTGCAGGTAGCGCGCCAGCTGCTGCACCCAGTCGCCACGTTCGGCCTCGAAGCGGTTGGTGCTCTGGCGGATCTCGGTGAACTTGGCCGGATCGTCCCACTTCACGCTGACCGGGCCATCGGCCTGCAGTGCGCGGGGAGCTTCCGGATCGGTCACGGTGCGCGGTGCCGCGCTGGCACCGCCCGCCACAAGGGCGCCTGCCAGCAGGGCAATCGCGAGTGAGCGTTTCATGACGGTCTCCTGCGTCCCTCGATGGGGGCGATGTTGATCACGGATCGAGTGTGATCCTGCTTTCAGGCGACAGCAATGGCCTGATGCGTCGTGCGCAAGGGTGGTTGCCGCCAATTCATCGTCGTCAACCATGACTGACGGCGCTTGACGCTGTGAATACGCCCTTTGGAAGATGCTGTGCCTCCAACCCGGCCTGCACAGACGCCCTTGTCCACACTGCCGCCCCTCGTGGAGCGCCCACCGATGATGGTGCCGGCGCCCGAACCCGACCTGCATCATGGCGTGCTTGAGCGCATCAACGCCGGTTTCTGCGTGATCCAGGTGCTGTTCGAGGGCGACCGGGCCGTGGACTATCGATTCATCGAGGTCAATGACGCCTTCGAGCGGCACACCGGGCTGAAGGATGCACGTGGCCAGCGCATGAGCCTGCTGGAACCGAACCATGAGGAAGACTGGTTCCGCATCTACGGCGAGGTCGCACGCAGTGGCCGGCCGGCACAGTTCGAGATGGAGGCACGTGCGCTGGGGCGCTCGTTCGCGGTCGATGCGGTGCGCGTGGGCCGTCCGGGGGAAGACAAGGTCGGCATCCTGTTCTTCGACATCACAGCGCGCAAGCAGATGGAAGTGGAGCTGGGCGAGAGCGAAGCCCGCTTCAGCGCGCTGGCCGATGGCCTGCCGATGCCGGTGTGGGTACTCGACGAGCGCGGCCATGCCCGCTTCGTCAACAGCGCCTTCAGCGAGTTCTTCGGGGGTGATGAGACGCGTGTGCCGGAAGACGTCTGGCGTGGCCTGGTGCATCCGGATGATGCGTCGGTGTTCGAGTACGAACTGCAGGAAGCGCTGAAGGCGCAACGTTCGATGCATGCACTGGTGCGGGCGCGGCGCGCCGATGGCCAGTGGCGCTGGCTGGAAATGAATGCCCGCCCGCGCTTCTCGCGCATGGGCCGTTTCATCGGCCTGGCCGGCAGCAGTCCGGACGTGACCGAACGACGTGAGATCGAGCTGGCGCGCGAGGAACTGCTGCAGTCCGAGCGTGCCGCGCGCAGCGCTGCGGAAAACATGGCGCGGCTGAAGGATGAATTCCTGGCCACGCTGTCGCACGAGCTGCGCACACCGCTGACCACCATCCTCGGCTGGAGCGAACTGCTGCTGCAGCGCGTGGACAACACCAGCCCGCTGTACAAGGGCCTGAACGTGATCGCCAACAGCGCGGGTGCGCAGAAGCGGCTGATCTCGGACATGCTTGACCTCAGCAGCATGCTGCTGGGCAAGGTGCAGCTGGAGGTGGAAGTGCTGGACCTGCGCACGGTGCTCGGTGAGGCCATCGGCGCGCAGGAACTGGTGGCCGAAGGCAAGGCGCTGGACGTGCACCTGCAGCTGCCCGAGCAGCCCAGTCTGGTACTGGGTGATGCCACGCGCCTGCAGCAGGTGTTCTGGAACCTGCTCTCGAATGCGATCAAATTCACCCCGGCCGAGGGCCGCATCGACCTGCAGCTGCAGGCCGAAGGCAATTACTGGATGATCACCGTGCGCGATACCGGCGACGGCATCGCACAGGAATTCCTCAATCACCTGTTCAGTCGCTTCCGCCAGGCCGATGGCACCACCACCCGCCGTCATGGCGGCCTGGGCCTGGGCCTGGCGATCGTGCAGCAGCTGGTCGAACTGCACGGTGGCACCGTCACCGCCGCCAGCGAAGGCCATGGCCACGGCGCCACCTTCACGGTTCGCCTGCCGCAGCACATTCCCGATGCAGAGCGGCGCCCGCTGCGTGAAGTGATCAGCGGGCCGATCCTGGAGCCGGTGATCGTCGAGCCGTATCCGCTGCGCGGCATGCACGTGCTGGCGGTGGAAGACCAGCCGGAAGTGCTGGAGTACCTGCGGCGCATGCTGGAAGAGCAGGGTGCGAGCGTGTCGGCGGCCAGCTCGGCCGGTGAAGCACTGGCGCTGCTGGCCGATACCGGTCACCTGCAGTACCACGTGATGCTGACCGACATCGGCATGCCGGGCATGGATGGCTACGGCCTGGTACGCACGCTGCGTGAGGACATGGGTGTGGATGCCATGACCCTTCCGGCCGTGGCGGTGACGGCGCTGGCGCGTGCCGATGACCGGCGTCGTGCGCTGGCATCGGGCTTCCAGGAACATGTCGCCAAGCCGTATTCGGTGGCGCAGCTGGTGTCCGCCGTGCGCAAGGTACAGGTGCCACGCGCGGACAGCGCGCTGCACTGAGCATTCACGGCCGATCGGCGACCCTGCACGCAGGAGGTCGCCGATGTCCCGCACAGCTCCCCGTATCCATACCGATCCAGCGCAGATCGCGCGCCTGGAAGCCCTGTTGCCGCAGCTGGAAGGCGAAACGCAGGTGGAACTGACCCTGCACGATGGTCGCCGCCTGCTGGGCACCGTGGCGGTGAAACCCACCCTCCAGCAGTATCGCGATGAGGCCGGTGACGAAGGCAGCAATGGCCAGCTGCGCCTGGATGACTACGACACGCCGGTGCAGCAGCACCATGTGTGGCTGGACGAGATCGCCAGCATCAACCGCCTGCCACCCAAGGCACCTTGATCCGATGTAGAGCCGAGCCCACGCTCGGCTGCGCCGTCGCCCGAGCGTGGGCTCGGGCGCTACAGATGTGTCAGTGCTCGAACAACGTCGGCGTCGCCTCGAACCGCCGCGCATAGGCGCGCTCCTCCGCGACCCTCGCCACCTCGTCATCGGCCAGGTCCGGTGCGCCGTATACCGCATAGGCCACGCTGCCATCGGCGCCATGACCGACCTGGTGCAGCCGGTAGCGCGAGTGGCCGCCGCCGGTGTCCTCGGGGTAGTGCACGGGCGGATGGCTGCCTTCCAGGTCCATTTCACTGTTGTCGACCACGCCACCGACGAACAAGGCTCGCATGCGGGTTCTCCTGGGTTTCCGGGGGAGCCTCTACCCTGAACGTTTCAATGTTGCTGGCAGATCAAGGCCCCGTTCGGGTTTCGCAAAGTTGCCGCCGGGGCCGGCCCGGCCAAGCCGGTACAATGGACGGCCCTCACGCTTGAAGTACCCGCGCCGATGGCCTCCAGCGACGACGCCCCCCTGCAGACCCTGTTCCTGCCGTTCTCCCAAGGTGCCCTGCGCTGGCCGGAGGGTCCGGTGGCCTTCCTGCGTGCCCGCGACGGCTGGCCGCTGCGCGAAGCGGCCGGCAACCGCGAGGTGCACTGCGAGCAGAGCTTCGCCCCGTTCGCGCAGCCGCTGCAGCAGGCCGCTGGCTGGACTGTCAGTGGCCAGCTGGACGATGTGGCCGGCAAGGGCCGCTATCCGCTGGTGCTGGTGTTGCCGCCGCGCCAGCGTGAAGAAGCCCGCGCGCTGTTCGCCCGCGCGCTGGCGCTGGTTGCCGAGGGCGGACGCATCGTCGCCTGCCAGTCCAACAACGAAGGTGCCCGCTCGGGCGAGGGCGACCTCAAGCAGCTGACCGGCCTCGGTGGCAGCCTGACCAAGAACCATTGCCGCGTGTACTGGACCGCGCCGATGCAGGGCCAGCACGACGCTGACCTGGCCAAGCGCTGGTCGGCGCTGGACGCGGTGCGCCCGATCGTCGGTGGCCGTTTCCTCAGCCGCCCGGGCGTGTTCGCCTGGGACCGCATCGACCCGGCTTCGGCGCTGCTGGCCGAGCACCTGCCGGCTGACCTGGCCGGGCGTGCCGCTGATCTGGGCGCTGGTTACGGTTACCTGTCGCGCGAGCTGCTGGAGCGCTGCCCGAAGATCACCGCGCTGGACCTGTACGAGGCCGAGCAGCGAGCGCTGGCCCTGGCCGAGCTGAACCTGGCGCCGCCGCCGCGCCCGCTACCGCTGCGCTTCCTGTGGCGTGACGTCACCGCCGGCATCGAGCCGGGCTACGACGTCATCATCAGCAACCCGCCGTTCCATACACCCTCGCGTGCCGACCGCCCGGACATCGGCCAGCGCTTCATCGCCGTGGCCGCGCAGGCGCTGCGCCCGGGCGGGCGCCTGTACGTGGTGGCCAATCGCCACCTGCCATACGAGTACACCCTCAACGAGAGCTTTGGCGCGGTGCGCGTGATCGCCGAGCGCGATGGCTTCAAGCTGGTGGAAGCGGTGAAGGGGAAGGGCAAGTGAAGCTGGTCAAGCACATCGCCAACCTGGGCTATGGCAGCCGCAAGCAGGTGCAGTGGATGTTCCGCGAGGGCCGCGTCACCGACGCCGACGGCGAGGTGCTGTACGCCGATGACCAGGTGCCGCACGAGGCGATCCGGATCGACGGCGAGCCGCTGGACCCGCCGGTGGGGCTGTCGATCGCGCTGCACAAGCCCGCCGGCTACACCTGTTCGACCAAGGACACCGGCCGCCTGATCTACGACCTGCTGCCGGCGCGCTTCCGCGACCGCGATCCGGTGCTGTCCACGGTGGGTCGCCTCGACCGCGAGACCAGCGGCCTGCTGCTGCTGACCGACGATGGCGGCCTGCTGCACCGGATCATCTCGCCGAAGTCGAAGCTGCCGAAGGTCTACGAGGTGGAACTGAGCGACGACCTGCGCGGCGACGAGGTGGCCCTGTTCGCCAGCGGCACGCTGATGCTGGAGTCCGAGAAGACCCCCCTGCTGCCGGCTGAACTCGAAGTGCTGGATACGCGTCGCGCGCGCCTGGTGCTGCACGAAGGCCGCTACCATCAGGTACGCCGCATGTTCGCCGCCACCGGCAACCACGTGCAGGCCCTGCATCGCAGCCGCGTAGGCGGGCTGGACCTGCAGGGACTGGACGAAGGGCAATGGCGGCAGCTCACTCCCACCGACCTGGATACGCTGTTCGCTCCATGACCACCATCGCTGCGCTGCCGTTCCTGCCCGACGCCGTCATCTTCGACATGGACGGCCTGATGATCGACAGCGAGCGGGTCTCGCTGGCCTGCTGGAGCGAGGCCGCCGACGCGTTCGGGCTGGGCCTGGACGAAACGGTGTTCCTGCGCATGGTCGGCCTCGGTGACCGTGACACGCACGCGCTGCTGCGTGCGCAGGGCATCGAGGACAGCGTGATCGAGGCGGTGGCGGCACGTTGCCATGAGCTGTACGAAGCGCGCACGCAGACTGGCCTGCCGCTGCGGCCGGGCATCCTGGAGCTGCTGGAACTGCTGAAGGCGCATGCGATCCCGCGTGCAGTGGCAACCACCACGCGGCAGCCGCGGGCCAACCGCAAGCTGGCCGCTGCCGGCCTGCTGCCGTATTTCGATGCCGTGATCACCAGTGGTGATGTGGCGCGGCCGAAGCCGGCGCCGGATATCTACCTGCTGGCCGCGCAGCGGCTGGGCCAGGTGCCCGAGCGCTGCCTGGCGCTGGAAGATTCACCGGCCGGCACGCGTGCAGCGCTGGCTGCCGGCATGACCGTGATCCAGGTGCCGGACCTGGTGCATCCGGATGAAGAGCTGCGCGCACTGGGCCACCGCATCGTCGGCTCGCTGGTGGACGCGCACGCGCTGCTGTTGCCGCTGCTACCAAGGTAACGGTAGGTGCCAACCTTGGTTGGCACGCTTTTCAATGCAGTCGAGCACGCTCGACTCTACGGGTGCCGACCGTGGGTCGGCACACCTGCCCCCATCACACCCGCCCGAACACCAGCGCCGCGTTGGTGCCACCGAAACCGAAGCTGTTGGACATCACCGTATCCAGCTTCTGCTCGCGGCTCTCGCGCAGGATCGGGAAGCTTTCCACCTTCGGGTCCAGTTCGCCGATGTTGGCCGAACCGGCAACGAAGCCATCGCGCATCATCAGCAGGCAGTAGATCGCCTCATGCACGCTGGCCGCACCCAGCGAGTGGCCGGACAACGCCTTGGTCGAGGACAGCGGTGGCACCGCATCGCCGAACACTTCGCGGATCGCGTTGAGCTCGGTGACGTCGCCCAGCGGCGTGGAAGTGCCGTGGGTGTTGAGATAGTCCAGCGGGCGGTCGACGCCCTGCAGCGCCATCTTCATGCAGCGCACCGCGCCTTCGCCGGACGGCGCGACCATGTCGGCGCCATCGGAGGTCACGCCATAGCCGATCAGCTCGGCATGGATGTGCGCGCCGCGCGCAATGGCGTGGTCGTAGTCCTCCAGCACCAGCATGCCGCCGCCACCGGCGATGACGAAGCCGTCGCGGTCCTTGTCGTATGGACGCGAGGCGCTGGCCGGGGTCTCGTTGAAGCTGGTCGACAGCGCGCCCATCGCATCGAACATCACGCTCATCGACCAGTGCAGGTCTTCACCGCCACCGGCGAACATGATGTCCTGCGCGCCGTGGCGGATCATGTCCGCGGCGGCACCGATGCAGTGCGCCGAGGTGGCGCAGGCGGCCGACAGCGAGTAGCTGACGCCCTTGATCTGGTAGGCCGTGGCCAGGCAGGCCGAGACCGTCGAGCACATCGTGCGCGGCACCATGTACGGGCCGACCTTGCGCACGCCACGTTCGCGCAGCAGATCGACCGCGCCGATCTGCCACTCGCTGGAGCCGCCACCGGAACCGGCGATCAGGCCGGTGCGCAGATTGCTGACCTGCTCGGGGCTGAGCCCGGCATCGGCGATGGCATCGCGCATGGACAGGAAGGCGAAGGCCGCGGCGTCGCTCATGAAGCGCTTCTGCTTGCGGTCGATCAGGGCGTCCAGATCGAGGTCGACACGGCCGCCGACCTGGCTGCGCAGGCCGGCATCGGCATGGTCGGCCAGCAGGGTGATGCCCGAGCGCCCTTCGCGCAGCGCGGCCGAAACGGTATCCAGATCATTGCCGAGGCAGGACGTGATGCCCATGCCGGTGATGACAACGCGACGCATCAGAAGCTCCCGGTTTCAGTGAACAGGCCGACGCGCAGGTCGCGCGCGCTGTAGATTTCGCGATCATCCACGTACATGCGGGCGTCCGACTGGGCCATCACCAGCTTGCGGTTGATGACCCGGCTGATGTCGATCTCGTAACGCACGAGCTTGGCGTCCGGCAGTACCTGGCCGGTGAACTTTACCTCGCCGCAGCCCAACGCGCGGCCCTTGCCGGGGGCGCCCAGCCAGGTCAGGAAGAAGCCGGTCAGCTGCCACATGGCATCCAGGCCCAGGCAGCCGGGCATCACCGGGTCGCCGATGAAGTGGCAGCCGAAGAACCACAGGTCCGGGCGGATATCCAGTTCGGCGCGTACCATGCCCTTGCCATGCGGTCCGCCGTCCTCGCGGATTTCAGTGATGCGGTCGAACATCAGCATCGGGTCGTTGGGCAAACGGCCGGCAGCGGTGCCGAACAGTTCACCGCGTGCGCTGGCCAGCAGCTGTTCGCGGTTGAACGCGTGGAGACGGGTCATGAAGCACAATCCTGGAAGCGGGGAAACAGGGAAACAAGCGCTCGAGGATGCCCGTGGAAACTGCGCCGATCAAACATTTCAACCGTACGCAACCGTAGTGTTTTCAAGGGAATACGCGCATCCTGTTGATGTGCAAAGACCATACTTCGGCGTGTGGCCCGCCCGGCCCGCCCCCGCCTTTTCCGCCTGACATGACCCGACTGCGCAAGATCATCCACGTCGACATGGACGCGTTCTACGCGTCGGTGGAGCAGCGCGACGATCCGTCACTGCGCGGCAAGCCGGTGGTTGTGGCATGGCGCGGCGCACGTTCAGTGGTGTGCGCGGCGTCGTACGAGGCACGCGTGTTCGGCGTGCGTTCGGCGATGCCCGCCGTGCGTGCCGAGCGCCTGTGCCCGGACGCGATCTTCGTGCCGCCGGACTTCGCACGTTACAAGGCGGTGTCACAGCAGGTACGCGGGATTTTCCTGCGCCACACCGACCTGGTCGAGCCGCTGTCGCTGGACGAGGCCTACCTGGACGTGACCGAGCCGAAGAGCGGCATCGAACTGGCCACCGACATCGCCCGTACCATCCGCGCGCAGATCCGCGAGGAAACCCAGCTGACTGCTTCAGCCGGGATCGCACCGAACAAATTCCTGGCCAAGATCGCCTCGGACTGGCGCAAGCCCGATGGCCAGTTCGTGATTCCACCGCAGCGGGTGGACGCCTTCCTGCTGCCACTGCCGGTGAACCGGGTGCCCGGCGTCGGCAAGGTGATGGAAGGCAAGCTGGCCGCGCGCGGCATCGTCACCTGCGGTGACCTGCGGCAGTGGGCACTGATCGATCTGGAAGAGGCGTTTGGCAGCTTCGGCCGCAGCCTGTACAACCGCGCACGCGGCATCGACGAGCGGCCGGTGGAGCCGGACCAGCAGGTGCAGTCGATTTCCTCGGAGGACACCTTCGCCGAAGACCTGCCGTTGGAAGACCTGGGTGAGGCCATCGTGCAGCTGGCAGAGAAGACCTGGAACGCCACCCGCAAGACCGAACGCGTCGGCCACACCGTGGTGCTGAAGCTGAAGACCGCGCAGTTCCGCATCCTCACCCGCAGTTTCACCCCCGAGCGCCCGCCCGAGTCGATGGAAGAACTGCGCGACATCGCCCTGGCCCTGCGCGCCCGCGTCGACCTGCCGGCGGAGACACGTTACCGCCTGGTCGGCGTCGGGCTGGGCGGCTTCCGCGAAAAGGAACCGATGGTGCAGGGCGAATTGTTCGAGCACTGATCATTGCCGTGCCGACCAACGGTCGGCACCCACCAACAGCAGCAGGTTCCATCAGCAGCAGGTTCCGACAGATGGCGGGAAACTGTCGAAGGCGGGGTGGGTCCGGTTGCGGGGGCGTGAGCCGCATGGATGCGGCGACCGAGCTTACATGGACGTACTTGCAGCGTCCCCCGCAACCGGACCCCCCCCGCCATCCCACGGATAGCCAGCTGTTGCTGTTGCTGTTGCTGTTGCTGTTGCCTCTGCAGGTGCAGGGCGCAGCCCTGCAAAAGAAAACTCCTTACCTCACGGCCACTGCATCTCGCCCTTGGCCACCTTCGCACTCAACTCCAGCGACGCCACGCCGTCCAGCTTCGGGTAGCGCGCCTGCATCGCCTTCACCAGCGCCGTACTGTCCTTGGCCTTTGCCGTCTCGGCGTCGAACGCACGGATGTAGTCCGCGGTGAAGCGCAGCGCACTGGCATCCAGCGCCGCGCCCGGCGCGTAGTGCCCCGGCACTACCACCTTCGGTTTCAGCGCCTGCAGCCGCTGCAGGGTCTGCAGCCAGTCGGCATGTGATTTCGGCGTCTGCGTATCGGCCATCCACACGTGTTCGCCCGCCACCACCGGAATGCCACCGACGATCGCGCGTAGCGACGGCACCCACAGCACCGTGCGGTCCGGCGTCGGCCCATCCAGGCCGATCAGTGGCAGGCGCTCGCCTTCCAGCTGCAGGGCATCGCCGTCCAGCACCTGCGGCACCACGATGCGCGCGGGCACGTCGGCACCCATCTTCGGTCCCCAGTAGGCCAGCTTGCCGGCCTGGGTCTGCTGGATGTGGGCGACGGTCTGCGCGGTGGCGACGATGCGTGCCTGCGGGAACGCGTCCTGCAGCGTGGCCAGGCCGAAGTAGTAATCCGGATCGCCGTGGCTGATGTAGATGGTGGTCAGCTGCTTGCCGCTGGCGCGGATCAGTTCGACCAGCTTGCGCGCGTCGCTGGCAGCAAACTGCGCATTGACCAGGATCGCGTCGTGGCGGCCTTCGATCAGCACCGAGGACACCGAGAACATCGCCTGCGGGCCGGGATGGAAGGTCTGCAGGTGCAGCTGGGATTTCTTCGCCGTGGCCGGCGCTGCGGTGGCCGGCGCGGCCAGCAGCGGCGCACTGGTGAAGCTGGCGGCCAGGGCGAGGGGAAGCAGCAGGGCAGCGGTACGCATTGGAATTCCTTGTGTAGAGCCGAGCCAATGCCCGGCTGCAGGTTCGCGTAGCGCCGAGCGCGGGCTCGGCGCTGCAAGGGACGGACGTGGATCAATACGCCGCAGTGATGATCTGCTTCGGGTACTGGTGCGCTTCCAGCTCGGCGACGAACGCCGCGCCGTAGTCGGCGTAGCTGATGCGGCTGTGGCCGCCGGCATCGGCCAGGAACGCCTTGGGCTGCACGCGGTACTGGCCGCGCTCTTCGCCCGGGCCGATCTCGGCAGCCGGCGAGAAGAAGGTCCAGTCCAGGTCATCCACCGCCTGCAGGCGGTTGAAGGCTTCACGATGGGCCAGTGCGTACGGCTTGTAGGCCTCCGGGAAGGTGGGGGTATCGACCAGCTGCACGCCCGGCGCCACTTCCAGGCTGCCGGCGCCACCGACCACCACCAGGCGCGGTACACCGGCCTTGCGTGCGGCGGCAGCCAGCTGCGCGGCGACCTCGCCGACGCGGCCGATGTCATCGCCCGGACGCGGGCCGTAAGCACTGGCCAGCACGTCGTTGCCGGTGATGGCGGCAACCAGCGCATCCTGGTCATCCAGCGAGGCGATCACCGGATGGGCACCGGCCAGCTCGGCCGGCAGGTCCTGTGCGCTGCGCACGATGACGGTGAGTTCGTGGCCGCGGGCCAGCGCGTGGCGGGCGATCTGGCGGCCGATGTTGCCGGTGGAACCAACGAGGGCGATCTTCATGGCAGGACTCCGTGGGGCGGTGTGGGGTGGGAATGGGGCCACTCTAGGCTGCTGCAGTTGATCGAAAAACAGCGTATAACGCGCTTGTTTGTTGCATGGATCGAGCATATGGACCGATTGACCGCCATGACCGTCTTCGTCGAGGTGGCCGAGCGCGGCAGCCTCACCGCCGCCGCCGAGGTGCTGGACATGTCGCGGGCGATGGTCAGCCGCTATCTGGCCGAGGTCGAGGGCTGGCTGGGCGCACGCCTGTTGCACCGGACCACGCGCCGGGTCAGCCTGACCGGTCCTGGCGAGGCGGCACTGGCGCGCTTCCGGCAGATGCTGGCGATCGGTGAAGAACTGCAGGGCGAACTGGCCAGCGATGATCCCGAGCCGCATGGCACGTTGCGGGTGACCGCCAGCGTCTCGTTCGGGCAGAGCCATCTGGCACGGGCGGTGGCTGGCTTCGTCGCGCGCCATCCGGCGGCGCGCATCGAGCTGCTGCTGGTCGACCGCACGGTGAACCTGGTGGAAGAGCGGGTGGACCTGGCTGTGCGCATCGCGCGCCAGATCGACCCCAGCCTGATCGCACGGCGACTGGCCACCTGCCGCTCGGTACTGTGCGCGACGCCGTCCTACCTGCAGGCGCGTGGCACGCCGACCGCGCCGGAGCATCTGGCCGCGCACAACTGCCTGACCCATCATTACGTCGGCAAGAGCCTCTGGCAGCTGCACCGCGACGGTCGTTCGCTGTCGGTGGCGGTGGGCGGCAACATCAGCGCCAACGAGGCCTCGCTGCTGCTGGAGGCGGTGCGCGCCGGCGCCGGCATCGCCATGCTGCCGACCTACCAGGTGGCGCCGCTGCTGCGCAGTGGCGAGCTGATCGAACTGCTGCCCGATTTCAGCCTGGACGAACTGGGCATTCATGCCGTGTACGCGTCACGGCGCCAGCAGCCCGCTATCATGCGGCGATTCCTGGATTTCCTGGGCGAGTGTTTCGCCAGCCCGGCCTTCCAGGATCTGGATTGGCGCCCACCGGGCAAGGAGCACGCATGAACCATGGACAGGCCTTGATCGACCACAACCGTGCCGCCTGGGACCGACAGGCCAGCGAAGTGCGCGAATGGTCGCGCCCGGTGGAAAGCGCAACGATCGCCGCCGCGCGCGAAGGCCGCTGGCAGGTGCAGCTGACGCCCCGCGCGCTGCCGCTGGACTGGCTGGGGGACGTGCGCGGCCGTCGCATCCTGTGCCTGGCCTCGGGGGGCGGCCAGCAGGCGCCGGTGCTGGCGGCGGCTGGGGCAGACGTCACCGTGTTCGATCTGTCCGACGGGCAGCTGGAACAGGACCGCAGGGTCGCTGCGCGTGACGGCCTGCAGCTGCGCACCGTACAGGGTGACATGCGCGATCTGCATGCGTTCGCCAACGACAGTTTCGATGTGGTGTTCCACCCGATCTCGAACCTGTACGTGCCTGATGTGCGCCCGGTGTGGACCGAATGCCGGCGCGTTCTCGCACCCGATGGCCTGCTGATGGCCAGTTTCTACAACCCGGTGCTGTTCGTCGGCGCGCGCGATCCGCAGCTGGACGCACAGGGTCTGATCCGGCCGCAGTACGCCATCCCCTATTCGGACCTGGAAGACCTGGCGCCGGCCGAGCGCGAGGCGAAGCTGGCACGGGGCGACGCACTGACCTTCGGCCACAGCCTGACCGAGCTGATCGGTGGTCAGCTCGATGCCGGCTTCATCATCGATCGCTTCATGGAAGACTGGCAGCCGCAGCCGCGCTTCCTGATCGACCGTTATCTGCCCACCTTCCTGGCCACCCGCGCACGCCGGATTGGTTGAGGCGGATCGGCGCAAAAACCAGCGGCGTACAATGGACAGCTCCACGTCATGCAGGTGTCGTTCCTTGTCGTATCCCTATCCGCTGGTCGTGTTCGACCTTGATGGCACGCTGGTCGACAGCGCCGCCGATATCGCCGAAGCACTGAACCGCACGCTGGAGGACATCGGTGTGGCACGCGTGCCGGAAGCCACGGTGCTGGGCTGGATCGGAGATGGTGTGCGCCGCCTGGTCGAGCAGGCCGTGCATGCCGCCGGTCGCGAAGTCGACCTGGCTGAAGTGATGCCGGTGTTCATGGTGCACTACCGTGAGTGCCTGCTGCGCAGCCCGCGCCTGTTCGACGGCGTGGCCGAAGCGCTGGCACAGCTGCGGGAACGCGCGGTGCCGCTGGCGATCTGCACCAACAAGCCCGAAGCGCTGGTGCCGCCGCTGCTGCAGCACCTGGGTATCGGTGATGCGTTTGCGCTGGTGCTGGGCGGAGATTCGCTGCCGCAGCGCAAGCCCAGTGGCGAACCGCTGCGGCACATCGCCGCGCACTTCGGGTTGCCGGCGGACACCTGCCTGATGGTGGGTGATTCGTTGACCGACTACCGTGCCGCCGAAGCGGCCGGCATGCCGATCGCGCTGGTGCGCTATGGCTATCCGCGCGGCCTGGATCTGGCCACCGCAGACGCGGTGGCGGTGATCGACGACCTGCGTGAGCTGCCGGGGTTGCAGGCCTGACGCAACGGATAATCCCGTTCGCCGGCCGGCAGACCCGGCTGACGCAATGGGTAGTGCCGGCCGTTGGCCGGCAACCCGGAATGCGCTGCCGAAGGTCATGATGTTGCCGGCCAGCGGCCGGCACTACCATGACCGTCGCGCTCACTTCGGCTGGTAACGCACGCTCAGCTGGTACTCGCGGCCCGGCTGGTTGAACCACGCTACGGTCTCGTAGCGGCGATCGAACACGTTGGCGGCACGCGCCAGCAGCGACCACTCCGGCGTCAGCGCGTACTCGGCGCGCAGGTCCAGCGTGCCGTAGCCGCCAACCTTCACCGAGTTGCTGGCGTTGTCATAGCGCTTGCCTGCACCCTGCACGGTCAGGCCGGCGCGGAAATCGCCGAAGCGGCGGTCGATGTCCAGGCGTGCGTTCTGCTGCGCGCGGCGCGGCAGCCAGTTGTCGAACTGGGTGCTGCCGTGGGTGCGGTTGCGCGGGTCGGTATAGCTCAGCTGCGCATTGATGTCGAAGCCGGCCAGCAGCATGCCACCGGTCAGCTCGGCACCGCGGATGCGCGCCTTCTCCACCTGCCGCATCTTCATCGTGGAGGCATCGTAGGTGATCAGGTCATCGATGCGGGTCTCGTACACGTCCAGGCCCCAGTGCCAGCCCTGGCCCTGCTGCGAAACGCCGAGATTGGCGCTCTTGGACTTCTCCGGCTTCAACGTCCGCACGCCGCTCCATGGGTCGTACAGGTCGCTGAAAGTCGGTGCCTTGAACGCCGTGCCGTAGCTGGCATTGACGCGCAGGCCGTGCTCCAGTTCCATCGCCCAGCCCACGCTGCCGGTGGCGTGGTTGCCGAACTGCTGGTTGTCGTCGTTGCGCGCGCTGGCCTGCAGCTGGTGGCGGCCGAAGCGACCCTGGTACTGCACGAACACGCCGGTGTTGCGGCGGCTGTCGACGAGGTAACCAGCGCTGCTGCCATCCAGGTTGTCTTCGCTCCAATCCACGCCTGCACTCAGCAGCTGGCCCTCGGCCACGCCGAAGTCACCCTGCAGCGAGGCGCTGTCGCGATGGGTCTGCGCGCTGCCGAACACCCCCGGTGCGCCGAAGTTGTCCGACTCGTTGTCACTGCGGCCGACGTTGGCGGTGAACGCCAGGCGTTCGGACGGGGTGTAGCGCACCTTGCCGGCCAGCACCTGCTGGCGGGTCTCCGAGTAGTTGTAGTAGCCGTCGTAGTGGTTCTTGCCGTCGGCACGCAATGCGCTGCCTTCCATGGTCCACTGGTCGTTGAAGCTGTAGCCGCCGCGCAGGCTCTTGGACAGGTTGCGGTAGCCGTCGCGGTCATGCTCGTCGGCAAAGCAGCCCGCGGAGAACACCGAGGAGGAGCCGCGGCAGGCATCGATGCCGTCGGAATGCTGGTAGGCGATGTCAGCGCCGAACCAGCCGCGTTCGGTGCCACCGCCGATGCCGCCACTGGCCTCGCGCAGGCCATTGCTGCCGCCACCGAGCTGGAAGTGCGGGGCGAAGTCACCCTGGTTGCGGCGGGTGAAGATCTGGATCACGCCACCGATGGCGTCGGCGCCGTACAGGCTGGACTGCGGGCCACGCACGATTTCCACGCGTTCGATCTGCGCCAGCGGCAGGTCCTGGTACATGGCCAGGCCGAGGTCGGCGCTGTTGATGCGCACGCCATCCACCAGCACCACGGTGTGGCCCGAGTTGGTGCCACGCAGGAACAGCGAGCTCTGCTTGCCCAGGCCGCCGGCATTGGTCAGGTTGATGCCGGCGCGGCCGCGCAGCAGTTCCTGCAGCGAGGTGGCCTGGCTGGATTCGATCTGCGCGCGGTCGATCACCTGGGCCGGCGCGATGCTGTCCTGCAGGGCAATCGGGGTGCGGGTGGCGGTAACCAGGATCTGGTCGAGCGCGGTGGTGTCATCGGCGGCCTGGGCCAGCGCGGGCAGGGCGGCCAGCACGGCCAGGGACAGCATTCGGGACTGCAGCTTCATGGGGGACTCCAGGTGCCACGCACGCCCGCGTGGCGAAGGGGAGGAGCCGCGAAGGCAGGCATGCGCCGACGCCGCAGCGCAGGCCGCGGTCATCCAGCGCCATGCCCACCGCATCGCGACCTGAGGCTTCCGGGCCGGTCTCCGGGCTTGCCGCCGGGTGGCGCGAGGCCACCGTCCAGGCGCCTTCCCATGCCTGCGGCACAGTGGCGTTGTTGCCTGGAACTGACGTGCTTACCGTTGCGGGGGCAGCGCCGGCCTGGCGTGGAATCACGCGTCACCGGCTTCCCGTTTCAACCTGCCGGCCGTGGCCGCAGGTCACCTGGAAGTGCGCGCAGTCTACGGCATCGCAGGCGGCCGGTAGCGTCGAGCCTGCTCGACTGCCTTTGCTGAGCCCTTAGAATGGTCCCTCGATCCCGTGGTGCCGTTGCCGATGTCCGCCCGTTTTCCGCTGTTCCCGCGTTGCCTGTACAGGACGCGCGCATGATCCTCGACCTGGTCCGCCATGCCGGCAACGGTCGCGATGAGTTCCTCGATGGCCGCAGCGATCCACCGCAGCTGGCCCGTCTGCCGCAGGAACTGGTCGACGCTTACGCCGCGCAGCCGTGGGAGCGGGTGATCAGTTCGCCGCGGTTGCGCTCGCTGCACACGGCGATGGCCCTGGCCACGCCGCGCGGGCTGGACGTGGAAGCGGACGAGGAATGGGAAGAGCTGGATTTCGGCGATTGGGACGGGCAGTCGCTGTTCGACCTGCCGGAGGACGCATTGGCGGCCTTCCATGCCGACCCGCATGCATTCCCGCCGCCGAACGGCGAAAGCTGGGGCCACTTCGAGCGGCGCATCGCGCGCGCGCTGGATCGCCTGCTTGATGATGACGATCCGGTGCCGACGCTGGTGGTCAGCCACGGCGGCCCGCTGCGCATGGTGCTGTCGCAGGTCTGCGGCCTGCCGATGTCGCTGTGCTGGGCCCTGCGCATCGACCACGGCACACGCCTGCGGGTGTGGCTGGAGCGCGGCGAGGTCGGGCTGGTGGGCGAACTGCTGGAGCTGCAGCAGCCCTGACCGCACTCGCCGGGCATGACCCGGCGCTACCGATCCCGCATCACAGTGGTAGTGCCGGCCGCTGGCCGGCATCCCCAGGAACGCGGAGGCCTCAATCCTCGTCCGCGCGCTCGGCCACGCCGTCCTCAGCGTCATCGTCAGCATCGAAGCGCTGCTCATGCACGGGACCCGAAACGGGGCCGGCCGCCTTCAGCGGATGCGCGGCGATGCGCGCTTCGTAGTCCTGCACCAGCGCATCACGCTGCGGCTCGCTCAGTTCCTGCCAGTGGCAGTCCAGCAGTGCGCCTTCCAGCGAGTACAACAGGTTCAGGCTGGGCTTGAAGCCCGCGCGCTTGACCTTGACGAAGGCGCCGACCGCGCCGATCGCAACCAGGTCCTCGCGGCTGCGCAGGCCAACCTGGCGCAGCCAGGCTGCACTTTTGGGGCCGATGTTGCGCAGCTTGGGCGCGCTCATCCCAGCGCCTCGACGAACACGCGGGCGATCGCCTCCAGGCCGGCCTGGTCATCGGCATCGAAGCGGCCCACCTTCGGGCTGTCGATGTCGAACACGCCGATCAGTTCATCGCCGCGCAGCAGCGGCACCACCAGTTCCGAGCGCGAGGCCGAATCGCAGGCGATGTGGCCGGGAAAGGCGTCGACGTCCTCCACGCGCTGGGTCACGCGCTGGCTGGCGGCGGCACCGCACACGCCCTTGTCCAACGGGATGCGCACGCAGGCTGGCAGGCCTTGGAACGGCCCGACCACCAGCTCCTTGCCGTCGTACAGGTAGAAGCCCACCCAGTTCAGGTCGGGCAGTGCGTGGTAGACCAGTGCGGAGAGGTTGGCCGCGTTGGCGATGCGGTCGGACTCGCCGTAGACCAGGCCACGGGCCTGTTCCAGCAGCTGGGCGTATTGTTCCGGCTTGCTGCCGGTAAGCGAGGCATTGGCGAACATGCCCGCAGTCTAGCAAGCGCGCCGGGCCGGTGATAATGCACGCTCTGTTGCCCCGTTGGAGCCCATCGATGCCGTTGCCCGCCACGCTGCCGCCCGCCCTGTTCGTTACCGGCACCGATACCGAGATTGGCAAGACCGCAGCCAGTACCGCGCTCTTACATGCACTGCGCCGGCGCGGCCTGCGTGCGGTGGGCATGAAGCCGGTGGCCAGTGGCAGCGAAGACCTGGGGCAGGGCCTGCGCAACGAGGACGCGCTGGCATTGCAGGCGGCCAGCTGGCCGGTGCCGGACTATGCCGACCTGAACCCGTACGCGCTGCGGCAGCCGCTGGCGCCAGAGCTGGCCGCTGCCGAGGATGGCGTGCAGGTGGAGCTGGCGCCGATCGTGGCCGCGTTCGAACGTCTGCGAGCGCGGGCCGACGTTGTGGTGGTGGAGGGCGTGGGCGGTTGGCTGGCGCCGGTGTCGGTCACGCTGGACCAGCGTGATCTGGTGCGCGCACTGCAGCTGCCCGTGCTGGTGGTGGTGGGCATGCGGCTGGGCTGCGTCAACCATGCGCGGCTGACCACGCAGTCGTTGCAGGCCAGCGGCGTGGAGTGCCTGGGCTGGATCGGCAACCACATCGACCCGGCGATGCAGCGCCAGGACGAGAACATCACCACGCTGCAGCAGCGCCTGCCGATGCCGTGCTGGGGGCGGCTGCCGCATCTGCCGGGTGCGAATGGCGAAGCGCTGTCGGCGTACCTGCTCGAGTGACCCTGGGTAGTGCCGGCCGCTGGCCGGCAACCTCGATGCAATCATATGCGTGCAGTTGCCGGCCAGCGGCCGGCACTACCGTGCTGCAGCCGCCAGCTCCCGCGCGATCGCACCGAGCCGCTCCACCGCACCGATGAAGCGCGCATCCAGCGTCTGGCAGCACGACAGCCGCAGGCAGTGGCGATAGCGCGCACCACGTGAATACACCTGGCCGGGCATGAAGACGATGTCCTCCTGCAGTGCACGCTCGAACAGCTCGCGTGTATCCACGCCCGGCAGTTCCAGCCACAGCAGGAAGCCGCCCTGCGGCTCGGTGGCGCGGGTGCCGGCCGGGAAGTGTTCGGCCACCAGCTGGCGCAGCCGTCCCACCTGTTCGCGGTACAGCCGGCGCATGCGGTGAAGGTGATGCTCGTAGCTGCCGGCTTCCAGATACGCCGCCACCGCATCGCCGAGCAGTTGCGGCTCGCCACCGGTGGACTGGAATTTCAGCAGCGCGATGCGCTCGGCGAAGCGGCCGCCATCCAGCCAGCCGATGCGGTAGTCCGGTGCCAGTGTCTTGGAGAACCCACCGACCACCATCACCCAGCCGTCGCGATCGAAGGCCTTCAGCAAGGGCGCCGGCGGTTCGCAGAACTGCAGTTCGGCGTACACCGCATCCTCGATCAGCGGCAGTTGCCGTGCGTTGACCAGCTCGGCCAGGCGCTGTTTGGCGGCGGTCGGCATGGTGCAGCCCAGTGGGTTGTGCACGGTGGGCATCACCACCAGTGCGGCCAGCGGGGTGTGCTCCAGCAGCGCATCCAATGCGTCGACATCCAGCCCGTGTTGAGGGTGGGTGGGCAGCTCGATGGCCTGCAGGCCGAGGTTGGCCAGCAAGGGATACAGGTTGAAGTAGGACGGCGCCTCGATGCCCACCGCATCACCGGGCTGGGTGACTGCACGCAATGCCAGCTGCAGGCCTTCCATCGCGCCGTGGGTCAGCAGCAGCCGCTCGCTGTGGGTGTGCAGGCCCATGCGTGGACCACGGCGCACGATCTGCGCCAGCAGCCGGGGTGAACCGTTGGGGCGCGCGTAGGTCTCCACCGTCTGCTGGCCGTGACGCAGCACCTGCGCGGTGTGACGGGCCAGCTGTGCGCCCGGATAGAACTGGCGACCGCGCGGACCGGCGAACGCCAGGTCGATCACTCCGGAGCGACGTTGTGCCTCCAGCACGCGAGCCATCAACACCTGCTGCAGCGGCGCGGTGGGCGCAGACGGCGTGTCGCGCAGCGAACGTTCCGGCACCGACAATCGCGGCGCGACCTCGAAGCCGGCTTTGGGCCGCGGAATGACCAGGCCGGCGTCCTCCAGCTGGCGATAGGCCGCGATCACCGTGTTCAGGCTGAGCCTTCGCTGCAGGGCCATCTGCCGCAGTGAAGGCAGGCGGCTGCCGACCGGAAGGCGTCCGCCGTGGATGGCTTCGGCCAGTTCATCGGACAGCCGTTGGTAGCGGGGTGGGATCATCGCGCTCTGGTTATCTGTATCCATCGAACTTCCCGCCATCTGGTGCTGTACCCATGATGATGGCGAGCCTAGCATGTCATCGTCGGACGGGCCTGATCGGGGCACGGCCGATACTTCCCAAGCGCACGGCTGGATGGCCGTGCGTCTTTTTTTGGGAGGTGGTACCGGCCGCTGGCCGGCGATCCCCAGATCCGCAGGAGCCGGCCAGCGGCCGGCACTACCCGGGTCGTTACCGCATCGGCACCAGCGCCGCGTCGCGCCGGTACAGCGCCGGGAACTGCTTGCCCAGTGCCGCCAGCTTCGGTGCGTCGTAGTAGCGGATGTAGGCCGCCTGCGGGTAGTTGGTCATGTAGTTCTGGTGGTAGCTCTCGGCCGGGTAGAAGTGCTGGCCGCTGACCAGCTGGGTGACGATCGGTGCGCGGTAGCTGCCGGCCTGGCCGAGCTGGGCGATGTAGGCGCGGCTGGCCGCCTGCTGGCGTGCGTCATCACTGAAGATCGCCGAGCGGTACTGGCTGCCCTGGTCCGGCCCCTGCCGATTGAGCTGGGTCGGGTCGTGCACCACCGAGAAGAACACCTGCATCAGCTGGCCATAGCTGACCTGGCGCGGGTCGTAGTCGATCTTCACCGCTTCGGCATGACCAGTCTGGCCGCTGCTGACACGCTCGTAGCGCGCATTGGCAGCGCTGCCGCCGATGTAGCCGGACACCGCATTGCTCACGCCCTTGACGTGCTGGAACACGCCCTGCACACCCCAGAAGCAACCGCCGGCGAACACCACGCTGGCATGGGTGGCGTCATCGCGGAACGCGGCGTCGCCGCTGGGCGCAGGTAGCGCCTTGACCTGCGCGCTGGCTTCCAGCGGTGCCGCGACTGCGCCATGGTCGACCAGCAGCACGCCAGCGATCAATGCAGTAGCCACCAGGCCGGCGACGCCGGCGGCGATGCCCTGTTCAAAGGAGAGTTTCATCATGTCCTCCCGGTTCAACCGAAGGTGAAGGCATAGGCCTGCACGCCCGCATCGAGGAATTCGATCTCGAAGCGGTGCGGGCCGACCGTGCCGCGCTGGCGGACCAGCTGGTACAGGCGGTGCTCGTCGACCACGCCGCTGCCATCGGTGCCGACATCACTGCCGGCATCGGCGGCAGACAGCGGCTTGCCGTCCAGCCAGACACGGAAGCGCACTGGCTTGCCGTCCTCGCTCGGTGCCAGCACCAGGTGCAGGTCGCGTGCGTGGAACTGGAAGGCGATGCGGCCACCGGCTTGGTGCAGCTGTGCGGCCTCGTCGGTGACGGTCCAGCGCCCGGACAGTCCCCATTGGTTCAACGCCAGGGTGGCCGGCAGCGTGTAGTCGAACGCGGTGTCGCTGCGCTGCCCGCCGGGCGAGGCGAACTGCTCTGCGCGGGCGTGGCCCAGGTAGGTTTCCGGCGAACGCAGGTTGCCCATGTCGGCCTGCACGGCCACGCCCTTCAGGTCGGCGGCAGCGGGATCGGCGGGTGGTGGCAGATTGGTCTGCCCGGCTTCGGTCAGCAGGCGACGGATCATTTGTTCCGAGCGCGCATAGTTGCCCTCGCCGAACTGATGGCCGCGGATATTGCCCTGCGCGTCGACGAAGTACTGTGCCGGCCAGTAGCGGTTGTTGAAGGCGCGCCAGATCGTGTACTGGTTGTCGAGCGCCACCGGGTACTCGACCTTCAGCTGCTGCACCGCCTTCATCACGTTGCGTGGGTCACGCTCGAAGGCGAACTCCGGCGTGTGCACGCCGACCACCACCAGGCCGTGGTCGCGGTAGCGGCGCTCCCATTCGTGCACGAACGGCATCGCGCGCAGGCAGTTGATGCAGGAATAGGTCCAGAAATCGACCAGCACCACCTTGCCGCGCAGCTGCTGTGGACTCAGTGGCGGGCTGTTGAGCCAGCCGGTGGCGCCATCCAGCGCGGGCAGGGTGCCCTCCACCGGCAGCGGTGCATCGGCACCGGCATTGGCACCGGCCATCATCATCATCGGCGGTGCAGCCGGCTGCGCGCCCGGCACTGCGTCCAGCAGGCTTTGCTCGATGCGCGCGGTGCTGACCGTGGACAGTCGGGTCAGCAGGCCGGTATCCCAGCCGAGGCCGATCGCCACGACGGCCAGCAGCGCGGCCACGCCCAGTACCTTGCGCAGGACATCGCCGAGGCCGAGCCGCGCCTGCATCGCGCGGAACACCCGGCCGCCGATCCACACCGCCAGCGCCAGTGCGGTGATCGCACCCAGTGCATAGGCCAGTAGCAGCGCAGTGGTGCCGACGCTGGCGCCATGCAGGGCGGCGCCGGTCAGCACCAGGCCGAGGATCGGCCCGGCGCACGGTGCCCACAGCAGGCCAGTGGCGATGCCGATCAGCAGCGAGGTCCACGCGCCGCCGTGCCCCGCGGCATCCGCCGCATCGGCGCGTGCGCTCAGGCGGGCACCCACGCGCTGGAACGGTGCCAGCAGGTGGTCGGCCAGCCGCGGCCAGAGCAGCGCGATCGCGAACAGCGCCATCAGCAGCAGGGCGATCCAGCGTCCGACCTGGTTGGCCTGTGCCACCCATTGGCTGCCCACCGCGGCCAGGCTGGCGACCACGGTGAAGGTGAGCGCCATGCCCAGCAGCAGCGGCAGCGTGCTGCGCAGGAACGGACGGTCGGCACGCGCGAACACGAACGGCAGCACCGGCAGGATGCAGGGGCTGAGCAGGGTCAGTGCGCCCCCCAGATAGGCAAGCAGCAACAGCAGCATCGTCAGGCTCCGGAAGCAGGGGAAGAACCGACCGGCACCCGCCAGCCGTCGGCAGTGCCATCAGTGGCACCGGGAACGAACACCATCGCCGCACCGTTCATGCAGTAGCGCAGTCCGGTAGGGCGTGGCCCATCGTTGAACACATGGCCGAGATGGCCGCCGCAGCGGCGGCAGTGCACCTCCACCCGCAGCATCCCGAAGGTGACGTCGCGGTCTTCGCCGATGGCGTTGTGCAGCGGCGCCCAGAAGCTGGGCCAGCCGGTGCCGCTTTCGAACTTGGTGGAGGAGGAGAACAGCGGCAGTGCACAGCCGGCGCAGGCGAAGGTGCCCTGCCGGTGTTCCTTGTTGAGCGGGCTGCTCCACGGCCGTTCGGTGGCCTGCTGGCGCAGCACCGCGTACTGCGCCGGGGTCAGGCGCTGGCGCCACTCGGCATCACTGTGCATGACCTCGAACTGTCGCGACGGACGCGCTTCGGCGGCGGCCGGGGCGGCGCGGCTGCAGGCCCCCAGGCCGAGCAGCCCGGCGGCGGTGGCAACACCGCCCAGGCCCAGCAGATGGCGGCGGGAGAGGGACATGGCGGACTCCGGGAAGGGGCGACGGGGCCATGCTGCGCCCGCCCGGGTCAACGAATCCTCACGCAGGATTCAATTTTTCGTGAGGTATCGGCGGCCGTCCCGCGCCACAATGCAGCCAGCCTCCCCACTGGCCCCGAGCTGCCGATGTCGACCAAACGCGTGCTGATCGTTGAAGACGATGCCCACATCGCCGACCTGCTGCGCATGCATCTGGGCGATGAGGGCTACGACGTCGCCCATGCCGCCAGTGGTGACGCCGGCCTGCGCCTGCTCGAGCAGGACGGCCCGTGGGATGCGCTGGTGCTGGACGTGATGCTGCCCGGCGTGGACGGGCTGCAGGTGTGCCAGCGCGCACGCGCGATGGCACGCTACGTGCCGATCATCATCATCAGTGCGCGTGGCAGCGAAACCCAGCGCATCGTTGGCCTGGAGCTCGGCGCGGACGATTACCTGGCAAAGCCCTTTTCGATGCCGGAACTGGTGGCACGGGTGCGCGCGCTGCTGCGCCGCGCCGAGGCGATGGCACAGAGCGCGCGCATCGATGCCGGTGCGATCGAGCTGGGCGGGCTGCAGCTCGATCCGGTGGCGCGCACCGCGTCGGTGGATGGCAACGCGCTGGAACTGACACCGCGCGAGTTCGACCTGCTGTTGTTCTTCGCCCGTCACCCGGACCAGGTGTTCGCACGCATGGAACTGCTCAACCAGGTCTGGGGCTACCAGCACGATGGTTACGAGCACACGGTCAACACCCACATCAACCGCCTGCGCAGCAAGATCGAACCCGACCCGGCGAACCCGCGGCGATTGCTGACGGTGTGGGGCCGCGGCTACAAGCTGGTCGATCCGGCCGGGGCGGCGGCATGATCAAGCCGAACCTGTGGCAGAAGCTGGCGGTGGTGACCGCCGCGCTGATGCTGATGTGCTGCATGGCGCTGCTGGCACTGCAGATGCGCGCCAACACCCGCCACGAGCAGGAGGTGGTGCAGCGGTTGTCGCTGGGCCTGGCCGAGCACATCGCCCAGCGCAGCGAGCTGATGGATACCAGCGGCATGCGCGATGCCGCGGTGCGCGCGCTGTTCGGCCAGTTGATGGCGGTCAATCCCAGCGTCGAGGTCTATCTGCTGGACGACCAGGGACGCATCCTGGGCCACGATGCGCCCAGTGGCCATCTGGTGCGCAACAAGGTGGACGTGGCACCGCTGCGCCGTCTGCTGTCGGGTGCGCCGTTGCCGATCCTCGGTGATGACCCGCGCAGTGCCGATGGCCGCAAGGTGTTCAGTGCCGCACCGTTGATCGTGCAGGGCCGCCAGGCCGGCTATGTGTACGTGGTGC
The DNA here is from genome assembly GCF_040256885.1 of Stenotrophomonas riyadhensis. Classification (NCBI taxonomy): domain Bacteria; kingdom Pseudomonadati; phylum Pseudomonadota; class Gammaproteobacteria; order Lysobacterales; family Lysobacteraceae; genus Stenotrophomonas; species Stenotrophomonas riyadhensis. The sequence goes on from NZ_CP155568.1 coordinate 509,102, forward strand.
TGGTCGGCGAGCACCGGCAGATGCTGGCCGACGATCTCGCCGCGGGCAGCCAATGGAACACCACGCTGTGGTCAGTCGTGCTGGTGGGGGGCCTCGGCCTGCTGGCCGGGCTGGTGGCGTTCTACTGGGTGACCCGCCCACTGCGGCGGCTGACCCGGCGCATCCAGGCGTTCGACATCGACGCGCCGACCCCACTGCCGCCGCCAGAGCCACTGCGGCCCGGTGAGCGCGATGAACTGGTGATCCTGGAACACGCGCACGCGCAGATGGCGCAGCGGCTGGGTGAGCAATGGCAGCAGTTGCGCCAGCAGGACCTGCAGCGGCGCGAACTGGTGGCCAACATCTCGCATGACCTGCGCACGCCGTTGTCGTCGCTGCACGGCTATCTGGAAACGCTGGCGCTGAAGGACGCCACGCTGTCGCCGGACGAGCGCCGCCGCTACCTCGGCATTGCGCTGGCGCAGAGCGCCAAGGTCGGTCGCCTGGCACGCGCGCTGTTCGAGCTGGCGCGGCTGGAACATGGCGAAGTGCGCCTGGAGTGGGAAGTGTTCGCGCTGCCGGAGCTGCTGCAGGACGTACTGCAGAAGTTCGAGCTGGCCGCGCAGGCGCGTGGCCAACAGCTGCACGCGGCGTTTCCGCCCGGCCTGCCGCTGGTCCGCGCCGACCTGGGCCTGGTCGAGCGGGTGCTGACCAATCTGCTCGACAACGCGCTGCGGCATGCGCCCGACGGTGGCCAGATCGAGGTGCGCCTGCGTGCCACGCCCGACAGCGTGGAGGTCAGCGTGGCCGATGATGGCCCCGGGGTGGCGCCAGCGCTGCGAAACCAGTTGTTCCAGGCGCCGGCCGCGCTGGGCGCGCGGCGCGGCGAGAACGGCGGATTGGGCCTGTTGATCGTGCAGCGCATCGTGCAGCTGCATGGCCGCAGGATCGAGCTGCGCGACAGCGAGCGGGGCGCGCTGTTCGTATTTGCCTTGCCGCGTGCGGAGCCAGCGGCCTAGCAGGCCGCTTCGCACTCCACGATGCCGCCGGTCTCCAGCGGCAGGTGCAGGCGGATACAGGCACCGCCCAACTCCGAATCGGTGACCTCGACGTGGCCGCCGTGCTTGTCGGCCACCACCTGCACCAGCGCCAGGCCGAGGCCGAAACCGGGGCTGCCCGGGTCCAGCCGGACGTAAGGCTGCAGCACCTGGCCGCGCAGTTCCGGCGCGATGCCGGGACCGTCGTCCTCCACCTGCAGGCACAGCCAGCCGTCGTTGACCGTGCTGGCGATGCGGATCTGCCGCCGCGCATAACGAAGGGCATTGCCGAGCAGGTTGCGCAGCGCCAGTTCCAGCATGTGCCGATTGACGTTGACCAGGCCTACCGGTGACAGCGCCTGCTGCACCGGCATTGGCAGCGGTGCGAACTGGGCCACCACGCCACGTACCAGCGCCGCCAGCTGCAGGCGCTGGCGGGTCAGCTGATGGCAGCGACCGAGTGCGGCGTACTCGACGCCGGCATCGGTGAGGTGCTGCAAGCGATCGACGTCGGTGCGCAGCCCGCCCAGTGCATCGCGCTGCACATCATCGAGCGCGGTGTCCTCCAGGTCGGCCAGGCCGAAACGCATCCGCGCCAACGGCGTGCGTACTTCGTGCGCCACCGCCTGCGCCAGCACGCGCTGGCTTTCCAGCAGCTGCTGCAGCTGCTCGGCCATGTGGTTGAAGGCATTCGCCAACGGCCGTACCAGGGCAGTACCGGCACGCGGTGCACGCGTGTCCAGCTGGCCGTCGCGCATCTGCCGCGCCGCCTGGGCCAGCTGAGAGACGTCGCGCCACAGCCGGTAGACCATCACGTACATCGGCAGTGCCACCGCCACCATCAGGATCAGCAGCAGGATCGCCACACCGGATACTTCGCTGTCCTGCCAGCCTTCATCCGGCAGCGCTTCGTCCAGCGGCCCCAGCATCACCGCATAGTCGCTGTCGCCGATCCGCTGCAGGCTGCGCATGTGCTCCAGGTCGATCTGCACGCGGCCGTTGTTGAACGGCGGGCGTTGGCTGGCCGGCAGCTCCTTTACTGCCTCGGCCAGCGGCACCATGCGCAGCGCGTAGGCGAAATCGGCGTCGAGTTCGCGCGCCAGCGCCGGCCACTGCTCGCGTGGAGTCTCGGCGAAGCGATGCTGCAGCAGCGCATGTGTGCCGCGCATCTCGGCCTGCAGTCCGGCTTCGGTGCGGTCTTCCAGCAGGGCATCCCAGGCCCACAGGCCCAGCACGATCAGCAACAGGTGGGCAACCAGGAAGCCGATGCCGTAGCGCAGGAAGTGGAAGGCGTGGCCGCGCATCGCCGAGGGTGTGCGTTTCATCCCCATGCCGAGCGGCTGAACAGGTAGCCGCGGCCACGGACGGTCTTGATCCGTTCCGGCTGCTCGGGGTTGTCGCCCAGCTTGCGGCGCAGGCGCGAGATGCGGGCATCGATCGAACGATCCAGGCCATCGAAGGCGATGCCACGCAGGCCGCGCAGCAGCGCGTCGCGGTCCAGGATCTGGCCGGCATTGCTGGCCAGCAGGAACAACAGGTCGAACTCGGCGGTGGTGAGCTCCAGCAGGGCGCCCTGCAGGTGCACATTACGGGTGGACGGGTCGATGTTCAGCTCGCCGAAGCGCAGGCTGCCATCCCGCGGTTCGACCCGGCGGTGGCGGCGCAGGTGGGCGCGCAGGCGGGCCAGCAGCACCCGCGGCTCGATCGGCTTGCCGATGTAGTCGTCGGCGCCCAGCTCCAGCCCCAGCACCTGGTCGATGTTGTCGGTACGGGCCGTCAGCACGCAGATGATGCCATCGTAGTGGGGGCGGATCTGCCGACACACTTCGAAACCATCCTGGTCCGGCAGGCCGACATCGAGCAGGACCAGGGCCGGCTTCTCGGCCAGGATCCGGGTCACCGCACGCTCGCCGCTGCGTTCGTGGGCGACCTGGTAACCATGCCGCTGCAGATAGTCACTGACCATCGTACCCAGGCGGGCATCGTCTTCGACCAGTACGATATCCAGCATTTTCAAGGCCTCCGTGGGCGCAAACGTACCGCCACGGCACGAGCGCGGCGATGCTATCCCAGCCGTCGGGCCACCCGGGTCCAGGGGGCGGGCGCCATTCAGCCGGGGTTGCTGGCGCACGGGCCGGGTCTCAGCCCCGGCAACAACTTGGCGCCCAGCATAGCCGGTTGCCGTTACAAAACGTTACCTTCGTGATACGTCCGGTGACCATCGCTGACAGCAAAGCGACTGACGCCGGGTGGGGGACGGGCCGAGCATGGAGTCTCCTCCGTTCCGCGTGCCGTCCCCATGTCGCCCGCCGCCCTCTGCCTGCTGAACCCGTCCCGCCGTTGCCGCTGCGGAGGTGCCCGATGAGCGGCGTGGTCGGGGCCTGGCTGCCGCCGGCCGAGGACGAGCACCTGCTGCAGCAGCTGGCGCCGATGCTGCGCGCCCTGCAGCAACGCGGCCGCGGCCGGATCGGCTACTGGACCGACGCCGAGGCCGGCCTCGCATTGGGCCACTGCCGGGCGCCGACCGACACCCCGCTGCAGCCGCTGAGCTCGGACTGCGGCCGTTACGTGCTGTGCCTGGATGGGCGCCTGTACAACCGCGTTGATCTGCAGTCGCAGCTGCGTGATCTGCCGCGCAGCTGCAGCGATGCCCGCGTGCTGCTGCAGGCGATCGTCGAGTGGGGCGTGGAGCGGGCGCTGTCGCGCATCGAGGGCGCCTTCGGTTTCAGTGTGTGGGACCGCGAATCGCGTGAGTTGTGGCTGGCCCGTGACCCGGTGGGCGAGCGGCCGCTGTATTACGGCTGGTACCAGGGACAGTTCCTGTTTGCCTCCGAGCTGAAGGCGCTGCAGGCGTTCGCCGGCTTTGCCCCAAGCATTGATCAGGACGCACTGAGCCTGCTGCTGCGCCATGACTATGTGCCGGCGCCGCACACCATCTACCGCGGCATCCACAAGCTGGTGGCGGGCGCGATGCTGCGCATCGATCTCAGCGACCATGCCGCGGGTTACTCCAGCCAGGCCGCGCAGGGGGGCGCGCGCTACTGGTGCGCACGCGATGCGATGCAGAGCGCACTGCAGGAACCGCTGCAGCCGGCGCCGAGCCTGGAGCAGGCGACCGACCAGCTGGAAGCTGTGCTGCAGAAGGCCATCGCCGCACGCATGCATTCGCCGCTGGCCTGCGGTGCGTTCCTGTCCGGCGGCACCGATTCCTCGCTGGTGACGGCGATGATGCAGGCGCAGTCGACGCTTCCGATCGAAGCGTGGACGGTCGGCTTCGATGATCCCGGCCATGATGAGAGCGACTGGGCCTCGCAGGTCGCGCGCCATCTGGGTGTGCAGCACCACCTGCACCGGATGGACGCGCGGCAGGGCCTGGATCTGCTGCAGCGGCTGCCGCAGGTCTGGTGCGAGCCGTTCGCTGATGCGTCGCAGCTGCCGACGCTGCTGGCCAGTGAACTGTTGGGCGCGCGCAAGCCGGTGGCGCTGACCGGCGATGGCGGTGATGAACTGTTCTTCGGTCATCCCAGCTATGGCCGCGCACTGCGCAATGCACGCCTGTGCGGTGGCTTGCCGGACTGGGTGCGTGACCTGGCGCGGCGCAGTGGCAACCGCATGAACGTGGAGCGTGGCCGCCTGGGCGGCTGGCGTGCGCTGGTGGCCGAGGTTGCCGCCAACGATGTGGAAGGGCATTACCTGCAGCGAGTGACGCGCTGGCGGCAGCCGGCGCAGGTGGTGCTGGGCGCACGTGAGCCGATGACGATCTTCCAGCAGCAGGACACTGCGCTGCCGGCCGAGGCGCGCATCCAGCTGTTGGATTTCCGCATGGATCTGGCCGAGGGCATCCTCGCCAAGGTCGATCGCGCGGGCATGGCGGCGGGCGTGGAGACGCGTGCGCCGCTGCTGGACATGGAGGTGGTGCGTCTGGCCTGGCGCCTGCCGCAGCACCTGAAGTACCACGATGGGGAGCACAAGCGGATTCTGAAGCACCTGCTGGCGCGCTACCTGCCGGAACCGCTGGTGTATCGCCCCAAGCGCGGTTTCGGTCCGCCGATGGCGCGCTGGTTGGCCGGCCCGCTGCGCGATTGGGCGGAGGCGCTGCTGGATCCGCAGCTGCTGCGCAACCAGGGGTGTTTCGAAGTTGCGCGCGTGCGCGGTATCTGGGAGGCGTTCCTGCGTGGTGAGCGCAAGTGGCACACGCACCTGTGGAACGTGCTGATGTTCCAGGCGTGGCATCAGCACTGGCACGGTGGTCGCGGGCGCTGAGGTTCCTTCGCGGTGTGTTCTGCGTGGCGCAGGGCGGAGGCCCTTGCGTACGAATGTCCTCCGGCGCCGGCCGTTGGCCGTCACCTCCCCCTTTACTTCGTACGCAAGGGCCTCCGCCCCGCGTTCGGAGTTCGTCGGTGCCTCATTGAAAGGCTGCCGCGAGCGCTGCGTTTTGCTCTCCGCACCCCGGCGGGGCCTATCAGTTCCTGGCGAATCGGGACGCAGACGCGCTTGTGGCGGTTTGTTCTGCGCGGCGCAGGGCAGAGGCCCTTGCGTACGAATGTCCCCCGGCGCCGGCCGTTGGCCGTCACCTCCCCCTTTACTTCGTACGCAAGGGCCTCCGCCCTGCGTTCGGAGTTCGTCGGCGCCTCATTGAGAGGCTGCCGCGAGCGTTGCGCTCTCCTCACCGCACGCCGAGCCTCGTCGGGGCGGGCGGAGGGCTGGGCAAAGTAAAGGAGGAGGTGACGGCCAACGGCCGGCGCCGGGGGACATTTGCCCAGGCCCCTGCCCACCCCGGCGAGGCCCATCAGTTCGCAGCGATTCCGGACGAAGACGCGCTTCGCGATCCGAACGCCAGGCAAAAAAAGACCCGGCAGAGGGAGGGATCTGCCGGGTCCGGATTGCGTGGGGGGAGGGACCCACGCAATGAGCGTTGCGTCGCGTCAGTGGTTGCTCGCGTCCGCCGTTGATTCGTTGTAGCCCTGCACCAGTTCGGACCAGGCCTTGCCGGCCTGCAGGCCGAGGCCGACCACGTCCTGCTGGGCCTGGCCCAGCCGCTGCAGGTTGTCCTGCCACAGCTGCGCCCCCTTGTTGAGCATCCCGGCCGCATCCTCGCTGCGGGCCAGTTCGCCCAGCCAGCCGCTGGTCGCGGTCAGGTTGCGCTCCATCACCTTCAGCTGCACGCCGAACATGCTTTCCGCGTTCTCCAACGCCAACCGGTTCGCACGCGTTGCCGCGGCGGCGAGCTGGCGGGTGGCATCACTGAAGCGATCGCTGAAGGCGGCGGCCATGGGGGCATCAGGGAGTGGCTTGATGCAATGCAGCATACGCCGTTGATGCGGCAATGCAACAAAAATAACAAAGGCGCCCAAGGCGCCTTTGAAACACCTTTCAGATCAATGGGTTGATCAGGCAGTGGGGCCGCGGTAACGGCACCCCGACGTGCAGGTTTCGTGCACGGTGATCTCGCTCAGCGCCGGCAGGCTCGGCTTGAGTTCGTTCCAGATCCACACCGCCAGGTTCTCGCTGGTCGGATTCTCCAGGCCGGGGATGTCATTGAGGTAGTGATGGTCCAGGCGGTCATAGATCGGCTGGAAGGCCGCCTTGACGTCGCCGAAGTCCATGATCCAGCCGGTCTGCGCACCCGGCTCGCCCTCGACCTTCAGTTCCACCCGGAACGAGTGGCCGTGCAGGCGCGCGCACTTGTGCCCCGGCGGCACGTTGGGGAGGCGGTGCGCCGCCTCGAGCATGAAGACTTTGAAGATTTCCATGGCGCGATTGTACGCCGCAGGTGGCCGGGCAGCCTGAGCGGATGTTGGGTCTTCGTGAAGAATTTCTTTCCATCCGGATGAAGAGATGATAATTTCTCTTATATCCGTATGAAGAGATGTTATTGGCCGGACCCCGGCCAGGCATGGACTACTGCGGAACTTCGTCGTCCTTTTCACCTCCCCCACATCGTCATGCCCAAGCACACCCTGCTCGTGGCGGCCCTGGCCGTCGCTCTGGCCGCGCCTTTGTCCGCCGCCGCCGAAACCTCCGCCGACGCCAGTGGCGAAGCCAGCACCCTGGCCGCCGTGCGCGTCACCGGTTCCAACATCAAGCGCACCGATACCGAAGCCTCCAACCCGGTGCAGGTGATCGGTCGCCAGCAGCTGGAACAGACCGGCAAGGCCACCGTGGCCGATATGCTGCGTTCGATCTCGGCCAACACCGGCAACGCCAGCAACGAAACCACCAACAACGGTTGGGCCTCCGGCTCGGCCGGCATCGGCCTGCGTGGCCTGTCGCAGAAGAACACGCTGGTGCTGCTCAATGGCCGCCGCCTGGCCAACTACGGCTTCCCGGCCGGTGGCCTGTCCGACACCTTCGTCGATCTCAACGCGCTGCCGCTGGTCGCGGTCGAACGCATCGAAGTGCTCAAGGACGGCGCCTCGGCGGTGTACGGCTCCGACGCCGTGGCCGGCGTGGTCAACATCATCACCCGGCAGAACTTCGAAGGCGCCGAGATCGGCGGCAGCTTCGGCGGTGCCGACCAGGGTGGCCTGCACGAGCAGAACCTGAAGTTCGTCGGCGGCCTCGGTGATCTCGACACCGATGGCTACAACATCCTCTTCAGCCTGCAGGGTTACAACCGCGAGCGCCTGGACCAGGACGAGCGCAACCTGACCAAGAGCGGCATCTATACCGACAAGCCCGGTGGCCGCTGGAACGGCTGGTCGGCCAAGGGCGCGCGCTATCTGGTCAACGGCGTGTCGGTGCCGATGCTCGACGCCAACGGCAACTGCCCGACCGGTACCACCCGCGTCGCCAGCGCGCCGATCGACGGCCTGGCCGGCGACACCTGCGGTTTCAACCAGGCACCGTTCACCACGCTGATCCCCTCGACCAAGCGCTACCAGGCCTATGCCAACGGCACCTTCCGCCTGAACGACAATGTCGAAGCCTTCGGCGAAGTGCTGTACAGCCAGATCAAGAGTGCCGCGTGGTTCGGCAGCAGCCCGTTCTTCACCCTGGAAAGTGGCCGCTTCGCCTTGAACGCAGACAGCGGCCTGGCCGAGCCGGTGTCATCGCTGCTGCCGGCCAACAATCCTTACAACCCCTACGGTCGTGCGATTCCGATCGAATACACCTTCTTCGACCTTGGCGGCACGCTCAAGACCAATCGTTCCACCGCCTATCGCGGCGTGTTCGGCCTGCGTGGCACCACCGCGAAGTGGGACTGGGAAGTGGCCGCGTTCGGCGCGCGCAGCAGCGAGCGTGAGAGTGTCTCTGGCGGTTTCGCCAACCGCTGGGCGCTGGCCGATGCGCTAGCCACCGGCAGTTACAACCTGTTGAATCCTGCCGCCACGCCGCAGTCGGTGCGCGACTCGATCAACATCGCCACGCTGCGTCCGGCCGAATCCAAGCTGCAGGGCATCGATGCCAAGATCTCCGGCAGCCTGGGCCACACCTGGGCCGGCGAGATCGGCTTCGCTGCCGGTGCCGAGTGGCGCCGCGAGAAGCTCGATTCCAACAACCCGTGGCAGATCGACGCCGGCCTGCAGGTGCGCCCGGCCATCGCCGAAGTGCACGGCCAGCGCCAGGTCAGTGCGGCCTACGCCGAAGTGAACGTGCCGCTGGCATCGACGCTGGAGCTGTCCGCTGCCGCGCGCGCCGATCACTACGATGATTTCGGCGATGCGTTCTCGCCGAAGATCGGCCTGCGCTGGCAGCCGCTCGACTTCCTGCTGGTGCGTGCCTCGGCGTCGAAGGGCTTCCGTGCGCCGTCGCTGTCGGAGAACTCCAACAGCACCAGCATCGCCTACGGCAGCGTGGTCGATCCGCGTGATCCGGACGTGCCGGGCTCGCGCCAGAACCCGACCTTCTTCACCGTCGGCAACAACGAACTGAAGCCCGAGCGTACCAAGAGCGTGAACTTCGGCGTGGTGCTGTCGCCGTGGGCCAACACCAACCTGAGCGTGGACTACTACCGCATCCAGCTCGACAACCTGGTCGGCACCAACAACACCCAGACCCTGGTCAACGACAACGTGGCCGGTGCGGTGCAGCGCGATGAGCGCGGCAAGCTGCAGGCGGTCTACAACCGCTACCAGAACCTGAGCGAGCTGAAGACCTCGGGCATCGACGTCGAGCTGCGCCAGCGCATCCCGACCGCTGCGCTGGGTGATTTCACCGTGTCCTCGGCCTACACCCACGTGCGCGACTACCGTCGCCCGACCGTGGTCGGCGGCCCGCTGGTTGACTACGCCGGCAGCAACCTGGGCGCGACCCTGCCCAAGGACAAGGCCACCACCACGCTGGACTGGACGTACGGCGACTTCAACGCGGCCGTGACCTGGTACTACACCAGCAGCTACCGCCAGGAAGCCAGTACCGCCGCCAAGGCCGTGCAGCAGCGTGTCGGCAGCTACAGCCAGTACGACCTGTACCTGGCCTACACCGGCATCGACAAGCTGACCGTGTACGCCAAGGTGCAGAACCTGGCCGACAAGACGCCGCCGTACGACGCCTCGTTCCCGGGCATCCGCGCGCCGTACGACTTCAGCCAGTACGACCTGCGTGGCCGCTACTTCACGCTGGGCTTCGATTACCGCTTCTGATCCATCCGCCGCGGCCGGTCACCTGAAGGGGCCGGCCGCGCGACTGTCTGCCGTTGTGTTCCAGAGGAGTCATCGTGTCCTTGCATCGTCGTGCCGTTCTTCCGTTGCTGCTTGCCGCCGCCACCGCACTGTCCCCGCCGCAGCCAGTGCAGGCACAGAGCGCCTACTTCTTTCCACAGGCTGCTGACGCAGCGGCGTTCGATACGGCCGTGCCCACGCCGGAGCAGTTCCTAGGCTATCCGATCGGCAGCCGTTACACCCGGCACGACCAGCTGGTGGCGTACTTCCAGGAACTTGCGAAACGCTCGGACAAGATCAGCGTGCGCGAGATCGGCCGCAGCTATGAAGGTCGCCCGCTGCTGATCGCCACCGTCACTGCTGCAGGCAACCATGCGCGGCTGGAGCAGATCCGCCAGCAGCACGCGACCCTGGCCGATCCGGCGCAGCCGCGCAGCGCCGCCGGTGACAGCCCGGTGGTGGTGTGGCTGGGCTACAGCGTGCATGGCAACGAGACGTCCAGTGCCGAGGCGGCGATGCTGACGGCCTACTACCTGGTGGCCAACCGCAGCGCCGAAACCCAGCAGTGGCTGCAGCAGGCGGTGGTGCTGTTCGACCCGGCGCAGAACCCGGATGGCCGTGATCGTGCCGCCAACTGGCACAACGCCTGGGCCTCCGATCCGGCCTCGGCCGACCCGGCCGACAAGGAGCACGTCGAGCCGTTCCCGCAGGGCCGCACCAACCACTACTTCACCGATCTCAACCGCGACTGGCTGGCCCTGACCCAGCAGGACTCGCGGCCGAAGGTGGAGGTGTTCCACCAGTGGTACCCGAACGTGCAGATCGACTTCCACGAGATGGGCAAGGACAGCACCTATTACTTCGAACCGTCGCCGAAGAGCATGCACAGCCCGCTGATTCCGGCGGCGTCGTATGAATTCAACAAGACTCTGGCCAAGTACCACGCGCAGGCGCTGGATGCGCTGGGCTCGCTGTACTACACCAGCGAGAACTTCGACAACTTCTCGCCGGTCTACGGCTCCACCTACCCGGACTTCCATGGCGCTGTCGGCGTTACCGTCGAGCAGGCCAGCTCGCGCGGTCGCGTGCAGGAGTCGGTGAATGGCCTGCTGACCTTCCCGTTCACCATCCGCAACCAGGTGGCTACCGGGCTGGGCACGGTGCGGGGTGCAGTGACCGAGCGCAGCGGCCTGTTCGACCTGCAGAAGCAGTTCTTCCAGAGCGCGCTGAAGCAGGCCGCACAGCAGCCGGTGAAGAGCTTTGTGTTCGGCGATGCGCATGATCCGGCACTGACCCGGCGCCTGCTGGAACTGTTGCTGCTGCATCGCATCGAGGTGCGCGCGCTGGATCGTGACGTCAGTGTCGATGGCCAGCGCTTCGATGCCGGCAGCGCCTACGTGGTGCCGGTGCAGCAGGCGCAGTTCCGCCTGGTGCATTCGATCTTTGCCGAGACGCCGCCGATCAAGGGCGATGTGTTCTACGGCAGCACCAGCTACGCGATCGCACCGGCCTACGGCGTGGCCTTCGCCGGTAGCCGCAGCCGTATCGATGGTGGCCCACGCGTGACCGCGCTGCCGGCCGAGCCGGGCGTGGTGCTGGGCGGCCAGGCTGGATTCGCCTACGCGATTGACTGGCGCGACTACAACGCCGGGCGCGCGCTGGCCGCGCTGCAGGGCAAGGGCGTGAATGCACGCGCGGCATTCCAGCCGTTCACCACCGCGACCGCGCAGGGGGATGTCAGTTTCGCTGCTGGCAGCCTGGTGATTCCGGTGGCCGGGCAACCACTGCAGGGCACGGCGCTGCTTGAGGCAGTGACGTCCGCCGCACGCGAGGCAGGTGTGCAGGTGCACGCGCTGTCCAGTGGCCGCAGCCGCGAAGGCATCGACCTCGGCAGTGACGGCGTCAAAGCGCTGCGCAAGCCCTCGGTGGCACTGGTGATGGGCGAGGGCGTGGCCGCCACCGAAATCGGATCGGCGTGGTTCCTGTTGGACCAGCAGCTGCGGTTGCCGGCCAGCAAGCTGGATCCGCAACAGTTGGGCAAAGTGCCGCTGGACCGCTACACCACCATCGTGTTGTCCGGCGGCACCTATACCGGCGTCGATGCCACGGCGGTGGCTGCACTGAAGCGCTGGGTACAGGCCGGTGGCTCGCTGGTGACGTACGGCAGTGCCTCGAAGTGGGCGATCGAACAGAAGCTGGCCGACGGCGAGAAGCTTGGCAAGGAAGAAGAAACCGCTGGCGAGAGCCGCCGTGCGTTCGGCGACCAGCGTGACATCGCCGCGATCGAGCGGGTCAGCGGCAACATCCTCAGTGCCGACGTGGATACCAGCCATCCGCTGGCGTTCGGGGTGCCGCGGCGGCAGCTGGCGATCAACAAGGAAAACACGGTGACGCTGCAGCCAAGCGCGAACCCGTTCTCGACGGTGGTGCGCATCGACACGCCGCCGCGGGTGAATGGCTATCTGTCCGAGCGCAACCGCGCGAGGGTGGCAGGCAGCGCGTGGCTGCTGGTGTCGGCGCAGGGGCAGGGCAACGTGGTGCTGTTTGCCGATGATCCGGCGCATCGCAAGTACTGGCACGGGACGGATCGACTGCTGATCAACGCGGTCTTCTTCGGGAATCTGGTGAATCCGAGTAAAGCGCGGGGTTGAGGCTTTGCGCGCCTTGATTTTTACCTGGCTGGGGGAGGCCCGGAGGCCCAGTCAGGACACGCCGTAAACCCATCCATGGGGGCTCGATGGCGCCATCCATGGCGCCAACGGTCCTGCCTGGGCCTCCGGGCCTCCCCTCGACAATTTCCTGCGGGCGCGGACGCATCGAACCCCAAGGCGGGAGCATGGGCAAAAGCAAAAGCATCGGCACTTGCTCTTGAATTTGAACTTGAATTTGATCTTTCTTCTCCCGGCTACCCGGCGGGACAAGAAGGCGCAGGCAATGCTTGAAGCGGATGGGCGTGGGGCCAGCGCAAAACCGTGAGGCGCATGGATGCGCCGACCGAGCCCCCATGGATGGGTTTACGGCGTGTTTTGCGCTGGCCCCACGCCCATCCGCCCTCAGCGCAACGCACCGCCGGCTTCTACTCACGGTAGCCAGCAACAAAAAAGGACGGCGCGTCAGCGCCGTCCCTCGACAGCCTCCCGCGCAGCGGGAAGCACAACAGCTGTCAGCTGTGATCAGCCGGCGCGACCGCCGCCGTTGCCACCCTGGCCGCGGCCACGGCCGCCACCATTGCCGCCACCGCCACGACGCTGGCCCTGACCGGCGCCTGCACGCTGCTGGCCATTGCCACCGCCCTCGCGACGGCCCCCACCGGCCTTCTTCGGGCCCGCATGTGCATGGCGCGGCGCATCGCCGTGCGGACGGCGCGCGTGGCTCTTGCGCGGTGCGCGCTCGCCGGTATCGTGCTCGGCCTTGCCCGGCGCACTGTTGCCCCAGCGGATCGGCGTCTGCAGCTCGAAGCCCGGCACATCGCGGATGTCCATGTCACGGCCCAGCAGGCGCACGATCGCGCGCAGCAGCTTCACTTCATCCTGCGCCACCAGCGAGATCGCCTGGCCGGTCGCGCCGTTGCGGCCGGTGCGGCCGATGCGGTGCACGTAATCTTCGGCCACCATCGGCAGGTCGAAGTTGATCACCTTCGGCAGCTCGTTGATGTCGATGCCGCGCGCGGCGATGTCGGTGGCCACCAGCACGGTCACGCGGCCGGCCTTGAAGTCGCCCAGCGCACGCAGGCGCTGGCCCTGGCTCTTGTTGCCATGGATCGCCGCGGTCTTGATGCCCGACTTTTCCAGGAACGTGGCCAGCTTGTCGCTGCCGTGCTTGGTGCGGGCGAACACCAGGGTCTGCTCGCGGCTGTCCTGCGCCAGCAGGTGCAGCAGCAGGTCACGCTTGCGACCGGCATCGACCGGGTGCACGCGGTGGGTGATGGTTTCGGCCACGGTGTTCTTCGGCGTCACCTGGATCTGTTCCGGGTTGCGCATGAACTCCAGCGCCAGCTGGCGGATGTTGTCCTCGAAGGTGGCCGAGAACAGCAGGGTCTGGCGGTTCTGCTTCGGCAGCTTGGCCAGGATGCGCTTGATCGACGGCAGGAAGCCCATGTCGAGCATGCGGTCGGCTTCGTCCAGCACCAGCAGTTCAATGCCGGACAGGTCGATGCTGCGACGCTCCAGGTGGTCGATCAGGCGGCCCGGGCAGGCCACCAGCAGGTCCACGCCACGGCGCAGGATGTCCAGCTGGTTGCCCATGCCGACGCCACCGTAGATGCAGGCGCTGGGGATGCGCAGGTACTTGCTGTAGCCGCGCAGGCTGTCATGCACCTGGGTGGCCAGCTCGCGGGTCGGGGCCAGGATCAGCGCGCGCGGCTTGCGCGGGCCACTGCGCACTTCCTGCGAGGCGGTGCCCAGGTGCTGCAGCAGCGGCAGGCCAAAGGCAGCGGTCTTGCCGGTACCGGTCTGTGCACCGGCCAGCAGGTCGCGACCGGCCAGCGCCAGCGGGATCGCCTGCTGCTGGATCGGGGTCGGGTTTTCGTAGCCCTGCTCGGCAAGCGCACGCAGCAGGAAGGGCGCCAGGCCCAGCGATTCAAAAGACATTGAGTTTGCTCCAAGTACAAGAAACGCCTGTCCGACTGGACAGACGGGGGCAGATCAAACTGATCGGCTGACTCGGAGCGTTCCCGTGAACCGCGCTGCGAGAATTGGGTGCAGCCGGCACGAAGCGCAGGCTGGAATGCGTGACGAACGGCGTCGGAGTGGGGGCGGGCGAAGAGGGCGGACCCAGGTCGCCGGCGGTCCCGGAGGGAAACGGACGGCCGCTGCAGACCCTGCAAGTCTAAACGATGTTTGAGACTTCACGCAAAAAGGCCTGTTCAGGTAGGGGGGTCTCTCTGCAGGGCTGCGCCCTGCACCTGCAGAGGCTGAAGCAACGTCAAAGGCCGGGTTCCTGTGGGTAGGCGGGGTGGGTCCGGTGGCAGGGGACGCTGCAAGTACGTCCATGTAAGCTCGGTCGCCGCATCCATGCGGCTCACGCCCCTGCCACCGGACCCACCCCGCCTTCGACAGTTTTCCGCGATCTGTCGGAACGGCTTGGGGTCAGATCCGTTTTCCTCCGGAAAACGGATCTGACCCCGGAATTCCATTCGATATCTGACAGATTTCATCCACGCATGGCGTGGATCTACTGGCCACCGGCCCACTGTCGAAGGCGGGGTACTGTGGGTTTGCGGGGTGTGAGCGGCATGGGCCCGAGGCATGTCTCGGGCGGGTTGGGCCGGACGCCCAACCCCGGTCTTGCCGTGTGCGCAGGACAGCGCACACGAGCAAGCCGCGACCAAGCCCCCATGGACGGGTTTACGGCGTCCCCGCAAACCCACAGTGCCCCGCCATCCCACGGAATGCCCGCTGTTGCTGTTGCGTCGGCTGTTGCCTTGGCTTGAAGCAGGTGCAGGGCTGCAAGCCCTGCCAAACCCCCCACTACGGTAGGGTGGGCCGATGCCGCGCTGCAGCTTGGCGCCGCCGCAGATTTGATTACACTTGAAACTTGTTTGCCCACGACTCCGGACACCCACCCATGAAGCTTGGTTCTTTGAAGGAAGGCGGCCGCGACGGCACCCTGATCGTCGTCTCGCGTGACCTGCGCCACGGCGTGCGCGCCACCGGCATTGCCGCCACCCTGCAGCAGGCCCTGGAGGACTGGAGCCACATCGCGCCGCGCCTGAACGCCCTGTACGAATCGCTCAACGCGGGCGACGCCGATGGCGTGTTCGACCTGGATCCGCAGGCGCTGGCCGCGCCGATGCCGCGCGCCTATGAGTTCGTCGATGGCAGCGCCTACCTGCCGCATGTCGAGCGCGTGCGCCGCGCCCGTGGTGCCGAGGTGCCGGAGAGCTTCTACACCGACCCGCTGATGTACCAGGCGACCAGCGCCGGATTCTACGGTCCGCGCGACGCGGTGAAGGTGGTCAGCGAGGACTACGGCATCGACCTGGAAGCGGAGATCGTGGTGATCACCGACGACGTGCCGATGGCCGCTACTCCGGCACAGGCCGCAGGCCATATCCAGCTGGTCGGCCTGGTCAACGATGTCTCGCTGCGCAACCTGATTCCGGGCGAGCTGGCCAAGGGCTTCGGCTTCCTGCAGTCCAAGCCGCGCTCGGCGCTGTCGCCGGTGTTCGTCACCCCTGACGAGCTGGGCGCCGCGTGGCAGGACAGCAAGGTGCACCTGCCGCTGCTGACCCACATCAACGGCCAGTGGTTCGGTGCACCGGAAGCGGGCGTGGACATGCAGTTCAATTTCGCCCAGCTGGTCGCGCATGCGGCCAAGACCCGTCCGCTGGGCGCCGGCACCATCGTCGGCTCGGGCACCATCGCCAACGAAGACACCAGCAAGGGCGCATCGTGCTTCGCGGAGCAGCGCGTGGTCGAAACCCTGCGCGACGGCAAGCCGAGTACGCCGTTCATGTCGTTCGGGGACGTGGTCCGCATCGAGATGCTCGATGCCGCCGGCAACAGCATCTTCGGTGCGATCGAGCAGCGCATCGAACAGGCGACCAGGCCCTGAGCAGGGAGGCGGCGATGGAGATCCCGGTCGACGACGGCATCGTGCTGTACACCTACTGGCGATCCAGCGCCGCCTACCGCGTGCGCATCGGCCTGGAGCTGAAGGGCCTGGCCTGGGAAGCCCGGCCGGTGCACCTGGTGCGCGACGGTGGCGAGCAGCACCTGGACGCTTATCGCGCGCTCAATCCGCAGCAGCTGGTGCCAACCCTGCTGCATGACGGGCATGCACTGACCCAGTCGCTGGCGATCCTTGAATACCTGGAAGAACGCTTCCCGCAGGTGCCGCTGCTGCCGGCCGATGCCGCCGGCCGTGCGCGGGTGCGTGCGCTGGCCCAGCTGGTGGCCTGCGACATCCACCCGATCAACAACCTGCGGGTGATGCAGTACCTGGAGCGCACCCTGCAGCTGCCGGCCGACGCCCGCACGCAGTGGACCCTGCACTGGATCGCCGAGGGTTTCACTGCGATGGAAGCGATGCTGGCCAACAGCAGCGCGACGGGCACCTTCTGCCACGGTGACCGTCCCGGCCTGGCCGATATCTGCCTGCTGCCGCAGCTGTACAACGCGCATCGCTTCGGCCTGGACCTGACGCCGTACCCGACCCTGCGCCGCATCGAAGCGGCGTGCCAGGCAGTGGACGCCTTCGACCACGCGCGCCCGGAAAACCAGCCCGACGCCGCCTGAAAGAAAAAAGGGGACGGAGGGGATTAAGTCGTATGTGCACTTACGACTTAATCCCCTCCGTCCCCTTTTTCGTGCGGTCAGAACCCGTGAGTGATGCTTGGCTGCCCGGCCGAGAAATCGGCGTATGGGTCGTGCTCGCCGCTGCTGCCTTCGGACAGGCGGAACTTCAGGGCCAGGCCATCGCGCGAGTCGGCCGCGCGCAGCGCTTCCTCCTGCTCGATGATGCCCGCCTTGGCCAGCCGGAACAGGCACTGGTCGAAGCTCTCCATGCCTTCCTCCAGCGAGCCTTCCATCGCGGCCTTGATCTCGTGCACCTGGCCGCGGCGCAGCAGGTCGCGGATCATCGGCGTGTTGATCAGCACCTCGGTGGCCGGCAGGCGACGGCCCTCCTTGTTCTTCACCAGGCGCTGGCTGATCACCGCACGCAGGTTCAGCGCCAGGTTCATCAGCACGTTCTTGTGCGCGCTTTCCGGGAAGAAGTTGAGGATGCGCTCGATGGTCTGGTCGGCGTTGTTGGAGTGCAGGGTGGCCAGGCACAGGTGGCCGGTTTCGGCGAAGGCGATCGCCGCCTCCATCGTCTCCGCATCCAGGATCTCGCCGATCAGGATCACGTCCGGCGCTTCACGCATCGCGTTCTTCAGCGCGTTATGGAAGGCATGGGTGTCCAGCCCGACCTCGCGCTGGTTGACGATCGACATCTTGTGCTTGTGCAGGTACTCGATCGGGTCCTCGATGGTGAGGATGTGACCGGTGGTGGTGCTGTTGCGGTGGTCGATCATCGACGCCAGCGAGGTGGACTTGCCGGAACCGGTGGACCCCACCACCAGCACCAGCCCACGCGGGGTCATGATGACGTCCTTCAGCACCTGCGGCAGGTTCAGCTCCTCGATGCTCGGGATGCGGCTGCGGATGGCGCGGATGACCATGCCCACTTCGCCGCGCTGCTTGAACACGTTGACGCGGAAGCGCCCGGCATCGGGCAGGGCGATGGCCATGTTGAGCTCCAGCTCGCGCTCGAACTGCGGCACCTGGCCTTCGTCCATCAGCGAGTAGGCGATCTTCTTGACCATGCCCGGCGGCAGGCCGGTGTTGCCCAGCGGATAGAGCTTCCCCTCGATCTTGATGTAGACCGGTGCCCCGGTGGTCAGAAACATGTCCGAAGCGTTCTTTTCGGTCATCAGCTTCAGGAAGTAGCCGATATCCATTGCGAATTTTCCCCAACGAAACGGCCGACGCCCGTTGCCAGCACGGTGTCGGCTTGACGACAATGGCCGTGAACCGACAACCGGTACGGCCTCCCCAATGAAACGACTTAGCTTCGCACGAATGCGCCATGGCCTGTATGTGATGGCGTTTGCATTCGCACTGTCTGCTCCCGCCTGGGCGCAGGACGCCGCGCTGGAACTGGCGCAGGCCCGGCAGGCGGTCGACAAGGCCACCCAGGCCGATGCCGACCAGTACGCCCCGGACCTGATCGGGCTGGCCCGGCAGGGGCTGGAGCAGGCCCAGCGCGCCGCCGGCGACCGCCGCGAGCGCAAGAACGCCCCGGCGATGGCCCTGCGTGCCGCCGCCGATGCCGACCTGGCCCGTGTCCGCAGCGAGGAAGCCACCGTCACCGCGCAGCTGCAGCTGCGCCGCAACGAGGTCAACCAGCTGCAACGCCAGCTGTCGACCGGGGAGGACCGCCGGTGAAGCCGATGACCGCCGCAACCCTGGCCGCGCTGCTGGCGCTGCCGACCCTGGCCATGGCCGCCGACAACCCGATGGTGGCGCAGCTGAGCCAGCGTCTGATGGCCATCCAGGCCAATCCCGACACGGCTGAGCTGGGCGCCTTCGAGCGCATGCAGGCCCAGCAGGCCATTGCCACCCTGGACAAGGCCAAGCGCCGTGACCAGGAACTGGCCACCTACCTGGCCGAGCGCCGGGTGGAGATTGCCGAGACCGCCGTGCGTACCGCACTGGCCGCGCGTGAGGTCGATCGTCTCGAACGCACCCGCAGCGACCTGCTGATCGAGGCCAGCCGCCGCGATGCCGCCCGTGCCCGCCAGGAGGCCGAGCAACTGCGCATGCAGGCGCAGATGCAGGCCGAGGAGGCTGAGCGCCTGCGCCAGGCCGCCGAGGCCGAGACCCTGGCCCGTCAGGATGCCGAGAACGCCCTGACCAGTGTGGCTGGCAAGCAGCAGCAGCGCCTCAGCGCCGCCCAGCAGAACGCCGCCAAGCTGGCCCGCGAGGAAGCCGAGCTGGTGTCCGGGCAGAAGCTGCCGGGCTCGAAGTTCGATGGCCGTGGCGAGGTCTTCACCTTCAGTGGTGACGCATTCGCCGCCGGCGCCTCCAGCCTGTCCGGTGGCGCCCGCAACCAGGCCAAGGCACTGGCCGAGTACCTGAACATCGGCAAGAAGGGCCGCCTGCGCATCGAGGCCTACGACAGTGCCAACGGCGTCGGCCAGAAACGCGCCGAAGCGCTGCGCGACGCCCTGGTCGCGGCCGGTGTCGCCAGCAACCGGATCCAGCTCAGCGGCAAGAAGGCGGCGTCCACCCGGGCACGCTCGGCCGAGGTCATCATCGCCCCGTAATTGCTTGATATTGTTTGTTTTTCGTTGCGATGAGCATTCAGCCTGAACCCCGCCCCGGCGGGGTTCGGTCTTTTTGCCGCAGGGGTCTTGTACCCCGCCTTGAGCAGGCGTAGGGTCAATCGTCCGGGACGCAATGCCGCGGACCGGACGATGGGAGGGCCGGGCCGATGCAAACAGGGCGCGAACCGCAGCAGATCGACGTGCGCAGGCCAGTGCCGCAGGTCGTTGCAGGCGTCCAGGTGGGCATCGACCGGCGCTCCTCCATGAACAACGCCCCGTGCCTTGCGGCCGGGGCGTTCGTGTATCTGTCGAAGGAGGTCCATCATGTTTGAAGATCAGCCCCAGAGCGAGATCGACGCCCGTCGCGCGCGTGATCCGGAGTTCAGGGCACTCCATGACCAGCACCGCAAGTTGAACAAGAAGTGCATGGACGCGGAGTTGGGTGTACTCCCGATCGATGATGTCACCCTGGGTCGCATGAAGCGCGAGAAGCTGCTGGCCAAGCAACGACTTCTGCGAATGTACGAAACACCGCTCCCAACGACGTCCCCCACGCTTTGACGCACCCCGTCGCGCCCGGAACGGCGTGACCCGGCCATCGATGGCCCCGCCGGGCGCTCCTGCCCCGGCATCGCGGCACCGCCGATGAGGCGGCCGCGCCAAGGCACCACAAGCGGTGGTGCCTTGGCCTGCAGGCACAACTCACCGATGCGGGCGGTACCGGTCTCCTCGTCGATCCGGGGCCGTCCGCATCTCTTTTTTACGGTGGATGGGCTGCGGCCCTGCCGACCTGACTTTCATCGCCATCCGTCGGATAATCATCGGTCCGGCCCTGTGCGGCGCGAACCGAAAGTCCTCCGAATGCCCATCCATTCTTCCGTCCTCGAACTCATCGGCCAGACCCCGATCGTCAAGGCCCAGCGCCTGGACACCGGCGTCTGCGAGCTCTACCTGAAGCTGGAGAGCGCCAACCCGGGCGGATCGATCAAGGATCGCATCGGCCTGTCGATGATCGAGGCGGCGGAAAAGCGCGGCGACCTGAAGCCGGGCGCCACCCTGGTTGAAGGTACCGCCGGCAACACCGGTCTGGGCCTCGCCCTGGTGGCCCAGCAGAAGGGCTACCAGCTGATCTTGGTCGTTCCCGACAAGATGAGCCGCGAGAAGATATTCAACCTGAAGGCGATGGGCGCCGAAGTGCGCCTGACCCGCTCGGACGTGGCCAAGGGCCATCCGGAGTACTACCAGGACCTGGCCAAGACCATCGCCGAGCAGACCCCGGGCGCCTACTTCATCAACCAGTTCGGCAACCCGGACAACCCGGCCGCGCATGAATTTGGTACCGGCCCGGAAATCCTCGAACAGATGGGCGGTGACCTCGACGCCATCGTGTTCGGCTGTGGCAGTTCAGGCACCATGACCGGCCTGTCGCGTGCCTTCGCCAAGCTGTCGCCGAAGACCGAACTGGTGCTGGCCGATCCGGTCGGTTCGATCCTGGCCGAGTACATCAACGACGGCAATCTCAACGACAAGTCGGGCAGCTGGCTGGTGGAAGGCATCGGCGAGGACTTCCTGCCGTCGATTTCCGATTTCAGCCGCGTCAAGAAGGCTTATGCCATCAGCGACGCCGAGAGCTTCCACACCGCACGCGAACTGCTGGGCAAGGAAGGCATCCTGGGTGGCTCGTCCACCGGCACCCTGCTGGCCGCCGGCCTGAAGTACTGCAGGGAGCAGACCACGCCGAAGAAGGTGCTGGTGCTGGTGCCGGACACCGGCAACAAGTACCTGTCGAAGATGTACAACGACTACTGGATGCTGGACAACGGTTTCCTGCAGCGCCCGCAGCACGGCGACCTGCGCGACCTGATCCTGCGTCCGTACGGCCAGCGCGACACCGTGGTGATCGGTCCGAACGACCTGCTGACCACCGCCTACCAGCGCATGAAGCTGTACGACGTGTCGCAGCTGCCGGTGATGGACGGCGAGCAGCTCGTCGGCATCGTCGACGAGAGCGACGTGCTGCTGCACGTCTATGGTGATGAGGCACGCTTCCGCGACACCGTCGCCACCGCGATGGTCAGCAAGCTGGACCGGCTGGACGTGAAGTCGCCGATCGAGGCGCTGCTGCCGGTGTTCGACCGCGGCCAAGTGGCGATCGTGATGGACGGCGACACTTTCCTGGGCCTGATCACCCGCATCGATCTGCTGAACTATCTGCGCCGTCGCGTGCAGTAAGCCGCTGATCGCTGCAGATCACCGCTGAATTCCGGTTTATTTGCGTCAAAGCTCGTTAAGGCTGCGCTGATAGACTCCCGATCCTTTGACGGCGCCGCACGCCGGCGCCATTCAGGAAACGACATGTCCAACACCTCCTCGCCCGACCGTGCGCTGGCCCTCGCCACGCTGGCCATCCACGGCGGCCAGTCGCCCGACCCCAGCACCGGCGCGGTGATGCCGCCGATCTACGCCACCTCGACCTATGCACAGTCCAGCCCGGGCGAGCACCAGGGCTTCGAGTACTCGCGCACCCACAACCCGACCCGCTTCGCCTATGAGCGTTGCGTGGCGTCGCTGGAAGGCGGCACCCGCGGCTTTGCCTTCGCCTCGGGCATGGCGGCCAGCTCGACCGTGATCGAGCTGCTGGACGCCGGCAGCCACGTGGTGGCGATGGACGACATCTACGGCGGCAGCTTCCGCCTGTTCGAGCGCGTGCGTCGCCGCACCGCCGGGCTGGATTTCAGCTTCGTCGACCTGACCGATCTGGCCGCGTTCGAGGCATCCATCACGTCGAAGACGAAGATGGTGTGGATCGAGACCCCGACCAACCCGATGCTGAAGATCGTCGACATCGCCGCGGTCGCTGCCATCGCCAAGCGCCATGGCCTGATCGTGGTGGTCGACAACACCTTCGCCTCGCCGATGCTGCAGCGTCCGCTGGAACTGGGTGCGGACCTGGTCCTGCATTCGGCCACCAAGTACCTCAACGGCCATTCGGACATGGTGGGCGGCATGGTCGTGGTCGGAGACAACGCTGAACTGGCCGAGCAGATGGCCTTCCTGCAGAACTCGGTGGGTGGCGTGCAGGGCCCGTTCGACAGCTTCCTGGCCCTGCGTGGCCTGAAGACCCTGCCGCTGCGCATGAAGGCGCACTGCGCCAATGCGCTGGCCCTGGCGCAGTGGCTGGAGAAGCACCCGGCCGTGGAAAAGGTGATCTACCCGGGCCTGCCGTCGCACCCGCAGCATGAGCTGGCCGGCAAGCAGATGGCCGGTTACGGCGGCATCGTTTCGATCGTGCTCAAGGGCGGTTTCGAGGCGGCCAAGCGCTTCTGCGAGAAGACCGAGCTGTTCACTCTGGCCGAGTCGCTGGGCGGCGTGGAAAGCCTGGTCAACCACCCGGCAGTGATGACGCATGCCTCGATTCCGGTCGCGCGGCGGGAGCAGCTGGGCATCAGCGACGCGCTGGTAAGGCTGAGCGTGGGTGTGGAGGATCTGGGGGATCTGCAGGTGGATCTGGAAAGGGCGCTGGCGGGCGCCGCGGAATGAGCGGCATCCAAGCCGAGTTCGGCAGTTCGCCGGGTGCGCTCGTCCGCAGCTTGGTCTCCAATCGCATGCTGATCTGGCAGTTGACCCAGCGTGAGGTCATCAGCCGGTATCGAGGTTCGGTCTTCGGGCTGGCGTGGTCCTTCTTCAATCCATTGTTGATGCTGGCGGTCTACACCTTCGTTTTCTCGGTGGTGTTCAAGGCGCGCTGGGGCGTGGAAACCAGCAACCATGGTGATTTCGCCGTAATCCTGTTCGTCGGCATCATCGTCCACGGCGTGTTCGCCGAGTGCATCAACCGTGCCCCGGGGCTGATACTCAACAGTGCCAGCTACGTGAAGCGCGTCGTGTTCCCGCTGGAGACCCTGCCGTGGGTCGCGATGGGTGCCACCCTGTTCCATTCGATGGTTTCGGTGGTGGTCCTGCTGATCGCCCAGCTGCTCCTGCGCGGCTCGATCCCGCTGACCGCACTGTGGCTGCCGGTGGTGATCCTCCCGTTGGTGGTCGGCACCATGGGTGTGTCCTGGCTGCTGGCGGCACTGGGTGTCTACCTGCGTGACATCGGCCAGGTCACCGGCATCGTCACCACGGTGATGCTGTTCATGGCACCGGTGCTTTATCCGGTGCAGGCCCTGCCGGAGACGCTGCAGCCGTACATCTATCTCAACCCGCTCACGTTCATCATCGAACAGGCACGTGAGGTCCTGCTGTGGGGTCATGTCCCGGACTTCATCGGGCTGGGCAAGTACGCAGTAGGCGCTGCGCTTGTCGCGTGGTTCGGTTTTGCGACGTTCCAGAAAATGCGCCGGGGGTTTGCCGATGTCCTCTGATCCCTCCAGTGATGTCGCGATCCGGGTCAGCGGCGTCACCAAGTGCTTCCAGATCTATGACCAGCCGCACCAGCGGCTGAAGCAAGCTGTGCTGCCGCGCCTGCGTCGTGCCGCAGGCCTGGCGCCGCGCCGCTACTACGACGAGTTCTGGGCGCTGAAGGGCGTTGATTTCGAAGTGAGGCGCGGCGACACGGTCGGCATCATCGGCCGCAACGGGTCGGGCAAGTCGACGTTGCTGCAGATCATCTGCGGCACCCTGCAGGCCACCTCCGGAACGGTCGAGGTCAAGGGGCGCGTGGCGGCCCTGCTGGAACTTGGCGCGGGTTTCAACCCGGAATTCAGCGGACGCGAGAACGTCTACCTGAGCGCCTCGATCCTCGGATTGACCCGCGAGCAGATCGACGCCCGGTTCGACGACATCATTGCCTTCGCCGACATCGGCAGCTTCGTCGACCGGCCGGTGAAGACGTACTCCAGCGGCATGTACGTGAGACTGGCGTTCGCGGTCATCGCGCACGTCGATGCGGACATCCTGGTCATCGACGAAGCGCTGGCCGTGGGCGACGCCATCTTCGTGCAGAAGTGCATGCGCTTCCTGCGCAAGTTCCGCGAAACCGGCACGCTGCTGTTCGTCAGCCATGACACCTCCTCGGTGCTCAATTTCTGCCAGAGCGCGGTGTGGCTCAACCGTGGCGACATGGTCATGCACGGTACTGCCGAAGACACCTGCAACGCCTACATCGAGTACTGCTCGCAGGAGGTGTACGGCGACACGGTGAAGCTGACCTCGCGCCAGGCCTCGCGTGATGCGGCGCCGGCAAAGCCGCGGTCCAAGGCCCAGGTGGAGCAGGACACGCGTCTGGAAATGTTCGATAACGTTGCCAATTCGGCTGGCTGGCAGTCCGGTGTCGCCAGCATTGATTCGGTGCTGCTCAGCGATCCCCAGGGCGAAACCCTCACCTCGTTCGCCGGTGGCGAGGATGTGCTGCTGCGCGTGCGGGCCACTGCACACCAGGCGCTGTCCAGCCCGTTGATTGGTTTCTTCGTGAAGGACCGGCTGGGTCAGTCGCTGTTCGGCGAGCACACCTTCACCTACATCCAGCCGCCGATGCAGGTCGAGGCCGGGACGACGCTTGAGGCCAGTTTCCGCTTCACGTTGCCGATGCTGCCCAACGGCGATTACTCGATGACCGTTTCCATTGCCGACGGTGATCCGTTCGCCAACACCCAGCATGCGTGGCTGCATGACGCGGTGCTGATCAAGGTCGCCTCGCCCAAGTTGCGTTATGGCCTGGTGGGCATCCCCTTCGATGAGGTCACCATGAAGCGGGTAGGGGGAGCGGAATGAACCATGGCTTTATCCCGCCGCTGACCACCGACGATCCGCGCGTCAGCATTGGTCGCTTCACCTACGGTGGTGCCACCTTCAAGCTGTGGAGCGCCGGCGAGCGCATCGAAGTGGGGGCGTTCTGTTCCTTCGCCGAAGACGTGCTGATCTTTGGTGGCGGCGAGCATCGCATGGATTGGGTCACTACTCATCCGTTGCGCATTGCGTTCAATTCGCCAGGTGCGGGCCAGGACGGGCATCCGCACAGCAAAGGCGTGACCCGCATCGGCAACGATGTGTGGATCGGCCATGGCGCGCTGGTTCTCTCCGGAGTGACTGTGGGCCACGGCGCCTGCATCGGCGCCGGTGCTGTGGTCAGCAGGGACGTCCCGCCCTACGCTATCGTCGCGGGCAACCCCGGCCGTGTTGTGCGCATGCGCTTCAGTGAGGCGCAGATCGAGCAGTTGCTGCAGATAGCCTGGTGGACCTGGCCGGTGGAGCGGATCAAGCAGTTTGAATCCCTGCTGTGCAGCCCAAGCATCGACGCATTCATTACGGCCGCACTGGCCGACCCGGACGCTGCGGCGTCGCTCACGTGATAGAGACTGAGATGATCGATTTCCCGTTGTCGCCGAACATGCTGATGATGCCCCGCAAGCTCCCGCACAGCGCGTGGCTTGGGCACATTCCGTTCGCCAGCTGGCTGGTGGAAGTGGTGCGGCCAAAGAGCATCGTGGAGCTGGGTACGCACAACGGCGCCTCGTTCCTTGCCTTCTGCCAAGCGGTGGAAACCCAGCAGGTCAGTGCGCGGGTGTTCGCGGTGGATACCTGGGAAGGCGACGAGCATGCCGGCTTCTACGGCAATGAGATCTATGCCGAGCTCCGCGATTACCAGCAGCGCCACTACGCTGGCATTTCCGAGATGATGCGGATGCGCTTCAACCAGGCGCTGGAGTACTTCGCGGATGGATCGGTCGATGTCCTGCATGTGGACGGTCTGCACACCTACGAAGCCGTCCGCGAAGACTTCGAGACGTGGCGCAGAAAGCTGTCGCCGCGCGCGGTGGTGTTGTTCCACGACAGCTGCGTGCGCGAGCGCGGATTTGGCGTGTGGCAGTACTGGAGCGAGATATCCTCGCAGTTCCCGTCGTTTGAATTCACCCACACCCATGGGCTCGGCGTGCTGCTGGTGGGCGAGGAGCAGCCGCAGGCACTGCTGCAACTCGCCCAGGCTGCGCGTGATGGCCTGTTCGCTACCATCAACCAGTTCTTCGATGCCTTGGGTCGCAACATCAAGAACGTGGAAGAGATCGAACGGGTGAACCACGGCCTGGCCGCCGCCCATGGCGAGATCGGGCGGCTCAACGCCGAGGAAGCACGCCTGCGCGCACTGCTGGAAAAGAGCAGCTACGCCACCGAGGAGCATTACGCGATAGTGGAGTCGCAGTTGCCGAGCCTGGCCCAGGGCCTGTCACTGCTGGAGCGTCGCGTTATCGAAGGGATGAGCGAGACGCGCCAGGCACTGGACCATTCCCGTGAAGCCTCGGTCGCCAATGTGGTGGCGTCGGTGATCCCGCGCCTGGACGAGCAGGACCGGAAACTCAATCTCCTCGTGCGCCCGTGGTGGCGCCGTGCCCTTGGCCGCTGAACAAACAGGATCCCGCAAGGCACCTACATGTCCATCGACAAGACCCTACTCAAGCGTGGCCTCAAGCGGGTGGCGGCAAAGGTGCTGTCCATCAACTGGTTCGCACCGGTTCCCGATCGCCTGAAGCTGCTGGTTGCCCGTCGGGCGGGGTGCTGTGACTGGCACTGGTACGCGCGCTTCATCCTGCGTTCGCCCGGGGCGGCCGCCGAAGGCCCCAGCCACTTCCTGTCCTTTGGCAATGCCGAAGGGAAGTCACCGAGCCCGCTGTTCGACCCTGCGTGGTACTGCGCGCGTTTCGGCCTCAAGGCGTCCCCGCTTGATGCCCTGATGCAGTACCTGTTCATCGGCGACCGCCTCGGCCTGGCACCCAGCCCGTGGTTCGATCCGCGCTACTGCCGGCGCACCGCACCGTCGTCCAGCGGCCTGCGGCCGGTGCTCGGCCAGTACCTGGTGGATTACCACAACTCGGGAACGCCACACCCATTGTTCGACCAGGACTGGTACCTCAACCAGTACCCGGACGTGCGCGACAGCGGCGCCAATCCGTTGGTGCATTTCCTCTATGACGGCATTCCCGAAGGACGCCTGCCCAATCCGTACTTCGCGCCGGCGTGGTATCTGGAAACCTATCCGGATGTGGGAGGCAACGACCCGTTCGCACATTTCTTCGCGCATGGCGCGGCGGAAGGACGCAGCCCGGGGCCAGAATTCAACGCGCGACAGTATCTGGACCAGAATCCGGATGTTGCGCTGACCGGCATGAACGCGCTGGCGCACTACCTGGCGGTGGGTCGCCGCGGTGGTCGCGAGCTGGGCAAGCGTCCCTTCTCGCTGTGCGATCTTGCCGCGCCCGTGGCGCCTGCCGACGCGCCGCTCCAGGACGGCGTGGTCGACATCGTCCTGCCGGTCTACCGCGGCCTGGAAGAGACGCGCAACTGCATCGATTCGGTGCTGCGCTCGCACAACCGCAGCCGTACCCGGCTGCACATCTACAACGACTGCTCGCCCGAGCCGGAAGTGACCGCCTACCTGCGTGAGCTGGCCAGCCGCGAGCAGTCGGTGCGCCTGGTCGAGAACCCGCAGAACCTGGGCTTCGTGCTGACCGTCAATGCCGGCATGGCGCACGCCCTGCAGCAGGCCGACAGCATCGGTGCTCTCCTGCTCAACAGTGACACGATCGTGACCGGTGACTGGGTCGACCGCATGGTTGCCCACCTGGGGGCCAATGTCGGCTCGGTCACGGCGCTTTCCAACAACGCTACGATCTGCAGCTATCCCCAGCTGGGCGCCAACGCGCTGCCGAAGGAGATGGATGCGTCGGCGCTGGACCACCTGACCCGCCGCATCAATGCCGGTGTGGCCGTGGATGTTCCCACCGGCGTCGGCTTCTGCATGCTGATCTCCCGCGCCGCGCTGGAAAAGGCCGGCCTGTTCGATGCCGAGGCTTTCGGCAAGGGCTACGGCGAGGAGAACGACTTCTGCATGCGCTCGGGTCGTCTCGGTTTCCGCCATCGCTTGGCCATGGACGTGTTCGTCGAACACGTGGGTGAAGTGAGCTTCGCCGACGACAGCAAGCCCGGCAAGATCATCGCGCAGAAGATCATCGACGAGCGCTACCCCGATTACGGTTCGCAGGTTGCCCGGTTCTGTTCGATGGATCCGGGCTTCTCGGCGCGCGTGCGGCTGACCCTGGAGGTCTGGAAGGCGAGGGCGCGTCCGGTCTCGGTGCTGTTGACCCACACCTGGGGCGGAGGCACCGAGCGTGCCGTGCAGGCCATGCGTGCCTCGCTGGCCGAAACCGGCGAAGTGGTGATCGTACGGCCGATGGAGGACAACAACGGGTCGGGGCTGGTCAGCGTCAGCCATGCATCGGACTTCGATGGCTTCGAGTTCCTGTTCCGCTACCGCACGCCCGACGAGCTGGCCGCGATGCTGCAGGCACTGGGCACCGGGACGCTGCAGATCCACCATCTGGTCGGGTTTGGCCCGTCGGTGCGTCGCGCGGTGGCGCTGACCGGGCTGCCCTACAGCTTCCACGTGCATGACAACTATG
Source organism: Stenotrophomonas riyadhensis (assembly GCF_040256885.1). NCBI lineage: Bacteria > Pseudomonadati > Pseudomonadota > Gammaproteobacteria > Lysobacterales > Lysobacteraceae > Stenotrophomonas > Stenotrophomonas riyadhensis. Next base: position 537,927 of record NZ_CP155568.1, read on the forward strand.
CGATCTGCCCGCAGATCACCCTGACCGATGCTACCGGCAACTACTGCGGCGAGCCTGGTGAAAACGGCTGTGACAGTTGCATCGCCGAGCGCCCGTCCAACGGCGCGGCGGACATCCGCAACTGGCGCGCCAACAACCAGTGGCCGCTGCTGGGTGCACAGGCAGTGTTCGCACCGAGCCGGGATGCGGCGCAGCGCATGCAGCGCTACACCGGCATTTCCGTGCAGACCGTTTACCACGAGTCGAGCATCGACACGAATCCGGGCCGGCTTGGGCGAGGCGCGCGGCCGTACCGGGTGCTGCTGCTGGGTGTGATGGCCGCGCACAAGGGCTTGAATCACCTGCTGGCCATTGCCGAGGAAGCGCGACGTATGCGTGCACCGCTCGCGTTCCACGTGATCGGCTATCCACAGACGGACGTACCCAAGAACCCGGGATTCAGCTGGAGCGGTCCCTATGCGGAGCAGGACCTGGACGAGCTGATCGAGGCGCACGACCCCGATGCGTTCCTGTTTCTTTCCCAGGCCCCGGAAACCTATTCCTACACCCTGTCGCACGCCCTGCGCGATGGCCGGCCGATTGCCGCCAACCGCCTCGGTGCGTTCACCGAGCGGCTGGAAGGCGTCCCCAATGCACTGATGCTGGCCCATGACGCGACTGCGGCCGATGCGGTACAGGCGCTGGTGACGTGGCTGGAAGGTCTGTACGAAAAGGAAACCGCATGAAACAGCGATTCGGCACGGAGCGGCGTCCTGCGCTGCGCTCGCAGTACGCCTTGCGGATTGCAGTGATCCCCGAGCGCTACGGCACGGTGATGTCGCCGTGCGCGAGCATCCGTCTGCACGCGTTCACCGAGCGCTTCGCTGCCGATGTCCGCTACCTGATGCCGGAAGAGATCGCTGCATTCAAACCGCACGCCATCCTGTGGAACCGGGGAGCGATCGAGGACGCCGACCGGATCGAGCAGATGGCCGTACTGGCCAGAAGGATCGGCGCGCGGCTGATCTATGACATCGACGACAACCTGTTGGCGATGGATGAGCACCCCGAGCGCGATGCATACGCAAAGCTGATCAGCGCCGTGCGTGCGTCGATCGACGTGGCTGATGAAGTCTGGTGCTCGACGGAGATACTGGCATCTGAAATCCGGTCTGCCGGCGGTAACGCCGTTCTCATGCCAAACGCCCTGGATCCGGACCTATGGGGTGCCCCGCGCACGCCAGTGCAACCAATGCCGAAGTTGAAACTGGTGTACATGGGTACAAGGACCCACGACGAGGACTACGCATTCCTGCAGAGGGTGCTGGGTCGTCTGCAGGCATCGCGCCCTGGCAGCTTTTCGTTGACCCTGATCGGGGTGAATGCGGCGTCGGTAGCACTGCCTGACTGGGTCGATGTGCAGTCGCCGCCAGCTCATGTAGGAGCATCTTATCCCGCGTTCGTGCGCTGGTTCGTCGGCCAAGGCCCATTTGACCTCGGCCTGGCACCGTTGATGGCCACCACGTTCAATCGGGCAAAGAGCGGCATCAAGGTGCTTGATTACGCCGCGATCGGCGTGCCTACGCTTGCGTCGGACGTCCCTGCATACAGTGCCGGGGCAGTCGGTGACTGCTTGCTGGTCGAGAACGACGAAGGGGCATGGCTGGATGTCCTGCAGCAGGTGGTCGACAGCAGGGCCATCCTGGAGCCGATCCGGCAACGTATCCAGCATTGCGTTGGTGAAGGGCATTTTGCCGAGGCGGTTGAACGGCGTTGGTTGCGCATCACTGCCTGACGTGACGCCACCTGCGGGAGATCCGCAGGTGGCGCCTTGGATCAAGGCGTCAGGTTCGGCATTGCGATCCACAGAAACGAACAGGCGCCCAGTACCACGGCTGCAGCCACGGCATGATGTGCCAGCCGCTCGAGTTGCGAGCCTGGTCTCAGGTGTGAGAGTTGGGCGCCGAGCAGTACACAGATGCCGAGCACGTACCTGCCTTGTGCCTGGAAATCATAGGTCCAGCTGTGCAGCAGGGACGCGCCCAGCAGGCTGACCGCCGCGCCGGCAGCCAGCAGGAGCTGGCTGCGTCCCAGTTGCAGCGGCTGCGACGTCGCTGCAGTGCATAGCGCCAGAAGCACCAGCAGCGTAGTCAGTCCCCAGATCGCCTGGTAGTAGGCCAGTGGAGCGTAGTACTGCATGTAGCCGTAGACGCCGAACAGGCTTTTGGCCGTGGCCACCTGCCATAGCAGGGGAGGCTGGAGCATCTGCGGGAGCGAATAGCCCTGTTCGTACATGCGAAGGCCGGGGGACGGTGCCGCGTCGCTGGGCTTGAAACCGGGAGCTGCATGGACTTCACGTAGATGATCGACCAGCTCCGCCTTCTGCGAGCCACTGCCGTTGCGCAGGACATCCACTGCGATCCATGGAGCTGCCAACGCCAGAGCCAGCGCAAACAGCGCGCCGAGGCGGTAGGCAGGCGCCAGCATCCGGCTGCGGGCAAGTCTCCAGCCGTCGTAAGCCAGGATCATCACCGAAGTGGCGGACAGGACGGCCAGGAGCCAGCCGAGTCCGTAAGCTTGATGAAGTGCGTGTCCTCCGGCCGCCCACAGAATTCCCGACGTGCAGACGATCGCCATGGCGAGCGACGAGCGGACGGGCAGGCGCAATCCGGCTGATGCCAGCGTGGTGGCGATGAAGACCGCGACTGGCCAATAGTTCCGCTTGGAGATGATAAGCAGGCCCAGGCACAGCGCGAACAGCAGGGCGTGCACGATCACCACCCGCTCGGCGTGGCGCTCACCCAGCAGGTAGCTGCGCAGCGGACTCTCGCGTGTCAACGCAATGCCTGCAGCAAGGCTTGCGGCGGCCAGAGGAAGCGCATCGCCGTTCATGTACGAAAAGACATACCACGCCTGCGGCGTGACCAGGACCGGTACGAGAGTGAACGGCGAGAGACGCAGCAGGAAAACGGCTGCGATCAGTAATAGCAATATCGATGCCTGATAGAGCCTGAATCCCTGACGTTCGGTCAGACCAGCCTGCGCTGCGACGTTGCTCGCTTTGCCTGCGAACAAATACGTCACGTTCCATTCGGCGAGATAGCTGACGCCGTAGGGACTCGCCTGGTACGAGGGCAGCATCTCCGGCGAATCAAGCGCCGGCGGCAGCCAATGACTGTTGAAATAACGTGCACCCGCCTCATGCAGATCCTCGTCAGGGCTGACCGAGGGAGAGAGGGTGGCAAACCCTGCGAGCGCGAGCACCAGCGATGCGCAGATCAGTGATGGCCATGCATAGCTACCGGTATGAGCCATCTGCAGGCCCATCGCAATCGCAAGACAAAGGCCGAGGCCGACCCAGGCCAGCCGGGCAAGTCGATGCTGCAAGCGCGACGCATTTTCCACAGGCGTGGGAAGTGCCATCACCAGTTGCGGGTCGCCAGCATCTGGCAGCACCTGGTAGCGCCCATCCTGGCCTAGCGCTTCGATGGGAACGAGCTCGTTCAGATGGGTCGGGACAAGCGGGGCCACAGCCGAGGGCATTGAGCCCTCGATCCGCACATCGCGTACAGCGACGGTCGACGCGCTGGTGGGAGGATCCAGGCGAAGCGTGAATGTACGTCCCGGTGGGAGCTGCAGCTGCAGATGCGAGCTGCCTGCGGGCAGCTCCCGCGTCACTGACCCGGCCTCGGAGAAACCATTGCCCTGGTCGAAGAAGACCTGCAATGAGCCGGCAGCCGGCAGTTCCACGTCGAGCGTGAGCTCGGCATTGCTGTACCGGCGGGAGCCCGCCAGCACGACCAGCAACGCGGCGATGACCAGAACGATTAGTTGGCCTCTACGGAACCGAGCCAACCCCTGCCACCAGCTGGAACACTGATGGAGCAATCCGGCGGCCGGTTGGGAGGCGCTTGTCATTCCGCCATGCCCAGGACTTCATCGGCGGCTGCGAAGATCGCATCGAGATGATCCTCAACGCCGATCCACAACGGCATGCGGACCAGCCGCTCGCTGAGCTCGTTGGTGTTGCGCAGATCGCCGTGTGTACGCCCTGCCTGCAGTCCAGCCGGGGCGGAATGCAGCGGGATGTAATGGAACACGGTCTGCACGCCGCGGGCCTTCATTTCGCTTATGAATCGCGTGCGGGCATCGAGGTCCGGGAGCAGCATGTAGAACATATGCGCGTTGTGCTGGCAGTCGTCCGGCACGACCGGCCGACGCAGGTGGCCGGCGGCCTCATGCGGAGCCGCCCACTGCTGATACCGCTCCCAGATTGCCAGTCGACGCGCGGTGATCTGGTCTGCTTCCTCTATCTGCGCGCAGAGGAACGCCGCGGTGATCTCACCGGGAAGGAACGATGAGCCAACATCGACCCAGGTGTACTTATCGACCTGTCCGCGGAAGAAGCGGCTGCGATTCGTGCCCTTCTCGCGCAGGATCTCGGCGCGCTCGCCAAACTCAGCGTCACGACAGAGAAGAGCACCGCCTTCCCCCGAGATGATGTTCTTGGTCTCATGGAAGCTGAAGGCGCCCAGCTCCCCGATGGTGCCCAGTGGCCGCCCCTTGTAGCTGGACATGATGGCCTGGGCAGCATCTTCGACAAGCGCCAGCCCATGACGTGCAGCGATGTCGACCAGGGTATCCATCTCACATGCGACGCCCGCATAGTGGACTGCGCAGATGGCCCGGGTGCGCGGGGTGATCGCTGCTTCGACCAGGCGTTCATCCAGGTTCAACGTGTCTTCACGGATGTCGACGAACACCGGGACCGCGCCCCGCAGAACAAACGCGTTGGCGGTGGAAACGAAGGTGTAGGACGGCATGATCACTTCGTCACCGGGCTGCAGGTCGAGCAGCAGCGCCGCCATCTCCAGCGCGGCCGTGCAACTGTGGGTCAGCAGCGCCCGCTGCGCCCCGGTGCGCTGCTCCAGCCAGGCGTGGCTGCGCTTGGTGAACTGACCGTCGCCGGACAGGTGGCCGTTGGCGTGCGCCTGCGCAATGTGCCAGAGCTCACGACCAGTCATGAAGGGCTTGTTGAAGGGAATCAAGAGTGTGCCTCGCAGGGTGGGCGTTGGAATAGTGTCAGGCGACCGATCGTGACAGCACGACCACACCCAGCATGATGATCAGCGTTCCGGCGATCTTGTATCCGTCCAGCTGCTCCCGGAATATCACGCTGGCAAACAGCGCGACCAGGAAGAAGTTGATCGCCATGTACGGGTAGGCCCGGCTGATCGGCATCTTGCTGATGGCGGCCATCCAGCACAGGGACGCGCCGAAGGCCGCCGCAAAGGCGGAAATGACCCATGGCTTGAGCAGCAGTTGCAGCACGTTCAACGGCTGCAGCGGCGCGGAAAGCAGGTGGCCGTGGACGCCTACCTGCCACTTCAGGATCAGCTGGCCGTAGACCGTCAGCATGATCGTCAACGCGATGAAGAGGTAGCTCATCGTCTCAGTTCCCTGGCAGGGTGATCTTGCGGGTCAGCACGTCCAGCAGGTCGGTGCCGTCCCAGACCGGGTGGAAGTCGAGTGCGCGGCCGAAAGGCACGATGCGGTCGATGGCACGATTACCGAGCCGGTCAAGCAGCTTGATCAGCGATTCCCGCGGGAAACCCTGCACGACGAGCGTCTGGTCGCGATCATCCAGCTGTGGCGCCAGTGCTTCCAGCGTGTCCAACTGAACGTCCACCACCAGCCCGTGGCCACTCTGCAGCTCGCGCAGGTTTCCATCGGCGCGGGCAGCATCGAGCGTAAGGGGATAGGTGCCCAGTGACGTGCCCGAATGCAGCCCATCGGAGGAGAGTGCGGCCATCAGGTGGGCATCGGTCACCCGGGCCATCATCGCGGCGGGCTCATCTGCGACGGCGCCGGATTGCGAGCGTACCGCAGGCCAGAACCGTGCACGCGCGGCCTCCACTGTTTCCTGCGCGCCAACCCAGTACAGGGTGCGGGGTGAAGAGCACGCCTGCTGGCCGAACCAGAGAACATCGTTGACGAACCGGTGGGCAAGCTGCTGCAGGTCCGCGTCGCTGCTCTGCAGTACATGCGCGGCATCGATGGCTGCCACACCGAATCGATCCGGGAAGGCGAGTTCAACGGCCAACGGCGCCAGCGGCAAGGAACGGATCTTGGCGACCGTTGCGTCGCCGCCCCAGATGATCCGCGCATGGCAGCTGCGGGAGATCAACGTAGTCACCGCGTCATCATGCGGATAGGTCAGCAGCACGCTGCGCTGCAGGACGTCGGCATGCAGCCCTTCCTCGCGCATGGCGTGCAGGATCGAGACCAGTGCCTCGCGTTGGGGACTGTGCTTCTGCGACAGGCGGGCTACGTTGCGATTGCCGGCCAGCACGGACATCAGCCAGGCATAGGCGAACAGCACATCGACGTTGGCCGGCGCAAGATGGAACACCAGGCCACGTGCCAGCAGGTGTTCGGTGGACGGCGCCAGCAGGCGCCGCGACAGCTGCTCCTGCGCCGCCGGACGGAACCAGTGCGCCAGCGTCGCCAGTTCGGGATGCTCGCGCAGCACCGGCAGCGCGAACACACGTCGTGCGAAATCGGCAACGAACGCGCGCGCCTCCGCACTGAAGGGTGACAGCGGCGGCAGCGTGGCCAGGCGCGCCAGCTGATCCGGCAGCGCCGCGTCTGCGTCAATGGAGAACAGGATCTGTGTCATGCGCGGGGTACCGTTCGTGTGTCGCTGCAGCCGCGGACTTCAACGTTCTTGATGCGGCCCAGTACGCTGAAATGCTTCCCGAGTCTACCGCAAGGGCAATCGTCCTCGCCGTGGATCACGCCCAGGTCTTCGGTGAGCAGGCTGTGCCCCGGGTAACTGCCAGGCAGCAGGCTCAGCACCTGCACGGCACCTGCGGTTCCATTGGCTGTTGGGCTGAGATCCTGCAGGTCACGAATGATCACATCGGCATAAGCCGGTGCATGAAGATGACCGTGCTCGCACTCGAAGAAAATCGATCCGACCTGCTCGACCATGCCGTAATAATTGTGGACGCGATCAATACCGAAGGTGCTGGAGAGCGAGGCCTTGTAAGCGGCATTGTCGACCTTCTGTTCGTCCATCTTCTTCCAGCCGCCGCCATGCACCAGCATGCTGCCTTCGGGGAAGCGCAGCGTTACGCCGTCGCGTGCGGCAGCCTGGACAAAGGACTGCCAGACGATGAAGGTGAAGCCGAACAGCAGTACCGGTTCGTCCGGGGCGTTGGCCAGCCAGTGCGCCAGAGCTGCCCAGTCGGGCTGCAGCTGTTCGTCGAGCAGGTACAGATGGTCGCGGCCGAAGTTGGAGAAGCCCAGGATGCCGGCTGCGCGCGCGTTGAAGCGGCTGCGATCGCGCAGGAACGAGTCGTCGTCGATCACCAGCATGCGCATCCGGCGGTTGCCGGCAAAGTGGGAGAAGATCCGCGTCAGGGCGCGGGTCTGCGCGCGTGCGGTTTCCGCGTCGAGGAAGATCCTCGAGACGGCAGCGCCCGTGGTGCCGCTGGAAACCAGCGTGCGCAGTACCTGGTCGTCGGCGACGCTCTTCAGGTCGATCTGCTTGAACAGCCGGACCGGCAGCCAGGGCAGCGATTCCAGCGAGTCCGCCTGGCCGCCGCGCCACAATGCATCGAGCATGGCGCGGTAGGGCGGGCAGGACAGGTGGTGATGCCGGGTGAGCGACTGCAGGCCGTCCAGCAGCCATTCGCGCTTGGCCTGGCGGCCCAGCCCATAGACCTCCGCTTCCAGCGCAGCCGCTGCCAGCGAACTGTCCGTGCCTGCGTTCATTGACGTGCTCCTTGCGCGGCGAGCTGCCGCAGCGACAGATAGTCGATCTTGCCGCTGGACAGCAGCGGCAGCGAATCCAGATGGATGCAGCGGACCAGGCCGCCGAACAGCTTGTAGCGCGCCTGCACCAGTTGGCGGACGTTGTCCTGCGCAGCGGGGGCATCGCCATGGCTGAATACGACCAGATCGTCGTCATTGCCCGAGCAGGCGATCTGACGGCCGAGCGCGGTCGACAGCATCGCTTCCACTTCGTCGAGATTGACGCGGTTGCCGGAGATCTTCAGGAACCGTTTGGCGCGCCCGGTGATGTAATGGAACCCTTCGTCATCCACACGGGCCAGATCGCCCGTGCGAAGCAGGCCGTGCAGTTCGTCGGGGCGCGCAAGTCCTTCGCGCGAGGTGGCATAGCCCATCATGACATTGGGCCCCTCGTAGACCAGTTCACTGCTTTCCGCATCGACATGCATACGACCACCCGGCACCGCAACGCCGATGCTGCCGATCTTGTCCAGCAGCCGCTCGGAGGGAACATAGCTGATGCGGGGCGAGGCTTCGGTCTGGCCGTACATGACGAAGAACTGCAGGCCGTGGTCCTTGGCAGACTCGGCAAAATGCTGGACCAGTTCGTCGCGCAGGCGGCCACCGGCCTGGGTCAGCATGCGCAGGCTGGGCAGCTGCAGGCGCGCAAGGCCCATGCGGCGCAGTATTTCGTAGGTGGCCGGAACCCCGGACAGGGAGGTGACCGCATTGCCGCGTGCGGCTTCCCAGAACTCGCGGGTCATCAGGCTGTCTTCGCTCAGCACCACGCAGCCACCACAGCCCAGATGGCTGTTGAGGATGGACATGCCAAACGAATAGGCCAACGGCAATGTGGTGATGGCGCGGTCTTCGGGACCCAGGCCGAGATAGGCAACGATCGATGCCGTGTTCGCGGCCAGGCCCTGCGCGGACAACCGCACCAGCTTGGATGAACCCGTACTGCCCGATGTGCTCAGCAGCAGCGCCAGGTCGCCATGCGGCGATGGGAGCGTGAGGTGGGTTTCGCGCAGGTGGATGCCCAGAGTGCCTGCGACATGCACCGTCCGGTAACCCGCCGGCGCCGTGCCCGGCATGGCAAGCCAGTCCGGCGCGTACTGGGTCAGCAGCGCGTCCAGCAGCTCCGGGTCGACATCGGGCTGGATCAGCAGGGGTACCTGACAGGTACTGCGCAGGGCGCCCAGATAGAGCGCGACCGCGTCGATCGTGCTGGGCATCGCCAGCACGCCCATGCCCCGCCCGGCGGGCAGGTGCGTGGCCAGGGTATCGGCCAGCACGCCCAGTTCGTCATAACTGAGCGTCCGTGTTCCCTCGATGAGCGCAGTGCGGTTGCCGTGCGCCAACTGCCAGAACTGCATTCAGACCACCATCTGTCCGTCGATGCCGATGATCTGGCCTGTGATGTAGGCGGAGCTGTCGCCGAGCAGGAACGCGACCAGCTCGGCCACTTCGCGCGGCGTTCCTGCGCGGCCCATGCCGATCGATTCCACCCGCTTGGCGTGGGCGGCCTGCGGCATGGCGCGGGTCATGTCGGTATCGATGAAACCCGGCGAAATCGCATTCACGCGAATGCCCTTGGCAGCCAGTTCCTTCGACGCGGATCGGGTTGCACCGACCAGTGCCGCCTTGCTTGCCGAATACAGGCTCAATCCTGCAGCGCCATTGACGCCCATGATCGAGACGAGGTTGACGATGCTGCCCTTCCGGGTTCGCGCCATCAACCGGCTTGCATACTGCATCATCATCAACGGCGCTTTGACATTCACCGCCAGCACGCGGTCGATGTCTTCGGCACGGATCATGCCCAGAAGACCTTCGTGCAGGACCCCTGCGTTGTTCACCAGCCCATCCAGGCGGCCGAACTGGTTGAATATCTGCTTGAACACGGCGGCCACCGCATCGACGTCGGCCAGATCGATGACCGCGACCATCGGTTCCGGTGCCCCCTGTGCGGTGACCTCGGCGGCGAGCGCGCGCAGCGCGTCGTCATCGCGCGCGACGATCACCAGCTGGACGTGCTGTGCTGCCAGCAGTTCGCAGATGGCCCGGCCGATGCCTCGCGAGGCCCCGGTAACCACGACAACGGGAGCGTGGGTGCCCGTCATTGTCAGACAGCAGCGCCGTGCTTGCGCAGGATTTCGCGCGCCTTGCCGACCGAGCTCATGTCGATCACTTCGTCCATGTCGATCATGACGTTGAACGCTTCTTCCAGTGCGGCGACCACGGACATGTGCGCGATCGAATCCCACTGCGGAATGGTGTTGTAGCGCAGTTCGTCAGTCACCTGGGAGGCATCGATGCCCAACACGCGGGCGAACACGGCTACAACCTGGTCTTCGTTGCTGGAGTTGCTCATAGGAATTTCCGGAACCCGTTAAGAGATGAATTGAATTGGAAGCCAAGCCGGGCATACAGATTGATGATGCCGGTATTGGCGGCGGACACCAGCGTCGTGCAGCGCTGGATATCCCTGGTAGCCAGCGATTGCAGGGCAGTGATCCATAGCGGCATGGCCAGCATGGCGTACGGGGCGGCTGCACCTGTCAGCAGCAGCTCTGCCCTGTGCTCGTCGGCGAAGACTCGTTCTGCATGGAAGCCAATGACACGGCCGCGTGATTCCGCGGTTTGGACCAGCTGGGCGTTGACCAGGTCCTCGATCCAGTTGGCGGTGCGAAGACGTGCGTGTGCAGGGTCGATGGCAGGGTCTTCCAGAAAACGGCCATGCCCGAAGTCGTCGGCGGCGATGGACCGCAGCAACGGAATGTCCGCAGCAATGGCCGGCCGCAGCGTAGGCAGCATCCCGCGCGGGACCGCAGGCAGTTGCCCCATGCCGCTGCGTGACACGGTCAGTGACGTTTCAACGAACTGGAAGCCACAGCCGAGCACCGCAGCACGCAACGCATGCGCATTGGCATCGATGCGACCGAACAGGTAGTGGACACCCTGCTGCCTGGCCCAGGCCTGGGCCTGGTCCAGCATTGCGGCCGCCTGGTCCGTGGTGGCCGCATCCAAACGGACGATCTCGGCAGTGGTGCAGCCCAGCGCGCGCTCATCCCAGGGCGTCAGGCGCGCCTCGACCACGCTGCCGCCTGCCTGCAGAGACAAGTGGCTCATGGAGCTTCTCCGCGAACGGTCGTTTCAGAGACGATGTAGTAGGGGCGCCGTTGCACATTGCGGAAGACCTGGCCGACGTACAGCCCCACAACGCCCATGGAGAACATCATCAATCCGCCAATCAGCCAGATTGCGGCGATGATCGAGGTGTAACCCGCAACCTGGATGTCGCCGTCCCACCATCGCCAGATGCTGATGGCCACCATGACGAAGGCGACCAGCGCGCAGAACATGCCAGTGCCGGCCACCATGCGCAGCGGCTTCTCCGAGTAACCCAGGGCGATGTTCATGGCCAGCCGCAACAGGCGCCGCAGGGTGTAGGACGATTCACCCTCTGCGCGCTGCTGGTGGCGTACGGGAAGCTTGCCCGTGCGGAAGCCGGCCCATTTCACCATCAGCGGGAACGAGCGATCACGTTCCGGCATTGCACAGACCGCGTCGATGACCTTGCGGTGGAAAATGCCGAAATTGGCCGTGGAAGGGTCCTGCGGCACGCCGGTCAGCCAGCCCAGCACCGCAAAGAACCCCCACGACGAGAGGCGCTTGAGCGGGGTGTCCATGCGCTGTATCCGCTGCGCGAACACGGCTTCAAACTGCTCATCCACCGCCTTGCGGTACAGGCCGGGAATTTCTGCAGGAACATCCTGCAGGTCGCAATCCATGACGACCGTCCAACGGCCCTGGGCATGCTCGATGCCGGCTGAAATGGCCGAGTGCTGCCCGAAATTTCGCGAGAGCTTCAGGCCCTTGAGCCAAGGCCGGCTGGCGGCCAGCTCCTCGATGCGCGGCCATGCGCCGTCAGGGCTGGCGTCGTCGACCAGGATCATCTCGAACGACACGCCCATGGATCCTGCCGCAGCCTGGACCTGATCGACGAGATCTTCCAGGCACCCTTTACAGCCATAGACAGGCGCGACGACCGACAGTTCGACCGGCGGCTGCGGAGGGGAAGGCGGAACAGCGGTCATGGAGTGGTGGGCCTCGGCGCCATCTTCAGGGAAATCGGAACCATCGCGCCGGCGCATCCGCCTGCAGGGGGTAAATCCGACAACGGAAGAGTATAGACGCCCGGGCAGGGTCCGGCATGACGGCGGCGGCGCAGGCGCCGCCGCCGTCGCTTGAGTCAGAGCGCCTTTTCCAGCTCCGGCAGGATCGCAAACAGATCCCCCACCAGGCCGATATCGGCAATCTCGAAGATCGGCGCATCGCCGTCCTTGTTGATCGCGACGATCGTGCCGGCATCCTTGATGCCGGTCAGGTGCTGGATCGCACCGCTGATGCCGACGGCTACATACAGTTCCGGCGCGATGATCTTGCCGGTCTGGCCGACCTGCAGGTCGCTGGGCACGTAGCCGGCGTCAACGGCGGCACGCGAGGCACCGACGGCGGCACCGAGCTTGTCGGCCAGCTGGAAGATGACCTTGAAGTTCTCTTCCGAACCAACACCACGGCCACCCGACACCACGCGCTTGGCGCTCTGCAGGTCCGGGCGGTCGCTGGCACCGGCGGCCAGGCCGACGAAGCGGGTGTGAGTCGGCAGGGCAGCATCGACGTTGGCCGCTTCGATGGCGGCGCTGCCGCCCTGGGCCGCTTCCGGCCACGAGGCGGCACGCACGGTGGCGACCACGATCTGGTCGGCCGGGGCTTCCACGGTGATGATCGCGTTGCCGGCGTAGATCGGGCGCTTGAAGGTGTGGCTGCCTTCAACGCTCATCAGGTCGGAGACCTGGTTGACGCCGAGCAGGGCGGCCACACACGGCATCAGATCCTTGCCGAAGGTGGTCGACGGGCCGAATACGTGGGTGTAGCCCTTGGCCAGCTGTGCGATCTGCGGCGCCAGCACCTGGGCGATGGCCTGCGCGTTGGCGGCATTGGCCACGGTCAGGACCTTGGCGACGCCGGCGATCTTCGCGGCTTCAGCGGCCACGGCGCCCGGGTCGGCAGCCAGCACCAGCACGTCGATGCTGGCACCGCTGATGGCGGCGGCGGCACTGACGGTCTTGGCGGTGGCGGCGTTGAGCTTGCCGTCGTGGTGCTCGGCGATGACGAGAATCCTGCTCATTACAGCAACCCCTTCTGCTTGAGTGCGGCAACCAGTTCGGCCGCGTCCTTGACCATCACACCCTTGCTGCGCTTGGACGGCGCGGCGTAATGGGTGGTCTTGAAGGTGTCGGCGGTTTCAACGCCGAGGTCGGCCAGCTGCAGGGTCTCCAGCGGCTTGGCCTTGGCCTTCATGATGTCCGGCAGCTTGATGAAGCGCGGTTCGTTCAGGCGCAGATCGGTGGTGACCACGGCCGGCAGATCCACTTCCAGCGTTTCCAGGCCGGCATCGACTTCACGGGTCACCGTGGCTTTGCCATCGGCAATTTCGAGCTTGCTGGCGAAGGTCGCCTGCGGGCGGCCCCACAGCGTGGCCAGCATCTGGCCAGTCTGGTTGGCGTCGTCGTCGATGGCCTGCTTGCCGAGGATCACCAGATCCGGCTGTTCCTTTTCGATCAGCTTGAGCAGGGTGCGCGACGCGGTCAGCGGCTGGATGGCCTGGTCGGTGACGACGTGGATGGCACGGTTGGCGCCCATGGCCAGGCCGTTGCGCAGGTGCGCCTGGGCGTCGGCCGGGGCGATGGTGGCAACCACGACTTCGCTGGCGATGCCCTTGTCGCGCAGGCGCAGGGCTTCTTCCAGAGCGATTTCATCGAAGGGGTTGGGGGACAGCTTGACGCCGTCGGTGACCACGCCGGAACCGTCCGGCTTGACCTGAATGCGGACGTTGTAGTCCACCACGCGCTTGTACGCGACGAGGATTTTCATCTGGTACGGGGTCCTTCAATAACGGGGAGAACGTCCGGTCCTGGAGCAGCAACCGGTTCGGGGGTGGGACCCCGATTCTAGCTGGCTTGAGGTGACCATGCGAATGCGTATGGTGGGGGCTCCGGCTGTTGCGATGCAGCAATGCAGTCGGCCTGAGTTCACTTGTGTGATCGCGTGTTACCGGAGGCCCGTTGTATCCTTCAACGTTGCATTGTCGTGGCCATGAAGGCCCCGTCCCACGAATCACGATCAGGAGAACAGGTAGTGCCCACATGGCTTGTAACCGGCGGCGCCGGATTCATTGGCGGTAACTTCGTTCTCGAGGCCGTCGCGCGCGGCGTCAAGGTCATCAATCTCGATGTGCTGACCTACGCCGGAAATCTGAAGACACTGTCCAGCCTTGACGGCAACCCGAATCACCTGTTCGTCCAGGGCGACATCGGCGACAGCTCCCTGGTCGCCCGCCTGCTGGCCGAACACCAGCCGGATGCGGTGCTGAACTTCGCCGCCGAAAGCCATGTGGACCGCTCCATCGACGGCCCTGGCGCGTTCATCCAGACCAACGTGGTGGGTACCCTGGGCCTGCTGGAAGCGGTCCGTGACTACTGGAAGGCGCTGCCGGCCGAACAAAGCGCGGCATTCCGCTTCCTGCACGTGTCCACCGACGAGGTGTACGGCACCCTGGGCGAGACAGGCAAGTTCAGCGAGACCACCCAGTACGCGCCCAATTCGCCGTACTCGGCATCGAAGGCGGCCTCGGACCACCTCGTGCGTGCGTTCCACCACACCTATGGGCTGCCGGTGCTGACCACCAACTGTTCGAATAATTACGGCCCGTACCACTTCCCCGAGAAGCTGATCCCGCTGGTGATCGCCAAGGCGCTGGCTGGCGAGCCGCTGCCGGTGTACGGCGATGGCAAGCAGGTGCGCGACTGGCTGTTCGTGTCCGATCACTGCGAAGCGATCCGTACCGTGCTGGCCAAGGGCCAGGTCGGCGAGACCTACAACGTCGGCGGCAATTCGGAAAAGCAGAACATCGAAGTGGTGCAGGCCATCTGCGCGCTGCTGGATGCGCGTCGTCCGCGCGAAGATGGCCAGCCGCGCAGCAGCCAGATCACCTACGTCACCGATCGCCCCGGTCATGACCGCCGTTATGCGATCGATGCTTCCAAGCTGAAGAACGACCTGGGCTGGGAGCCGGCCTATACGTTCGAGCAGGGCATCAGCTTCACCGTCGACTGGTACCTGGACAACCAGGAATGGGTCAACGGCGTGCTCGACGGCAGCTACCGACTGCAGCGCATCGGCACCACGGCCTGAACCCGGGAGACAACATGACGCAGCGCAAGGGCATCATCCTCGCCGGTGGCTCCGGCACCCGGCTGTATCCGATCACCAAAGGCGTCAGCAAACAGCTGCTGCCGGTGTACGACAAGCCGATGATCTACTACCCGCTCAGCGTGCTGATGCTGGCGGGCATCCGTGAAGTGCTCATCATCAATACCCCGCACGAGCAGGCGCTGTTCCAGCAGCTGCTGGGTGATGGTTCGCAGTGGGGCATGGACATCCAGTACGCGGTGCAGCCGAGTCCGGATGGCCTGGCCCAGGCCTACCTGATCGGTCGCGACTTCGTCGCCGGCAAGCCGAGCTGCCTGGTGCTGGGCGACAACATCTTCCACGGCCACGGCCTGCGCGAGGTGCTCAAGCGTGCCGATGAGCGCGTGGACGGTGCGACCGTATTCGGCTACTGGGTGAACGACCCGGAGCGTTACGGCGTGGCCGAGTTCGACACGAGCGGCAAGGTCATCGACCTGGTGGAGAAGCCGGCGAACCCGCGCTCGAACTATGCGGTGACCGGCCTGTATTTCTACGACGGCAACGCCAGCGATTACGCGGCTGAACTGAAGCCGTCGCCGCGTGGCGAACTGGAGATCACCGATCTCAACAAGCGCTACCTGGCCGAGGGCAACCTGCACCTGGAAGCACTTGGC
This sequence comes from Stenotrophomonas riyadhensis, assembly GCF_040256885.1. NCBI lineage: Bacteria > Pseudomonadati > Pseudomonadota > Gammaproteobacteria > Lysobacterales > Lysobacteraceae > Stenotrophomonas > Stenotrophomonas riyadhensis. The sequence goes on from NZ_CP155568.1 coordinate 553,634, forward strand.
CGTGGCTATGCGTGGCTGGACACCGGCACCCACCAGTCGCTGCTGGAAGCGTCCAACTTCATCGAGACCATCCAGACCCGACAGGGCCTGCAGGTGTGCTGCCCGGAAGAAATCGCGTTCGGCCAAGGCTGGATCAATGCCGAGCAGTTGGAAGCGCTGGCTGCACCGCTGATCAAGAATGGCTACGGCCAGTACCTGCACAAGCTCGCCCTGCGTGGAGTCGTTCCGTGAAAGTGATTGAAACCAAGTTGCCCGGCTGCGTGGTGATCGAGCCGGCCGTGTTCGGCGATGCCCGCGGTTACTTCTTCGAAACCTGGAACGCCGAGCGCTTTGCTGCACTGGGCCTGCCGGACCGTTTCGTGCAGAGCAACGTCTCCACCTCCGCGCAGGGCGTGCTGCGCGGCCTGCATTACCAGTGGCCGCGCCCACAGGGCAAGCTGGTCAGCGTGCTGGAGGGCGAGGTCTATGACGTTGCCGTGGACATCCGTCGTGGCTCGCCGACCTTCGGCCAGTGGGAAGCGGTGGTGCTGAGTGCGGAAAACAGGAAGCAGTTCTGGATTCCAGAAGGCTTCGCGCATGGGTTTGCCGTGCTCTCCGAACGTGCGCTGTTCAGCTACCTGTGCACCGATGTCTACGTCAAGGAAGCGGATGCGGGTATCCGCTGGAACGATGCTGACATCGCAATTGACTGGCCGATCAGTGCACCGACCTTGTCGGCGAAAGACGAGAACGCTCCGTTCCTGAAGGACATTGCTGAAGACCGCCTGCCGGTCTACATCCCGTGACGGCGCTGGTGTTCGGCGGCAACGGCCAGGTCGGCCAGGAGCTGCTGCGCGCGCTGGCGCCGCTGGGCAAGGTGGTCGCAACTACCCGCAGCGGGCAACTGCCCGACGGAAGTGCCTGCGAAACCGCCGATTTCGGCCAGCCCGACAGCCTGTCGGCATTGCTGGATCGCCTGCAGCCATCGGTGGTGGTCAACGCGGCCGCCTACACGGCGGTTGATCGTGCCGAGCAGGATGCCGAGGCCGCCTTCGTCGCCAATGCGGAGGCGCCGGGCATGATCGCGCGCTGGTGTGCGGCGCACGGCGTGCCGTTCGTGCATTACTCCACCGACTACGTGTTCGATGGCCAGGGCAGCGCGCCCTACCGCGAAGACGAGCCGACCGCGCCATTGGGCGTGTACGGCACCAGCAAGCGCGATGGCGAGGATGCGGTTCGCGCGGCCGGCGGTCGTCATCTGATCTTCCGCACGGCGTGGGTGTATGCCTCGCATGGCGCCAATTTCCTGCGCACGATGCTGCGGGTGGGCGCCGAGCGCGACCAGTTGCGTGTGGTAGCCGATCAGATCGGCACGCCGACACCGGCTGCGCTGATCGCTGATGTCACCGCGCAGGCACTGCAGCATCCGGGGCAGCTGTCCGGCACCTGGCATCTGACGGCCAGCGGTCAGACCAGCTGGCACGGGTTCGCCGAGGCGATCTTCGCCGAAGCGCTGGCGACCGGCGTGTTGGCGAAGGTGCCGACCGTCGAGGCGATTCCCAGTTCCGAGTACCCGACCCCGGCCAAGCGCCCGGCCTGGTCGGTGCTGGACAACCGCAAGCTGCAGCAGGATTTCGGCATCGTGCTGCCTGCATGGCAGGACGGCCTGAAGCGGGTGATGGCGGAGATTGCCTGACCCGGCAGGCGACGTGCCGACCAACGGTCGGCACCCACCACAGGGCGCCGGGTCAGCTGCGCCCGTAGGTATCCTCGAAACGCACGATGTCGTCTTCACCGAGGTAACTGCCGGACTGCACCTCGATCAGTTCCAGCGGTAGCTTGCCCGGATTGCGCAGGCGATGGGTCACGCCCAGCGGGATGTACGTGCTCTGGTTTTCGCTGAGCAGGATCACCTCGTCGCCGCGGGTCACCTCGGCGGTGCCGCTGACCACGATCCAGTGCTCGGCACGGTGGTGATGCATCTGCAGGCTGAGCGTACCGCCGGGCTTGACGGTGATGCGCTTGACCTGGAAACGCTCGCCGTTGTCGATCGAATCGTAGGCTCCCCAGGGGCGGTAGACCTTGCGATGCCAGGTGGCCTCGCTGCGGCCTTCAGCCTTCAGCTGAGCGACCACGGTCTTGACCTCCTGCATGCGGTCAGCCTTGCCGACCAGCACCGCGTCGTCGGTCTCGACCACGATCACGTCATCCAGGCCGACCAGCGCCACCAGGCGCTGTGCATAGGCATAGGTGTTGCGGCAGTCGATCGCGATCACGTCACCCTGATGCGCATTGCCATCGCCATCCTGCTGCGAGACATCGCGCAGTGCGGTCCACGAACCGACGTCGTTCCAGCCCGCGTCCAACGGAATCACCACGGCGTCTTCGGTTTTTTCCATCACGGCATAGTCGATGGAATCGGAGGGAACGGTGGCGAATGCCTCCTGGTCGAGGCGGGTGAAATCCGAATCGCGACGGGCCTGCTGCCAGGCCTGGCGGCTGCCGGCCAGCATCGCCGGCTGGAAACGCTCCAGCTCCTGCAGGTAACGCGAGGCCTTGAACAGGAACATGCCACTGTTCCAGTAGTACTGGCCGCTGCTGACGTAGCCGGTGGCGGTGTCCAGGTCGGGCTTCTCGACGAAACGCTCGACCGCGCGCAGGCCCTGGCCGTCGGCAGCCTTGATATAGCCGTAGCCGGTTTCCGGACCGGTCGGCACGATGCCGAAGGTGACCAGCTTGCCGGCTTCGGCGGCACTGGCTGCAGCCTTCACGGCTGCATGGAACGCGGCTTCATTGGCAATCACATGATCCGAGGGCAGCACCAGCAGCAGCGCGTCGGCGCCGTCTCGGGTAGCTTCCAGCGCGGCAACGGCGATGGCCGGGGCGGTATTGCGGCCGACTGGCTCAAGGATGATCGCAGCCGGCTCGGCGCCGACCTGCTGCAGCTGTTCGGCAGCGACGAAGCGGTGCTCCTCGTTGGCGATCACCAGCGGACCGTGCGCGGCGATGGGAGCGACGCGTTGCCAGGTGGCCTGCAGCATCGTCAGTTCTCCCGCCAATGGCAGGAACTGCTTCGGATACGCCTCGCGCGACAGTGGCCACAGGCGGGTACCGGAACCACCGGAGAGGATGACGGGCTGGATGCTGCTCATGCGTTCCTCGGTTACTGCTGGATGAGGCGGGAAATTTCGTCGGTACGCGTCTGCATCAGCGCTGCATCACCGCGGGCTTCGACGTTCAGTCGCAGCAGCGGCTCGGTGTTGGAGCTGCGCAGGTTGAAGCGCCAGTCGCCGAAGTCGGCGCTGATGCCGTCGGTATGGTCCAGCGCCGGCGGCTGCGCCGCGAAGTGCTCCATCACGCGTGCCACCGCAGCCTTGGCATCGGCCACCTTGAAGTTGATTTCTCCGCTGCAGGGATATGCCGCCATGCGGTCTTCGACCCAGTCGGCCAGCGAGCGGCCACTCTCGGAAACCAGTTGCGCGATCAGCAGCCACGGGATCATGCCAGAGTCGGCATAGGCGAATTCGCGGAAGTAGTGGTGAGCGCTCATCTCGCCGCCGTACACCGCATCTTCGGCACGCATCTTTTCCTTGATGAAGGCGTGGCCGCTCTTGCACAGCACCGGCACGCCGCCTGCCTGTTCAACCATCTCCACGGTATTCCAGACCAGGCGCGGGTCATGCACGATCTTGCCACCGGGATTGCGTGCCAGGATGGCCTTGGCCAGCAGGCCGACCAGGTAATAGCCCTCGATGAAGCGGCCGGTATGGTCGAAGAAGAAGCAGCGGTCGAAGTCGCCGTCCCAGGCAATGCCGAAGTCGGCGCTGTGTTCGCGCACTGCATCGGCGGTGGCGGCGCGGTTTTCCGGCAGCAGCGGGTTGGGAATACCGTTGGGGAAGTTGCCATCGGGTTCATGGCAGATGCGGATGAACTCGAACGGCAGGTGCGGCGCCAGCAGGTCGACGATGGCACCGGCACCACCGTTGCCGGCATTCACCACCAGCTTCAGCGGCTTGAGCTTGGCGGCGTCGACGTAGCTCAGCAGATGCTGGATATAGGCGCTCTTGTCATGCTCGGCGGTCTGCCCGGCGCTCGGCGGCTGGGCCTCGGACGCATCGGCGGCGACCGCATCGGAGATCGCGAACAGGCCGGTATCGGAGCTGATCGGACGGGCGTTCTCCTTGACCAGCTTCATCCCGTTGTAGTCCATCGGGTTGTGGCTGGCCGTCACCATCACGCCGCCGGCTGCGCCGAGGTGATCGGTCTGGAAGTAGACCTCTTCGGTACCGCACAGGCCGATGTCGATCACCTCACGACCGGTACCACGCAGGCCTGCGGCCAGTGCATCCTGCAGCGCCGGGCTGGTCAGGCGCACATCGTGGCCGAGGACCACCGGGCCGGGAGCGAGCTGCGCGGCCAGGGCGACGCCGATGCGGCGGGCCAGGTCTTCGTTCAGTTCTTCCGGCACGCGGCCGCGGATATCGTAGGCCTTGAAGGCGGGCAGGGGCATCGATCAGATCCTTTGTGAGCTCAGCCCTCAATTGTAGTCCCAGTCCCGTATGGGAATCGTTTCCATCGGAGAACGCCACCTGACTGGCGCCCCGGATCAGGCCTGCGGTGGTCGCCGGCCTGGCCGGCGGGTGCGCTTGGCCGGCAGGCCCGGCAACGGCGCCAGCAGCGCCTGGACGTCCTCCTCGCTGAAACGTGGCCCCGTGCTGCCGCCGCCTTCCAGAATCGAGTCGGCCAGCAGGGCCTTGCGTTCCTGCAGTTCGGCAATCCGTTCTTCGATGCTGCCTGCGGCGATCAGCCGGTAGACGAACACCGGCTGCTGCTGGCCGATCCGATGGGCGCGGTCACTGGCCTGGTTTTCGGCGGCCGGGTTCCACCAGGGATCGAAGTGGATGACGGTGTCTGCAGCAGTCAGGTTCAACCCGACGCCACCCGCCTTCAGGCTGATCAGGAACACGGGTACCTCGCCCTGCATGAAGCGCTGCACCGGCGTGGCCCGGTCCTGGGTATCGCCGGTCAAGGTCACATAGGCCAGTCCCAGATCGTCCAGCGCCTGCGCGATCAGCGAAAGCATGCCGGTGAACTGCGAAAACACCAGGATGCGCCGGCCTTCCTCGACCATCGACGGCAGCATCTCTCGCAGCAGCTCCAGCTTGGCCGAGCCGGCATTGCGTGCCGGGGCGTCGCTCGGCAGCAGGCGCGGATCACAGCAGACCTGACGCAGCTTCAGCAGCGCATCCAGCACCCTGATGTGGTTACGCGCCAGTCCGCTGTCGCTGATCGCCTCGCGGACCTGCTTTTCCATCGCGGCACGCACGGTCTCATAGAGATCACGCTGCCCGCCCTCCATCGCTACCGCGCGGGTGATGAGGGTCTTCGGTGGCAGTTCGGCGGCGACCTGGTCCTTGCGCCGGCGCAGGATGAAGGGGCGCAGCCGCTGCGCCAGCAGCTGGGCTCGGCGGTGATCGCTGCCGCGCTCGATCGGGTGGCGCCAATGCTGGTTGAACTGTTTTTCGTTGCCGAGCAGGCCGGGCAGCAGGAAGTCGAACTGCGTCCACAGTTCGCCGAGGTGGTTTTCCAGCGGCGTGCCGGTCAGGCACAGCCGGTGACGCGCCTGCAGCGTGCGCAGGGTGATTGCGGCGCGCGACTTTGGATTCTTCACCTGCTGCGCTTCGTCGAGGATCAGCAGGTGGTAGGCATGGGCCTTCAAGGCCTCTTCATCACGCCAGAGCAACGGATAGGTGGTGATCACCAGGTCATGCTCGGGGATGGACGCGAACGAAGCTTCACGCCCGGGCCCATGCAGGGCCAGCACGCGCAGGCCCGGTGTGAAGCGCGTCGCCTCGCTCTGCCAGTTGTGCAGCAGTGAGGTCGGCACCACCAGCAGCGCCGGCCGGTCCAGGCGGCCACCTTCCTTCTCGACCAGCAGGTGGGCCAGGGTCTGCAGGGTCTTGCCCAGCCCCATGTCATCGGCCAGTACGCCGCCCAGGCGCTGCTGCCGCAGGTACTGCAGCCACGACAGGCCTTCGCGCTGATAGCCACGCAGCGTCGCCAGCAATCCGGCCGGTGGTGCCACGTCTTCCGGCGCAGGCGCCTGCAGCAGGCGCTGTACGAGTGCCTGGGTGTCCCCGTGGCCCCGGAGCCGCAGGTGTGCGTCGTCCTGCAGCGCCTGCAGGCGACCGCGGTCCTGCGTCGACAGCCGTAGCGGCGCGCCGCGCTGGGTAAACAGATCGGCGAGCAGGGCAATGACTGGCTTCAATCGCGATGCCCGCAGTGCCAGGCGCGTGTTGCCGCCGGCAGTCAGCAGGATGTTCTCGTCATCGCCAATCGCGTCCAGCTGCGCGCGCGACCAGCGTGGGTCGGCGTGCAGCACCTGCTGGAGCAGCGGAACCATGGGCACGTTGTGGCCGTCCACCTCGATCTCGAGGCCCAGATTGAACCAGCCCCCGTCCGTCGGGTCCGCCTGGATGTCCAGGTCGATCTCATCCACCCGGGTGATGCGATGGCGGAAATCGTCGTCCGTCTCTACCTTCCAGCCCAGGGCCTCCAGCCGCGGTACGTCGTCCAGCAGGAAGCGGGTCCAGTCGAAACTGCGCAGTTCGAACAATGGGCCGGCGCCGTCCAGGACGATGCGTGGCTGTCGCTCACGGTGCAGATGCACGCCGCGCAGTTCATCTTCGCGTCGTGCCTCCTCGTGAAGGTCACGCGGCAGCAGGTAGAGCTGGCCCTGCGGGCCATGCACAAACAACGACGGGTCGTCGAGAAAGCGCACGTGCTCGTCGTACTCGAACGCGATGGTGGCGACGTCCAGCCACTGCGAAGGATCACGCTCGGTGAGCCAGTCGGGACGGTACTCCAGGCTGTGCAGATGGAGGATCGGCGTCATCGCCTGGATCGGCAGGGTTGGCAGCGTCGGATGCGCAGCGGGACGTAGCGGGCCCGAGTCGCCCTCCAGTGACGTGTCCAGTGCAGCCAGCAGGACGGAAGCGACGTGCTCGCAGTGGCCCCCCACCGGGCAGGTGCAGCGACTCTGAAGAGGGCTGTAGGGTGCGCGGGCGCTGGCGTCCAGGTCGATGGCCACCTGCCAGGTTTCCACCTGCGCGGTCAGCAGCGGTGCCCGGTAGTGCAGTTCGTGCACGGCACCTGCGCGTTGCCTGCCTCTTTCCAGTGTCCCGGCATCCAGCCAGCGGGACAGTTCCCCTCCGGTGAATACTACGGCCATGCGTCGTCCTGTCCTCTCCATCTGCGGCACGCGTTGCCAGGGGCACCGCAAGCGGGGAAGGGGACATTCTACGGAAAGGCGGCCGCGCATACCGGTTCATGCTGCGGCGCACCCCAGCCGGCAACGGGTGTGCCGCTAGAATGGCAGCATTCTCACCGGGTAGGGCAGTAGAGATGCAGCAATCGACTTCCACCGGCAAGCGCGGCAAGCGCTTCGCCAGTGCGGCGGAGGCCCTGCAAGGGGTGGTCGCCGATGGCCAGACGCTGGCCGTGGGCGGCTTCGGCCTGTGTGGCATTCCCGAGGCGCTGATCGCCGCGCTGCGCGACAGTGGCGCCAAGGGCCTGACCGTGATCTCCAACAATGCCGGCGTCGATGGTTTCGGCCTGGGCCAGCTGCTGGAAACCCGGCAGATCAAGAAGATGATTTCGTCCTACGTGGGCGAGAACAAGGAATTCGAGCGCCAGTTCCTGGCTGGCGAGCTGGAGCTGGAATTCAATCCGCAGGGCACCCTGGCCGAGCGCCTGCGTGCCGGCGGCGCGGGCATCCCGGCGTTCTTCACTGCCACTGGCTACGGCACGGTGGTGGCCGAGGGCAAGGAAACCCGCGAGTTCGACGGCAAGCACTACGTGATGGAGACCGCGCTGCGTGCCGATGTCGCGCTGGTCAAGGCGTGGAAGGCCGACGAAGCGGGCAACCTGGTGTTCCGCAAGACCGCGCGTAACTTCAACCCGGCCTGTGCGATGGCCGGCAAGGTCTGCATCGTGGAAGTGGAGGAGGTCGTGCCGGTCGGCGCCATCGATCCGGACCAGGTGCACCTGCCCGGTATCTACGTGCATCGGATCGTGCACAACCCGCATCCAGAAAAGCGTATCGAACAGCGCACCATCCGCGCGGAGGGCAACTGACATGGCGTGGACCCGCGATGAGATGGCGGCACGCGCCGCCCGCGAACTGACTGATGGCGCCTACGTGAACCTGGGCATCGGCCTGCCGACCCTGGTTGCCAACCACATCCCCGAAGGCGTGGACGTATGGCTGCAGTCGGAGAATGGCCTGCTCGGTATCGGCCCGTTCCCGACCGATGCCGAAGTCGATGCCGACCTGATCAACGCCGGCAAGCAGACCGTGACCGCACGCGCCGGTGCCAGCTACTTCGGCAGCCACGACAGCTTCGCGATGATCCGCGGCGGCCACGTCAACCTGGCCATCCTCGGCGCCATGCAGGTCACCCACAAGGGCGACCTGGCCAACTGGATGGTGCCCGGCAAGATGGTCAAGGGCATGGGCGGCGCGATGGATCTGGTGGCCGGCGTGCAGCGCGTGGTGGTGCTGATGGAGCACACCGCCAAGAACGGCGAGCACAAGATCCTGACCGAATGCACGCTGCCGCTGACCGGTGTGGGCGTGGTCGACCGCATCATCACCGATCTGGCCGTGTTCGACGTCACCGACAAGGGCCTGTTGCTGGTGGAAGCGGCGCCGGGCGTCAGCGATGACGAGTTGAAGGAAAAGACGGGCGTGGCCTTTCAGCGCTAGTCCTGAGGGCTCGCGCTGACTGTACCGCGTCCGGTGAACGCGTCTTCGGTGGCGAGTTGGGCAAGTACAAGGTCGGCATTCCATCGCCCACTGCCCAGACATTGGAGTGGAACCTGGACGCCCTCGGCGTCCAGGTTCAGCTCGGCGATGTCCTCATGGAGCGTATGGCAGGTTTCTTCGATGAAGGTCAGCGTCCCGGTATGGACCTCGGCGAGGATCTCCAGGGCAGCCGTTGGAAGTTCAACGGAACCGAAGCGGGGCGTATTCAGGCCCTCGCTGCTTTCAGTGAAGCCGTTGAACTGGCCGTGCGGAGCTGCCAGCAGTGACTCCAGCAGCAGGTCGTTGGCAAGGATGGGGGAGTCTGTTTCGTTGCCGCCATTGCGGCCGTCGAAGTACCGTGCCTCGGCCCAGCCCTGCGATGCCAGTGCGCTGGCGCCTGCGCGCAGGGCCATGTAGCAGCCGCCCAGTGGTGTGCCGAGCAGGCGCGCGAGGTTGCGCTGGATGCTGCCGGCGTAGCCCACGTCGATCACCATTGGCGTCGATGAGCCGACGGTACGGGCCCAGTACGCCTGATAGACCTTGCGATGGCGGGCAGCCAGCGACAGAAGTGCATCCCTGACCGGGTGCAGCCAACGCTGTACCTCGTCGGCCATTTCCGGCAGAAAGACGTCGCGCTCCATCAGCGCCGGCTGCAATGCCGCCACCCGTGCCACGGCATCTTCGCCGAGTCGTGCCTGCAGCAGGCCGCGCAGCGACCCGTTGAACGTACCCTGCATGAGCAGTGCAAGATCTGAGGCATCGAGCTGTGCGGGCAGCAGCGTCGCCCGACGCGACGCCAGAAAATAGGTGCTCTTGATCCTGGCGGCGAACGGGTGTGCGGCCTGCAGCCGGGTGAATGCCTGCTCCAGCAGATAGCCTTCGCGGCTCAGGAACAGCAGGTGGTCCACCTCGCGGCGGCGAGCTACGTCGATGATATGCAGCAGGAAGTCCAGGACCAACGGGCCGAGTACCGTATAGCCCAGCGTATGTGCATCGAGCTGGGGACGACCGAGCAGCCGCTGCGGAGAGGTGTCGGCGATCGCAGCGAAGCTGTTTGCCAGCAGGCCGCGCCAAAGCTGCTCAGACCATGGTGCCTGGGTGCCCTGGGGATGGCGGAGCGGGCGAAGGCCCGGTACGACGTCCAGCAGGGTGACCGGCCGCAGCACGTGCACGGGCGTAAGCAGGCCGCCCAGCTGCGGCATCTGGATGTCGGCGTGTTCGTTGTCACCCACATGTAGCCAGCGGCCATCTTCGCGCCCTTCCTGACGCGCCAGCTGCTTCCAACTGTCGGCAGAGTCCTTGCGCAGGCCGGTCTCGCAGGAAATCCACCACCGCGAGATGAGCTGCTGCACTCGATCGGGCAGGACCTGCCGCATGTCGTCGCTGGATAGATACATGTCGGAGAACGCCGTCAGCGAAGTCAGCTTTGCATCTACAAGCGCTGTCAGCAGACCTTGCCGCGGCCGGAGTATCGCGCACTCATGCATTCGCTCGGCATTGGCAAGCATGCTCGCATCCACGCCAGGCAACGCGAGGCGCCCGGCAAGCTCGATGTGGATCTCGGAGAGGGAGGGGTCCCGCTGCAAGATTTCACGCAGGCAGCTTTCCGCATCGGCGCGATGCCGGGAGAAATCGCATATGCCCCATTGCCGCTCCAGTCGCCAAGCGAGATGTTCGCGGGCCGCGGCGGGTGTCAGGAACACGCGGGTGACCAGCGTATCGAAAATATCGACCGTGACCATGCGTGCGTCCAGCGCGGCTAGCGTCAAACGGTCAGACAGGCCGGTTTGAAGTGCCTCGCCGACATTACGTTCACCTTCGGCAGCAAGTGCCAGGCGACCATCGGGTGGCAGGATGCCCAAGCGGAAACCCTGGTGGCGGGCGATGACGCCAAACAGGCGCTCGACGGCGTGCTGCAGCGTTCCATCCACCTGGCCCTGTTCCACGGGGAAGGCATCCAGTGGAAGGTTCAGATCGTACAGCGGTCGCAGCGCATCGACTCGCGCCCAGAACATCGAGCCGGCGGGGAAGTCTATGTAACGCTGCGCATCCAGGGCGATTCCAAGTTTCTGCGCGAGTGCGTCGCACGCGGGGCCATTGCTCAGCCAAGTGTGCGCCCAGAGTGGAACACCGTCGTAACTTTCAGGATAGACCAGGCCCAGCTGTGGGTCGGCCTGGAAGGTGCCCAAGATCCAAGCGATGCGCTCACGTGAGCCCAAAAGGCTGTCTAACAGGTAGTGGCGCCACGTCTGCTGTTCGCTACCGGTATAGAGCGATTTCTTGGTGTGAATGTGGCACACCAGATCCAGTGCCTTGATCTCTTCGCGGAACGTTACTAATAGTGGAGCGATGTCGCGACCACGATTCTGGACTTGGCGGACAAGGAGGGTCTGGACGTTCGGAAGGCGCCCGAATGCCTCACGTGCCTGCGCTTCGGCTGCAGCGTCCATCACCGAGACCAGCAAGGTAAAGCGCAGTGGCATACGCGAGAGCGTGGTGGCGAACTCGTTGATCAGGTCTGGATAGAACACGTGCGCCATCACGCCCACACTCAACCGCAGCTGTTCCAGGGGGATCGGCACAGGCAGCGCAGGCGTATCGAAGGGTTCGCTGGCGCGGGTGCGGACGACGCTGGCCGAGCGCAGGCGCGCAATGAAACCGCGCACGCCCATTGCATGAACTACCTTCAGTGCGCGGAGCAGCACCGATCCCAGTCCAGCCATGCCACCGCCGTGGCGCTGCACCGACCGTCGCGCGGTGGCGAGATAGCGCCCCAGGCTCATGACTGGCCTCTGCGGGGCTGTGGAAGAGGCGGCAGGGGGGAGGGGCACGGCATCAGGTGCATTGGGCAGTGGCGCTGAAATGTCCCGTCATTCTCCGGTTTGCGCCTGAATCGAGCAAATCAGGCATGCTCGCTGTTGCTCCTGTCCAGTACCCGGCCCAATGCTGTTTCCTCCTGATCTGCCTGACGCTGATGTCCGTCATCTATCGGGCTGGCTGCCCGCTGGCAAGGCCGCTGCATTGCTGCTGACCCTGCAGGCCGAAGTCCCCTGGGAAGTCCACCGCATCCGCATGTTCGGCAACTGGGTGGATTCGCCGCGGCTGAGCTGCTGGATCGGCGATTCGCAGGCGCGCTACCGCTATTCCGGGGCTGAATTCGTGCCGCACCCCTGGCCATCCGCGTTGCAGGCCATGCGTGATCGCCTGCAGGTGGAGGGCCTCGGCCGCTTCAACAGCGTGCTGCTGAACCGCTATCGCGGCGGCGGTGATTACATGGGCTGGCACAGCGATGACGAGCCGGAACTGGGGCCGGCCCCGGTGATTGCTTCGCTGAGCCTGGGCGCGGCGCGGCGCTTCCTGCTGCGCCGGCGCGATGACCCGGCGCGGAAGGCCGAGTATCTGCTCGGCCATGGCGATCTGCTGGTGATGGCCGGTGAGACCCAGCAGTTCTATCAGCACGCGCTGCCGAAGATGGCGCGGGTGCAGGGCGAGCGGATCAACCTGACGTTCCGCTGGATCACGCCGCGCTGATCGATCAGCGTGCGACGGTCGGCTGGTCGGCCTGCCCGCTGGTCAGCGTCCAGCCCACCACGTCCTGCGCCAGCTGCTGCAGGCCACGTTCGAAGGCGGCGGTGACGGCAGGAACATCGGTGCTGCCGACCGGCTGCGCCTGACGGAAGGTGCGGTCGGCGACCACGCGCTGGTCGGCGACGTGGATCAGCTTGGCGTTGACCTCGATCACCACCGTCGGCGTGGCCTGTCCCTGGTAATCCGATTCGAAGCGGCGCACGTCGGTGGACAGCTTGTAGTCGGCACGGATGCCGGCGGTGCTGCGGGCGACGCCGCGGATGCGGCCGGAATCCTCGAAGCCGCGCAGCAGCGTGTCCTCGATCATGTCGGTAGCCGGCTGGACCCAGCTGGCGCCCTTGTAGATCTCCATCTGCGACGGCGTCGGCCGCACGTTGATGCGCGGGCTGTCAACCATGCGCGCGGCGCTGGGCTTGGCCAGTACCAGCTGCCAGCTGGCCTGCGGCCATGCCGGGTCCGCCTTCACCTGCACCGAGGGCGAGTACAGCGTCACCGCGGTTTTCTCGCTGCTGCCAAGGATGGAGCAGCCGCCCAGCAGGGGGACCATCGAAGCGGCCAGCAGCAGGCGCGGAAGGGTGGTCGGGCTCATTTGGGTTCGAACTCCTTCGGTGCGTCGCGGCCCAGCAGGTAGCGCGCGGGGTTGTTCTCGAGGCGGTCGCTGACCCGGCGCAGGTCGCGGATCAGGCCGCGCAGTTCGGTCAGCGTCGGGCCGAGCTGGCCAAGGCCATCGTTGGCGAAGCTGTTGATCGCGGCGCGGTTCTCGCCAAGGATCGAATCGGCGTTGCCGGCGGCCGAATCAAGCTTGGCCAGGGTGCCGTCGAGCTTGTCGATGATGCCGGGCAGCTGCTGCACCAGGTTCTTGTCGAGGCGCTCGATGGTGCCGTTGGTGGTCTTCAGCGTGGTGTCCAGGCTGCGCGCGGCATCGCGCGCGCTGAGCAGCAGCGCCTGGGTGCCCTGGTCACGGTCGGCCAGGCCACCGCTGATGGTTTCCAGGTTGGCCAGTGTCGCGTTGATCGAGGCGACGTTGCGGTCGCTGAGGATCTGGTCCATGCGCTCGACGATGCGGTTGGCAACGTCGGTGATGTTCTGCAGCGCCGATGGCGTGGTCGGGATGATCGGCGCCGGGTCCTTGTTGACCGTGGTCAGCGCCGGCGACTGCGGCGTGCCACCACTGAGCTGGATGATCGACGGGCCGGTCAGGCTGGTGATCGCCAGCTTGGCGCGGGTATCGGTCTTGACCGGCGTGTTGGAGTTCAGGCGGATGCGCGCGACGACCTGGCGCGGGTCGTCCGGTACCAGGTTCAGTTCGGTGATCGAGCCCACGGCGATGCCGTTGTACTGCACCGGGCTGCCCACCGACAGGCCGGTCACCGCTTCGCGGAACACCACGCGGTATTCCTGCCAGGTGCGGTCGGAGGAGTACTTGGCGGCCCACAGGCCGAAGGCCAGCAGGGCCAGGCCGGTGATCAGGGTGAACGCGCCGATCAGCACGTAGTTGGCTTTGGTTTCCATGGCTCAGGCACTCTCGATCTGTTCGCCACGCGCGGCGCGCGCGCGCGGTCCGTGGAAGTATTCCTGGATCCACGGATGATCCAGTTTCTCGATCTCCGGCAGCGGCGCATTGGCCACTACCTTGCGGTCGGCGATCACTGCCACCCGGTCACAGATGGCGTACAACGTGTCCAGATCATGGGTGATCAGGAACACGGTCAGTCCCAGTGCTTCCTGCAGGGTCTTGATCAGGCGGTCGAATGCCGCCGCACCGATCGGATCGAGACCGGCGGTCGGTTCGTCCAGGAACAGCAGCGGCGGATCCAGCGCCAGCGCCCGGGCCAGGCCGGCGCGCTTGCGCATGCCACCGGACAGCTGCGAGGGCAGCTTGTTGATTGCATCGGCGGGCAGGCCAGCCAGCTTCACCTTCAGCAGCGCCAGCTCGTAATGCCAGCGCTCGGGCAGCTCGCGATGGTGCTCCTTCAGTGGCACCTGAACGTTCTCGCCCACGGTCAGCGAGGAGAACAGGGCGCCGTCCTGGAACAGCACGCCGGTGTTGCGCTCGATGTGCAGGCGGCTCTCGGCATCGTCGGCACGCGCGTCGCGGCCGAGCACTTCGATCTGCCCGGCATCGGGCACGCGCAGGCCGAGGATCGAACGCATCAGCACCGATTTGCCGGTACCCGACCCCCCCACCACGCCCAGAATCTCGCCGCGGCGCACATCAAGGTCGAGATCCTCGTGCACGGTCTGGCTGCCGAACCGATTGACCAGGCCACGCACGCGGATGGCCAGCTCGTGGCCCTGGTCGTCGTGCATGTCGATGGGGTCGGGGAGGGCTGATGTGCTCATGTCACCAGTCCATGTGCATGAACCACAACGCCGCGAAGGCGTCGATGATGATCACCAGCGAGATCGTCTGCACCACGCTGGACGTGGTGCGTTCGCCCACCGACTGCGCCGTGCCTTCGACCTTCAGTCCTTCCAGGCAGCCGATCAGGCCGATCACCAGTGCGAACACCGGCGCCTTCGACAGGCCGACCAGCATGTGCCGCACTTCCATCGTCTCGTGCATGCGTGCGATGTACATCTGCGGCGGAATATCCAGGTCGAACGCACCCACCGTGATGCCGCCGGCCAGGCCGGCGACCATGGCGATGAAGGTCAGCAGGGGCAGGGTGACCAGCAGCGCCAGCAGCCGTGGCAGCACCAGCAGGTCGATCGGGTCCAGGCCCAGAGTGCGCATCGCATCGATTTCCTCGCGCGCCTTCATCGCACCGATCTGCGCGGTGAAGGCGCTGGCGGTGCGGCCGGCCAGCACGATCGCGGTCAGCAGCACGGCAAACTCGCGCAGGAAGGCGATGTTGACCAGTTCGACCACGTAAATCTCGGCGCCGAAATCGCGCAGGATGGTCGAACCGAGGAAGGCGATCACCGCGCCGACCAGATAGGACAGCAGCGCCACCAGCGGTACCGCGTCCAGCCCGACCTGTTCCATCTGGTGCACGGTGGCCGTCATCCGGAAGCGGCGGGGTTCCTTGACCAGGCGCGCGGCCTTGACCAGGTTCTCGCCGAGGAAGCTGCACAGCGCCTTGATGTTGTGGCCGGTGGCATGGACGCTGACACCCAGCCGCTCCAGCGCGGCCAGCACACCGAAGTCGCGCTTGGGCCTGGGCCGGTCGTCGGCCACTTCCTCGATGGTGCACACCAGCGCCTGGTGATCCGGGCGGAACTTCAGAGCGTCTTCGCCAAGGTCGGCACGGTGGGCCACGCGCAGCACCTGCAGCACGCCGGCCGAATCCATCTTCTCGATGGCGGTGGCATCGATGCCGGTCAGCGTATCGGGAACGCCGCGCAGGACTTCGGCCGCGGCCAGCGCGGTCTTCAGGGTCCAGGTGCCGGACAGGCGGATCAGGCCCGGGTCATGGGCGTCCTGTTCGAGCTGGGGGGCGAGGTTCGGGGTCACTTGGGCCATTCGGGTCGCAGCATAACCGTTCTGTCTTGGGCATCGCGTCGAACTCGGATGAATTTCTCCGGTAAGGCCCAGCCTAGGTAATACTACGGCGCATGTCCGCAGACGCTCACACGATCCCCACGCCCCAGGCCACCTACGCGCAGCGCGTGGCCTTTGTTTCCGAGATCGCCGGACGCCTGCACAGCTATGGCACCACGGCCCAGCGCCTGGAAACGGCGGTGGTGGCACTGGCCCGCCAGCTCGACCTGGATTGTGAACCGTGGTCGAATCCCACCGGTATCATCCTCAGCTTCAGCGACCCGGCGCAGGCAATCGGCTCCAGTGACATCACCCGCGTGATCCGCCTGGCGCCCGGTGAGAACGACCTGCACAAACTCAGCGTCGCCGACCATATCGCCGAGGAAGTGGCCAACGGGCGGATGAGCATCGCCCAGGGCCACACGGCGCTGCGCCAGCTGGACAAGGATCCGGGCCGGCGCGGCAAGCTGCGCACCATCCTCTCGTTCACCCTTGGCGCAGCCGGTGTGGCCGGCATGTGGAAGCTGCCATGGCTGGACATCGCCACCGCCGGCGTCATCGGCCTGATGATCGGCCTGCTTGGCATGGTCACCGACCGTCGCCCGGCCACCCGCGAAGCCGCCGAGGCGCTGGCCGCGCTGCTGGCCGGCATGGTCGCCACCCTGGTGGCGTCCTTCATCGGCGCGCTCAACCTCAACACGGTGATCATCGCCTCGCTGGTGGTGCTGCTGCCCGGCATGTCGCTGACCAATGCGGTCAATGAGCTGGCCAGCCAGCACTGGGTGTCGGGTACCGCGCGCTTTGCCGGTGCGCTGACCACCATCATGAAGCTCAGCGTCGGCGCGATGATCGCGGTGACCCTGGCCGATGTGCTCGGCCTCGATCCGGTGATCCGCGCCACGCGGCCGCAGGGGCCGTGGGTGGAGTGGGGCTCGCTGCTGACCGCGGCGTTTGCCTTCGCGATGCTGTTCAAGGCCAACCGCCGCGATTATCCGTGGGTGATCGCGGCCTCGGTGGCCGGCTATGCGATCTCCAAGTTCGGTGGCCACGCCTGGGGCGCACCGGCCGGCATCTTCCTGTCGGCAATGCTGCTGACCGCCGGTGGCAATCTGTTCGGGCGCCTTGTTGGGCGCCCGGGCGCGATCATCCGCCTGCCGGGCATCATCATGATGGTGCCCGGCAGTACCAGCCTGCGCGGCGTGCTGACCCTGGTCCAGCAGCAGGACGTGGGCGCTGGCCAGAGCGTGTTCCTCACCGTGCTCAATGTGGTGATGGCGCTGGTGGCTGGCCTGCTGTTCGGCAACCTGCTGATGCCGGCGCGCAAAACCCTGTAGGTGCGCACCGTTGGTCCACGCACCTCAGCGGGAAAAGAAAAACGCCGGCTTTCGCCGGCGTTTTTCATTGCATCCCGATTCGGCCTCAGGCCTTCTTGATCAGGAAATCTTCCGGCTTCTTGTTGCCCTTGGCGGTCAGCTCGGCCATCCAGCGCGGCTGCTTGCCACGACCGGTCCAGGTTTCCTTCGGGTTGGCCGGATTGCGGTACTTCGGGGCAACCTTGCCCAGCTTGCGGCCGGCGGTCTTCGACGGTGCCTTGGTTGCCGTGGCGACCTTGCGGGTGCGCGGGGCGGGGGCGCCACCGAACAGTTCCTCGATGGTGTAACCCTCGGTCTTGGCCAGCTTGGTCAGCTGGGCCCGGACCTTGGTGATCGGCCGGCGCTTGGCGACGATGGTCTGCTGTTTCTTGGCGGTGCGGATCAGGGCGCCCAGCTCGCGTGCCGACAGGCCGGTCAGGTCAATGCTCATTTACGGTTACTCCGGAAACTAATGTGTGGACGGGACGAGCCAGTCCATGGCGTCGGCGGACAGAATAAAGATGAATTAATCAGAGTACAAATGCAGGCAGGACAAGGCTTGGCGACATGCCGGCCGCATTGCGTCGATTTTGACCGGATTATGTCCGCTGCAATATCGGTTGGTTGGACACAATGCAAAAAAAGACCGGGGCACGCCCCGGTCTTTCTCTGATCAACCCTGCAGGCGCTGCAGCAGGGTGGCCTTGTCCAGATTCTCGGCTTCACTGGCACGACGCGAGCGGTATTCGTAGGTGCCGGCGGCCAGGCCACGCTCGCTCACCACCACGCGGTGCGGGATGCCGATCAGTTCCATGTCGGCGAACATCGCGCCCGGGCGCAGGCCACGGTCGTCGAGTGCCGCGTCCAGGCCGGCATCGCGCAGCTCCTGCAGCAGGCTGGCAGCAGCATCGGCCACGGCGGCGTCGCCCTTCGGGTTGATCACGCACACCACCACCTGCCAGGGTGCCATCGCGTCCGGCCAGATGATGCCGGCATCGTCATGGTTCTGTTCGATCGCGGCAGCCACCACGCGCGAAATGCCGATGCCGTAGCAGCCCATCGCCATCACCGCCGCCTTGCCGTTCTCGTCCAGCACGGTGGCATCCAGCGCTTCGGCATACTTGCGGCCGAGCTGGAACACGTGGCCGACTTCGATGCCACGGGCGATCTTCAGTTCGCCACCGTCCAGCGCGCGGTCACCGGCACGCACGTTGCGGATGTCGGCCACTTCCGGTTCCGGCAGGTCGCGACCCCAGTTGACGCCGGCCAGGTGGAAACCGGCTTCGTTGGCGCCGACGACGAAATCGGACATTGCCGCCACTTCGCGATCGGCCACCACGCGGATGGCCTTGGCCGGGGCGACCGGGCCGAGGAAGCCCGGCACGCTGCCCAGATGTTCGGCGATTTCCGCCTCGCTGGCGAAGCGCTGTTCGTCCAGGCCGGAAACCTTGGCCAGCTTGATCTCGTTGACTTCATGGTCGCCGCGCACCAGCACCAGCACGAACTGCTGTGCCTCGCCTTCGCCCGCGATCAGCGCCACCGACTTCACCGTGCGCTGCAGGTCGATGCCGAACAGGGCCGCGACGTCCTCGCAGGTCTTCTGGGTAGGCGTGTCGACCTTGCGCATCGCTTCACCGGCTGCTGCACGCGGTGCCGGATCGGCGGCAATCGCCGCTTCCATGTTGGCCGCGTAGTCCGAACCGGTGGAGAACACCAGCGCGTCTTCGCCGGAATCGGCGATCACGTGGAATTCCTGCGAGGCATCACCGCCGATCGCGCCGGAGTCGGCCTGCACCATGCGGAAGTCCAGGCCGAGGCGGGTGAAGATACG
Source organism: Stenotrophomonas riyadhensis (assembly GCF_040256885.1). Classification (NCBI taxonomy): domain Bacteria; kingdom Pseudomonadati; phylum Pseudomonadota; class Gammaproteobacteria; order Lysobacterales; family Lysobacteraceae; genus Stenotrophomonas; species Stenotrophomonas riyadhensis. The sequence continues at coordinate 572,674 of NZ_CP155568.1, forward strand.
GCTGTAGGCCGACTTCATGTTCTCGTACTCGCGCACCAGGCACTCATCGTGCAGGTGGAACGAATAGGCGTCCTTCATCAGGAACTCGCGCGAACGCATCACGCCGAAGCGCGGACGGATCTCGTCGCGGAACTTGGTCTGCACCTGGTAGAAGTTGACCGGCAGCTGCTTGTAGCTGGACAGCTCGCTGCGCGCGAAGTCGCAGGCGGCTTCTTCGGCGGTCGGGCTGTAGCAGAACACCTGGTCCTTGCGGTCCTTGATCTTCAGCAGCTGCGGGCCGAACTTCTGCCAGCGGCCGGTCTGCTCCCACAGTTCCTTCGGCTGGATGGTCGGGATCTGGAATTCCACGGCACCCGCACGGTCCATTTCCTCGCGCACGATGCGTTCAACCTTGCGCAGCACGCGCAGGCCCAGCGGCGACCAGGTGTACAGGCCCGATGCCAGCTTGCGGATCATGCCCGCGCGCAGCATCAGCCGGTGGCTGGTCAGCTCGGCGTCGCTGGGGGTTTCCTTGGTGGTGTGCAGGTGGAACTGGGAGAGGCGCATCGTCGGCTTCGGATAACGGCAGAGACGCCTATTCTGCCAGCCCAGCCGGGGGGAGGGGTATCGGCAGGGCTGCGCCCTGCACCCGCCTCAAGCAACGTCAACAGCAACAGCAACAGCAAGAACGGGTTTCCTGGGAGATGGCGGGGTGGGTCCGGCGGCAGGGGACGCCGTAAACCCATCCTTGGGGGCTTGGTCGCGGCTTGCTCGTGTGCGCTGTCCTGCGCACACGGCAAGACCAGGGTTGGGCTTCCTGCCCAACCCGCCCGAGGCATGCCTCGGGCCCATGCCGCTCACACCCCTGCCGCCGGACCCACCCCGCCTTCGACAGATTTCCGCGATGGACGATTTATGGGGTCAGATCCGTTTTCCTGCGGAAAACGGATCTGACCCCGGATTCAATTCGAGATCTGACAGATTTCATCCACGCATGGCGTGGATCTACCACCGTCACCGGGAAACTGTCGAAGGCGGGGCGGTGTCGGATTGCGGGGTGTCCGCGGCATGGATGCCGCGGCCAAGCCCCCAGGGACGGGTTTACGGCGTCCCCGCAATCCGACACCGCCCCGCCAACCCACAGAAAGCCCAGAGCCGGTTGTTGCCCTTGCTGTTGCCTCTGCGGGTGCAGGGCTGAAAGCCCTGCCGATACCCTCACTCCGCCGGGCAGTAGGCCTTGATGGCGGCTTCAGCCAATCCCTTCTGTGCGCTGCGCTGCTCCGGGGTCAACGCGGTGTCAGGCTTGCCGTCGCCGTCGGTGTCCTGCATCACTTGGCCGGTGCCCTCCAGCAGCGTCAGGTTGGCGCGGGCCGTGCGGCACTGCTCGGGGACCGGTGCGGCCGGGGTCTCGGTGCTGGCGGCCGGTTGTGGGCTGCGGGCCTGCTCGCGGGTTTCATACTTCCTGCCCGCTGGAGGGGTCTCCGAGTACTGGGTCACGCCATTGGCGTCCTTCCATTTATAGACCGGGCCAGCCACGGCGTTGGCACTGGCCAACAGCAGCAGGCATCCAAGGCAGGACAGGGCACGCATGGCGGACTCCACGGAATGGGCGTAGAACGTCGATTGCAGCATTGGCGCCGAGTACTGGCAAGTCGATTAAACTGGATTCCATGGACCCGATCACACCGCCGCCGCGCTCGCGCACGATTTACCTGCTGCCCAACCTGTTCACCACCGCCGGCCTGTTCGCAGGCTTCTACGCGATCATCGCCGCAGCCAACGGGGATTTCGTCAATGCCAGCATCGCCGTGTTCGTGGCGGCGGTGATGGATGGCCTGGACGGGCGCGTGGCGCGCCTGACCGGCACCAGCAGTGAATTCGGCGTGCAGTACGACTCGCTGGCCGACCTGGTCAGCTTCGGCATGGCCCCGGCGCTGGTGATGTACCACTGGTCGCTGTCGTGGCTGAAGTTCGATGACCCGCTGCTCGGCCGCGTCGGCTGGGCCGTCGCTTTCCTATATGCCGCCTGCGCGGCGCTGCGCCTGGCCCGCTTCAATACCCAGGTCGCCGTGGTCGACAAGCGCTGGTTCGTCGGCCTGGCCAGCCCGGCTGCGGCTGGCCTGATGATGTCCTTCGTCTGGGCCTTTGCCGATGGCAACCTGGGCTGGGACGGCAACCAGCTGCGCTACGTGGCCTTGGCAGTGACGATCGTCGCGGCGCTGCTGATGGTCAGCCGCATCCGCTTCTGGAGCTTCAAGGGCGGTGCCGCCAAGGGCACCCGCTCCGATCGCGTGCCGTTCCTGGTGCTGGCGCTGGTGCCGGTGGCGATCGCGATTGCGGTGATCGACCTGCCGCGCGTGCTGTTTGCGGTCGGCATCCTGTACGCCTTGTCCGGCCCGGTGATGTGGGCCGTGCAGCGCCTGCGCAAGAAGCCCGAGGCCGCGTGAGCCAGGACCTGCCCGTGCTGTGGTCACCGGCCCAGCAGGCCTGGCTGCAGGCCATGGGCTACACCGTCTACCACGACGGCCAGCTGGCCGCCGAACTGGATGCCGCGCTGCAGCTGAGCGTGGCCGAAGCCGAGGCGGCTGCCGCGCCGCCAGCGGAACCGGCACGGGCAGGCACGGCACCTTCTTCGCGGGAGCCCCGCGCCGAATCGGCTCCGGCAGCGCGCCAGGAACGCCCGACGCCGCGCCGCGAGACGCCGGTCAGCGCACCGGATACCGCGCCGGCCGCCAGCCGTCCACTGCCGGGTGGCAATGCCCGGCAGCCGGTGGTGCGCCTGCCGGATCGCCTGCAGATCGCCTTGCTGCGCGCATCCGGTTGCAACCCCAATGATCCGGCCACGCAGTCACTGATGGACAGCTGGCCGCTGGACCAGCTGCGCCACGACCCGGCGGCCAAGCGCGCGCTGTGGCCGCAGCTGCGCGCCCTGCGCAAGCGGGGCGCGCCATGAGTGCGGTCAGCCTGCCCGGGCCGGTCAGCCTGCGCGCACTGCGCGAGAGCGACCTCAACGCGGTGATGGCGATCGAAGTGCGCGGCTATCCGTTTCCGTGGACCCGCGGCATCTTCGTCGACTGCCTGCGCGCGGGTTATCCGGGCCTGGCCATGGAACGCGATGGCCAGCTGATCGGCTATGGCGTGCTCAGCATCGCGGCCGACGAGGCGCATGTGCTGAACATCTGCATCGACCCGCTGACGCAGTCGCGGGGGCTGGGGCGCCAGCTGCTGCGCGCGCTGGTGCAGCTGGCCGGCGACCGTGGTGCGCAGCGAGTGTTCCTGGAAGTGCGGCCCTCCAACACGCCGGCGCTGGCGCTGTACCACAGCGAAGGCTTCAACGAGATTGGCCGCCGCCCGCGTTACTACCCGGCCGCGCAGGGCCGCGAGGACGCAGTGGTGATGGCGATCGAACTGGTCGATGGCGACCTGCAGGCGATGCCGCCGCTGTAACGGAGATGGGTTGCCGGCCAGCGGCCGGCACTACCGGTAGCCGGCAACCTGGGGTGGCAGGAATGCGCCGACCAAGGTCGGCTGCTACCAAGGCGTGCAATGGCTTGTCCGGTAGGTGCCAACCTTGGTTGGCACGCTTTCCTCACGCCAGCCGCAGTGCCAACACGCCGCCGACGATCAACGCCGCCGCCAGCCAGCGTGCACGCGGAATCCGCTCGCGCAGCAGGAACACCGAGATCAGCAACGCGAACAGGATCGACGATTCGCGCAGCGCCGAGACCATGGCCACCGGCGCCTGGGTCATCGACCACAAGGCCATCGCGTAGGACGCCGTGGTGCCGACGCCACCGGCCAGCCCCAGCGGCCAATGCTGGCGTGCATAGGCCAGCACCGCGCCACCGCGGGTGTACAACGCCCACAGCGGTAGCGGAATGCCCGACAGCAGGAACAGCCACAGGGTGTAGCTGAGCGCGCTGCCGGACTGGCGCGCGCCCTGCGCATCGACCAGGGTGTAGGTGGCGATCATCGCCGCAGTCAGCAGCGGCAGCCGCAGCTGGCCGCCACGCGCACCCAGTGCCATGCACAGGATGCCGGTGCTGACCAGCACCACGCCCAGCCACGCCGCCGGTGGCAGCTGCTCGCCCAGCAGGGTGCCCGCCAACGCGACCAGGATCGGCGCGCTGCCGCGCATCAGCGGATACGCCAGACTCATGTCGACCTGCTGGTAGCAGCGGGCGACCAGGCCGTAGTACGTCACCTGCAGCACCGATGCGCCCAGCCACGGCCAGCTGTGCGCGGCCGGGAACGGCAGGAAGGGTAGGGCAGCCGCCGACAGCAGCGCGGCGCTGCCGGTGACCAGCACGGTGCCGAGGAACTTGTCCGGCCCGCGTTTGACGATCGCGTTCCAGCTGGCGTGCAGTGCCGCGGCAGCGAGGACGAGCAGGAAAATGGAAAGCGGCATCCGGTGATGATGCCATGCGGGGCAAATGGAAACGCCGGGCATCGCCCGGCGTTTCCGATTCCGCTTCGGTGGGTGCCAACCTCTCCCGGCGTGGTAGGTGCCAACCTTGGTTGGCACGCACCAGAGCGCGGCGTTACAGCTTCGCGCGCTGCTCGCGCAGGCCGGCCAGCTGGGTGTTCCAGTCGACCAGGCGCACGCGTTCCTGCTCGACCACGGCCGGCGGCACCTTGTCGGTGAACTTGGCCAGCTTGGTCTCGCTCTTTTCCTTTTCGGCTTCGACGCGGGCGATTTCCTTGTCCAGGCGCACGCGCTCGGCATCGAGATCGACCAGGCCTTCCAGCGGCACCAGCAGCTTCAGCTCACCGACGATCGCGGCGGCGGCCGGCGGTGCGCTTTCGCCTTCGGCCAGCCACTGGATGCTGTCCAGCTTCAGCAGGAACGACAGCGAGGCGCTGAAGCGTTCGATGCGCACGCGGTCCTGCTCCAGGCCGGCCTGCAGGCGTAGCGGCACCAGCTTGGACGGGGCCACGTTCAGTTCGCTGCGCACGCGACGCACCGCACTGATCACCGCCTTCAACCATTCCACGTCGGCTTCAGCCTGAGTGAAATCGCCTTCGAACTCGGCGGCGGTCGGGTACGGACGCAGCGACAGCGTGCTCTCGGCCAGGCCCAGGCGCGGGGCCAGCTGCTGCCACAGCTGTTCGGTGATGAACGGCGTGAGCGGGTGCAGCAGGCGCAGCAGGGCTTCCAGCACGTACAGCAGGGTGTGGCGGGTGCTCTCCGCATCAGCCGCGTCGCCGCCGTTCAGTGCCGGCTTGCTCAGTTCCAGGAACCAGTCGCAGAACGCGTTCCAGGCGAACTCGTACAGGCACTGGGCCAGCAGGTCGAAGCGGTAGGCGGCGAAATGGCCCTGCGCTTCGGCGGTGGTAGCGGCCAGGCGCGAGAGGATCCAGCGCTCGGCATCGGTGCGCGGCGTCGGCACGCCGGTGAACGCAGCACCCTCGGTGTTCATCAGCGCGAAGCGGCTGGCGTTCCACAGCTTGTTGCAGAAGTTCTTGTAGCCCTCTGCGCGGTTCATGTCGAACTTGATGTCGCGGCCGTGGGTGGCCAGCGCGGCGATGGTGAAGCGCAGCGCATCGGCACCGTGGGCAGCAATGCCGTCCGGGAATTCCTTGCGGGTGGCCTTCTCGATCTTCTCCACCATCTTCGGCTGCATCAGGCCGCCGGTGCGCTTGGCGACCAGGTCGTCGATGGTGATGCCGTCGATGATGTCCAGCGGGTCGAGCACGTTGCCCTTGCTCTTGGACATCTTCTGGCCCTGGCCGTCGCGGATCAGGCCGGTGAAGTAGACGTCCTTGAACGGGATCTTCCCGACCAGGTTGTCGGTGGCCATGATCATGCGCGCCACCCAGAAGAAGATGATGTCGAAGCCGGTGATCAGCACCGACGACGGCAGGTAACGGTCGAAGCCGCGCTCGGCCATGGCCTGCTCGTTGGGCCAGCCCAGGGTGGAGAACGGCCACAGCTGCGAGGAGAACCAGGTCTCCAGCACGTCGCTTTCCTGGTTCAGCACCACGTCGCTGCCCAGGTTGTGCTTCGCCCGCACTTCCTCTTCGCTGCGACCGACGTAGCAGCTGCCGGTGGCTTCGTCGAACCACGCCGGAATGCGGTGGCCCCACCACAGCTGGCGGCTGATGCACCAGTCCTGGATGTTGTTCATCCAGTGGCGGTAGGTGTTGATCCAGTTCGGTGGCACGAAGGAAATGCTCCCATCCTCGACCAGTTCCAGGCCGCGCTTGGCCAGGTCGTCCATCTTCACGAACCACTGGTCGGTCAGGTACGGCTCGATCACCTGGCCGGTACGGTCGCCGCGCGGCACCTGCAGCTTGTGCGCCTTGGTCTCGACCAGGATGCCCAGGTCTTCCAGCTCGGCCAGCACGGCCTTGCGCGCGGCGTAGCGGTCCAGGCCCTGGAATCGCTCCGGCGCGTTCTCGTTCAGCGCCGCCACCGGGGTGAACAGGTTGATCATCGGCAGGCTGTGGCGCACGCCGACTTCATAGTCGTTGAAATCGTGCGCCGGGGTGACCTTGACCACGCCGGTGCCGAACGCACGGTCCACGTAGTCGTCGGCGATCACCGGCACGCGGCGGCCGGTCAGCGGCAGCACCACGCTCTTGCCGATCAGGTGCGCATAGCGCTCGTCTTCCGGGTGCACCATCACCGCGGTATCGCCCAGCAGGGTTTCCGGGCGGGTGGTGGCGACGACCAGGTAGTCGCGGGTTTCGCGCAGGGTTTCCACGCCGTCGGCATCGCGCTCGACGTGCTCGTAGCTCAGGCCCTCATCCAGCGTGTAGGCGATCGACCACAGGAAGCCGTCTTCCTCGGCGCTTTCCACTTCCAGGTCGGAAATGGCGGTCTTCAGCACCGGGTCCCAGTTGACCAGGCGCTGGCCGCGATAGATCAGGCCCTGCTCGTACCAGCGCACGAAGGCCTCGTTGACCGCCGCCGACGGCTGCGGGTCCATGGTGAAGGTGCTGCGCGACCAGTCGGCGGAGGTGCCGAGGCGGCGCATCTGGCGTTCGATGGTGTCGCCGGACTGCTGCTTCCACTCCCAGACCTTGCCGATGAAACCTTCGCGGCCTAGCGAATCGCGGGTCTCGCCCTTGCCTTCCAGCGCCAGGTTGCGGCTGACCACCATTTCGGTGGCGATGCCGGCATGGTCGGTACCGACCTGCCACAGGGTGTCGTAGCCGCGCATGCGGTGGTAGCGCACCAGCGCGTCCATCAGGGTCTGCTGGAAGGCGTGGCCCATGTGCAGGGTGCCGGTCACGTTCGGCGGCGGCAGCAGGATGGTGTACGGCTCGCCCGTGCCGGACGGCTTGAAGTGGCCGGCCTTCTCCCAGGCCTCGTAGAGGTCGGTCTCGAAGGACTTCGGGTCGTAACTGGAGGCGAGTTGGGTCATGCGGGGGAACCGGTAATCAAGGCGGAAGGGAGATCAGCGCGGCCCGAGGGCGCGCCGGATCTTCTGGTCGGTGTGGTACTGGCTGACCGCGTAGGCGGCCCAGATCGCGGCGGGCAGCCAGCCGATCAGGGTGATCTGCAGGATCAGGCAGACGATGCCGGCAAACGGCCGGCCGATGGTGAAGAAGGACAGCCAGGGAAGAATCAGGGCGATCAGCAGGCGCATCAAGGGGTCCTCGCTGGACTTACATGTCGTGCTTGTTCAGGTCGTAACCGGCGGCCTTGTACTGGCGCCAGCGTTCGCGCAGCGGTTCGCGCGCTTCCGGGTCGGCCGGAACCACTTCCAGCACGCGCTCGCACTCGCCCAGCCAGGGTTCATCGCGCAGGTTGATCACCAGCGGGCGCGCCGGTGCCTCGGCGCCGGGCACGGCGATCAGCACCAGGGCTTCTTCCTCATCCATGTCCTCGCCGGCGATCTGGTGCGGGATGTAGGCATCGTTGTCGAACGCCCACAGCAGTTCGTCCAGCTCCTCGGCCTGGGCCTGGTCGCGGGCCAGCACCAGGGTGAACAGCCCGGCGTCGTTGGCCTTGCGTGCCAGCTCGCAGACCAGGCGCAACGGCTCGGTCAGGAAGCGGGGCTTGGCGATCAGGTAGAAGTCGGCGCGGGGCATGGCAGGGTCCGGGTCAGGCAGGGTTCCGGCGGTGCCGGGCGAGGCCCCGGCCGGCGGAGGCCGGCCAGGGTCGGGTACGGCATCAGGCGCGGGCGGTCTGGTCCAGCAGCCACTGGCTCAGCAGGCCGACCGGGCGGCCGGTGGCCATGCCACGCTTGCCTTCATCGCTGGCCACGCCGGCGATGTCCAGGTGCGCCCAGCGCTGGCCTTCGGCAAAGCGCGACAGGAAGCAGCCAGCGGTGATCGCGCCGGCCCAGCGGCCGCCGATGTTGTAGACGTCGGCGAAGGTCGAATCCAGCATCGGCTGGTACTCGTCCCACAGCGGCAGGCGCCAGGCGCGGTCGAACACGTGTTCGCCGGCGGCCAGCAGCTCGTTGGCCAGGTCGTCGTGCTTGCTCATCAGGCCGGCGGTCTGGTGGCCGAGGGCGACCATGCAGGCACCGGTCAGGGTGGCGACGTCGACCAGCGCGGCCGGCTCGAAGCGCTGCGCGTAGGTCAGCGCATCGCACAGGATCAGGCGGCCTTCGGCGTCGGTGTTGCCGACTTCGATGGTCTTGCCCGACATCGAGGTGATCACGTCGGACGGACGGTAGGCGTTGCCGTCGATGGCGTTCTCCACCGCCGGCACCACCACCACCAGGTTCAGCGGCAGCTTGGCCTTGACCGCAGCGACGAAGGTGCCGATGACGTTGGCGCCACCGCACATGTCGTACTTCATCTCCTCGATGCCGCCCTGGGTCTTCAGGTTGACGCCACCGGTATCGAAGGTGATGCCCTTGCCGACCAGCACGTACGGCTTGGCGTCGCCGCCATTGTTCCACTTCAGCACGACCAGGCGCGGGCGGTTGGCCGAACCACGGGCCACGGCCAGCAGCGAGCCCATGCCCAGTGCTTCCATCTGGTGCTCGTCGAGGATCTCGGCCTCGGCACCGTCGTGCTCGCCGGCGAACTTCACACCCACTTCGGCCAGGTAGGCCGGGGTGCAGTAGTTCGGCGGCAGGTTGCCCAGCTCGCGGGCGAACTCGACGCCGGCGGCGATGGCCTGGCCCTGGGCCAGGGCCTGGGCGTCATCACCGGCGATGGCCAGCTGGGCCAGGCCGGCGTCCTCGGCCTTCTTCTTGCCCAGGGTGGCGGTGTAGCGGTACGCGGCGTGATCGGCGGCGATCACTGCCTGGCGGATCGCCCAGGCCGCGTCGCGGTCCTTCGCCGCCACTTCGGACAGGGTGAACAGTGCGCTGCGGGCAGCACCGGCCTTCAGCGCGCGCACGGCGTCGCCGACGGCCTTCAGGTACTGCGGCACGCCGAAGCGGGCGGCTTCGCCGAGGCCGACCACCAGCACGCGCGGGGCGGTCACGCCCGGCAGGTCGTGCAACAGGGTGGTCGCGCCGGTCTTGCCGGACAGATCGCCGCGCTGGGCCAGGGCGGCCAGGCGGCCACCACTGGCGGCGTCCAGGGTCTGGGCGGCCGGGGTCAGGGTATGGTCGGCATACGCGCCGACCACCAGGCAATCAACGGTGGCGGCGGCCGGAGCAACGTGGTTCAGGGTGAATTCGAGGGCCATTGAGCAGATTCCATTGGCGAGTCCGTACAATCGCAGGCCGTTTACGCCCAGACAGTAGACTGGGCGGCACCGCGAACGAACCCCAGAGTTTAAACCACCGCCCCATGCTGAAGCTCGACCGATACCTGCTGGGCGATTTCGTCCAGAGTTTCCTGGCTACCCTGATCGTCCTGCTGGTGGTCAGCGTGGGCGGCGTGCTGGTGGACATCCTCGGCAACATCGCCGATGGGCGCCTGCCGGCCAAGCTGCTGTTCTCGCAGCTGGGCCTGCAGTTCATCGCCTACCTGCCGCTGATCCTGCCATTGGCACTGATGCTGGGCCTGCTGCTGGCCATCGCCCGCCTGTACCGCGACTCGGAGATGGCGGTCATCACCGCCATCGGCGTGGGGCCCAAGCGGTTGCTGCGGCCTTTGCTGATGCTGGTGGTGCCGGTGGTGCTGCTGGTCGGCGCCTGCTCGCTGTGGCTGGGCCCGTGGGCCGGCCGGGTGGCCGAGCAGATGATCATCGAGGCCAACCGCAGCGTGCTGATGGCCGGTCTGGAGCCGGGCCGGTTCACGCCGCTGCCCAATGGCGGCGTGGTCTACCTGTCCTCGATCTCGCCCGACGGCACCGAGCTGGGCAAGGTGTTCCTGCAGCGGCAGAAGGACGACCGCCTGGAAGTGGTGTCGGCCAACAGCGGCCGCATGTACTTCGAGGGCACCCGCCAGCGCTTCCTGGAACTGGACGACGGCCACCAGGTGGAAGGACCGGTGGCCGGCGCGCTGGATTACCGGCTGGCGACCTTCGCCCGCAACGACGTCGCCCTGCCCGATGGCGCGCAGACCCGCACCGAGGACGACCCGGAACTGATGCCGACCCTGAAGCTGATCGGCGATGAACGCCCGCAGGCGCAGGCACAGCTGCACCGCCGCCTGGCGCCGCCGCTGATCGCGCTGGCCTTTGCCCTGCTGACCGTGCCGCTGGGCCGCAGCTCGCCGCGCCAGCAGCGCTACGGCCGCATGATGCTGGCGCTGATGGCCTACATGGTGGGCACCAACCTGATGTTCATCGGCAGTGGCTGGATCGCCAATGGCAGGATTCCGCCCGCGCTGGGCCTGTGGTGGCTGACCCTGCCACTGCTGGCGCTGGCGATCTGGATGTATGCACGTGATGGCCGCCTGGGCCGCCCGAAGGGAGCCCGCGCATGAGGCTGCGCCCGATGCGTTTCGACCTGTACCTGGGCCAGTCGGTGTTCACCACGGTGCTGTTGACCTGGGCCGTGCTGGTCGGCCTGGATGTGGTGATGGCCTTCTCCGGCGAGTTCAAGGACATCGGCAAGAACGGCTACACCCTGGGCCATGCCGCAGCATGGGTGCTGTACACCGTGCCACGCCGCGCCTACACGATGTTCCCCACCGCTGCGGTGATCGGCGCGCTGATGGGCCTCGGCCAACTGGCCGCGACCTCGGAGCTGACCGCACTGCGTGCGCTGGGCCTGTCGCGCAAGCGCCTGAGCGTATCGGTGGCGATCGCGCTGTCGCTGCTGACTGCGGTGATGGTGCTCAGCGCCGAGACGCTGGGCCCCTGGGGCCAGGACCGTGCCGATGCGCTGAAGGCCAGTGCCAAGTGGGGGCGGGACATTTCCACCACGCGGTACTCGGGCCTGTGGGCACGCGAAGGCGACACCTTCCTCAATGCGCAGAGCGGCGAAGAGCAGCTGGTGGGGGACAAGGGCACGCGCCTGATCCTGCGTGACGTGCGCCTGTACCGCATTGCCGACGACGGCAAGATTGCCTCGTTGACCCATGCCACCACCGCCGAGCACGACAAGGATGGCTGGGTGCTGACCGGGGTCCGCCGCGACACTTTTGGCGAGCGCTCGGCGACCCGCCAGGAAGTGGCGCGCGAACCGTGGAATTCGAAGCTGGATGCGGCCGCATTGGCCACCGGCATCGCCAAGCCGCGCAATCTCAGCCTGGCCGAACTCAGCACCAGCATCACCTATCGCCAGCGCAACGGGCTGGATGCGCGCGATTTCGAGGATGTGTACTGGAGCCGCTGGTTCTACCCGGTGAACGTGCTGGCGCTGTGCCTGGCGGCGGTGCCGTTCGCGTTCGGGTCGCTGCGCAGCGGCGGCATGGGCAAGCGCCTGTTCCTGGGCATCCTGTTCGCGCTGGGCTTCTGGCTGCTGCAGCTGTTCTTCGGCCGCATGGCCGGCGCGTTGAAGTTTGATTACCGCATCGCCTATGCATTGCCGCCGATCGTGATGCTGGCGGTATCCGGATTGCTGTTCCGGCGCAAGTCGGGTTGATTCCCAGGGAGCCGGGCAAGGCCCGGCTGTTTCCGTTTCACTTCAAGGACGAACATGAGCTTCCAACGCTTTCTGCCGTACTTCGCGGCCGTGCTGCTTTCTGCCGGCTGCAGCCGGTCCACCGTCGACTTCGAGATCGACAACCCGACGGATGCACCGCTGACCTTGTCGGTCGACCAGCAGGTGCATACCCTGCCGCCGCACACCTCCATGCCCCTGGTCCTGGAGCCGGGCCAGTACCGGCTGCAGAGCGAGAAGATCGGCAGCGTCCGCATGGTTGTCTACGCCGACGGGATCGGTGGGCTGATCAACCCGGCCATGGCCGAGTACGTGATCGTCACCGAGCAGTACGTCACCAGCAAGACCAATACCGGCAACCTGGCATCGAAGATCGAACTGAACGATGTGGAGATCGAGGGTCCCTACGTGAAGGCGACCGGCTTCTTCATTCCGCGCCGTTGGGACGCAGGACTGAAGGACGAACTGCCTGACACGGTGGTCTCCAGCAGCCCGGATACCTCGTCCGACTACCGGACCAAGCTCTACAACGTGCCCGGCTTCTTCGAATACCTGGATGCCGGGGACGAGCTGAAGGAGGCTTTCGGGCCGGATGGCTACCGGCCGCCGGCAGCATCGGTGGCTTTCACTGCCGCCCAGCTGCCGCCGCTTCCGGCGGCCTATGAGGCCCAGGGCAAACCGATGCGCGAGCTGTACGCGCAGTACCTTGCCGCAACCGACGCAGGCGAGCAGAAGCGCCTGAAGAAGGCCAGCCTGAAACTTTGGCAGGAGTTCGTGAAGACCCGTGCGCAGTTGAGCGCACAGTCGCCGGTGGCCGATGATGTGCAGGCCAATGCGTTTGCGTCCGCCTTCTTCGACCTCTGGACGCAGCCGGCGGTGATCCTGCCGGATCCGGCACCCGCTGGCTGATCGCTGCGTTGATCGTGTAGAGCCGAGCCCATGCTCGGCTATCGAGTGCATCGCGAAACGCAGCCGAGCATGGGCTCGGCTCTACACGTCGTGCATCACCGCTTCGGCATGCGCATCAGGCGGGTGCCGCTGGCGCGGTCGTGCCAGGTCAGGCGGTCGCGGTCGACCCAGGCCCACCAGAATCCCAGCCCACCCAGCAGCAGTGACAGCGTGCCCACTGCGAAGCGCAGCCACAGCTGGCCGCGCCGCAGCGGCGTGCCATCGCTCGATTGCAGTTTCAGCCGCCACGGGCGCATGCCCAGCGTCTGTCCGCCACGGCGCCAACTGGCCGTGGCGTACCACCCCGTGATTCCCCAGCACACCGCCCACAGCAGCCACTGCCAGGCGCTGAACGGTGCGATGTTCTCGCGCTGCGCGTGGCCGCTGAAAGTGTAGGCGAGGGTGAACAGCGTGCCGGCCAGCATCCACAGCGCCAGCACCGGCAGTGCGTCGTAGACCATCGCCAGCACGCGCCAGGCCAACAAGGCACGTGGGCGGGGCATTTCGGTAGCGGCCACAGGGGCCGTGTCGGTGGCAGGGCGGGACATGCGCCGAGCATACGCAAAGCTGGCCGTGCCCGCAGTGGCCCTCGTATCCTGCACGCATGGCCCTTGTTTCCACCCCCGCCGAACGCCGCCAGCTGGTCCAGCAACTGCCCGAGCTGCGCGCCGACGACAGCGTGCGCATCCAGCGCTTCCTCGATGCGATCTGGGCCGAGAACGGCCTGGCCCGCGCCACCCTCGACAGCTACCGGCGCGACCTGGAAGGGCTGGCGCGCTGGATGGATGGACGCGACGGCGGCCTGGCCGGCATCGAACGTCCCGGGCTGTTCGACTATCTGGCCTGGCGCACCCGGCATGGCTGGTCGCCGCGCAGCAATGCGCGCCTGCTGTCGGCGCTGCGGGCGTTCTTCGCCGATGGCGTGCGCCGTGGCGAACGCAGCGAAGACCCCAGTGCGCTGCTCGACCCGCCCAAGCTGCCACGGCTGTTGCCCAAGGCGCTGGCCGAAAGCCAGATCGATGCGCTGCTGGCGGCACCGGACATCGACAGTCCGCTGGGCCTGCGCGATCGCGCCATGCTGGAACTGATGTATGCCGCCGGCCTGCGCGTGAGCGAGCTGGTGCTGTTGCCGGCGACAGCCGTGAACCTGCGCCAGGGCGTATTGCGGGTCACCGGCAAGGGCAGCAAGGAACGGCTGGTGCCGCTGGGCGAGGAATCGCAGCATTGGCTGGAGCGTTACCTGCAGCAGTCGCGCCCGCTGCTGGTCGGCAAGGGCAAGGTGCACGCCCTGGCCGATGGGCAGACCCCGTTGTTCATCGAGCCGACGCTGCATGCGCTGACCCGGCAGGCGTTCTGGCACCTGGTCAAGCGCCACGCGCAGGTGGCCGGCATCGACCCGGCGCGGATCAGCCCGCATGGCCTGCGCCACAGCTTCGCCACCCATCTGCTCAACCGCGGTGCCGACCTGCGCGCGCTGCAGATGCTGCTCGGCCACAGCTCGTTGTCGACCACCCAGATCTACACCCTGGTGGCGCGCGAGCATCTGCAGAAGCTGCACGCCCGCCACCATCCGCGCGGCTGAGCGCCGGGCTGAATCGCTGCCCGGGGCCGTGCCGGGCGTCGCGGCCCGGTTCCGGTGGCTGTGTCAGAATCCGGGATCTTCTTCTGTTGCGGACCGCTCCATGCTCCGATTTGCCATCGCCGCCGTGTTCGGTGCGCTCAGCCTGACCGCCTGCGCCCAGCCGGCCCCGCCGGCCGCCAAGGCACCTGCCGCTGCGGCCAAGGCCGGCCCGGCCGCCAACGCGCCGGCCGACCAGGCGGTACGTGCCGCGCTGACCGCGCTCAATCCGGGTTTCCAGGTGGATTACATCGGTGCCGCGCCGTTCCCCGGCTTCCGCGAAGTGGTGGTCTCCGGACAGCTGCTGTACGTGTCCGATGACGGTCGCTACCTGTTCCAGTCGCAGCCCTACGACACCCGCGCCAAGGGCCCGGCCAACAGTGAAGGTCTGCTCGGTTACCGTCGCGGCCTGCTGGCCAAGGCCAACCACGGCGATCGCATCGTGTTCGCCGCGCCGAACGCCAAGTACACCATCAGCGTGTTCACCGACATCGAGTGTGGTTACTGCCGCAAGCTGCACCAGGACATCGCAGAGCTCAACCGCAACGGCATCTCCGTTGAGTATCTGGCATTCCCGCGCATGGGCCTGGGCAGCAAGGACTACACCGACATGATCTCGGTCTGGTGTGCAGCGGATCGTCGCCAGGCGCTGACCAACGCCAAGCGCGGTGGCAGCGTGCCGGCCAAGAACTGCACCAACCCGGTGGCGATGCAGTACGCGCTGGGCCAGCAGCTGGGTGTGAATGGCACGCCGGCGATCTTCGCCCCGGACGGCACCCAGCTGGGGGGGTACCTGCCACCGGCGCAGCTGCGCGCAGCGCTGGAAAAGCTGTCGGCCAAGCGCTGACGCAGAAATGTAGCGTCGAGCCATGCTCGACTGCGGTCCCACACGTGGCAGCCGAGCTATGGCTCGGCGCTACAGATTCGAGGCCGGGGATGCGTGTCGCATCCCCGGCTTTTTTCCTTATTTCAGGCCATCACTGACCGCCTTGGTCAGCGTGCCCTGC
The DNA here is from genome assembly GCF_040256885.1 of Stenotrophomonas riyadhensis. Classification (NCBI taxonomy): domain Bacteria; kingdom Pseudomonadati; phylum Pseudomonadota; class Gammaproteobacteria; order Lysobacterales; family Lysobacteraceae; genus Stenotrophomonas; species Stenotrophomonas riyadhensis. Next base: position 588,135 of record NZ_CP155568.1, read on the forward strand.
GCATCGTCACCGCTGAACTCCCAGACGAACGCGCCGCCCAGACCCTGGGTCTTCACGTAGCCCATCTTGCGGGTGATGTTGGCCGGGGTATCGAAGCTCCACAGCGTGCTGCCGTTGTAGATCCAGGTGGCACCAGCGGTGTTGTCGGTGTAGCCCGGCCACGCCAGGTTCTTCAGCACCTTCCAGTCTTCGATGCCGGCCTCGTAGGTACCCGGGGCGGCACCCGTCGCGGTCTGGTACAGGCCGTTGTTGGCGTTGGCCACACCGGTCCAGCCACGCCCGTAGTAGCCGATGCCCAGGTTGAGCTTGGCGGCGGGCACGCCACGGCTGATGAAGGCCTCGATGGCGTCGTTGCTGTTGTACAGCTTCTGGTCGCCGGTGGACGGATCATTCGGCGAATCGAACAGCGCCGACTGGTGATTGGTCTTCGCATCCCACGCGCCGTGGAAGTCGTAGGTCATCACGTTGATGTAGTCCAGGTACGGGTGGTACGCGGCCGGATCGGTGACGCGGATCTTGTCGATGCCGGCACCCACCGCCACCGTCAGCAACAGGCCCGGACGCACCGCATCGAGCTGGCGGCGGAACTCGGCCATCAGCGCAGTGAAGTTGGCGTTGTCCTCCGGCTTGCCGCATTCGATGCCACAGGCCACCGGGTACTCCCAGTCGATGTCGATGCCGTCGAACACGCCCAGTGCGGCACCGGCGCCACCGGCACCGTCGGTCACCGGCAGGTTGCCCTTGATATAGGCGTCGATGCACGAGGCGACGAAGGCCTGGCGGTTTTCCGGACGCGCCGCGCTGGAGAAGCCACGCGACCAGGTCCAGCCACCGAGCGAGATCAGCACCTTCATGCCCGGGTACTTGGCCTTGAGCTGCTTGAGCTGGTTCCAGTTGCCGCGCAGCGGCTGGTCCCAGGTATCGGCGCTGCCGCTGACACTCTCGGCGGCACTGAAGGCCTTGGTGTAGTCGGCGAAGGCATCGCCACCGGCACCGCTGTTTGGATCCGACGGCTGGGTGATGCCCACTTCACAGCGGTTGTTGCGCACGTTGCCGAACGCGTAGTTGATGTGGGTCAGGCGTGCGGCCGAGCCACTGCTGTCGATGTTCTTGACCCGGTAGTTGCGGCCGTAGATGCCCCACTGGGTGAAGTAACCGATGACCCGCTTGCCGGTGGTGCCGCCGTCACCGGCCAGCGTGGTGGCGCTGATCTCGGTGCCCTGTGCCGACGCATTGCCGGCGTTGTCGCGGGCACGTACGCGGTAGCGGTAGGTGGTCGACGCGGTCAGCCCGCCATCCACATAGCTGGCACTGGACGGCGAACCCACCAGGCTGCCGTTGCGGTACACGTCATAGCCGGCCATGCCGCTGCCACCGGTGTTGTCGGTGGACGGGCTCCAGCTGAGCGCGATGCTGTTGGCGGTGCGGGTGCCAACCGCCAGCCCGCCCGGCACGCTCGGCGCGGTGGTATCGCCACCGGCGGCGTTGACGGTGATGGTGATGGTCGGGGTGCTCGTGGTGGCGTTGTTGTTGTCGGTCGCGACCGCACGCAGGGTGTGGCTGCCGGCGCTGGCATTGGCCCAGCTGGCCGCATACGGCGCACTGGTGGCCACGCCGAGCGTGCTGCCATCGCGGAAGAACTCGACCTTGGCGACGCTGCCGTCCGGATCACTGGCGTTGGCGGTCACGTTGACCGTGCTGCCGGCGCTGAAGGTGGCGCCGTTGGCCGGCGAGGTCAGGCTGACCACCGGCGGCTGGTTGCTGCCGCTGCCATCGCAGGCACCGAGGTTGGTGTAGTAGGGCGCACCGGCCGGATGGTCCGGCGGCGCGTTCCAGATGTCCTGGTTCGCCCGATAGAGGACGCCTCCTTTCTGCAGGGTATCGCCGGCCCGGTAGATCTTGGCCTGGTCCCACTGGGCCACGCCGGCACAGCTGGCGGCCTGCGCCAGGCCGGGCAGGGCGGCGGTACCGGCGGCCAGGGCAAGCAGCCAGGCCAGGCGGCGGGGACGACAGCTTCGGGTCGAACGTTCGGCACTGCGCACAATCGGGTCGTACATGGGTAAGTCTCCGATCAAAGGGCGCGCGGGCCCCGATGGCGCCGCGCGTGACGCAGGTCCGGGCGTCGCCCGGGAAGGCGACGGAGGGGGCGGACGGGGTACCTGGGAGGCCGGGGAGAGAGTCCGGCACCAGGTGGGGACAACGTTGTCATCAATCGCGTGGTCAATCCGTGAGCAAGCGCATGGTTCGGGGATTCGGGTGGAGAGCTGCGCTGCGCGCGGTCGGCGGCCATCGGCGGAGCCCCCTCGTGGCTGGGGCTTTCCGCGAAAAGCAGATTTCTGGGGGTTGGCCGGGCGGGTGGGCTGCGCAGGGGACGCCGTGAATCCATCCCTGGAGGCTCGGGCGCGCCATCCATGGCGCTTACGCCCCTGCGCAGCCCACCCACCCGGCCACGGACAGGTTCCTGCGCGGCCAGCCACGGAAGACAGAACAGAAAATCAAAGGCAGAAGCCGGTCGCTTCGCTCTTCAATGCCTGACTTCTGAGATTTCCCTGGTTGCCGGCCAGCGGCCGGCACTACCGGGGAGCATCCACGCATGGCGTGGATCTACCGCAGATCGCGGAAATCTGTCGAAGGCGGGGTGGGTCCGGTTGCGGGGGCGTGAGCCGCATGGATGCGGCGATCGAGCCTCCATGGACGGATTCACGGCGTCCCCCGCAACCGGACCCACCCCGCCATCCCACGGGAACCCCGCTTTTGCTTTGGCAGTTGCCGTTGCCGTTGCCGTTGCCGTTGCCGTTGCCTTGGCTTCGGCGGGTGCCGGGCGCCGCCCGGCCAAAGCCCACCCCCCGCTTCCGGTACAATGTCGGGCCCGTTTCCCAACTACGGTTCCCCGGACATGATGGTCCTCGAGGGCGCGCCCGCCCTGTCGCCGTTCCGCCGCGAACGTCTTGAATCCCGCCTGCAGTCCATCGCTCCCTCCCTGCGCATCAGCGGTGCCTGGCACGTCTACTTCGTGCAGCCCGAAGGCAGTGCCGCCCCCGACCTGACCACCTTGTGCCGCATCCTCGAAGCTGCGCCGCAGGCCGAGGCCGTGGCCGACGGCGCGGTCAGCCGCATCGTGGTGCCGCGCCTGGGCACGCTGTCGCCGTGGTCGAGCAAGGCCACCGAACTGGTCCGTGGTGCCGGCCAGCCGGTCAGTCGGGTCGAACGTGGCCTGCGCATCGACGTGCAGGGCTGGCCGGCCGATGCCGCCGCCCAGCAGGCGCTGGTCAAGGCGCTGCACGACCCGATGACGCAGTCGGTGCTGGAGACCGTGGAACAGGGCCAGGCGCTGTTCTCGGCGCCGGCCCGGGGTGAACTGGAACGCGTGCCGGTGGACCAGCTGGAGGCCGCCAACCAGCGCCTCGGCCTGGCCATGGCCCAGGACGAGATCGACTACCTGCGCGAACGCTTTACCGCGCTCGGCCGCGCGCCGTCCGACGTCGAGCTGATGATGTTCGCGCAGGCCAATTCCGAGCACTGCCGCCACAAGATCTTCAACGCCAGCTGGACCATCGACGGCCAGGAACAGGACCGTTCGCTGTTCCGGATGATCAAGAACACCCACCAGCAGACCCCGCAGCACACGCTCAGCGCGTACAGCGACAACGCCGCGGTGATCGAAGGCCATCCGGCGTCGCGTTACCGCCCGGATCCGGCCAGCGGCGAATACCGCCGCGAGCCGCAGGTGCCGAGCGCGTTCCAGATCAAGGTGGAAACGCACAACCACCCGACCGCGATCGCACCGTTCCCGGGTGCATCGACCGGCAACGGTGGCGAGATCCGCGACGAAGGCGCGACCGGCCGCGGCGGCAAGCCGAAGGCGGGCCTGTCCGGGTTCTCGGTCTCGCACCTGCGCATTCCGGAACTGCCGCAGCCGTGGGAAGCGCCGCGCGCGCTGAACCCGCGGATGGCGCCGGCGCTGGAAATCATGACCGACGGCCCGCTTGGCGGCGCAGCGTTCAACAACGAGTTCGGCCGCCCGAACCTGCTTGGCTACTTCCGCAGCTTCGAGTTGCCGGAAGGCGCCGATCTGGTGCGCGCGTACGACAAGCCGATCATGCTGGCCGGTGGCCTCGGCGCGATCGATCGCGTGCAGGTCGACAAGATCCAGCTGCAGGCCGGTGACGCGGTGATCGTGCTGGGTGGCCCGGCAATGCTGATCGGCCTGGGCGGCGGTGCCGCCAGTTCGGTGGCCTCCGGCGAGAGCGCCGAGGACCTGGACTTCGCCAGCGTGCAGCGCGACAACCCGGAAATGGAACGCCGCTGCCAGGAGGTCATCGACCGCTGCGTGGCGATGGGCGCCAACAACCCGATCAAATTCTTCCACGACGTCGGTGCCGGTGGCCTGTCCAATGCCATCCCGGAACTGCTGCACGACTCCAAGGTCGGCGGTGTCATCGATCTGGGCAAGGTGCCCACCGATGATCCGTCGCTGTCGCCGATGCAGCTGTGGTGCAACGAGTCGCAGGAGCGTTATGTGTTGGGCGTGGCGCAGGAGCGCCTGGCTGAGTTCGCCGCACTGTGTGCCCGCGAGCGCTGCCCGTTCGCCGCGGTTGGCGTGGCGACTGCCGAGGAACACCTGGTGGTGGCCTACGGTGCCGTGCCGGGCCACACCCCGGCCGATGCGCCGATCGATCTGCCGATGGACGTGCTGTTCGGCAAGCCGCCGAAGATGCACCGCGACACCGCGCACCCGCCGGCCCCGCGCTGGCCGGCGCTGAAGACCGGTGGCCTGGACCTGCAGGAAGCGGGCCTGCGCGTGCTCGCGCACCCGACCGTCGCCTCGAAGAACTTCCTGGTCACCATCGGTGACCGCAGCGTCGGCGGCCTGACCGCACGCGAACAGATGGTCGGCCCGTGGCAGCTGCCGGTTTCCGACGTGGCGATCACCCTGGCCGACTTCGACGGCGTGGCCGGCGAAGCGATGTCGATCGGCGAGCGCACCCCGCTGGCCCTGCTCGACGCCGCTGCGTCGGCACGCATGGCGGTGGGCGAAGCGCTGACCAACCTGTGCGCGGCCCCGGTCGATGCGTTGGATGAAATCAAGCTGTCGGCGAACTGGATGGCCGCGGCCGGCCACCCCGGCGAAGACGCGCTGCTGTACGACGCGGTGAAGGCAGTGGGCATGGAACTGTGCCCGCAGCTGGACATCAGCATCCCGGTGGGCAAGGACTCGCTGTCGATGCAGGCGCAGTGGCACGACCAGGGCGAGGCGCACAAGAGCGTGTCGCCGGTGTCGCTGGTGATCTCGGCGTTCGCGCCAGTGGCCGACGTGCGCCAGCAGCTGACCCCGCTGCTCGACCGCGACGTGGACAGCGAGCTGTGGCTGATCGGCCTCGGTGCCGGCAAGCAGCGCCTGGGCGGTTCGATCCTGGCCCAGGTGCATGCCGACCACGCCGACCTGCCGGCCTTCGCCGGTGCCGCGCCGGACCTGGACGACCCGCAGCGCCTGCGTGGTTTCTTCGAGCTGATCCGCGATGCGCGCCAGTCCGGCCTGCTGCTGGCCTATCACGACCGCAGCGACGGCGGCGCCTTCGCTGCGCTGTGCGAAATGGCCTTCACCTCGCGCCTGGGCCTGGATATCACCCTCGATGCCTGGGGCGATGATCCGTTCCGCAGCCTGTTCAACGAAGAACTGGGCGCGGTGGTGCAGATCGCACGCGAAGACCGTGCGGCCTTCGCCGACCTGGTCGAGCGCCATGCACTGACCGAATGCGCGCAGCGCATCGCCAAGCCGACCACCGCACCGGTGGTGCGCGTGTCGCTGGGTGGCGAGAACCTGGCCGAGTGGCGCTGGGACGCGCTGTTCGACGCCTGGTGGTCGGTCACCCACGCGATGCAGAAGCGCCGCGACAACCCGGCCAACGCGGATGCCGAGCGCGAGGTCGCCCGTGCCTTCAATGCGCCGGGCCTGAAGCCGAAGCTCAGCTTCGACCTCAACGAAGACGTGGCCGCACCGTTCATCAGCACCGGTGCACGCCCGCGCGTGGCGGTGCTGCGCGAGCAGGGCGTCAACGGCCAGATCGAAATGGCCAACGCCTTCGAACGTGCCGGCTTCCGCGCGTTCGACGTGCATATGAGCGACCTGATCGAAGGCCGCGTGGCCCTGCAGGACTTCACCGGCCTGGTGGCCTGTGGTGGCTTCAGCTATGGCGACGTGCTGGGTGCCGGCCGTGGCTGGGCCACCTCGATCCTGGAGCGCAGCGCACTGCGTGATGCCTTCGCCGCGTTCTTCGCGCGCGAAGACAGCTTCGCGCTGGGCGTGTGCAATGGCTGCCAGATGATGAGCCAGCTGAAGGGCATCATTCCGGGTGCCGAGCACTGGCCGCAGTTCCGCCGCAACGCCAGCGAGCAGTTCGAAGCCCGCACCGCGCTGCTGGAGGTGGTGGAGTCGCCGTCGATCCTGCTGCGCGGCATGGCCGGTTCACGCCTGCAGGTGGCGGTGGCACATGGCGAAGGCCAGGCCGTGTTCGACAATGCCGTCGACCAGGCCGCCGCACGTGTCTCGCTGCGCTACATCGATGGCCACGGCAACGTTGCCAGCCAGTATCCGCTGAACCCGAACGGTTCGCCGGACGGCATCACCGGCCTGACCAGCAGCGACGGCCGCGTCACCATCATGATGCCGCACCCGGAACGCACCCCGCGCGCGCTCAACCTGAGCTGGGCCCCGGCCGAGTGGCAGGGTGACTCGCCGTGGATGCGCATGTTCCGCAACGCGCGGGTGTGGTGCGGCTGATCGCACCGCATCGCGCAGGCATCAATGCCATCGCGTATGGAAAAACCCGCCGTTGACCGGCGGGTTTTTCTTTGTGCGCGTGAAACTCCTGTCCTGCCCGCTAGTTACATGGATTTTCAGGCGACAGGAGGTCGTCACGCATACCTAACAAAATCCTTTTATAAACAGGTGAAATAGTGAACTGCTTCACGGCAATAGGATTTGCCGCGTCAAAGTCTTGACGATTTGGAAAGTTGCCGTTAACACTTGAACCCCGTTTCAGAATCATTCATTTCGCAGTAACCGGTTGGCGCACGCGCTCGGTTTTCTGTCGCTGCGCGCCGTTCGGCAATACCCCGCAGTAAATCACGCGAATAAACGCCCCCAGGGGACGTTGGGCCGGAAAGCCCAGCGGTGGCGTTGCTTTGCCCAAAACCAGTCCAATCAGGAGCCGTACCGATGAATCGGATTTATCGCAAGGTCTGGAACAAAGCATTGGGTCAGTTGGTGGTGGCCTCGGAACTGGCCTCCTCCGACAGCAGCAGTGGCGGGGTCGTCGACCAGCGCCGCGATGCGACACAGGGCACGCCCGCACTGCTGGCAGTGGCACTGGGCCTGGTAATGGGGTTGGGCATGAGCGGCAGCGCCGCAGCACAGTCGGTGCAGATCGGCGGCAGCGCCACCTGCGTTGCATTCAGCGGCAAGCTGCTCGAAAAGTGCCTGATCGAAGGCTCGGCCACGGCCAAGGGCAGCAACGCGGTGGCGATCGGCAGCAACAGCAATGCCAGTGCCGCCAACAGCGTTGCGCTGGGCGCTGGCTCCAAGGCCACGCGGGCCAACACCGTGTCCGTCGGCGATGCCGGCAAGGAACGGCAGATCGCCAACGTTGCGGCGGGCACCCAGGCGACCGATGCGGTGAACAAGGCGCAGCTGGACGCGCAGGCGCGCGCCACCCAGGCTGCGCTGGCCGACGTTGCCGCAGATGGCAACCGCTATTTCAAGGCCGATGGCGCAGGCGATGACAGCGACGCGGCGAAGATCGACGGGCAGGGCGCAGTTGCGGCCGGTGCGGGTGCGCAGTCACTGGCCAACGCCACCACCGCCATCGGTACCCAGGCCATTGCCGCTGGCATCGGCGCCAGCGCGTTCGGCCAGGGTGCTTTGGCGATCGGTGATGCCAGCGTGGTGGTCGGGCAGAGCGCTGCGGCCTTCGGTCTCGGCGACACCGCCGTCGGTGCAAGCGCTACCGCCGCCAGCGAAAACGGCGCGGCCACCGCGCTGGGTGCCTTGTCCGAAGCCACCGCCGATGGCGCCACCGCTGTTGGCGGCGGTGCCGTGGCGATGGGCCCGGGCAGCACCGCGCTCGGTCGTGGCGCCACCGCCGCCAACGAAGCATCGATCGCAGTTGGTGCGTTCAGCACTGCTGTCGGTGAATACAGCACCGCGCTGGGTTCCAACTCCGCCGCGGTTGCCACCGGCAGCGTGGCGCTCGGCGCGGGCTCGCTGGCCGACCGCGTCGATACCGTGTCCGTCGGCGCCGCCGGATACGGCCTGACCCGGCAGATCACCAGCGTGGCCGCAGGCACTGAAGACAACGATGCAGTCAATGTCGGTCAGCTGAAGGGCGTCGCCGCCGTGGCCGATGCCACCGCCAAGCGCTTCCAGGCCAACGGCAGCGGCAACAGCGATGCCGGTGCACTGGCCGAGGGCGACGAGGCGCTGGCGGCCGGCGAGGCCGCCAATGCCATCGGCAACGGCACCACGGCAGTCGGTGCTGGCGCCACCGCCGTCGCGCAGAACGCCACTGCCGTTGGCAACAACGCACTGGCCTCGGGCCAGAACAGTGCCGCGTTCGGCAACAACGCGCAGGCCAATGGCCCGGGCAGCGTTGCCGTGGGTGGCGCTGCGGTGGACGCCGATGGCAACCCGCTGATCACCAGTGGTGGCGTGCCGGTGGAAACCGGCGCCACCAGCGCAGGCGTCGGCGGCACTGCGGTCGGCGCCAGTGCCGAAGCCAGTGGTTTTGCGGCGTCGTCCTACGGCGTCGGCGCCTATGCCGCCGGCGCACAGGCGTCCGCGTTCGGTGCGGTGGCCAATGCCATCGGTGACTACTCCACCGCGCTGGGTACGCAGAGCAACGCGACGGGTACCAGCAGCGTTGCCATCGGTGGCCCGGCTGACCTGATCCCCGGCCTGGGCTTCTTCGTGCAGACCCAGGCCAGTGGCGAAGCCGCCACCGCCGTCGGTGCCGGTGCCATCGCCAGTGGCGACCGTGCCGTGGCCAACGGCAGCCTCAGCGAAGCCTCCGGCGCCGAAGCGACCGCGGTCGGCTACTTCGCCTATGCACCGGGCGAGAACGCCAGTGCCCTGGGCGCGCAGACCTGGGCCAGCGGTGCGCAGAGCACTGCCGTGGGCTACTACGCCACTGCGCGCGGCGCCAACAGTGTTGCGCTCGGGGCCAACTCCGAAGCGGTGCGTGCCAACAGCGTGGCGGTGGGCAGTGCCGGCAACGAACGGCAGATCACCAGTGTCGCTGCGGGCAGCGAAGCCACCGATGCGGTGAACAAGGCCCAGCTCGACGCCGTGGCCAGCACTGCCGACACCACCGCGCGTTTCTTCCAGGCACAGCCGGAGGCGGGCAGTGATGCTGGCGCACTGGCTGATGGCGAAGGCTCCATCGCTGTGGGTTCGTCGAGCAATGCGATCGGCGCCGGCGCCATCGCGCATGGTGCTGCCGCGTCGGCCATCGGCGATGACAGCGTGGCCGTGGGCCGCAACAGCACGGCCACCGGCAATGGCGGTGTCGCCATCGGTGGTCTCGGCCAGGCTTATGACGAATTCAACCAACCCATCATCGGCGCCGACGGCACGGCGCAGCAGGTCGGCACCACCGCCGTGGCCGATGCCACCGCCGTCGGCAGCGGTGCGCAGGCCACCGGGGCTGCCAGCAGTGCGTTCGGCAATGCCGCCAAGGCCAGCGGAGACAACAGCTTCGCCGCAGGCGGCAAGTCGCGCGCCACCGGCAGCTACGCGGTCGCGGTCGGCGACAGTGCCTTCGCCAGCAGTGACGACAGCACCGCCGTCGGCGGCTACAGCTGGGCCACCGCCAGCGGCGCGAGTGCGTTCGGTTCCGGCGCATGGGCCACTGCCACCAATGCCTCGGCATTCGGCAACGCGGCCTGGGCCAGTGGCAGCGGCGCAACATCCATCGGTTACAACAGCTGGGCCAACGGGGCCAGCTCCACAGCGGTCGGCCGTGGTGCCTTCGGCTATGGCGACAACAGCGTGGCGCTGGGCTTCCAGGCGCTGGGCAACAGCATCAACAGCATCGCCATCGGCACCAACACGGTGGCCGGTGGCGAGAGCGCGATCGCGCTCGGTGCCGGCAGCAATGCCAGCGCCAGCAATGCGGTTGCGCTGGGCGCCGGCTCGGTTGCCAACCGTGCACGCACGGTATCGGTGGGCAGCACTGGCAACGAACGCCAGGTGACCAATGTCGCTGCCGGTACCCAGGCTACCGATGCGGTGAACAAGGCGCAGCTGGATGCCGTGGCAGGCGCAGCAGCCACCACCAGCCGCTTCTTCCAGGCCAGCGGCAACGGCGGTGATGTGGCCGGTGCACTGGTGGACGGTGATAACGCGCTGGCCGCCGGTGATGCCGCCAACGCCATCGGCAATGGCGCCACCGCACTGGGCAGCGGTGCCAACGCGTTGGCCGGCAACGCACAGGCGCTGGGCTTCAATGCGTTGGCGACCGCAGCCAACGCCAGCGCTGTCGGTGCCAACGCACAGGCCACGGGCGAGTACGCCACCGCGCAGGGTGCGGAAAGCGAGGCCAGCGGCGAGCAGAGTGCGGCGTTCGGTGCCGCCAGCATTGCCAGCGGCGCCGGTAGCACTGCCAATGGCGTGCTGTCTGAAGCGTCCGGCGAAGAAGCCGTGGCCGTGGGCTACTTCAGCAATGCCAGTGGCGACGCCGCCACCGCTGTGGGTAGCGAAAGCGTGGCCAGTGGTACGGCGTCTGCGGCCTTTGGCATCGGTGCCGAAGCCAGCGGCGGTTACAGCACTGCCATCGGTGGCTACGCGCAGGCCTCGGCGTTCAATGCCACCGCGTTCGGCAACTTCGCCAATGCCTCCGGTTCCAACAGCGTGGCAGTGGGTGGCGACTCGGAAGCGTCCGGCGCCTACAGCACGGCAACGGGCCAAGGCAGCCTGGCCACTGGCACCAACAGTGTCGCCGTCGGCGGTTCGCTGTTCGGCGTGCTGGCTACCGAAGCGTCGGGCAACTACTCCACCGCGGTGGGTGGTGGCGCCTGGTCGGGGGGCATCAACAGCACCGCGTTGGGCAACGCCGCCGAATCGCGCGGGGCCAACAGCGTGGCGCTGGGTGCCGATTCGATCGCGGATCGCGACAACACCGTGTCGGTGGGCGGCGGTGGCAACACCCGCCAGATCACCAACGTGGCCGATGGCACCCAGGGCAATGATGCGGTCAACAAGAATCAGCTCGATGCCGTAGCCGCGGCAGCGGAAAAGACCCGCCGGCAGTTCCAGGCCAGCGGCAATGCCGATGGCGAAACCGGGGCGCTGGTGGAGGGCGACAACGCGCTGGCGGCCGGTGACGCGGCCAATGCGATCGGCAACGGTGCCACCGCACTCGGCAGCGGTGCCAATGCGCTGGCCGCCAACGCCACCGCCGTGGGCATCGATGCATTGGCCACCGGCAACAACGCGGCTGCCCTGGGCAGCAACGCACAGGCCACCGGGGAGGACAGCCTGTCCCTGGGCAGCGGTGCCAGCGCCAGCGAGGTCGGTGCAAGCGCGGTGGGTGCGCGTGCGCAGGCCAGCGGCGCCTACAGCACGGCCACAGGTACAGAAGCCAATGCCAGCGGCACCCAGGCACTGGCCAGCGGCTTCCGCAGCGCCGCGTCTGCCGATGGCACTACCGCTGTCGGCGGCTACGCCGAAGCCAGCGGTCGCCTCGGCACCGCACTCGGCTATGGCTCGGCCGCCAGCGGTGCCAACACCACTGCAGTAGGCTTCGGTGCCGCTGCGGCCGGTACCGGCGCGGTGGCGGTCGGCCAGTCCAGCGAAGCCAGTGGCGAGGAGAGCGTCGCCATCGGTGGCAGCACCTTCTTCGGCCTGATCCCGTCGCGTGCCAGTGGCACCGGTGCTGCGGCATTCGGTGCGGGCGCGTGGGCCACCGAAGACTACGCCACGGCGATCGGCTGGAATTCGTGGGCGGCGGGCAGCAGTGCCACCGCACTGGGTGCCAATGCCACCGCCAACGGTAGCAACAGCGTCGCGCTCGGCGCCGGCTCCAAGGCCGACCGTGACAACACGGTGGCTGTCGGCAAGGCGGGCGGTGAGCGCCAGGTCACCCATGTCGCAGCCGGTACCGAAGCCACCGATGCGGTGAACAAGGGCCAGCTGGATGCAGTCGCCAGCGTTGCCGACAAGACCAGCCGGCAGTTCCAGGCCAGCGGCAATGCCGATGGCGAGGCCGGTGCTCTGGTGGACGGTGACAACGCACTGGCCGCCGGCAACGCGGCCAATGCGCTCGGCAACGGCGCCACTGCGCTGGGCAGCGGTGCCAACGCCATGGCCGCCAATGCCACGGCCGTGGGCTTCGATGCGCTCGCCACCGGCAACAATGCGGCCGCACTGGGCAACGCGGCGCAGGCTGCTGGTGTCGACAGCGTGGCCGTGGGCAGCGGTGCCAGCGCCAGCGAACTCGGCGCCAGCGCTACCGGTGCCGGTGCCCAGGCCAAGGGCGCCTACAGCACCGCCAGCGGCGCGCAGGCCACGGCCAGCGGCACCCAGTCGCAGGCCAGTGGTTTCCGCGCCAATGCTTCGGCCGATGGCGCTTCGGCTCTGGGCAGCTATGCCGAAGCCAGTGGCCGCCTCGGTACTGCGGTCGGCTATGGCAGCAAGGCCACCGGCGCCAATGCCACCGCGGTGGGTGTCAGTGCCAACGCGTCGGCGGCCGGCAGCATCGCACTGGGCGCAGGCTCGGTGGCCGATCGTGCCAACACCGTGTCGGTGGGCAGCAGCACCAGTGATCGTCAGATCACCCGCGTCGCTGCCGGTACCGAGCGCACCGATGCGGTCAATCGTGGCCAGCTTGATGCGGTCGCCGCAACCGCCGATGGCACGGCGCGTTACGTCAAGGCCACCGGCGCAGGTATCGCCAGCGCCAGCGGCAGTGATGCCGCCGCGATCGGTTCGGCGGCCAGTGCCAGTGGTGCACGCAGCAATGCACTGGGTGCCAATGCGATGGCGATCGGCAATGGTGCACTTGCGCTGGGTACCAGCGCCGGCGCATCCGGTGCCAACTCGGTGGCACTGGGCGCAGGTTCGCGTGCGCTCGATGCCAACGTGGTGTCGGTCGGCGGTGGCAACGGCACCGAAGGTCCGGCCACGCGCCGCATCGTCAATGTGGCCGATGGCCGCATCGCCGCCGGCAGCAGCGACGCCATCACCGGTTCGCAGCTCAACGTCACCAACCAGCGGGTGGGCGCGGTGGAAACCCGCGTGGGCGATTTTGATTCGCGTATCGCCACCGTTGAAACCACGGCGGCCAGTGCGGTCGGCTATGACGACGCCAGCCGTGATCGCCTGACCCTGTCCGGCTTCCAGGGCACCACCATCGACAACGTCGGTGCCGGCAGCATTGCGGCTGGCAGCCGCCAGGCGATCAATGGTGGGCAGCTGTTCCAGTCGCTCAGCGATGCCGCCAGCTTCCTCGGCGGCGGTGCCAGCGTCGGCATGCAGGGTGTATTCGTGGCACCGAACTACGTGATCCAGGGGGCCACCTACAGCAACGTCGGCGATGCGCTGGGCGCGCTGGACCGCAAGGTCAGCGAGATTGACCGCCGTACTGCGGGTGGCACGCGTGCAGGTGCTTCCAGCCTGCGCGCAATGAGTGCCGCGCTGGATGAAAGCCCGCTGGCCAGCGTGGCCGATGCTCCGGCAACGGCCGACGCGGCACCGGCCAGCACCGCGCGCGTGCAGGGCACGCCGACCGCCGCCGCAGCGGGTGCCGGCATTCCGGTGGGCACGCCGGCAAACGGCTTCAATGCCGTCGCCATGGGCGAGGGCGCTGTCGCCAGCGGCGCCTCGTCCACTGCCATCGGCCAGGGTGCCAATGCCACCGCTGCGAACGCCGTGGCGCTGGGCCAGGGCTCGGTCGCCGATCGTGCCAACACGGTCTCGGTGGGCAGCGAAGGCAACGAACGCCAGGTCACCAACGTGGCGGCCGGTACCACGGCCACCGATGCGGTCAACAAGGGCCAGCTCGACCGTGGCATGGCCACGGCCAACAGCTACACCGACAGCCGCGTCCAGGCCGTCGCCGACAGCTTCGATGTGTTCAAGGGCGAGATCGACGGACGCCTGCGCCACATGGATCGCCGCATCGACCGCCAGGGTGCGATGAGCGCGGCGATGCTCAACATGGCGACCAGTGCAGCGGGTATCCGCACCCAGAACCGGGTCGGCGTCGGCATTGGTTTCCAGGGCGGCGAGTCAGCGTTGTCGCTGGGTTACCAGCGTGCGATCAGCGATCGCGCCACGGTCACTTTTGGCGGCGCCTTCAGCAGCGACGACAGCTCGGTCGGCGTCGGTGCCGGCTTCGGCTGGTAAGTCACTTCATTGCGCCGGCGGCCACCCACGCCGGCGCTGCACCTGCAATGAGGGCCTGGGGGGAGGTCACGGCAATCCCGGCTGGGCCGGCCGGGAGTCGTCAAGGAATGATGGCCGCAGTGTTGGTTCGATCCATGACCCAGAAGAGGAATTCGACGTGATCAAGAAGCAGAACCTTCGCATCAATGTGCTTGCCGCCGCCGTGCTGTCGATGACGGCCGTCGGTGCCGTCCACGCCGCCGGCCTGCCGACCCGCGAACCGGTGCGCCAGGCCAGCACCGCCCAGCCGGGCGCCGAGCGCATCATCGTCAAGTACCGGGCCGGCGCTGCCGCCGCCACCGACCGCTCGGCGAAGCTGTCCACCGTGCAGTCGGCGCTGACCCGGGCCAGCCTGTCCGGCGGTACCTCACGTGCCAGTACCCTCGGCCCGCAAGTGGTACGCAAGCTCGCTACCGGTGCGGACCTGATCCGCGTGCAGGGCCGCCTGGCCCCAGCCGAACTGCAGCGTGTGCTGAAGGAACTGCAGGCCGACCCGTCGGTGCAGTACGCCGAAGCCGACGTGAAGCTGCGCCGCACCGAACTGCGTGCCGGCGACGTACAGCCGGCGCTGGTGCCGAACGATCCCTTCTACCAGCAGAACCAGTGGCACCTGCACAATGCGGTCGGCGGCATCAACGCACCGGCGGCATGGGATGTCTCGCAGGGTGAGGGCATCGTGGTGGCGGTGATCGATACCGGCATCCTGCCGCAGCATCCGGACCTGGTCGGCAACCTGCTGGAGGGTTACGACTTCATCAGCGATGCGGAGACCTCGCGGCGCCCGACCAACGATCGTGTGCCGGGTGCGCAGGACTACGGTGACTGGGTCGAGAACGACAACGAGTGCTATGACGGCTCGCTGGCAGAGGACAGTTCCTGGCACGGCACCCACGTCGCTGGCACCGTGGCCGAGCAGACCAACAACGGCGTCGGCATGGCCGGTGTCGCCTACAAGGCCAAGGTGCTGCCGGTGCGCGTGCTGGGCAAGTGCGGCGGCTACCTGTCCGACATCGCCGACGCGGTGGTCTGGGCATCGGGTGGCACGGTGACCGGCATCCCGGCCAACACCAACCCGGCCGAGATCATCAACATGAGCCTGGGCGGCAGCGGCGCCTGCGGCAGCACCTACCAGGACGCCATCAACGGCGCCATCTCGCGCGGTACCACGGTGGTGGTGGCGGCCGGCAATGAGACCGACAACGCGTCCAAGTACCGTCCGGCCAGCTGCGAAGGCGTGGTGACCGTGGGTGCCACGCGCATCACCGGTGGCATCACCTACTACTCAAACTATGGCACCCGCGTGGACCTGTCCGGTCCGGGTGGCGGCGGCAGTGTCGACGGCAACCCGGGTGGCTACATCTGGCAGACCGGCTCAAATGCGGCCACCACGCCGGAATCGGGCACGCCGGGCTACATGGGCATGGGCGGTACCTCGATGGCCTCGCCGCATGTGGCCGCCGTTGCTGCACTGGTGCAGAGCGCACTGATCGCCAAGGGCAAGGATCCGCTGACCCCGGCCGCGATGCGTACCCTGCTGAAGGAAACCGCACGTCCGTTCCCGGTCGCCATCCCGGCGGCCACCCCGATCGGTACCGGCATCCTCGATGCCAAGGCTGCGCTGGCCAAGGCACTGGAAGAACCGTGCACCGAGAACTGCGGGCCGGTGGCCACGCCGCTGACCAACAAGGCCGCCGTCGGTGGCCTGTCCGGTGCGGCCGGCAGCAGCAAGCTCTACAGCTTCGAAGCGGCTGCCGGCAAGCAGTTCAGCGTGATCACCTACGGTGGCACCGGCAACGTTTCGGTCTACGTGGCTGAAGGCCGTGAGCCCAGTGCCAGCGACAACGACGCCAAGTCGACCCGTCCGGGCACCTCCGAGACGGTGCGGGTGACCAAGCCGGTGGCGGCCACCTACTACATCAAGGTGGTGGGTGAAGCGGCCTACAACGGCGTGAGCATTCTCGCCACGCAGTAAGCTTGAACTGTCGTAGTTGAATGGCCGAAGCCCGTCATCCCATGTGACGGGCTTCGTCTTTTTACGAAAGGTGGCGCAGGGGCGGCGGAAATCATGGCTTAACTGTTAAAGTCGAGCCGATTGACAGGAGAGTCATGTGAACGCGCTTGCTGCTACCGCCGCTGCCGACGACGCTGAAGGCCGCATCCTGGATGCGCTGCTGGCGCGCGGCCGGCTGAAGGAAGGCGATCTGGCACGTGCGCGGCCGCTGCACGCAGAGGCCGGCGGCAGCCTGCTGGGCCTGCTGGTGCGGCTGGGGCTGGTCTCCGAGCGTGACCAGGCCCAGGCCAGCGCCGAAGTGCTGGGGCTGCCGCTGCTGGAAGGCAAACAGCTGCCGGAAGCACCGCCACAAGGGCTGGCGGAAGGCTTGCCGTTGTCGCTGCGCTTCCTCAAGCAGTTCCATGTCTGCCCGCTCGCGCTGGATGAACAGGGGGTCCGGCTGTGGCTGGCCGACGCCCATGATCCTTATCCGCAGCAGGCCGTGCAGCTGGCACTGGGGGTACCGGTGACACCGGTGCTGGGCATGCGCGCAGAAATTGATGACCTGGTCGAACGCTGGTTCGGCCAGGGCCGCAGCGCGATGGGCGCGATCGTCGAGACCGCCGATGGCGAGGGCGGTGCAGTCGATGACATCGAGCACCTGCGCGACCTTGCTTCGGAAGCACCGGTGATCCGCCTGGTCAACCTGGTGATCCAGCGTGCAGTGGAGCTGCGCGCTTCGGACATCCATGTCGAACCGTTCGAAAGCCGGTTGAAGGTGCGTTACCGCGTCGATGGCGTGCTGGTGGAAGGCGAAAGCCCGCCGGCCAACCTCACTGCTGCGGTGATCAGCCGCATCAAGATCATGGCCCGGCTCAACATCGCCGAGCGCCGCCTGCCGCAGGACGGCCGCATCATGCTGCGCGTGCAGGGCAAGGAGCTGGACCTGCGCGTGAGCACGGTGCCGACCGCGCACGGCGAAAGCGTGGTGATGCGATTGCTGGACCGTGAAACGGTGGTGTTCGATTTCCATCGTCTCGGTTTCACTGACGCCTTCCTGCCGCAGTTCCGCAAGGTGCTGGAACAGCCGCACGGCATCCTGCTGGTGACCGGCCCGACCGGTTCAGGCAAGACCACCACGCTGTACACCGCGCTGAGCCAGCTGAACACTGCCGACGTCAAGATCATCACGGTCGAAGACCCGGTGGAATACCAGATCGAAGGCATCAACCAGATCCAGGCCAAGCCGCAGATCGGCCTCGACTTCGCCAACGCCCTGCGCAGCATCGTGCGCCAGGATCCGGACATCATCATGATCGGCGAAATGCGCGACCTGGAAACCGCGCGCATCGCGATCCAGTCGGCGCTGACCGGCCACCTGGTGCTGTCCACCCTGCATACCAACAACGCAGCCGGCGGCATCACCCGCCTGCTCGACATGGGCGTGGAGGACTACCTGCTGACGTCCACCATCAATGGCATCCTCGCCCAGCGCCTGGTGCGCCGGCTGGAGCCGACCCATGCCGAGCGCTATGAAGCCTCGCCGGAAGAGATCGAACGCTTCGAGCTGCGCCGCCTGCAGCCGGAAGGACCGATCCACCTGTATCGCCCGAAGCCTTCCGCGCTGGCGCCGACCGGCTACCTCGGTCGCACCACCATCATGGAATTCCTGGTGATGAACGATGCGCTGCGGCGTGCGGTGATGCGCCGCGATGGCATGGGCGAGATCGAGCGCATCGCCCGTGAAGCCGGCATGCGCACCATGTACGAGGATGGCCTGTCCAAGGCGTTGAGCGGGCAGACCACCATCGAGGAAGTGCTGCGCGTGACCGAGGAAAGCTGATGCGCGCAGGACGCCGGGGCTGACATGCCGACCTACCGTTACAAGGCACTGAATCCGCACGGCGAGATCTTCGACGGGCAGATGGAAGCGGCCAGCGAGGCCGAGCTGGTCGCGCGCCTGCAGGACCAGGGCCATCTGCCGATGGAGACCCAGCTGGCCGATGGCGGTGCGATCGGTGGCAGTACCTGGCGCAACCTGTTCCGCCAACGGCCGCTGCAGGGCGCTGCATTGCTGCAGTTCACCCAGCAGCTGGCGACACTGCTCGGTGCAGGCCAGCCGCTGGATCGCGCGCTGTCGATCCTGCTCGGGTTGCCCGAAGACGAACGCTCGCGCCGCGCGATCACCGACATCCGCGATGTGGTGCGCGGTGGCGCGCCGCTGTCGACCGCACTGGAGCGCCAGCATGGGTTGTTCTCGCGCCTGTACGTGAACATGGTGCGGGCCGGTGAAGCCGGCGGCAGCCTGCACGAAACCCTGCAGCGCCTGGCCGACTACCTCGAACGCAGCCGCGCGTTGCAGGGCAAGGTGATCAACGCGCTGGTGTACCCGGCCATCCTGCTGGTGGTGGTGGGCGGCGCGCTGCTGTTCCTGCTCGGCTACGTGGTGCCGCAGTTCGCGCAGATGTACGAAAGCCTGGATGTGGCGCTGCCGTGGTTCACCAACGCGGTGCTGCAGCTGGGCCTGTTCGTGCGCGACTGGTGGGTGTTGCTGCTGGTGGTGCCAGGGATACTTGCGCTGTTCTTCGAACGCAAGGCGCGGCAACCAGCCTTCCGGCTGGCGCTGGATGGCTGGCTGCTGCAGCGTCGCGGCATCGGCCGCCTGCTCGGCGAACTGGAAACCGCGCGGCTGGCCCGCACGCTGGGCACGCTGCTGCGCAATGGCGTGCCGCTGCTGGGTGCCTTGGGCATCGCCCGCAACGTGCTGGGCAACCGCGCGCTGGCCGCCGATGTGGAAGCCGCCGCGGATGAAGTGAAGAACGGTACCGGCCTGTCGCTGGCGCTGTCGCGCGGCAAGCGTTTCCCGCGCCTGGCCCTGCAGATGATCCAGGTCGGCGAGGAATCCGGTGCACTCGATACCATGCTGCTGAAAGCCGCCGATACCTTCGAACAGGACAGCGCCCGGCGCATCGACCGCCTGCTGGCGGCGATGGTGCCGGCGATCACCCTGGTGCTGGCCTCGGTGGTCGGTGCGGTGATCGTGGCCGTGCTGGTGCCGCTGTACGACCTGACCAATGCCATCGGTTGACGATGGATCCCTACGCAACCCCGACACTCCGCAACTGAAAGGACCGACCATGATTGCTTCCCGTCGACCGATCCGCCTTTCCTTCACCGCCGCGCGCAACCAGTCGGGCATGAGCCTGCTGGAAATCATCATCGTCATCGTGCTGATCGGCGCGGTGCTGACCCTGGTCGCCAGCCGTGTGCTGGGCGGTGCCGACCGCGGCAAGGCCAACATCGCCAAGGCGCAGGTGCAGACCGTCGCCTCCAAGATCGACAACTATCAGATCGACACCGGCAAGCTGCCGGGTTCGCTGAACGACCTGGTGACCGCACCGGCCGGTGTTGGCGGCTGGCTGGGCCCGTATGCCAAGCCGGCTGATCTGAACGACCCGTGGGGCCACGCGCTGGAATACCGTGCGCCGGGCGAAGGCCAGCCGTACGAGCTGGTCAGCCTGGGCAAGGATGGCAAGGCCGGCGGCAGCAGCGTCGACGCCGACATCCGTTACCAGCCGTAAACCCGTATGACGCATTTCCTGCCGCGCCGGCTGTCAGGCCCGCGCCTGCACGGCAGGCGCGCGGCAGGCCTGTCGCTGCTGGAAATGCTGCTGGTGATCGCGCTGATCGCTGCGATCGGCCTGATCACCGCCGCAGGGCTGTCGCGCGGCTTCTCTGGCATGCAGCTGCGCAGCGCCGGCAAGGACATCGCCAACCAGCTGCGCATGGTGCGCGCACAGGCGATCGCCCGCGGTGAGCCGCAGCGTTTCGTCATCGAACCGGCAACGCGGCGCTGGGAAGGCGCCAACCAGCGCCACGGCGAGGTGCCGGCACAGCTGCAGGTGCAGTTCGAAGGCGCCGCGCAGCTGGCCACCGCGCCAGGCCAGGGCGTGATCGAGTTCCACCCCGATGGTGGCTCCAGCGGTGGCCGCATCCGGCTGCAGCGTGACGATGCCGAATGGCGCATCGACGTGGGCTGGCTGACCGGTGAGGTCCGCTCCGGCCCCTGGCGGTCGCAATGAAGCGGCGCGCCCGCGGCTTCACCCTGCTGGAAGTGATCATCGCCTTCGCCCTGCTCGGGTTGGCGTTGACCCTGCTGCTGGGGAGTCTTTCCGGTGGCGCGAAACAGGTGCGCGACGCCGAGCTGCGCACGCGTGCGGTGCTGCATGCGCAGTCGCTGCTGGCCGAAGCCGGTGTTGCCTCGCCACTGCAGGTCGGCAGCCAGCAGGGGGACTGGGAACAAGGGCGCTACCACTGGCAGCTGCAGGTGCAGCCGTGGGTGGAGCCACGCGCGAACAACCTGGCGCAGGCACAATCGCAATCACCGGGTGCCCCCTGGTTGGCCGAGCTGCAGCTGCAGGTACGCTGGGGCGACAGTGAGCGCGAGCAGCTGCGCTGGCGCAGCCTGCGCCTGTTGCCGCCGGACCTGGAGAGCGCGCGATGAAGCACCGAGCCGCGGGTTTCACTCTGGTTGAAGTGATGCTGGCCACGGTGCTGCTGGCCGGTGGCCTGGCCCTGGCGTTCGCCAGCGTGCGCTCGGCGATGGCGGTCAGCCAGCGCGGCGAGCAGATCGCTGCCGAGAGCGAACGCATGCGCGCAGTGGAGACCTTGCTGCGTCGGCAACTGGCAGGCGCGCTGCGTACGCCACTCGAAGCGCCCGATCCCACCCGCGAGCCGATCTTCTTCCAGGGTGAAGAAAGCCGCATGCTGTTCGCCGCCGATCTGCCGGGATATCTCGGACGGGGGGGATCGTACCTGCATGCACTGCAGGTTGATGGCCGCAGCGGCCAGCAGCGCCTGTTGCTGGACCTGGTGCTGTTGCAGGAAGGCGAGCGCATCGCGGAAAATCCGCCACGCCCGCCAGAAGTGCTGGTGGAGAACCTGAAGTCGGTGCAACTGCGTTATCGCGGCATCGATGCCAGCACCGGCCAGGTGACCGACTGGATGCCGCGCTGGGACGACACCCGGCGCCTGCCGATGCTGGTGGAGATCCAGATCGTGCCGGCCAAGGGGGCGCCCTGGCCGACGCTGGTGGTGGCGCCGCGTGCCGGTGGCAGCGGAGGTGCACGGTGAACCGGCAACATGGCGCGGCACTGGTACTGGTGCTGTGGCTGATCGCATTGATGACCGCACTGGTCGGTGCGTTCGCGTTGAGCGCCCGTGTCGAGCACCTGCAGCAGCGGGTACTGGATGACGATGCGCGCGGCCAGGAACGTGCGCGCGCGGGTCTGGAGTACGCGCTGACGCGCCTGTCCGCCGATCCGCAGCGGGCGCCGTGGCGCGCTGATGGCCGTACCTACCGCTGGCAGTTCGATGACGCCAGCATCGAGATCAAGGTGCTGGATGAGAACGGCAAGATCAACCTGAACCTGGCCGACGTGACCCTGCTGACCGCCTTTCTCAAGGCGCTGGGCGAAGACGAGGGGGCTGCGCGGCAGCTGGCCGGTGCCATCGTCGATTGGCGTGACGAGGACAGCCTGCTGCAGCCTGGGGGCGGTGCCGAAGCGCCTGACTATGCGGCGGCCGGGTTGCCGTATGGCCCGCGCAACAAGCGTTTCGAGACCCTCGGCGAGCTGCAGCGGGTGCTCGGCATGCGTGGGCCGCTGTACCAGAAGATGCTGCCGCACCTGACCCTGTACAGCCGACAGGCGCGACCCGATCCGCAGTTCGCCAGCGCCGTGGTGTTGACCGCATTGGGCCTGGACGCGGATACGGTGCTGGCCCAGCGTGCCCAGCAGGAGCGTGATGCCGATTCCGCTGCCGGTGCGTCAACCCTTGCCAGCAGCAGTGGCACCTATAGTATCGAGTCCCGTGTCACCGACGGCAGTGGACGCCGGTCGGTGTTGCAGGCAGTGGTACGCAATGGCTCGGGCGGGGTTCCCGGGCGGTCCTACACAGTGCTTCGCTGGGAGCAGGGAATGACAGCAAGATGACGGCTTGGCAGGACAGTCTGCGGCAGGTGCAGGGCCGGATCGGCCCGGGTGCCGGCCGTTTCCTGCGCTGGTGGCGGCAATCGCTGCTGGCCTGGGTGCCGGCTCGTTGGCAGTGGGCGCTGGGCTGGGCACAGGCGCGCCTGCTGCTGCAGCGCGAGGGCGACCAGCTGCAGGTCTGGCGTGAGGCAGGCGAGCGTCGCGAGCCAGTGGCGCGCCTGCCGTGGCCGTTGTCGCCGGCTGAACTGGACCGGGTGCTGGAAGCGCGCCTGCGCAGCCTGCCGCGGCTGTGGCTGCTGCCGGCCAGCGATGTACTGCGTCGCCAGCTGCGGCTGCCCGCGGCGGCCGCCGACCGCCTGCGCGCGGTGGTTGGTTTCGAGATCGATCGGCAGACGCCATTCGAATCCAGCCAGGTCAGCTATGACGTGCGTGAACTCGGCGTGGCCGGCGAAGGCCAGCTGCAGGTCGAACTGGTGGCCTGGCCGTTGCGCCAGCTGGAGGCCTGGCGCAATGACGTGGGCCAGTGGGCCGATGCGCTGGCCGGTGTCGATGCGATCGATGCGCAGGGCAACACGCTGCAGGTGAACCTGCTGCCGCCCGCACAGCGCCAGTTGCGGACCGATCCGATGCGGCGCTGGAACCTGCTGCTGGCGGTGGCCGCCGTGGTGATGCTGGTGCTGGCCGGCCTGCAACTGCTCGACAACCGCCGCGCGGCGGCCGATGAACTGCGTGCACAGGTGGAACGCAGTGCACGCAGTGCGCGCGGCGTGGCCAGCGAACGTGCGCAGCTGCAGGCGCTGATCGATGGTGCGGCGTTCCTGGAAAAGCAGCGCAGCCAGCGCGCCGGGACGGTGGAGATCTGGACCGAGCTGACCCGGCGCCTGCCGGAGGGCACCTACCTGGAAAAGCTGGCCATCGAGAGCAACAACCTGCAGTTGATCGGGCTCAGCCGCGAGGCCTCGCAGCTGGTGCAGCTGCTGCAGGACGCGCCGCAGTGGCGCAAGGTCAACCTGACCGGTGTGCTGCAGGCCGATGGCGCCGCCAGTGGCCGCGACCGCTTCACCATGACCGCTGAGCTGCAGCCGTTGCCGGCAGCGGCCCCGACCCGGGAGGCGGCCGATGCCGATGCCAAGCGCACGCCGTGACCGCTGGCTGGCGCTGGCGCTGCTGCTGGCAGTGCTGGGCCTGGCCTACCTCCTGCTGGTGCACCCGTGGTTCACCCAGCCGTTGCGCGAGATCGATGCCGATGTCGCGGCGCTGCGCGAGCGCGAGTCGCGTGTGCAGGCACAGCTGCAGCAGCAGCCGCAGATCGAACAGCGCCTGCGTGCCACCCGTGAAGCCTTGCAGCAACGGCCAGGCTTCCTGCGCGAGGCCACTGCCGAGGCCGCCGCCGCCGCGCTTGGCGCCAAGCTGCAGGATGCGGTGGCGATGGCCAGCCCGGGCAACCGCAGCTGCACCATCAGCAACCGCACGCCGCTCACCGACAACCGGCGCGACGCCGAGTTCGTACGCGTCGCCATGCAGGTGCGCCTGCGCTGTGGCGTGGCCGAACTGGCCACCGTGCTGCACAGCCTGGAAACCGGCAGCCCACGCTTGTTCGTCGACAACCTCAACCTGATCGCGCAGCGTTTCCAGCAGTCGCCGAATGAATCCGGACTCGGCCTGGACGTGTCGTTTGAACTGGCGGGCTATCTGCTGCCGGGTGCCGCTGCCGATGGCGCTGCCCCGGCACCTGCAGCCGAGCCGGGCGCGGCACCGCAACCGCCATCGACCGCACCGACACCCGCACCGGCTGCGCCGCAAGCGGGGCAGGAGGTGGCGGATGAAACGTGAGCAGATCAGCCTGCGCACCGGCTTCCTGCTGGCTCTGGCCGGCTGGGCGGCGGCGGTCTGGTTGGCCACCGGCTTTGGCCTCGGCAGCCAGCTGCCCGGCACCGACGGTGATGCCGACACGGCGCCCTCGCTGCCAGCCCTGCCGCCACTGGCCGCCGAGCGCATGGCCAGCGCCGACAGTTACAGCGCCATCGGCGAACGTCCGCTGTTCGCCGAAGACCGCAAGCCGCGACCGTATCTGCTGGGAGGCGGCGAACCGGCCGCCAGCGCCGCGCTGCGCTTGACCGGCGTGCTGCTGACTGGCGATTTCGGCATGGCCACGTTCACCACCGAACAGAACCGTTCGCTGCGTCTGCGCCTCAATGGCGACGCCGTGGATGGCTGGCAGCTGGTGGGGCTGGCGCCACGCCAGGCCACGGTGATCGGCCCCGGCGGCAGCCAGGTGCTGGAACTGGCCGTGTTCAACGGCCAGGGCGGCGAACCACCGACCGTACTGCGTGGTGCCAACGGCGCGCCGCCCGCAGGCGCGATCGTGGTGCCGCCCCCGGCGGGTGCTCCACCAGCACCGCTCACGTCCGCAGCAGCTCCGCAGCCGCAGCAGCAGCCGGCTGGCGCCGTGCCTCCGCCCGCCGCTGCCCCACCTGCCAACACCAACGGCCCCAGCGAAGCGCAGATGCAGGCCATCCGCGAACGCATCCAGGCCCGTCGTCGCCAGCTGCAGCAACAACAGCAGCAACAACCGTCGCCGCCCCCGGGCGATGGCACCAACCGATAGAGTGAATGCATGAGCCTGCGTTTCCTTCCCTGGTCCTTTGCCCTCGCGCTGCTGGTCGGCTGCAGCACCGTGTCCGCGCCGCATGTGCAGCGCAAGGGCAATCTGTCGCCCACTGCCGAGGCCGGCCAAGCGGCCGAAGTCGCCGCTGACGCTGCCCGTGACGCCCAGGGCGCTCCGCAGGCGGTGATCCGACGTGGCACCGGCACCATGATCAACCGCGAAGCGGCCCGCGCTCCGGCACCGGCACTGCATGGCGCCAGCACCGGTGAGGCGACCTTCAATTTCGAAGGCGAGTCGGTGCACGCGGTGGTCAAGGCCATCCTCGGTGACATGCTGGGCCAGAACTACGTGATCGCACCCGGGGTGCAGGGCACGGTCACGCTGGCGACGCCCAAGCCGGTGTCGCCGGCGCAGGCGTTGAACCTGCTGGAAATGGTGCTGGGCTGGAACAACGCCCGCATGGTGTACAGCGGCGGCCGCTACAACATCGTCGCCGCCGATCAGGCGCTGGCCGGTACCGTCGCACCGAGCACGGCGCCGGCTGCCAGCGCGCGCGGTTTCGAAGTGCGTGTGATCCCGCTGCAGTTCATCTCCGCCACCGAGATGAAGAAGGTGCTGGAGCCGTATGCGCGGCCCAACGCCATCGTCAACGTCGACAGTGGCCGCAACGTGATCACCCTGGGCGGTACCCGCGCCGAGCTGGAAAACTACATGCGCACCGTCGAGATCTTCGACGTTGACTGGCTCTCGGGCATGTCGGTGGGCGTGTTCCCGATCCAGTCCGGCAAGGCCGAGCAGGTCGCCGCCGACCTGGAAAAAGTGTTCGGCGAGGAGAGCAAGACGCCCAGCGCCGGCATGTTCCGCTTCCTGCCGTTGGAAAATGCCAACGCGGTGCTGGTGATCACCCCGCAGGTGCGTTACCTGGACCAGATCCAGCAGTGGCTGGACCGTATTGATACGGCCGGTGGCAGTGCGCGCCTGTTCTCCTACGAGCTGCGCTACATCAAGGCACGTGACCTGGCCGAGCGCCTCAGCGAAGCGTTCGCCAGCAGTGGCAACCGCGGCGGCTCCAGCCCTGCATCGCTGGCACCGGGCGCGATGCCGTCGCAGCTGGGCAGCGACGGTGATCGTGGCATGGACAGCAACAACAGCAGCAATTTCGGTTCGACGTCGGGCAGTGGTTCCAGTGGCACCGGCAACGGCAGCATGAACCTGCCGCAGCGCCAGTCCGGCAATGTCAGCGTCAGCCTGGAAGTGGAAGGCGATCGCGTGGGCGTGTCGGCGGTGGAGGAAACCAACACCCTGCTGGTGCGTTCGACCCCGCAGGCCTGGCGTTCGATCCGCGAAGTGATCGAGAAGCTGGACGTGATGCCGCTGCAGGTGCATATCGAAGCGCAGGTGGCCGAGGTCGCACTGGAGGGGGACCTGAAGTACGGCGTGAACTGGTTCTTCGACAACGCGGTGGCCGGGCGGGCGCTGACCGGCGCATTGAGTGGCGTGACCCTGCCGGCGGCTGCCGGCGGCTCCTGGAGCAGCTTCGCCGGTGCCGCAACCGCCGGCGAAGGGCTGGGCTGGGCGTTCACCGGGCACAATGGCGCAGCGGTGGTAAGCGCGCTGGACAAGGTCACCGATGTACGCCTGCTGCAGACTCCCTCGGTGTTCGTGCGCAACAACGCCGAGGCCACGCTCAACGTAGGCGACAAGGTGCCGATCAACACCACCACGGTGAACACCGGTATCGGCGCCGGCACCTACAGCTCGGTGCAGTACATCGACACCGGCGTGATCCTGAAGGTGCGGCCGCGCGTGACCCGTGATGGCACCGTGTTCCTCGACATCGTGCAGGAAGTGAGCAGTGCCTCCAACGTGCCGGACAATTGCAATCCGACGGAGCGCAACTGCAACCCGCGTATTTCCACCAAGAAGCTGTCGACCGAAGCGGCGGTGCAGAGCGGGGACACCATCATGCTGGCCGGCCTGATCACCGACACGGCCACCGATGGCAGCAGCGGTATTCCTGGCCTGAGCCGGATTCCCGTGGTGGGTGCACTGTTCGGGCAGAAGAGTCGCACCAGCCGTCGTTCGGAGGTGATCGTGCTGCTGACCCCGAGCATCGTGCGCAACGGGCAGGAAGCACGCACCCTGACCGACGAGTACAGCCAGCGCTTCCGCGCGATGGAACCGCTGAACCAGCCGCGCGCGAAGAAGTAAGGGGTTACGGCCGGGCTGCGCCCGGCACCCGCAGAGGCTGGAGCAATAGCAACAGCAACAGCGGGTTTACTGAGGGATGGCGGGGCGGTGTGGGTTGTCAGGACACGCCGTAAACCCGTCCCTGGGGGCTCGATGGCGCCATCCATGGCGCCAACGGTCCTGCCAACCCACACCGCCCCACCTCTGACAGATTCCCGCGGCTGTTGGTAGGTGTCGACCTTGGTCGACACGCTGGATCCACATCATGCGTGGAAGACGCTCCATCGAAATCGAATATTTCGATATCTGTGAGATCTGAGCCGAGCATGGCTCGGCTCTACAGAAAGCAATGCCCGGCAGATCGCAGGCAACTGTCGAAGGCGGGGTGGGTCCGGTTGCGGGGGTGTCCGCGGCATGGATGCCGCGGCCAAGCCCCCATGGACGGGTTTACGGCGTCCCCCGCAACCGGACCCACCCCGCCATCCCCCAGGAACCCAGCTTTTGCTCCGGCTGTTGCTTCGGCTCTGGCTCTGGCCTCTGCGGGCGCCGGGTGCAACCCGGCCGATACCCTCCCAGTGCTAGGCTGTGGCTACCGACAACCACGGAGGCGGGATGGGGGCGATCGTGTTGTTGCCGCTGTGCGTGGACGATGCTGCACTGGATCGTTGCCTGGCTGCGCTGGATGCCGGCACCGCGCCGGGAACCGCGGTCTGGTTGGCCGACGACGCGCAGACCGGGCCGCGTGCGCAGGCGGTGGTGGAACACTGGTTGGCACATACGCCATTGCAGGCCGAGTACACCCGGCGCGCACGGCCGCTGGGCGAAGTCGCCCACCTCGATGAAATGCTGCGCGCCTGCGATGGCCTCGACGTGGCGGTGCTGGCACCGGACAGCATGCCGACACCGGGCTGGCTGCAGCAGCTGCAGGATGCCTTTGCCCGCGACGCGGCCATCGCAACCGCAACCCCCTGGTGCAACGCCGGTGAAACCTCCGCCTGGCCGCGCTTGGGCGAAATCAATCCCGAGCCTGAAGATCCGGACCTGCTGGCGCAGACCTGCGCGAGCCTGCCAACGCTGCACCCGGAGCTGCCGTCGGCGGTCACCCACGCGGTGCTGGTGCGTGGCAACGCGCGCCGTCGTGCCGGTGGCCTGGACGTGGACAGCTATGCCGGCTGGAACGCGGCGCTGGTCGACCTCAGCCTGCGCATGGCCGGATTGGGTTGGCGCAACGTGCTGTGCGAGACCGCCTTCGTCAGCCGGGCAGGGGAGGCGGTCAGCCGTGACGGCGATCTCGAAGCACTGGCCGCGCGCTGGCCGGGCTGGGTGCCTCGGTTGGCGGACTTCCTGATGCACGACCCGCTGCACGGGCTGCGCGCCGACCTGCAGCAGCGCATGCGGCAGGCGATAATGCCGAAGGAACAGGGCGACCTGTTCGTCCCGTCCGCGCCGGAGCCACCCGTTTGAATGTTGCCATTGCCGCCATCGTCGTCACCTACCAGAGTGGCAGCACCATCGACGCCTGCCTCTCGCGCCTGCGCCAGGCGCAGGACGTGGCCGAGATCCGGGTGATCGACAATGGCTCGATGGATGGCACGCTGGACATCGTGCAGCGGCATGCCAGCCACGACCCCCGCGTGCGCTTCGTCGGCAATCCGGACAATCCCGGCTTTGCCGCCGCCAACAACCAGGGCGTGGCCGATTCGCACAGCCCGTGGCTGGCCTTCATCAACCCGGATCTGATGGTCGAGCCGGATACGTTGGCTGAACTGCGCCGCCGTGCCGAAGCCTTGGGCGACTGCCTGCTGGGTGTTGAGCAGCTGGACGAGCATGGCCATGCCGACGAGGCGGTACGCCGTCGTGATCCGGATTTCCTGTTGATGCTGCGTTCGCCCGGGAAGGGTTCGAAGCTGGCGGTGCCGCGTGAGCCGCACCAGGCGCTGCAGCGGGTGCCGGCCCTGTCCGGTGCGCTGCTGATGATGCCGCGCGCACTGTTCGAGCGCATCGGCGGCTGGGACGCGGGCTACCGCCTGCACGCCGAGGACCTGGACCTGTGCCGCCGCGCACGCGAGGCCGGCGCGGTGGTGGCGATCGCCAACGACCTGCATGTCACCCACGTGCGCGGTGTCTCCAGCCGTTCGCGGCCGTTCTTCGTTGAATGGCACAAGCACAAGGGCCTGTGGCGCTATTTCCAGAAGTTCGAGGCCAGGCAGCGCTCGCTGCCGGTGCGCGTGGCGGTGTGGGGCGCGATCTGGGCGCATGCCCTGATGCTGGTGCCGAGGCTGCTGCGCAGGTCGTTGTAGAGCCGAGCCCACGCTCGGCTCAGGCAACATCCAGCCGAGCGTGGGCTCGGCTCTACGGAAGGCGGGCGCGCCCACGGTTCACTCCGCCGGGCGCATAATCCGCCCCATGCCTATCATCCAGTCCCTGCTCGACACCGATCTGTACAAGTTCACCATGATGCAGGCGGTGCTCCACCAGCACCCCGGCGCCCAGGTGCAGTACCGGTTCAAGTGCCGCACCCCCGGCATCGACCTGGCCCGCTACATCGACCAGATCGACGAAGAGATCGACCACCTGTGCAGCCTGCGCTTCAGTGATGCGGAGCTGGATTACATGCGTGGCCTGCGCTTCGTGAAGCCGGACTTCGCCGATTTCCTCGGCCTGTTCCACCTCGACCGCAAGTACATCCAGCTGCGCGCCTCGAAGACCGTGCCCGGCGAGATCGAACTGGACATCACCGGTCCGTGGCTGCACACCATCCTGTTCGAAGTGCCGTTGCTGGCGATCATCAACGAAGTCTGGTTCCGCAACACCACCACGGCCGATTTCGCCGAGGGCGAGCGCCGCCTGCAGGCCAAGGCCGCGCTGCTGCGCGATACCCCCGGCTTCGAGCAATGCCGCATCGCCGACTATGGCAGCCGTCGACGCTACTCGCGTGACTGGCACGCCCGCCTGCTGCCGCTGCTGCGCGATGCGCTCGGCCCGCAGCTGGTCGGTACCAGCAACGTGCACTTCGCCCGCCTGTACGGCATGACCCCGCACGGCACCATGGCCCATGAGTACCTGCAGGCGTTCCAGGCACTGGGCCCGCGCCTGCGTGATTCGCAGGTGGCGGCACTGGAGTCGTGGGCGCGCGAGTATCGCGGCGATCTGGGCATCGCGCTGTCCGACGTGGTCGGCCTGGATGCGTTCCTGCGCGACTTCGACATGTACTTCTGCAAGCTGTTCGACGGCGTGCGCCATGATTCCGGCGATCCGTTCGACTGGGGTGACCGCATGCTTGCGCACTTCCAGCAGCGCCGCGTCGATCCGCGCAGCAAGGTGCTGGTGTTCAGCGACGGGCTCGACATCGCCAAGGTGATGCGCCTGTACGACTACTTCAGGGGGCGCTGCCAGGTCGCGTTCGGCGTCGGCACCCACCTGACCAATGATCTGGGCCCGACGCCGCTCAACATCGTCATCAAGATGGTCCGCTGCAACGGCCAGCCGGTGGCCAAGCTCAGCGATTCGCCGGGCAAGAGCATGTGCGACGATCCCGGCTATCTGGCCTATCTGCGCCAGGTGTTCGAGTTGCCGCAGCCGGAGTAATACCGGCCGGCAGGGCTTACAGGTAGTCGACCACGACCAGGTAAGCACCCTGCAGCGGCTGCTGCTTCGAAGCCTGCACGCTGTAGCGCTCGGAGAAGGCGATATCGCCGGCGCGCATCGCGCTGGCCGACACCGACAGCTTCTGGCCCTGACGCTTGCCATCGCGCAGCGTCGCGGCCTGGCCATCGGCCAGTGCCGTCACGGCCACCGTCGAGCCCTTGGCCGACGGCGGGCAGGCCGCCAGGCTCAGCTCACCCTGGGACAGGTTCGTCGTGCAGCCCGGCTCGGCGATACGGCCGCTGAAACGGATGCTGCCGCTGCTGGCCTGGGCCAGTGCACTGACGGACATCAGGGCCACACACAGCAGAATGGAATTCCTCATGACACGTTCTCTGGTTCGGTGTGTCCTAGTTAGCGACAGGTTCGATCCGTCTTTAATAGGACAAATCCGAATCTGCTAGGGCCATCACCAAGAAAGAGTGATGCGCATCAAATAAGGCGATTTCCACCTGAAAAAGGCCTGTTTTCGCGCATGCCGAACGCGCCGCTCAACCCGTCATCCAGGGCCGTTCGCGACCTGATCGCGTCGCCGTCAAATCCTCCATGCCCGTCGGGATCCCATTCTGCCTACCACGTCACATTTAATGCGTCAATGAATTGGCGTTCAGAAAAATAATGAGACTTTCATCACAGTTGCGCCTATACTTGCGTCACGGATTCAGGGGAAGGTATGTCCGAGTCCGGCCACAGGTGAGACGCAAGGATGGGTCTTGATAGCCCGGCAGTGCTCCTTGCTTCCTCCTCTACTTCTCATCTCTTCAGTAGGGTTAGGTAAAAGCGAATGCACAAGATCAATCTCATTGCCGCTCTGATGCTGGCCGCCGCTCCGCTGGCCGCCAACGCCGCCGACGGCACCATCACCTTCAATGGCAAGGTCACCGACAAGACCTGCACCATCTCGACCCCGGGCGGCAAGGACTTCGCCGTCAACCTGCCGACCGTGTCCAAGAACACTCTGGCCACCGCCGGTGCCGTTGCGGGCCGTACCCCGTTCGCCATCAACCTGACCAAGTGCAGCGCCGGCAACGTCGCGACCTACTTCGAGCCGGGTTCGACCGTCGACTTCAACAGCGGCCGCCTGGTCAACCAGTCCTCGGCCAACGCTGCCACCAACGTGCAGCTGCAGCTGCTGGGTTCGAACAACCAGTTCCTGCCGATCAAGGCTGCCGGCGCTGGCCTGGCCCAGACCAACTCGCAGTGGGTCACCGTCGGCACCGACGGCTCGGCCGATCTGAACTACTACGCTGAGTACTACGCCACTGCCGCCGCCACCCCGGGCGACGTCACCAGCAGCGTCAAGTACACGATCATCTACAACTGATCGTAGCCGTACCCGCACTGGCCGGCGTACGCGCCGGCCAGTGCTCCGCGGCCTCTGGCCACACCCCTCGAGCGTAGTACTTCCGATGAAAGCAATCTTTCCCCGGGCGCTGCTGCTGGCAGCGTTCACGCTGCCCTTCTGCCAGAACGCTCTGGCCGGCGTGGTGGTCAACGGCACGCGAGTGATCTATCCGGCGCAGGCGCGCGAAGTCACCGTGCAGGTCGACAACGTGGGCGAATCGCCGGCGCTGGTGCAGGCCTGGATCGACAGCGGCGACGCCAACCAGACCGCTGATACCAGCGATGCCCCGTTCGTACTGACGCCGCCCATCGCGCGCGTCGAGCCGGGCCGCAGCCAGGCGTTGCGCCTGATCTTCTCCGGCGCGCAGCTGCCGACCGACCGCGAGTCGGTGTTCTGGCTGAACGTGCTGGACGTGCCGCCGTCGCCCGACAACGCCGACAGCGGTGACCAGAATTACCTGCAGGTCGCGTTCCGTTCGCGGCTGAAGCTTTTCTACCGGCCGCAGGGCCTGAAGGGCGTCGCCAACGACGCGCCGGCAGCGCTGCGCTGGACCCGCACTGGCGACCGCCTGCGGGTGGAAAACCCGAGCCCCTTCCACGTCACGCTGGCTGAAGTGCATGCCGTGACCGGCAGCAGCGAGAAGACCGTCGAAGACAAGGGCGCGATGGTCGCGCCGAAGCAGAGCCTGGAGTTCACCGCACCGGCGGGCTCCGACCAGGTGCGCTTCATCACCATCAACGATTACGGCGGTCGGGTGGAACACAAGGTCCGCCTCGGCAGCACCGGGGGCTGAACGCGCCGCGCGGGACTTGGGCCTGCGCATCCCGCCACCGCCGCCGTGCGGCGAATTGAAGGAATGTCAGTGTGATCGGAAACAGATTGACATTGTCGATCCATCAGGCGATCTGCCTGCTGGTTGCTGGCGTGGCCTGCCCAGGATGGGCGCTGGCTGCCCCGGCCAATCTCGGCGAACAGGCGCTGATGGCGCAGAGCGGTGCGGCCAATGCGCGTGCACCCGAGTCGGCCCAGTTCAACTCCAGCTTCCTGTCCGGCCAGGCCAAGCAGGTCGATCTGGCGTCCTTCACCAATGGCAACCCGATGGTGGCCGGCACCTACCGCGTCGACGTCTACGTCAACGGTGGCTGGCAGGGCCGCCGCGACCTGCAGTTCAAGGCCGATGAGCAGGGCCGTGTCGACGCCTGCCTGCCGTTGCCGATGCTGGAAGAAATGGGCGTGGACAGCGAGGCCGTGCTGCTGCAGCAGGATCCGTCCGTGCCGACCGACAAGACCAGCTGCGTGCCGGTGCAGCGGCGCATGGCCAATGCCTACGGCATCTATGACAGCGGCAACCTGCGTTACGACCTCAGCATCCCGCAGGTGTTCCTGCGTCGTGAAGCGCGTGGCTACGTCAATCCTTCGCTGTGGGACCGCGGCATCAATGCCGGCTTCGTCGGCTACAGCTTCAACGCCATCGACAGCGACAGCCGCGTCGAGGGTGGCCAGCGCAACCGCAGTGCCTACCTCGGCCTCAACGCCGGCCTGAACCTGGGGGGCTGGCAGTTCCGCCACGATTCCAACCTGACCTGGTCCGAAGGCAACGGCCGCCACTGGCAGAGCATCGCCACTTACGCACAGCGCGGCATCCCGCAGGTGCGCGGCATGCTCACCATCGGTGAGGCCTACACCACCGGCGAACTGTTCGATTCGATCGGTTACCGCGGCGCCAGCCTGGCCAGCGATGACCGCATGCTGCCCGATTCGCTGCGCGGCTACGCGCCGGTCGTGCGCGGCATTGCCGAAACCAACGCACGCGTTGAAGTGCGCCAGAACCAGCAGCTGATCTATTCCTCCACCGTGTCGCCGGGCAGCTTCGTCATCGACGACCTGTACCCGACCGGCTACGGCGGCGACCTGGAAGTGAGCGTGATCGAGGCCGATGGCCGCCGCCGCGAATTCAAGGTGCCGTTCGGTTCGGTGCCGCAGATGCTGCGCGAAGGCGTGTCGCGCTACGCGCTGACCGCCGGCCAGGTGCGCAACAAGCTGCTGGCCGATGAGCCGTGGCTGGTGCAGGGCACCTACCAGCGCGGTATCGGCAACCAGCTGACCCTGTACGGCGGCACGGCGCTGAGCGATGGCTACCTGTCGCTGCTGTACGGTGTCGGCCTGTCCACGCCGGTCGGCGCCTTCGCCGCCGACGTCACTCATGCACGCACCTCGTTCGACCACTATGGCGACCACACCGGTGCCAGCGTGCGCTTGAGCTACAGCAACATGATCGGCGAGACCGGGACCAACCTGACGCTGGCCGCCTACCGTTATTCGACCGAGGGCTTCTACAGCCTGCAGGACGCGCTGTATGGCCGTGATTCGGACAAGCGCGGCATCGATCCGACCACCCGTGGCCGTCAGCGCAGCCAGTTCCAGGTAACGCTGAACCAGCCGCTGGGCCGTCGCGGCGGCGCGCTGTACGTGACCGGCTCGGTGCGTGACTTCTACGACCGTTCCGGCACCTCCAAGCAGTACCAGGTCGGCTACAACAATGCCTGGCGTTCGGTGAACTACGGCTTCTCGGCGCTGCGCACCGAAGAGGGCGTGCTTGGCCGCTCCGACACCCAGTACCTGCTGTCGATGAGCGTGCCGCTGGGCCGTGGCACCCACCCGGTGTCGTTCAGCGCCGATCTCGGCGTGCGCGACCGCGGTGGCTACGACAACAGCCGCGTCGGCATCACCGGTTCGACCGGCGTCGACAACAACTTCAGCTACGGCGTGGCCCTGTCCGATTCCCGCGAAGGTGGCACCACCGCGGTCGGCAATGCCGAGTACCGCAGCCGCTACTCCGCGTTGAACGCCACCTACAGCCACTCGCGTGATTTCCGCCAGGCCTCGGTCGGCGCCAACGGCAGCGTGGTCGTGCATCCGGGCGGCTTTACCTTCACCCCGCAGCGTGGCGACACCATGGTGCTGGTCGAAGCACCGGGTGCGCGCGATGCGATCGTCAGCAACGCCCCGGGCCTGCGCGTCGATGGCCGTGGCTACGCCGTGGTGCCGTACGTGTCGCCGTACCGCCTCAACACCGTCACCCTCGACCCGCAGGGCATGGCCCACGACGTCGAACTGGAAAGCACCAGCCAGTCGGTCGCGCCGTTCGCCGGTGCGATCAGCTACCTGCGCTTCGATACCCGCAAGGGCAACGCGCTGCTGATCCAGGTCCGCAACCCCGATGGCCGCACCATGCCGTTCGGTGCACAGGTCAAGGACGAGCAGGGCCAGCCGGTGGGCATGGTCAGCCAGGGTGGCCGCCTGTACGTGCGCAGTGACAAGAACCAGGGCAGCCTGCTGGTGGAGTGGGGCGCCGGCGCCGACCAGCGCTGCACCGTCGATTACCAGGTACCGGCAGGCGCCGATGCGTCCAAGACCGGCTTCATCCCGCTGGAGGCAGCATGCCGATGATTTCTTCCCGTGGCCGCAAGGCACTCGCCGGCCTCGCATTGTTGGGCGGTGTGTTGCTGGCACAGCAGGCCAGTGCGGCCTGCCGCATCCAGATCAACGGTTTCGTTGCGCAGGACGTCACCATGGACATGGGACAGATCGTGATCCTGCCCAGCACGCCGGTCGGTGGCGTGATCAAGGAAATCAGCGAATCGATCAACCAGCGTGACCGGGTTGCCAGCTGTGACTACTGGTCCGGAGGCCGTTCGATCGGTGAGTACGTCAACGCTGCGCAGAAGCGCCCGGTGCCGGGCTTCTCGGATACGTATGAAACCGATGTTCCTGGCGTGGGCATCAAACTGTTCCGTGATTCGGGTTCGATCCAGGTCTATTACCCGCATCAGCTCACTTTCGGCGGCAATTCGACGGTTACGTTGATCGGCGGTCGCTTCCGCATCCAGCTGATCAAGACTGCCGCTCAGACCGGTTCCGGCGTGATCGCGCCGAATGGCCGCTTCACCACGTATTACTTCGACGGCGATGGCCCCGGACGTCCCGTGTTGACCTCGACCTTCAAGGGCTCGGGCACCACCGTGGTCAGCCCGACCTGCGAAGTGCAGGCTGGCAGCCGCAACATTGCCGTCGATTTCGGCAGCGTGGCCAACACCACCTTCACCGGTGTCGGCTCCAAGGCCGTTGATCGTGACTTCGAGATCCGCCTGAACTGCCAGGGCAGCAATGTCGCGGCCTACCAGAGCAAGATCGGCATCCGCCTCGATGCCGACCAGGACAGCTCGAACATGCCGGGCGTGCTGAAGCTGAGCGCGGCCAGCAACAGCGCCACCCGCATCGGCATCCAGATGGTCCAGCGCGATGGCAGCACCGAGCGCGAAGTGCGCTTCGGCCAGACCATCAACGTCGGCACCACCGCGCCGGGTACCAGCGTGATGGCACTGCCGCTGCGTGCACGCTATGTGCAGACCCAGGCCGGCACCGTCGGCGCCGGTGTCGCGAACGGCCAGGCCACGTTCACCATCCAGTACGAGTAAGGCGGCCGCAGGCCGCGCCACTGCTGCGTTCCACCGCAACGTCGTCCGTTCCACGGGCGGCGTTGACTGCGTCTTGATCCTGCAACGATGAAGATCGATGCCACGACGCGCATACAGTCGACTTAATGTGATGTATGTCGCGAATTTGGAGTTTCCTCATGAGATGACCGTCTCCTGCCTGCGGGTATTGGACGAGATCATCGAAAGGATCCAGACGTGGCTACAGCTGCCTGCCCCTCGTCGCACCGGCCTTCCGGAGCGCTGCCATGAAGGTCCTGTCGGTGTTCGGCACGCGGCCGGAAGCGATCAAGATGGGGCCGCTGGTACGGGCCCTGGCGGGGGCTGCGGACATCGAATCGGTGGTCTGCATCACCGGCCAGCACCGGGCGATGCTGGACCAGGTGATGTCGCTGTTCGAGATCACTGCCGACCATGACCTGGATGTCATGGTGCCCAACCAGACCCTCAATGGGCTGTGCGCGAAGCTGTTCGAGCGGCTTGACGCGCTCTACACGCAGGTGCGCCCGGACCGGGTGCTGGTGCATGGCGATACCACCACGGCGATGACTGCGGCGCTGGCCGCGTTCCATCACCGCATCCCGATCGGCCACGTCGAGGCCGGCCTGCGCACCGGCGACATCAACCGGCCCTGGCCGGAGGAAATGAACCGGCGGGTGATCGATGTGGTCGGCCACCAGCTGTATGCGCCCACCCCCAGCTCGCGCGCCAACCTGGCCCGGGAGCATCTGGGCGGGCAGATCCTGGTCACCGGCAACACCGTCATCGATGCCCTGCAGCAGACCGTAGAGCGCCTGGATGCCGATCCGGCACTGCGAGCCCATGCCGATCAGCCCTTCCACATGCTTGACCCCGGCCGTCGGCTGCTGCTGGTCACCGGCCATCGCCGCGAGAGTTTCGGCCAGGGCTTCGAGGACATCTGCCGCGCGCTGGCCGAACTGGCGCGGCGGCCGGACCTGCAGGTGCTGTACCCGGTGCACCTCAACCCGAACGTGCAGGGCCCGGTCAACGCCCACCTCGGCCACCTCGACAACGTGCACCTGGTGCCACCGCAGGATTACCTGCGCTTCGTGCGCCTGATGCAGCGTGCGGACGTCATCCTCACCGACTCCGGGGGCGTGCAGGAAGAAGCGCCCGCGCTGGCCAGACCCGTTCTGGTGATGCGCGACGTCACCGAGCGCCCGGAGGCGGTCGAGGCCGGTGTGGTGACGCTGGTCGGTACCACGCCCTCGCGCATCGTCGAGGGGGTCAATGCGGCACTGGCCCAGCCACCGCAGCCGACCCGCTTCGAGCCTGATGCCAGTCCCTACGGGGACGGCCGCGCCAGCGCCCGCATCGTCGCTGCCCTGCGCGGCACGCCGCTTCCCGAATTCTCGCCCGGTCTCCGCAGCGGCGGTGCCGCCCACCCCCATCCGCATGAAGTGACGCCATGACCCAGACCGGCCGCTCTCCCCTGTTTGTTTCCGCCGCCGCGTTCGTCCTGTCGGGCGTGGTCGGCACTGCCCATGCCGCCGACAACGTCGCCGGCCAGTTCGCCGAATGGAGCGGCGACAGCACGGTGAACCGGCAGATGACCCTGCGCGAACTTGGTTTCCGCCAACCGCTGGTGCTGAGCGGGCAGGAGAGCCAGCGCGAGGTCTACCTGCCGGTGCCGGCCGGCGTCGCCACCCGCGATGCGCAACTGCAGCTGGACGGGCGTTATGTGCGCGGTCACGCCGGGCGCACCTCGGGCCTGTGGTCGGTCGATGGCGATCCGATCGCCGCGCGCTCGATCACCGACGCGCAGGGCGACGCCAGCCAGCTGCTGGCCATCGATGGCGAACCCCGCCAGAACGGTTTCGTGCGGGTCGGCGTCGGCTGGTGGTCGATCGTCTCCGACTACCAATGTGCCGACCAGAGCGCGCCGGCCAACGTGCTGCGGCTGTCGCCGGACTCGCGCTTCAGCTACCGCTTCGATGGGCGTGCCGTGGATACCGTGGCCAAGGCCTGGGGCGCGCTGCCACCGCAGGTGCGGCTGCTGGTGGATGGCAAGGCGCTGCAGGCGCCGGCCTACGACGCCGCCTGGCGCATCGGTACCGCGTTGCAGGCCGGCGGCAAGCAGGTGCAGGTGGTGGCGCTGCCCAAGGTCGGTGACAGCGTCGACCTGACCGGCATCAGCATCCCGGCCAGCCTGCAGGGCATGCCGGCCTATGCCACGCTGGCTGCCGGCGAGCGTACGCATGCGATCAAGGACCTGGCCGAAGTGGGGGCGCTGCTGTCGTTGCGTGACAGTGGGCCCTTGGCCGCTGACGTGATGATCGGCAGCGAAGCGTTGCGGACCGGCGTACGCGCGGCACTGGACGCGCTTGCCGCGCAGGTTGCTGCTATGGGTGCCGATGCGGGCACTGCTTTCGCCGCATGGCGCGGTACCGATATGGGGGGCCTGGAAAAGCCCGCGGCCAACGCCTCGGTCAGCGTGGTCGCTGTTGCCGGCCGCCCGACGCTGGTGGTCGACCCGGCGGCGGCGGGCAAGGTCGCCGGACTGTTCGCCGAACAGTGGCGCAGTTACGCGCTGGGCCGCAGCCTGCAGGTCAGCCAAGCGGGAACGCCGAAGCTCGACGGTGACCAGGTGCTGTTGAGCCGGCTCGGCAACATCGCCGGTACGATGGATGTCGTCACCCGTGCCGACCGCAGCGCGAGTTTCGACCTCGGCGCGCTGTCGGCCGATGGGCGCCTGCCCGAGGAAGTGGTGATCGATGTCTCGGCGGCACCCAACGCGGCCGGACAGGGTGCGGTGGCGACGATCTACTTCAACGATTACCTGCTGGGTGGCAAGGTGTTGGCGGCCAACGGCCAGCCGCAACGGCTGGTGGCCAAGGTGCCGGCCTACGCCCTGTCGGCGCGCAACGAGATCCGCGTCAGCTTCCTGCGCCAGCCGGCACGCCCCTATTGCCACGATCCGGCCACCGGCTACCCGGTCTCGATCCTGCCCAGCAGCCACCTGACCCTGGCCAAGCGTTCGCTGGGCAGTGACTTCGTCGGTGCCAGCAGCCAGCTGTCGCGCGGCAACCAGGTGTTCGTGCCCGGCACCTGGCTGCAGGACGCGCCGACCTCACTGGGCAAGGTCATCGCCGTGGCCAGTGCAGTGAGCGCGTCGCCGGAGGCATCGGAACTGAAGGTGGTCGATGCCGGTGCCGCGGTCAGCCCGGGCGCGCCGTGGCTGGCGTTCGGTGTGGCGCCATCGGGTGTCGATGCGGCCGGTCTGAAGGATGGGCACTTGCTGATCGGCGGGAAGCCGCAGCCGCTGCTGGATGTCAGCGGGCTGGATCGTGCTGCCGTGGTGCAGGTGGGGTCGTCCGGCGGCCAGCTGGGCGTGCTCTACAGCGACCTCGGTGCGCAGGCACCGTCGTTCGGCGCGCCGTTCCGGCTGCTGCGCGGCGATCTCGCCGTGCTCGACGGCAGTGATGCCGTGCGCGAATTCGATCGCCAGGATCCCTATGGCACGCGTATCGCGCAGGACGGCAATCCGCAATCGAAGTGGGAACGGCACATGGTCTGGTTGCTGCTGCTGGTCGGCGTGATCGTGTTCGCGCTGCTGGCCGCCCGCGTCACCCAGGTGCGCCGTCGCAAGTCCGCCAACGCAGGGCACTGATCCGCCGTGGACGGTCTGTTCTGGAACATCCAGCTGGCCAACTACTACGCCGTCCTGGAAACCACGGCGGCGGCGGTGGCCGTGCTGATCCTGATCTCC
Organism: Stenotrophomonas riyadhensis; assembly: GCF_040256885.1. NCBI lineage: Bacteria > Pseudomonadati > Pseudomonadota > Gammaproteobacteria > Lysobacterales > Lysobacteraceae > Stenotrophomonas > Stenotrophomonas riyadhensis. Next base: position 628,569 of record NZ_CP155568.1, read on the forward strand.
AGCCTCGATGACCTGTTCATCGATGTCTGGTACTGGGTGCGCGAGAGCTGGCGCGCACTCACGATCAAGCGCCGCGATGCCTACCGGCCGCTGACCCAGGACGACCTGCTGCAGCGGCCGGAACAGCCGCTGGCGATCATGGTGCCGGCGTGGATGGAGTACGACGTCATCGCGCAGATGGTGGAGAACATGATCAACGTGCTCGACTACCGTGAGTACGTGGTGTTCGTCGGCACCTATCCCAACGACCAGCAGACCATCGACGAAGTGGAGCGCATGCGCCGCCGCTACAAGCGCCTGCGCCGCGTGGAAGTGCCGCATGATGGGCCTACCAGCAAGGCCGACTGCCTGAACTGGCTGATCCTGGCCATCTTCGATTACGAGAAGCGCCACGACATCGAGTTCGCCGGGGTGATCCTGCACGACAGCGAAGACGTGCTGCACCCGATGGAACTGCGCTTCTACAACTACCTGCTGCCGCGCAAGGACATGATCCAGCTGCCGGTCACCTCGCTGGACCGCGAGTGGTACGAGCTGGTGGCCGGCGTCTACATGGACGAGTTCGCCGAATGGCACGCCAAGGATCTGGTGGTGCGTGAAAGTGTTTCCGGCATGGTGCCGTCGGCGGGCGTCGGTACCTGCTTCTCGCGGCGCGCGCTGCTGGCGCTGAGCGCGCAGACCGACAACCAGCCCTTCAACACCGACAGCCTCACCGAGGATTACGACGTTGGTGCGCGGCTTGCGGCGATGGGCATGCAGTCGATCTTCGCGCGCTTCCCGGTGCAGTTCCGCGTGCGTCGCCCGTCATGGTTCGGCTGGGGCCCGGTACGCGAGCGCACCCAGCAGATGGCGCTGTGCGTGCGCGAGTACTTCCCCGACAACTTCCGCGCGTCGTACCGGCAGAAGGCGCGCTGGGTGCTGGGCATCGGCCTGCAGAGCTGGGAGTCGCTGGGCTGGCGTGGCTCGCTGGCCACCAAGTACCTGCTGGCGCGTGACCGCAAGGGCATCATCACCTCGTTCGTCAGCATCATCGCCTACCTCATCTTCCTGCAGCTGCTGCTGTTCTGGCTGCTGAAGATGACCGGGCTGTGGACGATGCAGTTCCCCAGCGTGTTCCAGGCCGGTACCTGGCAGATGAACGTGGCGCTGCTGACCACGGCGGCGCTGGCGACCCGGGTCGTGCAGCGCTTCTACTTCGTCAACCGGCTGTATGGCTGGGAGCATGCGCTGATGTCGATCCCGCGCATGGTGGTTGGCAACATGATCAATTTCATGGCCACCGCACGCGCATGGAAGGTGTTCCTGGCCTACCTGCTGTTCGGCAAGCGCATGGTCTGGGACAAGACCATGCACGACTTCCCGGATGCCGCGCAGCTGGTGCAGACCCGCAAGCAGCTCGGTGAGCTGTTGACCACCTGGCAGGCAGTGGAACCCGAACGCCTGCAGCAGGCGTTGGACCAGCAGCATGCCGGCCGGCAGCAGCCACTGGGCCGCATCCTGCTCACCCAGGGCTGGCTGGATGATGAAACCCTGGCCGAGGCCATCGCATTCCAGGGCGACCTGCCACGCGCGGTGATCGATGTCGATTACCTGCGCGCCTGCCAGTTCCCGGTCAGTGCCGATGCCTGCGTGCAATGGCGCATGCTGCCGTTGCCGCCGCGCGAGCAAGGCACCCTGCGGCTGGCGGTGGCCAGCCCATTGCCCGAAGAGGCGTTGGCACTGCTGAAGCAGGAAACCCGCAGCGAGCACATCGAACAGAACATTGCCCGCGAAAGCGAGATCAACGCGGGTCTGCGTCTGATCGGTGGCGACCGGCAGTGGCACCTGGACAACGTGCCCTTGCTGGGTGACCTGCTGGTGGAGATGCGCCTGATCGACCACGCGCGGTTCGAGATCGCACTGGACGACTACATGCCGCAGCGCGACGGCCGCATCGGCGATTACCTGGTGAAGCAGGGCATCACCACCGAAGAGGCTGTGGCCCAGGCCATGCAGGAGCAGCGCCGGCGTGCGGCCGCGCTGCAGTCACCGCCTCCCGGAGCCTTGCCGGCATGAAGACCACGCTGCTGTCCACCGTCATTGCCGTCGCGTTGGCCACGGCCAGCGTATCGGTACAGGCCCAGGCCGATGCGCAGCTGCCATTGTCTGGAGCTGCCTACCGTATCGCCGAACAAGCGTTTGCCGCGTATGAGCGTGGTGACTACCGCGCAGCCTACCAGCAGTCCAGCGAAGCGATCCGGCTGCGCCCGGACGTGGTGCGGCTGCGCCTGCTGCAGATCTATGCGCTGCAGAAGCTCGGTCGTGGCGCAGAAGCGCAGCAGCAGGCGCGTCGTGCACTGGATGCGGGGTTGACGGATCCGGCGTTGCCGGCGCTGGCGGCTGCCACCGCTGCACGTGGCGCGGCGACTGGCGGCAAAGGTGCGCGCACGACATCCCCGTCGCGTCCGGTCGGCAGTGCCGCAGACCGCAGCAGGCAGCAGGCCTACGCGCTGGCCACCGAGGCATACGCGGCCTATGACGCCGGGCGGATGGGAGAGGCGGCCGGCAAGGCCGAACAGGCCTTCCGGCAGCAGCCGACGCAGGGTGCCTGGGCGTTGCTGTGGGTGGCGGCGCTGGAGGCACAACAGCAGCCCGAACAGGCCGACGCCGCCATCAGCACAGCGCTGCGGTTGGGCGCACCGAATGTCGAGGCGCTACGCGCGCGGCGCGTGGCACTGGACCGCCAACGCGCCCTGCGGCAGGCCCAGCAGGCCTATCAATCGCTGTCCGCAGGTGAGGATGCCGCCGCCATTGAGCAGGCGCACGCCGCTGTGGACCTGGCCCCCGACGTGGCTTCATACCGGCTGCTATTGATCACCGCACAGCTGCAGGGCGATCAGCTGGCCGACGCTGAGCACAGTGCTGATCAGGCATTGCAGGTGGATGCCAACGACCTCAATGCACGGGTCATGCGCGGTTACCTGCACCAGCGCCAGGGCAATACCGCGCTCGCCAATGAGGACTTCGACACCGCACTCGCCGCGCCGGGGTCAACAACGCAGCAACGCAACGTGCGCCTGCTGGCGGTGGATGCGGCGCTGGCCAGTGCCGACCGCACGCGCGCCGCGGCGCTGCTGGCACCCTTGCAGTCGGCATTGCCGACGGATGCGGGCGATGCACGCGCGCAGCAGCTGCTGCAGCAGGGCATCGAGCAACGCGCCTGGGCGATCCGCTCCAGTCGCGCGCTTCCCCGCATCAGCGCCCAGACCTACCCGGCACCGTTCCAGCACTGCCAGTCTGGCGACACAGGCAATGTCTGCGAGCTGATGCCGGCCGACCTGCAGGGGGATGGCGGTGCCGCACAGCGCGCCTACGCTGCCTATGCGCGGCGGGACTACGCTGACGCCATCGATGAGGCACGGCAGGCGGTGCAGCACGCACCGGACGACGCGAACCTGCAAGGCCTGCTGACCACCACGCTGGCAGCGGGCAACCGTGCCCAGCAGGACGAAGCGCGGCGGCGGCTGGATACGGCGCTGGCACAGCACCCTGATGACGCAGGAGCACTGATGCAGCGCGGCTACCTCAACCAGAAGGCCAGGGATCCGGCACAGGCACTGGCCGACTTCCGTGCCGCCGAGGCCACCGGCAAGGCGCCGAAGAGCGTGGTGCTGGACCAGGCGTACGCGAGTGCGGCCAACGGCGATCATCCACAGGCGGTGACGCTGCTGCGTAGCGCCATTGATCGCGCCGATGCCGGTGAGCTGGCACTGGACGAGCACCAGCGCTACAACGTGCGCAATGCCATCGCCAATTACTCGCGCGAGTGGGGCGTGATCGCTTCGGCGGGTTTCCGTGGCGCGCGCCAGGCCGCAACCAATGTCGGCGGTGCGGCGATCAGCACGCCGGGCGATTCGGTGTTCAGCACGCTGGAGGCGTTCTGGCGGCCACCAGCGTTCAATGACCAGCATGGCACGCTGGAGCTCTACGCACGCCTGCTCAATACGCTGTACGACGAAGGCGGCACCTATGAATCGATCCGTGCGGTGGATCCGTGCACCGGCGAATCAACGCCGGATGCGCGTGCACGCGCCGAGCGCCTCAGTCATTCGCGCTCCACCACCGGCTGGCCGTCCACCATCGCCTCGTTCGGCCTGCGCTACGCATTTGGCCAGACCGGTCTGAGCGCCGGCATCGAGCGCCGCCAGTTCCTGGGCAGCGCAACCCGCCAGGGTGAGGTCTACCCCGCATCGGCGGCCGTGCAGTGCCGCCTGCAGCTGGGACTGAACCGGCCACTGGAAGCCAGCACGCTGGCGCGCTACCGCTTGGCCAGCGGTTCCGGCGGCTGGATGTCCTACCTGACCTACGGCTATTACCACGGCACCGATCTGCGCACCGATGTGAACCAGTGGTGGATGGTCAGTGGCTACGCGCAGGGGGGATATACCTGGGACGACAACGGTGCCACCTTCACCCTCGACGCGCTCGATGCCAACGGTACGCCGGTGCGGCGGATCGGCGATGCCAACGGGCGCCTGCATCGCGAACAGTGGTTCGCTGCCGGTGAACTGCGTGCCGGGCGAAGCTTCCGCTTCGGTGCAGGGCAGACCCACTGGGTGGTCACGCCGTATGTGGTGGTGGGAGCGGACTGGCTCGACCAGCGCTCGCGCGTGCGCGACATCCGCTATCCGCTGTTCCCGGCGCAGTCGTTCGCGCTCAACGATACGCAGCGCAGCTGGTCACTTGGCGCAGGACCGGGCGTGGGCGTGCGCTACTGGTTCCGCGAGGACCACTACAACACGCCGCGCTCCTACCTGGACCTGACCGTGCAGTACCGCTTCGCGATCGGCGGCGGTGATACGCAGCGCGCCAAGGGCCTGTTCGCCACCGCCATCCTCTACTACTGAGGCAGGCCCCAACGTCGTCGCAGCGCTGCGGCCTGCGGTGTGTCCTGGGTCAGCCATGGCTCCAATGCATAGACCAGCACGTGCTGTGCGCCGCTGTCGCGTGCCCATGCCAACTGCCGCTGGATGCGTGCGGCATCGGCCGTTTCGCCCTTGAATCCGCTGCCGTCGGCGGGGCCGCCGGGCAGTTCGCGGAACAACTCAACGATCGCATCGAAGCCGATGCTGTGCGCGTGGAAATGATCGAGCAGCGGTTGCAGCTGCTGCACGTTGCCAGCGCCGGCCACCCCCACGCCGTCCTGCACCATCGGTCGCACGGCCGCGTGCGCGAGTAGCGCCTGCCACAGCGTGACCAGGTTGCCATCGGTCTGCAGGCGGCTGAAGTAGCAGGACATCGCGCAGTCGCCGCCGCGTGCGCTGGCGGCCTGCACCAGCCCCTGCAGCCACTGCGCCAGCCATTGCTGGCGGGCCGGATCGGCCCAGTGGTACTGCTCCAGTTCGTAAGGCAGGTACCAGCCCCCGAAGGCCGGCTGCTGCGCCCAGGGCGCCTGTGCCAACCAGCGGCGTGCATGCGCCAGGCTGTCGGCCAGGAACGCCTGCAGCGTGGCGTCGTCTGCGCCGATGGCCTGCCACCAGCGTTGCTGGAAGGGCAGGCCGACACGGATGCGGATATCGTTCTCGCTGGCCGCGGTGAACAGCTGCTGCAGGCTGCCGTCGGGCAGTGACCAGTCGCCGTCGCTGCCACCGACGATGCCGGTCCACTGCAGCACCAGCTGCCGGCAGCCCAGCGTACGTGCAAGCTTCAAGGATCGCTGCCAGTCGGCCAGGCCCCATTGCAGGTGGCTGCGCCACGGCTGCAGGAAGGTGCCATCGACCTGCACCGGCAGCGAGCAGCCGGGCAGGGTAGCGAGCGTACCGGCCAACGGCGCCAGAACCGCCGCGCGCAGCAATCGACGGCGCAACGGCGAAGACGGATCCGTGGGAAGGACAGGCCGAACCATGCCCGCATCATCCCAGAGCACCGTGCGCAGCAGGTGAACCCCGCGTCCGGTAGTGCCGGCCGCTGGCCGGCATCACCTACCGCTTATTCCAACGCGTAGCGCAGGGTGAACAGCACCGCCACCAGCCACACCGCCGGATGCACTTCGCGCCAGCGGCCGGTACCAGCCTTCAGCGCCGCATACGCGATGAAGCCAAACGCCAGGCCGTTGGCAATCGAGTAGGTGAACGGCATCGCCAGCGCACACAGTGCCGCCGGCACCGATTCGGTCAGGTCGCTCCAGTCCACTTCCACCAGTTCGCGCAGCATCAGGCCGGCCACGAACAGCAGCGCCGGTGCGGTGGCATAGCTGGGCACCATCGCCGCCAATGGCGAGAACAGCAGCGCGGCCAGGAACAGCGCCGACACCACCAGCGCGGTCAGGCCGGTACGGCCGCCCACCTGCACGCCCGAGGCGCTTTCAGCGAAGGCGGTGGTGCTGCTGGTGCCCAGCATCGAACCCGCCACGATCGCGGTGCTGTCGGCCAGCAGGGCGCGGCCGAAACGCTTCTGCGCACCCGGCAGCTTCAGCAGGCCGGCGCGACCGACCACGCCGTACAGGGTGCCGGTGGCATCGAACACTTCCACCAGCACGAACACCAGCACCACCTGCAGCAGCACCGCGATCGGCGCGCCGCCGTCGTGGTGCAGCAGGCCCGGCAGGTCCAGCTGCAGGAAGGTCGGTGCCAGGCTCGGCGGCAGCGAGACCAGGCCCTGGTACTGCACGTCGCCCAGTGCCCAGCCGGCGCCGGTTACCGCCAGGATGCCGATCAGGATCGCACCGCGGATGCGGCGCGCTTCCAGCACCGCGATCAGCAGGAAACCCGCCAGCGCCAGCAGCGGCGGCGCGGTGTTCAACGGGCCCAGCGCCACCAGCGTGTCTTCATTGCCGACGATCACGCCGGACTTCTGCAGCGCGATGATCGCCAGGAACAGGCCGATGCCGGCCACGATGGCCGAGCGCAGCGACGAAGGAATGCCCGACACCAGCCATGCACGCACGCCAGTCAGCGACAGCACCAGGAACACCAGGCCGGAGATGAACACCGCGCCCAGTGCCTGCTGCCACGGCAGGCCGGCAGCGCCGACCACGGTGAAGGCGAAGAACGCGTTCAGGCCCATGCCGGGCGCCATGCCGACCGGGAAGTTGGCGGCCAGCGCCATCACCGCCGAACCCAGTGCAGCAGCCAGGCAGGTGGCCACGAACACCGCGCCCGCATCCATGCCGGTGGTGCCTAGAATCTCGGGATTGACGAAGACGATGTAGGACATCGTCAGGAAGGTGGTGACACCGGCCAGCAGCTCGGTGCGCACGGTGGTGCCGTGCTGCTGCAGCTGGAACAGGCGCTCGAACAGGGACATGGGGTCGCTCATGGGTAGATGCCGGCCGCTGGCCGGCATGCATGGTCGGTACACATTGCAAAAGGAGAAAGGCCGCGCGAGCGCGGCCTTTCCTGTTGCCTTACTTCAGCGCCTTGAAGCGCAGGCGCTTCGGCGCGGCGTCGTCGCCCATGCGGCGGCGCTTGTCTTCTTCGTACTCGCGGTAGTTGCCCTGGAAGAACTCCACGTGCGAGTCGCCTTCGAACGCCAGGATGTGGGTCGCGATGCGATCCAGGAACCAGCGGTCATGCGAAATGACGAAGGTGTTGCCCGGGAACTCCAGCAGCGCATCTTCCAGCGCACGCAGGGTTTCGATGTCCAGGTCGTTGGACGGTTCGTCGAGCAGCAGCACGTTGCCGCCCTGCAGCAGGGTCTTGGCCATGTGCAGGCGGCCACGCTCACCACCGGACAGCGAACCGACCATCTTCTGCTGGTCCTGGCCCTTGAAGTTGAAGCGGCCGATGTAGGCGCGCGACTGGATCTCGATGCCGTTGATGTTGAGGATGTCCAGGCCGCCAGCGATTTCCTGGAAGACGTTGTGGTTGCCTTCCAGCGCGTCGCGGCTCTGGTCCACGTAGGACAGCTTCACGGTCGGGCCGACCACGATCTCGCCGGTGTCCGGCTTTTCCTGGCCGGTGATCATCTTGAACAGGGTCGACTTACCGGCACCGTTCGGGCCGATGATGCCGACGATGGCGCCGGCCGGCACCAGGAAGTTCAGGTTGTCGAACAGCAGGCGGTCGCCGAACTTCTTGGAGACGTTCTTGAACTCCATCACCGCATTGCCCAGGCGCTCGCCCGGCGGGATGAAGATTTCATTGGTCTCGTTGCGCTTCTGGTAATCGACCGACTGCAGCTCTTCCAGGCGGGCCAGACGGGCCTTGCCCTTGGTGCGGCCGCCCTTGGCGTTCTGGCGCGACCACTCCAGTTCCTTCTGGATCGCCTTCTGGCGAGCCTTTTCCTGGTTGTCTTCCTGCTTCAGGCGCTCATCCTTCTGGGTCAGCCAGTCGGTGTAGTTGCCCTTCCACGGAATGCCGCGGCCGCGGTCCAGTTCCAGGATCCACTCGGCGGCGTTGTCCAGGAAGTAGCGATCATGGGTGACCGCCACCACGGTGCCGGTGTAGCGCGCCAGGAACTGTTCCAGCCATTCCACTGACTCGGCGTCGAGGTGGTTGGTCGGTTCGTCGAGCAGCAGCATGTCCGGCTTCTGCAGCAGCAGGCGGCACAGCGCCACGCGGCGCTTCTCACCACCAGACAGCTTGCCGACGATGGCATCCCACGGCGGCAGGCGCAGCGCATCGGCGGCCACGTCCAGCTGGTTTTCCAGGGTGTGCGCGTCGCCAGCGGCCAGGATCGCCTCCAGGCGTTCCTGCTCCTTGGCCAGCGCGTCGAAGTCGGCGCCTTCCTCGGCGTAGGCCAGGTACACCGCGTCCAGCGCGGCCTGGGCCTGCAGCACTTCGCCCACGCCTTCCTCGACCGCTTCACGCACGGTCTTGGTCGGGTCCAGCTCCGGTTCCTGCGCCAGGTAGCCGACCTTGATGCCCGGCTGCGGGCGGGCTTCGCCCTCGAAATCGGTGTCCACGCCGGCCATGATCTTCAGCACGGTGGACTTGCCGGCGCCGTTCAGGCCCAGCAGGCCGATCTTCGCGCCCGGGAAGAAGGACAGCGAGATGTCCTTGATGATCTGCCGCTTGGGCGGGACCACCTTGGACACGCGGTTCATGGTGTAGATGTATTGCGAGGACATGCGGTCTCCGTAGGCGCGGCCCTGCACCCGACCCGTCACGGGAACATCCCGTTGCGGCAGCGGGCACAGACTGAAATGGAATACCGCCAATTATAGCCGGAACCGGTTCCGGGCCGCGCCTGGAAGGGGCTGCCGGGCTGGCCGCGGCCTGAATACCTCGTCACAGTCCTGCAGCGGGAAGCGTTTCCAGCCGGAAACGGTTCAGATCGGGTGCGCAATATGGGTTCACCACCCACCCATGCAGAGGTCTGACATGCGCATCAATCGAGTAATGGCCGGCGCCGTGGCCTCTGTGCTGGCGCTCGGCGCCGTGGCCCCGGCCTTCGCCGACAACGACCATCGCCGCGACCATGATCGCCGCGAGTGGCGCGAGGACCGCCGCGAGTGGCGCCAGGATCGCCGTGACTGGGAGCGCGACCGCCGCGAGGCCCGGCGCGACTACCGCCAGGATCGCCGCGAGTGGCACCGCGACCATGACCGCTATTACCGCCCGGCACCGCCGCGTGTGGTGTACCGCCCGGCCTATGGCCCGGGCTACGGCTGGAAGGTCGGCCATCGCTACCGCGACTACTACCGTGGCCCGGTCTACGTGGTGAACGACTACCCGCGCTACCACCTGCGCCGCCCGCCCTATGGCCACCAGTGGATCCGCGATGACCGCGGCAACATGCTGCTGGTTGCCATCGCCACCGGTGTGATCGCCCAGTACGTGCTCAGCAGCCGCTGAGGATCGCAGTCGGGGTCGGATCCCTTTGCAGCGCAAAGGGCTCTGCCCCCGCAACGCCACTCGAAACCATACGGGGCCGGATTCCTTCGGGGATGCCGGCCCCGTCCGTTTCGGCCCCGGCAGACCCGGTGCGGGGCTACAATCGGGGGCTGAGCCGTACCCCTTTTCCCTGCCTGCTGGAGTACCCGATGTTCCCGCGTGACGTCCGCATCGAATCCTACGATCCCGAACTGGCCAAGGCCATCGCCGCTGAAACCCAGCGCCAGGAAGACCACGTCGAGCTGATCGCCAGCGAGAACTACACCAGCCCGGCGGTGATGGAAGCCCAGGGCAGCCAGCTGACCAACAAGTACGCCGAAGGCTACCCGGGCAAGCGCTACTACGGTGGCTGCGAATACGTGGACATCGCCGAGCAGCTGGCGATCGACCGCCTCAAGCAGCTGTTCGGCGCCGACTACGCCAACGTGCAGCCGCACAGCGGCTCGCAGGCCAACCAGGCCGTGTACTTCGCCCTGCTGCAGCCGGGTGACACCATCCTCGGCATGAGCCTGGCCCACGGCGGCCACCTCACCCACGGTGCCAAGGTCAATGCCTCGGGCAAGCTGTTCAACGCCGTGCAGTACGGTGTGAACGACCAGGGCCTGATCGATTACGACGAAGTCGAGCGCCTGGCCCTGGAGCACAAGCCGAAGATGGTCGTGGCCGGCTTCTCGGCCTACTCGCAGGTGATCGACTGGGCGCGCTTCCGCGCCATCGCCGACAAGGTCGGTGCCTACCTGTTCGTCGACATGGCCCACGTCGCCGGCCTGGTCGCCGCAGGCGTCTACCCGAGCCCGCTGGAACACGCGCACGTGGTCACTTCCACCACCCATAAGACCCTGCGCGGCCCGCGCGGCGGCATCATCGTCGCCAAGGGCGCCGACGAAGACCTGGTCAAGAAGCTGCAGTCGATCGTGTTCCCGGGCATCCAGGGCGGTCCGCTGATGCACGTCATCGCCGGCAAGGCCGTGGCCTTCAAGGAAGCGCTGGAACCGGGCTTCAAGGCCTACCAGCAGCAGGTGGTGAAGAACGCCCAGGCGATGGCCAACACGCTGATCGCGCGCGGCTACAAGATCGTCTCCGGCGGCACCCAGAACCACCTGATGCTGGTCGACATGATCGGCAAGGACGTGTCCGGCAAGGACGCGGAAGCCGCGCTGGGCAAGGCTCACATCACCGTCAACAAGAACTCGGTGCCGAACGACCCGCGTTCGCCGTTCGTGACCTCGGGCCTGCGCCTGGGCACCCCGGCGGTGACTACCCGTGGTTACGTCGAACAGGACTGCGTGGATCTGGCCAACTGGATCGCCGACGTGCTCGACGCACCGAACGATGACGCCGTCATCGCCCGCGTGCGTGATGCCGTCAGCGCGCAGTGCCGCAAGTACCCGGTCTACGGCTGATCGCAGCAGGGGGCAGAGCCCTTTCCTGACGGAAAGGGATCCGACCCCGAAGCCCGGATCGAAGCAGGGGTCGGATCCCTTCCCGCAGGGAAGGGCTCTGACCCCGGTATCGGAGCAACCGCGCATGGATGAGCGCCACCTCAAGTACCTGTACACCGCGCTGGCGGTGCTGTTCGGCCTGCCCAGCCTGGCGATGGGCGGCGCGGCGGCGACGATGCTGCTGCTGATGGGGCTGGGCCAGTTCGGCCATGGCACCCTGGCCTCGGTGACGGTGATGCCGCTGTGGGGCCTGGCCGGCATTGCCGGCTGCCTGGCCTGGTTGTGGCTCAGCGCGGGTTTTCTGCTGCAGGGGCGTGCCGGGCTGCACGTGCACCGCCTCTGGTGGTGGATGCTGCTGGCGGGCGGTCTCGCCGCCCTGCCGCCGCTGGGGCTGGCGCTGTGGTGGGGCATCGCCGTGCACGGTGAAGGCATCGGCTTGTTGCTGTTGGGCCCGTCGATGCTGGTGCCGGCTGCGATGCTGGTGTGGATCAAACGCCGCGCATGATGCGGCCCAGGGAAGGAAACCGAACGCATGGATGAGCGTCTGCACAAACGCTGGATGGCCATTGCCGGCCTGTTGGTGGGCCTGCCCACGGTGGCCGCCGGAGGCACGGGTGCCGTGCTGGGTCTGATGGTCGTATGGGATGGCAAGTACCTGACGGGCGACGAGCACAGGATCCTGCTGTTGTGGTCGTCGGCCGGGATCATCGGCCTGCTGTCGTGGTTGTGGCTGAGCGGCCTGTTCCTGTGGCGCGGTGTTGCCGGCCTGCGCCAATCGCCGGTTGTCGCCTGGGTCGGCCTGGCGCTGGGAGGCCTGGCCGCGCTGGGCGTGGTCGCCGCCACGCTGTACTTCACCTTCAAGCGCGGGGAGATCTCGACCCTGGCCTTCCTCGGGTTCGGCCCGCCGCTGCTGGTGATGGCAGGGCATCTGGCGTGGCTGCGTTGGGCGCGCGCGGCCTCGGCGCCGCCGGCACCCGGTTGAACGCGCAGCGCTGACCGCGCTGGAGGCTCTGTTCGGCCGAAATGCAGGCACTTCCGCGCAGACAGCATTTGCTGCGGGGCCCTTTCTCAGGTACCTTTGCGACGCTGCCATGACCGTGGCAATAGGTACTTTCCTGAGCCAGGCGTTCCATGCACTGCCCCTTCTGCCAACATGCCGATACCCGGGTCATCGACTCGCGCGTCTCCGAAGACGGCGCGACGATCCGTCGTCGGCGTGAATGCGAAGCCTGTGGCGAGCGCTTCAGCACCATGGAAACGGTGGAGTTGAAACTGCCTGCCATCGTCAAGAGCGATGGCACTCGTGAAGCATTCGACCAGCGCAAGGTCCGCGCCGGCTTTGACCGCGCGCTGCAGAAGCGTGCAGTGGCTGAAGACAAGATCGAAGCGGCGGTACGCGCCGTGGTCCACCAGCTGCGCATCAGCGGCGAGCGCGAAGTGCCCTCGATCAAGGTCGGCGAGTTCGTCATGAACGAACTGCGCAAGCTTGACCATGTCGGCTACGTGCGCTTCGCGTCGGTCTACCGCAGCTTCGAGGACGTCGCCGATTTCCGCGAGGAGATCGAGAAGCTGGAGCGTGACCTGCCGTCCAGTACCGAACAGCTGCAGCTGCTGGGCGACGTGATCGCCCTGACCAAGAAGAAGAAGGGCTGAAGCTCTGGTAGGTGCCAACCTTGGTTGGCACAGATATCTGCTCCGGTGGGTGCCAACCTTGGTTGGCACAGTGGCGCCCATCCACGCATGGCGTGGATCTACACCGCCACCAACGGCGCTACCATGGCCGCATGACCGCCCCGTTCTCCGTTCTCGACCACCTGCACATCGCCAACGCACTGCGTCTGGCCGAGCGTGCCGCCTACACCACCCGCCCCAACCCGATGGTCGGCTGCGTGATCGCCCACGGCGAACGCGTGGTCGGGCAGGGCTGGCACCAGCGTGCCGGTGGACCGCACGCCGAAGTGTTCGCGCTGCGCGAGGCCGGAAGCGAGGCGCGCGGTGCCACCGCCTACGTCACCCTGGAACCGTGCGCGCACTACGGGCGCACACCGCCGTGTGCGCTGGCCTTGATCGAAGCGGGTGTGTCGCGCGTCGTTGCCGCGATGCGCGATCCGTTCCCGAAGGTCGATGGTGGTGGCTTCGATCTGCTGCGCAATGCCGGCATCGAAGTCGCTGAAGGGCTGATGGCGGTGCAGGCGCGTGAGCTCAACAAGGGCTTCCTGTCGCGTGTGGAGCGCAACCGACCGTGGTTGCGGGTGAAGCTGGCAGCCAGCCTCGACGGTCGCACCGCGATGGCCGATGGCAGTTCCAAGTGGATCACCGGGCCGGCTGCGCGCGAGGACGTGCAGCACTGGCGCGCCCGCGCAGGCGCGATCCTGACCGGCGCAGATACGGTGCTTGCCGACGACCCGATGCTGACCGTGCGCCTGGCGGACACCGAAGTGATGCCGCCGTTGCGCGTGGTACTCGATGCGCGCCTGCGCTCGCTCGAATGCAGGCGCGTGCGCGAGGGCGGGGCACCGACGCTGTACCTGCACGATGCAGCGGTGAGTGCACCGGATGCGGCCGATGCCGAATTCGCCAGCGTGCCCAGTGTTGACGGCCGTCTCGATCTTGGCGCGGTGCTGGCACTGCTGGCCGAGCGCGGCATCAACGAAGTGCATACCGAAGCCGGCGCGACGCTGGCCGGTGCCTTGCTGCACGGCGGCTGGGTGGACGAACTGCTGCTGTATCAGGCGCCCACGCTGCTGGGCGATACCGGTCGCCCGCTGCTGGCCGGCCTCGGCATCGATGCCATGGACCAGCAGCGCCGCCTGCGTGTGGTGGACCAGCGTCAGGTCGGTGAGGACATCAGGCTGCTGCTGCGCCCTTGAGGGAATGACGCGAAGCAGGGGCGACGCCCTTGCCGTCAGGCATCCTCGTCGTCTTCTTCGCCGATGGGGCACTGGCCCTTCCACTGCTGCTTCCACAGCGCATGCAGCTTGCGGCAGTACGCGCCCAGTGCCTCGCCCGGCAGGTTCTTCGCCTTCAATCGCAACTGGTGACGGGTAAACCCGTCGTCGTACTCATGCGGCAATACCAGCACGGCACACTGATCGTGGTACATCAGGAACGCGTGACAGTCGTCGTCTTCGCTCATCCACGCATCCAGCTGCCTGTCGCTCAGCAGGGTTGACTCGAAGGCAACCGCTGGGATGACCGAGAAGGTCGTAATCCTGGACTTGGGAGCTTTGGCTTGCCCGCACGCCACAAGCGCCAGCAGCGTCAGCAACATGACCATGGTCGACGTCGTGCGGTGTTTCATGCGGTTGCCCCGATGGAAGAGGGCAACAGCATTGACCATGCGGGCCGCACAGGGCCATGCAACGGTTCTGAAAGTGCGTGCAGGTGGCCACAGCCTACCGGCACTCAGGGGTCCAAAGTGCCTGCATTCTTGGGCGGAAGGCCACGCATTGCTGCAGCAGCTCCGCCTCGGGAATCTGCTGTCGTTGCTTGCTCAGGGTACTGGCCAGTTCACTCACTCCCTTGAGTTCCTGCGGCGCAATGCGCGCCATGCAGCGACGATGCCGCTGCACAAGATCGTCGCACTCCATGATGCCGGTCATCTGCGCAAGGGCGTCATAGGTACCGGTGCGATACAGGCCCCGCGGATGCGCGATGAGCGCTTCGATCAGGGCTTCATAGACGTCAGTTTCGACGCGGGCGTGTGAGAAATCATCGTTCGGATGTTTCGATTCTTCGCTGTGCCAATCGGGCTCCTGAGTGGTCGATACCACGCGCGTGGTGCCACCGATCTCGTGGAAGGGGCCGTCGCGCAACGTCGCGATGTAGGCTCCCCAGAAGCGCTGCTCGCTTTGCTCACCGCCATCGAAGACCGTGGCCTCGGACAGATACCGAAGACGCTCGACATCGCCCACGCGGCAGGTAAAGTGCACGTCGGCAACCTGCATGCCTCCGGTCAGGCTGTACCATTCCTCGCTTCGGTGCGGCTGGCACCGGGTGTTGGCCAGAACCTGCAGCGCCCAGGCAAGATGCGGTAAATCCACGCCATCGATCGGATCGGCATGACGCTCGATGTTTCTCGTCCAGGTCGCCAGCAACACCGCCATTGGCGGAGCATCGACGGGCACATCGGTTGCACCCGTTTGGCCGGCCATGCGCTGCTGGACAAGCATCCGCAGTGCGAGGTCGTTGCGTTCCTGTATTGCCTGAAGATGGTGGGAAACGACGTCTTCCGGTGTCCTGGCGCGGGCAGTTACCGAAGGCAGGTGCATACCCAAGGCCAGCAGGTAGAAAAGAAGACGGTGCATGGTGATTCCATCCAGACGGGGCGGAGAGAATGCTCCCCGCCCCGTGGCCTGTCCATGCAACTAGTCCGAACGTGCGGTCTGGGTTCCGCCGGACATCGCTGATTCCGTAGCGTTCAGTTCCTACGTTCTCACGCGCACTCGTCGGTCCACATCATCTCCGCGATCGGGCGCAGTGCCTTGCACTCCTGCGTCATCTCATCGGCCGACTGCACCTGGGCCTTGGCCTTCAGTTCCTCGGCCATGGCGTCCACGCCGCTGATCTGGTCCGGTGCGATCTTCGCCACGCAGGCGCGATGCTGCTGCAGCAGCAGGTCGCAGCCCGGTACGCCGGTCACCTTCGGCGCGTTGGCCGCCTGCGCGTCCTGCATCCAGTCTTCGAACGGTGCCAGCGCGCCGGCCACGGTGCCCACCAGGTCATCGAAGTTGCCGCTGTACCAGTAGCCGTTGTCCTTGGCCGGGTACAGGGTGAAGGTGCCGCTGACCGGCGCGCGCGCGCCACTCTGCAGCGCCTGGGTATAGGCATCGGTGAACTGCTTGCGCGAGGCCGGGCTGGCATCGGCGGCCAGGCTGGCGGCGAACAGCGGGCGAACCTTGCCGAGGTCGGGCACCTGGCAGCTGAAGCTGATGCGCGCCAGCTTCTGGTCTTCAACGTATTCGTTGTCTTCGATCACGCTCTTGGTCGCGCGGCACTTCGAATCACGCAGCGCCTTGGCATACAGCGCTTCGGTGGTCGCAGCGTCGACCTTGGCGCCGGTGCTGGCCAGCACGGTCTGCCAGGGTTCGGCCAATGCCTTGGCCAGCGCACCCGGGTTCGGGCTCACAGCGTCCTGGCCTTCGAATGCCGGCTTCAGTGCGTCGTTGAGCGTGCGCGTGGCGGCCGCGTCGTCTTCCAGCAGCACGCGTGCGTACAGATCGAAAGCCTGCTCGGGCGTCAGTTGGGCTGGTGCAGCGCTGGCGAACAGCGGTGCGCACAGCAGGGCACTGCCCAGAAGGGTACGGAGGGGGGTCTTCATGACGTGGGTTCCTGTTCCAGAGGCGGGCAAGCCTAGCGCACTTTGCGTGCAGTCAGTACGCATCCATCCGGGCTTGGCAGAAGCGAATGGAGTCCGCTCATTCTTAAGGGGATCGCCGGAAATGCCAGGCACCCCTACTGCCGCCGTCTCACTCAAGCAGCGACGTGTCGGTGACATCCAGCAGCCCCGCATTGGCCATGCGCAGTTCCACCTGATGCGCGCGCTTGATGTGGTCGGGATTGTGCAGGTCGAACGGTTCGTCCACGGCCACGATGATCGTACCTCTGCCTTTCACCACTTCCATCTTGGCCGCCTCCGGAATGAACCTGTGCGGCACCAGCACAGGGACGAAGCCCATCCAGCCCAGCCAACGGCGGTGAGGGAACAGCCTGTGGTTGAGGTAGTAGGTCTGGTAGCCCTTGCCTTCAGGCTTCGGTCCAACGGCATCCGTTGAGACGAATTCGACGTCGACTGTTTGAGCTATCGCGGCAATGCACCTGCGGACGATGACGGACGCCTCGGATTCACCGAATGCTTCGATCGGTGCATCGATTTCCATCGTCAACTGGCCAAACCAAGGCCAGTAATTGATCGAGGTGCATCCTGTCGCCTTCCATTCCCTATGCGTCCTCGCTGTGGTCAGGTTTGCGCCTGCGCCCGCAGCAGAGGGAGCTGTGGGGTACTCATCACCGTCCTGCCGTGCGTTGAACGCAAGCATCTCGATGAACCTTGTTCTGTCGGTGAATGGGATCGGGCCCTTCCCGCGCGAGTGCTCCACCCAGCCATTGAACAGCGCACTCACCTCCAGTAGCGCTTGAAGTAGCGGCTCCAGATCGCGATAGACGGTAGAGGCATCAACGATTCTCTCAGGGATAGTGCAGTGGATCTTGCATCTGTACATGATCGTCATGGCGTATGCCTGAGATGAATGGAGTGGCTGGCAAGAATTTGCTGGGCTGCCATGAAGCACTCGACTTCAAGGAAGTGCCATTCGAGCTTTGCGGGTCTGCCCAGCGCTGCAACGTGGCACAGGTGTGCTTTGAACTGCTTCGCCCAGCTGTCTAGGATCGACGGACGCCTGCCGCCAAGTGCAGCCCAAGGGTGGAGATTTCCAATTGCGGAGAAAAACTGCTTGTAGTGCCCCTTCGCTTCCACCACCGTGCATCGGCTCCGCCAGAAGCCATCAAAGCGGATGCCGCCGTGGTTCCACTCGGTAACGGTGATCTCGTTTTTGCCCTTGCCGGCCGTCAGTCTCAGGCGAGCGCGGTCCAGTCCGGTGCCGCCATAGGTGTAGGCGAACACTTCCGGGCCCGCCAGGTGATTGGCAATGCGCAGCTGGTAGTCGAAGTTGCGGTACTGTTTGAACGGAATCGTGTAGTTGGCGGGCACCAGGAAGCCCCGCGCCAGCTTGCAGGCATTGCAGTCGTTCTGGTTACTGGTCTGCGCGCAGTCTGTTTCGCTGGCTTCCACGCGCGGTTCAACCTTGGAATCGGCGCCGACGCCTGCGGCTTCCTTGATGCCGCGCCAGATCTGGCCAAGCGTAGGGCCACCGGCCGTGTCTCCCGGGATTCCGCCAGGCGCGTGCCCGGGAACATCCTGTGTAGGGTCCCAGCCACCCGGAATCGTCACCGGTGGCAGCGGTAGAGGTAGTGGAATGGCACCCATGGTCAGCTCCTTTCAGTCGGACAGAAAGCGCGAGGCGAGCAGTGCCAGCAGATCGGCGGCCGTTGCGTTGGCGTGGGTGGTCCGCCGGAACCACGCCACGGTCAGCGCGTGATCGCGCAGTCCAGGTGCCCAGGCCACGTCGGCCTTCACCCAGCGCACTATCGTGGGCAGATGGGTGATGTGCAGTGAGGTCACTGCATGGCGGTAGCTTGTACGCACTGCCTGCAGGAGCGCTGCATCGTTCAGATGCGCGGTTTCGCCGGGAAATCCGCTACGTGTCTCGTCAGCGAGCGGGCTGCAGAATGTAGCCGCGTCGGGCAGACGGAGCATCGCGTACTGCTCAGTGCTCAATGTCAGCATCGTCTACCTCCTGCTGCTCCAGTTCGCTGCGGGTCAGCCCCCATGTCTGACCGCCCACGGTGATCTGCCACAAGTTGATCGGCCCGAAGAGCTGCCGCAGTTGTTGCATCGTCAGTACGTCGCGGTAGCGCAGCCATGCGCGTGGATCGTAGTAGCGCATCAGCGCGAGTGATCCATCGGGAAGGGCGATGTCGAGCTGTGCATGCAGATGGAGGAACACCTCCTCGAACGGTACGTCCGAGAGCAGACAGGTGGTTCCCGCAGGCTGGTGGCCGAGCTGCCGCAACCAATGATGCATGGGCTGTTCAATGGCACCCCGCGGCAGTTCGAGCAGATACGGTGACGCGTGCAGGAGGTTTCCTTCGGGTTGTCCTGCGAACAGTGAGCGATGCATCAGTGCGCTGTGCGTCGCATGGTGATGCAGCGCTGCTTCGCGATCTTCATCCGGCGCACAGTCCAGCAGCGCATAGGCGTAGTGGCCGATCATGCGCGCGCCAGCAGTGGGGCAGCACTGGCGGCCGCAGCCCGCAAGCATTCCAGGCAGACCGGGGGTCTGGAAGCAGATGCCTGGGCAGGCTCCCTCTGGGGATGTTCATCATCGGCAGTGGCATCGGTGACAAACACCAATCGCTGCTGGGTCGAGATCAGCTGGCAGCCACAGGCGAGGTGGTGCCCGTGCAGTGCAACGGGATGTCCGTCGATGAGCAGGGTAGGTTCACCCTGCACGATCAGAAAGATGCCCTGGTGCAGTGGGCAGCTCGCCCGGTCGCCTTCGCGTGCGACCGCTTTGCCCTCGATATCGGTATACGGCGATCCTGTGATGACGCGCCCGTTGCTGTGGGTTGTGTCGCCTACGACGATCCAATGTCTTTTCATGACGCGATGCGGGTTACCTTGCCTGGGCCGAACATGCCGGGCCATGCGGGCATCAGACAAGGTCATCGATTCGCCGTGATGTCGCATACGGTTTGCGTGGGTGGCCTCAACGGTGCTGCCAACGTCGCTAACCCGCCGGGATCATTGACGTCTTTCGCAAATGCCCGTCGTGGCGGACCGGATTGCCTTTCGTACTCGTCCTAAAGCCACCCGGCGCAGTGAGCGTGCCGGGTTGCAGAAAACGACACGTACTCCGCCACAGTGCAGCGCGCTGCTGTAGGGACAAAAAAACGGGCCCCTTGCGGGGCCCGTTCGATCGCACGACGAGGAGCGATCGTTGGATCAGAAGCTGGCGCGGACGCCGGCCGAGTACTGGGTGACGTCGCGGTAGCCGGAGATCTCGCCCACCAGGCCCCAGGTCCGGGTGAAGTTGATCTGGCCGCCGACGGTGCCCACCCAGGTGCCCTTGAAGTGGTTGCCGCCATCCATGTAGCCGGCCTTGGCCCAGGCTTCGGTCATGGCCGACGGCTTGCCGCGGATGCCCATGGTGACGCGGCCCAGATTGGTGTGATCCTTCTGGCTGAAACGCAGGCCGTCGAAACGGACGGTGGCTTCGGCGTTCTGGCGCACCCACGCGGCATCGGCGGTGAAGTCCAGGCGGTCGGTCCACGGCATGTGGTAGCCGATGCCGAGCTCCGGCTGGTTCAGTTCCAGCTTCAGCGAATCATTGCCGTAGTGATTGGTCTTGCTGGTGCGCGACCAGCCACCGAACACATAGACCTGTTCGGCGATGGCCACCGAGCCACGCAGGTAGCCGCCGTCGACCTTGGGGTCGTCCAGTGCGTTGTCGTCAACCTTGACCTGCGTCCAGCCGCCTTCAACGTAGGTGTAGCTCAGGGCTTCAGCCGAAGCCGTGAACGGGGCGGCGGCCAGCAGGGCGGCCACGATCAGGATCTTGCGCATGGGAATTCCTGTGAATTTCAGTCCTTTGGCGGGCCTGCCCAGTGGGCTGCCCGTGGCGACCTCATGTCGTCCGGGGCAGAATTTTAATGAAAGTTTTACAAATTGCGAGCGACGACCGTCACAGGTTGGGGCAGGCCGGGGTAGGGGGTCGGATCCGTTTCCCATCGGGAAACGGCTCTGACCCCTGCGCTGCTGTGCCACCGGTCCATGGGGTCAGAGCCCTTTCCTGCGGAAAGGGATCCGACCCCGGTCATCCACCCCGTTCAGCCCGGGCTGGTACACTAGCCACGCCGGTTCGCCGGTACACAAACGTCTTCAGGGCGGGGTGCAATTCCCCACCGGCGGTAGGTGCGCAAGCACGAGCCCGCGAGCGCCCCGGCCCATGGCCGGGGGTCAGCAGATCCGGTCCAATGCCGGAGCCGACGGTCATAGTCCGGATGAAAGAAGACGGTGCCACAGGGCTCATGCCCTGCGTGCGCCTGTTTGCCTTGCGGCGTTTTTCGCTCACTTTTCGCGGAGAACGTTTCTTGTTTACTGGAATCATCGAAGGCGTCGGCCGTCTGGCCGCACGCGAATCCATCGGCGGCGATGTCCGCTTCACCTTCAATGTCGGGAATCTGCCGTTCGACAACGTGCAGATGGGCGAGAGCATTGCCATCAACGGCGTCTGCCTCACCGTCATCGCATTCGACGCCAGCAGCTTCCAGGCCGATGCCTCCACCGAGACCCTGGGCCTGACCACGCTGGGCCAGCTGGACGAGGGCGCGGTCATCAACCTGGAGCGCGCCATGCGCCCGACCGACCGCCTCGGCGGCCATCTGGTCAGCGGCCACGTCGACGGCCTCGGCCAGGTGCTGTCCATCCACGAAGACGCGCGTGCCCAGCGCTGGCGTTTCGCCGCGCCGGCCTCGCTGCGCCGCTACATCGCCAAGAAGGGCTCGATCTGCGTGGACGGCGTCAGCCTCACCGTCAACGAAGTGGACGACGAAGGCTTCGAAGTCGCCCTGATCCCGCACACGGTGGCCAACACCGCCTTCTCCGCCTCGGGCGTGGGCAGTGCGGTCAATCTTGAAATCGACCTGGTCGCCCGTTACGTCGAACGCCTGCTGGGCGAAGGAGCACGCGCATGAATTTCGCCCCCATTCCGGAAATCCTGGAAGACATCCGCCTGGGTCGCATGGTCGTTATCGTCGATGACGAGGACCGCGAGAACGAAGGCGACCTGATCATGGCCGCCGAGCTGGTCAAGGCCAGCGACATCAACTTCATGGTCACCCATGGCCGTGGCCTGGTGTGCCTGCCGCTGACCCGCACCCGCGCCGCCGATCTCGGCCTGGCGCCGATGGTGCAGGCCAATACCGCGCAGTTCCAGACCAATTTCACGGTCAGCATCGAGGCCGCCGAGGGCGTCACCACCGGCATCTCGGCGCATGACCGCGCCCATACCATCCGCACCGCGGTGAAGCCCAACGCCAAGCCGTCGGACCTGCACCAGCCGGGCCACATCTTCCCGCTGATCGCCCAGCCGGGCGGCGTGCTGACCCGCGCCGGCCACACCGAGGCGGCCGTGGACATGGCCATGCTGGCCGGGCTGGAACCGGCCGGCGTGCTGGTGGAGATCCTGAACCCGGATGGCAGCATGGCGCGCCGCCCGGAGCTGGAAGTGTTCGCCCGCGAGCACGGCCTGAAGATGGGCTCCATCGCCGACCTGATCGCCTACCGCCTGGCCACCGAAAAGACCGTCGAGCGCGTGGACGAGCGCGAGATCGACACCGAATTCGGCCCGTTCAAGCTGGTCACTTACCGCGATCGCATCGCCCACGACCTGCACTTCGCGCTGGTCCGTGGCACCCCGGACGCGGAAACGCCGACCCTGGTCCGCGTGCAGGTGGAAAACCCGCTGGCCGACCTGCTGCACTGGCGCCGTGACGACTTCGGCGTGGCCGCCACCGATGCCCTGCGTGCCATCGATGCCGAAGGCGCGGGCGTAATGGTGGTGCTGTCGGCCCCGCGCGATGGCGAAGCCCTGCTGGCCCGCCTGCGCCAGCAGCCGGCGCCGGTGGTGCCGGGCAAGGACAAGGACGTGGGCCAGTGGCGCCGCAACGGTGCCGGTGCGCAGATCCTGTCCGACCTGGGCCTGGGCAAGCTGCGCGTGCTGGGCACCCCGCGCCGCCAGATCGGCCTGGCCGGGTACGGCCTGGAAGTGGTGGAGACGGTGACCCTGTAATGGGTAGTGCCGGCCGCTGGCCGGCAACCGCATCCCCGGGATTGCCGGCCAGCGGCCGGCACTACCACACCTCCGCCAACGGTGGGTGCCGACCATGGGTCGGCACGCCCCCGGCCGCCGCCGATCACGGCCGGGGCCCATCCACGCTAGAATTACCCCCTTATCGAGTCCCCCAAGCCGCATATGAGCCACTTCGAAGGCGATCTTCGCACTCCCGAATCGGCGCGCTTCGCCATCCTGGCCAGCCGCTGGAACGCCCGCATCACCGACACGCTGGTCGCTGGTGCCCGCCAGAGCCTGGCTGGCAACGGCATCACCGAAGCCAACATCGACGTGATCCGCGTGCCGGGTGCCTGGGAACTGCCGCTGGTGGCCGCGCGCCTGGCCGCCGCCCATGAACACGCCGCCATCCTCACCCTGGGCTGTGTGATCCGTGGCGATACCCGCCACTATGAACACGTGGCCGACCGCTGTGCCGAGGGCCTGATGCGCGTGCAGCTGGACTTCGGCGTGCCGGTGCTGAACGGCGTGCTGGCGGTGGAACGCGTTGAAGACGCCGAGGCCCGCGCAGGCGGCAGCCACGGCAACAAGGGCGAGGAAGTCGCACTCGCCGCATTGGAAATGGTCAATCTTCTGGAGCAGCTGCCATGAACAAGAACACCCAGGGCAAGCCCTCCGGTAAACCCGTCCGCCGCGATGGCGTCGATCCGGTGCTGCGCTCGCGCGCCCGCCGTCGTGCCGTGCAGGCCATCTACGCCTGGCAGATCTCCGGCGGCAACGCCCAGTCGCTGATCGCCCAGTTCGCCCACGAGCAGGCCCGCGAAATCGCCGACCTGGCGTACTTCGAAGCACTGCTGCACGGCGTGCTCGACAACCGCCGCGACATCGACGAAGCGCTCGGCCCGTACCTGGACCGTGGCATCGAGGAAGTGGACGCGATCGAACGCGCGGTGCTGCGCCTGGCCGCCTACGAGCTGCGCTACCGCCTGGACGTGCCGTACCGTGTGGTGATCAACGAAGCCATCGAATCGGCCAAGCGCTTCGGTTCCGAGCACGGCCATACCTACGTCAACGGCGTGCTGGATCGTGCCGCCGTGGAATGGCGCAAGGTCGAATCGGGTCACTGACCCACCTGTGGTAGTGCCGGCCGCTGGCCGGCAGCTGCAGGGATCCTGAGGTTGCCGGCCAGCGGCCGGCACTACCGCCCACCGCGCCCTGCGCGGCACGTACAACAGCGGGAGCGCCCCATGTCCCTGGCCGAATTCGCCCTCATTGACCGCATCCGCGCCCGCACCCTCGAGCGCGACGACATCCTGCTCGGCATCGGCGACGACGCTGCGCTGCTGCAGCCGCGTGCCAATGAGCAACTGGTGGTCACCGCCGACACGCTCAACAGCGGCGTGCACTTCCCGGTGGAAACCCCGGCCTTCGACATCGGCTGGAAGACCCTGGCGGTCAACCTGTCGGACCTGGCTGCGATGGGCGCGCGCCCGGCGTGGTGCACGTTGGCGTTGTCGCTGCCGGAAGCCACTGAAGACTGGATCGATGCCTTCGCCGATGGCTTCTTCGCCCTGGCCGACCAGCACGACATCGCGCTGATCGGTGGCGACACCACGCGTGGCCCGCTGTCGCTGTCGGTCACAGCGATGGGCCAGGTTGGGCGTGGGCAGGCCCTGCGTCGCGACCGCGCGCAGGTGGGCGATGATATCTGGGTGAGCGGCACGCTCGGCGATGCCGCCGGTGCGCTGCGCCTGTGGCAACAAGCTGCGCTGAGCATCGCCACCGCCACGCTGCTGGCCGACTACGAAAGCCTGCGCCTGCGCCTGCTGCGGCCGACGCCGCGTGTGACCCTGGGCCTGCGCCTGCGTGCGTTCGCGCACGCGGCAGTGGATGTATCCGATGGCCTGCTGGCCGATCTGGGTCACATCGCCACGCGCAGCAACGTGGCCGCGCATGTGGATGCCGATTCGCTTCCGATCTCGCACGCGCTGCGTGAACTGCTCGGCCGCGATGGCGCGCGCGACTGCGCACTGCGCGGTGGTGACGACTACGAGCTGTGCTTCACCGCCGCCGCCGACCAGCGCGATGCGCTGCACTACCTGGCCGAATCGCTGGACGTGCCGCTCACCCGAATCGGCCGCATCGCCGAAGGGCAGGGCGTGCACGTGGATGGCGAAGCCGCCGACGGCGGTTACCAGCACTTCGCGTAGCCGCAGCGGTACTGCCCTGGTGGGTGCCAACCTTGGTTGGCACGAGTGTGTCGACCAAGGTCGACACCTACCGAAGCAGGCGCGGATCGGTACTGCTCTGGTGGGTGCCGACCTTGGTTGGCACGAACGCGTCGACCAAGGTCGACACCTACCAAAGCGAGGGCGCATCGGCATTGCTCTGGTAGCTGCCAACCTTGGTTGGTACGAATGTGTCGACCAAGGTCGACACCTACCGAAGCAGGGGCGCAGCGGTACTGCCCTGGTGGGTGCCAACCTTGGTTGGCACGAGTGTGTCGACCAAGGTCGACACCTACCGAAGCAGGAGCGCAGCGGTACTGCCCTGGTGGGTGCCAACCTTGGTTGGTACGAATGTGTCGACCAAGGTCGACACCTACCAAAGCGAGGGCGCATCGGCATTGCTCTGGTAGCTGCCAACCTTGGTTGGCACGAACGCGTCGACCAAGGTCGACACCTACCGAAGCAGGGGCGCATCGGCATTGCCCTGGTGGGTGCCAACCTTGGTTGGCACGAATGTGTCGACCAAGGTCGACACCTACCGAAGCAGGGGTGCATCGGTATTGCTCTGGTGGGTGCCAACCTTGGTTGGCGCGAATGTGTCGACCAAGGTCGACACCTACCCAGGTGGAGGTGCACCGGCATCGCCCGGCGCTACGCCGCGTGCAACTGCACATCCACATACTCGGCCAGGCCACGACAGGCCAGCAGCAATCCCTCGCGCACGTCGTCACCCACCTGCTGGTCATCAGCGCCATCCACGCGCACGCGTTCGGTCGCGTGCAGCAGTTCCAGCAGCACGGTCAGCCCGGCATTGGCGCGGTTGGCACGCGCCATGGCCATGCGGTGTCCCGATGTACGGTCCTTCTCTGGCCAGGGCTGGCCGTCGGCGGCCTCGACCTGGCGGATGCGCTGCAGGCATGCCAACAGTGCGGTGCTGGAGGGCGCGCCGCTGCCGTGCGCAGCGCTGAGTGTGGTTTCCAGTGCGCGGGCGATGGCTTCGGGCAGATCGTTGGCAGCCTCGCCGAGGGTGGCGAACAGGTACGGGTAGTGTGTGGCAGTCATGGCGGCTTCCTTGTGCTGGCGACGAAGAAGCCACCCCGCTTAACAGCGAGGGTGGCGGACGGTGCGTGGTTGCAATACCGGTGGAATATCTGCAAGACGCCGGCGGGCACGAGGCCCCCACGTACCGCCCGCCATAGGTGCGCGGGCAGAATGCCTGCCGGCGCCACCCACAGGGGATGAGCGACGCCGGCAGACAAGCGTAACCAACAGATACTCCAAACGGGATTGCAAGCCCGTGCCACCCGTTGTCGGTGGCGCTACATGATTTGCATGAAGCGCCAATGCTGCCAATGAGAATTGTTGGAAAGCTGGAAAGTGTTGCAGACGCGTGGCGCGCGCCTCAGCGTGGCAATCGCGACATTCCTGTAGAGCCGAGCCCACGCTCGGCGCATCGCGATCTGCACGAAGAGCCGCCGAGCATGGCTCTACTCTGGCTCACAGGCTGGATCGAACCTAAACACATACCTGCTCTGTCGCGATCGTCCATTGAATGACTGCGGGGTGGCTGGTGATGCTGCCGGATCGCTCACTTCCGCATCCCACATGTCCGCGCCCGAACGTTCCCACAACGCCGCCATTGATGGCCTGCGTGCATTGGCGGTGCTGGCCGTCGTCGTCTTCCACACCAACGCAACGTGGCTGCCCGGTGGCTTCACCGGCGTTGACCTGTTCTTCGTGGTATCCGGCTTCGTGATCAGCCAGTCGCTGGCCTCGCGCACCCATGCGTCGCTGGGCGCGATGCTGCTCGACTTCTACCGCCGCCGCGTGCTGCGCCTGTTGCCGGCATTGCTGGTGATGCTGATGGCTACCTTCGTGCTGTCGGCGTTGTTCATTCCCCGCGCGTGGCGCAACGAGCAGTTCGACCAGACCGGCTGGGCCGCGCTGGTCGGCTTCAGCAACATCGTGCTGGCCGGCCAGCAGGACGACTACTTCTCGCCCGGCGCGGAACTCAACCCGTTCCTGCACACGTGGACGCTGGGCGTGGAGGAGCAGTTCTATCTGCTCTTCCCGCTGCTGTTCTTCGTGTGGCTGCGTGGGCGTGAGCGCTGGCCGTGGTCGCGTTGGCTGTTGCCGGTGCTCACCGTGCTGTCGCTGGTGTGGGCCGGCTGGCAGGCGCAGGCAGCACCGGCGGCAGCGTTCTATCTGCTGCCGGCGCGGTTCTGGGAGCTGGCCGCGGGCGCGCTGCTGTACCAGTGGATGCGTACGCGTACGCCGCGCCAGAAAGGGGATGCGGTTGCCGTGGCCGGTCTGGCGCTGCTGGCCACGGGTGTGGTGATTGCCCCCCAGCTGGCGATGCCAGTTCCAGGCGTACTGGCCACCGTGGCCGGCACGTTGATGCTGCTGGCGAGTGTGTCGGTGCCGGGGACATCGCGCATCGGCCACGCATTGGGGTGCGCGCCGCTGGCGTATCTGGGCCGGCTGTCCTATTCGCTGTACCTGTGGCACTGGCCGTTGCTGGTGCTGCTGCGCTGGACCTACGGCCTGCACGGCGCCGCGCTGTGGCTGTATCCGGTGCTGCTGCTGGCGATATCCGCCGGGTCTTATCACTTCATCGAGCGTCCGCTGCGCAGCGCCGTACCGCTGCTGCGCCTGGCGCCGGCCAAGGTGCTGGCGATGGCGCTGCCAGTGGTGGCGCTATGCGGCGCAGGAGCGTGGGCTACGGTGGAATACCACGAGCAGATCTCGCTCAGCGTTACCCGCGATGGCTATGCATGGCAGGCGCGCCGCTATCCCGCTTGGCGGCCGCTGGAACCGGTGAGTGCGCCGGCGCTTGAAGGGCGGCGCCTGTTCGTAGTGGGCGATTCGCACGCGGCGGCCTACCGCACGATGACCAGCATGGTCGCGCGGCAGACCGGCATGGAGGTGCGCCAGCAGGATCGCGGCGGCTGCAGCTTCGTCAATCTGTTGCGGGCCAGCCCGGCCGATTGCCGGGGCTTCATTGAAGACGCGTTGTCGAACATCGAACACGAGGCGCGTCCGGGCGACATCGTGTTGCTGGCAGCCCTGCGTATGCCGGAACTGCGTGGGTTCGATTGGCAGCGCCAGGATGCGCAGCAGATCTATCAACAGCTGCTGGACGAGCGCACGCCGGCACACGCACAGGCTGCGCGTGATGAGGCTGATCGGGTACTGGGGCGTTTGCAGCGGTTGGGAGTACAGGTGGTCATTGATGCACCGCTGCCGTTGTTCAAGGCCGGTGCGTATCGGTGCTCGGATTGGTTCAACCGCCGCAATCCTGCCTGTGCCGGTGGCCTGAGCATGCCGCGTGCCGATCTGGAAAGGCTGCGTGCGCCGCAGATGGCGTTGCTGGCCGAGCTGGCAGCGCGCTATCCGGCTTTGACTGTGTGGGACCCGTTGCCGCTGCTGTGCGGACCGCAGACCTGTTCGGCGGTGGAAGAGGGTGAACCGCTGTTCTTCGACAACGATCACCTGAGCGGGCATGGCAACCGCGTGCTGCTGCCCAGCTTCCGGCAGACCTTGGTCGATATCGCGAGCGACAAGCCGGTGTAGAGCCGAGCCCACGCTCGGCTGCTCTGCGTTCCGCAGGCAGGAAGCCCGCGCTTCGCGCGGTGAGCCGAGCATGGCTCGGCTCTACAGGTAGGTGCGCGGTCTATGCCGGCGGCAGCACCTTGCCGGGGTTGAGGATGCCGTCCGGGTCCAGTGCGGCCTTGATTGCGCGCATCGTCGCCAGCGTTTCCGCAGTGAACGCCTGCGCCATGAAATCGCGCTTGGCCAGGCCAATCCCGTGTTCGCCGGACAGCGTGCCACCCAGCGCCAGCGTCAGCTCGAAGATCTTCGGCAGCGCGGCATGCGCGCGTGCGTTCTCGTCGGCATCGTCCGGGTGATAGAGGATGTTGACGTGCAGGTTGCCGTTGCCGGCATGGCCGAAGGTGACGATGGTCAGCGTGTAGTCACGCGCCAATGCCTGCACGCCGGCCACCAGTTCCGGAATGCGCGACACCGGTACCACCACATCCTCATTGATCTTGCCCGGTGCAACGCTGCGCAGCGCGGGCGACAGCGCCTTGCGTGCGGCCCACAGCTGGTCGCGTGCACGGCCTTCCATCGCCACGTCCAGTTCGATCATGCCGTCACCCTCGGCAGCGCTGGCCAGTGCCTGCAGCAGGTAGGGCAGGGTATCGTGGTCACCATCGGCTTCAACCAGCAGCATCGCGCCAGCCTCCGGTACGTCGGCACCATTCAGCCGCAGCAACTCCAGGCTGCGCGCATCCATGAACTCCAGGCGGGTCGGTACCACCGGTTGCGACATCAATCGCGATACGGCGGCCGCGGCGGCATCGGCATCGCGGTACAGCACGCGCAGCCCGGCCTGGCTGACCGGCAACGGGGTCAGTTTGAGCGTGGCTTCCACGATCAATGCCAGCGTACCTTCGCTGCCCACCAGCAGGTGGGTGAGGTCGTAGCCGGTGGCGTCCTTGGTGTAGGCGCCACCGCAGCGGATCACGTCACCGGTGCCGGTCACCGCCACCAGCCCCAGCACGTTATCGCGGCTGGTGCCGTACTTCACTGCGCGCGGGCCACCGGCATTGCAGGCAAGATTGCCACCGATGCTGCAGATCTCGGCGCTGGAAGGGTCCGGTGCCCAGAACAGGCCATGCGGGGCCAGCGCCTGCTGCAGGGTGCCGTTGAGCACGCCGGGTTGCACGACCGCGCAACGGTCACCGGCGCGGATCTCGACGATGCGGTCCATGCGGGTGAACGACAGCACGATACTGCCGGGCAGCGGCACCGCCGCGCCGGTGGTGCCGGTACCAGCGCCACGTGCGACCAGTGCCACGCCATGCGCGCGGCAGGCACGCACCAGCGCCTGTACCTGTTCGATGTCGGCTGGCAGCGCCACCGCCGCCGGGCGCTGGTGGCGCCATGAGTTGTCCTGGGCGTTCGCCTCCAGCGTGTTGTCATCCATGCGCCAGCCCTCCGCGCCCAGCAGGGCGGACAGTTCGGCAACCAGGGGGGCGGGCAGGGCAGGACTCATGACGGATCTCGTGGGGCAGCAGGAGCGGGTTGGATCAGTTTCCAGGCAACAACGACGGTAGCCAGCGGCAGCCACACCCAGCGCAGTTCAGAGAGCAGGGTGGACACGCCGCGCGCGCTGAAGAACTGTGGCGCGAAGGGTGAAACGCGGATGGGTCGCCACGGCGCGAAGAAGCGCTGCTCACTCCATGGCCAGGCCAGGGCGACACCGAGGCCGCCGGAGGTCATCGCATCCAGCAACGGATGGCTGGCGGCGCAGACGAAGACGAACACCGCCGTTTGTAGGGTCGATGCCACCGTTGACCCTGCCTTGGTAGGTGCCAACCTTGGTTGGCACAGAACCGCCGACCAAGGTCGGCGACTACCGGAACTGCGGTGTGCCGACCAAGGTCGGCCGCTACCAAAGAACGCCAACACCGCGGCCAATGCCGCCAGCACGCCGGCAAACAGCAACGAATGACTGGCGCCGCGATGGCCGAAGGCATCGGCGTAGGGAATGTGCAGGGCAAAGGCCAGCACGTCGGCATCGGGCAGCATCGCAGCGATCACACCGGCAGCAAGCAGGCGTGGTGGGATGCGGCCACGATCAGCGGCGCACCAGAGCGCCAACGGCACAGCGGCATGGGTGATGATCGACGGCATCAGTCACGCACCGTGGTCGTGCCGGCCAGGCTGCGCTCTGGTAGGTGCCAACCTTGGTTGGCACAGAAGCGCCGACCAAGGTCGGCCTCTACCAGAGCGGACGGAAACCATCAGCAGTCATCCAGCCGGAACGCATCACGCAGCCACCGCAGCTGCGGCGGCTCGCCCGTGGCCTCCACCACATCAAAACGGCAGGGTGCATTGGCCAGCGCCGGGTTGTCCTGCAGGAACAGCTGCGCGGCATGCGCCAGACGCCGGCACTTGCGCGCATCCACCGAGGCGGCGCCACCACCGAAATCGGAGCGCGCGCGATAGCGCACTTCCACGAACACCACGGTGCCGGCATCGTCCATCACCAGGTCCAGTTCACCGCCGCGGTAACGCACGTTGCGCGCATGCGGCTGCAGTCCGGCCTGTTGCAGGTGCTGCTCGGCGGCGGCTTCCACCGCCGAGCCACGTTGGCTGCGCTCAGCGACCACCGACGATCGGCATCGGCCGGCCGCCATTGAAGGTGGACCACGCCGGCTGGCGCAGGATGTTGCCGTTGCTGTCCAGGAACAGGGTGCCGGTGGCACCGTCCAGGCCGCCTTCGTTGGACAGCTTGTCCAGGTAGGCGGTGATCTTCCAGGCATCGGCGCCGAAGGCGAACAGGCGGCCGGCCGCACCGCGAGCGCTGGGCAGGGTGCTGGCCACCTGGCTGGCCGACGGCAGGCCGGACACGCTGCGCACGTTCCAGGCTTCGTTCGGGTAGACGATGCCGTCCAGGGCCACGTCTTCTTCCACCTTGCCGCTGCCGACGGTCAGCTGCGAGGTACCGACGCGGGTGGCACCACCGGCACCAGCCAGCGCCAGCTGCGGCGCCAGCAGTCGCGCCTGCGGGGCGCGCACGGCGAGGAACACGGCATCGACCTGGCCGGCATTGCGCACCTGCGCGCCGACATCGCCCACGGCATCGCTGACGTTGAAGGTGGCCGCGACCTGGCCGCCGCGCTGCGCGAAGCGCTGGGCGAAGGCGGCAGCGGAACGGCGGCCGGTGTCGTCATTGCTGCTGATCACCAGTGCGCGGTTGCGTTCGCGTCCACGCAGGTACTCGGCGGCGACGATGCCGTCGTCTTCCGGTGCCAGCGAGAAACCGGCGCTGCCGGCCGGCGGTGCATCCTTGCCGCGGTTCAGCGCCAGCACCGGTACCTGCAGCTGCTGGCGGCCGTACACGGCGTCCACTTCGTCGCGGCCCAGCGGGCCGACCACGAAGTCGGCACCGGAGGCGACGGCCTTGTCGTAGGCGGCGAGGGCACCGGCCGGGGTGCCGGCTGTGTCGATGAAGTTGATCTCCGGGCGACGGCGGGTCTCGCCGTAGTACGCGGCCAGCAGGCCGTCACGGACCGGCTGCGCGGCGGTGGCCAGGCGGCCGCTGAGTGGCAGCAGCACGGCCAGCTTGGCCGGCGGTCGGTAGCCGTCGCTCATCGCCGGCGGTCGCTTGCTGGTGTCGAACTGGGCTGCGCCATCGCGGTCGAACGGGCGCGGCAGCGGCAGGCCACGGGCGATCAGCGCACGGCCGGCGAAGTTGTACAGCGGATCGTTGGCCGGCAATGCGGCGGCACGGCTGCGCAGGCTGGCATCGTCAAGGGTGCCGAGCAGGCCGGAGATTGCAGCCTGGTTTTCACTGCGCGCGCTGCCGGTCAGGCCGGCATGGGCGCGGGCCCGCTCGTTGGCGGCGCCGAAGGCATCGCCAGTGGCCTGCAGGGCCTGGGCGCGGGCCAGCAGCCAGCGTGTGCGCAGGCTGGCAGCAACACTGTCGGCATGGTCCTTCAGCAGTGCCAGTGCCTGCGCCGGCTGCTTGTCGGCCAGCGCCAGCTCGGCGCCGGTCAGCTGGTAGCGCTGCAGGCTGGCACCGGACAGCTGGCGGGCGGTGAGCTGGCCCAGCAGGCTGCGCGCGCGTGCACTGTCACCCGCCAGGTGCCAGGCCCAGGCGGCATCGGCCAGCGCATTGCTGCGGGCACCGCCGCGCAGGGTGGCGGCCAGGCCTTCCAGCTGCAGTGCGGCGTCGCGCGGCTTGCCCTGTTCGATCAGCGCCAGCGCCTGGCTCTGGGCCGGCGAATCGGGCGTGCTGGTCAGGCTGGTGGTGGCACAGCCGGCCAGCAGCATCAGCGACAACGACAGGGCGGAGATCCGTGCGGCGGGCTTGTTCATGATCGGGTCCATGCGATGAGGGCAGCGGCCTTGGCCGGGTACACGCTACGATTCTACCCTTGCCCCGTGAGTACCGCTGAAATGAGTGTGCCAACCCTGTACGTCGTCGCCACCCCGATCGGCAACCTGGCCGATCTGAGCCCGCGCGCGCAGGAGGTGCTGCGTTCGGTGGCGGCCATCTGTGCCGAAGACACCCGCCGCAGTGGCCAGCTGCTGTCCCATTTCGGCATCCAGCAGCCGCTGGTGGCCCTGCACGAACACAATGAGGAGGCGCTGTCACAGCGCCTGGTCTCGCGCCTGCAGGCTGGCGAATCGCTGGCGCTGGTCAGCGATGCCGGCACCCCGCTGGTCAGCGATCCTGGTTTCCGGCTGGTGCGTGCCGCGCGCGCGGCCGGCATCAAGGTCAGCCCGATTCCCGGTGCCTGTGCCGCCATCGCCGCGCTGAGCGTGGCCGGCCTGCCCAGCGACCGCTTCAGCTTCGAGGGCTTCCTGCCGGCCAAGGCCAGCGGCCGCCGCGACCGCTTGCAGGCGTTGGCCGGCGAAGTGCGCACGATGGTGTTCTATGAATCCTCGCACCGCATCGCCGAGTCGCTGGCCGACATGGCGGCAATCTTCGGCGGCGAACGACCGGCGGTGCTGGCCCGCGAGCTGACCAAGCTGTTCGAGACCGTGCTTGATGGTGACCTGGCCGGTCTGCTGGCGAAGGTGGAAGCCGACGAGAACCAGCGCAAGGGCGAGTTCGTGGTGATGGTGCAGGGCGCGGGTGATGACGAAGAAGCGCAACTGGCGCATGGCCGCCGCGTCTACGCCAAGCTGAGCGAGCATCTGCCGCCGTCGACTGCCGCCAAGCTGGCTGCCGAGCTGACTGGCGCACCGCGCAAGGCGTTGTACGGCAGTTGATGGATCGTGCGGACCGAGGTCCGCACCCACCAAAGCGGAATCCGCACCCACCAGGGCAGCGGAATTGGTAGATCCACGCCATGCGTGGATGGATGAACCCGACGCCGCGATCAGCACGGCAGGAAGGGCGTGCGTAGGCTAGAATATGCGCTGGCGGAGCCGGCCAGACAGTCGCGTCATCCCTTCGGGGGTGCCGAGGAAAGTCCGGGCTCCATAGGGCAAGGTGCCAGGTAACGCCTGGGCGGCGCAAGCCGACGGAAAGTGCAACAGAAAGATACCGCCTACGTCTTCTTCGGAAGGCCGGTAAGGGTGAAATGGTGCGGTAAGAGCGCACCGCGAGTCTGGCAACAGACCGGCACGGCAAACCCCACCTGGAGCAAGACCAAATAGGGATCCTTTGGCGCGGCCCGCGTTGGATCCGGGTAGGTTGCTTGAGCGTTGCGGTGACGTAACGCCTAGAGGAATGACTGTCCACGACAGAACCCGGCTTATCGGCCGGCTCCGCCTCCTTCTTCTATATGCGTGAACCGCGCATCGGTAGTGCCGGCCGCTGGCCGGCAGCTTCGTGATTGCGGGGTCGGATCCCTTTCCGGAGGAAAGGGATCCGACCCCATGCCTCGGTCAGCCCGGCGTACGGTACTGCCCTGCGGAAATGAACTGCGAGAAGCGCTCGCACCACACCACCACCGTGGTGTAGTCGTCCACGTCCACGGTGTCGGGCACATCCACCAGGAAACGGTTGAAGGTCTTCACTTCACCAATGCGCTGCGCCTGTGCCTTGATCTTCAGGAAATCGGCTTTGTTGTCGACGAAGTCGCGGACCAGATAGACCTTGTAGTCGGGGCCCGGGCCCATCTTGCCGTCGAAGGCGACCTGGCGCGGGCTGACGCTGACCTTGCCTTCGGCCCAGTGCACCGCATCGCTGCCCTTGAGGTCGCGACGGAAGGTGGTGCGGTAGGTGGCATCAGTCATGGCGGCCTGCACCTGCGCGACCGGCGGGTCATCGGGGGCGATCAGGATCGGCAGCAGATAGACGCCCAGGCCGAAGCCAAGGCCGAGGGTGAGCAGATGGGTGGCAAGCAGGATGAGGATGCGGCGCATGGGGCCTCCTTGTGGGTGTGGATCGCGCGGCATGGCGCCGGGCAAGACCACCCTGGAAGGTTGCGGGCGACATTTATAGACACAGTGCCGGATGCGAAAGGGGCACAGTGGGCGGACGGTGGTGCCGGAGCCCCTGTGGTACGGGCGGATCGCGGTTGCGGTTGGAAGCTGAATGACGTTTCCCGCCCGGTGCGATGACGACTACCGTCGCGTGGATCACGACAACGCGACGCCCGGCAGTGCCGGCCGCCGGCCGGCCGCTTCATGGCGCATCCGAAGATCCAGAGGTTGCCGGCCAGCGGCCGGCACTCCCCCGCTGGCAAGAGAATCCGGCCAACGGCCGGCACGACCGGGTCAGAAAATGACGTGGCTCTGTCCGCTGGGTACACCCTGCGGGCCGAAGCGGCGCTCGTGGATCTCGCCGTGGCCATCGGCGTCGATCAGCAGCACGGTGCTGGCACGGGTGCCGTAGTCGTCGCCGCGGATGAAGGCCGGGCTCAGCCAGCGTTCGCGCTCCAGGCCGATGCCGGTGTCGGGCAGGTCGCTGTCGGCGGGGCGGTGTTCGTCAGCCAGGGCGGCCCAGAGCGGGGTCAGGTCTGGGGTCAGATCCCTTTCGCCTTGCGAAAGGGATCTGACCCCGTCTTCCTGCAGCCAGTCTTCAAGGGCGGCCATCAACCTGCGGGTCTTTGGCCAGGGTGCGTCCAGTGCGCCGTTGGACATGCCATGTACCCCGGGTCCCAGGCTTTGGCACTCGGCGGGATGGTTGCCCAGGTACTCAAGGCTGTCGCTATCGGCCAGCAGGAGGTTGAACGGGGCGTAGGCGCCGGCCACGGTCGCCAACCGGTCGATATGCACGGCGGCGGGGTCGCGGCCGCGCAGGAAGTCGGCGACCAGCGCGCCCCGTGAAGGGCCGGTCTGCGCGGCCAGCGGATCACGCACATTGGTGACCACCGCCATCCGGCCCGTGGCACCGACGCCGGCCCAGCCACCGCCGGAGCGCAGGTCGCGCCCCCCGATGACGGAGGTCTCATCTTGCCAGGGGGCCAGCGCCGCCGTCGGGCGGGCGTGGAACTCATCACGGTTGCCGGTCATCACCAGCCGCCAGCGCGGGTGGTGCATCCAGCCAAGAGCGAGCAGGCACATGGCCTCATTGTGCACGGTTTGCGCAGTCCGGCGCCGTTTCCGGCGCGTTCCGGATGAATGCGCGGCCGATGTTTCACGCCCTCTCCACGCCCCTGAACTTCCGTTCAATCTCAAAAATTGAGACGGATCAGCAACTTGTGGATAAGCCTTGAACAATTCTCTAAAGGTTGTTGCAAGCCATTGATGCGGCTGGCGATTTCCCTGCGGAAAAGTTGTTGACAACCCTCGGGCCGCTGCTAAGGTGGGCATCAGAGGGAAATCCGGGTGTTTTGTGGGTTTTCGTGGTTCAATGTTTCACCGGGCGAAGGATAGGTGCACGCGTCGTGTTCCAGGGCGAGACGGCCATCACAGTTGACGATAAAGGGCGCATGGCGGTTCCCACCGCTTACCGCGACCTCGTCGCGCGCGCCAGCAACAACCGTCTCGTGCTGACCTACAACCCGTTCGAAGCCGGCTGCCTGTGGCTGTATGCAGAGTCGGAATGGGAGCGGGTCCGCGACGACGTGATGTCCAAGCCCAACACCCAGCGCGTCGTGCGCCTGTTGCAGCAGAAGCTGGTCGGCTCGGCCGCCCATCTGGAGCTGGACGGCAACGGTCGCATCAGCATCCCCGCCAGCCACCGCGGTGCGGTGGGCATTGAGAAGAAGGCGGTATTGCTCGGTATGGGCGACAAGTTCGAATTGTGGAGCGAGCAGGCGCATCGGGCCCTGATCCAGCAGACGTTGTCTGACGAGGATCTGGGTGATGGGTTGCTCGACCTGAAGTTGTGAGCCGGGGTGCCCGGATGCGCCCAGAAGCGCAGGCCGGTCACCTTCCGGTGTCGCAGTCGCCGGCGGTGCACCTGCCGGTCCTGTACACCCAGGTCCTTGAAGGCCTGAGGGTGATCGAAAACGGACGTTATCTGGATGGCACGTTCGGTCGTGGCGGTCATGCACGTGGCGTGCTCACCCAGCTCGGTCCCGAGGGGCGCCTGCTGGTCATGGACAAGGATCCGGAAGCCATCGCCGTAGCCGAGCGCGATTTCGCGCCGGACCCGCGCGTGTCCATCTTCCGTGGCAGCTTCGCCCAGCTGCTGCAGTGGGATGCGACGGCTGAAGGCCTCCTGGACGGCGTCCTGTTCGACCTGGGCGTGTCGTCGCCGCAGCTGGACGTGGCCGAACGAGGCTTCAGCTTCGGCAAGGACGGCCCGCTGGACATGCGCATGGATCCGGACAACGGTGAAAGCGCCGCACAGTGGATCAACCGCGTTGAAGAGCGCGAGATTGCCGATGTGCTGTGGACCTATGGCGAAGAGCGCCAGAGCCGCCGTATCGCGCGCGCCATCGTGGCCCGCCGCGAGAAGCAGCCGTTCTCCCGTACCGCCGAGCTGGCCGAGCTGATTAGCTCGGTGATGCCGCGCAGCAAGTCGGGATCCGATAAGAGCCGGATCCACCCGGCCACGCGCAGCTTCCAGGCCATCCGCATCCACATCAACCGCGAGCTGACCGATCTGGAAGCCGGCCTCGATGCGGCCGTGGAACGGCTCAAGCCCGGTGGCCGCCTGGCGATCATCAGCTTCCACTCGCTGGAAGACCGCATCGTCAAGCAGTACATGAACCGCCTGGCCAAGGCCCCGCCGGCCAACCGCCGCCTGCCCGAGGCGGAGGTGTTCGTGCCGACGCTGGACCTGATCGGCGGTGCCATCAAGGCCACCGACGAAGAGCTGGCTGCCAACCCGCGCGCCCGCAGCGCCGTGCTGCGCGTGGCCCAGAAGCGGGAGGCCGATGCATGAGCCGGCTGCTGCTGATCATCCTGTTGGCCTCGACCGTGGCCTCGGCGATCGGCGTCGTGTTCGTGCGTCACCGTCACCGGCAGACGTTCATCGAGCTGTCGCGCGCTGAGCGCAAGCGCGATGACATCAATCTGGAATTCGGCCGCCTGCAGCTGGAACAGGCCACCCTGGCCGAAGCCAACCGTGTCGATCGCATCGCCCGCGAGAAGCTCGGCATGAAGTTCCCCGAGGCCGCCGACATCGTGGTGGTGCGCCCATGAGCAAGGCCGGCCGCAACCGCCCGCGCAACGCCTTCAACCTGCGCCAGCGCCTGCGCTGGGTAGCGTTGGCGCTCGGCCTGTGCTCGGTGTCGCTGGTCGGCCGCGCGGCCTACGTGCAGATCATCAACAGCGACTTCTACCAGCGCCAGGGCGAGGCCCGCTACCTGCGCGAGCTGCCGATCAAGACCTCGCGGGGCATGATCACCGACCGCAACGGCGAGCCACTGGCGGTGTCCACCCCGGTCGCTTCGATCTGGGTCAACCCGCAGGACCTGCTTCGTTCGCCCGAGCGGATTCCCGAGCTGGCCCAGGCGGTCGGCATGTCGGTGGATGAGCTGAGCAGCCGCCTGTCGCAGAAGTCGGACAAGGAATTCATGTACCTGCGCCGCCGGATCAATCCGGACGAGGCAGAGAAGGTGGTCGCGCTGAAGATTCCGGGCGTGGCCGCGCAGCGCGAGTTCCGCCGCTTCTACCCGCAGGGTGAAGCGATGGCGCACGTGCTGGGCTTCACCAACATCGATGACCGCGGCCAGGAAGGCCTGGAGCTGGCGTTCGACGAATGGCTGCGCGGCAAGGCCGGTGCGAAGCGGGTGATCCGCAACCGCAAGGGCGAGACCGTCGAGAGCGATCTGCTGCGCGCCGCCGAGCCGGGCAAGGACCTGACCCTCAGCATCGACCGCCGCATCCAGTACCTGGCCTTCAAGGAACTGCGCAACGCGCTGGTGGCCAACAAGGCGGCCGGCGGTTCGATGGTGATCATGGACGTGACCACCGGCGAGATCCTGGCCATGGTCAACCTGCCGACCTACAACCCGAATTCGCTGACCGGCGCGTTGCCCGATGCGCGCCGCAACCGTGCAGTGACCGACCTGGTCGAGCCGGGTTCGACGATGAAGCCGTTGACCATTGCCACCGCGCTGCAGGCCGGTGCGGTGACCAAGGACACCGTCATCGATACCAATCCGGGTTACATGACCCTGGGCCGCTTCACCATCCGCGACGTGCCGCGCAACAATGGCGTGCTGAACGTGACCGGCGTGATCACCCGCAGTTCGAACGTGGGCGCGGCCAAGGTCGCGGCGAAGATGCCGGACCAGGTGTTCTACGACGGCGTGCGCCGCTTCGGCTACGGCTCGGTGCCGCACAGCGGCTTCCCGGGTGAATCCGGCGGCGTCGTGCTGCGCCCGGCACGCTGGTCAGGCACCACCAAGACCACCATGTCCTACGGCTACGGCCTGAACGTCACTCCTCTGCAGATCGCTACTGCCTATTCGGCGTTGGCCAATGGCGGCAAGTTGATCGCGCCGACCTTCGTCAAGGGCCAGCGCAACGAAGGCCAGCAGATCATCGATGAGAACGTCGCCAAACAGGTGGTGGCGATGATGGAAACCGTGGTCACCCAGGGCGGCGCCAAGCA
Source organism: Stenotrophomonas riyadhensis (assembly GCF_040256885.1). NCBI lineage: Bacteria > Pseudomonadati > Pseudomonadota > Gammaproteobacteria > Lysobacterales > Lysobacteraceae > Stenotrophomonas > Stenotrophomonas riyadhensis. The sequence continues at coordinate 667,947 of NZ_CP155568.1, forward strand.
GGCGGCGGTGCTGGGTTACCGCGTGGCCGGCAAGACCGGTACCGCGCGCAAGGCCGGCCCGGGTGGTTACGAGCGTGGCCATTACAACGCGCTGTTCGCCGGCGTGGTGCCGGCCACCAATCCGCGCTTCGCCACCGTCATCGTCATCAACGACCCGCAGGCCGGCAAGTTCTACGGCGGCCTGGTGTCGGCGCCGGTCTACCACAACGTGATGGAAGGCACCCTGCGCCTGATGGACGTGCCGCTGGACGACCTGCAGTCGTGGCTGGCCGCACAGCAGTCCGGCAAGGTCGGCCATTCGGCCTCGATCCTGCCCGCGCCGCCGGCCGAAGCCGCGCTGCCGGTGGATGCCGCCGCTGAATTCGATGCTGCGCTGCCCAGCGCGCAAGCCCAGACGCCGCCCGCTACGGGAGGCACGCAATGAGTCCTTCGATGTTGCTTTCGCAGTTGCTTCCGGATGTGGCCCTGGCGGGCCACGATCCCGTTCTGACCGGCCTGGTGCTGGACAGCCGCGCCGTGCGCCCCGGCAATGCCTTCGTCGCCATCGCCGGTTTCGGCGCGCATGGCCTGGGCTTTGTCGAGCAGGCCCGTGCGGCCGGCGCCGGCGCCATCCTGTTCGAACCGCCGGCACCGGCCGAACTGCCGGCACCGGACGATGCGATCGCCGTGCCGGACCTGCGCGCGCGCATGGGTGCGATGGCCGACCAGTTCCATGGCGCACCGTCGCGGGCGATGGCGATGGTGGGTGTGACCGGCACCAACGGCAAGACTTCCACCGTGCAGCTGCTGGCCCAGGCCTGGCACCTGCTCGGAACGCCCAGTGGCAGTATCGGCACGTTGGGCGCCGGACTTTACGGTGCAGTTGAGCCGACCGGCTTCACCACGCCGCTGGTGTTGCAGATGCATGCGCTGCTGGCGCAGCTGCGCGACGCCGGTGCGCACGCGGTGGCGATGGAAGTCAGCTCGCACGCGCTGGACCAGGGCCGCGTGGATGCCGTGCACTACGACGTGGCGGTGTTTACCAATCTCACCCGCGACCATCTGGACTACCACGGCGACATGGCCAGCTACGGCGCGGCCAAGGCGCGGCTGTTCCATCGTCCGGGCCTGAAGGCCGCGGTGATCAATCTTGACGACGCGTTCGGTCGCCAGCTGTTCGCCGGCCTGCCGGCGGGCGTGCAGCCGATCGGCCTGAGCTCGCGCGGTGCCACCGACGCCAGCGTGCGCGCCGAGGCGCTGCAGCTGGACGGCCGTGGCATTGCCTTCGAACTGGTCATCGACGGCCAGCGCGCGGCGGTGCAGTCGCCGCTGCTGGGCCGCTTCAACGTGGACAACCTGCTGGCCGTGGCCGGCACCCTGCACGCGCAGGGCCAGCCGCTGCCGCGCATTGCCGAGGTGCTGTCGGCGCTGCAGCCGATCCGTGGCCGCATGAACCGCCTGGGCGGCGAAGACGGCCTGCCGACCGTGGTGGTCGACTACGCGCATACCCCGGATGCGCTGGAACAGGCGCTGGACAGCCTGCATGGCCACCTGCACGGTGCGCTGTTCTGCGTGTTCGGCTGCGGTGGCGAGCGCGATACCGGCAAGCGCCCGCAGATGGCGGCGATTGCCGAGCGCCTGGCCAACCAGGTCATCGTCACCGACGACAATCCGCGTGGCGAAGATGGCGACGTGATCGTGGCCGACATCCTGGCCGGCTTCACCGATGCCTCCGCCGTGACCGTGCAGCGCAGCCGCGCGCGTGCGATCGGCCTGGCGGTGAAGCGTGCCGGTGCCGGCGACATCATCCTGATCGCCGGCAAGGGCCACGAGCCGTACCAGGAAGTGAATGGCGTGCGCCATGACTTCGACGACACCGAAGTGGCCGCCGCTGCGTTGGCCGCCAAGGCCGGTGTGCTCAGCGCGCAGGCCGGGGAGGGCACCGCATGAAGCGCACCCTGCTTTCGCTGATCGCACACTGGGCCGGCGGCGAGATCCACGGCGACGACGTGGCCATCGATGCGGTCAGCAATGACACCCGCAGCCTCGGCCCGGGCAGCCTGTATGTGGCGCTGCGCGGCGAGCGTTTCGATGGCCATGACTTTGCCGCCGACGCGCAGGCGCGCGGTGCCAGCGCGCTGCTGGTCGAGCGCCTGCTGCCGATCGAACTGCCGCAGGTGCTGGTGGCCGACAGCGAACTGGCGCTGGCGAAGATCGCCACCGGCATGCAGCGCGACCGCGATACCGAGGTGTTCGCGATCACCGGCAGCAATGGCAAGACCAGCGTGAAGAGCCTGCTGCTGTCGATCCTGCAGCAGGTGGCCCAGCACGCGCACAAGGTGGTCTACGCCAACCCGGGCAACCGCAACAACGAGATCGGCCTGCCGCTGGCAGTGATCGATGCTCCCGAAGATGCCGACTACGCCGTCTACGAGATGGGCGCGGGCAAGCCGGGCGACATCGCCTACCTGACCGACATCGCCCGTCCGCGCTATGCGCTGGTCAACAACATCGCCCCGGCGCACCTGGAACGCATGGGCAGCCTGCTCGGCGTGGCAGTGACCAAGGGCGCGATCTATGCCGCGCTGCCGGCCGATGGCGTGGCGGTGATCAACGTCGACGATGCCTACGGCCGCTGGTTTGAACAGCATTTCGTCGGCACGCCGGCGCGCAGCCGTGTGCTGCGCTATGGCCTGGAACACTCGGCGGACGTGACCGCACGCGACATCCGCGCCGGCGCGCAGGGCAGCCAGTTCACCCTGGTCGCACCGACCGGCGAAGCCCGCGTGGTGCTGGGCCTGCCGGGTCGCCACAACGTCAGCAATGCGCTGGCCGCTGCCAGCTTGGCGCTGGCGGCCGGTGTCGATCTGGCGCTGATTGCCGCCGGCCTGGCCGAAGCGCAGCCGGTGCCGGGTCGCCAGATCGCCCATCAGCTGCGCAATGGCGCGGTGCTGGTGGATGACAGCTACAACGCCAACCCGGGTTCGCTGGCTGCGGCCATCGATGCCCTGGCCGCCGCGCCGGAAGCGGGCTGGCTGGTGCTGGGCGACATGCGCGAGCTGGGCCCGGACGGCGAGGCGCTGCATGCGCAGGCTGGCATCCGTGCACGCGCCGCCGGCCTGAAGCGCCTGTATGCGCTGGGTCCGCTCAGCGCCGCCGCTGCCGCCGCCTTCGGCGACGGCGGTCGTCATTTCGCCACCCATGACGCGCTGTCGCAGGCGCTGAAGGACGAGCTGCACGCTGGCGTGCGCTGCCTGGTCAAGGGTTCCCGTGGCAGCGCCATGGACACGATTGTCAAAGCGCTGCTGGCGCAAGGAGAGGAATCCCCGCATGTTGTATGAACTGGCTCGATGGTTGCAGCAGTTGGAGAGCCTGTTCGGGCTGTTCAACTACCAGACGTTCCGCGCCATCCTTGCCGCGCTGACGGCCCTGTTCCTGTCGCTGTGGCTCGGCCCGGCGATGATCCGCAAGCTTGCCCAGTTCAAGGGCGGCCAGCCGATCCGCAAGGACGGTCCGCAGACCCATTTCTCCAAGGCCGGTACGCCGACCATGGGCGGTTCGCTGATCCTGCTCACAATCACCCTGTCGGTGCTGATGTGGGCCGACCTGCGCAACCGCTACGTGTGGCTGGTGCTGGCGGTGATGCTGTGCTTCGGCGCCATCGGCTGGTATGACGACTGGATCAAGATCGTCCGCCGTGATCCGAACGGCCTGAAGTCGCGCTGGAAGTACCTGCTGCAGTCGATCTTCGGCCTGGCCGCGGGCCTGTTCCTGTTCTACACGGCCGACGTGCCGGCGGCGCTGACCTTCTACATCCCGATGTTCAAGTCGATCGCGCTGCCGCTGGCCGGCATCGGTTTCGTGGCCATCGCCTACTTCTGGATCGTCGGCTTCTCCAATGCGGTGAACCTCACCGACGGCCTGGACGGCCTGGCGATCATGCCGACCGTGTTGGTGGCCTGCGCACTGGGCGTGTTCGCCTACGCCTCGGGCAACGTGGTGTTCGCCAACTACCTGCAGATACCGCAGATCCCGGGCGCCGGCGAGCTGGTCATCATCTGCGCGGCCATCGCCGGTGCGGGCCTCGGCTTCCTGTGGTTCAACACCTATCCGGCCATGGTGTTCATGGGCGACATCGGCGCGCTGGCGCTGGGCGCGGTGCTGGGCACGATCGCGGTGATCACCCGCCAGGAGCTGGTGCTGGTGATCATGGGCGGCGTATTCGTCATCGAAACGCTGTCGGTGATGATCCAGGTCGCCTCGTTCAAGCTGACCGGCAAGCGCGTGTTCCGCATGGCGCCGATCCACCACCATTTCGAACTGAAGGGCTGGCCCGAGCCGCGCGTGATCGTGCGCTTCTGGATCATCTCCGTCGTGCTCGTGCTGATCGGCCTGGCCACGTTGAAGGTGCGCTGAGATGAACGACCTGTCCCGCCAGGCAACACGCCTTGAAGCCATCGAAGGCAGCTACGACAAGTGGCTGCTGGGCGCGATCATCGCGCTCACCGGTGTCGGCGTGGTGATGGTGGCGTCCAGCTCGATCGCATTGATGAGCAGCCCGTTCTACTACCTCAACCGCCACCTGATCTTCCTGGCGGTCGGTATCGTGCTGGCGGTCATCGCCGCCCGCACCGAGCTGAAGTCCATCGAGCAGTACAACCAGATGCTGCTGCTGGGCTGCTTCGTGCTGCTGCTGGCGGTGTTCACGCCGGGCCTGGGCAGCACCGTCAACGGTGCGCGCCGCTGGATCAACCTGGGCATCTCCAAGTTCCAGACGGTCGAAGCGGTGAAGGTGCTCTACATCGTGTGGCTGTCCAGCTACCTGGTGCGCTTCCGCGACGAGGTCAATGCGACCTGGCCGGCGATGCTCAAGCCGCTGGGCGTGGCCGGTGCGCTGGTGGTGCTGCTGCTGCTGCAGCCGGACTTCGGTTCCTCGACCCTGCTGCTGGCGATCACCGCCGGCATGCTGGTGCTGGGCGGGGTGAACATGCCGCGCATGTCGATGCCGGTGATCATCGGCCTGGTCGGGATGAGCGCGCTGGCGATCATCGAGCCGTACCGCATGCGCCGCATCACCTCCTTCCTGGACCCGTGGGCCGACCAGCAGGGCGACGGCTACCAGCTGTCCAACGCGCTGATGGCGGTGGGCCGTGGCGAGTGGACCGGCGTCGGCCTGGGCAACTCGGTGCAGAAGCTGTACTACCTGCCGGAAGCGCATACCGACTTCATCTTCTCGGTCACCGCAGAGGAGTTCGGCTTCCTGGGCACCTGCGTGATCGTGGCGCTGTACGCGCTGCTGGTCGGTCGCACGTTCTGGCTGGGCATGCGCTGCGTGGAAATGAAGCGCCACTTCTCCGGCTACATCGCCTTCGGCATCGGCCTGTGGATCAGCATGCAGACCTTCGTCTCGATCGGCGTGAACCTGGGCATCCTGCCGACCAAGGGCCTGACCCTGCCGCTGATCTCCTCCGGCGGTTCGTCGGTGCTGATGACCTGCGTGGCGATGGGCCTGCTGCTGCGCGTGTCGTATGAACTCAAGCGCGCCGAGCGCCGCCAGGCCGTGCGCATCGGTGGCGCCGAAGACGCCGCTGCCGAGCCGATGGACGAGCCCGCCGCACCGGTGGCCGCCAGCGTGCCGATGAGTGCCGAGCCGACGGCTACCGCTGCGCCGAACGCTGCACGCGGCACCAGCCGCCTGCAGTCGCGCGTCGAACCGACCTTCGGGAGGCTGTCATGAACGCAGCCACCCACTCCGCTCGTCCAGTGATGATCCTCGCCGGTGGCACCGGCGGACACATCTTCCCCGGCTTGGCCGTGGCCCGCGTGCTGCGCGAGCGCGGCGTGCCGGTCACCTGGATGGGCGCCGACGGTGCGATGGAAACCCGCCTGGTGCCGCAGCACGACATTCCGATCGACACGCTGGCCATCACCGGCCTGCGCGGCAAGGGCAAGCTGGCTCTGCTCGGCGCGCCGTGGCGGCTGATGCGCGCGCTGCGCGCGGCCGGCATGATCATCCGCAAGCGCCAGCCGCGTGCCGTGGTCGCCTTTGGTGGCTTCGCGTCCGGGCCGGGTGGCATGGCCGCGCGCCTTCATGGCTTGCCGCTGCTGGTGCATGAGCAGAACCGTGCGCCGGGCATGACCAACCGCATCCTGTCGCGCTATGCGCGCCGGCTGCTGACCGGCTTCCCGGGCACCTTTGCCAAGGGCGAGGAGTTCGTCGGTAACCCGGTGCGCGCCGAAATCGCCGCCATCGCACCGCCGGAACAACGCTTCGCCGACCGTCACGGCCCGCTGCGCGTGCTGGTGGTGGGCGGCAGCCAGGGCGCGCGTGCACTCAACACCGGCGTGCCGCAGGCGATCGCCGCACTGGGTGCCGGGGTTCCGGTGCAGGTGCGCCACCAGAGCGGCGAGAAGATGCATGCCGAAGCGGTCGAGGCCTATGCCAAGGCCGGCGTGCAGGCAGAAATCACGCCGTTCATCGCCGACATGGCCGAGGCCTTTGCCTGGGCGGACCTGGTGGTGTGTCGCGCGGGCGCCTCGACATTGGCCGAGCTGTGTGCGGTGGGTGTCGGCAGCGTGCTGGTGCCTTTCCCCGCTGCCGTCGACGATCACCAGACCCGCAATGCGGAGTACCTGGTCGAGCGCGGCGCGGCGGTTTTGCTGAAGCAGGACGGAACGCTGGCCGACGGCATTGCCGCACTGCTGCGCGATCTGTCCGAAAATCCCGCCCGCCGCATGCAGATGGCGCAAGCCGCGCGTGCCCTGGCCAAGGTCGATGCCGCCGAGCGCATCGCCGATATCATTCTCGAGGAAGCTGTATGAAGAAGGCATGCCACCGCGCCTGCCCTGCGCGAGGCTGCGCATGATCCGTCGCCTGCACGACACCAACGACCTGGTGCGCGCGTTCCCGCGCGTGCATTTCGTCGGCATCGGCGGCACCGGCATGAGCGGCATCGCCGAAGTGATGCTGACGCTGGGCTATGAAGTGTCCGGCTCGGACAACGCCGACAACGTGGCGACCCGTCGCCTGGCCAGCCTGGGTGCGCGCATCATGCGCGGCCACTCCGCGGCCAACGTGCTGGGCACCGATTGCGTGGTGGTCTCCAGTGCCATCCGCGAAGACAACCCGGAACTGATGGAAGCGCGCAGCCAGCGCATTCCGATCATGCCGCGTGCGGCGATGCTGGCCGAGCTGATGCGCTTCCGCCGTGGCATCGCGGTGGCCGGTACCCATGGCAAGACCACCACCACCAGCCTCACCGCCGCGGTGCTGAGCGAAGGCGGCCTGGACCCGACCTTCGTGATCGGTGGCCAGCTGCTGGCCGCCGGCGCCAACGCCAAGCTGGGTGGTGGGCAATGGCTGGTGGCCGAGGCCGACGAAAGCGATGGCAGCTTCCTGCGCCTGAACCCGCTGATGTCGATCATCACCAACATCGATGCAGACCACCTGGAGAACTACGGCAACGACTTCGCCCGCGTGCAGGCGGCGTTCGCCGAGTTCCTGCAGCGCCTGCCGTTCTACGGCCTGGCGGTGCTGTGCATCGACGATCCGGAAGTGGCGGCTCTGGCTGCCAAGACCCCGCGCCACGTGATGAGCTACGGCATGAGCCCGCAGGCCGACGTGCGCGCCGAGAACGTGGTGCAGGAAGGCTCGCGCATGCGCTTCACCCTGCGCCTGCCGCAGGGCACCAGCCAGGAAGTGGTGCTGGCGCTGCCGGGCAAGCACAACGTGCTGAATGCACTGGCCGCCGCCGCAGTGGGCTGGCAGCTGGGCGTGGCCCCGGATGCGATCGCGCGCGCACTGGAAGGCTTTGCCGGTGTCGGTCGTCGCTTCAACGATCTGGGCGAAGTGACCACCGCCAGCGGCGCCAAGGTGCGCATCATCGACGACTACGGCCATCACCCGAGCGAGCTGGAGGCGGTGTTCGCCGCGGCCCGCGGCGGCTGGGCCGACAAGCGCCTGGTGGTGGCCTTCCAGCCGCACCGCTACAGCCGTACCCGCGACCAGTTCGACAAGTTCGCCGCGGTGCTGTCCAGCGTCGATGCACTGGTGCTGAGCGAGGTCTACCCGGCCGGCGAGGAACCCATTGCCGGTGCCGATTCGCATGCGCTGGCCCGCGCCATCCGCGCGCGCGGCCGCAGCGAACCGGTGGTGGTGGGCAAGGCCGCCGAGCTGGCCAGCGTGCTGCCGGACGTGCTGCAGGACGGTGACCTGCTGCTGATGATGGGCGCCGGCGACATCGGTGCCGTGGCCACCCATATCGCGGTGGAAGGCTTCAAGGGGGAGGGCGAGGCGTGAGCGCGCTGACCTTCCCGCCGCTGCGCGTGACCGACCCGGCCGTGTTCGGTCGCGTCGCCGTGCTGCTCGGCGGCAGTTCCAGCGAACGCGAGGTGTCGCTGGATTCCGGCCGCAACGTGCTCGAAGCCCTGCAGTCGCGTGGCGTCGATGCGTTCGCCGTGGACGGCATCCCGGCGCTGGCCAAGGCGCTCGCCGCCGGCGGCATCGACCGTGTGTTCAACATCCTGCACGGCCACAACGGTGGCGGTGAGGACGGCATCGTACAGGGCTTGATGGATGCCTTCGGCGTGCCGTACACCGGCTCGAGCGTGCTGGGTTCGGCGCTGAGCATGGACAAGATCCGCACCAAGCAGGTGTGGCTGACGCTGGGCCTGCCGACGCCGCAGTACCGCAAGGTCACTGCCGAGGACGTGCACGCCAATGCCGCCGAACTCGGCCTGCCGGTGGTGGTGAAGCCGGCCAACGAAGGCTCCAGCGTGGGCATCAGCCGGGTCACCGATGACGCCGGCCTGGACGAGGCGGTGGCCCTGGCTGCGCGCTACGACGGCCAGCTGCTGATGGAGCAGATGGTGGTCGGCGACGAACTGACGGTGGCCATCCTCGGCGACGTTGCGCTGCCGTCGATCCGCATCGTGCCCAAGGGCCAGTGGTACGACTACAACGCCAAGTACATTGCCGAAGACACCCAGTACCTGTGCCCGGGCCTGGACGGTGACGCCGAAGAGGAAATCCGGCGCATCGCGCTGGCCGCATTCCGTGCCGCTGGCTGCCGTGGCTGGGGCCGCGTGGACGTGATGCGTGATCGCGACAGCGGCCGTTTCTTCCTGCTGGAAGTGAACACCGCGCCGGGCATGACCAGCCACTCGCTGGTGCCCAAGGCGGCCCGCCAGGCCGGCATCGGTTTCGAGGAGCTGGTGTGGCGTGTGCTGGAACAGACCCTGGAGGCCTCGCACGCATGAACGCGGTGCTGCGCATCTTCGTCTGGCTGTTGGCGCTGTCGGTGGTTGCACTGCCGGTGGTGGCCGTAGTCAATGGCTGGGTCGGCGCCGAGCGCTGGCCGCTGGCGAAGCTGCGCGTGCATGGTGAGTTCAAGCGGGTGCCGGCCGAGCAGCTGCAGCAGGTGCTGCTGCCGTACGCGCATGCGGGCTTCTTCGCGGTCAAGCTGCAGGACGCGCAGGATGCACTGGAACAGCTGCCCTGGGTGGAAAGCGCGCAGGTGCGCAAGCAGTGGCCGGACGTGCTGGAAGTGACCCTGGTCGAGCACAAGCCGTTCGCGCGCTGGGGCAACGACCGCCTGGTCTCCGAGCAGGGCAAGTTGTTCCCCACGCCGAAGAAGCTGGCCGATCTGGCGCTGCCCGAACTGGACGGCCCGGACAGCCAGACCGAAGAAGTGATGAAGCTGTACAGCGACTCGCGTGCATTGTTCGCACCGGCCGGCGTGGACGTGCGCCGGGTGACGATGGACGCGCGCGGCAGCTGGTCGCTGGTGCTGAGCAACGGCACCGAAGTGGTGGTCGGCCGTGACGACGCGCGCTCGCGCATGCAGCGCTTCGTCAAGGTGCTGCCGCAGCTCAACCGCCAGGACGCGCCGATCGAGCGCGCCGACCTTCGTTACACCAATGGTTTCACGCTGAGCTGGGGTACCCCGGCCACGCCGGCGAAAACGCCGGCGACCCCGGCCAGCAGGACGCAGGAAAGGACATGAATCGCAAGGGTGACAAATCGCTGATCGTTGGCCTGGACATCGGCACCTCCAAGGTGGTGGCGCTGGTGGGCGAGTACTCGCCGGGCAATCCGATCGAAGTGATCGGCATCGGCTCGCACGAGTCGCGCGGGCTCAAGCGTGGCGTGGTGGTGGACATCGAATCGACCGTGCAGTCGATCCAGCGCGCGGTGGAAGAAGCCGAGCTGATGGCCGGCTGCGAGATCCGCTCGGTGTATGCCTCGATTTCCGGTAACCACGTGCAGTGCAAGAACTCGCCGGGCATCGTGCCGATCCGCGACGGGGAGGTGACCTGGGGCGACCTGGATCGCGTGCTCGATGCGGCCAAGGCGGTGGCGATTCCGGCCGACCAGAAGATCCTGCATGCGATCCCGCGCGAGTATGTGCTGGACGATTCGCAGGAAGGCATCCGCAACCCGGTCGGCATGACCGGCGTGCGCCTGGAGGTGCACGCGCACCTGGTGGTGTGCGCGCAGTCCGCTGCGGCCAACATCAGCAAGTGCGTGCAGCGCTGTGGCCTGCAGGTGGACGACCTGGTGCTGTCCTCGCTGGCCTCCAGCGTGGCCGTGCTGACCGCCGACGAGCGCGAGCTGGGCGTGGTGCTGGTCGATATGGGCGCCGGTACCACCGATATCGCGGTGTTCGTGCAGGGCGCGATCTGCCACACGGCCTCGCTGCCGATCGCCGGCGACCACGTCACCAACGACATCGCGCACATGCTGCGCACGCCGACCCCGGAAGCCGAGCAGATCAAGGTGCGCTACGCCTGCGCCCTGGCCCAGCTGGCCACCGCCGAGGAAAGCATCCAGGTGCCGTCGGTGGGTGATCGCCCGCCGCGCCGCATGCCGCGCCATTCGCTGGCGCAGGCGGTGCAGGGCCGCTACGAGGAAATCTTCGAGATGGTGCAGGCCGAACTGCGCCGCTCCGGCTTCGAGGAGCTGGTGCGCGCCGGCATGGTGCTGACCGGTGGTGCCTCGAAGATGGAAGGCGTGGTCGAACTGGCCGAGGAAATGCTGCAGATGCCGGTGCGCGTGGGTATCCCGCAGCACGTCACCGGCCTCGGCGAAGTGGTCGGCAACCCGGTGCACGCCACCGGCGTGGGCTTGCTGCTGATGGGCAGCCAGATCGAGCACCCGCGGCGTCCGTCGCTGCCGACCGGGCGCGCTGGAAGCATGTTCAAGAAACTCAAGACCTGGTTCCGCGGCGAGTTCTGACGCGGAACCCGAAACCCCCGGCATCGCCAGGGCGCAACACCCGCAGTACCCGCATCACAACGCAACACCGGCAACACACAACCCACACAGCCGCAACGTCGGCATGCAGCAGGACGGCAGGACGCCCGAATGCCCATGCCCGCCAAAGCGGATACAACGAGGACACGGACATGGCGCATTTTGAACTGATCGAAAAGATGGCACCCAATGCGGTGATCAAGGTGGTTGGCGTGGGCGGCGGCGGCGGCAATGCCGTGGCGCACATGGTCAACTCGGCGGTGGATGGCGTGGAATTCATCACTGCCAACACCGACTCGCAGGCCATCAAGAATTGTGGCGCCAAGCTGCAGCTGCAGCTGGGTACCAACGTGACCAAGGGCCTGGGCGCAGGCGCGAACCCGGAAGTCGGCCGCCAGGCCGCGCTGGAAGACCGTGAGCGCATCATGGACGCGCTGCAGGGGGCGGACATGGTGTTCATCACCGCCGGCATGGGCGGTGGCACCGGCACCGGCGCTGCGCCGGTGGTGGCACAGCTGGCCAAGGAAATGGGCATCCTGACCGTGGCCGTGGTCACCAAGCCGTTCCCGTTCGAAGGCCGTCGCCGCATGCAGGTGGCGCTGAAGGGCATCGAGGAACTGAGCCAGCACTGCGACTCGCTGATCACCATCCCGAACGAGAAGCTGATCACCGTGCTGGGTCGCAACGCGACCATGATCCAGGCCTTCCGTGCCGCCAACGACGTGCTGCAGGGCGCCGTGCAGGGCATCGCCGACCTGATCGTGCGTCCGGGCCTGATCAACGTCGACTTCGCCGACGTGCGCACCGTCATGTCCGAAATGGGCCTGGCGATGATGGGTACCGGCACCGCCCGTGGCGATGACCGCGCCCAGGCCGCTGCCGAGTCGGCGATCCAGAACCCGCTGCTGGACGACGTGAACCTGGCCGGTGCCAACGGCATCCTGGTCAACATCACCGCCGGCGCCGACTTCACCATGGCCGAGTTCGACGAGATCGGCCGCACCATCGATGGCTTCGCTTCCGAAGATGCCACCGTGGTGGTCGGTACGGTGCTGGATCCGGACATGCAGGACGAAGTGCGCGTGACCGTGGTCGCCACCGGCCTGAACCGCGTCTCGGCCAGCAAGACCCAGCGTCCGGGCGAGCGTGCGCCGATCAAGCTGGTCCGCAATGCCACCACCGGCCAGCCGGAGTTCGGCGAGTTCGACAATGGTGGCGACGCCGTGTCCAAGGCTGTCGGCGGCATGGGCCTGGGCCTGCGTCGTGCCAGCAGCGACACCGCGGCAGCGTCCACTGCGTCGGCCCCGGCGGCGTCGGCCCCGGCTGCAGCGGAACTGCCGAACGACTACCTGGACATCCCGGCCTTCCTGCGCCGCCAGGCGGACTGAGCGGGGCTGCCTGGGGCTTGTCCTCCCCGGGTTGCGCCACCATGTCCTGAAAACGCGGGCGCCGGGCCAGGATGGGCCCGGCCGCCCTGCTTCACGCGCGTCCCCGCGGCGTGCCGGTGCGTCCTGCCGGCGGCTTTCACTGGCGTTTCAGCCAGGGTAGGGGAGGGCGCGTGTTAATCTAATGTGTCACTTCCGGTCCATCCCCCATGATCCAGCAACGCACCCTCAAGAACACGATCCGCGCCACCGGCGTTGGCCTGCACAGCGGTGACAAGGTCTACATGACCCTGCGCCCGGCACCGGTCAACCATGGCATCGTGTTCCGCCGCGTGGACCTGGACCCGGTGGTGGAAGTGCCGGCCAAGGCCGAGCTGGTCACCGAAGTGACCCTGTGCACCGGCCTGACCTGCAACGACGCCAAGATCCAGACCGTCGAACACCTGATGTCGGCGCTGGCCGGCCTGGGTGTGGACAACATCATCGTTGAACTGTCCTCGGCCGAGCTGCCGATCATGGACGGTTCGGCTGGCCCGTTCGTGTTCCTGCTGCAGTCGGCGGGCATCGTGGAACAGGATGCGCCCAAGCGCTTCATCCGCGTGCTGAAGACCGTGGAAGTGACCGAGGGCGACAAGGTGGCCCGCTTCACCCCGTACGAGGGCTACAAGCTGGGCTTCACCATCCAGTTCGACCACCCGATGATCCCGGCCAAGCAGTCGCGCCAGGAAATCGAGTTCTCGACGCTGGCCTACACCAAGGAAATCTCCCGCGCGCGCACCTTCGGTTTCATGCGCGACCTGGAATACATGCGCGAGCGCAACCTGGGCCTGGGCGGTTCGATGGACAACGCCATCGTGCTGGACGAGTTCCGCGTGCTCAACGAAGACGGCCTGCGCTACGCCGACGAATTCGTGCGCCACAAGATCCTCGACGCGATCGGCGACCTCTATCTGGCCGGTGGCCAGGTGCTGGGCGCCTACGAAGGCTTCAAGTCCGGCCACGCGCTCAACAACAAGCTGGTGCGGGCGCTGATGGCCGACGCGACCGCCTGGGAATGGGTCAGCTTCGACTCGCCGGCCACCCCGGATCCGGTCGAATACGCTACCCCGGCCTACGCCTGATCATTCCAGGTCATTGAAACGAAAGACAAAAACGCCGCCTGAAAGGGCGGCGTTGTCGTTTCCGGCGCCGACGGCGCATTCAGCGTACTTTGAAAGTCTCAAGGCCGGTTCGAGGTCACGGTTTTGTGAACCTGTTGGATCGGAAGCCTGAATTTAACGTAGTTTTAACAACAATCTAACGACAGGCCCCCGGTTGGCAGCTAGGATGCGACCCGGCCCCCGAAATGTTTCACGCCGTGGTGACACGCGCGACGGGGAGCGGAGCTGGATGCTCCGTTGTCGTCAGGACCGCTTCTTCGGTTTCGAAGGAACGTCCTGCAGGCAAGCCAAGGCGTCGCGTAGCCCTTTGTGCGTGGCGGCTGAAACTGCGTGGGGTCCATTCCGGTTGTCGAGCGCTGGGGAGCGCGTGGGAGTGGGAGACGCAGTCTTGATGGTCACCCTGGTGGCCTTCAGCCCGATGGAACGGGCCGCGTCGAGCAACTGGGCTTCGGCAAGCCGCAACTTGGCATGCCAGACCGGGGACTCGACGAGAAAAACGAGGTGTTCCCCGTCCACATTGGCCAGCCGGCAACGGCTGCGCAGAGGTGGCGGCAACTGGGGGCGCAACTGACGGTCCAGCGCGTCGAGCCACAAGGCACGCCGCAGCGGGTTCCCGCTTTTGTCCGCCATCACCGCATCCAGCGCCGGCTTCGGCACTGACGCGGGGCGAACGCTGGATTTCGGCTCAGACATGAAAACTCACTGATGGCATTCAAAAAGATCGTAATCAAAACGCGTGAAGGACAGGCCAAGTCGTCGCCGATCGCGCGTTTGCGGTTCTATTTCGAGGACCGCCCCCGCGCCCTGCTGGGCAGCGTGCTCGGGGTAGGCTGCATTATCGGCCTTGCCGGCGGCATTGGCGCCAGCGCGCTGAATGATTCCCGGCTGCAGGCCAAGGTCGAGCGCCAGGATGCGGAGCTGGCCAAGGTCAAGCGCGATGCGCAGACCCAGGTCAACGCGCTGGCGGCCCGCCTCGGCGAGCTGCAGGCCCAGGCCACCCGCCTCAACGCCCTTGGCGAACGGCTGACCCAGATGGGCAAGCTGGAAGACGGCGAGTTCGACTTCAACGAGACCCCCGGTCTCGGTGACGGCGACGCCGGCGGCCCGACCAGCGACATCCCGGTCAAGGACGTCAACGCCGACTTACAGGTGCTGGAGCAGCGCTTCGCTGCTTCAGGCCGCCAGTTGTCGGTGATGGAATCGCTGATGTTCGACCACCAGCTGCAGCAGAACGCCGTGCCGTCGCGCATGCCGATCCGCAACAGCTACGTGACCTCCGGTTTCGGCACCCGTGCCGACCCGTTCGGCCGCGGTGCCGCCACCCACAAGGGCATGGACTTCCACGCCAAGGTCGGTGACCCGGTGATGGCCGTCGCCGAAGGCGTGGTCAGCTTCGCCGGCGTGAAGGGCGGCTACGGCAACGTGGTCGATGTTGACCACGGTAACGGCTACGTCACCCGCTACGCCCACAATTCGCGCCTGGTGGTGAAGGCCGGTGACCTGGTCCGTGCCGGCCAGGAAGTGGCCAAGGCCGGTTCCACCGGTCGTTCGACCGGCGCCCACGTGCACTTCGAGGTGTGGGAGAACGGCAACGTGGTCAACCCGCGCAAGTTCCTCGGCGACGGCGGCAACACGCCGGTCGGCCGCGTCAGCCGCGGCTGATGCCCGGGTCGGATCCCTTCCGCGCCGCGGGAGGGTTCTGACCCGATGCGGTTGATCTGGTAGTGCCGGCCGCTGGCCGGCAATTCCTTTGAGGGGCCCGAACGAGGTTGCCGGCCAGCGGCCGGCACTACCCCACGGGGTTGAAACCCCTTGCGGCCGTCCCAAGCTACAATGGGTGTTGCCATCGACAGGGCGCCAGGCGCCCTGTTTCGTTTGCGGCGGACGGATCCCAAGGGGGAGGCCGGGCGTCGTGTCCATCCAACCCGGTTCCTTCAATGATCAACAGCCTGCTTACCCGCGTATTTGGCAGTCGTAACGAACGACAGCTGCGCCAGCTCAACCGCATCGTCGCCAAGATCAATGCGCTGGAGCCGGAGATCGAGAAGCTTTCCGACGAGCAGCTTCAGGCCAAGACGCCGGAGTTCAAGCAGCGCATCGCCGACGGTGAAGCCCTGGACAAGGTGCTGCCGGAAGCGTTCGCGGTCTGCCGCGAAGCCGGTCGCCGCGTGCTGGGCATGCGCCACTACGACGTGCAGCTGATCGGTGGCATGGTGCTTCACCTGGGCAAGATCGCAGAAATGCGCACCGGTGAAGGCAAGACCCTGGTGGCGACCCTGCCGGTGTACCTCAACGCGCTGGAAGGCAAGGGCGTGCATGTGGTCACCGTGAACGACTACCTGGCCCGCCGCGACGCCGCGCAGATGGGCAAGCTGTACAACTGGCTGGGCCTGAGCGTGGGCGTGGTGTACCCGGGCATGCCGCACAGCGACAAGCGCGAAGCCTACGCCTCGGACATCACCTACGGCACCAACAACGAATTCGGCTTCGACTACCTGCGCGACAACATGGCGCTGTCCAAGGCCGACCGCTACCAGCGCGGCCTGCACTACGCCATCGTCGACGAAGTCGACTCCATCCTGATCGACGAAGCGCGTACCCCGCTGATCATCTCCGGCCCGGCCGACGACTCCCCGGAGCTGTACATCCGCGTCAACCGTGTCGTACCGAACCTGGTCAAGCAGGAAGCGGAAGACGGCGAAGGCGACTTCTGGGTCGACGAGAAGGGCAAGCAGGTGCACCTGTCCGAAGCGGGCATGGAGCACGCCGAGCAGCTGCTGGTCGAGGCCGGCATCCTCGACGGCGAGACCGAAGGCCTGTACGCGCCGCAGAACCTGACCGTGGTCCACCACCTCAACGCCGCACTGCGCGCGCACGCGATCTACCAGCGTGACGTGGACTACATCGTGCGCGATGGCGAAGTGGTCATCGTCGATGAGTTCACCGGCCGCACCCTGTCCGGCCGCCGCTGGTCCGATGGCCTGCACCAGGCGGTGGAAGCGAAGGAAGGCGTGCCGGTCCAGCGCGAGAACCAGACGCTGGCGAGCATCACCTTCCAGAACCTGTTCCGCATGTACAAGAAGCTGTCCGGCATGACCGGTACGGCCGATACCGAAGCCTTCGAGTTCCAGAGCATCTATGGCCTGGAAGTGGTGGTGATCCCGACCAACCGCCCGACCATCCGCAAGGACAGCCCGGACCAGGTGTTCCTGAACCGCAAGGGCAAGTTCAATGCGGTGCTGGCCGACATCGAGGAGTGCGCCAAACGCGGCCAGCCGGTGCTGGTGGGTACCACCTCGATCGAAACCTCGGAAATGCTGTCCGAGCACCTGCGCAAGGCCGGCGTGAAGCACGAAGTGCTCAACGCCAAGCAGCATGACCGCGAAGCGACCATCGTCGCCAATGCTGGCCGTCCGGCGGCCGTGACCATCGCCACCAACATGGCCGGCCGCGGTACCGACATCGTGCTGGGCGGTTCGCTGGAAGCGGAGATCCACGAGCTGGGCGAGGGCGCGACCGATGAGCAGAAGGCTGCGGTCAAGGCCGAATGGCAGAAGCGCCACGAGGCGGTGAAGGCTGCGGGCGGCCTGCACATCGTCGGTACCGAGCGCCATGAATCGCGTCGTATCGATAACCAGCTGCGTGGCCGTTCCGGCCGCCAGGGTGACCCGGGTTCGTCCCGCTTCTACCTGTCGCTGGAAGACAACCTGATGCGCATCTTCGCCTCCGACTGGGTGCAGAAGGCCATGCGCATGATGGGCATGAAGGAAGACGACGTCATCGAGGACCGCCTGGTCAGCCGCCAGATCGAGAAGGCGCAGCGCAAGGTCGAGGCCCACAACTTCGACATCCGCAAGAACCTGCTGGACTTCGACGACGTCAACAACGATCAGCGCAAGGTGATCTACGCACAGCGCGATGAACTGCTGGACGCCGAGTCGGTGAAGGACAACGTCGACGGCATCCGCGACGACGTGATCTTCGACGTGGTGGCCCGCTTCGTACCGCCGAACTCGATCGACGAGCAGTGGGACCTGCGTGGCCTGGAAGCGACCCTGGAGTCGGACTTCGGCCTGCAGATGTCGCTGACCGACCTGGTCAAGGAACACGAGGAACTGGACGCCGAGGCGATTGCCGCCAAGGTGCAGGAGCGCGTCAACCAGCACTTCGCCGAGAAGGAAGCCGGCGTGGGCGAAGAGACCATGCGCGCGCTGGAGAAGCACGTGATGCTGACCGTGCTGGACCAGAGCTGGAAGGAGCACCTGGCCCGCATGGATTACCTGCGCCAGGGCATCTACCTGCGTGGTTACGCGCAGAAGCAGCCGAAGCAGGAATACAAGAAGGAAGCCTTCGAGCTGTTCTCGGACATGCTGGAGAACGTCAAGCGCGAAGTGGTGACCCTGCTGTCGCGCGTGCGCATCCGCAGTGACGAGGAAGTGCAGGCGCTGGAAGCCGCCGAGCGCCAGCAGGCCGAAGCACGCCTGAGCCAGTCGCAGTTCCAGCACCAGGACGTGGGCGGCTACAGCGCCGACGAGGAAGCCGCGCAGGTGCAGGCTGCCCAGCAGGGCATTACACAGGCGCAGCGCGACGAGCCGAAGATCGGCCGCAACGATCCATGCCCGTGCGGCAGTGGCAAGAAGTACAAGCACTGCCACGGCCAGCTGAGCTGATCCCGACGAGCCCCGCGAAAGCGGGGCTTTTCGTTTGTGGCGGGGCAACCGCACCGGATCCGTGATTGCGCCGGTCGCCCTGTTCTGGGCATGCTTCCCCCATGGCTTCCCCCACCCGATCGATCCACGTTGTAGCGGCCGTCATCACCGATGCCCGTGGCCGCGTGCTGCTCAACCGCCGTACCGAGAACCGCGACATGGCCGGCCTGTGGGAATTCCCCGGCGGCAAGCGCGAATCCGGCGAGACCTCCGAACAGGCGCTGGTGCGCGAGCTGCGCGAGGAGCTGGGCATCGAGGCCGATGTCGGCGAGTGGCTGATGGACGTGCCGCAGCGCTATCCGGACAAGCACCTGACCCTGGAGGTGCGCCACGTGCGCAGCTGGAAGGGCACCCCACGCGGACGTGAGGGGCAGGCGATCACCTGGGTGGCGCCGGACAAGCTGGGCCGCTATTCGATGCCACCGGCCGACCTGCCGGTGGTGGCCGCCCTGCGCCAGCCCGACAGCTACCTGATCACCCCGGCGCCGGCCGATGACGCCGACGGCGTGCAGCATTGGCATGAGCAGCTTCAGCGTGTGGTGGCGGCGGGCCAGCAGCGCATCCAGCTGCGGTTGCCGATGGCGCATCCGCAGCGCCAGGCGATGGTCGAACAGGCCGTGCGCGCGCATCGTCGCAGCGGGGTGCAGTGGTTGCTCAACCGCGATATCGAGCTGGCACGCGCATTGGGCGTGGGGGTGCACCTGGGCAGCGAACAGCTGCTGGAGCTGTCGCAGCGTCCACTGCCCGAAGGCCAGCTGGTGGCCGCGTCCTGCCATGACCTGCAGCAGCTGCAGGCCGCACAGCGGCTGGGCTGCGACTTCGCCGTGCTGGGTCCGGTGCAGGCCACGGCCAGCCATCCCGATGCCGTGCCGCTGGGCTGGGATGCCTTCGCCGAGCTGCGTGCGCAGGTGTCACTACCGATCTACGCGCTGGGTGGCATGGGCAGTGGCCATGTCTCCGAGGCGCGCCGCCATGGCGGACAGGGCATCGCCGCCATCCGCGCGCTGTGGCCGGCGTGATGCAAACAGGGTCGGATCCCCGCAACGCGGGGCTCTGACCCCATCGCTGGAATCGGGGGGCAGAGCCCTTTCCGCAGGAAAGGGATCCGACCCCTGGCGATCACAGTGTGATCCAGAAGCACCCGTATTGCCGTCGCAACCCCAGCACCGTCGAAGCGCGCGACGCGCTGCCGGGCAGGGTCTGCTCCAGGCGCAGGCCGACCGGATGGCGCACGGCCGGGGGCTCAGGGTCGGATCCCTGCGCCGCAGGGCTCTGACCCTCATCCTGAGATTGCGGCAGCACCTGCGAGGGATACACCGGCACCACGTCCACCAGCGGCCGCCGCGCCAACGATTCCAGCTGGCCGAGGATGCGCTGCGCGCCCGCATCGGAAACGGCGCCCCACAGGTACAGCGAGGACAGCCGGTTCACGTCGTTGCTGAGGATGCCAGTACGCAGTGCATCCACCAGTTCGCTCAGCCGCCGTGGGCAGCGTGCCCCGAGGGTGTCGCGCTGCAGGGTATTGCCGGCGGGCGCAGGCGGTGGCAGCCGCGACTGCGCACCCAGGCTGTCGCAGGGACGGTCGGTATACACGCTTTGGCCCTGGGCATCGGTGCAGCGGTTCAGGCGCGTAGCCTGCGCGTGGACATCGCTCGATAGCACGCACAGCGGCAGCAGCAACAGCAGGAAAGAAAGCCGGATCATCCTCGCAGGGTAGCGCCGATCACGCTTGCGCGCCGTGCTTTCAGCCCTGCAGCAGCTTCAGTACCGAGGTGGTCGGCTTGGCCAGGTTCAAGGTGTAGAAGTGCAGGCCGGGGGCGCCGCCCTCGATCAGGCGCTGGCACAGCTTGGCCACCACTTCAGTGCCGAATGCACGCACCGACTCCGCATCATCGCCATAGGCCTGCATCTTGCGGCTGATCCAGCGCGGGATCTCCGCACCGCACTGTTCGGAGAAGCGGCGCAGCTGGCTGAAGTTGGCGATCGGCATGATGCCGGGCGTGATCGGCACCTGCACACCCAGCCGCCGCACTTCGTCGACGAAATGGAAGTACGCGTCCGGGTTGAAGAAGTACTGGGTGATCGCCGCATCGGCACCGGCGTCGATCTTGGCCTTGAAGTGCTTCAGGTCGGCCAGTGCGTCGGAAGCCTGCGGGTGCGTTTCGGGGTACGCGCCCACTTCGATATGGAACGCATCCCCGTGCTCGGCGCGGATGAAGTCGATCAGTTCGGCGGCATAGCGCATGTCACCGGGGAAGCCCATGCCCGATGGCAGATCGCCGCGCAGTGCGACCAGGCGGCGGCAGCCGATGGCGCGGTACAGCTTGAGCAGCTCGCGGATTTCCTGACGGGTGCCACCGACGCAGGACAGGTGCGGTGCGGCATCGAAGCCATGGTGCTGGTTGAGGTGGCGCACGGTCTCGGAGGTGTAGCTCAGGGTCGAGCCACCGGCACCGAAGGTGCACGACACGTACTCGGGGCCGTAGTCCTTCAACCTGGCCGCGGCGCGGTCCAGCTGGCTGCGCTGTTCGTCGGTCTTGGGCGGATAGAACTCGAAGCTGATGGCGGTCATGGCACGGGCGGCAGCGGCGGGTGCGGATCAGTATATCGCTTCATCAAGATGGATGTTGTCAATTTGTGCGGGTGCGCACCGTCCGTCGCCTGCGACCGTTCGCCCCGGCGATCGGCCGCTGCTCCGAAATCGCAACCCGGGTGCCGTGGCCGGCGGCACGCTGTTCCCATCCCGGCAACACCCACCCGACGAAGGAGCAGACGATGAAGATCTTCCTGGCACTCTGGTATGCAATGAAGGCCCTGGCCCGGCTGGCGATGATCGGCATGGCGATGGCCGTGCTCGGTTCCGGCTCGGCGCACGCCGCCAGCGCCAGCGCCCCGGCGGCGGGCAAGGTGCAGGTCGAGGTGGTCGGCAAGGGCCGCCCGCTGCTCATGATCCCCGGTCTCAACAGCAGTGCTGAGGTCTGGCGCGAGACCTGCCTGGCCCTGAAGGATGTGCAGTGCCATCTGGTGCAGCTGCCGGGCTTTGCCGGCGCCGCAGCCGCTGATCCGCGCCCGGCCGAGTTCCTGCCGGCGATGCGCGGGCAACTGCTGGCCTACCTGCATGACCAGCACCTGGGGCCGGTGGTGGTGGTTGGCCACAGCCTCGGTGGCCTGCTGGGCCTGCAGATGGCGCAGGCCGAGCCGAAGGCGGTCAGCGCGCTGGTGGTGGTTGACGCCCTGCCATTCCTGCCGGCCGCGCGTGACCCGAAGGCCACCGCTGACAGCGTGCGGCCGATGGCCGACCAGCTGCGCAAGGGCATGCTGGCCGCCGACGCCGCGCAATGGCAGGCGCAGTTGAAGGCGGGCCTGCCGGGGATGACCCGCGATCCGCAGCGCCAGGCCGAACTGGGCCGCTGGGGCGAAGACAGCGACCGCCAGACCACGGCCGATGCCATGCATGCGGTGATGACCACCGATCTGCGTGACAGCATCGCTTCGATCTCCGCACCGACGCTGGTGCTGGGCAGCTGGGCCGGCTACCAGCCGATGGGTGGCACCGAGGACGGCACCCGGGCGGTATTCCAGTCGCAGTACGCGAAACTGCGGGGCGTGCAGATCGCGATGAGCGCGCAGGGTTTCCACTTCCTGATGTGGGATGATCCGCGCTGGTTGCAGGAACAGGTGCAGCGTTTCCTCGCCGCGCATCCCTGACCGTTGTCCGCCCTCCTGCCATCGCCGAGAGCCCGCATGGACGCCACCACGTCATCCCGCCGCTTCTGGACGCTCAACGCACTGGCATGGGCTGGCTATGCGATGTACGGGCTGTGGGTCGGCACGCGGATCGGCGGCGGTGCGGTGTTCAGTGGCATCGTGTTGATCACCGTCAGCGTCGCGGTCTCACTCTGGTTGTGCAGCGGCGCACTGCGTTCGATTGCACTGCGCCAGCGCTGGTGGGATGCGAGCCTGGCCAGCCTGGTACTGAAGCTGGCCGCCGGTGTGGTGCTCGGGGCCAGCGTCGCTCAGGCGGTAACGGCGGCGCTGCTGCTGCCGGCACTGGCGCTGGGCTGGGTGCAACTGCCTGGCGGCCATGCGGATTACCAGTGGTCTTCGCTGCTGGTGTACTGGATGAACACCGCGTTGTTCCTGCTGATGTGGACCGGCTTGTGGGCGGGCCTGCACGGCCTGCGGCGGGCACGCCACAGCGAGCTGGCCCGCCTGCGCGCCGAGGCCGAACGCAGCGCCCTGGAGCGCGATGCGCTGCGTGCGCGGCTCAACCCGCACTTCATGTTCAATGCGCTGAACAACCTGCGTGCGCTGATCCTGGAAGACCCGGAACGGGCCCGCGACATGGTCACCCGCTTGTCGCGCACGCTGCGCCAGGCGCTGGCGCACAACCGCAGCGAGCAGGTCACGCTGGCCGAGGAACTGGCGGTGGTCGACGACTACCTGGCCATCGAGGCGGTCCACTTCGAGCAGCGCCTGCAGGTGCGGCAGCAGATCGATGCCGATGCCATGCAGGCGCAGCTGCCTGCGATGGCGTTGCAGCTGCTGGTGGAGAACGCGATCAAGCACGGTATCGCCAGCCGCCCGGGCGGCGGCGAGGTGCAGATCCATGCCACGCTGGACAATGACGTGCTGCGCCTGCAGGTGGACAATCCGCTGGCCAGCGTCAGCGAGCCCACCCACGGGCATGGCGTCGGCCTGGCCTACCTGCGTGCGCAGCTCGGTACGCAAGGTCGTTTCACCCTGCAGCCGGTCGGCGACCGCATGCAGGCCCTGCTGGAGATTCCGCAATGAGTGGCGTGCTGCGTGTGTTGATCGTTGATGATGCACGGCTGGCGCGGCAGGAGCTGCGCACGCTGTTGTCGGCGCTGCCGTGGGTGCAGTGCGTGGGCGAGGCCGACGATGTGCCGGCCGCGCGCGAGGCGATCGCCACGCTGGCCCCGGACCTGGTGCTGCTGGATGTGCAGATGCCCTCCGGCAGCGGTTTCGACGTGCTGGACGGCCTGGAGGTGGTGCCGGCCGTGGTCTTCGTTACTGCCTACGACACCTACGCGGTGCGCGCGTTCCAGGCCAATGCGCTGGATTATCTGGTGAAGCCGGTGGAGGCGCCGCGCTTGCTGGAGGCGCTGGAGCGGGCGCGCCAGCGCGAAGTGGTGACGGCCGAAACGCCGGAGTCGCGCGCCACGCTGGGTGCGCAGGACCAGGTGTTCGTGCGCGAGGGCGAACGCTGCTGGTTCGTGGCGGTCTCCGAGATCCGCCGGCTGGTGGTGGATGGCAACTACACGCGGCTGTGGTTCCGCGACCAGAACGCCCTGCTGACCCGCAGCCTGAGCGCGCTGGAAGCACGCCTGCCGCCGGATCTGTTCTTCCGGGCCAACCGCAATACGCTGGTCAACCTGCGCCGCATCCGTGGCGTGACGCCCAGCATCGCTGATGGTTATGACCTGGCGCTGGATGACGGCAGCGAGGTGGAGGTGTCGCGCCGGCAGGCGCGTGAACTGCGTGAACGGATGGCGTTGTAGCTGCCGCTACAGCTCGGCACTGACGGGGCTGGTGAGGAAGCCCCACAACAACCGCGCCATCACGGCGGGCGAACGTGCCTGCTTGCGCGCATAGGCCAGCAGCGCATCCAGCCGCGGGCGGTCGTAGAGATGGCCGGCCAGCAGCACCGCGTGCACGCGGCGGGTACTGGCGGTGTCGTGCAGCGGATTGCCATCGAGCAGCACCAGATCGGCCACCTTGCCGACCTCGACGCTGCCATGCGATGCCTGCAGGTCCAGATGGCGCGCGGCCTGCAGCGTGGCTGCGCGCAGCACGTCGGCCTGGCTCAGGCCGGCCTGCCGCAGCCATTGCAGTTCATCGTGGTAGCGGAAGCCGCCCAGCCCGGTATCGGTGCCGACCAGCACGGTGACGCCCGCATGATGCGCGGCGCCGGTCAGCGCCAGCCCGTGCTCGAAGTAGGCCTTCAGTGCGTCTTCGCCGCGCAGGCCGGGGTGGCGCGCCACGGTGGCCTGCAGGTCATCACGCCACGCCCAGCGTGAAAGCGGATCGAGATAGGCCAGGCGCGGATCGTTGATGAAGGCGGGGTCGCGCGCACGCGCATCCTCTTCGCGGGTGACATGGGTGGGTACGAATGCGGCACCGCTGGCCTGCATCACACCGAACGCCTCGTTGCAGAGCGCGGGCTGGTAGCCGCCGACCATGCGTTCGGCCAGCGCGGTTGGATCCTCGCTGTCGAGCGTGCCACCGCGCCACGCCGCCGCGTTGTCGAAGCAGTGGCGTACGAACAGATGGGCATGCTCGAAGCTGCGCTGGCCTGCCTGCAGTGCGCCCTCCAGCGGCACCGCTTTGGGCAGGTGGCCGACCAGCGGGCGACGCAGCTGCTGCGCCTCGGTGGCCAGCCGCTGATAGGTATCCGCACGCAGCCGGTTGTAGACCTTCAACGCGTTGACGCCGCGCGCGCTGTACGTGCGTGCACGCTCGGCGGCGGCCTCCGGCGCAAGTGACGGATCTTCAAAGTAGAAGCTTGCGACCTGCACGAAGCGCGGCGCAACCTGCTGCCCGGCCATGGCCTGTGCGGTCCAGCGGCGCTTGTCGGCCACGCAGGCGATCAACGGATCGGTAGCCTGGGGGCAGTCCATCATGTCGCGGGTGCCGGTGATGCCGTTGGCCAGCATCAGCGGGAACTGCAGCTGCGGCGACAGCTGCAGCGCATGGGTATGCATGTCCCAGAAACCGGGCAGCAGCCACCGGCCACCGGCATCGAACACCGGCAGCGTGGCGTCCCGTGGAGCTTCACCGATGGCGGCGATCGTGCCGTTGCGCACTGTCACTGTGGTGGGTTCACTGACCTGGCCCCGCGCGACGTCCACCACCCGCGCATTGACGATCACGCGGCTGTTGCCCGGCTCGGGCAACGGCGGTGCCGACAGCGGCCAGAGCAGGGCGGCGGTGAACAGCACTGGCGGCGCCAGCAGGAGAATGGCCAGTACGATCGGCCATCGCCGACGGCGGGCGGAACGGGGCAACGCGCGTGCTGCATCCATGAGCCGGCGATCCTTGCGATGGGTCGCCCGCAGGGTGCGGCAAGATGGACGCGGATGCCAGTGACCATCGGCATCCCGCACGCCGTACCGCCGGGGCGGTTACCCTGTGCAGCGGATTCCCAGATTGCGCCGCGCCATGTCCATCGTCCTCACCGATTTCGCCCGTCCCCGCCTGTTCCCGCGTGTGCCGCGCGGCAACACCATCCAGGACTGTACTGCCGAGCAGTTCGAGGCACACCTCAATGCGCACGCGCCGCTGAAGGTGCTCGACGGCTACGCGCCGTTCTGCAAACTGTTCGTCTACGAGAACTGGACCAGCACGCGCTGCCTGACGGTGCCGGTCACCGAGGCCAACCGCCACCAGCTGCGCAGCGGATACGAAGCGCGCAACCGCGAGGAACTGCCGGTACTGGTGCGCTGGTTCGAGGGCGTGGAGTCGCCGCGCGCGAACTATCTGGTGGTGATCCTGTACAGCGCCGGGCAGCTGGCGAAGGAGGGTTCACCGATCGAGGCCGACTGGGGCATCGTCGGCTGTATCTACACCGCCGAACCCGAAGAAGTACCGATGGCGCCGATCACCATGATGCGCAATGCACTGGGCGTGGAGGAGGGGGGTTCCGGTGTGCCGCTGGATCGCGAGGCTTACCAGCGCTCCGTCGCGTTCTGGGAGAACAACGCCAACTGGCGGCCGTGAGCCGGCCCGGGTCGGATCCCCGCAGCGCGGGGCTCTGACCCGATTGTTTGAACCAGGCCCTGGGCGCCCACTATGCTTGGACCAGGCCAACCCAGCAGGGACGGGGCATGGATATCTGGGCAAGGATGATTCCGGTGTTGCTGGTTGGCGTGTTGCCTTGCGCCACGGCGCTGGCGGCCAAGCCCGCTGCTGACATGGCGTGCGCGCCATTGGCGGCCCTGCCCGGGCTGCGCGATGCCGGGGTGACCGCGCTGTCGATGCAGCCCAGCGACGGTCGTTGCATGGTCGAGGTGACGGCGGCCAATGGCAAGGCGTTGCTTCGGCAGCAGCAGATGCTGGAGGTGCTCATGCAACACGCCTGCGCGGCGCCCGCGGAGGTGACCATCGACGACGCGCAGCTATCCCTGCAATTGCGCCTGCCGAAGCACTGCGCGGCGCGCAGCAGCCGGGATCTGTTCGCGGGCGGCGGTGTTTCGTGGGCACCGGCGCGCGGCGTGTCGCCGCGCTATCCACCGGAGGCCATGCAACAGGGACTTTCCGGGCGCAGCCTGCTCAAGGCATTGATTGACGCGCAGGGGACGATTGCAGCCGTGATCGTGGAGACGTCCAGTGGCCACGCGTTGCTGGATGAGGCAGCGGTGGAAGAACTGCGCCGCTGGCCTTTCATCCGCACCGATGCGGCGGGCTCGGCACCGGAGCTGACCATCGTGCGTGTACCCATGCGGTACGAGTGGGTGGAGTGACCGCCATCCACGCGTGGCGGCGGACGCGTCAGGCGGGGTTCCACTCCCACCATGGGTAGTGGTACTCGCGGTCGATGGCCTGCCAATGCTGGCCGCACTGGGTGCAGGCAACGGTGTGGCAGTCGCCCCAGCTGCCCTCGGCCTCTTCCACCGCGAGCAGCTGCATCTGTCCTTGTTCGATCAGGCGACGGGGATCGAAGAACGGGTAGCCGGGATTGAGCGCGCACAGGCAACCCTCGCGTGCCTGCCAGTAGCGCAGCCGTTGCAGGGCCGCCTTGAGGTGCGCCTGGTTGCTGATCAGCATGCCGCCAAGGGCGATGCCTTGGCAGCTGCGTTCGATCGTATCCACATGCGCCACCAGCGCGTCCAACGATGAGGCGCTGAACAGCCGAGCGACCGTACGCGTGGCATCGGCGATGCGCGCTGCGTCGCGCGACAGCAGGTCCTGCAGCAGCACATCGGCCTGTGCATCGTCGAGCCGGGGTATCGGCGCTGCAGACCAGGGCCAGCGCATCAGCGGGCCTTGCCGATGGCGGCGTAGTGGCCGGCCGTCAATCGCAGCAGGTCGGTCGGCGCCAGTTCCACCTCGAGGCCGCGGCGCCCGGCGCTGACATGCAGTGCGGGCAATGCCTGCGCGCTGGCGTCCAGGAACGTGCGCAGGCGCTTCTTCTGCCCCAGTGGGCTGATGCCGCCGACCAGGTAACCGGTCGCGCGCTGTGCAGCGTCAGCGGCGGCCATCTCGCACTTCTTGCAGCCGGCCGCTTCGGCCAGCGCCTTCAGGTCCAGCTGGCCGGCCACCGGCACGATCGCGACCAGCAGTTCGTGGGTCTCGGTGCTGGCCAGCAGGGTCTTGAACACCTGGGCCGGGTCGAGGCCGAGCTTGTCGACGGCTTCGCCGCCATAGGATTCGGCGTGAGCATCGTGCACGTAGCTGCGCACGGTATGGGCGATCTTCTCGCGCTTGAGCAGGTTGATGGCCGGAGTCATGTAGGCATCGTAGCGCGGCACGGCGGCGTTGCCTTGACCGAGGCTATTGCGGGTGGATGCGCGGTGCATGGCCACGCGCAAACGCAGAACGGGCGCCCGAAGGCGCCCGTTCTTTCTGCTTCCATTGCTGGGGTCAGAGCCCTTTCCTGCGGAAAGGGATCCGACCCCCCGCAGGCATCAGTAGCGGTAGTGGTCCGGCTTGAACGGGCCTTCCACCGGCACGCCGATGTAGTCGGCCTGTTCCTGGCTCAGGGTGGTCAGCTTCACGCCGATCTTTTCCAGGTGCAGGCGGGCCACTTCTTCGTCCAGCTTCTTCGGCAGCAGGTAGACCTTCTTCTCGTAGCTGTCCTTGTTCGCCCACAGGTCGATCTGTGCCAAGGTCTGGTTGGCGAAGCTGTTGGACATCACGAAGCTCGGGTGGCCGGTGGCGCAGCCCAGGTTCACCAGGCGGCCTTCGGCCAGCAGGAAGATCGCGTTGCCGTTCGGGAAGATGTACTTGTCCACCTGCGGCTTGATGTTGACGTGCTTGATGCCGGCGAACGACACCAGCGCATCGACCTGGATCTCGTTGTCGAAGTGGCCGATGTTGCAGACGATGGCCTGGTCCTTCATCGCGCTCAGGTGCTCGATGCGGATGATGTCCTTGTTGCCGGTGGTGGTAACGTACAGGTCGGCACGGCCCAGGGTCGATTCGATGGTGTTGACTTCATAGCCTTCCATCGCCGCCTGCAGGGCGCAGATCGGGTCGATCTCGGTGACGATCACGCGCGCGCCGTAGGCACGCAGCGAGGCCGCGCAGCCCTTGCCGACGTCGCCGTAGCCGCAGACCACGGCCACCTTGCCGGCCAGCATCACGTCCATCGCGCGCTTCAGGCCATCGGCCAGCGACTCGCGGCAGCCGTACAGGTTGTCGAACTTGCTCTTGGTGACCGAATCGTTGACGTTGATCGCCGGGATCAGCAGGGTGCCGGCCTGGGCGAGCTGGTACAGGCGGTGCACGCCGGTGGTGGTCTCTTCAGAGACGCCCTTCCAGTCCTTGACCACGCGGCCCCAGTAACCCGGGCGCTCCTTGGCGACGCGCTTGAGCAGGTTCTTGATGACCTGCTCTTCGTGCGATGCAGCCGGCTCGTCAACCCAGGTGCTGCCGTTCTCGAGCTCGTAGCCCTTGTGGATCAGCAGGGTCACGTCACCGCCGTCGTCGACCACCAGCTCCGGGCCGGTCAGGGTGCCGTCGGCCAGGGTGAAGGTCAGCGCGTCCAGGGTGCAGTCCCAGTACTCTTCCAGGGTCTCGCCCTTCCAGGCGAACACCGGGGTGCCGGTGGCGGCGATGGCGGCAGCGGCGTGGTCCTGGGTCGAGAAGATGTTGCACGAGGCCCAGCGCACGTCGGCGCCGATGTCCTTCAGGGTCTCGATCAGCACGGCGGTCTGGATGGTCATGTGCAGCGAGCCGGTCACGCGCACGCCCTTCAGCGGCAGCTCGGCCTGGTACTTGCGGCGGATCGACATCAGGCCCGGCATTTCGTGCTCGGCGATGTCCAGTTCCTTGCGGCCCCAGTCGGCCAGCGTGATGTCGCGGATCTTGTAATCACCTTCGGTGGAGAAGGTCTTGGCAACAGCGTTCATTCGTGTGCTCCGGTTGTGGGCGAGCGGGTGCTCGCATCTAGCCGGGCGCCGTTGTTACAAAGCCACCTTACCGAGCCTGGCCGGGCCTCATGGGATCCGGTCGCAGCGCCCCTCGGCAGGGGAGAACCCCCATTATATCGCGGCCCCGGCATGACATCCGGATGACCCAACCATCGGCAGATGGGGCGGCGTGCACGGCCTGTTAAGGTCGGTGTTTTCACGCATCACACAGGTGGAACGATGAGCATGCACGCGCGCCGCACACGGCGCTGGACCGGCCTGGTCCTGTCGATGGGACTGCTGGCGGTGGCCCCGCTGGCCTGGGCCGCGGCCCCGCAGCCCGCCCAGGTACAGGCCCAGGGCGTCAATGGCTACGAACTGCCTTCGGCGGCGCTGCAGGCGGTGGTGGACGCGCCGCGCGCGCCCTCGCTGTACCTGTCGCCGCGCCGCGATGTCGCCGCGATGATGCAGATGCCGTCGCTGCCGTCGATCCAGGTGGTAGCGCAGCCGGAACTGAAGCTGGCCGGACTGCGCATCAACCCGCGCACCTTCTCCGACAGCCGCTTCAGCTTCGGCGAGAAGCTGTGGCTGATGAACGTGGCCGACGGCAAGGAACGGCAGATCAGCGGCCTGCCGGCCAAGCTGTCGATCGCCAGCGTGATGTGGTCGCCGGACCAGAAGTGGCTGGCCTTCAACCAGGTCGACGCCGCCAGCGGCGCCAATGAGCTGTGGCTGGTGGATGTCGCCGGCGGCAGCGCCCGTCGTCTGGTCGCCGGCCTGAACACGGTGATCGGCAGTGGCTACCAGTGGCTGCCGGACAGCCGCGGCCTGGTGGTGTTCACGCGCCCGGCCAACCTTGGTGCGGCCCCGGCCGCCGATGGCGTTCCGACCGGCCCGGCCGTGCAGCAGACCAGCCAGGGCGGCGGCGTGGTGTCGATCCGTACCTACCAGGACCTGCTGAAGAACGAAGCCGACGCGCGCCAGTTCGATTACTACGCCACCACCCAGCCGATGGAAGTCAGCCTGGATGGCAACACCCGCGCGATCGGCGCGGCCGGCATCTTCATGGGCTTCTCGGTGTCGCCGGATGGCCGCTTCGTGCTGCGCCAGCCGGTGCAGCGGCCGTATTCCTACGTGGTGCCGGTGAGCAGTTTCCCGCGCCGTATCGAAGTGATCGACCGGGCCAGCGGCAAGCTGGTGCACACCGTGGCTGTGCGTCCGCTGGTGGAAGGTCTGCCGACCGGCAACGACGCTGAAGTGACCGGCGTGCGCGATATCAGCTGGCGTGGTGATGCCGACGCCACGCTGGTCTGGGCCGAAGCCCAGGACGGCGGCGACCCGAACAGGGACGCCAAGGTGCGCGATGCGGTGCTGATGCAGGCTGCGCCGTTCGACACGCCGCCGGTGACGTTGGCCCAGCTCGGCAGCCGCCTGGTGGGCATCAACTGGGGCCGTGGCGACCTGGCCCTGCTGACCGAGTCGTGGTGGAAGACCCGTAAGACCAAGACCTGGCTGATCGCCCCGGACAATGCCAGCGCCGAGCCGCGCCTGCTATGGGATCGAGACGGGCAGGACCGCTATTCCGATCCGGGCCGGCCGCTGTTGTCCAGCGACGACCGCGGGCGCTCGCTGCTGCAGACCAGCGCCGATGGCAGCAGCCTGTATCTGGCCGGTGCCGGTGCATCGCCGGAAGGCGATCGTCCGTTCGTGGACAGCTTCGACATTGCCACGGGCAAGGCCACCCGCCTGTTCCACTCGCAGGCGCCGAGCTATGCGCTGCCGGTGGCGTTGCTGGACGACCAGGCCAGCTCGCTGCTGCTGAGCCGCGAGAGCCCGGATGAGCCGGCCAACTTCTACGTGCAGTCGCTGGCCGATGCCGGTGCAGCGCCGCGTGCGCTGACCCACTTCGCGCATCCGCTGCCGCAGTTGAAGGGCGTGCAGAAGGAGCAGATCCGCTACAAGCGCAAGGATGGCGTCGACCTGACCGCGACCCTGCTGCTGCCGCCGGGCTACGATCCGAAGCGCGACGGCCCGCGGCCGCTGCTGATGTGGGCCTACCCGGGCGAGTTCAAGAGCGCGGCTGCGGCCAGCCAGGTGACCGATTCGCCGTACCGCTTCAATGCGGTCAGCTACTGGGGCCCGCAGGCGTTCCTGGCCAAGGGGTATGTGGTGTTGGCCAGCCCGTCGATGCCGATCATCGGCGAGGGTGACAAGGAACCGAACGACACCTACATCGAACAGCTGGTGGCCAACGCGCAGGCCGCCGTGGATGAAGTGGTGCGCCGTGGCGTGACCGATCGCGATCACATCGCCATTGGTGGCCATTCCTACGGTGCGTTCATGACCGCCAACCTGCTGGCGCACACGCGCCTGTTCAAGGCGGGCATCGCGCGCAGCGGCGCCTACAACCGCACGCTCACGCCGTTCGGCTTCCAGGCCGAGGAGCGCAACTACTGGCAGGCGCAGGACGTCTACCAGAAGATGGCGCCGTTCAACTACGCCGACAGGATCAAGGACCCGATCCTCTTCATCCACGGCGTGGACGACAACAACTCCGGCACCTTCCCGATCCAGAGCGAGCGCATGTTCGCCGCAGTGAAGGGCCTGGGTGGCACCGCGCGGCTGGTGATGCTGCCGAACGAATCGCACGCCTACCGCGCACGCGAATCGATCATGACCATGCTGGCCGAAAGCGAGCGCTGGCTGGAGCAGACCATCGGCCCGGCCGAGCAGGGCAAGGCGAAGAAGAAGCGCTGACGTGACCCGGTAGTGCCGGCCGTTGGCCGGCAACCTCATGGACCCACGCGACCTGAGGTTGCCGGCCAGCGGCCGGCACTACCAGATGAAACCATTTTTGCATCGCAGCACGATGCCCGTTCTGGTTTAGGCTTGGGGTCTGGATCCGTTGACCGAGGCCTGTGCGTCGCCGATGAACGAGTACCGCAGCAGCATCGAGTTTGCTTCCCCCGATCTTCCGCTTCGCGATGACGTGCGCCGGCTCGGCGCGCTGGTCGGCGACCTGCTGGTTGAACAGGTCTCCGCCGCGTTCCTCGACGATGTCGAAGACGTGCGCACCCGCGCCATCGCCCGCCGCGAGAACCAGGCGCCGCTGTCGGAGCTGGCCGATGGCCTGGCCGGGCGCACGCCGCAACAGGCCGAAACCATGGTGCGGGCCTTCAGCACCTACTTCCAGGTGGTCAACATCGCCGAGCGCGTGCATCGCATCCGCCGCCGCCGTGACTACCAGCGCGCCGGTACCGCAGGGGCGCAGCCCGATGGCCTGCAGGATGCACTGCAGCACCTGAAGGCGCAGGGCGTGGGCCTGGACGAGCTGGCGCAGTGGCTGCCCCGCATCGACATCGAACCGGTGTTCACCGCACATCCGACCGAAGCAGTGCGCCGCGCGCTGCTGGAGAAGGAGCAGCTGATGGTGGCCAGCCTGGTCGACAATCTCGACGGCCAGCGCACGCCGGGTGAAGCCGCCGCCGATGCCGCGCGCTTCCGCATGGCGCTGACC
Source organism: Stenotrophomonas riyadhensis (assembly GCF_040256885.1). Lineage (NCBI taxonomy): Bacteria > Pseudomonadati > Pseudomonadota > Gammaproteobacteria > Lysobacterales > Lysobacteraceae > Stenotrophomonas > Stenotrophomonas riyadhensis. Next base: position 701,044 of record NZ_CP155568.1, read on the forward strand.
GCCTCATGGCAGACCACCGATTCCTCGCCGGTGCGGCCCACCGTCGATGACGAGCGCGAGCACGTCGGTTTCTACCTGGTGCAGGTGCTGTACCGGGTGATTCCGGTGCTGTACGAATCGCTGCAGCAGGCGCTGCGCGATACCTACGGCGAAGAGCTGCCGCTGCCACGCCTGCTGCGCTTCGGTACCTGGGTGGGTGGTGATATGGACGGCAACCCGAACGTGGACGCGCACACCATCCGCAATACGCTGGATGCGCAGCGGCAGGCGGTGCTCGGGCGCTACCAGAAGGAACTGCTGCAGCTGGCCAGCCTGCTCAGCCAGTCCACCGAGCGGGTGGGCGTAAGCGATGCGCTGCAGGCGCGCGTGGCGCACTACCAGCAGCTGCTGCCGCAGGTGCAGTCGCGCCCGCGCCATGCCGACATGCCCTACCGCCTGCTCAACGACCGCATGCGTACACGCCTGCAGGCCACGCTGGATGACGGCGAAGGCGCCTACGCCGGCCCCGATGAACTGATCGACGACCTGCAGCTGATCTTCGACAGCCTGCGCGCCAACCGCGGGGAGCATGCCGGTGGCTTTGCCGTGCAGCGCCTGCTGTGGCGGGTGAAGACCTTCGGCTTCCACCTGGCGCGGTTGGACGTGCGCCAGGAATCGAGCGTGCATGCGCGCGCGCTGGCCACCGTGCTGGGCGGCGACGCAGCGTGGGACAGTCTCGATGCCGTGGGGCGTGCGCGCCTGCTGGCGCCGCATGCCAGTGGGGACGCGCCGTTGCCGAAGGGCGACGACGAAGGCAACCAGCGTCTGGATGCGGTATTTGTGGCGTTGGCCGATGCGCGTGCGCGCCATGGTGGCGATGCGCTGGGCAGCTACATCATCTCGATGGCACACGACCGCAGTGACGTGCTGGCCGTGCTGGCGCTGGCACGCCGTGGCGGCCTGGTGGAAGAGGGCGGTTCGGTGCCGCTGGATATTGCGCCATTGTTCGAAACCGTGGACGACCTCAAGCGTGGCACCGCCACCCTGCGTGACCTGCTGGCCGACCCGATCTATCGCGCGCACCTGCACGCACGCGACGACGTGCAGATGGTGATGCTGGGCTATTCGGACAGCAGCAAGGACGGTGGCATCGCCGCTTCGCGCTGGGGCCTGCAGCGTGCGCAGGTGGAACTGCTGGAGGTGGCGGCCGAGGCCGGCATCCGCCTGACCTTCTTCCATGGCCGTGGTGGTTCGATCAGCCGTGGTGGCGGCAAGACCACGCACGCGGTCGATGCGTCGCCACGCGGCAGCATTGATGGCCGCCTGCGGGTGACCGAGCAGGGCGAAGTGATCCATCGCAAATACGGCATCCGTGCGCTGGCGCTGCGCTCGCTGGAACAGGCTACCGGCGCCGTGCTGCGCGCCAGCCTGCGCCCGCGGGCTGCCGAACCCCGCGAGGATGAGTGGCGACCGGTGATGGATGTGGTCGCTGGCTCCAGCAGCGAGGTCTACCGCGCCTTCGTCGGCCAGGCAGGCTTCATGGACTACTTCCGCACCGCCACGCCGATCGATGTGATCGAGCGGATGACGCTGGGCTCGCGTCCGTCGCGCCGGCTCGGCCAGGACGCAGCACTGGGCAACCTGCGCGCGATTCCGTGGGTGTTCGCCTGGAGCCAGGCACGCGCGGTGATTCCCGGCTGGTATGGCGTGGGCAGTGGCCTGCAGGCGGCGATTGATGCCGGCCACGAACAGACCCTGCGCGACATGGCGCGAGACTGGCCGTTTTTCCGTACGTTCCTGGACGACATCGCCATGGTGCTGTCCAAGGGCGATATCACCATTGCCGAGCAGTTCTCGAAGCTGTCCGGCGAGCTGCACGGGCGCTTCTTCCCACAGGTGCAGCGCGAACTGGAACTCACCCGGCACTGGCTGCTGGCGCTGATGGACCAGCGGACGCTGCTGGACCACGATGCGCGGCTTGCGCTGTCGATCCGCCTGCGCAATCCCTACGTCGATCCGATCAGCGTGCTGCAGGTGGATCTGCTGCAGCGCTGGCGGACCAGTGGGCGCGAGGATGAGGACCTGCTGCGCGCGCTGGTGGCCTGCGTGAACGGTGTTTCGCAGGGCGTGCAGAACACCGGGTGAAATGCATCCGCCGGGCGTTGCCCGGCGAATTCGAAATGGTAGTGCCGGCCGCTGGCCGGCAACCTCATGGTGTCTGGCGACACGCACGAGGTTGCCGGCCAGCGGCCGGCACTACCACGATGTCGGATGCACGGCTGCCTCCGGCACCTTCCGGTATCCTCTCGTCCCATGGAGCATTCCTGGCGTATCAGCAAATACTGGCAGCGGACGCCTGAGGGGTACCTATGGTCACCGCCCGAGGAGTGGACTGACTTCAGCGATGTCGGCAAGCGCGTGAGCATCGAGGATTACCTCGTTGTCGAGGATGCCTATCTGGACGTGATAAGGCGTTTCTGCGTCGGCATCGGTGTCGAGTTCCTTCGCATCCAGTCGCTTTCTTCGCACGGCCCGTGTCAGTACCACGAGGGCCAGCAACTCGGCCTGCACGAGATTGAGCGGGTGGCGCGCGGCGTGCTGCGCAACGCCTTCTGGTGCAAGCTGGTCTGTCAGAACGCCGAAGTGCACTTCGGCTACGACTACTACATGTATGCGGTGTCGTCGGTGGACGCCTCGGCCGCATTGGCAGACGCCAATCCGTTATTGAACATCGAGCGGTTCCGCTCTCCCTATCTGCCCGAACGGGAAGAGTAGTGCCGGCCGCTGGCCGGCAAAGCCCTCATTCTTCCGGCGATGGCGGGTTCGACGCCAGCAGTTCCAGATGGCGCTGTTCCATTTCCTGGCGCAGCTGGCGGCGGATCAAAGCGGCTGCCTGGCGGCGCTTCTCGTCCGATGTGACCGGCTGCAACGGCGGCACCGGTGTCGGCCGGCCTTCCTCATCCACGGCCACCATGGTGAAGAAGCAGCTGTTGGCGTGGCGCACGCTGCGCTTGAGGATGTCCTCGGCCACCACCTTGATGCCGATCTCCATCGACGAGGTGCCGGTATGGTTCACCGAGGCCAGGAAGGTGACCAGCTCGCCCACCGCGATCGGCTGGCGGAACATCACCTGGTCCACCGACAGGGTGACCACGTAGCTGCCGGCGTAACGGCTGGCGCAGGCGTAGGCGACCTGGTCGAGCAGGCGCAGGATGGCGCCACCGTGGACCTTGCCGGAGAAATTGGCCATCTCCGGCGACATCAGCACGGTCATGGACAGCTGGTGGGTTTTGAGTTCGGTCGACATGCGGCGATTGTATCGGCAACCGGTAGTGCCGGCCGCTGGCCGGCAACCACGCGACTGTTTCCGGAGGCCATGAAAAAGCCGGCCAGCGGCCGGCTCTACCAGAAAAGAGAAGGGCCGCTTGCGCGGCCCTTCGTGTTTCTTACTTCAGCTTCGCATCGGCGCGCAGGGCGGCGGCGCGGTCGGTCTTCTCCCAGGAGAAGGCCGTGGCGTTGACGGTCTCGCCTTCGCCGTTGAGGTAGCTGAACTCCTTCGGCTTGCGGCCGAAGTGGCCGTAGGCCGCGGTCTGCTGGTACATCGGGTGCACCAGGTCCAGCATCTTGATGATGCCGTACGGGCGCAGGTCGAAGTGCTTGCGGATCAGCTTCTCGATCTTGTCGTCGCTGATCTTGCCGGTGCCGAAGGTGGTGACCGAGATCGAGGTCGGCTCAGCCACGCCGATGGCGTAGGAGACCTGCACTTCGCAACGGTCGGCCAGGCCGGCGGCAACCACGTTCTTGGCGACGTAACGGGCCGCGTAGGCCGCCGAACGATCGACCTTGGACGGGTCCTTGCCGGAGAAGGCGCCACCACCGTGACGGGCCCAGCCGCCGTAGGTGTCGACGATGATCTTGCGGCCGGTCAGGCCGCAGTCGCCCACCGGGCCGCCGATCTCGAACTTGCCGGTCGGGTTGATGTGGAACTTGGTGCCCTTGTGCAGCCACTTGGCCGGCAGCACCGGCTTGATGATCTCTTCGCGGACGGCCTCGATGAGGTCCTTCTGCTTGATGCCCGGGGCGTGCTGGGTCGACAGGACCACGGCGTCGATGGCCGAGACCACGCCGTTTTCATAGCGCAGGGTGACCTGGCTCTTGGCGTCCGGGCGCAGCCACGACAGCGGCGAGTTCTTCTTCTTGCGGATCTTGGCCTGCTGCTCGACCAGGCGGTGCGACAGGTGGATCGCGGCCGGCATGTAGCTGTCGGTCTCGTTGGTGGCATAGCCGAACATCAGGCCCTGGTCGCCAGCGCCCATTTCTTCCGGCTTCTTGCGATCCACGCCCTGGGCGATGTGCGGCGACTGCTTGCCGATCAGGTTCAGCACGCCGCAGGTGGCGCCGTCGAAGCCGACGTCGGAGCTGTCGTAGCCGATGTCCGTGATGACCTTGCGGGTCAGCGCTTCCAGGTCGATCCAGGCGCTGGTGGTGATCTCACCGGCCACGATGGCAACACCGGTCTTGACCATGGTCTCGCAGGCCACGCGGGCGCGCTGGTCCTGGGTCAGGATCGCGTCCAGCACCGCATCGGAGATCTGGTCGGCAACCTTGTCCGGATGGCCTTCGGAGACCGACTCGGAGGTGAAGAGATAGCTGGACATCAGGCGTAATATCCCTTGATTCGGATGGAAAGATGGGCGCGAATGATACACGGGGTGCGCCGCCTGTGCATTGTGAACCTGTACCGGTTGCCGGTGGTTAAGCCCGCGTAGCCCCGGCAGGGGCCGTCCGGCCGGGATTGGGGCCCAGCCTCGAGGCCCAGTGTTCCACCAGCGTGGCAACACGCCGGGCTGCTACCGGCCCCGACTGCGCGGGCGACCCTGCCCGCGCCTGGACCGGGCGGCCGTCATCGTTCTGCCCCAAAACCGCCATCTGGCTGCCGCCTGCCGGGCGCAGGCTGTCGGCCAATCCGGCCGCCGGGCATGAGTGGATCTGCCATGCAGGAACTTGAACAGCGTCTCCAGCAACGCTTCCCCGATTGGTTCCATGGCCGTCGTGGCCAACTGGCGCGGCCGTTGCTGCGCAGCGTCGGCCGCTGGTCGCGCCTGGACCAGATCGAAGCCTTCCTGCAGCGCAGCTCAGGCCTGCGTGGTTTCGGCTTCGTCGCCGCCGGCCTGGAGTTCATCGACGGCCAGTACCAGGTGGATTCGGCCGCGCTGGCGAAGATCCCGGCCACCGGCCGCCTGCTGATCGTCGCCAACCACCCTTCCGGGGCACTGGACGCCCTCGCACTGCTGGACGCGGTCGGCCGCATCCGCCGTGACGTGCGGATCGTGGCCAACGACCTGCTGGGGGCGATCGCGCCACTGCAGGACCTGCTGCTGCCGGTACGCATCCTCGGTGGCAAGGCCCAGCGTGGCAGCCTGCATGCCGTCGAAGAGGCGCTGGCCGCCGAGCAGTGCGTGATCGTGTTCCCGGCCGGCGAGGTCTCGCGGCTGTCGCTGCGCGGCATCCGCGATGGCCGCTGGCAGCGCGGTTTCGTCCGCTTTGCCCGTGCCGCTGGCGCGCCGGTGCTGCCGGTGCGTGTGGAGGCGCGCAACTCGGCGCTGTTCTACGGCGCCTCGACCCTGTTCAAGCCGGCCGGCACCGCGCTGCTGGCGCGCGAGATGTTCACCCGTCGTGGCCGTCCGTTGCGGCTGAGCATCGGTGAGCCGATGCAGCTGGGCAAGGGCGGCGACCCGGGCGCACAGCTGCTGGCGGTGCGCCGCGCGCTGTATGCGCTGGGCCGTAATGGGGCGGCGGGCGATAATGGGGCGGCGGGCGATGCCGCTGCTGTTGCAGGCCCCGAGCCGCTGGCGTCCCCGGTGCCACCTTCGCAGGTCGCCGCCGGCATCGCTGCCGCCACCCAGCTGGGCCAGACCGCCGACGGCAAGCAGATCCTGCTGGCGACCTGCAGCGCTGATTCACCGCTGCTGCTGGAGCTGGGGCGCCTGCGCGAGCTGACCTTCCGCGAGGTGGGCGAGGGCACCGGGCGCAGCCGCGACCTGGACGATTACGATCCGCAGTACGAGCACATCGTGATCTGGGACGCTGCCGCGCAGCGCATCGCCGGGGCCTACCGGATCATGCGCGGTGCGCAGGCGTTGGCCCGGCACGGCCTGTCCGGGCTCTACAGCGCGTCGCTGTTCCGCTATTCCGACGACGCCATCACCCACATCGCCGAAGGCCTGGAACTGGGCCGCAGCTTCGTGGTGCCCGATTACTGGGGCAGCCGCAGCCTGGATTACCTGTGGCAGGGCATCGGCGCCTACCTGCAGTGCCGGCCGGGCATCCGCTACCTGTTCGGCGCGGTGTCGATCAGCGCGGCGCTGCCACGCGATGCACGCGAGCAGCTGGTGGCGTACTACCAGCGCTACTATAGCGGTACCGCCGGCCTGGCCGAATCGAACCGCCCCTTCCAGTACTTTGCCGCGCCGCCGAGTTTCGGCGAGCTGGATGCAGGTGCCGCGTTCGATGTGCTCAAGGCCAACCTGGCCGCACTCGGCACCGGCGTGCCGACGCTGTACCGCCAGTACACCGATCTGTGCGAACCCGGCGGCGCGCGCTTCCTCGCCTTCGGTGTCGACCCGGATTTCAGCGATTCGATCGACGGCCTGATCGAGGTGGACCTGTGCGCGATCCGGCCCAACAAGCGCAAACGCTACCTGCGCGACGCGGGGACGCCGGCATGAGCACGCTGGCGAACCTGTCGCCGCACCGGCGCGCAGTGTTCGTCTCCGACGTGCACCTCGGTTCACGTCATTGCCATGCCACCGAGCTGGCGCGGTTCCTCTCGCAGCTGCGCTGCGAACGGTTGTACCTGGTGGGCGACATCATCGACCTGTGGTGGATGGCGCATCGCCGCGCCAACTGGCGCCAGTCGCACAGCGAAGTCATCCAGGCCCTGCACGCGCTGCGCCGCGCCGGGACCGAGATCATCTACATTCCCGGCAACCACGACGCTTCGCTGCGCCACGTGTGCGGGCTGATGCTGCCGGCGATGCAGGTGCGCCGTCGCGCCATCCACGTGACCGCCGATGGCCGTCGCTTGCTGGTCGCGCATGGGGACGAGTACGACGGCGTGACCCACTTCGGTGGCCTGCAGGAAAAGTTCGGCGACTGGCTGTACTACCGCATCCTGACCGGCAACCAGGCGCTGAACGCGGTGCGGCGGCGGCTGGGCATGCGCTACTGGTCGCTGTCGGAATTCCTGAAGAAGCGCAGTGGTGCGGCCGAACGCTACATCGAGCGCTTCGTGCAGGCCGGGCTGGACGATGTGCGCCGGCGCGGCCTGGATGGCATCGTCTGCGGCCACATCCACCGCGCCGCACTGATCGAGCGCGATGGACTGGTCTACGCCAACGACGGCGACTGGGTGGAGAGCCTGACTGCACTGGCCGAAGACCATGATGGCGCGCTGCGCCTGCTCGATCACAACGGCCAGACCCTGGTGGAGCTGCCGGGCGCGCGCATCAAGCAAGCGGCTTGACCCACTCTTGTAGAGTCGAGCCATGCTCGACTGATCTTCTCAGACTGCCCCGCGTACAGCAGTCGAGCATGGCTCGACTCTACAAAAGAGCGCGAGCGGCTGTGCCATCAAGACGGCACGCCCGCAAGCCGCTAGCATCGGCCCATGGATTCCCTGACCCAGATCGTGCTCGGCGGCGCCGTCGCTGCTGCAATCGCTCCGCCCGGCCACCGCCGCGCGGCCCTGCTGGCCGGTGCCGCGCTCGGTACCCTGCCGGACCTCGACGCCCTGTGGCTCGGCTTCACTGCCGCCGATCCGGTGGCGAACATGATCGAGCACCGCAGCTTCAGCCATTCGCTGCTGGTGCTGCCCTGGGTGGCGGCGCTGATCTGGTGGTTGTTCAAGCGCTTCGGCAACGGGCGGGTCGCACAGTCACCGGTGCGCTGGTTCTGGGCGATCCTGCTGGCGTTGGTCACTCATCCCGTGCTCGATGCGTTCACCGTGTATGGCACGCAGCTGTGGTGGCCGTTGCGGCCACACCCGACCATGGGTTCCAGCGTCTTCATCATCGATCCGGCCTACACCGTGTGGCTGCTGCTGGGCTGCGTGCTGGCCTGGTTTGGCCGCGCCCGGCCTTGGGCGGGCAAGGTGCTGGGCGTGGCCCTGCTGCTCAGCAGTGGCTACCTGGGCTGGGGCCTGATCGCCAAGGCCCAGGTCGACCGTGCCGCACAGCAGAGCCTGGCCGCGATGGGCCTGGGCAATGCGCCGCGCTTTTCGGTACCGATGCCGTTCAATACCCTGCTGTGGCGGGTGGTGGCGATGACGCCGAACGGCTACGTAGTGGGCGACCGTTCGCTGGTGGCCGACCACGGGCCGATGCGGTTCGAAGGCCATGCGTCCAACGTGCAGGCGTTGCGCGAAGCAGGGAGCGTCCCGGCGGTGCAGCAGCTGACGTGGTTCAACCGTGGCTTCATGCGTGCACAGGTGGTTGACGGCCGGCTGGTGCTGAGCGACCTGCGCATGGGCCTGGAACCGGATTACACGTTCAACTTCGCGGTGGCCGAGCAGGCTGATGGGCAGTGGCGGGCGATCACGCCCGAGCAGGTGCGGGTGGATTACAGCAGCCCGGCCGCACGCGCCGACGTCGGACGCCGGTTGGCCGCGATGTGGCAGCGGATCTGGCAGGAGCCGGCAGCACAGCCGGGTGCGGTCGACCACAGCGCCGTGCATTGATCCGTAGATCCACGCCATGCGTGGATGGCGGGGGGGCATCGGCGAAGGCAGCCACGCATGGCGTGGCTCCACCGAATCAATACACCGTGGCGCGGCCCTGCACGAACGAGTAGAAGAACACCGCGTTCGGGTCGTTCTGCACCAGTCGGAACTCGCGACGCATGCCCTCCACGGTTTCCTCGTCCACCGATCCGGCCTGCAACAGTTGGTCGGCGGCCGACAGCAGCAGCTGTTCCCAGAACGCGATCATCGTCTTGCGACGTGCCGGCTCGCGGTTGTCCAGGTGGATGGTCTTGATCTCGGTGTGCACGTCGCGGAAGCCGCCGGCCAGCAGCAGGTTGCCCAGCTTGGCGCCGACGAACGGATCTCCCCCGTGGTCGTACTGGAAGTCGTTGAAGGCCATCCAGTAGCGCCAGATATGCGGCGAATACGGGTCGAGCAGGAACGAGGCATTCATCACCTCGGTGATGTAGACCGGCGAACCCGGGGCCAGCACGCGGCGCACTTCGCTCAGTACGCGTGCTGGTGACGGCACGTGCTCCAGCACCCAGCACAGGAACGCCGCGTCGAAGCTGCGTGCCTCGAACGGCAGCTCGCCGGCGTCGGCCTGCTGCAGGGTGTAGCGGTCGCTGCACCACGGTGTGCGCGCCAGGTTCTCGCGCGCGGTGGCCAGCTGTGTTTCGCTCAGGTCCACGCCGGTCACGTGCAGATCGGGGAAGCGGCGCAGCAGGATTTCGGTCTGCGCGCCGACGCCGCTGCCGACTTCCAGCAGGCGACGCGCGCCGCTGTAGTCGATCTGGCCGAAGATGCTCGATTCCAGCAGCCGTGCCTGGGTCATCAGGCGCTGCTGCTCGGTGCCGGAAAAGCCGTGCAGGTAGGTCGGGGAGGAGATCGGCGGGGTCATGGGGGCGGGCTCTTGTAGCGTCGAGCTTGCTCGACGGCTCCGGGAAATCAGTCGAGCAAGCTCGACTCTACGGTTTGAGGAATCGAGCAAGCTCGACTCGACGGCGTGGCAATACGCTCAGGCAGCAGATGACAACGCCGGTTCCCCGGCGATCAGACGGTCGAAGTACTCGGTGGTCAGCGCGATCTGGCTCTGCGGGTCTTCGGCGCGGTTGACCACTGCGCGGAAGGCGGCATTCTCCGGTCGATCCTTGGCGTACCAGCCCAGGTGCTTGCGCGCGATGCGCACGCCCTGCGGCTCGCCATAAAACGCATGCAGTGCATGCAGGTGGCCGAGCAGGATGTCGCGCACTTCCGCCAGCGATGGCGGCGGCAGTTCCTCGCCGGTGGCCAGGTAGTGCGCCACCTCGCGGAAGATCCATGGCCGGCCCTGTGCCGAGCGGCCGATCATCACTGCGTCCACGCCGGTTTCCTTCAGGACGAACGCGGCTTTCTGCGGCGAATCGATGTCACCGTTGGCGATCACCGGAATGCGCAGTGCGGCCTTGATCTCGCCGATCGTGGCGTACTCGGCCTGGCCGGTGTAGTGCTGGTCGCGGGTGCGGCCGTGCACAGCCAGTGCGGCGATGCCGCTGTCCTCGGCGATGCGGGCGATCAGAGGGCCGTTGCGGTGGTCGCAGTCCCAACCGGTACGGATCTTCAGGGTGACCGGCACGTCCACCGCGTTGACCACCGCTTCGAGGATGCGCGCCACCAGCTGTTCGTCGCGCATCAGTGCCGAACCGGCCCAGGCGTTGCACACCTTCTTGGCCGGGCAGCCCATGTTGATGTCGATGATCTGCGCGCCGTGGTCCACGTTGTAGCGGGCAGCTTCGGCCAACTGCTGCGGCTCGGTGCCGGCGATCTGCACGCTGATCGGTGCCGGCTCGCCGTCATGGTCCATGCGATGGATCGACTTGCGCGTGGTCCAGAAGCGCGGGTCGCTGATGGTCATTTCCGAGGCGGCCAGTCCCGCGCCCAGCCGTTTGCACAGCAGGCGGAAAGGCTTGTCGGTAACGCCGGCCATGGGCGCCAGCACGACGTTGGGGGCAATGGTGTACGGGCCGATCTGCATGCGCCCATTGTAGGGCGCGGGCGGCGGTACGGCCGTGTCGGGCGCGGTCCGGTTCAGGCCGATCCGCACCCAGCTCATGCCGTACCGGCATCAACAGATGCTTGACGGTTGCTTCCGCCGCCCCCAAGGGCGGGCGATGGTGGGCGGCTAGCCCAGGCTCTGCCAGGCTTGGCGGGTCCCCGCGGCGAAGGCCAGCCCCAGGCCCAGGCAGACCAGCGAACTGACCACCCAGAAGCGCGTGCCGTTGTACCCCGGTCGGAACAGCGCCAGGCCGAAGCCCATCATGGCGCGCAGCAACAGCAGCGCGGCAATGCCTGGCAGGACCAGGCGGCTGGCCGGCAACGGCGCATGCCAGCCGGCAGCAGCCAGCGCGTACAGCGCCCAGGCAACCAGCAGGGCGGTGATGCCGGCGGTCATCAGCGGCGGCCACCAGTGGCCGGCGTGGGCCAACCGGACCATGCGCGGGCCGGCGCCGAAACGCTCGTACCAGGGCGCGCCGAAGGCGATGCAGCCAATGTGCAGCAGGGCCGCGATGGCACTGCCGGCGGCCGCGATCAGCAGCCAGGGGAATCCGTCCATGTCCTGCCCACGCAGAGAAGCTGCGCGGATGGTGGGCGAGGACCGGGATGCGGGCAATGCGACAAGCGGTCGCAGCCGGGATCAGCGCGGCGGATCGATCCGCAGTCCTGAACCGAGACGGTCCAACGCCACATCCACGCGTGGCAGCCGTTGCCGGCCCTGTGGCCACAACAGGCGCAGGGGCAGGCCGCGGCAGTCCAGCGCCGGCAGGATCGACACAAGGCTGCCGCGCGCCAGCGCATCATCGACCAGCCAAGAGGCCAGCTGGGCGATGCCAAAGCCGGCCTCGACCGCCGCGACCTGCGCTTCGGCACTGCCGACCACCAGCCGCGCGCGGGCCTGCAGCGGCGTGCTACGCCGTCCAGCATCCGCCACCTGCCACGGTCCGATGCTGCCGTCGGCACGGCCGAACAGTACGCCGTCATGGTCGGTCAGTTCGGCCGCGGACGTCGGCAGGCCATGCTGCTGCAGATAGGCCGGGGACGCGCAGAAGCGCAGGCATTCGTAGCCGAGCAGGCGGCTGCCCAGGGTGGCCGGCAGCGGCTCCGGTCCACCGATGCGCACGGCCAGGTCGATGCCGTCCTCGGTCAGGTCGATGAAGCGGTCGCTGAAGGTCACCTGTGGCCGCAGCTGCGGAAACGCGTCGGCCAGCTGCAGCAGCAACGGCCAGACTTTCAGGCGCCCGAAGGTGGCCGGTGCATCCACGCGCAGGCGCCCCACGGGCGCATCGGCATGCGCAGCCAGCACCGATTCGGCATCGGCCAGCTCACCCAGCACGCGCACGCAGGTGCGGTAGAAGCCCTCACCGGCTTCGGTCAGGCGAAGGCGGCGGGTGCTGCGTTCAAACAACCGCGCTCCCAGTCGCGCCTCCAGCCGAGCAATGGTCTTGCCCACCGCCGAGCTGGTCAGGTGCAGGCGCTCGGCGGCCGCAGTGAAGCTGCCGGCATCGGCGGTGGCGACGAAGGCCTCGATGCCGCGCAGGCGCTCGGTGGGAAGCATGGGGGAAATCCAGTCCGGAATCGATGGAAAACATAGCAGTAATCGGAACCTGGGGAGGAAATAGGCTGGCGGCCCCTGTTCTGATGCCCGCTCATGTCCTCCCTCGATTCCGCCGTGGCCACTGTCCACGCAAACGCTCGCGCACGTCTTTCGGTCGTCCTGCTGGCGGTGTCCGCCTTCGTCATCGTCACCACCGAATTCCTGATCGTTGGCCTGTTGCCGGCACTGGCACGCGACCTTGGTATTGGCATTGCGCGCGCCGGACAACTGGTCACCCTGTTCGCGTTCACCGTGATGCTGGCCGGGCCACCCTTGACCGCGCTGCTGTCACACGTCAGCCGGCGCCGCCTGTTCGTGGTCATCCTGCTGTTGTTCGCGGCGTCCAACGCGCTGGCCGCGATGGCCACGCAGCCATGGCTGCTGGCGCTGGCGCGGTTGCTGCCGGCACTGGCGCTGCCGGTGTTCTGGGGCACGGCCAGTGAGACTGCTGCGCAGCTGGCCCCTGCAGGGCAGGGCGGTCGTGCGGTCGCGCGGGTCTACCTGGGCATCACCGCCGCAATGCTGTTCGGTATCCCACTGGGTACGTTGGCCGCCGACGCCCTCGGTTGGCGCGGCAGCTTCTGGCTGTTGGCGGCATTGTCACTGTTGATGGCCGGCGCATTGGCGACATGGATGCCGGACACTGAGGCCGGACCGCGTCGCGCGCTGGGCGAACAGGCACGTATGCTGCGGCAGCCGCCATTGCTGGGCCATGTGCTGCTGTCGGTGCTGGTATTCACCGCGATGTTTGCGGCCTACACCTATCTGGCCGATGTACTGGAGCGGCTGATGCAGGTACCGGCGGCACAGGTGGGCTGGTGGCTGATGGGCTTCGGGGCCGTCGGGCTGATCGGCAATGCACTGGGCGGGCGCTGGGTCGATCGTGCGCCGCTGGGCGCAACGCTGGTGTTCTGCGCGGTGCTGGCGCTGGGCATTCTGGCCAGTGTCGGGATGGCCGGCCACGGCACGTTCGTGCTCATCGCGCTGGCTTCGTGGGGCGTGGCGCATACCGCGTTGTTCCCGTTGTGCCAGGTGCGGGTGATGCGTGCGGCGCCACGGGCGCAGGCGCTGGCGGGAACCTTGAATGTGTCTGCGGCCAACGCCGGAATCGGCCTGGGCGCGCTGCTCGGCGGCGGTGCGATCGAACGCTGGGGCCTGGACACGCTGGGCGTGGTGGCTGCTGCCGTGGCGTTGCTGGCGATTGCAGCGGGGCTGCTGTTGCGGCGCTGGCAGTAGATCCGCGCCGCGCGCGGACCGCCCATGAAAAAGCCCGGGCATCTGCATGCCCGGGCTCGCTCATCCACGCATGGCGTGGATCTACTTCACTTCCACGTCGGCCGGGGTGAAGCGCGGCATTGCCGCAGCGGCGCCTTCCTTCTCGGTCGAACGACCGGCGAACTGGTTGGCGAAGCGCACGTGGCGGGCGAACGGGGCGTCGGCCACCTGCGCCAGCGACGCGGCCAGCGCACCGTTGAAGGCGTCACCGGCACCGGTGGTGTCGATCGCCTGCACCTGTTCGGCGCCTACGCGGTAGTACGGCTGGGTATCGCCGCGCAGGTTCTCATCGGCATGCGACACGAACACGCCCACCGAACCCAGGGTCACCACCACGGTGCCGTTGCCGACCAGCTTGCGGCACAGCGCGTGCAGGCTGGCACCATCCAGCGCGGCGACGTCATTGGCATCCACGCGCTCACCGACATGGCGGCCGAGCAGGGCTGCGAACTCGGTTTCGTTCGGGGTGATCACATCGGCCAGCTTGAGCAGGCCGATGGTCGAAGGGGCGTCGGCCGGTGCGGTGTTGAGCACGGTGGTGACGCCGGCCTCGCGGGCCGTGGCCAGCGCCGCTTCAATGGTCTGCACCGGCGATTCCAGCTGCACCAGCACCACCTTGGCGCCGGTCAGCAGGCCCTGCTGCTGTTGCAGGAAGTCCGTGCTGAGCGCGGCGTTGGCACCCGGGCCGATCACGATGGTGTTGCGGCCACGGGCATCGACGTAGATGCCGGCGGTGCCGGTCGGCTCGCTGCTGGCTTCGGCGATCAGACCGAAGCCGTCCTGCGCGGCCAGCTCACGGGCGGTGGCGCCACCAGCGTCGTCGCCCAGCGCGCACACGAAGTGCGTGTCGGCACCGGCGCGGCAGGCCGCCACGGCCTGGTTGAAGCCCTTGCCACCGGGGCCGGTGCTGTAGCGGCCGGCAATGGTCGCACCCGGTGCCGGCAGCGACTCGCACCGCCACACGTGATCGACATTGAAGGAACCGACGACAACGACACTGCTGCTCATAGGGAATCTTTTCTCAACCAAGGGTTCAACTGAAGTGCGTCAGTACGCCGGCGATGGTCGCCGTCATGAAGGTGGCAATGGTACCGCCCAACACCGCGCGCAGGCCGAACTTGGCCAGATCGTGGCGACGTTCCGGGGCCAGGCCGCCGATGCCGCCGATCTGGATCGCGATCGAGCTGAAGTTGGCGAAGCCGCACAGCGCGTAGGTGGCGATCAGGCGGCCCTCCTCGGACAGGCTCACGCCCGCGATCTGGCCGTTCACGATCTGCGACAGCTCGGTGTAGGCCACGAACTCGTTGATCACGACCTTCTGGCCGATCAGCGAACCGACGGTGGTGGCATCGGCCCACGGCGTACCGATCACCCAGGCGATCGGGGCCAGCACGTAGCCGAAGATGGTCGACAGGTTGGTCGGCTTGCCGATGGCAGCGGCCAGGCCGGTCACATCGCCGATCCAGGTCAGCGGGGCATTCAGCAGCGCGATCAGGGCGATGAAGGCCAGCAGCATCGCACCGATGTTCAGCGCCAGCTTCAGGCCGTCACCGGCGCCGGCGGCGGCCGCGTCGATGATGTTGCTGGAGGTCTTCTCGACTTCCATCTTCACCGTGCCGCGGGTAAGCGGGGTGCCGGTTTCCGGGATCAGCAGCTTGGCCACGACCAGGGTGGCCGGGGCCGCCATGATGCTGGCCGCCAGCAGGTGCTTGGCATAGAACGCCTGCTGCGCCGGGTCGCCACCGCCGAGCATGCCCACGTAGGCCGCCAGCACGCCGCCGGCGATGTGGGCCATGCCGCCGATCATCATGGTCAGCAGCTCGGACTGGGTCATCCTGGCGATGTACGGGCGCACGGTCAGCGGCGCCTCGGTCTGGCCGATGAAGACGCTGGCGCAGACGCTGGTGGTTTCAGCACCGGACACGCGCATCACCTTGGTGATCGACCAGGCCATCACGCGCACGATGCCCTGCATGACGTTGAGGTGGTACATCACCCCCATCAGCGCAGAGAAGAAGATGATGGTCGGCAACACCTGGAAGGCGAAGATGAAGCCGTAGTTCTTGGTGTCCATCAACGAGCCGAAGATGAAGCCCGAGCCCTCGTTGACGTAGCTGAGGATCTTGACGAAGCCCTTGCCCAGCGCGTCGAACACGTCGCGTCCGCCCGGGACCAGGATCACCAGCGCCGCGAAGGCGATCTGCAGGGTGATACCGGTGGCAACCAGCTTCCAGTCAACCGCGCGCTTGTTATTGGAAAACAACCAGGTGATGCCGATCAGCACCGCCAACCCGAACAGGCCGAAGCCGATCCTGCCCAAACCTTCGACCATGTGAGTGACTCCCCTGGGGCGTCGCGAAAAACGGGAAGCCTAGTGCAGGGCAGGGGCCGGGGCAAGAAAAAGCAGCGTGCGCGCGGCCATCGGTACCGATCAGGCCAGCAACGGCAAGGGCTTGCGCGCGGCGGGGGCAGGTAGAATGGGGTTCGATCCCGGCCCGGATGCGGGCCCGCAGCAGGAGATTTGCATGCAATACCGTCGCCTGGGCTCCACCGGCCTGCCGATTTCCGCCCTGTCCTTCGGCGCCTGGGTGACCTTCGGTGACCAGATCCCGCGCGACGAGGCCCGCAACCTGGTGGCCGCCGCCTGGGATCATGGCGTCAACTTCTTCGACAACGCCGAGGGCTATGCCAATGGCCGCGCCGAACAGGTGATGGGGGACGTGATCACCGACCTGCGCTTGCCGCGCGACGGTTTCTGCGTGTCCAGCAAGGTGTTCTTCGGTAGTGCCAAGGACCCTCGGCCCACCCAGCGCGGGCTGTCGCGCAAGCACGTGACTGATGCCTGCCATGCCGCGCTCAAGCGTCTGCGGGTGGACTACCTGGACCTTTATTATTGCCACCGCCCGGATCCGGACGCGCCGATCGCCGAGACCGTGCATGCCATGGACACCCTGGTGCGGCAGGGCAAGATCCTCTACTGGGGCACCTCGGAGTGGTCGGCGGCGCAGATCCAGCAGGCGCTGGACATCGCCGAGGCGCGCAACCTGCAGGGCCCGTCGATGGAGCAGCCGCAGTACAACCTGCTGCACCGCGAACGGGTGGAGGTGGAGTACGCACCGCTGTATGCCGGCGCTGGCCTGGGCACCACCATCTTCTCGCCGCTCGCCTCGGGCCTGCTCACTGGCAAATACGACCAGGGCATCCCGGCTGATGCCCGGTTGGGCCGCGAAGGCATGGAGTGGCTGCACGCGCTGGTGCTGGGTGACGACACCGAGGCCCGCCTGGGCCAGGTGCGGCGCTTCAGCGAGGTGGCACGCGCGCTGGGCCATGCCCCGGCTACCCTGGCCATCGCCTGGTGCCTGCGCAACCCGAACGTCTCCAGCGTGATCCTCGGCGCCAGCCGGGTCAGCCAGCTGCTGCAGAACCTGCAGGCATTGGACGTGCTGGAGCAGGTCGACGCGGCCGGCTGGGCCCAGGTCGAAGCCGTCTTCGCCTGACAACCCTTTGGAGAGTCGAGCCATGCTCGACTCCGCGCGCAGCGCGGGCGTTTCCAGGCGACGGTGCCAAGAGCAGTCGAGCATGGCTCGACTCCACAAAAGTACCGGGCCCATCTTTTGATTGATGATTTCTATCAAATTCCTGAATTCGATCATTAATCTCATCAATCAAATTGAGAATGGTTGTTGATTGTCAACTGAGAATCATTATCATTTAACTCGTCCCTCGCACGAGTCCAGATGCTCATGAATGCTCAACCTGTACTGCTGCGCCCCGAAACGCTGACCCTCCGCGATCGCCCGGTCCGCGTCGTTCCGCCGGAAGAGGTCATCGACAGCGAAGCCCTGCTCAAGGGCCGTCGTGAAATCCTGATCCAGCACGGCGACCGCTTCTATCGCCTGCGGCACACCAGCAACGACAAGCTGATCCTGACCAAGTAATCGCGGTCTGGTCGCCCGCCTCCCTCCCTCCCTCCTGCCGGCAGCGCCGACAGGGTGGGCGACCCGCCCGCTCCCGCTCTCTCCCCCTCGGTCTACCGCGTGCACCTTCCAGGTGTGCCGGTAACCGGGGGTTCCCCTGCCTGACCGAATGAACCCGATGACCCGCCATACCGCCCTGTGTCTTGCTGTCTGGATGGCCTTGCCGCTGTCCGCCCACGCTGCTGCCGCCGCTGCGCCCGACGCGCGCGAATTCGACCGGGTGCAGGTCACCGCCACCCGCACCGAGCGGGCGGTGAGCGACGTGGCGGCCACCGTGGACGTCATCGACCGCGAGCAGATGGACCGGCACCTGGTGCAGGACATCAAGGATCTGGTGCGCTACGAACCGGGCCTGTCGGTCACTCGCAGCGCGACCCGCTTCGGCCTGGATGGTTTCCGCATCCGTGGCCTGGACGGCAACCGTGTGCGCATCCAGACCGATGGCATCGTCATGCCGACCCGGTTCGACATCGGTTCGTTCGCCAGTTCCAACCGCAATTTCACCGACCTCGATACGCTCAAGCGCGTGGAGATCGTGCGTGGTCCGGCCAGTTCGCTGTACGGCTCCGATGCACTCGGTGGCGTGGTCGCGTTCGTGACCAAGGACCCGGCCGACTACCTCAAGGATGGCAAGAACAGCTACTTCGGCCTGAAGTTCGGCTACGACGGTGAGTGGAAGGGCCTGCTCGGCGGTGCCACCGCCGCCTTTGGTGGCGACCACTGGAGCGGCCTGGTCAACGTCAACCACCACCAGGGCCAGGAAACGGACAACAAGGGCACGGTGCGCAGCGACAACGACACCCGCACTGCGTCCAATCCGCAGGATCGTGATGGCCGCAGCCTGCTCAGCAAGCTGGTCTATGCACCGAGCGAAGACCAGCGCTTCCGCCTGACCGTGGAAGGCAACGAAGACACCACCGATACCAATGTGTTGTCGGCGATTGCCAGCGTTGCACCGCGCCCCGGCGCGATGGCTGCGGCCACTGGCATGAAGTCCCACGACACGCAGAAGCGCACCCGCGTGTCCTTTGCCCACGAAATGGATGCGCTGGACCAGCCGTTCGCCGACAGCCTGCACTGGCAGGTGTATGCGCAGAACAGCGAAACCCGGCAGCAGACCGACGAGACCCGCACCGACGGCAGCCGCCGTCACCGCGTGTTCTCCTTCGACCAGCATGCCTATGGCCTGCAGGCGCAGTTCAACAAGGCCTTCAGCACCGGTGCGGTCGAACACGCGCTGACCTACGGCTTCGAGGGCACGCGCACCGAGATCCGCCAGAAGCGCGACGGCTACCAGGTCAGCAAGGCCGGCGTGGTCAGCAACACGGTGGTACCGGACACCTTCCCGGTGCGTGACTTCCCGATCAGCAAGACCACCGAGTTGGGCCTGTACGCGCAGGATGAAATGCGCCTGGCCGACGGCAAGCTGTCGCTGGTGCCGGGCGTGCGCGTGGACCGTTACGAGCTGAAGCCGGAGGTGGACAGCATCTTCGCCGAAGACAATCCGACTACCGCCGTAGCGCAGCTGAAGAAGACCAGCGTGTCGCCGAAGCTGGGCATGGTCTGGCGCTTCACCGACCAGTGGTCGCTGTTCGCCGGGTATGCGCGTGGCTTCCGTTCGCCGCCGTACAACGACGTCAACATCGGCCTGACCAACGTGGCCTTCGGCTACACCGCCATCGCCAACCCGGACCTGAAGCCGGAAACCAGCGACGGCTACGAACTGGGCCTGCGCTTCATCGCGCCGGCGGCGTACGTCAGCGTCAGCGGCTACTACAACGACTACAAGGACTTCATCCAGTCCAACGTCGATACCGGCCGCAACGCACAGGGCTTGACCGTGTTCCAGTCGCAGAACATCGCCGACGCGCGCATCTATGGCGCGGAAATGAAGGCCGGCATCGAGTTCGGTGAACTCAGCCCGGCGCTGAAGGGCTGGGCGCTGCGCAGTGCGTTGGCATGGTCGCGTGGTGACAACCGGATCGATGACGAACCGTTGGCCTCGGTCGATCCGCTGCGTGGCACGCTGGGCCTGATGTACGACACCGATAGCTGGGGCGTCGAACTGGCCGGCACCTTCGTGCAGCGCAAGAAGCGCCTGCCGCCGCCGGCGGCGCAGACCAATCCGAACGCACCGGCGCCGTTCGTCTACCAGCCGGCCGGCTACGGCGTGCTGGACCTGATGGCGCACTGGAACTTCGCACCGGGTGCCACCTTCAATGTCGGCGTGTTCAACCTGGCCGACAAGCGCTACATCGAATGGTCGTCGATCACCCCGAGCCTGATCACCAATCGCGCACTGAGCGATCGTTTCAGCAGCCCGGGCCGCACCTTCTCCGCCAGCCTTGCCGTTTCCTGGTGACCTCATGAGCCGAGCACTGTCCGCACGCAGGAATGACTCCATCGCCGCGCCGTACAGCGCGGCCTGGCCGACCCCGGCACAGCTGGCCACGCTCGGCACCGTGTTGTGCCTGTACCACGCCGACGGCAATGAGCTGGGCGGCTGGCGCCAGGCCGTACGCGTGCATGCCTGCCAGGGCGTGGACAGTGAAGGCCTGCGCGAGAGCCTGTGCTTCCTCGATGGCCGCGGCCGCTGCGTGTGGCGCCTGTACCTGCTGCCGGACAGCGACTTCCTGGCCTGGGACCGGCTGGTGGCTGCACTGCCGCCGGGGCCGGAACACGACAGCGATGGCAGTGTCGGCGAACGCCTGTGGCGGCGCCTGGCCGGCCATCTCGGTGGCCAGCGCTGGCGCCTGTGCGCGCTGCGCCTGCATGCCGCCGACGATGGCCGCACGCTGGCCGCCAGTCTGTCGACCCTGTCCTCGCTGGGCGCAGCCACCGCGCGCCGCATCGCACGGCTGGAAGGTGCCGAAGGCGAGCTGGCAATCGACGATTGCTGCTGTGCCGATGCCGCGCGGCGTCCGGCGCCGCGGATTCCCGGCGACCTGCCGCTGATCCGCCTGTGATCCACTCCTGATGGAACGCCTGTCGGCCACGGACGGCCTCTCAACGCATCTGCACCCCCGAAGGAAGACCCCGATGAAGTTCCAGACAGCCAGCGCCCTGCTTGTGCTCGCCGCCAGCGGCGTGGCCAGCGCGCAGCCCTCCGATATCGCCCGTGACCACGACAGCATCCTTGCCATGCAGGGTGAGTACACCGTGGACTTCGCCTTCGACGAGACCGTGCTGCTGAAGCCGGGTTACGAGCGCGCACCGGCGATGCGCAGCGGCGGCAGCGAAGTGGTCATCGTGGTCGAGGACACGCCGAAGCGCATCGTGCTGCAGCACCTGCTGCTGGACGAGAAGAGCGGCCACATCACCAAGCACTGGCGCCAGGACTGGGTGTACGAAGCACCGAACCGTTTCGAGTTCAGTGCCGACCAGACCTGGAAGGTGCGCAGCATTCCGGCGGCGGTGAACCAGGGCGCCTGGACCCAGTGCGTATACGAAGTGAGCGACGCACCGCGCTATTGCGGCACCGGCACCTGGACCTACACCAACAACGTGCCGAGCTGGACCAGCGACCTGAGCTGGCGTCCGCTGCCGCGCCGCGAGTACACCAAGCGCAGTGACTACAACGCGCTGGCCGTGATCAACCGCCACACGCTGACCCCGAACGGCTGGACCCACGAGCAGTTCAACACCAAGGTGCAGCGCAACGCCGATGGCAGCCAGGTGGAGATCGCCCGCGAGTTCGGCTTCAACGACTACGTGAAGACCACCGAGGTCGACTTCACCCCGGCGCGGAACTACTGGAAGGCCACCGCCGGTTACTGGGCAAAGGTGCGCCAGCGCTGGGATGGCTTCCTCGGCCAGGCCCCGGGCGTGCACCTGAAGACCAAGATCGACGGCATGGCGATGATCATCCCGATGTTCACCCAGGCCGAAGAGATCCAGGCCGGCAAGAAGGTGAAGGACAAGCAGATCGACGACGTGTTCGCCAAGTACGTGGAAAAGGCCCAGTAAGTCGAGCCCTGCTCGACTCATGGCGCGGATCCTCTGGTCAGGTGCCGCGCCGCGTATCCGCTCCTGGTAGGTGCCGAGCTTGCTCGGCACGCTCTTCGCCGGCGATTGCACACCGCATCCACGCATGGCTTGGATCTACCGTGCCGCATATCCGCTCCTGGTAGGTGCCGAGCTTGCTCGGCACGCTCTCCATCGGTGATCGCACGCTGCATCCACGCCATGCGTGGATGCGATGCACTCAGGACGCCGGCCCACTCAAGGTGGTCAGGTCCAGACCAGCGTCCTGGAACGCACGCAGGGTGGCCTGCAGGCTGGCCTCGTCATCGCGGGCGCGGACGCCGAGGATGGCTTCGTGGCAACGCACTCGATCCGTGCTGCAGGCGCTACGGTCCGGCAGCAGCAGCGCGGTCTGTGCGACGAGGATCGCCATGTGCGCCACTTCCTTTCTCGGCTTCGGTTGGCCCCGGTAGAACCGGTCGAACTCAGCACGCAGGTCGGCCACCACGCCGGCATCGCTGCGCGTGCGTGACACGCTGGCCGGAACCAGATAGGTCGGGTGGCCCTCGTGGAAGGCTTGCGCTTCATCGGCCAGCACCGTTTCCAGCACGAAGGCCTGCACCGCGTCAGGAACATGGCCATCTGCCGCGCGGGCGCCTGCGGGTAGCACCGCGGCGAACAGTGGGGAACTGGCCAGAAGGATGCGCAGACAGAGGCCGTATTTCATCTTCATTCCTTGAACATCGGGAGCGCGGGAGCAACGTTCCGCGCTTCCGGACGATCCGATCGGGTGGCGCGCGCAGCATAGCGCCCCACCCGAGCGTGTCACGATCGCGTCAGGCTTCGCGCAGGGCCAGTGCCGGTGGCGTATGCAGGATCGCGCGCGTACCCCACCAGCCTGCCAGAAGGCTCAAGCCGATGCCGACCACGCCGCCGATCAGCAGGCCCGGCCACGGCGGCAGCAACGGCAGCTCGAACACCTTCTGCGAGACCGCCACACCGATCGCAGCGGCCGCGCCCACCGCCAGCAACGCCGCCAGCGTGCCCAGCGCACCGAATTCCACCAGCACCGCGCCACGCAGCTGGCGCCGGGTCGCGCCCAGCGTGCGCAGCACCGCGCTGTCGTAGCGCCGTTCGCCCGCCGTGGCCTGCAGCGCGGCCAGCAGCACCAGCATGCCGGCCAGCAGGCTGAACACCATCACCAGCTGCACCGCCTGCGCCACCCGTTCCATCACATCGCGCACCTGCGAGATCACTGCGTCCACGTCCAGCAGCGACAGGTTCGGCTGCGCGCGTACCAGCTCGCCCAATCCGGCGGCCTTGCCGGCCGGCAGATGGAATGCCGACAGCAGGTTGTGCGGCGTATCGCCCACCGCGTTCGGGTTCAGCAGCACGAAGAAGTTCGGACGGAAGGTGTTCCAGTCCGCCTTGCGCACGCTGGTGACAGTGAACTCGCGTTCCTGCTCGCCCACCGCAATGGTGATGCGGTCGCCGGGATACACGCCGTAGCGCTTGGCCCAGCCGATCTCCACCGAGGCTTCGGCGGCGGTGCTGTCTGCCTTCCAGAACGTACCGTTGACCAGCGTGTTGGCTGGCGGGAAGCTGCTGCGCCAGCTGAAGTTCAACGGCCGGTTCTCGTCATCGTCGTCGCGTTGGGCCTCGCTGGACGCCGGCTGCCCGTTCTGTTCCGGCGAGCGGTCCACGCGCAGCGGCGGCTTGCCGTTGATCGCGATCAGGCGGCCAGTGGCCATCGGTTCGATGCTGGCGTCGTTGGCGCCCAACCCGCGCAGCGTGGCCAGCACGCTGTCGCGCTGTTCGGGCTGGATGTTGATCAGGAAGTAGTTCGGCGTGTCCGCGGGCAGTCGCTCGCGCCACTGCTGCAGCAGGCCGGGGCCGGTCACCGCCAGCAGCAACAGCGCGCACAGCGACAGCGACAGCCCGACCAGCTGCATCACCGCCAGCATCCGGCGCCGGGTCAGCGCGGCCAGGCCCAGCCGCCAGTGGCCATGCAGGCGGTGCTGCAGGCCGCGCAGCAGCTGCAGCAGCACGAAGCCGACCACGCCGGCCGCCACCGCCAGCGCGGCCAACCCGCCCAGCACCCACAGCGCCAGCTTGAGATCACCGGTGACCTGCACCGCCAGCAGCAGGCTGGCCGCCAACGCCGCCACATAGGCCAGCAGCGAGGCCGGCGGCAGGGCGGCGAAGGAGCGGTTGAGCACCCGCATCGGCGGCACCCCGCGCAGGCGCAGCAGCGGTGGCAGGCCGAAGCCGAACAGCAGCAACAGCCCGATGCCGGCACCGGTCAGCGCAGGCATTGCTTCGGGCAGCGGCAGGCGCTGCGGCACCAGGCTGCCCAGCACCTGCACCAGGCCCTCCTGCGCCGCCATGCCCAGGCCGATGCCGAGTGCGCAGGCCGGCACCGCCAGCATCAGCAGCTGCAGTGCCAGACCGGACAGGATGTCGCGCTGGCGCGCGCCCAGGCAGCGCAGGATCGCCACCTGGTCGATGCGGCGCAGGGCGAAGCGGTTCGCCGCCAGCGCCGTGGCCACGCCGGCCAGCAGGACTGCCAGCAGCGCGCTGAGGCCGAGGAAGCGTCCGGCCAGGTCGAACGCCTGGCGCACGCCGCGCTGGGTGTCGTCCACGCTCAACAGGCGCAGGCCCTTCACCTGCGGCAGCAGCCATTGCCGCAGCGCGGCGATCTGGTCGGCCGCTCCGGCGAACATCAGCCGGTAATTGATGCGGCTGCCGGGGCCGAGCAGTCCGGTGCCTTCCACGTCGGCGCGGTTGACCAGCAGGGTCGGGGAGAGCGTGAGCAGGTCGCCACTGGTGTCCGGTTCGGCCTCGATGATGCCGGCGATGCGCAGCGTACCGGCGCCGAATTCGAGCGCATCGCCGGCCTTCAGGCCCAGCCCCTGCAGCAGTCGCGGGTCGGCATAGGCCTGGCCCTTGGGGGGCATGCCGGCGTCGGTGATCAGGGCGCCGCCGGGCGTGGCCCGCACCCGCAGCGTGCCGCGCAGCGGATAGCCCGCCTGCACCGCCTTGATGCTGGCCATCTGGCTGGCCTCGCCATGGAACAGCACGCTGCCGAAGCTGGCGATGCGGGTATAGGCCAGTCCGCGCCGCTGCGCTTCTTCGGCGAACGCCTGCGGCGGGTCATCGCGCCCGGCGATGCCGAGATCACCACCGAGCATTTCCGCCGCGCTGCCGGTCAGCGCCAGGTTGACCCGGTTCACCAGCGTGCCGACCGCGGTCATCACCGCCACGCCCAGCACCAGCGCGGCGAATACGGTCAGCAGGTCACCGGCCAGCGCTTCGCGGCGCAGCGCGCGCCACGCGTGCCGCAGCAGGTTCATGCCTGCGCCCCACGCTCGACCGGCAGCAGGCGGCCGTCGTCGATGCGGTGGATGTACTGGCAGCGCTGGGCCAGTCGCAGATCGTGGGTGACCAGTACCAGTGTGGTGCCGCTGCCGGCGTTGAGCTCGAACAGCAGGTCGCTGATGTGCTGGCCGGTGGCGTGGTCCAGCGAGCCGGTCGGTTCGTCGGCGAACAGGATGCGCGGGCGGGTGACGAAGGCACGTGCCAACGCCACGCGCTGCTGCTCGCCGCCGGACAGCTGGCGCGGATAGTGGCGGGCGCGATGGGCCAGGCCGACCTGGGCCAGCACTTCATCGACCCGCGCCCGGTCTTCGCGCCCGGCCAGCTCCAGCGGCAAGGCGACGTTCTCGGCGGCGGTCAGTGCCGGCAGCAGGTGGAAGCTCTGGAACACGAAGCCGACCTCGCGTGCGCGCAACTGCGCGCGCGCTTCCTCATCCAGCGCTGACAGGTCCTGGCCGGCCAGCGCGATGCGGCCGCGGCTGGGCAGGTCCAGCCCGGCCAGCAGGCCGAGCAGGGTGGTCTTGCCGGAACCGGAGGCGCCGACGATGGCCGCGCTGGTCCCTTCATGGACGGTCAGGGTGATGTTGTCCAGTATGTGGACTTCACCCTCCGGGCCCTGCACGGATTTGCCGACCTGGTCGACGGCGATGGCAACGGACGCGCTGCGGGGGGACAGGCTGTCGATGAGGAGACTCCAATGCGCAAGACGGGATGGAGCCGGCGAGCCGGCGCGATGATGGTGCTGCTGCTAGGGTTCCTGCTGCTGCCCGGGCTGGCCTGTGCCAAAGGTCCGGCGGGCACCGTGCTGGTACTCGGCGACAGCCTCAGTGCTGCCCACAATATCCCCGCCGACGCCGGCTGGGTCAGCCTGCTGCAGCAGCGGGTCAGGCAGCAGTCGAAAACCCCGGCGCGCATCGTCAATGCCAGCATGAGCGGGGAGACCACCGCCGGCGCGCTGACCCGCCTGCCAGGCCTGCTGGCCAAGGAAAAACCGACCGTGGTGGTGATTGCCCTTGGCGGCAACGACGCACTGCGCGGGCTGACCCCGGCGCAGGTGCAGGGCAACCTGGAAAAGATGGTGCAGGCCAGCCAGAAGGCGGGCGCCAAGGTGCTGCTGCTGGGCATCGATGTGCCGCCCAACTACGGGCCGGCCTATCGCCAGCGCCTGGCGGCGGCCTACAAGGCGCTGGCCACGCAGTACAAGGTGCCGCTGCTGCCCTTCCTGCTGGAGGGTGTGGCCCTGCAACCGGGCATGATGCAGGCCGACGGGCTTCATCCGACCGCGCAGGCGCAGCCGAAGGTGCTGGACAACGTCTGGCCGCTGCTGCGTCCGCTGCTCTGAACGATTTACTTCCCTCTTGACGGAACTTCACATCGCGTCCACCGTCGATCCGGCATGTTTCACAAAGCTGAAGTTAGAGGGAATCACATGCGTCAGACGAAGGAGACCTCCGGCTTGGTGCTGGTGGTCGAAGACAACCGCAACATCTCCGAGATGATCGGGGAATACCTGGAAGGTCGCGGCTTCGAAGTCGACTATGCACAGGACGGCCTGGATGGCTACCGCCTTGCGGCGGAAAACAGCTATGACGTCGTGGTGCTCGACCTGATGTTGCCGCGCCTGGATGGCATCGAAGTGTGCCGTCGCCTGCGCAACGATGCGCGCAAGTCCACCCCGGTGCTGATGCTCACGGCACGCGATACGCTGGACGACAAGCTCACCGGCCTCGGTTTCGGCGCCGATGACTACCTGACCAAGCCGTTCGCGATCCAGGAACTGGAAGCCCGCCTGCGCGCGCTGATCCGCCGCGAGCGTCGCCAGGTCGGTTCGGAAGTGCTCAAGGTCGCCGACCTGGTGCTCGATCCGGTCAGCATGCGCGCCACCCGTGCCGGTACCGAGCTGCAGCTGTCGCCGATCGGCCTGCGCCTGCTGACCATCCTGATGCGCGAATCGCCGCGCGTGGTCACCCGCCAGGAGATCGAACGCGAGATCTGGGGCAATGGCCTGCCGGATTCGGACACCCTGCGCAGCCATCTGTACAACCTGCGCAAGATCATCGACAAGCCGTTCGACCGTCCGCTGCTGCACACCGTGCAGAGTGCCGGCTACCGCATTGCCGACATCGCCCAGCCGATGGCCTGAGCAGGGCCCGCGCCGGTGCAGCAGCAGGCCCGGCCGGGATCCGGCCACGCACGAGGGCAGGGGATGACCGGATGGCGTTGCCACCGGTCATTTCCCATGCATCCGCACGGCGCGGCGCGCTGCCTATAATCGCAGCGCTCTGACCGGGACCCCGCAATGCCGCACGGCCTGCCGCGCAAGATCCGTATCGCTTTCATCCTGCAGGCAGTGCTGGCCAGCCTGGGTATCCTGCTGGGTGCCTGGCTGGTCTCGCTGGTGATCAAGCACAGCCTGGTCGGTGCCGCCCTGCGCGAGGAAGCGACGTACTTCTGGACGCTGCACGAGGCCTCGCCGGTGCAGCCGCCACCCAACACCCAGAACATCCGCGGCTACCTGCTGGAAAGCGGGCAGTCGGCCCTGTCGTTGCCTGCCAACCTGCGCAACCTGGAGCCAGGCTTCCACGAACTGCCCAAGGACGATCAGCTGGTGCTGGTGGATGTGCGCCCCGCCGGCCGGCTGTACCTGGTGTTCCTGCGTTCGCGCGCGGAGATGCTGGCGTTCTGGTTCGGCATCGTGCCGGTGCTGCTGACCCTGCTGGCGGTGTACGGCGCCAGTTGGGTGACCTACCGTGCCTCCAAACGCCTGGTGTCACCGGTGAACTGGCTGGCGCGGCGCGTCTCGCGCTGGGACCCGGGCCACCCGGAGGCGGCCGACCTGGAGCCGAACAAGCTTCCGGCGGACATGCAGGGCGAGACCCGGCAGCTGGCGGCCGCGCTGCATTCGCTGGCCAACCGGGTCAGCGCGCACGTGGCCCGCGAGCGCAACTTCACCCGTGATGCCAGCCACGAGCTGCGCACGCCGTTGACCGTCATCCGCGTCGCCAGCGACATGGCCCTCGGCGATGAAACCCTGCAGCCGCGCCTGCGCCGCAGCCTGCAGCGCATCCAGCGTGCCGGTCGGGACATGGAAGCGGTGATCGATGCGTTCCTGATCCTGGCCCGCGAGGCCGACGTCGAGCCGCAGATCGAGCTGTTCGACGTCAACGACATCGTCCGCTATGAAGTGGACAACGCCAACGAGCTGCTGGGCACGCGCCCGGTATCGGTGCACCTGCACAGCGACGGCCCGGTGCAGCTGCATGCGCCACCGCGGGTGCTGCAGGTGGTGGTCAGCAACCTGGTGCGCAACGCCTGCAGCTACACCGATGAAGGGCGTATCGACGTGCACGTGCTCAATGACCGGGTGGTGGTGCGCGATACCGGTATCGGCATGTCCGCCGAGGCGCTGTCGCGCGCCTTCGAGCCGTTCTACCGCGCCGAACCGAGCCGTCCGCAGGGCACTGGCCTGGGCCTGTCGATCGTGCGCCGGCTGTGCGACCGCTTCGGCTGGAAGGTCAGCCTGGCCAGCGAGCCGGGCGAGGGCACCGAAGCCACGGTGATCTTCCGGTAGAGGGCTTTGGCCGGGCTGCGCCCGGCACCCGCCGAGGCAACATCAACATCAAAAGCGGGCATTCCGAGGAGTGGCGGGGCGGTGTGGGTGTGCAGGACACGCCGTAAACCCATCCATGGGGGCTCGATGGCGCCATCCATGGCGCCAACGGTCCTGCACACCCACACCGCCCCGCCTTCGACAGTTTCCCGCGATCCGCAGTGGATCCACGCCATGCGTGGATGAATTCAGTAGATCCACGCCATGCGTGGATAGTGTTGCGGTAGCGCCGGGCCATGCCCGACGCACGCCTGCGTCAATCGCACTTCACCTTCGGCGCCAGCGCCCTGGTCCAGATCGCGTAGCCGGCCGGGGTCATGTGCAGCATGTCCTCGCGGAACAGCGTCGCGTCCGGCTGTCCATCGGCGCCGAGCATCGGCGTGTAGACGTCGGTGAAGCCGGTATTGGGCAGCCTGGCCAGGGCGGCCTTGATCAGCGTGTTGGCTTCGTTGATCGCCGGCAGCAGGTGCGCACGCGACGGGCTCGGCTTGATCGACAGGTACTCCACCTTCGTCTTCGGCAGGTCGCGATGCACGCGCTGCACGAAGGCAACCACATCGTCGCGCACCTGCACGGCGCTGCGGCCGCTGTTGAGGTCGTTGTCGCCGGCGTAGAAGAACACCTTGCATGGCGCATACGGCACCACGATGCGGTCGGCGTACCAGGTGCTGTCGCGGACTTCCGAGCCGCCGAAGCCGCGGTTGAACACCGGCTGGCCGGGGAAGTCGGTGGCCAGGCTCTCCCAGAAGCGGATCGAGGAGCTGCCGATGAACTCGATGCCACCACGCGGCGGCGGGTTGGCCTGGTCGGCGCTGGCGAAGTGGGCCATGTCGCCGGCCCAGGCCACGTTGGAGACCTGCTCGGGCACGCGCGGCGGCTTGGCCGGGCTCAGCGCCTGGGCCAGGGGGGCGGCGGTCAGCAGGCCCAGCATCAGCAGGCAGGTACGGCGACGGGACATCAGGCGCTCCAGCAGGGAAGGGGAAAGCCATCATAGAAGCTGGGGCGGGCCGGGGCTTGCCCCTGGCAGTCCATTCACCGGGCCGGTGCCGGGATGCGGCTGGCGGCCTTGTGGCAAAATGGCGGCCATCTGCCTATCCCTGTGCACCCATGATTCCCTGCCGTGCGTCTGAGCGGTCGCTGCGCCGCGCCCCTGTTGCTGGATGTTCCACCCGTGGCTGATCAGTTCGGCCATCTGCCCCGCGGCCCGCGCCGCATCTTCCAGGCCGCGCGCTGGTCCTGGCAGGGCCTGCGCGCCGCCTGGCTGCATGAGTCCTCGTTCCGGCTGGAGGTCTACCTGCTGATCCTGCTGACCCCGGTCGCGATCTGGCTGGGCCAGACCCCGGTCGAACGCGCGCTGCTGATCGGCTCGATGCTGCTGGTGCTGGCGATGGAACTGGCCAACTCGGCCATCGAGGCGGTGATCGAACGTTACGGCAGCGAGATCCACGAGCTGGCCGGCCGCGCCAAGGACATGGGTTCGGCGGCAGTGTTCGTGCTGATGATGAACGTGCTTCTGTGCTGGGCGCTGGTCGTGGTCCCGCATGCAATGGCCGGCAATTACGGCTGATCCCCATTCCCCCACTGCCCTGAAGAGTTTCCATGTCCTTTGAGTTCCTCGCCGACCCCAATGCCTGGGTGACCCTGTTCACCCTGAGCGCACTGGAAATCGTGCTCGGCATCGACAATCTGGTGTTCATTTCCATCGCGGTCAGCAAGCTGCCGGAAGAGCGTCGCCCGTTCGCGCGCAAGCTCGGCATCGCCGTGGCCTGCATCACCCGCATCGCCCTGCTGGTGTCGCTGGCCTATCTGGCGCACATGTCCGCCAACCTGTTCACCGTGGCTGGTATGGGCATCTCCATCCGCGACCTGGTGCTGATCGTCGGTGGCCTGTTCCTGATCATCAAGGGCTACATGGAGATCAAGGAGCTGATCACCGGTGGCGAAGACGAGAACCCGGCCACCAGCAAGGCCTCGGGTGTATTCGGCATGGTCATCCTGCAGATCGCCATCATCGACATCGTGTTCTCGCTGGACTCGGTGATCACCGCCGTCGGCATCGCCGATCACATCCCGGTGATGGTCGCCGCCATCCTGCTGTCGGTGCTGGTGATGCTGCTGGCCGCCAACCCGCTGGGCCGCTTCATCGACGCAAACCCGACCGTGAAGATGCTGGCACTGGCCTTCATCCTGCTGATCGGTGCGGTTCTGATCCTGGATGGCCTGGACGTGCACGTGCCCAAGCCCTACATCTATGCCGCCATGGGCTTCTCGGTGCTGGTGGAATGGCTGAACCTGCTGATGCGCCGCCGCGCACGCGATCACCACGTGCCGGGTGCTGGCGACTGGTAAGCAGATCACAGGCAAATGTGTGTCCCAGAACCCCCGGCCAGCGCCGGGGGTTCTGCGTTATGGGACCCATTGGGCTCGCCGGGCCATGCCCGGCGGGGAGGTTCCCGCCAGCTGTGAATTGGGGTCAACAGTGTTTTCCCGGGGCGAGGCTTAATCCGGGCCGACAAAGCGCGCAGGCTACGCGCTCTTTTCCAGGACCTGCCCCACGCAGGATGACCCCATGAACTCCAGAGCCGCCTTGTTGGCCCTTGCCGTCGGCGCCTTCGCCATCGGCACCACTGAATTCGCGCCGATGGGCCTGCTGCCTGTCATTGCCGACGGCGTCGGCGTGAACATTCCAACCGCCGGCCTGCTGATCACCGCCTATGCCGTGGGCGTGATGCTGGGCGCGCCGGTGATGACCCTGCTGATGGGACGGTTTGGCAAGCGCACCGCGCTGATGCTGCTGATGTCGATCTTCGTGGTCGGCAACCTGCTCTCGGCACTGGCCCCGAACTACGGCCTGCTGTTGCTGTCGCGTCTGGTCACCAGCCTCAATCACGGTGCCTTCTTCGGCATCGGTGCGGTGGTTGCCGCCAGCCTGGTGCCGAAGGACAAGCAGGCTGCCGCCGTGGCCACCATGTTCATGGGCCTGACCATCGCCAACATCGGCGGTGTGCCGTTGGCCACCTGGGTGGGCCAGCAGCTCGGCTGGCGCCTGTCCTTCGCCGGTACTGCGGTGCTGGGCCTGGTCGCGATCACCGCGCTCGGCCTCGCGCTGCCGGCATCCGCGCCGGGGCCGCGCCCGGACGTGCGCCGCGAACTGAGAGCGATCCTGCAGCCGCAGGTGCTGCTGGCGATGGCTACCACCGTGCTTGGCGCCGGCGCGATGTTCACCCTCTACACCTACGTGGCGCCGGTGCTGACCGAGCTGACCGGCGCGTCCAACGCCTTCATTGCGATGTCGCTGGCGCTGATCGGCATCGGCTTCACCTTCGGCAACGGCATCGGCGGGCGCATGGCCGACTGGTCGCTGGATGGCGCCACCCGCATCCTGCTGGCGGTCCTGGCCGTGCTGATGTTCGTACTGCCGCTGGCCTTCATGCACCACGCCACTGCGGCGCTGGGGGTGCTGCTGTTCGGTGCCGCGACTTTTGCGATCGTGCCGCCGTTGCAGATCCGGGTGATGCAGGCGGCCAGCGAGGCGCCGGGCCTGGCGTCGTCGATCAACGTCGGTGCGTTCAACCTGGGCAATGCCGTGGGTGCGGCGCTGGGCGGTGCGGTGATCAGTTCGGGCCTGGGCTACGCCGCGATTCCGGTGGCCGGTGGCCTGCTGGCGGCCTCGGGGTTGCTGCTGGCGTGGCTGGGGCGTCCTCGCACTGCGGTGGCTGAGGCTTGCTGAGTGATGTGGGGTTCCGGCAGGGCTTGCAGCCCTGCACCCGCCGAGGCCACTGCAACAGCAACAGCGTGCATTCCGTGGGATGGCGGGGTGGGTCCGGTTGAGGGGGACGCTGCAAGTACGTCCATGTAAGCTCGGTCGCCGCATCCATGCGGCTCACGCCCCCTCAACCGGACCCACCCCGCCTTCGACAGATTTCCGCGGTCTGTCGGAACGGCGTTCCGCTCTGGTAGGTGTCGACCTTGGTCGACACGAATGCCTGAAGAACCGGCTTTTGCTTTTGATTTTTTCTTTTGATCTTCCCGCGGTGCGCAGGAAATTGTCCGTGGCCGGGAGGGTGGGTTGGCTGGGGGCGTGAGCGCCATGGGCCCGAGGCATGCCTCGGGCGGGTTGGGCAGGACGCCCAACCCCGGTCTTGCCGTGTGCGCAGGACAGCGCACACGAGCAAGCGGCGACCGAGCCTACATGGACGTATTCACGGCGTCCCCCAGCCAACCCACCCTCCCGGCCAACCCAAGAGAACCAGCAAACAACCCACCGCGGAGGGGGCGGCGCCCGATGGCCGGTCTTTCACCCGAACCATGGCATGCTCGGCGCCAAGCCCACCCGGAACCTCCGCCATGCGCCTGTTCACCCGCGTCCTGCCCCTGATGCTGTTGGCCTCCCTGCTCTCCGGCTGCGGCTACAACGCCATCCAGCAGAAGGATGAAGCGGTCAAGGCCAGCTGGTCGGAGGTCATCAACCAGTACAAGCGCCGCGCCGACCTCGTGCCCAACCTGGTGCAGACCGTGAAGGGCTTCGCCAGCCAGGAAGAGCGCGTGCTGACCGAAGTCACCAACGCCCGTTCGCGCGTCGGCCAGATCAACGTCAACGCCGACGACGAAGCCTCGCTCAAGCAGTTCCAGCAGGCCCAGGGCGAACTTGGCAGCGCGCTGTCGCGGCTGCTGGTGGTCACCGAGAACTATCCGGAACTGAAGTCCAACCAGAACTTCCGCGACCTGCAGGCGCAGCTGGAAGGTACCGAGAACCGGGTCACCGTCGCCCGCGGCCGCTATATCCAGCAGGTGCAGGACTACAACACCTACATCCGCTCGTTCCCGCAGGTGATCACCGCCAAGATCTTCGGCTACAAGACCAAGCCGAACTTCACCGTGGACAACGAAGCGCAGATCTCCAACGCGCCGGCGGTCGATTTCGGCAACGCGCCGCAGCAGCAGCCGGCACCGCAGCCGGGCCACTGACCGATGCGCCTGGCCACTGCGCTGCTGGCCCTGCTGCTGTGGCTGCCGCTGGCGTCGCAGGCGCAGCAGCTGGCGCCGATTCCGGCGCTGGATTCGCCGGTGGTCGATACCACCGGCACGCTGGACGCCACGCAGAAGCAGGCACTGGTGCAGCAGGCGACTGACCTGCAGCAGCGCAAGGGCAGCCAGCTGCAGGTGCTGGTGGTGCCCAGCACCCAGCCGGAGGACATCGCGCAGTACACCACGCGGGTCTTCGACCAATGGCAGATCGGCCGCAAGGGCGTGGATGACGGCGTGCTGCTGGTGGTGGCCAAGGATGACCGGCGCGTGCGCATCGAACCCGGCTACGGCCTGGAGGGTGCGATTCCTGATGCCATCGCCAACCGCGTCATCCAGGAGTACCTGGTGCCGCGTTTCCGCAGTGGCGACTACGCCGGCGGCATCACCGATGCCACGGCGGTGCTGGTCAAGCTGATCGACGGCGAAACGCTGCCGGCACCGGTCAGCGGCCATCGCGGGCGTGAGCCCAGCGGTGGTGGCGATACCTGGTTCCTGGCGCTGTTCATCGGTGTGTTCGCCGGCAGCATCCTGCGCGGCGTGTTCTCGCGCGTGCCGCGACCGCTGCGAGGCCTTCTCGGCGGCGCCGGTGCAGCGCTGGCGGCGTTCCTGTTCACGTCCACGCTGCTGGCCAGTGGCCTGGCAGGCGTCGTAGGGCTGATCGTGGCCATGCTCTCCGGCCATCCGGGCCGCTTTGCCGGTGGCGGCGGCTGGGGCGGTGGCAGCTGGGGCGGCGGAGGCGGCTTCGGCGGGGGCGGTGGATTTGGTGGTGGTGGCTGGGGTGGCGGTGGTGGCCGCTCCGGTGGTGGCGGTGCTTCGGGGGGCTGGTGATGATCCAACGTCTGTGTCGCCACGTGTTTTCGCCGTCAGTACGGCGCGCGTTCCCGCCCGCCACATTGCAGGCGATCACCGAGGCCATCGCGGCC
This sequence comes from Stenotrophomonas riyadhensis, assembly GCF_040256885.1. Classification (NCBI taxonomy): domain Bacteria; kingdom Pseudomonadati; phylum Pseudomonadota; class Gammaproteobacteria; order Lysobacterales; family Lysobacteraceae; genus Stenotrophomonas; species Stenotrophomonas riyadhensis. Next base: position 735,545 of record NZ_CP155568.1, read on the forward strand.
GGTGAGCAGCGACACGGTGGGCAGGTGATGTTCGCGGTGGAAGCGGACCTGCCGCTGGGCGCGCTGTGGCACAGGGTCACCCCGCGCCAGGCCGCCGAGCATGCCTTCGCCCGCCTGCGCACCTGGGATACCACCCACAACAACGGTGTACTGATCTACCTGCTGCTGGCCGACCACGCGATCGAGATCGTCGCCGACCGGGGCCTGCAGGGCAGGGTCAGCCAAGCGCAGTGGCAGCGGGTCTGCACCCACCTGCGCGAGGGGCTGCGCGGGCCGAACCCGGTCGAGGCGCTGCGTGGGGCCATCGAAGAGGTCTCGACCCTGGTGGAGGGGCACTTTCCGGCCTCGATGCGGTCAGACGATGACGGCCTGCCCAACACGCCCCAGCTCCTTGGTTGAGCCGGGGCCGCACTGGCCCGAGAATAGGCGTTCAACCGCAAGGCACCTTCCATGATCTATTTCCACGACATCGACCCCATCGCCCTCTCGCTGGGGCCGATCAAGGTGCACTGGTACGGCATCATGTACCTGCTCGGCTTCACTGCGGCCTGGCTGCTGGGCCGCAAGCGCATCGCCGACGGGCGCCTGCCTGGTGTCGATGCCAATGGCTTCTCGGACCTGCTGTTCTACGCCATGCTCGGCGTGGTGCTGGGCGGGCGCATCGGCTACATGCTGTTCTACGCGCTGGGCGATTTCCTGCACAACCCGCTGCTGCTGTTCAAGGTGTGGGACGGTGGCATGAGCTTCCACGGTGGCCTGCTGGGCGTGATTGCCGCCTGCTGGTGGTGGTCGCGCAAGCACAAGCTGCACTTCTTCGACACCATGGACTTCATGGCGCCGCTGGTGCCGCTGGGCCTGGGCTTCGGCCGTATCGGCAACTTCATCGGTGCCGAGCTGTGGGGCAAGTACACCGACGGTAGCTGGGGCGTGGTGTTCCCGTCCGGCCTGCCGGCCCCGCTGAACCAGCTGGACCATGCGACGCTGCAGGCGCAGTTCGCCACCGGCGCGCTGAATCAGTTCGCACGCCATCCCTCGCAGCTGTATGAAGCGTTCCTGGAAGGGCTGGTGATGTTCGTGGTGCTGTGGACGGTGTCGGCCAAGCCGCGTCATCGCTACCTGGTCGGTGGCCTGTTCGCGCTGATGTACGGCCTGTTCCGCTTCGCGGTGGAGTTTGTGCGCATGCCCGACAACGGCGTTTACGTGGCCTTCGACTGGCTGACCCGTGGCCAGATCCTCAGCCTGCCGCTGATCGCCTTCGGCCTGGTGCTGCTGGTGATGTCGCGCCGCGCGCCGGTACTGCAGCCGCAGCTGCCGGTGGCCACGGAGGGCAAGGCATGAAGGCCTATCTGGACCTGCTGTCGCACGTGCTCGAACACGGCGCCGAGAAGAGCGATCGCACCGGTACCGGCACCCGCAGCGTGTTCGGCTGGCAGATGCGCTTCGACCTCAACGAAGGCTTCCCGCTGGTCACCACCAAGAAGCTGCACCTGCGCTCGATCATCCACGAGCTGCTGTGGTTCCTGAAGGGCGACACCAACATCGGCTACCTGAAGGACAACCAGGTGCGGATCTGGGACGAGTGGGCCGACGAGAACGGCGACCTCGGCCCGGTCTACGGCAAGCAGTGGCGCAGCTGGGCCACCGCCGACGGCGGCGAGATCGACCAGATGCAGTGGCTGGTGGACGAGATCAAGCGCAACCCCGACTCGCGCCGGCTGGTTGTCAGTGCCTGGAACGTGGGCGAGCTCTCGCAGATGGCGCTGATGCCGTGCCACAACCTGTTCCAGTTCTACGTGGTGGACGGCAAGCTCAGCTGCCAGCTCTACCAGCGCAGCGGCGACATCTTCCTCGGCGTGCCGTTCAACATTGCCAGCTACGCGCTGCTGACTCACATGGTGGCGCAGGCCACCGGCCTGGGCGTGGGTGACTTCGTGCACACGCTGGGCGATGCGCACCTGTATTCGAACCACTTCGAGCAGGCGCGCGAGCAGCTGTCGCGTGAGCCGCGTGCGCTGCCGAAGTTGTGGTTGAACCCGGAGGTGACCGACCTGTTCGGCTTCCATTTCGACGACATCCGCATCGACGGCTACGATCCGCATCCGGCCATCAAGGCGCCGGTGGCGGTGTGAGCGCAATGAAGCTGTCGATGATCGTGGCGCTGGACCGCAACCGTGGCATCGGCCAGGGCAATGCCATGCCCTGGCACCTGCCGGACGACTTCAAGCACTTCAAGGCGCTCACCCTGGGCAAGCCGATCCTGATGGGGCGCAAGACCGCCGAATCGATCGGCCGCGTGCTGCCGGGGCGGACCAACCTGGTGCTGACCCGCAGCGGCCAGGTGCCGTTCGAGGGCATGCGCGCGGTGGCGTCGCTGGATGAAGCAAAGGCCATTGCGGCGGGCGAGGGCGCCAGCGAGCTGTGCATCATCGGCGGCGGCGAGATTTTCCGTCAGCTGCTGGACCAGGCCAGCGACCTGTACCTGACCTGGGTCGACGCCGAAGTGCCCGCCGATACGCATTTCCCCGAAGTGGATGCGCAGGACTGGCAGGAAGTGAGCAGCGAGCCGCATCCGGCCGACGAACGCCACGCCTACGCGTTCCGCTTCGTGCACTACGTGCGCCGCTGATCGCAATGCACCTGTAGAGCCGAGCCATGCTCGGCTGCTTTCCGCGGACACATCCCATAGCCGAGCATGGTTCGGCTCTACAGGATTGCCTACGGCATCCGGTAATGGCCGATGATCGCGTGCTGGAACAGCAGGTTCTCTTCGCGGGTGCCGCGCGCGATGTTGTGCAGGATCAACGGGGTGCCGTCGGCCCGGCGGCGGTCGGACACGATGCCGACATGCAGCAGGCCGTTGCCGTTGAGCTTCCAGGCGACGATGTCGCCCGCCGCGTAGTCGGCAGCGGAAGCGGTGATTGGCTGCTGCCAGCCCTGCCGCTCGAACCAGCGCATCAGGTTCGGTACGCGCCGATGATCGATGTTGCGGTCCGGCCGTGACAGGCCCCAGATCGCCGGATAGGCACTGAAGTTGCCGCGCATGTCCTCATGCACGCGCGCCTGCAGGTCCAGTCCCAGTTCGCGCAGGGCGCGCACCACCACGTCGGTGCACACGCCGCGATCCAGTGGCACGTCGCCGCCGGGATAGGCCAGCACCTGGTAAGCAGGATCGTAGCGGGTGGTGACGCCGATCTGCGCGCGCGCTGCGGCTACCAATGGTGGCGAAGGGGCCTGCGGCTGCGATGGCGCATGTGCAGCACTATCCGCAGCCGTGGGGGCAGGCGGCGAGCCGGGCTGGCAGCCGCTGGCCAGGGCCAGCGTCAGCAGCAGCACCGTCCATGGTGCCCAGCCGCGCCGCGTCATGCCTGCGGCGAGGTGCTGTTGTTGTTGGGACCGCCGGAGCCACCACCACCGCCACCACGGCGACGACGGCGACGCGGACCGCGGTTGCCCGGGGGGGAAGCGGAGGCGTTGCCGCCGCCCTGCTCCTTGCCCTGCGCCGCAGCGGCGGGGCGCTCGTGGGCCGGTCGCGCCGGCGGGCGGGCGTTGGGCACCGGGGCCGGTACATCGCGGCCCGGCACCTGCACCACGCGCAGTTCTTCGGTATCGAGCTGGATCGCGGTCAGCTTGCCGCCCCAGACCGCACCGGTGTCGATGGCGTGCACGCCCTGGGTGATGGTCAGGCCCAGCGCGGACCAGTGGCCGCAGACGATCTTCAGGTCGCGCTCGACCCGGCCCGGCACTTCGAACCAGGGGTACAGCCCCTGTTCCTGCGTGCCGGGCGTGCCTTTGTCCTCGATGCCGATGCGCCCACGTGGGGTGCAGTAGCGCATGCGGGTGAGCACGTTGATGATCGCGCGCGAGCGGTCGTAGCCAGCCAGGTTCGGTGCCCAGCTCGGCTTGTCGCCATACATGTTGCGGAACAGCTTGCGGTAGCCGGCGCCGTGCAGCTGCACTTCGACTTCGGCGGCATGCTTCTCGGCCATCTGCGTGGTCCACTTCGGCGCCAGGCCGGCATGCACCATCATCCAGCCCAGCTCACGGTCCACGTGCACCAGCTTCTGCAGGCGGAGCCAGTCCAGCAGTTCGTCGCGGTCCTCGGCCTGCACGATGCGCAGCAGGTCCGGGTTGACCTTGCGCTGTTCCTCTTCGGTGCGTGCACCCACGGCCAGCAGCGAAAGATCGTGGTTGCCCAGCACCACCACGCTGTGCTCGCGCAGCGAGTGCACCAGCCGCAGCGTTTCCAGTGACTGGCCACCGCGGTTGACCAGATCGCCGCAGAACCACAGGGTGTCCTGCGCCGGGTCGAAGCGGATCTTCTCCAGCAGTCGCTGGGTGACGTCATAGCAGCCCTGCAGGTCGCCGATCGCCCACACACTCATCGTTCGGCCTCCGTGTCAGTGCAGGGTGCGCGGGATGGCCAGCACGAAAGGTGCGACCGGCGCGGCGAATTCGGTGCCATCGTCGGCGACCATGTCGTAGTGGCCCTGCATGGTCCCGTGATCGGTCCCCAGCATGACACCGGACGTGTAATGGAAGTCTTCACCGGGACGCAGGCGCGGCTGCTCGCCGATCACCCCGTCGCCATCGACATGCTCGACGCGGCCGTTGGCATCGGTGATGCGCCAGTGGCGTGCCACCAGGCGCGCGGCAACGCGCCCCTGGTTGTGGATGCGGATCGTGTAGGCGAACGCATAGCGGCCGTCTTCCGGTGCGGATTGATCGTCGAGGAAGCGCGGCGCGACTTCGACGGAGATGGCATAAACGTCAGCGTCTTCCATACCGGCAGTGTAATCAGGAGGCATTGGCCAAAGCGATGAATTCGGCCACGTCCAACTGTTCGGCGCGGGCATCGGGACGCACGCCGGCGGCGACGAACTGCTCGGCGGACACCACGTTGTTCAGGGCGTTGCGCAGGGTCTTGCGGCGCTGGCCGAAGGCGGCCTTCACCACGTCGGCAAAGCGCTTGTGGTCGTGGATGTTGATCGTGGCCGGGTCACGCGGTACCAGCCGCACCACGGCCGAATCGACCTTCGGCGGCGGCCGGAACGCGCCCGGCGGCACCACGAACAGCGACGTGACCTGGCAGTAGGCCTGCAGCATCACGCTGAGGCGGCCATACACCTTGCTGCCGGGACCGGCGGCCATGCGGTCGACCACTTCCTTCTGCAGCATGAAGTGCATGTCGCGGATCACCGCAGCATGTTCCAGCGCATGGAACAGGATCGGCGAGGAGATGTTGTAGGGCAGGTTGCCGACCAGGCGGATCGGCTGGCCGGCGGCCAGCTCGGTGAAGTCTACGCGCAGCACGTCGCGGTGGACGATGGTCAGCTCGCCCAGCGGTTCGGCGGCGGCGGTCAGCGGTGCGATCAGGTCGCGGTCGAACTCGATCACCGTCAGCGTGGGGTGCACGCGCAGCAGCGGCAGCGTGATCGCGCCCTGGCCGGGGCCGATCTCGACCAGGCGGTCGCCATCTTTCGGGTTGACCGCCATCACGATCTTGTCGATGTAGTGGCGGTCGGCCAGGAAATGCTGGCCAAGCTGCTTCTTGGCCGGGGCGGTGAACACCGGGCCGGAGGGGGAATGCGGGGAATTCATGCGCTCAGTGTACGTTGCCGCGCAAGCTGCGCACACAGCGTCGTTGCCGCCTGCAGGCTGGAGGGATCGGCGATGCCGCGGCCGGCGAGGTCCAGCGCGGTGCCATGGTCCACTGCCACGCGCGGGTAGGGCAGGCCCAGGGTCAGGTTGACCGCCTGTTCGAAGCCTGAGTACTTCAGCACCGGCAGGCCCTGGTCGTGGTACATCGCCAGCACGGTGTCGAAGCCGGCCAGCTTGCCGGGCAGGAAGGCGGTATCGGCCGGCAGCGGTCCGATCAGGTCCATGCCCTCCGTGCGCAGGCGCTGCAGCAGCGGGATGACCAGGTCCAGTTCCTCGCGGCCCAGATGACCGTCTTCACCGGCGTGCGGGTTCAGGCCGAGCACGGCGATGCGCGGCGCAGGCAGGCCAAACTCACGGCGGAGGGCGGCATGCACGGTGCGCAGCGTGTGCTCCAGGCCGGGTGCGGTGATCGCGTCGGCCACCTCGCGCAACGGCAGGTGGGTGGTGGCCAGGGCCACGCGCACGATGTGGTTGGCCAGCATCATCACCACCTTCACTCCGGCCTGGTCGGCCAGCAGTTCGGTGGTACCGCTGTAGGCGATGCCGCCTTCGTTGATGACCGCCTTGTGCACCGGGCCGGTCACCACGCCGTGCAGTTCGCCGGACAGGCAGGCCTGGCCGGCGCCGAGCAGGGCACCGATGACCGCGCCGGCATTGGCCGGATCGGCCTGGCCGAAGCGGCTGGGCGCGGCGTTGCGGACGGCACGCAGGCGCAGATCGCCGGGGACGCGTGCTTCGGCGTCCTCGGGCAGCAGTTGCAGGGGCAGGTTCAGCGCGGCCGCGGCCGCGTGCAGGGTATCCGGGTCGGCGAAGGCCAGCAGCCGGCAATCTTCACGCGGCTGCTGGACAAGGCGGACACACAGCTCCGGGCCGATCCCGGCGGGCTCGCCCGGTACCAGAGCGAGCTCGGGGCGCATCGGTCAGGACTGCGGCGGGGTGGCGGTGTTTTCCGCGCGGTCGCCACTGCGGAAGCTGACGTAGGCTTCGCCACGCAGTTCCTGCAGGAAGCGGTTGTACTCGTCTTCCAGCTTGCGGCGGCCGATGGTCTCGCGGACCTGGGCACGCTGGTTGTCGGTGGTCACGTCGGTCTGGCGGGTGCCCACGCGCTGCACGATGTGCCAACCGGCATCGGTGCGGAACGGCTGGCTGACGCCACCATCCTGGATGCCCGACACCTGCTGGCCGAATGCAGGACCGAACGCATCGGCCGGGAACCAGCCCAGATCGCCACCCTGGCCTCGGCTGTTGTTGTCCTCGGAGGACTCCTTGGCCACGGTCTCGAAGTCTGCGCCGCCGGCAATGCGCGCGCGCAGCGTGTCGATCTTGGCCTTGGCGGCGGCGTCGGTCTGGTGGTCATCCACACGCACCAGGATATGGCGGCCGTGGTACTCGGTGATGGTGTTGCCACTGGCTGCAGCGCTGGCATCACGCACGTCCACCAGCTTCAGCAGCTGGAAGCCGCTGGGGCCGCGGATCGGGCCGACCACTTCGCCGGGCTTCATCTTTTCCATCAGCTGTGCGAAGGCCTGCGGGATTTCATCCAGGCTGCGCCAGCCGAGGTCGCCGCCTTCCAGCGCGTTGGGGCTGTCCGAATAGCGCACGGCGGCGGCATTGAAGTCCAGCTCGCCCTTGTCCAGCAGGCCCTTCACGCCGTCGGCCTTCTTCTGGCCGGTGGCGATCTGGTCGGCGTTGGCACCGTCGGGCAGGGCGATCAGGATGTGCGCCAGGTGGTACTGGTTACCGACCGTGGCCTGCTGCTTCAGCGCGGCATCGACTTCGCCCTCGCTGACGCTGATGCGGCTCTGCGCGAAGCTCTGGCGCAGGCGCTGCACGGTGATTTCGTCGCGCACCGATGCGCGGAAATCATTGAAGTCGATACCGTCATGGGCCAGGCGCTGGCGCAGGGCATCCAGGGTCGAACCGTTCTGCTGGGCGATGGCATTCATCGCCTGGTTCAGCTCCTGGTCGCTGACACGGATGCCGCTGCCTTGGGCGCGGGCGACCTGCAGCTTGACCAGCACCAGGCGCTCGAGCACCTGGCGGCTGAGCACGTCTTCCGGCGGCAGCTGGTTCTCCCGCCCGGCGTACTGCGCCTTGATGTTGGCGATCGCACGCTGGAGCTCGCTCTGCAGGATCACGTCCTCATCGACGACGGCGGCAATGCGGTCGAGCGGCTGCGCCTCCTGGGCAAGCACCTGCAGGGGGGCGGACACGCTGGACACCGCCAGCAGCGAGGCGAGTAGAACGGGGAAGCGCTTGGTCATGGGATCAGATTCGGATCGTAGTCATCGCGGGTCGCCCCGGTGTTGCTGGGCGGCACGAGATAGAGGTCGTCGCGGTTGTAGCCGAGGATAGCACGGCGCAGAGTGCGGTCCGTGTCCTGGCCGATGGAGCTCAGGCCCTTCAGGACGAACTCCACCTGGATGGAGTTGTTCATCTCGCCTTCGCGATTGCGGACATAGCGGCGGCCGACCACACGCACGGCCAGGCAGCAGCTGTCCCACTGGACGCCGCCGATGATTTCCAGCGGCTCCTTGTCCTGCAGCGAGTAGTAATAGCGGCCGACCAGGCTCCAACGCGCATTCAGCGGGTACAGGAACGACAGGTCGGCCTGCTCCAGCAGGGTGCGGTCATGCTTGTTGGCACCGGGCAGAGCACCGGCATTGATGCGGTAGCGGTAGCTCAGGTTGACCACGCCGTCGTTGGGCATCAGGTAACGGGCACGGACGCTGGCCAGATCCTCGCGCTTGTACTTCGGATCCCACTGGTAGGTGGCGCCCAGGGTCCAGCGGTCGTTGATCATGTAGTTGCCGTCGGCGATCCAGGCCGACTTGCCCTTTTCCACCGGGGCGCCGCCGGGGGTGGTGGTCACCCGCGACTCATCGAAGTACTGGATCTGGCCGATCGAGGCCGAGAAACGTTCCTTGCCGGTGGTCTGGTCGATGAACCGGGTGCTCACCGCCAGGGTCAGCTGGTTGGCGTCGTTCTGGCGGTCGGCGCCGGTGTAGCGCGAGTCGCGGAACAGCTGGCCCCAGCTGAAGGTGAAGTCACGGGTGTCGAAGATCGGCAGCTCGTCCTGGTTGCGGTACGGCGTGCGCAGGTAGAACAGGCGCGGTTCCAGGGTCTGCAGGAACGACTTGCCGCGGATGCTGGTTTCGCGATCGAAGAACAGGCCGGCGTCGATGCTGCCGATCGGCAGGCTGCGGCTGGGCGAGGTATTGCCGCGCAGCTGCTCGGGCGTGGCCGTGTTCGGGTCGATGCCCTGCGAACTCAGGATCTGGGCCTGGATGCCTCTCACACCATCCACCAGGCCACGGTCCAGCTGATAGGCGGTGTAGCGGTAGGCCAGGGTCGGGGTCACATACCAGGCCGCGCCGCTGATCGGGAACGACACATACGGCTTCACGTCCAATCGCGAACCGCCGCTGATACCGACGCCGTCTGTCCACTGCACTCCGTTGCGGGTGTACTGCAGATCCTTACCGGTGCCGACGGCGTTCTTGAAGTTGATGTCGTCGTGGGTGAAGCGCACCGCTTCGGCGTAGATGCCGGCTTCCAGCCAGGGCCGGACCGGCTTGTCCCAGTTGAAGTACAGGCGTGGCTGGCGGTTGTAGGGCAGGGCGCGCTCGTCGAGCGTGTAGTCAGTCAGCTGCCAGCGGTCGGCCATGATGCCGGCCGTCCAGTTCGTGCCGGTGCCATACAGGCCCACCGTGCTCTGCAGGTTGGAGGCGGTCACCCCCACCAGGCGGTTGGCGAAGTCCTCGACATAACGCTCGTCGCTGACCCAGGCCAGGTTGGCGCGGGCCTGCCAGTGGTCGTCCACGTTGTGGTAACCGGAAAACATCACGCGGCCGCGGTCGCGGTCGCGCAGGCGGTCGTTGGGCATGAACGATGTCAGCACCTCGCCACGGCCGCCGTTGTAGAGGTAGCGGAACTCGTTGTCGAGCAGCAGGCCGCGCCGGCTCATGTAGCGCGGGGTCAGCGTGTCGTCGTAGTTCGGCGCCAGATTGAAGTAGATCGGCTGCGCGTAGTCGACGCCGTTGCGGCCGGACATGCCCAGCTGCGGGAACAGCAGGCCGGTCTTGCGGCGATCATCGATCGGGAACTTGAAGTACGGCGCCCACAGCACCGGCACCTTGCCGATGCGCAGCACGGCGTTGCGGGCCGTACCGAAGCCTTCGTCGTTGTCCACTTCGATCTGCGGCGCCGACAGCTTCCACACCGGCTGCGACGGGTCGCAGGTGGTGTAGGTGGAGCGGTGCATCTGGCCGACCGCGCCCTGCAGGTCGACCGATTCGGCATCGCCGTTGCCCCGGCGCGACACCAGCTGGTACTTGATGTCGGAGATCTTGTGGGTGTCGCTTTCCTGGTTGCCCTCGGCGCGCTTGGCGATCATCCGGATCGACCCGTCCTGGTAGCGGACGTTGCCGTCGGCGATGTAGTTGCCGGTCTCGGTATCGAAGCTGAGCTTGTCGGTGCCGACGAACTGGTCGCCGCGGCGCAGTGCCACGTTGCCCTCGTACTGCGGCACCGTGGTGGTGCCCAGCAGCTGGTCACCCTCGATGTCGGTCGGCTGCTGCTCGCGCGCGGCGGCGGCGCTGGCCTTGTCCTGGGCCGGGACCGGGGTGGGGGCGTCGGTGAACGCGGGAATGACGTCGGTGGCCGGGCACAGGCCCCAGTTGAGCGGCTTTTCATCGGCCATCGCCGGCAGGCTGATGGCGATGCTCAGAGGCAGGGGAAGCAGGCGGAGGGCTCGGCGCACGCGGTTCGGATTCGGGCGAAAACGGACGGTAGCTTGCCCCATCCCTTGCATAGGGGCAATGAAGGGCGCCGCAGGGGGCCGGTTCGGGTTCATCCGGCGGCGGCGCTGGAAGCCGATGACATCAGGGCCTGGACGTGGGCCACGCTGCACTCGGCGAGGGCCTGCAGGTCGTAGCCGCCCTCCAGCATCGACACCACCCGGCCGGCCGCGTGACGACGCGCCAGCGCGTGCAGTTCACGGGTGATCCAGGCGAAATCGTCGGTCTCCAGCATCAGGTCGGCCTGCGGGTCGCGCAGGTGGGCGTCGAAGCCGGCCGAGATCAGCAGCAGCTGCGGACGGAAGTCGTCGATGGCCGGCAGCATCTCGTCGGCCCAGACATTGCGGAAGCGGAACCCCCCACTGCCCGGCGGCAGCAGGATGTTCATCAGGTTGCCGGCACCGCGGTCGCGGCGCAGGCCGGAATTGGGAAACAGCCCGGCCTGGTGGGTGCTGTAGTACGAGACCCGGGCATCGTGCTGGAAGATGTCCTGGGTGCCGTTGCCGTGGTGGACATCGAAATCGACCACCGCGATCCGCTCCAGGCCATGGCGGTCGCGGGCATAGGCGGCGGCGATGGCGATGTTGTTGAGCAGGCAGAAGCCCATCGCCGTGCTGCTGGTGGCGTGGTGGCCCGGCGGGCGTACCGCGCAGAAGGCCAGCGGGTCGTCGCCCAGCATCACCGCATCGACCGCGGCCACGCCGGCGCCGGCGGCATGCACGGCGGCGCTGGCCGAGCCGGGTGAGGTCCAGGTGTCCATGTCCAGCTGGCGCAGCGGTGCGGTCTGCGGTTGCAGCACGAAGTCGAGCAGGGCGCTGTCGTGGACCCGGGTCAGTTCACCGAACTTGGCCGGTGGTGCTTCGCGCCACTCCAGCTGGCCGGGGAACGCGGCGTGCAGCGCGTCCAGCACATGCTGCAGGCGTTGCGGGCACTCGGGATGGCCCGGACCGGGGTCATGCAGCAGGCAGGACGGGTGGGTATAGACCAGCATCGTGCCGACTCAGCGCTGGCGCTGCTGTGGCTGCCACAGCGCTTCGCCATGGCCATCGGCGCGGGCCAGTACGCGGGCCAGCACGAACAGCAGGTCCGACAGCCGGTTGAGGTACTGCAGCGCCTCGCTGCGCACGGCCTCGTGGCGGGCCAGGGTGACCGTCTCGCGCTCGGCGCGGCGGACGATGGTGCGCGCCAGGTGGCAGCGCGCGGCGGCTTCGCCACCGGCCGGCAGGATGAACTCCTTCAGCATCGGCAGGTCGGCATTGTAGTGGTCCAACTGCTGCTCCAGCGCCGAGATATCGGCAGCGTGGATCGCGGCATGGCCGGGAATGCAAAGCTCGGCGCCCAGGTCGAACAGCTGGTGCTGCAGATGCACCACCAGCGCGCGGACATCCTCGGGCAGCGCCGTGGCCAGCAGCAGGCCGAGCGCGGCATTGGCCTCGTCGACGGTGCCGTATGAGGCGACACGGGCGTCATCCTTGGCCACGCGCTGGCCGTCGCCAAGGCCGGTACTGCCGTCGTCGCCGGTGCGGGTGTAGATGCGCGAGAGGCGATGACCCATGGCGCGGCTCAGTGGCGGATGTCGCGGCGGGCCTGCTGGAGCTTCAACACCTGCTCCACGGCCAGCTGCAGCGCGGCAGCCAGCGCCACATAGATCGCCGTGGTGCGCAGGTAGGGCCCGAACCACTGTGCGTAGTTCTGTGCCCAACCGGCCAGCGTCGGTTCGGCCACGTTACGGCTGGTCCAGTAGAAGCCGCCCTGCGCCAGCAGGTGACAGACCGCCACCGAGGCGACCAGCAGCAGCGCGCCCTTGGCCAGTACCGGCCAGCGCGCACTCTGGTAGTTGCGGCCCAGCAGCATGCCGCCGGCCCACAGCGAGAAATAGGCCGGCAGCAGCAGCCAGTAGCCCGGGGAGACGCAGTAGTGCTGCCAGAAATCCAGGCCGCTGCTGCGGATCACGATCCAGTCCACCAGCACCGCGAACACCATCAGCAACGGGAACGCCCAGCGGGTCCAGCGCGCCAGGTAGAAGCCACCGATGAAGAACACGGCCCAGGAGGCATCGGGGATCGCCGCGAAGTGATTGACCCGGGTCGCCGCCAGCAGCAGTACGAGTACGGACAGGACGAAGGCGCGGTTGGCGGTGTCGGACATGGTGGGGGCCCGGAGCGGATTCAGGTTTCATTCTAGCCCGCCGCGCAGGTTGGCGCAGGTCGGGGGGCGTTGGGTGTTCGGGCGGGGCGAGCGCGTATCATGAACACCATGAGTGAACGACATGACGTGCTGATCGTCGGTGGCGGCCTGGTCGGCGCCAGTTTGGCCATTGCCCTGGATCGCCTGGGCCGCGATGTGGGCCTGCTCGAGGCCAGCCCGGCTGGCGAGCTGCCGGCGGTGTTCGACCAGCGCAACCTCAGTTTCGCCGCGGCCACCGTCAACGCGCTGACCGCGCTGGGGGTGATGCAGAAGCTGGCGATGGCGCCGGGCCCGATCCGGCGCATCCATGTGAGCCGTGCCGGTGATTTTGGCCGCGTGCAGCTGGAGGCGGCCGACTACGACCGGCCGTGGTTCGGCCAGGTGGTGGTGGCGCGTGACTTCGGCCAGGCGCTGGAAGCGCGCCTGCAGGAGCTGCCGCAGCTGCGCCGTTACCGGCCGATGCGGTTCCTGGGCCTGGGCGAGGTGGTCGACGGCTACCGCCAGGTGCGGGTGGCCGACGAGGCCGGCGAGCGCGTGCTGCTGGCACGGCTGGTGGTCGGTGCCGATGGCACGACCAGCGGTGTGCGCGGCGCGCTGGGCATCGAGGTCGACCGTCATGATTTCCAGCAGACCCTGTTCGTGGCCCGCGTGCGCAGCCAGCGTGCGCCGGACGGCACCGCCTGGGAGCGCTTCACCGATACCGGCCCAACCGCCCTGCTGCCGCGTGGTGACCGCCACTTCGGCACTGTGCACGGTGTTGCGCGCGACCAGGCCGATGCGGTGATGGCGCTGGATGATGCGGCCTGGCTGCAGCGGCTGCAGGATGCGATCGGCTGGCGTGCCGGCCGCCTGCTCGAATCTGGCCCGCGCAGCGCTTACCCGCTCATCCAGGTGCTGGCGCGCGCGCTGGCCGGTGAGCGCACGGTGCTGCTTGGCAATGCCGCGCAGACCATCCATCCATTGGGTGCGCAGGGCTTCAACCTGGGCCTGCGCGATGCGCTGACCCTGGCCGAACTGCTGGAGGATGCGCATGAGGATGCCGGCAGCGACGCGCTGCTGCAGGCCTATGTCGCGCGCCGCGAGGACGACCGCCGGCAGACGGTGGCGTTCTCGGGTGGCCTGGCACGCCTGACCAGCAATCCGGCACCGCTGATGCGGCCGCTGCGCAGCCTCGGCCTGGTGGCTGCACAACGTGCCTCGGTGCAGTCGATGCTGGTCGGTGGTGCGATGGGCTTCCGTGGTGAAGTGCCGCGCCTGTGCCGCGGAGAAGCCGCATGAGCCGGCGCACGCGCCTGGACGTGGCCATCGTCGGTGGTGGCGTGGTCGGTGCCGCCTGTGCGCTGGCGCTGGCCGATGCCGGTCTGTCGGTTGCGCTGGTGGAGGGCCGCGAACCCGCGCCATGGCAGGCCGCACAGCCGGACCTGCGGGTGTTCGCCTTCGCCGCCGACAACGTGCAGTTGTTGAACCGCCTGGGTGTGTGGCCGGCCATCGCGCAGGCCCGCGCGTGGCCCTACCGGCGCATGCAGGTGTGGGATGCGGCGGGTGGCGAGGATCTGTTGTTCGACGCCGACCGCTTCGGTCGGCGCGAGCTGGGCTACATCGTCGAGAACGGCCTGCTGCAGGATCGCCTCTGGTCGGCGCTGCCGGCGGCGGGCGTGCAGCTGCACTGCCCGGCACGGGTGGAAGCGCTGGAGCAGGACGAGGACGGCGTGCGCCTGCGGTTGGATGACGGGCGCCGCCTGGAAGCGGCGCTGGCCGTGGCCGCCGACGGCGCCGAGTCGACCCTGCGCCAGCTGGCCGGAATCGAGGTCGAGCGGCATGACTACCACCAGCGTGGCGTGGTGGCCTACGTGGACAGCGAGCTGCCGAACCAGGCCACCGCCTGGCAGCGCTTCCTGCCGACCGGACCGCTGGCGTTGCTGCCGGTGGCCGAGCGCCGCAGTTCGATCGTCTGGACCCTGCCCGAAGACGAAGCTGCTCGCGTGCTGGCCTTGGACGAGGACGCCTTCAACCGCGAGCTGACACGGGCCTTTGCTGCGCGCCTGGGCGAACTGCGGCTGGCATCACCGCGTGCGGCCTTCCCGCTGCGTCGGCAACTGGCCCGTCACTACGTGGCTGGCCGCGTGCTGGCGCTGGGTGATGCTGCGCATGTGGTGCATCCGCTGGCCGGGCAGGGCGTGAACCTGGGCCTGCGCGATGTCGCCGCCCTGCAGCAGTGGCTGGCGCCGTCGGCCGAGCGCCGCGGCCAGCCGCGGCTGTCGCCACAGCGCCTGCAGCGCTGGGCGCGCGAACGGCGCAGCGACAATCAGATCGCCGCCTACAGTTTCGATGCGATCAATCGGCTGTTCTCCAACGACGAGATGCACCTGACCCTGGCCCGCGGCCGCGCGCTGGGCTGTGTCGGCAAATGGCCGCCGCTGGTGCAGGCGTTCTGGAAGCGCGCCGCCGGGGTCTGACCGGAATACCGGCCGCTCTGGCAGGTGCCAACGCCGCTCTGGTAGGTGCCAACCTTGGTTGGCACAAGGCTGGAAATACCCTCGCCTTATCCGGGCCCAGGATGCCTGATGGATGTGCCAACCAAGGTTGGCACCTACCAGAAGCGGGCTCCGTTACCGCCGTTGATCCACGCCACGCGTGGATGACGATCGCGCCGGTGGATCAATCAACCAGCCATCCAGCCAGGTCGGCACGGTCCAGCTTGCCGCGGTGCCTGCGATCCAGTGAATTGAACTCGTCGGCCAGCGCCGGGTTGGCCTGTGCTTCCTGGCGGCTGATGAAGCCATCGCCGTTCACGTCGAGGTCGCTGAAGCGGATGCGGTACTGGCCGATCACGCTGCTCGGTTCCAGCGAGCGAACGGTGACCTGTGCTTCGCCGGCCGGCTGCGGAATCTCGACGCTGCCGGTGACCAGACCGGCGCCCAGCGGTTGCTGGCGGATGGCGCCGCCGGTCGGGCCCAGCGGCTGGCTCTGCGCCGGCGTGGACGGGCCGTGTTGGGCCATGGCCGGTACCGAGGCCAGCAGGGCGGCCAACAGCAGGGCGGAACGCGGAATGTTCATGACAGGCTCCTTGCCAGAGGGTACCGGGAGCGTACTCCCGGCAACCTGTGCCGCCGATGACGGATCAGCGCAGCGGCGAGGCCAGCACGGTGATCTCTTCACGGTCGTGATAGAGCTGCTTGGCACGCACCACCAGCGGCTTGCCGGCCTGGTCCTGGAACAGGTCCAGGCACAGCCGGGTCTCGTCCCAGCGCTTCTTCATCGGCAGCTTCAGATTGAAGATCGCGTGCCTGCACCAGCCTTCGCGGAACCAGGTGGCCATGCGTTCGGCCACGCGGCGCGGCTGCTCGACCATGTCGCAGACCATCCAGTCCAGCGGCTGTTCCGGGTGCCAGTGGAAGCCATCGGCGCGCAGGTGCTCGACCAGGCCGGTGTCCAGCACATGCTGGCGCAACGGGCCGTTGTCGATGCTCAGTACGTGCATGTGCTGGCGGGTCAGCACCCAGGTCCAGCCGCCCGGTGCGGCACCCAGGTCGGCCGCGCGCATGCCGGGCCTGGCCAGCGCTTCGCGTTCTTCCGGCGTCAGCAGGGTCAGCAGTGCTTCGTCCAGCTTCAGCGCCGAACGCGAAGGCGCTTCGGGCAGCAGCTTCAATCGCGGAATGCCCAGTGCCCATGGTGCGCTGTCGGCCGGGTCGGCCACGCAGACGAAGGCATGGGTGCCGTCGACGAACACCACGTGCAGGCGCGGCAGGCGGTCGTTCGGCTTGTCGGTGAGCTTGCCGGCCTTGCGCAGCGCCGGGCGCAGCGCGTTGCCGAAGGCACGGGCCAGCCCGGACAGCGGCTTGCCGGCGTCCGAATCGGGATGTTCCACCCACAGGTCGCCGAAGCGCGGCGCATCGGCCAGCACCTCCAGCATCGGGGTGATGCGGTCGGCCGGGTCCAGTTGTGGTAGCTCGGCCAGCACCACCAGCTTCTGCCGCGCGAAGATCAGTTCGCGCCAGCGCAGGCGCGGTGCCAGTGCCGCAGCTTCGTCGCACATGAACAGCACGTAGCCATCATTGCGCTGGGTGCGCGCATAACCGGCGAAACCGGCTTCACCGGCGCGGAACTGCAGTTCGCCGGCCAGCTCGGGCTCGAAGCCCTGCCGGCACAGGCACAGCAGGCCGATGCCGGTCTCAGTAACGGGCGCCATCGCTTTCCCCATAGGCACGCAGCACGCTGCGCGCGGCGTCGCGGTTCAGGCCCTGCACCACTTCGATGCCGCGCTTGTTGAGTTCACCCACCCAGTCGGCCGGCAGCGGGCCTTCGTCGAACGGGGTCAGCTCTTCGACGTCGGCCGAGTTGGCACCGATCAGCAGGCGGTCGATGCCGGCCCACACGGTGGCGCCGTAGCACTGGCAGCACGGCTGCGAGCTGGTGGCCAGGGTGACCGGCGACAGTACCGCGTTCAGGCGCGGGGTCTGCAGGCGCTGCTGGGCCAGCATGTAGGCCATGTTCTCGGCGTGCGCCAGCGAGGTCGCGTGCGGCATCACCCGGTTCACGCCGGCGGCGATCACCTTGTCATCCGGGCCGAACACCACCGCACCGAACGGGCCGCCACTGGCGTGCTCGACGTTCAGCCGCGACAGCTCGATCGCCAGCGCGACCTTGGCCTCATCGCCCGGATATCGACGATCCAGGTCGATCTGGTCGTGGATCCAGGCGGGAAGGGTCAGGTGGACTTGCGCGTACAGCATCGCGGGGGTGCCTCGTAGGGAATGGAAGAAGGTGCGGTTGCTTGGGAAACCGGCGCGCAGTGTAGCCGCACCGGCCTGTATCGGGTGTGGCGGCGGGTCAGCCCGGCGAGCCGGTGCGGATCACCACGTACTGCTTGCGGAATTCCAGCCCAGCCTGCGGCCAGCTGGCCGCGTAGGCGCGCAGCGGGGGCAGGGCGGCGGCGAAGTCGTGGCCGTTGACCCGGCAATCGGCCTCGCACAGGCCGTCGGCATCGCGCGAGGCGAACAGGCGGATGGCGAGGAACTGGCGGGCTTTCAGCAGCTCATCGAAGGCCTCCATGCTGCGCGTGAACAGGCAGCAGGGGCAGGAACCGTGGTCGTCCTCGCTGCAGGTGGAGGCATCCACCTCCTGTGCGCGGTAGTGCGCCAGCGGCCCCAGCACCACGGTGCGCTGCAGTTCTTCGCCTTCGTCGGCGCCCGGATAGGTCAGGCCCAACATCGGCAGGCCCTGCGCGTCTGCGGCGCCGACGGCGGTCTGCAGCGTCGCCAGGTCCACCCGCACCCAGGCCTGGAAGCCGGACAGCAGCGACGCCTGCTCATCGGCACCGTTGGCGTGCTGGTACTCGAACAGGCCATCGGCGAACAACACCGGATGCTGGGCCTCGATGACGGTGGAGGTCTGCCAGCCGCCGTTGTCGCTCGCGTGCGCGGCCATCGCGTGCGGGGTCAGGCGCAGGCCGCTGTCCAGCAGCAGCGCGCCGCCGTCGGCGCGGCAGGCGATGCCGGCGTCCTGCAGGACCTGCTGCAGCAGCGGGAGGAGAGCGGCGGAGGTCGTGGTCATGTCAGGCCTGTGGATGGATGGGGTGGAACATCCAGGCAGGGCCTGGGGATCTAGTGGTCGAGCGCGTCGAGTTCGGCGCGATATCGCTGCGCGTCGGGCTGCTGTTGCGGATCGTTGCCGTGGTCGCGCAGCCAGGTTTCCAGCTCGCGGCCATAGTCCGCGCGGAAATCGGCATTGCCCGGGCTGAAATGCAGCTTGCGTGCCGCCACCTCCACGCGCTCGCGCGCGCTGGCACGGGCCTGCGCGATGCCGTGCGGCGATTCGTTGGTGAGGATGACGAAGTTGCGCGGGAAGCCCGGCGTGTACTTCACCACGAATGGCTGGTTCTGCGCCGGGATGCGGATGGCGTTTTCCAGCGGCCACAGCGAAGCGGTATTGGTGTGGAACACCACCTCCACATCGCGCCCTTCGGCAGTGCGCAGCACCGCTTCGTAGCGCCAGATGTACTGCTCGTTGAGCGTGGAGTTGGTTTGCTCGGCCTTGACGATCACCGCTTCACCACGCTCGCCCACCACGTTGAGGAAGGCGGCGTTGAGGAAGTGGCCGAGGAAGATGTTGAGCATCGCCAGCGGGAACACCACGATGGCGTAGCCCGGAAAGCGCCGCCACCACGAGACCAGCCCGGCCAGCACCATCGCTGCAAAGAACGTCAGCAGCGGATGCTGCGAGATGAACCAGAGCAGGGCGGAGAGGGCGGTGATCATCGTCGGATTCGTGCGGGCGCCTTCCCGGCGCCCGCGCAGGTCCTCAGGCCGACCAGGTGTCGCGCAGGGTCACGCTGCGGTTGAACACCGGCTTGGCCTCGGTGTGGTCGCGGCGGTCGGCGACGAAGTAGCCGGTGCGCTCGAACTGGAACGACTGCTCCGGCGCAGCGCTGGCCGCGGCCGGCTCGACATAGCCGGTGACGGTGCGGCGCGATTCCGGGTTGAGGTAATCGCGGTAGGTCTTGCCTTCCGATTCGTCGTCCGGGTTCGGCACCGAGAACAGGCGGTCGTACAGGCGGATCTCGGCCGGCACGCCATGCACGGCGCTGACCCAGTGGATGGTGCCCTTGACCTTGCGGTTGGCGCCTTCCATGCCCGGACGCGATTCCGGATCCAGCCAGCCACGCAGTTCGGTGATGGTGCCGTCGGCATCCTTGATTACTTCGTCGCAGCGGATGATGCCGGCGCCGCGCAGGCGCACTTCGCCACCCGGCACCAGGCGCTTCCAACCCTTCGGCGGCACTTCGGCGAAGTCCTCGCGGTCGATCCACACTTCGCGTGCGAACGGCACTTCGCGGCTGCCGAAGCTCTCGTCCTTCGGGTGGTTGCTGAAGGTCAGCTGCTCTTCATGGCCTTCCGGCAGGTTGGTCAGCACCAGCTTGACCGGGTCGACCACCGCCATGCGGCGCGGCGCTGCACTGTCCAGGTCTTCGCGCAGCGCGCCTTCCAGCACGCTGAAGTCGATCAGCGAATTCTGCTTGCTGATGCCCACGCGCTCGGCGAACAGGCGCATCGCGGCGGGGGTGTAACCACGGCGGCGCAGGCCCTGCAGGGTCGGCATGCGCGGGTCTTCCCAGCCGTCCACCAGCTGCTCGGTGACCAGCGCCATCAGCTTGCGCTTGCTCATCACCGTGTAGTTGATGTTCAGGCGCGAGAACTCGATCTGGCGTGGTTTGGCGGCTTCGCGCGGCAGGCCGGCATCGACCAGCGGCTGGGTCAGCGCGTCGTCGTGCGCGAAATCGACGTTGTCCACGCACCAGTCGTACAGCGGGCGGTGGTCTTCGAATTCCAGCGTGCACAGCGAGTGGGTGATGCCTTCGATCGAATCACCCAGCGCATGGGCGAAGTCGTACATCGGGTAGATCGGCCACGCATTGCCGGTGTTCTGGTGCTCGACGTGCTTGATGCGGTACAGGGCCGGATCGCGCAGGTTGATGTTGCCGCTGGCCATGTCGATCTTCGCTCGCAGGGTGCGCGCGCCATCCGGGAACTCACCGGCACGCATGCGGCGGAACAGGTCGAGGTTCTCCTCGACGCTGCGGTCGCGCCACGGCGACGGGCGGCCCGGTTCGGTCAACGTGCCACGGTAGGCGCGCACTTCCTCGGCCGACAGGTCGCAGACATAGGCCTTGCCCTGTTCGATCAGCTTCTCGGCGGCCAGGTAATAGGTCTGGAAGTAGTCCGAGGCGTGGCGCAGCTCGTTCCAGCTGAAGCCCAGCCAGCGCACGTCGTCCTGGATTGCGGCCACGTATTCCGGGTCTTCCTTGGCCGGGTTGGTGTCGTCGAAGCGCAGGTTGCAGAGGCCGCTGAACTCGCCGGCGATGCCGAAGTTCAGGCAGATCGACTTGGCATGACCGATGTGCAGGTAGCCGTTCGGTTCCGGCGGGAAACGGGTCTTGATCGCCTGGTGCTTTCCGCTGGCCAGGTCCTCGCGCACGATCTGGCGAATGAAATCGCGCTTTTCGTGGCTGTCGGCGGGGGTCTCGGGGCTGGCGGGGGTGTGCTCGGACATGAGTCGGCGAAAAGAAAGGCAGAAAGACCAACAGTCTAGCGCGTACCGGGCAGGGCTGCCCGGTGGGGCGTGGGGATGCCGGCCAGCGGCCGGCACTACCCACCCATCTTCCGGCAGCGCCGACCGCAGGCCGGCAGAACGGTCATGCGCCGTCACCACCACCATTCAGCCCCCCGGCGTATGCTGGAACTCTCTCCCACGGAGCTGCCGCATGCACATCGTGTACAAGGCCGACAACCTGTTCGACGCCCACCTGGTCAAGCACGCGCTGGAGGATGCTGGCATCCCGGCCTTCGTGTTCGGCGAGTCGTTGCTGGGCGGCATGGGCGAGCTGCCGCTGTTCGGCGTGCTGCGGGTCGGGATCCCCGACGCGGCGCGGCCGCAGGCCGAGGACATCGTGGCGGCGCTGGACTTGGGCCACGCGCCGGACGCCCCCATTTCCGATGCAGACGACATAGCCGGCCTTCCGGCGTAGGAGCGCATCATGTTGGGAATTGGCCAGGGCATCCTCGGCATCGGCGCCTTCAAGCAGCGCCTGCCGCGCCCGGAAGAAGCACTGCCGGGGCGTGACCAACCGCTGCCGCTGCACAGCAACCAGCACTTCGTGAACAGCCATCCGCTGAAGGACCGTTTCGCCGGCCTGCAGCAGATCCGCTTCGCGCTGGGCTGCTTCTGGGGCGCCGAGCGCAAGTTCTGGACCGAACCGGGCGTGTACAGCACATCGGTGGGCTATGCCGGCGGCATCACCCCGAACCCGACCTATGAAGAGGTCTGCTCGGGCCTGACTGGCCACACCGAAGTGGTGCAGGTGGTGTTCGACCCGGCGGTGGTGAGCCTGGAGCGGCTGCTGCAGCTGTTCTGGGAAAGCCACGACCCGACCCAGGGCATGCGCCAGGGCAACGACACCGGCACCCAGTACCGCTCGGCGATCCATGCCACCGACGAGGCGCAGTACGCTGCCGCGCTGGGCAGCCGCGAGGCCTACCAGGCGCAGCTGGATGCGGCCGGCTACGGCCCGATCACCACCGAGATCGTGTACCCGGCACCGGAGTACTACTACGCCGAGGACTATCACCAGCAGTACCTGGCGAAGAATCCGAACGGCTACTGCGGTATCGGCGGCACCGGCGTGAGCTGCCCGATCGGGCTGGATGTGGAGGCGCCGCGCTGACGCGCGGTGGTCCGCCTGCGGCGGGCAACGTCAAAATCAACGTCAACAGCCAAAGCGGTTCTGGGTTTCTGCGGGTTGGGCGGGGCGGTGTGGGTGGGCAGGACACGCCGTAAACCCGTCCCTGGGGGCTCGATGGCGCCATCCATGGCGCCAACGGTCCTGCCCACCCACACCGCCCCACCTCCGACAGTTTCCCGGTGACGGTGGGCAAGAGCATGGGTTACTGACGAACTGAAAGAAAAGAAAAAGGACGCGGCCTTCGCCGCGTCCTTTTTCTTTTTTGCTTCTGCTTCCTGTAGAGCCGAGCCATGCTCGGCTGCGAGCAAGCGAAGCGCGCGACCCGCTGTTGCTCTTCTTTCTTTCTTCCGTGGCGGCCGGCCACAGAAAACTGTCAGAGGGCGGGCGGGTTGGGTTCGCGGGGGTGTCCGCGGCATGGATGCCGCGGCCAAGCCCCCATGGATGGGTTCACGGCGTCCCCCGCGAACCCAACCCGCCCGACCCAGCGCGGCTTTTGCTCCACGCAGTTCGCGACCAAGCCCCCGCCACGAGGGGCTCAGCCGTTGGCCGGAATCCTCACAGTTCCGAACGAATGCGCTCGCGCAGCGCCTGTAGATCCTTGGCAAATGCATCGATGCCGGTCGCCAGCTTCTCGGTCGCCATCGGATCGGCCGCCAGGTCAGCTGCGAACTTCGCGGCATCGATCGGGGCCACCGTCGCGCCATCCGCCGCACCGGCCACCAGCTTGCGCGGCAGCTCGCCGTGGTCGGCGTCCAGCTTCTCCAGCAGGTCCGGCGAAATCGTCAGGCGGTCGCAGCCGGCCAGCGCTTCGATCTGCGCGGTCGAACGGAACGAGGCGCCCATCACCACGGTCGGCGAACCGCGGCGCTTGAATTCGGCATACACGCCACGCACGAACTTCACGCCCGGGTCTTCATCGATGTTGGCCGGGGTCTGGCCGTTGGCCACGTACCAGTCCAGGATGCGGCCGACGAACGGCGAGATCAGGAACGCGCCGGCTTCGCTGCAGGCCAGCGCCTGGGTCGGGTTGAAGATCAGGGTCAGGTTGCAGTCGATGCCCTCGGCCTGCAGGATGCGCGCGGCTTCCACGCCTTCCCAGGTCGCGGCGATCTTGATCAGGATCTTCTCGCGCGGCACGCCGGCATCGGCGTACATCTGGATGAACTGGCGGGCCTTGGCTACGGTGGCAGCGGTGTCGTGGGCCTGGTCGGCATCCACTTCGGTGGACACGCGGCCCGGCACCAGCGTGCTCAGCAGCGCGCCGACGCCGATGGTCAGGCGGTCGGCCACGGCGTGCACCACCGCTTCGCGGTCGCCACTCTGCTGGCGGCCCCAGGCCAGTTCGCGTTCGATCAGCTCGGCGTAGACCGGCAGGTCCAGCGCCTTCTTCACCAGGGTCGGGTTGGTGGTGCAGTCCACCGGCTGCAGGCGCTTGATCGCCTCGTAGTCACCGGTATCGGCAACGACCACGGACAGTTCGCGCAGCTGGGACAGTTTGGACGGGGTACTCATTACGGCTCCTGGTGCAGGGGGATCGAATCGCGCGCGGTGCGCAGCGGTAATCAGGGGCGGTCGTTGTGGACCGCGGTCACGCGCAGGCGCAGCTTGCGGCCGCCGGGCGCGTTCCAGTCGATGCTCTGGCCGATCGAAAGGCCGAGCAGGGCACTGCCGACCGGGGCCAGCACGGAAACCTTGCCTTCATCGACGTTGGCTTCGCGGGGGAAGACCAGGGTCAGGACGTGCTTCTCGCCCGACACTTCATCTTCGCACTCCACGCGCGAATGCATCATGACGATGCCTTCGGGAATCTGGTCCGGTGCCAGCACGGTGGCACGGTTGAGTTCTTCAGCAAGCGCGAGCGCGGCAGGCGTCTGGCTCAGCGCAGGGGATTCGAGCATGGCGTCCAGGCGGTCCATGTCGAAGGTAGAAACGGTGATCGACGGCGGCAGGCCGCTGGCGGTGTTCATGGTGAAGCTCCTTGGTTGAAAGCCATGCAAAAGGCGGCACCTGCTGGCGCCGCCTGTCTGTATTGTGGGGACAAATGCGGCCGGAATCGACTCCTGCCGATTCCAGGCCGGTGTTGCGGGGGTTCAGCCGTTCAGCGCGGGGCCGGGCAGGGCGGGTGCATCGCTGGCGGCATTGAGCGCCTCCAGCGTGAACAGCGCCTGCGGCAGGCGCTTGAACTGGTCGGCCAGCTCCATCAGGAAGTCGTTCATGGCCGAGCTGCGCCGCCAGATCATGGCGATGCGGCGGCTGGGACGACCTTCGCCGGTGAAATCGAGCAGGCGGATGTTGTTCGAGCGCGGCACCGGCGGCTGCACCGACAGGCTCGGCAGCAGGGTGATGCCGACGTCGGCGGCGACCATCTGCCGCAGCGTTTCCAGGCTGGTGGCGCGGAACTCGGACTTCTCGTTGGCACCGAACAGGCGGCAGACTTCAAGCGCCTGGTCGCGCAGGCAATGGCCATCTTCCAGCAGCAGCAGCTTCTGCGTGGCCAGTTCCTGCACGTCCAGGTGTTCGCGACGGGCCAACGGGTGGCGCCCGGACACGGCCAGCAGGAACGGTTCCTCGAACAGGAACTCGGCATGCAGCTGGTCGTCGATCACCGGCAGGGCCAGCAGTGCAGCGTCTAGCTTGCCTTCGCGCAGGCGATCCAGCAGCACATCGCTCTTTTCCTCGACCAGCAGCAGTTCCAGCTCCGGGAAGCGATCGCGGATGCGTGGAATCACATGCGGCAGCAGGTACGGGCCGAGGGTCGGGAAGATCCCCAGGCGCACCGTACCGGCTTCCGGATCGCGGCTGCGTCGCGCCGCTTCCTTCAGCTGTTCCACTTCGGACACGATCACCCGTGCCCGTGCTGCTGCTTCCTGGCCGGCCGGGGTCAGCATCACCTTGCGCGGTGCACGTTCCACCAGCGGCAGGCCCAGCTCTTCTTCCAGCTTGCGGATCTGCGTGGACAGCGTCGGCTGGCTGACGAAGCAGGAGGCGGCAGCCCGGCCGAAATGCTTGTGGTCGGCCAGGGCTACCAGGTACTTCAGATCACGTAGGTTCATCCTTACACCCCAGGGGTAACGGACCGGCTGACGGCATGGTTACCCGACAGGCAGACAATGTTCCCGGTGATCTGGGAACGGTGGATCAGGCAGCTTCAGCAACGGCACCGCTGCTGCTGCTCACCGACGAGCGGATCAGGTGGTCGAACGCGCTCAGTGCGGCGGTCGAACCGGCGCCCATGGCGATGATGATCTGCTTGTAGGGTACCGTCGTGCAATCGCCAGCAGCGAACACGCCTGGCAGGTTGGTCTGGCCGCGGTCGTCGATGACCACCTCGCCACGCGGCGACAGCGCCACCACATCCTTCAGCCACTCGGTGTTGGGCAGCAGGCCGATCTGCACGAAGATGCCTTCCAGCTCGACGCGGTGGGCATCACCGCCGACGCGGTCCTTGTAGACCAGGCCGGTGACACGGCTGCCGTCGCCCAGCACTTCGGTGGTCTGTGCGCTGGTCAGCACGGTGACGTTGGCCAGGCTGCGCAGCTTCTTCTGCAGCACTTCATCGGCGCGCAGGCTGGAATCGAACTCCAGCAGGGTTACATGCGACACGATGCCGGCCAGGTCGATGGCCGCTTCCACGCCGGAGTTGCCGCCGCCGATCACCGCCACGCGCTTGCCCTTGAACAGCGGGCCATCGCAGTGCGGGCAGTAGGCCACGCCCTTGTTGCGGTACTGGTCTTCGCCCGGCACGTTCATCTGCCGCCAGCGCGCGCCGGTGGACAGGATCACCGAGCGCGACTTCAGCACCGCGCCGTTCTCCAGCTGCACCTGCACCAGGCCGTCGTCGCCGGCCGGCACCAGCGCACTGGCGCGCTGCAGGTTCATGATGTCCACCTCGTACTCGCGCACGTGCTGTTCCAGCGCCGTGGCCAGCTTCGGGCCTTCGGTCTCCTTCACCGAAATGAAGTTCTCGATCGCCATGGTGTCCAGCACCTGGCCACCGAAACGCTCGGCGGCGATGCCGGTGCGGATGCCCTTGCGTGCAGCATAGATCGCCGCTGCCGCACCGGCCGGGCCACCGCCCACCACCAGCACGTCGAAGGCGTCCTTGGCCGCGATCTTCTCGGCATCGCGCTTGCTGGCATTGGTGTCCAGCTTGGCCACGATCT
The DNA here is from genome assembly GCF_040256885.1 of Stenotrophomonas riyadhensis. Taxonomy (NCBI): domain Bacteria; kingdom Pseudomonadati; phylum Pseudomonadota; class Gammaproteobacteria; order Lysobacterales; family Lysobacteraceae; genus Stenotrophomonas; species Stenotrophomonas riyadhensis. Next base: position 761,590 of record NZ_CP155568.1, read on the forward strand.
GCTCGAGGGTCATGCGGCCCTGGTCAAACACTTCACCGTTGAGGTACACGGTCGGCACCGACATGATCTCGCGCTGCTCGACTTCGTCCTGGAACAGGGCACCGTCGATGGCCACGTGCTGGATGCGCGGGTTGAGTACCGCGGCCAGGTTCAGCGCCTGCACCACGTCCGGGCAGTTCTGGCAGGACAGCGAGAAGTAGGTTTCGAACTTGTATTCACCTTCCAGGTTCTGCACCTGCTCGATCAGCTCGGCGGTGGCCTTGGACGGGTGGCCGCCGACCTGCAGCAGCGCCAGCACCAGCGAGGTGAACTCGTGGCCCATCGGCAGGCCGGCGAAGGTCAGGCGGATGTCCTGGCCCGGGGTGCCCAGGTCGAAGGACGGCACGCGGCCCTGGCCATCGCGCAGCACCTGCAGCGAGATCTTGTCCGACAGGCTTTCCAGGGTCTGCAGCAGTTCCAGCATTTCCTGCGACTTGGCGCCGTCGTCGGCGTGCGCGGTGATCTGGATCGGGCGGGTCACGCGCTCCAGATAGGTCTTCAGCTGCGACTGCAGGTTGGCGTCCAACATCGGGTCATCTCCTGGCTTCAGGCAAACAGGGGGCGTGGCACCGCTGTAGAAGGTAGCGGACCAGCAGGGGGTAGGGGTGAACCCAAGACAGCGACCGTGGAAGGGGCTGGCTGGCCAAGGCGGGCGAGCGTTGGCTGTCTTGGGTTCACCCCCACGCCGGCGGGGGGACCGGCACGGGGATGAAGGGCGCGCCGTGGCGTGGGGCCACGGCAGGCCGGTACTGCCTTAGATCTTGCCGACCAGGTCCAGCGACGGGGTCAGGGTCTTCTCGCCTTCCTTCCACTTGGCCGGGCAGACCTGGTTCGGGTTGGCGGCGGTGAACTGGGCAGCCTTCAGCTTGCGCAGGGTCTCGGCGACGTCACGGGCGATCTCGTTGGAGTGGATCTCCAGGGTCTTGATCACGCCTTCCGGGTTGATGATGAAGGTGCCGCGCAGGGCCAGGCCTTCTTCTTCAATGTGCACGCCGAAGGCGCGGGTCAGCTGGTGGGTCGGGTCGCCGACCAGCGGGAACTGGGCCTTGCCGACGGCCGGCGAGGTTTCGTGCCACACCTTGTGCGAGAAGTGGGTGTCGGTGGTGACGATGTAGACCTCGGCGCCGGCCTTCTTGAACTCGGCGTAGTGGTCAGCGGCGTCTTCGATCTCGGTCGGGCAGTTGAAGGTGAAGGCGGCCGGCATGAAGATCAGGACGGACCACTGGCCCTTCAGGCTGTTGTCGGAAACCTTGATGAACTCGCCATTGTGGTAAGCGTTGGCTTCGAACGGCTGGATCTGGGTGTTGATCAGGGACATCGTTTTTCCTCTGGTGAAGGGGAGTGGGTGAATCGACAGGACCTAGGTTACCGATTCGCTCGCGATAAGAACAATCCATTGATTGCATCTATTTGATAGATGGAGTCTATCAAAATCCCATGAGCCGGCACTGAACCTTGCCGCCCTCATCCTGCAACTGCCTGTGTGACAAGGGAAAGCTCCCGGAGGCGCAGAATGCGGCCGATAGCCCCTCCTTATGCCCTCTGGCGAAACCTGAACGGATTCCAGCTTTTGTAGAGCCGAGCCCATGCTCGGCTGCGGGTGGAGCAGCCGAGCATGGGCTCGGCTCTACAATTGCGGCATGTCTTTCCAACCCGAACCCTCCCTGCGCCAGATCGTGGCCGAGGCCAGTGCCCGCCTTGGCGGCGTCGAGGCCCGCCACGAGGCCGAACTACTGCTGCTGCACGTGCTGGACCGCCCGCGCAGCTGGCTGTTCGCGCATGCCACCGATCCGCTGGCCGCCGCCGACCAGGCCGCCTTCGAAGCGTTGCTGGCCCGCCGCGTGGCCGGCGAGCCGGTGGCCTACCTGACCGGCCGCCGCGGTTTCTGGACGCTGGACCTGGAGGTCGACCCGGCCACGCTGATCCCGCGGCCGGAAACCGAACTGCTGGTCGAGCTGGCGCTGGAGCGCCTGCCATCAGACCAGGCGCTGCAGCTGGCCGACCTCGGCACTGGCAGCGGTGCGATCGCTCTGGCGCTGGCCAGCGAACGGCCGCAGGCGCAGGTGCTGGCCACCGATGCCAGCCCGGGTGCGCTGGCCGTGGCCGCGCGCAATGCCGCCCGCCATGAACTGCGCAACGTCCGCTTCGCCGAGGGCGGGCAGGACTGGTATGCGCCGCTGCAGGGCGCGCGGTTCGACCTGATCGCCAGCAACCCGCCGTACATCGCCAGCGACGATCCGCACCTGGCACAGGGCGACCTGCGCTTCGAACCGGCCACCGCGCTGGCCTCCGGCGTGGACGGGCTGGATGACATCCGCGGCATCGTCGACGGTGGCCTGGCCCACCTGCTGCCCGGCGGTTGGCTGCTGATCGAGCACGGTTGGGACCAGGGCGTGGCGATCCGCGCGCTGTTCGACGCTGCGGGTTTTGCGGAGGTGCAGACCGCGCAGGACCTGGAGCAGCGCGACCGCATCACCCTGGGCCGGCGTCCGGCCTAGAATGGAGGTTCTCCTGCCCCGGCAGGGCATCACCCTGGAGCTGCAAGCATGCGTACGCTGTACCCCGCCATCACCCCCTACGACGTCGGCACCCTGAAGGTCGACGACCGCCACACGCTGTACTTCGAACAGTGCGGCAACCCGGATGGCAAGCCGGTGGTGATGCTGCACGGTGGCCCGGGCGGCGGCTGCAGCGACAAGATGCGCCAGTTCCACGACCCGTCCAAGTACCGCATCATCCTGTTCGACCAGCGCGGTGCCGGCCGTTCCACCCCGCACGCGGACCTGGTGGACAACACCACCTGGGACCTCGTCGCCGATATCGAGAAGCTGCGCGAGCACCTCAAGGTTGATCGCTGGCAGGTGTTCGGCGGCAGCTGGGGGTCGACCCTGGCACTGGCCTATGCCGAAACCCATCCGCAGCGCGTGACCGAACTGGTCCTGCGCGGCATCTTCATGCTGCGTCGCTGGGAGCTGGAATGGTTCTACCAGGAAGGCGCCAACCGCCTGTTCCCGGATGCGTGGGAGCATTACCTCAAGCCGATTCCTTCGGTGGAGCGTCATGACCTGATCTCGGCCTTCCACCGCCGCCTGACCAGCGACGACGAAACCACCCGCCTGGAAGCGGCCAAGGCGTGGGCGGTGTGGGAAGGCGCGACCAGCTTCCTGCACGTCGATGATGACTTCATCAACAGCCACGAAGACCCGCACTTCGCGCTGGCCTTTGCCCGCATCGAGAACCATTACTTCGTCAACGGCGGCTTCTTCGAGGTGGAAGACCAGCTGCTGCGCGACGCCCACCGCATCGCCGATATTCCGGGCGTGATCGTGCACGGCCGCTACGACGTGGTCTGCCCGCTGGCCAATGCCTGGGACCTGACCAAGGTGTGGCCGAAGGCCAAGCTGGAAATCACCCCGGCTTCGGGTCACTCGGCGTTCGAGGCCGAGAACGTGGACGCGTTGGTGCGCGCCACCGATAGCTTCGCCTGATCGTTGATTGCCCAGGGGTCGGATCCCTTTCCCGCGGAAAGGGCTCTGACCCCGAGCCGCAACCCCATCCACGCACGGCGTGGATCTACCGCAGCCCGGTAGTGCCGGCCGCTGGCCGGCAACCCGGAAACGGTTGGATCCACGCAGGCGCCGGCCAGCGGCCGGCGCTACCAATCCCCAGCCAGCAACGCGTCGGCCAGTACCTGCAGCTTTGGCGAGCATTGCCGCGAGGGCGGATAGATCAGTGACAGTGCACGGCTGCGGCCTTCAAACGGCTGCAGCACGCGCTGCAGGCGGCCATCGGCCAAGGCGTCGGCCACGGCGAAATCCATCACCTGCACGATGCCGATGCCGGCGATGGCCGCTTCCACCAGCGGATCGCCGCTGTCGAACACCATCCGCGTCGGGGGCGTGAACTCACGCAGTTGCCCGTGCTGCAGGAACTGCCAGTCCACCAGCCGGCCGCTGCGCAGGTTGCGCACCGCCAGGCAGGCATGATCCTGCAGCGCGGCCACATCGTCCGGTGCGCCACAACGGGCCAGATAGCCCGGGCTGGCCACCGTCACCCAGCGCAGCGGCCGCAAGGGCCGCGCGACGATGCGCTGGTCGGCGATGACGCCGGTGCGCAGCGCGGCATCGAAGCCTTCCTCGACCAGATCGACCAGGCGGTCGCTGAGCACCGCTTCCACCTGCAGCTGCGGATGCTGCTGCAGCAACGGCGCCAGCATCGGCACCAGCACCTTGCGCCCGAACATCGACGGCGCACTGATCTTCAACGTGCCCGAGGGCGTGCACGGGCGGTCGGCCAGTTGCCGCTCGGCATCGTCCAGGCCGGCCAGCAGCGGCGACACCTGTTCCACGAACTGGCGGCCATCCGGGGTCAGCGCCACGTTGCGGGTGTTCCGCTGCAGCAGCTTCACCCCCAGCGTGGCTTCCAGCCGCCCGATCGCGCGCGACAGGCCGGACTGGCTCAGGCCCAGTTGGCCGGCGGCCACGGTGAAACTGCGCGCTTCGGCCACCTGCACCAGCATGCGCACCGCATTGAGGTCCATCGAAGCTCCATTCATGCCGAAAATCATGACAGATATGGTCGGGGAGGGGTTTATTGATTGGCTCGCATCAATGAGACTGCGCTCCCCCACCGCGCCAGACCGCCGATGCCTCCCCTCAAATACCCGCGCTGGGCGCTGACCCTGCTGGCCACCGCCCAGCTGATCATTGCCCTGGATGCCACCATCATCTTCGTTGCCCTGCATGACATGGGCCGCGCGCTGCAGATCAACGCGCAGCAGCTGCAATGGGTGGTCAGTGCCTACACCGTGGCCTTCGGCGGCAGCCTGCTGCTGGGCGGGCGCGCCGCCGACCTGATCGGCCGCCGCCGCTTCTACCGGCTGGGCATGCTGCTGTTCGCGCTGGCCTCGCTGCTCGGTGCGCTGGCGCCGAACGCCACGCTGTTGATCATCGCGCGCGCGGCGCAGGGTATCGGTGCCGCGTTGCTGTTCCCGGCCACGCTGGCGCTGATCAACACGCTGTACGCGGAAGGCCCGGTGCGCAACCGCGCGCTGGCGATCTGGAGCATGGCCAGCGCGGTCGGCCTGGCGCTGGGCACGCTGCTCGGTGGCGTGCTGACCCAGGCGTTCGGCTGGCCGGCGGTGCTGGCGGTGATCGTGCCGCTGGCCACGGCGTGCGCGGTCGCAGCCGGTGCGTGGTTGCCGGCCGATGGTCCACGGGTGCGGGGCCGTTCATTCGATCTGGCCGGTTGCCTCACCGTCACGGCCGGCGGCAGCCTGCTGGTGACCACCCTGGTGCAAGGGCCGGAGTGGGGCTGGACGGCGCCGGCCACGCTCATCTGCCTGCTGCTTTCAGCCGTACTGTTGACGGTGTTCGTACAGATCGAAAAGCGCAGCCGTGACCCGCTGATGCAGTTTGCGCTGCTGCGCCTGCCCGGCCTGCGCGCGGCACTCGGCCTGACCTTCGCCTTCATGAGCAGCTATGGCGTGCAGTACTACTTCCTGGCGCTCTACTTCCAGGATGGCTATGGCTGGAGCCCGCTGCAGGCCGGTATGGCCTTCCTGCTGCCGACATTGGTGTGCACCTTCGGCATCCGGATTGCCGAACGCATGCTGCAGCGCCGTTCGCCACGGCAGGTGCTGGCCTGGGGCTTCGCCGCAGGTGCCGTCGGCATCGCCGCAGTGGCGCTGGCGATGCCGCATGGCGCCAGCTACTGGCCGCTGTTGCCGGGCATCGTGGTGCTCAGCGTCGGCCAGGGCATGAGCTGGACGGCGATGTGGATCGTGGCCGGGCAGGGCGTGCCGGGGCCGCAGCAAGGCGTTGCGTCCGGCATGGCGGCCACTGCCCAGCAGATCGGCGGCGCCTTGGGACTGGCGGTACTGGTGATGATCGCCAACGCTGCGCGCGGCACGCAGGCGGCAACCAGCCCGGATGCCCTGCAGGGCATGGTCAACGCACAGTACGGCGCTGCGCTGTTCGCCGCGCTCGGCGTGGTGATCGCGCTGGGCCTGCGCCCGGCGCCGGTAGACTCGGCAGCGACTCCCTGCCTGAGCACCGACGCATGATCGAACTGCTGGACCTGCAACAGACCCTGCATGCCTTCGCTGCCTGCAACGATGACGATGCGGTGTGGAATGCCTTCGGCTGGGTGATGGCGAGCGACGAGGACCTGCTGGCGGCACGGTTGTGGTTGCCGTCATCCAGTGATGAAGCGCTGGATGACGACGGCGAGCGGTCGGCCGCTTCGGCAGCGATGGGGCTGTTCCCGTATCTGGAGCCGGCCACGTTTGCCGACGTGCTGGATGTGCAGAAGCGGCAACGCCCGCTGTCGTCGCTGCAGGACTACGCGCAGGCGCTGGCCTACTACGCCGAGTACGACGCATTCCAGCAGGTCGAGGGTATCGACGAGGCCCTGGGCGAAGCGGGTGCTGAAGCACTGGCGGCGGCGCGCGAGGCAGGGGTGGGCGAAGGCATCTTCGCTTCGTTCGACCTGTGCCTGGTGGCATGCCCGGCAGACCAGCTGAAGGCCGCTGCGCAGCGCGTGGCGCGCCTGCTGGAGATGCCGGTGGGCGAGGCGCTGGCGTGCTGCCGCGCGTTGCCGCTGGTGCTGGGTGAAGCGCTGGATCGTCGCCGTGCGCAGGCGATCAAGGATCAGTTCGAAGCGATCGGTGCGACCGTGCAGGTGCACGGGTTCAAGCCGTTCCCGTGGATGGATGCGCCCGAATTGCGGTAGTGCCGGCCGCTGGCCGGCAACCCCGGGTCCGTTGAATCATTGCAGTTGCCGGCCAGCGGCCGGCACTACCAAGCCTGGGTAAATCACCCGGCGGCCAGCAGCTGCGGTTGCAGCGCGCCGAAGATCCGCGCCAGCCGCTCCCAAGGATGACTTCGACGCCACCGGTGCGACCGTGCAGGTGCACGGGTTCAAGCCGTTCCCGTGGATGGATGCGCCCGAATTGCGGTAGTGCCGGCCGCTGGCCGGCAACCCCGGGTCCGTTGAATCATTGCAGTTGCCGGCCAGCGGCCGGCACTACCAAGCCTGGGTAAATCACCCGGCGGCCAGCAGCTGCGGTTGCAGCGCGCCGAAGATCCGCGCCAGCCGCTCCGCCCATGCCTGCTGCCCGGCGGCATCGGCGATCAGGTCCTGGCGGATCTCCAGTTCCACATGCACCAGCCCGCGGCCTTCGCCATGCACCGGCACCGCGTAGTCGCTGGTGCTGCTGACCGAATACGGTTCGTTGTCGCCCACCACCAGGTCGCCTTCATCGCGCAGTGCCTGCAGCAGTGCATGCGCGAACCGCGTGTCCTGGTGGTACAGCACGCCGGCATGCCACGGCCGCTGCATGCCGTTCATCGTTGGCGTGAAGCTGTGCATCATCACCAGCAGGGTAGGGCGACCGGCATCGCGGCGTGCGTCCAGTTCCGCGTCGATGCGTGCGTGGTACGGCGCGTGGATCGCATCGATGCGCTGTTGCCGCTGCGCCGCCGACAGCCCGGCATTGCCCGGGACCACGGTGTGGTCGCTCACGTCCGGGATCAGTGTGGGCGAGGCCAGCGGGCGGTTGCAGTCGATCAGCAGCCGCGAATAGGTCTGTTCGATTGCCCAGGCATCCAGCCGTTCGGCCAGTGCGCGGGTGGTGCCGGCAATGCCGATGTCCCAGCCGATGTGGCGATCCAGTTCGACCTGCGGCAAGCCCAGGCCGGCGAGGGCACGCGGCACCTGCTGGCCGGCGTGGTCGGCCAGCAGCAGGTACGGCGACGCGCCCTGCGCCCGGTGGATCGCGTAGATTGCCGGATCATCGGCGCCAAGCAGCGCCGGCAGTGCATGCAGGTCGGCGTCAGCCACGCGGGCGCCCGTCCAGGTGGTGCTCGATCATCCACAGGCCGGCCCACAGCTTGGCATCCAGCTCGTAGCCTTCGCCCATCTTCTGCACCAGCCACGCCGCCGCCTGCGCGCGCGGAATCTCGTGCACGGTGATGTCTTCGCTGTCATCGCCGCCACCTTCGCCGATCCGGCGCAGGCCGGTGGCGCGTACGAAGGCGATCTTCTCGCTGCTGGCACCGGACGACGTCGGGCCGATCATCAGCACTTCGGCGTGATCGGCGGTCCAGCCGGTTTCTTCTTCCAGTTCGCGCACAGCCGAGACTTCGATCGACTCGCCGGCATCGATGTCGCCGACCAGGCCGGCCGGCATCTCGATGGTCGGGGCCTGCAACGGCACGCGGAACTGTTCGACGAACAGCACGTTGTCCTCGGGGGTGACGGCGATGATGATCGCCGCCAGGCCACCGGCGTGGGTGCGTTCGCTGTATTCCCAGGTGCCGCGCACCAGCATGCGCTGGTACTTGCCTTCATAGACGACGCGCGGGGCTTCGGTGTTGCGCTGGCTCATGCGGGCTCGCTGTGGGTGGGAAGAGGGTCGGCCACGCCGGCGGCATCGAACAGCCGGCGGCGGGTCATCGGGCCGAAGCGCAGGGTCTGGCACAGGCCGCCGAGCAGCTCCGGGTCGGCGGCCTGGCGCAGCAGCCCAGGCTGGCTGCCCTCCAGCGGCGCGTCCAGGGCGATGGTGGTCAGCTGGCGCCAGAGCTGGGCGTGCTCGCGCTGCTCGCGCAGGCGCACCGCCATCTGTGCGGCGCCGCGCAGGCGCAGGAACGGCACTTCGTCCAGGCGTTCGTACAGCGCATCCATGCTGCCGAAGTGGGCCAGCAGCACGGCGGCGGACTTGCTGCCGACACCGCTGACCCCCGGAATGTTGTCCACAGCATCGCCGCACAGCGCCAAGTAGTCGGCGATCTGGTGCGCGTGCACGCCGTGCCGCGCCTTCACGCCCGCCACGTCCCAGCGTTGGTTGCGCGCGTAGTCCCACTGCTCGTCGTGGTCGAGCAGCAGCTGCGACAGGTCCTTGTCGGCGGAGATGATCACCCCGCGATGGCTGCCACGGTGCACGTGCAGCGCACTGCCGATCAGGTCGTCGGCCTCGTACTCGTGGTGGGCCAGGACGGCCAGGCCGAGTGCCGCGCACAAGGCCTTGCAGTGCACGAACTGGCGCTTGAGCGCTTCCGGCGCCGGGTCACGGTTGGCCTTGTAGGCCGGATACAGGCGATGGCGGAAGCCGCTGTCCAGTGCTTCGTCGAAGGCGATGGCGATGTGCTGCGGACGCTCGCGTTCGAGCAGATCGAGCAGGAAGCGGGCGAAGCCGTGCACGGCGTTGGTCGGCCAGCCCTGCGCGTCCTGGAACTGGTCTGGCAGCGAATGCCAGGCGCGGAACACGTAGATGCTGGCATCAACCAGGTACAGCGACGGCGGCGGAGCCGGCAGGGTCATGCCGGCGGCGTCCAGTCGCGCAGCAGGGCCACCGGGTCGGGGCGCTCGCGCTCGGGCACGGCGGCCTTGGGTGTACCGATGTGGATGAAACCGGCGATCCGCTCGCCCTCGGCCAGGCCCAGATGGGCCTGCACGACTGGATCGAAGGCCATCCAGGCGGTCAGCCACTGCGCGCCGAAGCCCAGCGCCTGCGCGGCCTGCAGCAATGCGAAGCAGACGCAGCCGGCGGTCATCAGCTGTTCCTGCTCGGGCACCTTCGGGTCCGGACGCGGGCTGGCCACCACCACGATCACCAGCGGCGCATGGCTGAAACGCTGGCGGTCCTTCTCGAACACCGCCTCGCCAGCCTGCGGGTCGCGCTGGCGGCTTCGCTCGGCCAGGAAGTCGCCCAGAGTGTGACGTGCATCGCCGGCGATCTTCAGGAAGCGGAAGGGCACGCGCTTGCCGTGGTCGGGCACACGCACCGCCGAGGCCAGCATCCGCTGCTGGGTGGCCGGGTCCGGTCCAGGCTCGCCCAGTTGCCGCGAGGGCACTGAGCGGCGGGCATCCAGGGCGAGCAGGGCGGCGGGGTCGGGCATGGAGTCTGAACCGGTCATCACGGGTATTTGATTATAGTCGGGGTGGTCAAAGACGCCGTTTGTGTCGCGTCCGGACCTTGAATATCAAACTGTGATGAACGTCATGCCACTGGCGGGAAACGGACGACCGCTTCCCCTCGCCTCGCAGGCCTTGCACGGCTTACGATATCTATCTTGCCGGGCCGCCGGTCATGAGGTTTGAAGTGAGGACTGTTTCACTGTCCGCGACGGGCTGGCCGGCCTACCATCGACATACCGGTACATGGGGTGTACCGGTCGTCGCGATGTCCATGCTGTCTGTCGTACCAGAGAAGGTGGGGAGCCTTCCCGAATGATGAGCGTGCCCACACCGATGGGATCGCCGGGGCGTGACCCGGCCCAGCTCCAGCGTGCCCGGGACATGGTCCTGCCGGCGCTGTGCCAGGCGTTCGGGGCCGCACTGGCGCGCTTCGACGATGCCCTGTTCGACCGCGCCGGCAATGCTGGCTCGTCGCAGCTGCTGTTCCTGGATGCAATGCGCGAACTGCGCCGCCGCCGCGAGGACATCGCCGCCGCCTTCGCCGGCCACCTGCAGCGGGCCTGGGAGGCGCTGGCCAGCGGTGAACCGTTGTCGGCCGAAGCGACCCTGTCCGGTCCGGCCGAGGACGGCCTGAGCCTGCTGGCGGAACACGTGCTGGAATCGCGGCTGGCGGTACGCAACTTCGCCACCGTGCTGCTGCGCGACTTCAAGCCGGTGCTGGCGCGCCTCGACCGTCGCCTGGGCCGGTTGATCGGCGGCGCTGAACTGGATGCCGACCGCAATCCGATCAGCCCCGAGCATCTGGGTGTTGCCATCCATGAAGCCTTTGCCGGCTGCGAACTGGCCCCGGAAGTGCACCTGGTGCTGATCAAGCTGTGCGAGCGTGACCTGCGTGTGCCGGTGGGCCGTATTTACGAGAAGCTCGACGAACAACTGGCCGCGGCCGGGGTGATGTCGCAGATGGGGACGCCGCAGCGTCCGCTGTCGGCTGCGCCCGACCCGCGCATGGCCTCGGGCCTGGACGATCTGGTGGAGCAGCGCCAGAGCGCGGGCTTCGACAGCGAATTCGGCGATGAGGAACAGGCCGCACCGGCCTGGGCGCAGCGCTTCGCCGCGCGCTGGTCCGAGCGTCGTGGCCACATGCAGCAGCACCTGCCGGGCGAAGACGGTGGCAGCAGCGAGGCGTATGCGGGCCAGCAGGGGATGCTGCTGGAAGCACTGCATGAGCTGCTGCAGCAGACCCGTCATGTCCGCGAAGACGCCACCTCGGCCGCGCAGGTCGCGGTTGGCCAGCACCGCCCGTTGAGCCAGCGCGAGATGATGTCGGTGCTGTCGCTGCTGCAGGCCACGCCCAGCGCGACCCTGCGTGCGGCGATCGGCGAGGACGGCGAATCACTGGCGCAGCGGCTGAAGAGCGAAGTGCTGTCCAGCGCCACCCGCCTCGGCGTCGATCCGGGCCAGACCCGGCTGGACCCGCAGGACGAAGATGCGATCGATCTGGTCGGCATGCTGTTCGACGTGATGCTGGACGAACGCGAACTGGAAGGTCGCTCGCGCGAGCTGATCGGCCGCCTGGTCGTGCCCTTCGTCAAGGTCGCGATGCTCGACCGCCGCATGTTCGTGCAGAAGACCCACCCGGCCCGCAAGCTGCTCAACTCGCTGGCCGAAGCCTGCGAGGGCAATACCGGCGAAAGCCAGGCCGAGCGCATGCTGATGGCCAAGGTCGAGGAGATCATCGAACGCCTGGTGGCCGAGTTCAACGAGAACCTGGCGATCTTCCTGACCCTGGAAGAAGAGTTCCGCGAATTCCTCGTGCAGCATCGCCGCCGCGTGGAAATCGCCGAGCGTCGCGCCGCTGAAACGCAGCGCGGCCAGGAAAAGCTGGAAATGGCCCGCACCCGTGCCGGCGCCGAACTGGATCGCCGCATCGGTGACGCGAACCTGCCGCCGGCCATCGCCGAGTTCCTGCGCCAGCCGTGGCAGCACCACCTGACCCTGGCGCTGCTGCGCGAGGGCGAGGAGGGCGCGTCGGTGACCGAAGCGCTGAGCCTGGGCGACGGTCTGCTTGAGGAAGTGGCCGAGGCCCGCCGCCAGATCGTCGGCAAGCCGTGGCTGCAGGCCTGGCAGCCGGTGCTGAGCAAGGTCTTCGCCAGTGTCGGCGTGCACGGTGATGCCGCTACCGGCGCCATTGACGCCCTGCACGACACCCTGCAGGGCATTGCTGAATCGCGGCCGGAACTGCAGCGCGCGTTGCCGGAACTGCCGCAGGTCGCACTGCCGGCACCGCCAGTCGCTGAATCGCCGGCGGTGGAGTTGAGCGGGCAGATCGACGCCGATGACTTCGACAACGCCGACGCCGACCGCTTCCGCCGCATGGAAATCGGCAACTGGCTGGACTTCGTCGACAAGGACGGCAAGGTGCAGGCCGGCAAGCTGTCCTGGGTCAGCCCGATCTCCTCGCGACTGCTGTTCGTCAACCGCCGTGGCGTACGCTTCTGCGTGGCCTCGCCGGAAGAACTGGCGGTGATGGTGCGGCTGGGCCGCCTGCGCGCCCACGTGGATGACGGTGCCTTCGACAGCGCCATGCAGGGCGTGATCGATCGGCTGGACCCGGGCAGCGCAACACTGCACTGAGCCGTGGCTGCCTGCTAGGATCGGGAAAACTCACCGATCAGCGGGGACCTGCATGGCCGTGGCGTTGCTGGGGATCAAGGAGACCGCGCCGGGCGAACGGCGCGTGGCACTGACGCCGGAGACCGCGCGCAAGCTCGGTGCCTTGGGCATCACCGTCTGGTATGAGGCCGGCGCCGGTCTGGCGGCGGGATTTACCGATGCTGCCTATGACGACGCCGGTGCGCGCGTTTTCGATGAAGGTCGCTGGGCCGAGATCGATATCCTGCTGTGCGTGCAGGCACCGCCGGTGGCGGTGCTGGAGCAGCTCAAGCCCGCTGCCAGCGTGATCGGCCTGCTGACCCCGGCCAGCGATCCGGCACTTGCGGCACTGGCCGCTGGCGACCGCCTGCACCTGTTCCCACTGCAGCAGCTGCCGCGCACCACGCGCGCGCAGGCGATGGACGTGCTCAGTTCGCAGGCCGGCATGGCCGGCTACAAGGCGGCGCTGATCGCGGCCGAGCGCGCGCCGCGTTTCTTCCCGATGCTGACCACCGCGGCCGGTACCGTACGTCCAGCCAAGGTTCTGGTGATCGGTGCTGGCGTGGCCGGCCTGCAGGCCATCGCCACCGCACGTCGTCTCGGCGCACAGGTGGAGGGCTTTGATGTGCGTCCGGAAACCCGTGAGCAGATCCAGTCGCTGGGCGCACGCTTCCTCGATCTCGGGGTGAGTGCGGCGGGCGAGGGCGGCTATGCGCGCGCACTGACTGATGAGGAACGTGCCGAGCAGCAGCGCCGGCTGGCCGATCACCTGCGCAGCGTGGATGTGGTGATCTGTACCGCCGCCGTGCCGGGGCGCCCGGCGCCGACCATCGTGACTGCCGCGATGGTGGACGGCATGGCCACCGGCAGCGTGATCGTGGACCTGGCGGCGGAGAGCGGCGGCAACTGCGCATTGACCCAGCCGGGGCAGTGCATCGAGCACCAGGGCGTGACCATCGACGGCCCGCTGGGCCTGGCCAGCCGCGGCGCGACCCAGGCCAGCGAGATGTATGCGCGCAACCTGCTCAACTTCGTCGCTTTGTTCGTGCGCGAGGGCCAGCTGGGTTTCGACTGGGAAGACGAGCTGCTGGCGAAGACGCGCTGGCAGGCGTGAGTGACATGGGGTCAGATCCCTTTGCCGTAGGCTAAGGGATCTGACCCCTTTCCCCGGAATCTGCCAGGGGTCGGATCCCTTTGCGTCAGCAAAGGGCTCTGACCCCGTTCCTCGCGGCGTTACCGCGGCTTCACCGGCGGCGGGTTGTCGCGCACCCAGTCCCTGCGCTGTTCCTGCGTCATCTGCGACCAGCGCTCGCGCAGGGCGTCGCGCTGTTCCGGCGGCATGTCCCGCATCTGCCCGAACAGGGCACGTGCCTGCTCGCGCTGTTCCGGGTTCATGTGCTCGAAGCGGCGCAGGCCACGGCGGGCCTTGTCGCGCTCCTCCGGGCTCATCGACTGCCAGCGCTGGCCGTGTGACAGCATGCGCTGGCGCTGGCCGGCATCGGCACTGTTCCAGCGGTCGCGCAGCGGTGCCAGCAGGGATTCGCGCTGCGCTTCGCTCAGGTGTTCCCACGCCGGCAGCGGCGCGCTCGGCGCGGCGCGGGCGGCCGGGCCGGGCGCGGTGCTCTGCGCCAGCGCCGGAACGGCCGGCAGCAGCGCCAGGGTCAACAACAGTGGCAGGGTATGCAGTCGGGACATGGTTCACTCCATCGCCAGGTCGGTATCGCCCAGCCACAGGTACAGATCGGGATTTTCGTCGTACAGCGCGCTGTTGTCTTCCACCGAGGCCAGCACCGGTGCCGGCGCCGGGCCCGTCAGGGTGCCGTGGCCGCTGAACTGCAGGCCGACCCCCAATGCCACCACCAGCGAACAGGCACTGGCCAGCCACCAGCGCCAGCGCCCGCGATGGACAGCCGTGGCGCCGTGGCGAGCCTGGCGCAGCCGGGCCAGCGTTGCCGGCGACAGCGCCTGCAGCGACTGCGCGTGCAGGCTGCGCAAGGTGTCATCGGAAGGCAGGGAGCGGTTCACGGGTGGTTCTCCAGGTAATCCTGCAGCGCTTGGCGGGCGCGTGCCAGATGGGTTTTTACCGCGCCTTCGCTGCAGCCCATGGCGCGGGCGGTGGTCGCCCCGTCCAGGTCCTGCAGCACGCGCAGGGTGAAGGCCTCGCGCTGGCGGGCGGGCAGGCGGCGCAACGCGTCCACCAGCTGCTGGTACTGCTGGCGCTGTTCATGCGCCTGCGCCGGGTCCGGGCCGGGGTCGGCCCAGTCGATCTCGCCGCCTTCAGCGTCCTGGTTGTCGCGCCAGAACGGCAGGCGGAAGCGGCGCCGGCGCTGCAGGTCGATCACCCGCCGGCGCAGGATGCTCCAGAACAGCGGCGCCCATTCGGCAGCCGGCTTGTCGGCGTAGTCCAGCATGCGCAGCAGCGCGTCCTGCACCGCATCCATGGCGTCTTCGCGCTGCCGCAGGCCGGCCTCGGCGAAGCGGAACGCACGCGGGCCGACGCTGGCCAGGAACGCCTCCAGCGACGCCGGCAGGGCATCGGTCTCGGCGCTCGGGGGGACGGGGCTGCTCACCAGCACAGGGTACGGTTCCTCGCTCGGGCTCACCATCGACAACGCGTGAGCGCCGCCGCGGTTGACGCCGGGTGCGCGTGGGTTCAGCCCGTGGTTATGATGGGGCGACGAAGACAGAGCGGGAGCGTTGCCAGTGAGTGACGGGTTCGTGGCGCTGTACATCTTCATGCTGGCGGCCATCGCCGGCCACGTGATCATTTCGCGGGTGCCGGTGATCCTGCATACCCCGCTGATGTCGGGCTCCAACTTCATCCACGGCATCGTGCTGATCGGCGCGATGGTGGTGCTGGGGCACGCGCAGACACCGCTGGAGAAAGCCCTGGGCTTCCTCGCCGTGGTGCTCGGTGCCGGCAACGCCGCCGGTGGCTACGTGGTCACCGCGCGCATGCTGGAAATGTTCAAGCCGAGCGCGCCCAAGGGTGGCAAGGACGAGCCGAAGGAGCCGCAGGCTTGAACATCAGCACCGTTGAACTGCTCGATTGGCTGGTCAAGGCCAGCTACCTCGTCGCCGCCACGCTGTTCCTGCTGGGCCTGCAGCGCATGGCCTCGCCGCTGACCGCGCGCAGTGGCATCCGCTGGGCCGGGCTGGGCATGCTGCTGGCCACGGCGGCGACCTTCTTCCTGCCCGAACTGCACAACGTGCCGCTGATCCTGGTGGCACTGCTGCTGGGCGCGGGCCTGGCCTGGTGGTCGGCGGGCAAGGTCGCCATCACCGACATGCCGCAGATGGTGGCGCTGTACAACGGCATGGGCGGCGGCTCGGCGGCGGCGATCGGCGCGGTGGAACTGCTGCGCTACGCCTTCCTCGCCAACCGTGATACCAGCCACTGGAGCGCACAGGCGCTGGCCGACCTGGCTGCGCGCCAGCCGTCGGGCACGGTGCTGCTGCTGGCGGTGGTCGGCGCGGCGATCGGTGCGGTGTCGCTGTCCGGCTCGGTGATCGCCTGGGCCAAGCTCGATGGCCGCCTGGACAAGCGCGTGACCTGGCCCGGCCAGCAGGTGATGAACCTGGTGGTGGCACTGGCGGTGGTGGTGCTGGCGATCATCGCGGCCAGCACGCTCAGCACCTGGGCGATCGTCGCCTTCTTCGTGCTGGCGCTGGCACTGGGCGTGCTGATGACGCTGCCGATCGGTGGCGCCGACATGCCGGTGGTGATCTCGCTGTACAACGCGTTCACCGGCCTGGCGGTGTCGTTCGAAGGTTACGTGCTGGGCAACGAGGCGCTGATCATCGCCGGTATGATGGTCGGCGCGGCGGGCATCCTGCTGACCCGGTTGATGGCCAAGGCGATGAACCGGCCGATCCGCAACGTGCTGTTCTCCAACTTCGGCGGCGGCGCCGGCGGCGAGGCACAGGCGATCACTGGCGCGCAGAAGCCGATCGAAGCCTCCGACGTTGCCGCGATGATGGCCTACGCCGAACGCGTGGTGATCGTGCCCGGCTATGGCATGGCGGTGGCGCAGGCCCAGCACAAGATCTGGGAGCTGGCGCAGCGGCTGGGCCAGCGCGGGGTGAAGGTGAAGTTCGCCATTCACCCGGTGGCCGGGCGCATGCCCGGGCACATGAACGTGCTGCTGGCCGAGGCTGGCGTGCCTTACGACCTGATCGCCGACATGGACGACATCAATCCGGAATTCGCCAACACCGATGTGGTGCTGGTGATCGGGGCCAACGACGTGGTCAATCCGGTGGCACGCACCGACCCGGCCAGCCCGATCTACGGCATGCCGGTGCTGGACGTGGTCAACGCGCGCAACGTGGTGGTGATCAAGCGCGGCAAGGGCACAGGCTTTGCGGGCATCGAGAATGCGCTGTTCTACGCCGACAACACCCGCATGCTGTACGGCGATGGCGCCGAAGCGGCGGCATCGCTGGTGAGCGAACTGAAGGCGCTCGACGGCGGGCATTGAGGCCCGGGGTCGGATCCCTTTCCGCAGGAAAGGGCTCTGACCCCTTTGCCGGCCAACGGCCGGCACTACCCCCATCCACGCATGGTAGCTGCACTGGCAGGTGCGGACCTTGATCCGCACGCCTCTGCCGGCCCGCGGCCGGCACTACCTGCCGGTGGGCTCAGCGCGCCAGCCAGGCGCCCACGGCCAGGCCAAGGGCCAGCCACAGCCATTCCATCGCGCCGTTGGCGAGGCTGATCAGGGTCCAGGCCAGGTGCGGGCCCATCCGCATCGTGGCGTCCCACAGGTCCAGCCCGATCGAGCCGCCCATCCAGGCGCTGGCGATGGTCCAGTTGGCCACGGCGGCCACCAGCACGGTGCCCAGCACGACCAGGGCGATGCGCAGCAGGCCCGGGCCCAGCGTGCCCATGCGCAGCATGAACACCAGTTCCAGGGCGGTCAGTACCGCCATCCAGCCGACCTGCCGGCCGGTCATCAGCGCCAGCATCATCCAGGCGAGGGGAGCAACAAGCAGACCCAGCAACAGCATGATGGGCCAGAGCCAGGTCACGGTCCTGGCACGCGCGGCATTGGAGGACATCGAAGCTCCCTGAAGATCACCCACAGGATACTGTGGTTTGCCGCAGTGCACCGGCGGCGGCAGGGCGGCTGGGCTAGAATGCTGTCTTGCGTGGCCTTGGCCACGGCCCCATATCGGTCCCCATGTATTCCCGTAGCAGCGAACCTGTCCACTTCGAACGCGATTGCGAGGCCGTGATGGTCCCGCAGGGCGACACCGTGACCCTGCCCGCCGGCAGCTATGGGTACATCACCCAGGCGCTGGGTGGCAGTTATTCGGTGTTCGTCGAGGGCAACCTGTTCCGCATCGCCGGCAAGGACGGCGACGCCATCGGCAAGGAGGCACCGGCACCGCTCGAGCTGCCGGCCGACGCCACCGATGAACAGGTGGAGCAGCTGGTGTGGCAGCAACTGCGGACCTGCTTCGATCCGGAAATTCCGGTGAACATCGTCGAACTGGGCCTGGTCTACGAGGTCGAGATCAAGCACCTGGACGAAGGCAAGCGCGAGATCGACGTGAAGATGACCCTGACCGCGCCGGGCTGCGGCATGGGCGAGATCCTGGTCGACGATGTGCGCAGCAAGCTTGAAATGATCCCGACGGTGGCCGAGGCCGACGTCGACCTGGTGTTCGACCCGCCGTGGAACCAGCACATGATGTCCGAGGCGGCCCGGCTCGAGACCGGCATGCTTTGACCCACGGCCCGCAGTGACGCGGGCCGGGCACTACCCGCAACCAGAACAGGAAATCTCCGGTGTCCCAGTCCATTCCCAGCTTCGCCGTCACCCGTTCGGACCACCCGCGCAGCGCTGAAGAGCGCGCCCAGATCCTGGAGAAGCCGGGTTTCGGCCTGCACTTCACCGACCACATGGTGGAAGTGCGCTGGGACAAGGACACCGGCTGGCACAACGCCAACGTGCGCGCCTACGGTCCGCTGCAGCTGGACCCGGCCGCGGCCGTGCTGCACTACGGCCAGGAAATCTTCGAGGGCATCAAGGCCTACCGCCATGCCGACGGTTCGATCTGGACCTTCCGCCCGGATGCCAACGGCCGTCGCCTGCAGCGTTCGGCGCAGCGCCTGGCGCTGCCGGAACTGCCGGTGGAGATCTTCGTCGAATCGCTGAAGCAGCTGATCGCCGTCGACAGCGCCTGGGTGCCGTCGGCCGATGAGTCGAGCCTGTACTTCCGTCCGTTCATGATTGGCGACGAAGCCTTCCTCGGCGTGCGTGGCGCGCACAAGGCCGGCTACTACGTCATCGCCAGCCCGGCCGGCCCGTACTTCGCCAAGGGCGTCGCCCCGGTGTCGATCTGGCTGTCGACCGAGTACGCACGTGCGGCCAAGGGCGGCACCGGCGCTGCCAAGTGCGGTGGCAACTACGCCGCGTCGCTGCTGCCGCAGCAGAAGGCGCAGGCGCAGGGCTGCTCGCAGGTGCTGTTCCTCGACCCGGTCGAGGGCAAGTACCTGGAAGAACTGGGTGGCATGAACGTGTTCCTGGTCTACAAGGACGGCACGCTGGTTACCCCGCAGCTGTCGGGCAGCATCCTCGAAGGCATCACCCGCGAGAGCATCCTGCAGCTGGCCCGCGACCGCGGCATGAAGGTCGAAGAGCGCAAGGTCAGCATCGATGAGTGGAAGCAGGGCGTGGCCTCCGGCGAGATCACCGAAGTGTTCGCCTGCGGCACCGCTGCAGTGGTCACCCCGATCGGCCAGCTGAAGGGCGAGGGTTTCTCGGTGGGCGACATCAACGCGCCGGCCGGCGAAGTGACCATGTCGCTGCGCAAGGAACTGACCGACATCCAGTACGGCCGCCTGCCGGACCGCCACAACTGGCTGGTCAAGCTGGGCTGATCGCCCGCGCCTGATTGTAGAGCCGAGCCCGCGCTCGGCTGCTCTTCCGGAAAGCCCGTCCCAGTGACGGGCTTTCTGCGTTCTGGTCAGACGGTTGGGGTCAGATCCCTTTTCCCACGGAAAAGGGATCTGACCCCGGATCAGCGGACGCCGATGTCGGCAAAGTCATCGCAGGACACGTGATGACCCAGTCAGGTGCGTGCAGGGCAGGAGAAAGTTCCTTCACCTTCACAAACCCTCGACCCGAAAAGTCTCAGAACGAACATTTCATCTTGCTGAAAAGACGCTGAAAATCTTGTGGTGTCCGGTTTTGGTCATTAGCGTCATCTGCACGGCGGATCGTTAGGGGGATCCGCTGGCTCGCCGGACTTCGAACCTCGCCAACGCAAGCCAGCCCAGGGTTCGGGCCGGTGCTTCTGCCGATTCCGGCATTCACACCACAAGAAAGGGAAATACGATGTCCCAGGTAACGCAACCGCGTGTGCGTCGAGTGTGGGTGGTCCTTGGTGCGTCCGTTCTGTCATCGCTGCTGCTGGCCACGCCTGCGCTGGCCGGTGATGTCCAGCTCAGCGGCCTGCAGTCCGCACAGACCCACCAGCGTTTCATCGTGAAGTACCGCGACGGCAGCGCGCCGGTGGCCAACACCACCGCACTGGCCTCTTCGCTGAAGAGCGCCGCCGCCGGCCTGGCCAGCAGCCAGGGCCGCGCGCTGGGCCTGCAGCAGGTCCGCAAGCTGGCCGTCGGCCCGACCCTGGTCAAGACCGATCGTCCGCTCGACCAGGCCGAATCCGAGCAGCTGATGCGCAAGCTGGCCGCCGACCCGAACGTGGAATACGTTGAAGTCGACCAGATCATGCGTGCCACGCTGACCCCGAACGACACCCGCTTCAGCGAGCAATGGGGCTTCGGCACCTCCAATGCCGGCATCAACATCCGGCCGGCCTGGGACAAGTCCACCGGCACCGGCGTGGTGGTGGCCGTGATCGATACCGGCATCACCAACCATCCCGACCTCAACGCCAACATCCTGCCGGGCTACGACTTCATCAGCGACGCCGCGATGGCGCGCGATGGCGGTGGCCGCGACAACAATCCGAACGATGAAGGCGACTGGTACGGCGACAACGAGTGCCAGCCCGGTTATCCGGGTTCCAATTCCAGCTGGCATGGCACCCACGTCGCCGGCACGGTGGCGGCGGTGACCAACAACGCCAACGGCGTCGCCGGTACCGCATTCAACGCCAAGGTCGTGCCGGTGCGCGTGCTCGGCAAGTGTGGCGGTTACACCTCCGACATTGCCGACGCGATCGTGTGGGCGTCCGGTGGCACCGTCAGCGGCGTGCCGGCCAATGCCAATCCGGCCGAGGTCATCAACCTTTCGCTGGGTGGTGGCGGCAGCTGCTCGACGACCTACCAGAATGCGATCAACGGCGCTGTCGGCCGTGGTACCACCGTGGTGGTCGCCGCTGGCAACAGCAACACCAACGTGTCCTCGTCGGTACCGGCCAACTGCCCGAACGTGATCGCAGTGGCGGCAACCACCTCGGCCGGTGCGCGCGCCAGCTTCTCCAACTACGGCGCCGGTATCGACATCTCGGCACCGGGCCAGGGCATCCTGTCCACCCTCAACACCGGCACCACCACCCCGGGCAGTGCCAGCTACGCTTCGTACAACGGCACCTCGATGGCGGCGCCGCACGTCGCCGGCGTGGTCGCGCTGATGCAGGCGGTCGCCCCGAGCCCGCTGAGCCCGGCGCAGGTTGAAAGCATCATCAAGAGCACCGCACGGCCGCTGCCGGGTGCCTGCTCGGGTGGCTGCGGCGCCGGCATCATCGACGCCAACGCCGCAGTGGCTGCAGCGATCAACGGGGGGGGCAATCCGAACCCGGGTGGCAACGTGCTGCAGAACAACGTGCCGGTGACCGGCCTCGGCGCCGCGACCGGTGCCGAGCTGAACTACACCGTTGCGGTTCCGGCCGGCAGCACCCAGCTGCGCGTGGCGATCAGTGGCGGCAGCGGTGATGCCGACCTGTACGTGCGCCAGGGCAGTGCCCCGACCGATACCGCCTACACCTGCCGCCCGTACCTGAGCGGCAACAGCGAGACCTGCACCATCAACAGTCCGGCTGCCGGCACGTGGTATGTGCGGGTGAAGGCCTACAGCACCTTCTCGGGCCTGACCCTCAACGCCCAGTACTGAGCCCAAGCCCCTCTCCATGGGCACGCCCCGGCTCCGGCCGGGGCGTTTTTGCATGGGGACGCGCGGTGATGCGAGCCGCCGCGTCGTGGTAGGTGCCGACCTTGGTCGGCACGCTGTTCCTCAGACCGATTCGAAGCGGTTCGCGGCCACGTTCTTGCGCACGTGCTGCGGGTCGAAAATCCGCCCGTTCATCGCGATGTACACGCCGCTCGGCAGCGACTGCACCGCACCGATCGCGCAGCCGATGTTGAACTCCGCATCCGAGCCGCGGAAACGCGCCGGGCTCAGCGCGCCGGTCATCACGATGGTCTTGTCCGGGATCGTCGCCAGCACCTTGCCGGTCTGCACCATCGAATCGGTGCCGTGGGTCACCAGCACGTGGCGGGTCGGCTGTGCGGCGATGGTGGCGCGGATCAGTTCGCGGTCCTCATCGTTGATGTGCAGCGAATCCTTGCGCAGGATCGGAATCACGTTGAAGCGGAACGTCACGCCCAGCTCGCGCAGGATCATGCCGATCTGGGGGTCGCCGATCTGGTAGTCCGACTTGTCGTCGAAGTAGATCTTGTCGATCGTGCCACCGGTGGTGACGACCAGGAGCTCTTCCATCATGTGCATGCGCGAAACCAGGACAGGTACAGCGGCGCGGGGCCAGGAACACAGATGATACGGCCCGGCGGCCGCAGCGTCAGCGTCGCTTGCCGAAGCGGGCGCGCAGCCCGGGGAGGCTGGCGCTGAAGATCACCAGCAGGGCCAGCGCGATCTCGATCAGCGCCAGCCAGCGTGTTTCCGGGTGGCTCCAGGCACTCATCACCCCGTGGCTGAACCAGCCCAGGGCCAGCACCGAGGCCCAGAAACCGGCCTTGCGCCAGCCCAGTCGCAGGGCAACGGCCAACGCCAGCGGCGGCGCGGTGAACACCAGCTGGGTGGCCAGCCAGTGCTTGTCATTGATGAACCAACCGGCGAACAGCGCGGCCAGCCCCATCAGGGCCAGCAGCAGGACAGTGCGCGGCGCGGCGCTCATCGGGCCAACCGCTGTGCGATGTCGGCCACCCGGCGGCCCAGTGCACGGGCCAGCACGGCCTCGTCGTCGGTCGGCTGCGGGTCGTCGGCGGCGCCGGCCACATGGCTGGCGCCATACGGCGTGCCGCCACTGGTGGTGTGGCTCAGCGCCGGTTCGGTGAACGGGATGCCGACGATCACGCAGCCGTGGTGCAGCAGCGGCACCTGCATCGACAGCAGGGTCGATTCCTGGCCGCCATGCATCGAGGCGGTGGAGGTGAACACGCCAGCCGGTTTGCCGGACAGGGTGCCGTTGACCCATTCGGCGCCGAGCCCGTCCAGGAAATGCTTGACCGGCGCGGCCATGTTGCCGAAGCGGGTGGGGCTGCCAAGCAGCAGGCCCTGGCATTCCACCAGGTCCTGCACGCTCACGTAGGGGGCGCCATCGTCGGGGACCGGGGGGTGTGCGGTCTGGGTCACGGCGGCCACCGGCGGCACCGTGCGCAGGCGCGCGCTCATGCCCGGCACTTCGCCGATGCCCCGCGCGATCTGGCGCGCCAGCCGTGCCACCGAACCGCCCCGGCTGTAGTACAGCACCAGAATCTCGCCCATCGTGCCCGCTTCTCCTCGTCGTGTGGTCGCCAGTATGGCTATCCTGCCAGCATTCCGCATCGGGTACCCTTCCACCGATGGAACCTTTGGATACGCTCAACCTGTGGATGGAGCGCGCGCGGGATCGCGCACGGGCCATCAGTTTCGGCCGCTTCCTGTGGCATCGCTTCCTCGACGACCGCCTGTTCCAGGCGGCGGCGGCGCTGGCCTACACCACCGTGTTCGCGCTGGTGCCGCTGGCGATCGTGGTGTTCGGCGTGCTCTCGGCCTTCCCCGTCTTCGACCGCTGGAGCGACCAGCTCAGCGATTACGTCTTCTCCAACTTCGTGCCCAATGCGGCGCGCGCGGCCGAAGGCTACCTGCGGCAGTTCTCGGCCAGTGCCGGCCAGCTCACCGCGGCCGGCTTCATTGCACTGGTGGTCTCGTTGCTGATCACCCTCAACAGCGTTGAAGAGACCTTCAACCAGATCTGGCGGGTCGGCTCGACCCGGCCCAAGCTGACCCGCTTCCTGGTCTACTGGACCGTGCTGACACTGGGAGCGATGCTCGCCGCCGCCTCACTGGCGGTGTCGGCGCGGGTGTTCGCGATGCCGCTGTTCGGCACCCAGGAGGGCCGCTGGCTGGCCGAGCTTGCGCTGCGGGTGACGCCGATCCTGATCGAGTTCGTCTGCATCACGCTGATGTTCCGGGTGGTGCCGCATCACACGGTGAAATGGCGGCACGCAGTGCCCGGCGCGATCCTGGCCGCGGTGATCCTGGAGCTGGTGAAGTGGGGCATCGGCGCCTATCTGGGCAGCTTCCAGTCCTACCAGAAGCTCTATGGCACGGTGGCTTTCGTGCCGATCCTGCTGCTGTGGATCTACCTGTGCTGGGTAGCGGTGCTGCTGGGCGCGTCGCTGTCCTCGTCGATGGCCGCCTTCCGCTACCAGCCGGTGGAACTGCGCCTGCCGCAGGGCTACGAGTTCTACGGCCTGCTACGACTGCTCGGTCGCTTCCACCATGCACGTGCCAAGGGCAGAGGCCTGGCCGATGATGAAATCCTGCGGCTGGAGCCGATGCTGACTGACTCCCTGCTGCATGACCTGACCTGCAACCTGCAGGAGATTGGCCTGCTGCGCCGTGACGAGCGCGGAGAGTGGCTGCTGTCGCGCGACCTGGACCAGGTCAGCCTGGCTGATCTGTACGAATGCACCCAACTGCGCATTCCGGTGGCCGAACAGCACCTGCCGTACCGCGACGACAGCCTGGGCCGCGCCGCACTGGCGGCGCTGGACGATCTGCGACTGCCCCTGCGTGAACGCCTGAAGCGCAAGGTCAGCGATATCTACACCGATTCCGGAGACATGCCATGACCCGCAAGACCCCGTTGCTGCTGCTTCCGCTGGCCCTGCTGCTGGCGCTGTCGGCCTGCAAGCCGGCGCAGGAGCCGACCCCGGCCAGCAGTCAGCCGCCGGTACAGGCACCGACGCCGACCGCTCCGGCGCCGGTCGAGGAAACCCCGGCCGAGCGCACCACCGCTGAGTTCCCGACACTGAAGATGAAAGCAGTGGATGGCAGCGACTACGACCTGGCCGCGCACCGCGGCAAGTGGGTGATCGTGAATTTCTGGGCGACCTGGTGCGCACCGTGCCGCAAGGAGATGCCGGAGCTGTCGGCGCTGCATGCGATGCGCAGCAACATCGAAGTGGTCGGCCTGGCCTATGAAGACATCGAGGTGCCGGAGATGCAGTCGTTCCTGACCAAGCACCCGGTGACCTATCCGATCGTGATCGTGGACCCGTTCGATCCGCCGGCGGACTTCGCCACGCCGCGAGGCCTGCCGTTGACGCATCTGCTGGATCCGCAGGGCAAGCTGGCCCACACCTTCCTCGGCCCGGTGACCGCCGCCGACATCGAAAAGCAGATCGCTGCGGCCAAGTAGTGGGTTGGTCGGCAGGGCCTGCGGCCCTGCACCCGCGGTAGTGCCGGCCGCTGGCCGGCAACCCCAGCAACAGCAAAAGCAACAGCCCAAGCGGGGTTTCCTGTGGGTAGGCGGGGTGGGGCCGGTTGCGGGGGCCGCTGCAAGTCCCCCTCCGGGGCCCGGCCCAGCCGCAGGCGGCTGTGCGTTCGGGCGCTTGCGAAGCAGTGCTTCGCAAGCAAAGCGCCCTCACCCATGTAAGCTCGGTCGCCGCATCCATGCGGCTCACGCCCCCGCCACCGGACCCACCCTGCCTTCGACAGTTCTCCGCGATCTGTCGGAATGCATGGCCTGCTCTTGGTGGGTGTCGACCTTGGTCGACACGTAGATCCACGCCATGCGTGGATGCTCTTCGTTCAATTGTCGAAATAATCGATTTCAATGGAGATTCATCCACGCATGGCGTGGATCTACCTCCGTCACCGGAAATCCGTCGGGGATGGGGCGGTGTGGGTTGGCAGGACCGTTGGCGCCATGGATGGCGCCATCGAGCCCCCATGGATGGGTTTACGGCGTGTCCTGCCAACCCACACCACCCCAGCCAACAAGCAAAACTCCCAGAGCCGGCTGTTGTCGTTGCCTCTGCAGGTGCAGGGCCGCAGGCCCTGCCGACCCACCCTAATCCTCGACCGGGAAGTCCTCGATCGGCTTCAGCACATCGTAGTGCTCGCGATGCAGCTTGCCCTTCAGCTTCGGCAGCTCCGGCAGCGGTGCATCCACCCGCGTGTCCGGCAACCGGTCCAGCAGGTTGCGCACCAGCGTCAGCCGACCCAACCGCTGGTCGTTGAAATCCACCAGCGTCCACGGTGCCGCCTCGCGATGCGTCGCGCGCAGCATCGCCTCGCGGGCCTCGGTGTAGGCGCTGTACTTGCTGCGGGATTTCAGGTCCACCGGGGAGAGCTTCCAGCCCTTCAGCGGATCGAGATGGCGCTCGGCGAAGCGCTTCTCCTGCTGCTCCTGGTCCACGCACAGCCAGTACTTGAACAGCAGGATGCCGTCGTCGACCAGCAGCTGTTCGAACACCGGTGCCTGGCGCAGGAACTGCTGGTACTCGGTCTCGCTGCAGTAGCCCATCACCCGCTCGACGCCGGCGCGGTTGTACCAGCTGCGGTCCATCAGCACGATCTCGCCGGCAGCGGGAAGATGCGAGGCATAGCGTTGGAAGTACCACTGCGTGGCTTCGCGGTCGGTCGGCTTGGGCAGCGCCACCACCCGGCACTGGCGCGGGTTGAGGTGCTGGCTGATGGCCTGGATCGCGCCGCCTTTGCCTGCGGTATCACGGCCTTCGAACAGCACCAGCAGGCGCTGCCCGCTGTGCTGCACCCAGCGCGCCATCGCGGTCAGTTCCAGCTGCAGCGGCAGCAGCAGTTCGTCGTAGTCCTTGCGCTTGAGCTTGGCCATCATCACACCACGCGGGGAGGAAGCCCGAGCGTAACGCAGGGATCGCTCAGGTGTTGTCGACGCCCTTCCAGCCCTGTTCGCCAGCCAGCCGTTGCAGCAACGCCGACAGGTCGCGGGCGAAGCCGGCCATGTCGAACAGCCCACTGTGGTCGCGTGCCTGGGCCACTTCGGCGCGCAGCGTGGCCAGCGCCGCCGGGTCATTGCCCAGCGTACTGGCGGTGGCGATGAATGCCGCATCGTCGGCGACATTCATCCGTACCAGCCCCAGATGGTGGTTGAGGCTGCCGGCCACGCGCGCGGCGAAGGTGTCGCCGGGGCAGGTCAGCACCGGGCAGCCGGCCCACAGCGCGTCGGAGGCGGTGGTGTGTGCGTTGTACGGATGCGTGTCGAGGAACAGGTCGGCCAGCGGATAGCGGGCCAGGTACTGCGGATGTGGCAGCTTGGCCATGAACACCAGGCGTGCCGGATCCAGGCCAGCGGCCTGTGCGGCGCTGCGCAGGCGGGCGTCGGCCTGGCCGGGGCCGGACAGCAGCCACAGCACGCTGCCGGGCACGGCCTGCAGCACCGCGAAGGCGCGGCCCATGCTGCGCGGGTTGAGCTTGTAGCTGTTGTTGAAGCAGCAGAACACCACGCCCTGTTCGGGCAGCCCGCACTCCGCGCGGGACGGTGCCGGCTCCAGCATGCGGGTGTTGTCCGAGGGCTGGAACGCACATGGCAGGCGCAGTACGCGCTCGCTGTAGTGGGGTTCCAGTGATGGCGGCAGAACGAAGCTGTCGCCGATCACTGCATCCAGCCACGGGGCGCCGGACGTGCCGGGATACGCCAGCCAGTTCAGCTGCAGCGGGGCAGGGCGCATCGCCAGCACTTCCGGCGTACCGCCGCCGCCCCAGCCGCGCAGGTCGAACAGCAGGTCGATGCCCTGTGCGCGGATGCGTGCAGCAGTGTCTGCATGGCGCAGCGCGGCCACATCATGCAGCTGCGTGGCCACCTGCAGGCGCTGGCGGATGCGGCTGCCGTCATCCTGGTTCAGCGCGAACAGATGCAGCTGCAATGCCGGGTCATGACGCAGCTGCTCGAACAGGGCCACGGTCAGCAGCCCGGTGGGATGGGCGCCGAAACCATTGGAAAGGAAGCCGATCCGCAGCGGGCCCTGGGAACGCACCTTCACTGGCGGCAACGGCCGCACTGAAGCGGCAACGGCGGATGCACGGGCGCGTGCGCAGGCCAACTGCTCGGCTGCGCTGGCATCTTCGCTGAGGAACGCGAACGGTTCGACCACGCCCTGCCCAGAGGCAAGTGCACCACGTACCTGTGCCGCCAGCGCGTCCACGTCCTGCCAGTCGCACAGGCGACGCTGCCAGGCCAGGCGCTGGGCGGCGATATAGGGCTCGCCCGGCATCAGCGCATGTGCGCGGCGATAAGCCGCTGCTGCGCCTTCGGCATCATCGGCATCTTCCAGCGCATGGCCCAGCCACAGCGCAATGCCCGGGTGCTGTGGGGCCAAGGCCGAGGCCTGGTCGAGCAGCTTCGCCGCATCGGCATGCGCGCCGGCCATCCAGGCCACGCGACCCAACCGTGCCAGCGCTTCAGGGTGGTTCGGGCGCAGCTGCAGCGCACGGCGCGCGGCCTGCTCGCCGGCGGCGATGTCGCCGGCTTCCAGCTCCAGGTCGGCCAGCATCACCAAGGCGACGAAATCGCCGGGCTGGCGTGCGATCGCTTGTTGCAGTTGCTGCCGCTGCTGCCAGGCCGACATGCGACTCAGCCCGCCGACAACTGGGCCAGGGCGTCGACCTGGTGCTCGTGGCTGAGCCGCTGCAGCAGCGGGTCGAGGTCGCCGGCCAGCACGTTGGGCAGGTCGTACAGGGTCAGGCCTTCCACGCGGTGGTCGGTGATCCGGCCCTGCGGGAAGTTGTAGGTGCGGATGCGCTGGCTGCGGTCGCCACTGCCCACCTGCAGGCGCCGCGATTCGGCCTGCGCCGCGTCCTGGCGCTGGCGCTCGGCATCGAGCAGCTGCGCTTTCAGGCGCTTCATCGCCTTGTCGCGGTTGGCGTGCTGGCTGCGCTCGGTCTGGCACTCCACCACCACGCCGGTCGGCACATGGGTGATGCGGATCGCCGATTCGGTCTTGTTGACGTGCTGGCCACCGGCGCCGGATGAGCGGAACGTATCCACCTTCAGGTCGGCCGGGTTGATGACGATGTCATCGACCTCATCGGCCTCGGGAATGATCGCCACGGTGGCTGCCGAGGTATGGATGCGGCCCTGCGATTCGGTGGCCGGCACGCGCTGCACGCGATGCGTACCCGATTCGAACTTCAGGCGCGAGAACGCGCCACGCCCGACCACGCGCGCCACCACTTCCTTGTAGCCGCCATGCTCGCCCGGGCTGTCCGATTCGATCTCGACCTTCCAGCCCTGGCGCTCGGCGTAGCGGGCGTACATGCGGAACAGGTCGCCGGCAAAGATCGCGGCCTCGTCGCCGCCGGTACCCGCGCGCACTTCCAGGAACAGGTTGCCTTCGTCACGCGGGTCGCGTGGCACCAGCAGCAGCGCCAGCTCCTGCTCCAGTTCCTGCAGGCGCGCCTGTGCAGCAGCGATTTCCTCATCGGCCAGCTCGCGCAGGTCGGGGTCGGCGCGCATGCCTTCGGCGGCGGCCAGATCGGCCTTGGCACGGGCTTCATCGGCCAGGGCGATGGCGATCGGTTCAAGTTGGGCGAATTCGCGCGAAAGGTCGCGGAAACGGGTGTTGTCGGCGACCACATCGGGTTCGGCGAGCAGGCGTTCCAGTTCTTCGCGGCGCTCGGCCAGCGCTTCCAGCTTACGGCGCAGGGTCGGCGTCATCGGGTCTCACGGGTGGGTGGCGGTAACCCGGCGTGGCCGGGAACAGGCGCTCGGCGGCGCGGGTCAGGTCAGCATCGCCACTCAGCGCGGCCGCGCGCAGCGCAGCAGTGGGCGGGTGCAGGAGTCGATTGGTCAGGCCGTGGGCCAGCAGTTCCAGCACTTCGTCGGCCGGCTTGCCGTTGGCCAGCTGCTGTCGCGCGCGCTCCAGCAGTTCGGTGCGGGTGGCTTCGCCGAACGCGCGCAGCTGTCGCAGCGGCGCCTGGTGGGCACTGGCCTGCTGGGTCTCGACGAAGCGCGACACCTGAAGGTCGATGATCGCTTCGGCCTCGGCGGCCGCTTCGCGGCGACCACGGCGGTTGTCTTCCACCGCGCGCTCGAGATCGTCCACGGTGTAGAGGAAGGCGTCGTTGAGCGTGCCGACCTCGGCCTCGATGTCGCGTGGCACGGCCAGGTCGAACAGCAGCATCGGCTTGTGCCGGCGCGCGCGCAGGGCCTTGGCCACCATCTCGCGGTGGATCACCGGTTCGCGCGCGGCGGTGGCCGAGAACACTACGTCGGCCTCGCCCAGGTGGCGGTCCAGTTCGGTCAGCGGCAGCGCCACGCCGCCGTGGCGGCTGGCCAGCTCCTGGGCGTGGGCGAGGGTGCGGTTGGCGATCAGCAGCCGGCGCACCTTGCCTTCACTCAGGTGACGTGCAGCCAGCTCGATGGTCTCGCCGGCACCGACCAGCAGCACGGTGGAATCGTCCAGGCGCGCGAACGCGTTCTGCGCCAGGCGCACCGCAGCCGAGGCTACCGACACCGGGTTGGCGCCGACCTGGGTATCGGTGCGTGCACGCTTGGCCACCGAGAAGGTCTGCTGGAACAACCGGTCCAGGCGCTGGCCGAGCAGGCCATGGTCACGCGCGGTCGACCAGGCATCCTTCACCTGGCCGAGGATCTGCGGTTCACCCAGCACCATCGAGTCCAGCCCGGTGGCGACCCGGAACAGGTGGCGCACGGCCTCGGCATCGGCATGCTGGTACAGGTAGCCCTGCAGGTCGCCGGCCTGGCTGCGCAGCCATTGGTCCAGCGCCTGCGCCGATTCGGCCACGGCGTACAGTTCGGTGCGGTTGCAGGTGGACAGCAGCACCGCCTCGGCGATCTGCGGGGTATCGCGCAGCGAACCGAGCGCGCGCGGCAACGCCTCACCGGCGAAGGCCGCGCGTTCGCGCAGCTCCACCGGTGCGGTCTGGTGATTCAGTCCGAGCACCCACAGGGTCATTGTTCAGTTGCTTGCGATAAGCTGCTGGCCATTGGACGACATTTTAAGGCCCCGATGCCGACGATGCCCGCATTGATTCGCATCCCCAGTGTTCTGCTGCTGTCCCTGGCCTGCAGCCAGGCCCTGGCAGCGGTGCCGGCCAAGGCCCCCGTGCGGGCCGCGGCCACTGAGGAACTGGCGCTGGAACCGGTGATGGCCGGTGAATTCGCCCTGCAGGCCGGCAAGCTGGCCGAGGCTGCGCGCTGGTACCTGCAGGCGGCCCAGCAGACCGACGGCGACGCCGGCCTGGCCGAGCGCGCGACCCGCATTTCCATGCTGGCCAACGATGACGCCAGCGCGGCCAAGGGCCTGGCCCTGTGGCAGCAGCGCGCCCCACGCTCGCTGACCATGCGCAGTGCGGCCGGTGCGCTGGCCATGCGCCAGGGCGATGTGAAGGCGGCCCGCACCGAACTGCAGGCCCTGCTGGCCGACCCCGACGAGCGTGGCTGGAAGTTCGCGCTTGCCGCGCTGATCGGCGGTGGCCGTGATCCGGCGGTGCCGGCGCAGGTGCTGGGCGAGCTGGTCGACGCCAACGCCATTCCGCCGAAGATCGAGGCCTGGCAGGAGTTCGGTCGCCTGGCCCTGCGCATGGACAAGCCTGAGCTGGCGCGGCGCATGATCGATGAAGTGGTCAAACGCTTCCCCGAAGAACCGCGCGTGGCGCTGCTGCGTGCCAGCCAGCTGCAGCAGGCGGGCGAGACCGACAAGGCATTGTCGCTGCTGCACGACGTGGAGCCGAAGACCCGCCAGGATCCGGAACTGCGCAATGCCGTGGCCATCGCCTATGACAGCCTCGGCCAGCCCGCCGCCGCCGAGCGCGTGCTGGCGTTCGGCCCGCAGGACGTGCAGACCTGGGGCATGCGCGCCTCGCTGCTCGCCAAGCAGGGCGACAAGGCCGCGCTGTCCAACCTCTACAACGAACTGTCGCGGCAGGCGGCCAAGCCGGATCCGGCGCAGCGCCTGCTGCTGGGCAAGATCGCCGAGTACCTGAAGCGTTATCCCGAGGCGGTGCAGTGGTATCACAGCGTGCCCGGTGGCGATGAACTGAGCGAGGCGCGCCTGCGCGCGGCCAATGCCCAGGCCCTGGCCGGGCGCCTGCCGCTGGCGCTGGATGAAGTGCACGCGATCCAGTCCGATGCGGTGGTCGACGACGATGTGCGCCGCGACGCCTACCTGCTGGAAGCCGAACTGCGCCAGCGCGCCGACGACAGTGCCGGTGAACTGGATGCGCTGGCCCGCGGGCTGGCCGCTTACCCGGATGACAACGGCCTGCTGTACGCCCGTGCGCTCACCTGGGAGCGCCGCGACGACATCCCGCGCGCCGAGGCCGATCTGCGCAAGATCCTGGTGACCGATCCGGAGAACGTGCCGGCTTTGAACGCGCTGGGTTACACCCTGGCCGATCGCACCGGCCGCCTGCAGGAAGCACTGGAGCTGATCGACCGCGCCCGCGTGGCCGAGCCGGACAACGCCGCCATCGTCGACAGCTATGGCTGGGTGCTGTATCGCCTGGGCCGCAAGGAAGAGGCGCTGGTGCAGCTGCGTCGTGCCTGGACCCTGGCCAAGGACCCGGAGATCGCCGCCCATGTCGGCGAAGTGCTGTGGGTGCTGGGCAAGCACGATGAGGCCCGCCATTTCTTCGAAGAGGCGGCCAAGCTCGACCCCGAAAACCGCGCGCTGCTGCGCGCCCGTGAGAAATTCAATCCATGAGTGTTTCCCTGATCCGGCCGCTGCTGTTGGCGGCCGCGACCCTGGCGGTCACCGCCTGCACCAGCGTCGGCACGCAGAAGACCCCGGCGCCGGCCGTGGTCGAGATCGTGTCCGCCGAAGCCGCGCAGGCCGAGGCCGCGCGGGTGGCCGCGCTGCAGGCACAGCCGGACTGGGCTTTCCAGGGCCGGGTCGCGGTCAGCAAGGGCAAGGATGGCGGCAGTGGCCGCATCGACTGGAAGCAGGACGGCCGCCGCTACGTGGTCGAATTGAGCGCGCCGGTGACCCGGCAGAGCTGGAAGCTGACCGGCGATACCCATTCCGAAGCTGGCCGCCTGGAAGGGCTGGCCGGCGGTCCGCGTGACGGCGAGGATGCCCAGCAGCTGCTGTTGGAGGCGACCGGCTGGGACATCCCGGTCAACCAGCTGCCGGAGTGGATCCGTGGCCTGGTGGCCGGCGACGCCGCCGGTCCGGAGAAGGTCGAGCGCGACGGTGAAGGCCGGCCGCGCCGCATGCAGCAGATGGGATGGCAGGTGCAGTACCTGGACTGGTACCCGGCTGAGGCCGGGCGCCCGGCCGTGCCGCGCCGGATCGAGGCCAGCAATGGCGACGCCAAGGTGCGCCTGCTGGTGGACCAGTGGGGGCAGGGCACGCCATGAGTGCCGGGTTCGACGACGCGGGTTGGTCCTGGTGGCCGGCCCCGGCCAAGCTGAACCTGTTCCTGCACATCACCGGCCGCCGCGCCGACGGTTACCACGAGCTGCAGACCGTGTTCCGCCTGCTGGACTGGGGGGACCGCATCGGCCTGCGCCTGCGTGAAGACGGCCAGGTGCGCCGTGAGGGCGAGGGGCTGGCTGGCGTGGCCGAGGCAGATGACCTGGCGGTCCGCGCTGCGCGATTGCTCAAAGAAGTGGCGAATGTCGCGCAAGGTGCGGACATCATCGTTGAAAAGCATGTATCTGCCGGTGGTGGCTTCGGCGGCGGTTCGTCCGATGCAGCCACCGTGCTGGTGGTGCTGAACCGACTCTGGCAGGCGGGCCTGGACGAAGACGCGCTGGCCGCGCTGGGCCTGCGCCTGGGCGCTGACGTGCCGGTGTTCGTGCGTGGCCGCAATGCCTGGGCCGAAGGGGTGGGCGAGCGACTGCGGCCGATCACGCTGGCCCCGGCCTGGTATGTGGTGGTTGAACCGGGCGTTCATGTTCCCACGCCGGTCCTGTTTGCAGACCCGGATTTGACGCGCGACAGCCCAGTGGCGAAAATAGAGGACTTCGCTTCCGGGACCCTGGTCGGGAACGCGTTCGAACCGGTGCTGCGCCGCCGTGAGCCTGCCGTCGAGGCCGCGCTTGCTGCGTTGAGCGACATCGGCACGGCGCGGCTGACCGGTTCGGGAAGTGGTTGTTTCGTCGAGTTCGCATCGCAGGCTGCTGCAGAGCAGGGACGGTCGAAGTTGCCGAAGGAGTTGCGGGCAAGGGTGGCAGCGGGCGTTGCGCGTTCGCCACTGCTGGATGCACTCGAGCAACACTGATTTATCAATGCAGGGGCGTCGCCAAGAGGCCCAAGGCACCAGGTTTTGATCCTGGCATTCGTAGGTTCGAATCCTACCGCCCCTGCCAATAGCGGCTGTGTCCGCGCCTTCCAGCGCATCACCTGCGCGGGACGTGGAAACAACCGCGGTGTTGTCAGCAGCAAGGGTCCATCGGGTCCTTGCCGACTCCGGATCCCCGCCACTCGTCCCCGCCCGAGACAATCATGATGCAAGAGTCCCCGAACCTGCTGGTCTTTTCCGGCAACGCCAACAAACGTCTGGCGCAGAACATCTGCAAGGAACTGGGGGTTCGCCCGGGCAAGGCGCTGGTCTCGCACTTCTCCGATGGTGAAGTGCAGGTGGAAATCGAAGAGAACGTCCGCAAGCAGGACGTATTCGTGATCCAGCCGACCTGCGCGCCGAGCGCGGAAAACCTGATGGAACTGCTGGTGCTGATCGACGCGCTCAAGCGCGCATCGGTGGCCAGCGTGACCGCCGTGGTGCCGTACTTCGGCTACTCGCGCCAGGATCGCCGCATGCGTTCCTCGCGCGTGCCGATCACCGCCAAGCTGGCGGCGAAGATGTTCAGCACCGCTGGCGCTGATCGCGTGCTGACCGTCGACCTGCACGCCGACCAGATCCAGGGCTTCTTCGATATTCCGGTGGACAACGTGTATGCGTCCCCGCTGCTGCTGGCCGACATCTGGCGCGCCTACGGCACCGAGAACCTGATCGTCGTCTCGCCGGACGTGGGCGGCGTGGTCCGCGCCCGTGCGGTCGCCAAGCGCCTGGATGACGCCGATCTGGCGATCATCGACAAGCGCCGCCCGCGCGCCAACGTCTCCACCGTGATGAACATCATCGGTGACGTCGAAGGCAAGACCTGCGTGATGGTCGACGACATCGTCGATACCGCCGGCACCCTGTGCGCCGCTGCCGCTGCCCTGAAGGCGCGCGGTGCGCTCAAGGTCGCCGCCTACTGCACCCACGCGGTGCTGTCGGGCCCGGCGGTGGACAACATCACCAATTCCCAGCTCGACGAGCTGGTGGTGACCGATACCATCCCGCTGAAGGACGCAGCGCGGGTGTGCAGCAAGATCCGCCAGCTGAGCGTGGCGGAAATGCTGGCCGAAACGATGCGCCGCATCGCCTTCGGCGAGTCGGTCAGCTCGCTGTACGTCGACTGAGTTTTTCGTCCCTGCCGGCAACGGCGGGGACATACCCCGGGTGCTTCTGGTCGCGGAAGCATCTTCAACCGCCACGCCGCAAGGCGCGGCAACAACCTGAGTAGTCGAAAATGTCGAAGACCCATGAAATCAAGGTCACCAAGCGTGAACTGCAGCGTAAGGGTGCGAGCCGCCGCCTGCGTCACGCTGGTGTGATCCCGGCCATCGTGTACGGCGGCAACGCCGAGCCGGTCGCCATCAGCCTGGACCACAACGAAATCTGGCTGGCCCAGCAGAACGAGTGGTTCTATGCCTCGATCCTGGACCTGAACCTGGACGGCCAGGTGCAGAAGGTCCTGCTGCGTGACATGCAGCGCCACCCGTACAAGCAGCTGATCATGCACCTGGACTTCCAGCGCGTGAACGAGAACGAAGCCCTGACCGCTTCGGTCCCCCTGCACTTCATCAACGAAGACACCTCGCCGGCTGGCAAGGCTGCCGACGTCGTGGTCACCCACGAACTGAAGGAAGTGACCATCACCTGCCTGCCGAAGGACCTGCCGGAGTCGATCGAAGTCGACCTGGGCGAGCTGAAGGCCGGTGACGTGGTGTACCTGTCCAACATCAAGCTGCCGAAGGGCGTGGAAATCCCGGCCCTGGCGCTGGGCAAGGACCACGACGACGCCATCGTCACCGCCAAGGCCGGCAAGGCCGACGCGGCTGACGAAGAAGCGGCTGCCGCCGAGTAATACCGCTACGGTGCCTGCCTCCGGGCAGGCACCGTATTGGAAGGAACCATGGCAGGACTGCGACTGATCGTCGGTCTGGGCAACCCCGGATCGGAACACGTCCGGACCCGGCACAATGCCGGGTTTCATTTCGTTGAGGCCCTGGCGGAAAAAGCCGGTGCGCGATGGAATGTGGACAGCAAGCTGTTCGGTGAGACCGCCAAGGTCGAGATCGCCGGGCAGACGGTGTGGCTGCTCAAGCCCGCCACCTTCATGAACCTCAGCGGCAAGTCGGTCACCGCCGCACAGCGGTTCTGGAAGATCGAGCCGGAAGAAACCCTGCTGGCCCACGACGAACTGGACCTGGCGCCCGGCGTGGCGCGGCTGAAGTTCGACGGTGGCCACGGTGGCCAGAACGGCCTGCGCGACACCATCCGCCTGCTCGGCCACGGCAAGTTCCATCGCCTGCGCGTGGGCATCGGCCATCCTGGCCACAAGGACCGCGTGGTGGGTTGGGTGCTGGGACGCCCTTC
Source organism: Stenotrophomonas riyadhensis (assembly GCF_040256885.1). Taxonomy (NCBI): domain Bacteria; kingdom Pseudomonadati; phylum Pseudomonadota; class Gammaproteobacteria; order Lysobacterales; family Lysobacteraceae; genus Stenotrophomonas; species Stenotrophomonas riyadhensis. The sequence continues at coordinate 798,057 of NZ_CP155568.1, forward strand.
CAAGGACGATGAAGTACTGATTTCTCGCGCCATCGACGATGCCATTGATGTGATGCCGCTGGCAGTGCAGGGCGATTTCAGCGAAGCGATGAAGCGGCTGCACACCCCGAAATAAGCGGTAGGTACCGACCGCTGGTCGGCAACGGGCATCAACCGGCCCGGTAGTTGCCAACCTTGGTTGGCAGATGTTGAACGCCGAGATGGATTGGCCAAGCAGCGCGCGCGCTGTTTCACCAATCACTTTCACCCCAGAGAGCTGTCACCCATGGGTATCAAATGCGGCATCGTCGGCCTGCCCAACGTCGGCAAGTCGACCCTGTTCAATGCGCTGACCAAGGCGGGTATCGCCGCGGCGAACTTCCCGTTCTGCACCATCGAACCGAACGTCGGCATCGTGCCGGTGCCGGATCCGCGCCTGAACGAGCTGGCAGCGATCATCAACCCGCAGAAGGTCATCCCGACCGCGGTCGAATTCGTCGACATTGCCGGCCTGGTTGCCGGTGCCGCCAGCGGTGAAGGCCTGGGCAACAAGTTCCTGGCGCACATCCGTGAAGTCGATGCGATCACCCACGTGGTGCGCTGCTTCGAGAACGCCGACGTCATCCACGTCAACAACAAGGTCGACCCGATCTCGGACATCGAAACCATCGATACCGAGCTGGCGCTGGCCGACCTGGACAGCGTCGAGAAGGCGCTGAACCGCGCCGAGCGTGCGGCCAAGGGCGGTGACAAGGACGCCGCGGCGCGCAAGCCGGTGCTGGCCAAGCTGCAGGCGGCGCTGTCCGACGGCAAGTCCGGCCGTTCGGTGGGCCTGGACGAGGAAGAGAAGGCGCTGGTGCGCGATCTGTTCCTGCTGACCCTGAAGCCGGTGATGTACATCGCCAACGTGCTGGAAGACGGTTTCGACAACAACCCGCACCTGGAAGCCGTGCGTGCGCATGCTGCCGCCGAAGGCGCGCAGGTGGTGCCGGTGTCGGCCGCGATCGAAGAAGAGCTGTCCCAGCTCGATGACGAAGACCGCGATACCTTCCTGGCCGATCTGGGCCTGAGCGAGCCGGGCCTGAACCGCGTGATCAACGCGGCCTACAGCCTGCTCGGCCTGCAGACCTACTTCACCGCCGGCGTGAAGGAAGTCCGTGCGTGGACCGTGCGCAAGGGCGCCACCGCCCCGCAGGCCGCCGCGGTCATCCACACCGACTTCGAGAAGGGCTTCATCCGCGCTGAAACCATCGCGTATGACGACTTCATCAAGTACAAGGGCGAAGCCGGCGCCAAGGAAGCCGGTCGCCTGCGCCTGGAAGGCAAGGAATACCGGGTGCAGGAAGGCGACATCCTGCACTTCCGCTTCAACGTCTGATCCAGCAGCAGCGGATCGACCCCGGACGCCCCGCCTTGTGCGGGGCGTTCGCGTTTCTGGTGATGGACAAAAAAGCACCAGGCTGCGAAACGCTTGCGGTGCGACGTTTGCCGGCACTTGTCCACAGCAAACTCCCATCACTTTCCACGCCGGATGTGGAAAACCGTGGGGTCGGATCCCTTTCCACGGGAAAGGGCTCCGACCCCGATCAGTGCAGTCGGACCGTGGACAGAATTTCACCACGCTTCGAAACGCCTGCGTGGCAACACTCCCACCCACTTGTCCACATCAAATCCCAACCACTCTCCACGACGGGTGTGGAAAACCTCTAACGGGCATGGACAAAAAACAGCCACGCCCTGAAACGCTTGCCACGTGCGGTTCGCAGGCACTTGTCCACATCAAACCCCCATCGCTTTCCACGCCGCGTGTGGAAAAAAGAACCCGGCACTCCCTTGCCGGGTTCTTCCCGCATCACCAGTTGTACGAAAGACCCAGCTGGGCACCGACATCGCGGAAGCCCATGCCACCGCTCTGCCGGCTCAGTTCACCCCAGCCGCGCCAGCCGCCGGACAGATCCACCTGCACGCCGGCCTTGGCTTCGTAGATGTCGCGCGGCAGCTGCCGCTGCAGCCGCTCGCCGTCCATTGCCAGGCCTGCGCCATTGCCACCGGACCACCAGTTCACCGCTACGTACGGGTGCACCTGGCCCTGCGCCGGGCTCAGCCCACGGCTGTAAAGGCGCAGGCCGAGGCGGGTACTGGTCTCGCCACCACCACGGTCCTCGACCACCGTGCCGTTGGCTTCGACCACGCGGTCGCTGTCATAGCGGCTGTGCACCACCTGCAGCTGGGGTTCCAGATAGACGCCGCGCTGCGCGCTGCGCTGAAGTGGCAGCACATAGCCAGCCTCGGCCGACGCACTCCAGCTGCGGGCGTCATAGCGCTCCTTCTGCAGGCCTTCGCCCTGCACGCTGTTGCGGAAGCGGCCGTATTGCAGCCAGCCATCCACATAGGCGCCGCCCTCCATGCGCGCATCCTGCAGCCAGGTGGCATAGGCACCCACGCTGGTGCCGGTGACCACGCCACGCGCGGTGTAGCCGGTCACCTGCGAGCGGCTGTCATTGCGCGCGCGGCCATGGCCGAGCATCGCACCTGCCTGCAGTTCGCCCGTGCCCCCCACCTCGAAGCGGCGTCCGCCGCCGACCAGCACGCTGCTGGTCTGGCCATCGACCTGGACCTGGCGGTTGCGGTCGTGGCTGTCGGGCTGCGCACTGCGAAGGTGCATCCAGGCCACGCCGTCACTGCTGGCACCGGCCTGGGTGGCGGGATCACCGGCGCGGTCGTGCAGGCTGTGCCGGAACATGCCCAGCGCGGAACTGCGGTTGGCCAGGTAGGCCGCCGGTTCCGGGCGTTCCACCTGCGGGCGCGGCGGATCGATTGGCGGCTCCGGCGGCAACGGCGGATCGATCGGCGGTTCCGGCGGAGCCGGTGGGTCGACCGGAGGCTCTGGCGGCTGTGGCGGGTCGACCGGGGGTTCCGGCGGATCGACCGGCGGCACGTATTCCGAGCGCAGGTACCAGTTGCCATCGTCCGGGGTCGACACGCCGCCCTTGAACAGGAAGTAGTCGTAGGCGCCGGCGACCGCGCGGCCCTGCAGGCTGAACTGTGCATCCGACTGGCCAGCCACGGTGATCAGGCGGATGCCCTCCTGGGTCAGCGCACCGGCGCCGCCGGCATTGCGCACGCTCACGCTGGCGGTGCCGCTGCTGTTGCCGTTGATCACCAGCTGGTCGCCCGCCGATGTGTCGTCGCCCAGCGCGCGGTTGAAGATCCACTGGCCCCCGTTGCCCACGTAGTCGCCGCTGACAGTGACGGTCTTGAAGCCGCCCGCCGCCGGCGCATCGAAGGCGATGGTGCCGGCGTGTTCGAGCGCGCCGACGCTGGAACTGTCACGCACGTTCCACTGGCTGCTGCCATCCAGCGCCAGCTGTGCGACCTGGTAGCCGGAATCGTCGCGCAGCGCACCGCTGAACTGCGTACCGTTGCGCAGCACCATGTGTACGTCAGCCGTTGCGCTGTCCACCACCACGTCGCCGCGCAGCGTACTGGCGTCGGCGCTGAAGTCGATGCGGCTGGTCGCCACGCTGCTGCCATCGGTGAACACGGTGTCGCTGACCCGCAGCAAACGGCCGCTGCCGTCGCCTGCGGTCACGTCGCTGCCATTGACGGTCAATGCGTGGTTGCTGCCCTGCAGCCAGAACGCGGCGCCACTGGCGGTCTCGATGTGGCTGTCATTGAAGGTGGCACGGTTCCAGTACGGGCCGAACGCGGTCAGGTAGGAGCGGTAGGCGCCGCTGTTGCTGCCGGTCATGCGGATGTCCAGGCGATCGGCCTGGGTCAGCCGCGCCGTGTTCATGTGCACGATGCCGAACACGTTCTCGCCGTCGCTGCGGATCGCAACGTTGTCGAGCAGCGCGGTGGCGGTGGAGCCGCCGATGAACACGCCGCCGCCGCCGTTGCCGCGCACGTCGATCACGCTGCCGTTCGCTTCGATGCGGCTGGCGGTGCTGCCGGTGGAACCGGTCACGCGCACGCCGTAGGTCGCATCACCGTGCGTGGTGATCCGGCCACCCTGCACGGTGGCGACGCCACCGGCGATCTCTACGCCGTAGCCGTAGGTGTCGGTCCAGGTATCGATGGTGCTGTTGGTCAGCTGCAGGCGCGACTCGTCGCTGGCCAGCCAGAATCCGGAATAGCCATCGCGTACATCGAACGCGGCGTCGCGGGCGGTCAGCTGGCCCCAGTTGTTGATGTTCACGCCATAGCCGCCGACGGTGTAGAAGCGGCCGCCGTTGATCACCGCGCTGGAATAGGTCTTGCTTGCACTGCTGCCGAGCAGGCGCATGCTGCCACCCACCGAGTGCGCTTCCACGTTCTCCAGCAGCACGCTGCCGCCGCTGCCGATGTCGAACCAGCCGCCGTCCATGTAGGTGTCGTACAGCTCGGCGCGGCTGCCCGCGCCATCGACCGCGATGCCGGCGAGGATGCCGCCGGGGGCGAGGGTGATCCGGCTGTTGCGGATGGTCAGCAGGCCGGCACTCTCGGCGCGCAGGCGCGCGCCGCTGTCGGCACTCATCTGCAGGTTGTCCAGATGCACTTCACTGCCCTTGCCGGAGGCGCCGACCAGAGTGCCGACGCCGCCGGTCATCGCAATGCGGCCACCGGTGTAGCGGATCACGCCTCCGTTGTAGGCCTGCACGCTGGCATAGCCGCTGCCGTTGCGGATGGTATCGATGTCGACATCGCGTGCGTCGATCACGCTGCCGGCACCATTGGCATACAACGCATAGAAGCCCGTGCCGGTTGCTGGTGCGATCGACAGTGTTGCGCCGCGCAGCTGTACCTGGCCGCCATTGGCGGCGGTCACAGCGCTGCCATTGCCGGTCACATTGATCCGGCTGCCGTCGATCAGTGCGTTGCTGCCGGTACCGGTGACGGTGAGTGCGAAACTGCCCGCGCTGTGATTGAGGACATCATCTGCGCCAAGCTGCAGGCTGTCACCGTCACTGACCTGCAGCGGGCCGGTGAGCTCTGTCGCATATGCAGGCAACGCCGCCCACAATGCGGTGGCCAGCAGGCTGGGGATGAGGGGCACGCGCGTGGCGCGCGCGCACCCGGACGCACGGCGCTGCCGTGTGGGGGAGGCATTCATGCTGATGGACTTCCTGTGGCAGGGCGCAGCGAGGCTGCGTGGACTGACGCGGCGACGCCGCGTCGCTGCGGAAGCCACATGTGACGGCGCCGGGAGGCGCCATCAGGCTTCCGTCCCCCAGGGTGATGCAGCGACAACCGGCAGGCGCACCATGGCGGGATGTGTCCAGCCTAGAAATCGGCGCTGTCCGATGGAATCAGGCGTTTCCTAAAGCCATTGCAGGCCCCCGTGCAGAGCCTGCGGGGTTCAGCCGGGAGTGGGCCTCAGGCGAACAGCGAGACCTGCAGGCAGTACTCGATCAGTGCCTGGTCGCTGTCCACGCCGAGCTTGCGCATCGCGCTGATCTTCTGCGTGCTGACCGTCTTGGCACTGCGCTGCAGCTGGCGCGCGATGTCGCGCACGCTCATGCCGCCGGTGAACAGCCGGATCACTTCCAGTTCGCGTGGCGACAGGCGTGCACGTACTCCATCGGCATCAGCGGGTTCGCTGGCGGCCACCGGGAGCAGTCCCGGGGGCCGGTAGATGCGGTCGGCCAGCACGACGCGCAGGGCCTGCACCAGGCTGCCCAGTCCATGGCTCTTGAGCACCACGCCGCCCGCGCCCGCTGCATACATCGCGGCCACCAGCGAGGGGTTGGAGACCATCGTCAGCACCAGCAGGCGCGTGTCCGGGTAGCTGCGGCGCAGGAACGAGATCAGCTTGATGCCATCACCGAGCTGGTCGCTACCGGGCATGCTGTAGTCGGTGATCACCGCCTGTGGCCGGGTCTGCGTCATCAGTTCGATCAGTCTGGCCGGGTCGGCGGCTTCGCCAACGATTTCCAGATCCAGTTCGCCGGCCAGCACATCGCGGATGCCGGCAAGCACGATCGGGTGGTCGTCGGCGATGAGGATCCGTGTGGTCATGGCAGGGTCGAGTCGTCAGGGAGGGAAGGGGGCGGGGCATCGGGCAGAAGATCCAACAGCCGCAGCAGCCTGCGCTGGAAACCGTTCAACGGTCCGGCCAGCTCGGCCAGCCCGTCGCCGCGTGCGATGCATTGCTCGATCTGCAGGCCACTGTCCACCAGCGCAGGCGCGCCAACGATGACCAGTGCGCCGCGGATGCGGTGCAGCACCTGTGCTACGTCTCCGGCGTCGGCTGCCGCGATGGTCTCACGCAGGCGGTCCAGATCGGCATGCATGGTCTGTACGAACAGTGCCCGCATCTTCGCGGGTACCTGCAGCGGAGGGTCGTGGTCGGTCGCTGTACTGGGTGCCGGGGCGTCCGCAGGTGGCGACGCTGCTGCGTCCCCGCTGCTGATCCGGCTCAGCAGGCGTTGCAGTGCTTCAAGCGTGATCGGCTTGACCAGCACACCCTGCATGCCGGCCTCCCTGCAGCGCTGTCGTTCGGCGGGATCGGCATTGGCAGTGGCGCCGTGGATCGGCACATCGGCCCCGCGCGCCCGAAGTGCGCGGGACAGCCCGTAGCCATCCAGCCCGGGCATGTTCAGATCGGTCAGCACCAGCCCGAACACACCCTGCTGCCAGTAGCCCAATGCTTCATTGCCATTGCTGGCGACCACGGCACGGCAACCCAGCTGTTCCAGCTGGTCGCGCAGGATCGCCTGGTTGATCGGATTGTCCTCGGCCACCAGGACCTGCAGGCCAAAGCGGCGCGTTGCCGGCAGTCGACCTTCGGCGCTGGCCGCCAACGGCTGGCCGCTGGCAGTCGCCAGTGCGGCCACAATGGCATCGAGGCGATGCAGGCCCACTTGCCAGCTGCCGTTGATCAGCTGCGCGCGCGCGCCTCCATCACGGCAGGCGAGCACGCGCGCACCGCCATTCCATGCCGGTGGTTCACCGTCCAGTACCAGGTCGAGCAGTACCGTCGCCGGTGGCAGGTGTAGCGTGATGTCCTCCCGGTAGACGCTGGCGGTCGCACCACGTTGCTGCAGTCGTTCGCACAGGGATTGCACCAGTTCACGCGCACTACCCCGGACCTGCACCTGCAGGTTTGCGGGCAGCCTTGGCTGGGGCGACTGCAGAGGGTCTGGCAGCGCCGGTGGCAGCGGCAGTTCAATACTGAAGCTGCTGCCCAGGCCACTCTCGCTCACCACGCGTAATTGACCTTCCATCAGTGCCGCGAGGTGGGCGCAGATGGCCAGTCCCAGCCCGGTTCCACGCATCGCATCGGTGCCTGGGTTGGCTTGGAAGAACGGTTCGAACAGATGGGACTGGTGCTCGCTGGCGATACCGATGCCGGTATCGGTCACCTGCCATTGCAACCAGCAGCGTTCCTCCTCCCAGCGTGCCGAGACGCGCACGACCACGCGGCCACTGTCGGTGAACTTCAGTGCATTGCTGATCAGGTTGTTGAGTATCTGGCGGATCCGAGCTGCATCGCCGCACACCGAAGTCGGCACGTCCGCATCGATGCAGGCATAGAACTGCAATCCCTTGTTCGCGGCCGCAGCGGCGTAGGAATCCAGCGCGTCTTCGCTCAGGCGCACTGGATCGAATGGGCTGGGCTCAAGGCTCAGTTGGCCGGCCTCGGCCTTGCTCACGTCAAGAATGTCGCTGATCAGTTGCATCAGCGTCGAGGACGAGCGCTGGATCGTGGCCAGGTAATCCTGCTGCTTCGCATCCAGTGGTGTCAGGCCCAGCAGTTCAAGCGTGCCGAGCACGCCGTACAGCGGGGTGCGGATCTCGTGGCTCATCGTCGCCAGGAACTGGCTCTTGGCCCGGTTGGCCTGGTCGGCGGCGCGCCGCGCCTGCTGCAGCACCTGTTCGGCTTCGTGCTGGCTGCTGAGATCGATGAACAGGCACAGTACTGCCGGCTCGCCGCGATAGCGTGCCGGTGTTGCCTTCACCAGCAGATGGCGGCCATCCGGTGTGGCGTAGGCCAGACCATCGCCGAGCGTGGTGCCTCCTGCGGCGAGCACGCTGCGCCGCCATGGACCGTACCAGCCTCCCGCATGGTGATCTTCGCCCAGCCAGTTGCGGGCCAGGGCGTTGTCCAGCAAGACAGTCCCATCGGTGCGTCGCAGCAGGCACAGCCCGATCGGCGCGTTGTCCAGGATGGTGCGGCTGAAGGCTTCACTTTCCAGCAGGCGTGCATGGTTGCTGCGCAGTGGCTCGATGACCGAACGTCGATACGCACGCAGCACCAGCGTGCCACCCAGTGCCAGCAGCAGCGCAACCACCGTTGCCCCCAGCAATGGACCCTGTGGATGCTGCAGGACCTGCTGCCAGCTGACGTGGTAGACCGCCAGCCACCCTCGATCACTGCGCATGAGGAATTTCAGGCCGGCGATGCCGGCCTGCCAGGAGGTTCCCGCATTGCTGGCGTCGGTGGCATCGCCGAGCAGCGGTCGGCCATCGGGAGTGAACAACGACAGTTGCTGGAACACCGGCACACCCAGAACCTGCCGGTAGTCATCGACCCGCGCCGGATCGAGCAGGCAGGCCAGCGCCGCCAGTGAGCTGTCGCTGCTCTCGCCCCACAGGCGTGCATCCTGTGGGGCATGGGCGATGGCCAGCAGGCGGGTCTGTCCATCGCGCCACGGCACTGCGACCCAGGCGATACTGCCGCGCTGCAGGGCGGGCTGGCTGCGCATTGCCCGGTGGATTGCCGCGATCGCCGGGCGCAGGTGGTGCGGACTGTTCTGGCTCGCATCCGCACCGGACATCTGTACGGGTGCCAGCAGGCCGCGCGTGCCCTGTCCATCGACCAGCAGGCAGTGTGGTGGGGGATAGTGCGAAGCCGACCAGAACGTTCCGTAGAAGCGCAGGAAACGATCACCCAGCTCGGTCGGCGGTCGGGACGCCGCGCCGTCGCCCTCGTTGCCGATCAGCACGAAATTGGCGAACAAGGGTCCGCGCTGCAGTTCAACGCTGGCATCCGGCACCGGCTGGCCGCGCGCACCGACATCATGCAGCCGCCATTGGCGAAGGAACCTTTCCTGTTCGAGCAGGGTTCCATCCAGTCGGCGGAAGTGGTATTCGATCTTGCTGCGCTCTTCGTTCAACAGCTGGGTGCCGGTGGACAACAGCAATCCGGCCTGCAGGGTGGCCAGCACCACCACGCCGATCAGCAGTGCGTGGACGCGCAGGGAGCGGCGAGCGAGTCGTCGTACGGGAGCGGCCTCGGCCGGCATGGCAGGTCTCGGAGCAAGGGGCGGTCAGTGGCACTGTATGGCGCCCGGCGGGCGCCCGGTTCTGCTGCACAGACAGGATCGTCAATGCCACTTGATGGATCCGTGAAGCCGATGTGCAGCCGGCTTCAACGCAGGATGACCGGATGGACGTCGTCCATGCGCGGTGCCTCCTCGTCCAGCAGGCGAGTGAACTCATCTGACGGCAGCGCTTGCGAGATCAGGAATCCCTGCACCTGGCTGCAGCCGAGCCGGCGCAGTGCCGCCAGGTCGGCATCGCTTTCCACGCCTTCGGCCACGATGGTCAGGCCCAACTGGTTGGCCAGCGCGATGATGGTCGACAGCGTCAGATGCAGGGCCGGATCACGGGCACAACCGCTGACCAGTGCGCGATCGATCTTGACCTCGGTGAACGGCGTGTTGACCAGGTTGTGGACCGAACTCAGGCCCTGCCCGAAGTCGTCCTGTGCCAGGCCGAAGCCTTTCATGCGCAGGCGGCACGCCCCGGCATAGAAATCACTGACATGGCGTGTGGTGCTGTTCTCCATCAGCTCGAAACACAGTTCGCCAGGTGTGCCGCCCAGTGCCAGGGTCATCGCAAGCAGTTCATCGGGCAGGTCGGACTGCTCCAGCAGGTGCGGCGGCAGGTTGATGGAAACCGGTACCCGGAAGCCCTGCTTGCGCCAGCGGGCCTGCGCTTTGATGCTGGCCTTGAGCATCATCCGCAACAGTTCGCCCTCCAGCCCGTGGCGGCATATCGCTGGCAGGAAGCTGCCGGCGGCCAGCGTTCCCTGCAGCGGATGGCGCCAGCGCACCAGTGCTTCAGCCGCAACGACGCGCCCGGACTGCAGTGACTTCTTCGGCTGGAACCAGGCCGTGAGGCTGCCGTCGGCCATCGCCTGACGCAATTGCTGGACGTCGGGTTCGGCGAGTAGCGTACTGCGTGCCGGAGCGGCGTCCGCCGACGGACGTGACTGTGCCAGTGCTTCAAACAGAGCGTCGACGTCGGCGGCGGCAACCGGCTTGGACAGCAGGCCGATCACCTCCAGCCCGAGCGATTCGGCCATCAGGCGTGCCGAGGTCATCATGCGCCGGGACGCCGCGCTGACAACGGCAAGGCGTGGTGGGCGCGGTTGGGCGGCCAGCGCCTGGATGAACTGGATGCCGTCCTGTCCCGGCATCAGCAGGTCGCTCACCACCAGATCGTAGGCTTGGCAGGCGCAGAGTGCGATCGCCGCTTCCACGTCCTCGCAGGCATCGACCTGCACCCCGTCGCGGCTGCCGAACAGATTGGCGAGGTAGCCTCGCTGGAAGGGCTGGTCTTCCAGGATCAGGATGCGCTGGGTCATGCGGGATCTCCTTCAGGATCAGGATGCGCTGGGTCATGCGGGATCTCCTTGGCGCAGGACGGTGATCGCCTTGCGCAGGCGGGCGATGTCGATGGGCTTGCTCAGGTAGCCCTGCATGCCACTGGCCAGGCAGCGCTCGCGTTCTTCGGCCGTGGCATTTGCGGTGGCGCCGATCACCGGCACCCGGTTGCCGTCATCGCGCAGCTGTCGGGCCAATGCATGGCCATCCATACGCGGCATGTTGATGTCGGTCACCACCAGATCGAAGGCCTGCTCGCGGCACCGCTGCAGCGCGTCCATGCCGTCCTGGGCCAGTTCCACCTCGCAGCCGAGGGTGCGCAGCTGCTCGGCCAGGATCACCCGGTTGATTGGATTGTCTTCCACCGCCAGCACGCGCAGGTCCAACGGCATGTGCGGTGCCGCACTCCTGGTTTCCGGCAGTGCTGCCCGCTGTTGCTGGAGGCTGGCCAGAGCATTGCCGATCGCGGTCATGCCATGCAGGGTCACCACCAGGCTGCCATCGGCCGACACCATCGGCAGGTCACCGCCGTCGATGGAGGCCACGACCCGTGGGCCCGTCCATGCCAGTGGTGTGCTGGCTTCGCCGTCCATCAGGATCGCACCGTCATGGTCAAGCAGGGACGGATCACCCAGCAGGGGCTGGGCGTTGGCACCCCAGCGCTGCAGCCAGCCGCAGGCGCTGTCGACCAGTTCGCGGTCGCGGCCACGCACAAGGATCGGAGGTTCCGGCTGCAGCCGCGGACCATCGTCGGCCGCCGCCAGCACCGGCAGCGGCAGGCGAACGCTGAAGCTGCTGCCCAGCCCCGGTTCGCTGACCACCTGCAGTTCGCCGCTCATCAGGCGCACCAGCCGGTCGCTGATGGAAAGGCCGAGCCCGGTGCCCTGTGCACTGGCGGCGCCGCGGACCTGGCGGAACGGCTCGAACAGCCGCGCCTGTTCCTCGGCGGCGATACCTATGCCGGTGTCGGTGACCTGCCACGCCAGCACACTGGACTCACCTTCGCGCTGTACCTGGCGCACCCGCAGCACCACGCGGCCATGCTCGGTGAACTTGATCGCGTTGCTGAGCAGGTTGCCAAGGACCTGGCGGATGCGGTCGGCATCTCCCAGGACGCGCGTCGGCAGGCACGGGTCGGTGCAGACCAGGATCTGCAGGCCCTTGCAGGTGGCTGCTGCGGCAAAGCTGCGCAACACGCTTTCGGTCAGTTCGCGCGGCGAGAATGCGCTCGGCTCCAGGCTCAGCTGGCCCGACTCGATCTTGGAGACATCCAGCACATCGCTGATCAGCTGCAGCAGCACCGATGACGAACTCTCGATGGTACGCAGGTACTGCGACTGCCGCGCATCCAGCGTGGTATGGCCCAGCAGTTCCAGCGTGCCCAGCACGCCGTACAGTGGGGTGCGGATTTCATGGCTCATGGTGGCCAGGAACGCGCTCTTGGCCTGGTTGGCCGCATCGGCGGCCTGGCGTGCCGATGACAACGCTGCCTGCGCCTGGCGGTGCCGGGAAATGTCATGGAAGACGCACAGCAGCACGTCATCGCCCTGGTAGCGGCAAGCGGCGTGCAGCACCTGCAGCTGGCGACCATCGCGGGTGGTGAACTCCAGTCCACGTCCGCGCTCGCCAGCATGCCCGCGCCAGGGCGCCTGCCAGTCGCTGTGTTCACCTTCTTCGCCCAGCCAGTCGCGCAGCAGCTGGTTGGAGAGCAGCAACTGGCGGTCGCTGCGGCGCAGGACGCAGATGCCGACCGGCGCCATGTCGATCACCGTCGAGCTGAAATCCAGGTTCTCCAGCAGGCGACGGTGCTGCTGCAGTGCCGGCTGGATCAGCTGGCGGTCGACACGATGCCGCAGCAGGCGCAGTGCGAAGCCGGCCAGCAGCAGCAACAGCGTGCAGATCAGAAGAGGCACTGCCAGATCACCCAGCAGCAGCTGCGGCGGCAGGTGGTAGACCAGCCGCCAGCCGTCATTGCCGACACTCTTCACCAGCGCCACGCCGCGCGGCAGACCGCTGCTCCACAAGGTGCCGAAGCTGTCGTCCTGGCGTTCCCGAAGTGTCTTCCAGCCAGCGCTGTCCAGCCGGGGGGCCTGGCTCGACAGCGCAGGCTGTCCGCCACGATCGAGCAACGCATAGCCGCCGATGCCCTGGCCATCGATCATGCTTGCCGCTGCTGCACCATCGAGCAGCAGCAACAGCCACCGCGTCGGGTGGGGTCCGGCCTGCACCGGCCGGGCCAGTGCAACGCCGCTGTCCCCTGGGCGCAGCCAGTACACCGGGGCGTCGCCCTCAAGGCTGCCGCTGCGCGCCTGCAGCGCACGCAGCGAAGGCAGGTGCGCCAGGTCGACGTCGACCTCGCCGCCGGCCAGCCAATGCGCGCCCTCTGCATCGACCAGCATCAGGTACGTCTGCAGCGCCTGCAGCGTGTGTTCGGCGCGCGTCGACAGCAGCAGTCGCTGACCGGGCTGGCCGCCAGCACCATCCAGCGGCACCTGGCGCATGCCTTCGCTGTCTGCCGCAGGTGCATCCAGGTTACCGGTCAGCACCGAATCACCCAGGTACCGCAGCAGCGCTTCGCGCTGGTCGAAATAGATCTGTGCCTTGTAGGCCGCTGCATTCATCTCGCGGCGATGGGTCGAGATGTCCTCGGTGAACGCTGCGAGCAGGTAGAAGCCGGCCGCGGCGGCCAGGCAGATGAAAACACTCACGGTCAGGCAGCGCAGCAGCACCGACGCGGTGGTCGATGGCACGGCCTGCTGCAGCGAAGGGCGAGGGAAGCGGAACATGCAACGATGCTAGGGAGCGGTGCGGACGGCGCGGAATCAGCCGTTTCCTAAAATCTCCCGCGGGCCAGCCGCGCTGTCGCATGTGCGCGGGAACCGTTCAGGCGGCGGAAAAGAAGAACCCCCGCCGAAGCGGGGGTCTCCTGTATCGACGTTGGGCGGGAGCTTACAGCGCGCTGCCACCGAACTTGTGGGTGTACTGCAGGTTGATGGTGCGGCCGACGCTGTCGAACCAGGACACGTCGTAGTACGGATACGCGGTGTAGGTGGCGTCCTTCGGCGGCATCTTGTTGAACACGTTGACCACCGACAGCGACAGGCGCGAATGGTCGTCGAAGCGGTACTGCAGCGACGCGTTGTAGCGGTAGGTCGCCTTGATGTACGGGCTGTCGCCGCTGTCCCACTTGAACGACTGGTCGTAGTTGTCCGAGGTCGGCAGCTTGCCCAGCCGCGATCCGTAGACGGTGGCCGACCACGCGTCCTTCTCCCAGGTCACGCTCAGGCTGGTCTTGGTGCGCGGAATATCGAAGCCGCTGTTGACCGCGAACTGGTCCAGGGTCGGATCACCCGGGTAGCGCTGGAAGTCGTGCTTCTTCACCCAGGTATGGGTGCCGTTGAGGATGAAGTCGCCGATGCCGGTCTGCAGGCGGTAGCGCAGGCCGACGTCGATGCCCGAGGTGGACTCGCGGGCGACGTTGATCGGTGCCACGCGCACGCCGTACAGGCGGCCGTCGCTGGTACGGGTGATGCGGTCGAGCGCGTCCACGCAGGTCGGCGAATTGATGTCGGCACTGCCGAGGCGGCAGTTTGCTTCGTTGGCCAGGATCGTGCGCACGTCCATGTCCTGCACCTGCTTGCGCATGTCGATGTCGAACCAGTCCACCGACAGGTCCAGACCGATCGCCGGCGACCAGACCAGGCCGGCACTCCACGAGGTGCTGGTTTCCGGGTCGAGCTGGCGGTTGCCGGTGCGGCTGCGGATCAGGTTGCGCTCGTAGTCGGAACAGTCGCTGGCACCGTCGGCGCGGCAGCTGTACAGGTCTTCGGCGGTGGTCTCGTCGTTGCCCGGGCCGGCGAACACGTAGTGCAGGTCCGGTGCGCGGAACGCGGTGCCATACGAGCCACGCACCAGCAGGGTGTCGATCGGGCGCCATTCCAGGCCGCCACTCCAGGTCGCCTTGCCGATGGTGTGGCCGGAATAGCGGTACTGGTCATAGCGGCCGGCCACGCTCAGGTTGACCGTCTCATGCAGCGGCATGCGCAGCTCGGCGGCGGTGGCCCAGCGGTTGCGCGACCCCTGGCCGTCCGAGTCCTTCCAGCTGTAGTAGTAGTACTGGGTGGCCAGCGGATCGGGGTTCAGCGCATAGGCCTGCTGGCCCACTTCCACGGTCGCGGCGAACCCGGCATCACCGCCCGGCAGGCCGAACAGCGCGGAATTGGTCAGGGTGAACGCGGCCGTCTCGGTGCGCGACTTCGGCGTATAGGTGGTACGCGCGGCGATCGAATCGTACTCGGCGCGGGTCAGCGGCCGGTACAGGCGCGACGGGTCGGCGTTGTAGATCGGGAAGCCGTCGTCGTCCACGCCCAGCTGCGGGCCCAGGAACAGATCATTGGCCTTGGCGGCGATGATCTGCGCCCAGCTGATCCGCGACTGGTACTGCGAGTGGCTCAGTGCCGCTTCGTAGTCCCAGTTGCCGGCCAGCTTGCCCTTGAAGCCGGTGGTCACGCTGAAGGTCTTCTGCGTGCTGCGCACCATCGCATTGTTCAGGCCGCCCATCTCTTCGGGCGAGAACTGGCGCTGCCAGAACTCGATCTCGCCGGTGGCCTGGTTGTTGAAGTAGCCCGATTCATCACCGTTGGCATCCATCCGGCCCCACTTGGTGACGTCGCGCATCAGCGACATCGTGTGGTAGCCCAGCTGCACATCGGCGAACCACTGCTGGCCGTTGTCGAAGTCGTAGCTCAGCGACGCATAGCCATTGGCGCCACGGCGCTTGCTGAGGATGGTGCCGTAGCCGATCGAGCTGTCGCTGCCACAGTAGTAGCCGTAGCGCGGGCGGTAGGCGCGGTAGGTGCTGCCCTGGTTCTGCCCGGCCAGCGCTTCGCAGGTGGCCGCGCCCGGATCCAGGTAGTCGTCGTTGTAATCCGTGCGCAGGTACGCGCGGCGGGCGATGCGTGAGCCCTCGGTCGGGCCGTCCTGGGTCGAATCCTGGATGTCGCGCTCATACGCCCACAGCGGGGTCTGCGACTGCAGTTCAACGCTGTACACGGCGTTGAAGTTGCCGCGGCTGAAGCCACTGGCCAGGCTCATGTCGAACGACTCGCCACCGCCTTCGCTGGTGGTGCCCATGCGCATGTCGACGGTGGTGCCGTCGGCCTTCTTCTTCAGGATGAAGTTGACCACGCCGGCGATCGCGTCCGAACCGTAGATGGCCGAGGCACTGCCGGTCAGCACTTCGATGCGCTCGATCATGCCCAGCGGGATGTTGGAGACGTCGGTGAAGTTGCTGCGGCCCTTGAACGGCATCGGGAAGTCGGCGATGCGGCGGCCATTGACCAGTACCAGCGTGTGGTTCGGGCCGAGGCCGCGCAGGTCCACCTGCTGGGCACCCGGCGAGAAGTCGGCACCGCTGGACGACTGCTGGCTCTGCGTCTCACCGCCGTTCTGGGTCATCGACCGCAGCACGTCGGGCACGGTGGTGAAGCCGCTGGAGCGGATCTGCTCGGCGCTGATCACCGTGATCGGGGCGGGACCTTCCACCTGGGCGCGCGGAATGCGCGAACCGGTGACCTGCACCGCGTCCAGTTGTTGAACCGAAGAGGAAGCCGGTGCCTGGGCCGCCGCGGAAGCAGCCACGCCCATCAACGCCAGCTGGATCGACCACGCCATCGCCTTTCTACGCATGAGGAATTCTCGGAAATGAAGCCGGCCCGCAGAGGAGGGGCCCTGTCCCCCATTCAGATTTCGGGAATGGGCGCGCGCATTTAACGCCTTTTTTATGTCCTTGACTACTGGGTCTCTATCTGGCAAAGAGTGAAAGCGCTTGCAAGTCGATTTTGTTCAGGGAGATCAAGATGCGACGCCTCCATCGGACCCTGCGTGCCCCCATCGCCTGGCTGGTGCTGCTGGTGTTGGCCGTGCCGTTGGCCGCCCCTGCGCAGGACCTGCAGGGCCCGGGCTTTGCCTACTACGAAGCCGGGGATCTCGACGCACCCCGCCCCGGCCCGCGCGCGCCGGCCATGATGTTGATGGGGGGCGGCGAATGGGTGCCGGAGGCCTTCCAGTGGTGGCTGAAGCAGGCCGGTAACGGCCGCGTGCTGATCCTGCGTGCTTCCGGCAGCGACGAACTGCAGGACCGGTTGTATCGCGAAATCGGCGGTACCACCGCGGTGCAGACCCTGGTGTTCGACAGTCGCCGCGGCGCCGACGATCCGGCCGTGCTGCGCGTGGTTGCCGCAGCCGACGCCATCTTCATTGCCGGCGGCGACCAGTCGCGCTACATCCGTTTCTGGAAGGGCACCGCGCTCAACCGCGCGCTCAACGCCCATGTGCGCGCCGGCAAGCCGATTGCCGGCACCAGCGCCGGGCTGGCCATCCTCGGCGGCTACGCCTATGGCGCCATGGATGGCGGCAGCATCACCTCCGCCGGTGCGCTGGCCGACCCGATGGGCAGTGCAGTGACCATGGACAGCGGATTCCTGCAGATGCCCTATCTGCAGCGGGTGGTCACCGATACCCACTTCGACAAGCGCGACCGGCTCGGTCGCCTGATCGTGTTCGTGGCGCGTGCCGCACAGGACAGCGGCGACCCGGACATCGTCGGCATCGGCGTCGATGAAGACACCGCGCTGTGCGTGGAGCCGGATGGCCAGGCGCAGGTCTACAGCGCCGACGGCGAGGGCAAGGTCTGGGTGGTCAGCCCGGGCCGTGATGCCGATCGCCTGGTCAAAGGTGAGCCATTGCGCTTCCACGCGGTGCCGGTGACCGTGGTTGCCAGCGGCAGCCGCATGCGGTTGGACGACTTCCAGGCCGACGCGGACTATCAGGCGGTGGCCGACATCAGCGACGGCGAGATTGAAGTCGTCCGCCAATGATCGTCCTTCCCGGTAGTGCCGGCCGCTGGCCGGAAGCCGGTCTGCCCTGATGCGGCCCCTTGCCGGCCAGCGGCCGGCACTACCATGCAATCCATTCCCTCGTCCTGCTGGAGACGTATCCGATGAAACTCCGCCTGGCGCTGTCCGCGCTGCTGTCCCTGCCATTGCTGGCCCAGGCCGCTCCGGCGACCTCGCCGTTGCTGGTCATCCACGGTGGCGCCGGCGTCGAGCGCAAGGACCTGTCGCCGGCCGAAGAGAAGGCTGCGCGCGATGCGTTGCGCGCAGCGCTGCTGAAGGGCCATGCCGAACTGGCGGCCGGACGCCCGGCGCTTGCCGCGGTCACCGCGGCAATCACCGTGCTGGAGGACGATCCGACCTTCAACGCCGGCAAGGGCGCGGTGTTCACCCATGACGGCCACAACGAGCTGGATGCCGCAGTGATGGACGGGGCCACCCAGGCTGCGGGTGCGGTGGCCGGCGTGCAGCGGGTGCGCAATCCGATCCTGCTGGCACAGACCGTGATGCAGAAGTCCAGGCACGTGATGATGGTTGGGCAGGGCGCCGAAGCATTTGCGGTGGAGCAGGGCATTCCCCTGGTGGATCCGTCGTACTTCCGCACCGAGAAGCGCTGGCAGCAGCTGCAGCGCGCGCTGAAGGAAGAAGCCAGTGGCCAGGCGCATGCCGACCTGGAGACCGCAAAGCACTTCGGTACCGTGGGCGCGGTCGCCCTGGACGCACAGGGGCAGCTCGCCGCCGGCACCTCCACGGGCGGCATGACCAACAAGCGCTATGGTCGGGTGGGCGACTCCCCGATCATCGGCGCCGGAACCTGGGCCGACGCGCGCTGTGCGGTCTCGGGCACTGGCTGGGGCGAGTACTACATCCGCACCGCGGCCGCGCACGAGATCTGCGCGCGCATGCGCTACCAGGGGCAGACCCCGGCGCAGGCAGGCAGGGGCGTGATCAACGAGACGATTCCGAAGATGGGCGGCGACGGCGGTGCGATCGTGCTCGCCGCAGACGGCAAAATGGCCGCGCCGTTCAACACCCAGGGCATGTATCGAGGGTGGATTGGCGCCGACGGTGTCCCCCATGTCGCAATTTTCGCCAGCGAGACCCTGCCGGTCCCCGGTCAATAACCTTGCGTATCAATGGGTTTGCGACAACGTGTGAAAAAGATGGAAAAAAGCGTTGACAGCCCCCCGTCCCATCAGCAGAATAAGCGGCTCACCACCACACACCGCAACGCTTCGGCGGCAACGGAATGGGGTGGTAAGGAGGGATACCCAAGCGGCCAACGGGGGCAGACTGTAAATCTGCTGGCTTACGCCTTCGGTGGTTCGAATCCACCTCCCTCCACCAGTTTCACGTTGTGACATTCCCGGCGCGGGAGTAGTTCAATGGTAGAACCTCAGCCTTCCAAGCTGATGGTGCGGGTTCGATTCCCGTCTCCCGCTCCATTGGATGAACTTTGAATCTTATCGAGTTCATGTCATAATGCAAAACTCGGCTCACGTAGCTCAGTCGGTAGAGCACTTCCTTGGTAAGGAAGAGGTCGAAGGTTCGATTCCTTTCGTGAGCACCATCTTAAGCATCACCTCTCAGACGAATTCGAGATAAGCAGCCATGGCCAAGGGTAAGTTCGAGCGCACCAAGCCGCACGTCAACGTCGGCACCATCGGTCACGTCGATCACGGCAAGACCACGCTGACCGCCGCACTGACCAAGATCGGTGCCGAGCGCTTCGGTGGCGAGTTCAAGGATTACTCCTCGATCGACGCCGCGCCGGAAGAAAAGGCGCGTGGTATCACGATCTCGACCGCGCACGTCGAATACGAATCCCCGGTCCGTCACTACGCCCACGTCGATTGCCCGGGCCATGCTGACTACGTCAAGAACATGATCACCGGTGCCGCCCAGATGGACGGCGCGATCCTGGTGTGCTCGGCCGCTGACGGCCCGATGCCGCAGACCCGCGAGCACATCCTGCTGTCGCGTCAGGTCGGCGTGCCGTACATCGTCGTGTTCCTGAACAAGGCCGACATGGTTGACGACGCCGAGCTGCTCGAGCTGGTCGAGATGGAAGTGCGCGAGCTGCTGAGCAAGTACGACTTCCCGGGCGACGACACCCCGATCATCGCTGGTTCGGCCCGTCTGGCGCTGGAAGGCGACCAGAGCGACATCGGCGTGCCGGCCATCCTGAAGCTGGTCGACGCCCTGGACAGCTGGATTCCGGAGCCGGAGCGCGCGATCGACAAGCCGTTCCTGATGCCGGTGGAAGACGTGTTCTCGATCTCGGGTCGCGGCACCGTGGTGACCGGTCGTATCGAGCGCGGCGTGATCAAGGTTGGCGACGAAATCGAAATCGTCGGCATCCGTCCGGTGCAGAAGACCACCGTGACCGGCGTTGAAATGTTCCGCAAGCTGCTGGACCAGGGTCAGGCAGGCGACAACGCTGGCCTGCTGCTGCGCGGCACCAAGCGTGACGACGTCGAGCGTGGCCAGGTCCTGGCCAAGCCGGGTTCGATCAAGCCGCACACCAAGTTCGAAGGCGAAGTCTACGTCCTGTCGAAGGACGAGGGCGGCCGTCACACCCCGTTCTTCAACGGCTACCGTCCGCAGTTCTACTTCCGCACCACCGACATCACCGGCGCAGCTGCTCTGCCGGAAGGCGTCGAAATGGTGATGCCGGGTGACAACGTCAAGATGGTCGTCACCCTGATCAACCCGGTGGCAATGGACGAAGGCCTGCGCTTCGCCATCCGCGAAGGTGGCCGTACCGTCGGCGCCGGCGTGGTCTCGAAGATCATCGAGTAAGCCTGCAGTACCGGTGGTTGCATAGCGCCGCCGGTTACGCGAATGGCGGGCCGGGAACCTCGGTCCGCCTTCGCCGTCTAAGGGAAGGCAAGTTTTCAACGTACGCCAGTAGCTCAATTGGCAGAGCAGCGGTCTCCAAAACCGCAGGTTGGGGGTTCGAGTCCCTCCTGGCGTGCCATCTGCCCACCTTATCCAGCGGCCTGGGCCGCTAAAGCAGACACAGCCGGATGAATAGCAAGATCGAACACTCCAAGGACAACTCCGCCCACGGTGGAGATATCGTCAAGTATGTCGCCGCATCGCTGCTGGTGCTGGCCGGTCTGTTCGTCTGGTTCTGGTTCTCCGCCGACTCTGGTCGCGCCGCCCAGCTGGGTGCGTGGGCAGGTCAGCTGCGTGCGTTGGCGGTCGTGGTCGGTCTGGTTGGCGGTATCGGCGTGTTCATGCTGACCGGCAAGGGGCGCGACACCCGCGAATTCCTCTCCGAGTCGCGCTTTGAACTGCGCAAGGTGGTCTGGCCGACGCGCCAGGAAGCCATCCGCATGACCTGGGTCGTGATCGTCGTGGTGCTCATCCTCAGCCTGCTGCTGGGTGGCTTCGACTTCCTGATCCAGAAACTGACTCAGTGGTTCCTGAGCCGCTAAGGAGAATTGCATGAAGCGTTGGTACGTCGTTCACGCCTATTCGGGCTTCGAGAAGTCGGTGGCGCAGGCTCTGCGTGATCGCATCGTCCGTGACGGCATGGAAGAGCGCTTCGGCGACGTCCTGGTCCCGACCGAAGAAGTGGTCGAGATGCGCGCTGGCCAGAAGCGCCGTTCCGAGCGCAAGTTCTTCCCGGGCTACGTGCTGGTCCAGATCGAGACCCACGAAGAAGCCGGCATTCCGCGCATCGACAACGAAAGCTGGCACCTGGTCAAGGAAACCCCGCGCGTGATGGGCTTCATCGGCGGCACCGCCGATCGTCCGCTGCCGATCGCCGATTCCGAGGCCGAGGCCATCCTGAATCGCGTTCAGGAAGGTGTCGAGAAGCCGCGTCCGAAGGTGCTGTTCGAGCCGGGCCAGATGGTCCGCGTCACCGACGGCCCGTTCAACGATTTCAATGGCGTCGTCGAAGAAGTCAACTACGAGAAGAGCCGTCTGCGCGTCTCGGTGCTGATCTTCGGTCGTGCCACCCCGGTCGAACTCGAGTTCGGCCAGGTCGAAAAGGCCGTCTGACCGGTCCTGTAGAGTCGAGCCATGCTCGACTCCAGGCTCCGGATGGCGGTGCAGTCGAGCATGGCTCGACTCTACAAGGGGAACCGGGCTCTGCCCGGTTTCGTCCGTTTATGTGCCGCTTCAGGCATGTGAAGAAAAAACCTGTTATAGTGCGCGGCTCCCCGCTGGGAAGCCAGTGGGACGAGGCCGCCGCAAGGTGGCCTTCGGCATGATTTCAAAACGCGATGCCGGGACGCGTGATTCCCGGTCCGATGGGGAGCCTGTTGTCGAAAGGCGCTAGCACCCGGAGAGCATACTCATGGCAAAGAAAGTTGTCGGTTACATCAAGCTGCAGGTGAAGGCCGGTCAGGCCAACCCCTCGCCGCCGGTCGGTCCTGCGCTGGGTCAGCGCGGTCTGAACATCATGGAATTCTGCAAGGCGTTCAACGCTGCCACGCAGAAGCTCGAGCCGGGTCTGCCGGTTCCGGTGATCATCACGGCCTACTCGGACCGTACGTTCACCTTCATCACCAAGAGCACCCCGGCCACCACCCTGCTGAAGAAGGCCGCTGGCATCTCGTCGGGCTCCAAGCGCCCGAACACCGAGAAGGTCGGCAAGGTCACCCGTAAGCAGCTGGAAGAGATCGCCAAGGCGAAGGAGCCGGATCTGACTGCCGCCGATCTGGACGCCGCCGTGCGTACCATCGCTGGCTCTGCCCGTTCCATGGGCCTCGTGGTGGAGGGTTAATAAGATGGCACAGACCAAGCGTGAGAAGGCCATCAAGGCCGCCGTCGTTCCGGGCAAGGCATACGCCTTCGAGGACGCGATCAACATCCTGAAGAGCGCCACCAAGGCCAAGTTCGTCGAGTCGATCGACGTCGCTGTGCGCCTGGGCGTCGATGCGAAGAAGTCCGACCAGCAGGTCCGTGGCTCCACCGTGCTGCCGGCCGGTACCGGCAAGTCGGTCCGCGTCGCCGTGTTCGCTCCGGCCGGTGCCAAGGCTGACGAAGCCCTGGCCGCTGGCGCCGAAGCCGTCGGTATGGACGATCTGGCCGAGAAGATGCAGGCCGGCGATCTGAACTACGACGTCGTCATCGCGACTCCGGACGCCATGCGCGTCGTCGGTAAGCTGGGCACCGTGCTGGGCCCGCGCGGCCTGATGCCGAACCCGAAGGTCGGCACTGTTTCCCCGAACCCGGGTGAAGCCGTGAAGAACGCCAAGTCGGGTCAGGTCCGTTACCGCACCGACAAGGCCGGCATCATCCACTGCACCATCGGCAAGGCCGACTTCGCCGAAGACGCGCTGAAGTCGAACCTGACCGCGCTGCTGCTGGATCTGATCAAGGCCAAGCCGGCCACCTCGAAGGGCACCTACCTGCAGAAGGTTTCGGTCAGCTCGACGATGGGCCCGGGCGTCACCGTCGACCAGTCGTCGCTGACCCTGAAGTAATTGTTTCAAGCGGTCACGGTACCTTCGGTGCCGTGACCGTGACATTTGAAGGCATCGCTGGCAGTGCATCGCCCGCGGTAGCCGTCAAAGACCGCAGGCGCGGTCGTGGCAATACCGGCGACGGGCACGGAAGCTCGATCTGGCAAGGAGTCGCCGCCGGAGCAGTCATGAGCGCTTAATCGATTCCCCGGAATCACCCTGCGTAGATGGTGCCCTTCTGGAGTTTTTCTGGTTCACGCACGTCTGGGTTTCCCAGGTTGGCCCACTCCAGGTCTAGAACGGCCCACCCCCGGAACATCATCCCGATGTTCCCGGCGTCCAGGACGGATGCCGCACAGGACCGCACACGGCAGGAGCCGTAAGCGGAGTTCAATAGGAGGAGTGCAATGGCTCTCAATCTGTCCCAGAAGCAAGAAGTAGTCGCCGAGCTGGCAGACGTCGCCGCCAAGGCCCACTCCTTGATCGCAGCCGAATACGCTGGCACCACGGTCGCCCAGATGACCGCGATGCGCAAGCAGGCTCGTGAAACCGGTGTTTTCTTGAAGGTTGTCAAGAACACCCTGGCTTCGCGCGCCGTTGAAGGCACCGAGTTCGCAGTCGCCCAGGACCAGATGGTTGGTCCGCTGCTGTACGCGTTCTCGCTCGAGGAGCCCGGCGCTGCCGGTCGCCTGATCAAGGAAGCCGCCAAGGGCAACGACAAGCTGAAGGCTAAGGTCGTCGCCATCGGTGGCGAAGTGTTCCCGGCAAGCCACGTCGACGTGCTGGCCTCGCTGCCGACCCGCGACCAGGCCCTGGCCATGCTGGCCCGCGTCCTGACCGAGCCGGTCACGATGTTTGCCCGCGCCATCAAGGCCGTTGGCGAGAAGCAGGGTGGTGGCGACGTCGCCGCCGACGCTGCCGAGCCGGCCGCCGAGACCGCCTGAGTTTCGACTTACCGTGGTTCCTGACGGAACCTCAACCCAGAAAATCATCCAAAGGTATTTATCATGTCCCTTACCAACGAACAGATCGTCGACGCCATCGCCGAGAAGTCCCTGATGGAAGTGATGGAGCTGGTCAAGGCCATCGAAGAGAAGTTCGGCGTCTCCGCCGCTGCTCCGGTTGCCGTGGCTGCTGCCGCTGGCCCGGCCGCTGCTGTTGAAGAGCAGACCGAGTTCACCGTCACCCTGAAGTCGGCCGGCGACAAGAAGGTCGAAGTCATCAAGGCCGTCCGCGCCATCACCGGCCTGGGCCTGAAGGAAGCGAAGGACCTGGCCGAAGCCGGTGGCGTCCTGAAGGAAGGCGCTTCGAAGGACGACGCCGAGAAGATGAAGAAGGACCTGGAAGCTGCTGGCGCGACTGTCGAAGTCAAGTAAGCAGTTACCTTGCATCGTCACCGATTCACGGCGATGCAGCCAAGGCTGGGGGCGTAAGCCCCCGGCCTTTGGTCGTTGTTGCAAGGTTGTAGATCCACGCCACGCGTGGATGTAACGAGCGGCAAAAAGCCCAACACGGGCTGCGGTCAGACCCCGGCAGGCCAGCGCAGAGCGCGGCAGCGGGGGAGTGGATGCAGACGAGTTGGCAGTTGGAAGTAGCGGGAGAAGGCGTGCTGGTGCCGGCAATACCAGCGACTTCCAACTGACAATTTCAAGTTCCCTTCGGATCGTGGGCGCACGATCCGCACAACAAGGTGGAAGACCTCATGACGTCCTATTCGTTCACCGAAAAAAAGCGTATCCGCAAGGATTTCGGCAAGCAGCGCTCGATTCTCGAAGTGCCGTTCCTGCTCGCCATCCAGGTGGATTCCTATCGTGAATTCCTGCAGGAAAACGTCGATCCGGCCAAGCGCACGGACCACGGCCTGCACGCTGCGCTGAAGTCGGTCTTCCCGATCGCCAGCTACAGCGGCAACGCTGCCCTGGAATACGTCGGCTACAAGCTGGGCGAACCGGTCTTCGACGAGCGTGAGTGCCGCCAGCGTGGCATGAGCTACGGCGCCCCGCTGCGCGTGACCGTGCGCCTGGTGATCTACGACCGTGAGTCGTCGACCAAGGCCATCAAGTACGTGAAGGAGCAGGAGGTCTATCTGGGCGAAATCCCGCTGATGACCGAGAACGGCACCTTCATCGTCAACGGCACCGAGCGCGTCATCGTCTCGCAGCTGCACCGCTCGCCGGGCGTGTTCTTCGATCACGACCGTGGCAAGACCCACAGCTCGGGCAAGCTGCTGTACAGCGCCCGCATCATTCCTTACCGCGGTTCCTGGCTGGACTTCGAGTTCGACCCGAAGGATGCGCTGTTCACCCGTATCGACCGTCGCCGCAAGCTGCCGGTGTCGATCCTGCTGCGCGCGCTCGGCTACAGCAACGAAGAGATGCTGGCCGAGTTCTTCGAGATCAACACCTTCCACATCAACCCGGATGAAGGCGTCCAGCTGGAGCTGGTGCCGGAGCGCCTGCGTGGCGAAACCCTGGGCTTCGACCTCGCCGACGGCGACAAGGTCATCGTGGAAGCCGGCAAGCGCATCACCGCGCGCCACATCAAGCAGCTGGAAGCCTCGGGCATCGCCGCCCTGGCCGTGCCGGACGACTACATCGTCGGCCGCATCCTGTCGCACGACGTGGTCGATGCTTCGACCGGCGAACTGCTGGCCCAGGCCAATGACGAGATCACCGACGAGCAGCTGCAGGCCTTCCGCAAGGCCGGTGTGGATGCCGTGGGCACCCTGTGGGTGAACGATCTGGATCGTGGCCCGTACCTGTCCAACACCCTGCGCATCGACCCGACCAAGACCCAGCTGGAAGCCCTGGTCGAGATCTACCGCATGATGCGTCCGGGCGAGCCGCCGACCAAGGACGCCGCGCAGAACCTGTTCCACAACCTGTTCTTCACCTTCGAGCGCTACGACCTGTCCGCGGTCGGCCGCATGAAGTTCAACCGTCGCGTGGGCCGCAAGGAAACCACCGGCGAAGCCGTGCTGTACGACCGCAAGTACTACGGTGAGCGCAACGACGAAGAGTCCAAGCGCCTGGTTGCCGCCCATGGCGACAGCTCCGACATCCTGGACGTGATCAAGGTCCTGACCGAGATCCGCAACGGTCGCGGCGTGGTCGATGACATCGATCACCTGGGCAACCGTCGCGTGCGTTCGGTCGGCGAAATGGCCGAGAACGTGTTCCGCGTGGGCCTGGTCCGCGTCGAGCGCGCGGTCAAGGAGCGCCTGTCGATGGCCGAGTCGGAAGGCCTGACCCCGCAGGAGCTGATCAACGCCAAGCCGGTCGCCGCTGCCATCAAGGAGTTCTTCGGCTCCTCGCAGCTGTCGCAGTTCATGGACCAGAACAACCCGCTGTCGGAAGTGACCCACAAGCGTCGCGTCTCGGCCCTGGGCCCGGGCGGTCTGACCCGTGAGCGCGCCGGCTTCGAAGTGCGCGACGTGCACCCGACCCATTACGGCCGCGTCTGCACCATCGAAACCCCGGAAGGCCCGAACATCGGCCTGATCAATTCGCTGGCCGTGTACGCCCGCACCAACCAGTATGGTTTCCTCGAGACTCCGTACCGCAAGGTCGTGGACGGCAAGGTCTATGACGAAGTCGAGTTCCTGTCGGCGATCGAAGAAAACGAGTACGTCATTGCGCAGGCCAACGCGCTGACCGACGCCAAGGGCACCCTGACCGAGCAGTTCGTTCCGTGCCGCTTCCAGGGCGAATCGCTGCTGAAGCCGCCGGCGGAAGTCCACTTCATGGACGTCTCGCCGATGCAGACCGTGTCGATCGCGGCCGCGCTGGTTCCGTTCCTGGAGCACGATGACGCCAACCGCGCACTGATGGGCGCCAACATGCAGCGTCAGGCCGTGCCGACCCTGCGTGCGCAGAAGCCGCTGGTCGGTACCGGCATCGAGCGCGCCGTGGCGCGTGACTCCGGTGTGACCGTGAACGCCCGTCGTGGTGGCGAGATCGTGCAGATCGACGCGGCCCGCATCGTGGTCAAGGTCAACGAGGAAGAGATCGTTGGCGCCACCGACGCAGGCGTGGACATCTACAACCTGGTCAAGTACACCCGTTCGAACCAGAACACCTGCATCAACCAGCGTCCGCTGGTCCAGGTGGGTGACGTCATCGCCCGCGGCGACGTGCTGGCCGACGGTCCGTCCACCGACATCGGCGAACTGGCCCTGGGCCAGAACATGCTGATCGCGTTCATGCCGTGGAACGGCTACAACTTCGAAGACTCCATCCTGCTCTCCGAGCGTGTGGTGGAAGAGGATCGTTACACCACGATCCACATCGAAGAGCTGACCTGCGTCGCGCGTGACACCAAGCTGGGGCCGGAGGAAATCTCGGCCGACATCCCGAACGTCTCCGAGCAGGCGCTGAACCGCCTGGACGAGAGCGGCGTGGTGTACATCGGTGCGGAAGTCCGCGCCGGCGACATCATGGTCGGCAAGGTCACCCCGAAGGGCGAAAGCCAGCTGACCCCGGAAGAGAAGCTGCTGCGCGCGATCTTCGGCGAGAAGGCTTCGGACGTGAAGGACAGCTCGCTGCGCGTTCCGCCGGGCATGGACGGCACCGTCATCGACGTGCAGGTCTTCACCCGCGACGGCATCGAGAAGGACAAGCGCGCCCGCCAGATCGAAGAGTCTGAAATCAAGCGCGTCAAGAAGGACTTCGACGACCAGTTCCGCATCCTGGAAGCCGCCATCTACATGCGTCTGCGTTCGCAGATCGTGGGCAAGGTGGTCAACGGTGGCGCTGGCCTGAAGAAGGGTGACGTGATCACCGACGCCTTCCTGGACGGCCTGAGGAAGGCTGACTGGTTCGCCCTGCGCATGAAGGACGAGGACGCTTCGGAAGCCATCGAGCGCGCGCAGAAGCAGATCCAGGCGCACGAGAAGGAATTCGAGCGTCGCTTCGCCGACAAGCGCGGCAAGATCACCGCCGGTGACGACCTCGCCCCGGGCGTGCTGAAGATGGTCAAGGTGTTCCTGGCCGTGAAGCGCCGCATCCAGCCGGGCGACAAGATGGCAGGCCGCCACGGCAACAAGGGTGTGGTTTCCAACGTGGTGCCGGTCGAGGACATGCCGTACATGGCCTCGGGCGAAACCGTGGACATCGTGCTGAACCCGCTGGGCGTGCCGTCGCGTATGAACATCGGCCAGATCCTGGAAGTGCACCTGGGCTGGGCGGCCAAGGGCCTGGGCCGCAAGATCCAGGCGATGATGGAAGCCCAGGCGGCGGTTGCCGACCTGCGCAAGTTCCTGGACGACATCTACAACCACGACGACACCAACGTGGCCAACCGTGTCGACCTGTCGCAGTTCAGCGACGAGGAACTGCTGCGCCTGGCCCGTAACCTCACCGACGGCGTGCCGATGGCCACCCCGGTGTTCGACGGCGCCACCGAAGCGGAAATCAAGCGCATGCTGGAACTGGCCGACCTGCCGAGCAGTGGCCAGACCCAGCTGTACGACGGCCGCACCGGTGAAGCGTTCGATCGCCACACCACCGTGGGTTACATGCACTACCTGAAGCTGAACCACCTGGTCGACGACAAGATGCACGCCCGTTCGACCGGTCCGTACTCGCTCGTCACCCAGCAGCCGCTGGGCGGCAAGGCGCAGTTCGGCGGCCAGCGCTTCGGTGAAATGGAAGTCTGGGCGCTGGAAGCCTACGGCGCGGCCTACACCCTGCAGGAAATGCTGACGGTGAAGTCCGATGACGTGCAGGGCCGCAACCAGATGTACAAGAACATCGTCGACGGTGAGCACGAGATGGTCGCGGGCATGCCGGAATCCTTCAACGTGCTCGTGAAGGAAATCCGCTCGCTGGCCATCAACATGGAACTGGAAGACAACTGATCCATGCCGGCGCGGCGGCCTCTGCCGCCGCGCCGCTGGCAGTCAACTGAAAGCCCATCGACACAGCATTCCTCCTTCTGGAGAACACCATGAAAGACCTGCTCAACCTCTTCAACCAGCAGCGCCAGACGCTGGACTTCGACGCGATCAAGATCGCGCTGGCCTCGCCGGACCTGATCCGTTCGTGGTCCTTCGGCGAAGTGAAGAAGCCGGAAACCATCAACTACCGTACCTTCAAGCCGGAACGCGACGGCCTGTTCTGCGCCGCCATCTTCGGCCCGGTGAAGGACTACGAGTGCCTGTGCGGCAAGTACAAGCGCATGAAGCACCGCGGCGTGGTCTGCGAAAAGTGCGGCACCGAAGTGACCCTGGCCAAGGTGCGTCGCGAGCGCATGGGCCATATCGACCTGGCTTCGCCGGTCGCGCACATCTGGTTCCTGAAGTCGCTGCCGTCGCGCATCGGCCTGATGCTGGACATGACCCTGCGCGACATCGAGCGCGTGCTGTACTTCGAAGCCTATGTGGTGACCGAGCCGGGCCTGACCGCCCTGGAGCGCCGCCAGCTGCTGACCGAAGAACAGTACCTGCAGGCCCGCCAGGAGCACGGTGACGACTTCGACGCCGCGATGGGCGCCGAGGCCGTGTACGAACTGCTGCGCACGATCGACCTGCAGTCGGAAATGACCCGCCTTCGCGAGGAAATCGCCGCTACCGGTTCGGAAACCAAGCTCAAGCGCCTCACCAAGCGCATCAAGCTGATCGAAGCCTTCCTGGAGTCGGGCAACCGTCCGGAGTGGATGGTCATGACCGTGCTGCCGGTGCTGCCGCCGGACCTGCGTCCGCTGGTTCCGCTGGATGGCGGCCGCTTCGCGACCTCCGACCTGAACGACCTGTACCGCCGCGTCATCAACCGTAACAACCGCCTGCGCCGCCTGCTCGAACTGAGCGCGCCGGACATCATCGTGCGCAATGAAAAGCGCATGCTGCAGGAATCGGTCGATGCGCTGCTGGACAACGGCCGTCGTGGCCGTGCCATCACCGGCACCAACAAGCGCCCGCTGAAGTCGCTGGCCGACATGATCAAGGGCAAGCAGGGCCGCTTCCGCCAGAACCTGCTGGGCAAGCGCGTCGACTACTCGGGCCGTTCGGTCATCGTGGTCGGTCCGTACCTGCGCCTGCACCAGTGCGGCCTGCCGAAGAAGATGGCGCTTGAGCTGTTCAAGCCGTTCGTCTTCGCCAAGCTGCAGCGTCGTGGCCTGGCCACCACCATCAAGGCCGCCAAGAAGCTGGTCGAGCGCGAAGAAGCCGAAGTCTGGGACATCCTGGAAGAGGTCATCCGCGAGCATCCGGTGATGCTGAACCGTGCGCCGACCCTGCACCGTCTGGGCATCCAGGCGTTCGAGCCGGTGCTGATCGAAGGCAAGGCCATCCAGCTGCACCCGCTGGTCTGCACCGCGTTCAACGCCGACTTCGACGGTGACCAGATGGCCGTCCACGTGCCGCTCTCGCTGGAAGCCCAGCTGGAAGCGCGTGCGCTGATGATGTCGACCAACAACATCCTGTCGCCGGCCAACGGCGAGCCGATCATCGTGCCGTCGCAGGACGTCGTGCTGGGTCTGTACTACATGACCCGCTCGCTGGAAAACAAGAAGGGCGAGGGCATGGCCTTCGCCAACATCGCCGAAGTGAAGCGTGCCTACGACAACCGCGTGGTGGAACTGCACGCGCGCGTCAAGGTCCGCATCACCGAGGTGGTGACCGACGAAGACGGTGTGAAGCAGAACAAGACCTCGATCGTGGACACCACGATCGGTCGCGCCCTGCTGGCTGAAATCCTGCCGGAAGGCCTGCCGTTCGCGCTGGCCAACACCGAGCTGACCAAGAAGAACATCAGCCGCCTGATCAACTCCAGCTACCGCCAGCTGGGTCTGAAGGACACGGTCGTGTTCGCCGACAAGCTGATGTACACCGGCTTCGCCTACGCGACCCGCGCCGGCGTCTCGATCGGCATCGACGACATGCTGATCCCGGACGAGAAGAAGGGCATCCTCACCGAGGCCGAAGCCGAAGTGCTGGAAATCCAGGAGCAGTACCAGTCGGGTCTGGTCACCGCCGGCGAGCGCTACAACAAGGTGGTCGACATCTGGTCGCGCACCAACGAGCGCATCGCCAAGGCGATGATGGACACCATCGGTACCGAGAAGGTCGTCAATGCCAAGGGTGAGACCATCGACCAGAAGTCGATGAACTCGCTGTACATCATGGCCGACTCCGGTGCGCGTGGTTCGCAGGCGCAGATCCGTCAGCTGGCCGGCATGCGCGGCCTGATGGCCCGCCCGGACGGCTCGATCATCGAGACGCCCATCAAGGCGAACTTCCGCGAAGGCCTGAACGTGCAGGAGTACTTCAACTCCACCCACGGTGCCCGTAAGGGTCTGGCCGATACCGCGCTGAAGACCGCGAACTCGGGTTACCTGACCCGTCGTCTGGTCGACGTCGCGCAGGACGTGGTGATCACCGAGGTGGATTGCGGTACCACCGAAGGCCTGATCATGACCCCGATCGTGGAAGGCGGCGACGTGGTCGAGCCGCTGAAGGACCGCGTGCTGGGTCGCGTGGTTGCCGAGGACGTGTTCCTGCCGGGCAACGACGAGGATCCGATCGTCACCCGCAACACCCTGCTGGACGAAGCCTGGGTCGCCAAGCTGGAAGATGCCGGCGTGCAGACCATCAAGGTCCGCTCGACCATCTCCTGCGAATCGGCCTTCGGCGTCTGCTCGCGCTGCTACGGCCGCGATCTGGCCCGTGGCCACCTGGTCAACATCGGTGAAGCGGTCGGCGTCATCGCCGCCCAGTCCATCGGTGAGCCGGGTACCCAGCTGACCATGCGTACGTTCCACATCGGTGGTGCGGCGTCGCGAGCTGCTGCGGTCGACAACATCACCGTCAAGACCACCGGCTCGGTCAAGTTCAGCAACCTCAAGTCGGTCGAGCACGCCAACGGCTCGCTGGTGGCAGTGTCGCGCTCGGGCGAAATCTCGGTGCTCGATGCCCACGGCCGTGAGCGTGAGCGTTACAAGCTGCCGTACGGTGCGACCATCACGTCCAAGGACGGTGATGCGATCAAGGCTGGCCAGACCGTGGCCAACTGGGATCCGCACAACCACCCGATCGTGTCGGAAGTGGCCGGCTTCATCCGCTTCATCGACTTCGTCGACGGCATCACCGTCATCGAGAAGACCGACGAGCTGACCGGCCTTGCTTCGCGCGAAATCACCGATCCGAAGCGTCGTGGTACCCAGGCCAAGGACCTGCGCCCGATCGTGCGCATCGTCGACGCCAAGGGCAACGACCTGTCGATCCCGGGCACCGACCTGCCGGCGCAGTACCTGCTGCCGCCGCGCTCGATCGTCAACCTGCAGGACGGCGCCCCGGTGGGCGTGGGCGACGTGGTCGCCAAGATCCCGCAGGAAGCGTCGAAGACCCGCGACATCACCGGTGGTCTGCCGCGCGTGGCCGATCTGTTCGAAGCGCGCAAGCCGAAGGATCCGGCGGTGCTGGCCGAGCGTTCGGGCATCATCAGCTTCGGCAAGGACACCAAGGGCAAGCAGCGCCTGATCATCAAGGACACCGATGGTTCGGAGCACGAAGAGCTGATCCCGAAGTACCGCCAGGTCATCGTGTTCGAAGGCGAGCATGTCACCAAGGGTGAAACCATCGTGGACGGCGAGCCGAGCCCGCAGGACATCCTGCGCCTGCTGGGTGTCGAACCGCTGGCGGCCTACCTGGTGAAGGAAATCCAGGACGTGTACCGCCTGCAGGGCGTGAAGATCAACGACAAGCACATCGAGGTGATCACCCGCCAGATGCTGCGCAAGGTCGAGATCACCGACCAGGGCAGCAGCAAGTTCCTGAACGGCGAGCAGGTGGAGCGCCAGCGCGTTATCGAGGAGAATGCGCGCCTGTCGACCCGCAACGAGCTGCCGGCGCACTTCGATCCGGTCCTGCTGGGTATCACCAAGGCCTCGCTGGCGACCGAATCGTTCATCTCGGCCGCGTCGTTCCAGGAAACCACCCGCGTGCTGACCGAAGCGGCCGTCCGCGGCACCTCGGACAACCTGCGTGGCCTGAAGGAAAACGTCATCGTGGGTCGCCTGATTCCGGCCGGTACCGGCCTGGCGTACCACAGCAACCGCCGTCGCGGCGCTTCCGGCCTCACCGAGTCGGAAATGCAGACCCTGGCCGGTACTCCGGCTGCGGTCGAGGCACCGGTGGTTGAAGCCGAAGCTGAACAGGCCTCGGGCGAAGAATGAGGTATCCGGTCCGGCCGCAAGGCCGGACCACCCCATCGGTCCATCGATGGGATTGGGAAAGGGCAGGGGAGATCGTCCGCGATCGACCCGGCCAACCTGAACGGGGTACATGGAGGCCCCCCAGTAACGTTCCGGGATCAGGAACGGGCTTGACAGGAGGCGTTTGACTGCTTTCCTGGCAGGTTGCTACAATCGTCTGTCTCAGCAGGCCAGAATTTTGGCCTGCTTTAACATTTCCGCATCTCTGGCCGGATTTCCGGCCACCAATCAGAAGAACCTACTGATGGCGACGATCAACCAGCTGGTCCGCAAGCCGCGGCAAGCGACCACCTACAAGAGTGCCTCGCCGGCGCTCGACAAGTGCCCGCAGCGCCGTGGCGTCTGCACCCGTGTCTACACCACCACTCCGAAGAAGCCGAACTCGGCTCTGCGCAAGGTTGCCAAGGTCCGCCTGACCAACCAGGAAGAAGTGATTTCCTACATCGGTGGTGAAGGCCACAACCTGCAGGAGCACTCCGTGGTCCTGATCCGCGGCGGTCGCGTCAAGGACCTGCCGGGTGTGCGTTACCACACCGTTCGTGGCTCGCTCGACGCCGCCGGCGTTGCCAAGCGTCGCCAGGCCCGTTCCAAGTACGGCGCCAAGCGTCCGAAGGCATAAGGAGAGAGCACTATGTCGCGTAAGGGTAATACTCCGCAGCGTTCCGTCCTGCCCGATCCGAAGCACGGAAGCGAAACCATCGCCCGCTTCATCAACATGGTCATGCAGAGCGGCAAGAAGTCCGTCGCCGAAAAGATCGTGTACGGCGCCATGGACGTGATCACCGAGAAGAACAGCAGCGCCAACGCCATTGAACTGGTGCAGAAGGCTCTGGACAACGTCGCTCCGGCGGTCGAAGTCAAGTCGCGCCGCGTCGGTGGTGCCACCTACCAGGTGCCGGTCGAAGTGCGTTCGTCGCGCAAGATGGCCCTGGCCATGCGCTGGCTGATCGACTCCGCGCGCAAGCGTGGTGAGAACACCATGCCGAAGAAGCTGGCTGCTGAACTGATCGACGCCTCGGAAAACCGTGGCGGCGCCATCAAGAAGCGCGAAGAAACCCACCGCATGGCCGAAGCCAACAAGGCATTCGCCCACTACCGCTGGTGAGTTTGACGGCCTTGTAAAACAGGCAGGGCAGCACCACCTAGGTGCGTGCTGCCTCGCGGTCCCAGAAGGACTGCGCCAATCCGAAGGCCGCCGAAAGGCGGCGTTCGGCCATCCGAAATCCAAGAAATCTGAGAGGCTCCCGTGGCCCGTTCCACTCCCATCGAGCGTTACCGTAACTTCGGCATCATGGCTCACATCGATGCCGGCAAGACCACCACGTCCGAGCGCATCCTGTTCTACACCGGCAAGAGCCACAAGATCGGTGAAGTGCATGACGGCGCCGCCACCATGGACTGGATGGAGCAGGAGCAGGAGCGTGGCATCACGATCCAGTCCGCTGCCACCACCGCGTTCTGGAAGGGCATGGACAAGTCCCTGCCGGAGCACCGCTTCAACATCATCGACACCCCCGGGCACGTCGACTTCACCATCGAAGTGGAGCGCTCGCTGCGCGTGCTCGACGGTGCCGTCTTCGTCCTGTGCGCCGTCGGTGGCGTGCAGCCGCAGTCGGAAACCGTGTGGCGCCAGGCCAACAAGTACCACGTGCCGCGCATCGCGTTCGTCAACAAGATGGACCGCACCGGTGCCAACTTCCAGAAGGTCGTCGGCCAGCTGAAGGCCAAGCTGGGCGCGGTTGCCGTGCCGATGCAGCTGCCGATCGGCGCTGAAGACAACTTCAAGGGCGTCGTCGACCTGCTGAAGATGAAGGCCATCCATTGGGATGAGGCTTCGCAGGGCATGAAGTTCGAATACGGTGACATCCCGGCCGACCTGCAGGGCCCGGCTGAAGAGGCTCGCCAGTTCATGGTCGAGACCGCTGCCGAAGCCAGCGAAGAGCTGATGGAAAAGTACCTGGGCGGCGAAGAGCTGGCCGAGGCTGAAATCATCAACGCGCTGCGTACCCGCACCCTGGCCACCGAGATCGTGCCGATGTACTGCGGCTCGGCCTTCAAGAACAAGGGCGTGCAGGCCATGCTGGACGGCGTGATCCAGCTGCTGCCGTCGCCGGTCGACGTGCCGGACGTGAAGGGCGTGGACGTTGACGACGACACCGTCGAAATGACCCGCAAGTCGGACGACAAGGCTCCGTTCTCGTCGCTGGCCTTCAAGATCATCACCGACCCGTTCGTCGGCGCGCTGACCTTCTTCCGTGTCTACTCGGGCACCCTGAACGGCGGCGACACCGTGCTGAACTCGGTGAAGGGCAAGAAGGAGCGCATCGGCCGCATCCTGCAGATGCACTCGAACAACCGCGAGGAAATCAAGGAAGTTCTGGCCGGTGACATCGCCGCTGCCGTGGGCCTGAAGGACACCACCACCGGTGACACCCTGTGCGCCGTGGACGCCCCGATCATCCTGGAGCGCATGACGTTCCCGGAGCCGGTGATCTCGATGGCCGTCGAGCCGAAGACCAAGTCGGACCAGGAAAAGATGGGTCTGGCCCTGGGCCGTCTGGCGCAGGAAGATCCGTCGTTCCGCGTCAAGACCGACGAAGAATCCGGCCAGACCATCATCTCGGGCATGGGCGAGCTGCACCTGGACATCATCGTCGACCGCCTGAAGCGCGAGTTCAACGTTGAAGCCAACGTCGGCGCGCCGCAGGTGGCCTACCGCGAAACCATCACCCTGGCCGACGTCAAGTCGGACTACAAGCACGCCAAGCAGTCCGGTGGTAAGGGTCAGTACGGTCACGTCGTGATCGAACTGTCGCCGATCACCGCTGCCGACCGTGCCGATCCGAAGCTGGCTCCGGCCATCAAGGACGACTTCCTGTTCATCAACGACATCACCGGCGGCGTGATCCCGAAGGAATTCATCCCGTCGGTTGAAAAGGGCCTGCGCGAAACCATCACCAGCGGTCCGCTGGCTGGCTTCCCGGTCGTGGACGTCAAGGTGAAGCTGGTGTTCGGTTCGTACCACGACGTCGACTCCTCGGAAATGGCGTTCAAGCTGGCTTCGTCGATGGCCTTCAAGCAGGGCTTCGCCAAGGCCAAGCCAGTGCTGCTGGAGCCGATCATGAAGGTCGAGATCGTGACCCCGGAGGATTACCAGGGTGACGTGATGGGCGACGTCAGCCGTCGTCGCGGCGTGCTGCAGGGTTCCGACACCACCGGTGACGGTTCGGCCAGCATCATCAACGCGATGATCCCGCTGGGTGAAATGTTCGGCTACGCCACTGCGCTGCGTTCGCAGACCCAGGGCCGCGCCACCTTCACCATGGAATTCGATCACTACGAGCCGGCTCCGACCAACATCGCCGAAGCCGTCATGAAGAAGGGCTGAGCTTCGCTCAGCCTCTCTTGAAACCACTTACGAACAATCAAGGTATAGAACAATGGCAAAGGGTAAGTTCGAGCGCACCAAGCCGCACGTCAACGTCGGCACCATCGGTCACGTCGACCACGGCAAGACCACGCTGACCGCTGCACTGACCAAGATCGGTGCCGAGCGCTTCGGTGGCGAGTTCAAGGACTACTCCTCGATCGACGCCGCGCCGGAAGAAAAGGCACGCGGTATCACGATCTCGACCGCGCACGTCGAATACGAATCCCCGATCCGTCACTACGCCCACGTCGATTGCCCGGGCCACGCTGACTACGTCAAGAACATGATCACCGGTGCCGCCCAGATGGACGGCGCGATCCTGGTGTGCTCGGCCGCTGACGGCCCGATGCCGCAGACCCGCGAGCACATCCTGCTGTCGCGCCAGGTCGGCGTGCCGTACATCGTCGTGTTCCTGAACAAGGCCGACATGGTTGACGACGCCGAGCTGCTCGAGCTGGTCGAGATGGAAGTGCGCGAGCTGCTGAGCAAGTACGACTTCCCGGGCGACGACACCCCGATCATCGCCGGTTCGGCCCGTCTGGCGCTGGAAGGCGACCAGAGCGACATCGGCGTGCCGGCCATCCTGAAGCTGGTCGATGCCCTGGACAGCTGGATTCCGGAGCCGGAGCGCGCGATCGACAAGCCGTTCCTGATGCCGGTGGAAGACGTGTTCTCGATCTCGGGCCGCGGCACCGTGGTGACCGGTCGTATCGAGCGCGGCGTGATCAAGGTTGGCGACGAAATCGAAATCGTCGGCATCCGTCCGGTGCAGAAGACCACCGTGACCGGCGTTGAAATGTTCCGCAAGCTGCTGGACCAGGGTCAGGCAGGCGACAACGCTGGCCTGCTGCTGCGCGGCACCAAGCGTGACGACGTCGAGCGTGGCCAGGTCCTGGCCAAGCCGGGTTCGATCAAGCCGCACACCAAGTTCGAAGGCGAAGTCTACGTCCTGTCGAAGGACGAGGGCGGCCGCCACACCCCGTTCTTCAACGGCTACCGTCCGCAGTTCTACTTCCGCACCACCGACATCACCGGCGCAGCTGCTCTGCCGGAAGGCGTCGAAATGGTGATGCCGGGTGACAACGTCAAGATGGTCGTCACCCTGATCAACCCGGTGGCAATGGACGAAGGCCTGCGCTTCGCCATCCGCGAAGGCGGCCGTACCGTCGGCGCCGGCGTGGTCTCGAAGATCATCGAGTAATCTGGTAGTATCTGCGCCCCGATGTTGCCTGGGTAGGGCATCGGGGCGTATCAAATGGGAAAGCAGGCACAGGATGTGCCTTGTGTTCCCCGGACCAGGAAGGGTCAATGCCACTCAGGCGGCGTCAACAGGCGACTGTTGACAGCTGCCTTGCGTGCCATTATGCTTCTACGTCTGGGCAGGCCGGGTAACTGGTCTGCCTACGTTTTTGAGGTCTATGGACTGACCTTGGCGGCCTGCAGGAGTGCGGGCCGTCCGTATTCAGGAATTTCATGGGGCAAAGCAACCCAGAGGCTTTGTCTGTCGCTCTTTTAACGAAGGAACCTACCGCCATGGCGGACCAAAAGATCCGGATCCGGCTGAAAGCGTTCGATCATCGTCTGATCGACCGTTCGGCCAGCGAGATCGTTGAAACGGCAAAGCGGACCGGCGCGCAAGTGCGTGGCCCGATCCCGCTGCCGACCAAGATCGAGCGTTACACCGTTCTCGTTTCCCCGCACGTCGACAAGGACGCGCGTGACCAGTACGAGACCCGCACGCACAAGCGCGTGCTCGATATCGTTGACCCGAATGACAAGACCGTGGACGCGCTGATGAAGCTCGAACTGGCTGCCGGCGTCGACGTTCAGATCAAGCTGACCTGAGGACTACGACCATGACGAAGAAGTATTCGTTGGGCTTCGTGGGCCGCAAGGCCGGCATGAGCCGCGTGTTCACTGAAGATGGCCGCTCCATCCCGGTGACCCTGATCGAAGCAACCCCGAACCGCATCGCGCAGATCAAGACCGTCGAAACCGACGGCTACAGCGCCGTGCAGGTGACCGTCGGCGCGCGTCGCGCTGCCCTGGTCAACAAGCCGGAAGCCGGCCACTTCGCCAAGGCGAAGGTGGAAGCGGGTCGTGGCCTGTGGGAATTCCGCGTTGAAGACGCGCAGCTCGGCGATTTCGCCGTTGGCGGCGAAGTCAAGGCGGACATCTTCGAAGTCGGCCAGATCGTCGACGTCCAGGGTGTCACCAAGGGTAAGGGCTTCCAGGGCACCATCAAGCGCCACAACTTCCGTATGGGCGATGCAACCCACGGTAACTCGCTGTCGCATCGCGCGCCGGGTTCGCTGGGTCAGCGCCAGACCCCGGGTCGCGTTTTCCCGGGCAAGAAGATGTCGGGCCACATGGGCGCGGTGCAGCAGAGCACCCAGAACCTGGAAGTGGTCAAGGTCGACGTCGAGCGCGGTCTGATCGCCGTTCGCGGCGCCGTTCCGGGCGCGGCGGGTGGCGACGTGATCGTCCGTCCGGCGAGCAAGGCATAAGGAGAGATGACGATGGAACTCGTTATCACGGGTAGCAACAACAAGGTCTCGGTCTCCGACGCCGTGTTCGGTCGCGATTTCAGCGAAGATCTGGTCCACCAGGTCGTCGTTGCCTACCGCAACGCCGGTCGCGCCGGCACCAAGGCACAGAAGACTCGCTCCGAAGTGGCTGGTACCACCAAGAAGTCGAAGAAGCAGAAGGGCGGCGGCGCGCGTCATGGCGCACTGACGGCTCCGATCTTCGTCGGCGGCGGTGTCACCTTCGCGGCCAAGCCGCGCAGCTTCGAGCAGAAGGTCAATCGTAAGCAGTACCGTGCCGCCATGTGCGCGATCCTGTCCGAGCTGAACCGTCAGGGCCGTCTGACCATCGTGGAGTCCTTCGACGTTGAAGTGACCAACACGAAGGGTCTGATCGCCAAGCTGGCCGGCCTGGAAGTGGGCAAGCGCCCGCTGATCGTCACCGAAGAAGCGTCCGAGCACCTGTACCTGTCCGCCCGCAATCTGCCGTACGTGCAGGTGCGTGACGTCCAGGGTCTGGATCCGGTCTCGCTGGTGGGTGCCGACACGGTCGTCATCACCGCTGACGCGGTCAAGAAGGTCGAGGAGTGGCTGGCATGAACAGCAACGAAAAAATCTTCAGCGTGCTGCGTGCCCCGCGTGTCTCCGAAAAGACCGCGCGCCTGCAGGAACTCTCCAACCAGTATGTCTTCGAAGTTTCGAACGAAGCCACCAAGGCCGATGTAAAGGCCGCGGTTGAGCAGCTGTTCGACGTCAAGGTCGAAGCCGTCAACGTGGTCAACGTCAAGGGCAAGAACAAGTCCTTCCGTAACCGTGCTGGCCGCCGCGGCGATTGGCGCAAGGCGTACGTTCGCCTGGCCGATGGCCAGTCGATCGATGTAACGGCCAAGGCCTGAGGTACATCCCATGCCATTGATGAAATTCAAGCCCACTTCCCCCGGCCGCCGTTCGGCCGTGCGCGTGGTCACTCCCGACCTGCACAAGGGTGCTCCGCACGCTGCGCTGGTCGAGTCGCAGAGCCGCTCGGGTGGTCGTAACCACCATGGCCGCATCACCGTGCGTCACGTCGGTGGTGGTGCCAAGCAGCACTACCGCATCATCGACTTCAAGCGCAACAAGCTGGGCATCCCGGCGCGCGTGGAACGCATCGAATACGATCCGAACCGCACCGCGCACATCGCTCTGCTGTGCTACGTCGACGGTGAGCGTCGCTACATCATCGCCCCGAAGGGCCTGAAGGCTGGTGATCAGGTGATCGCTGGTTCGGATGCCCCGATCAAGGCCGGCAACACCCTGCCGCTGCGCAACATCCCGGTCGGCACCACCATCCACTGCATCGAACTGAAGCCGGGCAAGGGCGCTCAGATCGCTCGCGCCGCTGGTGCGGCCGTGCAGCTGGTGGCTCGCGAAGGCATCTACGCCACCCTGCGCCTGCGCTCGGGTGAAATGCGTAAGGTTCCGGTCGAGTGCTGCGCCACCATCGGCGAAGTCGGCAACGACGAGCACAGCCTGGAAAAGCTGGGCAAGGCCGGTGCCAAGCGTTGGCGCGGCGTCCGCCCGACCGTTCGTGGTGCTGCCATGAACCCGGTTGACCACCCGCACGGTGGTGGTGAGGCCAAGGCCGGCCAGGGTAACCCGCATCCGGTCACCCCGTGGGGTGTCCCGACCAAGGGTTACAAGACGCGCCATAACAAGCGCACTCAGCAGTTCATCGTCCGCGATCGTAGGGGCTAATCGACCATGGCACGTTCACTCAAGAAGGGCCCGTTCGTCGATCACCACCTCGTCAAGAAGGTGGAGGCCGCTGCGGGCAGCAAGAAGCCGATCAAGACCTGGTCGCGCCGTTCGATGATCCTGCCTGACATGGTAGGCGTCACCATTGCCGTGCATAACGGCAAGAACCACATCCCGGTTCTCGTCAACGAGAACATGGTCGGCCACAAGCTCGGCGAATTTGCCATCACCCGGACCTTCAAGGGTCACGGTGGTGACAAGAAGTCGGGCAAGTAAGGAGAGATGACAATGGAAGCGAAAGCCATCCTGCGCACTGCGCGCATCTCCCCGCAGAAGGCTCGTCTGGTCGCTGACCAGGTGCGCGGTCTGCCGGCCGAGCGTGCGGTCAACCTGCTGAAGTTCTCGGACAAGAAGGCTGCCCACCTGATCAAGAAGGTGGTGGAGTCGGCAATTGCCAACGCCGAGAACAACCAGGGCGCCGACGTCGACGAGCTGAAGGTTCAGACCATCATGGTTGATGAAGGTCCGACCCTGAAGCGTTTCATGGCGCGGGCGAAAGGCCGCGGTACCCGCATCCTCAAGCGCACCAGCCACATCACTGTGGTTGTGGGCGCCGCCAAGTAAGCGGATAAGGAAAAGACCATGGGTCATAAAGTTCATCCGATTGGTATCCGCCTCGGCATTTCCAAGGACTGGAACTCCAAGTGGTACGCCAACAAGGCCGAGTTCGCTGGTTACCTGGCAGCCGACCTGAAAGTGCGCGAAATGCTGCGCAAGAAGCTGGCTCAGGCCGGCATCAGCAAGATCCTGATCGAGCGTCCGGCCAAGACCGCTCGCGTGACGATCCACACCGCCCGTCCGGGCGTGGTGATCGGCAAGCGCGGTGAGGACATCGAGAAGCTGCGCAAGGAAGTGAGCGAGATGATGGGCGTCCCGGCGCACATCAACGTCACCGAAGTGCGCAAGCCGGAACTGGACGCGCAGCTCGTTGCCGAGTCGATCGCCCAGCAGCTGGAGCGTCGCATCATGTTCCGCCGTGCAATGAAGCGCTCGGTCGGCAACGCGATGCGTCTGGGTGCCCTGGGTATCAAGGTCAACGTGGGTGGCCGCCTCAACGGTGCAGAAATCGCCCGTTCGGAGTGGTACCGCGAAGGCCGCGTGCCGCTGCACACCCTGCGTGCCGACATCGACTATGGCTTCGCTGAGGCCAAGACGACCTACGGCATCATCGGCATCAAGGTCTGGATCTACAAGGGCGAGGTCTTCGATTTCTCCCAGGTTGGCCAGGAAAAGCAGGACGACACCCCGTCGCGCAACGATCGTCACGATCGCGGCGATCGCGGTGACCGTCAGCGCCCGGCCCGTGAAGCGAGGTAACGACAATGTTGCAACCCAAGCGAACCAAGTACCGCAAGGTACACAAGGGCCGTAACGATGGCCTGAGCTGGAGCGCCAACGCTGTCAGCTTCGGCGAATACGGCCTGAAGGCAACCGCACACGGTCAGCTGACCGCGCGTCAGATCGAAGCGGCCCGCCGCTCGATCAGCCGCTACGTCAAGCGCGGTGGCAAGATGTGGATCCGCGTGTTCCCCGACAAGCCCATCACCAAGAAGCCCATCGAAGTCCGAATGGGTTCTGGTAAGGGCAACGTGGAATACTGGGTGGCCCAGATCCAGCCCGGCCGCATGATCTATGAAATCGAGGGTGTTTCCGAGGAAGTGGCTCGCGAGGCGTTCCGCCTGGCCGCCGCCAAGCTCTCGGTCACCACCACTTTCGTGACCCGTACGGTGCGCTGATGGATATCAAAACTCTCCGTGAAAAGTCGGCTGACGAACTCAAGGCCCACCTGATCGACCTGCGTAAGGAACAGTTCTCTGTCCGTATGCAGCAGGTCACCGGCCAGCTGCCGAAGACCCACGACATTCGCCGGGTCCGTCGCGAGATTGCTCGCGTCAAGACCCTGCTCGGCAGCACGAAGTAAGGATGGCCGCTATGAGCGACAATACTGAAAAGAAGACGCTGCGCACGGTCGAAGGCCGTGTCGTCAGCAACAAGATGGACAAGACGGTTACCGTCCTGGTTGAGCGTCAGGTCAAGCACGCGCTGTACGGCAAGTACATCAAGCGCTCGACGAAGCTGCACGCCCACGATGCCGACAACGCCTGCAAGGAAGGCGATGTCGTCCGCGTGACCGAGATTGCTCCGATGTCCAAGACCAAGAACTGGCGCGTGGTGGAAGTCATCACGCGCGCGGCTGAATAAGGAGCTGAATCATGATCCAGATGCAGAGCTACCTTGACGTCGCGGACAATTCGGGTGCCAAGCAGGTGATGTGCTTCAAGGTGCTGGGTGGTTCCAAGCGCCGTTACGCCGGCATCGGCGACATCATCAAGGTCACCGTGAAGGATGCGATTCCGCGCGGCAAGGTCAAGAAGGGTGAAGTGTATGACGCCGTCGTGGTGCGTACCCGCAAGGGTGTGCGTCGCGCCGATGGTTCGCTGATCCGCTTCGACGGCAACGCTGCCGTTCTGCTGAACAGCAAGCAGGAGCCGATCGGTACCCGTATCTTCGGGCCGGTGACCCGTGAACTTCGTTCGGAGAAGTTCATGAAGATCGTCTCGCTCGCTCCCGAAGTGCTGTGAGCGACAGGAGATAATCATGGCTAACCGTATCAAGAAGGGCGACCAGGTTGTCGTCAACGCTGGCAAGGACAAGGGCAAGCAGGGCGAAGTCGTCCGCGTCGACGGCGACCGTGTGGTCGTCGCCAACGTGAACATCGTCAAGCGCCACACCAAGCCGAACCCGCAGGCAGGTGTTGCCGGCGGCGTGGTCGAGCGCGAAGCTTCGATCCATATCTCCAACGTGAATGTTCTGAACCCGGCTTCGGGCAAGGGCGAACGCGTTGGCTTCAAGGTGCTGGAGGATGGACGCAAACTGCGTGTGTTCCGCTCCAGCGGTGAGGCGCTCGACGCCTGAGGAATGAGAAGATGAGTTCCCGTCTCGAAAAGTTCTACAAGGACGAAGTGGTGCCGGCGCTGATGAAGCAGTTCGGCTACACCAATCCGATGGAAGTGCCGAAGCTGGTCAAGGTCACCCTGAACATGGGTGTCGGCGAAGCGGCCACCAACAAGAAGATCCTGGAAAACGCCGTCGGCGACATGACCAAGATTTCCGGCCAGAAGCCGGTTGTCACCAAGTCGCGTGTGTCGGTTGCGTCGTTCAAGATCCGCGATGGTTGGCCGATCGGCTGCAAGACCACGCTGCGTCGCCACAAGATGTACGAGTTCCTGGATCGCCTGATCAACATCTCGCTGCCGCGCGTGCGCGACTTCCGTGGTGTTTCCGGTCGTTCCTTCGACGGCCGCGGCAACTTCAACATGGGTGTGAAGGAGCAGATCATCTTCCCGGAAATCGACTTCGACGCCGTCGACGCGATCCGCGGTATGGATATCGCCATCACCACCACTGCGAAGACCGACGCGGAAGCGAAGGCGCTGCTGGCAGCGTTCAAGTTCCCGTTCCGTAACTGATCTGTCGAGGAAACCGAAATGGCAAAGACCTCCATGGTCAACCGCGACATCAAGCGGGAAAAGCTGGCAAAGAAGTACGCTGAAAAGCGTGCGGCTCTGAAGAAGATCGTGTCCTCCGTGGACGCGACCTACGAAGAGAAGATCGACGCCGCAACCAGGCTGGCCAAGCTGCCGCGCGATTCGTCGCCGAGCCGCCAGCGCAACCGTTGCGAGCTGTCGGGTCGTCCGCGTGGCGTCTACAGCAAGTTCGGCCTGGGCCGTAACAAGCTGCGCGAAGCCACCATGCGTGGCGACGTCCCGGGTCTGCGCAAGGCCAGCTGGTAATCCCAGCCGGTCCTGCGATCAGGAGCCCCTTCGGGGGGTCCTGAACCGGGCAGGGG
The DNA here is from genome assembly GCF_040256885.1 of Stenotrophomonas riyadhensis. Taxonomy (NCBI): domain Bacteria; kingdom Pseudomonadati; phylum Pseudomonadota; class Gammaproteobacteria; order Lysobacterales; family Lysobacteraceae; genus Stenotrophomonas; species Stenotrophomonas riyadhensis. Next base: position 842,752 of record NZ_CP155568.1, read on the forward strand.
AGGCATTCAGCCTTCCCGATGCAAAAAAACCGAAGAGCCCGGCGCAAGCCGGGCTCTTTTGGCGTATACTCCCGCGTCTTGCCCTGTGCAAACGGGGTTGTAGGAGTGGGCCCCGGGCCCGCTGCATCAAGGGGCCTGGCCCGTTTCCAGGAGACAACAGATTTTCGCGAAAGCGGATATCGGTGCACTCAAAGGTACTCATATGAGCATGACTGATCCCATCGCCGACCTGCTGGTCCGCATCAAGAATGCGGCCGCGGTTGGCAAGCAGACGGTGAAAGCCCCGTCGTCCAAGATCAAGGTTGCGATCGCCCAGGTCCTGAAGGACGAGGGTTACATCACCGACCTGCGCGTGACCCAGCTGGAAAACAACAAGTCCGAGCTGGAAATCGTGCTGAAGTATTTCGAAGGCAAGCCGGTCATCGCGACCCTGAAGCGCTTCTCGCGTTCGGGCCTGCGCCAGTACCGCGGCAAGAGCGAGCTGCCGAAGGTCATGAACGGCCTGGGTATCTCCATCATTTCCACCTCCAAGGGCATCATGACTGATGCGCAGGCGCGCCAGCTGGGCGTCGGCGGCGAAGTCCTGTGCTTCGTGGCCTAAGGCGAAAGGAGTAGAACTATGTCCCGCGTAGCCAAGAAGCCGATCGACCTGGGTAAGGTTGAACTGAACGTCCAGTCGGACAGCGTCACCGCCAAGGGCCCGAAGGGCTCCCTGTCGCTGGCCAAGCCGGCCGGTATTGCCATCAACGTCGACAACGGCGTTGCCACCCTGAGCACCGAGAACGCCGAGCTGGTCGCACTGACCGGTACCGTGCGTGCGATCCTGGCCAACATGGTCAAGGGCGTGTCCGAAGGCTTCGAGCGCAAGCTGGAGCTGGTCGGCGTGGGTTACCGCGCTGCCATGCAGGGCAAGGACCTGAGCCTGTCGCTGGGCTTCTCGCACCCGGTCGTGTTCGTGGCGCCGGAAGGCATCACCCTGTCGACCCCGACCCAGACCGAGATCCTGGTCCAGGGCGCTGACAAGCAGGTCGTCGGTGAAGTTGCCGCCAAGATCCGTGCGTTCCGCAAGCCGGAGCCGTACAAGGGCAAGGGCGTGAAGTACTCCGACGAAGTCATCATCCGTAAGGAAGCCAAGAAGGCGTAAGTGCGAGTCCCTCGCAAGAGCCCGCACATCCGTGTGCGGACTCCTCAGGGAAAAGCCCAACCTTCAGCTTTCAAGGAATAATCAAAATGAACAAGAACATCGCCCGCCTGCGTCGCGCCAAGTCGACCCGCGCCCACATCCGTGAGCTCGGCGTTGCCCGCCTGTCGGTGCTGCGCACCGGCCAGCACCTGTACGCCCAGGTCTTCACCGCCGACGGTTCCAAGGTGCTGGCTGCTGCCAACACCACCCAGACCGACGTCATGGAAGGTCTGAAGAACGGCAAGAACGCCGACGCCGCCGCCAAGGTCGGCCGTATCGTCGCTGAGCGCGCCAAGGCCGCCGGCGTCGAGAAGGTTGCCTTCGATCGTTCGGGCTACCGCTACCACGGCCGCATCAAGGCCCTGGCAGAAGCCGCCCGCGAAGCCGGCCTGCAGTTCTAAGGGGTAAGGGCAGGGGACCTGTGGTCTCCTGCCCGCCTGCTCGCCAGCCTGAGTGAGGCTGGACGGCGCCACTCTTCTGCAGTGGCCCACCGGAACGACGCGTCACTCCACAACCATAAGCGGCCCCGAGCCGTACATACCCAAACAACCAAGGAATCAACATGGCAGAAGAGCGTCAGCAGCGGGGTCGCGATCGCGACCGTAACCGCGAAGAGAAGATCGACGACGGCATGATCGAAAAGCTGGTCGCGGTCAACCGCGTCAGCAAGACCGTCAAGGGTGGCCGCCAGTTCACCTTCACCGCCCTGACCGTGGTCGGCGACGGCGAAGGCAAGGTCGGTTTCGGTTATGGCAAGGCCCGCGAAGTGCCGGTCGCCATCCAGAAGTCGATGGAACAGGCCCGCAAGAACCTGGTCAGCGTTGACCTGAACAACGGCACCCTGTGGCACACCATCAAGGATGGTCACGGCGCAGCCCGCGTGTTCATGCAGCCGGCTTCGGAAGGTACCGGCGTCATCGCCGGCGGTGCCATGCGCGCCGTGCTGGAAGCGGTTGGCGTGAAGAACGTGCTGGCCAAGGCCACCGGTTCGCGCAACCCGATCAACCTGGTGCGTGCCACCGTGAAGGGCCTGTCTGCTGCGCAGTCGCCGGCCCGCATCGCGGCCAAGCGCGGCAAGAAGGTGGAGGAACTCAACCATGGCTAATGAGTCCAACAAGACTGTCAAGGTCCGCCTGGTGCGTGGCCTGCGTGGCACCCAGTCGCGTCACCGCCTGTCGGTGCGTGCCCTGGGCCTGAACAAGCTCAACGATGTGCGTGAACTGAAGGACAGCCCGCAGGTGCGCGGCCTGATCAACAAGGTTCAGTACCTCGTCCAGGTTGAGGAGTAATCGACCATGACTCTGCGTCTCAATGAACTGAGCCCGGCACCGGGCGCCCGCACCGAGCGTACCCGCGTCGGTCGCGGTATCGGCTCGGGCCTGGGCAAGACTGCCGGCCGCGGCCACAAGGGTTCGTTCGCCCGTAAGGGTGGCGGCAAGATCAAGGCTGGCTTCGAAGGCGGCCAGACCCCCATGCAGCGTCGTCTGCCGAAGATCGGCTTCCGTTCGCCGATCGCCAAGGACACCGCTGAAGTGCTGCTGTACGCGCTGGACAAGCTGCCGGCCGGTGAGATCGACTTCGCCGCCCTGCGTGCTGCCAAGCTGGTCCCGAGCACTGCAAAGAAGGCCAAGGTCGTCGTCAAGGGCGAAGTGACCAAGGCGTTCACCCTGAAGGGTGTTGCTGCCACGGCGGGTGCCAAGGCCGCGATCGAAGCTGCCGGCGGCAGCGTGACGGAGTAAGAAAATCATGGCGCAAGCTGGCATCGGTAACCTCGCGGGCGGAATGGGCAAGTTCACTGAACTTCGCCAACGTTTGCTGTTCGTCGTCGGGGCTTTGATCGTCTATCGCATTGGCTGCTACGTGCCGGTGCCGGGCGTCAATCCCGATGCCATGCTTGCCATGATGCAACAGCAGGGCGGCGGCATCGTGGACATGTTCAACATGTTCTCGGGCGGCGCCCTGCACCGTTTCAGCATCTTCGCGCTGAACGTGATGCCGTACATCTCGGCATCGATCGTGATGCAGCTGGCCGTGCACATCTTCCCCGCCCTGAAGGCGATGCAGAAGGAAGGTGAGTCCGGCCGCCGCAAGATCACCCAGTATTCGCGCATCGGCGCCGTGCTGCTGGCAGTGGTGCAGGGCGGTTCGATCGCACTGGCCCTGCAGGGCCAGGTCTCGCCGTCGGGCGCTCCGGTCGTGTACGCACCGGGCATGGGCTTCGTGCTCACCGCCGTGGTTGCGCTGACCGCCGGCACCATGTTCCTGATGTGGGTCGGTGAGCAGGTCACCGAGCGCGGCATCGGCAACGGCGTGTCGCTGATCATCTTCGCCGGTATCGTCGCCGGCCTGCCGGGTGCGGTCATCCACACCTTCGACGCCTACCGCGACGGCAACATCCAGTTCATCCAGCTGCTGCTGATCGCCATCGTCGTGCTCGCCTTCACCTTCTTCGTGGTGTTCGTCGAGCGTGGCCAGCGCCGGATCACGGTCAACTACGCGCGCCGCCAGGGCGGTCGCAACGCGTACATGAACCAGACCTCGTTCCTGCCGCTGAAGCTCAACATGGCCGGCGTCATCCCGGCGATCTTCGCCTCGAGCCTGCTGGCCTTCCCGGCCACCCTGGCCATGTGGTCCGGCCAGGCCGCCAACCAGAGCAGCTTTGGCCAGATCCTGCAGAAGGTCGCCAATGCCCTGGGCCCGGGCGAGCCGCTGCACATGATCGTGTTCGCTGCGCTGATCACCGGTTTCGCGTTCTTCTATACCGCGCTGGTGTTCAACTCGCAGGAAACCGCCGACAACCTGAAGAAGTCGGGCGCGCTGATTCCGGGCATCCGTCCGGGCAAGGCCACCGCCGACTACATCGACGGCGTGCTGACCCGTCTGACCGCGGCCGGCTCGGCCTACCTGGTGATCGTCTGCCTGCTGCCGGAACTGATGCGCACGCAGCTGAACGCCTCGTTCTACTTCGGCGGTACTTCGCTGCTGATCGTGGTGGTGGTGGTGATGGACTTCATCGCCCAGGTGCAGGCGCACCTGATGTCCCACCAGTACGAGAGCCTGCTGAAGAAGGCCAACCTGAAGGGCGGCAACCGCGGCGGTTTTGCCCGCGGCTGATTGGCCTGTTATACTTTCGTCTTCCTGACGTGATGGTCCCTCCGCTTCGCGGACTCCGGCCACACAAACGAAGGGCGGCCCCCGCAGCGGTTCCGGGTGGGGGTGTGATGAGGTGGTCCCGCGCTGGAGTAGCGCGGGCGGCCCCGGGGGGAAACCCCAGGTCCAACCCCATCCGGCGCCGGAGCCTGGGCACACTCCCCAGGCCGGGTTCATGAAACCAATGGTTTCACGGGCTTCCATGTAAACCGGAACCTTGTTAGTATCGCTAGTTCACTTTTTTGATCCATCCTGCCGGATTGGCGTGCCCGAGGCGCGCTGTCGGCCATCACTCAGCTGGAGAACCGCGTCATGGCGCGTATTGCAGGCGTCAACCTGCCAGCCCAGAAGCACGTCTGGGTCGGGTTGCAAAGCATTTACGGCATCGGCCGTACCCGTTCGAAGAAGGTCTGCGAAGTCGCAGGCGTTGCTTCGACCACCAAGATCCGCGATCTGTCGGAGCCGGAAATCGAGCGCCTGCGCGCCGAAGTCGGCAAGTACATCGTGGAAGGCGATCTGCGCCGTGAGATCGGCATCGCGATCAAGCGCCTGATGGACCTGGGCTGCTACCGCGGCCTGCGTCACCGTCGTGGCCTCCCGCTGCGTGGCCAGCGCACCCGTACCAACGCCCGCACCCGCAAGGGTCCGCGCAAGGCGATCAAGAAGTAAGGGACTGAGAAATGGCTAAGCCCGCTGCTAAGACCAAGAAGAAGATCAAGCGCGTCGTCACCGACGGCGTTGCCCACGTCCACGCTTCGTTCAACAACACCATCGTCACCATCACCGACCGCCAGGGCAACGCTCTGTCGTGGGCGACCTCCGGTGGCGCTGGCTTCCGCGGTTCGCGCAAGTCGACCCCGTTCGCTGCCCAGGTGGCTGCTGAAAAGGCCGGTCGTGCTGCGCTGGACTACGGCGTGAAGTCGCTGGAAGTCCGCATCAAGGGCCCGGGTCCGGGCCGTGAGTCGGCCGTGCGTTCGTTGAACAACGTCGGCTACAAGATCACCAACATCATCGACGTGACGCCTATCCCGCACAACGGGTGCCGTCCGCCGAAGAAGCGTCGCGTCTAAAGGGAGCGATAAGAAATGGCTCGTTATATCGGTCCTACCTGTAAGCTCGCCCGTCGCGAAGGCGCCGACCTGTCCCTGAAGAGCCCGGCGCGTGCGCTGGACTCCAAGTGCAAGCTGGAGCAGAAGCCCGGCCAGCACGGCGCCACTGCCCGTAAGGGCAAGCTGTCCGACTACGCCACCCAGCTGCGTGAAAAGCAGAAGGTCAAGCGTATCTACGGCCTGCTGGAGCGTCAGTTCCGCAACTACTACAAGAAGGCCTCGACCAAGAAGGGCAACACCGGCGAGAACCTGCTGCAGCTGCTGGAAACCCGTCTGGACAACGTCGTCTACCGCATGGGCTTCGCCGTGACCCGTCCGGCTGCCCGTCAGCTGGTGTCGCACCGCGGCGTCACCGTGAATGGCAAGTCGGTCAACCTGGCTTCGTACCAGGTCAAGGCTGGCGACGCCATCGCCCTGTCTGAAAAGGCTGCCAAGCAGCTGCGCGTCCAGGAAGCCCTGACCGTCGCCGCCCAGCATGACCTGAGCCCGTCGTGGGTTGAAGTGGATTCCGGCAAGTTCACCGGCATCTTCAAGGCTGTTCCGGATCGTTCGGATCTGCCTGCGGACATCAACGAAGCGCTGATCGTCGAGCTGTATTCGAAGTAATTCACATTGGAGAGCCCCCGGCGACGGCCGGGGGTTCACTAGGAGAACCCGCAACATGACGGTTACCGCCAACCAGGTTCTGCGTCCTCGCGGTCCGCAGATCGAACGCCTTACCGACACCCGTGCAAAGGTTGTTATCGAACCTTTGGAGCGGGGTTACGGGCATACGCTGGGTAATGCCCTGCGTCGCGTGCTGCTGTCGTCCATCCCGGGCTTCGCCATCACGGAAGTCGAAATCGACGGCGTGTTGCATGAGTACACCACGGTCGAAGGTCTGCAGGAGGACGTGCTCGAAGTCCTGCTGAACCTGAAGGACGTGGCCATCCGTATGCACTCCGGCGACAGCGCCACCCTGTCCCTGTCCAAGCAGGGCCCGGGCGTTGTCACCGCTGCCGACATCAAGGTCGACCACAATGTGGAGATCCTGAACGGCGAACACGTGATCTGCCACCTGACCAAGGATACGGCGATCAACATGCGTCTGAAGATCGAACGTGGTTTCGGCTACCAGCCGGCTGCCGCGCGTCGTCGTCCGGACGAAGAAACCCGTGCCATCGGCCGTCTGGTCCTGGATGCCTCGTTCTCGCCGGTCCGCCGCGTCGCCTATGCCGTGGAAGCGGCCCGCGTCGAACAGCGTACCGACCTGGACAAGCTGGTCATCGATATCGAGACCAACGGCACCATCGATGCCGAGGAAGCCGTGCGCACCGCCGCCGACATCCTCAGCGACCAGCTGTCGGTGTTCGGTGACTTCACGCACCGCGACCGCGGTGCGGCCAAGCCGGCCAACAACGGCGTGGATCCGGTGCTGCTGCGCCCGATCGACGATCTGGAGCTGACCGTGCGTTCGGCCAACTGCCTGAAGGCTGAAAGCATCTACTACATCGGCGATCTGATCCAGAAGACCGAAGTGGAGCTGCTGAAGACCCCGAACCTGGGCAAGAAGTCGCTCACCGAGATCAAGGAAGTGCTGGCTCAGCGCGGCCTGTCGCTCGGCATGAAGCTGGAGAACTGGCCGCCGGCCGGCGTCGCCAGCCACGGCATGCTGGGCTGATATCGGTAATGCCTGAAGGCTCCACCGTTCGCGGTGGGGCCTTCAACGCAACACAACATGCCATGACGAACCCCAGGTTCGCGCGGCAGGTCGTCCAGGACGGGCGGCCAGGACCAACCGCAGTCCGCGCAGCAACGCCAGGATGGCGACAACGATCCACACAGCCTCATCATTAACCAAGGAATATCACCATGCGTCACCAGAAGTCTGGCCGTAAGTTCAGCCGTACCAGCGCCCACCGCGAAGCAATGTTCAAGAACATGGCCGCCTCGCTGTTCAAGCACGAGCTGATCAAGACCACCCTGCCGAAGGCCAAGGAACTGCGCCGCGTTGCCGAGCCGCTGATCACCCTGGCCAAGGTCGACTCCGTCGCCAACCGCCGTCTGGCCTTCGCCCGCCTGCGCGACAACGAAGCCGTGGGCAACCTGTTCACCATCCTGGGCCCGCGCTACGCGAACCGTCCGGGCGGCTACCTGCGTCTGCTGAAGTGCGGCTTCCGCGCTGGCGACAACGCGCCGATGGCCTACGTCGAGCTGGTTGACCGTCCGGTCGTGGCCGAGGAAGTGGCCGAGTAATCGGACCGCTCCAATGCGACACAGCGAAAGCCCGGCCTCTGCCGGGCTTTTGCGTTTCCGGGGTCGGATCCCTTTCCGCAGGACAGGGCTCTGACCCACGCCGTTCCGACAGGCGTCACCTGTGGCGGTTCGAATGGCGCGCACTCTCGGTTACGCTTGGCGCCTGATCCATTCGAGCGTTGACGATGAATCCACTGCGCTGGCCCTTCCGCGCCCAGTTCTTCCTGGGCTTCCTGATCTGCGCGGGCCTGCTTGGCTACGCGATCTTCCTGCAGCTGAAGATGGGCCTGGAGCCGTGTCCGCTGTGCATCTTCCAGCGCCTGGCGTTCGCCGCGCTTGGCCTGCTGTTCCTGATCGGTGCACTGCATGGTCCGTCCAACCGCCCGGGACGCGCGACCTATGGCGTGCTGGCGTTCATTGCCGCGGCCGTGGGTGTCGGCATCGCCGCGCGCCACGTCTACGTGCAGATGCTGCCGCCGGAAATGGGGTCCACCTGTGGCCCGCCGCTGGCCTTCCTGAGCGAGACCATGGGGCCGCTGGAAGTGTTCCGCACGGTGCTGACCGGCACTGGCAACTGCGGCAACATCGACTGGACCTTCCTCGGCCTGACCATGCCGATGTGGTCGGGCGTGTGGTTCGTGCTGCTGGCGCTGTGGGCGCTGGTGGTGTCGCTGCGCAAGGTCAAGCGCTGAAAGCGAAACGGGGTCGGATCCCTTTGCATCGCAAAGGGCTCTGACTCCATTCCCGGTGGGGGGGCAGAGCCCTTTCCTGCGGAAAGGGATCCGACCCCTGTCTCCTCAGAAGTCCTGCTGCAGGCTCAGGTAGGCGCCACGGCGCGGTCCCCACTGCGGGGCGAACACGCCGACACCGCCGCCATCGCGCAGCTGGTAGCTGCGGTCCAAAGCGTTGATCACCGCCAGCTGCACATGCAGTGGATGGCCGCTGTCGACGTTGAAGTCGTGCCCGGCGCTGAGGTTCACCTGCAGGTAGGACGGCAGCTCGCCGCCGTTGGGCACGCCCTCGATGTCCGAACGCAGGCCGCTGCCGAACACGTAGTTGGCCCCGATCCGGTTGTGCCCGGCGAACGCGTAGCTGAGGCCTCCAGAGGAAGTGAGCTTCTGGTCGTGGTCGAGGTGGATCCAATGGTCGGCCACATAGGCCAGCGCATCCGGATCGAGGTTGTACTCGCTGGTGATGACCTGGGTGCCGATCGCCTTGTTGTAGGCCGCGTTGAAGTAGGCGCTGAACGGACCGTTGCTGTAGTCGGCACTGAACTCCAGGCCGCGGATATGGCCGCGGCGGTAGTTGAAGGTCGAGTAGATGTAGGCGGCGCCGAACTGGCCTTCGTCCTGCAGGCGCGCGACGCGGCGGTCGTAAGCGTCCAGGCCCAGGGTCAGGTGTTCACCCAGCTGCTGCGAGACGCCGATGTCGTAGTAGTCGCTGCGCTCCGCCAGTGGCGTGTTGTTGCCGCCACTGGGTTGCTGGTTGGTGGTGCCGTCATACAGGGCGATATCGCTGCTGGCGATCAGCTCACTGGCCGGTGGCGTGAAGTAACGCGAATAGCCGGCATGCACGGTGGTGCTGTCGCTGGCATTCCAGACCACCCCCAACCGCGGGCTGAGCTGACCCTCGGTGTGGCCGAAGGCCTTGTAGCGATCGCCGCGCAGGCCGTAGTTCACGGTCCAGTCGTCGCCGATCTTCCATTCGTCCTGCACGTACAGCGCCAGCGTACTGGCGTGGAAGGCGCTGCGATCCGGAATCAGCAGCGGCGTGGTGCTGGACTGCTGGCCGGCATCATCGACCGGAAACACCCAGCTGCTGTTGCTGGCCTGCGCGTTCTCGTAATTGCCGTACAGGCCGTAGCGCAGCGTGTGGTCGTTGCCCAGCGGGGTGGAGAAGTCGGCCTGCAGGGTGTTGGCGCGGTTGCTGCGCTGGACCTGCGAGGCGACGCCGCTGAACACCAGGTCGCCGACGACATCCGGGTTGAATGCCACATCGCTGTAGCGCTGCCCGGCAGAGACCTGGTAGGCGGTGCTGCCCAGCGTGCCCTGCAGCACCAGCATGCCGAAGCGGGTGGTCTCGCGCTGGGTCTCGTCCAGCTGGCTGGAATCGAACGTGGTGGTATCGAGATAGCCGAACTGTGGCGTCTGGCCCGGATTGACCGGGATCTGGAAACGGTTGTTGGCGAAGCCGGCGAACACGCTCAGGCGGGTGTTGTCGTTGACCAGATAGGTCAGGTCGGCGAACGCCTTGCCCTGATGGGTGTCGTCATGAAGGGGCTTTCGCGAAGCGGTGGGATTTTCCAGACCAACCTCGTTCTGGTCGTAGTTGCCGGTCAGGAACCAGCTCCAGCGCCCCTGGTTGCCCCACCAGGAGGCATTCGGGTTGACCTTGCCGAACGAGCCCGCGGTGAGTCCGGCGCTGCCGCCATTGCCGAGCTCGGCGCCACTGCGGGTGGTGATGTCGACCACCGCCGCGGTGCGCTCGCCGAACTGCGCCGGCAGCGCGCCGTCCATCAGGCGGATGCTCTTGATGGTGCGCGCGTCCAGGGTCTGGCCGAAGCCGGAGATCGATTCGGGCAGCAGCACGCCGTTGATGCGGTACTGCAGGTTGGCGTGGTCGCCGCGCACATGGACGCCGCCATAGGAGTCCTGGACCACGCCCGGGGCCTGCAGCAGCACCTGGCTGAGCGGGGCGGAGGCACCCAGCGGCTGCTTCTGGATGTCCTCGGCGGTGATCTGGTACTGGCTGCTGCCGATGTCCGGCGACAGCGCGTTGCGGGCCTGGTCGAGCTGGGCACTGACGGTGACGGTATCGAGATCCTTCACCGGGGCCACATCGGCAGCCAGGGCGAGGGAGGGCAGGTTGGCCAGGGTCAGGGCGAAGGTGATGCCGGTAGCGAGCAGGGAGGGCTTCATGGCGGATAGGCTGTGGAAGGGGCCAGTGGGGATTGAGTGTTACTTCGTAACAGTGCGTGGCGAATCATGCGCCTGTCCGGCTGGCCGTGGGCATGCCGCTTCTGGCCAATCGCGATGCGCTTTCCCCGGCGTTCAGTCATGTGCAGACGATGTTCGACCCTTTGCGACAGCGGTCCGCTCTGCGACCATGAACGCCCCCCACCTCCGGAAGTCTGCAATGAGCCTGTCCGCCGTTTCGCCTGTCCCCGATCCTGCCGCGGCCGCCGCTGGCGCTGCCTGGTCGCCGGAGAGCTGGCGTGGCAAGACCGCGCTGCAGATGCCGACCTATCCGGACCCGGTGGCGCTGGACGCCGCTCTGCACGAGCTGAAGCGGCTGCCGCCCCTGGTCACCTCGTGGGAGATCCTGGCGCTGAAGCAGCAGCTGGCCGAGGCTCAGGAGGGCAAGCGCTTCCTGCTGCAGGGTGGCGACTGCGCCGAGAATTTCAGCGACTGCGAATCGGGCACCATCTCCAACCGCCTGAAGGTGCTGCTGCAGATGAGCCTGGTGCTGGTTCACGGCCTGCGCCAGCCGGTGATCCGCGTCGGCCGCTTCGCCGGCCAGTACGCCAAGCCGCGCTCGGCCGATACCGAGACCCGCGACGGCGTGACCCTGCCCAGCTACCGTGGCGATGTGATCAACGCGCCGGCCTTCACCGAAGCGGCACGCCTGCCGGACCCGAAGCGGATGCTGCAGGCCCACGCGCACTCGGCGATGACGATGAACTTCGTGCGGGCGCTGATCGATGGTGGCTTCGCCGACCTGCACCACCCCGAGTACTGGAACCTGGAGTGGGTAAGCCACTCGCCGCTGGCCGCCGAGTACCAGAAGATGGTGGCCTCGATCGGCGATGCGGTGCACTTCATGGAGACCCTGGCCGGGGCCCGCGTGCACAACCTCAACCGCATCGATTTCTACACCTCGCACGAGGCGTTGCTGCTGCCCTACGAGCAGGCGCTGACCCGACAGGTGCCGCGCCAGCAGGGCTGGTTGAACCTGAGCACGCATTACCCGTGGATCGGCATGCGTACCGCCGCGCTGGATGGCGCGCACGTGGAGTACCTGCGTGGCGTGCGCAACCCGATCGCGATCAAGGTCGGCCCGTCGGTGACGCCAGACCAGCTGCTGCGCCTGATCGACGTGCTCAACCCGCATGATGAGCCGGGCCGACTGAGCTTCATCCACCGCATGGGTGCAGCGCAGATCGCCGAGAAGCTGCCGCCGCTGCTGGATGCGGTCAAGCGCGATGGCCGCCGCGTGCTGTGGGTGTGCGACGCGATGCACGGCAATACCGAAAGCACCGCCAATGGCTTCAAGACGCGCCGCTTCGACAATGTGCGTGGCGAAGTGGAGATGTCGTTCGATCTGCATGCGGCCGCAGGCACGCGACTGGGCGGTGTGCACCTGGAGCTGACCGGCGAAGACGTGACCGAGTGCACCGGTGGCGCGCGCGAACTGACCGAGCGTGACCTGGAGCGCGCGTATCGCTCGACGGTGGACCCGCGGTTGAACTACGAGCAGTCGCTGGAGATCGCGATGGCGATCGTGCGCAAGCAGGAACAAGTGCGGTAAGGGATTTTCGGCAGGGCTTGCAGCCCTGCACCTGCTGTAGTGCCAGCCGCTGGCCGGCAACCTCAACAGCAACGGCAGAAGCGGATATTCCGTGGGATGGCGGGGCGGTGTGGGTAGTCAGGACACGCCGTAAACCCATCCATGGGGGCTCGATGGCGCCATCCATGGCGCCAACGGTCCTGCCTATCCACACCGCCCCGCCTCTGGCAGATTCCGGCGGCTGTTGGTAGGTGTCGACCTTGGTCGACACGGTAATCCACGCCATGCGTGGATGAATCACTATGGAAATCGAATGTTTCGATATCTGTGAGATTTGAGCCGAGCATGGCTCGGCTCTACAAAAAATGCCGACAGATCGCAGAAAACTGTCGAAGGCGGGGTGGGTCCGGTTGCGGGGGCGTGAGCCGCATGGATGCGGCGACCGAGCTTACATGGACGTACTTGCAGCGTCCCCCGCAACCGGACCCGCCCCGCCACCCCACAGGAAACCCGCTTCTGCTTCGGCTGTTGCTGTTGCTGTTGCTTCGGCTCGCAGCAGGTGCAGGGCTGCAAGCCCTGCCGACCAACACCCTCCTTACGAACGACTGACGTGACGCTCATGCGCCATGCGCGAGGCTGTCCGCCTGCTGTTCGAGTGGAGGTGGCAACGGTGCACTGGCAAAGCGCACAGGCCTACGCATGGCCGTTGGGATTGGCCGTTGTAGTGGGCGGCATCGGCGCGTGGTTGATCCTGTGGATCTACCATCGACTGAAAGGGCGTGATCGCCGGCGCGCACGCATCGGACGTGTGCTCGGGTTGCCGCTGGCCAGCGCATGGCCGCTGCTGTTGTTGATCCCCGCATTGCAGGCCACGCCGTTGCAGGATCCGGTGCTGGGCAACCTGCAGCATGTGCTGCACATCGCGCTGACCGCATGCTTCATCTGGCTGCTGGTGCGCGCGGTGGCGGCGGGTGAGCGCGCGATCCTGCGCAGTCATCCCATCGATGTCTCCGACAATCTGGAGGCACGCCGCATCCAGACCCAGACCCGGGTGCTCAGCCGCGTTCTGATGGGCGCCATCATCGTGCTCGGCGCGTCGCTGGTACTGCTGACGTTCCCGATGGTGCAGAAGATCGGCACCGCGCTGCTGGCCTCGGCGGGCCTGATCGGCCTGGTGGCGGGTATCGCCGCCAAGCCGGTGTTCGGCAACCTGATCGCTGGCCTGCAGATCGCGGTGACGCAGCCGATCCGGCTGGATGACGTGGTGATCGTCGAGGGCGAGTGGGGGCGCATCGAGGAGATCGGCAGCAGCTACGTGGTGGTGCGTATCTGGGATGAGCGGCGGATGGTGGTGCCGCTGACCTGGTTCATCGAAAACCCGTTCCAGAACTGGACGCGGCGCAGCGCCGACCTGCTCGGCACCGCGTTCCTGTGGTTGGACTACCGTGCGCCGATTGCGGCGATCCGTGCTGAGCTGGAGCGCATCTGTCGCGGCGAAGCATTGTGGGATGGCCGGGTCTGCGTGACCCAGGTGACCGAGACCAGCGAGCGTGCGATCCAGGTGCGCCTGCTGGTCAGCGCGCGCAGCTCCGGCGATGCCTTCGATCTGCGTTGCCTGGTGCGCGAACGCATGCTCGATTTCCTCGCGCGTGAGCATCCGCAGTCGCTGCCGCAGGTGCGTGCGCGGCTGCAGCATGCAGACGAACTGGACATGCCGCGCGGTCCACGTGCACGCACAGCAGATGTGCGTTCGCCGGGTGCGGAAGATGGCGAGGCGGCGATCGTACCGGTGGAGCCGGAACCCGAACGGTAGCGCCGGCCGCTGGCCGGCAACTCCGGATCTGCCGGTCAGCGGCCGGCACTACCGGATCATGGCTCGCCAGCGTCGATCAGTGCGTCGGTATCGAAGTGCGGTGGTCGCCGCGCGCGCGTGCGCTGTTCATAGGCATAGGCCATCTCGATCAGCTTCGGTTCGCTCCAGGCGGTGCCCATGAACAGCAGGCCGACCGGCAGGCCATCGATCTGCCCCATCGGCACGGTGAGGCTGGGATAGCCGGCCACAGCGGCGGCGCTGTAGCTTTCACCGGGGAAGTCGTCGCCTTCGCTGCGGATCGGCCATGCCACGCCGGTGGTGGGCGCGACCAGCGCATCAAGCTGGTGGGCGGCAAGGGCGGCATCGATGCCCTCCGGCCCGGCCAGCCGGCGCGCATCGCTGCGGGCGCGGATATAGGCGGGATCGGCCAGGCCGGCGGTGGCATCAGCTTCCACCAGCAGTTCCTGGCCGAACAGGCCCAGTTCCTGTTTGCTGTGCGCCTGGTTGAAGGCGATCAGGTCGGCCAGGCTGCGCAGTGGCGCTCGGTGGGTGCTGAAGTAGCGCTCAAGCCCGGCCTTGAATTCGTACAGCAGCAGCGTGCGTTCGGCCTCGGCCCAGGCGCCCTGGTTGGGCAGCTCCACCGGTACCACCACGGCGCCGGCGCGGCGCAGCTCGGTGGCGGCCTGTTCGATCAGTGGCGGCATGCCGCGGTACTTCAGCAGCGGTGTCTGCAGCAGGCCGATGCGCTTGCCACGCAGGCCCTGCGGGTCCAGTCGCGCGGTGTAGTCGTAGACCGCGCGGCCAGGCATGGTCGCGGTGGCCGGATCGGCATCGTCGCGGCCGGCGATCGCGGTCAGCACGGCGGCGGCGTCAGCCACACTGCGCGCCATCGGTCCGGCGGTGTCCTGGCTGAAGGAGATCGGGATGATGCCATCGCGGCTGACCAGGCCGACCGTCGGCTTCAGGCCGACCACGCCGTTGATCGCCGCCGGGCAGACGATGCTGCCGTCGGTTTCGGTGCCGATCGCCACGCTGGCCAGGTTGGCGGCCACGGCCACCGCGCTGCCGCTGCTGGAACCACACGGTGAATGGCTGATGCGATAGGGGTTGCGGGTCTGGCCGCCACGCGCGCTCCAGCCGGAGATCGAATCATTGCCGCGGAAGTTGGCCCATTCGCTGAGGTTGGTCTTGCCCAGCACCACCGCACCGGCGTCGCGCAGCCGGCGCACCAGGTAGGCGTCATCCGGGCGGAAGCCCTGCAGGGCCAGCGAGCCGGCACTGGTGGCCATCGGCGCGGCGTTGATGTTGTCCTTCAGCAGCAGCGGGATGCCGTGCAGCGGCCCGCGCAGGCGCCCATCGCGGCGCTCGCGGTCGCGCTCGGCGGCTTCCTTCAGGGCGTCGGGGTTGAGCTCGATCACCGCGCGCAGGCGTGGCCCGGTGCGGTCCAGGGCGGCAATGCGCTGCAGGTAGGCCTGGGTCAGGGTGGTGCTGTCCAGTTCCCCGGCGGTCATCCGCGCCTGCAGGTCGGTGACATCGGTTTCGGCGTACGGGAACGGCACGTTGCGGCTCGCGGGTTCGGCCGCATGCGCGCTGGGCGTGGCCGGGCTGCAGCCAGCCGAAAGCAGCGCAGGCAGCGCGGCGAGCAGGCAGGTCAGCAGAGGCGGCAAGGACGGGCGCATGGGGCGGCTTGGTCGGCTCCAATCCCCAGTGTAGCCGGTGCTCAGCGGTGGCGCTTGCGCAGGTCGCGGGCGAGCACGTAGACCACGATCAGGTTGATCGCCAGGATCGTCCACGACGGCCAGCCGGGGTGGCGGATGATCGCGAAGATGTCGAAGGGCAGGTACAGCGAGGCGGTCAGGCAACCCAGCCAGGAGGCCCAGGCCTTGGCGCGCCACAGGCCCCAGGCTTCGACCAGGTGCAGCAGGCCGTAGCCGATCATCCCCGCCGCGGCCAGGTGCACCGCGTCGGGGCTGATCATGTGCAGCAGCGAGGGCAGGGTGCCATGGTCCGGATCCAGGCTGAAACGCCGGATCAGGACCATGATGCCGTGCCGCAGCGGCTGCGGTCCGAGCACTTCCAGCCCGGTGGCAGCCAACAGCGCCAGCATCGCCTTGCTCGCTTCGAGCAGGGCGATGACATGGAGACCCGGATGCCGGTGTGGATCCTGGTTGTAGCCGCTCTGGTTCACGGGGTGCTGGCTCAGCCGCCGCGCGAAGCCTTCTTGCGGTCGCTTTCGGTCAGGAACTTCTTGCGCAGACGGATCTCCTTCGGGGTGATCTCGACCAGCTCGTCGTCTTCGATGAAGTCCAGGGCCTGTTCCAGCGAGTACTTGATCGCCGGGGTCAGCTGGATCGCATCGTCCTTGCCCGAAGCGCGCATGTTGGTCAGCGGCTTGGTCTTGATCGCGTTGACGGTCAGGTCGTTGTCCTTGGAGTGGATGCCGACCAGCTGACCTTCATACACGTTGTCGCCTTCAGCAGCGAACAGCTTGCCGCGTTCCTGCAGCGGGCCCAGCGAGTAGGCCGGCGTGGTGCCCGGCGCATTGGCGATCATCACGCCGTTGATGCGCTTGGCGATCGCGCCCTGTTCCTTCGGACCGTAGTGGTCGAACACGTGGAACAGCAGGCCCGAACCCTGGGTCAGGGTCTTGAACTCGTTCTGGAAGCCGATCAGGCCACGGGCCGGGATCGAGTACTCCAGGCGCACGCGGCCCTTGCCGTCCGATTCCATGTTCTTCAGCTGGCCCTTGCGGGTGCCCAGCTTTTCCATCACGCCGCCCTGGTGGATTTCTTCGATGTCCACCACCAGCTGCTCGATCGGCTCCATCATCTGGCCGTCGATTTCCTTGATGATCACTTCCGGACGCGACACGGCCAGCTCGTAGCCTTCGCGACGCATGTTCTCGATCAGCACCGACAGGTGCAGTTCGCCACGGCCGGAAACCAGGAACTTGTCAGCGTCTTCCAGCTGCTCGACCTTCAGGGCCACGTTGTGGACCTTCTCACGGTCCAGGCGGTCCTTGATCTGGCGGCTGGTCAGGAACTTGCCACCGGACAGGTCCTTGTTGCCGGCGAACGGCGAGTTGTTGACCTGGAAGGTCATCGAGATGGTCGGCTCGTCGACGGTCAGCGCCGGCAGGGCTTCCGGGGTGTCCGGGGCGCAGATGGTGTCGGAGATGGTCAGCTCCTGGATGCCGGAGATGGCCACGATGTCGCCGGCCTCGGCGGTATCCTGCTCGATGCGCTCCAGGCCCATGAAGCCCAGCACCTGCAGCACCTTGCCGTTGCGCTTCTTGCCTTCACGGTCGATGACCGCGACCTGCATGTTCTTCTTCAGGGTGCCGCGCTGGATGCGGCCGATGCCGATCACGCCCACGAAGTTGTTGTAGTCCAGCTGGCTGATGCGCATCTGGAACGGGCCTTCCGGGTCCACTTCCGGACGCGGCGCGTGCTGCATGATCGCTTCGTACAGCGGGGTCATGTCGCCATCGCGCACGGTGTCTTCCAGGCCGGCGTAGCCGTTCAGGCCCGAGGCGTAGACGATCGGGAAGTCCAGCTGCTCGTTGGTGGCGCCGAGCTTGTCGAACAGGTCGAAGACCTGGTCGATCACCCATTCCGGACGGGCGCCCGGACGGTCGACCTTGTTGACCACGACGATCGGCTTGAAGCCCATCGCGAAGGCCTTCTGGGTCACGAAGCGGGTCTGCGGCATCGGGCCGTCCATCGCATCGACCAGGATCAGCACGGTGTCGACCATCGACAGCACGCGCTCGACCTCACCACCGAAGTCGGCGTGGCCGGGGGTGTCGACGATGTTGATCCGGTTCTTGATACCGGTCTTCTTGTCTTCCCAGGTGATGGCGGTGTTCTTGGCCAGGATGGTGATGCCGCGTTCCTTTTCCTGGTCGTTGCTGTCCATCACGCGCTCGGCGAGGACGGTACGCTCGGACAGGGTGCCGGACTGCTTCAGCAGCTGGTCGACCAGGGTGGTCTTGCCATGGTCGACGTGGGCGACGATGGCGATGTTGCGAAGATTTTCGATGGACATACGAAAGGGGGCCAGTCGGCGCCGGATTTGGAAAAAGAAGTCCAACATTATACGTCGAACTTGACGATTCGCGAAAAGGTGGATTTCACGCCCGTCACGGGGCCCATTCAGCTGGCGGTCCGCGGCGCCGGTCGAGGCCGCCTGGCCTGCACGGCGGGGCACCCCGTCCCGTGGCTGAAGCCCGGATCTGCGCCCATGGTCGAAGCCGCCGCCGCCACGAGGCAGGTGTAAACTAGGTGGCTAGACGCGTTCCCCTCTGCATCAAGGATCTTCATGTCCCTCATCGCCACTTTCGACACCACCCAGGGCCCGATCAAGGTCGAGCTGTTCGCCGACAAGGCGCCGCTGACCGTGGCCAACTTCGTGAACCTGGTCAAGCACGGTTTCTATGACGGCCTGATCTTCCACCGCGTGATCGCCGACTTCATGATCCAGGGCGGCTGCCCGCAGGGTCGTGGCACCGGCGGCCCGGGCTACAAGTTCGAAGACGAGAAGAATGGCGTGAAGCACGAGGTCGGCTCGCTGTCGATGGCCAACGCCGGCCCGAACACCAACGGCAGCCAGTTCTTCATCACCCACATCAAGACCGACTGGCTGGACGGCCGCCACACCGTCTTCGGCAAGGTCCTGGAAGGCCAGGCCATCGTCGATTCGGTCAAGCAGGGCGACGTGATCCATTCGATCACCCTGGAAGGCGACGTCGACGCCGTGCTGGCCGCCCAGGCCGAGCGCGTCGCGGAGTGGAACAAGCACCTCGCCGCCTGATCCCCCTTCGAAACGGCCACCCTCGGGTGGCCGTTTCCCTGTTCCCCGCCGCCCGCCAGGCCTGCGTGGCCACGCCCGCGGCGTCCCATCAAACGCTTGCAAGCAAGAGGAAACCCCCATGAAAGCACCCGTTCGTGTTGCCGTGACCGGCGCCGCCGGCCAGATCGGTTATGCCCTGCTGTTCCGCATCGCCTCCGGCGAAATGCTGGGCAAGGACCAGCCGGTCATCCTGCAGCTGCTGGAACTGCCGGTCGACAAGGCCCAGGCCGCCCTGAAGGGCGTGATGATGGAGCTGGAAGACTGCGCCTTCCCGCTGCTGGCCGGCATGGTCGGCACCGATGACGCCGAAGTCGCGTTCAAGGACGCCGACATCGCCCTGCTGGTCGGCGCGCGTCCGCGTGGCCCGGGCATGGAGCGCAAGGACCTGCTGCTGGAAAACGCCAAGATCTTCACCGCCCAGGGCGCAGCGCTGAACAAGGTCGCCAGCCGTGACGTGAAGGTGCTGGTGGTCGGTAACCCGGCCAACACCAACGCTTACATCGCGATGAAGTCGGCCCCGGACCTGAAGCCGGAGAACTTCACCGCCATGCTGCGCCTGGACCACAACCGCGCGCTGAGCCAGTTGTCGACCAAGCTCGGCAAGCCGGTCGGTGGCATGGAGAAGCTGGTCGTGTGGGGCAACCACAGCCCGACCATGTACCCGGACTACCGTTTCGCCACCGCCGATGGTGCGTCGATCGCCGATGCGATCAACGACCAGGAGTGGAACGCCAACACCTTCATCCCGACCGTCGGCAAGCGCGGCGCGGCGATCATCGAAGCCCGTGGCTCGTCCTCGGCTGCCTCGGCCGCCAACGCAGCCATCGACCACGTGCGTGACTGGGTGCTGGGCAGCAACGGCAAGTGGGTCACCATGGGCGTGCCGTCCGACGGTTCCTACGGCATTCCGGAAGGCGTGATCTTCGGCTTCGCGGTGACCACCGAGAACGGCAAGTACACCCTGGTCAAGGATCTGCCGATCGACGACTTCAGCCAGAAGTACATCGACAAGACCCTGGCCGAGCTGGAAGAAGAGCGCGCCGGCGTCGCCCACCTGCTGGGCTGATGCAGGCGGTACCGGCCCTGGTCGGTACGCAGAAGACGGGGAAGCTTCGGCTTCCCCGTTTTTGTTTGGACGGATACGGAACCGCATGATCCACCTGCATTACATCGACGACGCGCTGCTGGTGGCCGAGAAGCCGGCCGGCCTGCTGTCCGTGCCTGGCCGCAGCGCCGAGAACCAGGATTGCGTGGTCGCGCGGCTGCAGGCGCTGTACCCGGATGCGTTGACCGTGCATCGCCTGGACCAGGTGACCTCCGGCCTGCTGCTGCATGCGCGTGGCAAGGACATGCAGGCAGCGTTGTCGATGCAGTTCGAGCAGCGCCAGGTTGGCAAGCGGTATGAAGCGGTGGTGCAGGGGCTGCTCGAAGGCGATGCCGGCGAAGTGGACCTGCCGCTGATCGTGGACTGGCCGAACCGGCCGAAGCAGATGGTCGACCATGAGCGTGGCAAGCCGGCGTTGACCCGCTGGCGCGTACTGGCCCGTGATGTTGAGGCGCAGCACACCCGGGTGGCGTTGGAACCGATCACTGGCCGCAGCCATCAGCTGCGCCTGCACATGGCCAGTCTCGGTCATCCCATCGTCGGTGACGTGCTGTACGGTGCAGCACCGGCGCTACGCGTGCACCTGCATGCGCGCAGCCTGCGGTTCAGCCATCCAGTGACGGGCGAGGCGCTCGCGTTCGAGTCCGCGACTCCGTTCTAGGGGTTCGGCAGGGCTTGCAGCCCTGCACCTGCGGTAGTGCCGGCCGCTGGCCGGCAACAGCAACAGCAACAGCAACAGCAACAGCAACAGCGCGCATTCCGTGGGATGGCGGGGCACTGTGGGTGTGCGGGGACGCCGTAAACCCATCCATGGGGGCTTGGTCGCGGCATCCATGCCGCTCACACCCCGCAAACCCACAGTGCCCCGCCTTCGACAGGTTCCCGCGGCTGTTGGTAACCATGGCCGTCGTTCCGCGCGGCTGTTGGTAGGTGTCGACCTTGGTCGACACGATTTCTCTGTCAGATATCGAATGAATCATCCACGCATGGCGTGGATCTACCGTGTCGACCAAGGTCGACACCTACCAGAGCAATTTGCCGTTCCGGCAGATCGCGGAAAATTGTCGAAGGCGGGGTGGGTCCGGTTGCGGGAGTGTCCGCGGCATGGATGCCGCGGCCAAGCCCCCAAGGACGGGTTTACGGCGTCTCCCGCAAGCGGACCCACCCCGCCATTCCCCAGGAAACCAGCTTCTGCTGTTGCTTGGGCTTCGGCCTCTGCAGGTGCAGGGCTGCAATCCCTGCAGAACAAAACCCCACCCCCTACCAAGGTAGGGCGGCCCGCGCGGCAGCGCCGGACTATCCTCGAACCCATGACTTTGTCTGGGAGGGCTGCGTCATGAACTACGAGGAAACCTACCGTCGCTCGATCGACGAGCCGGAGGCCTTCTGGGGCGAGGAAGCCAAGCGCATCCATTGGCACAAACCGCCGCAGCAGGTGCTCGACTACAGCAACCCGCCGTTCCGGCGCTGGTTCGTCGGTGGTGAAACCAATCTCTGCTACAACGCCGTCGACCGCCACCTGGCCGAGCGCGCCGACCAGCTTGCGCTGGTCGCTATCTCCACCGAAACCAACAGCACCCGCGAGATCACCTATCGCCAGCTGTATCGCGAAGTGAACGACTTCGCCGCCGTGCTCAAGCATCTCGGCGTCGGTCACGGTGACCGCGTGGTGATCTACATGCCGAACATGGCCGAAGCGGTGTTCGCCATGCTCGCCTGTGCGCGCATCGGCGCCGTGCATTCGGTGGTGTTCGGTGGCTTCGCCGCGCACAACCTGGCGCTGCGCATCGACGACGCCAAGCCCAAGCTGCTGATCGCCGCCGATGCCGGCATGCGCGGTGGCAAGCTGATTCCGTACAAGCCGATGGTCGACGCCGCCTGCGCCGAAGCCACGTCACCGCCGCCGCACGTGCTGATCGTGTCACGCGGTCTGGATGCGGCCCAGCCGCGGGTCCCGGGCCGCGATGTGGACTACGCCACGCTGCGCGCGCAGATCGGTGAAGTCGATGTGCCGGTGCAGTGGCTGGAAGCGAGCGAACCGAGCTATCTGCTGTATACCTCCGGCACCACCGGCAAGCCGAAGGGCGTGCAGCGCGATGTGGGGGGCTATGCGGTGGCGATGGCACAGTCGATGGAAACGGTGTTCGACTGCAAGCCGGGCCAGGTGATGTTCTCCACCTCCGACGTCGGCTGGGCGGTGGGCCATTCCTACAATGTGTACGGCCCGCTGATCGGTGGCTGCACCTCGCTGCTGTACGAAGGACTGCCGACCAACCCGGACCCGGGCATCTGGTGGGCGCTGTGCGAGCAGTACAACGTGCGCACGATGTTCTCATCGCCCACCGCCATCCGCGTGCTGAAGAAGCACGACGCCGATTTCATCCATCGCCACGACCTGGGGGCGCTGAAGTACCTGTTCCTGGCCGGCGAGCCGCTGGACGAACCGACCGCGCACTGGATCAGCGAAGCGCTCGGCAAGCCGATCATCGACAACTACTGGCAGACCGAAACCGGCTGGCCGGCATTGACCCTGCTGCCGGGCCTGGAGATGAAGCCGGTGCGTTTCGGCTCGCCCGGGTTCCCCAATCTCGGCTACCGGATGAAGGTGATCGACGAGAACACCGGCGAGGAAGTGGCACCGGGGCAGAAGGGCGTGCTGGTGGTGTCGCCGCCGCTGCCGCCGGGCTGCATGAGCACGGTGTGGAACGACGACAGCCGTTTCCTGCAGAGCTACTTCAGCCACTTCAAGGAACTGCTGTACAGCTCGCTGGACTGGGCGATCCGCGATGACGATGGCTACACCTTCATCCTCGGCCGTACCGACGATGTGATCAACGTGGCCGGCCATCGTCTGGGCACGCGCGAGATCGAGGAGGCCATCTCCAGCCATCCGCGCGTGGCCGAGGCGGCGGTGATCGGGGTCAAGGACGAACTGAAGGGGCAGGTGCCGCTGGTGTTCGTCACCCTCAAGCAGGGTCTCGAGGGCGAAGATCCGGCGCCGGTGGTGGCCGAGATGATGGCCACGGTGACCACCTCGCTCGGCGCGGTCGCACGCCCTGCGCATGTGCACGTGGTCAATGCGCTGCCCAAGACCCGCTCCGGCAAGCTGCTGCGGCGCTCGCTGCAGGCGCTGGCCGAACAGCGCGACCCGGGTGACCTGTCGACGCTGGACGACCCCAGCGCGCTGGAGGAGATCCGCCGCGCGCTGGGACGCTGATCCGGTAGTGCCGGCCGCTGGCCGGCCCCCCCATCAATCCCGAGGTTGCCGGCCAGCGGCCGGCACTACCCGCAGCACTTGCGCTAAGCTCGGCCTGTCATCGACCTGCAATACGCGGCGCGCGCCGGGGAACGCGCGCGCCGCCCGGCGATGGCATACAGGGGAGCGTGCCCGCCAGGGCGCGCAGGCATTGCGCATCGAGGGAGGGGGAAGCAATGGCATTGCTGCACGCCAAGACGGCGGCTGGCCGTCAGGAAATCGAAGACCGGGGCCGGCGCCTGCCGGCGGCACTGCGTTCGATCCTGCTGATGGTCGACGGCCATCGCGACGACACCGAACTGCGCGGCCTGTTCGAAGGCCTGCGGGCACCGCCGGATGCACTGGAGCAGTTGGCCGCGCAGGGTCTGATCGAAGTGATCGGTGGCAGTGCCGAAGCCACACCGGCGCGCGGCATCAGTACCGGCCGCGAACAGGACCCGGCGCTGTACCAGCAGCTGTACGACGCGATGAGTGAGGCCGTGCGTCGGCATCTGGGCCTGAAGGGCTATTTCATGCAGTTGAAGATCGAACGCTGCACCGATGCGCTGGCACTGGAACGCCTGTGCCCGGAACTGCTGGCGGCGGTGAGCAAGGCACGCAGCCCGGCGCTGGCGCAGCGCTGGTGGCAGGAAACCCAGGCGGCCGTGGTCAATGGCGGCGGCGAGGTCGTGCAGGCCTGAGCCACCGCGTAAAGTGATCGGTTCACTTCCCCACAAGGAGTCCCGCGTGCAGGACGACCACGACGACACCGATACCCCCGGCTGGGACGCGATCAATGCGGCGCTGGCGCCGCTGTATGCCGGGCAGGAGCCGCGTCACTACGGCACCGCGCTTCCGTACACGCTCGGAGGCCAGGATCCGCTCGATGGCATCAGCGTGTACTGGGCGGATGCGCCGGTTCCGCACTGGCATTACATCACTTACGGCTTCTCCGAGTTGTATGCCAAGGAGAGCAGCGACGCCGCCGCCAGCGGCTATGGTTTCGAGTTGACCTTCCGCCTCGCTGCCGAAACCGGTGAGGACGCCGGCAGCGCGCCGCCGGTGTGGCCGATGAACCTGCTGCAGAACCTGGCGCGCTACGTGTTCGGCAGTGGCAACGTGTTCGAGGATGGTCATCACCTCAATGCCAACGGCCCGATCGCGCTGGAGACCGACACGCGCTTGTGCCACCTGGCCTTCATTGCCGATCCGCAGTTGCCGGCGCGGGACACGGCCAATGGCCATCTGCAGTTCCTGCAGCTGGTCGGTTTGACCGATGAAGAGATGGAGGCGGTCAAGCGCTGGTCGACGCGCGGCGTGCTGCAGGCAGTGCAGCCGGCGATGCCGTTGTGGATCAGCGATCTGCATCGCGGCAATTTGCTGGACGATCCGGCACTGGCCGCACAGGTGCAGGCCGGCAGCGAGCGCGAGGGCTCCAGCACCGGCATGTTGTTCATCGAGACGCTGGACTGGCGCCAGGAGGGGGGCGTCACCACCCTGGTGCTCGGCGCTGGCCAGGTGGCCAGCGTGTGCGAGCTGCTGCCGCTACGGCTGCGCCACGGCAAATCGCTGGAACTGGTCAGCCGCGAGCGGCAATGGGAATTCATTCCGGCCGGACGCGGTGAAGTGGGTGACGTGTCCGCCGACAGTGTGCGCTGGGCACTGGACGAGTCGGGATTGCAGGCGCTGGCAGGCATGCGGGCCGAGCGCGGGATCTACCCGGTGGCCGGGGCGCTGCGCATCGAAGTGGTGCCGACCTACCTGCGCGATGCCAAGGGTGAAGTGATCCGCCAGATCGGCTGAGTGTGACGATGGCACCGGTGGGTCAGAGCCGCCTGCTGTGCAGACGGATCCGACCCATGGTCTGGATCAGGCCAGGCCTTCGGCCTTCAGTGCGGCCTGTACGCCTGCATCGGCGTCCATGCGCGCCTTGTAGGCGGCCAGATTGTCCAGGCCGGACAGGTCGACCTTGGTGCCGGCGGCCCAGCGCAGGGTGATGTAGAAGTACGGGTCGGCGAAGCTGCGGAAGCCGGCCAGCCAGGGCTTGTCGGCCAGCTGCCTGTCGGCGGTCTCGAACAGGCCGCGAAGGCGCTTGTGCGCGGCGGCACGGATCGCGTCGTACTGGCCTTCGTCGGCAATGAACTTGCCCGGCGAGAACAGCGGCGAGAAGGCCGGATGCACATCGGAATTGACGAAGGCCAGCCAGCGGGTGGCTTCGGCGCGCTGGCGCGGGCTGCCGTCGCCGCCGAGGCCAGCCTGCGGGAAGCTGTCGGCGATGTAGCCCATGATCGCGGCGTTCTGCAGCAGCACGAAGTCGCCGTCGACCAGCGCAGGAACGGCACCGGCCGGATTGATCTTGAGGAATTCCGGACCCTTCAGGGTGTCCTTGTTCAGCAGTTCAACCTCGAACGGCTGGCCGGTCCACTGCAGGGCGATGTGGTCGGCGGTGGAACAGGCACCGGGCTTGCTGTACAGCTTCATGGGAACTCCAGGTGATGCGGGCGGGAAGCGCCCACTATCCCAGAGCCTGGCGGCGGGCGGCAACGCTGCCGCCAGCACGGATCGTTACGACTGCCGTGGCTTGAGGTTCTGCACCTTATAGAAGGTGTGATCGCCGATGGTGGCCACCTGGTAGGCATTGCGCCAGTTCGGGCTGGCGATGGACAGCGCAGCGAAATGGCTGGCACCGGGCACGATCTCGCGGCGCTCGCCGGCCGGCAGCGCCCAGTTGCGCTCGGCGTCGAAGGCCACGTTCATCGCCTCGCTCCAGGCCGCGTCGTTGCCCAGCTGGGTGCCGGGGGAGACGATGGTCGGCGCGAACTGCTTGCGCGCGGTGACCACCTGGCACATGGAGTCGCCCCACAGGCCACTGTCGAGGCGGCGCAGGGCGACCTCGGCGACGGCCTGCTGGCCACGCAGGGTCTGGTCGCGGGCTTCCAGGTAAACGGTGGTGCTCAAACACAATGAATCAGCGGCCGGCTGAGGCAACAACTGCGACAGCCAGAGAATCCAGGCCAGTTTCATATAACTCCTTGCTCCGTGTGGGTCGCACCCTCCGGTTCCGGCCGCAGGGGCGACAGGAGGCGGGGCACGACTTGGCGTCATGGGGAGGCGGCCATCGGGGCCGCCCCGTGGGCAGCCCCAAAAGAAACGATCAGTACCGATCGAGGGGGCTGCGCCGGCTCACCGGAAACTGGCTGGTGAGCGGAAAGATGGCGCAAGGTAGGGGGGCATAGCCGAACGCATCGTGAACCGTCCGGCTTGACATTCAGGTTCGGCAGGGGTGACGGAAATCACATTCCGCCCCCCATTCAGGCACCCATCAGAGCGCGGCGGCGACCCGGCTGCCCTGGTCGATGGCCCGCTTCGCATCCAGTTCGGCGGCCACATCGGCCCCCCCGATCAGCTGCGCGTTGATGCCGGCGGCCTGCAGTTCGGCCTGTAGCGCACGGTTCGGTTCCTGCCCGGCGCAGATCACCACGTGGTCGACCGGCAGCAGCTGCTCGCTGCCTTCCAGGCGGATGCGCAGGCCTTCGTCGTCCACGCCCAGGTACTCGACGCCGCCGAGCATGCGCACGCCCTTGGCCTTCAGTGTGGCGCGGTGGATCCAGCCGGTGGTCTTGCCCAACCGTGCACCGGGCTTGCCCGGGCTGCGCTGCAGCAGCCACAGCCGACGCGGTGACGCTTCGACCTCGGGACGGGCCAGCGCGCCGCGGGCCTCGAACGCGCTGTCCACGCCCCATTCGGCCATCCAGCGCTGCGGGTCCAGCGAAGGCGACTCGCCGGCGTGGCTGAGGAACTCGCCGACATCGAAGCCGATGCCGCCGGCGCCGATGATCGCCGCATTGGTGCCTACTTCAACCCGGCCCAGCAACACGTCCAGGTAGCTGACCACTTTGGCGTGGTCGGCGCCGGGGAAGTCGACCCTGCGCGGGGTGATGCCGGTGGCCAGCACCACCTCGTCGAAGCCGGCCAGGGTGGCGGCGTCGGCGCGGGTGCCCAGGCGCAGCTGCACGCCGGTTTCGGCCAGCTTGTGGCGGAAGTAGCGCAGGGTCTCGTGGAACTCTTCCTTGCCGGGGATGCGCTTGGCCACGTTGAACTGGCCGCCGATCTCCTCGTTGGCATCGAACAGGGTGACCTGGTGGCCGCGCTGGGCAGCGACGGTGGCACAGGCCAGGCCGGCGGGGCCGGCACCGACCACGGCAACCTTCTTCGGCGTGGCGGTGGGACGATAGACCAGCTCGGTCTCGTGTGCGGCGCGCGGGTTGACCAGGCAGCTGGCCAGCTTGTTCTCGAACACGTGGTCCAGGCAGGCCTGGTTGCAGGCGATGCAGGTGTTGATCGCCTCCGCGCGGCCGGCACGGGCCTTGTTCGGCCACTGCGGGTCGGCCAGCAGCGGGCGTGCCAGCGACACCATGTCGGCACCGCCATCGGCGAGGATGCGTTCGGCGACATCGGGCATGTTGATGCGGTTGGTCGCCACCAGCGGCACCTTCACATACGGCTTGAGCTTGGCGGTGACGCCGGCGAAGGCAGCCCGGGGCACCGAGGTGGCGATGGTCGGAATGCGCGCTTCGTGCCAGCCGATGCCGGAATTGATGATCGTCGCGCCGGCCGCCTCGATCGCCTGCGCCTGCTGCACGATCTCTTCCCAGTTGCTGCCGTCTTCCACCAGGTCCACCAGCGACAGGCGGTAGATGATGATGAAGTCCGGGCCACAGGCCTCGCGGATGCGGCGCACGATCTCGACCGCGAAGCGCATGCGCTGGTTGGCATCGCCGCCCCAGCGGTCGGTGCGCTTGTTGGTGCGCGGGGCGATGAACTCGTTGATGAGGTAGCCCTCCGAGCCCATCACTTCCACACCGTCGTAGCCAGCCTCGCGGGCCAGCTTCGCGCTGCGTGCGTAGTCGGCGATATGGCGCTCGACGCCACTGGCCGACAGTGCGCGCGGGGTGAACGGGTTGATCGGCGCTTTCAGCTTCGACGGTGCCACCGACAGCGGGTGATAGGCATAGCGGCCGGCATGCAGCAGCTGCAGGCAGATCTTCGCGCCATGCTGGTGCGCGGCAGCGGTGAGCTGCCGGTGCGGACGTACTTCCCAGGGCCAGGACAGCTTGCCGCCGAACGGCTTCAGCCAGCCCACCACGTTCGGCGCGAAGCCGCCGGTGACGATCAGGCCGACGCCGCCCTCGGCGCGCTCGGCAAAGTAGGCCGCCAGCCGCGGGAAGTCGCGGGCGCGATCTTCCAGGCCGGTGTGCATCGAGCCCATCAATACGCGGTTGCGCAGCTGGGTGAAGCCCAGGTCCAGCGGGGCGAACAGATGGGGATAGGCGCTTTCGTTGGCTGGCGACATGGTCGATACGCTTGCGTACGGAAGCGCGAAGCGTGCCGCGAAACGGCGGCCGGGGCAAGGGCTGCGGCGCTGCCCCCGAACTCCGGGGGTAGTGCCGGCCGCTGGCCGGGTACGCTCGGCACATGCGTGCTGTCGCTCCCGCAATTCGCTGTGCGAACCGCGGGCCCCACTTACCGGCCTCCACGCCCCCGCGCCTGCGGCGCTGCCCCCGAACTCCGGGGGTAGTGCCGGCCGCTGGCCGGCATCCCGGTCAGCTCAGGGGGACTGCGGCTGCCGGCCAGCGGCCGGCACTACCGGGGTGCGACCGATCCCGAACCAGCCCAGCGTGACACCACACAGCGGGCCGATCAGCAGGGCGAAGGCGAGGGTGCCGAGGCCGACATTGCCGCCCAGCCACCAGCCCAGCAGCAGGACGCTGCCCTCGATCAGGCTGCGCACCTTCCAGATCGGCCAGCCGGTGCGGGCGTGCAGGCCGGTCATCAGGCCATCGCGCGGGCCGGGGCCAAGCTTGGCTCCGATGTACAGGCCAGTGGCCAGCGCGACCAGCAGCATGCCGGCGCAGAACATCGCCAGCTGCCAGCCAAGACCGATTGCCGGCGGCAACAGCCACAGCCCGAACTGCGCAGACGGGCCGATCAGCATCACGTTGAGGACGGTGCCGACGCCTGGCTTCTGTCGCAATGGCCACCACAGCAGCAGCACCAGTGCGCCGATCACGTTGGTGGCCAACCCGAACGATAGCGGTGTCTGCGCGGCGATGCCCTGCGACAACACATCCCAGGGAGCAACGCCGATCGCGGCGCGGATCATCAGCGAGGCACCGAAGCCATACAGGAACAGGCCGACGATCAGTTGCAGCAGGCGCAGGGGCAGGGCGGTGGGCATGGCAGACTCGGGGGAGGAGGATCTGTTCCCACCGTATTCCCACTTCCGCTTCATCCATAGATACAGATGCCGGTCAATCCGCTGGTACAGGCAGCGCCGATCCTGGATGTGGGGCTGTTCTGTAGAGCGAAGCCCATGCTCGGCTGCTTTGCCTGGCGCCGCCAGCCGAGCATGGGCTCGGCTCTACATGGGAAGCGTCACTCGCCCCAGCCTGCCAGCGCCAGCTTGCCCACCGTGCGCCCGCTGGCGAGGCGCTGATGCGCGATGTCCAGGTTGGCCGCAGTGATCGTGCCGAGCGTCTCGCTGAGCGTGCCACGCAGCTGGCCGGCGTCGATCATGCTGGCCGCGCGGCTGAGGATGCGGTGCTGTTCGATGCGGTCGGCGGTGGCGAAGCGGGCGCGCGCGAACATGAACTCCCAGTGGATGCCGATGCACTTGGCCTTGTACGGATCACCGATGCGCAGTGCAGCGCGCGGTTCGACGATCAGGCCGACATGGCCCTGCGGCGCCAGCAGTTGGCCCAGTTCATCCCAGTAGTGGTCGGTGTCGGCCAGATTGAGCGCGACCTGTACCGCATCGATGCCCAGTGCCTGCAACTGGGGCAGCAGCGGCCGGTTGTGGTCGATCACATGGTGTGCACCCATCTGCCGGCACCAGTCGGCCGAGGATGTGCGGGAGGCGGTGGCGATCACCTCGAAGCCGGCATGCCGGGCCAACTGGATCGCCATCGATCCGACGCCGCCCGCACCGCCGATCACCAGCAGGCGCTGGCCGGTATGGCGGCGGTCATCCAACTGCAATGGCATGCGCTGGAACAGCAGTTCCCATGCGGTAAGCGTGGTCAGCGGCAGCGCGGCCGCTTCAGCGAAATCCAGCGTGGTCGGCTTGCGGGCGACCAGGCGTTCATCGACCCATTGGTACTGCGCATTGCAGCCCGGACGGGTGACATCGCCGGCGTAATAGACCTCATCACCGGAGGCGAACAAGCTGGCCTCTTCGCCGATGGCTTCGACCACGCCGGACGCGTCCCAGCCGAGCACGCGGGGCGCCTCCAGCGTGCTTGGGGCAGTGGCCGCGCGCTGCTTGCCATCGACGGGATTGACCGAGACCGCTTCGACCCGGATCAGCAGGTCGCGACCGCGGGGAGGCAGCGGCGGGGGCAGGTGGATATCGCGCAGTGCGGGGGCGGATTCACGACTCAGGGCGACGGCTTTCATCTCGGCTCCGGCTGGGTTCGTGGCCCCATCATAAGGTTCCTCACCTTTCCGCAAGCGCGCTGAACCGTGTGAAGCAATCCGTTGCGGAATATGTCGCTTTCCCCGCCTAAACACCGTCAAACCCTTGCAGCGCGAAGGTCTTGCGGATTTTCATCATCCTGTATAGGGTTTCAACGTCGGACCGGTGGAGGGTCGGGCACAACACTTCACATGTTACGGGACTGTTAACATGACCTTCACCCGCCTGAGCATAATGTTCGCGGCGGTGGCGTGCTGAATCGGCTGTCGAACATCGACGCAGTAGTGCTGGCCCATGCCTCTACCGGTTTCATACCCCCGAAATAGGAGCTGTACTCAATGAACAAGAAGATCCTTACTGCCGCGCTGCTGGGTGGTCTGGCTTTCGCCCAGGCTGCCTCCGCGCAGGAGTTCGATGACCGCTGGTACCTGACCGGTTCGGCCGGCTTCAACTTCCAGGACAGCGACCGTCTGACCAATGACGCTCCGTTCGTGACCCTGGGCCTGGGCAAGTTCATCAGCCCGAACTGGTCGCTGGACGGTGAGCTGAACTATCAGAACCCGAACTTCGATTCGAACAAGGACCTGAACTGGTCGCAGTACGGCGTCTCGCTGGACCTGCGTCGCCACTTCATCAAGGAAGGCCGCGGCTGGAACCCGTACATCGTCGGTGGCCTGGGCTACCAGAAGTCGGAAGAAGAGTACCCGGCGCTGAATGCCAATGGTCCGCGCCAGCGTAAGGACGGCAACGTTGCCGCCAAGCTGGGCGTCGGCCTGCAGACCACCTTCGAGAAGCGCGTTGCTGTCCGCGCCGAAGTGGCCTACCGCGCTGACTTCGACGACAAGAGCGTTGCCGCTCCGAAGGAAGACTGGTTCGGTGACGTGCTGGCTTCGGTCGGCGTCGTGATCCCGCTGGGCCCGGCTCCGGTCGCGGCTGCTCCGGCTCCGGCTCCGGTTGCCCCGAGCTGCGCCGACCTGGATGACGACGGTGACGGCGTCAACAACTGCGACGACAAGTGCCCGAACTCGCAGCCGGGTCAGACCATCGGTCCGGACGGTTGCCCGGTGCCGGTCTCCATCGACCTGAAGGGCGTCAACTTCGACTTCGACAAGTCGAACCTGCGTCCGGACGCCGTGGCGATCCTGAGCGAAGCCACCGAGATCCTGAAGCGTTACCCGGATCTGCGCGTTGAAGTTGCCGGTCACACCGACTCGAAGGGTACCGACGCTTACAACCAGAAGCTGTCGGAGCGTCGTGCTACCGCCGTGTACAACTACCTGACCAAGAACGGCGTTGACGCCGGTCGCCTGGTCGGCCCGATCGGCTACGGCGAGAGCCGTCCGATTGCTCCGAACACCAACCCGGATGGTTCGGACAACCCGGAAGGTCGCGCCAAGAACCGTCGTACCGAGCTGAACGTCCAGAACTAAGTTCTGACGCTCTGCCAGTAGGACACAGCAGGACCCGGCTTCGGCCGGGTCTTGTTGTTTCTGCGGCCCGGAATCCGCGTGTCCGTCGGTCCGGGAACAACCGTTCGTCGGGTTTTTATCCGTAAAACCAATGAGTTGCCGTATTCATTGAAAGTGGCGCTTGAAAGCTGTCGCGGCATTGCTAAACTCGCCGCGTCACTTCCTTTCCTGGATGCCCTTCATGCTGCGCTCTGCATCGGCCGCCTTCCTGGCGCTGGCCCTGGTTCCCGCCGCCCACGCTGCGGTCGATTGCTCGGTCAACACCAGCGCCTCGCCGCTGCCGTTGCCGGCCACGACCATCGCGCCGGTGGCCGACGAGCTGTACATCCGTGGCAACCAGCTGGGCATGCCGGCCGGCGTGCTGAGCAGCAGCTACGATCCGTCGCAGTCGCTGGACCAGGTGCTGCAGCGCCTGCGCATCGATGGCTGCCAGAACATCGCCAAGGCCATTCCGAGCGCCCCGGCAGTGAAGCCGAACGATCCGGCGGCCTACAAGCCGCAGACCGAATTCGACAACACGCCCTGGCGCTTCGACATGAGCCAGAACGGCAAGCGCATGACCGCCGAAGAGTTCGACGCCTGGATGAAGGCGCGTGGCGTGCGTGTGGTCAAGGCGCGTCCGGCTCCGGCCGCCACTCCGGCCCCGGCCGAAGCACCGGCTGAGACCAAGCCGGTCGACAAGAAGTAAGCACCGCGGGGAGCAGAGGCTTGCGCACGCGCCGCCCACCTGCCGCCCCCGCCGCCCGCTCCCACGCACCGCGTGGGCGTGCGACTCCCGCTGCCACTGCCGCCGGTGTCCGTCATGGCCTGGCGCGCGTGCTGTCCAAGGCCGGTGTGTGTTCGCGCAGCGAGGCCGCGCGCTGGATCGCCGATGGCCGCGTGCGCGTCTCCGGCCGCATCGTGCGGGATCCCGAATTCCCGATTGGGCAGCCGGCGCCGCCGATCGAGGTCGATGGCCAGCCGATGGGCGCGCCGCAGCGCCTGTACCTGATGCTCAACAAACCGCGTGGGGTGGTGACCACCGCGCAGGATGAGCGTGGCCGCGATACCGTGTACCGCTGCTTCGATGGTGCCGGCCTGCCGTGGATCGCGCCGGTCGGGCGCCTCGACAAGGCCAGTGAAGGGTTGTTGCTGTTCAGCAACGATCCGCAGTGGGCGGCGCGCCTGACCGACCCGCAGACCGGGCCGGACAAGACCTACCACGTGCAGGTC
Source organism: Stenotrophomonas riyadhensis (assembly GCF_040256885.1). Taxonomy (NCBI): domain Bacteria; kingdom Pseudomonadati; phylum Pseudomonadota; class Gammaproteobacteria; order Lysobacterales; family Lysobacteraceae; genus Stenotrophomonas; species Stenotrophomonas riyadhensis. The sequence goes on from NZ_CP155568.1 coordinate 876,094, forward strand.
GACCGCCTGCCCGATGACGCCACGCTGGCGGCCCTGCAGGCCGGCGTGGACGACGAGGGCGAGTTCCTCGTCGCCCAGGCTGTGCGCGTGCTGCGCAGCGGCGACAAGACCGCGTGGCTGGAGGTGGTCCTCGACGAGGGCCGCAACCGCCACATCCGCCGCCTGTTGGCGGCCTTCGACCTGCAGGTGCTGCGCCTGGTCCGGGTTGCGATCGGCGGGCTGCAGCTCGGCGATCTCGGCAAGGGCCAGTGGCGGGTGCTGGAGGTCAGTGACCAGCAGCGGCTGGGGGCCGCTGCACCGGGCTGATCATCGCCCGCGGCCGGCGGTTGCCGGCCACCGTTCCAGGCGTAGGGGGCGTCTGGCTGCTGAATTTCCCGAACGGAGCCTGCCCATGTACCACCCGACCCTCAACCAAACCCTGCGCTGCGCAGGCCTGCTGCTGCCGATGGTGCTGCTGACCGCCTGTGGTGGCCACAAGAAGGTGGCCAAGGCGGAAACGCCGGCCGAGACCCCGGTGGTGGAAGTGAAGACCCCGGAGCTGGATGGTCGCGGCAGCTACCGCTTCCTGATGAGCAACGGCGACAAGAAGATGACCGCCGACGAGTTCGACGCCTGGATGAAGGCCAACGGCATCCGCGTTGCCAAGGGCAACGGCCAGGATGCTGCCGCCAAGCCGGTGGTGGTGGCCAGCAAGGACGAGCCGAAGGGCAAGAAGAAAAAGAAGTGATGCCGGGAAGGTGCCGACCTCGGTCGGCACGCCATCAGGTTCTGGTAGGTGCCGACCTTGGTCGGCACGCTTTGACAGGGTCGGAACCCTTTCCGCAGGAAAGGGATCCGACCCTGGTCGTGATCAGCCCTTGATCACGCCCAGCTCGACACCGATGCGGGTGAACGCATCGATCGCGCGGTCCAGATGCTCGCGGCTGTGCGCGGCGCTGATCTGGGTGCGGATGCGGGCCTGGCCCTTGGGCACCACCGGGAAGAAGAAGCCGATCGCGTAGATGCCTTCTTCCAGCAGGCGCTCGGCGAACTTCTGTGCCAGCGGCGCGTCGTACAGCATCACCGGGCTGATCGGGTGCACGCCCGGCTTCACGTCGAAACCGGCGGCGACCATCTTTTCGCGGAAGTAGCGGGTGTTCTCCACCAGGGCGCCACGCAGGTCGTCGGCGGCGGCCAGCATCTCGAATGCCTTGATGCCGGCGGCAACCACATGCGGCGGCAGCGAGTTGGAGAACAGGTACGGGCGCGAACGCTGGCGCAGCAGCTCGATCACCTCGGCGCTGGCGCAGGTGAAGCCGCCCAGTGCGCCGCCCATGGCCTTGCCCAGGGTGCCGGTGATGATGTCGATCTTCTCCAGCACGCCCTTCACTTCGGCCGAGCCGCGGCCGGTGGCACCGAGGAAGCCGGTGGCGTGGCATTCGTCGATGTGCACCAGGGCGTTGTACTTCTTCGCCAGCGCGGTGATCTCGTCCAGCGGGGCAATGAAGCCGTCCATCGAGAACACGCCGTCGGTGGTGATCAGCTTGGTCTTGCAGCCGGCGGCGTCGGCGGCCTGCAGCTGGGCTTCCAGGTCGGCCATGTCGCAGTTGGCGTAGCGGAAGCGCTTGGCCTTGCACAGGCGCACGCCGTCAATGATCGAAGCATGGTTCAGCGCATCGGAAATGATCGCGTCGTTCTCGCCGAGCAGCGGCTCGAACAGGCCGCCGTTGGCATCGAAGCAGGCGGCGTACAGGATGGTGTCCTGCTTGCCGAAGAAGTCGGCGATCTGCTTCTCCAGCTGCTTGTGCAGGTCCTGGGTACCGCAGATGAAGCGCACCGAGGCCATGCCGAAGCCGTGGGTATCCAGCGCGTCCTTGGCGGCCTGGATCAGGTCCGGATGGTCGGCCAGGCCCAGGTAGTTGTTGGCACAGAAATTCAGCACCTTGCGGCCGTCCTCGAGGGTGATCTCGGCCGACTGCGGGCTGGTGATGATCCGCTCGGACTTGAACAGGCCCTGGGCGCGGATGGCGTCCAGTTCCTCGGCGTAGTGGCGGGTCAGGGCGGAGGAGACGTCGGTCATGGCGTGGGCACGGCTCTGAACGGGGAAACCGCTGATTCTACCGGGCATCGTCGTCCACCGACCGGGCCGGATGGGGCGTCGCCACGGCCGGCACATGTTGCATCGCAATAGCAAACTGGTTAAGAATTCGTGAACCGGACCTGTCCCGTTCCGGCCGCTACACCCGCTCCCGCCTTCCACGCCACGCCACCGCCCCCACCGGAGACGCTCATGAAGCACGCCCGTGCCTGCCTCGCCATTGCCGCTGCCCTGACCCTGGCCGCCCCGTTCGCCGCCTGCGCCCAGGAAAACGAATCGCCGTACAGCTGGAACGTCACCGCTGTTTCCGATTACCTGTTCCGTGGTGTGTCGCAGACCGACGAGGATCCGACCCTGCAGGCCGGTTTCACCTACACCAGCCCGGTTGGCCTGTATGCCGGCGTTTGGGGTTCGGGCGTGGACTTCGGTGCAGGTGATCCGAAGACCGAGGTCGACTACCTGATCGGCTACGGCGTGGACGTCACCGAGCGCGTCAACGTCGACGTGCTGCTGAACCGCTACACCTACCTGAAGTCCAGCCACCAGAACTACAACGAGCTGATCACCACCACCACGCTGGATGACACCTACAAGCTGACGGTGGCCTACACCAACGATGTATGGAACAGCAGCACCGATGGCTGGTACTTCGGCCTGGGTGGCAGCTGGGGCCTGCCGAAGGACTTCACCCTGAATGCCAATGTCGGCCGCAGCACGTTTGAAGACGGCATTGCCAAGGATTACACCGACTGGAATGTCGGCGTTGAGCGCCAGTTCGGGATGGCCAAGGTCGGCCTGGGCTACTACGGTACCGACGGCAACGGCCGCGACAACTCCGGCAAGCTGGCGCACAGCCGCGTGCTGCTGACCGTGGCCATCGGTAACTGATGCGCCTTCGCTGATGTCCACGAAAAAGGCGCCCAATGGGCGCCTTTTTCAATTCCAGCCGCATGCCTTACCCCGGCTGGGGGAGAGCCCCCTTGTTGTTCAAGGGGGCGCGCCGACGGCGCGGGGATAAGGAAACCTGCGGGGGAATTGACCCGAAGGGTCAATTCCAGCTGAGCACAACCTTGCCGGCCTTGCCTTCTTCCATCAGGTCGAAGCCCTTCTGGAAGTCGTCGATCGGCAGCTGGTGGGTCATCACCTTGCCGAGCGGGAAGCCGGACAGCACCAGCTGGGTCATCTTGTACCAGGTCTCGTACATCTTGCGGCCGTAGATGCCCTGCACGGTCAGGCCCTTGAAGATGATCTTGTCCCAGTCGCAGCCGGCGCCCTTGGGCATGATGCCGAGCATGGCGATCTTGCCGCCGTGGTACATGCAGTCGAGCATGTCGTTGAACGCGCGCGGGTTGCCGCTCATTTCCAGGCCGACGTCGAAGCCCTCCATGTGCAGTTCCTTCATCACGTCCTTCAGCGACTGGTTGGCCACGTTGACCACGCGGGTAGCACCCATGTCGGCGGCCAGCTTCAGGCGGAAGTCGTTGACGTCGGTCACCACCACGTTGCGTGCACCGATGTGCTTGCAGATGCCGGCGGCGATGATGCCTATCGGACCGGCACCAGTGATCAGCACGTCCTCGCCAATCACGTTGAACTCCAGCGCACAGTGCGCGGCGTTGCCGTAGGGGTCGAAGAACGCAGCCAGCTCGGACGGGATCTGGTCCGGGATCGGCCACAGGTTGCTGGCCGGCATCACCATGTACTCGGCGAAGGCGCCGTTGACGTTGACGCCGATGCCGACAGTGTTCGGGCACAGGTGTGGGCGGCCGCCACGGCAATTGCGGCAGTGGCCGCAGACGATGTGGCCCTCGGCCGAGACGCGCTGGCCGATCTCGTAGCCGGTCACGGCCGAGCCGAGCGCGGCGACGCGACCGACGAATTCGTGGCCGATGGTCAGGCCCGGCTTGATGGTGCGCTGGCTCCACTCGTCCCACAGGTAGATGTGCAGGTCGGTACCGCAGATCGCGGTCTTCTCGAGCTTGATCAGGACCTCGTTCGGGCCCGGGGTCGGAACCGGAACTTCTTCCAGCCAGATGCCCTTGGCCGCTTCGCGCTTGACCAGGGCCTTCATCGTTTGCTGCGCCATCGGGGTGGAACTCATCAGGGGGAAAGCGCGGATTATAGGGTGCCGCGCGGATTTCCCATGTTGCGCTGCGGGTGCAGTGGCGGAACGAAAGGCGTGCGCCGGCGGGCGTTTCGAACGTACTGCGAACAGCGGTGTCGCTTCGCTCGCCGGGCATGGCTCGGCGCTACCGTCCGAGGCCAGGGGACTGTGGGGAGGCGAGAGGCCAGGCCGATGCAGGACCGTGAGCGCCATGGATGGCGCGACCGAGCCCCCATGGGTGAGGGCGCTTTGCTTGCGGAGCACTGCTTCGCAAGCGCCCGAACGCACAGCCGCCAGCGGCTGGGCCGGGCCGCGGAGCGGGGTTTACGGCGTGTCCTGCATCGGCCTGGCCTCTCGCCTCTGACCGATCGCAATGGAGACGCTGAACGGTGGAAGCACCTGATTGCATGACTTCCGGGGTTCGGGCCGGGGCAGGGCGGCGGGCTACAATCGAGGGTTCCACTACCAGGGGCCGCTCCATGCGCTCGAACCTGCTTGCATTCTCCATCGTCGCCAGCCTCGGGCTGGCCCAGGTCGCCCATGCCGCTGAAGGCATGTGGGTGCCGCAGCAGCTGCCGGAAATCGCCGGCCCGTTGCAGAAGGCCGGCCTGAAGCTGTCCCCGGAACAGCTGTCCAACCTGACCGGCGACCCGATGGGCGCGGTCGTCGCCCTCGGCGGCTGCACCGCCAGCTTCGTCTCGCCGCAGGGCCTGGTGGTCACCAACCACCACTGCGCGTATGGCGCCATCCAGCTGAATTCGACCGCGCAGAAGAACCTGATCAAGGACGGCTTCAACGCGCCGACCCTGAAGGACGAACTGAGTGCCGGCCCGAACGCCCGCGTGTTCGTGCTCGACCAGATCACCGACGTCACCGCCCAGGCCAAGGCTGCCATTGCCGGCGCCGGCAGCGACCCGCTGGCCCGCAGCCGCGCGCTGGACGCGTTCGACAAGGCCCAGGTCGCCGCCTGTGAAGCCGATGCCGGCTTCCGCTGCCGCCTGTACAGCTTCTCCGGCGGCAATACCTACCGCCTGTTCCGCAACATGGAAATCAAGGACGTGCGCCTGGTCTACGCGCCCCCGGGCAGCGTCGGCAAGTTCGGTGGCGACGTCGACAACTGGATGTGGCCGCGCCACACCGGCGACTTCTCGTTCTACCGCGCCTACGTGGGCAAGGATGGCAAGCCGGCTGCCTTCGCCGCCGACAACGTGCCGTACCAGCCCAAGCACTTCCTGAAGTTCGCCGACCAGCCGCTGGGCGCCGACGACTTCGTGATGGTGGCCGGCTACCCGGGCCGCACCAACCGCTACGCCCTGGCCGGCGAGTTCAACGAAACCGCCAGCTTCACCTACCCGACCATCGCCAAGCACTACAACGCAGTGCTGAAGATGATCGCCGATGCCGGCAAGGCCGACGCCGACGTCAAGGTGAAGTACGCCGCCACGGCCGCCAGCATGAACAACGTGGCCAAGAACTACCTGGGCCAGCTGGAAGGCTTCAAGCGCATCGACGCCGCCGGCCAGAAGCAGGCTGAAGAAGCCGCCGTACTGGCGTGGCTGAAGAAGCAGGGCGCTGCCGGCAAGCCGGCCCTGGCGGCACACGCGCAGCTGCTCAAGCATCTGGATACCAGCAAGTCGACCCGCGAACGCGACCTGTTCGTCGGCCAGTTCAACAACACCTCGGCCGTCGGCGCAGCGATCACCCTGTACCGCCTGTCGATCGAGCGCAGCAAGCCGGATGCCGAACGCGAGGCCGGTTACCAGGAACGCGACCTGACCACCATCGAAGGTGGCCTGAAGCAGATGGACCGTCGCTACGTGGCGAAGATGGACCAGCAGCTGCAGACCTACTGGCTGGACCAGTACGTGGCCCTGCCGGCCGCGCAGCGCGACAACGAAGTGCTGAACAAGTGGCTGGCCGGCAGCGATGCCGCTGCGGTCAAGTCGCTGGTGAACAAGCTGGGCGGCACCGAGCTGGGCAGCCTGGACACCCGCCTGAAGTGGTTCAAGGCCGACCGTGCCGCGTTCGAAGCCAGCAATGATCCGGCCATCCAGTACGCCGTGGCCGTCATGCCGGCGCTGCTGAAGCAGGAAGAGCAGCGCAAGATCCGCGAAGGCGAATCGCTGACCGCGCGTCCGCTGTACCTGCAGGCCGTGGCCGACTACAAGAAGAGCCAGGGTGAGTTCGTCTACCCGGACGCCAACCTGTCGCTGCGCATCACCTTCGGCAACGTCATGGGCTATGGCAAGGATGGCGTGAAGTACACCCCGTTCACCACCCTGGAAGGCGTGGTGGCGAAGGAAACCGGTGAAGATCCGTTCGATTCGCCGAAGGCGCTGCTCGATGCGGTCAAGGCCAAGCGTTACGGCGGCCTGGAAGACAAGCGCATTGGTTCGGTGCCGGTGAACTTCCTGTCCAACCTGGACATCACCGGTGGCAACTCGGGTTCGCCGGTGCTGGACGCCAACGGCAAGCTGGTCGGCCTGGCCTTCGACGGCAACTGGGAATCGGTCAGCTCCAACTGGGTGTTCGACCCGGTGATGACCCGCATGATCGCCGTCGACAGCCGCTACATGCAGTGGATCATGCAGGAAGTGGCACCGGCGCCGCAGCTGCTGAAGGAACTGAACCTGGCGAAATAAACCGGTTGCGGTAGTGCCGGCCGCTGGCCGGCAACCTCGACCAGATAGCCGGAGTTTCCGAAACCCCGCGACCCACGTCGCGGGGTTTTTTCATGCCCGGCCCGGCCCGGTGCGCCGAACAGGTATCATCCCTGTTCCGCGCACTTCACAGGATGTGAACGAAACGCGGAAACCTCCTCCCCCCAGGACCCCTTGCACGCATGCGCATCCTGCTTGCCCGCCACGGCGAAACGCCGTGGAACGCCGAAGGCCGCTACCAGGGCCAGATCGATATTCCGCTTTCGCCGATCGGCGAAGCCCAGGCCCAGGCACTGGGTGCCCGCCTGGCCTCGGTCGACATCACCCGTGCCGTCGCCTCGCCGCTGTCGCGCGCGCAGCGCACCGCACAGCTGGCGCTTGGCGCCGCGCGTGCCGACATGCTGCTGACCGAGCCGGAGCTGCAGGAAATCGCCCACGGTGAGTGGGAAGGGCTGCTGGCCAGCGAAATCAACGAGAAGGATCCGTCGCGCCTGCAGGCCTGGCGCGAGGAGCCCGATACCGTGCTGATGCCCGGCGGCGAATCGCTGCGCCTGGTGCTGGAACGCAGCTGGCGTGGCCTGGCCCGTGCCACCGAAGGCCTCGGCGAGCACGACACCCTGCTGGTGGTTGCCCATGACGCGGTCAATCGCGTGATCCTGTGCAAGGTGCTGGGCCTGCCGATTTCCCGCCTGTGGACCTTCCGCCAGGCGCCGACCACGCTCAACCTGCTCGAAGGCGCCGACCTGGACAGCCTGGAAGTGGTGCGCCTGAACGACTGCGCCCACCACACGCCGTTCTTCGGCGAAGCCAAGCACCGCGCCCTCTGACCCGCCACACCGAACCACCTGTACCTGTTGGAAGCACTGCCGTGACGAACCCCCCGACCACCCTGGCCGACTGGCTGGATTACATTGAACGCCAGCACCCGGCGAGCATCGACATGGGCCTGGAGCGCGTGCGCGCCGTGGCCACGGCGATGGGTCTTGGCGCCCCGGGCGGGCGCACCATCGTGGTCGGTGGCACCAACGGCAAGGGCTCCACCGTGGCCTTCATCGAGGCCATCGGCCGTGCTGCCGGTTGGAAGGTCGGCGCATACACCTCGCCGCATCTGCTGCGCTACAACGAACGTGTGCGCATCGATGGCCAGGATGTCGACGATGCGGCGTTGGTTGCTGCGTTCAATGCCGTCGAAGCGGCACGCGGCGACACCACGCTGACCTATTTCGAGTACGGCACGCTCGCTGCTTTGCAGCTGTTCGCCGAGGCAGAGCTGGACCTGGCGGTGCTGGAAGTGGGCCTGGGTGGCCGCTTGGATGCGGTCAACATCATCGATGCCGACGTGGCGGTGATCACCACCGTGGACATTGACCACGCCGAGTGGCTGGGCGAGGACCGCGAGGCGATCGGCACCGAGAAGGCCGGCATCATCCGCGGCTGGAAGCCGGTGATCCTGGGTGAGACCGATCCGCCGTCGAGCGTGCTGGCGCGTGCCTATCTGGTCGGTGCCAATGCGATCCGCGGTGGCAGCGATTACTTCTACGAGCCGATCGACGCCCAGCGCTGGCGCTGGCGTGATGTCGGCCTGCGCATGGAACTGCCGACCCCGGCGCTGGCCGGCCCGATCCAGCTGGCCAACGCCGGTGCCGCCATCGCCGCGCTGCGCGCGCTGGACAAGCCGGTGCCGCGTGCGGCGTGGGCCGCGGGTATCGCGGCAGCGCGCATCTCCGGCCGCATGCAGGCGTTCGAGCGTGACGGTGTGCAGATCCGCGTGGACGTAGGCCACAACCCGCAGGCTGCCGGCCAGCTGGCGCGCGCGCTGAAGGCCGAAGTGTCAGCCGGCCGCACCCTGGCGGTGTACGCCGCGTTGCAGGACAAGGACGCGGCGGGTGTGGTGCAGGCACTGCAGGACGTGGTGGGCGAGTGGACCCTGGCTGGCCTGGACGGCCCGCGCGGGCAGAGCGCCCAGCAGCTGCAGGCACGCCTGACCGGTACGGCTGCGGCCAAGGCACAGCGGGCCGGTACCGTTGAACAGGCGCTGGCGCAGGTGTTGTCACAGTCCGAGCGGGGGGACCGTGTGCTGGTATTCGGCTCCTTCCATACCGCCGCTGCGGCCCTGCAGTGGCTGCAGGGCGACGCCTGATCCGCGTTCAGCCAACGCCGACGCCGGCCGGTCCGGCACCCGTATAATCGACGGCAATCTCCGGACAGTTGCCTGCCTCACGTGGATACGCCTCTGAAACAGCGTCTGATTGGTGCCATCGTGCTGGTGGCACTGGCCGTGATTTTCCTGCCGATGCTGGTCAAGGGACCCGCGCCCGACAGCGGTGTCGCCAATGTGCCGATCGCCGCACCGGATGCGCCGGCCGATGGCCAGTTCGAAACCCGTGAGTTGCCGCTGGTCGCCCCGGCGGGCGGTGCCACCGGCCTGCAGACCGGTCAGGCCAAGCCGCTGCAGGAGGCTGCCACGCCGGCTACGCCGCCGACCGTGGATACCTCGCCGGCGGTTGCCGCCGGCAACTACGCCGTCACCTTCGGCGCCTACGGCAGCAAGGCCGACGCCGATGCGGTGATCGCCTACCTGAAGCGCTCGCAGCTGCCGGGCTTCGCCGAAACGGCCACCATCAACGGCCGCCAGGCATGGCGCGTGCGCGTTGGACCTTACGCCGACCGCGCCCAGGCCGAAGCGGCCCGCCTGCAGGCGGTGAAGATCCGCGCCGATGTGAAGGCCGAAGTCATCGCCCTGGACGCAGCAGCGGGCAACAGTTCCGCCGTTGCCGCTACGCCGGCCCCGGCCTCACCCGGCACCAGTACTCCGGCCGCAGCCACCGCACCGTCGGCCAGTGGCAATCCCGTGCGCAGCGAAAGCCTGCCGCCGAGCACGCCGACCGCCACCACCACCCCGGCCGCCAAGCCGGAACCGCCGAAGCCGGCGCCGAAGCCGGAGGCTTCAAAGCCCGAGCCGAAGCCGGAGGCCACGGCCAGCAAGCCGGCCACGGCTCCGACCACGCCGGCAGCACCGGCCGCCAGCGGCGTCGGTTTTGCCGTGCAGCTGGGCGCGTTCGGTCAGGCCAACGATGCCAATGCCCTGCGCGACAAGGTCCGTGCCGCCGGCTTCAGCGCCTTCGTCGAGCAGGTGCGCACCGAAAAGGGCACCCTGCATCGCGTCCGCGTCGGGCCGGTGGCCAATCGCGCCGATGCCGAGCAGTTGAAGGCACAGGTCGCCGCCAAGGTCGGCGTGGCCGGCATGGTCCGACCGCACCCGTGATCCAGCGTGTTGCCCGCCGTCGTCACTGGCAGGAGCGGGCTGCGTGATCGATATCGTGCTGGGCGTGCTGATCGGCGCCTCCGTATTGTTCGGTTTCATCCGTGGCTTCGTGGGCACGGTGGTTGCGCTGGTGTCGTGGCTGCTGGCCGGCTGGATGGCCTTCACCTTCGGCAACGAGGCCTCGCACTGGTGGGCGGCACCGCAGCCACCCGGCACCGGCCATTACCTGGCCGGGTACCTCGGTGTCTTCGTTCTGACCGTCGTGGTGGTTGGGTTGGTCGGGCTGCTGCTGAAGGCCGCGATCAAACTGACCCTGCTGGGCGGCGTCGACCGCCTGCTGGGCGGCACCCTGGGCCTGGTGCGCGGTTTGTTCTTCGCCAGCATCCTGTTGTTGCTGGCCGGATTCACTGCGCTGCCGGGCGAACCGGCCTGGCAGCAGTCGCAGCTGCGGCCGCTGCTGCAGCCTGCGGTGGCGTGGATGCAGGCCCAGCTGCCGCATCTGGACAACGTGCTTCCGCAGTCGCTGCCCTTGGAGGCCCTGCTGCCAGAGCGCCTGCCCTTGCCTCTGGACGAGATCACCCCATCTTCGCAGCAAGTGTTGGGCAAGCCGGCGGCGACAGGCGATAATGGCGTCCTCAACCAGGTAGTGGCGGGCGGCGGATGGCCGCGGTCCGTGGAGATGGAGCAGGAGCCCGCACGGGCCTCCACACTGCCCAGCAACATCGAGCCGGCGCCCGTGCGCCCGGCATGGCCCGCGCCAGCCGCGGACGGAATCCACGGCCAGGTACGGCCACCTTCCCTGTAACTGGGCGCAGCCCAGCGGAGACCTCGCACCATGTGTGGCATCGTCGGAATCGTCGGCAACCAGAACGTCGCCGGGCAGTTGTATGACGGCTTGACCGTTCTCCAGCATCGCGGCCAGGATGCGGCGGGCATCGCCACGGCCAATGGCAGCCGCCTGCGGGTGCAGAAGGCCACCGGCCTGGTCCGCGATGTGTTCGATGCACGCACCATGTCCACCCTGGAAGGCAGCGTCGGCATCGCCCATGTGCGCTACCCGACGGCCGGCTCGGAAGGCATGGACGAGGCGCAGCCGTTCTACGTGAACTCGCCGTACGGCATCGCGCTGGCCCACAACGGCAACCTGATCAACACCGAGGCGCTGCGCCAGCAGGTGTTCGAACAGGACCGCCGCAACGTCAACACCGATTCGGACAGCGAAGTGCTGCTGAACGTGTTCGCCTATGAACTGGAGCAGCAGCGCCAGCTGAGCCCGGAAGCCGCGATCCGCGCGGTGGCCGGCGTGCACCGCCGTTGCAAGGGTGGCTATGCGGTGGTCAGCGTGGTGCTGGGCCTGGGCCTGGTCGCCTTCCGCGATCCGCATGGCATCCGGCCGCTGGTACTGGGCAAGCGCAGCCACGCCGAAGGTGACGAGTACATCGTCGCCTCCGAGTCGGCCGCGCTGGACGTGCTGGGCTTCCAGCGCGTGCGCGACGTGCAGCCGGGCGAAGCGCTGGTGATCACCGCGCGCGGCGAGCTGTTCTCGGAAATCTGCGCCGAGCCGGCCGAGCACACCCCGTGCATCTTCGAATACGTGTACTTCGCGCGTCCGGATTCGATGATCGACAACGTCTCGGTGCACAAGGCGCGCATGCGCATGGGCATCAAGCTGGGCGAGAAGATCCTGCGCCTGCGCCCGGACCACGACATCGACACCATCATCCCGATCCCGGACACCTCGCGCGATGCCGCGCTGGAAATCTCCAACGTGCTGGGGGTGAAGTACCGCGAAGGCTTCATCAAGAACCGCTACATCGGCCGCACCTTCATCATGCCGGGGCAGGGCGAGCGCGTGAAGTCGGTGCGCCGCAAGCTCAACCCGATCCACCTGGAGTTCCGCAACCGCGTGGTGCTGCTGGTGGACGACTCGATCGTGCGTGGCACCACCAGCCAGCAGATCGTGCAGATGGCTCGTGATGCCGGCGCGCGCAAGGTCTACCTGGCCAGCGCGGCGCCGCCGGTGCGCTACCCGAACATCTACGGCATCGACATGCCGGCGGCCGAGGAACTGGTCGCGCACAACCGCACGGTGGAAGAGATCGAAGCCCACCTGGGCTGCGACTGGCTGATCTACCAGGACCTGGAAGACATGGAAGCGGCGGTGAGCGAGGGCAACCCGGCGCTGCGCAACTTCGATTCGTCCTGCTTCAACGGCCACTACCCGACGGGTATCGAGCCGGGCTACTTCGAGCGCATCCAGCAGCTGCGTTCGGACGACGCCAAGCACAAGCGCCGCGCCTGAGGTCCAGGCGTGGTTGCGGTGCCCGATGTTGGAGGTGACCTGCTGCGCGCGGCGCAGCAGTGCCTGGCTGAAGCCGACCCGCTGCGCAAGGTCGCGCTGACCCAGGCGTATGCGGCCGCGTTCCGTGCCGGTCGCCTGAAGGTGGCCGCCGATGCGCCGCCGCCGGAGCCGATCTGCATGCCGGGCCGGCCGTCACGGCTGGTGCTGGTGCATCCGCGCGAAGTGCCGCGGCGCGGACTGGGCGGCGTGGAAGGGCGTGCCGCCTTCATCCACGCCATCGCCCATATCGAACTCAACGCGATCGACCTGGCCTGGGATGCGGTGTACCGCTTCCGCGGCCTGCCGTCGGCCTTCCATGCCGACTGGGTCAGCTGTGCCGACGACGAGTCGCGGCACTTCATGCTGCTGCGCGAGCGGCTGCAGGTGCACGGCCACGACTACGCCGATTTTCCCGCGCACAACGGCCTGTGGGAAATGTGCGAAAGGACCGCACACGATGGACTGGCACGCATGGCGCTGGTGCCGCGCGTGCTGGAGGCGCGCGGCCTGGACGTGACACCGGGCATGATCGAGAAGCTGCGCAATGTCGGCGATGGTGAAACCGCCGATGTGCTGGAAGTGATCCTGCGCGAGGAAGTGGCGCACGTCGCCGCCGGTTCCCGCTGGTACCGCTGGTACTGCGATCGCGCCGGTGTCGAGCCGCGTGCGCGTTTCAAGGAACTGCTGGTGGAGTACGCCGGCGGCTATCTGCATGGGCCGTTCAACATGGAAGCGCGCCTGCTGGCTGGCTTCGACGCCGACGAGCTCGCCAACCTGGTCGAACAGGCCGGCTGAGAAAAAGGGGACGGAGGGGATTAAGTCGTTTGTGCCACAAACGACTTAATCCCCTCCGTCCCCTTTTTCATGCGTTCGGCAGCACCACGCGCTTGCCATCCACTGTCGGCCGGTTGATGTAGAACAGGCCGGGACCCGGCCGGTAGGGCAGTTCGCTGACGCCGGCATCGGCGGCGTAGGTCAGTGCGGTATCGCCCAACGCATCGAAATTCCAGTGCGCGGACTGCATCAGGTAGCGTCTGCGCAGCAGCGCCTCCTGGGTCTGGGTCAGCGCCTGTCCGGCCACCAGCCGCCGTGCGATCGGCTGCAGCGCCGACGGCAGTTCCCAACCGGGAACATCGGCGGCGTTGGCGATCCATTGCACGCCTGCATCGATCGAATGCTGCTGCATCACCTGCAGCGCGATCAGCTGGTAACGCCAGTCGATGCGCCGACGCAGCACCACGGCAGCGGTGACGTACAGCACGGGTGACAGCAGCACACTGCGGCTGCCGGCGCGACGCTGCTGCTGCCACTGGTGCCAGACATCCACCCAGATCTCCTTTTCACCCACGCCCAGCTGCTGCCGCCAGCGTTCGGCGTCGGCCTGCGTTTCGGCGTAGGCCGTGGTGGCCTGCAGCAACGCCAGTGGAGGGACCTGGTAGTCGGAAACCGCTGGGCGACGCAGCTGCTGCCGGCGTGGACGGCTGAGCAGCTTGGGCCCTTCTTCCAGCTGGTTGTAGCCACCGCCGATGTTGGCGTGCACGCCGGGCAGGGCGATCTCGGTGAACGTTGGCGCGACGCTGGTCAATGGATAGTGTTGGCGATGCTCGTCGCGCGCGGCCAGTTGCACGACGTGTGCCGCGATGCCACTGCGCAGGGCGAGCTGCGGGTGTTCATCGGCGCGGCCACCATTGACTGCAACCACGGTGTCGAACAGTCCGATGAAGCGCAGCACCGGCGTGACGGCGGCGAAGTCCGCAGTGCAGGGCAGGCCGGCGCCCTGCAGCAGCTGGCGCCAGCGCGCGCTGTCCCAGGCCTGCAGCTGGTTTGCGATATCACGTGCCGCGGCAGCACCGCGCGAATAGCCGAACAGATCCAGCTGCACGCCACGCAGCGGTCGCTGCCAGCGCGCGGACAGCTCGGCCAGTGCCGCCGGCAGCAGCACCTGCATCGCGCGCTGCACTTTCGCGCGAACGCCACTGGCACCGATGCCGAAGGCCAGTCCGATCAGATCGTCATCGGCATCATCGCGGGTCCCCACGCCCTCGACATAGATCGACAGCGAAGGCGCGGCCATCGCATCGCGGCGGCTGTCCGGATACAGCTGCTGCAGGCGCGCGATGTTGGTCAGACCGTTGTCGTAGCTGCTGGTCAGCCGGCTCTGGTAGGTCGAATCATCATCCGCGCGCAGCTGCGCCGGGCGTGGCTGCGGAACCTGTGGGCGACCGCGTGCCAGGTTGTGTGCGTTGTTGCGGGTGCCATCGAAGAACAGGCCGATCCGCAGCAAGCCGACATCTTCGTCCGTGTCCTGCGATGGTGCCATGTGCATTCCCCGTCGTGGCTGCGTCACGGTAGCGCGAAAGCGGTGTATTGGCGAAGTGTAGTGACGCTTTTGACCTTACTTAACGCAGATGCGGTCGATCACAGTTCCTGATTTTCATTCCCATCTTCTATTGAATTCACACGACCCGCGCAGGCCAGATGGCCAGACCCGGTAGACCCGGGCGTGCTGCATCAACGCTGTTCACATCATTCAAGGAGCGACGCAATGTTGTCCAGATCGATTGGCAAAGCGGCAGGTGGCCTGGTGTTGGGTTTGTCGGTGGCAGCGGCCGCGCATGCGGCACCGTTGTTCGAGCCGGTGACGGTCATCAGCCGCGCATCGGCAAACAGTGAGCCCGCGCTGGGCAAGCTGCTGGCCACCCCGTCCACCGCGACGGTACAGGAAGTGCGTGTCGACGCTGCTGCCACTGCGCAGCCGCAGCTGGAGTTCGAACTGCTTGGCCAGCGCGTGCAGGCGGTACGCAGCAAGGTTGAAGCCCTGCCCGATGGCGGCAGCATCTGGTACGGCCAGTTGCGCTCGCCGTCCGATCGGCTGACTGCCGCCACTTCGAACGGCCAGGATGATCCTGGTAATTCAGTGATCCTGGTGCGTTCGGGCAACACCCTCACCGGTTCGATCCGCAAGGACGGCAAGCTGTATCGCCTGCGCCCACTGGGCAACCGCCATGTACTGGTGGAAGTGGATGAATCGCGGATGCCGGCCGACCATCCGGCCGACTACAACCAGCTGCCGAAAATCCCGATGGGCAACAATGACCGCATCGGCATCGCGCAGGCCTCGTCCGGTACCCCGGCCACCATCCGCGTGCTGGTGGTGGCGACCAATGCCGCCGTCGCCGCCTATGGCGGCAACATGCAGTCGCTGGTGCAGCTGGCGGTGGCCGAATCCAACCAGGGCTACGTCAACAGCAACGTGGGCATCACCCTGCAGCTGGCCGGCTATGAAACCACCAGCTACACCGAATCCGGCAACTTCACTACCGACCTGACCCGCTTCCGCAACACCAGCGACGGCTACATGGACAGCATCCACACCAGCCGCAACAACACTGCGGCCGATGTCGGCGTGCTGCTGATCAACAACACGAGCTACTGCGGGTTGGCCTCGGGCATCGGTTCGACGGCATCGACGGCGTTCGCGGCGGTGTACTGGGATTGCGCGACCGGCTATTACTCCTTCGCGCATGAGATCGGCCACCTGCAGAGTGCGCGGCACGATATCGCCAGTGATCCCAGCACGTCGCCCTATGCCTATGGGCACGGTTATCGCTACGAGCCGTCCTCCGGTTCGCGCTGGCGCACGATCATGGCTTATGACTGCTCGGCCGGCTGCCCGCGCCTGAACTACTGGTCCAACCCGAACATCAACTACAACGGCATCCCGATGGGCAATGCCAGCACCGCCGACAACCAGCGCGTGCTGGTCAATACCAAGGCCACCATCGCGGCCTTCCGCTGAGGCCAAACGCCGACCGAGGTCGGCGTCTACCCGGGTGCGTTCACCTGCCCTGGTAGATGCCAACCTTGGTTGGCACCCTGCGATCCATCATTCGCGCGGCAGGGTATCCAGCGTCCAGCCGCTGGCATCCACGCGCAGCACCGAACCCTGTTCGTACCAGTCACCCAGCACGATGCGGGTGCAGGCACGGCCACCGGCCTGCAGGCTGTGCACCGCCGGGCGGTGGGTGTGGCCATGGATCATGGTATCCACGCCATGGCGCACGAAGGTGGCATCGACTTCGGCCGGCGCCACATCGGTGACGGACTCGAACTGCGCACGATCATCCTGCTTCATTTCCGACTGGCGGGCCTGGCTGGCGTCGCGCGCTTTCTGCGCGAAGGCGATGCGTGCGGCCAGCGGCTGCGACAGGAACTGGGCCTGGAACACCGGATCGCGCGTCTGTGCGCGGAACTGCTGGTAGGGAATGTCGTCGGTACACAGCAGGTCACCGTGCTGCAGCAGTACCGGACGGCCGTACAGCTCGATCACGCAGGGGTCGGGCAGGATGCGCAGGCCGGCACGGCGCGCGTAGTCCTCACCGAGCAGGAAATCACGGTTGCCGCGGATGAAATACACCGGCACACCGCTGTCGGACAGTACCTTCAGCGCATCGGCCACCGCATCGGCAGCGGGCGAGGGCGTATCGTCGCCGATCCAGGCTTCGAACAGGTCGCCGAGGATGTACAGCGCGTCGGCGCCGGGCGCCTGCTCGCGCAGGAAGCGCAGGAACAGGTCGGTGATCTCCGGACGGCTGGGGTCCAGGTGCAGGTCGGAAATGAACAACGTGGTCATGCCCGCATTCTAGGCCATCAACGATGACGGTAGCGGCCCGGGCCGCGCCGTCAGGCCCGGCGGCGATCACACCGGCAGCGGCAACCAGGCCAGGCTGGCCGAGGCAAGCACGGTGGCGATGCCGGTGGCGGCAAGCACATCCGAGGGATAGTGCAGGCCGAGCACCACCCGCGACAGCGCGACGCCGGCGGTGAACGGCACCAGCAGCGGCGCCAGCCACGGGTAGTAGGCCAGCGCGACGATGGTGAACGACACCGCGTGCAGGGTGTGCCCGGAGGGGAAGCTGAATTCGTCCAGGGGTGCCACCCAGGCGCGGATACGCAGGTCCGCCGCGTACGGGCGCGGGCGCCGGGTCCAGCGCTTGAGGCCCTTGTACAGCAGCAGCGCGGCCAGGCCGGTGGCGGCCATGTGCACCGATGCGCGCAGGCCGTCGAAGCCATCAAGCAGCACCAGTGCCCCCATCAGCACATACCAGAACACGCCATCGCCGAGCCGGCTGATGACCGAGAACAGGCGGCGCACACGGCGGCGCCGGCAGTAGTGGTTGGCCCGTCGGCACAGGCGTGCTTCGCGGTCGGCCAGCAGCTCAAGCCGCGTGGTGCGCATGGCCGCTCCTCCGCGACAGGGCCAGTTCGGCCAGCAGGGCATCGAACTCCGCCACCACCTGCTGTGGATGCAGGCGCTTCATCGCGCGCGCGGCGTTGCCGCCCAGCATCTGCCGCTGCGCGTCATCCGCCGCCAGTTGCACCGCGGCTTCGATGAACTGCTCGTCGCTGTCCACCGCTGCGCCATTCTCACCGCTGCGCAGGTACTCACGGGCGGCGCCATAGTCGAAGGCCACGGTGGCCACACCGCTGGCCATGCTTTCCAGAGTCACGTTGCCGAAGGTCTCGCTGCGGCTGGGGAACAGGAACAGATCGCCGCTGGCGAAATGCCGGGCAAGCGCGTCGCCGCGCTGGATGCCGCAGAAGATGAAGTCGGGGTTTTCATGCGCCAGTTTTTCGCGGGCAGGGCCATCACCCACCCACACGAAGCGGGCCTTCGGACGGATCTGCTGCAACCGACGGAAGGCTTTCACGGCCAGACCGAGGTTCTTTTCCGCGGCGATGCGGCCAACATAGATCGCCACCAGGCCGTTGCCGTCCACGCCCCATTCCTCGCGCAGCGCAGGATCACGCCGGTTCGGATCGAACTGCTGGCTGTCGACTGCACGTGCCAGCAGGCGTACGCGTTCGAAGCCCTGCTCGCCGAGGAACTGCTGCAGCTCGCGCGTGGGCACCAGGGTCGCATCGGCCTGGTTGTGGAAGCGGCGCATCCAGCGCATCGCGGCTGCCTGCAGCCAGGCCACGCCGTAGTCGGGCAGGTATTCGTCGAAGCGGGTGTGGAAGCCACTGGCGACCGGAATGCCGAGACGCCGTGCGGTGCGCACGGCCGACCAGCCCAACGGACCTTCGGTGGCGACATACACGGCATCCGGCCGTTGTTGCTGCCAATGGCGACCGAGACGGATCGGTGCCGGCAGGCCGAAGCGCAGCCCGGGGTAGCGTGGCAGGGCGGCGCCGGGAACCAGCAGGGTGCCCGGTGCGGAGTCCAACGATTCGCTGGACTGGCGCGGCCGGATCAGGTCGATCTCATGACCGGAATTGCGCAGTCCCTGTTCCAGGCCCTGCACGGTGAGGGCAACGCCGTTCACTTCCGGCGGATAGGTCTCGGTGACGATGGCATAGCGCATGGCGGGCCTCCGGTTTTCCGGCATGCTCGGGCCTGGCGATGTAGCCGATATGACCACTTTGCGACCGCCAGATGACGCGGGTTGGGCCCGCGTGCCACCACGGCCCGGAAGGGCCGTGGTGGGGGACGCGTGCGGTGCGTGGATCAGAAGCGCTGCTGGTATTTCATGTAGATGAAACGGCCGATGTCGAAGCCACCGTAGTAGGAGAACAACGAGTGCAGCCTCAGGCCACGAACGGCCGGAACTGGATGCCCAACCCGGCGATGCCGTCGGTCTCGCCGATCAGGTCGGCGCGCAGCAGCGGACGGGCGTCGATGAAGGCCTGCGGCACGATCAGCGACAGGCGGTTGTCATCGGCGGTCAGTTCCAGCGCCGGCAGCGGGGCGTCCTCATGGGCACGGTTGAGCAGCACCGCCAGGCGCAGCAGGGCGGCCAACCGGCGTGCGGTCAGCAGCAGGCGCTCGGGCAGGGCGTCGAAGGCGGTCTTGGTCACGCTGCGGCGATGGCTGCGCACCAGGGCGGCCAGCATCTGCTGCTCCTGCCGCGAGAAGCCGGCGATGTCCGAGTGCTCCAGCACGTAGCTGCCATGCACGTGGTAACCGCTGTGGGCGATCATCAGGCCCAGCTCGTGCAGGCGCGCCGCCCAGCCGAGCATGCGCGCATCGTCGGCATCGAGCCGCCAGCGTTCCTGCACCTGTTCCAGCAGTGACAGCGCGGTGTCCTGCACACGGTCGGCCTGCACGGTATCGATGCCGTAGCGCTGGCTGAGCGCGGACACCGATTCATCGCGCAAATCGTTCTCGCCAGCGCGGCCGACGATGTCGTAGAGGATGCCTTCGCGCATCGCGGCCTTGCTGACCAGCAGCTTCTGCAGGCCCAGCGCCTGGAAGGCGGCCTCCAGCACCAGGATGCCGCCGGCAATGATCGGGCGGCGGTCGCTGGACAGTCCTGGCAACTGGATGTCGTCGATCTTCTTGGCCTTCAGCAGTTCGTCGCGCAGTTGCGGCAGGGCCTCGGCGGTAATCGCGCCCTTGCTCAGCTTCATCGTCGCGCAGATCTCGCTGATCGCCTTGTGCGTGCCCGAAGAACCCAGCGCTTCCTGCCAGCCCAGCGCGCGGTACTTGCTGGCGAAGGGCTGGAACTCGCGACCGATCTCGGCCAGCGCGTCCTTCCAGCGCTTCTTGCTCAGCTTGCCGCCGGGGAAGAAACGCCGGGTGCTGGCAATGCAGCCGGCCTGCAGGCTTTCGCGCTCCAGGGTCTGCATGCCCATGCCGATGATGAACTCGGTGGAGCCGCCGCCGATGTCGATGACCAGCCGGCGCTGGCCGGGCTTGGGCGGTTGTGCATGGGCAACGCCCAGGTAGATCAGGCGCGCTTCTTCGCGGCCGCTGACCACTTCGATGGCGTGCCCGAGCGCGGTTTCGGCGGGAACCAGGAACGACTGCGGTGAACGCAGCTGGCGCACGGTGTTGGTGGCCAGTGCGCGCACCCGGTGCGGCGGTACATTGCGGATGCGCTGGCCGAAGCGGGCCAGGCATTCCAGCGCGCGCTGCCGGGCAGCGGAGGAGAGCCCGCCTTTGCCGTCCAGGCCGTCGGCCATGCGCACCGTCTCGCGCAGGCGGTCGATCACCCGCAGCTGGCCGAGCGTGTAGCGCGCGATGACCATGTGGAAACTATTGGAGCCAAGGTCGATGGCGGCCAGCAGGTCGCCATCCTGCAATGCGGGCGGAGTCGTGGTGGTGTGCGGCATGGACGAATGTTAGCCGAAGGGGCGGTGTGCTCGTCACCGCGCGACCTTCACATTTTGGAAGAGGGGAGTGCGGCAGGGCTGCGCCCTGCACCCGCAGAGGCCAGAGCAACGGCAACAGCAACAGCAACAGCAACAGCGGGCTATCCGTGGGATGGCGGGGCGGGTCCGATGGCAGGGGACGCCGTGAACCCGTCCATGGGGCTTGGTCGCGCTTGCTCGTGTGCGCTGTCGTGCGCACACGGCAAGACCGGGGTTGGGCGTCCTGCCCAACCCGCCCGAGGCATGCCTCGGGCCCATGGCGCTCACGCCCCCGCAACCGGACCCACCCCGCCTTCGACAGTTCTCTGCGATCCGCCGGGACGGCGTTCTGCGCGGCTGTTGGTGGGTGTCGACCTTGGTCGACACCTACCGGGTCAGAGACCCTGCATCAGTGCCATCTGCGCAGAATGCGGTGCCTCGTCGTGGGCAGGCGCACGCTTGTGGTAGATGCCGTCGGCATCCAGTTCCCAGGCGTTGAGGTTGTCGTCCAGGTAGTTCTGCAGGACTTCGCGGTAGACCCGCTTGGCCAGCTCCGGGTCGAGGATCGGGAAGCAGGTTTCGACCCGGCGCAGCAGGTTGCGTTCCAGCCAGTCGGCGCTGGCGCAGTACATCTCCGGTGCGCCGTCGTTGCCGAACCAGTAGACGCGGCTGTGCTCCAGGAAACGGCCGACGATCGAGCGTACCCGGATGTTGTCCGACACGCCTGGCACGCCCGGACGCAGGGTGCAGGCACCGCGGATGATCAGGTCGATCTGCACGCCGGCCTGCGAGGCGGCGTACAGCGCGCGCACCACCTGCGGTTCGTTCAGGGCGTTCATCTTGGCGATGATCCGCGCCGGGCGGCCGGCGGCGGCGATGCGCGTTTCGCGCTCGATGCGGCCGAGGATGCCGGTGTGCAGGGTGAAGGGTGACTGCAGCAGGCGCTTGAGCTTCATCTTCGACGCCAGCCCGGACAGCTGCTGGAACAGCAGGTGCACATCGTTGCCGATGTCCGCATCGGCGGTGATCAGGCTGATGTCGGTGTACGCACGGGCGGTGCCGCTGTGATAGTTGCCGGTGCCCAGGTGCACGTAGCGGCGCAGCTTGCGGCCCTCGCGGCGCACGATCAGCAGCATCTTGGCGTGGGTCTTGTAGCCGACCACGCCATACACCACCTGCACGCCGGCCTCCTGCAGGCGATCGGCCAGGCCCAGGTTGGCCTCCTCGTCGAAGCGCGCACGCAGTTCGACCACGACGGTCACGTCCTTGCCGTTGCGTGCGGCCTGGATCAGCGCGTCGACGATCAGCGAATCCTTGCCGGTGCGGTACAGGGTCTGCTTGATCGCCAGCACGTTCGGATCGATCGCTGCCTGCCGGATCAGGTCCAGCACCGCGGTGAAGGCATCGAACGGGTGGTGCAGCAGCAGGTCCTGGCGCGCCGTGGTCTCGAAGATGCCGTCGCTGTCGCGCAGGGTGCGCGGGGTCATCGGCGGGTACTTCAGGTCCGGCTGTGCGATCAGGTCGTACAGCTGGATGATGCGGTTGAGGTTGACCGGGCCGTCGATGCGGTACACCGCGTTCTCGGTCAGGCCGAAGTTCTGCAGCAGGGTGCGCACGATGTCGCGTGGCATGTCCTGCGCGATCTCCAGGCGCACCGCCGGCCGGTAGCCGCGGTCGACCAGTTCATCGCGCAGCGCCAGCGCCAGGTTCTCCACTTCCTCCTCGTCCACCACCAGCTCGGAATTGCGGGTGACGCGGAACTGGTAGGCACCCTGGACTTCCATGCCCGGGAACAGTTCATCGACGAACGTGGACAGCACCGAGGACAGGAACACGAAGTTCTGCGGACCGCCGAGTTTCTCCGGCAGCTGGATGATGCGCGGCAGCGAGCGCGGCGCACGCACGATGGCCAGGTGGCCGGCGCGGCCGAACGCGTCGGTGCCCTTCAGCACCACCACGATGTTCAGCGACTTGTTGAGGATCTTCGGGAACGGGTGCACCGGGTCCAGGCCCAGCGGCGACAGCACCGGCATGATCTCGTTGCGGAAGTACGCACGCAGCCAGCGCTTCTGGCGATCGGTCCAGGAATGGCGGCCGAGCACGCCGATGCCGGCCTCCATCAGCGCCGGGCGCAGCGTCTCGTTCCAGCAGCGGTACTGCTGGTCCACCAGTTCCGCGGCGCGGTCATGGATGGCGTTGAGGATGGCCTGCGGGCTCATCCCGTCCGGCGCCGGCGGCAGGCCGAATTCCTGCGCGTGGCGTACGGCGGCGGCGCGGATCTCGAAGAACTCGTCGAGGTTGGTGCAGGAGATGCACATGAAGCGCAGGCGCTCCAGCAGCGGCACCTGCGGGTCCATCGCCTGGGCCAGCACGCGGAAGTTGAAATCCAGCTGCGACAGCTCGCGGTTGATGTAGAGCGCCGGGTCGCGCAACGGATCGTTGTCCGGGCTCACGGGGAGGGGGAGGGATCCGAGGCTGCTCATGGCGTCATTCTTCGATGGAGGTCAGGGGGGCGGACTCGCGCGGGCGCACGTGGTCGGCATCGAAATGGCAGGAGAACACCGAGCCCTTGCCGACCTCGCTTTCAATCTCCAGCCGCGCGTGGTGCAGGCCGAGGATGTGCTTGACGATGGACAGGCCCAGGCCGGTACCGCCGCTTTCGCGGGAGCGGCTGCTGGAGACACGGTAGAAACGTTCGGTCAGGCGTGGCAGGTGGGAAGCCGGGATGCCGTAACCGGAATCGCGCACCGCCAGCACCGCGCCATCGCCTTCGCGACGGAACTCCACGGCGATGCGGCCACCGGCCGGCGTATAGCGCACGGCGTTGGTGACCAGGTTGGAGAAGGCGCTGTGCAGTTCCTTGGTCGAGCCCTGCAGGTCAACGCCGGCCAGGTCGTCGATGCTGATCTGGTGGCGGCCCTGGCTGTGCGCTTCGGCTTCGCGGCGCAGGGTCGCCAGCATCGGCTGCATGGCCACGGTCTCTTCCTCGCTGTGTTCCTGCGATTCGAGGCGCGACAGCGTCAGCAGGTCTTCCACCAGCTGGGCCATGCGCTGGCTCTGCTTGCGCATTTCTTCCAGCATCGGTCCGGTTCCCGGGAAATCCTCCGGGTCCATCATGTCCAGGTAGCCGTGCACCACGGTGAGCGGCGTGCGCAGTTCGTGTGAAACGTTGGCCACGAAATCGCGGCGCACCTGTTCCAGGCGCAGCAGCTTGCTGACGTCGCGGGCGATCAGCAGCCAGTAATCCGACGAATAGGGAATCAGGCGCAGGTTCAGGCGGATCGCCGGATCGACCGGCGAAGGCACGTCGAGGATTGGCTCGGCATTGCGGCCGCCGGCCAGCCAGTGCGCCAGCGGCATCGGCTGCAGGCGTTCGACCAGGGCTTCGCCGAGGTCGCCGGGATGGTGCAGGCCGAGCAGGGCGGTGGCCGCTTCGTTGAACCACTGCACGCGCTGGCTGTTGCGGTCCAGCACCACCACCGCATCGGGCAATGCGGCGGCCGCAGCGCGATAGCTGCGCAGCATGTCCAGCAGGCGGCGCTTGCGCACGCGCATTTCCACCTGGTTGCGGTACAGCAGGCGGTCCAGCTCGTTCCAGACGCCGGTGCCTTCCTCGGCGGTGTCCCAGCGCTGGCGGGCAGTCAGCCGGCGCAGCACGCTGCGCAGGCGCCAGTAATGCCAGGCCAGCGTGGCCAGTGCGCCAAGCGCGATGCACAACCACAGATGGCCCGTGAACCACCCCACCAGTCCGGAGAACAGCAGTACCGCGGCAACGGTGGCCAGGGTCTTCAACCAGGCAGAGCGGATGTGGCGGGGCATTGCGATCTCGTCGTTGAGGTGCGGCGGTTCACTGGGGTGAACCGAGGGTTATAGCAGAGTTGCCGGCGCCGGCACCCGCGGGTGCGTGGCGCCGGCACGACGAGACTCAGGTGGCAGTGGAGAAGCGGTAGCCGGCGCCGCGCACGGTCTGCACCATGTTCTCGGCGTTGAACGGTTCCAGCGTTTTGCGCAGGCGGCGGATGTGCACGTCGATGGTGCGCTCCTCCACGTACACGCTGCCGCCCCACACATGGTCCAGCAGCTGGGCGCGGGTGTAGACGCGCTCGGGGTGGGTCATGAAGAAGTGCAGCAGGCGATATTCGGTCGGGCCGATCGGCACCGGCTGGTCGTTGGCGAACACGCGGTGGGCGGCACCGTCGATGCGGATCGGGCCGACGGCCACGCTGCCGTCCTCGTCGTCCTCGCGGGCACGGCGCATGACCGCACGGATGCGGGCCAGCAGTTCGCGCGCCGAGAACGGCTTGACCACGTAGTCGTCGACGCCGGCTTCGAGGCCGCCGACGCGGTCGTTTTCTTCGCCACGGGCGGTCAGCATGATGATCGGCACTTCGCGGGTCAGCGTTTCCTTGCGCCAGCGGCGGGCCAGATCCAGGCCGCTGGTGCCGGGCAGCATCCAGTCCAGCAGGATCAGATCGGGAACCCGGTCGGCGATCGCGGTCTGGGCCTCACGGGCGTCGCCGGCGTGGACCGGTTCGTAATCGCCCTTGCGAAGGGCGAAGGCGACCATTTCACGGATCGCGGGCTCGTCATCGACGATCAGGATGCGTTTCTGCACGAGGACACCGTAGGGCTCGGTTACTGGAGTGGTGCCAGTAGACTACGGTTTGATGACATGTTTGTGACTACCTGGCCGGAACCGGTCGGGATTGCCATCGACCGGTCATGCAGCGCTCAGCGGCGGTCCAGATCCGGGTCCTGCACGCCCTGGCGGCGCAGCTCCAGCACGGTGGGGGTGATCGCTTCGATGCGCGCATCCACGCGGGCCCGGCCGACATAGTCCAGTGCCGGGTTGCGCTTGAGGGCCTGCAGCTGCATCAGTGACTGTTCGGGGCGGCCGCTGAGGAAGGCGGCCTCGGCATAGGCCTCGCTGGCCCGCACGCTGTCACCGGCCAGTTCGCTGGCGCGGGCGTATCGCTGCTGGAAGACTGGATCGTTACCACTTTGCGACAGCAGCGGCCGCAGCATCGCCTGCGCGCGCTGGCCGGCCTCGCGGCTGCCTTGTTCGTTCAGGATCTCGGCATAGGTCAGCGCCACCGGACGGCTGTTGGGGTGCTCGCGCAGCAGTTGCTCGAAGCGGTTGTTGGCCTGGGCGGCCTGGCCGGCGCGTGATTCGGCCTCGCCCAGGCCCAGTGCCAGCCACAGGTTGTCCGGTCGGGTCTGCAGCAGGCCCGCCAGGGTCTGCCGGGCCTGGGTGGCGCCGGCGCGACCACTGCGCATCACCGCCAGCGCCTGGCCATAGCGCTGGGCATCGTTCAGGCCGTCCTTCTGCCGCTTGGCCATGTCCGCATACTCGCGCTCCAGCTCGGGGGTGGAATCGGCGCTGAGCACGCGCAGGCGTTCACGCGCCCAGTCGAAATCACCGCTCGCTCCGCGGGTGAGCTGGCCCATCGGGATGCGCAGCACGCTGCTGGGCAGCAGCGGGTTGTTGCCGCGCAGCAGCGGCTCGGCCAGGCTGGGATCGGCCGGGTCGACCCGTTCCTTGCGCTCGCCGCTGGGGGTGCTGGTCGTGAGCAGCACCGTGTCCTTCTTCATCTGCTCGGCGCGGGCCTTGGCCTCGCTGATGCGGGTGATGTTGACCGGGTGGGTGCGCAGGAACTCCGGCACGCTGTAGCCGCCTTCGTTGCCACGCATCGCCGCCGACATCCGCTCGAAGAAGCCGGCCATGGCATCCACGTCGTAGCCACTACGCGCCAGGGTGCGGATGCCGAGGCGGTCGGCCTCGGATTCGTTGGAGCGGGTGTAGTTGATCTGCCGCTGCTGCATCAGGCCCATGCCCGAGCTGATCGCGGCCATCGTCGCGTTGCCGGAGGAGGTGCTGTTGCTGGCCTGCGCGGCCACCACCGCCGCCAGCATGCCGAGCAGGATCGGAATCTGGTCACGCTGGGCACGCTCGACACCGCGCAGTACATGCTGCTGGGTAACGTGGGCGATTTCGTGCGACAGCACCGCAGCGACCTCATCCTCGCGCTCGGCGGTCAGCACCAGGCCGGCATTGACCCCGATGTAGCCGCCCAGCGTGGCGAAGGCGTTGATCTGGCGGTCCTTCATGACAAAGAACGTGTAGGGCTGCCGCGGCTGGTCACTGTTGGAGCCGAGCCGGGTACCCATGGTCTGCAGCCAGTCGTTGACCAGCGGGTCATCCAGCAGGTAGCCGTAGTTGCGCAGCTCGCGCAGCATCATCGCGCCGTACTCGGCCTGGCGGGCCGGGGTCAGCAGCTCACCGGCCGAGGAGCCGATGTCGGGCAGCTTCTCCTGGGCCTGGGCCAGCGGCATGGCCAGGGCCAGGGTGACGGCGGTAGTCAGCAGCAGGGCTCGCAAGCAGGAGGTCCTCGGGCAGGGCGCGCCAAGCGTGGCAGGGTGGGGGGCAACCATTCGTTAATCCACAGTGTTGCGGCCGTGGCGTGGAAATTCCAGCGCACCGGTACCATATGTAGACCGTCGATCCATCGTGGAGTTTCCCGTGACAGCCCAGACCGCCGGCGGTGCCCCCGCCATCACCATCTATTCCACCGCCGTCTGCCCGTACTGCGTGGCCGCCAAGAACTTCCTTAAGAGCAAGGGCCAGCAGTGGACCGAGGTCCGCATCGACCTGGACCCGGCCGAGCGCGAGAAGATGATGGCGCTGACCCGCCGCACCAGCGTGCCGCAGATCTTCGTCGGCGACGTCCATGTCGGCGGCTACGACGACATGATGGCCCTGCACCGTGAAGGCAAACTCGAGCCGCTGCTGGCCGGGCAGGGCCAGGCATGAGCGCAGCCGACGACGGCAGCAAGGACCGCATCGCCGAGTTCACCGAGTTCCGCAAGCGCATGAACGAGCGGATCCTGGGCGAGCCGAACCAGGTGGTGCGCCGCTTCTTCGCGCTGGACACGCAGACCTACCAGGCCGGCGCGCTGGATGTGAAGACCAAGGAACTGCTGGGCCTGGTGGCCTCGATGGTGCTGCGCTGCGACGACTGCATCAGCTACCACGTCGCCCAGTGCAAGGACGCCGGGGTGACCCGTGAAGAGTTCTTCGAGACCTTCTCGGTCGGCCTGGTGGTCGGCGGTTCCATCGTGATCCCGCACCTGCGCCGCGCGGTCGATTTCCTCGACCAGCTCGAGGGCGGCGCGGCGGCCCCGGAAGCGCACGCGCACTGAGGGTAGTGCCGGCCGCTGGCCGGCATACCCTGAACCCGGAATGGCCGAGGTTGCCGGCCAGCGGCCGGCACTACCCGGCCTGCGAGGGGCCTTCCCCGCAATCCAACAGCCCAGAAGCCCCCTTGTTGTTCAAGGGGGCGCGCCGACAGGCGCGGGGATAAGGTGGGATGCGCGGGCAATTCTGCCTGAGCCGGGTACTGGGACCATGGTCTATTTGGGACCTCGGCCCCGGCTCAGGCATAATTGCTGGTGAAACTTCCTTTGCGCCGGCGTTTCCGGGCACGTCCGGACGGCGTTTTTCCCCCTGTTCGGAACATCGATCAATGACGCAGAAAATTACGGTCATCCGCGGCGACGGCATTGGCCCGGAAATCATGGACGCCACCCTGTTCGTGCTCGACCAGCTCAAGACTGGCCTGGAGTACGAAGACGCCGACGCCGGCCTGGTGGCCCTGGAAAAGCACGGCGACCTGATGCCGGCGGTGACCCTGGAATCGATCGCGCGCAACAAGGTCGCGCTGAAGAGCCCGCTGACCACCCCGGTCGGTGGTGGCTTCACCTCGATCAACGTCAGCCTGCGCCGTCACTTCGACCTGTACGCCAACGTGCGTCCGGCCCATACCTTCCCGAACACCAAGTCGCGTTTCGACAACGTCGACCTGATCACCGTGCGTGAGAACACCGAAGGTGCCTACCTGGCCGAAGGCCAGGAAGTGTCGGCCGACGGCGAGACCGCCTTCTCCGGCACCCGCATCACCCGCAAGGGCTCCGAGCGCATCGTGCGCTACGCCTTCGAGCTGGCCAAGAGCACCGGCCGCAAGAAGGTCACCGCCGTGCACAAGGCCAACATCATCAAGTCGACCTCGGGCCTGTTCCTGAATGTCGCCCGTGAAGTCGCCGCGCAGTACCCGGAGATCGAGTTCCAGGAAATGATCGTCGACAACTGCTGCATGCAGCTGGTGATGCGTCCGGAACAGTTCGATGTGATCGTCACCACCAACCTGTTCGGCGACATCATCTCCGACCTGTGCGCCGGCCTCGTCGGCGGCCTGGGCCTGGCCCCGGGTGCCAACATCGGCAAGGACGCGGCAATCTTCGAAGCCGTGCACGGCACCGCGCCGGACATCGCCGGCCAGGGCAAGGCCAATCCGTGCGCGCTGCTGCTGGCAGCGGCGCAGATGCTGGACCATGTCGGCCAGCCGGAAAACGCCGAGCGCCTGCGCAAGGCCATCGTGGCGACCATGGAAGCCAAGGATTCGCTGACCGGCGACCTGGGCGGCACCGGCACCACCATGAGCTTTGCCCAGGCCATCGCCAGCCGCCTGTAAGCGGCCGGACGATTTCGCTTGGATCCACAGCGGGGCGCCTTCGGGCGCCCCGTTGCGTTTTCCCGCGCTTGTAGCGTCGAGCCATGCTCGACGGCTCTTCGATCGGGGCACCCGTGGAAAGCCGTCGAGCATGGCTCGACCCTACAATGCCAGTCTGTGCACGATTCGCACAGATCATGTGCTGATACACGGCTGGTTCGTGCGCCATGCGATCGGCATCCTGTGCCCACTTTCCACCGCACAGGAGCTTGAACATGAACCTCACCGCCTTTGGTCTGGCCAGCCTGATCGGCATGGCCACCGTTACCCCCGTCACCGCTGCCGAACCGGCCCATCCCACCATCCGCCACATGGCTGGCGCACCCGTTGTGGCTTCGCTGGATGCGGCGAAGACCGCCGTGCTGGTGATCGACTTCCAGAACGAATACTTCGACGGCAGCGCTGCGCCGGGCTTCGCCGGTGGCCGCATGGTCATTCCCGATGGCGTGGCCGCACTGCGGCAGGCGAAGCGGGTGGTCGAGTTCGCCGATGCCCACGGCATCCGCGTGATCCATGTACAGCACGTGCTGCCGGCGGGTGCGCCGCTGTTCGCGCAGGGCAGCGTCAATGCCGCCTTCCATCGCGACCTGCAGCCGCGCAAGGGCGAGACCGTGGTGCAGAAGGACAACGTCAGCGTGTTCGCCGGTGACTCGGCCGCAGTGCTCGACCAGGTGCTGAAGGATGCCGGCATCGACACCCTGATCGTCACCGGCCTGCAGACCCATGCCTGCGTGGCAGGTGCCGCCCGCGATGCCGCAGCGGCACCGCGTGGCTACCGCGTCATCGTGTCGTCCGATGCAACTGCCAGCCGTGATCTGGATCTTGCCGGAGGCCAGCGCATCGGTCATCGCGCGCTGCATGACGCCTCGCTGGCGCAGATTGAGGACACCTTCGGCGATGTCATGGCGACTGACGCGATCCTGGCACTGCCGGTGCGCAAGGCCGGCGACGGCGCTTGATAAGCTGACGGGGCCCGCACGCCGCGGGCCCCGCCACCTGGAGCTGCCCGCCGATGGACCATTTCGCCGCCCTGCGTGCGCTGCGCGCCATCGTCGATGCAGGCAGTTTCACCGCCGCCGCCGAACGACTGGGTACCACCCATTCGGCGATGTCACGGCAACTGCGGCAGCTGGAAGAGCACCTGCAGGTTCGACTGCTCGATCGCAACAGCCGTCGGCTGTCACTGACGGAAGCCGGTCGCGACTACTACCGCGAGGCGGCAGCGCTGCTGGATCGCCTGCAGGAAGCGGATGACCGCGCACGCGCAGGGCAGGCGCAGCCCAGTGGCATCGTGCGGATCAGCGTGCCGCAGGTGGTCGCCAGCCAGGAGTTGCCGCATTGGCTGCCGTCGTTCCTGCAGCGCTACCCGCAGGTCGCGCTTGACCTGTCGGCGGATGATCAACTGGTCGATGTCGTCGGTGGCGGCTTCGACCTGGCGCTGCGCATCGCGCCTTCCTTGCCGGACAGCCAGCTGGTCGCCCGCGAGCTGGCCAGCTGCCCACGCATCCTGGTCGCCGCACCGGCCTATCTGGTGCGGCACGGTCTGCCCCGGCAGGCTTCGGACCTCGCACAGCACACGCTGCTGGGTTTCAGTCCCACAGCGGCGATGTCGCCCTGGCAGCTGCAGGGACCACGCGGTGCCGCCGCGAGCATCGAGGCGGGGCAGCGCCTGCGGGTGGATGCGACGCCAGCGTTGTATGCCGCTGCGTTGGCTGGCATGGGCATCAGCCTGTTCACTGCGCTGACCGTGCAGGAGGACCTGCGTGCCGGCCGCCTGATCCGTGTGCTGCCCGCCTGGCACGCCGGACAGCGGCGCTACTTCGCGCTGTATCCGCACGCGCGGGCGCTGGCGCCGAAGGTGCGTGCGCTGGTCGAGCACCTTGCGGCGCACTACGCTGCACAGGTGGGCGCGGCGGGGTAGTCGCGCGGCAGCAACCGAGGTGGTGATGGCGTCGGTGTATCTGCTGGTCGCGCTGGGCGCGATCGTCGCCGGATTCGTGCAGGGCCTGTCCGGCTTCGCCTTTGGCATGGTGGCGATGTCGTTCTGGGCATGGGGACTGGAGCCGCGGCTGGCGGCGACGCTGTCGGTGTTTGGTGCGCTGGTCGGGCAGCTGGTCGCGGTGTTCACCGTGCGCCGCGGCTTCAATCTGCGCCTGCTGCTGCCGTTCGTGCTGGGTGGGCTGGCCGGCATTCCGCTGGGCGTGATGGTGTTGCCGCAGCTGGATATGGACTGGTTCAAGGCCCTGCTGGGCGGCTTCCTGGCGCTATGGTGCCCGGTGATGCTGATGGCGCGCTCGTTGCCCCCGGTCCGCGTTGGCGGCCGTATCGGTGATGCGATCGCTGGCATGGCCGGGGGTGTGCTCAGTGGCATCGGCGGTTTCGCCGGACCGGTACCTACGCTGTGGAGCACCCTGCGTGGCTTCGGCAAGGACGAGCAACGTGCGGTCATCCAGAACTTCAACCTGGCGATGCTGGCGGTGACCATGGCCACTTATGTCGGCAGTGGCCTGGTGAGCCGGCAGATGCTGCCGTACTTCGCCATCGTGGCGCCGGCAATGCTGGTGCCGGCCCTGCTGGGCGCGCGGGTCTACATCGGCATCAGCGAGGCGCGCTTCCGGCAGCTCGTACTGAGCCTGTTGACCGCTTCCGGCATCGCACTGCTGGCCTCGTCGTTGCCTGTGCTGCTGGCACGCTGACGGAAGAAAGGCAAAGGGCGCCATCAAGGCGCCCTTTGTCGTCTACGGCATGTTTCGGCTCAGCGCTGCTGGATTTTCGACAGCAGGCGCAGGAATTCAACGTACAGCCAGACCAGGGTCACCATCAGGCCGAATGCGCCATACCACTCCATGTACTTCGGCGCGCGCTGGGCCACGCCGGTCTCGATGAAGTCGAAGTCCAGTACCAGGTTCAGTGCGGCCACGACCACCACGAACAGGCTGAAAGCGATGCCCAGCCAGCTGGAGTCATGGATCACCGGCACGTTGATGTTGAAAAAGCCCAGCACGAACGATGCCAGGTAGAGCAGGGCGATGCCGCCGGTGGCTGCGACCACGCCCATCTTGAAGTTCTCGGTGGCCTTGATCACGCCGCTGCGGTACGCGACCAGCAGTGCGGCCAGCGTGCCGAAGGTCAGCAGCACGGCCTGGAACACGATGCCCGGGTACTTCATGTTGAACAGCGCCGAGACGGCGCCCAGGAACAGGCCCTCGACCAGTGCGTACATCGGTGCGGTGACCGGCGACCATTCCTTCTTGAAAATGGTGACCAGCGCCAGCACCAGGCCGCCGATCGCGCCGCCCATGGCATACAGCTTGGCCCCGGCCATGACCTGGCCGTACTCGTCCACGGACTGGTTCCAGGCGAAGGCCGCGGTCAGGACGGTCAACAACAGCAGGATGCCGGTCTTGTTGGCGGTGCCGTTGAGGGTCATCACCTGGTCGGGGCTGGTCACCACCGAGCCGCTGGCGAGGTCGAGGAAGGTCGACTCGGAAAGAGCTGGGTTGCCGCTGCGCATGCGAGTTCTCCGTGCGAATGAAGGTCGGGACGGCCATCCGGCCGATGACCGCGAGCATAGCCGATGACCACGCATGGCGCCGTGGCAGGTTCATGACCGGTCTCGCCTGCGTTGACAGTTCGCGATGTGCTTGGCCACAATGAACGACTCCCCGGGCCCGGCCCGAGGGGATTGCAAGACCGGGGTATAGCGCAGTCTGGTAGCGCGCCTGCTTTGGGAGCAGGATGTCGGGGGTTCGAATCCCTCTACCCCGACCAATCCCACGCCACGTCGGATTGGACACCGTTCCGGTTCGGGCGCCCGTAGCTCAACTGGATAGAGCACCGGCCTTCTAAGCCGGCGGTTACAGGTTCGATTCCTGTCGGGCGCGCCATTGGCGAGCACCGGGATCGCATCGGCGGATGTGAAGAAGTGCTTGCAAAAGGGTAAAGACTCCACCAGAATATCGGACTCGCTTCGGCGGACCGGAACTTCGGTGACAGTCTCCAGGCAAAGGTTTGAGGTTCCAGCGTCAGCGGTATCGGCGATGGAGCAAAAGTTTCAGTGGTGGCTGTAGCTCAGTTGGTTAGAGTACCGGATTGTGATTCCGGTGGTCGGGGGTTCGAATCCCCTCAGCCACCCCACTGATTCAACCGCATCGGCGCAGCCGAAACGGTATTGCAATAAACAGAAAGCACGCTACAATGTGCGTCTGAGTTTCATGGGCCGTTAGCTCAGTTGGTAGAGCAGTTGACTCTTAATCAATAGGTCCAAGGTTCGAATCCTTGACGGCCCACCAAGACGGAAGCCACCTGGTACGCCAGGTGGCTTTTTTCTTATTAGTGTGACCCTTTCGTTTCGATGGATCACAGGTTGCAGAGCCCTGCCTGGCGTGGATCTGCAACGCAGCGGGATCGCAGTGCTGGTTTCAACGATGTTGAAGAAAGTGCTTGCACCCTCCGAGCGGATCGGGTCATAATTCGCGCCCCGATTTCGGGCTGTTAGCTCAGTTGGTAGAGCAGTTGACTCTTAATCAATAGGTCCAAGGTTCGAATCCTTGACAGCCCACCAGACGAAAGCCACTTGGTTCGCCAAGTGGCTTTTTTCTTGCCTGTACGCCGGGTTGAGCGTGCGGATGCCAGTGCGCTGGCTGGTGTGGAGCCCCCTTGAGTCAAGGGGGCGCGGCGAAGCCGCGGGGATGTGGGGGCTGATGAAGTGGGGCCCGCGCTTTGCCGCGCAAAGCGTGGGGCTGCGGCGCGAATGCGCGGCAGCTTCCCACTTGGTTCGCCAAGTGGCTTTTTTCTTGCCTGCGCGCCGGGTTGAGCGTGCGGAAGTCAGTGCGCTGGCTGGTGTGGAGCCCCCTTGAGTCAAGGGGGCGCGGCGAAGCCGCGGGGATGTGGGGGCTGATGAAGTGGGGCCCGCGCTTTGCCGCGCAAAGCGTGGGGCTGCGGCGCGAATGCGCGGCAGCTTCCCACTGGGTTCGCCAAGTGGCTTTTTTCTTGCCTGTACGCCGGGTTGCGCGTCATCCACGCATGGCGTGGATCTGCTGAAGCGATACTGAAATCAGGGACATACGCGTCATCAGTGTTTTCAATGCTGTGCGCTGCTTCTCAGCGCATCGCGTCCTGCATCGCACCCAATGGATCTTCCGCGCCGATGGCGCATGCACGAAGGAAGATGTTGATGGCTGGTATCAATCGATTGCACCGCACGCTGTGGGTTCCCTTCGCGTTGATGGTGCTGGCTGCCTGCACGCCGGCCAATGATCCCGCGCGGACCGTCGAACGCGATGCTGGCACGGAGAGCACTCCGGCGCGCCCGGTGGGTGACGCCATGCAAATGCAGCCGGCTCAGCCTGCGGAAGGGGAGGTCCTGCCCGACGCGGTGGACGTGCAGCGCAATGCGGAGGGTTCGGTGGATGTGCGCAAGGCCGCGCCGGAGGCGGTGGCCCTGCGCCGTACCGACGACGGGGGCGTGGAGATCCGCAAGGTGGATCCTGCGGCCGGGCAGGGGGCCGATACGGCGCCTGCCGAGGCCAGGCCGCAGCACTGAACCACCGCCGCCCCGGCTGAGCGGGCGCTCGCCGGGGCGGTCCCAGCGCGCCAGTCGCGCGCGGATGACCATGTTCAGTTTTGTGCAGGTCTTCCGCTTCCAGCCCCTGCCTGCGACAATGAACGCCTGTGCCGGCCACGCGAAAGTGGCGGAATTGGTAGACGCCCTGGATTTAGGTTCCAGTGCCGCAAGGCGTGGGGGTTCGAGTCCCCCCTTTCGCACCAGTGCCGGCCTGTCCCCGCCCTGATCGGGCCATCTGCGCCCACTTGACCGGCACGCGCTGGCAGTGCAGGCCGAATTGGGCGAA
The DNA here is from genome assembly GCF_040256885.1 of Stenotrophomonas riyadhensis. Lineage (NCBI taxonomy): Bacteria > Pseudomonadati > Pseudomonadota > Gammaproteobacteria > Lysobacterales > Lysobacteraceae > Stenotrophomonas > Stenotrophomonas riyadhensis. The sequence goes on from NZ_CP155568.1 coordinate 911,093, forward strand.
ACTAAAGGGCTGCGGCAAGCAGGCGCGTCCCAGACGTCGTGTCCTTACAACCGTTTCATCCCAATCATCGAGCCGGGGGCCTGGGCCACCGGTGGCAGGAGTCAACATGCAAGCTTCGATCGAATCCACCGGCAACCTGGAACGCCGCCTGAGCTTCTCGCTGCCGGAAGAGCGTCTGCAGAGCCACATCGTCGGCCGCCTGGGCGAAATCGCCCGTACCACCCGCATCAAGGGTTTCCGTCCGGGCAAGGTGCCGGCCAAGGTGATCGAGCAGCGCTTCGGCGCGCAGGTCCGTGGCGAGGCGCTGGACGGCCTGCTGCGCGAAACCTTCGATGCCGCCGTGCGCGAGCACGACCTGCGCATCGTCGGCAGCCCGCGCATCGACAAGGGCGACGAGGGTGAATTCTCCTTCGTGGCCACCGTGGAAGTGGTGCCGGACTTCGGCGATATCGACGTCAGCAAGCTGACCGTCGTGCGCCACAGCGCCGAGATCACCGACGCCGACATCGACCAGATGATCGAGAACCTGCAGAACCAGCGTCGTACTTGGGCCCCGGTCAGCCGTGGCGCGCAGGACGGTGACCTGGTCGCGGTGGAAACCTGGTCGCAGGCCGGCGAAGAGCGCCTGCCGGCCGAAGGCACCGAGAAGGGTTCGATCGTGCTCGGCCAGGGCATGATGTTCGACACCATCGAAAAGGGCCTGGTCGGCCTGGCCAAGGGTGAAGAGAAGACCCTGGACGTCGAGTTCCCGGCTGACTGGCGCGTGCCGGTGCTGGCGGGCAAGACCGTGCAGGTCACCGTCAAGGTCGCTGAAGTGTCCGAGCCGGTCGTGCCGGCGGTCGACGAAGCCTTCATCAAGAGCTTCGGCGTGAAGGGCGGCGACGTCGAGCAGTTCCGCAGTGACATCCGTGCCAACCTGGAGCGCGAGCTGAAGGGGGCCCTGATGAACCGCCTGCGCCGCGAAGTGGGCGAGCAGCTGATCGCCGCCTATTCGTCGGTGGAAATGCCGCCGCGCCTGGTCGAGAACGAAGCCCGCGCCATGCTGGCCCAGCAGGTCGAGCAGATCCGCCGCAACGGCCAGAACGTCGGCGAGATCCCGGCCGATGCCCATGAAGGTTTCAAGGAAGCGGCCGCCAAGCGCGTGCTGGTCGGCCTGCTGGTCGGTGAAGTGGCCCGCATCAACGACCTGCGCCTGGAAGCCAAGCGCCTGAACGAAACGATGCGCCTGATCGCTTCGACCTACGAAGAGCCGGAACAGGTCATTGAGATGTACCGCAACGACCCCCAGCTGATGTCTGGCCTGCAGAACCGCGTGATGGAAGAGCAGGTGATCGACTGGATCGCCGAGCGTGCCCAGCACACCGAAGAGAAGCTGTCGTTCCAGGACGCGATCCGCCAGTAAGCCCGGGCGGATCACCGGATGCCCCGCGCCTTTGCCGGCGCGGGGTTGTTGCCCCCCAAGATAGGTACCTCACGTAATGGACAACCGAACCAAAGCCCTGAACCTGGTTCCGATGGTGGTCGAGCAGACCAGCCGCGGCGAGCGTGCCTACGACATCTATTCGCGCCTGTTGAAGGAGCGCCTGATCTTCCTCGTGGGCCCGATCGACGATCACATGGCCAACGTGGTGGTGGCGCAGTTGCTGTTCCTGGAATCGGAGAACCCGGAAAAGGACATCAACATCTACATCAACTCGCCGGGTGGCGTGGTCACCGCCGGCATGGCGATCTACGACACCATGCAGTACATCAAGCCGAATGTGAGCACCACCTGCATCGGCCAGGCCGCCTCGATGGGCGCCCTGCTGCTGGCCGCGGGCGAAGCCGGCAAGCGCTATGCGCTGCCGAACTCGCGCGTGATGATCCACCAGCCGCTGGGTGGCTACCAGGGCCAGGCCACCGACATCGACATCCACGCGCGTGAGATCCTGACCCTGCGTTCGCGCCTGAACGAGGTGCTGGCCAAGCACACCGGCCAGTCGCTGGAGACGATCGCCCGCGACACCGAGCGCGACAACTTCAAGAGCGCCTTCGAGGCGCAGGCCTACGGTCTGGTCGACCAGGTCCTGGAGCGTCGTCCGGATGAGTCGATCCAGGCCGGCTGACCGGCCTTCACGGGGCCAGGGAGGCCCCGTTCCTGCAGGGTCGGGCGGGACTGGTGTCCCCTCGGCCCTGTGCTATTCTCGAATCGAACCCCCGTTCAGCGGGTGGGGTAACTGGGTAAGCGAAGCATGAGCGAAGACCGCCAAGGTCGTTCCACGGACACCGGCAAGATCCTCTACTGCTCTTTCTGCGGCAAGAGCCAGCATGAAGTGCGCAAGCTGATTGCGGGTCCGAGCGTATTCATCTGCGATGAGTGCGTGGAGCTGTGCAACGACATCATCCGTGAGGAACTTGAGGAAAAGGCGCAGTCGGCGCGCAGTTCGCTGCCCAAGCCGCGCGAGATCCTCGAGGTCCTCGACCAGTACGTGATCGGCCAGAACCGCGCCAAGCGCACGCTGGCCGTGGCCGTGTACAACCACTACAAGCGCATCGAGAGCCGGCAGAAGAACGACGACGTCGAACTGGCGAAGTCGAACATCCTGCTGGTCGGCCCGACCGGTTCGGGCAAGACGCTGCTGGCCGAGACCCTGGCCCGCCTGCTCAACGTGCCGTTCACCATGGCCGACGCCACCACGCTGACCGAAGCCGGTTACGTGGGCGAGGACGTGGAGAACATCATCCAGAAGCTGCTGCAGAAGTGCGACTACGACGTCGAGAAGGCACAGCAGGGCATCGTCTACATCGATGAAATCGACAAGATCTCGCGCAAGAGCGAGAACCCGTCGATCACCCGCGATGTGTCCGGCGAAGGCGTGCAGCAGGCCCTGCTGAAGCTGATCGAAGGCACCGTGGCCAGCGTTCCGCCGCAGGGCGGCCGCAAGCACCCGCAGCAGGAATTCCTGCAGGTGGACACCAAGAACATCCTGTTCATCTGCGGCGGCGCGTTCGCCGGGCTGGACAAGGTGATCCAGGCCCGTTCCACCGACGTCGGCAGCATCGGCTTCGGCGCCAAGGTCAAGAGCAGCGAGCGCAAGCAGGAAGTGGGCAAGGTGCTGGCCGAAGTCGAGCCGGAAGACCTGATCAAGTTCGGCCTGATTCCCGAGTTCGTCGGCCGCCTGCCGGTGGTGGCGACCCTGGAGGAGCTGGACGAGCCGGCCCTGATCAAGATCCTGACCGAGCCGAAGAACGCCATCACCAAGCAGTTCAAGAAGCTGTTCGAGATGGAGAACGTCGAGCTGGAGTTCCGTCCGGACGCGTTGTCGGCCATCGCCAGGAAGGCGCTCAAGCGCAAGACCGGTGCCCGTGGCCTGCGCACCATCGTCGAATCGGTCCTGCTGGACACCATGTATGACCTGCCGTCGCAGGAAAACGTCAGCAAGGTGGTGGTGGACGAGTCGGTGATCGAGCACAAGTCCGAGCCGTACCTGATCTACCAGACCCCGGCGGCCCCTGAACAGAAGGCCGCAGGCGCCGAGTGATCCTTCCAGGTTGTTGATTGGAAAGGATTTTCAAGGAATGCCTTGCATCTGAAAGCCGATGGCCCCATAACGGGGCCATCGGCTTTTTTTGTCTCCGGAAGATGCCCTCCCGGAGGCGGTTTTCCCCTTCCCTGGAGCCCCCATGGCCCGTTCCCCAAGTGAAACCCTCGACCTGCCGGTCCTGCCGCTGCGCGACGTAGTGGTGTTCCCGCACATGGTCATCCCGCTGTTCGTCGGCCGTGACAAGTCCATGCACGCGCTCGAACAGGCAATGGAAGCGGACAAGCGCATCCTGCTGCTGGCGCAGAAGTCGGCCGAGACCGACGACCCGCATGCGGCCGACCTCTACCAGGTCGGTACGCTGGCGCAGGTGCTGCAGCTGCTGAAGCTGCCCGACGGCACCATCAAGGTGCTGGTCGAAGGCCTGTCGCGCGTGCAGGTCACCCACGTCGACGAGCGCAACGGCTCGCTGCATGGCCAGGCCGTGGAGATCGACGCCACCGACGAGCGCGAAGCACGCGAGGTGGAGGCGATCGCCCGCTCGCTGATGTCGCTGTTCGAGCAGTACGTGAAGACCAACCGCAAGCTGCCGCCGGAGCTGCTGCAGACGCTGTCGGGCATCGATGAGCCGGCCCGCCTGGCCGACACCATCGCCGCGCACATCAGCGTGCGCCTGGCCGACAAGCAGCGCCTGCTGGAAACGCTGGCCGTGGGCGACCGCCTGGAGATGCTGGTCGGCCTGGTCGACGGCGAGATCGACGTGCAGCAGATGGAGAAGCGCATCCGCGGTCGCGTGAAGTCGCAGATGGAGAAGAGCCAGCGCGAGTACTACCTCAACGAACAGATGAAGGCCATCCAGAAGGAACTGGGTGACCTGGACGACGCGCCGGGCGAACTGGAAGAACTGGCCCGCAAGATCGCCGAAGCCGGCATGCCAAAGGCCGTTGAAGCGAAGGCGCGCAACGAACTGAACAAGCTCAAGCAGATGTCGCCGATGTCGGCGGAAGCGGCCGTCGTACGCAACTACCTGGAGTGGTTGCTGGGCGTGCCGTGGAAGAAGCGCAGCAAGGTGCGCAAGGACCTGAAGGCCGCGCAGGACACCCTCGATGCCGATCACTACGGCCTGGAGAAGGTCAAGGAACGCATCCTTGAGTACCTGGCGGTGCAGTCGCGCGTGAAGCAGATGAAGGGCCCGATCCTGTGCCTGGTCGGGCCGCCGGGCGTGGGCAAGACCTCGCTCGGCCAGTCCATCGCCAAGGCCACCAACCGCAAGTTCGTGCGCATGTCGCTGGGCGGCGTACGCGATGAGGCCGAGATCCGTGGCCACCGTCGTACCTACGTCGGTTCGATGCCGGGCCGCATCGTGCAGAACCTCAACAAGGTCGGCAGCAAGAACCCGCTGTTCGTGCTCGACGAGATCGACAAGATGTCGATGGACTTCCGTGGCGATCCGTCGTCGGCGCTGCTGGAGGTGCTCGACCCGGAGCAGAACAACGCGTTCAACGACCACTACCTGGAAGTGGACCTGGACCTGTCCGAAGTGATGTTCGTGGCCACCTCGAACTCGCTCAACATTCCGGGCCCGCTGCTGGACCGCATGGAAGTGATCCGCATCCCCGGCTACACCGAGGATGAGAAGCTCAACATCGCCACCCGCTACCTGGTGCCGAAGCAGATCAAGGCCAACGGCCTGCAGCCGGAAGAGCTGGAGATCGGCAGTGATGCGATCCAGGACATCGTGCGCTACTACACGCGCGAATCGGGCGTGCGCAACCTGGAACGCGAGATCGCCAAGATCTGCCGCAAGGTGGTGAAGGAGATCGCGCTGGCCGGCCCGCAGCCGGTGAAGGCGAAGAAGGGTGCGAAGAAGTCCAAGGCGCTGGTCAGTGTGTCCAGCAAGAACCTGGACAAGTACCTGGGCGTGCGTCGCTTCGACTTCGGCCGCGCCGAGGAAGAAAACGAGATCGGCCTGGTCACCGGCCTGGCCTGGACCGAAGTCGGTGGCGATCTGCTGCAGATCGAATCGACGCTGGTGCCGGGCAAGGGCCAGCTGATCCTGACCGGCCAGCTTGGCAACGTGATGAAGGAATCGGCGTCGGCGGCACTGTCGGTGGTACGTTCGCGCGCCGTGGGCTTTGGCATCGACAGCGACTTCCTGCAGAAGCACGACGTGCACCTGCACGTGCCCGATGGCGCCACTCCGAAGGACGGCCCGAGTGCCGGCGCGGCGATGGTCACCTCGCTGGTGTCGATGCTGACCAAGGTGCCGGTGCGCGCCGATGTGGCGATGACCGGCGAGATCACCCTGCGTGGTCGCGTCACCGCCATCGGCGGGTTGAAGGAGAAGCTGCTGGCCGCACTGCGTGGCGGCATCCGCACGGTCATCATCCCGGAAGAGAACCGCAAGGACCTGGCCGACATTCCGGCCAACGTCACCCGCGATCTGGAGATCGTGCCGGTGAAGTACATCGAAGAAGTCCTGGACCTGGCGCTGGAGCGTCCGCTGGCACCGAAGAAGGCGCGCAAGAGTGCGCAACGTGTCACGGTGCGCAGCAAGGCCAAACCGAGTGGAAGCGCGCGCGTCAAGCATTGACGCGCGCTGTCCAATGGCCCGAAACCCGCGTCGTTGCTGGCTTTTCACCTTGCGTGGGGGTAGGGCCGCTGGTATAAAAGCAGCACTCGCGAATGAGTGATCGCTGTCAGCGATCACTGAATCGGCGAACCGTTTCCACATGGCGGCCGCATGCAGAACGCGTGCGGTTGCTTCCCTGTCGAATAAGCGGAACCCACCGCCAAAGGAGTTGTAGAGAATGAACAAGACCGAATTGATCGATGCCGTTGCTGAAGCTGCCGACCTGACCAAGGCCGAGTCCAGCCGCGCTGTCGATGCCGTCGTTGCTGCCGTCACCAAGGCGCTGAAGGACGGCGATGCGGTCACCCTGGTTGGCTTCGGTACCTTCCAGGTCCGCGACCGTGCTGCCCGCACCGGCCGCAACCCGAAGACCGGCGACACCATCAAGATCGCTGCTTCGAAGAATCCGTCGTTCAAGGCTGGCAAGGCCCTGAAGGATGCTGTAAACTAAGCGGCTCGCTGGGGTGCTTAGCTCAGCGGTAGAGCGTCTCCTTTACACGGAGAGGGTCGGGGGTTCGAAACCCTCAGCACCCACCACAGCACCGCGGTAAAAGTTTGAGTGTGGAGCGGTAGTTCAGCTGGTTAGAATGCTGGCCTGTCACGCCGGAGGTCGCGGGTTCGAGTCCCGTCCGCTCCGCCATTCAACGAGGCCTCCGGCCAAAAGCTGGAGGCTTTGTTTTCTTCCCGGTCCAGGCCGGTGGAAAACAAGCAAGGTAACAATGCGGAGCGGTAGTTCAGCTGGTTAGAATGCTGGCCTGTCACGCCGGAGGTCGCGGGTTCGAGTCCCGTCCGCTCCGCCATTACATCGAGGCCCCCGGCCTAAAGCTGGGGGCCTTGTCTTCTCACCGACAGGCTCGGGAAGAAGACGAAAGGGTTTTTGCAAGAACGGAGCGGTAGTTCAGCTGGTTAGAATGCTGGCCTGTCACGCCGGAGGTCGCGGGTTCGAGTCCCGTCCGCTCCGCCATTGCAGAATTCTTAAGTCCCTGTGAAAAAACTTTGAAAAAAGTGTTCATCGGGCTGGGTTTCCAGGAAGTCTTCGGATATACTGGGCGCCTGCAAAGTTTCAGCGCGGAGCGGTAGTTCAGCTGGTTAGAATGCTGGCCTGTCACGCCGGAGGTCGCGGGTTCGAGTCCCGTCCGCTCCGCCAACTTTTAAAAGCCCTCGGCGCAAGCCGGGGGCTTTTTCTTTGTGTCGTTCGCGCGGTCGGACGTGAGGCATGCATCTACCAGTGACGCGTTGCTGCAAGGATGCGGCGCAGGCCGCGCCGGCGCTGCTTTTGGTCCCTGCGGCGAAGCGGGTTACACTGCCGGGCTCGCCAATCAGGCCTTGTGATTCCTCACCATGCTGCAGAAACTCCGCGACAAGACCTCAGGCTGGATCGTCACCGTGATCCTGGGGCTGCTGATGATTCCGTTCCTGTTCGTGATCGACAACAGCTACCTCGGTGGCGTTGGCGCACAGAACGTGGCCAAGGTTTCCGCGCCTCCGACTTGGTGGCGTTCGGCACCGTCGTGGTGGCCGGTGCGCATGCTGTGGCAGCACCACGAGATCAGCGCGCAGGATTTCCGCACGCGTTTCGAGCAGGAGCGCATGCGTGAGCGCCAGCAGCAGGGCGAGAACTTCGACCCGCGCGCGTTCGAAAGCACTGAGAACAAGCTGGCCGTGCTCGATCAGCTGATCGACGAGCAGGTCGTGCGCCTGGTCGGTGAACAGGCGGGCGTGGTGATCGGGGACGGCGCGGTGCGCGAGTACATCGCGACCATGCCGGCGTTCCTCGATTCGAACGGCAAGTTCAACGAGAACAACTACCGCCTGGCCCTGGCCGGTGGCAATCCGCCGCGCACCCCGACCCAGTTCCAGGAGCTGGTGCGCGAGAGCCTGCAGCAGTCGGTGATCCCGTCGGGCCTGCAGAACTCCGGCTTCGTCACCCAGTCCGAGACCGAGCGTCTGCTGAAGCTGCTGGGCGAAACCCGTGACGTCGAGCTGGCCGCGCTGCCGGAAGTGCCGGCCGATACCGCGCCGGTCACCGATGCGCAGATCAAGCAGTGGTACGACGGCCACGGCAAGGATTTCCGCCAGGCCGAGAGCGTGTCGCTGGAATACGTCGAGATCAATGGCGCCAACCTGCCGGCACCGACCGCGGCTGACGAAGCGACCCTGCGCAAGCGCTATGAAGACGAGAAGGCGAAGTTCACCTCGCCGGAACAGCGCCAGGCTGCCCATATCCTGATCACCGGTGACGGTGCCGAAGCCAAGGCGAACAAGCTCGCTGCCGAAGCCAAGGCGGCGGGTGCCGACTTCGCGGCGCTGGCCAAGGCCAACTCGGAAGACCCGGGTTCGAAGGACCAGGGCGGTGATCTGGGCTGGGTCGAGCGTGGCGCGATGGTCAAGCCGTTCGAAGACGCCCTGTTCGCCGCCAAGGCGGGTGACGTGATCGGCCCGGTGAAGACCGACTTCGGCTACCACATCATCAAGGTCGCCGCGGTGCGTGGTGGCCAGGGCAAGTCGTTCGAGGAAGTGCGTGACACGCTGGCCGCCGAGCAGCTGAAGGCCGATGGCGAGCGCGGCTTCAACGAGCTGGCCGGCCACCTGGTCGATGCCATCAACAAGAGCCCGAGCGACCTGGCCGCTGCCGCCAAGGAAGTGAACCTGCCGCTGCAGACCCTGGGCCCGATCACCCGCGCGACCGCCAGTGGCATCGCCGCTGATCCGGCCGTGCTGCGCGCCGCCTTCTCCGAAGTGCTGGTGCAGGACGGTACCGCCAGCGATCCGATCGCCCTGGGCGGTGCCACCAACCACAGCGTGGTCATCCGCGTTGCCGCGCATACCCCGGAACAGGCGATGCCGCTGGACAAGGCCCGCGAGCAGGTGATCGCTGCGATCCGCGCCGACCGCCAGCGCCAGGCCAGCGACAAGGCCGCTGACGCCGTGCTGGCCAAGCTGAAGGCGGGCGCCACCCTGCAGTCGCTGGCTGCCAGCGAGAAGCTGCAGCTGAGCCCGTTGCCGGGCCTGCCGCGCAGCCAGCCGGTGCCGACCCCGGAAATCAACCGCGCGATCTTCAGCGCGCCGGTGCCGGCCGAGGGCAAGCCGAGCTACGGCAAGGTCGACGTCAATGGCCACGCGCTGCTGTTCGCGGTGAACAAGGTGAACCCGGGCGACGTGAAGGAAGTGACCGCCGAGCAGCAGAAGCAGCTGAAGGACCAGCTGAGCCAGATCGATGGCATGGCCGCGGCCAAAGCCTACATCGAGGCGATGCGCAAGAAGTTCGTGATCCAGACCACCGAAGCGAACCTGTAAGCCCACCGGCTGCAGGTACGAAAAGGCCCGGCAATGCCGGGCCTTTTTTTGTGCCTTCGCCTCGTTTGTGGCGCGCTTGAGCTCTGGTAGTGGTCGAGCTTGCTCGACCGCCTTTTGTAGAGTCGAGCCGTGCTCGACTGCAGCTGCCGGGCGCAGGCATGAAAAAGCCGAGCATGGGCTCGGCTTTACAGGGAGGGCCTGGCTGGCGCGTCAGTCCTCGACGCGCAGTACCGCACCAGGCTTCAGCACGCTGCTGCCACTCAGGCCGTTCAGCGACAGCAGGGCCTTCACCGGCATGCCGTAGCGGCGGGCGATGGTCCAGGCCGATTCGCCATCACGCACCGTGTGGCGTCGGCTGCGCGGACGATCGGCGATCGCGGCGACGGTCTTGGCCACCTGCGGCGTCGGTGCGGCGGTGGCGACCGGCGCAGCGCTGGCGACCAGGGCCGTTGCGGTGTCCGCCACCGTCGCATTGGCGGCCGAGACCGGGGCCAGCACGCGGGTGGTGCCAGAGGCACGGCTGCCAGAGGCCAGCGCTGGGTTCAGGCGGGCGATCTTCGCCGGGTCCAGGGCGCGCTGTGCGGCCCACTGCTGGACGCTGGTGCCGGCCGGCAGGGTGTGGTCCTTCAGTACCGGCACGGTGCGGTCCAGCGAGGCCATCACGCCGGGCTGGTCTTCCACGTCTTCCAGCACGCAGGCCAGGGCATGCAGCTTCTCGACGTAGGCATGGGTCACCGGCGACAGGCCGGGCAGAGCCGACGGCTTGGCGTTCTGCGCGTTCATGCCGGCCTTGCGCATGGACTGCAGCACCCGGTATTCGCCGGCGTTGTAGGCCATGGTGGCCAGGCGCCAGTCGCCGCCGAACATGCCGTGCAGGGTCTTCAGGTAACGCACCGCGGCCTGGGTCGAATCGACCGCCGACAGGCGGCCGTCATAGCCGTTGGCCATCGGCACGCGGTGGTTGCGCGCCGTGGTGGCGATGAACTGCCACAGGCCGGTCGGGCCACTGCCGTTGCGGGCATTGGGCCGATAGCCGCTTTCCACGAACGGAATCAGCGCGAATTCGGTGGGCAGGTGGGCTTTGCGCAGCTCTTCGACCACGTAGCCGAACAGCACCAGCGCATCGTCATCCTGGTTGGCCAGGCGCGAGGGGGCATGGGCGAACTGCTTCTGCCAGCGCGGGCTGGTGGCCTCGGCGTCGCAGCTGGGCTCGGCCAGGCCGTCGCGGAAGCTGGTGAAGATCTCCTGGCCGTTGCGCACCGAAGCGGCGGGCAGCGCAGCCGGATCCAGCGGCAAGGCCGCAGCGGCGGTCAGGTTCTGGCTGATGCCGGCGCCCAGCGACTGCGCGCCCGCGGTTCCGGCCAACCCCAGGACAAGGCCCAGGGCCAGCGGCAGACTTCGGCGCATCATGCGCGGAAGCCGTCTTTCCAATGCCGGAGACCGGCCATCACGTCGACGTCGTCCACGACGTCACGGCCCAGGTGTGCAGACACCGACGCACGGATCGGCGCCGCGTGCACACGCAGGAAGGGATTGCAGTCGAATTCGTTGGCCAGGGTTACCGGCAGGGTGGAACGGTCATCGCGGCGCATGGCCAAAGCCTCCTCTTGGCGCTGCCACAGGGCAGCGTTGGCGGGGTCGACATGCCGCGCGAAGACGGCATTTGACACGGTGTACTCATGAGCGCAACAAAGCAGCAGTTGCGCGGGCAAGGTACCCAGCTTGCGCATCGATGCCAGCAGCTGGGACGGCGTACCTTCGAACAGACGTCCACAGCCCAGGCTGAACAACGAATCTCCGCTGAAAAGATGTTCGGCAGTGTGAAACGCGATGTGGCTGCGGGTATGCCCGGGCACGGATAGTACGTGGAACGTCCGGCCCAGTGCCTGAACGCGTTCACCTTCGCCGACCCGCTCGGTGGCCGTGGGGATGCGCTCTTCGACCGGCGCGATGACCCGTACACCGGGAAAACGTGCCTGCAGTGCGGGCACGCCACCGATGTGGTCGTCGTGGTGGTGGGTGAGCAGGATCGTGTCCACGCGCAGGCCCTGATCGGCCAGCGCGAGCACTGGCGCGGCATCGCCGGGGTCGACGACCACGGCAGTGCCATCGTCGGCGATCAGCGTCCAGATGTAGTTATCCGCAAATGCGGGCAGGGCAGTCAGTCGCATAGAATTGGACCATGCCCGCGCTGCAGAGCACCCGTCAAGCGAGCCAGACCCCGTGGTTCGACAGTGAACCGGCGGCAGCCTTGCGCGTGCTGGAGCGGCAATTGCTGCTGCCGCAGTTGTCATTGCTGCCAGCGCAGCCCTGGTTGTGGATCGCGCCGAGTGCGGCCTGGCTGGATGACGCGCAGCTCGGTGGACGCGGTCTGCGCCTGTATCGGCAGGGGCAGGGCTATGCAGGCGATACCCGCTGTGCGCTGCCGCTGCCGCTGGCCAATGAGAGTGTCAATGCGATCGTGCTGCAGCATGTCACTGCGGCCGACGCTGATCGGCTGCTCGACGAGTGCGAGCGCGTACTGATGCCGGGCGGCCATCTGTGGCTGAGCAGCCTCAATCCGTTCAGCCCGTATCGCACGCGCTGGCGCCAGCATGGACTGGTGGTGCGTACGCCACAGCGGATCCGTCTGCTGCTCGGCCGGCATGGGCTGGAGTGCGACGATATGCGTTACCTCGGTCCACTCTGGCGCGGGGCTGGCAGCCGCCGTGCCGATGGCTGGGCGCCACTGCGCGCGGCCTGCCTGTTCCATGCGGAAAAACGCACGCTGGCCCTGCCCGGGCCGAAACCGTTGCCGGTGCGTTGGCACGGCACCGTTGCTACCTGATCTGGAGTTGTATTGAAAACCATCGAAATCCACACCGACGGATCCTGCCTCGGCAATCCCGGCCCCGGCGGCTGGGCTGCGTTGCTGCGTTACAAGGGGCATGAGCGCGAACTGAGCGGTGGCGAAGCGCACACCACCAACAACCGGATGGAGCTGATGGCGGCCATTTCGGGGCTGGAGACGCTGACCGAGCCGTGCAACATCGTGCTCTACACCGATTCGCAGTACGTGCGGCAGGGCCTGACCCAGTGGATGCCGGGTTGGATCCGCAAGAACTGGAAGACCGCTGGCGGTGATCCGGTGAAGAACCGTGAGCTTTGGGAGCGGTTGCACGCGGCCACGCTGCGGCACCAGATCGACTGGCGCTGGGTGAAGGGTCATTCCGGCGACCCCGACAATGAACGCGTGGATACCCTGGCGCGCAACGCGGCGATCCAGATCCGCGACGCCAGCCCGGTAAACTGAGCCCATGCGTCAGATCATCCTCGATACCGAAACCACCGGCCTGGAGTGGAAGAAGGGCAACCGCATCGTCGAAATCGGCTGCGTGGAGCTGTTCAAGCGCCGCCCGACCGGCAACAACTACCACCAGTACATCAAGCCGGACTGCGAGTTCGAACAGGGCGCGCAGGAAGTCACCGGCCTGACCCTGGAGTTCCTGGCTGACAAGCCGGACTTCGCACAGATTGCCGACGAGTTCCTGGCGTTCATCGACGGCGCCGAGCTGATCATCCACAACGCGGCGTTCGACCTGGGCTTCCTCGACAACGAGCTGTCGCTGCTTGGGCCACAGTACGGCAGGATCACCGACCGCTGCACGGTGATCGATACCCTGGTGATGGCGCGCGAGCGCTTCCCGGGCCAGCGCAATTCGCTGGATGCGCTGTGCAAGCGACTGGGCGTGGACAACTCGCACCGTGCGCTGCACGGCGGCCTGCTCGATGCGCAGATCCTGGGCGACGTCTACATCGCACTGACCTCGGGTCAGGAAGAGATCGGCTTCGGATTGGGTGACGAAGAGGGGGGCGGTGCCGGTGCGGCGCTGCAGGCCTTCGACACCAGCAAGCTGCTGCCACGCCCGCGTGTGGTCGCCACGCCGTCCGAGTTGGAAGCGCATGCGGCGCGACTGGAGCGGCTGCGCAAGAAGGCCGGCCATGCGCTGTGGGATGGCCCGAAGGTGGAAGAGCCCGCCAGCGCGTAATGCCTGGGATGGGGGAGTGCCGGCCGCTGGCCGGCAGCGCCGCATCCACGCATGGCGTGGATCTACGGGTTAATGGCAGCGCACCAGGATCACGCTGATGTTGTCGCGGCCACCGCCGTCGAGCGCGGCCGCGACCAGCGTGTCCACGCATTCCTGTGCGCTGGCATCCTCAAAGGCGAGGGTGCGGGCAATGCCGCGGTCGTCCACTTCCTCGGTGAGGCCGTCACTGCACAGCAGCAGCTGCATGCCCGGGCGCAGCTCACCACTGGTGGTGGCCACGTTCAGATGCGCCGGATCGGTCACGCCCAGTGCCTGGGTGACCACGTTGCGATGCGGATGCGCGCGTGCCTGTTCGGCAGTCAGGTTGCCCTGGGCGACCAGCTCCTGCACCACGCTGTGGTCCTGGCTGAGCTGCGCCAGCTGGCCATCGCGCCACAGGTAGGCGCGGCTGTCGCCGACCCACGCCACTTCATAACGGTTGCCCTGTACCCGTGCGGCGACCACGGTGGTGCCCATCGGCAGCGTGTCGTTGCGCCGGCGCGAGGCGCGGATGATCTCTTCGTCGGCGGTGCGGATGGCCTGCGCCAGCGGCGCGCCACGGCGGATCTCGCGCACGATGGTTTCGCGCGCCAGCGCGCTGGCCACTTCGCCGCAGGCGTGCCCGCCCATGCCATCGGCCACCAGCCACAGGGCCAGCTCACTGTCACCGTAGTAGGTGTCCTCGTTGAGCTCGCGGCGCATGCCGGGGTGGGTGAGGTGTCCGAATTCGATCATGGGGGCTGTGGCGGGGTATTGCTGGGGAGATAGGCATCATCGGGTGGCTGCAGGCATCCGGCAAGGCATGCGCTCAGGAAATTTTCACTTCGTTGGCCGGAATGACTTGTCGTCGGCCCCACTTCCTCGTATGATGCGCGTCCCCGGTCCGCCGGGGACCACCCGGAGAGGTGGCAGAGTGGTTGAATGTACCTGACTCGAAATCAGGCAGGCGTTTATAGCGCCTCGGGGGTTCGAATCCCCCCCTCTCCGCCAGATTAAAGAAAAAGGGCTGCCGAAAGGCAGCCCTTTTTCTTTAATCTGGCGTGGGACGCGCCGCGCGTTTCGTGCGTCGCCCCACACGTTGCTGCGCAACCTGTGGGCCCCTCCCTTTGCCGGCCTCTCCCCGCCCCTGTCGGGGCAGGTGCATCAGTAGATCCACGCCATGCGTGGATGCTGTTCCTGCCGAGCTGAACCATCCACGCATGGCGTGGATCTACCCATTCCATCGTGAGCTGCGGGTTAAACTGCCTGCATCACCTGCTGGAGCTTTCCCCATGACCGCTGAAATCCTCGTCCCCGTTTCTTTCGGCGAGTTGCTGGACAAGATCTCGATCCTGCAGATCAAGTCCGAGCGCATCAGTGACGAAGGGAAGCTGGCCAACGTTCGCAAGGAGCTGTCGGCGCTGGAGCAGACCTGGATGGCACACCCGGCGGCGGTGAAGGACATCGCCAAGCTGCGGGCCGAGCTGAAGACGGTCAACGAGCAGCTGTGGGACATCGAAGACGACATCCGCCTGAAGGAAAAGGCGCAGGCATTCGACCAGGGCTTCATCGACCTGGCGCGCAGCGTCTACCTGCGCAACGACGAGCGCGCGCGCATCAAGAAGGCGATCAACCTGGCGCTGGGTTCGGCGTACGTGGAAGAGAAGTCCTACCAGGATTACGCGCAGCGCGCGTAATCCCGGCCAAGGGGTTGATCCACGCCATGCGTGGATGGGGACTGCCGCTCAGCCCAGGTGGTCGGCCACGTAACGCTCGAACGCAGCGATACCGTCTTCCACGGTGATCAGTTCCATCACGTCGTCGAACTCGATCTTGGTCCCCCACTTCAGATCGGTGGCCTGTTTGGCCAGATACTTGCGCGCGGCATCGTCATAGCGGTCCACGCAGTAACGGCGGTCCGAGTACGGGCCACTGCGGTTCGGATTGCTGGCCGCATGCAGGCCCAGTACCTTGGCACCCATTGCATTGGCGATGTGCATCGGGCCCGAGTCCGGCGTCATCACCAGATTGGCGCGGGCCAGCAGCGCGGGCAGTTGCTTCAAGGTGTCCTTGCCGACCAGATCCAGTGCCGGGGTACGCAACTGCGCCTGGATGGCGTCGGCCATGCTGCGTTCGAGTTCACTGCGGCCACCGCACAGCACCACCCGCCAGCCACGCGTGAGCGCGTGGTTGGCCACGGCGGCATAGCGGTCGGCGTACCAGTTGCGGCGTACATGGCTGGAGCACGGCGAGATCATCAGCACCGGGCGGCCATCGTCCTGCCACTGCGCGGCGGCCCACTCATACGCAGACGGTGGCACCGCCAGATCCCAGCTGACCTCGGTCTGGCGCAGGCCCAGCGGCTCGCAGAAGCTGCCGATGGCATCGAGCACGTGGATGCCGGGACGATCTGGGATGCGCTCGTTGATGAAGAGACCGTGCAGGTCCTTCGATCGGCTGCGGTCGTAGCCGATGCGACGCTCTGCGGGAATGAAGGCCGACAGCAGGTTGGCACGGAACGCCACCTGCATCTGCAGCAGCGCTTCGAAGCGCCCCGGTGGCAGCTGCCGGCGCAGCTCCTTGACCCCGGCCATGCCGCTCTTCTTGTCGTAGGCATGGAAGGTGACACCGGGCAGGCCGTCGAGCAGCTTGTGGCCGGCCTTGTCGATGATCCAGTGGATCGGCGTATCCGGGCGCGCAGCCTGCAGGGTGCGCACCAGGGGCACCACATGGGTGACATCGCCGAGTGCGGACAGGCGCAGGAGGCACAAGGAGGAGGACGCTGATGCCATGTGTTGTTAGACTCAATGAAATGGTCGCATTCGACGCCAATGAAGCGCTGACGCCATGCCGCGAGGGTCGCGGCATCGGGGCCATTCTGTTCGACCGCGAGCGGCTGCGGCAAGCCGAGATCGGCCTGTTCTCGCCCCAGCACTGGGGCAGCAGGGCCCGGCCGGTAGGGGACGGTGGTCGTGGCAGCGCCTGGTTCATCGATGCGCCGTTCGGCGCCAGCGTGCTTCGCCACTACCTGCGCGGCGGCATGGCGGCCAGGATCAGCCACGACCAGTACCTCTGGCGCGGCGCGGACCGGACCCGCAGTTTCGCCGAATTCCGGCTGATGCGCGCCCTGCGCGAGAAAAAGCTGCCGGTGCCCCGGCCACTGGCGGCGTTCTACATGCGCGAGGGCCTGCGCTACCGGGCCGCGATCCTGATGGAGCGGATCGAGGGTGTCCGTTCGCTGGCCGACCGCGCGCTGGTCGCCGGCCGCGGCGCGCCCTGGGAGGAGACCGGACGGCTGATCGCCCGCTTCCACCGTGCCGGCCTGGACCATGCCGACCTCAACGCGCACAACATCCTGTTCGATGGCAACGGCCACGGCTGGCTGATCGACTTCGACCGCGGGGTGATCCGCATTCCGGCGACCGCCTGGCGCGAACGCAACCTCAAGCGCCTGCTGCGCTCGCTGGTCAAGCTGCGCGGCGAGCGCAGCGTGGAAGACGTGCAGAAGGACTACGCGCGGCTGCGCCGCGCCTATGACATGGCCTGGAACCGGGGCACCTGATGGACTGGTCGTTGCGTTTCCTCGGCGTCGGCAATGCGTCGGCGGTCGAGCTGGGGTCGCCGATGTCGGTGATCGAACGGGACGGTCGGCCGTGGCTGACCATCGACTGTGGCGGCGAAGGCCTGACCGCGTTCAAGGCGCACTACGGGCACATGCCGCAGGCGCTGTTCGTCACCCATGTGCACCTGGACCACGTGGCCGGCTTCGAGCGCCTGTTCGTGGACACCTTCTTCAATGCGCACCGGCGCGGCAAGGTACGCCTGTACGTGCCCGCCACGGTGGTGCCGCTGCTGCACAAGCGCATCGGTGACTATCCGAACGTGCTGGCCGAGGGCGGTGCCAACTTCTGGGATGCGTTCCAGCTGGTCGTGGTGGGCGAGGCGTTCTGGCACGAGGGCGTGCGCCTGGAAGTGTTCCCGGTGCGCCACCACTGGCCGGAGACGGCCTATGGCCTGCGCCTGCAGGGCGCGCTGACCTGGAGCGGCGATACCCGGCCGATTCCGGAGATGCTGGCCCGCTTCGCCAACGACAATGAACTGATCGCCCACGACTGCGGCCTGCACGGCAACCCGTCGCACACCGGCGTGGACGACCTGGAACGTGAGTACAGTGCCGAACTGCAGGCGCGGATGATGCTCTACCACTACGCCAGCGAGGCCGACGGCCAGGCGCTGGCCGCGCGTGGGCACCGCGTGGCGCAGCCGGGGCAGTGCGTGCCGTTGGCTGACCCGACCGCGCCGCACGTACTGGCGCAGGATCCACCGTGAGCGGAACCGGCCGGCCCGTCGATACGGCGCTGGCCGCCGAGCTGGAAACGCTGGAGCGCGCGCTGCATGCATCACCGGTGCGTGTCGACCGTGAGCGTCTTGCTGCATTGCTGGATGAGGATTTCAGCGAGATCGGAAGTTCCGGCCAGTGCTATGGCCGTGATGCGGCGTTGCAGGAGATCCCGCTGGAGCGCGCGCAGGTGCTGATCGAGTCCGATCAGTACGCGGTATGGCTGTTGGCCGAGGGTCTGGCCCAGGTGCGCTACCGCAGCCGCCATCACCTCGATGGCCATGCGCAACGCTGGGTGCTGCGCAGCTCGCTGTGGCGCCGTCACGGGGACGAATGGCGCATGGTGTTCCACCAGGGCACGCCGGAAGCGCAGTAGCTTGGGGCCATGTCCGGTGCGAACGGCATAAGGGTCAGAGCCCTTTGCCGGGCAAAGGGATCTGACCCCAGTGCAGGAAAGGCGGTGGCCCCGCCGGCTGGCCTCGGCGCCCGCGTCGATCGATACCGTTGCTGCCTTCCGGCCCTGGCGGGGTTTTCGACCTAGCGTCGCGAGGGGCCGACGGGGCCACCATAGAGACGTTGGCCGCCCAAGGGGCGGCCAGTTCACGGATCAGGGGAAGCAGCGCGTGTCGCGCCGGAGACCACAGCCGGACTGCACATCGGCTGGCCGATGGCAGACCGCAACTATAGCGCAGGCAGGTACATCGACGCCAGCTTCGTGCACTGAATCGGCTGTAACCCGCGTCTCCCGACAACGCCCCGTGCCGACCGGCGTTGCTAGAATGCCGGCCAGGAGGAACGACCTCCCCCACATCGGGAATCAATGACCAGGACGGCCTGGCCCTACCAAGAGGAGGGCCGTGCCATGGCCTGGATCTATCTGTTGTTTGCCGGCCTGCTGGAAATCGTCTGGGCCGTGTCCATGAAGCAGTCCGAAGGCTTCACCAGGCTCACCCCCACCGTGGTCACCATCATCGGCATGATCGCCAGCTTCTGGCTGCTGGCGGTGGCCATGCGCAGCCTGCCACTGGGCACCGCCTATACGATCTGGACCGGCATCGGTGCGGTTGGCGCGTTCGTGGTCGGCATTGTGTTCCTCGGTGAGCAGGTCAGCCCGATGCGGATCGGTGCGGCGGTGCTGATCGTTTCCGGCCTGGTGCTGATGAAACTCTCCAGCAGCTGAATGCATTTAGTTGAGCGGGGAATGGATTCCCCGCGTCCTGCAGGTATATGCATTTTCGGCAAAACCATTTTGTCCGCCCGTTTTATTTGACGCACGTCATGAAAATAATGAGCGTGATTCACATGCCGCTGGCGCCATCGGTCGCACAGTGCCGCCATTCGTCATGCGAAACCGGGGAGTTTTCGCCTTGACGGACACGCCGGCGCACCTTTTCCAAGGGGCGTCGCGTGAAGATGTGAAGATTTTCAGGAGTTAATGCCGCCACGCCTTGTTTCCGTATCGGGAGCCGGGATGGGCCGCATCGTCTTCAAGAAACCTGCCCGCAGTGCCATCCGGTCTTTTCATGGAGATTCACCGATGAACCGCATTTACCGTCTGGTTTTCAATCGCGCCCTCGGCGTAATGCAGGTTGCATCGGAGGTCGCCCAGAATCCTGGCGGAAGTGCGATTACCGCGAAGCGGCCACCGCGATTGCGGGCGCATCAGCTGGCGGTTGCACTGGCGGCCACCCTGGCCAGCGGTTCGGCGTTCGCAGCGTGCACTACCGCAGGCACCACGGTGACCTGCGCGACTGGCTCCAATACCAATTCGCTGGCCAACAGCATCAATGGCGTGACGCTGGATATCCAGACCGGCGCTGTGCTCAGCGTGCCGCCGATCATTGGCGGAAGTGCCGTGAATTTGAGCGGTAACGGCATCACCGTGAACAACCAGGGCACGATCGATCCCACCCTCAACGGTGGCCTGAGCCTGGCGGCGTCGGGCATGGTGCTGGGTAACAACTCCGTCGGTGGAAACACGATCAACGTCAACAACCAGGCGGGCGGGGCGATCAAAGGCCTGGTCAATATCGGCTCCATCCTCGGTTTCGGTGGACAGGCGCTGGTGGTGCAGAACGCTTCCGGCGGTGTCAGCAACATCGTCAACGCCGGCAATGTGGACATGTCGATTCTTGGCGCAGGCCTGTTGACCACGGCCGATGCGGCATCGATCGTCAGCTACGGTGGTGCGCAGACCAATCTCAACAACACCGGCACCATTACCGGCCGCATAGGGTTCCAGGGTTCGGCCACGGCGGGGGCCGGCAATACCTTCCTCAATGCGGGAACCATCAACGGCAGCGTGAACCTGGGCAGTTCGGTCACCGGCAACACCTTCACCGCCGTGTCTGGTTCCAGCGTCAATACCGCCGGTATCGGCGTGGCTGGGCAGGTCGGCGCGCTTGCGGTGAATCTGGCCGCGGCCGGCATCGTCGACGGTGGTTCGGCGTCCAACAACAGCCTGGTGCTGCAGAACAGCCCAACCGGCCCGGGCAGCGGTACCGGTGGGGCGGTGACCACGCTGGGCTGGAACCAGTACATCAACTTCCAGAAGCTCACCGTCAACAGCGGTACCTGGAACCTGCAGGGTGCGTGGGCTGGCGCAGGTACGACCACGCTCAATGATGGTCTGATCAATTTCAACAATGCCGGTTCCTTCGGCACAGGGCTGTTCACCGCCAATGGCGGTGCCATCGCCTCCTCCACGGCCGGTCTGAACCTGGCCAACGCTTTCAGCCTCGGTGGCAATCTATCCTTGGCAGGGACCAATGCGTTCGGCCTGGGCGGCGTGCTGTCCGGTACTGGTGGGCTGACGGTCAACAACACCGGCATCGTTACTCTCGGCGGCGCAAACCTGTTCTCCGGCGGCGTCAACCTCAATGCCGGCGGCCTGGTACTGGGTAATGCCGGTGCACTGGGCAGCGGCAACCTGACCGTCGGTGGCAGCGCTTCGCTGGATACGACGGCGGGCTTTACCCTGGGCAACAATCTGGTGATCAATGGCGGGGGCTCGCTGAACCTCGTGGGCAGCAATGCGTTGTCATTGAACGGCTCGATCTCCGGTGCCGGCAACCTGACCAAGAACGGCGCCGGCACGCTGACCTTGAACGGCGCCAATTCGCTGACCGGCAATTTCAACCTGGTCGGGGGCGCGTTGGCGCTGGGCGCGGGCGGCAGCCTGTCGCCCACCGGTGCGATCACGGTCGGCGTCGGTACCACCCTGAACCTGTCGGCGGCCGCCGACCAGACCATCGGTTCGCTGGCGGGCCTCGGCGGTTCGGTCGACCTTGGCAGCCATACGCTCACTCTCGCCGGGCTGGGCGATACCAGCTACAGCGGCACGTTCGCCGCAGGCACGGGTGGCCTGGTCAAGCTGGGCACCGGCGTGCAGACCTTGTCGGGCGTGAACAATCTCAGTGGCGGCGTGGCACTCAACGCCGGTGGCCTGCTGCTGGGCAATGCTGCTGCGCTGGGCAGCGGTACGCTCTCTGTTGGGGGCAGCACCACACTCGACGGCACGACGGCGCTGGCGCTGACCAATACAGTCAACCTCGGTTCGGGTGCCAGCCTCAATCTGCTCGGCAACCAGGCGCTGACGTTCAACGGCGTGATCGGTGGCACCGGCAGCCTCGCCAAGAATGGTGCGAGCACGCTGACACTCAACGGTGCAAATACCTTTGGTGGTGGGCTGGCGCTCAATGGCGGTGGCCTGGTCCTGGGCAATGCCGGCGCGCTCGGAACCGGCGCGTTGACTGTTGGCGGTGTGACAACGCTCGATGCCAGCGCGGCGCTGAGCGTGGGCAATGGCATCAACCTCGGTGCGGGTGGCCTGCTGAATGTACTGGGCAGCAATGCACTGACGCTGGGCGGCGCCATCGGCGGCACCGGCAGCCTGGTCAAGAACGGTGCCGCCACGCTGACGCTGGGTGGCGCGAATACCTTCACCGGCGGCCTGGCGATCAATGCCGGCAAGGTTGCGGTGAGCAGCGGTGGAAGCCTGTCGGCCGGCGGTGCGGTCAACCTGGCCGGCGCTGGCGCGGACCTGGACATCTCGCTCGGCGGCAACCAGACCATCGGCGCGCTGTCCGGTATCGCCAGCAGCACGGTGACGCTGGGCAGCAGCACGCTCACCTTCGGTGATGCCACCAACCAGACGTTCGCGGGCGTGATCGGTGGTACCGGCGGCCTGGTCAAGCAGGGGACGGGCATCCAGACCCTGAGCGGCGCCAACAGCTTCAGTGGCGGCGTGAATCTGACAGCGGGCGGCCTGCTGCTGGGCAACAACAGTGCGATCGGCAGCGGGGCGCTGACGATCAGCGGCAACAGTTCGCTTGATGGCAGCGCTGCACTGAACCTGGCCAATGCCATCAATCTGGGCGCGGCGTTGACCTTGCCGGGCAGCCAGAACCTCACCCTCGGCGGCAACATCACCGGCACCGGCAGCCTGACCAAGAACGGTGCCTCGCTGCTGACCCTGAATGGCACCAACACCTTCAGCGGAGGACTGAATCTCAACGCGGGTGGGTTGCTGCTTGGCAATGGCGGCGCGCTTGGCACTGGTGCCCTGAACGTGAGCGGCAGTGCGTCGCTCGATGGCAGCGCGGCGCTGAGCCTGGCCAACAATGTGACCCTGGGCAGTGGGGCCGTGTTGTCGCTGCCGGGTTCGCAGGCGATCACGCTCGGCGGTGTGGTTTCCGGCGCGGGCGGCCTGGTCAAGAACGGTGCCAGCACGCTCACGCTCAACGGTGCCAATGCATTCACCGGCGGCCTGGTGCTCAATGGTGGCGGCCTGATGCTGGGCAATGCCGGCGCGCTGGGAACCGGACTGCTTGCAGTCGGTGCAAACGCCACCCTCGACAGTTCGGTGGCATTGAACCTGGGCAACGCCATCGATCTCGACACCGGTGCGCAGCTGAGCCTGGTGAGCAACCAGAACGTCACGCTGGGCGGACTGATCACCGGCACCGGTGGCCTGGTCAAGACCGGTAGCGGTGTTCTGTCATTGAACAACAGCAATACCTTCAGTGGTGGCCTTGCGTTGAACGCGGGCAGTGTGTCGGTGGGCGCCAACGGTGCGCTCGGTACGGGGGCGCTGAACATCGGCAGCAATGTTTCGCTCGATGCGGGCGCAGCGGTTTCGCTGTTCAATGCGGTGAACCTGGGCGCCAACACGCTGACCCTGCCGGGCAGCAACAACCTCACCCTGACCGGTGTGGTGGGAGGAACCGGTGGCCTGATCAAGAACGGCGCCTCGACGCTGACGCTGTCCGGTGCGAACACCTTCCTGGGCGGTGCCACGGTCAATGCCGGCACGCTCGCGCTTGGCGCCGGTGGCAGCCTTGCCGCAACCGGTGCGGTGGACCTCGCCGGTGTCGGCGCGACGCTGGACATCTCCGCGGCGGGGGCCGGTCAGACCATCGGTGCATTGAACGGCATCGCCGGCAGCCATGTGGCGCTGGGTACGCAGACGCTGACCTTCGGCGGCGCCGGCAACGGCAGCTTTGCCGGCCTCATCGATGGCAGTGGTGGATTGATCAAGGCTGGCGCGGGCGTGCAGACGCTGTCCGGAGCCAATACCTTCAGTGGCGGCGTCGCGCTCAATGCCGGCGGCCTGGTCCTCGGCAATGCCGGGGCGTTGGGTACGGGGGCGCTGGGCATTGGCGGCAACGTCAGCCTGGACACGACGGCTGCGCTGGATCTGGCCAATGCGGTGAACTTCGGCGCGGGTTCGCAGCTGACGCTGGGCGGCAGCAATGACCTCAGCCTGGCGGGCGTGCTGGCCGGTGGCGGCAGCCTGGTCAAGAACGGTACGGGCCTGCTGACCCTCAATAACACCAATACCTTCGGTGGCGGCCTGACCTTGAACGGTGGTGGCCTGGTGGTCGGCGCCAATGGTGCGCTCGGTACCGGCTCGCTGGCGGTGAATGCCAGCACCACGCTGGACGCGAGTGCTGGAGTGACACTGGGCAATGCGGTCACGCTGGGCTCGGGCGTTGCACTGACGTTGCCGGGCAGCAACGCGCTGACGCTGTCGGGTCCGATCACTGGCAACGGCAGCCTGATCAAGAATGGTGCGACGACGCTGACGCTGTCCGGCGCCAATCTCTACAACGGTGGCACCACCATCAATGCCGGTACGCTGGCACTCGGTGCGGGTGGCAGCCTTGCCGCAGCGGGTGATGTCACTCTCGCCAACGCTGGTGCGGTCTTCGATATCTCTGCTGCAGGCGGCAGCCAGACCATCGGCGCGCTCAACGGCGTGGGTGGCACCACACTGGCCCTGGGCGGAAACTCGCTGACCTTCGGTACAGCGACGAACGCCGCGTTCGACGGCGTGATCAGTGGCGGCGGCGGTCTGGTCAAAGTGGGCGCGGGCGTGCAGACGTTGTCCGGTGCCAACACGTTTGGCGGCGGCGTGACGCTCAACGCAGGCGGGCTGGTGCTCGGCAATGACGCGGCGCTGGGCACGGGTGCATTGACCGTCGGCGGTGCCGCCACGCTGGATACCACCGGCCTGGCAACGCTGGCCAACAACATCGCGCTCAATGCCGGGCTGACCGTGCTCGGCAGCAATGCGCTGACACTCAACGGTGTCCTTTCCGGGGCTGGCAGCCTGACCAAGAATGGCGTCGCGACGCTGACCTTGAACGGGATCAACACCTACACCGGTGGCACCAACATCAACGCCGGCACGCTGGCGCTGGGTGCCGGTGCCAGCCTGGCGGCGAGCGGTACCGTGAACCTCGCCACCGGCGCCACCCTGGATCTGTCTGCCGGCAGCGGCACGCAGGTGTTCGGCACCCTGGTCGGCAACGGTACGGTGAACCTGGGTGCCAACTCGATCGCAGTCGGCGGGGCCACCAATGGCACGTTCAGTGGCTCGATCGCAGGCACGGGTGGCCTGACCAAGGTCGGTTCGGGCATTGAAACGCTGACCGGCACCAATACCTATACCGGCGGCACCTTCATCAACGCCGGCACGCTGGCGATTGGTCCGGGTGGCAGCCTTGCCGCGACCGGGGCGGTGAACGTGGCTGCACCCGGTGCGGGCTTCGACATCTCGGCCTCCGGTGCCAACCAGACCATCGGTTCGCTGTCCGGCGTGGCCGGTGCGACGGTCAGCCTGGGGGCCAACTCGCTGACCCTTGGCGGTGCCGGCAGCAGTACCTTCGACGGTGCGATTTCCGGCACCGGTGGCCTGGTCAAGAACGGTGCCGGCATCCTGACCCTGGGTGGCGCCAATCTGTTCAGCGGTGGCATTGCACTCAATGGCGGTGGCCTGGTGGTCGGCAACAACGCTGCGCTCGGCAGCGGTGCGCTGACGGTGGGCGGCAACGCGACGCTGGATGCATCGACAGGCGTCAACCTGGCCAACAACATCGGGCTTGCAGCGGGTGCCAACCTCGACCTGCTGGGCAGCCAGGCGCTGACACTGGGTGGCGTGATTTCCGGTGCCGGCGGCTTGATCAAGGACGGTGCGGCCACCGTTACCCTGAGCGGTGCCAACACCTACACCGGTGGTACCACCATCAACAACGGCACGCTGGCGATCGGCGCCGGTGGCAGCCTGGCGTCGACCGGCGCGGTGAACCTGGCAGGTGCCGGTACCCTCGATATCTCCGCGGGCAACCAGGCCATCGGTTCGCTGGCCGGCGTGGTCGGCAGCACGGTGGCACTCGGTGGCAGCACGCTGACCCTGGGCGGCACGGTGGACAGCAGCTTCAACGGTGCGATCAGCGGCAACGGCGGCCTGATCAAGAACGGCGCCGGCGTGCAGACGCTCAATGGCGCCAGTACCTTCAGCGGTGGGGTAACGCTCAATGCCGGTGGCCTGGTGGTCGGCAACAATGCTGCGCTGGGCACCGGCGCGGTCACGGTGGGGGGCAATGCCACGCTCGATTCGAACACTGCGGTGACGCTGGCCAACAACTTCATCCTCAACAACGGGTTGACTGTACTCGGCAGCAACAACCTCACCCTCAACGGCAGCCTGAGTGGCACCGGCAGCTTGACCAAGGAGGGTGCCGCAACGCTGACCTTGAACGGCGTCAACACCTATACCGGTGGCACCAACATCAACGCCGGCACGTTGGCATTGGGCGCGGGCGCGAGCCTGCACGCCAGCGGCGTCGTCAACCTGGCTTCGGGGGCGACCTTCGACCTGTCGGCGGGCAGCGGCACGCAGCAGTTCGGCACCCTGATCGGCAACGGTACGGTGAACCTGGGCGCCAACACGCTGACGATCGGTGATGCCAGCAACGGCACGTTCAGTGGTTCGGTGGCCGGCTCCGGCGGCCTGGTCAAGGAAGGATCGGGGACCCAGACGCTGACAGGCACCAACACGTTCACCGGGGGTACCACCATCAATGCCGGTACGCTGGCGATCGGTGCAGGCGGCAGCCTGGCGGCAACCGGCGCGGTGAACCTGGCCAATGCCGGTACCGCCTTCGACATCAGCGCGGGCGGCGCACAGACGATCGGCTCACTGGAGGGCGTGGCCGGCTCGGCCGTGGCGCTGGGCACCAGCACGCTCACCCTCGGCGGCGTTGGCAATACGACGTTCGCCGGCACCATCGGGGGGACCGGTGGCCTGGTGAAGAACGGTGCAGGTGTGCAGACCCTGAGTGGCAGCAATACCTTCAGCGGCGGCGTGGCATTCAACGCCGGTGGCCTAGCCCTGGGCGACAACGCTGCACTGGGCACCGGCACGCTGACCGTGGGCGGCGACGCCAGCCTGGACGCCACCAGCGCGCTGACGCTGGCCAACACTGTGCAGTTGAGCAGCGGCACGCTGACCCTGGCGGGCAGCAATCCGCTGACGTTGAATGGTGCAATCAGCGGTGCCGGCGGCCTGCTCAAGGACGGTCCGGCGACGGTTACCCTGGGCGGTGCCAGCACGTATACCGGCACCACCACCATCAACAGCGGCACATTGGCGGTGGCGGCCGGTGGCAGCCTGTCCGCTGCCAGCACGGTCAACCTGACCGGTGCCAGTACGCTGGATATCAGCGCAGGCGGCAGCCAGAGCATCGGCGGCCTGGCCGGTGTGACCGGATCCAGCGTGGTGCTGGGCGGTGCAACCCTGACCACCGGCGGCAACAATGGCAACACCGTCTTCGGCGGCGTGCTCAGTGGCACCGGCGGCCTGGTGCAGAGCGGTACCGGCACGCTGACCCTGAGCGGCGCCAACGTCTACACCGGCGGCACCACCATCAACGGTGGCAGCACGCTGCAGATCGGCAACGGTGGCAGCACCGGTTCGGTGCTGGGCGACATCACCAACAACGGCAACCTGGTCTACAACCTCGGCACCACGGCAACCGTGGGCGGCGTGGTCAGTGGCAGCGGTGGCCTGACCCAGGCCGGCAGCGGCACGCTGGTGCTGACCGGCAACAACACCTATACCGGCGGTACCACCATCAATGCCGGCGGTACGCTGCAGATCGGCAATGGCGGTGCGACCGGTGCGATCGTTGGCGACATCACCAACAATGGCGCGCTGGTATCCAACGTGGCCGGCAACACCACGCTGGGTGGCACCATCAGCGGCAGCGGTGGCCTGACCCAGGCCGGCGCCGGCACGCTGACCCTGACCGGCAACAACACCTATACCGGCGGCACCACCATCAATACCGGTGGCACGCTGCAGGTCGGCAATGGCGGCGCCACCGGTGCCATCACCGGCAACGTCGCCAACAACGGCAGCCTGGTCTTCGACGTGGCGGGCAACACCACTGTCGGTGGCGCGATCAGTGGCAGTGGTGGCCTGACCCAGGCGGGTAGCGGCGTGCTGACCCTGGTCGGCAACAACAGTTACACCGGCGGTACCACCATCAATGCCGGCGGCACGCTGCAGGTCGGCAACGGCGGGGCAACCGGCGCCATCGCCGGCGACATCACCAACAACGGTGCGTTGATTTCCAACGTGGCCGGCAACACCGCGCTGGGCGGCACCATCAGCGGCACTGGCGGCCTGACCCAGGCCGGTAGCGGTACGCTGCTGCTGACCGGCACCAACACCTATACCGGCGGCACCACCATCAATGCCGGCGGCACGCTGCAGTTGGGCAACGGCGGTGCGACGGGCTCGATCGTCGGCGATGTCACCAACAATGGCACGCTGCTGTCCAACGTGGCCGGCAACACCACGCTGGGCGGCACCATCAGCGGCAGTGGCGGCCTGACCCAGGCCGGCAGCGGCACGCTGACCGTGACCGGCAACAACACCTATACCGGCCCGACCACCATCAACGCCGGCGGTACCCTGCAGGTCGGCAATGGCGGCGCCACCGGTGCGATCGGCGGTAGTGTGACCAACAACGGCAGCCTGGTGTTCAACGTGGGTGGCAACACCACCGTCGGCGGCGCCATCAGTGGCAGCGGCGGCCTGACCCAGGCCGGCAGCGGCACGCTGATCCTGGGCGGCAACAACACCTACACCGGCGGCACCACCATCAATACCGGTGGCACGCTGCAGGTCGGCAATGGCGGCGCCACCGGTGCCATCACCGGCAACGTCGCCAACAACGGCAGCCTGGTCTTCGACGTGGCGGGCAACACCACTGTCGGTGGCGCGATCAGTGGCAGTGGTGGCCTGACCCAGGCTGGCAACGGCACCATTACGCTTACCGGAAACAACACCTACACCGGCGGCACCACCATCAATGCGGGCGGCACCGTGCAGGTGGGCAACGGTGGGGCCAGCGGTTCCATCACCGGCAACATCACCAACAACGGTGGCCTGGTCATCAACACTGGTGGCACCACCACGCTGGGCGGCACCATCAGCGGTGGCGGCAGCATTGTGCAGGCAGGTCCGGGCGGGCTGAATCTCGGCGGCAACAGCGGTGGTTTCAGCGGCACCGGCCAGGTCACCGGCGGTGGTCTGAATGTCACCGGCACTATCGGCGGCCAGTGGACCATCGGCAGCGGAACCACGCTGTCCGGCACCGGCACCATTGGTGGCACAGGCGGCGGGGTGACGGTGTCCAGCGGCGGCGTGCTGTCGCCGGGCAATGGCCCAGGCAACGGCAGTGGTGCGGGCAACGGCACCGGTACGATCACCGTGGGTGGCAATCTCACCCTGTCGCCGGGCAGCACGCTGGGCATCGATCTGGGCGCCACCGGCAGCGATACGGTGCAAGTGGGGGGCAGTGCCAACGTGGGTGGCAGCAGCGTGCAGGTGAACACGATTTCGCCGAGTACCAGCTACCAGCAGGGCCAGCAGTACACCGTGGTCAATGCGGGCGGTGGTGTAAGCGGGCAGTTCGCCTCGGCGACCTCGCCGTCGGCCTTCCTGACCATCACCCCGGTCTACACCGCCAACACCGCCAACCTGCAGATCGACGTGGCGCAGACGGCGGCGTTCACCACGGTGGCCAACACGCGCAACCAGTACAACACCGCTGCAGCGCTGGACAGCCTGCCGCAGAGTGGTCCGGCGCTGGGCCTGTACAACACGGTGCTGATGTATGACGCCGGCACCGCGCGCAGCGCATTCGACCAGCTGTCCGGTGAAGTGCATGCGGCCAGCCGCGCGGTGCTGCTGTACGACAACTACCTGGAAGAGGGCATCCGCCAGCGCCTGGGTAGTGAGCTGCCGACCGTGCGTGGTGAGCGCGCCTCGGCCTGGTTGGCCGGCAGCGGCAAGGTGTTCAAGCAGGATGGCGATGGCAACGGCGATGAGATCCGCTCCAACCGCAATGCGCTGATGGCCGGCGTGGACTGGCAGCTGGGCGAGCACGTGGTGCTGGGTGCAGCGGCCGGCAATGAACGGCTGGATACGCGCCTGTACGATCGCAGCTCGCGGGCGCGCCTGCGTGGCAACACCTTCGGTGTCTACGCACAGGGCCAGTGGAACAACGGCTTTGCGGTCGGTGGCAGCGTATCGCGCGGTGACTACCGCACGCGCACCACGCGAGAGGTGCCGCTGCTGGGCCAGACCCTGTACAGCCGCCAGGATTCGGATGTGACCATCGCGCAGGTGGAGGGCAGCTGGACCTGGACCCACGGCAGGACCCAACTGCAGCCGTACGTGCAGTTCACCAAGCACTGGGTCGACAGCGATCGCGCTGTGGAGCAGGGCGGCACTGCTGCGCTGGAGCTGGAAGGCGGCAAGGACACGCTCAATGTCAGCACCGTGGGCGTTCGCGGGCGCTGGGACGTGGGCAGCGGCGAGCGCTTCCCGGCACAACTGACCGTCGGCCTCGGCTGGCAGCATGCTTCGGGTGACACCGATGTGGCCAGCCGCAACCGCTTCGCGGTCGGCGGCAATGCCTTCGACGTCTACAGTGCAGTGATGGCGCGCAATGCACTGGTCAGCCAGGTGGGCGTG
This sequence comes from Stenotrophomonas riyadhensis, assembly GCF_040256885.1. Taxonomy (NCBI): domain Bacteria; kingdom Pseudomonadati; phylum Pseudomonadota; class Gammaproteobacteria; order Lysobacterales; family Lysobacteraceae; genus Stenotrophomonas; species Stenotrophomonas riyadhensis. The sequence goes on from NZ_CP155568.1 coordinate 941,262, forward strand.
GCAGTGGGACTTGGCCGCAACAGCCAGCTGTCGATGTTCGTGCAGGGCCAGCACGGCGATGGTCGCCGCGATGTCGGTGGCCAGATCAATCTGCGCGTGGGCTTCTGAGCAGGGGAGGCCAGCGGTAGATCCACGCCCCGCGTGGATCTACCTGCTGCGCGAGGCTACAGCACCCGTTCCATGTCCACGGCGTCGATTCCGGCGCCATGGCCATCGCTCACCACGCGCGTCACCTGGAAGCCCAGGCCGGCATAGAAGCCCTGGGTGTGCTGGCTGGTACTGAGCGTGACGCGATCGATCGATGGATCGCCTTCAGCCTGGCGCAGGCGCGCCAGCGCCAGTTCGCGTCCCAGACCGTGCCGGTGCAGCGCGCGCTGCACCATGCCCCAACAGAAGCCGGCGCTGCCGTCGCCACGGCGCGACAGGCCGCCGCAGGCCACGACGCGGTGATCGCGCTCGATCACCTGGAAGGCGCAGTCCATGGCCTGCTCGCGCAGGAAGCGTTCGAAGTCGTTGCGTTCTTCAGGCGCGAAGTAGGTGGGCACGTTGCTGTCGAAGATCGACAGGCAGGCGGGTGCGTCGGCGGGCTGGTAAACGCGAAGGCTCATGCGATCACCATAGCGTGCTGCGGGACCTGGTTGCATCTGGGCTATGCTGTCGGGCGACGGGAGTGACCGTGCGGGAGGAACCCGCCGCCCCCGTTTGTCTTGCCCTACGCAAAGGAGTTGGCCAGTGGTACCGGAAATTCCCCTGTCCCGGACCGGTGAGATCGTGCGCGGTCTGCTGTTCGGCATGGTCGGTGTACTGATGCTCGTCGTTGTCGCCTTCGAGTTGAACCATCGTCTTGAATTCCTGCAGGTCGCGCAGAGTGCCGATGGCCATGTCGAGCACTTGAACGCGGGTGGCTCACATCCGGAGGTGGCGTTCACCACCGACAAGGGCGAACAGGTCTCCTATCCGCAAGGGGGCATGATCTTCGGATACAAGCCCGGGCAGGCGGTACGCGTGTTGTATCGACCTGCGCAACCGGCTCTGGAGCCGGTGATCGATACCTTCGGCGCGCTGTGGGGGATGACGCTCATGGTGGCGGTGATCGGGCTGACGTTTGTCTGTATATGCGTGCGGGCACTGATCAAGCGCAGGTGATCGGTACCCGGCTGAGTGCTGCCACCCGACGGGGCGGTCATTGGCGACAGGCCCCGCACTCAGGCTGAAATGCCCGCCAGCACCGCATACATCACCACGAAGCTCACCAGGAACAGGTAGACGCCGCCGATGGCGAGGTAGCGCAGCACCGTCAGTGCCTTGTTGCCGCCGTACACGCGTTGCTGCATCCACAGCAGGTAGACCGGAACCGCCAACCACAGCAGTGCATACAGCCATTGGCTGGCGGCGGCGAAGGCGGGAGATGCGAGCGCGCTGTTGATGCCCGCGACGAGAAAGGTTGCCAGCAGCACCATCATCAGCCAGCAATGGCTGTACAGCGCCACCACCAGATGTTCCAGATAGCCGATTGGCCGCGGGACGTAGGCGATGCGCAGCACCAGCGCGAACACCGGCATCAGGAAGAACAGGGCACCCGGCAGTGCAGTCAGGATCGCCTGCATGTACAGGTCGGTCTTGCCGCCCATGCGCTGGATGTTGGCGTTGCCGTTCTGCAGGCGCTTGTTGAGCCAGTTGTTGGCGAACTGTGGCCAGCCGTTGAGGACGATGGGATTGCTGTTCGCGTCCCACGGCTTGCCGTTGACGGTGTGGCTGAAGAAGGTGCCGGGCTCGGTTGCGGTGGCGTCCTTGCGGGTGCCGGTGAGCTCGGCCCTGCGCTGTGCTGCCGCCGCGTTCACCGCAGCCCTGGCCATCGCGAAGCCGGCGTTGCCGGTGGCGGGTGAGCTGGCCTGCTGTTGGTCGATCATCATCAGCTGTTGCGTGCGTGCGGCTTCGACCTGTTCAACCGTCGTGGCCTTGGCGTACAGCGAATCGCCGCCGCCCATGCGGATGTCGTCGACGTGCACGAACAGCTTGCCGATGAAGAACGTAAACAGGGTGAGGATGACGAACAGCCGCAAGGGCTGCACGTATCCGACCCGGCGGCCCTTGAGGTAGTTCTGCGTGATGCGGCCGGGCACCCAGAGATCGCGCAGCGTGCGGAAGATGCGCCCATCCAGATGCCAGAACGATTCGAACACTTCCTCGATGGCGTGGCCCACGTGCTTGAGCGGGTTGTGCGCCGATTGCCCGCAGCGATGGCAGTAGTGGCCCTGCAGGGCGGTGTTGCAGTTCTCGCAGTCGGCGTGAGCGCTGTCGGTCGAGCTCATGGGCAATGGGCCAAGCGTCGGTTGAAGGCGCCTACCATAGCGAATTTTCAGGTTTCGTTCAGTTTTGTTTTGGAGTGCCTGGAGCGTGCGGAAGCCGATCAAAAGCATCCCCGCATGGCGTGGGTCTACTGATCGGTCTGCGACAGCGTCGAAGGGGGGGATTGTCGGCCGTGCATCCATGCATGTCGCGCATCTGGAGGAACAAGCCCCTCTGTTGAGGGGCTGCCCCGACAGGGGCGGGGAGAGGCCGGCAAAGGGGGGGGGCCCAAAGGTTGCGCAGCAACGTTTGGGGCGAAGCGCGCGCAGCGCACTTCGCGTCCCGCGCCAGATAACTGAAAAAGGCCGCCCCCAAGGGCAGCCTTTTTCAGCTATCTGGCGGGGAGGGGGATTGTCGGGCGCATCCATGCACCCGATCCCGGCGCGCGTTGCACCCCGGGATCCGCCTGCGGCGGTCTGCCCGCGCATGTCGCGCCCCTGTCGGGGCAGCCCCTCTGTTGAGGGGCTGCCCCGACAGGGGCGGGGAGAGGCCGGCAAAGGGAGGGGCCCAAAGGTTGCGCAGCAACGTTTGGGGCGAAGCGCGCGCAGCGCACTTCGCGTCCCGCGCCAGATAACTGAAAAAGGCCGCCCTCAAGGGCAGCCTTTTTCAGTTATCTGGCGGAGAGAGGGGGATTGTCGGGTGCATCCATGCACCCGATCCCGATGCGCGTTGCGCCTCGGGACCAGCCTGCGGCTGTCCGGTTCTGCTCCTGCAGAACCGTCGAACCCCGGCGGGGCTTCTCACCACCCATCCCATCCGCCAGACAAACGCAAAAGGGCCACCCTGTGGGCGGCCCTTTTGCGTTTGTCTGGCGGAGAGAGGGGGATCCAGTTGAAACCGATCCAACCCCTTGAACCGCTTGGCATTCACAAACCGGGAGTGTGCCCTGTTTTGTGCCCCGGGCATTGTAGCCGTTCGCTTCACCGAATGGCGCCTTGAGTTCTGTGCCCTACCGCGGCAGTGAATCTTTGGAGGCGCCTAGGTCGGACGGGCCTGGTCGAGGTGTGCAGGGAACACTGGTAACGACTGTGCCATCAGCGGTCCAGCGATACCTGACCAGCTCATTCCTGTGCTTTCAATGCAAAGCCTTGCTGGAAGGCTCTTTCAGGGAGTGGAAGGATGCGCAGGTTCGGAGCGGCAGGTGGGGGGCTTACCCACGTCAGGGAATGGAAGAAGTATTTTCGGCAGCTGACGGCCCTAGGTGCCTGGCTTTGCTGTGTGCTGTTGGTGGGGCTGGCCACGGTGCCGCCCGTAAGCGCGCAGACCGTCACTTACATTCATACCGATGCGCTTGGTTCTGTTGTTGCAGAGACCGATGCCAATGGCAAGGTGATCAAGCGCTATGACTATGAGCCCTATGGGGCGGTGGTCGGTGGCCACGTCACGGATGGGCCTGGATACACAGGACATGTGAGTGATGCGGCTACCGGGCTAAGTTACATGCAGCAGCGGTATATGGATCCGCAGTTGGGTGTCTTCCTGTCCGTAGACCCGGTGACGGCGTATGAGCAGCCTGTGGGGCAGTTCAATCGGTATCGGTATGCGAACGGAAATCCATACAAATTCAAAGATCCGGACGGTCGCATTGTCGAAACCGTGTGGGATGTTGCGAACATAACCTTGGGGGCAACCAGCGCCTACTCAAACTTTAGCGAAGGCAATATTGGTGCAGGTGTCGTTGATTCGATTGGCGTGGCCGTCGATTCTCTGGCAGCTGCTGTCCCATTTGTGCCAGGCGGCGCCGGGGCAACGATCAAGGCCGTCAGGATGGCCGAGAACGCGGCGCAAGGCGCTCGGGCTGAAAAGGTTGTAGCCCAAGCGCTTGGTGAAAAGGTGGCAGGGCAGCGCGTTACACTGGAAGCATCTACCGGTCAACGAAGCGTGGCGGACATCGTGACGAAGGATAAGGGCGTTGTGGAAGTAAAGAGCGGTGGTGCTCAACTAAGTTCGGGGCAAAAGGCCATCAAGGCTGATGTCGATGCAGGTCGTCCGGTGACGCCTAGGGGAGCGAACGCGGAAAAAGCGGGGCTTGAGCCAGGAAAGCCGACGCAAATGAAGTGCTATGACGTGAAGCGTTGCTGATGAGTGCTACTGGACATTGCGATGCGGCCTTCAGGAAGGCTGTTCTACTCAAGTGCTATGAGGCGCTTGAGGTGGAAGGATTTACGCGCTATCGAATGCAGGATGTGGACTGGCCGATGGAACATGGCTTCCATTGCTGGGTTGGGCTCAATACTGGCTTGGAAAGAGAGTATCTCGATATCAATCCATTCGTCGGCGTTCATGTGGTGCCGATCATGAAACTTTATACATCCCTTGAGGGGCGGAAATACAGCCGAAGCACATCCACCTATGCGGTTCACATGGGAGAGCTGGCACCCAAGGAGCAGGCTTTTCGTTTTACTCGGGAAACTGATGTTGCAGCGCAAGCGGCTCGGTTGGCGCGTTTGTATTCGGATGCCGGCTTGTCATATGCGTTGTCCATCGGCACCTATGAACGACTACTTCCCTTGTTGCAAGAGCGTGTGCCTATGCTCGGTGCTTATCCGGAACGGGTGGCATCTTGCCTGTATCTGATGGGCCGTAAGGAAGAAGCGAGGCTGTTCGTTGAAGAGTTCTTGCAGGGTCATCGAGATTACTTTGAAGGCTTTGCAGTTCCGTTCTTGAGGATTTTAGATGGTCAATGACAACACCTGGCCGGATCTGGTAAGCGCGGGCCGCACGCCTGCATGTCCGACGGAATGCAATTTGAGGTGCGCTGGAGTGAAGCGACGGGGATGTCCCTGTATTGTGGGTAGCGCCTTGTAGGCGGTTGACGCAGTAGCCGAATGCTTTGCTGATCCAGTTTCCGGCGCCGTTCTTGGCGTTGGTGGCCGCCTGAGGGAAAAGGGCGGGTATCGCCACGATCCCGCAACCGCTGCACGTAGTCCAGAAAGCCCAACGCCACAAGGCCGGCGTGAATGGGCACCACCCTTTTTGAAGCCTCGCTTTTAGGCCGCTGGTTCTCGCCTTCGTCGGTCACGTGGAGGACGGGCACGCCGTCGGCCTCGACCACGTCCGTCAGCAGCAGTTGCCCCACTTCGCCTGCCCGGGCACCGGTGTAGAGGCCCAGCAGTGCGGCCCAGGGCCCGCCGGGGGAAAGCCGGGCGAACTGCTCGGGGGCGAAATGCGCTTGGATCCGGGACATGGTGAATGCCCGGAAGTCGAGTTTTTTCGCTGACGCTTTTCCTTCGCCGTGTAACGCACGTGGCCTTGCTGGATTGTCCACAGCGAGGTAGTGGCCGGAGTTGGTTGCCCAGTCAAAAAATCCGCCTGCACCGCCGAGGTAGGACTGTTTGTTGTAGATTGAAGGCGCGCTGTTACCCTTGTCACGCAGGTGTTGATAGAAGCGCGTCATGTCAGGTCGGCCGATGGTGTGCATCTGACGGTTGCTGCCGATGTAGTCCACCAGCATGTTGATGGCCGTGCCCTTGATGGTCAGGGTCTGGGGCGTGGTGGACCCCTCAAGGCTTTTCAACCACGCGTCGCGCGCCTCGCCCACGGAAATGGCTTCCGCCATAAGGCTGGGCGGAGAAGGCATACGTGCCGGTGCCGGAGGGCGATCCGGGGGCTCGTAGCCGTCCAGCATGGCCATGAGTGGATTCTTTTCATACAGCGCCGCCAACTCGGCCTGTCGACCGCGTGGGGCGGTGGCCTGACGATAAAGCTCGACGTCATCGTCATTGTCGATTTGCCAGCGCTCGACGACGGTGCCGTCGGCGAGCTGCGTGCGCTCCAACGTCAGTTCTGGCAATCGGCCCTTGCGCAGTCGTGCAATCAGCGCCTCTGCGTCTTCCTTGCTCATCCCCATTTCCTGCATGGCGGTGAGTGATCTGGCTCCCCGTCAGCGGACGCCAAGAAGCGATACTTTGATCGCACTTGGAGGTCCTTTATGTCCCGTATTACCCGCCGTAGCTATACCGATGAGTTCAAGCACCAGGCCGTGGAGTTGGCCGAATCGCTTGGCCCAGCCGCAGCGGCCCGCCAGCTGGAAATGTCCGTCAAGACGCTGGCAAATTGGATTGACGCGGTCCGTGCTGGGCGCTCGTTGACGTCTGAGGCTCGCAGGCCGGCCACTGACCTGGAAAGCGAGATCAGCCGCCTTCGGGCCGAGAACGCCAATCTGAGGATGGAGCGAGAAATCCTAAAAAAAGCGGCGGCGTTCTTTGCCAAAGAGTCCAAGTGAGGTACGCCTTCGTCGCCCGTCATAGGACTCGTTACCCGACTCGGGTGCTGTGTCGTGTTCTCGGCGTATCGGTCTCTGGTTTCCATGATTATCTGCACCGACAGTCCGCCCGAACCGATGATGCCGATGCCGTTCTTCGTACTGAGCTGCGGGCCATTCATGCGGCCAGCAATCGCAGTTACGGCCGACATCGGCTGGTCAGGGCCCTGCGCGCCCGAAATCATGCCGTTGGCCACAAGCGGGTGGCTCGGTTAATGGCCGAGGAGCGCATCCAAGGCAAGATCAAGGGACGCTCCCGGCGCAAAACCCCTGCCGCAGGTTCGGCCCAGCTCGCCCCAAACCTACTGGATCGACAATTCACTCCCGGCACGGGTCCATCGGCGTGGGTCGGCGATATCACCTATGTGGCCACTCGCCAGGGCTGGCTGCATTTGGCCGTGGTCATCAGCATCCAGACCCGGCAGGTGCTGGGCTACAGCGTCTCCGAGCGCATGACCGAGGACGTAGTGCTGAAAGCCTTTGCCAATGCCTGGGCGCTTCATCCCCAACCACAATGCCTGGGCGCTTCATCCCCAACCACCCGGCCTGATCTTCCATTCGGATCGAGGCGGGCAGTACTGGGGCAACGAGTATCGCCAGCTCTTGGAGTCCTGCGGGGTGGTTCAAAGCATGAGCCGCCCAGGCAACTGCTGGGATAACGCGGTGGCCGAGAGCTTTTTTGCCACGCTCAAGGCCGAAGCGGCTGCTGATCCATACGTGAGCCGGGAACAGGCCCGCCAGTCCATTGCGGCCTACATCCACGGTTTCTACAATCCCGCCCGGCTACACTCGGCGCTGGGCTATCAGTCGCCCAACACCTATGCCCGGCAGCTCAAAGCCGCCGCCTGAAACGGCTTCATGGCGTCCGTTTTCAGGGAGCCAGATCAGGTTGCAGCTGATCCCGATCAGCGAAGTGGCCGCCAAGGATGAATTCACCGGTATCAAGCGCGTGACTCGCGATGACATTCTGGCCGCGCTGCGCATACCGCCGCAGCTGCTCGGCATCGTGCCTCAGAATGCTGGCGGCTTCGGCTCGATTCGGGATGCGGCTACCGTGTGGGCGTCGATGGAACTGGCACCACTGCAATCGCGGCTGGCCATGGTCAACGAATGGATCGGGGAACAGGTCATCACTTTTGCCCCCTTCGAAATAGAACGTTCAGCGAACTGAGTGCCTATCCCTGAAAGGGCGAGGTCAAGCTACTGCTTCAGTCGAAACAGGGGCGACAGGGACAAGGTCAATACCTGTCGCCCTTGGGGGGCGATCCCAGTGTGAGTAGCCGCGGCTGGATCGAACTTAATTCCAGATCACGATGGTTCCATCTGGACTATTCAACTGCATCGCCTCTGGACCAGAGTAGCCGTCGTCACTTAGGTCGACCGTGAGTGAGGCCCCGCTAGAAAACTGCGCAACCATTGTCTGGCGATCGAACCGGCAATCCTGCAGCACCAAGCTCAGCGTTGAGGGCGGGGGGGGCTCCGCAATGCCATCGCAGTGAAGGCTGAAGGAGTTGTAGATATGCAGTTCCCAGCCATCGTCCGTACCGATGGTGGCCATGCCGTCTTCCATTCGCAGTTTCACATTTTTCCCGATCAATGGCCGGAGGGTTTCCGCCTGGTGGTCGATCATGTTCAGGCCTATCTGACTGGGAAGTGAGACTTCGAATTAGGGAGCGTTTTCCCGGAGAGCGGATCTACGCCTTGCTTTCCAGCATTCTCGTACTTGATATAGCCAGCTGGATATCCAGGACTGTTTCCCCTGGGAGGGGTTGGGTCCATCATCCGCATGGTGGCTACTTGCCCATTACTGCCTCCGGCACCCCCAGTAAATGCGACGCCGGTCTGTTTTCCTGCGGGGTTGATGACCGGAGTTGGTCCGCTCGCCCCTGTGGGCACCGGAAATGCTGTCCCGTTCGACGAGATGACGTAGCTCGGGCCAGAAGGTGTCGTCGGGGCAGCGGCAGGAGTTGGCGCAGAGGGCGCTGCTGGTGCTGGTGCTGGCAGGGCCAGTGGTTGCGCCGAATTAATGGAGCCAGATATTGCTGATGCAGCAGCAGGCCCAACAACTGGCGTCGCGCGCACAATCGCTGTTGTTACGGCAAGTGCTGCGGGGCCGAACGTATCATATGCCGAGGGTGTGTTCGCCACCGAGTCGGCATGTCTTTCCGCCGCCCGTTCCTGGCGACCATCAGGATCGACGAACCTATAGGGATTGCCCGCAGCGTAACGATAGCGGTTGAAGGCGGAGCCCGGTTTGTCGTTTGGTGAGACGGGATCTACAGAGAGAAAGAGTCCTAGTTGGGGGTCGTAGTAGCGCTGCTGCATGTAGCTCAGCCCCGTGGCAGCATCGCTCACGTGCCCCGTGTAGCCAGGCCCATCCGTAACCGGTCCGTCCACGACGCCCCCGTAGGGCTCGTAGTCATACCGTTTGATCACGTTGCCACTTTCATCGGTTTCGGCAACGACCGAGCCAAGTGCATCAGTGTGGATGTAGGTGACCGTCTGAGCAGTTGCGATTGGCGGCAGTGCCAAGCCCACCAACAGCAGCCAGCAGAGCCAGACGCCCAAGGCGCTCAGCTTGCCGAAATGCGTTCTCATCCCCTTTCGGCGGGCCGACGCGCGGCACGCAATTCTCTCAAGCCGTTCCATCCTTCCAATCCCTGAAAGAGCCTTCCAGCAAGGCCTTGCCTTCATATCACAGTCCCCGTCGGCGTGACGACCGAAGTCGGCGCCAAGGGTGGGTGGGCAGGTCTTCAGGGTTCGTCGCGGCGGGTAGGCTGTAACACCGGTAACACTTGTGCTACACCTTGGTCGAGATCGGTGGTGGCATAACCATTTGATTTAAATGGAATGTTCGGCTGGCGTAACACCTGTCACACTTGTAACACTGAAAAATATCAATGTCGGAAACTGTTGCTGGAATGTGGGTGTCAATCTGACGGCAGAGATGGCGGGAAAGCGCTGTGCCACAAGGCATTCCAAGGAAATAGTTGGCAAATCTGCTGGTGCGATGCCTGATACACGTTTTCTGTTACAGACCCTCAATTCATAGCGTTCCTGAAACATTGTAAGTAGTGGGTGTTTTCTTCTTGGACACTATTGGATGCCTCGTTTTCGCCACTACCTGTCCACTGCAAATCTGGCCTCCATCTGGCCGCTCAGTGCTCCGTCAAATACCCCCTTTGGTGCAGGGATTCGCGGGGTTCGGCATGCCCTCTCAATGCCCCCGACAGCCATGCTGGGCCTGTTCTTGCCCCGTGTGCAGGTAGTGCAGAAAAAGCACCCTATGAAGTGCGCAGGCGTGGCGGGGAGACGAGTGCGCACGCCGGGGTACGCACGGCGCTGGGCCTCTGCGCCCTCCTATCTGCTCCACTGCCTCTCAACCGCTTCTACTGGCCGCTGACGCGCAGCGCGCAGCAGCTCCTGGCGGTTGGTGGCTTGCCTGGGCGCTGATGCTGCTACGCGCGCTCATGGCCTTGCGCACGCGCCTCCTCATTTCGTTACGGCTGTCAGAGGCGGTGGCGTGGGAGCGGCGTACTTCCCAATGCACGCAGGCTGGTCATCTGGAACTGCTTGCGTGCACCGTCACGTCCCCAGGTGCTGCCCTCTTGCGACTGCCGTAAGCGGCACTCATACGCGCAGGTCGCGCTGCTGATAGGCCAGCAATCAACGGATTGACGAAGTATGGGGCGAAGTATGGGGCTACATACGAACCCAAGAAAAAAGCCCCTGAAATCAGGGGCTTAGTTCGCAACTTGGCGGAGAGAGGGGGATTCGAACCCCCGAAGCGCGGTTTAGACGCTTACACACTTTCCAGGCGTGCTCCTTCAACCACTCGGACACCTCTCCGGATCCCTGCCATCGGCAAACGCCTCAGCAGGGGCGCAGATTCTAGCGGGCTGCGCGGCACTTCACAAGCACCCCGGTCAGGAACCTGCGAAGGACGTGCCGGAGGCGAGGGGGCTGGACAGGCATGGCACAATGGAACATCCGATGGAAAACGGTGGCCTGATGTCCTATCTCGTCCTTGCCCGCAAGTGGCGTCCGAAGCGTTTTGCCGAGCTGGTGGGCCAGGAACACGTGGTCCGTGCGCTCAGCAACGCGCTGGACAGCGGCCGGGTCCACCATGCGTTCCTGTTCACCGGCACCCGCGGCGTGGGCAAGACCACCATCGCGCGCATCTTCGCCAAGTCGCTCAACTGCGAGCAGGGCACCAGCGCAGACCCATGCGGTCAGTGCGCGGCCTGCCTGGACATCGACGCCGGCCGCTACATCGACCTGCTGGAAATCGACGCCGCGTCCAACACCGGCGTGGATGACGTGCGCGAGGTGATCGAGAACGCGCAGTACATGCCCTCGCGCGGCAAGTACAAGGTCTACCTGATCGACGAAGTGCACATGCTGTCCAAGGCGGCGTTCAACGCGCTGCTGAAGACGCTGGAAGAACCGCCGGAACATGTGAAGTTCCTGCTGGCCACCACCGATCCGCAGAAGCTGCCGGTCACCGTGCTCAGCCGTTGCCTGCAGTTCAACCTCAAGCGACTGGACGAGGATCAGATCCAGGGCCAGATGACCCGCATCCTGGCGGCCGAAGAGATCGAGGCCGATGGCAGCGCGATCGTGCAGCTGGCCAAGGCCGCCGACGGCAGCCTGCGCGATGGCCTGTCGCTGCTGGACCAGGCGATCGCCTATGCCGGCGGCGCGCTGCGTGAGGACGTGGTGCGCACCATGCTGGGCACCGTCGACCGCACCCAGGTGTCGGCCATGCTCGATGCGCTGGCCGAGGGCGATGGTCCGCGCCTGTTACAGGTGGTGGCTGCGCTGGCCGAATTCTCGCCGGACTGGAGCGGCGTACTGGAAGCGCTGGCCGAAGGCCTGCATCGCATCCAGGTACAGCAGCTGGTGCCGGGTGCCGCAGCGGCTGCCGAAGGCCTGGACGCGACGGCGTTCGCCGAGCGCCTGCGTCCGGAAGTGGTGCAGCTCTGGTACCAGATGGCCTTGAATGGCCGCCGCGATCTGCCGCTGGCGCCGAGCCCGCGCGCCGGCTTTGAAATGGCCGTGCTGCGCATGCTGGCATTCCGTCCGGCCGCAGCGGTACCGCCGGTACCGAAGTCGGTGGAAGGTGCTGCGGGTGGCAACGTTGCCGGTGGTGGCAGTGGAATCGGTACCCAGGAGGCGCCGCCGGCTGCTGCCGCAGCGTCGGCCAGCCCCGCCGTGGCGCAGGTGGCCGCTCCGGTGCAGGCCGCGCCGCGCGAACCTGAACCCGAACCTGAGCCGGCTCCGCAACCCGAACCGGACCCGACGCCGGAGCCCGAGCCGGTTCCGGTGGAAGAGCCGGTGTCACCGCCACCGGTAAAAGCCGAAGCGCCGCCGCCGACCGCCAGCGCAGAGACCAACGACGACCTGCCGCCGTGGGCCACCGACGAAGCTGCGGCCCGCGACGAGGCGCTGGCGGCGGAGATGTCCGGCCCGGACGCCGCCATGGCTGCGCCCTGGCACGAGCCGCCGGCCCTGCCGGTAGCAGCGCCGGCCGAAGCGGCGCCTGCCGAGCTGGAGCGCCCGTTCCGTGCCGATGGCATCGCCATCGCGCCGGTCGAACCCGCGCCAGTGCAGGAGGCCGCGCCGCTGGAAGGTGTCAGTGATCTGGCCAGCGCCGAGGACTGGCTCGATCTGGTCGCCAACAGCGGCCTGAGCGGCCCGTCGCGGCAGTTGGCCGCCAACGCTGCTTTCATCAGCTGCCAGCACGGGACCTTGAAACTGGGCCTTTCGCCCGGATTTGAATACCTGCGTTCGGAGCGCGCGCTGGCCGCCTTGGGCGAGATGCTGGAGAAGGCCCTCGGCCAGGCGCCGAAGATCCTGGTCGAGACCGTGGAAATCGAACACGTTCCGGCTGAGACCCTGCACCAGCGTGCCGACCGCCAGCGTGGCGAGCGGCAACAGGTGGCAGAGGCTGTTTTCATGGACGATCCGGAAGTGCAGGTGCTGATCCAACAGCACGGTGCCCGGGTTGTTTCCGATTCCATCCGTTCTTTTGACGAGTAAGACACTATGCGCGGCAACATCGCCCAACTGATGCAGCAGGCCCAGAAGATGCAGGAAAACCTGCAGAAGGCCCAGGAAGAAATCGCCAAGATCGAAGTGACCGGCAGCGCCGGTGGCGGCATGGTCAGCGTGACCCTGACCGGCGCCAAGGAATGCCGCAAGGTGCGCATCGACCCCTCGCTGGCCAGCGACCCGGAGATGCTGGAAGACCTGATCGCCGCCGCCTTCAACGATGCGTCGAACAAGATCGATGCCGAGTCGAAGTCGAAGATGGGTTCGGCCACCGCCGGCATGCAGCTGCCGCCGGGCATGAAGCTGCCGTTCTGATTTCTGGCGGGGCGCCTGTCGCAGCAGGCGCCCCGTAGCGTCGAGCTTGCTCGACGGCTCCACCCCCCAGTCGAGCATGGCTCGACTCTACACGTAGCCGTCGAGCCTGCTCGGCGCCATCAAAGCATGCCGCCGTGTCCGCACCCCTGCTTGAACAATTGATCGACGCACTACGGGTGCTGCCTGGCGTAGGCCAGAAGACCGCGCAGCGCATGGCCTACCACCTGCTCGAGCGTGAGCGCGAAGGTGGCCAGCGCCTGGCCGAAACCCTGGCGCTGGCGGTGGAACGCATCGGTCACTGCGCGCAGTGCCGTGACTTCAGTGAAACCGAGCTGTGCCCGACCTGCGCCAACAGCAGCCGCGAACGCAGCCAGCTGTGCGTGGTTGAATCGCCGGCCGACCGCCTGGCCATCGAGAACGCCACCGGCTTCCGCGGTGTCTACTTCGTGTTGCAGGGGCGTCTGTCGCCGCTCGATGGCATCGGCCCGCGCGAACTGGGCCTGGAACAGCTGGAACAGCGCCTGGCCGAAGGTGAGGTGCAGGAGTTGATCATCGCCACCAGCGCCACCGTCGAAGGTGAAGCCACCGCGCACTACCTGGCGCAGCTGGCACGCGCACGCAGGGTGCAGCCCAGCCGCCTGGCGCAGGGCCTGCCGCTGGGCGGTGAGCTGGAGTACGTCGATCGCGGCACGCTGTCGCACGCGTTCGGGACGCGCAGCGAATTCCGCGATTGAGCGAAGGCCAGGCATGGCCTGGCGCGGGCGGCCTACAATGCGGACGACATTCCCGCCGAGGCCGACCATGAGCAACGAAACCCTCTTCAGCAAGATCATCCGTCGCGAGATCCCGGCCACCATCGTCTACGAGGATGACGAGGTGCTGGGCTTCAAGGACATCGCACCGCAGGCGCCGGTGCACGTGCTGTTCATTCCGAAGAACGAGATCATCCCGACCCTGGATGACCTGCAGCCATCGCAGGCGCACCTGATCGGCAAGCTGGCGCTGGCTGCCGCCGAGTACGCGCGCCGCGAGGGCTTCGCTCAGGACGGCTACCGCATCGTGATGAACTGCCGCGAGCATGCCGGGCAGACCGTGTTCCATATCCACATGCATCTGCTGGCCGGTGCGCCGCTGGGGCATTTCGGTACCCCGGGGCGTTGAGCGCCCGGCATCCACGCGCGGTGTGAACCCACTGGATGAAAAAAGGCCGCCCGAGGGCGGCCTTTTCCGTCATGCCTGTGCGGTGGCGATCACCACCAGCCCCAACGGCCGTAGCCGCCCCAGTACGGGCCGTACGGACCCGGGCCCCACGGGCCATAGGGGTAGGGCACCACGTCAACCTGGCGCTGTTCCGGCCACAGGTAGATCACGTCGGCCGACAGCTTCGGCAGGCGGTAGTCGTAATCACCGATGCGGGTGTTCTGGTAGCCGTCGATCTTGCCGATGAAGGTCACGTCGCGGCCGGCCTCGAACACAGCCGGGTCGTAGAAGCCGGCACGGCAGGCGATGAAGCGGCCGTCGCTGGCGTCGGATGAAGTGGTATTCGGGCGGCCACTGCCATTGAGCGGGCGCGAGATGATCTGGAAGCAGGTCTCGCCCTGGCCGGGCTTGGTTTCGATGATGCGGCCGCCCCAACGGACCGGCGTGCCGACCTGCTGGGTGGCGACCGAGTCGCGCGGGGAGACCAGGCTGAACTGTCCCTGCAGCGGCTTGGGGGCCGTGGCGCAGGCCGACAGGGCCAGCGTGGCCACAGCGGTAAGAAGGAACTTGGTGTTCATGGGGAGGCTCCGGAAGTCGGGCGATGCCTGCGCAGGTCCCGCAATAATGAAGCGAGGTCGGTGCAAGTTCCAGCGTAACGCGCATCAGCGAAACGCTGGCTGAGCGCGAGCAGGGCGGGATCGGGGTGCTGGGCGTGCACCCGACGCGCCCAGTCCCCCGCGGTTTCATGGGGGTGCCGGGCCCGCCCAAGGCGGGCATAGCGTCGGCCCAGTCCATGCCAGGCACGCAGCAGGGGATCACGTTCGCGCTCGCCGCGGGCCAGCAGCCAGGCCATCCACGCCAGTGCCAGCAACGCAGCGACCACGAAGCCGGTGACCAGCTGTCCCGGCCCGAGCTCGTCCAGCCCGAATGGCTTGAGCAGTTGCTGCTGGCGGCGTGCATCGAAGGACAGTACCAGGTCGTTCCAGCCGCGGCGCAGCCAGTCGCCCATCTGCCCCAGCTGCAGCCAGCGCTGCTGCAACGGGCTGTCAGTGCCGGCCTGCAGGCGGTCGTCGAGGGTGTCGAGGATGCGTTCCGGTGCCACGGCGGCGGTGGGATCGATGCGCACCCAGCCACGCTGGGGCAGCCAGACCTCGGCCCAGGCGTGGGCGTCCATCCGGCGTACGACCCAGTAGTCGCCAAGGCGGTTGCGGGTGCCGCCGGCAAAGCCGGTCACCACGCGTGCCGGAATGCCGGCGTTGCGCATCAGCACCACGAAGGCGGCGCTGAAGTGTTCACAGAAGCCGGCCTTGTAGCCGAACAGGAACTCGTCGACCGGATCGCGTCCCGCCGGCGGCGTTTCCAGCGTGTAGGAGAAATCGGTGGTGATCCATTGCAGCGCGCGGCGGACGATGGCCTCGTCATCGCTGCCCGCGTCCTGCCGCCACTGATGGGCCAGGGTCGCCGTACGTGGATTGAAGCCGGCGGGCAGCTGCAGTGTGGCGCGGCGCAGGTAGGGCGACAGTGAGCTGTCGA
Source organism: Stenotrophomonas riyadhensis (assembly GCF_040256885.1). Taxonomy (NCBI): domain Bacteria; kingdom Pseudomonadati; phylum Pseudomonadota; class Gammaproteobacteria; order Lysobacterales; family Lysobacteraceae; genus Stenotrophomonas; species Stenotrophomonas riyadhensis. The sequence goes on from NZ_CP155568.1 coordinate 956,977, forward strand.
AGCGTTGCGGTGGCGCCGAATGCAGTCGCCAGCGACTGAGCGAGGCCAGCGAACGTTCACTGCTCAGGCTCATGTCCGCGTCCAGCGTGCTGCCTGCAGGGGCACGGCTGGGCAGGTCCAGCGCCACCAGCTGGCGGCGGTCGGTGGGCTCGTAGTCGATCTGGTAGTCCCAGCCCTGCGCACCAGCATCGACCACTGCCGCGGGCCGTCGCGCGCTGGCCCGGTCGCGCGTCCAGCGCCGGCCATCGAAGGCGGTCAGTACCGGCCCGCGCCAATAGCGCTGCGCCGGCTCGGGCACGGCACCGAAGAACTGCACGCGCAGCGCCGGGGTGTCATCGGCCATCAGGTCCAGCCATTGGCCGGGTTCCATGCTGTCGGACAGCCCCGGTGTGCCGACGGCGCGCTCGGGAACGCCCCACAGCGGCGTTGCCAGGCGCGGGAACAGCCAGAAGCAGGCGAGTGCCAGTGGCAGGCCGATCGCCAGCAGGCGGCCGACCCCGCGCAGCTGCCCGCGCAGTGGCAGGCGGCCGGCATGGCCTTCATCCTGGGCCAGGCGTTGCAGGGCGAGCAGCGCGCTGACCCCGGCCAGCGCAGCCAGCGCCGTGGTCAGCGGCCCCTGATCAAGCAGGAATGCCGCAAACGGCGAGAACAGCGCGAAGCCGAGCAGGCTGCGCGCATCGCGCAGGCTGCGCAGTTCGCTGGATTTGATCGCCAGCATCGCCGCCAGCAGGGCGCAGCCGGTATCACGGCCGGGGCGCACCATGCCCATCTGCCAGATGATGGCGGCGAGCATGGCCAGCACCAGCAGCAGGCGCACCGGCATCGGCAACAGCGTTCGCCATGACAGGACCGCCGTGACGATTGCCGCCGCTGCGATCACGCCCGCCAACAGCGGTGGCAGCTGCAGCAGCAACGGCAGCAGCGCCAGCGCCGCGCTGGCCAGGGTCCAGTTGCGGGTCGTGCGGTCGAGCAGGAGAGTGGGTTCAGTCATGCGGCATCAACGCCAGCGCACGCAGGCACAGGTGGTGGTGGCTGGCGCCCTGGCCGGGGCCGAAAGGAGGATGTGCTGGCAGCAGCAGGGTGTAGCGGCGGCCTTCGCGCTCGGCCATGTCCACCCAGCGTGCCAACCGCGCGATGCGTGCTTCATGGCCCAGCGGCGCCAGCGTGCGCCAGTCCAGAAGGACTTCGATGCCGATCGGCTTTTCATATTCGCGAACCAGCAGGCTGTCGCGGCGCGCCGAATGCTTCCAGGAAATGCTGCGCGGGGCATCGCCCGCGCGGTACGGCCGCAGCTGGTACAGCTCTTCGCCGCTGGCATGGGCGCGGGTGTGCAGCGGATCGCTGCCGCTCTCCGGTAGCGCGGGGCTCAGTGCTTCGGCCAGTGGATAGACCAGCAGTGGCTGTTCCGGCCAGACCCACGACCATGCCCGCACCAGGCCCAGCGGCTGTGTGGTGGACAGGCGGATGCGCGGCAGCTCCAGCCAGCCGCGGCGCTCGCTGGGTACCTGCAGTTCCACTTCGCCGCGGCCGTGGGCAGGCAGTGAGGTCCAGGCCTCGCTGTCGCCCAGTTGCAGGTGCAGGCCGTGACGTGCACGGGGATCGCGCAGTGACAGGTCCACGCGCAGGCGCAGCGGCTGCCCGGCTGGAACCGGTTCGGCGGAGATCGCGTCGATCTGCACGCCGGACAGCTGCAGGTGCGCGGCGATGGCACTGGCGATCGCTGCGGCTGCCAGCAGCAGGGCCAGCAGCAGCGCCGGGTTGTTGTTGTAGTTCAACGCGCCCAGCAGCATTGCTGCCAACAGGGTGGCGACGAACAGGCCGAAGCGGGTGGGCAGTACGTAAATGCGGTGGCGGTCCAGCCGCTGCGGCAGCGCTTCGGGCCTGCGCGGTCGAGCCATCAGCTGCAGTCGTGCCCAGCGCGTGGCCACGCTCAGTCGACCGCAACGGTCTGCAGGATCGCGCGTGCCAGTGCCGGTCCCGAGCTGGACTCGGCTTCCGCCACCAGTCGGTGACCGGCCACCGCCACGAACAGGGTCTGCACGTCTTCGGGCACCACATGGCCGCGCCCCAGCAGCAGTGCATGTGCCTTGGCTGCGCGCAGCAGCGCCAGGCCCGCACGTGGTGACAGGCCCACGCGCACACCGGCATGCTGGCGGCTGCGGGTCAGCAGCGCCTGCACATAGTCGATCAGCGCGTCGCTGGCATGCACCTGGTTCACTGCGTCGCGCAGCGCGCGCACCTGGGTGTCATCCAGTTTCGGTACGGCACGCGCGATCAGGTCGCGGCGATCGGTGCCGCGCAGCAGCTCGCGCTCGGCCTGCGTGCTGGGGTAACCCATCGCCAGTCGCAGCAGGAAGCGGTCCAGCTGCGAATCCGGCAGCGGGAACGTGCCGGACAGATCCACCGGGTTCTGCGTAGCGATCACGAAGAAAGGATCGGGCAGGGCGTGGGTCTGTCCATCCAGGGTGACCTGTTGTTCGGCCATCGCCTCCAGCAGTGCGCTCTGCGTGCGTGGCGGCGCACGGTTGATCTCGTCGGCCAGCAGCACATGGGTGAACACCGGGCCCGGGTGGAACTGGAACTGGCGGCTGCCTGCTTCATACACCGAGACGCCGAGCACATCGGCGGGCAGCAGGTCGGAGGTGAACTGCACGCGCTGGAAGCCGAGGCCGAGGCTGCTGGCCAGTGCATGCGCCAGTGTGGTCTTGCCCAGGCCGGGCAGATCTTCGATCAGCAGATGGCCGCCGGAAAGCAGGGCGACGAAAGCCAGCCTGACTTCCGGCACCTTGCCCAGTACCAGTGCATTCACCTGATCCTGTGCCTCCCGCAGGGCCTGACGCAGTTGATCGGTTAGCATGCTGGGATTGGGGGACGAAGCTGTCATGATCGTCTCAGATCTGGAATCCACACGATTATCCATAGAGCAATGCAAGGCGAACAGCGCGCACGAACGATATTTCTCTGGTTATGGACGCTGGTCACAGCGGCCAAGCTGGTGGTCGCTGCGCGCCTGCCGCTGTTCGTCGATGAAGCGTTCTACTGGCAGGAAGGCCAGCACCTGGCGGCCGCGTATTCGGATCTGCCCGGGCTGACCGCATGGCTGGCACGGCTGGGCGTGGAGATCGGTGGCCATCATGTGCTTGCCCTGCGCCTGCCGTTCCTGGCCATCGGCGCGCTGCTGCCATTGCTGGTGGTGCGCACGGCCACGCGCTGGTTCGGCAATGTGGCCGGATGGCAGGCGGGCAGCCTCACGCTGCTGATGCCGTTGTCGGCGACGCTGGGCCTGCTGGCAGTGCCGGATGTGCCGATGGCGCTGGCGGCAGTGATCTGTCTGCACGCCGGCGCGCGGCTGCTGCACAACGTCGACGCATCGTCGGCGATGAAGCTCGCGCTGGGCCTGGCGATCGGTGCGCTCAGCCACTATCGCTTCATTGGTGTCATCGGCGTCGGCTTCATCGCACTGCTGGCGCTGCCGCAGGGGCGGCGCATGCTGGGTGATCCACGCGTGTGGGTGGCACTGGCGGTGGGCGTGCTGGCATGGCTGCCGCTGCTGGCGTGGAATGCAGACAATCACGATGCCGGCCTGAAGTTCCAGGTGGTCGAGCGCCATCCCTGGACATTCGAGTGGGGTGGGCTGTGGTTCCTGGTGATCCAGCCGATGCTGGTCACCCCGATCCTGTGCATGGCGATGTGGAAGGTGGCGCTGGCCGGTACCCGCAGCGGCGGTGGCGCGCGCGTGCAGTGGCGCTACTTCGGGCTGGTGGGGGGCGTTTCCACGCTGGGCATCTTCCTGCTGGGTTTCTTCACCGACGTCGAGCGCATCAGTTTCCACTGGCCGCTGCCGGGCTACCTGGCGTTGCTGGTGGCTGTGCCGGTGGTGCTCAACGGCTGGCCGCGCTGGCTGCGGCGCACCGGCTGGTGGCTGGCAGGCGCAGGCATGGTGCTCGCGTTCGGCTACTACCTGATGGCGTCCACGCCTTCGTTGCGCGAAGAGTTGGCGGGCAGCAAGTACTACCCGCGCAATTTCGCCGGCTGGCAGCCGTTGGCGGTCGCCGTGCACGACGAGTTGCGCCAGATGCCGGAGGGAGCGCGCGTGCTGGCGGGCAACTTCAAGGTTGGTGCCGAACTTGGGTTCCAGCTTGGCAACGGGAATATTGAAGTGTTGCCGCATCCGCTCAATGACAAGCATGGACGCACCGCGCAGCTCGCGCAGTGGGGCTTGTTGCATGAAGGCGAGCGCACGGTGCCGATGCTGTTGGTCCTGTCGCCCAGCGATCAGCGCTATCGCGAACTGCTAGAGCGCTATCACGCCATCTGCGAGCAGGTGGGGCCATTGCCCGCGCCGCGGGTGGTCAGCAGCGACCATGGGTTCCAGCGTTTCCTGCTGTTCCGGTTGCCGGTGCAGCGGGCAACCGGGCCGTGTGTGACCCCGGCGATGGCCTGGCTGGATGCACCCGCCAATGGCGAGACGGTGTCCGGCATGTTCGCGGTCAAGGGCTGGGCGTTCAAGGACGGTGTCGGTCTGGCACGGGTTGAAGTGCTGGTGGATGGCCGCTCGATCGGTGATGCGCGCTATGGACGCGCCTTCGATGTGCGCCAGACCTGGCCGGACAGCACCGACCCGCAGCATCCCGCAGTCGGCTTCGATGCCTCATTGGACACGACGACGCTGGCACCAGGGCGGCATTGGCTGGGCCTGCGCCTGTACGGCCGCGATGGCAGCGTGGAGGCGTGGCAGGAGCAGCCGTTCGAGGTTCGTTGACGCCTGCTTTTGTGGAGTCGAGCCATGCTCGACTGCTTTTCCCGGGCCGCCTGCCATCTACAGCAGAAGCAGTCGAGCATGGCTCGACTCTACAGTTCAAGGTGGTGCACCCCGCAGTTCAGGGCACCGCGAAACCTGCCTTGCGCAGCAGTCCGCACACCGCGATCAACGGCAGGCCGACCAGCGCGGTCGGGTCGCGGTTGTCGATCGCTTCGAACAGGCTGATGCCCAGGCCCTCGCATTTGAAGCTGCCAGCGCAGTCCAGCGGCTGTTCGGCGGCGACATAACGGGCGATCTCATCCCGTTCCAGCGCGCGGAAGCGCACTTCGGTCAGGTCGATGGCCGTGAACGAATCTCCATCGCGGCTGAGACAGACGGCCGTATGGAAGCGCACGGTCTGCCCGGCCATCGCCGCCAGCTGAGCATGGGCGGCCTCGACCGTGCCGGGCTTGCCCAGCGACTGCCCGTTCAGGTCGGCCACCTGGTCCGAGCCGATCACCCAGGCGCCCGGATGGCGGGCAGCCACCTCGGCGGCCTTGGCCGCAGCCAGGCGCGTGGCCAGAGCCTGCGGGGCCTCGCCGTTCAACGGGGTTTCATCCACCTCCGGGCGGGCGCAGTCGAACGGCAGGCCCAGCCGTTGCAGCAGTTCGCGGCGGTAGCGGGAGGTGGAGGCCAGGACCAGTGACATGCGACAATACCGGGGCAGGGCGCGGCAGTCTGGCCCGTCCGCAGTGCCAGCGGCAAGTCCTGTATGGCGGGCATTTGACAGCCGCCGCCCCGATCCTTAGTATTCAGCGGCTTATGTCCGCGAACGTGCCCGAAACGCTGGATGCCTGGCGGATGGTTGTAGCGCGAAGGCGCTTCGACGGTCAGGTCTCCCTGGCTGAATTGACCCGCCTGCAGGGGTTGGTCGCAGATACCGACGGCGAGTGTGCCTACTCGCTTGAATTCGGTCGCGACGACGTCTTGCGGGTATCCTATGTGGAACTGACCATCGACACCGCGTTGCCGCTGACCTGTCAGCGCAGCATGCAGCGATTCCTGTTGCCGGTGAAGGTGACCCAGAGGCTTGGCCTGATCCGCGACGAGGACGAGGAATCGTCCTTGCCGGAGGAATACGAGGCGTTGCTGGTGCCGGAAGACGGCCAGCTGCGTCCGTTGGACCTGGTCGAGGATGAGTTGGTGCTGGCAGTGCCGGTTGTACCGCTGTCGCCCGATGGCGAAGCAGTCGACAAGGACTGGGCGCCGAGCGAAGAAGAAACGAAGAAGGCCAACCCGTTTGCGGCGTTGGCGGCACTGAAGAAACAATAGCAGCCGGATTGTCGTCGGCGGCTGCGGCGAAAGCGAAAGTGTGCTGGGCGCTGGCGTCCTGCGCGACGATACGACGAAGCAAATCGAACCGAGTTTGGAGCAATCCCATGGCTGTGCAGAAATCCCGTGTCACCCCGTCCCGCCGCGGCATGCGTCGTGCCCATGACGCCCTGAGCGCCAAGCAGCTGTCGACCGACCCGACCACCGGCGAAGTGCACCTGCGTCACCACATCACTGCCGATGGTTTCTACCGCGGCAAGAAGGTCATCCAGACCAAGACCTCGGCCGTCGAAGAAGATTGATGTGCCGGGAAGGCCGCTGCCTCCGGGCAGCGGCCTTTGCCTTCTTTCCCGGGCGTGCCGGTGATCGGCGGCCCGCGCAACAGGAAACATGATGAGCAAGCGGATCTACTCGAGGATCGCGGGCACCGGTAGCTATTTGCCGGAAAAAGTCCTGACCAACGCCGACCTGGAAAAAATGGTCGAAACCTCGGATGAGTGGATCCAGTCGCGCACCGGAATTCGTGAACGGCACATTGCGGCCGAAGGCGAAACCACCAGCGACCTTGGCTACAACGCCGCCCTGCGCGCGCTTGAAGCCGCAGGCATCGATGCCTCGCAGCTCGACATGATCGTGGTCGGTACGACCACGCCTGACCTCATTTTCCCGTCCACCGCGTGCCTGATCCAGGCAAAGCTCGGTGTGGCCGGATGCCCCGCCTTCGACGTCAACGCCGCCTGCTCGGGTTTCGTGTTCGCGCTGGGCGTGGCCGACAAGTTCATCCGTTCCGGCGACTGCAAGCACGTGCTGGTGATCGGCACTGAAACGCTGACCCGCATGGTCGACTGGAACGATCGCACCACCTGCGTGCTGTTCGGCGATGGTGCCGGCGCTGTCGTGCTCAAGGCCGACGAAGAAACCGGCATCCTCAGCACCCACCTGCATGCCGATGGCAGCAAGAAGGAGCTGTTGTGGAACCCGGTCGGTGTCTCGACCGGCTTCAAGGATGGCGCCAACGGTGGCGGCACCATCAACATGAAGGGCAACGACGTGTTCAAGTACGCCGTCAAGGCGCTGGACTCGGTCGTGGACGAGACCCTGGCCGCCAATGGCCTGGACAAGTCCGACCTGGATTGGCTGATTCCGCACCAGGCCAACCTGCGCATCATCGAAGCCACCGCCAAGCGCCTGGACATGTCGATGGACCAGGTCGTGGTCACCGTCGACAAGCACGGCAACACCTCGTCGGGCTCGGTGCCGCTGGCGCTGGATGCCGCCGTGCGTTCCGGCAAGGTCGAGCGCGGCCAGCTGCTGCTGCTGGAAGCCTTCGGTGGCGGCTTCACGTGGGGTTCGGCCCTGTTGCGCTATTGATAGTGCAAGTTACGACAACGTGAAGCTTTGTCGTTACGGCCCCTCTGGGGCCGTAACGCGTTTTAAGGAGGACCTGTCATGGTTGAGCCCATCGTCATCGAAGGGCAACGTGCCTGGCTGAAGCAGTACGGCAAGGGAAGCCGAGCAGTGGCCCTGGGCCTGCTCAATTTTGTTGCCCGCCGTTTCCATCTCGATGCCCTGCGCCCGCCACCGCACCGCGGCGGTGATGCAGCGCGCGAAACCGAAGCCCGTCGCCTGGGGGAACTGCAGGCGCAGGGCGTGAACGTGCCCGACGTGCTGGGCACCGGCCATGCCGCGCTGGTGATCGGCGACAACGGCAATTCGTTCAATACCTGCCTGCGCCAGGCCGATGAGGCCGGTCGCGACCGGCTGGTGATGGCGGCGATGCAGGCCATTGCCGAGGCTCATGGACGCGGCGCTTATTTCGGCCAGCCGCTGCCGCGCAACCTCACCTGGGATGGGCAGCAGGTGGGCTTCATCGACTTCGAGGAAGATCCGCTGGAAGTGATGGATCTGTCCGAAGCCCAGGCCCGCGACTGGCTGATGTTCGGCTATGGCGTGGCCAAGTACTACGCCGATCGCCCCGAGCACCTGCAGGCGATGATGGCCGAGGCGATGGGCGACGTTCAGGCGCCGGTACGCGAGCACGTGCACGCGGTCAGCGGCCGCCTGCGCAGCCTCGCCCGGGTCTGCATGAAGCTGGGTCGTTCAGCGCGTGCGCTGGCCCATTCGATCTTCATCACCCATGGCGCCAGCACCACCGGCGTGTTGATGCTGGTGGGCCTGTGCGTGGATTTCCTCGCCGACGGCGATCTGGACGTCCTGCAGCTGTTCTGCTGATGGCTGATAGGGGTCAGATCCCTTTTCCGCAGGAAAAGGGATCTGACCCCGTTGGGCTTGCCCGGCCACCCACCATACGCGTGCATACGCGCACGTACAGACGACACGGCATGTTCCCCCTTATCATGGCCCGCTTCGATTGCAACAAGCGGATGACCGCGTGACCGTATCCACCCTCGCTTTTGTCTTCCCCGGCCAGGGCTCGCAGTCTGTGGGAATGGTGGCCGAGCTGGCCGAACTGCACCCGCAGGTGCGTGAAGCCTTCACCGAGGCATCCGATGGTGCCGGCGTCGACCTGTGGGCGCTGTCCCAGGGCGGCCCGGAGGAAATGCTGAACCGTACCGAATACACCCAGCCGGCCCTGCTGGCCGCAAGCATCGGCGTGTGGCGCGCCTGGAACGCCGTGGGCGGTCCGCGCCCGTCGGTGCTGGCCGGTCACAGCCTGGGCGAGTACACCGCGCTGGTCGCGGCTGGCGCGCTGAGCCTGCATGACGGTGCGCACCTGGTGCGCCTGCGTGGCCAGCTGATGCAGGAAGCCGCACCGGCCGGTGTCGGCGCCATGGCCGCCGTGCTCGGCGCCGAAGACCAGCTGGTGCTGGACGTCTGCGCTGAAGCGGCAGGCAGCCAGGTGGTGGTGCCGGCCAACTTCAACTCGCCGGGCCAGATCGTGATCGGTGGCGACGCCGATGCGGTTGACCGTGCGCTGGCACTGCTGGCTGAGAAGGGCGTGCGCAAGGCGGTCAAGCTGGCCGTCAGCGTGCCCTCGCACACCCCGCTCATGCGCGAAGCCGCCAACCGCCTGGCTGAAGTGATGGCCGGCCTGGCCTGGCAGGCGCCGCAGCTGCCGGTGGTGCAGAACGTTGACGCCAAGGTGCATGACGGCATCGACGCGATCCGTACCGCGCTGGTCCAGCAGCTGTACCAGCCGGTGCAGTGGACCGGGTGCGTGCAGGCACTGGCCGGCCGTGGCGTCACCCGGATCGCCGAGTGCGGCCCTGGCAAGGTGCTGACCGGCCTGGTCAAGCGCATCGACAAGGCCATCGACGGCCGTTCGCTGGCCACGCCGGGCGACTTTGAAGCTGCCCGCGAGGCATGGTCGGCCTGATCCCCCTTGTTCCTGCCGACCGTACCGGTGGCCGCTGCACGCGGCACGGGTGCGGCGGCCGCCCCAGCCTGAGGAAAACATCATGAGCAAGCCCCTGCAGGGTGAAATCGCACTGGTCACCGGTGCCAGCCGTGGCATTGGTGCCGCCATCGCCGATCTGCTGGCCGCCCAGGGCGCCACCGTCATCGGCACCGCCACCACCGAATCCGGCGCCGCTGCGATCGGTGAGCGCCTGGCTGCCCACGGCGGCCACGGCCGCGCGCTGAACGTCACCGACGTGGCTGCGCTGGACAGCGTGCTGGACGGCATCGCCAAGGAATTCGGCCCGATCTCGATCCTGGTCAACAATGCCGGCATCACCCGCGACAACCTGCTGATGCGCATGAAGGACGAGGACTGGGCGTCGATCATCGACACCAACCTGACCAGCGTGTTCCGCACCAGCAAGGCGGTGATGCGCGGCATGATGAAGGCGCGCAAGGGCCGCATCATCAACATCGCTTCGGTGGTGGGCGTGACCGGCAATGCCGGCCAGGCCAACTACGCGGCCGCCAAGGCCGGCATCATCGGCTTCAGCAAGTCGCTGGCCAAGGAAATCGGTTCGCGCGGTGTCACCGTCAATGTTGTCGCACCTGGCTTCATCGACACCGACATGACCAAGGCGTTGCCGGAAGAAGCGCGTACCGCGCTGATCAACGACATCGCCCTCGAACGCCTGGGTTCGCCGGAAGACATCGCCCATGCGGTGGCGTTCCTGGCCAGCCCGGCTGCCGGTTACATCACCGGTGAAACCCTCCATGTGAACGGCGGCATGTACATGCCGTAAGCAAGGGGCGCAGGGATTGCGCCGCAAGTGGTTGATCTGCCGGGTTTTTTGCTGCGATGCAAGGCCGCGCCGGTTTCCACTACACTATCCCACGGCCATCGCCTTTGATGGCGACCACTTTTGAACCACAACTCCATCTGGAGCGAGATCCCATGAGCACCATCGAAGAACGCGTCAAGAAAATCGTCGTCGAACAGCTTGGCGTCAAGGAAGAAGAAGTCACCAACAGCGCATCGTTCGTCGATGACCTGGGCGCTGACTCGCTGGACACCGTCGAGCTGGTGATGGCCCTGGAAGAAGAATTCGAGTGCGAGATCCCGGACGAAGAAGCCGAGAAGATCAGCACCGTGCAGGCCGCCATCGACTACGTCAAGGCCCACGTCAAGGCCTGATGTCAGACGGCAGTGCGCGTGCGGGTTGATCCTCGCCGCGCACCGCACCCCATGGGGCCGCTGTTGCGGCCCCGTGTGTTTGGGCATCACATCGAAGCAAACCGAGTTACCCGTAGAAATCATCCGGGTCAGGAGAAACAGCAATGAAGCGTCGCGTCGTCGTAACCGGCCTGGGTATCGTCTCGCCGTTGGGCAATGATCTGGCCAGCAGCTGGGAAGGCATCACCCATGGTCGTTCGGGCATCGGTCCGCTGACCAACGTTTCTGATGCCTACCTGGATCGGTTCACCACCAAGATTGCAGGTGAGGTCAAGGGATTCGACATCACCGCCGACAATGAACTGTTCGGCAGATTCCGGGTCAGCGGCAAGGATGCCAAGAAGATGGACCCGTTCATCCATTACGGCCTCGGTGCCTCGTTCATGGCCCTGCACGACTCGGGCCTGGAGATCACCGACGCCAATGCCGAGCGCATCGGTGCCATCGTCGGCGCCGGCATCGGCGGCCTGCTCGGCATCGAAGAGCAGACCATCGAGTTCCACGAGGGCAAGAAGATCTCGCCCTTCTACGTGCCCAAGACCATCATCAACATGCTGCCGGGCCAGCTGAGCATCATCACCGGCCTGAAGGGCCCGTCGTTCTCGGCGGTGTCGGCATGCGCGACCTCGAACCATTCGATCGGTACCGCGATGCGCATGATCCAGTACGGCGATGCCGACGTGATGGTGGTCGGTGGTGCCGAACGTGGCTCTTCGCCGACCGCCGTGGGCGGCTTCTGCGCGATGAAGGCCATGAGCACCCGCAACGATGCCCCGGAACAGGCCTCGCGCCCGTGGGACAAGGACCGTGACGGCTTCGTGCTGGGCGACGGTGCCGGCATCCTGATCCTGGAAGAGTACGAGCACGCCAAGGCACGTGGCGCGAAGATCTACTGCGAACTGGCCGGCTTCGGCGCCAGCTCCGACGCGTACCACATGACCGCACCCAGCGAGAACGGCGAAGGCGCCGCACGCTGCATGGTCATGGCCATGAAGGACGCCGGCGTGACCCCGGAACAGGTCGGTTACCTCAACGCGCACGGCACCTCCACGCCGCTGGGCGACCTGGGCGAGACCATGGCGATGAAGACCGCCTTCGGCGACCACGCCTACAAGATGATGGTCAGCTCCACCAAGTCGATGACCGGCCACCTGCTGGGCGCTGCCGGCGGCGTGGAAGCGATCTTCTCGGTGATGGCGCTGCAGGACAACGTGATCCCGCCGACCATCAATCTGCAGCAGCCGGGCGAAGGCTGCGACCTGGACTACGTGCCCAACGAAGCACGCCAGGCCAAGGTCGACGTGGTGATGTCCAATGGCTTCGGCTTTGGCGGCACCAACGGCACGCTGATCTTCAAGCGCGTCTGACCGAGTTGTAGAGTCGAGCCATGCTCGACTCCGCCGTTGTGTAGAGTCGAGCCATGCTCGACTGAACGTGCGTCACGCACGAGGAGGCCGCCGCAAGGCGGCTTCCGTGCATCTGAATCCCCGAACTGGCTGCCATGACCCACGCACCGCTGATCCACCTGCTGCCGCACCCGATCGATCTGCTGGCCCTGCAGCAGCACGATCCGGCGCGCTTCCCGCTGCTGATGGAATCCACCGCCTCGGGCACCGCCCAGGGCCGCTGGAGCCTGCTGCTGGCCGCGCAGGGCGATAGCCTGCGGCTGGATGCCGATGGCCAGGTGCGCGACCAGCACGACGTGGTACACGCCGGCAGCTTCCTGCAGGTGCTGGACCGCGCCTGGCAGCACGAACGCCTGCCGCATGACGGCAGCCACAGCCTGCCGTTCCGCGGTGGCTGGGCGTTGATGCTGGATTACGAAGTGGCCAGCCAGATCGAACCAGTGCTGCCGGCGCGCGCACGCGAGGACGGCCGCCCGACCGCGCTGGCGCTGCGCTGCCCGGCGGCGGTGCTGCACGACCACCACAACGACGCCAGCTTCGTCATCGCCGAAGCCGGCGAGCAGGCATTGCTGGATGCGCTGGTGGCGATGGCCTCGGCCACGCTGCCCGAAGCCGGGCTGGGCTGGCAACCGCCGCAGTCGGTCGGCGAGGACGCGCCGCAACGTTTCACCGACGGCGTGCGCCGGGTGATCGAGTACCTGCGAGCCGGCGACGTGTTCCAGGTGAACCTGTCGCGGCGCTGGAGTGCGCAGTTTGCCGCACCGGTCAGCCCGCAGGCGCTGTACGCACAGCTGCGCCGCGCCAACCCGGCACCGTTCGCCGGATTGTTCAGCGCGCACGGCCGCCACGTGGTCAGCTCCTCGCCGGAACGGCTGGTGTCGGTGCATGCCGGTCATGCGCAGACCCGGCCGATTGCCGGTACCCGTCCACGCTTCGAAGGCGACGACGATGCCGCGCGCATCCAGGAGCTGGTCGGTCACCCGAAGGAGCGCGCCGAGCACGTGATGCTGATCGACCTGGAGCGCAACGACCTGGGCCGCATCTGCCTGCCCGGTACCGTGGTGGTCGATGAGCTGATGACCGTGGAAAGCTACGCGCACGTGCATCACATCGTCAGCAACGTCAGCGGCCATCTGCGCCCGGAGGTCACGCCCGGCGAGGTGATTGCCGCGACCTTCCCCGGCGGCACCATCACCGGCTGCCCGAAGGTGCGCTGCATGCAGATCATCAGCGAGCTGGAGCAGGTGCCGCGTGGTGCCTACACCGGTGCGTTCGGCTGGCTGAACCGCGATGGCGACCTGGACCTGAACATCCTGATCCGTACCGCCGAAGTGGACGGGCATGAGGTGAGCTTCCGCACCGGCGCCGGCATCGTGGTCGACTCGGACCCGGACAAGGAACTGGACGAGACCCGCGCCAAGGCCCGCGGCCTGCTGCGCGCACTCGGCCAGCAAGGGTAGTGCCGGCCGCTGGCCGGCAACCTCATTCATCCGGGGCCGCGGTTCTGGTGGGTGCCGACCTTGGTCGGCACGGATGCGGGCATCTGCCACCCGGTCATGACCCCAATCCACCGGCACGGTATCCTGCACGACGGAATCGAGTTCAGAGGTAGTCCATGGCGGGAGCCAAGCGCGGGTGTCTGTTCGTGGTAACGCTGGTGGTGGTGCTGGCCGCTGTCGTGGCCGGCGCGGGCGCGTGGTTCTTCTACCAGCAGACCCGGTTCGCCGACGCCCCGATCACCCCGACCGCCGAGAGTATGGTCATCGCCAGTGGCGATGGCATGAACAGCGTGCTGCGCAAGCTGCGCGATGCCGGTGTGGATGAAGGCCAGGACGCGCAATGGCAGCTGCTGGCGCGCCAGCTCGATGCCGCCGGCAAGCTGAAAGTGGGCGAGTACGCGCTCAACGCCGACCTGACCCCGCGCGAACTGCTGCTGCGCATGCGCGCGGGCAAGGTGCTGCAGCACCGCGTCACGATCGTCGAGGGCTGGAACATCCGCCAGCTGCGTGCTGCGCTCAAGCGCGCCGAGCCGCTGCTGCACACCACCGACACCCTGGATGACGCCGCGCTGATGCAGCGTCTCGGTTTCGGTGGCCAGCATCCGGAAGGCCGCTTCCTGCCGGAGACCTATGTCTACCAGCGCGGCGACAGCGATCTGGACGTGCTCAAGCGTGCCCACGCTGCGATGGAGAAGGCGCTGGACGAAGCGTGGGAAAGCCGCGCGCCGGACCTGCCGATCAACACGCCGTACGAACTGCTGACGATGGCCTCGATCATCGAGAAGGAAACCGCGCTGGCCAGCGAACGCCCGCAGATCGCCGGCGTGTTCATGCGCCGCCTGAAGATCGGCATGCGCCTGCAGACCGACCCGACCGTGATCTACGGCATCGGTGCCGCGTATGACGGCAACATCCGCCGTCGCGACCTGACCACCGATACGCCCTACAACACCTATACCCGTGCCGGCCTGACCCCGACCCCGATCGCCATGCCCAGCCGCGACGCGCTGATGGCCGCCGCGCAGCCGCTGTCGGGCGACGCGCTGTACTTCGTTGCCGTCGGCGATGGCAGTGGTGCGCACGTGTTCTCGCCCAGCCTGGACCAGCACAACGCCGCAGTGGCCCGCTACCTGCAGCAGCTGCGCCAGCAACGTACCAAGGAGACCCCGGCGCAATGAGTCCCGCGCTGCTTCGCCACCCGCGTTTCGTCAGCCTGGAAGGCGGCGAGGGCGCGGGCAAGACCACCGCCATCAATGCCATCCGTGACTGCCTGCGCAGCCACGGCCACGAGGTGGTGCTGACCCGCGAGCCGGGCGGTACGCCGCTGGCCGAGCGCATCCGTGGCCTGGTGCTGAAACCCGATGCCGAGATCGCCGCCGAGCCGCTCAGCGCCGAAGCCGAGCTGCTGCTGGTGTTCGCTGCACGTGCGCAGCATGTGCGCCAGGTGATCCGGCCGGCACTGCAGCGCGGCGCCTATGTGCTGAGCGATCGCTTCACCGATTCCAGCTATGCCTATCAGGGCGGTGGCCGCGGCCTCGATCCGCAGTGGATTGCCGATCTGGAACGACGCGCGGTGGGCCTGCTGCCGGGCCTGACCCTGCTGCTGGATGTGGATGTGGCCGTGGGCCGTGCACGCGCCAATGGCCGCGACCTGTGGCCGGACCGCATCGAAAGCGAACAGGATGATTTCTTCCAGCGCGTGCGCGAAGTGTTCCGCAGCCGCGCGCAGCAGGACCCGCAGCGCTTCGCGCTGATCGACGCCGGCCAAGTACAGGAGCGTGTGGCGGCCGATGTGGTTGCATGCGTCGAGCGTTGGCTGCAGGGCGGGGAGGGCGCATGAGTACGTTCTCGCCGTGGCAGCAGCGCGCGTTCGATCAGACGGTGGCCGCGCTCGATGCCGACCGGCTCGGCCATGGCCTGTTGATCTGCGGCCCGGCTGGGCTGGGCAAGCGCGAGGTGGCGTTGGCGTTGGCCGACCACGTGCTGGCGCGCGGTGATGCCGCGCATGCCACGCGCACGCGCCAGCTGATCGCCGCCGGTACCCATCCGGACCTGCAGCTGGTCAGCTTCATTCCGAACAAGAGCGGCGACAAGCTGCGTACCGAGATCGTCATCGAGCAGGTGCGTGAGATCACCGACAAGCTGGCGCTGACCCCGCAGTACGGCGTGGCGCAGGTGGTGATCGTGGACCCTGCCGATGCGATCAACCGTTCGGCGGCCAACGCGCTGCTGAAAACCCTGGAAGAGCCGCAGCCCGGCCGCTACCTGTGGCTGATCAGCAGCGACCCGGCGCGCCTGCCGCAGACCATCCGCAGCCGTTGCCAGCGCCTGGAATTCAAGCTGCCGCCGCAGCACGAAGCGCTGGCCTGGCTGCAACAGCAGGGCCATGGCGAAGCATCTGCGCGCGAAGCGCTGGAGGCTGCGCGTGGCCATCCCGGCCAGGCCGACAACTGGCTGCGCGAAGATGGCCTGAGCCTGCGCCGCGAGGTAGGCCGTGAGCTGGAACAGCTGGCGGCCGGCAAGACCGGCGCGGTAGAGCTGGCGCAGAAGTGGTGCGGTGACGACAACGCGGCGCTGCGCCTGCGCTTTGCCGCCGACCTGGCGCTGGCCCAGGCCAGCACCGATGCCTTGACCACGCCGGAGCGATTGCACAAGCTTGCAGCCTGGTTCGACGCTGCCAACCGCACCCGCGACCTGCTGCGCACCACGGTGCGTGCAGACCTTGCCGTGGTCGAGTTGCTGCTGGCCTGGAACAAGGTGAACGAGCGGCCTGCCGCAAGGGGAAATCGATGAGTGCCAGCAACGCCCGCCAGGGCATCCTGTCCCTGGCCGTGAAGGACAAAGCCGCGCTGTACAGCGCGTACATGCCGTTCGTGAAGAACGGCGGCATCTTCGTGCCCACACCCAAGCGCTACTTCCTGGGCGACGAAGTGTTCCTGCTGCTGACCCTGCCCGATTCCAGCGAGCGCCTGCCGGTGGCCGGCAAGGTGATCTGGGTGACCCCGGCCGGCGCGCAGGGCAACCGCACCGCCGGCATCGGCGTGCAGCTGGCCGATGGCGCCGAGGGCGAGGGCGTGCGCCACAAGATCGAGACCCTGCTGGCCGGCCTGACCAGCTCGGACAAGCCGACCCATACGATGTGAGGCCGCGCCGGGCGGTCCTGTAGAGCCGAGCCATGCTCGGCTGCATGCCCCGAAACGCCTGTGACCCCGCTCCTCTGTAGAGTCGAGCCATGCTCGACTGCAGTCCCCGAAAACGCCCGTGAACACCTATGTGAAAAAGTGTTGACGGCCTCTGAAAAGCCCCTATAATGAGCGGCTCAGCAACACACCGGGCGGTTAGCTCAGCGGTAGAGCATTGCCTTCACACGGCAAGGGTCACAGGTTCGATCCCTGTACCGCCCACCAAATAAAACCCTGATTTCCAAGGGTTAACGTCGAAGCCGGCCTTGAGCCGGCTTTTTCGTAAGTGCAGGATAAGTGCTGGAGCTCTCATGGATGCGAAGACGCTTCACGACTTGAAACTCATTGCTGCGGCGGCCGTGTTCGTTGCCACCGCGCTGCAAATGATCGCCGATAGATTTGGGCATACCTACCTCGTCTTAGAGCAGAAGCCCAAGGTGCCTGAATGGGTAAAGACTGTCGGGTCATGGATCACCTTGACTGCCGCTGGCGGCATGGTGGTGCTTGAGCTACTAACGCCGATATCCTGAGCGGTTACACCGGAATTACACCGAGTTGCGGTAGTCATCACGTTTTTGTATGAATACGTCGCGCAATGACGCGCATGGTCATGCATTAAGGAGTGGCTGTGGCTGTCTACCTCATTGGTTACGACCTCAATAAGACGGGCAAGAACTACGACGGCCTCATCGAGAAGATCAAGGGCATAAGTGCTGGAAACTGGTGGCATCACCTGGATTCGACTTGGTTGATTAATCACCCTGGGAATTGCGTAGTAATTCGAAATGCTCTTCAGCCATTCCTTGATGCGGACGATGAGCTCTTGGTCGTGCTACTCACTCGCGGGGAGTGGGCGACCTATGGCATCAAAGAGTCTGGTGTGACGTGGCTCAGGAATAATCTCTAGACAGAATCGCCACCACCAGCATTCGCGCTGGTGGGGGCCTAATCACCGTCATCCCGGTGATTTACGCCAGTACCTCATATCCGGTTTGTGATCGCCCACAACAGGCAACGGGCCTGGACTGTGCGTGACCACCCGCCGGCCATCTCGTTGAAGCAGTCGTAGGCTTGCTCCCATGGTCGCCTCGTCGCGGGAAAGATATCCACAGGCTTGTCTATGGCCGACGTTACTCCGGCAGTACTATTATCCGGCCAACCTCAGTTTGGGTCTGGCAATGCTGGCTGTGTACGTAGACGAAAGCTGCGCGGATGGTAGGAACCGTTACCTCATCCATGGAGCGTTGTTTCTTTGCGGGCAGCAGATCGGTGATCTGCGCGCTGCTATCGAAGCTACGGTCGCGGCTAGCGGCCTGTCAGATGAAGTGAAGTGGAGCGGTATCACTAGGGCCAAGCGAGCACGCGAGCTCGCGATCGCTGATCAGTATTTTGATGGAACCACTGATCAAGAACTTGCGGATGGCCGTTGGTTTCAGTCGATGGTGGTCGATCAGCATCAGTTGGACGTCCGGGGGTATCACGGCGGCGATAGAGACGTCTGCTTCTACAAGTGTTTGTATAACCTTCTTGTAAAGCGCATCGCTCAGTACGCGTTACCTGATGAAGACGTGCACGTCGTTCTAGATCAGCGCACGACGCTCAGATACGACCTGGAAGATCTCCGGGCAGTGTTGAACAACGCGCTAAGGCGAGACCTCGTTGATCGATCTCCTCACGTTCGCACGGTGATTTACAGAGACTCGCGCACCTGCCGACTTCTTCAGCTTTCGGACCTTCTGACTGGTGCTGTCGGCTTCCATCAGAACCGTATGCACTTGGTGCCAACTGCATCTCCGCACAAGCGTGCTGTAGCAGAGCATGTTGCCAGGCGGGCCAATTTGGAGTCGTTGCAGATCGCCAACAGTTGGTCGCCGCATATGGGCATCTGGACGCTGCGGATGGGCGAGCGCCGCGCATAAAAAAGGCCAAGCGATCTAACGGTTTCCCGTATCCACGTCCGTGGCACTCGGATCTCCGAGGGATTCGATCGACTGGGCCTCAAAGCGAGTGTGGCATGTCCTTCCCCCAATGCAAACGGGCCCCGTTCAGCATTGCTGGGAGCTTTCTCTGCCGAGGATAGCCGGGGACATCCCTAGCTCGTGTCCATGTTCGCGGCCGGGCGCTCAGGCGGTTTCAGCTTCCAGGCAATGGCTTGCTTCGCGCACCAGTTGTCGCGCGGCCACGATCAGTCCATCAGTGTGGAAGGCGCCCAACTGCTGGTCCGGGCCACCCTCGGCGCGCGCTCGATCGCCCGCCTGCAGCAGATCGAGCAATGCACTGAGCCCGGACAGCGAGCGGCGCAGCGAGGCGTGATTGCTGGCGCCGAGGGTGAGGCTGCGGCACGGCTGTCCGTCGTCGCCATCGGCTTGGCTGATGGCATTGAGGCAGGCGAAGAAGGCAGGCGACTGCGCGGGCAGGTTCTGTTCCTGCAGGGCGCATTCGATCTCGCGTGCGAGGTCTTCAGGCACGTCGGCGGCGATGTTGCCGATCAGGGCGTGCAGGCGGGGACGGTCGGCGGTGCGATTGGTCATGGCGAAACCCTCACTGGCGTAGAGCCACCTTCCGGAGTGAAGGTGGCGGACGGTGCGGGTTGGCGTACCAAGGCAAACGAACTCCCATCGAGAAGAAGGCCTGGCGGATCTGTCGATCCCCACGCACCGGCCGCCATTGAAGGCAATCGGTGCATTCTCTCTGCTGCGGCGTAAATCGCAGCGATGGGTGTTCATTCGTTTATTCGAGACGCCAATCCCGGCCCAGGCAATCTGCCTCGGCGCGGTGATCATGGGATCGCGCAATCACGGTGGTCTGTAAGGAAAGTTCTCAACTCCACGCAGGCACACCAAGCGTTTCCGGTTATGTGCCCTCCGGCACCCGCCCGCTGTGCGGGCCGTCACTGATGGCGCACATCGCCGCCCACGCCAACCGTGCACATGACGACTCCAGAGCGGCGCCGCCATGGCAATTCCGTCACCCGGCGCACGCGGTCGGGAATGTGTCACGGATGAAGGCAGAGGGTTCCATCCCTGCGCTGTCCCACCGGCCCGGGCAGGCGTAGTCTCAGCCTATTGCTGTGCCCATCCACCCTGGAGCCCCACCATGCCGCTCGCCCGCATCGATCTTCGCAAAGGTAAATCCGCCGACTACCTGCAGCGCGTCGGTGAAGCCATCTACCAGGCCATGCGTGCGGTTGGCGTGCCGGAAAATGATCGCTTCCAGATCTTCCAGGAACACGAGCCCGGCACGTTGATCTACGATCCCGGCTACCTGGGCGTGGACCGCACCGACGATTTCATCTGCATCCAGATCACCTGGAACGAAGGGCGCACGCTGGAGCAGAAGAAGGCGCTGTACGCCGGCATCGCCGAGGGCCTGCACGCGGCGGTGGGCATCCGCCGCGAGGACGTGTTCATCAACCTGGTGGAAGTGAAGAAGGAGAACTGGTCGTTCGGGAACGGCCAGGCGCAGTATGTGATCTGATACCGTGCCTGGGCGCATGGGCCCGTCAAGCCAGCAGGGAGTGTCACATGGGGAGCAGGATCTTCCGGACGTTGGGCATTGCCTTGGTCCTGTGGGGCGTGCTGGCGCCCGGCAGAGGCTCGGCAGCCGACCCCATGCGAACCGCGCTGCCCATCGTGACGTTACAGATGAAGGCCGAGCAGATGCTGGACAGCATTCACAGGATGCCGCCGCCGGAGGGTGCTCAGAAGCAGGACATCAGTGGCTTTGTGAAACAGCAGCTGCCGCCCCGGATGGGCCTGTTGAACGTCAAGTCAGCCTTCGAAGATGTTCCCACCGCGCGGATATCCCGACCGGCTGAAGGTGTGCTGGTTGTGCGCGACGAAAGAAGACGCTGGCTGTGGTCCCGTACCCATGTCGTGGTGATGACCTATCGCTTCACCTACATGCCTGAGCAAGCCAAAGTGCACGCAGTGCGATACACGGAGTAGCGCCGGCAGGTCGTAGCAGTGTTACAGCAACTGGATCGGGAGAACCGCATCCGCGCCCCACCTGGATCTACACCTCGCTGCCGATCTGCTCGCCTTCGGTCGCTGGTGCGCTGCTGGCCGCCTTCACTGCGTCGGCACTGTTGGGTTGTTCGCACTCGATGCTGGTCACGTAGCCCTCGTGGCTGATGTTGTGCTCGGCGCGCTTGACCAGCCACCGCCCATCCACGCCGTCGCGGAAGCCCCGCATCACCACCGTGGCTTCGGCCATCAGCGTCTCGCGGCCGGGCAGGGAGTAGCTGAGCGTGCGCGTCTGCCGGGCTTGTTCCTGGTGCTTGGCGCGTGCTGCGGCTTCGGCGGTTTCGCGGTCGGCGTAGGCCATGCGCAGGCGCACGATCGGTTCACCGCTGCCCAACTTCACCTCCTGGCGCGTGGCACCGCGTACATCGCGATAGTAGGCAATGGTGGTGCCGGTTTTCTCGCGTGAGACGATGCTCACTTTGTAGCTGCTACCATCGGCGGGGGTCAGGGTGACGTCGGGAATGCGCTCACCGCTTGCACTGGTGGAGTCGCCCCGTTTGACGAACATCAGGCGGCCGCCGCCCGGCTTGGCGATGGCATCGTGCTGCTTGGCCAGGCGCAGCAGCAGGTTCATGTCCGATTCTTGCGACTGCACCGTCAGCGGCAGCACGATCGATGCCAGCGATCCACTCACGGCGGCGCTCAGTCCGTGTTCGGCGGCCATGCGCTGCACCATGCCACCGATCGTCGTACCCTTCTTCCAGGTGCGCGTCTTCTGTGTCTGCAGTTCGTTCTTGCCGCCCTTGCTGGCCTCGAACGGTGCGGCGCGCGCGCGCAGGGTCATGCTGCCCGGGTAGCCGGAAATCTCCACCTCGTCGCAGATGTACAGGCCCATGCGCCGCACTTCGCCGTCATAGCCGATGAAGGCTTCCAGCTCCGCGCCTGCCGGCGGTAGCTGGATCGGATCGGACGGATCATGGTCGGCCAGCTGCAGCTCCAGCATGTCCGAGCTGTTGTCGGTCTCGTCGGTGATGCGCAGTGATTTGAAGCGCGACATGATTTTGTCGGTGATGTCCTGGCTGTTGGCCACCACGCGGAATGCCGGTGCGATGTTCAATCCCACAGGGCCACTCCCTTGCGTTCGCCGGCAGGGCGCTGCACGTCCGGCAGGGTGATCGCCAGGCCCGCAGGCAGTATCGCGCCGCGCGCGGCCAGGCCCGGGTTGGCATCGAACACCGCGCGCAGGATGGCCGGTGATTGTTCGCCATAGTGCGCGTACGCGATGCGGTCGACGACGTCGCCGTCGCGGGTGTTATACGTTCGTGCCATCGCTGTGCTTCCGCAGGGAGAGGGTGAATTCGTGCCGCTGGATTCCCGCATCGACGGTGAAACCGGAGGCGGTGGCGTCGATCTTGTCGATGACCCACAGCCCCAGGTTCCCGCCCTTGCCGGTCAGCAGCCGCTGTGGCTTGCCCTGCGCTGCCAGCTTGCGCAGCTGCGAGAGCTCATTGCCGGCGCCCCGGAACTGATAGTGGATGACGCCGGGCAGCGTCATGCTGGCCTTGCCGGGGCCGGTGTACTGCAGGGCGGCCATCTGCCCGATGCGCTCCTGCGCAGCCCAGCCATACTCGTTGCTCTGCTGGATGTTCTGGAACACGGCGGTGTTGAGGCTGAACTTGAAGCCCCCCAGCATCAGCAGCACCGGGGCATTGCCGGAGTCGTTGCTCTGGAAACGGGACAACAGCTTGTCGATGGATGCGGTTACGAACTCGCGCTTCATGCTTAGTTCCTGTCTGCCAGGCTGCCACGGGCGGCGAGCGCGTTGCGACGCTGCAGCTCGTCTGCAGTGCGACGTGCCACCGATTCGCTGGATTCACCGGGTTGCTGGTGGATGGTGATGTTGTTGGTCTGTTGCTGCTGCACGGTGGTCGGTGCACGCATCGTGGGCGAGGGCATGTCCGGCGCACGGCGTCCCTGCGCGCCGCTCAGCTCGGCCATGCGGCGGTTCAGGCCATCGTTGTCGTTGGTGCCGACCGCGTACGCCACGCGTGCCATGTCACCGATGCCACCACCACCGCGCGCCTTCATGCCGCTGTAGATGTTGGCGGCGCCCACCGCGGTCTGCAGCCCGCCCTCGGCGACCTCCAGCGCTTTGTCCTTGGCAGCCCCTACGCCACCACCAAGCTTGTCCATGAACCAGCCGACGCCTTCGATGACTGGCTTGAGCTTTTCCAGGATGCGGTCGAACGCTGCGGTTGCCTTCTGGCTGATCGACTCCCAGATGTTGCCAAGGGTCTCGTTGATGAAGCCGGCGACGGTGCCGAGCATCTCGCCCAGCCACACCACCGCCCCCACCACGCCGCCAATGACCTGGATCACCAGCCGGAAGTTGGTCAGCAGCGCCTCACCCACCAGCGAGCCGATCTGGGCGACGCGTGACAATTCATTGCCGGTGTACTGCGCCGGTTCCAGCATCTTCGACAGCCAGTCCCAGGCCTGGCCGATCAGCCCGCTCATGACTTCCCAGGCGGGGCGCAGTGGTTCAACCGCGCGCATCAGTTCACCCATCGCCGCGGTGCCTGCACCACTCAGGCCTTCCCATACGCCGCCCAGGAATGCCTTGATCGGTTCCCAGTACTTGCGCACCAGCAGGGCGCCGGCGGTGATGGCGGCGACCGCAACGGCGATGGGGCCACCGCCGATGGCACCCACGGCAGTGGCGACGATGCGGAAGCCCGATGCCAGGCGCATGGCCATCGGCCCGAAGCGCCCCAGCTGTGCCAGCAGGCTGCCGCCACGGAACAGCTCGAAGGCCTTCTGCACGCCCAGGATCGGGCCCTGCAGGAACGTCCAGGCGTAGCGTGCGCCGAGCACCGCCGTGCGCATGCCCAGCATGCCGACCACGATCTGCGTGGTGTTGGCGATCAGCTTCGGGTTTTCCTGCACGAACGAGGTGACCCCGTTCAGCAGTTCGGTCAGCTTGACCGCGGCCTCGCCCACCGCCGGCAGCAGCGCCGCACCGAACGCCTTGGACAGGTTGTCCACGGCGATCTTCGCGCCTTCGATCTTCTGCGGATCGGTCTGCATCGCATCGGCATAGGCGGCATCGGTGGTACCCGCCGATCCGTTCAGTGCCTTGTCGCGGACGCGGATGTAGGTATCCCAGTTCTCGATCATCGGCTGGACGAAGTCCTTCGCCTGCGCATCGCTGAACAGGGTGCCGATCTTCTTCTGGTCGCCCGCTGTGGCCTTGATGATCCCCTGCATCGCGGCATCGAAGGGATTGCCACCACTCGTCTGTGCCTCGCCGATGATCTTGCGCAGATCCAGGTTCAGGCTCTTCTTGGCCTTCGCCTGCAGGTCCGGGGACAGTACGGCCGACATGAAACTCTTCATGTTGCTGGCGGCCTTGTCGGCACCGCCGGCCGAATCCAGCGTGGCCTCAAGTGCCGCACCCAGCGTGGCGGCCGCTGACGTGCCCTGCAGCTTCATCGCTTCGAACGACGAGCCCAGTGTGGGCAGCACCTCGGCCATGTCCTTCAGGCCCAGGCTGCCCTGCTGGCTGTTCACCACCAGCACGTCCAGCGCGCTCTGCATGCGCGAGGGATCGATGTCGAACGAGCGCTGCAGGCTGGCGGCCGCCTTGGCAACGTCATCGATGCTGGCACCGGTGACGGTGGTGGTCCGTCCAACGGCGCCGAGGCTGGCCTGCGCGGACTGTGCATCCATGCCGGCCGCGACCATCAGCTTGATCGACCGCTGCAGATCGTCGGCGCCCTGGTTGGTTGCGCGCGACTGCTGCAGGATCGCCTGGCCGAGCGCACTCACCTGCGCGCGGCTGAGGTTGGCTGCCACGCCGATCTGCTGGTTCTGGCGGGCGAAGCCGGAGGCGTTCTCGACCGGCTTGGCCAGTGCGGTGACGGCGGTGCCGAGTGTGCCGCGCGCTGCCTTGAACGAGGCGCCGAGTTTCTCGCGCTTCTCCAGGTTGGCAGTGCGCTTGGCTTCGACGCGCTCCAGCGCTTCCTGTGAGGCGCGCAGCGCATCGGCCTGCGCGCGCATGCGGGTGTAGGCGGCGCCCGACTTCTTCATCGCGGCAAGCTTGAGCTCCAGCTTGCCGGCTTCATCGCCGAGGCGCTTCACGCCATCATTGGCGAAGGACAATGCGTCCTTCAGCGATTTGGACACCGAGCCGCCGATCGTGATCGTTGTCGTTTGAACGTTATTGGCCATGTACCGGCAACCCCTGAATCCACCAGATGAACTTCGACACCCGCAGCGTCATGATCTCGCGCAGGCCCCAGCCGGTATGACCGGCCAGGGCGAGCACTCCCTGCCTGATCTGCGGCAGGGTCAGGTGGTAAAAAGCGCCACGCCTGCCTGCAGTCGGGCGTAGTCGCGCAGCGGCATCTTGCGCACGTCGTCCGGCGAGATCTCGCACAGGTTGGCGATCATCCGTACCTCGCGCTGTGCATCACTGCCCTTGTCGTCCTGGTAGCGCTCCATGTCTTCCACGGTCGGTTCGCGCATGCGCAGCACGGCGGTTTCCATGCCGTTGACCTGGCGCGGACGGGTGAGGGTGATCTCGGCAAAGCCATCGCGCTCGATGACGGTGTCGGTGGGGGTCTTGGTCTTGCTGGACATGAAAGCGTTCCTGGAATGCGATGCGGTGCGATGGATGCGGGGGCGCGAGGCGCCCCCGTGTTTCTCGGTGCGGTGCCGGCTCAGATGCCCAGCGCGCCGCGGATGCCGGCCAGCACGTCCACGCCACCCTGGCGCGCGATCATGTTGACCACGTCGATCTCCTGCACGACCTGGGCACCATGGGTCAGCTTGTAGTAGCTCAGCGCCAGGTTGACCTTGATCGTGCCCTTCTCACCAACCTTGGTTTCGCCGCGGTCCAGCAGCTTCACCTTGCCGCGCATGTTGTGCACGACCTGGGTCACCTCGCCGTCGTCGCCTTCCAGCGCCTCGCGGGCGGTGAAGCCGTACTCCTTGCTTTCGATGACGTGGAACTTGCTCATGATCTCCGCGTCGTCGGAAGCGAACTCGACATCGGCGGTGAGCTTTTCATGGCCGAGCACGATCTCGGTCGGGGCGAGCATGCCGCCGGCCTGGAAGTCCTCGGTCTTCAGCGACAGCTTCGGTGCAGTGAAGGACATCACGCTGCCGGCATAGCCCTTGCCGTCGACGTAGAAGTTGAAGTTTTTGCGGATCTTGCGCGCCATGCTTAGAAGATCTCCGAGACGTAGTTGTTGTTCATGTGCATGCGGAAGGTCAGCTGCTCACCCGGGTAGGTCGGCGTGAAGTCGAAGTCCCAGAAGAAGCGGCCCTGGGCCACGCTGTCCGCTGCGTTCAGTTCCGGGTCGATCCAGCAGTTGCCGCCGAGGATCGCGCCCTGGGTCTTCAGGCCGCGCAGGAAGGCGTTGACGCCCTCGCGCACGTCGTCGACGTAGGTCTTGCTGATGCCGCGATCGACGGCCCACAGATGGGCAGCCTCGAGGCTGTCGGCAATGATGTCGGCAGTGCGCACCACGCACAGGAACTGCCACTTCTGGTCGCTGCTGGCGGTACGGTTGCCCCACAGGCGGAAGCCACCTTCGCGGATGATGGTCGCCACGTTCGACTGGTTCAGCAGGTTGGCGCGGCTGGTCGCGTCGGACAGGCCGAAGTCGATCGCACGCGCGGTACCGACCACGCCGTTGAGTTCCAGGTTCGACGGCGATGCCCACCAGCCGCGTTCGTTGTCGCTGCGGGCGATGGCGCCGGCCACGGCACCGGAGGCGTAGCGGGTGACGATGGCATCACCGGACTGCACCAGCAGCGCCGGGTCGACCACGTAGACGCGCTTGGAGCCGGTCAGGGCGGTGGTGCTCTTGGCAGCGTCGTCGGTGCTGTTCGGGCCATCCTTGATGATCACCGCGCGCAGCTTGTCGGCGATGCCGAGCAGTTCCGCTACGACCGGGTTGGCCAGCAGTTCGGTGTCGCGCTTTTCGTGGGTGTGGGTGAAGCCCGGCACCGCCAGGATGCGTGGCTTGATGCCCACGACCGACTTTGCCGCCAGCAGTGCATGCACGCCGGTGTAGGCACCGGTCTGCGCGTTCACGCCGCCCAGCACGTTGGCCAGGGTGTCGTTCTCGGTGGCGCCCTTCTCGACGCGGACAACGACGACGACCGCGTTGGACTGGTCGAAGATGGCGTCGAGCTGGCCCGGGAGGGTGCCCTCATCGACTTCGGTGGCGGTGCCGGCGAGCAGTTTGGCTGCCTGCGAACGCGAGGTCACCAGGACCGGGGTGTTGTACGGGAAGGCGATCTTGTCGGCGCGGGGCGCGGTGCCCACGATGCCGATGACGCTGGTCGAGGCAACAGCGATCGAGCGGGAACCACCATCGATGTTGACGACCTGCACGCCATGCAGAAATTCGGCCATGCGTTGTTTTTTCCTTGGTTGGGTGGGTGCTGCGGTCGCGATCTGCGCCGCATGGGTACATGTTCGTATCTGGCCGCGGCTGGCTTAATTGCAGCCGTGGCCCGATGTCACGGCTGCGGCGGCGTGCCCGCTTCGGGATCGGGCGCACTCACCCTTGCCCAGGCGGCGCTGGCTTCATCGAAGGTGACCGGATAGCTGCGATCGCCGGGTGGTGCCAGGTCGGTGACCGTGGACGGCAGCGCCACGCCGCGGGGCAGGGGAGCGGCGAAGCTGGCATCGTGCTTGTTCCACAGGGGGCGCGTGCTGTAGTCCGGCAGCAGCGTCCATTCGCGGCGGCTGGCATTCCACGCGTTGTACTGCGCGGTGGTGCCATCCAGCTTGAACGGTTCGGACAGGGTCACGTCCTTGGGCAACGGCTCGCCCAGCGCGAGGCGATTGGGTACTGCCATCGCGGTGCGCGTGTCCCACAGCATGCAGTTGCGGAAATCGGCCACCAGTTCCCAGCGTGAGCCATCCTCGGCCAGGCGCAGTGACTGGTATTCGCCTGCGGCCTGGCGGGGGGCGACGTCCACAGTGAAGTCAGGCAGGTTCCATGCGCCATCGGGCGAGGGTTGCAGACGGACCTTGCCCATGTAGGCACGGGTGTGGGGATCGTAGGAGTGCGCGAAGCGCGGTTCAGTAGGCAAGGTCATGTCCTCAGTACGCGATGCAATAGATCATCCGCAGGCCCGCCGGCAGGTTGCGGTCGCCACCGGCGGCCTCCACCACGATGGCGTGGCTGTGTGCACCGGCGTCCGCCGCCGAGGCGGCATGGCCGTGGTCGCCGACCTGGGCGATGGAAATGGTGTGCGAGTGACCACCGGCGCCGTTCATGCCGATGTTGTGACCATGGCCACCCGCGCCGTCGGTGGTGAAGCTGTGGGCGTGGCCACCGGCAGGGCTGGTGTTCGGCCAAGGATTGTCATAGTCGATGTTGCCGCGGGAGCCCATGTGGTTCCCGTAGTCGGCACCCCATGGATAGGCGGCCCCAACTTCCGCATAGGCGGTGAGATGCTGGTGGTCGCCCACCCAGGAGGTTCCGCCGGTGTGCGCGTGATGGCCCTGCGAGTCGGTCCATGCACCGTGCGCGTGATCGCCGACCGCGCTTGCGCTGGCGCCATGCGAGTGCGCGCCACCTGCGCCCACGGAAATGGCATGGCTGTGGTTGCCTGCCGTTGCCGCGCTTGCGCTGTGGGCATGGCGGATCACTTCACCCTGGGTGAAGCTTCCGACCGCGTCCGGGTTCAGCGTGTGCGTGACCACCGTGCCTTCCTGCATGGCCGGCAGGTTGAAGGTGGCTGCGCCATCGCCGGCGCCATAGCGGGTGCCGATAGCGGCGAACAGGGCCGGATAGCTGGCACGCGGAACAGCGGCGCCATTGCACAGCAGCATGCCGTTGGGCGCGGTGGCACCGGCGAACAGGATGACCTGGCCGGGAACGTGCACGCTGGACGGCACGCCGGTCATGTTGCGCCAATCCAGGTAGTGCGTGCCATGACGGCCATCGAGCAGGTCCGCGTCCAGTCCCTTGTCGGCGCCTTCATCCTTCAGCGCCGCTGATTTCAGGCCCAGCGCGGAACGGAATGCGGCATCGGTAGCGATCGACAGCAGCGTGCGCACGAACTGGGTGGGGGCGCTGGCACCGAATCGCTTGTCGATGAAGGCACGCAGGCCACGCGGCGTTACCGCACGCTGGGTGTCTGCGCCATCTTCGGTCTCGGTCGTAGTGGCCAGCTCGACCACACCCTGCACCTCGGTGGTGGAGGGAGGGTAGATGAACTCGGCATTGCCGAATTCGATCAGCGCGGTATCGACTTCACTGAAGCGGGTATCGGTGGAGAGCAGCAGCATCGAGGCTGCGGTCTTCTCCATGATGGGATCGGCCTGGCCGAATGTGGCGAACAGCGTGCCGTCGCCCAGGTACAGGCCGAAGCCACGCAGGCTGTAGGCGGTGGCGCTGTCGTCGCGGATCGTGACGTGCAGCGTGTCATCGCCCACTGCCTTGCCGCCGAATGTCGAGACACGCTTGATCTCGCCGGGTAGCGTGGTCAGCCCCGCCGACGGCGTGAATGCCGTGGAGGTCAGGCCGATCTCGGTGATCAGCACGGCACTGGTGCCGGTATTGGGTGGGTTGACCAGCCTGGCGAAGCCGGCGTCGGTGATTTTCAAGCGCATGCGGGGTTTACTCTCCGATCAGTTGGATACGGCGGAAGGTGGTGCCCTGGGCACCGGCGAGCGCACCGATACCGGCGTTGGCCTGCATGCCCTGGGTGAAGGTGAAGTGCGATCGCACCGGCTTGGTCCGGCTGATCTCGCCGATCACGTCGTCGACGAACTTGGCAGTGGCGGTCTCGCCGCCCTGGTTGGCAATGGTCATCACCGCTTCGAAGGTGTGCGGTGCGCCTTGCGGCTGCATCTCCCACCATTCGCGGATCAGGATCGAGCCACCAAAAGCGGCGACCACGTCGCGCACGCTGCCCCAGGTACCCTTGCGGCGCTGGATGGCGATCGCGGTACGCACGCGCGCACGCTTCACCGTCTCCGGCCAGTAGGCCTTCCATTCGTCCACGGACAAGGCCCAGGCCAGCCAGGGCAGCAGGGTGGCCGGACAGCGGTCGGCGTCCCACAGCGCGGTGATGTCCACCGGCAATGGGCGGGTGACCGCAGCGCGGGCCAGGGCCCGCTCCGCGTGGGTGGCGTTGGGCGGCAGCAGGGTGCCTGCCATCGGCACCCTGATCAGCGCATCGCCGTCGATGATCGAGCCGGGAGCGGGTGCCTGGCTGAGCGTGATCACGTTGTTGAGCACGCTGTAATCAATCACGCCCACAGGCTGGGGCATGGTGCGGATGTAGCTGGTTGCTTCGCGGCCTTCCTCCACCTGCACGCCCCAGAGATGGATGCGGCTGTCCGGCCTCAGGCCGGTGTTTCCGGCTGCCCGTCGATCCAGCACGATACTCACGCCCCGGCGGGCGTCATCTGCGGTTGCGGCATAGGTGTAGCTGTAGCGCTTCCACTCGGTGCTCACCTGCAGACGTGTCCTGCCTGCGCCGGTGGTGCGCATGCCGAGGTCGATGGCACATGGCTCGGTTGCGCGCAGCCAGATGCTGAGGGTACGCACGGCACCATCGGGAAACGCGCTTCCATCCTCGTCCACCAGACCGGTGAAGTTCTGATTCGGTCCCCCGATCGCATCGGAGACAGGAAAGGAGCAGGCACTGGAACTGCCATCTGGAGCGGGGTGATTGAACGACAGGTTCGCTGGCTTGGTGTAGAAGCCCTTCCACCAGGTGTTACTGAACGCTGCCGAGAAGCGCTGCAGGTTGCGCCGCAGCGTATCCGACAGCTTCAGCCGCCCCTGCCAATCGGTGCGGTACACCCCCTGCAGGGTGGACAGTGCGCCACCCGGATGGCGGAACTGCAGGTTGTGGCCATCGACCGCGCCGCGCAGGCGCGCATTGATCAGGCGAGTGGTGGAGTCACTCATCGTTGCCGCCATGGGTCAGGGTCACGGCAGTGCAGTAGGTGGCCTGTGTACGGTCGACCACCACGTCCGCTGCCGGGCTGGAAATCTCCACGCGCTGCACACCCTCGGCATGCAGTGCGGCGAACAGGCCCGAGCGGGTGACATCGCGGCCGAGCCGATGCGATTCGGCGATGTAGCGGTCCAGGCGTGTGTGCGCTTCCGCCAGCACGACCTGCGAGTCTGGACCGGCAAAGGTAAACAGCGTGGCGCTGACCGAGAAGTTGACGATTGCCGCGGTACGCACCAGGACATGATCGGTCAGCGGTCGCACATCATCCGCGCTCAGTTTTGCTTCTACGACGTCGAGCAGGCCCTGGGTGGCGGTTCCATCCGCCTCGCGCGACAGCACCGACACCACCACTTCGCCCGGTGCGGGGCTGGTGGCACTCGCATCCAGTACCCGCGAGTCGGCGCTCAGCGCATGGAATACATAGGCACCTTCCGGCCCTGCCACGCTGAATCCTTCCGGGCCCAGCTGGATGCGGCGGCGGAAGTCCTCATCGCTTTCATATCGAGGAGGAATGCCCTGCTGCGGCTTGCCCGGGTCGAGCACCTGACGGACGATGCCGAAGATCGCGGCCAGCTGGTCGAGGTCGCTGCCAACCGCATAGGCCAACATCACGCCACGCGCGGCATCATTGACACGCTGGCGATCGAGCAGGCGCAGGTAGGTGCAGACCTCCAGGATCTTGAAGGCCGGGTCCGACGGCAGCAGCGCGTCGAAGGTGGGATCCAGGGCCTGCAGCGCGGTCAGCGATTCATCGAACATGGCTTCGAAATCGAGCACTTCGATGACCGCCGGGGCAGGCAGCTGGGACAGATTGACACTGGTGAACGAGCCGGATGCCACGGTTAGCGAACCTCGATTCCTTCGATGGTGATGGCCTCGCCGTCCGGCAGGTGGATCCCGGTCACTGCCAGGATCATCACGCCGGGGGCGGGGAGGGAGACGTCGACGTTCTCGACGTGGAGACGCGGTTCCCATCGCGCGAGCGCGTCGACGGTGGCCGCGATCAGGTCCATGCGCAGCGAGCGGTTGGTCGGCGCATCGATCAGTTCGAACACGCGCGAGCCGTATTCGCGGCGCAGTACGCGGGAGCCAAGGGGCGTGGTGAGAATGTCACGCACGGACTGGTGCAGATGGGCGAGCCCATCCAGTGATTTGCCGGTGTTGGCGTCGATTCCTCGCATGGCCTCTATCGTCGTGGAGTGCGGGTTTTCAGGGCATTGCAGGCGTGGCCGCTCAGGCCTGGGCCGGCGTGGTCGGGGCGGTTGGGCCCTGTGCGGTGTGCGTGTGTGCCTTCAGGCCGATGGCACCGGCCTTGATCTCGCCGGGTGTGCTGATGTCCTTGCCGGCGCTGATCGCACCGGTGACATCCAGGTTGCCGGTCGCCTTGATCGACGGCGTATCGAGCACGATCGATTCGCTGGCGATCACCTGCGCATTCGCGCAGGTGACGATGACCTTGCCGCTGCCGACATGGACGTTGAGCGTGGTGGTTTCCTGGTCGTACTCGACGCTGCTGCCGTCGGCGAACGCGGTGCGTTGCCGCAGGCGCGAGTTGGCCGGCGGCGGAAAGCGGTCCTGGTACAGGCTGCCGAGTACCAGCGCCTGGCCGGGGTCGCCATAGGGGCACGCCAGCACGACCTGCTCGCCGGGTTCGGGTGCGCACCAGCTGCGTACGCCCGGTCCCGCCCGGCGTTCCAGCCAGGGAATCCAGTCGGTGAGCATGCCATCGGCATCCACGCGCACGCGGCTGCCCGCTTCGTCCAGCTCGCGCACCACGCCGATCATCAGCAGGTTGCCGATCAAGCGTGCGTGTTCGGCGCTCATGGCGCGCGCTCCGGCAGCGGCTGGTAGCGTGCCTCATGGGCACGGCCGATCTCTGGCGCGAAGCTGTAGGACGCTTGCGGCACCACGCCTCCCACCTCTTCCCAGGCGTTGTCGCCCAGCGCGACCGGCAGTGACCATTCGACGACCCAGCTGCGCAGGCCGGCCTGTGCGGTTGCGGCGTCTTCGGGCAGGGCGGCGATCACGTCGATTGCGCCGCTGCAGGCACCATGGAAGCGGCCGAGCTGGTGCAGCCAGGTGGCCAGTGCAATGGCGGCATTGCGTAGTTGCAGCGCGCCAGCGGTACTGCCCGCTGCTACGACGACGCGTGCTTCGAAACGCAGTACGGCCTGCAGCAGACCAGTGCCGTCGTTGCCTTCGCGGGCGCGGTCACAGCGGGTCATTTCCAGCAGGCAGGCCGGCGTGGGCATGCCTTCGGTGCCGGCGTCGCGATAGAACTGGACGGTTGCGAAGTCCGGAAAGCGTGCGCGGATGGCGCTTTCGATGGCGCCGTGGAGCGTGTCGAGTGTCGGAGAGGGGGAGTCAGTCGCCATGTCAGCTCATGCGGTGAATGAAGAATGGGTGTGGCCCGTGTGGCGCACGCGGTCGGCAGCCAGTGTTGCCATCACCGGAAGGGCGCGGCATTGCAGGCGTGGCCGCCCGCACCGGAATCAGAAGGCAGGCGTTGCGTCGTGGCGGTTGCCGGTGGCGATCTCACAACCCGGAGGTGTCACCGGTGCCGAGCCGTTGAGGGTGATGCCGCGTTGGCTGCCGAGGCTGCACAGCAGCGCGCGCAGCTGGTCGGCCAGCGCGTGGTACTGCTGTGCGACTGCAACGTGATTGCGCAGCAGTGCATCATCAGTAGCTGCCTGCAGGTCTGGCAGCTCGTCCGGCGCACGCAACTGCGCCGGTGCGATGCTGAGATCAACGAGGCAGGGCGCGGCCGGTGTTGGCTTCGCGCCAGATGCGCACGAACTCAGCATCAGCGTCGCCGCGATCACGGCCAGGCGTCTTGGCATGGGTCTCGATGTCCTGTTGCAGGGTGTTGAACTGCCGGGTGCGCTGGGCCTGCGTGGCCAAGCGCTGCGATTCGGCCCGAGCACCGGCGCGGGCGTTGGCGAGGTCCCGCTGATGGGCGGCCTGCGCCGTATCAGCGCGCGATGCCTGCTGTGCGGCCTGGGCGCTGGTAACGGCAAGGTCTGCGCTGCGGTCCCGTAGCGTCCACCCCAGCCAGGCGCAGCCTGCGTGACTTCCGGCTAGGACCAGCAGGCCGATTCGGAACCGCAGGGCGAGGGGCGTCATTGCAGGGCTCCGCCGGCGGCGCGGTAGGCCACGCGCAGTGTTTCCAGCGCATGTTCCTTCTGCCCATAGCCGGCACCGGGCAGCGACGCCCAGATGCGCCGGGCCGCGGTGACGGCGGCATCGAAGCGTCCCAGCCGGATCAGCTCGTAGGCACCGCACTGTTTCAGCAGGGCGACTGCTGCACGGTCCTGCGAGACGGGGCCGAAATCGGGCAGGCCGAGTCGCGCGCGCAGGTCGTCCCAGGTGCTGCGAAGAAACTGGTAGCGGCCGGCGGCGCTGGATTTGATGCCATAGCGTGGCAGCGACACCAGCACGCGGGGATGGTCGCGGTAGTCGTTGAACAGCTGGCCTCCGACAATCACGTCGTAGCCACGGTCACGCGACCGCTGGCTGGGGATGTCGGTGCCTTCGGACACGGCCAGCATGTCGAGGAATGCGGCGACATTGGCGCCGCCGAGGGCGCTGGCTGCGGCGGCGGTCATGCGGCGGCTCCCGGCTGCTTGCGCACCAGCGCGAGCAGCGCGTCTATCTGCACGCTCTGCTGGGCAACCTGCGCACGCAGGGCGCTGACTTCGCCGCGCAGCTGCCCGATTTCCTGTGCCATTGCCTCGCGTTCGTGCATCAGGCCGTCGGCGCGGGTGCGCTCGGCGGCGAGCTGTTCCTGCAGGGTGCGCAGGGTATTGCTGGTGGCTTCGTCGGCGGTACGGTCGACCTTGGCCGACGACAGCCATTGACGCAGCCACAGCGATACCGCGATCAGCACGCCCGAGGTTCCCCCCAGGTACTTGGCCCAGTCCGGTACACCGGCCAGCAGGTCGCTTTCGTTCATGCGCGCGCGTACCCCTTGAGCAGGGCCGGATGAACCGCCGGCGGTGGTGCGGAGCGGGCTCCGCGCAGGGCGCGCTTGATGGTGGTCTGCGAGACGCCGAACTCACGTGCCACGTGTTCGCGCGGCATGCCACTGGCGATGGCATGCGCGATCCGCTCGCGACGTTCGTGCGCGCCGGCGGCGAAGCAGGACGCCAGGAACAGCAGTTCGCCACCGAAGTGCGTGACCAGCCGCTGGGCAACGTCGTGGCCGAGGATGTCGATCAGGCGATGCTGGTCGGGCAGGGTGGAGGGAACGTAGACGATGACGCGATGGCGGCCGGTGGTGCTGGAGGTGGTCGGCGGCCATGCGCGTACCAGCGTGAGGGCTGCGGATTCGCCGATGACCTCGGCCAGGGTCTGGATGCTGTCGGGCAGGGCGTTCATGAAAGGTGTCGTCAGTGGCATTGATCTCCACTGTTGCCATCCCGTCCCTTTGGTCAACACCTTTCATCTACTTTCGGTTGTGTGTGCTGAAGACATTCATCGGCGCCGCGAGGACGGGTGAGGAGTGCTGCAGGGCGCGGTGTGATGCCTTGCAACCGCTGGCTGTTGCCACCGATGTTTTCCCCTCCTTTCGTACTCGTGGTCCTCACAAGGCGGAAGGAAGAGCAGATCAAGGAGATGCGGCAGGTACAGGGTGAGGACGACGCCCCGTGGGCCGTCCTCATGCAGGCGAGCGGGCCCTGAAACGAAAAAGCCCCGGACGATGCCGGGGCTTCAGGACTGCAGGTGGGGCTGGATCAAAGGTCGAACACCAGGTTGCCGCCGGTCTTGCGCGGGATGTAGCCCGCGTCGCGCAGCCAGCGGGCGGCATTGACCTGGTCCATGCGCTTGACCGGGAAGCGGTTGGCGAACATCAGGAATCGCGCGACGGTGATCGACTCGCCCTTGCCCTTCAAGGCAGCGAGGGTTTCGGTGAACCACGGCGCGGGCGGCTGCTGGCTGCCGGGGCGTGCGGCGGTCCGTGCCTGCCTGGCGCTGCCGGCGTCGCCCTGGGCGTTGGCCTGCGAGCACAGCGAGATGAAGATCGCGTCCAGGCTCACGGTGTCCTTGCTGCCCTTGGGCTGGGACTTGAACAACTCGATGGCCTTCAGGCGCGTCGACGTGAACTGTTCGACCTCCATGGCATTTCCTCTTTGCGAACGGGGTTGGGGATGCAGGGTGACGACAGGTGTCGTCGGTGATGGGGGACGACCTTACATCATTTTCGCCGACGATGGGTCGGAACCTGCGGGCGGGACAGGGCACGCGGCAGGGCAACACGGCCTTGCACAAGGCTCAGATCACGCCGCGCGACAGCAGCTGATCCAGCGTCCTGCGTACCAGGTCGGCCTGGGTACCGTCGTTGTTCACCTCGATGTCGACCAGGTCATCAGGCAGTGGCTGCTCGCTGTCATGGCCGCCATGGCCGGGACGGCTGACGCGGATCACGACACCGCCACGGCGGCGGATCGCGTGGGCTTCATTGGCGAAGCGGACGTCGGGTACCAGTCCGCCCGCAGGCAGGCGGGCAAACAGCGAGCGTACCCACAGCTCGGGATGGACGCGATCACGCCCCCATTCGGTACCAGCGGTCTGCATCAGGTGGCGCGGAGTGAATTCGGCCAGCCAGTCGATGGCTTCCTCCTTGCGGCCGTCCAGTTCACGCAGGGACAGCCCAAGAAGAGAGGCGACAAACTGCCGAAGCGGGGCGGCGAAGCTGTCGCAGGGCAGCACCAGCGCCGAGGCCAGCCCGTTGGCGAGGGTGTCCTTGCCCGCACGCTTGCCGCCGGCGATGCCGATGTAGAGCGGAGGACGCGCCTGCGGCGCCGCCCGCAGCGCGATGCTGCCCAGAGCGGGGCTGGCGCGGAACGCAGCCAGCGTGTCGGCAATCATGCGATGGCCGCTGTCGAGGGAGGCGGGAATCATGCGGAATCTACTCCTGGAGGAATTCGGCAGTGCGGGCGGGTCAGGAATCGCGACCGGCCGTGCTGCGCGCGCGCAGGATGCGCTGGGTGATGCGGCCACCGCGCGCAGCCGCTGCGATCGGGTCGAAGCACAACATGGCGGAACGTGTACGGCGGCCAGCTGCGAGGTGATCGCGGATGGTGCGTTCCGAAAGCACCGGCACCCGCTGATGGATCTGCTGCACGGTCAGCTGCTCATCTTCAAAAGCGTGCAGTCGGGGACGGGGCATGGCGGAAGCGCTCCTGGAAGGCGGCGGGGCCGATACAGGCATCTTGCCTTTGTGGACTGTTCCAGTCAACACCTTTCATCTACTTGCATCCTGGTCAGGGGCAAGGCGTCAGCTGTCGCGGTCGATCCGTGCACGCTCACGGGCAGGTGGCATCAGAACGGACCCGCCGAGTGCCCTGGGAGGTTGAGCTTTCGCGGTGGCATCAACCAGACCTTGGCCCGCTCCTTGCCGACCACTTTCGTGCGCACATCATGTCGCTTGACCACATAGGCGGCGGCCTCGTTGACCTCGCGGCGGTTCGGCTTGTCGATGCCCACCGCGATGACGATCTCGGTGGCACGGTACTGTGCGCTCCACTGTGCAGTGGGGATGGACCAGTCGAAGTGGCGGTCGATCAGTTCGGCGATCGGCGAGATCGGTTCGTGCTCGCTGTTGGTGGCGTTCAGCGCATCCAGTTCCTCGCTGGACAGATGCCAGGTCTCGCCGTCGCAGTAGAGCGCATGGGCCTCGGCCCACACCTGCTGCATGTCGATCCGTGCCGGTTCGCCCAGGCCCACGGCATGTATGGTCCACCAGCGGGTGTTGCCGGTGGCGTCGCGCAGGAAGCGCTCGTCATTGACACTGGCGAACAGGATGGTGCGTCGCGCATAGCGGGATTCCGTGCGCGCATACGGGCGGCGGATCTCATCGTGGCTGCGCGAGATGAACGACTTCAGCGCAGCGATGTCGGTGCGACGGAACGTGGCGTCGACTTCGCCCAGTTCCACGATCCACTTGGAGATGACCTGTTTGACGCTGTCCTTGTTGGCTGGATCGAGCACTACGCCATCGGCGATCAACTGCAGCTCGGCCGGTGCCAGCTGCCGTGCCCAGCGCGTCTTGCCCAGGTTCTGCTTCGAAACGAAGGTCAGTACACCACGCGCCACCACGCCGTCCGGCTCAAACGCCGCGGCCACGCCGGAGATCAGCCAGCGCCGCATCAGCACTTCCTTCAGGATGCGGCCGTCGGCCATGCGCGTGGGTTGGGCTTCCTGCACGGTGTCGAAGAACGCCTGCAGGCGGGACTGGCCATCCCAGGGCCGTGAGCTGATCCAGCTGGCGACAGGATTGTACGGATTGGCCTCGGCGACCTGGCACAGGTTGGTCTCGAAGCTGGCGATGGCCATGCCGGCGCGGTGCATGCAGTCCATCACTTCGCCGGCGGCCACCTCCTTGGCGTTGTCGACCGTGCTCTGCAGCCCCGGGACCAGGATCTCCAGATCCTTGCGGATGACGTTGTAGCGCACGGTGACGCCGGTGCGCCGGCACAGCTCGGCCAGATTGCGCGCGGTCGGCAACGGCCGGCCACGCGCGCTGGTATCGGGAAACGGGGTAAAGGCATCGAATGCGGACAGGTTGCCGGGTACCTGGTAGCGCGCGTTGGACGGCGATGGCGCGTCCTCCTCCCCAGTGCCTTCTTCGGTTGTGGCAGGCGGCAGAGGGAACAGTTGGGTGCGTACTGCCTCCAGTCCTTCGCGCAGGTGCAGATCGTTGAAGTCGGTCGGGCGGTCATCGTCGCCGTGCAGCGTGGTGAACTCGGGCCACACCACGCGTGCATCGATCTCCGCGGCGGCGCGCGTGGCGTGGGTGACACCGGGATTGTCCAGCGGCTGCCGGGTCCATTGGTCGTTGTCGGCACAGATGACGAAGGAGCCATCGGGAACCGCGCTGCGCCAGGCACGGGCGACCGCCGCGAGGTTGCCGGCGTCCCATGCCACCACCGCGCAGCCGCCCGTGGCCTGGTGGATCGATGCCGCCGTGGCATAGCCCTCGGCGATGGCGATCGGCTCGCCAGAAAGCGGCTTGCCGATGACGTGGAAGCAGCCCTGCTTGCGGCCTCCGCAGAGAAAGTCCTTGTCGCGGCCGAGTGCCGGGTCCGCGCGCGGAAAGATCGCCTGCAGCGAGACGATCCGGCCCGCGGCGTTCATCACCGGCACCAGCAGGGCATTGTCGATGTAGCGGAAGACCAGGCCGTCGCTGTTGCGCACGGGCCATGCCGCCACACGCAGCCCATGTGCGTGGATGCCCTTGCGCACCAGGTAGGGATGGTGCGCGTCTGCAGGAAGGGCACGGTTCCACAACACGTTGGCGGCCTTGGCTGCGGCCTCCTCACGTTCGCGCTGCTGCCGTTCCCGTTCGGCACGGGCGGCTTCCTGGCGTTGCCGGATCGCGCGCTGTTCGGCGGCGTTCAGCGTGGTTTCCGACTTCGCACACCATGCATGGCGGCTGCCGGTGCGCCAGCTGCCGAACTCACCGGCCGGCACGTGGTCTCCGAACAGTACGGCCCAGCCATTGCGGGTGCCACGGCGGTCGCCTTCCACATGGAAGCGCACCAGTGTGCCATCGGCGTTGAGTGCGTCGCGGCCGCGCGCATCCGGCACGATGCCGTGCGCGTGCATGGCCTGCAGGAACGCGGGAACGATGTCCTGCGCTGGGTGCGGTGTGTGCATTCGACGGGGCCCCTTGGAACGTGGATCGGTCCACAGCAGCCGATGGTGGCCAATGCGCTGTGCAATGCCTGCCGGATGCAGGCCACGCGGCGGCGGACCGACGCGGCGAGGTCAGGATGAGGTGGAAGGTGATGACCTGATCATGGTGTCGGAAAGGACTTTCTTTTGCAACACCTTCCAGTACCTTGCATCCCCGGTGCCCGATGAGGGCGATCCGTCTGCGATGGATCTGCGATGGACTTCGCAGATCGTCGCCTGCGCGACGTTGCGTCGCAGTTGGCGAGAACCGTTTTCCCGATGATGCGATCACCGTCAGAGACGGCCCTTCGTTTCAATCCACCGCCCCTCGGGGCACCCATGCACAAGGAGCCTGCATGCCTGAAATCCATTGCAACTGCGAACGCCGATCCGATGCCGAGCCCGCGTCGTCCACTGTCGTGGCGGCGTTCTCAATCGGTGCGACCACCCCCCGATAAAATACAGCTGGCATGACGGACACCATCGACGAAGCGCAGGAACTGGAAGCGCGCCATCTGCAACGCGCATTGGCCCGGCACGCAACGCGGGCCAGCAGCGTTGCGCCTCTCATACCCATTGGGGAATGCCACAACCCGGACTGCAGCGAAGACTTCGACAACCATCCGGCCAGGCTGTTCTGTGGGCCTGCCTGTGCCGAGCGTTTCGAAGCCATCCATCAACACCGCAACGCATAGGAACAGGGGACATGTCTCTGAACAGCAACGACGCTGGCTTCACCGAACGCATCGCCGGATTGTCGGCCGAGCTTGCCGTGCTGGTGGGCCTGGTGGAGAACCACATCCATCTGCAGTTGGCCGACCTGGCCGATTCGGGTGACGTGGATGCGCAGGAGCGATTCGCGGTGGCCGATCCGGAGCGCTGGTTGGAGAACGCCCGCAACAGCCTGCAGGCGGGCGTCATGTTCCTGGAGCGTGCGGTGCAGCAGCCCGTGCGGTTCTAGCACTACGACGCGGGGACGGAAGGGGCCGTACGGTCGCCTTCCGTCCCCCCTCGGGAGCAGGGCAACCGCGTGCATCAGACGCTGCGTCATAACGTCGCACCACCTTTCCGGAAACCCTGAACGGGGTCCAAGGTTGGTCAGGGCCCCGTAGAATGGCGGCGTGCGCCGTTCTTTCCTCCACCGCCGGTTCCAGGCCCTGGCATGGCTCGCCATGCTGCTGGTGCTGCTCGCCCCGCTGGTGAGCCGCTGGCTGGCGCATGGGCACGTGGCTGCTGCAGTGCCCGTGGCGGCGATGGACCATGCCACCCACACCCAGCACGCGATGGAAGGCCATCACGACCACCACGCGATGGCGATGCCGCATGGCGAGGCCGCAAAGACGCCGCCCGCTGATCCACATGCCGATCATGAAATGGGCGTGGACTGCGACTACTGCCTGATCGCTGCACGGCTGATCACGCTGTTGGTGGCGGCAGTACTGCTGTTGGTACCGACGGCACCGGTGTGCCGCGCGCTGCGCGGTGCGGTGCGGGCGCTGCCGCATCGGATCAGCGGCACATTGGGAGCGCGTGGGCCGCCGGCCTTCATGGCTGCCTGAGCCGCACGCGCGTTGCATTGAACGTTTTTCCATGAGGTTGCCGGCCACGGCCGGCGCCCGCACGCGCGTGTTTGTCCCTTTCTGATTGCTGCCCTGCCATTGCGGGGTGGCCTTGCATGCCGTGAAAAAAATGAAAACGAACCCCAGCTCCGCGCGCCTGCGCAGGGCGGCGCTGCCTGTCCTGTGCGCGTTGCTCCTGCACACCGCCCCCGTACTTGCCGCCGATGCGGCCCCACCGACCACGCTGGATACCGTGCGGGTAATCGATACCCGCAGTGGTGAGCTGTCGTCCACCGCCAACGCCGGTTCCGCGCTGGGCCTGAGCGTGCTGCAGACACCGGCCAGCCTGACCGTCATTTCGCGCGAACAACTGGAGCAGCGCGGCGACAGCAACCTCAACGATGCGATCAGCCGGGCGGGTGCGATCAGTGCGATGCCGCATCCGGGCAATGGGCTGAGTGCGCTGTCCAGCCGCGGCTTCACCGACGGCGCTTCGGTGATGCGGCTGTACGACGGGCTGCGCCAGTACGGCGGCGTGGGCATCACGTTCCCGTTCGATACCTGGTCGATCGAGCGCATCGAAGTGTTGCGCGGACCGGCGTCGGTGATCCATGGCGACGGTGCGATCGGCGGCGTGATCAACATCGTGCCGAAGAAGCCCACGCGCGGTGCGATCGAGAACGAGATCAGCGTGACCGTGGGCAGCGAGGACACCGCGCGCCTGGGCTTCGGCAGCGGCGGCGCGCTGACGCCCGAGCTGGCCTACCGGCTGGATATGAGCGGCAACTACAGCGGTGGCTGGGTCGATCGCGGGCGTAACAGTGACGCGACGTTCTCCGGCGCGCTGCTGTGGCAGCCGCGCGCGGACCTGCAGCTGACCCTCACCCATGCGCAGGGCTACCAGCAACCGATGCGTTACTTCGGCACGCCGCTGGTCGAGGGCCGCCAGCTGGAGGCGCTGCGCCAACGGAACTACAACGTGGAAGACAGCCAGATCCGCTATCGCGACCGCTGGACCCAGCTCGATGCGCTGTGGACGCCGAACGCAAACGTCGAATGGCGCACGCGTCTCTACCAGATCGACAGCCAGCGCGATTGGCGCAATGCAGAGGCCTATGTCTACAACCCCGCCACCGGCCTGATCGATCGCTCCGGCAACACCGAGATCACCCACAACCAGGACCAGACCGGACTGACCTCGACGCTGCGCGTGCAGGGGACCGCAGGTGGCCTGCAGAACAGCTTCGCGGTGGGCCTGGATGCCAACCGCGCGCACTTCAAGCACACCAACAACAC
Source organism: Stenotrophomonas riyadhensis (assembly GCF_040256885.1). Taxonomy (NCBI): domain Bacteria; kingdom Pseudomonadati; phylum Pseudomonadota; class Gammaproteobacteria; order Lysobacterales; family Lysobacteraceae; genus Stenotrophomonas; species Stenotrophomonas riyadhensis. Next base: position 999,226 of record NZ_CP155568.1, read on the forward strand.
CTATGCCGGCAGCTCGGGTCCGGTGGATCCGTTCGACCCGGTGCCGGGCCAGTTCGCCAGCGAAGCGCCGAACCTGCCGCGCTACCGTAATCGCGCCGAGCAGTACGCGCTGTTCGTGGAAGACCGCTTGGCGCTGAGCGAGCGCTGGTCGGTGCTGGGTGGGCTGCGCCACGACCGCGCGCGCATCGACCGTACCGATCTGATCAGCGGCCAGAACGCGTTCTCGAAGACCTACCGCAGCACCGGCTGGCGTGCAGGCACGGTGTTCGCGTTGCAGCCGACGCTGAGCCTGTATGCACAGTACTCGCAGGCAGCAGACCCGGTCAGTGGCCTGCTGATGATCAGCCCGGCCAACGGCGCCTTCGACCTGGCCAAGGGCCGGCAGATCGAGGTGGGCCTGAAGCAGGCGTTCGATGGTGGCGAGTGGACGCTGGCGGCGTACCGCATCCGCAAGACCGGATTGCTCAGCCGCGATCCCGTGCAGCCGGACCGCCGCGTGCAGGTGGGCGCGCAGACCTCACGCGGTATCGAGGCGTCGTTGAACTGGAACGTCGCGCCGCACTGGACGCTGGATGCCAACGCCACGGTGCTGAAGGCCGAGTTCGAGGACTTCCTGGAGACCACCGGTTCGCCGCCGATGCTGGTGTCGCGCGATGGCAACGTGCCGCCGAACGTGGCCGAACGCCTGGCCAATGTGTGGTTGAGCTGGCAGTTCGCACCGGACTGGAGCGCGGCGGGTGGCGTGCGTTATGTCGGCAAGCGCTACGCCGACAACGGCAACACGTTGGAGCTGCCCGGCTACAGCACCACCGACCTCGCGCTGACCTGGCAGGCGGCACCGCGTACGCGACTGTCTGCACGCCTGTTCAACGTATTCGACAAGGCGTACTACGCCACCGCGTACTACACCAGCACGCAGTGGCTGCTGGGCGCGGACCGTCGCGTCGAGTTCACCGTCGACCATCGCTTCTGAGGACGCGCACCATGTCGCTGCGATCCACTGGCAAGCGTTGGACCTATCTGGTGCATCGCTGGCTGGGCATTGGTGGGTGCCTGCTGATGCTGCTGTGGTTCGTCAGCGGCATGGTGATGCTGTTCATCGGCTACCCGAAGCTGACGCCGGGTGAGCGTCTGGCGGCGTTGCCGGTGCTGGCTGATGCCCGCGATCTGCAAGGGCTGTCGGTACTGCCGGCGGCGGTGCAGGCCGAGCCGGAAAGTGTGGCCCTGACCACGCTGCGTGGCGAGCCTGCGTATGTTGTGCGCAATGGTCGCAACGTGGGTGCCTGGTCGGCGTATACCGGCCAGGCCCTGCTGCCGGTGTCGGCACAGCGTGCCGAAGCATCCGCCGCACAGTTCGCGGGCGGCCCAGCCTTCGTCGGCGCGACGCGCGTGGACGAGGACCGCTGGACGCATTCGCGTGCGCTGGACGCGCATCGGCCGCTGTACCGGGTGGAGGTGGGGGGCGCGAAGCCCGGTGACCTGTATGTGTCTTCGCACACTGGCGAAGTGGTGCTGGACGCGCCGCATGTACAGCAGCGCTGGAACTATGTGGGCGCCTGGCTGCATTGGCTGTACTTCCTGCGCATGCAGTCGGTGGACCCGGTGTGGACGTGGGTCGTGATCGTGTTGTCCGCGCTGTGCACGGTGGCGGCGGTCAGCGGCATCGTGGTCGGTGTGTGGCGCTGGCGTTTCCGTGGGCGCTACCGATCCGGTGCGAAGACACCGTACGTGGAACCGTGGATGCGCTGGCACCATCTGATTGGGCTGATGGCTGCGGCCTTCGTGTTCACCTGGATCTTCAGCGGGCTGATGTCGATGAATCCGTTGGGGGTCTTCAGCAGCACGCGTGAAGCGATTGACAGCGGACGCTATCGTGGCGGTACGGTGGCGGTGGATGGCGCACTGGGCGAGCCGGCGACACTTCTGGCCGCCGCCGATGCCGAGCGCTTCCTGCCGGTGGAAATCCAGTGGCGACGGATCGGTGGCGAGCTGTTCGCGGTGCTGCTGGATGGGAAAGGCGATACCCGCATCGTGTCCGGCAACGATGGGCATCTGCAGGTTGCGCGATTGCTGTCGGCCGCGTGGCTGCAGCAGAAGGTGCGGGCGCTGTCCGATGCGCCGATGCAGGGTTTCGTGGTGCAGCGTGCAGCGGACGCCTACTTCTATCCGCGTGCACCGGAAGCCATGAACGGGGCGGCAGTACGGCGCTTCCCGGTGGCGGTGGCGGATTTCGGCGATGCCGAGGCCACGCGCGTCTACCTCGACTTGGCCACCGGCGATCCGTTGCTGACAATGGGGCACCGTGAGCGCGTGGGGCGCTGGCTGTTCTACTTCCTGCACAGCTGGGACCTGCCGGCGATGCTGCGCCAGGAAGGTGCCCGGCTGGCTGTGTTGCTGCTGCTGAGCGCTGCTGGCACCGCGCTGTGTGCCACGGCGACGGTGATCGGCTATCGGCGATTGCAGATGAAGCTGAGACGCCGGCGGCGCTGAGGTCCTGGACTACACCCGCAGCCAACGCGTGGACACCGCCACCAGCAACAGGGCCGTGGCCACGCCGATGAACGCAGCGATCAGGCCGAAATGGTTGGCGGCGAAGCCGATCAAGGCCGGCCCGGCAAGGATGCCGGCAAAGCCCAGTGTGGACACCGCGGTGATCGCCAGCGCACCCGGCATGCGGGTCTGGTGGCCAGCCAGTGAGAACAGTGCCGGTGCGATGTTGGCGCAGCCGAGGCCGACCAGCACATAGCCCACCAACGACGCCTGCCACGGCGTGACCAGGGTCAGCACCAGCACGCCCGCGGCGGCGAGCAGCCCGCCGAACACGATTGCGCGCTGTCGTCCCACGCGCGCCACCAGTGCGTCGCCGAACAGGCGCGCCACGGTCATGGTCAGGGTGAAGGTCACATAGCCGATGCCGGCAAGGCTGGCATCGACGCGACGCACATCGCTGAGGAACACCGCACTCCAGTCCAGCATCGCACCTTCACCGAGGAAGGCGACGAAGGCGAGTACGCCGATGAACAGCACGATGCCGTGGGGCAGGGCCAGCATCGGTGTGCCGTGAGGCATGCGTTCGCTGTGCCAGTACGGCGCCGACAGCAGCATCACCAGCAGCATGGCGCCAACGCCGATCAGCACCGATGCCAGTGGCGGCAGCTGTGCGGACAACAGCACGGTCATGGTGGCCGCGCCGAGGAAGCCACCGATGCTGAAGAAGGCATGGAAGCCGGACATCATCACCCGCCGTGCTTCGCGCTCGACGATGACCGCCTGCACGTTCATCGTGCAGTCCATCGCGCCCACGGCCGCACCGAACGCGAACAGCACCAGGCCCAGCGTCCACGCCGAACCGGCCAGGGCCAGGCCGGGCACGCTCAGGCAGATCAGCAGGCTGCTGGCCACCATCACCCGCCGGCAGCCGAGGCGCGCGGCCAGTACGCCGGATAACGGCATCGCCAGCAGTGAACCGGCACCGAGGCAGAGCAGCACCAGCCCCAGCGTGGCGTCATTGATCCCGGTGCGCGCTTTGGCGAATGGCACCAGGGTGGCCCACAACGCAGTGGCGAAGCCGGGAATGAAGAACGCAGCGCGGGTCGCGTGCTGTTCGGCACGCGCGCGGTTGGCAAGGGACATGAGCGGTACGGTCAGGGCGGAGTGGGGTGCACCGAGATACCGGCGGCGCGGAAGCGAGCCGCCAGTGCGGGCGGTGCGGTGGTGGTCAGCACCAGGTCGTCGATCTCGTCCAAGCTGGCGATCTGCCAGTTGCCGCGCGCACCGAGTTTTTCGGTGGTCGCGGCGACGATGACGCGGCTGCTGCAGGCCACCATTGCGCGCTTCAGCGTGGCTTCTTCCGCATCCATCGCCCACACGCCGGTGTCGCCGTCCACTGCACATGGGCCGGGCAGGTATACGTCGGCGCGCAGGCGCTGCACCTGCGCCAACGCTTCAGCGCCGACCGCGCCGCCACCGCTGGCCAGGCGGCCGCCGATCAGCTGTACTGAAGTGCCTTCGAGCATGCTGGCTGCGGTGGCGATCTGCGGGGCATTGGTGATCACCGTCAGCCCGAGAGCGGCCGGCAGCTGCTGGGCGATCGCCAGGTTGGTTGATCCAGCATCAAGCAGCACCACCTGCCCGGGTTGCAGCAGCGCGCAGACGCGGGCGGCCAGTTCTGCCTTGTCGCCGCGGTCGCGGGTCAGGCGCTCGCGCAGCGGGCGCTCCTTGGGCGGCGGCAGCACGGCGCCGCCGTAGACACGCTGGCACAGGCCTTGCGCGGCCAGTTCGCGCAGGTCACGGCGGATCGAATCTTCGGAGACGGCATAGCGGCGCGCCAGTTCGGCGGCGACCACGCGACCCTGCTGGCGCAGTTCCTCGAGGATCTGCTGGGTCCGCTGGGCGGGGAGGGGGCTGGGATCGGAGCTCATGACGCAAGTCTGCACATTCGTGCATTAACGTGCAACAACGTGCATTTGGCGGGCGTGGCCACAGACCGGCTGGACTGCCGGTGAACCCGACCGCGCCAGCGTCTATGGATCGCCCTCGCGGCCCGGCATCATGGCGGGGCCCCTGGCATGGAATCCACGATGTCCCCCACCGTTCACCGCAAGCTGCGCATCGGCGCAGACCAGTACACCGGCCAGAAGGTGGTCGACCAGCAGTTCCACGAATGCGATTTCTCCGGCGCGGACCTGACCGCCACCGAGTTCATCAACTGCAGCTTCTACGACGCTGAAAACCGCGCCGGTTGCCGCTTCAACGGCGCCACATTGAAGGAAGCCAGCTTCCGTAGTTGCGACATCAGCATGTGCCACTTCAGTTTCATCAAGGCGCTGGGCCTGGAGATCAGCGAGTGCCGTGCGCAGGGCGCGGACTTCAGCAACGCCAGCTTCATGAATCAGATCACCACGCGCAGCTGGTTCTGCAGTGCCTTCATCAAGAAGTCGAACCTGCGCTACGCGAACTTCTCGCGGGTCACGCTGGAGAAGTGCGAGCTGTGGGAGAACCGCTGGGATGGCGCGAATGTGAGCGGTGCCAGTTTCGCCGGCTCGGATCTGTCCGGTGGCCAGTTCGAGGGGATCGACTGGAACAGCGCCAACTTCACCGACTGCAACCTGACCAACTCCGAGCTGGGCGAGCTGGACCTGCGCAGCACCAACCTGCGTGGCGCCACGCTGGACGTGCAGCAGGTGGCGCTGTTGATGCAGCGCATCGGCATCACGGTGGTGCCGTAGGCATCAACCGGCGTACGCCACCCAGCCCTTGAAGCTGAAGCCGGCATAGAACAGCTCCACACCATCGAAGCCGGCCTCCTGCAGCAGTGCGACCTCCTGCTCGGGTGCCAGCAGCGGCAACCTCTCGGCAATGGCGTTGATCGCGCGCTGCGCATCGGCGTGGGCAACCCCCGAGGCTTCGGCGAACGCCGCGTAGCGCTGCAACCAGCGCAGCTTGCCGGCCGGGTCCTGTGGCACGCTGTGGTGCGCCACCACCAGCGGCGCGCCGGGTTGCAGGCGCCGGTGCAGTCCGCGCAGCGTGTGCAGGCGCTGCCCGGCATCGAGGAAGTGCAGGGTCAGCAGGCAGCTGGCGCCGTCGAAGCGCGCATCGGGTGCATCGTCGATATAGCCTTCCAGCAACTGCACGCGCGACATCAGCGGACCCAGTGTCTGCTCGGCCAGGGCCAGCATCGGCGCAGCCGGGTCCACGCCCAGCAACTGCCAGCCCGGCTGCGCCTCGGCGAAGGCCTTCAGCTCCAGCCCACCACCGGCACCCAGCACCAGCACGCGGCCCTGCGCGGGAACACGTTCGGCCAGCAGCAGCCGGCTCATCTGCTGCAGGGCGAGGAAACCCGGCACCTGGCGCAGCGGCGCTTCGGCATAGCGGGCCACGGCCTGCGGATCGGAGAACGTGGACATGCGCGGATTCCTGCGGCGGGCGACATACCACTGTAGCGCGGCGCGCAAGAGGCATTGCGCGCCGCTGCCTCACGGGCAGGACAGGGCTCAGTCCGCTGCGGCCTCAAGCACGTCTTCCAGCCGCACTTCGCCGAGGAATCCACCGCTGCTGGTTGCCGGCTGCTGCGCTTCGATGGCGTGGGCGAACTGCACGCCGGCGTCGTCCTGCAGGCGCTCGAACAACTGCTGCACCCTTGGGAACCCGCGACGATCGACCACCTGGTGATAGTCGTTCCAGCGCGCGATGCCTGCGAAGTAGGCATCGGCAAAGCTGCGCTGTTCGCCCAGCAGCCACGGGCCCGTGCCGATCATCTGCTCCAGCGCCTGATGGGCGTGGCGCACCTTGGTCGTGCCATAGGCACGCAGCGCCTCGCCTTCATCGCCTTCCGCATGCTCCAGTGCGTGCCAGAGCGGCGCGTAGGCACCGAAGAAACTGGTGTTGAGATAGGCCAGCCGATGGTTGAGGCGATCGAAGCCGGAGGTGCCCTGTGTGAAGCCCAGCCCCTGTGCGATGCCCTTCGCGGCCAGGTGGTTGAGGATGGCCAGGCTTTCGCTGAGCAGCTCGCCCTGCGCGGTTCGCAGCGTCGGGGTTTCGCCCAGTGGATTGAGGCGGCGGTAGTCTTCGCCCTGCACCTGGCCGGGCATGTCGATGCGGCACAGGTGATACGGCTGGCGCAGCCACTCCAGCGCAACGATGGAGCCGAACGAGCAGCCCGAGGGCACGCCGTAGAAGAGGGTCGGGGGCATGGCAGGTTTCCGGTTCGAGCCGCGACGCGGCGGGTGAGGAAAGCGTGCCAGCATGGACATTGCGGCTGAAGCCGTCCAAATGGCATCCTGAAGTCCACAAATGTGGACGTTGCGCATGCTCAACCTCAACGATCTGGCCCTGTTCGTGACTGCGGTGGAGCAGGGCGGTTTCGCCGCAGGCGGGCGCCATCTGGGCCTGCCGCGCTCGACCCTGAGCAAGCGCGTGGCGCTGCTGGAAGAACAGCTCCAGGTGCGGCTGCTGCAACGCAGTTCGCGCCGCTTCGCATTGACCGAGGTCGGTCAGGAGTTCTTTGAGCGCGCACGCGCAGCGTTGTCCGAGGTCGAGGCCGCCGAGGCCATCGTCCGCGACCGCCAGGCCGAACCCAGCGGCACCGTACGCATCAGCGCTTCGATTCCGGTGGTACAGGGCGAGCTCGCCGCGTGCCTGCCTGCACTGGCCCGCCGCTATCCACGGCTGCGCATCGAAGTTGAAGTAAGTGATCGCTTCATCGATCTGGCTCAGGAGGGCATCGACATCGCCCTGCGCAGCCACTTCGGTCCGCTGCCGGATTCCGGGTTGGTGCAGCGCTCGCTGGGTAGCGAGCGCATCGTGCTGGTGGCGTCCCCTGGCTATCTGGCAGCCGCGCCGGCAGTGGATACGCCCGAGCAGCTACGTGCGCATGCCGGCCTGCTGACCGCGCGCCATGCAACGCGCTGGACGCTGCACGGCCCCGACGCCCGCACCGTGCAGGTGGAGCCGCAGGTGGCGCTGGTCGGCAATGAATCGCAGCTGCTGATCGCGGCGGCCGAAGCGGGTCTTGGCATCACCGTGTTGCCACACAGCCTGTGTGCCGCAGCCCTTGCCGCCGGCCGCCTGCAGCAGGTGCTGCCGGCGTGGCATGCCGGCGAAGTGACCACCAGCGTGCTGCTGCCGCATCGTCGCGGCCAGTTGCCTGGCGTGCGCGTGGTGGTGGATGCGCTGGTCGCGCATTACCAGCTCAACGCAGCGCGCGCGCCAGTACCTGCCAGATCCTCGGGTCCTGGCACTGCGAAACGTTGAAACGTACATAGTCGGCCGCGCGCTGCGATTGGCTGAACGCGTTGCCCGGCGCCAGCACGATGCCCTCGCGCAGGCATTGCCGCGCCAGTGCAGCGGCATCGCGGCCATCGGGTAGCTGGCACCACAGGAACAGCCCGGCTTCCGGCTGCAGCCACGGCGTGATGCCCAGCGTCTGCAGCTTGCGCAGCGTGTGCCGGCGCGCATCGGCCAGGCGCGAACGTACCGACTGCATGTGGCGGCGGTAGCCACTGTCGGTCAGCGCGATGTGCATCAACTGCATCGCCAGATGGCCGCCGCCGAAACTGGTGGCCAGCTTCAGATCGGTCAGCGCCTCGATCCACTCAGGGCGAGCGGCCACGTAGCCACAGCGCGAAGCCGCCGACAGCGTCTTGGAGAAACTGCCGACGTGGATCACCCGCGACAGCCCATCGAGCGCGGCCAGCCGCGGCGCTGGCTGCAGTTCGAAGTCGGCGAAGATGTCGTCCTCGACGATGATCAGTTCGCTGCGTTCGGCCAGGCCCAGCAGGCGGTGTGCGGTGCTCGCGGAAAGCACCGCGCCGGTCGGGTTGTGCAGGCCGGAGTTGGTGATGTACAGCCGTGGCGAATGCGCTTGCAGGGCCTGGGCGAAGGCGTCCAGGTCGGGACCGGTGTGTGTGTACGGCACGCCCACTGCCTGCACCTGGTGTGCCTTCAGCAACGCGTGGTAGTTGAAGTAACTGGGGTCGTCCACCAGCACGCAGTCGCCGGGTTTGAGCAGGAAGCGGCAGATCAGGTCGACCGCGTGCGTCCCGGATTCGGTCAGCAGGATCTGCTCCATCGGCGCATCGATGCCCAGCGCGGCAGCGCGTCGCTGCAGCAGCTGGCGTAGCGGCGGCAGGCCCAGCGGGCCGGCATAGTCGACCAGATGCGCGGCGTCGACGCGTGCCAGCCGACGCAGGCCCCGGCGCATGCCGTCCTGGTACAGCCAGTCGCTGGGCATCCAGCCGCAGCCCGGCTTGAGATGGCCGGCCGGTGTTTCCAGCGATTGCCGCGACACCCACAGCGGGTCCACGGCGCGATCCAGCCGGGGTTCCATTTCAGCCAGCGCGAGCGGTGCGACCGGCCCGCTGACGTAGAAGCCCGAGCCCGCGCGCGCGCTGATCACACCCTCGGCGGCCAGGCGCTCGTAGGCCTCGACCACGGTGGAGACCGATACCCCCATTGCCGCCGCCTGCGCCCGTACCGAAGGCAGGCGCGAGCCGGGGCCATCGACCCGCGCGTTGATGCGGGTGCGTACCGCCTGGATGACGGATTCGATGCGGGTCAGGGGGCGTGGCATGGCGGACTGTATTGGAAGTGTGGGCAGTACAGTTACTTGGGACTGTACTGGATTGTAGCTGGGGTGACGGGGGCACAGGTGCTCTCATGGAAATCCCGCCGGGACCGCCCGGCATTGCAGGAGTACAGGCGTGGAACGGTCGGCGAGTGGTTGGATCAATGGCTTCATCGGTGTGGTGATTTTCGCGGGCTCGTTGCCGGCCACCCGCCTGGCGGTGCTTGAACTGGATGCCGGGTTCGTCACCGCCGCACGCGCCACCATCGCCGCTGTGCTCGGCCTGGGGCTGCTGTTGCTGCTGCGCCAGCCGTGGCCGCGCCGCAGTGACCTGCCAGGCCTGGTGGTGGTCAGCCTCGGCGTGGTGGTCGGCTTTCCACTGCTGACCGCGCTCGCCCTGCGCCACGCCTCATCCGCACACACCATCGTGTTTGTCGGCCTGCTGCCACTGAGCACCGCGATATTCGGCGTGCTGCGCGGCGGCGAGCGGCCGCGTCCTGCCTTCTGGCTGTTCTCGTTGCTGGGCAGTGCCTGCGTGGTCGGCTATGCGGTGCGCAACGGCATCGAGGCCTCGCTGCAGGCCGACCTGCTGATGCTGGCGGCGATCGTGGCGTGCGGGCTGGGCTATGCCGAGGGCGGTCGGCTCGCCCGTCATCTTGGCGGTTGGCAGGTGATCAGCTGGGCGCTGCTGCTGGCGTTGCCGGTGATGCTGCCGCTGACAGTGCTGATGCGCCCGGCCTCGTTCGCCGCCGTCGGTGCGTCGGCGTGGTGGGCACTGGGCTACGTGGCAGTGTTCAGCATGCTGGTCGGCTTCCTGTTCTGGTACCGCGGCCTGGCGCAGGGCGGCATCGCCGCCGTCGGCCAGCTGCAGCTGCTGCAACCGTTCTTTGGCCTGGCCCTGGCTGCGCTGCTGCTGCACGAATCGGTCAGCCTCAGCATGGTGCTGGTGACCGTGGTCGCGGTGATCTGCGTCGCCGGCGCACGCCGCTTCAGCCGCTGAACGAAAAAGGGGACGGAGGGGATTAAGTCGTAACTGGCCACACTGTGCCTGAAACGACTTAATCCCCTCCGTCCCCTTTTCGGCGATAGCGTGGGCGTATCGTGGTGGGCGGCGAACGGTATTGGCCGCCGTCGCGGCGCGTGGCGGAAGCTGTGCGCATGAAGCCGATCTCGCGTATTTCCTTCGAAGGCCAGGTGGGCCTGGTGACCGGTGCTGCCGGTGGTCTGGGCCTGGCCTACAGCCGCTTGCTGGCCGAGCGTGGTGCGCACGTGATGATGCATGACATCGGTGCTGGCACCGACGGCCGTGGTGCCGATCCGCTGCGCATTGTGCGCAGCGTCGAGGCGCTGCAGATGCAGGGCCTGTCAGTGCAGGCCGCGAGCAGCCCGATTGACCATCGTGCAGGTTGCCATGCGCTGGTACAGGAGCTGCTGCACCAACATGGCCGCATCGACTTCCTGATCCATAACGCCGGCTGGGTCGGGTACCAGGCACTGGAAGCGATCGAGGACGACGCGCTGGAGCAGATGCTGTGCCTGGCCGCGAAGACGCCCTTGTGGTTGGCACAGGCGGCGTGGCCGGCGATGCGCGCGGCGGGCGGAGGGCGCATCGTCATCACCACGTCCGATCGCGCGCTGTATCCGCAGTACGCACAGCGCGGGCTGTCTGCGTACGCGATGGCCAAACTGGCCGCGCTCGGTCTGGTCAATGTGCTGGCACTGGAAGGTGCCGAGCATGGCATCGTGGTCAATGCGGTTTCGCCGGTGGCGAAGACGCGGATGTGGGGCATCGAGGGTGAGCCGGATGAACTTCATCCGGATGCGGTCGCACAGGGCGTGGCCTTCCTGGCGTCCACGCGCTGCCAGCACGGCGGCTGGGTGCTGCGCGCAAGCAACGGCCAGTTCCACGCGCTGCGCCTGCAGGAGGCCGAGCATGTGGCGTACCCAAGGGATCTGCGCGCGGTCAGTGCCGACAGCATCGAGTCGGTGGCCCTGCAATGGCCGGCCATCGCCCGCGCCAGCGTGGACGTGCGCGGCTGAGGGCGTACCCTAGGCAGGTTTCCACTGCCTGCTTCGAGATGATCGACCTGCGCCTGCTTCGCCAGTATGTGGCCGTGGCCGAAGAACTGCATTTCCACCGCGCCGCAGCCCGCCTGCACATGTCGCAGCCACCGCTGACGGCGGCAATCCGACGGCTGGAAGATGAACTGGGCAGTGAACTGATCGTGCGCGGCAACCGCACCCTGGGCCTGACCGTGGCCGGGCAGACCTTGCTGGTGGAGGCGCGGGCAACGCTGCAGCAGGCCGAGCAGGCATTGCAGCGCACGCGCGAAGCCGCCGCCGGACAGTCCGGCAGCCTGCGCGTAGGCTATGTGGGCAGTGCCCTGTATGGTCGCCTGCCGGGCTTGATCCGCCGCTTCCGCCAGATCTACCCGCACGTTCAGCTGCATCTGCAGGAAGCCACATCACGCCAGCAGCAGCTGTGGTTGCGTGAGCAGCGCATCGACGTCGGCGTGCTGATCCCACCGATTCCCGCCGCTGAGCTGGTGCTGCACGACTTCGATTACGACCGCCTGGCGATTGCGCTGCCGCGTGCGCATGCGCTGGCCGATGCGGCGGAGGTCAGTGTGGCGATGCTGGTTGACGAGTCGTTCGTGTCGTGGCCGGCGGGTGAGGGCATCGGCTTCCACGCGCAGGTGCTGGGCCTGTGCACTGCGGCAGGATTCACCCCGCGCGTCGTGCAGGAAGCGCGGGGCATGCATGCGGTGCTGTCGCTGGTGGCGGTGGATGCTGGCGTGGCGATCGTGCCAGCCAGCATGGCCAGCTTCCGTTCGCAGGAAATCGCTTATCGCCTGCTGGCCGATGAAGCAACGCGCTTCGCGCTGCAGTTCTGCACGCGCCCGGAAGCTCCGGCGCCGGTGCTGCGCAATTTCCTGGACGTTGCCAGCGCAAGCTGATCCCGTGTATCCGCTACGCCTTGCTGCCCTGGAACAGATGCGCAACGGCGTAGTCGATGAACACCCGCAGGCGCGCGCTGGGGTGGCGCCCGCCGGGCCATAGCAGCGAGAACTGCCCCTGGTGCGTGGGCAGCGCGGGCAGTACCCGTTGCAGGCGGCCATCGGCCAGCGCATCGGCCGCGAGGAAGTCCGGCATCCAAGCCAGGCCCATGCAACCGATCGCAGCGGCCAGTACGGCTTCCATGTTGTTGCAGGTCATCGCCGTGGGAAGGCGCGCGCCGACATCGCCTTCGATACCCGGCAGCTGCCACGGGTGCAGCTTTCCGGTGGTGGGGTAACGGAAGCGCAGTGCGGTATGCAGGCGCAGCTCGCCCACATCGGCAGGCGTGCCATGCGCCTGCAGATAGCCCGGCGCTGCACAGAGCATGAAGCGAAACCCGCCCAGCCGCCGTGCGGTGAGGCTGGAATCGGCCAGTTCACCGCTGCGTATCACCGCGTCGAGGCCTTCGCTGACTACATCAACGATGCGGTCGTTGAAGTCCAGTTCCAGCTGCACCTGCGGGTAGCGCTGCTGGAACCCGGGCAGTACCGGCAAGAGGAAGCGGTAGCCGATGGTGGGCAGGCCGATACGCAGCAGTCCACTGGGTGCGTGCTGGCGCTGTGCCAGGTCCGCCTGTGCTTCGGAAAGCTCGTCCAGCGCACGCCGGCAGCGCTGCAGCAGCAGTTCGCCTTCGTCGGTGAGGTGCACGCGGCGGGTGGTGCGCTGGAACAGGCGGGTGCCGAGCTCCTGTTCAAGGCGGGCGATGCGCTTGCCTACCGCCGACGCGGAGAGGCCGAGCACGCGGGCGGCACCGACGATGCTGCCCGCCTCCGCGGTGCGGACAAAGGCGAGCAGGGCAGAGATGGAGTCCATGAGGGGCATGATTGCGGAACATCTGGCCGTAATCAACATCCATCAAGCCTGTTTTTCAGGAATAGCGTCCTGTCCATCATCAATGCCCCTGATGGATGGAGGCCCGCATGGCCCCGGTTTCGATGCTCCCCGTACTTTCCCGCACACATCAGCGCTGGACGCTGCTCGCGGTCTGCCTGGCCGCGCTGGCGTTGCCGTTGTCCTTCTCGGCCGGTGCGGTGGCGGTGCCGGCGCTGGCCCGTTCCGCGGCGTCGTCGCCGACCGCGCTGGCGTGGGTGACCAACGCGTTCATGCTCACCTTCGGCAGCCTGCTGCTTGCTGCCGGTGGCCTGGCCGACCGCTATGGCCGACGGCGGCTGTTCCTGCTGGGCACGGCAGGCTTCACCGTCGCCACGATCGTCGTCTGCCTCGCGCCCACGCTGCTGTGGCTGGATCTGGCGCGCGGGCTGCAGGGCGTTGCCGCTGCAGCGGCGTTGGCATCCGGCACCGCCGCGCTGGCGCATGCCTGGCAGGGGCCGGTGCGTGCCCGTGTGTTCGCCCTGCTGGGCACCACGTTCGGTGCAGGGTTGGCACTGGGGCCGCTGCTCGCGGGCCTGCTGCTGCAGGCTCTGGGATGGCGCAGTGTGTTCGCCGCGGGCGGTGTACTGACGCTGGCGGCGTTCGCCGTGGGCGCGCGCGCGTTGTCCGAAAGCCATGGCGAACGCGGGCGGCTGGATGTTGGCGGCATGCTGGGCTTCAGCCTGATGCTGGCGGCGTTGACCCTGGCCCTGTTGTGGCTGGGTGAATTCGGCCTGCATGCCATGCGCGTGCAACTGACGCTGCTGGCGACGCTGTTGCTGGGCGGGGTATTCATCTGCATCGAACGGCTGCACCGCTCACCGTTGCTGGACCTCTCGCTGTTCTCGCAACCGGCGTTCCTCGGTGTCCAGCTGCTGCCGGTCGCAACCTGCTTCGGCTACGTGGTGCTGCTGGTGGTACTGCCGCTGCAGTTGCTGGGCGTGCACGCACAGAGCACGACATTGGTCGGGCTGCAGATGCTGGCCTTGTCTGCGCCGATGCTGGTGCTGCCGATGCTGGCCGCGCGCTGGGCGGAGCGCGTTGGAAGTGCGCGGCTGTGCACGTTGGGCCTGCTGGTCTGTGCCTCTGGCCTGTACCTGTTGTCGCGCCATGCATCGCATCCGTCGCCCTCGCAGTGGGTGCCGTTGCTGATGCTGGTCGGTGCAGGAACGGCCTTGCCGTGGGGCCTGATGGATGGGCTGTCGGTCAGCGTGGTGCCGGTACAGCGTGCGGGCATGGCCGCCGGCATCTTCGGAACCGTGCGGGTGGCCGGTGAAGGCATCGCATTGGCCGCAGTCACTGCCTTGCTTGCGCTGCTGATCGGCCACCAGCTGCAGGGAGCATCGCCCGCATCGCTGGCGCGCGCCGGTGCCTATCTGGCCACGGGGGCGCAGGCACAGGCGCAGGCACTGCTTCCGGCGATGAGCGGCGCACAACTGCAGCAGGCCAGTGCCGAGGCGCTGGCGATACTGCTGCGTGTCCTGGCGCTGCTGACCGCCGCATGCGCTGTGCTGTTGCACCTGCTGCTGCGGCGGCCCAGGCTGGCTGTGATCAGAACCGAGGGCTGAAGGCGTCGGCCACCCCGCGCGGGCAGCAGGGGGTGTGTCGGTTGCCAGCTGGTTTTCCTTTCCTGCGGGTGCTGCGCATTGGCTCGAAGGCCGTTGCTCAGGGCAGGCCGTCCGTCGCGCCGCGGATGCTCATCCAGGCGCCGCCGCCGGGGGCGCTGCCGGCGCGGACACGGAAGCCGTGCAGGCCGGCAATGGCGGCTACGATCGACAGGCCCAGGCCGAATCCCGGTCCCTGGCCGGCGCTGCTGCTGCCGCGGAAGAAGCGCTGGTAGATCAGCGAGCGGTCCTGCGGTGGGATGCCCGGCCCGTTGTCGATCACATCGATCCTGGGAACGCCTTGATCGTCCACTGCGCGCAGCAGGATGTGGCCCTGCGCTGGCGTGAACTGCAGGGCATTGGACAGCAGGTTGGCCAGCGCTTCGAACAGCAGCTCGCGGTCGCCACGCAGCGGGCCCACCTTCGGATCCACCTGCAGCTCCAGCAACTGCTGCTTTTCTTCGGCCAGGGGCAGGTAGAACTGGTGAAGTTCCTGCAGCAGCTCGGAGACGTCCACCGCGTCGAAGGCCGAACGCCGCTGGTGGCTCTCCAGTTCCGACACCCGCAGCAGCGCGGCGAAGCGCGCCATCAGCATGTCAGTCTCGGCCAGCGCCTTGTCCAGTGGATCGGCGTGCGGGTCCCGTTCGTCCAGGCCCACGCGCATGCGGTACAGGTGGGCACGCAGGCGGGTCAGCGGGGTGCGCAGATCGTGGGCGATACTGTCGCACACGCCTTTGACCTCGGTCATCAACTGTTCGATGCGTTCCAGCATGGCATTGACGATGCTCGACAGCCGATCGATCTCGTCGCGGCGGCTGGAGACCGGCAGGCGCTGGCCGAGGTCGCCGGCAACAATTCGATTGGTGGCCGCTTCGATCTGCTGGATACGTTTCAACGGGCGCCGACGCAGCAGATGCCAGCCCACCAGGCCGGGAATGACGGTCAGCGACACGCCCCACAGCAGTGCATCGAGGATGATGCTGTTGACCGCCATGAGCTTGCCATTCTGGCGTACGAATACCAGCGTGCGGCCATCGCGGGTCACCACGCCGAGCGCACTGCCACCGTTGTCGTGCGGCCCATCGGCCAGCGTCCAACCCTCGACCGGATGCGAGCTGCCATCCAGCGGCAGTCCCTCGGGGATCGCTGTCAGCGGGCCCGCCATCGGCATGCCGGCCTTGTCGAACAACCCATAGGTATAGACCTGGTGCAGATCGAAGCGCTGGCTGTCGCGCAACGCTTCATCCAGTGCCGGGCCGTCGAAGCTCATGAACAGGTGCGCGCGCTGCTGCAGGCCCGATTCGGTCAGGTCACTCAGGTAATCCGAGATGCGCCAGTACATCACGCCCAGCAGCAGGCTCGACCACGCCACGAACAGGATGCAGTACAGGCCCAGCAGTCTGCTGCTGGAGGAGCGCCAGTGGTCAGGATTGCGCGTCGAAGACATAGCCGGTTCCACGGACGGTCATGATCGGCTGGGGCCGGCCGGGTTGTTCGATGCGTTTGCGCACGCGACCGATATGCACGTCGATCAGGTTGGTGCCCGGATCGAAGTGGTAGCCCCAGACTTCCTGGAACAGCATGCTGCGGGTGACCACCTGGCCGGCATTGCGGACCAGGAATTCGAGCAGCTTGAACTCTGTGGGCAGCAGTGCAATCTCGTGGCCACCGCGTCGCGCCGAACGGGTCATCAGGTCCAGTTCCAGGTCGCCGGCACGCAGTACGTTGTCGATGGCCGGGGCCTGGCCCTGGCGCCGGATCAGCACTTCCACGCGTGCGGCCATCTCGTCCGAAGCGAAGGGCTTGGTCAGGTAGTCATCGCCGCCGGCGCGCAGGCCGCGCACGCGCTCATCCACGTCAGACAGTGCGCTGATCATCAGCACCGGCGTGGTGATGCCTTCACGGCGCAACGTGGTGACCAGGGCCAGCCCGTCGATGCCGGGCAGCATGCGGTCCAGGGTGATCACCGCGTAGTCGCCTGCACGTGCCAGCGCCAGGCCGTTGCTGCCGTCGCTGGCCAGGTCCACGTCGAAGCCGTGGCTGCGCAGTTCGGTGGCGATCTCCTCGGCGGTGACAAGATCGTCCTCGATGGTGAGTACGCGCGGCATGGGCCAGTGTGCAGAGTGGGACAGGGGCATCCTCGCAATCGTGGGCAGCGACTGCAAATGAAAAATGTTTCATGCGCCATTTAGCAGGATCGTGCCGCCACGTCTTCTATATTCGGCGCCGAACGCTCCCCCACGCGTGGAACCTGCAGCCGATGATCCTTCCGAATCCCTCCCGTCCGTACCGTGCCTGGCGGTTGCCGCGAACCGCGGCCCTGCCGCTGCTGGCGCTTGCCCTGGCCGGGCTGCTCAGCGCCTGCGGCAAGGACGCGCCCAAGCCCGGCGCGACGACGCCTGAGGTGACGGTACTGACCCTGCGCAGCCAGCCGCTGGCACTGCAGCAGGAACTGCCTGGGCGCAGCGTCGCCTCGCAGGAATCGGACGTGCGCCCGCAGGTGGATGGCGTGCTGGTGAAGCGGTTGTTCGAGCAGGGCCAGTGGGTGAAGGCCGGGCAGCCGTTGTTCCAGATCGAGCCCGCGCTGTACCAGGCCGCGCTGAACGAGGCGCAGGCCAACCTGAAGACGGCCGAGGCCGCTGCGGTGACCGCGCGCCTGCGGGCGCAGCGCATGCGGGCGCTGGGCAAGGACCAGCTGGCCGCGCGCCAGGATGTGGACGATGCGATCGCGAGCGACCAGCAGGCTGCCGCCGCGGCGCAGGCCGCACAGGCCGCACGTGACACGGCCAGCACGCGGCTGGGGTTTGCCACGGTGACCTCGCCGATTGCCGGGCGCATCGGCCGCGCGCTGTTCACGCCGGGGGCGCTGGTCACCTCGGGCCAGGCCGAACCGCTGGCACGGGTGCAGCAGATGGACCCGATGAACGTGGACATCACCCAGTCCAGCAATGAGTACCTGGCACTGCGCCGCGCCAT
Source organism: Stenotrophomonas riyadhensis (assembly GCF_040256885.1). NCBI lineage: Bacteria > Pseudomonadati > Pseudomonadota > Gammaproteobacteria > Lysobacterales > Lysobacteraceae > Stenotrophomonas > Stenotrophomonas riyadhensis. The sequence continues at coordinate 1,016,797 of NZ_CP155568.1, forward strand.
CGCCGACGGTGGCGTGCAGGTCGATACAGCGCCAGTGCGGCTGCGGCTGTCCGATGGCACCGACTACCCGCTGCCCGGCACGCTTGAATTTGCCGACGTGGACGTGCAGCAGGAGACCGGCAGCATCACCCTGCGGGCGCGTTTCCCCAACCCGGATGGGCAGCTGCTGCCCGGCATGTACGTGCGCGCGCTGGTGGGGCAGGGCACCCGCCAGCAGGCGCTGCTGGTGCCACAGGCTGCGGTCGATCGCAGCCCCAAGGGCGAGGCACAGGCGTGGCTGGTGGACAAGGACGGCAAGGCGCGGCTGCGCCTGTTCCGCACCGCGCGTGCGGTGGGCGACCAGTGGCTGGTGCTCGATGGCCTGGTCGCCGGTGAACAGGTGGTGGTGGCGGGCGCGCAGGGCCTGGCCGATGGCATGACGGTACGGGTGAAGCCTGTGCCGGCACCGGCCGGGAAGGACTGAGCAGATGCTGCCGCGCTTCTTCATCCATCGCCCGGTATTCGCCTGGGTCCTGGCGATCTGCATCATGGCCTTCGGCACCATCGCGGTGACCCAGCTGCCGGTGGAGCAGTACCCGGACATCGCGCCGCCGCAGGTCAACATCACCGCGAACTACACCGGCGCCTCGGCGCAGACGGTGGAAGACAGCGTCACCCAGGTGATCGAACAGCAGATCAAGGGCATCGATCACCTGTTGTATTTCTCGTCGACCAGTTCGTCATCGGGGCAGGCGCGCATCACGGTCACCTTCGACCAGAGCGCCAACCCGGATATCGCCCAGGTGCAGGTGCAGAACAGCGTCAACCAGGCCATCAACCGGCTGCCGCAGGAAGTGCAGCAGCAGGGCGTGACGGTCGCCAAGTCGCAGGGCGATTCGCTGATGGTGGTCTCGCTGTACGACACCAGCCGGCGCATGGAACGCGTGGACGTCTCCGATTTCCTGGTCAGCAACGTACAGGACCCGATCAGCCGCATTCCCGGTGTCGGCGAGATCAACGTGTTCGGCTCGGCTTACGCAATGCGTGTGTGGCTGGACCCGCACAAGCTGCGCGCCTATGACCTGATGCCCTCGGACGTGCGCGCCGCGATCCAGGCGCAGAACACCCAGGTGACGGCGGGTGAGCTGGGCGCGATGCCGTCCGGCCCGACGCAGAGCCTCAACGCCACGGTGACCGCGCAGTCACGCCTGCAGACCCCCGAACAGTTCCGCGCGATCATCCTGCGCACCCTGCCCAATGGCGCGGCGGTGTTGCTGGGCGACGTCGCGCGGGTCGAGATCGGCGCGGAGAACTACCAGACCAGCAGCTATCTCAACGGCTATCCGGCGGCTGGCTTCTCGGTCACCCTGGCCTCCGGTGCCAACGCATTGGCCACCGCCGATGCGGTCCGCGCGGAGATCGAACGGCTGCGGCCGACCTTCCCGCCGGGGCTGCAGGTGGCCTATCCGCGTGACAGCACACCGTTCGTGCGGGTCTCGATCGAGGGGGTCATCCATACCCTCATCGAAGCCATCGTGCTGGTGGTGGTGGTGATGTTCCTGTTCCTGCAGAACCTGCGTGCCACCTTGATCCCGGCGATTACGGTACCGGTGGTGCTGCTGGGCACCTTCGGCGTACTGGCGGTTGCCGGATTCACCATCAATACGCTGACCTTGTTCGCGATGGTGCTGGCGATCGGCCTGCTGGTCGACGATGCGATCGTGGTGGTGGAAAACGTGGAGCGCATCATCCACGACGAGCATCTGCCGCCGCGCGAAGCGACCGAAAAGTCGATGGGCGAGATCACCGGCGCATTGATCGGCATTACCGTGGTGCTGGGCGCAGTGTTCCTGCCGATGGCGCTGTTCGGTGGTTCCACCGGCATCATCTACCGGCAGTTCTCGATCACGATTGCATCTGCCATGGCATTGTCGGCGTTGGTGGCGCTGACGCTGACCCCGGCGCTGTGCGCGACCCTGCTCAAGCCGTCTTCGGCGCAGAAGCCACAGGGTCGTTTCTTCCGGGCGTTCAACCGGGGCGTCGAGCGCAGCCAGCTGGCCTACCAGGGAAAGCTCGGTGGCGTCGTTACCCGGCCGCGGCGCTGGATGGCGTTCTACCTGCTGCTGGTGGTCGCCATGGTCGCGCTGTACGCACGCATGCCGACCGGTTTCCTGCCGGTGGAAGACCAGGGCCAGGTCACCTTCCAGTTCTCCACGCCGGAAGGCACGCCGATGGCACGTACCGAAGCGCTGGGCGAGCAGATCAGCCGCTACTTCATGGAGCACGAAAAGCAGAACCTGGACGTGGTGTTCGTGGTGGTCGGCCGCAACAATGCCGGCACCGGCCAGAACGCCGGGCAGGGCTTCCTCGCACTGAAACCCTGGGATGAGCGCACGGGCGACAACACCGCTGCGGCGATCATCACGCGAGCCAATGCCTACTTCCGCAGCTTGCCGGATGCCAAGGTCAATGTACTGGCACCGCCGGCGGTGCGTGGACTGGGCCAGTCCAGTGGCTTCGAACTGTGGCTGCAGGACACCAGCGCGGCCGGGCGCGTGGCCCTGCAGTCAGCGCAGGAACAGGTGGTGCGTGCGGCCGGCGAAGACGATGGGCTCACCTCGGTGCGCCTGAACGGTCTGGGCGACAAGGCCGAGCTGCGGCTGGACATCGACCATGCCCAGGCCAGCGCGCTGGGCCTGGCACAGACCGACATCAATTCCACGCTGTCGGCGGCCTGGGGCGGCAGTTACATCAACGATTTCCTCGATCGTGGCCGGGTCAAGCGGGTCTACATGCAGGGCGACCAGCCCTACCGCAGCGTGCCCGACGACATCGGCCAGTGGTATGTGCGCGGTGGCAACGGCCAGATGGCGTCGTTCGCCAGTTTCGCCAGCAGCCACTGGGCACGCGGGCCGCAGCTGCAGCAGCGTTTCAATGGCCTGCCGGCAATGCAGATCCAGGGCAGCGCAGCTGAAGGGCGCAGCTCGGGCGAAGCGATGCAGCGCATGCAGGCGCTGGTTGCCGATCAACCCGGGTTCGACCTGCAGTGGAGTGGCCTGTCCTACCAGGAACAACTGGCCAGCAACCAGACGTTGTGGCTGTACACCGCCTCCATTGCTTTCATCTTCCTGTGCCTGGCGGCGCTCTATGAGAGCTGGACGGTGCCGGTGGCGGTGGTGCTGGTGATCCCGCTGGGCGTGATTGGTACGGTGCTGGCGACCACCGCGGCCGGGTTCGTCAACGACATCTACTTCCAGGTCGGTCTGCTGACGACCATCGGCCTGTCGGCCAAGAACGCGATCCTGATCGTGGAGTTTGCCGAGGCCCGCTATCGTGCCGGCAGTTCAGCGGTGGAAGCGGCCCTGCAGGGCGCACGCCTGCGCCTGCGCCCGATCGTGATGACGTCGTTGGCCTTCGTGGCTGGTGTGATCCCGTTGGCGTTGGCGACCGGTGCAGGCGCGGTCAGCCGCCGTGAAATCGGCATGAGCGTGATCGGCGGCATGGTCTCCGGTACGGTGCTGGCGGTGGTGCTGGTGCCGTTGTTCTTCGTGCTGGTGCGCCGCCTGGGCCGGTCACGGCCGCAGGACTGAGGGGGGACGCGGCTGTCATCTGGCTGCCGCAGCACCCTCACCCGTTCTTTGCCCAGGTGTCGCTAGCGTAGGTCGTCCCCGTCCCCCACGGAGACCTGCCATGTGGCTGCTCGATCATCTCTGGCCCGGCCGCAGACCCGTACCTCCCCCGGTCGCGGTCGAGCCGCAGGCGTCGCCCCGCCGGCCCTGGCTGAAACGCCCGGTGCGGGCCGGTCGCAGCGGCATGGCCCCCTGGCAGAAGGTTGCCGCACCGCCACGACGCACGCGCCACTAACCGGTGCGGTCGGCGGGGTGGTTGACCCCGTCATTGACCGGGATCACGCCCAGCGCGAACGGGTCGATGCCTTCCAGGCAGGCCACGTTGTAACCGTACTGCTCCGGGTTGGAGCGGCGCCGGTGATGGGTGTAGATGCCGCATACGCCACAGAAGTAGTGCTCGGCCACATGGGTGTTGAACTGGTACAGCTGCAGGTGGTTCTGCCCGCGCACCACCTGCAGTCCCGCGCGGGTGACGCTGGCGGCAATGGCCCCCCGACGTCGGCACATCGAGCAGTCGCAGCGGCGGGGTTCGACAATACCGTCCGGCAGGTCCAGCAGCAGTTCGACCGTGCCGCAATGGCAGGTGGCGCGGTGCCGGGGTTGGACCGGAACGCCGGCCACGGAAGTGATGCCCATCGTTGCTCCTGTGAAGTGAACCTGGCCGCAGAGGCCGCCGCCGACGGTGCGCCGGCCTGCCTGAACGGTCCGTAGATGCCACGGTGAACCCGCTTGTGGCTAACTATGCGGCTTCAAGACCGCGACAGGATGCCAGTGAACGCCGCAGGACGATGGATGACAGGAAGTGCCATGGCGCTGCTGGCGCTGTGGGTGACCGGGCTGCTGACCTATCAGTTGCCGGGGCCGGGCTGGCTGGCCACCGGCGTCGCCGGGCTGTGGCTGCTGGTGGCGCTGTGGGCGTCGTGGCGGGTCGCGCGGGGCCGTGCCTCGCGCCGACTGGGCCTGGCCTTCGGGGCATCGCTGGCACTGGCCGGCCTGTGGTGGCTGCTGCTGACCCCACGCCAGGACCGGCTGTGGGCCGATGACGTGGCCCAGCGTTTGCACGTGGTGTCCTTCGATGGCCGCCACGTCGTGCTGGACAACGTGCGCGACTTCCGCTGGCGCACCGAAACCGACTACGACGCACACTGGGTGCGCCGCGAGTACGACCTGGACCAGCTGCGCTCGGCCGACCTGGTGCTGTCGTACTGGATGGGCCCGGCGATCGCCCACACCCTGATCTCGTTTGGTTTCGAGGACGGTCGCCACGTGGTGTTCTCGCTGGAGATCCGCAAGGAGCGCGGTGAGTCGTTCTCGGCGCTGGGCGGCTTCTTCCGCAAGTTCGAGATGACCTTGGTGGCTTCGGAGGAGACCGACATCATCCGCACCCGCACCAACGCGCGCGGCGAAGATGTCTACCTGTACCGCCTGCACGGCATGGATCGCGCGCAGCTGAAGGAACTGTTCGCTGCGTACATCGAACAGGCGCGTGAACTGGATGCCAAGCCGGGCTTCTACAACACGCTGACCAGCAACTGCACGACCATCGTCTTCGACCTGGCCCGCCACATCGCACCGCGCCTGCCGCTGGACTATCGGCTGCTGCTGTCCGGCTATCTGGCCGAGTACGCGCAGGAGGTCGGTGCGCTGACGCCGGGCGTGCCGTACGCCGAGCTGCACGACAAGGGCCGCATCACCCAGCGCGCACTGGACCTGGGTGATGGCGAGCATTTCTCCACCGTGATCCGCCAGGGCGTGCCCGGCACCGAGCAGGACCCGCAGTAATGACCCAACTCTTTCTGACCCGCTGGCAGCGCCTGCTGCCGGTGTTGTTCGCCGCCTTCCTGCTGCTGGGCAGCAGCGGCTGCGCGATGGTCACCGTCAAGCAGGTCAAATCCAGTGATTCGCTGGTCAACAAGCGTGCCGATGTGCTCAACACCGGCAAGCTCAGCCCGGCCGCGCGTGAAACGCTCAGCGCAGCGGGCCTGGACGAATCGCAGTGCGAGAAGGACTTCCTGGTCTGCCGCAGCACGCTGCTGATGACCGACGACCTCAATGTCGAGCAGCGGCTGTCGGCGCTGTCCGAGCTGTGGGTGAAGGCGGCATTGGCGATGACGCCGAAGAAGACCGCCGCAGGCGATCCGCCGATGAGCGATGCGGCATTGGATGCCTGGCTGGAAGCCGCGCGCTATGCCTATGCCTACCTGTTCTACAGCGGCCGCTCACCGTCCGACCGGGCCTTCGAGGACCGGCAGACGCAGGTGCGCGACTACTACAACTATGCGGCCGAGAAGGCGGCAGTGGTGCTGTTCGTGCGCGCACGCGCCGCTGCGCTGGCCGGCGAGGACTATACGAAGCCGCTCACGGTCGGTAGCTGGTCGCTGGCCTCCAACTACCAGCAGCTGGGCCTGAAGAGCATTCCGGCGCAGCTGGTGCCGGCGGGAACGGTCAGCTTCGTCGGCCTGCGCAGCACCTATCGCCGCGATGGCTTCGGTGCCGAGCTGGTGATGGTGATGGACCCGCCCAAACTGGTCGCGCCAGTGATCGCGCCGGACGGCCCAAAGGCTGAAACCGCGCAGGACGACGAGGACGACGAGCGTCGTGGCCGCCGCCACCGCCATGACGATTCGGTGCCCGAGTTCAGTGAGATGTCCTCGATCAACGTCACCGCACTGCTGCGGTTCGAGGGCAGCAGCCTGGACGACGTGATGCGCACACGCCGGGTCGAGCTGGATGCCTATTCGCCGGAAGCGACCGAGCGCATCACCTTGCACGGCGAGCAGGTGCCGCTGGCCGGCAATTTCACCGCCGCCTACGGCCTGTGGCTGGCGCAGAGTGGCTTCGCCCGGCAGTCGCTGCGCACCCTGTTCGGGATGAGCGAGGGCATCGGCGAGCCGCACATCTACCTGATGCAGCCGTGGGACCCGAACCGCCGCATCATCTTCATGCTGCACGGCCTGGCCAGCAGCCCGGAAGCCTGGGTGAACCTGGCCAACGAGATCATGGGTGACCCCGAGCTGCGCCAGCAGTTCCAGGTGTGGCAGGTCTATTACCCGACCAATGCGCCGATCGCGCTGAACCGCTACGAGATCGCCAATGCGTTCAACGACACGCTGAAGCATTTCGACCCCAACGGCAGCACGCGTGCGTCGAAGGACATGGTCTACATCGGCCACAGCATGGGTGGCGTGCTGGCGCGCCTGCTGGTGAGCGATTCCGGCGATGTACTGTGGAACGACCTGCTGGCCAACTACGATCTGAAGGGCGAGCGCCTGAAACGGGTGCAGACCAAACTGGGTCCGTTGCTGCACTTCAAGGCACAGCCGAACGTGGAGCGTGCGATCTTCATCGCTGCCCCACACCAGGGCACCGACATCGCAGGCAACAAGGTCGGTCGCCTGATCGGTCGCCTGGTGCGCCTGCCGCTGACCATCCTCGGCAAGTTCGAGGACGTGTTCATGGCACTCGCACAGGCCGAGCAGCAGGAGGACGGCACCGCCAAGCCGAAGATTCCCAACAGCATCGACAACCTCAAGGCCAGCGATCCGTTCGTGAAGGCCGCTGCGCAGCTGCCGATCGAAGCGGGCCTGAAGTACCACTCGATCATCGCCCAGCGCAAACCGGAACTGCCGGTGGAAAAGTCCGATGACGGGCTGGTGCCGTACTGGAGTGCGCACCTGCCGGGTGCGTTGTCGGAGAAGGTGATCATTTCCGGTCACAGCGTGCAGGAGACCCCGCAGGCCGTGCTGGAAGTGCGGCGCATCCTGCACCGGGATATCGATGACATGGGGACGGGTACCCGGTAGTGCCGGCCGCTGGCCGGCATTATCTGGACATTCCAGCGTTCGTGAGGTTGCCAGCCAGCGGCCGGCACTACCGCAATGCGGCTGCCTACACCCGCCGCGCGATCACTGTGGACAGCAGCGCCAGGCCGAAGGTGATCGCCAGGCACAGCAGGTAGCCGGTGTGTGGCGCGGCTTCCACGAACAGCGCGAACAGTGCACCGGAAACCGCCAGCGCGGTGGTCACCGACAGCGCCTCGCTCAACTGCAGCGCCGAGGTGTTGGCGCCCTGCTCATGCGGCGCGGACAACGACAGCGTCAGCACCGACAGGCTGGCGTAGATCATGCCCATGCCGAAGCCGGTCACCGCCCAGCCGACCAGCGCCACGGGCAGCGGCACCGCATTGAACAACACGGCCAGTGTGGCGGCGATGCCGACCGTCATCAGCGGTGTACCCACGCGGAGCAGCTGCTGGCGTGACCAGCCGCGCTGCTGATGGCCCTGCAGCCAGGAGCCGGCGAACCAGCCCAGTGCACCAAGACTGAGCACGGCACCGGCCCAGCTGGGCGAGAGCCCGCGTTCGCGCTGCAACAGCAGTGGCAGGTAGGCCTCACAGGCGAAGAAGGCCGCAGCGGCGATGCCGCGCAGCGCGATCACGCTGGGCAATCCGCGGCGCAGCAGCAGCGTGCCGGCTGGCAACAGGCGGTGCACGCAGAACAGCAGCGCAAGCATGGCCACGCCGATGCAGAGCAGCGCAGGCAGGCCCTGCTGCTGGCCGCCGAAGTAGAGCAGCAGCGCCGCCAGCGAAGCACCGCCGGCCCAGCGCACCACGCTGCCGCGTCCATCGTCGCTGCTGGCAGCATGAGTGGGCTGCATGCGTGCCAGCGCCGGGCGCAGCAGCAGCGCGGCCGGGACCGCCAGCAGCGGTACCGCCAGGAACACCCAGCGCCAGCCGAGATGCTGCACGATCAACCCGCTCAGCGCGGGGCCGATCATCGACGGCACCACCCAGCCGGCCGAGAACGCGGCGAATACCTTCGGGCGCAGGTGTTCGGGATAGCTGCGCCCGACCATCACGTACAGTGAAACCGAGATCGCGCCCGCACCCAGGCCCTGCAGCAGGCGCCCGGCCACCAGCATGCCCATCCGCATCGCAAAGCCGGCCAGCAGCAGGCCCAGCACGAAGCAGGCCAGGCCGTACCACAGTGGCCTGGCGGGGCCATGGCGGTCGGCCCAGCGTCCGGCCAGGGTCATGCCGATCACACTGGTGGCCAGGGTACCGCCGAAGGCCAGCGCATACAGGCGCAGACCATCCAGCGCCTCGGCCACGGTGGGCATGGCGGCGGCCACCGCCAGGGCCTCGAAGGCATGCAGCGCCACCAGCGCCACCATGCCGATGGTGGTGGCGCGGTAGCGCGAGGACAGGATCGACGTATCGGACGGCGCGATGGCGTCGGCGGTCGAGAGGGTCGGGGTCATACGGGTCAGATGCGGGCCGCGCTTGTCAACTGGCGGCGAAGATAGCAGCATGACACCTCAACAGCAGTTGAGGTCAAGCAATGGTGTCCCAGGAACTGAGCGTGGGCGAAGTCGCCCAGCGCAGTGGCGTGGCGGTTTCCGCGCTGCATTTCTACGAGCGCAAGGGGCTGATCAGCAGCCTGCGCACCTCGGGCAACCAGCGCCGCTACAGCCGCGACGTGCTGCGCCGGCTGGCGGTGATCCGCGTCGCGCAGCGCGTGGGCATGCCGCTGGAAGCGGTCGGCCGTGCCTTCGAAAGCCTGCCCGAGGGGCGCGCACCGACCAAGGCCGACTGGGCCAAGCTGTCCGCGCGTTGGCGCACCGAGCTGGAGGAACGCATCCACATGCTGCAACTGCTGCGCGACGAACTGACCGGCTGCATCGGCTGCGGCTGCCTGTCGCTGCAGCGCTGCCGCCTGGCCAACCCGGGGGATGTGCTCGGCGAGCGCGGCGACGGCCCGATGCGCTGGGAGTGACCCGCGAAAAGGGGACGGAGGGGATTAAGTCGTTTGTGCATTAACGACTTAATCCCCTCCGTCCCCTTTTTTCTTACCAGACCGTGATCGTCTCGCCGCTCTGGATACCTTCCACCGCGCGCTGGAAAGCCAGCGCCGCACGCTGCGCGCTCACCGCTTCAAAGCCAGGGAAGTAGGGGCCGTAGGCCGCCATTGATTCGATCAGCACGTTCGGGCTGACTACGTTGATGCGCAGGCCGCGCGGCAGCAGCTCGAGTGCGGCGGCGCGCACGAAGCCCTCCAGTGCGGCATTCACCGAGGTGGCGTTGACGCCATCGCGGATCGGCTGTGCGCTGACGATGCCGCTGGTCAGGGTGATCGAACCGCCGGCGTTGAGGTGGTGCTGCGCGGCCAGTGCCAGTCGCACCTGGCCCAGCAGCTTGTCCTGCAGGCCGAGGTTGAACTGCTCGGGCGTCATCTCCTGCAGCGGGCCGAAGTGCAGCTTGCCAGCGGTTGAGATCACCGCATCGACCGGGCCGGTACGCGCGAACAGTTCGGCAACGCTGGCGTCGTCGGTCAGGTCGACGCGCAGCTCACCGCTGTTGCGGCCGGCGGCGAGGATCTGATGCTGCTGGCCGAGCTGGTGGGCGACTGCCTGGCCGAGGGTGCCGCTGGCACCGACGAGGAGGATCTTCATGGCCGTTCCTTGCGAGAGGGGGAATGGGCGCAGTCTGCGCCCTCACAGCGGGGTTAGGTAAGCGGCGTATGCTTCGCAGATTCCTAACTCTGGATTAGCAATGGATACCCTTCGCTGCATGCAGGCCTTCGTGGCGGTGGCCGAGCGTGGCAGCTTCGCCGGCGCCGCCGAACAGCTGCAGGTCTCAGCGGTGATGGTCGGCAAGTACATCCAGCAGCTGGAGGCGCACCTGGGCACTGCGTTGCTGCAACGGAACACCCGCCGCCAGCGCCTGACTGAAGCCGGCAGCGCCTACCTGGCCGGGTGCCGGCAGGTGCTGGAGCAGGTGCAGCAGGCCGAGGCCGACGTGGCCGGCTTGCAGGTTCAACCTCGCGGACTGCTGCGGGTCAGCGCGCCAACCACCTGGGGCAGTTGCGTGCTGGCGCCACAACTGGCCGGCCTGCTGCGCGCGCAGCCGCAGTTGAACATCGAGCTGGACCTGAGCAACCGTCGCGTGGACCTGATCGAGGACGGCTTCGACGTGGCGATCCGGGTCGGGCCGCTGCCATCGCAGGAGGTGGTGGCGCGGCCGCTGCCCCCCTATGCGATGAGCCTGTGTGCGGCGCCGTCGTACCTGCGCCGGCGCGGCACGCCGCGCACGCCTGCGGATCTGCAGGGGCATGATTGCCTCAGCCACCTGGCCTGGCGCGGCGGCCATGGTTGGCAGCTGGCCAACGGCGAACAGGTGGATTGGGAGGCGCGGTTGACCTGCAACGATGGAGTCGCGTTGCGCGAGGCCGCCGTGGCCGGGGCGGGACTGGTGCTGCAGCCGACCGCGCTGCTGGCCGGCGAGATCGCGGCCGGGCGGTTGAAGCCGCTGCTGCGCGACTACCTGCCCGAGCCGCGGCCGATGCATCTGATCTACCTGCCGGATCGACGGCCGCGCCCGCGGTTGCAGTGCTTCGTCGATTTCGTCATGGCCACATTGGGGCGGTGATCGTCGGGCGAGCCGGGGTCAGATCCCTTTGCCTCGGCAAAGAGATCTGACCCCAGGAGATCAATCATTCGCCGCAGACAACTCCTGCCCGCGCACCTGCGCGGCGCGCAACGCGGTGTCCACCAGCGCCTCGAAACCACCGGCCTGGAAGCTCTCGATCGCGGCCTGGGTGGTACCGTTCGGCGAGGTCACGCGACGGCGCAGCTCGGCCGGGCTTTCACCGGCCTCATCAAGCATGCGCGAGGCTCCCAGCAGGGTCTGCACCACCAGCGCACGCGCAGCGTCGGCCGGCAGGCCCTGGGCGATCCCCGCCGCTTCCATCGCTTCTGCCAGCAGGAATACGTAGGCGGGGCCGCTGCCGGACACCGCAGTGACCGAATCCATCAGCGATTCGCTGTCGATCCACACCGTGCGCCCGGCACTGGCCAGCACCTGTTCGGCGCGCGCGTGCTGCTGTGCATCCACCGATGGCGTGGCATACAGGCCGGTCACGCCGGCGCCAAGCAGGGCGGGGGTGTTGGGCATCGCGCGCACCACCGCCAGGCTGCCACCCAGCCAGCGTTCCAGCTGCGCGCTGGTGATGCCGGCGGCGATCGACACCACCAGTGGCCGGTTCGCCTGCGCCAGCGCCTGCAGCGACTGGCACACATCGCGCAGCACCTGCGGCTTCACCGCCAGCAGCCAGGTGCGGCCCTGTGCGGCCGCATCGGTTGCGTTGTCGTGCACCTGCACGCCGAAGTCCGCCGCCAGTGACTCGCGCAGTGCTGCGACCGGTTCGGCCACGTGGATGTGTGCGGCAGGCACGCCCTGGCGGATCAGGCCGGCGATCAGGCTGCGGGCCATGTTGCCGCCGCCGATGAAGGTGATGGAATCAGCTGCCATGGAAGTCTCCTTGGAAAGTCAGGCCGGGCGCGGGCGGGCGCCGAACAGGGCGGTGCCGATGCGCACCAGGGTGGCACCCTCGCCGATGGCTTCGGCGTAGTCGCTGCTCATGCCCATCGACAGCGTGTCGATCTGCGCGTGCTGGGCAGCCAGCGACTGGAAAAGTGTGCGCATGCGCACGAATGCATCCCGACGGCGCTCCGCTTCCGGCCACGGTGCGGGAATCGCCATCAGGCCACGCAGGCGCAGGCCGGGTTCGGCGGCAATCGCGGTGGCCAGTGCATCCACGTCTTCCGGTGCACAGCCATGCTTGCTGGATTCGTCGTCGATGTTGACCTGGATCAGTACGTTCAGCGGGCCGCGCGTGGCCGGGCGATGGCGTGCCAGCGCGGTCACCAGCTTGGGACGGTCCACGCTCTGCACCCAGTCGAAATGGCTGGCCACGGCCTCGGCCTTGTTCGACTGCAGGTGGCCGATCAGGTGCCATTCCAGCGCCAGGTGCTGCAGCGCCTGCATCTTGGCGAGTGCTTCCTGCACGTAGTTCTCGCCGAAGGCGTGCTGGCCCTGCGCTGCCAGCGCCGCCACGGCCTCGGCCGGCTGGGTCTTGGACACCGCCAGCAGGCGTGGGTCGGGCCTGCCAGCGGCCTCGGCGGCGGCGTGCAGGTTGCTCAGGATCTGGGGCAGGGGAGTGGCCACGTAACGCGTTCCGTTGAATCAGGAGGCTATACTGCCGCCCGGGGAAAGATCCTTCCAGTCGAAGCCGTTATTGGGGAGTAGCCGCTCATGGATATCGCCGAGCTGTTGGCGTTTTCCGTAAAGAACAAAGCGTCCGACCTGCATCTGTCCGCAGGCCTGCCGCCGATGATCCGCGTGGACGGCGACGTGCGCCGGATCAACATCCCAGCCCTGGACCACAAGCAGGTCCACGCGCTGGTGTACGACATCATGTCCGACAAGCAGCGCCGCGATTACGAGGAATTCCTCGAAGTGGACTTCTCCTTCGAGATCCCGTCGCTGGCGCGCTTCCGTGTCAACGCGTTCAACCAGAACCGCGGCGCCGGTGCGGTGTTCCGTACCATTCCGTCCGAGGTGCTCACCCTCGAGGACCTGGCCTGCCCGCCGTTGTTCCGCGAAGTGATCCAGCAGCCGCAGGGCCTGATCCTGGTGACCGGTCCGACCGGTTCGGGCAAGTCGACCACGCTGGCGGCGATGATCGACTACATCAACAAGAACGAATACGGCCACATCCTCACCGTCGAGGATCCGATCGAATTCGTGCACACCTCGCAGAAGTGCCTGATCAACCAGCGCGAAGTGCACCGCGACACGCATGGCTTCAACGAAGCGCTGCGCTCGGCGCTGCGTGAGGATCCGGACATCATCCTGGTCGGCGAGTTGCGCGACCTGGAAACCATCCGCCTGGCGCTGACCGCCGCGGAGACCGGCCACCTGGTGTTCGGCACCCTGCACACCAGCTCGGCGGCCAAGACCATCGACCGTATCATCGACGTGTTCCCGGCCGGCGAAAAGCCGATGGTGCGTTCGATGCTGTCCGAATCGCTGCGTGCGGTGATCTCGCAGGCGCTGCTGAAGAAGGTCGGTGGTGGTCGTACCGCTGCGTGGGAAATCATGGTCGGCACCCCGGCCATCCGCAACCTGATCCGCGAGGACAAGGTGGCGCAGATGTACTCGGCCATCCAGACCGGCCAGCAGTACGGCATGATGACCCTGGACCAGCACCTGCAGGACCTGGTCAAGCGCAGCCTGATCACCCGCAACCAGGCCCGCGACTACGCCAAGGACAAGCGCCTGTTCGAGTAAGGCGGGCAGCCACGGGGCGGCGTGCGCCAGTGCGCCGCCGTTCCCGCGCCGTTTCCGCCTCCGACCGTTTCCTGGTACATGCCCCATTGGGAGCCCGCCGTGAACACCACCGCGACCACCATCGATTTCACTTCGTTCCTCAAGCTGATGGCGCACCAGCGCGCCTCCGACCTGTTCATCACCGCAGGCATGCCGCCGGCGATGAAAGTCAACGGCAAGATCTCGCCGATCACGCAGACCCCGCTCACGCCGCAGCAGAGCCGCGACCTGGTCCTCAACGTGATGACCCCGGCGCAGCGCGAGGAATTCGAGAAGACCCACGAATGCAACTTCGCCATCGGCCTGTCCGGTGTCGGCCGCTTCCGCGTGAGCTGCTTCTACCAGCGCAACCAGGTCGGCATGGTGCTGCGTCGCATCGAGACGCGCATTCCGACCGTGGAAGAGCTGAGCCTGCCGCCGATCATCAAGACGCTGGCGATGACCAAGCGCGGCATCATCCTGTTCGTCGGCGCCACCGGTACCGGTAAGTCGACCTCGCTGGCAGCGATGATCGGCTACCGCAACCAGAACTCGACCGGCCACATCATCACCATCGAAGACCCGATCGAGTTCGTGCACAAGCACGAGGGCTGCATCATCACCCAGCGCGAAGTCGGCATCGATACCGACAGTTGGGAAGCGGCCCTGAAGAACACCCTGCGCCAGGCGCCGGACGTGATCATGATCGGCGAGGTGCGTACCCGCGAAGGCATGGACCACGCCATCGCGTTCGCCGAAACCGGCCACCTGGTGCTGTGCACCCTGCATGCCAACAACGCCAACCAGGCGATGGACCGCATCGTCAACTTCTTCCCGGAAGACCGCCGCAACCAGCTGCTGATGGACCTGTCGCTGAACCTCAAGGGCGTGGTCGCGCAGCAGCTGGTGCCGTCGCCCGATGGCCGCTCGCGCAAGGTGGCGATGGAGATCCTGCTGGGCACGCCGCTGGTGCAGGACTACATCCGCGACGGCGAGATCCACAAGCTGAAGGAAGTGATGAAGGACTCGGTCCAGCTGGGCATGAAGACCTTCGACCAGAGCCTGTTCGAGCTGTACCAGGCGGGCGAGATCAGCTACGAGGACGCGCTGCGCTACGCCGATTCGCAGAACGAAGTGCGCCTGCGCATCAAGCTCAGCCAGGGCGGCGACGCGCGCACCCTGTCGCAGGGGCTGGACGGGGTGGAGATCTCCGAGATCCGATGACCGGACGGGCGCCTGCGGGTGCCCTCTGCTCCGGGATGACTGCAGCGCCGGATGCACGCCGGCGTGAACCTGCCAGGGAGGCCTGCATGCGTGCGACTGTGAGCGTGATACTGGCCATCGCCGTGCTGCTGCAGGCCGGCTGTGCCCGTACCCCCGAACCGGCTGCCCCGGCCGAGGGCTGCGACGATCCGCAGGCGCATGCGTGGTATCTGCTGCCGCCGCCTGCACAGAGGCGTAGCAGGGGCCCGCTTCCGTTCCTCGATTTCACCGGGTTTGCGAGGGCATCCTACAGAGACGCGCTGCGGGATCTCGATGGCTTGCCGGAGCCGTCGTTCCGCTGTGGCAGCGTACCGATCCAGGCGTATCGCTTCGTCTGGCATACCCCATTCTTCCCGGGCGTGGTAGTACGCGCGCAGCGCAACGCAGCGGGCCAGGCGTGGATCGTCGGGCGCAGTGCACGCGATTTCGAGATTCCCGGATCGTTGCCCGGGCGTCCATCCACCGTCATCAAGGGCGGCACGTGCGCTCCACCGCGCGCGCTGAGTGCGCAGGAATGGAAGGCCGTCGCGGCCGCGTTTTCGCTGTTGCAGGGCGAAGACTCGAGCGCTGGGCTTGATGGCTCATCGTGGATTTTCGAGTCCGTGGTGGACGGCGAACAGCGTTGGTTCGCGCGATGGGTGCCACGGGATCCGGCGTTCCGCAACACTGGCAGGATGATGGTGGAACTGGCGGGTTGCACTGACACCCTGCGGGCCATGGAATGACGGGCGGCTGCGCGTATTGATGAATACCAGTCATGACCAACTGCAACGCCGCCCATTCAATCGGCTGCCCTTGCAGGCGTATCGTCAGCGCTCCCTCTCTGGAGCACGACGATGCAGACACGTGAACTGGGCCGCAGTGGCCTGAAGGTTTCCGCCCTGGGCCTGGGCTGCATGGGCCTGAGCCATGGCTACGGCCAACCAGTGCAGCAGGACCAGGGCATTGCCCTGCTGCACGCGGCGGTCGAACGCGGCGTGACCTTCTTCGATACCGCCGAGGTGTACGGGCCGTACACCAACGAAGACCTGCTCGGCCAGGCGCTGGTCCCGTATCGCGACAGACTGGTGATCGCCACCAAGTTCGGCTTCAAGGATGCGCGCGTCGATACCGGCCTGGACAGCCGCCCGGAGAACATCCGTGCGGTGGCCGAAGCCAGCCTCAAGCGCCTGCGCACCGACCATATCGACCTGTTCTACCAGCACCGCGTCGACCCGAACGTGCCGATCGAGGACGTGGCCGGCACCGTGCGCGATCTGATCGCCGAAGGCAAGGTCGGCCACTTCGGCCTGTCCGAGGCCAGCGCCGCCACCGTGCGCCGTGCGCACGCGGTGCAGCCGGTTGCTGCCGTGCAGAGCGAGTACTCGCTGTGGTGGCGCGAGCCCGAGCGCGAGCTGCTGCCGACTCTGCAGGAACTGGGCATCGGCTTCGTGCCGTTCAGTCCGCTCGGCCGCGGCTTCCTGACCGGCGCGATCAACGCCGACACCACCTTCGACGCCAACGATTTCCGCAACAGCGTACCGCGCTTCGAAGTGGAAGCCCGCCGCGCCAACCAGGCGCTGGTTGATCGCATCGCCACGATTGCTGCAGCACGCGGCGCGACGCCGGCGCAGGTGGCGCTGGCCTGGCTGCTGGCGCAGGCGCCGTGGATCGTGCCGATTCCGGGCACCACCAAGGTCCACCGCCTGGAAGAGAACCTGGGCGCGGCTGACCTGCAGCTCGCACCGGAAGAGCTGCAGCGCATCGCGCAGACGTTGGAAGAAATCTCCATCGTCGGCGAGCGCTACAACGCGCAGCGCGCCGCGCAGGCCAAGGGCTGACCGCCGGGCCACCCTGCCTCTGGCGGGTGCAGACCGGGGTGGGTGCGGACCGTTGGTCCGCACACCTCATCCCGCCATCGGCCCGCGCAGCGCATCAAGCACCGTGCGCATCGCTACGGTGACGTGGCGGCGCGACGGGTAATACGCGTAGTAGCCATCGAAGTGCGGGCACCAGTCGTCCAGCACCGACTGCAGGCGGCCATCGTCCAGCATCGGCTGCACCTGGTCCTCCGGCAGCCAGGCCAGCCCGCTGCCGGCCAGCGCGGCAGCACGGGTCATGCCCATGGTGTTGAAGGTCCATTGTCCGGTCACGCGCAGGCTCAGTTCGTTGCCGTCCTGGCCGAAATCCCACGGCATCAGCCCACCATGCGTAGGCAGGCGCAGGGTGATGCAGTTGTGGTTGGCCAGGTCGTGCGGATGCCGTGGCACCACATGCTGGCGGAAGTAGCTGGGTGCACCGACCACGCGCATGCGCAGCGGCGGGCTGATCGGCACGGCGATCATGTCGCGGGCCAGGCGTTCGCCGAGGCGGATGCCGATGTCGTAGCGCTCGGCGACGATATCGGCCAGGCCGTAGTCGGTGGTCAGTTCCACCTTCAGGTCCGGATACTGCTGCAGCAATGGCGCCAGCCGCGGCCAGGCAAGGTACTCGGCGGCATGGCCGGTGGCGTTGATGCGGATGGTGCCGGCCGGGCGTTCGCGATACTCCGTCAGCGCGGCCAGCTCATCCTCGATCTCTGCCAGGCGTGGAGCGAGGGTCTTGAGCAGGCGGGCGCCGGCCTCGGTGGTGGACACGCTGCGGGTGGTCCGGGTCAGCAGGCGCACGCCCAGGCGCTCTTCCAGGCCACGCAGGGCATGGCTGAGCGCGGACTGGGAGACACCCAGCTGGGCGGCCGCCCTGGTGAAGCTGCCTTCGCGGGCGACGTGGACGAAGGCCTGCAGGTCGTTGAGGTTTTCACGGGGCATGGCGGGATGATACGGCCGGGCTGCGCCCGGCACCTGCCGAAACAACGTCAATGGCAACGTCAAAAGCTGGCTTCCCGTGGGAGACGGGGTGGCTCAGGTTGCGGGGGACGGCGCAAGTACGTCCATGTAGCCTCGGTCGCGCCATCCATGGCGCTCACGCCCCCGCAACCTGAGCCGCCCCGCCTTCGACAATTTCCCGCGAGCTGTTGGAACGGCTCCGACCCCATTCTGTGTAGGCGTGTGGGGATGTCGATTTCAGGGACTGTGGTTCGTCGAATGAATGACTTCAACGGGAGCTGCACATGAGCACTGACACCAAGCCGAAAGGCCCGGCCTCGTACTTCCCCTCCATCGAGAAGACCTACGGGCAGCCGGTGACGCACTGGTTCGGGCTGCTGGCGGGGAAGAAGGGCCTGAAACACATGGAACTGGTCAGCTTCCTGAAAAGCGAGCATGGGCTGGGCCACGGCCATGCCAACGCGCTGGTGGCGCATCACCTGGCCGGCAAGGGTTGAGCAGGCAACGCTGCGCTGAACGGCCGTGTGGGGCCTCGCCACACGGCCTTCAGGGTCGGGCAGACTGGGCGTCCATCCCGAGGCAGGACGCCCTCATGCAGGTCACGCTGGAAGCGATCACCCCCGACAACTACGAAGCGGTATGCGATCTCGACGTCAGCGAGGCGCAGCAGGACTTCGTCGCTGGGAATACCTGGTCGCTGGTGCAGGCAGCATTCCATCCCGGCTACCAGACCCGCGCCATCCAGGCCGATGGCGAGCTGGTCGGGTTCTTCATGTGGGTGCCGGAGACGCCGCAGCGGACGTCGATCTGGCGCTTCATGGTCGATCAGCGCTGGCAGGGGCGTGGCATCGGGCGGCGCGCGCTGGAACTGGCGCTGGCGCAGATCCGGGATACGCCCGGCCTGGCCGAGGTCGAGATCTGCTACAACCCGCACAATCCGGTGGCGGGCGCCTTCTATGGCAGCTTCGGTTTCGTCGAGATCGGCATGGACGACGATGGCGAGGACATGCTGGCCGTGCTGCCGGTGACGCCTCCGGAATAACCTGAATGGGCGAGCGCAGCTGAACGATTTCATCTGCAACTGTCATGCAGATCGTGTCTAATATCGCTCCCCACCTGCTGTTCCCCCACCCGTATGTCCCTTCCCGCCCATGGCCCCGCGCCGTGCGACGACGCTGACGGCCACCTGGTCACCGCCGGTCCGCTGACCCCGCCGCCCGACAGTGCCGGCACCACCGCCGACGAAAAAGCGCTGCGCCACTCGATCGCCGAGGACGTGCAGGGCATGGTGCTGGCCACGATGGTGGCCTCGCTGGGCCTGGCCATCTTCGCCAAGGGTGGGCTGATGATCGGCGGCATGGCCGGCATGGCGTTCCTGCTGCACTACGCGATGGGCTGGAACTTCGGCCTGGTGTTCGTGCTGGTCAACCTGCCGTTCTACTGGGTGGCGCTGCGTCGCATGGGCTGGGAATTCACCCTGAAGACCTTCGCTGCGGTCACCGCCTGTGGCGTGCTGACCGACCTGCTGCCGCGCTGGATCGACTTCTCGCACATCAACCCGCTGTATTCGGCGATCGTGGGCGGTGCGTTGTCCGGCCTGGGCATCCTGTTCTTCATCCGGCACCGTGCCAGCCTCGGTGGTATCGGTATCCTGGCGGTGTACCTGCAGCGCACCCGCGGCTGGAGCGCGGGCAAGGTGCAGATGTCCTACGACGCCTGCCTGATGGTGGCCGCCTTCTTCGTGTTGTCGCCGTCGAAGGTGCTGTACTCGGCAATCGGCGCGGTGGTGCTCAGCCTGGTGCTGATGTTCAATCACCGCCCGGGCCGCTACATGGGCGTGTGACGATTCGACGGTAGTGCCGGCCGCTGGCCGGCAACACCTGAGGCGTCCCGAGGCTGCCGGCCAGCGGCCAGCACTACCGGGAGGCCTGTAACCACGGCGGCGACAGCGTCAGCAGCCGCGCATGCACCGGGCAGTCCTCGGCATGCGCACCGGGCAGGTAGCCCAGGCTCATCAGGAACTCGCCGGTGATCTCGCCGCCGGTGAAGCGGAAGGTCTTCTTGAACAGCTTCACCCAGTCGGCCTTGCTGCACGGGTGGTGCGCGTCCAGCCACGCCGCGAAGCTGCCATGGTTGGCCCGCAGCTGCTGGATCACCTGCGCGTTGTGGATTGCCGCCAGCACCTTCAGCCGGTTGCGGATGATGCCTGCGTCCGACAGCAGGCGTTCGATGTCCTGCTCGGCATACGCCGCCACGCGGTCCACATCGAAACCGTCATAGGTAGCGCGGAAGCCCTCGCGCTTCTTCAGGATCGTTTCCCAGCTCAGCCCGGCCTGGTTGATTTCCAGCACCAGCCGCTCGAACAGCTCGCGCTCGTCACGCTGCGGAAAGCCGTACTCGTTGGCGTGGTAGTAGTCGTGCACCGGATGGCCCGGGGCGATGAGGCAGTAACCGCTCATGGGGAAGACTCGTTGGATTCGGGTTCGGGATCGATGGCCAGCGCGGGGCGTCCGCCGATGGACAGCATCGGCCAACGCGGTGGCACAAGAGTGAGTTCGCCATCACGCAGGGCCTGGTTGATCGCCTCGGCCTGGCCGCTGACGGTGCCGAACAGCGAACCGGCCCGGCGCCAGTGGGCATCCCTGCCACGTGCGTACAGCACGCAGTCCGGGCCACGGTGGGTGTACAGCTCGCACAGCAGCACTTCGCCGGTGCCATCGCCGTCCAGGTCGCGATGCACGATCAGGCAGTCGCGCTCGCTCTGGGCGCAGGATTCGCCATTGATCGAACGTGTGGCCAGTGCCTGCCACCAATCGTCCGGCGGCGAGCTGGATCCCTTGGCCAGCTTCAACGTGCGCTGCAGGGCGACGATGTCCTGCGGCCCCTTGTCGAGGCGCTGTCCGTCGTCCCAGCGCGTGGTACGTGCCAGCGCGGCAGCGATCACCTGTGGCGCGTTGGCATCGGCGGTGATGGCTGGATCACGCTGCAGCTCGCGCAGCGCCTGCACGCCACGGCGCCCAAGATCGAAGCGCAGCACGTTGACGTCGCTGCTGGTGATCGCCGGCGGGTCCGCGCGCAGCCGCTCCAGCTGGCTGGACAGGGTCAGCCGCACCGGGTCCAGCAGCGGCGAGTTGCCCAGCAAGGCCAGTGCCAGCACCGCCCAGCACATCCATCGGTTGACCGGCTCCAGCATCTGCAACCAGCGGCTCTGCCGGCGCAGCACCGCCAGCGCGTAGCCCACGGCATAGCCGGCCACGGCCAACGCGACGAGTACTGCCCAGAACCGGTCCATGGTCCAGCCGTACTGCACCACGCGCAGGCCCAGTGCGTACAGCGCCAGTGCGGCGTAGACCGGCAGTGCCAGCAGGCTGGCTTCAACCAGCCGGCGCAGCAGCAGGGGGTAGGGAGCGCTGTCTTCTCCCTGCTGGTAGACCGCATTGGTGAACGTCACCAGCAGCAGCGACAGCACCAGCAGCAGGCTGGCGGCCGAGCGGGTCTTCCACAGCGGTTCCAGCCCGGTCAGCGGCAGGCTCAGCACGAACAGCACGGCGATGAACGACAGCAGCGGCAGCAGTCCGCGGCAGATCGCGAACAGCACCTGGCGGGTGATCTGGATCGCGCGGTGCTGGGTGCGCCCGATCAGCACGCCGAACCCGGCCAGGCTGCCGGTGGCCAGTGCGATGAACGCGTCCTGCCGGAACAGGTCACGGAAGACGGTCACGTCGAGCAGCTGGAACAGCGCCGCCCACAGCCACAACAGCAGCCAGGTCAGCCCGGTGAACAGCGCCGCCAGGGCCAGGGTCAGGCCGTTCTGCCAGGCGCGCTCGAACAGCTCCGGATAGCTGGCGCGCCAATGCCCGTGCTGCAACTGGAACTGCCACCAGGGCAGGGCCACGAACACTGCTACGGCCATGCCCACGGTCAGCGGGAACTGCAGCGCGCCCGATTCCAGTGCGGTCTCGCCGTTGAGGTTCCAGCCGATCCAGGCGGCCAGCGCCAGCACCACCACCGAGCCGAGCACCGCCTGCAGCCACAGGCGGCGCTGGCCCAGCTCGACCAGGCTCAATGCCACCGCGCTGGGAATGGCCAGCACCCAGGCGTACCAGCAGTAGCGCCAGCCGATATCGCGGAACGGCCACGCATCGGACAGTTCCTGCGCGGCATACAGCATCAGACCCTGCAGCAGGGCGATCAGGACGATGGCGCTGCGTGCCGGCAGGGTCAGGGGCGATGAAGACTGCATCGATGACCTTCCATGGCAAAGCACCATCCTAGCCCATCGCGGTTCGGCGCCATCGCGCGACCATCCCGCCCCCAGCAGGTAGAATGGGCCCATGCCTGTAACGCCGACCTCCCTTGCCGATCACCTGCTCGTCGCGCTGCCGTCGCTGCTCGACGCGACCTTTGCCCGCAGCGTCGCGCTGATCTGCCAGCACGACGAGAACGGCGCAATGGGCGTGCTGGTCAACCAGCCTTCCGAGTACACGCTGGGTGAAGTGCTTGCACAGATGGACATCACCACCGGTGATGGCGACCTGCAGGCGCGCATGGTGCTCAATGGCGGCCCGGTGCATCCCGAACGCGGCTTCGTCATCCATGACGACGCGCGCGCGTGGGATTCCAGCCTGACCGTGGGCGAGGGCCTGTACCTCACCACCTCGCGCGACATCCTCGAAGCGATGGCGCGCGGCGAAGGCCCGGCCAATGCCGTGGTCACCCTCGGCTGTGCCGGTTGGGGTGCAGGGCAGCTGGAAAGCGAGCTGTCCGAGAACAGCTGGCTGACCGTGCCGGCCGATGCCGAGCTGGTGTTCCAGCTGCCGCTGGAGCAGCGCTGGCAGGGTGCGGCCTCGCGCATCGGCGTGGACTTGTTCCGTCTGACCGATTACAGCGGCCATGTCTGAGCCGACCGCGCCCGCACCGGTGTCTGCTGCCCCGGCGATCCGCCGTGACGGCACCGTTCTGGGGTTCGACGTCGGCTCTCGCCGCATCGGCGTGGCCATCGGCAGTGCCTTCGCTGCGCATGCGCGCGCGGTGGCGGTGGTCGACGTGCACGGCAATGGCCCGGACTGGACCGCGATCGAACGCCTGCTCAAGGAATGGAAACCCGACGGCCTGGTGGTCGGCGACCCGCTGACCCTGGATGGCCAGGACCAGCCCAACCGCAAGCGTGCGCAGGGCTTCGCCCGCCAGCTGCGGGAACGCTTCAAGCTGCCGGTGGTGATGATCGACGAGCGTTCCAGCTCGGTCGAAGCCGCACGCCGCTTTGCCGTCGAGCGCGCCGAAGGGCGCAAGCGCCGCCGTGATGCGGCCGCTCTCGACGCCGTCGCCGCCGCGGTGATCATCGACCGCTGGCTGTCGTCCCCCGACGACGCCACCCCCATTCCCTGACTGCACGACTCCCGCCATGACTGCCCAGCAAATCGATGCCTCCGGACGCCTGCGCCACCTGTTGACCCTCGAGGGCCTGCCGCGCGAAACCCTGCTGCAGTTGCTCGACCGGGCAGGGCAGATCCGCGATGCCGCGGTCGGTCGTGTCGGCAACAAGCGCCACGTGCTGGCCGGTTCGGCGGTGTGCACGCTGTTCTTCGAACCGTCCACGCGCACCCGCAGCTCGTTCCAGCTGGCTGCGCAGCGCCTGGGCGCCGATGTGCTGAACTTCGATGCCTCGACCTCGTCCACGCGCAAGGGCGAAACCGCCTGTGACACGCTGCGCAACCTGGAAGCGATGGGCGTACGCGGCTTCGTGGTGCGCCACCCCGATGATGGCGCCGTGGCCGCGCTGGCCGAAGCGGCCGGCGAGGGCACCGCGCTGATCAATGCCGGTGACGGCCGCAGCTCGCACCCGACCCAGGGCCTGCTGGACATGCTGACCCTGCGCCAGGCCAAGGGCCCGGATTTCTCGAAGCTGAAGGTGGTGATCGTCGGCGACGTAAAGCACTCGCGCGTGGCCCGCACCGACCTGCATGCGCTGCGCACGCTGGGCGTGGGCGAGATCCGCGTGTGTGGCCCGCAGTCGCTGCTGCCCGACGACGAGACCCTGAAGGGCTGCGTGGTCGGCGATGATTTCGACGCGATGCTGGAAGGCGTCGACGCGCTGATGATGCTGCGCCTGCAGCGCGAGCGCATGGAAGAAGGCCTGGTGCCGTCGCTGGAGCAGTACCACGCGCAGTACGGCCTGACCAACGAACGCCTGGCGCGCGCGGGCAAGGATGCCGCGGTGCTGCACCCGGGCCCGATCAACCGCGGCGTGGAAGTGACCGACGAGGTGGCCGACGGCCCGCAGTCGTGGGTGCTGCGCCAGGTCGCCAACGGCGTCGCGGTGCGCATGGCCGTGCTGGAAACGCTGCTGGGCTGATCGCCACTCTGGTAGGTGTCAACCTTGGTTGACACTGCTGGTGTGGTGGGTGCCAACCTTGGTTGGCACTGGCCTACCCGGACCAAGGTGATTTCCCGATGTTCAGGGAACATGCGCCCGCCCATGCTCTTCTGCATGAACAGCACCCGACTCCTGCTAGGCCGTCATTCCAGTATCGGCCAGAGCTACATCCTCACGACGAACGTGCATGGCCGGGCGGCTCTGTTCGCCAATGAAGCCGTTGCGGCTACCGCCATGCAGGAGTTCCAGCGTCTGGATCTGGAAGGTCTGACCCATTCGATCGCCTACGTGGTCATGCCGGATCACGTCCACTGGTTGATGCAGCTGCGCGCGGCATCGCTCGACGTTGTCATGAAGCGCTTCAAGTCGCGTACGGCGGTGTACGCAAACAGGGTACTGGGCAGGGTAGGGCGCTTCTGGCAGTCCTGCTATCACGATCACGCGATCCGCTCTGATGAATCGCTGTTCCGGCACGCAATGTATGTGATGGCGAAGCCGATCAGGGCGGGGCTGGCAACGCAGCTTGGCGAATACCCGCATGCGTGGTGTGAGTGGGAACTCGAAGGTTACTGTGCCAAGGCGGAGTTCATGGGGGCGGACAGATAGTGCCAACCAAGGTTGGCACCCACCGAAAGCAGGTTCCAACCTTAGTTGGTACCTACCCAAACCAGGCTCCAACCAAGGTTGGCAGCTACCAGAAGCTGCGGTTCAGCGCTTCTGCGCGAACAGCCACGCCCACATCGCCGGGTCGGCGTAGGTGGCGTCCCAGGCATTGTGATTGCCTTCCGGGTACTCGGTGTAGCGCACGTCGCGTGCGTGGGTGCCCTGGAATGCGCTGTGCAGCCTGCGGTCGTCATCCGGCGGAACCACGTCATCCTGCGCGCCGTGGAAGATCCAGATGGGGGTGTGTTGCAGTCGCCTGGCGATCACGGCATAGGGATCGGATTCCTGGGCCACCTGTTCAACGAACAGGGTCGGCCGCTTCGCGCGCGGTACGAACACGGCACCGCATACCGGCACGATCGCGGCAAAGCGGTGCGGGTCATCCAGCGCAATGTTCCAGCTGCCGTAGCCGCCCATCGACATGCCGGTCAGGTACTGGCGCGCCGGATCGGCGCCGAATTCGGCGATGGTCGCGTCCAGCGCAGCCACGGCCATGCGGTTGTTGCGGCCGCTCCATTCCGAGTGCTTCGCTGCCTGCGGGAAGACGACCAGGGCCGGGAAGTCGGCGTGCTCGCGCAGATACGGCCCCAGTCCCGAATACGTCTGCTTGACGCCGTCCCGGCCGCGTTCGCCCGAGCCGTGCAGGAACAGGATCACCGGGATGCCCATGCTGTTGCCGGAGTGTGCGGGGCCTCCCGTCCGCACTCCGGCCGGAATGAAGACCTGGTAGTAGGCGGTCTCTCCGTCCACCTTCACGGCGCGGCCTTCGAAGTGGCCGCGCGCGCTGTGGGGTGTGCTGGCGCAACCGGCCAACATCATCAGCGACAGCAGTGGCAGCCAGCGGGGAAGCGATCGCAGCATGACGGAGCCCCAGTACATGGAATCCCTTTCATGCTATCCCCGCTCGTGCGCCAATGCCTTCTGCAGCGCAATAGGCCCCATCGGCAATCGTTTGCGCAGTGGGCACACGCGGAGCAGAATGCGGAGAGCTATCGGAGTGGCGCAGCCGCACATCATGGAACGAGGCAAAGGGATTATGGTCTGCGCGGCGCTGCTGGTGCTGGTCGCGGGATTGACATGGAAGGGGCTGCAGGCAGGCACGCATTCCGTGCCGGAAGCTTCCGACAGCCAGAGTGAGCCTGGCAGAGCGCCACCTTCGCAGTCTCCGCACCCGGCGGCGCGGCTGAACCGGGCCGATGCAGACTATCAGACCGCAGTCTGGTTGCTTCCGCGGGCGCAGGAACTGGCCAGTCGTTCCGACGCAGGTGATGCCGAGGCGAGCTATGAGCTCAGCCTCATCTATGGGGAATGCGTCTCGTTCTTCGATCCAACCCAGGACGAACCCACGGGCATGCCGCCCGATCGCAGGCCGGCGTTGTATCGCAGTGGTGCCTGGCTGTCCCAGCGTTGCGACGGCATCGATCGACAGGACGCGGGTGAAGCGTCGTTCCGCTACCGCCGACGGGCCGCCGAGCAGGGGCACTTTGCCGCGCAGATCATCGAGCGCTACTTTGGCGGCATGCTGCAGGGCGCATCGAGGCCTTCCACGGATGAACAGGTGTCGATCATCGAGAAGGCGCTTGCCCGCAACGATGGCCAGGCCTATCTCGCCTTGTCGGAAGGCCTGTCCTACGACCCGGGTGGCGTGCATGAGGCGCTGGCGCCCTATCCGGCCGGCACCGACGTGGATGCTGCTGCGTGGATGCTTGCTGCCTGCGATGCCGGTGTGCCGTGTGGCGCGGATTCGGTGCTGCTGCACGAGCTGTGTGGCACTGCAAGCCTGTGTGGCGAGGATTCGGTCGAGGCCGCACTCGGATTGAAACTGTCTCCGGAGGAGCTCGTCGTGGCGCGGCAGCAGGCCGATGCGCTGGCCATCCGGTCACGTGACCTGCGCGGGCGCCGCTGAGCGCAGGCCGTCAGTCCGCGCGCGGGAAACTGGCGATGATGTCCAACTGCTCCTTCGCCTCCGCATTGCCTTCGGCCGCCGCCGCCTGCACCTGCGCCATGTCCGGGTGCAGGACCACCAGCAGTGGATTCTCACAGACCGGGCAGTCGTACTCGGTGGCGTCCTCGTCCAGCTCCATCACCATGGCGCGCGAGCTGCCCTTCCATTCGCAGGCCGGGCAGGTGTGCTGCTGGTCGCGCCAGCCGGGCTGGAAATAGTTCTCGATCGTTGTTGCCATGGGATGTTCCGGGAAGGGAAGGGGGCCGGAGCCCTGCGTCGCAGGGCTCCGCGCCCGCAGGGATCAGTGCAGCAGCACCAGCGTGGCCAGGCCGAGGAAGGTGAAGAAGCCCATCGAGTCGGTCACGGCCGTCAGGAAGATGCCACTGGCCAACGCCGGATCGAAGCCGAAGCGTTTCAGGGTGAGTGGCACCAGCACGCCGGCCAGCGCCGCGAACAGCAGGTTGCAGGTCAGTGCAATGGCGATCACTGCCGACAGCCCTGGCGAGTGGAACCAGGCCAGCACGATCAGGCCCAGGATCGAGCCGAGCAGCAGGCCGTTCAGCGCGGCGACCCGCACTTCCTTCCACAGCAGCGTGCGCGCGTTGGAGGCACCGACCTGGCCCAGCGCCAGGCCGCGCACCATCAGCGCGAGCACCTGGGTGCCGGCATTGCCGCCGAGGCCGGCCACGATCGGCATCAGCACTGCCAGCGCGACCAGCTTGTCGATCGTGCCCTCGAAGTGGCCGACCACGCTGGAAGCCAGGAAAGCCGTGCACAGGTTGACCGACAGCCACATCAGGCGGCGGCGCATCGCACGCCAGACTGGACTGAACAGATCCTCGTCCTCGTCCAGACCGGCGGCGCCCAGCGCCTGGTGCTCGGCCTGGCCGCGGATGATGTCGACCACGTCATCGATGGTGATGCGGCCAACGAGGATGTTGTTCTCGTCCACCACCGGCGCGGAGATCCAGTCATGGTCGGAGAACTGCCGCGCGACCTCCTGGTCGCTCTCGCCGACGTCGATGGCCGGCTGCTCGTCGTCGATCAGGCGGTTGATCGGCGTGGTGTCCTCATGGGTCACCAGTGCTGCCAGCGACACACGGCCGAGGTACTGATGGCGCCGGCTGACCACGAACAGGTGATCGGTGTGGTCGGGCAGCTCGCCGCGCAGGCGCAGGTAGCGCAGCACCACGTCGACGTTGACGTCGGCGCGGACCGTCACTACGTCCGGATTCATCAGGCGGCCGGCGCTGTCCTCGGGGTAGGACAGCACCTGTTCCAGCCGCTCGCGGTTCTCGCGGTCCATCGACTTGAGGACTTCGTCGATGACCGTGTCTGGCAGGTCTTCGACCAGGTCGGCCAGATCGTCGATGTCCAGGTCTTCGACCGCGGCGATGATCTCGTCCGGGTCCATGTCTGCGAGCAGGCTTTCGCGCACGTCTTCGCCGACGTGGACCAGGACCTCGCCATCGTCTTCCGGATCGACCAGGCCCCACACCACCTCGCGCTTGCCGGGCGGCAACGACTCGAGCAGGTTGCCGATCTCGGCCGGGGCCAGGGTGTTGACCAGGCGACGCACCGGGCCCAGCCGTCCGCTGTCCAGTGCATCGGACAGCATCCGCAGTTGGCGCGCAGTCTTGTCGTGGCGTACAGCTTCAGCCATCGCAGCTCCCGCGGGATAAGAAAAGCCGCGATCCCGGCAAGGATGCGGCAACAGGGGTGTTCAGCGCGTCATTATCGCAAGGGGATGTTTCAACGCATACCCCGACGGGAGGCTGGGGTCAGATCCCTTTTCCACAGGAAAAGGGATCTGACCCCGCGCGTGCATGCCCGGCGAATCAGCAGGGCGCTCAGGGCGTATCCGCCACCAGCGCCAGCCAGCGTTCGATGGCGCGGCGGTCGCGCGCGGACAGCAGCTTCGGCGCACGGGCGCGCAGTGTCCCCAGGTCGGCTTCGCGGATCGCACGGCGTACCTCCAGCAGCGTGCCCGGGTGCAGGCTGAATTCGGTCAGGCCCAGCGCCAGCAGCAGTGGGGTCATCCGCGCATCGCCTGCCATCTCGCCGCAGACCGCCACCGGAATGCGATGCCGCGCGCCGGTCTCGATCACCATCTGCAGCAGCCGCAGCACGGCCGGATGCAGCGGTGAATACAGCTCGCCCAGTGCCTCGTTGTTGCGGTCGGCGGCGAGCAGGTACTGCACCAGGTCGTTGGTGCCGATCGACAGGAAGTCGACCAGGTCGATGAAGCTCTCCAGTGCCAGCGCCGCGGCCGGCACCTCGATCATCGCACCCAACGGCACATGGTCGGACACCATGTGGCCTTCGCCGCGCAGCTGTTCGGTCAGCTTGAGCATGCGTCGGCGCACCGCCAGCAGCTCCTCGCGGGTGCTGACCATCGGCACCAGCACCCGCAGCTTGCCGTAGGCCGAGGCACGCAGGATCGCGCGCAGCTGGGTATCGGCCACCTTCGGCCGTGCCAGCGACAGGCGTACCCCGCGCAGTCCCAGGGCCGGGTTCTCTTCATTGCTCAGGGTCAGGCCGGTGCGGTCGGCCTTGTCCGCGCCCAGGTCGAGCGTGCGGATGGTGACCGGTCGCCCGCTCATGCCCAACGCGGCATCGCGGTAGGTCTGGAACTGTTCTTCTTCGTCCGGCAGCTCGTTGCGCTGCAGGAACAGGAACTCGGTGCGGTACAGGCCCAGCCCCTGCGCACCCAGCGCGTGCGCCTGGGTCACATCCTCCAGCGATTCGGCATTGGCCAGCAGGGCGATGTCGACCTGGTCGCGGGTACGGCTGGGCTTGCTGCGCAGGCGGCCGAGCTCGCGCTGCTCGCGCGCATGTTCTTTCAGCCGGGCGCGGTAGTCCCGCAGATTGTCGGCCTGCGGGTTGGCGGTGATGCTGCCGTCGGCGCCGTCGATGATCAGCACATCGCCATCGGCGATGCGGCTGAGCAGCTGCGGCACGTTGACGATCAGTGGCAGGTGCAGGCTGCGTGCCAGGATCGCGCTGTGCGACAGCGCGCTGCCGGCGGCAGTGACGATGCCGACCACGCCCTGGGCCTGCAGTTGCGCCAGCTCGGACGGGGCGATGTTGTCGCAGACCAGGATCTCGCCGGCCAGGCCCTTCACCGCCGGTGGCCGTTCGGGCTGCAGGAAGGCGTGGATGCGGCCGATCACGTGGTCGAGATCGTCCATGCGGCTCTTCAGGTAGGCATCGTCCATGCCATCGAAGACCTTGGCCAGGCGGTCGCGCTGCAGGCGCAAGGCATAGCCGGCGCTGTACGGGCCGCTGCGGATCAGCTCATCCAGCCCGAACAGCAGCTCGGGGTCATCCAGCAGCAGGGCATGCAGGTCGAGGAACTCGCCTGCCTCCTGGTTCAATGCACCCTGCAGGCGCTGCCGCAGTTCGTGCATTTCCACGCGTGCGGCGTCCACCGCCCGGTGCAGGCGGGCCAGTTCGGCCTCGACCTGGCTGGTTGCGACACGTTGTTCAGCGACTTCCAGTGCATGCGGCAGGCGTACGCGGGCCCGGCCCATCGCAGTGCCACGGGCCGCACCATGACCGGCCAGCAGCTGTACCGGCCGCTGGCCGGAACCGAGCTGCCCGGCGCGTGCGCGTGGCACGCTCAGTTGTCCTCGTCGAAGCGGCGTTCGAACAGGCCGACCACCGCCTCCATCGCGGCGGCTTCGTCCTCGCCGTTGATCCGCACCGTGACCGGAGTGCCCTGGCCAGCGGCCAGCAGCATTACGCCCATGATGCTCTTGGCGTTGATCTCACGGCCCTTGGCGGCCATGGTCACGTTGCAGCGGAACGGCGCCAGGGTCTGCACCAGCTTGGCGGTGGCCCGGGCGTGCAGGCCCAGGCGGTTGCTGACGGTGAGTTCTCGTTCAAGCATCGTCGACTATCGCTCCATTACGGGTACCCGCCGCGGCTGTGGCGGGCAGTTGATCCAGTCCCTGTTCCGGATAATTCATCACCCGCAGCAACATCGGCAGGCTCAGCGCCGACACCCGGCGAACCGGGGTCCCCAGCCGGGCCAGCTGCCCGGCAAGGTTGGCGGGGCTGGCGCCGTACAGGTCGGTCAGGATCAGCACGCCTTCCCCCCCATCGACCCGCCGCAGGGCGGCCGAGGCGAGCGGGAGCAGGGCGTCCAGGTCTGCGTCGAACGGTACTTCGAAAGCTTCGGTTTTCAGCGGCAACTGCCGCAGGAGCCGGGTCGCCACGTCAAGCAGGCCGGTCCCGACCCCGGGATGTGTTACGAGGAGAATGCCACAGGTCATTACTGCACGTTAACAGGTCAAGGTGAATCGGCGATAGCAGCAGATGAGGGGCACTGTGTCCCGTATTCAGCGTTACCGGGGTCAGAGCCCTTTTCCCCTGGAAAAGGGATCCGACCCCATGCGTTTTTCGATGCCTGACCGGGATTCATCCACGCATGGCGTGGATCTACCGTGTCGACCAAGGTCGACACCTACCAACAGCACACCGCCTCGCCATCCCACGGAATGCCGCTTTTGCTTTTGCTGTTGCCGGCCAGCGGCCGGCACTACCAGCGGGTGCCGGGTGCAGCCCGGCCGACCCCCTCAATCCTGTTCGCGGTGATACGTCGCCACGTCTTCCCAGCCCATCTCGCGGGCATGCCGCGCCATGCGCTCGGCCAGGAACACCGAGCGGTGCTTGCCGCCGGTGCAGCCGAACGCCACGGTCACATAGCTGCGGGTGCCATCGCCCAGCTTCGGCAGCCAGGTATCGAGGAAATCCATCAGCTGGGTCAGGTAACGCTGCACGTCCGGCTGCGCTTCCAGGTAGTCGCGCACGCCGGGCTCACGACCGCTGAGCGCACGCAGATCCGGATCCCAGTGCGGATTGGGCAGCACCCGCGCATCGAACACGAAGTCCGCCTCGGCCGGTACGCCGCGCTTGTAGGCGAACGATTCGAACAGCAGCGACAGGCGCGTGGCGTGGTCCAGCGCGAACTCGGTGATGATGCGCCGCCGCAGCTGGTGCACATTGAGGTTGCTGGTGTCGATCACCGCATCGGCCTCGCGGCGCAGCGGCGCGGTCAATTCACGCTCGCGGGCGATCGCTTCGGGCAGTGACAGGCCCAGCTGGCTCAACGGATGGCGGCGGCGGGTGTCGGCGTAGCGCTTGAGCACCGCCTCGTCGCTGGCTTCGAAGAACAGCACCTTCACTTCCACGCCGGCGTCGGTGGCGAGCTGCCGCCAATCGCCCAGTTGGCTCAGGTCGGCCTGGCCGCGCACGTCGATGCCCACCGCCAGCCGGCGCGGCGCGCTGCCGTCATGGTTGGCCAGCAGGCTGCGCACGAAGTCCGGCAGCAGGTGGATCGGGAGGTTGTCCGAGCAGTAGTAGTCCTGGTCCTCGAAGGTCTTCAGGGCGACGGATTTACCCGAGCCGGACAGGCCGCTGACGATGATCAGGGTCGGGGCGGTGGGGGTTGCGGTGCTCATGGACAGGCTCTTCGAAGGGCAGGGGAATCAGGGTGTTCGCCGTTCCAGCAGGTTGCTGTGACGGGCGATGAACATCGCCGCCGGGTCGATGCCCTTGGTGCGCAGGATGTGCAGGCGGGTGGCGGCCTCGGTCAGCACGGCCAGGTTGCGGCCAGGCATCACCGGCAGCGTGATCAGCGGTACATCCAGGTCCAGCACATGGCGGGTGCCCGAATCGCCGGTCAGGCGCTCGTAGCCATGCGGGGTGGGTTCGGTCATCGGCTTGGTCAAGTGGACGATCAGCCGAAGGTACTTGTTCTTCTTTACAGCCGTGTCGCCGAACATCTCGCGCACGTTCAGCACGCCCAGGCCGCGCACTTCCAGCAGGTCCTGCAGCAGTTCGGGGCAGGTGCCATCGAGCACGTCCGGGGCGATCTGGGTGAATTCGGGGGCATCGTCGGCGACCAGGCGGTGGCCGCGGCTGAGCAGCTCCAGTGCCAGCTCGCTTTTACCCGACCCGGCCTCGCCGGTGATCAGCACGCCGATGGAGTAGATCTCCATGAACACGCCATGCAGGATCACCCGCGGCGCCAGCGTGCGGGCCAAGTGGTAGGACAGGTGGTTGAGCAGTTCGTGGCCGCGCTTGGGCGACAGCCACAGCGGCGTGCCGGATTCGTCAGCGGCGGCACGCAGGTCTTCCGGGCAGGCCTGGTTGCGGGTCAGCACCAGCGCCAGCGGGTGCGACTGCATGATCTTTTCGATGGTCTCCCAACGCTGGCGCGGTTCCAGTGCATCCAGCCAGGACAGTTCCTCGGTGCCCAGGATCTGCACCTTGTTGGGGTAGATCGCATTGAGATAACCAGCCAGCGATGGACGCCGCGAGACCGTGTTGCCGGCCTCCAGTTCGCGCTTCTCGCCGGACTTGCCGGCAGCCCAGCGCAGCCCCAGCCGCTCGCGCTGCTGTTCGAACAGTTCACGGGCGGTGATGCTGGTATTCATGCGGCACTCGCAGGTGGGGTCATGTCCAGCGCCTCGCGCAGCGCCCGGGCATCGCCCGCTTCGCGCAGGGCCTGGCGGATCTCCGGCGCCGAGAACAGCTCGGCCAGCTCGGACAGCAGCATCAGGTGCTGGTGGGTGTAGTGGGCGGGGACGGCCATGGCGAACACCAGGTCCACCGGCTCGTCGCCGCCGAAGTCGACCGGGGAGGCCAACCGCAGCAGGGCGCCGCGGGGGCGGTCCAGGGTTGGCGCGCGGCCGTGGGGAATGGCGATGCCGTGACCGATCGCGGTGCTGCCCAGCGCTTCGCGCTGGCACAGGTTCAGATAGATCTGTTCGGCGTTGGCCTGGCGGCAGGCCAGCAACCCGGCGGCGGCCTGCAGGACGCTGTCGCGGTCGGTGGCCGTGCAGAGCTGGGTCTGCACGGCCGCCAGGAGGTCAGTCAGGGGCATGTCTGCGGGGAACGGTGGCGATCAGCCACCATTGTCGCCCACCGGCAGCGGTGCGTGCTGCTGTTTTTTCTCCTTGTGCTTGATCACCAGACGGTCAAGCTTGTCCGCAAGCAGGTCGATCGCGGCATACATGGTCTGGGCATTGGCCTCAGCGTGCAGGGTCTGGCCGGGAATGTTGAGGCTGGCGTCGACGTGGTGTTCGGTCTTCTGCAGCTTGAGGGTCACCCGCGCTTCGCAGTGCTGGTCGAAGTGTTTGCCGATCCGGGCCAGCTTCTCCTCTACATAGGACTGCAGGGCCGGGGTGACTTCGACATCTTTGCCAAACGTTTCGATGCGCATCGGGTTTCTCCTGTGTTCGGATGTGCCAATGAACCTCTCCGCCGGGCGCGGCGGCGCGTCAAGCGATTCTGACCCTTTCGTGCGAGGCGGAAATGTTCATGGCTTCACGATACTTCGCCACGGTGCGTCGCGCTACTGGAATTCCCGACGATTTGAGCAGGTCAGCCAGCTTGGCGTCAGAAAGCGGCTTGCGCGGGTTCTCGTCGTCGATCAGGCGCCGGATCATCGCCTGGATGGCCGTGCTGGACGCCTCGCCACCGCCCTCGGTATCGATGCCCGAGGCGAAGAAGGCGCGCAGCGGCAGGGTGCCGCGCGGGGTACGCACGTGCTTGCGGGCGATCGCGCGCGAGACCGTGGATTCGTGCAGGCCGAGCTCGGCGGCGATCTCGCGCAGGGTCAGTGGACGCAGTGCCTGCTCGCCGAATTCAAGGAAACCGGCCTGCTGCTGGATCAGGCTGCGCACGACGCGCAGCAGGGTTTCGCCGCGCTGCTGCAGTCCTTTCAGCAGCCAGCGCGCTTCCTGCAGCTGGGTACGCAGGTAGCCGGCATCGGCATCGCCACAACGTCGGATCAGCTGTTCGTAGCCGCGGTGGATCACCACCTTCGGACCGGCGTGCGCGGCCAGCGCTGCGCGCCACACGCCGTTCTGCCGCCACACCACCACATCCGGCACCACGTAGGTGTCCGGCGACAGCGGTGCGATCTGCGTGCCCGGGCGCGGGTCCAGCGAACGCAGCAGGGTGACCGCCGTCTCGACCTCGTCCAAGGGCTGTTTCAGTTCATGGGCCAGCCCGGCGACGCCACTGCGCGGCAGCCGTTCCAGCGGGCCTGCGGCAATCTGTCGCGCCAGCACCAGGCCGGGTGTATCGTCGGCCAGCACATCCAGCTGCAGCTGCAGGCATTCGCCGAGCGTGCGTGCAGCCACGCCGACCGGGTCGAAACGCTGGATGCGATGCAGCACAGCGAGGATCTCATCCTCGTCGGCGTGGATCGCCGGCAACAGGGTTTCGGCGATGGTGGCCAGCGGTTCGCGCAGGTAGCCGTCGTCGTCCAGCGCATCGATCAGTGCAGCGCCGATGCTGCGGTCATGCGTGGAAAGATGCGACAGGTGCAACTGCCACAGCAGGTGGTCGGCCAGCGTTTCGGTTTCGGCCACGCGTTCGGCGGCGCTGCCGATATCGTCGTCATCGTCGAAGCTGCCTCCGCTACCGGACGCGCTCCAGTCCAGTTCGGCCGGTGCCCAGTCGTCGCCGGCATCGGTGCGTTCTGCGGGAGCTTCGCTGTCGTTGCCATCGCCGGCTTCGCTGGCGGTGCTGCCGTCGTTGCTGTCGGCCCAGTCCAGCAGCGGATTGCTCTCCACCGCCTGTGCGATTTCCAGCTCCAGCTCGGTGCTCGACATCTGCAGCAGCTTGATCGCCTGCTGCAGCTGGGGCGTCAGCACCAGCTGCTGTCCCAACGATGTCTGCAGCCGAGTCTTCATGCCTGTGCCGAAAGGAAGGAGAGGGACCCGGCGACTGCTTCACAGCTTGAAGGAATCCCCGAGGTAGACGCGACGCACATCGGCGTTGTCCAGGATCGCTTCCGGCGAACCCTGGGCCAGCACGCTGCCCTCGGCGAGGATATACGCGCGGTCGCAGATACCCAAGGTCTCGCGCACGTTGTGGTCGGTGATCAGCACGCCGATGCCACGTTGCTTGAGATGGGTGACGATGCGCTGGATCTCGCCGACCGAAATCGGGTCGACACCGGCGAACGGTTCGTCGAGCAGGATCAGGCGCGGCTGCGCGGCCAGGGCACGGGCGATCTCGCAGCGGCGGCGCTCGCCACCGGACAGGCTGGCGCCGAGCTGGTCGGCGACGTGGCCCAGCTGCAGTTCGTCGAGCAGGCTGTTCAATTCGCGCTCGCGGCCCTTCGAGTCAAGGTCCTCGCGCAGCTCCAGTACCAGGCGGATGTTGTCGGCCACGGTCAGCTTGCGGAACACCGACGGCTCCTGCGGCAGGTAACCCACGCCCTGCTTGGCCCGGGTATACATCGGGTCGCCGGTGATGTCCTTGCCGTCGAGCACGATGCTGCCGGCGTCAGCGGCAACCAGGCCGACGATCATGTAGAAGCAGGTGGTCTTGCCGGCGCCGTTGGGGCCGAGCAGGCCGACCACTTCACCGGCGTCGAGGGTCAGCCCGAAGTCCTTGACGACTTCGCGTTGCTTGTACTTCTTGCGCAGGCCCTTGGCGACGAGCATTACTTCTTGCTCCCGGCCGGCGGTGCCGGCGTAGTGGCCTTGGGCTGTGCCGCAGGTGCGGCCGGGGTCTTGTTCTTCGGCGGGATGACGGTGCGCACGCGGCTGCCGTCGCCACCGGAGTTCATTTCGCCGGTGCGGGTGTTGTAGACCATGCGCTGGCCGGCATTGGTGCCGCGCGCGCTGGTGACCTTGTAGTTGCCGGTCAGGGTAATGATCTCGGTCTTGATGTCGTAGTCGATGCGATCGGCCAGCGCGTCCATCCAGGTGCCATCATCGAGCTGCTGCTTCATCTTGGCCTGTTTGCCGGTGAACACCGCACGCACGGGCTCGCCGTCCTTGAGGTAGATCTCGGCCTCGGACGAGCGCAGGTCCAGCGTGCCCTGGGTGATGATCACGCCCTGCGACAGCACGGTCTTGCCGTCGCCGGTGAGCATGCCCGACTGGGCGCCGGAATCGATGTGCATGTCTTCGTTGCGGTCGGTGGACTTGGCGAAGGCGGCGCTGGGGACAAGAAGACCGAGCGCGAGTACGGCGGCAAAGGGAATCTTCATCGGGGTCCGTTCTACCGGTAGGGGCCGCCCGGGCGGGCCGGGGGCGGGAGGGTGGGGCTGCCGGCCTTGCGCCTGTCCGGAGACGTCGCAGGCTGGCGGCGGAATCAGCGTTTGGGCGTGTAGCGGCCCTTGGACTGGCTGAGGAAATGATACGTGTTGTTCTTCGAATCCACTTCGAAGCCGACGCCGGACTGTTCCATGCCCGGGCGGGTCATGGTCACCAGGGCGTCGGTGCGGGCGCGATTCTCCCTCGGGAACACGTCCAGGTGGTCGGTGCGGAAGGTGGTCGGCACCGTGCCAGGGCCGGCCGGGCTGTCGCCCGCCACATTGCCGCGCAGCTTCATCTCGTCGCCCTTGGCGCTGAGCCAGCCGGTCTCGGCACGCAGGGTCCAGTGCTTGCCATCCTTGTCCGGCATCTCGAACAGCGGGGTGGCGATGTTGATGGTCTGGTCGCCGCGCTGGCGTTCCAGCAGCGGCGCGCGCAGGGTGGTCGATTCCTTGCCGTGCTCATCCAGGGCGACAATCTGGAAGTCGTGCAGGATGTAGTCCACGCCGACCTCCTGGCCGCCGTTGGCTGGCCCCTTGTCGCGGTTGCGCAGTGCGGCCCAGCTGCTGAGCAGGGCCGCCAGCAGCAGGCCGATGCCGAGCAGGGTGCGCCAGTTCACGGTGGGCAGGTTCATGCGCCGAACCTCGCCAGCACCGCATCCACATGACCCTGCGCGGCCAGCAGGATGTCGCACAGCTCACGTGCGGCGCCCTGTCCGCCCTCGGTACGGGTCTGCCAATGCACGCGCTCTGCAATCCATGGGTGGGCATTGGCCGGAGCGACGGCCAGGCCGACCGCGCCCAGCGGTGCCAGGTCGGGCAGGTCATCGCCGATGAACGCCACCTGTTCCAGGCCGATGCCGTGCTGTGCGCACAGGGCCTGCACGCTGGCCAGCTTGTCGCCCACGGCAATCTGGGTGTCGATGCCGAGGTCGGCGCCGCGCTTGAGCGCCGACTGGCTGTTGCGCGCGGTGATCAGTACGGGGTGGATACCGTGCTGCTGCAGCAGTTTCAGGCCCAGACCGTCCTGCACGAAGTACGCCTTGCTCTCGTTGCCGTCCTTGTCGTAGTACAGCCGACCGTCGGTGAGGGTGCCGTCCACGTCGAAGCAGGCCAGGCGGATACGGGCCGCGGCGGCATGCAGGTGGGCGGGGAAGGCGGGCAGGGGGGACCAGGGCATCAGGGCGGCAGGCTCGTTGGGGGCGGGTGCGGCGTTACAGACTGAATGGGGTCTATGGACTGTCGGTTAAACCACCCGGGCCCGCAACAGGTCATGAATGTTCAGGGCACCGACTGCGCGGCCCTGGCCATCGACCACGATCAGGCCGGTGATCTTGTGGGTCTCCATCAGCCGGGCCGCCTCGACGGCCAGCTGGTCGGCGCCGATGGTGCGCGGGTTGCGCGTCATCACATCGGCGATCTTGGCGGTGCGCACGTCCAGCGCACTGTCCAGCGCGCGGCGCAGGTCGCCGTCGGTGAACAGGCCGATCAGCACGCCGTCGGCATCGACCACGGCGGTCATGCCCAGCCGTTTGCGGCTCATCTCCATCAGCGCTTCACTGAGGCTGGCGTCCGCGCCCACGCTGGGCAGGTCGTCGCCGGTGTGCATCACGTCGGTGATGTGCAGCAGCAGGCGGCGGCCGAGGCTGCCGGCCGGGTGTGAACGGGCGAAATCGTCGGCGGTGAAGCCGCGTGCGTCGAGCAGGGCCACGGCCAGCGCATCACCCATCGCCAGCGAGGCGGTGGTGCTGGAGGTCGGCGCCAGCGCCAGCGGGCAGGCCTCGGCCGGCACGCTCACATCCAGATGGATGTCGGCGGCGGTGGCCAGGCTGGACTGTGGGCGGCCAGTCATGGAAATCAGCACGTTGCCCTGGCGCTTGAGCACCGGCAGCAGCATCAGAACCTCGTCCGATTCGCCCGAATAGGACAGGGCCAGCACCACATCGTCCTCGGTGATCATGCCCAGGTCGCCGTGGCCGGCTTCGCCCGGGTGCACATAGAAGGCGGGTGTGCCGGTCGAGGCCAGGGTGGCGGCGATCTTGCGGGCGATGTGGCCGGACTTGCCCATGCCGGTCGCAACCACGCGCCCACGGCTGGCCAGGATCGCCTGGCAGGCCTGCTGGAAGGCCTCGCCGAGGCGGTCGGCCACGGCATCCAGCGCCTGCCGTTCGATCTCGAACACGCGGCGGCCACTGGCGACCAGGCCGGCAGGGTCGACGGAACGGGGGGGCAACAGGGATTCGGCCATGCGGACGCCACGCAGCGGAAGTAGAATGGAGGCACATTTTATTAGGAAAGCCCGTTGGACGCCGACACCATCCGCAATCTGATCGAAACCGGCCTGCCCGGCGCCCGCGCCGACGTGCAGGGCGACGATGGCGTGCATTTCGAAGCGACCGTGGTCTGCGAGGCCTTCGCCGGCAAGATGCCGCTGGCCCGCCACCGCATGGTGTATGCCACGCTGGGCGACCTGATGGGCGGCGCGATCCACGCGCTGGCGCTGAAAACCGTGACCCCGGCCGAAGCCGGCTGAACCGCAGAAGATCCCGAATACATGGCCAAGATCGTTGTGACCGGCGGCGCTGCGCTGCACGGTGAAGTGAGCATCTCCGGCGCCAAGAACGCCGTCCTCCCCATTCTCTGCGCGACCCTGCTGGCCGATGCGCCGGTGGAGATCACCAACGTGCCGCACCTGCACGACGTGGTCACCACGGTGAAGCTGCTGGGCGAGCTGGGCGCCAAGGTCACCATCGACCAGGGCACGCTGTCGCGTGGCAGTGCGATCGTGGTCGACCCGCGTTCGGTCAACCAGCACGTGGCACCGTACGAGCTGGTCAAGACCATGCGCGCCTCGATCCTGGTGCTGGGCCCGCTGCTGGCCCGCTTCGGTGCGGCGGAAGTATCGCTGCCGGGCGGCTGCGCGATCGGTTCGCGTCCGGTCGACCAGCACATCAAGGGCCTGCAGGCGCTGGGCGCCGAGATCGTGGTCGAGAACGGCTTCATCAAGGCCACCGCCAAGCGTCTGAAGGGCGGCCACTTCACCTTCGACATGGTCAGCGTCACCGGCACCGAGAACGTGCTGATGGGCGCGGTGCTGGCCGAAGGCACCACCATCCTCGACAACTGCGCGATGGAACCGGAAGTGACCGATCTGGCGCACTGCCTGATCGCGCTGGGCGCGAAGATCGAAGGCCTCGGCACCGCGCGCCTGGTGATCGAAGGCGTCGAGCGCCTGTCCGGTGGCCGCCACGAAGTGCTGCCCGACCGCATCGAGACCGGCACCTTCCTGGTGGCCGCAGCAATGACCGGCGGCAAGGTCACGGTCAACCGCGCACGCCCGAACACCATGGACGCGGTGCTGTCCAAGCTGGTCGAGGGCGGCGCGAAGATCGAGACCACCGACGACACCATCACCCTGGACATGCAGGGCAAGCGGCCGAAGGCGGTCAACCTCACCACCGCGCCGTACCCGGCGTTCCCGACCGACATGCAGGCGCAGTTCATGGCGCTCAACTGCGTGGCCGACGGCGTGGGCGTGATCAATGAAACGATCTTCGAGAACCGGTTCATGCACGTCAACGAACTGCTGCGTCTGGGCGCGGACATCCAGGTCGAAGGGCATACCGCCATCGTGCGTGGCAACGAACACCTGAGTGGTGCGCCGGTGATGGCCACCGACCTGCGTGCATCGGCCTCGCTGATCCTGGCCGGCCTGATGGCCAGCGGCGAGACCACCATCGACCGCATCTACCACCTTGATCGTGGCTACGAGAACATCGAAGAGAAGCTGTCTTCGCTCGGTGCCACCATCCGGCGCGTGCCATGATCCTGCGCGGCAAGTTCAGCCCGCGCCGCAAGGCGCTGCTGGCCCTGGTGCTGATCGTGCTGGCGTGGCTGGGCTATGCCTGGTACGCCAACATCGCCATCACCCAGGGCATCGAGCAGAAGGACATGGACTGGAACGGCGACGGCACGGTCTCGCGTGATGAGATCATCGAGTCGTTCTATGCGGTTGCGGTGAATGACAGCCAGGACGGCAACCGCCATTGCCGCACCTTCGTCTGGCGCAGCACCGGCGAGCAGATCCGCGTGGACTGCCGCACCGAGTTCAAGGCGGCCGAAGAGAAACCGGCCGAAGCGAAGAAATAAGAAAACGCCCGCGGAAGCGGGCGTTTTCTTTCGCGGGGTCGGATCCCTTTCCGACGGAAAGGGCTCTGACCCAGCCATGTCGCAACCGGGGTCAGAGCCCTTCCCGGGGGAAGGGATCCGACCCCAACAATCAGTTCATCGCCTTGATGGTCAGGTCCAGCGCATCGCGGCCGCTCTCACGTTGCAGCATGCGCGCCGGCACCGGGAATTCCGGCACGATCCACGCGATCAGTTCCTTGTTGCCATCGGCACGCGAGACCTTGGTGGCCTCGTAGCTCTTGCCACCCACGGTGATCGATTCCTTGCCGACCACGCGGTAGGTCATGTTCTTGATGCGGCCCTCGTCGACCATGCGATAGGTCAGCGGCTTGCCCGCGGCCAGGTCACGGGCGATCGCCAGGTTGATCAGCAGCGCATCCATGTCACCGGCTTTCAGCGCAATCGGTCCAGCGCGATCCGGCTTGATGTCGCCGGTCCAGGTGGCCTGGTTGCTGGTCCAGTTGTAGTTGGCCTGCACGTTGCGCTTCTTCACCAGCAGCGCCGAACGGTCCTGGCTGCTGAGCGGGCGCAGCTGGCCACGCACTTCCTCGAACACTGTGCTCTGGCTGAGGTCGGCCAGCTGGTTCTTCACCTGCAGGCTGTAGCGCCACTTGTTGCTGCCTTCGCTGGCCAGGGTCATGGTGCCGTTGGCCTGCATGCCCATGTAGCTGGCCAGGTAATCGGCCTTGAACGGTTCCAGCGCCATGGCCGGCAGGCTGGCCACGGTCAATGCCGCAGCCGCGATCCAGGTGAGGGGGCGGGTCAGGGTGCTCATGCTCAGACTCCTTGGTATTCGATCAGGCGCAGGTCGACGCGGTCTTCGCCGTCTTCGCGTTGCAGGATGCGCACCGGGGTGGGGACACCGTTGGCGATCCAGAGGATGGTTTCGTTGTTGCCGCCGTTGGTCCGGTAGACCCGCAGGGCGTTGTAGGACAGGTCGCCGACCTCTACGTTCTCGGTCTGCGGCGCGGCCTGGTAGTCGTGCTGGCGGACCTTGCCCATGTCCACGTAGCGGTAGTGCATGGTGGCACCCGGGCGGGCGTCGCGCATGATCGCCAGGTTGATCAGCAGCGCGCTCTGGTCACCCGGCTGCAGCGGGATCGGCTGCGCACGTTCCTTCTTGACGTCGCCGGTCCACTGCGCGGTACCGGCCTGCCAGTTGTAGGTACCGACCGCCTTCTTGCCCAGGAACAGGCCCTTGCGCACCGTGCTCTGGCTGAGCGGTGCATAGGTGCCGCCGCGTTCTTCGAACACGGTGCTCTGCTCGATGTTCAGGCCCAGCACGCTGGCGAAGCCGCGGCGGCCGACCACCTGCATGTCCACCCGCCACTGATTACCGCCGGTGTGGGTGACCTGCATGCTGGCATCGCCGGCCTCCTTGCTCTTGTAGAAGGCCTGGTAGGTGGCGGTGAACGGCTGCAGCGGCGGCGGCTCCCAGGCCAGTGCCGGAGGCATCGGCACGGCCGGTTCGGCGGGCGGCTGCACAACGGGTACCGGCTGCGCAGGGGCCGCAGGCGGTTGCGCCTGTCCCCAGCCCACGCCGGGAAGCACGGCAAGCGACAACAGCAGTGAAGTGGACAGCAGGGTCGTGGTCTTCATGGAGGACAGGGACCGCAGGAGGGGGCAGGATGCCAGCCCCGCAGTCATCGGGGCGTGTGCATGGGGACTACCGGTTCAGGTTCCCGGCGGAATCTAGGGCCAACGGGCTAAACAGGGGGTGACCGTCCAGTTGCGGCTGGCCCTCCCGTTCAGCCAGGCGGCCGGCGCACAACAGCTGCAGGGTGGCGATCAGCAGGGGATGCTCCACCGCCAGCACGCGTGCAGCCAGGCTGTCCGCGTCATCGCCGGGCAGCACCGGCACCCGCACCTGCGCCAGGACGGCGCCGGCGTCCAGCTCGGGCACGACGAGGTGCACGCTGGCACCGTGCTCGGCATCGCCGGCGTCCAGTGCGCGCGCGTGCGTGCCCAGGCCCTTGTGCAGTGGCAGCAGTGACGGGTGGATGTTGACCAGGCGGCCATCGAAGCGCTGCACGAAGGCGGCGCCGAGGATGCGCATGTAGCCGGCGCAGATGATCCAGTCTGGCTGCACGGCGGCCAGTGCATCGCCCAGTGCCTGCTCGTAGGCGGCGCGGTCGTCGAACTCCTTGGGTGCATGCGCCCAGCGCAGGCCGGCATCGACACGCAGCAGAGCGTCCGCGGCGGGGCGGTCGGAAAACACGCCGACCACCTCGGCCGGCAGTCGGCCGTCGGCAATGGCATCGAGGATGGCCTGCAGGTTGCTGCCACGACCGGAGGCAAGCACGGCGATGCGGGTGGGTGTAGTCATTGCAGGGCGCTCCGGCGGATCAGCGGCCAGGTCAGCAGGCTGCCCACGGTGGCCATCAGCATGTCGGCATGCGCGTCCCACATGTCGCCCTGCTGGCCGTTGTAGGCCTCGGCGGCATCCGGTGACAGGGCCAGTGCGATGGCCCACTCGAACCATTCATAGACCAGGCTGGCGCACATCACCGTCATCACCACCAGGGTGAAAGCCTGGCCCAGGCGCAGCGCCGGCCACGCGTGGCGGGCCAGCTGCAGCAGCGCAGGGGTGAAGCAGACGCCGAACAGGAAGTGGATGAGGCGATCGAAATGGTTGCGCTGCCAGCCGAATGCCGTATTCGG
Organism: Stenotrophomonas riyadhensis; assembly: GCF_040256885.1. Lineage (NCBI taxonomy): Bacteria > Pseudomonadati > Pseudomonadota > Gammaproteobacteria > Lysobacterales > Lysobacteraceae > Stenotrophomonas > Stenotrophomonas riyadhensis. Next base: position 1,060,518 of record NZ_CP155568.1, read on the forward strand.
CGACCAGCCGGTCAGCGTCTGCGCCCAGGCGTCGTAGGGTACGTTGGAATACAGCCAGCGCGCGGCCACGCAGTGCAGGGCGATGAAACCGCAGATCGCGATGAAGGCACCGTTGCCCAGCCAGCCGCCGCGACGGTCGACCCACAGCAGCGCGGCCAGCCCGATCACGGTCAGGGTGCTGTGCAGGGCCTGTTCGGTAGGCCACAGCGGGTGGGCCCAGCTGATTGCGAACACCGCCAGCACGGCGGCAAAGGCCAGCTTCTTCGGGCCGGAGAAGCGGGTGGTGGTGGGCGACGCAGTCGTGGAGAGGGCAGGCGAGGACATGTCGGGTCGATCAGGAAAGGGCGGTCGTCTGCCGGCCGGCTCAGACGCTGAGGTGGTCGCCGCGGTCGAACAGGGCGGCCATGTCCGGCTTGCCGAGGAAGACCCAGGCATAGGCGGCCAGCGCCATGCCCAGTGGGCCGGCCAGCACGCCCAGCCACGCCGCGCGCCGGCACCAGGCCAGTCCCGTGCAGCGTGACAGCAGGCGGGCGGTATGCAGCTGCACGAAGCCCAGCACCGCAGCCAGCGCGGCGATGGACGCATAGATCGTGGTCAGCATCCAGGCATCGTCCAGCCCACGCGAGTGGGCCACCCACGCGCTGAGGCCAAGGAACGCCACTGTGGCGAACCAATGGAAGCCGGCCAGTGCGAAGAACAACACCTTCAGCGTCTGCAGGTGGCTGGCCAGCTGCAGCTGCGCCAGGGTCTGCTGCGGCAGCGGCAGCGGTGGCGGATTGCCGGAGGCGGTCATGCGGGCGTGGCGGGAAGGTCGAAGGCGGCCTTCACCTGCGGGCGCAGCAGGGTGATCAGGCTGAACACCCCCAGCACCGTGCCGATGGGGGTGAACAGGCAGGCCAGGCCGGCCGCGATCAAGCACAGCAGGTAGCGGCGTCTCTGGGCCAGGCAGCGGCCGGCATAGGCGACGAACGCGCCCAGGGTGACGCCACCGAATACGGCGACGCAACCGATGAGGGTGAACATCCAGCCGAACAGGCGCTGCTCGGCCGGCGACGAGGGCTGGCCGCCGGAATTCATCGGCAGGTTGCCGGTGAGCGCGGTGATGCCCAGTACGATGTGGATGATGAAGATCAGCGAGAACAGCACGATCAGGCCGCCGACCACGTAGTGCGCGATGGCCAGCATGCGCAGGTGGTCGGCGTCCTGCGCGCTGAACACCGGTACCGTCGCCAGCGGCGGCGGCACGGGGGCGGGCGACAAGGGGGGCGTTGCGTCCATGCGGGCTCCTGGGTTGCCGGGATCAGCCGATGTGGACGCGCTCGGCGCCTTCGGCGGTGACCACCTGGCCGATGGTCCAGTGCTCCAGGCCCTGCGCCTTGACCGCATCGGATACCGCGGCCACCTGGTCCGGCGCGACGATCAGCACGAAGCCGATACCGCAGTTGAAGGTGCGCCACATCTCGCTGTCGGCCACGGCGCCTTCCTTCTGCAGCCACTGGAACACCGGCGGCAGGGTCCAGGACGAGGCCTGGATGTCCAGGCCGAGGCCGTCGGGCACCACGCGGATGATGTTCTCGGTCAGGCCGCCACCGGTGATGTGGGCCATGCCGTGGATGGCCTCGCCGTGCGACTTCAGCAGCGACAGGATCGGCTTGACGTACAGGCGGGTCGGCGCCATCAGCGCATCGACCAGCTTCACGCCGCCTTCCAGCTCCAGCTCGGCCGGGCGGCCGGCGCGGTCGTAGATGCGGCGCACCAGCGAGTAGCCGTTGGAATGCGGGCCGGACGAGGCGATGCCGATCAGCACGTCGCCGGCAGCCACGCTGGCGCCGTCCTTCAGCTCGCTCTTCTCGACCGCGGCGACGGTGAAGCCGGCCAGGTCGTACTCGCCCGGGGCATACATGTCGGGCATTTCAGCGGTTTCGCCGCCGATCAGCGCGCAGCCGGCCTCGGTGCAGCCGTTGGCGATGCCGCCCACGACCGCCGCGGCGGTGTCGATGTCCAGCTTGCCGGTGGCGAAGTAGTCCAGGAAGAACAGCGGCTCGGCGCCCTGCACCAGCACGTCGTTCACGCACATGGCGACCAGGTCGATGCCGATCGTATCGTGGCGGTTCAGCTGGTGGGCCAGCTTCAGCTTGGTGCCCACGCCGTCGGTACCCGACACCAGCACCGGCTCGCGGTACTTGTTGGACAGGTCGAACAGGGCGCCGAAGCCACCCAGGCCGCCCATCACTTCCGGGCGGAAGCTGCGCTTGACCAGGGGCTTGATCCGCTCGACCAGCGCGTTGCCGGCGTCGATGTCGACACCCGCGTCACGGTAGGTGAGGGGGAAAGGGGCGGAAGACGGGGTGTTGGTCACGGGCGTCGGCGCTGGCAGGGGTTGAACGGGCGATTTTAACAGGCCGCATTGGCGCAAAGGCCGTATTCGGGCAACAATTCCCCCGGATACGTCGAGCCAATGGATGTCCTGATGCGCCGCAGCCTGATTCTGACCCTGCTCCTTGCGCTGAGCCTGCCGGTGGCCACGATGGCCCAGAGCGGCCTTCGCACCGAGGGTGATGTCGCCACCGCCAGTGGTGCGTACGAGGCCGAAGTGCCCGTCAACAGCCAAGCCGAAGCCGACCGCAACGGTGCGCTGGCCCGCGCCTTGAGCGTTGTACTGGGCAAATTGTCCGGCGATCGCAGCGTGATGTCGCGCCCTGGTGTGGCGCAGGCGCTGCGCAATGCCAAGGATTACGTGGCCAGCTACGACTACAAGCAGGACCAGAGCGTGAGCGCCAGTGGCGCCCCCAGCTTCCGCACCCTGCTGGTGGCGCGCTTCCGCGAGGACGACGTCGATTCGCTGGTGTCGGCGCTGGGCCTGCCGCTGTGGCCGCAGCCGCGACCGAAGCCGGTGCTGTGGCTGGCCGTCGATGACGGCAGCGGCCCGCGCCTGGTCAGCGTGCAGCAGGCCAACGCCGCCCGACCGCTGCTGAACCGCGCCATTGAACGCGGCTACAAGCTGGGCCTGCCCAGCGGTGGTGCCGCCGAACAGGCGCTGGCCGGTGCCATCTGGCGCCAGGACAGTGCCGCCGTGGCCCGTGCCTCTTCGCGCTACTCGCCGCCGATGCAGCTGATCGGCAAGCTGTACCGCGCCAACGGCGGCTGGCAGGCGGACTGGGTGTTCGTCGACAACGGCCGTGAGCTGAACAAGTGGACCAGCAAGGACGCCAACGCCATGCGCGCGATGGCCGCCGGTGCCGATGGCGCCGCCGATGCGCTGGTCAAGCGCTATGCCAAGGCCGGCGCCGCCGTCGGCCAGGCCGGGAGCTACCGGGTGGTGGTCACCGGCATCAACAGTGCCGACGACTACCTGCGCCTGGCCGCCGGCCTGCGCGAGGTGCCGGTGGTGCGCAACGTCACCCCGCTGCATGCCTCGGCCGGCCAGCTGGAGCTGAGCCTGGAGATGACCACCGGCCTGGCCGGCTTCAACCGCATGCTGGGCGACAACGGCGTGCTGGTGCCGAGCGCGCCGCTGCCGGCCCTGCCGACGCCGATCGACGACACCACCGGTGCCCCGGTGGCCCCCCCGGTCAGCAACGAGTACCGCCTGCGATGACTCTGACCCCGGAAGCGGAAATCGCGCAGTTCCTGCGCCGCCTGAAGTACATCCTGTTCGCCGGCCTGATCGGCTGGGTGGTGTGGCTGCTGGCACCGATCCTGACCCCGTTCGTGCTGGCGCTGGCGCTGGCCTGGCTGGGTGACCCGCTGGTGGACCGCATCGAGGCCACCGGCCGCTCGCGCATGACCGGCGTGGTGCTGGTGTTCGCGGCGATGGTGCTGGTGATCGTGGCGCTGCTGCTGGTGCTGGTGCCGATGATCGAGCGCCAGATCACCACCCTGATTGCGGTCGCGCCGCAGGCACAGGCGTGGCTGATGGAAAAGGGCATTCCCTGGTTCGAGCAGAAGACCGGCCTGGAAGTGATGCAGTGGCTGGACCCGGACCGCCTGATCGAATGGGTGCGCAGCCACTGGCAGCAGGCCGGCGGCTTCGCCACCACGTTCATGGGCTACGTCTCGCGTTCGGGCTTTGCGATGGTGACCTGGGTGGTCAACATCCTGCTGCTGCCGATCCTGGCGTTCTACTTCCTGCGCGACTGGGACAAACTGGTCGAGCGGGTGGCGTCGGTGATTCCGCGCAACCAGGTCGGCACCATCAGCGCGCTGGCGCGTGAGTCCAACGAGGTGCTGGGCGCGTTCATCCGCGGCCAGTTCCTGGTGATGCTGGCGCTGGGTGTGATCTATGCCGGCGGCCTGTCGCTGGTCGGCCTCAAGCTGGGGCTGCTGATCGGCCTGATTGCCGGCCTGATCAGCTTCATTCCCTACCTGGGCGCGACCACCGGCATCCTGATGGCGGTGGTGGCCGCACTGGTGCAGGCGCAGGGCTTCGACCTGAAGCTGCTGATCCTGGTCGGCGTGGTGTTCACCGTGGGCCAGCTGCTGGAGAGCTATGTGCTGACCCCGCGCATTGTCGGCGACAAGATCGGCTTGCACCCGGTGGCAGTGATCTTCGCGGTGATGGCCGGTGGCCAGCTGTTCGGCTTCCTCGGCATGCTGCTGGCGCTGCCGGTGGCGGCGGTGACCAACGTGTTGCTGCGCTATGCCCACCAGCGTTACCGGCAGAGCGAGCTGTACGTGGGCGAGAAGCCGGCGATCGTGCTTGATGGCGTGGTCGACGCCCCCCATATCATCATTCCGGACGACAAGGGCCCCGACCTGAAGTGATGGGTGTGCCGCAACTGCCGCTGGCCCTGCATTACCCGCGGGACCAGCGCCTGGAGACTTTCATCGGTGCGCCGGATGGCGCGCTGGCGCAGCTGCGCGCGATCGCGGTCGGCGCCAGCCACGATTGGGTCTACCTGGAAGGTGCGGCGGGCACGGGCAAGACCCACCAGGCGCTGGCGATGTGCTCCAGCGCCGAGCAGGCCGGGCGACTGCCGACCTACGTACCGCTGGCCAGCGCCGCTGGCCGCGTTCGTGCGGCGCTCGATGGGCTGGAAGCGCGCGAACTGGTGGCGCTGGACGGCCTGGATGAGGTTGCCGGCAACCGCGAGGACGAGATCGCGTTGTTCGATTTCCATAACCGTGCGCGCGCTGCGGGCGTGACCGTGCTGTACACGGCGCAGAAGGCGCCGGGCGAACTGGGCCTGGTGCTGCCGGACCTGCGCTCGCGGTTGGGCCAGTGCGTGCGCGTGTTGCTGCAGCCGCTGGATGAGGAAGGGCGGGCCGCAGTGCTGCGCGAACGCGCGCTGCGGCGTGGGCTGGCGATCGACGAGGCCTCCATCGAGTGGCTGCTGTCGCATACCGGGCGTGAGCTGGGTGGCTTGATCACGCTGCTTGACTGGCTGGACCGCGAGTCGCTGGCGGCGAAGCGGCGGATCACCGTGCCGTTCCTGCGCCAGGTGCTGGAAGAAGGCCGGCCGCGTTACTGAGGGTGGGGTTTGCTTTGCAGGGCTGCCGCCCTGCACCCGCAGAAGCCGAAGCAACGTCAACGTCAAAAGCTGGCTATCCGTGGGATGGCGGGGTGGCTCAGGTTGCGGGGGACGGCGCAAGTACGTCCATGTAGCCTCGGTCGCGCCATCCATGGCGCTCACGCCCCCGCAACCTGAGCCACCCCGCCTTCGACAGGTTCCCGCGATCTGCCGGGACTGCGTACTGCATTGCTGTTGATGGGTGTCGACCTTGGTCGACACCAGAGCGAGCGTAGCGACGCGACCCGCTTTTGCTTTTCTTTTTTCTTTTCCGTGGCTGGACGCCCACGGAAACTGTCAGAGGCCGGTCGGGTGGGCCATGCAGGGGCGTTGGCGCCATGGATGGCGCCATCGAGCTTACATGGACGTACTTGCAGCGTCCCCTGCATGGCCCACCCGACCGGCCAAACACGCGATCCGCTCTACGCGACCAACCACGAGGGGCTCAGCCGTTCGCCGCCAACTCAGCATCCAGCGCGCGCAGGCGATCCACGGTCCCGACATCGGTCCAGCGCCCGCGATGGTGCTGCCCCGTCATCAATCCCTGCGCCATGAAGTGCTTCTGCAGCGGCACCACCGAGAACTTCGGCAGCAGCCGCTCGCTGCCCGGCGCATCGCCGATCACCGCGCGCCAGTCGGCCACGATCGAAGGACGGTACACGCCGATGCCGGCATAGGTCAGGCAAGGCCCTGCACGGTCGTGGTGCAGCAGGCCCTGTGCATCCAGGCGGTAGTCACCGTCCGGGTGCTGAACCGGATTGTCGACCAGCACCAGATGCGCCTGGCCCTGCGGCTCGCGCGGCAGCGTGGCGAAATCGAAATCGGTCCAGATGTCGCCGTTCACGACCAGGAACGGGGCGTCGCCCAGCGCCGGCAACGCGTTGAGGATGCCGCCGCCGGTTTCCAGCGGGGTCGCTCCTTCGTACAGGAAATGCAGGCGCAGGCCCCATTGGCTGCCATCGCCCAGTGTCGCCGGAAACTGCTCGGCCAGCCATGCGGTGTTGACCACCACCTCGCGTATGCCCAGCGCCGCGAGGCGTTCCAGGTGCCAGACGATCAACGGCTTGCCAGCCACGTCCAGCAGCGGCTTGGGCGTGTGCAGGGTCAGCGGGCGCATGCGCTCACCCAGCCCAGCGGCAAAGACCAGTGCCTTCATCGGGCCACGCGCATCGGTGCGGACAGTTCGGCCAGCGCCGGCTTGATGCGGTCTTCCAGCAGTTGCTGCAGCGGTGCCAGCTCGCGGTAGCGCGGCAGCACTTCATCCAGATAGGTGATGAAGCGCGGTGCATCGTCCAGGTAGTGACCCTTGTTGTCGCGGTAGCGCAGGCGGCAGAACAGGCCAAGGATCTTCACGTGGCGCTGGATGCCCATCCAGTCGGCATCGCGCAGGAAGGTGGCGCGGTCGGGCACCGGCAGGCCGGCGTCGCGGGCACGCTCGTGGTACTGCGCCAGCCACTCGTCCACGCGCTGCAGCGGCCAGCTCAGAAACGCGTCCTTGAACAGGCTCATCGCATCGTAGGCGATCGGGCCACGCACCAGGTCCTGGAAATCCAGCACCGCGGGGCCGTCGTCGACCGGCATCAGGTTGCGCGGCATGTAATCGCGGTGGGTCATCAGCTGGGCCTGGCCCAGCGCGTTGTCCATCAACCGGCGGTGCACCAGCTGCAGCCCTTCAATCTCGCCACAGTCCAGCTCCAGCTTCAGGTGGCGCTGCAGGAACCATTCGTCGAACAGGCCGGCATCGCGCTGCAGCAGCGCTTCACCGAACTGGCCGAAGTCGGCCGGCACCGGAATCGCCTGCAGGCGCAGCAGCTGTTCGATCGAACGGCCGAACCATTCATCGGCATTGCGCTCGTCGAGGATCCTGGCCAGGGTCGGGCCGCCGAGATCTTCCAACAGCAGGAAGCCGGCATCCAGGTCCTGCGCCAGCAGCGCGGGCACGCGCAGGCCGTTGTCGTGCAGCAGGCCGCGCATGCGCAGCCACGGCCGCGGATCTTCCAGTCCCGGCGGGGCGTCCATCACGATGTGGCTGCCGCGCGTGCTGGTGGTGCGCCAGTAGCTGCGCATGCCGGCATCGACCGAGGCGCGTTCGACCACCGCGTTGGCATCATCGAGCTGGGTACGGGCCCACTGCAGGCGCTGCGCGCTGCGCTGGGGATCAGAGGCGGGTTCGGTCATGCAGGCATATCCGGGCGCGCCGGGCGCGCCAACGTCGGCAACAGGAAGGGAAGGGGGAGCGGCGTCAGCGGCGGCCGCTGAACAGGCGCAGGACGGCAAGAACGGCTACCGCGCCCACCACCGCACCGAGGAAACCGGCCGGTTCGCCGGGGGCGTACCAGCCCATGTACTGGCCGAACCAGCCGGCCAGCAGGGCACCGAGAATGCCCAGCACGATGGTCAGCAGGCAGCCCATGCGGTTGTTGCCGGGCATGAAGAAGCGCCCGAGCAGGCCGACGAAGAAGCCAACCAGCAGGATGTACAGCCAGCTGCTGCTGCCGAACAGACCATTCATGCGCGCGGATTCCGCTTGAGTGTGGACGCAGCCTAGCAAGGCCAGGCTGCGTCCGTCACGGGTGCCGGATCAGCAGCAGCCGTGGTCGCCGTGGCGGGTGCCGCTGTCGGCAGCCACCGGCGAACCGCTGGTCTCGCCGCGCAGGCTGGCGGCGTAGTGCTCGCTGATCACCTTGGACACGCAGGCGGTGACCTTCTTGCCCATCGGGATGTGCAGGAACTCGTTCGGGCCGTGCGCGTTGGAGTGCGGGCCGAGCACGCCGGTGATCATGAACTGGGCGCCCGGGAACTTCTCACCCAGCATGCCCATGAACGGGATCGAGCCGCCTTCGCCCATGTACATCGCCGGCTTGCCGAAGAAGGCCTGGCTGGCATCGTCGATGGCCTGGGTCAGCCACGGCGCCATCGCCGGGGCGTTCCAGCCGGTGGAGGCCTTTTCCAGGTCCAGGGTGACGTGGGCGCCGTTCGGCGGATCGCGCAGCAGCGCTTCCTTCAGCAGCTCGCCACAGGTCTTGCCATCGGCGGTCGGCGGCAGGCGCAGCGACAGCTTCACCGAGGTCTGCGGGCGCAGCACGTTGCCGGCCGATTCCAGCGCCGGCATGCCACCCACGCCGGTGACCGACAGTGCCGGACGCCAGGTGCGGTTGAGCACCAGTTCGGTCAGGTCTTCGTTCATCGGGCGCAGGCCGTCGACCATCGGGAACTTCTCGAAGATCTCGGTATCCACCACTTCCGCGGCGCGCTTGGCCTGTTCCTGGCGCTCGGCCGGAATCTCAACGTTCATGCCGTCGATCAGGATGCGGCCGGTGTCCTGGTCCTCGATGCGCGACAGCAGCTGGCGCAGCAGGCGGAAGCTGGACGGCACCACGCCGGAGGCATCGCCGGAGTGCACGCCTTCATTGAGCACCTTCACAGTGAAGTTGCCGCCGGTCAGGCCGCGCAGCGAGGTGGTGCACCACAGCTGGTCGTAGTTGGCGCAGCCCGAATCCAGGCAGACCACCAGCGACGGCTTGCCGATGCGGTCGGCCAGATGGTCGACGTAGGCCGGCAGGTCATAGCTGCCCGACTCTTCACAGGCTTCGATCAGCACCACGCAGCGGGCGTGCGGCAGGCCCTGGGCCTGCAGCGCCAGTACCGCAGCCAGCGAGCCGAAGATCGCGTAGCCGTCGTCGGCGCCGCCGCGGCCATACAGCTTGTCGCCGCGCAGGACCGGGGTCCACGGGCCGAGGTCGTCGTCCCAGCCGGTCATTTCCGGCTGCTTGTCGAGGTGGCCGTAGAGCAGGATGGTGTCGTCGCCGGTTTCGGCGCCGGTGGCCGGAATTTCCAGGAAGATCAGCGGGGTACGGCCTTCCAGGCGCACCACTTCAACCTTCAGGCCGGGCAGCTGCTGGGCCTTGGCCCAGTTCTCCATCAGGGTGACCGCCTGTTCCATGTAGCCGTTCTGCACCCAATTGGCGTCGAACATCGGCGACTTGTTGGGAATGCGGATGTAGTCGACCAACTGCGGGACGATTTCGCTGTCCCACTTGTCATTGACGAATTGGCCGAGCTTGGCGCTGTCCATCTGAAACTCCAGTTGCATGGGCTGATCCGCCCATTCTACGCCTGTGCTGCGGGTAGGGTTTTTCCTACATCACGTCGGGTATTTGGCTGGCTTACGGAAATCCGGGAAACCGATAGGCTGTGCACATGTGGTGACGGACACTGTTCCTGCCGACGGGATTGCCGGTCGGGACGGCCAGAATCACAGGGAGATACACGTCGTGCCTTGGTTTGTCGTGTTGAGGGCACTGGTGCTGGTCGTGGGGATCGCTGGGGCGCATGCCGCCGAACCGATCGACATCAACCGCGCCGATGCCCAGGCGCTGCAGCAGGGATTGACGATGGTCGGAGCCGCCAAGGCCGAGGCAATCGTCGAGCACCGGCGCAGACACGGCCCGTTTCACCGCGTCGAGGACCTGACGCAGGTGAAGGGGATAGGGAAAGCAATCGTCGAACGGAATCGACAGCGGATCACCGTAGGCAACAGGCTGTTGCCAGCGGATCCGGTACCCGGATCGGTACCGGTGCGGACCGTACCCAGGCGCTGACAGCAGGAATCGTCGGAACCGGCAGGAGGCTGGTTCACCGGACACGGGCAGGAAGTCCGTGACCACCGACCGCCGCAGGATGCGGCACCAATCACCAGGATGGTGGCATCACAGACCTGTGGAAGGGGCTGAGATACAAACAGGACAGACGCGGCCGCGTGCAGGATGCATCGCTACCCCCACTGCGCAGGATGCGAGGGGGCGGCAGCAGGCCGACAAGGACGTAACGATTGCCCGGTACGACACATGGCTGTGTCGCCGGGCAGTTTCATTTCCGGCGCCTGGTTTTGCCGTGGCCACCACGGGCCGATGGTGTACGGTGGCCGCTCCGCATGGAAAGGACACCGCTGGATGTTTCCGCACCGCCCCACCACCCTGATGCTCGCCCTTGCACTGGCCCTGCCGCTGCTGGCCCAGGCTGCCGCGCCGACGCCGGCTGCCAAGCCCGCAGCTGCCACTGCCGGCAGCGCCGACGTGCGCGGGCCGACCGATCTCAAGCCGGGCGAATACCTGTGGCATCCGGAAATCTCGCCGACCGGCCCGATCGTGCTGGTGGTCAGCCTCGATGAGCAGCGCGCCTACGTCTACCGCAACGGCATTGCCATCGGCCTGACCACGATCAGCTCGGGCAAGGCCGGGCATGAGACGCCGACCGGTGTGTTCACCATCCTGCAGAAGGACAAGGACCACAAGTCCAACCTCTACAACAGCGCGCCGATGCCGTACATGCAGCGGTTGACCTGGGATGGCATCGCCCTGCATGGCGGCAGCCTGCCCGGTCATCCGGCCTCGCATGGCTGCGTGCGGCTGCCGCAGGCCTTCGCGCAGAAGCTGTTCAGTGAAACCCAGCGCGGCGATACCGTGGTCGTGGCCGATGCCAAGAGCTCGCCGATGACGCTGGCCTATCCGTCGGTGCTGGCACCGGTCAACGCGCGCGGCCAGGCCCTGCCGGAGACCGAGGGCGGGGCGCCGGCGCAGGCCTGGTGGGATGACAGCGCGGCCCCGGCCGGGCAGGTCGGCATCCTGGTCAGCCTGCACGACCAGCGCCTGTACGTGCTGCGCGATGGCGTGATGATCGGCGAGTCGCCGCTGAAGGCCGACGCCCTGCCGGCGTTCCAGGGCACCACCCTGTTCGTGATGGGGCAGGGCTACAGCGATACGCCCAGCCCGTTGGACGCGAACCAGCGCCTGCACCAGTGGACAGCCTATCCGCTGCTGGGCCAGGACCGTGCCCAGGCAACCCCGGACCTGCTGGCCACGCCCTCGCTGCCGATGGCGCTGCCGGCCGATTTCGCCCGCCAGCTGTACCAGGTGCTGGTACCGGGCACGACCCTGCTGGTGACCTCGCTGCCGGCGGTCCGCCCAAGCCCGGCTGAATCCGGAATGCAGCCGGTCTTGGAATCCGAGCCGCCAGGGTCCACCCTCAAGGGCAACTGAGTCTCTTGTTGTGCCCATGACTGCATCCCGCCTGTGCCGGCTGGCCGCGTTCGGCCTGCTGGCGACCTCGGCCAGCGCCCCGGCGCTGGCACAGACGCCCGCCCTCGCCACCAGTGCCGATGATCTGGCTGCCCTGCTGTCGCGCAGTGCGCCCAAGGCCGACCGCCACGTGTTGCAGCTGGCGGCGCACGCCATGCGCTGCGCGCTGCAGCGGCCGGAGCTGGGCATCAATGGTGATCGCCTCAGCGTGATCGATTATTCGCGGCCGTCCACCGAGCCGCGTCTGTGGGTGTTCGACCTGGCCCACCAGCGCCTGCTGTTCGAGGAATGGGTGGCGCATGGCCGCAACAGCGGTGAGAACCGCACCGAACACTTCTCCAACCGCGATGGCAGCTTCATGTCCAGCCTCGGCGCGTTCACCGCGCAGGAGACCTACATGGGCGGCAATGGGTATTCGCTGCGCCTGGCCGGGCTGGAGCCGGGCTTCAACGACCGCGCGCGCGAACGCGCCATCGTCATCCATGGCGCCCCCTACGTGAACCCGGCGACCGCGCAGCTGCAGGGACGGCTCGGCCGCAGCCTGGGCTGCCCTGCGGTACGCCTGTCGGTGGCCAAGCAGCTGATCGACGCATTGCGCGGCGGCACGATGGTGTTCGCCTACTACCCCGACCAGGACTGGCTGAAGCACTCGCAGCTGCTGGGCGGCGAGTGCGGTGGCCAGGGCACGCTCGCCACGCGGTGATGCATGACAGCGCGCGGCATGATGCAATGCGCCGATGAACATCGACTCCCTGCTGCACACTCCGAGCCAGGTAATCTCCAGCCTGGACTATCGCCGCGAACGTTGGCGCAACGGCCTGGGTTGGACCCGCGAGATTCTGCGCCTGCCCGCGCAGGGGGATGACTGGGCGCTGCGCCTGTCGGTGGCCGAAATCGAACAGGATGCCGCGTTCTCTGCCTTCCCCGGCGTGGAGCGCGAACTGGTGTTGCTGCAGGGCAATGGTGTGCGTCTTCGTTTCGAGGATGGCCGTGTGGCCGAGGTTCTGCCGCCGCACGGGCGCGTGCGCTTTGCCGGCGAGGACGCGCTGCACGGCGAACTGGTCGATGGCACCACCCACGACTTCAACCTGATGTGGAAGCGCGAGTTGCTGCAGGCCGAACTGCTGCACCGGCCGCTGGTGGGCACGATGTTCTTCTTCTGCGAACCGGGCGTGGCCTGGGCGCTGCATCTGCTGGCCGGCCAGGCGGAGTTTGGTGCCGACAGTGGTTTGCCGGCGCTGCAGGCGGGAGACACTGCGTGGTTGGCGGCCGGTGAACGGCAACGCCATGCGTTGCAGGGTGGGGGCGAGTTGCTGGCGATCCGGGTGAGTGCGGCGACGATGGCATGACCGTGTAGAGCCGAGCCCATGCTCGGCTGCGGTGAGGTCAGCCGAGCATGGGCTCGGCTCTACAGTAGATCCACGCCATGCGTGGATGCGGCCGCCGATACCGCGTCATGGTGCGAACCAAGGTTCGCACCCACCAGAAATCGGTTCGCACCCACCAGAAGGCGATTCGCATCCGCCAGAAGGCGATTCGCATCCGCCGAAGTGGAGCAGTACATCCACGCCATGTGTGGATGCGGTGGCCTCAATACACATCGCGCCGGTAACGACCGGCCAGCAACAGCGCTTCTTTGCCCGCGGTACCCAGCACCTGCTCGATCACTGCATCCACGGCCGGTGCCATGCCCTGCAGGCTGCCGCAGACCAGGATTGTCGCGCCTTCATCCACCCACTGGTGCAGCGCTGCCGCTTCGGCCAGCAGCCGGTCCTGCACATAGCGATGCGCGTCGCCGTCGCGGCTGAACACTGCATCCAGCCGCGCCAGCGAGCCGTCTACCAGCATCGCCTGCAATTCTTCGCCGAAATGGAAGTCGTGCGCGGCGGTGCGCTCGCCGAACAGCAGCCAGGTACGGCGCGCGCCCTGCTGGGCACGTTCGTGCAGGTGCGCGCGCAGGCCGGCGATGCCGGTGCCGTTGCCGATCAGCAGCAGCGGCACATCGGCGGGCACGCCCTGGAAATTGTCGTTGCGGCGCAGACGCAGCTGTACCGGTTCGCCGATGGCAGCGTGGTCGCACAGCCAGCCGCTGCCGATGCCGGGTGTACCGTCAGCGCGCAGTTGGCGGCGCAGCAGCAGCTCAACCGCACCGTCGGCCATCACCGAGGCGATGGAATACTCGCGATGGGGCAGTGGCTGCAGGGTCGCCAGCAACGCAGGCAGGTCGCCGGGTGGAACCAGTGAGGGCAGGTGCGAGCGCTCGATACGGGCCAGCAACGCCTGCCCGTCATCCAGCACCGTGTCGGCATTGAAGCCCTGTGCATCGAGCCAGGCGCGCGCGCTGTGGCGTGGGTGCTGCGGGCCGATCTCGGCGATGTCACCGGCCTGCCACTGCACATCGACGCCAGGCGGTGGCTGCAGGCGCAACCAATACACCGGACCACCGGGGCTGCCCGGATTCAGATGCTCGCGTTGCAGCAGCGTCCACGGCTGATACTCGGCCGGGCTCCAGTCGGGCAGTTCACTGGCGCCGCCGCCAAGTTGTCCCAGCAGCTGCTGCCAATGGCGCAGTGCCGCCGGATCGGCGTTGTCGACTTCGATCGCGTCGAACAGCGGATGCGCGCCATGCTGGCGCAGCCAAGTGTCCAGCTGGTGGCCGAATCCGCAGAAGTGGCCATAGCTGCGGTCGCCCAGCGCGAGCACGCCGTAGTGCAGGTGCTGCAGCGGGGGCGGGGTGGCCATCACCCCGCGCAGGAACGGCAGGGCGTGGTCGGGCGGGTCACCCTCACCGGTGGTGCTGGCGATGAACAACGCGCGCTGGCTGGAAGCCAGCAGTGCTGCATCCACCTCATGCAGTCCGCGCACACGCACTGGCACGCCGGCACCGCGCAGGGCCTCGGCGCTGCGCTCGGCGAGTTCACGGGCGAAGCCGGTCTGGCTGGACCAGACCAGCAGGATCGGGGGCCTGTCACCGGTTGTGGCATCGTCGCGCGGGCGCCCTCGCCACCACAGTGCAGCGCAGGCCAGCGCGTACAGCGCCGTGGCGATTCCCGCGATCTGCGCGTGCCGCACCGGTGGCGCGCCCTGCCACCAGGCTTCGCCGAGATGCAGGCGCAGCAGCGCCCAACCGATCAGCGCCAGCAGGAGCAGGACCAGAGTGTTGCCGAGCCACGCGCGCGATGGACGTGCGCTCATGCGTCCTGCCCGTCGAGCAGGCGCTGGAAGGCGCTGCTGAGAAATTCCTGCGGGCCTTCTGCGGTGCGTTGCAGGTAGCGTGCAGCCAGTCCTTCGCGTTCGGCCAGCGCCATGCCCTGTTCGCGACCCAGCACGGTCAGTGCGGTGGCCCAGGCATCGGCGCGCATGGCGTCGTCGGCCACCACAGTTACTGCCGCGGCAACCTGCCGCACCGGCCTGCCCGTACGCGGGTCGAGACTGTGGCTGTAGGCCTCGCCACCGGCCTGGTACTGGTGCCAGCGATCGCCGGAAGTCGCCACCGCCTTGCCGTCCAGCGCCAGCACCCGTGGCGGGGTATCGGTGTGCACGTCTTCTTCCGGTGCGGATTCCACCAGCACGCGCCACGGCTGGCCGTCCGGTTTGCGACCGTAGCCGGCCAGCTCGCCACCGACTTCGATCAGCGCGGCAGTGATGCCCTGTGTGCGCAGCCACGCAGCGACATGGTCGACGCCAAAGCCCTTGGCGATCGCAGAGAGATCCAGTTCCAGTCCGCCCGGTTGCAGCAGCGCATCGTCCTGCCACTGCAGGCGCTGCCAACCGCAGCGATCGCGCGTGGCCTGCAGGGTAGCGTCGTCGGGCTGCCGGCGTTCAGCGGCATGTGCACCGAAGCCCCACAGTGCAACCAGCGGACCGATGGTGGGATCAAAGGCGCCGTCACTGGCGGAAGCGATGGCCTGTGCGCAGGCCACAACGTGGCGCGTTTCGGCGGGCAGCACGCACCATTGGCCTGTGTTGGTGCGGTTGTAGCGGCTTAGATCCGAGCCGGGCTCCCAGGTGCTCATCTGCGCGACCACTTCATCCAGCCGCGCCTGGATGCCGGCATGCAGCGGGTGCAGGTCGCGCTGGCGCGGCGCGACCAGCGACACGCTCCAGGAGGTGCCCATGGTGGTGCCGCCGAGGCGGGCGATGTCGAGCAGGGAATCGGTCATGGTGATGCGTTGCGGCGGCGATGCCGGGGCCTGCCCGGCATCGCGGTCCACGTCATTACTGCGGCAGCACTTCCAGCGTGGCGACGTAGCTCAGGCGGCGCTTGGCGGCCTGCTTCACCGACGTCTTGTTGTCTTCGGTGCCGGTCTCCAGCCAGTACATGCCGGCTTCCGGCCAGGTCACCTTGATCTCGCCCTTGGCATCGCTGGTCAGCTTCAGCTCGTCCTGCGCGTTGCGGTAGCGGGTGGCGCCACGCACGATCTCGAACTCCAGGCCGGCGGTCGGCTTGCCATCGACCAGCACGCGGAAGGTGGCTTCCTCGCCGGCGAACAGATCGTTCGGGTGGCCGACGGCGACCAGCTCGATGCCACGGTTGGTCGGCTTCAGCGCAGTATCGTTCGGCGCGCCGTTGGTGACGAAGGTCTCCACGCGGCCGACCGACTGGCTCACTTCCAGCTTCTTCGCGTCTTTCGGCAGTTCGCCGAAGGTAGCCACGCTGCCGCGCCAGCGCTTGCGCTCGCCGTTCTGCTCGTAGGTGGCGAACAGGCCGTCATTGACCGACGCAATGCGGTAGGTGCCCGGCTGCTTCAGCTCGACATCGAACACGCTGCGGTACTTGCCGGTGGACGCGTTCTGCGGCTGCACGGTGCTGCCATCCGGTGCGGTGATCACCACCGATTCCAGGCGCAGCGGCACGTGGTTGAAGTAGAACAGGTCGTTGGAGACCGCACCGTCGACGGTGATCCACGGCGCGTTGCCGGCGATCACGGTCTGCGAGGGCAGCAGCCAGGCCTTGTGGGCCAGGGCGGAGAAGGGAAGGGCAGCGGCCAGGGCGGCGGCGAGGACGAGCGTGCGCTTCATGCGGAAGACTCCAGTTGGAAGGGGTCGGATCCCTTTCCATCGGAAAGGGCTCTGACCCCGGGGGATAGGGCGATGGGGTCAGAGCCCTTTCCGATGGAAAGGGATCCGACCCCGGGTCAGGCGGTCAGGGTTTGACGGCGAGGGTGACCTGGCCCAGTTCGGTGGCGCCCTGCGCCTTGCCGTTCTGCGCGGCGGTGGCCGGCCAGGTGAAGGGGATCTTCAGCAGTTCACGGCCGCCGACTTCGCGCACTGCTTCCACCACCAGGGTGTAGTTGCCGGGGGCCAGCTGCTTCAGCGCCGGCTGCCTGTCGTTGAACGACAGCGCGTGCTTGCCGGCCGGGCGGGTCGGGCCGGTCACGCCGTCCACCGGCACCTGCAGGGTGCGGCCGCTCTTGCGCCACCACTGGCGCAGGTCGGGCAGCCACTTGGTGCCGTGGCCTTCGCTGTTGCTGGTCTGCTGGTACCAGACCGACAGGTTGGCCGCGACCTTCTGGTCGGCGCCTTCCAGCCACACCGCCACGTACGGGCGGTGGTACTCGGCCACGTTGAGCTTGGGCACTTCGACGTTGATGTCGAGGGTGGTGGCGTAGGCCGGCGAGGTGGCCAGCAGGCCGCTGAGGGCGATGGTCAGGGTGACGCGCATGGGGCGGCTCCGGAGAAACGGATGGAATTCATGGGGGGACGTCAGTGGATCAGCAGCAGGGCGATCAGCAGCGGAATCATCAGGCCGAGGCCGACCAGCGGCCAGGTCATGCGCCGCTGCCGTGCATGCAGGTGCAGCAGGAACAGGCCGGTGATGCAGAACACCAGGCAGGCCACGGCGAACAGGTCCAGGAACCAACCCCATGCCGGGCCGGCATTGCGGCCCTTGTGCAGGTCGTTGAGGTAGGACACCGCGCCGCGCGAGGTTGATTCGTACTCCACCGCGCCGGTCTCGCGATCGATGCTCAGCCAGGCGTCGCCGCCGGGGCGCGGCAGCGACAGGTAGATCTCTTCGGCCGACCACTCGGCCGGGCGCCCGCCGATGGCGATGCCTAGCTGCGTGTCCAGCCATTGCCGTGCCGGGCGCGGAATCGGCGCGTTGCCGTCTTCGCGCGTGCCCAGTTGGCCCAGCAGTTCGGCGGGCAGTTCCAGATGCTGGTTCTGCACCTGGGGCTTGGCCTCGATCTTCGCCGCATGGTTGAGGGTCAGGCCGGTCACCGCGAACAGCAGCATGCCGATCAGGCACACCGCCGAACTGATCCAGTGCCACTGGTGCAGCGTCCGCAGCCAGAAGCCACGGTTCTGTTGCTGCTGCACGGTGGAGGAGGCAGGACGGCTCACGGCACGGTTCGGGGCTGACGGGGACTGCCCATTACATCATTGATGAGAATAGCTCGCAATTGCGTATCGTTCTGTATCCCTGGGGGATTGCCGGCCAGCGGCCGGCACTACCGGTGCGCAGAGATCAGAACTTCGCGTTGAGCGAGATCCAGTAGCTGCGGCGCTGGTCCTTGGTCGCGTAGTCGTCCACGCAGCTGAACTCGCTGGGATTGAGCAGCAGGCACGACTGCGAGACGAAGTCCTTGTCGAACAGGTTGTTGACCCGCGCGTTGACCGTCAGCCAGGGCGTGGCCTTCCAGCTGCCCCCCAGGTGGAAGATCGTGTAGTCCTCGTAGTAGCGGACATGGCGGGCGCCGGTGCTGTCGATCAGCGTGTCGCGATAGCGGTCGTAGCGGCCCTCGCCGATCAGCGACAGGCTGATCGCATCGTTGATCTGCCAGTTGAGGCTGGCGTTGGCCATGTGCTTTGCCGGCGTGGTGCCTGAGATCGGGCGTCCCTTGTCGGGGCCGCTGGTCTGCTCGCTCTTGGTCCAGGTGTAGTTGCCGCGCAGCTGCAGGGTGTCGAGCAGGTCGACGTGGCCGGCCAGTTCCGCGCCGCGGGTCTCGGCCTTGTCGATGTTCACGCTCTGGGTGAAGGTGCTGTAGCCCAGTGCCGCCCAGCCCGGGCCGATGTCCACGCAGTAGCCGCTGCCGGCGCGGGCCACTTCGCAGTTCGGGAAGGTGCCGCCGCTGGCGATCTTGTCCTCGAATTTGTTGAAGAAGCCGGTGACATTGAAGCCCCAGCGCTGGCCTTCGTAGTACGCGGCCAGCTCGTAGTTGGTGCTGGTTTCAGGCTTCAGGTTCGGCGAACCCACCAGCGGCAGCACGCCCTGGCCACCGAAGCCGGTGATGCCCGGGAACAGCTGATCCGGTCGCGGGGTCTTGTAGCCGGTGCTGACACCACCCTTGAAGGTCCAGGCGTCAGTGGCGTTCCACACCAGGTAGCCGCGCGGGCTGACATGGCTGCCGAACACGTTGTGGTCGTCGTAGCGCAGGCCGAAGGTGGCGGTAAGGGTGTCGGTCAGCGACCAGTTGTCCTCGGCGAACAGCGCCCACATGCGGTGCTTCTGCTTGGTGTTGCTGCGGTAGCCGGCGCCATCCATGCCGAACACACCGTCGATCATGTCGGTGTCGTTGTACTGGCCGCCGACGGTCAGCTTGTGCGCGCCGAAGTCGAGGTCGAGCATGGTGTCGAGCACGTAGCCTTCCAGCTCCATGGTGCGCAGCGGACGCGGCAGGAATGCCTGCAGGCGTGCCATTTCACTCGGGTTGAGGGCGGCCAGTGCATTGCCACGGCCGGCCGCGCAGTTGTTGGCGCCGCCGGTGCGGCGGCAGACGTCGTTCCACAGGGTCTGCAGGTTGGCGCGTTCGTCCAGGGTCAGCGGCAGCGAGCGGCCCAGGTTGCTGCTCTTGCTGTGGGTCAACGAGGTCTGCCAGGTGCCGAAGCTGTAGCGGCCCTGGTGGGTCAGCGACAGCTGGTCGCGCTCGTAGCGCTGGTAGGCGGTGTAACCCACGCGTGGCTGCACCACGCGGCGGGTGACGGTGCCGCTGCCGTTCGGGTTGGGGATGACCGCATTGCCGACGCGCCACAGGCTGGCCAGGCTGTCCAGCGTGCCGGTCTGGCCTTCGCTGTTGTCGTACTTCTGCCGCGACACGTCGTAGTCCAGCCACAGTTCGTGATCGTCGTTGACGCGGAAGTCCAGGCGTACGCCGGTGTTCCAGTTGGTGTTGGCCACCGACTTGCCACCGCCACCGAAGCCGATGCTGCGCTCCCACAGGCTGCCGTCGGGCAGGGTCAGCGCCTCCCATTCCGGGTTGGAGGCCTTGGCGTCGTAGTAGCTGCCGCGCACCGCCAGGCTCAGGCGGTCCTTCAGCAGCGGGCCACTGAGGTAGACGTCGGTGGTGCGTGCATCGCCGAACTGATCGTCCTGCTGCACGGTGAAGCCCTGGGTCACGGCGCCGTGCCAGCTGTCCTGGTTGCGTCGGGTGATGATGTTGATCACGCCGCCCATTGCATCCGAGCCGTACAGCGTGGACATCGGGCCGCGCACCACTTCGATGCGCTCGATGGCATCCAGCGGCGGCAGGTAGGCGAACTGGCCACCGCCGAAGTTGTTCGGATACAGCTGGCCGACATTGCTCTGGCGGCGGCCATCGATCAGTACCAGCGTGTATTCGGAGGGCAGGCCACGCATCGAGATGGTGGCACGACCGTTCTTGTCGCTGGCTTCCAGGCCGACGTCGATGCCTTCGACGTCGCGCAGCGCGTCGACCAGGTTGGTGTAGGGGCGCTTGCTGAGTTCTTCGCGGCTGACCACGCTGATGCTGGCCGGGGCGTCGACCACCTTCTGCTCGAAGCCGGAGGCGGTGACCACCACCTTGTCCAGCGTCTGTGGCGCGCCGGAAGCGTCACCGTGGGCGAAGGCAGGAGCGGTCATGGCCGCCAGCACGGCGCTGGTCAGCAGGGTACGGGACAGGGACGAACGGACACGATGGCGCTGGGCCATGGCAGTAACCTCGAAGGATGCAGGGTGGTGCAATGCCAGGCGCGAACGGCGCGGCATGCACGGGGAGGCCCGGTCAGGGGCGGCAGGGATGAAGCAGGCAGCGGCGTGCGGGCACGACCGCGCAGGCGGTCACGCGGGGCCGTGAATCAGGCGAGCGGCGGCGCCTGGCCGCGTTGCTGGCGGCGCCCGGGCGCGTCGGCCCAGGGCGTGTCCGGAGCGGCCAGCGGCCAGTCCGGGCGCACGCCGGGCATGGCCGGCGTGGCGGGTACGAGTTCAAGCTCGGTGCGCAGCCATTGGCTGGCCAGCAGCAGCGGCGGGCGCGCCTTCTCGGCCGATTTCACCGGGGCGGCAGCACAGCGGCGCAGTTTGGCCGGTGCTTCTTCCTGCGGGGACGCTTCGCCACCGCGCTCTTCCAGCGGCATCTGCACGGCCATTCCGGCCTGGCCGTGTGGCAGCAGCGGCAGGGTGCCCAGCAGCAAAGCCAGCATCGCCACCCACGCCAGCAGGCTGGCCAGCGCAGGACGCTGACCGCGCATGGCGGTGCCCATCTTGCGATGGATGAGTGGGCGAGGGCGAAGCGGGCGCAGCAAGCAGGGGTCCCCAGGGGTCTGCCGGCAGCGGCCGGCATCAACGGGGCGCGATTGTAATGAGAGCTGTTAGCTGTTGCAAATGAGAATGATTGCCAAATTGTCGCGGGTCGGCCGGATGTGGCTCAGACTTCGCTCCAGCGTCGCAGCAGGTTGTGGTACACGCCGGTCAGCTGCAGCACCGCCTCGGCGTCACCGCCGGTCTGCCGCAGGCGCTCGATCGAGCCATCCATTTCCCACAGCAGGCGGCGCTGCACATCGTCGCGGATCATGCTCTGTACCCAGAAGAACGAGGCCACGCGCGCACCGCGGGTGACCGGCCGCACCTGGTGCAGGCTGCTGGACGGATACACGATCAGGTCGCCGGCCGGCAGCTTTACCTCGTGCTCGCCGTAGGTATCGCTGATGATCAGCTCGCCGCCTTCGTATTCGTCCGGATCGGACAGGAACAGGGTGCAGGAGATGTCCGAGCGCAGCTGTTCGCCGTTGGCCAGGTTCATCACCGCGCCATCGACATGGAAGCCATAGGTGCCGCCCCCGCTGTAGCGGTTGAAACGCGGCGGCAGGATCTTCAGGGGCAGCGCGGCAGCAAAGAACAAGGGGCTGCGGCTCAGCGCGGCCAGTAGGTCCCTGCCCAGCTCCGCCTTCAGGGGAGATGCATCGGGTAGCTGCAGATTGTGCTTGACCATCGCGCCCTGTGCACCGACGGTCTCGCGACCGTCGGTCCAGTCTGCAGCGTCGAGTCGCCTGCGTGCCTGCGCCACGTCCTGGGGTGAAAGCACGTCGGGAATGTGCAGCAGCATGGCGGTTCCTTTGGGGGCGCGGGGGAGTGGGCTCCCCCGCGTGCTGCATCAGAAGCGGATGTCCGCGCTGAGCAGGAAGGTGCGCGGGGCACCCGGGGTGTAACGGTAGCCGCTCTTGTTGATGCTGGCCACGTACTGCTTGTCGAACAGGTTGTAGCCGTTCAAGCGCAGCGAGATCGTCTCATTGATTGCCCAGGACACGACCGCGTCATACACCACGTAGGACTTGGTGAACGACGGGGTGCCCACCGCGCCGTCGGTGCCGCGGTGCATGCCGGCGGCATAGCGTACGCCGCCGCCCACGGTGATGCCGTAGGGCAGGGTGTAGCTGGTCCAGCCGGTGAACGTGTCGTCCGGGGTATAGGTCAGGTTGGTGGTGCCATCGGCGGCCACCTTCGCGCCTTCCCTTACGTCGGTGTCCAGGTGGCTGTATCCGGCGCTGACCGACCAGTTGTCGGTCAGGCGACCGACTGCGGAGAGCTCCACGCCCTTGACCCGCTTGCTGCCGGTCTGGGTCGGGTTGCCGGCATCGTCGAGCACGGTGGTGTTGATCTCGTTGTCCACGTCCGTCTGGAACAACGCAAGGTTCACTGCCAGGGCGTCATCCAGGAACGCCCACTTGCTGCCCACTTCGAAGGTCTTGGCCTTCTGCGGGTCCAGCTTGGGGTTGTCGGCACTGCTGGCCGAGCTGCTCAGCTGGAAATTGGCACCACCCGGGGGTTGTTGCGAGATGGCGTAGTTGACGTAGACGCTGACGGCATCGCCGACCTTGTAGAGGGCGCCGAGCTTCCAGTTCAGCAGCGTATCGGACGCGTCCAGCGTCGGGTTGCGCAGCACCGTGCCGGCAGGATTGCTGCCACACGCCGGGCCGCCGCGGCCACCACACACCGACGCGCTGGCGTACTCGGTCTTGTAGTGGTCTGCACGCACGCCAGCGGTCAACAGGAAGCTTTCGCCGAAGGACAGGGTATCGAACAGGTACACCGAGGAGGTGGTGGTCTTGCCATGTGCATCGGCGCCGTTGTGCGCCCAGTTCAGGCCGCTGACGTTCCAGTCCGGGTTGTACAGGTTCGCAGCGGGCCAGCTGGTACCGGCAGCGGCGGCCTGGCCGTAGCTGTCCAGTTCTTCACGGGTGAATTCCAGGCCAGCGCTCAATGCGTGCCCGACCGCGCCGGTGGCGAAGTCGGCGCGCAGGTTCAGCTGATCGGTGAGGATCGTGTTGCGCTGGTCCTTGAAGGTCGGCAGGCTGCGCGCGATGGCGTAGCTGGAAAGGTCGGCCGGGTTGGCATAGGTGATGTTGCCGGTCGGGCGGCCGCCTGCGCCGCGCACGCCGGTGCCCATGAAGGCGGTGAGCAGGTAATCCTGTTCGGTGCGACCCCAGCGGGCGGTGTTGGTCAGGCGCACGCTGTCGTTGAAGTCGTGCTCGAAACGGAACGTGGCCATCTTCGCGGTCACGTCATCGTGGTCGGCGCGGGTGCCGTAGAAGTTCTCCGGATCGACCGGGTGCCCGGCCAGCGCTTCCAGCGTCGGCTGCGGCGTCCAGCCCGGCAGGCCCAGGGTGGGCACGCCACCATCGGGCACGTTGTCCTGCTTCACATACAGCAGGTTGAGGTAGTAGCGGGTGGCGGTACCCAGACCGAAGGCCAGCGACGGTGCGATGCCCCAGCGCTTGTTCTGCACGTGGTCGCGGCCGGGCTGGTCGCTGTCCTGCCACATGCCGTTGATGCGTAGCGCGCTGGTGGTGCCCAGCGACTGGTTCCAGTCGGCGGTGGCGCGGCGCTGCTGGTCGCTGCCCAGCGAAATGCTGGCCGACGTCGCGTCCTGCAGGTTGGCCTGCTTGCTGACAAGGTTGATCGCGCCGGTCGGCGCCGAACGGCCATTGTCGGTGCCGGCCGGCCCCTTGGTCACTTCCACCTGTTCGATGTTGAACACATCGCGCGAGATCGAGCCCAGGTCGCGCACACCGTCCACATACAAGCTGTTGGAGGTGTCGAAGCCGCGCATGAACAGCGCATCGCCGGTGGTCGTGTTGCCGTTCTCGCCGGCATAGAAGGTGCCCACGCCCGGGCTGTTGCGCAGCGCCTCGGTCAGCGTGGTGGCACCCTGCTGGTTGAACAGGTCGCTGGTAATCACTTGGATGGTTTGCGGCGTGTCCTGCAGGCGCTGGGTGAACTTCGGCGAGGCAACCTTGTCGGCTTTGTAGCCCCGGGTGGCGTGCACGTCGATCTTGTCCAGGGTGCGGGCGTTGTCGGTGGCTTCAGCGTGGGCCAGCGCGGGCAGGGTGGCCAGGCCGAGGCCGGCGGCAAGACTGGCGGTGGCCAGCGGCAGGGTACGAAGCGGCGAAGCGTGCTTGCGGCTCTTGATCGGGTTCATGGGCGTCTGCAGAAGGGGAACAGGGAGAGGCGGCCGGCGCGGGCCGCGCGGCAGCAGTACGTAGAACGAGGGGGGGCGTGCGGATGCGGCTGCGCATGGCGCAGCAGAGCGTCAGGCCAGCAGCGCGGGCGGTGCGTGGGATGGGGGCTGGCGCCGGCCCGGTGCGAGCACCGGAGGGGTCGGTGTCACCGGCGCCGGAGCGTCTGCAGGTGCATTGTCAGGGTGCTGCAGGCAGAGTCGCCGCAGGGCACGAGGTTTGTCACCGCGACTGCCATCGGGTTCGGATTCAGCGGGGTGCATTGCCTGTTCGTGCGGCAGCACGTGTGGCGGGGACGCGGGCGACACATCATGAGCATACAGAGTCGGCGCATCGGCGGTCGCCGTGTGCCTGCCTTCATGCAACGCAGACCAGCCCAACACCAGCGTCAGCAGCACGGCTACGAGCAGCGGCCACCCTTGACGGGCAAGCTGGCACAGCGTGGCGGTGGGCGCGGGCGAAGCCATGGCGCGGGGGCGGAGTCGTTACGAAGATGTTACGTAGAATAACATCAACGATAATGATTCGCATGTACTGGTCGTTCCGGGCCACCGAGATGGCCCGGGGACGCCCTGGGGAGGCTCTAATGGCCTTTCGGTAGATCCACCCCCATGAGTGGATGCTCTTTCGCGGGGCACCCCTTGGGAGATCTCTCCGGGCCGCGCACCGCCTCAATCCCGGTCGTCGCGGGTCCAGACGGCGTCGTGCTCGCGCTTCACCGGAAACTTGGGCACAGGGCTGTAGGCCGGGGCGCACAGGGCGCGGCCGTCACGCACGTCGAAGCGCGCGCCGTGCAGCACGCACTCCACACTGCCCTCGGTGGTGTTGAACTCGCCCGAGGACAGCTCGAACTCTTCATGCGTGCACTGGTCTTCCAGCGCGTACAACTCACCGTCGAGGTTGAACACCACGATCGGCGTGCCGGTCACTTCGTCGAACACGCTCTTCATTTCACCCGGCAGCAGCTCGGTGCCGGCACAGACGAAGGTCCAGGTATCGCTCACGCGGCGGCTCCGGCCAGCGGCTTTTCCAGGATCTCGAAGCGCAGGTCGTCGCGCTTGGGAATGCCGAAGCGTTCGTCGCCGTACGGGAACGGCTTCTTGATGCCGGTGCGCAGATAGCCGCGGCGCTCGTAGAAGGCGATCAGCTCGTCGCGCACGTCGATCACCGTCATCTGCATCACCGGCACCTTCCATTCGCGTGCGGCGTGCGCTTCGGCGGCGTCCATCAGCTGCTTGCCGACGCCGCCACCCTGCTGGGCCGGGTCGACCGAGAACATGCCGAAGTAGCCCTTGCCGTCGACATCGGCGACGTGGGCGCAGGCCACCAGCTGGCCGTCGCGTTCGGCCAGCAGGATGGTGGAGCGCGGGCGGTCCAGGTCGGCCTGGATGCCTTCGGCGTCGATGCGGGCACCGTCCAGCAGGTCGGCTTCGGTGGTCCAGCCGACGCGGCTGGCGTCACCCCGGTAGGCCGAGGTGACCAGGGCGATCAGGGAGGGGATGTCGGCCGGCGTGGCGGCACGGAAGGTCAGGGTGGTCATGGGCCCATTCTAGGTGGGGTGGGGGCGGGCGCAAATGGGGAGGTAGGGTCAGATCCCTTTCGCAGCGCGAAAGGGATCTGACCCCGGCGTCTACTGACCCAACGGCAGGCTATGGACCGACTGGCACGGGCGCGGAGTTGGCAGATGCTCGGGGTCAGATCCCTTTGTGCAGCAAAGGGCTCTGACCCCTCAGCCCCAGGAAACGCTCATGCCACGCCCCCGAAGGATCGATGCGCCCGGATACCCGCAGCATGTCGTCCAGCGCGGCAACAATCGCCAGCCCGTGTTCTTCATGGATGACGATCGCGTGGCCTACCTGCGTCTGCTGTGTCATCACGCAGACCAGCAGCACTGCCGGGTCCACGCCTATGTGCTCATGGACAATCACGTCCATCTTCTGGCGACGCCTGATGTCTCTGGCGGGCTGTCGCGGATGATGCAGGCCGTGACCCGGGCCTACGTACGTCGGGTGAATGGTCAGCAGGGCCGCACCGGCACGTTATGGGAGGGGCGCTTCCACTCCACGGTGGTGGATACGGATCGCTATCTGCTGGCCTGCCAACGCTACATCGAGCTCAACCCGGTTCGGGCGGGGAAGGTGGCTCATCCTGGTGACTATCGCTGGTCGAGCTATCGCGCGAATGCACGGGGACGGGCAAACGCACTGCTCGTACCGCATTCGGCATTCGAGTTCATTGCTGCTGATGCGGATGAGCGGCACAGACGCTATGCGGAGTTCATCGCGCAGGGCATTCCTGCCGGGGATCTGGTGGCGATGCGTGGCGCGCTGCAGTCGCAGCGGCGGCTGTCGGGGCCGTTGATGGGGTCAGAGCCCTTTCGCGTCGCGAAAGGGATCTGACCCCGGTGTGCTACGGGTGGTATGCCGGGTTCATCTGGTCGCAATCCGGCGGGCATTGCAGTCGCAACGGCGGCTGTCGGGGCCGTTGATGGGGTCAGAGCCCTTTCGCGCGGCGAAAGGGATCTGACCCGGTCTGCGGGCTCAGCCCAGCAGCTTGCGCACCTTGGTCAGCGCGGTCATGAAGCGCTCGATCTCGGCGTGCGTGTTGTAGAACGCCAGCGAGGCACGGCAGGTGGCGGCGACACCGAAGTACTGCAGCAGCGGGTGTGCGCAGTGCTGGCCCGAGCGCACGGCCACGCCTTCCAGATCCAGCAGGGTCGCCAGATCGTGCGCATGCGCGCCGTCGATCAGGAACGAGACCACGGCGGCCTTCTCCGGCGCTTCGCCGATGATGCGCAGGCCGTCAACGCGGCGCAGCTCTTCGGTGAAGTGCGCCAGCAGTTCGGCTTCGCGTGCTTCCACGTTCTCCTGGCCAAGCTGCTGCAGGTAGTCGGCAGCCACGCCCAGGCCGATGAAACCGGCGATGTTCGGGGTGCCGGCTTCGAACTTGTGCGGGGCATCGTTGAACACGGTGCCGTCGAAGCTGACTTCCTTGATCATCTCGCCGCCGCCGAGGAACGGCGGCATCGCGTCCAGGTGCTCGCGGCGCGCCCACAGTGCGCCGGTGCCGGTCGGGCCGCACATCTTGTGGCCGGTGATGGCGTAGAAATCGCAGCCGATCGCGGCGACATCGACCTTGCGGTGCGGTACCGCCTGCGAGCCATCGACCACGGTGATGATGCCGCGCTTGCGCGCTTCACGGCAGATCTCGCGCACCGGGTTGACCGTGCCCAGCACGTTCGAGACGTGGGTGACCGCCAGCAGCTTGACCTCCGGGGTCATTGCCGCGCGCAGCGCATCCAGATCGAGTGCGCCGTCAGGCTTGATCTCGGCCACGCGGATGGTGGCGCCGGTGCGCTGTGCAACCAGCTGCCACGGCACGATATTGGCGTGATGCTCCATGCGCGTGATCAGGATCACGTCGCCGGCCTTCAATCGCGGCAGCGCCCACGAGTAGGCCACCAGGTTGATGGCGAAGGTGGTGCCACTGCACAGCACCAGGTCGCTGGAGCGCACGTTGAGGAAGCGCGCCAGCTTGTTGCGTGCGCCTTCGTAGGCATCGGTGGCTTCGCTGCCCAGTGCATGCACTGCACGGCTGACGTTGGCGTTGTAGCGGCGGTAGAACTCGTCCACCGCGCCGATCACCTGCACCGGCTTCTGGCCGGTGTTGGCATTGTCGAAATAGACCAGCGGCTTGCCGTGCACTTCACGCATCAACAACGGGAAGTCGAGGCGGACGCGGTCCCAGTCGGGGGCGCCGGTGCGTTCTTCGATCGGTCGCGGCGTGGACAGGTTCATGCCACACCCGCCTCGGCGAGGGCCTTGTCCAGGCGACGTGCCAGCTGCGCACGCAGTGCGTCGGGCAGGATCTTCAGCGGCTCGTGGCAGAACGCGGCGCTCAGCAGTGCCTGCGCCTGTGCCTGCGGCAGGCCGCGCGAGCGCAGGTAGAACAGCGCATTGGCGTCGAGCTGGCCGACGGTCGCGCCGTGCGCGGCCTTCACTTCATCGGCGTCGATCACCAGTGTTGGCTGGGTGTCGATCTCGGCATCGGCCGACAGCAGCAGGTTCTTGTTGGACAGGTTCGCGTCGGTGCCATCGGCGCCTTCGCGGATCTGGATGCCACCATGGAACACCACGCGGCTGCGGTTGGCGGCGACGCCGCGCCACAGCAGTTCGCAGGCGGTATCGCGTGCGATGTGGTCGATGCCCAGGCGGGTTTCGACGTGGCGGCGGCCATTGCCAAGCAGCACGCCGTTGGCGGTCAGCTGGGCATTGTCGCCTTCCAGGCGCACGTTCAGTTCATGGCGGCTGAGCGCGGCGCCCAGTTCCAGGTCGACGCGGTGGTACTGCGCGTCGCGGGCCAGCACCGCGTCGGTGCGCAGGAAGCTGGTCTGGCGCGCGCTGCCGGCCTGCACGCGGGCGTGCTTGAGCACGGCATCACGGGCGACGTGGGCATGCAGCACGGTGTTGTCCAGGTGGGCGGAGTCACCCACGCTGAAGCGATGCTCGACCACGCCCAGGCTGGCGCCGGCACGCAATTCGATCAGGTGACGGTGGTGCCAGGCCAGGTCGGTATCGCCGGCGACGCTGGCGAACACCAGCTGCAGCGGCACGTCGACCTGTACGCCTTCATCCACGCGCAGCACCACGCCTTCATCGGCAAGCGCAGCGTTGAGGCGGGCGAAGATCTCTTCGCTGCGCTCGTAGCGACGGCCAAGGAAACGCACGGCGTCTTCGCCGGAGGCCAGTGCGGCCGACAGCGGCTGCAGTTGCACGCCGGCCGGCAGGGCCTGCACGTCGCTCAGCGCGGCATCCAGGCGGCCGTTGACGAACACCAGGCGCGGGACCGGGATGTCGTCCAGCAGCGCGGCGTCCAGCGCCGGGCCCTGCAACGGTGCCGCGGCGAACGAACGGCGTTCCAGCTGGCGCAGCGAGGTGTACTTCCAGGCTTCGTTGCGGGCGGCCGGCAGGCCGTCGCGCAGGGCCGCGTCCAGCACTTCGCGGCGCGCATCGCTGCCGCAGAAGGCCTGGGCCATCGAATCAAGCAGGGCGCTCATCAGACCGCCGCCTCGGGCACGACCCGGTCCTTCAGGAAATCATAGCCGTGCGCTTCCAGTTCCAGTGCCAGCTCCGGGCCGCCACTCTTGACGATGCGGCCATCGGCCAGCACGTGCACCACGTCCGGCTTGATGTAGTCCAGCAGGCGCTGGTAGTGGGTGATGACCAGGAACGAACGGTCGGCGGCGCGCAGTGCGTTGACACCATCGGCCACGCTCTTCAGCGCGTCGATGTCCAGGCCCGAGTCGGTCTCGTCCAGGATCGCCAGCTTCGGTTCCAGCACGGCCAGCTGGAAGATCTCGTTGCGCTTCTTCTCGCCACCGGAGAAGCCTTCGTTGACGCCACGGTGCAGCAGTTCGTCCTTCAGGTGCAGCACGGCCAGCTTCTGGCGCACCAGCTTGAGGAACTGCATGGAATCGAGTTCTTCCTCACCGCGCGCCTTGCGCTGGGCGTTCAGTGCCGCGCGCAGGAAGTAGGTGTTGTTCACGCCCGGGATTTCCACCGGGTACTGGAACGCCAGGAACAGGCCGGCGGCGGCGCGCGCTTCCGGGTCCTGCTCCAGCAGGTCGACGCCGTCGAACTGCACGCTGCCTTCGGTCACTTCGTAGCCGTCGCGGCCGGCCAGGACATTGCCCAGGGTGGACTTGCCGGCGCCGTTCGGGCCCATGATGGCGTGCACCTGGCCGGGCTGGACGTCCAGCGACAGGCCCTTGAGGATTTCCTTGTCGCCGATGCGGGCGTGGAGGTTTTCGATCTTCAGCATGGTGGGGGTTTCCGTGGGGCGGGCCGCGGCCCGCCGGTAAAGAGAATGCGTTTGCGAGGGGCAGGGGCGGGCGGTCAGCCCACCGAACCTTCCAGCGAGACTTCCAGCAGCTTCTTGGCTTCCACCGCGAACTCCATCGGCAGTTCGCGGAACACCTGCTTGCAGAAGCCGTCGACGATCATCGACACCGCGTCTTCCTGGCTGATGCCACGGGCGCGGCAGTAGAACAGCTGGTCGTCGGAGATCTTGGAGGTGGTGGCCTCGTGCTCGACG
This sequence comes from Stenotrophomonas riyadhensis, assembly GCF_040256885.1. Classification (NCBI taxonomy): domain Bacteria; kingdom Pseudomonadati; phylum Pseudomonadota; class Gammaproteobacteria; order Lysobacterales; family Lysobacteraceae; genus Stenotrophomonas; species Stenotrophomonas riyadhensis. The sequence goes on from NZ_CP155568.1 coordinate 1,090,888, forward strand.
GTGGCGCCCGGGTTCTTCACCTCGATGTAGGGGAAGGTGTGGGCGCCGCACTGCTTGCCGATCAGCAGCGAATCGCACTGGGTGTAGTTGCGCGCGCCGTCGGCGTTGCGGTCCACCCGCACCAGGCCGCGGTAGGTGTTCTGGCCACGGCCGGCACTGATGCCCTTGCTGACGATCTTGCTCTTGGTGCGCTTGCCGATGTGGATCATCTTGGTGCCGGTGTCGGCCTGCTGGCGGTGATGGGTCAGCGCCACGGAGTGGAACTCACCGACCGAGTCGTCGCCCAGCAGCACGCAGGACGGGTACTTCCAGGTGATCGCCGAGCCGGTCTCGACCTGGGTCCAGGTGACCTTGCTGCGCGCGCCACGGCATTCGGCACGCTTGGTGACGAAGTTGTAGATGCCGCCGACGCCGTTCTCGTCGCCCGGATACCAGTTCTGCACCGTGGAGTACTTGATCTCCGCATCTTCCAGCGCGACCAGCTCGACCACCGCGGCGTGCAGCTGGTTCTCATCGCGCATCGGCGCGGTGCAGCCTTCCAGGTAGGAGACGTAGGCCTTGTCCTCGCACACGATCAGGGTGCGCTCGAACTGGCCGGTGTGGCCGGCGTTGATGCGGAAATAGGTGCTCAGTTCCATCGGGCAGCGCACGCCCTTGGGAATGAACACGAAGCTGCCATCGGAGAACACCGCCGAGTTGAGCGCGGCGAAATAGTTGTCGCCCACCGGCACCACGGTGCCCAGGTACTGGCGGACCAGCTCCGGGTGTTCCTTGATGGCCTCGGACATCGAGCAGAAGACGATGCCCTTCTCGGCCAGTTCCTTGCGGAAGGTGGTGCCGACGGACACCGAGTCGAACACCGCGTCCACCGCCACGCCGGCCAGCTTGGCGCGCTCATGCAGCGGCACGCCCAGCTTGTCGTAGGTGTCGAGCAGCTCCTTCGGCACGTCATCCAGCGAGGCATACTTCGGGCCCTTCGGCGCGGAGTAGTAGCTGAGCGCCTGCAGGTCGATCGGCGCGATCTCCAGCTTGGCCCAGTCCGGCATCGGCATGGTCAGGAAGTGGCGGTAGGCGTCCAGGCGCCACTGCGTCATCCACTCCGGCTCTTCCTTCTTGGCCGACAGGGCACGGATGGTGTCCTCGTCCAGGCCCGGCGGCAGGGAGTCCGATTCGATCTCGGTGATGAAGCCGGCCGAATACTTGCGGCCGAGCTGCTCGTGGATCTCGCGGTTGGGGGTGTCGTCGTGGGCGACGTTTTCGATGGTTTCGGTGGCCATGGGGGGCTGCCTACGGATCAGGAGACGACGTCGACAGCGATGGTGCGGCGCTGTTCGTCATCGACAAGGGGGAGAGGGGGCAGGATCTGCGCGAGGCTGACGTCGCGCAGGGCCTCGGAGACCACGTCGTTGATCAACCGCCAGCTGCTGCGCGCGCCGCACTTGGGGGCCATGCCGCACTGGTGGTGGTCGTGGCTGCATTCGGTCAGGGCCAGTGGCCCTTCCATCGCTTCGACCACTTCGAACAGCGAGATCTCGATGGCCGGGCGGGTCAGGCGGTAGCCGCCACGCACGCCGCGCAGGCCTTCAACCAGGCCGGCCTGGGCCAGCGGCTTGAGCACCTTGCTGACGGTGGGCGGCTCCAGACCGGTGAATTCGGCCAGCTCGGTGGCACTGAGCACCTCGCCCGGACGGGCGGCGAGCACGGTCAGCACGACGGTGGCGTAATCGGTGAGTTTGGTGACGCGCAACATGGGGATGCGAGTGGTTCTTAAAGCGGACTGAAATTGTACGCTTTTATTCGCCGCCATCCAACCCGGGCATTCAGCCGGCGCTGGGGCCGGGCCGGGAGGACACACCGGGGCCGTTGCCAGGGCGCAATGCTGCGCCAACGGGGTGATTTTCGCAATCACCCGGAATGGGCGAGAATCCCTGTTCCATTCGCTGCAAACAGCCCGTGCCGATGCCGAAGAAGATCCAAGCCCGCAAGTCCGCCATCCATGGCAACGGCGTGTTCGCCGTGGCCCCGATCAAGCAGGGCGAGCGCGTGATCCAGTACAAGGGCCTGCTGCGCAGCCACGGCGACGTTGATGCCGATGACAGCGGCGACGTCGAAAGTGGCCATACCTTCCTGTTCACCCTCAACGACGACTGGGTGATCGATGCCAACTACAAGGGCAATGACGCGCGCTGGATCAACCACAGCTGCGACCCGAACTGCGAGGCGGTGATCGAGGAAGACGAGGACGGCGACAGCCGCGGCGACAAGGTGTTCATCGAGGCGCTGCGTGACATCAAGGCCGGCGAAGAGCTGACCTACAACTACGGCATCACCCTGGCCGAGCGCCACACCGCCAAGCTGAAGAAGATCTGGGAATGCCGCTGCGGCTCGCCCAAGTGCACCGGCACCATGCTGCAGCCCAAGCGCTGACCCGCAGCGGGTAGTGCCGGCCGCTGGCCGGCACACATGTGAAAAGCGTGCCGGCCAGCGGCCGGCACTACCTTACTTACCCAGCACGCCTGCCGGCACCAGGTTGCCCAGGTTCTGGTTGAAGGTGACCACCAGCTTGCCGTTCTTCACCTGCGCCGACTGCACCTGCAGGGCGCCGAGCAGGCCGGCCACGGCCGGGTCCAGCTTGTAGATCGGTTCGCGCTGGGCGTAGTCGCTCAGCCAGGCATTGAGCAGGCCGCGGGTGCGCGAATCGAGGCGACCGCCCTGGCTGGCCGGGGTGAAGTCATCCACGCTCGGCTGCTGCAGGTGGAAGCCCTGGGTCTGCGCGTCGTAGCGCAGTCCACTGCTGAGCTTCACCGTGCCCAGCTTGGCCGGGTTGCCACCGGCGGTGGCCAGTGCCACATCCATGCCCAGGTTCAGCCGCTCGCCGGCCGGAAGGCTCAGCTGTGGATGGCTCATGGTCAGCGCGATCAGGCCACCGAGGGCGTCCTGGGTGCGTGGGAAGCTGCCATCGAGGTACTGCTGCACGTCACTGGCGCCGACCGACAGTTCGCGGCCGGAAATGGAAGGGGCGGCCTGGGCGCCGATCGCAGCGGCGATCAGTACGGTGGAGGCCGCGAGGCGGGTCATCAGGGAACGCAGGCGCATGGCGGTGACCGGTGGATATGAATGGACGAATCAAAGAGTAGCCGTGCCGGCTGAATCGCGCGTGCATGCCGCTGCAACGGTTCAGTCCAGCGACGGGCGCAGTTGCGCCGACTGGATCTGCCAGGCGCGGCCATCGGCACGGGGTTGCACCCGGTACCAGCCACCGAAGCGGAAGGTGCCCTCAGGGGTCACTGCGCGGATCCGCACCGGCACCTCCAGCAGCCGGGGAGGCTGCTGGTCGTCGCGTGCGATCAGGGGCTCGCTGTCCAGGCGCAGCGTGCGCAGGTCCTGCAGCTGGCGCAGGACGGCATCGTCTGCGTGCCGCGGATCGGCGGGCGGGAATGCCCAGGCGGCGTCGCTGGTGCTGCGGTCGCGGTTGAGCAGCGCGATCACGTAGCGGTTGAGCATCACCGAAGGGGGGACGGCGTCGGTGTCCACTGCAGCAAACAGCGGATCGACCGTCGGTGATTGCAGGGCGGATGTGGCGGTTTCCGCGTTGGCCTGTACCTCCGCGCTGGCGGCTGCGGGGGGCGGGGCCGGTGTTGGATCCGATTGCGCTGCTGGCCGGGAACAGCCCAGCAACACCAGTGGCGAAATCAGCAACAGGAACCTGCGCATGCCTGCCTCCTCCCCGAGGCGACGTGAAGGAGCGCAGTGTATCGGTTGCGCCGGTATCAGCGGGAGGAGGGCAGCTGTTCCAGCGCGTCCAGGGCCGGCAGTACCTGTGCTGCGATGGCGGCCAGCGCGTGGCCGTCGGACTCGGCATGGCGCTGCACGATGTCGCGCAGCAGCTGGGCGGCGATCACCAGGGTGGCGCGCTCGTCGCCGCTGAGACCTGCCGTGCGCGGCGCTCCTTCCAGCAGGCGCATCAGGTCACGGCTGGCACGGTGTTCCAGTTCGATGGTGCAGCGCCCGGTGCACTGCAACCCGTCCTTTTCGATCGGGGTCACCGAGATCCGGTAGCGGGTGGAGGGGCTGGCCATGAGGGGGTGCTCGCCGTAGCTGTGGAGGATGTGCCCACCATAGGCAAGGCCGCGGCCGACAGCGACGGCCGGCGCTGCACGCAGTGTTCCACCCGGTACGTTCCGGTACTGCGGCAGGTCGGGCGCAGCCAATGCTGGCGGGCCTGTGCGGGCATTCCCGGGATTGCGGCAACGCTGTGTTGCGGACCGTGGTTGGGACAAAAAAAACGGGACGGCCAGAGCCGTCCCGTCGGAATCCGCGTTGGGGCGCGCGCTTACAGCGCGGCGTCCTTCAGCTTCTTCAGCGGACGCACCTTCAGCTTGGTGGTGGCCGGCTTGGCGGCGAACCACTGCTCTTCCTTGGTGAACGGGTTGATGCCCTTGCGCTTCGGCTTGGCCGGCACATTGACGGTGGTGATCTTCAGCAGGCCCGGCAGGGTGAACGAGCCAGCGCCCTTCTTGTGCACCGAGGAGGCGACGGCGCTTTCCAGCGAGGCCAGCACAGCGCGGACGTCCTTGGCGATGACGCCGGAGGCTTCAGCGATGTGTGCAACCAGGCCGGACTTGGTCAGCACTTCCTTGATCGGCTTCGGAGCGGCCGGCTTGGCGGCTGCCTTCGTCGCGACTTTCTTCACTGCCTTCTTCGGGGCAGCCTTCTTAGCGGTCTTTGCCATGGTTTCCTGTTCCGTGAACGGTTGGTTGTTTGGTCGGCGCCGAACCCCGTCGGCAAGCGCAATGTAGGGCAACTCTCGGGCGCCGCCAATAGCCTGAAGCGCGGAAAGTGCATGTTTTTTCATATCCAGGCCGATTCAGTACATGGCCGGCCGTGGGGGATGGGGGCGCGGCAGCATGCGCGATGGCCGGTGCCCGTCCATCGGTGGAATGCGCGAAACCACTGAAAACAAGGGGGAAATGCGCAGATGGCTGGTGAAGAAGTGTCCATCTTTCCGGTTCCCGGCGGACGTTCGGCATGCGGCGGAGCGACGCAGGGCTAACGCGTGCCGTGCGAGGGTGACCGTTCATCACCGCCACGCAGGAGCAGCACATGGGAATCTCGCGACACGCCACCGCGCACTGGGAAGGCGATCTGAAGTCGGGCAAGGGACAGTTGAGCACGCCGCAGAGTGGGCTGCTGGACAAGACCCGCTACGGCTTCAACAGCCGCTTCGGTGACGAGAAGGGCACCAATCCGGAAGAACTGATCGCTGCCGCGCACGCCGGCTGTTTCACCATGGCGCTGTCGGCCAAGCTCGGCGAGGCCGGCTTTACCCCGACCTCGCTGGATACCGAAGCCAAGGTCGATCTGTCATTGGAGGGCGGCCCGCAGCTGTCGCAGATCCGGCTGAAGGTGAAGGCGGTGGTGCCGGGCATCGACGCGACGCAGTTCCGTGCGATTGCCGATGACGCCAAGCAGAACTGCCCGGTATCCAAGGCGCTGAGCGCAGTGCCGATCAGCCTGGAAGCCGAGCTGGGCTGAGCGGCCGCTACCTGTAGAGCCGAGCCCGCGCTCGGCTCTACCGCTTGCGGATCACCAATCGATGGTGCCGCTGATCACCGTCTGCACCTGGCCGCCCGACCAGACCTCGCCGTCCTCGTCGACCAGCAGCGTCAGGCGTGCATCGTGGCCGACTTCGCGGCCCTGGCTGACTTCGAACGGTGCACGACCACGGGGCAGCGCATCGCGCAGGTCCAGCCATGCGGCCAGCACGGCGTTGGCGGCACCGGAGGCGGCGTCCTCGAAGCGGCGTCCATTGCCGACGAAGGCACGTACCGCCAGATCGAAGCCCTCACCACCATCGCTGAAGGCATAGGCGAACACGCCCATGCTGTCGGTGGACTCGGCCAGTGCGGCTACGGCATCCCAGTCCGGACGCAGGGCACGCAACGCGGCTTCATCGGCCACCTGCACCACCCACCAGCTGCGCCCGCCCTGCATCCGCGCCGGCGGCAGGGAGCCCAGCGGCCAGTCCTTCAGCGCCGCCTGCAGACGAGGATCGGTCGCCTCGGCAGTCTCGGCCAGCTGCGCGCGCGGCGTGCGGATGGCGATGCGCTGCTGCGCACCCTCACCGCTGACGCGCAGCGGCAGGGCACCGGCAATGCCGTCCTGCACCAGCACACCATCGACCGCTGCGGCCAGGCCGGCCTGCAGCACCGCATGCGCGGTGCCGACGCTGGGGTGGCCGGCAAACGGAACTTCCTTCTGCGGGCTGAACATGCGCAGCCGGTAACTGGCACCGGCGACCTGCGGCGGGAACACGAAGGTGGTCTCGGGCAGGCGCGTCCAGCGTGCGATGGCCTGCATGCTGGCACCGTCCAGGCCCTCGGCATCGAGCACCACGGCCAGCGGGTTGCCGGCGCCGGCGCGCGGGGAGAACACATCCAGCTGCAGGAAACGGCGGGTGGACATCAGGCGGCACTCCAGTAAACAGGCCGCATAGCGTAGCGCGGGGCAGCAAAAAGGGGACGGAGGGAATTAAGTCGCTTTTGCCCCATGTGCCATAAGCGACTTAATTCCCTCCGTCCCCTTTTTTCCGTGCGCTACCAGCGGATGTGGCCGTCGATGACCGGCTGCACCTGGCCGCCGATCCAGACCGTGCCCTGTGCATCGACCTCGACCTGTACGCGGCCATCGCGGCCCACTTCGCGGCCCTGGCTGGCCACGTAGCGGCCCTCGCGGCCCGGCAGGGCATCGCGCTGGCGCAGCCAGGCGCCGATCAGCGCATTGGCGCTGCCGGTCACCGGGTCCTCGGGTACGGCGGCCGCATCAGCGGGGCAGAATGCGCGCACCACCCGGGTATGGTCGGTGCCGGCTTCGTCGGCGAACACGGCCAGGCCGGTGGCATCAGTGGCGAGGCTCCAGTCGGCCAGTGCGGCCATGTCCGGCACCAGGTTGCGTACGGCGGAGGCGTCGCGCAGCGGCAGCAGCCACCAGCGAGCGCCGTTGTCCCAGAGTTCGGGTACGTGCCCGCTGGCAGCCAGCGCCAGCAGCGTTTCCGGCGCTCCGTCCGCCGCTGTGTCCAGCTGCTGCGCCGGTGGGCTGGCCAGTTGGATCTGCAGTGCCTCGGCCGGGCCGCACACCCGTACCGGCAGCAACCCCGCCGCGCATTGCTGCAGCAGGGCACCGTTGCGTGGATGCGCCAGGCCGCAGGTCACCGCTGCCCAGGCGGCGCCGACGCTGGGGTGGCCGGCAAATGCCAGCTCGCGGGTCGGGGTGAAGATGCGGATGTGGTAGTCGGCGCCCGGTGCACTGGGGCGCAGGAAGAACACCGTCTCGGACAGGTTCAGCCAGGCGGCCAGGGCCTGCATCTGCTCGCCGGAGAGCCCATCGGCGTCCAGGATGGCGCCCAGTGGGTTGCCGGTGCCGGGGCGGGGGGCGAAGACATCGAGCTGCAGGTAACGGAGGACGGCCATCTACGGGGATATTGCGCTTAGAATCAAAGGTTCCGCCCCTGAGGGCGGCTTCCCCACATTCTACATAGCCAATCCATGTCAGCTTCCCCCCTTGTCGATCGTTGGATCGTACTGAAGTTCGGCGGCACCTCGGTGTCGCGTCGTCATCGCTGGGACACGATCGGGAAGCTGGCGAAAAAACGTGCGGAAGAGACCGGCTCGCGCGTGCTGGTGGTGGTTTCGGCGCTGTCCGGGGTCACCAACGAACTGACCGCGATCGCCGATGGCGCGCCGGACAGCCGTGATCGCGTGGCGGCGCTGGTCGAACGCCACGAGGCCTTCCTGGTTGAACTCGGCCTGGGCCGCGAGGTGCTGGCCGAGCGCCTGGCGGCGCTGCAGGGGCTGCTCGACGACGCGCGCGCGGCCACCCGGCCGCTGCAGTGGCAGGCCGAAGTGCTGGGCCAGGGCGAACTGCTGTCCTCCACCCTGGGCGCGGCTTATCTGCACGCTTCGGGCCTGGACATGGGCTGGATGGATGCTCGCCAGTGGCTGGACGCGATGCCGCCGCAGCCGAACCAGAGCGACTGGTCGCAGCGGCTGTCGGTGAACTGCCAGTGGCGTGCCGATGCGGAGTGGATGCAGCGCTTCCGCGCGCAGCCGACCCGCCTGCTGATCACCCAGGGCTTCATTTCGCGGCATGCCGATGGTGGTACCGCCATCCTCGGCCGCGGTGGCTCGGATACCTCGGCGGCGTACTTCGGTGCGCTGCTCGGTGCCAGCCGCGTGGAGATCTGGACCGATGTGCCGGGCATGTTCAGTGCCAACCCGAAGGACGTGCCGGACGCGCGCCTGCTGACCCGCCTGGACTATTACGAAGCGCAGGAAATCGCCACCACTGGCGCCAAGGTGTTGCACCCGCGCTCGATCAAGCCGTGCCGCGATGCCGGCGTGCCGATGGCCATCCTCGATACCGAGCGCCCGGAACTGCCGGGCACCAGCATCGATGGCAGCGCTGCGCCGGTCCCGGGCGTGAAGGCGATCAGCCGCCGCAACGGCATCGTGCTGGTGTCGATGGAAGGCATCGGCATGTGGCAGCAGGTCGGCTTCCTGGCCGATGTGTTCAACCTGTTCAAGAAGCATGGCCTGTCGGTGGACCTGATCGGTTCGGCCGAAACCAACGTCACCGTGTCACTGGATCCGTCCGAGAACCTGGTCAACACCGATGTGCTGGCCGCGCTGTCGGCCGACCTGTCGCAGATCTGCAAGGTGAAGGTGATCGTGCCGTGCGCAGCGATCACCCTGGTTGGCCGCGGCATGCGTTCGCTGCTGCACAAGCTGTCGGACGTGTGGGCCACGTTCGGCCGCGAGCGCGTGCACATGATCTCGCAGTCGTCCAACGACCTGAACCTGACCTTCGTCATCGACGAAGCCGATGCCGATGGCCTGCTGCCGATCCTGCACGCCGAGCTGATCGACAGCGGTGCGATGCCGGTGGAAGAGACCGAAGTGTTCGGCCCACGCTGGCGCGAGATTGCCGGCACCGTGCGCCCGCGTGGCACGCCGTGGTGGCGGGGCCAGCGGGCGCACCTGCTGCAGCTGGCCGACGCCGGTACGCCGCGCTATGTCTACCACCTGCCGACCGTGCGCGCCCGTGCCCGCGCGCTGGCCGCGATCAAGCCGATCGACCAGCGCTACTACGCGATCAAGGCCAACAGCCACCCGGCCATCCTGCAGCTGCTGGAAGCCGAGGGTTTCGGCCTTGAGTGTGTATCGCACGGCGAACTGAAGCACGTGTTCCAGCACCTGCCGGAACTGTCGCCCAAGCGTGTGCTGTTCACCCCCAGCTTCTGCCCGCGCAGCGAGTACGAAGCCGCGTTCGCGCTGGGCGTGACCGTCACCGTCGACAACGTCGAAGCGCTGCAGCGCTGGCCGGACCTGTTCCGCAACCGCGAGCTGTGGCTGCGCGTGGATCTGGGCCGTGGCGAAGGCCACCATGCCAAGGTCCGCACCGGCGGCAAGGACTCCAAGTTCGGCCTGCCGATCGCCCGCGTCGATGAGTTCGTGCGCGCGGCCACCGATCTGGGCAGCCGCGTGGTCGGCCTGCATGCGCATCTGGGCAGCGGCGTGGAAACCGCACAGCACTGGCGCCTGATGTGCGATGAGCTGGCCGGTTTCGCCCGTCGCATCGGCAGCGTACACACCATCGATATCGGCGGTGGCCTGCCGATTCCGTACAGCGACGAAGACGAGCCGTTCGACCTGGACGCCTGGGCCGAGGGTCTGGCCGAGGTCAAGGCGCTGCATCCGGCATTCCGCCTGGCGATCGAGCCGGGCCGCTACCTGGTGGCCGAGTCCGGCGTGCTGCTGACCCATGTCACCCAGGTGGTGGAGAAGGACGGCGTGCGCCGTGTTGGCCTGGATGCCGGCATGAACGCACTGATGCGCCCGGCCCTGTACGACGCCTGGCACGACATCGAGAACCTCAGCCGCCAGGGCGGTTATGCCGAAGCGGCATTCGACGTGGTCGGCCCGATCTGCGAATCCAGCGATGTGTTCGGCAAGCGCCGCAAGCTGCCGGTGTCGACCGCACCGGACGACGTGATGCTGATCGCCGATGCCGGCGCCTACGGCTATTCGATGGCCAACACCTACAACCAGCGGATGCTGCCGCGCGAAGACGTGATCGAATGACCATCGCGCGCGCCCTGCACCCGCCCACCGACACGCCCCGCGCCATCGCGCGGGCCCGTGCCTGACCGGATACACCATGACTGCTTTCGACAAACACCAGGTTTCCCGCTTCCGCTTCGTCCGCTGCGAATTCGCCGCGGACACCGGCGTGGCCAGGCTGGTCTACGCCTTTGATGACGGCCCGGAGATGGTGGAAACCATCACCGTGCCGGGCGCCCCGTTCGTGCTGGACGAAGCGCGTACCGCCGCTGTGCAGCGCGCGCTGCAGCTGCTGCACCTGATCGCCGGTGTCAGCTACTACAAGGCGGGCGTGCCGGAGACGGTCAGCATCGACAGCTACGCCATCGATGCCGATACCGCTGCGCTGGTGGAGGCGGTCTACCTCAACGGTCTGGGCGAGTTCGCCTACCGCAACGGCCTGAACCTGCGCGGCCGCTTCCGCCTGCCGGCGCAGGGCGAGGCAGTGCAGGCGCCGGTGCTGGGCCTGCAGCCGCACGCGCTGGTGGCGATCGGTGGCGGCAAGGATTCGCTGGTCAGCATCGAAGCGCTGCGCCGTGCCGGCGTGGACGAGACGGTGACCTGGATCGGTGGCTCGCAGCTGATCCGTGCCTGCGCTGAACGCACCGGCCTGCCGACGCTGAACCTGGGCCGCGCGCTGGCGCCGGAACTGTTCGAGCTCAACCGCCAGGGTGCCTGGAACGGGCATATCCCGGTTACCGCGGTGAACTCGGCGATCATGGTGTTGGCCGCGCTGCTGCAGGGCGTGGACCAGGTGGTGTTTTCCAATGAGCGTTCGGCCAGCTACGGCAGCCAGATTCCGGGCACCGGCGAAGTGAACCACCAGTGGTCCAAGGGCTGGGCGTTCGAGCAGGCGTTCGGCAGCCATGTGCAGAAGCACGTCGCTGCGGACCTGCAGTACTACTCGCTGCTGCGCCCGATGTCGGAGCTGGCGGTGGCTCGCCAGTTCGCCAAGACCGATTTCTACGACGCGCATTTCTCCAGCTGCAACCGTAACTTCCACATCCTCGGCGAGCGCCCGGTGAACCGCTGGTGCGGTGTCTGCCCGAAGTGCCATTTCGTGTTCCTGGCGCTGGCCCCGTTCATGCCGAAGACGCGCCTGGTGCGCATCTTCGGCCGCAACCTGCTGGACGATGCCGAGCAGGCCGGCGGCTTCGACGCGCTGCTGGAATTCCAGGACCACAAGCCGTTCGAGTGCGTGGGCGAAGGCCGCGAATCGCGTGCGGCGATGGCGACCCTGGCGCAGCGCCCGGAGTGGAAGGAAGACGTGCTGGTGAAGCGCTTCTGCAATGAGATCCAGCCGCAGCTGGATGCCGCCGAACTGGAACTGGCACCGCTGCTGCAGCTGCAGGGCGAGCACCGCGTTCCGGCTGCGCTGTGGGAACGGGTGCGTGAAGATTTCGACGCTTGAAGGAAAGCGCGTTGCGCTGTGGGGCTGGGGCCGTGAGGGCCGCGCCGCGTTTGCGGTGCTGCGCGAGCGCCTGCCCACGCTTGGCCTGAGCCTGTTCTGCCCGGCGGCCGAAGTGGAGGCCGCGCATGCGGAAACACAGGGCGTGCTGGACGTGCGTGGCGAGCCTTCCGCTGAAGCGCTGGCCGCGTTCGATGTGGTGATCAAATCGCCCGGCATCAGCCCCTACCAGCCGGTCGCGCTGGCGGCGGCGGGGCAGGGCACCACCTTCATCGGTGGCACCGCGCTGTGGTTTGCCGAACATGCAGGTGCCGATGGCATCGTGCACGACACCGTGTGCGTGACCGGTACCAAGGGCAAGAGCACCACCACCGCGCTGGTCGCGCACCTGCTGCGTGCCGCCGGCCACCGCACCGGCCTGGTCGGCAACATCGGCCTGCCGCTGCTGGAAGTGCTGGACCCGCGGCCCGCGCCCGCGTACTGGGCGGTGGAACTGTCCAGTTACCAGACCGGCGAAGTGGCACGCAGTGGCGTCCATCCGCAGGTGGCGGTGGTGCTGAACCTGTTCCCGGAGCACCTGGACTGGCACGGCAGCGAGCAGCGTTACATCGACGACAAGCTGCGGCTGGTGACTGAAGCCGCACCGCGCATCGCCGTGCTCAATGCCGCCGACCCGCAACTGGCCGCACTTTCGTTGCCCGACAGCGAAGTGGTCTGGTTCAACCAGCCGCAGGGCTGGCATATGCGCGGTGACATCGTGCATCGCGGCGAGCAGGCCGTGTTCGATACCCGCAACACGCCGCTGCCGGGTCGCCACAACCGCGGCAACCTTTGTGCGGTACTGGCGGCGCTGGAAGCGCTGGGGCTGGACGCCGTGGCGCTGGCACCGGCGGTGCAGGATTTCCGTCCGCTGCCGAATCGCCTGCAGCGCATCGGCGTGGCCGATGGCCTGACCTACGTCAACGATTCGATCAGCACCACGCCGCATGCCAGCCTGGCCGCGCTGGAGTGCTTCGCCGGGCAGCGCATCGCGTTGCTGGTGGGCGGGCATGACCGTGGCCTGGACTGGACCGATTTCATGCAGCACATGGCGCACGACGTGCCGCCGGTGGAGATCGTGACGATGGGCAGCAACGGCCCGCGCATCCACGCGATGCTGCAGCCGCTGGCCGATGCCGGTCGCTTCGGTCTGCACGCGGCGGCGGATCTGCCCGAGGCAATGGCGCTGGCACGTGCCGCGTTGGGTTCTGAAGGCGGGGTGGTATTGCTGTCGCCGGGCGCGCCGAGTTTCGGCGCCTACCGTGACTACGTGGCGCGTGGCCGCCACTTCGCCGAGCTGGCCGGTTTCGATCCGGACAGCATCAGTGCGATTCCGGGGTTGGGCATCGCCTGAGGGGTCGGATCCCTTTCCGCAGGAAAGGGCTCTGACCCCAACGGGATTCTAGCCGGCAACCCTCCGGAGAAATTCATCCACGCATGGCGTGGATCTACTGTTCCTCGTCGATGAACGCGTAATCGCGATCAATCATCTGCTGCAGGTACGCATCGAAGCTGGGTGCGATCACCGCATAGCTGTCCGGATCGTGCAGGTAGCGCACCACCTGGCCGACCGTGCCGCCCGGTACCGGGTCGAAATCCAGGTACAGCATCGAGGTGCCGCCGTTGTTCATGCAGTGCGAGAAGCACAGGCGGCGGTTCATCGGCAGATCGGCGTCGATGCCCTCACCCAGGATCTCCGGCTCGTCATCCAGCCACTCTTCGTAGATCGAACGGATGCTGTCGTCCCACTGCTGCTGGTCTTCGAAGATCTGCGCAACCGAACGCAGGTAGTAGGGATAGCCGCCGTCCTCCACGTCCGAGCCGAGCACCAGCACGCAGACCTCGCCGCCGGGGTACTCACGGAAGTGGGTGCCATCCACGCGGGACAACAGTTCCAGCAGGCTGTCTGGCACCTGAGGCCACTGCGCACGCAGGCGCTGCAGGTCTTCGCCGCTGGCGCCCTGCACGTGGGCCCACTGCGGGGCATCCTCGGCAGGCAGGCGGGGGATCAGGCCAGACAGAAAGCGATCAACAAGGTTCATGCAGAAAAAGGGGGACGGAGGGGATTAAGTCGTATCCAACCACACCTGCGTCACGTCGCCAATGCAGAATGCGACGCGGGAGGGGCGAATACGGCTTAATCCCCTCCGTCCCCTTTTTCTTGCGGAGCAGGCGCATGAATCGTTGGCGATGCGGTGTGGCGGTGATGCTGGGGCTGGCAGCGATGCCGGCATGGGCGGCGATGAAGACCCAGCCGGTGGAGTGGAAGCATCAGGGCACGACCTTCAGTGGTGTGCTGGTCTACGACGATGGCGGGCATGACAAACGCCCGGGACTGGTGATGGTGCCGAACTGGAAGGGCGTGAACGAATCGGCGGTCGAGAAGGCCAAGCAGCTGGCCGGCGATGACTACGTGGTGCTGGTGGCCGATGTCTACGGCAAGGGCGTGCGGCCGAAGACCGATGCCGAGGCCGGCCCGGTCGCCAGCAAGCTGCGCAACGACCGGCCGCTGCTGCGCGCACGTGCGCTGGAGGCGGTGAACGTGCTCAGGGCGCAGGCCGGCAAGGTGCCGCTCGATACCCGTCGGATCGGTGCGGTGGGCTTCTGTTTCGGTGGCACCACGGTGCTGGAACTGGCCCGTGCCGGCGCGCCGCTGGCCGGTGTGGTCAGCCTGCACGGCGGGCTGGGCTCGCCGCTGCCGGCGCAGGCCGGTGGCACGCACCCGTCGGTGCTGGTGCTCAATGGCGCCGACGACACCAGCGTGACCGCCGAGGACATCGCCGGCTTCCAGAGGGAAATGAACGCGGCCAAGGTCGACTGGGAATTCACCAACTACAGCGGCGCGGTGCACTGCTTCGCCGAGCGCGATGCCAACAGTCCGCCAGGCTGCCAGTACAACGAACGGGCGGCCAAGCGCGCCTGGAAAGCGCTGGATGAGTTCTTCGAGGAGCGCTTCGAGAAACGTTGATCCTTGCAGCGGTAGTGCCGGCCGCTGGCCGGCAATCTCATGATGCTGCGGATGTCATCGGGAATGCCGGCCAGCGGCCGGCACTACCGAAGGCGGTCAATGCGAACGCTGCACCGCGTAGCGGGCCAGGCCGCGCAGGGCGGCGACGGCGTCGTTGTCGGCCAGGCCATCGAGCGCACGTTCGGCGGCTTCGGCGTATTCCTCGGCGCGGTGGCGGCTGTACTCGAGGCCGCCGGTGGTACGGATCGCGGCCAGCACTTCCGGCATCGCCGAGGCGTCGCCGTCCTGCACGATGGTGCGCAGGCGCTCGCGGGTGGCGGCGTCCGAATGGGCCATGGCGTGGATCAGCGGCAGCGTTGCCTTGCCCTCGGCAAGGTCGTCGCCCAGGTTCTTGCCCAGCTCCTCGGCATTGGCCGAGTAGTCCAGCACGTCGTCGGCGATCTGGAACGCGTAGCCCAGGTGCATGCCGTAGTCGAACAGGGCCTGCTGGGTGGCTTCGTCCACGCCGCTGGCCAGCGCCCCCAGGCGGGTGCCGGCGGCGAACAGCACCGCGGTCTTGCGCTCGATCACGCGCAGGTAGGCGGCTTCGTCGGTATCCGGGTTGTGCACGTGCAGCAGCTGCAGCACTTCACCCTCGGCGATGCGGTTGGTGGCGTCGGCCAGGATCTGCATCACCGACATGCGTTCCAGCTCGACCATCAGCTGGAAGCTGCGCGAGTACAGGAAGTCGCCGACCAGCACGCTGGGCGCGTTGCCCCACAGCGCGTTGGCGGTGCTGCGGCCGCGGCGCAGGCTGGATTCGTCCACCACGTCGTCGTGCAGCAGGGTGGAGGTGTGGATGAATTCGATGATCGCCGCCAGCTGGTGGTGATCCGGGCCGGCGTGGCCGACCGCGTGGCCGGCCAGCATCACCAGCATCGGGCGCAGGCGTTTGCCGCCGGCGGAAATGATGTGGTCGGCGATCTGGTTGATCAGCACGACGTCCGAGGACAGCCGGCGCCGGATCAGGGCGTCGACGGCGGCCATGTCGGCCGCGGCAAGCGACTGGATCTGGGGCAGGCCCAGGGCGGGACGGGTGTCTTCGGTGATGGTCATGCGATCAGGCTTTCAGGCTCATCGCTGATTATAGGCGTTGCCTGTGAATTCGGGCGCAAACCGGGCTGGCCGACGTCCCCGGCCCGGCCACGGCTGCCGCCTGCGTGAATACGTATGCAGGTTGCGCCATGCCCGGGAGGGCGCCGCTAAGCTTGCCGGAACAGGATTTAGGCCCGCTTCCGGCGGGCCCTGCATGCCCGGAGGGGGGCTGTCGATGTCGCACTATCCATGGTGGCGCGGAGCCGTCATCTACCAGATCTACCCGCGCAGCTACCTCGACGCCAACGGCGATGGCGTGGGCGACCTGCCAGGCATCATCCAGCGCCTAGACCACATTGCCGCGCTGGGCGTGGATGCGATCTGGATTTCGCCGTTCTTCAAGTCGCCGATGGCCGACTTCGGCTATGACATCGCCGACTACCGCGATGTCGACCCGCTGTTCGGCAGCCTGGACGACTTCGACCGCCTGCTGGCCAAGGCCCACGGCCTGGGCCTGAAGGTGATGATCGACCAGGTACTGAGCCACACCTCGATCGAGCACGCCTGGTTCCGCGAGAGCCGCCAGGATCGTAGCAACCCGAAGGCGGACTGGTACGTCTGGGCCGACCCGCGCGAGGACGGCACGCCGCCCAACAACTGGCTGTCGCTGTTCGGCGGCTGCGCCTGGCAGTGGGAGCCGCGCCGCGAGCAGTACTACCTGCACAACTTCCTGGTCGACCAGCCGGACCTGAACTTCCATCACCCGGACGTGCAGCAGGCGACCCTGGACAACGTGCGCTTCTGGCTGGACCGCGGCGTGGATGGCTTCCGCCTGGATGCGATCAACTTCTGCTTCCATGACGCGCAGCTGCGCGACAACCCGGCCAAGCCGGCGGAGAAGCGCTTCGGTCGCGGCTTCAGCCCGGACAACCCGTACGCCTACCAGTACCACTATTACAACAACACCCAGCCGGAGAACCTGCCGTTCCTGGAGCGGCTGCGCGCGCTGCTGGACGAGTACCCGGGGGCGGTCAGCCTGGGCGAGATCTCCTCGGAGGACTCGCTGGCCACTACGGCTGAGTACACCCGCGATGGCCGCCTGCACATGGGCTACAGCTTCGAACTGCTGGTGGACGACTACAGCGCGGCCTACATCCGCGACACGGTCTCGCGGCTGGAAGCGGCGATGACCGAAGGCTGGCCGTGCTGGGCGGTTTCGAATCACGACGTGGAGCGGGCGGTCAGCCGCTGGGGCGGCCACCCGGCCGACCCGCGCCTGGCGCGGATGCTGGTGGCGATGCTGTGCTCGCTGCGCGGCTCGGTCTGCCTGTACCAGGGCGAGGAACTGGGCCTGGCCGAGGCCGAGGTGCCGTTCGAGGCCCTGCAGGACCCCTATGGCATCACCTTCTGGCCCAACTTCAAGGGCCGCGATGGCTGCCGGACCCCCTTGCCGTGGACCGACGCGCCGCTGGCCGGTTTCACCGCCGGCCAGCCGTGGCTGCCGATCCCGCCCGAGCACCGCGCCGCGGCCGTGGCGGTGCAGGAGCGCGACCCGGACTCGGTCCTGGCCGCGTTCCGCGGGTTCCTGGCCTGGCGGCATAGCCAGCCGGCACTCCTGCATGGCAGCATCCGATTCATCGAAAGCGCCGAGCCAGTGCTGCTGTTCGAGCGTATGCTTGCAGATGAAACCCTCCTGCTGGCCTTCAACCTGTCGGCCGAAGCGGTGAGCCATCCGCTGCCGCCGGGCAACTGGCAGCAGGTGGCGGTGCCGGGCCCGGATGCGGGCACGGTGCAGGGCAATGAACTCCAGCTGCCGCCGCGCGCGGTGTATTGCGCCCGACGCAGCTGACCGTTTTCTCCGGTGGCGGTACTTGCGGGGACGGGGCCGAAGCGCCCCGTCCCTTTTTTGTGGGTGGGATTGTGGTGAAGGGCATCTACGCATGGCGTGGATCTACCCAGCGACACCCCAACCAGTAGATCCACGCCAGGCGTGGATGGGCCTTGCCGACCAACGGCCGGCATTCGCGCAAAAGAAAACCCGCTGCCTGCGCAGCGGGTTTCCGGTCCTGCTCCCCTTGTGTTGCCGGCCAGCGGCCGGCACTACCCGGTCGTGGTCAGAACTTGTAGTTCACGCCCAGCATGTAGGTACGGCCCCACTCGATGTATTCCAGCGGGCGGTCCTTGCTGCCGGCGTAGGTGCGGTACGGTTCGTTGGTCAGGTTGCTGCCCTGCAGCAGCAGGGTCAGCCCGCGCAGGCTGCTGCTGTCGCTGAAGGTGTAGCTGACCTGTGCATCGGTCACGTTCTCGCCCACCACGTAACGCAGCGTGCGGTTGCCGTTGAAGTTGCCGATCTCACCAATGAAGTCCGAGCGGCGGCGCTGGCTCACGCGTGCTTCAAAGCCACTGCGCTCGTAGTAGGCGGTGAAGTTGTACACGCGCTTGGACAGGCCCGGCAGGCTGATCGGGTCGGTGCCCACACTGGAGGCACTCTCCGGATCCAGGATGGTGATGTCGCTCTTGTTGAAGGTCGCGCTGGCCTGCACGCCGAAGCCGCGCAGGCTGTCGGTCAGCATCTCCAGCGGGAACGACCCGGTCAGCTCCAGCCCCTTCAACGTGCCGCCCTTGCCGTTCTGCGGCGTGGAGAAGGTGCCGGTGGTCAGCACCGGTGCGGTCATTCCCGGCGGCGGCACGTAGTTGCCCAGCAGGCCGCTGAAGTCGTAGTTGTCCACCGACTGCGTGTAGACGTAGCTCTTCAGGTCCTTGTAGAAGATCGCCGCAGCCACGTAGGCCTTCTCGCCGAAGTATTTCTCATAGGACAGGTCCAGCGCGGTGGCGCGCCACGGATCCAGCAGCGGGTTGCCGCCACTGCCGCCTGGGCGGCCGTTGTTGGTATCCACGCCGAATTCCAGGCCGGCACGCATCTGGTCCACGCGCGGGCGTGCCACCTGCTTGGCGGCGGCGAAGCGCAGCGTCTGCTGGTGCGGGAACATGAACACCAGATTCAAGCTCGGCAGCCAGTCCTTGTAGGTCCTGCCGGCAGAGAAGGGCTGGATATTGCTGCCTGCCGGCTGCGAGCTGTCCCAGTAGCGCGAATCCGAGCTCTGGTCGGTGTGCTGCATCTGCACGCCGATGTTGCCGCGCACGCCGACCACGCCGATGTCGGTGTTGATGTTCAGGCGTGCCCACGCGGTGGTGATCTTCTCCTCGACCGTCCACGACTTGGGAATCAGATAGTCCAGGTTGTCGACCGGGTTGAAGGTCATGTAACGACCGACGGCTGCCGGCACATTCCACGACGGGATGTAGCCGATGCCGGCGAAACCGAGGTTGACCGGGCGGTACTGCAGGTCCGGAGCGATGGTGGATTCGCCTTGGGCGCCGAGCAGGATGTTGCCTTCGGCCTGGGCCTTCTGCTTGCGGCGGTCGGCATAGTTCACGCCCACGTCCACATCCGAGAACCAGCTGGACATGGCTTCGGGAACCGGCAGCGTCGCCGCCAGCTTGGCGCCCTTCAAGCGGTCTTCGACCTCCGGCACCTTGCCGTAGCCGGAACCATAGATCGTGTTGGTCAGGAACAGGCTGTCCGGATTGGAATAGTCGCGCCCCGGCGTGATCTGCGAGAAGCTGTTGTTGTTCACCACCAGGCCGATCGTGTCGAACTGCGGGCGCGGCACCAGCTGCAGGTTGTTCTCCAGGTTGATCTCGCGGCGGGTTGCCTTCGAATAGTTCAGGTCGGCGACCAGCTTCACGCCACCGACGTTGAACTCGTTGTTCCAGCCGAACGCATCGATCTTGTCCTTGCGCTTGTTGTACATGCCGCGCACCAGCGGGTACGCATTGTTGATCGTGCCACCGGTGAAGCTGCCATCGGCATTGCGGCCGACATTGCTGAACACCGGCAGGATCGCGTTGGGATTGTTGCTGTCCTCGCCGTTGCCGCTGAGGCTCAGCTCGAACTGGTTGGCGGTGTCGATCTGCTCGGCTTCGGTGTGGAACGCATCGAAGGTGCTGGTCCAGCTGTTGCTGGGGCGGAACTGGATCGTTGCCATCACACCGTCGCGCTTGTTGTTGCCGGTACGGCGCAGCGCCTTGATGCCATCGGTGAAGTAGGTGCCAGGTGCGATTCCGCGACGCTCGCCCTTGTCGGTGTGTTCGGTGGTCCACGGCTCGTACAGGCCGACCTGGTTCTCCTGGATCGGCATGTCGCTGTGCGCGTAGCCAATGGCGATGCCCAGGGTGTTGTCGAAGAACTGGTCGATGTAACTGGCGCTGAAACGGTTGCCATACGGATCGATGTTGGCGGCGCGGCCCAGGGAGCTCTTCTGGTAGCGGCCGCTGACTGCGATCACGCGCTCGCCGAAGCTGAGCGGGCGCGCGGTCTGCATGTCGATGGTGCCTGACAGGCCCTGCCCGACCAGGGCGGCATCCGGGGTCTTGTAGACGGTTACACCATTGACCAGCTCGGATGGGTACTGGTCGAACTCGACGCCGCGGTTGTCACCGGTGCTGACCACTTCACGGCCATTGAGCAGGGTGGTGGCGAAGTCGGGCGACAGGCCACGCACGCTGATCACCTGTGCACGGCCAGCCACGCGCTGGGCAGCCAGGCCGGGCAGGCGCGAGATGGATTCGGCGATGCTGACGTCGGGCAGCTTGCCGATGTCTTCGGCGGAAATCGCTTCGACCACCGAGGTGGCGTCCTGCTTGATCGCGATTGCGTTCTCGATGCCGCGGCGGATGCCGGTGACCTGCACCGTATCCAGGTTGGTGGCGGCGGTGGCGGCGGTGGCGGCCGGCGCGGTGGTGTTCTGCGTGGACTGTGCCGACGCCAGCGTCGGCGCCAGGACAACGGCCAGCGCGATGCTCAGCGCGCTGCGCTTGTGGTTCAACATTTTCCCCTCCCAGGCAATGTTGCAGATCGATTCGTGAACGTCCCGGCGTGACCGTGGACGTGCGACGCGGTGGCCGCTGTCGTCGCCGCTATGGTAGGCAGCGCGTTCTTCGCGGGAATCACCCTGCATACGTATTCAATGGCGTTTGCAGGGGTGTAATCGCTTTCAGGTACCTCGTGCGGTAGTGCCGGCCGCTGGCCTGCAATCACGATCACCGGGTTGCCGGCCAGCGGCCGGCACTGCCGGGGCATTCAAAGCGGCGTGAAACGAATGGCCTGCCCGCCACCCGGCGCAAGCACCAGCGTCAGTGCGTCGGCGCTGGTCACCTCACGGGTTTCGCGCGCGAACGCGAATGGATTGCTGCGGAAATCAGCACCCACGCCATCGCGGTAGATTTCGGCGCGGTAGCGCATGCCCGGTTCCAGGAAGCCCAGCGATACCGGCAGCACACGGCCGTGCTCGTCGGTGATGCTGCCGAGGAACCAGTCGCGGCTGTTGCGGTCGCGGCGCACGATCGTCACGTAGTCGCCCACTTCGCCATCGAGCACGCGGCTCTGCTCCCAGTCCACCGCCACGTCCTCGATGAAGCGGAACGCCTCGCGATGCTGCAGGTAGTGCTCGGGCAGGTCGGCGGCCATATGGATCGGGCTGTACAGCACCACGTACAGCGCCAGCTGGCGTGCCAACGTGCTGGGAATGGCCTGGCCGTGGCGGCCCTTCAGGCTGAGGATGCCGGGGGTGTAATCCATCGGCCCGGCCAGCATGCGGGTGAACACCAGGTTGACCTCATGTTCCGGCGGGTTCGGCGGCTGGCCCCAGGCGTTGTACTCCATGCCACGTGCGCCTTCGCGCGAGATCCAGTTGGGATAGGTGCGGCGCAGGCCGGTGTCCTTGATCGGCTCATGCGGGTTCACCGACAGGTGCCGCCGCGCCGCTTCCTGGACCACCTTCAGGTGGTGGCGCGCCATGAACTGCCCGTCATGCCACTCACGCCACAGCGGGCCGCCCGAGGGATTGCGGCGGTCGACCTGGCCGTCGTCACAGACGTAGCCGGTCTTGAACTGGTCCACGCCCAGCCGCGCATACAGGTCCAGTGCGGTACCCAGCTGGTCCTCGTAATGCTCGATGGCACAGCCGGTTTCGTGGTGGCCGATCAGATGTACATTTTTCTTCAGGCCATACGCTGACAGCGCTTCAATGTCGAAATCGGGTGTGGCACGGGTGAAATCGAAGTCGTAGCCATTGCCCACCCACATGCCGTCCCAGCCCGGATTCCAGCCTTCCACCAGCACGCCACGGAAGCCGTGCGCGGCGGCGAAGTCGATCACCTTCCTCGTCTTGGCGGTGGTGGCCGCATGCTTCGGCCCGGTCGCCCAGCTCTCGTTGTCCAGGTGCATTGACCACCACACGCCCAGGTACTTGGCCGGTTTCACCCAGCTCACATCGCCCAGTGCATTGGGCTCGTTGAGGTTGAGGATGAGGTCTGATTCGACCAGGCCACCTGCACGGTCGGCAATCTGCAGCGTGCGCCACGGCGTGGCGAAGGGCAGGGCACGGCGCACCTTCCAGCCTTCGGCCGAGGGCGACAGCTGCGCGCGCAGACGCTGGCCCTCGGTTCGCCGCAGCCACATGCCGGCATAGTCCACCAGCGCGGCCTCGTGGATCGCCACGTGCAGCCCATCGCGGCTGCGCAGGGTCATTGGCGTATGCACCAACGGCACCTCATTCAACGGCGTGCGCTGGTACAGGTACTCGTAGTGGATCGGTTCGCCGGCAGGGATCCACCACGCGGTGGAATCCTGTGCGATGGCGAACTCGGTCAGCTCGTTATCGATGATGGCTTCGCGCAGGTTCGGCTGCTCGGGGAATACGTAGCGGAAGCCGAGGCCATCGTCGTAGATGCGGAACACCACATCGAGCCGGCGCTTGCTGCCGGTGGTCTCGGCCAGATGCACGGTCAGCTCATTGAAACGGTTGCGGGTAATCCGGCGCTCGCCCCAGGGCTGTTCCCAGCTGTCATCGACGCTGCGTTGCTGCTGGCCGAGCAGGGCGAAATCGCGGTCCAGGCGGCCATCGCGCAAGGCAAAGCCCAGCTTCGAATCTTCCACCACGGTCTCGCCGAAACGCTCGACGCGATAGCGCGCCGTGCCGCCGTCCAGCACCATGCTGGCCTTGAGCATCCTGCCAGGCGATTCGACAGTGACGACCTGCGGCGCGGCCTGCGCCAGCGTGGCCAATCCCAGCAGAGCCAGTCCGAGCATATGCGCGAACACCGCGCGTACAGCAGTAGGTGACATCGGCAGTTCCCCTCCCAAGGCGCCGTTGGCAGACCCGGACCATAAGCCAGCGCGGCAGGCCCGCTACCGCGCAACGCCATGAATACGTATGCAGCTGGACGCAGCCGACAGCCCCGCGTCTACCATGGGGCCAAGGCACCTTGAGGGAGGGGCCGCGCCCGCCCGCCGGCAACGGTGGTGCGGACCTACAACGCGTGCAGAGAGGGAGGGAGGCCGACGGGCGCAAGCCGGTCCGCCGCTTCGATGCTGAAGATCATTTGCCTGACCGCTGCCCTGGGGGCAGCGCTGGGATCGACCGCGCAGGCGGCCGACCTGCAATTCGACGGCCGCCATGCGCGTGCCGAAGCCGCTGCCAACGGCAGCTTCGTGCTGCATGCGCCGAAGGGTGAGGTGCGTATCGCGCCCATGCCGATGCGCAGCCAGACCGGCAGCGTGATGTTCGATGCCTTGTTCGCGCTGGCCCAGCAGGAAATGGACCAGGACCGCGTGGATGCGATCCGCGATCCCGCGTTCGACGAAGGCCGGCCGGTGCCCTGCGAGTGCTTCCAGACGGGCGCGCGCTGGCCCTACGTGTGGACCCGCGATGTCAGCTTTGCCGCCGACCTGGCGCTGGCGCGGCTGGATCCGCAGCGCACCCGGCAGTCGCTGCAGTTCAAGCTGTCGGCAGCGCGCGATGGCCATACGCCCGACCTGTTCGTCGCGCAGGACACCGGTTCCGGCGGCAGCTGGCCGATCAGCAGCGACCGCGTGGTGTGGTTCCTGGCGGCACGTCACCTGCTGCAGGATCGCGCGTTTGCCAACCAGGTCTGGCAGGCGCTGCAGGGCACGCTGGCGCAGGATCGCGCGATGGTGTTCGACGCGCAGATGGGCCTGTACCGTGGCGAGACCTCGTTCCTGGACTGGCGCGAGCAGACCTATCCGGACTGGACCCGTGAGGACGTGCGCTTCATCGGTGACTCCTACGCACTGTCCACCAATGTGCTGCACTACCAGGCGCTGCGCCTGGCCGAACGGCTGGCCAGCCAGCACGGCGACGCCCGCGCAGCCGACTACAAGGCCTGGGCCGATGCGCTGGCGCAGCAGATCGATGCACGCTTCTGGCGTGAGGATATCGGCCAGTACATGAGCTACATCGGCGAAGCCGCGCACCCTGTGCCGTACGCCAAGGTCGATCTGCTCGGGCTGTCGCTGGGCATCCTCGCCGAGGTGCTGCCGCCGGAGCGCGCGCGCCGTGCACTGGCTGCCTACCCGATGGGGCCAGCCGGCAGCCCGGTGGTCTGGCCGCAGGAATCGCAGCAGCCGATCTACCACAACCGTGCGATCTGGCCGTTTGTCAGCGCGTACTCTCTGCGTGCGGCGCGGCAGCTGGATGATGCACCGCGCATCGCCGCCGAGATCCGCTCGCTGATGCAGGGCGCGGCGCTGGCCGGTTCCAACATGGAGAACTACGAACTGGTCAGCCAGGCGGTGCATGTTGACGAGGGCGCGTTGAGCGGCCCGGTGGTCAACTCCGAACGCCAGCTGTGGTCGGTGGCCGGCTATCTGTCGATGGTGGTCGAGGGCGTGTTCGGCGTGCAGGACGATGGCCGCGTGCAGCCCAAGTTGCCGGCCGTGCTGGTGCCAGAACTGTTCGGCACGCGCCCCCGCATCACGCTGGAAGCCAACGGCAAGCGCTATGTGCTGGAGCGCCCGCAGAACGTGGGCGATGGCCTGCTGGTGGCCGGCAGCACCACCACGCGTGGCACGACGACCACGGTGGAGCTGGTCGCCGCCCCGGCAGCAACCGGTTTTTCTGCCACGACTGCGGATGCCAACGCGCGTGCGCCAGCTACACCGACTGCGCCGCAGGCCACCCGCAAAGGCACTGGCTGGAGCGTCCCGGTTGCGGCTGACCAGACGCTATGGAAGGACGGCAGGCATGTCGCCGCCAGCAATGGCCAGGTGCACATCAGCGACGATGGCCTGCAGCACTGCCTCAGCCTGACCTGGCGCGTGGGTGCATTGGAATCACTGCACAGCCCGACGCGCTGCGTCGGTCCGCAGCAGGTGCTGAAGGGCGATGATCGCTGGCAGTTCACCTCGGCCAGGGCCGGGCAGGTGCGCCTGCGCCTGCAGTACCGCAACCCGAACGGGCCGATCAACACTGGCGTCACCGCTGCGGTCAAGCAGCTGGTGCTGCAGTGCCCGGGCCAGCCGTTGCAGCGGCATGCGGTCACCCTGCCGCACAGCGTGGCGGTGCAGGACTCGACCTCGGCGACATTCACTGTGCCAGAGGGGCAATGCACGGTCGCGCTTGAAGAGGGCTTCAACATGAGCGCGCTGCAGCACTTCGCGCACTACACCGGCGGCAAGGGTGGGCGCGATGGCGTGCTCAACCAGGCCCAGGTGCAGGCGCTGAAGGTGTCGCCGGTGGCGATGGAAGAGGGCGCACGATGAGTCGTCCCGCCAAACCGCAGCTGTCGTTCTGGCAGATCTGGAACATGTGTTTCGGCTTCCTCGGCATCCAGTTCGGGTTCGCCCTGCAGAACGCCAACGCCAGCCGCATCTTCGAGACACTGGGCGCGGACATGGACGCGGTACCCGGGCTGTGGATCGCGGCGCCACTGACTGGCCTGCTGGTGCAGCCGGTGATCGGTTACCTGTCCGATCGCACCTGGACGCGCTGGGGCCGTCGCCGCCCGTTCTTCATGATCGGTGCGGTACTGACTACGCTGGCGCTGCTGGTGATGCCGAATTCGCCGACGCTGTGGATCGCCGCCGGTACCTTGTGGGTGCTGGACGCCTCCATCAACGTGTCGATGGAACCGTTCCGCGCCTTCGTCGGTGATCAGCTGGCACCACGCCAGCGGCCGGTCGGCTACGCGATGCAGAGCTTCTTCATCGGCGTGGGCGCCATCGTCGCCAGCTTCCTGCCCTTCATCCTCGCCCGCTTCGGGGTCGCCAATACGGCCGCCGCAGGCGAAGTGCCCGATACCGTGCGCTATGCGTTCTACTTCGGCGCGGTGGTGCTGCTGGCGGCGATCACCTGGACGGTGGTCAGCACCCGCGAGTACTCGCCGGCAGAGCTGGCCGGTTTCGATGACGCCGAGCCGCCGGCACATCATGCAGCGGCGGCGATCAACGGCCCGGCACCGTGGGCACAGGTGGCCGTATGGCTGGGGCTGGGCGTGCTGCTGGCGCTGCTGATCGCCTGGCGGCAGGGCGACAGGATGCTGTACGTGCTGGCCGGCCTGTGTGCCGGCTATGGCCTGCTGCTGGCGGCCGCGCGTGCGTTGCCGGCCACGCATATGCTGGCCGCCATCGTCGGTGACCTGCGCGCGATGCCGGTGACCATGCGTCGTTTGGCGTGGGTGCAGTTTTTCTCGTGGTTCGCGCTGTTTGCGATGTGGATCTACACCACCGCCGCGGTGGCGGGTACCCACTTCGGCTCGACCGATCCGCAGTCAGCGGCCTACAACGAGGGCGCCAACTGGGTGGGCGTGCTGTTTGGTGCCTACAACGGCTTCGCCGCGCTGGCCGCAGTACTGATCCCGCCGATGGTGCGTGCGATCGGCCTGCGCTGGAGCCACCTGGTCAACCTCTGGTTGGGCGGCGCCGGCCTGGTCTCGCTGATGTTCATCCGCGACCCGCACTGGCTGCTGCTGTCGATGGTCGGCGTCGGCTTCGCTTGGGCGTCCATTCTTTCGCTGCCCTATGCGCTGTTGTCCGACAGCGTGCCGGCCTCGAAGATGGGCGTGTACATGGGCATCTTCAATTTCTTCATCGTGATCCCGCAGCTGGTCGCGGCCAGCGCGCTCGGCTTTGCCCTGCGCGCCTGGCTGGGCGGCCAGCCGATGCATGTGCTGGTGCTGGGCGGCTGCAGCCTGTTCGTCGCCGGCCTGTGCGTGCTGCGGGTTCCGTCCCGTCCGGAGGTGGTGTGATGCGTGGTGCGCTGTCTGTTGCTGTTTCCCTGGTACTGCTGGCCGGCCATGCGGCGGCCGCGCCACGCCCGGACTATGTGGGCACCACCGAACCGTTCGCCAGCGATGCGGTGTACTTCGTGGTCACCGACCGCTTCGTCAACGGCGACCCGTCCAACGACCATCGCGACCAGGGCGGCACGCATCGCACCTTCGATATCCCGGTGCCGTGCCCGGACAAGGTGGACGGCAACATCGGCTATCTCGGCGGTGACTTCCGCGGCGTGCTCGACAATGCGCAGTACATCCGCAACCTCGGCTTCGGCGCGGTATGGATCACGCCGATCGTTGACAACCCGGACGAGGCGTTCACCGGCAGCAAGCCGATCAGCTGCACCAGTACGCTGACCGATCGCGGCAAGACCGGCTACCACGGCTACTGGGGCATCAACTTCTACAAGCTCGATGAGCACCTGCCCAGCAAGGACCTGGACTTCGCGGGGTTGACCAAGGGCCTGCACGGCGCAGGCCTGAAGGTGGTGCTGGACATCGTCGGCAACCACGGCTCGCCAGCCTGGACCATGCCGGCGCGGCAGCCGCAGTTCGGCCAGATCTTCGACAAGGACGGAGCGCTGATCGCTGATCACCAGAACCTGCCGCCGCAGAAACTGGACCCGAAGCACAACCCGCTGCACGCGTTCTACAACAACATCGGTCCGGTCGACGGCAAGAACGGATCGATCTTCGACGGCAACCTTGCCGAGCTGTCCGACTTCAATCAGGACAATCCGGCAGTGATGGACTACCTGGTCGGCGCTTACCTGCAGTGGACCGCGCAGGGCGTGGACGCTTTGCGCATCGACACCATCGGCTGGCTGCCGCACCCGTGGTGGCATGCCTTCGTCAAACGCATCCGCGCCGAGCACCCAGGCATGTTCATGTTCGGCGAAGCGTTCGATTACGATGCCGCGCGCATTGCCGAGCACACCTGGCCGGCCAACGCCAACGTCAGCGTGCTCGATTTCCCGTTGCGCGGCGCACTGGAACAGACCTTCGGTACCGCCGGCAAGGGCTTTGAAACCCTGGCCGAGCCGCTGCACCTGAGCGGTGGGCCGTACGCCAACCCGTACGAGCTGATGAGCTTCTACGACAACCACGACATGCCGCGGCTGCAGGCCAGCGACAACGGCTTCATCGATGCGCACAACTGGCTGTTCACCGCGCGCGGTATTCCGGTGGTCTATTACGGCTCGGAAACCGGCTTCATGCGTGGTCGCGCCGAGCATGCCGGCAATCGTGCCTACTTCGGTCAGCCGCGCGTGGACGCTGCCCCGCAGAGCCCGATCTTCGCGCCGCTGCAGCGCATCGCCAGGCTGCGCGCAGCCACCCCGGCCCTGCAGCGCGGCCTGCAGGTGAACGAACGCCTGCAGGGCGACGAGGCGGTGTTCCTCCGCGTGCTGCAGCAGGGCGACGTGGCGCAGACCGCGCTGGTGCTGCTGAACAAGGGGGACCAGGCCAGAACCTTCACCGTAGCGCGTTACGTGCAGGCGGGCCGCTGGCGCGATGCACTGGACGGCGGTTGGTTGCAGGTGGATGCCTCCCTGAAGGCCGACGTGCCCGCGCACGGCGTGAAGGTCTACGTGCTGGAGGCCACCGTGCAGCAGCCGGCATTGCAGGCCGAGCTGGACAAGGCGATGGCCGACCAGCGGGCGCGGGACCAGCGACTGGGACGGTAGTGCCGGCCGCTGGCCGGCAACCCATGAATCCATGGCACCTTCAGGTGCCGGCCAGCGGCCGGCACTACCTGGTTTGCCTGCATCCGGCACAATAGGCACCCCTCACGCCCCACCGTACCGCCATGACCGACCTCGCCGCGCAGACCCCGATCGAAACCCTGCTGAAGGCGGCGATGGATGGGGCGGTGCCGATCCGCACCTTCATGGAGGCCTTCGTCGCCTCCGAAGTGGTGCTGCTGACCGGCAGCCTGGTCACCCCCGACGGCAGCGGCTTCGACCCGCTGCTGTTCGACAAGCAGGGCACCCTGCACGTGGCCGTGTTCACCGACCCGTCGCGGGTGGGCATCTACAGCCAGCAGGCCGAACACCAGATCCGCTGGCGGATGCTGGATGTACTGCGTCGCGTGCCGGGTGGCTATGGCGTGGTGATCAACCCGGGTACTTCGCTGGGCTTTGAGATCTCGCCCAGCGGCATCGGCGAGATCCTGAAGGACTTCGCCCAACGCTGAGCGGCCACCGCGCTATATTTGTAGTGTCGAGCCACGCTCGACTGCCTTTCGCGCAGTGCCAGATCAGTCGAGCATGGCTCGACGCTACAGAACGCTTCCCCATCGAGGCATTGCCATGGAATTCAGGGTACTACCCGCCGATGCACCGGAACGGCAGCAGTTGGCCCGGTGGTACCACGCCGAATGGGGCCGCGACGCTGGCCTGTCGCTGGAACAGGAACTTCAGCGGCTGAACCCGCCACAGGATGCCGAAGGTTTCCCGCACCTGATCGCTGCCTTCGATGACGGTCAGGTGGTCGGTGCGGTGCAGCTCAAGCGCCGGGAGATGCAGGCCTTCCCGCAGTACGAGCACTGGCTGGGCAGCGTGTTCGTGGCCGATAGTCATCGCGGGCGTGGGCTGGCTGGCGGCCTGGTCGAGCAGGCCGCGGCGCAGGCGGTGCGGATGGGTGTGTCCGACCTGTATCTGCAGACCGAGGCCCTGGATGGTGGGCTGTACGCGCGGCTGGGCTGGAAGCCGCTGCAGGAAGCCGACAACCGCAGCTATCGCGTGCTGGTGATGGTGCGCAGGCTGGCCGCATGAGCGCCGCAACGGCCCGGCATTCCCGCTCCGCGCTGATCTTCCTGATCGCGGCCATCGTCGTCGCGCTGGTGTCCATGCCCGTGCTGCGCGCGATAGGCATGGTGCTGTGGCCGGTGTTCGCCATTGCCTGGCTGATCAACCTGGGCGCGGCCTGGCATCTGGCGCAGTGGGCGCGCCAGCAGGGCCGTTCGGCGTGGGTATACGGATTGCCGGCAGCGCTCGGTACCGCCGCCTCGATCGTGGTCTATGTGCTGCTGGCGTTGCTGGGGCCGAAAGCCCCGGTGCACTGAATCTTCGCGGCTGTCGTGGACAATGTGCCGAGCATGGCTCGGCACTACAGCGGGGCGGGGTAGTAGAGCAGGGCAGAGCCGGCTTCCAGCGCTTCTTCGTAGAAGACAGCAAAGCCGCGGTAGGCATCGGTGTTGAGTACATCGACCTGCAGATGGCCACAGCGTAGATCCCGGATTTCATCGAAGCCGAAACGGAAGCATTCGGCCAACGCGAGGTCGAATGCATGGCGTTCATCGTCCTGCAGCAGGAACAGCATTGCCTGATGGTGTGCTCCGACGCTGGGTGCGTTCCACTCGAATTCGGCGTTGCCGGTGTATCGACCAGTGAAACCGTAGATCATGACCGGCACGGCAGTTCCCCACAGAGTCCATGTGCTCGAAGCAGCTCCGCCAGCGATGATGCCGGCCGCTCGACCGGCATCACCTCGTCCTTCACATCGTCACCTTGCGCCGGTTGTCATCGCTCACCCGGTCGATCAGCTTGTTGTACGGGTCGAAGCCCGCTTCATCCGGCTTTTCATCCACGGTTACCGTGATCTTCGGCGCGGCGCTGGTGATGTGGTGGCGCTGCAGGTACAGCACCTTCTGGTCGCGCTCCTTGCCCGACGGCCCGTTGGCGAACACGCCGATCTCGACCCAGTCATCCATCGTGCCGTCGCTCTCCTTGCCCTTGCCGTCGGCGTACTGCTTGGCGGCGTGCAGGTCCAGGGTCACCTCGTAGCGGCCGTCATCACGCTTGCGGGCGCTGGCGGCCATCACCCGGTTGTCGTAGAAGCTGATTTTCTCGAACAGGTCGGTGACCAGCTGCTGGCGGTCGGCCGGGGTCTCCGCCCGGATGTAGTCCAGCAGTTCGCGTGAGGTGGTGTACGGCGGTTGCTGATAGCCCTTGTCCTGCAGGAAGCGCTTCAACGCGCGGTTCAGCGCCTGCTCGCCGATTTCCTCGCGCAGCCGGTAGAACACCAGCGAACCCTTCTGGTAGTGGATGTACTGCTGGTTCTCCACGCGCTCCAGCGGCTGCTCCTCGATGGCCTCGCCACCGCGTCCGGACAGGTAGCCATCCAGCTCGCGCTTGAGGAACTGGCGCATGTGCTGGCGGCCGTACTCCTGCTCCATCACCATCAGCGCAGAGTACTGCGACAACGATTCGGACAGCACCGTCGCGCCCTGCACGTTGGCGCCGATCACCTGGTGCGCCCACCACTGGTGCGCGATCTCGTGCGCGGTCACGTAGAACACGTAGTCCACCTTGTCCGGATCGCGCAGGTCGGCGATGAAGCCGATGGCCTCGGAGTAGGGGATGGTGTTGGCGAACGACTGCGCGAAACGCGCATAGCCCGGGAACTCGATGATGCGCACCTGGCGGTGCTGGTAAGGCGTGAAGTTGGCTTCATAGTAGGCCAGCGACTTCTGCACCGCTTCGATCATCCGGTCCACGTTGTAGCCGTGCGCCGGGTCGAAGTAGACCTCCACCGGGATGTCCTTGTACTTCGCCCTGCGCACCTCCCAGCGTGCCGACAGGTAGGCGTAGAAGTTCAGCATCGGCCGGTCCATGGCGTAGCTGAAGCAGCGGCGGCCATTCACCGTGGTCTCCTTCTGCAGGTAGCCCGGCGCCAACGCCACCTGGTCCGGTGCGGTGCAGACCGTGGTGCGGAAATCGAGCCAGTCGGCGTCGTTGGAAATGTAGGTGTTGGCGCGCGCGGCTTCGTCTTCCAGCTTGGGCATGCGCCGCGGCTCGCCGAGGCCGCGCTTGCGGCGTTCGTTGCGGTCGCTGATCTCGGCACCCTCGTTGTAGCCGAAGGAGGGCAGCACGCGGCTGTTGAAGAAGGTGCCGTTGTCGACAATGTTGCTTGGTGCCTGGCCGGCGGTGATGCCGTTGGGTTTCTGCACCACCCGGAAGTGGACGTTGCGGCTTTCACCCGGTTGCAGTGGCGTGGCCAGGCGGTAGATGCGGTAGCCAAGGTCGGCGTCGTGCATCGACAAGGTCTGCCCACCCAGGTCAACCGCGACCAGCTGCTTGTCGTCGCCCATCGAGACATGCACGTCCTGGATCGGCACGGCATGCGTGTTGCGCACCGTCCAGTTCGCATCGATCACCATCGACTGCGATTCGGGGAACAGGTCCACGCGGTTGTCCACCGCCACGATGCGAGGCTGCGGCAGAGAGCGGTACTTCGACAGTTCACGCTCGTAGCGCGCCTGCAGGTCCAGCTGTTGGTCGGGCGAGATGAACTCGTTGCGGATGTTGGTGCTCCAGTACAGCCAGCCGCCCACGCCGATGAAGGCCAAGGCCGCTACGCCAGCGAAGACGCCGGTCGGGCCGCGCAGGCGGCGGCCGGCCAGGGCCAGGCGCTGGCGCAGCCCTTGGCTGACGCCGCGCACCCAGAATGCCGACGCCAGGCACATCAACGTCAGCAGGAACAACGCCCAGTAGCCCTGGAACGCCAGCTGACCGGTCAGGAAGTGGCCGTAGCCGTTCATGTCCGAATAGGGCGCGTTGGGCCAGCTGCCGAAGTTGTACAGGTTCTGCGTGTAGTCGAGCAGGCCGAGCACACCCTGGCCGATCATCACCACGATCAGCAGCGCGTAGCCGACGAACTTGTTGTTGGTGAGTACCTGCAGCACAAGCGCCAGGCCGCCCATCAGGATGTAGACCACTGAATCCAGCGCCAGGCTGCGCAGGTACAGCAGCGGCTCAAGATGCGTGTAGCCCTTGGCCAGCTGCACGCCCATCGCCGCCATCGCACCGGCGGTCTGGAAGCAGACGATCACCGCCAGCAGCGCGGTGAACTTGGCCAGCAGCGGTACCCAGTTCGGCACCGGCATGGCGTCCGTCACTTCGTTGATGCGCGCGCTGCGTTCCTTCCAGACCAGCTCGCCGGCGAAGAACAGCACGATGATCACCAGCAGCCAGCTGAAGGCGCCCTGCAGGCCCATGATCATCTGCGAGGTGACCGGCCAGATCGAGGTGCCGTACAGCGTCTGCCGGAACAGCGCGCTGGGCAGGAAGTTGGCCAGGCCCAGTACCAGCAGCACGATGAACGGCACGCTGCGCAGAACGCCGCGTGTATCGAAGCGGACCTGGCGCAGGAACTGCTGCCACGCCGTGGTGGCAGTGAACGCCGGCACCACGCGCGGCAGCGGTGCGCGGGTGGGGCGGACTGCCACCGCATCAGCAACCGGAAGCACCTGCCTGCGGCCCCAGCGGCGGCGGCCACTGCCGCTGCGCTCGGTACGGAACAGCGCGAAGGTGGCGGCGAACAGCACCGCCGCTACGCCGAGCCACAGGGCGCGGTTGGCCAGCAGATAGCCGGCCAGCTCAGGAATTCCACTGTTGCGCTCAGCGGTGGACCAGTAGCGGATCGTGCGGCTGAGTGCGCGCATGCCCAGCGGCTCGCTCAGCACTGCGATCCACGTGTTGTCGATGTCGCGCAGCAGGGCTGCACTGACGCCATACAGCACGAGGTAGGCCACCAGGCCGATGTAGACCCACAGGATCGAACGGGTCAGCGCCGCCAGCAGTGACAGCAGTGCCGTGGTGAACAACAGATTGGGAATGACGATGACCGCGAACGTCCAGGCATAGCCCTGCCAGCTGATCGGGCCCATGCGTTCGGGGTCGACCCACGGCATGAACGGCGCCAGCCACAGGCCGAACGCAATCACGACGTAGACCAGCACGCCGGCCGCCAGGGCGGCGGCGATGCGTCCGGCCAGGTAGTCGCGGCGCTTCACCGGGCTGGCGAAGATCAGCTCGGCGGTGCCGAGCTCGAAGTCACGCAGCAGCGCATTGCTGACAAACAGCGCAGTGACCAGCATGCCGAGCAGGGTGAAGATGCCCAGCATCTGCGCGATCACGGTGGGCGCGTTGCCGTGCACGTTGCCGCTGCCGCCACCGATCTGCACGGCGTCGCTGGAGGCGGCGGCGAAGGCGAGCAGGGCGAACAGCCCGGCCAGCAGCCACAGCAGCGGGGAACGCAGCTGCTCGCGCAGCTCGAATCGGAAGAAGTCGAGGATCATGGCGTGCTCCGCTCAGGCTGCCGCGCGGGCACGGGCCTGCAGGCGCAGGCGCTGGAAGTACACGTCCTCGAGGTCGGGCGCCACGGCCGCAAAGCCGTCACCGGGGTCGTTGGCGCTGTGCACGTGGATCACCGGACGGCCACCGACCAGGCGGGTCGACAGCACCACATAGCGCGCCTCGTGGTCGGCCAGTTCCGAAGGATCGACCTGTTTGCGCCAGACCTGGTGCTGCAGGGCGTCGATGGCCTCGGCAGGGCGGCCGGTCAGCAGTACCTGGCCCTTGTTCATGATTGCCATCGTCGGGCACAGGTCGGTCACGTCCTCGACGATATGGGTGGACAGGATCACTGCCACGTTCTCGCCGATCGCCGCCAGCAGGTTGAGGAAACGGTTGCGCTCTTCCGGGTCGAGGCCGGCGGTGGGTTCATCGACGATCACCAGCCGCGGGTCCCCCAGCAGCGCCTGGGCGATGCCGAAGCGCTGGCGCATGCCGCCGGAGTACGTGCCCAGCTTGCGCTTGCGCGCGTCCCACAGATTCACCTGCTGCAGCAGCCCATCGACCACCTCGCGGCGCTGGGCGCGCTGGGTCAGGCCCTTGAGCACTGCGAAATGTTCCAGCAGGTCCAGCGCGCTGACTTTCGGGTACACGCCGAAATCCTGCGGCAGGTAGCCCAGCCGGCGGCGCACCGCGTCCTTGTCGCGCAGCACGTCGATCGACGCTTCGCCCGGAATGCTGAGCGTCGCCGTGCCGCTGTCGGCTTCCTGCAGGGTGGACAGCGTGCGCATCAGCGACGACTTGCCGGCGCCGTTCGGGCCGAGCAGGCCGAACATGCCGCGCGGGATGTCCAGGGTGACCTTGTTGAGGGCATGCACGCCGTTGGCGTACGTCTTGGACAGCGAATCGATCTTCAGCATGCGACGTACACCTTTCCATGGGCGATGTCTGCGCGTTATCCGCGCATCAGCGTCCGTGCGCATCCGCCGTTGGTCATGGGGGGAGAATCCGGCCGTCGTGCGTTGGCAGGGGCGCCGGCCCTGCGGTGCCTACCCGCGCAGCGACGATTCCCGCACCACCAGCTTCACCGGGATGCTCTGGCTCTCCACCGGCTGCCGGCCGATCAGTGCCAGCAGGCGCTCCACCAGCAGCTGGCCGGCCTGCTTGGTGTCCTGCTGCACCGTTGTCAGCGCCGGGGACACAGAGGCTGCGAGTGGAATGTCGTCGAACCCGGTCACCGCGACGTCCTGTGGCACCTGCAGGCCGGCCTCGCGCAGGGCCCGCATCGCGCCGATGGCGATCAGGTCGCTGGCCGCGCAGATGGCGTCGATCGGCGCGTTGCGAGCCAGCAGGGCCTGGCAGGCTTCCTGGCCCGACGCCTCGGTAGTGATCGCATCGTGCTGCAGCGCCGGCTCCGCAGCCAGGCCGTGTTCCTGCAGGGCCGCGACATGGCCGCGGTAGCGCTCCTGGAACTCGGGGTAGTGGCTGGAGGCATGACCGAGGAAGGCAATGCGGCGGCAGCCCTGCTGCAGCAGGTGGGTGGTGATGTCGTGCCCGCCCTGGAAGTTGTCGCTGCCGATCGACACGCCGGGCTGGCCGGGCAGGGCGGCGCCCCAGCGCACGAAGTGCGTGCCCTGTTCGACCAGCCGCTGCAGGCGGTCGCGCGATTCGTGGTAGTCGCCGTAGCCGAGCAGGATGATGCCGTCGGCCTTGTTGCTGTCCTCGTAGTCGGCCTGCCAGTCGGTGGACAACTGCTGGAACGAGACCAGCAGGTCCTGCCCGTGCAGCGCGCAGGCGCGGGTGATCGAGCCCAGCATCGAATGGAAGAATGGGTTGATCAGCGAGTCGTCGTTGGTCGGGTCTTCGAAGAACAGCAGGGCCAGCGTGCCGGCATTGCGCAGGCGCAGGCTGGAGGCGTTCTTGTCGACCTTGTAGTTCAGCTCGCGGGCGATGCGCAGGATGCGCTCGCGGGTCTCGGCGTTGACCATCGGGCTGCCCCGCAGGGCCCGCGACACGGTCGGCTGGGAGACCCCGGCCAGGTGGGCGATGTCCAGGGAGGTGGCTTTGCCTTTGATCGTCATGGGAACGCGGAAGGGGGCAGGCGGAAGGTGCCTGGGCATGATGCCATGCGGTGGCTGCCGGCCGTCCTGGCGGTCACTGCTTGTGGCCACGGTCGCGGTCGTGCGACGGTCAACACCATAGCCTGATGGAGCCAAGCGGTGACCTTTCGCCTGTACCCGGGTGTCCCCGACGATTTCGAGGCGCGGATCCGCATCCTTGCGCCAGAGGAGGGTGGGCGTCGCAGCCCGGCCCGGAACGGTATCCGCTGGGACTTCGCCTACGCCGATGACGCCGGGACACCCGAGCTGTTCATGATCTGGCCCGACTTCCGGCACGCTGAGGGCGACAGCTGGGCGACCGAGCTGCCGCTGCCGGTGGGAGAGTCCCTGTTGGCCGGCCTGACCGTGGTCAATGAGGTGCTGAGGGCGGGGCTGCACCGGGAGCGTATCCGGCCGGGCGTGCGCTTCCACTGCCATGAAGGGCCCAAGGTGGTGGCGGTGGGGGAGGTTACGCGGGTCACCGGCCTGCTGCTGGATCGCCCCCTGCTTCGTTGAGGCCGGTTCCGACCCGTATCGGCCGGATTCCCGACGGGCCGGGGGCGAAGGGAATGGTAAGATGCCTCGTTCCGATATCCCCCATTCGCAACCGTGGGAGGTCCAGCGTATCGGCACCCCGTCGGGTGTGCTATCACTGGTCCAGCCCCGGACAACGGAAGAATCCATCTATGGCGCGCGGCATCAACAAAGTCATCCTGGTCGGCAACCTCGGCAACGACCCGGACGTGAAGTACACCCAGAGCGGCATGGCGATCACCCGCATCAGCCTGGCCACCACCAGCGTCCGCAAGGACAAGGATGGCAACCAGCAGGAACGTACCGAATGGCACCGCGTGGTGTTCTTCGGCAAGCTCGGCGAGATCGCCGGCGAGTACCTGCGCAAGGGCAGCTCGGTCTACGTCGAAGGCAGCCTGCGCTACGACAAGTACACCGGCCAGGACGGCGTGGAGAAGTACTCCACCGACATCGTTGCCGATGAAATGCAGATGCTGGGCGGCCGTGGTGAAGGCGGCGGTGGCGGCGGTGGTGGCAACTACGGTGGCGATCGCCCGCAGCGCCAGCAGGCCCCGCGCCAGGAGTACGGCGGCGGTGGCGGCGGCCAGCGCGGCGGCCAGGGCGGTGGCTATGGCAACCAGGGCGGCAATCAGGGCGGCGGTTACGGCAACCAGGGTGGCAACCAGCGCCCGCAGCCGCAGCAGGCGCCGCCGATGGACGACTTCGCTGACGACGATATTCCGTTCTGATCGAACGCTCGTTCGCAGCAGAAAAGAAAGCCCCGCTCATGCGGGGCTTTTCTTTGTCCGCGATTCCCGCGGAGTTGTGCCCCGCAGCATCAGTTTTCGTGCACCGCGACTTGCAAACAGACAATTTCCTCCCCTATGGTGCAATCGATTGCATTGCTGTGAATCGTTGCGTTTGATACCGGTTGGGAGGCCGGCAGGTGGATGTCCATCCATTCGATCAGACCGGCCCCGGCGACGGGCCTCACGCGGCGCGATGCGTTGCGCATGGCGGTTGCTGGGGGCGTAGCTCTGGGTACTGCGGGAGCGTTGCCTGCATTCGCCGCCACCGCAGCGCTCAAGGGCAATTTGAAACATTCCGTTGCCCGCTGGACGTTCCCGCAGCTGTCCGTCGCCCAGCTCTGCGCGACGGTGAAGGACATCGGCTTTGCCGCGATCGACCTGGTCGGCCCGGAAGACTGGCCCACGCTGAAGGCCAATGGCGTGTACAGCTCGATGTGCAACGGCGCGGAGCTGGGCCTGACCAAGGGCTTTGCCGGCCGCGAATTCCACGACCAGCTGGTGGAGCGCTACACGCAGCACATCGACCTGGTGGCTGACGCCGGCTACCGCAACCTGATCTGCTTCTCCGGTAATCGCAACGGCATGGACCCCGCCGAAGGCATGGCCAATGCCGAGGCCGGCCTCAAGCGCATCCTCGGGCATGCCGAGAAGCGCGGCGTCGTACTGGTGATGGAGCTGCTGAACTCCAAGGTCGACCATCGCGACTACCTGTGCGACCACTCCGCATGGGGTGTGGAGCTGTGCCAGCGGCTCGGCTCGGACAACTTCGGCCTGCTCTACGACATCTACCACATGCAGATCATGGAGGGCGACATCATCGCCACCATCGGCAAGCATCACGCCTGCTTCAAGCATTACCACACCGCAGGCGTGCCTGGCCGGAACGAGATCGGAGACCAGCAGGAGCTCCACTATCCGGCCATCTGCCGCGCGATCCGCGATACCGGTTTCAAGGGGTATCTGGCGCAGGAGTTCACGCCTGCAGCGCCCGATCCCGTTGCCTCATTGCGCGAGGCGATCCGCCTCTGCGACGTCTGAAACGATATCCACCCAGGTGAGAAACCCATGGCAGATAATCACTACGACGCCATTGTTGTTGGCTCGGGAATCAGTGGCGGTTGGGCGGCGAAGGAGCTGACCGAAAAGGGCCTTAAGGTCCTGATGCTGGAGCGCGGGCGCAACATCGAGCACGTCAAGGACTACGTCAATGCGATGAAGGAAGCGTGGGACTTCCCGCACCGCAACCGGCCAACGCAGGCCATGAAGGCCGAGTTCCCGGTGCTGATGCGCGACTACGGACTGGCCGAGAACCTGGAAGGGATGTGGGCCAACGAACAGGACTCGCCCTACATCGAGACCAAACGTTTCGACTGGTTCCGTGGCTACCACGTGGGGGGGCGCTCGCTGCTGTGGGGACGGCAGAGCTATCGCTTCTCCGACCTGGACTTCGAGGCGAACCTCAAGGACGGCATCGCCACCGACTGGCCGATCCGCTACGCCGACATCGCGCCGTGGTACGACCATGTAGAGAAGTTCGCCGGCATCGCCGGCACGCGCGAAGGACTGGACGTATTGCCGGATGGTGAGTTCCTGCCGCCGATCCCGTTGAACATCGTCGAGAAGGACGTAGCTGCACGGATAAAAAAGGCGTTCGGCGGTACCCGGCACATGATCCACTCGCGCACCGCCAACATCACCAAGCCGATGCCCGAGCAGGGGCGCGTCAACTGCCAGTACCGCAACAAGTGCATCCTTGGCTGCCCCTTCGGTGCCTACTTCTCGACCCAGGCGGCGACGCTGCCAGCGGCGATGAAAACCGGAAACCTGACGTTGCGGCCGTTCTCGATCGTCAAGGAAGTGCTCTACGACAAGGACCGCAAGCGTGCCCGCGGCGTGGAGGTCATCGACGCCGAGACCGGCCAGACCTACCAGTACACGGCCAAGGTGATCTTCCTCAACGCGTCGTCGTTCAACTCGACCTGGCTGCTGATGAACTCGGCCACCGAAGTGTGGGAGGGCGGGCTGGGCTCATCGTCGGGCGAGCTCGGGCACAACGTGATGGACCATCATTTCGGAGCGGGCGCCTCCGGCCGGGTCGAGGGCTATGAAGACAAGTACTACTTCGGCCGTCGTCCCTGCGGCTTCTACATTCCGCGTTTCCGCAACGTCGCGGCCGACAAGCGCGGCTACCTGCGCGGGTTCGGCTACCAGGGCGGCGCCAGCCGCACCGGCTGGTCGCGCGAGATCGCCGAGCTGAACATCGGTGCCGACCTGAAGGAGGCG
This sequence comes from Stenotrophomonas riyadhensis, assembly GCF_040256885.1. Classification (NCBI taxonomy): domain Bacteria; kingdom Pseudomonadati; phylum Pseudomonadota; class Gammaproteobacteria; order Lysobacterales; family Lysobacteraceae; genus Stenotrophomonas; species Stenotrophomonas riyadhensis. Next base: position 1,130,453 of record NZ_CP155568.1, read on the forward strand.
CTGACCGTGCCCGGTGACTGGCGCATCGGCATGACCGGGTTCGGTGAAATGCTGCCGCACCACGACAACACGATCCGCCTGGACCGCGACCGCAAGGACAAGTGGGGGCTGCCGGTGCTGGCGATGGACGTTGCCATGCGCGCCAACGAACTGGCGATGCGCAAGGACATGGCCGCCGATGCCGCCGAGATGCTGGAGGCGGCCGGCGTCAAGGACGTGAAGATGCACGACAACGATTACGCCCCTGGCAAGGGCATCCACGAAATGGGGACCGCGCGCATGGGACGTGATCGGAAGAGCTCGGTGCTGAACCAGCACAATCAGGTCTGGGATGCACCCAATGTCTATGTGACCGACGGTGCCTGCATGACCTCCAGCGCCTGCGTGAATCCTTCGCTGACCTACATGGCGTTGACCGCGCGCGCGGCCGACCACGCCGTGCGCGAACTGAAAGCGGGGAACCTGTGATGGATCGCCGCGAACTGCTGAAAATGATCGTCGCCGCCACCGGTGCGGCCATGGTCGGCCTGCCTGCGCTTGTGCAGGGGCAGGCACCGGCCGCCGCCACCAAGATTCATTTCTCCGATGCCGACGTCGCCACGCTGGACGAGATCGCCGAGACCATCCTGCCGCGGACCCGGACGCCAGGGGCGAAGGATGCCGGTGCCGGCCTGTTCATGGCGACGTTCGTCAGCGACTGCTATACCGCCCGGCAGCAGGCGACGTTCCGCGCAGGGCTGGCCGACATCGACAAACGCGCCGGCGGTCGCTTCGCGTCGCTCACACCGGAAGCCCGCGCCGAATTGCTGCGCACGCTGGACGCCGAAGCCAAGGCACGCCATGCCGATGTGACCGAAACCGGTACGCCTGAAGAGGGCGAGGCGATGCCGCATTACTTCACGATGCTCAAGCAGCTGGCCATCTTCGGCTTCTTCACCTCCAAGGTCGGCGCGACCGGAGTGCTGCAGTACGTTGCGGTGCCGGGGCGCTACGACGGCGATCTCGCCTATGTTCCCGGCACGCCCGCCTGGGGGACCAGCTGATGGAGCGCAACAGGATGATCAAGCCGCTGCTGATCGCGGCCACCGCGCTGGCCGCCGCACCCGTGTTCGCGCAGAACGGTGCCGACGCCGCGCGCGATCCGAAGAAGACCGAGGTGTGGACGCCGGTGCCTGCGACCGTGGCTACGCCGCCAGGCAAGGCCCCGTCCGATGCAATCGTGCTGTTCGATGGCAAGGATGTCTCCGCGTGGGAGTCGGAGCAGGGCGGACGCGTGCCCTGGAAGGTTGCCGATGGCGCCATGACCGTCGTGCCCGGCAGCAAGGGCATTCGCACCAGGCAACGCTTCTGCGACGTCCAGCTGCATGTCGAGTGGCGCACGCCCACCGACACGAAGGGCTTCGACGGACAGAACCGCGGCAACAGCGGCATCTTCCTGCAGGAGCTGTACGAGCTGCAGGTGCTCGACAGCTACAACAACCCGACCTATGCCAATGGCCAGGCGGGCTCGATCTACAAGCAGGCCATGCCGTTGGTGAACGCCTCGCGCGCACCGGGACAGTGGCAGGCCTACGACATCCTCTGGAAGGCGCCACGTTTCTCGCAGGGCGGCGGGCTTGTCTCGCCCGCGCGCATCACGGTGCTGCACAACGGCGTGCTGGTGCAGGACGACACAGTGCTGGCCGGCAGGACCGAATACATCGGTGCGCCTTCCTACGCGCCGCATGGGTGTGCGCCGCTCTATCTGCAGGAACATGACGCCAGGGTCAGCTACCGCAACATCTGGGTGCGCGAGTTGTAGTGGCAGGCGGCCAGCGTGGTCGCCGGCCGCTTACTTCGCCAGGTAGCTGGCGATGTCATTGATCTCCTGCTGTGACAGCTGGGAGAAGGGCGGCATCAGCCCACCGCCCTTGCTGATCTTCTCCTTGATCTGCGCAGGTGCCATGCGCTTGCCGATGTCGGTGAGCGCCGGGAACGCGCCCGGCATGCCCGCACGATCGGCGCCGTGGCAGGCCACGCAGTTCGCGGTGTAGAGCTTTGCACCCGCAGCCGGATCGTCCTTGCACCAGGCGGGCGTCGCAACGCTCATGCCGCCCAGGGCCACCGCCATTGCCAGGATCATTTTCATGTGGGGCTCCTTGATGCGTCAGCGCCGCGCACGGGCGGGCACGCGGGTGGTCAGGTGTTCACGCAGGTAGTCCGCACCGGTCTGGATGACCTTGGCCGGATCGCGCGGCTGGTCGTGCTCGATGATGTACCAGTGCACGCCGGCGGCTGCCGCAGCAGGCAGGATCGCGTTCCAGTCCAGTACGCCCTGGCCCACCGCAGCGAATCCGCCTTCGTCCTGGGCCTGGCCCTTGGGCGCATTGTCCTTGGCATGCACCGCGAATACGTGGCCGCGGAACTTTGCCAGCATCACCGCCGGGTCCAGGCCCGCACGCGCGACCCAGGCCAGGTCCAGCTCGCTCTGCAGGTCTGGACCGGCGGCGGCGAACAGCAGCTCCAGCCCGGTCCTGCCGTCGAAGTCGGCCAGTTCGAAGTCGTGGTTGTGGTAGGCCAGGCGCATGCCCTTGCCACGCACCTGCTTTGCGATGCGGCCCAGTTCCTGGCCCAGGGCGGTCCAGCCGGCGGCATCGCTCGGACGATCCTTCTTGTCCAGGTACGGCACCACCAGCGTTGTGTTGCCGATCGACCGGTTGAAGGTCACCACCCCATCCAGGTTGCTGCGCAGCTCGGCCAGCGGCACATGCGATGAAACCGCCCTGATCGAATACCGGTCCAGCAGCTGCTTGAGTTCGGCCGCGCTGGTGTTCTGCGTGCCGACCGTTTCCACCGCATGGACGCCTGCGTCGTGGACGATCTTCAACTGCTGCTCGAGCGAGCCGGCATCGCGCAGGGTGTACATCTGTACCGCGATCGGCTTCTGCGTGCTGGCGGCTTCGAGTGCGAAAGCGGGCAGGGCAGCGAGCAGCAGAATGAGGCTTGCAGTTCCATGGACAAGGGCTTTCATCAACAGATCCTCCCGGATTCAACCGATGGTGGTCCAGGCACGCGACCTGGCTGATGCAATGACACGATCGACGATCTGCGCCGAGCGCACGCCGTCCTCGAAGGTGGGCAGGCCCTGCGGCCGCTCGCCCTCGATGGCGCGATAGGTGTCGGCGACAAACGCTTCGAAGCACTGGGCGTAGCCCTGCGCGTGGCCGGCCGGCAACACCGACAGCCGGCGCTGTTCGGCACCGCCGGCGCCCGGTCCGCGCACGAAGACCTCCTCGCGCTGGTCGGGCAGGCCGATCCACAGCCGCTCGGCATCCTCCTGGTTGAAGGCCACGCTGGCCTTTGCGCCATCGATCTCGAACCAGAGGCGATTGTGGCGCCCGGCCGAGACCTGGCTGACCGTCAGAGATGCCAGCGTACCGGCACCGGTCCTGAACATCGCCGCAGCCACGTCCTCGCTCGTTACCGCCTGCATTGCGCTGGCTGCGGTTGGCGTGCTGAAGCTCTGTCCGCTGACGGCGCCGCGCTCGGCGATGACCGTAGAGAACGCCGCGCTGACCTCGACGAAGCGTTCGCCGCTGACCCATTCCACCAGGTCGCACCAGTGCGAACCGATGTCGGCGAATACGCGCGACGTGCCGCCCAACGCCGGGTCCACGCGCCAGTTGTTGCTGGCCGGGTCCAGCAGCCAGTCCTGCAGGTAGCTGCCGTGGATCAGGTGCAGCGGCCCCAGATCGCCGTGGGCGATGCGTGCGCGCGCTTCGCGGATCACCGGGTGGTAGCGGTAGACGAAGGGTACCGTGGCGACGAGTCCGTTCGACGTGGCCAACGCCGCCAGCGCCTGCGCATCGTCCAGCGTGGTCGCCAGCGGTTTCTCGCAGATCACGTGCTTGCCGGCTTCCAGCGCGGCCTGCGCCATCGCGCGGTGCAGATGGTTGGGCGTGCAGACATGCACGACCTGCACCTGCGGATCGGCGATCACCGCCTCGATATCCCGGTAGGCGCGCGGGACATTCCACAGCTGCGCCATCTCACGCGCGCGCTGCGCTGACGAAGCGGCGACGCCGCGTACCTCGGCACCGGCGAGCAAGGCCGCGCGGCGGTGCACGGCGCCGATCATGCCGGTGCCGACGATGGCGATTCCAAGCGTTGGCATCGGCTCGAATCCTCAGGGTGTGGAAGATGCGGCGGCCACGGCGGGCCGGTCGCGGAACAGCAGCAGGAAGGCGATCAGCACGACCAGCGCGACAGCGGCCGGGAACAGCCAGATCTGCTGCCAGTCGCGTCCGGCGGCCGTGGTGAAGTGCTCCACCACCGCGCCGGACAGGAAGGTGCCGATCAGCATGCCCACGCCGTACGTGGCCAGGGTGATGAAGCCCTGCGCGCTGCTGCGCACGGCGGGGCCGGCATGGGCATCGGTGTAGATCTGGCCGGTGACGAAGAAGAAGTCGTAGCAGATGCCGTGCAGCACGATGCCGATCACCAGCAGCGAGAAGCCGCTGCCCGCATCGCCGAAGGCGAACAGGACGTAGCGCACCACCCAGGCCGCCATGCCGACTGCCAGCATGGTCTTCACCCCCAGCCGCACGAACAGGAACGGCATGGCCAGCATCAGCAGCACCTCGGAAACCTGGCCCAGCGACTGCAGGCCCGCGGCGCCGCGCACGCCCAGGTCGTTGAGATACGGATTGGTGAAGTTGTAGTAGAACGACAGCGGGATGCAGATGGCGATGGAGGCCAGGAAGAACACCAGGTAGGCGCGCGACTTCAGCAGCCGCAGCGAGTCCAGCCCCAGGATCTGCCCCAGCCCAGCGTCGCGCTGCTGTGCCAGTGGCGGCGTGTGCGGCAGGGTGAACGCATACAGGCCCAGTACCAGCGATGCCAGCGCCGCCATGCGGAACGTCAGTTCAAGCCGATGGGCCTGCTCCCACCCCAGCCAGCCGATCAGCACGCCTGCGACGATCCAGCCGATGCTGCCGGCCACGCGTACCAGCGGGAACTGTTTCTCGGGCGACTGCATGTGCCGCATCGCCACGCTGTTGGCCAGTGCCAGCGTCGGCATGAACAGCAGCATGTAGCCCATCACGCAGGCCGAGAAAACACTGAAGCTGGTGGCGGTGGACGCCAGCCACATCAGTAGCGCGCCGGCCAGGTGCAGCACCGCGAGGATGCGCTGCGCGGCGAAGTAGCGATCGGCGATCAGGCCGACCAGGAACGGCGCCACGATCGCGCCGATCGACTGGCTGAGGAAGGCGGTGGCCACCTGGCTGGCGCTGGCCTGCAGCGGGCCCTGCACCAGGTACGTCCCGAGGGTCACGAACCACGCTCCCCAGATGAAGAACTGCAGAAACATCATCGCGCCCAAGCGCGACATGGCGTGCGACATGGCTTGCCCTCCCGGGGCGGTAATGGCTCAGATTCCCAGCATGCGGTGCAGTGATGCGGCGTCCGTGCCACTGTCGGCAAAGTCATCGAAGGCGCGCTCGGTCACCCGGATGATGTGGTCGCGGATGAAGGCAGCACCTTCGCGCGCGCCGTCCTCCGGGTGCTTCAGGCAGCACTCCCATTCCAGTACCGCCCATCCGGGGAAGTCGTACTGGGCGAACTTGGAGAAGATCGCCTTGAAGTCGATCTGGCCATCACCGGGCGAACGGAACCGGCCCGGACGATCGATCCAGTCCTGGTAGCCGCCATACACGCCGCTGCTCGCGCTGGCGCGATACTCCGCGTCCTTGACGTGGAAGATGCCGATGCGCGCGTGGTAGCGGTCAATGAAGCCCAGGTAGTCCATCTGCTGCAGCAGCAGGTGGCTGGGGTCGTACAGGATCTTGGCGCGGGGGTGATGGTCCACCACGTCGAGGAAGCGTTCGAAGGTCGCGCCGTCGTGCAGGTCCTCACCCGGGTGGATCTCGAAGCACAGGTCCACGCCGCAGGCGTCGAACGCATCCAGGATCGGGCGCCAGCGGCGGCCGAGTTCGGCGAAGGCTTCTTCCACCAGTCCCGGTGGACGCTGCGGCCAGGGATAGAAATAGGGCCAGGCCAATGCGCCGGAGAACGTGGCATGCGCGGTCAGCCCCAGGCGCTGACTGGCTTTGGCGGCCAGCAGAAGCTGCTCGACTGCCCAAGCCTGGCGGGCAGCCGGATCGCCGCGCTTGTCCGCCGGCGCGAATCCGTCGAACAGGCTGTCGTAGGCCGGATGCACCGCGACCAGCTGCCCCTGCAGATGGGTGGACAGCTCGGTGATCTGCACGCCATGACCGGCCAGCATGCCGGCGACGTCGTCGCAGTACGCCTGGCTGCGCGCGGCCTCGGCCAGATCGAACAGGTGGGGCGCGCTGGTGGAGACTTGTACGCCAGAATAGCCCAGACCCGCGGCCCATCCGGCCAGCGTGTCCAGCCGATCAAAAGGAGCTGTGTCGCCGATGAACTGCGCCAGGAACAGCGCTGGACCCTTGAGCGTCTTCAACGTGATTCGCCCTCGATGCAATCGATTGCATTATCCTAGCAGGGGCTCACGCAGGACCTGTTGTGCACTGCACAGCAGACAGGAGAACTAACGCCATGGCCACCATCTACGACATCGCGAAGCACGTCGGCGTCTCGGCAGGCACGGTGTCGCGGGCGCTTTCCCGGCCGGACAAAGTGCTGCCCGCCACGCGCGCGCGCATCGAGCAGGCCGCCGCCGCACTGGGCTATGTGCCCAACACGGTGGCCCGCACGCTCAAGACCCAGCGCAGCGGCAAGATCCTGGTTACCGTCCCGGACATCGCCAATCCATTCTTCGCGCAGATCCTGCAGGGGGCGGAGGACGCCGCACAGGCGGTCGGCTATGCGGTTCTGCTCGGCGATACCCAGCATCAACCCGACCGCGAGGAGCGCTATGCGCAGATGCTCCGGCGCAACGAGGCCGACGGCATGATCGTGCTGGGGCACCGCCTGCCGCCCACGGCGCGCGAGATCGTCCAGCAGCGCGGTGCCGCCGCGCCGGTGATCAACGGCTGCGAGTTCGACCCCGCGCTGGGCATTCCCAGCGTCCATATCGATAACGCCGCGGCCGCGCGCGTGGTCATGGAACATCTGTATGCGCTGGGACACGAGCGGATCGCCGTGGTCGGCGGACCGCCGGACAATCCGCTGCACCAGCAACGGCTGGAAGGGGTACGGGCGGCCGGCAAGGTGCGTGGTCGCCTGCGCCAGCTGAGCATCGTGCCGGGTGACTTTTCGGTGGAGTCCGGCCATGCGGCTGCCATGGCGCTGCTGGACGGCAGGTCCGCACCAACGGCGATCTTCTGCTTCAGCGACCAGATGGCGCTGGGTGCGCTGGCGGCCTGCCGCGATCTGGGCATCCGCGTGCCGGAGGACCTGTCCATCGTCGGCTTCGATGATCTGGCATCTTCCCGCTACCTCACGCCGCCATTGACCACCATCCGGCAACCGATGCGGGAGATCGGTGAGCGGGCGGTCCATCTGCTGCTCGCCATCATCGAACATGTCGACGTGCCGCTGCAGCAGACGCTGGATTTCAGCCTGATGCTGCGGGGCTCAACGGCGCCACCCAGGCGTGGGTGAGGCAGGGTCGCCGCCGTGGATTCCTTGATCCCGAATTGACGCAGAGCTGTCAGACTCACCACAGGCCGCCCGGCAAGGGCGTGCGATCGCGCAAGGGGGTCGGCAATGCCGTTCTTGACGGACTCGGCGGAAGTCGCCGTCGAAGGCATCGGCGCGGCACGTCGCATCGGCTGGATGCGCTTCGTCGGCAATGGCCTGGGCGCGATTCCCATCGCCTCGATCATTCTCGAACGCCAGGACGGTGTGTTGGCCTGGGCGTTGCTGCTGCTCAATGCGCTGGCCTGGCCGGCGCTCGCGCTGGTGCTGACCCAGCGCGCCCGCCAGCCCGCACAGGCGCAGTTCCGCTGCATGGTCGCCGACTCCTTCTTCGGCGGCGGTTGGATCGCCTTCATGGCGCTGAGCGCGGTTCCCAGTGCGCTGTTCGCCGCATTGCTGGTCGCCGACAAGATCGCTGCCGGCGGTGTGCGCTTGGCGATGCGGGCCACGTTGGCACTGCTGCTGGGTTTCGCGATCACCTGGTGGGCGCTCGGCTTCCCTTACCAACCCGTCTCCTCGCAGCGCACGATCGTGCTCAGCGTGCCGTTCCTGTTCGTCTACGGCATCGGGCTGAGCATCCTCAGCTGGCAGCTGGCGCGCCGGGTCAAATCGCAGAACCGGCAGCTGCAGCGGCTGAGCCGGATGGATCCGCTGGTGGAGCTGGCCAACCGCGGCTTCCTGATCCTTCGCGCGCAGCAGGTGCTGGACAGGGCGCAGGGGCAGGGGGGCCTGGCCTGCCTGCTGATGCTTGATGTGGATGATTTCAAGCACATCAATGATTCACACGGCCACCGCGCCGGGGATGAGGTGTTGCGCCAGATCGCCGCCACATTGCGCGAATTCGCGCGCCCCGGCGATACGCCTGCGAGGCTGGGTGGCGATGAGTTCGTCGTGCTGCTGCGCGACTGTGCGCCCAGTGACGCGATGCATGTGGCCGAACGGGTCCGCCTGCACCTGCTGGAAGCCGCGCGGCAGGCGACGCCGGGTATCGAGTTCAGCGTCAGCATCGGCATTGCGGCAACGCCGGGCCAGGGCAGCGTGGAAGACTGGCTGGCCACGGCAGACAAGGCTCTCTATCACGCCAAGCGGCAAGGCAAGAACACCGCCAGCTGGGGGGACTGACGCGCAGCCGTGCGTGCCATGCGCACGTGGCGGCTGTCAGAGCGCCCGTTCCCAGACCTGGCCGAGCAGGTCATGGCCAAAGCTGTGGTGAGGGGCTTCCTGTACGAGCTGGAAACCGGCACGTTCGTACAGGCGCCGGGCATCGGCCAGCACGCTGTTGGTCCAGAGCGTCATCCGCGTGTAGCCGGCGGACGTCGCAAACGCGATGCACTCCTCGACCAGGCGGGCACCGATGCCCATGCCGCGCGCAGTGGCATCCACATAGAGCAGGCGCAGCTTGGCGGTGGTGTCGTCCTGCCGGACCACGAACACCGAGCCGACCATGTCGCCGTCCTTCTCGGCGATCCAGCAGCGTTCGCGCGCCGGGTCCAGCTCGCGCAGGTACTTGGCGACGATTTCCGATACCAGTGCTTCGTACTCCGCGTTCCAGCCGAATTCGCGGGCGTACAGCGCGGCTTGCCGCGAGACCACCAGCCCCATGTCGCCCGGCCGCGGGTCACGCAGCAGGTACGAGGGCGGGCTGTCGCCCAGCACGCTTTCGATCTGGCCCATGGCCGCAAGCAGTTTCACCTGCGCCATGTCGGGCAGCGCCGCCAGCAGATCGATCATCTCCTGCCGCGAGGTCTCTTCCAGCGGCGCGAACACGCTCTGCCCCAGCGCCGTCAGGGTCAGAACGACCACGCGCGCGTCCTCGGCCGAGCGCTCCTTTCGGAGGTAGCCCTGCCGCTCGAACCTGGCGGTTACCCGGCTCACGTAGCCAGCGTCCAGGCCCAGCTCGCGGCACAGGTCCGAGGGCGACAGCGGTGCATGGTGGGCCAGTTCGTACAGGATGCGGACTTCGGTGAGGGACAGGCCGCTGCGCAGCAGTGATTCCTGCAGCACGCCGATCTGCCGCGTGTAGAAGCGGTTGAAGCGCCGCACCGCGTCGGCGCGTTCGGAAAGGGTGCCCGTCGACATGGCAGGTCCATATATTTGACTTGGGCAAATAATTGCTTGCCAAAGTCAAATAATCAAGCGCCGGGCCGATCTTTGCTGGCGGGGTCGTCAGGACATGGCTGCGCTTGCCCGGTGCCACCTGCGCAGCGAAGGAGCGCGGCTGCCAGTGCGGGATGCTGGCTGCGCACGGCCAGCTGCAGCGTTGTGGTCGGCATCCCCAGCTGCAGCGCCACGAAGGCGAGGCCGGGCCGGTGCAGGTTCTGCATCGAGGCCGGCACGATGGCGATGCCCAATCCGGCGGCGGCGAGATTGATGGCGGAGGCGACCTGCGGCGCTTCCTGCTGGATGGTGGGCGTGAAGCCCTGGCTGCGGCAGGCCGCGACCACGTCTGCACTCAGGCCATAGCCTGATTTCCGCGAGAAAAGAATGAAGCGCTCGTCGCGCAGCTCGGCCAACGCGATGCTCCCGCGGCCGGCCAACGGGTGGTCGGCGGGGAGTACCGCCACCAGGGGCTCGGCACTGAGCTGCTGGATCACCAGTTCGCCAGGATGCGAGTACGGTGGACGCATGATCGCCGCGTCCAGTTCGCCGTCATCCAACCGCCGGACCAGCGATTCACTGCCATCTTCGACCAGCTGCAGCTGCACGGCGGGATGCGCCTGCTTGAACCTGCGCAGCAGTGTGGTCACTGCTTCATTGAACGAGGCCGATTCGGTCAGGCCCAAGGTCAGGATGCCGGCCTCACCATGCGCGGCGCGCAACGCATCCTCCTTGGCGCGGTCGACACGGGCGAGGATGTCGACTGCCGCTGACCAGAACACGCGGCCCGCATCGCTGAGCACGACGCCGCGCCCCTGGCGATGGAACAGCGGCGTACCGATCTCCTCCTCCAATGCACGGATCTGCTGCCCCAGCGGCGGCTGGGCAATGTGCAGCGCCTCGGCTGCCCGGGTGAAGCTCTGCAGCTGGGCAGTCATGACGAAGTAGCGCAGGTGCCGCAGTTCCATTGGAACCTCAAACGTTCTGGTGCTGTACGAACACGGTATTGGACGGTCGCCGGTGGCGGCAACATCATCGGTATCCCACGACAGAAGTCCAACGACAAGGGAGACCCCATGAAAAAGACACGTCGGCTGCGCGATCTGCTCCGCCAGGGCAGCGTGATTGCGCCGGGCGCATTCGATGGATTGTCAGCACGCCTGGTGGAGCTGGCCGGCTTCGATGCGGTCTATGCCAGCGGCGGGGCCATCGCGCGTTCGGCCGGTGTGCCGGACATCGGCCTGCTCGGTCTCAGCGAAGTGCTGGCACAGGTTGAGCGGATCGTCGATGCCTGCGACCTGCCGGTGATCGCCGACGCTGACACCGGCTTCGGCGGCACGGCGAATGTTGAACGCACGGTGCGCGCATTTGAAAGAGCAGGCGTCGCCGCCCTGCATATCGAGGACCAGGCCTTCCCCAAGCGCTGTGGTCACCTGGATGACAAGATGCTGATCGACGCGGGTGAGATGTGCACCAAGATCCGCGTCGCCTGCCAGTCGCGGATCGATCCGGAACTGATGATCGTCGCGCGTACCGACGCCATCGCCTGCGAGGGCCTGGGGGCGGCGATCGCCCGCGCTCGGGCGTATGTCGAGGCGGGCGCGGACATGATCTTCGTCGAGGCACCGGAAACACTGGAGCAGATCGAGGTGATCTCGCAGCAGGTTCCCGGCCCGAAGCTGATCAACATGTTCCACAGCGGGAAGACACCGCTGGTGCCGGCGCAACGGCTTGCCGAACTCGACTACCGGCTGGTGATCATCCCCTCGGACCTGCAGCGGGCCGCGATCCGGGCCATGCAGCGCACGCTGCAGGAGATTGCCGCGACCGGCGACAGTGGGCGCATTGCCGGCGAGCTGGCCAGCTTCGGCGAACGTGAAACGATCGTGCGCACGGCGCGGTACCTGGCACTGGACCGGGCCTGATCCGGGCAGTGAACCCGTTGCGGCCGGTGCCGTAGCGTAATGGCCATTCAGGCTGCACGCGGAATCGTCCTGGCAATCCTCTACCATGGGCCACCCTGCCCGGACGTGCCGCCCATGCAAGACGCCCTCGTTGCCCAGCCCAAGCCCCCTGTTCCGAGGATCGCGGCCTGGCTGATGATGCTGCTGGGCATGTGGCTGGCGCTGAAACTGGGCCTGGTGGTGACCCTGCTGTCCGGCCTGCTGGTGTTCCAGCTGACCCACCTGCTGGCCTCCACCGTGGAAGGCAGGTTGCCGCCGGGCAGAGCACGGGCCATCGCGGTGATCGTGCTGTCGGCGGTGATCATCAGCGCGCTGGTGCTGGCCGGGATCGGCGTGGCCTCGTTTTTCCGCAACGAGACCGGCGGCCCGGACGCGTTGCTGGCGCGGCTGATGGACATCCTCAATTCGTCCCGGCACCAGGTGCCCGCGCTGCTGCAACCCTATATTCCTGAAGACATGCCGGCGCTGCGCACGGCGCTGAACGACTGGGCCGCCGAGCATCAGCGCCAGCTGGGCGTGGCCGGTACCTCGGTGGTGCAGGTGGGTGTACGCGTACTGATCGGTATGGTGCTGGGCGCGATGATCGCGCTGTATGACGAACTGCCGCTGCCGAAGATGGGGCCACTGGCGCAGGAGCTGATCGGGCGTACCAGCCGCCTGGCCACCGCGTTCCGCCAGGTGGTGTTCGCGCAGGTGAAGATCTCGCTGCTCAACACCGTGTTTACCGCCATCTTCCTGCTGGGCGTGCTGCCGTTGTTCGGCGTGTACCTGCCGCTGTCCAAGACCCTGGTGCTGATCACCTTCATCGCCGGCCTGCTGCCGGTGGTGGGCAACATCATTTCCAACACCATCATCACCATCGTTGCGCTGTCGGTCTCGTTCTACGTAGCCGTTGCGGCACTGCTGTACCTGATCGTGATCCACAAGCTGGAGTACTTCCTCAACGCGCGCATTGTCGGTGGCGAGATCCAGGCGCGTGCCTGGGAGCTGCTGCTGGCGATGCTGGTGATGGAGGCGGCGTTCGGCCTGCCGGGCCTGGTTGCCGCGCCGGTGTTCTACGCCTACGTGAAGCGCGAGCTGGTGGACCAGCGCTGGATCTGACGCGGCGCGATGTGACGCAATTGCCACGGTGAGGTCGCCGCGTCCATCTTGTCGGCGCGTTCGCAATGGCTGGGGTATATGCAGGGGCGGGGTGCACGTGGCGCTGGCTTGGCACTGCCGGAACCGCTCAGTACAGTTGTCCGCACGTCAGGGGAAATTTGAATGGCCGGCAAGGCATCACCCATCGGGTTGCGGACCTGGGTCTGGATCCTGGCGGGGCTGTTCGTGGTCTGTACGCTGCCGTTGATGGCCATCGCCCTGATCCAGGGCACGCTGCGCTATTCCGCCGCCGAGGACAACCTGGTCAGCCTGCGCCAGCTGCGGCAGACCTTCGATCTCGCCAACCTGGTCTCTGCCGAGCGCGGCCCGGCCAACAGCCTGCTCGGTGCCGACCCGGCCGATGCCGGCGAGCATGCACGGCTTGGCATGCAGCTGGCCGTGGCGCGCAGGCGTGTGGACACCGCGCTGCAGCAGCTGGATACCGTGTTCAAGGCCGATCCGGGCGTGGTGGATGAGCATGGAATGCTGGCCGATGCACAACGTCGCCTGCAATCGGCACGTGCAGGCGTGGACCGGGTGGCGGCGCAGCCGCGTGACGCGCGGCGCGTCGAAGACGTTGAACGCGCGATCAGCAGCATGTTCGCCGTGGTCGATCGCCTGCACCTGCTGACCTCGGCGCAGATCAACGTACTGGTCCGAGCGGACCGCGAAGCGGCGATTCCAGCCATGCAGGGCCAGGTGCTGATCGACCTGCGCGAGCACGGGGGGCGTCTGGCATCCAACGTGATGGCACCGGTGGCGGTACCGGGGGCCTGGCGCAACGAGCAGGTGCGCGCGGCGCTGCAGACCGAGGGTCGCCTGCTGGAGCTGTGGCGGTTGGCCGGCAGCCACGAGTCGGTGTTCCGCAGTGATCCTACGCTGTCCTGGCATTGGGACATGGCGCGACGGCAGTTCTTCGGTGAGTCGCTGCCGATGATCGAACAACTGATCGAAGACGGACGGCGTGGCCTGCCGCCGCCGTGGACCGCTGCCGAGTTCACCCGGCGCTACGTGCCGACCCTGCAGTCGCTGGAAGCGCTTCGCGACGGTTACCTGAGTGTGTCCATCGCCCGGTTCGAACGCACCCGCAACCGCGAGGCGACGCGGCTGGCGGTGCTGGTGGCGACGGCACTGGGGACTCTGGTGGTGCTGGGCGTGGCGCTGCGCATCGCGCACCTGCAGATCCTGCGGCCTCTGCTGCAGGCACAACGGCAGGTGATCCAGATCGCCTCTGAAGCGCCGGGACCGGAGCAGCACGTCACCCATCCGCTGGCCGAGATGCAGCGCCTGTTCGATGCCATCGAGGTGCTGCGCGAGAAGTCGCGCGAGCGTTCGGCGCTGACCAGCGAGCTGCGCCAGCTGGCCGGTACCGACGAGCTGACCGGTCTTCTGAACCGGCGTGCGCTGGACGAGCTGGTACAGCAGCGACATGCCGAGGGCGGCGCCAGTGCGGTGGTGATCCTGCTGGACGTTGACCGTTTCAAATCGATCAATGATGGCCATGGCCATGATGCCGGCGACGAAGTGCTGGTGCAGGTGGCACAGCTGCTGCAGCGCCACCTCCGTCGCAGCGACAGCATTGCCCGCTACGGTGGCGAGGAGTTCCTGGTGCTGTTGGCCGACGGCGACCTGGCGGGTGGCCGCCAGCTGGCCGAATCGCTGCGGCTTGCATTGCAGCAGCTGGATATCGTGGTGGCCGGCGGTACCGCGTTGCGGGTGACCGCCAGCTTCGGCGTGGCCGAGGGTGGCACCGATGCGCTGGGCTGGCGGACCTTGATGCGTGCTGCCGACACTGCCATGTACCAGGCCAAGGCACAGGGCCGCGACCGCGTGCGGGTGGCAGGCGGAGGCCGCATCACGCGCTGACCCGCGATGTTCATCACCGGCGCACGTGGCGCCCCCTAGACTGGGTGTCCGACCGCTGCTGGAGCCCGCCATGACCGTGCGTCCCATTGCCACCGCCGTGCTGCTCGTTGGGCTGCTTGCCGGCTGCGCTACCCCCGCATCAAAGACCGTCGCCGACCCGCCGCGTCATCCTTCCATTGCGGCCGGCATGAGTCCGGTGCCTGCCTTCACCGGTGGCGGGGCGGGTTGGAGCATCGAGATCGCTTCCACCGGCCAGGGCAACCACGATGCCAGCCTCAGCGCTGACGGCCGCACCCACAAGGGCAGTTTGCGCTATCTCGGCCAGCCGGCCGATGCGCCGAGTTCGCTGATCGTGCTCAACGGCGAGCTTGGCAGGCAGCCGGCCATTGTCGAGATCAAGCGCGAGTCGTGCCGCAATGCCGAGGGTGTGGACACCATGGCCAGTGTGCAGGTGACGATGGAAGGACAACCGCAGCGTCGTGGCTGCGGCCACCTGGCCGTGTACTGAGTCGCTGCCCAACATGCTCGAGATTCCTACCCTGCACACCGCACGCTTGCGGCTGCGCCCGCAGCAGCTGGATGACTTCAGCGTCTACGCGGCGTTCCTGGCGTCGCCGCGCGCGCTGGGCATGGGCGGACCGTTTGGCGAGGTGGCCGCATGGGGCCAGTTCTGCCACGACCTCGCCAGCTGGCATCTGTTCGGCCATGGCGCATTGATGATCGAGCGCGCCGACACGGGGGCCTGTATCGGCCAGGTCGGGATCAACCATGGCCCACTGTTTCCGGAGAAGGAACTGGGCTGGCTGCTGTATGACGGCCACGAAGGGCAGGGCTTCGCCACCGAAGCGGCCGGTGCATTGCGCGACTGGGCCTTCGTGGTGGCGCAGCTGCCGACCCTGGTCAGTTACATGGCGCCGGACAACCAGGCGTCGCAGGCAGTTGCACAGCGGCTGGGCGGCGTGATCGATGCACAGGCGGTTCGCAGTGACGCGGAGGATCTGGTGTACCGCTACCAGGCATGACGCCTAGCGGCGGGTGGCCGGGGCCTGCACTGCGCGGCCAAGTGCCTTGGCGACGCCTTCGCGCTTCTCGATCAGGAATTCCATCAGGGCGCGCACCCGCGGTGGCATCTGCTCGCGCGAAGGCACGTACAGGTAGAAGCCGGGGAACGGTGCCGACCACTCGGGCATCAGGCGGACCAGACGCCCGTCCGCCAGCATTGGCTGCAATGACAGATCGATGTGCTGCATCACGCCGAGTCCCTGCAGCGCGGCGCGGATCATCCCTTCATCGTCGTTGGTGACATAGCGTCCGCGCGGTTCCACTTCAAAGTCATGGCCGGGCTGGCCCGGCGTGCTGAATTCCCAGGCATAGACCCCGCCACTGCCGGTCTGCCGGTAGCCCAGGCACTCATGGGCGGCCAGTTCAGCGGGCGTGGTGGGCGTGCCATGCTGGGCCAGGTAGGCCGGCGAGGCGACGACGACCATTTCCAGCATCGGTGTGACTGGAACCGCAATCATGCCTTCGGCCAGGCGTTCACCTAGGCGGATGCCGGCGTCGCAGCCGTCGGCAATGATGCTGGACAGGCCGTCGTCCATCACCAGCTCGATGCGCAGCTCGGGGTAGCGCGCGAAGAACTCCGGCAGATGCGGTTCGATCAGCGTCTTGGCGGTCAGGCGCGCGGTGTTGATGCGCAGCAGGCCAGAAGGTACATCGTGGCTGGCGCGCAGGTTGTGCACGGCTGCCTCGATGGTGCCCAGTGACGGCCGCAGTGCGTCGAACAGGCGCTGGCCTTCTTCGGTCAGCGACATCTCACGGGTGGTCCGGTGCAGCAGGCGCACGCCCAGCTGCCTTTCCAGGGTCTTCAGGTTCTGCGACAGCGCTGGACGCGAGATGCCCAGCTCTTCGGCGGCCCGGGTGAAGCTGCGGTGGTGGGCAATGTGGGCGAAGCCGGCCAGGTGCGGCAGCAGGGCGGGGCTGAATGGGGTGGCTGGATTCATCGGGAAAGCCCCTGCTGACTGGTAATTCCAGCTTACTACTGTGGTCAGCATTGTCGGCTTTTTCCGGTCCAATGCCAGGCCTATCGTGTTGGCAACGGCGACACCCGGTCGCCCTTTCGCCGCGCAGAGGAAACGCTCATGGAAACCGTCAGCATCCAGAATCCGGACATGGCCTGGCAGATTGCCGCCGACCTGTATTTCCCGCCGGGCTTCGATCGCCAGCGCAGCTATCCTGCCATCATCAGCATGCACCCGATCGGCAGCTGCAAGGAGCAGACCTCGGGCAACATCTACGGTGAGGCCCTGGCTCGCGAGGGCTACGTGGTGATCGCCTATGACGCCAGCTTCCAGGGCGCCAGCGGCGGCGAGCCGCGGCGGATCGAAGACCCGACCCAGCGCGTGGAGGATGTACGCCGGGTGGTCGACTATCTGGTCACCCTGCCGTACGTGGACGCCGAACGCATCGGCGTACTGGGCATCTGTGGCGGTGGTGGCTACGCGATCAACGCCACCATGACCGAGCGCCGCATCAAGGCGGTCACCAGCATCACCGGAGTCAACTTCGGCCGGCTCAGTCGTGAGGGCTTTGGCGGTTTCGATCCGATCGGCACGCTGGAGGCCATCGCTGCCCAGCGCACCGCCGAGATGCGCGGCGGTGAGGCCCGTGTGGACCTGTTCCTGCCGGCTTCGGTGGAACAGGGGCGCGCTGCCGGCATCACCGATATCGACGTGCTGGAGGCCACGGACTATTACCGCACGCGCGGGCCGCAGCCCAATGGCGTGGTCAGTGCGTTGTTTTCGCATCGCGGTGCAGCGGTGGGCTGGGATGCCTTCCACCTGGCCGAAGTCCTGCTGACCCAGCCGCTGCTGGTGGTGATCGGCGACAAGCCGGGCGGCTTTGGCGCCTACCGCGATGGTCTGGAGATCCATGGCCGTGCGGCGTCGAAGCACAAGCAGTTGAAGGTCGTGGAAGGCTGGTCGCACTACGATCTGTATGACAAGCCGGAGCCGGTGCATCAGGCGCTGTCGGCCATCATTCCCTTCTTTAGGCAGCACATCTGACGTCCTTCGAGGAGATCCTCCATGAGCACGATCACTTTCAGCAGCCGCAGCGGCCAGGACATCACGCTGGCAGCGGTGCTTGAGCTGCCGCCGGGCTTTGACGAGCACCAGCAATACCCAGCGGTGGTTGTTGCGCATCCGGGAGGCGGCGTGAAGGAACAGACGGCCGGCCTGTATGCACGCAAGCTTGCCGCGCAGGGACTCGTGGCCATCGCCTTCGATGCCTCCTACCAGGGCGAAAGCACCGGCATGCCGCGGCAGCTGGAGAACCCGTACATCCGCACCGAGGACATCAGCGCGGTGATCGATTACCTGACCACGCTGCCATATGTCGACAACGCGCGTATCGGAGGCATGGGCATCTGCGCGGGCGGAGGCTACATCGCCAACGCCGCGATCAATGATCGTCGCCTGAAAGCGATCGCCACGGTCAGCGCGGTCAACATTGGTTCGATGTTCCGCAATGGGTGGGACAACTCGCTGACTGATGCAGCAGCGATTCCCGCATTGCAGGGTGGCTCTGATGCACGAACGGCAGAGGCCGGCGGTGCCGATACCGTGAGGATTCCGTTGGCCCCGATGCGCCGCGAGGATGCGCCCAACCAGGAGCTGGAAGAGGCGTGGGAGTACTATCACACGTCGCGTTGCGCGCACCCCAATGCTCCGGGTTTCGCCACCGCACGCAGCCTCAACCAGATCATCACCTACGACGCCTACAACAGGGCCGAGGCCTTCCTGACCCAGCCGCTGCTGTGCATCGCCGGCAGCATGGCCGGCAGCAAGTGGATGAGTGACGATCTGTTCGCGCGTGCGGCCAGCCAGGACAAGCGCTTCCACATCGTGGAGGGGGCCAATCACATGTCGTTGTATGACGTGCCACAGTTCGTGGACGAAGCGGTGGCGCAGCTGGTGCCGTTCTTCAACGACGTACTGTAGGTCCCGATGGTGCCGGCCACCGGCCGGTGTCATCCATGTGTACGCTGCACGGCCCAGTCATCGAGATCGGCCAGTTCCGGCGCCAGTGCATGTTCCACCGCCCGGCGCAGCAGCGCCGGTGCAACGTAGTGCCGGTGCGTGGCATCGATCAGCGCCATGTAGATGCGGCCGAACGCGTTGCGGGTCTGCACGCGCGAACCGAGGCTGATCTCGACGCCTCCATCCGCATGCAGCTGCACGCGCACGCTGCTGCGGAAACGCAGGTGGCGATCGTCGGCGCCGAGCAACACTTCGGCGCAGTTGTCCTCGGCATCGATGTGCGCATCCAGCACCGGGTAGCGGCCGGCGAACAACCGGCTGCGATCGGTGGACAGCAGCGACGATACCGGGCAGCCCAACGGGGAGGTGCGCAGCCGCAGCGGTGCTACCAGACGGTTGCGCAGTGCCATCAGGTGGCCCACGCCGGTGGGCGGATTGCGCAGGAAGCCTTCCAGTACATCGGCCAGCAGTACCGACGCGGAACGATGGGTGACCTGGGTGTTGTCCAGGCGCAGGGTGGTCAGATCCCGGTAGTGGCTGTGCGGCAGGGCCGCCAGCAGCAGGCCGTCGTTGGTGGCGGCCTGCGAGTGGACGGGATAGGCCGGCGTTGCGCGTTCGACGAAGCCGCGCAAGCGCCGCAATGAAATCCTGCGCAGCGGCCCCAACAGGGCGCGGGTACGTGCGCACAGGTGGGCGCACAGGCTGGGAGGTGCTGCCTGCAGCGACAGCTGCAGCAGGGGCGCGGCCGCGAGGCTTGCGGCCGTGGGCCAGTGTGGTTCGGGCAGTACGTCGGTCAGGCTGGGAATATCGGCGGCATTGCGTTGCACCTGCGCGCGGGCCTGCTCGCTCATCGCACCGGCCAGTTCATTGCTGTGGCAGGACAACGCGAACAGCGCCGGATGTGCGCGATGGTTCGATGCGAACTGGTGCCACGTCCCGCCACCGAAGCGCACCGTGAACAGGCAATCCGGTGGGATACGGATGCGCCGCAGGGTGCGGGCGAAGGCGCCGGGATCGTTCGCCAGCTGCGCATCGGACGCGGTGGCGAAGCGCAGTTCGGCGCCCGCGCTGCCGGCGATGGCAGTGAACATGCGCGGCCCGGCATGGCGATGGAAGGGATGGCCGCCGGCGCCGACAGTGAAGCTGTACAGCGACGAGGCGTCGCCATGCTGCAGGTGCATGCCGCCGAGCCGTGCCGAAGGCTCGTCCAGCGCGTCGATGAAGGCCGGGTGGTGGCGCTGGCGCTGGCTGGCGTCGGCAACCAGCGCATCGCCGGCGCCAATGCCGAGCTGTGCGATCAGCGTGACTTCGGTCGGGCTGCCACCCTCCTGTGCGGGAAGCTGTACGCCTGGAAACGAACGGCGGTCGCGGGTCGAACCAGGCATCGTCATGCTCCTTGGCAGGCAGGATCAGCGGGCAGGGGACTTGCGGCGGGCACGGGCTTCGCGCTTGAGCGGGCCACCGACCGGACAGACTTCGGCCGCCCAGGAAAACAGCGTGTTCGCCAGGCGGTCAGGCACCTGCCGGAAGTACACGAACTGGCCGCGCTTTTCGCGCTCGATCAGCCCGGCTTCCTCAAGGATGCGCAGGTGGCTGGACAGCGCGGGCTTGCTGAAGTCGAAGCGCTCGGCCAGCTCACCCGCACTGAGTTCACCGGCGCTGAGATAGGCCAGGATCTGGCGGCGGGCAGTGGAGGCGAGGGCTTCGAAGATGCGGTCCATGGCTAGGCAATTAGCTAATTCGTTAATTAATGGTCTTCCTGTGCAGGGCGGCTGTCAAGCGCCCGTTGCCTGCCGTGCTCGCGATTCAGCCTTTCACGCCGCATGTGGTATATCGTTTATCGATAAATCCACCCCGGGGCGGCGATGCTGCCTCAATGCCGGAGGCCGCTTGACCGCTCGTCCCGCCCGCGCCAGACCCGCGCGAGGCTTGTTCACCCTGGCCCAGGCCGCCGTACAGGCCGTCCGGGCGATGTGCTGGCTGGGCATCCTGGCCGCACTGCTGGCCGTGCCACTGGTCGCCCACGACCGCCGCTGGCTGCTCGACAGCGTGCACGACACCGCTGCCGCCGCCGCACATGGCAATGATCTGTTCCTGCATTTCTGCCTGGGCCTGGGCGCGATCGTCGCGTTGCTGGTGCTGTGCCTGCTGTTCCTGCGCCACCTGCTGCGGCTGCTGAGGTCGGCGGCGCGCGAGCGGCCGTTCACCCACGCCAATGCACAACGGCTGCAACGCATGGCGTGGCTGATGCTGGCAATGGAGCTGCTGTCGATCCTGATCGGCGCCTACGCGGCCTGGATGGGCCCGGACTTCACCTGGATGGAGGTGGGGGGCGGCATGTCGATCACCGGCCTGGTCGCGGTGCTGATGCTGTTCGTACTGGCCCGCGTGTTCGCGGTGGGTGCAGCGATGCGCGATGATCTTGATGGTGTCATCTGATGGCGATCGTCATCACCCTGGACCGCATGCTGCAGGAGCGGGGCATGACCCTGTCCGAGCTGGCCGGGCGTATCGACATCACCCTGGCCAATCTCTCGATCCTGAAGACCGGCAAGGCGCGCGCCATCCGCTTTTCCACGCTTGATGCAATCTGCCGCGAGCTGCAATGCACACCGGGTGACCTGCTGGGACATGACCCGACACAGGCGCAGGACGCTGACTGAGTGTTTCCCCTTCTCCCTTACCTACTGACGAAACGGACCTGAAATGGAATGGTTGGCTGACCCCTCGATATGGATGGGCCTTGCAACCCTGGTCGTGCTGGAGATCGTTCTCGGCATCGACAACCTGGTGTTCATCGCGATCCTGGCTGACAAACTGCCGCCGCACCAGCGCGACCGCGCGCGGGTGATCGGCCTGGCGCTGGCACTGCTGATGCGGCTGGTGCTGCTGGCGGCGCTGGCCTGGATCATGAAGTTGACCGAGCCGCTGGTCACCTTGTTCGACCACAGCTTCTCCGGGCGTGACCTGATCCTGCTGGGTGGTGGCCTGTTCCTGCTGTTCAAGGGCACCATGGAGCTGCACGAGCGTCTGGAAGGCCGCGAGCACCACGAAGATGGCAAGAAGGTCTACGCCAGCTTCGCGATGGTGGTGGCACAGATCGTGGTGCTCGACGCGGTGTTCTCGCTGGACTCGGTGATCACCGCAGTCGGTATGGTCGACAACCTGGGCGTGATGTACGCCGCGGTGACCATCGCGATGGCGCTGATGCTGGTGGCCAGCAAGCCGCTGACCCGCTTCGTCAACAAGCATCCCACGGTGGTGGTGCTGTGCCTGGGCTTCCTGCTGATGATCGGCTTCAGCCTGGTGGCCGAAGGCCTGGGCTACAAGATTCCGAAGGGATATCTGTACGCGGCCATTGCCTTCTCGATCCTGGTTGAAGCCTTCAACCAGTGGGTGCGCTTCAATCGTGAGCGCAACGAGCGCCGCCAGCCGTTCCGCCAGCGCACCGCCGATGCCGTACTGCGCATGCTCGGCGCGCGGCCGGCCAACGGCCATCACGACGAAGAGGCCAGCGAGCAGGTGGATGCTGAAGAGCGGTTGCAACCGGCCGAGCACGAGATGATCCGCAGCGTACTGGGCCTGGCTGATCGCCCGGTGTCGAGCGTGATGACCGTGCGTGCCGACGTGCAGTGGATCGACTTGGCACGTGGGCAGGAGGACGTGGTGGCGCGCTTGGTGGCATCGCCGCATACCCGCCTGCTGGTCGGCGACGGTGATCTGGACAGCCTGCGCGGCGTGGTGCAGAGCCGCGACCTTCTGGCCGACCTGCTGCAGGGCAGGCCGCTGCAGCTGGAGGGCAACCTGCGCGAGCCGCAGTACGTGCTGTCCAGCGCCAGCGCACTGCAGGCGCTGGAGCTGATCCGCCAGCACCCGGTGCCGCTTGCGGTGGCGGTGGACGAGTACGGCAGCGTGGAAGGCCTGGTGACCGCCAATGACCTGCTGGCGGCGATTGCCGGTGATCTCGTCGATACCCAGGATGAGCGCTATGGCGTGGAGGCGCAGGGCGAGAACCAGTGGGAGGCCGACGGTGCGCTGACCCTGGACGACCTGCAGCGCCTGGCCGGCGTCTCGCTGCCGCGCAGTGCCGACTACATGACCATCTCCGGTCTGGTGCTGGAGCGTCTGGGGCGCCTGCCGGACATCGGTGACACGGTGGAGATTGCGGATGTACGCATCACCGTACTGGCAATGGAGAAGCGTCGCATCGCCCGCCTGCGGGTGGAACGCATCGGGCTTTCGTAGAGTCGAGCCATGCTCGACTGGCCCTCTGTAGAGTCGAGCCATGCTCGACTGGCCCTCTGTAGAGTCGAGCCATGCTCGACTGCTTCCTGAGCAGCCGGGTACGGGCCCGGCTCTACACAACACTGCCGGCAACCGTCACCATGGCAGGCCCGTTTTCTTTCCAGGATGGTTGCAGTGCTGAGTACGATCGGTTTGTTGATGGGCCTGTACGTGGCCTGGCGCCTGTTCTGGCCGCTGCGCATGCCCGCCGCATTGAAGGTCGTGCTGTCGCTGCTGCTGGTGGGCGTTGCCGTGCAGCTGCGCATCGTCGCCACGTTCTGGGGCACGACGGCGTCGCCCGAGATACCGAAGCTGGCCATCGCCACGCTGGCCACCGGCTCCACCGCGGTGTTGCTGCTGGCGCTGGTGATGCTGGTGCTGGACGCCGGCCTGCTGCTGTCGCGCCTGTTGCGCTGGCCGCGTACTGTATCGGTCCTGCGCGCACCGAAGCTGCGGCCGACGGCAGGTCTGCTGGCCCTGCTCGTGAGCGGTTATGGCGTCAGCCAGGGCATGGCCGTACCCAAGCCCCGGCAGATCGAGGTGAGCATTGCCGGGCTGCCGGCCGCGTTCGACGGCTATCGCGTGCTGCAGTTGACCGACATTCATGCCAGCCGCCTGCTGACCGGCGACTGGGTACGCAGGGTGGTGGACGAGAGCAATGCAATGAAGCCGGACCTGATCGTGATCACCGGCGACCTGATCGATGGCAGTGTCGAGGCCCGGCGCGACGACGCGCGTCCTCTGGTCGATCTGCAGGCACCGGATGGTGTCATCGCCATCACTGGCAACCACGAGTACTACGCGCAGTACCAGGCGTGGATGCAGGCGTTCCGCGCGCTGCACATGCAGGTGCTGGAGAACAGCCACCTGCAGGTGCGGCGCGGCGATGCGGCGCTGACCATCGCCGGCGTCACCGATCCGGTGGCGGCACGCTATGGCCTGCCGTTGCCGGATCTGGAGACCGCGCTGGCCGGTGCCGATCCCGCCGCGCCGGTGATCCTGCTCGATCACCGCCCGCGCAATGCGCGCGAGGCGGCCGCGCGTGGCGTGAAGCTGCAATTGTCCGGGCATACCCACGGCGGGCAGATCATCGGCATGGACCAGCTGGTGAAGCGTGCCAACGGTGGCTATGTCTCCGGCCGCTACGAGGTGGATGGCATGACCCTGTACGTGAGCAATGGTGCAGGCCTGTGGGCCGGATTCCCGGCACGCATCGGCGTGCGTTCGGAAATCACCCTGATCACCCTGCGCCGCGCCCCGTGACCCCTGACAAACCACATGGAAGGAACCATGGTCCATCCCCGCGCACCGATGGAGCGCCTGATCCGCGCCAATGCCGATGAGATCAACCGGCTCCGCCAGCTGATCCGCGATACCGCTGGCGCGCGCTGGCGTGGCCCGGAAGAAATGCAGCGGCATGCGGCAGCCTGCGCGGAATACAACCAGCGCTATGAACAGCTTGCTTTCCCGGGTGGCTACGCCAACGCGCTGAAGCAACTTGCCGAACACGATCCAAATACGCTGGAAGTCGCGCTGACCTTCCTTGAGGTGCGGCCGTATTTCTTCCGGTCTGGATACATGTGGAAGACGCTGCTGAAGCGCGTGCAACGGGTATCCATGGGAACGAAGCAACACGCACGGCTGCAGAAGATCCTCGATGCCTACGCCGCTTACCGGGCGGGAAGCCGGCATACCGGGTAGCTCCACGCCATGCCTGGAGGTCATGCCGCACCCAGCGCCCCAGCCGGCCCCGGGATCGGCGATCATCTGCAGCGAGTGTTGAAACCAGGGAGCACCACGCAATGCAGGGAACGCATCATTCAATCCGGCGCCCACGCCACGCTGCACTGCTGATCGCCGCGCTGCTGCTGGCGGCCTGCCAGCGCACGCCTGAGCTGCCGGACGAGGCACCCACTGCAGACACGCCGGTTGTCGCGCCAACGGCCGCCATCGATCTCTCCGCGCTGCTGGATGCCCTGCCGACCTGCGCGCTGGACGGCTGGTACATCGATCAGCAAACCGCTCGCCCGGCCCACCCCTGGTTGGCTGCGAACGCACCGAAGCCCTGCAAGGAGGACGAGGAGAACGAGATCGCCACGTTCTGCGTGCAGGGGCAGTGGAAGGGGCTGCCGGTGGAAGAGGTGATCCTGCCGACGATGACGTTCGTCTCGTTCCGTGGGGCCAGGATCGGCCTGCCGCTGGAGAAGGCGCGTTCAATCGCCCGCCAGCACCTGGGGCAGGACTTCCCGGGGGGCGCGGCTTACGAAGCGGGCCGTGAGCCGAAGCTTCTGGCTGACCCGGAGGATGCTCAGCGTTCGTGGTTGCTGTGCAGCACCCCGGAACTGGGCCACGACGTGGACAGCGAAGGGAGCATCAGTTATTCCGGCATGAACCTGCCCTACGACCACGACGGTTGCAGCTACCGCTACAGCCCGGTCGACTTCTGCGATGCGCGGCACCGCGCCGCCATCGAAGGTGCCCTCCAGCACCAGAAACCCAATTTCAACCAGCACTATCTGCTGGTGCAGGTTGATGATCGTCCCGAGTACTTCCAGCGCACGCTGGTGCTGGTCGATACCCGCACGGGCAGGGCGACGCCATTGCCGTTCGATGCCTTCACCGGGCCGGCGGGGAAGGGCGGTGATGCCACCGGCTACGGGACCCTGGAAACGGGCGTGGACCGGCAACAGTTCTGCCTCGATGGCGCGTTGCTGGTCTACCGCGTGTTCGAGGAAGGCCGTTTCTGCTTCGGCTTTGACGGCGAGCGTTTCACCGGCCATGAAACCCAGTACATGCAGGCGACGGACAGCCGATGACCGGTATTTCACCCCGGCCATGCCACCCTGCTTCGAACCTGCGCAACCGGGATCGAGGCTGTTGAAGGCGAATACGCAATGATCGCGGCGCGGCAGCGCTCGATGTGGGTGGCGGGCCTGTCCACGGTGGTGGAGTGGTACGACTTCACCCTGTACCTGTACTTCGCCACGGTCTTGTCGCGCGTGTTCTTCGGCGGTGGCGAGCAGGCGCTGCTGGTCACCCTGGCCGGCTTCGCGGTGTCTTACCTGATGCGCCCGCTGGGCGCACTGTGCTTCGGCCACCTGGGTGACCGGCTGGGCCGGCGCTGGATGTTGCTCGCGTCGATGGCCTTGATGGCAGCGGCGATGCTGGCCACTGCATTGCTGCCGACAGCGGCCACGGCGGGCACTACGGCGGGCGTGCTGCTGTTGGTACTGCGCTGCGTGATGGCGTTTTCGGTGGGCGGCGAGTACACCGGTGTGGTGGCGTATCTGCTGGAAAGCGCGCCGGTGCGGCGACGTGGCCTGGTGACCTCGCTCGCTTCGGCAGCCAGTGAAGTGGGCGCGCTGCTGGCGGTAGCGATCTCCGCGCTGACCGTGGCGCTGCTGCCCATCGCGCAGCTGGACAGCTGGGGCTGGCGCATTCCGTTCTTCGTCGGTGCCGCGCTGGCACTGGTGATCCTGGTCGCGCGCTCGGGCATGCACGAGTCGCCGGAGTTCGAGCGGCAGCGCCGTGAGGGCAGCATTCCGGCTACACCGCTTCGCCACGTACTGCGCAACCATCCGCTGGCGGTGGCACGCACGTTCGCGATCTCGGCGCTGGGCTCGATCACTTATTACGTTGGCATCACCTATGTGCCGGCCTTCCTGCATGCGCAGGGCCATGACGAAGGTGACGCACTGTGGCTGTCGACGATTGCGGCGGTGGCGGTCATCGCGATCACGCCGCTGTGTGGTGCCTTGTCCGACCGCGTCGGGCGGCGGCCGATGCTGCTGGGCCTGACGGTGCTGGCAGCGCTGTTGCCGCTGTCCCTGTTCGCCTGGATGGCACAGGCGCCGCCGCTGGGCATCGCGCTGGCCGCGGTGCTGCTGGCCTGCGTGGCCGGTGGGGTAAGTGCCGTTGCTGCGCCGGCCACGGCCGAACAGTTCCCAGGCGAAGGCCGGGTCAGCGGGCTGGCACTGGGGGTGACCATGGCCACCGCCTTTTTCGGCGGCGCAACACCCTGGCTGGCGCAATGGTGGGTGGAACGCAGCGGCTGGGCAGCGGCACCGGGCGCGATGATCGCGCTGGTGGCGGTGCTGGTGCTGCCGGTGCTGTGGACCCTGCCCGAGACGGTCCCGGGCAGGGCCAAGCGCTAGCGGGTCAGACCTTCAGGGTCTGCTCGATGTCGGCCAGTACGGCGGCCGCATCCACGCCGATGGCAATCGACTGCACCACGTGGCCGTCCCACACGCTGGGGCCGAACGCCAGGCCTTCCGGCTTGGGAATGGTCATGCCGCGGGCGACGCCGTCGGTGGCCACGCGCACGCTGGCGCGCTCGAACTGGAACAGCTCCGGGCGGGTCAGCGCGATGCACGCGCAGCAGTCATGCACGACCATGCCCTTGTGGCCGGCCTGCAGGTAGAAGTCCACGTAATCCTGCGACAGCGCACGCACCAGTTCGGCATCGGCACCGCCGATGGCCGCCAGCTTGTCCAGGCCGTCACGGTCCATTTCCACGCGGGTGGTCACGTCCAGGCCGATCGCGGTGACCGGCCAGCTGGCGGTGAACACCACGTCGGCGGCTTCGGCGTCGCCCCAGATATTGGCCTCGGCGGCCGGGGTGATGTTGCCGTTGACGTGGAAAGCGCCACCCATGATCACCACGCCGCGCACCAGGCCGGCGATGTCCGGGGCCTGCTGCAGGGCCAGGGCCAGGTTGGTCATGCGACCGACCGCGACCAGGGTCACTTCGCCCGGATGTGCGCGGACCAGGTCGATGATCAGCTGGTGGGCCGGGCGCGCATCGGCGGCCACGTCCAGGCTGGCCGGCACCGGGTGGTTGCCCAGGCCGTTGTGGCCATGGATGTGCACCGGCCAGGCTTCCGGGGTGGCTTCCGGCTGCAGCGGGCCGCCGGCACCGCGCGCGACCGGAGCGGCAAAGCCCCAGGCCTGCTTCAGGTACAGCGCATTGTGGGTGGTCGACTCCACCGAGGCGTTGCCGAAGGTGGTGGTGACGCCGATCAGGTCGATCTGGGCGTGCTTGTGCAGGTACAGCAGGGCCAGGGCGTCGTCGACGCCCGGGTCGGTATCGAAAATGACTTTCAGCATGTTGTTGTTCTTCTTCTTCCGTGTGGTGCGGGGGGCGCCAGCGGCCCGGAGGCAGGCCGGCGCGCCCTACATTGTCCCATCTTCATGACAGGCAGGGCCAACATCGGGGTGGAAGGCCATAATGCCTCCAGTCCAGGCACGGAGTCGCCGAATGCTGATCGTTGCCCTTCTGCTGGTCCTGCTGGTGCTGGGCCTGAACGTGGTGGCTACCGTGGTGATCGTCAGGCGCGATGGCCTGTCGGCCGGGGGGCGGGCGGTGCAGCTGCTGCTGGTCTGGCTGCTGCCGCTGGTCGGCGCGATCCTGTGCATGGCGGTGGCCACGGCCGATGGCTCGGGCAGCCGGGGGGATGGCGGCGCAAGCCATGACAGCTCAGGTGGCTATTCCGGTGACAACCACAGCCATCACGGCCACAGCAGCTCCGACTGCAGCAGTGATGGTGGTGGGGGTGACGGCGGCAGCTGCGGTGGCGGCGATTGATGAGACGTCCCAGGGGGCCGGCCAAGGTCACGTCCTGGTAGTGCCGGCCGCTGGCCGGCAACCTCAACAGCTCAGCCGCCGCCTTCGGTCGGCAACGGCGCCGGTACGTTCAGCAGCCCGCCTGCCGCCACATAGGCGGCCAGCGCCTGGCCCTGGCTCAGCAGATGGCGTTCCATGGTGCGTTCGGCAGCCTGCGCGTCGCGGCGGCGGAAGCACTCCATCAACTCGCGGTGTTCGGCCAACGACTGCGCGGTGCGGCCCGGCGTCAACAGCTGGCGGCCACGGTGCATTTTCAGGATGCGGTGCAGGTCGTGGGTGATGCGGATCAGCCACGGGTTGCCCGCGTAGTGCTGCACGGTTTCGTGGATCAGGTAGTTGTTGCGGTAGTACTCGGCGATGTTGCCCTCGGCCGCCGCTGCTTCCATCGCTGCATGCAGGTCTTCCAGCTGCTGCACGCCGGCATCGTCGATGTGCTTCACCGCCTCATGCGCGCAACGGCCTTCCAGCATCGCCATCACCGGGAACAGCTGGTTGAGGTCTTCCAGCGTCAACCGGGTGACCCGGCTGCCACGACCGGCATCGATCTGCACCAGGCCTTCGGCGGCCAGCAGTTTCAGCGCCTCGCGCAGGGGCGTGCGGCTGATGCCCAGTTCTTCGCACAGCGCGGGCTCGTCGATCCATTCTCCCGGCGGCAGCCGGTAATCGTAGATGCGCTCGCGCACGTGTTCGGCCACCTCTTCGTACAGGGGGGCGCGCTTCTTCGGTGACCGCGGGGCAGGGGCAATGGCCATGGTGGAAGTGTACCGCCAGGTAGTGCCGGCCGCTGGCCGGCAACCCATGATCGCTGGATGGCTTCATGAGATTGCCGGCCAGCGGCCGGCACTACCGTTGGGTGGTTACATCCAGCCCGGTACCACGAACACCAGCCAGGCCAGTAGCGGTCCCAGGGCCACCACCAGTCCGCTGTAGACCAGGAAGCGGCGGAACAGGGTCTCGCGTTCTTCCTTCGCGGCCGAGGCCACCACCAGTGCGCCATTGGTCGAGAACGGGCTGACATCGACGATGGTGGATGACACCGCCAGCGCGCAGATCACGCCAGCGGCGCTGAGGTGGCCCTGCATCAGGAACGGCACCGCCAATGGGATCGTCGCGCCGAGTACCGCTGCCGACGAAGCGAATGCGGAGACGATGCCGCCGACGTAGCAGACCAGCAGTGCACCGAGCAGCGGGATGCCGATGTCGGAGACACCGTTGCCGATGAAGTCCACCGCGCCGGCATGTTCCAGCACGCCGATGTAGGTCACCACGCCGCAGATCAACAGCACGGTGGACCAGCTGATGCCATCGACCGCACCCTTCTGGCTTTGTGGCGACAGCAGCGCCAACGCGACCGCCACGGTGATCGAGACCAGGCCGACGTTGAGGTTGTAGATCAGCGCCGCCACGCCCAGGCCGAGCAGGCCGATCAGGGTGAACAACCGCTCGCGGGTGAGGTTCACCGCATCCAGTGCCGCCGGATCATTGCTGAGCGTGCCGCCACCTGCCGCGACCAGCGCGCCATGACCTTCGATCGCGAACTGGCGCGACGAGGCCTGTGGGCCACCGGCCATCGCCAGCTCGGCAGTGCCGAGCATTCCTGCTGCGGTGATCGAGCCACGGCGCAGCAGGGCGATGCCACCAAAGGCGAAGAAGCAGATCGTCGCCATCATGAAGTTGAAGCCCAGACTGGTCAGGAACACCGCCATCTCGGTCACTTCCAGCCCGGCCTTCTGCACCACGCCATTGGTGATGCTGCCGTACACGCTGATCGGCGAGAAGCCGCCCGCCTGCGCGCCATGGATCACCAGCAATCCCATCATCAGCGGATTGATGTTGTACTGCTTGGCGAAGCGCAGCGCGACCGGGCCGATGATCGCGACCGCCGCCGGGCCCAGCGCACCGAACGCGGTGAGGACTGCGGTGATCACGAACATCACCCACGGAATGGCCACGATATGGCCGCGCACCGCTTTCACTGCCCAGTGCACCAGCAGGTCGATGGTGCCGTTCTTCTGCGCGATGGCGAACAGGTAGGTGATGCCGACCAGGGTCAGGAACAGATCGCCTGGAAAGCCGGCCAGGACTTCCTTGCCCCCCATGTCGACCCACAGCCCGCCGATGATGAAGGCCAGCGCGAAGGCGACGGCTCCCATGTTGATCGGCATCGCGGTGGCAACGATGAACATGATCACCAGACCGATGATCGTTGCGATTTGTGGACTCATGCGCCCTCCCAGACACGTGACTCACGTACAGCGCGGATGGAGACCCGCCATCCCGGGGTAAGGCGACGTACGGCGTGTTGCGTGACACGTACTGCTCGAACCCGTTACTGCAGCCGTTCCAGCGCACTGCGGACCCAGCCCGCGGCGCCTTCAAGGCTCTGGAACTCTTCCACCGCGCGCACCTCGCAGCACGGATAGGCCGGCGCGACCATGCGCGCCAGTGCATTGCCCGGGCCCAGCTGCAGGAACACCCGCGCGCCACGCTCGAAGGCCTGGCGCATCACCTGCGCCCATTCGATGGTCTGTGCCAGTTGCGCCGACAGCGTGTGCACCACTGCAGCGCGATCCCGCACCGGGCGGGCATCGACGCCGGCCAGCAGGGGCAGTCGCGGTGCCTGCACCTGCGCAGCGTCCAGTGCGGCGGCAAACGGTGCCACTGCGCTGGCCAGCAACGGCGTGTGCGCGGGGACATGGACCGGCAATGGGCGGATTTCCGCGCCGCACGCCTGCGCGTCTGCCGCCAACGCGTGCAGCGACCGCCATGCACCACCCACGATGAAGTGGTCGTGGCCATTGGCGATCGCGATGAAGGCGCCATGCGTATCGCACAAGCGCTGCGTGGCAATGCGGTCCAGTCCCAGGACTGCCTGGAGCCCGGCATCTTCCGGGGTTGCGGCATCCATCAGGCGCGCGCGCTGCGCGGACAGTGCCAGGCAGGTGGTGGCATCGAAGCTGCCGGCGATGGCATGCGCGGCGAGCTCACCGATGCTGTAGCCCGCGATCACCGTCGGCGTTGGCAAGACGTCGCGCAGGCCCTGCCAATGCGCCAGGCTGGCCGCGCACAGCAGGGGCTGGGCCTGCACATTGTCGAAACGGTCGTCGGCCGCCGCGGCGGCGAATACATCGCGGCCCAGCAGTTCGCCCGTGGCATCGAGCAGCGGCCGCGCGCCGGCAAGGTCGCGCACGCGATCGAACATCGCCGCATGTTGCGCGCCTTGCCCGGGGCAGAGCAGGGCAAGGCTCATGCGCCCTCCTGCTGCAACAGGAACAGGCTGCAGGCAAGCAGGTCGGCGCTGCCGCCGGGGCTCAGGTGACGCGCAACGAAGGCATCGGCAATGTGCTGCAGGCGTGGCTGCCAATCGTGCGCGAAAGCCCCACCTTCGGCCAGGAAGCGGTGGGCCTGCTGCCGCGCCCAGCGCAGGCCTTCCGCACCACCGCGATGCAGCAGGTTGAGGTCGTCGGTGTGGGCGACCAGCTGCATCAGCGTGTGGCACATCGCGGCTTCGCGTGGCAGGCCACTGGCCAGCGCGTGGCGCAGGCTGGGCAGCGCCACCTCGCGCAACAGCGGGTAACCGGCGGCGGCCTGTTCGCGCACGCCTGGCACCTTGTGCAGGGCGCGCGCGCGCTGGCCGGGGCTGCCTGCATCCAGTGGCGCGTGCGCGAAATCCGCAGCCCAACGACGTACCTCCAGGCAGACCTGCTCACCCGTGGCGGCATGGCCCAGGCGGGAGCGGCAGGCCGCGGCGGCCGCTACCAGCAGGCCGAGGCTGAAGATCGCGCCACGATGGGTATTGATCCCGGCGGTCGCGCGCAGCATCGCGGCTTCGGCGGCGATGCCACGTCGGCGCAGGGCACCGAAGTCCGCCCCAGCGGCACCGAGGTGTGCCACGGCAGCGAAATAGTGGCGCAGCGCGAACAGGCTGCGCAGGAACGTGCCGGCGTCCATGTCGTGATGGCTGCCGCGGTTGAAGGGTGTGACCAGCCCGGGCTTGGGTGCCAGTGCCAGTTCCGCATGCAGGCTGGCGACGGCGAGGCGGCCCAGGCGCGCGCTGTCCACGGCAGCTGCCGGCCTGACCGCCGGTTGCACGACGGCGTTCATGCGCTCACCCCGGCGGGGGCGAACAAGCACTCGCGCAGTTCCAGTGCAGCGCCTTCGGGGCGCTTGACCAGTACCTCGCGGCTGCGTCCCGCGTATTCCCGCCAGTTCACGGCGGCGTCGCCGGCCAGGCACAGCTCGCCATCGACCCGCCGGCCGTGTTCGGTCTCCCATGCCTGCAGCCGTGCGACCAGGGCATCGGCCTGTGCGGCGGTGTCGATCCGCCACAGCAGATCGATGTCCGAGCGCGCGTGCACATAGTGCAGGCCCGTGAGGTGCTGCCATGCGAAGGCACCGAATACGCGCGCTGCAGCGATGTCCTGCAGCGCCTGCAGCGGGTGCTGCCAGTCCTGCACAAGGTCGCCTTCCAGCACCGCCTGCAGCGTCGGTGGCGGCGCGGTGCGCAGCACATCGTGTGCCGGCACGCGCAGGGCCAGGCGCAGTTTGCCCTCGGCGGGTGGCAGCGGCACGCCGAGGCGCAGGCGGGGATCGGCATCGTCGGCGGCACGCCGGGCGACGATGGCGGGCAGCCCCTGCGCAAACCAGTCGCCCAAGCGTGGCTCATGCGCGGCGATGTCCGCCTGCCAGCGGGCGTGCGCTGGCAACCAGACCAGCGTATGGCGTGGCAGCCGCTCAGGCATCGCCCTGGCTCACGGCTGCAGCCACGCGTGCGGCCAGCATGCGACCGCCACGTTCGGCACCCTGCACGGCGCGGCGGTCGCCATCGGTGGGCGTACGCAGCGCCTGCAGCAGGTGTGCGGCGAGGTCGCCGCTCCAGATCGAATCCACCGCGCCCATCGCCACGTAGTTTTCCACGCCCGGTGCGAACACCGGCGAGGTCTGGCTCAGCGCCTGCAGTTTCTCCAGCGGCTGCTTGGTCACCCGCGCCATCGCGCGCAGGTCCATCACCCGCACCTGGGCGTCGGGCAGGGCATGGATGTGGTCGGCCATCAGCCCGAACGAGAGGAAGCCACCACTGACCGATTCACCGTAGACCAGCGTGACCAGTCGCGCACCCCGTCGGCGTGCCAGATCCAGCGTCTGCGCCAGGTGCGCGAAACAGCCATTGATGCCGAGCAGTTCGTCGCGGCGCGCCAGGCGCTGGCCGGCGGTGTCGACCAGCATCACGATCGGTCGCCGTGGATGCGCGGCGGTGCTGGCCAGCACCGTTTCGGCCAGCGCCAGTGCGTGGTCCACGCCGACTTCGAGCTTGTCGGCGGTGCCGATCACGGTCACCTCGCCGTCGTCGGTGATGGCGGTTCCGGTCAGTACCGAGTCCTCCACGTCAACGGCGTGGCCACGCGGGAACAGGGCATCGAGCAGCGCGTGCAGCGGAATACTCATGGCAGGCTCCGATCGGCGGTGGCGGCGAGGAAATCGTCGGTGTCCAGCAGCGGCAGCCGCTGGGGTTCGGCGATGCCAAGCAACGCCCAGATCTCAAGACCATCGCGGCACCCGCCCCAGGCCTGCACGCGCGCTTTCAGTGCAGCATGGCGTCCCTGCAGCGCATCCAATGCGGCATCTGTATCGGTGCTGGCCGTGTCCGGCTGCAGCGCATCGAATGCCGCCTGTGCGAACGCCTCGATGGCATCGGGCACCAGCACCTGTGCCTGGTCGATCAGGTAGCGGTGCTTGCCCCCCGTTACGCGCCAGACCAGCGCACGATCGCGGGAATCGAACTCTTCCACGCCACGCACGGTCTCGATCACTTCCGGCCCGGACAGCGACAGCCGGCCTTCCTCGGACATGATCACCGTGCTGCAGCAGCGGGCGACGATGCCCATGCCACCGAATGCGCCGTTGCCGCTGCCGATCAGCGCCACCACGGGGACGCCTGCAGCGCGCGCATGCAGCGTGGCGCGCATGATCTCGGAAATGGCGATCAATCCCGCGTTGGCTTCGTGCAGGCGCACGCCGCCGGTATCGAGCAGCAGCAGTACGCCTTCGGGCCGGGTCGCGGCTGCGCGGCGCAGCAGGCCAGTGAGCTTGGCGCCGTGCACCTCGCCCACGCCCCCGCCCATGAATTCACCCTGCTGTGCGGCCAGCAGTACGCGTTTGCCGCGCAGCGTGGCTTCACCGACGACGATGCCATCGTCGAATGCCGCGGGCTGGTCGAGCTGGGCCAGGTGTGGGCTCATCATCCGCCGTGCCGGGCCGAGGAATTCACGGAACGAACCGGCGTCGGCCAGGCCGGCGATACGCTCGCGCGCGTCGGCTTCGTAGTAGCTGTGGCGCTGCGTCCGGTTCATCGTGGATCTCCAGCAAGCAGCGTTTCCACCGCCTGGTCCAGGCGCAGGCTGACCACCGCCGGCGTGGCGCCGGCATCGTTGATCGAGATGCGTACATCGCGCAGCGGATGGCGCTGTGCGAAATCGCCGATCACCGCTTCCCAGACGCGGCCAAAGCCCTGTGCGGCGGTGATGATGCGCACCGTCATCGCGCCGTCCAGTGCGGCCGGCTCCAGCAGGATTTCCAGGTTGCCCGAGGCCAGTACGCCGACCAGTACCGCATCGCGCGGGAACTGCACCGGGGGGCGTCCTTC
The DNA here is from genome assembly GCF_040256885.1 of Stenotrophomonas riyadhensis. NCBI lineage: Bacteria > Pseudomonadati > Pseudomonadota > Gammaproteobacteria > Lysobacterales > Lysobacteraceae > Stenotrophomonas > Stenotrophomonas riyadhensis. The sequence goes on from NZ_CP155568.1 coordinate 1,165,709, forward strand.
GAATCGATAGTCGAGGGTTTCCATGCTCAGCCCCTTACCAGTTGCGGAAGCGCTTGGGTGGGTCGTACAGACCGCCGGACCAGCGCACCAGATCCTTCACCGAACGTGCCGCCAGCAGGTCGCGGCTGGCATCGCGTACGGAGATGCCGAGGTCATCGGGACGGCGGATCACGCCGCGGTCGCGCAGGTTCTCCACCATCGCGCGGTCGCGGCCCAGGCCCACGGCGGTGTAGCCGGACACGCCGCGGATGGCCTGTTCGCGTTCTTCCGGGGTGCGGCACAGCAGCAGGTTGGCGATGCCTTCCTCGGTCAGCACATGGCTGACGTCGTCGCCGTAGATCATCACCGGCGGCAGCGGCATGCCGGCGCGCTCGGCCAGGTCCCAGGCATCGAGGCGATCGACGAAGGCTGGCGCCATGTGCTCGCGGAACGTCTCCACCATCTGCACCACCAGCTTGCGCCCGCGTGGCATGTCACCGGGGCGTGCGGCCTGCTGGCCGGCCTTGATCCAGGCCTCGCTGGCATGGCGGCGGCCACGTGCATCGGAGCCCATGTTCGGTGCGCCACCGAAGCCGGCGATGCGGTCGCGGGTGGCGGTGGAGCTGTTGCCCTGCAGGTCGATCTGCAATGTCGAACCGATGAACATGTCGCAGGCATACAGGCCGGCGGTCTGCGAGAACGCGCGGTTGGAGCGCATCGAGCCGTCGGCACCGGTGAAGAACACATCGCTGCGTGCGGCGATGTACTTCTCCATGCCCAGTTCGGAGCCGAACGAATGCACCGACTTGACGAAGCCCGATTCGATCGCCGGAATCAGCGCGGGGTGTGGATTGAGCGCCCAGTGCTGGCAGATCTTTCCCTTCAAGCCGAGCGATTCGGCGTAGGTCGGCAGCAGCAGTTCGATGGCCGCCGTGTCGAAGCCGATGCCATGGTTGAGGCGGTTCACACCGTACTCGGCGTAGATGCCCTTGATCGCCATCATCGCCATCAGCACCTGGATCTCGGAGATCTGTGCCGGGTCGCGGGTGAACAGCGGTTCGATATGGTTCGGCTTCGGCGCCTGCACCACGAAGTTGACCCAGTCAGCGGGAATGTCGACGCGGGGCAGGGTGTCGACGATCTCGTTGACCTGTGCGATGACGATGCCGCCACCGAACGCGGTGGCTTCGACGATCACCGGGGTGTCTTCGGTGTTCGGGCCGGTGTAGAGATTGCCGTGGCGATCGGCGGCCTGGGCGGCGACCAGCGCCACGCGCGGGGTCAGGTCGATGAAGTAGCGGCCGAACAGTTCCAGGTAGGTGTGGATGGCACCGATCTGGATGCGCCCTTCGGCCACCAGGTTGGCCAACCGCACCGATTGCGGGCCGGAGAACGAGAAGTCCAGTTTCGACGCTATACCGCGTTCGAATACATCCAGGTGCGAGGGCAGCGACAGCACCGACTGCACCATGTGCAGGTCATGCACCCGCGCGGGGTCGAGTCCGGCCAGGGCCTGGGCGAGGAAGTCGGCCTGTTTCTGGTTGTTGCCCTCCAGGCAGACCTTGTCGCCTGGCTCCAGCAGCGCATGCAGCAGCTCGCCCACGTTGGTGGCGGCGACCTCACGTCCCCGGGCCCACGGCGCGGCACGTTCCAGGCGGGCCTGGCGGCTGCGTTCCAACGTATCCCAGCTCGGGTTCATCGACCGGCTTCCGATTGGCGTCGATTTAATTACGGCATAATTACAGATGGGTATGCAACCCGCACTGCAGCAAAAAGAAGGGCCCGCGCGGAGGCGGGCCCATTCAGACTGAAATGGAAGATGACCCGTACCGATCCGGGTAGTGCCGGCCGCTGGCCGGCTCCTCGTCATCGATACATCGAATGGAGCCGGCCAGCGGCCGGCTCTACCGTTTCCGGTTGCTCAGAACTTCCAGCGCAGGCTGGCCGACACGAAGCGTGGTTCGCCGTAGTTGTTGTAGTCCAGGTTGGCCCAGTAGGTCTTGTCCAGCGCGTTGCGCACGCTCAGGGTTGCCGTCCAGTTGTCGCTGATGCGGTAGTTGGCGTTGAACTGCACCAGCGTGTACGCCGGCTGGTTCACCGTCACCGTGCCGCCCAGCGGGTAGGCGATGTTGTAGCCCTGCACCTTGCTCTGCCACTGCACGCCACCGCCAATGCTCAGGCGTTCCAGCGCGCCGCGCAGCTGCAGCTGGGTGTTGAGCTGCAACAGATCCTTCGGCGGGTTGGCGTACAGCAGATCGGTGGCGGCGCGGGTCACCTTGACGTGGGTGTAGCCGGCATTGACCGTCCAGCCCGGCAGGATCTCGCCGTTGACGTCCATTTCCCAGCCGCGCGCCTTGGTGCCGTTGACGCCGATGTAGGCGGAGGTGCCATCGCTCAGCGAACCCTCCGGCACGCCCATGTCACGCACCGCGTAGTTGTCCTGCTTGGCCTCGAACACGGCGGCATTTGCGGTCAGGCGGCCATCGAGCCATTGGGTCTTGATGCCCGCTTCCAGGTTCGAGCCCTGTACCGGTGCCAGCAGGTTCTCGTTGCGGTCCTTGAAGTTCTGCGGATTGAAGATCTCGGTGTAGCTGGCATACGCCGAGACGTTCGGGGTGATGTCGTAGACCAGGCCTACGTACGGGGTGACTTCATCACTCACCTTGTACGCACCGCTGGTGCCGGTATAGGCGCCTGCGGCGTTGTAGGAGCGGCTGAGGGTTTCCCAGCGGCTCAGGCGCGCGCCGGCAATCAGCGACAGCGGATCGGCCAGGCGCAGGCGGGTGGCCAGGTAGACACCACTCTGCGTGGTCTTGGCCACGCGGCGCGCGCCGGTGCGGCGGTAGGTCACCTCGGAGATGTCGCCGTTCCAGTTGTACACGTTGGGGATGTAGTAGCAGCGCTCGCCGCCGCAGCGTGCCCAATCGTTCGGGAAGTTCAGCGCCAGGGTGTTGGTGGTGCCTTCCAGGTCCGACCACTGTGCGCCGAGGGTCACGTCGTGGTCACGGCCGAACAGATCGAAGCTGCCGGTCAGGTAGGCATCGACGTTGCGGCGGGTGTCCTTCGAATCACCGGCGGCAGCACGCAGGAAGATGCCCGAGCCGGTCACCGGGTCCGGGTTGCCGGTGCCGTACAGGCGCACGTTCTGCACGTTGCCGCGGGTGTAGGCGGTGTTGATCTTCAACAGCCAGTTGTCGCCGAAGCGCTGTTCCAGGTTGGCGAAGGCGGTATTGCTCTCGCGCTTCCAGTAGCTCCACTTCGGCGACAGGTTGGTCGAGCGCGGCAGATGCGCGAAATTGCCCTGGTTGTCGAAGAACGGCACGGTGCCCCAGGTCGAGCCGGTGGGGTTGTTGTCCTGGCTCTGGTAACCCAGGGTGATCGTGGTGCTGTCGGTGAGGTCGCCCTCCAGTACCGCCATACCGGCCATCTTGTTCTCGTCGTAGCGGTCGTAATACAGCCCGCGATCGGTATAGGCGGCGACCACGCGGCTGCGGAAGCGACCATCGGCGGTCAGCGGTGCGGTCACGTCGGCCTCCATGCGGCGGTAATCCCAGCTGCCGGCACTGACCGCGAACGACGCATCGAATTCCTTGCCCGGGCGCTTGCGCAGCAGGTTGACGGTGGCCGACGGCACGCCGGCGCCGCTGAGCAGGCCGTTGGCACCGCGGATCACTTCGATGCGGTCGTAGAAAGCGGTGTCGTATTCCTGGTTGGTGGAACCGCTGTAGGTGGGAATGCCATCGACCTGGAAGTCGGTGATGGCGAAGCCGCGTGCGTAGTACAGCGGGCGCTGGGTGTCATAGAAGGACACGCTGACGCCGGTCACGTTGCGCATCACATCGTTGATGCTGAACAGCGATTCGTCCTGCAGGCGCTTCAGGCTGATCGCGGTGGCCGACTGCGGGGTTTCCTGCAGGGTGATCGGCAGACGGGTGGTGCTGGCAGGCGGCGCCGACTGATCGGCACGCACGCTGACCCGGTCCAGGGTCTTGGCATCGGCAGCGCCGTCGGCGGCAGCGAATGCGCTGGGCGCGGCCAGCAGGGTCAGCGACGAAAGCAGGGCAGCCGGCAGCAGCGCGCGGCGGGGCAGGCGGGTAGGGCGGATCAGGGACATGGTGGGCTCGAAGCGTGGAGGCGGGAAGGGCGGCAACAGTCGTCCAGCACCCGGGGCGGCGGCTTCGGGCACAGTCAGGTCCATCTGGGAGAGGCGCGGTCACTGCGCAGGATGCAAATGTAAATAATTCGTAACAACATTACAATTCGCGTCGTTGTGCAGGGGCTTTCCGGCGCAGAGCAGTGGCGGGCCGGGATCGGATCCCGTTGCCGTAGGCAATGGGCTCTGACCCCATCGTCGGCGCACAAGCGCAGGTCAGAGCCCTCCCGTGCGGGGGGGATCCGACCCACCTCGCACAAAAACAAACGGCCACCCGAAGGTGGCCGTCCGTCTGCATCGAAAGGAACGCGCGGACTTACAGCGCCTGCAGTTCCTCGTCGGCATTGCGCTTTTCCTTGGCCGGTGCCGGAACCGCTGCAGGCACCACCGCCGGGGCAGGAGCCGCCGCATTGGCGTCCACCGGCACCTCCAGGTACGGCAGGTGCAGGGTCTGGCTGGTCAGCGTGCGGATCTCGTTGACCAATGCCGCGTTGTCGTTGAGCTTGCGCCCGTACGAGGGCACGATCTCGCGCAGGCGGGTTTCCCAGCCGGCCTTCATCTGGTCCGGGAAGGCCTTGGCCATCAGGTCCAGCATGATCGGCGGCGAGGTCGACGCACCCGGCGAGGCACCGAGCAGGGCGGCGATGGTGTGGTCCTTGTCGGTCACGATCTCGGTACCGAACTGCAGCACCGGGCCCTTCAACGGATCGCGCTTGATGATCTGCACGCGCTGGCCGGCGGTGACCAGCTTCCAGTCGCCCGGCTTGGCATTGGGGAAGTACTTGACCAGTTCGGCCTGGCGATCGGCATCGTTCAGGCGTGCCTGGGCCATCAGGTACTGCACCAGGTCCAGGTTGTCCTTGCCCACTTCCAGCATCGGGCCAACGTTGTTGTGGGTGACCGAGGAGTACAGGTCCCACCACGAGCCGTGCTTGAGGAACTTGGTGCTGTACAGCGCGAACGGCCCGAACAGGACCACCGGCTTGCCGTCCAGCTTGCGCGCATCCAGGTGCGGCACCGACATCGGCGGCGAACCGGTTTCGGCCATGCCGTAGGCCTTCACGCCATGGCGCGAGGTCACGTCCTGGCCCTGGAAGGCGAGGAACTGGCCACCGACCGGGAAGCCGGCGTAGTCCTTCGATTCCGGAATGCCCGACATCTGCAGCAGTTTCAGCGCGGCGCCACCGGCACCGATGAACACGAAGCGGGTGTGGGTGGTGGTCTCGGTGCCGGCCTTGAGGTCCTTCACCGTCACGTTCCAGCTCTTGTCGGCGTTCTGCCGCAGTGCGGTCACTTCATGATTCAGGTGCAGGCTGAAGTTCGGGCTGCGCTGCAGGCCGGTGGTCAGCTGCCGGGTAATCACGCCGAAGTTGACGTCGGTGCCGAGCGGCATCCAGGTCGCGGCGACCTTCTGCTTCGGGTCACGGCCTTCCATCAGCAGGGGGGCCCACTGCTGGATCTGCTTCGGATCCTCGGAGTACTGCATGCCGTAGAACAGCGGGTTCTTCACCAGGGCCTGCTGGCGCTTGTGCAGGTAGGCGATGTTGTCATCACCCCAGACGAAGCTCATGTGCGGGGTCGGGTTGATGAAGTCGCTGGGCTGGCTCAGCCGGCCTTCCTTCACCTGGTGCGACCAGAACTGGCGCGAGACCTCGAACGATTCGGCGATGCCGACCGCGCGCTTGGTCTCGATGCTGCCGTCGGGCAGTTCCGGGGTGTAGTTCAGTTCGGCGAATGCCGAGTGGCCGGTGCCGGCGTTGTTCCAGCCATCGGAGCTTTCACCGGCGACGCCGTCGAGGCGTTCGTAGACCTGGATGTTCCAGTCCGGCTGCAGTTCCTGCAGGTAGGTGGCCAGGGTGATGCTCATGATGCCGGCGCCGACCAGCACAACGTCGACGGGCTTGTCGTTGCTGGCGGCGGGCACCGAGCGCTGAGTCAGTGGCCAGTACAGGAACAGCGCGGCGGCCAGCAACAGCAGCACGAGCAGGGCGAGCAGGGCCTTGCCAAATTTCTTCATGGGGGCGGGATCGTTGGCGGAGGGGAGGAGTTCAGGATGCGCATCAAGCAGGGAAAGGGCGTGAAGAAACAACGCGTTGCGCCATCCTGGCGACGATTCTAACCGGAACCGGTCCTGTTTTTGTGCAATGCATCATCCTGTGGCCGGAGCTGTCCGGGTACACTTGGTGGTTGCTTCCACACAAGACACGGCCATGGAGGGGCCGAATGACGATGTCACGGATGCTGATCGTGGTAGGTGACGCCCTGCAGACGGGCGGTTCGGTGCTTACGGGTTCACCGCACACCGACATCGAAGGCCGTGCAGTGGCACGGGTTGGCGACCGGGTGATCTGCAGTCGCCACGGGCCGGGCTCCATCGTGTCCGGCGACAGCACTCTGGTCATCGACGGCCAGCCGGTGGCCCGCGATGGCGACAAGGCCAGCTGTGGCTGCACGCTGATGGCCGGCAAGCAGCAGCGGGCGCATGTGGCGGGCGGTGGTGGAGGCAGCGGCGGCGGCGCGGCGATGGCTGCGGTGGCCTCGGCGGCCAAGATGCTGCTGAAGAAGCCGCAGCTGCAGACGCCAGGCTTCGCGCCTCCGGGTACCCAGGCACCGCAGTGCTGGGTGAAGGATCATTCCACCCAGGTGTCGCAGTCGCCGGACGGACGCTACTTCGAAGGCTATGCGCCTGATGGCGCCCGGTACGAGTATGAGCTCCACGCCAGCTTCCGCGTCGACGTGCCGCTCAAGAGCGGCGGCGACATCGTAGTGACCAGCCGCTTCCGGGTGACGACCAAAGGGCGCGTCAGTGCCGCCCAGGTGGCAGAGGCGAAGCAGCGCCTGCGCGACGGTATCAAGCGGCACTGGAACAACCAGTTCACCATCACCGTGGCCGATCCCCAGTGCGGCACGCGGACCTTCCCCGTGCGTTATGACATTGATTTCGTCGACAGCGGGCAGGACTATTCGGTGCTGCTGCACGATGTCTACGAACGTGAGATGGTCAGCGACAGCGTCCTCTATGCGTCGGTGGACACGACGCCGTGGACCTATGCGCATGAGTACGGGCACTGCCTGGGGCTGCCGGACGAATACGATGATGCGGCCGTGGCAAACGATGGCATCGTGAAGTTCTTCCTTCCCAGCGGTACGCTGGACACCGAAGAGGTGCATGCGCCGGAATTCCGCGAAGACAGCGACCCGCTGGCGACCATCATGTCCAGCGTGGACTGCAGCGTGACCCGGCCGCGCCACTGTTACAACATCGGACGCGAGGTACAGGAGCTGCTGACCCGCGAGATCGCCCGGGAGATCACATGCACCGTCTCATGATGTCGCTCGCCCTCGTGCTTGCCGCCATGCCTTTCACCGCATCCAGCCAGGAAACGCCCACCATGATCGAACTCCACGTGCGCTGCATCGACAATGCTCCCTGCCATTTCCTCGGCGAGGACATCCGCGTGGAACTGGAACTACGCAATGCCGGCAGCGAGGACGTGCAGGTGCCGGCCGAGTTCTACCGCCGGCGCGGGCCCAGCGTGAAGCTGGTGGACCGCCATTCCGGCAAGGAAACGTCGCTGGCCATCAACCCGCCCGATGCGCGCCTGTTGAAGTCACCGCAGACGCTGCGGCCGGGGCAGTCCTTCCGGTTCCCATGGCGCATCCTGCCGTCGGAAATCAGCGGTTTCGCCCTGCGCCCGATCGATGTGTCGGCGGTGTTCAGCGTCAACCTGACCCCCGGTGTGCGCGGCGGGCAGGCCCGCATCGTCAGCAGCGAGCTGCACATCACCGACCCGGCCGGCAGCACGCCGCGCTGAGTCTGCCAGCTCCGACCTTCGGTATGTTGCTGGTGTTCGACGCGCCAGATCAGGATCGGACAGCAGGCGGTTGAGCCTGGCGGGACGGCATCCGGCCACCTTCATGGCCGGGTGTCAGGGCAGTTCGAGAATCTCATCGCCGGCGTCATCGATCTGCCCGGTCGGGCGCCAGCCCAGCCGGCGGTAGAAGCCGTGCGAGCGCGAACGCGGGTCGGCCGAGCAGGCCAGGAATAAGCGTTGGTGGCCGGCATCGCGGGTCAGGCTGACCACTTCCTGCAGCAGCTGGCGGCCGATGCCGCGGCCTTCGTAGTCCGGCAGCAGGGCCAGCACCAGCACCTCGCCGCTGTCGCGGTCGGCGAAGCAGTAGCCGGCCATGCGCTCGCCTTCCCGGGCGACGCGGCCGATGAAATCACCGGCCGAGATGCCTTCGGCCCACGTCTGAGCGGTGATGCCCAGCTGTGCCAGTTGTGCAGCACTGAAGGCATTCTCGCGGGTACGCCCGCGCAGGTCGATGCAGGCGGCGGCATCGTCGGGGTGGGCATCGCGGACCGAGATGGGCATGCAGGGCATCCTTGCAATGATCGGCCCGCCAGTATCCGCATCACGCATGGACCCGGTGTGGAGGCTTCGTGGAGATTGGATGGAGCAAAAAGGGGACGGAGGGGATTAAGTCGTCTTTGCCTGATATGTCGTTTGGGTCTTAAACGACTTAATCCCCTCCGTCCCCTTTTAGCGGCTTTCGCTCAACGCTTGCGCCGGATCAGCGCAGAGGAGGCGTCCAGCACCGCGCGGGTCAGCAGGGCCATGGTCTGTACGTCGCCCTTCCAGTGCTGCCAGTACAGCGGCACGTCTTCCCACGCGCGCTGGCGCACATAGACCAGGCGGCCGGCGTCCAGATGCCGCTTGACCAGGGGCAGGGGGTTCATGGTCCAGCCCATGCCGCCCAGGTTGGCCTGCACGAACGCGCGGGTGGAGGGAATCCACCAGGTCGGCGCGGTGCTGGGCAGGTCGTCGCCCGCCATCCGTCGGGCGAAGCGCGACTGCATTTCGTCCTTGCGGTTGAACACCAGCACCGGTGCCTGCGCCAGCGCTTGTGCGGTCACACCCTTGGCGAAGTGGCGCTCACGGAACTCGGGGGTACAGGTCGCCGCGTAGCGGATGCTGCCCAGGGCGTGGATCTGGCACCCCTGCACCGGCTCGTCCAGCGTGGTCACCGCGCCCAGCACCGTGCCCTGGCGCAGCAGTTCAACGGTGTGGTCCTGGTCTTCCACGCGCAGGTCCAGCGTGGTGCCGGTGCTCTGCGCGAACTGCGAGGCGGCCTGCGGGAACCAGGTTTCCAGGCTGTCATGGTTCACCGCCACCGGGATGCTGGCCTGCGGCAGGTCTTCGTCAGCCAGGCCCATCCGGTGCAGCGCGTCGTGTTCGAGCAGAGCGGTCTGCTCGGCCAGCTGCACCAGTACCTGGCCCTCGGCGGTCGCGGTGGCCGGGGTGCCGCGCTTGACCAGCAGGCGGCCGACCCGATCCTCCAGCGCCTTGACCCGCTGCGAGATGGCTGACGGCGTGACATTCAGCGACTGTGCGGCGCGGTCGAAGCTGCCTTCGCGGATCACTGCGGCGAGGGCGCGCAGCTGGGCATGGTCGATACGCATCGAATTAAGTTCCGCTAATGTTGGTTTAGGAAGTTTAGCTCGTCTTTTTCATGTTGCGGCGCGACAATGGCGCCTGTTCCGGTGCTGTCCGCCTTCGCGAGGCACCGTCCCCCCAAGCAATACAAGGCAGTGAATCCCATGTTCTCGGTCATCTCCGCCAGCACCGGCCTCGGTGCCTGGTTCTCTGGTGCAGCTACCGGCATCGGCCTGTTCGCCGTGGTCGGCGCCCAGAGCGCCTTCATTCTGCGCCAGGGCATCCTGCGCAAGCACATCGTGCCGGTGGTCGCCACCTGTGCGGCCATCGATGCGATCTTCATCTTTGCCAGCGTGGCCGGCCTGCGCACGCTCACTTCGGCGCTGCCGTGGCTGACCACCGCCGTGCTGTGGACCGGCGTGGCGTTCCTGGCCTGGTACGCAATGAAGTCGGCACGCCGTGCGATCGCCGGTGGCGGCGGCATGGGCGAGGCTGACAGCGACGACGGCAGCCGCCGCGCGGTGCTGATGGCCGCGGTCGGCTTTTCGCTGATCAACCCGCACTTCTGGCTGGACATGATGGTGATCGGCTCCATCGCCGAGAACTTCGGCAACGCCCGCATGGCCTTCGCCGCCGGCGTGGTCACTGCCAGCTGCCTGTGGCTGACCGCGCAGGGCCTGGGTGCACGCCTGCTGGCGCCGCTGTTCACCAAGCCCAGCACCTGGCGCGTGCTCGACGGCACCATCGCCGTGATCCTCAGCATCCTGGCCCTCATGTTGGCGGTGCGCGGGGTCCACTGACCCGGCGCACGCCCCCCGAACCCACGTCCTGACTCTCTCTCCAAGGTAGTGGTAACGACGGCACCGGCAACGGTGCCGTCGTTTTTTCCGCGTTGTCCCGTCTGCCTCTGGCAGGGACTGCAGAAGCCTGCCTAGAATCCGCCATCAGGACAAGGTGTCCGCAGGAGCAGGGGGAAGGATGCGCAGGACGATACTGGCGGCCGCATTGGCCGCCCTGGGGTGCGTTGCGATCGGCGGCGCGGGTGCGGTGGACCTGTCGCAGTACGTGCGGCAGGAAGCCTTCACCGACATCAAGATTTCACCGACGGGCGAGTACGTGGCGGCGACCGTGCCGCTGGAGGATGCCACCGCGATCGTGGTGCTGCGTCTCAAGGACAAACAGATGGTCGGCAATTTCCGGCCACCGGACAAGAATCATGCCTACGAGTTCGATTGGGTCAGTGACGAGCGACTGCTGATCGGGCTGGCCCAGAAATGGGGCTCGCTCGACCAGCCCAATCCCACCGGCGAGCTCTATGCGATCAATGCCAATGGCAACCGCGGCGAGCTGCTGGTGGGCTACCGGGTGGAAAGCAAGGGGCCGGGCACGCGGATCCAACCGAAGAAGGTGGAGGCCGTTGCCGCGTTCCTGGCCGATGACCTGCCAGATGATGAGCGCAACGTGCTGGTCACTGTCTGGCCACTGTCGGAAGATCCATTCACCCGCGTCGATCGCATGGATGTGACCAGCGGGCGTCGCTCGCGGGTCGCGTCTTCACCGGTAAGGCGCGGCGAGTTCACCACCGACGGTGCGGGCGAGGTCCGCTTCGTGCATGGCGCCGGCAGTGACAACGTCAACAAGCTCTACTTCCGTGAACGTTCCGGCGACAACTGGAAGCTGATCAACGACGAAGCCGTCAGCAAGCGCATCGAAACCGCCATCGGCTTCTCCGCTGATGGCAGCGTGGCCTATCTCAATGCCGAGCAGGCACAGGGCCCCAATGCGATCATCAGCTGGAATCCGCAGACCGGCGAGCGCGCGACGCTGTTGCGTGACGAGATGGTCAATCCGTACCGGATCATCCATCGGCCCGGGACCCACGTGCCGGTCGGTGCGTTGTATCTGGGCGATACGCCGCGCACCCGCTTCTTCGACGAGAAGTCGCCGGAGGCGCGCTTGTACCGCAGCCTGGAGGCGGCATTCGGCGGCGCGGTCTACATCACCTCCAGCACCCGCGATGGGCGTGTCGTGCTGGTGGAAACCTGGTCAGGCACCAATCCGGGCGATTTCTACGTGTATGACACAGTCGCGCGCAAGGCCGACCACCTGATCAGCCGCAGTGAGTGGATCGACGTGGACCGCAGCGCCAGCGTGCGGTCGATTGCCTTGAAGGCCCGCGACGGCCTGCCGTTGCACGGCTTCCTGACCCTGCCGGCCGGCAGCGACGGGCGCAACCTGCCGATGGTGGTGATGCCGCATGGTGGCCCGTTCGACATCTTCGATTCCGGCCAGTACGACCGCGAAACGCAGATGCTGGCCGCCGCCGGTTATGCCGTGCTGCAGGTCAACTTCCGCGGGTCAGGCAACTACGGCCGGGCCCACACCCAGGCCGGTGCGCAGCAGTGGGGGGCGGCGATGCAGGACGACGTCACCGATGCCACCCGCTGGGCGATCAGCGAAGGCATCGCCGACGGCCGTCGCATCTGCATCTACGGCGCCAGCTACGGGGCCTACTCGGCGATGATGGGCGCTGCCCGCGAACCGGGGCTGTACCAGTGCGCGGCCGGTTATGTCGGCGTCTACGACCTGCCGATGATGTATACCCGCGGTGACATCCAGGACCGCGGTTCAGGCGTGACCTACCTGCGCGAATGGCTGGGGGACCCGGCCAAACTGGGCGCGGTGTCGCCGGTGAACCTGGCCGAGCGGATAAAGGTGCCGGTGTTCCTCGCGGCCGGTGGCGAAGACAAGCGCGCGCCGATCCAGCACACGGAGCGCATGGAAGCGGCGCTCAAGCGTGCCGGCACGCCGGTGGAAAGCCTGTACTACAAGACCGAAGGCCACGGCTTCTACACCGAGGCCCATCGCAGCGAGTACTACGGCAAGCTGTTGGCCTTCCTGTCACGCAGCCTGGGCGGCAAGACCGCAACGACTGCACCTGCGGCCGGCAAGGACAAGGCGCCGTAAGCTGACAGGGCGGCGGATGATCGGTCCGCCGCCCTGGATTTCCACACGTGGGGGCTTACTTCACCCCGTGCATCATCTTCTTCAGCAGCGGCGCGGCGATGAAGGCGGCCAGCGCACATCCCAGGCCGATCCACATCAGCAGCCAGAACAGGTGCGCATAGGCGCCGGCGGCGGCCACCATGTCCAGCGATTCGCCTTCCGGCACCTCGATTGCCGCCAGCTTGCCGAACAGCGCGGCCAGCGTTTCCGAGAACGCGGTGGCCAGGAACCAGGTGCCCATCATCAGGCTCATCACCCGCGGCACGGCCAACTGGGTCACCGCCGACAGGCCGACCGGCGACAGGCACATCTCACCGCTGGCCAGCAGGAAGTAGGCCAGTACCAGCCACCACACGCTGGCCATCTCGCCAGTGGCGCCAACCTGTTGCGCGGCCAGCGCCAGCGGCACGAACGAGAGCGCGCCGATCACCAGGCCCCAGGCCGACTTCACCGGCTTGCCCGGCTCCCAGCCGCGGCGGTCCATCCACGTCCACAGTGCGGCGAAGGCCGGCGCCAGCAGCACCAGGAACAGGCCGCCGAGGTAGGTCAGCGAGCCGGCGGTCTGCGGAATCACCAGGCAGTCGCGCACCAGCAGCACCAGCATCAGAACGACAATGGCGGCGAAGAACGTGCGCGGCGCGGCCGAACCCGGGCGCCGCTCGGACAGGCGCGCGCTGACCACGAAGCCCAGCGGTGCCAGCAGCAGCGAGATGATCGACCACGGCAACGGGGTACCGCCGGTGATCACCAGCGAGGGCACGATGTCCTTGGTCAGCAGGCGGTCGGTGAAGGTCACCCACGAGCCGTACGACTGCTCGTACATCGTGAAGAACACCAGGGCCATGAAGATCAGCACCATCAGTGCGATCATCTGCTGGCGCTGCACCGGCGTGCACTTGCTGCCGGTGAACCAGGCAAACCAGACCAGCACGCCACCAAGCACCACCAGCATCAGCATCAGCGCCAGGCTGATTTCACCACCCAGCGCGAACGCGCCGTTGCCGGCCGCCCACATCAGCCACGCCACCGGCAACACACCGAGCACCGCGCACAGATAGATGAGCCATTCGCGCGGCAGGCCCAGCACCTTCTGCTTCAGCGCGGCCGGTTGCGGCGGCTCGGCGTGGCCCTGCAGGTACTTCTGGCCCCACAGGAACATCGCCAGGCCGGCCAGCATGCCGATGCCGGCCGCACCGAAACCGTACTTCCAGCCATAGGCCTCGCCGAGGAAACCGCACACCAGCGAGGAGAACAGCGCGCCCAGGTTGATGCCGGCGTAGAACAGCGAGAAGCCCGAATCGCGGCGCGGATCGTCCTTGGCGTACAGCTTGCCGACGATGGTGGAAATGTTCGGCTTCAGGAAGCCGACACCCATGATGATCAGCGCCAGCGACAGGTAGGTCACCGCCAGCGCCGAGGTGTCGCGCACCACTTCGCCGTTCACCCGATACGCGGCGTGGCCCTCGAAGGCCATGCCAAGGTGGCCGAGCACCAGCAGGATGCCGCCGAACAGCACCGCCCGGCGCATGCCCAGCCAGCGGTCGGCCAGCATGCCGCCGAACACCGGGATGCAGTACACCAGGCCGCCATAGGCACCGAGCAGGTCCAGGCCGGCCTTGTCGCCGAACAGGTGGTACTTGGTCAGGTACAGCAGCAGCAGCGCCTTCATGCCATAGAAGGAGAAGCGCTCCCACATTTCGGTGAAGAAGCAGACGTAGACGCCCTTGGGATGGCCCAGGAAGTCGTCGGAGGCGGTAGCGGCAACGGTCATCGACGGCGGGGACAGCGGAAAGGGCGCGATTATAGAAGGGCAGGGGCCGGATCACGGCGCTTATGACAAATACGACTTAATCCCCTCCGTCCCCTTTTTGCGGCAGGCGCTGCGCGGCTTTGCGGGATCGGCCGGTTGGCCTTGCCGCACCGGTCGGGCGGCCGGGTGGGCCTGCGCCGGCGGTGACCATGCGCACTGGACTTGCCGCCCCCTGAACGCTAGCGTGATCGGGATTTTTTGCCAGCAGGGGCTTCCATGAACCACGACGCTGCGCCCAAGCAGCTCACCTTCCGCGCAGTGGCCCTGGCCATCGTGCTGGCGGTGGTGCTGTCGGCCGCAAACGCCTACCTCGGTCTGTTCGCAGGCCTGACCATCGCCACCGCCATTCCCGCTGCGGTGATTTCCATGGGCGTGCTGCGCCTGCTGGGCGGTGGCTCCATCCTTGAAAACAACATCGTGCAGACCGGCGCCTCGGCCGGTTCGTCGATCGCCGCCGGTGTGATCTTCACCATCCCGGCGCTGGTGATCATGGGCTACTGGCCGGACTTCAAGTACTGGTGGGTGCTGGGCATCGCCGGTCTGGGTGGCCTGCTGGGCGTGCTGTTCTCGGTGCCGCTGCGCCGTTCGATGATCGTTGAAGATCCGCTGCCGTTCCCGGAAGGCAAGGCAGCAGCCGAAGTGCTCAAGGCCGGTGAGAACCCGGGCCCGGGCCTGAAGATCCTCGGCCTGTCGGCGGTGATCGGTGCCTTCGTCAAGCTGGCCGCGGAAAGCGGCATGCGCCTGATCCCGGACGCCTGGGCCACCTCGGCCTACGTCGGCAGCTCCAAGGTCACCGCCTTCATCGGCACCAACCTGTCGCCGGCGCTGCTGGGCGTGGGCTACATCGTCGGCCTCAATGTCGGCATCGTGGTGGTGTCCGGTTCGATCCTGACCTGGCACATCGCCATTCCGATCTACCAGGCGTTCTTCATGAACACCGATCCGGCACTGGCGGCGTCGGTTGCTGCGGCTTCTTCCACCGAGGCGGCGTTCGCCATCTGGGGCGCGAAGATGCGCTACCTGGGCGTCGGCGCGATGCTGATCGGCGGCATCTGGACCCTGATCTCGCTGCGCAAGTCGCTGCTGAACGGCGTCAAGAGCGGCTTCGCTGCCGCCCGCAAGAGTGGTGGCCCGGTGCTGGCGCACACCGAGCGCGACCTGCCGATGAAGTGGATGCTGGTCGCCCTGGTGGTCTTCGTGCTGCCGCTGCTGGCGCTGTACCAGGCCATCGTCGGCCAGTGGCACGTGTCGATCCCGATGACCCTCATCATGATCGTCGCCGGCTTCCTGTTCGTGTCGGTCTCGGCCTACCTGGCCGGCCTGATCGGCTCGTCCAACAACCCCGTTTCGGGCATCACCATCTCCACCATCCTGTTCGCGTCGGCCGTGCTGGTCGTGCTGCTGGGCGCCGACGGCCTGAAGCCGGTGGGCGCCGGCGGTGCGCCGCTGGGTGCGGTGGCCGCGATCATGATCGGTGCGGTGGTGTGCTGCGCCGCCGCGGTCGGTGGCGACAACCTGCAGGACCTCAAGGCCGGCTACATCGTTGGTGCCACCCCGTGGAAGCAGCAGCTGATGCTGGGCATCGGTGCGTTCTCGTGCGCGCTGATCATGGCCCCGGTGCTGAACCTGCTGGCTACCGCCTACGGCATCGGCGTGAAGTCCGAGCTGCACCCGAACGCGCTGGCCGCGCCGCAGGCCAACCTGATGGCCTCGGTGGCCAAGGGCCTGTTCGGTGGCGAACTGCCGTGGACCTTCATCGGCATCGGTGCCGTGGTCGGTGCGGCCATCATCGCCTTCGACAGCTGGCTGAAGTCGCGCAACGCCCGCTTCCGCGTGCCGGTGCTGGCCGCCGCCATCGGCATCTACCTGCCGCTGGAACTGATGGTGCCGATCTTCCTCGGCGGCCTGATCGCTTACCTGGTCGAGCGCTTCCACAAGGTGCGTGCCGATGACGAAGAAGGCCGTGACCGCGTGCACAAGCCGGGCGTGCTGTTTGCTGCCGGCCTGATCACCGGTGAGGCGCTGATGGGCATCGCCATCGCGATTCCGATCGTGGTCAGCAGCCGCGCCGATGTGCTGGCCGTGCCGTTCCACCTGCCGGGCGCACAGTGGATCGGCCTGGCCGTGCTGTTCCTGGTCGGCTGGCTGATCTACCGCACCGGCAAGCGCGCCGTGGCGTGATGCACGGGGTCGGATCCCTTCCCGCAGGGAAGGGCTCTGACCCGGTAGTGCCGGCCGCTGGCCGGCAACCAGACAGATTGCCGGCCAGCGGCCGGCACTACCGCAAACCGCGCTACGGCGCGGTTTGCCTTTTCTGGCGAAGGCATCGACCCGTCCCCGGCCATGACCGATGGCCTTGGCAGCCCCGGCCGCACGGGCCTACCATCGGTTTTTTGCCGTCCTGCGGAGACCCCGATGAAACTGCGTCATGCCCTGCTGCCACTGAGCCTGCTGGCCGCCCTGCCCAGCGTTGCCGCTGCCCGTGGCCTGGAAGTCCGCGACATGGTGGCCATGGATCGCGTCTCCGCGCCGGTACTGACCGCCGATGGTGGCACCGTGGTGTTCGCCAAGCGCAGCGTGGATGCCAACCTGAAGGCCTCCACCGCACTGTTCGCGCGCAACCTGCGCACGCGTGACGCGGCCCCGCCGAAGCAGATCACCCCGGCTGGCTGGAGCGTCAATTCCGCGTCGCTGTCGGCCGATGGCCAGACCGTGTATTTCCTCAGCGCCAAGAACGGCAGCCAGCAGCTGTACGCGCAGCCGATCAACGGCGGCACCCCGCGCCAGCTGACCGACTTCCCGGTGGACGTGGACAGCTACCACGTGTCGCCGCAGGACGACCGCGTGCTGTTCAGCGCCGGCGTGTTCCAGGCCTGTGCCTCGGACCTGGCCTGCACCGAGAAGAAGCTCAAGGACGTCGCCGGTGCCAAGGCCAGCGGCAAGGTCTTCGATTCGCTGTTCGTGCGCCACTGGGATACCTGGAACGACGGCCGCCGCAACACCCTGTTCGTGGCACCGCTGCCGGCAGCCAAGGCCGGTGCGGTCAAGGGCGCCTCGGCGCTGAGCGCGACCATCGACGGTGATGCGCCGTCAAAGCCGTTCGGTGGCAACGATGATTTCGCGTGGTCGCCGGATGGCGCCAGCGTGGTCGCCAGCATCCGCGTGGCCGGCAAGCAGGAGCCGTGGTCGACCAACTTCGACCTGTACCGCTTCGACGCGGCCGGCAAGCAGGCGCCGGTCAACCTGACCGCCTCCAACCCGGCCTGGGATGCTGGCCCGGTGTTCAGTGCCGACGGCAAGACCCTGTTCTACCGCGCGATGAAGCGCCCGGGCTTCGAGGCCGACCGCTTCGGCCTGATGGCGATGGACCTGGCCAGCGGCAAGACCCGCGAGATCGCGCCGCAGTGGGATCGCTCGGCCGGCGGCATCACCCTGTCCGCCGACGGCGCCAGCATCTACACCACTGCCGATGACCTCGGCGAGCACCCGCTGTTCCAGATCGACGTGGCCAGTGGCAAGGCCACCAAGCTGATCGGCGACGGCAGCGTGACCTCGGTCGACGTGGCCGGCAACAGCGTGGCGATCACCCGCAACAGCCTGAAGAGCAACGACCAGGTGCTGGTCGGCCTGCTGCCGGCCGCAGGCGAAGCCATCGGCGAGCTGCGCGCGCTGACCCCGGCCGCAGGCGACGTGCTGAAGGACGTCAGCTTCGGTGAGTACGAACAGTTCGAGTTCAAGGGCTGGAACAACGACACCGTGCATGGCTACGTGGTCAAGCCGCACAACTACCAGGAAGGCAAGTCGTACCCGGTCGCGTTCCTGATCCACGGCGGCCCGCAGGGCAGCTTCGGCAACGGCTGGAGCTATCGCTGGAACCCGCAGACCTATGCGGGCCAGGGCTACGCCGTGGTGATGATCGACTTCCATGGTTCCACCGGCTACGGCCAGGCCTTCACCGATGCGATCAGCCAGCACTGGGGCGACCGCCCGCTGGAAGACCTGCAGAAGGGCTGGGATGCGGCGCTGAAGAAGTATTCCTTCCTCAACGGTGACAAGGCCTGTGCGCTGGGTGCCAGCTACGGCGGCTTCATGGTCAACTGGATCGCCGGCAACTGGAACAGCCCGTTCAAGTGCCTGGTCAACCACGACGGCGTGTTCGACCAGCGCATGATGGGCTACGCCACCGAAGAACTGTGGTTCACCGAGTGGGAGCAGGGCGGTACCCCGTACCAGAAGGCCGCGAACTACGAGAAGTTCAACCCGGTCAACCACGTGGCGGACTGGAAGAAGCCGATCCTGGTCATCCATGGCCAGCAGGACTTCCGCATCCCGGTCGAGCAGGGCCTGGCCGCGTTCACCGCCGCCCAGCGCCAGGGCATCGAATCGAAGTTCCTGTACTTCCCGGATGAAAACCACTGGGTGCTGAAGCCGAACAACAGCATCCTGTGGCATGACACCGTCAATGCCTGGCTGAAGCAGCACATCGGCAACTGATGAGTACAGCGCCGCCCTTCGGGGCGGCGCTTTTGCTTACGGGTAGTGCCGGCCGCTGGCCGGCAACCACATGCTGCTTCCACCCATACCGGATTGCCGGCCAGCGGCCGGCACTGCCAGGAGCGCCCGCATGATCCAGAACGACATCGTCGTCTTCGGTTTGATCGCCGCCACCCTGGGCGCCGTGTTCTGGACCGCTTCCCGCGAGCAGGGCCTGTGGAAACGCTTCTACACGTTCGTGCCGGCACTGCTGCTGTGCTACCTGATTCCCGGCATCTACAACACCGCCGGCCTGATCGACGGGCAGAACACCAAACTCTACAACCCGATCGCGCGCGACATCCTGCTGCCTGCGGCGCTGATCCTGCTGACGCTTGCGGTGGACATCAAGGGCATCCTGCGGCTCGGCCCGAAACTGGTGCTCATGTACCTGGGCGCCTCGGCCAGCATCATGCTCGGCGCGGTAGTGGCCTTCCTGCTGATGCGCGCCGTGCATCCGGAAACCGTGGCCGGTGACACCTGGGCCGGCATGGCGGCGCTGGCCGGCAGCTGGATCGGCGGCGGTGCCAACATGCTGGCGATGCGCGAAGTGTTCGACGTCAACGCGACCACGTTCGGCCAGTTCGCGGTGGTCGATGTCGGTGTCGGTTACGTGTGGATGGCGGCGCTGATCTTTCTTGCTGGTCGTGCGGCGAAGATCGACGCGCGCAGTGGCGCCGATACCTCGGCCATCGATGAGTTGAAGGAGCGCATCGCGCGCTTCCAGGCCGAGCACGAGCGCATTCCCAGCCTCACCGACCTGATGCTGATCGTGGCGGTGGCCTTCGGCGGCGTCGGCCTGTCGCATGCGATCGGGGCGCCGCTGGCGGCCTGGTTCAAGACCAACATCAGCTGGGCCTCGCAGTTCAGCCTGGATGCGCCGTTCGTGTGGGTGGTGGTGTTGTCGACCACCTTGGGCCTGAGCCTGAGCTTCACCCGTGCCCGCAACCTGGAAGGCGCGGGCGCATCGCGCCTTGGCTCGCTGCTGTTGTACTTCCTGATCGCCTGCATCGGCATGCAGATGGATCTGCTGGCGCTGCTGGACCGCCCATGGCTGTTCCTGCTCGGCCTGATCTGGATTGCCGTGCACATCGTGCTGCTGTGGTGCCTGGGCAAGCTGCTGAAGGTGCCGTTCTTCTACTTCGCCATCGGATCGCAGTCGAACATCGGTGGCCCGGCTTCGGCGCCGGTGGTGGCTGCAGCGTTCCATCCGGCGCTGGCGCCGGTGGGCGTGTTGCTGGGCACGATGGGCTACGCCACGGGAACCTACCTGGCCTACGTCGTCGGCATCACCCTGCGCGCGCTGGCAGGGCAGGGGTGATGGGTATTGGGGTCAGATCCCTTTTGCGCAGCAAAAGGGATCTGACCCCGGTTCACGGTGGATCACGCCACCGGCAACCCGCGTTCGATCAACCACGCCTTCGCGTCTTCGGCGTCCTGCTCGAACCGCGCCGAGTGAAAAGAGGGGCGCCGCAGGGTCCGGCGCGTCGCCACGCGCCCGTGGCCAACCGCGCCCGCGGCTTTACGCCACCGGCAACCCGCGTTCGATCAACCACGCCTTCGCGTCTTCGGCGTCCTGCTCGAACCACGCCTGCGTAGACCCCAGCCGATACGTATACCCCCAGGCATCCATGTCAGCCATCAGCCGCTGGCTGCCGACACCAGCCAGCTGTCCGGCCAGCACGATCTGCAGATAGCAGGTGGCGTCTTCCTCGGCCACCGAGTCGGTGGCGTCGGTATGCACCTGCGCACGCCGCTCCGGCGGCAGCACGATCAGATGGCAGGCTTCGTGCAGCATCGAGTGCACGGGCGTGTCATCGCGCACGTACACGTTGCTGGCGATGATGCCGGCCTCGGGCTCGCCCCAGTAGCTGCCGGGAATCGGTTCACCGGCCGCCACGTGGTGCAGCTGCAGGCCATGCGCGGCGAGCAGGCACTGCGCATCGGCGAAGGCGATGTCGCCCACGCAGGTGATGTCCACGGCGGTTGTCGTATCGGTCATGCGGGTCAGGCAGCCCCGCCCGTGCAGGCACGGGCGGGGCAGAGCATCAGGGTTTGTCCGGGCCTTCAGGCAGCGCCACGGAGATGTCCAGCACGTCGTGCTGGCCATCCTTCACCAGGTCGACCTTCACTGCATCGACGTCGATGTTCACGTACTTCTTGATCACTTCCAGCAGCTCGCGCTGCAGCAGCGGCAGGTAATCGGGGCCACCGCGGTTGCTGCGCTCCTGCGCGATGATGATCTGCAGGCGGTTCTTGGCGGTTTCGGCGGTGGTCTTCTTCGCTTTGAGGAAATCAAACAGGCCCATGCTTACCCTCCGAACAGCTTGCTGAAGAAGCCCTTCTTCTCGACGTTGGTGAAGCGCATCGGGCGTTCTTCGCCGAGGATGCGCGCGACGGCGTCGTCATAGGCCTGGCCGGCTGCGGACTCGACATCCAGGATGACCGGCTCGCCCTTGTTGGAGGCGTTGAGCACGTCACCCGACTCGGGGATCACGCCGATCGCCTTCAGGCCGAGCACTTCCTCGACGTCGGCGATGCTGAGCATCTCGCCGCTTTCCACGCGCAGCGGGGTGTAGCGGGTCAGCAGCAGGAAGGCCGGCACGTCCTGGCCGGACTCGGCCTTGTGGGTCTTGGAGTCGAGCAGGCCGATGATGCGGTCCGAGTCGCGCACCGACGACACTTCCGGGTTCACCACCACCACGGCGCGGTCGGCGAAGTACATCGCCAGGAAGGCGCCCTTCTCGATGCCGGCCGGGGAGTCGCAGATGATGTAATCGAAGCCGTCGGCGGCCAGGTCCTTCAGGACCTTGCCCACGCCTTCCTGGGTCAGTGCGTCCTTGTCGCGGGTCTGCGAGGCGGCCAGCACGTACAGGTTCTCGAAGCGCTTGTCCTTGATCAGGGCCTGCTTGAGGGTCGCTTCGCCGTGCACGACGTTGACGAAGTCGTACACCACGCGGCGTTCGCAGCCCATGATCAGATCGAGGTTGCGCAGGCCGACGTCGAAGTCGATCACCGCCACCTTCTTGCCGCGCCGTGCCAGGCCGCAGGCCAGGCTCGCGCTGGAAGTGGTCTTGCCGACGCCGCCCTTGCCGGAGGTGACTACGATGATTTCAGCCAAAGGACTTCTCCTGATGATTCTGTTTGGGTGCTGCGTCAGTCCAGCGCAGCGATCTTGATCTGGTCCTGTTCCAGCCACACCTGCACGGCTTTGCCGCGCAGGTTGTCCGGGACATCGTCCAGTACCTTGTAATGGCCTGCAATGGCGACCAGTTCCGCATGGAAATCACGGCAGAAGATGCGTGCCGCGGTGTTGCCCTGGGCCCCTGCCAGCGCGCGGCCGCGCAGGGTGCCGTAGATATGGATGCTGCCATCGGCAATGACTTCGGCGCCGGCGCCGACGGTGGCCATCACGGTCAGGTCGCAGTTCTCCGCGTACAGCTGCTGGCCTGAACGCACGTTGCCCAGCTGCATGCGGCCCGGCTGCGGGGCGGCGGCGTCGGCGACCTTTGCCACGGGCGCGGCGGGGGCCGGTTTCGGCTCGGCACGCACGACGCGGCGCGGTTCCGCTGCCGGCGGTGGCGGGGCCGGCTCGGCCTCGGCACGCTCGTACTGGGCGCGGAACTTGGCCAGCAGCGGAAGGCCGAGCTGCTGCGAGAGCAGATCGACCGCGCTGGTGCCGTAGGCCAGTGCCACCGGCAACACGCCGGCGCTGCGCAGGCCATCGACCAGCGCCTGTGCGGTGGCCACGTCCGGCACCTGGCTCAGGCCGCCGAAGTCGAGGATCACTGCCGCGCGGCCGAACAGTTTCGGTGCGCGGGTCACGCGCTCGTGCATTTCCTGCACGAGACGCTCGACATCAAGGGTACGGATGCGCAGGTTGGCGATGCCTACCTGGCCGATCTTCAGTTCACCGGCCTGTTCGTAATCGAAATTCACCGCCACGCTCAGGTCCCCGTCGGTCGCTGTGCCTGCGCCGGCAGTTGCCGGGCGCGTGTCCATGCCACATCCGGCAGCTTGCCACGATAGGTCTCCTGGACCCACGGGTAGCTGCACAGTTCCTTGGCCAGCATGCTGGCACGCACGTCAACCTGGGCCATGGTGTTCTGGCCCAGCTCGCGGAAGCCGAAGCTGCCGTGGAAGAGCAGGGCGGCATCGGCGCCATGGTCGAGGAAGACCTCGCAGGTCATCTGCGGGTAGCGCAGCTCGGCGAAGCTCTGCGCGTCGGCATAGAACGCACGGCCGACGCCACCGCCACGCCGGCGGCTGGCGACCACGATGCGGTCGATATAGAAGAAGGGGGTGTCCAGCTGCTGCTTGAACCAGGCGAAATTGCTGCTGTCGTGCTGGCTGTCGCTGCCGAAGCCGATCAGGAATCCGGCCAGGTTGCCGTCGCGCTCGGCGACGCGGAAGTACTCAGCGGTTTCGTAGAACAGGCGCAGGCGGGCCGCATCCAGGGGAAGGATGGCCAGGCCAGCGTTGTTGTTCAAAGCCAGGACGGAATCGAGCTCGTGCTCGCGCACGTCGCGGATGACAATCGACATTGTGACTCCGTGGGGTAACGCGGTTGGTCCATCAAAGGACCCTGCGCACGATTATTGCATGCCCGGGGTGGGCTGCGGCATGAACAGGCGACCGGGCAGGCATGACTTCCGTGGGGTGCGGTACGCGGGCGTGGCCCGTAGAGTGCTGGCATGTTGGGAGTCCTCAGCCATACCCGTGTCCTCCGCCTGGCCGGCCTGTTCACCTGGGTCATGGTCGGCCTGCCGCTGGCGTACTCGCAGTTCGAGAACCTGCACAGCCGCAACGACATGGGCGGCTGGGCGATCCTGCTGTTCGTCGCCTACCTGTCCTTCGGCACCGCCTATTACTGGCTGACCCGCATCCTGCGCAGCGACAGCCACACCAGCTGGCTGGACCGCGGCCTGTTGCTGCTGCTGACGATCTCGGCGCTGGGGGTCAGTTTCCTGAGCGGCTCGGGCCTGGGCAGCATCCTGATGATGGTCGCCGCGGGGGTCATCCCGTGGATGCTGTCGATACGACTGGGCGTGCTGTGGCTGCTGGTCAGCCAGCTGGCGGTGGCACCGGTCTACTACATGCTGCTGCGCTTCCCGCTGTTCGAAGCAGTGATGCAGTCGCTGCTGTACGGCGGCTTTTCCATGTTCATCTTCGTGACCAGCCTGGTCGCCCGCCAGCAGACCGAGGCCCGCGACGAGCAGCGCCGGCTCAATTCGGAACTGCGCGCCACCCGGGCCCTGCTGGCCGAGAGCGCCCGGGTTAACGAGCGCACCCGCATCTCGCGCGAGCTGCATGACCTGCTCGGCCACCAGTTGACCGCGCTGACCCTGAACCTGGAAGTGGCCAGCCACCTGGCCGAGGGCCAGGCCCTGGAACATGTAAAGCGTTCGCATGGCCTGGCCAAACTGCTGCTGGGCAACGTGCGCGAGGTGGTCAGCCAGCTGCGCGAGACCGGTGCCATCGATCTGGCGGCGGCCCTGCGTCCGCTGACCGAGAACGTGCCCTCGCTGGACATCCAGCTGGAGATCGAGGACCCGCTGAACGTGGAAGATCCGCAGCGGGCCCACGTGCTGCTGCGCTGTACCCAGGAAATCATCACCAACGCGGTACGCCACGCCGGTGCCCGCCACCTGTGGATCAAGGTGTACCGTGAAGCCCCCGACCGGGTGGTGGTGGAGGCCCGCGACGACGGCGTCGGCGCGGATATGGTCAATGTAGGCAATGGCTTGCGCGGCATGCGCGAGCGCCTGCAACAATGTGGTGGCCAGCTGCAGATCGAGACCCGCCCCGGCGAAGGATTCCGGCTGCGGGCGACGGTGCCGGCAACGGTGCTGGTGGCTGCCCTTACCAAGGTTCCTGAAGGAGTACGTTGATGATTCGCGTCTGCCTGGTCGACGACCAAACCCTGGTGCGGCAGGGAATCCGCTCCCTGCTGGCGCTCGACGACGGCATCGAGGTGGTGGCCGAGGCCGGCGATGGCCGGCAGGCGGTCGAGCTGATACCGCAGGTGCGTCCCGATGTGGTGCTGATGGACATGCGCATGCCGGTGATGTCCGGGCTGGAGGCGCTGCAGGTGCTGTCGCGCCAGGAGCAGCTGCCGCCGACCATCATCCTCACCACCTTCGACGACGACCAGCTGGTGCTGGCCGGGCTCAAGGCCGGTGCCAAGGGCTACCTGCTCAAGGACGTGACCCTGGCGCAGCTGGTCGGTGCCATCCGCACCGTGGCAGACGGCGGTTCGCTGGTGCAGCCTGCCGTGACCCAGCGCCTGCTGTCCGGCCTGGAGCACATGCGCAACGAGTTCGTCAGCCTGGACCGCCCGGACCCGCTGACCGACCGCGAGACCGAGATCCTGCGGTTGATGGCCAGTGGCTTCTCCAACAAGGAGATCGCCAACTCGCTGGGTGTGGCCGAAGGCACCATCAAGAACCACGTGTCCAACATTCTCTCCAAGCTGGGCGTCCGCGACCGTACGCGTGCCGTACTGAAGGCGTTCGAACTCCAGTTGGTCTGAGAAAAATCGTTCCGGTACAAAGACTTGGGTGATGGTCAGGGGCTGCGGCCAAGGTTGCCCCCTACTGGCCGGTAGCGGTATGCGTTACCCTTCGAATTCTTTGTCCATACAAATACGCAGCCGGCAGGGAAACCGGTGCGCCAATCCCGATAAACAATGCCCGCGAAGCCTGCTAGGATTGGCGCTTCGCTTCAATCAACCCGGCCGTGGGATCGGCCCCGGAGACTCTCTGAATGACCCGTATTATCGAGTTCCTGATCGCCTTGGGGATCGTGGCTGGCCTGTTCGTCATCATTGGCGTATGTCTGCCGGGCGAGCGTCACATCACCGAAAGCATCGAGACCAACCGCAAGATGACGATCGTGTACGACACGGTCAGCAGCCTGCGCCGCTTCAAGGACTGGAACCCGCTGGTACTGCGCGATCCCGCCGTTGAACTGAAGCTGTCCGGCCCGGCCTCCGGCGTCGGTGCCACCCTCGACTTCACCTCCAAGGACCTGGGCACCGGCTCCTGGAAGATCACCGAAGCCGAAGAGAACAAGCGTGTTGCGATCGCCATCGATGACGCCACCAAGGGTCACGACAAGATCACCACCTTCACTCTGGAGCCGACTGGCAAGGGTGGCCGCAACGTCAAGATCACCCAGGACTACTCGGTGAAGTACGGCTTCGACCTGTTCGGCCGTTATGCCGGCCTGTATGTCAGCCGTCAGATCGGCGACGACATCAAGATGGGTCTGTCGCGCATGGCCAACATGCTGGCCAGCGTTCCGAACGTCGACTACCGCACCCCGGAAGCGCCGCTGACCGATCTGGCCATCGTCGATGTGCCGGCTGAAGACCTGCTGGTCGTCAACGCCGGTAACGTGGACCGCGGTCAGGACACGATCACCAAGTCGATCAAGGACAACCAGGAGTGGATCAAGCGCGTGATGGAGGCCAATGGCCTTGAAGCCGCCGGTCCGTTCCGCATCGTCACCACCGACTTCGGCCAGGAGAAGTACGCCTTCGACATCGCCCAGCCGGTGAAGAAGAAGGGTGCTGAAGGTGCCACCGCTGAAGAGCTGACCGTCAAGATCGACGGCGGCGCTCCGGTCAAGTACGTGCACGTGGCTCCGCACCGTTCGGCGCATGCGGCCTACACCGGCCACATGGCGGGTCTGGACGTGGCCCGCAACGGCCTGCGCGCCTGGGCCGTGACCTCGGGCAACGAAGTGATCGACCGTCCGTACGAATCCTGGAAGGACGGCATCGACAAGTCGTTCACCCCGGAAGGTACCTACGACATCTACTGGGCCGTCAAGTAAGCCTCGGCTGACCCATGTAGTGCTGGACACGAAAACGCGCCGCTTATTGCGGCGCGTTTTTTTTCATCTGGCGCCCGGCAAGGGGCGCTGCGCAAGGAGCCCACATGTTCAATCTCGAACGTCGCGCACGTAAGCCTTCCCTGTTGGCCTGCCTCGGTGCGCTGCTGGCAGCTGCTTCGATCGGCCTGTCCGCCTACGCGTCGCACGGTGTGGCCGATCCGTTGGCGCAGCAGCATCTGAACATGGCGGCGTTGTACGCGTTCGCGCATGGCGCGGTGCTGGTGGCGCTGGGGCCGCGCGCGCACGGGGTGATCGCGCACCTGGCGCTGTACGTGCTGCTGCTGGGTGTCCTGCTGTTTTCCGGCAGCCTGGTGGGGGGCGCGTTGTGGCAATGGCCGACGCGGATGGCGCCGATCGGTGGCACCAGCATGATGGCCGGATGGGTGTTGCTGGCGATCAATGCGTTGAGGCGGTGACTGAGTCGAGGTTGTTTCTTCGATCCATGCTGATGCGATCTGCACCGTCCATGGGCGTTACTTTTCTTTTCGCGCGAAAAGAAAAGTAACCAAAAGAAACGCGCCGCCGGCCGCGAGCCGGTGCTGCGCACCGGTCCCCTGCGCTCCTCGGCCCGTCGAGGGGCGGTGCGGGAACTCGCTGCGCTCAGACACCCGCACCTCTTCGCCCTCGCCGGACCTGCGGTGCTCGGCTCGCTTGAAGGCGGACCCAACAGCCGCGCGCTGATCCGTTGTAGAGGCTTCGAGCGAAGCGACCGGCTTCTGTCTTTGCCTTCTTGTTCCATCTCGTGGTGGGCGCGCGGAATCCGCTCGGACAGCTCCATGAAGTTCGCCGTGCAGCCGCCACGAGGGGCTCAGCCGTTGGCCGGTCTCCAGCACCAGTGCCACGGTTCGTAGACGATGCCGTGCGGGTTGTCGCGCGGGTAGCTCAGCTGGAAGCCGTGCGTGCTGGCATGGGTCTGCAGCCACGCGAAGGCGTCGGTGGCTTCGAACGATTCTTCGGCCGGGGCATCACCCGGTGTGCCGATGTCCAGCGCATGGCCGCTGTGGTGTTCACTGAAACCCGGGGCGGCATTGACCTTCAGGATCTCGGTCACGCTCAAGCCGCGCGCAAGCTTCCGTTCGAAGATGCCCAACTGGTAGGCATGGCTGCGGAAGCCGGAAATCGCATCCAGCGCGATGCCGTCCTGCGCGGCGTGCAGGCGCATCCGCCGCCAGCCCTGTGCTGCGCCACGGCGCAGCCACAACGGGCGGGCGAAGCGGTCGCTGCCGGCGAAGTGCAGCAGGCATGGTTCCGGTTCCAGCGGCAGGCCGCTGTCGTCGGCATAGCGCTGCACATCCAGGCCAAGCTGCTGCAGGCGCTGCTGCAGCCCGGCCAACGGAAGCCAGTGTTCTTCCAGCGCAGCGCCGAACGGGCGCGCCGCCGTAGCGTCGAGCAGTGCCAGTGCGTCCTCGACCCCGGGCTCGCGCGGCAGGCGCGGCACCATCGAATGCACGCCGTGCGGCAGTACCGCCGCCAGATAGCGGCCATCACGCTTGCGCCGCAGCACCCACTGCGCCTGCGACAGCAGGCGTGCATCCAGGTTGCTGCGTGCGCGCAACAGGTGGGCGGGCCACAGCTCGATGGCCTCGGTATTGATCAGCAGGGGCGGGCGTCGTTGCATCGCCTCAGCTTACTGCCGTGGTGCCGACGCGGCCACCTTGCGCAGCGCATCGAGCAGCGCCTGCGGCCGGTCCACGCTGAGCAGCAGCGTGCTGCCATCACTGACCGGCAGGGCGAGGACACGCGCACGGTCGGTGACCAGCGCGAAGCCCTTGCCGCCACCCTGCAGGCGGAAGTGGCCCGAGTAGAAGCCCGGCATTGAATAGCCATTGGTTTTGACACGGATGCCATAGCGGCGGTCACGCTGCAGGTCGACCACCTCGGCCTGGTCCAGCCGCAGCTGCGCCACCGGCACGCGCCGCCGGTACATCGTCGAGCGCACGTCCAGCACGTTGCCGGCCAGCTCCACCCGGCGGCGGAAGAATGCGGCCCCCAGCCCGACAGCGAGTACAGCGATGACGATCAGGCTCCATGCCGCACTGCCGCCCATCCGGAACCAGGGCGGCGACAGCGTTACTTCGATCCAGGGTGCGTTCGCCGGTGCCTTGTACAGCTGCGCATACAGGCAGGCCACGAAGGCAGCCAGCAGCGGCAGCACGATCCACAGCACGCGCAGCGGCGAACTCTCGGCCACGTCAAAGGGTTTCGGGTCACTGCCGCCCATGGTTCAGGCCTCCTTCTTGAACACCAGCATCGCCGGGCGCATCGGCGCCGGGATGATGATGTTGACCAGCTCCCAGCCCAGCTGGCCCTGCCGGCTCAGCTCGGCCTGGACATCCTCGGCCTTGAGTACGCCCATCATGGAGGTCTTGACCTCGATCGTCTGGTAGCTCCAGCGCTTGCTCATTCCTTGTCCTCCGGCGATGCCTTGGGTTTGGGCAGGCGTCCTGCCTTGCGCAGCGCGTCGCGCAGCACGTATTCGATCTGAGCGTTGAGGCTGCGCAGTTCGTCATCAGCCCAGCGCTGCGCCGCAGCCAGGACGTCGGCGTTGATGCGCAGCGGGTAGGCTTTCTTCTCACTCATGGGGGCTCCTGGCGGGGCGGTGGGGCGCCCCGTTGCGAGTGTGGCTCAATACAGCGAGCCTGCATTGACGATCGGCTGGGTGCCGCGGTCCGAGCACAGCACGGTCAGCAGGTTGCTGACCATGTGCGCCTTGCGTTCCTCGTCCAGCTGCACCACGCCGTTCTTCTGCAGTTCGGCCAGGGCCATCTCGACCATGCCGACCGCACCGGCAACGATGCGCGTGCGTGCGGCGATCACCGCGTTGGCCTGCTGCCGCTGCAGCATCGCCTGGGCGATTTCGGCGGCGTAGGCGAGGTGGCTGATGCGTGCGTCGATGACCTGCACGCCGGCGTCGGCCAGGCGCTCGGCCAGTTCGTTCTTCAGGTGCTGGGAAATCTCGCTGGCATGACTGCGCAGTGCCAGCTGGCCATCCTCATGCTGGTCGTAGGGGTAGCTGGTGGCCATCGCGCGCAGTGCCGATTCGGACTGGATGTGCACGAAGCTCTCGTAGTCGTCCACGTTGTAGACCGCCTCGGAGGCATCGACCACCTGCCAGACGATGACCGCGGCGATCTCGATCGGGCTGCCGTCCAGCTCGTTGACCTTCAGCTTGCCGCTCTCGAAGTTGCGCACGCGCTGGCTGACCCGGCGCTTGGCGTAGAAGGGGTTGTTCCAGCGCAGGCCGTTGTCCTTCACGGTGCCCACGTATTTGCCGAACAGGCTCAGCACCGCCGCCTGGTTGGGCTGGACCGTGTACAGGCCGGCCAGGGCGAAGATCGCCAGCGCCGCCACCAGGATGCCGGCCAGCATCAGCAGCAGGTTGGGGGAACCGGTGCTGGCCTTGGCTGCTACCCCCAGTACGAACAGGGCGCCGCCGGCGAGGGCGACAAGCAGGGCGCCGGCCAGCGTGCCGAGGCCGTTGAGCGAAGACAGCGACTTCTCTTTCATGGCGGTACGTCCTTGAGGGTTCGGAATGAAGATATCAAAGTGATATCACTTGTCGACTACCGTTCGTCGGATGCCATGGCCGGGGTGCCCGGCCAGCTAGAATGCCCACCCGCCTTCACATCGCTGCTGGAACCGCCATGGCCAAGCTTGGAACTCCGTTGTCCCCCTCCGCCACCCGCGTGCTGCTGCTCGGCTCGGGCGAACTCGGCAAGGAGGTGGCCATCGAGCTGCAGCGGCTGGGCGTGGAAGTGATCGCCGCCGACCGCTATGCCGATGCCCCGGCCATGCAGGTCGCGCACCGCTCGCACGTGATCGACATGCTCGATGCGATGGCCCTGAGTGCCCTGATCGCCCAGGAGCAGCCGCACCTGGTGGTGCCGGAGATCGAGGCCATTCACACCGAA
The DNA here is from genome assembly GCF_040256885.1 of Stenotrophomonas riyadhensis. Lineage (NCBI taxonomy): Bacteria > Pseudomonadati > Pseudomonadota > Gammaproteobacteria > Lysobacterales > Lysobacteraceae > Stenotrophomonas > Stenotrophomonas riyadhensis. The sequence goes on from NZ_CP155568.1 coordinate 1,196,438, forward strand.
ACCCTGGTCCAGCTGGAACAGGAGCAGGGCCTGCGGGTGATCCCGACCGCGCGCGCCGCGCGCCTGACCATGGACCGCGAAGGCATCCGCCGCCTGGCCGCCGAGACCCTGGGCCTGCCGACCTCGCCCTACCGCTTCGTCGATACCGAAGCCGAGTACCGCGCCGCTGTGGCCGCCATCGGCCTGCCGTGCGTGGTCAAGCCGGTGATGTCGTCCTCGGGCAAGGGCCAGAGCACGCTGCGCAGCGAGGCGGACATCGCCCCGGCCTGGGACTACGCGCAGACCGGTGGCCGTGCCGGTGCCGGCCGCTGCATCGTCGAAGGTTTCATCGATTTCGACTACGAGATCACCCTGTTGACCGTGCGCCATGCCGGCGGCACCTCGTTCTGCGCGCCGATCGGGCATCTGCAGAAGGACGGTGATTACCGCGAAAGCTGGCAGCCGCAACCGATGTCGAGCGCGGCACTGGCGCGTGCCGAAGAGATTTCGCGCGTGATCACCGATGACCTCGGTGGCTGGGGCCTGTTCGGTGTCGAGCTGTTCGTGAAGGGCGACGAGGTGTGGTTCAGCGAAGTGTCGCCGCGCCCGCACGACACCGGCCTGGTGACGCTGGTCTCGCAGGAACTGAGCGAGTTCGCGCTGCACGCGCGCGCCATCCTCGGCCTGCCGATCCCGGTGATCCGCCAGAGCGGCCCGTCGGCCTCGTGCGCGCTGCTGGCGCATGGCGAGGGCGTGCCGTACTTCAACAACGTCGCCGCCGCCCTGCAGGTGCCGGACACCGCCGTGCGCCTGTTCGGCAAGCCGAGCGTGCACGGCCATCGCCGCGTCGGCGTGACCCTGGCGCGCGCGGAAACCATCGACGAAGCGCGTGCCATCGCGCGTGATGCCGCCGAAGCCATCGGCGTCGAACTGCGCCCGTAAAACAAAAAGGGGACGGAGGGGATTAAGTCGTTTGTGCCACAAACGACTTAATCCCCTCCGTCCCCTTTTTGTGGGGGTTACGGCTTCACGTCCACCCACACCAGGTGGTGGTCGCTACCGTCGGCGATCTTCGCTTCGGGGCTTTCATTGGCCGGCCAGAAGATGCCGCTGCCCACGTATTCGAAACCGGTCGAGGGCAGCACGTAGTCCAGGCGCATGGTGCCGGACTTCGGGCCGAAATCGCCGGTGGCATGGAACGGTGCGCCCTTGCGCTCGATGCCCTTGGCCGCATAGGCCAGGCTGGTCTGCTCGCCGCCGACGCTGCGCGGGGTGGGGTAGCGCAGCACGCGGGCGTTCTCGATCAGTTCGACGATCGCCTCATGGCGGCCATCGCCGTCGACCGGGTCGTTGTTGAGGTCGCCGAGGATCACGAAGCGCGCGTCCTGCGCCAGGCCACCGCACTGCCCCTTGTCGTCGCACAGCCACGGCTTGTCACCCTTGGACAGGTATTCCTGCCACAGGCGCAGTTCGTCGTGGTTGCGCGCGGCGTTGCGCTTTTCCGGGCCATCGAACACTGGCGGCGTCGGGTGCGAGACCAGCGCGTGCACCACGCCGGCCGGGGTCTTCACCGGCACGTCCCAGTGCGACTTCGACGACAGGCGCAGCTGCGACCACACGTGGTCGTTGTAGAAGCTCTTGCCGGTGCGCGGGTCGACCGGACGGATCGCGCCCGGCATCGCGCTCCACTTCAGCAGCTGGAAGCTGCGCACCTTGGCTTCATCGATCGGGTAGCGCGACAGCACCAGCATGCCGTACTGGCCCGGGTGCAGGCCGTAGCCCCAGGCATCGTTGCCGCGGCTGCGGCCTTCGCCGCCGACCACGCCGTTGTTGTCCAGGTCCAGGCCGCTGGGCACGCCGGTGTTGACCGGGGCCAGGTAGCGGTAGGCGAAGTGCAGCGGCTTGCCGCCACCGGGCTGGGCGACGTCCAGGTAGCGCTTCTGGAACAGGTCGGCGGCGCGATGCGCGTCGTCGAAGTCGAATTCGTTCAGCAGCACCAGGTCCGGGCGCACCTGCTGCAGCACCGCGGCGATCTTGCGTGCGTGCTCGCTGTCGCCTTCCAGTTCCTTGATCAGGCCACCGGCGTCATCGGAGTACAGCGAGGTGTTGTAGGTGGCCAGGCGCAGCGCAGCGGACGGCTTTTCGGTCATCGCAGGGGACGTGGCGAAGGCGGGGGCGGTGGCGCCGCAGAGCAGGGCCAGGGCGAGGATCAGGGGTTTGGCGTTCATGGGCCGTATTGTGCACCCGGCCCGGTGTCAGCGGTTTGTCAGCGCCCGTCCAGATCGTTGTCGAAATCGTGCCAGCGGCGGCCATCGTAGGCCTCCAGCGGATGGAAGCGGCGCTTGTAGTCCATCTTCTGGTGGCCGCGGATCCAGTAGCCCAGATAGACGTGCGGCAGGCCCTCGCGGCGGGCCCACTCGATCTGCTGCAGGATCGCGAAGGTACCCAGCCCGCGCGCGGCGTGGTCCGGGTCGAAGAAAGTGTAGACCGCCGACAGGCCGTGTTCGGTGACGTCGGTCACCGCCACCCCCAGCAGCTGGCTGGGCTGGCCGTCGTGGCCGGGCAGGCGCATCTCCATGAAGCGGGTGTGCGACCAGCTGCCGATCAGGAACTGCTCGAACTCGTGCGGGCCGTGGTCATCCATGCCGCCGTTGGCATGGCGGTGGGTGAGGTAGCGGTGGTACAGCGCGAACAGGTCGTCGCGGGCGGTGGCGGCGGTGATCCGCACCTCCAGGTCGTCATTGCGGGCGGCACAGCGGCGTTGGCTGCGATCCGGGGCGAAGCGCGCCACCGGAATGCGCACCGCCACGCAGGCCTGGCAGTGCGCGCAATGCGGCCGGTAGACCAGGTCGCCGCTGCGGCGGAAGCCCCAGCTCAGTGCCAGCGGGTACAGGCCGCCAAGGCGGCGATCGTGCGGGTCCAGCACCAGGTCGCGCGCCACCCGGTCCGACCAGTACCCGCAGGGGTGCTCGCCGGTCTGGAAAAGTCGCAGTTCGTCGTCTCTGTCGCCATGTATCGCCATAGGCACAGCATAGCCCCAGCCTGTCGCAGTGGTGGCGACTGTCCGCCGGATGAATGGAACTGGCAGAGGCGTCAACCGACGTCGCGCCCGGGCGTTGTTGTTCCCCGAGGGTGAAGTGATCACCCCGACGCTGTTCCCATCCCCAGGAGTGACCTCATGATCCGTACCCCCCTGCTGCTGGCCCTGCTGCTCGGCACTTCCGCTTCCGGTATCGCGCTCGCGGCCGACACCCCGACCACGCCCGCGCAGCGCTCGGCCAAGCTGGACACCAACGGCGACGGCGTCATTGACCGCAGCGAGGCGGCTGCCAACCCGCGCCTGGCCGCGAAGTTCGACGAGCTGGACAAGAACAAGGACGGCAAGCTTTCGCGCGATGAGTTGCCGCGCTGGAAGCACGGTCGCCGTGGCCACGGCGGTGAGCGCTGGGCCAAGCTGGACGTCAACAAGGACGGCCGCATCAGCCGCGAGGAGGCCAAGGCCGACCCGCGTCTGGCCGCGCGCTTCGACCAGCTCGATCTCAACAAGGACGGCTACCTGGACAAGGCAGATCGCGAGCTGCGCATGAAGCAGCGCCGTGACGCCTGGTTCGCTGCCGCCGACACCAACAAGGACGGCCAGCTGAGCAAGGCCGAGTTCGACGCCGCCAAGGGCCCGATGCACGGCGGCCCGCGCCACGGCGGTCCGCGCGATGGCGCCGCGCCGAAGCCGCAGCGCTGAGTTTCAACGCAATGAATGACGACAACGCCGGCGCACTGCCGGCGTTGTCCGTTACAGGCGGCCGCTGCGCATCAGTGAGTACACCACCAGCGCGATGACCATCAGGTTCATGGCGATGATGCCGGTGCGGCCGTACATCGATTCGAACTTCCAGTTGATGCCGGTGCGTCCGCGGCGGGCCGAATCGCGCGCGATCATCGGTGCCATCACCCGCTGCAGCGGCACCAGGCACTGGTAGTTGACCACGCCCAGGCCTACCGCCAGCACCGTCAGCTGCGCCCAGACCGGCGCCTGCAGCATCACAGCCAGCAGGATCGCCAGGCACCAGAACATGCCGGTGATGATGTTGAGGTAGAGGAAGCGGCGCACGTCGCGGCGCTCGGATGCCGTTTCGGTGTACGACATCAGGAAGCGTCCGCCCAGATAGCTGCCGATCGCACCACCGACCACGCCGCCGATCACCGCCCCCCAGCTTTCGGCCGGCAGCACGTGCAGCTGGCCCAGCGTGGCAGTCAGCGAACCCATCGCGGTGCCGCCCGCAGCGCTGGCACCGCCGAGGCCAAGCTTGCTGCCGCCGATGCCGACACCGGTGCCGAGCAGCACCGCAGCACTGGCCGTGCCGGGCGCAGCCACCAGCACCATCGACACCACGGCAGTGGCGAATGCCGCGCTCGGTGCGCTGCTGCGCGCGAACTCGCCGAAGCGCTGCAGCAGGCCGTCGCGGACCAGGGCGCGGGCACGCGACAGGCGCTTGCGCACGGCGGCGTCACTGAGCCCAAGCAGGTCGGCCACCTGCTGCGAGCGCTGGCCTTCGCGGTAGTACAGCAACAGCACTTCGCGGCTGTCGGCCGGCAACGCGGAAATGATGTCCTCGGCAGCGATCTCTTCTTCCACCCGCTGCAGGCGGTCGGCCGCGCCCGGGGCCGGGTCGGCCGCCATGCCCATCGCAACCTCGGCGGCCTCGCCGGTCAGCGGTCTGCCGCGCTGCGCGCGCAGCCAGTCGCGGGCCAGGTTGCGGGTGATCTGCCGCAGCCAGGGCAGGAAGCTGGTCGAGCTGCGCAGCTGGTGCAGCTGCTGCCAGCCCTTCACGAAGGCCTCCTGGGCGATGTCCTCGCTGGCCTGACGATCGCGGGTGATGGCCAGCGCGATGGCGGTAACCGTGTTCTGGCAGGCCAGCACGATGCGGCCATAGGCGTGTTGGCAACCGCTGGCGGCGGCGGGCAGTTCGCGTTCCAGGGTCTGGTCGATCGATGCGGCGAACGTCGTCATGGCGGCGGCTCTCCTGCTGGGATTGTGTCCCATGACGGAGCCGCGCGCGAAGTGTGACCAGCATTCTGTGCGGTAGTGCCGGCCGCTGGCCGGCAACCTCATGACAAAAAAGGGGACGGAGGGGATTAAGTCGTTTGTGCCTCAAACGACTTAATCCCCTCCGTCCCCTTTTTGCGGCTGCCGGCCAGCGGCCGGCACTACCCGTGCGTCACTTCGAGGGCTGGATGCGGACCCGGACTTCTTCCTCTTCCGGTGCGGCCTGCGGGGCCGGTTGCGCCTGCTGCGGCTGGGCCTGCGGGGCAGGGGCCGGTGCGACCGGCGCCGGGGCGCCGCGATGGCGCAGGCCGATCACCAGCGCCACGCCGGCGATCACCACCAGCAGGGCGATGCGGATGCGCCAGGCCCAGCTGCGGCCACCGCTGCCCTGTTCCGGCGCGTCGCGGAAGGCGAATTCGGCGGTCGGATGGTCGCGGCGGGTGGTGTCGAGCAGTCGCGCCTCGCGCAGGATTTCACGCGCGCGCGGCTGGTCGTCGGCGCGCACGATCCACACCGCTGGGTAGGCGTTGGCGTTGCCCAGGTCGGTATAGCTGAACTGGCCGCGGCGACGGGTCTTGTACGAGCGCCCGTTGGTCACCTTGACGTCGATGCCATGCCCGCGCAGCAGCTCGGCGACGCCTTCGACGGTTTCCACGCGCTGGCTGCTGAAGATCTGGCGCATCGGATCAATCCTTGGCCGGCACGGCGGAGGCCGCTGCCTGGTCGGGAACCACGCGGATCAGGCCTTCCTGCGCGGTACTGGCCACCAGTACGCCGTTGCGGGTGAAGAACTGGCCGCGGGCCAGACCGCGCGAATCCTGCGCGCTGGGGCTGTCCAGCGAGTACAACAGCCAGTCATCGGCGCGGAACGGGCGGTGGAACCAGATCGCGTGGTCGAGCGAGGCCATCTGCACGTGCGGGTGGTAGTAGCTGATGCCGTGCGGGAACGTCGCTGTGCCCAACAGGTGGAAGTCGGAGGCGTAGGCCAGCAGCGCCTGGTGCAGCTCCGGGGCATCGCCGACCGGCTCGCTCAGGCGCAGCCACACCTGGTGGTACGGCGGGCGCTTGGGTGGATTGAGTTCGTCACGCGGGTAGACGTGGCGGAACTCGAACGGGCCGCCGCGCGACAGCCAGCGCTGCACCTTGATCGGCAGCCGCTCCAGCACTTCGGCCGGCAGCGGGCGGTTCGGTTCGATGTCTTCCGGCTGCGGCACTTCGGGCATCTTGTGCTGGTGCTCGGCACCGGTTTCGGCCTGCTGGAACGAGGCCGCGCAGAAGAAGATCACCTTGCCGTGCTGGATCGCGGTGACCCGCCGCACCGAGAAGCTGCCGCCGTCGCGGGTACGGTCCACGTCGTAGACGATCGGATGGTCGATGTTGCCGGCGCGCAGGAAGTAGGCGTGCAGCGAGTGCACGTGGCGGCCATTGTCGACCGTGGCCTGTGCCGCGGCCAGCGCCTGGCCCAGCACCTGCCCGCCGAACACGTACTTGGTACCGATGTCGCGGCTCTGCCCGCGGAACAGGTTGTCCTCCAGCCGCTCCAGCGTGAGCAGGTCGATCAGCTCGGAGACGACGGGTTCGGGCGTGTCGTTCAAGGGGGCGGCCACAGCAGTGAAAGTGGGCCTGATTATACCGGTGCAGCCCGGCCCATCATCGGTAGTGCCGGCCGCTGGCCGGCAACCTCATGATCCTCCTGGGGCACCTGCGGTTGCCGGCCAGCGGCCGGCACTACCGGTTATTTGCCCAGCCGGGCGACCAGCGCCTGCAGGGCATTCTGCGCATCCGGGGCGAACCAGGCCTCGACGAAGCGGTCGAGCTGGATCAGGTCCGGCTGCAGCGCAACGTGCAGGTCCGCGCGGGCAATCGCACGGGTCAGCAGCATCGGCTGGCGCGGCTGCTTGAGCAGGTTCTGCAGCCACGCCACGGCACGTGCCACCACCAGGTCACCTTCGGCCAGTTCGTCGACCAGGCCGATCTGCAGCGCCTGTTCGGCCGGCACCAGCGAACCGGTGGTCAGCAGGACGCCGGCGCGGTGCACGCCCACCGCACGGCGCAGCAGGCGCTGGATGCCCTCAGGCGCGATCAGGCCCACCTGCACTTCGTTCAGGCCGATGGCATACGGCCGCGACGGATCGGCGCTGCGCGCCATCACCCGGTAGTCGCAGCACAGGGCCAGCACGCAGCCGCCGGCCGGTGCATGGCCGGTGATCGCCGCGACCACCGGGATCCGGCTCTCGGCCAGCGTGCGCACGGCGCCAAAGAAGGCGTTCCAGGTGTCCAACAACTTGTGCTTGTCATCACCATGCGAGAGCAGGTGCGGCACGTCCATGCCACCGGTGAAGATGCGCTCGCCGCCCGACAGCACGATGCCGTGCGCGTCTTCGGCCATGGCCAGCTCGATGGCATGGATCAACTGCCGGCACAGTTCGGTGTCCAGCGCGTTGACCGGCGGCCGCGCCAGGCGCAGTTCGCGGATGGGGCCATGGTTGATCACCTCGATGAGCGTCGTCATGCTGCGGTCTCGTTGCGAAGAAGGAACCTGGGCGATGATAACCAAACCATTCGTTGGCGTACTGTTGGTTCTGTGTGCGGCCGCAGCATCGGCCTCGGCGGCGGAACCGGCCTGCGTCACGGTGGAGCAGGGCTGGGCGCGGCTGCCACCGAATCCGGCGATGCCGATGACCGCCGGCTACGGCGTGATCCACAACGGCTGCAGCAAGGCGGTGGCGATCACCGGCGCGACCAGCAGCAGCTTCAATGATGTGTCGCTGCACGAGACCACGATCACGGATGGGGTCAGCCGGATGCGCGCGATCGAGCGCCTGCCGCTGGCGCCGGGCGCACGTGCCGAGCTCAAGCCCGGTGGCCTGCACCTGATGCTGATGCAGGGCAAAGGCGCGTTGAAGGAAGGCCAGGCGCTGCCGCTGCGACTGCAGCTGGAAGGTGGCGGCGAAGCGAGCGCGACGCTGACCGTGCGCAAGGCCGCGAAATGACGATCGGGTAGTGCCGGCCGCTGGCCGGCAGCACGCGAAATGCCGGCCAGCGGCCGGCACTACCAGGCGGGCTTATGACCAGTCGTACGAGAACAGCACCGTGCGGCTTTCCGGCTCGTACAGCATCACGATCGCATCGGCACCGGTGGCGCACCAGTTGTAGCCGGCTACGTCGGCCACGGCGAAGAATTTGTTGCCATTGCGGGTGATGATCACTGTTTCGGCATCGTCCGCAGCGTTGGGGTCATCGGCAGCTTCGGTGAAGCCCAGCTCGAATGCCGCGGGAATCTCTGCGGTTTCGGTCCAGTTGCCGAAACCGATCGGGCCACCCAGCGTATCCAGGTAATCGCGCTCGCTGGCCTCACCCTTGCCATAGCGCGAGTAGCAGGCGAGGCGGCCATGCGTGGCATGGTAGTCGCGGGCCTTGGCGTAGCTCTCGCGCATCTGCGCGATGTGTTCCTGCGCATCCTTGTCCTGTACCGCATCACTGATGAAATAGCCCGCGTTGCCGAGGAAGCGCATCTCGTTGCCGGCGGTCAGTTCGAAGGCGATCCAGTTGGTGCCGGTGAAATCGTTGTGGTGTTCTTCGGTGGTCTCGCCGATGCAGCCGTCGTACGGCTCGATCGGGCACAGCATCGTTGCCACCTGGCCGGCCAGCTCCGGGCGCAGCACGCCGAGGTCGATCTTCAGCAGCGGCAGCAGGTGCTGGCCGAGCCAGGCCTGGTCGGCGGGAAAGACGTCGGTGGGGAAGGGGACCATGCCGGGTAGCAGGTCGCGCAGTTCAGTCTGGTGGATCATGTCAGTCCTTTGATCAGTGTCGGTAGGGCCGGCCGCTGGCCGGCATCCGCGATACATCTGGAGGTTGCCGGCCAGCGGCCGGCACTACCACAGGCGCGTCAGGTCGACGCGCTGCGGATCGCCTCCGGCAGCGGTGCGCTCTTGCCGGTCTGGGTGTCCATCCAGACCACCACCACGTTGCCGTCCGAATAGAGCTTCGATTCGTCCTGCTGGTCGACGATGCGGTGGCCGATGGTCACGCTGCTGTTGCCCAGGCGCTCGACGAACAGCTCGACCAGGATGTCGTTGGGCCACACGATGGGCAGCCGGTAGTTGACGTTGGTCGCGGCCACCACCGGTGCGATGCGGTCGGTCATCGACACACCGTCCACGCCCAGCATCCAGCGCACGCGCGCTTCTTCCAGGTAGGAGATGTACTTGGCGTTGTTCACATGGCCCATGCTGTCCATGTCACGCCAGCGCACGCTGATCGGGATGCGGGCCAGGATCTTGTGTTCGCTGCTCATCAGGCGTCCTTTTTCTTCTTGCTGGCAGTGGCGGTCTTGCTGGTTTTGCCGGTGCTCTTGGCAGCCACGGCCTTCTTGACTGGCTTTTCCGCCTTTTCAGGCTTCACCTTGCGCGGCGGGCGGGCGTCGGGCTTGTTGGCCACTGCGGCCGGCTGCTCCGGGCGCGCGCTGGTTGACGGCAGCATGCGCGCCAGGAACTGGCCGGTATACGACTGCGGGCAGGCCGCCACGTCTTCCGGCGTGCCGGTGACCAGGATGGTGCCACCGCGATGGCCGCCTTCCGGACCCAGATCAACGATCCAGTCGGCGGTCTTGATCACGTCCAGGTTGTGCTCGATCACCACCACCGTATTGCCTTCGTCGCGCAGCTTGTGCAGCACGCCCAGCAGCGCTTCGATGTCGTGGAAGTGCAGGCCGGTGGTCGGCTCGTCGAGGATGTACAGGGTGCGGCCGGTATCGCGGCGCGACAGTTCCTTGGACAACTTCACGCGCTGCGCTTCACCACCGGACAGCGTGGTCGCGCTCTGGCCCAGCTTGATGTAGCTCAGGCCGACGTCGACCAGTGTTTCCAGCTTGCGCGCAATCGACGGTACCGGCTCGAACAGCTTCAGTGCATCCTCGACGGTCATTTCCAGCACGTCGTTGATGTTGAAGCCCTTGTACAGGATCTCCAGCGTTTCGCGGTTGTAGCGCTTGCCATGGCAGACGTCGCAGGGCACGTACACGTCCGGCAGGAAGTGCATCTCGACCTTGATCAGGCCGTCACCCTGGCAGGCTTCGCAGCGGCCGCCGCGCACGTTGAAGCTGAAACGGCCCGGCGAATAGCCGCGCGCACGCGCTTCGGGCACCTGTGCGAACAGTTCGCGCAGCGGCGTGAACAGGCCGGTGTAGGTGGCCGGGTTCGAGCGCGGGGTGCGGCCGATCGGCGACTGGTCGATGTCCACCACCTTGTCGAACAGGTCCAGGCCATCGATCTCCTTGTACGGAGCGATCGGGTGCGAGGCACCGTTGATCTCGTTGGCGGCCAGCGAGAACAGGGTGTCGTTGATCAGGGTCGACTTGCCCGAGCCGGATACACCGGTCACGCAGGTCAGCAGGCCCGACGGAATCGCCAGGTCCACGCCCTTCAGGTTGTTGCCGGTCGCCCCGCGCAGGTGCAGGGTCATCTTCGGGTTCGGCGTGTGCCGGCGCGCCGGAATCTCGATCGCGCGCTTGCCCGACAGGTACTGGCCGGTCAGCGAGCGCGGTGCCTCCAGGATGTCCTGCAGGGTGCCCTGGCCGACGATCTCGCCGCCGTGCACGCCCGCGCCCGGGCCGATGTCCAGCACGTAGTCGGCCAGCCGGATCGCATCCTCGTCATGCTCGACCACGATCACCGTGTTGCCGAGGTCGCGCAGGCGGGTGAGGGTACCGAGCAGGCGTTCGTTGTCGCGCTGGTGCAGGCCGATGGACGGCTCGTCGAGCACGTACATCACACCGACCAGGCCGGCGCCGATCTGGCTGGCCAGGCGGATGCGCTGTGCCTCGCCACCAGACAGGGTGTCGGCCTTGCGCTCCAGGGTCAGGTAATCCAGGCCGACATCGACCAGGAAGCCGAGGCGTTCGCCGATCTCCTTGACGATCTTCGCGGCGATCTCGCCACGCCAGCCCGGCAGGCTCAGTTCACTGAAGAACTTCAGTGCCTCGTCGATCGGCAGCACCACCAGCTCCGGCAGCGGACGGTCGGCCACGAACACGTTGCGCGCCGCCTTGTTCAGGCGCGCACCATGGCATTCCGGGCACGGCTGTTCGCTGATGTACTTGGACAGCTCCTCGCGCACCGCCGGCGACTCGGTTTCCTTGTAGCGGCGTTCGAGGTTGGGAATGATGCCCTCGAAGCGATGCTTGCGCTGGGTGCGGCCGCCAGCTTCGGTGAAGTAGGTGAAGGTAATCGTTTCGTCGCCGCTGCCGTACAGCACGGCCTGCTGCACCTTGGCCGGCAGCGAGTTCCAGGCGGCGTCCACGTCGAACTTGTAGTGCTTGGCCAGCGAGGCGATCAGCTGGAAATAGTAGGCGTTGCGGCGGTCCCAGCCGCGCACCGCACCGGCGGCCAGCGACAGCTCCGGATGCACCACCACGCGCGAAGGGTCGAAGAACTCGGCGATGCCCAGGCCATCGCAGCCGGGGCAGGCGCCCATCGGTGCGTTGAACGAGAACAGGCGCGGTTCCAGCTCCGGCAGCGAGTAGTCGCACACCGGGCAGGAGTACTTGGAGGAGAACAGTGCCGGCGTGGCGTCGGCGGTGTCCAGGCTCTGCACCGAGGCCATGCCATCGCCCAGCTTCAGTGCGGTCTCGAAGCTCTCGGCCAGGCGTTGCTTGATGTCCTCGCGCGGGCGGAAGCGGTCGATCACCGCCTCGATGGTGTGCTTCTGGCGCAGCGCCAGCGGCGGCACCGCATCGATTTCATACAGCTCGCCGTCCACGCGCACACGCACGAAGCCCTGCGCACGCAGCTGGTCGAACACCTGTGCGTGTTCGCCCTTGCGGTCGCGGATGACCGGCGCCAGCAGCATGTAGCGCTGTTCCGGGTCCAGCGTCAGCACCTGATCGACCATCTGGCTGACTGTCTGCGCTTCCAGCGGGTAGCCGTGGTCCGGGCAGCGCGGGGTGCCGACGCGGGCGTACAGCAGGCGCAGGTAGTCGTAGATCTCGGTGATGGTGCCGACCGTCGAACGCGGGTTGTGCGAGGTCGACTTCTGCTCGATCGAGATGGCCGGGGACAGGCCTTCGATGTGGTCCAGGTCCGGCTTTTCCATCACGCTCAGGAACTGGCGCGCATAGGCCGACAGCGACTCGACGTAGCGGCGCTGGCCTTCTGCATAGATGGTGTCGAACGCCAGCGAGGACTTGCCCGAACCGGACAGGCCGGTGATCACGATCAGCTTGTCGCGGGGCAGGTCGAGGTCGAGGTTCTTCAGATTGTGCGTCCGCGCGCCGCGGATGCGGATGAAATCCATCGCCATGGGGGATCCGGTTGTGGGGGCGTTGGCTGGGTGCCGGGCCAGCAGGGAACGGCAATCGGTCAGCCTACCGAGGTGACCAGATGGGGGCAATGGGCGACAATGCCAGCCCGATGTCTCACCTGATGAGACAGGCCGACAGGCAGGGGTCAGATCCCTTTTCACAACGTGAAAAGGGATCTGACCCCGTTCCGGCCAGGCCTCCGGGCCGTTCAGGGGTTGACTTGACCCGCGCCCGCTGATCTGCGTACAATCCCGCTCCTGTCCGCCCTCGATGGCGGCAGCTCAGACCACAATAACTACAGAGGAAGGCCTGGTCATGTACGCAGTACTGGTCACCGGCGGTAAGCAATACCGCGTGGCGCAGGGCGAAAAGCTCCGCATTGAAAAGCTCGAAGTCGAAGTCGGCAGCGAGATCAAGTTTGACAACATCCTGATGCTGGGTGACAGCGACGGCGTGAAGCTGGGCGATGCGCTGAAGGGCGCTGCCGTCACCGCCAAGGTCCTTTCCCAGGGTCGTGCTGACAAGGTCCGGATCATCAAGTTCCGTCGCCGCAAGCACCACATGAAGCGTCAGGGTCACCGTCAGTACTACACCGAAATCGAGATCACCGGCATCGCCGGCTAAGCATCAGGAGAAGCAGTCATGGCACATAAAAAGGGCGTAGGCTCCTCGCGCAACGGTCGCGACTCCAACCCGAAGTACCTGGGCGTCAAGATCTTCGGCGGCCAGGCCATCGAAGCCGGCAACATCATCGTGCGTCAGCGCGGCACCCAGTTCCACCCGGGTTCGGGCGTTGGCCTGGGCCGTGACCACACCCTGTTCGCCCTCGTGGACGGCAAGGTGGAGTTCTCGGTCAAGGGCGCCAAGAAGCGCCGCACCGTCAGCATCGTCTCGGCCGACGCCTGATCCAGGCATCGCCGGCACCCGTGCCTCGGCATGGGGGTGCTGCATGAAGAGCCCCGCTTCGGCGGGGCTTTTCGTTAGAGTGAAAGCAAGACCGGCCAGGCCGGATTGCCGGCCAGCGGCTGGCATAACATTCAAGGCGACGGCTGGCAGGCCGCGCCCATCGCAGGCATCGAAACAATGAAACTGGTAGACGAAGCAGAAATCGAAGTGTTCGCCGGCAACGGCGGCAACGGCTGCATTGGCTTCCGTCGCGAGAAGTTCATTCCGCTCGGCGGCCCGGACGGCGGCGACGGCGGTGCGGGCGGCAGCGTGTACATCCGCGCCGACGAGAACCTGAACACCCTGGTCGACTTCCGCCATGACCGCATCTTCAAGGCGCAGCGCGGCGAGAACGGCATGGGCCGCCAGGCCTATGGCAAGGGTGGCGAAGACCTGACCATTACCGTCCCGGTTGGCACCGTGGTGATCAACGTCGCCACCGATGAAATCATCGGCGACCTGACCCAGCACAACGACCGCCTGCTGGTGGCCAAGGGGGGCCGCGGCGGCTTGGGCAACATGCATTTCAAGAGCTCGACCAACCGCTCGCCGCGCCAGGCGCTGCCGGGCGAGCCGGGCGAAGAGCGCACGCTGAAGCTGGAGCTGAAGCTGCTGGCCGACGTCGGCCTGCTGGGCTTCCCCAATGCCGGCAAGAGCACCCTGATCCGTGCCGTTTCGGCGGCGACGCCGAAGGTGGCCGATTACCCGTTCACCACGCTGTACCCGAACCTGGGTGTGGTGAAGGTGGAGAACTACCGCAGCTTCGTGATCGCCGACATTCCGGGCCTGATCGAGGGCGCGGCGGATGGTGCCGGCCTCGGTGCGCAGTTCCTGCGCCACCTGCAGCGCACCCGCCTGCTGCTGCACCTGGTGGACATCTCGCCGATGGAAGGCGGCGTGGAAGGCATTTCCCCGGTCGAGCAGGTGCGTGCGATCGAGCGCGAACTGGAAAAGCACGATCCGGAGCTGCTGAACAAGCCGCGCTGGCTGGTGCTGAACAAGGCCGACCTGATGTTCGAAGACGAAGCGAAGGCGGCGGCCGAGCAGATCGTCGCCGAGCTGGGCTGGAAGGAGCCGTGGTTCCTGGTTTCCGCGCTGGGCCGCGAAGGTACCTTCCCGATCATGAGCCGGATCATGGCCTTCTTCGATCGCCAGAAGGAAGACGAGCTGGAAGCCCGCAACGCGCAGTAATGCTGTTGTGGTTCCATGCGAAAAACCCGGCTTCGGCCGGGTTTTTCATTTTCCGGTAGTGCCGGCCGCTGGCCGACATTCCTCGGGGTTGCCGGCCAGCGGCCGGCACTACCGGATCGCGGGCAACAAAAAACCCGGCCGGGGCCGGGTTCTTGTCTGCTGCCCGACCCCGAAGGGCAGGGCGGCAACGCCGGATCAGGCGGCCTTGAGGGCCTTGATGCGGTCGTTCAGGCGGCTCTTATGACGAGCAGCCTTGTTCTTGTGGATCAGGCCACGCGCGCTGAAGCGATCCAGGATCGGCTGGGCAACGGCGAAGGCGGCTTCGGCGCCGGCGGCATCGTTGGCGTCCAGCGCCTTGATCACTTTCTTGACAGCGGTGCGCAGCATCGAGCGCTGAGCCACGTTGCGCGCGTTGCGCACGACGGTCTGCTTGGCGCGCTTCTTGGCGGACTTGATATTGGCCACGGTGGTGGTTTCCTGAAAAAATCGGTGTTATGGGAACAGCAAGCTAGCTAGTATGATGGCGTAAGAAATGCACGTCAAGTCGATTGTCAAGAGGGACGCTGAGTGAGTTCACCCAAGTTGTTGCGGGGCCTGCTGTCGTTCAGCAGCATGACCATGGTCTCGCGCGTTCTCGGACTTGTCCGGGACTTCGTGGTGACCACCACGTTCGGCACCAACGCCATCACTGATGCTTTCTGGGTCGCCTTCAGGGTACCCAATTTCCTGCGCCGGTTGTTCGCCGAAGGGTCTTTCGCCACCGCTTTCGTGCCGGTGTTCACGGAAGTGAAGGAAACCCGCAGTCACGCCGAGCTGCGCGAACTGATGGCCCGGACCGCCGGCACCCTGGGCGGGGTACTGATGCTGGTCACCGCGCTGGCGCTGATCTTCGCGCCGCAGCTGGCCTCGGTCTTCTCAAGTGGTGTTGATACCGATCCGGTCAAGCAGGGCCTGCTGGTCGACCTGTTCCGCCTGACCTTCCCGTTCCTGCTGTTCGTATCGCTGACCGCACTGGCCGGCGGCGCACTCAACAGCTTCCAGCGCTTCGCGATGCCGGCGCTGACCCCGGTCATCCTCAACCTGTGCATGATCGCCGGCGCGCTGTGGCTGGCGCCGCGGCTGGGCGGCACCCCGGAAAAGCAGATCCTGGCGCTGGGCTGGGCGGTACTCGCCGCCGGCATCCTGCAGCTGCTGTTCCAGCTGCCGTCGCTGAAGGGCATCAACCTGCTGACCCTGCCGCGCTGGGGCTGGAGCCATCCGGGCGTGCGCAAGGTGATGACGCTGATGGTGCCGACCCTGTTCGGTTCCTCGGTGGCGCAGATCAACCTGCTGCTGGATACGGTGATCGCGGCCAAGCTGACCGACGGCTCGCAGTCCTGGCTGTCGCTGGCCGATCGCTTTCTGGAGCTGCCGCTGGGCGTGTTCGGCGTGGCACTGGGCACGGTGATCCTGCCGGCGCTGGCCCGCCACCACGTCAGTACCGACCGCGAGGGTTTCTCGCGCTCGCTGGACTGGGGCCTGCGCATGACCCTGCTGATCTCGGTGCCGGCCATGTTGGGTCTGCTGCTGCTGGCCGAGCCGCTGATCGCGACCATTTTCCAGCACGGCCAGTTCAGTGCCTTCGATACCCGCATGACCGCGCTCTCGGTGTATGGCCTGAGCTTCGGCCTGCCGGCGTTCGCCCTGCTGAAGGTGGTGCTGCCGGCGTTCTATGCCCGCCAGGACACCAAGACCCCGGTACGTGCCGGCGTGGCCGCACTGGTGGCCAACATGGTGTTCAACTTCGCCCTGCTGGCCGTGCTGTACCAGGTCATGGTGCCGGACGAGCTGAAAGCGCAGGGCGTGATGGCTGCCATCGGCAAGCAGCCGGGCCTGCACCTGGCGCTGGGCATTGCCAGCGCGCTGTCCAGTTACCTGAACCTGGGCCTGCTGTGGTACTGGCTGGGCAAGACCGACGTCTACCAGCGCCGGCCGGGCTGGGGCGGCTATCTGGTACGCCTGGTGCTGGCCTGCGTGGCCATGGTTGGCGTGCTGCTGGCCCTGCTGCACTGGCTGCCGGGCTTCTCGGCAATGGGGGCATGGGAGCGGATCGGCGCACTGGCACTGCTGGTCGGCGGCGGTGGCGCGACCTATGCGGTGGCCATGCTGGCGATGGGCTTCCGCCCGCGCGACCTGCGTGGGCATTGATCGCGGCCCGTGGCGGCTATACTTCAGGGTTACACCATTGAAGCGGCGGCCCCGGTCGGGCCGGAACGAGAGTTGATGAGCAGGCTGTTCAGAAGCGTCGAGGGCGGGGAGCTGTTCCCCAACGGAAGCGTGGTCTGTATCGGTGCATTCGACGGCCTCCACCTGGGCCATCGTGCGCTGGTCCGCCACGCGGTTGCCCGCGCGCGCGCCTTGGGCGTGGCCGCGGTGGCCGTGGCGTTCGAGCCGCTGCCGCGTGAATTCTTCGCCCAAGGCACGCCGCCGCCGCGGCTGACCCTGGCGCGCAGCAAGGTCGAGATCCTGCGTGAGCTCGGCGTCGATGCGGTCGGCCTGCTGCGTTTCGACGCGGCGATGGCGGCGATGCCGGCCGAGACCTTCGTGCGCCAGTTGCTGGTCAAGCGCCTGAGTGCGCGTGAGGTCTGGATCGGCCCGGAGTTCTGCTTCGGCAACCGCCGCCGCGGCGACCTGGCCCTGCTGCAGAAGCTGGGCGCCGAGCTGGGCTTCAGCGCTGGCGAGATCGAAGCGGTGGATCTGCACGGCGAGCGCATCTCCAGCACCCGCATCCGCCAGCTGCTGCAGGACGGCGATTTCGCCCGTGCCGGCGACCTGCTCGGCCGTCCCTACGCGATCAGCGGGCGGGTGGTGCGCGGCCGCCAGCTCGGTCGTACGCTGGGCTTCCCCACTGCCAACCTGCGCTTCCCGAAGACCCCGGCACTGTCGGGCATCTACGCAACCTGGGTGCACGGCGTGTTCGACCAGCCCTGGCCCTCGGTGTCCAGCTTCGGTACGCGGCCGACCGTGGACGGCGTGGAGCCGTTGCTGGAAGCTCATCTGTTCGATTTCCAGGGCGACCTGTACGGGCGCCACATCGACGTGGAATTCGTCGCCAAGCTGCGCGACGAAGAGAAATTCAATGATCTGGCGGCACTGACCGACCAGATGCACCGCGATGCCGAACAGGCGCGCGCCATCCTTTCCGAACATAGATTGCGAGCCACTGCGTGAGCCAGGACTACAAGACCACCCTGAACCTGCCAGCCACCGAATTCCCGATGCGCGGCGACCTGCCCAAGCGCGAGCCGGGCATTCTGGCGCGGTGGGAAGAGCAGGGGCTCTACCAGCAGCTGCGCGACAACGCCGCCGGCCGCCCGCTGTTCGTGCTGCATGATGGTCCGCCGTACGCCAACGGCCGCATCCACCTCGGCCACGCGGTCAACAAGATCCTGAAGGACATCATCGTCAAGTCGCGCTACCTGGCCGGCTTCGACGCGCCCTACGTGCCGGGCTGGGACTGCCATGGCCTGCCGATCGAAATCGCGGTCGAGAAGAAGTGGGGCAAGGTCGGCACCAAGCTCGACGCCGTCGAATTCCGCCAGAAGTGCCGCGAGTTCGCCGAAGAGCAGATCAACATCCAGCGCGTGGACTTCAAGCGCCTGGGCGTGACCGGCGACTGGGACAACCCGTACAAGACCCTGAGCTTCGACTTCGAAGCCAATGAGATCCGCGCGCTGGCCAAGGTCGTGGCCAATGGCCACCTGGTGCGCGGCGCCAAGCCGGTGTACTGGTGCTTCGACTGTGGCTCGGCGCTGGCCGAGGCCGAGATCGAATACCAGGAAAAGGAATCGCCGGCGATCGACGTGGCCTACGCCGCGCGCGATGCGCAGGCCATCGGCCAGGCGTTCGGCGTGAGCGTGCCGGCTGATGTGGAAGTGGCCGTGCCGATCTGGACCACCACCCCGTGGACGCTGCCGGCTTCGCTGGCGGTGTCGCTGGGCGCGGAGATCAACTACGTGCTGGCCGAAGGCCCGGCGCACAACGGCAAGCGCCGTTGGCTGGTGCTGGCCGCGGCGCTGGCCGAGCGCGCGCTGCAGCGCTATGGCGTCGAAAACGTGGTGCTGCACGGTGAAACCACCGGTGCCGCGCTGGAGAACCAGCTGCTGGCGCACCCGTTCTACCCGGAGCGCGAGATCCTGGTGCTCAACGGCGACCACGTCTCCGACGAGGACGGTACCGGTGCGGTGCACACCGCCCCCGGCCACGGCCAGGAAGACTTCGTGGTCAGCCAGAAGTACGGCCTGCTGGACAAGTACAACGCTGGCCAGGTGACCCCGATCGACGGCCGTGGCGTGTACCTGGAATCGACCCCGCCGGCCGGTGACGTGGTGCTGGCTGGCCAGCACCTGTGGAAGGCGCAGGAGGCCATCGTCGGCGTGCTGCGCGACAACGGTTCGCTGCTGGCCTTCCACCCGATCCGCCACAGCTACCCGCACTGCTGGCGCCACAAGACGCCGGTGGTGTTCCGCGCCACCCCGCAGTGGTTCATCTCGATGGACAAGGCCAACCTGCGCAACGATGCGCTGGCCGCCATCGACACCGTCGGCTGGTTCCCGACCTGGGGCAAGGCGCGCATCCAGAGCATGGTCGACGGTCGTCCGGACTGGACCATCTCGCGCCAGCGCACCTGGGGCGTGCCGATCGCACTGTTCACCCATCGCCAGACCGGCGAGATCCACCCGCGTTCGGTGGAGCTGATGCAGCAGGTCGCCGATCGCGTCGAAGCCGAGGGCATCGACGTGTGGTACTCGCTGGATGCCGCCGAACTGCTGGGCGCCGAGGCCGCCGACTACGAGAAGGTCACCGACATCCTCGACGTCTGGTTCGATTCGGGCGTGACCCATGAAGGCGTGCTTGCCGCGCGCGGCTTCGGCAAGCCGGCCGACCTGTACCTGGAAGGTTCCGACCAGCACCGCGGCTGGTTCCAGTCCTCGCTGCTGACCGGCGTGGCGATCGACAAGCGCGCGCCGTACAAGCAGTGCCTGACCCACGGCTTCACCGTGGACGAGCACGGCCGCAAGATGTCCAAGTCGCTGGGCAACGGCATCGAGCCGCAGGACATCATGAACAAGCTGGGCGCGGACATCCTGCGCCTGTGGATCGCCTCGGCCGACTACAGCAACGAGATGTCGCTGTCGCAGGAGATCCTCAAGCGCAACGCCGACGCCTACCGTCGCCTGCGCAACACCGCGCGCTTCCTGCTCGGCAACCTGGACGGCTTCGACCCGGCCCAGCACCTGCGCCCGCTCGACCAGATGGTCGCGCTGGACCGCTGGATCGTGCATCGCGCGTGGGAGCTGCAGGAGAAGATCAAGGCAGCCTACGACGGCTACAACATGGCCGAGATCGTGCAGCTGCTGCTGAACTTCTGCAGCGTGGACCTGGGCTCGCTGTACCTGGACGTGACCAAGGACCGCCTGTACACGATGCCGACCGATTCGCACGGTCGCCGTTCGGCACAGAGCGCGATGTACCACATCGCCGAAGCGTTCACCCGCTGGGTGGCGCCGATCCTGACCTTCACCGCCGACGAGCTGTGGGGCTACCTGCCGGGCGAGCATGCCGGCCATGTGCTGTTCACCACCTGGTACGACGGCCTGGCGCCGCTGCCGGCCGATGCCCAGCTCAACGCCGCCGACTTCGACCAGCTGCTGGCCGTGCGCGAACAGGTGGCCAAGGTGCTCGAACCGATGCGTGCCAACGGCGCCATCGGTGCCGCGCTGGAAGCGGAGATCACCATCGCCGCCAACGAGGAGCAGGCCGCGAAGTGGCAGCCGCTGGCCGATGAACTGCGCTTCCTGTTCATCAGTGGCGACGTGCAGGTGCGCCCGGCGACCACCGACGAGGTGTTCGTCAGCGCCCAGCCGACTACCAAGGCCAAGTGCGTGCGCTGCTGGCACCACCGCGCCGACGTCGGCAGCAACGCCGATCATCCGGAACTGTGCGGCCGTTGCGTGAGCAACGTGACCGGCACCGGCGAAGTGCGGAGCTGGTTCTGATGGCCGCGCCCCGTCCGCATCCGAACGCCCTGGTCTGGCTGCTGCTGTCGGCCGCCATCATCGGCCTGGACCAGTGGTCCAAGGCCTGGGTGCTGTCGAGCCTGCCGGAGTTCCAGCCGGTGGTGGTCATTGATGGCTTCTGGAACTGGTACCGCACCTACAACACCGGTGCGGCGTTCAGTTTCCTGAGCGATGCCGGTGGCTGGCAGAAGTACTTCTTCACCGCGCTGGCCATCGCCATCAGCGGCCTGATGGCCTGGTGGCTGCGCGGCACCGCCCGCGGCAACTGGAAGGCCGCGGTGCCGTATGCGCTGATCATCGGCGGCGCCATCGGCAACGTGATCGACCGCCAGGTGCATGGTCACGTGGTCGATTTCATCCAGTGGTACGTGGGCAGCTACACCTGGCCCTCGTTCAACATCGCCGATTCGGCCATCGTGGTGGGTGCCATCGGCATTGCCCTGTTTGGCCTGTTCGACGGCAAGTCCGCCAAAAAGGCGGATAATGCCAATCCGAAACCGTAAGCCGGCCGCTGCCGGGAGATTGAACTGATGGATGTGCTGCTCGCCAACCCGCGTGGTTTCTGTGCCGGTGTCGATCGTGCGATCGAGATCGTCAAGCGCGCGATCGAAACGCTGGGCGCGCCCATCTACGTCCGCCATGAAGTGGTGCACAACCGCTTCGTGGTCGATGACCTGAAGCAGCGCGGCGCGATCTTCGTCGAGGAACTCGATGAAGTGCCGGACAACAACACGGTCATTTTCAGCGCGCATGGCGTGTCCCAGGCGGTGCGCCAGGAAGCCGAGCGCCGTGGCCTGAAGGTGTTCGACGCCACCTGCCCGCTGGTGACCAAGGTCCACTTCGAGGTTGCCCGCCACTGCCGTGCCGGCCGTGACGTGGTGCTGATCGGCCACGCCGGTCACCCGGAAGTGGAGGGCACCATGGGCCAGTGGAACCGCGAAGCCGGCACCGGCCAGATCTATCTGGTCGAGGATGTCGAGCAGGTTGCCACGCTGCACATCAACCAGCCGGAAAACTTCGCCTACACCACCCAGACCACGCTGTCGGTGGACGACACGCGCGGCATCATCGATGCATTGCGCGAGCGTTTCCCGGCGATGCAGGGCCCGAAGAACGACGATATCTGCTACGCCACGCAGAACCGCCAGGACGCCGTGCGTGACCTGGCCAAGCGCTGCGACCTGGTGCTGGTGGTCGGTTCGCCGAACAGCTCCAACTCCAACCGCTTGAGTGAGCTGGCCCGTCGTGAAGGCGTGGAGTCGTACCTGATCGACGGCGCGCACGAGATCGACCCGGCGTGGGTGGCAGGCAAGCAGCATATCGGCGTGACCGCCGGTGCCTCGGCGCCGCAGGTGCTGGTCGATGGCGTGCTGGCGCGCCTGGCCGAGCTGGGCGCCACCGGCGTGGGCGAGCTGGACGGCGAACCGGAATCGATGGTGTTCGCGCTGCCGAAGGAACTGCGCCTGCGCCTGGTTGACTGACCGGGCCTGACTCTGGTGGGTGCGAACCTTGGTTCGCACTGTCGGATGGCGTTTTGCCACATCAGGCCGGAGCGCCACCGACCATGACCTTCGGCCATGGGGCCGGGCACTGCACAGGCCTAGCATCGGAAGATTCTCCGTTGTTGGAACCTGCCCGATGAAGACCCGAGCCCTGGCCATGTCATTGCTGTTCGCGCTGGCGGCCACGCCCGCGCTGGCGCAGACCTCGCCGCCGGGCGATGCCGCGGCCCCTGGCCTGCTGCGCATCGACGTGGATGCACGCGACCTCGCGCGCCGCATCTTCAAGGTGACCGCCACGGTGCCGGCCAAACCCGGCCCGATGACCCTGCTATACCCGCAGTGGATTCCCGGCAACCATTCGCCCACCGGCCCGATCGACAAGCTGGCCGGCCTGCGCGTGGCGGCCAACGGCAAGCCGCTGGCCTGGCAGCGTGACCAGTTCAACGTCTATGCGTTCAAGGTGAACGTGCCCGAGGGCGTGAGCGAGATCGTCGCCCACTTCGATTTCCTGTCCTCGCAGGGTGGCAGCCAGGGCCGGGTGGTGATGACCCCGGAAATGCTCAACCTGCAGTGGAACGCCAACTCGCTGTATCCGGCCGGTGTCGACGCTCGCCAGCTGCAGGCGCAGGCCAGCGTGACCCTGCCCAAGGGCTGGTCGTTCGCCACTGCGCTTGAAACCGCGCGACGCGATGGCGATACCGTCGTCTTCAAGCCGATCTCGTATGACCATCTGGTCGATTCGCCGTTGTTCGCCGGCGAGCACTACCAGCGCATCGATCTCGATCCGGGCGCGAAGGTGCCGGTGCACCTCAATGTGTTTGCCGACGACGCCAAGTCGCTGAAGCCGAGCGAGGCGCAGATCACCATGCACCGCGCGCTGGTGCAGCAGGCCGACAAGCTCTATGGTGCGCGCCACTACAACCACTACGAGTTCCTGCTGGCGTTGACCGACCGCCTCGGTGGCATCGGCCTGGAGCATCACCGCTCCAGCGAGAACAGCGCCGACCCGGGTTACTTCACCGAGTGGGACAGCAACGCGTGGATGCGCGACCTGCTGCCGCATGAGTACACCCATTCGTGGAACGGGAAGTACCGTCGCGGCGCCGATCTGGCCACCGCCAACTTCAACGTGCCGATGGGCGACAGCCTGCTGTGGGTGTACGAGGGCCAGACCCAGTTCTGGGGCCAGGTGCTGGCGGCGCGTTCGGGGCTGTGGTCGACCGCGCAGGCGCGCGACATGCTGGCCAACGTGGCCGCGACCTATGACCGTGGTCGCCCGGGCCTGGCCTGGCGGCCGCTGCAGGACACCACCAACGACCCGACCATCGCCCAGCGCCGCACGTTGCCCTACCGCAACTACCAGATGAGTGAGGACTACTACTCCGGCGGCCAGATGCTGTGGCTGGAAGTGGAGGGCAAGCTGCGCGAACTGAGCGGCAATCGCCGCAGCCTGGACGACTTCGCACGCGCCTTCTTCGGGGTCGGTAATGGCGATTGGGACGTCAACCCGTACACCTTCGATGATGTGGTTGCGACCTTGAACGGCATCGCGCCGTACGACTGGGCGACGTTCCTGCGCGGGCGCCTGGACGGCCATGGTTCGTTGACCGGCGGCCTGGAACTGGCGGGCTGGAAGCTGGTTTACCGCGATACCCCGAACGACGCCTACAAGGCGCAGGAAAAGCGCGCCAAGGCCGCGTTGCTGGCGTACTCACTGGGTGCGACCGTGCTCGACAACGGCACGGTCGGTGACGTGATCTGGGACAGTCCGGCGTTCAACGCCGGTCTTGCACCGGGCATGAAGGTGATCGCGGTTGGCGGCCGTGAATACAGCAGCCAGCGCTTGAAGGACGCCGTCGCCGGCGCGGCGAAGGACAAGGCGCCGATCGTGTTGCTGGTGAAGCAGTTCGATCGCATCGAAACGATGAGCATCGCCTACCACGGTGGCCTGCAGTACCCGGTGCTGGAGCGCATCGCCGGCAAGCCTGACCGCCTGGCGGACCTGTGGAAGGCGCGATGAAACCGCGCGCCCGCGATGGCGTGATCCTGCTGATGGCGGTCCTCGCCATCGTCGGTGCCTACCTGCACGGCGATGGGCACTGGCTGCACTGGCTGGCCAAGCCGGCCACTACGCTGTTGATCGCTGCCATCGCCTGGCGCGTGCACGATCCCGCGCAACCGTTCTATCGGCGTGCGGTGCTGGCCGGCATGCTGCTGTCGTGCGTGGGCGACATTGCGCTGATGCTGCCGATGGACGCGTTCGTGCCGGGGCTGGTCGCGTTCCTGTTGGCGCACCTCTGCTACATCGTCGCCTTCCGCGATGGCCTGCGTGCCGGGCGTGGGCTGTTGGCCGCCAGCGTCCTGCTGGCGGCGTTCGCCGTGCTCAACGTGATGGGCCTGTGGCCGCACCTGCCTGCACCGATGCGTGCGCCGGTGCTGGCGTACGTGGTGGTGCTGGCCTCGATGGCGGTGCTGGCCCTGGCACGGCAGTGGCGCCGCCCGCAGCCTGACGCCATGGAGGCAGCCAGTGCCCGCTGGGCCGCTGCCGGTGCCGTGCTGTTCGTCGCCAGCGATTCACTGTTGGCCTGGGACCGCTTCGCCGGTGGCCTGCCACTGGCCAGCCTGCTGGTGCTGTCCACGTACTACGCCGCGCAGTACGCCATCGCGCGCTCGGTGAAATAGCAAAAAGGGGACGGAGGGGATTAAGTCGTATGCAGCATCAAGGCATATGCGACTTAATCCCCTCCGTCCCCTTTTTCTGTTGTCTGCCGGGGCCACACCGTGCGTGATGTGTGCAGCAGGCGCGGGGCGAGTGCCGACTGTCCTTGCGCCCTGTCAGCGGAACTGCAGGGTAAGCAGGTAGTAGCGACCGAGCGGGTCGTCCAGCCCGGGCATCTGGCCGCCATTGCCGACCAGATAGTTCACCGGTTGAGCATCAAGCACATTGTGCACGTCCAGTGCTGCGACGATGCGTGGGCCGAGGCGGCGTGCCAGGTGCAGGTTCCAGCGCAGCTGGCGTGGATTCATGCAGTGGTTCCGGTCGACCTGATCCTGTGGGCACTCGGCCCCCGGCAGCCAGGCGCGGGTGCGCCCGACCTGGTTGCCGCGCAGGGCGATGTCCCAGTTGCTGTTCTGCCATTGCACGTTCAGCACCGCAGCCAGTTCGGGTGTCACGTGGCCGCGCAGGTCCACGGCAGCCTCATGGTCACGGCGGCGACGCAGTTCCTGCTGTTTCAGCGCATCGAGCGAGAACAGCCATTGGCCGTTGCTGCCGGAATCGATGCGGTACTCGCCACGCAGGACCCAGTTGCGGGACGTGGTGCGGCCGATGTTGTCGAACGACAGGCGCAGGCTGCTCAGGTGGCCGTCTTCATCCAGTTCCCAGGTGCTGCGATTCCACACCGCGTCGCTCGGCTGCAAGGCGAGGATCTCGTTGCGCAGTTCCACGATGTTGTGGGTCAGCGATAGCGAGAAGGTGTCGCTGGGCGTCCACGTGGCCGCCAGCGAATGGCTGCGCGATCGCTCGGCCTTCAGTGCATCGTTCTCCACCACGTTGGCGGTGATGCTGCAGCCGCCACCGCGCGTGGCCATTGCACATTCCGGAAGCGCACTGGAAACCGGAAGCGTGATCGAGCCGAAGTAGCCCGGAGGCCGCCGTTGCTCGAACAGGCTCGGCGCACGGTAGCCGCGCCCGCTGGCCAGCAGGAACGACCAGTGCGGCGTCGGGCTCCAGCGCAGTCCGGCGCGTGGCGAGAATGCCATGAAGCCGCCGTCGCGGTCCCAGCGTGCAGCCAGGTCGGCGCGCAGCGTGGGTGCCAGCGGCAGGCCCAGCTCGGTGTAGATGCCACTGCTTTGTCGCGACAGGCGGCGTTGCTGCTGCGGCAGGCCCAGCGCAAGGTCGCCCTGGCTCAGCAGCGCGTCCGGACGCGAGGTCCAGCGTTCGTGGCGCAGGTCGATGCCGGTGGCCAGCTGCGCATTGCCGCCGGGCATCGCCATCAGCTCACGCTGCACGCCCCACCAGCCCTGCCATTGCGCGGTGCTGCCGCGGTTGCGGATGGACGGAAACAGCGTGTCCGCCTCCGCCGCCGGAGGTGCGTCGAAACCGGGAGTGAACCTGCGCGCCTGCGTTGCTTCAAGCAGGCGCGTCGTGCGCACTGTGCCTGCAGTGGACAAGGTGACTTCGCTGCGCTGCGCACTGATGCCGGCCTCCCAGCTGTGCCGGCCCTGGTCACGGCCGATGCCGAAGGTGAAGTCGGCATCGGTGGCGCGGACGCTGGGGCGCACGTTGCCGGCCTCGCGCAGCACAGTGTTGAAGGTGATTCCCCGCGAGACAACCGCAACGGCGGTCGGGCCCAGGTCGAAGCGCTGGCGGTTGTGACTGGCCCGCGCCTCGACATAGGCATAGCGTCCCTCACCACGTTCGTGCCGGTAGTGCAGGTAGGCCGACGCAGTGTCCGAGGCGGGTTGCAGCGAGCGCGGTCGCGCGCTGTCGAACCAGCAGCCATCCTCGCGCCGCTTCAGGGGCGGCTCGCAGCGCCGGGCGGGCACGTACCAGTTGCCGGAGATCGCGCCGATCGGATACAGCGAGGTTTCCGCATGCCAGTCACGCTGGTCGCCGGCGACATGCTCGACACGGTGCAGATCGACGCCGGCAAACCAGCGGTCTCCGTTGCCACGCACGCCGCCCGTAGCGGCCTGCAGGCGGTACTGGCCGGCATCACCGCGGCTGCTCAGGCCGGTCTGCAGCATGGCTTCGGGCCCATCGGCCTGGTCGCGCAGGATGATGTTGACCACGCCGGACATGGCATCGGCCCCATAGATGGCCGAGGCACCGCCGCGTACCAGTTCGATGCGGTCGACGAAACTGAGCGGAATGCCACCGAGGTCGGTGAGCCCGCCCTGTTCCAGCGACACCATCGGATAGCGTGGCAGGCGCCGGCCATTGACGAGGAACAGGGTGGCACGCGGTCCCATGCCGTCGAAGCTGGTGGTGGCAGCAGCACCGACCGGCAGGTACTGCGAGTCGCCGCCGCGCGAGGTACTCATGGCGGGATGGCCGTTCATGCCGGGCAGGTGGCGTAGCAGATCGAACAGATTGCCGTAGCCACTGCGCAGGATGTCGTCGCGATCGATGGTGGTGACTGGCAGCGTGGTCTGCACCGAGGTACGCGGCAGCCGGCTGCCGGTGACGTGGATGGTCGCCAGTTCCACCTGGTGTGGCGTGTCGGTGGGCTTGGCGGCCGGGCGCGGGACGCGCGCGGCTGCGACCCCGTGCGGCGGCTTGGCCAGAGTTTCGGGATGGACCCGCCGCACGACAAAGGCACCCGAAGACGTGCGCAGGATGCTCACTGGCAGGCCGGCAACCAGCTGCTTCAGGGAGGCCGCGGTATCACGCTGGCCACGGGTGCCATCGGTGCGCAGGTCATCCAGTTCGCGTGCGTCGAACAGCAGGGCGGTGCCACTCTGCCGGGCCCACTGCTGCAATGCCGGTAACAGCGGGCCGGCGCCCACGTCGATCTCCAGCGTGCCCGCGGGCTCGCTGGCATCGGCCATCGGTAGTGCGGCAACACCCAGCGCAAGGCATAGCAGGGCGCGGAGCAGCCCCCACTGCAGCGCATCCGGACCTGCCTTCACTGCCGGTCTCCTCAGTACGTGCGGCGCAGTTCCAGCGCGCCATCCGGACGCGTCTGGCCAGCGACGGACCAGCCCAGTTCCAGCGCCGACAGCAACTCCTGTGCATCGCCTGCGCGGAAGGTGCCGCTCACGGCCAGGTCTGCGATCTCCGGATCGGCGATCACCAGCGGCGTGCGGCCATAGCGGTTCATGCGTTCAACCACGATCGACAGTGGCGTGGCGTCGAAGATCAACTGCCCATGCAGCCAGCCTTCGGCCGCCGCCGTGGATGACAGTGCCGGCCCTGGCTGGATGCGCCCGGACGGCAGCACCTGCAGTTGCTGACCGGGCGCCAGCGTGTGCTGGGCTGCGCCGTTGCTGACTTCCACTGCACCTTCCAGCAGCGCGACTTCGACCAGACCATCGTGCAGGCGTTCGACCTGGAAGGTGGTGCCGATGTCGCGGATCGTGCTGTCGCCGGCGTGCAGCTGCAGTGCCTTGTTCGATGGCGCAACCTGCAGTTGCAGGCGCCCGCGCTCAAGGTCCAGTTCGCGGAGGCGCCAGCCGAATCGCGCATGCAGCGTGGTGCCGGCATCCAGCGTGGCCACGCTGCCATCGGCCAGCGTCAGTTGTCGCGGCTGTTGGCTGTCATTGGCATAGCGTTGGGGTGTGGGGTTGCCATCCACAGCGACCATCCAGCCCATGCCGACAGCCAGGCAGATGCCGGCGGCGGCGCCGAGCGCAGGCAGCCAGCGGCGTCGGGGCGCGCGCGCCGCGCGTGCTGCAGCGGTGCGCAGCCAGGGGTCCGCTGCCAGGCCCTCACCCTGCTGGAACAGGTTCTCGGCCTGCACCCAGGCTTTGACATGGTCAGGGTCTTCGGCCAGCCAGTCCTCGAACGACTCGCGCTCGGCCGGCGTGCAGTCCGGGGCTTCCAGCCGCGCCACCCAGCTGCTGGCGCGCTCGAACAGCGAGGCGTCTTCCATGTGCCGGTGGCTGTTCATTCCGTATCCCTGTCATTGTGCAGTGGATCCGGTCCCAGCTCCTGGCGCAGGCCCTGCAGGGCACGGGCGATGTGTTTTTCCACGGTCTTGGCTGTAATTCCACAGTGCCGCGCGATCTGTGTATAGCTCATGCCGGTGATCCGGTTGAGCAGGTACACCTCGCGCGCGCGCTCGGGCAGTTTGAAGAGGGCCTGCCGCAGCAGGGACAGCATCTGCCCCGACTCGGCCTGGCGCAATGGATCCGGTGACGAGCTGGTGGGCTCGTCGCTGCCATCGTGCTCGGCCAGTGACAGATGCGGTCGCGATTGTGGCGAGCGACCGCGATCCGCCAGGCGGTTGCGGGCGATACGATACAGCAGCAGGCGCAGTTCGTCGGGGCCGTGCGCACGATAACGGATCAGCCGTTCCATGCAGTCCTGGGCGATGTCCTCTGCATCCTCCGGCCCGACGCCCCGCGTGCGCAGGAACGCGCACAACGGTGCCCGTTCTTCGCGCACGAACGCGATGAAAGCGTCCGCAGGCACGGGCGGCTCCGGCGCGTGATGGATCAGGGGGGACGGGGCGGACAGGGCTGGCCTCGACAGACATTGGCGGATGCGTCATCGAGTTTTACGCGACGATGACCGGATGGGGAAGAGTGTGTAGTACTGCGCGTTTCATTATGAATGCGTTCATGTTTATTGGCCGGGCAGGCTGGGGGAGTTTGCGGTACTCCGACGTTTGACTCTTTACCCGCGTGTTGCGGGTGGAGAGAGAGAACGTATGAAGCATTCGAAGTTGAGCCTGGCCCTGGCCGGGCTGATCGGCGTTGGCGCCATCGCGGCAGCTGATGACGTCATGGCAATGAGTTATCACGTGCAGGGTGACCGCATCTTCCTGAGCGGCGGCGTCACCTATGCCGACGTTGTGTCGCTGCCCGCGTTGCTGGCCAAGGCGCAGGCCGAGGGCCGGCCGATCCGTGAGGTGGTGCTGCGCACGTCCAATGGTGGTGCGTTGATCGCCGGCGAGTGGCTGCAGGGCATCATCCGTACCTCCGGACTGAACACCATCGTGTCCGGTCACTGCATTTCATCCTGCTCGATCATGCAGTCTGGTGGCGTCGAGCGTTATCTGGCCGGCGACCTGCCGATCGTCGACTCGGTGCAGATCCACGCGGCCAGCAATGGCGGCAAGGTGATCTACACGCCGTCGCCACGCATGACCCAGATCTATACCGGCAACTACGGTGGTGGCATGGATGCCGGCCTGCTGCAGAAGGCGATGTACGAGGTGGTGCAGCCGAACGGCCTGCTGGTGTTCCGCGATCCGGCACGCGGCACGGGCCCCTCGGTCACCTTCGATCCCGATGGCAGCGGCAGCAAGCTGGAGTCGTTCCCCGGCCAGGACATCTACAGCAACAAGATCATCACCGCGAACGGTTACCGCGATCCGGGTGACACCCTCAACGTCACGGCCAACGTGAGCGGCGACATCAACCCCGCTTACCTGCGCACCGGTCGCCAGCTGCAGACCTTCGTCGATGATGATTTCGCGCGCTGGAACACCAACTGGCAGTCTACTTACATCAACCTGGCGCAGAGCATCTACAACGCCTCCAGCAAGGGTCCGCAGGGCATCGGCCCGGATTCGGTGCAGGACTACCTCAACGATCCGGGCATCCAGGCGCTGCTGCTGTCCAAGTTGCGCCTGGCTGACCTGGACGTATCCACGCTCGACAACGCCATGGGCGTGATCCGCGTGACCAACGGTGCCACCTGGCGCACGGCCGCCACCACCGGCGCCGACTTCATGCTGGTCGACAACGGCACCATCGCACTGGAAGGCGGCGCGCTGCGTGCGTCGGAAGTGCGCGTGCTGGGCGCCGGCACGCTGGTCGGCCATGGCGACGTGGCCGGCACCGCGATGGATCTTGATGCACTGGGCAGCGGTTCCGGCCCCTCCTGGCGCGAGGATGGCTTCAACCGCCTGCGCGTGTTTGGCACGCTGATGCCGCGCGGCGGTGATCTGGTCACCCATGGCTACGTCAACATCATGCCGGGCGGCAAGCTGTTGTTCGACGTCACCGAGAACGGCGGCGCGGCCACGGGCCGACTGCGCGTGGGCACGTTCTTCGATGACGAACCGACCGATGGCGCGCTGGTGATCGCCAAGGGCGCCTTCCTCGAACTGAATGTGGCGCAGGGCTACTACGGCCAGGACTTCCGCCGTGACCTGGTGCAGGGCCCGATCTACCAAGGTGGCTTCGAAGACGTCGTGCGCCTGGGGGACACCGGCTACAGCGCCAGCATCACCGCTGGCGACGTGTTCCGTCCGCGCCACAACTCGCTGCTGAGCTTCAACGTGAAGCAGACCGCCGACGGCCTGTGGCTGACGGCAAACCCCGGCTTCGATCAGCTGGGCCTGTTCACCAACGCCACCTCCGGCGACGGGCTGGGCCGCGCGCTGGCGACCGCCTCCGCCCGCCAGGACAGCGGCCTGAAGTCGCTGCTCGGCGCGCTGCAGTTCGCCGACCGTGATGTGATCGCGCAGCAGGCCGGTGTCCTGCGTGGTGACGCGCACGCCAGCCTGCGACTGGCCGACAATGCACTGATCGGCAGCATCGGCAACGTCGTGCAACAGCACCAGGCGGCGATGCGCAGTGGCGGTGATGCAGACGGGCTGGCTTCGCAGGCCGCGCAGTCGGTTTCGTCGCAGCCGGGCATGCGCCATGGCAGCCTGTTCAACCAGCTGGCCATGCATCTGGTCGAGCCGGCCGGCGGCGGTGCTGGCGGCAACGAGGCAGGGCACAGCCGTGGGCTGTGGGCGCGCGGTTTTGCCAGCCATGGCCGCATTGATGCCGACGGCGGCGTGGCCGGCCTGAGCCACAATGTCGGCGGTATCGTGATCGGTGCCGATACCCGCGTGGCCGATGACCGCGTCACCCTGGGCGTCAGCGTGGCAGCGGCGGACATGTCGACCAAGGCCAGTGATGGCTCCGGGTTCAGCGGTGACGTGCGTGCGCTGGACGTGGGCGGTTACCTGGATGCGACGTACTCGCGCGGCTACCTGTCGGCAGCGGTGCGCTACACCGACCTGCGCCATGACACCCGTCGCAGCATCGGTGGTATCGATGGCCTGCAGCAGCCCCTGCGTGCGAAATACAGCAACGATGCGATCTCCGCGCGTGTCGAACACGCGTTTTCGTTCACCACCGGCAACGGCCTGGTGATCCAGCCGCTGCTGCCGGTGGTGGACTACGCGCGTACCTCGGCCACCCGCTTCAATGAAGGGCAGGGCGCGGGTGCGCTGGTGGGCCGCAGCGGCAGCCTGGAGAGCATCCGCGTCGGCGCCGGCCTGCAGCTGTTCAAGACCTTTGAAGGCAACAACGGCGAGCGCATCACGCCGCGCGCGCGGGTGGTCTGGCAGAAGGAACTGGGCGATTCGCAGGCCCGCTACAGCACTGGCTTCGCGGCTGCGCCGGATCTGGTGTTTGGCGCCAGCAGCCAGGCCGTGGGCGAGCAGGTGCTGGCCTGGAACCTGGGTGTGACCAGTCGCGCCAGCGAGCGCCTGTCGATCATGGCCGACTACGTTGGCGAGCGCCGTGATGGGCAGATCCAGAACGGCGTGATGCTGGGTCTGGGCTACAAGTTCTAAGTGACGCCCGGCACCGGCGATGACGGCATCGCCGGTGCCATCCCAACGCGGGTGCTGCTGCGGTATGGTCGGTATGCCATTCCACCCAGGCCCGTCCATGCAGATCGCCGTCTTCAGCGCCCGCCCCTATGATCGTCGTTTCCTTGAGGAGGCCAACCAGCGCGATGCCGCTGGAAAGGGCTTTGCGTTCGTCTATTTCGATGCTGCGCTGGATGTGCATACGGCCGCGCTGGCGCAGGATTGCACCGCGGTCTGCGTGTTCGTCAACGATCGACTTGATGCGCAGGTGCTGCGCGCGCTGCACACGTTGGGTGTGCGGGCCGTGCTGCTGCGCTGTGCGGGCTTCAACAATGTGGATCTGGGGGAGGCGAAAGCGCTGGACCTGTTCGTCGCGCGTGTGCCGGCCTATTCCCCCGAAGCGGTGGCCGAGCATGCACTGGCGCTGGTGATGACCCTCAACCGCCAGACCCATCGTGCCTACAACCGCGTGCGCGAGGGCAACTTCATGCTCGATGGCCTGCTCGGGCGCACCTTGCATGGCCGCACGGTCGGCATCGTCGGTGCCGGCAAGATAGGCCTGGCCACCGCGCGTATCTTCAAGGGCATGGGCTGCACCGTGCTGGGGCATGATCCGTATCCATCGTCGGGCTTTGAGGGTGTGGGCGACATGGTTGAACGGGATGAACTGCTGTCGCGTGCCGACATCGTCTCGCTGCATTGCCCTTTGACGCCCGAAACCCAGCACCTGATCAACGACGCCTCGCTGGCGCGGATGAAGCCCGGCGCGATGCTGGTCAATACCTCACGCGGCGCACTGGTCGACACCCATGCGGTGATCCGCGCGCTGAAGTCGCGCCGGCTGGGGCATCTGGCCATCGACGTGTACGAGCAGGAGAGCGCGCTGTTCTTCCAGGACCTGTCCGGCGAGATCATTGACGATGAGGCCTTCCAGCGGCTGATGACCTTCCCCAATGTGCTGGTGACCGGACATCAGGGCTTCTTCACTGTGGAGGCGCTGCAGGAGATCTCGGCGATCACGCTGGGGAATCTGCGGGATTTCGTGGCCGGGCGGGCGTGCGGGAACCGGGTGGAGGCGGGCTGAGCCGGGTGGATTGACCGCCGGGGCGCCCAGCCCGTAAAATCGCGGGCTCCGCCGGAATAGCTCAGTTGGTAGAGCGGCGCATTCGTAATGCGTAGGTCGCAGGTTCGACTCCTGTTTCCGGCACCAGTTGCATGAAAAGCCCCGGCCTAGGCCGGGGCTTTTTGTGCTTTGGTAGCGCCGAGCCATGCCTGGCGGAATGCCGGCCCCAGTAGTGCCAGCCCATGGCTGGCAGCCCCTAATTTCCGAATCTCGCGGCCAGCCCGGCTTCCCAGGCGCTTAGCGCCGCGCCCTGTTCCCGATCTGGAAACCGCACCCGCCCATTCCTGTGCTATGAATATCCAGCCTTGCTCCAAGGCTCTTTCAGGGATTGGAAGGATGCGCAGGTTCGGGGGAGTTGCAGGCGGTGTATTTACCCGCTTGAGGGGATTTGAAGATCGAATTCGGAAGCTGGGGGCATCAGGCGCCTGGCTGTGCTGCGTGCTGCTGATCGGCTTTGGCTTGTCGCCAGCCGCAATCGCCCAGGAGACGGTCACCTACATCCACACGGACGCTTTGGGCTCGGTCGTAGCTGAGAGCGATGCCAATGGCAACGTGATCAAGCGCTATGACTACGAGCCGTACGGCGCCGTGGTAGGCGGCCAGGTCACGGATGGCCCGGGGTATACCGGGCATGTGAGCGACTCGGCCACCGGGCTGAGCTACATGCAGCAGCGGTACATGGATCCGCAGTTGGGTGTGTTCCTGTCGGTGGACCCGGTAACGGCGTATCAGAAACCGGTTGAGCAGTTCAATCGGTATCGGTATGCGAACGGGAATCCGTACAAGTTCACTGATCCTGATGGACGTGCAGTCACTTGTAACGAGAATCGATGTTCTGGTGAGGTGAACACCATCGCTGATGCTCTGGCGCTTCCTGCAATTCTGACGATAGCGTACGGGGGGAGATTAGTCTCAAATGCAATTGATTCCACCCAGCGGAGTGAAGGGACTGATCCGGCCGACTCCACGGAGGGGGGAGGGGGAAAGCAGTCGCCCGATAGCGTAGCCGGACTACGAGGTGAATCGACTATTGAAAATGTCACTACCCGAGGCACCCGGGTATGGGATAGAGGAGCCGAATCAGATCAGAAAGCAAAGGATTTTGACGCGCTGGGTCCCAAGGATGTCGACACAAAGGCCAACGGAACTCGCGTGGGGCAATTGGAGGATGGAAGTCGAGTGATTGACAGGAATTACTCCAAGGATGGACGGCCGACGCTGGAGATTCAGCGCCAGGATGGTCGAACCACTGATGAGTTTAGATATGGGAAGAAGCCATGATGGGACAGCGTTCTGCAGATTTTGAAGAGTGGCGACCTGACGGAATTGATAAGGATTACTCGTGGAATGTGGGGGAAGTCAGATATTCGATTGACGGGTCTCTGACTGTAGATTTGTTCGAGAATACGGGGAGGAAGGCGTGGATTCTGATGTTCGCAACGCCGCTGACCGTTCGAATTACTCAGGAGGGAAGTCTCCAAGAATACTGGGAGTCAGGAGTAGTGGTGGCCGGGCATAACCTGATGCGTGCAACCAGCTCATCGTTGTTGACGTGGTTGGAGAATTCGAGCGGTGGTGTTCATTCTTCGGACAATATGGCGCATTATGCGGTCTTCTCCGACGATGTCTGCGTTGAAGTTCTCTCGCGTGTCGTGCCTTCTCTGATGCCTGCAGATGCCTAGATGAGGACGATCGGCATCCAGACATCCCCTCGCATCCTGTCCTAAGTTGGCTCTATCGCCACTTATGGACAACTCGCCCGATGTCATCCATCTACACGGACGCCGCTGCCTGTGGCCCCATTGTCATGTGAATGATGCTAGTGGCCAACGTTTGGATATCAATGGGAAGCATGTCGCTCCGGAATCACCGGGAGCGCATCTTCCCCTCGAGGCAAAGTGAGGTCCTGATGCACGATTGGATGCTTCTGGAGATACGAATCGACTGGGCTGCAAGCTCGGCGGTGCTCATTGTGCTGGACGAACGCTCTTTGAGCCGGTCGATATTTTTCAGAGGTCTACGCGAATTCTCAGCTGATAGGCGAGAGCACTGGGGGCAAGCAGTTCAATCAATGAGGCCTCCTGGGACGATTCGTCAATGGATGGCGGAGTTTGTTTGAAGGTTGAGATGCAGTCAGGAGGCATGATCAGTATCTCAGCCGATGCAGCGGATCTCGACGGCAAGCCCCGCATGCCGGCGGTAGGTTCCCTTTAGATCAAATCGCATGCGGACGATCCTCATCCAACTGCATAAATTGGAGCCCGTGGTTGGTTAGGTTGGGAGATGCTCCCTGCCCGATCGGGGGGGGAAGCAAGAGCTAAGTCCAAATGACGGGCGCGTTAGCTTCCATCCTGATCCTGCCCAAGGGGGGGGCTTTGGGGATGAACAGTGATAGCTGCGAGCTTCTGGCCAGAATTGTGGAGACAGGGCTTCTCGGATCTGCTAGCGAATTGGCTCCTGGCTTGCTGGACCGCTACTGGTCGGGCGAAATAAGTGTGCCCTCGGCTATCGATGCCGACATTGCCTCCTATCTTTCGCTGCACGACTTAGGGGCTCTTGCAAGAGCATCAACGTGGATTGCAAGGAATCATGTCCTTTCCGGGCAGATGCCCAAGCAACACTTGGGCTTGGTGCGGTGGCTGTTTGAGAATGGCTATGTTGATCGGCTCGATCTACTGAACCTGCTGGCGCTGCTTTCACTTGGACCGCTGGATGAAGCGGGATTGGAGATCGCCTTGCTCTCCAAAGAAGCACTGGACGAAGGGCGGCTGGAGGGAGGCTTGAAGTTGATAGAGCCAATGCTGCTGGCCTATAGCCCTACGCTATGATGGATGCGTAGGTCGCAGGTTCGACTCCTGTTTCCGGCACCAGATACAGCAGAAAGCCCCGGCCTTGGTCGGGGCTTTTTGTTTTCGGTGCGTTCGGAACTCGTTGATTGGTGAGGGGTTCGCGCCGAGCTGATCATTGCAAGCGTCAATGCTGCTCGTTGCGGATGGCTCTCTTCCGCATAGATGCCGTGGGTCGCATTCGGAGGTCCGGCTTCCAACGTACTTACGCCCGAGCAGGATCGGCCCCTAACCCAATAGCTCGACGAAGTGAAGCTTGGTGCTTCAGTTCAGGTGCGGGAACGTCTCCAGCGACGTGCGGTAGTGATCGCCTAGACTCGGCTGAGTTGCTAGAGGAGTGGAGGAAGTAGCAAATGGGACACGAGTTGTGGACATCACCGGTCACGGGCTATCGCCGTCACGGCACGCGGCTGAATGACTTTAACGATGTTCTTGGGTGCAGGTCCATGGTGAGTGACATCTGCGAGCCACTGAAATGTTGCCCGGCTGGCGCGCCCGCAGATGAAATGCGCGTGGAGCTCGAGAGACTTGACTTTACCGTCGCTGGTGTAAAAGACCTTGAGTTGGGACCGGTGATTGGTTTCGTTGAACGAGATTCCCTTACTCACGGTAAGGTCCGCGATCACCTTTGCCCTCTATCAATGGCAGCTGCAATTCCAAACACCACTAATGTCGTATGTCTTCTGCAGCAATTGCAGAGAAGTCCATTCGTATTTGTGGAGAACGACTCGGTTGTGGACGCGATACTGACTTGGGCGGATATCAACAAGCCCATTGTTCGCATCTACATCTTCGGCCTAATTTCGCTGCTTGAAATGCACCTCAGCTTTTGGGTCGCTTCTACATATAGAGATGATCAATGGAAAGCCGTACTTAGGGATCGAAGAGTCTTAGCTGCGGTAGCGGTGCAGGAGGGGCGGAGAAGATTTGGTCAAGAACTGCCGCTGATTCAGTGTCTTCAGTTATGTGATAAGCGAGATCTTGTTTTGCAATCCGAAGCCCTTAGGCAGCTATTCGGGTTGAGTTCGAAGAATTCAGGGGAAAAGTTCTTCAAAAGCGTCGAGGCGCTTAGAAATTCGCTTGCACACAGTCAGTACGATATCGTAGTTGGGGGTGCATGGGGTGAGATGCTAAGCCTAATTACCCGAATTCAGGCGGCGGTGCAGCTATCCGATCTACATGTGGAGAATGGTGCTATGCAGAGTTCGGCAAGGTTCTCAAGCCTCCTTTGGTGAGTGTTCGTCTATTTTATGTTTGTTCTACTGTATGGGTAGATTTTAAAATTCTGTGGCCCCATTTAATGTCAATAAATGTATCTGGGATGTGAAAAACTGGCTGAAGTTCTGTTAAAAAAATCAAACTGAAACTTTATCCGATTCATTCTTGGGTTGGGGGGCAGGCTTTGTTTGGATGTCAATGCTTGTGAGTCGCTATTTTGGATGAATTTGCGGATTATTTACAATGAGTGCGGCTCTGGCGCAAAGAATTGTGTTGCGATTTTAACGAGTTGATGTCGCCTAAGTTAGTGTGACTGCCCAGGCGCCGAGGGCGAATATCGCGGTTGTGAACGCAACAATGGACCCGGTGATCTTTGCGAGCTCAGAAGGTTTGAGCTGTGAAATGATGTCGCCTATGCTCATAGTCGCCAGTCTGGGTTTTGTTATTATTGCGTTGTGTTGAGCTTCGTTTAGTTTTCTTTTCCAGTCGGCGAGGATTCCATTGAATTCCACCGTGTTTAGTGACTCAGGCTTGGGGTCCAGGCGCTGTACGTACCAGTCGTAGCCCGCTTCTAGAAGACCTTCGGGACGTATCTCGTTGGCCACGATGACGAGAAGGGGGCGTGCTCGGCTATACGATAAAGCAGCTTCTATTTGATTCCATGGCGTCGTTAAGCTTACGCCAGAAAGCGGCTTTTCACTGGGGCCGGACCTGCGCTCTAAACCCTGCTGTATATATATTCTTTCCAGGGCGATTACGATAGTTCCTGCGCACTTGTCAAGAAGGTCATTTACAGCTTTAAGTGGGGCGTCTGAGCTGAAGTGGCTTCTTCCTACCGTTTTGGGCGTCAGGCCTTCGCTGCGGAGGCGAGCTTCGACCGCTTGTACAAAGGACTCTTGCAGTTCATTTGCAGTCCCGCCGACACTAAGAAAGACGTCCATGCTTTTGACCTTGATCGATTGGAATTCTATACGTGGTGATGGTATCCGAAATTCTCAGGGTGTCCTAAATTTTCTCTTCTAAACATTGCGATAACAGCTTGGTCGCAGGTTCGACTCCTGTTTACGGCACCGGTTGCATGAAAAGCCCCGGCCTTGGCCGGGGCTTTTTGTTTGGGGGCGTTGGATCCCGTTGATTGGTCAGGGAAGGGGAGAGGTGTTCGCTAGCCTCCCCTTCCACGCTGCAGCTGCGGATGGTTCGTATTCATCCCTCAAGGGCGGTTTCGTTTTCTCAATTGGCTTCGAAGCGCCTTGCAGAATGACCTTACAGTAATCTTCAAATCTCATGGCGTTCAGTCAATCTTTTGCGAAATTCTCAAGGAAGGTCACTGCGCGTCCACTGATTTGAATGATGTTGTCAACCTTTATCACTTTATCTGCCACGGCGTTCATCTTCCGCCAAAGTGCGCTAAGCGAATTTCGTTGATCGGGCTGAAGCTTCGATACTTCAGACTCGCTGAAGAATATGTCGCCTGTAGCAGATTTAACAGCTTCCTTGATTGCGGACGCGCCTCTCAATGGATAGTCTGCTAGTGCCGTTTCAGCAAGCCGTATATGGCGCCGCAGAACTGCCTTCAACTCTGATGGGAATGAGTTGTCTGCAAGGAGTAGTTCTAAATCATTGATAATACTAACAATTTCAGCAAATTCTTCAAGTGCGATGCCGTCCTCTTCATCCGGCAGAACCTCACTACAGAATATAAGGACTGCGAAAACGTCCTCGCTCAAATATTGTCGGATATTCCCACTTGGGTTGAGGAGATGCTGGGGTGACAGAGCATTGTCAAGTTTGGCGAAGGCCGGACCATAGGCGTTGCTGGAAAATCCTAGTAGCTGCAGCTTGTCACGTAGTATGTCGAGTTCATCGACAAGAATGAGAATCCGCTCGGACGCTTGAATGTATCCGCGAGCTCCTTTTCTTGGTTCGATTTCCAGTACATGCTGCCATCCCGATAGGGCGGCTTTGTTCGGATCTATTTCATTCCACCTCTGCATTCGACGGTGAATTCGCGAAGCGCTGTTGTTTCTAGTGTTCTGAATCATCCTAATCCATGTTTATGCTTGAGGCGCGAAGCCAATTGCATCACATGTCGGGGCTTTCGTCACTACTGCGGAGTATTACTGGCAGAGGATGTTGGTTGCGTTCGCACAGCGGATGATCCTCATCCAAACACCGCCTCGCATCCTGTCCTAAGTTGGCTCTATCGCCACTTATGGACAACCCGCCCGATGTCATCCGCCCTCACCAAGCGCACTGTGCACACAGCTGAGCCCCGAGATCGCCCCTACGAGCTCAGGGACGCTCAAGTTCGTGGGCTCATTCTTCGCGTGCAGCCGTCAGGGTACAAAGCTTGGATCGTGACATGGGCGCACGGTAAGCGTCGTACCTTGGGGTCGGTCGAATATCTGACACTTGATCAGGCCCGTGACCAAGCCCGGCAAGCGGTTGCTGAATATGTTCAGTCCGGATTGCCGGCACTCGCAAAGTCCAAGCCCACTAGCTGCACGCTCGAAACACTGCTCAACGAGCATTTCGAGCCCTGGGCGATAGCTGAGCTCAAGGGCGGTCGCCAGTACCCGGATCGCATCCGATCCGTGTTCCCGTGGCTGTTGCGCCGTCAGATCATTGAGATTGATGTGCCCACCATGGAGCGATGGTGGCGCGGGCGTGTCACTGGCCCTGATGCCGTCACCAAGGCTACCGCAGCGCGCGACTTTGCTTGCCTGCGGTCTGCCTTGTCCCGTGCGGTCGAGTGGAAGTTGATCGAGACCAATCCTTTGATGGGCATGCGTCAACGATCGGCAGCTAGCCGGAAGGTGGTTCGGTTCCTGTCCCCGGACGAAGAAGCGATGCTTCGGGCCACGCTGGCATCGCGCGATCTGGCTGGGGTTGAGGGCAGGGCAAATGCAAATGCGGCCCGACGCAAGTACCGGCAAGCGGTTCTGCCTGATTTGCCGATGGACGGGTACGTCGATCACCTGACCCCGGTGGTTCTTACAGCCATTAATACCGGTATGAGACGTGGTGAGTTGTTGTCGATGAGCTGGGCTGACATCAACTGGGAAGCCAAGATGCTGACCATTCGAGCCGAGAACGCCAAGTCCGGTAGGCAGCGTCACATCCCGCTAAACGTCGAAGCCATGGAAGTCCTGCAGCGTTGGGCTAGACAAGCGGGCGAGCGCCGTGCGGGCAAGGTCTTCGACGTGACCGACATCAAGAAGGGGTGGGGAAGACTCATAGCCGATGCCCGCATTGAAGAGTTCCGTTTCCATGATCTGCGCCATCATTTCGCATCACGCTTGGTGCGGACAGGCGTGGACCTGAACACCGTGCGGGAGCTCTTGGGACACGCAGACATCACCATGACTCTTCGCTACGCCCACCTGGCCCCGGACACTCTGGCGGCGGCAGTTGCCAAGCTGGCGGCGTGAGAGGGCTAATCCCTCTGCTCCCCAGCCAAACGCTCGAGCTCTTCCCTCATCCTTTGGCGCTCCCCAGAGGTAAGCTTGGCGAAAGCCAAGATCGCCGCAGCTAGGTCATCGTCCTCAGCGAACAGGTAGGCGACCGGTACATCCAATGCCTTGGCCAACTCTGCAGCCTTGGTCATGTCAGCTTGGTTTCGTTCGCGCTCGTACCTGTTGATCAGCACGGCACCACGGTTCTTGTCCTGGTCCTTATCCACCATTGCCCCCAGCGCGCGCTGGGACAGCCCGCGCAGTGCTCGAGCTTCGGACAACCGTTTGGAAAACGTAGCAGTGATGACTGTGGGCGATGGCACGCGGAGGTAACGGTGAGTGAACCTGTTGGAGCATGAGCCATATACCTGATCAGTAGAAGTCATTACCATACCAGTATATGGTGTTGTGCGAGGTATGACTGGCCGCAAGGGGTGGCCGGGCCCGTCAGCGCTCAGTCGGGGACGTTGAGATGAAGAACCGGATTACGCATGTTGCCGTCATGTCGTTGGTGCTGACGGCTGTTGTTCCCGGGGAGGGAGTGGCTCAACAACAGCGGTCTTACGACCGTTTCAAGGATCGAACCTCCTACGAGGCCAAGGTGGAGCTATCGGAGCTGTCCAAGACCAGCAGGGGCATTTCTCTGAGCCTGAAGAGCGTGGTAGACGGAGACCGCGCTGTAACGAAGTCGGACTCTTTCACCGTTTCGGCTATCGTCACCTTCAACATGTCCTATGACGTTCGCTGTGCCGGTACGAGCTTTGACATGCTCGTGGATGGAAAGGCTGTTTCGCTTCCCAGTGACATGCCCGCTTTCAATCGATACGAGTACGCCATCCTTTCGTTCGGCAAGAAGATGACCCTGGCAGAAGTAGGGGCCTTCACCGGTGCCAAGAGGATCGAGGTACGGGTCTGCGATACCGAGTACAGCCTGGACGATGAGCAACGCGCTGCACTGCGTGATCTGGTTAAGGACGCTCAGATGGGTAGCTCAACCGGTGGCTGATGTCGGAAACCCTCGCACATCCAATCATGGAGGAGAGAACATGCAAGCCAGCGATTCAGCAATCAATCTCTATCAATGCCCGGCTTGCCGTGCTGCCATCCCCTCGGGTAGATCATCCGCGAAGTGTCCTAAGTGCTACACGGACCTGCCCAAGGCAGTTGTTGAATCGAATCGCGCTACCGCGAGCGCAGGGCAGGAGTTTGGGTCTGCGACGTTGTGCGTGGTGTTGGGCCTAGCTGGGCTTGGGATCGGGCTCTACTTCCTTATCAACCCATCAGCAAGCAGCTACAGCAACATCGCGAACATGCACGCGCTCGCTGTGGGGCAAGCTCTGACCGTCGCTGGGGCTGTCTTGCTTGGGTTCGGCATTCGCCCTCGATAACTTGCTCGCTAGCTTGATCGGGCCCGTTGGCAGAGATGTCAGCGGGCCTTTCGTATGTGCGAATGTCTGCGATCTGGGGCCATCTTCTATTGAGGATGCTATCCGTAGTCAGAAGCGTACTGGCACGCCCTGCCGCGCGATGTGGGGCGCTCCGTCGACTATGCATGCAGGGATGCAGCTGCTCAGTCCGACGAGCGCTATGACGCGATTGATTGGCATTGCTGACGCTCCTATCAAGCAGAGGGTCAGGATCATCCGCATCCAAGTCGCGAAGTCCTAGGCGGTACGCGGAGAACGCAGTGCCTGCCCGACGAAGTGGAAGCGAGGTACGGACAACTCCATACAGGCATGCTCAGTCGAACCGGGCGCGCGCTCGCGAAGCAGCAGCCCTCGATTCCTCCTGATGCTTCCCTACTGCGATCTTCGTTTCCTTCTTCGACAGTGTGCGCATGTGAGCAACCCTGCGCCCCTCATCCTGTTCATGCGTACGAATTAGGTTCAGCTTAGCCACGGTCTGTAGCAGCTGCTTCTTCGCCGTGGGCGAGAGCGCCTCGCTAAGACCGTCGAAGGTGTCCTCCCAAGCGACCGATCCTCCGGCCAACATCGAGCGACCTAGCTTCGTAGTGGCAAGCGCTTTAGAACGTTCATTCAGCGACTTTTCTGTCACAAGGCCGTCGCGCTTCATGCGGCAGACGAGCACTGACATTGATCCGGGTGTTGTGTTG
The DNA here is from genome assembly GCF_040256885.1 of Stenotrophomonas riyadhensis. NCBI lineage: Bacteria > Pseudomonadati > Pseudomonadota > Gammaproteobacteria > Lysobacterales > Lysobacteraceae > Stenotrophomonas > Stenotrophomonas riyadhensis. The sequence goes on from NZ_CP155568.1 coordinate 1,239,478, forward strand.
ATCATCCTAGCAAGACTGGCACGGGTCATCGGATACGCACTTCCTACTTCTGTCCGGGCAATCGCATCTAGTGCCAGGAAAGCTGAGGTAGACAACTTGTATGTCTTCAAGCGGGCCTCGAGATCGCTCGAGAGCCCATTGATCAAGATCATTAGCGCCTTGAATTCGGCGTGCGGCAGTTGGGTCATGCCACATCCTAAGATGGTGGACTAGTTGAATTCAATGGGTCCGCCACTTACTCGCTTGGCAACCTTGTTTCCAGCGACGGCAATTTCGCAGCCGCTATCAACTAGGAGAGCTACTATGCACAAGCACAACAATATTGATCGTTCCACCCGCCTCTTCGCCGCGCAGCGCGAGGGCAGGGACGCGCTGCACGCCGCGCAGAGCTCAATTTCTGAAACGATCATGGGTGGTGAGCAGCTGGTCGCGGATAAGGCGTGCGAAATCCATCGCGCCTCCATCTACGGCGAGATGACTGCATTCGATGTCACTACTGAGTTTGCGAACATGCTGCAGCGCTACATCGGGACTACTGACCGTCGCTTCGACCTGCGCGTATGCGATGCCTCGATGTTCCGTGCGATTTGGAAGGCTCGCCAGATGGTCGACATGACCGGTATCAATTACCGCGACTACGTTCAGCGTGCCGTGACCTACCTGCGCCACTGTGGCAAGAAGCGCATCACGCCTGCGATGCTTGTTTCTGCTGATGTGCAGTTGCACGTCATGGAGCTCGATCTCGTCAGCCGTTAAGGAATCCCGCACTCCACACGGCACGTAGTTCCTGCGCTAGGTGTGGAAGGGTCCTTCGCACCCAGCGCTTACCGGAACGTGACGCAGCGCGCGTCACGCCAACCATCTAGTCGGTCCTGGCCGGGTTATCAGAAATGAGGTCCAACAATGACAATGGCAGCATATCGTCGTGCCCAGAAATTGGCAGCGGCAAAGAGGGCTGGGTCTGAAGCGCTGGCGACAGAGCAGATGGTCCAAGCACGGGAGTGGATTGCGCCGAGCGACTTCAATGAAGAACCGGACTTTGCGCGATCTGCACATCTGACGTACCGATACATGAGTGCGTACGAGCGCACGCAGAGCTTCTATGAAGCGTATCGCAAACACTACGTCCATCGCTTCTTGCGACGTAAGGGACGCGAGCCGCAGGGGTTCCCGAGCCTTATTAGTGGCCTTGAGGTAGGCGACTTCGCTAGTATCTGGCGAGCGCGACAGCGCGCGGATGCAATGGGAGTTCCTTACGAGCGCTTCGTCATTGAGCTGATGCTGGAGGCGGACGCTAATGGGACGCGACAGCTGCCCCGGCCGAACCAGCTCTGCAGTGACTCCAAGCTGCCTATGCTGATCGAGCGCTTGGAGCAGAAGCGGGCCGAAGGTACTTTCGATCCCTTTGCAAAGGACTTCGACCCGCGATTCTATGCGGCTAACTTTGTGGGCGACCAACAGCAGCTGGACGCCCTGGCGTGGATCGAGGAGCAGATTGCTAAGGCCGGACGTGCTCGCAAGCCGGTGTTGCTTAGCCGCTTCATGTGCGTCGAGCAGCTGATTTCGGAAGCAGAGGCTACGCGCCGGTTTGGGCAGGAGCTCGTCGATGAGGCTAAGTCCCACCGAGGGGGTTACACGTCGCGCACTCCGGTGGTGCTTGATGCCCCCGGGCCCTCCGATCCAGCCTGCTTTGGTATGCGCACCGAAGGGCACGCAATCTGCAGCCAATGTCCGGTAGCCCAGCGTTGCACCGAATTGCGAACTAAAGTCGAGGAAGGCGTCCAGGAGCGGTTCGGGGTGCTGGACGTTCCGAAGGAGCGTAAGCGTATTGCGGCCCGAGACCGCAAGCGTCGACAGCGAGAGCGAGAGCGCAGTGGGGCCGCTATGACGGATCAGGAGCTTCACCGGGTGCTTAAGGAGGCAGCGGATCCCAAGGTGATCCAGAGGCGCGAGAGGGACAAACAGCGCCGGGATGGGAAGAAACGCAAGAGCCAAGAATAGGCGAGGCTCCCAGCACTGGCCGAGATGTCACGCTTCCCTAATATTTATTAGCTCTTATTTATAAGCTCTAACATATATAGGGAAGCGTGACATCGAGGCCTCACAGCCCGGAGATCCTAGCGCTCTAGAGGTCGGCTTCCGGCAGGCGCTGCCGCCCCGACGCCCCCCCGGGAGGGTACGAGTTGGTGTTCAATTTGCATCTCCTTACGAGTTCTCCCTCGGCTGGATCCCTCGTAGCCGATCCTCCGGCCTTCTGGAGGCACACCGGTTTCGCGTCCGTTAGGACCCTGTCTCGGGAGCTCTGCATGCCCTTGCGGCCTCTGCCATGTATGAAGCGCTGCTGCCGATCCGCGTCATACCGAGCCTATGTGACGTGATCATTAGCCGGAGATCTGGGTGATGCAGTTGTGGTTTAAGCATTGATAGCGCAAGTCTGTCCCTTCCGACCAGGTGCCAGTGCGGGCAGGGCTGACCGTCACTTTCGCGAACGGAAGGAATGCTGCCGTCTACTCCATGCTAAGCGCTACTAAAGCGCATGCTGCCTGAGTTCAGCACGCAGGACGCGGGCGGCGGTGTATGAGCCGGTGCCTGCAGTCGCAAGACATGGTGGCCATATATGAAGCGTACGGTGGTGTTCGGCCTTGTACGGGCGGCAAAGAAAGTTCGCCGTTCAAGTCTCATCCCCTGCGACCGATATGCTCAAGGATGCATAAAGCAATCACCGGGACAGCTACATGGATCGTTGGACGTGGATGATGCTAAGGAATTAAGTCCCAGCAGTAGCACCGCTGGTAATTGGGTTGGCTTAGACATGAAGCGTCAATTGCTCGCAAGGATTTACGCACTGGCGTGCTGCGTGGCGGCTATGGCAAGCAGGCTTCTCCGAATTTTCTTCAGACGCCTCGCCGCAAATTTGCCGCCAGTGAGGGGAGGCATCCGTTCACTGGCGGTCTGAATGAGCTTCAAGCTGGCAGCTTTCACCGGAAGCGCGGGATCAAGTTCGCTGATCCCTCAGCGTTCGCGTGCCTCCAGACCATCGCTGGTACGCTAAAGTCCTCGCCGTTAAGGCGCGTCGAGTCCACAGACTTCGAGGAGATCGGAGGGGGTGACTTCACCGTGTGCGCGAAGCTTTTTCCTCCAAGCTAGGTGATATCTGGACTGGAACTCAATCGCTTCGTCTAGAGTCTTGGCGTACTTGTGTCGAGCGCACAAGTCTATAAACCTATCAATGAAGCCGTCGAGATATTCATGCGCGTTCTCGACTAGTGCATCCGTCTGGCTTGGTGATTTTCCGTCGTGAATGATTGAGTTGCGTGCGCGATAAATCCTCTCGATCTGCCAGGTGATGCGTCTCTCGTGTTCAATGATTCGTTCATTGAGATGGTCTTTCTTGGAGATTAGTTTTGACATCTCAAAACAGCGATTCATGAGGAGGGCATAACCTTCTGTCATTCTGTATAGGTCGCTGCGAATTTCCTCGTAATCTCCGCCAAGCAGTACAAGTGCTAGCTTCTGGTGAGGTTTCCAGTCTGGCTGCTGCACTCGCTTGAGAAGCTTGGAGGTGCCTTTGCGATTCCAGCGATAAAGGTCGCCCGCTAAAGCAAACAGTAGGCGGTTAAAATACCCATGATTGAGGAACGGCATGATGAGCCTCAGCACCTCTCGAAGCTTTGAGCCTGAAGCTCTTGGTACCAGGACTTCCATTCCAGTCCATAGATTGATGAGTTGAGCCTCTGAGCTGGTTGCTTCCTGGGCTGACCCATGCAGCCTTACCACGCTAATGAAGCGATCAAATGACTGTCGATCAGCAAAGCTAAGTCCATTCATCGCCTCGGCCAGCTTCTGTGAGGCCCTTGTTGGCAGGCTGTCTCGAGATCGTTTTGCGCCGGATGTAGCTGCACTGACCCTGACGGCCAGTGCATTGCCATCAATAGATAGCGCATTGGACTGCCAGTGAATTTTGCGCTTGTGATGAAAGAGCGCGAACATGTCGGATAGGCGTTCTAGCCGCTTCTCAGCATCGTTCTTCGCGGTATATGCATCCTTCGCTGTTACGTCGCAAACCGCGACAAGGAGTTCGTCGTCATTGGCACGAAAATCCTCACGATGAGCAATTGTGACTCTTTCGTCCTCATTATCCGGCAAGTAAATTCTGAAGTATTGAGCGGAGGACTCGGTCTCCTTGATTATCTTGGGTGCTACGAAGAGCACGTCATACTTGTGCGATCGCATGTCAAAGGAGCGAAAGAAGGTGGCGAGGTGCGCTGGATCTGACAGTCCTGCAGTTCCGTCGTAGAACACTGAGGTCTGGGTGGCAATGTGTTGCTTGCTGTATCCCAGTGAGAGCATGGCAGATACCCAGCTCTTCGCAGAGGTGCGGATATGCATCTTCTGCCTGTCAGATGCACAAAGCTTGATTATTTGATGTTGTAGCTCGGCAGTGTATTTCGGCCCTTTGAGTACGTTGATTAGTAGTGATAGCCTCAACCGGATGTCAACTAGCTTATCTTCCGCGCTGAGCGATAAGTAGAACTCCGACTCAAAGGGTAGTAGTCGCTTTGCTACATTGTCTGACTTGATTATCGACGCCAGCTCCTCAAGTACAGGCGTGAGCCGGTTCCTATCCATAGATCCAGCTTCTATATGCTCAATTATTGAAAGTGCCTCTGCGCCTAGGCTGCCGGGGCTCATCACTCTGGGTTTATATGTTGCCGGAGTGTACTCGTACAGTAGTTCGTCGAGACATTGTGCGAAAAATATTACGCCTACGGCGTTGGCATCGATTCCGGATGGCTGCTTGAATCTCATCAGCAAATCGTCCTTGCGGCTTCTGTTTATACGTAACAGGGGAGTTGGGGTGTCGAGTAGCTTGAGCGGATAGACTTTTAGTATCGAGCGCGCTAACCAGCTGAGTTGGCAAGTTGGACTGCTTGGCGCGTGATAATAAACTTACGGGTGCCCTTGCTGCCGTAATCGAGTCTGAATAATCCAAGCTCTACCAAGGTATTCAAGTCATCCTCAATGAATCTTGGTTCCTGAACGTCGAGCTGCCCTGCGCCGCTGATAAAATGATATCGCGTCGAGTTGATGGATTTGTGTTCCCAGAGTTCATTCGCCCCGGAATCGGCGAACTGCTTGACAATTGACATTGCTTGGGCGGAAAGAGTGCCGCTGGGCCTTATGGATTCGGCTAGATCAGAAAAGGTCTGTATGTGGGAAGCAACGGATGCTAAAACTTCGTCCAGCGAATCAAGCCGCAGGAGCAGCTCTTGATGATTTAGCGAAAGTATTGATTTGAGATGGATTGCGAGCATCTGGTTGCGCTCGATGTCAATCGCGACATCCTCGTGCCGCTTATCTCGCAGCCATTGAATAAACTCGGAAAGCTGCGTTCCTGAGCTTTCGCTCTTGTAGTTGCTGAGAAGCCCAACGATGGTTGCGAAGCTCGTGGCTGCCATTAGCGGGTCCACTTAACTCTCCTTGACTGAGTGGTATTGGCTATTTTTCGTTCCAGCGATTCATTCCGAGTGTTGGGCGGTGAGCACGGGAATCGACGATCTCCCACTAGCGCCCTCGTGGGCTCAGGATAGCGCACCGGCAGATACACTTGCTAAGGGTCAGCCTGTTTGGCTTAGGTGCCACTTACCGCACATTTGGAGGCGAATAAATTATTGTTTTAGCTGACGTTTTGTCCGTATGAGTGTCGCTTATCTAGTGCGACGCTCCTCGGTATGGTCTTCAGCGTTGGAGTGACCCTATAGATAAGAAGTGTCCTCATCCTCGTCCGCATCTGGGACTGGCGGAGTGGAGCTACCCTCGGCCCATGGCTTAGTTGGCGCTTATCGTCAGTCGGGCCAGTTCAGGTCAGTCTCCGGAACACCCCATTGGGTGCTTGCCAGGCGAGCGCTCGAGAGCGTACCGGTGGCAATGGTCCATGCCGGTCCGCTCGGTCGGAGTCGGTCTGATCCGCTGAGCTGCGACTCGCTTGGATCGCTAGTCGGGGTCAATAGGCTGGGTTCGTAATGCGTAGGTCGCAGGTTCGACTCCTGTTTCCGGCACCATGTTTGATGAAAAGCCCCGGCCTAGGTCGGGGCTTTTTGTTTGTGATGGGGTGTTGCCGGCCCATGACCGGCGGAATGGGCAGGTGCTGGTCCGGTAGCGCCAGCCCATGGCTGGCAGCTCAGGAATTACAGACCTCGCGGCCAGCCTGGCTTCCCAGGCGCTTAGCTCCCCCGCACCGTTCCTGACTTGGCAACCGCAGCCGTTCATTCCTGTGCTATCAATACCCAGCCTTGCTTCGAGGCACTTTCAGGGATTGGAAGGATGCGCAGGTTCGGGGGAACTGCAGGCGGTGTGTCGACCCGCTTCAGGGGATTTGAAGATCGAATTCGGAAGTTGGGGGCATCAGGCGTCTGGCTGTGCTGCGTGCTGCTGATTGGCTTGGGTGTGTCGCCCGCCGCAATCGCCCAGACGACGGTCACGTACATCCACACGGATGCCTTGGGCTCGGTTGTGGCTGAGAGCGATGCCAGTGGCAACGTGATCAAGCGCTATGACTACGAGCCTTACGGGGCCGTGGTGGGTGGTCAGGTCACGGATGGGCCGGGGTATACCGGGCATGTGAGCGATGCGGCCACCGGGCTGAGCTACATGCAGCAGCGGTACATGGATCCACAGTTGGGTGTGTTCCTGTCGGTGGATCCGGTGACTGCGTATGAGCAGCCTGTAGGACAGTTCAATCGCTATCGCTACGGGAATGGCAATCCTTACGGATATGCGGACCCTGATGGTGCCGACGCCATATATTTTACGGATGTGAATGTTGTTGTCATTCCTGTCTACTTCAAGGGGGCGGAAGCAACCAAGGAGAACATCCAGCAGATCAAGGCGAGAGTGGACTCCATATCCTCCGAGTTCTCAGGGATGAAGATAAGGCTTCAAGTGTTGTCTTCGCCCAGTGGCGCAGGGACGAACGTCATGGAGTTGGGCGCGGGGAAAAACTACAAGGACTTCCCCCTTGCCGGCGAGGGGGTTGATTCCCGGGGTGGACGCAGGGGGTACATTGATATGTCTGCCGACAATGGTATCGGTGCTGCCGCGCATGACATTATTCATTTTGCCGGAGCGCGAGACGGGTACGCGAGCAACGGGAGTCGAGAGGGCAGGACGGGTAGTTATCTTCCGGGGTACTCACAGCAGCACATCATGGCAGATCGGCGAGGTACCAGTCTGCGCGCGATGGACGAGGATGCGATCAGGGGGAATGACTCGACTTCGAGGGTCCAATTGGGATCATTTCAAGGTGTTTTCAGGGTTGACGGAAGGCTCGATTCGATGCGCCTTGAGAAGAATCTGAAGGGGAAATGATGCGCAATTCAACCTCGAGGAAATTCTGGATTGCTGTGAGTGTCATTGGAATAGCGGTGACTCTGGCTGCTTGTCGAAGCGAACGCTGCGAGGCTCTGGTCACAAATGAGTCGCCCAGCGTCGGTCTGGCGCAGCGGTACTTCGTGAGCCTCATGGATGCAGTCAATCTTGCGCCGGAATCCGCATTCAAATCTGGTGAGGCTTGGCAGGTCACCATTGTTGACGCACGACCAGATCCTCTGCATAAAGATGGCGATATTGATGGCTCTCTTTGGGTCGATTTCAGGGTCCGCTCGCCCTCGTCGCAGATCGTAAGCGAGCGGTGTACTTCACGCTTTGATGTGTGTGTCGCTCATGTCGTTGAGAAACTTCCGAAAAAGTGTCGTAGTCCGCACTGAGCTGTGGTTCTCAATGGCGTGTTTTCCGGCGGTGATTCGGGTCCGGCTGCGTTCCACAGGGCGTCCTTGATGGCGTCGTTTGCCAGCAATCGTTCGGACGGCAGCCTTTCAGTCGCGCATTGTCCGCCTCCGACTCCTGGAGCCGCTTGGCTGCCAGCACGCTCCGCAGCCGAACCCTCCCGTGCTACGGGGAACCGGGGCTTCACTGAGCGTGTGCCGGCGGGATAGGTCTTTCACCGTCATGCGGATCTATAAATCAAGCAGGAAAGTGATGATTCATTCTTAGGGAAATCGTTTTTCATGTCCCGTCTCCGTCGCGTTGGGGCTTCGCAAGAACCCTGTAGTGCCAGCCCATGGCTGGCAGCTCACAATTTCTGAGTCTCGCGGCCTTCTCACCCAGCCGGCTTCCCAAGCGCTTAGCTCCACGCACAGTTCCTGACCTGGCAACCGCAGCCGTTCATTCCTGTGCTATGAATACACAGCCTTGCTTCGAGGCACTTTCAGGGATTGGAAGGATGCGCAGGTTCGGGGGAGTTGCAGGCGGTGTATTTACCCGCTTGAGGGGATTTGAAGATCGAATTCGGAAGCTGGGGGCATCAGGCGCCTGGCTGTGCTGCGTGCTGCTGATCGGCTTTGGCTTGTCGCCAACCGCAATCGCCCAGACCACGGTGACGTACATCCACACTGACGCCCTGGGCTCGGTCGTGGCTGAGAGCGATGCCAACGGCAATGTGATCAAGCGCTACGACTACGAGCCCGATGGGGCTCTGGTGGGTGATCAGGTCACGGACGGGCCGGGGTAAACCGGGCATGTGAGCGATGCGGCCACCGGGCTGAGCTACATGCAGCAGCGGTACATGGATCCGCAGTTGGGTGTGTTCCTGTCAATGGATCCGGTCACGGCGTATGACCAGCCGGTTGGGCAATTCAATCGGTATCGGTATGCGAACGGGAATCCGTACAAGTTCACAGATCCTGATGGACGGCAGGCGATTCCGATGCCGGCCCCTTACATCCTTCCCATCCCGGTTCCCAACCCTGGTGGAAACATCCAGCGCAGTGAGGATACATCCGGGGGGAATCGCGAGAGCGGGCCAAGTGGAAGGCCAACTTCGAGGCCCACTGAACGTCCCGCAGGTCGGGATACAGTTCGGCGGGGGCGCGACGGGCAGCCAATACCCAATCGTTTCCCCGACCGACCACTACCCACGAAGCCCAATGGTGAGCCTGCACCAGAACCGGATGCGGCTGGCCCGCATACGCAACTGGGGCAGCGAGATGGTAGAAATGGAAAGTACGACCAGGCGAGAGAATTCGACGGTCACGGGAGGCCGGTAAAGACTATTGATTTTACTGACCACGGCCGGCCGGGCAGTCATACGAACCCGCACGAACATCCTTACGAGCCGAGTGCTACCGGGGGCACTCCTTCACGCGGACCCGCGCGGCCGCTTAACGGAGGCGGATAGTCATGACCGTAAACGCTTGGGACTTCCCCATCACGGGAGACAGAGTAGTTGAGGCGTTAAGAGAGAACTTCAGCACGAATGATATTTGGCTGCTATCGCATTTGGATGTCCCTTCGGGAGCGGAGTCAAAAGCGACCTTGGGTCATCTTCGAGAGCGGATGGTGAACAGGCCGTTAGAGGTGTCGACTGGTGATCTGTGCGATGCGCTTGCTGGCGCGCCGCAAGTATGGGTACTGGACATCCGGCTATCATCTGACCACGAAGTCCAGCTCTACATTGAAGATGGTGAGGTATTTGAGGAGAGTCTGGACAGGATGGTCGGAACCGGAGATATCGCTGGACCGACAGACCCGGGACTGAGATGAAATGTAGGTTCGACTCCTGTTTCCGGCACCAGTTGTAATGGAAAGCCCCGGCCCGTGGTCGGGGCTTTTTTTGTGCTCCGGTAGTGCCGGCCGCTGGCCGGCAGCTCCAGTAGTGCCAGCCCATGGCTGGCAGCCCAGGATTTCCGAGTCTCGCGGCCTACTCGCCCCACCGGCTTCCCAGGCGCTTAGCTCTTCGCACAGTTCCTGACCTGGCAACTGCAGCCAGCCATTCCTGTGCTATGAATACCCAGCCTTGCTCCAAGGCTCTTTCAGGGATTGGAAGGATGCGCAGGTTCGGGGGAGTTGCAGGCGGTGTATTTACCCGCTTGAGGGGATTTGAAGATCGAATTCGGAAGCTGGGGGCATCAGGCGCCTGGCTGTGCTGCGTGCTGCTGATCGGCTTTGGCTTGTCGCCAGCCGCAATCGCCCAGGAGACGGTCACCTACATCCACACCGATGCCTTGGGCTCGGTTGTGGCCGAGACCGATGCCAATGGCACCGTGGTCAAACGCTATGACTACGAGCCTTACGGCGCCGTGGTGGGCGGGGAAGTCACGGACGGACCAGGGTATACCGGACATGTGAGCGATTCGGCTACCGGGCTGAGCTACATGCAGCAGCGGTACATGGATCCGCAGTTGGGTGTGTTCTTATCGGTTGATCCGGTGACGGCGTATCAGAAACCGGTTGAGCAGTTCAATAGGTACCGGTATGCAAACGGGAATCCGTACACCTACGTAGATTCTGATGGAGAAGCCGGAAAAGTTGCATGGCTCGTCAGACTCACCGCAAACCAGGCCCATAAGATTGCACGACTGACTCAGGAGCAGGCCGTCAGTGCGCGCCGGGCGCAGCAGAACGTGATAGCGGACAGAAGACAAGTAGCGAGGCAGATTGAGACATCCGCACACGGGGCGGAGGGCCAGCTCAAACATGTGGGCCATGAACTAGAGGGGGGCGGCAAAGGACTTCCGCATTACCAGACAGAGAGCGTAAGGGGACACTCCTTCTGGGGTAAGGTCAGCGTCGGCGCACTAGCTCTGGCCGGTACGCTTGAGCAAGTTGCTGATTCGGCAGAGTACATCCCTGACCCGGTTCCTAGACCTGCTGAGCAGTCTGATATTGCAAGATGGAATGGCACTATGGGTGCGATCAGCGAGAAGACTGGCCTGCCTATGCCGGGCGTAAAGATGGGGGAGGATGGTGGATTTCAGGGTTATTTTCGAGTTGACGGAAGGATTGATTCTAAAAGGCTGGATCAAGAGCTGAGCAAGGGGAGATAGGCTTGTGAGATTCTATGAGTTCATGGTTGAAGGGATCTTTGTTCGAGCGTCTGGCCTCGGGGCTGATGTTGGCGGATTCCAAGCGACGTTTTTCATCAAGTCATCGAATGTTGCGACTGCAGTTGATCGCATGCGGTGGGTACTTTTGGATCGTATGGGTTCACATTTCGTATCGACTATTGAGATGGGATTATTCAGAACATATTTTTCAATACGTGATGTTTGGGAAATTTCTGAAGGGAGGATGTTTGAATTCGAAGGGCGTGACCTGGGTTTTACTTTTTTTAGGATAGGCAAGGTTGAGCGCATGTGTCTTGCGTTCCGGCGTATGCTGCTTAGGATCTTTCGGCCGCAGCGTGTGTTTTTCCCGCGCCGGAACGCTTAGATGTGGGCTGTGATGCACTGATTTGGGCTGGATGTATCCAGCAAGAATGTGGCGGCGTTCGAAGGATTTGCCTTGATTTGCATTTTCCCGCGACGATTGAGAGCGCACGAATTTCTTGGTCGCGGTCAATCCTTGTCCAATCACCGCCTCGCATCTTGTCCTAAGTTGGTCTTATGGCCACTTATGGATCCTCCGCCTGATGTCATCCGCCCTCACCAAACGCATTGTTCTCACGGCTGAGCTCCGAGACCGCCCCTATGAGCTTAGGGATGCCCAGGTTCGAGGTCTGATCCTGCGAGTGCAGCCTTCAGGGCACAAGGCTTGGATCGTGACCTGGGCCCACGGTAAGCGTCGAACCTTGGGTTCGGTTGAGCATCTGACGCTGGATCAGGCCCGCGACCAAGCCCGGCAAGCGGTCGCTGAGTAGGTTCAGTCCGGATTGCCTGCGCTTGCGAAGTCGAAGCCTACCAGTTGCACTCTCGAAGCGCTCCTCAACGATCACCTCGAACCCCGGGCGGTTGCTGAGCTCAAGGGTGGTCGTCAGTACCCGGGCCGCATGGCTTCCGATCAAACAATGAGTTGGAGTGACGTAGATCATGGAAACTGAAGCTGCGATCATTGAGATGACGACGCTTGTGAGAGAGTTCGCGTTGGGTTCCGTTGATGCCCAAATTTTTATTGAGAAATACTCGAATTTCTACTACTACGAAGCGCTGGACGGACATGAAGCTTCAAGTGCGCTGCATCCCGAGAGCAAAATTAAGCTCGGTCCCGCTATCGAGTTGCATCGCCGCGTTCAGGAAGATGTGGTGAACAAGATCTCGTTCGATGCGGGGCTGTCAGCTGAAGCGATGAGGATGGCTGGGCGACTCTCCCCGACGGAGGCGCGGCAGCATCCAACCACCGCCTCGCATCCTGTCCTAAGTTGGCCTTATCCCCACCTACGAACAGTTCGGCCAATGTCAGCCGCCGTTGCCAAATGCATCGTTGTCTCTGCTGTGCACCCGAGATCGTCCATGGCAGCTCAAGGATGCTCGGGTTCGCGGGCTGGTTCTTCGTACGCAGTCCTGGGTTTGCAGCCCTAGGGGGGGGGGCGTCAGTCACGCAGGCTCAGGGTCAGCTTGCCGCGTTCGGCCCTTGAACAAAGGCTGAGTGAATGATATTCATCCGGTTCACGTTGAGTTCACTTGCCTGATCGGATGGCGCATGCGTCTTCCGTGCACCCAAGGAGTGGTATCTCGCTATGGAAGCCATGAAGACGCACGCGCGAAGCTGTCGATGCCTGATCGGGCTGATTTTTCTGGGGATGTTCAGTGCTTCGGGCGCAGCTGCGCAGGATACCCAGCCCGGCAAGTATCCCTGGGAGGAGTTCGACAAGCGCTTGCAGAGCAGCATGGGCGTTGCCAGGTTGTCGGACGATTTGCTGGGAGACAGCGTAGGTCTTTCAAATGGCGCCTTGTCATTCTCGGCGGCTGACGTATCGCTGGAAAGTCATCACGCGTTACCAGTGAGCCTGAAACGCAAGTACGTGATGAAGAATCGCTATCAGTACGAGAACGATGCGCTTCTTGCTGACTGGGACCTGGACTTGCCCAGCATCAGTGGCGTTTTCTCAACAGACTGGGTCATGGGGCATGCCGCAGCGTCGCCCGGTGCGCGCTGCAGTGTCAGCACAGTGTCCCAGGCGCAGCCGTCCATTCCATTCAGCGGGTCGATGGATGTCAGTGACGTGTGGTCCGGAAACTCGATGAACATTCCGGGCGTGACCAGCGGGGAAATGCTGCTGATCAATGGTTCAACGGCCAGACCTGCCCAAGGGGGGCCGTACTACTGGATGACCAACGACCAGGTCTTCGTTGGCTGCCTGCCTGCCATTCGCAACGGCACCGGCGAGGGATTTCTGGCGGTCGGGCCAGACGGCACCCGCTATTGGTTCGACTGGATGGCCCAGTACGTCGAGCCGCAGATCAAGAATCCGTTGAATGGTACAAAGCGGCTGGATCGTAGGCTCAATGTGCTGTACGCCACGCGTGTTGAAGATCGGTTCGGCAATAGCGTGGCGTACAACTATGCCAACGCAGCCAATGCCCCCGCTCGACTGCAATCCATCGTTGCCAGTGACGGGCGTCAGATCAGTTTTTCCTATAATCCACGAGGTCAGATCGAGACCGCAACCACGAATGGCCGGACTTGGCGCTATCTGTATCGAAGCGACGGCAAGGTCTCGCTGTCGGCGGTCATCCAACCTGATGGAAGCCAGTGGAAGATCGACTTCTCGGGCCTCTCCAATGCCGCGTACTACGCCACGCTGCCTATTCCAAATGAGCCAGTCCGCAGTTGCTTCATGGACGGAACTCCGCTCGTGGGGCCGCAGTTGGCAACTGGCCGTATCGAGCATCCTTCCGGGGCCGTAGGGACATTTACTGTCGCCATCCGCGAGCATGGCCGGAGCAACGTCCCGATATCTTGCAAGAATTTCACGACAGGGATAGGTGGAAACGACACCGGTGATGATGTCAACCAGTGGGCGATTGCGTACAAGGCCTACACGCTGATCGAGAAGTCCATCAGCGGACCGGCCATTTCTCCGATGGCCTGGAAGTACAGCTACAGTTCCGCAATCAGTTCCATTTTTTACCCGGGTGGAACGATGGATCGGCCATGCCCATTGACGGGTGGAGTGGTGTGTGGCGAACCGATCTGCACGAGTGACAGCTGCGCGGGTCGCGCAACGACGGTGGTGGAGGGGCCCGGCGCTGAGTGGACCCGCTACACCCACGGAAACAGCTTCAAGTATGACGAAGGAAAGCTCTTGCGCATTGAGCGTGGCAAGGGCGGCGATATCCTGCAGGTTGTCGAGAACACTTACGCGCTCTCTCCTGCAGGCCGGCCGTATCCCGCGCGTTTTGGTGTCAGCGCGCAGGATACCGGCGACAACTTCCCCCGCGAGGCGATCCAGCCAGAGCTGTCAACCGTCACGCGCCTGGACGGGGTGGTCTACACCCGTCGCACGAACAGCTTTGACAGCCTGGCTCGACCACTGAGCGTCTCCCGGTTCAGTAGTCAGGGAGACGCCCGTACGGATGTGACTGAGTATGGCGACAACCTTGGCCTCTGGGTGTTGGGTCAGGTGGCGCGCGTTTCCAGCTCGGATACGGCGTCCGTGATCACTCGCACCACCTACGACGGTCGGGCACTTCCGATCGAACTCCACAGCCACGGGCGCCTTCTGCAGCGCTACAGCTACAATCCGGATGGCTCACTCTCGAGTATTGCCGATGCGAACAATCACATCACCCATCTGGCGAACTGGAAGCGCGGCGTTGCGCAGACGCTGAAGTTCGCAGATGGCACGACACTGGTTCGTGGCGTGGATGACAATGGCTTCGTCACGTCGGTCACAGACGAGATCGGTGCCGCAACCGGGTATGAATATGACCCGATGGGGCGCATCTCGCGCATACGCTATCCAGCGGGCGACACGGTGGCATGGGCGGATACTGTTCGCAGTTTCAGCAAAAGCAGTGCAGATGAGTATGGGGTCGCTGCAGGCCATTGGCGTCAGGATGTTTCGACCGGAAATGCACGCAAGCGCGTCTACTACGATGCATTCTGGCGGCCGCTGCTGACCCAGGAGTTTGATGCGGCGTCGCCTGCTGAAACCCAGCGATTCGTGAGAGCCAGCTACGATCTACAGGGGCGCCTTGAGTTCCAGTCATATCCGTCGGCATCGGCCAATGCCTCCACGGGCACTTGGACGACGTACGACGGCCTGGGGCGAGTGGCATCTGTTTCGCAGGACAGCGAGTCTGGTTTGCTGACGACTACGACCAGTTATCTTGCTGGTGGACTGGTAAAGGTGATTGATCCGAAAGGTCGGGTGACTACGACTGCATACCAGGCCTTTGATCAGCCCAGTCAGACGCAGCCGATCGCCATTGCACATCCCGGGGGGGTGTTCTCCGAGATTGTCCGTGACGTTTTTGGCAAGCCACTTTCCATCAAGCGGCGAAACGCGTCTTCTACTGAAGCGCTGACGCGCACCTATGTCTACGACGGTCACCAGCAGCTTTGCAAGTCGATTGAACCGGAAACTGGCAGTACCGCGATGGGATATGACCCTGCGGGAAATCTGCTGTGGACGGCATCCGGGCTCGCATTGCCCAACGTCGCCTCCTGTGATGCTGCCGCAGCCTTGTCGTCTTCGCGCCGCGTGGACCGGACGTACGATGCGCGGAACCGTCTAGCGACACTGCGTTTTCCCGACCGGAATGGTGATCAGGACTGGCTCTATCATGCCGATGGCAAGCCCGCGCAGGTGACCACTCTGAATGACGGGGGCGGGGCCGTAGCGGTGAACGGCTATACCTACAACAAGCGTCGGCTTCTTACCGGTGAGTCGCTGCAGGAGTCGGCCGGACCCGCCCTTTCGCTGGGGTATGGCTACGACAGCAACGGTAACAGGGCCGGAATTGCCTATCCGAGCGGGATGTTCGTCGGCCTTGCCCCAAATGCGCTCGGGCAGGCAACCCAGGCCGGCCCTTACGCGACTGCAGTGAGTTATTACCCTAATGGAGCGATTCGCCGATTCACTTACGGTAATGGCGTCGTGCACAGCATGCAGCAGAACGCCCGCCAGCTGCCGGCGCAGGTTGTTGACGGCAACGGAGTGCTCGACTATTCGTATCTTTATGATGGCGCTGGAAACGTCGTCACCATCCTCGATGGCGTCGACAGCCTTCGTGATCGTCGGATGGAGTATGACCAGCTTGATCGCCTTCAGCAGGCGACCTCTGCGATGTTTGGCGGCAATGGTGTCATGCGCTACACCTATGACGCACTGGATAACCTTCGTAGCAGCAGCCTCGCCGGAGTGAGGGACCACCAGTACTGGTACGACGCATTCAATCGGCTGACCAATGTACAGGCGACGGGTGGTTCCACGATTATTGGCTTGGACTATGACCCGCAAGGAAACCTTAGGAATCGAAACGGCGTTGTTCACACGTTCGATGTCGGCAATCGGCTGCGAAAGGTGGCCGGGGCTGAGTCGTATCGCTATGACGCATACGGGCGACGAGTTTTGTCGTCTGCCGAGAATGAGGATCGCCGGATTTTCTCGCTGTATGGCGAGGATGGCTTGCTGCGGCGACAGAACAATGAGCGGACGGGTGAAATCTCTGAATATGTCTACCTGGGCAGCAGTCTCGTAGCGAAGGTCGTTGGGCATGTTGCACCGGGCGTTCCGTCGCTGTCGGTTCCGCCTTCGTCGGAGACGGGGAGCTTCAGCGTAAGCTGGGGGGAAGTCGGTCGCGCGGCGCGCTACGAGCTTCGTGAGCAGCGAGACAGTGGCGGCTGGACCACGGTGTATTCGGGGGCTGGTAGAGCCTGGGCGGCGAGCAATCGTTCGGCCGGTATCTACGGATACTCGGTGCGCGCGTGCTCGTCGAATGCGTGTGGTGCCTGGAGCAGTGTTGGCGCGATCAACGTTCAGGCTGAGCCGGTTGATGTTCCCATTGTCACAGTGCCGGCCACGAGCTATTCAGGAAGCTACGTCGTGACCTGGAGCACAGTCGCCGGCGCCAGTCGCTATGAGCTGCAGGCATCCACTGGAGGTGCGTGGGCGACCCTCCTCTCCGCCAATGTCGCGAATCATCCCGTTAGTGGGCAGCCCGCCGGCTCCGTGCAGTACCGCGTGCGCGGTTGCAACGGGCGTGGATGTGCAGCTTACTCGGCTCCCGCTTCCATCCAGGTCATCCTCAAGCCGGCGGCCGCGCCGACATTGTCGTTGCCGGCCAGCAACAGCTCCGGTGCGTATGTGGTTTCCTGGAGCCAGGTGGCAGGGGCAGCCCGCTATGCCCTGGAGCAACGCTCCGGTACAAGTGAATGGACGCAGATCGCGAACGCCGCCAGGACTTCGCAGGATGTTGCGGGGCGCCCCAGCGGTGAGGATGGCTATCGCGTCCGTGCCTGCAATGATGCCGGGTGTTCCAGCTATTCCGCCGTCGCGACCACCCGTGTCCTGCGCATCCCTGCCGTGGCGCCTGTAATGAGTGGCAACTCCGCGCAGTATGGCAGTCCGGTCGTTGTTGGCTGGAGCGCCGTGCCCGATGGTGCGAGCTATGCGTTGGAAGAGCAGGCGCCGGGTAGAGTCTGGGCCCAGGTGCAGAACTCCAGCGCGATCGCCGCAACGCTTCCCGAACGTTCGACAGGGACGTACGGCTATCGCGTGCGAGCCTGCAATGCCAGTGGTTGCGGACCGTTGTCCTCGGCGCTGCTTGTCGCCGTGCTGCGGGCGCCGTCTGCACCTGGTCTGTCCATCGATTCGTCAAACGTTGGAAGCGGTCAAGGGTTCAGGGTCTACTGGGGAGCCGTTGCCACTGCGAGTTCCTATCGGCTGGAGGAGCAATTTGCAGCAGGGCAGTGGACGCAGGTTCTGGACTCGGCCGAGACCCAGTTCGCTGCGGGTGCTCGCGGCGCGGGTGGCTACGGCTACCGTGCCCGTGCATGTAATGCCGCCGGGTGCAGCGGGTACTCCGCTGTGGCTACCTTCACGCTGGTCCTGCGCCCGGTGCCTGATGTGCCGGGGAACCTCAACGTCGCCGAAATGCGGAGTTCCTGTGAAATGGCCTGGGGAGCTTCCGCACGCGCTGAGCGGTATGAACTGAGCAATGACGGTGGCGTGGTTTACCAGGGGGCCAATACGTCCTTCTCACAGGCAAATCCGCGTCGATGCGTTTCACCGTATCGCGTCCGTGCCTGCAACAGTACTGGCTGTTCTGAGTGGTCGCTACCTGTCTATCATGGTGGAGGGGCTATGCTGTTGCGGAGCCGATGATCAGCAGGCCGGCAATCCATTGCGCACCGACTGCCGCAGGACGGTTTTCAACCGCGCCGCGTCGGTCCTGCGCGGGTCGCTCAGGTAGATCTCATGATGGGGGCCGGCAAAGGTGTAACCCAGTGCGGGCATCAGCTCGCCGTGCAGATGGGCCAGGATCGGGCCCTCGTCATCGTAGGCACCCACATGCAAGGTCTGCAGGCAGAGGCCTTCTTCAAGAATTTCATGGCGAAGGCTGGCCGGGACCTCGCCCAGTTTCTTCGCCGCATTGGCGATGGCAGCCTCCCACTGCTCTGGACTGATCCCGTTCGGCGTACGGATCATCACCGTCCACCTCCACTCATCCTTGCGGCGTGCGACAAAGCTCGACGGATCCCCGGCGCTCCACAGCGCTTCCAGCGGTGGCACCACGTAGTCCTGGCCCATGGCCTTCAGCGCGAACTTCAGTGCATAGCTCACCGAGTACAGCCACTGCACGGCCTGCAGGTAGGCGGGGGCGGTATTCGGATCACCGTGGCCGTCGACCATCACGTAGGGCAGGGGCGGTACGTCCACAGTCACGAACCGGCCCACCGGGGGCTGGTACAACGCGCGATCGCGCTTCTTGAAGTCGATCTTGTCCACGGACCCTCCTCCTGCGCCGAGCATCCCACGCCGGGCACCCATCAGCACGCCTGAACAGGTTCAGATGACTTTGCCGAACGAGGGCGGACCGCCGGCCAGCACCTGATGCTAGGATGCCGCCCCCGGGCGTTCTGCCCGCCGCGCCTGCGCGGTGCGACAACGTGTCGCAGCCAGAATCGGGCCTTTCCTGCGCTCGATCATTGTCAATGCCTTTCTTAAATGGTGGGTGACGGCCTAAAATTGAAAGGCTGACTCGACCCCACCTCCCTGCCTGTCTTCCGGACCGGTGGGACCGGCTTTGGCCGGAACAGGCAGGACGGGGAACGGCATTCCCTCGCAATTGGATCGACCGATGATTCCGTTGAAAACCCTTGGGCGCTGGTTGCGCCCGGGCCTGCTGCTGTCGTTGCTGGTGATGCTCACCGGTTGCGATGCGGTGGCCATCCTCAGTCCGAAGGGCCAGATCGGCCAGGATGAGAAGACCCTGCTGATCACGGCCACCGTGCTCATGCTGCTGGTCGTCATCCCGGTCATCATCATGACCCTGACCTTCGCGTGGAAGTATCGCGCCTCCAACACCAAGGCCCGCTACGAGCCGAAGTGGTCCCACTCGACGGCGATCGAGGTGGTGGTGTGGTCCATTCCCTGCATGATCGTGCTGGTGCTGGCGGTCCTGACCTGGCGCTCGTCGCACGCACTGGACCCGTATCGTCCGCTGGATTCGGACGTCAAGCCGGTCACCATCGAGGCGATCTCGCTGGACTGGAAGTGGCTGTTCATCTATCCGGAAGAGAAGGTGGCGGTCGTCAACGAAATCAAGTTCCCGGTCAACACGCCGCTGAACTTCAAGATCACGTCCGATTCGGTGATGAATGCGTTCTTCATCCCGCACCTGGGCAGCATGATCTACTCGATGGCTGCGATGGAGACCAAGCTCCACCTGATCGCCAACGAGACCGGTGAATTCCCGGGCATGTCCTCGCACTACAGTGGTGCCGGCTTCGCCAAGATGCACTTCACCGCCTACTCGGTTACCGATGCCGAATACCGCCAGTGGCTGGACCAGGTCCGTGCCGGTGAGCAGACCCTGGACAAGGCCTCGTTCAAGGCCCTGGGTGAAGCACGCAATGCCGAGTGGTACCCGGTCACCTACTTCGGCAAGACTGAAGAAGGCCTGTTCGACTGGGTCATCGCCAAGCACATGGGCGACAACAAGCATTACGGCATGAAGCACGAGCACAAGGCCCCGGCCGACGGTGCCGCTGCTGAAGGTCACGATGCCCATGCAGGTCACGAGGGCCATGAAGGCCACACCGACGCTGCCGCCGCTCCGGCCGAACACGCCGGACACACTGCTGACGAGCACGCCGCCGCCGGTCACGCCGGCCACGCGGGCTCGGGAGAATGAACATGTTGGGTAAACTCTCAATTGAGTCGATCCCCCACGATCCGATCGTGCTGACCACCCTGGTCGGCGCGGTGCTGGGTGGCCTGGGCGTCATGGCCCTGATCACCAAGTTCAAGCTGTGGGGCTATCTGTGGAAGGAGTGGTTCACCTCGGTGGATCACAAGAAGATCGGCGTGATGTACCTCATCGTCGCCTTCGTCATGCTGCTGCGCGGTTTCTCCGACGCCATCATGATGCGTACCCAGCAGGCGCTCGCCGTCGGCGGGTCCGAGGGGTACCTGCCGCCGCACCACTACGACCAGATCTTCACCGCCCACGGCGTGATCATGATCTTCTTCGTGGCGATGCCGCTGATCACCGGCCTGATGAACCTGGCCGTGCCGCTGCAGATCGGTGCACGCGACGTCGCGTTCCCGTTCGTCAACTCGCTCAGCTTCTGGCTGTTCGTGTCCGGTGCGGTGCTGATCATGCTGTCGCTGTGGATCGGTGAGTTCGCTGCCACCGGCTGGCTGGCGTTCCCGCCGTTGTCGGGCATCGAATACAGTCCAAGCGTAGGCATGGACTACTACATATGGGGTCTACAGGTCGCAGGCCTGGGTACCACGCTGAGCGGTATCAACTTCTTCATCACCATCCTGAAGATGCGTACCCCGAGCATGAAGCTGATGCAGATGCCGGTGTTCACCTGGACCGCCCTGGTGACCAACGTGCTGATCGTCGCTGCCTTCCCGGTGCTGACCATCACCCTGGTGCTGCTGACCCTGGACCGTTACCTGGGTACGCACTTCTTCACCAATGACGGTGGCGGCAACGCCATGCTGTACATCAACCTGATCTGGATCTGGGGTCACCCGGAGGTGTACATCCTGGTCCTGCCGGCGTTCGGTGTGTTCTCCGAAGTCATCGCGACCTTCTCGCGCAAGGCGCTGTTCGGCTACAAGGGCATGGTCTACGCCACCGCCTGCATCGGCGTGCTGTCGTTCATCGTGTGGCTGCACCACTTCTTCACCATGGGCTCGGGTGCCAACGTCAATGCCTTCTTCGGCATCACGACGATGATCATCTCGATCCCGACCGGCGTGAAGATCTTCAACTGGCTGTTCACCATGTTCCGCGGCCGCGTGCAGTTCACCACGCCCGTGCTGTGGACCATCGGCTTCATGGTCACCTTCACCATCGGCGGCATGACCGGCGTGATGCTGGCGATCCCGGCCATCGACTTCGTGCTGCACAACAGCCTGTTCCTGATCGCCCACTTCCACAACGTCATCATCGGCGGCGTGGTGTTCGGCATGTTCGCCGGCATCACCTACTGGTGGCCGAAGATGTTCGGCTTCCGCCTCAATGAGTTCTGGGGCAAGTGCGCGTTCTGGTGCTGGTTCATCGGCTTCTACGTGACCTTCATGCCGATGTACGTGCTGGGCTTCATGGGCATGACCCGTCGTCTGCAGAGCACCGTCAACCCGGCCTACGAGCCGCTGCTGCTGGTGGCCGCTGCAGGTGCCTTCATCGTGGGTGCCGGCATCCTGTGCCAGATCATCCAGGTGGCCGTGTCGATCCGCGACCGCAAGAAGACTGCCGACCTGACCGGCGACCCGTGGGATGCCCGTACGCTGGAGTGGGAAACCTCTTCGCCGCCGGCCTTCTACAACTTCGGCACCCTGCCGGAAGTCACCGAGCTGGACGATTTCTGGGAGCGCAAGCAGCGTGGTGAAGCCTGGCCGAAGCCGGCCAAGTACACCGACATCCACATGCCGCGCAACACCGGCACGGGCGTTGTCATCGGTGCCTTCAGCCTGGTGTTCGGCTTCGCGATGATCTGGCACATCTGGTGGCTGGCCATCGTCGGCTTCGTCGGCATGATCGCCACGTTCATCTACCGCACCTTCGACCAGGACGTGGACTACTGGGTCCCGGCCGCCGAGGTGGAACGCATCGAGAACGAACACCGCAAGCACCTGGAAAACCAGGGCCTGGTGAAGTCGGAGCTGAAGGCATGAGCACCAATACCTCGACCCTGAGCCACGGGCACGCCGCGCATGCGGCGGCCCATGGCCATGACGACCACGAGCACCACGACACCGGCGGCAACACCGTCTTCGGTTTCTGGGTGTACCTGATGAGCGACTGCCTCATCTTCGCCTCGCTGTTCGCCACCTACGTGGTGCTGTCCGGCGGTACTGATGGTGGTCCCACCGCGAAGGACCTGTTCGAGCTGCCGTTCGTGGCGTGGGAAACCGCGCTGCTGCTGACCTCGTCGCTGACCTTCGGCCTGGGCATGATCGCCATGCACCGCAAGCAGATGGGCCAGATGTACCTGTGGCTGGGCATCACCTGGCTGCTGGGCTTCGGCTTCATGTGCATGGAAGTGTGGGAGTTCCAGCACCTGATCCATCAGGGCTACGGTCCGGACCGCAGTGCCTTCCTGTCGGCGTTCTTCGCCCTGGTCGGTACCCACGGCCTGCACGTCAGCGCCGGCCTGCTGTGGCTGCTGGTGATGTTCGTGCAGCTGAAGAAGTACGGCCTGACCCCGACCAACAAGACCCGCATGGCGTGCCTGAGCCTGTTCTGGCACTTCCTGGACCTGATCTGGATCGGCGTGTTCTCCGTCGTCTACCTCAATGGAGCGCTGTAATGGCACATGACAACCATGCACACGACCACGCCGCCGGCGGCGAGAGCCACGGCAGCGTCAAGTCCTACCTGATCGGCTTCGTGCTGGCGGTGGTGCTGACCGTCATCCCGTTCTGGATGGTGATGTCGGGCGACTTCTCGCGCACCGTCAACGGTGTGGTGATCGCGGTCACCGCGGTGCTGCAGATGCTGGTCCACCTGGTGTTCTTCCTGCACCTGGACCGCTCTTCGGAAAGCCGCTGGAACGTCAACGCTGCAGCCTTCACCGTCGTGGTGATCGGCATCATCGTGATCGGCACCCTGTGGGTCATGCATAACATGAACGTGCACATGATGCACTGACGTCCGCGCGACGTTGCCACGCAGAAAGGCCGCCCTCGGGCGGCCTTTTTGTTGGCAGGTGGATGGGGTCGGATCCCTGGCCGCAGGCCAGGGCTCTGACCCCGGGGGCCGGTAGATCCAGGCCACGCGTGGATGGGGTTGCGTGGATGGAGTCAGAGCCCTTGCCCGCGGCAAGGGATCCGACCCCGAAACCGGGGCCTCACCCCACCCGGCGCAGGAACTCCTCGGGCTCCATCGGCCGCCCCAGGTGATAACCCTGCAGCTGGTCGCAGCCCAGCTCGCTCAGGTATTCGCGCTGTGCCTGCGTCTCCACGCCTTCGGCCACCACCTGCAGCTGCAGGGTGCGGCCCAGCGCGATGATCGATGAAACGATGGCGGCGTCTTCGTCATTGCGTTCCAGGTCGTGTACGAACGCACGGTCGATCTTCAGTTCGGTGGCGGGCATGCGCTTGAGATACAGCAGGCTGGAATAGCCGGTGCCGAAATCATCGATGGCGATGTGCACCCCCATCGCGGTCAGGTCGTTGAGGATCGCCAGGCTGGCATCGACGTCCTTCATCGCCGTGGTCTCGGTGATCTCCAGGGTCAGCCGCGAGGGGTCGATCCGGTGCCGTTGCAGCACCTCGCGCACACTGTCCAGCAGCGCCGGCGAGGCGAACTGCAACGGTGACAGGTTGACCGCCATCGACCATTCGCTGTGCCCTGCGTCGTGCCAGGTACGCAGCTGTGCACAGGCACGGTCCAGTACCCAGTCACCGATGGGCAGGATCAGGCCGCTGCGTTCGGCGATGGGAATGAACACATCCGGCGCCAGCAGGCCCAGCTCCGGATGCTGCCAGCGCAGCAGCGCTTCGGCGCCGGTGGCCGGTGCGCCGGCGGCAGGGAACTTGGGCTGGTAGTGCAGCACCAGCTCGTCGCGGGCGATGGCCTTGCGCAGGTCCTGCAGCAGGCGCAGCTGGCGGTTGGCGCTGAGCTGCATCGAGGGGGTGAAGAAGGTATAGCCGTTCCGGCCGGTTTCCTTGGTGTGGTACATCGCCGCATCGGCGTGCGCCATCAGCTCGCGCTCGTTGCTGGCGTCATCCGGGTACAGGGCGATGCCCAGGCTGGCACTGACCTGCAGCTCGGCCGCATCCAGCGTGAACGGTTCGCCGGCAGCAGCGATGATGCGCTCGGCCACCACCACCGCATCGTCGGGAATATCGATGGCCAGCACGATCACGAACTCGTCGCCGCCGAGACGGGCAAACGTATCCTGTGGCCGCAGCAGGCCGCCGATGCGCTGCGCCACCGCCACCAGCAGACGGTCGCCGAGCTGGTGGCCATAGGCATCATTGACCGCCTTGAAGCCGTCCAGGTCGCAGAACATCACCGCCACGGCGCGGCCACGGCGGCGCGCCTTCTCGATGGCCTGCTCGATGCGGTCCTGCAGCAGCATGCGGTTGGGCAGCTGGGTCAGCGGGTCATGCAGGGCGGCCTGGATCAGCTTGTCGTTGGCGTGCGCCAGCGAATCGGCCAGCAGCCCGGTGCGAACGCGCATCTGCCGGTCGAACAGCGAGGCCACCAGGGCGATGCCCAGCGTGGCCACGGTGGTGACGATCACCAGCACCGCCAGCCAACGCGTGTCGATGCCGCCGCTGCCGACCGCACCGCAGATGCTGCCTTCGGGGAAGCGTGCGGCGGCCATGCCGGTGTAATGCATGCCGACGATGGCCAGGCCCATCACCAGGGAGGCCAGTGCGCGCAGGCGCATGGTGTTGCGCTGCTCGGCACGCAGGCGGAAGGCGATCCACAGCGCCGCGCCGGCGGCACCGATGGCGACCGCGATGGAGGCGGCGAACCATCCAGGGTGATAGTCGATGCCCGGCTGCATGCGCATCGCCGCCATGCCCAGGTAATGCATGGTGGCAATGCCTAGGCCCATCAGCACGGCACCGGCCAGCAATCGTCGCCACGGCAGGCTGGGCCGCGACACCAGCCACAGCGCATAGGCGGAAGCACCGATCGAGACCGCCAGCGAGTACAGGGTGATGCCAAGGTCGTAACCCACCGGGATCGGCAGGTCGAAGGCGAGCATGCCGATGAAGTGCATCGACCAGATGCCCAGCCCCATGGCCGCCGCGCCCCCCGCCAGCCACCAGCGGGCCACGCGGCCTTCGGCCGTGGCCAGGCGGCCGGCCATGTCCAGCGCCGTGTACGAGGCAAGAATGGCCACCAGCAGGGAGATGGCGACCAGGCTCTGACTGTAACTGCCAGTCATGTTGAATCCAGAGGGGGAGGGAGGGGCGCCCGCAAGGCGCACGCCCGCGACAGCTATCGGCGCGGGTGGGCGGGACTTGAGCGGTCGCAGCACCTGCGACCCGGCTCGGCTATCCTGCCACGCCTGTTCCCGTTGCTGGAAATCATCCGATGGCAAAAGCCCGCACCGCCTACGTCTGCAATGAATGCGGCGCCGAATTCAGCAAGTGGCAGGGCCAGTGCACCGAGTGCAACGCCTGGAACTCGCTGTCGGAAATCGTGCTGGAGAGCGCGGCGGCGGCCAAGGCGCCGGCCTCGCGCCGGGCCGGCTGGGCCGGCAAGATCGACCCGCCGAAGATCACCGCCCTGAAGGACGTGGAGCAGACCGAGCATCGCCGTGTCTCGACCGGCATCGGCGAGTTCGATCGCGTGCTGGGCGGTGGCCTGGTCGAGGGTGCGGTGGTACTGGTCGGTGGTGACCCGGGCATCGGCAAGTCGACCCTGCTGCTGCAGGCGGTGGCGAAGATGGCGGCCGAGCTGCCGGTGCTGTACGTCACGGGCGAGGAGTCGCTGGCCCAGGTGGCCGGGCGCGCGCACCGGCTGGAATTGCCGCTGGACGGTGTCAACGCGCTGGCCGAGACCGGCGTCGAGTCGATCCTGCAGCATGCGTCCAAGGCTGGCCCGCGGCTGATCGTGGCCGACTCCGTGCAGACCCTGTGGACCGAGAGCCTGACCGCCGCGCCCGGCTCGGTCAGCCAGGTGCGCGAGAGCGCGGCGCGGCTGGTGCGTTTCGCCAAGGAGACCGGCACCGCCGTGTTCCTGGTCGGCCACGTGACCAAGGAGGGCGGTATCGCCGGCCCGCGCGTGCTCGAACACATGGTCGATGCGGTGCTGTACTTCGAAGGCGAGAGTGGCAGCCGCTTCCGCCTGTTGCGCGCGTTCAAGAACCGCTTCGGTGCGGTCAACGAGCTGGGCGTGTTCGCGATGGGCGACAAGGGCCTGAAGGAAGTCTCCAATCCGTCGGCGATCTTCCTGTCCGGCGGCAGCACCCACCAGCCGGGCAGCTGCGTGATGGTCACCCGCGAGGGTACCCGGCCGCTGCTGGTGGAAGTGCAGGCGCTGGTGGATGCGTCGCCGCTGTCGAACCCGCGCCGTGTCGCGGTCGGCCTGGAGCAGAACCGCTTGGCCATGCTGCTGGCGGTGCTGCATCGCCACGGCGGCGTGCTGGTCGGCGACCAGGACGTGTTCGTCAATGTCGTCGGCGGCATCCGCGTGCAGGAGACCGCTGCCGACCTGCCGGTGTTGCTGGCGGTGCTGTCCTCGCTGCAGGACCGGCCGCTGGCGGAAAAGACGATTGCGTTTGGCGAGGTTGGCCTGTCCGGCGAGATCCGACCGGTGCCCAATGGCGAAGACCGCTTGCGCGAAGCCGCCACCCATGGCTTCAAGCGCGCCATCGTACCCAAGGCCAATGCGCCCAAGGGCGGTTCGGTGAAGGGTATGGAAGTGATCGCGGTGGAGCGCCTGTCCGAGGCCATCGACGCGGCGTGATCGCGCCGGGCATGGCCCGGCGTCACCACCGCGCACGTGGAATACGGCGGCCGACACGGCAACGGTCAGCCTCCCTGTGCTAGTTTTTCCCGCTCGACGAAGGCGCCCTCTGGCGCCTTTCCGTGCCCAGGAGTAAACGATTACATGCAGGACACCGCGCTCACCGCCCCCAACGCCGAAATCCGTCGCGCCGGGGTCGATCTCAATGGACTGATGACGGTGCTGGGCAAGCACCTGTATTCCACCCCGGTGGTGGCACTGCGTGAGCTGGTGCAGAACGCGCACGACTCGATCATCCGCCGCCGCATCGAGCAGCCCGGCGTCGAGGTGCCCTCGCGCATCGCGGTACAGGTCGATGCCGGTGCCGGCGTGCTGCGCATCATCGATACCGGCGCCGGCCTGACCCGCCAGGAGATCCACGATTACCTGGCCACCGTCGGCGTCGGCTACACCCGTGGCCTGCGCCAGGGCGGCGAGGACGATGAGGGCCTGATCGGCATGTTCGGCCTCGGCTTCCTGTCGGCCTTCGTGCTGGCGCGCCGGGTCAGCGTTCGCACTACGTCGTACCAGACGCCGGAGCTGGGCCATCTGTACGTATCCAGTAACGCTGAGCAGTACACCGTCAGCGAAATGCCGGCACGCGCGGTCGGCACCGAGGTGGAGCTGGAACTGCATCCGGATTTCCTGCCGCTGGCCAACGAAGCGCGCCTGCACGAGGTACTGGGCCGCTACTGCGCGCTGCTGTCCGAGCCGATCTTCATCGGTGCTGCAGGCGAGGCGCTGAACCCCGAGCCGCCGCCGTGGCGCGGCCAGGGCGATGTGGCCCTGCATCCGGTGCAGGCGCGTCGCCAGGCGCTGCAGTTCGCGGCGCGCTTCGAGCACGACTTCGAGCCGATCGTCACCCTGCCGCTGCGTGCGGATGGCAACAGCGATGCCACCGGCCTGCTGTGGGTGCAGGACGGTGCCACCTACGGCACCAGTGACAACCGCAACCTGTCGGTGTTCGTGCGCGGCATGCTGTTGGACGACGACGCGCGTGACCTGCTGCCGCCGTGGGCGGGCTTCATCGGCGGGGTGATCGAATCCTCCCGGCTCACGCCTACCGCCAGCCGCGAAGACCTGCAGCGCGATGACCAGTACCGCGCCGTGCAGCATGCGTTGCTGGAGGCGTTGATTGATGGCCTGGCCGACGTGGCGCGGCAGCAGCCGGAAGCGTGGCGACGTGTATTGAGCCGCCACAACGAGGCGCTGCTGGGTGCGGCGCTGTGCGATGACCGCCTGTTCGACCTGTTGCTGGAACACGTGCGCGTGCCGACCTCGCAGGGCGACCTGCCGGCCAGTGCACTGCCCGCACGCGGTGCCGTGCATGTGATCCTCGACAACGGCGGCGGCTTCGAGGAAATGCTGTTCCGCGCGATGGGCGTGCCGGTCGCGCATGGCCATCGCTATGCGGTGGTGCCGTTCCTGCGGCGCTGGGCCCAGGCCAAGGGCCTGCGCCTGGTTGAACTGGGGACCGAACAGGGCAACCGTGCGCTGTTCCGCAGTGATGACAGCCTCGACGAGGTGCAGCTGGCATGGCTGCGCGAGCAGCTGGGTGACGGCGAGCAGCTGCTGCCAGCACGCTTCAGTCCTGAGTCGCTGCCGGTGGTGGTGGTGCCCGACCGCGAGGCCGAGCTGAAGCAGCGCCTCGAAGACGATGAGAACGACAAGCGCGTTTCGATGGCGGCGCTGCGCCTGGCGCGTCAGTTCACCGCGCGCATCGAATCGCGCGCACCCTCGCGGCTGTACCTCAACCTCGACAACCCGGCGGTGCAGGCGCTGTTGCGCGCCCAGCGCGACGGCCACCCGCAGGCCGAAGCCGCAGCACGCCTGCTGCGCTCACTGAAGATCATCGTCGCCGCG
Source organism: Stenotrophomonas riyadhensis (assembly GCF_040256885.1). NCBI lineage: Bacteria > Pseudomonadati > Pseudomonadota > Gammaproteobacteria > Lysobacterales > Lysobacteraceae > Stenotrophomonas > Stenotrophomonas riyadhensis. The sequence continues at coordinate 1,268,277 of NZ_CP155568.1, forward strand.
CAAGGCCGTCCGCTGGCCCGCGCGACCGCCACGCCCGGCCCGGATCTCAACGGCGCCTTTACCGATATTGCCGGTGCCCTGCAGCAGATGCTGCGCTGAGCACCGCACCCCCTCATCCAGCCTTCGCTAGACAGGAGCACTTACCCCATGGACATCTGGAACTGGGTCGAAAAACTGCAGGGTGACCTGCGCCAGGCCGGCCAGGCGCAGAACGCGCACCTGCTGAACCGCCTCGCCGACGAGGTGAGCGAACTGCGTGTCGACCGCGTCGACGCGCTGCTGCCCGAAGCGCGAGCGCTGGGCAAGGCGCTGGACAACCCGTGGGTCGACGTCTACGTCGGCCACTGGGCGCTGCGCAACCGCGTCGGCAATCGTGTCGAAGGCGAGAGCGCGCTGGGCGAAGCCGTGGCGCTGTTCGAGCGCGCGCATCGTGAGGACACGCTGGAGTGCCCGCAGTCAATCTGCGTGACCCAGGACCTGGCCGCCTGCTACGGCAACATCGATGGCCCCGGCTGGGTGCCGGAGCGCATCGAGGTCTGCGACGAAACGCTGGGCCGCATCGATCCGAGCTGGGCCTGCTTCCAGTGCCTGAGCTGCGAAAAGGCCGATGCGCTGCTCGATGACGGCCGCGGCCAGGAGGCACTGGATTACCTGCAGGTGCAGTCGGATGCGATCGAGGCCTGCGGCAAGGAAGTGTTCGACAGCTTCCCGGAGATGCAGATCAAGATCCTGCTGGGCATGGGCCGCGCCGAAGAAGCGCTGGTGCTGATCGAGAAGCGCGAGGCCGAGGTGGCCGCGTCCGGAGAGTACGAACCGGCCAACTGCACGGTGCCGCGCCGCCTGTCCAAGGCGTGGGCGCTGGCCCAGTTGGGCCGCGACGAAGAGGCGCTGCAGCAGCTGGTGCCGTGGAGCGAACTGACGCCTACCTACTGGCGGCTGTGGGCGAACACCGCCGCAGCGCTGTGCCGGCGCGATCCCGCACGCAATACCTGGGATCTGGGTACGCGCTTCAACACCATCATCGAGCACTTTGCCGAGGTTGGCTCGCACCGCCTGCTGATCGAAGTCGCTGCGCTGAGCCTGGAGCTGGCCCTGCAGCGTGGTGCACGCTGGGTGGCACAGCGCCAGCTGGAACTGGCACGGGCCCATCTGGCGCAGCTGCGCCAGGATCGCGGGGCGGCTGCGCTGGTGGCCGGCCTGGCCGCGCGCATCGATGCATTGCCGGACGTGGCACCGCTGCCGGTGCCGGCCGGCGAGCTGCTGGCATGGCTGGAGACGCAGGGCGAACAGAACCAGGTGCGTGACCCCGAGCGTGAGGCGCAATGGCTGCTGCAGGCGCATGCCGAGCTGCCGGATGATGAAGCACTGGCCGAGATGGCGGCCTCCGCGTTGGGCGCCTGTGGGGCGCAGACGGAAGCGCGCGCATTGCTGTGGCGCTTCGTGCGCGCACATGCGCAGGATGATGGCCCGGCCGCCTACACGCTGATGCGCTGGCTGACCGAGCAGGGCGACGACGAAGGCCTGCGCCAGTTGGCTGATCTCTATCGTGGCAGCGTGCCGGTGTTCGCGCACTGGTGCGAGGTGCAGCGCGCCCGTCGCGTGTCCGACTGGCCGGCACTGGAGCAGGCCGCGCAGGCGTTGCTGGCGGCGTCGCCGGGTTCGCACGGCGCGCGTGGCACGCTGGCGCGGATGTACATGGAAACCGGCCGCTTCAGCGAGGCACAGGCCTGCTATGCGCAGTTGACTGAGCTGCTGGAAGAACCCAACGCCGCGCACTGGGATCACATGAGTGCGGCCAGCGCCGCATGCGACTGGGACGCGGTGCGCCGCTCGGCGGCAGCGATCGGCATGGAACTGTCCAGCCAGGAGGGCGTGGTCGAAGAGCCGTGGGGCTGGGTGATCATCCGCAGCGAAGAGAACGGCGAGCCGATGGAGTACTACGCCCGTCGCAGCGGCCCGGTGACCGCACGCATCGTCGAGAACGCGCCGGCCAACCGCGCCCAGCAGGTCGGTGACTGGGTGGTGTTCGATGCTGCCTTGGTACATCCGGTGCCGGAGGAGGAAGAGGCGCGTGAGCACTTCATCCCGACCTATGCGCAGGTGCATGTGCTGGAGCGTGGTGGTTTCGCCCGGAGTTGGTTGATCGACGGTGCGCACCCCGGCGAAGAGGCCTGGAACGACTTCGTGGAAGCGGCCGAAGCGCAGGGCTGGAAGGTGTGGTCGCACAGCCGTGCGGACTACACCGTGACCGATCCGGACATGGAGGAGGGCTCGCTGCCGGGCCTGCTGTTCACGGTTGCCCAGCCGCAGGACCATGCGCCGTTGGCGCTGCACCGCTTCCTGCAGCAGGAGACCGCGAAATGGCTGTATCCGCATTGCTGGCTGCGATTGGCCGAGGCGTGTGACCAGGATCGCCAGCCGCACCTGGATGTGATCGAGCGTTACGGGTTGTAAGCCTGGTCTCGGGTAGTGCCGGCCGCTGGCCGGCAACGCCATGAGATCCTGTGTTGCCGGCCAGCGGCCGGCACTACCTCAAGGAGAAATACATGCGAAAGACTGGGATGTTCGTGATCATCGGCCTGCTGCTGGCCCCCATCGCGCAGGCTGCGCCCGCCTGCCAGGAGCCCACCGCCGTGGCCCGTGCCTTCTACGAGGCAACGACGGGCGATGGCGACCTGCTGGAGCCGCCGGCGGCACTGGTCAGCCCGGCCTTTGGCAAGGCGCTGCGCGGCGAACGCGCCTGCCAGGTACGCGAAGAGGGCATCTGCACGATCGATTCCGACCCCTGGCTGGATGCGCAGGATGGCGACATCGAGAGTCCGGTGCGCTACAGCTGGAAAGAGGCATCGGCGACTGCCGGCCAGGTCGAGATGCGCTATTCGGTATGGAAGAAGGCCTACGTGACCCGCCTGCCGATGGTGCGCCAGGGGCAGGGCTGCTGGCAGGTCGATGACATCCTCACCAACAGCGGCCGTTCGGTACGGAAGATCCTGGCCCAGCCGGTGCCCTGACCTTCTGCGGCATCCACGCAGGGTGCGGCCCTGGTGCCGGCCAGCGGCCGGCACTACCGGGGTGGGTGCCGACCGTTGGTCGGCACACCGCCTATCGCGTGTGCCCGAACACCAGTTCGATCACGAACTGGCTGCCGAAGAACGCCAGCAGCAGCAACAGCATCGCCGCCAGCGTCCAGTGCACCGCCTTCATGCCGCGCCAGCCATAGCGCCGGCGGCCGATCAGCAGCACGCCGAACACGATCCACGACAGCACGCTCAGCACGGTCTTGTGTACCAGCTTCTGCGCCAGCAGGTCGTCGACGAACAGCACGCCGGTGACCAGGGTCAGGGTCAGCAGCGCGAAGCCGACAGTGATCACCCGGAACAGCAGGGATTCGAGGTCCGCCAACGGCGGCAGGGCACGCAGCCACGGCCGGAATTCACGGCGGCGCAGGGCGCGTTCCTGCAGCCACAGCATGATCGCCAGCAGCGCGGCGATGCTCAACGTCGCGTAGGCCAGCAGCGCCAGCCAGGCGTGGCTGGCCAGGCGCCAGCCCAGCACCTTGCTCGGTTCGTGGCCGTAGCCGTGGTAGGCCAGCAGCAGTACCGCGGCCAACGGGAACACCACCACGCCCAGTGCCGACATCCGCCCGCGCGCGCCGACCAGCGAGGTCAGCCAGGCCATGCCCAGGCCGACCAGCGACAGCGCGGCGAAGAAGTGCATGTCCGGCCCGCCGTTGGTGCGCATCGCCACCATCACGTGGTAGCCGCCATGCAGCAGCATCGCCGGCAGGGCGGGCCACAGCCAGATGGGGGAGCCGGTGCTTTCATCGCGGCCGAGCGCGCGCACCAGCAGGGTACTGGCAGCCAGGTAGAGCAGGACGGCGATGAGAACGATTGTCATCGTTGCAGTTTCGCATACCCCCGCGGTGGTGGCGACGGCCGCGGCGTCGCAGTCCGGCAGGCGTGGCGGACCCGTTATACTGTCTGCCTTATTGTCCCCCGTTTTCAGACAGGTCGTACCGCATGTTCGAGTCCCTGACCCAGCGCCTTTCCGGCACCATCGAGCGCCTGCGTGGCCGCGGCCGCCTGACCGAGGAGAACATCCGCGAGGCCACCCGTGAGGTCCGCATCGCGCTGCTCGAAGCCGACGTTGCGCTGCCGGTGGTGCAGGCCCTGATCGAGCGCATCAAGGTGCGCGCGGTCGGCCAGGAAGTGCTGAAGTCGCTGACCCCGGGCCAGGCCCTGATCAAGGTCGTGCGCGACGAGCTGACCGCGGTGATGGGCGCCGAAGCCAGCGACCTGAACCTCAATGTTCCCGCTCCGGCCATCATCCTGATGGCAGGCCTGCAGGGCGCCGGCAAGACCACCACGGTGGGCAAGCTGGCCAAGCACCTGAAGGAAAAGCGCAAGAAGAAGGTGATGGTGGTCTCGGCGGACGTCTACCGCCCGGCCGCGATCGAGCAGCTGAAGACCCTGGCCGAGCAGGTCGGCGTGCTGTTCTTCCCGTCCAGTGCCGACCAGAAGCCCGAAGCCATCGTCCGCGCCGCCATCGACGATGCGCGCAAGTCGTTCGTCGACGTGCTGCTGGTCGATACCGCCGGCCGCCTGGCCATCGACGAAGCGATGATGGCCGAGATCAAGGCCCTGCATGCTGCGGTGAACCCGGCCGAAACCTTGTTCGTGGTCGACGCCATGACCGGCCAGGACGCGGCCAACACCGCCAAGGCCTTTGGCGATGCGCTGCCGCTGACCGGCGTGGTGCTGACCAAGACCGACGGTGACGCCCGTGGCGGTGCCGCGCTGAGCGTGCGCTACATCACCGGCAAGCCGATCAAGTTCGTGGGTGTGAGCGAAAAGCCGGAAGGCCTTGACGTGTTCCACCCGGACCGTATCGCCAGCCGCATCCTCGACATGGGCGACGTGCTGTCGCTGGTCGAGCAGGTCGAGCAGCAGGTCGACAAGGACAAGGCCGCCAAGCTGGCCGAGAAGGTCGCCAAGGGCAAGAAGTTCGACCTGAACGACATGCGTGACCAGCTCGAGCAGATGCAGAACATGGGCGGCATTGGCGGCCTGATGGACAAGCTGCCGGGCCTGGGCAACATCCCGGACCATCTGAAGCAGCAGGTCAGCCAGGGCAAGGAAGTGCCGCGCATGATCGCCATCATCGGCTCGATGACCAAGAAGGAACGGCGCAACCCGAACCTGCTCAATGGCTCGCGCCGCGCGCGCATCGCCAAGGGCTCGGGCGTGACCCCGGCCGACGTCAACAAGCTGATGAAGCAGTACATGCAGATGGAAAAAATGATGAGCAAGATGGCCGGCGGCGGCATGAAGGGCATGCTGCGCAGCATGAAGGGCATGATGGGCGCCATGGGCGGCCGCGGCATGCCGTTCCGTTGATGTCTGAAAGGGGGAGAGGGCGCAGGTGCCGGGACCGGCACTTGCGTGGCCAGCCCCCTGTTGCTTGACTACGTGTTGATCTGACAAGGGAATGCTCATGAACAAGATGATCGTGGTAGCGGCGCTGGTGCTGGCGCTGGCCGCATGCAAGGACGACACGTCCGTATCGCAGAAGGCCGGCAGTGCCATCAGTGGCACGGCGGCCGATTTCGTCGCCGGCCTGGGCGAAGGCGTGGACAAGCGCATGAACGTGACGCTGCAGGCCGATCCGGGCCTGGCTGCACATGGCCTGACCGTGACCCTGGGCAAGAGCCGCGGCATGGGTTCCAAGGAAGCGGCGGTGTATGTGGTGGCCGACAAGGCCTTCAAGGGCAAGCTGGTGGCGCGCGCGCTGGACGCAGAGGGCACCGAGATCGGCCGCGCAGCGGCCGAGGTGGAGTTCGCCGCAGACGACGCGCGCTACGTGACCTTCCAGTTCAACGAGGAAATGGACAGCCAGCTGGTGCGCACCTACGCGGTGGTGGCGCGCTGATCCTTGCGCGACCGGGTCTACGGATCCGGTCGCGGCGACTGGCGTATGCTGGGTGGTGACTTCTCCCACAGGTATGTCGCGTGAACGCATCGCCGATCCTTGAACGCGCCGACACCTTCTGTCGGCGTTTTTCATTGCAGCTTCCGATCCTTCTGGCGCCGATGGCCGGCGCCTGCCCGGTGCCGTTGTCGGCTGCGCTGGCCAATGCCGGCAGCATGGGGGCGATGGGCGCAGTGCTGTCGTCATCGGCCGATATCGGCCACTGGATGGATGACTTCCGCGCTGCCTCGACGGGCCCCGCACAGGTGAACCTGTGGGTGCCGGACCCGGCACCGACCCGTGATGTCGCCGCTGAAGCCGCCAGCCGCGCCTTCCTTGCACAGTGGGGCCCGGACGTGCCAGCCAGCGCTGCCGACGCCACGCCCGCCGATTTCGAAGAACAGTTCGCCGCGCTGCTGGCCGCGCGCCCGGCGGTGGCCTCGACCATCATGGGCGTGCTGCTGCCGCGCCACGTGCAGCAGTTGAAGGATGCCGGCATTGCATGGATTGCCTGTGCGACCATTCTGTCCGAAGCGCGCGCGGCACAGGACGCCGGTGCAGACGCGGTGGTGGCGCAGGGCGTGGAGGCCGGTGGTCATCGCGGTGCGTTCGATCCGGCGATGGCCGAGCGCCAGCTGGTCGGCCTGTTTGCGTTGTTGCCGCGCCTGGCCGATCACCTGCAGATTCCGGTGATCGCTGCGGGCGGTATCGCCGACGGCCGTGGCATTGCTGCCGCACTCACCCTGGGGGCCAGCGCCGTGCAGATCGGCACGGCCTTCCTGCGCACGCCCGAAGCGGCGATCGCTTCGGCGTGGGCCGATGGATTGGCGGCCAGCGAACCGGAAGATACCTGGCCGACCCGTGCCTTCAGTGGCCGCCTCGGCCGTGGCCTGGCGACCCCCTATGTGCGCGCCGCCGCTGCGGAAGGCGCCCCCGGGCCGCGTCCATACCCGGTGCAGCGCGGCCTGACCGCGCCGATGCGCAGGCAGGCCGTGCAGGAAAATCGTCTGGCGGCGATGCAGGCCTGGGCCGGGCAGTCGGCGTGGATGGCACCCGCACAGCCGGCCGCTGACGTGTTGCGTGACATGTGGCAGCAGGCGCAGGCGATGCTGCGATGACGCTGACCTGCAACGGCCGGCTGGCGCAGGTGGAGGATCTGCTGCCTGCACTGGTCAACTATGGCCACTTCACCTCGCTGCAGGTGCGGGGTGGTGCCGTGCAGGGACTGGACCTGCATCTGGCGCGGCTGTCGCAGGCCACGCGCGAACTGTTCGGCAGCGAACTGGATGTGGCGCAGGTGCAGGGCTGGATGGCGCAGGCGCTGCAACAGGCCGGCCTGGCCGATGCCTCGCTGCGGGTGACGGTGTACTCGCGCCGCTTCGATTTCCGTAATCCGTTGGCGACGGTACCGGTGGACGTTCTTGTGGCCGTGTCTGCACCGGTGGCGCTGGTCGCGCCAAAGCGGGTGCGTAGCGTGGTGTGGCAGCGCGAGCTGCCGCAGATCAAGCACGTCGGTACGTTTGGACTGTTTGCCGAGCGTCGCGCGGCGATGGGCGGGGGCTTTGACGATGCCTTGCTGGTCGGCAGCGACGACTGCATCAGCGAAGGCACGACCTGGAATCTGGCCGTGCACGACGGTCACCAGTTGCTCTGGCCGCGCGCCCCCGCTCTGCGGGGTACCGCCGAGAGCCTGCTGAAGCAGCACTGGCCCGGCCCGCAGGTCACCCGGCCCCTCCCGCGGGCGGCCCTGGCCGGTGTGAAGGCGGCCTTCGCCTGCAACGCCAGCGGCCTATGGGCGCTGGAGGCCATTGACGAGCATGTCCTGCCCGGCTCGGAGGCGCTGGCTGAACAGGGCAGGGCAGTGCTGGCGGCGGTGGCTTGGGACGGCTTGGGGTCAGATCCCTTTTGCGTCGCAAAAGGGATCTGACCCCGGGCGAGCCCCCGGGGTTGGCTCGGCCGGGCTCTGCCGCTATAATCGCCCGCTTACCTCGCCATCCTGGCGACTGGGCAATAGGAAAAACACCATGGTCAAGATTCGACTGACCCGCGGCGGCGCCAAGAAGCGTCCGTTCTACCACATCATCGTCACCGACGTGCGCAGCGCGCGCGACGGCCGCAACATCGAGCGCGTTGGCTTCTACAACCCGGTCGCCCAGGGCGCCGAGAAGCGCATCGAGCTGGACCTGGCCCGCGTTGACCATTGGGTCAAGAACGGCGCCCAGCCGACCGACAAGGTCCGCAACCTGATCAAGGAAGCGACCAAGTCCCAGGCCGCTGCGGCCTGATCCTGACGGGCCACGCTTCGGCGTGGCCCTCTTGGTTGAAGCAGATGAAAGATATCGAGCGCCGCATCCTGCTGGGCAGGGTTGTCGGCGCTTTTGGTGTGCGCGGCGAGATCAAGCTCGAGTCCTGGACCGAGCCACGTTCCGCCATTTTCCGTTACCAGCCGTGGATCGTGCGCAGCCCGTCCGGCGTGGAAACCACGATTGAAGGTGTACGCGGCCGCGACAGCGGCAAGCACCTGGTCGCCCGTTTCCCCGGCGTCGAGGACCGCGATACCGTCGAAGCGATGCACGGCACCGAGATCTACGTGGCCCGCAGTGCATTGCCGCCGCCGAAGCCCGATGAGTACTACTGGGTGGACCTGGAAGGCCTGGACGTGAAGACCACCGAGGGCGTTGCCCTGGGCCAGGTCTCGCACCTGTTCAGCACCGGCGCCAACGACGTGGTGGTGGTCCGTGGTGACCGCGAGCGGATGATTCCGTTCGTGCAGCCGGACTTCGTCAAGTCGGTCGACTTCGAGGCCAACCTGGTCGTGGTCGACTGGGATCCCGAGTTCTGAGTGTGAGCATGCGTTTCGACGTCATCACCCTGTTCCCCGAGTTCCTCGCCCAGTCCGCTGGACTGGGCGTGGTCGGGCGCGCGCAGGAGAAGGGACTGTTCAGCCTGCATGGCTGGAACCCCCGTGATTACGCCGAAGGCAACTACCGCCGGGTGGACGACCGTCCGTTCGGCGGTGGCCCCGGCATGGTGATGCTGATCGAGCCGCTGCAGGCCTGCCTGCAGGCGATCCGCGATGCTGATCCGACCCCGGCGCGGGTGATCTACCTCAGCCCGCAGGGGGCGCCGTTGACCCAGGCCAAGGTGCGGGAACTGGCGGCGCTGCCGCGCATGGTCCTGCTCTGCGGCCGCTACGAAGGCATCGACGAGCGTTTCCTGGAGGCCAATGTCGACGAGGAGATTTCCCTCGGCGACTACGTGCTGTCCGGTGGCGAGCTGGGCGCGGCGGTGATCATCGACGCCGTGGCCCGCCTGCAGGACGGTGCCCTGAATGACGCTGAATCGGCGGCGCAGGACAGCTTCGAGGGCGACCTCGGCCTGCTCGACTGCCCGCACTACAGCCAGCCGGCCCAGCACCCGCTGGGTGACGTGCCGGACGTGCTGCGCTCGGGCAACCACGCGGCCATCGCGGCCTGGCGCCGCCAGCAGTCGCTGGTCCGTACCGCCCAGCGGCGCCCGGACCTGCTGGATGAACAGGCGCTGGGCAAGGCCGACCGCAAGCTGCTGGAGCAGGGCCGTCAGGCCCAGAAATACAAGGCCAGCCCCTAGCGCAGGGCTGGCTTTATCGGCTATCATGGCCAATTCCCGCCGGCCCCGGTCGGCGCGCGCAGTGCCCAAAACAAACGTGCAGCACAGTCCGGTGACTGCATGAGCCTACGTTGTCGATACGACACGCCCACCCGAACAAGAATCGGTGTAACCCATGAGCAAGCTGAACAAGTCCATCGTCGCGGAATTCGAATCCGCCCAGATCACCCGTGAACTGCCGAAGTTCAGCCAGGGCGACACCGTTGTCGTCAACGTGAAGGTGAAGGAAGGCAGCCGCGAGCGCGTGCAGGCCTACGAAGGCGTTGTCATCGCCACCAAGAACGCCGGCCTGAACTCCTCGTTCACCGTCCGCAAGATCTCGCACGGCTACGGCGTCGAGCGCGTGTTCCAGACCCACAGCGCCATCATCGACTCGGTCGAAGTGAAGCGTCGTGGTAAGGTCCGCGCCGGCAAGCTGTACTACCTGCGTGGCCTGGAAGGCAAGGCTGCCCGCATCAAGGAAGACCTGGCTGCCGCTGCTGCCGCCAAGGCTGCCCGTCTGGCCGAAAAGGCCTGATAAACAACTTCGGTTGTTGCCGCGACGGCCACCTTCGGGTGGCCGTTTGCGTTTCCGGTATCGCATCGGCCACGATCAGGTGATGAACGACATCAACCCGCGCTATCCCGCCGTGATCCAGTCGGCGCTGCGCTTCCTGGACGACAAGGGGCTGGCGCGCGTGCAGTCGGCGCCGCTGCTGCATCGTGTGCTGTGGCGCATGGGCATCGCGCTGCCACCGCCGATCCTGGCCGGCTTCGGCACCAATGCGCTGATACAGGGCCTGCTGTTCGGGCTGTTCTGGACCGCGCTGATGTGGCTGATGCTGTGGCAGGGCAGCGAGCGCCCGCTGGCGCTGCTGCTGGCGGCCGGGCTGTTGGCCGGTGCCCTGTTCGGTGTGGTGATGGCGGCGCTGATGCGCTCGCTGCGCCGCCACCGCAAGCTGCCGGACTGGCGGCAGTTCCGGGCGTGGCAGGCGGACTGAGCCGATGGCGCACCGCGCCGTGACCGGCAGGTGCGAGCCGCGCTAGGCTGCGGTTTCATCCTGATGGACGTGCCGTGCGATGCCTGCCAAGCGAACCGCACCTTCCGCCGCGCCCACGCTGCTGTCCGGCGGCAACCCGCAGATTGCCAAGGGCGAGGGCGATGCCCCGGTGCAGGCCTATATCGCGGCGATGCCGGACTGGAAGCGGCCGATTGGAGTGCAGCTGGATGCGCTGATCGCGCAGGCGGTGCCTGGCGTGCACAAGGCCGTGAAGTGGAATTCGCCGATGTATGCGGTGGCGCCGGGCGCAGGCTGGTTTCTCAGCTTCCATTGCTTCACCCGCTACATCAAGGTGGCGTTCTTCCGCGGCGCGGCGCTGACGCCAGTGCCACCCGAGCCGTCCAGGAGCGCCGATACGCGCTATCTGCACATTGCACAGGATGGAGTGCTGGATGAAGCACAGTTCCTCGACTGGGTGCGCCAGGCCGCCGCGCTGCCCGGCGAGCGCATGTAACCCCGACGTCCTGATTCCTTTCCCGACGAGAGCCCCTGATGGCCACGCATGCACCGAACCCTGCCGATGCCGGAACCCCGGCCGCTGAACTGATCGATGCACGCATCGCCGAGCTGGGCGACTGGCGTGGCGAGGCGCTGGCACGCGTGCGTGCCTTGATCCATGAGGCGCTGCCGGACGTGCAGGAAACCTGGAAGTGGCGCGGTACACCGGTGTGGGAGCACAACGGCATCTTGTGCACCGGCGAGACCTACAAGCAGGCGGTGAAGCTGACCTTTGCCAACGGTGCCGCGCTGGCGGACCCGAAGGGCCTGTTCAACGCCAGCCTCGAGGGCAACACGCGGCGTGCGATCGACATCCATGAAGGCGCGATGCCGGATGCCGCTGCGTTCAAGGCGCTGATGCGCGCGGCGGCGACGTTCAACGCGGCGAAGAAGAAGCGGTAGAGCCGGCCGCTGGCCGGCTGTTGCGCGATGCCCCCGGAGGGGTTGGAGGTTGCCGGCCAGCGGCCGGCACTACCGTGCATTGAACGATCCATGAGGTTGACGGCCGGCGGCCGGCACTACCGCAGCGGCGCCGCATCCGGGTCGGCCACCGGCGATGGCGGGCAGGCCGGAATCTCCGACGGCGTGGCCAGTTCTTCGGCATGCGAGGGCTTGCCCATCATCTTCGCCTTGCGCCAGCCACCCCAGCGGTAATACGCCAGCGACAGCAGCATCGACACCAGCGAGCTGACCGGGAAGCTCCACCAGATCGCGTCGGCGCCCCAGTACGGCTGCAGCAGTTCGGCGAACGGGACGCGTACGCCCCACAGCGAGCCGGCCAGGATCAGCAGCGGCGGAATCACCGCGCCGGTGGAGCGCACCACGCCGGAGATCACGAAGCTGACGCCGAAGAACAGGAACGAGCCGATCACCACGTGGTTGAGGTGGCGGGCGATGTCCAGCGCCTGGCTGGCCGGTGGCAGGAACAGCGCCAGCAGCTGGCGGTCGAACACCACCAGCGGCAGGATCAGCGCGCCGGTCAGCAGGAAGTTGAACAGCACGCCCTGGCGCGCGGTGCCGCGCACGCGATCCCAGCGCTGCGCACCGACGTTCTGCGCGGCCATCGACGAGCAGGCCGCACCGATCGCCATCGCCGGCATCTGCAGGTAGTTCCACAGCTGCAGCGAGGCGCCATAGCCCGCGCCGGTAGCGGTGCCGTACTGGTTGACCATGGTCATCAGCAGGATCACCGACAGCGAGATCAGCACCATCTGCAGGCCCATCGGCACGCCCTTGAGCACCAGCGCCTTGAGGATGGTCAGGTCGAGCTTGAACAGGCGCATGTCGGCGCGGCCCAGCCACAGCGTGTGGCGCTTGTGCCGCATGTACAGCAGCAGGCCGGCCAGCGACAGCGTCTGCGCGACCAGCGTGGCCCAGGCCGAGCCGGCGATGCCCAGCGCGGGGAACGGCCCCATGCCGAAGATCAGCACCGGGTTCAGCGCGATGTCCAGCGCCACCGACACCATCAGGAAACGGAACGGCGTGCGCGAGTCACCGGCACCGCGTAGCGCGGCGGTGAGGAAGGCGAACGCGTACAGCGTCGGCATCGCCAGGAAGATGATCTGCAGGTAGGCCTCGGCCAATGGCAGCGAGGCGGCCGGCGTGCCCATCGCCGCCAGCAGCGGATGGGCCATGAACCAGCCGGCGATGGCGATGATCACCGACAGGCCGATGAAGAAGGTGGCACTCGTGCCGACCACGCGCCGCGCCTGCGCGATGTCGCGCGCGCCGATCGCCTGGCCGATCAGGATGGTCGAGGCCATGCCGAAACCGAACACCGAACCGATCAGGAAGAACATGATGTTGTTGGCGTTCGCGGTGGCAGTCAGTGCCGCCTCGCCGAGGAAGCGCCCGACCCACACCGCATTCACCGAACCGTTCAGCGACTGCGCGATGTTGCCCGCCAGGATCGGCAGGGAAAACAGCAGGAGATTGCGGCCGATCGGGCCGGAGGTCAGGTCAAGCGGCGCTTTGGCCATGGAGTGGTGATCGAATCCCGGGAGGCGCACACTAGCACCAGGCCGGTTTGCGGGATGTGGCAATGCATCAACGACTGCAGGTGAAGCGAAGCCTGGCACTGGCCTTGATCGGCACCGCGCTGGCCGCATGTTCGACAGGTGACCGGCTGGGCGATACCCAGGTGCGGCCGACCGACCGCCCCGAGTGCCTGGTCGGCAGCCAGCGCCAGGATCTGTCTGCTGGCGTACCCACCTTGATCGGGGGCAGCGGTTGCCGCACCGACCCCGATCATCCGCGTCCCCTGAACAAGCCACCGGAGTAGCACGCACCAATGCCCGAGCTTTCCCCGCTGTCGCCCAGTGTCCGCCTGGACATCTGGCTGTGGGCGGCCCGTTTCTTCAAGACCCGCAGCCTGGCCAAGCAGGCCATCGAAACCGGCAAGGTCAGCGTCGCCGGGCAGCGCCCGAAATCCTCACGCGCAGTGCGCGTCGGCGAGCAGCTGCAGGTCGACCGCGGCGAGGAACATTTCGAGATCCAGGTGCTGGGGCTGAGCGATCAGCGTGGGCCTGCGCCGGCGGCGCAGCAGCTGTATGCAGAGAGCGAGGCCTCGAAGGCACGCCGTGCCGAACAGCGTGCACTGCGCATCGCTGCACGCGATGGTTTCCAGCCGCCGGAACACAAGCCGGACAAGCGCGCCCGGCGCTTGATCCGTGCGCTGGGCGATATCGACGCGTTGTAGGTAACGGGGCGCCGGACCAGTTCCGGCGCCCGCTTGCCTCAGCGCTTGCCGCCCAGCAGGTTGCCGCCGAGCTTGAGCAGGTCGCTCATGCCGAACTGGCCGTCGCCGTCCTGGTCCAGCACGCTGCCGAGCAGGCTGCCGGCGATGCCGCCCTGCTGCTGCACCTGCTGCTTTTCCTGGCCGAGCGCCTGACTGAGCGAGCCGGCATCGGCCTGGCCGCCACCGAGGCGCTGGGCGAGGAAGGCCATCACGATCGGTGCGAGGATCTGCAGCAGCTGGCTGGTGCGGCCACTGTCGAGCTGGGTGGCCTGGGCCAGGCCGGTTTCCACCTTCTGCTGGCTGCCGCCGAAGATGTGGCCGAGGATGCCGGCGCCGTCGCTGGCGGCACCACCGCCACCGCCGCCCAGCACCGAGCCGAGCACGCTGCCCAGGTCCAGGCCGCTGTGGTTGTTCTGCAAGGCGCCGAGCAGGGCCTGCGCGCCCTGCGGCTGCGAGGCGTTGTTGCCCAGCGCGCCCATCAGCACCGGCAGCGCGGCACTGATCGCACCGGAGGCCTGGGTATCGCTGATGCCGAGCTGCTGCGACACCTGCTGCAGCGGGGCGCCCTGCAATTTGGCGAGAAGTTCGTCGGTCAGGCTCATCTGCGGAATCCTTGATTGGGGTTGGGCGTGCAGAAGGTACGACGCAGACCGTTAAAACGGCGACGCCGCCTCACAGGGAGGCGGCGTGCCGTACACGGGGCAGGGCGATCAGAGCTCGATGTCTTCGGCGCCCGGGGTCGCGGTGGGGAAGTCCGCTTCCGGCTGTGCCGGCTTGAACGGATCCGACGGCTGGCTGGCCAGCGCCTTCAGGGCCGCGGCAATGCCGGCACCGTAGGCCGGGTCGGCCTTGCTGCAGTTGTCGATGTGGCGCTGCTTGATGAAGTCCGGCGCATCGCCCAGGGCACGGGCGGTATTGGCGAACAGGCGATCCTTCTGTGCCTGGTTGTAGCTGCGGAACAGGGCGCCGGGCTGGCTGAAGTAGTCGGCGTCGTCCTCACGGAAATTCCAGAAGTCGGCGTCGCCGCGGATCTTCATCGGTGGCTCGCGGTACTGCGGCTGTTCCTGCCACTGGCCGTAGCTGTTCGGCTCGTAGTGCGGCAGGCCGCCGTAGTTGCCGTCCACGCGCATCGCCCCGTCGCGGTGGTTGCTGTGCACCGGGCAGCGCGCTGCGTTCACCGGAATCTGATGGTGGTTCACGCCCAGGCGGTAGCGCTGCGCATCGGAGTAGGCGAACAGGCGAGCCTGCAGCATCTTGTCCGGCGACGGGCCGATGCCCGGCACCAGGTTGCTCGGCGCGAACGCCGACTGCTCCACGTCCTGGTACCAGTTGACCGGGTTGCGGTTCAGTTCGAACTGGCCCACTTCGATCAGCGGGTAGTCGCTCTTCGGCCACACCTTGGTCAGGTCGAACGGATGCACGCGGTAGGTTTCCGCCTCCAGCTCCGGCATGACCTGGATGAACAGCTTCCACTTCGGGAAGTCGCCCTTGTCGATCGCGGCGAACAGGTCGCGGCCGTGGCTTTCGCGGTCATGGCCGACCAGGATCTGCGCCTGCGCGTCGGTCAGCGATTCGATGCCCTGCTGGCTGACGAAGTGGAACTTCACCCAGAAGCGTTCGCCGTCGGTGTTGGTGAAGCTGTAGGTGTGCGAGCCGAAACCGTGCATGTGGCGGAAGCTGCGCGGAATGCCGCGGTCGCTCATCACCACGGTCACCTGCAGCAGGGCTTCGGGCAGCAGGGTCCAGAAGTCCCAGTTGTTGCGCGCGCTGCGCAGGTTGGTATGCGGGTCGCGCTTGACCGCCTTGTTGAGGTCGGCGAACTTGCGTGGGTCGCGCAGGAAGAACACCGGCGTGTTGTTGCCGACCAGGTCCCAGTTGCCCTCTTCGGTGTAGAACTTCAGCGCGAAGCCGCGGATGTCGCGCTCGGCGTCGGCGGCGCCACGCTCGCCGGCCACCGTGGTGAAGCGGGCGAACATCTCGGTCTGCTTGCCGACCTTCTCGAACAGCTTGGCGCGGGTGTACTTGCTGATGTCGTGGGTGACGGTGAAGGTGCCGAACGCGCCCGAGCCCTTGGCATGCATGCGGCGCTCGGGAATGATCTCGCGGTTGAGGTTGGCCAGCTTTTCCAGCAGCCAGACGTCTTCCATCAGCAGCGGGCCACGCGGGCCGGCGGTCTTGCTGTTCTGGTTGTCCACCACCGGTGCGCCGAAGGCCGTGGTCATCGGCGTGACCGGATCATCGCCGTGCTTCTGCTTGGGCGTGGTGCTCAGCTCGCGCTGCTGCTCGGCGCCCTGCTCCGGCGACGGGGCGGTGTGATACGGGCACTTGGCGTTGTTGTTGTCGGACTGGCTCATCGGCTGGCTCCTGGTGGCGGTGAAGACGTGGGAGAAACATCTTCACTCGACTGTAGCTAGGGCCAGATGAAATGAATAATCGAATGATCCATTCAGGTTGATAGATTCTGTCAATTGAAACGCAGAATCGGATTTGCAGAGTCTTTCAACAGGCCTCCCGCAAGGTGGGCGGGAGGCCATGGGCGCGCGCTGCGGTTACAGCAGCGCCTTCAACCGGTACAGGGCTTCCAGTGCCTGCTTCGGCGTCAGTTCGTCCGGGTCGATCGCCGCCAGCGCATCCTGCGCCTTGCTGGCCGGTGCGCTGAACAGGCCGAACTGCTGCGGCGCATCCAGTGCCTGCGGCGCCAGCTCGGCGGCATGGCTCTCACCGCCGCGATGCTCCAGCTCGGCCAGACGACGACGTGCCTGTGCCACGGTGGCGCGCGGCAGGCCGGCCAGTGCGGCCACCTGCAGGCCGAAGCTGCGGTTGGCGGGGCCGTCCTTCACCGCGTGCATGAACACCAGCGCTTCACCGTGCTCGACGGCATCCAGGTGCACGTTGGCGATGCCGCTGCGGCCGCCCTCGTGCTGCTCGTCGGCCAGCGCGGTCAGCTCGAAGTAGTGGGTGGCGAACAGCGTGTAGCAGCGGTTCTGGTAGGCCAGGTGGCGGGCCACTGCATCGGCCAGCGCCAAGCCATCGTAGGTGGACGTGCCGCGGCCGATCTCATCCATCAGCACCAGCGAATGGGCGGTGGCGTGATGCAGGATGTAGCTGGTCTCGGCCATCTCGACCATGAAGGTCGACTGCCCGCGGGCAAGGTCGTCGCCGGCGCCGATGCGGGTCAGGATGCGGTCGATCGGGCCGATCAGCGCGCGGCTGGCCGGCACGAAGCTGCCGATGTGGGCCAGCAGCACGATCAGCGCGTTCTGCCGCATATAGGTCGATTTACCGCCCATGTTCGGGCCGGTGATGACCAGCATGCGCCGGTCCGCATGCAGATCCAGATCATTGGGTTCGAACGGCTGCTCGCGCACTGCTTCGACCACCGGGTGGCGGCCGCGCTCGATCTTCAGGCACGGCTCGGCCTGCAGCTCTGGGCGCGCCCAGTCCAGCGCCTGCGCGCGTTCGGCGAAGGCCGCCAGCACGTCCAGTTCGCTCAGCGCGGCGGCACACTGCTTCAGCGGTTCCAGCTGCCCGCCAAGGGTGTCCAGCAGCTGCTCGTACAGGTACTTCTCGCGCGACAGCGAGCGGTCACGCGCGGACAGCACCTTGTCCTCGAACGCCTTCAGTTCTTCGGTGATGTAGCGCTCGGCATTGGTCAGCGTCTGGCGGCGGGTGTAGTGCACCGGCGCGCGGTCGGACTGGCCCTTGCTGATTTCGATGTAGTAGCCGTGCACGCGGTTGTAGCCCACCTTCAGGGTGGGAATGCCGCTGCTCTCGCGCTCGCGCAGTTCCAGGTCGACCAGGAACTGGTCGGCATGGGTGGACAGGCGGCGCAGCTCGTCCAGCTCTTCATCGAAGCCATCGGCCAGCACGCCGCCATCGCTCAGCTTCAGCGGCGGCATCTCGGCGATGGCGCTGGCCAGCAGCTGCGCGCACTCGTCGTGTTCGCCCAGCGCCGCATGCAGCGTCTGCAGGCGCGGCGAATCCAGTGGTGCCAGCACCTCGCGCACGGCCGGCAGCAGGCCCAGGCCGTCGCGCAGGGTGGAGAAATCACGCGGGCGCGCCGAGCGCAGCGCGACGCGGGTGAGGATGCGTTCCAGGTCGCCGAGGCGGCGGAACTGTTCGCGGATGTCGGCGTCGCTGCCGCGATCGATGAGGGTTTCCACCGCATGGTGGCGCTGTACCAGTACCTCGCGCAGGCGCAGCGGGCGGTGCAGCCAGCGTCGCAGCAGGCGCCCGCCCATCGGCGTCACCGTGCTGTCGAGCACGCCCAGCAGGGTATTGCGGGTGTCGCCGTCGACGCGCGTGTCCAGTTCCAGGTGGCGACGGGTGGCGGCGTTCATCGCGATCGCCTCGCCGGCGGTTTCCATCGCGATCGAAGTCAGGTGCGGCAGGCGCTGCTTCTGGGTTTCCTCGACATAGCCAAGCAGGGCGCCGGCCGCAGCGGTGGCGCGCGGCTTGTCGTCGATGCCGAAGCCGCTCAGGTCGTGCAGCTTGAAGAAATTCAGCAGCTGGCGGCGGCCGCTGTCGGCGTCGAACAGCCACGGCGCGCGGCGACGTACGCCGGTGCGCTGGCGCAGGAACTCCGGCCAGTTCTCTTCATCGGGGACCAGCAGCTCGGCCGGTTCCAGCCGTGCCAGTTCGGCTTCCAGCGCGTCGTCGGTTTCCACCTCGTTGACCAGGAAGCGGCCGCCGGCCAGGTCGGCCCAGGCCAGGCCGTAGCCCTGCTTCGTGCGCGACAGGGCCATCAGCAGGGTGTCGCGGCGTTCGTCCAGCAGGGCTTCGTCGGTGACGGTGCCGGGGGTGACGATGCGCACCACCTTGCGCTCGACCAGGCCCTTGGCCAGCGCCGGGTCGCCGATCTGCTCGCAGATCGCCACCGATTCGCCCAGCGCCACCAGCCGTGCCAGGTAGCCTTCATAGGCATGTACCGGTACGCCGGCCATCGGGATCGGTGCGCCCCCGGAGCTGCCGCGCTGGGTCAGGGTGATGTCGAGCAGGCGCGCGGCCTTGCGGGCGTCGTCATAGAACAGCTCGTAGAAGTCACCCATGCGGAAGAACAGCAGCAGGTCCGGATAATCGGACTTGGCCGCGAAGAACTGCTTCATCAGCGGGGTGTGTTCCTTGGACGCCTTGGCGTTGCTGGTGTTGTCTTTTGTATCAGTCACTTGGGGCGTTTCGCGTCTTGGGCAGGGCGTCGGGGCGTGGCCATGCGGGCATGGCCGGGGGGACCGTTAGTGTAGCGATCTGGACCGATCGATGATCCCGGCCGGAAGCCCAGGGGCAAGCGCGGTTGCCCACGACTGTCCGTACGCCAACGCAGGCCCCCGTACACCTGCGGTTTGGTTGATTTCCACGGGACCCCACGGTAGTGTCAGCCCCGGCGATTTCCGCCAAACGGCCTCCATGGAAACCGGGGCGGCTCATTCCCTGGCGGGCGTTGATGGAAAGAGAAAGAACCAGCATGACTGCAGCCTGCATGGCCGCCGAACCCCGCTGCACCTGGCGTACCCTCCTGCTCAGCATCCTGGTCGCCATTGTCCCGCTTGCCGGATCCGCGCCGTACACCCTGTTGAAGGCGGTGGTACTGCTGGTGCTGCTGGTCACGGGGGTGGTGCTGATCCGCCGCCAGCCCGATGTCCGGCTGCGCTACCGCATCGCACGTTTCATCGTGATCGTCTGCTTCCTGCGCCTGGCCTATGCCTTCTACAGCATCGCCTGGCACGGCCTGCGCTGGAACGAGCTGGACCTGCCGGCGCAGACGCTGCTCTACCTGGGCACGGCGGCCGTATTCGCAACGGTGCTGGACTGGCGCCTGATCTGGAAGATCTTCGCGCTGTCCACCCTGGTCTTCGGCGGGTCGTGCATTGTCCAGCACCACGTGATGGGCCTTGAGCGCGCGCACGGTTTCAGTGGCGGAGAATGGACGGCCATCGAGTTCACCATGGTGACGCTGTGCATGGCGCTGTTCTCGGTCATTCGCCTGATCCAACCGAACGTGCATCCGGCCGAGCGCTGGCTGCATGGCATCGCCATTGCCGTAGGGGTGTACGGCTCGATCCTGGCACAGAGCCGGGGACCGATCCTGGCGTTCGTTCCGGCCATGCTGATGGTGATCGCCGTGCACGTGCGGCGCACCGGGCGCTGGCGCGGCGCGCTGGGCTTCGTCGTGGCGCTGGTCATCGGCGTGGTCGGTGCCACCACGGTGCTCAACCACCAGGTCATCCAGCGCTTTGGAGAGGTCAGTGGCGAGATCTCCGGTTTCAGCCAGGAAAACGAGGTGGGTTCGGTCCGCGAGCGCATCGCCATGTGGGGCGTGGCGATCGACGGATTCGCCGAGCACCCGGTGGCCGGCGTGGGCCTGAACCAGTTCGGCAACTATGCCCGCGAGGGCATCAGCCGCGGCGAGGTGTCCGATTCGATCTCCCGCTACAACCATCCGCACAATGAATATCTGGAAGCGGCGGTGACCGGTGGCGTGCCGTTGCTGGTGATCATGCTGCTGTTGTTCATCCTGCCGGGCTTCCATTTCGTGCGGCGTGTCGGCCATGCCGATGAAACCACGGCGATGATCGCCACCGCTGGGCTTGCCGTGGTCATCGTTTACGCACTGTCGGCGTTCACGGACAACGTGTTCTACCGGGCGATGCCGCATTCGTTCTATTTCTATCTTGTGCTGGGCTTCATGCTGGCCACCGCCCTGCCTGCGCGCGATGTGCGCAGGCAAGGGGGGGCCTGCTGATGGCGCATATCCATCTGCTTGCAGCCGACAACCAGCGTGGCCTGACCCACGACATCCAGGTGATCGAGCGTTCGCTGCAGCAGCTGGGCCACGAGGTGACCGTCAGCCGTCTGGACGCAGTGCGCAACGGTGGCGCGTGGAAACTCCGCGGGATGCGCCTGCGCAGGCTGCTGGCCTCATGGCTGAGCTTGGGGCGCACGCCGGCTCGTTTCGATATCAACATCTCGCTGGAGCATGTGCGGCCGGCGAGCTTCGGCCTGGCCAGGGTCAATCTGCTCATCCCGAATCCGGAATGGGTGTCCGCGCGCAGCCTGCGCATCCTGCCGCGCTTCGATGCGCTGCTGACCAAGACCGAAGACGCGACGCGCATCTTCAATGCGCTGGGCATGCGCGCGCTGGAAGTCGGTTTCTGCAGCCGCGACCGCTACGACCCAGCGGTGCCGCGCAAGCCCCGCAGCTTCCTGCACGCGGCGGGCAGCAGCCACATGAAGGGAACGGCGGCGCTGGTCAAGGTCTGGAAACGGCACCCCGAATGGCCGTTGTTGACCGTCCTGCGCGGCGGGCCTTCGGACGAGGAGGAGGGCGGTGCCGCGAACCTGCGCATCGTCCGTGAACGACTGCCCGACGAGGAGGTGCAACGCCTGCAGAACGAGCATGCGTTCCACTTGTGCCTGTCGCAGACGGAGGGTTGGGGCCACTACCTGGTGGAGGCGATGAGCTGTGCGGCGGTGGTGATCACCTGCGATGGCGCGCCGATGAACCAGATGATCGACGAAAGCCGCGGTCTTCTGGTCGCTGCCCATGAAGGCCCGCCGTGTCACTTGTCCAGGACCTGGCATGTGGATGAAGCAGCGCTGGAACAGGCTGTGGAGCGTGCCTTGGCGATGGACGAGGCTGAATGGCGCCGGCTGGGCGCCAATGCACGCGCGTGGCACCTGGCGACCGAGGTTGCGTTCCCTCTGCGCCTCAGCGAGGCCCTGGCCAAGGTCTGAGGCCAGCGTACCGTTGCCGCAGCGCGCTCAGGCCGGTATCAGGGTGATCTGCGGATGCCCACTGAAGATTTCCATCACGATCTCGAAGTAGGTCTGGCCACGGCCCTGCTCCAATGCTGCCAGCGTGTCGCGGATGGCCGCATGATTGAACCGGCCGGCCTGCTCAAGCTTTGCCTGCAGCCATGCCCGCGTGGTCTCGTAGCCCAGCGCCGCGCGGCTGTGCGCGATATCCCGCCACACCACCGTTGCGGCGGGATGACCGGCGAGCGCGCCATAGCCGCCCCACAGTAGATCATCCAGCGCGTCCAGGCTGGGCCCCAGTCGCCAGTCCTCGCTGGCCATGAATACACGGTTGATTTCCACGTACAGGCTGGCGATGTCGTTGATGGACGTGCCTTCGATGTGCAGGACAAGTGGCATGTGTCGACTCTGGATGAATCTGCCCGGTTGCGGCGGTTGCTGCATTCTGCAGGCCTTGCCCAGATTCATGGTGTAAAGGCGGCGTGATTTTCCTTGTGCGTCGGGATTTCAGTGGTGGAGAAAATCCGTGCGGCACCGCGATTAACTGCCGGATTTCATGCCTGTCTGCACAGTTCCATATATTTGGATCGTTCCATATATAAACTCCCATAAAGTTTCCCTGCGCTGCGCCGCCATCGAACGTACGGCCACGATCAAGGGAATTGAGATGCTTGCCTTACGTAATCTCCGTGTGGGATCCCGGCTTGGCGCCGGCTTCGGTCTGCTGCTGCTGTTCATCATGGCCATCATTGGCCTGGTGCTGTACGGAAATCACCTGAAATCCGCCCAGTTCGAGAAAGTGGTGGACGTCAACATGGTGAAGATGCGGCTGTTGAACGACATGCTGGATACCAACAATGCGGTGCTGATGCATCGGCGCCTGATGGTGATCAAGCGTGGCGAGGATTTCGACAGGGATTATCAGAAGGCGCAGGAGTTGTCGCAGACCTACGACGGCATCTGGGCCAAGTACATCAAGATTCCGCGCGATGCCACCGGCGATGCGCTGGTTGCGAAAATCGACGCGGCACGCAAGGCCACCGATGCCTCCACCCAGCATCTGCACGAGCGCATGAAGGCCGGTGATTTCGACGGCGCGGCCAAGGAACTGCTCGCCGAGCACGGGCTGGCAACCGCGTGGAACGAAGCCATCTCGAGCTTGCTGCGGCATCAGGAGACGCTGACCGCGCGCAGCCGCGAGGAGTACCGATCAACCGAGTCCTGGACCGGCACGTTGTCGATCGTGTTCGGTGTGATGAGCCTGTTGCTCGGTTCGCTGGCCGCCTGGGCGATCACCCGCAGCCTCACCCGCCCGCTGGAAGGGGCGGTGAAGTTGGCTGACGGCATCGCTGGTGGTCGCCTGGACAGTGTCATCGATGCCTCGGGCAACGATGAGGTGACCCAGCTGCTCAGGTCGATGCAGCGCATGCAGGCGCAGCTGCAGTCGGTCATGGCCGCGCAGGGGGAGCTGGCACGCCAGCACGATGCGGGCAGCCTCAGCTACCGCATGGACGAGAGCGCATTCCCCGGCGACTACGGACGCATGGTGCACGAGACGAATGCGCTGGTCGGTTCGCACGTGCAGGTACAGAACCGGCTGATCGAGGTGATGAAGCACTACGCCCGCGGCGATCTGTCGGTGGACATGGATCCGCTGCCCGGCGAGAAGGCGGCGATCACCCAGGCCATGGACGAGACCAAGTCCAGCCTGTCGGCGATCAACAGCGAGATCCGCCGGCTGGCAACCGCTGCAGCGGCCGGTGACTTCAGCCTGCGCGGCGATGAAGACCGCTTCGCCTACGATTTCCGCGACATGGTGGCCGGGCTCAATCGCCTGATGAAGACCACCGACGAGAACCTGGTGCAGGTGTCGACCCTGCTGCAGGCGATCTCGCGCGGCGACCTGACCGTACGCATGCAGGGTGACTTCCACGGCGTGTTCGCCCGCATGCGTGATGACTGCAATGCCACCGTCGATCAGCTCAAGCAGATCGTCGGCCGCATCCAGTCCAGCGCCTCCAGCATCAATCTGGCCGCAGGTGAAATTGCTTCGGGCAACACCGACCTGTCGCGGCGTACCGAACAGCAGGCGGCGAACCTGGAAGAAACGGCGGCATCGATGGAGGAGCTGACCTCCACCGTGAAGCAGAATGCCGAGCATGCACGGCAGGCCAACCAATTGGCCATCGGCGCGCACGGTGTTGCGTCCCAGGGCGGTGAAGTGGTGGGCCAGGTGGTGACCACGATGTCGGCCATCGAGGCCTCGTCGAAGAAGATCGCCGAGATCATTTCGGTCATCGACGGCATCGCCTTCCAGACCAACATCCTGGCATTGAACGCGGCGGTCGAAGCTGCGCGTGCCGGGGAACAGGGCAGGGGCTTCGCAGTGGTGGCCAGCGAAGTGCGTACGCTGGCGCAGCGCTCGGCGGGTGCGGCCAAGGAGATCAAGGGGCTGATCGAGGATTCGGTCGGCAAGGTCGCCGATGGCTCGGCGCTGGTCCGCCAGGCGGGCACCACGATGGGCGAGATCGTGGCCTCGGTGCAGCGCGTGACTGACATCATGGCCGACATCTCCGCCGCTTCGCAGGAACAGAGTTCGGGTATCGAGCAGGTCAACCAGGCGGTGGTGCAGATGGACGAGACCACTCAGCAGAATGCGGCGCTGGTGGAAGAAGCCAGCGCGGCGGCACGTTCGATGGAAGAGCAGGCCAACCTGCTGGCCGAGGCGGTATCGGTGTTCCGCACAGGCGCCGCCACGGCAGCGGCAGTGGTACGCCCTGCGTTGGCAGCGGTGGCTGCGACGGTCACCCCGGTGCGTCGGCCCGCTGCGCTTTCACCCCGCATCGAACCGACACTGGCGGCCAACGCCGGGGGCTGGGAAGAGTTCTAGCAAGGCAGCACGCCGGTAGGGAGACGGCGCCCATCACGATGGCTGGTCGTGATGGGCGCGGATTTTCTTCCTGAACGCGCGATGGCCGATGAGGCGGCGGACACGCGTATTTCACTTCCGGTTGCCAACCGCGGGAGGACACTTGCGCCATACCGGAACGCAGGAGATGGCCATGAAGACCTCGACCCGATTGCTTGTGCTGGGCACGCTGCTGGCGGCTACGTCGGTGGCCGGTGCGCAGACCTACGGGCCGCGCGATGAAGGACGCCGATTCAACGATGGCAGCCGCGTGGTCTGCAAGAACGTGGAAGTGCAGCGCAACTCGCGCGATCCCAATCGCATTGCCGGTACTGCCACCGGCGCGGTGATCGGCGGCCTGCTGGGCAACCAGGTGGGCGGCGGCAATGGCAAGAAACTGGCTACCGTGGCCGGCGCCGTCGCCGGTGGTGCAGCCGGTCGCCAGATCCAGGGCAACAGCCAGCAGAAGAACGGCGACCGCGTGGTGGAACGCCGCTGCGAGCGCGTCTACCGCTGATTGACCGACCTGGTTGGCCCTTCCACGATGCAGTATCCGAACGCCGGCCTCGCGCCGGCGTTCTTCGTTGCAGGAAAAGGGGACGGAGGGGATTAAGTCGTAATTCCCCAAACCGGCCGCTTACGACTTAATCCCCTCCGTCCCCTTTTTTGCGAGGAGGCGCCAGCTGGCAAGGCTGCCGTAGAGCACAAGCAGGACGGTGAGGGTGATCAGTTCGTGGCTGACTTCGGCCAGGCTGGCGTCCATCTGGTTCAGGCGCACCATCAGGTTGATGCCCGAGGTGGTCGGCAACAGCTGCGCCAGCCAGACCAGCGGTTGTGGCGTCATCGCTGCCGGCCACGACAGGTTGGCCAGGAAGAACAGCGGGATCGAGGTGGCGATGATGTACTGGAAGGCGCGTTCGCGGGTGCGGAAAAAGCTGCCGACGAACAGCCCGAAGGCCACGGTGGCGGCGATGAACAAGGTGCCGCCCAGCAGCTGGCCCAGCGGATTGCCGCCGCGCGGGTAGTCCTGCACCCAGGCGGTGAAACCGGCGTAGTAGAACAGGCCGAACAGGCCGATCAGGCCGAAGCCCAGTGCCATGCCAGCCAGGGTCGGCAGGTCGAAGCGCAGGCGCCGGCCGAGTGCGAGACGACGGCCACCGAGCAGGACGCCGATGCCCATCAGCAGGGTCTGGTGCACGATCAGCTCGGCCACTCCCGGCACGATGGCGCTGCCGTAGCCTTCCTGGGTGTTGTACAGCGGGCGCTGCACCAGCGTGACCGGTGGTGCCTGCGGTGCGCCCATGAAGGCGGCCTGGCCGACCACGGCATCACGTCCGAACGCGCCCAGTGCATCGGCCACGCTGCCCAGCACCCAACTGGCACGGCCCAGGTAGGCGCCGTTGCCCAGCAGCACCAGCTTGGCCGGATGGCCGCGCAGGATGTCGCGCTCCAGGTTGGCCGGGATCAGCACGATGCCTTCGGCGTGGCCGGCTTCCAGCTGCTGGCGCGCGCTGTCGATGTCTGCCGGTTGTCCGACCACGCGCGCAACACGGAGTGCATCGAGCTTGCGCAGCAGCTCGCGGCTGGTCGCGCTGTGGTCTTCATCCACCACCAGCACCGGCAGGTTGCCGGCCACCTGGTGGCGATACGCGGCCGGGTAGAAGAACGAGTACAGGATTACCGCGCCGACCATCACCACGATCGCATAGCGGTCGCACAGCACCGCCATCAGGGTCTGCCGCAGGCTGCGCCAGAGTGCGCTCATGCGTCGGCCCCTGCGGGATGTGCGGCGGCAGGCGTGCGCGCAAAGGCGATCAGGCGCAGTCCACCGATGCCGCCGGCCACCACTGACATCAGCAGCAGCGTGGCCAGCGGCCATGCCGAAACCTGCAGCGGCGAACCGATGAACTGCTGCTGGGTCTGCAGCTTGATGTAGGCGCTGAGCGGCAGCAGCTGATGCCAGATGCGGGTGAACAGGGGGCCATCCAGCACCGGGAAGGTGGCGCTGGAGAACGCCAGTGCGGTGCCGATGCTGAGGCCGACCGCGGACAACGCGGTGCCCATGTCGCGGGTGACGCCGACGAAGAACAGCGCGTAGGCGGCGGTGGCCAGATAGAACAGGGGTTGTGCGAGCAGCAGCAGGAGCACGCTGCCCGCCACACCATCGCCGCGCAGCCAGGCCAGGTAACCGATGCCGAGCGCGCCATACAGCGAGAACAGCAGGCTGTACGGCGCGACCTTGCCGGCAATCGCAGCCCACGGCGTGCGGCCCAGCCAGGCGGGCAGGGTGCCGTCGCGGATTTCGCGGCCGAGGCTGCCGGCCACCGCAAGTGCCAGCACCAGCGACAGCACCGCCGGGAAGATCAGCGGCAGCAGGAACAGCTCGTAGCTGCGCGCTGGGTTGTACAGGATGTCCGACTGCACCGCGATCGGTGCCGCACGCAGCTTGCCCGGGCCGACCTGCAGGCCGATGCGGTCGCGCAGCAGGCGCGCGTTCCAGGCCGAGACCGCGTCGCCGATATCGCGCGCCGCGGACTGGCCGGTGGTCATGTAGGTGGCGTTGTAATAGGCGAACACGGTGCCCTGGCGTCCACGCAATGCCTGCCGGGTGACATCGCGCGGCACCAGTACGATGGCGAACACATCCAGCCGACGCAGCTGCGAACGTGCGTCTTCCAGGTCCACCGGCTGGCTGGCGATGCGCACGCCGGGGCTGGCATCGAGCATGCGCAGCAGCAGGCGGCTGTCGCTGCTGTGGTCGAGGTCGACCACGGCGATCGGGATATCGCGCATCACCGAGGGGGTGAACATCCACGCCATCACGGCCAGCATCAGCAGGGGCAGCAGGGTGACCAGCAGCAGGTCGGCGCGGTTGCCGCGCAGTGACCGCAGCTCGCGCCGCCAGCTGACGGCGAAGCCGCTGCTGTCGGGGCTCAGTGCTGGGGCCATGCGAACAGCACGCTCATGCCGGGGCGGAAGCCCTCGATGCGGCGTACCGGGCGCACCCGCACCTCGAAGCTGCGGACGTCGTAGCCGGACGACTGGCGGGTGGTCCGCCAGGTCGCATAGTCACCGGCCGGATTGATGAAATAGACCTCGAACTCGCCTTCCTGGCCAAGCGCCGGCACGCTGCCCCGCAGCTTGCTGCCGACCTTCAGGCCCTGCATCTGCGATTCGCGCAGGTTCATCGCCACCCACATGCGGTCGATGTCGACCAGGGTGAACACCGGATAGCCCGCTGGCACCAGTTCGCCCGGGTCGGCCATGCGCTTGTTGATCTCGCCGGCCACCGGCGCGCGCCCTTCCACTTCGACACGCGCGGCGTTGACTTCGGCCACCGCCCCCTCTGCCTGTTGCACCTGGCCCTGCGCAGCACGCTTGTCCTGCTCGCGCGCGCCGGCCAACGCCATGTCGTACTGCGCGCGGGCGGCACGGGCCAGTTCACGCGAACTGGTGGCCTGGGCATGCGCTTCATCGCGCTTCTGCCGGGTCATCACCCCTTCGTTGAACAGGTTCTGCACGCGCTGGTAGGTGGCTTCGGCCAGCGTCGCACCGGCTTCGGCCCGCTTCCAGTTGGCTTCGGCGGCGCGGATGTCTTCGCTGCGCGCGCCTTCGTCGGCCTTGTCGGCCACCGCCTGTGCGGCGGCCAATGCGCCGTGCGCCTGCTGTTCCTTGGCGGCCACTTCCGGGCTGTCGAGCAGGAACAGCACCTGCCCGGGCTGCACGCGGTCACCCTCGCGTACCTTCAGCTCGGCCACGCGCGCGGTGATCTTGGCGGCCACGTTGATCGTGTCCGCATCGGCCATGCCCTGGATCTGGTCGCCTGGGTTGCGCCAGGCCAGCCACAGGCCCAGCACCACCACGACCAGCAGCACCACTATCAGGATCGGTCCCAACCGGCGCTTGCCCGGGGGCGTCGTCGCATCGTCGTGCAGCACATCACTCATGGTCGATCACCTCGTCCGCACGCCGCCGGAACTCTTCGAAACGGTCCATCTGTCCACTGACCTCCAGCAATTGTGCCAGCGCAATATCGTATTGGTAGGCGGCCTGTGCGCGCTCGACGCGGGCGCCACCGAGGCCGAGCCGCGCGTCGATCACATCCAGCGAGGTGGCCTGGCCTTCGCGGAACGCCAGCTCCTGCAGGCGCAGGTTTTCCTGTGCCTGGGCAATGCTGCTGTCGAGCAGCACGTACTGCTGGCGCGCGGTTTCCAGTTCGTTCCAGGCCTTGCGCACGCCCAGCGCGACCTGGTTCTCGGCCTCGCGCAGGCCCGCTTCGGCCTGGTCCTGCTGCGCACGCGCGGCGCTGATCTGCGCCGGCCGCGAATTCGGCGACAGGAAGGTGTACTTCAGGCCGATGCCAAACGCCCAGTCCGGATCGGTCAGCATTTCGTCGCGGCGGCGGAAGTCGTATTGGCCGAAGGCGAAGATCTGCGGTTTCAGCTTGGCCTGCTGCACGCGCACGCCCTGTTCGGCCTGCGCCACCATCGCCCGCAGGCGTGCGATCTGCGGCTGGCGTGCCTGCGCGGTGCGCTCGAAGCTGGCCACCGGTTCCAGCGGCACGCGCTGCACGAACAGCGGCGACACCGGCTGTACCTCGCCACCACTGCGCAGCAGCGTGGCCAGTGCGGCCTTCAGCGTGGCCAGGTCGTTCACTGTCTTCTGGTATTCGCGCTCGGCCTTGTCGCGGGCCACGGTGGCCTGCAGGCGCTGCGCGCGGGTGGCGAAGCCCTCGCGTTCCAGTTTCTCTGCGTCGGACAGGTGGCGGTTGAGGCCATCGCGCACGTCGCGGCGCACGTCCACCGCCTGCTCGGCCAGGCGCTGGCCGAAATAGGCCTGGGCCAGCTGCACGGTCAACGATTGGCGCTGTGCTTCGCGCTCGGCACTGGCCTGTTCGTGGGCGGCGCTGGCCGCACGTTGCGCGGCCGGAATCACACCGCCGGTGTACAGCGGCAGCACCGCGGTCACCACCGGGCGGGTACGCCAGTCGCGTTCGGTGAACGACAGCGGCGAGTCGATGCCATAGGCCTCGGCCACCGGTGCCAGCGAACCCAGTGGCAGGGTGAGGGTCTTCTGGAACTGCAGTCGGCGCACTTCGCCGGTGATCTCCGGCAGGCGCAGCAGGCGGGTGGCGTCCTGCAGGTCCTGCTTGTTGCGCACCGCTGCATCAGCGGCGGCCAGTGCATCGGAGACCTGCTCCAGGCGCTGCCGTGCCTGTTCCCAGTCCAATGCGGGTGCATCGGTGAGACTCTGCGCCGGCACAGCCAGTGGCAGGCAGGCTGCCAGCGCCAGCGCGGTCTTCGCGCCGTGCATCCTTGTACGTCGGCCGATCACGCCCATGCCGTCCCAATGGTGAAGAAGTGCGCAAACGGTAGTGCGCGCGGCGTGAAGCCCGGGTCTGCGGTCATCGGTTTGTCCTCAACGAAGGGTGCCGCTGGCCGCAGTGCGCAGCGCCTGGGTGATGTGCTGCAGCGTGCTTGAACGTACGGCGGCATGCTGCCAGTACAGCGGCACGTCGAGCCAGCGGCGGGGTTCCAGTACCACCACGCGGCCGGCGCGCACGGCGGGCGCGACCAGGGTTTCCGGGGCCATGCCCCAGCCGAGTCCGCACGCGGCGGCTTCGACGAAACCGGTGGAGGAGGGCAGGTAGTGTAGCGGCGGCTGCAGCCGCGCGCGGGTCAGGCGCCGCACGAAGCGCCACTGCAGTTCATCCTTGCGGTTGAACACCAGCATCGGCGCGCGCGCCAGGGCCGCGGCCTGCATGCCATCGCTGAAGTACTGGCGGGCGAAGCCGGGCGAGGCGATGGCGTGGTAGCGCATCGCGCCGAGCGGGTGCACGTTGCAACCCTTCACCGGCTGGCTTTCGGCAGTGACTGCGCCGAGCACGCTGCCATCGCGCAGCAGCTGCAGGGTATGGTCCTGGTCGTCCATGCGCAGGTCGAACAGGTAGCCATGGCGCTGGTGCAGGTCGGCGATGGCCGGCACGAACCAGGTATCGAGCGAGTCGTCGTTGACCGCCAGCGGGATCGGCGTGCGCGCAGCGTCGCTGCCACGCTCGGGCAGCAGCTCGGCCAATGCCTCGGCCTCCAGCGCCTGCATCGGCCGGACCCGGCGCAGCAGCGCTTCGCCTGCGGCGGTGGGGCGGCACGGTGCCTGACGTACCACCAGTACCTGGCCGAGCCTGTCCTCCAGCGCCTTGATCCGTTGCGACAGGGCCGACGGGCTGATCGACAGGCGGCGTGCCGCGGCCTCGAAGCTGCCTTCTTCCAGCACCGCGGCAAACGCGGCCAGTTGCGGATGTACCAGATCCATGCCGGTGCCTCTTCAGTTTTCCTGCACAGGATAAAGAAAAATCAGATTGTCTAAACAGGGTCGGCGGCCGCACCCTGCGCGTCCCCTCGCTGCCTGGCCTGTCCTGATGTGGATCGCCGCTACCGCCGCCGGCCTGTTCGCAGGTGCCGGCCTGATCATCGCCATCGGCGCGCAGAACGCCTTCGTGCTGCGCCAAGGCCTGCAGCAGCGCCATGTGGGCAGGGTGGTGCTGGCCTGTGCCGGCGCGGACATCGTGCTGATCCTGGCCGGCGTCGGTGGCATGGGCGCGCTGGTGCTGCAGTGGCCGCTGCTGCTGCAGGTGCTGCGCTTCGGTGGCGCGGCCTTCCTGCTCTGGTATGGCCTGCAGGCGGGGCTGCGCGCATGGCGCGGTGGCAGCGCGCTGGCCGCCGCCGAGGCGCAGGGCGGCAGCGGACGGCAGGTACTGCTGACCTGCCTGGCCTTCACCCTGCTCAACCCGCATGTCTATCTGGATACCGTGGTGCTGTTGGGCAGCCTGTCCACGCGTTACCCGGGCGAACTGCGCTGGGCCTTCGCCGCCGGTGCCTGCGCTGCCAGCGTGGCCTGGTTCTGCACGCTGGGCTATGGCGCGCGCCTGTTGCAGCCAGTGTTCCGCAGGCCGGGTGCCTGGCGGATACTGGATGCAGGCGTGGCGATCTTCATGCTCTGCCTCGCCACGCTGCTGCTGTTGCGTCCGCTCTAGGCCGCATCCACCGCGCACAACGGCGTTTCGCCGGGGCGCAGGGTCAATACGCGCACGCCGCTGCGGGTAACCGCCACGGTGTGCTCGAACTGCGCCGACAGCTTGCCGTCGCGGGTGTAGACCGGCCATTCGTCCGGCTGCTGGCGGATGGCCGGCTTGCCCTGGTTGAGCATCGGCTCGATGGTGAACACCATGCCTTCTTCCAGCACCATGCCGGTGTTGGGATGGCCGTAGTGCAGGATCTGCGGTTCCTCGTGCATCTCCTGGCCGATGCCGTGGCCGCAGTACTCCTTCACCACGCTGTAGCCGTGGCTGCGCGCGTGGCGGGCGATGGCGTGGCCGATGTCACCCAGGCGCGCGCCGGGGCGGACCGCAGCGATGCCCTTCCACATCGCCTGGTAGGCGGTCTGCACCAGCCTGCGCGCGGCGTAGTCGACCTCGCCCACCAGGTAGGTGGTGCTGGAGTCGGCGATGTAGCCGTTCTTCTCCAGGGTGATGTCGAGGTTGACGATCTGGCCGTTGCGCAGCACGTCGGTGGTGCTGGGTACGCCGTGGCAGATCACGTTGTCGATCGAGGTATTGAGCACGTAGGGGAAGCCGTACTGGCCCTTGCTGGCCGGCCTCGCCTGCAGTTCATCGACGATCATGCGTTCGACGAAATCGTTGATCTCCATGGTGCTGCGGCCCTGCAGCGGCAGCCGGTCGAGCGCGGCGAACACCTGCGCCAGCAGGCGGCCCGATTCGGCCATCAGCGCGATCTCGTCGGGGCGCTTGATGATCGCCATCTGCTCAGACCTGTCCCGGTGCCAGCAGCGGCGGCTGCACGCCGGCCGCCCGAAGTTCGCTGGCAACGATGTCCTGGAAGCTCAGCGTGGGATTCATCTCGCACAGCATGCCGACCCGGATCCAGAAGTTGGCCTGGGCATTGATCGAGCGGCTGGAGACGGTGCAGGCACGACGCAGCTGGTCGTGCAGGGTGTCATCGATGTTGACGATGCCCATGGGCGGTCCTAGAGGAGTGGATATACGAAGCGTATATGTTTCGTATATCCAGCTCAAGGCCGCCCGGTTCAGCTGGCGTCGGTGGCGAAGCGCAGGCGGTTGCCGTCAGGGTCACGCAGCAGCATCTCGCGGCTGCCCCATTCGGTGTCATGCGGCGGCTGTTCGATGGGGACGCCTGCGGCACTGAAGGCACGATGCAGGGCGTCGACGTCCTCGACGATGAAGTACACCGCGCCGCCGACTTCGCAGTCGCCGCTGTGTTCGGTGAGGAAGATCGTCTGGCCGTCGCGGGTGAGCTGGGCGAACAGTGGGAAGCCGGGTTCGAAGCGGTGTTCCCAGTCAACCACGAAGCCCAGCCCCTGCACGTAGAACGGCAGGGTGGTATCGGCATGGCGCATGCGTAGCTGCGGGATGACGGTCTGGGGCATGGCGAGGGCTCCTGGGGCAGGCGTCCAGTGTAGTGCCGGCCGCTGGCCGGCATCCTCATTGTTCCCGGGCTCACAAGGATGCCGGCCAGCGGCCGGCACTACCGACTCTGCCTGGGTCTGGTAGTTGCCAACCTTGGTTGGCATTGCCGGCCAGCGGCCGGCACTACCGAAGCCACGCCGGCCAGCAGCCGGCACGACCGGAAGCGGTCAGCAGGCCGTCGGTACGGCGGCCATCGCGGCCAGCAGTTCGCGGTTCACCTGCTGGTGCCGCGCCTGCCACACCGGTAGATCCTCTGCGCTGACGTCGGGCTGACCATCCAGCGACGACAGCCAGCGCTTGAAGCGGCTCTGGTAGTTGGCCAGCGACACTTCCCCGGTGATGTCACTGCCGACCAGGCCGCCGGCGCGCAGCGCCTCGATCACCACCAGTGCGTGCTCCAGCTGGAAGCGGCCCTGGTCCCAGTTGCTGCGGGCGACGTCTTCAGCGAACACGTCCTTGTCGATCGACAGGTAGGCTGGCTGCGGCGACTTGGCCTGCTCGGCGGCGAACGCGGCCACCAGCGCTTCGGGATGCTCGAAACGGCGGAAGGCGTGGCCCATGCCGAGGCGGTGCCCCCAGCCCACGTCCACGTCCATGCACCAGTACGTCAACCGCCCGCCCATCAGCGGGCGCCAGTGGTTTTCCCAGGCGTGGCCGAGGCCGATGTCGCTGGAGGTGATGCCGAGCACATGGATGTGCGAGATCTGCGGCAGCTTGCTGGCCGCGTTCACCCATGAACCGCAGTGCATGCCGAACGGGAAACGCATGTTGTCTGGATGGTTGTCCAGCACCACCAGCTGGAACGGCGCCTGCGCGCGCATGCGACGCAGCAGCGGCAGGCTGAGGTGGTGGAAATCGCCACTGCCGAGCATCACCGTGCCGAGCTGGGCCGGCAGCGGTGCCAGCACTTCAGCGGCGAAACGGTCGAGGGTGGCATTGCTGCAGGCGAAGCGCAGTGGATCGTGCCATTGCGGCAGGGCCAGGGTCTGCGCCTGGGGCAGCGGCAGCACGCCACCGTCCAGGTCCAGGATCAACGGGGAGCGCAACGGCATCGTTCAACCGCCTCCATCAGCTTCGCCCTGCAGGTACGGGGCCAGCCTGCGCAGGGCGGCGCGCAGCAGTGGGGAGCGTGCGTGGATCGCGTGCCGGGTGGAGGTGAACCTGGCGCCCAGTTCGGCCTTGATCCGCGAGTCGGTCCAGCCGGCCACGTAGTGGCTCAGGCCGTGCTGCAGTGCGTACTCGAGGTTGTGCATCCAGCTGACCGCGTACAGGTTGTGCTCGCGGGACTGCGGATAGGCCAGGCCGATGTACTTGTCCACCAGCTTGCCGGCGTGGATGTAACACAGGTTCCAGCCGATCAGCTGGCCCTGGTGGCGATACAGGAACATCCGTCCCTGGCCCAGGCTGTCGGCCAGCAGGTGCTGGAAGTAGGGCAGGTCGAGCTGGTCGAAATGCACCGCGCTCTGCGCGTACACGCCCAGGTACAGCGCATACAGTTCGGCCTGCAGCTGCGGGTCGGCCAGGGCCGGATCGCCGGTGGCGATGCAGTCGATCTGCAGCTCGTCACGCGAACGCAGTTTGCGCCGGATGTTCTTGCGGCGCGAGGACGACAGGCGGCCGAGATAGCCATCAAGCGAATCGAAATCGATCGCCACCCAGGCCAGCGGCATGCCTTCCAGTTCAACGAAGCCGCGTGCCAGCAGCGCCTGCAGGAAGGCACCGCTGTGTGCGTTGGCCGCGTCGTCCAGCAGCGGCGAATCGATCGCCAGGTCCTTGACCACCAGCAGCCGGGTATCGCCGATCGCGTGACGCGTCACGTCCTCGGCCAATGCCTCTGGTGCGACGTGCGCGGGCAGCGGGGTGTACTCGGTGCTGGTGGCACCGACGAAGCGGGTCTTCCAGGTGATCCAGGGCCGCCACAGGCGCGACAGCGGCAGGCCAAGCAGCTTGCCGCGCAGGTCGTCGTCCATGGTGGTGGTCAGGTCCAGCGGCGCACGGAAGGTCGGCAGGCCGCTGGGAAGGCGTCCCGCCTCGAATCCGAGCGGCGGGTGGGCCAGGAAGCCCTCCAGCAGCGCGGCCGGTTCCAGCGCGGTGCTGGACGCGCGTGACGTCATCTCCATCGGCACGGGAACCGGCAGCGCATCCGACCTCAGCCCTTGGCCTTGGTCAGCGCCTGGTCGAGCAGGGTGATCGCCAGGTCGATCTCTTCGTAGCTGATGTCCAGCGACGGCGCGAAGGTGATCACGTTCTTGTACCAGCCACCCACGTCGAGCACGAGGCCCATGCGCTTGCCGTCGTGCAGCAGGTCACCGGCCAGGCCGATGTCGACCATGCGGTCCAGCAGTTCCTTGTTCGGGGTGTAGCCGTCGGTCTGGCAGATTTCGGCACGCAGGGCCAGGCCCAGGCCGTCGACATCGCCGATTTCCGGGTGGCGCTTCTGCAGGCCACGCAGGCCGTCGAGGAAGTACGCGCCCTTTTCCGGCACGGTGCGCTCGTAATCCATTTCCTTGCCCAGCTTCAGCACTTCCAGGCCCAGGCGGGTGCCCAGCGGGTTGGAGTTGAAGGTGGAGTGGGTGGAGCCCGGCGGGAACACGGTCGGGTTGATCAGCTCTTCGCGTGCCCACAGGCCCGACAGCGGGTTCAGGCCGTTGGTCAGCGCCTTGCCGAACACCAGCACGTCCGGGGTCACGCCGAAGTGCTCGATCGACCACAGCTTGCCGGTGCGCCAGAAGCCCATCTGGATTTCATCGACCACCATCAGGATGCCGTACTTGTCCAGCACGCGCTTGAGGCCGGTGAAGAAGTTGCGCGGCGGGATGACGTAGCCGCCGGTGCCCTGGATCGGCTCGACATAGAACGCGGCGTACTCCGCCTGGCCGACCTTGGGATCCCACACGCCGTTGTATTCGCTTTCGAACAGGCGCTCGAACTGCCACACGCAGTGGTCGGAATACTCTTCCGGGGTCATGCCCTTCGGGCGACGGAACGGGTACGGGAACGGGATGAACATCGCGCGCTCGCCGAAGTGGCCGTAGCGGCGGCGGTAGCGGTAGCTGGAGGTGATCGACGACGCACCCAGGGTACGGCCGTGGTAACCACCCTCGAAGGCGAACATCAGGCTCTTGCCGCCACGCGCGTTGCGCACGATCTTCAGTGAGTCTTCAATGGCCTGCGCGCCGCCGACGTTGAAATGCACGCGGCCGTCGAGGCCGAATTTCTCGTGCATGTCCACGGCAATGGTCTTGGCCAGCTGCACGCGGGTCGGGTGCAGGTACTGGCTGGCGACCTGCGGCAGGGTGTCGATCTGGTCCTTCAGCGCGTCGTTCAGGCGCTTGTTGCTGTAGCCGAAGTTGCAGGCCGAGTACCACATCTGCAGGTCGAGGTAGGGCACGCCCGCACCGTCGAACATGTAGCTGCCTTCGCCGCGCTGGAAGATCTTCGGCGGGTCGACGTAGTGGACGGTATCGCCGAAGGAGCTGTAACGGGCTTCGTCGGCCAGCAGCTGCGCGTCGGAGGCAGCGGCGTCGGCGTTCTTGTCAAAAATGTTCATGCAGTTCGGTTCCGTGAAGGACGTTCGAAAGAGGTAGCGGGGGCGTGCTTGGAAGGGAGTGCTCAGGCGGTGGCCAGCAGCAGGGGCAGTACGGCGGGCTGCGGGCTGGCGTCGATGCGACGTGGCTGCAGCAGGCTGCCATCGAGCAAGCGCGGCAGCAGTGCGATTGCATCGTGGAAGGTATCGATGGCGGCATGCTCGATGCCGGCATGGGTGCAATGGGTGATCAGGCGGCGCTTGGCGAACACGAAGTCGGCGTCTTCGGACACACAGAAGTCCGAGCTGCCATCGCCGATCATCAGCACGCGCGGCGCTTCGTTGGCGCGCGCCTGTGCGGCGCAGGTGCACTTGCAGGTACCGCTGCGGCAGCCTTCGGCCTGGTAGGGCGATTCCAGTTCCCAGTGGTCATCGCACCAGCGCAGGTGATTGGCCACCACCGGCAGTCGCGACAGGCCGTGGTTGGCGAGGATGCGGTGGATCGCATGGTCCAGGCCGTCGCTGACGATGCGCAGCGGCAGGCCCAGCTGTTCGGCACGGCTGACAAAGGCGGCAAAGCCCGGATCGATCTGCACCTGGTCCAGGTGGGCGTCGAGCGTGGCCGGGTCCAGCTTCAGCAGCCTGACCTGGCCCTGCATGCATTCGCGCGAGCCGATCTTTCCCGCTTTCCACTGGTCTTCCAGTTCCTGCCAGCCCGGCTGGCCGTATTTCTCCAGCAGCGAGTCGATGACATCTTCGAGGCTGATGGTGCCGTCGAAGTCACACAGGATGCTCCAGCGCATGGGCAGGTCCGTCGATGAAAGAAACGTCCGGCGTGATGCCGGGGCAGGCTCAATGTAGGCAGGCAGCCTTTCTCGTTCCTTTCCTGTTGAAAGCCTTCATTTCCGGGCGGGGAAAGCGTTCAGGAATGATCTTTGTGAATGGGCGGATCGCCTGGATGTATCCGCTTTCAAGGCTGTGCGTCAGCCAATGCCTGCAGGATCTGCGCGGTCTCTTCAGGGGTCTGCCAGGCGCTGTTGCCGAGGGTCAGCATGCGTGCGGCGAAGTCGCGCGCGTTCGGCACGTCGGCCTGCGGCACGATGCCACGCAGATAGGCGTAGTCGGGCAGGGCGCGTATGAACATGCGGCTGGCGCCAAGACCGCGTGGCCACAGGTTCTCCAGTGCGGCATCGCGTGCGCGCTCGCTGGGCAGCAGCAGCATCAGCATCGGCCAGGTGCCGCCGGTACCGGCCAGCCCATCGACCACCTCCACCGCTGGCAGCTGTGCCAGCTGCACGCGCAGCTGCAATGCACGCAGCCGTCCGGCCTGCAGGAACGCAGGCAACCGTCGTGCAGCATGGGCACCGATGTTCTGGCGCCACTGGCTGACCCGGTGCTGTGGGATGTCCAGCGGGAAGATGTCACCGACGGCTTCTTCCAGATCGCCACGCTGCAGCGCGCTGCGCAATGGATTGCCATACACCAGTGACAACAGTGCGGGGCGGTAGCAGGCGGCCAGGCCCAGCAGCTGCACGCTGCGCAACAGCTCCCAGCGCAGGCTGAAACGCACCTGTTCGGCGGCATGCCCAGCCAGCGCCGCGCGCAGTTCGTCATCGCGGCTGACCAGCAGGCCGCCTTCGTGCAGGCTCAGGCCCTTGCCGGCGGCCAGGCTGAAGAAACCGATATCGCCACGCAGGCCGACACTGCTGTTGCCAACCCGTGCGCCGAGTGCCTGCGCGGCATCTTCGATCACCCAGGCGCCGGCGCGGTGGGCGATCTCGCAGGCCAGCTCGACGTCGGCGGTGCGACCGCCCAGGTGGGTGGGCAGGATCGCCAGCGTGCGTGCATCGGCCAGCTGCTTGAGCTGGCCGGGATCAAAGTCGAAGTGGCCATGACGGGTGTCGCACAGCTGCACGCGCAGGCCGAGGCTGTGCACCGCGATCGGCACCAGCGGGCAGGTATAGGCCGGCATGATCACAGTGTCGCGCTGGGGCGCGCGCTTGCGCAGCGTACGCAGTGCGATCAGCAGCGCGTGCGTACCGGAACAGGTCAGCTGCAGCGGTGGTGTGCCGAGCTGGCTGGCCAGGATGTCGCGCAGGTCGCCGCCACCGGGAAGGAAATCGCTGGCCTGCATCGGCAGGCCTGCCGTCGGTGGCAGTTCGCGCGCGAACAGGCTCATCGCAGCCCGCTCACGAGGTGCTTTCAGCGGGGCTGTGCGGGTCGTCCGCTTCAGCGCGGCCAAGGCAGACGATGCCGGCCACGATCAGGACCGCACCGAGCAGATGGTGCAGCGTCAGCGGCTCGTTCAACAGCCACGCCGACAGCAGCAGCACGCTGATCACTTCCAGGTGCGAGGCAGCAAAGGCGGGACCGATCGGCGCGTGCCGCAGCAGGCTCATCCAGGTGAAGAACGCACCCACGTAGCCGAGGATGGCGCCGTACACCCACGGCTGCGACAACACGCGCAGCAGCCACGCGGTGTTGGCCTCGACCGGCAGCGCGGCATCACCGGCGTACTTGAAGCACAGCTGGGCCAGCGTGTCGAAGGCCATCAGCAGCGGGAAGCCGATGACATACAGGCGCCTCATGAGCCGGCTCCCACCACCGCCACGCCCGCAGTGACCAGCAGCATGCCGGTCACCCGCAGCGGCGTGAGCTTTTCGCGGAACAGGAAGCGGCCGGCAATCATCAGCGCGACGATGTTGATCGAGCCCAGCAGCACGCCCTTGGACAGCGGTACCAACGACAGGAACGCGATCCAGGCCACGAACTCAAGCACGTAGCAGGCGATGCCGATCCACAGCCAGGGGCGGCTGAGCATGTGTTTCCAGCGCTGCAGTCCTTCGCCATCCTGTGGGTCGCTGGCAGCGGCCTTGAAGGCGAGCTGGCCACCGGTATCGAGCACGACATTGGCCAGCCACAGCAGCGTGGCGAGTGCCCCCATCTCAGGCCACCGCCTTGAGGACGCCGCTGCGTTCACCGATTTCGGTGAAGAAGCGCGCGCTGCGGCGGATCACGTCGCGGCGTTCGCGGTCGATGGTGATCATGTGGTAGCTGTCTTCCAGCACCACCAGTTCCTTCGGGCCGCTGACCCGCGACATCACCAGCTCGGCATTGCCCATGCTGGCCACGTCGTCCTCGCGGGCGTGCATCACCAGGCACGGCGCGGTGACCTGGTGCAGATGGCGGCGGGTCCAGTTGCTCAGCGCACGCATCTCGGCCAGCGCATGCCAGGGATTGCCCGGGAGGCCGGCGGCGGCGCTGTCGCCGGACAGCATGGCGGCGCTGACCTGCGCACGTAGGCGCTCGTCACGCAGGCCGTACGGCGGCTCTTCCATGAACATGCGGTCGCGGCCGATGTTGAAGCGCTTGAACCACGGCAGCAGGAACGACAGCCGCGCCACGGCGGGAATGTTCCAGCCGTCGTAGCGGAAGGTGGCGCCGTACACGCCGACGCCGGACACCCACTCGGGGCGGCGTGCAGCCAGCGCCAGCGACAATACCGCACCCATCGACAGACCACCGACGAACAGCTGGTCAACCTTGCCGCGCAGGCTCGCCGCCGCATCTTCCACGCCCTGGTACCACTGTTCCCAGGTGGTCGCCAGCAGGTCATCCACGGTGCCGCAATGACCGGGCAGCTGCACGCCGTGGACGGTGAAGCCGGCATTGTTCAGCCCCTTGCCCAGCATGCGCATTTCCGCCGGGGTGCCGGTCAGGCCATGGACCAGCAGCACGCCCTGTGGGCCACCGGGGAGGAAGAAGTCGTGCGATTCGGTCACCTGGCGGCTCCGGGACGGCAGTGGGGATGGCAGGATCGCAAGCGCGATTTTCGCCAGCCTTTCAACGCCCCGGACCGGGTCAGGGCGCCTTCAGCAGCGGCAGCGTGATGGCGACCTTGAGCCCGCCACCAGGGCGGTTGAGGAAACGCAGGCGCCCGCCGAAGTGCTCCACCGCCTCGTGGGCGATGGCCAGCCCCAGCCCGGTGCCGCTGGCGGTGGTGCCGGGCGCGCGGAAGAAGCGCTCGCCCAGCCGCGGCATCACGTCGTCCGGTACGCCGGGGCCGTTGTCCTCCACGTACAGCTCGACATCATTGTCATCCAATGCGTGGACGCCGACCGTGACGGTCGCATCACGGCCGGCATAGCGCAGGGCATTGTCGATCAGGTTGTCCAGCGCCTCCTGCAGCATGGCGCCGTTGCCAAGCACGCGCTGCGGCTGGTGGCTGCCGCGGTAGCCGAGGTCGATGCCGTCGCGGATCGCTTCGGGCACGCGCATGCCGACCCACCGCGGTACCAGCTCGCACAGGTCCAGTGCCTCCACGGTATCGGGCACGGTCTGCGCCCGGCTCAGTGCCAGCAGCTGGGTGCTGACCCGGGCGGTGCGCTGGTTGAGCCGGCGGATGTGCTGCAGCGCCTCGCGCACAGTATCGGGGTCGCCATGTGCCAGTGCCTGGTCCACATGCAGGGCCATGCCCGCCAGCGGCGAACGCAGCTGGTGCGCGGCATCGGCGATGAAACGGTTCTGCAGGGTGATCATTTCCGCCTGGCGGGCAAACAGATCATCGATGGTGCTGATCAGTGGCTGGATCTCCTCGGGCACGTCGGCATCGGAGATCGGCGCCAGTTCGCCGCGGCGCTGCGCCAGGCGGGTCCTCAGCGGGGTCAGGATACGCAGGCCATAGGTCACGCCGAACCAGACCAGCGCTGCGGTACCCAGCGCCAGCATGGTCATCAGCGGGATGATGATCATCAGGATCTCGCGCGCACGCTGCCGGCGGTCAGCCATGCTCTCGGCCACGGTCACCGCCAGCTGGTCCTGCGGATCGTTCATCGCCTGCGTGCAGACGGTGGCCATGCGCACCTGCTGGCCGTTGAGGTTGCCGTCATACAGGGCCGGATGCACCCCGGTGCAATCCTGCGAGGGGGCATACGGGCTGAAATCAGCATTGCCGCTCAGCGTGCCCTTGCGGCTGCTGTCGACGTTGAAATAGCGATGGCCGTCGGGGTCGTACTCGATCAGGAAGCGCGCCTGCGGAGACAGGTCGCTGGTCACCGGCATGGTGCTCAGCATCTGCGCGAACGAGTGGGTGTCGTCGATCAGGTTGCGGTCGTGGATGCGGTTGGAATAATCCAGCGCAACGTAATAGGCCAGGATCGTATTGAAGGTAAGCAGGCCCAGCATCGGCAACGCCAGGAAGGCGAGCAGGCGCCGGCGCAGGCTGGGGGGGCCACTGATCACGGGGTGCTGTCGTCCTGCGCGTCTTCCAGCATGTAGCCCAGCCCGCGCACGGTGCGGATGCCCATGCCGCCGGGTTGCAGCTTGCGGCGCAGGCGGTGCAGGGCGATGTCCAGGCCGTTGTCGGTCAGATCCTGGCCCCAGTCGCACAGCGCTTCCACCAGCTGCGCGCGCGAGACGATGCGCTCGGCGCGCACCGCCAGTGCCGACAGCAGGCCGAACTCGCGCGCGGTCAGTTCCAGCGACTGGTCGTCGATCCACACCCGATGCCCGGCCAGATCGATACGCAGGCGGCCGATGCGCAGGTCCGGGTTGCCATTGCTGGTGACCCGGCGCAGCTGCGCACGCACGCGTGCTTCGAACTCGTCCAGCGCGAACGGCTTGACCAGGTAGTCATCGGCGCCGAGGTCGAGCACGCGCACGCGCTCGGCCAGGCCGTCGCGGGCGGTCACCACCAGCACCGCCAGGCCATCGCCGCGCTGGCGCAGGCGCTGCAGCACATCACGGCCATCCAGCTGCGGCAGGCCCAGGTCCAGCACCAGCAGCGCGTACTGGGTCGAGCCCAACGCGGCGTCGGCGTGCGCGCCGTTGTCGACGTGGTCGACCACATGTCCCTGTCGGCGCAACGAGGCGCACAGGCCGGAAGCGATGTCCGGGTCGTCTTCTGCAATCAGAACGCGCATGCGCGGGGGCTCCTGTAGCGGTCAGGCCCACCGGATGGACGGGGTGGGCCTCTCGGCTGCCGAGGGTAGCCGCAAACCGGGTGAAGGTGGAGCGCGGCGCCGCCGCCGGGCGCGGCCGCGCTGTCCCTTCATTCAGTCCTGCAGGCCGGGCTCGCCCTGTGCCAATGGCACCCGCGAGCCATCCAGCAGGCCACGGCTGAGCCTGCCATCTTCGATGAACAGCAGTTCGCCGTTCTCGCCATTCTTGATGCTGCTGTCGATGGCGATCACGCGGTCGCCATGGAAGCTGCTGACGTGCGGCATCGAGGTGTGGCCGACCACGATGCGCTTGAGCTTCAGGCGGTCGAGCACGGTCTGCACCCCCGCCGTGTCGAGCCGCCCATCGAAGTAGCCGCGGTACCAGATCGGGCTGGTCTTGCCGTCATACAACGGCGCGGTGGCCGGGTCGGCCTTCACTTCGGCCTTGGGCAGGCCCAGCGATGCCTGGTAGGCCGCGTTGGTGCGCGCCGGGTCCAGCGCCAGCTGCACTGCCTCGGGCGAGATGCCGCCGTGCAGGAACAGGGTATCGCCGATCTGCAGCAGCACCGGGCGGGTGCGCAGCCACTGCCCGATCACCGAGTCGGCGCCATACAGTTGCGGGTAGCTGCGGCCGAGCAGCTGGGCGCTGCGCAGGTACTTCGGGTTGACGTAGCGCAGGTCGTCGTACAGCACCATGGTTTCGTGGTTGCCGAGCACGAAGTGCACTGCGCCACCGGCGGCGGCGGCCTGCTGCTGCAGGCCGTACAGCAGCCAGAAGGCCTCGGTCACCTGCGGACCGCGGTCGAACACATCGCCGGCGATGACCAGCGTGTCCTTGCCCAATGCCCAGCGGTCCTGTGCGTCGATGACCTGGTGGGCGCGCAGCAGGCGCACCAGCAGCCCGTACTGGCCATGGATGTCGGACAGCGCAACGATGCGCGGCACGGCCGGCAGCACGGAAACCGAAGGCGCATTCGGGGCAGCCACATGCACCGTGTGCTCGTAGCCACAGCGCGGGGCGATGTCGGTACCTGCGGCCTGAGTGGCGAGCGTGTGCGACTCGACCTTGTCGTCGCAGATCCACTTGGCCTGCAACTGCGTGCCCTTGCGGAATACATAGGGGCCATCGGCCTGGACGTGGTCGGCGGGCGCGGCAACCTCGCGGGCCTGCGTGGCTCCGGCGCTGCAGGCCAGCAGCGGCAGCAGCAGGGCGGTCATCAGGGAAGGGCGATAGCACGGCATCGGCGGCGTCCGGCGGCGGAAACATCCGATGCTAACCGGCGCGGCCGGATCGTGGTGTGCGCGAATGGGCG
Source organism: Stenotrophomonas riyadhensis (assembly GCF_040256885.1). Taxonomy (NCBI): domain Bacteria; kingdom Pseudomonadati; phylum Pseudomonadota; class Gammaproteobacteria; order Lysobacterales; family Lysobacteraceae; genus Stenotrophomonas; species Stenotrophomonas riyadhensis. The sequence goes on from NZ_CP155568.1 coordinate 1,312,108, forward strand.
GATCAGGCGCCGCGCCCGTCGTCCTTGAGCTTGCGCACGCGGGTCGCGGCGGCCTGCAGGGGCTGACCGTCGCGCCCGCACGGCTGCATGTAGGGCAACGGTCGCCGTGTGCTCGATTCGATCAGCTGGGAGTGCGCTTCACCGGCCTCGAAGCGATGGCGTTCACCCCATTGGCGCAGCGCGACCAGCAGCGGAAACAGTTCCTGGCCGGCGTGGGTGAGCACGTATTCCTGGTAGGCCGAGCCATCGGAGGCGGGCTGCAATTGCAGGATGCCTGCCTCGACCAGCCTGCGCAGGCGATCACTGAGGATGTTGCGCGCCGCACCGAGGCTGCGCTGGAAGTCGCCAAAGCGGGTGATGCCATCGAACGCATCGCGGATGACCAGCAACGCCCATCGGTCGCCGAGCAGGTCGGCGCTGCGGGCGACGGGGCAGGGACTGTTAGCGTGCATGCTGGGGCCTCTGGATGTGGTTGCAGTTTAAAACCAATGGCGATAGCCTGCATCAAGTTTCAAATTGCAACTACATAATGAATGCTCCATTGATTCCCCGCCCATTGCTGGCCCTGCTCGCGGTCGCGGCCGGTGCCAGCGTTGCCAACGTCTATTACGCGCAACCGCTGCTGGATCGGCTGGCGCAGGCCTTCGCACTGGACCGTGCCGTGGCGGGCGCAGTGTTGGCGGCAACCCAGGCCGGCAGCGTGCTGGCATTGCTTGGCCTGCTGCCGTTGGCTGATCGCGGTGACCGGCGACGTTTGCTGCGGCTGCAGTTGATGGCGCTGGTGCTGGGCCTGCTGTGGCTGGCGGCTGCCCGGACTGCGGCATGGCTGTTGTCGGGCATGCTGCTGGCCGGCCTGCTGGGCACCGCGCTGACCCAGGGGCTGATCGCCTATACCGCCACGCTGGCGCCGCCGGAGCAGCGCGGCCGCGTGGTGGGCGTGGTGCAGGGCGGTGTGTTCATCGGCCTGTTGCTGGCGCGCGTGGTATCGGGCGCGGTCGCGGCCACCATCGGCTGGCGGGCGGTCTATCTGCTGTCGGCAGCGGTGATGACGGCCTTGACCGTGCTGTTGTGGCGGCGCCTGCCGGCGGTGCCGGTACCGGTGGTACGACCGCGCTGGCGCGAACTGCTGTGGTCGATGCTGGGCATGCTGCGCCGGGACCGCAGTCTGCGCGAGCGTGGGCCGCTGGCGTTGCTGCTGTTTGCTGGCCTCAACGTGTTCTGGGCGGCGGCGCCGCTGCCCTTGTCGGCGCCTCCGCTGCAGTGGTCCACCGCGGCCATCGGTGCGCTCGGCCTGGCCGGCGTAGTGGGCGCATTGATGGCGGCGCGGGTCGGGCACTGGATGGACTGCGGTTTCGCCGATCGGGTCAGTCTTGGCGCGTTGCTGCTGATGCTGGCCGCGTGGTGGCCGCTGCTGGGCCTGCCGCAGTCGCTGTCGTTGCTGCTGTTGGGCGTGATCGTGCTCGACCTCGGTGGGCAGGCACTGCACGTATCGAACCAGGCGCTGCTGCTGCGTGCACCGGCAGAACAGCATGGGCGTCTGGTGGCGCTGTACATGCTGTTCTATGCGGTGGGCAGTGGTTCCGGTGCGGTTGCCGGACCCTGGATGCAGGCCCGGCATGGCTGGCCTGCCGTGTGCCTGCTGGGTGCAGGCATCGCGTTGCTGGCGCTGCTGTGGTGGGCCGCGTGGCGGGTGGCGGCGGTGAAAGCAGCGGCTGGCGCTCGCATCGGTAGTGCCGGTTGTCGGTAGAGTCGACTGTCAGTCGACTGCTCTTTACCCAACGTGCGAAAAATCCCGCGCTGCGCGCGATAGTCGACCAGCGGTCGACTCTACCTGTCCTGCCGTCATCGCTGCAGTGCGCGCCGCCCCGGGGCTTCCTGCAGGTCCGCACTGGCCACCACCACGCGGTTGCGGCCGCTGCGCTTGGCCTCGTACATCGCGGCGTCGGCACGTGCCATCAGCCGCTCGTAGTCCGGATGGCCATCGTGGCCGGCCACGCCGATGCTGGCGGTCAGTGCCAGCACCTGGCCGTTGGCCAGTGCCACCGGCGACTGCGCGATCTGCCTGCGCAGGCTTTCGGCGATGACCTGTGCCTGCGATTCGCTGGCGGCGACCAGCACCACCACGAACTCTTCGCCGCCATAGCGGAACAGGTAGTCGCTGCCGCGCGTGAGCTGGCCGAGCAGGCCGGCGACGTGCTGCAACGCGCGGTCGCCGGCATCGTGGCCATGGCCATCGTTGATCGCCTTGAAATGATCCAGGTCGAGCAGCAGCAGCGAAAAGGGCGTCTGGTTGCGCGTGGCCAGCTCGATCTCGCGACGCAGCACTGTTGGCAGGAATCGGCGGTTGAGCAGGTTGGTCAAGGCATCGCTGCCGGCGTCGAGTTCGCCGATGCGTTCGAACAGCAGGGTCATCAGGGTCCGGATGGCAGCCAGGTCGTCACGGATGGCGGGCAACACCGCCAGGCGCTGTGCAGCATCGCTGTCTGCGCGCTGCAGGTTGCCATCGATGCGCGCCATCAGCTGGCCGACCTGTTGGGTCTCGCTGCTTTCGCCGAAGCTGGGGATGCCCTTGTGGGTGAACCACAGGCCGAATTCCGAGGTGGCGAGGCTGGCGCTGTCACTGCCCTGCACATGGCCGGCCAACGCGTAGAGCAGGGCGTTTTCCCAGTCCAGCAGCAATGCGCGCTGGCGCTCGCGTTCGGTGCTGACGTTCTGCACCAGCGAGAACAGGCGGTAGGCCGCATCGGCTCGGGTCGAGCGTTCGCGCGCATGGGTGTAGGCCAGGGTCATGCCTTCCATGGCGATGTCCATGATCGCGCTGAGGCAGTCGATGGCGGCGAATGCGGTGTCGCTGTCCGGCGCATCGTCGCGCAGGCGCACGAACAGTTCGTGCTTGAGCACGCGTGCGCCACGGGTGACCAGGTCGACAGGAATGCCGACCCGGGCGTGGACATCGCCGATCACCCGCTGTGAGGCGACGGTGGTGACGATACCGGCGGCATCGGTGGTCAACAGTTGCACCAGCCAGCGTTGCATGGCCGGTTGCAGGCGCAGCTTGACCTGCTCGTGGGACAGGAAGCGGCGTGCCCGCCCATCCTGCAGCAGCACTTCATAGAAGCGCTGGGCCAGCGCGGGCGGGGCATCGATGGCAGCGGCGCGCAGCAGCGCGGTGGCGGCAGGGCCGGCCTGCAGCAGACACTGCTGCCAGGCCTCGGCCAGCGGCTGGCTGGCATCGTCCAATTGGGGTGGTTCCACGTCGATCTCTGACTGCGTACGGCAAACCACGGGTATCGGCCGCGGCGGCATACGGTTGATGGCGGGTTAGCCGGCCAGTTTACGCGCGGTGCAGGGTTGCACGGTGCGCAAACCACATCGGCGCCGCTGCGGCAATGAGTGAACGCATTTGAGAATCAATCGCATTGATGGGAGAATGCGCGCACGGAACGGGCTGCAGGTGCCTGCTGCAGGACTGCTCCGCCTCCCCCTCGTCGTTGCCTCAAGCCCTTTGCCAGAGGCCCCGTAGCCCTGCCAGAAGGTCCTGATCATGTCCCCTGCCGTTGTCCTTTCGCCGCGCCCGCTGGCGCTTGCCGTTGCCGCCCTGCTGGCCGGCAGCGCTCTGACCGCCCACGCCGAAACCGACGCCACCGATATCGACACGGTGCACGTCACCGCCTCGCAGATCGCGCGCCAGGCCCTGGGTACCTCGACCATCACCGCAGAGGACATCGCCAGGCGCCCGCCGGCCAACGACATCGCCGAGCTGCTGCGGACCATGCCCGGCGTCAACCTGACCGGCAACAGTGCCTCGGGCCAGTACGGCAACAACCGCCAGATCGATCTGCGTGGCATGGGCCCGGAAAACACCCTGATCCTGGTCGACGGCAAGCGCATCGGTGCGCGTGATGCCGTGCGCATGGGCCGCAGCGGTGAGCGCAATACCCGCGGCGATACCAACTGGGTGCCGGCGGAAATGATCGAGCGCATCGAAGTGCTGCGTGGCCCTGCAGCGGCACGTTATGGCTCGGGTGCTTCCGGTGGCGTGGTCAACATCATCACCAAGCGCCCGACCGGCGACCTGACCGGCGCGGTCGACCTGTATGGCCTGGTGCCCGAGCACAGCGCCGAAGGCGGCAGCGAGCGCGTTGGCCTGCAGCTGAGCGGTCCGATGACCGACACGTTGTCGTTCCGCCTGTACGGCAATCTCAACAAGACCGACGCGGACTCGCTGGAGCTCAACCGCCAGTACGCTACCACTCCCAACGCGGTGCCGCCGGCCGGTCGTGAGGGCGTCAAGAACCGCGATGTCAACGCGCTGCTGCGCTGGGACGTGACAGCCGATCAGGTGGTCGAATTCGAAGCCGGCACCAGCCGCCAGGGCAACATCTACGCCGGCGACCGCGCGGTCAGCACCACCGGCACGTCGACCGGGATCGATCTGGCCGCCCTGGCCGACGACAAGGCGGAGACCAACCGCATGTACCGCAACACCGGCGCGATCACCCATCGTGGCCGCTGGGGCGACGTGACCTCGCGGGTAACGGCTGCAGTGGAGGCGGTGAACAACTCACGCATCAACGAAGGCCTGGCCGGTGGCCCGGAGGGCAGCTTCAACGGCACCGACTGGTCGACCTCGCGCCTGCGCAACTACCAGCTGGACGGCGAAGTCAGTTTCCCGACCACGCTGGGTGGTGCCGAGAACATCTGGACGCTGGGCTTTGAATACCTGGACAGCCGCCTGACCGACCCGTACTCGATGAGCCAGTCCAGCAGCAGCGGCGGCGGCATCCCGGGGCTGTCGGCCGATCGCGCACGCGGCAAGTCCGACGCGCAGACCACCGCCGTGTTCGTGGAAGACAACATCTACCTGGGCGAGCGCTGGATCGTCACCCCGGGCCTGCGCTTCGACCACCACAGCCAGTTCGGCAACAACACCAGCCCCAGCCTCAACGCGCAGTTCCGCATCAACAGCGACTGGGTGGTGAAGGGCGGTATCGCCCGTGCATTCAAGGCGCCGAACCTGTACCAGTCGAATCCGGACTACCTGTACTACACCCGGGGCAATGGTTGCCCGAATGCACTGCCGAGCCTGGGCGCCGGCTGCTACATGCGCGGCAACTCGGACCTGAAGGCGGAAACCAGCCTGAACAAGGAACTGGGTATCGAGTGGGCACCGCAGAGCGGCTGGCAAGCGTCGTTGACCTACTTCCACAACGACTACAAGGACAAGATCCAGGCCGGGTACAACCAGATCGGGCTGACCGCCGACACCAAGGGTCGCATCTTCCGCTGGGAGAACGCACCCAAGGCGATCGTGCAGGGGCTGGAAGGCAACCTGGTGGTCCCGCTGCTGGGCGAGCAGGGCAACCGCCTGAAGTGGAGCAACAACTTCACCTACATGGTGGAGAACGAGAACAAGAGCACCGGCCAGCCGCTGTCGGTGATTCCGAAGTACACCGTCAACACGATGCTGGACTGGCAGGCCACCGACAAGCTGTCGGTGCTGCTGACCGGCACCTTCTACGGCAAGCAGAAGCCGGCCACCACCAACATCAACAATGATCCGCGCTGCACCGGCACCTGCGATCCGTCGATCGCGCTGCAGGACCGTGGTGCGTACAACATCTGGGGCGTGAGCGCGCGCTACAAGGTGACCGAGACGGTCAGCTTCGGTTTCGGCGTCAACAACCTGGCCGACAAGCGCCTGTTCCGCGAGGCCAACAGCAGCGATGCCGGCGCGGCGACCTACAACGAGCCGGGCCGCGCGTACTGGGCCAGCCTGCGCTTCGGGTTCTGACCGCAGGCGGACGTCGGTCCGCTGCGTCCGCCAGGCGTGGCCTGGCGTTGCCGGCCGCGCTCCGGTAGCGCCGGGCCATGCCCGGTGAGGGACCGCGTGGCCTGCAATGTTATAAACACCGTGATAGTTTCCCAACGCCCTCCGGCGTAGCCTGCCTCCCATCGCAAAGGAGCTGTTGCCATGGGCCACGACCACGATCACCTGCCATCCGAGATCCGCCACGAGAAACCCTTGTGGTGGGCGCTCGGCCTGACCTCCACCTTCCTCGTCGTCGAAGTGGTAGGCGCGTTCTGGACCAACAGCCTGGCGCTGCTGTCCGACGCGGCGCACATGGCTACCGACGCTTTAGCGCTGATGATCGCGCTGGTCGCGGTGCGGCTGAGCCGGCGCCCGCCGGACGCGCGCCGCACCTACGGCTATGCACGCCTGGAAGCGCTGGGCGCGATGATCAATGGCGCGATGCTGTTCGTGGTCGCCGGCTATATCCTGTGGGAGGCCATTGGACGTTTCCGCGAGCCGCAGGAGATTGCCTCGTCGGGCATGCTGGTGATTGCCGCGGCGGGCCTGGTCATCAACCTGATCTCGATGCGCCTGCTGCAGGCCGGCAGCGGCGAGAGCCTCAACGTGAAGGGTGCCTACCTGGAAGTGTGGGCAGACATGCTCGGCTCGGTGGCCGTGATTGCTGGCGCGCTGTTGATCAAGTGGACCGGCTGGAAGCCGATCGACCCGATCCTGGCGGTGCTGATCGGCCTGTGGGTACTGCCGCGCACCTATGTGCTGATGCGCGAAGCGATCAACGTGCTGCTGGAAGGCGTGCCCAAGGGCATGGACGTGGCCAAGGTGCGCGACAGCCTGTCCGGCCACGCTGCGGTACTGGACGTGCATGACCTGCATGTGTGGGCGCTGGCCTCCAGCACCCCGGCGCTGACCGCGCACATCGTGATGCGCGACGGCACCGATGCCGATGCGCTGCGTCGTGATCTGGGCGGGCGCCTGCACGATGACTTCGGCATCGAGCACGTGACACTGCAGATCGAAGCGGACCACTGCGGCGAAGCCTGTGGTGAGCCGGCGCCGGCCAAGGCCGGCGAGCACGAGGGCCATGAAGGCCATGACCACGGCGAGGACGCGCAGGGCCATCGCGGCCACGTGCATCGCTGATCGAGGATGGCGACCGCGCCGGGTGATGCCCGGTGCGGTCATTCGTCCCGTCGCGAGGCCAGCCGGTCTGCCAGCCGCGTCGGCTCCGGCAGCCGGTAACCGCGCAGCGTGCGCTGCACCCAGTCCAGCGCGGTATCCGCACTGACCCGATGGCCACCGGCCACGAACAGCGGCTTGCAGCGAATCTTGCTGCGCAGCACCCAACCCAGTTGCTCATCGCCGTCCAGCAGCGGCGTATGCGCACCGGCCTCGGCACCCGGTTCGACGAACCGGCCCACCAGTTTCGACTTGGCGACGCCGATGCTTGGCAGGTCGGTGACCACACCGAGGTGAGCGGCCACCCCCAGCCGGCGCGGGTGGCTGATGCCATGGCCATCGACGAACACCAGGTCCGGCGTGCGCGGCAGCAGCGCCAGCGCGGCCAGCAGTGCCGGCAGCTCGCGGAAGCTGAGCAGGCCGGGGATATAGGGCATCACAGTGGGGATGCGCGCGATCTCCTGCGCCACGGGCTGCAGCGTCTCTGCGTCCAGCAGTACCGCCGCGGCGCGGGTGATGGCGCCATCGTCCTCGAAGCCGACATCCAGCCCGGCCAGCCAGCGCACGTTGCGTGGCAGGCGGTCCTGGCGCTCCACGCGGCCGGCCAGCTGGAGCTGCTGCGCGCGTGCAGCGGCGACGCTGCCTTCCCAGCGCCCGGGGTCGATCACCGTATTCATTGGTCACAGCATCGCATGCGCGGTGCCACGGCCCGGTGAGCGGCGCCCGGGGCTACAATGGCGGCCTGCCTTTCCTCGCGTTGGAGACCCTGCAGTGACCCGTAAACTCGTACTGTTGCGCCATGGCCAGAGCCAGTGGAACCTGGACAACCGCTTCACCGGCTGGGTCGATGTCGACCTGACCGAGCAGGGGCGCCGGGAAGCGGCCGCTGCGGGTCGCCTGATGCGCGAGGAAGGCCTGCAGTTCGACGTCGCCCACACTTCCGTGCTCAAGCGCGCCATCCACACCCTGCAGGGTGCACTGGCCGAGCTGGAACAGGACTGGCTGCCGGTGAACAAGTCCTGGCGCCTCAACGAACGCCATTACGGCGGCCTGCAGGGCCTGGACAAGGCCGAGACCGCCGCCAAGCACGGCGAGGACCAGGTCAAGGTGTGGCGTCGTTCGTACGATATCCCGCCGCCGGCCATGGACCTGGAGGATCCGGGCCACCCGATCCATGACCGCCGCTACGCTGGCCTGGACCGCAACGCGCTGCCGGGCACCGAATCGCTGGCCACCACGCTGGACCGCGTGCTGCCGTACTGGCACGACGCCATCGCGCCGCAGCTGAAGGACGGCAAGACCGTGCTGGTCACCGCCCACGGCAATTCGCTGCGCGCGCTGTACAAGTACCTCAACAACGTCTCGCGCGAGGAAATCCTCGAGCTGAACATCCCGACCGGCATCCCGCTGCTGTTCGAACTGAACGACGACCTGACGGTGAAGTCGTTCCGCTACCTGGGCGACCCGGAAGCAGCGCGCAAGGCCGCTGAAGCCGTGGCCAACCAGGGCAAGGCGAAATAAAACAGAAGGCCGGCGCAAGCCGGCCTTCGCTTTTTGTAGAGTCGAGCCATGCTCGACTGCTGTTGGCCTCTTGCCGCAAGGACAATAAACCCGGAACGGAGAGCAGTCGAGCATGGCTCGACTCTACATAAGCGCGTCCTGTGACCTTTGGCCGGTCCCACCGCAGGCCTCCCCGGCTACCCTGTGAAATTACCCGCAGGAGAGCCTCATGAACGTCCGCAACCTGGTCCCGCTGGGCCTGACCATCGCCATCGCTGCCTCGCTGGCGGCCTGTGGCAAGAATGAAACCGCGCCGGCGGCCAGCGCCGACGCCAAGCCGGCCTTCGACCTGTCGCAGATCAAGACGCCGCTGATCTCGCTCAACAGCGCCGACCTGGATCCGGCCATTTCGGCCTGTACCGACCTCAATGGCTTCGTCAACAGCAAGTGGCTGAAGGCCAACCCGGTGCCGGGCGACCAGACCACCTGGGGCAGCTTCGAGATCCTGCGCGAGCGCTCGTTGGAAGTGCAGCACGCACTGGTGCAGCAGGCCGCGGCCAGCCAGGCCAAGGCCGGCTCGGTGGAAGCCAAGATCGGCGACATCTGGAAGACCGGCAACGATGAAGCCAAGATCGAAGCCGCCGGCCTGGCGCCGCTGCAGCCGCAGCTGGACAAGATCACCGCGCTGAACGATACCGCCGCCATCACCCAGTACCTGCGCGACAGCCAGGCCGAGGGCAAGGGCGTGCTGTTCTCGCTGTTCGCCAATGCCGACTACAAGGATTCGGCCAACGTCATCGCCTATGTCGGCCAGGGCGGCCTGGGCCTGCCGGAGAAGGGCTACTACTTCGATGACGCGCAGGCCAAGATCCGCGACGCCTACGTGGCCTACATCGCGCAGGTGCTGACGCTGTCCGGCGTGGACGCGGCGCAGGCTGCCGAGCAGGCCAAGGCCGTGATGGCCTTCGAAACCCGTCTGGCCAAGGCCTCGATGTCGCGCATCGAAATGCGTGACCCGGCCAAGCGCTACAACCCGCTCAGCGCGGCTGACGCCGATAAGCTGACCCCGAACTTCAGCTGGACCGCGCTGTTCGACACCCTGAAGGTGCCGGCCGCGCAGAAGTTCTCGCTGGCGCAGCCGGGCTTCTTCGGTGAAATGGACAAGATGCTCGCCGATGTGCCGGCCAGCACCTGGCAGGCCTACCTGCGCTTCCACACCATCGACGACGCCTCGCCGTACCTGAGCAGCCAGTTCGAGAAGGCCAACTTCGAGTTCTATGGCAAGACCCTGCGCGGCCAGCAGGAAATGCAGCCGCGCTGGAAGCGCGTGCTGGAGTCGGTCAACGGTGGCATGGGTGAAGCCCTGGGCCAGCTGTACGTTGACGCCGTGTTCCCGGCCGAATCCAAGGTGGCCATGCAGCACCTGGTGGAGAACCTCTCGGTGGCGCTGAAGGCGCGCCTGGAGCAGCTGCCGTGGATGGGCGAAGAAACCAAGAAGAAGGCGCTGGAAAAGTGGGCCAGCTTCACCCCGAAGATCGGTTACCCGGACAAGTGGCGCGAGTGGACCGGCCTGCAGACCAACGGTGACAGCTACCTGGGCAACATGCAGGCGGCACGTGCGTTCAATTACCGCTACATGCTGGACAAGATCGGCAAGCCGGTGGACAAGACCGAGTGGGGCATGACCCCGCAGACCGTCAACGCGTACTACAACGCCACCAAGAACGAGATCGTGTTCCCGGCGGCGATCCTGCAGGCGCCGTTCTTCGACGCCAAGGCCGATCCGGCGCTGAACTACGGCGGCATCGGTGCGGTCATCGGCCACGAGATGATGCACGGCTACGATGACTCGGGCAGCCAGTTTGCCGCCAACGGCAACTTCGACAACTGGTGGACCGACGCCGACCGCAAGGCCTTCACCGAACGTACCGACCAGCTGGTCGCGCAGTTCGATGGCTATGAATCGGTGCCAGGCGTGTTCGTGAAGGGCAAGCTGACCCTGGGTGAGAACATCGGCGACCTGGGCGGCCTGACCGTGGCCTACGACGCGCTGCAGATGGCGCTGAAGGAAGATCCGAAGGCGAATGTCGAAGTCGATGGTCACAGCCAGGACCAGCGCTTCTTCATGAACTGGGCCACCGTGTGGCGCCGCAACTTCACCGACGGTGAGCTGCGCGTCCGCTTGAACACCGACCCGCACGCGCCGGCCAACTTCCGTGCCAACGGTGCGCCGTCGAACATGCCGTCGTATGCCGCTGCGTTCCAGTGCAAGGCCGGCGACGCGATGGTGCGTGCCGACGACAAGCGCGTAGTGATCTGGTAATCGATCATCCGTGATGCGTGAAGCGAAAGGCCCGGCGAACGCCGGGCCTTTCGTCTGTCCGCTCGGAGGCGCCGGGACGTGCCCGGCGGATCTCAGGCCAGCGCAGGCTCCTGCGCCAGCATGCGATGGAAGCGCTGCAGCACATAGGGATCGATCAGGCCGCCGGACTGCTCGTCGATGATGCGCAACGCGGTCTCGCGTTCCATCGCTGCGCGGTAGGGGCGCACGCTGGTCATGGCATCGTAGGCATCAGCAACGGTGACGATGCGTGAGCCCAGCGGAATGCTCTCGCCACGCAGGCCGTCGGGATAGCCGCTGCCATCGAAGGCTTCGTGATGGGCGCGGATCAGTCGCGCGACCGGTGCTGCATCGCTGCGGCCGGTGGCCAGGAAGATGTGTTCGCCGCGCACCGGATGCTCGCGCATGATCGCGCGTTCCTCGTCGGTATGCCGACGCGGTGTCAGCAGTACATCGTCGGGGATGCCGATCTTGCCGATGTCATGGAAGCGCGCGGCCAGGCCGATCTGCGAGCAGGCATCGTCATCGAGATCGCAGTGCGTGGCCAGGCGCTGCGCGAGCAGTCCGACGCGGTCGCAGTGGTGGCGGGTGTAGGCGTCGCGCATCTGCAGCGACATCGAGAGGGCATCGATCAGGCAGGCCTGCGCGTGCAGCAGGTCGGGGGCGGGTACGGCGTCAGGAAACATGGTCATCCGCCCGCACCGGGTGGGGACCGGTGCGGGGTGTTCGGGGGGGCGATCAACCCGGGGCGAGGGTGGTCAGAAGGGCGCGGGCCGCATTGAAGCGGTCTTCCGGCAACGGCAGCGGGTGCTTGATGCGCAGCTTGTCAGGCCCTTCCATGGCGTAGAGATTGGGTTGTTTCTGGATCAGCTGGATCACCGCCATCGGGTCGATGTTCGGCTTGGACTCGAACACGATGCGGCCACCGTTCTCGCCCAGGTCCAGCTTGCGGATGCCCAGCGTATTGGCCTTCAGCTTCAGCTCGGCGATGGCGAACAGGTGCTTGGCCGCATCCGGCAGCAGGCCGAAGCGGTCGATCATCTCCACCTGCAGTTCGCGCAGCGCATCACTGTCGCGCGCGCTGGAAATGCGCTTGTACAGGGTCAGGCGGGTGTGCACGTCCGGCAGGTAGTCTTCCGGAATCAGCGCCGGCACATGCAGCTCGACCTCGGCACCGCGCACTTCCTCGCCGGCATCCAGGTCGGGCAGTTTGCCCTGCTTGATGCTGCGCACCGCGCGCTCCAGCAGCTCGGTGTAGAGGCTGAAGCCGACCTCGGCCATCTGCCCGCTCTGGTCCTCGCCCAGCAGTTCACCGGCACCGCGGATTTCCAGATCGTGCGTGGCCAGGGTGAAGCCGGCACCGAGCTCGTCCATCGACGCGATCGCTTCCAGGCGCTTTTCCGCATCCGGGGTGATCGAGCGGCGGTCGGGCGCCACCAGGTAGGCGTAGGCGCGGTGGTGCGAACGACCGACGCGGCCACGCAGCTGGTGCAGCTGGGCCAGGCCGAAGCGATCGGCGCGGTTGATGATGATGGTATTGGCGTTGGGGATGTCGATGCCCGATTCGATGATCGTGGTCGACAGCAGTACGTTGAAGCGCTGCTTCTGGAAATCAAGCATCACCTTTTCCAGCTCGCGCTCCGGCATCTGCCCGTGGGCGATGCCGATGCGCGCCTCCGGCACCAGCTCGGACAGCTCGCGCTGCATGCGGCCGATGCTTTCCACGTCGTTGTGCAGGAAGTACAGCTGGCCACCACGCGCCAGCTCGCGCTGGAAGGCTTCGCGCAGCAGCGCATTGTCCCACTGGGTGATGAAGGTCTGCACCGCCAGCCGGTTCGGCGGCGGCGTGGCGATGATCGACAGGTCGCGCAGGCCGGCCATGGCCATGTTCAGCGTGCGCGGGATCGGCGTGGCGGTCAGGGTCAGCAGGTGCACGTTGGCGCGCAGCGCCTTCAGCGCTTCCTTCTGGCGCACGCCGAAGCGCTGTTCCTCGTCGACGATGACCATGCCCAGGTCCTTGAACTTCACGTCCGGCTGCAGCAGGCGATGGGTACCGACGATGACGTCGATGGTGCCGGCGGCGACCTTTTCCAGCTCGGCCTTGATTTCCTTGGTGGTCTTGAAGCGCGACAGCACCTCGACCTTCAGCGGGTAATCGGCGAAGCGATCGCGGAAGTTGCGGTAATGCTGTTCGGCCAGCAGCGTGGTCGGCACCAGCACGGCCACCTGCTTGCCGGCACTGGCGGCGGCGAATGCCGCACGCACCGCCACCTCGGTCTTGCCGAAGCCTACGTCGCCGCAGACCACGCGGTCCATCGGCTGGCTGCTGGCCAGGTCGCGCAGGGTGGCGTCGATCGCGGCCAGCTGGTCCGGGGTTTCCTCGAACGGGAAACCGGCCGCGAACGGTTCGTACATCGCGCGGTCTACCTGCAGCGCCAGGCCAGCACGGGCCTGACGGCGGGCCTGGATCTCCAGCAGCTCTGCAGCCACGTCGCGCACCTTCTCAGCGGCCTTGCGCTTGGCCTTGCTCCACTGTTCGCCGCCCAGCGAATGCAGCGGCGCGGTTTCCGCCGACGCACCGGAGTAGCGGCTGATCAGGTGCAGCTGGGCGACCGGCACATACAGGCGGTCGCCCTTGGCATATTCGATTTCCAGGAACTCGCCGGGCATGCCGCCGACGTCCATCGCAATCAGGCCGCGGTAGCGACCGACGCCATGGTCCTCGTGCACGATCGGCGCACCCTCGGTCAGTTCACCGAGGTCGCGGATGATCGCTTCCGGCTCGCGGCCGGCACGGCGCGTGCGGCGGGTGCTGCCGGCGCGCTCGGGGAACAGCTGGCGCTCGGTCAGCACCGCGATGCGCGGATCGTCCAGTGCGAAGCCATCCTCCAGCGGCGCCACCGCGATCGCGAAGCGCGCATCGTCGGCGAGGAAGCTGGGCAGGTCGGCCACCACCGGCGGCTTCAGCTCGGCGGCCTGCAACACTTCCAGCAGCGCCTCGCGACGCCCGGGCGAATCGGCGGCAATCAGCACCCGGCCCGGATAATGGCCGAGGAAGGATTTCAGCGCGTCGCCAGCGGGGGCCTCGCGCGCGGCCACCGGCAGCGGCGGCAGCGGCTGGTCGCCCAACGCATGGGCATCGGCGATGCGCGCGTGGTCAGCCGACCACACTTCGATGCGCGGGGCATCGTTCAGACGCTCGCGCAGCAGCTCCGGCGACAGGTACAGCGCCGACGGCGGCAGCAGCGGCCGTTCCACATCGTGGCGGCGCTGTTCATAGCGCTCGCCGGTCTGCGCCCAGAACGCCTCGGCGGCTTCGCCGGCCCCGGCGCAGACCACCGGCAGGCTGCCGTCGGGCAGGTAGTCGAACAGGGTCGCGGTGCGTTCGAAGAACAGCGGCAGGTAGTACTCGACGCCGGCCGGGGCCAGCCCGGACTTCAGATCCTGGTACAGCGCGCTGCGCCGGGTATCGACATCGAAGCGTTCGCGCAGCGTGGCCAGCACGCGGGCGATGCTGGCATCGTCCATCGGCACTTCGCGGCCGGGCAGCATGTGCACCGACTCGACCTTGTCCAGCGAGCGCTGGCTTTCCGGGTCGAACGCACGAATCGAATCAATGTCCTCGTCCAGCAGTTCCACCCGCAGCGGCTCGTCGGCGCCCATCGGGAACACGTCGAGCAGGCCACCACGCACGGCGAAATCGCCCGGGTCCATCACCTGCGGCACGTTGCGGTAGCCGGCGCTTTCCAGACGGCGCTTCTCGGCTTCCAGGTCCAGGCGCTGGCCGACCTTCAGGTCGAAACTGCCACCGATCACGTAGCTGCGCGGGGCCAGCTGCTGCAGCAGGGTCTGCACCGGCACGATCACCAGGCCGCGCTTCAGCGTGGGCAGGCGGTGCAGGGCGGACAGGCGCTGCGAAATGATGTCCGGATGCGGGCTGAAGCGGTCGTAGGGCAGGGTTTCCCAGTCCGGGAAGGCCACCACCGGCAGGGCCGGATCGCCGCCGAGCAGGGTCTGCAGGTCGGCTTCGAGCTGGTTGGCACCGTGGTTGTCACGGGCGATCACCAGCAGCGGGGCGTCGTGCGCACGCGCGGCCTGGGCCAGATACCAGGCCAGGGCGGTCGGCGATGCGGGGGCGCGCCACCAGGCGCGGAGCTGGCCGGCGCGCGGCAGCGGCGGGGCGGGGTATGAGGTACGCGACATGGACCCCGGATTTTAGCAGAAGCCCGATCGAAGCCCGGTGAGTCGTGCCGGCCGCTGGCCGGCCGCCTCATGTGCCGTTGGGGTAGCGCAATGCCGGCCAGCGGCCGGCACTACCGGGAGGCATCGCCGGGCAGAGCCCGGCGCATCCGTCAGTTGTCCAGCTCCAGCACCATCCGCACCAGGCCTTCGGCACCGGTCGGGTGCGGCACCGGCTTGAAGCCCAGCGAGGCGGCCAGCTGCTTCATCGGCTCGTTCTCGGCGGCAACGTCGCCGTACAGACGGTCCAGGTACTTGCCGCGGCCCCACTTCACCAGCTTGCGCATCAGCTGCCGGCCCAGGCCCTGGCCAATGAGGAAGCGGCTGATCAGGATCGCGTACTCGGCTTCACGGGTACCGGGGATGATCGAGGCCCGGGCGACCGCGCCGACCACCGCCTCACCGGCGGGCAGGGATTCGGCAGCGACCAGGGTGATCTCGGTCTTGGGATTCGGGTGGGTCAGGCGCTGGGTGGTTTCCGGCGACAGCTCGGTCACCGCCTGCAGGAAACGATCACGGATTTCTTCCGGCCCGAACAGGCTGAACGCCGCTTGCAGCGGTGCGCCATCTTCCGGGCGGATGGGGCGGATCAGCAGCTCGTGGCCGCTGGGAGCCTTGAAGATCTCATGCCAGGGCGGCATGCGGTTGCGAGTGGCCATACCGGGTGATTCCTTGGTGGTCCATCGATTGTGGCATCACCGGGGCTGCATTCCGTGAACGAAAGGCTCACGGCGGTACAGCCTCGTGAAGGCCGTTATTCGGGTGCTTTGAGCCAATCCAGGCGGGTGCTGGCCCCGGGTTCACCCAGGTGCTGGCGCAGCGCCGGCAGGGCCGGGCCGACCACCCGGTCGAACTGCCAGGGCGGGTTGAGCAGCAGCATGCCGCTGCCGTTGAGGCGCAGCGGTGAGTCGTCCGGGCGCACCAGGAACTCGATCGTCATCGCCGATTTCACCGGCAGGGCGGTGGCCTTGCGCAGGAAATGCAGGATGGTGCGGCGCTGCTTGATCGGGAACCAGACGGCACACGTGGCCTGCGGCCAGCGCGCCAGGGTCTCGCCCAGCGCGGCCAGGACCGCCTGGTATTCGGCGTCCTGGGCCTCGTAGGGCGGGTCGATCAGCACCAGGCCACGGCCGATCTTGCTGCCGTTGAACTTCGGCGGCAGCAGCGAACGCAGCAGCGCATAGCCATCGCCCGCCCGCACGTCGACGCGGCTGTCATGGGCGAACAGGGCTTTCAGCGTGGCCGTTTCGGCTTCCTGCAGCTCACAGACCGCCATGCGGTCCTGCGCACGCATCGCCTGCGCGCTCAACAGCGGCGAGCCGGGGTAGTTGGTCAGCGCGCCGACCGGATTGTCGGCCTGCACCGCCTTCAGGTAGCGCTCGACCACCTCGGGCAGCTTGGGCTGGGCCATCAAGCGCATGATCCCGGACTCGGCCTCCAGGGTCTTGCGGCTCTCTTCGCTGGCCAGCAGGTAGCGGCCGGCACCGCCGTGGGTGTCGAGCACGAAGAACGGGCTGTCCTTGCGCTTGAAGCTGTCGATCAGGGCCAGCTGCACGATGTGCTTGAGCACATCGGCGTGGTTGCCGGCATGGAAGGCGTGGCGATAGTTCATGGGCGGCAGTGTACGGGGCGGCGGCCGCAGCGGCTATGCTGCGCGCCATGACAGCTCCTGTTGCCCATGTCCTGGTGGTCGAGGACGAAGCCGCCATCGCCGAAACCGTGCTCTATGCGCTGCGCAGCGAGGGCTATGCCGCCAGTCACTGCCTGTTGGGCGGTGAGGCCCTGCAGCGGCTGCAGGCCGGCGATATCGATGTGCTGGTGCTGGACGTGGGCCTGCCCGATCTCGGCGGCTTCGAGGTCTGCCGGCGGCTGCGTGCACAGCCGGGGCCGGCGGCGCAGCTGCCGGTGATCTTCCTGACCGCGCGCAACGACGAAGTGGACCGCGTGCTCGGCCTGGAGCTGGGCGCCGACGACTACATGACCAAGCCGTTCTCGCCGCGCGAGCTGGTCGCACGGGTGCGTGCACGCCTGCGCCGTGCGGCGCCGGTCGTCGCAGCGCCCAGCGCCGATGCGGGCTGGCAGGAACATGGCGCGTTCGCCATCGACCGCGAAGGCCGGCGCATCCGCTTCCGCGGACAGGCGCTGGACCTGACCCGATACGAGTACGCACTGTTGGAAGCATTGCTGCAGCGCCCGGGTGCCATCCTCAGCCGCGCGCAGTTGATGGACCGGGGCTGGGACAGCAGTGCCGACAGTGCCGACCGCACCGTCGACACCCATGTAAAGACGCTGCGCGCCAAGCTGCGAGCGGCGGGGGCCAGCGACGATCCTATCCGCACCCACCGTGGCCTCGGCTACGCGCTGGAGGTCTAGCCGATGCGCCTGGTGCTGAAGCTGTTCCTCGGCTTCTTCCTGATCACCGGCATCGCGGCCTTCTTCGTGATGCGCGTGTTCGTCAACGAAGTGAAGCCGGGTGTGCGCCAGGCGATGGAATCGACCCTGGTTGACGCGGCCAACGTGCTGGCCGAGATGGCCGCCGCCGACGTCAAGGACGGCACCATCCGCAGCGGCAGCTTCACCCGCAACCTGGCCAAGGCACGGCAGCGCGACCTGAAGGCGATGGTCTGGCGTTTCCCCAAGCGCTCGCTGGATTACCGGGTGACCATCACCGACGCCAAGGGCATCGTCATCTACGATTCGCTGGGCCGTGATCTCGGCCGCGACAACTCGCGCTGGAATGATGTCTACCGCACCCTGCGCGGTGAGTACGGCGCGCGTTCCAGCCCCGAGATTCCGGGCGAGGAAGGCGATACGGTGATGCATGTGGCGGCGCCGGTGTACGACCCGGCCGACGGCCGCACCCTGATCGGCGTGCTCAGCCTGGCCCAGCCGAACCGCAGCATTGATCCGTTCATCGCTGCCAGCCAGCGCGCCATCATCGAGCGCGGTGCGTGGCTGATCGGGCTGTCGGCGCTGGTTGGCGTGCTGGTGACGATGTGGCTGACCACCGGCCTCGGCCAGCTCAGCCGCTATGCACGCGCGGTCAGCGCGGGCGAACCGGTGCCACCACCACGGCGCCGCCGCGACGAGATCGGCGATCTCGGCCAGGCGCTGGAAACGATGCGCCAGAAGCTCGAAGGCAAGGCCTACGTCGAGCAGTACGTGCAGTCGCTGACGCACGAGATGAAGAGCCCGCTGGCGGCGATCCGCGGTGCCGCCGAACTGCTGCAGGAGCCATTGCCGGAGGCCGATCGCGTGCATTTCGCCCGCAGCATCGTCGACCAGCAGGAGCGGCTGACCGAGACCATCGACAAGCTGCTGGCGCTGGCCGAAGTGGAACAGCACGGCTGGCTGCAGACGCGTGACCCGATCGCGCTGCCGGCATTGCTGGCCGATGCGGCGGCGGCCGCGCAGGTGCGCGCGCAGGCGGCCGGCGTGCAGGTCCGCATCGGCAGCGTGCCCGACCTGCGGGTGCAGGGCGACGCCTACCTGCTGCGGCAGGCACTGCACAACCTGATCGACAACGCGATTGCCTTCTCGCCGGCCGGCGCGGAGATCGCGCTGCAGGCAGAGGTGGACGGGCAGGGCGTGCGCCTGCAGGTGGCCGACCGTGGCGCCGGCATTCCCGACTACGCGCGTGAGCGGGTGTTCGAGCGCTTCTATTCGCTGGCCCGCCCCGGCAGCGGGCGGCGCAGCTCCGGCCTGGGCCTGCCGTTCGTGCAGGAGGTCGCGCGCCTGCATGATGGGCGCGCCAGCGTGGATATCCGCGAGGGCGGCGGCACCGTGGCCAGCCTGTGGCTGCCTTTGGGTGTGCCAGGCCAGCGCCCGCGCCGCTGACTTCACACTCGCTTCAAATTCGCCACAAACCCTGCTCACCGCGGCGGTCCATCCTGCAGCCCTCTCCAACGAGGATGGACCATGAAATCCCTGAAGATGCTGCTGCGGTTCGCCATTGTCGGCGGGCTGATCCTGCTGCTGCTGGTGCCGCTGACCATGATCCGCGGGGTCATCAACGAACGCAGCGCGTACCGCGACGAGGCCTTCTCGCGGGTGGCCGACAGCCGCGCCGGTGCACAGCAGCTGGTGGGCCCGGTGCGGGTGGTGCCGTGGGTGGAACGCAAGCAGGTTGAACTGGTCGACCCGCTGGGCGTCAAGAAGACCGAGGTGCAGGTCACCGAGGGGCACTGGCTGCAGATGCCAGCGTCGCTGGAGGTGGGCGGCGAGATGCTGCCGAGCCAGCGTGAGGTCGGCCTGTTCAAGGTGCCGGTATACAGCTGGAACGGCCAGATGAAGGCGACGTTCGCTGCAGACGACTATCCGGTGAAGGCCGGCCGCAGCTACGGCCAGCCGTATGTGGCGGTGGGCATTTCCGATGTGCGTGGCCTGGTCGGTACGCCGAACCTGCGCGTGGATGGCAAGCAGCTGCGCCTGCTGCCGGGGGTTGGTGCGGCCAGCGAGGTGGGCCGCGGTCTGCATGCACCGGTGGCCGGATTCGCCGAAGACCATGGCGGCACGCTGGCTGCCAGCACCGTCGAACTCGAGCTGCGCCTGGATGGCAGCCGCATGCTGTCGGTGGTGCCGGTGGGCGATGACACCAAGATCGCACTGCGTTCGAGCTGGCCGCATCCGTCATTCAGCGGTGCGTTCCTGCCCAACGAGCGTCGCGTCGACGCACAGGGCTTCGATGCGCGCTGGGCGGTGTCTTCGCTGGCCTCCGATGCACAGCGACAGCTGCGCAATGATGGTGCGGTCGAGTCGCAGGCGGTGACGGTGTCGCTGGTTGATCCGGTCGATGCCTACACCCAGGCCGACCGTGCCTCGAAATACGGCGTGCTGTTCGTGCTGCTCACCTTCGTCGGCTTCATCCTGTTCGAGCTGATCAGGTCGCTGCGCATCCACCCGCTGCAGTACCTCATGGTGGGCCTGGCGCTGGCGATCTTCTTCCTGCTGCTGATCAGCCTGTCCGAGCACATCGCGTTCTGGAAGGCCTATCTGGTCTCGGCGGTGGCCTGTATCGGCCTGCAGGCGGTGTACCTGGCCAACGTGCTGGGCCACTGGAAGCGCGGCCTCGGCTTCGCTGCGCTGCTGACCGTGTTGTATGGCGCGCTGTATGGCCTGCTGGTGTCGGAGAACAACGCGCTGCTGATGGGTTCACTGCTGCTGTTCGTGATCCTGGCGCTGGCGATGTGGGTGACCCGCCGGGTGGACTGGTACGCGCTTGGCGCGGAACTGAAGTAAGGAGCACGCCATGAGCTGGCGCCAGGGATTGCGGCAACGGGCACGGCAGGGCATTCCGGCCCTGCTGGAAGTGGATGCGCTGCTGCAGGCACATGGCGTGCTGGCGGCCCTGCCGGGGGCACGGATCGCCCCCGGCCTGGTCCGCTTCCAGCTGGCGGCGGCGACCTGCGAGGGACTGCAGGGCAAGGGGCTGGGCTGGCTGCAGGACGCGCGGCAGGGACGCGGCGCGCTGGCTGGCCGGGTGCCGCGCTACCGGCCATGGAAGGCCGGGGCGGAGGCGCTGGCCGAAATCGGCATCGGCGGCCTGCCCGATGACTGGCCCGCGCATGCGTCGGTGTACGGCTGCAGCAGCATCGACCGGCGGCACTGGTTGCTGCTGCTGCCGGAACGGGCGCAGTTGTGGCTGGGATGGAGTGGATGAGGTGGCGTGGCAGGTGCGAACCAACCACTCTCCTGTGGCTGCGAACCAACCACCTCTCCTGTGGGTGCGAACCTTGGTTCGCACGCTTCCGCGCTGTCCATGACCGATGGGACGGTATCGGCGCGCCCCTGCTGGCTAGACTCGATGGGTTGATGATCGAGCCGAAGGGCAGGGGTGCGATGTGTTGAAGTGGGGCATGCTGGCCGCAGCGCTGGCGATGGGTGGTAATGCAGGCGCGCAGCAGCGCGAGCCGGTGGACCTGGACATGGTCAGCCGCATCCGCCAGGAGGCCTTCCACCGTTCGCAGGTGATGGACACCTTCAGCTACCTCACCGAACGCATCGGCCCGCGACTGACCAACTCGCCGGCGATGGGCCGCGCCAATGCGTGGACCCGCGGCAAGTTCAACGAATGGAAGCTGGACAACGTCCACGACGAAGCCTTCGATGACTTCGGCCGTGGCTGGGAGTTCACCTCGGCCAGCGTGGAGATGCTGGGTGACCGCGTGCAGCCGCTGCATGCACTGCCGAAGGCGTGGACGCCGGGCACCAAGGGACCGGTTGAAGGCGAACTGGTGCAGGTCGAGATCAAGAAGCCCGAAGACATCGAGAAGTATCGCGGCACGCTGCGCGGCAAGATCCTGCTGCTCGGCGAGGCGCGCGAATACAAGCGCGGCACCGAGGCGGATTCGCACCGCCACGACGCCACCTCGCTGGAGGGCCTGCAGGAGTTCACCCTGCCCAAGGACAAGGACGCCACCGCCGAGCGTGCCAAGCGGGTCAAGGAATACCAGGAACGCCAGCAGCTGGCGACCAAGGTCAATGCGTTCTTCGTGGAAGAAGGCGCGCTGGCCTCGATCAGCATCAGCAGCTGGGACAACGGCATCATCCGCGTTGCCGGTGGCGGCTCGCGCAAGGCCGGTGAATCGGTGGGCATCCCCGAACTGGCGATGATCAGCGAACACTTCAATCCGCTGGTGCGCGCGCTGGAGGCCAAGCAGACCGTGCGCCTGCGCGTGGATGTGGCCGCGCGCTTCACCGACGAGGCCGACCAGCCGGGTTACAACACGCTGGCCGAGATCCGTGGCAGCAGCAGGCCCGATGAAGTGGTGATGATCGGCGCGCACCTGGATTCCTGGCACAGTGGTACCGGTGCGGCCGACAACGCGGCCGGCGTGGCGGTGATGATGGAAGCGATGCGCATCCTCAAGGCCACCGGCGCCAAGCCCAAGCGCACCATCCGGGTGGCGCTGTGGAGCGGCGAGGAGCAGGGCCTGATCGGCTCGCAGGCCTATGTGGCCAAGCACTTCGGCCGTTTCCCGGAACCCACCGACCCGGCGCAGAAGGCGCTGCCAGCCTCGCTGCGCGAGCCGACCGGCGCGCTGCAGAAGACCCGCGACTACGGCAAGTTCCAGGTCTACTTCAACATGGACAACGGCTCTGGCCGCTTCCGTGGCATCTATGCACAGGAAAACCTGGCGGCGATGCCGATCTTCGAAGCCTGGCTGGCCCCGTTCCATGACGTCGGCGCCACCACCGTGGCCACCCGCAACACCGGCAGCACCGACCACATCAGCTTCGACCGCATCGGCCTGCCGGGCTTCCAGTTCATCCAGGACCGGCTGGACTACTTCACCAATGTCCACCACAGTCACCTGGACACCTGGGACCACGCCGAACCGGAAGACCTGAAGCAGGCCGCAGCCATCGTCGCCTCGTTCGCCTACAACGCCGCGATGCGCGAGCAGTCCTTCCCGCGCAAGGTAGAACCGTAAAAGGGGACGGAGGGGATTAAGTCGTTTCTCCCCTCCGTTTCCCGGTTGCAGGCCCAGCGACTGGGCAATCGCGACTTAATCCCCTCCGTCCCCTTTTTCCGTCGGGGGCGGCGGGCTGGTAAAATCGGGGGATTCCCGTTCCTCGAGCCGTCCATGACCTGCCGCACCCGCTTCGCCCCCAGCCCCACCGGTTATCTGCACATCGGCGGTGCCCGCACCGCGCTGTACTGCTGGCTGGAGGCCCGCCACCGTGGCGGCGAGTTCGTGCTGCGCATCGAGGACACAGACCGTGAACGCAGCACCCAGGGCGCGATCGACGCGATCCTGGAGGCGATGGAGTGGCTGGGCCTGGACTATGACGAAGGCCCGATCTACCAGACCGACCGCGTCGCCCGTTACCTGGAAGTGGCCGAGCAGCTGGTGGCGGACGGCAAGGCGTACTACGCCTATGAGACCCGCGAAGAGCTGGACGCGATGCGCGAGGCCGCCATGGCCAAGCAGGAGAAGCCGCGCTACAACGGCGCTGCACGCGAACTGGGCCTGCCGCGCAAGGACGACCCGAACCGCGTCATCCGCTTCAAGAACCCGCTGCAAGGCACGGTGGTGTTCGACGACCTGATCAAGGGCCGCATCGAGATCGCCAACAGCGAGCTGGATGACATGGTCATCTTCCGCCCGGACGGCTACCCCACCTACAACTTCGCGGTGGTGGTGGACGACTGGGACATGGGCATCACCGAGGTCATCCGCGGCGACGACCACATCAACAACACCCCGCGCCAGATCAACCTGTACGAAGGCATCGGCGCGCCGGTGCCGAAGTTCGGCCACATGCCGATGATCCTCGACGAGCAGGGCGCCAAGCTGTCCAAGCGCACCGGTGCGGCCGACGTGATGCAGTACAAGGACGCCGGCTACCTGCCCGATGCGCTGCTGAGCTACCTGGCCCGCCTGGGCTGGTCGCACGGCGACCAGGAGCTGTTCAGCCGCCAGGAGCTGATCGACCTGTTCGACGTGAAGGACTGCAACTCCAAGGCCTCGCGCCTGGACATGGCCAAGCTGGGCTGGGTCAACCAGCACTTCCTGAAGACCGAGGATGTGGCCGCGATCGTGCCGCACCTGGTCTACCAGCTGCAGAAGCTGGGCCTGGACGTGGCCGCCGGCCCCGCCCCGGAGGACGTGGTGGTCGCCCTGCGTGAACGCGTGCAGACCCTGAAGGAAATGGCCGAGAAGGCGGTGGTCTGGTACCAGCCGCTGACCGAGTACGACGAAGCGGCGGTGGCCAAGCACTTCAAGGCCGGTGCCGAGGTGGCGCTGGGCAAGGCCCGCGAGCTGCTGGCAGCGTTGCCGGAGTGGACCGCCGAATCGGTGGGCGTCGCCCTGCACGACGCGGCCGCCGCGCTGGAGATCGGCATGGGCAAGGTCGCCCAGCCGCTGCGCGTGGCCATCACCGGTACCCAGGTCAGTCCTGACATTTCCCATACCGTGTACCTGGCCGGCCGCGAGCAGGCCTTGAAACGCATTGATGTGGCCATCACCAAGGTAGCAACGGCCTGAGGCATCCTTGCCAGGCCCGAACCGGAGAACACGCATGCCCGCCAAGACCGCCACTGCCTGTACCGCCCCGCACCACCACGTCCACGACGCGTCGGATTTCGTGGCGGTGGTCGAGCGTGTCTCGCGCGAACGCGGGCTGCGCCTGACCCCGATCCGCGCCAATGTACTGAAGCTGATCGCCGAGGCCGGCAAGCCGGTCAAGGCCTACGAGCTGCTGGAATGGGTGCGCAACGGCAAGGGCGTGGGCGCTGATGCCCCGCCCACCGTGTACCGCGCGCTGGATTTCCTGATGGCCAATGGCTTTGTGCACAAGCTGGAATCGGTCAATGCCTTCGTGGCCTGCCACCATCCCAGCAGTGCCGCGCACTCGGTGCCGTTCCTGATCTGCAACAGCTGCCACAGTGCTGTGGAGCTGGAAGACCGCGAGATCGTCACCCAGCTGGAGAAGCGCGCCAAGGAGCTGGGCTTCCAGCCGCAGGCGCAGACCCTGGAAGTGCACGGCCTCTGCGCGCGCTGCGCGGGCTGAGTCGCGGCGCATACCCGGACTGAGCCGCACGCTCAGTCCCGGGCGGCGTGCTCTTTCAGACGTTTCAGGACGCTGCGCTGTGCGTCGACCAGTACAGGGTCGTCCACCCGCAACTGCTCGACCCAGGCGAGCGCTGGTACCGGGTCGGCATGGCGCACGAAATACAGTGCCTGCGCCAGGAAATGCACATTGGGCACCCTGGCGTCCCAGATGAGCTTGGCGATACGCAGCATCGACGCCTGCATGCCGGGTGTAACCTCAACGCCGGTCTTCCCCGAAAGCGCAGTATTGAGGCAGTAAATCGCCTGGCAGGGCAGATCACGCGGTGTGCCCGCACGCGACCAGTCAGCGCGTTCGGCAAAGTCCAGCAGGACGGCAATGGCTGCGGGGCCACTCACATCGGCCAGTGTGCCGAGCGCGAACACTGCCAGCTGGGGGTCACCCAGCATATCGCGCAGGCCTTCAACGCCCTGGCGTCCCCAGGCGGTACAGGCCTTGGCCCAGCCGCCGAACGGTACGACCCGGCTACCATCGCCCAGCAGGCCATCATCCGGCCAACCGTGCAGTATCCGCAGCCGCTCAATCTCCTCGCCACCTTCGGCGCCGTGCTCCTGCACGAAGGCGATCAGATCTTCCGCTTCCAGCATGTCCTTGGCCGCCCGCCTGGCCAGTGTCGTGAATTTCATCGTCTTCCAGCGATCCTGATCCAGATCCGCAACGGTAGCGGATCAATGGGGTGAAGGCAGTCAGCAGCCTGCACCCTAGTCCATCGGCTTGGACCGGGTATCCACCCGGACGATCACCGACATGCCGGGCCGCAGCTGCGCGGCCAGCGTCTGACCTTCATTGATCGATATCCGCACCGGCAGCCGCTGCACCACCTTGGTGAAGTTGCCGCTGGCGTTGTCCGGGCGCAGCACGCTGAACTCCGAACCTGTGGCGGGTGCGATCTCCTGCACGCGGCCGCGCAGCACCTGGCCCTGGAACGCGTCCACCGAGAACGTGGCCGGCTGACCGATCGCCATGCCCCAGGTCTGGCCTTCCTTGTAGTTGGCCACCACCCATAGCGTGTCAGG
This sequence comes from Stenotrophomonas riyadhensis, assembly GCF_040256885.1. Taxonomy (NCBI): domain Bacteria; kingdom Pseudomonadati; phylum Pseudomonadota; class Gammaproteobacteria; order Lysobacterales; family Lysobacteraceae; genus Stenotrophomonas; species Stenotrophomonas riyadhensis. The sequence goes on from NZ_CP155568.1 coordinate 1,337,771, forward strand.
CACCAGGAACAGCAGCTGCGAACCGGCGGCGACGTACTGGCCCACGCGCACGCTGGCTTCGCTGATCTGGCCGTCGCGCGGTGCGTGGATCACCGTGTTGGCCAGGTCGATGCGCGCCAGTTCCAGTTGTGCCTGTGCACTTTCCACCTGGGCCTCCAGGCTCTTGCGCGCCACCTGGGTCGACACCAGCGTTTCCTCGGCGATGCGGATCTGCGCCTGCGACTGCTGCACGCTGGCCTGTGCCGAGGCCTGGGTGGTGCGGAACTTGTCGCGGTCGTTGACCGACACCAGTTGCTGCGCGGCCAGTTCCTCGTAGCGCTTCAGCTCGTTGCGCGAGCGTTGCAGCTCCGCCTGGCCGGCCGACAATGTGGCGTGTGCGGAGGCGATCTGCGCACGGTTCTGCGCCTGCGACTGGTCCGAGTTGGCCAGTGCCGCACGTGCGCTGTCCAGCGTCGCCTGCGCCTGGGCGACACGCTGCGTGTAAATGCGGTCATCGATGCGCAGCAGCGGCTCGCCCTCCCTCACGTGCTGGAAGTCCTTCACCAGCACTTCGGTCACGTAGCCGTTCACCTGTGGCGCCATCACCGTGATCTGCCCGCGCACATAGGCGTTGTCGGTCACCATCACGCTGCTGGTGAACGGCCACAGGTGCCAGGCGCGCAGGATCAGCGCAATGCCCAGCAAGGCCACCACCACCATCACCACCACGCTGCGCGCGCTGGGCTTGAGGTACTTCGGCGCGGCAGCCGGTGCCGCGGGCGTGGGCGCAGGCGCCGCATCGGTCGGCGGCGGTGGAGTGACGTTGTCGGCGTCGATGTCGTCGGGGCGGGGCGGGACGGGAGGCATGGAGGAGGACTCAGCGGGGCGCGGCCGGCGTGACCGCAGCGGGGGAGGTGGGGTGGCGCTTGCGCCATTGCTTGAGCACGGCGGTGCGCAGCGACAGCAGCAGCAACCAGCCCAGGAAGCCGATCGCCAGCCAACCGCTCAGCGTGAACACATCATTGAAGCCACGCACGTTGGCTTCGCGGCGCGTGGTCTGCGCCAGCTGCGCGCTGCCCTGCGCGCTGCGCAGCACCGGGTCGGTGATCTGTGCGCTGTACAGCTGCTGCTGGATGCGCAGGCGCTGCGCCACCACCGGGTCGGCCGGGTCGAGCTGGCTGGTCAACGCGCTGGAGTACAGCTGCTCGCGGTGCAGCTGGAAGGTACCCAGCACCGCCGAACCGGCCAGGCCGCCCAGCGTCTGGGTGATCGACAGCGTCACCAGGAAGGTGATCATGTGGTCCACGCCCTGTTTCAGCGCGGCGGAAATGCCGAGCATGATCAACGGGCCCATGAACATGCCGGCACCGACCGAGGCCAGGAACTGGCTGACGTAGAAGTCGTGCGGTCGATCCATGCTGGTGCGGTGCTGATCGAAGAAGGCGGCAGCGCCGAGCAGCAGGATCGCCATCAGCAGCTGCGCGATCAGCCGCTTCGGGCCGAAGGTCAGCGAGGCACCGGCGATGCCGGTGACCACGCCCGCGAGGATCACTACGAACAGCGGGCGCATCTGGTCCGGGCCCATGCCCAGCGTGCGCATCAGGTTGACCACGCCATAGGACTGCTCGGTGGTCAGGAAGCGGATCAGGAACGCGCCGACGATGAAGTGCAGCACCGGCAGCTTCGACAGCCAGCGGATCTGCAGCAGTGGATTGCGCCGGTAGTGTTCGATGATGAAGGCAGTGGTGGAGAGCACGATCGAGGCGACCAGCGCCCAGCCCAGCCATGGCGTGTTGAGCCACCAGCGGGTGTAGCCCTGCGCCAGCACGATCACCAGCAGTGCGACGGCCGGTGCAAGCAGGGCGAACGTGAGGAAGTCCAGCGGTTCGAACGCCTTCACCTGGATGCCGGGCGGCAGCTTCAGCACCACCACTGCCGCGAACGCGCACAGTGCCAGCCCGGCTTCGAATGAGTAGAGCTGGTGCCATTGGCCGGTATCGACCAGGCCTGGTGAAACGATCCAGGCGATCGGCACCGCCAGCTGCGAAAGGCCGACGCCAACCACCAGCAGATTGCCGGTAAAGCGGCGCGGCAGCGCCTGCAGCATGTAGAGCGTGCCCAGTGTCGAACAGGCCGCACCCGCGAAGCCGCTGGCGGCGCGGGTCAGCATCGTGGTCTCGAAGCTGCCGACGAACAGGTGCAGTACCGCCAGCGCCGCGTACAGGCCCAGCCCGATCTCGGCGAACAGGCGGATGCCGTACTGCTGGCGGAACTTGAAGGCCAGCAGGTTGGCCGTGACGTTGACCATTGCATAGGCCGCCACCAGCCAGCTGCCCTGGGTCGGGGTCAGTGCCAGCTGGCCCTGCAGGAAGGGCAGGTTGGCGGTGACCAGCGCATTGCCGAGGCCACCGGTGATCGCCACCAGCAGCGACACCAGTGCATAGGCCACGCGTCGATACGGTGGGTGCCAGGGCATCGACGCCGAACCGGGCATGGTCGGCTTCTCGTGCTCCTCCCAATCCGGAACCGGCTTCAGATACGGCTGGACCATCAGCGGGCCTCGCTGGTTGCTCCCTGGAGACCCCCGCGCAGCAGCTGCAGGGCACGCCCGGCCAGGTGGGCGCGCTCGTCGCGGGTCTTGCCGCGCAGGGCCGCGCCCAGCATGCCCGAGATCAGTGAAATATCCGTCTTCTCCAGGTCGGCACGGCACAGGCCGGCGGCCTTGGCACGGGCGATCGGTGCTTCCAGCAGATCGCGCACGGTCTCGCGCGCGGTGCGCATGGCCGGCACGTCCGAATCGACTGCACGCCAGTAATCGGCCAGTGCCGGCGAATCGATGATGCGCTGGGCCATACCCTCGAACACTTCGAACAGGGCATCGTCGCGGTCGCCTAGCTGCTCGACCTGGCGCCGGATACGGTCGACCGTACGTTGCAGCAGGGCCTGGATCAGCGCGGTGCGGTCGGGGAAGTTGCGGTACAGGGTGGCGCGGCCCACCTGGGCGCGTTCGACCACCAGGTCCAGCGGGGCGGTGACACCATGTTGGCCGAACACGTGATCGGCGGCATCGAGGATGAGGGCACGGCGGGCAGCAGCATCGGCACGTTGGGCAGTCATGGAATTATTTTCGGACAAAAGTGTCCGATTGGCGAGACTTTGAGTGACGGGATTGTCCGCTTGTTGTGGTACGCACATCTTTGTGACGGGTGTGTGATGGATCCTGCTGGAACGAAGACGGAAGCTCGAACGCTCCTTCAGGACGCAGTAGATCCACGCCATGCGTGGATGAAAAGCTGGCGCAGAAGGGATCTGGCTAGTGGCTGGCTGATCCGCTCATCAAGTCTTCTTCCTGTTCTTGATGAAAGCGATGAACTCTTTCTTGTGGCCCTCGAAGACGCGACGGCCGTACTTCCGGTACTGGGGTTCGAACAAGGCGTAGGCCGCATCCAGATTTCCCGATTCGAACTGGATGGTGGCTGCAAGTTCATCCATGTACTCGCTCGAGGCTTCGCCTTCTCCATAGATGCCTCTGGCGACCATCGCCCACTCTCTGGCCTTTTCAAACTGAGCGGTATCGCGATAGAAGATGGCTATTCCATACGATGAAATCTGGCCGTATTCATAAGCAGATTTCGGCTCCGGAATCATGTCCCAGCTTTCAAGGAAGCGATGCTCTGCCTCCGCAATGTCGCCGGCCAGCCAAGCGGTTCTCCCACGCTTGGCGGTTGCAAGGAAGCGTTCTTCCAGTTCGGCATCGAGACTCATGGCCATGCAGGTGTTTCCGCTCAGTTTGTCTATTGAATTGACGCCTGATTGAGTCTAGCTGCGCAACGGATGGTGTCGCGGAGGCATAGCACCATTTTCACCAGTTCATGCCATATGCGACAGAAAAAGGGGGCCTTCCGGCCCCCTTAGGTAACGTTCCGACGGCGTAGCCCGGTCAGAAGAACGCGCGGATGCCGAATGCGACACCACGGCCCGGCAGCGGCGAGTAATCACGCAGCAGCGAGGTATGCGGACGCACTTCGCGGTTGGTCAGGTTGCTGCCATCCAGGAACACCTCGTAGCTGTTGCTCGCGTTGCGATCCCAGCGGTAGGCCAGATGCGCGTCGACCAGGGTGTAGCCGTCGCTCGGCGCTTCGTTCTGGGCGACATCCTTCTGGCGGCTGTAGCGGACCGCACCGACCGAGGCGCGCCAGCCGTCCTTCGACCAGCGCAGGTCGGCGCCGACGCGGGCCGGGGCGATGCGCGGCAGGTAGCCGGTGTTGGCCAGCTCCACGCTGTAGTTGTGGTTGTGGTCGCCATGCGGCACGGCGATGTCCAGGTTGCGGCTGCCGTTGCCATCAAGCTTGGCCTTCACGTAGTCGCCGAACACGCGCAGGTCCCAATCACCGGCGCCGCCTTCGAACAGATGCACCAGCGCTTCGGCTTCGGCACCGCGGAACACCGCATCCTGTTGCGTCCAGGCGCGGACCGGCAGACCCTCGGTAACGCCGGTGTCGGCCAGGTAGATGAAGTCCTTGAATTTGGTCTGGTAGACCGACGCCGAGAAGTCCAGGCGTTCGCTGTGGGTGTGGATGCCCAGTTCCACGCGCTGGCCGCGCTCGGTCTTCAGGTTGGCGTCACCGATTTCCAGCGAGCGGGTGGCGATGTGTGCGCCGGCGGCATACAGCTCTTCGTTGGTCGGTGCACGCTCGGAGCTGTCCACGCCGATGCGCAGGTCAACGGCATCGTTGAGCTTCCAGATGCCGGCCGCAGACAGGTTGGTGGCGCCGAAGGTGCGGCGGCGATAGTCACCGGTCGGGTCCAGCTTGACCTGGTCGTGGCGGCCGCCCAGTTCCAGCTTGAACGGACCGAACTGCTTTTCCTGCAGCACGAACAGGCCGATGTTCTTCGTGCCGGTATCCGGAACGAACGCCTCTTCGCCCTTGGCACCGAAATCACTGTTGCCGAACTGCAGGCCGAAGGCGCCGTCCCAGCCGCCGATCTGTTGCTGCACGGCCTCCAGGCGCGCCTCGATGCCACGGTTGGTGAAGCGGGTGGACGGCGTGCCGGCTTCCAGCTCCACGTGTTCGTAGTCGGTGTAGGCCACGCGTGCATTGATGTTCTTCAGGAACGAGACCGGGTTGTAGATGCCGGCCTTGGTCTCGAAGCGGTTCTGCACCATGTCGATGCGCACGTCATGCTCGTCGCCGCCTTCCTCTTCATCGCCATGGTCGTGGCCGTGGTCATGGCCATGATCATCGCCATCGGCATGCACGTGCGCGCCATTGGGAATGCCGTAGTTGGTGCGATAGGTGCTGGCCGATACGCCGAAGTAGCCGCCGTCGCCCAGCCAGGTCGCGCCGACGCCGCCGGCGCGGGTGCGGATCGAGCTGTTGTCGAGGCGGCCGCGGCGCGGTTCTTCGCCTTCTTCGCCCGCGTGGTCATGGTCGTGATCGTGATGGTCTTCAAGGCTGTCGATCACTGCATAGCCGGGAATGCGGTAGTCGTCGCCATTGCGCACCAGGCCGTCCACATGCAGCACGACATTGCCGCTGACGCCATCGAGGCGGAACATGCCGCTGCGCTCGTTGTTCACCGAATTGCCGCGCAGCTCGGCGCGGCCGCTGAGCGGGCGCTCCGGCAGCTCGCGGGCGATGCGGCCATCCACCACATTGACCGCGCCACCGATGGCGCCACTGCCGAACAGCAGCGTGGCCGGGCCCTTCAGCACTTCGATCTGGTCGGCCAGGAACGGCTCGATGCTGGTGGCATGGTCGGCGCTGACGGTGGAGGCATCCATGTTGCCCATGCCATTGGACAGCACGGCCACGCGCGGGCCTTCCTGGCCGCGGATGATCGGGCGGCCGACGCCCGGGCCGAAGAAGGTGCTCTGCACGCCGGGCAGCTTGGCCACGGTATCGCCGAGGGTGCCGGCCTTCTGCTCGTCCAGGCGTTCGCCGGCCAGCACCTCGACCGGGCGCGCCAGCGATTCGGCATCGCCCTGCAGCGGCGAGGCAGTCACCTGCACCGACGACAGTTCGGTCAGGTGGCGGTCACGATGAGCGCTGTCATCGCCGGCGGCAAAGGCAACCGAAGGCAGCAGGGCGGCGAGGGCCAGAGCAAGGGAATGCGGCTTCAACCGCGGGGTGTGGGCGGGCATGGAGCGGGTCCTTTGTTACAGTGTATCAATCGCTGGGCGCACGTATCCCGTCAGCGGGACAGGGGGAGGGAAACCGTGCGGGTCGGGAACGGATGTTATATTATTCCATAACGATTCGCCGACCCTGCTGGAAGTCATGTCCCTGTCCTCACGCCTGCGCCACCTGCTAGACCGTTTCGGCGCCACCGGTTCGATGCTGTGCGCGGTGCACTGCGCGGTGATCCCCGTGCTGCTGGCCGCGGCGCCGTCGCTGGGCCTGTCGTTCTGGCTGAGCGATGGGGTGGAACAGGCGCTGGTGGTGTTCGTCACCCTGCTCGGATTGTTCAGCCTGGTCTGGGGCTACCGCCGGCACGGTGCGCTGCGTGCGCTGGGCTTCCTGATTCCCGGCCTGGTCGCGTTGTGGGCCGGCGTGCTGTACGACCCGCTGCACCACAATGCGGTGCCACACGCGGTGGTGATGACCATCGGCGGACTGCTGGTGGGTGTGGCCCACCTGGTCAACCTGCGCCTCAACCACGGTCACGTGCACGACGCCAGCTGCGCGCACTAGGCGCTCCGTGATAGGATTTTCGATCGTGCGCGGGGGCGCCCAGCAAGGCGGCCCCGCCGAACCCGTGTCAGTACGGGGTAACCAGATTTCACATTTGAGGAGTTGAAGACATGGGTAAGGGTGACCGCAAGACCGCCAAGGGCAAGCGCTACAACGCCAGCTACGGCAACGCCCGTTCGCACACCGCGAGCAAGGTCGCCGTAGGCGCCGCTGCTCCGGTTGCCAAGAAGACCGTGGCCAAGGCTCCGGCGAAGAAGGCTGTGGCGAAGAAGGCCGTCGCCAAGGCCTGATCCGGCCCAGGCCGGTTCAACGAAAAACGCGGCGCCTGGCGCCGCGTTTTTTTGTGCCCGCGCGCAGGCCGGCACACGATTCTATGTAGAGCCGAGCCCATGCTCGGCTGCATTCGGCCAGCCGAGCATGGGCTCGGCTCTACAGGAGCGTCAGCGCAGGGTTTTCTTCAGCGTTTCCGGATTGCCATCGTTCGGCGCGGCCGGCACCTGCAGCAGGTGCGCCAGCAGTGGGTAGACGTCGACATTGTCGAAGCCGTCGATCACCAGGCCCTGGCGGAACGACGGGCCGCTGGCCACGAACACCGCGCGCATGGAGGGCAGGGCATTGTCGTAGCCATGCGAGCCGCGATCCTGATGGTCTCGCTTGGCGATCTTTTCCTGATGCAGGGCGTCCCAGCCTTCATCCATCATGCAGACAATGGCGGGAATGCGCGGGTGGGTGCCGTAGTGCAGCCGCGGCGGCAGGTTCTCTTTTTTCCAGCACTCGTAGTGCGCGTGACGACCGAGCAGGGCGTGCTCGGCGGCGGCCTCATGGCCAGCCACCGGCGCGAAGCCCACCGACTGGCCCTGGCTGACATTGCGCGCGATGGCCGGGGCGGCCATTGATTCGGTGGAGATCACCTGGCCGACCGGGACGCTGGCCATGCCATGGTCGGAGACCACGATCACGTTGGTGGTCGCGGCCAGGCCGCGCTGCTGCAGGCCATCGAGCACCTGGCCGACGATCTGGTCCGCGCGCACGATGGCGTTGGCATACTGCTTCGATTCGGGGCCGTAGTTGTGGCCGGCCTTGTCCACGTGTTCCATGTACAGCGTGGTCAGGCGGGGGGCATCGGCGTCGGTCTGTGCAAGCCAATCGAGCACGATGCCGGCGCGCTGCTCCAGCGGTTCCTTGCCGTCGTAGACGCGCCACTGGCTCGGGCGCACACCGCGGATTTCCGATTCGCTGCCCGGCCACGAGGTGGTGGCCGAACGAACCCCGGCGTTCTCGGCGCCGACCCAGATCGGTTCGCCGCCCCACCAGCCGCTGGTGGTGACCGCTTCGCGGTTGCTCAGCTCGAACCGGCCCAGTGCTTCATCGTCCATGCTGTTGTTGACGATGCCGTGGTGGTCCGGGCGCAGGCCGGTGACGATGGTGTAGTGGTTGGGGAAGGTCAGCGAGGGATAGGACGGGGTCATCCAGCGTGCACGCACGCCGCCGTCGATCAGGCGCTGCAGGTTCGGGGTCAGGCCGCGATCGAGTGCGTCGGCGCGCAGGCCGTCGATCGAGATCAGCAGCAGCTTCGGCGGCGCGGCCGCAGCGACGGACGTGGGAACGGAGGCGGTAGGGGCGGGCGTGGTGGTGCAGGCGGCCAATGGCAGCAGCAGCGCCAGCGCGCAGGTCAGGCGTACGGAAGTCATCCGCGCATGATAAGCCGGTGCAATGACGCGCCCAAGACACGGCGCGCTATCGCGCGCCGTGTCCGCGCATTTTTCCTTATCCCCGCGCCTGTCGGCGCGCCCCCTTCAACAAGAAGGGGGCTTTTCTCCAGACATATTCCTGATGCTTCCATCCACGCATGGCGTGTATCTGTCGTGTCGACCAAGGTCGACATCTACCCACAGCCGCGCAGAATGACGTTCGGACAGATCGCAGGAACCTGTCGAAGGCGGGGTGGGTCCGCGCAGGAAGCCCGCTGTTGCTGTTGCTCTAGCCTCTGCGGGTGCCGGGCGCAGCCGGGCCAACCCTCTCAGGCGAACAGCGGTGCCTGGCGTTGTTCCAGTCGCAGCAGCGCGGCCTTGGTTTCCAGGCCACCGCCGAAGCCGGTCAGTGCCCCGTTGCTGCCGATCACGCGATGGCAGGGCAGGATGATCGGCAGTGGATTGCGGCCATTGGCCGCGCCCACCGCGCGGGTCGCGCTGGGCTGCCCCAGGTGCTGGGCCAGCTGCAGGTAACTCCAGGTCTCGCCGAACGGAATCAACGCCAGCGCTTGCCACACCCGCAGCTGGAACGGCGTGCCGCGTGGCGCCAGCTCCAGGTCGAAGCTGCAGCGTTCACCGTGCAGGAACTGCAGCAGCTGTTCGCGCGCTTCGGGCAGTGCATCCGGCGCGTAGTGCCAGTCGTCGCGCCCGCGCGCCGGGTGGCGGTTCTCCGGGAACAGCACATGGGACAGGCCACGCTCGTCACCGGCGATGGTCAGCACGCCGATCGGGCTGTCGAAACGATCGAACAACAGGGTCATGTCGGTTCTCCAACGAAAGTGCCGGACAGGTGCCACAGGTGCAGCACGGCATAGGCGCGCCACGGCCGCCAGGGTTGCGAGCGCGCTTCGGTCGCGCGTTCGCTCAGGCGCTGGCCCTGTGCGTGGCCGAGGACCTGCTGCAGCACCAGGTCGCCGGCAGGGAAGGCATCGGGCTGGCCGAGGCCACGCAAGGCGATGTACTGCGCGGTCCACGGACCAATGCCGGGCAGTGCCACGCAGCGCGCAACGAATTCCTCCAATGCCTGACCGGGCTCGAAGTCGAGCTGGCCGCTGGCGCAGGCGGCGGCCAGTGCGCGTACGGTGGCGGCGCGGCTGCGCGGCAGGCCGATCGATTCCAGCGGCGCCCCAGCCAGCACCTCGGGGGCGGGGAACTGGCGATCGAATTCCGACGGCATGCCCGGCAGGTGCGCGCCATAAGCATCGACCAGTCGCCGCGCAAAGGTCGTGGCTGCGGCAACGGTGACCTGCTGGCCGAGTACGGCGCGCACGCCGACCTCGAAGCCGTCCCAGCCGCCGGGTACGCGCAGGCCGGGGCGCTCGGCGATGCCACGCGCCAGCAAGGGTTCCTCATCCAGTGCGGCGTGGACCTGCTGCAGGTCGGCATCCAGATCGAACACGCGACGCACGCGGCGCACGATGTCGGGGATCAGGCGCGGATCGACCGCGCCCAGCTGCAGGCGCAGTTCCGGGCGCTTCGGGTCGGCGGTGACGCGCAGCAGGGTGGGGCGCTCCGGCGTGCCGAGCACGCGCTGGTAGCTGTCTTCGCCGATCAGCTCGATGCCGGGCAAGCTGCGCTTGCGCAGGAAGGCCAGCATGCGCGGGAAATCCAGCGGTGGCCGGTATGCCAGACGCAGTACCAGGCAGCCATCGTCGGCGGCCAGCGGCTGGTGCTGGCGACGCAGTGCGGTCGGCGCCATGCCGCAGCCCTGCAGGAAGGCCGTGTTGAAACGACGCAGGCTGTTGTAGCCGGCGGCCAGTGCGACGTCGGTCACCGGCAGCGTGGTCTCGGTCAGCAGCTGCTTGGCCAGCAGCAGCCGATGGGTGGCGTGGATCTGCCCTGGCGTTGCGCCCAGATGTTCAACGAACAGGCGCTGCAGCTGGCGCGCGCTGAGGCCGATCTTCTCTGCGAGGTCCGCGACGGGCTGCTCCTGCAGGTAGCCGCCATGGATCAGGGCCAGTGCGCGCTGCACGGTCTGCCCGGCCAATGCCTGCTGCGCCTGCGGTGCCAGCTCGGGGCGGCAGCGCAGGCACGGGCGGTAACCGGCTGCCGCAGCCGCGGCCGTGGTCGGGTAGTAAGTGATGTTGCGCGGCTTCGGTGGCGGTGCCGGGCACACGGGACGGCAATAGATGCCGGTGCTGCGCACGGCGGTGAAGAACACGCCGTCGAAGCGTGCGTCGCGGGCCAGGCGGGCGCGGTCGCAGGCGGCGGTGTCGAGGGCGAGGGCGGTGTCCATGGCGCCAGTCTAGGCGTGTGCGGGCGGGGATACTCGCCGGATTCGGACATGGATGCTGGAGGGGGTTCTGGCAGGGCTTGCAGCCCTGCACCCGCAGAGGCCAGAGCAACAGCAACAGCGGGCTTCCTGCGGGTGGGCGGGGTGGGTCCGGTTGCAGGGGGCGCTGCAAGTACGTCCCTGTAAGCTCGGTCGCGCCATCCATGGCGCTCACGCCCCTGCAACCGGACCCACCCCGCCTTCGACAGGTTCCTGCGACCTGTTGGGACGGCGTTCCGCAATGCTGTTGGTGGGTGGCGACCTTGGTCGGCACGCTTTTTCCCAAGGGTCAGAAGGGGTTCAGTGCCACGCGCTGAATGCGCGCCCTGGACGGGTAGACTGTGGCTCTTGCTCCCATGAATCCCGGTTGCCCGATGTCCGCCAAATTCCGCTGGTTGCCCCTGTTGTGCCTGGCCCTGGCGGGCTGCAGTCAGCTGGAGAATCCGGGCAATGTGACCGCTGCCGACAAGGCGGCGCGGGCGCCGGCCAGCGATGGCGAGAACATGGTGTCGATCAATGCGGCTGACGCACCGCCACCGCCGGCGCCGCCGCGCAGCCGGGCGGATCGGCCGTGGCCGCAGGCGCAGTTGGAGAATGGCCGCGCCTGGGTCAGCTGCAGTACCGAGTACGCCGGTGAGGCGGGCGATGGCGTCGAGCTGGAGGGCCTGCAGCGCGAGCAGATTGCCCAGGCCCTGGCGCCGTGTGCCGAGCGTGGTCTGATGCGGGTGCGTTACGCCGGCAAGATCAATCCGGGCTTCGCCGAAATGATGTGGCGACTTGCCGTGGTCGCCGATGAACAGAAGATCCACAAGCGCATCCTCGATCTGGACTCCAGCGGCGGCCAGGTGGAATCGGCGATCGTCGCCGGTGACAGCATCGGTGAATCGGGCTGGACCATCTGGGTGCGCGAGGGCTCGATCTGCCACAGCGCGTGCGTGTTCGTGCTGGCCGCCGGTGACAACCGCCTGCTGTCGGGCAAGGTCGGCATCCACCGCATGATGCGCATCAGTTCCAAGGCCACCTCGCGCGCCGAGCTCAACCGCGAGCTGCACGAGGTCTACGACAACGTAAAGGACTACCTGCAGCGCAACGGCGTGGCGGTGGGCGTGGCCGATCTGATGATGACGGTGCCCAACCGCAGCCTGCGCCTGCTGACGCCGGACGAACTACGCCAGTACGGTCTGGATGGCACCAACGCGGTGCAGGACGATCTGGAACGGATCAAGCAGATGCGCGCCTGCGGCGATGACTTCGTGCAGCGCAAGGACGCGTTCCTGATCGCCTTCGACCAGCAGTGCAAGCGCGAAGGCGCCGACATGGAATCGATCAACAGCTGCGGCCAGGCACTGAAGCAGCGCTTCGGTTTCCCGGATGCGGTGTGCCCGGAAGAAAGCCCGCTGTCGGAGATCGATGTGGCAACGCTGCCGCCTGCGCCTTCGGAGCCACCGCCGGTGGCCGAACAGGCGCCAGCAGACGCCGGCACGCCTGCCGCGCAGGCCGATGCCGCAGCGGTGGAAGGCAGCGCCCACGCGCGCTGACGAACGGCTCACCGCGCTGGCGTAGACTGCGGTTCTTTCCCGAGAACCGGCGGTGTCCATGAAGCGCGTGCTCCTGCTGCTGTCCCTGCTGCCCCTGACCGCATTGGCGCAGGCACCCGCGCCGGCCACGCCTGCACCGGCACCCGCGCGCCCCGCACCGGCATCGCCGGCGGCTGCGAAACCGGCCACGGCCGGCGCTCCGGCGTTGACTGCCGCGCAGCAGGCGCAGGTGCAGAAGCAGGATGCGGAAATGGGCGCGGCCGCAGTGAAGGCGGCGCAGCTGGTCGATGCCAACCGCGCAGGCGAGTTGTGGGATGGCGCTTCGGCCGTCGCGCGCCGTGCAGTACCGAAGGCCGCCTTCGTCAGCCAGTTGACTGCCGAGCGCACGCGCCTGGGCGCGCTGGCCGGGCGTGGCCAGCCGACCATCACCCGGGTCAAGTACAGCGCCGGTGCCGCGGTGCCGGAGGGGCTGTACATCAACGTCAGCTTCCCGACCCGTTTCGCCAACAGCGCGCAGCCGGTACGCGAGCTCGTCTCGTTCCGTTTCGACGAGGACCAGGTGTGGCGCCTGGCCGGTTACAGCCTGCGTGCGTCGGCACCCTGAGGAGATGATCGATGGCAACTGAACTGACGATGCTGGCCTGGTCGGTGCTGCTGGGCTTTGTCTACATCTTCGCTACCTCCACCGTGGTCACCCGCGAGCGCGGGATGAAGTGGAATGCCTCGGCGCGTGATGGCGAAGCCAGGCCACTCAGCCCGCTGGCCGGGCGCCTGCAGCGTGCGCAGGCCAACTTCCTGGAGACGTTCCCGTTCTTCGCTGCCGCCGCCATCGCAGTGGTCGTGGCCGGGCGCGGCAACGACACCACGGCGCTGGCCGCGCAGGCCTACTTCTGGGCGCGCGTGGTCTACCTGCCGCTGTATGCCGCGGGCGTGCCCTACGTGCGCAGCCTGGTCTGGGCGGTGTCGCTGCTGTCGATCCTGGCGCTGGTGTTCGCGTTGTTGTGATCCCGGCCTGATCCAGATCAAGGCCGGTCAGGTGCGCGGCGCTATGCTGGCCCGGACTGAATCAACGGCAGGAGGCGCGCATGCGCAGGATGGACGTGGTGGTGGTCGGCGCTGGACCGGCGGGTCTGTGCTTCGCACGCGCGCTGGCCGGCAGTGGCCTGCAGGTCGGGCTGGTCGAAGTTCAACCGCGCCAGGCCCTGGCCGAAGCCGCCTTCGATGGCCGTGAGATCGCGCTGACCCATGCCTCGCGGCAGAGCATGGAGCAGCTGGGGCTGTGGCAGCGCCTGCCGCAGGCCGAAGTCGCTGAACTGCGCGATGCCAAGGTGATGAACGGCGGCTCGCCGTTCGCGCTGACCTTCGCCAGCAGCCAGGTCGACGGCCAGCCGCTGGGCTGGCTGGTACCCAACCATCTGATCCGCCGCGCTGCGTGGGATGCCGTGCAGGGGCAGGACGGCCTGGAACTGTTCGACGGGCGCAAGGTGCTGGGCGTGCAGGCCGATGCGCAGGGCCACGTGGTCACACTCGATGACGGCAGCCAACTGCACGCGCGCCTGCTGGTCGCCGCTGACAGCCGCTTCTCCGCCACCCGCCGCATGCTCGGCATCGGTGCGCAGATGCGTGACTTCGGCAAGTCGATGCTGGTGTGCCGCATGCAGGTCGAGCGCGACCATCACCACACTGCCTGGGAATGGTTCGGCTACGGCCGCACCATGGCGCTGCTGCCACTCAACGAGGGCCAGGCATCGGCGGTGATCACGCTGCCGCCGCGGCAGATCGAGGAGCTGCTGGCGATGGACGAGGTGGCCTTCGGTGAGGCCATCAGCGGTTGCTTTGAGCACCGCCTGGGCCGGATGCAGCCGGTGGCCACGCCGCAGGCGTATCCGCTGGTGGGTGTGTACGCGCACCGTTTCGTCGGCGAGCGTTCGGCGCTGATCGGTGATGCCGCCGTCGGCATGCACCCGGTCACCGCGCATGGCTTCAACCTGGGACTGGCCAGCGCACAGCGGCTCGCACAGGGCATCGTCGCGCAGCAGCGACGTGGTGCCGACATTGCCGCCGCTGGCATGCTGGCCAGCTACCAGCGTGGTCACCGGCTGGCGTCGCGGCCGCTGTACGAGGCCACCAATGCAATCGCCAGCCTGTATACCGACGATCGTCGCCCGGCGCGGCTGCTGCGCGCGGCGGGCCTGCGTCTGGCACAAGGCGTGGCACCGTTCAGGCAGCTGATCGCCTCACACCTGACCCAGCGCGTGGCCTGAACCGGTTCAGATCAGCCCGTTCAGATCATCCGGCGGCCAGCACCCGGATCTGGCTGTCGGCGAATTCGACCACCTGGCCTGCGCGGATCTTGCAGGCCTTGCGCAGTTCGACTTCGCCATCGACCCGCACCTGGCCATCGCCGATGACCATCTTGGCCTCGCCGCCGCTGGTGACCAGGTCGGCCAGCTTGAGCAGCTGCTTGAGTTCGACGTAGTCACCGTCGAGGTCGAATTCGAGAATCTGCATGGAGCGGGGTTCCTGGGAAGAGGGCGCAGGCCAGTGGCCGGGCCGGGGAAGAGGGCGCGTATTGTGCGCCAGCGCGGGGCATGACGGCACGCGCACGGAAAGCTGTACGCGTTGTTCAGGATCAATGCGGTATCATTCCGCTCTGAGCGAGTGAAATCTCCTCCGACCGAGCAGCGCCAGGGCACGCGATAAGAAGGGCGCCCAAAGCGCGGACCATCCCTTTTTTATCGCACTGCCAGGAAGACGGCAGTGCCTTCGGAGTTCCCCATGTCCCAAGATTCCCAAGCGCCGCTGCAGTTTGCGCAGCTCGGCCTGTCCGAGCCCGTGATGCAGGCAGTCACTGCCATCGGCTACGAAACCCCGTCGCCGATCCAGGCCGCCACCATCCCGGCGATGCTGGAAGGCCGCGACGTGCTGGGCCAGGCCCAGACCGGCACCGGCAAGACCGCTGCCTTCGCGCTGCCGGTACTGTCCAACATCGACCTGCAGCAGATCAAGCCGCAGGCCCTGATCCTGGCACCGACCCGCGAACTGGCCATCCAGGTTGCCGAGGCGTTCCAGTCCTATTCTTCGAAGATCCCGGGCTTCCGCGTGCTGCCGGTGTACGGCGGCCAGCCGTACGGCCAGCAGCTGTCGGCGCTGCGTCGCGGTGTGCACATCGTGGTCGGTACCCCCGGCCGCGTGATCGACCACCTGGACCGCAGCACCCTGGACCTGTCCGAGCTGAAGACGCTGGTGCTGGACGAAGCCGATGAAATGCTGCGCATGGGCTTCATCGACGACGTCGAAGCCGTGCTGAAGAAGCTGCCGGAGCAGCGCCAGGTGGCCCTGTTCTCGGCCACCATGCCGCCGCAGATCCGCCGCATCGCGCAGACCTACCTGCAGGACCCGGTGGAAGTGACCATCGCGGCCAAGACCACCACCTCGGCCAACATCCGCCAGCGTTACTGGTGGGTGAGCGGCATGCACAAGCTGGACGCGCTGACCCGCATCCTGGAAGTCGAGCCGTTCGACGCGATGATCATCTTCGCGCGTACCAAGGCCGGCACTGAAGAACTGGCCAGCAAGCTGCAGGCCCGTGGCCTGGCCGCTGCCGCGATCAACGGTGACATGCAGCAGGCCCAGCGTGAGCGCACCATCGCCATGCTGAAGGAAGGCAAGCTGGACATCCTGGTCGCCACCGACGTGGCTGCCCGCGGTCTGGACGTGGAGCGCATCAGCCACGTGCTGAACTACGACATCCCGTACGACACCGAAAGCTACGTGCACCGCATCGGCCGTACCGGTCGTGCCGGCCGCAGCGGCGAGGCGATCCTGTTCGCCACCCCGCGCGAGAAGGGCATGCTGCGCCAGATCGAGCGCGCCACCCGCCAGCCGATTGAAGAAATGCAGCTGCCGAGCGTGGAAGCGGTCAACGACACCCGCATCAACAAGTTCACCTCGCGCATCAGCGAAACCCTCGGCGCCGGTGGCCTGGACTTCTACCGCCAGCTGCTGGAGCGTTTCGAGAACGAGCAGAACGTGCCGGCCATTGAAGTGGCTGCCGCGCTGGCCAAGATGCTGCAGGGTGACACCCCGTTCCTGCTGCAGCCGCCGGTGCGTGCCCCGCGTGAAGAGCGCGCACCGCGCGAACGCTTCGACCGTGGTGACCGCCCGGAACGCGGTGATCGCTTCGACCGCAACGAGCGTGGTCCGCGCTTCGAGCGTGGCCCGCGCCGTGACGACGCCGAGGGTGGTTTCGAGCAGCGCCCGCGCCGCGAGGTTCCGCCGCGTGGTGCGCCGGAGCAGGGCATGGAGACCTACCGTATTTCGGTCGGCCACCAGCACGGCGTGAAGCCGGCCAACATCGTCGGCGCCATCGCCAACGAAGCTGGCCTGGAAAGCCGTTTCATCGGCCGCATCGACATCCACGATGACTTCTCGCTGCTGGACCTTCCGGCACAGATGCCGCCGGACGTGCTGTCGCACCTGCAGAAGGTCTGGGTGTCCGGCCAGCAGCTGCAGATGCGTGCGCTGGCCCCGGGTGAAGACACCAACCCGGCCCCGCGTCCGTTCAAGCCGCGCTTTGACAAGCGTGGTCCGGGCGGCCCGGGTGGCCCGCGTCGTGGTGGCCCGGGCGGTCCGGGTGGCCACGGTGGCGACCGCGGCGGTGACCGCGACAGCCGCCCGCCGCGTCGTGACGGCTTCAAGCCGCGCGGCCCGCGCAGCTACTGAGCGGCAACGTAGCGATGACAACGCCAGCCTTCGGGCTGGCGTTGTCCGTTCCGGGGCTGGGAAAGGGGACGGAGGGGATCAAGTCGTATATGGCAGGCCACGCGCTTATGCCGAAAACGACTTAATCCCCTCCGTCCCTTTTTTCGCATGGCCAACACATTGCCGGTCATAGGCTGGGCCGGTTCCAAGGGAGGTTGTCACCGCAGCACATTCGGGGGGATCCGGGATGGGTAGAAGTGGCACGGACCAGCAGAGCCGGCGGGTGCCGATGACCCGTGGCCTGGGATTGCGCTTTGCGTTGTTGACGGGCATGGCGATCGGATTGGTCGCGTTGTCCGCCTTGATTCAGGAACTGCAGGCGGCCTCCACCGCCTGGATCGCCGGCCAGGGCTACTGGTCGCGTGGTCAGCAGGAAGCCACCGCCGCGCTCAGCCGTTATCTGGCGCGGGGGAATGCCCAGGACCTGGACGATGCACGCCAGGCCCTGCAGGTGCCATTGGGTGATCTGCAGGCGCGGCTTGCGCTGGAACAGGCCGAGCCGGATGAAGCCAAAGCCCGGCAGGGTTTCCTGCAGGGCGGCAACGCGCGTGCCGACATTCCGCGGCTGGTGTTCTCCTTCCGCCATGCACGTGACATCGGCGCATTCCGCGAGGCGACCGCGTTGTGGCGGCAGACCGATGGTGACCTGATGGCGGTGCAGCGCCTGGTCGACGAGCTGCAGCTGCGGCATGACGAAAGCGCCTTGCCTGCGCCTGTCCGTGACCGTTACCTGCAGCAGCTGCGCGATCTCGATCGTCGGCTGCAGGTACTGGCGCAGGCGTTCTCGCAGGCGCTGCTGCGGATGGCCACGATGGTACGGATCGCGACGCTGGTGGTCGGTGGCCTGTCGGTGCTGGCGATCAGCCTGATGGCGGTGGCGCTGGCGCGTCGTGTCGGCAAGGATCTGACCGAGCACGAAAGCCGCTTTCGTGCGGCCTTCTACCAGGCCAACGTGGGCATGCTCAAGCTCGACACCGATGGCAAGGTGATCGAAGCCAACCAGGCGATGGCCGATATCCTCGATTATCGACGTGACATGCTGCTGCAGATGTCACTGCACGACCTGCTGATGGAAGGCGAGCTGGTCATCGATGGGGTGGGCCGCATCGACTGGGACCGGCAGCTGCGGCCAAGCGAACTGCGCTTCCGGCGCCGCGACGGCAGCCTGGTCTGGGGGCGTTGGAGTGGTACCGGCGTGCACAGCAGTGGTGGCCTGTCGGTGTTCGCGATCATCGAGGATGTCAGCCAGAACCACGCATTGGCACGTGAGATCGAGCATCACGCCAGCCACGATCCGCTGACCGGCCTGATCAACCGTCGCGAGATCGAGCGGCTGCTGGAACGTTCGCTGCTGCAGGTGCGCAGCGAGGGCGGCACGCATTCGCTGTGCTACATCAATCTGGATCACTTCAAGCTGGTCAACGACAGCTTCGGCCATGCTGCGGGTGACCAGATGCTGCGCAGTTTCGCCGATTACCTGGTGGCGGCGGTGCGTGATGGCGACTGGGTCGGCCGGCTGGGTGCCGACGAGTTCGCGGTGTTTCTCGCCCATGCCGGCCAGGACGAAGCCAAGCGCGTGCTGCAACGGGTGATCCGCAACCTGGGGCAGGCGACCTTCCCGATCAGCGAGGGCAGTCCGCAGCTGAGCTGCAGCATCGGCGTGGTCGAGGTCAGTGCCGATGCGCCGGACGTGAACTGGTTGATGAGTGCCGCCGACAGCGCCTGCTATGCGGCCAAGCAGGCCGGGCGCAACCGCGTGCACTGCTTCAATGAGAACCGCATGGCGCTGGAGGAGCGGCGGCAGGAGGCCGAGCGCCTGCAGGGCGTCAGCCTGGCGATGGCCGAAAACCGCATGCTGCTGTATGCACAGCGCATCGCCCGCGTGGGCGATCCGTCCTACCTGCACTACGAGGTGCTGGTGCGCATGCGTGGTACCGATGGCAGCCTGCATCTGCCCGGCCAGTTCATGCCGGCGGTGGAGCGATACGGCATGGCGGTGGCGCTGGACCGGCACGTGCTCGGGCTGCTGTTCCGCCACCTGCAGGTATGCCCGGCGCACGTGCGCCAGCTGGGCCTGTGCAACGTCAATGTGTCCGCGCAGTCGATCGCCGAACCGGGGTTCCTTGCCTTCGTCTGCGACCTGCTCGAGCGCAACCGCGCATTGGCCTCCAAGCTGTGCTTCGAGATCACCGAGACCGCAGCGATCAGCAATCTCAGTCAGGCCCGGGCGTTCATCGACGCCGTGAAGGCGCGCGGCTGCCGGATGGCGCTGGATGACTTCGGCTCCGGCCTGTCCTCGTTCGGCTACCTGCGCCAGCTGCCGGCCGACATCCTGAAGATCGATGGTGCGTTCGTGCGCGACATGGATACCGACCCGGTCAGCCACGCCACCGTGCGCGCGATCAGCGAGCTGGGACGTGAGCTGCAGATGGAGGTGGTGGCCGAATGGGTGGAGACCGCCGAAGTGGCGGGTGCGCTGACCCGGCTCGGTGTGCAGGGCCTGCAGGGCTACGCGATCGAGCGGCCGCAGCCGCTGGAACGGATGACCCTGGCCGATCTGCGCCCGGTGCGGCTGGTCGCGGTGAAAGGGCCGCAGGGGGCTGGCTGAATGGCTTGGCGGCGACTTTGGTCTACACGTGCGACGCACGTCCGGCTGCGATAATGCGCGCCAGGGGCGACGCGCAGTGGGCGCGGACGTAAGCAGGAACAGGATGTGGCGTGGGCGTCAGGCAGTGGCAGTACGGAACAGGAGCGGTGCTGGTCGTACTGCTGGTGTGGTTGGCGATGCCGTGGCCGCTTCAGGCCGCCGTGGCCGTGTCGGGCCGCGATTATCTGCTGGTGGGGGGCGCCACCGACGAACCGACCCCACATCGAGCATGCACGCCGCAGATGCTGTCCGGTTCCCGCCAGCAGGTGCTGGTACCGGCTCCGCAGGAAGGCTGGTCGGGCCAGCCACAGGCGCTGGATGTATTCAATGTCTTTGCCGGCGAAGTGCGGGTCCAGCACGGCGACCGCGAAATCTGCGGCAACATGCACGACGCCCGCACCCGCGACTCGCGCTTCCGCGCAGGCATCGGCCTGGTTGCGGTGCCGCCGGCGGGCAGCCACGCGCCGTTCCTGGTCTCCTGGCAGACGCCGCTGAAGGCGCGCTGGGTACCGACCCTGCGGCTGGGCGCGCCCAGCCCGGTACAGCAGAACGACACCGCCCGCCTGCTGATGCGTGCTGCCTGCATCGCTGTGGCGATCGCATTGGCGCTGTCGGCATTGATGGCCTTCCTGACCACGCGCGATCGCAGTTTCCTGGTCTACGTTGCCGGCACCACGGTGCTGGTGCTGTGGCAGGCCATCCTCGGCGGCCTCAGTGGCTACCCGGAGCCGTGGCTGCCGGTTGGGGAGCGCGGGGCCTGGTGGCTGCTCTCGCTGACCGCTGCCACCCAGGCGCTGGTACTGCCGGCACTGTGGCGGCTGAACGGCGGTGACCGCGTATGGCCACGATCGCGGCCACTGCAGGCGACCGTGCTGTGGGGCCTGCTGGCGCTGGCCGTACTGGTGCCGTGGCTGCGCTGGGAACAGCTGGCCTGGGTCGCGCAGGGCCTGCAGGTGTCCTATCTGCTGGGGTGTGGTCTGGCATTGCTGATGGGCGTATGGGCCCGCTGGCGTGGCGACCGTTGGGCGCAGGCTGGACTGGCCGCATTGGCACCGATGCTGGTCCTGATCATCGCCGATGCCTGCCGTGCGGAATGGCTGCTGGAGTATCGGGTCGAAGCACTGCAGCTGTCGGTGACCTGGCTGTTGATGATGGCCGCCTATGCCATGAACCAGCGGCTGGGCCGGCTGCGCCAGCAGCGCGATGAACTGCGCCAGCTGGCCGAAACCGACGGCCTGACCGGACTGCCGAATCGCCGCGCCGGCCTGCAGCAGCTGGCCCGTCACCTGGCACAGGTTGACCGTGAGCGCGGCCCGCTGGTGATCGGCTTCCTCGATATCGATCTGTTCAAGGACATCAACGACCGTCACGGCCATGCCGTGGGTGATCAGGTACTGGTGGCGGTGGCACGCGCGCTGCGCGCTGCGGTGCGCAGCCAGGACGAAGTGGTGCGGATGGGCGGCGAGGAGTTCCTGCTGCTGATGCCCGGCATGCCGCGCGAGGCGGCGTCGGCGCGGCTGGACCGCCTGCGCCAGCGCATCACCGAGGCCGGGCGGGCGCTGCAGGTGCCGGGGCTGGAGGTGACCGCCAGCATCGGACTGGCGCAGTGGCGGCCCGGCGAGGACGACCTGGCCGGGCTGCTGCGGCGGGCCGACCATGCCATGTACGTGGCCAAGCGCGCCGGTCGCAACCGGGTGTTCGACGGCGAAGAGCTCGATCCGCCGGCCCCGGCATGAAGCGCAGCGGGCGGCGATGCCGGATAATAGGGCGATGACCACCCGACTCAACAAACATATCGCCGACACCGGCTTCTGCTCCCGCCGCGAGGCCGATCGCCTGATCGCCGCCCGCCGCGTCACCGTCAACGGCCACGCGGCCGGCACCGGTGCGGTGGTGGGCGAGGAAGACCAGGTGCTGGTCGACGGCCAGCCGCTGCGCGCGCGCGTCGCACGCAAGCCCGGCGCCCGCCGCCACGTCTACATCGCGCTGAACAAGCCGGTGGGCGTCACCTGCACGACCGAAACCTCGGTCAAGGGCAACATCGTCGACTTCGTCGGCCATGAACAGCGCATCTTCCCGATCGGCCGCCTGGACAAGGAGTCCGAAGGCCTGATCCTGATGACCAGCAACGGCGACATCGTCAACCAGATCCTGCGTGCCGAGAACGGCCACCAGAAGGAGTACCTGGTGGCGGTGAACAAGCCGGTTACCGACGAGTTCCTGCGTGGCATGGCGCGCGGCGTACGCATCCACGACCAGATGACGTTGCCGTGCAAGACCTCGCGCATCGCCAAGTTCGGTTTCCGCATCACCCTGCAGCAGGGCCTGAACCGGCAGATCCGCCTGATGGCGGCCGAGTTCGGCTATCGGGTGACCCAGCTGCGCCGCGTGCGCATCGACAACATCAAGATCGGTGCGCTGAAGCCGGGCCAGTGGCGCAACCTGACCGAACAGGAGCTGCAGGGCCTGCTGCCCAAGCAGCTGGACTGGTAAACGGCTTCTGTAGAGCCGAGCCCATGCTCGGCTGCTCTTCTGTCCGGGTGCAGCCGAGCATGGGCTCGGCTCTACATCGGCTAGACTCCGCAGTGACCTGCCGGAATGTGACGCTGCATGATCAAGCCCGACAAGCCTGCCAACGAAGCCCTTCGGCTCGAGGCGCTGTACCGCTACCGGATCCTTGATTCGCAGCGCGAGAAGTCATTCGACGACCTGGTGGCGATCGCCAAGGCGGTCTGCGGTACCTCGATGGCGGCGGTGACCCTCATCGACGTCGAACGGCAGTGGTTCAAGTCGATCCAGGGCATCGACGCGGCGGAGAACCTGCGCAGCGAATCGATGTGTGGCCACGCCATCCTGCAGCCGCAGGAAATCATGGTGGTCGAGGACGCGTTGCAGGACATCCGCTTCCACGACAACCCGGTAGTGACCGGCGACCCGCACATCCGCTTCTACGCCGGTGCGCCATTGATCAGTTCCGATGGACTGCCTCTGGGCACGCTGTGCGTGTTCGATGCACATCCGCAGCACCTGCCCAGCGACAAGGCCGAGGCACTGGCCGCACTGTCACGGCAGGTGATGCTGGTGATGGAGCTGCGCCGTTTCGCGCTCGACATCCAGAAGCACATGCTGGAACGCGATGACTACGAGCGCCTGCTGTCGGAGTACCAGGACGTGCTGCTGGCGCAGAATGCCGACCTGGCCGAGCAGAGCCGCACCGATGCGTTGACCGGCCTGCCCAACCGCCGCGCGATGGCGGCGGCACTGGAAGAGGCGGTGGTGGAGATCGATGGGCAACCGGGCGTGGCCTGCGTGGCGCTGCTCGACATCGACCATTTCAAGCACATCAACGATTTCCAGGGGCATGCCACCGGCGACCGGGTGCTGGCCGAGCTCGGCGTGCTGCTGCGCTCGCATTTCGCTGGCCGTGGCATGGCGGCGCGCTATGGCGGCGAAGAGTTCGTGGCGGTGATGCCGGGCACCGATCTGCGCACGGCCGAACTGCAATGCGAATTCCTGCGCCTGGCCGTGGCGGATCTTCCGCTGGGTTTCCCGGTCACGATCAGCATCGGCGTTGCCCAGCATCACGCCGGTGAAAGCGTGGACGCGATGCTGGCCCGTGCCGACAAGGCGCTGTACCGCGCCAAGGGCAATGGCCGCAACCGGGTGGAGCTGGCGGGCTGAAACACCGGCGACTCGCGCGCTGAACGCATGCGACGTGCGGATGATTCGATGCCGTTCCAGTAGATCCACGCCATGCGTGGATGCTCTTCCCGATTCACGTCGCGTCGCAGCTCCTGCGATCAGAACCGGCCAGCATGACGTCCCTGTTTCCACGGACACCAGCCATGCTGCAGACCCTGGCCATCGCCCACTATCGCTCGCTGCACGGGCTGGTACTGCCGTTGCAGCAGTTGAACGTGGTGACCGGTGACAACGGTAGTGGCAAGTCCAGCCTGTACCGCGCGCTGCGCCTGCTGGCGGAGACCGCGCAGGGCGGCGTCGCGGCGGTGCTGGCCCGTGAAGGTGGGCTCGGTTCGGCGCTGTGGGCCGGTCCCGAATCCATCGATCGTCGGGTCGCGGCCGGCGAGATCCCGCTGCAGGGAGGGCCCCGGCAGTCATCGGTGGGGCTGAAGCTGGGCTTCACCACCGACGAGTTCGGCTATGCCATCGACCTGGGCTACCCGCCACCCAGCCGTTCGGCGTTTGCGCTGGATCCGCAGATCAAGGCCGAGGCGATCTGGGCCGGGCCGTTCCTGCGCAGCGCCAATCTGCTGGTCGATCGTCGCGGGGCGATGGTACGGCAACGCCATGCGCGCGGCTGGGATCTCGTGGATGACCGGTTGTCGCTGTTCGACAGCCTGTTCACCCAGGTCGGCGATCCGCAGCGCATGCCGGAAACCATCGCCTTGCGTGAGTACATCCGCCGCTGGCGCTTCTACGACCATTTCCGCAGTGATGCCGATGCCCCGGCGCGGCAGCCGGCGATGGCTACGCGCACGCCGGTACTGCACCACGACGGGCGGGATCTGGCGGCGGCCTGGGTGACCATTCTCGAGGTCGGAGATCCGGTCGCGTTGGCACGCAGCGTTGATGATGCCTTCCCCGGCGCCACGGTCGGCTTCGGGGAACTGGACGGTCGATTGGCCCTGCGCTTCCACCAGCCGGGGCTGCTGCGGCCGCTGTCGATGGCCGAACTGTCCGACGGCACGCTGCGCTTCCTGCTGCTGGCCGCTGCGTTGCACACGCCACGCCCGCCACCGCTGCTGGTGCTCAACGAGCCGGAGACCAGCCTGCATCCGGACCTGCTGCCAGCGCTGGCGCGACTGATCATCGCTGCAAGTGCACGCAGCCAGGTGTGGGTGGTCTCACACGCCAGCCGCCTGATCGCAGCACTGGAGCAGGCGCCCGGCTGTCATTCGCTGCATCTGCACAAGGAACAGGGGCGCACGCTGTTGAGCGGGCAGGGCCTGCTGGATGCCCCTGCATGGCACTGGCCGCAGCGTTGATACGGCCATCCACGCCCGGCGCGGAGGCACTCAATCGGCGATGTTGCGTGCTTCGGCCGTACCAAGAATTTCCGGATGCTGCACCGGCTTGCGGCGGTTCAACAACGGATGCAGGAATACCGCGCCGACGATGATCGCCACGCCCAGGTAGAACCACGGGGTGACTTCGTGCTGCTCGCGCAGCAGCACCACCGCCAGCACCACCGCATAGACCGGCTCCAGGTTGGTCACCAGCTGCACCGTATAGGCGCTCAGGTGGCGCAGTGCGACCAGGGCCAGGGCGAACGGCAGCAGCGTGCAGAACCCGGCCAGCACCAGCAGCAGGATGCCGTCGTGCAGGTCCGGGACCACCCACAGTGGGCTGGCCAGCGCCGGCAGCAGGTAGGGCATCAGCGGTGCCAGCAGGGTCAGGGTGAGGGTGCCCGCACCCAGCTCCAGCGCGGTGACCGTGAGCGGATCGGCGTGGCTGACCATGCGCTTGTTGAGCGAGCCGAACACCGCCACCAGCAGCGCCGATATCGCGCCGATCAACACGCCCAGGCGCATGCCATCGGGCACGCCACCGACCACCAGTGCCACGCCCGGCAGCACCGCCAGGCCGAACGCCAGTTCACGCAGCTGGAACGGCCGCTTGGCCACCCAGGGTTCGATGATCGAGGTGAACACCGGGGCCAGTGCAATGCAGGTGGCGGCCACCGAGGCATTGGCCAGTTTCACCGCGCCGTAGAAGGTCAGCCAGTGCAGGGCGACCAGCGCGCCGATGCCGGCATAACCGGCCACCAGTCGCAGTGGCAGGGTACGCAACCCGCGCCAGACCCGCGGCAGCAGGGCCAGCATCGCCGTCACCAGCAGCATGCGCCACCACACCAGCGGCAGCGCCGGCAGGGTGATCAGCTTGCCGAGGATAGCGGTGACGCCCCACAGCAGGACACAGAAGTGGATCTGCCACAGCGCTTTGCGGGTGTCGGGTGTGCTCATCCGCCTATTGTGAGGCAAGGCGATGACCGCAGCGCTATCCGCGTGAGGATTTGCTGGCCCCATCTACCCGCCGCTGCAGGGCCATCGCCGCCGCCGGGTTGCGTGCCTTGCCAGCACCGATGCACAGCAGGTAGACCTCGCGCGGAGTTTCCGGAGCCGGCGCGGCCAGGCAGGGCAGGTCCTCCACCGGCTCGCCCTGTGACCAGCGCGTTGCGCGTTCCACCCAACGCTGCTGCACCGGCGCCGGCAGGCCCTCGTTCAAGCGGGCCTGGCTGCGCTTGATCCGTGCGTAGACGAAACCGGCACTGACGTCACCGTGCAGGGGGGCCTCGTCGCTGTCCTCGATCACCAGCGCCACGCCGTGTCGACGGGCGGCGGCGACCAGTGCCGGGCCATGTGCCTCGGCGTTGCGGACCTCCAGCGCATGCTGCAGCGACACCCCTTCCAGCTGTTTCGGCAGCTGCGCCATCAGCGCGCACAATGCATCGGCATCGGCCGGATGGCGCGGATCGAACTGCCACAGCAACGGGCCGAGCCGGTCACCGAGCGCCAACGCCGCCTCAAGGAACGGTGCGGCCGCCTCCACGGTGCTGGACAGGTCACGGCGCTGTACCAGGTAGCGTGGCGCCTTCATCGAAAACCGGAAGCCTTCCGGCGTCTGCGCGGCCCAGTGCGCACACTGCGCCGCAGTGGGCGTGCGGTAGAAGGTGCCGTTGATTTCGATGCAGCGCAGGGCGCGGCTGGCATGGGCCAGCTCTTCGCGCTGCGGCAGGCCTGGCGGATAGAACATGCCGCCACGCCATTCGGGAAACACCCAGCCACCGATGCCGCAGCGGATCTCCGCCGGACGGGCGGTCGCGGTCACTGGTCGTGGTCCGCGCGCCACGGGTCGTAGCTGCCGAACCACCACAGATAGCCTTCCGGGTCGGCGCAGGCGTAGCCGCGTCCGCCGTAGTCCTGGTCAGCAATGTCGATGACGATGCGTGCCCCGGCGGCCTTGGCCCGGGCGTAGTGCGCATCGGCATCGGTGACGATCACGCAGGCGCTCTGGGTCTGGCGGCCGCCGACCTCGTCAGGCATCGCCGCATGCTGGTTCCACTCGCTTTCCTTGTCGGCCGAGCCGAGCATGATCATGCCGTGGCCGAAGGTGAGCTGCGCATGGAACACCGTATCGCCCTCCGCGTAGACGGCCTGGGCATGGAAGCCGAAGGCGCGCTGCAGCCAGTCGATGGCCGCCTGCGCGTCGCGATAGCGCAGGCATGGAATGATGGTGGATCCGTTGTCTGGTTGGCCGTTCCCGCCCATGGCACCCCTCCTATGGCACAGGGCAGGCTGCGCCGCAGACCGTTACCATCCTGCGAAACCCTGGTGACGGCCTGCACATGGCCGCTACCCCTGTTCGGAGATGGTGCTGGATGAAAACCTGGATTGGAGGAGCCGTGCTGCTGGCATGCACGACCATGGCAAGCGCGGCGACCCCGGCGCAGCTGCAGGACCTGGATGCGACCGTCGAGCGCGTGCGCACGCAGTTCGACGTGCCCGGCGTCGCCGTGGCCGTGGTCAAGGACGGCCAGGTGGTGCTGGAACGCGGCTGGGGCGTGCGCGAGCAGGGCAAGCCGGAACCGGTGCAGGCCGATACGCTGTTCGCCATTGCTTCCAACACCAAGGCGTTCACCGCCACTTCGCTGAACCTGCTGGCCGAGGACGGCAAACTGAAGATGGACGACAAGGTGATCGACCACCTGCCGTCGTTCCGCATGTCCGACCCGTTCGTGACCGGGCAGATGACGATCCGCGACCTGCTGTCGCATCGCAGCGGACTGAGCCTGGGCGCCGGTGACCTGTTGTTCTGGCCGACCACCTCCTACAGCAATGCCGAAGTGGTGGAACGGCTGGGCAAGGTGCCGCTGAAGGGTGGATTCCGCGAGGGCTATGCGTACGACAACATCCTGTACGCGGTCGCCCAGCAGGTGATCGAGCATGTTTCCGGCATGAGTTACCAGCAGTTCCTGCAGACCCGCATCTTCGACAAGGTGGGCATGGTTGGCACGCGCTACAACGCCGACCACCTGAAGCCGGGCGACAAGGCGGCGGTCGGCCACGCCAAGTACGATTTCAAGGACCTGCGCACTGTCGCGCCGCTGACCTGGTCGAACAATGCCGGCGCCGGCGGCATCTATTCCAGCGCGCACGACATGGCGCGCTGGATGCAGGTGCAGCTGGCCGAAGGCAAACTGGCCGACGGCACGCCGTTGTTCTCCGAGAAGAGCCAGCAGCAGATGTGGCGGATGATCACCCCGCAGTCGATCCCGGCGCCGAGCGTGCCGGAGCTGGCACCGGCGCGGGCCAACTTCGCCGGCTATGGCGAAGGCTGGAGCCTGAGCGACTACCGCGGGCAGAAGCTGGTCTGGCACACCGGTGGCTGGCCGGGCATGGTCTCGCGGCTGACCCTGGTACCGGGCGAGAAACTGGGCGTGGTGGTGCTGACCAATCAGGAAGTGGGCGCGGCGTTCAATGCGATCACCCTGAGTGTGCTCGATGCCTACCTGGGCGGTGAAAAGCATGACTGGGTGGACGCCTATGCCAAGGCCGTGGCCAAGGGACAGGACAAGGCCGACGAGGCGTGGGCCAAGCACCAGAGCGCGCGCGACAAGGGCAGCAGGCCGTCGCTGGCGCTGGCCGGCTACACAGGCACGTTCCGCGACCGCTGGTATGGCGACATGCAGGTCAGTGCCGAGGGCAAGGGACTGCGCCTGCGCTTTGCCAAGACCGCGCAGTTGAGCGGTCGCCTGGAGCACTGGCAGCACGACACCTTCATCGTGCGCTGGGACGACCGTTCGCTCAACGCCGACGCGTTCGTGAACTTCAGCCTGGACCCGGACGGCAAGGTGCGCGAGGTGCGCATGCAGCCGATTTCCGACCTGACCGATTTCAGTTTCGATTTCCAGGACCTGCTGTTCACCCCAGTGAAATGACGCCGCCGGGCGTGGCCCGGCGCTGACGTTTGACGAATCCGATGGGTAGTGCCGGCCGCTGGCCGGCAACCTCATGATCCCCGGATGCGTCACAAGGTTGCCGGCCAGCGGCCGGCACGACCGCAGCCGCAGCGATCGTCGGCCGGCGTACACATGCGGCATGGGATACTCCGCCAGCTAAAGATGGCGAGGGAATGCGATGTTCCGTTGGTTTGAATCCCTGATTCCGGTGTTCCCGCCCGTGGACGGGCGGATGCCTCCGCGCAAGGTGCTGCCGTTCTACCTGCACTACCTGCGCCCGGTGTGGCCGGTGCTGCTGGCCACGCTCATCGCCGGCCTGCTGCTGGCGCTGGTGGAAGTGGCGATGTTCGATTACCTGGGCCGCATCGTCGACATGGTCGCCGAGCAGCCCGGTGCCGACTTCTTCAAGCGCCATGCCAACGACCTGGGCTGGATGCTGTTCATCACGGTCATCGCGCGGCCGATCCTGGTCGGCCTGCACAACCTGCTGGTCAACCAGGCCATCGTGCCCGGCCTGAGCAACCGCTCGCGCTGGCTGATGCACAACTACGTGGTGCGGCAGAGCCTGAGCTTCTTCCAGAACGACTTTGCCGGCAGCGTCGCCAACCGGGTGATGCAGACCGGTACCTCGCTGCGCGAATCGGCGGTGCAGATGGTCGATTCGCTCTGGTACATCGTGGTCTACACCGGCACCGCGCTGTACCTGTTCGCGCAGGCCGACTGGCGGCTGATGGTGCCGCTGATCCTGTGGCTGCTGGCCTATGCGGTGATCCTGGTCTACTTCGTGCCGCGCGCGAAGGAACGGGCCTGGATTGCGTCCGAAGCGCGTTCCAAGGCGATGGGCCGCATCGTCGATGGCTACACCAACATTCCCACGTTGAAGCTGTTCGCCCATGGCGGGCGCGAGCAGGCCTACGTGGCCGAGTCGATCCAGGAACTGGCGGTCAAGCACCGCGCGCAGACCCGGGTGACCACCGGCATGGACCTGACCATCGCCATCGTCAACGGTTTCCTGATCGCCGGTACCTGCGGGCTGGCGCTGTGGCTGTGGAATGGCGGCCACATCACCGTCGGTGCGATCACCCTGGCGACCGGTCTGGTGATCCGCATCCACAACATGTCCGGCTGGATCATGTGGACCATCAACGGCATCTTCGAGGACATCGGCACGGTGCAGGACGGCATCACCACCATCGCGCAGCCGCTGACGGTGCAGGATCGCGAGGATGCGGTCCCGTTGCAGGTGACCCGTGGTGGCGTGCACTTCCAGGACATCCATTTCCACTACGGCAAGAAGGGCGGCGTGATCGCCGGCCTCGACCTGGTGGTGAAGCCGGGCGAGAAGATCGGCCTGGTCGGTCCCTCGGGTGCCGGCAAGTCGACCCTGGTCAATGTGCTGCTGCGCCTGTACGACCTGGAAAGCGGCCGCATCCTGATCGACGGCCAGGACATTGCCTACGTCACCCAGGAAAGCCTGCGCCAGCAGATCGGCGTGGTTACCCAGGACACGTCGCTGCTGCATCGCTCGATCCGCGACAACCTGCTGTACGGTCGCCCCGACGCGACCGATGCGCAGTTGCGCGCAGCCGTGGCCAAGGCGCGTGCCGAAGCCTTCATCGATACGCTGGTGGACGGGCAGGGGCGTCGTGGCTACGACGCACATGTCGGCGAGCGCGGCGTGAAGCTGTCCGGTGGCCAGCGCCAACGCATCGCCATTGCCCGCGTGCTGCTGAAGGACGCACCGATCCTGGTGCTGGACGAAGCAACCTCGGCACTGGACTCGGAAGTGGAAGCGGCGATCCAGGACAGCCTGGATGAGCTGATGGGCGGCAAGACGGTGATCGCGATCGCGCACCGGCTGTCGACCATCGCGCGCATGGACCGGTTGGTGGTGATGGACCAGGGACGCATCGTCGAGACCGGCACCCATGCCGAGCTGATTGCAGCCGGTGGCCTGTACGCACGGTTGTGGGCGCGGCAGACCGGTGGATTTGTTGCTGCCGATCAATGATCGCTTCGGGGTCGGATCCCTTTCCGCAGGAAAGGGCTCTGACCCCAGCGTGTTTCCGGAGACCTGCATGATCCGCCCCCTGCGCTCCCTGTTGCTGGCACTCAGCCTGGTTGCCACGGTTGCCACGGCTGCGCCGGCACCCATGGACGGCGACCAGCTCAAGCAGGTCGTCCTGCTCAGCCGTCACAACCTGCGCGCGCCGGTGGTAGCCTCCGGCGCGCTGGCCAATGCGACGCCCGAGGCCTGGCCGCGCTGGGAGGTGGCACCGGGCGAGCTGACTACCAAGGGAGGCGTGCTGGAGGTTTACATGGGCCGCTACATCGCCCAGTGGCTGCGCCAGGCGCAGCTGTTGCCGGTGTCGGGTTGCCCGCAGGAGGATGACTTCCACGCGTACGCCAACAGCCTGCAGCGCACCCAGGCCACCGCGCAGTTCTTCGTTGCCGGTGCCTTCCCGGGCTGCCATGTTGCGGTCGAGCAACGCATGCCGCTGGGCACGATGGACCCGCTGTTCAATCCGGTGATCCACCGCGATGACGCGGCGTTCCGCGCACGTGCGGCATCGGCGATGCAGCAGGCGCTGTCCGCATCCGATCTGGCACCGGCACTGTCCGTGGTGGAGGAGATCACCCGCTATCCGCAGTCGGCGGCATGCAAGGGGCACAACGACTGCAATCTGGCGCTGTCCGACACCACCTTCAGCGCGGAACCGGGAAAGGAGCCACGCGTCTCCGGATCACTGGCTCTGGCCAGCGGGCTGGTCGATGCCTTGTTGATGGAGCACTACCAGGGCAGTGGCATCCCCCGCGAAGGCTGGGGCCGGTTGACCACCGAGGCGCAATGGCAGGCGCTGGCGCAGATCCGCAACCGCTACCAGGACATCCTGTTCGGAACGCCCGAGGTGGCGCGGGATGTGGCCGGACCGTTGCTGGCACGCGTGGATGCGTTGCTGGAAGATCCCGCATCGCCGAAAGTGAGCCTGCTGGTCGGTCACGATTCCAATATCGGTTCGGTGCTGGCGGCGTTGGGAATCAGCGACTACAGCCTGCCGGGCCAGTACGAGAAGACGCCGATCGGCGGCCTGCTGCAGTTCGAGCGCTGGCGTGATCGCCACAGCGGGCTGGAACGGATCCGCCTGGCCTACGTCTACCCGACCACCGCGCAGCTGCGCGATGCGCTGTCGCTGACCAACGCGCAGCCGCCGGGCCGCGTCGCGCTTCGTGTGCCGGGGTGCGCGGCTCAGGGGTGCACCGTCGCCGAGTTCCAACGCCTGCTGCATCCGGCATCGCGCTGAGGCACGCTGCTAACGCAGCGGCGTGCGCACGATGCCATGCGTGGCCATCAGCGTAAGGTCGCCGCCGAGCCGTGGCGAGTGGAACGGGCCGCGTGCATGCGCGGCATTGAACAGGCCGCCATCCGGTGATCGCAACCGGTAGAACTCGACCCAGCCGCTGGCCTGCAGGGGCAGCTGTGCAACGCCGGTGTGTTCGTTGAACCATGCAGGGTCCTTGCTGCCTTCGATGACGCGGCGGGCAAGGCGGTCGATGGCGTGATCCCCGCTGGCGTACCCGTCCTGGCCGTGCAGCCGCGCCAGCTCAGCCATCATCACCAGCGGCGCCAATGCGTAGTCGTGGTAGTGCAGGGCACGCTGTCCACGGGTCATCTCCAGCGGCAGGCTGCCATCGTCCTGGATGTCATCGATGCCCTTCTGGAAGGCGGCGTGGCCGGCCTGCCACAAGGCCTCGTCGTCGGTGGCCAGGCCGGTGGCCAGTACGCCCAGACCGCCCCAGTAGTAGTGGTTGTTGCGGCGCCGTTTCGGGTTGTCCCAGTACGCCAGGTTGGCCCGTGCCAGCTTCTGCAGCCACGGATCGATACGCGCGCGCTGCTGCGGGTTGGCCTGGTCATGCACCTTCAGGTAAGCCATGGCTACCGCATCGAGCATCCACTGCCGCATGTAGAACGACTGATCGTTGTTGACCCGGATCATCTGCCCGAGCATGGCGCCATCATCGGCCCACGCACCCAGCCAGCTCAGCGTGCACTGTGCCGCTGCCGGGTCACCGGTGCGCAGGTAGTCATCGCTCATGCGCGCCACGTCGGCGGCATAGCGGTCCAGCGGCGCAGTGGCGTCCTTGTTCTGCTGGTGCAGTACCGGGTCGATCACCGATCCAGCCTTGTCGGTGTAGTAGCCCAGGGCGCGGATGTCGGGGTATCCAGCCGGTGGCGGGGGGCAGGCGGCGTAGGCAGGGGCGGCCGCCAAGGCAGCGGAGAGGAGGCCAAGGCGTAGCACCAGGGAGGGCATGGGAACCTGCAGGGACGGGGAGGCGATGCGAACGATGCGCCCGGAGTCGTTTGCCAGTTGTGAGGCCGCACAGGCCCGGTTTGCAGGTGTTCAGGACCGGAGTGGCGCCTGAAGCTCAAGAGTCGGCTAGTCTGTCGTCATCAATTCAGCCGGAGGGAGTGGCGATGAGAATCACTGATTTTCTCGTGATGGACGGTGAGGGTGACGAGATCCCTGCTGATCCGCATGGCAACCATGTGGCTTTCAACTGTTTCGAGTGCGGATACCCGGTAGTGGCTGGCTCATTGGAAAACGAGCGGGGCAGCGATGAGGATTGCCCTGCAGCCTGTCGTGGCTGTGGTGCCGAGTACTTCGTGGATCTGCGGCTGGGCTCAAAGAAAATGTACATCCATCTGCTCTGACCCGGCAGTAGCCCAAGCAGGGGCGAATAAAAAAAGCGGCCCGGGTTTCCCCGGGCCGCTCCGCTTCATCTCACACCGTCCCGATCACTCGATCGGCTGGTCCAGCATCAGCTGGCGTGCGAAACGCACCGGCGGGGCGCCGTAGGACAGCACCTGGTCGTGGTAGGCCTTCAGGTTGAACTTGTCGCCCAGCTTCTCCTGCACCGCCTTGCGGGTGTCGAAGTGTTCCTGCGCACCGACGAAGTAGGTCGGCAGCTGCGCCGACGTCAGCTGCGCGCGCACCCACTTGCCGGCGGCTTCGCTTTCCTGCTGGAACGCGTCGTGGGTCATCAGGTGCATCGCCTTCTCGCGATCCCAGTTGTCCACGTGCACGCCCTGGTCGAGGATCGCGTTGGAGATCGTGCGCAGGTAGAACTTCAGCTGTACCAGGTGGAACAGCGGGTCGTTGTTGAGGTAACCCTGCTCCTGCATCATGCGCTCGGTGTAGACCGCCCAGCCTTCGGCGAACAGGCCCGAACGCAGCACCGCACGCAGGGTCGAGGGGAACTTGGCCGAGTGCCAGCCTTCCAGGTAGTGGCCCGGGGTGCCTTCGTGGATGCTCAGCAGGTGGATCATGCGCGAGTTGTATTCACGCAGGAACGAGTCGACCTGCTTCTCGTTCCAGTCGTCCGGAATCGGCGACACGGCGTAGAAGGTCTTCAGGTTCTTGTCCAGCGGGCCCGGCGAATCGCAGTAGGCCACGGCCACGCCACGCTGGAATTCCGGCATCAGGATTATGTCCACCGGCGCATCGGGCAGGGTCACCAGGTCGTGCTCGCGCACGAACGCGGTGGACTGCTCCAGCGCGGCCTTCGCATCGTCGACCACCTTGTCGCGCGCTGGCTTGTCGGCGTAGGCCAGTTCCAGTGCCGCCTCGATCGCCTTCTGCTGCTGCTCGTCGGTCGGCTGGGCCGGCATTTCCGGCGCACCCGGCTTGTCCTTCAGCACGGTCTGCGCGATGCCGTACATGTCTTCGCGCACGCGCTTGAGTTCGGCGCGTGCACGCTCACCGATCTCCTGGCGCGACAGCGAGGAGCTCAGCGCGAACTTCAGCTTCTGGTCGTACTTTTCCGCACCGATGCGGAAGTCGCCCTTGGCATTCGGCACCAGGGTCTTGTCCAGCCAGGTCTGCTGTTCGTCCACGGCCTTCTTCAGGCCGTCGATGGCGGCCTGCAGGCGCTGCTGGTCGGCCTGCGGCAGTTCACCGATGTGCGGGGTGATGAAGGTATCGACGATGCTGAGGATGCCCTTGTTCTGCTTGGCCACCGTCTCGGCATGGATCTTCGGCACGCGGGCCGGATCCAGGTTCTCGCGGGCCTGGGCGAAGATCGCCGGCAGCTTTTCCATGCGTGCGGTGGCCGACTTCAGGCGCTCCGGCAGCGGCGCGAACTCGCGCGCCATCAGGCCGTAGATCGCGCTGCCGGCGATGCCGTTGTACAGCTGCGGGTCCCACTTGCCGGACTGCAGCACTTCGGCGTTCCAGATTTCCGACTGCAGCTGGTTGCGCAGGATCGCTGCGTCCACCTGGTTCTCGCGGCCCAGCTTGGCCACCTCGATCTTGTCCAGCTCGCCCAGCAATGCCTTGTAGGCGGCCACGGTCTTCTGCTGGCCGGCGGCGCTCAGGTCGTCCAGCTCGCTGTCGTAGCGGTGGTCACCGATCTGGGTGGCGCTGACCGGCGAAAGCTGCATCCAGGTGTCCAGGGCGCGCTTGGACAGGTCGGCGAAGGCGGCATCGACCGCCGCGTCACCGGCCTGCTGGCTGGCGGCCGGGGTGGAACCGTTGGTCGGGGCGTCGGCCGGCTGGCAACCGGCCAGGGCGGCGACCAGGGCGAGGGCAAGGAGATGCGGGCGCATCGGCGTTCCTGTACAGGGTCAAACCCCGAGCATAGGGCCCCGGGGCTGCTTTGTCCCCGTGCCATAGGATTACCATGGGCGCAGACAGGGACTCTCCAGCGGAGCGCAGGACATGGAATACCAGGGAAGCTGCCATTGCGGCAGGATCGCATTCACCGTACAGGCCGAGGCGCCAATCAGCGATGTCATCGACTGCAACTGCTCGATGTGCCGCCGCCGCGGCAGCCTGCTGTGGTTCGCCCCGCGCGAGGCGTTCCAGCTGACCACCGATCCGGCGGACGTGGCCACCTATCATTTCAACAAGGCGCATATCGATCACCACCACTGCCGCGAGTGTGGCGTCGCGCCGTACAGTGAAGTGGTGGATCCGCGCACCGGCACGCCGATGGTGGCGGTGAACGTGCGCTGCGTACCGCAGGTGGATCTGGCCACATTGGCCGTCATGTCCTACGACGGAGCGGCACTGTGAGGCCGCTGCACGCGTGGACGCGCGTGGTGGCGATGCCGGTGCTGCTGCTTGCATTGGCAGCCTGCGCCAAACACGGCGATGTGGCGGCCGATGCAGGCGCTACTGCCGCCGAAGCGGCCGTTGCTTCACCGGAGGGCGCATTCCTCGCCTACGAACACGACGTGCAGGTGCAGCTGGAAGCGGCGCAGATCGCACCCCGCATCCAGCAGGTGGCACAGGCCTGCCAGAGCGCGAAGTTCGGTGACTGCGCGGTGCTGCAGGTCGACCAGCGCAGTGGCGAGCAGCCCAGCGGCGAGGTCAAGGTACGCATCGCGCCGAAGGGCGCCGAGCCGTTGATCGCGATGGCCGGTGAAGGTGGCAAACTGCAGTCGCGCAACACGCGTGCCGAGGACCTCGCGCAGGCGGTGGCCGATACGGCACTGACCAAGGCGCGGCTGGAGAAGGAACACGCGCGGCTGCTGTCCTACCAGGACCGCAAGGACCTGAAGATCGAAGACCTGATGGCGATCACCACGCGGCTGTCGGAGATCGAGGCGGGTGTCGAGCAGGCCAACAAGGATGCCGCGCAGCAGCGCCGGCGCATCGATACACAGCTGGTCACGATGCACTTCGACACCACCTCGGGCCAGCGCAGTCGCAGCGAGATCGGTGAGGCGCTGAGCGAGTCGGGCAGCATCCTCAGCACCAGCGTTGCGTTCCTGATCCGCGCGGTCGCAGCGTTGCTGCCGGTGGGCGTGCTGGCCCTGGTCGTGGCCTGGGGTATCCGGGCGTGGTGGCGTCGCCGCCGTCGCACGCTGCCGCCCACCCTTTGAGGAAAAGGTCGATGCCGGCAGCCCGCCGGCATCAGCCCTCGTCGGTCTCGTACTCGACGAACACATCCAGCTCCAGCGCCAGTTCCTGCACCGCATCGCGCACCTTCTGCGCGGTACTTTCGTTGCCGACTTCCACTTCCAGTTCGTGGATGCCCGGGCCGATGTCATCGGACAGCCCGGCCGAACTGGAATCGTCGTCGTCCATGTGCGGCATCAGGTCGTCGGTTTCCTCGACATGTTCGATGCCCTCCAGGCCGAGCAGCAGGTCGCTGATCGCGCGGGCGTCGTCTTCGGTTCCGGTGATGCGCAGTCGCAGCATGGCCATGGCGTTGATACGGTGTGGGGTTGCCTGCAGCCTAGCCAGCGTGAAGCAAAGAGCGGGTGAGGGCGCAGTCAGCCGTGCGTGGCCGGGCGCCCGAGCAGGCTTTCCGGCAACGCGGGAATCGGCGTGCGTTCGTCCTGCGCCTGCTCCAGCAACCAGTCGATGAACAGGCGCGCGGCGTGGCTCGGCGGTTGCCCTTCGGCGTGCACTACGTGATACGCATAGCGCGCTTTCAGTGCCGGGCCGGGCAGGCGTACCACTTCGTAGCGCTGCAGGTAGGGCTGCGCGATGTGGGTGCGTGCCAGCACCGCGCCCATGCCGTACACCGCAGCACGCATCGCATCGGTACTGTCGGCGAAGGTGTGCATCGGCGGCAGTGGCGACGGCGGGCGCACGCCGGCATGGCGGAACCAGTCACGCCAGCCCTGCGGCGACAGATCGGTCAGCAGCGGCAGGTCGGCGATGCGCGCCGGATCGACCAGCGCTTCGACTCCGGCCAGTGCCGGTGAGGCCACCGGGAACAGGTAGTCGTCCATCAGGTGCTGCGCACGCAGGCCCGGCCATTGGCCCAGGCCATAGCGGATACCGACTTCCGGACCGTTGTCGTCGTAGCGGTCCAGCCCGCTGCCGGTGTGCAGTTCGATTCGGATGTGCGGATAGGCCTGGGTGAAGCGTGGCAGCCGTGGCAGCAACCAGCAGTAGGACAGCGAGCGCAGCGTGGTGATCCGCAACGGCACGCTGTCGGCATCCGGTTGCAGGTGATGGGCGACGGCCGCGACATCGGAGAAGGCGGCGCTGGCGGCGTCGGCCAGCTGCCGGCCCTCGGCAGTCAGGCGCACGCCACGGGCGTGGCGCAGGAACAGCCGGGTCTCCAGCACCTCCTCCAGGCGGCGCACATGGTGGCTGACCGCGCTGGCGGTCAGGTGCAGTTCCTGCGCGGCCTGGGCGAAGTTCTGGTGGCGCGCGGCGACCGCGAACACGGCCAGTGCGGGGAGCAGGGAAGGGCGTAGCTGCATGTCGAGCCTCAAACCATATTTGTGGCTGGCAGCGATACTACGCGCTTGTGCGGCGGGCGTCTGCGCCCGATCCTGTCTGCCTTGGCGAGGAACAGACGATGGACGGAGGCAGGGCATGAATGCGGTCCCACAGGTGGCCGAGCGCGACTGGCGCACGCCGCTGGAATTGACCCTGCTGGGCGCCATCTGGGGCTGCTCGTTCCTGTTCATGCGGGTGGCGGTGCCGTCATTCGGCCCGTTCGCGCTGGTCGAGGTGCGGCTGGTGCTGGGTGCGCTGGTGCTGCTGCCGTTCCTGTGGCGGGCGCGTGCGCAGTTTCCGCCGCGGCGCTGGCTGTGGCTGGCACCGATCGGCTTGATCAACTCGGCGCTGCCGTTCGTGCTGTTCGCCTATGCCGCCGAACAGGCACCGGCCGCGATCGGTGCGATCTGCAATGCGATGACGGTGCTGTTCGCCGCGCTGATCGCCTTCCTGTTCTTCGGTGAGAAGATCGGCATGCGCCGTGCTGGCGCGTTGCTGGTCGGATTCGCCGGCGTGGTGGTACTGGCCACGGCCAAGGTCTCTGGCCTGAGTATCGGCACCGCGGTGCTGGCCGGTGCGGCGGCCTCGCTGCTGTACGGTCTGGGCGTGAACCTGGTGAAGCGGCACATGACCGGGCTGCCGTCGGCGGCTGCTGCGGCGGCAACGCTGTCCTGCGCTTCGCTGTGGATGCTGCCGATGGCGGTCAGCCACTGGCCGCAGGCGGCGATTCCGGCCAAGGCGTGGGGCGCGGCGATTGCCCTGGGCGTGGCCTGTACCGGCCTGGCGTTCCTGATGTTCTATCGTTTGATCGGCCGTATCGGCCCGTCGCGTGCGTCGACGGTGACCTACCTGATTCCGCTGTTCGGCGCGGCGTTCGCGTGGTTGTTCCTGGGGGAAGCGGTGACGGTGCAGATGTTGATTGCCGGTGCGTTGATCCTGGGTAGTGTGGCGGTGAGTCAGAAGGGCTGAGGGTGCCGAAGCGCTGGTAGTGCCGGGCGCTGCCCGGCAGGCCTTTTCCGCGCCTGCGGAGAGGTGTCACTTTCTTTGCTCGTGCAAAGAAAGTAACCAAAGAAACACGCCGCCAGGTCGCGAGCCGGTGCTGCGCACCGGTACCCTGCGCTCCTCGGTGAATCAGGGGACGGTGCGCAGAAGTCAGCCGACTAACAGTCGGCTCTACAGGACATCGGTACCTCTTCGCCCCTGATTCCCCTGCGATGCTCGGCTCACGCAAGGCGGACCCAGATCAAAGGCCACAGCCGCGAGTGCGGGCAGCGACAGTGCCGGACCATGCACGGCGAATGATGCGGCCGCTTTGGACGTTGGGTCCGCCTTGAGCGAGCCGAGCACCGCAGGTCCGGCGAGGGCGAAGAGGCGCGGGTGTCTGAGCGTAGCGAGTTCCCGCGCCGTCCCTCGACGGGCCGAGGAGCGCAGGGTACCGGTGCGCAGCACCGGCTCGCGGCTGGCGGAACGTTTCTTTTGGTTACTTTTCTTTGCGTACAAAGAAAAGTAACGCCCATGAACAATGAAGCGCCTTCAGCACGCGCCACGCGCAGAACCTGCGACGGCGTTACTTCACCGGCACCGGAATATTGCAGAGATCGATATGCCCCGCCGGGCGCTTGTAGAAATCATCCACGCGATTGCGTCTCGCCTCCACCGTATCGGCGAAGGTCTTCGAATCGGTGCGCAGCACCTGGATCGGCGTGCGCTCGGCCGCCGGCACATCGCTGGCGCGGCGGATCGACACGATCGGCGTGCGCAGCTTCGGGTCGGTGTAGAAGCCCATCGGCGCCGGGCCGCGCGGGATCGCGCTGAGCAGTTCCATGCCCTTCAACACGCGACCGACCAGGGTGATGTTGCGGTCCAGCTGGCGCGGCGACTGGCCGGTTACCACATAGAGTTCGGCGCCGATGCTGCTGTCTTCCTCGTTGCTGCGGCCCGCGCCGAGCATGCCGTAGCAATGCGCCAGCCAGGCCTTGCCGGCCTGCGGGTCCTGGCCGACCGGGAAGCCGTCGACGAATCCAGTCTGCGCCGCCCAGCCATCGCGGTCCGGCAGCACGTTCACCTTCAGTCCGGTGCTGGCGCGTTCGAATTCGGCCGGCAGCTTGCGCGCGGCGCTGCCGAACGGTTTGGCCCTGGTCGCGTCATCGGCGTTGGCATCGCCGAACTGCACCACGAAATTGTCCTGCGAGCGGTAGATGCTGGTGCCGTCCCAGAAGTGCTCGTGGGCGAAGGTCTGGATGTTGGCGACATGGCGCGGGGCGAACTGCGGCGCCAGCTCGATGATCACCCGCCCGGCCGGCAGGTCCATGTACAGCAGGTTGGCCGGGTCCGGGGTGCGCCAGTCGCTGGCCGCCGAAGCATCAAGAATCTGCTGCGGGCTGCGGTAGGGCGTGGCCGAACTGGCCATGGCGGGCAGCAGGCAGGACAGGGCGAGGGCGGTCAGGGCAAGGCGACGGCGGTGCGGCATGGGATCCCCGGAACATGAACGAGGCTTCGATTCTGCGTGAGCGGCCCGGCCACGCCAACCGGCACGATGACTAACGACACATTCGCTATACCGAACTTCGCACTACTGTGGACTTCAACGTAGTGGAGGGCCGGTCATGTCCGAGGACGATGTCCAGCTGAAGAAGTTCCAGAAGGAGCTCAGCGCCGGAACGGTGTCGCTGGCCCTGCTGGCGGTGCTGGCCCGGGCCGGGGAGCCGCTGTACGGCTACCTCATTGCCAAGGAGCTGGAGCGGGTGGGCGAGGGCGTGCTGAGCGGCAAGCAGAGCGCGCTGTACCCGGTGCTGCGCAACCTGGAGGGCGCCGGCCTGCTGGAAAGCCACGTGGAGCCGTCCAGCAGCGGGCCGCCGCGGCGCTACTACCGCATCAATGAACGTGGCCGCGAGGTGCTGGCGCAATGGCGCCAGGCCTGGCAGGCCACACGCGATTCCGTCGATTCCGTGTTGGAGGGGGTACCGCAATGAACGACCCGAGCCTGGCAGGCCGAGCCCTGCCCACGACCATCCCGCAGTACCTGGCGCAGCTGCGCGAGGCGCTGGAAGGCGCCGACCCGGCGATGGTGCAGGACGCCCTGTACGACGCCGAGGAATACCTGCGCTCGGAACTGGCCGCGCAGCCCGGCCGCAGCGAGGCCGAGGTGATCGCCGACGTTGCCGGCAGCTACGGTGCGCCGGACGAGGTAGCCGAAATCTACCGCGAGACCGAAGTGACGGTGAATCGCGCGCTGCGTACACCGCGTGCGGATACCGCACCGGTGCTGCGTGCGGCGGCGGAAGCCAGTGGCGTCGAGCCGGCCGCACCCCCGCCGGTACCGGTGCCGCGTTCGCAGCTGGCGCGCTTCTTCGGCGTGGTGACGGATCCGCATACCTACGGTGCGCTGTTCTACATGCTGCTGTCGCTGGCCACCGGCATCTTCTTCTTCACCTGGGTGGTGACTGGCCTGTCGCTGTCGCTGGGCCTGCTGATCCTGATCATCGGCATCCCGCTGACCGTGCTGTTCTTCGGTTCGGTGCGCGGGCTGGCACTGCTGGAAGGGCGGCTGGTGGAAGCGCTGCTGGGCGAGCGCATGCCGCGCCGGCCGCAGTACACCGACCGCAGCCGCACGTGGCCGCAGCGCATCGGTGACATGTTCACCGATGGCCGCACCTGGCTGACGCTGCTGTACTTCGTGCTGATGCTGCCGCTGGGCGTGATCTACTTCACCATCGCGGTGACGCTGCTGTCGCTGTCGCTGAGCCTGATCTGGGCGCCGGTCGCGGCGATCTTCAGTGGCGACATCCCCGGCGTGTACATCAACGACGTGAACGTACTGCCGATGGCGGCCTCGCCGCTGGTGGCAATCGCGGTTGCCGCGGCGGGGGCGCTGCTGCTGCTGCTGACGATGCATCTGGCACGCGGCATCGGCAAACTGCACGGGCTGATCGCCAAGAACCTGCTCGTGCGGCTGTAAGCGGTCAGGGGTCGGATCCCTGTTCGCAGAACAGGGCTCTGACCCCGGATCCGATCGTGCTGGGGTCAGAGCCCTTTCCGCTGGAAAGGGATCCGACCCCGGGAGCGCCAACCAAGGTTGGCATCTACCAGGGCGTACCGACCAAGGTCGGCACCCACCCTGGGCGAGTTACCCCGCCTTTCGCCGCAACGGGGTAACGTTGCTCTTCTTCTTCGTAGCCTTCGCCGCAGGTGCTTCGGCATGCGCGGCGAAGAAATCGCGCACTTTCGGGTACACCACCTCGCGCCAGCGACGGCCGCTGAAGATGCCGTAGTGGCCGGCACCTTCGACGATGAAATGCTCGCGGCGGTCTGCAGTGATGCCGGTGCACAGCGCCTGCGCGGCTTCGGTCTGGCCGAGGCCGGCGATGTCGTCCAGCTCGCCTTCGATGCTCAGCAGCGCGGTATCGCGGATCGCCGACGGATCGACCTTCTCGCCGTTGACCACCCACTCGCCACGCGGCAGCAGGAAGTCCTGGAACACCACGGAAATCGTATCCAGGTAGTACTTGGCCGGCATGTCCAGCACCGCGTTGTACTCGTCGTAGAAACGACGGTGTGCGTCGGCGTCTTCCAGGTCGCCCTTGACCAGGTCGGTGTAGAAGTCCCAGTGCGAGCTGAAGTGGCGGCTCGGGTTCATCGACAGGAAGCCTGCGTGCTGCAGGAAGCCCGGGTACACGCGACGGCCGGCGCCGGGATAGCTGGCCGGCACGGTGTGGATGACGTTGTTCTCGAACCACGACAGCGGGTTCTGCGTGGCCAGGTTGTTCACTGCGGTCGGGCTGCAGCGTGCATCGATCGGGCCACCCATCATCACCAGCGTGCGCGGCGTCGGCTCGCCACGGCTGGCCATCAGCGAAACTGCCGCCAGCACCGGCACGGTCGGCTGGCACACGCTGACCACGTGCAGGCGCTCCACGCCGAGGTGGCGGATGAACTCCTGGATGTAGGCAATGTAGTCGTCCAGGCCGAACTCGCCTTCGCTGGACGGCACCATGCGCGCATCGACCCAGTCGGTGACGTACACGCGGTGGTCGCGCAGCAGGGTGCGCACGGTATCGCGCAGCAGCGTGGCGTGGTGGCCGGACAGCGGCGCCACCACCAGCACGAACGGCTGGTTGAGCATGGTGTGCAGCTGGTCGGCTTCATTGCTGTGGCGCTTGAAGCGCAGCAGCTTGCAGAACGGCTTGCTCACTTCCTCGTGCACGACGATCGGCACGCGCTCGCCCTCGACGTCGATTTCGTTGATGCCCCACTCGGGCTTCTCGTAATCCTTGCCGATGCGATGGAAGAGTTCATTGACCGCCGCCAGGCGATCAGCGCCGGGCATCTGCGACCACCAGTGGCCCTGGTTGGCGAAGAACCTGGCGTTGGCCTGGGCCTGGTGCACCCAGGGGGCGAGCAGGTTGCGGGTCAGTTCGTGCAGTTGATAGAGCATGACGACCGAATATGTATGGTCATATGTTGCCGCGCAGCATATCCCATCCGGG
This sequence comes from Stenotrophomonas riyadhensis, assembly GCF_040256885.1. Classification (NCBI taxonomy): domain Bacteria; kingdom Pseudomonadati; phylum Pseudomonadota; class Gammaproteobacteria; order Lysobacterales; family Lysobacteraceae; genus Stenotrophomonas; species Stenotrophomonas riyadhensis. Next base: position 1,381,125 of record NZ_CP155568.1, read on the forward strand.
TGTCCCGCAGGTTAAGTTGGCTGAAAATAATGAATCCGGATTCACATCCGTTCCAGCGCGGCCGCATCGCCTGCCAGGGCGGGACCGAGCCAGCAATGCGACCCTACCGGCTGCAGACCGTGCCGGGCCAGCGTCCGCCGGTACCAGCGCGCCGGGCGGGCCTGGAAACCCTCGTGGTCGCCCTCGAACGCGTCCTCGGCGGCGAAGGTCTCCAGGAAGGCCACGCCGCCGGTCAGCTCCGCCACGCCGGCCAGTCCGGCACGCAGCTCACGGTCGGGCACGTAGTGCATCACGTCCGAGCAGATCAGCAGGTCGACCGGGGCGCAGGGCCGCAGCCAGGCGAAATCACCGAAGCGGGCCAGGTGCAGGTTGCGGGTGCGGCCGTAGCGGCGCACAGCGTACTCGCTGCTGTCGAAGCCGAGGTATTCGACCTTCGGACGCAGCTTCAGCAGCGGCGCGCGCCAGGCGCCTTCGCCGCAGCCGATATCCAGCACGCTGCGGATCGGTCGCTCCAGGTAGTACTCGGCGCTGGCCACAGCCAATGCCACCTTGCGTGCCAGGCGGGCGCTGCCACCGATGTCGGCACGGCGGTACCAGCGTTGGAAGTAGGCGGCGTCGTAGGTCTTGTCCATGGGCGGCGTGCGGTCAGGATCGGGAAAGCGGTGCCTATCGTACGGTGTTGCGGCGCGCCATGCGTCGATGTGTCGCGGCGCTGGCGCGTGGGGTGGCCCGTTCACGTCATGCGAGAATGACGGCCAACCTACGCCAGCCGCCGGAGCGAGCGCATGCAGAGCTACTACTGGGTCAAGACCTTCCACATCGTGTTCGTGGTGGCGTGGATGGCCACGGTGTTCTACCTGCCGCGCATCCTGGTGAATCTGGCCGAGACTGCAGGCCAGCCGGCGGTGACCGAGCGCCTGCAGCTGATGGGCCTGCGCCTGTACCGCTTCGGCCACTCGATGTTCGGCCTGGCGTTCCTGCTGGGTCTGGTGCTGTGGCTGGGCTACAAGGTCATTCCGGATTTCCCGACCATGGTCGCGCCCGGCGGCGCCGGTTGGCTGCATGCCAAACTGGGGCTGGTGGTGGTGCTGCTGGCGTATTTCATCTGGATCGGGCGGTTGCTGAAGGGCGCGTCCAAGGGCAGGGCGCTGCCGTCGTCGCGCGCGTTGCGCTGGATCAACGAGATCCCGCTGCTGGCGTTCATTCCGATCGTGTGGCTGGTGCTGGCCAAGCCGTTCTGAGTGGGGTCATCTGTACCCGGTAGATCCACGCCATGCGTGGATGCCGCCAGGGCGCAAACGAAAGAGCCGGGCATCTGCCCGGCTCTTTCGTTTCTGCAATCACCTGCGTGTTGCCGGCCAGCGGCCGGTACTACCGGGCTTAGGCCGCTTCGTACGTGCCGTAGCTGCGCAGGCGGGTGTAGCGCTGCTCCAGCAGCTGCTCGGTGGACAGCTTTTCCAGCGCATCCAGTTCGTTCAGCAGCACGGCCTTCAGGCGCTTGGCCATCTGCGTCGGGTTGCGGTGGGCGCCACCGGTCGGCTCGCGCACGACCTTGTCGACCAGGCCCAGGCTCTTCAGGCGCGGGGCGGTCAGGCCCAGCTGCTCGGCGGCATCCTTGGCCTTGCCGGCGTCCTTCCACAGGATCGAGGCGCAGCCTTCCGGGGTGATGGTCGAGTACACCGAGTACTCCAGCATCACGGTGCGGTCGCCCACGCCCAGCGCCAGCGCGCCGCCGGAGCCGCCTTCACCGATCACGGTGCAGATGATCGGCACCTTCAGTTCGGCCATCTCGATCAGGTTGCGTGCGATCGCTTCGGACTGGCCACGCGATTCGGCATCGATGCCCGGCCAGGCGCCGGCGGTGTCGATCAGGGTCAGCACCGGCAGGCCGAAGCGCTCGGCCATCTTCATCAGGCGCAGGGCCTTGCGGTAGCCCTCCGGCTTGGGCATGCCGAAGTTGCGCTTGATCTTTTCCTTGGTGTCACGGCCCTTCTGGTGGCCGATCACCATCACCGCGCGGCCGTTGATGCGGGCCAGGCCACCCATGATGGCCTTGTCGTCGGCGAAGGCGCGGTCGCCTGCCAGCTCCTGGAACTCATCGCAGATGATGCGGATGTAGTCGGCGGTGTACGGGCGCGACGGATGACGGGCCAGCTGCAGCACCTGCCACGAGGTCAGGTTGCGGAAGATCTGCGCGGTGCGCATGCGCAGCTTGTCCTGCAGCGCGTGCACTTCCGCCTCGACATTGACCGCCGGCCCGGCACTGGCGTTGCGCAGTTCCTGGATCTTGGCTTCCAGGTCGGCGATGGGTTGCTCGAAGTCGAGGTAGTTCGGATTCATCGGAAGCCGTCGTGTAAAGAAGAGGGGAATTCTAGCCGAATGCGTGCAAACCACCCGTACGCCTTCGTCTGGAAGGCGACGGTAGCGCAGCCGGGCAGGGGGCGCCAGTCAGCTCAGGGCACCACCAGGGCGCTGCGGCCCATCAGCTGGCTGCGCTGGGAGACGAAGTCGTTGTAGGCCTCGTTGGCCTCCCGGCCCAGGTTGCCGCCGAGGGTGGCAGTGGCCGAGGTGAAGGCCATCTGCGCGGCGAAGTCCTGCTTGCGCAGGGCCTTCTGTTCTTCGGCGGTGGTGGCCCTCAGCCAGCGCGCATAGACCTCGCGCAGCGGCGCGGCATGCGCCTCGAAGGCCGGCACCAGCGCCGGCAGGCTGGCCGGGGCCGGTTCCAGGCTGAATGCCGGCGCCACGTAGCCGGCGGGCTGCTCGCGCTTGAACGCGCCGGGTTCACCCATGCCTTCTTCCACGTAGGCGATGAAATCCGGCGCGGTGAATACCTTGGCCACGATCTGCCCGCCGCTGGAATCGACGTGGGCGACCACCTTTTCCTTCGGGAACGGTTCGCGCACGCCGTAGGTCCAGGTCTTGTCGATGAACAGTTCGTGGCTCTTCTCGAACGGACCTTCGAAGTCGACCCCGCCCAGCTCGATGCCCTTGTTGCCGACGCCGAAGTTCTTCAGCTTGCTCTCGTCGGTGACATAGACCTCGCGGGCGATCACGTACTCGCTGAGGGTCGGATTGATCAGGCCGCCACGACCGTCGACGTAGACGATGAAGCGCACGTCGCCGAGCTTGTCGGTGTGCAGGCGGTGCTCGCCGATGGCCAGCGAGACCGGGCGCGAGCCCTGCGCGGCCACCGGCAGGTCCTGGCCGTCGATGCTCAACGCCAGCGGCGTGTCGGTCGGGTTGTCGATCTGGAACTCGATCTTCGACGGGGAGCAGGCGGCCAGGACCAGTGCGGCAGCGAACGGGAACAGCAGGGTCTTCATTGGCAATCGTCCTTGATACTTGGAACGGGGAAACAGGAACACGAGGGCGCCCGACTCAACTGGCCCACGGCGGGCTGTAGCGCACCTTCAGGGTGCGCACGGCCGGGTCGGCGCGCAGCGCCTCCATCAGCTTGGAGTCGATGCGTACCGCGCTCTGCCCGGACACATCGAGCATGCCGGCGACACCGCCGTGTGGTCCCTTCAGCAGCAGGTCCAGGCGCAGTGGCGTTCGCCCCGGGCGATGGCGGTCGAGCAGCGCATCGATGCGTTCCCAGACCGGGCGCTGTTGGCGCAGGTCCAGGCGCAGCGACAGGCGCGTGGCGTAGTTGGCGCAGACTTCGTCGAAGTCCCAGCACTGGCGGATGCGCAGCGCGAAGCCGCCGTTGAATTCGTCCTCGCGCAGGCCGCCCTTGACCACCAGGATGCGGTCCTTGGTCATCAGGTGGCCGAACTCGGCCATCGCGTCGGAGAATGCGCTGCACTCGACGCGGCCGCGGCCATCCTCGAGCTGGATGAAGATCTGGCTCTCGCCCTTGCGGCGCACGCCGACCACCTGGCCGGCCAGCACGGTCTGCACTTCCGGGCGCCAGCGCTTCTCACCGCCACCACCGCCGCCACTGTTGGCGCTCCAGATCTTCTCCACCGAGCCCAGGTCGTTGCCGACCAGGTCGCGCACATCGTCGCGCCACGGGTCGAACGGGTGGCCGCTGAGGTAGAAGCCCAGCGTGTCGCGCTCGCCGTTCAGGCGCTGGAGCAGCGGCCATTCCTCGGCTTCAGGCAGATCCAGCTGGATCGTGGTCGCGCTCGGGTCGGGGCCGCCGAACAGCGAGTTCTGGCCCGACGCACGTTCGCGCGCCATCTGGTCGGTGGCCTTGATCACCTCCGGCAGCTGCAGCATCAGCGAGGCGCGGTTATGGCCGAGTTCGTCCAGTGCGCCGCAGTTGATCATCGCTTCCAGCGTGCGCCGGTTGAGCTTGGCCGAACCGACGCGGGTACAGAAGTCGAGCAGGTCCTTGTACTCGCCGCCCTTCAGGCGTTCGTCGACCACCGCTTCGCAGGCACCCTGGCCGACGCCCTTGATTGCGCCCAGACCGTACTGGATGGTGTCCGGCGTCACCGCCTCGAACATGAAGGCCGATTGGTTCACCTTCGGCGGCAGCACGGTCAGGCCGAGATTGCGCACCTCGTCGAGGAAGCCGACCACCTTGTCGGTGTTGTCGAGGTCGGAAGACAGCGTGGCCGCCATGAACTCGGCGGGGTAGTGGCGCTTCAGCCACGCGGTCTGGTAGCTGACCAGTGCATATGCAGCGGCGTGGGACTTGTTGAAGCCGTAACCGGCGAACTTCTCCATCAGGTCGAAGATCGCATCGGCCTTGGCTTCGTCCACACCATCCTTGGCCGCACCTTCGCGGAAGATCTCGCGGTGCTTGGCCATTTCCGCCGGCACCTTCTTGCCCATCGCGCGGCGCAGCAGGTCAGCGCCGCCCAGCGAGTAGCCGCCGACGATCTGCGCCATCTGCATCACCTGCTCCTGGTACACCATGATGCCGTAGGTGTCCTTCAGGATCGCTTCGGTGCGCGGATCGGGATAGATGATTTCTTCCTGGCCGTGCTTACGCGCGTTGAAGGAGGGAATCAGGTCCATCGGGCCGGGTCGGTACAGCGACACCAGCGCGATCAGGTCTTCGAAACGGTCGGGGCGCGCGTCCTTCAGCAGGCGGCGCATGCCCGAGGATTCGAACTGGAACACCGCGCCGGTATTGCCGTTGGCGAAGATGTCCTTGTAGGTGGGCGTGTCGTCCAGCGGGATCGCGGCGATGTCCACCGGCGGGATGCCGGCGCGCTCATGGCGCTTGTTGATCGCCTTCACCGCCCAGTCGATGATGGTCAGCGTGCGCAGGCCAAGGAAGTCGAACTTCACCAGGCCCACTTCTTCCACGTCGTTCTTGTCGAACTGGGTGACCGGGTTCTTGCCGAGTCCGTTCTCGTCGTGTTCGGCGTACAGCGGGCAGAACTCGCTCAGCGGCTCGGGACCGATCACCACGCCACCGGCGTGCTTGCCGGCGTTGCGGGTCAGGTCTTCCAGCTGCAGCGCCAGATCGATCAGGTCGCGGACATCGTCCTCGGTCTCGTAGCGCTGGATCAGTTCGGCCGAGGCCATTTCCGAGCTCGGGCCTTCCTTGCCCTTGCCCAGCGCATCCTTCAGGTGGATGCCGAGGATGTTCGGGATCAGCTTGGAGACGCCGTCGACCAGGCCGTACGGGAAACCGAGCACGCGGCCGGAGTCGCGCACCACCGCCTTGGCGGCCATGGTGCCGTAGGTGATGATCTGGCTGACGCGCTCGCGCCCGTACTTGCGTGCGACGTAGTCGATCACTTCATCGCGGCGGTCCATGCAGAAGTCGATGTCGAAGTCGGGCATCGACACGCGTTCCGGGTTCAGGAAGCGCTCGAACAGCAGGTTGTACGGCAGCGGGTCCAGATCGGTGATCTTCAGCGCCCACGCCACCAGCGAACCGGCACCCGAACCACGGCCGGGACCGATCGGAATGCCCTGGTTCTTGCCCCACTGGATGAAGTCGGCCACGATCAGGAAGTAGCCCGGGAAGCCCATCTTGATGATGGTGTTGAGCTCGAATTCCAGGCGCTCGAAGTACTCTTCGCGGGTCTTGCCCGGCGCCAGCGGATTCTTCTCCAAGCGCTCTTCCAGGCCGTCGCGCGACATCTTCTGGATCCAGGTGTCCAGGGTCTCGTCGTCCGGCACCGGGTAGTTGGGCAGGAAGTAGGTGCCCAGCCGCATCTCGATGTTGCAGCGCTCGGCCAGCGCCAGCGTGTTGTCGATCGCATCGGGAATGTCGGCGAACAGCGCGCACATCTCCTCGGCCGACTTCAGGTACTGCTGGTCGCTGTATTCGCGTGGGCGCTTGGGGTCGTCCAGCACGCGGCCGGTGGAAATGCACACGCGCGCTTCGTGCGCGCTGAAATCCGATGGCGACAGGAAGCGCACGTCATTGCTGGCCACCACCGGCAACCCGCGCTGGCCGGCGGCCATCAGCGCGAACTGGTTGAAGGTTTCCTCGCCCTCGCGGCCGGTGCGGGTCAGCTCCAGGTGCAGGCCATCGCCGAACACGCGCTGCCAGTCGGCCAGCTGCTGCTCGGCCAGCTCATGCTTTCCGTCCAGCGCCAGGCGCCCGGCCAGGCTCTGCCGGCCGGCCAGCGCGAACAGGTTGGCATTGCCTGCCTTCAACCAGTCCGGGTGCACGGCCACGCCGCCTTCCGGGCGATGGCCTTCCATCCAGGCGCGGGTCAGCAGGCGCGACAGGCTCAGGTAGCCCTCACGGTCGCGGCACAGCAGGGTCATCCGCCACGGGTCCTGGCCTTCCTCGGCGATCAGCACGTCGGCGCCGGCGATCGGCTTGATGCCCACGCCTTCGGCGGCCTTGTAGAACTTGACCAGGGCGAACAGGTTGTTGAGGTCGGTTACCGCCAGCGCGGGCATGCCGAGTTCGACCGAGCGCGACAGCAGGTTGGCCTGCTTGGCCTTCTTCGGGTCCGCCTGGTCGGGCTTGGCCGGCACGCGGATGGTCGAGTCCGCCAGCGAGAACTCGGTGTGGACGTGGAGATGTACGAAGCGGGAGTTGGACATGCCGGACCAGGTTGGAGCGCGCGGGCCCCGGGTGCTGACGGAAGATCGTCGCCGGGGTCGGGATGCGCTGGAGTGCCCGGTCAGGGTAGCGAGGGCAGGGGGAAGCGACAAGGACTTGACGGTGCGCCGATTGCGCGAATGTCGCCGGGCATGGCCCGGCGCCAGCGGAGGCGTTCACATTGCCGTGAAAGCGCCGGACGATACCCGGCAGCCGTTGTTCAAGCGATGGCTGTGATCGCGGGGGCTGGCGCTGTTTCCGGGCACTCGCGCACCGGGGCGAAGCTGCGCCGGTGCTCCACGCAGGGGCCGTGCTCGCGCAGGGCGGCCAGGTGGGCCGGGGTGCCATAGCCCTTGTGCTGCTCGAAGCCGTACTGCGGGTGGCGGGCATGCACCTCCTGCATGTAGCGGTCGCGCGAGACCTTGGCCAGGATCGAGGCGGCCATGATCGCGCGGTCGATGCCATCGCCGCCGACCAGCGCCTGCGCCGGCAGTACCAGCCCCTTGGGCACCACGTTGCCATCGATGCGCGCGAAGCCGGCCACGTGGGCGACCGCTGCGACCACGTCGCGCATGCCCTGCAGGGTGGCCTGGTAGATGTTCAGACGGTCGATGGTGTCCACGTCCACCAGCACCACATGCCAGGCCAGGGCGCGCTCGATGATGCGGTCATGCAGCTGCTCGCGGCGCGCCGCGGTCAGCTGCTTGGAATCGTCCAGGCCGTTGATCCGCGGCCGTGCCGGGTCGAACACCACGGCCGCCACCGCGACCGGCCCGGCCAGCGGGCCACGACCGGCTTCGTCGACGCCGGCGACCAGGCGCTCCGGTTCGACCACCGCCGCGCCATCGAACAGGGTCAGGCTGGCCGCTGCGGCGTGGCGGCGGCTCATGCCTGGGCCTGGTCGCGCATCAGCAGCTCGCCGACGGCGTCGGCGGCACGTGCCGACGCATTGCGGCGCAGGCGCTCATGCAGGCGCGCGTAGGTATCCTGCAGGTCGGTCACCCGTTGCGGATGGTCGAACCATTGCTGGATGGCGGCGGCCAGCTTGTCCGGGGTGCAGTCGTGCTGCATCAGCTCCGGCGCCAGGTCCTGGCCGGCCAGGATGTTGGGCAGGGCAAAGCGGTCGACCTTGATCAGGCCCAGCGCCTTGACCAGGCGATAGGTCAGTTCGTTGACGCGGTAACCAACCACCATCGGCCGCTTCACCAGCATGGCTTCCAGGGTTGCGGTGCCGGAGGCCAGCACCACCACGTCGGCAGCGATCATCGCGTTGCGCGCCTGGCCGTCCAGCACATGCGAGTACGCGACCGGCAACGCCGAGCGTGACAGCTGCTCTTCGATCAGGCGCTTGCAGGCGGGGTTGGCGGCAGGCACTACCACGTGCAGGCCGGGGATGCGCTCGGAGACCTGCCAGGCGGCCTCGAAGAACGGTTCACCGAGGCGCGAGATTTCGCCCAGGCGGCTGCCTGGCAGCACCGCCAGCACCTTGGCCGAGGTCGGCAGGCCAAGCGCTGCGCGCGCTTCCTCGCGGTTGCCCTGCAGGGGGATGTCATCGGCCATCGGATGGCCAACGAAGCGTGCGTCGATGCCGTGCTTGGCATAGATCGGGGGTTCCATCGGGAACAGGCACAGCACCAGGTCAGCGCTGCTGCCGATCTTCTCGGCGCGCTTCTCGCGCCAGGCCCAGACCGAGGGGCTCACGTAATGCACGGTGCGCACGCCGCGCTGCTTCAGCCAGCGTTCGATGCCCAGGTTGAAGTCGGGCGCGTCGATGCCGATGAACACGTCCGGCTGCCATTCCAGTGCACGCTGGCGAAACGCGGAACGCAGTTTCAGCAGGCGTGGCAGGTGGCGCAGTACTTCGGTCAGGCCCATCACCGCCAGCTCGCTGGCATCGTGCCAGGTCAGGCAGCCGGCGCTGCGCATGGCATCGCCACCGATGCCGGCGAATTCGGCATTCGGAAAGCGTGCCTTCAGCTCGCGCACCAGGCCCGCACCCAGCAGATCACCGGAGGCCTCACCGGCCACCAGTGCGATCCGCAACGGGCGCTCGCTGAGCACCCGCTGCGCGGGGACGCTGCCGGCCATCGAGGCCAGCGGAATCACGGCGGCGCCGGCCGGCGCCTGGCCGGTCGTGCTGCTCATCGCAGCAAGGGCCTCTCGGCGTGCTCGATGAAGTCCAGCATGGCCTTCACGTCATCGCTGTCGCGTGCCTGTTCGGTCAGCTGCACCTTGGCTTCGGCCAGCGGCAGGCCCGCCACGTACAGGGTGCGGTAGGCGCGCTTGATGGCGGAGATGCGCTCGGCGTCGAAACCACGACGCTTCAGGCCTTCGCTGTTGATGCCGCGCGGGCGGCCCAGCGAATCGGTGCCGACCATGGTGAACGGCGGAACGTCGCCGTTGGTCAGCGCGCCCATGCCGAGGAATGCGTGGGCACCGATGCGGCAGAACTGGTGGGCACCGGCGAAGCCGCTGATGATCACGTAGTCGCCCACGGTGACGTGGCCGGCCAGGGTGGTGTTGTTGGAGAACACGCAGAAGTTGCCGACATGGCAGTCGTGCGCCACGTGCGTGTAGGCCAGCATCCAGTTGTCGTTGCCGATCGTGGTGATGCCGCCGCCGCCGCCGGTGCCACGGTTCAGGGTGACGAACTCGCGGAACACGTTGCGGTCGCCGATCACCAGTTCGGTGCGCTCGCCGGCAAACTTCTTGTCCTGCGGCTCGCCACCGATCGCGGCGTGGCCGATGAAGCGGTTGTCACGGCCGATCCTGGTCGGGCCGTGGATGCTGCAATGGGGGCCGACCACTGTGCCGGCGCCGATTTCCACATCGGCCCCGATCAGGGTGAAGGCGCCCACCTGGACGTCATCGGCCAGGCGCGCGGCCGGATCGATGACGGCGGTCGGGTGGATCCGCGGTGTGTTGTCAGTCATTCCTGCCTCCAGTGGATCAGCCCTTGGCGCCGGCGCACATGACTTCGGCCGAGGCAACGACTTCACCGTTGACCTTGGCTTCGCCGTAGTACCAGCCCATGTTGCGGATCAGGCGCTTCATCTGCACATCCAGCATCAGCACGTCGCCGGGGACGACCTGCTTGTTGAAGCGGGCATTTTCCACCTTGACCATGTAGAACAGCTTGGACTGCGCATCGCGGCCGAGCGTCAGCTGGGTCATCACGCCACCGGCCTGCGCCAGCGCTTCGATGATCAGCACGCCGGGCATGATCGGGCGGCCCGGGAAGTGGCCCTGGAAGAACGGCTCGTTGATGCTGACGTTCTTCTGCGCCAGGATGCGCTTGGCGTCGATGTCGAGTTCAAGCACCCGGTCCACCAGCAGGAACGGGTAACGGTGCGGGAGCAGTTCCTGGATCTGGCAGACGTCGATAGGAAGCTGCAGCGTGTCGTTCATTCTTTCTCCTTGCCAGCGGCCAGGACGCGGCGAGCCAATGCGTCCAGCTGCTTGAAGCGCGCGGCGTTCTTGCGCCACGTGCGGTTGTCGGTCAACGGGGTGCCGGACGAGTACTCGCCCGGCTCATGGATGGAATTGCGGACCACGGACTTGCCGGTGATCACGACCTTGTCGCAGATCTCGAGGTGGCCGACCACGCCGACGTGGCCGCCGAGCAGGCAGTAGCGGCCGATCCTGGCGCTGCCGGCGATGCCGGTGCAGCCGGCGATGGCCGAATGCGCGCCGATCTGCACGTTGTGCGCGATCTGCACCAGGTTGTCCAGGCGCACGTCTTCGTCCAGCACGGTGTCTTCCAGCGCACCGCGGTCGACGCAGGTATTGGCGCCGATCTCGCAATCGTCGCCGATGCGCACACCGCCCAGCTGCGGCACCTTGATCCACTTGCCGGCGTCCATCGCCAGGCCGAAGCCATCGGCGCCGAGCACTGCACCGGGATGCACGCGCACGCGCTTGCCAAGCTTGACCCGGGTAACCAGGGTGACCCGCGCGATCAGCTCGCAGCCGTTGTCCAGGCTGCAGTCTTCGCCGATCACGCTGCCGGTGCCGATGATGCAGTTCTCGCCGACCACGCTGTGTGCGCCGATGGAGACGAACGGGCCGATATGCGCGCTGGCGGCGACCTGGGCGCTGGGGTCGATCACGGCGCTGGGGTGGATGCCGGGTGGCCGTGTCGGCGCGATGTCGAACAGCGCGGCGATCTTGGCGAAGGTGGTGTACGGGTCCTTGGCCACGAGCGCGGCGCCCGGAGCGGCCTCGGCGTCGTCGGCACGCAGGACCACCAGCGAGGCCTGGCTGTCGGCCAGCTGGGCGCGGTAGCGCGGGTTGGCGAGGAAGGTCAGCTGGCCAGGACCGGCATGGGCGAGGGTGGCCACGCCATGGATGGCGGTAGCGGGGTCGCCATGGACCTGCAGGCCGAACTGCTCGGCGAGTTGCTGGGCGGTGTAGGTGGGAGTATTCACGGCGGGAGTTTAGCGTGTGGAGCCATTGCGGTCATGCGGGGCGGTCATGCAGCCAACGGCAGGGCCCCTCGCGGCCGGCAGAGCCAGTGTCATGGGCTGGGTCGGACGGGGCGGGGCTGCGGGGGACGGCGCAAGTACGTCCATGTAGCCTTGGTCGCCGCATCCATGCGGCTCACCCCCCCGCAGCCCCACCCCGTCCGACCTCCGACGGCGTGGCGCGAGTGCCAGCCACGGAAAAACAGAAAAGATCAAAAGCAGAGCGGGCGCTTCCGGCATCCAGGCCAAACGAAAACGCCGGGCAATGCCCGGCGCTTCGTACCCCGTCTGGTGGAGAGCCCCCCTTTGTTAAGGGGGGCGCGCCAGCGGCGCGGGGGATAGGTGAAATGCGCGGGCAATTCACCGGAGGTGGATCAGTTCTGAGGAACGTTGTTCCTCAGAACTGGCCACCGAACGTGAATTGCAGCCGCTCGATCTTGTCGCCGTCTTCCTTCTTCAGCGGGAAGGCGTAGCTGATCGAGATCGGGCCGACCGGGGCGCGCCACAGCAGGGCCACACCGGTGGACACGCGCAGTTCGTTGGCCTTGAAGTTGTCCACGCCGGTGTAGACGTTGCCGAAGTCGACGAAGGCCGACACGCGTGCCGACGGGCTGTCGAACAGGCGCGGGAAGTAGGCTTCGACCGAACCGACGGTCTTCAGCGAACCACCCAGCGGCTGGCCTTCCGGATAACCGCGGGTCACTTCGCGCGGGCCGAGGGTGTTGTCCTCGAAGCCGCGCACCGAGTTGGTGCCACCTGCGTAGAAGTTCTCGTAGAACGGCAGGCCCTTGGCTGTGACCGAACGCAGGTTGCCGGCCTCGTCAGGCACCATCGCGGTCTTGTCGCTGCCATAGCTGTCGCCGTAACCCACTTCGGCGCGGGTGTTGATGACCAGCGACGGCATGATCGGCCAGTACTTGCTGATCTGGTAGTTCAGCTTGTAGTACTCGATGGTCGAGCCCGGCAGCGTCGTTTCCAGGCCAACGCGCTGGTAGGTACCACGGGTCGGCATGAAGTAGTCGTTGCGCGAGTCGCGTGCCCAGCCCAGCTCCGTGCGCCATGCATGGAAGGTCTTGCTGCCCAGTACGTTGATGTAGTCGATGATCGACTGCGGGGTCGAGCCCTGGTAGGTGGTGATCTGGTTGCTGTCGATGCCGAACATCAGCGAGACGGTATCGGTCTCGGTGATCGGCACGCCGAACACCACCTGCGCCGAGCCATTGGTGCTGTTGTACTGCGCGGTGTTGAAGTCGGAGTAGTCCAGTTCGCGCCAGGACAGGTTGTAGCCCAGCGACACGCCGTCATCGGTGAAGTACGGGTTGGTGTAGCTGAAGCCATAGCGTTGCAGGTAGCTGCTGCGCGAGGCTTCGACCGACACGCGGTTGCCGCCGCCGAGGAAGTTGTTCTGCGACAGCTGTACCGAGGTGGTCATGCCGTAGGACTGCGAATAGCCCAGGCCGAACACGAAGCTGCCGGAGGTGGTTTCCTTGACGTTGTAGACGACGTCGACCTGGTCGTTGCTGCCGCTGACCGCCGGAGTCTCGACGTCGACCGACTCGAAGTAACCCAGGCGCTGCAGGCGGATCTTGGAGCGGTCGATCGCGGCCTGCGAGTACCAGCTGTTCTCGAACTGGCGCATTTCGCGACGCATCACTTCGTCGGACGTGCGGGTATTGCCGCGGAACAGGATGCGGCGCACCGACACGCGCGGGCCCGGAACGACCTGCATGTTGATCGCCACGGTCTGGTCGGGGCGGTTGGTGGTCGGGATCGGGTTCACCTTGGCGAACGCGTAGCCGATGTTGGACAGCGAATTGGTGATGGTGTCCGAGCTGAACTCCAGCAGCGCACGCGAGAACGTGTCGCCCGGCTTCTGGATCACCATGCGCTCGACGTCCTCCTGCGGAAGGATGGTGTCGCCGCTGACCTTGATCTCGGAGATCTTGTACTGGGCACCCTCGGTCACGCCGGCGGTGAGGAACATGTCGCGCTTGTCGGGGCTGATCGACACCTGGGTCGAGTCGATGCTGAAGTCGACATAGCCGCGGTCCAGGTACCAGGAATTGAGCTTTTCCAGGTCGCCGGACAGCTTTTCCTTGGAGTACTGGTCATCACGGCGGTACCACGACGCCCAGTTGTGCTCCTTGGACTCCCAGGTTTCCAGGATGTCCTTGCTCTCGAACTTCTCGGTGCCGACCAGGTTGACGTGACGGATCTTGGCCGCCTTGCCTTCCTTGATGGCGATCGCGATGTCCACGCGGTTGCGGTCCAGCGGGCTCACGGTCGGGGTGATCTCGACGGTGTACTTGCCGCGGTCGTTGTACTGGCGGCGAAGCTCCTGGGTCACGCGGTCCAGGCTCAGGCGGTCGAAGGTGCCGCCCTCGGTCAGGCCGATGTCGGACAGGCCCTTGAGCAGCTGCTCGGACTTGATGTCCTTGTTGCCGGTGACGGTCAGCTTGTTGATCGCCGGGCGTTCCTTGACGGTCACCACCAGGATGCTGCCCTGGCGGTCCAGCTGCACGTCTTCGAAGAAGCCGGTCTTGTACAGGGCGCGGATGGTCTCGCCGACCTTGTTGTCGGTGATGGTCTCGCCACGTTCCACCGGCAGGTAGGTGAATACCGTGCCCGAGCTGATGCGCTGCAGGCCATCCACGCGGATGTCGCTGACAGTGAAGGGCTCGGCTGCCTGGGCCAGGGCGGGAGCGCCGGTGACGGCGGCGAGGGCGAGGGCCAGCAGGCGGCGATTGGGGAGTCGCGTCATGTCACGTCCGGTAGGAAGGTCGATTTCATTGGTGCGGGATGCCGACGCTGTAGACGGCAACAACGTGGAAAAGTTCATCGCGGGACCAGGCCGAGGATGTCGTTGTAGAACGCCAACCCCATCAGCCCGGCCAGCAACGCCAGGCCGATGTATTGGCCGGCGGCGATGGCACGCTCGCTCAGCGGGCTGCCCTTGACCAACTCGATAAGGTAATACAGCAGGTGGCCGCCGTCCAAGATCGGGATCGGCAACAGGTTGATGATGCACAGGCTGAGTGACAGCAGGGCAAGGAACTGCAGGAACCAGTCGAGGCCGCGCTTGGCCGAGACATTGGCCACGCGGGCGATGGTCACTGGCCCGGAAACGTTCTGCAGCGAGGCCTTGCCGGTGACGATGCGGCCCATCATGCCCAGCGAATCGGCGGCCAGACGGCCGGTTTCGCGCACGGCCACGGTGACCGCGTCGAGCGGGCCATAGCGCAGCAGGGTGTCGTAGGGGGGGCTGAACGAGGTCGGGAACTGCACGCCGATCTGCCAGGTCGGCTCGCCCCTGGAATCCTTGCCCTGGCGCGGGGTGACTTCCAGCGCCAGGCGTTCACCGCCCCGCAGGACCTCGATCATGCCCGGGCCGCCAGCGCGGCCCAGCGTCTGGATCTCGCCGATGACCTGGTCGGCGCCGTCGATGCGCTGGCCGTCGATCGCCACGATCAGGTCGCCCGGCTGCAGCTGCCCGGCCACCACGGAGTCCGCGGTGAGCGAATCGACCAGCGCCGGTTGCAGCCACGACTGCCAGTACAGGCCGGCCAGGATCGGTACCCGCCGTTCATCGAAACCGGCCGGCAGCTGCGACAGCGGCAGGGTGCGCACGCGCATCTGGTCGGCCGGGTCCAGCACTTCCAGCTTCACGTCGCGGCGGTCCATCGCAGCGGCGGTCAGCGCCATGCTGGCCTCGCCGAGGGTGGCCACCGGGCGCTCGTCCACGCGCAGAACGCGGTCGCCGCTGGTCAGGCCAGCGCTGGCGGCAATGCCGCTGACACGGCCGATGGTCGGCGAATAATCCTGCTTGCCGATCACGAACATCGCCCACAGCAGCAGGATGCACAGCAGCAGGTTGGCGATCGGTCCGGCGGCGACGATGGCGATGCGCTGCCAGACGGTCTTGTGGTTGAAGGCCTGGCCGCGCTCGTGCGGGTGGACTTCGACCTCGCGTTCGTCGAGGAACTTCACATAACCGCCGAGCGGGATGGCGGCGATGGCGAACTCGGTGCCGTGCCTGTCGCGGCGCGACCACAGCGGCCGGCCGAAGCCGACCGAGAAGCGCAGGATCTTGACCCCGCACAGGCGCCCGACCCAGTAATGCCCGAACTCGTGGAACGTGACCAGCAGCCCGAGGCTGACAATCATCCACCAGACCGATCCGATGAAGTCAGTCATGCAGGCTCACAGTGGCGGGCAAGGGCGGCGTCGTCATGCGGGGCGAGGCGGTCGTTCAGGCGGCGTCGATGGCGTTCAGGGTCAGCTGGCGTGCCCGCTGGTCGGCGGACAACAGGACCTCCAGTGTATCGGCTGGCTGGGTCGGCAGTGTTGAAAGAGCGTTAGCAACCAGCTCCGGGATGGTCAGGAAACCGATCCGGCCCTGAAGAAACGCTGAAACCGCCTCTTCATTGGCGGCGTTCAGCACCGCCGGCGCGGTGCCGCCGGCCTGCATCGCCTGCCAGGCCAGGGCCAGGCAGGGGAAAGCGTCAGTGTCCGGGGCCTCGAAGTCCAGCCGGCCCTGGGCCAGCAGATCCAGCCCGGACACGCCCGATTCGATGCGCTGCGGCCAGCCCAGGCCAACGGCCAGGGTAGTGCGCATGTCCGGCAGACCCATCTGCGCCAGGGTCGAACCGTCCACGAACTCGACCAGCGAGTGGACCAGGCTCTGCGGATGCACGAGCACTTCGATGCGCTCACCGGGGATGCCGAACAGGTGATGGGCCTCGATCACCTCCAGGCCCTTGTTCATCAACGTCGCCGAATCGACCGAGATCTTCGGCCCCATCGACCACTTCGGGTGGGCAACGGCCTGCGCCGGGGTGACCGGGGCCAGTTCGGCGCGGCTGCGGCCGCGGAACGGGCCACCGGAGGCAGTCAGCAGGATCCGGCGCACGCCGGCACCGTCGATGCTGGCGTCGCGCGAGCGCAGGCACTGGAAGATCGCACTGTGCTCGCTGTCGATCGGAATGATCTCAGCGCCAGCATGCTGGGCCGTGCGGGTCAGCAGCTCACCGGCCAGTACCAGCGATTCCTTGTTGGCCAGCAGGATCCGCTTGCCGGCGGCGGCCGCGGCCAGGGTCGAGGACAGCCCGGCGGCGCCGACGATGGCGGCAACCACGGTGTCACAGGCATCGCTGGCGGCCAGCTGGTCCAGCGCGGCATGGCCGGCATGCGCTTCGGTGGCCAGGCCGGCGTCGCGCAGGCCGTCACGCAGTTCGGTGAACAACGATTCGTCGGCGATCACCGCGTGCGCCGGCTTATGCTGGCGGCACAACGCCAGCAGCGCCTGCACCTGGCGGCCGGCGGCGAGCACCGTGGCCTGGTAGCGCTGCGGGTGGCGGGCGATCACGTCCAGCGTGGAGGCACCGATCGAGCCGGTGGCGCCGAATACGGCGACCCGGCGCAGGTCTGCGACAGCATTCATGGTCAGAATCCGAAGATTTCCTTGCCCAGTGCGAACACCGGCACCGCAGCGAGGACGCCGTCAACACGGTCGAGCACGCCGCCGTGGCCCGGGATCAGATGGCCCGAGTCCTTGGCGCCTGCATGGCGCTTGATCAGGCTTTCGAACAGATCGCCCAGCACCGAGGCGAATACCGCCACCACCGAGGTGATCAGCAGGCCCGGCAGGTGACCGGCATCGATACCTGCCAGCCAGCCGAGGCCAAGGGCCACGGCGACACCGGCCAGCAGGCCGCCGAACAGGCCTTCCCAGGTCTTGTTGGGGCTGATCCGCGGGGCCAGCTTGTGCTTGCCGAAGTGCCGACCGGCGAAATAGGCGCCTGAATCAGCCGCCCAGACCAGTGCCAGCGCAGCCAGCAGCCACAGGTGACCCTGCTTGCCCGGCGGATCGCCGCCCGCATGGATCAGCACCAGCGCGGCCCAGGCCGGGACGATGGCCAGGGTGCCGGCCAGCATCTTCACGATCCGCGAGGGCGCCGAGGGCTGTGCGCCGAAATTGAAGAAGCGCAGCCAGACCAGCGCGGCCAGCCACCAGGCGACGCCGGCCAATGTGGTGATCTGGAACAGCACCAGCGTGCTGCCATCCGCCCAGACCAGCAGCACCATCAGCAGCAGGTTCAGCACCAGCAGCACGGTGCGCGCCAGGGTGTCTTCGATGCCGGCCAGCTTCAGCCACTCCCACAGGCCGATCAGCAGCACGGCGGCGGCGGCGGCGGCCAGCCATTGCGTCGGCAGCAGCAGGATCGCGGCAATGGCGACCGGCGCCATGATCAGCGCGGCGAGGACTCGGGTCTTGGTCATGGGCTGGAGGTCTCGGTGGCCAGTGCGGCGATCTGGGCGCTGGTCAGGCCGAAACGACGCTCGCGGCTGCCATAGGCGTCCAGCGCCTGCTGCAGCAGTGCGGCATCGAAGTCCGGCCACAGCGCCTCGGTGAACCACAGCTCGGTGTATGCCAGCTGCCACAGCAGGAAGTTGCTGATGCGGGTATCGCCACCGGTGCGGATGAACAGGTCCGGCGGCGGCAGGTCGGCCAGGGCGACCTGGCTGCCCAGCAGCGATTCGTCGATCTGTTCGGGCAGCAGGCGGCCGGCGGCGACTTCAGCCGCCAGGGCGCGTGCGGCACGGGCGATGTCCTGGCGGCCGCCGTAACTGGCTGCGATCGACAGGGTCAGGGCGCTGTTGTCGGCGGTGCGTTGTTCGGCCAGCTGCATGCGGCTGACCAGGCCGGCGCCGAAGCGTTCGCGCTCGCCGATGAAGCGCACGCGCACACCGCGCCGATGCAGCTCGTCCACTTCGCGGTCGAGCGCGCCGAGGAACAGCTTCATCAGGGCATCGACTTCTTCCTGCGGCCGGCCCCAGTTCTCGCTGGAGAACGCGAACAGGGTCAGCGCCGGAATGCCCAGTTCAAGGCAGCGCTCGATGGTGCGGTTGACCGCGCGCGCGCCGGCACGGTGGCCGATCACGCGCGGTCGACGGCGCTGCTGTGCCCAGCGGCCATTGCCATCCATGATGATGGCAATGTGGCGGGGCAGGGCGGCCGGCAATGGAGGCGGGACTGAAGGCATCGACTTCAGACCGACAGCAGTTCTTTTTCCTTGTCGGCGACGACCTTGTCGACGTCCTTGATGTTGGCGTCGGTCAGCTTCTGGATGTCGTCTTCGCCACGCTTCTTCTCGTCTTCGCTGATCGCCTTGTCCTTGACCAGCTTGGCGATTTCCTTGTTCGCGTCCTGACGGATGTTGCGGATCGCGATCTTGGCGCCTTCGCCTTCCTTCTGCACCTGCTTGGCCAGCTCCTTGCGGCGCTCTTCGGTCGGCGGCGGCATGTTGATGCGGATCGCGGTGCCCAGGGTATTCGGGGTGAACTCGGCGTTGTAGAGACCCTTTTCGATCTCCTTGATCATGCTCTTGTCGAACGGCGTGACCAGCAGCGAGTGGGCGTCGGCGTTGGAGATCGACGCGACCTGGTTCAGCGGGGTGCTGGCGTTGCCATAGGCGCTGACCGTGACGCGGTCCAGCAGGGCCGGGGTGGCGCGGCCGGTGCGGATCGAGGTGAGGGTGTGCTTCAGAGCGTCGATGCTCTTGGCCATGCGCGTCTGCGCGTTGTTCTTGATGTCGTTGAGCATCGCCCGGTCCTGGGTGTAACTGGAATCGGGCGATTATAGGCGAATACGGGACGCTGCCGGGCCTGAATCGGCCCGGTTGTCGCCTGGGACTCAGGCTCAGGCCGGGTCGCGGCCCTGGACCAGGGTGCCGATGTTCGCGCCGTTGAGGATCTTCAGCAGCTCGCCCGGCTGGCCCATGTCGAACACGCGCATCGGCAGGTCGCTGTCGCGGGCCAGTGCGAAGGCGGCGGTATCCATCACTTCCAGGCCGCGACGGATCACTTCGTCGTAGCTCAGGCTGTCGAAGCGGACCGCGTCGCTGTGCTTGTTCGGGTCCTTGTCGTACACGCCATCGACCTTGGTGGCCTTCAGCAGCAGGTCGGCGCCGATCTCGATCGCACGCAGCGCGGCACCGGAGTCGGTGGTGAAGAACGGGCTGCCAACGCCAGCGGCGAAAATCACCAGGCGGCCCTTTTCCAGGTGGCGGATGGCGCGGCGGCGGATGTAGTCCTCGCACACGTCGTTGATCTTGATCGCGCTCATCACGCGGGCCTTGGCGCCCAGCTTCTCGAGGGCGTCCTGCATGGCCAGGGCGTTGATGACCGTGGCCAGCATGCCCATCTGGTCGCCGGTGACCCGGTCCATGCCGCCAGCGGCGAGGCCGGCGCCGCGGAAGATGTTGCCGCCGCCGATCACCAGGGCCACTTCGGCGCCGGCCTGCTGGGCTTCGATGACCTCGCGGGCCAGGCGGTTGATGATCTTCGGGTCGATGCCGTAGTCCTCATCTCCCATCAGCGCCTCCCCGGACAGTTTCAGAAGGATGCGGCGATAGGCGAGCTTGGACATAGGGACCTCGGGTGCGTGGAAATCGCGGGGGATTCTACGCGCATGCGGCGTCGGGCCAAAGTGTTTTGTGCACTGCGGCGCGAAATCCTGCCATCCGCCCCGGCCACGCGGGGCGTCCCGTTCAGCCCAGCTCGGCGCCGGCGGTGGCTGAAAGCTCGTCGTGGCCGAGGGCGCCGGGGGAGCGGGCAATCACCCGGTTGCGGCCCAGGTTCTTGGATCGGTACAGCACGTCGTCGGCTGCGCGCAGCAGGTCCTGCACGTCGGCAAAGCGCTCGTAGCCGCCCTGGGTGGCCACGCCGGCGGAGAACGTGACGAACAGCGGTCCGCCCTCCAGCTCGGCCATCGGCGTGGCGACGATGTTGGCCAGCACCCGGCGGATCACGTCCAGGGCCACGCTTTCGCTGGTGTTGGGCAGCAGTGCGACGAATTCCTCGCCGCCGAAGCGGGCCACGGTATCGCTGTTGCGCAGCTGGCCCTGCAGCTTGCCGGCGAAGGCGCGCAGCACCTCGTCGCCGGTCAGGTGGCCGTGGGCATCGTTGATCTTCTTGAAGTCGTCCAGGTCGATGAAGGCCACCGACAGCGGCCAGCCTTGCCGGCCGGCGCGCAGGAACTCCTGCTCCAGGACCGCTTCCAGCTGGCGGCGGTTGAGTACGCCGGTCAGGGCGTCGCGGTGGGCCTGGTCGGCCAGGCGCTTGGCCCGGGCCTCGAATTCGTCGGCGCGCCGGCGTGCCTGGTCTGCATCCTGCAGTTCGCGCAGGTTGCGCAGGGTGGCCAGTTCCTGCGCGTGGTCGATCAGCTCGCGCACCCGCAAGGGCGAGTTCAGGCCGGCCTCGAACAGGCTGGCGATGTCCGGCAGGGCTTCGCTGATGCGGGTGAGTACCTGATCGAAACGAGCGCTGTCCAGTTCCAGGCGGTCGTGGACCTGATGCAGGGCACGCTCGCGCGCGGCGTCGGCGTCGTCGTCCAGCCAGATGTCGGCGACCGCACCGGACAGCTGCACACAGGCCTGGAACGGCGATTCGGCGGCGCCCTCGTCCTCGCTGTGGCTGATGCTTTCCACCAGGTAGCGGGGCAGGCCCCACTGCTCGGCCACCCAGGCGCCGACATCTGCATGGCTGCAGCCCAGTTCCTCGCGCTCGCGGGCCACCAGATCCGTGTTGTCACGGGCTTCGCGCAGCAGTGGCAGGTAGCGCTCCGATTCGGCCTGGGCCAGGCACAGCACGCCCAGGTCCTGCAGCAGGCCGGCCAGCATCAGTTCCTCCAGCCGGCGCAGGCCGCGGGCCTGGCCCAGCTGGCTGGCGGCCAGGGCGCTGAGGATGCTGCGCTTCCACGCACGCTGGCGCAGGTCGTGGTCGGCACCGCCGCCAGCGGTCAGGCCCTGGGTGACGGTGAAGCCGAGGGCGAGGCTGATCGTGGCATTCAGGCCGAGCATGGTCAGCGCCTGGCCGAGGTTCTCGATGCGGCGGCGGCTGGCATACAGCGGCGAATTGGCGATGCGCAGCATGCGAGCGCTCAGCGCCATGTCGATGGCGATGATGTCGGCGGCGGTGGCGATGTCCGCTTCCGGGTCCTGGGCCAGCTCGATGATGCGCAGGGCAATACCGGGTGGCGAAGGCAGGTTGCGGCAGAGCGCCAGGGCAGCTGTCAGCTCGGGAGGCATGTCGGGTCGTTCAATTCCATTAGGACAAGAATACCTAGGAATGCATCACAGTCCGCGATTTTCGTTCCTGCTATGCGATTGTGGATTCCCTGCGCCGAGTATCGGCTTGATTCGCGCGCAACGCAAAGGTGTGGGTGTGGGCACCAACGGTGCGCACCCACGGGCCCACCGGCATAAAAAAAGAGCCGCGGTTTCCCGCGGCTCCTTCTGGTCGCTTCACAGCCGGAAGGCTGCAATCAGACCTGCATCGCCTTGGCAACTTCGGCGGCGTAGTCTTCCACCACCTTCTCGATGCCTTCGCCGACGATCAGTAGCTTGAAGCCTGCCACGTCGGCGCCAGCGGCCTTGACCACCTGCTCGACGGTGGTGTCGCCCAGCACGTAGGTCTGGCCGTACAGGGTCACGTCGCTGACGATCTTGTTGATCTTGCCGCTGATGATCTTTTCCAGGATCTCGGCCGGCTTGGCCTTGTCCTTTTCGGACATCTTGGCCAGCTCGATTTCCTTTTCCTTCTCGACGAAGTCGGCCGGAACGTCCGCAGCCTTGTTGTGCGGCGGCTTCAGGGCAGCCACGTGCATGGCCAGGCCACGGGCCAGCTCGACGTCGCCGCCGATCAGATCGACCAGCACGCCGACCTTGCCGTTGGTGTGGACGTACGCACCGACGTTGCCGGTGGTGTCGACCTTGACCATGCGACGGATCTGGATGTTCTCACCCAGGGTCTGCACGGCGGTGGCGCGGGCTTCTTCAACGGTGCGGCCATCGGCCAGCTTGGCAGCCTTCACGGCTTCGACGTCGGTGGCGCCCGATGCCAGGGCAGCGGCGGCGACGGCGTTGACGAAGGACTTGAAGTTGTCATCGTTGGCGACGAAGTCGGTTTCCGAGTTGACTTCGACCAGCACGGCCTTGCCGCCGTCCTGGGCCAGGCCCAGACGGCCTTCGGCGGCCACGCGGTCAGCCTTCTTGTCGGCCTTGGCAGCGCCGGACTTGCGCATGGCTTCAGCAGCAGCGTTGATGTCGCCGTTGGCTTCGGTGAGAGCCTTCTTGCATTCCATCATGCCGGCGCCAGTGCGCTCGCGCAGTTCCTTGACCAGGGAAGCAGTGATTTCCACGGGATTACCTCACGAAAGAAAGGGGTTGGGCCGGCATGGTGGCCGGCCCGTGTGACACGGTCCTGTCACGCGCCAAAGGCTGCGCGCAGGGAGGGTGGACGCCGGGCGTCCACCCCGGGGCCTGGATCAGGCCTGGGCGTCGTCGCCCTTCTTGGCAGCCTTCTTGGCCGGAGCGCGGCGGGCCGGCTTCTCTTCGCCTTCAGCAGCGGCTTCGGCGAACTCTTCCTCACGCACCGAAGCGGCGTGCGGAGCAGCAGCCTTGCCTTCCAGCACAGCGTCGGCAGCGGCGCGGGCGTACAGCTGCACAGCGCGGATGGCGTCGTCGTTGCCCGGGATGGCGTAATCAACCAGTTCCGGGTTGTAGTTGGTGTCGACCACGGCGATGACCGGGATGCCCAGCTTCTTGGCTTCCTTGATCGCGATGTCTTCGTGGCCGATGTCGATCACGAAGATGGCGTCCGGCAGGCGGTTCATGTCCTTGATGCCGCCCAGCGAGGCTTCCAGCTTGTCGCGCTCGCGACGCAGGCCCAGCACTTCGTGCTTGACCAGCTTCTCGAAGGTGCCGTCGGTTTCACCGGCTTCCAGTTCCTTCAGGCGGGCAACCGACTGCTTGACGGTACGGAAGTTGGTCAGGGTGCCGCCCAGCCAGCGCTGGTTCATGAACGGCATGCCGCAACGCTCGGCTTCTTCCTTGATGGTTTCGCGGGCGCTGCGCTTGGTGCCCAGGAACAGGACGGTGCCGCGCTTCTGGGCAACCGACGAGATGAAGTTCATCGCATCGTTGAACAGCGGGACGGTCTTTTCCAGGTTGATGATGTGGATCTTGCCGCGGGCGCCGAAGATGTACGGAGCCATCTTCGGGTTCCAGTAGCGGGTCTGGTGGCCGAAGTGGACGCCGGCTTCCAGCATCTGACGCATGGTGACCTGGGGCATTGCAATACTCCTGATATGGAACCAGCGATTCCGCCCGCGGGGATAGGTATGCGGGACGCGTGGAAGCGCGATCGGTTCCGGGGTTGGGCTTCCCTGTTGCCTCCGTGGCCGAACTCCTTGCGGAGCACCCCGGCACGGATGGGGGCAGCAGGTGTGGATTCACCGGTGACGTCTGGTGTGGACGGGTTCCCGCGCACGCAGGCGGCAGGAATCCGGTCGATTATAGCCCGCTCGGCGCGCTTGCTGCAATTGCCGGGTCCGGCGCGGTCAGGTCGATCATGCGGCCGTCCGGCAGCCGGGCCTGGAAATGGCCATCGATGTAGCCGTCGGCACGGGCCGGCAGGGCCCAGTGGCGCTCCCGGCCAGCCAGGACATAGCCGGCCAGACCCGGCAGCAGCACGGTACGGCGACCATCATTGGCGACGAAGGTGAGGTCCTGCAGGCGAGCGTGCAGTGTCCCTGTGTTGCTCAGTCGCAGCGAAGGTTGCGACGGTTTGAACTCAGTCCAGGCGCGCAGCCGTGGCTGGGCCAACGGCCCGGGCTTGCCCCGAAACAGGGGCAGCGAGTAGCGCGGCAGGCCGGGGATGCTGGGGGCGAGCACGACCCGGTAGGCCTGTTCGGCGGCCACGGGTGTGGGTTGGCGTGGCAGCAGCCAGATGCGCTGGCGGGTGCCGGGCGGGAGGTCGAGCCGGGCGGGGCTGGCCAGGATCTGGTCGCTGGGCCGCAGCTTTTCCGCATCGACCTGCTGTTCCCAAGCCAGGATCCGAACCTCGCCCTGCCAGCGGCCGGGCCCGGGGTTGTACAGCCACAGCTCGCCGTGCCCCCCTTCGGCGGGCAGCTGCAGGGTGGTGGGCACCAGGTCCAGCGCCGCAGCGGGCAGTGCCAGCAGCAGTGCCAGCAGGCTCAGCAGGATGCGCATCAGTAGATGAGGGTCACGGCAGGCGCCGCGTCGTCGCTGTCGGCCGGCGGCGCGAGGTCGCGGATCTGTTGCGGAAGCTCGGGCGCGTCGCTGCGCCGGTGCGGTGCCGCGCATCGGGTGTTGCCGGCATCACTGCTGCAGCCCTCGACCACAGTCAGCCGGATCTGCAGGGAGGTGCTGCCGGGATCGGCCCACGCGGGCATACTGGCGACCAGCATCGCCCCGATCAGAAGTGCGCGAACCACCTGCCATCCACCGTACTGTAGGACCCGTTGCGCGGTATCGGCCGGATCGGCCGAATCTGTAGGGTCGACTGCCAGTCGACTGGTCCTGCCGCAGGAGTGATGTGCGCAGCGTGGATCTACCGAAACCCATCCCGGTGGATGCCGACGATTCCAAACCCATGCCGGTGGGTGCCGACCATTCCAAACCCATCCCGGTGGATGCCGACCATTCCAATCCATCCCGGTGGATGCCGACCATTCCAATCCATCCCGGTGGATGCCGACCGTTGGTCGGCACACAGGTCAGTAAGTGATCGTCACCTGCACCAGATCGTTGTAGGTACCGGCCGGGGGCTGGCCGGTGACCGGCGGCACCCGGCCATGGATGGTCAGCTGCTGCGCGCTGCCACTTCCGGTGCCGCCAACGGTATCGACGTTGAGGGTATTGCCCCAGCGCAGGCTGCGCGCGGCGTCGCGGTACAGCTCATAGGGGAGGTAGTAGGTGCCGCTGCCAATGGTGGTGGCCATGCGCCGGGTGGTGGAGGCGGCGGGGTTGTTCTGGCCGTTGTTGAGGCTGATCTGGTAGGCGGTGTTCTTCAGGCAGGTCAGCGTGAGCGTGGCGGTCCGGTCGATGTTGGCGGGAATGCTGCCGGTGACGTTGCCGAAGTCCATGTTGGTGGTGACGTAGCTGCCGCATTGCGGCAGCACGTTGGCAGTGGCAGTGAAGCTGAAGGCCGCACTGGCGCTGTTGGTGCCGGTTGCGCCGCCGTTGCAGGCGGCCGGCACGGTGGCGTTGCCGAGCAGGACTTCATTCCAGGCCCAGGTGAGCACCACGTTGGCGCCACTGAAGGTGCTGCTGTAAGCACCCGAAGCGAGGATCTGGTTGGCGGGGATCTGCGCGAACAGCTGCACGGACTGCGCACCGCTGCCGCCGGTCAGCAGCGGCACGTTGTAGCTCATGGTCAGTTCCTGCGCCGGCGGCGTGCCGCGTGGCACCAGGCCGGTGACCTGGCCGTAGCTGGCGTTGTTGTAGAGCTGGAAATTCATGGTGTCGCTGGTGGAAGTGGACATCGTGCGGAAGGTGGAGCTGCTGCCGCCGCCACTGCCTGCGCCGACACCCACGCAGACGCGGACGCCGGTGGTGGCCAGCAGGCTCAGTGCGGCGGTGGTGCAGGTCACCGTGATGTTCAGCGTCGCCGCCGTAGGGCCGGGAGCGTTGCTGTTGATGTTGCCGAACGGCAGGGTCGGGTTCGCGGTTGCCGTGCAGACCGCTGTCGCCTGGGCCGGTAGTGCCGCGAGCAGGCCGGCGAACAGCAGCATGCCGAGCAGCAGCACTCTCATGGCGCCACCTCCGGGATGCACGGCAGCGGTGCCGGCTTCGGCCGGGCGCCGGACGCCACTACCTTGGGCTGCTCGGGTACCTTCACCCGGCACTGGCCGCGGCTGGTGGTGATGTACAGCACGCTGCCGGCAGCGACGTCTTCCAGATACAGCAGGCCGTCATAGCCCACCGTGGCCTGGCGGCCATCGGGCAGCTGCACCTCGCTGCCAACCTCCAGCGGCTGTCCGTCCATTGCCAGCAGGGTCAGGCTGAGCGAGGGCCGCGAGCGCAGCTGGAACGTCACATGCGCACCTGCGCGCTGTCGTGGTGTCACCCAGTCCTCGATGCGGTCGGCACGCATGTCCTCGGGCAGGTCGAGGGTGTCGATCGAGACCCGGTTGCGCTGCCAGGACAGCAACGGACTGACCAGCAGCAGGCCGCGATCATCGGTGACGCCGATCAGGCGGTTCTCCAGCCGCACCGGCACGCCACCGACACCATTGGTGCTGATCACCGCGAACGCATCGGAGACCTCGCGGGTGGCGAAGGCATGCCCGCCCATCCAGACCAGGCTGCCACTGGCGCTGCCGTAGGCATAGTTGAGCCCGCCCTGGCGCGAGGCGCCGAACGAGTAACGGCCGACGTCATTGAGGATACCGACTTCGGCCAGCCCGCCATTGCCGTCCTCGCCGTGGCGCACCTGCGCGCGCCAGCCGATGCCGCCTGCGCTGCCGTCACCGGGCACCGGCTGGGTCACGTCGGCCACCCAGCTCTGGCTGTCGCCGTTGCGCTGGCTGGACAGGCTGGCCTGGCGGTTGTTGCCCAGGCTGGCGGTCACCGACAGGTAGATGCTGCGGTCGTCGCTGTGGTCCAGGTTCTGGTTCACCGACAGGTAGGCCGACCAGCGCTGGCTCCAGGTGCGCGACCAGAACAGGCTGGCATAGCGGTTGTCCTCGCCATCCGGGTAGCGCAGGCGCAGGTAGCTGGCGCTGAGCGTGCCCAGCCGAAGCAGATCCGCGCCGACCGTGGCCTGTTCGCTGATGCTGGGTGGCAGGTTGCCCTGCAATGCCCCGAGGTCACGGTAGTCGCCGTGGCTGCGCACGCTGCGCAGGTTGACGTTGAGGCGGCGGTTGTTCCAGCTGTAACCCAGCGCCCACTGGCCACCCAGCAGGCCCTGGTAGCTGCTGTGCGCATAGGCGGCGTTGAACACGCCGGCGCCACCCAGCAGCCACCAGCCGCCGATGCCGGCCTGGGCCAGGCCACCACCGCCTTCGGCATGAGCCTCGCCGGTGAACGTGTCACTGATGCCACCGCGCCAGCTGGCACTGGCCACGGTGCGGTCGTCGTAGGCGAAGGAGCGTTGGCCGAAGTCCTCACGCAGGTGGCCGATGCCGGCGGACCAGTCCGACAGGCCCTTGGCCAGCAGCTGCTGGGTGCCATAGAAGCTGAAATCCAGGGTCTGCATGCGGCCGAACGCATCGGTCACCACCACCTGTGCGCTGCCGGTGCCGCTGATGCCCGGCTGTGCCGCCAACTGGAACGGGCCGACCGGGACCTGGCCGCTGTACTGGCGCAGACCATCGACGTACAGCTCGACCGTGGACGGCACCACCGCCTGGCCGAGGAAACTGGGCGTGGGGGTCAGTACACGATAGGGCTGCAGGCCGTAGTTACGACCGATCTGCAGGCCACCCAGGCGTACCGGCCGGGTCCAGTCGACGAAGCCGCTGTAGAAATCGCCGACCTCCAGCGTCATCGCCTGGTCGGGGAAATCCAGGCTCCAGCGCGTATCCAGGCGCACGCTTTCACCGCGCCAGCGACGATCACCGGGCTGCTGGTAGCGACGGCTGATCGCGGTGTTCTCGAAGGTGCCGTTGCCGATGCCGAACAGGCGCAGCTCCGAGCTCAGGCTGAGGTTGCCGAGCGTGTCCACCCGGCTGCCGTAGATGTCGTAGTTGAGCAGCACGCCGGGTGAGGCGCTGCCGGCAGGTGCACGCGTCTGTGGGCGGCTGAGTACGGTGGTCGGCAGGGTCAGCTGGTCCAGCGGCACGTCCAGCGCCAGGGTCTGCATGTGCGCGTCATAGCGCACCACCGCGCCGCTG
Organism: Stenotrophomonas riyadhensis; assembly: GCF_040256885.1. Lineage (NCBI taxonomy): Bacteria > Pseudomonadati > Pseudomonadota > Gammaproteobacteria > Lysobacterales > Lysobacteraceae > Stenotrophomonas > Stenotrophomonas riyadhensis. The sequence goes on from NZ_CP155568.1 coordinate 1,409,254, forward strand.
ATCTGGTCCAGGTAGACCGGTGCATCGCCGCTGGCATTGAAGCCGAGCTGGCGCAGGACGTCGGGGCTGGCCTGCAGGCGGCCACGGTTTTCGACGAACGGCAGCAGGCCGCGCGGCGTGCTGTTGAGCGATACGTCCAGATACAGCGTCTGGCTGGCGGTCAGCGGGGTGGGGGGCGGCAGGATCGCATCGGCGGAGATTCCTGATACGTCGGCGGCTCCCGTGGCCGCGGCACCGGACACATCGGCGGCTTCGGTCGCCGCAGGAGCCAGGGCAGCCAGCAGCGCGCCCATCAACGCCTCAGCGAGCCGGTGGTGGCGATAGCGGGGTCTGTTCCGACTCGCCATTGAGCTTGGCCGTGATCTGGTCGTTGTCGCGGTCGATCGCCATGCGCTCGATCGGCCAGCGCATCACCTGGCCGGGCAGCACATAGCCCAGCAGGCCGGGGTGCACGATGCGCGGGCGCTTGGCGCTACCGAGTGCGAGGTCGGCAATCTGTGCATAGCTGTTGCCCGAATTGGCCACCTCGACGCCGTTGCGGCCATCGCCCAGCGTCACCAGGCGCGCCTGCAGCTGCGGGGCGAGCTTGCCGGACGCGGGCTGCACGAATACCGGGATCGAGTAGCGCAGGACGAACTGCATGCCCTCGGCACGGGTGGCCAGGTCCGGCACCTCGTCCACGATCAGGCGGTAGTACTGCTGTGCCGCCGGGGGCTCCCGGGTCGGGCGCATCACCCGCACCAGCTGCTGCTGGCCCGCCGCCAGCTCCTGCATCGGCGGGGAGGCCATCAGTTCATCGGTGGGCAGCAGTTGCTCCTGGCCACCCTGCTGCACCCAGCGGAAGACGCGTACCTGCAGCTTCACCGGTGAGGTGCCGCTGTTGGTCAGCCACAGCTCGCCGGCACGCTGGCGGGCTTCCAGCTGCAGGCTGGTGGGGGCGACCTGCAGGCTGGTGGCGCCTGCCGTAGAGGTCGCCAGCAGGCACAGGGCGAGCAGCGCCACGCCGGTGGCGCGCCACGGGCGGGGTCCGGCCATGCGGGCGTGCTCCATCAATAGGTGATCGTGGCGGTGACCGTATCCAGGTAGTTACCGGTGGCCGGGTTGTTGGTGCTCAGGTTGAGGATCTGGCCGTAGACGATGTAAGGCACGGCCAGGCCGGTGCCGATGCCGGCCTGCGTGTTGGTGCCGGAGGTGGAACCCCAGACCAGGGTGTGCGCGGCATCCTGGTACAGCTGGTAGCCCACGAAGTTGTTGGCGGTCACCGCGGCGTTGGTGTTCTTCATCCGGCGGGTGGTGACGTCATTGGCAGTGCCTGCATTGGCACCCGCATTCAGTGAAATCGTGTACGGGGTCAGGGCCGAGCACTGGGCGGTCACCGTGCCCTGGCCCAGGGTGGGGGTCGCGGTGGTCGAGGCCGCCGTGCCGAAGTCAACGTTGGTGGCGGCAGCAGCCGTGATCGTGCAGGCCTTGGTCACCACCAGGGTGACGTTGAAGGTGGTGGTGTCGGCGGCCTGGGCCAGCGCTGGGCCAGCCATCAGCAGGGCCAACAGGCGCCACGCACGCAGGGAACGAAGCGCGGATCGCATGGACAACCTCCCTGACCCGAAGGTCCGTTGAACAAGGCGAAGGCGGCACGTTCGGCACCGCTTCGGCGACGGTGACCCCAGCTTAGGAGGCGTAAGTGTCTGTATTCCGTGATAAACAGGGAGGCGAAAGGGGGGCGGCGATCACGCTTTCACTTTCCTTGCCGGAACCGTGCATGGCCCGGATCGCCAGTTGGGTGGCGTTCGTTCAGATTGTGGCCGGATCGGCGATAATGGGGGCCATGAGCGTGAATCTGAAAACCCCGCAGGAAATCGAGATGATGCGAATCGCCGGCCGCATGGCCAGCGAAGTGCTCGACATCGTCACCCCCCACGTCAAGCCCGGTGTCACCACCGAGGAACTGGACCGCATCTGCCACGACCACATCGTGAACGTGCAGGGCGCCGTTCCGGCCAACGTCGGCTACCGCGGCTTCCCGAAGACTGTGTGCACCTCGGTCAACAACGTCATCTGCCATGGCATCCCCAGCGAAGGGAAGGTGCTCAAGGATGGCGACATCATCAACATCGACGTCACCGTCATCAAGGATGGCTGGCACGGCGACACCAGCCGCATGTACTTCGTCGGCACCCCGTCGGTGATGGCCCGCCGCCTGGTGGAAACCACCTACGAAGCCATGTGGCGCGGCATCCGCGCGGTGCGTCCGGGCGCGACCCTGGGCGACATCGGCCATGCCATCCAGAGCTATGCCGAAGGCGAGCGTTTCAGCGTGGTGCGCGAGTACTGCGGCCACGGCATCGGCAAGGTCTACCATGATGAACCGCAGGTGGTGCATTACGGCCGCCCGGGCCAGGGCCTGGTGCTGCAGCCGGGCATGACCTTCACCATCGAGCCGATGATCAACGAGGGCACCCGTTACAACAAGGTGCTGCCGGATGGCTGGACCGTGGTGACCAAGGACCGCAAGTTGTCGGCACAGTGGGAGCACATGATCGCGGTCACCGAAACCGGCGTTGACGTGCTGACGCTGTCGCCGGGCGAGTCACAGGTCTCCTGACGATGCTGCCGGCGGGTTCGCTGCTGGACACGCCGGCCGCGTCGCTCAACGACCCGGACTGGGCTGCTGCCGCGCGACAGGCGCTGCAGCAGGCCGACGCGCGGCTGTACCGCCGCTTCGACCAGGGCGACAACATCGAGCGCCTGCTGGCGCTGCGCGCGCGTGCCGCCGACCATCTGATCCGCCTGGCCTGGCAGCGTTGCCTGCCGGCCGACAGTGGCCTTTCACTGTTCGCGGTGGGTGGGTACGGACGCGGTGAACTGTTCCCGCGTTCGGACATCGACCTGCTGGTGTTCGGTGATCCTGCCGTGCAGCTTGCCCACGAGGCGGAACTGGCGCGTTTGTTCGCGCTGCTGTGGGATTGCGGGCTTGCAGTGAGCCATGCCGTGCGTTCGGCGGCGCAGTGCCGCGAGGCGGCGGCTGACCAGACCGTGCTGACCGCGCTGATCGAGGCGCGCCCGATCCTGGCCGATGATGCGGCACGCCGCGCGCTGCGCGAGGCCATCGACGACCGCGAGCTGTGGCCGGCACGTGCGTTCTTCCTGGCCAAGCTGGAGGAACTGCGCAACCGCCACCAGCGTTTCGGCGATACCGCCGACAACCTGGAGCCGGACCTGAAGGATGGCCCGGGCGGCCTGCGCGATCTCAATACGCTGGGCTGGATGGCGCTGCGCGCGTTCGGCGTGCGCGACCTGGAGGCGCTGGTCGGGCTCGGCCACCTGGGCGCCGACGAAGCGGCGGCGCTGAAGCGCGAACGTGCGGTGCTGGCGCGGCTGCGCTTCGGCCTGCACCTGGTGGCGCGGCGCCCGGAAGAGCGGCTGCGTTTCGATTACCAGAAGACCCTGGCCGCGCGCCTGGGCTTCGAAGACGATGCCGAGAACCTCGGCGTCGAGAAGATGATGCAGGGGTTCTACCGCGCCGCCCTGGTGGTGCGCCGGATCAGCGACCGCCTGCTGCAGCGCTTCGAGGAACAGTTCGATGGCGAGGCGCAGCCGGAGCCGCTGACCGTGGGTTTCTCCCTGCGCCGTGGTTACCTGGCGGCCAATGATGCGGATTGGCCGCGCGGCGACATCGGCCAGGTGTTCGCGCTGTTCGCCAGCTGGGCCAACAATCCGCAGGTGCGCGGCCTGCATTCGTTGACTGCGCGCGCGCTGGCCGAATCATTGCCGTTGCTGCCCGCCTATGACCAGGCCGACAGCGATGCGCGCGAGAATTTTCTGGCCCTTCTACGTGGCCAACGCCCGGTCGACACACTCTCGCGCATGGCGCGGCTGGGCGTGCTCGGGCAGTGGATTCCTGCCTTCGCCCAGGTCAGCGGGCGCATGCAGTTCGACCTGTTCCATGTCTACACCGTCGACCAGCACACGCTGATGGTCCTGCGCAACATCGGCCAGTTCGCCAGCAGCCGTGCCGACGAGCGCTTTTCGATCGCGCATGAAGTGTGGCCGCGCCTGCGCAAGCCGGAGCTGCTGCTGCTGGCCGGCCTGTTCCATGACATTGCCAAGGGCCGTGGCGGCGACCACTCGGAGCTGGGCGCGGTGGACGCGCGCGCGTTCTGCCAGGCGCATGCGCTGAGCACGTCCGATACCGAACTGGTGGCGTGGCTGGTCGAACAGCACCTGCGCATGTCGGTGACCGCGCAGAAGCAGGACATCGCCGACCCGGTGGTGATCCATCGCTTCGCCACCCTGGTGGGCAGCCGCGACCGCCTCGACTATCTGTACCTGCTGACCTGCGCTGATATCGCCGGCACCAGTCCGAAGCTGTGGAACGCGTGGAAGGACCGCCTGCTGGCCGATCTGTATTTCGCCACCCGGCGCGCGCTGCGCGAAGGGCTCGAGCATCCGGTACCCGCGGCCGAGCGCGTGGCCGAGGCGCGCGACAGCGTGCGCGCACTGGTGCGCGAACAGGGGTACGACGATGCCACCATCGACCGCCAGTTCGCAGTGATGCCCGACGAAGGCTTCATTCGCCTGCGTCCCGAGCAGCTGGCCTGGCAGACCGCCGCGCTGGTACCGGTGAAGCAGGGCCACACACTGGTGAAGGTGCGCCGGATCAGCGTCGACGACCCGGCGCTGGAGGTGTTCGTGCACTCCCCGGACCGTGATGGCCTGTTCGCAGCGATCGCCATGACCCTGGACCGCAAGGGCTATGGCATCCATCGCGCACGCGTGCTGGACGGCCCTGCCGACACCATCTTCGATACCTTCGAAGTGAACCCGGCCGACAGCTTTGCCGATGGCAGCAGCGCCAACCTTGAGGCGGCGCTGCGCGAAGCGCTCAGTGGCGACCTGACCCGCCTGCGGCCGTCGCGCCGGGTGGTGCCACGGCAGCTGCGCCATTTCCGTTTCGCCCCCCGCATCGAGTTCCGCGATGAACCCGGCGCGACCCGTTTTGCCCTGGTCGCTCCTGACCGCCCCGGCCTGCTGGCCGACGTGGCGTTCGTGCTGCGCAACCAGGGCCTGCGCGTGCATGATGCGCGCATTGCCACGTTCGGCGAACGCGCCGAAGACACCTTCGTGATCAGTGACGAACACGACCTCCCCCTGACTGAACCTGCCCGGCAGCAGTTGCATGACGCGATGCTGGCCTGCCTGGACCCTGATCGAAACGCCGGAGACCCCGCCTGATGGCCACCAAGCCTGTTAAGAAGACTGCTGCCACCGCCAAGAGCGCAGCGGCCAAGAAAGCTCCACAACAGCCGAAGGCTGGTCAAACTGCCGCCGTGCCGGCCGCGAAGAAGGCTGCCGCGCCGAAGAAAGCCGCAGCGGTAAAGGCCCCGGCGAAGAAGGTGGCGGCACCCAGGAAGGCCCCGGCCAAGAGTGCCGAAGCCGCACGCGCCGAAACCATCGCCCGCAAGTCGCTGCGCAAGCCGGCCGCGCCGGGCGTGGAAGAACTGAAGTTCGGCATCGAGAGCGCCTTCGAGCGCCGCGCCACGCTGACCCTGCACGAACTGGAAGGTTCGACCAAGCCGCTGGTCAACCGGGTGATCGATGGCCTGGAAAGCGGCGAATTCCGCGTCGCCGAGCCGGACGGCCACGGTGGCTGGAAGGTCAACGAGTGGCTGAAGAAGGCGGTGCTGCTGTACTTCCGCGTCAACGACATGGCCGTGGTCGATGCGCGCCCGGCACCGTTCTGGGACAAGGTCGAATCGCGCTTCGCCGGCTATGACGAAGCGAAGTTCCGCCGTGGCGGCGTGCGCGTGGTGCCGGGCGCGATCGCCCGCCGCGGCACCTACTTCGGCAAGGACGTGGTGCTGATGCCGAGCTTCACCAACATCGGCGCCTACGTTGGCGAAGGCACCATGGTCGATACCTGGGCCACCGTCGGCTCCTGCGCGCAGATCGGCCAGCACTGCCACCTGTCCGGCGGCGCCGGCATCGGCGGCGTGCTGGAGCCGCTGCAGGCCAGCCCGACCATCATCGAGGACCACTGCTTCATCGGTGCGCGCTCGGAAGTGGTGGAAGGCGTGGTGGTCGGCCACCACAGCGTGATCGGCATGGGCGTGTTCCTCAGCCAGAGCACCCGCATCTACAACCGCGCCACCGGCGAGATCAGCTACGGCTACATCCCGCCGTACAGCGTGGTGGTGTCCGGTTCGCTGCCGAGCAAGGACGGTACCCACTCGCTGTACTGCGCGGTGATCGTCAAGCAGGTCGATGCCAAGACCCGCAGCAAGACCAGCGTCAACGACCTGCTGCGCGGCCTGGCCGACTGAAGGTGGCTGCGCCGGAGGACCTGGCGCAGTCCGCGATCTACCGGCATCCGTCCGACACCCTGTTCGGGCGGATGCTGCCGCGCCTGCTGCACGCCCCGCGCTGGACCCGGCTGCGCCGCGTACTGTCGCGGCGCTGGCCGATGCCGGCGCTGGTCAGTGACGTGCGCGACGTTGTCTACGTGAGCTGGTGGGTCGACGTGCGCCACGCGCCGATGCCACCACCAGGCCATCACTATGTGGTCCATGCCGGACGCACGCCTTACACCATCCTCAGCTACCGTCACGGCCACTTCGGGCCCGCGCTGGCTGGGCCGCTGCGTTCCCTGATGCCGTCTCCGAGGCAGAGCAACTGGCGCTGGTACCTGCATCGTGACGACGATCCGGACGGGACACCGGTGGTGCTGTTCGACCGCAACGTGATGGATCAGCTGCCCTTCGTGGCCGGCGCGCGTGCCTTCAGCGATGCCATGCAGCCGCATATGTCCACCCGCTTCGAACATGTGGTGCGCACCGATGGCGGAGGGCACACCCTGATCGAAGGCGGGCAGGGCAGTGCGCCGAGGTTGCACCTGCAGTGGCAGGCCGCTGCAGGCTGGGAGGATGCGGCGGCGTGGTCGGCGGCCTTCGACGGCCACCAGGCCCTGCTGCGTTTCCTCACCTGCCAGGACGAGGCCATCGCCCGTACCTGCGACGGCCGCTGGGCCTGCACCCGCATCGCGCTGCCGGTGGAGGTCGACAGCCTGCAGCCCCTGCGCCTGATCGGTGAGCAGCAGTGTCCGCGGCTGCAGGCGATGGACTTGGCGCTGCAGGAAGGGCTGGCCTTCCGGCTGCCACGGGTGCCGTTCCGGGTCGTGTCCGAGCGCCTGTTGTGAGATTCTGGCCCTCTGTTTTCCAGCATCACAGATGGCCATGAGCACCACTGTCTACGGTTTGAAGAACTGCGATACCTGCAAGAAGGCGACCAAGTGGCTGGACCGCTTCGGCGTGCCTTACACCTTCGTCGACTACCGCGACAACAAACCCAGCCCGGAAATGCTGCTGGCATGGGCGGCGCAGCTGGGTGGCCTGGCCGCGATGGTGAACAAGTCGTCCACCACCTGGCGGCAGTTGCCGGACAACCGCAAGGCTGCCGATTCCGAGGCCGAATGGAAGCTGTTGCTGCGCGAGTATCCGCAGCTGATCAAGCGCCCGCTGGTGGTCACCGCCGACGGCGCGGTCAGCCAGGGTTTCAGTGACAACGGCTTCAAGGCACGCTTCGGCGTGGGCGACGCATGAGTGCTGTCCTCGACTTGACCTGTGAGCTGATCGCACGGCCTTCGGTGACACCGGACGATGCCGGCTGCCAGGCACTGCTGGCGGCACGCCTGAAGCAGGCCGGATTCCATTGCGATCACTTGCGCCTGGGTGACGTCGACAATCTGTGGGCGACCCACGGCCAGGGCGCGCCGGTACTGGTGTTGCTGGGCCACACCGACGTGGTGCCGCCCGGCCCGCGCGAGGCCTGGGCCAGCGATCCGTTCACGCCGCAGATCCGTGAGGGCGTGCTCTACGGCCGCGGCGCCGCCGACATGAAGGGCAGTGTCGCCGCGTTCGTGGTCGCCGCCGAGCAGTTTGTCGCTGCACATCCCGATCACCCGGGCACGCTGGCGGTGCTGCTGACCAGCGACGAGGAAGGCGATGCCATCGACGGCGTGCGCCATGTCGCACGCCTGTTCGCCGCACGCGGCCAGCGCATCGACTGGTGCATTACCGGTGAGCCGTCGTCGACGGCCACGCTGGGTGATCTGCTGCGGGTCGGCCGTCGTGGCAGCCTGTCGGCCAGGCTGCGGGTGCAGGGCGTACAGGGCCACGTGGCGTATCCGGATAAGGCACGCAACCCGATCCACCAGGCCGCTCCGGCCTTGGCCGAACTGAGTGCGCGACGCTGGGACGACGGCTACGAGAGCTTCCCGCCGACCAGTCTGCAGATTTCCAACATCCACGCCGGCACCGGTGCCAACAACGTGATTCCCGGCGAACTCGAAGTGGATTTCAACATCCGCTACAACCCGCACTGGGACGCACCGAAGCTGGAGGCGGAGATCACCGCAGTGCTGGAGCAGCATGGCCTGCAGTACACGCTGAAGTGGCACCGCAGCGGTGAGCCTTTCTACACCCCGGAAGGCACGCTGCGCGCCACCGCGCGTGCGGTGCTGGCCGAGCACATCGGCCGTGCGCCGGAGGAAAGCACAGGCGGTGGCACGTCCGATGCACGCTTCATCGCGCCGCTGGGCGCACAGTGCATCGAAGTGGGGCCGGTCAACGCCAGCATCCACCAGGTGGACGAGAACGTGTGCGTGGACGATCTGGAAGCATTGCCGGGTCTGTACCAGCGCCTGGTGGAACGGCTGCTGGTGGGAACCCGATGACGGAATGAATTCCGCGAGGGTGGGTGCCGACCGTTGGTCGGCACGCCTCCCGCCGGGGCCGCTTCTCTACTCTGAAAAAATGAAGAACGGCGGCTCGACCGCTTTCTTCCAGTAACTCGGCGCGGCCATGTAGAAGTGTTGCGCCTCGGCCCTGGCGAACCAGTGCGCCGCCGCGTCGGTGTCTTTCTCCACACCCGGCGCACTGCGGCCCAGCAGCAGACCGGCGAAGTACTGGCCGAACACATTGCCCTTCTCACCGGCGCGCTGGTACAGCTGCAGCGCACGTGCCGGATCGCGCGGCAGTCCCATGCCCTTTTCCAGCAGCGCGCCCAGGTCGACCTGCGCTTCGGCGTCGCCGCGCTCGGCACGACGCTGGATCTGCGCCACCCGCGGATGCACGGTGTCACCCTGTGCCGCCACCGCCTCCGGCAGTCGCGACGATGAACTCGGGTAGCGCTTGTAGATCATTCCGCGCAGGTCCCAGCGCAGCGCCTGCTGCGCGTCGCCTCGCTGGCGATAGGCCTTGGCGAGCCCGTAGAACGCATAGAGATTGCCGTGGTTGGCCGCCGCCAGATACGCACGTTCACCGCGTTGCCAGGAGGCGCGCAGCACCGGAGCCGGATTGATGTGGGGGCTGTCGGCATGCTGCAGCGTGCCGGAGGTCCAGATCCGGCCCAGTGCTTCTTCCGCTTTGCTGTTGCGGAAGGTCCAGGGCGTGATCGCGGCAGCACGCTCGTAGTAGGCGACGGCGCGCGGATCGTTGAAACGTTCGAAGGTCTGCGCGGTGTCCCAGGCACCGTCGAAGCTGCCGTCGGTGCCGCGTTGCTCCAGTGCCTGCTGCTGCGCCAGCGGCAGCGTGGAAGGCGGAGGCAGGGTCTGGCAGGCCGCCAGGCCCAGGCAGAGCAGGGCGGCCAGCGCTCCGGTGCGTCCATTGCGGTGTTGCATTTCCATTACACGTTCCAGGGCGGGCCATTATGCGCTTCGGGAGTGGTTGCCAACGCAACGGTTGCGCCGTGCTGGAAACCGCGGTAGGGTCGATGCCATGTCGATCCGCCTGGCCACCGCCGTCAATAACAACAACCGCAATAATCTGCGCGCGAATAATCGTGCGCGGCCGATGCGGGACTGCGCCCTGGGTAGATAGACAGCAACACACGCCCGGACACCAGAAAACCCGCATCAGCCGATGCGGGTTTTTTTGTGCCCGGGCGCAGCCCCACCCGGGCCTGGATGGCCGGTCGAACACCTTCCCACCCGTGAAATCCCCCAACAGGAGCTCCCCCATGTGTTCGATCTTCGGAATCTTCGGCCTGCAGGCCGGTGACGATCTTCCTTCCCTGCGCCGCCACGCGCTGGAACTGTCGCAGCGCCAGCGCCACCGTGGCCCGGACTGGAGCGGCGTGTACCTCGACGAAGGTGCGCTGCTGGTCCACGAGCGGCTGGCCATCGTCGATCCGGCCGGTGGTTCGCAGCCGCTGCTGTCGGCCGATGGCCAGCTGGCGCTGGCGGTGAACGGCGAGATCTACAACCACCAGGCATTGAAGGCGGCGCTGACCACCACCTACGACTTCCAGACCGGCTCGGACTGCGAGGTGATCAACGCACTGTACCGCCAGGGCGGATCGCCGGCGCAGTGGCTGGAGCAGCTCAACGGCATCTTCGCCTTCGCGCTGTGGGACCGTGACAGCGGGCGCGTGCTGGTGGCGCGTGACCCGGTCGGCGTGGTGCCGCTGTACTGGGGCCATGATGCCCAGGGACGCCTGCGCGTGGCGTCGGAAATGAAGGCGCTGGTCGACACCTGTGCCGACGTCGCGCAGTTCCCGCCGGGTCACTACTTCGACAGCGCCAGCGGTGAGCTGGTGCGTTATTACCAGCAGCCGTGGCGCGACTACGCCGACGTTCAGGGCCGCCAGGCCGACCTGGCCGAACTGCGCCAGGCCTTCGAGCACGCGGTGGAGCGACAGCTGATGAGTGACGTGCCGTATGGCGTGCTGCTGTCCGGTGGCCTGGATTCGTCACTGGTGGCGGCCGTTGCCGCGCGCTATGCGCGTCGGCGCATCGAGGATGGCGGGCAGACCGAAGCCTGGTGGCCGCGCCTGCATTCGTTCGCGATCGGCTTGAAGGGTTCGCCGGATCTTGCTGCTGCGGCGATCGCTGCCGAGGCTCTTGGCACCGTGCATCACGGCTTCGAATACACCTTCGAGGAAGGCCTCGACGCGCTGCCGGAAGTGATCCGCCACATCGAAACCTATGACGTCACCACCATCCGCGCCTCGACGCCGATGTTCCTGCTGGCACGGCGGATCAAGGCGATGGGCGTGAAAATGGTGCTCTCCGGCGAGGGCAGCGACGAGATCTTCGGTGGCTACCTGTACTTCCACAAGGCACCGGATGCGCGTGAATTCCACGATGAGCTGGTGCGCAAGCTCGACGCCCTGCACAACTACGATTGCCTGCGCGCCAACAAGTCGATGATGGCCTGGGGCGTGGAGCCGCGCGTGCCGTTCCTCGACCGTGAGTTCCTCGATGTGGCGATGCGCTTCGATGCCGCGCACAAGATGGTCGGTGCCGGCTTTGGTGGCCGCCGCATCGAGAAGGCGGTGCTGCGCGAGGCGTTCGACGGCTACCTGCCGGACAGCATCCTGTGGCGGCAGAAGGAACAGTTCAGCGATGGCGTCGGCTACGGCTGGATCGATGGGCTGAAGGCGCATGCCGAAGCACAGGTGAGCGACCGGGTACTGGCGGCGGCCGACAAGCGCTTCCCGCACAACCCGCCGCAGACCAAGGAGGCATACTACTACCGCCACCTGTTCGAGCAGTTCTTCCCCAGCCGTGCGGCCGCCGAAACCGTCCCGGGTGGCAAGTCGATCGCCTGTTCGTCGCCGGCCGCCATTGCCTGGGATGCCAGCTTCGCTGCAGCAGCAGATCCGTCGGGTCGCGCGATCGCCGGGGTGCACGCGCAGGCACTGGCCTAAGCGCCAAAAAGGGGACGGAGGGGATTAAGTCGTTTGTGGCACAAACGACTTAATCCCCTCCGTCCCCTTTTCCGTATCATCGCCCCCTGCACATTGGGGAATGTTCATGGACGTACAGACCGGGGGCCGGGCGCCGCCGATCAAGTGGGGATGGCGCTACCTGGCCTGGGCCGGGGTGCCGTTGCTGGCCGGCGTGCTGCTGGCGCGATATGCCGGGCCTGCGGCGCCTGCGGCGGTTGCCCGTGCCACCGCCGCCGCTGAAGGCGGCTGGGCTCAGCACCTGACGTCTCCGCTGGGCCTGTTCCTTCTGCAGCTGCTGGTGCTGCTGCTGGTGGCCAAGGGCGCAGGTGCGCTGCTCAAGCGCTTGGGACAACCGGCGGTGATCGGCGAGATGGCCGCTGGCCTGATGATGGGGCCGCTGGTGCTCGGCAGCCTGCTGCCGCAGCTGCATGGTGCGTTGTTCCCGGCCAGCTCGCTGGGGCCGCTGGGCATGCTCAGCCAGCTGGGCGTGCTGATGTTCCTGCTGGTGGCCGGTGCCGAGCTGGACCTGGCGGCGCTGCGTGGCCGCCGGCGCTTCGCCTTCACGGTCAGCCATGCCGGCATCGCGGTGCCGTTCGTGCTTGGCGTGGCGCTGGCGATCTGGCTGTATCCGCAGCACGGTCCGCAGGGTGTGGGCTTTACTGCATTCGCATTGTTCGTCGGCATCTCCATGAGCATCACCGCGTTCCCCGTGTTGCTGCGCATCCTTGCCGATCGTGGGATCACACAGACGCCATTGGGCCAGACCGCGATCGCCTGCGCGGCATTGGGCGATGCCACCGCCTGGTGCCTGCTGGCCTTGATCGTCGCCGCCGCCCAGGCCAGCGGCTGGTTGCCGGCCAGCCTCAACCTGCTGTGCGTGGTCGTGTTCGTGGCGCTGATGCTGGGGCTGGTGAAGCCGTGGTTTGCCCGCCAGCAGATCGCGCCGGGCCGTGAGGGACGTTGGTTGCTGGGTATCCTGCTGCTGTCACTGGCCAGTGCGCTGATCACCGAGATGCTGGGCATCCACGCGTTGTTCGGTGCATTCGCTGCAGGCGTCGCGGTATCGTCCAACGCGCAGCTGCGCGACCTGCTGATGGCCCGCGTCGAACCGTTCGCGGTGACCCTGCTGCTGCCACTGTTCTTCGCCATGACCGGCCTGCGCATGCGCGCCGATGCGCTGCAGGCCAGCGATGTCGTGTTGTGCGTGGTGGTGATCGCGGTGGCCACGACGGGCAAGCTGCTGGGTACCTTCAGTGCCGCGCGCAGTGCGGGCATGCCCACGCGCGAAGCGTGGCGGTTGGGGGCGCTGATGAACACCCGTGGCCTGATGGAGCTGATCGTGCTCAACCTGGGTTACGAGCTGGGCCTGCTCGGCGACCGCCTGTTCGCGGTGCTGGTGATCATGGCGCTGGTGACCACGGCGATGACCGGGCCGCTGCTGAACCTGATCGAGCGGCGCAGGGGCTGAGTGCTGGACGGCATCCACGCAGGAGTGGAGGTGGGGTCAGATCCCTTTTCCTCTGGAAAAGGGATCTGACCCCGGCCGTCAACGGGCCGGCACCAGCGTCATCGTGTGCTGCGCCTTGCCGGGCAGGAACGGTGTCGGCCGCCCATGCACCCAGTCCTCGTGGCCGGCGCCCCAGTACGGCGACAGCGGATGGCCGCTCTGGCCGCCGGGCATGTGCACGATGCCGTCGGCCTCGTGGCCGGGCGAGACCACCATGCGTTCGGAGGCGCCGAAGTTCGGCGTCTGCACACGCGGCATGTCACGGTCACCGGGCAGGGGATCGGCGGGCATGCACAGCCAGCGCTTGGCGATATCCGGCAATGCACGCGCGATGGGATGGCAGAGCGCCGCGGTGTTGCGCTCTCCCCAGGTGCGCTGGGCCAGTGGGCCCTGCTTGGCCAGCTCGCTTTCGGTGCGGCGTGCGGCATCAAGCAGCAGCGCGTCCCAGCTGTCGTAGGCCGGTGGCAACAGGTTGGCGGGGCGTTGCTGCAGCATCGGCCAGGCCACGCCTTCCAGTTGTGCCAGGCGCGGGTCCAGGTAGTCATCGCCCAGCTGCGCGTTGGCCGGTGCCAGCAGCGCATCGGACAGGGTCTCCATCACCTGGGTGCGGAATTCACGCACCACCCGGTAGCTCACCGAACTGGCCGAGGCGCGCCCACCCCACTGGTGACTGACCGCCTCCAGCCGTTTCAGGGCCGGGTCGTCGCTGTGCTCCAGCACATCGTGCAACAGCACCCACCAGCGCTGCAGGAACACCGCACGATCATCGAGCTGGATCGCAAGCAGGTCGTGCTCGTCGAAGCGCTCCTGGATTGCCAGCAGATCCCGGATCTGCCGCGCGCGGGCACCAAGGTCATAGCCGCCGTTGCCGACGCTGGCCAGTGCCTCGCCATCGAGGACGCGACCGTTGGCGGTCCACAGGCGATGGTTGGGGGGATCGATCAGTGCCGGCGAGGCATCGCTGCGGATCGGCCACGGTGCGCAGTCCTGGTTGTTGGCGGCAGTGAAGCCGGCCGGCGCACAGCCGGGGCCGCGGTCAGGGCGGGCACCGATCAGCCGCCAGGCAATGCGGCCGCTGCGGTCGCCGACCACCAGGTTCTGCGCGGGAATGCCGGCGCGGTCGGCGAAGTGCAGTGCACCGTCCAGGTCACCGGCGCGGGCCAGGTCACCGAAGTCCAGGCGCACGGCGCCGGGCAGGTGTGCGACCCAGCGCAGCGCATCGCCACTGCCATCGGCATGGGTATGCAGGATCGGCCCCCAGGCGGTTTCGCGTACCGGGAACAGCACGTCGGCCTGGCCAGCCACGGCGATGCGTTCTTCGTGCACGGTCATCGCGGCGTTGGCCGGTTCCGTGCGGTAGTCCGCCGTGTCGATGTAGCTGTTGGTGAAGCCCCAGGCGACGTGGCCGTTGCTGCCGACGATCACGGCCGGCAGGCCGGGCAGCGAGAAGCCGGTGACATCGACCTGGCCGCCGGCGGCCTGCGGGTCGGGGTAGCGCAAGCGTACGCGGAACCACAGGCCGGGTGCACGCAGGCCCAGGTGCATGTCGTCGGCGACGATCGCGCGGCCGTCGGCGGTAAGTGCACCGGCCACCGCGAAGTTGTTGCTGCCGATGACGTCGGCCTCTTCCTGCTCGGTGCCCGTTTTCCCCTTCAAAGTGCGCAGATCGAGCTGGCTGGCATCGGGCAGGGCGGCGTTGCCGGTGGGTTCGCCGAACAGCGGTGCATCCCATTCGGTGCCGTCGTGGGCGATCAGCGCGTACAGCGCCGGCGGCACCACTGCGCGGATGCGGCTCAGTGCAAGCTCGGTCTGGTTGTTCGGGTCCTGCAGGTCGGCGTACATGGCCAGCCCGGCCAGCACGCTGTCGCTGGCCTGCCACGGTTGTGGCGATTGCCGCAGCAGCAGGTAGGCCCACGGGCGCACGGAGAGATCGGCCAGGCCCTCGTTGACGCCATCCACGTAGGCGCGCACCGCCTCGCCGTTGTCGCCCAGTGCGGCCTGCAGATTCGCCTCGGTGCGTGCGCGCAGGCGATGCACGCGCATGCGCTTGTCAGCATCGATGGCCTTCGGCCCGAACAGCGCCGACAGCTCGCCGGCGGCACTGCGGCGCATCAGGTCCATCTCGAAATAACGTTCCTGCGCGTGTACGCGGCCGAGCGCACGCATCGCGTCGGCCTGGCTGCCGGCGGTAATGGTGACCACGCCCAGCGCATCGCGCTCGATGGTGACCGGCTTGGCCAGCCCCGGCAGCGCATGCTCGCCGTCCAGGTCGGCCAGGCTGCCGCGCAGCAGCAGCCATAGCACCAGGACGGTGACCAGCGCGATGGCGATCAACACGCCCAGCACCCAACGCCATGTACGTCGCATCGCACGTCCTTTCCGAACTCGTGGGCTGATTGTAGCCGCAGGCGCAACTGCGACTGATTCCGATTAGATCACCGTATTTTGAAATGCGGCACCCTATGTCACATCGATTCACAGGAGCCCCCCATGAAAGGCAACCCGGACGTCATCGCCTGCCTGAAGGAACTGCTGCGCGGCGAGCTTGCTGCCCGCGACCAGTACTTCATCCATTCCCGCCGCTACGAGGACCAGGGCCTGTTCGCGCTGTACGAACGCCTGAACCACGAGATGGAAGAGGAAACCCAGCACGCCGATGCGCTGCTGCGCCGGATCCTGTTCCTCGGCGGTGACCCGGACATGCGCCCGCATGCCACCGAGCCGGGCAAGACCGTGGAGGAGATGCTGCAGAAGGATCTCGATACTGAATACGCGGTTCGGAACAATCTCGCCGCCGGCATGAAGCTGTGCGAGGAGAAGGGTGACTACGTGAGCCGCGACATCCTGCTTGCACAGCTGAAGGACACCGAAGAAGACCACGCCTGGTGGCTGGAGCAGCAGCTGGGCCTGATCAAGCGCATCGGCCTGGAGCTGTACCAGCTGAGCAAGATCGACGGCAACGGCGCTCCGGCGCACTGAGCCGCAGGTGGCGCCGGGCCATGCCCGGTGACCACCCGGTAGAGCCGACCGCTGGTCGGCTGCTCTGCAAAAAGCAGCCGACCAGCGGTCGGCTCTACCAGAAGAAGCACAGCGTTCTGTCGCCCGCCAGCACCGGAGCATCGCCAGCCAGCCAGCCTTCGCCCGCCAGCCGCTCCACCGCCCGCCAGCCGACAACGAAAAAGCCGGGGAATGCCCCGGCTTTTTCGTGTCCGGGGTCGGATCCGTTTTCGACGAAAACGGCTCTGACCCCTCGCCATGTTGAATGGGTCAGAGCCCTTTCCCATGGAAAGGGATCCGACCCCGCACCCTCACTCCACCGACAACCCTTCCACCTTCTGCCAGCCGCGCGGCAGCAGGTGGCCGCGGGTGGCGCGGGCGCCGAGGTAGGCGTCGAGCTCGTTGAACTTCAGGCCCATGGTGCGCTGGCCGGCGCGGACCTGCAGGGTCTGCCCCGGGCTGATCGCCACGATGGCCACCACGCGTTCGGTGGCGAGCTTGGCCTTCGGGATCTCGATGATCTTGTTGCCCTTGCCCTTGTCCAGTTCCGGCAGGTCGTTGGCGGCGATCGCCAGCAGGTTGCCGGAGCTGGTCACTGCCACGATGCGGTCGGTGGCGACGTTGGCGACCACCGACGGGGTCAGCACCGACGAACCCGCCGACAGGTTCAGCATCGCCTTGCCGGCCTTGTTGCGGCCGATCAGGTTCTCGAAGCGGGTGACGAAGCCGTAGCCGTGGGTGGAGGCCAGCACGAAGCGGGCATCCGGCTCGGCACTGGCCAGGGTGACGAAGCTGGTGCCCGCTGCCGGCGAGAAGCGGCCGGTCAACGGTTCACCATTGCCGCGCGCCGAAGGCAGGGTATGCACCGGCGTCGAGTAGGCGCGGCCCTCGCTGTCGAGGAACGCGACCTGCTGCGTGCTGCGCGCACGCACTGCGCCCTGCAGGGCGTCACCATCACGGTAGGACAGGGCGGACGCATCGACGTCGTGGCCCTTGGCGGCGCGGATCCAGCCCTTCTCCGACAGCACGACGGTCATCGGCTCGCTCGGCACCAGCTCGGTCTCGTCGATGGCCTGCGCGGCCTGGCGCTGCACCAGCGGCGAACGGCGTGCGTCGCCGAACTTCTTGGCATCGGCGGTCAGTTCGTCGCGGATCAGCTTCTTCAGCTTGGCCTTGCTGTCGAGGATGCCGAGGATCTTCTCGCGCTCCTTGGCCAGCTCGTCCTGCTCGCCGCGGATCTTCATCTCCTCCAGGCGGGCCAGCTGCTTCAGCTTGGTTTCCAGGATGTACTCGGCCTGGTCGTCGGACAGGCCGAAGCGCGCGATCAGCGCCGCCTTCGGTTCGTCCTCGGTACGGATGATGTGGATCACCTCGTCCAGGTTGAGGAACGCGACCAGCAGGCCTTCCAACAGGTGCAGGCGGCGCTCGACCTTCTGCAGGCGGTGCTGCAGGCGGCGGGTGACGGTGTTGCTGCGGAAGGTCAGCCATTCGCTGAGCAGCATCTTCAGGTTCTTCACCTGCGGACGGCCGTCCAGCCCGATCACGTTGAGGTTGACGCGGTAGCTGCGCTCCAGGTCCGTGGTCGCGAACAGGTGGCCCATCAGCTGGTCGGCGTCGACGCGGTTGGAGCGCGGCACCAGCACCACGCGCACCGGGTTGGCGTGGTCGGATTCGTCGCGGATGTCTTCCAGCCACGGCAGCTTCTTGGCGCGCATCTGCGCGGCGATCTGCTCGATCACCTTCGACGGCGACACCTGGAACGGCAGCGCGGTGACCACGATGTTGTTGGCTTCCTTGGTGAAGGTCGCACGCGCACGCACGCTGCCGTTGCCGGTCTCGTACATCGTGCGCAGGTCGTTGGCTGCGGTGATGATCTCGGCGCTGGACGGATAGTCCGGGCCCTGCACGTGCTCGCACAGATCGCGCACGCTGGCCTCGGGGTTGTCCAGCAGGTGCAGCAGCGCGCTGACAATCTCGTTGAGATTGTGCGGCGGCACGTCGGTGGCCATGCCCACGGCGATGCCGGTGGTGCCGTTGAGCAGCAGGTGCGGCAGGCGTGCCGGCATCCAGGTCGGTTCCTGCAGGGTGCCGTCGAAGTTCGGTGCCCAGTCGGTGGTGCCCTGGCCCAGTTCGCCCAGCAGCACCTCGGCGATCGGGGTCAGCTTGGATTCGGTGTAACGCATCGCCGCGAACGACTTCGGGTCGTCGCTGGAGCCGAAGTTGCCCTGGCCCTCGATCAGCGGGTAACGGTACGAGAACGGCTGCGCCATCAGCACCAGCGCCTCGTAGCACGCGCTGTCGCCATGCGGGTGGTACTTACCGATGACGTCACCGACGGTGCGCGCGGACTTCTTCGGCTTGGACGCGGCATTCAGGCCCAGCTCGCTCATCGAATAGATGATGCGGCGCTGCACCGGCTTCAGGCCGTCGCCGATGAACGGCAGGGCGCGGTCCAGGACCACGTACATCGAGTAGTCGAGGTAGGCGCGTTCGGCGTACTCGCGCAGCGGCAGTTGTTCGAATCCGTGGAACACGGGGCGGGCAAGTTCGGTCATGCGGCGTTGTTACCTGTTGTCGGGAGGCGGCGACGGCGGTCGCCGCTCGCAATCCTGTGATTATCCGGATGCGGCGGGGGATGCCAAGCCACGTGCAGGGTCCAGCCCGGTTTCCAGGCCGTGTCCGGCCCGTGCCAGGTAGCGCCCCGGTGGCAGCCCGAAGTGGCGGCGGAACACGGTGACGAAGGCGCTGGCGCTGCTGAAGCCCAGCGCGTGGGCGATGTCGGCCACGCTGCGGCCGTCGGTCAGCTGGCGCAGGGCCTCGGACAGGCGGGCCTGCTGTCGCCACTGGGCGAAGCTGAGGGTGGTCTCGTCGCGGAAGTGACGGGTCAGGCTGCGCGGCGAGAGGCCGGCCCAATGCGCCCATTCGGCCAGGCTGCGTTCGTCGGAGGGGTCGGCCAGCAGCTGCGAGGCGATCTTCAGCAGGCGCCGGTCGTGCGGCATCGGTAGATGCATGCGCTGGCGCGGCGCGGTGCGGATCTCATCCAGCAGTACGTCAATGATGTGCTGCCGCTCGGGCGTGGTGTCATAGCCCAGCGGCCACTCGCAGATGCGGTCGGCCAGCGCCTGCGCCAGCTTGGACAGGCCCAGTACGCAGGGGTCGGCGGGCAGGGTGGCGCAGGCCGGTGCGGCCAGCGCCATGCCCCAGCCACGCAGCGGGCCGTCGAGGGTGACCGTGTGCGGCTCCAGCGGGGGCATCCAGCCGGCCGAGCCCGGCGCCAGCGACCAGGTGCCGTGCGAGGTGCGGGTGGTCAACAGGCCGCGTTCGACGCAGATCAGCTGGGCACGCTGATGGTGGTGCCAGTCCACCTCACGGGCCAGGCCCTGCTGGCTGTCGAAGCGGAAGGCGATGACCGGCGGGCCGTCATTGCGCTCGAACCAGTCCAGTGCGTCATCCCTGAGCAAGCGCTTGGGAACCTGAATTTCTGCCTTGTTCATCATGTCCACTGGCTGAAATGTGTCATCCATTGGCTGGATTGTACTACCGGGCCACCTGACCAGATCATTAAGGTAGGCGCCTTCATTGATCCAGCCCGCTGCTGCAACACAGCATTCGATGCCAGATCGAATATTTCCATTGAGAAATATTTTTTTTGGAAGAGAATGCTCCCCCATGATCTGTCCTGCAACCACTCCCCCCAGCTTCGGCCTGCTGCTGCGCCAGGTGCGCGACGGCCTGGTCCGCCAACTCGATGCGTCCATGGCTGAAGAAGATCTGGGTATCGGCTTCACTCACTACATCGGGCTGAAGGTGCTTTCCAACATGGCCCCGTGTACTGCCAACGAGCTGGCCCAGGCCATCGACCAGGTGCCCAGCGCGGTGACCCGCCTGCTGGACAAGCTGGAAGCGCTGGGCTGCGTCCGTCGCGAACCGCATGCGCAGGACCGGCGCGCACTGCAGATCGTGCTGACCGATGAAGGCCGCGCGCTGTGGGCGCGGCTGAAGCTGCGCGGCGACGCGGTGATGGATTACGCGCTACGCGATCTTTCCGCCGATGAGCGCACGCTGCTGCTGTCCCTCCTCACCCGAATCCGCGATTCACTGACGACCCCATGAACCCGATCCCGCATTCCACTCTTCGCCGGTCCGGGCGCGCGCTGCTGGTATCAGCGCTGGCCCTGGCCCTGGCCGCCTGCGCCAGCAGTCGTGGCCTCAATCCGCAGGGCCACGTGCTTGACGTGGACAGCCTGCACAGCGAACGCACCCTGGCCGACACCGACCTGAGCGCCGCCGGCTTCCCGGCGCAGGACTGGTGGAAGGCACTGGGCGATGCGCAGCTGGACGCGCTGGTCGCCGAGGGCCTGGCCGGTCACCCGAGCCTGGATGCCGCCGATGCGCGCCTGCGCCAGGCCCAGGCCCAGGTCGGCACCGCACGGGCCGATGAGCTGCCCAGCCTGTCGGTGTCCGGTGGCTATACCGGCCTGCGCCTGCCCGAGTCGATGGTCGGCAGCGAGATGGGGGGCCGCTATGGCGGCAGCAGCCAGGTCGCCTTCGACTTCAGCTACGGCGTGGACCTGTGGGGCGGCAAGCGCGCCGCCTGGGAAGCCGCCGTGGATGGCGCGCATGCCGCCACCGTCGAAGCCCAGGCCGCACGCCTGAACCTGTCTACCGGCATTACCCAGGCCTATGCCGATCTGGCTTACGCGTGGCAGCTCAATGACGTGGCCGAGGAAGAACTGACCCGCTCGCAGAAGTCGCTGCAGCTGACCCGCCAGCGCCGCGGCGCCGGCATCGACAGCGATCTGCAGGTGCGCCAGGCCGAAGCCCGCGTGCCGGCCGCGCAGCAGCAGGTGCTGGCCGCACAGCAGCGCATCGATGCCGCCCGCACCGCACTGGCCGCCCTGGTCGGCAAGGGTCCGGACCGAGGCCTGTCGATCCAGCGCCCGCAGCCGCTGAACCCGGTGGCGCTGCAGCTGCCGGGCGTGCTGCCCAGCGAACTGCTGGGCCGTCGCCCCGACATCGTTGCCGCACGCTGGCGCGTTGAAGCGGCCGACAAGCAGATCAAGGTTGCGAAGACCAAGTTCTACCCGAGCTTCAACCTGACCGCGCTGGCCGGCGTGGTCGCCCCGAACGTGGGTGACCTGCTGAAGAGCAGCTCCACCTTCGCCTACATCGGCCCGGCGCTGAGCCTGCCGATCTTCGAAGGCGGCAAGCTGCGCGCCAACCTGGCCAACACCGACGCGCAGTACGACCTGGCGGTGGCCAATTACAACCAGGCCGTGCTCGATGCACTGCGCGACGTCGCCGACCAGGTCAACGCGGTGCGCTCGCTGGCACAGCAGGCGCACGCGCAGCAGCAGGCAGTGGACACCGCACGCTCGGCCTTCGACCTGGCCCAGCAGCGCTACCGCGCCGGCATCGGCAGCTACCTGGACGTGCTGACCGCGCAGTCCACCCTGCTGCAATCGCAGCAGCAGCTGGCCGGCCTGCAGTCGCAGCAGGTGCAGACCTCGGTGCGCCTGAGCAAGGCACTGGGCGGTGGTTTCCAGCCCGCTGACGCCGACCGCGCACCGATTGCCTCCCATTTCGATTCCTCGCATTCCTGAAGACGCCCGCCATGAGCCAGACCCAAGACACCGCGGCCCCGGCCGCCCCCAACCGCCGCGGCAACCTGCTGCGCGGCCTGTTCGTGATCGTCGTGCTGCTGCTTGCCGCACTGGCGCTGTGGTACTTCATGTTCGGCCGTTGGTTCGAAGAGACCGACGACGCCTACGTGCAGGGCAACCAGGTGCAGATCACCCCGCTGGTGGCCGGTACCGTGGTCGCCATCAACGCCGATGACGGCATGCGCGTGGAGCGCGGCCAGCTGCTGGTGCAGCTGGACCCGTCCGACACGTCGGTGGCGCTGCAGCAGGCCGAAGCCAACCTGGCCAAGACCGTGCGCCAGACCCGTGGCCTGTACCGCAGCGTGGAAGGCGCGCAGGCGGACTTGAACGCCCGCCAGGTGACCCTGAAGCGCGTGCGCGACGACTTCGCCCGCCGCAAGGACCTGGCCGCAACCGGCGCCATCTCCAACGAAGAACTGGCCCATGCCCGCGATGAGCTGGCCGCCGCCGAAGCGGCCGTGGCCGGTTCGCGCGAGACCGTCGAGCGCAACCGCGCACTGGTCGACGACACCGTGATCGCCACCCAGCCGGACGTGCAGGCCGCTGCTGCGCAGCTGCGCCAGGCCTTCCTCAACAACGCCCGCGCCGGCATCGTCGCGCCGGTCACCGGCTACGTCGCCCGTCGTTCGGTGCAGGTGGGCCAGCGCGTGCAGCCGGGCAATGCCCTGATGGCCGTGGTGCCGACCGAGCAGATGTGGGTCGAGGCCAACTTCAAGGAAACCCAGCTGCGCCACATGCGCCTGGGCCAGGAAGTTGAGCTGAAGTCGGACCTGTACGCCGGTGACGTGAAGTACAAGGGCCGCGTCCAGAGCCTGGGCCTGGGCACCGGCTCGGCGTTCTCGCTGCTGCCGGCGCAGAATGCCAGCGGCAACTGGATCAAGATCGTTCAGCGCGTGCCGGTACGCATCGCCATCGATGCCAAGCAGCTGGCCGAACACCCGCTGCGCATCGGCCTGTCGATGAAGGCCGAAGTGAGCCTGCGCGACCAGAAGGGCGAAGTGCTGCCGAGCACCCCGGCCAAGGGCACGGTGTTCGACACCGACGTGTATGCCAAGCAGCTGCATGATGCCGACGAGGTGATCCACACGATCATCCAGGGCAACCTGCCGCAGCAGGCGAAGGTGGGCTGAGGTCGCCATGTCCGCACAAGCTCCAGCCGCGCCCGGTGCTCCGGGCGCCCCGGCGGCGCCGGGTGCGGCCTCCGGGTTCCTGCCGCCCAGCGTCGCCCTGTGCACCGTCGGCCTGGCGATGGCGTCGTTCATGCAGGTGCTCGACACCACCATCGCCAACGTCTCGCTGCCGACCATCGCCGGCAACCTCGGCGCCAGTTCGCAGCAGGCGACCTGGGTCATCACCTCGTTCGCGGTCAGCACGGCCATCGCGCTGCCGCTGACCGGCTGGCTCAGCCGCCGCTTCGGCGAACGCAAGCTGTTCGTCTGGGCCACGCTGGCCTTCGTCATCACCTCGCTGCTGTGCGGCCTGGCGCAGAGCATGGGCATGCTGGTGCTGTCGCGTGCGCTGCAGGGTTTCGTGGCCGGCCCGATGTACCCGATCACGCAGTCGTTGCTGGTCTCGATCTATCCACGGGAGAAACGCGGGCAGGCACTGGCGCTGCTGGCGATGATCACGGTGGTGGCGCCGATCTGCGGCCCGATTCTCGGTGGCTGGATCACCGACAACTACAGCTGGGAATGGATCTTCCTGATCAATGTGCCGCTGGGCATCTTCGCTGCGCTGGTGGTGGGCAACCAGCTGAAGGGGCGCCCGGAGCACATCGAGAAGCCGAAGATGGACTACGTCGGCCTGGTCACCCTGGTGATCGGTGTCGGTGCGCTGCAGCTGGTGCTCGACCTGGGCAACGACGAGGACTGGTTCTCGTCGACGAAGATCGTGGTGCTGGCGTGTGTGGCCGTGGTCACGCTGACGGTGTTCCTGATCTGGGAACTGACCGACAAGGATCCGATCGTCGACCTGAAGCTGTTCCGGCATCGCAACTTCCGCGCCGGTACGCTGGCGATGGTGGTGGCCTACGCGGCGTTCTTCAGCGTGGCGTTGCTGATTCCGCAGTGGTTGCAGCGTGACATGGGCTACACCGCGATCTGGGCGGGCCTGGCGACAGCGCCGATCGGCATCCTGCCGGTGATCATGACCCCGTTCGTGGGCAAGTATGCATCGCGCTTCGACATGCGCATGCTGGCTACGATTGCGTTCATTGTGTTGTCGATGACCAGCTTCCTGCGTTCGAACTTCAACCTGCAGGTGGACTACAACCATGTGGCGGGTGTGCAGCTGATCATGGGTATCGGCGTCGCGCTGTTCTTCATGCCGGTGCTGCAGATCCTGCTGTCGGACCTGGATGGGCGCGAGATCGCGGCGGGCTCCGGCCTGGCCACGTTCCTGCGTACGCTGGGCGGCAGTTTCGCAGCGTCGCTGACGACGTGGCTGTGGGCGCGGCGCACCCAGGTGCACCATGCCGACCTGACCGAGCATATCTCGGCCTATCAGCCGGGCATGCAGGACCAGGTCACGGCGATGGGGCAGGGCGACCTGCAGCACGGCGCAGCGGTACTGAACAACATGATCAACCACCAGGCATCGCAGATGGGCTTCAACGACATCTTCTTCCTGCTGGGCTGGATCTTCCTGGCGATCATCGCGTTCCTGTGGCTGGCCAAGCCGCCGTTCGGCGCGGGTGCGGGTGCAGCCGCCGGTGGCGGACACTGAAACTCCCTGGAAACACGTGCTGTATTTTGACTCCGCCGCAAGGCGGGGTTTTTGTTTGTGTGCTCAGGCGTCGACGGAGTGCATCCATGCGTGGATGGGCGTCGCCATCGCGTTGGCGCTGCAAACCCCGGAAACGAAAAAACCCGCTTTCGCGGGTTTGATCATCTTGAGTCGTGGTGCCCAGGAGAGGACTCGAACCTCCACGGTTTTACCCGCTAGTACCTGAAACTAGTGCGTCTACCAATTCCGCCACCTGGGCGACTCAGGAGATGAATTATGGGGAGCGACAGAAGATGTGTCAACAACATTTCACACCTTTTTCTGCGGCTGTACGCCCAGGTGAAGCAGCAGGCTGCGCATCGCCGATGACAACTGCGCCCACTCGGCAAAACAGGCACACAGGCGGCGCTGTGCCCATGCATCGGCGAGCGGTACGGCGACGGTATGCATGCTGCGCCGATGCTGGCGGGCGATGGTCCGCGGCACGATGCCGACACCAATGCTGTGGCCGACCATGATGCATACGCCTTCGAAGGTCTTCATGCGGATGCGTACATCCAGGCGCCGCCCGATGTCGCGCGCCTGGTCCTCGATGTAGGTCTGCAGTGCATTGCCATCGGCCAGTGCGACGAAGGTCTCGCCGGCAACATCGGTGAAGGCCACGCTGCGCCGCGATGCGAAGCGGTGGTCTTCGGGCAGCAGCATCACCAGCGGATCTTCGGCGACCACATGCTGCTGCAGGCCGGCAGCGTCGACGGCATCGCTGATGATGCCGGCCTCGGCCTGGCCAGCACTGATCGCACGCACGACTTCAGGGCTGGTGCGCTCCAGCAGTTCCACGTGCAGGCGCGGGCGTTCGGCCAGCCATGGTGCGAGCCGCGAAGGCAGGTAGTTGGTCAGCGCTGCGGTGTTGGCATACAGATGCAGGGTGCCGCGCGCACCGTGCGCGAACGCCTGCAGTTCACCGCGCAGCTGTGCCTGCTGCTGCAGGATCAAGCGTGCATGGTGGGCGAGCGCGGCACCGGCTTCGGTCAGGCTGACGCCGCGTGGGTGCCGGTTCAACAGCGGGGTACCGGCATCGGCTTCGATCGTGCGCAAGCGCTCACTGGCTGAGCCCAGTGCCAGGTTTGCCTGCGCGGCACCGGCCGTGATGCTGCCCGCCTCGGCAATGGTCAGGAACAGGCGCAGGTCGGCGATATCCATCCGCATGTGATGCCCTCATCGCAACGCCTGCGCCTTCGGATCAGCCGAAGGCGAGGCCGGGAAGACCGCATTGTGCGCCGAGCGGCCGGCCGATCCAATGAAGGCATGAATGAATCGATGTACTTCTACGTGCTGCTGGTGGTGGTGTTCGTGCTGGCCGGTGTGGTCAAGGGCGTGACCGGCATGGGCTTGCCGACAGTGGCGATGGGTCTGCTCGGTGGCGCGCTGTCGCCGGTGGCGGCGGCATCGATGCTGTTCATCCCCACCTTCGTCACCAATGCGTGGCAGCTGTTGTCCGGCCCCTCACTGGGCCACATCGTGCGGCGCCTGTGGCCGATGATGCTGGCCGTGGTGGTGGTGACGCTGGGTTCGGCAGCGCTGCTGGTGCGGGTCGATCGCACCTGGTCGCGTGTTGCGCTGGGCGTTGCGCTGGTGGTTTATGCGGCCTATGCCCTGCTTGTGCCGGTGTTCCGCGTGCCGCAGCGGCGCGAGCGATGGCTGGGGCCGCTGGTGGGTGCGTTGTCGGGTGTGGTGACCGGCGCCACCGGCGTGTTCGTGATGCCGGCGGTGCCGTACCTGCAGTCGCTGGGGTTGCAGCGCGAGGAGCTGGTGCAGGCGCTGGGACTGGCGTTCACTGTGTCGACGATTTCGCTGACCACTGGCCTGGTGCTGCACGGCGCATTCGGCATCCAGCAGCTGGGGCTGAGTACGCTGGCGGTGCTGCCGGCATTGCTGGGCATGTGGCTGGGGCAGGTGATCCGGCAGCGCATCAGTGCGCGGGTGTTCCGCGCCTGCTTCCTGGGTTTCCTGCTGCTGCTCGGGTTGGAGCTGGTGCTGCGGCCGCTGTTGTGATGCCGGCCGCCGGTCGCGGCGATGCCGAATCACGGGCATGAAAAAACCCGCTTTCGCGGGTTTTTCTCATTCTCGACGTGGTGCCCAGGAGAGGACTCGAACCTCCACGGTTTTACCCGCTAGTACCTGAAACTAGTGCGTCTACCAATTCCGCCACCTGGGCGTCGAGGAGCGAGATTATGGGGTGTTGTTACGGGGGTGTCAACACCCTTGTGAAGATCATTGCCGATACCGGGTCGGAGTTCCTTCCTGGGGGAGAAAGAGTCGAGCCTCAGGGCCGGACTACAGGCAAAAAAAATCCCCGCCGAAGCGAGGAGTTTTTTCGTTGGTGCCCAGGAGAGGACTCGAACCTCCACGGTTTTACCCGCTAGTACCTGAAACTAGTGCGTCTACCAATTCCGCCACCTGGGCGTTCCAGAGGCGCAATTGTGAAGATGAATCCGCAGGCTGTCAACGACTTCCTGAATATTTTTCATGCAAGGCCTTCAAGACTGCCGCTGACCCGTTATGCACACCGTCAGCGGCTACCATGTAGGGCGATGACTACCAAAAAACCAAGCAAGGGCGGGAGTACCTCCCGCAGCCAGGCCGCGAAGAAGGGCGCCAAGGCGGGCACGGCCCGCACCACCAAGCCGGGCAAGCCGTTGCCGGGCTGGTTCCCCGAATTGAACGAAGGCGGTGCACCGCCGCGTGGCCGCAAGGCCCGCAGCGCCGATGCCGCCGCCCCGGGCCCGGCCCCGGGCCGCAAGCTGCCGCCGACCGGCAAGGTGATCGACGATCCCTATGCCGCCCGCGAAGCCGAAAAATACGAACAGCCCATCGCCAGCCGCGAGGCCATCCTGGCCCTGCTGGAGCGCTGCGAAGGGCCGCAGACCGCCGAAGAACTCGGCGCGCGCCTGGGCCTGACCGCGCCGGACCGGGCCGAGGCGCTGTCGCGCCGGCTCGGTGCCATGGTCCGTGACGGCCAGCTGGTGCAGAACCGTCGCGGCGGTTTCGCCCCGATCCAGACCCTGAACCTGGTCACCGGCGTGGTGATCGCCAACCCGGAAGGGTTCGGTTTCCTGCGCCCGGTCGAGGGTGGTGACGACCTGTTCCTGCCGCCATATGAGATGCGCAAGGTCATGCACGGCGACAAGGTGCTGGCCCGCGTGACCGGCATCGATCACCGTGGCCGTCGCGAAGGCAGCATCGCCCGCGTGCTCGAACGCGGCATGACCCGCCTGATCGGCCGCTTCAGCATCGAGATGGGCATCAACTATGTGGTGCCCGACGACAAGCGCGTGCAGCGCAACGTGCAGGTACCGCCGGACCAGACCGGTGGTGCACGCGACGGCCAGCTGGTGGTCTGCGAACTGACCCAGGCGCCGGACAGCCGCCGTCCGCCGATCGGCCGCATCATCGCCGTGCTCGGCGACAAGCTGACCGCGTCGCTGGTGGTGGAGACCGCCATCCACGGCCACGAGCTGCCGTTCGAGTTCCCGCAGGAGGTGCTGGACGAAGCGGCTTCG
This sequence comes from Stenotrophomonas riyadhensis, assembly GCF_040256885.1. Lineage (NCBI taxonomy): Bacteria > Pseudomonadati > Pseudomonadota > Gammaproteobacteria > Lysobacterales > Lysobacteraceae > Stenotrophomonas > Stenotrophomonas riyadhensis. The sequence goes on from NZ_CP155568.1 coordinate 1,437,432, forward strand.
GTGCCGCTGGTGGTCGAGCCGGCGATGATCGGCGACCGCGTCGACCTGCGCAGCACGCCGCTGGTCACCATCGACGGTGAAGATGCCAAGGACTTCGACGACGCGGTGTACTGCGAGCCGAATGCCGAGGGTTTCCGCCTGGTGGTGGCGATCGCCGATGTCTCGAACTACGTTCGCCCCGGTACGCCGCTGGACGAAGAGGCGCAGAAGCGCGCCACCTCGGTGTACTTCTCGGGCTTCGTGGTGCCGATGCTGCCGGAGACACTGTCCAACGGCATCTGCTCGCTGATGCCGAAGGTCGACCGCATGTGCTTTGTCTGCGACATGCAGATCGACCGCGACGGCCTGGTCACGCATTCGCGCTTCTACGAAGCGGTGATGAACTCGCACGCGCGCCTGACCTACACCCAGGTGTGGAAGGCGGTGGGCGAGGACGATGCCGATACCAAGGCCTGGATGGGCGACCTGCTGCCGCAGGTGCAGCGCCTGCACCAGCTGTACAAGGTGCTGTCCAAGGCACGCGCCAAGCGCGGCGCCATCGAGTTCGAAAGCAGTGAAGTACGTTTCGTGCTGGACAACCGCGGTGAAGTCACCCAGGCCGGCATGCTGGTGCGCAACGACGCACACAAGCTGATCGAGGAATGCATGATCGCGGCCAACGTCGAGGCGGCCAGGTACCTGCTGTCGCGCCACGTGCCGGCCCCGTACCGCATCCATGAGAAGCCGCCGGAAACCAAGTACGCCGACCTGCTGGAATTCCTCAAGGAGTTCAAGCTGAGCCTGCCGCCGTGGTCCAAGGTACGCCCGGGCGATTACACCAAGCTGCTGAAGAAGATCCGCGACCGCCCCGATGCCACGCTGCTGGAATCGGTGCTGCTGCGCAGCCAGAGCCTGGCGATCTACAGCCCGGAAAACCACGGTCACTTCGGCCTGGCGCTGGAGGCGTACGCGCATTTCACCTCGCCGATCCGTCGCTACCCTGACCTGCTGGTGCACCGCGCGATCAAGCACGCGCTGTCCGGCAAGCCGCTGGACAAGTTCACCTACAACGCGCGCGAAATGGCAGCCCTGGCGCTGCAGTGTTCCGAGCGTGAGCGTCGTGCCGACGAGGCCGAGCGCGAAGTCGACGAGCGCTACCGCGCGGCGTGGATGGAAAAGCACGTGGGCGGCCAGTTCGACGGCGTGATCAGCGGCGTGACCAGCTTCGGCCTGTTCGTGGAACTGGACGAGTCGAAGGTGCAGGGCCTGGTCCATGTGACCCAGCTGCCGCAGGACTATTACAAGTTCGATGCCACCCGCAAGACGCTGACCGGCGAGCGCCGTGGCAGCAGCTACCGGCTGGGCGACCGCGTGCGCATCCTGGTGCTGAAGGCCAGCATGGAAGAGCGCAAGATCGACTTCCGCCTGGTCGAGCACAAGGGTGAGGATGAAGGCGATGGCCTGCCGCCGCTGCCCGAGCGTGGCAAGCCGGCCAAGCGCGCGAAAAAGCAGTATTGAAAGGTGTGCCGACCAACGGTCGGCACCCACCTCACCCGGTAGGTGCCAACCTTGGTTGGCACGACGTTACGGAGGACCGCAGATGCAGGGCCAACCCGAATACAGCGGCGGCTGCCAGTGCGGCGCGATCCGCTTCCAGGCGCGAGGCGAGCTGACCGACAGCTCGATCTGCCACTGCCGGATGTGCCAGAAGGCCTTCGGTGCCTATTACGCGCCGCTGGTGTCGGTGCGCGGCGTGCAGTTCAGCTGGACCCGCGGCCAGCCACGCTATTTCCAGTCATCCAACGTGGTGCGGCGTGGCTTCTGCGCCGACTGCGGTACCCCGTTGACCTATGAAGCCCCCGACGGCGTGGCCGTGGCCGCTGGTGCCTTTGACCAACCCGAACGCCTGCCACCGACCATCCAGTACGGAGTCGAACGCAAGCTGCCCTTCGTCGACAGCCTGGCCAGCCTGCCGGCGCGGCGCACCGAGGAGGACATCGCGGCGCTGGATTTCCTGGCCACCATCGTGTCCCACCAGCACCCCGACCACGACACCCCGCACTGGCCGCCACGCAGCCGATAACACACCTGTAGCGCCGAGCCCACGCTCGGCTGGCGGGTTGCCGCTGCCTGAACCAAGGGCAGCCGATCGCAGGCCCGGCTCCCCAGAGGGCCGGCCGCAGCGCCCGGCCCGCCGATGCTCTACCATAGCCACCCCCTTTCCGGTCCCCGCCCGCATGAGCAAGAACAGCCAGTGGATTGTCGGCGTCAACGCCGTCGCCTCCTCCATCGAGAACGACGCCGAGAACGTCCGCGAAGTGCTGGTCGAGGCCGGTGCGAAGAACCCGCGCCTGACCGAGATCGAGGAAAACGCCCGCCGCAAGGGCATCGACGTGCGCAAGGTGAACAGCCAGGCGCTGGACGGTGTCGGCGGTTCGGTACGCCACCAGGGCGTGGCCGCGCGCTATGCCGCCGCCCGCACCTACAGCGAGAACGAGCTGGAAGGCCTGGTCACTGCAGCCGAGGGCAAGGCCCTGCTGCTGGTGCTGGACGAGGTGCAGGACCCGCACAACCTGGGCGCCTGCCTGCGCTCGGCCGCTGCCGCCGGCGCGACTGCCGTGATCATCCCCAAGGACAAGTCGGCCACCGTCAATGCCACCGTGCGCAAGACTTCGGCCGGTGCCGCCGATCTGATCCCGGTGGTGGCGGTGACCAACCTGTCGCGCTGCCTGAAGGACCTGCAGAAGCAGGGCGTGTGGATCTACGGCCTGGCCGGCGAAGCCACCGCCTCGCTGTACCAGCTGGACCTGAAGGGCAACATCGCGCTGGTGCTGGGCGGTGAAGCCGATGGCCTGCGCCGCCTGACCCGCGAGAACTGCGATGGCCTGGTCAAGATCCCGATGCCGGGCGAGATCGAGAGCCTGAACGTCTCCGTCGCTGCCGGTGTCAGCCTGTTCGAGGCCGTGCGCCAGCGCGGTTGATCGGCTTTCCGGTAGCGCCGGGCGATGCCCGGCGGATTGCTTCGCCGGGCATGGCCCGGCGCTACCGGCGATCCGATTCACGCATGGCGTGGATCGGCCGTGTCGACCAAGGTCGACACCTACCGGTAGTCGCCAACCTTGGTTGGCGCTCTTGCCGCCTCACCCCGCGCTGCCGCCCAGTGCCTTGAACAAGGTGACGTCGTTGTTCAGCTGGCCCTGGCGCACGCGCGCCAGCGACAGCTCGGCATCGCGCCGGGTCTGCTGCGCTTCCAACCAGGTGCGCAGGTCGGTGGCACCCACGCGGTAGCGCACTTCCTGCGCCCGTTCCACTTCCACCGCTTCGTCGTACGAAGCCTGCGAGGCCGCCACCTGGCGCGCCAGCTGCTCGCGTGCCGACAGCGCGTTGTCCACTTCCGAGAGCGCGGTGTACAGCGTCTTGCGGAAATTGGTCGCGGCGATCTGGTAGGCGGTGCCGGCGATATCGGTATCCAGCTGCGCGCGCTGCAGGTTGAGGAACGGAAGCGACAGGCCGGCGCCCAGCGTGGCCACCGGGTTGCGCAGCACGTCACCCAGCGACGTTGCGCTGGAACCGAGGCTGCCGGTCAGGCTCAGCGCCGGGTAGTACTGGGTGGCGGTGACCTTGATGGTCTTCAGGCTGTTGCGCAGGCGCAGTTCGGCCGCGCGCAGGTCGGGACGGCGACCGAGCAGGTCGGTCGGCAGGCCCTCCGCGATGCTGGGGCTGCGTGCGCCGAGCAGGTCCTGCGGTTCGTCCTGCTGCGGCCAGGGCGTGCCGTCCAGCAGCACGGTCAGTGCATTGCGGGCCTCCACCCGCTGCTGTTCCAGCGCACTCTGCGAGGAACGCTGCGACTGCAGGTTCTGCAGTGCCTGGCGTACTTCCAGGCGCGATACTGCACCGGCGTCGAAGCGGGCCTGGACCAGTTCGCGGGTGCGTTCCAGCCGCTCCAGGTTGGCCTGGCCGGTGGCGATGGACTGGTTGAGATAGGCCAGGTTCCAGTATTGGTTGATGGTGTCGCTGATCACCAGCAGCGCGGTGTTCTGCCGGTCTTCCTCGCTGGCCTCGGCTTCCCAGCGGGCGATGTCGCGCTGGGTGCGCAGGCGGCCCCACAGGTCCACTTCCCAGCCCAGCGAGACGCCGGTGGAATAGCTGCGGCGCCAGTCGTCGGCCTGGTCGGTGGCGCGGCTGGCATTGCCGCTGACGCCGGACGACGAAGGCTGTGGCCACAGCGCGTTGCTGGCCAGTCCGGCCTGCAGGCGCGAACGCTGCACGGCCAGGCCAGCGGCGGCAAGATCGCTGTTGGCAGCCAGCGCCTGCGCCACCAGACGGTCGAGACGCTCATCGCCGAAACCGGTCCACCAGGTGTCCTGGCGGATGTCGCGGCCCGGAGTATCCAGGCTGCTGCGCGGATCGTCCGCGGGCGCATTGAGGGTGGCGTCGCCACGACCGTAGGTCGCCGCCACGTCGGGGTCCTGCACCGGATAGCGGCCCATCGATGCGCAGCCGGACAGGGCGAGCAGTACAGCGCCCGCCAGCAGCAGGCGCGAGGGGGCAGGGAAGGGCAGTCGGGTCATCATCTTCATTCGCGGGCCAGGGCCTCCACCGGGTCGAGCTGCGCGGCGTTGCGCGCAGGCAGGAAGCCGAACGCCACGCCGATCAGGGTCGAGCAGGCGAACGCGGCAACGATCGAGGCCGTGGAGAACAGCACCTGGAAGTCGCTGGCGAAGCGCCCGATCATCGAGCCCAGCAGCAGGGCCAGGCCGATGCCGAGTACGCCGCCAAGCAGGCAGACCAGCACCGCCTCGATCAGGAACTGCTGGCGGATATCACTCTGCCGTGCACCCACGGCCATGCGCACGCCGATCTCGCGGGTACGCTCGGTGACCGAGACCAGCATGATGTTCATCACGCCGATGCCGCCGACCAGCAGCGCGATGGCGGCGATGGCGCCGATCAGCAGCGTCATCGTGCGCGTGGTCTGTTCGATGGTCTGGCGGATTTCGGCGCTGTTGCTAAGGAAGAAGTCTTCGGTGCCATGGCGCATGGTCAACAGGCGGGTGATCGCTTCCTGTGCGGCATCCATCGGCGTGTCGTCGTCCACGCGCACGGTGATGCTGGACACGTGGCTCTGGCCGAGCATGCGCGACATCACCGTGGTGTACGGCACCCACACGCTGAGGCTGGTGCTGCCGCCGAAACCGAAACTCTGGCGCTTGGCCACGCCGACCACGCGTGCCGGCACATTGCCGAGCAGGATCACCTGGCCGACCGGGTCGACATCGGGGAAGAACTGGGTCTGGGTGTTCTCATCGATCACCGCCACCTGGCCCAGGCCCTTCACCGCATCGCTATCGAAGAAGCTGCCGCTGAGCAGGGTCACGCCCTTGACCCGGAAGAACTGCTCGCCGACGCCGCTGACCTGGGCGGTGGAGGACTGGTTGCGGTAGCGGGCGGTGACCGAGGTCGACACGCTGGGGGTGGCGCTGTCCACGTAGCTCTGCTTTGCCAGTGCATCGGCGTCGCTGGCCTTGAGCGTCTGTACCCGCGCCGAGCGCATGTCGCCGAAACCACGGCCGGGATAGACGTCGATGGTGTTGGTGCCGAGCGCGCTGATGTTCTGCAGGATCTGTTGTTGCGAGCCATTGCCCAGCGCCACCACCGAGACCACCGAGGCGATGCCGATGATGATGCCGAGCATGGTCAGGAAGGTGCGCAGCCGATGTGCGTTCATCGCCAGCAGCGCCATCCGGAACGCTTCGGTGAAGCGGTCGCGTGCGGCCCGCCAGCTGTTGCCGCGGGCGACGCCGGTGCTGGCCTCGCGCTGCGCACGGTAGGTCGGCGCATTCGGGTTGGCGCGATCAGCGATGATCTCGCCGTCGCGGATCTCGATGATGCGCTGCGCGTGTTCGGCCACGCTCATGTCGTGGGTGACGATGATGATGGTATGGCCTTCGGCGTGCAGCTCACCGAGGATCGCCATCACTTCCTCGCCGGATTTCGTATCGAGCGCGCCGGTTGGTTCGTCGGCCAGGATCACCTCGCCGCCGTTCATCAGGGCACGGGCGATCGACACGCGCTGCTGCTGGCCACCGGACAACTGCCCCGGCTTGTGGTGCATGCGATCGCTCAGGCCCAGCCGCTGCAGCAGCTGTTCGGCACGCGCGTTGCGCACTGCGCCCGGGCTGCCGGCATACACCGCCGGCACCTCTACGTTGCCGCGCGCGTCCAGGTCGCCGAGCAGGTGGTAGCGCTGGAAGATGAAGCCGAAATGCTCGCGGCGCAGTTCGGCCAGCTCGTCCGGCGCCATCTTTCCGGTCTCGCGGCCGGCCACCTGGTAGCTGCCGCGGGTAGGGCGGTCGAGGCAGCCGAGGATGTTCATCAGCGTCGACTTGCCCGAACCGGACTGGCCGACGATGGCCACCATCTCACCGGCGTGGATGTCGAGATTGACGTCGCGCAGCACGGCGATCACATCATCGCCGGCCGGGAATTCGCGTCGCAGGTCGCGCAGGCGCAGCAGCGGCGCCGTCGTGCTCATCGGCGCCCCATGCCCGGGCCGCCAACCCGCATCTGCATGCCGCCACGGTTGCCGCCGGCGGCGCTGGCACCGGCCGCACCGGCTTCGCCGACCACCACGCGCTCGCCTTCCTTCAGCCCCGACAGGATCTCGGCCGAGGCGCCGTTGTTGATGCCCACGGTGACCTTGCGCGGCTGCGGCTGGCCCTTGTCGTCCAGCACCCGCACCATGCGCTCGTCGCCACGGCGCTTCGGTCCCAACGCCACTGCCGGCACCATCAGCACGCCCTTGGCCTGCTTCAGCAGCACCGAGACCTGCGCGGTCATGTCGATGCGCAGCGTGCCATCCGGGTTTTCCACATCGAACAGTGCGTTGTAGTAGACCGCGCTGCTGGAGCTGGAACTGGAAGAGCTGCTGGAACTGGACGAGTTTTCATTGGCGATCGAGGCCGGCGCCGGATTGATCTGGCGCAGCGTGGCGTGGTACTTGCGGTCCGGATCGCCCAGCGTGGTGAAGTACACCGGCATGCCTGCCTTGATCTTGACCACGTCGGCCTCGGAGATCTCGGCATTGACCGTGACCACGTCCAGCCGCGCCAGCATGACGATGGTCGGTGCGGTCTGGTTGGCGTTCACGGTGCGACCTTCCTCGGCCACCACCGCCACCACAGTGCCGTCCATCGGCGCCACGATGCGGGTGTAGGCCAGGTTGGCGCGGGCGGTGCCCAGTTCGGTTTCGCGGCCCTTGATCTGTGCCTCGTAGGACTGCAGCTGGGCACGGGCGGTCTTCAGCTGCGCCTCGGCGGCATCGTATTCCTGGCGCGAGGTGGCCTCGGCGGCCAGCATCTGCTGCTGGCGCGCGAACTCCAGTTCGGCCTGGCGCAGGGTGGCCTGCTGCACGGCGCGCTGGGCGGTGACCTGGTCCAGCGAGGCCTGCGCGTTGAGCACCTGGTTCTGCTGGGTGGTGGCGTCGATCTCGGCGATCAGGTCACCTTCCTTCACGGTGTCGCCCAGTTGAACTTTCAGCGACTTGATCTGGCCCGAGGCCTGCGCACCGACGCTGACCAGCTTGTAGGCGTCGATCACGCCGGTGGCTTCCACGGTCTGCTCGATGTCGCCGCGGCTGACCGGCGTGGTCGCTACAGCCGGGGCAGCGGGTTTGCGCAGCAGCCACCAGGCGGCCACGGCAACGATCAGGGCAAGCAGGGCGATCAGTATCAGGCGACCCCGGCGGGTCGCGGGCAGCAGGCGGAACGTCACGTCGTGGCTTCACTCTCGGGGCCGCGGTGGCGGCGTTGGTGGGCATTGTGAAGACCGGGCGATGGGCGGCTCAATCCTCGGGGTATGTCTCTATGTAACACTGTCGGTGAATACGCGTAACCACAGGTATCCCGCCCATGGCTGGATACACTGGTACGCATTGCCCCGGATGCGGTTCAGCTGCCGACACGGGATGATCGCGACATGGAGACTGAAAACACGATGCATCGACTGCTGATCGTCGACGACGACAACGACATCCGCACCCTGCTGGCCGAACAGCTCGGCCGTGCCGGCTACCAGGTAAGCACGGCCGCAGACGGCACCGCCATGCGCCAGCTGCTGGACCGCGAACACGTGGACCTGATCGTGCTCGACCTCAACCTGCCGCGCGAGGATGGCCTGACCCTGTGCCGCGACCTGCGCGCGCGCTCGAACACGCCGGTGATCATGCTGACTGCGCGTGCCGAGCCGATCGACCGCGTGCTGGGCCTGGAAATGGGCGCCGATGACTACCTGGCCAAGCCGTTCGAACCGCGCGAGCTGCTGGCGCGCATCCGCAACGTGCTGCGCCGGACCGAGGCGCTGCCGGCCAACCTGGAGCCGCTGTCGGTGCGCCGTGCGCGTTTCTCGCGCTGGGTGTTCGACCTGGAGCATCGCCACCTGGTCGATCCGGACGATCGCGTGGTGGTGCTGTCCGGCGCCGAGTTCCGCCTGCTGCGGGTGTTCATCGCCCATGCCAACAAGGTGCTGTCGCGCGAGCAGCTGGTCGCGCTCAGCAGCGGCCGCAACTACGAGGCGCAGGACCGTGCCATCGATCTGCAGGTCAGCCGGCTGCGCAACAAGCTGGGCGACGACGGTGGCCCGGACGGACTGATCAAGACCGTGCGCAACGAAGGCTATGTGCTGGCCTCCTCGGTGAACCTGGAATAAGCCGCGATGAAGCGCCTGCGTCATTTCCTGTCCTCGATGGTCGGGCGGTTGTTCGTGATCCTGCTGCTGGGCATGAGCGTGGCCGCGATCGGCGCGACCATGCTGGCCACTTCCAAGCGCCAGCAGGAGTTCGAGCGGCAGAACCTGAACCGCATCGCCGACCGCCTCCAGGGCTACGTCAACCTGCTCGACGGCAACCCCGAACTGCGCGAGCGCCTGCTCGAAATCGGTGGGCCGAGCGTGCGTGCGCTGCAACCCGGCGCACGCCTGGGGCGGGCCGATACCGCGTTGATGGAAGTGCTCGATGACCGGCCCGGCCCGGTCGCACGCGCGCATGTGCATTTCGCTTCGTTCCGCTCCTGCATTCCCAAGCTGCAGGACCTGCTGCCCCCGCCGCCACCGGGGCATCGCAAGCATCCGCGCGAACGTGATCCGGCGTTCATCCCGCCCAAGTGCCGTGCGGTCGACGTGACCCTCAACGACGGCACGCTGCTGAAGCTCGCGCTGGATTCGCCTGCGGTGGCACACAACGGCATCCTGGCCGTGGACCCGTGGTTCCTGACCCTGCTGGTGCTGGCGATCGCGGTGCTGGCCTACATCGTCGCGCGCATGGCCAGCGCGCCGCTGCAGGAACTGGCGGCCGCTGCCGAGGATCTCGGCGATGACCTGCAGCGTGATCCCTTGCCACTGCGCGGGCCGCGCGAGGTGCAGCGTGCCGCCGAAGCCTTCAATGCCATGCAGCACCGCCTGCAGCGGCACCTGGCCGAGCGTACGCAGATGCTGGCGGCGATCACCCATGACCTGCAGACCCCGCTGACCCGCCTGCGCCTGCGCCTGGAGAACGTCAGCGATGAAGCGCTGCGCGAGCGCCTGATCGGCGATCTGGCGGCAATGCAGGCGCTGGTGCGCGAAGGCCTGGAGCTGGCCCGCAGCGCCGAAAGTGCCGAGCAGCGTGCCGCGCTGGACCTGGATTCACTGCTGGAGAGCATCGTTGAAGACGCCGCCGAGGGCGGTGCCGATGTCGTCTTCGAGGGCGGTACCGGCGCGGTGCTGATGCTGCGCCCATTGGCCATGCATCGCCTGTTCTCCAACCTGGTGGACAACGCGGTGATGTACGCCTACCGGGTGCGGGTGCGGGTGGAACGCGGCGGTGGCACGATCACCGTGATGGTGTCGGACGATGGTCCCGGGCTGGCGGAGGATCAGCTGGAGGCGGTGTTCGACCCGTTCGTGCGGGTGGAAACTTCGCGCTCGCGGGAAACCGGCGGTGCCGGGCTGGGCCTCACCATCGCCCGCGCACTGGCCGAGAAGGACGGCGCCCGCCTGTGGCTGCGCAACCGTGCCGAAGGCGGACTGGAGGCGGTGGTGCAGTGGCCAGCCAGCGCGCAGGTGGTGCCGCCGGGCCGGGCTGGCTGAGGCTGACGGCCTGGCAACGGTGACGCCCGGGCCGGGGTTTGGCCTATCATCTGCGCAACTCCCCAGTTTCCCGTCGATGAGCCAGCCCGTTCCCGCCGGCACGCCGTTCCGCGCTGCCCGGCCGTTCCCGCACGCTGCCTGGCCTGGCAGCCGCGTCTGGCCACCGCCGCTGCACTGATGGGCGGACAGGGGGGCAACCGGCGCTGGGTGGAGTGCCACGTATCAGGATTCAGGCGGGTGCTGCGGCAGGGGCTGCTGTGGCTGCTGCTGGCGCTTGCGCTGCCGCTGGCCGCACAGGACGGTGCGCCCCCGCTGCGCGACTACGCCATCGATGTGTGGACATCGCGCAACGGTCTGCCACACAACTCGCTGCGTGACATCGCGCAGACGCCGGAAGGCCACCTGTGGTTCGCCACCTGGGAAGGCCTGGTGCGTTACAACGGCCTGGATTTCACCGTGTTCGACCGCAGTACCCGCCCGGGCCTGCGCGACAACGGCATCGGCGCGCTGTTCGTCGACCGCCAGGGCGGGCTGTGGATCAGTGATTCGCGCGGCAATGTCAGCCATCGTGGCAATGACGGCCAGTGGCGGGTCTGGGAGCACCAGGCCGATACCCCGCAGGTGCTGATCCAGTCCATGCAGATGGACAGCCGGGGGCGCCTGTGGCTGCTGTACGAAGGCAAGGGACTGGGTTACCTGGTGCCCGACAAGGGCATGGTCTACCAGGCGCCGCCGGCTGGCCTGCCGATGGCGATGAGCTTCACCAAGCTGGTGGTCGATGCGCAGGACCGGGTCTGGGTCGGCACCCTTGACGGGCTGGTGCTGCGCGACAACGACGGCGTGCTCAAGCGCGCGCCGGCTGCATGGGGCCTGGGTGCGGGCAGCGGCCTGTCGTGGCCGTACCGCGCGCCGGATGGCGCGTTGTGGATCGTGGCCGGCGAACGCCTGTACCGGGTGGAGGACGATCAGCTGGTGCTGGTGCACCGCCTGCCGGGCCAGCTGCACATGACCTCGATGCTGCAGGATCGCCATGGTGACCTGTGGCTGGGCACCGAGAACCAGGGCCTGCTGCGCATCTCCGCACATGGGCTGGAGCGGCTGCCGGCCGGCCTCAACCTGCCGGGCGGGCGCGTGGTCAGCCTGCGCGAGGATGCCGAAGGCAGCATCTGGGTGGGCGCCAATGGCGGCCTGTACCGCCTGCGCGAAACGCTGTTCAGCAGCTACACCGAACGCGACGGTCTCAGCGGCGACTACGTGCGCACCGTGTTCGAGGATCGCGACCGCCAGCTGTGGGTGGGCAGTGCCAGCGGCCTCGACCTGCAGACGCCCGATGGCCGCTTCCGTGCCGTGCCACTGCACAACCGCGGCGGCAAGGCGCCATCGGTGCTGAGCCTGGCGCAGGGGGCTGATGGAGACCTGTGGGTGGGGACCTTCGGCGACGGTGTCTACCGCCTCGGTCGCGACGGCAGCCTGCGCCACAACTATGCGGCCGCCGATGGCATGCCGGGCGGCAACATCCGGGCGATCAGCGTCGATCCGCAGGGCGGCGTCTGGGCCGGCACTCAGAAGGGCGTGGTCCGCATCGAGGGTGATCGCGTGCAGGTATCGAACGTCCCGGGCATGCCCGGTGGCCTGATCACCGCGCTTGAGCATGACCATCAGGGCAACCTGTGGATCGGCACCATCGAAGGCATCCGCGTACTGCGCGGCGACCGCGTGCAGGCGATTGACCTGGCCCCGATGGGCGGTGGCCGCAGCGTGTTCGGCTTCCACCAGCTGGGCGACGCAATGTGGATCAGCAGCGACCGTGGCCTGTATCGCTGGCAGGATGGAACGCTGGCGCGGGTTGGCCTGGAGCAGGGCATGCCGGTGGACACGGTGTTCCAGCTGGTGCCGGACCGCCTGGGCAACGTCTGGATCAGCAGCAACCGCGGCGTGCTGCGCACCGACATGGCCACGCTCAACGCCGTGGCTGATGGCCGCACGCCGCGGGTGGTGGTGGAGCGCTACAACGAGATCGACGGCATGGCCAACGCGCAGGCCAACGGCAGCTCCAGCCCATCGGCGATCCTGCGCCAGGACAGCACGTTCTGGGTGGTCACCGCCGGTGGCCTGAGCACCGTCGATCCGCAGCGCCTGCAGCGCTTCCGCGAGCGTCTTTCACCGCCGGCAGCGATTGAAAGCGTGCAGGTGGATGGTGCACCGGTGCATTGGGAGGGCCCGGACCGCAACTACATTCCCGGCGGCCGCCGCTTGACGGTGAGCTATGTCGGCCTGAGCTACCTGATGTCTGACCGGATCCGCTACCGCACGCGGCTGGACGGCCTGGATGCGGGGTGGGTCGAACGCGGTCCGCAGCGCAGCGTGGAGTTCGTCGGCCTGCCGCCGGGCGACTACACCCTGCACGTGGCAGCGGCTCATCCGGGTGGCAGCTGGGGCCAGCAGGAAGCGGTATGGAGCTTCACCGTGGAGCCGTTCTGGTGGCAGCGACGCAGCGTGCAGGTGCTGGGTGGACTGATGCTGCTGGCCGGGCTGGTGGCGCTGTACCGCCTGCTGCTGCAGCAGCTGAAGGCCAGCAACCTGCGCCTGGCGCGGCGGGTGGATGAAGCCACCTTCGACCTGCAGGCCAAGACCGTGCACCTGCAGGCGCTGAACCAGGAAAAGACTGAACTGGCCGAGCGCCTCGCACGCCAGGCCGAGGCCTTCGAACGGCAGGCCCGCGAGGACGCACTGACTGGCCTGGCCAACCGCCGTGCTTTCGATGAAACGCTGGCGCGCGACTTCGCGCGTTCGCAGCGCAGCGGTCATCCGCTGTGCCTGGTGGTGCTGGATATCGACCACTTCAAGGACGTCAACGACCGCCACAGCCACAGCATCGGTGATGCCGTGCTGGTGCAGGTGGCACGGTTGATCGCTGCCGCCAGCCGCGACTCGGACCTGCCGGCGCGGACCGGCGGCGAAGAGTTCGCGCTGCTGCTCAACGACACCCGCCTGGAGGAAGCCGCACAGCTGTGCGCGCGCCTGCGCGGCCTGTTCCACGACCATCCCGACTGGGCCGGGGTGGACGGACTGCGCGTGACCTTCAGCGCGGGCCTGGTGGAACTGGATGCCGACGACCGCACCCCGGCACTGCTGTACCAGCGCGCAGACCGCGCGCTGTACCGCGCCAAGAGCGATGGCCGCGATCGTACGAGCATTGGGTGATCGCATCCACGCATGGCGTGGATTTACGGGTGTTGCCGTACCAACGGTCGGCACCCACCAGAGAAGTGACCCACCACAGAAGTGATCGGCAGCCCCCAACGAGCGCAGCGACCCGCGGTTGCTCCCGCTTTTTCTGATCTTTCCGTGGCGCCAGCTGGAAACTGTCCGTGGCCGGGCGGGTGGGCTGCGCAGGGGCGTGAGCCGCATGGATGCGGCGACCGAGCTTACAGGGACGTACTTGCAGCGTCCCCTGCGCAGTCCACCCGCCCGGCCCTACCAGGAATCGCTGTCAGCCCGCCACGAGGGGCTCCGCCGTTGGCCGCTTCACCGCGGCCAGGCGTTGGCGATGGTGCAGAACAACCGTGCCGTCTGCTCGGTGTCATACACCGCGCTGTGTGCCTCGTTCGCGTCCCAGCCCAGCCCGGCGGCCGTGGCCGCACGCGCCAGCACGGTCTGCCCGTAGGCGATACCGGCCAGGGTCACCGTGTCGAACACGCTGAACGGATGGAACGGATTGCGCTTGTGGCCGGTGCGTGCCACCGCCGCGTTGACGAAACCGAGGTCGAAATGAGCGTTGTGGCCGACCAGGATCGCGCGCTGGCAGCCGTACTTCTTCATTGCCGCACGCACCGGGGTGAAGATGTGGTCCAGCGCGGCCTTCTCTTCCTTGGCCAGCCGGAACGGGTGGTCGAGGATGATGCCGGTCACTTCCAGTGATTTCGGATCGATCTCTAGGCCCTCGGCCGGCACCACGTGGGCGCTGGCGGTCTGGCCGGGGTAGAGCAGGCCGTTCTCGTCCATCTCGATCGGCACGGCGGCGATTTCCAGCAGTGCGTTGCGCTGGCTGTCGAAGCCGCCGGTTTCCACGTCCACCACCACCGGCAGGAAGCCGCGGAAGCGTTGTGACATCGCGCGCTGCGCCTGGGGTACTGCGGAATCGGGAGCGGCGGCAGGTGCGGGGGTGGGGTCAGTCATGCGTGAATTCTAGCAGAGCGACCCTGAGCGCCCGGCCAGCCTGCGGTGCACGGGGTCCCTGCGCGGGCGTGTGTCGACCAAGGTCGACACCTGCCGGAGCACCGCACGCTCAGGATTCCGGTAGGTGCCAACCTTGGTTGGCACGGCGCGCGCCGACCAAGGTCGGCATCTACCGGACTGCTGGCCGCGCAGGCGTGGCCGAGGGAGACCACCGCGCCAACCACGCATCCACGCTCAGCCTACCGGGGCGCCGCGCGCTCAGGATTCCGGTAGGTGCCAACCTTGGTTGGCACGGTGCGCGCCGACCAAGGTCGGCATCTACCGGACTGCTGGCCGCGCAGGCGTGGCCGAGGGAGACCACCGCGTCAACCACGCATCCACACTCAGCTTGCCGGCGCCGGTGAAGATCAGCGGCAGCAGCATGGCCATGAACAGCACCGGCAGCTTGAAGTTGCCGAAGCCCTGGTCGCTGATCGCGTAGCCCATGGCCAGGTCGGCCAGCGAGTTCCACTCCATCGGCCAATGCACCGCATAGGTGGCCACCACGGTCAGCACCAGCAGGCTGGCGGCGGCGAAACGGGTGCCGAACCCGACCAGCAGGCAGGCCGCGCCGATCAGCTCGAACCAGGTGGCAAGCTGCCAGTTCAGCGCCGCCGGCAGCTGGTCGAACGGGAACGGGAAGGCGTCCTGCAGGTCGGCGAACCAGTTCTGGCCGTGCAGCTTTTCGCGGCCGGATTCGAAGTACTCCCAGGCCAGCAGCAGGCGCAGGCCAAGCGGCGCCAACCAGGGGGCGAGGCGGTCCAGCTGGCCACGCGCGGTGGCCAGGGTCGGAAGGTTCATCAGGGGATCTCCGCGAATGAGGTGTCAGGGAGGGGCGGTGAGCGGGCCGATCACGCCGGCCTGCAGGAACTGCCGCAGCAGCGCGGCACCGGGTTCGGCCAGCGCCTCCTCAGCCAGGCCGTGCGCGGCGGCCAATTGCCGCAGATAGGCATGTCCATCGAGGCCGGGTTGTTCGCCGATGCTGGACAGCAGGTATACCGCCAGCGGGCTGAGTGCGGCGAAGCGCACTTCGCCGTCAGCCTCACGGCGCACCAGCAGGCCGGTCGGCTCGGTGGGCGGCTGCATTGGTGCATCCTCGGCACCCAGCCGGTGAACCGGCCACTGGTACAGCAGCGGCCACGCCAGCGGCGAGCGTTGCAGTGGCACCCGCAGCGGATCGATCTCACCCCGCGCCGGCAGCGGCTCGGCAGGAAGCTGGTACAGCGCGGTTTCCACCCACTCGTAGTGGGCCAGCTCGGCCAACGCCGGGTGCGACAGCTGCGGCTGTGCCTGCAGCCACTGCACGAATTCGGCGGCCAGTTCGGTGAACAGCGGCGTCCGGCAGCGATGGGTGACGAAGTAGTGGCGCACCAGGTCGCTCCAGGCCGGTTCGCCGAGCAGGCGCACGCAGACCGGGAAGCCGTTGCTCAACAGGCCCAGCAGATTGTTGAACAGCAGCCGTTGGTATACCGCGACCCGGCGTGGTTCCAGCCCGACCGGCGGTGGCACACCCTGCGGATCGCGCAGGTGTGCGGTGAACGCATGCTGCTGTGCGCGCAGAGTGTGGGAGGAATCAGCCATGGGCGATACCGGCATGGCTGGACTGCAGGCGGCGGATGGTCTGCAGTTCGCCCTGCAGCTCGGCGTACGGGGGGAAGTTGAAATCGCGTTCGAGCAGGGTGGGGCGTGGGCCGATGCGCGCGTAGGTACGCGCCAGCAGCTCCCAGACCGGGTCGATCACCGCGCTGCCATGGGTGTCGATCTTCAGGTCCGGTGCCTCGTCCAGGTGCCCGGCCACGTGCAGGCAGACGATGCGCTCTGCGGGTAGCCCGGCAATGAAGCTGTCGGCATCGTAGCCGTGGTTGCAGGCGTTGACGTAGACATTGTTGACGTCGAGCAACAGGTCGCAGTCGGCTTCGGCGAGCACGGCATTGGTGAAGGCCAGTTCGTCCATCGCCGGCTCCGGCGCCAGGTAGTAGGACACGTTCTCCACCGCGATGCGGCGACCCAGCAGGTCCTGCACACGGGTGATGCGCGCGGCGGTATGGCGCACCGCTTCGTCGGTGAACGGAATCGGCAGCAGGTCGTACAGGTGGCCATCGTCGCTGCAGTAGCTCAGGTGCTCGCTGTACAGCGGCACGCGGTGCTTTTCGAGGAACTGGCCGACCTGCTCCAGCAGCTCGATGTCCAGTGGTGCGCTGCCGCCCAGTGACAGTGACAGGCCATGGCAGCTCAGTGGATGGCGCTGTGCCAGTTCGGCCAGTGCATCCCCGGCGGGACCACCGACGTTGATCCAGTTCTCCGGTGCGCATTCGAGGAAGTCGAAGTCGCCGGCCGGTGCATCACGCAGATCCTGCAGCAGCGCCCGGCGCAGGCCCAACCCGGCGGCCGCCGCGCGAAGCGGCGACCGCAGGTGGACAACGCTGGCGCGGACGTCAGTGCTTGCCACCGCACTTGCCTTCGCCACACTTGCCCTCGGCCGACTTCTTGTCGCCGCTCTTGGCCTTGGCGCCGGCCGCAGCACCGGCGGCCTTGCCCTTGTCGGCGCCGCACTTGCCTTCGGTACTCTTGCCGTCGGCACCACATTTGCCTTCGGCGTGCTTGGTCGCGTCCGCGGCCATCTTGGTGTCCGCTGCCTTGGCATCGGTGCTGGCCTTGGCAGCCTGGCCGGCGACCAGATAGCCCTGGGCGAGGTCGCTCATGCTCAGGGCCGAGGCACTGGCGGTCATGCCCAGGCCGGCGGCCAGGGCGGTAGCAGTCAGCAGGGACAGGGTCTTGTTGGAACTGCTCATCGGTCGTGCTCCTGGGTGGTGTGGGCGGGTGCCCGGGTCGCCGGCAGGGGTGCCGGTGGAAACGATGGTGCAGCGATCCTACTCAACGAATCCTCGCCAAGACCTCAAATTTTCGTGAGGTTTGTTACAGAAGGGGAGACCGGTGGCCAGAACGCCCAAAACAAGAAGGCCGCTGTCACCAGGACAGCGGCCACCTTGGAGTCAACTCCGGTGTTGCAGTGCAGCGTCAGGGCTGGCCGGTGCTGGAGGTTTCATCGCGTTTTTCACGCGGCGGCAGCGGCTGCTCGCCATGCACCAGGAACCACACGTTCTCGGCGATGTTGGTGGCGTGGTCGCCCACGCGCTCCAGATTCTTGGCCATGAACAGCAGGTGCGTGCAGGGGGTGATGTTGCGCGGGTCTTCCATCATGTAGGTCAGCAGCTCGCGGAACAGCGCGGTGTACTGCGCGTCCAGGCGGGCGTCGTCCTCGCGCAACGCCAGCGCGGCATCGGCATCGTTGTCGCGGTAGGCGGCAATGGCACGACGGACCTGCTGCGCGGCCAGGCGGCCGAGCGCCCGCAGGCCCTGGATCTGCGGCAGTGGCGGTACCTTGCCCAGCGCGATCGAGCGCTTGGCGACGTTGGCGGCGTAGTCACCGATACGCTCGATGTCGGCCGGGATGCGCAGGCCCGCCAGGATCTCGCGCAGGTCGCGTGCCATCGGGCCACGCAGCGCCAGGCGCATCACGTCGTGGCTGATCTGCTGTTCCAGCGCATCGATCGCCTCGTCGTTGGCGATGATGCGATGGGCGGCGTTCTCGTCGCGCTTCTCGATCACGTCCATCGCCGCTTCGAGCTGGGCGACGGCCATCTCGCCCATGCGCACGATTTCGGCCACCAGGCGCTGCTGCTCTTCGTCGTAGCTCTTGACGATGTGGTCGTTGGGAAGGTTCATGGTCTGCAATCCGGGTAGAGCCAGGCCATGCCTGGCTGGCGTGATTTGTAGAGTCGAGCCATGCTCGACTGACATTGTCTGTCTGTCGACTGCCGTTTCAGCCGAAGCGACCGGTGATGTAGTCCTCGGTCTGCCGCTGCGACGGCTGCGAGAAGATCACTTCGGTGCGGTCGTGCTCGATCAGGTCGCCCAGGTACATGAAGGCGGTGTAGTCGGACACGCGCGCGGCCTGCTGCATGTTGTGGGTGACGATGACGATGGTGTACTCGTGCTTGAGCTCTTCCACCAGCTGCTCGATGCGGCTGGTCGAGATCGGATCCAGCGCCGAGGTCGGCTCGTCCAGCAGCAGCACCGACGGGCGCAGGGCCACGGCGCGGGCGATGCACAGACGCTGCTGCTGGCCACCGGACAGGCCCAGTGCGCTTTGCCCCAGCTTGTCCTTCACTTCGTCCCACAGTGCGCCCTGGCGCAGCGCCTGCTCGACGCGGTCGGCCATGTCGGCCTTGCTCAGCTTCTCGTGGTGGCGGATACCGTAGGCCACGTTCTCGAAGATGGTCATCGGGAACGGCACCGGCTTCTGGAACACCATGCCGACCTTGCTGCGCAGGCGGTTCATCGGGTACTTCGGCGACAGGATGTTCTCGCCGTCCAGCAGCACTTCACCGCGCGCTTCCAGCTTCGGGTACAGCGCGTAGATGCGGTTGAAGATGCGCAGCAGGGTCGACTTGCCGCAACCGGAGGGGCCGATCAGCGCGGTCACGCGCTTTTCCGGGATCTCCAGGTTGATGCCCTTCAGGGCATGGAACTTGTCGTAGTAGAAGTCCAGTCCACGCGCAGCCAGCTTCACCGGCGACGGCGTGTGCAGGCTCTCGTGCGAGGACGGCACGGCGATGCGCTGCATCGGCACGGCGTTGGAAAGGTCGTTCATGGCGTTATCCACGGAAAGGTCAGTCATGGGAGATACGGTTGCGCAGCAGGATGCCGCGGGCGGCAAGGCTGACCAGCAACACGAAGACAGTCAGCACCAGGGCACCGGCCCAGGCCAGCACCTGCCAGGATTCATACGGGCTGCCGGCGAACTGGTTCATCACCACCGGCACCGAGGCCATCGGCTGGAAGATGTTGTTGTTCCAGTACTGGTTGCCGAAGGCAGTGAACAGCAGCGGTGCGGTCTCGCCGGAGATGCGGGCCAGCGCCAGCAGGATGCCGGTGATGATGCCGGCCGACGCACTGCGGTACAGCACCTGCACGATCACCTTCCACTGCGGGATGCCCAGCGACAGGGCCGCTTCGCGCATCTGCGAGGGCACCAGGCGCAGCATTTCGTCGGTGGTGCGAACCACCACCGGCAGCACGATGAAGGCCAGCGACAGCGCACCGGCGAACGCCGAGAAGTTGCCGCCGGTCTGCATCACGTACAGCGTGTAGACGAACAGGCCAAGCACGATGGACGGCGCCGACAGCAGGATGTCGTTGACGAAGCGGACCACGGTGCCGGCCTTGCGGGCGTTGCCGTACTCGGCCAGCCAGGTGCCGGCAAGCACGCCCAGCGGGGTGCCGATGCCGATCGCCAGCGCACACATCACGGCACTGCCGAAGAAGGCGTTGGCGAGACCGCCTTCCTGCATCGGCGGCGGCGTCATCTTGGTGAACAGATCCCAGTTGATGCCGGCCAGGCCCTTGGAGGCCAGGGTGAACAGGATCCAGCCCAGGAAGAACAGGCCGAACAGGGCGGTGGCGCAGGAGGCGGTGATCGCAACGACGTTGCCGATGCGACGGCGCAGGTACAGCGAATCAGCGGTGGTGGACATCAGTTGCCCTCCTTGCGGGACAGGCGCATCAGCATCAGGCGGGCGATGGCCAGCACCACGAAGGTGACGATGAAGAGGACGAAGCCGAGCAGCAGCAGGGCCGAGCGGTAGGTTTCAGTGGCTTCGCCGAAATCGTTGGCGATCAGCGCGGCGATGGTGGTGCCCGGTTCCAGCAGCGACGGCGACAGGCGCACGCTGTTGCCGATCACGAAGGCCACCGCCATGGTCTCGCCTAGGGCGCGGCCGAGGCCGAGGAAGATGCCACCGATCACCGCCGAGCGGGTGTAGGGCAGGACGATGTCCCAGCTCACTTCCCACTTGGTGGAGCCCAGTGCATAGGCCGATTCCTTGAGGCGGGTCGGCACGGTCAGGAACACTTCGCGCATCACCGAGGAGATGAACGGAATGACCATGATGGCCAGCACGAAACCGGCGGTGAGCATGCCGATGCCCAGCGGCGGGCCCTGGAACAGCGGGCCGATGATCGGCATCTCGCCCAGGGTTTCGTTGAGGAACGGAGTGACGTACTCGGTCATCACCGGCACCAGCACGAACAGGCCCCACATGCCGTAGATGATCGAAGGAATGCCCGCCAGCAGTTCGATGGCGGTACCGACCGGGCCACGCAGCCAGCGCGGCGCGACTTCGGTGAGGAAGAAGGCGATGCCGAAGCTGACCGGCACGGCGATGACCATCGCGATGAGCGCGGTGACCAGGGTGCCGTAGATCGGAGCGAGGGCGCCGAACTTGTTTTCGACCGGATTCCAGTCGGCGGAGAAGAAGAAGCTCAGGCCCTGCATCTGCAGGGCATGGCGGCCGCCCCACAGCATGGACAGCGCGGCGCAGGCCAGGGCGATCAGGACGAAGATGACGGTGCCGACCAGCACCCATCGGAACAGTTTGTCGTTGCGGGCATCACGCGCATCACGCGTGGACGGGGCGGCTACAGGCTGGGCGATGGCATTCATGGGGACGGCAGGGCCAGGAAGGGGCGGGGCGGCACGGCGTGGAAGAGGCGGTGCCCGCGCGGGGCGGGCACCGTCGTGTCCATCACTTCAGGTCGGTCGCCCAGTAGGCCTCGATCTGCTTGACCAGTTCGGCCGGCAGCGGCACGTAGTGCAGCTCGTTGGCCTGGGCCTGGCCGTTTTCGAAGGCCCACTTGAAGAAGGCCAGGGTGTCCTGGTTGCGCTTGGCGTCCTTCGGCTGCTTCTGCATCAGCATGAAGTTGGTGGCAGTGATCGGCCACGCCTGCTCGCCCGGAGCGTTGGTGATGACCAGGTTGAAGTCCTTGGCGCTGGCCCAGTCGGCGCTGGCAGCCGCGGCGGCGAAGGTTTCCGCGCTCGGCTCGACCCAGTTGCCGGCCGCGTTCTGCATGGCGGTGTACGGCATGCCGTTCTGCAGCGCGTAGGCCAGTTCGACGTAGCCGATCGAGCCCTTGATCTGCTTCACGTAGGAAGCGACGCCTTCATTGCCCTTGCCACCGACGCCGTCCGGCCACTGCACCGAGGTGCCTTCGCCGACCTTGCTCTTCCATTCCGGGCTGACCTTGGACAGGTAGTTGGAGAAGTTGAAGGTGGTGCCCGAGCCGTCCGAACGGTGGACCAGGGTGATCTTGCCGTCCGGCAGCTTCACGCCCGGGTTGGCGGCGACGATGGCCGGGTCGTTCCAGGTCTTGACCTTGCCCAGGAAGATGTCCGCCAGCAGGGCGCCGCTCAGGCGCAGCTTGCCGGCTTCCAGGCCTTCGATGTTGACCACCGGCACCACGCCGCCGATGGCGGACGGGAACTGGGCGAGGCCGGCCTGGGCCAGCTCTTCGCTGCTCAGCGGCTTGTCGGAGGAGCCGAAGTCGACGGTGCCGGCCTTGATCTGGGCGATGCCGCCACCGGAGCCGATCGACTGGTAGTTGATCTTGGCGCCGGTGCTGGTGTTGTAGTCAGCCGACCACTTGGAGACCAGCGGGAAGATGAAGGACGCGCCCGCGCCGGACACTTCGGCGGTCACCTTGGCACCGGCAGCGGCCGGGGCGGCGGCACCGTCGGCAGCCGGCTGCTGCGCGGCCTGCTTGTCGCCACCGCAGGCCGACAGGCCCAGGGCGATGGCCAGGGAAAGGGCGGCAAGGCCGGCCGAGTGCAGTTTCATGGTCACTCCATAGCGGGGAAGAGCCGACGTCGTCGGCGGATGCGGCTATGAAATGATGTTTTTGTTACAGCCGTATTACGACCATGACAGAGGTGCCCTGGATCACGTTCTGACAAGGGTTTCACGGGGTTGGCCGCGGTCCGGGAGGCGCCCGGAGACCCCGGATCTGCGCACCGATATGACGGCCGGGGCTCTACAAACGCTCTTGCCTTTGCTCCTGCCTTTCATGACCCCACCGCGCCCCCGATGAACTGTCGAGAGGCGGTGGGCCAGGGCGTGCAGGACCGTCCACGGCATGGATGCCGTGGCCGAGCCCCCAAGGAAGGGTTTACGGCGTGTCCTGCACGCCCTGGCCCACCGACTCACCCACGGATCAGCGAAGGCGCAGCGCTCTTCACGACCAACCCCAAAAACAAGAAGAGCGCGAGATCTCGAGGATCTCGCGCCCGGGTGGGATCGGCGGGGGAGAGAGGACCCGCCGATCCCGTTCCTGCGGGGGAACGCGCTTGCTTACTTCAGGTTCTGCGACCAGTAGGTCTCGATCTGGCGGACCAGGCTGTCCGGCAGCGGCACGTAGTCCAGCTGGCGGGCCTGGGCGTCGCCGCTCTTGTAGACCCAGCGGAAGAACTCCTGGGTGGCCTTGCCGTTGGCAGCGTTCTTCGGCTTCTTGTGCACCAGGATGAAGTTGGTGGCGGTGATCGGCCAGGACTCGGCGCCCGGGGCGTTGGTCATCACCAGGTAGAAGTCCTTGGCGCTGGCCCAGTCGGCGCTGGCAGCGGCGGCGGCGAACGACGCATCGCTCGGCTGCACGAAGCGGCCGGCGGCATTCTTCATCGCGGTGTACGACAGCTTGTTCTGCAGTGCGTAGGACAGTTCGACGTAGCCGATGCCGCCCTTGATCTGCTTCACGTAGGCAGCAACGCCTTCGTTGCCCTTGCCACCGATGCCGGCCGGCCACTGGACCGAGGTGCCTTCACCGACCGAGCTCTTCCACTCCGGGCTGACCTTGGACAGGTAGTTGACGAAGTTGAAGGTGGTGCCCGAACCATCCGAGCGGTGCACGACGGTGATCTTGGCGCTCGGCAGGGTCACGCCCGGGTTCAGTGCGGCGATGGCCGGGTCGTTCCAGGTCTTGATCTTGCCCAGGAAGATGTTGGCCAGCACGGTGCCGTCCAGCTTCAGTGCGCCCGGGGCGATGCCGGCCACGTTGACGACCGGCACCACGCCGCCGATCACCGACGGGAACTGCGCCAGGCCCGAAGCGGCCAGTTCTTCCGGCTTCAGCGGAGCATCGGAGGAGCCGAAATCAACGGTCTTGGCCTTGATCTGGGCGATACCACCGCCGGAACCGATCGACTGGTAGTTGACCTTGTTGCTGGTGGCGGCGTTGTAGTCGGCCGACCACTTCGACATCACCGGGTAGATGAACGAGGCGCCCGCGCCGGTGATTTCAGCGGCGTTGGCGGCGAACACGGACGACGCTGCGAAGACGGCAACGGCAACGCGCGACTTGAAGGCGTGGATCACGGGGTGGCTCCTGGGTTGATTGGGATGCGGGGTTACCCGCCCGGCGCACATTCCATAACGGTTCGATGACAGCGCAGGGACCGTTGTATGACGCAACCGTTACAGCGCTGCCCGGCGCCCGCACAGCCAGGGGCGTGAAGGTTCTGAGTGCTGTGGGCAACGTGTTGACCAATGCACCGGAGACGGACGTGGCCCGGTTGCGATCACGTTCTATATGTCGCTGATGGCCTGCCCAGTGTGGTCGTCAATGCCATCCCAGCCTGGCATTCCGCAGTGATGCTGCGTCATCCACACGAAACCATCGATGCAGGTGAGAGCGTCGCGGCGGTCGGTCCGGGCCGGGACGCTGATACATGACGCCATATGCCGCAAGGGATCGACAAGCATGTGCCCGCAAATGAGTCGTACGCATGACCGCACGAAGAAATCTGTGGTTGGTGCTCAGGTTGTCATTCGGCTGTCATGGTTTTAACGGAATGTTCGCAAAACGCTTGACCGGCCTGCCGGCGTGGCGTTCTGCCCAAGCCATTCCAACCCTCTGGAGAAATCCAAAATGCGTTCCCATTTGCTCGCCGCCGCGGTCGTTGCAAGCCTCGGTCTGGTTTCCGCCGACGCCTTCGCAGCCCCCGCCAGCACGGGCGTATCCCAGGCACAGCTGCAGCAGCTGCAGGCACAGATCGCTGCGCTGCAGGCCCAGGTCCAGCAGTTGCAGAACGATTCGCAGGCGCTGCAGGCGCAGTCCGATGCGCAGTCTGAAGTGAACATCACCCAGGCACAGGCCCTGGAAGGTGCGCAGAAGACCCAGACCAGCGTCGACAAGCTGGCCAAGCTGGTCAATGACAACAAGATCGGCGGTCGCATGTTCTTCGACCTGACCAACATCGACAAGACCAGCAACGGCAAGGACACCGCCGCCAGCGGCACCGGCCTGGACGTCAAGCGCTTCTACTTGACCGTCGATCACAAGTTCAACGACATCTGGTCGGCGAACCTGACCACCGACTTCCAGTACAGCTCGGCCATCGGCAACACCGAACTGTTCGTCAAGAAGGCCTACGTGCAGGGCAGCTTCGACCCGGCCTTCAACCTGCGCGTCGGTGCCGCCGACATGCCGTGGATTCCGTATGTCGAGAAGTTCTATGGCATGCGCTATGTCGAGAACACCCTGACCGACCGCCTGAAGTACGGCAACTCGTCCGACTGGGGCCTGCATGGCTTCGGCAACCTGGGCAACAACTTCAACTACGCGGTCTCGGTCGTGTCCGGCGCCGGCTACAAGAACCCGACCCGCAGCAAGGGCATGGACGTGGAAGGCCGCGTGGCCTACACCCCGAACGAGAACTTCGTGGTCGCCGTCGGTGGCTACAGCGGCAAGCTGGGCAAGGAAACCGACATCCAGAGCGCCGAGAACACCTACACCCGCGCCAACGCGATGGTCGCCTACGCCAGCAGCGACTTCCGCGTCGGTGGCGAGTACTTCCAGGCCAAGAACCTCAACAACGTGATGACCGTTGCCACCGACAAGACCAGCGGCTGGTCGGTGTGGGGCAGCGTGCGCGTCACCGACGGCGGCATCAACGTGTTCGGTCGTTACGATGACACCGACGTCAGCAAGACCCTGGACCCGACCCTGAGCGACAAGTATTGGAACGTCGGCGTCGAGTTCCCGGTCATGAAGAACCTCAAGCTGTCGACCGTGTACAAGTACACGCACCTGGCCAACGCCGGCGACAAGAAGAACGACAAGACCAAGGAGTTCGGCGTCTGGGGCGACCTGTCGTTCTGATCTCCTGAAGCACCCTTGTCTACAAACGAAGACGGCGGGCCTTGTGCCCGCCGTCTTCGTTTCGTCACAACACGAACGCCGTCACGCCTCGGCCGGGGTCTTTTCCTTGAACCGGCACAGGTCGGCGATCACGCAGCCCGGGCAATCCGGCTTGCGCGCCTTGCACACATAACGTCCGTGCAGGATCAGCCAGTGATGCGCGTCGAGCAGGAACTCGGCCGGAATCACCTTCACCAGTTTGTCTTCCACTTCGCGCACATTCTTGCCCGGGGCCAGGCCGGTGCGGTTGGAGACGCGGAAGATATGCGTGTCCACCGCCATCACCGGTTCGCCGAAGGCCGTGTTGAGCACCACGTTGGCAGTCTTGCGGCCGACACCCGGCAGGGCTTCCAGTGCTTCGCGGTCGCGAGGTACTTCGCCGCCGTACTTCTGCAGCAGGATCGCGCAGGTGGCAATCACGTTCTTCGCCTTGGCGTTGAACAGGCCGATGGTGGCGATGTACTGCTTCAGGCCGTCTTCGCCCAGGGCGAGGATCTTCGCCGGCGTGTTGGCCACCGGGAACAAGCGGCGCGTGGCCTTGTTGACGCCGACGTCGGTGGCCTGCGCCGACAACGCGACCGCCACCAGCAGTTCGAACGGCGAGCTGTACTCCAGTTCGGTCTTCGGGTGCGGATTGAGTTCGCGCAGACGGGTGAACATTTCCACCACATCGGCGCGCGGCATCACGCCGCCACGGCGCGCCGGTGCACGCGCGGTTTTCTTCGCAGTGGCCATTATTGCTCCTTGCCGGTGGCGCGGGCCTTGGCCCGGGCGAGGATGGCGGCGGCGGCCGGGGGCAGGGCGGGCTTCACGTCCGGCGCCGGGGCCGGCGTGCGTCGCGCATCGCGTTCGGCCTCGCGGCGGGCCAGGCGCACGGCACGGGCACGGTAGCGTTCGCGTGCGGCCCAGGCCGCGTGCAGCTGCTGCTGCGCCTGCTGCAGGCGTCGTGGAAGGTCCGGGTGGCCGGGCAGCAGCTGTTCGTCGCCGGCACGGGCGACGTAGTCCATCAGTCCGGCCTGCAGGGCGCCATCGAGATCGTCTGCCTGGACCCGGGCGAACAGCTGCGCGGGGTTGGGTCGGGATGCCATGGCGTCAGCGGTTCTGGAAGGCCGGTGGGCGGCGCTGCAGGAAGGCGCTGGTGCCTTCGCGCATGTCTTCGGTGGCGAACAGCAGGCCGAACTGCGCGCTTTCGTACTCCAGCCCAGCCTCCAGGCTGCATTCGCCGCCCACGTGTACCGCGTCGAGCAGCCCACGCAGGGCCAGCGGGGCCGAGCGTGCCAGCTGGCGGGCGATGTCCTGCACGCGGTTGTCCAGCGCGTCGGCCGGCACCACCTCGTTGACGATGCCCAGTTCCAGCGCACGCGCGGCGTTGATCGGTGCACCCAGCAGGCACAGCTCCAGGGTGGCGGCGCGGCCGCACAGGCGCAGCAGGCGCTGGCTGCCACCGAAGCCGGGAATCAGGCCGAGGTTGATCTCCGGCTGCCCGACCTTGGCCGTATCGGCAGCAATGCGCAGATGGCAGGCCATCGCCAGCTCCAGCCCGCCGCCCAGGGCGAAGCCGTTCACGCGCGCGATCACCGGCTTGGGCATGCGTTCGATCTGGCGCATCAGGGCCTGGCCCAGAAGCGAGAAATCACGTCCCTGAACCGCGCTGAGAGTGTTCATCTCGGCGATGTCGGCACCGGCCACGAAGGCCTTCGGGCCGGCACCGGTCAGCACCACCACACGCACCTCCGGGTCGGCGGCGGCGGCGCTGAACGCCTCGGCCAGCGCCTGCAGGGTCGCGGCATTCAAGGCGTTGAGCTTGTCCGGGCGCTGGACGGTCACGGTGCGGATGGCGCCGTCGTCGGCGACGGCGATCAGGGCATCGGCCACGGGGAAAACTCCTGAAACGTTAAAAAAAAGTGAGATTGAACTCCGCGAACGCAGACGGGTCTTAGCCTGCATCGTGAGTAGCGGTTACACGTTGTGCCCGTTATCCTAACCCGTCGCCTCAGGGCGGCGCAGAACGTCCCTGAGTTACCACCCCTGGAGAACTGTTTGATGAAGTTGCGTTCTATCGCGGTCGCCGTCGCGGCCCTGGCCCTGACGGGCAATGCCTTCGCCCAGGACGTCTCGTCCGAAAAGGGCAAGCTGAGCTACTACTTCGGTTACGACTACGGCAACAACCTGGCGGAGCTGACCGGTCGTGGTGAGCAGCTGGACATCAACTCGGTGGTGAAGGGCCTGCAGGACGCCTACGCCAAGAAGCAGCCGGCGATCACCGCCGAGCAGCTGAAGCCGGCCGTTGAAGCGTTCCAGAAGCGCGAGCAGGGCCGTGCCCAGGCTGCCAAGGCCGAGTACGAAAAGGCTGCTGCCGAAAACAAGACCAAGAGCGATCAGTTCATCGCGGCAAACAAGGCCAAGGCCGGCGTGCAGTCCCTGCCGAGCGGCGTCCAGTACCGCGTGATCGAAGCCGGCAAGGGCGCCAAGCCGACCCAGGCCAGCACCGTGCAGCTGGAAGTGGCCGGTCCGTTCCCGTACGGCCAGCGCCCGACCGAAGCCCGCCCGGCCCAGCAGATTCCGTCGATCAAGGTCAGCGAAGTCGAAATGAAGGCCATGCGCGAGACCCTGCTGCAGATGCCGGCTGGCTCGAAGTGGGAAGTCACGCTGCCGCCGGACCAGGCCTACGGTGCCGACCCGCGCACCCCGTTCCCGCCGAACGTGGCTGTGCAGTTCGAGATCAAGCTGGTCAGCGTCAAGTAAATCGAAGCCGTAAACGAAACGCGCCGGTGATCCCACCGGCGCGTTTTTGTTTGCGCGGAGCGCGACGCTGCCACGCACCGCAGAATGACCCCGCGCAAATTCAGCCCGATCGCGCTACTGTTGCCGAGTGCAAACAATGGAAGAAACGGCGCGTGTTGTCGCAAGTCCCTGCATCGGAGTGTGCACGCTGGATCCAGGCCGGCAATGCACCGGCTGCGGGCGGCACATCGATGAAATCGCACGGTGGTCGTCGATGAGCAACGACGAGCGCAGCCGCATCCTGCATCGCGTGCAACCGCTGCGCCAACAACTGCAGCAATCACTGCGCGGTTCGCTGGCCGACCACGAACGCTTGATGCGCGCGCTGCATCCATTGGCCGAGCCGCCGGCCGGCGACGGTTGGAACCGCAGTGAACTGATCGATCTGCTGCCGCCCGGGCCCCCGGTGGAAGCCGCCGTGCTGGCGGGCATCGTGCCGCGCGCCAACGGTGCGCAGGTGATTCTTACACGGCGCACCGAAACCCTGCGTACCCATGGTGGCCAGGTCGGTTTCCCCGGTGGCCGCACCGAACCCGATGACCGCGATGCGTTGGCCGCTGCACTGCGCGAGAGCCAGGAGGAAATCGCATTGGCGCCCGGCCAGGTGCAGGCGCTGGGCTATCTCGATCCCTTCGTGACGATCACCGGCTACCGGGTCACGCCGGTGGTGGCCGTGGTCGATCCGGATTTCGTACCGGTGCCACAGCCCAGTGAAGTGGCCGAAGTGTTTGAAGTGCCGCTCGATTACCTGATGGCAGCCGACAACCTGCACCAGGTCGAAATCAATCATCGCGGCCGCGTCCGCCACGTCCTCGAATATGGCTGGCCCGGCCAGCGCATCTGGGGCGCCACCGCCGCCATCCTCTACAACCTGCGTCGCCGCCTGGAGCAAGTGCAATGAAGCCGATCGATCCGCCGTGGACCACCCTGGTCGATGTCGCCACCCTGGCCGCTGCATTGGGCGAGGGCGTTCGCGTGGTCGACGCACGTGCTACTGCCAGTACCGCCGTACGCGTGGTCGATGCACGTTCCTCGCTGGCCGATCCGCAGGCGGGTAACGGCCAGTATCTGGCGGGGCATGTTCCGGGCGCGGTGTATGCCGACCTCAATCGGGACCTGTCGGATCTGACCCGCAGCGGCCACGGCCGTCACCCGCTGCCGGACAGCGATGCCTTCGCCGCGAAACTGGGCCAGTGGGGCATCGGTCCCGACACCCAGGTGGTGGTCTACGACGGCAGCGATGGCAGCATGGCCGCCGCGCGCCTGTGGTGGCTGCTGCGCCTGATCGGGCACAGCAAGGTGGCCGTGCTCGACGGCGGCATCGCCGCCTGGCAGGCCGCCGGTCACACGCTGGCAACCGGGCAGGGCGAAGTCACCGCGCTGCCAACTTACCCGGGCCGTTTCGACACCACCCAGATCGCCAATGCCGATGAGATCAGCGCACGTCTGAAGCACGCGCCGGGCTGGCTGGTCGACGCACGCGCGGGTGAACGCTTCCGTGGCGAAGTGGAGCCGCTGGATCCGGTCGCCGGCCACGTGCCGGGCGCGGTCAACCGCCCGTTCGCATTGAACGTACTCGACGGCCACCTGCGCGACCCACAGGAGCTACGGGCCGAACTGCAGGGCGTGATCGGCAACCGCGATCCACAGCAGGTGGTGCTGATGTGCGGCTCCGGCGTGACCGCCTGCCACCTGCTGCTGGCGATGGAAACGGCGGGCCTCTCCGGCGCGCGCATCTACGCCGATTCGTGGAGCGGTTGGGTGAGCGACAGCAGCCGCCCCGTGGCCAGCGGCGCCTGAGCCGCGCGGGGTCGGATCCGTTTTCCAACGGAAAACGGCTCTGACCCCATCAACTGAAAATCCGGGTCAGAGCCCGTTGCGTAGCCACGGGATCCGACCCCGTGTCGAGCAAGGTCGACACCCACCAACAGCAGCAGAGATCTGTCGAAGGCGGGGTGGGTCCGGTTGCGAGGGTGTCCGCGGCATGGATGCCGCGGCCAAGCCCCCATGGACGGGTTTACGGCGTCCCTCGCAACCGGACCCATCCCGCCATCCCACGGATTGCCCGCTTTTGATGTTGATGTTGCCGCTGCGGGTACAGGGCGCAGCCCTGTCGATCAATCCAGCCCCTGCAACGGCACCTTCGCCAGAATCCGCGCCCACGGGAACAGCGGCCCCGGATCACGCTTGCGTGCCACCATCAGCGCCGGGTCATCGCTGGCCGGCACCTGCTCCAGGTCCAGCTGGTCATGCCCGGCAATCCGCCGCAGCGACGGATAGCGCACCACCAGCGCCTGCAGCAGCCGTTCCAGCGCCTGCAGCTGTGCCTCGGTGTAGGGCTCGTCCATCGCCTGCTGGCGGCTGTCGAACCAGTGCGGGTAGCGCCCGGTGTTGACCAGCTCGATGCCCAGCGTATGCGCGTTCATGCCACGCACGTGGTGGGCCACCCGTTCCGGTGCCACGTACTGCACCACGCTGCCATCGCGGTCGATGTAGAAGTGGCCGCTGTTGCCGGCGCCGCTGTCATACAGCACGCGCTCGCCGTATTCGCGGGCCATCGCCAGATCGGGCAGCTCGGTGCAGTGGATCACCACCATCTCCAGCGTGGCCGGGTCGCGCAGCGGCAGACGGTCTTGGTAGGGCAGGGGCTGCAGCTGCAGGCCGGGCAGGAGCGGGTTGGGCATCCGGCGATGCTAGCATTGCGGCATGAACCTGCCTTCCCTTTCCTCATCGGCCCGCTCGCACGGAGCACGCGCATGAGCCGCGGCCACTGCATCCTGTCGCATGGTTTCGAGAGCGGCCCGGAAGCGACCAAGGTCACTGCGCTGGCCGACGTGGCGCAGCGACTGGGCTGGACCCATGAGCGTCCGGACTACACCGACCTGGACGCGATGAGCGAGGTCAGCCGGGTGGGCGATGTGCCGACCCGGCTGCGCCGCCTGGTCGAACGCACCGCCATCGCTGCCCAACAGGGCCCGGTGGTGCTGGCCGGCTCCAGCCTGGGTGCCTACATCTCTGCCATCGCCTCGCTGCAGGTGCCGGTGGCCGGCCTGTTCCTGATGGTGCCGCCGACCACCATGGGCCCGATGCCGGCGCTGGACGCCGCCGCCGTGCCGACCACCGTGGTCCAGGCCTGGCATGACGATGTGGTGCCGGCCGCTGGAGTGATCGCCTGGGCTCAGGCGCGTTCGGCGCAGTTGCTGCTGGTCGACGACGGCCACCGCCTGGAGCACCACGTGGAGGCCTCCGCGCAGGCCTTCGAGCGCCTGCTGCGGCAACTGTGAAGCCCGGGCGCACGGCGCGCCCGCCCGCATTGACTACAATGGCAGCCCCGCCGCCCCCGGCGCGGGCCTGCCGGCCGTGCCTACGGCCCTCCTTTCCGACTGGCCCGGCCCCTGTGCCGCGCCCGACCACCTGCGAACCGATCCCGTGAAATTCTTCGTCTCCTGCGCCAAGGGCCTGGAATACCTGCTTGCCGATGAACTGTCGGCCCTGGGCCTTGGCAAGGCCACTGCCACCATTGCCGGCGTCAATGCCGAGGGCGAACTGGAGCAGGCGCTGCGGATCGTGATGTGGTCGCGCCTGGCCAGCCGCGTGCTGTGGCCGATCGACGAGTTCGACTGCCCGGACGAACAGGCCCTGTACGACGGCGTGCGTGCGCTGCCGTGGCACGAGCACATCAAGCCGGAGATGACCCTGGCGGTGGACGCGCATGTGTCGGGCGACAAGATCACCCATGCCCGCTTTGCCGCGCAGCGGATCAAGGACGCCATCGTCGACCGCATGCGTGATGAAGGCCTGGAGCGCCCGTCGGTCAACACCGACCTGCCGGATGTGCGCGTCAACCTGTCACTGCGCAAAGGCCGCGCCTCGCTGTCGATCGACCTCGGCGGCGGCCCGTTGCATCGCCGTGGCTGGCGCGGCGCCGCCCACGAGGCACCGCTGAAGGAAAACCTGGCCGCCGCGCTGCTGCTGCGCGCGCAGTGGCCGCGCCTGCACGCTGCCGGTGGCGGCCTGCTGGACCCGATGTGCGGCAGCGGCACGCTGCTGATTGAAGGCGCGCTGATGGCCGCCGACGTTGCTCCCGGCCTGATGCGCCATGGCAGCCTGCCGCCGAGCCGCTGGCTGGGCTTCGACAAGGCGGCCTGGAAGAGCATCCAGAGCGAGGCGCGTGACCGCGAAGCGGCTGGCCTGGCCGCGCTGAAGCCGGTCATCCACGGCAGCGACATCGACCCGACCGCGATCCAGGCGGCACGCGAGAATGCCGAGGTGGCTGGTGTTGCCCACGCGATCCGCTTCACCCGCGCCGATGTGGCCGACCTGGCCGCGCCGGAGCAGGAGATCGGTGCGGTGGTCTGCAACCCGCCGTACGACGAGCGCCTGGCCGCTGATCCGGCGCTGTACCGCGCGCTCGGCAACGCCCTGCAGAAGGCCGTGCCGCAGTGGCGCGCCAGCCTGCTGTGCGGCAACGACGAACTGGCCTTTGCCACCGGCCTGCGTGCAGGCAAGAAGTACCAGATGTTCAACGGTGCGCTGGAATGCGCGCTGATCGTCTGCGACCCGATCGCCGTGCCGGGCCGCGACCCGGCGCAGCCGCGCGAACTGAGCGAAGGCGCGCAGATGGTGGCCAACCGCCTGCGCAAGAACCTGAAGAAGTTCAAGAGCTGGCGCGCCCGCGAGGACATCACCTGCTTCCGCGCCTACGATGCCGATCTGCCGGAGTACGCGGCAGCCATCGATGTCTACGAGGAAGACGGTGGCAAGCGCCGCACCTTCCTGCATGTGCAGGAATACGCTGCACCGGCGGCGATTCCGGAGAACGACGTGCGCCGCCGCCGCAACGAGCTGCTGGCGGCCGCGCGCGAAGTATTCGGCGTGCCGCCGGAACAGGTGTCGATGAAGTCGCGCGAGCGCGGCAAGGGCGGCAGCAAGTACGGCCGTTTCGAGCAGCGTGACGAATTCATCGTGGTGCGCGAGAACAACGCGCTGCTGCAGGTGAACCTGTTCGACTACCTGGACACCGGTCTGTTCCTCGACCACCGCCCGCTGCGCCGGATGATGGCCGAGCAGGCGCGTGGCAAGCGTTTCCTCAACCTGTTCTGCTACACCGGCGTGGCCAGCGTGCAGGCGGCGGTGGCCGGTGCCGCCAGCACCACCAGCGTCGACCTGTCGGCCACTTACCTGCAGTGGTGCTACGACAACCTGGCGTTGAACGGGCAGGGCGGCAACCAGCACCTGCTGGTGCAGGCCGATGCGATGGCGTGGCTGGAAGGCGACCGTGGCCAGTACGACGTGATCTTCTGCGATCCGCCGACGTTCTCCAACTCCGCGCGTGCCGACGACTTCGACGTGCAGCGCGAACAACTGAAGCTGCTGCGCGCGGCGGTGGCGCGGCTGGCACCGGGTGGCGTGCTGTACTTCTCCAACAACTTCCGACGCTTCAAGCTGGAAGAGAACGCCATCGCCGAATTCGCCCAGTGCCGCGAGATCACCGCGCGCACCATCGGCCCGGACTTCGAGCGCAACGCGCGCATCCACCGCGCGTGGGAACTGAAGCGGTTGGGGTAAGCCGATGCCCGGGGTCGGATCCCCTGCGCGAAGCGCAGGGGCTCTGACCCCATCCGGATCTACGTACCCGGGGTCAGAGCCCTTGCGCTGCGCGCAAGGGATCCGACCCCGGTGGCTCTGCTACAGCAACGCCACCAGCAGCCCGGTCACGGGCAGCGCGATCGCCAGCGGCGCGATCCATTTCGGCCGGTACGGGTACAACCCGAACGACAACGCCACGCCGCCGACGGTCATCACGCCCAGCCACAGCACCGGGCCCATCGCCCAGCCGTGGTCGACCACGCACAGTGCGAACGCTACCGCCAGCAGTACCCAGCCCAGCACCCGCCACTGCGTGCGCCGTGCCGGGGTGGCTGCAGCCTTGCCGTGCAGATCGTGCTGGTGCTTCTCCATCGCCAGCGACAACGCGGTGAACGCAGAGAACGACAGGGTCAACGCCAGCAGCATCATGCGCTGGCCTCCGCTTCGGCGGTTTCCACAGCGTCCACCGGGGCCTTGGGTGCCGCTGCGGCGGCAGCACGCTTCTTCTTCTCGGCTGCAGACAGCGGTGGCGTCCAGCGCTGCATGCGCCAGCCACACAGCGCCAGCATCGCGCCGAACGCGATCATCGACAGATCGAAGCCCGCCAGCACCCAGTCGCCGTTGCGCAGGGTGATGCCCAGGTGCGCATGCGTGGTCAGTGCATTGACCACCGGCACCAGCGCGAACGCCGCCGCACCGAGGTACAGCTGCCAGGCCCACATCATCCGCTTGGGCCAGATGAAGGCGGCCAGCAGTGCCGCACCCCAGGCGTAGAAGAACACGTTGGCTTCGGCGCTGGAGCGCTCGGCGATGTCCAGCGGCAGCAGGCGGTTGCCCCAGAAGTAGGCGGCGAAGGCGATCGGCAGGCCGGCCACGGTGCCGATGTTCAGCGCATCGACCAGGCGCAGGCCGAAGCCGATGCGGCCACTCTTGGCGTGCTTGGGCCGTTCCTTCACTGCCCACAGCACCACGCCGCTGGCCACCATCAGGCAGCCGACCAGGCCGGACAGGAAGAACAGTGCGCGCAGGCCCCAGTCGGCGAAGCGCGCCAGGTGCAGGCCGTACAGCACGCCGCGGGTGGCGGTGGCGCCACCGGAAGGCGGTGTTTCTTCCAGCAGCGCACCCGTGATCATGTTGTAGCGCACGGCCGGTGTGTCGGTGGACAGGCGCTTGCCGTCGCGCTGGCGGATGTCGATCACCGCATTGGCCGCGCCCGGATGGGACACGGTGAAGCCGGCCACCTCCACGCCGTGCCAATGCGCGCGTGCGCTGTCCAGCAGCTGTGCGATCGGCAGCGGGGTGGCGCGGCCTTCGGCCGGCGCGGTCACCTCCGGCATGCCGCCGAAGGCCTCGAAGAAGAACTTGTCCTCGTCCTGCGGGTAGGCCACCTTCACGCCCCACGGCAGGTACATGATCATCAGCGTGACGATGCCGGTGTAGGTGATCATCGCGTGGTAGGGCAGGGCCATCACCGCGCTGACGTTGTGGAAATCCAGCCAGGAACGCAGGCCCTTGTCTTTGCGGAAGGTGAAGAAGTCCTTGAAGATTTTCTTGTGGGTGATGACACCGGTGATGATCGCCACCAGCATGAACATCGCGCAGAAGCCGACCAGATAGCGGGCCCACAGCACCGGGATGTAGTGCAGGTCGAAGTGCAGGCGGTAGAAGAAATCACCGCCGCGGGTCTCGCGCGCTTTCAGTGCCTGGCCGGTGTTCGGGTCCAGCGTGGCATCACCGAAGCCACCACGGCGGCCACGGCTGGGATCGGCCAGTTCCGGTGGCAACCGCCAGAACATCTGCATGGCCGGGTTGCGCGGCTGCGGCAGGGTGACGAACCAGTTCTCGGCCTGCGCGGCGTTGGCCTGCAGGTAGTCCACCGCGCGCTGTGCGGCGACGTCGATGCTGACGTTGCTGGACGGCAGTTCCGGACGCATCCAGCGGCTGATTTCCTCGCGGTAGTAGCTGGCCGTGCCAGCCATGAAGATCAGCAGCAGCAACCAGCCAACCAGCAGGCCGGTCCAGGTGTGCAGCCAGGCCATCGACTGGCGGAACCCGTTCTTCATGCCCAGGCCCCCAGCAGGCGCGCAATGACGGCCATCAGCAGCGCGGGCGCGAGGATACCGACCCAGGCGCGCAGCGCGCTGCGGGTGGCGAATGCCCACAGTGCCGCACAGGCGGCGACCAGGATGGCCAGCAGCATGCCGGTCAGCACGGTCTGGCCACGTGCGCCAGGCAGGGCCACGGCGCAGAACACGCTGGTCACCGAGGCCAGCGCGTAACCGCCGAAGATCGCGGCCAACGAGCGTGACAGCACGCCCCAGCGCGGGTTGGAGAAAAAGGTGCGGGGGCTGGCGGTTGCGGGCGAGCGGTCCACGGCATTCCTGCAGGTAGGAGAGGGGATGGAACGCGTCCGCGGCCCCCTTGCGCCCTGCGCATGTCGCCCAGCGTGTCCCATCGACGAAGCACGGCCCGCGCAGACGGGCAGTCCAGAGGTCGGGGATGTACACGGGCGATGGGTGCGTCTTCCGCACCCGATTGGCTAAGCGTACAATCGATCAGTAAATGATAGGCATTCGCATTTTATGAATCAAGCGTGATGATCCGAAGGGCGCGCTGAGGCCTAGAACCCGAACACCACCGTCGCCGCATGCAGCAGCAGGCCGATCAGGCCACCCACCAGGGTGCCGTTGAAGCGGATGAACTGCAGGTCGCGGCCCACGCTCAGTTCCAGCTGCTCGACCAGGTGCCGTTCGTCCCAGCTTTTCACGGTCTGCGCGATATGCGTGGTCACGCCTTCGCGCAGGCGGCCGGTCAGACGCTGGGCGCCCTCCAGCAGGTGCTGGTTGAGGGCCTCGCGCAGGGCCGGGTCGGCCTGCAGGCTGCTGCCCAGCGAGGCGAGGCTGCGCTGCAGGTGGCCGACCAGCGCCGAGTCCTCGCGCTGCAGGTCGGCGCGCAGGCCGGCGTGGATGCGCGCCCACAGTCCCTGCACATACTCCTGCAGGGCGGGGTGGTCGATCATTTCCTGCTTGAGCTGTTCGATGCGCTCGGCCAGGGCCGGGTCCTCGCGCAGGCGCTGCACGTAGTTCTGCAGCCAGGTCTCGTAGTCCTGGCGCAGCGGATGCTGCGGCTCGGCCAGTACCTGCTGCAGTTCTTCCAGCACCGCCCGCGCCAGGCGTTCGGCCAGGCTGTCGCCGATCTCATCGATCGGCTTGACCCAGTTCACCGTGCTCGACAGCGTCGGCCATTCGCGCTGGATATAACGCACGATCAGCTGCGAGGCACGTTCCTTCACCTCCGGCTGCTCCAGCCAGCGCCCCAGCCGCTGCAGGCCTTCGTCCAGCACGCGCTGGTGGCGTCCGTCGGCGGTCAGCAGGGCCAGCAGCTCACCGGCGGTGGCGGCGGCATTCCACTGCCGCAGCTGCTGCACCACGAAGGTGTGCAGCTGCCGGCGCACCGCGGTTTCGTCGAAGAAGTCCAGAGCCTGCAGGGCCCAGCCGCGGGCCATGTCGGCCAGCATCCGCGAGCGCGCGGGGTCGGCCAGCCAGCTGCCGAGGCGGCTGGCCGGATCGAACACCTGCAGCTTTGCCAGCAGCACACCCGGCTCCAGGAACTGGTCGCGCACGAACAGGGCCAGGCTGTCGCCGATGCGTTCCTTGCTGCGCGGGATGATCGCGGTGTGCGGGATCGGCAGGCCCATCGGCCGCCGGAACAGGGCAACGACCGCGAACCAGTCGGCCAGTGCGCCCACGGCTGCGGCCTCGCAGAAGGCCGAAACCCAGGCCCAGATGCCGCGCTCGCCTTGCCAGTGGCTGACCGCGAAACCGGCCAGCATCAACAGCAGCAGGCCCAGCGCGAGGGCTTTCAGGCGCCGCAGCTGTGCGCGGCGCGGATCGTTGGCAGACGTCATGCCGGAAGTCTACCTGCCAGCGGATGAGCACCGGGTAGTGCCGGCCGCTGGCCGGCATCCGCAACGCACCCGGAACGTTCATGGGGTTGCCGGCCAGCGGCCGGCACTACCCGGTGGTTCAGAGCGCTTCGAGCTGCTTGCGCAACGCCGCCAGCTGCGCGCGCAGGGTGTCGTTCTCGCGGGTCAGCGCGACCACGCGGCGGCGCAGCGCCGGCGCATCCTCGCCCAGCTGCTCCAGCGCCGACAGCACCTCGGCGTCGCGGCTGGCGATCTCGTCCTCGTCCGCTTCCTCGAAGTCCATCTCGGCTGCTTCCGGCTTCGGTGCGCGCGGCTTGCGCTTGGACTCCCGCACGCGCTTGGCGGCCTGCTTCAGCTCATCCTTGCCACCGGCGGCAGCGGCGCGCTGCTCGTCTTCCGGCAGGTCGGCCACGGCAGCAGCGGCGCTGATCGAGATCACGCCGGCCTTCACCGCTTCCACCACCTCGGCCGCGGCCTGGGCGTGGATGCGTTCGATCATGCCGACCTGGCTGGTGCTCAGCTTGGCCTCGCGGGCCAGCTCGGCGCGGCTGATCTTCGGTGCCGGCTCCCACGGCGGGCTGTCCTCACCCGCGTCCTCGACGGCTTCGGCGGTGCCATCGCTCTCGCGCTGCAGCTGCGCCTGCTCGATCTGCTTGCGGGCGGCCAGGATGTCGCGCTTGCGCAGCGCCAGCACACCGCGCTGGAAATCGGACACGCTGCGGCGGCCCAGGTGCTGCTCGATCATCCACAGGTGCACGTCTTCCATGCTCTGGAAGCGGGTGTTCTGCACGGTATTGAACGGCAGGCCGTGCTTTTGGCAGATGCCGAAACGGTTGTGGCCATCGACCAGCACGTCACCCCACAGCACCAGCGCATCGCGGCAGCCTTCGGCCAGGATGCTGCGCTCCAGCGCGTCATGTTCGTCCGCGGTCAGCGGGTCGATGTAGGCCTTGAGTTCTTCTTTGACGACGATATCCATGGGCACGGCAGCGAGCAGGAGCGGAACCGCCCATTGTACCCGCTCGCCACCGCCGGCCCGGGCTCAGGCGGTGGCCCGGATCATCTCGCCCAGGGTGCCGGTGATCTGGTCGATCTGTGCCTTGTCCACGATCAGCGGCGGCGACAGCGCGATGATGTCGCCGGTACAGCGCACCAGTAGCCGGCCGTCGTGGAAGCAGCGCCGGAACACCTCGTAGCCACGGCTGCCGGGGGCATCGCGGCGCGGTGCCAGCTCGACCGCGCCGACCAGCCCGAAGTTGCGGATGTCGATCACGTTGGGCAGGCCCTGCAGCGCATGCAGGCGTTCCTGCCAGTATTCGCCCAGCTCTATGGCACGCTCGAACAGGCGCTCCTCGGCATAGACCTCCAGCGTGGCCAGCGCCGCCGCACAGGCCAGCGGATGCCCCGAGTAGGTATAGCCATGGAACAGCTCGATGGCCTGTGGCGGTGCCTGCATCAGGGTTGCATGCACGGCGTCGCTGGCCAGCACGCCACCCAGCGGTACCGCGCCGTTGCTGACCGCCTTGGCGAAGGTCAGCAGGTCCGGAGTGACTCCGAAGCGCTGCGCGGCGAAGGGCATGCCGACCCGGCCGAAGCCGGTGATGACCTCGTCGAACACCAGCAGGATGCCGTGGTGGTCGCACAGCTCGCGCAGGCGCTGCAGGTAGCCCGGCGCGGGCAGGATCACCCCGGCAGATCCGGCAATGGGCTCGACGAACACCGCCGCGATGGTCGAGGCGTCGTGCAGCGCGATCAGTCGTTCCAGGTCGTCGGCCAGCTCGGCGCCCTGGCGCGGCAGGCCCCTGCTGAACGCATTGCGCGGCAGGTCCAGGGTATGCCGCAGGTAGTCCACGCCGCCCAGCTGCAGGCCGAACGCCCTGCGGTTGTTGGGCAGTCCACCCAGTGCCATGCCGCCGAAGCCCACTCCGTGGTAGGCCTTCTCGCGGCTGATGAAGCGGGTGCGCTGGCCCTCGCCACGCTGGCGGTGGTAGGCCAGCACGATTTTCATCGCGGTATCCACCGCCTCCGAGCCGGAGCTGGTGAAGAACACATGGTTGAGCGGGGCAGGCGCCAGTGCGGCCAGCCGCTGCGCCAGCGTGAAGGCCGGCGGCGAGCCCATCTGGAAGGCCGGCGAATAGTCGAGGGTACGTGCCTGCTCGACGATGGCCTCAACGATGCGCGGGCGGGCGTGGCCGGCGTTGCAGCACCACAGGCCGGCGGTGCCGTCGAGGATCTGGCGGCCGTCGACGTCCTCGTAGTGCATGCCTTCGGCGCGTACCAGCAGGCGCGGCGCGGCCTTGTACTGGCGGTTGGCGGTGAACGGCATCCAGTACGCGTCCAGTGACTCGGGACGCTGGGTGGCCAGGTCGTGCAGGTCGCTTTCGGGACGCTTCATGCCAGCTCCATCGGGTCCGATACGACGAATGTAGCGCAGCCGCGTCACGGTGGAGTCGCGGCGGTCCCGGTATAACCAAGGCTCGTTGACCGCTGGAGCTTACCATGGCCGATTTCCCCGACCGCAGCCACTGGCAGGCGCTGTCCCTTCAGCTCTCGATGCCGGGCCAGGCCTTCATCGACGGCCGTTATGTCGATGCCGCCAGCGGCGCCCGCTTCGACTGCATCAGCCCGATCGATGGTCGCGTGCTGGGCGCGGTTGCCGACTGCGACGCGCAGGATGTCGAGCGCGCGGTACTGGCCGCGCGGCGCAGCTTCGAGGCGGGCCACTGGTCGCAGGCGAGCCCGGCGCATCGCAAGCGCGTGTTGCTGGCGCTGGCCGCGCTGGTGGAGAAGCACGCCGATGAGCTGGCGCTGCTGGAAACCCTGGACATGGGCAAGCCGGTGCGTGACGCGCGCCGTATCGACCTGCCCGGTGTGGTGCGCTGCCTGAGCTGGACCGCCGAAGCGGTGGACAAACTGTATGGCGAGATCGCGCCGACTGGCCCGCACGAACTCGGACTGGTCACCCGCGAGGCCGCGGGCGTGGTGGCGGCCATCGTGCCGTGGAATTTCCCGTTGCTGATGGCCTGCTGGAAGATCGCGCCGGCACTGGCGATGGGCAATTCGGTGGTGCTCAAGCCTTCGGAGCGGTCGCCGCTGAGTGCGCTGCGGCTTGCGGCGCTGGCCGCCGAGGCGGGCCTGCCGGAGGGCGTGCTGAACGTGCTGCCGGGCCATGGCACGCGCGTCGGCGAACCGCTGGCCCTGCACATGGACGTGGATGTGTTGGCGTTCACCGGTTCCACTGCCACCGGCGCGAAGCTGCTGGAGTGTTCCGGGCGATCCAACCTCAAGCGGGTCTGGCTGGAATGCGGCGGCAAGAGCCCGCACGTGGTGTTCGCCGACGCTCCCGATCTGGACGCGGCGGCCAAGGCCGTGGCGCAGGGCATCTTCTTCAACCAGGGCGAAGTCTGTACCGCCGGGTCGCGCTTGCTGGTGCAGCGCTCGATCCGTGAGGATTTCGTGCACCAGGTGGTTGCTTATGGCCAGCACATGCAGCCGCAGCATCCGCTGGACGCCGACGCACCGATGGGCGCGCTGGTGGACGCCGCGCATCTGGACAAGGTGATGCGGGATATCGCACGCGCCGAAGCTGAAGGTGCCCGCCTGCTGCTGGGCGGGCATCGTGCCGAGGTGGAGGCGGGTGGCAGCTATGTGCAGCCGACGGTGTTCGACCAGGTGCGCCCGGAGCAGGCCTTGGCACGCGAGGAAGTGTTCGGGCCGGTGCTGGCGGTGCTCGGTTTCGACGACGAGGCCGAAGCCGTGCGCGTGGCCAACGACAGCCGCTACGGACTGGCCGCCGGTCTCTGGACACGCGATCTGGGCCGCGCGCATCGGGTTGCGCGCCAGCTACGCGCCGGCAGCGTCTGGGTGAACGGCTGGGATGGCGGCGACATGACCGCACCGTTTGGTGGTTACAAGCAGTCCGGCAACGGCCGCGACAAATCGCTGCACGCCTTCGACAAGTACAGCGAGATCAAGGCCACCTGGATCCAGTTGTAACGACGCGGCTGCTTGACCGCTGTTCGCTCTTTGTAGAGTCGAGCCTTGCTCGACTACTTTTCGTTCTTCGGTAGAGCCGAGCCATGCTCGGCTGCTTTTCGCGAAGAGCAGTCGAGCCTTGCTCGACTCTACAGA
Organism: Stenotrophomonas riyadhensis; assembly: GCF_040256885.1. Lineage (NCBI taxonomy): Bacteria > Pseudomonadati > Pseudomonadota > Gammaproteobacteria > Lysobacterales > Lysobacteraceae > Stenotrophomonas > Stenotrophomonas riyadhensis. Next base: position 1,479,208 of record NZ_CP155568.1, read on the forward strand.
AGGAAGACAGCTGTCGAGCTACCGGCAGCGGGCACTCACCTGCAGCACTGCCACACGCAGCATGTCGCGGTCGGCTTCTTCGACGGCATTCTGGAAGTAATCCATGTCCTGCCGGCCCAGCTCACACGGGTCGACAATGTATCCCGGTGGCCACAAACCCAGCAGTTGCGCTACGCCATGCACGATCTGCTCCGGCGTCATCTGCCGGCGGATCCGGAAGTAATTGCGGCGCGGCGCGAATGCCGGGTGTATCTCGCGGTGACCAATAAGGCGCGGAGCGACACCCGCAGCGCTGATGCCGTCGCCACCGTCGATGCTGCCCGCCGGGAGGCCCAGGATCAGCGGCGCCGCAACGACCGTTTCCTCTGCGGCTGGTAGGGGGGAATCTGTCTGGGCAGCCGGGGCAGGACGTGGCATCGCCGACGCGGACGGACGCGTCACCGGTGCGGAGCGCAGGGTAGGCTGTAAAGGCGCCAGCGTCGGCGGTTCCGGTGGCAGCCAGCGCAGCGAGATCCTTGCGTCGTCATCACTGCGCAGCATGATCCTGCCGCTGCCCAGCAGCCACAGCGCCATCAATCCATGCACCAGCAGTACCACCAGCCACGCCGCCATGCGCGGCAGCTTCGGCGAATCGGACCACGACAGTGTGACTGCATCCATCGGCAAAGCATCCATGCAGGGACCGGTGGCGCAGCCTAGCCGGACGCCCGAAAAATTTCGTTGGCATCGGTGTCGGCTGAAACCATCGCCCCGTGCGGCCACCAGCCCGTGGCAGAATCGGGCGATCCGCCGTTACCCGTGTTGCCGATGTCGACGATCACCGCTGCCGCGCCGCCCGTGAACTCCCCCCGCCGTGTCCTGCTGGCCAGCCTGATCGGCACCACCATCGAATTCTTCGATTTCTACATCTACGCCACGGCCGCGGTGCTGGTGTTCCCACACCTGTTCTTCCCGGACAGCAGCGAACAGGCGGCCCTGTTGCAGTCACTGGCGACCTTCGCGGTGGCGTTCATCGCGCGGCCGGTCGGCTCGGCGGTGTTCGGCCATTTCGGCGACCGCATCGGCCGCAAGGCCACCCTGGTCGCCGCGTTGCTGACCATGGGCCTGTCCACGGTGCTGATCGGTTTGCTGCCGACCCACGCGCAGATTGGCCTGTGGGCCCCCGCGCTGTTGGCGCTGTGCCGCTTCGGCCAGGGCTTGGGGCTGGGCGGCGAGTGGGGTGGGGCAGTGCTGCTGGCCACCGAGAACGCACCGCCGGGCAAACGTGCCTGGTACGGCATGTTCCCGCAGCTGGGTGCGCCGCTCGGCTTCCTGCTGTCGGCCGGCATTTTCCTGGTGCTCGGCCGCTGCCTGAGCCAGGATGACTTCCTGCAGTGGGGCTGGCGTATCCCGTTCGTGGCCAGCGCACTGCTGGTCGGCCTTGGCCTATGGGTGCGCCTGAACATCCACGAGACGCCGGACTTCAAGAAGGCGCTGGAGCGCAAGGCGCCGGTGCGGCTGCCGATGTGGACGGTACTGCGTGACCACCCGGTACCGATGCTGCTCGGCACGCTGGGTGCGTTCGCCACCTTCGTGCTGTTCTACCTGATGACGGTGTTCAGCCTCGGCCACGGCACCGCGGTGCTGGGCTACAGCCGCGAGCAGTTCCTGCTGATGCAGATGGCCGGCATGCTGTTCTTCGCGCTGGGCATTCCACTGTCGGCGCGCTATGGCGACCGTTGGGGCACGCGGCGCACGATGATTGTCGCCAGCGTACTGATCGTCGGCTTCGGTGTGCTGTTCGCGCCGCTGTTCCAGCCGCACAGCCCGTGGCTGGTCACGGCCTTCCTGTGCCTGGGCCTGTTCCTGATGGGTCTGACCTACGGCCCCTGTGGCACCTTCCTGGCCGAGATCTATCCGGTGGAGGTGCGCTACACCGGCGCCTCGCTGTCATTCAATCTGGCCGGCATTCTCGGTGCGGCACCGGCGCCGTACCTGGCCACCTGGCTGGCCGAACGCTTCGGTCTGGTCGCGGTCGGCTACTACCTGTGTCTGACTGCGGTGGCGACCCTGTGCGCGCTGGTGGCACTGCACCGGCGCGCCCTGCGGCTCAACCAAAGAAGCGCTTGAGCGTACGCCCCAGCCAACCGCCGCCCTGGTGCTCGCGGGCGAACTGGTTCAGGTGCGCCTTGACCTGTTCGGCATAGGCCTGGTCATCACCGCGGATGTGGTTGAACAGCCAGCGCGAGAGCATGGTGCGTAGTTCGTCGCTGATGTCCTCGCCGGCCTGGAAGCGCATGCGGTATTCCGATACCCGCTTGATGAAGACCTCATGCACGCGCTTGTGCGCGGCACAGAACGGGTAGCCCGCTTCTTCCATCAGCTCTTCTTCGAACGCGAAGTGCGACATGGTGTAGTCCACCACCTCGTCGATCACTTCACCCACCGCCGCACGCTGCATGCTGGCCTGGGCCACGTGCAGGTGGTTGAGCATCTCGATGATGCGGCGGTGTTGCTGATCGATCACATCGATGCCGATGTTCAGATCGTCCTGCCAGACCAGTAGTGCCATCCCCGGCGCCCCTTCATGCGTATGTCGGGGCCGACTGTAGATCCGCCACGCGGTCGTGGCGTTGATCTGGATCAAAGCGCGCCGGTCAGGGCAGGGCAGGCTCGCGCGGGCGCAGCGGGCTGGCCACGGTGGTGCAGCTGACCCGGTTGCGGCCGCCAGCCTTGGCCAGGTACAGCTGGCGATCGGCCTCGGAGATCAGCCGGTGCAGCGCATCACGCTGCGGGCGCAGGCAGCACAGGCCGATGCTGACCGTCATGCGCAGGGTGGCGGTGCCGATGTCCACTTCCAGCGCGGCGATGCGCTGGCGCAGTTCCTCGAAGTACTGCAGTGCTTCGTCCTGTTCCATGTCCGGCACCAGCAGGCAGAACTCCTCGCCACCGAAGCGTGCGATCAGGTCCTGGCTGCGTGCATGCGCGGCCACCGCACCGGCCACCGCACGCAGCGCATCGTCGCCGGCTTCGTGGCCATGGGTATCGTTGATGTGCTTGAAGTGGTCGATGTCGATCATCGCCACCGCCACGCACTGGCCGTGCAGCTGCAGTTGCGGCAGCTGGCGTTGGCTCTGCTCCAGGAAGCAGCGGCGGTTGGGGAGGCCGGTGAGGAAGTCGCGGGTGGCCAGATCCTGCAGGGTGCCGATCAGTTCCAGCTGATCCACGTTCTGCGAGACCCGGCAGAAGAATTCCTCGCGCGAGAATGGCTTGCGCAGGAAGTCGTTGGCACCGTTCTTCAGGAAGCGCGGGATCAGCGAGGCGTCGGTGTTGCCGGAGATACCGATCACCGCCACCTTGTCGCGCGAGCGCAGGGTACGCAGGCGGCGGGTGAATTCCACGCCCTGCATGCCGGGCATTTCCTGGTCGACCACCGCCAGGCGGATCGCCGGATGCGCCTCGATCGCGGCCAGGCCCTCGTTGCCATCGGCCGCTTCGTGCACCTCATGGCCGTACATGCGCAGCAGGGCGGCGGCATAGCCGCGCGCGGACGGCGAATCGTCCACCACCAGCGCCGCGATGCGGCGGTTGCGTTCCAGCCGTTGCACCAGCCACACCAGGTAGTCGATGCTGCCGGGGGTGTTCTTCAGTACGTAGTCGATGATCTGCTGCTGCAGCACGCGCTTGCGCAGGTCCTCGTCGTACACGCCGCTGACCACCACGGTCGGCAGGTCGCGCTTGAGGAAGAACTCGACCACCGCATCGCGGTCGCCGTCGGCCAGCACCAACCCGGTCAGCACCAGGAACCAGCCGGCACCCTCTCTCAGCAGGCGATCGGCCTCGGCCAGGGTGGAGGCGATCACCACCGGCAGTTCCAGGCGTTGCTCGATGGCTTCGCGCAGCATGCCGGTAAAGGCACGGGAATTTTCGACCAGCAGGATCCGCTGTGGCAACGGATCGGCCAGGTCGCCATCGACGGCGGCCTGCGGCAGGACGGGCATGATGCGGTGGCTCACGAAGGAGGGCTCGGCACGGATAGCGGCGGTTTCGGGTGTAACTTTAGCGGCGAACGTTGCGCGCCGGGCCAGATCCCGTGTCAGGCCGCCGCTGGCGAGGCGTGGGTGATCGATTCATGCAGGACGAGTCGCAGGCGGTTGCTCCGGCAGTGGACCGTTCCGCCGTAGGCAAGCATCCGTCCGGCCAGACGCTCGACGGCCTGTTGGGTGGTGCGTGTCGACAGCGTGCAGTCACGGTCGAGCAGGCTCACTACGGCAACGATGCCGCGACGTCCGCCCGCGCGGCCACTTCGGGCGCGCACGCAGACCTGCCCGGTCTCCAGCTCCAGCAGCAGCGACACCGCCTCGATCAGGGAGCGGTAAATGGCCAGTTGCAGATCCACGGTCAGCAGGCAGGGGTTGCCCGCCAGCCTGGGCGGAATGACGCGGTGCGTGTTGTTCCAGATTTCGCATGCACCACCGGCTTGCAGGGCGATGTACAGCCCCACCTGCTCCAGTCCGGTGGGATAGACCAGGCTGGCCTGTTCACGGAACAGCCGTGAGTGCACGGATGAAGCGTGTTGCAGGCTGTTCGCCACTGCATGATGGCCCTGAGCCTTCAGCCAGCTGACCATTTCAACGAGCGAGCTGTCCATGCCGTCGCTCAGATGCTTCAGGTGGACGGCCCGTTCACGCAGCTCCCGCTCGCTGGTCTGGTGGGAACTGCGTGCCAGGCGCAGCGTCGTTTCTTCGGCCAGGCCGCGGGACCGGGCGCGCTGATGGTGGTAGCTGATGCTGGACCCGAGCGCGAGCAGCGCGACACTCATCACCGCCATGTTCTGCTGGGTGGAAAACGTGCCCAGATCGAACGAGGCCGGTAGGCCGGTGCTGGGAGTGGCGAAATGAAGTGGAAGGTTCAACAGCGGAATCGCGATGGCGGCGCCACGCCATCCATGCATGAAGGTCAGAGCGATGGCGGGGAGTGCCGCCAGCAGCACAAGGTGGGTACGGGTCGAATGGGCATCCGTCGAAATCAGCTGCATGCACAGCCCCAGCCCCAGCATCAGGGCGATGGCCGCGAGGGATGGAGCGAGCAACGTCTTCTGCCATGGAGAAGCGGAGCGCCGCCGGGCCCACAGAAGGGCCAGGGGGGCCATGGTAATGATCGCGGCAAAATGACCAAATACGACTCTTTCGGCAGCATCCAGCAGGGTGTCCGGGGGAGGAACTGGCCACAGCAGGCGAGAAAGGCTCAGATTGAGGCCGGTAACGGCAACCGCTGCCGAGATTGAAAGGGACAGCAGCCAGAATCCGGTGGCTGCCTCGGATATGGCTTTTCTCAGATGGAGGTGAACTACCAGCATCGCCATCGGCATCAGCAGCGTGGACGCCAGGATGACCCATTCCAGACCGTACTCGTCGATCGTAGGGATGCGCAGATATGCGAAGTAGCCCAATTCTCCCAGCAGTACATAAGGCCATCGGCGTTGTGGAACGATCAAAAGCGCTGCCACGCGGATACCGGCGGGAAGGAAAAACTGGTCCAGGGAAAACTGTCGGGCGGAAACGCAGGCAATAGCGTACGCGGCAGCCAAGAGAAGCCCGGCCGGGTGCACTGGAATGCCGGCTAGTGCCATGTTCTTCACGGCGCTCCATCTCGGATGGGCTGGTACGCGAGCAACGCTCACATTCCCTCGGGGCGGTAACGGTCCAGCGGCGAAAGTAGCGGTACTTCGCGGGGTGTGCAACGGTATTGGCAGAAACTCCGCCGTTGTCCGTATCCACGTAGGGCGAGTGATGCGAACGGCGGGGTTGTGAGCGGCGCAAATATGCTGACAGGGAAGCGTGTCCTGAGATTGTTCACGTCGCCAGGGGGGCACTCAGGGGATATTGCACTATCTGCCAAGGCCGCGCCTGTGTTGCCTTGATGTTGTCCACCTTTCAATCATGGAGATGCCTGTGAGATTTTCCCGGTTGTCGAAGTTGAGCGCCGCTGCTGCGCTGCTGGTCGTTCCTGCGCTGTCGTTTGCCTGCTGTCCGGGCGGAGGGCAGGGTGTACCACTGGCAACGGCTGGGTTGGGTGAGAGCCAGCCTGCGGCGCTTGATCTGAGTTCAGATCCCGCATGGCTTGTCTACGCATTCGAGCGGGATGGAGTGTCGTACTACCAGGTCAATGATCTGACCGGCCAGGTCAATCTGATCGTTGCCAACATCGAATCGACGTTCTGGGCATTGCCGGCCGGCAAGACCGTAGCTCGCGTGTCGTTGCCGTCCAAGCCTTTGGCGATACCGAAGAATGCTCGCCGCAGCGTTGTCTTCCGCGGGCCTGATTTTTCTCTGGTCGTCTATGGAGAGGGGCGTGGGGCAGTCTGGTCCGTCGAGCGCGAGGTCAGTAACAAATGAGGGGCTGAGTACAGGTGGCCTGCCTGTGGCTTGCTTCGCAGAGGGAGGAAACACCTCTGCGGGGGCGAGCCACAGGCGTCGCCTGGGCTATCGATCGTCCGCCTGCGATCACTGGCGCGCGGGCGTCTCGCAAATGTCGTTTCGCTTGTATGGAAGTGTTCCGCGCTCGGCCTCGCCTGCAGTGTCCAGCAACACCATGGTGATGCGGTGGCCCCGGCATTGCACGCGTCCGGAATAGGCGTGCACGCGTGCAGAGAGTCGATCAATGGCGCTTTCCATGGTTCGCGAGGCGAGTGTGCGATGTCGGTCCAGCAGCGCGACCCTCAGCACGATACCGTGCATGCCTCTATAGCGACCACAGCGAGCACTGATCTGGATCTGGCCGGATTCGTCCTTCAGGAAAAGGGATACCGCTTCGGCAAAGGTGCGATACGCGGCAAGCTGCAGGCCCATGCTCAGCTGGCATGGATCCCCGCCAAGTATCGGACGGACGATGCGATGGCTGGCGTTCCAGGTTTCGCTGAGTCCCCCGGCACGCAAGGCGACATAGAGGCCTGCATGCTCGAGCTCCGTGGGATAGACCATACTGGTCAGTTCACGGAATCGTCGTGAGCGTTGCGAGAAGGTGCGGAGCAGATCAGACGCAGGAACTTCATGGCCATCGGCCTTGAGTTGTTGCACGGTCTCTCCCAGAGCCTCTTCGATGTCATCTGCAATCTGGCGCAGGCCCAGCGCGCGTTCGCGCAGGTCCTGCTCGTTGGCAAGATGCGCCGAGCGCGAGAGTGCATTGACCCGCGATGCTGACATCGCTACAGGTGTGCGCTGATTGTAATGATGGGTGATGCGCGGTCCCAGCGCGATAAGCGCTGTACTAGTGATGGCAATGATCTGCTGGGTGAAGAAAGTGGTCTCGTCGAATGACCCGGGCAGACCCGTGGTTGGCATGGTCTGGCTGAGGATGATGTTCATCAGCGGAACACCCACAGCGGCTCCTCGCCAACCGTGCATGCAAGTCAGTGCGATGACTGGCAGCACCAGCAACAACTGCAGCGTTGCTCGTGCCGAGTGATCCTCCGTGCTGACTTGGAGCAGCAGGGCGCCCAGCATGCCCAGCGAAGTGAGGGCTGCGATGGTCGGTCGGCGTCGCCAGGTCGTCCAGTCATAGCCGCTGTGTCGGCGTATCCAGAGCAGCGCCAGGGGCGCGACCGTAAGGATTGCAATGTAGTCGCTGAGCACGTAGAGCATCGCGTTCGTGTAGAACGGCATGCTCGGTGGAACTGGCCACAGCATGTGAATCAGACCGAGCTTGAGAGCAGTGGCCATCAGCGCAGCGGATGCCGCGATCGAAAGCAACCAGCTTTCGGTGGTGGAAGCAATCAGCTTGTGATGAAGATGAACGATCAGCGCCACTGCAGGTATGAGGCATGCGGATCCGAAAATGACCCAGGCCATTCCGTAATCTTCAATCATCGGATAGCGCATGTGGGCGAAGTAGGCATACTCGCCAAGGACCAGATAGGCCCACATTCGCTTCGGGGTCAGCAAGAGCGCCGCAACACGGATTCCAGCCGGAAGGAAGAACTGATCGACGGAAAGGTGCCAGGTGGTCCAGCACGCGACAGCGTAAAGTACCGCCAGCGCAAGGCCTGCCGGGCGGATACGGAAACTCAGCTCAAACCCATTTCTCAGCCACTTCAAACGCAAGCCTCCCCTGCTCGTCGAACACTATCGCTGTCCAGTCGATACATGACGCACTCCCTTCAGCGCGACAGTATCGATAGATTCAGATGGGCGCAATCTCACCCTTCCATCCGTGATGCGGACATACGAAAAGGAGACTTGGAGAATGTCACGACAACGTTGTGATATTCATCGCATTTTTCGCCGGGCTACCAAGAGTGGGGGGCTGTCCCGGGCGGCTGCAGACTGGCAGGTACACCGGTTCCCCAGATCGAGGCCTCTTCGCCCTGTGATGCATCGGCTGCTTCTACCAGCATCAACCTGATTCTCCTACGGCCACAATGCAGTGCACCACGATAGGCGGTTATTCGAGCAGATAATTGGGACGTTGCAAGATCGAGGGTTGCCGTTGACAGCGTCTGATGCGGATCCATCGCCGCAACCACAACGAGGATGCCGCGGTGACCGGCACGTTGCCCGCAGCGGGCCCGGACCATGAGCTGGCCTTTCTCGCTGCCCAGGAGGATCGAAACCGCTTCGACGATCGAGCGATAGGCTGCCAGCTGCAAACCGGGGCTGAGCTGACACGGGTCACCCATCAACCTGGGTTGCCCGATTCGATGCGTGGCATTCCACGCCTCACGCACTCCACCCGCCTGCAAGGCCACGTACAAGCCCAGCCGTTCCAGGGCGGCGGGATAGATCATGCTGGCCTGGGCCCGGAACAGGCGTGAATGCACCTCCGAGGTATGCCGCAGGCTGTCTGCGACAGCGTGATGGCCCTGCGCATGCAGCCAGTTCACCATTTCGTTCAGCGACAGGTCCATGCCATCGCCCAGCTGGCGCAGATGGGCCGCGCGCTCACGCAGGTCCATCTCGCTGGCCAGATGTGAATTCCGCGCAAGCTGCAGGGCCGCTCTGCCATCTTCCTCGCGCAACCGGTGCTGGCTCTGGAAGTGGGTGATGCGCGCGCCCAGCAGCAGGAGGGCGATGCTGGCGATCGCCATGGCCTGCTGGGTAGCGAAGGTAGCCGGGTCGAATGCCGTCGGATGGTCGGCGGGAGTGCTGAGGCCAAGAATCATGTTGACGGCGGCGACACCGATGGCCGCACCGCGCCATCCCAGCAGGCATGTCAGGGCGATTGCGGGAATAGGCAGGATCAACAACAACTGCAGCGAGCCAGGGGCGGTGATCGAGGCAGGTACCGGCGTCGCCTGCAGGCCAATGACCAGCATGGCTCCGAGGGCTCCGACGGTGGCCGCAACAGACCGGACCGTCCATTGTTCCTCGGCGCGGCGGATCCACAGCAGTGCCAGAGGCGCCAGGATCAGGATGCCGGTGAAGTCGCCCAGCGCATAGCGCAGCAGGTTGGTGACAAATGACGCGTTTTGCAACGGTTCCCAGAGCAGGTACGAGATTCCCAGGTTGAGCAGGCTGATGACCGTCGCGGCGCATACCGCAATGGAGATCACGCCGACGATCGTGGTACGTGCCAGCAGCTTGCGGTGCAAGCGCACGATCAGCATCACGGCAGGCATCAGGAACACCGAGGCGAGGATCACCCAGGTCAGGTTGTACTTGCTGATCAGGGGAATGCGCAGATGCGCGAAGTAGGCGTATTCACCGATCAGCAGGTAGGGCCAAAGACGGGGCGGGCACAACAGCAATGCGGCCACCCGCACGCCAGCAGGCAGGAAGAACTGGTCCAGTGACAGCTTGCGTGCGCCCCAGCAGGCGAGGGCATAGAGCAGCGCCAGCGCCAGCCCCTCGGGGCTGACCCGTATCCTCACCTGCAGGCCGTCCTTCCACCACTGCATCCACGTGCTCCCCAGCTCCTGCGCCGATTATGTGGCTGGGAAGGGCCCCGCTACCACAACGCATCCCGCAGCTTGTACCACGACATCGCTGCCACCAGCAGCGGCATCCGCAGCAGCCGCCCACCAGGGAAGGGCGCATGGCGCAGGCGCTGGAACACGTCCAGGCGCTCGCTCTGACCGGCGATGGCAGCGGCAATCACCTCGCCGGCCAGCCCGGCGGCGGCCACCCCATGGCCGGAGAACCCCTGCGCGAAGTACAGGTTGCCATCCAGCCGGCCCCAGTGCGGGGCGCGGTTGCGGGTAATGTCCACATAGCCGCCCCAGACCTGGTCCAGCGCCACGTCAGCCAACTGCGGAAACACCTCATGCATGCGCCGCTGCATCACCCCGCGCAGACCGGGCGGCGGCAGCGCCGAATAGCTGGCGCGGCCGCCGAACAGCAGCCGGTGGTCGTGGCTGAGGCGGAAGTAGTCCAGTGCCCAGGCGGTGTCGGCCACGGCCATGTTGTTGCCGATCAGGGCACGTGCACGCTCGGCGCCGAGCGGCTCGCTGGCGCCGATATAGGTGCCGACCGGCATGATGCACCGCTCCAGCTCGGGCAGCAGGCCCTGCAGCCACGCGTTGCCGGCGACCACCAGGTGTGCGGCGCGCACGCTGCCCTGTGCGGTGTGCAGGGCAGGCTGCGGTCCGCGCTGCACGCGGGTTACCGCCGAATGCTCGTGGATCACCACGCCGGCCGCGCGCGCCGCATCGGCCAGCCCACGCGCATAGGCCAGTGGATGCAGGTGCGCGCTGAGTGGGTCGAACATCGCGGCGCGGTAGCGCGGGCTGTCCAGCTGCGCGCGCAGGGCATCGCGGTCCCACCACTGCATGGGGTAGTCGTAGTGGCGTTGCAGGTGCTCGCAGTTGGCCAGCAGGTCACGCTCATGGCGTTCGCGGATGGCGACGCTGGCATGGCCTTCCACCCAATGGCAGTCGATGCCATGGCGGTCGATGCGCGTACGCATGGCCTGCACCGCATCGCGTGACCAGTCGAACAGGTGGCGCGCATCATCACGGCCGAGCTGGCGCTCCAGCTCGTCCACCTCGCAGCCATAGCCGACCAGCGCCTGGCCGCCGTTGCGGCCGGACGCGCCCCAGCCGATCCGCTGCGCTTCCAGCAGCACCACGCGCTGGCCACGGGCGGCCAGTTCCAGCGCGGCGGTCAGGCCGGTGTAGCCGGCGCCGAGCACCGCCGCATCGGCCTGCACATCCCCCTGCAAAGGGGGCAGCGCGGCCGGCTCGGGGAGACTGGCGGCGTACCAGCTGGGCGGGAAGGCGGCGCTCACTGCAGGCCTCGCGGGTGCAGGGCAGGAGGACGGAGCGGGGCAGGTCGATCAGCGTTCACCAACCTAGTTTCGCCGATGCGTGACGGCTGTGGTGTGACGGCACCGACTTGCCGCCTTCGCCGGGCGACGGGTAACGTGGCGGCACGCCAAGGAGTTTTCCCATGCGCCGCCTGCCCTGGGTGGGCCTGCCCACCGACAGCACCGTGCTCGGCCATCACCGATTCGCGATGGCCGGCGAGAAGTACGTGCGCGCGCTGGCCGAGGCTGCCGAAGTGACCCCGGTTGTATTGCCGAGCCTGCAGCCTCCTTTGCCGGCTGGCGAATGGCTGCAGGGGCTCGATGGCCTGCTGTTGACCGGCGCGGTCAGCAACATCGAACCGCAGCACTATGAGGGCGGCCGCAGCTGGCCGGGCAATCCGCATGACCCGGCCCGTGATGCCAATGCGTTCGCGCTGCTGCGCGAGGCGCTGGCGTTGGACCTGCCGGTGCTGGCGATCTGTCGCGGCTTCCAGGAACTGAACGTCGCGCTGGGTGGCAGCCTGCATCCGCAGGTGCATGCGGTGCCTGGCCTGGCCGACCATCGCGAAGACCCGCAGGCGCCGGTGGAAGTGCAGTATGGGCCGGCCCATGCGGTGACCCTGGCCGCCGATGGCTGGCTGGCGCAGTGGCACGGCAGTGGCCGCGCGCAGGTCAATTCGGTGCACGGGCAGGGTATCGCCCGCCTGGCGCAGGGGCTGCAGGTGGAGGCCGTGGCCGACGATGGGCTGGTCGAAGCGGCACGCAGCCTGCACCATCGTTTCGTGCTCGGCGTACAGTGGCACCCGGAGTGGCGTGTCATGCAGGCGCCGTTCTATCACGCTATTTTCCGTGCGTTCGGCCAAGCTTGCCGGCAGCACCAACAGAACCGACTGGATTCCCGATGAGTTCCCGAACGCGCCCGCGCAAGACGGCCACGCCCCCCGCACCGCAGGAAAGCACGCTGCTGCGCTGGCTGAAGGAGCGGCGCATCACCGAGGTGGAATGCCTGGTGCCGGACATCACCGGCAACGCGCGCGGCAAGATCATTCCCGCCGACAAGTTCTCGCATGACTACGGTACGCGGCTGCCCGAAGGCATCTTCGCCACCACCGTCACCGGCGAGTTTCCCGATGACTACTACGAGCTGACCTCGCCGTCGGACTCGGACATGATGCTGCGCCCCGACCCGGATACGGTGCGGATGGTGCCGTGGGCGGCCGACGCCACCGCGCAGGTCATCCACGATTGCTACACCAAGAACGGCGAGCCGCATGAGCTGGCACCGCGCAACGTGCTGCGCCGCGTGCTGGCGGCCTATGCCGAACTGGGCCTGCGCCCGGTGGTGGCGCCGGAGCTGGAGTTCTTCCTGGTGCAGAAGAACACCGACCCGGACTTCCCGCTGCTGCCACCGGCCGGCCGTTCCGGGCGCCCGGAAACCGCGCGGCAGTCGTACTCCATCGATGCGGTCAACGAGTTCGACCCGATCCTCGACCTGATGTACGACTACGCCGATGCGATGAAGCTGGACGTGGACACCCTGATCCATGAATCCGGCGCGGCGCAGCTGGAAGTCAACTTCACCCATGCCGATGCGATGGACCTGGCCGACCAGGTGTTCCTGTTCAAGCGCACCATGCGCGAGGCGGCGATGCGCCACGGGGTGTATGCCACGTTCCTGGCCAAACCGATGGAAAACGAGCCGGGTAGTGCCATGCACATCCACCAGAGCCTGGTGCGGGTGAGCGACGGCAGCAACGTGTTCGCCGGCGAGACCGATGCCGAAGGCGAGTTCAGCCCGGTGTTCGGCCACTACCTGGGCGGCCTGCAGAAGTACGTGCCGCAGGCGATGGCCTTCTTCGCGCCGAACGTGAATTCCTACCGCCGGCTGGTGTTCGGCGAGGTCTCGCCGAGCAACGTGCACTGGGGCTATGACAACCGCACCTGCGGGCTGCGCGTGCCGCTGGACACGCCGGAAAACATGCGCGTGGAAAGCCGTTTCGCCGGTTCCGATGCCAACCCGTACCTGGCGATGGCCGCGACACTGGCCTGCGGCCTGCTCGGCATCCGTGAGCGGCTGGCACCGGATGCACCGGTGACCGGCAGTGCCAAGGAACTGGGCTACAACCTGCCGCGCTCGCTGGGCGAAGCACTGGACGGCCTGGAGCAGTGCAGCGAGCTGCAGGCCCTGCTGGGCGAGCGCTTCTGCCGCGCCTACATCTCGGTCAAGCGCAAGGAATACGAGACCTTTTTCCGCGTCATCAGCTCGTGGGAGCGCGAGTTCCTGCTGCTGAACGTCTGAGCACCTGGAATAGAAAAATCCGCCGCCGGGGGGTAGGCTGGCACCCGTCGCCGGCCCCGCCGGCCCCCCTTTCCGCATTCTGGAGCACCCGATGAAGCTGCGTATCCTCACGCTCGGCCTGGCCTCCGCCATGCTTGCCGCCTGCAGCGGTGGCAACGGCGGCGCGCAGGACAGCCAGGTCCTGAACGTCTACAACTACAGCGATTACATCGCCGAGGACACCATCCCGACCTTCGAGAAGGAGAGCGGCATCAAGGTGACCTACGATGTGTTCGACAGCGACGAGATGGTCGAGACCAAGCTGCTGGCCGGCAACAGCGGCTACGACGTGGTGGTGCCGACCCTGAACTTCTTCGGCCGCCAGATCCAGGCCGGCGTGTTCCTGCCGCTGGACAAGAGCAAGATCCCGAACCTGGCCAACCTCGATCCGGCGGTGATGAAGCGCATCGCCACCCAGGACCCGGGCAACCAGTACGGCGTGCCGTACATGATCGGCACCACCGGCATCGGCTACAACGTGGACATGCTGAAGCAGCGCTTCGGCGGCAGCGCCGACATCGCCAACAGCTGGGACCTGGTGTTCAAGCCGGAGAACATCAGCAAGATGAAGGACTGCGGCGTGACCATCCTGGACACGCCGGCGGACATGATCCCGATCGCACTGCATTACCTGGGCCTGGACCCGCACAGTGGCGACCCGGCCGAGCTGCAGAAGGCCGCCGACCTGCTGAAGTCGATCCGCCCGTACGTGCAGAACTTCCACTCCTCGCAGTACGTGGGTTCGCTGGCCAACGGCGGTACCTGCCTGGTAGTCGGCTGGTCGGGTGACATCATCCAGGCCCGCGACCGTGCCGAGGAAGCCAGCAATGGCGTGCACGTGGCCTATTCGATCCCGAAGGAAGGCGCCCCGCAGTGGTTCGACATGCTGGCGATCCCGAAGGATGCCAAGCATCCGGAAGCCGCGTACGCGTTCATCAACTACCTGCTGCAGCCGAAGGTTGCCGCGGCCAACACCAACTTCATCCACTACGCCAACCCGGTGCCGACCGCGACCCCGCTGGTGGATGAGGCGATCCGTACCGACCCGACCATCTACCCGCCGGCCGACGTGGCCGACAAGATGTTCACGTACTCGATCAACACGCCGGAGACCGACAAGCTCTACACCCGGCTGTGGACCGAAGTGAAGACCGGCCGTTAAGCCGGTCTGGCGCCGCCGGGCCATGCCCGGCGGATTGCTTCATCCTTGGCCGGGCGCGGTACCGCCGCCCTGGCCAAGGTGCCGCAGGATCGCTGGCAACAGGTCGCGTGCATCGCGACCGCCGTTGCACAGGAACGATGAACTCATCCGCTGCAGGTTGTGCATGCCGATGAAGAACAGCCCCGGATGCGGTGAAACGCCGAACTCGCCGAGCGGATAGCCATGCGCGTCCAGCACGCCCTGCACATCGAGCCAGGGCCATTCGGCGACGAAGCCGGTGGCCAGCACCACCGAACGGATGCCTTCCGTCTGCAGATCCAGTTCACGCGGGGCGGCGTCCGGCTCCCAATGCAGGTAGACCTCGTCGGGAATGTAGCGGGCATCGTCGGTGCGTGGCTCGGGGCGCGTGGCGTAGTACGCGCTGGCCAGCGAATCGAGATAGGCATATTCGGTCCGTGTCGCCTCGATCGCGGTGCGCAGCTGCGGGCGCACATCGGCGAAGCGGGCGACGTTTCCATCGAAGCCCTGCAACCGGCCCAGCAACCTGATGCCTGCGCGGTGCATCGCCAGCAGGCTGATCGAGCTGCCCAGGCCGGCACGCCCCTTGCCGGAAATCAGCGGGAACTCCGCGGTGCGGGCCTTGCGCAGCGCATCCGGTTCTCCGGCCAGGACGGCGGCCGCTTCACTCACATGCTGGTGGATACGCCCGGCCATGTCCCACCAGGTCATCGAGTCCTTGCCGCGCAGCCGGCGGGTATGCGAATGCCGCTGGGCCAGTGACCAGTACACGCTGCGACCGCTGTCGCGCAGGTCCTGGGCGATCTGCGCGCCGGACTGGCCGCCACCGATGACCAGCACGGCGCCATCGGGCAGCTGGCGGGGGCTGCGGTAGTCGCCGGAGTGCAGCACCGTCAGACCCGGTGCGGGCGCGAAGGGGACCCGGGGCATCCGCGCGCGGCGGTACTCACCGGTAGCGACTACCACCGCGCGGGCGTGGATCTGCCCCTGGCTGCTGTCGATGGCATAGCCTCCGGGCCCAGGTGCGACCCGGTGTACCCCGCATCCCTCGCTGATCGGCAACGAGCGTTCGTCGGCATAGTCGCGCAGCCGCCGGATCACCTCCGGGGCCCCCATGAAACCTTCCGGGTCGTCACCCGCATAGGCATGGCCGTGCAGGGCCATCGTCGCGTTGGCGGTGTTGGTCTGGAACGAATCCCAGCGCCGCTGCCAGCTGGCGCCCACGGTTTCGGCCTCCAGCACGCGATGCTCGACGCCGGCTTCCTGCAGGAGCGCGCTGAGGGACAGCCCGGCCTGGCCGGCGCCGATGATGACCAGCGGCAGCGTTGCAGGCAGGGAGCCCGGCAGGCGGGGCGGGAAAGGGGAGGGGCTGTCCGGGGAAGTCACCAGGGTGGGTCCATGCAAGGGCTTGATCCGGGCCATTGCGCGGGGAATGCCCCGGGCCTTCAACAGATCCGGTTCTGAAAAACGTTGCAGATCGGGCCGTCGCCGGTGCTGTCTGGCCGGGACGGCGGCATGGACGACCGGGCAGCCGCGGCCTTGGAGCGGACAGGCCACTCTGGCGGGGGAAAACCGACACCCCTCGAGGCCCCGGAGCCGGCCAGCGGCCGCTTCCGCCTGCCGCCGTCATATCCCCTGCGGCCCCCGGCCGTTAGAATGGCGGCCGCTGTCCACCGCCCGCTCCCGGAGCCCCCATGCCCGTTGAAGCCCAGCCGGTAGCCACCGTCGTCGACACGACCGGTGCGCCCGGCTATCTCTCCATTCGTGACCTGCGCAAGGAATTCGACGGTTTCGTCGCCGTTGACGACGTCAATCTGGACGTGCGCAAGGGCGAGATCTTTGCCCTGCTCGGTGGCTCCGGCAGTGGCAAATCGACCCTGCTTCGCTGCCTGGGTGGCTTCGAGACGCCCACCAAGGGCAGCATCACCCTCGATGGCCAGCGCCTGGACGCGCTGCCGCCGTACCAGCGGCCGGTCAACATGATGTTCCAGTCCTATGCCCTGTTCCCGCACATGACGGTCGAGCAGAACATTGCCTTCGGCCTGAAGCAGGATGGCCTGGGCAAGGACGCGATCAACAAGCGCGTCGGCGAGATGCTGGACCTGGTGCAGATGGGCCACCTCGGCAAGCGAAAGCCACACCAGCTGTCCGGCGGCCAGCAGCAGCGCGTGGCGCTGGCGCGGTCGCTGGCCAAGGGGCCGAAGCTGCTGCTGCTGGACGAGCCGATGGGCGCGCTGGACAAGAAGCTGCGCTCGCAGATGCAGCTGGAACTGGTCAGCATCATCGAGTCGTCGGGCGTGACCTGCGTGATGGTCACCCACGACCAGGAAGAAGCGATGACCATGGCCACCCGCATCGCGGTGATGGATGCCGGCTGGATCCAGCAGGTCGGCAAGCCGGATGAGGTCTACGAGCAGCCGGCCAACCGCTTCGTCGCCGAGTTCATCGGTTCGGTCAACCTGTTCGACGGGGTGATCGACGAGGACCTGCCGGAGTACGTGACCGTACGCTCGCCGCTGTTCCCGGCGCCGATCTACATCGCCCATGGCATCACCGGCTATGAAGGGCAGCCGGTCGCGTTCGCGCTGCGCCCGGAGAAGGTGATGATCGGCAAGGACGAGCCGGAAGGGCACACCAACAAGGCACAGGGCGTGATCGAGGACATCGCCTACTTCGGCAGCCACTCGGTCTACCACGTGCGCCTGCCCAGCGGCGCCAAGGTGCTGGCCAACTTCGCCAACTCGCAGCGCTGGGCCAGCGACGGCCTGACCTGGGGTGACAGCGTGTGGGTGCACTGGCGCGACAACGACGGCGTGGTGCTGACCTCATGAGCGTCGCCGGCCTGAAGCGCTGGCTGCCGGGGCTGCGTGCCACGGTGATCGGCATTCCGTACCTGTGGCTGCTGCTGTTCTTCGCAGTGCCGTTCCTGATCGTGCTGATGATCAGCTTCTCGCTCAGCCGGGTCGGCTCGCCGCCGTACACCTGGCTGCTGCAGTACGCCGACGGCGGCTTCTCGCTGAAGCTGAACCTGGAGAACTACCTGGCGCTGTTCCGCGATTCGATCTATGCGCAGGCGTTCCTGAGCTCGATCAAGATCGCGGCGATCTCGACCTTCCTGACCCTGCTGATCGGCTACCCGATGGCCTATGCCATCGCCCGCCTGTCGCCGGCCGCGCGCAACGTGGCGATGATGCTGGTGGTGCTGCCATCGTGGACCTCGTTCCTGATCCGCGTGTATGCATGGAAGGCGATCCTGGACCGCAACGGCCTGCTCGACCAGTTCCTGCAGTTCACCGGCCTGCAGACGCTGATGACGTCGATGGGGCTGCCGAAACTGCAGCTGATCGACACCCCGACCGCTGCCTATATCGGCATCGTCTACTGCTATCTGCCGTTCATGGTGCTGCCGCTGTACGCCAACCTGGTCAAGCATGACCACCGCCTGCTGGAAGCCGCCTACGACCTTGGTGCCAAGCCGTGGCAGGCGTTCCTGCGCATCACCCTGCCGTTGTCCAAGGCCGGCATCATCGCCGGTTGCATGCTGGTGATGATTCCGGCCATTGGTGAATTCGTGATCCCGGAAATGCTGGGTGGCTCGGAGACGCTGATGGTGGGCCGCCAGCTGTGGAACGAGTTCTTCAACAACCGCAACTGGCCGGGCGCCTCGGCGATGGCGGTGGCGATGATCCTGTTGCTGCTGGTGCCGATCCTGCTGTTCAACCGTTCCCAGCAGCGCCTGCTGGAAGGGAAGCAGGCATGAGCCCGCGTACCGCCAAGGGCCTGGGGCTGGGCGTGCTGCTGCTCGGCTTCGCCTTCCTGTACCTGCCGATCCTGCTGTTGATGTTCTATTCGTTCAACAGCTCGCGGCTGGCGATGGTCTGGGCCGGGTTCTCCACCCGTGCCTACAGCGACCTGTTCGCCGACCGCGCGCTGATGGATGCGATGTGGACCAGCCTGGTGGTGGCGTTCTGGACTGCCTGCACGGCCACCGTGCTGGGCACGCTGGCGGCGATGGTCATGACCCGCTTCAAGCGCTTCCGCGGCAAGCCGCTGTTCGGCGCGCTGGTCACCGCGCCGCTGGTGATGCCGGATGTGATCCTGGGCTTCTCGTTGATGGCGCTGCTGGCCTCGATGGGCGCGATTCCCGGCTTCCCGGCGCGCGGCCTGACCACCATCTGGATCGCCCACGTCACCTTCACCCTGTGCTTCGTCACCGTGGTGGTGTCCTCGCGGCTGCAGGAAATGGACCTGTCGCTGGAAGAGGCGGCGATGGACCTGGGCGCAAGCCGGTTGACTGTGTTCGGTCGTATCACCCTGCCGATCATCGCACCGGCGCTGGTGGCGGGCTGGCTGCTGGCGTTCACCCTGTCGCTGGATGACGTGGTGGTGGCCAGCTTCGTGGCCACGCCGGGCTCGACCACGCTGCCGATGAAGGTGTTCGCCTCGGTGCGCATGGGCATCAGCCCGAAGATCAACGCGCTGGCCACGCTGCTGGTGTCGGCGGTCTCGATCGCCGCGGTGATCGGCTGGTACATCAATGCCCGCGCCGAGAAGCGACGCCAGCGCGACCTGCAGCTGGCGCGGCAGGAAAACGGCTGAGCACACGGCCTGTCGACAGTGCCGGCAACATCCGGCTCACGGGCAACCGCGCACAATGGGGATCTTCCAGATGGAGATCCCCCATGACCGTCGAGATCGTCGACCCGGCCACCGGCCTGGTGACCTACCGCCATGAACTGATGGGTGCTGCCGACATCGAGCAGCGCCTGCAGGCCGCTGCCGATGCCTTCCCCGGCTGGGCTGATCACTCGTTGCAGGATCGCGGTGCCATCCTGCGCCGGATCGCCGCGCAACTACGCACGCGCCGTGACGATCTGCAGCAGGCGATGACCCATGAGATGGGCAAGCTCAAGGCCGAAGCGCTGGCCGAGGTCGACAAGTGCGCGGCCGCCTGCGAGTACTACGCCGACCATGCTGCCGACTACCTGAAGCCGCAGCTGATCGATACCGAAGCACAGCGCAGCTATGTGCGCTACGAGCCGATCGGCTGTGTGTTCGCGGTGATGCCGTGGAATTTCCCGATCTGGCAGGTGTTCCGTTTCCTCGCGCCGGCGTTCATGGCAGGCAACGTGGCCCTGCTCAAGCACGCCAGCAACGTGCCGCAGTGCGCCGACCTGATCCTGGCGGTGTGCCGTGACGGTGGCCTGCCCGACGGCGTGTTCGATGTGTTGCATATCGACAACGAGCAGGCCGCCGAGGTGCTGCGCGACACACGGGTGAAAGCGGTGACACTGACCGGCAGCGAGCGGGCAGGGCGCTCGATCGCTTCCAATGCCGGCAGCCAGCTGAAGAAATCGGTGATGGAACTGGGCGGCAGCGATGCCTTCGTGGTGCTCGACGATGCCGACCTCGACAAGACCGTGGCGGCGGCGGTGAAGTCGCGCTTCGACAACAGCGGGCAGACCTGCATCGCGGCCAAGCGCTTCATCGTGGTCGATGCGGTGGCCGATGAGTTCACCCGGCGCTTCGTTGAAGCCGCGGGTGAGCGTCAGTACGGCGATCCCAATGAACGTGGCACCACGCTGGCGCCGATGGCGCGTGCGGACCTGCGCGATGAGCTGCACAAACAGGTGCAGGGCAGCGTGGCCAAGGGCGCGCGGGTACTGCTGGGTGGTGAGCCGATTGCGGGTACACATGCCGGCTATCCGGCCACCGTGCTCGATCAGGTCGGCCCGGGCATGCCGGCCTACGACGAGGAGCTGTTCGGGCCGGTGGCTGCGGTGATCCGTGTCGCTGACGAGGCCGAGGCACTGCGCGTGGCCAACGACACCCGCTTCGGCCTGGGCGGCAGCGTGTGGACGCGTGATCCGGTGCGAGGCGAGGCCTTTGCACAGCGCATGGAATGCGGCGCCGCGTTCGTCAACGCCATCGTCAAGAGCGACGCGCGGCTGCCGTTCGGTGGCAGCAAGCAGTCCGGCTTCGGTCGGGAGCTGGCCGACCACGGCATCCATGAGTTCATGAACATCAAGACCGTCTACGTGGCTTGATTCCGAACGGTAGTGCCGGCCGCTGGCCGGCATTGCCTGGTTGCCGGCCAGCGGCCGGCACTACCCAAAGCGGGCTACAACCACTTCGCGCGCTTGAACAACCGGTACAACCCCACGCATACACCGCCTACACCGATGATCATCATCGGGTACGACCACGGTTCGCTCAGCTCGGGCATGTGGCTGAAGTTCATGCCGTACCAGCTGGTGATCAGCGTCGGCGCAGCCAGCAGCGCGGCCCATGCACCCAGCCGCTTGACCGTCTCGCCCTGCGCCAGCGTCACCAGCGACAGGTTCACGCTCAGCGCGGTGCCGAGCATCTCGCGCAGCGTGTCGATCACATCGCTGATGCGTACCGCGTGGTCGTGCACGTCGCGGATGTACAGCTTCACTTCGTCGGGGATCAGCTCGCCCTGGTAGCGGCGCAGCTGCGCCAGCACATCCTGCAGCGGCGCCACCGCCATCCGCATCTTGTTCAGTTCGCGCTTGAGCTCGTACAGCCGCACCACCGTGCTGCGCTTGTAGTTGTCGGCGAAGATGTCCTTTTCCAGCAGGTCCAGGGTGTCGCGGAAGCGGTGCACGATGGGCAGGTAGTTGTCGACCACGAAGTCGGTCACCGCGTACAGGCAGTACGACGGGCCCATCTTCAGCAGCTGCGGCTCGCGCTCCACCCGTGCACGTACCGGCGCGTACGACAGCGACGCGCCGTGGCGCACCGTCACCAGGAAGCGCGGGCCGAGGAAGGCGTGGGTTTCGCCGTACTGTATGCGTTCGTCGACCATCTGTGCGGTGGTCACCACCACGAACAGCGAATTGCCGTAGGTCTCGACCTTGGGACGCTGGTGCGCGTTGCGCGCGTCCTCGATGGCCAGGTCGTGCAGGCAGAATTCTTCCTGCAGTTTCAGCAGCACATCGTCGTTGGGGTCGTACAGACCGACCCAGACGAAGCCGTTGCCACTGGCAATGACATCGCTGATGGCATCCAGGCTGATGTCGTGGCGTTTGCCCTCGTCATCGTAGTGGACGCAGTTGATGACGCAGGCGGGGTTGGCCGAAGCAGGGGCGGAAGCGGAGGCGGGCAGTGACATGCCCGCCATCGTGCGTCAGTGCCGTGTTTCGGACAAGTGAGGAGCGCGCCCCAGCACCCACGCCAGCGCGACGTGGACGGGCAGCAGCAGCACGATCCACTGCACGTTGTACTGTGCCTGCAGGCTCAGCCAGTGCAGCACCAGCGCGGCCACTGCCTGTACCGCCAGCAGCCACAGCACGATCCTGAACATGCGGCCTGGCACGCGCCGGCGCAGCAGGCTGATCGCACCCGGCAGCAGCAGCACGGCCAACGGCGAAAGCAGCAGCAGGTTGCGGTTGGCCCAGGCGGCGTAGTGGGTGCTGAAGCCCCACAGGAACACCAGCAAGCTGCCGGCGATGGTACACAGCAGCCAGAACGGCAGCGCCAGCCCGGCCAGCAGGCGCGGGCGGCTGCGCAGCGCCAGTACGCCGGCGGCGATCACCAGGCCACACAGCAGCCACGGCCACCAGCGGCGCGCGAACTCCTTCGGCTCCGGATCGATGCGGTGCGGCAGCAGCTCCTGTTCGGACTGCACCAGCGGCCGACCATCGCTGTTGCGTGCTTGGCGCAGTGCGTCGGCCAGGCGCATCGGCACGAAGGCTTCCTGCCAGCGCGACAGCGGCTGGTCGGCGAACGGGCCGAGGCCGACGTCGAAGCCGAGCCACATCCACGGTGCCGGCGAGGCCAGCCGCACCGATTCACTGCGGTAGGTATTGCCGCGCGAGCGCCCCGACAGCTGCGACTGCAGGCCGCCGCCCAGTGCCTTGTCCACCGTGTCGCGCACCATCGTGGCGCAGTTGGCGGTGTAGTAGTCGTAGTGGTAGCGCGCGTTCTCCGGCTTGGCCCGCTCGGCCAGGTCGGCGGCCAGTGCACGTGCCTGGTCCGGGCGCAGGTCCAGCCACTGCACGCTGGCGCCACGGCCGGTCTCGTCGTAGTACGACAGGTCCTGCTGCAGCGGCAGCGCCACCAGGTAATACATCATGTCGCCGCGCACGAAGCGGCTGATGAAATCATCCTCGGACGGATCGAAGTAGCCGAAGTTGTACGAGGTCGCTTCGCCGCTGACCGGATCGATCACGACGATGGCGTCGTGGCCGAAACGCTCGAAGAACACCGTGCCCGGCTGCATGGTCACCACCCCGATGCGCGGGGCGGGGACCTCGGCGCTGGCGGCAGGCGCAGCAGGCGTGGGTTTGGCTGCCGCCGGCTGCGCGAAGGCAGCCAGCGGCAGGACCGAGGCCAGCACGCACAGTGCCAGCCACAGCGTCAGGCGCAGTGCCAGGAGGGGGCCACCGCGCTTCAAGCGTCGTCCTGCGCGTCCGGCGGCAGCACGGTCACGTGGAAGGCCTGGACCCGGCGCGCATCGGCGCGGGCCACGCGGAACATGAAGCGGTCCAGCGCCAGCTCGTCACCGACTTCCGGCAGGTGGCCCACGGCCTCGGTGACCAGGCCGCCGATGGTGTCGTAGTCCTCGTCGGAGAAGGTGGCACCGAAGCGTTCGTTGAAGTCGCCGATCGGGGTCAGCGCGTCGACCACGTACTGGCCGTCGGACTGGATGGCGATCTGCGCGGACGGATCCTCGGCCTCGTCATGCTCGTCGTCGATCTCGCCGACGATCTGTTCCAGCACGTCCTCGATGGTGACCAGGCCGGCGACACCGCCGTACTCGTCGACCACGATGGCCATGTGGTTGCGTGACAGGCGGAATTCCTTGAGAAGCACGTTGAGCTTCTTCGCCTCCGGGATCAGCACCGCCGGGCGCAGCAGTTCGCGCACGTTGGCCGGGCCGTTGTCGGCGACCACGCCGCGCAGCAGGTCCTTGGCCAGCAGGATGCCAAGGATGTCGTCCTTGTTCTCGCCGTGCACCGGGAAGCGCGAATGGCCGGATTCGACCACCTGCTTCATCAGTTCCAGGAAGGGCGCTTCGACCGGCAGCGAGACCATCTGCGAGCGTGAGATCATCACGTCGCCCACGGTCAGCTCGGCCACCGAAATGGCGCCTTCCATCATCTTCAGGGTATCGGCGGCGATCAGACCCTCTTCCTGCGCGGTGTGCAGGACAGCGACCAGCTCGTCGCGGGTGTGGGGTTCGCCGGAGAAGGCGGAGGTCAGGCGTTCAAGCCAGCCGCGCTTCTTTTCACTGGGCTCCGCAGGGGAGCTACTACTGTCGTCTTCTGACATCTCTGGAAAAAAGGCACCCGGCAGGCCGGGCGTTGGCCCAAGTCTAGCAGGATGTGACGGCCTGTCAGTGACTGCCGCTGGCCGTGGCGGGAGGGGCCGGAGGCGCCTCTTCCTCGGGCAGGTCCAGGCTGTAGGTGCAGCCGGCCAGGGTCTTGCCGGGGTGGGAGGCCACGGTGGAGACGCTGAGGATGATCGACTCGATCTGGGCCTCGCCGGTCTTCGGGTCGGTCACATCGCGGCTGACCAGCTCGCGCCCGGCCATGAACTTGCCGTCCTGGTCGTAGCCGGTCTCCAGTTCCAGCCGTTTGGCCAGAGGCCGAGGATCGGCCTGGTCGAGGACTGCCATGATGCTGGCACCGGCCACCGCCACCCGCTCGCTGACCGTGCCGAATACGGTGACCGGCTGGGCCAGGCGGTACTCGCTCATGAACTGGTTGCCCTGCGGCAACGGTTGCAGGCCCTGGGCCACGGCCTTCAACGGGTCGGCCAGCAGTGGGGCGAGCGCAGCGTACTCGGCCACGCCCTGGCGGCATTCGATCAGCGCGGGCAGATCAAGACGGGAGGCGAAGGCCTGCGGGGCGGCAAGGACACACAGCAGGGGCAGGCAGCAGCGCAGCGACACGGGCGGACTCCGCAGGCGGGCCGGACATCATAACGGCGACGGGCGCGGGATCTCTGCTTTGCTGCCGCGGCGGTTGCGGGACAGCAGGGCGCGCACTGCCATCACCGGCAGGGTAAGAAGCACTGCCTTCATCGCGGTGTGCAGCACGGTGATCAGCCCGAGCGCCACCGACTGCAGCAGGCCCTCGTGTTCGAGCCAGGGCGCCAGTGCCGGCTCGGCGGCCTTTGCCAGCGGCATGTACATCGCACAGAGGGCGTACAACAGCCAGAGCGAGGCAGTTGACGCATGGAAGAACGGCAACGTGGCTGCCGAGCGCCGCAGACGCTGCTGGACCGCCACCCGCCAGGCCACCGGCGCGGTGAACGCGCCGATGAACATCAGCACCAGTGCGCTCGTCACCAGGCCCATCGTGGTGCTGGTGCCGTGCCGATGCTGCAGCAGGTGCGGTCCGATCATGCTGACCGCCAGGCTGGCAATGACGCACGCCGGTGACAGCAGCGCCAGCGTGCGCAGCAGCCAGTGCTGCCCGCTGGGGTCGCCTGCGCTGACGCGGCGCACCAGGCGCGCGCCGAGGATCAACACCGCTGCAAGCCCGAGGCCGCCGATCAGCAACGACACCCCACCGTTCCCGAACATCATCCCTGTTCTCCCGAAATCCGTTGGGCGAGCATAGCCTCCGGAACAGCGTCAGCGCTCTCCGGCGTACGGGTCGGCGATGCCTAGCTCGGCCAGGATCTCGCGCTCGAGCTGTTCCATGGCCTCCGCTTCCTTGTCGTCCTCGTGGTCCCAGCCGAGCAGGTGCAGCACGCCGTGCACGGTCAGGTGCGCGTAGTGAGCGTTGAGCGCCTTGCCCTGTTCGTCGGCCTCCCGCGCCACGACCGGTGCACAGATCACCAGGTCGCCCAGCAGCGGGAACTTCACGCCCTTGGGCAGGCCTTCCGGCACTTCGGCCGGGAAGCTGAGCACGTTGGTGGCGTAGTCCTTGCCGCGGTAGTGGCGGTTCAGCGACTGCCCTTCCTTGCTATCGACCACGCGGATGGCCAGGTCGGCCTCGCGGATGCGGCCCTTCAGTGCGGCGGCCACCCACTTGCGGAAGCTGACTGCCGCCGGCAGGCCGGTACGCGGCAGGGCATAACTGACGGCGACGTCCAGTCGCACGGGACCACGGGTCATGGAGTTGCTCCAGGTTGGATCTGATGCAGGTCGCGGCGGTCGTACGCGCTCACGATACGCGCCACCAGCGGGTGGCGGACCACGTCGCGGGACTCGAAGAAGGTGAAGCTGACGCCCTCGACCTCGCGCAGCACATCGATGGCATCGCGCAGGCCGGACTTCACATGCTTGGGCAGGTCGGTCTGGGTCAGGTCGCCGGTGACCACTGCGGTGGAGCCGTAGCCCAGGCGGGTCAGGAACATCTTCATCTGTTCGATGGTGGTGTTCTGTGCTTCGTCCAGGATCACGAAGGCATCGTTGAGCGTGCGGCCGCGCATGTAGGCCAGCGGCGCGATCTCGATGACGTTCTTCTCCAGCAGCTTGACCACCTTCTCCACGCCCATCATTTCGTACAGGGCGTCGTACAACGGTCGCAGGTAGGGGTCGACCTTCTGGCTCAGGTCACCGGGCAGGAAGCCGAGCTTCTCGCCGGCCTCCACCGCCGGGCGCACCAGGATCAGGCGCTGCACCCGTGATTCATTCAGGGCTTCGACCGCGCTGGCCACGGCCAGGAAAGTCTTGCCGGTGCCGGCCGGGCCGATACCGAAGTTGATGTCGTGGGTGGCGATCTGGTGCAGGTAGCGGCCCTGGTTGGCGCCGCGACCGCGCACCGTGCCGCGCTTGACCTTGATTGCCACGTCCTGCGCTTCGTAGGAGCGCTCGGCGATCTGCTCGACATTGGCCTGCGCCAGGCGCAGGTGGATGGCGTGGTTGTCGAAGGTCGTTTCGCCGGCTTCGGCGTACAGCGCTTCAACCAGCTTCTGCGCCTCGACGATGGCTTCGTTGGGCCCGCTGATGCGGAACACGAAGCCACGGTTGGCGATCTCCACGCCGAGCTTCAGCTCGATCTGGCGCAGGTGCCCGTCGAAGGGGCCGCACAGGTTGGCCAGTCGCTCGTTGTCTTCCGGCGACAGGGTGAAGTCTCGATGATCGATGCTTTTCATTGCTTGGGGTGGGGCGGATGCCTTCCACCGCAGTGTATTCAGGGAGGACAAGGGTAGCGCGCGTGCGGGGCACACGGCCAGCAGACGGTCGATACAGCGTTTTCCACACCCCGTGTGGACGGGGCACGCGGAAACCTGTGGATAGACCTTCGCACTGCTTGTGCCACAAGGCCCATGAGGTCCTGGTGAAAAAAGCGTCATGGTCGCCCGTCGCTACGGCGGCACTGCCACGGGGGTCTGCACGGGGGCGTTCATCGTGATGGCAGTGCAGGTTTCGTTGCCGGGCGAGCAACAAAGCCACGTCCTGCCGGATTTCCACAGCAGTTGTGGAATGATGCCGAATCAACCTGTGGATAGGTGGTGCGGAGCCTTGCAGCCAAAGGCTTGCCCATACGCGGTGAAAAAAACGCCAGGGCTGATCGGAATCATTGAGGGTGCACGGGGCACATGGCACCGTGTCGCCGTCGCAGGAGGGGATGGCATGGGCATCGGCAACGGGATGCGTGGAATCGGACTGGCGGGCATCGGCCTGCTGGCGGGGTGTGGGCAGTCAACGCCGACTGCGCTGGGCACGCTGGAATGGGACCGGATCACCGTGCCGGCGCCGGCAGCCGAAGTGATTGCAGCGGTGGAGGTGCGGGAGGGCCAGCAGGTCAAGGCCGGTGCCGTGCTGATGCAGCTGGACCCGGCGCGGGGAGACGCGCAGTTCGCCGCAGCAGAGGCTGACACGGCCCGTGCGCAGGCGCAGCTGGAAGAGCTGAAGATCGGCCCACGCCAGGAGCAGATCGCCCAGGCCCAGGCGCAACTGGCCGCGTTGCGCGCACAGGCTGCCGAAGCAAGTGCCTACTACCGACGCGTGCAGCCCTTGGCGCGCCAACGCCTGATCGCCGCCGCCGAGCTGGACCGCGCACGCGCCGCCGCCGGCAATGCCGAGGCCAGCGTACGTGCTGCCGAGCAGGCCTGGCTGGAACTGGTGCACGGCAGCCGCGCGCAGGATATCGCCCAGGGCCAGGCGGCCGCCGACGCCGCACGGGCACAGCAGGTGGTACAGGGCGTGAACCTGCAGAAGCTGCAATTGCGCGCACCGCGCGATGGGGTGGTCGATGCATTGCCCTACCGGCAGGGCGACCAGGCACCGATCGGTGCGCCGCTGGCAGTGATGCTGGTCGGCGAGCGCCCCTATGCGCGTGTCTACCTGCCGCAACCGCTGCGTCTGCAGGTCAAGGTCGGGCAGCCCGCGCAGATACAGCTGGAAGGCGGCAACACCGTGCTGAACGGGCATGTACGCGCGATCCGTAGCGAACCATCGTTCACGCCGTACTACGCACTGACCGGCGATGACGTCGAACGGCTGAGTTATCTGGCCGAGATCGAAGTGGATGTGGCCGCCGACATGCAGAAGCTTCCGGCCGGGCTGCCGGTGCAGGTGCGCTTCTGAACACCGGCGAGGACATCGCGGTCCACGCACGCGGGCTGACGCGCCGCTTCGGTGATCTTCTGGCCGTGGACAACGTCGACCTGACCGTGCCGCGCGGACAGGTATACGGGTTTCTGGGCCCGAACGGGTCCGGCAAGTCGACCACCATCCGCATGCTGTGCGGCCTGCTGGAACCCAGCGCAGGGCAGATCGAGGTGCTGGGCCTGGCCGTGCCCGAGCAGGCAGAGGCATTGCGCCGACGCATCGGCTACATGACCCAGCGCTTCTCGTTGTATGAAGATCTGTCGGTGCGCGAGAACCTGGAGTTCCTCGCTGCCATCCAGGACCTGCCGCGCTCGCAGGCCCGGCAGCGGGTCGACACGCTGCTGCAGCAGTACCGGCTGCAGGACCGCCAACCACAACTGGCCGGCACGCTCAGTGGTGGGCAGAAGCAACGCCTGGCCCTGGCCGGTGCCGTGGTGCATTCGCCCGAACTGCTGTTCCTGGACGAGCCGACCAGTGCGGTCGACCCCGAATCGCGCCGCGATTTCTGGGAGGCCCTGTTCGAACTGGCTGATGCCGGCACCACGGTGCTGGTATCGACCCACTACATGGACGAGGCCGAGCGCTGCCATCGCCTGGCGATCCTTGATCGTGGTGCACTGGTGGCCGATGGCACGCCGGCCGAACTCTGTGCACGGCTGGACGGCCGCACGTTGCAGGTCACGTCGGTGCAACCTCGCCAGGCCAGCCGTGCACTGTCTGAGCTGCCCGGCGTGCTGAGCGTGGCGCAGATCGGCACCCAGCTGCGAGTATTGTGCAGCGAGGATGTCGCGGACGCCGTCGCATTGCGGCGCGCGCTGGCCAGCGCCGATCCGCAGGCCCGCATCGAGGCGGTGGCGCCGAACCTGGAAGACGTCTTCGTCGCCGCTACCCGCGGCCGTGGCCGGGAGCCAGCGGCATGAACCTGCGCCGGTTGTGGGCGATCATGCTCAAGGAATTGCGCCAGCTGCGCCGCGACCGCATCACCCTGGCGATGATCGTCGGCATTCCGGTGATGCAGCTGCTGCTGTTCGGCTACGCGATCAATCTCAACCTGCGCCATCTCAACGCCGGTGTCGCCGACCAGGCCAACAGTGCGGCGTCACGCGCGCTGGTGCAGGACATGGTCGCCACCGGCGTGATCACGCCGCGCAGCGAGGCGTACACGCCCGATGAACTGATGCAGACGCTGCGCCGTGGCGAAATCAGTGTCGGCATCGTCGTGCCGGCCGACTTCGAGCGTCGTCGCTTCGATGGACGCGAGGCGGTGCAGGTGCTGGTCGATGGCAGCGACACCGTGGTGCAGAGCGCGGCGATCCAGCTGGCGCAGGTGCCGCTGGATACGCGCCCGACCAGCAACACGCGGCCCCTGCGCGAAGGCAGCATCGCTGGTGGTCCGATCAGCGTGACCAGCTTCTACAACCCGCAGCGGCGTTCGGCGGTGAACATCGTGCCGGGCCTGATCGGGGTGATCCTGACCATGACCCTGGTGATGTTCACGGCCGTAGCGGTGGTGCGCGAACGCGAGCGCGGCAACATGGAACTGCTGATCGCCACACCGGTGTCGCGCAGCGAACTGATGGTCGGCAAGGTGCTGCCCTATGCGGCTATCGGTCTGCTGCAGACCACGCTGGTATTGGTGCTGGGCACCTGGCTGTTCCAGGTGCCGATCCGCGGCAGCCTGCTGGACATCTATCTGGCCGCGGTGCTGCTGGTGCTGGCCAACCTGGCGCTGGGCCTGCTGATCTCAACGCGCGCGCGCTCGCAGTTCCAGGCGATGCAGATGACGTTGTTCCTGTTCCTGCCGTCGATCCTGCTGTCGGGCTTCATGTTCCCGTTCGCCGGCATGCCGCGGCCGGTGCAGTGGCTGGCCGAGGTGTTGCCGCTGACCCACTTCCTGCGACTGGTGCGCGGCATCATGCTGCGTGGCGCCTCGCTGTGGGAGCTGTGGCCGGATGCGCTGGCGCTGCTGGCCTTCATCGTGGTGATGATGACCCTGGCCATCCTGCGTTTCCGCAAGCGCCTGGATTGAGGCCAACAGGCCGGGGTCGGATCCCCGCAGGGGCTCCGACCCCGGGATTTACTCCGCTACCACCCGCGCGCGCAGCGAATTGGTCAGCGCTTCGGTGATCACCACGTCCACGAACTGGCCGATCAACCGCGCCGGTGCCGGGAAGTTCACCGAACGCATGTTTTCGGTCTTGCCGGTCAGTTCGTTCGGGTTCTTCCGCGAAGGACCTTCCACCAGCACCGTCTGCACGGTACCGACCATCTTCTCGGAGATGCCGGCGGCGTGTGCATTGATGCGCTCCTGCAGGCGCGACAGGCGCGCGTGCTTCTCGGCATCGCTGATCGTGTCCTCCAGGTCCGCAGCCGGCGTACCCGGGCGACGCGAATAGATGAAGGAGAAGCTGTGGTCGAAGCCGATGTCCTCGATCAGCTTCATGGTCTTCTCGAAATCGGCATCGGTCTCGCCGGGGAAGCCAACGATGAAGTCCGAGCTGATCGAGATGTCCGGGCGCACCGCGCGCAGCTTGCGGATCTTCGACTTGAATTCCAGTGCGGTGTAGCCACGCTTCATCGCCGACAGCACGCGGTCGCTGCCGGCCTGCACCGGCAGGTGCAGGAAGTTGGCCAGCTGCGGGACGTCGCGGAACGCATCGATCAGCGAATCGCTGAACTCCAGCGGGTGCGAGGTGGTGAAGCGGATGCGGCCGACGCCGTCGATCTCGGCGATGGTGCGGATCAGCAGGCCGAGGTCGGCGAACTCGCCGTCGCCATACGGGCCACGATAGGCGTTGACGTTCTGGCCGAGCAGGTTGATCTCACGCACGCCCTGTGCAGCCAGCTGCGCCACCTCCACCACCACGTCCTCGAACGGGCGGCTGACTTCGGTACCGCGGGTGTAGGGCACCACGCAGAACGAGCAGTACTTGGAACAACCTTCCATGATCGAGACGAAGGCCGAAGCACCTTCGGCGCGTGGCTCGGGCAGGCGGTCGAACTTCTCGATCTCGGGGAAGCTGATGTCCACCTGCGGGCGCTTCTGCTCGCGCCGTGCACGGATCAGTTCCGGCAGGCGGTGCAGGGTCTGCGGGCCGAACACCAGGTCGACGAACGGCGCGCGCTTGATGATTGCCTCGCCTTCCTGCGAAGCGACGCAGCCGCCCACGCCGATGATGACCTCGCGGCCCTTGTTCTTCAGTCCCTTCCACACGCCCAGCTGGCTGAACACCTTCTCCTGCGCCTTCTCGCGGATGGAGCAGGTATTGACCAGGATGACGTCGGCGTCGTCCGGGCTGTCGGTCAGTTCCAGCCCATCGCTGGCGGCAAGCACGTCGGCCATCTTGGCCGAGTCGTACTCGTTCATCTGGCAACCGTGGGTCTTGATGTACAGCTTGCCTTTCACCTGGTCGGGCTTGCGCGGACCGGCGGGCAGGGCAACGAGCGGGGTACCGCCCGGCGTGGCGGGCGGAAAGACGTCTGGCGTCCCGGTCATGGCGCTTAATCCATTCGGGTGGCGGGAAAGCGGGCAATTCTACCCGCATCCCAGCGCGTGCGCCGGCCCAGTAGAGCCAGGCCATGCCTGGCTGCTTTCCGTCCCGCAGGCACGGCGGGCGGGTCATCCACGCATGGCGTGGATCTACTGGAGTTCCGGGTCCGCCCCCCCCCGGTAGCGCCCGGCCGCGCCCGTCGGCACGCCTCAGGCCGCTGCCAGCTCCGCATCGATCTGCCGAGAACGGTCGAAAGCGGTCATCGCACTCATCCGTGCAATGTAATCAGCCGTGGCCGGCGCCGGCTGCACCAGGCCGAAGGCGGTGGTCCAGGCCAGCGCATTGCCCCACAGCACGTCGGCGGCGCTCATCCTCTCGCCGAGCAGGTACGGCCCCTGCGCCAGCTGGGCTTCGATCACCTGCAGCACCGTCTCCGCGTCGTTGTAGGGCGACATCAGGCGCGGCGGCGGCTCGCGATGCATTGCCTTGTCGATCATCGCCGGCTCGAAACAGGCGCCGTAGAAGGCCATCCAGCGCAGGTAGGGGCCGCGCAGGGCGTCGCCGATCGGCGGGGCCAGCCCGGCTTCCGGGTACAGGTCGGCCAGGTACAGGTAGATCGCCACCTGTTCGGTCACCAGTGCGCCGTTGTGGACGATGGCCGGCACCTTGCCCATCGGGTTGATGGCCAGGTAGGCCGGGGCCAGGTTGGCGCCGGCCTTCAGGTCCAGCACCTGCATGTGGTAGTCAGCACCCAGCGCTTCGAGCAGGGCCACGGCGCCGCTCGAGCGCGAACGGGCGGCGTGGTACAGGGTGATCTGGCGTGAGGTCATGGCATTGCTCCTTGCGGTGGGTGGTGAACTGGCGCCCATCCTGGGGCACTATTGCGGACGACTTCTGTCCTCGATCCTTCATGCGCCATACCGCCCATCGACTACTGCGTCTGATTGCCCTGCTGCAGGCCCGTCGGCAGTGGTCGGGGGCCGAACTGGCCGACCGCATGGGCGTGGACCGGCGCAGCATCCGCCGTGACATCGAGCGGCTGCGTGAGCTGGGTTACCCCGTGCAGGCCTCGGCCGGGGTTGGCGGTGGCTACCAGCTCGGCGCCGGCGCACCGGTGCTGCCGATGCTGCTTGACGAGGAGGAGGCGACCACCCTGGCCATCGCCCTGCGCGCCGCCTCGGCCACTGTCGCCGGCATCGACGACACCGCGCGGGGCCTGCTGTCCAAGCTCGACCCGCTGGTGCCGACCCGTCGCCGCCAGCAGGCCGGCGAGGTGCACGCCGCTACCGCCACCCTGTCCGAGCTGCCGGCCACCGATGCGCGCCTGCTCGGACGGCTGGCCCAGCATTGCCGGCAGGCTTCGCGCTTGGCTTTCGAGTACCGCAGCGCGCAGGACGCGGTCACCCAGCGCGAGGTCGAGGCCCAGCACCTGGTCAACTACGGGCGGCGCTGGTACCTGCTGGCCTGGGATCTGGGACGCCAGGACTGGCGTACCCTGCGCGTGGACCGGATGGGAACGGTACGGGAATGTGCCGAGCCGGGCATGCACCGGCGCACCCCGGCGCCACCGGACGTGATGGTGCGGCAGGCGGTCAGCCAGGCCCCGTTCGCGCTGCAGGCGATCCTCCGCCTGGCCGGCAGCTACGCGGAGCTGGAAGGACGCATCCCGCCCTGGTGCGGCGTGCTGGAAGCCGATGGCGCGGACCATTGCCTGCTGCGGATGGGGGCCGAAAGCCGCGGCATGATGCTGGCGCAGATCCTGAGCCTGGACCGGCTGCCGGTGGCGCTGTGGACCACGCCGCCCGGCCTGCGTGACGAACTGGCCCAACGCCTGGCAGGGTTGGGTCAGCTGCTGGCTGTGCCGCCGGTCACAGCCTGAGCCGCATCGCTTGGCAAGTTCCGGCGAAGCTGGGACACTCGCCGCCATGAAGGGGATACTGGGGACAACGGCGATCATCATCGCTGCGCTGGCCGCTGCGCCGGCCAGCGCCGGAACCCTGTACAAGTGCCAGGGCCCTGACGGCGTCACCAGTTATGTGAGCAAGCGGGTGGCCGGTGCGCGCTGCAGCACCATCAGCTACAGCCGTGACACCCGTCCGGCCCCGCGCCCGGTAGTGACCGCGCCCAGGCCGGCGCCGACCACGGTGGCCAGCATCGAACGCAATCCGGTGGCCGTTGCCGCCGGTGCCGCAGCGCCGGCAACGGTCGCACCTGCGTCCGTACCCGCATCCGCACCCGCAGCTGCTCCAGCACAGCCGGTCGCCCTGCGCGCCGGACGCATGGTCAGCGGCCAGGTCTATTCCTTCATGAAGGACGGCGTGCGCCACTACACCAGTGCGCGCCCGACCCAGGTGGCCAACCTCGGCCCGGTGCGGACCATCCGCTACAGCTTCATGGAGCGCTGCTACGCGTGCGGGGTCAATCCACGCGTGGACTTCGGCACCGTGCGCCTGAACACCTCGGCCTTCCAGGCCGAGATCAGCTCGGCCGCGCGCGAGTTCGGCGTGGAAGAGGCTGTGGTGCGCGCGATCATCCACGCTGAGTCGGCCTACAACCCGACCGCGCTCAGCCGCGCGGGTGCGCAGGGCCTGATGCAGCTGATGCCGCCGACCGCTGCCCGCTTCGGGGTCAGTGATTCCTACGATGCCGGGCAGAACATCCGTGGCGGCGTGCAGTATCTTGCGTGGTTGTTGAAGCGCTTCAATGGCGATCTGACTCTGGCGGCGGCGGGCTACAACGCCGGCGAAGGCGCGGTCGACCGCCACGGCGGCGTGCCGCCCTACAGCGAGACGCAGTACTACGTGCGCCGGGTCGGGCAGCTGGCGGAGCGTTACCGCACCGCATTGACGCACCAGTAGTGCCGGCCGCTGGGCAATGGCCGGTACCGACCGGCCGCTGGCCGGCAACCCCGCAATCAATGTTGTTGCAATGCGTTGTGTGGCGCGCGACGGTTCAGCTACACTCGACCGTGATTCAATGCGGCTCTGGCCCCCACCGGATCCGCTGGCAGCCTTAAAGCTACCTAATCAATATCGGAGTGCCGGATGGCCAACGATGGGGTACACGATCCAGTCAACACCGGACGTCGGCGTTTTCTTTCTGCCACCACAGCCGTGGTGGGCGCCGTCGGCGTCGGATTCACCGCAGTTCCTTTCATCAAATCCTGGAATCCCAGTGCCCGCGCCAAGCTTGCCGGCGCCCCGGTGGTGGCCGACATCAGCGCCCTGCAGGAAGGCCAACGCCTGATCGTGGAATGGCGTGGCCAGCCGATCTGGATCGTCAAACGGTCCAAGGCGATCCTCGATGCGCTGCACGGGCTGGACGGCCGTCTCAAGGACCCCGAGTCCGGCGAGAAGGACCAGCAGCCGGAGTATGTGCTGAAGCAGAACCCCGAGCTGCGCTCGATCAAGCCGGAGATCTCCGTGCTGGTCGGGCTGTGCACGCACCTGGGCTGCTCGCCGGAAATGGTCGCCGAGATCCGGCCCGAGCCCTACGATCCGCAGTGGAAGGGCGGTTACTTCTGCCCGTGCCACAAGTCGCGCTTCGACATGTCCGGCCGCGTCTTCAAGGACGTGCCGGCGCCGATCAACCTGAAGGTGCCCGCGCACCACTACCAGGACGACAACACCATCATCATCGGTGTTGATCCGCAGGGGGCTGCCTGATGGCCAATATCCTCAGCCGTACCGCCAGCGGCGTCGCCGACTGGGTCAATGCCCGCGCGCCGGGCCTGATGCCGGTCTACCGCAAGCACGTCACCGAGTATTACGCGCCGAAGAACTTCAACATCTGGTACTACTTCGGTTCGCTGGCGCTGCTGGTGCTGGTCAACCAGATCGTCACCGGCATCTTCCTGACGATGCACTACAAGACCAACGCCGCCGAGGCGTTCGGCTCCATCGAATACATCATGCGTGATGTGGAGTGGGGCTGGCTGATCCGCTACATGCATTCGACGGGCGCCTCGCTGTTCTTCATCGTGGTCTACCTGCACATGTTCCGCGGCCTGCTGTACGGCAGTTACCAGAAGCCG
Source organism: Stenotrophomonas riyadhensis (assembly GCF_040256885.1). Taxonomy (NCBI): domain Bacteria; kingdom Pseudomonadati; phylum Pseudomonadota; class Gammaproteobacteria; order Lysobacterales; family Lysobacteraceae; genus Stenotrophomonas; species Stenotrophomonas riyadhensis. The sequence goes on from NZ_CP155568.1 coordinate 1,515,007, forward strand.
CGCGAGCTGGTGTGGATCCTCGGCATGCTGATCTACCTGGTGCTGATGGCCGAAGCCTTCATGGGCTACGTGCTGCCATGGGGCCAGATGTCGTTCTGGGGCGCCAAGGTCATCATCTCGCTGTTCGGCGCGATACCGGTGATCGGCAACGGCCTGACCGAGTGGATCATGGGCGACTACCTGCCCAGTGACGCCACGCTCAACCGCTTCTTCGCGCTGCATGTCATCGCTTTGCCGCTGGTGCTGTTGCTGCTGGTGGTACTGCACCTGGGTGCGCTGCACGAAGTGGGGTCGAACAACCCGGACGGCGTGGAGATCAAGAAGGGGCCGAAGGGCAACCGCTGGTCGCCGAACGCGCCGGCCGACGGCATTCCGTTCCACCCGTACTACACGCTCAAGGATGGCGTCGGCGCCGGCTTCCTGCTGATCATCGCTGCCTTCATCATCTTCTTCGCGCCCGGTTTCGGCGGCCTGTTCCTGGAGCACGACAACTTCACCGAGGCCAACCGCCTGGTGACCCCGGAGCACATCAAGCCGGTCTGGTACTACACGCCGTACTACGCGATGTTGCGCGTGGTGCCGAACAAACTGGGCGGCGTGCTGGTGATGTTCTCGGCCATCGCGATCCTGTTCCTGGTGCCGTGGCTGGACAAGGCGAAGGTGAAATCGGTGCGCTACCGCGGCTGGATCTCGAAGGTGATGCTGGGCGTACTGGCGGTGTGCTTCGTCTGGCTGGGCGTGATCGGTTCCGGCCCCGGCACCGACGTGCACGAGACCTACATCGGGCGGGTGCTGACCTTCCTGTACTTCGCGTTCTTCATCACCATGCCGCTATGGACAAGGTTGGACAGGACCAAGCCGGTACCGGAGAGGGTGACCACCCATGACTGAACGCTGGATGGTCCGGCTGGCCCTGACGGCCGCCCTGATGCTGGGCAGTTTCCTGGCCTCCGCCGCCGAGGGCGGCACCAAGCTGCTGCAGGCCGGCAACGATCTCGGTGACCGCGCCTCGCTGCAGCGCGGCGCACAGCTGTACATGAACTACTGCTCCGGCTGCCATGCGCTGAAGTACCTGCGCTATTCGCGGATGGCGCAGGACCTGGGGCTGACCGAAGAAGAGGTGATGAACAACCTCAACTTCACCGGCTCGGCGATCGGCGACCCGATCCCGGTGGCGATGCCCAAGGAGAACGCCGAGAAGTGGTTCGGCAAGATGCCGCCGGACCTCAGCCTGATTTCGCGCGTGCGTGGCAGTGACTGGGTCTACACCTATCTCAAGTCGTTCTACCTGGATACCAGCCGGCCGCTGGGCTGGAACAACGCGTTGTTCGCGAACGCCTCCATGCCCAACCCGCTGTGGGAAATGCAGGGCCTGCAGCATGCCGTGCATGGCAAGCCCGAGGCCCCCGGCATGGACCCGCCGGTGACTGGCCTGCGCATCGAAACGCCCGGTTCGGTGGATGCCGGCCAGTACGACCAGGCCGTGCGGGACATCACCAACTTCCTCGAATACGCCGGCGAACCGGCCGCGCTCAAGCGCCAGCAGCTGGGCGTGTGGGTGATCCTGTTCCTGGCCCTGTTGACCTTCCTGCTGTACCTGCTGAAGAAGGAATACTGGAAGGACGTTCACTGATTCTGCCGCCGACCATCGCATGGGCCTATTGGCTTTTGTGATGGTCGGTTGCACACTCGGGGAGGAGTCGACCGCTGGCACGGTGCCGGCGGCGCCGATGCGGCAGGCGGTCTCCTGTCGTGGGAGAGCCTTTGATGGCGGCGAGCGTACGCATGCGCAATACACTGACGCTGTTTTCCTCGAACGACGATGTGCTGTGCCACCGTGTACGTCTGGTGCTGGCGGCGAAAGGGGTCACGTTCGACTTCGTTCCGGTCGATCCGCAGAACCCGCCTGAAGACCTGATCGATCTCAATCCGTACCACTCGGTGCCGACCCTGGTCGAGCGCGAGCTGGTGCTGTACGCGGCGTCGGTGGTCAGCGAATACTTGGACGAGCGCTATCCGCATCCGCCACTGATGCCGGTCGATCCGCTGTCGCGTGCACGGATCCGCCTGGCCATGCTGCGCATCGAGCACGACTGGGTACCGCAGGTGCAGGCCATCCAGCTGGGCAACAAGACCCAGGCCGAGGCCGGCCGCAAGCGCCTGAAGGAGCTGCTGACCGCCTCGCTGCCGCTGTTCAAGGCCAGCAAGTTCTTCCTCAACCCGGAAATGAGCCTGGCCGACTGCGCGATGGCGCCGATCATCTGGCGCCTGCAGTCGCTGGACGTGCCGCTGCCGAAGGACGGCAAGGCGATCGAGGACTACGGCAACCGCATCTTCCGCCATCCCGGTTTCGTCCGCAGCCTGACCGACCAGGAAAAGAAACTGCGCGATCTGCCGGTCTGATCCGGCCCCGCAGTACCCGTCTGCACGCCGACCGGCGTGCAGGCGATCCGCCCCGGCGGGGCGCCGGGCGCGTACACTTCACGCATGACCGAAGACTTCTTCCACATGACCAGCCACCGCCCGTACCTGCTGCGGGCGCTGGTGGAATGGATCAACGACAACCAGCTGACCCCGCACATCCTGGTCGACGCCGGCGTCCCCGGCGTGCAGGTCCCGCCTTCGGCGGTCAAGGATGGCCGGGTTGTGCTCAACATCGCCGAACGTGCTGTCGTACGGTTGATGATCGACAACGAGATGGTGAGCTTCTCGGCGCGCTTCTCCGGTACCAGCTACCCGGTGCAGGTGCCGATCAGCGCCGTGCTGGCCGTCTATGCCCGCGAGACAGGGCAGGGCATGGCGTTGCCGGACGACATTCCGGGCAGCGAAACCGCGCCGACCAGCGATGAGCTGCTGCATGACGAAGGCACGCCGCCGGACGATACGCCGCCGGCCAGTCCGCCGCCGAAGGGCCGCCCGAACCTGCGCGTGGTCAAGTAATCCTTCCGACGCCGCCCCGATGGGCGGCGTTTTTCCTTGCCCGTTTGGCGGCAGGTGCCGACCGTTGGTTGGCACACCCTTGAACCCTACACATCCTCGGCATCCTCCACATCCGGCCGGATCTGGCTGATCCGTGCCGCGCCGGGGCCGGTGAACGAGATCAGCTGGTCGCCGCGCAGCACCATGCGGCCCACGTGGCGATCGATGCCATCGTAGGAATACTCGAACTTGAACGTGCGCTCGAAACCGAGCCGTCCATCCTCGCCACGCGACAGCCGCAGGCCAGTGGCGTGCACGGCCTGGTCCAGCCACTGCACATCGGCGGCGCGGCAGGCATTGCGGCCCAGCTCGACCGCGCGCTCGGCGGCCGAACGTGCGGCGTTCCAGAAGAAGTAGATGATTCCGCCGGCAATCAGCAACAGCAGCAGGGTGGGCATGGCGTCAGCCGTCAGGTGTCGATCCGGCAAAGATGGCGGCGAACGTGCGCTGGATCAAGCGCTGGATTCACCGCCGCGGCTGCGGTTCGCTGGATACCGGCTGCGCGGGCACGATGACCGGTTGCGGTGCCGGGGCGGGCTGCATCGGCGTCGCAGTGGGCGAGGGCATCACCAGGGGGGCCGTAGCGGTCAACTGCAGCAGCGCCGCCCAGTCCTGGCGGTTGAAGCTGCATTCGTCCTCGCGGCCCGGCGTGCAGCTGGGGTCGATGCCGGTGCTGTTGCGTTCGCGCGCGGGCGGCAGCTTGATGAGCCCGGTGCGGTCCAGCGGCAGCAGCCGCATCGCTACGGTGTTCATCACGTTGCCGCCGACCAGGTACAGGGTCTGGTCGCCGCCAAGATTGGCCGCTACCACCACTTCGCAATGTGATTTCCAGTGGCCCACCGAGCCATTGCCCAGTGCCTGCACCAGCCCGCTGTAGCTGAGCGTGGTGCTGCGGTCGCGCAGGAAGCACAGCAGGTCGCCGGGCGCAGGTTTGGCCGTGGCGGGGTCGACCAGTCGGTACGGCACGCCCGAGGGGCCGCCCTGGTACGCGGCACGGATGTAGTCGATGTGGCGTGGCGACGTGTTGAAGCCGGGAACGCCGGACTGCACCATCACCCAGGAAATGAACGCGGCCGACCACGGGTTGTCGATCAGGAAGGCGCGGCAGTCGCTGTCGGTGTAGCGCGTGCCCAGCGGTGCCAGGCAACTGCTGGCGCCCGCAATGCTGCCCATCGCGTTGAGCGTGCCGCTGTTGCGCCAGTAGCCGGCCACGCGCTGCCAGGCGATCAGCCCGTTGTCGGCCAGGTGATCGCTTTCGGCTTCGGTGACACTGAGGCTGGCGGCGCGGCCATCGCGATCGATGAAGGGCCGGAACCACAGCCGGTGCTCGTTGCAGGCGGTATTGCGGATGGCCACCGCCAAGGGACTCAGGCCGAAGCGGGGCGGCACATCGCAGGCTTCAGCGGCTGCGGCGGACAGGGGGGCTGCCGCGAGCAGCAGGCAGGCAGGCAAGAGCATCCGGCGCATGCGCGGCTCCTGTGGGGGATGCCGGCAGCGTCGCAGAGGACGGCGTGGCCGAGCCGTGAAGGCGAACGGATCCTGTAGAGCCGAGCCATGCTTGAGATTGGGGTCAGATCCCTTTTCCGGAGGAAAAGGGATCTGACCCCAGCCCCGAGGTCCCGCGCGCCTCAGCGCGGCGGCGGGCCCAGCTTCAGCGACAGATCGATGGCCTGCACATGCTTGGTCAGGCCGCCGATGGAGATGCAGTCCACGCCGTCCTCGGCGATCGAACGCAGGCCGCCCAGGCCCACGCTGCCGGACACTTCCAGCGGAATGCGACCCGCCGTGATGCGCACCGCCTCGCGGCGCAGGTCGGGGCTGAAGTCATCCAGCAGGATGCGTTCGCAACCCGCCTCCAGCGCCTGGCGCAGCTGCGCCAGATCCTCGACCTCGACCACCAGCGGCAACCCAGGCCATTGCCGGCGTGCGGCAGCCACGGCTGCGGCCAGTGAACCGGCAGCGCGGATGTGGTTTTCCTTCAGCATCACCGTGTCGTACAGGCCGAAGCGATGGTTCTCGCCACCGCCGCAGCGCACCGCGTACTTCTGCGCCAGGCGCAGGCCGGGCAGGGTCTTGCGGGTGTCGAGGATGCGCGTGCCGGTGCCGGCCACGGCCGCCACATAGCGCGCGGTGGTGGTGGCGGTGCCGGACAGCGTCTGCAGGAAGTTCAGCGAGGTGCGTTCGGCGCTGACCAGGCTGCGGCTGCGGCCGTGCAGCAGGGCCAGCACGGTGCCTGCGGTGACCGCGTCGCCTTCGGATACCTGCCATTCGATGCGTACGTCCGGGTCGAGCGCGCGATGGGTGGCGTCGAACCAGGGGCGGCCGGCGATCACCCCGTCCTGCTTGCACAGCAGGTAGGCGCTGTCGGCCTGGTCGGGCAGCAGGGCGGCGGTGACGTCACCGCTGCCCAGGTCCTCGGCCAGCGCACGCGCGACATCGGCGGCGACAACGGCCGCATCCGGCGTCGGCAGCGTGCTCATGCGGCCGGGAAGTCGGCGATCTGGGCGGTGGGGATGGCTTCCTCGGCCAGCAGCACCGGAATGCCGTCGTCGACGCGGAACACCTGCTTGCGGTCGCGGGTGACCAGCGCTTCGCGCAGCGGCTGCGCCAGCGGGTTGCCATCGGCCTTGTTCACCGCGCCGGCGGAAATGGCCTTGTTGAGGGCTTCCAGGCCCTTGCCATCCAGCAGGGACAGGGGCTGGCGGGTGTCCGGCGACACCAGCAGGTCGAGCAGCTTGCGATCCATGGTTCTTCGTCTTGCGTGGAAGACGGCTAGAATACGTCTTTAAGGCAGGTGACGGCCAATGACCCCCAACCCGATCGCGCCGCTTGTCGGCATCGTCATGGGTTCCCGTTCCGACTGGGAAACCATGCAGCACGCCGCCCAGAAGCTTGAAGCCCTGGGTGTTCCGTTCGAAGTGAAGGTAGTGTCCGCGCATCGGACGCCGGATGTGTTGTTCAGTTACGCCGAGCAGGCAGGCCCGCGTGGCCTGCGCGCGATCATCGCCGGTGCCGGCGGGGCCGCGCACCTGCCGGGCATGATCGCCGCCAAGACCGCCGTGCCGGTGCTGGGCGTGCCGGTGCAGTCCAAGGCCCTGAACGGCATGGATTCGCTGCTGTCGATCGTGCAGATGCCTGCCGGCATCCCGGTCGCCACCTTTGCCATCGGCAATGCCGGCGCTTCCAACGCCGCGCTGTTTGCCGCCGCGATGCTGGCCAGTGACCAGCCGGCGATCGGCCAGGCGCTCGACGCGTTCCGCGCACGCCAGACCGAAGACGTGATGGCCCACGACGATCCGCGCCAATGAGCCTGACCGTCGGCATCCTGGGCGGCGGCCAGCTCGCCCGCATGATGGTACTGGCCGGTGCACCGCTGGGACTGCGCTTCGAACTGTACGACCCGGCGGCCGACGCCTGCAGCGGCCCGCTGGCGCCGCTCACCGTCGGTGCCTTCGATGACCGCCAGGCGCTGGCGGATTTCGCGGCCAAGGTCGACGTGGTCACGTTCGATTTCGAGAACGTGCCGGCCGACAGCGCGCAGTTCCTGGCCGACCGCGTGCCGGTCTACCCGCCGCCGGCCGCACTGGCCGTGGCCCAGGACCGGTTGAGCGAGAAGACCCTGTTCCAGCAGCTGGGCATTCCGCTGCCGGCCTTCGCTGACATCCGCAGCCGTGACGAGTTGGCCGCGAAGGCTGCTGAGTTCGGTCTGCCGTGCATCCTCAAGACCCGCCGCCTCGGTTACGACGGCAAGGGTCAGTTCCGCCTGCGCAGCGAGGCCGACATCGATGCCGCATGGGATGCGCTGGGTGCGCAGGTCGAGCGTACTGGTCTGATCCTGGAAGGCTTCGTGGCCTTCCAGCGGGAGGTCAGCGTGGTTGCCGTGCGTGGCCGCGATGGCAGCTTCGAGGCCTGGCCGGTCACCGGCAACTGGCACGTCGACGGCGTGCTGTCGGCCAGCGTGGCCCCGGCCGAGTTGTCGGCCGCCGAGCACGAGGCCGCGATCGGCTATGCCCGCCGCATTGCGGAGCACCTGCAGTATGTCGGTGTGTTCGCGCTGGAGCTGTTCTGCCGCGATGGCGAGCTGTTGGCCAACGAGATGGCGCCGCGCGTGCACAACTCCGGCCACTGGACCATCGAAGGCAGCGAGACCTCGCAGTTCGAGAACCACCTGCGTGCCGTGCTGGGCCTGCCGCTGGGCAGCACCCGCATGCTCGGCCATGCCTGCATGCTGAACTGGCTGGGCGCGATGCCGGACCCGGCGCCGGTGCTGGCCCAGGCCAGCGGCCACTGGCACGACTACGGCAAGGAGCCGCGTGAGGGCCGCAAGGTCGGTCATGCCACGCTGCGCGATGATGCTGCTGATGCACTGGCCGATGCACTGGACCAGGTGGGTCTGGAGCTGGGTCGTCAGGCCCAGGTGGCGCCGGCGGTACACGCGCTGCGCAACCGCTGAACCCGGTAGTGCCGGCCGCTGGCCGGCAATGCAACGATGTGGCGCGCCGGTGCAGGCATCGGCGCAACATTCCCGGTGGTAGCGTGGAGCTCCTTTCACAGGAGTCACGACTATGCTCGACTGGAATGCCTACCGCAAGGAACTGAAGGGCCGCATCGGCGAGATCGGCAAGCTCTCGCCGGATACGGTCAAGGGCTATGCCACACTGGCCAATGCCGGCGCGCAGACCAACCACCTGGATGCCAAGACCCGCGAGCTGATCGCGCTGGCCGTGGCAGTGACCACCCGCTGCGACGGCTGCATCACCGTGCATGTGGATGCAGCGCTGAAGCACGGCGCCAGCCGCGAGGAAATCGCCGAGGCGCTGGGCGTGGCAGTGTCGCTCAATGCAGGCGCCGCGCTGGTGTACTCGGCACGGGTGATGGACGCGGTGGCCGCGCACGAGAGCGCGTGAAGCTCCGTACTGTTTCCCGGTAGTGCCGGCCGCTGGCGGGCGGATCGGGTATGGTCGTGCGCGTATGGGGATGCCGGCCAGCGGCCGGCACTACCCCGTGGCGGAGCCGCTGCCTCAGCGCAGCTGGCTTTCGGCGAATTCCCAGTTGACCATCTGCCAGAACGCGTCCAGGTAGCGCGCGCGATCATTCTGGTAGTCCGTGTAGTAGGCGTGCTCCCAGACGTCGCAGCACAGCAGTGGCGTGCTCTCGCCGGTCAGCGGGGTGCCTGCATTGCGGGTGGCCTGCAGGCCCAGCTGCCCGCCCGGATGCTGCACCAGCCACACCCAGCCCGAGCCGAACAGGCCCAGTGCGGTGCGGTTGAACTCCTCGCGCAGGCGCTGCACGTCGCCGAACTGGCGCTTGACCAGCTCGCCCAGCCGCCCCTGCGGCTCACCGCCGCCGCGCGGACGCAGGCACTGCCAGTAGAAGCCGTGATTCCAGGCCTGGGCGGCAGCATCGAACAGCTTGCCCTGGGCGTGACGGACGATCTCTTCCAGTGACGCTTCTTCCCACTCGGTGCCGAGGATGCCGGCATTGACCGCATCCACGTAGGCGCGGTGATGGCGGCCGTGGTGCAGCTCCAGGGTCTGTGCGGACAGATGCGGCTGCAGGGAGCCGGGAAGGTAGGGAAGGGCAGGCAATTCGACAGGCATGGACAGGTTCGTGGCCAGAGGGGCGGCGGCAGCCGGTTCCATCGGCTTACAATGGCGGCTACCGTGGGCAGTCTAGCCGACCACCGCGGTCGGTTTGTCCGGCGAAGCAAGGAGTGAGGTTGTGGCGGTAATGCAGCAAATCCAGGCCGAGGTCGATCGTTACCCGCTCGTGCTGTTCATGAAGGGCACCCCGCAATACCCGATGTGCGGCTTCTCAAGCCGCGCCGTACAGGCGTTGATGGCGGCCGGCGCTGTCACCCTGCGCACCGTCAACGTGCTGGAAGAACCCGAGATCCGCGCCAACCTGCCGCGATTCTCCAACCTGCCGACGTTCCCGCAGCTGTTCATCAACGGTGAGTTGATCGGCGGCTGCGACATCGTCCTGGAGCTGTTCGAAGCCGGCGAGCTCAAGCGCATCGTCGAAGAGGCGACACAGGGATGAGTGCCTGGCCATCGACGTCACCGACCGACGGGGCGCTCGATGGCCGCCCGTTGCAGGATCGCGTGGTGCTGGTTGCAGGCGCCGGCGGTGGCTTGGGTAGTGCGGCGGCCGTTGCGGCCGCAGCGGCCGGTGCCACCGTGGTCCTGCTGGGCCGCAAGCCGCGCCGCCTGGACCGTGTCTACGCCCAGGTGCAGGCTGTCGGCCCGGAACCGCTGCTGTATCCGCTGGATCTGGAAGGCGCTGGCCCGGATGACTACGCCGAACTGGCCCAGGCCCTGCAGCGCGAGCTCGGGCGGCTGGACGGCCTGCTGGTCTGTGCCGCCCATTTCCCGGGCCTGACTCCGTTTGAACTGGCCGATCCGGCCAGTTTCGCCCGCGCGGTGCACGTCACCCTGACCGCGCCGGCCTGGCTGGCCCAGGCCTGCCTGCCGCTGCTGCGGCAGCGCGAGGATGCGGCGATGGTGTTTGCAGTGGATGCGCCCGAGCGGGTCGGACAGGCCTATTGGGGGGGGTATGGCGTGGCCCAGCATGGACTGCGCGGCCTGATCACCAGCCTGCACGACGAACTTGGCCGCAGCCCGGTACGGGTCAGTGGCCTGTACCCCGGCCCGCTGCGCACGGCGCTGCGCGCCCGTGCCTATTCCGTCGACCAGGACCCGGCCGCCCAAGGCCCGGAGGCCGCCGCCGCTGCGGCCGTGACCCTGCTGTCCAGCGCCGGGCATGCCTGGCGAGGCCAGATTCTCGACGCCAGTGAGGCGCCTCTGTCGGAATGAGGCCGGGGGAAAGGCGGAGTGAAGAACCCGTCACGATTGCGTTGCGATCCGGTGCCGTTTGTCGCACAACCGTCACATTGATGGCGTAGCGTGTTAATCTAGTGTTAACCGTTATGGCTGCCTTCAGCCAAGCGGTAGGGAACCCCAGATAACTCTCCGACCAGCCACCCGCAGGGCTGTTTGGATGCGCTTTTTTTCCGCCATCGCCAACTCGCATCGAGGCTACCGAAAAATGACCCACCCACTCCGGATGTCCAAGCTTACCCTTGGTCTCGTGGCCGCACTCGCCGCCGCTCCCGCCTTCGCCCAGAGCACCTCTGCCGGTGTCGGCGGCCAGGTGATGTCCGCCGCAGGCCAGCCGGTCGCCGGCGCTGAAGTCACCATCACCCACACCGAGTCGGGCACTGTTTCGCGTGCCACCACCGATGCGTCGGGTCGATACAACGCGCGCGGCCTGCGCGTGGGTGGTCCGTACACCATCACCATCACCAAGTCCGGTGAAGGCACCAAGACCGAAGAGGGTGTCTTCCTGAACCTGAATCAGGTCAACACCGTCAACGCCAGCCTGGGCGGTGATCTGGCTGCGACCAATCTGGACGCGGTGAACGTCGTTGCCACCGCGGGTGGCCTGGACCTGTTCAGCGCCACCAAGATGGGTACCGGCAGCAACGTGACCCGTGAAACGATGGATGCGTTGCCGTCGGCCAACCGCAACATCCAGGACTACATCCGCCTGGACCCGCGCATCTCGCAGGTCAGCAAGGCTGACGGCGCGATCTCGGCCGGTGGCCAGAACACCCGTTACAACGCCATCCGCATCGACGGCATCAGCGCCTCCGATCCGTTTGGCCTGGGCTCCAACAACCTGCCGACCGAGCGTCAGCCGGTGTCGATGGACGCCATCCAGGAAATCAACATCGACCTGGCCAACTACGACACCACCATCTCGGGTGGTACCGGCGCGGTGATCAACGCCGTGACCAAGTCGGGTACCAATGAGTTCCACGGCACCGTGTACGGTTCGTACCGCGACAAGGACATGGTCCGCTCGCGCCTGGAAGGTGACAAGTCGGACTTCAACGGCTTCAAGGACGAGAAGACCTACGGCATGACCTTCGGCGGCCCGATCGTCAAGGACAAGCTGTTCTTCTTCACCAACTATGAAAAGTACGAGCGTAGTGGTGGCGGCGTCAGCCTGAGCGACAGCCCTTATAACAAGGATCCGGCGAAGGGCGGCATCAGCGACGCTGACATCTCGGCTGTGCAGAAGCGCATGGCGGAACTGGGCCACCCGGTGGGCGGCGTCAGTGACCTGAACAACAAGACCGAGATCGAAGAGTACGCGGTCAAGTTGGACTGGAACATCAACGAGAACCACCGTGCGGCCCTGCGCTACAACAAGATGAAGCAGGACGTCGTCCGCTTCCCGCAGGTCAGCAGCAGCGCACTCTCGCTGAGTGACTTCTGGTACACCCAGCCGACCCAGTACGAAACCTGGATGGGTGAGCTGTTCAGCGATTGGTCCGAGAACTTCTCGACCGAGTTCAAGGTCTCGCACAAGGACTACTCGTCCAACCGCGTCGCCGCCTCGCACCTGCCGCAGATGCGGGTCCGCTTCGGCAACAATTCGCTGTACCTGGGTACCGAGCAGAACACCCACACCAATCTGGTCGAGTCGAAGGAACTGAGCGCCTTCGGTGCCGGTACCTGGTACGTCGGTGACCACACCGTCAAGTTCGGTTTCGATTACACCGACAACGACCTGATGAACTTCTACGGCCGTAACCTGTACGGCGCGTATGACTTCCGTGACCTGGCCTCGTTCCTGAAGGGTACCGCGAACGGCTACCAGCTGCGCGTTCCGCGCGCGGGCGGCAGCCTGGATGACATTCCGGCCAAGTTCCATCTGAAGAATACTGGCCTGTTCATCCAGGATACCTGGGCGATCAACTACAACCTGAGCCTGATGTTCGGCGTCCGCGTGGACATCCCGGACTTCACCAGTCAGACCAAGTACAACGCCGACATCCAGTCACTGTATGGCTACAACAACACCAAGCTGGTGGACAAGAGCCTGATCCAGCCGCGCGTTGGCTTCAACTACACCTTCGACAGCGACCGCCCGACCCAGCTGCGCGGTGGCGTGGGCCTGTTCGGCGGTGCTGCACCGAACGTGTGGCTGGCAGGTGCCTATCAGAACACCGGCCTGAACTACGTCGAGTACAACGTCAGTGGCAACCCGGGTGGCTTCAGTGCTGATGCCGACAATCCGTTTATCCCGGATCCGTCGAAGATCATCGCGCGCCAGAACGTCGACATCATCAACCCGGGCACCCGCCTGCCGTCGGTGTGGAAGGCCAACCTGGCCTTCGATCACGAACTGCCGTGGTACGGCATCGTGGCGTCGGCCGAACTGCTGTTCACCAAGGTCAAGGATGGCCTGTACTTCGAGCGTCTGGACCTGACCAATGGCAAGGGCAATGGCCCGACCTACGTGTCCGCACAGGACGGTCGTGAGATCTACTGGAACGACAAGGGCCTGAACCAGGCCAACAGCAAGATCGACAGCCGCACCGGTGACAACCTGGGCATGGAGAACGGCACCAATGGCGTGCTGAACCGCAACTACCGCCCGAACAACATCGGCGACGTGCTGCTCCTGCGCAACACCAACAAGGGCCGCGGCAGCCAGGCGACCTTCTCGCTGGCGAAGCCGCTGACCGAGAACTGGGGCTGGTCGCTGGGTTACACCTACACCCAGTCGAAGGAAGTGAGCCCGCTGACCAGCTCGCAGAACACCTCGAACTGGAACAACACCCAGATCCTGAACGCCAACGAGAACATCGCGTACAACTCGCGCTATGCGATCAAGGACCGTATCACCGGTACCCTGGAGTGGAAGCACAACTTCTTCGGTGACAACGCCACCCGCGTCGGCCTGTTCTATGAAGGCCGTTCGGGCCGTCCGTACAGCTACGTGTTCTACAACGATGCCAACGGCGACAGCGCGATCGGCAACGACCTGTTCTACGTGCCGAAGGGCCCGGGCGACGTGCTGTTTGTTGGCGGCGCAGACATGGAGAAGAAGTTCTTCGACTGGCTGGCGCAGAATCCGGAACTCGATGCTTACCGTGGCAGCACCGTGCCGGCCAACCAGCACCGCGCCAAGTGGGTCAACAGCTTCGATGTCCGCATCAGCCAGGAGTTCCCGGGCTTCGCGAAGACCCACAAGGGTGAAATCGCGCTGGACATCATGAACGTCGGCAACCTGCTCAACAAGAAGTGGGGCCTGATCGACGACTACGGCTTCTACGCCACCCGTCGCGTGGGCAACTTCGCAGGTATCGATCCGGCCACCGGCAAGTACGTGTACTCGTTCACCGGTGCGGATGATTCCTCGGTCCAGGAAAACAACAACGACAAGGGCAACACCGCCGTGTCGCGCTGGTCGATGCAGCTGACCGTGAAGTACAAGTTCTGATCCATCAGAGCCTGAAGCAGTAAGTGAAAACGGCCGGGGAAACCCGGCCGTTTTCCGTTCATGCGAAAGTCCTTGCAGGTCATCTGGCATCGGCGTAGCATCCGGAAATGTGCGCGGTGCCAACGCCGCCGATGCGGTCCCGGAAAGGCGAACGCGGGAAGCACACATCCAACGGTCGGGCTTCCCGGCCGTTTTGCTTTTTAAGGGGGCGGCAGTACAGTCGGAAACCTTGAAGGAAGCGAAAAATTGGACATGACCACGAACGAAAAATCAGCCCGTGCACTGCCGGTGCAGGATGCGCGGATCTACCCGCGCGGTGGGCTGGATGTGCTGTCGCGGGCCGAAGTGGCCCGCCTGCGCGATGCGTCTGCCGGCGGTATGCACGAGCTGCTGCGCCGCTGCGCGCTGGCCGTGCTGACCAGCGGAAGCGCCTCTGACGATCCGCGCGCGGCGCGCGATCTGTATCCCGATTTCGACATCCAGGTGGCGCAGCAGGATCGCGGCGTGCGCATCGACCTGGTCAATGCACCGGCGATGGCCTTCGTCGATGGCGAGATCATCCGCGGCGTCGCCGAACTGCTGTTCGCCGTGGTGCGTGACCTGGCCTACATGGCCATCGAGATGGGCCCGGCCTACGCGGCCGAGCTGGAGTCGTCCGAGGGCATCACCAACGCGGTGTTCGGCCTGCTGCGCAATGCGCGCATCCTCAACCCGGGCGACCCGAACCTGGTGGTGTGCTGGGGCGGCCACTCGATCTCGCGCGACGAGTACCTGTACACCAAGCAGGTGGGTTATGAGCTGGGCCTGCGCGGCCTCGACATCTGCACCGGCTGCGGCCCAGGCGCGATGAAGGGCCCGATGAAGGGCGCCACCATTGCCCACGCCAAGCAGCGCCGCACCGTGACGCGCTACATCGGCCTGACCGAGCCGGGCATCATCGCCGCCGAGTCGCCGAACCCGATCGTCAACCACCTGGTGATCATGCCGGACATCGAGAAGCGCCTTGAGGCCTTCGTCCGCATCGGCCACGGCATCATCGTGTTCGCCGGTGGCGTCGGCACCGCCGAGGAAATCCTGTACCTGCTCGGCATCTTGCTGCGCGAGGAAAACAAGGACCTGCCGTTCCCGCTGATCCTGACCGGCCCGACCGTGGCGGCGCCGTACTTCGAGCAGATCGATCGCTTCATCCGCCTGACCCTTGGCGATGCCGCAGCCGAGCGCTACGAGATCATCATCGGCGACCCGGTGGCGGTGGCCAAGAAGATGGCCAACGGTATCAAGCGCGTGCGCGAGCATCGCCTGGCACAGAAGGACTCGTTCTTCTTCAACTGGTCGATCGAGATTCCGTGGGAGTACCAGCAGCCGTTCGTGCCGACCCACGAGGCAATGGCCGCGCTGGACCTGCACCACGGGCGTGCGCCGCACGCGCTGGCGGCCGACCTGCGCCGGGCGTTCTCGGGCATCGTCGCCGGCAACGTGAAGGAGGACGGCATGCGCCGCATCGAGCAGTTCGGGCCGTTCCAGATACATGGCGACCCGGACATGATGCAGGCCCTGGACGCATTGCTGCGCGCCTTCGTCGAGCAGCGCCGGATGAAGATCTCCGGCGAGTACCAGCCCTGCTACCAGGTGCTGGCCTGAGCCTGCGCCGGCGCGATGGGGATCGCGCCGGGGCGGGCAGGGGAGGGCGGGTCGTCAAGGCTTTGACGCCCGTCGCCCCGGATTGACCGTTCATCCTGCCGCCGCTTGCCGGTGGCAGGGCGATGGCCCATCGTGGCCATCAACACGCTGGGGAGCGTCCAATGTCTTTGCGCCGGCCAAACGGCTTCACACTGGTTGAACTGATGGTGGCGCTGATCGTGCTGGCAGTGCTGGCCACCATTGCGTTTCCCAGCTTCCAGAGCACGATCCGCTCCAATCGGGTCGTCTCTGCCCACAATGAACTGATCGGCCTGCTCAACCTTGCGCGCAGCGATGCCATACGCAACAACCGTGGCGGCGGCGTGTGCGGCAGCAGCGATGGCACGCGCTGTGACGGAAAGTGGGACAAGGGCATGATGGCCTTCAGCGATACCTCCGGCAACGGCGATTTCGACAATGGCGAAATCGTGCTGCGTTTCAACCAGATCAACCCAGGCCTGGTCGTGGCCGGCCCGCAGACGCTGGTGGCCTTCGATGCGCGCGGCCGTCGCCGCGCGGCAGGCGATCAGGTCATTACCCTGCGCCCCGACAAGTGTGGCAAGGATCCGATGATGAGCACGATCACCATCAATGCCTCGGGCCAGGTCAACAGTACGAAGGGGCCCTGCCCATGAAGCATCCGTCATTCCATGCCGCGCGCCAGCAGGGGGGCTTCAGCCTGCTGGAGGTACTCATTGCGATCGTGGTCCTGGCGTTTGGCCTGCTCGGCTTCGCGCTGCTGCAGACCATGAACGTGCGCTACGTGCAGAGTGCCAATTACCGCACCCAGGCGACCAATCTGGCCTATGACCTGACCGAGCAGATGCGCAGCAACCGCTACCAGTCGGCGTGGTACGCCAATGCGAGTTTCACCTCGGGGAGCCGGACCGCCGCCGGGGTCTGTGCGCCCACCACCGCGGCCGTCAGCATCGCGCAGAACATCACCGACTGGCAGTGCCGGGTAGTCAAGGCGCTCGGTGACAACGCCGCAGCCACCGTGACCGTCAACAACGGTGTGGCGACCGTGGCCATCAGCTGGGCCGATGAACGCTGGAACCCGAAAAGCCCGGATACGCCGACCACCTTCGCCCTGCAGACCCAGCTATGAATGCATCGCTTTCCACGTCCGCCCGGCAGGCGGGTCTGTCGCTGATCGAGTTGATGATCGCCATGGTCATCGGCCTGGTGCTGATGCTGGGGGTCATCCAGATCTTCATCGCTTCCCAGTCAGCATCGCGGTTGTCCGAAGGTGTTGCGCGTGCACAGGAAAACGGTCGGTTCGCGCTGGACTTCCTCGAGCGTGACATCCGCATGGCCGGCCATCTGGGCTGCGTCAATGACCAGGCACACGTGACGAAGGGGCAGGGAGAGCCGCATTACAATCTCGGCGCGGTGTCCGGAAGTGGCAATCCGTTGGATTTCAGCGTGGCGGTGCAGGGCTATGAAGCCCCTGATACCGGGCCTGGCACCCAGCTGGAGGTAGGCAAGGGTTCGCTGCCTGCCAACCTGCCGACCGCAATCGCCAAGCTTTCGCCGGCGCCGATGCCGGGCAGCGACATCCTGGTGCTGCGGTTCCTTGCTCCCGAGGGTGTGCCGGTACTGGCCGTGAATGGTTCGGTTCTGACCGTCGATGCCGCACGCTGGCAGCGACTGACCGAAGGCGGTGTCTCCGCTCCGACCCTGTTTGGTGTTTCCAGTTGTGATGCGGTGGACATCTTCAAGGGGACAACCGCCGCCGGAACCATCACGGCCACGGGGGTCAGCCTGTCGCGGCACGCACCGCAGCCTGCGCCGACGATGGTCTATCGCGCCGAATCACTGGTGTATTACGTGGGCCAGGGGGTGAGTGGTCCGGGGCTTCGCCGCGCCCGGGCAGATGCCAGTGGCGCCTACACCATCAATGAAGAACTGGTTGAAGGCATCGAGAACATGCAGTTGCTGTTCGGCCTGGATACCACTGCCAGCATCGCGCCGGGCTCATCGCCGGTGGGCAACATCACGCGCCTGCAGACTGCTTCGACGGTCACCACCCAGACGGACGCGACCGGCGCCGGTCAGTGGCTGCGGGTCGGTCAGGTGCGCGTGGGCCTCATCGCGCGCAGCGCCTCACCGGCAAGCGCAGGCAAACCGACCGATGCGGCAGCCAAGCTGGGTGTGCTGGGGGTTACCTACAGCCAGGATGGCGTGACCGACGGGCGCTACCGGACCGCCTACGAAGTCAGCATCGCGCTGCGTAACCGACTCTACGGGAATTGATCATGAGCCGATCACCAACCATGCGTCACCGGGCCAACCGCGCGCCCATGCTGCCCCGGCGGCAGGAGGGAGCGGTGTTGTACGTGGCGCTGATCATGCTGCTGCTGCTGGCACTGATCGGCATCGCGGGCATGCAGGTTGCTGGCATGCAGGAGAAGATGGCCTCCAACTATCGCGCGGTGAATCGCTCCTTCCAGAACGCGGAAGGCGTGGTGCGCAATGCAGAGCGCGCGGCGGAGGCGATCGCCAACCGCACCGATGTGCCGACGGGCAGCGTGCTGGCGTCGGGCGATATCAGCTACGACTGCGAGGACCGTTTCGACCCCGTGCAGTGGGGGCGTTCGCAGGTGATCACCGCCGTGCCGAAAGTGAGCGTTCGCCGCATCGACAAGTGCGGTGGCCCGGGTGGCAACGCCCTGGATGAGGGGCAGGCCGATGACAGCGCGACGTATACCTACCAGATAACCGCGTTCGCGGCCGATGACCCTGCCAATGCAACGTCATCGTCGGTGATCGATACCATTTTCAAGCTTTGAGGGCGCGGCATGGCTACGCGTAGATTCAAGTGGATTGCAGCGGCGTCGGCCGTGGGGTTGGCCGGCCTGGGGGTGGTTGCCTACAACCTGACCGCAGCCCAGGCCCAGGGGTTGCTGGCACAGGCGCCGTTGAACAATCAGGTGCAGACGCCACCCGCGTTCATCATGGCGGTGGACGACTCGGGGTCGATGACTTTCCAGACCCAGTTCCCGGGGCAGGATGGTGCCGGCTGCGCGAGCGGCGGCAGCTTCTTCGATCGCAATGGCAATCTGAATGTGGGCGTCGGCACCTGCAACTACTACTACGTGCTGCCCGGCCCAGTCATCAGCAGTGGCTACTATGCGATCCCGCAGCTGGATTCACTGGGATTTGCCCGCTCGCCTACCTACAACCCGACCTACTTCAATCCGGAGGTGAAGTATGAGCCCTGGATCGATGGCACGGGCAAGCCCTACGATGAAGCCAATCCGACGTCGACCCTGATTGATCCGCGAGGTTCGACAAGGGTGGCGTTGGCTGCCAACTATTTCAGCGGTACGTCGCGGATCCTGACCGGCATGGTGATTCCGAAGGGGACCACCTACAACGATGGCCGGGACCGGACCGCCGAACAGGACATAACCTGGAGAGGGTCCTCGAACATCTACGTCCAGTACTGGCCGGCGACCTTCTTCCTGCCGTGGACGAACGACAAGGATCCCTACCCGCAGCGCGAAGACAAGGCCGGTGTGTATTCCGGAGTGAGCCGGGTCAAGATCGACAACGCCTGTGGCAGTGGCTGTGCGATGTGGAAGTACACGATCACCGACAGCAACAAGGACGCGCTGCAGAATTTTGCCAACTGGTACTCCTTCTACGGCAACCGCAACCGCGCGATGATCGCCGGCATGACCCGGTCGCTGGCAGGCGTCAACAACCTGCGGGTAGGCTATTTCCGCATCGGTGATTACACCAATTACAACAGTGTCAGGAAGCCGCTGGCAATGCGTGACCTGGCGCAGCCCGATGCCAAGCTTGCTCTGTATTCGGACATGATTGGGCTCACGGCCAATGGTGGTACCCCCAACCGCTGGGCCGTTGACGCCGCTGCGCTGCAGTTCACCCGCACCGACAAGGACGCGCCGGTGAAGCTGGCCTGCCAGAAGAATGCGGTGATGCTGTTCACCGACGGCTTCAGCAACGGGGGAGGACCGACCACCGCCCAGAATGCCGATGGCGGAATGGGCATTCCGTTCAGTGATTCCAACTTCAACACCATGGCGGACATCGTCAGCCAGTACTACATCAATCAAGGCGGCAAGCCCCCGCTGCGTCCCGATCTGCCGGCGGGTCAGGTGCCTGTGGTGCAGGCCTGCAAGACTGGCAATCCCGACAAGCGGCTGGACTGCCAGACCAACCTGCACCTGAACTTCTATGGTGTCACGCTGGGTGCCCGGGGCACGCTGTTCAACCCGGACCTGGACCAGGATCCGTTCACCGACTCCACGATCTACTCCAGGTGGCCCGCCTCGGCAGACAATGACCGAAGTACGGTCGACGACATCTGGCATGCCGCCGTCAATACTCGGGGCGAGTACATCAATGCCCGTACGCCGGCTGAGATCACCACGGCAATGCGCCGTGTGCTGTCGGCAGTGACCAGTGGCGCGTCTCCTTCCGGCGGTAAGGGCGCCAGTGGTGCACGCATCGGTGCGGGCTCGGTGTCGGTCGAACCGACCTATGAGATCGCCAACGAAGGTACAGACTGGTTCAGCCGCCTGACGGCCAGCAAGATTTCGGTGGACCCCAAGACCCGCGCAGTGGTCTATACGCCGATCTGGGAGGCCAGTGCGCAGCTTCCGACCGCCGAAATGCGCAACGTCTATTTCACCAAGAGCGGCGCCACCAGTCGTTTCAACGGTACCAACGTTTCGCTGGCCGACCTCTGCACCAAGTCGACCGAGCTCTATCCGGGCATGTCGCGCTGCAACCAGGCCGAACTGGAGAAACTGGGTGCAACGGCGGACTCTGCCGTGAAGTATCTGCTGGGAGACACTGCCGGAGAGAAGCGCAGTGGTGGCAAGCTGCGTGATCGAACCACCCGCCTGGGCGATATCGTCACATCCAGCCCTGTTGTCAGCGCGCCCTCGGACGACTACGGCTATCGGCGCCTGGCGGGCAACCTGGGCACCACCTACGGCGCCTACCTGACCAGCAAGGCCGAGCGCGCACGCTACATGGTCTATGTCGGGGCCAATGACGGCATGCTGCATGGCTTCGATGGCGGCATGAACGCGAAGGGCGTGGTTACCGGCAATGGCGGCGCCGAGAGCTTTGGTTACATTCCGGCAACCGCGCTGGGGCACATGGGCAACCTGCTGTTCCCCTACAACGCTGCCGATCTCAACGACCAGAAGTTCGATCACCGCTATTATGTTGATGGCCAGATCAGCGTAGGCGACACCTTCTACGGCGGCAACTGGCACACCACGCTGGTAGGCGCCTCGGGTGCAGGCGGACGCAGTGTTTTCGCGTTGGACGTTACTGCGGGCAACACCTTCAGCACGGCCAGCAGGCTGTGGGAAATCAGCGACCTGGACAACAGCCTGCCGGCCAACGTGCGCAACAACATCGGGCACGTGCTGGGCAAGCCAGTGATCGTGCCGGTACTGGGTGCCAACGGTGTACCGACCTGGAAGGCGATCTTCGGCAATGGCTACAACAGCCGCAGCCAGAAGGCCGTGCTGTTCGTGGTCGATATTGGTACGGGAACGCCGAACGTGACCATGATCGAGGCGGTTGAGACGTCGGGCGCGCCTGACGGCAACAATGGCCTGGGCAGTATCGTGGCCATCGACCGCTGGGGTGGCGACAAGCAGGACCAGCGCCGTCGCGATGGCTATACGGACACGGTGTACGGCACCGACCAGAAGGGGGCCGTGTGGAAGTTCGATCTGCGCAGCAGTGCGACGACGGTAGGCACGCCTGTGTTCACCACCCGCACCTACACCGACAACAACCGCACCCTGCGGCAGCCGATCACCGGTGGCATCACGGCTGGTAGCGGCCCGAATGGCGGTGTCATGCTGTTCTTCGGCAGTGGCAGCTTCTCCTTCATCGGTGACCAGGCCGATACGTCGGTGCAGAGCCTCTATGCGGTCAATGATCTGGCCAACGGTGCGGTATCGGCGACGTTGACCAGCGCCAGCCTGACCGGGGGTCAGGTGGTGACCAATGGTGACCAGCGCACGCTTGTTCGTAGTACGCCGCCCAATGGCAGTCTGGGCTGGTATGTGGACTTGCCCGCAGGTGAGCGCTTTGTAGGCAATCCCTCATTGTCCGATGGCGTAGTGTTCATGCCGACCTATCTGCCGACACCCGGTGGTTCTGGTTGTTCTTCGTCGGGAACCAACTGGCTGTTCGGTCTGGAAGCGTTGAACGGCGGTGGGGCCTTCGGGCGCGCCCGGATCGGCTCGCCCGACGGCACCGCGATCGGTGATGGTGTCGCCGCACTGAAAACGGTGACGACCAGCACCAGCGGCGGACCGGTACGCGATGTCAAACCAGGCGCTCTGCCAAGAGATACGCCACCAGAACTCGAGCCGGGTGGTGGACCGCCAACACCACCGCAGCCCGCATGCGTGTCGTTCCTGAAGAATGGCGACCAGTCTGTCTACATTCCCTATCCGTGTGGTCGCCAATCGTGGAGACAGATCCAGTGAGCAAGCGTTTCGTTTCGCGTCCCGCAAGGCGATCCATCCAGCAGGGCTTCACGCTGATCGAGTTGATGGCCGTGGTTGCGGTCATCGCGGTCCTGGCTGCCATCGCCTATCCCAGCTATTCCGAACACGTTCGCAAGTCGCATCGGGCCGCGGTCAAGGCGGAAATGGTCGAGTACGCACAGCGCGCCGAGCGGCATCACACGCAGAACAACAGCTACGCCTCGTTCACCTTCAGTGAGACGAGCTCGACCAAGATCAACTCGCCTCGTGAGGGCGGGTCGTCCATCTGGTATGAAGTGAGCATTGTGCCGACGGCATCGACGTTCACCATCACCGCGGTGCCCCAGGGCGGGCAGGCCAAGGACAGCTGCGGGACGTTGAGCATCAACCAGGCCGGCGTGAAGACGCCGGCGAACACCTCCAGCCAGACCTGCTGGTAGGGAGATCCGGCAAAGGCTTGCATGATCTGGAATGAGCATCTAGAATGCGCCTCCCCGCCCGAATAGCTCAGCCGGTTAGAGCACTTGACTGTTAATCAGGGGGTCGTTGGTTCGAGTCCAACTTCGGGCGCCAGATCCTGCAGAAGCCGCGAGAAATCGCGGCTTCTGCTTTTCTGCGTCAAGCGGCCTGCCAACTCAGAGTGGGCAGGGAGCGGGCACCTTCTGTCGTGTGGAGCGGGTTCGGCCGATATTGTTCACCACCACCGTACCGTGCAGGCGGGAGCCTGCGCAGATCTGGACGGTCAGCGTGCTGCCTGCGCTGCGGCCATCGGCCTGGAATCGTAGCCGGCGGCGTCCGCTGCTGATGCCGGCGCGTACCCCCGAAGCCTGCGTGCCTGGCTGGAATTGACGCCGGACAGCGACGTCTGCGGGGAACGCCGCGGGCTCGGTTTCAATCAGCCAGCCGCGGACCCAGTCGTCGCTGCACTCGATGCCGTCCTGGCTGGGACAGACGGTTACTGCGCGGCGGTGGGTAAGGGCGGTGGCGCGGGCGCTGTTGAACACCGATACCAGGCGCATGCGGACCATGTCGGCGTGCCAATGGTCGAGATGCCGTGCCAAGGGGGGCAGTGCCAGCGAGCACAGGATCGCCAGTGCAGCCAGGACTGCGACAAGCTCGATGAGGCTGAGACCGCATTGCTGCAGGCGGCGGATGGGAGGCATGGCAGCACGGTTCCAGGGATGGTCCCCAACGCTGCGCTTGCGCGTGGAATCCGTGCATCGGCCGTCCATGGCCTGGCGGGTCCGGAAACCCCTCAGCGGGCCGTCACTCCATGCCTCGTATACTTACCACTCCCGGGAACTGGCACCACCATGAGCGACCGTTTTGAACTCGTCTCGCCGTACTCGCCGGCGGGCGACCAGCCTGATGCCATCGCGAAGCTGACCAGCAACTTCGAAGCGGGCATCGCCAAGCAGACCCTGCTGGGCGTCACCGGCTCGGGCAAGACCTACACCATCGCCAACGTCATCCAGAACGTGCAGAAGCCGACGCTGATCATGGCGCCGAACAAGACGCTGGCGGCGCAGCTGTATGGCGAGTTCAAGGCGTTCTTCCCGCACAACGCGGTCGAGTATTTCGTCAGCTATTACGACTACTACCAGCCGGAAGCCTACGTGCCGTCGTCGGACACCTTCATCGAGAAGGACAGTTCGATCAACGAGCACATCGAGCAGATGCGACTGGCGGCGACCAAGACCCTGCTGTCGCGCCCGGACGCGATCGTGGTGGCGACGGTGTCGGCGATCTACGGCCTGGGCGCGCCGGAAGACTACCTGTCGCTGCGCCTGATCCTGTCCAAGGGCGAACGCATCGAGCAGCGCGACCTGATCAACCACCTGACCCAGCTGCAGTACACGCGCAACGAGTACGAACTGCAGCGCGGTACGTTCCGCGTGCGCGGCGAAGTGATCGACGTGTTCCCGGCCGAGTCGGACAGCGAGGCGCTGCGCCTGGAGCTGTTCGATGGCGAGGTCGAGAAGATCACCCTGTTCGACCCACTCACGGGTGAAACCCTGCGCAACATGCAGCGCTTCACTGTGTACCCGAAGACCCACTATGCGACCACGCGCGAGCGTGTGCTGGCGGCGATCGAGACGATCAAGGTCGAGCTGAAGGAGCGCCTGGAGCAGCTGTACGCGCAGAACAAGCTGGTGGAGGCGCAGCGCCTGGCGCAGCGCACCCAGTTCGATCTGGAAATGATGGCCGAGGTCGGCTACTGCAACGGCATCGAGAACTACTCCCGGCACCTGACCGGCAAGAACGCCGGCGAACCGCCGCCGACATTGTTCGATTACCTGCCAGCCGACGCGCTGCTGGTGATCGACGAATCGCACGTGACCATTCCGCAGATCGGTGCCATGTTCAAGGGCGACCGTTCGCGCAAGGAGACGCTGGTCGAGTTCGGGTTCCGGCTGCCCTCGGCGCTGGACAACCGGCCGCTGCGCTTCGAGGAGTGGGAAGAGCGCTGCCCGCGCAGCATCTATGTGTCGGCCACGCCAGGCCCCTATGAGTACCGCGAGGCCGGTGACGAGATCACCGAGCTGGTCGTGCGTCCCACCGGCCTGATCGACCCGGTGGTGGAGATCCGCCCGGTGGGCACCCAGGTTGACGACCTGATGAGCGAAGCCAACGCGCGCATCAAGGCCGGTGACCGTGTGCTGGTCACGACGCTGACCAAGCGCATGGCCGAGAACCTCACCGAATACCTGACCGAACACGGCATCCGCGTGCGCTACCTGCACTCGGACGTCGACACGGTCGAGCGCGTGGAGATCATCCGCGACCTTCGCCTGGGCAAGTTCGATGTGCTGGTGGGCATCAACCTGCTGCGCGAGGGCCTGGACATGCCCGAAGTGTCACTGGTGGCGATCCTGGATGCCGACAAGGAGGGCTTCCTGCGCTCGACCGGTTCGCTGATCCAGACCATCGGTCGTGCCGCCCGCAACGTGCGTGGCAAGGCGATCCTGTATGCGGACAAGATCACCCGTTCAATGCAGGCGGCGATCGACGAGACCGACCGTCGTCGCGCCAAGCAGGTCGAGTACAACGAGCAGCACGGCATCGTGCCGCGCTCGGTGGCGCGTCCGATCACCGACGTGCTGGAAGGCGCGCGCTCCGATGCGGCCGAGAAGGAAGCAAAGAAGGGCAAGGGCAAGGGCAGGCCCGGCGTTGCCGAGGAGGGGAGTGACTATCGATCCCTCAGCCCGGCCCAGCTGGCGTCCCGTCTCAAGGCGCTGGAGCAGCAGATGTACCAGCACGCCAAGGACCTGGAATTCGAGGATGCGGCCCGCGTGCGTGACCAGATCCGGCAGCTGAAGGAAGCGAGTCTGGGCTGAACGCGGCAGTGCAGCATCTTCTTCACAAAAGTGTTGCGCTTCACGGCCGGCATCCGTAATATACGCGGCCTGCACCGACGCAATCGCGGACGTTCAGAAGCAAAAACGGGCGGTTAGCTCAGCGGTAGAGCACTACCTTGACATGGTAGGGGTCACAGGTTCGAACCCTGTACCGCCCACCACGAAGTCCCTGGAAGGGGGCTGTCGTGAACTGCAAAGCCCGGCCCTGGCGCCGGGTTTTTACGTAGCAAGGCCAGCTTTCGGGCGGCAAGAACAAGATGGGCGGTTAGCTCAGCGGTAGAGCACTACCTTGACATGGTAGGGGTCACAGGTTCGAACCCTGTACCGCCCACCACCTGGCTCCCGGCATTGCCGGTGCAGCGGTGGATCACGATGGAAGCCGGCCCTGGGCCGGCTTTTTTCGTTTGCGCCAGTGGGCTGCAGCCAGCCGTCAGCGTTGGGCGACCCATTCGTCGATGCTGATCATGCGCTGCAGCCGCCAGTGCCCATCCACGCGTTCCCAGACCTGCGCGAAGCGCGTCGAGCCGGTATGCCGCTGCGGGGCGCCGGCCTGCAGGGGCTGGTTGCCCACGCGCAGTACGCGATCCTGGCGCAGCCGGTACAGCTGCAGGGTTGCCGGGTCCGCTTTCCGATCCGGCATCGGTGATGTTTCTGCCTGCCCAGCGTCGGCCTGCAGGATCTGGCTGCGCAGGGGGGCATCCCCGGCGTCGGTATCGCGGCCGAACAGACCAGCGCACAGCAGCAGCAGGGCAAGCATCGGCATGGCACGGTGCTCCGGAGAAGGGAGTCCAGCGTGGCACTGCCCCCTGCGGTGTGAAACCGGTATGCGACGAAAGCCGGTAAAGCGCGCGCCAAGACGCTCGGGGAAGGATGAATCCGGGGCCGGAAGTGCCGGGCCGCCCCTGGGGGCGACCCGGCGCGGTGCCCCATGTGCGGGTGGGCACCTATCATCGCCGCAGGACTGGATCAGCGCTGCGGCGCCCGCAGCAGGTCAGCGGGACCGACCTGTGGCGCGGCTTCGATTACAGCGGATCACAGCACAGCACCTGGCCAGGCTTGCCCGAGTTGCCGAACGGGCAGCTCGGATGCGGTTCGCAACCGGGCGCATAGCCGGTCTTGGGGGCGACGGCGAAGGCCTGGCTGGCACCGAAGGCCATGGCCGCGACAACGACGATACCGGCGACGGACGAAAGCACTTTCTTTCCGATCATGTGTATCTCCTTGGTTGGCGTTGTGGTGTTGCAGTTGCCGAAGGCACCGGAGTGCCGGTTGTGGCGCGGATGCGGTGAACGATGACGTGCGCGCCGATGTGGCGCGCGGCATATCAGGGCAGGGCGGGGGCTGGCGCCAGTGAGTTCATGGCGGCGCGCACCACCTGCTCATCGAGCTGGCCTACATGCTTGTAGGTCACGCTGCCATCGGGGGCCAGCACCATCAGCATCGGCGTGACCGTGGCGCGGTAGCGCCTGGACGCATCGCCTTCGCTGTCGATGGCGATCGGAAACTGCAATGCATGCCTTCCAGCGTAGTCGGCCAGTTGGTCGTAAGGGGGCAGTCCCACACCGATCAGTTCACCGCGGCCGCGCGCCGCTGCGATCTGTTGCAGCTGCGGCATCGAGGCCAGGCAGTAGCGGCAGGTGGTGGAAAAGAAGTACAGGATCTGAGGTACGTCGCGCGCGCCGCCGATATCGACGTGGGTGTGCCGGGTCGTGCGCAGCGCCAGTGCGTCCGGGCGGCTGCCCAGGTCGAGGCCGTGCGCTTCCAGCCGCATGTTCTGCAGTTGGGCAGCCATCTGCGCGTTGATCTGCCGGAGCTGGTGGTTCTGCCATCCCAGCACGACGATCAGTGCGGACAGCAGCAGAGCGACAACGGGGAACAGGACGCGCTTGAGCATCGATCATCCTTGAACACAGCGTTGGGCCGAACATACCCGATCGGGCGCGCGGGTTGTTAAGGCGATGTTGCCCGCACGTCCGCAGAGGCGCCGCCTGTACTAGAGTGTTGCCTGCGTGGTCAGGCACGCGCACCCTGCAACCATTACCAGGATCAAACACCGATGAGCGAGCATGTTCCGGTTTCCCGGCCCAATCCCTTCCTCGAACTGCTGTTCGGCGGCAACATGCTGGAGGGTACCTTCAAGGCGGTGATCTGGGTGGCCCTGCTGGCGGCCGTGCTGGCGTGGACCACGTTCCGCTGAGTCTTTCCGCTGCCGCGCAGCACTGGCCGCGTTGCTGGCCTGCGCTCAGGCGCTGAAGGCCTGGCGCAGGCTGCGCAGGGTGGCCTGGCGATGTTCCTTCGCGCTCGCCTCGCCCATTTCCAGTTCCTGCAGGCGCAGCCCGACCAGGGTCATCGACAGCGCGTAGCCGCGTGCCGCGTCGGCGACGCGCGAAAGCCCGAGGGCGCGGCGGGCCAGTGCATTCACGTGCTCCAGATCGGGCATCAGGCCCAGGTAGGCGCGTTCGGCGCTGTCCAGGTCGGGAGCGCGCAGGATCGCGTGGGCTTCGGGAGTGGGGGAGACGGAGGCCATGTGGGGGGTCCTTGTCCGTTGCGGGCGCTCGATCAGAACGAGCGCATCAGGGAAACGAAGGCCGACGTCTGCGTGCCGCGACGGGCCATCGGGCTGTCCTTTACTGCATTGCCAAACCATTGGTTGGCGACCACACCGGTCGCGCGCCACTTCGTGCCCAGGGGCGTACTGACCGCGATCTGCAGGCTTGGCGATGTCGCGCTGCCCGGGTTGTAGGCGGCAAGTCCCGAGCGCAGCGCTTCTTCGTCGGTGATGCCGTAGTAGTAATCCAGCAGGCGCGCACTGGAGTGCACCACGCCGACCTTGGGCACCCAGGTGAAGCGACCGGCCTGGATCGGATAGCTGTAGTGCAGGCGTGATTCCATGCCACCTCCGTGCCCGGTGACCTCGCGCATCACACTGGCCTCGACGATGCCCCAGTCGGCGTTGTACTCGCCGTTGATGCCGGCCATGGCAGACATCTGTCGGCTGTGCAGGCGACGCAGCTGGGGATCGTTCACGTCGTCGGTCTTGAAGCGCAGCGTGTAGGGCGTGACTGCGGCCGACAGGCGCAGGCCCTGGCCCTTGTACAGGTACATGCCCAGCGAGCCCGGGCTGGCGAAGAAGCGCTCGCCCTGCCAGGCAATGGAGGGGACGACCAGCGGCTTGACGTCGTAGTGGGCATACGCACCCGAGGTCGCGCCGGCACTGATACCGGCCTGCACACCCGGGTTGCGGTCGGCGGCGTGGGTGATCAACGGAAGGCCGATGGCAGCGGTGAACAGCAGTGGGCGCAGCAGAGTCGGGGACAGCGACGGCATCGATCAGCCACTTTGCGGGGGATGGCTGTGCATGGTGCGGGCTCAACATTGTCAGAACATTGCGCCTGGACAATCCGCACGCGAAGGCGCCCAAACCCGGCGCCAGGCACTATGATCGGCACCGTTTCCGGTAGCCGAGCCTCTGATGCGCATCCTCCTGGTCGAAGACGATCCTGATCTGTCCCGTGCCCTGCAATCGGGGCTGGAGCGGCAGGGCGTGGTGGCCGATGTGGTCGGCAGCCTGGCGGAGGCGGCCATCGCACTGCGCGAACCGGTGCACCAGTTGATGCTGCTCGACCGGCAGCTGCCCGATGGCGACGGCGCCGGTTTCGTTGCCACTGCGCGGGCGCTGCGCCCCAACCTGGCGGTGATCATGCTGACCGCCAAGGGCACGCTGTCGGACAAGGTCGAGGGGCTGGACGTCGGTGCCGATGACTACCTGGTCAAGCCGGTCGCGATCGAGGAACTGATGGCGCGGATCCGCGCAGTTTCGCGGCGGCCCTCGGCGATGGTAACGCCGAGCCTGCATCTGGGACGGCTGGAATTCGACTTCGAATCGCTGCAGGCGCAGGTGGAAGGCCAGCCGCTGGCGCTGCCCCGACGCCAGGTGCTGGTGCTGCAGGCGCTGGCGATGCGCCAGGGACGCACGGTCACCCGCAGCGCACTGGAGGCGGCGGTGTACGGTTTTGATGATGAGATCCAGTCAAATGCGCTCGATGCGCACATTTCCAAGCTGCGCAAGGCGCTGCAGCAGGCCGGGGCCGGTGTGGAGATCCATGTGATCCGTGGCGTCGGCTACCTGCTGGCGGAGGCCTGAGATGGCGCGTCCGACACGTCCGATCCGCTCCATCACGCTTGGGCTGGCCTGGCGATTGTTCCTGGCCCAGGCGTTCACCGTGCTGTTCGCGGTGGTCGCGCTGATCCTGACCTGGGGCGACAAGGACACCTGGGGCATGGACATGTTCATGGCTGAAGCCGTGGCCAAGGCCGTGCACAGTGAGGGCGGCCGGCTGGTGCTGGATGAAGCACGCTGGCACAAGCTGGACGCGGGCGCGGGTGGCAACCTCTGGTTCGCGGCGGTCGATGACAAGGGCATGTGGCTGGAACGCGGCACCATTCCGGCAATCCACGCGCCGCTGCTGGCGAGGCTGCCGACGCTGGGGGCCACCGAACTCGGCTCACTGGTGCCGCCGTACCTCGACGTGGCGCGGGTGATGATCCGCAACGAGGACGGCCGCCGCATCACGGTGATGGTCGGGGGGGCGCCGAAGGGCGGGCTGCTGGATGGCGCGCTGATGGTGCTGCGCCTGATCGGCCTGTGGTTCTTCCTGCCGTTGATCGTGGTCACGCTGCTGGTGATGCCGACGGTGATCCACCGTGCGATGCGTGGCGTGCGCCGGTCCGCCCAGCAGGCCAAGGAGCTGGACATCGGCCAGCCCGGCGCGCGGCTGGACGCGCAGCTGGTGTCGACCGAGGTCGCGCCGCTGGTGGAAGCCTTCAACGATGCCATCGACAAGGTGCAGCAGGGCTATGCGGCGCGTGACAAGTTCCTTGCCGACGCCGCGCATGAGCTGCGGGTACCGATTGCGGTGGTGCAGGCGCGCCTGTCGCAGTTGCCGCAGGGCGAGCTCAAGTCGCAGCTGCTGACCGACGTCGCACGCCTCGGCAACGTGGCCGAGCACCTGCTGGATCTGCAGCGGCTTGATCGCAATGTCGGCGCGTTGCAGCGGCTGGACCTGGCGCTGCTGGTGCGTGAGGCGGCTGCCGATCTTGCCCCCCTGGTGGTCGGTGCCGGCTATGGCTTCGAAGTGGATGCCCCGGAGGCCCCGGTGTGGATCCACGGCGACAGCCTGGCGCTGGGGCGGGTCATCGCCAACCTGGTGCACAACGCCATCGTCCATGGCGGCGGGCGCGGCACCATCTGCGTGCGCCTGGACGCCCGTGGCCTGCTGGAAGTCAGCGATCAGGGCGCCGGTATTCCGGTCGGAGACCGCGAGGCCATCTTCGAGCCCTTCCATCGTCTGCGCGCAGCGGGTAGCGGCAGTGGCCTGGGCCTGCATCTGGTGAAGGAAATCGTGCAGCATCACGGCGGTTCGGTCAGTGTCGGTGAGGCGGCTGGCGGTGGTGCCAGCTTCCGGGTCAACTTCCATCGCGGTAGCGTCCGGCGCTGACATCCGCGCAGGGGAATTCCCGATAGGCAGCCTGATGCGCGCGACGGCAGGCTGTACGGGTGATTTCCGAACGCGCTGCCTCACCACTGTCCGGCGCCGGTTGTGCCGCCGGGCTGGTACTGGGTGCATTGGCCTGCGTGCAGATGCCGATGCTGCTGCCACTCTGGCTATGCGCGCCGATGGCCGTTGCCGGCGTCGCGGGCTGGCTGTGGCGCTGGCGTGGCCGAGGGTGGGCCGCCGCCCTGTTTGGGCTGGCGTGGGCGACGCTGCACGGCCATTGGGCCCTGCACAATCCGCTTCCACCCGGTGCGCCGCCGCAGGAGGTGCGGGTCCAGGGAAGAGTGGCCGACCTTCCACGGAACGGCCCCGGCTACACGCGTTTCGTGTTGCACGTTGACGAGGCTGCGGCGCTGCCATCGCTGCGTGGCAGGCGCCTGCAGGTCACCTGGAACGACCCGTGGCGCGGCCCGTCGCCACGCGCTGGCGAAGCTGGGCGGCATGCCGTTCGTGCGGGGGCATATTGGGACCTGTCGTTGCGCGTGCAGGCACCGCGCTCGAGGATCAATCCGGGCGGTTTCGATGGCGAGCGCCATGCCTTGCTGCGGGGTCTCTCAGGCAATGGCGTGGTACGCGATCCGGCGAGTGCGCGTGAGCTGCGCCCCGCGCAGGGCCTGCCGGCCTGGCGCGAGCGCAGCAGCGACGCCATCGCAACGCAGGTGGCACATCCTGCCGCGCGGTTCGTGCAGGCCCTGGCACTGGGCGACACGCGCGGCCTGTCCGATGCCGACTGGGAGCACCTGCGCGCGCTGGGCCTGACCCATCTGGTCGCCATTTCCGGTTTCCACGTTGGCGTGGTGGCTGGCTTTGGCGTACTGCTGTGCCGCGTGTCGTGGTGGCTGTGCCCGGTGCTGGGACGGTTCTGGCCTCGGCCACAGGCGGCGGCGTGGGGCGCGGCGTTGGCCGCGGCCGTCTACGCCGTGGTGGCCGGTGGTGCACTGCCAACGGTGCGCGCAGCGCTGATGATCGGCCTGGTTGCACTGGCCCGGGCCGGACGCCGCCCGGTCGGTGCAGGGCAGGGGCTGGCCTTGGCCGCGGTGGTGATGCTGTTGCCGGCGCCGCTGTCGGTGCTGTCGGCCGGCTTCTGGCTCAGTTTCGGGGGCGTGTTGTGGCTGCTGTGGTGCCTGCCGCGGACCGGGCCGGAGGGCGTCGGCGGTGGCCTGCGTGGCTTCCTGGCCGCGCAGGGCGTGGCCAGCCTCGGCCTGCTGCCGCTCTGCGTGGCCCTGTTCGGTGGCACAGCGCGGTTGGGGCCGCTGGTCAATCTGCCGATCATTCCGTGGTGGACCCTGCTGGTAGTGCCGTTGTCGCTGCTGGGTACCGGCCTGCACGCGCTGCATGATGGCGCCGGGCGCTGGGCATGGCACGCCGCCGCCTGGCTGTTCGAGCTCAGCTGGCAGGCCCTGCAGCCGTTGGCGCTGCACCCGCAGGCGATGTGGTGGCTGGCCGAGGCACCGCGCTGGGCGGTGCCGGCAGCGTTGCTGGGGGTGTTCTGGTGGCTGCTGCCGCGTGGCGCCGGCGGTGGCCTGGCCGGACTGCTGCTGTGCCTGCCGCTGCTGTGGCCGGCCCGGCATGCGCCCGCCGCAGGAGAGCTGGAGCTGCTGGTGCACGATGTCGGCCAGGGCACCGCGGTGTTGTTGCGCACGGCGCGGCATGCACTCTGGTACGACGTCGGGCCGCCGACCGGTGGGGATGGCAATGAGCGGATCCTGGTCCCGGCCCTGCGCGCGCTCGGGCAGGGGCCGCCCCAGCAGGCGATGCTCAGCCATGACCATCTTGATCACACCGGCAGCCTACCGAGCCTACGAAGGCAGCTGCCCGGGCTGCAGCTGCTGGCGCCACCGGGCAGCACCATCGCCGGCGCTGCGCCCTGCCAGCAAGGGATGCAGTGGCAGTGGGACGGCGTTGAATTCCAGGTCCTGCACCCGGCACCGGGCAGCCGCCAGGCCGAGAACGAGGACAGTTGCGTGCTGCGCGTCGCCAGCCGTCACGGCGTGGTCCTGCTGCCTGGCGATATCGGCCGCCCGGCCGAGCAGGCGCTGCTGCAGGCGTCTCCGGCAGCGCTGAAGGCGGATGTGGTGCTGGTGCCGCACCACGGCAGTGGCGGCAGCTCCAGCGCGCCGTGGGTGGCCGCCGTGGCGCCACGGCTGGCGGTGGTCTCGGCCGGGCACCGCAACCGCTTCGGCCATCCACGCCAGGACGTGGTCCAGCGCTGGCAGGCGCAAGGGGCGGAAGTGCTGGCCACGGCTGATTCCGGGGCGATCCGCATATGGCTTGGCGCACAAGGGCTGCAGCTGCGTGAACAGCGTATCCACGCATCCCGGTGGTGGGATGCCGCTGGGCGGGCGCGGTCGGCTGCTATCCTATCGCCGATCGAACAAGCGGCCGTTGGGCCGGAGGGTTGAAACGTGTGGGAACTGGTCAAGGCCGGTGGCTGGCCGATGGTGCCGCTGCTGCTGTTGGGCGTACTGGCTTTGGCGATCATCCTGGAGCGTTTCTGGTCCCTGCGGCGGACTGAAGTGCTGCCGCCCGGCCTCGGCCAGGAAGTGCGCAACTGGGCCGCACGCGGCAAGCTCGACCCCGCCCACCTGCAGACCCTGCGGGCGAACTCGCCACTGGGCGCGCTGCTGGCCGCCGCGCTGGAAGCGCGCAATCGCCCGCGCGACCAGATCCGCGAGCGCATCGAAGACACCGGCCGTCACCTGGTGCACCGCATGGAGCGTTTCCTCAACGCGCTGGGCACCATCGCCTCGGCCGGCCCGCTGCTGGGCCTGCTGGGTACCGTGATCGGCATGATCCAGATGTTCCTGGGCATCCTCGACCATGGCGTGGGCGATGTGAACCAGCTGGCCGGCGGCATCGGCAAGGCGCTGGTGTGCACCGCTACCGGCATGATCGTGGCGATCCCGGCGCTGATGTTCCATCGCTACTTCAAGGGCCGCATCCATGGCTACGTGGTGGAGATGGAGCAGGAAGCCAGCGCACTGCTGGATACGCTCGATGGCCGACCCGGTGTGATGAACCCGACGCCGTCCGCGCGTTCGGCCAGCGCCGCTACGGCGAAGGCCTGATCGATGCGTATCGGCAACGACCGATCCCAGGATGAGCCGCATATCGATCTGGTTCCGCTGATCGATGTCATCCTGGTGCTGATCATTTTCTTCGTGGTCACCACCACCTTCGATGCGCGCTCGACGCTGCAGGTGCAGCTGCCGACCGCCAGCCAGCAGCAGACCAATGAACCACCGCGTTCGCTCAGCGTGCTGATCAACGCCGAAGGCCGCTACTTCATCAATGACCAGGAAGTGCTGCGCAGCGACGTCGAGTCGGTCAAGCAGACCATCGCCGCCGTGGCCGGCAGCGATCGTGAACAGACCGTTCTGCTGCGTGCCGACGCGCGCACTCCCTACCAGGCCGTGGTGACCGCGCAGGATGCGCTGGGTCAGCTCGGTTTCCGCCGTATTGCCATTGCAACAGCACCCGAGGTGCGTCCATGAGTTCCAATCACGCGCCGGTGTGGCCGATCTACAAACGTCTGCTGGGGTACACCCACGCCTACTGGGTGTTCATGGTGGCCGCGGTGATCGCCATGGTGGTCGAAGCCCTGGCCGGTTACCACTTCACCAAGTTGATGGAGCCGCTGGTCAACCGGGGCTTCGTCAATCCCGAACCACGCATGGCGGTGATCCTGCCGCTGACCATCCTCGGCCTGTTCCTGATGCGCAGCGCCGCGACCTGGGTCAGCGACTATGCGCTGGCCAGGACCGGTCGCAGCGTGGTGCGTGACCTGCGCGAGCAGGTACTGGCCAAGTACCTGCACCTGCCGTCCTCGCATTTCGATACCGAAGCGACGCCGGTGATGGTCAGCCGCCTGAACTTCGACACTGAACAGGTCACCCAGGCCAGCGCTGATGCGCTCAAGACCGTGGTGGCCGACACCCTGACCATCATCGCCATGCTGGCGGTGATGCTGCAGATGAGCGTCAAGGTCACGGTGGCCATGCTGGTGGTGGTGCCGCTGATCGGGGTGATCGTGTCTTACGTGGGCAAGCGCTACCGCCGCATCAGCCGTGGCATCCAGGATGGCATGGGCTCGATGGCGCAGACCGCCGAGCAGTCGTTGGCCGCGCAGCAGGAAGTGAAGGTGCATGGCACCCAGCAGCACGAGATCTCGCGCTACTCGCGCCTGGCCAACCGCATGCTGTCACTGAACATGAAGGTGGAAGTCACCCGTGCTGCCGCCTCCAGCGTGGTCCAGTTCCTGGCCGCGCTGGCGTTGGCGGTGATCGTATGGGTGTCGACCCGTGAAGCGCTGGCCGGGCGTCTCAATGCGGGCCAGTTCATGGGCCTGATGACCTCGATGATGGCCATCATCCCCTCGCTGCGCCGCCTGACCAGCGTGCAGACCTCGATCTCACGGGGCGTGGCCGCCGCCGAGCGCCTGTTCAGCATTCTCGACATGCGGGTCGAGCGCGACGAAGGCCGCACCACGGTGCAGCGCGTGCGGGGCGAACTGGCCTTCGACCACGTCATGCTGCGTTACCGCGAGGACAGTGGCATTGCCCTGGACGACATCAGCTTCGTCGCCAGGCCCGGCACGGTCACCGCCATCGTCGGCCGTTCCGGCAGCGGCAAGACCAGCCTGATCCGGCTGGTGCCGCGCTTCTACGAACCCAGTGGCGGACGCATCACTCTTGACGGTGTCGCGCTGGATGACTACCCGCTGGCCGACCTGCGCCGCCAGGTCGCGATGGTCGGGCAGAAGGTCATGCTGTTCGACGACACCATCGCCGCCAACATCGCCTACGGTATGGATGCGAGCGAAGAGCAGATCCGCGCAGCCGCCGAAGCGGCCAACGCGTGGGAGTTCATCGCGCGCATGCCGCAGCAGCTGCAGACGCCGGTGGGTGAGAACGGCGCGCTGCTGTCCGGCGGCCAGCGCCAGCGCCTGGCGATCGCGCGCGCGATCCTGCGCGACGCGCCGATCCTGATTCTCGATGAAGCCACCGCCGCGCTGGACAACGAGTCCGAGCGGCTGGTGCAGGACGCGCTGCAGCGCCTGATGCCGGAGCGCACCACGCTGGTCATCGCGCATCGCCTGTCGACCATCGAG
The DNA here is from genome assembly GCF_040256885.1 of Stenotrophomonas riyadhensis. Taxonomy (NCBI): domain Bacteria; kingdom Pseudomonadati; phylum Pseudomonadota; class Gammaproteobacteria; order Lysobacterales; family Lysobacteraceae; genus Stenotrophomonas; species Stenotrophomonas riyadhensis. The sequence continues at coordinate 1,550,480 of NZ_CP155568.1, forward strand.
CATGCAGACCAGGTGCTGGTGATGGACCACGGTCGCATCGTCGAGCGCGGTACCCACAAAGAGCTGCTCACCATGGGTGGCCTGTACCAGCATCTGCACAGCATGCAGTTCCGCGAAAGGCAGGACTGATGGCTGGCAAGGGTACCCAGACCCCGCCGTACTGGTACGACGGCAGTCCGGTTCCGTGGGCGATGCGCCTGCTGTCACCGCTGTATGCCGGCGTCACCGCGCTGCGCCGGCGTGCCTATCGGCGTGGCTGGCGCAAGCACTACACGCTGCCGGTACCGGTCATCGTGGTCGGCAACATCACCGCCGGTGGCACCGGCAAGACGCCGTTGACCATTGCCCTGGTCGAGCGCCTGCGCGCGGCCGGCTGGAAACCCGGTGTGGCCAGCCGTGGCTATGGCCGTGAAGATGCGGACACGCCGCTGTGGGTGCAGGCCGATACGCCGACCGCCAAGGGCGGCGACGAACCGGTGCTGATCGCCTGGAAGACCGGCGTGCCGGTGCGTGTGGACCGCGACCGCGTTGCTGCTGGCAAGGCGCTGATCGAGGCCGGCTGCGATGTGATCGTCTGCGACGACGGCCTGCAGCACTACCGGCTGGCGCGCGACATCGAGATCGAGGTGGTCGATGCCCAGCGCCGCTACGGCAACGGCCGGATGATTCCGGCCGGGCCGCTGCGCGAACCGGTCAGCCGCGCCAGCGAATGCGATTTCCGCGTGGTCAACCTCGGCCAGGCCGATGAGGAAACGGCGGCCCAGGCCTGTGGCTTCGGCCAGTGGCCGATGGCGCTGCATATCGACAGTGCGCAGCCGCTGGCCGGTGGCCGTGCACGCCCGCTGTCGTACTTCAAGGGCCAGCGCGTGCACGCGGTGGCCGGTATCGCGCATCCGCAGCGATTCTTCGACATGCTGCGCGCGCGTGGCATCGGCGTGGTGCCGCATGCCTTCGCCGACCACCAGGCCTACCAGCCGCAGGACCTGTCCTTCGGCAGCCAACTGCCGGTGCTGATGACCGAAAAGGACGCGGTGAAATGCCGCGCGTTCGGCAACGACTGGCACTACGCCGTTCCGTTGCGCGCCGAACTGCCTGCCGCGTTCTGGGTGGCGCTGACCGACCGCCTGGACAAGCTGCGACCGAACTGAGTGGCGCGGCGGCGCTTGCATTCATGCGCCGCCGGCCGCATTCCCGTTGTAACGAGCCTGCCGAGTACCGCCCCATGACCGAATTCGTCGTCGCCATCCCGGCCCGCTATGCCGCCTCGCGGTTGCCGGGCAAGCCGCTGCGCCTGCTGGGCGGTGAGCCGCTGGTCCTGCACGTGGCGCGCCGCGCGCTGCAGGCCGGTGCCGGCGAGGTCTGGGTCGCCACCGACGATCAACGCATTGCCGACGCACTGTCCGGGCTGGCCGAAGTGAAGGTAGCGATGACCGCCGCCTCGCATGCGTCCGGCACCGACCGCCTGGCCGAATGTGCGCGCATTGCCGGCTGGGCCGACGACACCGTCGTGGTCAACCTGCAGGGCGATGAGCCGTTCGCACCCGCGGCCGGCATCCGTGCGGTAGCCGAGGCGTTGGTCGATGGCAATGCGCCGATGTCGACCCTCGCCACGACCGTCGAAGACGCGCACACCCTGTTCGACCCGAACGTGGTGAAGCTGGTGCGCAACGCGCGCAACGAGGCGATGTACTTCAGCCGCGCGCCGATCGCCTGGCACCGCGATGGCTTCGCACGCAGCCGCGACACGCTGCCGGCCGGTCACAACTGGCTGCGCCATATCGGCATCTACGGCTATCGCGCCGGCTTCCTGCAGCAGTTCGCGGCGATGCCGCCGGGCCAGCTGGAGCAGGTCGAGTCGCTGGAGCAGCTGCGCGTACTGGAAGCCGGCTACCCGATCAGCGTGGCGATCTCGCCGGAGCCGTTCCCGCCCGGCATCGATACCCCGGAAGACCTGGAGCGTGCGGAGACGCTGCTGCAGGCAATGGCCGCCCGATGAAGCTGCTGGTCGTCTGCCTCGGCAACATCTGCCGTTCGCCGATGGCCGAAGGAGCGCTGCGCGCGCGCCTGGACGCCTCGCCGCTGGCTGGTCGGGTGCAGGTCGATTCGGCCGGCACCGGCGACTGGCACGTCGGTGAACCGCCGGACCGGCGCGCGATCGTCTGCGCGGCCGGGCATGGCGTGGACATCGGCGGCCTGCGCGCGCGCCAGCTGCAGGCCGTGGATTTCGACCGCTTCGACTGGATCCTGTGCGCCGACGAAGCCAACCTGCGCGATGCAGGGCGCTTGGCCACACCTGCCCAACGTGAACGCCTGGCACTGTACCTGCCGTGGTCGGGTGGGCAGGGGCGGGTCGCGATTCCCGATCCCTACACCGGCGGCAGTGAGCATTTCGAACAGGTCTGGTCGCTGGTCGACGATGCTGCAAAACGTGCGGTGGCACGACTGTTGCATGACGCCGACTCCGGCATAATCGGGCCATGAACGTCCAGCCCGTCCCGGACCTGCCCGAGTTCGCCACCTGGCTCAATGCCACCCCCTGCACCCTGACCGAACTGCGCGGTCGGCCGGTGGCGCTGTTGTTCGTCAACGCCGCCTCCGCCTGGAGCGCGCAACGCCTGGCCGAATTCGGCCAATGGCTGTCGCGCCACCCCGGCAAGCTGCAGCCGCTGGTGCTGCAGGTGCCGCGCTTCGATTTCGAACGCGACGCCGGTACCGCGCTGAAGCTGCTGCGCCGCCAGGGCCTGTCGATGCCGGTGCTGCTCGATGCCGACTGGGATGGCTGGCGCCGCTTCGGCGTCACCGCCTGGCCGACCCTGGTGCTGCTGGACGCGCAGGGTCGCGAGCAGCAACGCCTGGTCGGGCAGGGTGCGCCGGGTGAACTGGAGCGTGCCTTGAACGCCCTGTGCGAGGGCGCACCGCTGGCGCCGCCACGCGGTGGTACCGAGCTGCATCCGGAGCCGCGCCAGGCCCTGCGATTCCCGCTTGGCCTGGCGGTCAGTACCGAACGCCTGTACATCGCCGACAGCGGCCATCACCGCATCCTCGAATGCAGCCATGGTGGCCGCATCCTGCGCCAGTTCGGGCTGGGTACCGCCGATTTCATGGACGGCAACCTCGCCGAAGCGGCGTTCCACCGCCCGCAGGCGCTGGTGCTGGAGCGCGATTCGCTGTACGTCGCCGACACCGGCAACCACGCGGTGCGCCGTATCAACCTGCTGACCGGGATCGTCGACACCCTGTGCGGCAATGGTCGCCCTGGTGCGCCGGTGGAGGGTCCGGTGGCGCAGGCGCGGCAGGTCTCGCTGGACCATCCGGTCGGCCTGGCCATTGCCGACAACCAGCTGCACATCGCGATGGCCGGCGACAACCGCATCTGGAGCTACCACCTGGGCCAGCGCAGCCTGCAATGGCGCGCCGGCAGTGGTGCCATCGACGAGCGTGATGGCAGCGGGCATCTGGCCGCCTTCGCCCAACCCACCGCGTTGGCCGTCGTGCAACAGGTGCTGTACGTGGCTGATGCCCTGGGATCTTCGGTGCGTGCACTGCAGCTGCGTGGCGACCTGGTGCAGACGCTGGTCGGGCAGGGGCCCTGGCGCTTCGGCAGTGACGACGGTCCGCGCGCGCAGGCCAGCCTGCAGTTCCCACAGGCGATCGCATTGAGCGCGGACGCGCCGCTGTTGTGGATTGCCGATACCGGCAACGGTCGCCTGCGCACGCTGCGCCTGGGCGGCGGTGAACTGACCACCCAGCCGCTGCCGCGCCGCCTGCATGGTCCCGCCGGCCTGGCGGTGGGGGCCGGTGCGGTGTGGATCGCCGAGACCGACGCCCATGCCGTCCTGCGATTCGATCCCGACAGCGGCGTGCTCAGCGAAGTGCCGATCAGCGAATGACCGACGTTCCCGCCCCGGCCTTCGACGGCAAGGCCTTCGCGGCCCAGCTCAGCACCGCTCCCGGCGTGTACCGCATGTACGCGGCCGACGACACCCTGCTGTACGTGGGCAAGGCGCGCGCGCTGCGCAACCGCGTCGGCAGCTATTTCAACGGCAGCCCGAAGAACGCGCGGATCATGTCGATGATCTCGCAGATCACGCGCATGGACGTGACCGTGACGCGCTCGGAAGCCGAGGCGTTGCTGCTGGAAAACCAGCTGATCAAGTCGCTGTCGCCGCGCTACAACGTCTCGCTGCGCGACGACAAGACCTATCCGCATGTGCTGCTGACCCGCGAGGACTGGCCGCGCATCGCGCTGCATCGTGGTCCGCGTGCCATTCCCGGTCGCTATTTCGGGCCGTATCCCGGGGTCACCGCGGTGCGTGAAACGCTGAACCTGATGCACAAGCTGTTCAAGCTGCGCAGCTGCGAGGACAGCGTGTTCCGCAACCGCTCGCGGCCGTGCCTGCAGTACCAGATCGGCCGCTGCAGCGCGCCCTGCGTGGAGCTGGTGCCGGCGCCGGACTACGCCGAATCGGTGCGTCGCGCCGCACTGTTCCTGGAGGGCAAGAGCGACGAGCTGACCCGCGAGCTGGGCGAGCAGATGCAGGCCGCCAGCGAGGCGCTGGAGTTCGAGCAGGCCGCGCGCCTGCGTGACCTGATTTCTTCACTGCGCAGCATGCAGACCCGCCAGTACGTGGATGGCCGCGCCGCGGATCTGGACGTGCTGGCGGTGGCCATGCAGGGCTCGCAGGCCTGTGTGCTGCTGCTGGCCTTCCGTGATGGCCGCAACCTCGGTACCCGCCCGTTCTTCCCGCGCACCAATGGCGAGGAGAGCCCGGAGGAAGTGCTGGCCGCGTTCGTCTCGCAGTACTACATCGAATTCGAGCCGCCGCGCGAGATCCTGCTGGATCGCGAGATTCCCGATGCCGACCTGCTGGTGGCCGCGCTGTCAGCCTCGGCCGAGCGCAAGGTGCAGCTGAAGTGGAACGTGCGCGGCGAACGCGCCGGTTATGTGGAACTGGCCAGCCGCAACGCGCAGCTGACCCTGGCCACCGAACTCAACAGCCGCAACGCGCAGCACGCGCGCAGCGACGCGCTGCGCGACATGCTGGGCCTGGCCGAGCCGGTCAAGCGTGTCGAGTGTTTCGATATCAGCCACACCCTGGGCGAGGCCACCGTGGCCTCGTGCGTGGTGTTCGACGCCGCCGGCCCGGTGCGTGCGCAGTACCGCCGTTTCAACATCAGCGGTATCGAGCCGGGCGACGACTACGCCGCCATGCGCCAGGCCATCGACCGCCGTTTCCGCCGCGCAGTGGAAGAGCAGGGCGTGCTGCCGGACGTGCTGCTGATCGACGGTGGCGCCGGCCAGTTGGCCCAGGCCCAGGCCGCGCTGGCCGACCTGGGCGTGGAAGGCGTGCTGCTGGTGGGTGTGGCCAAGGGCGTGGAGCGCCGCGCCGGCCACGAAGCCCTGGTGATGCCGGATGGACGCGAACTGCGCCCGGGTGCGGCCAATCCCGCGCTGCAGTTCATCCAGCAGGTGCGCGACGAGGCGCACCGCTTCGCCATCACCGGCCACCGCGGCCGCCGCCAGAAGGCACGTATGACCAGCAAGCTGGAGGACATCCCCGGCATTGGGCCGCGCCGCCGCGCCAGCCTGCTCAAGCATTTCGGCGGCCTGGTCGGCCTGAAAGCGGCCGGTGAAGCGGAAATCGCCAAGGTGGAAGGCATCAATGACGCCCTCGCGGCACGTATCTACGCTAACCTGCACGGGTTGGCCACGCCTGATGCGGCCGAGTAGAGAGAGAAGCACGCAAGCATGAAGTTGACCCTGCCCACCTGGCTGACGTTGTTGCGGATCGTGATGATCCCGGTGCTGGTGCTGGTGTTCTACCTGCCCTACACCTGGACCAACTTCGCTTCGGCGGCGATCTTCGGCCTGGCTGCGATCACCGACTGGCTCGATGGCTGGATCGCACGCCGCTACCAGCTGGAGTCGGCCTTCGGCGCCTTCCTCGACCCGGTCGCGGACAAGCTGATGGTGGCGGTGGCGCTGTTCCTGATCGTGCAGGGCCACCCGACGCCGTGGATGGCGTTCTGGGCGGCGGTCATCGTTGGTCGCGAGATTGCGGTGTCGGCGCTGCGCGAGTGGATGGCCGAGCTGGGCCAGCGCGCCAAGGTGCGCGTGGCGATGATCGGCAAGGTCAAGACCACCGCGCAGATGGTTGCGCTGCTGTGCCTGCTGTATTCGGTGGCTCCGAACGTGCCGGTGGAAGACATCTGGATGGGCTGGCCGGTGTTCCACATCGGCGATTGGACCCTGGCGATCGCCGCTGTGCTGACCCTGTGGTCGGGCCTGCAGTACCTGCACGCCGCCTGGCCGAGCCTGCGCGATGACGAGCGCGCGGCGCGCGAGCGTGCGCGGCAGAAGAAGCTGGGCAACTGAGCCCCGGGGTCGGATCCTTTTTCGCAGGAAAGAGCGCTGACCCCATCGGTGCGCCTATCCACGCATGGCGTGGATACGTGGCGCCGGGCACCTCGCAGACCCTGAAAAAAGCGCTTGACGCCATCCTTGGAACGGGTAGAATTTCGCCTCCCAAGCGGGAATAGCTCAGTTGGTAGAGCGCAACCTTGCCAAGGTTGAGGTCGCGAGTTCGAGTCTCGTTTCCCGCTCCAGATTCAAGAAAAACGCTCCCGAAAGGGGGCGTTTTTCGTTTGCGTCCAACGCGCTTCATTGCCACTTCACCGTCGCTCCATCGCCCCACCACATGAAGGTTGGATGCTGCATCCTTCGTTCCAAGGGTGACGCCGCGATGCCTCATCAATCCCCCGCCTACGACCACGATGTGGTCATCGTCGGCGCCAGTTTCGCCGGTGCCGCCTGCGCGCTTGCCGCTGCCCAGTACGGCCTGCGCGTCTGCGTACTCGAACGCAAGGCCGACCCCGGCGAGCGCCTGCACACCACCGGCATCGTGGTGAAGGAGGCGATGGAGCAGACCTGGCTGGGGCGAATGCCCGAACATCTGGTGCAACGCGTCGCGGATGTGCGTCTGTATGCGCCGAACCTGCGCAGCGTGTTGCTGGCTGCACCGGGCTATTACTTCCTCACCACCGATACGCCGAACCTGATGCGCTGGCTGGCCAGTGAGCTGCGCGCGAATGGCGTGGACCTGCGCCTGAAGCAGTCCTTCACCGACGCCCAGCGCAGTGGCGATGGCTGGCAGGTGGACGGGGCAGGGCGCTGTGCCTACCTGGTCGGCGCCGATGGTGCACGTTCGCGCGTGGCCCGGCGTACTGGCCTTGGCCAGGTGCGCGACAATCTCTACGGTGTCGAACGTGAGTTCGCCGGCCTGCAATTGACGCAGGGTGATGCGCTGCATTGCTTCGTCAGCAAGCGCTATGCGCCGGGCTATATCGGCTGGGTCGCGCAGAATCCAACCGGCCTGCAGGTCGGGTTGGCAGTGCGCCATGACCCGGACCGGGTGCGGCCGCCAGATATCGATGGCTTCCTTGAGCATGTGCGCGATGTGGTTGGCATTCCGACATCAGCGCGCCCGTCGGCCACCCGCGCCGGACTGGTACCTTGCGGCCGGCCGCAAGGACAGATCACCGGCCAACGCCTGATCCTGACCGGCGACGCCGCAGGCATCGTCTCGCCGCTGTCGGCTGGCGGCATCCATTCCTCGTGGCGGCATGGTTGGGCGGTCGGCGAGGCGATTGCCCGACATCTGCGTGGCCAAGGGCCGGAAGCCGAACGGGTAGCGCAGCAGGTCGCCCCGGCCTTCCATGGCAAGCGCCTGCTGCGCTGGGCGATGGATCACCTTCAGGCCGATTGGCCGCTCAATGCACTGCTGCACACGGCCGCCACGCGGCGCATCGCCGAGCAGATCTACTTCCACCGCCGCGGTCTGCGCACGTGAAGAGAGCAGGCGGGGGCGTCTGAACGCCGCCCTTCACTTCACGTGAAAATTCCTGTTGACGCCGTGCAGCAATATCGACACAATAGCGCTCCTTCGACGCAGGTCGAACGAAATATGCGGGAATAGCTCAGTTGGTAGAGCGCAACCTTGCCAAGGTTGAGGTCGCGAGTTCGAGTCTCGTTTCCCGCTCCAGATTCAAGAAGAACGCTCCCGCAAGGGGGCGTTTTTCGTTTGTCATGAAGTTGGCCGGCAGGGCCGCTACAGTCGCGCCACGGCATCTTCATGGCGGGCGTGATATCAGTGGCCCGGCGTGACGAATCCGACGTCAGTGTCGCAATCGGAATGGCGGGTCGTATCGGTCGTGGGGACGACCGCAGGCGCGGGGCTCGGCGAAGACGGCAACAAGACGCAATGGCCTGGATGTTGCATCAGCGTTCCGTGCGTCGCATGCGGTGAAAGGCTGGCGAAAGGCCAACGCCAGCGTTGCCTGAACCGCACGCGTGCTGTGACCTTTTTCGGACGATTTCTCCATGTTCGCTCCACAATCGCACGGTAGCCTTCATGCTCCTTCTACACGTTGGCGGGCTGGTGGTCAGGCGTATCACTTCAGTGGCAGTGCCCAAGGCCGGGCACGGACTCTCCCTGCATGCAGTGCTGCGCCCTGGTGCGTTGTTGGCAAGCCTGGCCCTGGCCGGTTGCATGTCGGTGCCTGTTCCGGACCTGCCTGACCGCACGCCCAGCACCTGGACCCAGGTGCCGCAGGGCCAGGGCGTGGCAGTGGATGCCAGACAGTGGTGGAAAGTGCTGTCCGACCCGGCACTGGATGGCCTGGTCGACCAGGCCATCGCTGGCAATCTGGACCTGCAGCAGGCTACGCTGCGCCTGCAGGCCGTTCGGATCGTTGCCGGCACTTCCGACTCGCGTTTCCTGCCGGAAATCTCGGCCAGCGCCAAGCAGGTGCAGGACGCCGCCGCCGTCGATACCTACTTCCATGCCGGCATCGAAGCGATCTGGGACCTGGGCCTGTTCGGCGCCGCCGAGAGCGCGCAGCTGAGCGCGCAGGCTTCGGCCGGCAATGCCGAGGCGCTGCGCAATGCCGCACAGGTGGCGGTGATTGCCGACGTGGTGCGCAGCTATCTGGACCTGACCGTGGCGCAGGCCCAGCAGGACCTGCTGGCCCGTCAGCAGGCGGTGGATGATCGCGGCGAACAACTGGCGCTGATCCGCCAGCGTCTGCGCCTGGATGAGCCCGGCGAACTTGATCGTCTGGGTGCACGCCAGGCAGCGACCCGCGCGGCGACGGCGCAGGCCCGCGAGAATGCAGACAACGCTGCCCGCGCGCTGGCCCTGTTGCTGGGCCGTGATGGCCCGGACCCGGCCTGGCGCACCTATCGCACGCCGCCGAAGCTGGGCGCGTTCTCGCTGCAGCAGGTGCCGGCCGATCTGCTGCGCCACCGCCCGCAGATCCTGCTGGCCGAATCGGACGTGATGCAGGCCGCGGCGAGCAAGGGCTCCGCACGTGCCGCGATGTATCCGCGGGTCAGTCTCGGCGGCTCGATCCTGTACGCCTACAACCTCACCCAGAACGCCCGCTCCAACTCCGACTCCAGTCCGTCGATCGGCCCGTACATCGATATTCCGCTGTGGGACTGGGGCCAGCGCCGCGCGCGTTTCCATGCCGATGAAAAGCAGCTGGATGCCGCGCTGCTCGGCTACCGCAAGGCGGTGCTGGAAGGTGTGAGCGAAGTGGAAGGTGCACTGGGCAGTTTGGCGCGCCAGGACAGCAGCATCCAGTCGCTGCGCGCGGCCGATGATGCCGCCGGCCAGCAGGTCAAGCGCCAGGCGCGGCAGGTGCAGTTGGGCCTGTCCAGCGAATTCGACGGTCTCGATACGCAGCGCGCCGCACTGGCCTCGCAGGCCGATCTGATCGGTGCGCAGGGCGCGCGCGTGCTCGCGTTCGCCTCGCTGTACCGCGCCCTGGGCGGCGCGCCGCTGCCGGTCGAGGCTGAGGGCGAGGCGCAATGATCGCACTGGCTCGCAAGACCCTGGCCTATGAGTGGCGCCGGTTCCTGCCGGTGGTGCTGGCGATGTGTTTCGCCGGCGTGCTGCTGATCGTGCAGGCGGCGCTGGTGCTGGGCATCTTCGGTACCGCCGCGATCTACGTGAAGGCATCGTCGGCTGATATCTGGGCCGGTTTCCCCGGCACCCAGAGTGTCAATTACGGCCATGCAATCAGCGCGGATGTCGAAAGCCACCTGCGCATGGATCCGGATGTCACCCGCGTCGAGCCCTACGAGTGGGTCGATGGCGAATGGCGGTCCGGCGTGCAGGGCACCGGCAACGTATCGGTGTACCTGTCCGGCATCTCCACCCAGGATGACGCGATGATGTTCGCGCGCATCCTCCCTGCCGACCTGCGCGCACAGCTGCGTGAGCCGGGTGCGGTGATCGTCGACAGCGCCGATCTGGATACGCTGGGCGTGGACCTGCAGAACAACCGTGCGTGGATCAACGGCAAGGCGGTGCGTGTGGTCGCCGCACAACCCGGCCTGCGTGGCCTCGGTGGCGTCAACGTGCTGGCGTCGCTGGATACCGCGCGCGCCATTGCTGGCACCGACCCGCACGAGGGCAGTACCTATTTCGTGGCGGGCCTGCGCGCGCCAGACCTGGCCGACCGCGTGCGCTACCGCCTGGCCGCGTCGATGGGGCAGGCCACGCCGGTCGAGTTCTGGACCGCACCGGAGTTCGCCAGCCGCTCGCAGCAATACTGGCTGTTCGATACCGGCGCCGGCATCGCGGTGCTGTTCATGGCCGTCATCGTCTGCTTCGTCGGCGCGGTGATCACCAACCAGTCGTTCGCTTCGGTGGTGGCTGGTTCGGTACGCGAGTACGCCACGCTCAACGCACTCGGTGCCGGACGCTATGCGCTGGCGCGGGTGGTGTTCGAGCAGGCATTGCTGATCGGTGGCGTGGGCATGTTGCTGGCGGCGGCGTTCAGCACCGTCGTGCTGTTGATCGCACAGACCCAGCGCGTGCCGGTGCAGCTGACGCCGATGGTCATCATCGGCTGCGTGGCACTGGTCGCGGTGATGGCCATGCTGTCGAGCATCATGGCGGTACGCAGTGTCGTCCGCTCCGATCCATCGTTGCTGCTGCGTTGAGGACCGGCCGATGACTTCCATACGCGCCGTCGCCCCGACCCTGCAGGCCGATGCACTGGAAAAGGGCTTCATGTCCGGCGATGTGCAGGTGCCGGTGCTGCGCGGCCTGTCGCTGGACATCTATCCCGGTGAACTGACGCTGGTGTCGGGCCCCTCCGGCTGTGGCAAGAGCACGCTGCTGTCGCTGCTGTCCGGCCTGTCATCGCCCGATGGCGGTCGCGTGCACGCGCTGGGCCAGGACGTGGGCCACATGACCCGCAGTGAAGTGGAGCGCTTCCGCCTGCACCATGTCGGCTTCGTGTTCCAGGGTTTCAATCTGTTCCCGGCGCTGACCGCGCTGGAACAGGTGCAGCTGCCGCTGGGCTATCGTGGCATGAGCAATCGCGAAAGCGAACCGCTGGCCCGCAAGGCACTGGAAGAGGTGGGCCTCAGCCACCGCAGCCACATGCGACCGGCGCAGCTGTCCGGCGGTGAGAAGCAGCGTGTGGCCGTTGCCCGCGCCTTCGCCAAGTCGCCGACGCTGATCTTCGCCGACGAACCCACCAGCGCGCTGGACGCCGAGAACGGCCAGCGCGTGATCGACATCCTGCACCGCTACGCACGTGCGCATGGCGCCACCGTGCTGTGCGTGAGCCACGATCCGCGCCTGATCCGGCATGCCGATCGGGTGATCGCCATGGAAGACGGCATGGTCCGTGATGACCGCCGCCAGAACGAAACTGTAGAGTCCGCCCCATGACCAAGACGTCGCACCTGCTCCCCCTCAGCCTGGCCCTGTCCGCGGCATTGCTGCTCGGCGCCTGTTCCAAGGACGCGCCTGCCCAAGTATCTGCAGGTAAAGCCAGCACTGCTACCGCCGACAAGGTCGCGGTGGCGCGCGGCATCATCGACGTCGAGGGTGGCCTGATCGCGCTGGCGCCGCCGGTGGATGGTTCGATCACCGCCGCGCCGGTGAAGGAGGGCGCCACGGTGAAGAAGGGACAGTTGCTGCTGTCGCTGGATGGAGCCCTGCTGCAGCAGGAGGTGGCGATGGCCACCGCCGATCTCGCCCTGGCCAATGACCGCCTGAAGGGCAGCCAGGCGCAGCTGCGCGAACTGGAGCGCAACGCCACCCGCCTGTCCACCGGCGCCAGCGAAGGCGTGTCGTCCAACCAGCAGGCCGATGCGGCCAAGCAGCAGCTGGCAGGTGTGCGCGCCGATGTCGATGTGGCCGGTGCGCAGGTCGACATGGCCCAGCACAAGCTGGAACACGCCAGACTGAAACTGCAGCAGATGTCGCTGAGCGCGCCGGAAGCCGGCACCGTGGTCGGCCAGGTGCCGGGGCTCGGCGCCTTCGTGCAGGCTGGCAAGCCCGCGATCTCGCTGCTGCCGGCGCGTCCGCTGCAGGTGCGCGCCGAACTCAGCGCCGCCTATGCCGATGCCGTGCAGGTCGGCATGAAGGCCACCGTAGTGCCGGACAGCGATGGTGCTGAGAACACCGGCTCACTGCCACCCGCGCGCGTGGTGCGCATCAGTCCGGTGTTCGCGCAGGCACGCTTGCCCGAAGACGCGGGGCGTGGCGTGGCCAAGGTGGTGGAGTGTGTGCTGGAGTTCGACGGCGAGGCCAAGGCGCGCTTCGGCCAGCATGTGCGGGTGGAGTTCCGGAAGTAGGGCGCGGGCCTCAGTTCCCGAGCCAACGTCGTAGGCGAGGCCAGAGTGAGGCCGGCACAACCACGAGCAGTGCCAGCAGCAGGATGGCGCTCATGTCGAGCAGCCAGTTCGAATGGACGTCGCGCACGGGGGATTGATGCATGGCAGCCAAGCCCCATAGGACGTTCCACCCCAGCCATGGAATGAGGCTGATCAGGATCCGCAGCCACAGGCGGCGGAACCGCCATGGCTGCACAGCCAGGCCCAGCGCTGTCATTTCCACGAGGACGATCAGCGCGAACGTGATCACCGAGCCGATGGGATAGGGCAGTGTCCCGGACTCGGTGTGACGCAGTTGCCAGTAGTCTGGCTTGAAGCCGGCATGGATGAGCGCGCAGACGAGCAGCAGCCACACAACCAGTGCGAACTGCCAGAAGCCTCTTGATGCTGCAGGGGGCTGGGAAGAGGATTTCATCTACTGGGTCAGGTAACCCTGCCGCCTCCAGAAGTTCATCGCGAACGCATCATCTCGCGCGAAGTACGGGGCTTCTCCGCTCAGCAGGTCAGCATTCGCACTGCGCATTTCCCTCGCGCCACGCTTGTAGATACGCAGTGCGCCTGCCAGTTCAGCCCCTCCAACGGGATCCAGTTGAGCCGGAGAGTCCTCCAGATCCTGGTCGGCCTTGTAGCGGATTCGGACGCGCTCACTGCCATCCATGCAGGTTTCAACGTCGAAGTAATAGCTCTCGATCACGCTCGTGCCGTCAGGCTGATTCAGTTCGCGAGACAGGCGAAGTGTAGGTTCCACTGGATCTGGTCCCTGCTCCTGTTGGCGAAATGCCGCATGACAGTGACCGATCCAGAATCCGCACCGGTCATCATCGTCATAGTTGTCGTAGGGCTGGCAGATCTCCAGCGCAAGAAGATCCTTGATCTCGCTCGCTGGAATGATCTCCGCGGTCCAATGGCGGCTGGACGCCCCTTCCTGCAGAAATTGCCAGGCTTTTAGGACGAGTGAAACGTGGGCGGGCGGGATCTCATGCGCTTCCACTCGCGCCCATTCGCTCTGGTCGCTATTGACATCACTGCAGATGTAATTCCAGAGACCCCAGCCAGTCTCGGGCCTTCGTCCCTTGAGGCGATCAATTATTCCGACAGATGTCTCAACCCGCTCCATGACGAAGCGTGCGGCGATATTCCTTGATGGGTCTTCCATCTGCATGATGTAAGAGGGGGCGCCAGCATCCTCGATGTCCGCTCGTACTTGAAGTGAGAGGCCGTCACGATGGAAATCATAGCCGCAGATATTCATCGGAAGCATGTCTTCGGCGCAGATCCGCAGGAAGTTGTCTGGACTGATAGTGCCGTCGCCAAACAGATTCACTGTGCATAGCAGCGGGTCCGGCGCTGACAGGCCCTCCGCACGGATGACGCTCTTTCCGGCAGTGAGCCTTTCCAGCATGGCTCCCGCGTCCAATGACCAGAAGCTGTCCGGATCCTCGGATTCGCGTGACAGACAGTCGGGTTCGATGATCTGCTCAATTCCGTCGTCAGTGATGGCTTCGTCGTCCATCCGACGCACGCAGTGAACCGAGCCATCGAATTGCATGGAGTAGTCGGTTTGAATGAGAACCGCTGCCTCGGTGTTCCCAACGACGTGCAGTTTCCCATGGTTGTAGTCGCCCCAGAACAGCTCGCGGACCCGTAGGTTGCCGCCTACGCGGATTTCCTGTCCGCCGACGATGGCATTGGTTGTCGTCAGGTCGCCCGAGACAAGCAGTCCGCATGCGCCGTCGGTTTCAAGGCTGTGAACATGGCGTGTGATCTCTGCATTGCCGCGAACCAGAATGAAACGGATGTACGCACCAAGATCCTCTTCCCGCCACGGGGCCAGCGGGTCGTCGAGATCCAGTGTGTCCAGCTTGAGATCGCCATCAACTAGGAGAACCAACTCATCGGGATCACCCCAGACGTAGTGCTCTGGTGCGTATGTTGAGTCCTGCGGTACCTCAGCCTTTATGTCGGCGTATCGGACGACCTGAAAGGGGCATTCCGGAGAAAGGTGAGCAACGATTTCCTCGGGTGTCGGTACGGGCGGTTGTCGCATGACGGCGACGAGTTCGCCATGCGACGCTTCACGGAAGAGCTGGAACTCGACAAGCTGGGCCAGTATCGAGAAGTGCACGGGTGCCTCAACCACCTGCAGTGAGTCCAGTTGCGCGACGCCTCCCAATCCGAGTGCAGGGAAGAATCCGTAGCAATGTCCTACACCCAAGGGGCCTTGCGCCAGCACTGCTGCATCGAACATTGGATGGCCGTCTTTGTCGACCAAGTCCAACCTCTCTTCAGGGAGCCGGAAGACGGAAGTTGCATCTCCGCCGATATCACCTGGCGAGAATCTGTCCTCCGTCAATCGCCTGCAGAGGACTGAGCCGCTCAAGAGATCGATCTGGCCCGGACCGTACTGCGTATGCACGAAGTAGATGGTGCCGAACGCAGAGTAAGCGTAGGCGAGTGTGTCCTCTGGAGCGAGATCCGGATCGTGCCGTAACGCCAGCTCCATCACCATTGCGAGATCCTGCGGATGGCATAGCTGGATGCGGCCGCCTCTGAAGACTGATCGCCCGCGACGGATCAGCAGGTCGCGAATCGCAGCTGGTATTACGTTTTCGAGTGCGTCAACTTCTACGTTGCTGAGGGGGGCAGAATTCAAAAGGCTCGATTGCTGCATGGACGGTCCTGACTCGACAGGAGGTCACTGCTGGGCATGGTCAATCGGAACGCTGCCAGTGCTGGAGACCTCGGGTCAGATACTGTCTGTCATAGATCTACCTTGAGGCTATGCAACTAGTCTGAAAAGAGGCTCGCGGGCGTGGCCTCGCATTCGCGATTCAGCATCTTCGACTACCGGCAGTCGGAGTTGCTGGAAGAAGCTCGCCTGAGCGCCCGCCATGCGCTCACCGCCGACACCACGCACAGCGCCAGCAGCAGTCCCACGTCCAGCAGCAGCAACCACAGCAGATGCATGCCGTGCACCGGCGGCTGGTGCATCGCCGACAGCATCCACGGTACCGACCACACCACCAGCAACGCGAACGCGATCAGCAGGCGCAGCCACAGGCGCTTCAGTTTCCAGGGCTGCACGATCAGTGCGGCCACCACCAGCTCGACGGCTCCCAGCAGCGCGAACACGATGACGCTGCTGGTCGGGTAGGGCAGCTCGGCGCCTTCCAGGTGGTGCAGCAGCCAGTAGTCCGGGGTGAAGCCGGCATTGACCAGTGCGGCGATCAGCGCCAGCCAGGTCAGTGCGACCAGCAGCCAGAACAGGCGAACGTAGCGCTTAGGCATGAGTGGAGTCCGTCGTGGTGAGCGCGCAGTGGAGCGACCGATAGCGCAGGCTTGCCACGATTGCAGCCAGCGCCAGCAGGCCGGGCCCCACGGTGAAGTACACCAGGCGCAGCGGATGGTTGTGCATCAGCGTCCAGGTCGCGAACGCCAACGGGATCGCCAGCACCAGCAACTTGGCGAACAGTGGCCGCAGTACCGCGATCAACGGCTGGGCGCCAATGAACATCCAGAACAGATGGAACTGGGCGATGCCCAGGCCGATGTCGCGATGGGAGGTGAAGCCGAAATAGTCGCGATACGCGTTCATTCCCCGCGGAATCAGTGCCCAGTACAGCAGCGCCACCAGCAGATGCAGCAGCAGGGCGATCAACAGGGGCGTGCCGCGAAGGAGCATGGGCGCACGGGGCCGGGCGGGGCAGCGTACCCCAGTGCGGACGCCCGTGACCGCATGATGTGAAGACTGTTGACGGCGTGAAGGAATTTGGACACAATAGCGCTCCTTCGACGCAGGTCGAACGGAATCTGCGGGAATAGCTCAGTTGGTAGAGCGCAACCTTGCCAAGGTTGAGGTCGCGAGTTCGAGTCTCGTTTCCCGCTCCAGATTCTACAGGGCCCCGGTAGGGGCCTTGTTTTTCTCCCGCCACGGCAAGGCGGGGCACGTTGGGCCACAAGGCTTTACGCGCAGTCAGAAAGGTGAAATCGCTGGTGTGTGTTCCGGATTTCCGGTACCATGGCGGCTTACGCGGGAATAGCTCAGTTGGTAGAGCGCAACCTTGCCAAGGTTGAGGTCGCGAGTTCGAGTCTCGTTTCCCGCTCCATGTTCCGACAGGCCCCATCATGGGGTTTTGTCTTGTCAGGGCCCTGTTCCTGGCGCGCAGTACGTTGGCCTCATGGCAGAGTGGCTATGCACCGGATTGCAAATCCGTTTACAGCGGTTCGATTCCGCTTGAGGCCTCCAATTGAAAAGCCCTGACTCCGGTCAGGGCTTTTTGTTTGTCTGGATACCGGCACGTGCCCGGATCGATACTCGCTACAGCCGGGCCAGCGCCTGCACCGTGGCCTGCGTCAGCGGCTGGGGCAGTGAATCCACGGCAAACCAGCCTAGCCCGGTCTGCACACCCGGCTCCTGGATGGAGGCCTCGGTGCAGGTAGTTGCCCGTGCCTCGTAGATCGGCGCAACCCAGTGCTGCGCAAGCGCCGGCTCGAAATGATCGGCCACGCATAGCAGGCGCAGCAGCTGCACTTCCAAGGCGGTCTCCTCGCGGACTTCGCGGACCACGGCAGCCTCTACCGTTTCCATCCAGTCGACTTTGCCGCCGGGCAGGCCCCAATGCCCGCGCTCCGGATCGCGTCCGCGCTGGATCAGCAGGATGCGGCCGTCGGCATCACGGACGACGGCGCCGCATCCAACGCGGGGAATCTGCAGTTCAGTCATGGCGGTGAATGAAGAAGGGACGATTTTCATTCTTGCATGCACGCCGCATCAGGCGAACCCGCGCTAGGCTGGGCACCTGTGCATCAGCAACCTCACAGGTGTGTCGCATGCTTCTCCGGCAACTCAGCGCTGACGACGCCGATATTCTCTGGCAAGCACGGTTGCAGGCCCTTCGCGAGTCGCCCGCGGCGTTCCTGTCCACGCTGGCCGAGGCGCAGGATGACTCGGCGGACGTGATGCGCGCCCAGCTTGCCGATCCTGGTACCCGCTACTTCGGCACGTTCGTTGACGGCATGCTGGCGGGCTTCCTGCGCTATGTGCGCCCGGTGCGGTTGGCGCGGCGGCATACGGCGGAGGTCCACAGCGTCCATGTTGGCGCAGCCCATCGTGGACACGGCATCGCCCGTCAACTGTTCCTTGCGGCATTCGCGGCGGCACGCGCGGATGGCATCGAGTCGCTCACGCTCACGGTGCTGGCAGACAACGCTGCCGCGCGTGGACTGTACGAATCGTTGGGATTCACCGAATCCGGCGTCGAGCCGCGCGCGGTGAAGCGCGACGGCCGCTATGTGGACATGGTGTCGTACTGGATTTCAGTGACCAGCCACCCACCATCGCCGGCACCTTGAGTCACCGCCTCTATGCCGGGTCGTGTGCCGGCGTCTGCGCGCGGAAGTTGCGCCCGACCGGTTCACCCACGCCCAGATAGTGGCGGAACAGATAGATCAACGGTTTCCAGCGCGCGACATCGATGTGCTGGCTGCGTGCGTGGGTGATCGCCTCATGCGCATGCACGCAGCGGATGCGGCCTTCGACGATCACGAAGTGCTGGCCATCGTCATCACTGGGTGCGTGCATCGCCATCACCGTGACTTCCACCTGCAGCGGGCATTCGGCAATCGTAGCGGGTGCCACCTGTGCTGACGGTACTGCGGTAAGGCCGCCCAGCGCGAACTTGTCGCGCACATGCACGTAGCCCATCGCCTGCTTGGCATCGGGAACCGGATCGCGGCCGGTCGCACGCGCGATGGCCTCGACCTGGGCCGCCTGCGCAGAGGAGGGAAAGTTCAGCACGCACTCGTTGCGCAGCTGCAGGTTGCGATAGCCCTGGCCCTGCGTGCCGAGCCCCAGTACCACCCGGTTGCCCAGCGCCCAGAACGAAGAGAGCGGGCTGATGTTGCTGCTGCCGTCGGGATTGAGCGTGGTCATCAGCAGTACCGGCGTGCCCGGGTACAGGACCGAAGGCGTGATGCGCCGACGCTGGATCGAAGGGTTCGTCACTGGGGTTCTCGGAAGAGCGGGGCGGTGACTGTGCGCCGAGGCGGCCCGACAATGCTTCGGTCTGCATCGAACTGTCGGCCGGCGCCTGCATGCCACAATGCCGGCATGGTCCACACCTCCGGTTCCCTTGTCAGTGTCGGTGCCCTGGTTGGCGACCAGGCACGTGCCACGATGTTGCTGCAGCTGATGGACGGCCGTGCGTATACCGCGATGGAGCTGGCGCGGGTGGCCGGGGTGACGCCGCAGACGGCGAGCACGCACCTGCGGCGCTTGATCGAGGGCGATCTGCTGGTGGTCATCCCGCAGGGCCGTCACCGCTACCATCGATTGGCCTCGACCGAGGTCGCGGACATGCTGGAGGGCATCCTGCGTGTGGCCGAGCGCACGCCGTCATGCACCGCTGCCGCGTCACGCAACCTGCCGGCGTTGCGCGAGGCGCGCTCGTGCTACCGCCACCTGGCCGGCGTGCATGCGGTGGCCATCACCGATCACCTGTTGCAGTCCGGGTACGTGTTGCCGCGCGACGGCTATTGGCAGGTGAGCGTGGAGGGCGCGGCGTTCCTGCGGGAGCTCGGCCAGCCACTGGCCGAGGTGCTGCAGCAGCCGGTGACGGCCAGGCCCGCGCGCTATTGCCGGGGATGCCTGGACTGCACCGAGCGGCGCCCGCATCTGGCCGGGCTGGTCGGCGAGGCGATGCTGGACAGCTTCGTGAACAACGATTGGCTGCGGCGCGTAGAAGGCCGCCGCGAACTGCGGCTGACCCCGCCAGGGCGCGAAGCGTTGTGGAAGCGGTTCGGCCTGGCGACCTGAGCGCCCGGCCAGTCTCATTCACCCGCGACATGCGGAGGCGCTATGGTCAGGTTCCAAGTCTTAGGGAGCTGCAATGGCGAGCAAGGACATGATGGACCGCAGTACGCAGCCGGAATGCCACCGATGAGCAAATCCGCTGCGGAAGTACGCTGGTTGACGTTCCGGCTGATGAACGGCCAATCGATCGGGCCGGACCGGTTGAAGGATGGTTGGGTGGTCGCCTCGGAGACCCGCCACTGTGGCGTGCGGCGCGAGGCCATCGAAGGCGCCGGCGTGGTCTACGCGCTGTATGCACCGGCCAACCTGGCCTCACCGCGTCGCGCGGAAATGCGCATGCGCGAATTCCTGATGAGTTCCGGCTACACCTTCACCATGGGCACGCTGGGCGGCTGACGCCGCCCGTTGCGATTACGGGCGCACCGTCAGCGCCTGGCCGAGTGTTCCGATCGGGCCGCGCGCATCATGCAGCACGGTGCTGGTCAGGCCGATGCCCTGGCGGCCGAACGACACCGACGTATCGAAACCCAGCCACTCGCCTTCGGGCATGCCGAACAG
This sequence comes from Stenotrophomonas riyadhensis, assembly GCF_040256885.1. Classification (NCBI taxonomy): domain Bacteria; kingdom Pseudomonadati; phylum Pseudomonadota; class Gammaproteobacteria; order Lysobacterales; family Lysobacteraceae; genus Stenotrophomonas; species Stenotrophomonas riyadhensis. The sequence goes on from NZ_CP155568.1 coordinate 1,570,549, forward strand.
GTGAGCGGTGAGGTCCAGGTTCGGGAAGGCCACTTCCTTCGGATCGGCGCGTACTGCCATGCCGTTGGACAGGTCGAACAGCGTGGCGGCACGGGCCAAGGGGCTGACCGGTTCGCCGTCCAGCAGCGACTGCGTTGCGCGCGCCCAGTAGGTTGCACGGCCGGGTCCCTGATCGTGGCGACGGATCTCGATGCTCTGGATGAAGCCACCGGGCCAGACCGTGCCCGGGTCCCATGCCGGCATCGATTCCGGCGGCGCAATGCCGGTGATCGGCGTACCGGCGATGGTCTCGGTGTCGTTCGGGCGCATCAACCAGGCACGCACGCGCAGCGCCGGACGATCGCCATGGCGCAGCGTGGCTTCCACCAGTTCGATGGTGCGGCCACCGCGCAGCACCTGAACATCAGCCTCCATCGCTTCGATCGGGATGGTGCCGAGGATGTCGTAGGACAGGCGCGCGATCAGGAAGCCGTGGCCACGCGCAGCGGCGTCGCGTTCCAGGTGGTGCGCCAGAAGCCCGATCGCCGGTGCGATGTGCTGCTCGCGGATGTTCCAGGCGCCGCCGGTATGTTCGGTCGGCAGGTAGCGGGTGTCGCTCAGTCGTTCGAAGAAGGCCATCGGATGCGTTGCTTCAGCGGGGAAAGAGGCGGCAGGGCGGTTGCCGGCCTCTGCATCCTAAGCGTTCGGCAATGGCATGCGCTGCGCCAAAGCGGTCAATTGTGCATGCGCGCGGGCCATGCCCTGCTCGATGCCATGTGGGCGGATGTCCATGCCTTCGGCGTAGACGAAATCAACCTCGGTGATGCCGATCAGGCCCAGCACCGATTGCAGGTAGGGCGTCACCGTGTCGGTGCCCTGGCCGACATGCACGCCGCCGCGCGGGCTGAACACCACCGCTTCCACGCCCTGGACCAGGCCCTGCGGCCAGGTGTCGGTGTAGCGGAAGGTCACGCGCGCGCGCGCCACCAGGTCGAACCAGTTCTTCAGCGGCGTCGGCACGTTGAGGTTGTACATCGGCGCGGCGATCAGCAGCAGGTCGCTGTCCATCAGCTCGCCGATCAGCGCATCGGACAGCGCGATGGCCTGTCGTGCGCGCGGCCCCGGGTTCTCTGCACCGCGCAGGGCGTGGAAGATCTCCTCATCCAGCACCGGCAGGTCCAGTGCGGTGAGGTCGCGCACGGTGACGTCGTCATCGAAGCCCTGCGCGGCACGCTCGGCGAGGAAACGATTGATCAGGCCGGCGCTGCGCGAGGCGGTGCCGTTGAGGCTGGAGTGGAGGACAAGCACCTTGCTCATGGCGGGAAGTCGATCTGCGTGGAAGGGGAGGGCGCCCACTCTAGACTTTAAAAACTTCGCCAGTGGCGCTATTTTTTCCTTCCATTGGTTCCTGGTTGGATACATTGTGGCCTTGTCCGATCTGAACGGTATCGACGTGTTCGTGGCCACGGTGCAGGCCGGCAACTTCGCGCAGGCGGCCGACGCGCTGCAGGTCACCCGCTCGGCGGTGGCCAAGAGCATTGCGCGGCTGGAGGCGCGGCTCGGCACCCCGTTGTTCCTGCGCACCACACGCAGCCAGCAGTTGACCGAGGCCGGGGCGCTCTACTACCAGCATTGCCTGCGCGCGCTGGAGGAAATCCGTGCAGGCGAGGCCGCGCTCGAGGGCGGGCGCACCCAGGTTGCCGGTCGTCTGCGCGTGTCCCTGCCGGTACTGTTCGGCCACCTGTGCATCGCACCGATCCTGCTTGAGCTGGCGCGGCAGCATCCGGCGCTGGCGCTGGATCTGCAGTTCAGCGATCGCGCCGTGGACCTGCGCGAGGAGGGCATCGACCTTGCGATCCGCATTGGCGCATTGCCGGACAGCAGCGATCTGGTGGCGCGACCGCTGGGCGAACACCGCATGGCGATCTGCGCCTCGCCGGCGTTCATGGCCGGGCGCGAGCTGCCGTACACCGTCGACGCATTGCGTGGGCTGGAGGCGGTGGCTTACAGCCGGCGCGGCCAGGTGATGGAATGGAAGATGCGGGTGGAGGGCGAGCCGCAGGTGTTGAAGCCGGATGCACGCGTGCAGATGGACGATCTACAGGGCGTGGCTGATGCGGCCGTGGCAGGGCTGGGCGTGGCCTGGCTGCCGTACTGGCTGGTGCGCGATGCCCTGCAGCAGGGGCGGTTGCTGGAAGTTTTTCCGGCCGCCTCCAGTGCGATCTATCCGATCCATGCGGTGTGGCCGCGGGTGCCGCACCTGCCGTTGAAGACGCGGGTAGCGGTGGACGCATTGCTGCAGCAGTTGCCGGCACGCCTGCTGGAGGTGGAAGCCGGACGCACCGATGGGCGCTGAGCCGGCTCCCGCAGGAGCCGGCCGGATGCCGGTCAGGGAGACGGGCAATCCATTTCACGGCACAGGCGGTACTCGGCGTCGCATTGTTCGGAGGTCTTGCCCAACGGTCCATGTGTCGCGCGCAGGCACTGCTCGTATTTCAGCGTGCAGAAGTCGCAGGAATCTGCGGCGAAGGCCAGGCCAGTCACGGCCATGCCAAGGAGCATCACGGTCTTCAAGGTCGTCTTGATCATCACGTCAGTCCTTTGTCTGCCCTTCAATGGGCGGGGCTACCATAGCAGTCCTTCCATCGCGGCCTTGACGCACCGCGACACGCGTTGTGCTCACCGCCGTGCAGCCTTCAACGCCTCGACCACGTCGGCTTCAGAGAAACCGCAATGCCCTTCGCCCGCCGCAGGCAGCACCTTCGGCAACGGCCGTGCGCCGGCATGTGCCGCCAGCTGCGGATACACCGCCTGCATATGCGGCACGATGGTGGGGTCGTTGTTGTTGAACTGGATCACCAGCGGTCGCTTCAACGCGCCGCTCAGTGCCAGCTTCGCGCGGACATCGGCCTGCGCCGCAGGCATGGCGTCGAGACGCTGCACGCCGGCATTGAACGCCGTGTCGTCACCGAAGCCACGGTAGACCACGCCCCTGTTGCCCACCGGCATGCCGCCGCTACGTGTCGCCAGTTCGTGCAGGACCAGTGCGTGCAGGCTGATCGTGCCGGCAAGTGCATCCGGAGCGACCTGTAGTTGCTTGGCAAGCACGTCGGCATGCTGGGGGTTCTGCTGCAGCGCGCCGGCGATGCCTTGATAGAGCGCTCCCTGCGGCAACGCGGCAGCTTCATGCGACGCCAGTCCACTGGCCGGCAGGCCTTCCGCGTTGGGGAAGAAGTAATCGAAGGCGACCAGCGTGGTCAGCAGATCCGCGGCGATCTGTTCGCCACTGAGGTTGGCACCGCACAGCGAGACGCCACCGGCGTAGTGCTGTGGGTAGCGCTCGAGGCTGGCGAGTGTCACCGCACCGCCCATCGAGAATCCGAGCAGCCAGGTGTGGCGCACACGCTTGAGTTCGCCCAGCGCGTGCTGGCGCAGACGCTCCATGTCGGTGATCGCATCGGCCACGGCCCAGCCCTGGCTGGCATAGGCGCTCTGCGCGACGGCGTAGCCTGCGGCCAGCAGCGTTGCAGTGCTGTCATTGGCGGTCATCGGCGTAGTGCGCGGCACGCCCACCGGCTCGTAGCCGTGCGCCAGCATCACCAGGTCGCCGTTCCAGTCAGCCGGCACGTCCAGGCGCCAGGGTGCCCCCTGCAGTTCACCGCTGAGCATGCGCGGTGCAGGCGGTGACGCAGCCAGCAGCGATGCCGAAAGCAGCAGCAGGCCGAGGGCGAGGGCGCAACGAAGCAAGGGGCGCATGGTGGTCATTCCATCCGGGAATGGCGCCGAGCATAGATGCCTGCGAATTGTTGCGCGCGCTGCACTGCCGCAGGGGATTGCCGGTCGGCCGTGCTGCGTTCTACGCTGATGGCATGGCCCTTCACACCATCGCGTCGATTATCCGCATTCCCCACGGGAAGGCGGGATAGCGCGCGGTCGTCACGGCCATGCAACCCGCCCGGGAAGGCGGGTTGCATGCGGCGCTCTCCCGGGTACTGGAATCCACCGAGGAGAACGCAGATGCACCCGCTTTCATCGAACGGCGACGCCCCGACCCTGCACCTGGTATGCGGCAAGATCGGCGCCGGAAAATCCACCCTGTCGCACCAGCTGGCGGCGCAGCCACGTCACGTGCTGATCAGCGAGGACGCTTGGCTGGCCGCGCTGTATCCCGACCAGATCCATTCCATCGCCGATTACCTGCAGCGCGCGGCCGCGTTGCGCGGCGCGCTGACGCAGCATGTATGCGCGATCCTGCAGGCCGGCGTTCCGGTCGTGCTCGACGTTCCGTTCAACACGCCCGCCGCCCGCGCCTGGGGCCGCGAACTGTTCGAGTCGGCCGGCGTTGCCCATCAACTGCATTTTCTCGATGTTCCCGATGCCATCTGCAAGGCGCGTCTGCGCGCCCGCAATGCGTGCGGCGAGCACCCGTTCCAGGCCAGCGATGAAGCCTTCGAGCAGATCACCCGTCACTTCGTGGCACCTGTGCCGGAGGAGGGCTTCGTGGTGATCCGTCATATGCAGGACGGGTGAGGGCTCGGGAAGGGCCGTGCTCAGTTGTTCACCGTGGCGGCGATTCCGATACGATTTGACGTATTGAACCCAACCCGCTTGATCTGGAGTCCCGCCGTGGTCGACCGTCTTGCCATCCTGCTCGAACGCTTCGCGGTCACCGCCTCGGTGTTCCATGCCGGCGCGCTGTGCGGCATCAACACCCTGCAGGGGGAGGATGAGGCCGGCCAGCTGCATCTGGTGCGGCGCGGCCCGCTGCAGGTCAGCCACGGCCAGCAGACTGTGCAGGTCGAGGTGCCCAGCCTGCTGCTGTACCCGCGGCCGATGCCGCACCGCTTCAGTACCGACCCGCAGCACGGCGCCGACATGGCCTGCGCAAACCTGCATTTCGAAGGTGGCCCGCTCAATCCGATCAGCGCGGCACTGCCGGATTTCATCTGCCTGCCGCTGGCGGATCTGTATGGCGGCCACGCGGCGCTGGAACTGCTGTTCGAAGAGGCTTTCGAGCAGCGTTGTGGCCGTGCGGCGATGGTCAACCGGCTGTTCGAGGTGGTGATGATCCAGGTGCTGCGTCAGCTGATGGAAGGGGGCGAGATGCGCGGCGGCCTGTTCGCCGGGCTCGGTCATCCGCGGCTGCGTCTGGCGCTGGTGGCGATGCACGAAGCGCCGGCTCAGGCGTGGACGCTGGAAGACCTGGCCGATGTCGCCGGCATGTCGCGCAGCGTGTTCGCGGCCAGCTTCCGTGAGGCGATGGGTACCACCCCGGGCCAGTACCTGCAGGGCTGGCGGGTGGGCTTGGCGCAGCAGGCGCTGCGGCAGGGGCGCCCCTTGAAGCGGATCGCCGACGATGTCGGCTATGGCAGCGAAGCGGCGCTGTCGCGCGCGTTCAAGGCGCACACCGGGCAGTCGCCGCGGGAGTGGCGCGGACAGGCACGCGCGGGTGCGGCCTGAGCCTCAGCCTCAGCCTCAGCCCAGCACCAGCCGGGCCAGCTTCATGCCACCGAACAGACCGGCCAGGCCCAGCGCCACCGAGCCACCGGCATACAGTGCCGCCAACCCATGCTGGCCACGCTGCAGCAGCAGACCGATCTCCAGCGCGTAGGTGGAAAACGTGGTGTAGCCGCCGAGGATGCCGGTGGCCAGCAACAGGCGCAGCTGCGGCGAGGCGCCATTGCGCATGGCGAAGACCTCGACCACCACGCCCATCAGCAGCGCACCGCTGATGTTGATCAGGAAGGTCGACCAGGGCCAGGGACTGCCGACCGCCACCCGCGCGCCGATCAGGTTGCAGGCGTGGCGCAGGCAGGCGCCGATGCCGCCGCCGACGAAGACCAGGAAATAGTTGTTCAATGCTTGCATGGCGTGCCTCGAATGCGGGTTCGCAGGGTCAGTGGCGAACGCCGAGGGCAGGCACGACCTGCCGTCGACGAACACCGGGTTCGTCCTGGCAGGAGCCATCAGCCTTCTCAGGCGGTTATCGGGGGAGCCCCATCCCCATCGCGGTCCATGCTACCAGCGGCGGTGCATTCACGTCATCGAGGTCGTCAGAACGCGAGCCACCTTGCTGCGGCTGAAGCCATCCATCAGCAGTTCGAACGCGAGCAGATCCAGCGCCGCATGGCGGCGGTGGTCGATCTCCAGCCCGTTCTCGGCCACCAGATGGCTGACCAGCTCATAGGCGTCCTGCCAGACATCCAGATGGGCCTGGCTGGGGATGTAGGCATTGCCCCGTTCGCCTACGCCCAGCCCGCTCATCCCGTACAGCAGCTCGCGCGCGTCCAGCTTGGCCGCATCGGCGATGCGGAACAGCTGTTCGGCCTTCACATGGGAGGGGCTGACGTGGTCGTTCAACCAGTTGCTGATGGTTGCCGTGGTGGAGTGCGCGGCGCGGGCCAGATCGGCCGGGCGAGGGTGCCCGGCTTTCTTCATGGCGGCGGCGAGTCGTTGGCCGAGAGTATTCATCTATGCAAGCCAGCTTAACGCGTGGATTGCGAAGAAGCCTTGTCGCAAGAATCAGTCTGGTTAACAGAAGGACCGACCGTGACCGAATTCTGGAGCAAGCGGCAGGTGCGTACCCGGCTGGGATTCCAGACCGATGCCGAACTGGCGCGCTTCTTTGGCATAAGCCGATCTGCCGTGTCGCAATGGCCCAAGGAGTTCCCGATTCCTGCCCTGAGGCAGTACATCCTGCATCAGCGTTATCCGAACCTGTTCCCCGCGACTGAAGCGAAGGGCAGCGAATCCATCTGAACTGCGCCGTCTTTTGTCGCATACAGCACACTTAGCACTATTTGCTAAGTACACTTAGCAAAATAGGTAGATTCGATGGATCGGGGAGATCCGATCAATCTCTTCAACCGGAAGTGGGAGCCTGGGATCCGAGGGGCATGTCGGGTTCGACCCATCCGGGACGGCCGGCGCCCCGTATGTAGTTTCGTGAACGATTAATAATTTCGATCACGAAAGTCGCTGCATGTAATTGACCTGTCGTGAAATCTATGACTAATTGGCATCAACCGGGCGTGAAGCCCGGGAGTCTTTCAGTAGCACGCAAGTGAGTCGGTAGACCGTCAACGATGCAGAACAAGTCCAACGGAGGTCGTATGGAATACGGCATGCATGGCTTGGCTGAACGGGTACGCCGCGAACTGGAAGCCAGCTATCACAAACACGGATGCGGTCCGGCGTTCTGGGATACCTACCAGCAGGTGCTGGACCGCCTGGTCCCGCAGGGGACCGAGCGTACCGAAGTCACCAACGAAATGGCGCTGATCATCGAGCAGCTGGGCATCGTCCGACGTGCGCAGCTGGTTCCGCCGCACGCCAGCGGGCCGCGTTGATTCAGAGCAGGCGCCAGGCGCCGCAGGCAAGCAGCGCCAGCAACATCGACAGCAGGGCCAGGGTTCGCGGTCGCCACCAGCGCCGCGCTTGTCCGGCCATCGCCTGCGGACTGCAGTAGCGCACCAGCCCCGGACCGAAACCGGCCCGGTGCTGTTGCCCTGCGCAGGCTTCCAGGCAGGCGCCGCAGGCCAGGCAATCGGCCTGCGGCCCCTGGCGGATGTCCAGTTGCATCGGACAGGCGCTGACACAGGCGGCGCAGTCCGTGCAGTCACCGAGACGATCGGCACTGAAGGTCGGCATCGGTCCGGCCAGCAGCGGATGCGCGGCCCGGAACACGTAATCCTGCGCGGTGGTCGGGTCGAGCAGGCCACGCCCCCGTCCCAGCACGCCGCCGAGGCCGGAGGGACGCGGCCCTCGCGGCTCGCCGCGGCGAGCGTCGTACAGCATGCGTGGCGTATGCGGATCGGTCAGCAGCGGCTGCATGCGTGCGAACGGGCACAACGAACGGCAGACCTGCTCGCGCAGGAAACCGGCATTGCCCCAGGTGGCGGCCGCATAGAACAGCACCCAGAAGGTTTCCCAGCCACTCCAGCCGGCCCGCGGCGCAGCGGCCACCAGTTCGGCGATCGGGCTGAACAGACCGACGAAGGTGACGCCGGTCCACAGTGACAACAGTCCCCAGGCCAGCTGCGTCGCCAGGCGCGCCAGCGAGGCGGGAAGCAGGCGGGACACGGCGCGGGCGATCCCGTCGAAGGCGCGGCGCCACAGGGTCTGCGGGCAGGCATGGCCGCACCAGATGCGCCCGGCAAGATGGGTGAGCAGCGCAAGGCCCACCGCAAGCACCGCCAGCAGTCCGATCAGCACACCGACGTCGCCGGGCCACAGGGTCCAGCCGAACAGGTCGAAGCGCCGGGCATTGATGTCCAGCAGCAACGCCTGGCGTCCGTCCCAGCGCAGCCACGGCAGCGCGTAGAACAGGGCCAGCAAGGCGGCATTCAGCGCCCCGCGCCAGCGCCAGGGGCGTGGTGGGGTTGTGCAGGGTGTGCTCATCCCAGCGGCAGCTCGTCGTCGTCGTCGCTCGGCATCGGTCGTTGCAGGTACCAGGTGACCGCGCTGGACAGCGCCGTCACCGTCCAGAACATGAAGAAGCCTGCGGTATAGCCCAGCTCGCGGCTGATGGCCGTGCCCGGGAAGCTGATCGCCTGAAGGCGCAACGGGTCGACGAAGGCGAAGAACACCACGCTGGCCACGCCGGCGGCGATGAAGCTGGGCCAGAGGATGGCGCCCCAATGCTGGATCAGCCGCTGGCGGCGACTGGGGGAGGGTCTGTTCATGCTGTCCCGGATCGAAAAGTGGGCGGCGCGTATACTCCGCCAAGGCTGGCGCAGCTTCCGCAGGGCATGCTTCCTGCAAGCGTGCCAGCCTAGGTGCAGCGGACTGCGCCGACATTGATCTGGATCAACGGCGGTGCCGCCTGCGTGCTGCACACTGCCGGCACGCTTTGGGTACCCTGATGAACGCAACACCGCCGCTTGTTCTTCCCGTTGCCTCGCCCGAGTTGTGCACCGAGCAGGAAGTGACCCGCCTGGTCCACGACTTCTATGCGCGTGTGCGCGAGGAAGAGCGGCTGGGGCCGGTGTTCGAGGCGCACGTGCATGACTGGCCGGAACACCTGGCACAGCTGGTCGACTTCTGGTCGGCGATGCTGCGCGGTACCCGCCGCTTCAAGGGTTCGCCAATGTCCAAGCACATGGCGATCGAGCTGGACAAGGACCTGTTCGACCGCTGGCTGGTGCTGTTCCGGATCACCACCGCCGAATGCAGCAACCCGCCGATGCAGGAACTGGCCAACGATGTGGCCGCGCGCATCGGTGACACCTTCTGGAAGCGCTATCAGATGCTGCGCTGGCCACAGGTCGGCCTGCCGGTGCTGGGCATCCCTGCCAAGGATTGATCTGGGTCAAGGCGGCGCAGGCTGTCCGGCGCGATGCTGGCGGCATGGACACGTTCTCTCCCGCCGCTGGCGGCCTGGCCTGGACCTTCGACCCCGACCTGCTGCGCCGGCACGACCGGCCGGGCCCTCGTTACACCTCGTATCCGACCGCGCCGCATTTCCATGATGGTTTCGACGCGCCGGCGCTGCGCCAGGCGATCGCCGACAGCAACCAGCTGGCGCGTGCGCTGTCGCTGTACGTGCACGTGCCGTTCTGTTCCAGTCCCTGCTTCTACTGTGGCTGCAACCGGGTGATCAGCCGCGATCGCGGCCGCGGCCACAGCTACGTCGCGCGGGTGCTGGCCGAGGCTGATCTGCTGGCACCGCAGTTCGAGGACGGCCGCGAGGTCATCCAGCTGCATCTGGGCGGCGGCACGCCGAACTTCCTTGATGCCGAGGCGATGACCACGCTGGTGGAGGGGCTGCGCCGGCGCTTCGATTTCAGCGATTCGGCGCAGCGCGATTTCTCGATCGAGCTCGATCCGCGCTTCATCGATACCCGCGACGTCGCCATGCTGGCGCGGCTGGGCTTCAACCGGGCCAGCCTGGGCGTGCAGGATTTCGATCCGCAGGTGCAGGAATCGATCAACCGCGTGCAGGGCGTGCAACAGACGCTGGACATCCTGCGCGCTTGCCGCGACAGCGGCATGCGATCGGTCAATGTCGACCTGATCTATGGGTTGCCGGGGCAGAGCCTGGAAGGCTTCGGTCGCACCCTCGAGCTGGTGCTCGCGCTGCGCCCGGACCGCCTGGCGGTCTATGGCTACGCGCACCTGCCGCATCTGTTCCGCGCACAGAAGCAGATCGACGAACGCCGCTTGCCGTCGCCGGAGGATAAGCTGGCGTTGCTGGGCCTGGCGGTGGAGAAGCTCTCCGCGGCGGGCTACCAGTACATCGGCATGGATCACTTTGCGTTGCCGGAAGAGGATCTGTCGCGAGCGCAGCGTGCCGGCCAGTTGCATCGCAACTTCATGGGCTACACCACCCACGCCGATACCGATCTGCTCGGCCTGGGCGTGAGTGCGATCAGCCACATCGGTGCCACCTACAGCCAGAATCCGCGCGATCTGCCGTCGTGGGAGGACGCGGTGGACCAGGGCCAGCTGCCGGTGTGGCGTGGGGTGGCGCTGAGCGCCGACGACCAGTTGCGTGCGGAACTGATCCAGCAGCTGATGTGCCAGGGCGAGGTGGATGGCACTGCGCTGGGCCAGCGTCATGGCGTCGATTTCGAGCAGTACTTCGCCGAAGACCTGCGTTCGGTTCAGCGGCTGCAGGAAGATGGCCTGGCCGAATACCGCGACGGTGTAGTGCGTGCCAGCGAGCCGGGGCGGCCGCTGCTGCGGTTGCTGGCGATGTGCTTCGATCCGTACCTGCGTGCGGCGCATGAGCAGCCGCGCTATTCGCGTGCGATCTGAGGTTCCGTCGCGCAGTGTGACCCACCCCCAAAAAACCGGGCCAGCGTAAAGCAGAGACTTCTCTCCGCATTGACCCCCGTGGATCACGAGGAATCAGGCGATGAAGAAGTCCCGTTTTACCGAGGAGCAGATTGCCTACGCGCTCAAGCAGGTCGAGCTGGGGATGTCTGCCGGGACGCCGCTGCTGTCGCGGGTAATGACGGTGAAGGTGCCCAGGTTGACGAAGCTTGTGCAAGCGCCGCGCCGAGGCGTCGCTTGGTCAGCCCGGTAGGACTGCCACGCCGTCAGGTGGATCCTCACGACGCAACGACAGCACGCGCCAGCTGGCCATGCGCTTACGTTCTAGCAGGTTCGCCAGGGCGCTGGCATCGGGCCTGCCTTTGCGGGTGTACTTGACCGGGGCCAGCACCAGCAGGTTGACGCGCTCGTCCGGCGGGATCGAATCGCGCTCGTCCTCCGGGTTCCAGGGCCTATCCACGGCCAGCAGTGCATCGACCCCCTCCGGCCACGGCAGGTCAGTGAACTCGGGATCGCTGCGTTCAATCAGGTGCCCCTCGCTGATCGGCCCGTGTGCGAACACTTGTGCCACCATGCGCGACATCAGCAGTTGCGGGAAACGCCACACGCTATCGTCGCCCAGCCCTGTGCGTGGCAGTGGCCAGTTGCGCTGCAGAGGGAGGAAGAGCTCGATCATCGGTGTACCGGCTTCATGTAGTCCGGTGCTGAACAGCAGCTTGAAGTCGGATCTGCCGTCAATCAGGCCCAGGTGCAGTGATGCCCTCGGGTCACGCGACGCCGGCGAGAATTCTGGTCGGAGCACCGGCCCGATCGTGTTGTGCACGAAGACGATGATCGATTCACCGGCTCCCTGCACGTAGGGACCCTGGTAGTCGCGCACGCTTCTGCCCCCGTGTCGCTCCAACGTCGCAGCGACCTCGGGATGGCCCCAGATGCGCGCAGCATCCAACGCCGACTGATTCAACTGCCGGTGCAGGCGGTTGACGTCGGCACCGGCCTGCAGCAGCAGCTCTACGATATCCCCATGCCCTTCGAGGGCAGCGGCGTACAGCGGGTGACAGCGCATCAGCGCGGTGCCATCCGGATCGGCACCCGCCTGCAGCAGCAGCTTGCACACAGCGGCGTGACCGCCAGACACCGCTTCCATCAACGGCGTCCGGTGATCATCTCCGCCGAAGTTCATGTCCGCCGGAAGCCCCCAGGCCAGCAGCCATTGGCACACCGCCTCCTGGCCGCTTGCCGCCGCCAGGTGCAACACGCTGTCGTCCCCTGCATAGCCAAAGTGGGCCAGCCACAGTAAAGCTGGCTGCGCGTCCGCGATGGAGCGCACCACGTCCAGTTCACCCGCCTCTATGGCGTCGTACAGGCGATCCAGTTCACTCTCGTGCTCGATACCCAATGGGTGTTGATCAATCATGCTTCTTCCATGAACCCAGCGTTGGTCGGCAAGCCTATCTCGCTGTCTGCCGTTCTTGAAGCGGACAGGCTACGCGGGGAATAGCCTGCAGTCACCCCGGGTGCGCGTGGACAGCGCCGTGCCGACGCCCCAGATCGTAGCTGGGCTGGATCTCGGCCAGGCAAGGGGCGAGATCTGCCAGGCCTGGCTGGCCGAAGTCGACCACGGGGAGCTGTACGAAACTGCCACGGCGCGAGTCAGGGAAGCGCTGGAACCGCGTAAGCCGCCGGCAGAGCCCAAGCCCCGCCCGAAGGACGCGCGCAAGGCATGGGTGAGTGCAGGGCTGCAGCAGATGCGGCGAGGTGTTTGAGGCATCCGCGACATTGCGTCGCAGACGCCATCTGTTGCTCGCTTGGCATCATGCGTTGGAGCAGATTGCGGAGCGTCGAGAAAATTGCGGAGCGGGAACGCGATCGATGATCGTCGTAAAAGCCTTGGTGCCCGGAGCCGGAATCGAACCGGCATGGGGTTGCCCCCGGCGGATTTTAAGTCCGATGCGTCTACCAGTTTCGCCATCCGGGCCTGCAGCGCGGCGCCGATTGTAGCCCACCCGCCGCACGGTGGCTGGATTGCATTGGCGGGGTGACGTGCTTAACTGTCGTTCCTATTCATGTCATAGTCCCAGCCATCGTTCCCAGGGGGGGAGCCATCTGATGTCGCTGCACGCGATTGCCTATGCCAGTGAGGCCCGCGCCGATCTGCAGACAACCGATCTCGACCGCCTGCTGGCCGATGCCACGGCATTCAACCGTGTAGCCGGCGTCACCGGTGTGCTGATGTTCGATGGATCGCGCTTCCTGCAGTATCTGGAAGGTCCGGAAGATGGCATCGATTCGGTGTTTCCGCGCATCCTCAACGCGCGCAGCCATGGGCAACTGAAGGTGTTGTGCCGCGCGCCGGTCGCGCAGCGCGCGTTCCCGCGCTGGTCCATGGGCACGCGACGGATCGAGGCGGACCTGCTGGCGCAGATCATCGATGCCGCCTGGCCGGGCTTCCTGCTGGGCAGCGGTGGATTCGAGCGTCTGCGGCAGGCCTGGACCGGCGCCGACGGTGAACTGGAACCGGCCGCGGTCGCACTGGGCTCCTGACCTGCCTTGGCGGCAGGGCGCCGTGGCCGTTAGGCTGTAGCCTTTCTGGTGTGGGTTTCCCGGAGTGGTGCAGCGAATGAGTGAGTTGGCCGAAGCCATGGCAGCGTATGTGCGATCGCATCCGTTGCACGGGATGTGCCGATGAGTGCGCCGGTTGCGGCGGCCGTCGCCCCCCGGTTTGCGGTGATCGGTCTGGGCTACGTCGGCCTGCCGTTGGCGGTGGCCTTCGGCAGGCACTGGCCGACGCTGGGCTTTGATATCGATGCCGGCCGCATCGCCGAGCTGCGCAGTGGCCAGGACCACACGCTGGAAATGGAGGCCGATGAGCTGGCCAGTGCACAGCAGCTGCAGTACGGCAGTGATCCGGCACTGCTCGATGCCTGCAATGTCTACATCGTCACCGTGCCGACCCCGATCGATGCCTATGAGCAGCCCGACCTGGAGCCGCTGCGATCCGCCAGCCGGCTGATCGCCAGCCATCTGCGCGTGGGCGACCTGGTGATCTACGAATCCACGGTGTACCCGGGTACGACCGAAGAAGTCTGCGTGCCGCTGCTGGAGGAGGGCTCGGGCCTGCGTTTCAACGAAGACTTCTACTGCGGCTACAGCCCCGAGCGGGTCAGTCCGGGTGACCGCCAGCGTCGCCTGGCCGACATCCGCAAGATCACCTCCGGTTCGACACCGGAGGTTGCCGCGGTGATCGACGGCCTGTACCAGCGCATCATCGCCGCCGGTACCTTCCCGGCGCCGACGATGCGCGTGGCCGAAGCGGCCAAGGTGGTCGAGAACATCCAGCGTGATGTCAACATCGCACTGGTCAACGAGCTGGCGCTGATCTTCGATCGGCTCGGCATCGACACCCAGGACGTGCTTGACGCGGCGGGCAGCAAGTGGAATTTCCTGCCGTTCCGGCCAGGCCTGGTGGGTGGCCACTGCATCGGCGTGGATCCGTATTACCTGCTGCACAAGTCCGAGAGCGTGGGTTACCACCCGGACCTGATCCATACCGCGCGGCAGGTCAACAACCGCGTCGGCGAGCACGTGGCCGCGCGGGTGCTGGCGATGCTGGCGGAGCGTGGCCGCGCACCGGTGCAGGCACGCATCCTGGTGCTCGGCGTGACCTTCAAGGAGGATTGCCCGGACCTGCGCAACAGCCGCGCGCTGGAGCTTGCGCAGCGCCTGCGCGATGCCGGTGCCGAGGTTGAAGTCAGTGATCCCTGGGTGGGCCCGGCGGCGTTGGCGGAGGCCGGTGTGCAGTGGCTGGCCGAGCCGGTCACGGGGAGCTACGACGCGGTGGTGCTGGCGGTGGCCCATGCCCGCTTCAAGGCGATGGACGAGGCGGGAATCCGTGGCCTGCTGGCCCCAGGTGGCCTGGTCTACGATGTGAAATCGGCCTGGCCGCGCAACGTGGTTGACGGTCGACTGTAAGCCCGGAGGGCGGGCGGCACGGTAGACTCGGGGGCAGTTGCAACCGAGGAAAGCCATGCACCGGTATATCGTCTACCTGCTCGCCATCCTGATGTTCCCGATATGCCTGTGGCTGGCCACGATCTGGCCGGCCTGGTACTGGGGCGTCGGCCTGACTGCCGCGATGGTGGCGCTGGGGACCTGGGACCTGCTGCAGAAGCGCAGCACGCTGCGCCGCAATTATCCGGTGATGGCGCACTTCCGCTACGGCCTGGAGTCGATCGGCCCGGAGATCCGCCAGTATTTCGTGCAGAGCGACCTGGAGGACGTGCCGTTCTCGCGCCAGCAGCGCGCGCTGATCTACCAGCGGGCCAAGAACGAGATGGACACGGTGCCGTTCGGTACCCTGCGCAGCACCTATGCGGTGGACTACGAATGGATCAACCATTCGCTGGCACCCACGTCCATCGCCAAGCACGATTTCCGCGTGTTGATCGGCGCCAACTGTGCCAAGCCCTATTCGGCCAGCGTGTTCAATATCTCGGCGATGAGTTTTGGTTCGTTGTCGGCCAATGCGATCCGCGCACTGAATGAAGGCGCGCGCCGTGGCGGCTTCTACCACGACACCGGCGAAGGTTCGATTTCGCCGTATCACCGTGAGATGGGCGGCGATCTGGTCTGGGAGATCGGCTCGGGCTACTTCGGTTGCCGTGACGAAAAGGGCGGATTCAGTGAAGAGCGCTTCGTCGCCAACGCCACCCATGATCAGGTCAAGATGATCGAGATCAAGCTGTCGCAGGGCGCCAAGCCCGGTCATGGCGGCGTGCTGCCGGCGCCGAAGGTGACCGCCGAGATCTCGGTGACGCGCGGCGTGCCGATGGGCGTGGACTGCGTATCGCCGTCGCGTCACTCAGCGTTCTCGACGCCGGTTGAGCTGTTGCAGTTCGTTGCGCGCCTGCGCGAGCTGTCCGGTGGCAAGCCGGTCGGTTTCAAGCTGGCCATCGGCCATCCGTGGGAGTGGTTCGGCATTGCCAAGGCGATGCAGGAAACCGGCCTGCTGCCGGACTTCATCGTGGTCGACGGCGCCGAGGGCGGCACGGGTGCGGCACCGGCGGAGTTCGTCGACCATGTCGGCGTGCCGATGCACGAAGCGCTGCTGCTGGTGCACAACACCCTGGTTGGCCTCGACCTGCGCGAACGCGTCCGCATCGGCGCGGCGGGCAAGATCACCAGTGCCTTCGACATTGCGCGCACCATCGCGCTGGGGGCCGACTGGTGCAATGCCGGCCGAGGCTTCATGTTCGCGCTGGGTTGCATCCAGTCGCTGAGCTGCCACACCGACAAGTGCCCGACCGGCATCGCCACCCAGGATCCGGCACGCTGGAAGCACCTGGATGCGCCGGACAAGGCCACCCGTGTGTACAGCTACCACGAGCACACGCTGCATGCCTTGAAGGAGCTGCTGTGTGCCGCCGGCCTGAATGATCCGGCTGAACTTGGGCCGGAACACATCCTGCGCCGTGTTTCGCCGGTGGAGATCCGTTCGCTGGCCTCGCTGTACCGCTACCTGGAACCGGGCGAGCTGCTGCACAAGGTGCCGGACCATGCGGTGTTCCATGCGTTCTGGGCCGATGCACGCAGCGACTCGTTCCAGCCGCCGCCGAAGATCCAGGCGCTGCGCGCCAGCAAGTCGCGATAGCGATTCTGTAGAGTCGAGCCATGCTCGACTGCTTTTCGCACAGTCGAGCAAGCTCGACGCTACAAGGAGGCGCCATGCAGTTCAGGACCGGCACCATCGACGACGTCGCCACGCTGTGGGCCCTGCGCACGCGCTGCGTACGCGAGACCTGCAGCAGCCACTATCCGGTCGAGGTCATCGCACCGTGGTCGGCCTCGCCACCACCGTCGCAGTACGCGCGGCTGTTGTCGCAGGGCGGATGCGTGGTGGCCGAGGACGGGCAGGGTGCCCTGCTCGGTTTCGGCGTGTTCGATGCCAACGCCAATGAAGTCGATGCGCTGTTTGTCGATCCGGATCGCGGCGGCAAGGGGATCGGCCAGGCACTGATGCAGCGGTTGCTGGCGATGGCCGACCACGAGCGCGAGGTAGTGCTGTCGGCCTCGCTCAATGCGGTGCCGTTCTATCAACGGCAGGGATTCATTGCCGTGCGGGAGGAAGCCTACCCGCATCCCAGCGGTGTGGCGCTGGCCTCGGTGAGCATGCGCAGGCCATGGTGATGTAGCGTCGAGCTTGCTCGACGGCTTTTGTAGAGTCGAGCCATGCTCGACTCTACAATGCAGGCATCACCGACCGGCCAGCCAGCCGATCACGCCTTCAGCAGCACGCAGGCCGCTGGCGTAGCACGCCGTCAGCAGATAGCCGCCGGTAGGTGCCTCCCAGTCCAGCATCTCGCCGGCACAGAACACGCCGGGCACTGCCCGCAGCATCAGGCCATCATCCAGCGCATCCAGGCGCACGCCGCCAGCCGTGCTGATCACCTCGGCCATCGGCCGTGGACGCAGCAGGCGCAACGGCAGGCGCTTGAGCGTGGCGGCCACGATGGGCAGGTCGTGGCCCGCGTCCTTGCCAAGGATTTCGAACACCAGCGCGGCCTTCACTGCATCCAGGCCGGCCTGGCGACGCAGGTGTTCGCCGAAGCTGCGACCCTTACGCGGGCGCGACAGATCGGCCAGCAGGCGTGCTTCATCGCGTCCCGGCACCAGGTCCAGCCACAGCATGGCGTGGCCATCGCGGTTGATTGTCTCGCGCAGGTCTGCGGCCAACGCGTAGATCAGGCTGCCTTCGATGCCGTACTCGCTGGCCACGCATTCGCCCTGCAGCGACTGCGGTTGTCCCGCCAGGTCGGTCCAGTGCGCGACCACCGGTTTCAATGGTGCGCCGGCATTGCGCTGGGCGAAGAACGGCGTCCAGTCGATGTCGAAGCCGCAGTTGGCCGATTGCAGCGGCGCAATGTCCACGCCTCGTGCCTGCAAGGGGGCGACCCAGGCGCCATCACTGCCCAGCTGCGGCCAGCTGCCGCCGCCCATGGCCAGCACGGTGGCATCGGCGTGGACATCGATCTCGCCCGCTTCGGTGGCGAAGCGCAGCGCGCCGTCGTTGCCCCATCCGATCCAGCGGTGGTTGGCATGCAGGCGCACGCCCTGTTCCTTCAGTCGGCGCACCCAGCCGCGCAGCAATGGCGCTGCCTTGCGGTCGACCGGGAACACGCGGCCGGAGCTGCCGACATAGGTTTCCACGCCAAAGCCGGCAGCCCAATCGCGCAGTGCCTGCGCGTCGAAGCCATCCAGCCAGCGACCAACCGCTTCGGCCCGCTCGCGGTAGCGGCTGTCGAACAGCGGCCGCGGGTCGGAATGGGTGAGGTTGAGCCCGCCCTTGCCGGCGATCAGGAACTTGCGGCCGGGCGAACCCTTGGCCTCGTACAGGTCGACCTCCAGCCCAGCGGCGCGCAGGCGCTCGGCGGCGAACAGGCCGGCCGGGCCGCCGCCGATGACGGCGACCCGATGGGGCGATGCGGTATTACGGCTTGACATCGAGCAGCTCGACATCGAACACCAGCGACGAGCCGGCCGGGATCGGGCCAACCCGGCGGTCGCCGTAGCCGTAGTCCGGCGGGATCATCAGGGTGCGCTTGCCGCCGACCTTCATGCCGGCCACGCCCTCATCCCAGCCGCGGATGACCTGGCCGGCGCCGAGCGCGAAGGTGAACGGTTCGCCACGGCTGACCGAGCTGTCGAAGGTCTTGCCGTGCTTGGTTTCGGTGCGGTTGTCGTAGATCCAGCCGGTGTAGTGCACGGTCACCTTGTTGCCGGCAACGGCTTCGGCGCCGGTACCCGGGACGGTATCGATGCGCTCGAAGGTGGTCAGGGTGCCACCCGGCGGCGGGCCGGACGGTTCGGTCGAGCAGCCAACGGCGGCGAGGGACAGCAGCAGGGGAAGCAGCAGGCGGCGCATCGGGCGTCTCCGGAAGGGCGCAGGGCGAGGGCGGCAAGGGTAGCGCATCGGCGCCGGGTATCATGGGTACATGGCAAAACTCCTGCTCAATCTGCGCAATGTCGGCGACGACGAATATGCCGATGTCTGCACGCTGCTCGACCAGCACGGCATCGCCTGGTATCGCACCGAACCCAGCCCCTGGGGCATTTCCAACGGCGGCCTGTGGCTGCGCGAGGACGCCGATCATCCGCGTGCGAAGGCGCTGATGGCGGAGTACCAGGCTGAGCGCGGGCCACGCATCCGTGCCGAGCGCGAGCAGGCGTTGCGCGATGGCACGGCGGAGACCTTCGGCAGCCTGTTCCGGCGGCGGCCGGCGTATGTGGTGCTGGTGCTGTTGGGGATGGTGGGTGCGGCGGCGCTGGTGCTGCTGCCGTTCGTGCTGTTGCGGGGGTAAGGGGGGGCTTCTGGCCGGGTTGCACCCGGCACCTGCAGAGGCAACGGCAACGGCAAAAGCTGGTTTCCGTGGGATGGCGTGGCGGTGTGGGCAGGCGGGGGGCGGCAAAAGCTGCTCCTGCGTGCCTCGTAGAGCGCCATCCATGGCGCTCTGCGCCCCCGCCTGCCCACACCGCCACGCCTCTGACAGGTTCCGGTGTCTGCCGGGCTTGGGGTCGGATCCCTCTGCCGCGCAGAGGGCTCTGACCCCCTGAATCTGTCCGTGCGGGCGGGAGGCGCTAAAATGACGGGATGATCGCCAATACCGCTGCCTACCATTTCGCCGTCATCGACGCCCCCCAGGCCCTGTGCGATCAGTTGCTGGCGCGCGCCGAGGCGGCGCAGCTGCGCGGCACGATCCTGGTGGCGGGCGAGGGGCTGAACCTGTTCCTGGCCGGTGCGCCGGAGGCGGTCGAGGGCTTCTACGCCGCGCTGCATGCCGATGCGCGTTTTGCTGATATGCGGGTCAAGACCAGCCTGAGCGAGCATCAGCCGTTCGCGCGGCTGAAGGCCAAAGTGAAGGACGAGATCATCAGTTTCCGCCGTGATGACGGCCAGCCGCTGGAGTATCCGCGTGCACCGGCGGTCGATCCGGCTACCGTGCAGCGTTGGTTGCGGCAGGGGCATGATGACGCCGGCAAGCCGGTGGTCATGCTCGATACGCGCAATCTGCAGGAAGTGGAGTACGGCACCTTCAAGGATGCGCTGGTGCTGCCCATCCACAAGTTCACCGACCTGCCCGAGGCGTTGGCGCCGCACCGCGAAGCGCTGAAGGACAGCACGGTGGTCAGTTTCTGCACCGGCGGCATTCGTTGCGAGAAGGCCGCGCTGTGGATGGTCAACGACGGCATGGACAACGTGCTGCAGCTCGATGGCGGCATCCTCGGCTACTTCGAGGAGGTGGGCGGCGAAGGTTACGAAGGCCGATGCTTCGTGTTCGACGAGCGCGTGGCGCTGGATGCCGAACTGAAGCCGATGGTCGACCAGGCGCTGCCGGAGCCGCGCCCCAGCGCGTTCTGATGTTTCCTTGGTAGAGCCGGCCGCTGGCCGGCTGCCAGGGCACTTTGCCTGCCGGCCAGCGGCCGGCACTACCGGATCAAGCGCGGTCAGCCCTGAACCCGTCCCACGGGAATCAGCATCCCGCCACCGTCACTGGCCGCCGCGCCTGGCCGACCCCATGCATGGGGGATCCTGTGACGGAAAACCGCCTGATGATCCCGTTGTCGATTCTTGACCTGGCCCCGGTCTGCGAGGGCAGCGACACCACCGCTGCCTTCGCCAACATGCTGGAACTGGCCCAGCACGCCGATGCGCTGGGGTACCGCCGCTACTGGCTGGCCGAACACCACAACATGCCCGGCATCGCCAGTGCGGCCACCGCCGTGCTGATCGGTCACGTGGCAGGTGGCACAAAGCGCATCCGTGTCGGTGCCGGCGGCATCATGCTGCCCAACCATGCGCCGCTGCAGGTGGCCGAGCAGTTCGGCACGCTCGCCTCGCTGTATCCGGACCGCATCGACCTCGGCCTGGGCCGTGCGCCGGGCACCGATCAGCCGACCGCGCGTGCACTGCGCCGCTATTTCGACAGTGCCGACCAGTTCCCACAGGACGTGCGCGAGCTGCTGCATTACTTCGAGCCGGTACAGCCCGGGCAGGCCGTGCAGGCGGTTCCGGGTGGTGGCCTGCGGGTGCCGACATGGATCCTCGGTTCCAGCCTGTTCGGTGCGCGCATGGCTGCCTCGATGGGCCTGCCGTACGCGTTCGCCTCGCACTTCGCACCGGACGTGATGGACGAGGCGCTGGCGGTGTACCGCCGCGAGTTCCGCCCCTCGGCCACGCTGAAGCAGCCACATGCGATGTTGGCGTTGAACGTTGTCGCCAGCGACAGCGAGGCCGAATCGCGGCGCCTGTTCACCAGCCAGCAGCAGAGTTTCGTGAACCTGCGTCGCGGTCGGCCAGGCAAGATTCCGGCACCCATCGACGACATCGAGTCCTTCTGGGAGCCGCATGAAAAGCTGGGCGTGGAGCGGGCACTGGCCTGCACCGTGCTGGGGGATCCGCAGCAGGTGGCGGAAGGCATCGCCGCGTTCGTCGAGCGCCACAAGCCGGACGAACTGATGCTCACCGCCAACCTGTATGACCACCGCGCGCGCCTGCGCTCGTTCGAACTGGCGATGCAGGCCTGGCACGCCCGCCACGCGGGCTGAACAATTGCGTCACGGCCCATTGCGGCCGAACCGCGTCTGATGGGGGCTCATATCGAAGGAGCCCCCACATGGCCGACACCCGCGCCGAACACATTGCCCAACTGGCAGAGCTGATCAAGGACGTGGAGGTGGCGATGTTCACCACCACCGGCGTTGACGGGCGACTCTACAGCCGGCCGCTGGCCACCCAGCAGGTCACCTTCGACGGTGATCTGTGGTTCGTCATCACTGCCGACAGCCCGAAGGTGGCCGAGATTGCGCTCGACCCCCGCGTCAACGTGGCCTATGCCTCACCCTCGAAGAACACCTATGTATCGGTGGCCGGGCGCGCGCGCGTGGTTGATGATCGCGCGAAGATCGAGGAGCTGTGGTCGCCAGCGATGAAGCTGTTCTTCCCGGGTGGCAAGGACGACCCGAACCTGCGCCTGATCCAGGTGCGCGCCGACTCGGCCGAGTACTGGGATGGTCCGGGCACGCTGCTGGGCACGGCACTCAGTTTCGTGCTGTCGGCGGTGCAGGACGAGCCCGCGCCTTTGGCCGACAACGGCTTCATTGACCTGCGCTGAGAGCCGATGTCCGGTATTGGTAGTGCCGGCCGCTGGCCGGCAATCCTGGAAACGTGGCAGCCGGCCAGCGGCCGGCTGTACCGGGTTCCGGCTCAGAACCAGCGCTGGAACAGCTCCACCGTATAGCCCACCAGCTGCCCCGAACTGAAACCGAAGAAGGCGATCGCCGCCAGCGCCGCGATCCAGTTGAACAGCATCAGCGCGCCATCGCGTTCCAGCAGCGCCAGCGAGAACAGCAGCAGCTGGAAGCCGAACAGGAAGTTGGTGAAGGGAATCGGCAACGACAGCAGGATGCCCAGCAGTACCAGCAGCAGGCCGCTGAAGGCGTGGGCCGGCAGCGGTGTCAGCAGCTGCGGCAGGCGCGGTTTCAGCATCTTGTCCAACCGCCGCAGCGGGCGATCGATGCGGTCCAGGAAACGGTGCATGGTGCCGCGCCTGGGGCCGCGGCGGGCAATGAAGCCAGGCAGCCAGGGCCGGCGCAGGCAGAACAGCATCTGCAGGCCGATCAGGATCACCAGCGGACCGCTGACTGCGCCGCCCATGCCCGGGATCGGGATGAACGAGGGCAGGATCGCCACGAACAGGAACACGCCGAACGCGCTCTGCTGCAGGTTGCACAGGATCTGGCCGAGCGGCATGTGCTCGGCCGGGTCGCCGGAGGCGAACATCTCCAGCAGGGTGCGGATGCCCTCGTTGCGGTAGGCGGGGCGCTTGACGCCCGGGCCCTGGCCGGCCTCAGGCGGTGAGCTCATCGGCCTGCTCGTCGGACAGCGTGCGCAGCAGCAGCTTGTCCACCCGCGCACCGTCCAGGTCGACCACTTCGAAGCGCCAGCCGGCCCAGTCGAAATACTCGCCGGCGTGCGGGATGCGGCCGAAGTAGTGGATGCACATGCCGGCCAGCGTGTAGTAGTCACCATCCTCGGCATCGGGCAGGTCGTTGCTGCCGATCAGTTCGCGCACGTCTTCGATCGGCAGCGAGCCGTCCACCAGCAGCGAACCGTCTTCGCGGGTCACCACCAGTGCGTCCTCGTCGGCGTTCTCCACGGCTTGCAGGCGGCCGACCACGGCACCCATCAGGTCGCTGATGGTCACCAGCCCCTGGATCTCGCCGTACTCGTCCACCACCAGCGCCATCGACTGCTGTTCCTCGCGGAAGATCTCCAGCAGCTTCATCGCATGGGTCGATTCGGAGACGTACAGCGGTTCGCGCAGGGTCTGGAACAGCGTGTTGTCACCGCGCGCCATGCGCGTGGCCAGCGATTTCAGTTCGAGCACGCCGACCACGTCCATGTCGTTGTCGCGGTACACCGGGTACCGCGAGAACTCGTGCTCGGCCATGATGTCCAGGTTGCGCTCCAGGCCGGCCTGGGTATCCAGCCATGCGATGCGGTTGCGCGGGGTCATCAGGCTGTCGGCGGTGCGGTCGCCCAGGCGCATCACGCGGTTCATCATGTCGCGCTCGTGGGCGTCGATCACGCCGGCCTCGTGGCTCTCGGCCACCAGCATGCGGATCTCTTCTTCGGTCACCGAGGCGACTTCATCCTTGCCCAGGCCGAACAGGCGCAGCACCAGCTGGGTGGTCTTGGACAGCAGCCAGACGAAGGGCAGCGCCAGCTTGGCCAGCCAGCTCATCGGCATCGCGACCAGGCCGGCAATGGCCTCCGAGCGGGTCAGCGCCAGGCGCTTGGGCACCAGTTCACCGAAGATCAGCGTGATGAAGGTGATCAGGCTGACCGCCAGCGCGGTACCGATGTTGCCGGCGTAGGCAAAGCCCGGCATCAGGCCCTGGATCCAGCCGGCGAAGGCTTCACCCAGTGCTTCACCACCGAGGTAGCCGGTCAGCACGCCGATCACGGTGATGCCGATCTGCACGGTGGACAGGAAGCTCTCCGGCTTCTCCGACAGCTCCAGCGCCTTGGCGGCGCGCTTGGAGGTGGCGGCCATCTGCTTCAGGCGGCTCTTGCGCGAGGTCATGACCGACATCTCGGACATGGCGAAGAAGCCGTTCAGCAGAACAAGCGCGAAGACAATCAGGATCATTTCAAACACGGGCGTCGTCCCCGGTTGGTGGCAGGGAGGGCGGGTGCTTGCGATGGCGGCTGGCGCTCAGGAACCGGGTCCGGCGCGGCGCAGGGGGATAAGGGTCGTCGTCCATAAGGTGCGCCCGAGGGCGCGCTGGCATCTTAGCAAAGGGGCGTGGCAGGGTGGCAACCGCCTGTTCAGGTTGGGGGTTCCCAGGCCTCGAAAGGGGGCAGGGATACCCGTGATGGTCATCTAGCCGTCATAATTCCGTCTGGTGCCGTCCTTCCCGCGACGGCTGACAGGTTTCTCAATGTTCTCTCTGCAGACCATTTTCGGTTCCGGCAAACAGTTCTACACCCTGCTCGATGAGGCTGCCGTCGCGGCTTCCGACGCCGCCAAGGCGCTGCATTCCATGCTGCGCGAGGCCGACCGCCAGCCCGCGCTGGACGCGTTCAAGCTGGCCCGCCTGCGCGAACGCGCGGCCTCGGACAAGATCAGCCAGGCGCTGGTGGACAGCTTCATGACCCCGATCGAGCGCGAAGACATCGAAGCGCTGGGCTCGGCGCTGTACAAGATTCCGAAGCAGATCGAGAAGTTCGCCGATCGCTATTCGCTGGCCACGACCCACCTGGAGCACATCGACTTCGCGCCGCGCGCGGCGATGCTGGAACAGGCTGCCGGCGTGGTGGTGGAGATGGTGGCCGACCTGCGCCACATGAACCTGGACCGGATGACCGCGCTCAACGAGAAGCTGCGTTCGCTGGAGAACGAGGCCGACCGCCTGATGCTCGAGCTGTACCGCGACATCTACTCGGGCCGCCTGGACAACCTGCAGATGTTCCTGCTGAAGGAATTCTTCGAGATCCTGGAAAAGGCCATCGACCGCTGCCGCGAGGCCGGCGTGGTGGCGTACCAGATCGTGTTGAAGAACAGCTGACGGACGCCGCCGCATGTTGACCCTTGTCCTGGTGGTGATCCTGGCCGCGCTCGTCTTCGAGTTCATCAACGGCTTCCACGACACCGCCAACTCCATTGCCACCGTGGTGGCGACCAAGGTGCTCTCGCCCGGCTGGGCGGTGATGCTGGCCGCCTTCATGAACCTCATCGGCGCGTTGACCGGTACCGCGGTGGCGCTGACCATCGCCTCGGGCCTGCTCAACACCAACGTGGTCGACGTCACCCCGCAGGTGATCCTGTGCGCCCTGCTGGGCGGCATCATCTGGAACCTGATCACCTGGTGGAAGGGCCTGCCGTCCTCGTCCTCGCACGCCCTGATCGGTGGCCTCTGCGGCGCCGGCCTGGCTGCGGCCCACAACAACTGGGACGCGCTGATCTGGTCCGAGCGCCTGGGCAGCTGGGCGCAGAACAAGGGCCTGCTGTGGAAGGTGTTCGTGCCGATGATCACCTCGCCGATTGCCGGCTTCCTGCTCGGCATCGTGGTGATGGTGCTGCTGTGGGCGCTGATCGCCGGCCTGGCCAAGATCGGTGGTGCCATCGGCCGGCTGGCCCGCCCGCGCATCGTCAACGCGTTCTTCGGCAAGGCGCAGATCGCCTCGGCGGCCTACATGGGCTTTGCCCACGGCCACAATGACGCGCAGAAGACCATGGGCATCATCGCCATGACACTGATCGGTGCCGAAGCCACCGGCGCACTGAACGACCTGCCGTCCTGGCTGGCCTTCATGCACCCGGACGCCAGCGCTGGTGACGGCATCGCGATGTGGATCGTGCTGACCTGTGCGGTGGTGATGGCCGCCGGTACCGCCTCGGGCGGCTGGAAGATCATCAAGACCCTGGGCCACAAGATGGTCAAGCTGCACCCGATCCACGGCTTCGCCGCGGAGACCAGCTCGGCCACCATCCTGACCCTGGCCGCCCACTTCGGCATGCCGGTCTCGACCACGCACAGCATCTCCACCGCGATCATGGGCGTCGGCTTCGCCAAGAACCCGCGTTCGCTGAAGTTCGGCGTGATCGAACGCATCGTCTGGGCCTGGATCCTGACCATCCCGGCCGCCGGCGGCTGCGCGTACCTGATCCTCAAGTTGTTCGCCCTGTTCGGCTGGACCTGATGCCAGCGGCCTTGGGGTCAGAGCCCTTTCCCTGCGGGAAAAGGATCTGACCCCAACAATCGAGAAAGCCCGCCGGATTCCGGCGGGCTTTTTTCATGGGCAGATCATTCTTCCGTATCCAGCGTGTCGACCAAGGTCGACACCCACCAGAGCAGTGCAGGACGCCGTTCCGACAGTTCGCGGAAATCTGTCGAAGGCGGGGTGGGGCCGGTTGCGGGGGTGTCCGCGGCATGGATGCCGCGGCCAAGCCCCCAGGGACGGGTTTACGGCGTCCCCCGCAACCGGCCCCACCCCGCCCAACCACGGAAAGCCCGCCTTTGCCGTTGCCGTTGATCCGGCGGGTGCCGGGCCGCAGGCCCGGCCAAACCCCTCAGTTACGCTGGAACAGCGCCTGCACATCCTTCCGGAACGCTGCCTGGCTGTCCGCCCGGCTGTAGAACATGTGCCCGCCCGGGTAGCTCCGCACCTGCACCCGGTCCGGATTGCTGCCCATCGCCGGCATCTGGTCCACCGTCAGGATCGACCCCATGAACGGGCACGACAGATCATTCCAGCCATGCACGATCAGCACCTGCAGATGCGGATCGATCGCCACCGCCTGGCGCAGCTGGGTCACCGCCCCTTGGCGCAGCTCGCCATTGCGGTCCCACAAGTGGTTCACATCGTAGTTCAGCGCCTGGTAGCGCGCATCCACCTTCCAGCCGACCACGCGCGTCACGAAGTCGACCATCGCCGTGGTGGTTGGCGCGATGATGCTGTCCAGCAGCGGATCGTTGGCACGCTGTTCCGGATCGTTCGGGAACGGATCGAACGCGGTCACGTTGGAGTCGTAGCGGCTGCCCAGCGTGCCTTTGTCGCGGAACACCTCACGCAGATACGCCTGTGTCTCCAGGCGGCCACCGGCGCGGCGTACGAACTGCGGGTCCAGCCCGGTCAGCTCGGTCACCCGGCGCAGCATCGCCTCGGTCGCCTGTGGGTCACTGCGGCCCTTCATCAGCGCGGTGGCGTAGTCGCCACGGGTGTATTCCACCACCTCACGCATCGCCGCATCGGTCAGCTTGCCCTGGCGCTCCAGGTGCGCTGCGGCGATCGACGGCAGCGTCTGCATCCAGGCCATCGGCGACACGTCGGCATTGTCTTCCAGCGTCGGGCTCAGGTAGGGCGAGACCAGCACCAGGCCGTTCAGCGCCACGCCCAGCCGGGTCTGCAGGAAGTGGGTGATGCGCGGGCCGCGGTAGCCACCGTAGCTCTCGCCGGTCAGGTACTTGCGTGACGCCATGCGCTGGTTGCGCAGCAGCCAGTCATAGATCGAGCGCGACAGGTACTCGATGTCGGCACCGGGGTTGTACAGCCGCTCCTTCGCTTCGTCATCGCCAATGCGCGCGCGGCTGAAGCCGGTGCCGACCGGATCGATGAACACCAGGTCGGTGAAGTCCAGCCAGGTGCCCGGGTTGTCGTGCAGGGTGGCCGGCGCGGACGCGCTGTCACCCTCGGAGCCGAAGGTCACCACCTTGGGCCCGATCGCGCCCATGTTGAGGTAGACCGACGACGCCCCGGGGCCGCCATTGAGCGCAAAGGTCACCGGCCGGTCCTTGCCCGGCATCGTGTAGGCAGTGAACACCACATCCGCGATCACCTTGCCCTTCTCGTCACGCACCGGCAGCGTACCAACGGTGGCGGTGTAGTCGAGGGTACGGCCGGCCAGGCGCATGCTCTGGCGAGCCGACGCATCAGCGGGCAGCGCAGGCGCTTCAGTCTTGTCGTCGTTCGGATCGGGTTTGGCGTCGGGCGCGGCCAGCACGCTGGCAGGGGCGATGAGCAGGCCGACGCAGAGCGCGGCAGTGTGCAGCAGGAACTTCATGGCACCGTATCGGCAGCGGAAGGGGATTCCGATGCTAGGCCGGTGGCGGGCCATGCCGTATGTGTCCAAAGGCATGGCCGTGCGTTGAGCTTGCTACTGGCCAGATTGGGTCAAGCGGGCAGGACGGTGGCCGCCTCATCGTCGGCCAGCAGGCCATACACGGCCGAATCCGACAGTTCGCCCTGGATGCGCCAGCGCTGGCGCAGCACGCCCTCGCGGTGGAAGCCGAGGCGGTCGAGCACGCGTGCCGACGGCACATTGCGTGGATCGATCTCGGCCTCGATGCGATGCAGGCGGAGGGTGCCGAACAGGTAGGCCAGCATCTGCCGCAGGGCCTCGTGCATGTAGCCCTGGCCCTGACGATCGGGTGCAAGCAGGTAGCCGATCTCGGCGCGTGAGGCGTCTCGATCGATCGCGAACACCACGCAGATGCCCAGCAGCGGACCCTCCAGCGATTCGCGCACGGCCAGCTTCAGCTGGGTGCCGATGGCGTGGGCGGCAAGGTCGTCGTCGATCTGTTCGCGGGCTTCGGCCGGTCGTGTCCAGGCCGGGTGGTTCCACCAGCGCATCACGTCCGGGTTGGATTGCAGCGTGAACAGCGCAGCGGCGTCGTCACGGCGGATCGGGCTCAGGACCAGGCGCGCGCTGTGCAGCGGCAGGCCGGGGAACAGCAGCGAGTGGCTGGCCAATACGGTGGTCCACACGGATGGACGCGCATTATGGCGCCACCGGGTTTGCCGATGGGGTCGTAATGCCTGTAGAGCCGATGCCCGGCTGCCGTGAATGGCCGGGGTCGGATCCCTTTCCGCAGGAAAGGGCTCTGACCCCACTGCCGACCGTCTTGCCGCGTGCCTGGGGTCAGAGCCGTTCCCCGCTGGGAAACGGATCCGACCCCGGTCAGGGATCAGGCTTCCAGCGAAGCCAGGTCGCCCTTGGTCTCCAGCCAGCCCTTGCGGTCCGACGCACGCTTCTTGGCCAGCAGCATGTCCATCAGCGAGCTCGTCTGCTCGCGATCGTCCACGGTCAGCTGCACCAGGCGACGGGTATCCGGGTGGATGGTGGATTCACGCAGCTGCGGCGGATTCATCTCGCCCAGGCCCTTGAAGCGGGTGACGCTGATGGCGCCCTTGATCTTCTCGCGCTCGATCTTGTCCAGCATCGTGCGCTTCTCTTCCTCGTCCAGGGCGTAGAACACCTGCTTGCCCACGTCGATGCGGAACAGCGGCGGCATCGCCACGAACACGTGGCCGGCATCGACCAGCGCCGGGAAGTGCTTCAGGAACAGTGCGGTGAGCAGGGTGGCGATGTGCAGGCCGTCGGAGTCCGCGTCGGCCAGGATGATGACCTTGCCGTAGCGCAGGCCGCTGATGTCGTCCTTGCCGGGATCGCAACCGATGGCGATGGCCAGGTTGTGCACTTCTTCCGAGGCCAGCACGCTGTTGGACGAGACTTCCCAGGTGTTCAGGATCTTGCCGCGCAACGGCATGATCGCCTGGAAATCCTTGTCGCGTGCCTGCTTGGCGCTGCCACCTGCCGAATCACCTTCCACCAGGAACAGCTCGGTGCGCGACAGGTCCTGGCTGATGCAGTCGGCCAGCTTGCCAGGCAGGGCCGGGCCCTGGGTCACCTTCTTGCGGACGACCAGCTTTTCGGTCTTCAGGCGCGCGCTGGCGCGCTCGATGGCGATCTGCGCGATCTTCTCGCCCAGTTCCACGTTCTGGTTCAGCAGCAGGCTGAAGGCATCGTGGGCGGCGCCTTCAACGAAGCCGGCGGCCTGGCGCGAGGACAGGCGTTCCTTGGTCTGGCCACTGAACTGCGGGTCGGTCATCTTCAGCGACAGCACGAACGACACGCGGTCCCATACGTCTTCCGGGGCCAGCTTGACGCCACGCGGCAGCAGGTTGCGGAAGTCGCAGAACTCGCGCAGCGCCTCGGTCAGGCCGGTGCGCAGGCCGTTGACGTGGGTGCCATGCTGGGCGGTGGGGATCAGGTTGACGTAGCTTTCCTGCACCAGCTCGCCTTCCGGCAGCCAGGCCACGGCCCAGTCCACGATCTCGGTGTCTTTCTTCAGGTTGCCGACGAACAGCTCGGCCGGCAACATCTCGCGATCGCCCAGCTCCAGCTTCAGGTAATCGCGCAGACCGTCTTCGTAGTACCAGGTATCGACTTCACCGGTGGCCTCGTCGGTCAGCTTCACGGTCAGGCCCGGGCACAGCACGGCCTTGGCGCGCAGCAGGTGCTTGAGCGCGCGCACCGCGAACTTGGGCGTGTCGAAGTACTTCGGGTCCGGCCAGAAGCGCACGCGGGTACCGGTGTTCTTCTTGCCGACGCTGCCGACCACTTCCAGCGGGGTGGCGCGGTCGCCGTTGCGGAAGGTGATGCGGTGCTCGGCACCTTCGCGCTTGATGTGCACCTCGACCAGGGTCGACAGCGCATTGACCACGCTGACGCCGACGCCGTGCAGGCCGCCGGAGAAGGTGTAGTTGTTGTTGCTGAACTTGCCGCCCGCATGCAGGCGGGTGAGGATCAGCTCGACACCCGGGATCTTCTCTTCCGGGTGGATGTCCACCGGCATGCCGCGGCCGTCATCGCTGACCTCCACGCTGCCGTCCTTGTACAGGGTGATCTCGATCGAGCGCGCATGGCCGGCGAGGGCCTCGTCCACCGAGTTGTCGATCACTTCCTGCGCCAGGTGGTTCGGGCGCGCGGTGTCGGTATACATGCCGGGACGGCGCTTGACCGGGTCAAGGCCGGACAGGACTTCAATATCGGCGGCGTTATAACGGGCGTTCATCTGTCTTCGAAAGCTTGGAGCGACGGGCAAGTGTGGGGTCTGGCACGGGATTTTGCACGCCTGCGGTTCAGTCTCGGCGACGCAGAGGGGGTAAAATGGCAGTCGCTGGAATCTGAACGCCGGCGACCCCCGTTGGGTCGAAACGTCCAAGCCATACCGCGAGGAGGACCTCATGAAGAAGTTGCTGACCATTGCGATCCTGGCCGCTGCCGCCGTTGCAGTGCCGCTGGTGGTGGCGCAGAACGCCGGCCAGCCGGCCCCGCAGCAGGGTGACCAGGCCGACAAGGCGCAGGCCGAAGCCGATGCCAAGGCCAAGCGCCGCGCGCAGGCCAATGCCGAAATGAAGGCGCAGGGCCAGCCGGCCCCGCAGAAGGAAGAAGAGGAAGAAGCGCGCAAGAAGCGCTGATCCCGTCCCCTGCCAGGCGCCCTTGCGACAAGGGTTGCGCTCCGGAACGCCCCGCTCAGCGGGGCGTTTCTTTTTGGGAACGTGGCGTCTGCCCCTTGGGTTGGCGGCCATCAATCTGTAAACTATGGCTTTCCGGGAGTAAGTGCGTGTCCACCATTTGCGAATGGGCTGGAGCGGCCAAGCGTGGCTTCCAGCATGGCGGGTCGCAGGTGACGGTCGAATTGACCGGCACGGCCACCCCGACCTCGCACGATGGTCCCCGTCCGGCGCCTGCCGCTGCGCGGATCCGCACCTCCCTCGCTGTCCCAGCGAACCGGAAAACCCCCTCCGAGCACCATGCCTGCCCTCCGGGTGCGCGTGGTGCTGCCGTTTTCCATTTCCAGACAGGATGCTTGCAGCCATGACTCCCTTGATTTTCGTAACCGGCGGCGTGGTGTCCTCGCTCGGCAAAGGCATTGCCGCTGCGTCACTGGCCGCCATTCTCGAAGCCCGTGGCCTGAAGGTCACGATGATGAAGCTCGACCCGTACATCAACGTCGACCCGGGCACCATGAGCCCGTTCCAGCACGGTGAGGTCTACGTCACCGACGACGGCGCCGAGACCGACCTCGACCTGGGCCACTACGAGCGCTTCGTGCGTACCCGCCTGAGCCGCAAGAACTCGGTCACCACCGGCCGCATCTACGAGAACGTGATCCGCAAGGAGCGCCGCGGCGACTACCTGGGCGCGACCGTGCAGGTCATTCCGCACATCACCGACGAGATCCGCCGCTGCATCGACGAAGCCACCGAAGGCTACGACGTGGCGCTGGTCGAGATCGGCGGTACCGTCGGCGACATCGAGTCGCTGCCGTTCCTGGAAGCGATCCGTCAGGTGCGCACCGAGCGTGGCCCGGAGAAGGCGCTGTTCATGCACCTCACCCTGGTGCCGTACATCGGCGCCGCCGGTGAGTTGAAGACCAAGCCGACCCAGCATTCGGTGAAGGAGCTGCGCTCGATCGGCATCCAGCCGGACGTGCTGCTGTGCCGTTCGGAACAGGCCGTGCCGGATTCGGAGCGCCGCAAGATCGCCCAGTTCACCAACGTTTCCGAGCGCGCGGTGATCAGCGTGCCGGACGTGGATGTGCTGTACCGCATTCCGTCGGGCCTGCATGCGCAGGGTCTGGATGAGATCGTGGTCAACCAGCTGAAGCTGGCCGACAAGGTCGGTCCGGTCGATCTGTCGATGTGGGAAGACGCGGTCGACGCGACCCTGCATCCGCTGGACGAAGTGACCATCGCCGTGGTCGGCAAGTACGTCGACCACCAGGACGCCTACAAGTCGGTCGGCGAAGCACTGAAGCACGGCGGCCTGCGCCAGCGCACCAAGGTCAACCTGAAGTGGCTGGAAGCACAGGACCTGGAAGGCACCGACATGGCCGCACTGGCCGATGTCGACGGCATCCTGGTGCCGGGCGGCTTCGGTGACCGTGGTTTCGAGGGCAAGGTGCTGACCTCGAAGTTCGCCCGCGAGCAGCACGTGCCGTACTTCGGCATCTGCTACGGCATGCAGGCGGCCGTCGTCGATTACGCCCGCAACGTGGTCGGCCTGGAGGGTGCCAACAGCACCGAGAACGACCGCCAGTCGCCGAACCCGGTGATCGGCCTGATCACTGAGTGGCGCACGGCAACCGGCGACGTCGAAAAGCGTGATGACAAGAGCGACCTCGGTGGCACCATGCGCCTGGGCCTGCAGGAGCAGCGCCTGAAGCCGGGCACGCTGGCCCGCGAGCTGTACGGCAAGGACGTGGTTGCCGAGCGCCACCGCCACCGCTACGAGTTCAACAACCGCTACCGCACCCAACTGGAAGATGCGGGCCTGGTGATCGCCGGCAAGTCGATGGACGACACCCTGGTGGAAGTGGTCGAGCTGCCGCGCGATGCGCACCCGTGGTTCCTGGCCTGCCAGGCGCACCCGGAATTCCTGTCCACCCCGCGTGATGGCCACCCGCTGTTCATCGGTTTCATCCGTGCCGCGCGCGAGCGCAAGGCCGGCGGCAAGCTGCTGCAGGAAGCCCGCGCCTGACTTGTGATGGGGGCCGCTGGCCCCCATCTTGCACGCTTCAACCCCCAGCGCACCGGCCCGGCCGGTGCCGCGGACAACAAGGAAACGCCATGAAACTGTGTGGATTCGAGGTCGGGCTGGACCAGCCCCTGTTCCTGATCGCCGGCCCCTGCGTGATCGAGTCGATGCAGCTGCAGCTCGATACCGCCGGCAAGTTGAAGGAAGTCACCGACAAGCTCGGCGTCAACTTCATCTTCAAGTCCAGCTTCGACAAGGCCAATCGCACCTCGGGCACCGCGTTCCGTGGCCCGGGCATGGAAGAGGGCCTGAAGGTCCTGGCCGAGGTCAAGAAGCAGATCGGCGTGCCGGTGCTGACCGACGTCCACGAATACACCCCGATGGACGAAGTGGCCTCGGTGGTGGATGTGCTGCAGACCCCGGCGTTCCTGGTCCGCCAGACCGACTTCATCCGCAAGGTGTGCTCGGCCGGCAAGCCGGTCAACATCAAGAAGGGCCAGTTCCTGGCGCCGTGGGACATGAAGCCGGTCGTGGAGAAGGCCAAGGCCACCGGCAACGATCAGATCATGGTCTGCGAACGCGGTGCCAGCTTCGGCTACAACAACCTGGTCAGCGACATGCGCTCGCTGGCGGTGATGCGCGATACCGGTTGCCCGGTGGTGTTCGATGCCACCCATTCGGTGCAGCTGCCGGGCGGGCAGGGCACCAGTTCGGGCGGCCAGCGCGAACACGTGCCGGTGCTGGCCCGTGCCGCGGTGGCGGTGGGCATCTCCGGCCTGTTCGCCGAGACCCATCCGGATCCGTCCAAGGCCCTGTCCGATGGTCCCAATGCGTGGCCGCTGGACCAGATGGAAGCGCTGCTCGAGACCCTGATGGAGCTCGACGCGGTGACCAAGAAGCACGGCTTCTCGCGCTTCGCGTGAGTCGTGACCCGTGGCTGGCGCTGGAAGCCCAGCGTCACCGCCGGCACTGGAAACAGTGGCCCTGGGGCCTGATCGCACTGGGCCTGGCCGTGCTGTTCACCGTGGGCATGTTTGGCCTGGTGCTGATCGGTGCCGCGTCGGTGCGCCCCCCGGGTGATGGCAGCAGCGCGCTCGATCTGCGCGCGTACTTCATTGCGCTGCTGGTCGCGGAGCTGCTCGGTGCGGTGGGCTGCGTCGCTGCCGCGGTGCTGGCCTGGCGGCTGAACCGCGGCAAGGTGACGGCTGGCCTGGCGATCATCCTGCTCTCGCTGTGGCTGGGTGCCCTGTTCTACGGATTGCTTTGATGAATACGACCACATCGGCGCGTGGCTGGCCCTGGGGCCTGATCGCGCTGGGGCTGTCCGTGTTGACCTGGATCGCCCTGGTGGTGGGCGTGCTGGCCTTCACGTCCGGTTTCCGGCCGCCGGGGGACGGAAACAACGGCGTGCAGGCCACGCAGTGGTGGCTGCTGGGCGCGCTGGTCACGATGGTGCTGTCCTTCCTGGGCAGCCCGGTGGCGATGGTGCTGGCCTGGCGACGGCGGCGTGGCCCCATCCTGGCAGCGATTGCCGGTGCATTGCTGGTGATGCTGGTGTCGATGGTCCTGATCGTGATCGGGTCCAGCTGGGGCTGAAGCCGCCCACGCCATTTGGCAAGTGGCGGGCAGCCGGGGATAATCACGCGGCATTCGTTTTGTCGCCCCCTCTCCATACAGGTAACCGGCCCGACCATGAGTACGATCCGCAGCATCCACGCCCGTGAAATCCTCGACAGCCGTGGCAACCCCACGCTGGAAGCCGAAGTCATCCTGGAGGACGGTTTGTTCGGTCGTGCCGCGGTTCCCTCCGGCGCCTCGACCGGCACCAAGGAAGCGGTCGAGCTGCGTGATGGCGACAAGACCCGTTACCTGGGCAAGGGCGTGCGCAAGGCTGTCGACAACGTCAACACCACCATCGCCAATGCGCTGAAGGGCTTCGAAGCCACCGACCAGGCCGGCCTCGACCGTCGCCTGATCGACCTCGATGGCACCGAGAACAAGGGCCGCCTGGGCGCCAACGCGCTGCTGGGTGTTTCGATGGCCGCCGCGCACGCCGCCGCCGCATCGAACAAGCAGGCGCTGTGGCAGTACCTGGCCGCCAAGACCGGTGTAACCCCGTCGCTGCCGGTGCCGATGATGAACATCATCAACGGTGGTGCGCACGCCGACAACAACGTCGACTTCCAGGAATTCATGGTGCTGCCGGTCGGCTTCACCTCGTTCTCCGAAGCGCTGCGTGCCGGTACCGAAATCTTCCATTCGCTGAAGTCGGTGCTGAAGGGCCACGGCCTGAGCACGGCGGTCGGTGACGAAGGCGGCTTCGCGCCGGACTTCCGCAGCAACGTCGAAGCGCTGGACACCATCCTCGAAGCGATCGGCAAGGCTGGCTACACCGCCGGTGAAGACGTGCTGCTGGGCCTGGACGTCGCCTCCAGCGAGTTCTTCGAGAACGGCAAATACAACCTGGTCGGCGAGAACAAGCGCCTGACCTCCGAGCAGTTCGTCGACTTCCTCGCCGACTGGGCCGCGCAGTATCCGATCATCACGATTGAAGATGGCCTGGCCGAGAACGACTGGGCCGGCTGGAAGCTGCTGACCGACCGCATCGGCAAGAAGGTGCAGCTGGTCGGCGACGACCTGTTCGTGACCAACCCGAAGATCTTCCAGGAAGGCATCGACTCGGGCACCGCCAACGCGATCCTGATCAAGGTCAACCAGATCGGTACCCTGAGCGAAACCCTGGAAGCGATCGCCATGGCCGACCGTGCCGGCTACGCCGCCGTGGTCTCGCACCGTTCGGGCGAAACCGAAGACACCACCATCGCCGACATCGCGGTGGCCACCACCGCCACCCAGATCAAGACCGGCTCGCTGTGCCGCAGCGATCGCGTGGCCAAGTACAACCAGCTGCTGCGTATCGAGGAAGCCCTCGGTGCCGGCGCGCGTTACGCCGGTCGTGACGCGTTCGTTTCGCTGAAGCGCTGAGCCGATGCGCGACTGGCGCTGGATGCTGCTGGTGCTGGCCCTGTTGCTGGGCTGGCTGCAGTACCGCTTCTGGTTCGGTCCGGGCAACTCGGGCGAAGTGATGATGCTCGAAGCCCAGGTCGCCAACCAGGAGCGCGACAATGAGGGTCTGCAGCAGCGCAACGACGCGCTGGCTGCCGAAGTGAAGGACCTCAAGGAAGGCCAGTCCGCCATCGAGGAGCGCGCGCGCAGCGAGCTGGGCATGATCAAGCCCGGCGAGAAGTTCTACCGCGTGGTCGAGGATGCGCCGGTTCGCCCGGCGCAACCCGCAGCAGGCGTCAATGTCCAGGCCGGCGAACACCCGGCGGACGTGCCATGAGCGCGGCGATCTGGGTGGTGGTTCCAGCCGCGGGCCGTGGCGCCCGCTTCGGCGCGCCGCTGCCCAAGCAGTACCTGCAGGCGGGCGGGCAGATCCTGCTCGCCCACACCCTGGACGCATTGCTGGCGCATCCGGCCGTGGCCGGGGCGATGGTAGTGATCGGTCCGGACGATGCCGACTGGCCAGGCTGGAGTGAATGGGCCGGCAAACCGGTACTGACCTGCATCGGCGGCGCGACCCGTGCCGCCTCGGTGCTGGCTGGGCTGCAGGCGCTGCCGGACTCGGTGCGCGCCGATGAATTCGTGCTGGTCCACGATGCCGCGCGGCCCAACCTGTCCCTGGCCGATCTTGGCCGCCTGCTTGAAGTCGGCCGTGCCGATCCGGTCGGGGCGATCCTGGCCGCACCGGTGCGCGACACCCTCAAGCGCGCCGGCGACGACGGTGGCATCGATGGCACCGAGCCGCGCGAGCGCCTGTGGCGTGCACTGACACCGCAGCTGTTTCGCCGCCACCAGCTCAGCCGCGCGCTGTCCGAAGCCGCCGCCGCCGGTATTGAAGTCACCGATGAGGCCATGGCCATGGAGCGCCAGGGCCAGCGCCCGCTGCTGGTGGAAGGCAGCGAGGACAACTTCAAGGTCACCACCCCGGCCGATCTGGACCGGTTCGAATTCGTACTTTCCCGCCGCGCCGGCTGATTAGCCGCGCGGCCCTGTAGCAAGGGTTGCATCCATGAGCACCGCACCGTTCCCGCCCGTCCGCATCGGCCAGGGCTACGACGTCCATGCCTTCGGTGAAGGCGACCACATCATGCTTGGCGGCGTGAACGTGCCGCACAGCTGCGGCGTGCTCGCGCACAGCGACGGCGACGTGATCCTGCATGCCCTGTGTGATGCCATGCTCG
Organism: Stenotrophomonas riyadhensis; assembly: GCF_040256885.1. Classification (NCBI taxonomy): domain Bacteria; kingdom Pseudomonadati; phylum Pseudomonadota; class Gammaproteobacteria; order Lysobacterales; family Lysobacteraceae; genus Stenotrophomonas; species Stenotrophomonas riyadhensis. The sequence continues at coordinate 1,607,933 of NZ_CP155568.1, forward strand.
GCGCGCTGGCGCTGGGTGACATCGGCCAGCATTTCCCGCCCAGTGACGACCGCTGGAAGGGCGCCGACAGCAGTGATTTCGTGCGCCACTGTGACAGTCTGCTGCGTGAGCGCGGCTGGCGCGTCGGCAACACCGACATCACCGTGATCTGCGAGCGACCGAAGGTCGGCCCGCATGCGCTGGCCATGCGCGAGCGCATCGGCGGGCTGCTGCAGTTGCCGCTGGACGCGGTCAGCGTCAAGGCCACCACCTCGGAGAAGCTGGGCTTCACCGGCCGTGGTGAAGGCATCGCCGCGCAGGCCGTTGTGCTGCTGGTGGCGGCATGATTCCGTTGCCGTTGGCGTTTGGTGCGCCGTTGTTGACGGCGCGCATCCGCACCACGCCGGACGATTTCCAGGTGGATGAACTGCCGGCCTTCGAGGCCACCGGTGAAGGCGAGCACCTGCTGCTGCACATCCGCAAGCGCGGCGCCAACACCGTGCATGTGGCCAAGCTGCTGGCCACGTGGGCGGGCCTGCCGGAAATGGCGGTGAGCTACGCCGGGATGAAAGACCGCCACGCGGTCACCACTCAGCGTTTCAGCGTGCACCTGCCCAAGCGCATCGCGCCGGACCTGGCCGGGTTGGCCAGTGACGAGATCGAAGTGCTCGAAGCGACCTGGCACAACCGCAAGCTGCAGCGCGGCGCACTGGCCGGCAACCGCTTCAAGCTGGTGCTGCGTGAGGTGCAGGGGGATGCCACCGCGATCAGCGAGCGCCTGCAGCAGATTGCCGCGCGCGGCCTGCCGAACTGGTTCGGTGAGCAGCGTTTCGGCCGCGACGGTGGCAACGTACCGGCCGCACTGGCGATGTTCGGCGGCCGTCGCATGCGCAAGGACCAGCGTTCGCTGCTGCTGTCTGCCGCCCGATCGGCGCTGTTCAACCGCGTGCTGGCCGCGCGCGTGGAGCAGGGCAGCTGGGATCAGCCTCTCGATGGCGAAGTGTGGATGCTCGATGGCAGCCGCAGCGTGTTCGGACCCGAGCCGTACACCGACGTGTTGGCCGAGCGACTGGCGCGTTTCGACATCCATCCCAGCGCGCCGCTGTGGGGCGAAGGCGAGCTGCGCAGCACCGATGCGGCGCGCGAGCTGGAACTGGCCGCGCTGGACGACGAGGAATCGAAGGCGCTGCGGGCCGGCCTGGAAGACGCGCGCCTGAAGCAGGAGCGCCGCGCGCTGCGCCTGCGTCCGGCGCTGCTGCAGCACCAGTGGCTGGCCGACGACGTGCTGGAACTGTCGTTCGCACTGCCGCCGGGCTGCTACGCCACCGCCGTGCTGCACGAGCTCGGCCCGGTCGAAGACGCCTCTCAGGCCTGACAGGAAAAGGGGACGGAGGGAATTAAGTCGTTTGTGCCACAAACGACTTAATTCCCTCCGTCCCCTTTTTCATCTGCGCGCCAGCAGCACCAGCATCGCGCCGGTACCGCCTTGTCCGGTCGGTGCCGAGTGAAATGCCAACACGTCGTTGCGCAGCCGCAGCAGGCGATCGACCAGGTTCTTCAGCACCGGCGCACCGCCATCGGACTGCAATCCCTTGCCATGGATGATGCGCACGCAGCCATAGTCGTGTGCATGTGCCTCCAGCAGGAACTGGCGCAGCAGCGTCTCGGCCTGCGCAGCGGTGGCGCCGTGCAGGTCCAGCTCGTCCTGCACCGAGTACTGGCCACGCTTGAGGCGCTGGAACAGGCGTGGTGGCAGATTGTCTCGGCGATAGCTGGCTACGTCACCGGCTTCCAGCGGCGTACTGTCGCGCAGCAGCCGGGCGAATTCGCCGGCGGCTTCGGCCTCGTCACGTTCGGCCATGCGCGCGCGCGGCTTCGGCCGGGGTGCGGCAGGCGCCGGCTCGGCGTCCTTGCGCAGTGGCGTCACTTCGCCGATCGCCGCACGGAACAATGCGGCCGGATCTTCGTCTTCAGGGTGCGACATGCGCACAGGGTAAACCGCCGGCGCAGGTCTGCCTATGACGGTTCGATGTCGGTCATGACCGCCGACAGGGTAGGACCGGCGGCTCGCATGCGGCACAATAGACGATGCCCTTGCAGGGTCGACGGCTTCCGCAGGGGAGTACGACGGTCCCGCCCACACTGCACGGTGACGGAATCGAATTCTTGGAAAATCAAGCGGTTAAATCGAAGATGCGAATCCTGGTCAGTAACGACGATGGCGTCGACGCCGCAGGCATCCGGATGCTTGCCTCGGTGCTGCGCGAGGCCGGCCACGAAGTGACGGTGGTCGCCCCCGACCGTGACCGCTCCGGTGCCAGCAACTCTCTGACCCTGGACCTGCCGATCCGCCTCAAGCGCATCGACCATTACACCGTTTCGGTGGCCGGTACCCCGACCGACTGCGTGCATCTGGCGCTGACCGGGCTGCTCGAGTTCGAGCCTGACATTGTCGTGTCCGGCATCAACAATGCCGCCAATCTGGGTGATGACGTGATCTACTCCGGCACCGTTTCGGCGGCGATGGAAGGCCGCTTCCTTGGCCTGCCGGCGGTGGCGGTTTCGCTGGTCAGCCGCAACCACGATCCGAAGCACTTCGAGACCGCCGCGCGCGCCGCAGTCGAGATCGTCGCCCGGCTCAAGGCCGACCCGCTGCCGGCCGACACCATCCTCAACGTCAACGTGCCGGACCTGCCGTGGAGCGAGGTCAAGGGCTTCGAGGTCACCCGCCTCGGCAACCGTCACCGTGCCGAAGGCTGCATCGCGCAGAAGGATCCGCGTGGCAACGAGGTGTACTGGATCGGCCCGGCCGGCCGTGAGCAGGACTCCGGCCCCGGCACCGATTTCCATGCAGTGCGCACCGGCCACATCTCGATCACCCCGATCCAGGTCGACCTGACCCGCTATCAGGCGCTGGAGAAGGTGGCCAGCTGGGTGGGCGGCCTCAGCGCCGCGCTGGACCGGCCGGCATGAGTCCGCGCCTGCGCCTGCAGCCGGAAGCCGTTGGTATCGGCATGACCTCGCAGCGCGTGCGCGACCGTCTGGTCGACCGCCTGCGCGAAGCGGGCATTGCCGACGAATCCACCTTGAACGCGATCCGGGTGGTGCCGCGCCATCTGTTCATCGACGAGGCACTGGCCTCGCGTGCGTATGAAGACACCGCGCTGCCGATCGGCCACGGCCAGACCATCTCGCAGCCCTGGGTGGTCGCGCGGATGACCGAGGCCGTTCTCCAGGTGGCGCCGAAACGGGTGCTGGAAGTGGGCACCGGCTCCGGCTACCAGGCCGCCATCCTTGGTGCGCTGGGCCTGGAGGTCTACACCGTGGAGCGCATCGGCGATCTGCTGCGGCAGGCGCGCAAGCGCTTCCGCGCGCTGGGCATGAACATCCGCACCAAGCATGACGATGGTCGCGTTGGTTGGGCCGAACACGGTCCGTTCGATGCCATCGTGGTCACTGCAGCGGCGCCGGCGCTGGTCGATGTGCTGATCGAGCAGCTTGCCGAAGGCGGTCGCCTGGTGGCTCCGGTCGGCGGCCCCAGCGCGCAGTCGCTGGTACAGCTGGATCGCAAGGCTGACGGCAGCATCGAACAACACGTGCTGGCGCCGGTCACCTTCGTACCGCTGCTGTCTGGCATGCTCGACTAATCCACGGAGCAGGGTTGCATGAAGATTTTCGGGCCGCTGTACGAGCGGGCGATGAAGTGGGCCGCGCACGAGCGCGCGCCAACCTACCTGACGGTGCTGAGCTTCTTCGAGGCGATCATCTTTCCGGTGATGCCGGAAGTGATGCTGGCACCGATGTGCGTGGCCCAGCCCAAGCGTGGCTGGTGGTTTGCCACCCTCAGCCTGGCCGGCTCGATGGCCGGCGCGCTGATCGGCTATGCGTTGGGCCATTTCGCCTTCGAGGCGATCAAGCCGCTGTTCGAGGCGCTGGGCATGCTTCCGGCCATCGAGCAGGGGATCACCACCGTGCAGGCGAAGATGGCCGAGTCGCCGTGGGCGGTGTTCACCTTCCTGGTGCTGGGCGGCTTCATGCCGATCCCGATGAAGGTCTTCACGTGGGCATCGGGTATCGTCGGCGTACCGATGCCGCAGTACCTGCTGAGCATGCTGATCGGTCGCGGCAAGCGCGTGTTCGTGCTGGCCGCGGTCATCCGTATCGGTGGTGCGCGTGCCGAAGCGGCGCTGCGTCGCTGGATTGAACCGCTGGGCTGGATCGCCACCGCATTGGTGGTGGTGCTGATCGCCTGGCTTGTATGGAGGTCGAAGTTCGCATGAGTCCTGATCGTCTGAGCAAGGGAGTGCGCGTCGGCGCGCTGGTGTTGCTGGTTTCCACCCTGGCCGCCTGCGGCACCGCCACCGTGGTTCGTCCTGGTGGTGGCAGCACCGGTGGCGGTGTGACCACGCCGAAGACCTCGGTACCCAAGCCGGGGCAGACCGTGGTGGTGCGCAAGGGCGACACCATCTATGCGCTGGCCCGCATCCATGACATCACCCCGGGCGACCTGATTGCCTGGAACAGCCTGGACAACCCCTCGACGATCTATCCGGGGCAGGTGATCCGGCTGTATCCGGCCGGTGCCAGCGGCGGCCGCGCGCCCACCACGGTGGTCACCCCGCCGCGTTCCGGTGGCAGCAGTGGCGGCAGCACCACGCCGGCCCCGGCGCCGGTCGGTCCGGTGAAGAGCAACATCGCCTGGCGCTGGCCGGCTGATGGCGCCATCGTTGGCCGCTACGTGGCTGGTGATGCGACCAAGCAGGGCGTTGACATCGCCGGCACCAGCGGCCAGGCGGTCAAGGCCACCGCCAATGGCGTGGTGGTGTATTCCGGCGCCGGCCTGGTCGGCTACGGCGAGCTGATCATCATCAAGCACAGCGACCAGTGGCTGTCGGCCTATGGCCACAACCGCAAGCGCCTGGTGAATGAAGGCCAGAGCGTGAAGGCCGGTGAGCAGATCGCCGAAATGGGCCGTACCGGTGCGAACCGCGACATGGTCCACTTCGAGATTCGCTACAACGGCAAGCCGGTCGACCCGCAGCAGTACCTGCCGGCACGCTGATCGTCAGATGCGATAGCGCCGGGCCATGCCCGGCGTTCCTGGCCTGTAGAGGCGAGCCATGCTCGACCCGGGTACCGCAGAGTGGTCATTTGCGATCTTGTGTGTCGCAGGCTCACCTTCACGGCGGACGGGATACCCGGCATTCTTGAGCGGTCCCAGTCGATCCGGCACCCCATGCTCCGTCCTGCTTCCACTCTCGCGTTGCTCATCGTCGCGCCGCTGGCCTCCGCAGCCAGCGATCCGCGCGACGTGGTCACCCGTCTTTACGCGGCCGTCCAGGCGCCGGCTTCGGACGAAGCGACCATTCCGCCGTTGCTGGGCGATGCGCTGCGCTCAGCCATCGATGCGCAGCGCGCTTACGAGCGGGCCTGTGCGGTGCTGGCCGCGCATGACGAGAAGCCGCATATGCTGGACCAGAGCCCGTATCTCATGGCGCCGGATCGGCCGGAAACGGTAAAGGTGGGGCTGCCCGCGACGAGCGGCGATGGCAGTTGGGTACCCGTCGAAATGGCGATAGGCGACTATCGCTGGATCGACCGTGTCCTGCTGCAAAGGCAGGGCCAGGACTGGAAGGTCATGGACATCCGCTGGGGCCAGGGCGGCAACCTGATCGGGCGGCTGAAGCAGTTCTCGGCCTTCCGCTGCACCGCTTCTGGCGGCTAGCGCCGGGGCGCGCCCGACGCCTCGAACTCAGCCTTCCAGAATGAAAGCAGCCGCAACCTTGCGGCCTTCGCCGGCCAGGATGTTGAAGGTGCGCGCGGCAGCCGGATTGTTCATCACTTCCAGGCCGATGCCGCGTGACAGGCAGGCGGCCATCACCACCGCCGGCGGGAACACCTGGCGGTCACCCGTGCCGAGCACGATCAGCGCCGGATTCAGCGCCAGGATCGGCTCCAGGTCGGCCACCTGCAGCGCGGTGGCGCTCACCACCGGCCATTGCGTGACCAGCTGGTCCGGGGTCAGGAAGAAACTGCTGCCCAGCACCTGGTCGTTGACCCGGGCCGAACGGCCGTCGGCCGCGCGCAGGCTGTAGGCGTAATCCGGCGGTTCGTGGTTCAGCTGCATGGCAGTAGGGCGATCAGCCGCGCGGCAGCACGATCTGGCGCTGTTCCTTGCTCGGGCGGTACAGCACGGCGACGTGGCCGATGCGCTGCACCAGTGCGCTCTCGGTGGCTTCGACGATCTCGCCGATCATCACGTCACGGGCGTCGCGATCCTCGGCAGCGACCTTCACCTTGACCAGCTCGTGGCGCTCCAGCACTTCGTTCAGCTCAGCGATGAAGGCCGGGGTCACGCCCTTGCCGCCGGTCTGCAGCAGGGCCTTCAGGTCGTGGGCTTGGCCGCGCAGGAAACGGGTCTGGGAAGCGGTCAGGGCGATGGACATGCAGGAAAACACGGTTGAATGGGGCGATCAGGGTATCATGAGGACCCCATCAGCCCCTATTTTCAATGGCTACCCGCAGCAAAAGCAGCCAGCGCTGGCTCAAGGAACACTTCTCCGACCCCTTCGTGAAGAAGGCCCAGGCCGAAGGCATGCGCTCGCGCGCGGCCTACAAGCTCGAAGAGCTGCTTGAACGTGACCGGTTGCTGAAGCCGCACATGGTGGTGGTCGACCTCGGTGCGGCCCCGGGTGGATGGTCTCAGCAGGTTCGGAGACAGATCGGCGACACCGGCCGCGTGCTGGCCCTGGATATCCTGGACATGCCGCCGCTGGCCGGCGTGGAGTTCCTTCATGGTGACTTCAGGGAAGAAGCCGTCCTATCGCAGTTTGAAGCCATGCTCGGGGATCAGCCGGTAGACCTTGTGCTGTCGGACATGGCCCCCAATAAGAGTGGTGTAGGCGCGGTCGACCAGCCGCGGATGATGCACCTGGCGGAGCTGGCCCTGGATTTTGCCGACAACCACCTGAAGACCGGTGGGGCGTTCCTGATCAAGCTGTTCCAGGGTGAGGGCTTTGACGACTACGTGCGCGACATGCGCCGCCGGTACGACAAGGTCTCCATCCGCAAGCCGGAAGCCTCGCGCAAGCGCTCTCCCGAGGTGTATGCCTTGGGTCAGGGAAAACGCGCCCACATGAAGTAAGCTCGCAATGTACGCAAGTTCGACCCCAACGCAACGCCAGCACTGAGAGGAACACCGGAGCCAATGAGGATGAACGACTTGACCAAGAACCTCCTGCTATGGGTGGTCGTCGCCGTCGTGCTGATGGTGGTCTTCCAGAGCTTCTCGCCGAAGTCCTCCGGGGCCGGCGCGCAGGGCGCGTCGTACTCGCAGTTCCTGGACCAGGTGGACAGCGGCAACGTGCAGAAGGTCGCCTTTGGTGGCGACATGCGCGGCGGCACCAGCCAGCTGACCTACACCACCCGCGGTGGGCAGTCGTCCACCATCACCGCGCCGTTCGATCGTGACCTGATCAACGTGCTGCGTACCAAGAACGTGGAAATCGTGCAGGAGGAGCCGTCCAGCGGCATTTCCCTCGGCGCGATCCTGATGAATTTCCTGCCGGTCATCCTGATCATCGGCTTCTGGTTGTTCATCATGCGCCAGATGCAGGGCGGTGGCGGCGGTGCCAAGGGCGCGATGTCCTTCGGCAAGTCGCGCGCCAAGCTGCAGGGCGAAGACCAGATCAAGGTCACCTTCGCCGACGTCGCCGGCTGCGACGAGGCCAAGGAAGAAGTGGGCGAGCTGGTCGACTTCCTGCGCGACCCGTCCAAGTTCACCAAGCTGGGCGGCAAGATTCCGCGCGGCGTGCTGATGGTCGGCCCCCCGGGTACCGGCAAGACGCTGCTGGCCAAGGCCATCGCTGGCGAAGCCAAGGTGCCGTTCTTCTCGATCTCCGGTTCGGACTTCGTGGAAATGTTCGTCGGCGTCGGCGCCAGCCGCGTGCGCGACATGTTCGAGCAGGCCAAGAAGCACGCCCCCTGCATCATCTTCATCGACGAAATCGACGCCGTCGGTCGCCACCGTGGCGCCGGCCTGGGCGGCGGTCATGACGAGCGCGAGCAGACCCTGAACCAGCTGCTGGTCGAGATGGACGGTTTTGAAGGTGGCGAAGGCGTGATCGTGATCGCTGCGACCAACCGTCCGGACGTGCTGGATCCGGCGCTGCTGCGCCCGGGCCGTTTCGACCGTCAGGTCGTGGTCGGCCTGCCGGACGTGAAGGGCCGCGAGCACATCCTGAAGGTCCACATGCGCAAGCTGCCGCTGGCCGACGATGTCGAGCCGATGGTGATCGCGCGTGGTACCCCGGGCTTCTCCGGCGCCGACCTGGCCAACCTCTGCAACGAGGCCGCCCTGTTCGCCGCGCGTGGCAACGAGAAGGAGGTCCGCATGGACCACTTCGACCGTGCCCGCGACAAGATCCTGATGGGTGCCGAACGTCGCTCGATGGCCATGAGCGAAGAAGAGAAGACCCTCACCGCCTACCACGAAGCCGGTCACGCCATCGTCGGCCGACTGGTGCCGGAGCACGACCCGGTCTACAAGGTCACGATCATTCCGCGCGGCCGTGCGCTGGGTGTGACCATGTACCTGCCGGAAGGCGACAAGTACTCGATGAACCGCGTGGCGATCAAGTCGCAGCTGTGCTCGCTGTACGGTGGCCGCGTGGCCGAGGAGCTGATCTTCGGCGCCGACAAGGTCACCACGGGCGCCTCCAACGACATCGAACGCGCCACCAAGATGGCCCGCAACATGGTCACCAAGTGGGGCCTGTCCGACCAGCTCGGCCCGATCGCCTATGGCGAAGAGGACGACGAGGTGTTCCTGGGCCGTTCGGTCACCCAGCACAAGAGCGTGTCCAACGACACCGCGCGCCGCATCGACGAGGAAGTGCGCAACATCCTCGACGAGGCTTACGCACGCACCACCGAGCTGATGACGGCCAACCTGGACAAGCTGCACGCGATGTCCCAGCTGCTGCTGCAGTACGAGACCATCGACGCGCCGCAGATCGACGCCATCATGGAAGGTCGCGATCCGCCGCCGCCGGCCGGCTGGAACAAGTCGAACAAGGATGGTGGCAACGACAAGGGCGGCGACGCCCGTCCGCTGCCGCCGATCGCAGGCCCGGCCGAATCGCACTGACGGCCCGCTGCACGTGACACCAGACGAGGCCGGGGCAACCCGGCTTCGTCGTTTCCGGGCTACTGGCCCATCCCGAAGAACTGATCTGACGCTGGAGCCCGCATGTCCGCCCCGAAGCCCGAACCGATTTCCCACAACGCCGAAATGGTCATCGCCACCGTGGTCGGCGTGGGTGTGGGCCTGGGGGCCGACAATCTGCTGCTGGGCTGCGTGGTGGGTATCGGTGTCGGCATCGTGCTGAGCATCGCCAGGACCCTGTACGTGGACCGCAAGCGCCGCCGCCGTTGAGGGTATCGGCAGGGCTGCGCCCTGCACCTGCCGAAGCCGTCAAGCCAGAGCAACAGCAACAGCAACAGCGGCATTCCGTGGTTTGGCGGGGCGGTGTCGGATGGCGGGGACGCCGTGAACCCATCCATGGGGGCTTGGCAGCCGCTTGCTCGCGTGCGCATTCCTGCGCACACGGCAAGACCGGGGTTGGGCGTCCTGCCCAACCCGCCCGAGGCATGCCTCGGGCCCATGCGGCTGACACCCCGCCATCCGACACCGCCCCACCTCTGACAGATTCCGGGAGCTGTTGGTAGGTGTCGACCTTGGTCGACACATCTGTCAGATATCGATGTACAAGAATGGGGTCAGATCCGTTTTCCGTAGGAAAACGGATCTGACCCCAAGAGTCACTCCGGCAGCTCGCGAGCAACTGTCGAAGGCGGGGTGGGTCCGGTTGCGGGGGCGTGAGCCGCATGGATGCGGCGACCGAGCTTACATGGACGTACTTGCAGCGTCCCCCGCAACCGGACCCACCCCGCCATCCAACGGAATGCCGCACTTGCTGTTGCTGTCGCTCTGGCCTCTGCGGGTGCAGGGCGCCGCCCTGCCGAACTAAACTACCCGCCGTTGTCCCTGCAGGATTGCCCATGTTCGATACCTCGCCCCAGCTCGATTGCGCCGGCCGCATCCTGCGCCTCGACCGTGCCCGGGTCATGGGCATCGTCAACGTCACTCCGGATTCGTTCTCCGATGGCGGCGCGCACGACACCACCGAGGCCGCGGTCGCACATGGCCTGAAGCTGGTCGAGGAGGGCGCGGACCTGCTCGATATCGGCGGTGAATCCACCCGTCCGGGCGCCGCCCCGGTATCGGTCGAGGACGAGCTGCGCCGGGTGATTCCGGTGATCGAGCAGCTGGCCGCCCGTACCCAGGTGCCGATCAGCATCGATACCTTCAAGCCGGAGGTGATGCGTGCGGCGGTGGCCGCTGGCGCCGGCATGATCAACGACATCTACGGCCTGCGCCAGGAGGGGGCGCTGGACGCCGCCGCTGTAGCCGGCGTGCCGGTGGTGCTGATGCACATGCGGGGTGAGCCGGGCCACATGCAGGCCGATCCACACTACGACGATGTGGTCGCCGAGGTGCATGGCTTCCTGGTGCAGCGCCTGTTCGCTGCCGAGATGGCCGGCATTGCGAAGAAGAACCTGCTGGTCGATCTCGGTTTCGGCTTCGGCAAGACCACCGCCCACAACATGACCCTGCTGGCGCGCTCCGAGCGCTTCCTGGAACTGGGCGTGCCGATGCTGGCTGGCTTGTCGCGCAAGCGCAGCCTGGGGGAACTGACCGGCCGCGACACGCCGTCCGAACGCGTGGCCGCGTCGGTGGCCGCGCACCTGATCGCGGTGCAGCGTGGTGCGCGCATCGTGCGCGTGCATGACGTAGCCGCCACTGTGGATGCGCTGAAGATCTGGCAGGCGGTCGAGGCGGTGCCGACGCCACGCGCCGACGCCACGCCGACGATCCGCTGGCCGGACGAAGACTGATGGGCATCGACCGGCGGCCGCTGGCGATCGCCGTCATGGGGCCGACCGCCAGTGGCAAGACCGCCACCGCGATCGCCCTGGCGAAGCAGCTGGATGGCGAGATCGTCAGCGTCGATTCGGCGCTGGTGTACCGCCACCTGGACATCGGCTCGGCCAAGCCGGATGCGGCCGAGCGCGCGCAGGCCCCCCACCATCTGCTGGACCTGCGCGATCCCTGGCAGACCTACTCGGCAGCCGAATTCGCCGCCGATGCCGGCCGGGTCGTGGCCGACATCGTGGCACGCGGCAAGATGCCGATCCTGGCCGGTGGCACTGGCCTGTACTTCCGCGCCCTGTTGCAGGGCCTGTCGCCGATGCCGGAGGCCGATCCGGCGATGCGCGAAGCACTCAGCGCCGAGGCGGCCGAGCGTGGCTGGGCGGCACTGCACGCAGAGCTGGCCCAGGTCGATCCGGCGGCGGCCGCACGCATCCATGCTACCGACCCGCAGCGCATCCAGCGGGCGCTGGAGGTCTATCGCCTGACCGGCACCCCCATCACTGAATGGCAGCGCCGGCCGGGCGTGGCGCCGTTGCCGGTGCGCACCCTCAAGCTGATCCTGGCGCCGCGTGACCGCGCGGTGCTGCACCAGCGCATCGAGGCACGCTTCGACGCCATGCTGGCGCAGGGCTTCCTCGACGAGGTGCGGGCGTTGCGCGCGATGCCGGAAATGGCTGCCGTGGAGGCGCCGCTGGACCTGCCGGCAGTGCGCGCGGTCGGCTATCGCCAGGCCTGGGAGTACCTGGACGGGGAGGGCGATGCTGCCCGCTTCCGTGACAAGGCCATCTTCGCAACCCGCCAGCTGGCCAAGCGCCAGCTGACCTGGCTGCGCGGCGAGCTTGATGCGCGCTGGTTCGACCCCCATATCGAGCACGAGCGCCTTGCCGGCGCGGTGTCGACCTTCGTCGCACGCTGAACCCCCGCCAGCCGTGTAACATCATCGGTCGGCGGGCGGCTCGGGGGCCGTGGCAACCGTCGGCAACCCAATAAGAACAATAATCAGGAGTGTGCAATGTCCAAGGGGCAATCGCTGCAGGATCCTTTCTTGAACGCACTGCGGCGCGAACGCGTGCCGGTTTCGGTGTACCTGGTGAACGGCATCAAGCTGCAGGGCACGATCGAGTCGTTCGACCAGTTCGTGGTCCTGCTGCGCAACACGGTCAGTCAGATGGTCTACAAGCACGCCATTTCCACGGTCGTTCCGGCACGCAACGTGAAGGTCGGTCCGGGTGGCGGTTACGTGCAGTCGGGTGAAGGTGGTCAGGCAGGTGATGAAGCAGACGAGTAATACCGGAGCGGTGAATGTTTGACCGCTCGAAAAAGGGTGAACACGCCCTGTTGATCCAGCCCCATTTCGGCAAGCTGGAAGACGATGTGCTGGAAGAATTCGGTGATCTGGCCCGCTCGGCTGGGGCCAGCATCGCCGCGACGATCACCGCGCGCCTGGATCGTCCGAATCCGTCGACCCTGATCGGCAGCGGCAAGCTGGACGAGATCAAGGCCGCGGCCGACGCCAGCGGTGCCGACCTGATCCTGGTCAACCATGCGTTGAGCCCGGGCCAGGAGCGCAACCTGGAACGCTTCCTCGAGCGCCGGGTGATCGACCGAACCGGCCTGATCCTGGACATCTTCGCCCAGCGTGCGCACAGCCACGAAGGCAAGCTGCAGGTCGAGCTGGCGCAGCTGCGTCACCTGGCCACGCGGCTGGTGCGCGGCTGGACCCACCTGGAGCGCCAGCGCGGCGGTTCGATCGGCCTGCGCGGCCCGGGTGAAACCCAGCTGGAAACCGACCGCCGCCTGCTGCAGAAGCGGGTCGAGCAGCTGCAGAAGCGCCTGGAAAAGGTGGAAGTGCAGCGCACCCAGATGCGCCGTGCGCGCGTGCGCAGCGAGCTGCCGCGTGTTGCCCTGGTGGGCTACACCAACGCCGGCAAGTCGACCCTGTTCAACGCCATGACCGGCGCTGAGGCCTACGCCGCCGACCAGCTGTTCGCAACGCTGGATCCGACCGTGCGCCGCATTGCGGTGCCCGGTGGCAACGTGGTGCTGGCCGACACCGTCGGCTTCGTCCGCGATCTGCCGCATGACCTGGTCGCTGCGTTCCGCTCGACCCTGTCCGAGGCGCGCGAGGCCGATTTCCTGCTGCACGTGGTCGACGCCGCCGATCCGCACCGCGAGGAGCGCATCGCCCAGGTGGACGAGGTGCTGACCGCGGTCGGTGCCGGTGACCTGCCGCAGCTGCTGGTGTTCAACAAGATCGACCGCATCGAAGGTGCCGACGTCCGCCACGATGGCCAGGACGGTATCCCGGATGAGTCGCGCCGGGAGCGGGTGTGGATTTCCGCGCGTGACGGGCAGGGCCTTGAGCTGCTGCAGGCAGTGCTGGGCAAGCGCCTGGGCCTGCAGCATGTCACCGGCGAACTGCGCCTGCCGCCGGATGCCGGCCGCCTGCGTGCGCGCCTGCACCAGCTGGAAGTGATCCGCAGCGAGCAGGCCGACGAAGACGGCTGGCTGCTGCAGGTCGACCTGCCGATTGCCGAAGCCGAAAAACTGGCTGCCAGTGCCGACGGCGCGCCGATCCGGGCGCTGCTGCCGGAGAAACTGCCGGAGTGGTGAGGTAGCGGCCCATGCCCGGTAGTGCCGGCCGCTGGCCGGCAGCGCAACCGTGCCGGAGGGGCGCGACATCCAGCTGTCATCTGCGGTACAACGTGCAGGTTCTTCACCCCACCGTCATGCTGATGTCCATTCCCACCGACGCTGAACTCAACGCCCAGTCCGCCGCGCTCGGGCAGCGCCTGCAGCAGGCTTCGCTGCAGCTGGTGACCGCTGAAAGCTGCAGTGGTGGCTGGATCGCCAAGTGCATGACCGACATCGCCGGTTCCTCGGCGTTCTTCGACTGCGGCATGGTGGTCTACAGCTACGAGGCCAAGCAGCGCCTGCTGGGCGTGCGTGCGCAGACGCTGGAGCAGTTCGGCGCGGTCAGCCGCGAAACCGTGCTGGAAATGGTGTCCGGTGCGCTGGTCAATTCCGGCGCCGGTATCGCCGTGGCGGTGACCGGCATCGCCGGTCCTGGTGGCGGCAGCCCGGACAAGCCTGTCGGCAGCGTCTGGATTGGCTGGAAGCGCCGCGGTGGCTACGCCCGTGCCGAGCTGTTCCAGTTCGACGGCGACCGCGAAGCCATCCGCCGGCAAACCGTGGCGGCGGCATTGCGCGGTATCGACGCCCAGCTGTGACATGCTGCTCCGGTAATCGTCCGGAGCACGCATGATGTGGGAAACGCTGGGCACGGTCCGTGACCTGGGCCGACTGCAGGAAATCGCCGTCGTCCTGATCCGCTATGGCTTCGGCGACGTGGTGCGGCGCATCGGCCTGGCCAGCACGCTGGAGCGGGCAGGGCGCCTGCTGCACTGGAACGAGGAGCGGCAGGAACTGTTGCGGATGACCGCGCCGGTGCGCGTGCGCAGCGCGATGCAGGATCTCGGCCCGACCTTCGTCAAGCTCGGCCAGGTACTGGCGACGCGCGTCGACCTGCTGCCGCCGGAATGGATCGCCGAGCTCTCTGAACTGCAGAACGCAGTGCCGGCGCTGCCGTACGCGGATATCCGCGAGCAGCTTGAGGCCGACCTTGGCGCATCGCCTTCAGAAGTGTTCGCCTTCCTCGATGAAACCCCGATGGCCGCCGCCTCCTTGGCGCAGGCCCACCGCGCGCGCCTGCATGACGGTCGCGAGGTGGTGCTGAAGGTGCGTCGCCCCGGCATCCGCGATGTGGTCGAGGCCGACCTGCGGCTGCTGGCCCGCCTGGCGGAGATCGTCGAGGCGCGCCTGCCGGACCTGCACCGCTATCGCCCGGCCGAGGTGGTGCAGCAGTTCACCGTGTCGCTGCGTCGCGAGCTGGATTTCGCCGCCGAATGCCGCAATGCCGAGCGCATCGCGCGCAACTTCAAAGGCCGCGACGACATCCTGATTCCCGACGTGCACTGGCAGTGGACCTGCGAAAGCCTCAACGTGCAGGACTTCGTCGACGGCATTCCAGGGCGTGACCTGGCCGGCGTCGATGCGGCCGGGCTGGACCGGCGCGAACTGGCGCGGCGTGGAGCCGACATCGTGCTGAAGATGGTGCTGGAGGACGGCAGCTTCCATGCCGACCCGCACCCCGGCAACATCATCTACCTGCGTGACGGCCGGATTGGTGTGATCGATTTCGGCATGGTCGGTGCCTTGTCGGAAGTGCGGCGCTTCCAGGTCGCGCAGCTGCTGCACGGGTTGGTCGAGCAGGACCCGCAGGGTGTGGCCGACGTGCTGCTGGACTGGGCCGGCGGCGTGGAAGTGGACGAGAACCGGCTGCAGCACGACATCAGCCAGTTCGTCGACCAGTACCGTGGCGTGCCGCTGAAGGACCTGCGCATCGGTCTGATGCTGGGCGACATCACCCAGCTGCTGCGCAGCTACAGCCTGACCCTGCCGGCCGACCTGGCGCTGATGATCAAGGCGTTCCTGACCCTGGAAGGCATGGGGCGGCAGCTGGACCCGGATTTCGACATGGCCAGTGCCGCGCGCCCGTTCCTGGAACGGGTGGTGCTGCAGCGCTATGCGCCCAAGGCCCTGCTCAAGCGCGGCCGCCGCAGCCTGCTGGGCCTGGTCGACTTCGCCGGTGAACTGCCACGCGACCTGCGCAAGCTGGTCCAGGCCGCCCGCCGTGGGCGCCTGCAGCTGAAGGTGGAAACCACGGCGCTGCAGGGCTTCGGCGAGCAGGTGAACCGTGCGGCGAACCGGCTGGTGATGGGCATCGTCACCGCCGCATTGATCATCGGCTCGTCGATCGTGATGCACAGCGTTGGCGGCGTCTCCAGCCGTTGGCTGCTGGCACTGGGCGTGTGCGGCTTCATCGGCGCCGGCTTCTGCGGCGTCTGGATCCTGTTCTCGATCTGGAGAAGCGGTAAACACACCTGAGTGTGTTTACCGCAGCGGTTCCCAACGGGAACCGCGGAATCGCTGCGCGATTCCTGTAGAGCCGACCGCTGGTCGGCTGCTTCTGCTCTCGGCGTTGTCTCTGCCAGCCAAGCCAAGCCCGGTGACGATTGCCGAGCACGGGTCGGCGCTACAGCTGTCGCCGTGTCGCCCCAAGCACTTGCAGTCCCGTTCATTAGTAGTAATACTACTAACCATGGACCTGACCGACACCCAGCAGGCGATCCTGCAGTTGATCGCCGAGCGTATCGAGAGCGAAGGCGCACCGCCGTCGCAGACTGAAATCGCACGTGCGTTCGGCTTCAAGGGCGTACGCGCGGCCCAGTACCACCTGGAAGCCCTGGAGCAGGCCGGTGCGATCCGTCGCATCCCCGGCCAGGCCCGCGGCATCCGCCTGGTGCAGGCACCGCCGGTCGAAAAGCTGGCCGAGCCGGGCCTGCCGGACAGCGTCCTGCGCCTGCCGGTATTGGGCCGTGTCGCAGCCGGCCTGCCGATCGGTGCTGATATCGGCTCGGACGACTTCGTGGTGCTGGACCGGGTGTTCTTCTCGCCGGCACCGGATTACCTGTTGAAGGTGCAGGGCGATTCGATGATCGACGAGGGCATCTTCGACGGTGACCTGATCGGTGTGCACCGCACCCGCGATGCTCATTCCGGACAGATCGTGGTGGCCCGCATCGATGACGAGATCACCGTCAAGCTGCTGAAGATCGCCAAGGATCGTATCCGCCTGCTGCCGCGCAACCCCGACTACAAGCCGATCGAGGTGCTGCCGGATCAGGACTTCTCGATCGAGGGTCTCTATTGCGGCCTGCTGCGGCCCAACCGTTGACCCGTTCCATAGCGCATTACCCCGCGGTCTTTTGTGGCGATTCTCTGGTTCCACTGAGGTTGGTACGGATGTCCGATAATTCTTTTCAGAGCGCCGGGCAGAATCTCAGCCTGTGCGATACGTCCGACTTAAAGTGAACCCATGGCAAAGAAGACCCCCAAAGACAGCACCTCCAACGACACGACCTCTGCAAGGACCAATCCGATGGACGAGAACAAGAAGCGCGCCCTCGCTGCAGCTCTGGGCCAGATCGAAAAGCAGTTCGGCAAGGGCTCGGTGATGCGCATGGGCGACCGCGTGGTCGAACCCGTCGAAGCCATCCCGACCGGTTCGCTGATGCTCGACATCGCGCTGGGCATTGGTGGTCTGCCGAAGGGCCGTGTCGTTGAAATCTACGGGCCGGAATCCTCGGGCAAGACCACCTTGACCCTGCAGGCCATCGCCGAATGCCAGAAGATGGGCGGCACCGCGGCCTTCATCGACGCCGAGCACGCGCTGGACCCGATCTACGCCGCCAAGCTGGGCGTGAACGTGGATGACCTGCTGCTGTCGCAGCCGGATACCGGCGAGCAGGCGCTGGAAATCGCCGACATGCTCGTCCGTTCGGGTTCGGTGGACATCCTGGTGATCGACTCGGTCGCCGCGCTGACCCCGAAGGCCGAAATCGAAGGCGAGATGGGCGATCAGCTGCCGGGCCTGCAGGCCCGCCTGATGAGCCAGGCGCTGCGCAAGCTGACCGGCAACATCAAGCGCTCCAACACCCTGGTGGTCTTCATCAACCAGCTGCGCATGAAGATCGGTGTGATGATGCCGGGCCAGAGCCCGGAAACCACCACCGGCGGCAACGCGCTGAAGTTCTACGCCTCGGTGCGCCTGGACATCCGCCGCATCGGCGCGATCAAGAAGGGCGACGAGATCATCGGCAACCAGACCAAGATCAAGGTCGTCAAGAACAAGCTGGCGCCTCCGTTCAAGCAGGTCATCACCGAGATCCTGTACGGCGAAGGCATCAGCCGCGAGGGCGAGCTGATCGACATGGGTGTGGACGCCAAGCTGGTCGAGAAGGCCGGCGCCTGGTACAGCTACGGTGAGGAGCGCATCGGCCAGGGCAAGGACAACGCCCGTGGCTACCTGCGCGACAACCCGACGGTCGCTGCCAAGCTTGAAGCCGAGCTGCGCGAGAAGTTCCAGCCGACCGAAGCCAGCCGCGAGGAAGGCGACGACGAAGGCGACGACGAATAAGGCTTGCTGTGGGGCAGGGCGGCGCCGTCAGTGACGTCGCCCTGTCCCGCAGGTTCGAATCGCCCAGGGATGGGCAGGGCGCCACGGATGGCGCCACCCTTGGAGCACCGATGTCCGACGCCGACGACATTCCCACCGGCCGCAAGCGCCGGCCGCGCGAGCAGACGCCCGTGCAACGCGCTCTGGGCCTGCTGGTCCGCCGCGAGCACTCGCGCAAGGAACTCACCCGCAAGCTGACCGCACGTGGCATCGAAGATGAAGCCGCCCAGGCGGCTGTCGCCAAGCTGACCGAAGCTGGCTGGCAGGACGACACCCGTTTCGCCGAGAACCTGGTGCGGATGCGCGCCAACACCGGTTATGGCCCGATCCATGTCCGTGCCGAACTCGGTACCCACGGACTGGACAGCGCCGCGATTGCGGCGGCGATGGACGGCTATGAAGGCGACTGGCAGGAAAATGCCCGTGATCTGGTCCGCCGACGCTTCGGCGAGGCGGGTCCTCAGGACCTGACGCAGCGGCGCAAGGCCGCCGATCTGCTGGCCCGGCGGGGCTTCGACGGCGACAGCATCCGCCGTGCGACCCGCTACGACCCGGATGACTGAGACTGGCGGCGCCGGGCCTGATACCCTTTAGGTTTTCGGCGGTCCCTCGCGACCCTGGCCAACGCGGCCGGTGGTCCGGGCCCGCCGGCCCGCAGACTGCCAGCCCCCAATGAACGCATCCGCCAAATTCACGACTTCCCAGATCCGCAGCGACTTCCTTGAATTCTTCAAGGGCAAAGGCCACACCATCGTGCCGTCGGCGCCGCTGGTGCCGGGCAATGATCCGACCCTGCTGTTCACCAACTCCGGCATGGTGCAGTTCAAGGACGTGTTCCTTGGCGCGGAGAAGCGCAGCTACGTGCGCGCGGCCGACGTGCAGCGCTGCCTGCGCGCGGGCGGCAAGCACAACGACCTCGACCAGGTCGGCTACACCGCACGCCACCACACCTTCTTCGAAATGCTGGGCAACTGGTCGTTCGGCGACTACTTCAAGAAGGATGCGATCGCCTGGGCCTGGGAACTGCTGACCCAGGTCTGGAAGCTGCCGGCCGAGCGCCTGCTGGTCACCGTCTACCAGACCGATGACGAAGCGTACGCACTGTGGCGCGACATGGTCGGCGTGCCGGAAGAGCGCATCGTGCGCATCGGCGACAACAAGGGCGCACCGTTCGCTTCGGACAATTTCTGGCAGATGGCCGACACCGGTCCGTGCGGCCCGTGCACCGAGATTTTCTACGACCACGGTGACCATATCGCCGGCGGCCCCCCGGGCTCCCCGGACGAGGACGGCGACCGCTTCATCGAAATCTGGAACCTGGTGTTCATGCAGTTCGACCGCCAGCCGGATGGCACCCTGGTGCCGCTGCCGGCGCCGTGCGTGGATACCGGCATGGGCCTGGAGCGCCTGGCGGCGATCCTGCAGCACGTGCACACCAACTACGAGATCGACCTGTTCCAGGCCCTGATCCGCAAAGCCAGCGAACTGACCGGCACCGCCGACCTGGAAAACAAGTCGCTGCGCGTGATCGCCGACCACATCCGCGCCTGCTCGTTCCTGATCGTCGACGGCGTGCTGCCGTCCAACGAAGGCCGCGGCTACGTGCTGCGCCGTATCATCCGCCGCGCCCTGCGCCACGGCTGGATGCTGGGCGTGCGCCAGCCGTTCTTCAGCAAGCTGGTGCCGACCCTGGTCGAGCAGATGGGCGAGGCCTACCCGGAACTGCCGGCGGCGGTGGATACCGTCACCCGTGCGCTGCAGGCCGAGGAAGAGCGTTTCGCTGAAACCCTCGATGCCGGCATGAAGATCTTCGAGGACGTGGCCGGCAAGGCCAGCAATGGTGTGATCCCGGGTGTTGACGCGTTCCGCCTGTACGACACCTATGGCTTCCCGCTCGACCTGACCCAGGACATTGCCCGCGAGCGCGACCTGACCGTCGACATTGCCGGCTTCGACGCCGCGATGGAGCAGCAGCGCGAGACCGCGCGCGCGGCTGGCAAGTTCGGTGGCGGCGTGACGCTGCCGGCCGAGTTGGTGGCGACCCTCAGCCCGACCGTGTTCCTGGGGTATGACCGCCTGCAGGCCGACGGCCTGACCGTGCTGGCGCTGCTCAAGGACGGTCGTCCGGTGCAGTCGGCCGATGCCGGTGATGCGGTCATCGTGATCACCAACCAGACCCCGTTCTACGCCGAGTCCGGCGGCCAGGTCGGCGACACCGGCGTGCTCACCGGCAACGGCGTGCGCCTGGTGGTGGAAGACACCCAGAAGTTCGCCGGCCAGTTCCATGGCCACGTCGGCACCCTGTCCGAAGGCGGCCTGAAGGTCGGTGATGTGCTGTCCGGCCAGGTCGATGGCGAGCGCCGTGGCGCCACCATCCTCAACCACTCCGCCACCCACCTGCTGCACGCCGCCCTGCGCGAAGTGCTCGGCACCCACGTGCAGCAGAAGGGCTCGCTGGTGGCGCCGGATCGCCTGCGCTTCGACTTCTCGCACTTCCAGCCGATCAGCGCGGAAGAGCTGGCCGTGATCGAGCGCAAGGTCAACCAGCAGGTGCGTGCCAACAACGCTGCCGAAGTGCACACCATGGCCATGCAGGAAGCGCTGGACTTCGGCGCGATGGCCCTGTTCGGCGAGAAGTACGGCGAACACGTGCGCGTGCTGAAGATGGGTGACTACTCCACCGAGCTGTGCGGCGGTACCCACGTCAACCGCACCGGCGACATCGGCCTGTTCAAGATCACCTCCGAGGGCGGTGTCTCCGCTGGCGTGCGCCGTATCGAAGC
Source organism: Stenotrophomonas riyadhensis (assembly GCF_040256885.1). NCBI lineage: Bacteria > Pseudomonadati > Pseudomonadota > Gammaproteobacteria > Lysobacterales > Lysobacteraceae > Stenotrophomonas > Stenotrophomonas riyadhensis. The sequence goes on from NZ_CP155568.1 coordinate 1,628,769, forward strand.
GGTCACCGGCCAGGGCGCCCTGGACTACGTGGACGCCGAAGAGGCTCGCCTGGCCGAAGCCGCCGATCTGCTCGGCGGCAGCGCTGCCGACGTGGTCGAGAAGATCCGTGCCCTCGGCCAGCGCCAGAAGCAGCTGGAGCGCGAACTGGAAGCCGTGAAGGCCAAGGTTGCCGCCGGTGCCACGGCCGATCTGTCCGGCCAGGCGGTCGAGGTTGCCGGCGTGAAGGTGCTGGCTGCCCGCCTGGAGGGCTTCGATGCCAAGGCCCTGCGTGACGCCATGGACCGCCTGAAGCAGCAGCTGGGCGATGCGGTGATCGTGCTGGCCGGCGCCCAGGACGGCAAGGCCGCCCTGGTCGCGGGTGTGAACGGCAGCGCAATGGGCAAGGTCAAGGCCGGGGAACTGTTGTCCCATATCGCCGGTCAGATCGGGGGCAAGGGCGGCGGACGCCCGGACCTCGCCCAGGGTGGTGGCGAGGACGGGCCCGCCCTTGCCACTGCGCTGGCTGCAGTCGTCGAATGGGTCAGCCCCCGCCTGTGATGAACCTGGCCGTCCCCCTCCTTGTAGGAGCGGGACGGCTGACGGTACCATTGCGAATCTTTTCCCTTTGTCGTGGTAGCGCTTCTTGACGGAGCGTCAAGCCGGTGGGGGATACCCTTCCACACGGTTCCATGGAGACTTACAAAAATGTTGATCCTGACTCGCCGCGTCGGCGAAACCCTGATGATCGGAGACTCGGTGAGCGTCACCGTGCTTGGCGTCAAGGGTAACCAGGTGCGTATCGGCATCACCGCGCCGAAGGACGTCGCTGTGCATCGCGAAGAGATCTATCAGCGCATCCAGCGCGGTGACGAAGCCGGTGGCACCGGTAGCGAAAATTCTGCCGAATAACGCTTTACCTTCGCACTCGATTAACGTTATGATTCACGCCCCGCTGAGGTGCAACGCACCAGACGCGGAGAAAACCCCGGAGTGATGCCCGAGTGGCCGAAGGGGCTCCCCTGCTAAGGGAGTATAGGGTCAAAAGCTCTATCGAGGGTTCGAATCCCTCTCACTCCGCCAGATACAAAGAAGCGCCTGCAGATCCTCGATCTGCAGGCGTTTTTCTTTATCCGACACTCGAAAGTACAGTCGGCGTGGGCTGCCTATCCTGGCTGATCCGTACGGGTGGCAGGCACTGGCGCGGGCGTCACCGCTGGTGCCGGAGCGGGCGCACCGGGCAGCTGTGGCGGTTCAAGATAGCGAGGTGGGGTTTCCCGCCACAGCAAGGCAAGCGTGCAGTCGTTGGCACGTTCCCTGCACATTCTTTCGGCCTTCCGCTGCGCGGCGTCCGCGGTCTTCTCACCCAGTGCAAAGCCCAACGCAATCGTGCCGGTCGCTATGGCCGAATAGCCTTCGCTGCTGGTGCTGGCGGACTGACCGCAATTGCGCGATCGCGCTGCGCAGTAGTGCAGCGACTGCTGCATCGCAGTGGTGAGGGAAGATTGGTTCATCGAATAGCCGTAGCGGCCATCCTTGTCGTAGGTGATCGCAGACGCAGCACTTGCGCCTGATGAAACGGACAACAACAGCGCCAGTGAAACCGCATGCTTCCAGTTCATCACGCTCTCCTTTTCTGCCGATGGTGAATCAACCGGGGAGCCTGGCGCAACCACGCAGGGGGTGCGATGGGCGCCGCCTGCAGGCCGTCTGCCTGCAGGCGTGTACCGATGCATCCGGTTGTCAGAGCTTCACCGTCACACCCACCTGGAAGCCTCGCCCGGGCAACGGTGCGATGTACTTCAACGGCGAGTTGTGCGGCCGTGCTTCTTCATTGAGCAGGTTGCTGCCGTTGACGAACACCTCCATGCCGGCGATGTAGCTGTTGCGTACCGGCAGTTCGCGGCTGACCTGCAGGTCGACCAGGTTGAACGCATCCAGCGGCACTTCCTCGCTGACGTTGCGGCCGAGGTACTTCTGCGTGTCGTAGTAGGTGCTGGACAGCTGCGCCTTCCAGCCCTCGCGCTGCCATTGCAGGTTGGCACCGTAGCGGTTGGTCGGCATGTTCGGCAGGTACTCGCCGTCATTGTGGGCACGCAGCGAATCGGGGCGGTCGGCCTTGTTCTTCACCAGGTCGGCGAAGGCGGACACATTCAACGTGCCGAAGCGGCCCAGGTCCAATGCCTGCGAAGCATCGATCTCGAAGCCCTTCACCGTGGTGTCGGTCTGCTTCCAGTACTTCAGCGGCAGGCGGTTGGCGGTCTGCAGGCCGGAGTAGCCGAGGTAGAGGTAGTTCTCGTACCGCATCCGGTACGCGGTGGCGGACAGCTCGAAACCACCGAGGTGGAACAGGCCGGTCAGTTCCAGGTTCTTCGCGCGTTCCGGTTCCAGATTCTGGTTGCCTTCTTCCTGGGTCATCACCGAGTAGTGCGCGTTGCTGGCATACAGCTCGTTGATCTCCGGGGCACGCTGTGAAGACGAGTAACGCGCCTTGGCAGCGAACATCGGCCCCAGCTCGACATACGAACCCAGGCTGTAGCTGTTGAGCCGGTAGGCGCGGTCCTGCAGTTTGGTGTTGGCGGCATTGCGCGCGGTCTTGAAGCGGCTGGGCTGCAGCTTGTGGTCGATGCGCTCGTGACGCACGCCGGCATCGAAGGTAGCCCAGCCGAAGTCGAGCGTTTCCTTCAGGAACACCGCATTGCTGCGGGTGTCCACGTCCGGCAGGTAGCGCTGAGAACCACTGCCGGTGACATCACGCGACTGATGGCTGAAACCGAGCAGGCCGCTGAGCGGGCCGATGCGTTGATGGCTGAGCAGCAGCTCGGCCTGGGTGCTCTCGAAATCGTAGTCGTTGGCCTTGGTGGCGCCCAGCCGCTCGCCTGAGGTGTTGTCCAGCTTGGAAACGCGGAGTTCCGCGCGCTCGAACCACGGCAGTGGATCACGCAGCAGGGCTTCCAGCGCGTAGCGCTGTTGCTTGATCACCACGCCCACCGGCAGGCCATCGGCATAGTTGGAACCGAACGACAGGTTCTGCATCGAGAAGCCTGGAACGCCGTACTCGCTGTCCTTGGCATCAATGCTGACACCCACGTAGCCACGGTCGAAGAACAGGGTCGAGCCGAAGGCCACCTGACTGTTGCGCGCATAGCTGTTGCCCAGCCGGTGATGGTAGTCGGGCGTCACATCGTTGTTGATCTGCTTCTGCACATACGACGGCGTGCCGGGCACGTAGGCCGGGTTGACCGGATTGATGTAGGTGCGGCGCTGCCAGACCGACGTCGGATTGTTGGTGTAGAAGGAGAAGTCACCATCGGCCCAGTCCGGGTTCTCGGTCATGAACTGGTCGATGTACGGCTGAGAGGCCTTGTTGTAGAGCTGCTGGACGCGCGCCTCTTTCTGGCAGGCGTCGGCCAGTGCCGAATTGACGCCCCCGCCGGCCGGGAACAGTCCGGTGTTGCAGACGCTGGCCTTGCTGTTGCCGGGGATGTCGTAGTGCGAGATCCGCTGGCGCGACACCTGCAGGTTGGTGGACACGTTGCGCTGGTTGTTGAAGTTCATGCGGAAGCCCTGCGCGTCGGCCGCGTTGAAGCCCTTGCGCAGGACCAGTTCCATCGACTGGTCCTTGTCTTCCATGCTGCGCGAGATCAGGCCCGAGTCGATCTCCACGCTGCCACCGATCGCATTGCCGCCGTAGCGCACGGTGTCGGAAGACTTGTTGACGGTGACACTGCGTACGAACAGCGGATCGAACGGGATGTTGATGTCGCCGCTGATCGCGTTCATGCCCAGAATCGACTGGCCGTCCTGCAGGATCTGCACGCGGTTGCCACTGAGGCTGCGGATGACCGGGGCGCCCGCGTTCGGCCCGAAGGCGCTGCTCTGCACACCGGAGACGTGTTCGAGCAGGCCGCCGAGGGTGCGGTTCTGTGCCTGCGGATTGTCGACGGTGACCCGGCTGTCGATGCGCGAGGGTTGGGAGGCCTGGACCTGGAGGGTGGGGAGGGTGGGTTCGTTCGCGGCCTGGGCGGTGTGGACGGCGAACAGAATGGCTGCAGCAAGGAGATGGCGGCGCATGACACGATCCGTGAAGTTGATGTGAAATGTTATAACGTAACTATTTGTATCGACAAGGGCGGATTGGGCCTTGCCATCGGGACTGGATATGAGAACGGTTCTCATATGAGAATGGCGGGTGATTCTTCACGGGCGCACCATGCACAGCCTCACCCTGGCCGACCTCGACCGCCTGGGCCGCAGCAGCGGCTTCCGCTATCGGCTGCCTGCGCGGGCGGCTTCCGATCTGTCGGGCGAGGATTGCGTGGTGCAGGGCAGGGTCGAGCAGCGTCGCCTGCGTCCGGGTGTCCATCTGGCGCTATCGGACGTGATCGCACGCCAGCCGTTCGAGGCCACGTCCGAGTCGCCGCCTGCCTTCTCGGCAATCGTGATGCTGGAGGGCCGCGCAGGTGCGCGCCTGGCGGGGCAGGCGGTGATCGGCATGGGTCCGGGCGCTGGCGCGATGGTGCGGGCCGACGCCACGCCGATGACCGCGATACACCCAGCGGGCCAACGGATGCGCAGCCTGAATGTCTCGCTGGACGCACCGGCCGAGCTGGACGATCCGATCATCACTGAACTGCTATCCGCCGCGCATCGCAGCGGTGGCCAGCAGCTGCGCGGCTGGCAGGTGCCCGGGCATCTCGAGCACGCCGCCGACCAGGTGTTGTCGGGCACCTGGCAGGGCGCAATGCATGCACTTTTGTGCGAAGGCATTGGCCTGCAGATGCTGGCCATGGCGCTGGGCGCGCCGGCACCGGAGGCATCGCCCGACCTGCGCGTTTCAGCACGTGATCGCCGCATGCTGCAGCGGGTGATCGACTGCCTGCAGGCGGCGCCGGCCGCCGACCACAGCCTGGAGGATCTGGCGCGCCTGGCCTGCATGAGCTCGAGCAGCCTGCGGCTGAAGTTCCAGCAGGTGCACCGGTGTTCGGTGTTCGCCTGGCTGCGCGAGCGGCGCCTGCAGTTGGCCTGCGAGCAGCTGCGGCAGGGCTGCAGCGTGCAGCAGGCCGCGCATTTCGTCGGCTACCGGCACGCCACCAATTTCGCGACCGCATTCCGCGCGCGCTACGGCATCGCACCCAGCGAGCTTCGCTGAGTCCGGGCCACCGTCGGCAGTGCGCATACGCCTGCTGCGTCCGCGCATACGTGCGCTCACGCTCAAATGACAATAATTCTCATCCAGCCTTTCCTTCCCGCTGGATCTCCCATGCCTGCCTGTTTCCGCCCGTGTGCCCTGGCTACCGCCATCGGCACGACCCTGGCGCTGTTCAACGCTGCCCACGCCGCCGAACGCGCCCCTGCCGCGACGACCTCCCAGCTCCCGACCGTGCAGGTCACTGCCGACCTTGATGGCAGCACCGAAACGTCGCGTTCGTATACCACCGATTCGATGGGCACGGCGACCGGACTGTCGCTGACCTCGCGGCAGACCCCGCAATCCGTCAGCGTGGTCACCCGCCAGCAGATCGAGGACCGTGGCCTGCTCAGCACCGCCGATGCCCTGGCGACCGCACCCGGCATCTCGGTCACGCGCAGCGACGCCAACCGCTATTCGTTTTCCGCACGCGGCTTCGACATCGACAACTACCAGTTCGATGGCGTGGTGATGCCGGTGTTGTCGCCATGGAACTTCGGCGAGAACAATCTGGACATGGTGGTGTACGACCGCATCGAGATCGTGCGCGGTGCCAATGGCCTGATGACCGGCGCCGGCAATCCCTCGGCGGCGGTGAACTATGTGCGCAAGCGCCCGCTGCGCGAGTTCGCTGCCAGTGGTGGCATCAGCCTCGGCAGCTGGGACGCACGGCGCGCGTGGGCGGATGTGTCCAGCCCGTTGAGCCGGGAAGGACGCGTGCGTGGTCGCCTGGTGGCCGCGCACGCAGAGGGTGACAGCTACACCGCCGGCCTGGACAGCACCGCAAGGACACTCTACGGCGTGGTCAGTGTGGATCTGGGCGAGGACACCGGATTGATCGCCGGTATCTCCTACCAGGGCAGCGACAACCGTGGCTTCGGCAGCGGCTTCGCGTTGTTCAACGCCGACGGCACGCGTACCCGCTTCGACCGCTCGGTATCGGCCACCGCGCCGTGGGCACGGATGACCACCGATACCCGCAACGGCTTCTTCGACTTCAACCATCGCTTCGGTAACGACTGGCAGGCACGCGTGTCCTACAGCCGCTCGCATACCGACATGGAGATGAAGCATCTCTACCGGGGCGGCTATCCCGATCCGGTGACCGGGGCGATGCCCACTGGCAACAGCTTCACCCGCTACGACGGTCCGGTGCGCCGCGAAGCGATCAGCGCCAGCCTGACCGGTCCGTTCCAGCTGTTCGGCCGCCAGCACACGGCGTCCATCGGCTGGTCGCGTTCGCGTGACGAGATCGCGCTCGGCCAGTACCGCGCGCTGGCGCCGCTGCCGCCGTTGGCCAGCTATCTGGACTGGCACGGGCCGGGCACGCCGGAGCCGACGTGGGCCAGCAGCAAGACCCAGGCCGATGACCTGGACAACCATCAGAGCGGTGCCTACGCGGTGGCGCGGTTGTCGCTGGCCGATCCGCTGCACGTGATCGTCGGTGCCCGCCTGAGCAACTGGGAGACCGATCAGGTCTACTTCGGCGCCAAGCGGAAGTACCGCTACCGCAACGAGTTCGTACCGTATGCAGGCGTGGTCTGGGACCTCAACGGCTACAGCAGCGTGTACGCCAGCTACACCGGCATCTTCAAGCCGCAGAACAACCGCAATGAATCCGGACAGATCCTCGACCCGGTCAGCGGCCGCAGCTACGAGCTGGGCCTCAAGGGCAGCTGGCTGCAGGAACGCTTGAATGCGTCGGCGGCATTGTTCCGCACCCAACAGGACAACCTGGCCGAAGCCACCGGTGGGTTGGTTGAAGGCAGCACACAAGCGGCCTACCGCGCGGTGAAGGGCGCAACCGTGGACGGCCTGGAGCTGGAACTGGCTGGCGAGCCGCTGCCGGGCTGGAGCCTGGGCACCAGCTTCACCACCTTCATCGCGCAGGACGCGCAGGGCCGTGCGATCAACACTGCCAAGCCGCGCAGCCTGTTCAAGCTGTTCACCACCTGGCGGCTGCCGGGTGCCTGGGACCGGCTGACGATCGGCGGTGGCGTGGACTGGCAGAACCGCATGTACCAGACCGCCACCGCGCCCGGGAATCGCCGGGTGCCGGTGGAGCAGCCCAGCTACGCGCTGGTGAACCTGATGGCGCGCTACCAGTTCAGTTCCAATGTGTCGGCGGCGGTCAACATCAACAACCTGTTTGACCGCCACTACTACTCGCAGATCGGCTTCTACAACCAGGGCTGGTACGGCGCGCCGCGAAACGTGATGTTCACGCTGAAGGTCGGCTATTGAGGCGGCAGTGGCGAGGTTCAGGGATCCAGTGGATCCATCGGGTCGATGCGAAGTGATTCGGGCGCTGGCACGAAGGTGATCGCGTACGCTGAAATGCGTGAACCGACCTTGCCGGGAACGTAGCCCAGCTCACGGCGGTTGCGGTCACTGAACCCGCTGCTGGCGACCGAATCGATATGCGACGGACTGCTCACCACCAGTGCCGGTTGCCGCGGCGGTGCCTGCAGGGCCGCCAGCAGCCGGGCTGCATTGCGCAGGTTGGTGGTGGTGTGGCGGGCATACGGTTCGATGATGATCGCATCTGCGGGAATGCCGAAGCGCGCGATCAGCGCTTCGCGCATCTGCACCGCTTCGACGCTGCGGGTGCCGCGTGGATGCACGGCGCCACCGGAGACGATGATGAAAGGTGCATCGCCCGCCGCATAGCGCTGCGCAGCGGCCTTCAGGCGCAGCTTGCTGCCAGCGCTGAGCGGGGTGGTCAGCTCGTCCGGGCCCTGCCCAAGCACGATGATCGATGTGTACGGATGCGCGGACCAATCGAGCTGCCGCGCGCGCGCGAATGGCGCGGCGTTCATTCCCGCGTTGATGGGCTCGAAGCGGATCGCGTCGAGGCGATCATTGGCATCGAGCAGGCCCACCGCCACCGCGATGCTGCGATCGAATGCGGTGTAGGCCGCGCTGGCGTCCACTTCGCTCATCTGCATGGCAATGGCAACATCGCCGGCCAGTCGCGTGCTGCCCGCCGCACCGACCGGGCCGTCGATGGCGTCGTAGCGGGGCGGCTGGCCGTGGCCGTAGACGGAGAGGATGTTGTTGAGGCCCGCAAGCTCTCTTTCGATGGCATCGGCGCGTGCCGGAACCGCGGTGGTCAGCAGGCCTGCCTGCGCCGGCGTCCAGTGTGCCGCCTCGAGTGTGCAGGCCGCCGTCCGGCAGCCAGTCATGCGCTGGGTGCGTTCGACCATGAGGGCGCGCGCAGGGGCGGGCAGTGCGTCGTGCTTCAGCTGCACCAGGGTTGGAAACAAGCGCCCGGCCAGTGCCGTGCTGTCGTGGTCGTCAGCGGCCGCCGCAAGCGGCAGCGCTGCCGTGGCAAGCAGGGCGAGGGACAAGCTCAATCGTCGATGCATCACCAGCTCCTGCTGACCATCAGGCGGACGTTGCGGCCGAACAGCGGCCGTCCATAGATTGCCTCGGCCGAACCCTGTCCGGCCAGGGCGTCGGTGCGGGTGTTGCCCTCGGTGAGCCCCTTTTCATTGGTCAGGTTGTCGCCTACCAGCTGTGCGCCCCAGTTGCCGCGCTTCCATGAAACGCCCAGACCCAGGGTCTGGTAGGCAGGCAGCGCTGTCTGGTTGAACAGATCGACGTAGGACTTGCCGACTACGTCATAGCGCAGCCAGGTCTCGAACTGGTCCTGGCCGTGCTGGAAACTGAAAGTCGGTCGCAGGTTGCCGTAGAGCTTGGGTTCGCGAACGATCTGCTTGCCATTGACCGCCGCCGGATCGGCACCGGAATCGTTCTGCAGGCTGTCGTACTGCGGATCGCTGACCGTGATCGAACCGGCGATGCTGAACCAGTCCAGCGGTCGGAACAGGCCATCCAGTTCGATGCCCTTGGAGACGGCGGTACCGATGAAGGGCACCGACTGGTCATTGCGGCCGGTCGTCGGATTGAAGGCAACGAAGGACGCGTTGAGTGGATCGAACTTCGTATAGAACGCGGTCAGGTACAGGTAGGACCGGCCAAAAGCCGCCTTCAGGCCCAGCTCGTACTGGTCCAGCTGGGTCTGCACGATGGTCGGATCGATCGAGCGCGCCACCGACGAATTGGGAACGATCTCCATGTGCGACACGCGGGCGTAGGCGCCCACTGCAGGGGTGAAGTCGAAGTTCGCACCGACCGTCCAGTTGGTGGCGGACGGATTCAGGCGATGGTTCTGGACGACGCCGGTGAACCGGCGTGTGGTGTTGTCGGCCAGTGTGCTGCGATCGCCGAGGTCGACCTGGGCGGTCTGCTCCGCATAGCCTTCATAGCGGTAGCGTTCATGGCGGATACCGGCATCAAGCTTGAAGCGGTCCGTCAGTGCCCACGTGTCATTGGCGTAGACCGCGAACATGCGGGCATCGACCTTGCCGCGATTGAGGGTGGTGGTATAGCGCAGCGTGCCCTTGTCGGTGACATATCCCAGCGGCGTGCCATCGTTGCCGTAGGCGACCAGATCCAGCAGGCGTGGCTTGCCGCGCATCTCCATCAGCATGTCCTGGTACAGGCTGAAGGACGTGGTGCCGAAGAAGGCGGTGTACGCACCGATGTTCAGGTCGTGGCTGCCCCAGGCCGTTTCAAACAGCCGTGTCGCACTGAAGTCGGCCTGGCCGGAGTAGAAGTCCGAATCTGCGGCGCGGTACTGGGCCGAGATCACCAGGCCGGAGTCGGCGTAGGGATCGTAGGCGCTGGTGCCATTGCTGCCGGCCAGTGCGTAGCCCATCCGCGCGACGCCGGCACCGAAGGCGCTGCGGGCCGCGCCCAGATAGCCGTTGGCGAAAGTGCGTGCGTCGACCGGGTTGGTGGTCGAGTACAGCGCGTCGAAGGTATTGCGGCCCTTGGTGTAGCCGGTTTTCAGCGAGATCGTCCAATCGCTGGCGGTGTTCTCGTACTGGAAGCCGATGTTGCCGAAGCGCATGTGGCGGCCATCGGCCAGGTCGCGGTTCATGCCCTGCAGGACACCGCCGCCATCGAGGTACTTCAGGTTGACGCTGCGCAGCGACGGCGAGTTCAGCGTACCGTCGAAATAGTCGATGTACGGATCCAGCGACACGCTGGGATTGCGAGGGTCGGCGACCGGGATCGGCAGGTAGAACGTATTGTGGTCGTCAACGAAGGTGCCGCTGACCTTGAACCAGCTGGTGTCGTCGAAGTAGTGCTTGATGTTGCCGCGGATCTGCCCGCCCTTGTCGTTCGGGAAGCCGTTGTCGCGGTAGCCATCGTGCTGGCGCAGGAAGCCACCGACGGCGTAGAAGGTGTCCTTGCCCAGCGCGCCGGACTGGTACATCTCGCCGCGGTACAGCCCGGTATCGCCGATGGTCAGCTGCGCCTTGCCGTGGGTCTCTTCCGAGCCTTCGGCCAGGATGTTGTTGACGATGGCGCCGCCGCTGCTCGCGTAGATGGGCGCCGGGCCCCCACGTACGATCTCCACCCGTTGGTTCATCACGTCGAACCGGTTCATGCCGTCGCCGGAATTGAAGAAGTGGCCATCCAGCTCCTGGTAGAGCGGCAGGCCGTCCTGCTGGAAGGCGATGAAGCCACGATCGGTGGGAATGCCGCGCAGCCGGGTGATGTTCTGCACCTCGCCGCCGGTGGCCTCGACATGGATGCCGGGAACCGAGCCGAGCAGGTCGGCGTAGCTTTTCGGTGCGAGCTTCTGCACGTCTTCGCGGCTGAGTGAATTGACGGCGAAGGACGCATCGAAGCGACGCTGGGTGCGTGCCGCACCGGTGACCACCACCGCATCCAGCGTTGCAGCGTCGGCGCTGTCCTTGTTCTGGACGGGGGCGTCCTGCGCAGACGCGCTGCCGTGCAGGGAGATCAGGGCCAGGGAGATGCCCAGGACCAGGGGGCTGATGTTCATCGGAGGGCGGCCATGCAGGGAAGGGGGACCGCTGCACGGTAGGTCCGGGCGATGACGGAATTGTTTACTTCGGCGGAAATAAACAATTAAGCGATGGCGTCGGCGCCCAGCTGATGGATCGGCAGCAGCGCCGCGCCCACCGATACCGCGGATCCTCCCAGCCGTGACACATGCACCTGCGGCAGGCGCAGGCTGTCAAGCGCACTGCTCCAGCGTGCCGGTTGCTGCAGGTGTTGCCCCAACACTTCCAGCACCTGCCTCGGCAGTGAGCCGGACAGGATCACGGCGCCAGGATCGAGCCATGCCACACCGGTATTGGCCGCCACGCCCAGCTGGTTGCCCGCGCGTTCTGCCCAGGCATTGATGATGCCGGCATGGGTGTGCAGGCAGGCCTCCAGTTCGAACAGCGATGGAATCCCAGCGCCGGCGTCGCGCAACGTGGCCAGCAGGTCGATGCCCGAGGGGCGCGGCGCGTCCATGCGGAACAGGCGACCGATATCCCCGGCATTGCCGAATTCACCGCGCATCACATCACGTCGATGGATCACGCCACCGCCCACGCCGTGGCCGACATACAGCAGCAGCGCCGACGCGCAGTCGCGGATCAGTCCGCTGTCGTAGTACTCCGCCAGCGCCGCCAGGGTCGCATCGTTCTCCACCCAGACCGGGAAGCCGAAGTAGTCTTCGAAGAACTGGTCGTTGTCGATATCGCGCCAGCCACGCAGCCAGTCCACTGCGTGCCGGCGTGCCGGACCGGTTTCGACCACGGGCCCGGGGACCGCCACGCCGAGGCCGAGGAAACGGGCGCGCATGAGCCCGGTGCGGCTGGTGAGGCTGCGCAGGCGCTGGTCCACCGCGTGCACGAAGTCGCGTGGATCCGCGCTGTCGAAGGCGGTTGCATCGCGGGCGATGACCTGGCCGGCAAAATCCACCAGCGCGATCTCCAGCCAACCGGGGTGCACCGTGGCACCGGCGGCATAGCCACCTCGCCCGGACAGTGCCAGTGGCACCGATGGACGCCCCCGTTGGCCATCGGACAGTTGTCCCTGTTCCTCGATCACTTCCAGCATCAACAGTTCACGCGCCAGGCGGGTCAATGCGCCGTTGTGCATGCCCAGCTGGTGGGCGATGGTGATGCGGGGAATCGCACCCATCGTGCGCAGCAGCCAGATGATGCGTTTGTGGTCGGCATCCAGGGCGATCAGTGGTTTGCGGCGCAGCCGCGACGTCGGGGCCAGGCTCACGGGCGCAGGCCCTCGGTGCGTGCCGCTGGCATGGGCCACGCCAATGCGGCCAGCGAAAGCAGGCTGCCGACGGCGACCAGCGAAACCAGCGCGACCGAGGTGTCCAGATCGCCTGCCTGTATGCCGGGTAGCACCTCGCCCAGCAGCAATGAAGAAGCCGCGATGGACAGTTTCATGGTTCCAGTGAGCAGCGCAAAACAACTGAGGTCATCCTCGCGCCCGCTGCGGGCGGCATGACGACGGGCGATCAGCGCGGTGCGCCGCCACAGCACCAGGCCGACACTGGCCACCGCCGCCCCATGGACAGCGGCACACGCAATCGCTACAGGCAGGGAGGGCTTGGCCTGGTAGACGCAGACGGCAGCGATGGCCAGCACCGACATCAGCGCGATCAGGCCTGTCTCGCTGCACAGCGGGGGGCGCAGGCGCAGATGGAGCCAAGGCACGACCACCATGCCCGCGACCATGGCGAAGGTCAGCGCTGCGCCCTGGTCGGCAAAGGGAAACAGGCGCCCGGCCAGGCCCACCAGCGCCGTCTCTGCCGCTGCGGCCAGCAGAACCGGCAGCAGTGCCGTCAGCGGCAGGGCGCCGGCAACGGGCCTGCTGGTTGTGGCGGGCTGTGCGGGCGTGGCGACGCAGGTCAGGGGAAGCGCGGCGGCCGCGATCAGGATGCCGATGATCATGCAGATCAGCAGTGCGCTGCCACTGCCTGCAGATTCAGGTGCACCGACCACGCCGAACAGTGCTGCAGCGATGCACAGCTTGGAGATCGGTACCACTACCGCGCGAGCGGAAACGTAGCGCATGGCCTCGTTCTCGTCGCGGGGCAACAGCGAAGTCAATGCATTCTGGGCCACGTCGTAAACCGCGTAGCAGGTACGGAACAACAGCGAGGCGGCCAGCAGCGGCAGGAAGGCGGGCTCGGTCGCGGTGCTCGGACTGAACAGCAGGCAGGCGCTGGCCGCGGTACCGAGGCCGCCGACCAGCTGCAGGCGCAAGGCGAGGCGACGCTGGTCGTGCAGGCGGGTGAATACGACGGCCAGCAGCAGGTCGAGAACGCTGCTGTAGGCCAGGGAGATCGCCAGCAGCTGGCCGGTGTGGGCAGCCGACAGTCCCAGCCGCGCGTGCAGGTAGAAGCCGAGTGCCAGGTCCACGAACGACCAGACCAGAGTGCGGGCGAAGTGGCCGGCGGCATAGAGGTGCCGTGGCGAGGGCTGCGCGTTCAACGCCGTGTATGGGAAGGATTGCCGGAGATCCGGCATCGTTCTACTACCCCTGTGTGACAGCGGCCTGACATGGTGCGAGGTCGGCCATTCAGCGAGTGGCTTGCAGCACACGCCGTGGGCGAGCAGCATTGACCGTGCTGCGCCCCACAACGCCTCACGCAGAGCCTTCTTCGCCGAATGGAGCAACGTATGAAGCTGTTGTCCGCTGTGTTGTTGTCTGCGCTTTCACTCCCCGCCGTTACGGCGCTGGCAGAGGAGGGGGCGCCCTCACCGCTGCTGGGGCGCTGGTCGCTGGATATCGCTACGTCTGCGTTGCCCGAGGCGCAGCGCCCGAAGCAGGTGGTGCTGGAGTTCAAGGACGCCGGTGCGGGGCGTTGGAGTTCACATGTGGACATCGTCCTGCACGACGGCAAGACCATGAAATCCGACGGCACGCTGGCCCTGGATGGCACGCCGGGCGCCCTGTCCGGCACCTATGGCGCGGACAAGGCCAATCTGAAACTGCCGGCGCCGAACACCTTGGTGATGCAGCTGGTGGACCACGGCACGCCGGCCTCCACCCGTATCTATACCGTGGCGGCTGACCGCTCGACGATGACCGAGACCAAGGCGTTCTACAGCCACGACGGTACGCCGATCCTGCAGACCAATCTGTTCAAGCGGATGCCGTAGCGATGCTGCGTTCACCACGCCCGCAGAACGGGCGTGGTGAATGCTGCAGCCTTACACCGCGGCCGGGTCGCGCTTGCCGGTGTCGATGCCGTACTTGTCGATGGCCTCCTGCACCCGCGAGCGCTCGATGCGCCCTTCGTCGGCCAGCGACTTCAGGGCGGCCAGCACGATGAAGTGACGATCCACTTCGAAGAACGTGCGCAGCGACTCACGCGTGTCGGAGCGGCCGAAGCCATCGGTGCCCAAGGCGGTGAAGCGGCGGTCGTTGATGAAGGGACGGATCTGGTCGCCGACGATCTTCATGTAGTCGGTGGCCACCACCACCGGGCCTTCATGGCCCTGCAGGCACTGCTGCACGTACGGCACACGTGGCTCCTCGGCCGGATGCAGCAGGTTCCAGCGTTCGGCGGCCAGGCCGTCGCGGCGCAGTTCGGTCAGGCTGGTCGCGCTCCACACATCGCTGGCGACGTCGAAGTCCTGCTGCAGCAGTTCCGCCGCGGCTTCCACTTCGCGCAGGATCGAGCCGCTGCCCATCAGCTGCACGCGTGGCTGCGAGGCGGCATCGGCGGCTGCTGGATGCAGCAGATACAGACCTTTCAGGATCCCCGCTTCCACGCCCTCCGGCAGTGCCGGCTGCGGGTAGTTTTCGTTGAGCACGGTGATGTAGTAGTAGATGTCTTCCTGCTCGACGTACATGCGGCGCAGGCCGTCATGGATGATCACCGCCAGCTCGTAGTTGTAGGTTGGGTCGTAGGACACACAGCTTGGGATCACCGACGACAGCACGTGGCTGTGGCCGTCGTCATGCTGCAGGCCTTCGCCCATCAGCGTGGTGCGGCCGGAGGTGGCACCCAGCAGGAAGCCACGGGTGCGCGCATCGGCGGCGGCCCAGGCCAGGTCACCGACGCGCTGCAGGCCGAACATCGAGTAGAAGATGTAGAACGGGATCGTCGCCAGGCCGTGGTTGCTGTAGGCGGTGCCGGCGGCGATCCACGAGCAGATCGCGCCGGATTCGTTGATGCCTTCCTGCAGGATCTGGCCGTCCTTGGCTTCCTTGTAGTAGCTCAGTTGGCCGGCATCCTGCGGGGTATACAGCTGGCCGAGGTACGAATGGATGCCGATCTGGCGGAACAGGCCTTCCATGCCGAAGGTGCGCGATTCATCGGGCACGATCGGAATGACCAGTTTTCCCAGCTCTGCGTCCTTCAGCAGGCTGGTGAGGATGCGCACGAAGCCCATGGTGGTGGATTGGCCGCGATCGCCGCTGCCCTGCAGCTGGGTGTTGAAGATCGACAGCGGCGGCAGCGGCAGCGGATCGACCTTGGCCAGGCGCGCGGGCAGTTGCCCGCCCTGGATGCGGCGGCGCTCGGCGAAGTAGATGGCTTCGGCGCTGCCCGGTTCCGGGCGCAGGTACGGCATGTCCTCCAGCTGGTCGTCGCTGACCGGCAGGTTGAAGCGGTCACGGAAGGCGCGCACCGCGTCGGCGCTCATCTTCTTCAGCTGATGGTTGATGTTCTGGCCTTCACCGGCTTCACCCATGCCGAAACCCTTGACCGTCTTGGCCAGGATCACGGTGGGCCGGCCGCTGGTGTTCACTGCCTGCTGGTAGGCGGCGTACACCTTCTGCGGATCATGGCCACCACGCGCCAGCGCCCAGATATCGTCGTCGCTCATGTGCGCGACCAGCTCCAGCAGTTCGGGGTAACGGCCGAAGAAGTGCTCGCGCACGTAGGCACCGCTCTGCGACTTGAAGGTCTGGTAGTCGCCGTCCACGCATTCCATCATGCGCTGGCGCAGCAGGCCGCTGTGGTCGCGGGCCAGCAGGTCGTCCCAGCCGCTGCCCCAGATCAGCTTGATCACGTTCCAGCCGGCCGCGCGGAAGGTGCCTTCCAGTTCCTGGATGACCTTGGCGTTGCCGCGCACCGGACCGTCCAGGCGCTGCAGGTTGCAGTTGACCACGAACACGATGTTGTCCAGCCGCTCGCGGCCGGCCAGCGAGATCGCCGCCAGCGACTCGGGCTGGTCCATCTCGCCGTCGCCGAGGAAGGCCCAGACCTTGCGGCCCTGGTGTTCTTTCAGGCCGCGGTATTCCAGGTAACGCATGTAGCGCGCCTGGTAGGCGGCCGTCAGCGGGCCCAGCCCCATCGACACGGTGGGGAACTGCCAGAACTCCGGCATCAATCGCGGGTGTGGATACGAGGACAGGCCTTCGCGACCGGCTTCGCGGCGGAAGTTGTCCATGCGCGCCGGATCGATGCGGCCTTCCAGGTATGCGCGGCCATAGATGCCCGGCGCGGAGTGGCCCTGGATGTAGATCATGTCGCCGTCGAAGGTGTCGGTACGGCCACGGAAGAAATGATCGAAGCCCACGTCGTACAGCACTGCCGCCGACTGGTAGGTGGCGATGTGGCCGCCGACGTTGGAATGCTTGCCGGCACGCAGCACCATCACCATCGCGTTCCAGCGGATCATCGCATTCAGGCGGCGCTCGATGGCCAGGTCACCCGGGTAGGCCGGCTGGCGCTCGGGCGGGATGGTGTTGACGTACGCGGTCCATGCGCGGGTATGCAGGTCACCGTGCTGCTGCGCATCCAGCTCGCTGAGCTGGTCGATCAGGTAGTGCGCGCGCGGCCGGCCGCCGGTCTGCATCACCGCTTCCAGTGATTCACGCCACTCGCGGGTTTCCAGCGGATCGGTATCGAAGGGAATGAGCGCTTGGTTCATGACTGTCTCCAGAGGGCGCCGGTCGGACGTCTGCCTGGGCGACAACACCGGCAGGGCGCACAGCACTGGAGCGGGGTCGCAACGGCGGAGCCGTGACGCGAAGGGCGACCGTCGCGGTCACCGAGAAGACAAGCGTAGGCCCGGCCCCCCGGCTTCGATAGGCGGGCCCGGCTTGGGTCTCTGGCAAGCAAGGGTTGGCACGGCGCGCCGTATCATGGGCGGGCGTGCTGGGTGCGGCCGCTGATCAGGCCGGTGACAGGCCCGGGAAGAACATCGGGATGACCGCCACACCAATGCCCAGCAGGCACCAGGCCACGATCGGCAGCCAGCCCGAGAACTGCTGGCAGCGTTCCGGCAAGCGGCGTCCTCCGATCCACAGCAGCAGGGTGAGCAGGCCCAGCGCGTAGGCGAGGGCGACAACCACCGGATGCACGTGGACGACCCGGCTGGGCGGCCACATCTGCTGCTGGTAGGCGGTGGTGTGTGCGACCAGCAGCAGGAACAGCAGGCTGCTGAGGGTGTTGATGGCGGTGCGGGCGTTCATTGCGGGGCACTCCTTGTGCCGGCTGCTGGAAACTGCAGGGGCGGCATTCTAGCGGCTGCGTGCCGGCAGTTGAAACGCCACTGTCATCGATGGCCGTCACCCTGCGGGGCTTTCCAGCCTTGGGGTGGTTGGCCGGCCGTGAACAGCGTGAGGATCTGGGAGAAGAGCTATGCGCTGCGGCGGCGGCTGCTGCGCGGCTTCTTCCTGCGCCGGGGTTCTGCCAGCGAAGATGCCGAGGATCTGGCGCAGGAGGTTTACCTGCGGCTGCTGCGCAGCACCGGTGAGCATGCCGACGCGGTCGAGAACCCGGAAGCCTACCTGTTCACCGTGGCCGCCAATCTTGCACGGGAGCACGCGCGCGCGCGTTCGTCGCTGCCGCCGCTGGAGGACGTCGACCTCCTGGCCGAAGTGTTGAAGAGCGAAGAAGACATCGAAGGCGAATTCGAGCGCGCGCAGCGCTGGAGCGATATCCGCAGCACCATCGCACGGCTGCCGGCGACCACGCGGCGGGTGATGGAGCTGCATTACCGCGACGGGCTGGACTGCCCGGCAATCAGCCAGCAGCTGCAGGTTTCGGTGCACATGGTGCGCAAGCATATCGGCAAGGGGCTGGACGCCTGCAGGAAGGCGCTGGGCGCCAGGGAGCTCACATGAAACGGAATCCATCGGGTGCGGCCGACGACGTGATCGCCAGCGAGGCCATGGCCTGGTTCCAGCGCAATCGCGAGGGCGTGCTGGGCGAAGCCGAGCGGGTTGCGTTGCTGGACTGGATGAAGCGCTCGCCGGAGCATGTGCGCGCCTATATGCACGCGCTCGCACTGCACCGGCAGGTTGGTGAGGCGCTGCAATCGGCATTGGCTGAAGAGGCCTCGGTGCCGCCACAGCAGGCCGCTGCCAAGGTCGTGCCGCTGTTCGGACACGCACAGGCCCCGCTGCGCAGTGCGCCGCACAGCCGTCGCACGCGTTGGTGGGTGGCGGCTGCCGCAGCCTGTATCGCCCTGCTCGGCGTGGGCCTGGTTCCGCAGCTGATGCCTACCGAGCAGCTTTACAGCGCCGGACATGGAGAAATTCGCGACCTGGTGCTGCCCGACCAGACCCAGGTGCGGCTCAACGCGGACAGCCGCCTGCGGGTGCGCATGGGCGGGTTCAGCCGCAAGGCGGAACTGCTGCAGGGCGAGGCGACGTTCGACATCGCACGCGATCGGCGCCCGTTCGAAGTGCAGGTGAACGGGTTGCAGATCCGCGATATCGGCACGGTGTTCGATGTGTCGCGACGGCTGCAGGGCACCCGCATCGGTGTGGTTTCCGGCGAGGTGGAAGTGTGGAGCCAGGGTGCGGATGCGCGGCGTCTTGCACAGCTGGGCAAAGGCCAGGTGGTGCAGGTCGACGCGCGCAGCCATGCCATGGAGTCGTTGGATGTGCCGCTGTCGATGCTGCTGGACTGGCAGCAACGCAAGGTCTCTTTCCTGGACGAGCGGCTGGATGAGGTGGCCGCCGCCTTCAACCGCCACAACCAGGTGCAGGTGCGGGTGCTGGATGAAGGTGCGGCGTCGGCGCGGTTGTCCGGCAGCCTGGATGCGCATCGCATCGGTGCGCTGCAGGCCTTCCTCGAACGCGACCCGCGTTTCGTGGTGAGGCGCGAAGGGGACACGGTGCGGGTCGGCAGTCGCTGAGGGCGGCGCGGCCGTGCACTGTCAGAAAAGATTCATCGAATCCGCGTTCTCCACTTCGGTGGAAGCGGGCTCTTACATGGGAGAAGCCGCTGTCGAGATGCACAGCGGCACCTGCTGCTTTTTCTCTTCCAAGGACCCGTGATGCGCAACACGCTTTACCTGTCGATCATCCTCGCCCTGTCTCCGTGCAGCGTACCGTCGGCTTTCGCGGCCGGTAGCGAAGGGCTGGAGGCGCGAGTGGCTACCCCGATCGCGGCGCAGCCGCTGGCGCGCGCGCTGGAGCAGTTGTCGCGCAGTTCCGGCGTGCAGTTCCTGTACTCGGCCAGCGGCGATGCCCGCATGGCCGGGGCGGTGCCGCGCGGTGCCACCGTCAAGCAGGCGCTGGACGCGCTGCTGGCAGGGACCGGCCTGGGCTACACCGTGGTGGATGGCAATGTCATCGCCATCGATCCGGCACCCGCACGCAACGAACCGAAGCCGGCCGCGCCGAAGCCGCGCGAGGCCGAGGCGGTGGTGGCGCCGACCCTGGGCACGGTGAAGGTGATTGCCGCGCATGAGGTGATCGACCAGAAGAAGACCTCGCCGGTGATCAAGGATTCGGTGGTCTACGACGAGATGGACAGCTACGGCGACGAGACGCTGGCCGAAAGCCTGATGGCCGCGCCGGGCCTGAGTGCCGTGGAGGATGCCGGTGAGCCCCGTTACGTGACGGTGCGCGGCGTGCAGGCCAACCTCAACTACACCACCATCGATGGCATCGCGATTGCCAGCGTGGGTGGCAGTGGCTCGGGTGAGCGCATGAACAACCTGCAGCTGATTCCCAGCGACATCGGCACCCGTACCGACATCTACAAGAGTTTCAGCGCCGAGCAGGCGCCGGACGCGATTGGCGGCGTGATCGACATCATCAGCCGCAGTGCCTTCGACCGTTCCGGAAAGTACGTGTTCGCCGACGTGGCCGGTATCTACTCCACGGCCGAGACCAATGTCGAGCGCAGCGCCGGTGGCAACCACGAGACCCTGGGCCACTTCGGCAAGAGCGCCAAGATGGTGTTCTCCAACCAGTTCGGTGCCGACCAGGAATTCGGCGTCGTCGCGGTGGCGCGCTATGAGCAGCGTTCGCGCAACAGCGTCAAGCGCTGGGTGGAGTCGAACTACTACTACAACGACGCCGGCAAGTACCTCACCGACGGCAGCACCGGGCCGGACGAGGCCAAGGGCTGGAACGGGCTGCGTGCGCCGGGCAATTTCAGCACCGGTACCTACACCAACTTCATCACCAACTTCGGTGGCTCGGCCAAGCTGGAATGGAAGCCGTCGGACGATCCTTTCTACGCATCGTTGCTGTTGTATTCGTACCGGTTCTACGAGAACTCGACGATGAACAAGACCGACCTGTACGGCAACGCCAAGTTTCCGATCCGCAACCAGACCGAAGACAGCGGCACCACCCAGATCAACAGCATCTACATCAAGAACCGCCACGACCGCTGGGACCGCAGCAACCGCGGCGCCATCGCCAGCTTCAATTGGGATATCGGTGATCGCTCGCGGCTGACCCTGCGCGGTGGCCATACCGAAGAGACCTTCCACAACAGCCAGGTCTACTGGGGGGTACGCGCCTACCCGAGCAACCTGTTCGTCGATTACGAGAACGACAGCCACGGCTTTCCCAATGCGGTGGCGGTTTCCGATTCCAGCCTGCTGACCAGCTCGGCGTTCAAGCTCAACCCGGCACAGGCCTATGTCTCGCCGCGCGACGCCAAGGAGAGCATCGACAACCTGCGTGCCGACTTCAGCTACAACGTCGACGCCGATGCGCGTGGCTTCGGCCTGGCCGCCGGCGCCGAATACCGCCATCTGAAGATCTGGCAGGACATCGACTTCGACTACTTCAAGAGCAGTGCCACGCTCAACGATTACCTGTATCCGGGTTCGACCCTGCTGGGCAGCGTGCCGGGCTTCCCGCTGATCGACAACCGCAAGTGGAACGAGGAGCTGGCACCGAGGCTGGGCAGCAACAACGCGGCCTATCCCAATGCCAACTTCACCAGCGACTACAAGTACGTGGAGGACATCACCAATGCCTATGTATCCGCGCACTACGCCTGGGACCGGCTGCTGCTGATCGGCGGCCTGCGCTACGACCACACGCGCTTCGATGCCTACAGCCCGTTCAGCGACGATGGCGGCACCACCTATACCTCTGCTTTCCGCAAGGCGAGCGGCGGCTACAACAACCTGCTGCCGTCCTTGAATGCGACGTTCAAGCTCACCGAGGACCAGCGCCTGCGCTTCTCCGCCAGCCGAACGCTGGGCCGGCCGACGCCAAGCAACATCGCCCAGGTCACCACCACCAGCTGTGGCGATGACGAGGAGGGCAGGGGCTTCTGCACGATCAAGCAGGGCAACGCCAACCTGCAGCCGCGACGTTCCACCAACATCGACCTGGCGTGGGACCTGTACTTCAATGGCAATAACGGCCTGGTCTCGATCGCGCTGTTCGACAAGGTGGTCAAGGACGACATCTACACCCTGACCACCTTCGAGAACGTGGGTGACACGCGCTACCGGGTCACCCAGCCGATGAACACCGATGAGTCCAGGCTGCGCGGCGTCGAGTTCGCGGTCGCCAACCGCAACCTGCAGTGGGGCCGCCAGCGCTTCGACATGTACTTCAACGCGACGCGGCTGGAAGGCCAGACCAACTACCGCATCAGTGATGGTACCGAGCGTCGCCTGGACCGTCTGTTGTACCAGCCGGACTGGTCGCTCAACGGCTCGGTGATCTGGCGCATGCCGTGGAAGAGCGCGCAGCTGCGTCTGTCTGGCACCTACCGCAGCCGGATGCTGGTCGACTTTGGTGATACCCAATGGCTGGATTCGTACTACGACCCGTACATGACCTTCAACATGGCCTTCAGCCACAAGGTCAGCAGGCACGTGACGCTGAAGTACGAGGCCAAGAACCTGTTCAACACGCAGCCGACCTACAGCACCGGTCCGAATGGGCGCTTCCGTACCGAGATCGACGACTACGGCCGCTTCTTCTACTTCCACATCATCTACAACTGAGGGCGCAGCCGTGGATACGATCAATCGCAGGCGATTCCTGGCCCTGGCCGGCCTGTCCGCTGCCGGCGCGTGGATGGGCACGGCGCACGCGCTGGCCGCACAGACCGATGCCGCCGCGCTGAACCCGCGCAACCTGCTGGCGTCGCCGCGGTTCGCCAGCACGCCGTTCACCCTGGGCGTGGCCTCGGGTGATCCTTCGGCCGATGGCATGGTGCTGTGGACACGGCTGGCGACCGAGCCGCTGGTGTTCGGCGGTGGCATGCCGACCCGGCCGATGGTGGTCGAATGGCAGCTGGCCGCGGACGAGGGCATGCGCAAGGTGGTACGCCAGGGTTCGGCGATGGCGCATCCCGAACTCGGCCACGCCGTGCACGTGGAGCTGGGTGGGTTGGCGCCCGCACGGCCTTACTGGTACCGCTTCACCGTAGGCGGCCACGCCAGTGCGGTCGGTTGCACCCGCACGCTGCCCGCAGCCACGGCCGCAGTGGATCGCGTGCGGTTTGCGGTGGCCGGTTGCCAGCACTACGAAGAAGGCCACTACACCGCGTGGCGGCGCATTGCCGAGGAACCGCTGGATTTCGTCTTCCACTACGGTGATTACATCTACGAAGGCGAAAGCCAGCCGGGCCTGCGGAAAATGAACGGCCAGCCGTTCACCAACCTGCGCAATCATGTCGGGCCGCAGACCTACACGCTGGACGACTACCGTCGCCGCTACGCCCAGTACAAGAGCGATGCCGACCTGCAGGCCGCGCATGCATCGGCGCCGTGGTTCGTCACCTTCGATGACCATGAAGTGGACAACAACTGGGCCGGCGCCGAAGACCAGGACGATACGCCCAGCGAAGTGTTCCTGCTGCGCCGCGCACAGGCGTTCCAGGCCTACTACGAGAACATGCCACTGCGCCGTTCGGCATTCCCGCGCGATGGCCATATGCAGATGTACCGGCGCGCACGCTATGGCACGCTGATGGACCTGCACCTGCTCGACACACGCCAGTACCGCAGCAAGCAGGTAAACATTGCGCTGCGCGAGGAAGTGGAATCACCGGCGCGCAGCATTGTGGGTGCGAAGCAGGAGCGCTGGCTGTTCGACGGCCTGGCCGATGCCGCGCCGCGCTGGCACACCATTGCCCACCAGGTGGCGTTGGGCAACTACATGCGCGAGAAGGACGGGATGGTGCAGTCGTCCGACGACCAATGGTCGGGCTATCTGGACAGCCGCCGGCGCCTGCTCGATCACATCCAGAAGGTCGGCTTCGGCAACGTGGTGACGGCGTGTGGCGACGCACACCGGCATTACGCCAGCGACCTGGTGCAGGACCATCGTGATTCAGGCGTGGTCTCCAGCGAGTTCCTTGCCACTTCGATCACTTCCGGCGCCGACGGCCAGGGCGTGGATGCGTACGCAAGGAATCAGCTCGCGCACAGCCCTTATCTGAGGGGGACCACCGACAAGCGTGGCTATGTGCTGTGCGATGTCACCCGTGATGCGTGGATCGGCGACATGAAAACGCTGGATACCGTGATGCAGCCAGATGGCGCACTGCAGAGCTGGAAGCGCTATGCGGTGGAGCACGGCCGGCCGGGGCTGCAGGAGGCCTGATCAGCCAGCACCACTGTAGAGTCGAGCCATGCTCGACTGCTTTTCGATCGTTCTTCGATCATTGACCGGAAAAAGCAGTCGAGCATGGCTCGACTCTACAAGGGCGGAGCGGCTCAATCGTGCTCGAACCGCAGTGGTTCGCTGCCCATCGCCGGGTCACTGGTGCCAGGACGCCCATCCTCGGCACGGCCCGCCAGGCGCAGCACACTCTCACCTGCGTTGACCTGCAGGTCATACCAGCCGGCGGTAGGCGTTGCATCCCACGCCAACGACGTCTCTGCATGCGCGGGCAGTGCCAGCGTCTGCTCGGGCATGTGCCCGGCATAGGCACCGGCATGCACGCGCACTTGCTGCGCGCTGTCACCCAGATTGCGCAGGTGCAGCCGCAGCTGGCCGTCCGCAGGCTCGACCGCAGCCTGTACGGCGGGTGCCTTGGCCGCCCCCTGGAAATGGCGGTGGAAGCCGTTCGGGCCCAGCAGCCACAGGTCGTAGCGACCGTGCACATCCAGCGGCCAGCGCTCCCGCAGTGGCGTGCCCGGTACCAGTGTATAGCGGCGTGGCACCGCACCCAGCCGCAGCCGATCGTAGACATGCAGGACCGCTGCCGCACCTTCGCAGGACAACACCAGTTCCACGCCCGATGTGTCGATCGCGGCAATCGATGCCTGCGGCCGATAGGGCAGGGCACGCGCCGGGCGTACGCCACGTTCCTGTTGCGCCGGTTCCAGCCCCTCCGGCAACGTCGGCACGGTGCGTCCCGGCAGGGCGGCGGCACGTGCGGCCACCGCGCTCACGTCGGGCAGGCCGGGTACGAACGGACGGGTATCGCGCTGGGCGAAGTCGAAGGCGTTGCTCAGGTCTCCGCAGACCGCACGGCGCCAGGGTGAGATATCCGGTGCGGCCACGCCGAAGCGGCGTTCGATCAGCCGTATGACCGAGGTGTGGTCGTACACCTGCGAATCGACCCAGCCACCGCGGCTCCATGGCGAAATCACGTACAGCGGCACGCGCGGACCCAGCCCATAGGGGCGGCCGCGCAGCTCGGCGGCGTCGTACTTTTCGTCGCCCGGTGCCGGATGGCGGTGGTATTCGCCTTCGGTACTGACCGAAGAGGTACCCGCCCAGCCACCGTTTATCGGTGACGGCGGTGCCGGTGGCGGCATGTGGTCGAAGAAGCCGTCGTTCTCGTCGAACATCAGCAGCAGGGCGGTGCGGCTCCACACCTCCGGATCGGCGGTCAGTGCATCCAGCACGCGTGCGGTATAGGCCGCGCCCTGGGCCGGGCTGGAGGGGCCGGGATGCTCGCTGCCCGCCGCGTCGGCAATGATGAAGCTGACCTGCGGCAGACGCCCATCGACCACGTCCTGGCGCAGCTGCGCCAGGCCACGGGTGCTGACGCCACGTGCGCGCAGCTGCGGGTCATGCCCCGGCGCAGCGCGGTAGGCCTGGCGGAACGCCTCGAAACCCGCCAGCGGGTTGTCGGTGAAGTTGTCGGCCATGTCCTGGTAGATCTGCCAGGACACACCCGCCTTCTGCAGGCGTTCGACATAGCTGGTCCAGCGATACGACGCCGGATGCCCGCCGTGCTCGGGGAAGTTGTCGTGCGAGTTGGCGATCACCGGGCCGCCAGCACGCGCGTGTGCATCATTGTGACCGGTCCACAGGAACACCCGGTTCGGGTTGGTTCCGGCCTGCATCGCGCAGTGGTAGGCGTCGCAGATGGTGAAGGCATCGGCCAGGGCGAACTGGAAGGGCAGGTCGCTGCGCTGGAAGTAGCCCATCGAGTGGTTCTGCTTGGCCTTCGGCCATTGCCCCATGCGTCCGTGGTCCCAGGCCCGTTGTGCATCCGGCCAGGTGTGCGGCGTGCCCTCCACCCGCATGTAGCCGAAGTGCGCAGCGGTATCCAGCGGGAATGGTGCGATCGCACGCTTGCCGCTGGCATCGGGTTGCAGCCACAGGCTGCGCGTGCGGCCGCCGGCCTGCAGTGCCGGCGCGGGAGCCACGAAGCGATCGCCGAAACCCCGTACGCCCGGCAGCGTGCCGAAGTAGTGGTCGAACGAGCGGTTCTCCTGCATGAACACCACGATGTGCTGCAGGTCTTCGAGGCTGCGCGTCTGCGCGGCGGGGGCGATCGCTGCGGCCCGGGCGATGCTGGGCAGCAGCGGGGAAAGGCCGGCGGCAACGCCGGCCTGCAACAACCGGCGTCGGCCGATATCAGTCACGGGCTCACTCACAGGTCCACACGGAAGGAGATGCCGACAGTGCGCGGGGCGCCGATGAAGGCGTTGTCGCGGCCGTCCACCCCTGCAAGATACCGCTTGTCGGTGAGGTTGCTCACCACCAGGTTGGCACCCATGCCCTTCAGGCGCGGCGACAGGCCCTGCAGGTCGAAGCCGATATTGGCGTTGAACACGGTGGCCGAAGGCAGCTTGTTGACGTTGGCGGCATCGAGGTAGCGCGTGCCCAGGTAGCGACCGGACAGGCCGAAGTTCCAGTTTTCGCCCTGCCAGTCGGCCGACAGCACCAGGGTCTGCTCGGGCTGGCCGATCACCTTGGCACCGTCGACGATGCCCAGCTGGGTATCACGTGCGGCATCGCCACTGCCCAGGTACTTGGAGCGGTTGTAGGTATAGGCGGCGTTGAGGCGCCAGCCGTTGTCCCAGCCATAGCCGAACGCCGCCTCCAGGCCGTTGCTTTCCACGCCGCCGAAGTTCTCGTAGACACCGTCGGTCTCGCCGAGGTAGTCGATGCCGCTGACGAAGCCGGCCGGCAGGTAGACGATGCGGTTATCGAACTTGATGTTGTACAGGGTGACCGAGGCGGTCAGCGGCCAGCGGCTGATGCGCATGCCCACTTCGATGTTGTCGGCGGTCTCCGGCTCGACGTTGCGGAAGCGCTGCGGGTCGGTCTCGCCGAGCACGCCGGAGGGAATGGCGGCGAAGTTCTGCGAGAAGCCAGCGAACAGCTCCATGCCTTCCATGCCGGGCGCCCAGGTGAAGCCGGTGGACAGCAGCGGATCGGACCTGGAATCGGATTTGACGTGCTCGCTGGCACCGATCACGCGGCGGCGCGACTGGTCGACGAAGAACTGCTTCACGCCCAGGCGTGCGCTGAACGGCCCGAAGCGGGCCACGTCCTCGACGTAGTACATCTGCTCGTCAACCTTGTACTTGTCCTCGAACTGCACCCAGTACGGCTGGTGATCGAAGGCGATGTCCTGGCCGACGTTGAGCAGGCGGTGCCAGTCGCGGCGCGCCGAGCGGTCCAGCTTCTCCACCCACAGGCCGCCGCGGATCGTGTTGTCGACCGCACCGAAGGTCTGCCGCCATTCGACGTCGGCGGTCACGCCCATGCGGTCGTTGTCGTAGTGGGTGTGGCGATACGACTGCGCGCCCAGTACGTTGCCGGCATAGCAGTTCGGATCGTACTCGGCAGTGAAGCCCAGCCGCGGCGTGCAGCTGGCCAGGCGCTGCGCGGCGCTGCCGTCGGGATTGACGAAGAAGATCTGGCCGCGGTTGCTGCCGCCATACACGGTCTTTCCACCGATGTACTCCGACTCGGGGCGACCGGCACCATCATTGCTGACCTGCGCCAGGTACGGTGGCAGCCAGTCGCCACGACCTTCCATGCGGTGCCCGTAAGCCGCCACCGAGGCCTTGAAGCCGTTGCCGCCGTCGAAGGCCGCGCGCAGGTAGCCGAAGGTGTTCTCGCGCAGCGCGCGCGAACCGGAGCGGTAGTTCTGGTCCAGGTAGGGGATGCCGGTGAGGGTGCCGACCAGGTTGTCGCGGTCCGGATTGGTGGCGAAGCCCTTCGGCGAGACGCTGGTGTACTCGGGCTCGTCGGCATCGTTGTAGGACAGGTAGCCGGTCAGCGTCCAGCGATCCAGCTCGGTGATGAACTTGCCGGCGATGTGGTCGTTGCTGGTCTTGCCGCTGCCGTCGATCCAGTCGTGCACGCGTGCCGATGAGGCGCTGACCCAGGCGCGGGTGTGGCCGCCGAGCAGGCCGGTGTCGTAGCGTACGTAGTACTTGCGTGCCTCGTTGTCACCGGCACCGACGACGAAGCGCAGGCGGCTGTCCTGCAGTGGGTCGCTGGTGAGGAAGTTGAGCGTGCCACCCAGCGCCTCGTTCGAGCGCGAGGAGATGTCGGCGGTGCCCTGGCTGACTTCCACCGTCTCCAGGTCCAGGGTGTCGATGTAGCGGTTGGCGAGCGAGCCGCCGCCGTAGCCGGAGCCGCCATTGGGCAGGCCGTCGATGGTGGTGCCGATCTGCTGGGTGTCACGGTTGGTCACGAAGCCGCGCATGCTGATCTGCGTACCCCACACCGACGAACCGGTGGCATCGGCCTCGCTGACCACCACGCCGGGCACTTCGTTGAGCGCGTCGTTGACGCTGCTCATCACGGTCTGCCGGTTCAGCGTCTCTGCGCGTACCGAGGTCTTGGCGTAGCTGGTGGCCTGGCCGATCACCTGGACCTGGTCGAGGGTGCGTGCATCGCTGCTGCGCGCTTCGCCCGTATCGCCCTGCGGTGCGTCGGCCAGGGCGTCCAGTGCGGGGGCGATCAGCAGGGCAAGCAGCGAGACACGGGGAAAGCGCGCAATCGTTCGCATCGAAACCGGACCTTCAAAAGGGGGAAGCTCTGGAGTGTCGGCAGCGGCAATGAC
The DNA here is from genome assembly GCF_040256885.1 of Stenotrophomonas riyadhensis. Taxonomy (NCBI): domain Bacteria; kingdom Pseudomonadati; phylum Pseudomonadota; class Gammaproteobacteria; order Lysobacterales; family Lysobacteraceae; genus Stenotrophomonas; species Stenotrophomonas riyadhensis. The sequence continues at coordinate 1,657,227 of NZ_CP155568.1, forward strand.
ATCGGCATGACGTGGCGGCGCACGAACGATGGCACTGTGGGGACGGTCACGGCCTTCGGTTATGCTCGGCGCTTCAATGGAGCTGAGGTGGTGGCGATGCAGAAGCGGTCGAGGATCTGGCTGGGGGGCGCAGCCCTGGTGCTGCTGGCAGGGTGCAACCGGACGCCGGCAGGCGAACAGGCGGCCGCACCGCCGCCATCGGCTGCAGGCGAGAGCGCCGCCGCGGCGGCAGCGCCGGCGGGTTCATTGGCAGCGGCCGACGGCACCGCACTCACCGACCGCGATGGCAAGCCGGTGCCGCTGGTGCCGTTCGACACCAGCAGCGTGCCGCTGAGCGATACCGCGCTGGGCGGACTGCCGTTCTTCAGCCTGCCGCAGGGCTACGTGCCGCAGAACGCCCCGCACCCGCGCGCCTGGGCGCGCTTCCCGTTCCGGATGGGCGAGGGTGTGCATTGGGTGGAAGGTCCGAGCTGGTCGGCACGCATCGTGACCGACAGTGAGGCGGCCCCCGACAAGGCGTTCTCCGCGCTGGAAGTGCAGCGCAACTTCGACGGTGTGATCACCGCCGCTGGCGGCCGGAAGGTCTTTGAAGGCAAGCTGCTGCGCGACATCTACTACGGCCGGCAACTGGAAGGCGAGATCGGTGGTGGCTTCATCGATGCGGTGAACGGTGAACAGGACGCACCCACCACCGTCTACGTGCTGCGCCAGGCCAACCGCACCGTGTGGGTGCAGCTGGCGGTGGACAGCAACGGCGCCGGTCTGGTGGTCGTGGATGACGTTCCGTTCAAGGCCACCGCGCAGTGGTCGGACAGTTTCCCGCACCTGTCCCTGCCGGCCGGCTATCGTGAGCGCAACACGCCCGAGCAGCGTGATTTCGATGCCTTCCCGTTCTGGACCGGAGATCACTTCGAACCGGTCGAGGGCCGCACCTTCGCTGCCGATTTCGACAAGGGCGAGCGCGAATACTCGATGCATGAAGTACGCCGCAACCTTGAGGCGATGATGGCCCAGGTCAACGGCACCAAGGTGTTCGAGGGGCGCATCCCGCACGAGGCGGCCGAGGGCGTGTCGAAGCAGGTGCAGTCGTCCTACGGCAACGCGGCCAGCTACAGCTGGGACAACTACGACACCGTGGTCTATCGCGTCGATCTGGCTGATGGCCGCCAGGTGTGGGTGCATGCTCGCCTCGAATACCTCAGCGCAGGCTGGGTCGTGGTCGAGCGCAAGGGTTTCACCCAGACCGCGGCGCTGCTGCCGGCCGATGCGTTGAAGAAGAAGCTGGACAGCGACGGCCGCGTGGCGATCCAGGTCAACTTCGCTACCGACAAGGCGCAGATCCTGCCGACGTCCGAACCGCAGCTGGCGCAGGTGCTGGACCTGCTGCGTGCCGACCCGTCGCTGAAACTGTCGATTGAAGGCCACACCGACAACAGTGGCGCGGCCGCGCACAACCGCAGCTTGTCCGAGGATCGGGCCCGGTCGGTGGTGGCGGCGTTGACCGCCAAGGGCATCGCCGCCGACCGCCTGCAGGCGGCCGGCTTCGGTGCCGACAGGCCGGTAGCCGACAATGGCAGCGAGCAAGGCAAAGCGCGCAATCGCCGGGTCGAGCTGGTCAAGCGCTGAACCACGCCCTCCTCAGTACCGCGCGTCCTTGGGTTTCGGGTCGCGCGGCCAGTCCTTGCTCTTGTTGGCGAAGTCCGGCCGCGGCTGGTTGATGAAGTAGCTGGCGATGTCCACCGCATCCTGGTCGGGCATCACCTGCTGGCCCAGTGGTGGCTCGCGGGTCACCGCCGGCGGCATGTTGTGCTTGACGAAACCGGCCGCCTTGTACAGGCGCGCCATGCCGGCGCCGATGTTGAAGCTGTGGTCGCCCCACAGTGGCGGGAAGGCGATATCACCGCTGGCATCGCGCCGGCCTTCGCCGTTGTCGCCATGGCAGGCGGCACACTGCACGGCGTACAGCGCCTGGCCACGGATCGGGTCCGGGGTCAGCGTGCTGTCGATGGGGCCCTCGCTGGGGGCGGCCACCTTTGCACCGTCTGGCACGGGACTGCTCAGCCACGCCATGTAGTCGAGCATCGCGCGCATCTGCGGTGAGTCCTTCGGTAGCGGCTTGCCGTTCATTGAGCGCTGCAGGCAGCCATTGATGCGCTCGGTCAGCCCGATCACCTTGCCCGGACGCGGCATGTAACGCGGATAGGCGCCGCCGCCGGTGTTGAAGTAGTGGTTGCCGAACGGTCGCTTGCCCTCGGCCATGTGGCACGAATTGCAGTTCAGATCGTTGCCGACGTTGTCCGGCAGCAGGCGCGCGGTCTCGTTGAGGATGCGGCGTCCAAGCATCACCGATTCTGCATTGCCCAGCCCGGCGATTTCTTCGGCGCTGGGCGCGTGGTAGTGCCCGACCACCTTGCCCTGCGCATCGAGGATATCGATCGTGCTGGCTACGGCAGCATCCAGGTCCGGGTACAGATGGCGATAGGCGAGGGTGCCGGCACCGGCCAGCAGCATGAGGGTGACCACGCTGCCGACCAGCAGGCGGGAGCGTTTGCGCGAACGTTTCATCGTGCGGCCTCCTGCGGAACGTAGTGCACCGGCTTGTCACGCACCACCCTGCGCATGCGCGCCACGTCGACCTCGCTCACCGCACTGGCCTGGTTGCCCCAGCTGCTGCGGATGAAGGTCAGGATCTGTGCCAGCTGCGCATTCGGCAGCTGCTCGAAGCCGGGCATGGTGAAGGCCATGCGGTCGTGCGGGGTATGCGGCGTGCGGCCGCCGATCAGGGTTACCTGTACCAGCGAGCTGGGATCATCGGCGAACACGATCGAGTTGCCGGCCAGGGCCGGATAGACGCGGGGCATGCCGCGCCCGTCGGCGCGATGGCAGGCCTGGCAGTGCTCGGCATAGGCCAGCGAGCCGGCCACGCGATAGTCGCCACTGCGCAGTGCGGCGGTGGTGGTGTCGGTACCCGGTGACCACTGTGCGTTGCGGCCCTCGCGTGCCGGCAGCTGTTTCAGGTAGCGGGCCATCGCCAGCAGGTCGGCGTCGGACAGGTACTGGGTGCTGTGCTCGACCACATCGGCCATGCCACCGAAGGCCGCGGAGCGATCGGTGCGTCCGGTGCGCAGGAAGTCGACGATCTCGCCCTCGCTCCAGCTGGCGAGGCCGGTCGACTCGTTGCGCAGGTTCTTCGCGTACCAGCCTTCGAGCACCGAGCCGGACAGGAACTGGCGGCTGCCATCATCGGCCATCGCCTTTTCCTGGAACGCCAGGCCACGTGGCGTGTGGCAGGCACCGCAGTGGGCCAGGCCTTCCACCAGTTCGGCGCCGCGCTGCTGGCCTGCATCCAACGACGGATCCGGGTTGAACGTGCGCGGGCGTGCGAACAGCAGCTGCCACCAGGCCAGTGGCCAGCGCATGTTGGCCGGCCAAGGGATCGTGCTGTCGGCGTTGCCCTGCTTCACCGGCTGCACCGAGCCCATGAAGTAGGCGTACAGCGCCTTGATCTCGGCATCGCTGGCGATCACGTATGAGGCATACGGCATTGCCGGATACAACGGCTGCCCATCGTGACGGATGCCGCGACGGACCGCGCGCTCGAAGTCGGCGTAGTCGTAGGCGCCAATGCCGGTGTCCGGATCGGGCGTGATGTTGGTCGAGTAGATCGTGCCCATCGGCGTCTGCATACCGAGGCCACCGGCGAACGGCTTGCCGCCCGGCGCAGTGTGGCAGGCGGCGCAGTCGGCGGCGCGCGACAGGTACTGTCCCTGCGCGATCAGCGTCGGATCGTGGATGTCGACCTGCGCCGTCTGTCGCGGTGCGAACCAGTAGGGCGTGGTGCGGGCGATGCCGTAGGCGGCGGCCAACGTGGCGGCCAGGGCAATGGCGAGCTTGAGCGAGGTGCGCATGGCGGCACTGTGGGCAATCCCGCGCGCGCGTTCATTGATCCGGATCAATGACTGAACGGATACAGCTTGTACACCAAGCTGAATCGTTCCTGCGTTGTCATCAAGCCGTCATCCGCGCGCGATAGATGACCCACGCCCGCGTCGCTAACCTGCCACGCTGTCGCACCTTTTCCCCGATTGCCCATGAAGCGCCTGCTGCTGTTGTTGCTGGCGTGCGCCGGCCTGTGGCTGGCTGCATGCTCGTCCTCGATCAATGCCTCGTCCACCTCGCTCGCCGATCGGCTGATCGCGCCGGGTGGCGTATCGACCCTGCTCGATCGCCCGCGCATTGCCGCGGCCATCGCCGAACTGCCCAACCGCCATGGCTTCGCGCCGGGCCGCGATGGCGTGCCGATCTTCTGGCGTGTGTTCGATCCCGGCGATTACGGCGCGCGTTACCACTACCTGCCGCAGCGCCATGAGAACGGCCTGCCGCTGGATACCGGCCTGAGCCTGGCGGTGCCGCAGCCGTTCCGCGCGCAGACGCCGCGCGGCACCGTAGTGCTGCTGCACGGCTGGATGATGAACGGTGATTCGATGCTGCCGTGGTCGCTGCAGCTGGCCGAGTCCGGCTACCGCGTGATCACCCTGGACCTGCGCAACCATGGCCAGTCCGGTGCCGGTCCGTCCGGATACGGCACCTACGAATCCGATGACGTGGTTGATGTGATCGGTGAGCTGCGTGCACGCGGTGAAGTGACCGGTCCGTTGTACCTGTTCGGTGTGTCCTACGGCGCGGCCACGGCGGTGTTCACCGCCGACAAGCTGGGCGACCAGGTGGAAGGCGTGGTGGCGATGGAATCGTTCGCCAATGCCGGTGTGGCGATCCGCACCATGATCCCGCACCTGATGGGACTGCAGCCGGAAGGCCTGAAGGCGCAGGCGGTGGCGTCGTACGCGCGCTGGCGCTACGGCGGCCAGGACATCAACCAGGTGATCGCCGCCGCCAGCCGCCGCATCGATGTTGACCTGGACCGCGTGGACGTGGCGCGCGCGCTGGCCGATACCCGCGCCTGCGTACTGCTGCTGCACGGGCAGGGCGACCAGCACATTCCGGTCAGCCAGGGCCGCGAACTGGCCCAGGCCAATCCGCGCGCGCACTACATCGAGATGCGCGGCGAGGACCACATCACCCTGCCGCTGCGACTGGACCTGCTGGCGGGCGTGGTCGATGACTGGATGGCGCGCGACGAGCACCATCCGCAGAGCGCGTGCCCGGCACCACAGCTGCCGGCCCAGGCCGAGTGGCTGGTGCACGACACCAACCTGCCGGTGAAGGCTCCAACGCGCGGTTGAACAAAAAAGGGGACGGAGGGGATTAAGTCGTTTCCCGCACACCTGGGCCAGAAACGACTTAATCCCCTCCGTCCCCTTTTTCTGTCAGGGCAGGCGTCGTGCCAGTGAGCGCGCCGACGCGGCGACGCCCAGCAGCAACGCGGCCACGCACAGGAAGGCGAAGCCGAGGCTGGTGGCGTGTGCGAGTGCGCCGATCGCGGCCGGACCGGCGAGGATGCCGGCATACCCCAGCGTGGTGACCGCGGTGATGGCGATGCTCTCCGGCATCACCCGCTGTTGGCCCGCCATCGAGAACAGCGCCGGCACGATGTTGGCGCAGCCCAGCCCGACCAGTACGTAGCCGGCCAGCGCCACCGGGAACGATGGGACCAGCGTCGCCAGGGTGAATCCCGCAGCCGCGGTGATGCCGCCGAAGACCAGGGTGCGGGTCCGGCCGAGGCGCTCGACGATGCCGTCGCCGAACAGGCGCATCGCGGTCATCGCCAGGGTGAACAGTGCGAAGCCGGCACCGGCCTGGTCACGTGGCACCTGCCGCACTTCGGCGAGGAACACCGCGCTCCAGTCCAGCATCGAGCCCTCGGCGAGGAACACCACGAAGGCCAGCACGCCGATGAACAGCACCACGCCATGCGGCAGTGCCAGCAGGGGGCCTTCATGCAGGATCCGTTGTGGGCGCCAGTGCGGTGCCGACAGCACTGCCACCAGCAGCAGTGCCGCCACCGACACCAGCGCGGCCAGCCAGAGTGGAGTGCCGAGGATCAGCAGGCCCGTCATGCAACCGGCACCGACGAAACCACCGACGCTGTAGAAGGCGTGGAAGCCGGACATCATCGCGCGCCCGGCGTCGCGTTCGACCGCCACCGCCTGCATGTTCACCGTGCAGTCCATCGCACCCACGCCGGCACCGAACACGAACAGGGCAGCACCCAGCGCGAAAGGCGAGGGGGCAAGCGCCAGCAGTGGCAGTGCCAGCAGCACCATCGCGCAGGTGGCCACCAGCAGCCGGCGGCACCCCAGCCGCCCGGTCAGCGCACCCGCCAGCGGCATCGCCAGCAACGAGCCCAGGCCGAGGCACAGCAGTACCGCGCCGAGGCTGGCATCGGACAACCCGGCCTTGGCTTTGGCATAGGGCACCATCGGCGCCCATGCGGCGGTGGCGAATCCAGGGATGAAGAAGGCGGCACGGGTGGCGTGCTGTTGGGCACGTGGGGATGAAGGCGTCATGCGCGGTGCGAAGCTCCAGGGGGTGTCCATGAAAACGTTTTCAGGACGGCTCGGCAAGTGCCATGCGTGACATCGGGTGACGCATACGAATGCAGTGACCCGATCGCGTCACTGGCGATTAACGTCGCCCACGGACAGTGGCTGCACGGTCGGCATTCCGCCGCCCGCTGCCGGAGACCTGTACATGAGCACGACACCGACCATCCTCCTCGTCCATGGCTTCTGGGGCGGGGCCGCACACTGGGCCAAGGTGATCCTGGAACTGCATCGCAATGGCCACGATCGTGTGCAGGCGGTGGAGCTGCCGCTCACGTCGTTGGCTGATGATGCAGGACGCACCCGGAAAATGATCCGGCAGATCGGCGGGCCGGTGCTGCTGGTCGGTCACTCCTATGGCGGCGCGGTGATCAGCCAGGCTGGCAACGAGGACAACGTGAAGGGCCTGGTCTACATCGCCGCTTTCGCGCCTGATGCCGGCGAGAGCCCTGGTGGCATTACCCAGCAGCACCTGCCGGAGGCGGCGCCGAACCTGGCACCGGACAGCGATGGCTACCTGTGGCTGCGTGCGGACAAGTTCCATGAGAGCTTCTGCCAGGATCTGAGCGAAGACGAGGGCCGGGTGATGGCGGTGACCCAGAAGGCACCGCTGGCCAGCACCTTCGGTGATGCGGTGAGCGACCCGGCGTGGAAGCACAGGCCGAGCTGGTACCAGCTGTCACGCCACGACCGCATGATCGCGCCGGAGAACCAGAGGGCCATGGCCACGCGCATGCAGCCCAAACGACTGCTGGAGCTGGATGCCAGCCATGCCTCGCTGGCCTCGCAGCCGAAGGACGTGACCGCGCTGATCCTGGAGGCCTGCGCCGCCATCGGCGGCTGAGCCTGCGGCAGCGCGCCGCACCACAGCACATCGCACGACAGCCGGGGCGCAGGGGAGTACACTCCTGCGCCTGCGGCCATCCGGCCGCGTCCCCGTCTTCCCTCCAGCCGCCGCCAGAGGATCCCACCCGATCGTGGAGGTCCCGTCGTGCTGTCTGTGCCTGATGCCCGTATTCCGTCCCCCTTGCCGCGTCGCCGTGCGTTGCCGCAGGCGCTTGCCCAGGGCCTGCTGATCACTGCACTGGCCAGCAGCGGCATCGCAGCCGCGCAGTCCGCCACCGAGCCGGACAAGGCTGCCGAGGCCCCGGCATCGCAGACCCTGCAGACCGTGCAGGTCACCGCCAATCTGCTCGGCACCATCACCGAGGGCAGCGGCGCGTACACGCCCGGCACCATCGCCACCGCCACCCGCCTGGTGCTGACGCCACGGCAGACCCCACAGACCATCAGCGTCATTACCCGCGCTCAGATGGACGACTTTGGCCTGAACGGCATTGATGACGTGATGCGGGTGACCCCGGGCATCAGCATCGTCACCTACGACAGCGAGCGCACCGAGTACTACGCACGTGGATTCGCCGTGCAGAACTTCCAGTACGACGGCATCCCGATGTCGCGTGACTCGGCCTATTCGGCGGGCAACACGCTCAGCGATACCGCGATCTATGACCGCATCGAAGTGCTCAAGGGCGCAACTGGCCTGCTGACCGGCATGGGCGATCCGGGCGCGACCATCAACCTGGTGCGCAAGAAGCCGGGCAAGGAATTCGCCGGCAGTGCGACGCTGGGTGTCGGCCGCTGGGATGACTATCGTGCCGAGATCGATGTGGGTGGCCCGTTGACCGCCGATGGGCGTGTGCGCGGACGCGCGGTCGGTGCGTGGCAGGACAAGCATTCCAATCTCGACTTCTACCAGCGCACCAGCAAGGTGGGCTACGCGGTGCTGGAAGCCGATCTGGGCGAACGCACCCTGCTGACCGTGGGTGGCGATGCGATGGACAGCGACCCGAAGGGCTCGACCTGGGGTGGCATCCCGCTGCTGGACAGCCAGGGCAACTTCAACGACATGCCGCGTTCGTTCAACAACGGCACCCATTGGAGTGGCTGGCGCCAGTACGTGCGAACCGGTTTCGCCACGCTGGAACATACGTTCAGCAATGACTGGATTGCCAAGCTGCAGCTCAACCATCAGGTCAACGGCTACGACGCGGCGCTGGCGGGGGCGGCCGGTGGCAATCCCGATCCGATCACTGGTGAAGGGGTTTCGTTGTGGCTGGGCAAGTACGTTGGCAAGACCGTCAGCAACGCGGCCGACTTCTACCTGAGCGGTCATGTCGGCCTGTTCGGCCGCGAGCATGAGTTGGTGGTCGGTGGCAGTGCCTCGCGCAAGCGCTGGACCAATACCGGCTACTCGCCGCAGCCGGGCTACCCGACAGAAGTACCCGACTACCGCGCATGGCAGGGCGACATTCCCGAGCCGGAGTGGCAGCGCAGCTACAGCAACAACGAAGTGACGCGTGAGAACGGCCTGTACGTGGTCGGCCGTTTCGACGTGGCCGACCCACTGAAGGTGATCGTGGGCAGCCGCCTGGCCAGCTACCGCTCGCCGGACACGCGCGAGACCGGCGTGTTCGTGCCGTATGCCGGTGTGGTCTACGACCTCGGTGAGCACTATTCGGTGTATGCCAGCTACAGCACCATCTTCAAACCGCATAGCGAACGCGACGAGCAGGGCAAGGCACTGGATCCGCTGGAAGGCCGCAGCTACGAGATGGGCCTGAAGGCCGAGTTCCTCGATGGGCGCTTCAACGCCAGTGCGGCGCTGTTCCAGCTCGACCAGGACAACTTTGCCCAGCCCACCGGCGGCAAGACACCGGACGGGCAGGATGCCTATCGCGCGCTGATGGGCGTGCGTACCAAGGGCTACGAGCTGGAAATGTCTGGCCAGCTGGCGGAAGGCTGGCAGGTGCAGGGTGGGTTCTCGCACAAGATCGCCCGCCAGGCCGGTGCCAAGGTCACCACGCTGGAACCGGAAAACCAGTTCAGCCTGCACACCAGCTATCGCCTGCGTGGCGACTGGAAAGGCCTGACGCTGGGCGGTGGTGCGCGCTGGCAGGATTCCACTTTCGGCGAGATCACCAACCCGGCCACGCAGGCCAAGGTGGTGCATCGCACCCAACCCTACTGGCTGCTCGATGCAATGGCGCGCTATGAATTCAACGATCGCCTGTCGGCCACGCTCAACGTCAACAACCTGCTGGACAAGCGGTACTACACGATCTTCAGCTGGTACAGCACCTATACCTGGGGTGAGCCGCGCAACGTGCGGTTGAGCTTGAATTACAGGTTCTGACGCGGCTCTACACATACGCCCGCGATGCTTTTCGGCATCGCGGGCGTTGTCGTTACAGCGGCAGGTCGAACACCAGCACTTCGGCGTCGTTGCCGTTTTCCAGGGTCAGCTGCGCTTCGTCGCTGACCTGCAGTGCATCACCGGCTTCCAGTGTGATGCCATTGACCTGCAGCTGGCCACGCGCCACCTGCACATAGGCGCCACGGCCGTTGCCGAGGGCGTGGTGCAGCTTCTGGCCGCCATCGAGGATGGTGGCGAAGATGCGGGCATCCTGGTGGATGCGCAGCGAACCGTCGGCACCGTCCGGCGAGGCGATCAGGCGCAGCTGGCCGCGCTTGGTTTCTGGCGCGAAGTGGGTCTCCTCGTAGGACGGCGTGATGTTCTCCGCGTCCGGGAAGATCCAGATCTGCAGGAAGTGCACGGTCTCGTCGGCCGAGTGGTTGAATTCACTATGGCTGACACCGCTGCCGGCGCTCATGCGCTGCACGTCGCCGTAGCGCAGCACCGAGCCGGTGCCCATCGAGTCCTTGTGCTCCAGCGCGCCGCCCAGCACATAGGAAACGATCTCCATGTTGCTGTGGCTGTGGGTGCCGAAGCCCTGGCCGCCGATCACCTTGTCTTCGTTGATCACCCGCAGCGGTCCGAAGCTGACGTAGCGGGGGTCGTAGTAGTTGGCGAAGGAGAAGGTATGGCGCGAGGACAGCCAGCCATGCTCGGCCAGGCCACGGGTAGCGCTCTTGCGGATCTGCAGCATGATGGAATCTCCTTGTTCGATGGTTTCGATGGGGCGGGGTGGGCCGGTAGCCTCTGTGTTTCCCCGTTGGAGAGAAGTATCCGCTTGCGCCCGGGGTTTGAAAAACGGATAGTTTTGACAGTCATCATCGAAAAATTCGAATGCTCAAGCTCAGCCTCGATGCCCTGCAGATCCTGGACGCCATCGACCGCCGCGGCTCGTTCGCCGGTGCCGGCAAGGCCCTGCACAAGGTGCCTTCGACCATCTCCTACACCGTGGCCAAGCTGGAGGAGGACCTGGGCGTACAGCTGTTCGACCGGGTCGGCCCGCGCGCCGAGCCGACCGAGGCTGGCCGCGCGCTGCTGGACGAAGGACGGCACCTGCTGCGCGCGGCCCGGGAGCTGGAACTGCGGGTGCGCCGGGTGGCGTCGGGCTGGGAGACCGAACTGACCCTGGCGGTGGACTCGGTGTTCCCGACCTGGCTGCTCGGCCCGGACATCGCCGCGTTTCGTGAGGCCGAGGCACCGACCCGGCTGCGGTTGATCGGCGAGGCCCTGTCCGGTACCTGGGAGGCCTTGCTGGACCGCCGTGCCGACCTGCTGGTCGGTGCGCCGGGCGAGGGTCCCAGCGGCGGCGGTTACGTGGTCGAGCCGCTGGGCACGGTGGAGTTCGTGTTCGCGGTCGCCCCCGACCATCCGTTGGCTGCAGTGCCGGGTGTGCTCGGTCGCGAGCAGCTGGTCGAACACTGCGCGATCGCGGTCTCCGATTCGGCGCGACGGCTGCTGCCGCGCACGGTCGGCCTGTTGATGGGGCAGGAGATGCTGACGGTGCCGGACATGGCCAGCAAGCTGAAGCTGCAGTGCGAAGGCGTGGGCTTCGGTTTCCTGCCCGAGCCGTGCGCGCGCGCGGCGGTGGCGCGTGGCCAGCTGGTGATCCGTGAGGTGGAGGAGCACAAGCCGGAAGAGACCTTCTGGCTGGCCTGGCGCACCGGCGAGGATGGTGCCGCACTGCGCTGGTGGCGAGAGCGCCTGCGCAGGCCGGAGCTGCTGTCGCAGTGGTGGCAGGCAATGGCCAAAGGGTAGGGGTTTGGCAGGGCTGCGCCCTGCACCCGCTACGATCCAGAACAACAGCAACAGCAACAGCAACAGCAGAAGCTGGTTTCCTGTGGGATGGCGGGGTGGGTCCGGTTGCGGGGGCCGCTGCAAGTACGTCCATGTAAGCTCGGTCGCCGCATCCATGCGGCTCACGCCCCCGCAACCGGACCCACCCCGCCTTCGACAGTTTTCCGCGATCTGTCGGAACGGCATGGACCGCTGTTGGTAGGTGTCGACCTTGGTCGACACAGTAGATCCACGCCATGCGTGGATGCTTTTCGATCAATTGTCGAAATATTCGATTCCGATGGAGTCATCCACGCATGGCGTGGATCTACCAGATCGCGGAAATCTGTCAGAGGTGGGGCGGCATGGGCAGGCAGGACCGTTGGCGGCATGGATGCCGCCATCGAGCCCCCATGGATGGGTTTACGGCGTGTCCTGCCTGTCCATGCCGCCCCGCCAACCCACGGAATGCCAACTTTTGCTGTTGCTGTTGCCGTTGCCTTGGCTTGAAGCATCTGCAGGTGCAGGGCGCAGCCCTGCCGAAAAACACACATAAAAAAACAGCAGGCCGAGGCCTGCTGTTTCGGTGTAATGGTGCGCCCGGAGAGATTCGAACTCCCGACCGCCTGGTTCGTAGCCAGGTACTCTATCCAACTGAGCTACGGGCGCCAATTACATAAACTTGTTGTGCTGACTGTGTATGGTGCGCCCGGAGAGATTCGAACTCCCGACCGCCTGGTTCGTAGCCAGGTACTCTATCCAACTGAGCTACGGGCGCGCGGTACACAATCAACTTACTGCTTAATTTTACTGCATTTCCAGCGGCGGATGCTGAAAACCTGTCGAGTGGTGCGCCCGGAGAGATTCGAACTCCCGACCGCCTGGTTCGTAGCCAGGTACTCTATCCAACTGAGCTACGGGCGCCCTGCGACAGGAGCGGAATTATGCGGATGTCGGCGCGTACCGTCAACAGTTTTGTGAAAATTTTCATCCAACTGAATGAAAAAGCTGTCAGCCACGGCGTTCGGGGCCTTCAGCCAAGCGAAGTGGTCGGCGCGCGTGCCCAGTTCCTGCGCGGACAGCACGCGCAGTTGCGCGGCCACATTCGGCAGTTTCGCCAGCAACGTCTGCATCGAACCGATCGGTGCCAGCCAGTCCTGTTCCATCAACACCGCCTGTGCGCTGCCATGCACGCGCGCCATCTGCGCATCGAGGTCTTCGTCCATGCCGGCCGCGGCATAGTGGTTGTTCAGGCCCACGCGCGCCCAGTCGGCGATCAGTCCGCGTGCTTCGGTGCCACCGAAGCCGAGGCGGCGACCATGCAGCACGCCCTGGCGTTGCGCGAGCCACGGCAGGAAGCGGTAGACCAGCGGCAGCAGCCAGCCGCGCGGTGGTGGGAAGCCACGCCAGAACGGTGAGCCGCTGGCCGCCAGCCACAGCCGGTTGAAGTGCTGCGGGTTGCGGCCGGCATGCACGCAGGCCAGCTGCCCACCGAGGCTGTGTCCACCGATGATCCAGGGCAGGGCGTCGGCTTCGTCATCCGCTGCGGCCAGGACGGCCTGGCTGGCTGGCAGATCCTGCTCGAGTACTTCGCGATAGCCCCAGTCCTGCGTGCGCGACGGGCGCAGCGAGCTGCTGCCGTTGCCGCGCCACTCATGCAGGTACACCGCCACGCCCTTCGCCGCCAGCGCCTGCGCCAGCGGCAGGTAGTGGCGCGCGGCCACGCCCAGCGCCGGCAGCCACAGCAGGCGCAAGATGGGTTGTGCGGGCACGCAGGCGATCACTTCGTAGCGATGGCCATCAGTGCACTGCACGGCAATGACGTCCGGTGCGAGACTCATGCGTGCGGTGCCGCGCCGAAGTGATCCAGCACCAGCACCTCGCTGCGGCCAGGCGCGTAGCCCTGCTGCAGGCCGCGCGCAACGTAGTCGATGCCGGCTTCGCAGGCATTGGCCAGGCTCAGGCCGTTGCACAGCTGCGCGGCGATGGCCGAGGCCAGCGTGCAGCCGGTGCCATGTGCGTCCAGCGGCAGGCGGGCGTGAATGAATTCTTCGCTGCTGACGCCGTCGAAGTAGCGATCGATCACGCGGTTGCCTTCCTGCAGGTGGCCGCCTTTCAGCAGCACCGCACCGGCACCGAGATCGAGCAGGGCGGAGGCAGCCTGTTCGGCGTCATCGCCGTTGCCGATCTTCCGGCCGATCAGGAGTTCTGCTTCCGGCGTATTCGGTGTAACCAGCGTCGCCAGCGGCAGCAGGCGTTCACGCATGGCCTTGAGCGCATTCTCCTCCAGCAGGCGCGCGCCGCTGGTGGCAACCATCACCGGATCCAGCACCACGTGCGGCGGACGATGCTTTTCCAGGGCATCGGCGACGGCATGGATCACTTCGGCGTTGGCCAGCATGCCGAGTTTCACGGCATGGATGTCGAAGTCATCGAAGCAGGCTTCGATCTGCGCCTGCAGGAATGCGATTGGTGGCACGTGCACGGCGGTGACGCCACGGGTGTTCTGTGCGGTCAGTGCAGCGAACACGGCCAGGCCATGCACGCGGTGCGCGGCGAAGGCCTTGAGATCGGCGGGGACGCCGGCGCCACCGCCGGAGTCGGATCCGGCGATGGTGAGGGCGGAAACGGGAGTGGTCGGGCTCATCCGGCGATTGTGCCGTGGTCACCGCAAAGACGGTAGCGTCGATGCGGGAGATGGGGTCAGATCCCTTTTCCGCAGGAAAAGGGATCTGACCCCTGGAGTGCGGCCCTCAATGCCGCCAGCGCGCCCACTGCTGGTACAGCACATAGCCCAGCCCGGTCAGGCCGGTCAGTAGGGCGGGGGCGAGCAGGGCGTCGTATTGCCAGCGCATGAACAACCAGGCGCCGATGATGCCGCCGCCGAGGAAGCCGCTGATGATCAGGCCGCTGAGGGTCAGCCGCCGTACCTGCAGCGGCAGTCCACGCAGCAGGTGGCCCAGGCCGATGCCGAGGTCGGTGAACATGCCGCTGAGGTGGGTGGTGCGCACCACCGCGCCACTGAAGGTGGTGGCCATCGCGTTCTGCAGGCCGCAGGCCATGGCGGCGGCCAGTGCGCCCCAGATCTGATGCTGTTCGAACAGCGGAATGGCCACCAGCAGCAGTGCCGATTCCAGCGCCAGCGCGACGCCGTAGCGGCGGCCCAGCTGCAATGCGCTGTCCTGGATCAGCAGGCCGCTGAGCATCGCGCCCAGCGAGAACGCGATCAACAGTCCCCATAGATGGCCGACTGCGCGCCAGTCGCCCTGGGCCAGCGCCATGCCGAGCTGGCTGGTGCTGCCGGTCATGTGGCTGACCGCCTGGTGCTCGAAACCGAGGAAGCCGACCACGTTGACCATGCCGGCCACGCACGAGAGCGCGACCGCGCCGATCCAGACCCAGGTGGGCAGGCGTATTCCCATCGGCGGGGCCCCTCAGGGCCCGCCGAAGCCGCCGTTGAACTGCAGCTCGCTGAAGGTGTTGCTGGCCGGGTCGAATACCGCGCCCCAGAACTGCGTGCCGCCGTCACAGACGCGGATCGCTTCCCGTGCCGGGTTGATGCCGCTGTCGTCGGGCAGATGGAAGGCGTTGATGTAGATCAGACGCTTGCCGGCGCTTTCGATGCCGACGTACTGGCGGTCGAAGTCCAGCACCTTCGGTACCTGTGATTCCAGCGACGACAGCTGCGCTTCCAGCTGGTCGATCTGCTGCCGGCTGGGCGCCCAGTAACCACTGACCCGCCCGGCCTCGCGGCCGGGACTGGGGCGCGAGCAGGTATCGAGCACCTGCGCGGCGATGATCGGGCGGGTGACCACCCAGGATTGGCCGGTACGCTCGGCGGTCGGCACGCTGGCCGGGCCGCGCGTGGTGGTGCAGGCACCCAGGACGGCTGCGAGGGCGATCGCAGCCGTGGGCAGCAGCAGGCGGGTGCAGCGGTTCACAACACCTCCGAAGCGTAATCGGCCAGGCGTGAGCGTTCGCCTCGGCGCAGGGTGATGTGCGCACTATGCGGCCAGTTCTTGAAGCGATCCACCGCGTAGGTCAGGCCCGAGGTGGTCTCGGTCAGGTACGGGGTGTCGATCTGCTCGACGTTGCCCAGGCAGACGATCTTGGTACCGGGGCCGGCACGGGTGATCAGCGTCTTCATCTGCTTCGGGGTGAGGTTCTGCGCCTCGTCCAGGATCAGGTAGCGCGACAGGAAGGTGCGGCCGCGCATGAAGTTCATCGAGCGGATCTTGATGCGGCTGGCCAGCAGGTCGTTGGTCGCCTGGCGCCCCCAGGTGCCGCCTTCCTGGTTGTGCGTGAGCACTTCCAGGTTGTCGGTCAGTGCGCCCATCCACGGCGTCATCTTCTCTTCCTCGGTGCCGGGCAGGAAGCCGATGTCCTCGCCGACGCTGACCGTGGCGCGGGTCATGATGATCTCGCGGTAGCGCTGCTGGTCCATCGTCTGCGCCAGGCCGGCGGCCAGCGCCAGCAGGGTCTTGCCGGTGCCGGCGGTACCCAGCAGCGTCACGAAGTCGATCTCCGGATCCATCAGTGCGTTGAGCGCGAAGTTCTGCTCGCGGTTGCGTGCGCTGATGCCCCACACGGCGTGGCTGCCGTGGCGGAAATCATCGACCAGCGACAGCACCACCTTGCCGTCGCCGACCACGCGGCTGACGCGCAGCTCGACTTCATCTTCGCCAGGCAGGTAGACGTACTGGTTCGGGTACCACTCCTCGCCATCCTGGGCCAGGATTTCGTAATGCGTGCGGCCCTTGTCGCTCCAGCTGCGCAGGTCATCGCCGTGGCGCTTCCAGAAGTCTTCCGGCAGCTCGGTGGCGCCGGTGTAGAGCAGGCTGAAATCGTCCAGCGCACGGTCGTTCTCGTAGTCCTCGGACACGATGCCGGCGATCGCGGCCTTGATCCGCAGGTTGATGTCCTTGGAAACGAACACCACCGGCAGGTCAGGGGTTTCCTCCTTCAGCGCCAGGATCGCGCCGAGGATGGCGTTGTCCGGAATGACCTTGCCGAAGCTCTTGCCGGCGTCGAAATGGCTGGTCTGGAAGCGCAGCTTGCCGGCGCTCTGCTTGCCGCGCAGCTGCAGGCCATTGGGACGCTGCAGCGGAATGCCGTCGGCCAGGTTGTCCAGGCCGGATTCCTGCACCAGCTCGTTGAGGAAGCGGCTCACCTGGCGGGCGTTGCGGCTCGCTTCGGAGGTGCCCTTCTTGCCGTTGTCCAGCTCCTCGATCACCTGCATGGGCAGGTAGACGTCGTGCTCCTCGAATTTGAACAGCGCGGTGGGATCGTGCATCAGCACGTTGGTATCCAGCACGTAGATGCGCTTGCCTCGGGTCATCGTCGATTCCTGGTTACGGACAGGGAAAAACCACCACGGCCTGCCGCGGGGCAGGGTGATGGCAGACACAGTAGGCAGTGGGACTCACTTGGACTGGGAGGCCTTCAGTTCGGCGAGAACGGCATCGGCATGGCCGGCAACCTTGACCTTGCGCCAGGACTGCACGATGCGGCTGTCGGGGGAAATCAGGAAGGTGCTGCGTTCGATGCCACGTACCTGCTTGCCGTACATGTTCTTCATCCTGATCACGTCGAAGGCGCTGCACAGCGCTTCGTCGCCATCGCTGACCAGCGGGAAGTTGAAGCCCTGCTTGGCGCAGAAGTTGTCGTGCGACTTCACCGAGTCGCGCGAGACGCCGAGTACCACCGCGCCTGCCTTCTTGAATTTCGGCAGCAGTGCGTTGAAGTCGATGCCTTCGGTGGTGCAGCCGGGGGTGCTGTCCTTGGGGTAGAAGTACAGCACCAGCCAGTGGCCGGCGTAGTCGCCGAGGGTGGCCTGTTCGCCACCGGACAGCGCCAGCGGCAGGGAGAGGGTGGTGCTGTCCAGGGTATCGCCGTTGTTCATGAGGTCCTTCTGTCGAGCCTGGGTTCTTTCTACGACAATTGCATGAAACGCCACGCGCCCGTGAGAGGCGCGCGAAGAATCAGAATTTCATCGGGTCCATGATCGCGTCCAGGTTCAGGTGGTCGCAGAATTCAAGGAAGTCGTCGCGCAGTGCGGCGATGTGCATGTTGGCCGGGACGCCAATGGTGACCTGCGCGCTGAACATTTCCGCACCGGTCTGCATGGCGCGGTAGCGCGTGCTCTGCAGGTTCTCGATGGTGATGCCCTGGCGGTCGAAGAAATCGGCCAGCTGGAACAGGATGCCGGGCTTGTCGGCGGCGATCACTTCGACGATGTACGGCAGCAGGTTGGACTGCGCCTGCTTGGCGGCGGTGCGGTACCAGACCAGTTTCAGGCCCTCTTCGCGCTCCAGCCGGGTCAGCATCGCTTCCAGCTTGGCTACCGAGTCCCAGGAGCCGGTGGCCAGGGCGGTGACCGAGACATCGCGGCCGACCGTGGCCAGGCGTGCGTCCACCAGATTGCAGCCGCTGTCGGCAATGCGGCGGGTGACGGACAGCAGAGGGGACTCCGGATGCGTCGTGTAGGCGTTGATCAGGAGGTGGTTTTCGCTCGGCGCGGGGCGCGGGGTGGTGTCGGTCAAGGCGATTCCGGGTAATGCATGCGTTAGTCTGAATGCCCGCCTGAGGCGGGGATCCACCGGTGTCCAGCATACTTGCCCGTGCTTTCGCGCCGCAAGTAACATTCAGGTCGCCCCCGGCCTTTCGTGGCGGGCGTTTTCCCTTCCCAGCCAAGAGCAGCACGTCCTTGTCCCTTTCCGGCCTCATCACCGCGCTGGCGACCCCGTTCCGGGCCGACGGTGCCCTCGATCCCGACGGTTGGCAGCGCCTGCTGCATCTGCAACTGGAAGGTGGCGTCCATGGCGTTGTCGTAGCCGGCTCGACCGGTGAAGCAGCGACCCTCACCGATGCCGAGTACGACCTGCTGCTGGCCAGCGCGGTCGAGCGCATCGGCGGCCGCATCCCGGTCATGGCCGGTACCGGCCTGTCGGGCACCGCCAAGACCATCGAACAGACCCGCCGTGCCGCCGCGCTTGGCGCCAGCCACGCGCTGGTGGTCACCCCGCCGTACGTGCGGCCGACCCAGGCTGGCCTGATCGCGCACTACCGCGCAGTTGCCGACCAGGGCGGGCTGCCGGTCGTGCTGTACAACGTGCCCGGCCGTACCGGGTGCGACATGCAGCCGGAGACCGTGGCCGAGCTGGCCAGCCATCCCAACATCGTCGGCATCAAGGAAGCGGTGGGTGACACCGGCCGGGTGCAGGCGCTGCTGGCATTGCGCAGCCCGAAGTTCGCGGTGCTCAGTGGCGATGACGGCACGGCCGCGCGCTCGATCCGGGCCGGTATCGATGGCCTGATCTCGGTCGGCTCCAACGTGCTGCCCGGCGCCTACCGCCGGATGTGCGAGCTGGCTGCCGCCCACGATCACGAAGCCACCGAGTCCTGGGATGCGCGCCTGCATCCGTTCCATGATTTCTGCGGCGTTGAGCCGAACCCGATTCCGGTCAAGGCGCTGCTGCGTCGCATCGGCATCGGTCACGACCTGCGTCTGCCGCTGCTGCCGCTGTCGGCGGCGCACCATCCGGCGGCCGATCATCTTGCCGGCGACATCGCCGCCCTCGAAGCCCTTTCCAGCCACTGACCTTCCGTCTTGGTCTGACCCAGGAGATTCACATGCGTCAATCCGTTTCCACCGTCCGCGTGCTGTCCTACGCGCTGCTTGCCGTGGCCGTCGCCGCCGGCACCACCGGCTGCTTCAAGCGTGGCGTCAAGGGCGACTACGCCCTGGCCCCGGAAATGCGTCCGCTGGAAGTGCCGCCGGACCTGAACCTGCCGGCCACCACCGGTGACAACAAGGTGCCGGCGCTGGTCTCGGCAACCAAGCCGGCCGCGCCTGCGGCTGCGGCTCCGGCCGTGGGCAACACCGGTTTCACCATTGCCGGCGGCAAGGATGAAGCCTTCGCCAAGGTCGGTACCGCACTGGAAGGCGTGGCGGGTGTGACCATCGCCAGCCGCGCGCAGCTGCTCGGCTCGTACGATGTGGCCTACGAAGGCAGCAACTTCCTGGTTCGCGTGGTTGCCGTCGATGCCGGCGCCTACATCTCCGCGGTCGACCCGCGTGGCCTGCCGGCCACCGCCGAAGCACCGGTGAAGCTGATCGCCGCGCTGAAGGCGAAGCTGGCCCAGTAAGGGCTGCCTCTGGTAGAGGCCGACCTTGGTCGGCGCTTCTGTGCCAACCAAGGTTGGCACCTACCGGATCTTGCTGTTGGCAGCTACCGGATCTTGCGGTTGGCACCTGCCGGATCGCGCGGTTGGTATCTGCCGAGCAACGAGAAAGGGCGCCATGGGCGCCCTTTCTCGTTGCCGCAGCAGGCGCTTCTCAGCGCTCCAGCAGCTTCAGCTTGTCCGGCTTGCCGTCCCATTCGCCGGCATCGGCGGGCGGGTCCTTGCGCACGGTCAGCACCGGCCACTCCTTCGCCAGCTCGGCGTTGAGGGCAACGAAGCCTTCCTGGCCGGCGGGGACGTCGTCCTCGGGGAAAATCGCGTTGACCGGGCACTCCGGCTCGCAGAGGGTGCAGTCGATGCACTCATCCGGGTCGATCACCAGGAAGTTCGGGCCTTCGTGGAAGCAATCCACGGGGCACACTTCCACGCAATCGGTGTGTTTGCACTTGATGCAGTTTTCGGTGACGACAAAGGGCATGGGCTGGGGGTGGATCGATTCCTGAACCCGACAATTCTAGAACAGGTTGGCCCCCGGTGTCGGCGCGGGGGCCGAAAACGGGCGTCTGGCAGGCGCGGCCGTGGCGGATATTGGCGGCATGGCGCGGCCTGTGCGACGCTGCGGGAGCGTCGGCTGCCCTGGCGGCCGAAACCCCTTCCCAGCAGGATTGCCCATGCCCCAAGCCCAGTCCGGCGCCGCCTCCCACGGCGGCGAGAACACTGCGTTCATTGTCCTGATCAGTTGCGTGGCCACCCTCGGCGGTTTCCTGTTCGGCTTCGACAGTGGTGTCATCAATGGCACGGTCGATGGCCTGCGCCAGGCCTTCAACTCCAGCGAGGCCGCGCTGGGCTTCGAGGTGGCTTCGATGCTGCTGGGCTGCGCGATCGGTGCCTTCCTGGCGGGCTGGCTGGGCGACCGCCTGGGGCGTCGCGGTGTACTGATCGTCTCGGCGCTGATGTTCCTGGTCTCGGCGCTGGGCGCCGGTGCCGCCCATGCTTCCTGGCTGTTCATCGCCGCCCGCGTGCTCGGCGGCTTCGCCGTAGGCGCGGCCAGCGTGATGTCGCCGGCCTACATTGCCGAGGTGGCCTCGGCGCGCTATCGCGGGCGTTTGGCCACGGTGCAGCAGATGGCGATCATCTGCGGCCTGTTCGCCGCCTTCCTCAGCAATTACCTGCTGGCCCGCGCCGCCGGCGCCTCGACCGAGCCGTTGTGGCTGGGCCATGAGGCCTGGCGCTGGATGTTCTGGATGCAGGCGCTGCCGTCGGGGCTGTTCCTGCTGTTGTTGCTGGTGATTCCGGAGAGTCCGCGCTTCCTGGTGCTGAGGGGGCGGCAGGCGCAGGCGAGGGCGGTGCTGGCCCGGCTGTATGGCGAGGGCGCCGCAACGGCCAAGCAGGCCGAGATCGAGGCGAGCCTGGCCCAGGACCAGCACAAGCCGCGCTTCAGCGACCTGCGCAGCAAAGCCACCGGCAGACTGCGCCCGATCCTCTGGGTAGGCATTGGCCTGGCCATGTTCCAGCAGCTGGTCGGCATCAACGTGGTGTTCTATTACGGCGCGGTGCTGTGGCAGGCGGTGGGCTTCTCGGAAAGCGACGCGCTGCTGATCAACGTGCTGTCCGGCGCGCTGAGCATCGGCGCCTGCCTGCTGACGGTGCTGTTGATCGACCGCATCGGGCGCAAGCCGCTGCTGTGGATCGGCTCGGTTGGTATGTCGGTGGCGCTGGTACTGATGGTGGTGGCGTTTGCCAGCGGCAGCCTGGTCGATGGACGCCTGCAGCTGTCCGATGGCATGGGCCGGCTGGCGCTGGTCGCCGCCAATGTCTACGTGGTGTTCTTCAACATGTCCTGGGGCCCGGTGATGTGGGTGATGCTGGGCGAGATGTTCCCGAACCAGATCCGCGGCCCGGCGTTGGCCGTTGCCGGCGCGGCGCAGTGGACCTCGAACTTCGCGATCACCGTGACCTTCCCGATGCTGCTGGCCGGCATCGGCCTGGCCGGGGCCTACGGCATCTACGCTGTCGTTGCGATCCTCTCGATCTTCTTCGTGGTCCGTTGCGTGCGCGAGACCAAGGGCAAGGAGCTGGAGCAGATGGAAGGCTGACGGCCGGCCTGTGTTTCAGCGCCTCCTTTCTCCGTGGGGAGGCTGCAGGCCAGCCGATCCAGGACACGCCGTAAACCCATCCATGGGGGCTCGATGGCGCCTTGCTCGCGTGCGCTGTCCTGCGCACTCGGCAAGACCAGGGTTGGGCTCCTTGCCCAACCCGTCGGGCGCATGCGCCCAACCCATGGCGCCAACGGTCCTGGAGAGGGCGGCCTGCCCCCTCCTGACAGTTTCATGGTGCGTGTGGACGCGGCGAAGCGCTGGTCGGTTGCTGCCGGGGGCGCGGGAAACCGTCCAGAGCCGGTGGGGTCACCCAGGGCGGGACCGTTGGCGCCATGGATGGCGCCATCGAGCCCCCATGGATGGGTTCACGGCGTGTCCTGCCCTGGGTGACCCCACCGGCTCAAGCCGATTGCAGGGAGGCGCCGATGCGACCAACTCGACCGCAGTCACTGCAATCCCGGAAAACAGAAAAGCCCGCACAAAGGCGGGCTTTTTCGGTTCCTGCTGCGGCGACTGGCGCTCCCTAGGGGACTCGAACCCCTGTTTTAGCCTTGAGAGGGCCACGTCCTAACCACTAGACGAAGGGAGCGTAACTGTGTCGCTGCCGAGGCAGGAGCGCTAGTATATGCACCTCGATGCCATTGGGCAATCCCGAAACTTCAACCGGAAGCGCCAACATCATTTCCCCTGCTACATCACCGTTCAGCCTGCGCGTCATCCCGCGCGACCAGCACACGATCTCCCGCAAGGACATCAGCCCGAACGCCCTGCGCGTGCTTTATCGCCTGCGCGATGCCGGCTTCGGCGCCTACCTTGTCGGCGGTGCGGTGCGCGATCTGCTGGTCAATGGCCAACCCAAGGATTTCGACGTGGCCACCGACGCCACGCCCGAACAGGTCAAGCAGTTGTTCCGCAACTGCCGCCTGATCGGTCGCCGGTTCCGCCTCGCCCATGTGGTGTTCGGCCGCGAGATCATCGAAGTCGCCACCTTCCGTGCCAACAGCGATGACGGCAGCGGCGACCGTGAGATGGAAAACGGCATGCTCGTGCGCGACAACGTGTACGGCACCATCGAAGACGACGCCGTCCGCCGCGACTTCACCTGCAACGCTCTGTACTACGCCATCGAGGACTTCTCGGTGCGCGACTACACAGGCGGCTTTGAAGACGTGCAGGCGCGCCTGATGAAGCTGATCGGCGACCCCGAACAGCGCTACCGCGAGGATCCGGTACGCATGCTGCGTGCGGTGCGCCTGGCGGCCAAGCTCGGCTTCCAGATCGAAGAGGGCACCGCCGCGCCGATCCCGCGCCTGGCCGACCTGCTCAATGAAGCCGCGCCGGCACGCCTGTTCGAGGAAGTGCTCAAGCTGTTCCTGTCCGGGCACGGCGTGGCCAGCTTCGAAGGCCTGGAGCGCTACGGCCTGCTGGATGTGCTGTTCCCGGAAAGCGCCAAGGCGCTCAAGTCCAACCGCACCGGCGCGCTGCGCCGCATGCTGGTCGAAGGCCTGGCCAACACCGATGCGCGCGTGGCCAACGACGAGCCTGTCTCGCCCGCGTTCCTGTTCGCGCTGCTGCTGTGGCCGGCCTACTGTCGCACGCAGGCGACCCTGCTCAAGCAGGGCGTGGCGCCGGAAGAAGCGCAGCGTCGTGCCGCTGACCGCGTCACGGTGCAGCAGCTGAGCACCATCGCGCTGCCGCGCCGCTTCTCGCTGCCGATGCAGGAGATCTGGCTGCTGCAGTCGCGCTTCGGCTCGCGCCAGCGCAAGCGCGTGTTCCGCACCCTGACCCATCCGCGTTTCCGTGCTGCATTCGACTTCCTCAGCCTGCGCCAGGTAGCCTCGGCCGAACACGCCGCCGATGTTGAATTCTGGCGCGAGGCACAGGCACAGTCCGGTCGCGAACTGGAATCGTCGCTGGATGCGATGCACAGCGAAGAGGGTGACGACGAGAACGGGGCGCCGCGCAAGCGTCGCCGTCGCCGTCGTCGTCCGGGTGCCCCGGCCGGTGCAACGGGCGAGTAAGCGATGACCCTTGCCTGGATCGGCCTCGGCGCCAACCTCGGCGACGCGGCCGCCACCGTCGGCGCGGCGATTGCCGCGCTCGACGACCTGCCCGGTACCCGCCTGCGCCAGGCCTCACGCCTCTACGCCACGCCGGCCTGGGGCAATGAAGACCAGCCGCCGTTCGTCAACGCGGTGGCTGCGGTCGACACCACGTTGCCGGCCGATGAGCTGCTGCAGGCGATGCTGGTGCTGGAGCAGCGCTTCGGCCGCGTGCGCGACCCGTCGGTGCACTGGGGCCCGCGCGCGCTGGACCTGGACCTGCTGCTGTATGGCGCGCAGGAACTCGACCAGCCCGGGTTGAAGGTGCCGCACCCGTACATGCACGAGCGCGCCTTCGTGTTGGTGCCGCTGGCCGAAATCGCGCCGGATCTGGCCATTCCCGGCCACGGTCGCGTGCAGGATGCAGTGATGCGGGTGGATGCCTGCGGGATCGCGCCGTTAGGGTGATAATGGCCGGGTTATCTCCCCCGGTTATCAGCACATGAGCACCCACGCAGACAGCAAGCCCTGGACCGTTCCCGCCCTGGCCGAAGCCAAGCGCAATGGCCAGAAGCTGGTCATGTTGACCGCCTACGACGCCGGCTTCGCCCGCACCTTCGATGCCAACGGCGTCGACCTGATCCTGATCGGCGATTCGCTGGGCATGGTGGTGCAGGGCCATGATTCGACCCTGCCGGTAACCGTGGCGGACATGGTCTACCACACCCGCGCCGTGGCCCGCGTGCTGCAGCGTGCGCTGCTTGTGGCCGACCTGCCGTTCGGCGCCGATGCCACCCCGGAGCGCGCGCTGGATGCCTCGTTGCAGCTGCTGCAGGCCGGCGCTGAGATGGTCAAGATCGAAGGTGCCGGCTTCAAGGTCGACATCATCCGCTACCTGGTCGAGCGCGAGATTCCGGTCTGTGCGCATCTGGGCCTGACCCCGCAGTCGGTGCTGCGACTGGGTGGCTTCAAGATCCAGGGGCGTGGCGATGCCGCTCGCCAGCTGGTGGAAGATGCCAAGGCTGTGGCCGCTGCCGGCGCCAGCATCATGGTGCTCGAATGCGTGCCGACCCCGGTCGCCGCGGACGTGACCGCTGCGGTGGATGTGCCGACCATCGGTATCGGTGCCGGCCCGCAGTGCGACGGCCAGGTGTTGGTGCTGCACGATTTCCTTGGCCTGGACAGTGGCCATCGCCGTCCCAAGTTCGTCAAGGATTTCCTTGCCGAAGGCGGTTCGGTGGCCGGTGCCACCCGCGCCTATGCCGACGCCGTGCGCGACGGCAGCTTCCCCGACGAACAGCACGCCTACGCCCAATGATCCAGACCTTCAACGAGCTCGGCGCACTGCGCGGGCAGATCGCCGAGTGGAAGCGCGAGGGCCTGCGCGTGGCGCTGGTGCCGACCATGGGCAACCTGCATGGGGGCCACCATTCGCTGGTGACCCTGGCCCGCCAGTACGCCGACAAGGTGATGGCGAGCATCTTCGTCAACCCGACCCAGTTCGGGCCGAATGAAGACTTCAGCCGCTACCCGCGCACGCCCGAGGCCGACGTGGCCGGGCTGGAGCAGGTCGGCTGCGATGCGGTGTGGCTGCCCAGCGTCGAGGCGATGTACCCGCTAGGCGTGGACAAGACCACGCAGATGCACGCGCCCGGCGTCAGTGAAGTGCTGGAAGGCGCCAGCCGACCGGGTCACTTCGACGGTGTCTGCACCGTGGTCGCACGCCTGTTCCTGCAGGTACAGCCCGACGTGGCCGTGTTCGGCCGCAAGGACTACCAGCAGCTTGCCGTGATCAAGCAGATGGTGGCCGAGCTGTCGTTCCCGATCCAGATCGTTGGTGCGGAGATCGTGCGTGACGAGGATGGCCTGGCCAAGAGTTCGCGCAACCAGTACCTGAGCGCCGAACAACGCCCGGTCGCGACCACCATCCACCGCACCCTGATGGGCATGCGCGAGGGTTATGTCGCCGGGCAGGCACGCGAGCGCATCGAGGCCGATGCCACCGCTGCGCTGCAGGCCGCCGGTTTCCAGGTCGACTACGCCGTGTTGCGCACTCCGGAACTGGCCGAGCCGACCTTCGACGGCGGTGGCCGCGTGGCGCTGATTGCCGCGCGGCTGGGCACCACCCGCCTGATCGACAACCTGGAGTTCTGAGCCGCATGCGGCTCCGGGGTGCCCGCAATGGGCGCCTCTCGCCATCCCACGGACGGGAGACCGGAAATGAACACCCCCACCACTGATACCGGCCGCCTTGCCCAGGCTTCGATCCTGGCGGT
This sequence comes from Stenotrophomonas riyadhensis, assembly GCF_040256885.1. NCBI lineage: Bacteria > Pseudomonadati > Pseudomonadota > Gammaproteobacteria > Lysobacterales > Lysobacteraceae > Stenotrophomonas > Stenotrophomonas riyadhensis. Next base: position 1,683,360 of record NZ_CP155568.1, read on the forward strand.
GCTGGCCGCCGGCATGCTGCCGGCGCAGCTGTTCGGCGGCCTGCTGTTCGCATTGGACCTCGGGCGTACACCGGTGCCGGCCCTGATCGGTGGCGGGCTGATGTTCGTACTGGCGGTCTGCAATGCCATTGCCGTGCTGTTGCCGATGGCGCTGATCCTGCAGTCTCAGCAGCGCCTGCGCCGGGTCGGTTTCGTCCTTGTGGGGTTTGGCCTGGGCGCGCTGGCCATGGCCACCTGTGCCTGGCCGGGCGACGACAGCGGCCCGCTGCTGCAGCGCCTGCGCTATGTCGACACCTTCGATGTGATCAGCTATGGCCTGTCAGTGCTGGCTGCCGGGGGCTTCGGTGCGGTGGCCGGCTGGGCGTTCCATGCGGTGTTCCGCCTGTCGCTGGCAGGTAGCGTTGGCCCCATGCCGCCAGCGCTGCCGGGCGAGCGCGCCTGAACGGCCTTCAGCGTCCTGCTGCAGCCCCCTGATGACGGCCAAGCGGGTGCTAGAATCCGCTCTTTCCTTTGCCGTTGCAGCGCCCCCATGCACCTGTCCCTGCTCAAGACCAAGATCCACCGCGCCACCGTCACCCATTCCGAGCTGAACTACGAAGGCTCCATCGCCATCGATGACAACCTGCTGGCTGCCACCGGCATCCGCGAGTTCGAGCAGGTGCACATCTGGGACGTGACCAACGGTGCGCGCTTCTCGACCTATGCCATCCGCGCCGAAGCAGGCAGCGGCGTTGTCTCGCTCAACGGTGGCGCCGCGCGCCACGTGCAGGTCGGTGACATCATCATCATCGCCGCGTTCGCCAGCATGACCGAGCAGGAAGCTGACAGCTTCAAGCCGAAGCTGGTGTACGTTGATGGCAAGAACCAGATCTCCCACACCAACGACACGATCCCGACACAGGCCGCATGACAACGAACAACGGATTCGACTCGCTGCATTCCCACGCCCAGCGCCTGAAGGGCGCAAGCATTCCCAGCCTGCTCGCCGCCGAACCCGGCCGTGTACAGGACCTGGCGCTGCGGGTCGGTCCGTTGTATGTCAATTTCGCCCGGCAGAAATACGATGCCGCGGCGTTGCAGGCGCTGTTGGCGCTGGCGGCCGAGCGTGATGTCGGTGGTGCGATCACGCGCCTGTTCCGCGGCGAGCAGGTCAACCTGACCGAAGGCCGCGCCGCGCTGCATACCGCGCTGCGTGGCGATGTGGTCGATGCGCCGGTGGCGGCCGAGGCCTATGCCACCGCGCGCGGGATCCGCCAGCGCATGGGCGTGCTGGTGCGCGCGCTGGAAGACAGTGGCGTGACCGATGTGGTCAGCGTCGGCATCGGTGGATCCGACCTCGGTCCGCGCCTGGTCGCCGATGCGCTGCGCCCGGTCACCGGTGCGCGCCTGCGCGTGCATTTCGTGTCGAACGTGGACGGCGCCGCCATGCAGCGCACGCTGGCCACGCTGGATCCAGCGAAGACCGCCGGCATCCTCATCTCCAAGACCTTCGGTACGCAGGAAACCCTGCTCAACGGCCAGATCCTGCACGACTGGCTGGGCGGCAGCGAGCGCCTGTATGCCGTCAGCGCCAATCCGGAGCGTGCCGCCAGGGCCTTCGCGATCGCCGCCGATCGCGTACTGCCGATGTGGGACTGGGTCGGTGGCCGTTACTCGCTATGGTCGGCGGTCGGTTTCCCGATCGCGCTGGCGATCGGCTTCGAGCGCTTCGAGCAGCTGCTGGAAGGCGCTGCGCAGATGGATGCGCATGCGCTGGATGCACCGCTGGAGCGCAACCTGCCGGTGCTGCACGGCCTGACCGATATCTGGAACCGCAACCTGCTGGGCCATGCCACGCATGCGGTGATGACCTACGACCAGCGCCTGGCGCTGCTGCCGGCCTACCTGCAGCAGCTGGTGATGGAGAGCCTGGGCAAGCGCGTGCAGCGTGATGGCCTGCCGGTCACCACTGACACCGTGCCGGTGTGGTGGGGCGGGGCGGGCACCGATGTGCAGCACAGCTTCTTCCAGGCGCTGCACCAGGGCACCAGCATCGTTCCGGCCGACTTTATCGGCTGCGTGCACAACGATGATCCCTACACGATCAATCACCAGGCCCTGCTGGCCAATCTGCTTGCACAGACCGAGGCGCTGGCCAATGGCCAGGGCAGCGACGATCCGCACCGCGATTACCCGGGCGGCCGCCCGAGCACGCTGATCCTGCTCGACGCTCTGACCCCGCAGGCGCTGGGTGCGCTGATCGCCATGTACGAACACGCCGTGTACGTGCAGTCGGTGATCTGGAACATCAACGCGTTCGACCAGTTCGGTGTCGAGCTGGGCAAGCAGTTGGCCAGTGGCCTGTTGCCGGCGCTGCAGGGCGAGGATGTGGCCGTTGCCGATCCGATGACCCGCGAGATCCTGGCGCAGCTCAAGCGCTGAGGTTCTGGTGCCGGCCAGCGGCCGGCACTACAGGTGGTCCTGTCTTCTGGTAGTGCCGGCCGCTGGCCGGCATTCTGGCGATGCCTTCACCGTTCACGAGGTTGCCGGCCAGCAGCCGGCACTACCACGTCATCGGCTCGGGTCGCGCTCCGGGCTCGGCCGCTTGGCCAGCTTGCGCTGTAGTGAGCGCCGGTGCATGCCGAGCAGGCGCGCGGCCGCCGACACATTGCCACCGGTCTCGTGCATCGCCTGCTGGATGTGTTCCCACTGCAGGCGGCTGATCGGCGTCATCGCATCGGGCACTTCCATTTCGCCATCGTCGGCCGGGCCGTCGTCTTCCTCGCCGAGGGCGCGCAGGATCATCGGCACCGTGGCCGGCTTCGGCAAGTAGTCATCGGCGCCGAGCTTGATCGCCTCCACGGCGGTGGCGATGCTGGCGTAGCCGGTCACCAGCAGGATCCGCATGTCCGCGCGCAGGGCGCGCAATGGCTGGATCAGGGACAGGCCGGAATCGCTGCCCAGCTTCAGGTCGATCAGGGCGAACGCCGGCGGATGCTGCCGGGCCAGCGCCAGTGCGCTGGCGGCATCCTGTGCGGTCTGGGTTTCAAGTCCCTTGCGCGCCAGGCTGCGCTGCAGGGTACGCAGGTACAGCTCGTCGTCGTCGACCAGCAGGCCAAGGGTGGAGTGATGCAGGCTCATGGGGTGTCCTCGCGTGGGGCCAGCGGCAGGCGGAAGCCGACGCGGCTGCCGGCCCCCTGGGCCGGGCGCATCCACATCTCGCCGTCGAGGCGTTCGATGGTGGCATGGGACAGGGCCAGGCCGACGCCCATGCCCTCGCTCTTGCTGCTGCCGAACAGCTTGCCCGGCAGCACGGCGGCACGGGCGTCGAAGCCATGGCCGTAGTCGCGGACTTCGCCGATCAGGTCGTCGCCTTCGATGCGCAGGTCCAGGTCCACGCGCGGCCGGCCGGCCTTCTCGCCGGCATCGGCGGCGTTGTTGAGCAGGACCATCAGCAGGTGGCCCACGCCCGGGTCGAGTGGGAGCCGCAGCGGTGCATCGTCGTTGCGGTGCAGGTCGATGGTCGGCCGTACCAGGCGCCACTGCTCCAGCACCTGCTGGGCGCTGGAATGGCTGCGGCCGGGCGCGTCGGCCGAGGCCGGTGCGGCCAGCGCCAGTACGCGCTCCCGGCACTGCACCAGCAGCTCGCGCAGGGTTTCCATGTCCTCGCGCACTTCCGGCTCTTCGCTGCGCTCGGCGACATCGTCGGCGAGCAGGGTCATGGTCGCCAGCGGCGTGTTCAGTTCATGCGCCACCGAGGCGGCATGGGTGGCCAGCGCGACGATGCCCTCGTTGCGGGCGAAGCGCTCGCGCAGGGCCGACAATTCCAGTTCGCGCTCCCGCAGGGCCAGCGCCAGCCGGGTGGAGAAGGCCAGTACCACCGCGGCGGAAATCAGGAAATTGGCGACCACGCCCCAGCGGTTGAGGTCCTGCGCGCGGAAATAACCGTCCGGCAATGGCTGGCCGAAGATGCCGCTGGCGGCGTAGCCGAGCAGGCAGGCCAGCGCCACCGCCAGTGCCCAGCGCAGGGGCAGGGCGAACGCGGCCAGCGCGATCAGGATCAGGAACAGCGAGCTGAACGGGTTGGCCATGCCGCCGCTCCAGCCGACCATCCAGGTCAGGATGATCACGTCCACCAGGATGTGGCCGAACGCAGTCAGCGGTGCGGTATCGGCCGCTTCCGGACGCAACTGGGTATAGATGTTGAACAGGGTCAGCACCGCCACGCCGGCCCACAGCGGCAGCTGCGGCAACGGCAGGCCCAGCACCCAGGTGGCAACCAGGATGGTGGCGGCCTGGCCGCCTACGGCAAGCCAGCGCAGGCTGCACAGGGTACGGAGAAACGGGGCGTCGGGACCGGTCATTCACGCTCATCGTATGCGTTCACGGGCGGGCGTGCCTGCGACAATAGGCCGCAGCCGTGCCGCCGGCTGAATGCGAGTCACCCGGAATGCGGGGGCGGGCGGTAGAATGCGCCCATGCACGACGCCGTCACCCGCCCGACTCCTCCCTCCGATGCCACCTCCTGGCCCCGCCGCCAGACCCATGCCGTGCAGATCGGCGGGGTCACCGTAGGCGGAGGCAAGCCGGTGGTGGTGCAGTCGATGACCAACACTGACACGTCCGACGTGGCCTCCAGCGTGAAGCAGGTGGCCGAGCTGTGGCGGGCCGGTTCGGAAATGGTGCGCTTGACCGTCAACACCGTTGAAGCCGCTGCGGCGATCCCGCGCATCGTCGACAAGCTGGCGATGATGGGCATCGACGTGCCGCTGATCGGCGACTTCCATTACAACGGCCACCAGCTGCTGACCGCCGAACCGGCGTGTGCCGAAGCGCTGGCCAAATACCGCATCAACCCGGGCAACGTCGGCTTCGGCAAGAAGAAGGACCTGCAGTTCGCGCAGTTGATCGAGTTCGCGATCCGCTACAACAAGCCGGTACGCATCGGCGCCAACTGGGGCTCGCTGGACCAGGCCCTGGCCGCGAAGCTGATGGACGAGAACAACCTGCGCGAACAGCCCTGGGATGCCGGTCGCGTGCTGCGCGAGGCGCTGATCCGTTCGGCGCTGGATTCGGCCGAGCAGGCGGTGGAGCTCGGTTTGCCGCGTGATCGCATCGTGCTGTCGGCCAAGGTCAGTGGCGTGCAGGAACTGATCGCGGTGTACCGCGACCTGGCCCAGCGTTCGGACTTCGCCCTGCACCTGGGCCTGACCGAGGCCGGTATCGGCAGCAAGGGCATCGTTGCCTCGTCGGCGGCACTGAGCGTGCTGCTGCAGGAAGGCATCGGTGACACCATCCGCATCTCGCTGACCCCGGAACCGGGCCAGTCGCGCACGCAGGAAGTGATCGTCGCCCAGGAACTGCTGCAGACCACCGGCCAGCGCGCCTTCACGCCGCTGGTCACGGCCTGCCCGGGTTGCGGCCGCACCACCTCCGAGTTCTTCCAGGAGCTGGCCAAGGTGGTACAGAACCACGTGCGCGAGAAGATGCCGCTGTGGAAGATCCACCACCCGGGGGCGGAGAACATGACCCTGGCGGTGATGGGCTGCATCGTCAATGGGCCGGGTGAGTCGCGGCACGCCAACATCGGTATTTCGTTGCCGGGCACCGGTGAAACCCCGGCTGCGCCCGTGTTCGTCGATGGCGAGAAGAAGGTGACCCTGCGTGGCGAGAACATCGCCCAGGAGTTCGTCGCCCTGATCGACGATTACGTCGAACACAAATATGTCCGAAGCGCCGGATAAGCCCGCGATCCTCGCTGCGCCGGAGTCCGCCTCCGGTTTCCGCCACTGGATGGCGCGCAATGCCTGGCGCCTGCTGCTGCTGTTCGGTGGCGTGCTGCTGCCGCTGGCCGGTTTCGTCGCCCTGGCCGACGAAGTGCACGAGTTTGAATCGTTCCATTTCGACGCGCCGCTGCTGTGGCAGATGCATGGCCTGCATTCGCCGCTGCTCGACCGCTTCTTCGTGCTCATTTCCAGACTGGGCTACGAGTGGTTCCTCATCCCGGCCGATGTGCTGATCATCGGCGCGCTGCTGGGCTACCGGCGTTGGCGCGAGGCGACCTTCGTGGCGGTCAGCTTCGTCGGCTCGGCGCTGTTGAACATGGGCAGCAAGCATTTCTTCCAGCGCCAGCGCCCCAGCCTGTGGGAATCGATCGCGCCGGAGTCGACGTTCAGCTTCCCGAGCGGCCATGCGATGGGCTCGATGACCCTGGCGGTGACCCTGGTGCTGCTGGCCTGGAACACCCGCTGGCGCTGGCCGGTGCTGCTGCTGGCACCGGCGTTCAGCCTGCTGGTGAGCGTGTCCCGGGTGTACCTGGGGGTGCATTACCCCTCCGATATCCTGGCCGGATGGTGTGCCGCGCTGGTTTGGGTGGTAGGGTGCTATCTGGTCATGTTCAGTCGCCGGCACCCTTGGCGACGTCACGGCTCGCCGCCAGCGAAGGCCAGCGAAGCATCATCACAGGGGGTTTGACGTGGATGGCCCTTCGGGGACGTCTACGTGATAGATCAGTTGTTTCGTTGCAGCAGGTTCTGCAAGACAGGGGGCAAGCACAACGCGTCGTACTGTGATGCGCAAGGCAGATCGCCGGCGCTGCATTACGGGCGCGCTTGCAGGGTATCGGCACCCTGCCTAGCTTGACCTGCAATGGCCGCATTCGAAGAGGTACATGAATGACGATTCGAGTCTACCTGGTGGATGACCACGCACTGGTCCGCACCGGGATGAAGATGATTCTGTCGGGGGAAACCGACATCGAGGTGGTGGGCGAAGCCGAGACCGGTGAAGATGCGCTGCGCGAAGTGCGCCAGCTGCTGCCGGACGTGGTGCTGTGCGATCTGCACCTGCCGGGCGTGAGCGGCATGGAAGTGACCGAGCGCATCGTCCGCAGCCACCGCAATACCCGCGTGGTGATCGTGTCGGTGCTGGAAGATGGCCCGCTGCCGAAGCGGCTGCTCGAGGCTGGCGCCGCCGGTTACATCGGCAAGGGCTGCGATGCGCAGGAGTTGTTGCGCGCGGTGCGTGACGTGGCCGGTGGCCGTCGCTACCTGGGCACCAGCATCGCGCAGAACCTGGCGCTGTCGACGGTGGAAGGCAACGGTTCGCCGTTCGACAGCCTGTCCCCGCGCGAGCTGGAAGTGGCGTTGCTGCTGACCCAGGGCCTGCGCCAGGAAGACATCGCACGGCGGCTGAGCCTGAGTGCGAAGACGGTGAACACGCACAAGGCGCGGTTGTTCGAGAAGATGGGGATCCACGACAACATCGCGCTGGCGCGGATGGCCAGCCAGTACGGGCTGGTGGATCCGGCGCGGCCGCTGTAAGGGATTCAGCCAACGGCTGAGCCCCTCGCGGTGTGCGGCAGGATTCGTCGGATTGGCCCTGCGGAGGGATTGCGCAGGGGGGCGCCGTGAATCCATCCCTGGAGGCTCGGGCGCGCCATCCATGGCGCTTACGCCCCTGCGCAATCCCTCCGCAGGGCCACGGACAGTTTCCGTGCGCCGCCACCGCGGAATGAAGAAGGAACAGCAGGAGCGGGTCGCGCGCTGTGCGTGCACGTTGCCTGGGGTCGGATCCCTTTCCCGGCGGGAAAGGGCTCTGACCCCTGATGATGCCGGAGCCGAGCGTGGGCTCGGCTCTACACCTTTGTCGGGCTCAGTGGCCGCGCACGCGCTTGATGATCTTCGCGGCGTCAGCGGCGCTGGCGCGCACCTTGTCCCATGCGCCGTCGGCGATCCAGTTGCCCGGCACCATCCACGAACCGCCGATGCAGACCACGTTCTTCTGCTCGAGGTACTCAGCGGCGGTGTTTTCGGTGATGCCACCGGTCGGGCACAGCTTGAGGTCGGCGACCGGGCCGGCCAGGCCCTTGATCATCGCCAGTCCACCCACGGCCGTGGCCGGGAACAGCTTGCACACGCGGAAGCCGCGCGCATACAGCGACAGCAGCTCGGTCGGCGTTGCCGCACCCGGCACCACCGGCAGCGGCGCAGCGGCCAGTGCATCAGCCAGCGCCGGCGGCGTACCCGGGGTCACCAGGAAGTCCGCGCCCGCATCGATCGACTGCTGCATCTGCTCCACGGTCAGCACCGTGCCCGCACCCACCACCACATCCGGCAGCTCACGCTTGAGCATCGCCAGCGCTTCCATCGCCACCGGCGTGCGCAGCGTCAGCTCGATCGCCGGCAAACCACCTTCCAGCAGCGCCGCGCTGACCGCACGCGCCTGGTCCAGCGTATGAATCGTCACCACCGGCAGGATGCCCGCCGCACGCAACAGCTCCGCCGCCTTCACCTGATGTTGTTCGATACCCATAGCTCTGCTTCTGCCTTTGCTTCTGCGTTTGAATTTGATTTTCAGTGATCACTTCGCGGCGCGAGGGCGCCGGGAAACTGTCCTGAGGCGGCGGGTAGCCCCCACCAGGACCGTGAGCGCCATGGATGGCGCGACTGAGCCCCCATGGATGGGTTTACGGCGTGTCCTGGTGGGGGCTACCCGCCGCCTCAACCAGGACACTCACCGCCAACGCACACCCGCAACGCTCTTCAACCCTCAGGCGTCCTTCGCCTCATGCGGCGCCGCCGCAGCCGCAGCATCGTGCCCCAGCTCATACTCCGCGTCGTACTCCCACGGCCCACCATCAGCCGCCGCCGGCCCGCACGAAATCGAAATCGCCCCCTGGTCGGCCGGGCCCACCACGCGACGGTTGATCGCGAACAGGTTGCGGCCCAGATCATGCGCGGCTGGCGCGGTGTTCGGCGCCAGCGGGCGCGCGGCCCATTCGGCCGCGTCCACCAGCACTTCCAGCGTGCCGGCCTCGCCATCGAGGCGGATCATGTCGCCCTCGCGCACCTTGGCCAGTGGACCGCCGCGCGCCGCTTCCGGCGTCACATGGATCGCCGCCGGAATCTTGCCCGAGGCACCGGACAGGCGGCCATCGGTGACCAGTGCCACGCGCCGGCCCTGGTTCTGCAGCAGGCCCAGCAGCGGCGCCAGCGAATGCAGTTCCGGCATGCCGTTCGCACGTGGGCCCTGGTAACGCACCACCGCCACGAAATGCTCGGGCAGCAGGCCACCGGCGTGCAGCTTGTTCAGCACCTGCGGCGCGTCGACCACCACCGCCGGTGCCTCGATCGTGCGGTACTGCGGCTTCACCGCCGACAGCTTGATCAGCGACTTGCCGAGGTTGCCGCGCAGCAGGCGCAGGCCGCCCTGGTGTTCGAACGGATTGTCGACGCCACGCACCACTTCGTCATCGGCGCTGTGTTCCAGGCCCGGCAGGTAGACCAGCTGGCCGTCGCGCAGCTGCGGCTCGCGCGCATAGTCGGCCATGCCGCCACGTGCCACGCTGACCAGGTCGCCATGCATCAGGCCCGCCTTGATCAGTTCGCCGAACACGAACGCCGGGCCACCGGCAGCGGCAAAGCGGTTCACGTCGGCATCGCCGTTCGGATAGACGCGCGCCAGCAGCGGAATCAGCTGCGACAGTTCGTCGAAGTCGTCCCAGGTCAGCACGATGCCGGCCGCACGCGCCACCGCGATCCAGTGGATGGTGTGATTGGTCGAACCGCCGGTAGCCATCAGCGCGATGACCGCGTTGATGATCGCGCGCTCGTCGATGATCCGGCCCAACGGGCGGAAGTCGTCGCCGAGTGCCGTGATGTCCAGCGCGCGCTCGGTCGCTTCGCGGGTCAGGGCGTCGCGCAACGGCGTGCCCGGATTGACGAACGATGCGCCCGGCAACTGCACGCCCATTGCTTCCAGCAGTACCTGGTTGGAATTGGCGGTGCCGTAGAAGGTGCAGGTGCCGGCGCCGTGGTACGAGGCGGACTCCGCTTCCAGCAGTTCTTCGCGGGTCGCTTCGCCGGCAGCGTAGCGCTCGCGCACTTCGGCCTTCTGCTTGTTCGGGATGCCCGGGGTCATCGGGCCGGCCGGCACGAACACCGCCGGCAGATGGCCGAAGGCCAGCGCACCGATCAGCAGGCCCGGCACGATCTTGTCGCACACACCGAGGTAGACGGTGGTGTCGAACATGTCATGGCTGAGCCCGATCGCGGTGGCCTGCGCGATCACATCGCGCGAGAACAGCGACAGTTCCATGCCGCCGCGGCCCTGGGTGACACCGTCGCACATCGCCGGCACGCCGCCTGCCACCTGTGCGGTGGCACCCAGCTCACGGGCGATCTCGCGGATCTGCTCGGGATAGGTCTCGAACGGCTGGTGCGCCGACAGCATGTCGTTGTAGGCGGTGATGATGCCGAGGTTCGGCGTCACGCCACCGCGCAGGCGGCTCTTGTCGGTGCCGCCGCAGGCGGCGAACCCGTGGGCGAGGTTGCCGCAGCTCAGGCGGCTGCGGAACGGGCCCTCACGCAGGGAGGCGTCGATCGCGGCCAGGTAGGCGGCACGCGAGGCGGCGCTGCGGCGGATGACACGCTCAGTGATGGCTTGCAGTTGCGGATGGAGGCTCATTGGCTACCGGCGTTCGTGGTGGCGAGAGGCAAGCGGCGGCACGGCGCCGCCGCCAACATCAATCAGCCCAGTGGACGCGCAGGCGCGCGCCTTCCAGGTTGATCGCATTGAGGATGGGGTACTGCTGGACGTCATTGCTGTCCAGCGCCTGGCGCAGTACCTGCAGCTTCTGCTTGCCGCGCAGCAGCAGCAGGCGCTGGCGGCACTGGCGCAGGCCATGCGGGGTCAGGGTGATGCGCAGCGGCCACTGGTTCGCGCCCGGGCAGCCGGTGGCATCCAGCGCCGCGTAGGGCAGGGTGCTTTCCAGTGCGCGGGCCAGGTCCTTCGAGCCCGGGAACAGCGAGGCGGTGTGGCCGTCGTTGCCCATGCCCAGTGCCACCAGGCTCGGCGGCTGGCTGTGCTGGGCCTGCAGGTTGGCGGTGTACACGCATTCCGGCAGGGGCTTGCCGATGCGCACCAGCGGATCGAAATGCGCACCTTCGGCGCGCTTCAGCAGGTGTTCGCGCACCAGCCAGGCATTGCTGTCGCGATCCTGCGGCGACAGCCAGCGCTCGTCGGCCAGGCTCACTTCCACGCGGTCCCAGTGCACGTCCAGTTCGGCCAGCGCCTGGTAGACCGGTGCCGGCGTGGTGCCGCCAGACAACAGGATGCGGGCACGGCCCACTTCGTTGATGTCGTGGTTGAGGGTCTGCGCCATCTCGGCGGCCACCGCCTCGATCCAGCCATCGGCATCGCCGTGCTGGATGAACTCGATGCGGTCGTCGTGGAAGGTGGTGGGGCTCATGCGGCAACTCCAGGTGCGTCACGTTCGGCGTCGGCGGCGTAGGCGGCGGCGCCCAGCAGTCCGGCGTGGGGATGCATCACGGCCAACGAGGGCACCCGCGCCATGATCGAAGAGAAGCGGCCCTTGTGTTCGAAGCGCTGGCGGAAACCGGAGTGCTGCAGCGAATCGAGCATCTTCGGGGTCAGCCCGCCGGTCAGGAACACGCCGTCCCATGCACCCTGGGTCAGCACCAGGTCGCCTGCGATGGCGCCGAACACGGCACAGAACACATCCACGGTGCGCATCGCCTGCGGATCACCGTGCAGGGCACGCGCGGTCACGTCCACCGGCTGCAGTTGGCCCGGATCGATGCCGGCCATCTCGCACACGGCACGATGGATGTTGACCAGCCCGGGGCCACAGATCAGGCGTTCGTTGGAGACGCGGCCGAACTGCTCGGACAGGATCTCCAGGATGCGGATTTCCTCCGGCGTTCCCGGCGGGAAGCTGACATGGCCGCCTTCGGTTTCCAGCGGGTAGCAGCGGCCATGGCGCAGGATCAGGCCGCCGACACCCAGCCCGGTACCCGGCCCGATCACCGCGTAGTTGCGCGGCTGGCCCGGCTTGCCCGGGACCCAGGCGGCGCCGCCGACCTGGACCACGTCTTCGGGCTGCAGTAGTGAAATCGCCATCGCCTGTGCGGCGAAGTCGTTGATCAGGTGCAGTTCGTTGAAGCCGAGCATGGCTGCAGTGCGGCTGCGCGAGATCACCCACGGGTGGTTGGTGATGCGCGCTTCGTCACCGTCGACGCGACCGGCCACCGCGAACACGCCGCGGCTGGCCGTGGCGCCGATCTGTTCCAGGTGGTGGCGCGCGGCATCACCCAGCGACGGGAACTCCGCCACCGCGTATTCGCGGATGCTGTCCTTCTGCAGCGGTGCGTCCTGCGAGGTGTCGGCCAGGGCGAAGCGGGCGTTGGTACCGCCGATGTCGGCGACCAGCACCGGCTGCGAGCTGGCACTCATGCCGACGCTCCGCTGTCCGGCGCGTCCACGCCCTGCGGCAGGAACTCGCCCGCATTGCTCGGGCCCCATTGGCCGGCCGGGTAGGGCTCCAGCGGCAGCTTGGCGTCCTTCCAGGCGTCGGCGACGCTGTCGATCCACGCCCAGGCGGCGCGCACTTCGTCATCGCGCACGAACAGCGTGTGGTTGCCGTTGAAGGCATCCAGGAACAGGCGTTCGTAAGCGATGCGGCGGTGCAGGCCGGTCGGCACCGACAATTCCAGTTCCAGCGGATGCAGTTCCAGCGCGCCCCATTCCGGGCCGGCCAGGCTGCTCATCAGGCCCAGTTCGATGTTTTCCTGCGGTTGTAGCTGGAACACCAGGCGGTTCGGTGCGGCCTGCGCGCGCTGCGGGCGCTCGAACAGCCAGTGGGTGACCGGCTTCAGCGTGACCACCACGCGCGTGGTGCGCTCGGGCAGGCGCTTGCCGGTGACCAGGTGGAACGGCACGCCGCTCCAGCGCCAGTTGTCGATGTGCGCGGTGACACCGGCGAAGGTTTCCACGTCGCTGCCTTCCGGCGGCTGGTAGGCCTGGGCCGGCTGGCCGTTGATGGTACCGGCGGTGTAGCGGCCACGGATGCTGTCACGCGCGGCGTGCCTGGCATCGAGCGGGCGCAGGGCGCGCAGCACCTTGACCTTCTCGTCGCGGATGCGGTCGGCTTCCAGCGAGGCCGGCGGCTCCATCGCCACCATGCACAGCAGCTGCAGGATGTGGCTCTGCACCATGTCGCGCAGGGCGCCGGAGCGGGCGTAGTAGGCGTCGCGGCCATCCACGCCTTCGCTCTCGGCCACCAGGATGTGCACCGATTCGATGTAGTTGCGGTTCCACACTGCTTCCAGCAGCGTGTTGCCGAAGCGCAGTGCGATCAGGTTCTGCACCGCGGCCTTGCCCAGGTAGTGGTCGAGGCGGAACACGCGGTCCTCGTCGATCCACTGGCCGATGGTGCTGATGATTTCCTCGGCGCTCTCGCTGTCGCTGCCGATCGGCTTCTCCAGCATCAGGCGTGCGGGTGCGGCGAGGGCGCCGCCCTTGGCCAGGCCTTCGCAGGTGGAGATGTACAGGCCCGGTGGGATGGCGAGGTAGCTGACGCACTTGCGGTGCACCAGGTCGGAAACTGCGGCGGCAACCGAGTCGACGTCGCGCAGGTCCACCGAACGGTAGTCGATGCGGCGCAGCAGGGCGCTGATGTCGTCCTGCGTGGCCATCGGCATGGCCTGCTGCAGGCGCGGCCGCAGGATGTCATGGAAGGCTTCGGTGTCATGCCCGGACAGGGCAAGTGCACGGATGCGGAAGTCCTCCGGCAGCAGGCCGTCGCCAAGCAGGCGAAGCAGCGAAGGGAACAGGTAGCGCTGGGCCAGATCACCTGTGGCACCGAACAGGAAGAGGGTGTCGTGCATCGCTCGAGTTTCAGATCCGGGTGACATCGTTGTCAATCGCTTCATGGCTGGGTTCGGGGGACATCCGCGCAACTGCCTGTCCGAGGTTCGTCGGGAACGTTCTCCGGGGTAGCGGAAGACCGTTCCATTCGAAACCACTGCCTCGGCGGAACCTTCGTTCAACCGCCGACGCAGATCGGTGCGCACCGATCATCGGATAGTGCCACGTGAAAACGTTTACATGGCAGAATGGGCAACTGTATTCGATTGCAGTGCTCGCCGTCATGCGGCAGGCGCGCAATCATCACTGCCATCGGGAGGGCCGAGGCAGTCCCAAAAGACAGCCCGGCTTCGGGCGGACCGGATAGGTGATATGGCAAAAGTGCAGTTGCAGGGTGTGCGCAAGGTCTATGACAACGGCCAGGTCGCGGTGAAGGACGCCAGCTTCGAGGTCGCCGATGGCGAGCTGATGGTGCTGGTCGGTCCGTCCGGCTGTGGCAAGTCGACCCTGCTGCGGATGGTGGCTGGCCTGGAGGAGATCAGCGGCGGCACGCTGACCATCGGTGACCGCGTGGTCAACGACGTGGCGCCGAAGGATCGAGACATCGCCATGGTGTTCCAGAGCTACGCGCTGTATCCGCACATGACCGTGGCCGAGAACCTGGCCTTCGGCCTGAAGCTGCGCGGGCATGACAAGGCGACCATCGACAAGCGCATCGCCGAAGCAGCGCAGACCCTGGGCCTGACCGAGATGATGGACAAGCTGCCCAAGGCGATGTCCGGTGGCCAGCGCCAGCGTGTTGCGCTGGGCCGTGCACTGGTGCGCGAGCCGGCGGTGTTCCTGCTGGACGAGCCGCTGTCCAACCTCGACGCCAAGCTGCGCCACAGCGTGCGCACCGAAATCGCGCAGCTGCACCGCAAGCTGGGCACCACCATGATCTACGTGACGCACGACCAGGTCGAAGCGATGACCCTGGGCCAGCGCATCGTGGTGCTGAAGGACGGCATCATCCAGCAGATCGATACGCCGATGGCGCTGTATGACCGCCCGGCCAATCTGTTCGTGGCCGGTTTCCTCGGCAGCCCGGCGATGAACGTGCTGCGTGGCACGCTGCAGGGTGATGCCGGTGGTGTGACCGTGGTCGACGGCGAATGGCGTGCACCGCTGGGCCAGGCCACGATCGATCCGGCGTGGCTGCAGAAGCCGATCGCGGTGGGCGTGCGCCCGGAGCACCTGCAACCGGCGGCCGCCGATGATGCGCATGCGTTCATCGCGCGCATCGAAGGCATCGAGCCGGTCGGCAACGAGATCTTCGTGAATCTGAGCAGTGGCCAGCACGCGCTGACCATGCGCGTGGCGCCGCAGTCGCTGCCGGCGGTAGGCGAGCAGATCCGCGTGGCGATCCACCCGCAGGGCCTGCACTTCTTCAACCCGGAAACCGGCGAGCGCCTGTAACGGGTAGTGCCGGCCGCTGGCCGGCAACCTCAACCAGGCATGGTTGCCGGCCAGCGGCCGGCACTACCATTCCTTCATCCACCATCCACCGGGATTCAGCGCGCCAATCCATCCAGCAGCGGCATGCGCTGCGCGATGGCATCACCGACCTGCAGATCAGCGTCGCTGGCTTCCAGCGGCAGCACCGCCAGTGCCAAGTCGCCGGCCACGCAGGCAATCGTGCCCAGCGCTGCGCCATCCTGCTGCACGCCATCGCCGGCCTGCGCCGGTGCCGCGGTATGCAGCAGCTGCACCGCGCGCTTGGCCTTGCCGAGGAAGTGAGTGCGGGCGACGATTTCCTGGCCGGGATAGCAGCCCTTCTTCACGCTGTAACCGTTCAGGCGGTCCAACCCCAGCTGCTGGGGGGTCCACGCTTCGCGCTGGCTTTCTTGCAGTCGGGGCAGACCGTAGCGCAGGTCGGCCTGGCGCCAGGCCAGTGCGAAAGCGGCCTCATCGGCTTCACTGCCGGCGGCGAAGGCATCGGCGCTGCCAATGCGCAGGGTCCGCGGCAAGGCGTCGCTGCCCAAGTCCAGCTCCCAGCCGTCACCTGCGGTCTGCGCAATCGCGGCGCCACTGGCGGCCTCGGGTGCGGTGAACGCGCCGGCCACCGCCAGATCGCTGCGCACCTGCACCTTCACCTTTCGGCGGAACACGAAGCGCTGCAGTTGCGACGCAATCGCATCGGCATCGCCGTCGGCCAGCACCAGCATCACGTGGTCGTCCGCCAGTCGAAGCAGCTGGAACACCGCCAGGGTGCGGCCCTTGGCGCTCAGCCAAGCGCTCCACTGCCAGTGCTGCAGGGGCAGGGCGGTGACATCGCTGCTGAACTGGGCGTGGGCAAAGACAGCCGCATCCGGGCCTTGCAGGCTCAGCAGCTGGTGGCCGGGCAGGCGCGGATATCCGACGAAAGCAGGGGGCAGGTTGTCAGGCACGTGAACGAGGTCTAAAATTTGTGCGTTGCGAGACCGAACATGATAGGCCAAACAACCCCCACTCCCGACGACGAATCTGAAGCCCCGCTGGTCCCCGCGGCACCCGTGCCCGTGGAACAGGAAAAAGCAGAGGAATTCGGCGGCCGCGGCGGACTTGATCCGGTGCGGTACGGCGATTGGGAGAAAAACGGACGCTGCATCGATTTCTGATCAGCATTGAGCCAACGCGGCCGCGTGCCGCCCAGCCGAGACAACGAGCCCAGCGAATGGCGACCAGACAACGCCCACTTTCCCCGCACCTTCAGGTGTATCGCTGGCAGATTCAGATGGCCACCTCGATCCTGCATCGAGCCACTGGCGTCTTTCTGTCTGTTGGTGCCCTCATCATCGCCGCCGGCCTGCTGGCCCTGATGATGGGGCCCGAGTCCTGGAACTGCTTCACCGGCCATGCCGGGGCCTGGTATGGCCGCGTGTTCCTGTTCGCGTGGACATGGTCGTTCGCCTATCACCTGTGCAATGGCATCCGCCATGTGGTGCAGGACTTCGCCATCGGCTTCAGCATCCCCGCCTTCATCCGCAGCAGCTGGCTGTCGGTCATCGGCAGTCTGGTGATCACCCTGCTGGTGTGGGCCTATGTGATGTTCGGAGGTGCCGCGTGAGCAAGTTCCGTACCCCGTTGAAGAGCGTGCGTGGCCTTGGCTCGGCCAAGACCGGCACCGAGCACTTCGTGCACCAGCGCCTGACCGCCGCCGCCCTGGTGGCGCTGGGCATCTGGTTCCTGGTCTTCGTGCTGAGCCTGCTGGGCTCGGACTACGCGACCGCCGCCGCCGCCGTGGCCAAGCCGTGGAACGCGGTGCCGCTGATCGGCCTGCTGATCGCCATGTTCTGGCACGCGCAGCTCGGCATGCAGGTCGTGCTGGAAGACTACATCCACGAATCGCTGCTGGCCCTGGTGCTGCAGACCGCGGTGAAGTTCGTCGCCGTGCTCGGCATGATCGTCAGTGTGTTTGCGGTGGGCCGCATCGCCCTCGGCGTTGCCTGAGCCCAGGCACCAACACAGGAATCCAGATTAGATGTCCGCTTACAAGATCACCGAACACAAGTACGACATGGTCGTGGTCGGCGCCGGCGGCGCCGGCCTGCGCGCCACGTTCGGCCTGGCCGCCAAGGGCCTGCAGACCGTGTGCCTGACCAAGGTCTTCCCGACCCGTTCGCACACCGTTGCCGCCCAGGGCGGTATCTCGGCCGCACTCGCCAACATGGGCGAGGACGACTGGCGCTACCACTTCTTCGACACCATCAAGGGTTCGGACTGGCTGGGCGACCAGGACGCCATCGAATACATGTGCCGTGAGGCCATCCCGGCCATCATCGAGCTCGAACACTACGGCGTGCCGTTCTCGCGCACCGCCGAAGGCAAGATCTACCAGCGTCCGTTCGGTGGCATGACCACCAAGTACGGCGAAGGCCCGGCGGCGCAGCGTACCTGCGCGGCGGCCGACCGTACCGGCCACGCGATGCTGCACACCCTGTACCAGCAGTCGCTGAAGCACGATGCGCGCTTCATGATCGAGTACTTCGCGCTCGACCTGATCTTCGACGACGAAGGCGCCTGCCGCGGCGTGCTGGCCCTGGACATGTCCGACGGCACCCTGCACCTGTTCCGCGCCCAGGGCGTGGTGCTGGCCACCGGCGGTTACGGCCGTGCCTACTTCAGCGCCACCTCGGCGCACACCTGCACCGGTGACGGTGGCGGCCTGGCCATGCGTGCCGGCATCGCCATGCAGGACATGGAGTTCGTGCAGTTCCATCCGACCGGCATCTACGGTGCCGGCTGCCTGATCACCGAGGGTGTCCGCGGTGAAGGTGGCATCCTGCGCAACAGCAGCGGCGAGCGCTTCATGGAGCGCTACGCACCGCACTACAAGGACCTGGCCTCGCGCGACGTGGTCAGCCGTTCGATGACCATCGAGATCCGCGAAGGCCGCGGCGTCGGCGAGCACAAGGACCACATCCTGCTCGACCTGACCCACCTCGGCCCCGGCGTGATCGACGAGAAGCTGCCGGGCATCGCAGAAAGCGCCCGCATCTTCGCCGGCGTCGACGTGCACAAGCAGCCGATCCCGGTCATCCCGACCGTGCACTACAACATGGGTGGCATTCCGACCAACTATCACGGCGAAGTCGTGCGCAAGGTCGGCGACAACCCGGATGCCGTGGTGCCGGGCCTGTACGCCATCGGTGAAGCCGCCTGCGTGTCCGTGCACGGCGCCAACCGCCTGGGCTCGAACTCGCTGCTGGACCTGGTGGTGTTCGGTCGTGCGGTGGCCAACCGCTGCGCCGAGACCATCAAGCCGGGCGCTTCGCACAAGCCGCTGCCGGCCGATGCCTGCGACAAGGCGCTGGGCCTGCTGGACAAGCTGCGCCACGCCAACGGCGATACCCCGACCTCGGTCATCCGCGATCGCATGCAGCGCACCATGCAGGCCGACGCGGCGGTCTTCCGCACCAGCCAGACGCTGAAGGAAGGCTGCGAGAAGATGGACAAGATCTTCGACTCGTTCCAGGACGTGAAGGTCTCCGACCGTTCGCTGGTCTGGAACTCGGACCTGATCGAGACCTACGAGCTGAACAACCTGCTGCTCAACGCGGTGGCGACGATCAACTCGGCCGAACAGCGCAAGGAAAGCCGCGGCGCGCATGCGCACGAGGACTATCCGGACCGCGACGACGTCAACTGGCAGAAGCACACCCTGGTCAGCGTCGACGAGAAGGGCAAGTGCAGCTTCGACTACCGTCCGGTGCACATGTACACGTTGACCGACGACGTGTCCGTGGTGCCGCCGAAGCCGCGCGTGTACTGATCCGACCCCGCCTACCATGCAATCCGCGCCCACGGGCGCGGGCCGCCTGAGCCAACGAGAGCAGCCATGGCCGAGTTTTCACTCCCCAAGAATTCCAAGATCACGAAGGGCAAGCACTTCCCCGTCAAGAACGGCGGCAAGAACGTGCGCACCTTCAAGATCTACCGCTGGAGTCCGGACGACGACAGCAACCCGCGCACCGATACCTATGAAGTCGATCTGGACGCCTGTGGCCCGATGGTCCTGGACGCCCTGATCAAGATCAAGAACGAGATCGACCCGACCCTGACCTTCCGCCGCTCCTGCCGCGAAGGTATCTGCGGTTCGTGCGCGATGAACATCGACGGCACCAACACCCTGGCCTGCACCCGAGCCATCTCGGACTGCGGCAAGAAGGAAGTGCCGATCTACCCGCTGCCGCACATGAACGTGGTCAAGGATCTGGTTCCGGACCTGACCCACTTCTACGCGCAGTACGCGTCGATCAAGCCGTGGATCCGCACCCAGACCCCGGCACCGCCGGACCGTGAGCGCCTGCAGTCGCCGGAAGACCGCAAGAAGCTGGACGGCCTGTACGAGTGCATCCTGTGCGCCTGCTGCTCGACCAGCTGCCCGAGCTACTGGTGGAACGGCGAGCGCTACCTGGGCCCGGCGATCCTGCTGCAGGCCTACCGCTGGATCATCGACTCGCGCGATGAGGACACCGGTGCGCGCCTGGACGATCTGGAAGATCCGTTCAAGCTGTACCGCTGCCACACCATCATGAACTGCGCCCGGACCTGCCCGAAGGGCCTGAACCCGGCACTGGCGATCGCCGAGATCAAGAAGCTGATGATGGAACGCCGCGCCTGATCAGGCCCGGCTGTACCCGGTAGGGCCACGCCACGCGTGGCTTTGCCACCCCAGTAGAGCCACGCCATGCGTGGCTTTGCTGTATCTGGAGAAACACGATGGAAGAAGATGTTCTGCTGAAGAAGCTGCGCTGGCGCTGCCGCCGCGGCATGCGCGAGCTGGACCAGCTGTTCGGCCGTTACCTGGACCACGAGTGGAGCACTGCGCCGACCGAAGAGCGCGAGGTTTTCCTCTTCCTGCTCGACTGCGAGGACGATAAGTTGTGGCGCTGGTTCATGGGCTACGAGGCCTGCCCGCATGCGCACGCGATCCCCCTCATGCAGAAGATCCTCGCCCTCAAGCCTTGAGTGGCGCCCCTCGCGGCTGCAGGCCGCCGCCCAACTGGCGGTGCTGCTGGCCGCACCCTTGCTGCTGCGCGCATCGGATCTGCCTTCACGGCTGCTGATGCCCGCGGTGGTGCTGGCCTGGAGCGTCGGGTTGGCCGAACTGGCCTGGCGCCAGCGCAGGCCACGCGTGCAGGTGCTTCTGCCGATGCCGCCCGAGCCGCTGCAGGTGGCTGGGCAGGACGTCGATGCACCACAGCTGGTCGTGCGTGGCCCATGGCTGTTGTTGCTCTGGCGTGAGGATCGGCGCCGCCGGCGCCTGCTGTTCTGGCCCGATGTGCTGGATTCCGGGCAGCGACGTGAACTGCGACTGGCCGTGGCCGCACGTGGCGTTTCCCGTCGGCCCCGGTCGATGGCACCATAAGCTGAATTGACCGGCGTGCCTGCATGTTCAAACCCATTCCCGTGGCCATTGGCCTGCGCTACCTGCGCGCCAAGCGCCGCAACGGCTTCATCTCCTTCATCTCGATGGCATCGATCCTGGGCATCGCGCTCGGCGTCACGGTGCTGATCACCACCCTGGCGGTGATGAGCGGTTTCCAGAAGGAAATCCGCAGCCGCCTGCTGCAGATGACCGCGCACACCACCATCAGCCGCGACGGTGAGCCGATGCCGGACTGGATGCGCGTGGTCGACATCGCCCGCAAGGACCCGCGGGTGGCGGGTGCCGCGCCGTACATCGAGATCCAGTCGATGATCAGCGGCCCGCGCGTGCAGGGTGCGATCATCCAGGGCATCGATCCGGCGCTGGAGCCGAAGGTGTCGGTGATCGACAAGAAGGTCACCAAGGGCAGCTATGACAGCCTCACGCCGGGCAGCTTCAACCTGCTGCTGGGCAAGGAGCTGGCGATCTGGCTGGGCGTCGATGTCGGTGACCAGGTGCTGGTGACCTTTGCCGAAGTGCAGGGCACGCCTGCCGGCGCCGTGCCGAGGATGAAACGCTTTACCGTCAGCGGCATCTTCGAGGCTGGCTACAACGAGGTCGACCGCGGCGTCGGCTTTGCCAACATGCAGGACCTGGAGCGCGTGCTGCGCAGCGACGGCGCCACCGGCGTGCGCCTGAAACTGCACGACATGGACCGCTCGCTGGAAGTGGGCGTGGACCTGGCGCAGAGCCTTGGCGGCGCGTACCGGGTGAGTGACTGGACCCAGCAGAACGCCAACCTCTACCACTCGCTGCGCATGGAGAAGGTGGTGATGGGCATCCTGCTGTCGCTGATCATCGCCATGGGCGCGTTCAACCTGGTGTCCTCGCAGGTGATGCTGGTCACCGACAAGCAGGCCGACATCGCCATCCTGCGCACGCTGGGCTTGACCCCGGGCGGGGTGATGCAGGTGTTCATGGTGCAGGGCTCGCTGATCGGCATCTTCGGCACGCTGGCCGGCCTGATCGGCGGCATCACCCTGACCCTCAACCTGGAACGCATCCTCGGCGCCATCGAAAGCGTGTTCAACGTCAAGCTGCTGCCGGAGGACGTCTACTACATCACCGGCCTGCCGACCGACATGCAGACCGGCGACGTGGTGGCGATCACCGTGGTCGCGCTGCTGATGAGCTTCCTGGCCACCCTGTATCCCGCCTGGCGGGCAGCACGCACCCAGCCGGCGGAGGCCCTGCGTTATGAATAAGGTCTTCAACCGCGGCGATGAAGTGATCCGCGCCGAAGCACTGGGCAAGACCTACGCCGAAGGGCGCATGCAGACCCCGGTGTTCGATGGCCTGGACCTGACCGTGACCGCCGGCGAAACGGTGGCGATCATCGGTGCTTCCGGTGCCGGCAAGAGCACGCTGCTGCACCTGCTGGGTGGCCTGGACATTCCGACCGCGGGTGAGGTTTACGTGACCGGCCAGCGCATGTCAGCGCTGTCGGACACCGCGCGTGGCCTGCTGCGCAACCAGGCGCTGGGCTTCGTCTACCAGTTCCACCACCTGCTGCCTGAGTTCACCGCGCTGGAAAACGTGATGATGCCGGTGCTGCTGGCCGGTACTGCAGTGGCCGAGGCGAGCAGCCGGGCCACCACGCTGCTGGAAGCGGTCGGCCTCGGTCATCGCCTGGACCACAAGCCGGGCGAGCTGTCCGGCGGCGAACGCCAGCGTGCCGCGGTGGCACGTGCGCTGGTCAATCATCCGGCCTGCGTGCTCGGCGACGAGCCGACCGGCAACCTGGATGACCGCACCGCGGGCACTGTGTTCGAGCTGATGCTGGAACTCAACCGTGCGCGTCATACCAGCCTGGTGCTGGTCACCCACGACCGCAGCCTGGCGCGGCGCCTGGACCGGGTGCTGGAGCTGCGCGAAGGGCGCCTGCACGCATTGGCCCACGCCGACGTCTGAGGCGCTGGGCCCGCTTTGGTAGAAGCCGACCTTGGTCGGCTGCTCTTGCAGGGCAAGCGCCAACCAAGGTTGGCGACTACCGGAATCCCGAGCCTTGGGCCTGCTTGGGGTGACCGCCGACCGGCTGCTGAATGGGGTACTGGCTTTCGCGCCGGCGTTGTCTGCGCAGGCGCATGATGGCGACAGTTCCCCGAGGAGATCGCCATGAAGACCCCGATCCTGATGGCCGGACTCTGCCTGGCGCTGGCCGCCTGCGCGACCACTGGCCGGCTCAGCTCTGCCGAGAAGCTTGACCTGTACCGCGCCCATGCCGGCGCGCCGCAGAACGACATGCAGTTCTTCGGCAGCCTCAATGGCTGGACCGAACTGGGTGACAGCGCACTGGCGGTGTGGACGCGTCCCAGCGAGGCCTATCTGCTGGAGCTGAGAGGCCCCTGCCAGGACCTGCCGTATGCCACCGCCATCGGCCTGACCAGCCAGATGAACCGTGTTTCGGCGCGTTTCGACAAGGTGCTGGTGCGCGACCCCACCGGCGGCCCGCGCATGCCGTGCTTCATCGACAGCATCCGCAAGCTGGACGTGAAGGCGCTACGCGCCTCCGAGCAGGAGCTGCGCCAGGCGCAGGTGCAGGAGCGCGAGGAAAGCACGAAGTAGCGTGGTAGTGCCGGCGGCTGGCCGGCATTACCTGTGTGTCAGGCTTCCGGGGTGAAGCCGGCTGGCTTTTCCGCGTCCTTCTCGAACAGGAACTTGACCAGTTCGCCTTCAAGGAACGCGCGATGCTCCGGCGTGCGCGGCGACAGGCGGTTCTCGTTGATCAGCATGGTCTGGTGCGCCAGCCACGCAGCCCAGGCCTGCTTGCCGATGTTGTTGAAGATGCGCTGGCCCAGTTCGCCGGGGTAGGGCACGAAGTCCAGGCCCTCGGCATCGCGTTGTTCGTACTGGCAGAAGACGGTTCGGGACATGGCACTCACTCGTGGTTGCGGGATTTCTTGGAGGTTCGTTTCGGCGCCTTGATGGTGGCGCCGTCGAGCAGCTTGCGGATCGGTGCCGGCAGGCCCAGCGTGGGCAGCTCGTCGGCGGCAACCCAGCGCAGCGTGGGTTCTTCCACGCGCAGGCCGTGCACCTGCCGCGACAGTACCTGCAGATGCAGCCTGTAGTGGCTGAAGGTGTGCTGCAGTATTGGCAGCTCTTCGGCCTCTTCCAGCGAGCCGTCGACGTGCACGTCGAACCAGTCCTGCAGCACGCTGCCGGCATCGGCCTGCGGCAGCGTCCACAGCTGCGCCCAGATGCCGGTGTCCGGCCGCTTCTGCAGCAGCACGCGCTGCTGGGGGTCGCGCAGCAGCAGGGCCACCGCTTCCCGTTCGGGCAGGGTCTTGCTGGGCTTGGGTGTCGGCAGTTCGGTGGTGCGGCCTTCGCGGCGCGCCACGCAGTCGTCCTGCAGCGGGCAGATCACGCAGGCGGGTCTGGCACGGCTGCACACCGTCGCGCCCAGGTCCATCTGCGCCTGGGTGTAGTCAGCCATGCGCCCATTCGGCACCTGCGCCACGTGCGCCTCGGCGATCGCCCACAGCTGCTTCTCGATGGCCGGCAGCCCGGGGAAACCCTCGATGCCGTGGTAACGGCTGAGCACCCGCTTGACGTTGCCATCGAGGATCGCGAACGGGTCGTTCCAGGCCTGGCTGAGGATCGCACCGGCGGTGCTGCGGCCGATGCCGGGCAGGGCATGCAATGCATCGAAATCACGCGGCAGGTCGCCGTCGTGCAGTTCCACGCAGCGCTTCGCAGCGGCATGCAGGTTGCGTGCGCGGGCGTAGTAGCCGAGCCCGGCCCACTGCGCCATCACCGCGTCGTTGCTGGCGGCGGCGAGGTCGGGCAAGGTCGGGAAGTGCTGCAGGAACCGCTGGAAATACGGGATGACCGTACTCACCTGGGTCTGCTGCAGCATGATTTCCGACAGCCAGACCCGATAGGGGCTGCGCGGGTGCTGCCAGGGCAGGTCGTGGCGGCCGTGGTCGTCGAACCAGTGCAGCAGGCGGGCGACGAAGTCGTCAGTCTGCGTGGTTCCGGCGCTGGCGTGCGGCTGGCGGGGCATTGGTGTTCCAGAGAGGCAGCCACCCGTGGGGTGACTCTACTGGATTGCAGTAGAGCCACGCCATGCGTGGCTGCACGGTGTATCAGGCGCCCAGCGCTTCGGGCAGCAGGGCGTCGACGAAAGCTTCCGGGTCGAACACGCGCAGGTCTTCCGGGCGCTCGCCGATGCCGGCGAAACGGATCGGAATGCCGAACTCGCGGGCCAGTGCGAACACCACGCCGCCCTTGGCGGTGCCGTCCAGCTTGGTCACCACCAGGCCGGTCACTTTCACTGCGGCATTGAACTGGCGCAGCTGCGACAGCGCATTCTGGCCAGTGGTGCCGTCGATCACCATCAGCACTTCGTGCGGGGCGGTGGGGTCGATCTTGCCGAGCACGCGGCGGATCTTGCCCAGCTCGTTCATCAGGCCGGATTGGGTGTGCAGGCGGCCGGCGGTATCGGCGATCAGCACCGAGGTGCCACGGGCCTTGCCGGCCTGGAGCGCGTCGAATGCCACCGAAGCGGCATCAGCGTTCTGCCCCTGCGCGACCACGGCCACGCCGTTGCGCTCGCCCCAGGCCTGCAGCTGGGCCACGGCGGCGGCGCGGAAGGTGTCACCGGCGGCCAGCATCAGGCTGTGGCCATCGTCCTTGAAGCGCTTGGCCAGCTTGCCGATGGTGGTGGTCTTGCCGACGCCGTTGACGCCAACGGTGAGCACCACGAAGGGCTTGGCGTTGCGGTCGATCACCAGCGGCTTGGCCACCGGCTGCAGGATTGCGATCAGCTCGGCGCGCAGCGCGGCCAGCAGCGCATTGGCGTCGGCGAACTCGCGCGATTTCATGCGCTTGCGCAGGCCCTCGACCAGGTCGGTGGTGGCGCCCACGCCGACGTCGGCGGTGATCAGTGCGGTTTCCAGCTCATCCAGCAGGTCGTCGTCAAGCTTGGGGTTGCGCGAGAACAGGCCACCGAAGCTGCGCGCGATGACGCTGTTGCGCAGGCGTTCGCGCCAGCCGGGCTTGCCGGCAGGCGCCGGAACGGCGTCGACCGAGGCGGCGGCAGGCAGGTCGTCGGAGACCGGTGCCGGGGTCGGTGCAGGAGCGGGTTCCGGCAGCGGCGCAGGCACCGGCTCGATGGCTGGGGCAGCGACAGGGGCGACGTCGATCTGCGTGATCGGGGCCGGGGCAATGGGTGCCGGGACGGCCGGGACCACCGGAGCGGGAGCCACCGGGGTGGGTTCGACCATTACCGGGGCGACCGCTGCCGCGGGCGGCTCAGCGGGGGCAGGTGCGGCCGGCGCAGCTACCGGCGCGGGTTCCTTGTCCTCGACCGGCGCGGCCGACGGGAATGCCGCCGCCAGCTCTTCAGCCGAGTAGTGCTGGGTCTTGGGAGCCTCCGTTGCGGGGGCATCCTGGGGCTTCTTGCGGCGGAAAAAACTGAGCATTGGCAAAAGGCGCTGAAATCAGAGGGATATGCTACCACTCGGGCCTGTCGGGCCGATGTGGACTCAAGGTCGCGGTCCACCGGCCGTTAACTGGTCCGGAGGGCTGCGCAAGGCGGCCCGGAGACCGCCATGAACAACGTGATGGGAATCGCCCTCAGCGGGATGCGTGCGGCCCAGCAGGGCGTGCAGGTGGCCGCGCACAACGTGGCCAACCTGGCGACCCCGGATGCCCAGCACCTGCAGTTGCAGCGCAATGCCACCGAGCAGGGTGGGGTGCAGGCTTCGGTGACGTCCACCGGCGCCGATGCCGGCGCGCCGCTGGGTGATCTGCTGGCCGCAAAAGCCGAGGTCGTGGCCTTCGCCGCCAATGCCGCGGTGATCCGCCGCCAGGACCAGATGTTGGGTTCGCTGCTGGATCGCGAGGTCTGAGCCGCCCGGCTTGGGTGGGTGTCAACCTTGGTTGACACGCTCGACGCCCTGGTAGGTGCCAACCTTGGTTGGCACGCTTTTGGGGCGCCAACCAAGGTTGGCCTCTGCCAGGGCAGCAGTGCCAACCAAGGTTGGCACCTACCAGAGCTTCGCCGGGCCATGCCCGGCGACCACCCTGTCGATCAGGCGGACAGCTCCAGCAGCAGCTTGTTCAGGCGCGCCACGTAGGCGCCCGGATCCTTCAGGCTGTCACCGGCGGCCAACGCAGCCTGGTCGAACAGCACCCGGCCGAGGTCGTCGAAACGCGCGCCATCGGCTTCGGCATCGAGCTTGGCGATCAGCGGGTGGCCCGGGTTGATCTCCAGCACCGGCTTGCTGTCCGGCACCTTCTGCCCGCTGGCTTCCAGGATCTGGCGCATCTGCAGGCCCAGGTCCTGTTCGCCGATGGCCAGCACCGCCGGCGAATCGGTCAGGCGGTGCGAGACGCGCACTTCGGCCACGTCGTCGCCCAGCACCGTCTTCAGGCGCTCGACCAGGCCCTGCTTGTCCTTGGCCGCCGCTTCCTGCTCCTGCTTGTCCGCCTCGCTTTCCAGCGCGCCCAGGTCGAGGTCGCCACGGGCGATGTCGACGAAGCCCTTGCCATCGAAATCGGTCAGGTAGCCCATCAGCCACTCGTCGATGCGGTCGGTCAGCAGCAGCACTTCCACGCCCTTCTTGCGGAACACTTCCAGGTGCGGGCTGTTGCGCACCTGGCTGTAGCTCTCGCCGGTCAGGTAGTAGATCTTGTCCTGGCCTTCGGTCATGCGGCCGAGGTAGTCGGCCAGCGACACGGTCTGCGCATCGCCGTCGCCACGGGTGGAGGCGAAGCGCAGCAGGCCGGCCACCTTCTCGCGGTTGTTGTAGTCCTCGGCCGGGCCTTCCTTCAGTACCTGGCCGAATTCCTTCCAGAACGTGGCGTACTGCTCCGGCTTGTCGGTGGCCAGCTTCTCCAGCATGTCCAGCGAGCGCTTGGTCAGCGCCGCCTTCATCGAATCGATGACCGGGCCGGACTGCAGGATCTCGCGCGAGACGTTCAGCGACAGGTCGTTGGAATCGACCACGCCCTTGATGAAGCGCAGGTACAGCGGCAGGAACTGCTCGGCCTGATCCATCACGAACACGCGCTGCACGTACAGCTTCAGGCCCTTGGGCGCATCGCGGTGGTACAGGTCGAACGGCGCGCGGCCGGGCACGTACAGCAGCGAGGTGTACTCCAGCTTGCCCTCGACCTTGTTGTGGCTCCAGGCCAGCGGATCGCTGTGGTCGTGCGCCACGTGCTTGTAGAACTCGGTGTACTCGGCGTCGCTGATCTCGGTGCGCGGACGGGTCCACAGTGCGCTGGCGCGGTTGACGGTCTCCCACTCACCGGCGGCGCCTTCTTCGCCCTCCTTGGACATCTGGATCGGCAGGCCGATGTGGTCCGAGTACTTCTTGAGGATGCTGCGCAGGCGCCAGCCATCGGCGAAGTCGTGCTCGCCGTCCTTCAGGTGCAGCACGATACGGGTGCCGCGCTCGGCCTTGTCGACGGTGGCGACGTCGAAATCGCCTTCGCCGCGCGAGGTCCAGCGCACGCCTTCGCCTGCAGCCAGGCCGGCGCGGCGCGAGGTCACTTCCACTTCGTCGGCGACGATGAAGGCGCTGTAGAAGCCGACGCCGAACTGGCCGATCAGCTGCGAATCCTTCTTCTGGTCGCCGGACAGCTGGCGCAGGAAGTCGCCGGTGCCGGACTTTGCAATCGTGCCGAGGTGGGCGATGGCTTCGGCGCGGCTCATGCCGATGCCGTTGTCTTCGATGGTGATGGTGTGGGCGGTGGGGTCGAAGCTGACGCGCACGCGCAGCTCGCTGTCGCCTTCCAGCAGGGCCGGCTGGGTCAGGGCCTCGAAACGCAGCTTGTCGGCGGCATCGGCGGCGTTGGAGACCAGCTCGCGGAGGAAGATTTCCTTGTTGGAATACAGCGAGTGGATCATCAGCTGCAGCAGCTGCTTGACTTCGGTCTGGAAGCCAAGGGTTTCGGTCTGGGGGGTCTCGGTCATCGATAAGGCTCCGTGTGCAATGCCGCGCCAGCGCGTGCGGCCTCGCCAAGGGGTATGGCTGATTGTCCCGAAATCAAGGGGTTGTTCTGGCAGGGCTGCGCCCTGCACCCGCCGAGGCCAGAGCAGCAGCAACAGCAACAGCCGGCTCTTGGCTGTCTGTTGGTTAGGCGGGGCGGTGTGGGTTGGCAGGACACGCCGTAAACCCGTCCATGGGGGCTCGATGGCGCCATCCATGGCGCCAACGGTCCTGCCAACCCACACCGCCCCGCCTTCGACAGGTTCACGCGGCTGTTGGTAGGTGTCGACCTTGGTCGACACATCTGTCAGATATCGATACATCAAATGGGGTCAGATCCGTTTTCCGCAGGAAAACGGATCTGACCCCAAGATGACGTTCCGACAGCTCGCAGGAAACTGTCGAAGGCGGGGTGGGTCCGGTTGAGGGGGTGTGAGCGGCATGGATGCCGCGACCAAGCCCCCAGGGACGGGTTCACGGCGTCCCCCTCAACCGGACCCACCCCGCCATCCCACAGAAAACCAGCTTTTGACGTTGACGTTGACGTTGCTGTGGCTTCTGCGGGTGCCGGCCGCGGGCCGGCCGAACTACAATCCCGCTCATGCTGAAATTCTCGAATACCTCCCGCCGGGGGCGCCGATGAGCGGCCGTGGGGGCAATGACGGCCAGGTCCGCATCATCGGCGGACGCTGGCGCAATACCCGCCTGCCGGTGCCGACCCTGCCGGGCCTGCGGCCCAGCAGCGACCGCGTGCGCGAAACCCTGTTCAACTGGCTGATGCCCAGGCTCGGCGGGGCCCGCGTGTTGGACCTGTTCGCCGGCAGTGGCGCGCTGGGGCTGGAGGCGGTCTCGCGTGGTGCCGCCCACGCCACCCTGGTCGAGCGCGATGCCCAGCTGGGGCGTAATCTGACCGCCGCAGTGACCAAGCTGCAGGCCAGCGACCAGATCAGCGTCGTGCAGGCCGATGCCCTGCGCTGGCTGCAGGGCGCGCCCGCGCAGCAGGCCGATCTGGTCTTCATCGACCCACCGTTCGCCGATGGCCTGTGGCAGGACGTGCTGGCCCAGCTGCCCCGGCACCTGGCCGCCGATGCCTGGCTGTACCTGGAATCGCCGGCCGGCCACGTGCCGGTGCTGCCGCCGGACTGGCTGCTGCACCGCGAGGGCGGCACCCGCGAGGTGCGCTTTGCCCTGTACCGCCGCGCCACTGCTACACTTTGACCTCATCTGAACATCTGCATCCGCCCATGACCGTGGCCAACCGCCGCATCGCCGTCTATCCCGGCACGTTCGACCCGATCACCAACGGTCACATCGACCTGGTGAGCCGCGCCGCGCCGCTGTTCGAAAAGGTCGTGGTCGGCGTGGCGCAGAGCCCGTCCAAGGGCCCGGCGCTGCCGCTGGAGCAGCGTGTGCAGCTGGCGCGTGGCGCGCTGGCGCACCACGGCAATGTCGAGGTCATCGGCTTCGATACCCTGCTGGCGCATTTCGTACGCTCGGTCCAGGGCGGGGTGCTGCTGCGCGGCCTGCGCGCGGTGTCCGATTTCGAGTACGAGTTCCAGATGGCCAGCATGAACCGCCACCTGATCCCGGAGGTCGAGACCCTGTTCCTGACCCCGGCCGAGCAGCACAGCTTCATTTCGTCCTCGCTGGTCCGCGAGATCGCGCGCCTGGGCGGCGACGTGTCCGGTTTCGTGCCGGCCGCGGTGCTCGAAGCCCTGCGCAAGGTCCGCGAAGCGAAGTCGGCACAGTCGTAAGCCCCGCTGTACCCGCACCCCATTACGTACAACACCACGCACCATTCCGGGAGGAAACCCATGAACACCACCATGCGCGCGATGCTGATCGCTTCGTTGGCCCTGGCCTTCACCGCTTGCAAGAAGGAAGAGGCCGCTCCGGTCGACGAGGCCAAGCAGGCCTTGGTCGCTCCGTCCAAGGACGACGATGCAGGCTGGAAGAAGTACCTGCAGGAAGTGGCGATCCAGAACATGGGCAACATCACCAACAGCCCGTTCCTGTACTACCTCTCGCCGGAATCGGACCCGGACTTCCAGGCCAAGTACGAGCGCCAGACCGAGAGTGCGACCCAGGCCGTGGCCCGTGGCGTGCAGCCGGGCAACATGCTGGCCTTCGGTTCGTCGGCCTCGGGCAAGATGGCTGACATGATCCAGGCCGTGTTCAAGGACGTGTCGCCGGATTCGATGAAGGGCGTGCGCGTCGTCTTCATCGGCCAGTCGGCCGACAACGCCCGTGTGCAGGCTGCGATCCAGCCGACCGGTGCCGAGTACATTTTCGTCGAAGCCAAGTAATACCGAGCCATGGCGGCCATGCTGCGGCATGGCCCGGGCGGCGTCCTGCAAGGGCGCCGCTGATGACCTGACCGGCCCGCGCGCCCGCGCTGGCCGGTCCTTTGTCCCAGGGCGCGGGCGAGGAGTATCGCCGTGTCGCTGAAAATCAACGAGCTCTGCGTCAACTGCGACGTATGCGAGCCGGCCTGCCCGAACCAGGCCATTGCGATGGGTGAAACCATCTACGTGATCGACCCTGCGCGCTGCACCGAATGCGTGGGTCATTTCGACGAGCCACAGTGCGTGGTCGTCTGCCCGGTCGAGTGCATCGACCCGGACCCGGAGATCGTGGAAACGGAAGACCAGCTGCTGGCCAAGCTGCGCCAGCTGCAGCACGATCACCCCGAACTCTATGCGGAGCCCCCATCCGAATGAAGACGCTGATCGTCCGCCGCCTGTTGCTGCTCGGCCTGCTGCTGAGTCCAATTGCCTGGGCCGACAGCCCGGCCCGTGCCGAGCGCCCCGATGGCGCGGCCATTGCCAGCGGTCACGCGCTGGCCACCCAGGCCGGCATCGATATCCTGGCGCAGGGCGGCAACGCCTTCGACGCCGCGGTGGCGGTATCGTCCACGCTGGCGGTGGTCGAGCCGATCAGTTCCGGCCTGGGCGGTGGCGGCTTCTTCCTGCTGCATGATGCGGCCACCGGCAAGGACGTGATGCTGGACGCGCGCGAGACCGCGCCGGCTGCAGCAACCCCGCAGGCCTTCCTCGACAAGCAGGGCAACCTCGACCGTGACCGCTCGGTCAACGGCGCGTGGTCGGCTGGCATTCCGGGCCTGCCCGCAGCTCTGGTCGAACTGTCGGCCAAGCATGGCAAGCTGCCGCTGTCGGCGTCGCTGCAGCCGGCGATCCGCATCGCGCGCGAAGGTTTCCCGGTGTACGACCGCATGGCCAAGGGCTATGCCTCTCGCCGTGAGGTGATGGAGCGCTATCCCGGCACGCGCGAGGTCTACCTGCGCAATGGCAAGCCGATCGCCACCGGCGACCTGTTCAAGCAGCCGGAGCTGGCACAGACGCTGGAGCGCTTGGCCGCGGGTGGCTTCGATGGCTTCTACAAGGGCCAGACCGGAAAGCTGTTGCTGGCCGGCGTGAAGCAGGCCGGCGGCAAGTGGACCGCCGAAGAGCTGGCCGGCTACCGCGTGAAGCAGCGTGAACCGATCGTGTTCAACTACAACGGCTGGAAGATCACCACCGCACCGCCGCCGTCGTCCGGTGGCATCGCGCTGGCCAGCATGCTGCAGATCCTGGAAGGCTGGGACATCAGGAAAATGGACCCGGCGCACCGCACCCATCTGGTGGTGGAATCGATGCGCCGCGCCTACCGTGACCGCACCTTCTTCCTTGGCGATCCGGACTTCGTGCAGATCCCGCAGAAGGTGCTGACCAGCAAGGACTATGCACAGGGCCTGCGGGCGACCATCCATCCGGAGAAGGCCACGCCCAGCGACCTGCTGTCGGGCAACCCGACGCCGCTGGAAGACGACGAGACCACGCACTTCTCGATCATCGATCGCGACGGCAACCGCGTCGGCGCCACCCAGACCGTCAACCTGCTGTACGGCTCGGGGCTGATTCCCAAGGGCACCGGCGTGCTGCTGAACAACGAGATGGACGACTTCGCGCTGAAGCCGGGTACGCCCAATGCGTTCGGCGTGATGGGCTACGAGGCCAATGCGCCGAAGGCGGGCAAGCGCATGCTCAGCTCGATGACGCCGACCTTCATGGAGAACGCCGACAAGGTGGTGGTGCTGGGCACCCCGGGTGGCAGCCGCATCATCACCATGGTGCTGCTGGGCATCCTCGGCTACGACGACGGCCTGGATGCGCAGCAGGTTGCCGCGCTGCCGCGCTACCACCACCAGTGGCTGCCGGACCTGATCGAAGCCGAGGACGATGCGTTCGACGCGGCGACGGTGAAGCAGCTGCAGGCGATGGGTCACAAGATCGACCTGCCCGGCGATGTCGCCGCAGGCGGCCGTGGGTCCAGTCACGTGTGGGGCAACCTGCAGACGGTGGAATGGGACCGCAAGACGAACACGCTGTTCGGCGGCAGCGATCCCCGTAACCCGGTGGGCAGCGCCCAGGTCGTACCAGCACGCTGATACGGTAGCGCCGGCCGCTGGCCGGCAATCTGGCAGATCCCTGAAACCCCGCCTTTGCCGGCGGGGTTTTCAGTTTCCTTTCTAGCGATTATTTAACGAGCCGGCGCCGATAATCGGCACATGAAACTCTGGTCTATTCGTGGAAACTCGCAGCGCCTTGATGGCGGCGCGATGTTCGGCAACGCGCCGCGTGCGTTGTGGGAAAAATGGGCGGCACCTGACGAGCTCAATCGCATCGAGCTGGCCTGCCGTGCGCTGCTTGCCAGCCCGCTGGAAGGCAAGACGGTGCTGTTTGAAACCGGCATCGGTGCATTCTTCGATCCGCGCATGCGCGAGCGCTACGGCGTGCAGGAAAGCCAGCACGTGCTGATCGATTCGCTGCGCGAAGCCGGCTTCGAGCATGAAGACATTGACGTGGTGGTACTCAGCCACCTGCACTTCGATCATGCCGGTGGACTGCTGGCGGCGTGGAGCGAAGGACGCGAGCCGGAACTGCTGTTCCCCAATGCGACCTATGTGGTTGGTGCACAGCACTGGCAGCGCGCTCTGCAGCCGCACCCGCGCGATCGGGCCAGCTTCATTCCGGAGCTGCCTGGGCTGCTACAGGCCAGTGGCCGCCTGGAAGTGGTGGACGGGGAGTACTCGAAGGCGCTCGGCCGCAGCGTGCGCTTCAGCTACAGCGACGGGCATACGCCTGGGTTGATGCTGGCCGAGATCGTCGGTCACGCGCATGCCGGCGAGGGTGCGCATGGTGGCGTGGTGTTCTGTGCCGATCTGATTCCCGGGCGTTCATGGGTGCACGTGCCGATCACCATGGGCTACGACCGCAACGCCGAGCTGCTGATCGACGAGAAGCGGCAGTTCCTTGAAGACAAGCTGGCGCGCAACGTGCGGTTGTTCTTCACCCACGATCCGCAGGTGGCGCTGGCGCAGCTGGGCCGTGACGACAAGGGGCGTTTCGTGACCCTGCACGAACAGGGCGAGCTGAAGGCGCGCGCCCTCGGTTGATGAAAAGGCCGGGCAATGCCCGGCCTTCGTGTGCGGGTAGATCCACGCCATGCGTGGATGGCGTTCTACCCGGACGTGATTGCTACGACGCCTTCAGGCAGCTGCTCATGAAGGTCTTGCGCGCATCACCGGCCAGCTTCTTGGCGCCGGCGTCGGCGTTGCACTTGCGCATGCGTTCCTGCTGTGCATTGACCGGCTTGGCGTCGGCGGCATGGCCACTGAGGCAGGAGCTCTGCGCGGTCTTGTAGGCATCGCCCTTCAATCCCTTGTTCTTGGCCGAGCATTCGGCCATGCGCTGCTGCTGCGGTGTGGTGGCGTTGGCCGCCAGGGGCAGGCTGACCAGCAGGACGGCGGCCAGCAGGAAAGAGGCTTTCATCGGTGTGCTCCAAGCGGTGGCGGGTGCGCGGAGCATTCGCTTCCACACGGCAAGGCCACGTGAAGAATCGCGGTTCGGCCATGACCGCTTGCATCGGCATTCAGATCGGCGTATTACTTAGCCATATGGGTAAGTATGATCCCGCCATCCAGGAAATCTTCCACGCGTTGGCCGACCCGACCCGTTGCGCGATCGTGGCCGCGCTGGGGCAGGGGCCGCGCACGGTGTCGATGCTGGCCGAGCCGTTCGAGATGGCCTTGCCCTCGCTGATGAAACATCTGGCCGTGCTGGAACGCAGCGGCGTGGTGCGCAGCCACAAGCAGGGGCGCATACGCACCTGCGAACTGGTGCCGGCGCGGCTGGGCCAGGCCGAGCAATGGCTGGCCGAACAGCGTGCCATGTGGGAGGCGCGCGCCGACCGCATGGTCGATTTTGTCGAAACCCTTCACCGACAGGAGCAGGCCCATGGCCGTAGACGCAGGCAACAACCCTGACACCGATCTGGTCATCAGCCGTGTGCTCAACGCACCGCGCGCCGCCTTGTGGCGGGCGTGGACCGACCCGGAACTGCTGCGCCAGTGGTGGTGCCCGAAGCCCTGGACAACCGAGGTGCGTGCATTTGACCTGCGCCCCGGCGGGGCCTTCCACACCTTCATGCAGGGCCCTGATGGCGGCAGCAGTGACAATCCGGGCAGCTTCCTGGAGATCGTGCCGCAGCAGCGCCTGGTGTTCACCTCGATGCTGGGGCCAGGCTGGCGACCGCAGTCACCGTGGCTGGGCTTCACCGCCGTCATCACCATGGAGGACGAGGGGCAGGGCTGCCGCTACACCGCGCGGGTGATGCATCCGGACAAGGCCCTGCGTGACCAGCATGAGCAGCTGGGCTTCTTCGACGGCTGGAACACCGTCATCGGCCAGCTGGAAACCTTCGCAGCCGGCCTGTAGGCCGGCATCCGGGGCGGGGTCAGAGCCCTTTCTGCGAAAGGGATCCGACCCCCGCGGTGTTGGGGTCAGATCCCTTTCGGCACGAAAGGGCTCTGACCCCGGTTCGGCGGCTCAGCCGACGCGGGTACCGAAGATGCGGTCGCCGGCATCGCCCAGGCCCGGCAGGATGTAGCCCTTGTCGTTGAGCTGGGCATCGATGGCCGCGGTGTAGATCTCCACGTCCGGGTGCACGGCCTTGACCGCTTCGATGCCTTCCGGCGCGGCCACCAGGAAGATGCCCTTGATGCGGCGGGCACCGGCCCGC
The DNA here is from genome assembly GCF_040256885.1 of Stenotrophomonas riyadhensis. Taxonomy (NCBI): domain Bacteria; kingdom Pseudomonadati; phylum Pseudomonadota; class Gammaproteobacteria; order Lysobacterales; family Lysobacteraceae; genus Stenotrophomonas; species Stenotrophomonas riyadhensis. The sequence continues at coordinate 1,718,976 of NZ_CP155568.1, forward strand.
TTGAGCATGTCGATGGTGGCGATCAGGGTGCCGCCGGTGGCCAGCATCGGGTCCAGGATCAGCGCGTCGCGCTCTTCCAGGCGGCCGGTCAGGCGCTCGAAGTAGGGCACCGGCTGCAGGGTTTCCTCATCACGCTGCAGGCCGACCACGCTGACGCGTGCTGCCGGGATCAGCGACAGCACGCCGCTGAGCATGCCCAGGCCGGCGCGCAGGATCGGCACCACGGTGATCTTGGCACCGGCGATGCGCTGCACGGTGACCGGGCCGGCCCAGCCGGGCAGGGTGTGCGGCTCGGTGTCCAGGTCGGCAGTGGCCTCGTAGGCCAGCAGGGTGCCGAGCTCGTTGGCCAGTTCGCGGAAATCCTTGGTGCTGAGCGCGGCATTGCGCATCAGGCCGATCTTGTGCTGCACCAACGGGTGGCGCACTTCGACGATCTTCATGGTCGGGAAGGGGAAAAGGAGAGAGGGCGCCATTTTGCCGGATCGGCGGGCCGAACCCCAAACCGGGCCGTGGCCCTGGTACGCGAAATGTGCAGATGCATGTCATTGCCATGCAACCTTGCGGACATACCGTGCAGACCCATTCTTAACAGGAATGGGGATTCCCAGTGCATATCAAGACTCCGTTGGCCGTTGCCATCACCCTGACCCTGGCGATGGGGGCCGCAGCACCGCTGCATGCCGCCGGGCAGCAGGCGATTGCCGCCACCGGCGCCGTGGCCGCCGATGCGGTCGATCTGGACCGCATCGAAGTGCGCGCCCAGCTCGAGGCGCAGATCCGTGCGGTCGACCTCAAGCGCAGCAGCAACGCGATCGAAGACGCGGTGTCGTCCGATGCCCTGGGCCAGTACCCGGACAAGAACGTGGCCGAGTCACTGCAGCGCCTGCCGGGCATCAGTGTGACCCGCGACCAGGGCGAAGGCCGCTACGTGGTCGTGCGCGGACTGGATGCCAACCTCAACAGCGTCAGCGTCGACGGCATCGCCATCGGCACCCCGGACAACTCCAGCCGCGCCGCACCGATGGACGTGATCCCGTCCGATTCGACCGAGCGCCTGCGCGTGGTCAAATCGCCGACCCCGGACATGCCGGGTGATGCCATCGGTGGCGCGATCCTGGTCGAGACCGCTTCGGCGTTCGATCGTGATGGCCGCAGCCTGCGCGCGAAGATCGAAGGCAGCCACCAGCAGCTTTCGGGCGAGACCAGCCCGAAGGCCGCCTTCAACTACAGCGAAGTGTTCAACAACACCTTCGGCATCGCCGCCGGCGTGAACTACCAGAAGCGGACGTTCGAATCGGACAACAGCGAAGTGGAATACGGTGATGTCAGCGGCAACAAGGATCTGACCACCACCCGCCCAGGCGAAATCACCGCGCTGAACCTGCAGAACCGCAAGTATGAGATCGAGCGCAAGCGCATCGGCGCCAACCTCAATCTCGACTGGCGCCCGAACGAGGACAGTCGCTACTACCTGCGCACGCTGTACAGCCAGTTCGACGATGCCGAAACCCGCCAGCGCGTGATCTTCAACTTCAACAACGCCGACATGATCGCCACCGGCACCGACCAGTATCGACTGGCCGGCATGCCGAAGGATTCGATCGACAAGCGCATGCGCTACCGCACCAAGGAAGAGAACACCTTTGCCGCCAGCCTCGGTGGCGAGAACACGCTGACCGACGCGGTGCTGGACTACAAGATCGGCTATACCCGCACCGAAGAACGCGTGGACGACGAGATCGAGTCGCGCTTCAAGCTCAACGGCAAGGCCTTCAATGGCACGTTGGACCAGCGCAGCCGCCTGCCCACCTACACCTTCGACAACGACCAGTGGCTGGACAACGCCAACTACAAGTTCGACCGTGTGGTGGCCAAGCCGAAGAAGGTGGACGACGAGGAGCGCAGCGCGCAGGTCAACATCCGCTTCGACGGCGACAACAGCAGCTACAAGTTCGGCCTGCTCGGACGCTGGCGCGACCGTGACGTGAACGTCGATGAGGCGTCGCTGCGCGTGGGCCCCGCGATCAAGCTCAGCGACTGGACCACCGGTTCGCCGGAACACCGCCATGGCCCGATGGGGCAGGGCATGGACTCGTCGGCGATGCGCAGCTACTGGTCGCAGCACAGTGGCGAGTACAGCGCCCGTCCGCAGGACGTCGGTGGCAACGCCGCGACGTCTCTGGAAGGCGACTACACCGCGCGCGAAGACGTGTTCGCCAGCTATGCGATGGGCACCTGGGACATCGGTGCGCTGCGCGTGATCGGCGGCGTGCGTGTGGAGAACACCCGCTTCAGCGCCACCGGCAATCGCGTGGACGTGGCCAAGGACGGGCGCTCCTACACCGCGACCCGGGTCACCGCCAGCAAGAGCTACAACAACGTACTGCCGGGGCTGCACCTGCGTTACGATGCCAGCAACGACTGGGTGTTCCGCTTCGCCGCCAACAAGACGGTGGCCCGCCCGGGCTTCGGCGATGCCTCGCCGCGCATTGGCCTGGCCCGCAACGACAATGAAGTGCGCCTGGGCAACCCGGAGCTGGATCCGTACGAGTCGACCAATATCGACCTGTCGGTGGAGAAGTACATCGGCGACAGCGGCATCCTCTCGCTGGGCGTGTTCCACAAGTCGATCGACGGCTACATCGTGCAGGTCCGACAGGGCGGCACCGACGGCATCTACGACGGCCTGCCGGTGGTGACCTCGATCAATGGCGACAAGGCCAAGGTGCGCGGCGCCGAATTCAACTGGCAGCAGCAGCTGTCGTTCCTGCCGACCGGCTGGGATGGCCTGCTGGTGGGTGCCAGCGGCACCTGGCTGGACACTGATTTCGACCCGGGCCTGGCCAAGCGCGCCGGTGAGGACTTCACCCTGCCGCGTGCCTCGAAGAACGTGTACAGCGCGCACATCGGCTATGAGAAGTATGGCCTGAGCACCCGTGTGGCGGCCGTGCACCGCAGTGAGTACCTGGATACCCTTGGTGCCGGCCGTGCCTTCGATATCTTCGTTGCGCCGAACACCCAGCTCGATTTCTCGCTGGACTACAAGTTCACCCCGCGGGTGAGCATGTATTTCGAAGCACAGAACCTGCTGGACAAGCCGCTTGAGCTGTACCAGGGCACGCGCTCGCGCACCCTGCAGATGGAAGAATACGGTCGTACCTACGCGCTCGGCCTGAAGGTGGCACTGTGATGGGGCGTGGCATCACCGTCCTGGCGGTCGCGCTCGCGGCGACCCTGGCCGCCGGCTGTACGCCGGCGACCAGCAACGATCCGGCCGCGGCCCCCACGGCAGCGAAAGCCGGGGGCGCGCGCACGGTGACCACCATCGCCGAAGCCTTCCTGTCACCGATGACCCCGGCCGACAACATCGACTCGCCGGCGGCCTGGCGCGCGCCGGACGGCGCGCTGTGGCTGATCGCCACCGCCAAGGCCACCGACAAGCTGGTGGTCTACGACGGCAGCACCGGCCAGCACCTGCGTGACGTCGGCAGCAGCGGCACCGCACCGGGGCAGTTCGACCGCCCAAACGGCATCGCGGTGATCGACGACCTGCTGTGGATCGTGGAGCGCGACAATCACCGCGTGCAGGTGCTGAGCCTGCCGGACTTCGTGCCGCTGGCGACGTTCGCTGCGGACGACCTGCGCAAGCCGTACGGGCTGTGGGTCGACCGCCGTGCCGATGGCTACAGCGTCTACGTCACCGATTCCTGGGACAACGGCGAGGATGCGCAGGGGCGTGACATCCTGCCGCCGCTGGCCGAGCTGGACAAGCGCGTACGCCAGTACCACGTGACCCGCGACGGCGCGAAGGTCGAGGCGAAGCTGGTGGCCAGCATCGGCGATACCACCGAAGCCGGTGCGCTGCGCGTGGTCGAGTCGATCTGGGGCGACCCCGAGAACGACCGACTGCTGATCGCCGAAGAGGACGAGAGCTACGCCAGCGAGTTCAAGGTCTACACCCTGGCCGGACGCTTCACCGGCACCACGTTCGGCCGCGACGTGTTCAAGGCGCAGGCCGAAGGCGTGACCCTGCGCACCTGCGGCAAGGACGGCTGGTGGATCACCACCGAGCAGGGCAAGCAACGCAGCGTGTTCCACCTGTTCGACCGGCATACGCTGAAGCCGGTCGGCGCGTTCCAGGGCAACACCGTGGCCAACACCGATGGCATCTGGATGATGCAGCAGCCCAGCACGCGTTTCCCGCACGGTGCGCTGTATGCGGTGCATGACGACCAGGGCGTGGTGGCCTTCGACTGGGAGAGCATCGCCAAGCAGCTCGCGCTGCCGCTGGAGTGTGGCGCATGAGCCGGCAGTGCGTGATGCGCGCGCTGGCGCTGGGCCTGCTGCTGGCGTTGCCGTCGCTGTCGTTCGCGGCGGCCGAGCCGAATACCCAAGTGCCGGCGGGCAGCCGCCACTACGCAGCGACGACGGTGCCGGACCGCATCGTCGCCTCGCCGGCGGTGGATCCCAGCCACGGTTTCGCCGTGGCCTGGCGTACCGATGGCAGCGTGCAGGCGCCGCTGCTGGAAATCGCCCTGGCCGGGGATTCGCCGGCCATCGAGGGCATCCGCCAGGTGCGCGCAACGACCCGCGCGCTGCAGACGGAGAACGGGTTGTCGCATCACCATCGTGCCGACATCAGCGGCCTGCAGCCGGACACCCAGTACGTCTACCGCGTGCAGGGCAATGGCAGTTGGAGTGCCTGGAACCAGCTGCGTACGCTGGCCGCGGCCAACCAGCCGCTGACCCTGCTGTACTTCGGTGATACCCAGAACAAGAACGTCAGCCATGTCAGCCGCGTGGTGCGTGCCGCGCAGAAGGCTGCACCGCAGGCGCGGGTGAGCCTGTTCGCCGGTGACCTGGTCAGCGGCGGCGACAACATGGATGACAGCGAGTGGGGCGAGTGGTTTGCCGCCTCCGGCTGGCTGGCGCAGGAAACGCTGGTGGCCCCGGCCATCGGCAACCACGAGTACTTCGAGGAATTCGAGGACACCCCGCAGGAGCGCCGCGCGCTGGGCCGACACTGGCCGGTGACCTTCGCGCTGCCGGGCAATGGCGCCGCCGCCGCGCAGCAGACCAGCTACTGGTTCGACGCGCAGGGCGTGCGCGTGGCGGTGGTCGATGGCACCTCGGCACTCGATCTCGGCACGGCCAAGGCGCAGGCACAGTGGCTGGACAAGGTTCTGACCGGCAACCCGCAGCCGTGGACCATCGTATTGCTGCACCAGCCGTTCTACTCGCCGCGCGAAGGGCGCGAGAACGCCGCGCTGCGTGACGTGCTGTTGCCGGTGGTACGCCGCCACAACGTCGATCTGGTGCTGCAGGGCCACGATCACACCTATGGCCGTCGTGGCGAGGGGCAGGCTGCGACGCCGCAGTACGTGGTGACCGTGGCCGGGCCGAAGCAGTACCGCCTTTCCGACGAAGCCCGCAGGACGATGGATCCGGTGGCCGAAGATACCCAGCTGTTCCAGGTGCTGAACATCGACCCGCAACACCTGCGCTATGAAGCACGTACCGTGACCGGCCGTCTTTACGATGCCTTCGAACTGCGCCGTGATGCCAAGGGTGGCAAGCAGCGCACGGAGCTGACCGAAGGCCGCATCACGCCACGCGACTGCCCGCGCGCGCAGACCGCCAAGGGTCGTGCCGACCGCTGCTGGGAGTGAGAAAACGCATATGACCACGCCCCGTCGCATCCTTCCGCTCGCTGCCATCGGTGCTGCCCTGCTGCTGCTGGCCAGTGCCGTGGCCGCAGCCGATGCCGTGCTGCATCCGTTCCTGGTCGCCCAGCCGAAGCAGGCCCCGCAGGAGGTGAATCTGGCGGTGGAGATTCCGGCCGGCAGCTTCACCAAGTACGAGATCAAGGAAGACGGTCTGGTGCACGTGGACCGCTTCCAGTCGATGCCGGTGGCCTATCCGGCCAACTACGGTTCGATGCCGCGCACCCTGGCCGGTGACAACGATCCGCTGGATGCGCTGGTGCTGACCCGTGAGCCCCTGCATCCGGGTGTGATCGTGCGCTTCCGGCCGATCGGTTACCTGAAGATGATCGATGGCGGCGAGCACGACGAGAAGATCATCGGCGTGCCGACCGACACGGTCGACCCGACCTACGCCAGCATCCGTGACCTGGCGGATCTGCCGGAGGTCGAGCGCCAGCGCATCGAAGCCTTCTTCCGGGTCTACAAGGACCTGCCGGCCGCTCGCAACCCGGTGCAGCTCAACGGCTGGGGCAATGCCGCCGAAGCCCGCGCGCTGATCAGTGAAGCGATGGAGCGGTTCAAAAAGTAGATCCACGCCATGCGTGGATTCACTCCAGCAACGTCTCGATGAACGACTCGGCCTGCATGCGGTCGCCCAGTACCCGGGCCACCGCCTGTACGGCTGCCTCCTGGTATTCAGGACGGATGCCGCCATCGTCATCGTCGTTGTAGAGGTCATCGCCGGCATCGAGGTACACCGTGCCTGCAGCAGCCAGAGCCGCCATCAAGGTCGGCACATCGGTAGTGATCTCGCCGGCATCCAGCAGGCCGGCACCGTGGTGGCTGAACAGCACACGGCCGTCGTCCAGGTCGAGGATGAACGGATCAGCGCCGCGATCGGCAATCACCAGCCAGTTCGATGGCCAGTCGTTGATCGGATCGCCGCTGATGCCATGCCAGCGATAGCCGGCCTGGTGACTCCACACGCGTCGCAGCGGCGGTATCCAGACATCGAGGCCCGGAATGGTGATTCCGGAGTTGCCCACCTTCGCATTGATCTCCTGACCCAGCGGTCCCACCTGCGCGTAGAAGCACGCCAGCACCGGTGGTAACGGGAACGGTCCCTGCCAGTCACCTTCGTGCTGGGCCCGCAGCAGCCCGAAGCGGGCGAATGAGGCGTGCAATTCATCCATGGCGGGGTCCAACGAGGAGCGGCCCAGCAGCCTAGCAGACGGCGTCTGCGTGCAACGCCTTCACCGCCGCTGGCTATCATATCCGCCTTCCACAACGAAGGCGGTGCATGTGTCGGTAGCGTTGGTATGGTTCCGCCGCGATCTGCGGCTGCAGGACAATCCGGCCCTGCAGGCCGCGCTGGACGCGGGCCACGACGTGGTGCCGGTCTACATCCATGCGCCGCACGAGGAAGGCGAGTGGGTGCCTGGCGCGGCCTCCGATGCGTGGCGCCATCGTTCACTGGGCGCATTGGATGCCGACCTGCGCGTGCGCGGTTCGTCGCTGGTGCTGCGCAGTGGTGACAGTCTGCCGACCCTGCAGTTGCTGATCGAGCAGACCGGCGCCGAGGCGGTGTACTGGAACCGCAAGTACGAGCCGGCCACCCAGCCTCGCGACGCCACCATCAAGCGTACGCTGCGCGAGCAGGGCATCGACGCGCAGAGCTGCAATGGCAGCCTGCTGTTCGAGCCGTGGGACATCGCCACCCAGCAGGGCCAGCCGTACAAGGTGTTCACGCCGTACTGGCGCAACGTGCTCAGTCATTGGCGCCTGCCCGCGTTGCAGGCCGCGCCGAAGGCATTGGCGGCGCACACCGCCGACAGCCTCGCATTGGACGAGCTGCGGTTGGCGCCTACGCTGGACTGGGATACCGGCTTCTGGGAGCACTGGCAGCCGGGCGAGGCTGGTGCGCTGGAAGCACTTTCCGTGTTCGAGGACGGCGCGTTGCGCGGTTACCGCGAGCAGCGCGACCTGCCGGATCGGGTCGGTACCTCGCGGCTGTCGCCGCACCTGCATTTCGGCGAGATCGCGCCGTGGCGCATCGCCCACGCGCTGGAAGGACTGCGCAGTGCCGGCACCGACGCCGACATCGACGGCTATCTGCGCCAGCTCGGCTGGCGTGATTTCGCCTATCACCTGCTGCATCACTTCCCGAAGACGCCGACCGACAACCTCAACCCGCGCTTTGACCGTTTCCCATGGGCCACGCCGAGCGCCGTACAGCTGCACGACTGGCAGCGCGGCAACACCGGTGTGCCGATCGTCGATGCCGGCCTGCGTGAGCTGTGGCACACCGGCTACATGCACAACCGGGTGCGGATGATCGTGGCCAGCTACCTGTGCAAGCACCTGCGCGCGCACTGGCTGCATGGCGCGCGCTGGTTCTGGGACACGCTGGTCGATGCCGACCTGGCCAACAACACGATGGGCTGGCAATGGGTGGCTGGAACCGGTGCCGATGCCGCGCCGTATTTCCGCGTGTTCAATCCGGTCACCCAGGCCGAGAAGTTCGACCCCCAGGCCCGCTACATCAGCCGCTGGGTGCCGGAACTGGCGGCGCTGCCGGTGAAGGCACGCTTCGCACCCTGGCAGCATCCGCTGCTGCTGGCGGCGCATGCCCCGGGCTATCCGCGCACCCCGCTGGTGGATCTGGCCGCCGGCCGCGATGCCGCGCTGGCTGCCTACCGGCAGTCGGGAGCAGGGTAAAGTGCGGGCTGAGCGATCCGGTCAGTTAGCTGAACGCGGCCCTGTCGGCGTGCCGGATCATCATTCCGGCATCGCATCGGGCTGTTTATTCTCTTTGCGCCCGCAAGCCGCCGGCCGATCGGAAACCAAGGAGAACCCCATGATCCGCAACACCACCCGCAACGTCGCGCTGGCCCTGATGAGTGCGGCCGTCCTGTCGGCCTGCGCCACCGGCGGCTCCTATGTGCAGAGTGACCAGTATGGCAACCCGACCGAGCAGCAGAACCGCACCGGCCGCAATGCACTGATCGGTACCGCCATCGGTGTGGCCGCTGGCCTGCTGACGGGCGACAGCGCTACCGAACGCCGTCAGCACGCGCTGATCGGTGCCGGTATCGGCGCACTCAGCGGTGCCGCTGTCGGCCAGTACCAGGATCGCCAGGAACGCGCACTGCGCGAGCGCACGGCCAACACCGGCATCGATGTGCAGCGCCAGGGCGACAATATCATGCTGAACCTGCCGGATGGCATCACGTTCGACTTCGGCAAGTCGACCCTGAAGCCGCAGTTCTACGGCTCGCTCAATGGCGTCGCGGGCACCCTGCGTGACTACAACCAGACCATGATCGAAGTGGTTGGCCACACCGACAGCATCGGCAGCGACGCGGTCAACAACCGCCTGTCCAAGGAACGCGCCGACTCGGTCGCGCAGTACCTGATCGGCCAGGGCGTGCAGAGCGTGCGTATCGAAACGCTGGGCGCCGGCAAGTCGTACCCGATTGCCGACAACAGCACCGATGCCGGTCGCGCCAAGAACCGCCGCGTCGAGATCCGCGTGATTCCCCTGAAGCAGTAACGCGTAGCGTTACGGTTCCGGCATAGCCGGGACGAAAATGCCGCCCTTGCAGGCGGCATTTTCTGTAGGTGCCGAGCTTGCTCGGCACGCCGATAGCGCTCCCGGTCGCGGCTTCTCCGAACGGCGCCGACCAAGGTCGGCATCTACCGGAAGCCAGGCAGCCGGAACGAAAATGCCGCCCTTGCAGGCGGCATTTTCTGTAGGTGCCGAGCTTGCTCGGCACGCCGATAGCGCTCCCGGTCGCGGCTTCTCCGAACGGCGCCGACCAAGGTCGGCATCTACCGGAAGCCAGGCAGCCGGAACGAAAATGCCGCCCTTGCAGGCGGCATTTTCTGTAGGTGCCGAGCTTGCTCGGCACGCCGATAGCGCTCCCGGTCGCGGCTTCTCCGAACGGCGCCGACCAAGGTCGGCATCTACCGGAAGCCACCCAACCGGAACGAAAATGCCGCTCTTGCAGGCGGCATTTTCTGTAGGTGCCGAGCTTGCTCGGCACGCCGACAGCGCTTCCGGTCGCGGTTTCTCCGAACGGCGCCGACCAAGGTCGGCATCTACCAAAAGCCACGCAGCCGGAACGAAAATGCCGCCCTTGCAGGCGGCATTTTCTGTAGGTGCCGAGCTTGCTCGGCACACCGACAGCCCATGTGGAAAGCCATGCCGACCAAGGTCGGCATCTAGCAGGAAATTGGCGCACGGCATCGTTGTGGATTACGCCGCCGAAGCCGCGACCTTCTCCAGGATGCGCTTGCCACTGCTTTCCAGCGCGGCGTCTTCCTTTTCCTTCTGCTGCTGCGCCAGCTTCGCGCCCGGGCACTGCGCCAGCATGTAGTTGGCGTCGAAGTTGAGCTTCTCGACCAGGAAGTCGACGAACGCCCGCACCTTCGGCGAGACCAGGCGGCCACCGGCGAACACGGCGTTGAAGTCCACTTCCGGCCCGGTCCAGCCAGCCAGCACACGGCGCACCATGCCCGACTCAACGAACGGCTTGGCCATCACATCGCCGGTCAACAGCAGGCCTTCGCCACACACCAGCGCACCATTGAGCGCGGACATGTCGTTGGCGGTCATCAGCGGGGTGACCGGGAAGTCACGCAGCTCGCCGCCGTTCTCGCCCAGCTGCCAGGTGAAGCGCGGCGAGTTGCCGGTGTGGTACGGCTTGCGCATCGCCAGGATGCGATGGAACTGCAGCTCTTCCGGGTGCAGCGGCTCACCATAGCGTTCGATGTAGGCCGGGCTGGCGAACACCTGCGTGCGCAGGCTGCCCAGCTTGCGCGCCACCAGGTTGGAATCGGGCAGGGCACCCACGCGCAGGGCCAGGTCCGCCTCACCTGCAATCAGGTCCAGCTTCTCGTTGCCCATGTGCATGTCCAAGCGGATCTCTGGATACTGCGCATGGAACTGGCCCAGCAGCGGCGCAATCCAGGTGATGCCGATCGAGTAAGGCACAGTGAAGCGCAGCCAGCCGCGCGGACCGGACTGCAGCTGGCTTACCGCGCTCTCGGCTTCTTCAAGCTCGCGTGCGATGCGCTGGCAGTGCTCGTGATAGATCGAGCCGGCCTCCGTCAGGCCAAGGCGGCGGGTGGTCCGGTGCAGCAGTCGCGCACCCAGGCGGGTTTCCAGCTCCTGCACTTTGCGGCTGACCGTGGTCTTGGGCAGGCCGAGCGATTTGGCAGCGGCAATGAAGCTGCCTTGCTCGACCACTTTGACGAAGATCAGCGTCTCGTTGAGATCGTGGGACATGGTCGGGGATCCTGGACGTCGGGGATGGGACAATCGTGACAGAACGATTGGACCGGGAGCGGGATGATTATTCCCCTTAATCAGGACTAATCAAGTAAAGGTTTGAGGTCTATCGTGGCGCCATTCGTTATTTGGAGCCCGTTCGCCATGAGCCTGCGCAACATTCTTGCCCGTCTCCGGAACGCCGGCCAGAGTACCCTGGACCTGGCGATGACCGTTGAAGCCCGTCCGAGTTCCTTGGTGCACAAGGATTTCCGGGAGTTTACCGCGCCCATGCGTCAACAGCGTGGCGGTGCCATCCGCCTGGTTCCGCACAAGGGTGACCGGCTGCGTCGAATTGGGACTATCCCGGATTTGGGAGGAAATGTCCCGTGAATGGGATACTGACGCCCGAAGTTCTGGTCCTCGGCGGCACCGGTGCCGTGGGCCAGGGCGTGGTCGGCGCCCTGCTGGAGGCCGGCAGCCCGGTGCTGGTGGTCGGGCGCGATCCGGGCCGGTTGGCGGCGCTGCATGAGCAGTTCGCCGATGAGCCGGGCCTGGAAACCGTGCTGGGTTCGCTCAGTGATGATGGCTCGGCGCGGGCACTGGCCGAACGCATCGCGCATCGCCCGCGTCCGCTGGCCGCGGTGATCGCCGCAATGGGCGGCCCTTACCGTCGCGGCCGGGTGACTGACCGCAACGGCGACGAGCTGCTCGGTGCGATGCAGGCCGACCTGATGCCGCACGTGCACGCAGTGCGTCATCTGCTGCCGCTGCTGCAGGACAACGTGCATGCGCGCCGCTACGTGATGATCGGCAGTCCGGCCAATGCCAAGCCATGGGCGGGCTACGGCGAAACCTCGATCACCACTGCCGCGCTGCGTATGTACGCGCAGGTGGTGCACCAGGAAGCCCAGGCACTGGGCGTGCGCGCGCAGATGCTGGAAGTCTGCAGCCCGGTGTGCACCCCAGCCAACGCGGCCAACGCCTGCATCGAGTGGCCCAGCTCGCTGCTAGTCGGTCGCCGCGTGGTCTCGCTGCTCGATGGGTGTCGCGACAACCGCGCCATCGTCCGCTGTGACAGCAGCGATGCCGAACTGCCGCGCGGTCTCCTGCACCTGGAAATTCCTCCGCTCTGGCGCGACACCGCAGGCGTTGCTTGACCTCGACCAAGGTTGAGGTCGCAGTATGCGCCGCCGATTTTTGCAACACGTTCTCATATAGCTGTACCACCCCTCCGTACGGATGCATGCCATGACTTCCCCCAACACCACCCCACATCGTTTCGGCCATCGCATCGCGATGGTCGGCGTGTCGATCCTCGCCGCGGCCGTGCTTGCAGCCTGCAGCGGCGGCCATGCCGAAGAAGCCGGTGCACCGCCGCCGCCGCAGGTCAGTGCCGCGCCGGTACTGGTCAAGCAGGTCAGCCAATGGGACGAGTTCAGCGGCCGCGTCGAAGCGGTACAGAGCGTTGAACTGCGCCCGCGCGTGTCCGGCTACATCGACAAGGTCAACTATGTCGAAGGCCAGGAAGTGAAGAAGGGCGAAGTGCTCTTCACCATCGACGCGCGCAGCTACCAGGCCGAGTACGATCGCGCCGCCGCCGAACTCGCCCGCGCCCGCACCCAGGCGACGCTGGCCCGCAGCGAGTCCGAGCGTGCCAAGCGATTGTCCGAGCAGCAGGCGATCTCCACCGAGACCGCCGAGCAGCGTCGCGCTGCCGCCGACCAGTCCGGTGCCGCCGTGCAGGCGGCGCAGGCTGCGTTGGATGCGGCCCGCCTCAACCTGGAGTTCACCAAGGTGCGTGCACCGATCGACGGCCGCGCCGGCCGCGCGATGGTCACCGCCGGCAACCTGGTCACCGCCGGCGACAGCGCCAGCGTGCTGACCACGCTGGTCTCGCTGGATACCGTGTTCGTCTACTTCGATGCCGACGAAAGCACCTTCCTGCGCTACGCACAGATGGCGCGCAAGGGCGAGCGCCCGAGCGAGCGTGACAGCGACCTGCCGGTGAAGGTCGGCCTGTCCGGTGAAGAGGGCTACCCGCACTCCGGCAAGGTCGACTTCCTCGACAACCAGGTGGCGCGCAGCACCGGCACCATCCGTGTCCGCGCGCTGCTGGACAACGCCGACCGCCAGTTCACCCCGGGCCTGTTCGCCCGCGTGCAGCTGCTCGGCAGCGGCCAATTCCAGGCCCTGCTGATCGACGACAAGGCCGTGCTGACCGACCAGGACCGCAAGTACGTGTACGTGGTCGACAAGGATGGCAAGGCCCAGCGCCGGGACATCCAGCTCGGCCGCACCGCCGACGGCCTGCGTATCGTCGAGCACGGCCTGGCCGCCGGCGACAAGGTGATCATCGATGGCGTGCAGAAGGTCTTCATGCCGGGCATGCCGGTGCAGGCCAAGGCCGTGGCGATGCAGCCACAGGCCGCGGCGCCGGCACCGGGCCGCGATGCCACCGCCGCGCTGAACCACTGATCCGCGTCCCCGCTTAGCTGCCGGCGCCAGCGGCAGCCTTCCCTGCCTTCGTCATCTCGGCGAGGGGCAGGGAGGCTGTTGCCCGCCGAATGCCTTTCCCAGGAATTCCTCCATGGACTTTTCCCGTTTCTTCATCGACAGGCCGATCTTCGCGGCGGTGCTGTCGATCGTGATCTTCGCCGCAGGCCTGATCACGATTCCGATCCTGCCGATCAGCGAGTACCCGGAAGTGGTGCCGCCGTCGGTGGTCGTGCGCACGGTGTATCCGGGCGCCAACCCCAAGGTCATTGCCGAGACCGTCGCCACGCCGCTTGAAGAGGCGATCAACGGCGTCGAAGGCATGATGTACCTGAAGTCGGTCGCCGGCTCGGACGGCGTGCTGCAGATGACCGTCACCTTCCGCCCGGGCACCGACCCGGACGCAGCGGCGGTGAAGGTGCAGAACCGCGTGGCGCAGGCGCAGGCGCGCCTGCCCGAGGACGTGCGCAGGCAGGGCGTGACCACGCAGAAGCAGTCACCGACCTTCCTGATGGTGGTGCACCTGACCTCGCCGCAAGGCAAGTACGACACCCTGTACCTGCGCAACTATGCCCGCCTGCACGTCAAGGATGCGCTGGCGCGCATTCCGGGCGTGGGTGACGCGCAGATCTTCGGTGGTGGCGACTACGCCATGCGCGCCTGGCTGGACCCGGACAAGGTGGCCTCGCGTGGCCTGACCGCCAGCGACGTGGTGCGTGCGATGCGCGAGCAGAACGTGCAGGTCTCGGCCGGCCAGCTCGGTGCCGAGCCACTGCCGAACAGCCAGTTCCTGACCCTGATCAACGCCCAGGGCCGCCTGAAGACCGAAAAGGAATTCGGCGACATCGTGCTCAAGAGCGGTGTGGACGGTGAGATCGTGCGCCTGTCCGACGTTGCCCGCCTGGAACTGGGCGCCGGCGACTACACCCTGCGCTCGCAGCTGGACGGCAAGAACGCGGTCGGTATCGGTATCTTCCAGTCGCCCGGTGCCAACGCGCTGGAGATCCGTGACCAGGTCATCTCGACGATGGACGAGATGCAGAAGACCATGCCGGCCGACGTGAAGTACGAAGCCGTGTATGACACCACCATCTTCGTGCGTGACTCGATCAAGGCCGTGGTCTCCACGCTGCTGGAAGCGATCGCCCTGGTGGTGCTGGTGGTGATCCTGTTCCTGCAGACCTGGCGTGCGTCGATCATTCCGCTGATCGCGGTGCCGGTGTCGGTGGTCGGTACTTTCGCCGCGCTGTACCTGCTGGGCTTCTCGATCAACACGCTGAGCCTGTTCGGACTGGTGCTGGCGATCGGCATCGTGGTCGACGACGCGATCGTGGTGGTGGAGAACGTCGAGCGCAACATCGAGGAAGGCCTGTCGCCCACCGCGGCGGCCCACCAGGCCATGCGTGAGGTGTCCGGCCCGATCATCGCGATCGCGCTGGTGCTGTGTGCCGTGTTCGTGCCGATGGCGTTCCTGTCGGGTGTCACTGGCCAGTTCTACAAGCAGTTCGCGGTCACCATCGCCATCTCCACGGTGATCTCGGCGATCAACTCGCTGACCCTGTCGCCGGCCCTGGCCGCGCGCCTGCTGAAGGCCCACGGTGCGCCGAAGGACGGCCCGAGCCGCCTGATCGACCGCCTGTTCGGCTGGGTATTCCGTCCGTTCAACCGCTTCTTCAAGTCCAGCTCGGAGAAGTACGAGCGTGGCGTGGCCCGCATCCTCGGCCGTCGTGGCGCGGTGTTCATGGTCTACGCGATCCTGCTGGTCGGTACCGGCGTGATCTTCAAGCTGGTGCCGCCGGGCTTCATCCCGACCCAGGACAAGCTGTACCTGATCGCCGGCGTGAAGCTGCCGGAGGGTTCGTCGATCGCGCGTACCGATGAAATGCTGCGCAAGGTTGCCAAGATCGCCCAGG
Organism: Stenotrophomonas riyadhensis; assembly: GCF_040256885.1. Classification (NCBI taxonomy): domain Bacteria; kingdom Pseudomonadati; phylum Pseudomonadota; class Gammaproteobacteria; order Lysobacterales; family Lysobacteraceae; genus Stenotrophomonas; species Stenotrophomonas riyadhensis. The sequence goes on from NZ_CP155568.1 coordinate 1,734,362, forward strand.
AAACCGATGGCGTGGCCCACACCATCTCGTTCCCGGGCTTGAACGCGCTGCAGTTCACCAATACGCCGAACACCGGTGTGGCGTTCATTCCGCTCAAGCCGTTCGCCGAGCGCCACGGCCGCACCGCCGCGCAGATCAATGCCGAGATCAACCAGAAGATCGCCGGCCTGCAGGAAGGCTTCGCCTTCGCGATGATGCCGCCGCCGATCCTCGGCCTGGGCAACGGCAACGGCTACCAGATGTTCATCGAGGACCGTGGCAACCTGGGTTACGGCGCGCTGCAGAATGCCGTGCAGGCGATGCAGGGCACTGTTGCGCAGACCCCGGGCATGGCCTTCCCGATTTCCAGCTACCAGGCCAATGTGCCGCAGTTGGATGCCGAGGTGGACCGCGTCAAGGCCAAGGCCCAGGGCGTGCAGCTCACCGAGCTGTTCGACACGCTGCAGACCTACCTCGGTTCGGCCTACGTCAACGACTTCAACCAGTTCGGCCGTACCTGGCAGGTGATCGCCCAGGCAGACGGTCCGTTCCGCGAGACGGTCGAGGACATCGGCAAGCTGCGTACCCGCAATGACCGCGGCGAGATGGTGCCGATCGGTTCGATGGTCACCATCAAGCAGACCTTCGGCCCGGACCCGGTGCTGCGCTTCAATGGCTATCCGGCCGCGGACCTGGCCGGTGAAGCCGACCCGCGCCTGCTGTCCTCGGCCGAGGCGATGAACAAGCTGACCGAGATCGCCGGCAAGGTGCTGCCGGTGGGCATGACCACCGAATGGACCGACCTGAGCTACCAGCAGGCAACCCAGGGCAAGGCCGCCTTCATCGTGTTCCCGGTGGCGATCATGCTGGCCTTCCTGGTGCTGGCCGCGCTGTACGAGAGCTGGTCGCTGCCGCTGGCGGTGATCCTGATCGTGCCGATGACCCTGCTGTCCGCGTTGTTCGGCGTGTGGCTGACCGGAGGCGACAACAACGTGTTCGTGCAGGTCGGCCTGGTGGTGCTGATGGGCCTGGCGTGCAAGAACGCGATCCTGATCGTCGAATTCGCCAGAGAGCTGGAGATGGGCGGCAAGGGCATCGTTGAAGCTGCGCTGGAAGCCTGCCGCCTGCGTCTGCGCCCGATCGTGATGACCTCCATCGCGTTCATCGCCGGCACCGTACCGCTGGTGCTGTCGCACGGTGCGGGTGCCGAGGTGCGCTCGGTGACCGGTATCACCGTGTTCGCCGGCATGCTGGGCGTGACCCTGTTCGGCCTGTTCCTCACCCCGGTGTTCTACGTGGCCCTGCGCAAGTTCGTCACCCGCAACGGTGGTGGCCAGCTGGTGCAGCACGGCGAGCCGACCATCCACCACTGACATGGAACCCCGTCGCCGCCGGCCATTGCCGGCGGCGGCTTCCCCCTCACGAGGCAAGAATCCATGAACACCCATCAGAACAAGATCGCGCTGGTCACCGGCGCCACCCGCGGCATCGGCGCCGAGACCGTGCGCCAGCTGGCCCAGGCCGGCGTGCATACGCTGCTGGCCGGCCGCAAGCGCGAAACCGCCGTGGAGCAGGCGCTGAAGCTTCAGGCCGAGGGCCTGCCAGTGGAAGCGCTGCAGCTGGACGTTACCGATGGCGCCAGCATCGCCGAGGCTGTGCAGCAGGTGCGCGAGCGCCATGGCCGTCTCGACATCCTGGTCAACAACGCCGGTGTGTTGCTGGAAAATCCGGCGCAGCGGCCGTCCGAGCAATCGCTGGACACCTGGCGCCGCACCTTCGACACCAACGTCTATGCGCTGGTAGCGGTGACCCAGGCCTTCCTGCCGTTGCTACAGCAGGCCAAGGCCGGCCGCATCGTGAATGTCTCCAGCATCCTCGGTTCGCAGACCCTGCATGCCGACCCGGCATCAGGCATCTACGATTTCAAGATCCCGGCCTACAACGCTTCCAAGGCCGCGGTGAACAGCTGGACCCTGGCGCTGGCACACGAACTGCGCAGCACGCAGATCAAGGTCAACACCGTGCATCCGGGCTACGTGAAAACCGACATGAACGGTGGCCACGGCGAGATCGAAATCGCCGAGGGCGCGCGCTCCAGCGTGCAGATGGCCCTGGTCGGCCACGAAGGCCCGAACGGCAGCTTCACCTACCTGGGCGAGGTGCTGCCATGGTGATCCGCACATTGGCGATGGCCGTCTCCAGCCTGGTGCTGGCAGGTTGTGTCAGCGTCGGCCCGAACTACAAGGCACCGGTGCAGGAACCGGTAGTCCTGCAGGGCGCACAGCAGCCGGTGTTCAGCACCACCTCGCCGGTGGCCAGCTGGTGGGCGCAGTTCGATGATCCGGTGCTGGAAGAACTGGTGCACGGTGCACTGTCGGACAACCTGGACCTGCGCGTGGCCGTGGCCCGTGTCAGCCAGGCCCGCGCGGTGTTTGTCGAAAGCCGTTTCGACCAGGCCCCGCACATCACCGCCGGTGGCAGCTACGACCGCCGCAAGCAACCCGATCCGCAGCTGGGTGGGCAGCGGGTGTTCAGTGAAAGCTACCAGCTCGGTTTCGACGCGGGCTGGGAGCTGGATCTGTTCGGCCGCAAGCGCCGTGCTGCAGAAGCCGCGCGCGCCGACCTCGACGCCGAGCAGGCCAACCTGGCCGACGCACAGGTGCTGGTCGCCGCTGAGGTGGCGCGCAACTACTTCGAGCTGCGCGGCACGCAGAAGCGCATCGCCGTGGCCCAGCACACCCTGGTCAACCTGCGTGATACGCAGAAGCTGACCGAGGCACGCTGGGAACTGGGCGCCGGCAGCGAGCTGGACGTGCAGAGCAGCCGGGCTCGCCTGAAGGCGATCGAGGCCGACATTCCATTGTTGGAAGTCGCCGAGACGCAGTCGCGCAACCGACTGGCGGTGCTGCTCGGCCAGCGACCGGAAGTGCTGGCCGAGATGCTCGCGCCGCATGAGGTACCGGCGTTCGCCAAGGCATTGCCGCTGGGCGATACCCGCGAACTGCTGCGCCAGCGCGCCGACGTACGCGTGGCCGAACGTCGCCTGGCCGCTGCCACCGCACGCGTGGGCGTGGCTACCGCCGATCTGTTCCCGCGGTTGTCGCTGTCCGGCTTTGTCGGGTTCCTGGGCGGCGATGCCAGTGGCCTGGTCAATGGCAACAACAAGGCCTGGTCGCTGACGCCGTCGCTGAGCTGGGCGGCCTTTGATTTCGGCACCGTGCGCGCACGCTTGCGTGCCAGCAAGGCCGAGGCCGAGGGCGTGGCCGCACAGTACGAGCAGGCCGTGCTGCTGGCCCTGGAAGACACCGAGAACGCGCTGACCCGCTATTCCAAGCAGCAGGCGCGGCTGGCGATCGTGGTCGAGCAGGCGCAGGCGGCACGGCGTGCCGAATCGCTGGCGCAGATCCGCTATCGCGAGGGCTCGGAGGACTTCCTGACCCTGCTGGATGCTCAGCGGACGCAGTTGGCGGCGGATGATGCGTTGGCTGCGGCCGAATCCGAAGTCAACGTCAGCGTTGTCGGTGTGTACAAGGCGCTGGGTGGCTGGGGGCAGGCGCCGCAGGCGGCGCCGAGCGTCGCGGTCGCGCGCTGAGCGCAACGCTCCGCCAGTAGGCCCTGGGCCGGTACGGGCGAAATGCCGGTACCGGCCTTCCTGTTGCAGCGATGCGGGTCAGGGGGCCTGCCGCAGCTGGCAGGCGGCAAGGTCCTTCTGGCGCTCGCGTGGGGTATCCCGCAGGGGCAGCACGTGGCGCTGCGCGCCTTCACCCACAACGCAGAACAGGCCGCGGTACCAGCGCCGTGACGGACCCTCCGGGCCGGGTACGGACGATACCAGCACCACGCCATAGGCTTGGCCGGGCGACAGCGCGACGCCGCGCAGCGCAGGCTGCTCGTCCAGGCGCAGGCAGTGGCCCGGTGCCAGTGTCTGGCCGTCGCCGCCAAGCTCGGCGGTAGCCAACGGTCGTTCGCGACCAGCGCTGCGCTCGAACAGCTGCACGTGGTCCACGGTCACTGGCGCACGCTCATCGCCCACCGTCACGCAGGGCGTGCCTTGCTGATCCTTCACCTGTGCCGACGCATGACGCGAGGTCGCCGCGCCCGCAAGGGCTGGCATGCACAGCAGGGCAAGCAGGGGCAGGGTGCGCATCGGGTCATTCCTTGGTGTTGGGCAGGTTGGACGCTGCAGCCGGATCGGCCAGGAAATCGGACAGCATCGGGGCCAGTGTTGCGGCCACGTTGGAGGCTCCTACACGTGCGGCGATGGTGGCCTGGTACGCCTCGCTGGTGAATGCTGCCACGAAGTAGTCTGCAAGGATGTCGCCCTGCTGCTCCATGTTGAAGTCGCACAGGCGCTTGTCGTTCGATGGCGCGTAGTCATATTTCATGTTGGGACGGAACATGCGGACCCATTTGATGGAGTAGCCCAGCTGGTATTGCCACACATGCACCATCTCGTGGATGAACCAGTGCTGCTTGTCCACGCCCAATGCTGAATAGTCGTCCTCGTGAACGCCCTTCGGGAAGTACATCTCACCGTTGGGCGTGACCGCGGTGTTCTTGTCCTGGAACCCGAAGAACAACCAGTACCCATGGTTATGTACCTTGACCCGGGCATAGTCGACACTGGTGCCGAACACCTTGCGCGCGATGTCGATTTCGCCGGCGGTCAGGCTACGTTCGTGGCCCTTGGCCTCGACCTCCACCACGGACTGTCCATAGGCCTCTTCGGTCGTTGCGGCGCCGTCCACCGCAAAGCTAACCTTGTCTTCGGCGCCGGTGACGCTGCTGCAGCAGGTGGCCGAACCACTGGGCTCGCGCAGCGTCGCGCGTACGATGCGCACCGCACTGTCAGTCTGCACGCGCGCGGTGGCACCGTTGCTGTCGGTGGTCCCGCTGACCTGCTCGCCGTTGTCCAGCTCCAGGGTATAGGGCACGTTTGAGAGGGGTTCCCTGGAGCGCGTCAGGAAGCGCAGTGCCTGGTCGAACAGGCCGCTTTCACGCTTGCCCATCAGGCGCGTGGCGATACCGGCCACGCTCGCGGCCTTGCCCAGTGTTGCCGCAGCCGAACCTCCCGCTGCCGCGCCACCGCCACCGCCCTGTTCGAGGAACACGTGGGTCTGTTGGCTGGACATCAGCGAGCATCCGCATGCGCAGAGATCGCCGTGACGTGCGACGGGCTGTCCATCAATGATCACCGTGCTGTCGCCGGAGGCGATGCGGGTGGGGCCATGACGCTTGCAGAGCGCTGGATCGCCGATGCGCGCGACCGGCTTGCCGTCGATATCCGTCATCGGGGATCCCTGCAGCACCTGGCCGCCGCTGCTCAGGGGATCACCCAGCACAATCCAGTTTCTTGCCATCGAGCACGCTCCCTGTGAATGAAGCCGCGAATCCTTGCCGGTGCCATGCTATCGCGCAAACCGCGAACTGACATTCATGAACAGGCTCCTGCCGTGAGGCCGGTCGGCTGGCCGACACGCAATTGAGGGGGCAGAACGCTAGCGCGCCCATGAGATGTGGCAACCGTCACGGTTATGACGCATCTGACTCTGCCCTAACCTGGGCCTGCCCTGTAACTAATGAGGCAGGCCCTTGGGAGGACAAACGATGATTGATGGCAGAGGGGATACCCAACGCATGCTGTTCGGTGATCCGGGTCCGCCCGGAGCGGGGCTTTCGGTGGCCGTAGTGGTGCTGCTGGTGTTGGCGACGATGGCCGCGGCGATTGGCTTCGCGCGCCTGCCGGATCCACTGGTGGGGCTGGGGCTGATCGGCATCGCCGTGTTCCTCGCCATCGGCGCCCGCATCTGCCAGGCGCGCAACCAGCACCAGGCGCTGTACCGGTTGTTGTCGAAGCGGCCGCCGCCGTAGTGGCGGCGGCGACGCAGGTTCAGTGCGTTGGCCAGTCCAGCTCGACCACCAGCGGGAAGTGGTCCGACGGCAGCACGCCGTCGATGCGACGGTCATCGGTGAGGAAGCTGCGCGCGTGGAAACCGCGCACCAGCACCCAGTCCAGCTGCGTGGTGGCATTGCCGGTGAAATCGTGGAAGGTCAGACGTGGCCCCTGTGGTGCCTTCACCTGGGTGCGGGTGTCCTGCAGCGCGCGGGTGAATGCCTTGTACGTATCGCCACCCGGCTCGCTGTTGAAGTCACCGGTCAACACCACCGGCAGATCGGCCGGCAGCGTCGCCAGGCGCGTGCCGATCAGTTCGGCACCCTTCACCCGTCGCGGTTCGTCCTCGTCGCGGTAGGGCAGGTGGGTATCCATGAAATAGAAGCGACGGCCGTCATCGAGGCGCCGGAACAGGGCCCAGGTGACCATGCGCGGGTACAGGTTGCCCCAGGTGATGCTGCCGGGTACCTCCGGCGTGTCGGACAACCAGAAATTGCCTGATTGCTCGATCGCCAGCACCTTGCTGTCGTAGAACACGCCCATGTGCTCGTCGCCGCCGCCGCCACGCCGGCCCTCGCCGAACCAGCGGTAGCCGGGCAGGTGTTCGGACAGGTAGTCGGCCTGCTCCTTCACCAGTTCCTGGGTGCCGATCACCGCCGGGTGCGCGTCGAGAATGACCTTGACCATCGCATCGCGACGGTCCGGCCAACGCTTGCCAGGTTCGGTATCGGCCGGGGTGCGGACATTGAACGACATCACTTTCAGCGGCGCCGGTGTGGCGGCCCAGGTGGCGACAGGCAGAGCAAGCGCCAGCAGCGCGCACAGCGCAGGGCGACGGAAACGCGACAACATCGTGGAATCCCTCCATTCCATGAAAACGGTTTCACGGAGCATGCCATGGACGATGGGGCCAGTGGTATGCCGGGACGGGCGGATGGAGGATGCCGGGCGGGCGGTGAAAGCACCGCCCGGCGGATCGCGCGCGGGGCGATCAGGGATCGTAGATCATCCCGTTCTCGTCCCGGTTGTAGTGACTGGTGACTTCGCGGGTGCCATCGTCGTAGACCACGTACGACGTGCAGCGCTGGTGGAACACGTTGCCACTGATGCGGAAGGGCACGCACTCTTCCAGAACCTCGACGACTTCGGTGGCGGTTGCGGTGGTCGACACCATTCCGGCGAGGGCCACGGCCAGTGCGGCCATCGAGGCCAGTTGCAGTTTCATAAGCGTCATCCTTGCTTTCTGCAATCGCGCACATGCGCATGGCGTGTGTAACACGCGAACCAGACCGCCGGAAGTGCTTGGCCGCGATCAGTCCTCGATCTCGCCGCGGCGACTGGCAGCGCGTACCGCCTGCGCGGTGGTCGCTACTCCCAGGCGCTGGCGCGCGCGGCGCAGATGATTTTCCACTGTGCGTGCGGAAAGCCCAAGCGTGGCGGCGATCTCCGCCTGCCGACGTCCGGCAGCGACCCAGCGCAGTACCTCGCGCTCTCGCGTGCTCAGTGCGCCGACCGGCAGTTCGGCGGGGGCTTCGGCCAATCGTCGCGCCGTGCGGAATGCTGCGGTCGCAACAGCCTCCAGCAGCAGGCGCGCGCGTGCGGATGCATCGACCGCGGCCCCGGCAAAGCTGATCGCACCCTCCAGACCGGTGGTGCCGAACACCGGCACCTGCAGGCCGTGCAATCCTTCGCCACGGGGCTGCTTCACCATCTGGTAGCGTTCGCCGCGCACGCCCTGGCGCTTGCTCCAGAAGAATGGCGCGTCGCTGTCCAGCACGTGGCGATTGACCGGGCAGGCATGCAGATAGCGGGCGAGGTCGGTATCACTGCCATCGCCGAGCCAGTCGCCCTCTATCCAGTACACGCGCTGCGCGTTGCGCTCCAGCCCGGTGCCGGTGGCGAACACCAGCACGCGGTCGTAGCCGAGGGGTGCCGCGATGCTGCGCAGTACCGCGCCCACTTCGCTCAGCGAGCGGGCGCGTTCCAGCTCCAACAATGCCTGCAGCAGATCGCTCATCCAGGTCAGCGCCCGGCCAGCGCGTCGAGCAGGGTGCGTGCAGCCAGCTTGCCCAGCGCGTTGCCGGCCAGCGGGCTGTCGCCGGTCAGCAGCAGGCGGTCCTGCAGCACACTGCCGTCGATGCCGTCGTTGACGATCTGCACGCCCTGCTGCGCGAGCCGCTCACCAAAGAACCACTGCAGTTGTCCCGGCATGTAACCGATCTCCGGCGTCTGCCGGTCCATCGCATCGGGGAAGGCGCAAATGCGGTAGCCGCGGAACAGTGAACCACCATCGGCCTCGTCCACGCCAGCAGCGAGCAGTGCGGCCGGGCCGTGGCAGAGGGTGATGATGTGGCGTTGCTGTGCCATCGCCCACTGCAGGGTGGCCTTCACCGTGCGGCTTTCCGGCAGGCCGATCAATGCGCCATGGCCACCGGGGATGAATACTGCCGCGTAGTCCGAATCGGCGCCGAGGCCGGCCACCACGTCGTCCATCTGCAGCGGCTGGCGGAAGCGCGCTTCATAGCGCTCATACAGTCCACCGATCTCCTTGTCCTCGCGCGGGAACGCCCACCACTCGAACTTGACGGCGTTGCCCGACAGCGTGGCTACATCGATGTCGAAGCCGGCTTTGTCGAGGTGGTACATCGGCAGCAGCGTTTCCACGGGATGATTGCCGGTGGAGAACAGGTGGCCATTGGCGGTCGGCAGGTAGCGCTCGTCGGCGGCGATCATCAGCACCTTCCACCGACCATCCCGGCGTGCGTCCGGATAATTGGCACCGGCAAGGTTGCTCTTGGCCGATGTGAACTGCGACAGCGAGTACGGAGACGGGAAGAAGGCGTCGCGCTCGGCCGGATCGGGGCTGGGTTGGCGGCTGGGCTCTTGCGTGTTCATGCGGATCTCCTGCGGCAATGTGTGGCCAGCATAGAAGGCCCGCTGCGCACGCGCGATGAGGGAATTCCCTCAAGCGCCACGGGCTTCCGTGGCGGCGCGCAGGCCTCAGGCGGCCCCCTGTGCCGACTTCACGCAGCGGTAGGCTTCATCCAGCGCGGACAGGAACGCCTGCTGCTGCGCCGCATTCAACGTCACCGAGCGTTCGAAGGCCGTCAGGCGTTCGCTCCAGTCCGGCAGGGCGTCGTCGCTGTACAGCGACTGGTGTGCGTCCCAGCAATCAGCGGCTTTCAGCAGCATCCACGGCGCATACAGCGGCAACCGGGTACCGTCGTTGAGGATCAGCGGGCGCGTGGTCTGCGAATGTGCCAGCACAGCATGCAGGGAAGGGTCATCCTGCACCTGGCTCTTCCAGACGTGATTGTGGAGGCGCTGCTTGGTGAAATGGAGGATGGCTTCATGGTCCTCACCCGGTCCTGCGGCCCGGAGGGCATCGGTGAGCTTCAGATGCCCGCGTTCGAACAGCCAGCGCACCAGCAGGGTCGAGGCCTGCTTGAACGTGTTGTGTTCGTTGTCCGGGTCGAAATCGTGATGGCCGATGAACTGGCGGTCCTCGACCAGATTGATCTGCAGCTCCTGCACGTGCCGGTGGCGCTGATCGAACCAGAGCTTCATCTGCACATCGTCAGCGAGCACTTTCTCAAAGTAGGCCGTGTCACCGAAGTCCTGCATCTGGCCGTCGAACCCGTCCAGGCACTCCTGAAGCGATGCCTCCGGTCCGACGTATCCACTCCAGAATCCCGCGGGCAGGGCAGGAGCGTTCCGCGGCCGATGGGAATACAGGGTGACCGACTTCAGATGGCTCGCCCAGCTCCCGCGCTTGGCCTCCCGCGGTGGGTAGAAGCGATCATGGATGATGTCGAAGGCAAAGTGGTACTCCATGCCATGTGCCTTGTCCCTGGCCGACTTCTGGCCCTGGTTGGCGGTGATCGTGGCAGGTGGAGATGCCAGTCCGTGCTGCGCGAACCAGGCGGCCAGCGCCGGATCGGAACCGCGCAGGCCGATCAGGCCGATGATGTCCTTGATATGCATTCCGTTGCCTTGTTCTGTTGAAATGAGGGCAGCCCACACGCTGTGGTGGCGTCCTGGTAGCGCTAGTTCGCCGCGGCACCGTGCTCCTGCATGTCCTCGTGCAGGATCCGGCGCAGTTCGACGATGGCCGGCGTGGCTTCCTGCACGCTGTGCCCGGACACGATCACCTTCTCGGACTCCGCGCGCGGCAGGTGCGAACTCCAGTAGGGCACCAGCCCATCGTCGGTCTTCTCCAGCGGGCCGTCGGCCTTGGCGCGCGCGATGATCGAGTGGTAGTGGACCTTCGGCGACATCGGCAGGTCGGCCACAGCGCGGACGAAGGGATCGTCCTTGTCCAGGTTCTGGATGCTGTTCATCTGGTAGCCGTGCTTGCCATCGTTGCGATCGATCTGACCGTCGTTGGCGATGGTGGCTACGTCTTCCAGCACGGTCAGCGGCAACCGCACCAGGCGGCCGATCCAGCGGCCCAGGCGGGTGCCCGCCACATCGGTACCGCGGTGTGGCGTGGCGATGAACACGACCCTCGACACTTCCGGTTCGGGCAGGAAGGTCAGCACCGGTGCGCCCTTGGTACGCAGCAGTTCGCGCTGCGCCGGTGTCATCTGCGCCGTTGCCAGCAGGGTGTCCACCAGATGATCGCCGGAGGAGGAGATCATCAGCCGCGCGATCACGCCACCCATGCTGTGCCCGACCAGCACCATGTCATGCGAGGCCTGCGCCTTGCCGCTGGGATCGAAGTGCTTGAACACCTCGGCCAGCGTATGACGCATCGCATCGTGGCTCATCGCGATGGGCATGTTGGTCGGGTAGTAGAACTGCCAGATCTGGAAATCCTGGCGGATCTCGTCGTCACGCATCAGCTCGTTGGCGACGTTGACCCAGGCCTCCGGGCTGCTGGCCAGGCCATGGATCATCAGCAGCACGCGGCGATTTGGATCGTAGGGCTGCATCATGTACAGATGCGGCGTTTCGATGCCGCCCTTGCCGCCGAACAGTGAGCGCAGCGACTGGTGGCTGAAGTTCGAGCGGGCCAGCCACAGCGCGTAGCCAGCGGTGAAGTTCGCCGCCAGCGGCACTTCCTGTCCGTGCAGGGTGACTTCGGTGACCTGGTAGGGATCGTGGATCTCCAGTTCCGGCTCGTCGTCGTGCAGCACTTCCCACAGGTTCTTTCCGGAGAAGCGCAGCAGCACCGTCATCGACGGCGAGGGCATCTCGCTCCAGCTCTGCTTCGGCGCAGCGGTGGCCTGCGCAGCAGGCGTCGCTGCAGGCGAGGCCGTGACGCTGGCCGGGTCGTCCATCACCGCTACCAGCTCGGCACCGAATCCATCGCGGCGGTGCACGCTGCGCAGCGTGCCGGTGAACGACAGCGATGCGGCGGGGACCAGTTCGGTCGGCGTACGCGTGTCCAACGGTGACGCATCGGTGGACGGCGCCAGCACGAAGGTCCAGCGGCCCAGGGTCAGGTGGCTGGCATCGTTGCGGACACGCCCGGTGGCATAGGCGTTGTACAACTGCACCGAGGCTTCCTGCACGGCCAGGTTGTAGTAGTCGCGCACCTGGGTCTGGCGGTCTTCGAAGCCACGCTGGTTGGCGGTGCGCTCGGTGAAGAACAGGTAGGCGTAGGCCTGCCGCGCGACCTGCATCCACGCGTCCAGGCGCGGCTGGAAGTCCGCATCCAGTTCGGTGATCGCGCTCTTGGCACGGCCCGAGGTGGAGTACTCGCGCTTGGGCGCGGGCAAGGTCATCGCATACTGCAGCCACAGTTCGGCCAGGCTTGAGCGCTTGTCCTCCTCGCGCACCACGATGCTGCCTTCCATGGCCTCGATGCAGGGCAGGCCTGGCTTGGCGCAGACGCCTTCGTCGAGGCCGGCGACGCGCAGCGTCTCCATGGTGGCCGAACTGAGCTTGCCGGTGGTCAGGATGTCGCCGCGTTTCAGGGCGATGTACTGGCCGGGGGTGACCGAGGCCACCTGCACCGACGGCCCGAACTGGCGCAACGTCGCGCAGCCGCCCAGGGTGAGCAGCACGGTGATGATGAGGGTCGTGCGGCCGATGAAGCCCAAGCCCGTGGTTGCCATACGATCCTCCTGCGCGGTGGCGCCACTCTAGCGGTCGGCATGTCAAAGCGGAAGATACCGGGCGGTCGGTTTGGAGCGCGGAAATGCCGCCAACCGGGCGATTCAGGCATTCCCGTGTGACACTGGGGTGAACAGGATGAATGCGGGGCTGCGATGCGATGGCTTGAGACCCGTGTTCCTCCGCCTCTTGTGATGCTGTTGTGCGCCGCCATCGGCTATATGGGCAGCCGATGGCAGCCGGGCGCGGCGCTGCAGCTACCCGTGCTGGAGTTGCTTGCGGGTCTGGTGATGGCCTTCGGCGTGGTATTGAACCTGCTGCCGAAGCTGGCCTTCCGGCGCGTGGGCACCACGGTCAACCCCCTGCGGCCTGCGACGTCGAGCGTGCTGGTCACGCACGGCGTGTACCGCCACACGCGCAACCCGATGTACCTGGGCCAGGCCACTGTCCTGGCAGGTGCCATGCTGTACCTGCAGAACCTGACCGCACTGCTGGCCGTGCCGTTGTTCGTGCTGTACATCAACCGATGGCAGATCATGCCGGAAGAGCGGGCACTGTCGGCCCGCTTTCCCGAGGCATACGCAGCCTTCCGCCAGCGGATACGGCGCTGGCTCTAGCGCGGGTCAGGCCGTCACGGTGTGATCTGGCACTTCACGGCAGCGGAATAGCCTTCGTAATCATCACCGGCAATCACGTGCAGGGTGTGGTGCTTGTCGACGCGCTTCACGTAGGATGGTGCTTCGGTGTTGGCGTATTCGTTGACCGTGGTCACCGACCAGGTCTTGGCCAGGCGCTTGGGGTCGACACCGTTCAAGTAGACGAAGATGCTCTTCTCGCCCTCGGCGACATTCACGTCGGCATGGGTGACGGTACCGCCGAACAGGGCGACCGGCGTGGTTTCCGGCTCGAACGTGCCACCAGGCTTCCTGGCCAGGCCGGCTGCCTGCAGGGCATCGATGGCCTCGGCTTCGCTGAAGGTCGAGCCTGCCTTGCAGGCCAGCAGGGCTTCGAGTGTTGCGGTGCCGGGCGGCGCGATGGCGGGTGCAGCCGCGTGCGCAGCCGGGGTCGCGGCACAAGCAGCCAGGAGCAGGGCTGAGGTGATGATCACGATTCTCATCGCAGGTCCTTCTGTAGGTAGTGGACAGCAACACGGACGGAGGATGCCGCCTCATTGTGCGATGTTCCAGTCAGTACCGCGTGCAGCAATGGATCATGACCCATTCCGGCTGCCGTCGTCCGATTCAAGCAAGACGGCCCCGTCGCCGCGTTGTGACAACTGGTCGCCAGGGTTTCGCAACGGACAGTCCTTCAGTGACAGGCAACCACAGCCGATGCAGCCGTCAAGCTGGTCGCGCAGCTGGACCAGGCTGCGGATGCGCTCGTTCAGCATGTCGCGCCAGTTGCTGGACAGCCTTGCCCAGTCCTTCGAACTGGGCGCCCGTTCGGCTGGAAGATCATCCAGCGCGATCTTGATCGTGGCCAAGGGAACGCCTGCACGCTGTGCGACCTTGATCACGGCAATGCGCCGCAGCACGTCGCGGCGGTAGCGGCGCTGGTTGCCGTTGTTGCGCCAGCCATGGATCAGTCCCTTGGCTTCATAGAAGTGGACGGTGGCAATGCTGACCCCGCTGCGACGCGCGACTTCGCCCACGGAAAGCGGAACGCTGACATCGATCTTCATGGCCGGGGTTCCTTGACCTCATCAATACATGAGGTTTTATAAGGCAGTTCCCTTTTTCCTGCATGTGAACCCTGGGCTGCAGGTCATGAATCATAGGTTTGAACGAAAATGGAACAGCAAGGCATCGCCGTCCCCGGCACCCGCTGGGGCGATCTCCTGTCCGGCCGCAATGCAGTGCGCTCACTTGCCCTGGCGGGCGGGGTCGCACTGCATGCGGTCAACGTCTACATCGCCACCACCATGTTGCCAACCGTGGTGGAGGACATCGGTGGCCTGGATCTCTACGCATGGAACACCACGCTCTTCGTGGTCGCGTCCATCCTGGGGTCGGCATTGTCGATCAAGCTGCTTGAACGTGCCGGGCCTCGTGGAAGCTATGCACTGGCGACGCTCATCTTCGCAGCCGGTGCCGTGATCTGCGCGCTCGCGACCTCGATGCCGATGATGCTGGTGGGGCGGCTGGTGCAGGGTGTCGGCGGCGGCTTCCTGTTCGCACTGGCCTACGCCATGATCCGGCTCGCGTTCGAAGAACCGCTCTGGCCCCGCGCGATGGCCCTGGCTTCGGGGATGTGGGGCGTGGCGACGTTGATCGGGCCTGCGGTGGGCGGCGTCTTCGCCGAATGGGGCGTATGGCGGGCCGCATTCTGGTCGGTCACCGCGGTTGCCGTGTTGTTCGCGCTGCTGGCGTCGAACGTCCTTCCGCAGAGGGAGGCATCGTCTTCAGCTGCGGCCAGGTCCTCGGTCCCGTGGCTGCAGATCCTGCTGCTGACCCTGGCCGTCATCAGCGTCTCCCTTGGCAGTACATCCTCGAGCGCAGTCAACAATTTCGTTGGCATCGTGATGGCCGTGTTCCTCGCAGTGGTACTGATGAGGATCGAGTCCCGAGCGAAGCAGACGCTGCTTCCTTCCGGCGCTCTCCGGCTCCGCTCGCGGCTGGCCGCGTTGTATGGGCTGATGTCGCTGCTGGTGGTGATGATCACCAGCGGCGAGGTCTTCGTGCCACTGTTCCTGCAGGTGCTGCATCAGCAATCACCGCTTGCTGCGGGCTACCTCGCGGCGCTGATGGCGGCCGGTTGGACGCTCGGGTCGTTGGTCGGCTCCGGCTTCAGCGGGCGCGCCGTTGACCGGGCGTTGATGATCGGCCCGGCGCTGGGGTGGGTGGGCATGATCGGGCTGGCGCTGCGGGTGCCGGCTGCGGGCAGCGGTACGTGGTTGCAGATGGTGCCGATCTGCGTGGCGCTGGCCGTCATCGGGATCGGCGTGGGTCTGGCCTGGCCTCACCTGCTGACACGTGTTCTGACCTCTGCACCGCCGGAGGAACAGGAGCGCGCCGGTGCGTCGATCACCACCATCCAGCTGTTCGCCACCGCGGCCGGGGCAGCGCTTGCCGGGATGGTCGCCAATGCAGCGGGACTCATCGAGCCGGGCGGGGCCGAGGGAACCGCGCGTGCGGCCCGGTGGCTGTTTGCCACCTTCGCGTTGGCGCCGATGCTGGGCATGCTGCTGGTGAAGCGATGCCGCTTTCCGGCAGACGTGAACTGAGGAACGGAGGAGGGCGCAGCGACCTTGCCGGGCCGCTGCGCCATGCCATCAGTTGCTGGCTGCCTTCACGGCTTCGGCCGCGTCAATGATGCCTGGCCCGCAGCCACCAGGGCAGTTCGCTGCGGCGATCGGGTGCGCAGTGCGACGCAGGATGTCCTTGACCTGGTCGGTGGTCTTGGGCACCGGCGCCACCGCTTGCATCAGCGCGACGATGCCAGCGACGTGAGGCGCCGCCATCGAAGTGCCGGACATGAAGTCGAAGGCGTTGTTACCCACCGTGGACAGGATGCCCTGCGCCGGATGCTGACGGGTCGGGGCGCAGTTGGCCTGGCTAGGCGGCGTGGCCAGCGGCAGGAACTCGCCGACGGACGCGCGGCAGGACCAGGTTTCACCACCGGGTGCGGTGATATGGATGCCTGCGCCATAGTTGGAGTAGAACGCGCGTCGCCCGCCCTGATCGTTGGCAGCCACCGCGATCACGCCCTTGCAGTTCGCCGGAGCAAACTCGGACACATCCAGATTGCTGTTGCCGGCGGCGACCACCACGATCGTGCCCTGCGCGGTGATGTCGTCGATTGCATCCTGCTCGGCCGGCGAGCAGGCGCGGCGGCCGCCCAGGCTGAGATTGATGACTTCGGCCGGGTTCGCATTGGCCGGGACGTTGGGCACGTTGATACCGGCACTCCAGAGCATGCCATCGATGATGTCGGCGGAACCGCCATTGCCCTGGTTGCCGAGTACGCGTACCGGCACGACCTTCGCGTTGTAGGCCACGCCGGCCACGCCGATCTGGTTGTTGGTCACCGCAGCGACCGTTCCGGCGACGTGGGTGCCGTGTGCGATGCCCGAGGCATCGAAGGCATCGGCGTCGCGTCCATCGCCATCGTCGGATCCGCCACAGCCGGGATTCATTCCGCCGATGATGCACTGCCAATCACTGAACGGACGGGTCGACGAGATCATGTCGTAGCCCGGCAGCAGGTTGGCCTGCAGGTCGTTGTTGTTGAGGTAGCCCGAATCGACCACAGCCACCACCACGCCCTGGCCAGTGGAGCGATCCCACGCGCCGGGCAGGCGCGCGCCACTGGTCGGATTGCTGTAGTGCCACTGCTCGCCGTAGCGTGGGTCGTTCGGTGTGGCGAATGCGCTCATCATGTAGTTCGGCTGCACATACTCGACATCCGGATCGTCGGCGATGCGCTGCATCAGGATCTGCGCTTCCGGGAGGTCCAGTGGCTTGTCCGTAGTAACGACGTCGGCCCCGCCGCCCATGCGGCGTTGATGGGTTACGGACGCGGCTGCTGGCGGTGCGCTTCCGATCGAACGCTTGCTGCGCTGCTGGACGCCGAGGCGTTTCTTCAGCGCATCCTGCGCGGTGGTGGCGGAGACGCGCTTGCTGCTGCCGTCCCGGTACTTGACGATGAAACTGCTGTACTGCTCGTTGCTGGCCATGCCTCGCGTCCATACCCGTTCGGTGGGTTGGGCGAAGGCGGGGGCGCTGGCCAGGACCAGGGTGATGGCGCTGGCAAGGGAAACCCGAAGCGACGTACGCATGGATACAGTTCCTTTGTGGAAGATGTGTCGAACAGGCCGTGCCCTTCGGGCTCGGCTTGGATGTGAAGGGTGCAGGTGTCCCGTGGTCTCCTTTTGATGGCGACCAAGGACGAACGGCTTCGCGGACACATCCCCCCCAAGGAGAGGGTAGGAAATTTCTGAAGTGGTTTAGTGATGTCGAAAGCGAGAGAAGATGACCGATGCCGACATGTCCTGTCGGACTTCGATCTATGTGGCGCCTTTTCAGGGAGTTTCACAGCGAAGCTGGTCGGGAAATGAAAAAGCCCGGAAACCCACGCTGGTGGAATTTCAGGGCTTCTTCGGTTCGTGACGAACCGTTTACTGCTGCCGGTCCAATCGAGCCATCGCGTACTAGCCCTTCAGCCTTCCGGACACAGAATAGAGCGGTTCCAGCAGCCATTCATAAAGCTTGCGACGCTCCCCCATGATATCTGCCTCGAGTTGCATGCCAGGGCGAAGCGGCTCCATCCTCCCGTATGCCAGCACTCCCTGCTGATCCAACGAGACCAGGACTCGATATAGAGACTGCTTCGTGTCGCCGTCCTTCTGGTTCCCCGTCAAGGCGCTGCGAGAGTGTTGCCATGATGCGAGGCGACCATGGCCAGGCAGGCGAGCCCGCATTCAGCTGCCTCGGATTGAATCACGACCCTCAATAATGTGATCTTGGGATGGAAAGAGAAGGCAGCGGAGACGCAAAGCGATGGTGCTGTCAGAATCGCCAAGCGGGCAGAAGCAGGGGAGGCAATTGATGGTTCCCGTTCCCCATGCTTTAGCGATAAATTATTCTAAAAAAGCGCCAACCCCGCTCCTGTGGTTACGATGACGAACCAAAGGTTGACTGAATAAATTCACGGAGTGTCGGATACAGAAGAACCCAATGCAGCATAGATAAATTGATGATGCCGTGAATTATTGATCGCTGCGCTGAGTTGAGATTGAAGAATTGCGTTCCGATGCAGAGGGTTGCCGAGACGAGGAAGGCCGAAATCATTCCATCGACATGAACCGCTGCAAATAGCGCGCTTACGCCGATGGTGGCTGCCAGTTTCCCAAAGTAATGGGAGGCTCCATCCCAAAGGAGATGCCTCACAGTCTTCTCCTCAAATAGTGGAGCTACGATGCAGCTTGTCACTAGACCGAGGATATAGAACTTCAAGGGCACGTCCGATAGGAGGGGGAAGTTGGTTTCGTGCCTCTGGGGGAATCCAATGAAAAAAACCCAAATTGCCCCTCCCAATAGCCCGATAGTCACCAAGCTCAATCCAAGGGGGAATGTCCACTTTCTCCCCGGCTCATTGGGGAAAAGCCAAACGCAGACAAGGAAGGCTAGAAGTTCGGTCATGGCCTTCGATCCGAAAACGTCGAAATGGTTTAGAATTCCTTGCGCCGCACCGACGCTGACTATTGCGATCGCCGCCGCGAATATTTTGTTTTCTGCGATGGGGCGAGGCTTCCAGAGCGCTATCTTGTTGATCACAAATGTTGTTCCCATGTTCCAGGCCCCGACTCAGGTCGGGGCTTTGGTTACTGCATCACTTCATCATGATGTGCTTCCAGATCATCCCTGCAGCGCCGATTCCACTGAATGGTGCGATTCGGCCATAGCGGTACGCCATTTCTCCGATTTTCTCGGAGTTTCCGCGCACGTGAGTGCCGTTGCTCCGACCAATCTGGAATTGAATGCTACCCGAACCACCCGAAATCTCTGCAACTTCAGTTCTATTTAGATCACGGATATGGAATCCTTGTTTCCCCGTTGTTGGGGTGGTCATCCTTGCGAGCCCCCTCTGGACCTGTCAACCGTGTTGTGAGATTTCGTTTCTCGCAGCGCCGCCGCCGAGACGTGAACTTCGCCAAGAAAATGATCTGAAATCTCCGCAGCGATGGCTTCAGAATATGGGGCGAGTTCCAGTTCTACGATGCTCGATGGAATTCGAGATGCAGCGACTTTAGTGCTGAATCCTCGTTGGGGCGGCAGGGTGGATGTGGTCGAAGGCGACACCAAATTGTTCTGCAGCCCAATTAGTAGGCGCGCCTTGGGTCAGAATTGATGTCGGAGATCATGAATTTTAGCGACATTGTCCGGCCAGTCTGGGCCAAAGACGTCACTTTCGAGCTGAACTATGCCGTGGTGTGCAACGACGGGGTCGGGTACTGGATCTCCCCGGCTAACGAAGTGCAGACCTCCCGCCGGGCGTGAAGTGGGAGGGTGCGTGAGAGCGACCGAAGCTGGTGCAATGGTCGTAGGGATTGACCAGCTGGAGGCGGGCAACCGATTCAGAAATTGGTCCGGCTACAGGCCAATCGACAGCAGCTTCTCCTTGCCCGCGATGCGGTACTTCCAGCGCCCGCTGCGTGCATCGGGCGGGGTGAGGTAGAGGTACAGGCCGCCGCCGTCGGTGATCTTCTGCGACTTGGCGCGCCTGATGGCTGCGTCGGTCAGAGGCATTGGGGGTATCGCTTCAGTGGGTGCGGTCGGATACCCCTTGATATACCCCCACCGTCTCATGGATTGAAACGGATTGCCCCGGTCTGCTGCGGACAATAAAAAAGCCCGGAAACCCTTGTGATGCGGGGGGGGCGGGCTTCTCCGGTCCTTGACGAACCGTTCGTTGGTTGAGGTGGGCGGAGCCATTTGCGCCCATTTGCAACCTATTGAAAGCAAAAGATATTTTTCTTCCAAAAGGTGTAAATTTTGATGCCTCTGATGATGCCCGGCATGGGGCCGAGGTGCAAAGCACAACTGCTTAGGAGCAGTTGTGCGCATTGCATCGGTGATGGTGGTGTTGACCATTTGGCTTGGAGCGTGTGGTGAGGCCGTGGCGCAGGCCGGTTCAGTTCCGCCCGCCGGAACCAAACAGGGTTGGGAGCGCCAGCATCTGGGCGACCATGTCAGCGAACCCGGCGAGGCTTTACCGGACTTCCTCCGGCGCACCGGGCGAGTGCTTCATGACTACACCCGCCAGAGCGGGAACGAGGCCTGTGGCGCGATTGCCAGCGACGGCCAGCGTTTTTCCCTGCGCCTCTACACAGATGGTGTGCCACACGGCTGTGCCATACGGACCAGCGAGGTGATGGAAGGTTCTGCTTTCATCGGCGAAACCATCCACAGCCATCCTTGGCAGAAGGTGCTGACGATGACACCGGCCGCCAGGGCGTGGAGCCATTTCTACAAGGACGGCAATGCCGGGGCCCCGACCCTGCGCAACGACGGAGCAGTAGGGTTTAGCAGAGCCGACCGCGCTAACGGAGACGGTTGGCTGATTGCTGGCGGGCAGTTGCTGCATCTGGTCAACGGAAAGACCGAGCGCCTTGGCCCGGTCTTCCTCTCCACGGAGTGATGCAGGTCGATGGCTTGACAACGCCTTGAGCTGCCTTAGATTTGGAACGTCGGCAGTTCACTGCCCTATGGGCAGCTTAGAAAAATTAGAGAAATTGCTTTGCCCGCCGATACCCAAAGCCCTCGCTCACGCGGGGGCTTTGCTTTTTTGGCTTGGCGCGGCTTGGCCTGGTCTCCCTCTCCACGGAGTGAACCAATGGCCGTTTACTGGCATTGGAACTCGAAGGCTGACCAGTCCGATGCGCCCACGGTTTGCCAGTAGAACGCCGAGCCATTCCCGACCACATCACAGGCGCACTCTGTTGGCCAATTGACTGGTCCGGTGCTTGGGGAACCAAATCCAGGCATTGGAGTCAGTTTCTGTTTAAGTGCGGCGACGCAGGTCCGGCGCTCTGGCGTCAATGTCTGTTCTTGAGGCCTCGCGAGGCCGCCCGAAAACGTCGCGTCATCGTTGGTATTAACGCTCTGCGTGCAGTGAAATTGGTCAGCGAGGAACTGCGACACCGAGCAGAACACGCCCCAGCCGTAAAGCCCACCGTCGCCCCAGGAAATCCACGATTTTCCGGTGTAGGTCGGATAGGTTCTTGCCGGAGGCGTGCAGGTGTTGGAGGTGGTAACCCAGCCACTGGATGCCGTGTAGGTGCCACTCCAGCTCTCTGAGGTGCTCGACACCGGGGACCCGGTCGCGGCCGGGCAGGACCAGGACGTGGTGCGCGTGCCGTTCTCAACGCGGTTGCGTTGTTGCCAGTGCTGACCTGCCTGCCCAGCCGGGCAACCCACGTTCTGGCTCTCTGCTGGCGAGGCGCGCGTGATTGCAACGCTGGTTGGCGGCGCAGACGTGCATGCGGGAGCACAGATACTCGCTGCTGCCGGTAACCAGGCTGACCATGGTCCCGTCAGCGCGATTGGGCTTGCGAACGGGTCGGGGCATGAATACGTCGTAGTGCGGGTGCGGGTCTGCGGAAAAGAAGTGGCGCCACTGATGGTGAGAGTGCCTGAAGGACAAACGCCCGTTTGCGCCGCGCTTTCGCTCAACGGTAATGGCGCTGAGCAGGCGGGTGTGATGACGGGAGGGACAATAGGAGGAGTGACGGCGGGTGGCGCCGGTGGTGCGGTTGGGATTGGAGGTTGAGCGGCGATTGGCACGCATAACGCCAGCGGAGACCAGCAAGCAGGAGCAGCTACCGAATTCCAAATAAACGAACACGTTTGACCCGTAGGTGCCGTTCCTGTGGCTGGAGCCGTGGGAGCCGCTCCGCAGCCAGGAGATGGAGCAGGTGGAGTAACAGCTACGGGCGGTGGCGCCACCACCGGGGCCGGTGGTGGCGGAGCTGATGTTGGAGGGGGCGGTGGCAGTGCAACGGGTGTGAGAACTTGCGCAGACAGGCCAGTAGCGCCGCCGTAGTATGTGAACGCGAGCCGTGCTGGATTCCTGCATCGTTGAGTCGCGGCCTGGATGTCCAATTGGGTCGGACGATGATTATTGCCGCGATTGAAGACCGATGTGTCGTCTATTTCGAGGTCATACATGCCTCCACTCGCTGCAGCAGCTAGCTTTAGGCACGCACGCGTTGGAACCGCATGGTAAACAATCTTCAACCCTGCGTTGGGGCGGCCATCAATAGTGGCAGGCTCAAGAATAACGGGTTGCGCCCATCGGCTCGTTAGGCCAATGCCAGAGTTCATTGAAACGGGTGGAACGCGGTCGGCAATAGCCTGAGCGGTTGTCAGTCCCGCATAGGAGCCGAGCGCTCCATAAGTCATATCTGCATTTCGAGCAATGGTGTGAATATTCGCTTGTTCCGCGCGAACATCTGCGTTGTTTTCCGATGCCTGATAGATAGCGAATGCCGCACCGGAAAGAAGTGTCATAGCACCCGTCGCAAACATCAGCTCGATCAATGAGATGCCACGCTGCGGATGCGGGCGGCTTGATGGCTTCATGGTTAGCGCTTCTTTGCGCGAGAGGCTTCTCGCTCGGCTAGATGCATTCGCCCGCGCGTGCGCATCTCATTTCGTTGTTGAACGAAGGCCGGCTTTGAGATGTGCTCTCGATACCCAAGTAGGAGGCCAACAAGCTCAGCCTCATCCAGTGAATCAGCCCCAGCGGCGATGACCGCGCCGCCCAGGAGAATCTTGCGGTGCGCGTCTGCTTTGCGTTCGCTAGCTCTTGTCTTTGCTTTGATCTTTGCTCGGCCAGCATCTCCCGTGCTTTCAATTTTGCGAGACGCTCAGTAGCGGCGGTGATTTGTTCTTGTATAGAGCGTGTTGCCATTGTTGAGTTCTCGTAATGTCCTAAACCTCATGCAAACAGAAAATCGGCTATTGGCAAGTCATCGACTTGTCATATTGCAGTTCCCTGTCATCCTGAAATAGAGGGGCACAGGCGAGCGAGAGCGAGCCAGCCCTAGCGGGAAACGCGAGCGAAGCGAGCCCCGGTCTCTTGCCTGAAGCCGTCACGAATAGGGGCGGCAAGGATCAAAGCAAGAGCGCACTTATGGTTTCCCTGCGGGAAACCGTGCGCCGGGGCTCCGCCCCAGACCCCGGCCCGCTTCGCAGGCCGCCCCCGATGCTAGCCCCCTTCGGGGTGTCGCCAAAAACAAGAATAGGAGCAAGGACAAAAATCGAAATGGCCATTTATCACGCCACCGTCAAAGCCTTTTCGCGCGGCAAGGGTCATTCCTCTACTGCCGCTGCGGCGTATCGTGCGGGCATTGTGATTAATGACGAATTGACCGGTATCAAACACGGCTACACAAGGCGCAGTGGCGTTGCCTCGGTTGATATGTTGGCTCCGCAAAATGCCCCCGAATGGGCGCGAGATCCGGTCGCCTGTTTCAATCGCTCGGAAATGGCCGAGACCCGGCTAAACGCCAGGACGGCGCGAGAGCTTGAAGTTGCTCTGCCTGCAGAGCTGAACGAAGCGCAGCGTCGTGCGCTCGCGTGCGATTTGGGTCAGATGTTGGTTGACCGC
The DNA here is from genome assembly GCF_040256885.1 of Stenotrophomonas riyadhensis. Lineage (NCBI taxonomy): Bacteria > Pseudomonadati > Pseudomonadota > Gammaproteobacteria > Lysobacterales > Lysobacteraceae > Stenotrophomonas > Stenotrophomonas riyadhensis. Next base: position 1,757,406 of record NZ_CP155568.1, read on the forward strand.
TATCAGGTTGCGGTGCTTGTTGCAGTCCATGAGCCCGATAAGAAGGGAGATGAGCGCAATCACCATGTGCATCTCCTGATGACACCGCGTCAGATCGGTCCTGAAGGCCTGGGTGCACGTGCATGCGCTGAATTTGATGCGCGTGGTGGCGCAGGTCCGGAGGCTATCCGCATTCTTCGTGAAGCGGTTGCTGACCGTATCAATTCGCATCTGGAACGAGCACAGGTCGCTGAACGTGTCGATCATCGCAGTCTGGCTAAGCAAGCGCATGCCGCCGAAGCTGATGGCCATATTGGGTTCGCAGCCGTGTTGGCTCGTGAAGCCGCCCAGCACGAGGGTAAGGCAGCAACCGCGATGCGTAGGAGGGGTGAAGATAGCGAGCGGGGCACGGTAAACAACCAAATCCAAAACGCCAATCGCATTGAACTGCGTGACTACCTGGAACGCTTGGAGAAAGAGGGAAGGGTGATGGCGACGCCACGCTCCCATACGCAAGAAGCAGCTCAACGTGAGAGGCTTGCAGCGGTTGGAAAAGAAGTGCGGCAACCACACCTCGGGCAGTTTGCGGTGGCGCCCCCACGAGTGCAAACATGGCCAGTATCAGTAGCGCAGCGCGCTGGGCGAGTGGGGTCGGGCGCCTCGCGCTTTCCGCCAAGTCTCAAGCCAGCTTTGATGAAGGCGGCTAGCCGCCTTCGTAGCAAGATTGCGAACAAGCAAGCAGACGAGGCCATGGCTCGTTACGAAGCCGAAATAGAGCAGCTGGAGATGGAAGCGAGGCGGGTGTGGCTGGAGGGTATAGATGCCACCGTTCGGCAAAGCCTTTCGACGGTCGCCACGCTCTTTGACATGTCGAGCAGGGCGGGCGCCTACCCCCCCGAGGGCGTCATATCGAAACGATATGCGCGAGCTTCACAGTTCATTGAAACAGGTGGCTCGTGACACCACTCGATGGGAGCGCAGGTTACAGGCCGAAGTTAAGGCAGACATTTCACTCACGGAAGCCAAAATGAAATTGGAGACATGGGAGAGGAAGAATCCCAAGCCGTCGCCCTGGAGCAGTAGCAGGCGCGATTGGGCGCAGCGGCGTCGGAGTGGTGAAGAGCGCATTGAGCGACGCCGGACGCGGCGCGATGCTGCGCGTCTAGCGACAGGCCTGGCAGCACAGGTGAAGTATGCGGCACAGGCAGCTACGAGTGTAGAAGCTTTGGATAAGCTCGCAGCATCAATGCTGAAGCGCTATCCCATCACTGCTGATACAGCACAGCCGCACAAATCGCAGCGCTCTGGAACGACCCCAACGCGCACGCTTTCGGAGCAACTGACAAGGAGCGGGCAGCAGGTGAGCCAAGGCAAACAGCGCGGGCCTTGCCTCTGATACCTAGGATCCTTGGGTGGCCGAGCACCAAGTGAAGTGGCACGCGCTTTCTCAGCTCCACGCAAAATTATGAATGAATGATGAATATGGCCTCGGGTTGCACCGGGGGTGATGCGCTTCGTTCAGCGTTTTTGCTCTGTACAAGGCGGCGGAAGACCTAGAACCTTGCCTTCCTTCCCTTGTAATTGTTCCGTTTCGACGGAGAAGTGAGATCGATAGATGAAGAAGAAGCTAATTGGAATCTTTGTAGCCGCAGCAGCAGGGGCTGTCGTGATTGGTGCAGTTTTCGGCCACCGACTGCAAGCAAATGATGCGCAGCGAAAATCTGAGGAGAAGGAGGTCCAAGAGAATGCACCAATTGGAAGGGGCGATTCACCCGCCTTTCCCGCAACAAGCGCACGTAAATTGGAACTGGAGAAAAAGATCCCGCCCGGATCATATAAGGCTCTGGGCCCTAAAGCCTACGAGATCATCCGTGGTCGTGAATTCCGTCCTCCTGGCGACGCACTGGCCCATGTTAAGCAGTTGATTCAACGATCCGAATCGGGCGACGCCACGGCAACCTACGAAATATATCTAACCATTGATCAGTGCCGAACCTTCACATCAGATCGGGCCGACGAGTTGGCCGATTCTGCCTCGAGTCTCGGATCAGGCGGTTGGTTCCTTGAAAGATCAGAGCGGCTTCTCAAGGAGTGTGAATCATTGGTGCTGGATCAAAAAATTTACCGGGCCGATTGGCTCTCAAAGGCCGCGGCCATGGGGTCGCAGGAGGCGATGCTCGCTTATTCAGTATCGCCACAGGAAGTTATCGGATCGCTCGATGACGTTATTCATGATCCAGAGAAGCTTGCTCAATGGAAAGAGAATTCATCTAGATATCTCAATGAGATGGAAAGCCAAGGAAATTTTGCCGCGCTGGGAAGTTTAAAAAGAGCCTACACCTATGGGCGGACCCGAGAAAGAGACCCGGTCGCAGCAACGGCCTATACCCGTGTGCTTAGTCGCATCAATCCTCGACTTTACACCAGCGACGACGTTATCAAAGCGGAGAGCGATCTCAGCAGTAGGGAGCGAGCCGATGCGCTAGCGTTGTCTGAAAAAATCTTCCATAACTGTTGTGTCCCATGATAAAGGATGATCTATGCAAGCCATGAATGTGGGGGGTATTTTCCGTGTTAGCAATGCGTCCATTTTCACGCTGTTCGGGGTCGCGCTGCTGCTGGCATCTGGAGACCTCCTGGCGAGAAAACACCCAGGAGTAATTCAGTGCGCTATAGGTTGCACTTTAAGCACTCCAAATCCAGATGAGGGGACAAGTAAACTTCTTGCCGATGAGATAGATCGTCGCAACCCCACAAGAGGGAAAGTCTGGAATGTCTCACGGCCCGACCGAATTCTGGTGGGCGACATCGTTACCGTCTGCAATGGCATTTCCTGTGTTGAGTATACTTGGCGCGGTGAGCAATTCGACTCCGGCAAGGAAGTGTCGAACATCCTCCCGCCCCCCGCACGAGGTGGCGGTGGCGGTGGCGGTGGTGGTGGTGGTGGTGGTGGATGGATTGGTGGCGGTACCGGCGGCGGTGGCGGGTCTTGCTGTGGCAGAGTAACTGTAGACCCGCCAACGATGGTCCAATGATTTACAAGATCTGAAGAGTGCTGGCGGTAGCTTCCGAGCTGCCTGCGGTGTCTTAATCAACGCGCGCGTCCCGGCAATTCTCGTGTTTCATCCTGGTTAATCGCAAATTCCTTCCTCTTTTCATTTTCATCGGGTTGGCCCCTGTGCACTGGGGCCTTTTTTCTGGCAGAGCTGCCCCCCGGATAGTTAAGGCGCGATTGACGTTTCATGCCTCTGGAGCTGGAAAACAATGCCCCCGAATATTCTTCGGGGGCATTGACAGAATTGGCGTTGGCCTCATGCTGTTTTTTAGCGGCAGCGCGTTGTTAACAGCAACGGCTGCGAGTAGGTAGAAAGCAGCTCTACACACCCAGGCATCGGCCCCAAGCAACAACATAGCCGACATCGGGAAGAGCGCAACCCCTCGCAACCCAGCTAGAAGCAATGGCTATCGCACGGAGGTCCGATTAGTTCGCGCCCGGTGACAATCCGGGGCTATCCGTAGGACGCGGGTGGCGGCCTTGAACCGTGGAGGAATACGTCCACATCCGGCAGCATGGCTTCTGCGTCGCGGAGGTTCCAAGGCATGGGTTCCCTAGCTGGTCTTGGATTGTGTGCCCCGTCTCGGGTTGGCCATGTATGCGAAGGGCAAGATTGGATAGCGTCAGGCGACAGCCTGATCACGGGTCAAAGCCCATGGGAGAGACGCCAGTGAATGCTGGTGGCAGGACCCCAGCCCCGGCGCCATGTCAGGCGTGAACCTGCCGTAGCTGTGCATTGACAGTGATCACAGCGCCGACGATGGTCCTCTGCCCAGGCAAGAGTAGACCGACCCGGCAAAGGTCCCCAGACTCGCTTATTGTGGGTCGGGGGCGACTTTGCCTCGGTCGGTCGGCGGTTAGAAGCAAAGACCGAGGCAAAACAGCGGGCCCATAGTGTCCTGAGTCAGCAGGAGGATGTGTCCTGAATCAGATGCCGGAGGTGGCCTTGTCGGTAAAAGAGCACTTGGAGTTCTTCAGCAGAAAAACGGAGCGCGCCGAGAATTTTCGGGCGCCGGTGAATTTTTCAATGCTGGTTCAAAGAGACATCAGATCTGACCCCAAGGAAGGAAGAAGCGTCGCCCTACCTTCAGGGCGCGAATTCGGGCTTGCCAGTCACTGATCTGCTTTATGAAGGTATCGACGGGATACGCCGAGTGCTTGCATGCTGCTATTGAATTTAGAAGCTCATTGTTAACTTCCATCAAAGAAACTCCGGCGCGCTTGTGCTTGAGAAGGAAGAGCTCGGATGCTATCAGGTGAAGCTCTTCACTCTTATCTGAACTGATGATCTGTGTGTTACTGGCATCGCCCATGTAGTTGATTGATCGAATAGCTCGAAGTGCCTCGTATTTCAGCGCATTGAACTTTGAGAGCTTGGCCATCAGCAAGCCCGAGTAGTATCCAGCGGCCGTGCCGGGAATCAATGCCATCAGGAGGTCGTAGGCGAGGCTTGCCATTAGGGTCTTCCTTGCTGGCACCTAGGCATAGCGTAGGAAGTCGCCAGGCCGTTCGGTGCGCGTCACTTGACCATGGCGATGATTTGAAGCGCTGACAGGTCCTTGTAGGCTGTCTTTTTCCTTGCGTTGCTGGGCCAGTCGTGAAGCCCACTAAGAAACGCACGCACATGCGTCTGGCTCAGCTGCGACATTGGAACGTCTGGGCCAGCAATTTCCTTGAAGATTGTCAGTGTATTTTCGCTGTCCAGCAGGTTGCCGCTAGAGGTCTTCGCATTCCTCAGATCCTGCAGATACAAGTCAATTCGCGTAGCGAGGCTGTCGTTTGGGACTGGCTCGATGATCGAGGGCAGTGCGGCGCCGCGAGTTGCAAATTGGGTGGAGGACAAGCCATTGATGGTGTGGAGCAGTGCTTGGGCATCATCCTGGCCATTGACCTGGAGGTCAGTCAGTTTGGTGCCGTTGGGCAGCTCGATGTTGCCGGTCCAGCGGTCAATGGTTCCGGCCAACGCTCTCAGCAGGGCGTCCCGATCCTTCTCGGTCATTGGACTGCGTCTCATGCGGTCGAATGCCTGAGAGAGTGCCACAGCGGCGCTCGCCGCTGTAAGCCGCATCAGATCGATTGAAGCAGGGGACAGGCGTCGCACCAGATAACGGGATCCGACAAGAGGCTGCAGATCCGTAGGCACAAAAAACGGACGTATAGCCCGCTCGGTCTGCGTAGGAAAAATGGCTTTGGCACGGAGTGATACCTACTTTGATACCTGCAGACAGGCTCAGTTCGTGTATCACTCCGATGCCAAAACCCTTGCAAAATCAGCCGCTTAGCGATAGATTCTGCAAGCAGTTGGTGGAGGTGGGCCCTACCGCAATGTGAACGTAAGTTGTTGATGGTGCGGGTAGTTGGTGCTGGTGTTCGAATTCGATACCCCCAGCAATACCCCCATTCTATGCAGCCTTGGCGGGTTCAATTCCATCGCGCTCGGCGACCCGGGCGGCCTGCCAAGCGTCCACCTCGGCCTCAATCCAGCCTACCGCGTTGCCGCCCAGCGGCACAGGCGCCGGGAAGGTGCCGGCGCTGATCCGGTCATAGATCGTGGTCTTGCCCAGGCCCGTGCGGCGCTTGACCTCGGGCATCTTGATGAAAACAAGCGGCTCGGTAGCCATGGTGTCCTCCTTCAGATCGACGCCAGCGCCGCGCGCTGGGTCTTGGGCTTGCGCCCGCCCAGGCCGAGCTGGAACTGCAGGACGTTGTCGGCCGCCGCAGCCTCCGCGGCCGGCCGCGTGCTGCGCTCGGGTCGGTTGAGCCGGCGCCACGCCGCCATGGCCTTGTCGGGATCGGCATGCTTGCTGGTCGACCTGCAGGCGCACTCGACCAGGTGGCCGCCACCGGCGGACGCACAGCGCTTGTCGTGGATGTGGCGCGCGCGGTGGCCGGCGGCGCAGTTCGGCAACCCTTCCGGGTGGCTGATATGTTCCTGGGTCATGGCTTGTTGCACTCCTCGATGTGGGCTTCGAGCTTTTCGATCAGGAAGGTGGCTTCGTTGGCCCGGCGGCGGCGTTCGTGCGTGCTGATCGGTGTGGGTCCGGCGTCGCGGATCCACTTCAGCGGCTCAAGGAGCCAGCTCGGGTCGACAGGCAGCAGCTTTCGATGGTCAGGCTTGTTGTCAGGCGGAAAACAATCCGGCCCTGCCCAGTCCTCGCTCATGCCGCAGCGCGTGCAGACGCGCCGCTGGAAGTCGTGGACCTTCTCGGGCTGGATTACGCGTGGTGTCTCGAACAGGGCGCGGACAACGAGGCCACGCTGGTGGGCAGCGTAGACGTGCCCTGCGTCGGCCTGCATCCAGCAGCCTGGCCGGTGATCGTCCTTGTGGCGGTACTCCCAGCGCACTGGCTGTGCGGTGTAGAGCGCTTTCAGCAGGGTGTCAGCCCAAGCGCGCACCTCGCGGCCTTCAACAGCGGTGGCCGGATCGACATGACGCATGGCAGAGACAACCGCGGCAACGGGCGACGATGCCTTGGTGGCCTCGACAGTCGTGGCCGGAGAAATGGGCAGTGGTGCGGTCATGCGAACAGATCCAGTTGGGCCGGTAGCGCCGGTGCGCGCGGCAGTGCTGGCAGCGCGGCGGGAGCAGTGGCGCGCAGACGCGCGCGTTGTGCAGCGTTGAAGGTGAACCAGAAGCCGTGACCATTACGCCGGGCACGGCATTCCGTCAGCAGTACGCGGGCGACGTGCTTGGCTAAGGAAATTCCTGCCAATCGTTCCGTACGAAGGCTGCTCCCTAATCGATTTGGATTACCTCGGTTCATGGGGTAATTTGTGCCTTTGACTTGGAGTGAAGGCACATGGATCGCGGCGGAACGAAAGACCTGGACAGCGGTGCCGGCAGTCGACCGGCCACTCACACCGGAGTGGTGCTGGGGGCTGATTACGTCATTGAACTCAACGTCTGGCCCGATGGAGCGACTATCGAGAACGTGAAGGTCAGATGTGGCGACGAAGAGCGAAACGCGTTGTACTCCGGCTATGAGTTCATCGATGAAGAGGCTGCCCTTGCCGAAGCGCTCGAGACTGCAAAGACACTTGCTGGAAGCGAGGAACTGCGTCGTGACCCGGTCGGAGTGAAGTCCATTTGGGGAGTTCCGACGGTCTGAGCGGGCGCTTCTAGCCATTGCCCACCGCCTGGCTGTCGATGAAGTTGTGCAGCCGGTGGCGCTCGTCAATCAGCTTGTACGCACAGCACTGCGAGTGATGCAGGCCATAGTCCGTGAGCAGCGGGAACGCGGCCTTGATCGCCGCGCCCAGGTCCACGGCCTGCGCGGGCGGTGCGGCGTAGATGCTTCTGGTTTCGTAGTTCGCCGGGCGCGAGTCGTAATGGGCACGATTAGGAACGTTCGGGTTCAGCCAAGGGCCGGCAAATTCTTCGTCCGACCACTGTCGGCTGCGGAACTGAAACCCAATCGGCTCCCCCACCGGCTGGCGGGTATCGCCAGCGCAGGCCCTGCCCAAGTCGCAGTCCGGGCAGCAGATGTTGCGACCTTCATCGTTCTGGCGGATGCCGGTTCGATCGCATGCATCGCAGCCTTGCGGCGCAGCCTTCGCCGGCTGGCGGGCGGCGAGTGCGGCTTCCAGCGCGTCGCGTGCCTCATGTACCCAACGGCTGCCGTCGTCGTGGCCCGCCCACCTGGCGAGCACACTGGCAGCAGCACCGACCATGGCCGGGGTAATCGCATCCCCCTGACCACCCGGGGAGGGCTGGGCGGAGAGGGCGGCACGTGCGTAGTCCCACATCTGCGAGGCTGTGTAGGCGTTGTTCTGCAAGCCGGTCTTGCTAACCGGGTAATTCGGGTACGGCAGCGGCGGCAGCTGATCCCCCAGCCTCACCCTCCCACCGGGCTGCGCGTCCGCCAGGGTGGCGCGCGCTGCAGGTGGGTTCTGTGCATCGACCGGCCCCATGGCGTCATAGGGCACGCGGATGGATTCGGTGATCTTTTCGTTGCTCATGCTCGCGGCTCCTTTGTGCCGTTGATCTGCTGGCCGCCGAGAGCGGCGCGGAACTCCCACCGTTCGGCTTCGTTGGTGTAGTAGGCGGAGCGCTCCTGGCGCTCGCGCTCGGTGAACTGCGTGTCGTGCAGCGCGTGGTCGGCGGCGTCGCGGTTGGCCTTGGCCATGCGGACCGGATCGTCCTTGAAGATGTCGAGCTGGTTACGCACGCTGGACTCCTGGAATGGGTTGCCGGCGAGTGGAAGTCCGGCCGGCGCGGAGCCCGGTCACCCGGGCGGGCGGTTGCTCAGTGGGTGTCGTCACCGGCCAGCGGCGCGCGCTGCCGCTCGGCGGTGCGGCGCTGCATTTCGGCCTTGAAGGCTGGCCAGGTGGTCTGGAGGTCTTCCCAGCCGCGCCATGCGAACAACACGGCGCCAATGGCGCATGCGAGGGCGACGGCGTCGACCTGGTTGCGCAGTGCCCAAGGGAGCAGTGCGAGGAGCAGGCCGACGACGACGGCGCAGAAGAAGGGCAGGGCCAGGTGGCGCATCAGGCTGCTCCGCCGTGGGCGCGCGCTGCGCTGCGGACGGCAGCGACCGCACCTGCAGCGCTCTTGCCCTGCCGCAGTACGGCATTGGCGGCGAAGCTGGCGGCTGCGACGACCTGGTAGGGGAGGAGGCCCCAGCGTCGCCCGGCGCGGGCGACGATGCCTGCGGCTGCAGCGGCGCGCTGAGCGTTGGAGTGGTGGGCGAGGGCGGCGCTCATGCGGCGGCGTCCTGGAGCACGGCGCGCAACTGCTTGGCTGCAGCCAGCAGCTGGTGAGCGTGCTGCTCCGCCTCGTCGGCGGTGAGGTGTAGGCGGGCAGCGCCCATGTCTGCGATGACGCGTTCGCTGACGTGGTCAGCGGTGACTTTCATCTCTGCCGATCGGCAGCCCAAGGAAAGGGTGGCCATTTGTGATCTCCTGCGCCCGGTCCCCGGGATGGGGGCTGCGTCGGGCGATAGCCGTAGATTAGGAGTAGCTAATCTCTCAGTCAATAGGAGTGGCTAATATGGTTCTGAATGCGATCAGGACAGCGATGCCGCATGCCCCCTGCTAAGCTCGAATCTTGGCGCCTTGTTCGTCATTCACTACAATCGGGTGCTTGTATCCCGCCAACTCAGGGCGGCCTTTGGAAGCTAGAATGAGCGGAACACAGCTGGTCGAGTACGATGGGGTCGAGATCTCGGTCGAAGACGCCATTGAATTCCTTAACGCTGTAGAGAATCCCTTAGATCCCGTTTGCCCTATATGCGCGCATCCAGATTGGGGAGTGTCTCTGTCGCCAGGCGGAGGGCAGTTTCCCTCCATCCCTACGCGCACTGTTAAAGATGCCAGCGTAGGCGGCGGTTACTACATCGGCATGTTTGTCGTGGAGTGCATGAGGTGTGGGTTCATGCGTCAGCACAACCTTACAAGGCTGGCCTCATGGAAGAAGGCAAGGAATACGCAGCTCGAGAGTGGAGAGGCTGAATGAGCAGGGGGCACTTGCGATCGGTGACTGGCGGAAGTAGTTTCCGCACCCCCGACGCGAACCTTGAAAACGGGGGCGGCGGGGGCAATGATGGTGGCATGGAAGCGCGCGTAGCCAAGCTTGAATCTGACGTCAGCCACATCCAGGCAGACGTTGGGGAAGTACGTTCTGATCTTAGAAGCGTGTCCGAAAGACTTAGGTCTGTAGAAGTAGACATTGCTTCCATCAAGGAACGCCTATCGCACATGCCTACTACTGTGCAGATGTGGGTTGCAGTTGCCGCCGTCACGATACCTGTTGGCGGAGTGATGGTAGGCATCCTCACTTGGGTTCTGCAGAACATGCTTCAGCCGCTGCTCAAGGCAGCTTCCTAATAAAAAAGCCCCTCAAGAGGGGCTTTTTTATTAGGATCAGTCAGCTAGAATTTTCGCAACCCTGCGTGAATCAAGGCTTTTCCGAGGATGCTCACATCACCCGGATCGGGCCGGTACGCAGGGAAATCAGTGTTGACGCTCACGACGTACAGTCCGTCGCCGCGCTTCTGCAGCATCTTGATCTGCGTCTCGCCGCCAATGTTGATCAGGTAGTAGTCGTCACCGTCGAAGTAGTCGCAGCTGGTGTCGATCCAGACAATGTCGCCGTCTTCGAGCTTGGGTTTCATCGACGGCCCGCGGCCGGTGATGATCTGGATCCTGCCTGGCTTGGGTAGGTAGCCGAGCTTCCTGCGGACTTCCCATTCTGCGACCTCGATGGTCTTCACCACCTCTGGGTAGTCCTGGTTGACCATCCCCGCGCCCATTCCCGCACCCCCTTCAAACAAGTCGAAGCGAACATAGCCGGGTGGTGTCTCAATCTCCGCGACATATGAGACAGGGGGCTCTTGCACCCCGCCACACATCGGTCCTTTGCCAGTGGCCAACCAGGCTTCGCTGACGCCCAACGCCTTAGCAGCGGCCAACAAGTTTTCACCACGTAGGAACTTGGCCTTTCCGCTGAACCAGCCATTGACGCTGGGAGCAGAAATGCCAACCCGGCGGGCTAGCTCGGCCTTGGTGATCTGCGCGTGCTCGATTGCGAGCGTCAGGCGTTCGGCAAGAGTAGTCATTAGGAAAGGCTAACTGCAATCGAATTAGGACTGGCTATTGACTGAGGCATTAGCGAGTCCTAATCTTGGTGAATGGACAACCTTACTGCTTCCGAGATCATCGACCGCTTGGGTGGCACCACCGAGGTGGCCCGCATCTGCAGGATCAAGCCGCCGTCTGTCAGCGAGTGGCGTGCCAGTGGAATCCCCCCAGCGCGCAGGCAGTTCCTCGAATTGCTGCGGCCGGAGGTCTTTGTGGGCTCCAGCATTGCAGCAGTCCGCCAGCTGGTTGACAGCCGCATGAGTAAGCGCGCGCTGCGCGCCCGGCTGTGCCTGTCGACGGATCAGCAGCTGGCCAAGGTGCTGAAGCTGCCGACCGCGCAGGTTGAGGGCTGGTCGGAAGAGGGCGCCTTGCCGGCGCTGCCGGAGATCCAGCGCCTGCTGGGTGTCCAGGAACAACCGCAGGCGCAGCCCGCGCCGCATGACCCCGACGAGAACCGCTATGTCCCTCTGGAGGTGGCCTGATATGCGCGCGCTGTCCGACAAGTGGAATCCGCGGCTGTGGCTGCGGGATTGGCTGAACAAGCCTTCGCAAACCGAACTTTCGGAGTGCGCAGAGGGTGAGCGCGTCTCACGAAAGTTTTTCGAAGAGCTATCGAAGGCAAGTCTCGAAAAGGCGACCAGGCCGGGCGGCCTGATCTCCGAAGCAATCAAGGCGTCAGCGCCTCCGACCATGTCCGGGCCAGTGAATCTGCATGCCCAAGGCACGCCATCCGCGGTGGTGGGTCGTTCTGGAGCATCTCGTTGATGACCGCCATGGCATTGCGGTTTGCCCGCTCGATCGATTCGACGGCTCCCGCCGGGTCCCGCTGGGAAGCCATCAGGTCCAGCACGCATCCCTTCAGCAATTCGACTTCTCCGACAAGCCGAAAGATCAGCTGCTGCTCTGCAGTGAAGTTCACCCCTTCCATGTCGCCCTCCTTGCGGGCTGTTCGTGTGGAAACGCCAGCGTAGCGCAGGGAGGGCGACGCCCGTCGTCCGTGAGTTGTTGATGTCCATGGCGCACATGATGCGCCGCCGCAATGCCCCGAAAAACCTTGAAACACCTGTCTCCCCAAGGTGACCCATGACTTGCCGAACCTCCTCTTTGAACTGGCTGGACGTGCTCTACAACTCCGTGCGCAAGACGCCCGGCGGCGTGGCCGAGGCAGCTGCATACCTGGCCGACCGCCGCGGCAAGTCGATGCACCCGGAGACGCTGCGCGCGAAGCTGCGCGGCTTGGAGGGTGAGTCGCTGACGATCGAACACGCTGAGCTGCTGACCGAGTGGATGCAGGAGAAGGCAGGAGGCTGCGAGTACGCGCTGGAGTGGATGCAGGCGCTGGCCGGCCAGTTCGGCATGGCCGTCGACGCGGTTCCGCCGCCGCCGGAGGGTGGCTGGTCCGACGAGATCGGCGCCATCCAGACGAAGCTGCTGGAGATCACCTCGCGCGTTGGCCGTCTGTCGGGCACTGCCGTTGAGGCGATGCTGGACCGCCGGATCGATAGCGACGAAGCCGAGCTGATGGTGAGCGAGGTGCGGGCTCTGCGCACGATGGCGCACCGGTTGGAGCGGAACGTCGCTCGGGCGGCCGCGAAGGGGCGGAAGGGGAGGAACGACTGATGTCTAACCCCGGTCCAATTCGAGGCAGTTACGCGACAAACGAAGCGTTCTCTGTCCTCATCATCGAAAGCCTCTTCCTCGAGGCTACCCAATGAACACCCCTGCTCGTTTCACCGATGTCGAGACCAGCCACGCCGCCGCTACATACGTGGTAAGGAGCGGCCTGCAGGCCGCTCAGCAGGACCAGGCCGCCGGCGCGGTCGCTGCCCATCCTGGCATGACCAGCAACGAGCTGTCTCAGGCCACGAGCCTTGACCGCTACATGCTCGCCCGTCGCTTGCCGGAGCTGACGAAAGAGGGGCGCGTCTGGCGCGGCCCGAACAAGCCGTGCTCGGTCAGCGGCCGCACGGCGTGCACCTGGTGGCCCGTGGCCCCGGGTCAGAACCTGCAGCTGGCGGTATGAGATGAGCTTCGAAGCGTTCGCCTGGGCCGCACGTCAGAAGGTGACCAGCACCCAGAAGCTGGTGCTGCTGATGTTGGCCGAGCGCCACAACAAGGACACGGGGCATTGCCGACCGAGCCACGACAAGCTGGCTGAGGACTGCGGGCTTTCCCGACGTTCGGTGATTGATCAGATCCAGAAGCTAGCCGAGGCCGGTTACATCACGATCCTGGCGCGAGCCAACGGCAACGTGCGGCTCGCGAATCAGTACCTGCTCAACTTCCACTTTGGCGTGCAAGCCCAGCCGAAGGAGCCAGAGAATGACCCCTACTTGGTGGTGAAGGACGTTCACCACGGGGTGTTGAAGGACGTTCCTCCGGTGGTGAACGAGGTGCACCAGGGTAGTGCACCAGCTGCACACGAACCAGGAATAGAACCAGGAAAGGAACCTAAGAAGCAAAAGCGGCGCGCAAGCGCGTCTGCGGCCAGCGCTGCGCCGCTGGACTTCGCGGCTTGGCCGTCCGAACCGTCGCCGCAGGTTCTGGCCGACTGGCTTCACCACCGTCGGACCTGCCGCGCGTCGGTGACGCCGACGGTGCTGGCGACCTTCGGCCGCGAGCTGCATCGGGCAGCTGCCATGGGGTTCACCGTCGACGACTGCCTCAGCAAGTGCTGCACGCGCGGCTGGCGAGGCTTCGAGGCGGCTTGGCTTCAACGCGATCTGTCGACCACAACCCGCAACTCCGGAGCAACCCATGCAAGCCCTCAACACGGTTCTGCCGACCGCACCGAGCAGCTCGAACAGCAGTTCTACGCCCAACGCGGAGGCGGTGGCAGCGGTGGCGGCGCTGGGTGCGGGTCAGGCGATGTCGTCGATGCCGAGTTCGCTGTCGTCGGTTGAGTCGCTGACCGAGCAGCAGTCGACCTACCTGTGGGATTTCTGGAAGCAGATGACGGCCATGTTCCCGGGCAAGTGGGAGCGCGAGAACGGAGCGGCGCCGTTCAAGAAGGACGGGAGCCTGTCCATTGCCGCCGGCACGTGGTTCCAGGTGTTGAAGGGCCGCAGCCGGGCACAGCATGCGCGCGGCATGACCTGCTGCCTGACCGAGGGCAGGGAGTGGCCGCCGAACCCGCCGCGGTTCCTGACGATGTGCCTGGACATTCCGGTCATGGCGGCGGTGGAGCGGGAGATGGCGCCTGGCCGGCCGCAGAGCGGCTTCACCGTGCTGGTGCGATCACTGCTGGACCTGCATCTGTACGCCACTGCTGACCACGGATCGCAGCAGCGTCGGATGCTGGAGGAAGCCTATACGCGCGCTGTCCAGCACGTCGTGGAGGGCAAGCGAGTGCCGGAGCCGGTCCTGGCGATCGAGCAGGAGAAGCACGGCGTGCGGCCGGTGCGTGATCGTGAATCCGCCCGTGCCGCCATGGCGCGCGCTGCAGCTGACCTCGGTTTCGGTGAGAGCTGATGTGGTCTAAGGCACCGCCGCCGTCCAGGGAAGAAGCGGCTCGGATCGAACTGGCCAAGACCGGGCCGTGCATGGCCTGCCTGGCGCTGCAGATGCAGGAGCTGCTGGAGCCGGAGCTGGTGGTCTACGGCTGCGACTACAACCACGCCAAGAGCGGGAACGTGCGGCGCGGCCACATGGAGGGCTACGCCCTCTGCAAGTGGCACCACATGCGGCATCCGATGGAGGGCAACACCTTCGCAACGATGCGCCAGATCTACGGCCCGAGCTTGCTGGATGGCTCGCGGACCTTCCACGAGACGTACGGCTCCGACGATGAGCTGATTGCAAACCAGACGTACATCAACGAACTGAGGGTGGCATGAACAAATCGAACAACCTGGCGCCGAGGCTGAACCCTCAAGTCGCGCCACGCGAGCGGCGAATGGACCTCAACACCGTTTCCCGCCCCAAGCGCGCAAAGCCCGGAATCACGATCCGTGGCCCGGCCGAGACGGTGGAGGAGTTCGAGGCGCGGGGCGGCCAGGTGCAGCATCTTGCGGCTAGATGGGAGTAGGGGCTTTCAAATGCGCAGCTCTCCAGCCCAAGAGTCGTCAGCCCACGTCCTTGCCAACAGCTACCTTCGCCAATTTAGCGCGGATTCTCTCGGCATTCTTAGAGCCCTTTTCAAGCCGTTGGCGTGCTTTTTTCAAATTCTCAGGAGTGATCGTCGGCCCACGCAGGTTCCTAAGCATGCCTCTCAGAACATCCTGGTCAGATATCAAGATATTAATTTCGTGCCCGATTTCGCCCATCAAGTGAAGGCTCGCTCTGAACTGGTCAATTTCGGGGGAGCGATCAAACATATCCTCTCTGATCCGCTTTTGCCGAACCGAGACACTTTCATTCAAGCACTCCAGCGTCCTGGCACAGCTTGTCCTATGCCGCTCTATCGGTGCGAAAAGGGCAGTGTGCATTGCTCGTACAAGCTGTCGTTGAAGGGCATCTTCTTTAGCCGCGCGCTCTCGCTGGTCGTCGAGCTGGTAGCGTCTCTGACGCCAAGGGACATAAATGGCAAGGCAAATTGCAAGGATACTGCCTATTGCTTGGGTCCATGCTGCCAAGTCGATGGTTTTGGGTTGGGGGGCGCTTCCCCAAACGTAGAAAAGCCCCCACGAAGTGAGTACGCCAAAGCCAAATGCCATTGTCAAAACTACAAAAATATCTCTATCCATCCCCCGTGGGTCTCGCACCTTCGCCTCTCCTATAGGTCTAGGCGAATGATACGTTGGGGATTGCCCAAAAGGAGGTTGGTCCAGGCAAGTCTTCCACGCAAAGTTTCGGAGGGCTGGACACAACAGTGGGAGCCGAGCTATGCATCTTGACTGCGCACTGGAACTAATACTCCCTTGGCCGAGTAAGGAACTGTCGCCGAACGCCCGCGTCCACTTCCGGGTGAAGGCTCGCGCCACCAAGCATGCCCGGCAAACGGCGGTGGTGCTGGCTCATGATGCTGGGTGGCGCGCGCTGCAGTTGCCACCCGGCAAGCTGCACCTGTGGATCGACTGTTACCAGGCGCCGGGCAAGAAGCTGCCAGACGACGACAACATGACGGGCCGGTGCAAGCCGTACCGAGATGGCATCGCCCAGCTGCTAGGGATCGACGATGGGCGGTTCCAGGGGCATCTGTTCGTGCATGACGAACGGCGGCCTCGCGGTCAGGTGGTGGTACGGATTACGGGTGGGCCGGAAGCGGCCGGCCACTCAACGACAGGGGAAGGGGCATGAATCCACGTGAGGCGATGGGGCGGCTGGGGCCGACCACGGTGAAGTTCGACATCGGCCGGGGAGGCGGGAAGCCCGACCTGACGAACCAGGACATTGCTGCGGCGCTGGGCATGGTGCCGGCAGGGCTTGGCCGGGAGCTGCTGGAGGCATGTTGGTGGCCTGACGGCGCCGCGCTGCGCCGGCACAAGCTGCGGGACGCCGTCATTGCGCTGGTGACGCCGGAGCTGCAGCGGCAGCAGAGGCGCCTTGCGGAGGCCCGGACGGATGTCGGCCTGGCCGAGGTGTGTATCGGTTGGGGCGGCGCGGCGACGGCTGAGCAGCGGGCGAACCGTGATGCGGCCCAGCAGCGGCTGGGCCGGGTGAAGGCGCAGTGCTGGCCGATCAGCACCCTGGAGTCGCTGCCGACCCTGGCGGCGGCGGTGATCGGTGAGATCGCTAAGCGCCCGCATTGCTCGGCCTGTGAGGGCAGGGGCCAAGCGATGGCTGGGGAGCTGCTGGTGCCGTGCAAGGTGTGCGGCGGGTCCGGGCTCGGCCCGGTAAGCGATCGACGGCGGGCTGCTGCCATCGGCCGGGATGAAGCGGCCTACCGCCGGACATGGAAGCCTGTGTACGAGTGGCTTCTTGGGAGGATGGTCGAGGCGGAGCAAGATGCTGCCTGGCATATGCGAGGCGCGCTCAGCTCTGCGGCATAACCGGTGCTAAGCTCCGGCGAAACATCACACGGAGTGGATGATGATTCTGGAGTTCCAGACTGCGGCGCAGGCCGTGAAAGCGGGCGCCGATCTGTTGCGCGGGGTCCTTACCGCGGACAAGGCTCTGTCCGAGGCGGAGTGGAAGCTGAAACTGGCCGACGCAATCTCCCTGTTGGCCGATGCTCGGATGGCTATTGTCGATGCCGGCGACAAGGCTGCGGAGTTGAACCAGGAGATTGCGAGGTTGACCGAAGCTCTGAGCAATCGGACGAAGGTCGTTCGTTTTAGCGGCATGTATTACGAGAAGGGCGGTGATGGTGTGGCTCAGGGGGAGCCGTATTGTCCCCATTGCTTCGAGGCCGAGAACCGTCTCATCCACATCGTTCGAAACGTCGGGAAGATGGTGGTTCTGTGCCCAAGGTGCAAAACTGATTTCGATAAACGGATGGCTGCGGTTCTTCCTGATCGAACGTCCGTAGGTGCGGAGGTGACACCTCCGCAGGAAACAACGTAAATTCACTACCATCGCGCACGACCCGACCCCGGCCACCCAGCCGGGGTTTTTCATTTCAGGATCCGCCATGGCACAGATCACCCCCCAACAAGCTGGCGGCGTGAACGTCGTGGCCTTCCTCGACATGCTGGCGTGGTCCGAAGGTACGGATAACGGCAAGCAGGCCACCAAGGACCGCGGCTATGACGTGATCGTCGGCGGGCAGTTGTTCAAGAGCTACGCCGACCATCCGCGCGTGCTGGTGGATCTTCCAAAACTAAAGATCCAGTCCACTGCAGCCGGCCGCTACCAGCTGCTGCGCCGCTACTACGACGCGTACAAGAAGACGCTGGGCCTGAAGGACTTCACGCCCCTGAGCCAGGACCTGATCGCGCTGCAGCAAATCCGGGAGCGCCGCGCGCTGCCGATGATCCAGGCGGGCAAGATCCCGGAGGCCATCAAGGCGGTCAGCAACATCTGGGCGAGCCTGCCTGGCGCCGGCTACGGGCAGCACGAGCACACGCTGGCTGACCTGTTGGCCGTGTACCGGATGGCCGGCGGCATGGTGGCGCCATGATCGGGGTCGACGTGGACTGGCAGGCCATCGGTACGGCTGTTGGCGGCCTGATGGTCGGCGCCGGTGGCGTTGCGCTGTGGTGGCGCAAGCAGTTCGTAGCGACTGCCAGGGAGGGGGCCGAGGTCAATGTGATCCAGTTGATGCGCGAAGAAGTGACCCGGCTTGGCGAACGGGTTGGCCGGATGGAGAGGCGAGAGCTGCGCCTCATACGGCACATCTACCGGCTTGAAGGCCTGATGCGCGCTGCGGGGTTGGAGCCGCCGCCGTTTGACCCTGACAGCGACACGATCAAGGCAGGAGGTTCGGAGTGAACCGCATTGCCATCGCAGTTGCCACCTTCACCCTGTGGTCTGGTGCCATGTTTGGGGCCGGATGGGCTTGGCGTGGTGATCGGGCAGAGCGCACGGCAGCCACCCAGCGCGCCGCGGGCGCCGAGGCAGTGGCGAACCAGGTGAGCCAGAGCCGCGCTGTCGAACACCGCCAGGCCGACCGCCTGGCCACCATCGGAGCCAAGCATGAAGAAGACCGCACCGCGGCCACGGCCGTCCCTGCTGCTGTTGCTGCTGGCGTGCGCGATGGCAGCCTCCAGCTGCGCGACGACCTCGCCACCTGCAGCACCGCTCGCCTGTCCCAAGCCGTCGCCGGCGCCGTCGAACGTGACCAGGCAGCCCAACTACGAGCAGAGGTCGCGGGCGCTCTTGTTCAAATCGGACGCGACGCCGATGACCACCTCCGTGCCTGCCAGGAAGTGATCGCCGCTGATCGGTCTCACTAGCACATCTGTCCGTGGCGTCAATGGTCGGACGGCATGTGCTGTCTCCGTGCTTCGACCATTGACCCGGATTTCCCCAACGGCACAGTTCGTCGGCGAGGCACACCGTCTCCAGCGCGGCCTAGGTTCGCTACCGAACGTCTGTCGTCCTGCCCGATAGGCTGGTCGCGCTTCCTCTGCAGGCAGGTCCACAAGGAGCAGGTAATGAACATCGACTCTGTTCAGGACATGGTGATGCTGGCTGGCGGTCAGCCAATGACCGACAGCAGGCGAATTGCCAAGTATTTCGGCAAGCAGCACAAGAACGTTCTGCGCTCTGTAGCGCAGGCAGTCCAGGACGCACCCGATAGATCTGCAAAGCTCAATTTTGAGCTTTGCCATGAAATCAGTGACTTACAGAACGGAAAGCCGCAGCCGTATTACCTGATGACCAAGGATGGCTTCATGGCCGTGGCATTGGCCTTCACCGGTAAGAAGGCTGCGGAGATTCGCTGGGCGTTCATTCGTGCCTTCAACCGGATGGCCGGGTTCATCCGCACCCAGGCATCGGGTGCGATGGAGCGCTGGAACGTGGCGTATGTGGAATACCGCCAAGAGCGGGAGCACGTCTCCAACTGCGCCAAGGACATGAACCGCTGGAAGCGCCGGAAGGTTGAGCACCAGCAGCGGCTGCAGCGGCTCGACCCGCAGCTGAGCCTTACGTTCGGTGGTGGTTAATGCCGCGCCGTGCACCCAAGCACAACGCCATGCCCAGGCAGGCTGTCGTGCACGTGCCGGCCGCAGCAGTGAGGCAGACCACGGCTGAACGCGGCTATGGCAGCCGATGGCAGCGCGCCCGCGCCACTTTCCTGCTCAGGCACCCGCTATGCGCTGAGTGCCAGCGTTCCGGTCACGTCACCGTCGCGACGGTGGTCGACCACATCACCCCGCACAAGGGCAGCCAGGCGCTGTTCTGGGACACCGACAACTGGCAGCCCCTCTGCAAGCCCTGCCATGACCGCAAGACCGCGACCGAGGATGGCGGGTTCGGCAACTGGCACCGAGGTGCGAAGGCGACCCCGAAACGCGCGCGTGGACGCGAATGAATCGCAACAACCGCAGGCAGGGTGGGGGAGGGTCAAAAGTTGGGGCGGTTCGCCTCCCTGACCGTGCGCCCAGACGTTTTTTTGCACCGTCAGTTGAGAAAAACCATTTTTTCGCGGCCAAGTCGCCGCTCCTGGACTACCCATGGCGAATCCGCGCAAACCGACATCGCTGAAAGTGGTGGCCGGCACGGATCGCCCCGACCGCGCGCCGCCGGCGCCAGCCGCTGACCTCCCGTTGGTTTCGGACGTGCCGCCGGCACCGGACTGGCTTCCGAACGCCCATGCCATCAAGGAGTGGGACCGGCTGGCGCCGATCCTCCACGCGAACAAGCTGCTCACCGAGGCCGGGCTTTCAGCGTTCGGACAGCTGTGCGCTCTGCACGGCAACACCGTGCAGCTGTATGCCGCCGGCTTGGCGCCCGTGGCCTCGATGGTCTCCCAGCTGCGCGGGCTGATGAATGACTTCGGCCTGACGCCGGTTGCCCAAGGCAAGGTTAAGCCGGCGGGGGAGGTCGAGAAGTCGGGGAACGCGTTCGCCAGCAATGGTGCGAAGCGGAAGCCCCGTGCGTGATTACGTCGGCATCGCCACGGCCTATGCAGAAGAGGCCGTAGCAGACAAGAAGGGCCGGAAGTTCGGGAAGTGGGTGCGCCTGGCCGCGAAGCGGTTCCTTGCGGACCTGAAGCGCGCAAAGCGGAAGCGCCCACCTTTCCTGTTCGACGAGTGGCATGCCTGCGACCCGTGCGACTTCATCGAGAAGCTTCCGCACGTTGAAGGCAAGTGGGCACGACCGGAGATTGAGCTGCACCGGTCCCACGTGTTCTTCGTCGTGCAGCTGTTCGGGTTCCGCAACCTGGACGGCAGCAGACGTTTCACCTCGGCTCTGTTCGCGGTGGCGCGCAAGAACGCCAAGTCGACTCTGGCGGCGGCGATCCTGCTGTACTGCCAGTGCTGCGAGGAAGAAGAGGGAGCCCAGATCATCTCGGCGGCGACCACTGGCCGCCAGGCACGCATCATCTTCAACGTCGCGAAGCGGATGACGGAGAAGACGCCGGATCTGCAGGAGGCGTTCGGCTTGGCCTGCTGGGCCAACTCGATCAGCAGAGTGGAGACCGGGGCCAGCTTCAAGCCGATCAACGCCAAGGCCAGCACGCAGGACGGCCTGAATCCTTCCCATGTGGGGCTGGACGAGATCCACGCCCACAAGTCGGCGGACCTGCTGAACGTGCTGACTTCGGCGGCCGGCGCACGCAGCAACCCGCTGTGGCTCTACACCACGACCGAGGGATACACCAACCCTGGTCCATGGGGAGAGATTCGACAGTTCGCCAAGCAGGTGCTGCAGGGCATCTTGGGCGATTCGGCGGACCACTTCCTGGTGGTGTTCTACGCGGTCGACGAGGACGACGACGAGTTCGACGAGTCGGCGTGGCCCAAGGCCAACCCTCTGATGGACGCCAACCCGCACTTGCTGAAGGCAATCCGCAAGGAGGCTGTCGAAGCGCGGCAGATGCCATCGAAGCTGGCCGAATTCAAGATCAAGCGGCTTAACCGCCCGGCGTCCTCTGCAACGGGCTGGGTCGACCTGACGAAGTGGCAGAAGGGTGGGGGCGAGGTCGACCTGGACTGGCTCGCCGGCCATCCCTGCTGGGCGGGCTTGGACCTCGCGAGCAACCTGGACCTTACCTCCTGGCGCCTGGTGTGGAAGGTGGACGAGATCTACTACACCTGGGGCCGCCGGTTCGTTCCAGAGGATGCAGTTCGCGCTCGAACAGAGCGCGGGGTTGTTCCCTACGCGGGCTGGGTTGCGGCCGGGCTGATCGAGGTGACCGAGGGCGAAGTCACCGACTACCAGGTGGTAGAGGCGCGCATGAGGGAGGACATCGCCAGGTTCAATCCCCTGGTGATCGGCTTCGATAAGTGGAACGCCCAAGAGATCACCCAACGGCTGCTGGCAGAGGGTCATCCGCTGATCGAGTTCGGCCAGACCACGAAGAACTATCACCCGGCGATGCAGGAACTTGAGCGCGCCTACATCAGCAGGAAGATCCGGCACGGAAACGACCCGGTTCTGAACTGGTGCGCATCGAACCTCATTGCCGTGAAGGACGGAAACCTGAACATGAAGCCTGACAAGAAGCGATCGCCGGACAAGATCGACGACATGTCGACCTTGTTGATGGCCATCGGGCTGAGCATGCCGGCGGCCTCCCAGGGTGACGATGCCGGTGATTTCATTGCCAGTCCGGTGATCGGATGAAGGCCGCGGCGAAGAAGCCAGGGCGGCTTCGCGCTGCGGCGCTCAAGTGGCTTGGGGTTCCCATCCATCTGACTGATGGCGACTTCTGGGCGGACTACTTCGGCTCGAACTCGGCGGCGGGTGTGCCGGTGAACCATGAGACCGTGCTGAAGTTGTCTGCGGTCTGGTCCTGCGTGCGCCTGATCTCGGAGACCATCTCCACGCTGCCCCTTTCGATGTACGAAAAGACGAGCACAGGCAAGCGCGTGGCGAGCCACCATCCGCTTCAGTTCATCCTGCACGATCAGCCTAACTCCGACACCACGGCAGCCGTGCATTGGGAAGCGAGCGTTGCGGCGATGCTGCTACGTGGCAATGCGCGCTGCGAGAAGCTGATGATTGGAGGCCGCGTGGTTGGCCTGCAGTTCCTTCACCCGGACAGGCTGACCTCGTTCCGCCGCGATGGGGTGAAGGTCTGGCGGTACATGGATGAGAACGGGCTGCAGCGGGAGATACCAAACGACCGCGTCTGGAACATCCCAGGTTTCTCCTTGGATGGGAAAGAGGGCGTCTCTGTCATCGGATACGGCGCCGAGGTGTTCGGCGCCGCCATCGGCGCTGACATGGCAGCAAGCTCAACGTTCTCCAAGGGACTGATGCCGACCACGGCTATTTCCTACCCCAGCACGCTTAAGCCTGACCAGCGCAAAGAAGCGCGGGAAACGCTGGAAACACTGAGCGGAGCAGTGAATGCGGGGCGACCGGTCATCCTGGAAGCAGGTTCTGAAATCAAGACGATCGGCATCAACCCGGCCGACGCCCAGCTGCTTGAGTCGCGCGCGTTCTCGGTGGAGGAAATCTGTCGGTGGTTCCGTGTTCCTCCGTTCATGGTCGGCCACGCCGAGAAGTCGACCAGCTGGGGGACCGGGATCGAGCAGCAGATGATCGGCTTCCTGACGTTCACCCTCGGCCCCTGGCTCCGTCGAATCGAGCAGGCGATCAGCAAGGATCTTCTGACACCTGCCGAGCGCACCAAGTTCTACCCGAAGTTCGCCGTTGAGGGCCTTCTTCGCGCCGACAGCGCGGGTCGCGCTGCCTTCTACGCAGCCATGGTCAACAACGGAATTCTGACCCGCGACGAAGTTCGTGAGCTGGAAGACCGCGAGCCGATGGGGGGCAACGCCGCGGTGCTGACGGTGCAGACCGCTCTTGCTCCGCTGGACAAGCTTGGCCAGGCCGAAGACGGCAATGCCGCTCGCGCCTCGATGCGCGCATTTCTTGGCGTTCCCGACGCCGCCATCAAGGAGTAATCGATGACCATCCGTGCAACCCCGGGCGTTCCGAGCGGACGGCCGCAGATGGATGTGCGCAGTTACATCGCGCCGTCGGCGTTTGATCGCTGGGATTCCAGCATCCGCGCTGCGGCTGAGGATCAGGGAGACCGCACGATCGGCATCTACGACGTGATCGGTGAGGACTGGTGGACCGGCGGCGGCTTCACTGCGAAGCGTATGTCTGCGGCGCTGCGCTCGCTGGGCAAGGGGCCGGTCACCGTTGCCATCAACTCTCCCGGCGGCGACATGTTCGAAGGCCTGGCCATGTACTCGATGCTTCGCGAGCACCCGGGCGAGGTCACGGTGAAGGTGATGGGTATTGCGGCCTCTGCCGCTTCCATCATCGCGATGGCCGGCGACCACGTGCAGATTGCACGGGCGGGCTTCCTGATGATCCACAACTGCTGGCTCCTGGCCGCAGGCAATCGCCACGAGCTGCGCGAGATTGCTGATCAGCTGGAGCCATTCGACCAGGCCATGGCCGACGTGTATGCGGCCAGGACCGGCGAAGACCTCAAGGCCATGCAGAAGCTCATGGATCGCGAGTCCTACATCGGCGGCAGCGCCGCCGTTTCCCAGGGCTTCGCCGATTCGCTGCTCGACTCCGACGAAATCGGCAAGGCAGATGACAGCAAGAACGCCTCAGCGGTGCGTCGTATGGAGGCCGCTCTGCGGGCCTCTGGCATGCCGAAGTCCGAGGCCATGCGTCTGATCAGCCAGTTCAAGTCCAGTGCGGGTGATCCCGCTGGCAGCGGTGAGGGCGATCCCACCGATCCTGGGGCGCCGTCGGTGCCGCAGACCAAAGCAAATGCGGCACTTGCCGCCTCCCTCACCAACCACCTCTGAAGGAAATCCACATGGCTCAGATCGACGAAGACATCAAGAGCATCAACTCCAGCCTGGAGAAGGTGAACGAGCAGCTCAAGAAGCATGCGGAGCAGGCGAAGGCCGATATCAGCGCGCATGCGCAGCTGTCCGAAGAAACCAAGGCCAAGGTCGACCAGCTGCTGGTCACCCAGGGCGAGCTGCAGGCCAATCTGCAGGCTGCCCAGCAGGTCATCGCCAAGCTGGAGCAGGGTGGCGGCTCCCCGGCCAAGGCCCTGACCATCGGCGAAGTGGTTGCCGCGTCCGATGCCTGCAAGAACTTCAACCCGGGTATGCAGGGCAGTTTCACGGTCAAGGCGGCTATCACCCGCGAAGACGCCTCGGCCGGCACCCTGATCCAGCCGCAGCGCGTTCCCGGCGTGGTTGCAACGCCGAACCAGCGCCTTTTCATCCGCGATCTTCTGACTTGGGGGCCTACCTCCTCGGACAGCATCGAGTACGTGCGCGAGACCGGCTTCACCAACAACGCGGACGTGGTGGCGGAGAACCCGACCAATCCGAAGCCGGAGTCTGATCTGGCGTTCGAGCTGGACTCGGCCAAGATCGCCACCATCGCCCACTGGATCCGCGCGTCCAAGCAGGTTCTGCGTGATGCCAGCATGCTGCAGGCCTACATCAATGGCCGCCTGATGTACGGCCTGAAGCTGAAGGAAGAAGCGCAGCTGCTGAAGGGTTCGGGCGTCGGCCTGAATATCAATGGCCTCTACACCCAGGCCACGACCTATGTGAACCCGGGTGTGACCGTGCAGAACGAGACGGCCATCGACCGTCTGCGCATTGCCATGCTGCAGGTGACCCTGGCCGAGTACGAAGCCGATGGCATCGTGCTGAACCCCATCGACTGGACCACCATCGAGCTGTCGAAGACCACCGAGAACGCCTACCTGTTCGCCACGCCGCGTGGCCTGGCTGTCCCGGGTCTGTGGGCGCGCCCGGTCGTGGCAACCAAGGCCATGGACCAGGGCGACTTCCTGACCGGTGCCTTCAAGATGGGTGCCCAGGGGTGGGACCGCGAGCAGGCGAACATCACGGTCTCCAACCAGGACCGCGACAACTTCGTCAAGAACATGGTCACCATCCTCTGCGAAGAGGATGTGGGCCTGACCGTGTTCCGCCCCGAGGCCTTCGTGAAGGGTGGCTTCGACGGTCTGCCGGTCACCGACGGCGCTGGCGCCGGCGGCTGACAACACATGGCGCCCGGCACAGCCGGGCGCTGCACCTGACGAAGGAACCAGATAATGGCCAAGGTCATTGCGCTCACCTCGTTCGAACACCACGGAAGCCGTAGCCGGGGCGCGGAGTTCGATGTATCCAACCAACACGCGGACTTGCTGGTCAAGCGTGGCCTCGTGAAGCTGGCTGGCGAGGCGGCGGTCACCGGCGCTGGCCCAGCTGCTCCGACTGGAGCGGCCGACGCTGGCGCTCAGCTTGTCCGTCAGAAGGCTTCCGACGCGATCGCGGCGATCGCTGCGGTGACCGACCTCGCATTGCTGGACGCTGCGCTGAAGGCGGAAACTGCCAAGGGCGAGAAAGCCCGCGCCACGGTGATCGAGGCAATCGAAACCGCTATCAAGGCGGCGACGCCCGACCAGGCCTGAGCCATGCAGCTGATCACCATCGAGCAGGCCCGGCAGCACTGCCGGGCCGATAGCGCCGACGATGCCATGCTGGAGCTATACGGTGGCGCCGCCGAGGAGGCGGCGCAGGAATT
This sequence comes from Stenotrophomonas riyadhensis, assembly GCF_040256885.1. Taxonomy (NCBI): domain Bacteria; kingdom Pseudomonadati; phylum Pseudomonadota; class Gammaproteobacteria; order Lysobacterales; family Lysobacteraceae; genus Stenotrophomonas; species Stenotrophomonas riyadhensis. The sequence goes on from NZ_CP155568.1 coordinate 1,783,042, forward strand.
CATGAACCGGAAAGTGTTCCCTGACGCCGCCAGCATGGCCGCCGCTGTGCTGGCCGGAACCGCAGGGTGCGACCCGATGGTGGTGACCGACGCCGTACGCGCGGCGGTCCTGCTGATGCTGGGCCACCTCTACATGACCCGCGAGGACGTGCAGTCCAGCTCAGGTGCCACGGTGAAGATCCCAATGGGTGCGCACAGCCTGCTGTGGCCGCACCGGGTCGGGCTCGGCGTCTGACGTGGCGTGCTCTGGCTGCGCGCGCCGGCGTGCCTGGCTCATGAAATGGATGCGAGAAGCGAATGAACGAGCAAAGCGAATTGCTGGCCTCCCTGCGAGCCCAGACCGAGGCGACGCACCAGCTGGTGGCGGCGCTGAAGGAAAAGACCAAGGCCGACCAGGAGAACGCCAAGGCGATTAACCGACTGGTGGACTACCTCTGCGACAGCGAAGGCGGCGAGGCGGAGCCGGCTGGATCCGGTAACTACCTGAGCGGGAAGCCGCGATGATCGCCGCCGGCCGTCTGCGCCACCGGGTGCAGCTGCAGCGTCAGGTCTACGGGCAGTCGCCTGCGACCGGCGCGCAGACCGTCAGCTGGGAGCCGCTGGCCGATGTGTGGGCCGAAGTGGCGCCGCTGTCGGCCCGCGAGTTCGTGGCAGCCAAGGCGGTGGACAGCGAGGTCACTTTGCGGGTGACCATCCGCCAGCGCGATGACGTGACCGACAAGTGCCGGGTGCTGTTCCGCGGCAAGATCCTGAACATCCATGGTGTGCTGCCCGACCCGGTGAGCGGCCTGGAATACCTGACGCTTCCATGTAGCGAGGGTGTCAACGATGGCTGATGGCATCCGTTTCGATGTGAGCGGCCTGGACGGCATCCGCAACAAGATGGCGCAGGTGAAGCGCGAGGTGAACTACAAGGGTGGCCGGGCCGCGCTGCGCCGGGCGGCCAACGTGCTGCGCGACCAAGCGCAGAGCAACGCCCGCCGGGTGGACGACCACGAAACCGAGACCGCCATCTGGAAGAACGTCGCGGTGCGCTGGAATGGCCGCGCGTTCAAGCAGGACGGCGTTCTTGCGTTCCGTGTCGGCGTTCTGGGCGGCGCACAGGCTGGGCGCGCCGCTCAGCAGGGAACGAGCAACCCCGGCGGCATCACCTGGTACTGGCGCCTGCTGGAGTTCGGCACCTCGAAGATGGCTGCGCAGCCGATCTTCAGGCCGGTGCCGGATCAGGCCGGCCAGAAGGCCGTAGACGTGTTCGCGCGGAGCTTCAATCAGGCGCTGGACCGCGTGCTGGCTAAGCAGGGGGCGGCATGATCCCCCCCATCTTCCCGCTGTGCATCGCCTCCACACCGGTGCGGTTGGCATTTGGCGAGGCACCGACCCGTGTCTACCCGTTCGGCCTGATCGAAAAGCCGCCTGCGCTGCCCTATGCGGTGTGGCAGACGGTCGGCGGTAGCCCCGAGAACTACTTGGCCCATCGCCCTGACGTGGACGCGCTGACCACGCAGGTCGACGTGTATGCGAAGGACGAAGAATCACTGGTCCAGGGCGCCACGGCCCTGCGCGATGCCTTCGAACCTCGCGGGTACATCACCCGCTGGGGCAGCCAGGTGCTTGACCCCGAAACAAAGCTGTTGCGCCTGTCATTCGATGTGGACTGGCTGGTCCCTCGGTAACGCCCGCTACATCCCCACCCACGCCCCGCACTGCGGGGCTTTTTATTGCCCGCAGGAGAAACGATGAGCATCCTGACCCAAGGAACCCAGCTGTACGGCCTGATCAACGGCACTGTCCGTGAGATCGAGTGCATCACGGCCTTCAACCCCGGCACCGCGCCGGCGGACCAGATCGACGACACCTGCCTGTCCGAGACCAACACGCGCACCTACAAGAAGGGCCTGCGCACGCCTGGCCAGGCGTCGGTGACCATCAACGCCGATCCGAAGAACGAGAGCCACTACCTGTTCTGGCAGCTGGCCGAGCAGGTGGACGGTGGCGATCCGATCCAGTGGGCCATTGGCTGGTCCGACGGTGTGGACATCGAACCAACCGTGCAGCAGGTTGGCAGCATCTCGAGCATCGAAGTGACCAACGGCGGCACCGGCTACACCAGCGCGCCGACCGTGGCCATCACCGGTGGTGGTGGCAGTGGAGCCACGGCTACTGCGATCGTCGATTCCGGCTCGGTGATCGGCGTCAACATCACCAGTCCAGGCACCGGCTACACCAGCGCGCCGACTGTCGCTTTCACCGGCGGCGCTGGCACCGGCGCCGCTGCGACTGCCGAGCGCTCGACCGTCGCCGAGCTGGTGCTGCCGAACACCCGCACCTGGTACACCTTCCAGGCCTACGTGAGCGACTTCCCGTTCGATTTCCAGGGCAATGCCGTGGTCACCACTGCGGCGACCATGCAGCGCAGCGGCTCCGGCGTCTGGCTGCGTAAGGCGCAGACCCTGTGAGCCGCGCCGCCAAGAAGACAGCCACCGCGCGTGCAGTGAGCCTGAGCGTGGCCGGCCTGCAGAAAGCAGGTGCGTTCACTGGCCGGCCAGTGGAGAAGGAGATCCGCTGGAAGCAGGGCGACGAGGAACTGACCGCCACCGTGTATGTGCGGCCGCTGGGTTTCCAGGCGGCGGTGTCCGACGTGCTGTCGGCCACGAACAAGCACGATGGTGTGGCCGGCCGCATCGCGGCCAGCATCTGCGACCAGGACGGCAAGGCGGTGTTCACCGTTGCTGATATCACCGGCGAGGCCGATCCGGAGCGCGGCGCCTTGGACGGCAACCTGTCGGTGGCGCTGCTGATGGCCATCGGTGAGGTGAACAACCTGGGAAAAGCTACGAGCTGACCCCGGAAGATGAGCTGTGGTGCGAGCTGGTCCTGAACGGGATTGGCGGCCGCAGCATCGCTGAGGCAATGGAGTGCCTCAGCATCCGGGAATTCCAGCTCTGGAGCGTGTTCCGCGCCAGGCGTGGAAGTCTGAACCTCGGTAGCCGGATCGACGAGGCAGCAGGGATGCTGGCGGCTCTGTTCGTCAATTCGAATACCAAGCCAGGCTCCGCCCCATTCAAGCGCACTGACTTCATGCCCTATGCCGACCCAGCGCCCATCAGTCTCGAAGAGGCGATGAAGCAGTGGTAGGCGCGCCGTAGGGCGAGTATCAACCTGGTCGGCCGTTGGCCGGCCCCTGCAGAAGAGAGAGCTATGTCCCGGTCCCTTGGTACGCTGACCATCGACGTAATCGCCGAGGTCGGCGGCTTCGCGTCCGGCCTGGACAAGTCCGAGCGCCGGGCGGAGAAGTGGCGCAAGAAGGTCGAGGCCGAGGCGAAACTGGCCGGCCTTGCACTGGGTACTGCGATCGCCGCGGCAGTGGTGATGATCGGGCGTAACACCATCGCGGCCGAGCGCGAGGTGGCACAGCTCGACGCCATCATTCGGTCCACCGGTGGCGCGGCCGGCTACACCCGTCAGCAGCTGCTGGACATGGCTGACACGCTCTCGAGCAAGTCCACGTTCAGTGGCGGCGAGATCGTTGAGGCACAGACGCGGCTGCTGTCCTATTCGGGAATTCTGGCGTCAAACATCCCCCGCGCTATGCAGGCGGTCATTGACCAGTCGGCACGCCTCGGGATCAGCGTCAGCCAGTCGGCAGAGACCATCGGCCGGGCACTGGAATCGCCCAGCAAAGCCGCCGCCGCTCTCGCCCAGCAAGGCTTCGGTGCCGCCTTCACCAAGGAGGTGCGCGGCACGATCGACGAGCTGGTCAAGGCTGGCAAGGAAGGCGAGGCCCAGGTGATGATCCTGGAGATCCTCGAAGAGTCCTATGCTGGTGCAGCGCAGGCGGCGCGTGACACCTTCGGCGGCGCGCTGCAGGCGCTGGGCAATACCCTCAACGACATCACCACAGCGGGTGACGGAAGCCTGCGGGGCGCGACTGACGCGGTCAACACGCTGATCGAGACGCTGAACGATCCGGCCACGCGGGAGGGCTTCAACAATCTGATCTCTGGTGCAGTCGCCGCAATCGGAACGCTGGCGCAGTTCGCAGCCACGACCGGTAACGTGGCTAAGTTCGTGGCCGAAGAGCTGGCCGCCCGTTTCAACGGCCCGGACGCTACGGATGTGGTCCGCGTGCAGGAGCGTATTGAGCGGCTGCAGAAGACGATAGACGCGGTACAGAACAGCCGCGGTTCGCTCGGCCTGTCTATGCTCAATGCAAGCGAGCTGATTCCATCGGATCTTGTTTCTCGACCGGATACCGTGATCCAGCGCCTTCGCGGCGAGGTCGAGATGGAGCAGCGCAAGCTGGCTGAAGGCCAGCGCATGCTTGAGCAGGCGGCGAAGGCTTCCAGCGCCGCATCGTCGATCCCGAATGGGGTGACCGGAGACGCGGCTTCTCGCGCTGCTGCGGCCGCAGCCGCTGCGGACGCCGAGAACGCCAAGAAGCGGCTAGCGGGGCAGCAGCAGCTGCAGCGCGCCTATGAGTCAGCTTCGCTCCAGCTGAAACGGCAGATCGAGCTGTTCGACACCAGCGCGGACCGATCTGCCAAGGCCACCGAGCTGCAGCGCCTGAACTTTGAAATGGCGCAAGGGAGCCTGCAAGGCCTAAACGCTGCCGACCAAGAGCGCCTCCGCGCACTGGCCACCGAGATTGACCGGTTGGCCGGGGTCAAGTCAGCGAATGAGGAAGCGGCCAGGGCCACCGAGGCCTTCGTCAAGTTGAAGGACGAGCTGAACAGGAAAGACTCGCTCGGCGTCGACTTGGCGCGAGACCGTCTGAAGGTTCTGCAGGCTGCCGCTGCTGTAGGCGCCGCAAATGATCCAGAGTTCGCGAAGGTTGCCGGCAAGGCGATCGAGCAGGTCGGTGGTTCGATGGGAAGCGAGTATCGCGGGCCGGACGCGCTCTATGGCGGTGCCGGCGGCGAGTTCTCCAAGATCAACAAGGCGGTCGAGGAGGAGAACAAGCGGTATGCCGCACAACTGGAGGCCCTGGAGGAATACAGGAAGGCGCGCGCTGATCTGACTGATGAGTGGGACAACCAAGAGGCGGCGCTGGCGGTCACCCATCAGGCCAGGTTGAATGAGCTAGACAAGGCCCGATGGCAGGTCGGATTGACCGCTGCAGAGCAGGGATTGGCCGGTGTCGCGGGCGTCATGCGTGCAGGCTTCGGCGAGCAGTCCGGTATCTACCGGGCCGCATTCGCAATCAGTAAGGCGTTCTCCGTCGCGAAGGCAGCGCTGGCTGCCAAGGATGCGGTCAGTTCGGCACTTTCAAGCGGCCTGCCGTTCCCTGCCAACCTCGCGGCGATGGCAGCCGCAGCTGCAGCGGTTGCCAACCTGGTAGGAGAGGTTTCGGCGGTTGGCATGGCCCACGACGGCATCGACAGCGTTCCCGAGACGGGGACCTGGCTGCTGCAGAAGGGTGAGCGGGTCACCACTGCAGCCACCAGCGCCAAGCTGGACGCAACCCTCGACCGCGTGTCCCGCGATTCGGCTGGCGGAGGCCGTGGCGACACCTTTGAGATGAATTTCAACGTGAACGGCTCTATCAGCGAGCGGGAACGGCTGATTCAGGAGCAGACAGTGCGTCGCGCGGTAGCCCTGGCGCGGCAGGATCGTGTGGCGGACACCACATCCGGCACCGGTCCCCAATCACGCGCGATGCGATCGAACTGGAATATCAGAAGGAAGGTCGGGTAATGGCTCTTATCATGCAGCCAAAGTGGTTGCCCGAACCGCTGCGCGAGGGCTATGGGCTGCGCCACGTATCTCCGCAGATGCGGTCCACCTTCGTAAGCGGGCGATCCCTGCCGCGGCGGGCCTACACCGCGACCCCTAGCCAGACCGAGGTGCGATGGTTGTTGAATGACCAGCAGGCTGCCCTGTTCGAGAAGTGGTTCCAGGAGCAGCTGTTCGATGGCGTGTCCTGGTTTGCCTGCCGCCTTCGCAGCCCGCTGGGCATGGACTACTACAAGGCGCGTTTCACCGACATTTACGACGGTCCGACGTTGACCAACAGCAACCTGTGGATGTTCACCGCGCAGCTGGAACTGTATCTCCGGCCGCTGCTGGCTGATGGTTGGTCTGAGTACCCGGAAGGCTTCCTGCAGGCCAATGTGATCGACCTGACCGCAAACAGGGAGTGGCCCCAGCCATGAGCATCCTTGAACGGCTGTATGCGTCCGGTGGCAGCGAGATCGAGCACGAGACGCTGGCCATCACCGTCGGTGGCGAAACCCACTACCTGACCAAGGGGTGGGAGGACCTGACTGCAGTGCTGGAAACTGGCCAGACGGTGACCTTCAAGGCCTGCGGCATGGACGTGGCAAAGCCGGCCTGCAACGCCGACGGCGTGCAGGATCTGCGCTTCGCCCTCACCAACATTGATGGCGTGGTGAGCACAAAGATCCGCGCCGCGCTGGCCGCGAGGCAGGAGATGACCGTAACGCTGCGGGTCTACCTGAGCAGCGATCTGCTGGCGCCAATCAAGCGCCCGCTCTCGATGGTCATCAAGGGTGGACAGTGGTCGTCTACCGAGGTCCAGATAACGGCCGGTTTCATGAACATCCTCGACACGGCTTGGCCGCGCGATCGCTTCAACCTATCCAAACACCCCGGACTGCGCTACATCTCATGACGATCAATCTTGAAAAGTACCTGGACGTGGTCTGGGTCAGCGGCGGCCGAGTGTTCCCCGAACTGGACTGCTATGGCGTGGTCAACGAGGTGCGGCGGGACCTTGGGTTGCCGGCGTGGGATGAACACTCTGGGGCCACCCGAGACGATCTGCCCGAGCTGGCTCAGAAGGCGGTTCTGCAGCGCGCCGGAAGCGACCTGGTGGAGGGCGCCGTGGCGTTCTGCTACGAGGGCAGCATGGTGACCCACGTTGCGGTGCTGATAGAGGTAGACGGCCGCATGTGCACGTTGGAATGTAACGACGGTCGCAACGTGACGGTCCTGCCTGTGGCGCGCTTCGAGCGCCGCTTCAACCGAGTGGAGTACTACGCGTGATCCGGGTGTTTCCTTCCCGCATGCCAGGTGAAGCGCTGGAAACCCACCAGCATGGCCGGATGACGGTGGATGGCTGGCTGCGGGCGAATGTACGCGGATACACCGGAGAGGGTGAGCAGCCGATCGAGCTGGAGGTGGACGGCGCACCGGTTGCGCTAGAGGCTTGGGCAGCCACCTGGATTGACCATGGCAGCGACGTGCGCATCTACCCGGTCCCTCATTACGAGGGCATTGCCGCGGTGATCTACTGGGTTGTGGTTGCGGTGGTGGCTGCGTATGCCATCTACATGGCCAACAATCTGCCTGGTAGTCGAAACGGGCAGGGCGACAGCCTCAGCCTCGACACGGCTCGGGCGAACACCGCGCGGCTCGGGAGCCCGGTGCGCGAGGTTCTGGGGCGATGCCGCGTTTGGGCCGACTATCTGGTCCAGCCGGTGTCCCGCTTCGTAGGCGAGAAGTCCTATCGAACCCACATGTTCGTGTGCGTGGGCAAGGGGCGGCACATCATCCCGGTGGGTTCGGCCCGGCTGGGGAATACGCCTATCAGCTCGTTCGGCAGCGACGTGCAGATGACCATCTACCCACCGGGAACCGATGTCGGCGGCGACGTGCGCTCCGAGAACTGGGTGAACTCCACCGAGGTCGGGGCGACGGCCTCCGGCACGGCCGGCCTGGATCTGGGCGACACGGCAGACGTGTCTACGGGCATCAACGCAGATTCGGTGACGGTATCGGGGAACGTGATCACCCTGAACAATGCGACCGTCACCGACGCGAACGGTAACGAGCGACCGACCAGCTCCGTGCCCAGCAGTTGGGTTGTTGGCGCCGTGCTCACGCTCAAGGTTGCGGCATCCTTCACCGCAACCACCAGCGGCCTTTACTCGATCATCGCCGGCAGTGCTGTGGCGGAACTGGCGCCCTACGTGGGCATGCCGGTGCTACTGACCTACAACGGGGCCGACTACGCACTGTTCGTGGCCAGCTACGTTCCTGGCTCGCCGGCAGTGCCCGGTGTCGGTGGCAGCGCTGCCCGTGTGACGGGATCCGCCGCCGCAAGCAACTTCGACTTCAGCGGTTCTCCGGTCACCTTCGGGATCAGCTGGCGGGGAACCACCTACAGCGTTGCGCTGGTGGCCAACTACATCACCCTCGGTGTGCTGCTGACCGCCATCAACGACCAGTTGGTGGATAGCGGCTTGGTGGCGACCCAGTCCGGCGGTGTGGTCACGATTGCGGAGGCGGCCAGCCCGTTTGCTGGTGGGAACATCACCTACAGCGGACTGCCGGCCTCGGTCTTCGGCGGCAGCCCAATATCCACGGCGGGCGTGGCCACGAGCGGTGGAACACCTGCGACGCAGCCCCGTGTGACGTTGGCCTATGACGGCCCGACCGGTACTGCTTTCGGCGGTCTGCCACCCGGTGTGGTGTCGCTGGCAATGTCGCGCGGCCAAAGCGACTATCGAATTGCGGCCGTGTCCGGGCTCACCTTGGTCGTGGAGCGGCTGACTGAGGCGGGAGTGGTCGACACGAGCTGGCCGGGCTGGACCAGCCGGACGGCCACTGACTACAGCGCCACTGGCTTCCAAGAGGGCGAGGAGTGGCTGGGGCCCTTCCTGGTGTGCCCGAACGGCGAAACCACGGATGCGTTCGAGTATGACTTCAACTTCCCCGGCGGCCTCATCTGGTACACCAGCAAGGGCAACAAACGCACGTTCACGGTCAGCATCCGCGTTGGGTATCGGGTGTATGGCTCGGGCGGTCCCTGGACGGTTCGAACGCACACGTACACCGGCTACTCCGAAGATGCCGTGGGCTTCACTGAGCGCATCACCCTCGGCGTCCCTGGGCAGGTCGAGGTGCGGGTCAGGCGGGTGACCGAGCGCGGAGGCAACTCGGCACGGGACGCGTGCTACTGGCAAGGCCTTCGCGCCCGTCTGTCGCAGCGACCGACTCGCTACGACGACCTGACGACCATCGGCCTGACGGTGACTACCGGTACGAAGCTGGCAGCGCAGACTGACCGCCGGTTCAATGTGGAGGCCACACGGCTGTACGACCAGGGAACTGCACGCAGTATCAGCGGCGCCATGATCCACGTCATGCGGTCCCTTGGCCTGCCGGCGGACCAGATCGATACGGATACGCTACAGCACCTGGAGGACACCTACTGGACCCCGCGAGGCGAGTTCTTCGACTTCAGCGCGGAGAAGTCCGGCACCAGCGCACTGGACATGCTGCAGATGGCGGCGCAGGCGGGGATGGGTTACTTCCTGCTGATCGATTCGATGTGTTCGGCTGGCCGCGAAGGGGTGAAGGCGTGGCGAGGCGGGATCTCGCCGCAGCGTCAGCTTGAGCCGCTCAGCACGTCGTTCATTTCGCCGGGGCCGGACGACTATGACGGCGTGGACGTGACCTACATCGATGAGGTGAGCTGGGCGCCAGAGACGGTGGAGTGCCGGTTGCCTGGCGTCACCGAGCCCCGGAAGGTCGAGTCCTATGAGCTTCAAGGGGTAGGGACGCGCGATCGTGCATACCGCATCGGCATGCGGCGCCTGATGAAACACCAAGGCCAGCGCCTGACCTACAAGACCAAGACCGAGATGATGGGCCTGGTCTACCAGCACGGGGACCGGGTGAAGCTGTTCGATGACATACCCGGGTCGAGCACCACCAGCACCATGATCGAGTCGGCCAGGCTGGACGGCACCCGCCTCCTGATCGAGGTGGGCGAGTACCTGGATTGGAGCCTGCCGGCGCCGCGGTGCCTTGTCCGATTCCAGGACGGAACACTGTCGAACGTGATCGTGCCCACACGGGTGGACGACCACCGATTGACCATCGCGGCCTCGGCGCTGCCGGGCGAGCACGCCTTCAACACCTGGATCATGGACGACCCGACGATTGACCCGCCGGAGCTGATCTTCTGCGACAGCACGCGCGCTGGGTATGACGCCGTTCTGGCCGAACTCACGCCCAGCGAGGACGGCTCCGTTGAGCTGACCGCGCTGCAGTACGACCCCGCCTTCTACCAATACGACGACGCGATTGCGCCGTAGCGCCACTGGAGACACACCCAGATGACCAGATACAACACCGGCAACCCGGTAGGGTCCAGCTCACCGCTGGACTTGTACGACAACGCCGAAAATCTTGACGCCGGTATCAATGGCCAAGCGCGAACCTGGAATGATCGCCGAGGCCAGGTCCGTAAAAGCTGGAATGGTATCGAGGCCGATTTCCAGCAGTTTCTGGCAGATGGAAGCACCATCGAGTTCCCAACCTGGGCGGCCGCGAGCGCGGCGGCGACAGCAGGACAGATCCCCGTCGACCGGCAGGTTGCTGTCATCGGCGATAGTGGCACGCATACCGATCCGGTCAGCGGGCTTGATGTTCCCAACGAAGGCCGGTACGTGATGACCTCGGCCGGCCTTCAATGGCGGGCTGCGGACGTGCTCAGCCAGAAGGCAGACAAGTCTGCGGTCGCTGACGTCGCGGGCGTCCTGGTGTCGAGCATTCGCCGCGAATTCATCGAGGCGGACCAAGATCCACAAGGCAACGTCGCGTTCGCTGTCCACAGCGATGGAACGCGCGAATTCATCGGCACGAAGGTAGGAGGCTACAGGATCTGGAGGGACGGTGAAGAATCGGCTCTGATAACGGGTAGGGCCGACAATAGGGGCGTCTACCAGGAGTACGCACAGGATCTCACCGGAACTGCATTCGCCGATGCGCTGGAAATCGACATCGATAATCTGGGGCGGGTGGGACGTGTAAAGTGGAAGGAAGGGTCCGACGAAGTTGGAAACATGCGCGGACGCTACATGTCCGACTTTCGGATTTCAGGCATCAACGCCCGTGTCGTTACCTCTGATGGATATGGCACCGGCCCGGACACGCTGATGATCCTGTGCCATGGGAACTCCAAAAACTACACCTACGCTCCTAACGATGAATTCAAGGCTTGGGCGCGCGCCAATCGGGTGTCTTACGCGTCCATCAGCCTACAAGAGGGCGGTACTACTGGCTGGGGCAACGACCTTTCCAGAAACCGTGTGGTGGCCCTGTATCAATTCCTGATGGCGCGCTACAAGTTCCATCCTTCCGTCGTGCTGGCTGGGGATTCCATGGGGGGATTGGTGATGGGGCAGCTGGCGTACTACAAGCCGTTTCCCATCCGGTTCTGCCTCGGCATTGGGCCAGTACCATCGCTGAACTACATCTTCGCGAATGCACCGGCTCGAAAAGCGGCCATCCGCAGTGCGTTCGGGATGGCAGCCGATGGTTCGGATGACTCTCGCGTCGCGGAGTTCTTCAGCGGATACGACTGGTTCAACATGGGCATGAGCGCTGAAGCACCTCAGCGAAAGTTCGGCTTCCCACGAATGCACATCTATGCGGGCAATGGCGACTCCACCTACACCGTGGATTTTGGTGGGGACATCAATTATCCGATCCTGCGTGACTCCATCCGCGCGGCTGGAGGATTCTGCAACCTGACCGTCGTTCCTGGCGTAAGCCACGACAACGACGTGCTTTGGAACAACGTATTGGAAGACGGCGTCTTCCTCAAAGAAATTGGTTAACTGGAGAAGATAATGACCGCCATCATCCGTCGTTACGCGGCGCCTGCAGCCTTCAGCGATTCGCTGGTTCTTGACCTTGAACCGCTCATTGCCTATCCAGCAGGGGTGCTGGCTGAGTACCGCCTCAAAGTTTCGGAAGCCAAGTCGGCGATCCCTCGCCAGGGAGACTGGCCGGGCTTGGTGAGCACCGACAGCGGTGTGGAGGTGGCTTACGGGCCAGCGTCTGCCTCGGCTGCCGGCAAGCATCTGGCCATCTTGAATCGCCCCATGCCGACCGGTTCTCTCACCATGTTGGTCGTTTCCCGCCAGGTCGCTGGTGCAGGCTCTTCTCCCTACCAGTGGCTGGGCGGTGCGGCGGACTCGGCCAATGCAAGCTATGGGATGTACCGTGCCAATGGAACTCTCGCCACCGCCATGCGTGTGGGGGGATCGCATTACGCGACGATGCCCGCCGATGGCGGCGATCGGTTCGAGGCACTCTTCGGTGTCATCGATACGGGTGGACTGAAGGCGAAGATGTATCGGCCCCGCACAGGCACTGAGATCGTGGCTGATCTCCCTGGCGCCCCGCCGGCTGTTGCAGGTGCTGTCAGGGTTCTTGGTCACGCGCTTTATGCCGCTCCGGTCGAGGGCGCCTTGGTTGCATTCATCGCTGGGACACTTACCACTGCTCAGATGGACGCGATTTACGCATCTGCTAAGGCATCCCTTGCCGCAGGTGGAATCGACATCTGAGGTGCTGGTGCCTGGCGCAGGGGGAAGGCAATGCCGCCAGTTACCAGCATCAAGCAGTTCCTCGTGGTGGTTGCGCTGGTTATTCACCGCGCGGCTGATGCTGGAGGCCTCCATCACGCGTCGACAACGCCTCCTGCGGCCAGATGACGTCCATGTGCTACTCCGCCCAGATCACCGCCGCCTACCAGAAGCTGGTCAGGATGACCGGCGCCACGCTGTCGCTGCAGGAATTCGCCGCGCTCTATGCTCACGACCCGGGCAAGAAGCGGCCCAAGACCCCGAAGGCGATGGACGACGCCTTCCGCGCCGGCTCCAGCCCGGAGGAGCTGGCAGTGTGGGCTGAGGTGGAGCAGTGGAAACGGGCCGAGGCCGCGGTGCTTGAGCAGGAGCTGTTCGCCAACCGCAAGCGTCTGGCCGATGCCGAGCGGGCGCTGCAGGTGAAGGAGACCAAGAAGGCCCGGGAGGACGTGCGGATCGCCGGCAACAAGATCGATCGCGCTCTGGCGAAGCTCGCCGACCTGAAGCGCACCGAGCCGAAGGACCGCGATAGCCGCATCTTCCCCGGCGTCTATGCCCCGGTGATCGTCTCCGAGGGCGGCAAGCTGGTGATCAGGCCCATGCGCTATCAATGCCGGCTCGCCGGGAAGCCGGCCAACTACGACCAGCGCTACCCGGGGACCTACAATGCCCGCCGCGACCACCTGGAGAACTTCTGGGCACCGGCCTTCGGCCATACCCACGGCCTGCTGGTGGTGGACACGTTCTACGAGAACGTCGAGGGGCCGGACGGCAAGAACCAGGTGGTGCAGTTCACGCCGCGCACCGGTGAACCGATGCTGGTGGCATGCCTGTGGTCGCACTGGGCGGACCCCGCGGGGAAAGAACCCGACCTCCTGTCGTTCGCCGCCATCACCGATGACCCGGAGCCGGAGGTGGCTGCCGCCGGCCATGACCGAACGATCATCAACATCAAGCCCGAGCACGTCGATGCCTGGCTGAACCCGGACCCGGCCGACCTGGCCGCGCTGTACCGGATCTTTGACGACAAGCGGCATCCGTTCTACGAGCACAAGCTGGCCGCGTAGGGAGAACCCTGAACGTCAGTGGGTGGATGCCCGATAGTGCCCAGCCGCCGGCGCTGGCATCCTGACCATGCCGGATCCGGGGCCGCAGGCAGCTCAACCCGGGGGCGCTTGAGCAGCGCCGCGCCGGTTCTACGCAGTGGTTCAGCTCCCTTGGACTTCGCCGATTTGCTCGGTAAGAACTGTTAGAGATTGCTGGAAGGCAGCGGCGAAGAGATCCCCGCCACTATCCCTATGCTTGGCCGCTATGCTTGGAAGGAGCTCACTCCATGCATGAGAGAGATTCTCAGGCTCTGGGTGGGTTAGTACACACATTCGAAGTGCGTACTCCATCGCCTTGAGGTAGCCGCGGTGCATTTCCAGTCCGGCCTCGCAGGCTTGGAGGCGGTCTAGGATTTCATTGATCTCGGCGCTCATGATGGTCTCGACAGGCAGGGCGGGGAAGGCGATAGTTCGCGGACGTCTAGACGAGCCCGCTATGAGCATCCTCAACGTTCTGATCAGCCGTGACCAGCTTGTCGTTGCAGTGGATACGCTTGCCGAGGATGCGCTGACTGGCGCCTACTCTGCTGGTGCTAAGGTGCTCCTGATACCTCAGCACAACGTGCTGCTGGCCACGAGAGGTGGAGCCCAGTTCTTCCTGAAGATCTACGAGCTGGCTCTGCAGGCGAGCTTCCGGGCCGACTTCTCCATCGAGCAGCTTTCTGCCGAGATGGGGCCTGTAATGGACCAACTGTGGTTGAACTATGAGAAGGCGGCCGCAGAGGCTGACCTGCCTATCGAACAGCTGGGGACCGAGATTGTCTTGGGCGGTTGGTCGCCTAGAAACGGCAGGATGATGGCCACGGTCTACGCCAAGAGCGACAGTCGGCAGGCTACGGCAGTGCAGCCGATCGGTGGCCAGTTCGCGTCACCAGGTGATCCACTCAAGGGCGTGGCGCCGAGCATGCTGCAGGCCGACCTGATGGCTGCCGGACGGCTCCAGACGAGCTACCTCAATGAGCAGATGGGCCGGCAAGTCGCCGGCGGCCGTCTGCTGATCGGGTTCCTTCAGCAGGGGCAGGCGGTCGTGAAGGATCTGGGACCGATCTGACGATCTGGGCTAGGGAACTGGACGAATCGGCCGCACATGGCCGGAGGGTAGCCCGGCCGGCCGTGGCTGGGGCGTGTAGAGCCAGAGCGAACTGTGACGCCTGTCCGGTGCCCTATACGTGGTCCTTACGGTAGCGGTTCTACGCTCGGACTCCCCATGGAGGCCGGAGAGAGACATGCCCAACAGGGCTGTTGTATTTGTCAGCGAAGCGGTCGGCGATCTGACTACGGCCCACCTGTCCAAGATCATGGCGGACGCAGAGCGATTCAATCGCACTGCCGGGGTTACCGGGGTCACGTTGTTTGATGGACAGAGGTTCCTCGCTTACATGGAGGGGCCGCCCGACGGCCTGGATGTGGCCTTCTCCAGAGCAGCGGGCGCCACCAGCCATTCAAGCCTGATCGAGATTGCGCGGGGGCGGGTCGGGCAGCGCAGGCTTCCCTACTGGCCGATGCGTTGCATCCCCCTGTCGCCGCCGGAGCTGGTGCAGCTGGTGCGGGCCGATTGGACTTCCTTCCTGCAGCGGGGAGGCGATCAAGCTGGCCAATCCACCGCCATGGAAATGCTGGTGGCACTGGTCGAACCATTCGCCGAGGCTGCCTGAGCAGCGCGGAGTCAGCACAGAGTCGAGTCAGGCTCGACTCTCCCCGAACGATTCAGCCAGGTCGCCGCCGCGTTCGCAGGATCTGCGACGGCCGGCCGTATCCTTCCGGCCATGCTTCCCTCGCACGGCTACCAAGGCTTCCGCACCGCTCCCGTTCCCTCTGGCTGGGTCCAGATGGGGGAGAGCTGGGTGTTGTGGTGGAGCGGTAGGCAGATCGCCAACATCAGATGCGGCAAGGATGGCGCTGTGCGCGTGCGTCTGGATGCCCGAAAGATGTGGCAGATCAAGGAAGTTCCGGCCGCCAGCATCGCCCAGGGCAAGCGCTACGCCGAGCGCTGGTGCGCTGCCAGGCTCTACCCAGAGATGCGTCTGCGCGCCGCCGTGGCTCGGCTGCTGGATGCCGCGCCCGTCGAGCCGCTCGAACCGCTGCCCGGCCTACCGCTGACCCGCGAGCAGCAGCAACAGGCCCAGCGCCTGGCTGAGGCTGGCGCGAAGGAGATCGAGCGGATCAAGGAAGCGTTGGAACCGCGCCGACCGCCGAAGGAGACCAATCCCCGCCCGAAGGACGCCCGCAAGGCGTGGACGAGGGCAGGGCTGCAGCAGATGCGCCGTTTATAGATGTGCGAGGTCGTCGGCTAGGACCATGCCATTCATCTCTCGTACTGTTAAGATCGCGTCAGGACTGGGGGCAAGCGTGCTCACCGCATCGTCCATTGCAAGATTTCTCAGGGGATGAGATGAAGTTCAAAACTGCGATTCGTTGGTATGACGTAGCTTCGTGTGGATATTACAAGCATGGCGATCCATCAGCGCCAGTTTTTGGTGATTTGGACTATCTGATGAGTGAGCTGGTTTTTTTCTCAAAGAAGAAAAAGCTGGCGGACACTCAAATGCTCAGTGATCCCAATTCTCTGAAGACCTACATCGCGGGGATTGCGGAGAAGGATGGAATATATGCAATTGTTCTCTGGAATCAAGTTCAGGGTGACGGAAAGTCAGTAAATTCATTGCCCGCCGATGCATTGGTTGGCGAGGCGAAGGCTGAAAAAAGTAGGGTAAAGAAAGGGAATATTCCGGGTTTCCCTACATACTTTTTGGTTATCCCAAGCAGGGGTGTGGTTGGCACGCTTCGAATTGTCGACAATGTCCCGGGCCTTGACGCGTTCCGGCGCTACTGTGCGCTTTTCCTTGAAAATGCTTCCCGAGGAGTCGTTACGGAGCTCATTGGATCCGAGGTGGTAGTGGAGGGATATCGCGCTACGAAGAAGGATCCCGTGCAAGCTCTGCATCCCCGTCTGGTGCTGCAGGTTAAGCGTGATAAGACGCGCGCTCAATATATCCGAGACAATGCTGATAAGGTGCGAAAAGTTGTTCGTGTTCGGACGCTGGATGTGGCGAAGAACCCGAGTGACTTCACGGCCTGGCAACATTTCCTGAAGCTGGTTGGGCTATCATCGAATCACGCAAGTCGCTCTGAAATGCGTGTGAAAAATGAGGTTGACGTTAATAATGACGAGAAGGCGATCATCAAGCTTGTTGATGATAATGAGCACTTGGTCGTCGCAAAGGAAAATGATTTCGGATTCGTTTTTTCTGGGTCTGCGGAGCCGCATTGGCTGAGTAGTGCTATATGTGGCGCGTCCCAAGAGCTGGATGTGGAGGGTGTCAATGGCGTCTATTCTGCATCCAGTATCGCCAATGGCGCTGCGCAAAGGAAGGCGGCGTTGCTGAGTACGATTAAATGAGGCTTGGGTTATGGAGCGTAAGCGCGTTCTGAAATGGATAGCAATTGGCGCTTGTGTGTCGGTGGCGGTGCCGGGGTTTTGGTTCGGAAGAAATATCGCATTTGCTACGCAGTGGCCCATTTTCGAAGGGCTCCGTACTACCGCGTCCATCGTGTTCGCAGTAGTTGGGGCCTGGATGGCAATTGCATATCCAGAGCGGCTCAAGTTGACGCTCCGAGGTGAGGCTAGTTCTGCAGGTCCAGCTCAGCGCATGGACACCCTCTTAACCCCTATTTCGCACTCAACCATCATCCTTGCGATCATTCTTTTGGCGGGCCTTGTGGCTCCCGTTGCAAAGTCTTTTGCCTGGGTGTTGCAGCATAAGGAGATTTTTCGGGGTCTTTCATTTGCGCTAGTGTCGACATTGACTCTCTGGCAGGTATGCATCGTTCTCTTAACCTTGGATCCGGCGGACAAGGTTAAGCAGGCTGAGGATATGGTTCGTGCAAAGCAGCGCAGGCTTGAAGGGGTATTCGGCAATACTCAATCAAAGGAGTAGCTGAGCTCTATACTTCGGCTTGGCCGTCTCGCAGGCCGTTCAGGTAATCGGCCCAGACCTGCATCATCCGCACGCGCTCCTGCAGGTGCGATGTGCGGTTGTAGGCCCGGCCGTTCGGATCCTTCACCGCATGCGCCAGCTGGTGCTCAATGATGTCTGGGCGGAAGTGGAGGACTTCGTCCAGGATGGTGCGAGCCGTGGCGCGGAAGCCATGGCCAGTCATCATCGTGCGGTCGTAACCCATGTTGCGCAGCGCTGCGGTAACGGCGTTCTCCGACATCGGGCGTTTGGGATCGCGGGCGCCAGAGAACACCCACTTGTGCCGGCCGGTGATCGGCTTGATGTCCTCCAAGATCTGCAGCGCCTGCCTGGACAGCGGCACCAGGTGTGCAGCACGCATCTTCATCTTGCTGGCGGGGATGGTCCACACGGCGGCGTCGAGGTCGAATTCCTCCCATTCCGCATGCCGCAGTTCGCCAGGTCGCAGGAACACCAGCGGTGCCAGCCGCAGCGCCGAGCGGGTGATGGCAGAGCCGCTGTATGCCTCGATGGAGCGCAGCAGGCCACCCAACTGCACGGGGTCGGTAATCGCCGCATGGTGGGCCTCCTTCGGCGGTGCCAAGGCACCCTTCAGATCGGCGACGGGATTGCGCTCGGCGCGGCCTGTGGCCACGGCGTATCGCATGATCTGGCCGCAGTTCTGCATGATTCGGTGCGCGGACTCGATCGCTCCGCGGTCCTCGATGCGCCGGGCTACCCGGAGGAAGTCCGGTGCGGTGAGGTCAGCTACCGAACGCGACCCGATCCACGGGCATACATCGTTCTTCATCCAGGCTTCGACCTTCTCCGCATAGCTGGGCACCCAGGGACGCGTGGCCAGCCACTCGTTGGCGATGGCCTCGAAGCTGTCCGAGCCGAGGGCGGAGTGGGCGAGGGCAGCAGCCTTCTTCTGCGCGCCAGGGTCGACGCCTCGGGCCAGCAGGCGTCGGGCTTCGTCGCGGGCCTCGCGGGCGCGAGCCAACGAGACATCCGGGTAAAGGCCGATCGACAGCAGCTTCTCCTTGCCGGCGATGCGGTACTTCCAGCGCCAGCTGCGCGCGCCGGTCGGGGTGAGGTAGAGGTACAGGCCGCCGCCGTCGGTGATCTTCTGCGGCTTGTCGCTGGGCTTGGCGCGCCTGATGGCTGCGTCGGTCAGAGGCATTGGGGGTATCGCTTCAGTGGGTGCGGTCGGATACCCCCTGATATACCCCCACCGTCTCATGGATTGAAATGGATTGCCCCGGTCTGCTGCGGACAATAAAAAAGCCCGGAAACCCTTGTGATGCGGGGGTTTCCGGGCTTCTCCGGTCCTTGACGAACCGTTCGTTGGTGGAGGTGGGCGGAATTGAACCGCCGTCCGAAGGCACTCCATCCCCAGCACTACATGCTTAGCTCACCGTTGGGTCTCGTCCCCGAACAGCACGGTGCGCAAAGCGCATCCGGGAACCAGCCTGTTGTGTTCTAGTGCCGGACTGACAGGCAGCCACCCAGCGCGATTCCATGATAGTGACTCTACACCGCGAGCATGGACACAAGCGGTTTCGAGGCTTAGGCCTTAAGCGGCCAGAGCGTAGTTGTCGTCGTTGGCAACTAGAGTTTTGCAGCTGGATTTACGAGGAAAGCTACCCCCTCGGCATGCGCCAGGCGACTTCACAACCCCCGTCGAAACCAATGCACCCCCGGTTTCTTCAAGCATTGCAAGGCTTTGGGGCCAATGCCGTCATAAAAGCT
Source organism: Stenotrophomonas riyadhensis (assembly GCF_040256885.1). Classification (NCBI taxonomy): domain Bacteria; kingdom Pseudomonadati; phylum Pseudomonadota; class Gammaproteobacteria; order Lysobacterales; family Lysobacteraceae; genus Stenotrophomonas; species Stenotrophomonas riyadhensis. The sequence continues at coordinate 1,802,200 of NZ_CP155568.1, forward strand.
GACACTGACCCTGCCCAACGAGACGGATCTTACGGCAATCTTCCTGAACAGTCACGCGGGTGAGCGTCCGGCTCCCAGCTGATTGGCACGTTGCGATTCCTTGGGGCGCCGTGCTCGAATTTCCGGATACCACTCCACGGGGGGCTCATGGCCATTTCCGTCAGCCCCGGCAACTGGGGACAGTATCGGATCGGGCAAGAGGTGCGCGGTGGCATGCTGTCGGCTGAATCGTCCTGGTACATCCAGCCACACGCAGATCGGGCGGCGAAGGCCCTCGCGGCGGCGTTTCCGGCAACAGGTCCTGCATTAGGGCTGCAGGCCGATCTGTTGTTGAAGGCAGTGGCATCGGTCTGTGCTCAAGACGGGCCGCAATAGCGCCAAACGCTGAAGCGGGCCGGCGTAGGTGCGATCAGGCTTGATAGCATCCAGATTCCTGAAGTGGAGCCAGTGGAAGGACGCCATGACGCTTGACGTTGCAGTAACAGATGAACCCAGCGACGAAGCGCTGGAGGTGATTGGCACTGGCTTGGATCAGTTCAATGTTGACGCTGCGGGTTACGCCGATCGGCGCACACTGGCGGTGCTGGTCACCGATCCGGCCAGTGGCGAGGTGGTAGGGGGCCTTACCGGGCGAACCTCACTGGGCCTGTGGTTCGTGGATCTGTTCCATCTGCCAGCGGCCCATCGCGGCAACGGGCTGGGTTCGCGTGTGCTGAAGGCCGCAGAGGATGAAGCGCGGCGTCGCGGTTGCCGTTCCGGCGTGCTGTACACCCTCAGCTTCCAGGCGCCCGACTTCTATGTGAAGCATGGATGGGTCGTGTTCGGCCGTGTGCCATGCGATCCGGTCGGCACATGCAGGGTGTTCCTCAGCAAGGATCTGTCGGCGGGGTGAGCGCTGCGGGCGAGCCGCGCGTCCTGTCAATCCGCAACTTGTTGTAGAGCGTCTGTCATAGCGGATTGCTAACTTCGTGGGCACGAATTTGCGACACACTGGCGACGACCATCCGGGCCAGGACAGACACGGAGACTGTGGGTGACCGATGCAAGCCAACAACGCAGTCTGCGACAGCTGATCGGGCCGGTCGGTGCCGACTACCAGCGGCGTGCGCTGCCGCCCGGCTGGGTCTGGGCGGTGCTGGCGGTGCTGCTGGCGGCCACGTGGCTGACCGAGCTGCCGGCCACCGCCGCCGCCGCGTTGGTGGCCAGCGCGGTGGTGGTGCATTGGTCGCAGCGCGGCCGCATCCATTGGCTGGGGTGGCGCCTGCCGGGTCTGGCGGTGCTGGCGGCCCTGCTATGGGGGCCGGAAGTGCTGTCGCAGTGGTTCGAGCACGGATTGGCCGTGGTCCTGATGTCGCTGGCCAGTCTCAGTATCGGTGTGCACGTCTGGCAGTCGCGGCAGATGGCCCGACAGCTGCAGGGCGCGGCGGATTCGCTGGATGACGCCCAGTTGCTGGCGCTGCTGCCGGCCGATGCGGCCGAACTGGCCCGGAAGTGGCGGGCGGGCGATGACCGTTATGCGCCGGAACTGGCGGTGGTGATGCACCTGGCAGTGATGCACGCGGCGCTGGCGCCGCGGATGCGCAGGCAGGGCATGCTGGCGGGGTGACCTGCCTTTTGTAGCGTCGAGCCATGCTCGACTTTGGCGCTCTACAAATACCGCAAAGCAGTCGAGCATGGCTCGACTCTACATGGTCGTGTGCAGCCGCCTTATGCGTCGCGGTTCCCGCGACGCATCACACGCTGTTTCTCGATCGCCCAGTCGCGGTCCTTGGCGGCATCGCGCTTGTCGTGGGTCTGCTTGCCCTTGGCCAGCGCGACTTCGAGCTTGATCTTGTTCTTGCTCCAGTACATCGCCGTCGGCACGATCGTATAGCCATCGCGCTCGACCTTGCCGACCAGCTTGTCGATCTCGCTCCGGTGCAGCAGCAGTTTGCGCTCGCGCCGGTCATTGGCCACCACGTGGGTGGAGGCCTGGATCAACGGGGTGATCTGCGCGCCGATCAGGAAGATCTCGCCGTGCTTCACATAGGCGTAGGCGTCGATGATGTTGCCGCGGCCAGCACGGATCGACTTCACCTCCCAGCCCTGCAGGGCCAGGCCGGCCTCGAAGCGCTCTTCGATGTGGTATTCGTGGCGGGCACGCTTGTTCAACGCGATGGTTTTGTTGGCCGTCGCGCTCTTTGCTTTATCCTTGCCGCTGTTCTTGCTCATTTCCGTATTGTCTCCGATTCGGGCCCGCCCGGTCGATTGCCGAAACGTCCTGTATTCATGCCTACTATCCGCCGCAGCGCCCTGGTCGAACATTCGGCCGCGCGCATGTTCGACCTGGTCAACGACGTCCAGGCCTATCCGCGCCGCTTCCGCTGGTGCTCGGCTGCCCAGATCCTGGAGCAGGGCGAGGACCGCCTGGTGGCGCGCCTGGACCTGGGCCTGGGTTCGTTCAGCACCTGGTTCCAGACCGAGAACACCCTGCAGCGCCCGCACAGCATCGATATGCAGCTGCGCGATGGCCCTTTCAAGCAGTTGCACGGTCGCTGGGAATTCCATGCGCTGGCCGAAGATGCCTGCAAGGTCACCCTCACCCTGGAATTCGAACCCAGCTCGCGCCTGCTCGGTCCGGCCCTGGCGATCGGCTTCCAGGGATTGGCCGATCGGATGGTCAATGATTTCGTCCGCGTCGCCGACGAGGCCTGAGCGATGATCGAGGTCGAGGTGGTGCTGGCCTGGCCGCAGCGGGTGCTGTCGTGCAGGCTGCAGCTGGACGAGGGCGCGACCGTGGCCGATGCCATTGCTGCTGCCGCGCTGGACGGCACTGCCGACTGCCCGGCGGTGGCCGTGCATGGCGTATTGGCACGTCCGCAGCAGGCCTTGTTGGATGGCGACCGTATCGAACTGCTACGCCCGTTGCTGGCCGACCCCAAGGATAACCGCCGGCGACGCGCGCTCGGCGGTTGATTCCCGCGACCCGTCCGCGAGGACGGGCAGGGGGCCTCAGCGGCCCTTCTTCTTCTTGTCCTTCGGCAGGTTGCGGCCGAACTGGCGCACGGTCTGCTGGGCCAGGGCCTTGTCGTTGCCCGGGAAATAATCGCCTTCCCAGCGGGTCACGTTGTCATTGTCGAAGAACACGGTGAAGTTCTTCACCTCGGTACGGCCCAGGCGGTTCACGCGCTGGCTGGAGGTGTAGTCCCAGCGCTGGGCGTGGAACGGGTCTGGAATGGACGGGGTGCCCAGCAGCGCAGTGACCTGCTGCTTGCTCTGCCCGACCTGCAGCTTGGCCACGGCATCTTCCCGGATCAGGTTGCCCTGATAGATGGGTTGCTTGTAGATGATGCCGCACCCGGTGGTGGACAGGGCGACGGCGGCGACCAACAGGAGATTGCGCATCGGGACTGGCGGTTGGGGAAATCAAACCGATGATACACTCCCGGCGTGCCACCGCGACCCAATCCGAGGCAGCTGGCGCTAAATCGCCAATGAACGGAGACCTATGGAAACCCACGACCTGCGTAAAGTCGGCCTGAAGGTGACCCATCCGCGGATGCGGATCCTGGCGCTGCTCGAGCAGCGCAATGCCCAGCACCACATGACCGCCGAAGACATCTACCGCCAGCTGCTGGAGCACGGCGACGAGATCGGCCTGGCCACGGTGTACCGGGTGCTGACCCAGTTCGAGGCTGCCGGCCTCGTGCTCAAGCACAATTTCGAAGGCGGCCAGGCCGTCTACGAGCTGGACCGTGGCGGCCACCACGACCACATGGTCGACGTGGACAGCGGCAAGATCATCGAGTTCGAAAGCCACGAGATCGAAGAGCTGCAGCGCAAGATCGCGGCCGACCACGGCTACGAGCTGGAAGAGCACTCGCTGGTGCTGTACGTGCGCAAGAAGCGCAAGTAAGCCGTTCCAGCCAGCTGGATGCGACGAAACCCCGGGCTTGCCCGGGGTTTTTCATTGGCTGGGGTCAGAGCCCTTTCCCCTGGGAAAGGGCTCTGACCCCAGGGGTTTCGGATGCGCCCAGCAACACCTCCAGATCCACCGCCTCGGCCATCGCCCGGTTGCCCGCATCGCCCGGGTGCAGGTGGTCGCCTGAATCGTAGGCGGCAGCCATCCGTGACGGGTCGGACGGGTCACGCAGCGCCGCATCCAGGTCGATCACCGCATCGAACGGGCTGTCGCTGCGCAGCCAGGCATTGAGCTGTTGGCGCAGTGCTTCCTTCTCCGGCTGGTAGTAGTCGTCCAGCGGCGTGCCGGGCAGGGCGCCAGCGAACGGCGTCAGGGTGGCACCCAGGATGCGTAGACCCCGCCGATGGGCCAGTTCGGCCAGGGCGCGATAGCCGGTCTGCAGCTCGGCCAGGCTGGGCCGGGGTTGCGCGCGGGCAAAGGCGGTGCCGGGCCAGCTGATGTCGTTGATGCCGATCAGCACGATCATGCTGTCCACGCCGGGCTGATCCAGTGCGTCGCGCTGCAGGCGGGCCAGAACCGACTCGCCCATGCCGTCGCGCAGCAGGCGGTTGCCGGAGATGCCGGCGTTGACCACGGCTACACCGCGCGGAGCCAGGCGTACGGCCAGGTGGTCGGTCCAGCGCTGGTCCTGATCGAGGCTGGCGGTGGCGCCATCGGTAATCGAGTCGCCGATCACCGCCACGCTGCGTGCGCTGTGGGCGGCCTCGACCTCGATCCCGGTCAGCAACAGGCGGGTGGTAGTGGAACTGGCCCCCTGCAGGTCGCGTGCCCGGGTCTGGTCAGCGCCGGCGATCCAGCTGGTCTGGCGGCCCTCCCAATGGAAGGTCTGCAGTGGCGTCGGCCTCGGCACAAAGACACTGACCTGCAACGCCTGGCGGTCTTCCGTGGCCAGTGGCAGCGGATCGCTCAGCCGTTCCTGACCGGGCTCGATCGATACGCCGGGCTGGCCGTCGAAACTGAGCGGCTGCGGGGTGGCACCCGCGTGTGCGGCCACGCTGGCCGCCCCGATCCGCAGCGGCTGGGTGCCGTAGGTATTGCTCAGCCGCACCCGCAGCCGGGGCCCGCCCAGGCTGATGCGCGCGGTCTGCCGGAACGTCTGGTCCTGCAGCGTGGCCGGGACCAGGGTCGGGAACAGGAATTCGGCGCCCCAGACAGGTTGCGGGCTGGCCTGCCAGCTGGCGACCCAGTGCGGGGCCGGGGCGGCGCTGGCTGCGCTGGACAGGACGATCAATGCGGTGGTGGTGAGCTGGTTGAAGCGGTTCATCGGGCAATCCCGGGAGGAGGGAGCGCCATGGTGATTTCCCGCTCATCTGTGAACTAGACTGCGCATGGATAATCATCTATGAATCGGATTCATCATCATGGCGCGGCCTGACATCAACCGATCCGGCGAACTGGAAGTGTTCGTGCGGGTGATCGAGACCGGTGGCTTCTCCGCCGCCGCACGCACCCTGGACATGACGCCATCAGCGGTGAGCAAGCTGGTGGCCCGGCTGGAGCAGCGGCTGGGTACGCGCCTGCTGCAACGCTCCACCCGCCAGCTGCAGCTGACCCCGGAAGGCTGCGCGTTCTACGAGCGCGGCCTGCGCGTGCTGGCCGACCTGGAAGAGGCCGAGCGCTGTGCCAGCGCCCATGCCGAGCCGCGCGGACGGCTGCGGGTCAACTCCAACGTGCCGTTCGGCCAGCACTTCCTGTTGCCGCTGCTGCCGGCATTCCTGGAGCGCAATCCGCAGGTGGGGGTGGATCTGACCTTGAACGACGAGGTGATCGACCTGCTTGAGCAGCGCACCGATGTGGCGGTGCGGGCCGGCCCGCTGAAGAGCTCCAGCCTGGTGGCGCGACGGCTGGGCGCGACGCGGATGATGATCGTGGCCGCGCCGGCCTATGCGCAGCGGCACGGCCTGCCACGCAACGCCGAGGAGCTGCAGTCGCACAACCGTCTGGACATCGGCCATGCACGGGCGATGCAGGGCTGGCCGCTGTTGCAGGACGGTCGCGAACGCATGTTGCTGCCCAGTGGCAATGCCCGCGCCAGCAACGGCAACGCGCTGCGCCAGCTGGTGCTGGGCGGGCTGGGCATGGCGCGGCTGGCGACCTACCAGGTGCAGGAGGACATCGCTGCCGGACGCCTGTTGCCGGTGCTGGAGGAGGCCAACCCCGGTGACCTGGAAGAGGTGCACGCGGTGTTCCTGGGACAGGGTGGCTATCTGCCGCTGCGGGTGCGCGCCTTCCTCGATTTCCTGGTGGAGAACGTCGATCTGACGCAGCCACGGGGGTAGTGCCGGCCGCTGGCCGGCAACCTCACGATCTTCGCCGACCCGCATCGGGTTGCCGGCCAGCGGCGCGGCACTACCGCGCGGAAGCCGGGCCCATGTTCGGCTCGGGCGGCGTCAGACCTGCAGCAGCTTGCGGGCGGCGGCGCGCGCTTCCTTGCTTACTTCCACGCCGCCGAGCATGCGCGCCAGTTCTTCCTCGCGTGCCTTGCTGTCCAGCTTCTCCACTGCGCTCTGGGTCATGCCGTCCACCGGCGCCTTGCTGACCCGGTAGTGGGCATGGCCCTTGGAGGCGACCTGCGGCAGGTGGGTCACGCACAGCACCTGGCGCTTCTCGCCCAGCGCGCGCAGCTTCTGGCCGACGATGTCCGCCACCGCGCCGCCGATGCCGGAGTCGACTTCGTCGAACACCATGGTCGGTACTGCATCCAGGTCCAGCGCGGCCACTTCGATGGCCAGCGAGATGCGCGACAGTTCGCCGCCCGAGGCGACCTTGCGCAGGGCGCGCGGCGGCTGGCCGGCGTTGGCCGCGACCAGGAATTCCACGCGTTCGGCACCCTGCGGATCGGGCTTGCCGGCGTCCTGTGGCTCCAGCTCGATCAGGAACTGGCCGCCGCCCATGCCGAGCTCGGCGATGATGCCGGTGGTGGTGGCCGACAGTTCGGCAGCGGCGCTGCGACGGCTGGCGGTCAGCACCTCGGCCTGTACGCGCCAGGCGGCGGCGGCCTTGTCGATCTCGCCGGCCAGGCGCTGCAAGCGTTCGTCGGCGCCGCGCAGCTGTTCCACTTCGGCATGCATGCGCTCGCGCTGCGCGCCCAGCTCGTCCATCGGCACGCGGTGCTTGCGGGCCAGGTCATGCAGGCGGCCGAGGTGACGCTCGTTCTCCTCGAACTGCTCCGGGTCGGCATCAAGGTCGTCGTGCACCCGGTCCAGCAGCGACAGGGCTTCGTGCAGCTGGATCGAGGCATTCTCGATCAGGCCGTCCACCTCGCCCAGGCGCGGGTCATGTTCGATCAGGCGCGACAGCTCGTGGCGCACCTGCTGCAGCAGGTCCAGCGCGGAACTGCCGTCGTCGCCGTTGAGCTGGTTGCTGGCCGCCTGGCAGGCGCTCAGCAGGGCGCTGGCATGGGCCTGGCGGCGGTGGCTGGCGCCGAGCGCGGCGATCGACTCCGGTTCCAGGTCCTCGCGGTCCAGTTCGCGCAGCTGGTGCTCCAGGAAGCCGATCCGGTCACTCACGTCGCCCTGTTGCGACAGCGCCAGTGATTCGTCGACCAGGGCCTGCCAGGCCGCAGCGGCGCGGCGCACCTGGCGGCGTTCGTCCTCGTTGCCGGCGTAGGCGTCGAGCAGGGCCAGCTGCGACGGCCGTGCCAGCAGGGCCTGCTGTTCGTGCTGGCCGTGGATCTCCACCAGCAGCGAGGCCAGGTCGCCCAGCTGGGCCAGGGTCACCGGGCGGCCATTGATCCACGCCCGCGAACCGCCATCGGCGCGGATCACGCGGCGCAGCTGGCACTGTTCCTCGTCGTCCAGCTCGTTGTCGGCCAGCCACTGGCGCGCGGCCTGCAGCTGGTCCAGCGCGAATTCGGCGGAAAGCTCGGCGCGCGCGGCGCCATGGCGGACCACGCCGCTGTCGGCGCGCAGGCCGGACAGGAAGCCCAGCGCGTCGACCATCAGCGACTTGCCGGCGCCGGTCTCGCCTGAAACCACGGTCATGCCTGGCCCGAACTCCAGTTCGGTGGCGCGGACGACGGCGAAATCCTTGATCGAAAGATGTCTGAGCATGGGTAAGGGGGTATCAGCAGCCGCGCAACGCTAGCACGCGGGCGAGGGAGGTCCAATGACTTGCCAAGGTGATGCGCCGCCATTATCTAGTGTCCGTGTCTCACAGGTTGATTCCATGCACGGTTCTCCCGACCAGCTTGCCCCGCGTGCGCGCCATCTGCTGCGCACGCTGATTGCGCGTTACATCCAGGACGGTGAGCCGGTCGGCTCGCAGACGCTGGCGCGCGTGGCTGGCCTGGAGGTCAGCCCGGCCACCATCCGCAACATCCTCGGCGACCTGGAAGACCTGGGGCTGCTGGCCTCGCCGCACACCTCGGCCGGGCGCATCCCGACCGCGCATGGCTATCGGGTGTTCGTCGACAGCCTGCTGCAGATGCAGCCGCCGGGCGAGGGCGAGCTGGCCCGGTTGCGCCAGGAACTGGCCAGTGGCGGCAGCACCCAGGCCCTGCTCGGCAGCGCCTCGGAGCTGCTGTCGGCGATGAGCCACTTCGTCGGCGTGGTCAGCGCGCCGCGGCGTGAGCAGTTCGCGTTCCGCCAGATCGATTTCGTGGCGCTGGACGGGCGCCGGGTGCTGGCGATCCTGGTGTTTGCCGACAACGAGGTGCAGAACCGCGTCATCGAGACCCGCCAGGAGTTCGCGCCGGGCCAGCTGGAGCAGGTCGCCAACTATCTCAATGCCCATTTCGCCGGCCTGCCGATGGCCGAGATCCGCACCCGTCTGCTGCTGGAGCTGCGCGACGCCCGTTCGGAACTGGAGCAGCTGCTGGCACACAGCATCGAACTGGCCGAGCAGGCCCTGCAGCCGGCCGCTGACGACATGCTGGTGGCCGGCCAGACCCGCTTGATGGGGGTGCAGGACCTGTCCGACCTGGAGCGCCTGCGCGAGCTGTTCGAGCTGTTTTCCAGCAAGCGCGAGATCCTGCAGCTGCTGGAGCGGACCATCCAGGCCCCGGGCGTGCGCATCTTCATCGGCGAAGAGACCGGGATGATGCCGCTGCAGGGGGTCTCGCTGGTCACCGCCCCGTACACTGCCAATGGCCAGGTACTGGGCGTGCTGGGCGTGATCGGCCCCAAGCGGATGGCCTACGACCGCATGATTCCGCTGGTCCAGGCCACCGCCGATGTGCTCGGCGCGGCCTTTTCACCGGCCGGGCGCACTCCCGGAACATCCGACGCTTGAAACGCAGCATCCCGCCCACACTAGGGTGGGTGGAGGCGGAGATTGACCGCCAGGGACCCAGACATGAACCACGAACATCCAGATATCGAATCCCAGCAGACGGCCGCCGATGCGGCCGCCGCCGCCAGCGTCAACGACGAAGTGGAGCGCCTGCGCGCCGAAGTCGAGCAGATCAAGGCCGATGCGCTGCGTGAGCGCGCCGACCTCGAGAACCAGCGCAAGCGCGTTGCCCGTGACATCGAGCAGGCCCGCAAGTTCGCCAACGAGAAGCTGCTGGGCGAGCTGCTGCCGGTGTTCGACAGCCTGGATGCCGGCCTGAAGGCCGCGGGCGACGACCCGCATCCGCTGCGCGAAGGCCTGGAGCTGACCTACAAGCAGCTGCTGAAGGTCGCCGCCGACAATGGCCTGGTCCTGCTGGACCCGATCGGCCAGCCGTTCAACCCGGAACACCACCAGGCGATCAGCCAGGTGCCGACCCCGGGCGCCGCCCCGGGCAGCGTGGTGACCGTGTTCCAGAAGGGCTACCTGCTCAACGAGCGCCTGCTGCGGCCGGCGCTGGTGGTGGTGGCCGCCGATTGATCGGCCGGGCCGGGCGATGCCCGGTCCCGGTCGTGCCAGGCCATGCCTGGCAAGGTTTTCCAGGCGCTGAACACAGCGTTCGGGAGATGGCTTGAATGTTCCACGAGCCTCCCCCACATCGTATTCATCCACCGGCCGAGCGGCCGGACTGACCCCAACAAGCATCCTCAGGAGTCTCCCCCATGGGCAAGATCATTGGTATCGACCTCGGCACCACCAACTCGTGCGTGGCGATCATGGACGGCGGCAAGGCCCGCGTCATCGAGAATTCGGAAGGCGATCGCACCACCCCGTCGATCGTCGCCTACACCAAGGACGGCGAAGTCCTGGTCGGCGCCTCGGCCAAGCGTCAGGCCGTGACCAACCCGAAGAACACCTTCTATGCGGTGAAGCGCCTGATCGGCCGCAAGTTCACCGACGCCGAAGTGCAGAAGGACATCGCCCACGTCCCGTACAGCATCCTGGCCCATGACAATGGCGACGCCTGGGTGGCCACCAGCGACGGCAAGAAGATGGCCCCGCAGGAAATCTCGGCCAAGGTGCTGGAGAAGATGAAGAAGACCGCCGAGGACTTCCTCGGTGAGAAGGTCACCGAAGCGGTCATCACCGTGCCGGCCTACTTCAACGACAGCCAGCGCCAGGCGACCAAGGACGCCGGCCGCATCGCTGGCCTGGACGTCAAGCGCATCATCAACGAGCCGACCGCGGCCGCGCTGGCCTATGGCCTGGACAAGGGTGACAACAAGGATCGCAAGATCGTGGTGTACGACCTGGGCGGCGGCACCTTCGACGTCTCGGTGATCGAGATCGCCAACGTCGACGGCGAGAAGCAGTTCGAAGTGCTGGCCACCAACGGCGACACCTTCCTGGGCGGCGAAGACTTCGACAACCGCGTCATCGAGTACCTGGTTGAAGAGTTCAACAAGGACCAGGGCATCGACCTGCGCAAGGATCCGCTGGCCCTGCAGCGCCTGAAGGACGCCGCCGAGCGCGCCAAGATCGAGCTGTCCAGCGCCCAGCAGACCGAAGTGAACCTGCCGTACGTCACCGCTGACGCCTCGGGTCCGAAGCACCTGAACATCAAGCTGACCCGCGCCAAGCTGGAAGCGCTGGTGGAAGACCTGATCAAGAAGTCGATCGAGCCGTGCCGCGTCGCCCTGAACGATGCCGGCCTGCGTTCGAGCGACATCAGCGAAGTGATCCTGGTCGGTGGCCAGACCCGCATGCCGAAGGTGCAGCAGGCGGTGACCGAGTTCTTCGGCAAGGAACCGCGCAAGGACGTCAACCCGGACGAAGCCGTGGCACTGGGTGCTGCGATCCAGGGCGGCGTGCTCGGCGGCGACGTCAAGGACGTGCTGCTGCTGGACGTGACCCCGCTGTCGCTGGGTATTGAGACCATGGGCGGCGTGTTCACCAAGATCATCGAGAAGAACACCACCATCCCGACCAAGGCTTCGCAGGTGTTCTCCACCGCCGAGGACAACCAGTCGGCCGTGACCGTGCACGTGCTGCAGGGTGAGCGCGAACAGGCCCGCTTCAACAAGTCGCTGGCCAAGTTCGACCTGTCCGGCATCGAACCGGCCCCGCGCGGCCTGCCGCAGGTGGAAGTGTCCTTCGACATCGACGCCAACGGCATCCTGCACGTGTCGGCCAAGGACAAGAAGACCAACAAGGAACAGAAGGTCGAGATCAAGGCCGGTTCGGGCCTGTCCGAGGAAGAGATCGCACGCATGGTCGCCGACGCGGAAGCCAACCGCGAAGAAGACAAGAAGTTCCAGGAGCTGGTGCAGGCCCGCAACCAGGCCGACGCCCTGATCCACGGCACCCGCAGCGCCATCACCGAGCACGGCAGCAAGGTCGGCGGCGATGTCATCGGCAAGGTCGAGGCGGCGCTGGCCGACCTGGAAACCGCGATGAAGGGTGACGACAAGGCACAGATCGAAGCCAAGTCGAAGGCACTGGAAGAAGCCGGCCAGTCGCTGTTCGCCGCCGCTTCGGCCGACCAGGGCGGTGCCGCCCCGGGTGCCGACGCCGGCAATGCGGGCAAGCCGCAGGATGACGTGGTGGACGCCGAGTTCACCGAAGTCAAGGACGACAAGAAGTCCTGATCCGGACCGACACGGGACGCTGGCCATCAGCGTCCCGTTGTCGCATCAGGGTCCTGACCGCCCACCGGCGTGTCGGGGCGCCCGACGCAAGAGCGGACCTGGTTCCGCTCTTCCGCTTTGACGAATCCCGACTTTCCGGAACCCGATTCACGATATGAGCAAGCGCGATTACTACGAAGTGCTGGGCGTTGCCCGCACTGCCACCGACGACGAGCTGAAGAAGGCCTACCGTCGCTGCGCGATGAAGTTCCACCCGGACCGCAACCCGGGTGATGCGGCGGCCGAAGCCTCCTTCAAGGAGTGCAAGGAAGCCTACGAAGTGCTGTCCGACGGCAACAAGCGCCGCATGTACGACAGCCATGGCCACGCCGCGTTCGAGCACGGCATGGGCGGTGGCGGTCCGGGCGGCCCGGACATGAACGATATCTTCGGCGATATCTTCGGCAACATCTTTGGCGGTGGTGGCGGTGGTCCGCGCCAGGCCCGTCGCGGCGCCGACATCGGCTACGTGATGGAACTGGACCTGGAAGAGGCCGTGCGCGGCGTCGAGCGCCGGATCGAGATCCCGACCCTGGCCGAGTGCGGCGACTGCGATGGCAGTGGCTCGGAGGACGGCAAGGTCGAGACCTGCAATGTGTGTCATGGCCGCGGCCAGGTGCGCATCCAGCGCGGCATCTTCGCCATGCAGCAGGCCTGCCACAACTGCGGCGGCCGCGGCCAGATCATCGCCAAGCCCTGCAAGACCTGCCACGGCAATGGCCGTGTCGAGGAAGACAAGGTGCTGTCGGTGAAGGTGCCGGCGGGCGTCGATACCGGCGACCGCATCCGCCTGCAGGGCGAGGGCGAGGCCGGCCCGGCCGGTACGCCGCCGGGTGACCTGTACGTGGAAGTGCGCGTGCGCGAGCATGCGATCTTCCAGCGCGATGGCGACGACCTGCACTGCGAAGTGCCGATCCGCATCTCGCAGGCGGCGCTGGGTGACACCGTGCGCGTGGCGACCCTCGGCGGCGAAGCGGAAATCCGCATCCCGGCCGAGACCCAGACCGGCAAGCTGTTCCGCCTGCGTGGCAAGGGCGTACGTTCGGTGCGCAGCCGCAGCGAGGGCGACCTGTACTGTCGTGTGGTGGTGGAGACCCCGGTCAACCTCACCAACGAGCAGCGCAAGCTGCTGGAGCAGTTCGAGGCCACCTTCGTCGGCGAGGAAGCACGCAAGCATTCGCCGAAGTCGGCCACCTTCATGGATGGCGTGAAGGGCTTCTGGGACCGGATGACGTCCTGAGTTTTTCAACGGAAGCGATGAACGATAGCGCCGGGCCATGCCCGGCGTTGTCGTTTGTGGTGCAGTAGATCCAGGCCATGCGTGGATGCCGTTCAAAGGATCAGCGGAAGAACGCCGCCGGCGTCTGCCCCAGCTGCCGCTTGAACATGCTGGTGAACGCGCTGGGGCTGTCGTAACCCATCGCCAGCGCGACATCGATGACTTTGTCGCCGACCGCCAGTCGCTCCAGGGCGGCCAGCAGCCGTGCCTGCTGCCGCCACTGCCCGAAGGTCATGCCCAGTTCGCTGGCGAAATGGCGCTGGATGGTCTTCACGTCCACCTGCAGCGCCTGCGCCCAGTCCTGCAGGGTGGCGTCGTCGCCAGGATGCTTCTGGATGTGCTGGCAGATCCGCTGCAGGCGCGGGTCGGTGGGCGAGGGCAGGTGCAGCGGCAGCACGTCCATGCGGTGCAGCTCGTCCAGCAGCAGGCGCACCACGCGGCCATCCCGGCTGTCCTCTTCGTGTGCGGTCTCTATCAGGCTGGCGGCCAGCAGCAGTTCGCGCAGCAGCGGCGCTACCTGCACCGCGAACGCTTCGTCCGGCAGATGGGGCGCGAAATCCGGCTCCACGTACAGGCTGCGCATGTGTACTTCGGCAATGCAGTCCACCGCATGCGCCATGCCGGCCGGCACCCAGATCGCGCGGGTCGAGGGTACGACCCAGCGGCCGCCGTCCGCACGCACCACCATCAGTCCGGACATGGCGAACACCAGCTGGTGACGGCGATGCCGGTGGGGCGCGATGTGGGTGCCGGGTTTGTAGTGGCGGGCGCGGCAGGTCACCGGACGGTGCACCGGAACCTCGTTCCACGGCGCAGTCTCGCGGACCGGGCAGGGATTGTCCTTTTTGCGATATGCCATGACCCGAACGCGGCAGAAGGGAGGAGGAGCCCACCGTAGCATGCGTGGCTCGCCCCCAACCTGACTGTGTCCATGTCGACCCTGGCTTCTCCCGCAACGACCTCACGCCCGGTGGCCCCCGGCGTGCTGGCCGCCATTTCCACCTCGCATGTCGTCAACGACATGATGCAGTCGCTGATCCTGGCCATCTATCCGGTGATCAAGGGCGGCTTCAATCTCAGCTTCACCCAGATCGGCCTGATCACGCTGACCTACCAGCTCACCGCCTCGATCTTCCAGCCCTTGATCGGCATGGCCACCGACCGTCGCCCAGCCCCGTACTCGCTGCCGATCGGCATGGCCTCGACCCTGTGCGGCATGCTGCTGCTCGGCTTCGCGCCGAACTACGCGGTAGTGCTGATGGCGGCGGCAATGGTCGGCATCGGTTCGGCCATCTTCCATCCCGAGGCCTCGCGCATTGCGCGGCTGGCTTCGGGCGGCCGTCACGGCTTCGCGCAGTCGGTGTTCCAGGTGGGTGGCAATTTCGGCACCGCGCTCGGCCCGCTGATTGCAGCGGCGGTAATCGTGCCGTATGGCCAGCATGCCGCATCGTGGTTTGCCGGCGCCGCCCTGATCGGCATCGGCCTGCTGACCTATGTCGGCCGCTGGTACGCGCTGCATCTGGGCGCGCCACGCCCCGCCAGCACGGCGGCGATGGCGCCGCGACACCCGCCGCGCACCGTGGCCAAGGTGCTGGCGATCCTGCTGGTGCTGATCTTCAGCAAGTACTTCTACATGGCCAGCATCGGCAGCTACTTCACCTTCTACCTGATCCACCACTTCGGCATTCCGGTGGCGCAGGCCCAGCTGCATCTGTTCGCGTTCCTGGTGGCGTCCGCCGCTGGCGGCTTCCTCGGCGGCCCGCTGGGTGACCGCATCGGCCGCAAGCCGATCATCTGGACCTCGATCCTGGGCGTGGCCCCGTTCGCACTGATGCTGCCGCATGCCGATCTGTTCTGGACCACGGTGTTGGCGGTGCTGATCGGTTTCGTGCTGTCGTCGGCGTTCTCGGCGATCGTGGTGTACGCACAGGAAATGATGCCGCACCGCATCGGCATGGTGTCCGGCCTGTTCTTTGGTTTCGCCTTCGGCATGGGCGGGCTGGGCGCTGCTGTGCTGGGCCTGCTGGCGGACAAGACCAGCATCGAGTACGTCTACCAGTTGACCGCGTTCCTGCCGCTGCTCGGCATCGTGGCGGCCTGGCTGCCACCGTCGCGGCCTGCTGCTCACTGAGGGGGTTGGGTTTGCAGGGCTTGCAGCCCTGCACCCGCAGAGGCAACGTCAACAGCAGAAGCGGGCTATCCGTGGGTTGGCGGGGTGGGTCCGGTTGCAGGGGACGCCGTAAACCCATCCCTGGGGGCTTGGCCGCGGCATCCATGCCGCGGACACCCCTGCAACCGGACCCACCCCGCCTTCGATGGTTTTTCGTGATCTGCCGGAACGGCTTACTGCTCTGGTAGGTGTCGACCTTGGTCGACACGGTAGATCCACGCCATGCGTGGATGACTCATTCGATGTCTGACAGATGTGTCGACCAAGGTCGACACCTACCAACAGCCGCGCGGAACAACAGCCGCAGTTACCAACAGCCGTGTGAACCTGTCGAAGGTGGGGCGGTGTCGGATTGCGGGGTGTCAGCGGCATGGATGCCGCTGCCAAGCCTACAAGGACGTACTTGCGGCGTCCCCGCACTCCGACACCGCCCCGCCACCCCACGGAATGCCGCTTTGGCTTCGGCCGTTGCGGTTGCCGTTGCATTGAGCAGGTGCAGGGCTGCAAGCCCTGCCGAAAACTCCCTTGGGCGTAGAATGCGGGCATGAGCGAATCCCTTGATAACCACCTGGTCCACGGCCGCCGCCAGCGGCCCGATGGTCCGTCGCCGATCGATGTCATCTCGGTCCAGTCGCAACTCGTCTACGGTCATGCCGGCAACAGCGCCGCCGTTCCGCCGATGCGCGCGCTGGGCGTGCGCGTCGCGGAAATCCCGACCGTGCTGCTCAGCAACGCGCCGTTCTACGACACCACCCGCGGCCGCGTGCTGCCCGCCGACTGGTTCGCCGACCTGCTGCTGGGCACCCACGAGCGCGGCCTCCCGCAGCGGGCGAAGATGCTGGTTTCCGGCTACTTCGGCAGCACCGCCAACGGTGTCGCCTTCGCAGACTGGTTGGACGAGATCCTGCCGGCCTGTCCGCAGCTGCGTTACTGCCTGGATCCGGTGATTGGTGACACCCACACCGGCCCCTACGTGGAACCGGGCCTGGAGGCGATCTTCGCCGAGCGATTGCTGCCGCATGCCTGGTTGGTGACCCCGAACGCCTTCGAACTGAATCGTCTGACCGGCATGCCGGCACTGGCCGAGGCTGATGCCATCGCTGCCGCGCGCACGCTGCTGGATCGCGGCCCGCACTGGGTGATCGCGCACAGCGTGGGCGGTAACCCGGGTGAGCTGGTGACCCTGGCGGTCGGTTGTGAGGAAACCTGGCGCTGGACTTCGCCGCTGCTGCCGGTGGATGTGGCCGGCACCGGTGACGTGCTGATGTCGCTGGTGGTGTCGTTCCTGTTGCGAGGTGAATCGATGCAGCAGGCGATTTCGCGTGCGATTGCCGGTACCCATGCGGCGCTGGAGGCGACTCTGGACAATGGCTACGAGGAATTCGACGTGATCGCGGCGGCGCCTGCCGCGCTGGCCGAAGGCACGCGCTTCCGTGCCGAACGCGTGGCATGAGCGGTCTGCACGAACGCACGCCGCGTACGGTCGGTATCGTCGGTAGTGCTGGCGCCTATGGGCGCTGGCTGACCCGTTTCTTCCAGCAGCACATGCAGCTGCAGGTGATCGGCCACGATCCGGCCGATCCGGACTCGCATACGCCGGAACAGCTGCTGGCGCAGGCGGACGTGCTGGTGTTCTCGGCGCCGATCCGGCATACGCCGGCGTTGATTGCCGAGTACGTGCAGCAGTCGGCAGGCCGCGAGCGGGGCAGGTTGTGGCTGGACGTGACCTCAGTGAAGGAAGCGCCGGTGCAGGCGATGCTGGGTTCGCAGGCAGAAGTGGTCGGCCTGCACCCGATGACTGCGCCACCCAAGGCGCCGACCCTGAAGGGCCGGGTGATGGTGGTCTGCGAAGCGCGGCTGCAACACTGGCAGCCATGGGTCGATACGCTGTGCACGGCGCTGCAGGCCGAGTGCGTGCGGGCCACGCCGCAGCACCACGACCAGATGATGGCGCTGGTACAGGCGATGGTGCATGCCACCCACCTGGCCCAGGCCGGTGTACTGCGCCAGTACCAGCCACAGCTGGGCGATCTGACCGCGATGATGCCGTACCGCTCGGCGTCGTTCGAGCTGGATACGGCGATCATTTCGCGCATCCTGTCGCTGAACCCGGCGATCTACGAAGACATCCAGTTCGGCAACCCGTACGTGGCGCCGATGCTGGAGCGGCTGGTCGGCCAGCTGCAGGCGCTGCAGGCGCAGGTCGGGCAGGGCGACGACCGTGCGCGTGGTGCATTCCGCGAGCAGCTGCTGTCGGCCAACCGCAGTGCCTTCGGTGAGCAGGCCGTGGCCGAGGGCAACTACACCTTTGAACGCGTGGGTTATCTGCTGGCCGACCTGACCGAGCGCAATGCGTTGTCGGTGCACCTGCCGGAGGATCGGCCGGGTTCACTGCGTGAGCTGCTGAATGTGTTTGAGCAGCACCACATCAGCCTGGCCTCGATCCACTCCTCGCGGACGCCTGGCGGTGAGGTGCATTTCCGTATCGGATTCGTGGCCGGCAGCGATGCTGCAGCGATCGCCCGGGCGGCGGCCGAGGTGGACGCCAGCGGCATCGGGCGGGTACTGGGCTGAATTCATCCACAGGCGGTGTGGATGGTTCCTGAGCAAACGTGTGGATAACCGGGCGCAGCCCTTGGTGGCAAAGGCTGTCAAGATGGTTGGTCAAAAATTGACCGCGCTTTTTTGTAGGGTCGAGCCACGCTCGACTGCCCGTGGCAAAAGGCGTGTCGACCAAGGTCGACACCTACCAGAGGCAAAAAAGCGTGTCGACCAAGGTCGACACCTACCAGAGGCAAAAGGCATGTCGACCAAGGTCGACACCCACCAGAGCGGGGCGATACGAAATCCGGTAGCGCCGGACCATGCCCGGCGAACCTCAGATCGTCAGTCGCAGTTCGCCGCCGCTGGTGGTGAATTCGCGGCCATTGCGAACCAGATGACGCCCGTCATCCAGCTCGTAACGCGGCGTGGCTTCAGAGTGATGCCCGCCGCCATTCGCCTCGGGCTTGAACTCGATGATGATGTGGCTTTCGCCATTGCTGTCCACTGCAGGGAACTGACGGAACGACATCGTGCACCTCCTTCAACGGATGCTGCTGTTCGCCGCCAGCTTGGTCCCGCCGATGTTAGCCGGCCGTCATCAATCGATGAACTGCAGGCGTGCAAGTTCAGCGTACAAGCCACCTTCGGCCAGCAGTTGCGCATGCGTGCCCTCGGCGACGATACGGCCCTGGTCCATCACCACGATGCGGTCGGCCTTGAGCACGGTGGCCAGGCGGTGGGCGATGACCAGCGTGGTGCGGCCGGCCATCAGCCGCTCCAGCGCCTGCTGCACGCTGTGCTCGCTCTGCGCGTCCAGCGCGCTGGTGGCTTCGTCCAGCAGCAGGATCGGCGCGTCCTTGAGCAGTGCACGGGCAATTGCCACGCGCTGCTGCTGGCCGCCGGACAGGCGGGCACCGCGCTCTCCCAGTTCGCTGTCGTAGCCCTGCGGCAACGCGCGCAGGAAGCCATCGGCCTCGGCCGCTCGCGCGGCATCTTCGACTTCGGCGTCACTGGCCTGCAGGCGGCCATAGCGGATGTTGTCGCGCGCACTGGCCGCGAACAGGGTGGGCTGCTGCGGCACCAGCGCCAGCTGCGCACGCAGCTCGGCCGGGTCCACCTGGCGCACGTCGATGCCATCCACGCAGATGCGGCCATCGGCCGGGTCGTGGAAGCGCAGCAGCATCGAAAGCACGGTGCTCTTGCCCGCCCCCGACGGACCCACCAGCGCCACGGTTTCGCCCGGACGCACGTGCAGGTTGAAGTGGTCCAGCGCAGCCTGGTCCGGGCGTTGCGGATAGTGGAACACCACATCATTGAACTGGATCTCGCCGCGCAAGGGCTGCGGCAACGCGTGCGGCTGTGCCGGCGCGCGGATCTCGATGTCTTCCTGCAGCAGTTCGCCGATGCGGCCCATGCCGCCGGCCGCGCGCTGCAGCTCGTTCCATACTTCGGCCAGTGCGCCCACCGAGCCGCCGCCGATCAGTGCATACAGCACGAACTGGCCCAGCGTACCGGCGCTGAGGCGGCCGTCGATGACGTCGTGCGCGCCCAGCCACAACACACCGACGATGGCGCCGAATACCAGCAGGATGGCGCTGGCGGTGACCAGCGACTGTGCGCCGATGCGGCGACGGGCAGCGCTGATGGCATCACCGAGAGCCTTGTCGAAGCGTCCACGCTCGTACGGCTCGCGTGCATGTGCCTGCACCGTGCGCACCGCCCCCAGGGTTTCACTGGCCAGGCTGTTGGCATCGGCGATGCGGTCCTGGCTGTTGCGTGCGACCGTGCGCAGCTTGCGCGCGCCGATGATGATCGGCAGCACCGCCAGCGGAATGCCGAGCAGCGACCATGCGGCCAGCCGGGGGCTGGTGACGAACAGCATCGCCAGGCTGCCGATGACGGTGACCGTGCTGCGCAGCGCCACGGACATGGTCGAGCCGACCACGCTGCGCAGCAGTTCGGTGTCCGCGGTCAGGCGCGAGACCAGTTCTCCGCTGCGGCTGCGGTCGTGGAAACCGGCGCCCAGCTGGATCAGGTGGGCATACAGCTGGCTGCGCAGGTCGGCCACGACCTTTTCGCCGAGCAGCGATACGAAGTAGAAGCGCGCGGCCGTACCCAGCGCCATCACCACCGCGACCAGCATCAGCAGGGCGAAAGCGCGGTTGATCTGGCCACCGCTGCTGAAACCGTGATCGATCATCTGCTTCACCGCCGGAGGCAGGCTCAGCGTGGCGGCCGAAGACACCGCCAGGGCCAGCAGCCAGGCAGTGAACAGGCCACTGTGGCGGCGCACGAACGGCCACAGCGTACGCAGGCTGCCGAGGCGGCGCAGCGGCGGGGTCGAAGCGGGAGCGTCGTCCTTGTCAGTCATCCTGGTCGTCGTCTTGTATGCGGATACGGTCACGGGTGGCGTCGCGCAGGCGGATTTTCAATGCGTCGACCTGATCGGCGGGCAATTCGACCCGCAGGCACACGCCATTGGCATCGAACTGTTCATCGCGCTTCTCGGCCCCGAAGGCGGGCAGGGCAGCATGCAAGGTGCCCAGGTCTTCAAAACCAGCCAGCAGCTGCAGGCGGGACATGGCGACCAGCGGCAGGCGTGGCGCGGTGCGCAGGCATTCGGCCGCAGCGCCGCCATAGGCGCGTACCAGGCCGCCTGCACCGAGCTTGATGCCGCCAAACCAGCGCGTCACCACCACCATCACCCGGTCGAAGCCCTGGCCATCAATGGCGGCAAGAATCGGCCGCCCAGCGGTACCCGCGGGCTCGCCATCGTCGCTGGAACGGTAGTCCTGCCCGTGCCGGTAGGCCCAGCAGTTGTGCGTGGCATCGACCACCGCGACCTGCTGCAGAAACGCCATCGCCGCTGCGGGGCCATCGATCGGCGTGGCATGGGCGATGAAACGGCTGTGCTTGATTTCCAGCGTGTGGCTGACCGGCTGGGCGAGGGTATCGGGCATTCCCACCATTCTACGGTGTTGCTGCCGATTTCCGTGGCACTCAGTCGTCCAGCAGCGGGCGCAGGTCGCGCGGCAGGCGCGATTCCGGGTACTGCTGGATGTAGCGTTCCAGGCTGGCGCGGGCGAGGTCGCGCTGGCCCTGATCGCGGCGTTCGCGGATCTTTTCCAGCCATTGCCGGCGCGGCAGGCGTGCATCCGCGCTTACTTCAGCCTGCACCGCATCCGCGCTCAGGCCCGCATCGCTGTTGCGCTGCATGACGCCGGGCGCGGAACGGCGGGTCGCCTCGCGCTTCATCGAAGTGATCTCGACCCGGTCCTGCATCACGGCGGGTTCGGCGTCGACGTCGGCGGCGTTGGCGACCGGTGCCGCCGCCGTACGCGCCTTCAATGCGGCTGCCGGAGCCGGAGCCGGAGCCGGCAAGGTGGGGGCCGGTGCCGAGTACGCAACAGGGGCCGGCGGCGCAGGAGGTGCCGCAGCTGGTGGCGGCGGCAACGCTGCGAACGCGGTATCGGCGGCGGCTTCTGCGGCCATCGATGGTGCGGCCCGCACCGGCGCTGGAGGCGCTTGCGCCGGGGCAGGCTGGCGCGCACGCGCGATGGCAGGTGCGGGGGTATCGGCGGCCGGGATTGCAGCCGTCTTCGGGGGCGCAAGCGGTGCGGTCGGCGCGGCGGCTGGCGCCGCAGCCGCGCTGTCGGCCGCACCGCTGTCAGCAGCCTGGTCGGCGGTGGAGACGTCGGCGGCCGCCGGTGCCGCGGCAACAGCGGCCTCACCGGCAGGAACCGGGGGCGGCTCCGGGCGCAGCTGCCAGGCAATGCCGATTGCGAAGACCATCGAGGCGGCGATACCGAACACCGCCGGCCAGCGTGGGCGCGCGCGTCGCGCGCGCGCGGCGTCCGGCGAGGCGGCGGCATCGGCGGACGGAGCGTCCACGGCGGCGCGGGCCGCAGCCAGGATGGCGGCATCCAGGGCAGCTGGCGGTGCCTGTTCGGCGCGATGGCCGAGCAGGCGGGCCAGCTCGCGTTCTTCCGGCGTCAGCGGTTCGTCTCGGTTCATGCGTTCAATCCCGCACGCAGCTTGTCCATCGCATAGCGCAGCCGCGATTTCACGGTTTCCCGGCCTACGCCGGTGATCTGGCCGATCTCCTCCAGGCTCAGTTCCTGATCCAGCCGCAGTTGCAGCACTTCGCGCTGCTCCGGCGGCAGTTGTTCCATCGCCAGCTGGATGCGGCGACGCTGTTCGAATTCGGAAAGCTCCGCTTCCGGGGTCTGCCCATCCTCGATCGCGGCCAGGCGCAGATCGGCGTCGGCCGGCGCGGCGGGGCGATGGCGGGCGGCGCGCCAATGGTCGTTCAGGCGGTTGTGGGCGATGCGGAACAGCCAGGTGCTGAACGCGGCCTCGGGCTGCCAGCCGGCGCGGGCGCTGATCACCCGTTGCCAGACGTCCTGGAAGATCTCTTCGGCCAGCGCGTTGTCGCGCAGTTGCCGCAGCAGGAAGCCGAACAGGCGCTTGCGATGGCGCGTATACAGGCTTTCGAAGGCACGCAGGTCGCCACCGGCCCAGGCCAGCATCAAGGCTTCATCGGTTGGCAGTGCGCTGGCTTCCACGGCGTACAGGGTAAGGCCTGCAGGCGATGGCGCATAGCCGGTGGCGGCGGCGGGCAGGGCGAGGGTCATGGCTCGGAAGAGGCTACGGTCATCAGGAAAAACGTACGGGCGCACGATTCGGGGTTTACGGGCTTCCATTGCCCCCCGGGTGGCGCGCTATGCTCGGCGGCTCAGGGGAGGCGACGCACAGACGGCGCCAAGAGATTGTCATTTGTCCACGCATGCTGAACCGGCGGAAGAGCCACCACACGAGGCTGTGCTGAGCACGGCGCTGGTGCGCGCGTTGCATGCGCTTTTGCCGGAAACGGCCGTGGTCCGCGTCGGCTGGGACGACCCGCAGCTTGGCCGTGGCCAGGGCGGCTGGCCGTCGCCGGCAGTTGCCGGCCACGTGGCCGCGGAGCCGGGAACCGGCGATGGCCAGCATGGCTGGGAGTACGACGGTGCTCGGCTGCTGTTGTCGGTGGCCGGAGCGGCGCCTTCGCCGGCCTGGTGGGGGGTGGCCCGGCAGGCGATGGAGCTGGCGCTGCAGCGCGGCCGCCAGGCCGGCCAGATCAAGGCGCTGGAAGAGGCCGAGCGGCTGCAGCAGGCGTTGTTCCAGATTGCCGATCTGGCCGGTGCCGACCTGGAAATGCCCGAGATGCTGCGCCACGTGCATGGCGTTCTGGGCACGCTGATGTATGCGGAGAACTGCTACATCGTCGAGTACGACGACGTGCGCGACCAGATACGCTTCCTGTACTTCGCCGATCAGGTCGATGATTTCGTCGCCGATCCCACGCAGAGCCATGACGCCAGCGAGATGCCGCGCAGCCTGACCGTGGCGCTGCTGCGTCATGGCAGGCCGCTCAGTGGTCCCTCGCGCAAGCTGCTGGCGCAGGTGATGGAGCAGGAACACGACCCGCAGCGCGGCCCGGAAAGCCTGGACTGGCTGGGTGTGCCGATGCTGCGCGATGGCCGCGTATGCGGTGCCATCGTGGTTCAGAGCTATGAACAGGCGGCCCGCTATGGCGAGGCCGAGCGCGCATTGCTGGGCTTCGTTGCGCAGCACGTACAGACCGCGATGGACCGGCGCCAGGCGCAGGTGCGGCTGGAACAGCAGGTGGCGCGGCGCACCCAGGAACTGCAGCGCGCCAACCACAGCCTGCAGGACGAGGTGGCCGAGCGTCGTCGCGCCGAACAGCTGCAGACCGCCCTGTACAACATCGCCGAGATGGCGATGTCGGCCGACAGCCTGGCCCAGTTCTACGGACAGGTGCATGGGGTGGTCGGGCGCCTGCTCGACGCTCGCAATTTCTACATCGCCCTGGTGAACCCTGCCGGCAACGGCCTGGACTTCGTCTATTCGGTGGACGAACACAACGCCAGCCGCGCGCCGCGACCGTTCAGCCGTGGCCTGACCGAATACGTGGTACGCAACCGGCGCCCGCTGCTGGCTTCGCGTGGGCAGATCGACGCGTTGCTGGCCAGCGGCGAAGTGCGCGAATCCGGTACGCGCTCGCACTGCTGGCTGGGCGTGCCACTGCTGCGCGACGACGAAGTCGTTGGCGCGATCGTGGTGCAGAGCTACAGCGAGAGCAGCGCCTTCAGCGTGCACGATCAGCGTCTGCTGACCTTCGTCGCACAGAACATCGGCACCGGGCTGGCCCGCCAGCGTGACCAGCAGCGGCTGCGCTCGGCGCACGCCGAGCTGGAGAAGCGCGTGGAAGAGCGAACCCGCGAACTGGCCGAAGTCAACGAAAAACTGCTCGGCCAGATCGGCGAGCGCCTGCGCGCCGAACAGCGCCTGACCCACCAGGCCATGCACGATGCGTTGACCGGCCTGCCCAACCGCCTGCACCTGCTGGATCGCCTGCAGGATGCGCTGGCGCTGGCCCGGCGCGAGGGCGGCCCGGTGTTCGCCGTGCTGTTCCTCGACCTGGACCGCTTCAAGCTGGTCAACGACAGCATCGGCCATGCCGCCGGCGACCGCATGCTGGTGGAAGTGGCCAAGCGCATCGTGTCGATGGCCGGCACCGAGGACGTGGTGGCCCGGCTGGGTGGCGACGAATTCGCGGTGCTGCTGCAATGCCCGCAGGGCCTGGCGCAGGCCTTGGACTTTGGCCAGCGCCTGCTGCTGGCATTGCAGGAATCGATGTGGATCGCCGGGCGCGAACTGTTCCCGTCCGGCAGCCTGGGCATCGCCTTGTGGAACCCCCGCTACCGCACCGGCGAAGAGCTGCTGCGCGATGCCGACGCTGCGATGTACCGGGCCAAGGCGCAGGGCCACGACCGTTGCGCGATATTCGACGAGGACATGCGCGAGCAGGCCATGCGCAGCCTTGATCTGGAAGCCGACCTGCGCCGTGCGATCAACAACCGCGACTTCGTGCCGTTCTACCAGCCGATCGTGCGCCTGTCCGATGGCGAGGTGGTGGGTCACGAGGCGCTGCTGCGTTGGCAGCACGAGCGCCGTGGGCTGCTGTTGCCAGGCGCGTTCCTGGAGCTGGGCGAGGAGAGCGGCCTGATCGAACAGGTCGACTGGCTGATCTACGAGCAGGTCATCGCCGGCCTGGTCGAAGGCGGGCACAGCTATGTATCGGTGAACGTGTCACCGCGCCATTTCCGCTCCGCGGAGTTCAGCGACCGCCTGTTCGGCCTGCTGGACGAGTATGGTGCGGATCCGCAGCGACTGCGCCTGGAAATTACCGAGGTGGCGCTGCTGGATGATGGTCCGCACACCCTGCGCATCCTGCAGGGCCTGCGCGAGCGCGGCATCCAGGTGCAGCTGGACGATTTCGGTACCGGCTTCTCGGCGCTGTCCTACCTGCACCGCTTCCCGATCAGTACGCTGAAGATCGACCAGAGTTTCATCGCCGGCCTGCATGGGCCGGAAGTGCAGAGC
This sequence comes from Stenotrophomonas riyadhensis, assembly GCF_040256885.1. Lineage (NCBI taxonomy): Bacteria > Pseudomonadati > Pseudomonadota > Gammaproteobacteria > Lysobacterales > Lysobacteraceae > Stenotrophomonas > Stenotrophomonas riyadhensis. The sequence goes on from NZ_CP155568.1 coordinate 1,827,558, forward strand.
ACGCGCGCGCTGGTCGAGGGCGTGCTGTCGCTGGCGCGCACGCTGGGCATCGAGACCATCGGCGAGGGCATCGAGACCGAGGCGCAGCAGCAGACGCTGCGCGAACTCGGCTGCGACTACGGCCAGGGCTATCTGCTGGGGCGGCCCGCACCGCGGGGCTGCGCGGCGGTCTGAGCCGCCGCGCAGGGAAGCATCAGCGCAGGGCGGCGCGACGCTTTTCGTCGATCCACTTCGAGGCCTGCGCCGGCTGGTAGTTCTTCATCCACTCCAGCATCGCTTCGATGTCCGAGCCGTACCACAGGTCCTGGCGCTGGTCCGGGTGCAGGAAGCGCTCTTCCACCATGCGGTCGATCATGCCGATCAGTGGGGCGTAGAAACCCTCCACGTCGAGGAACGCGCACGGCTTGTTGCCGATACCCAGCTGGCGCCAGGTCAGCATCTCGAAGATCTCTTCCATGGTGCCGAAGCCGCCGGGCAGCGTGACGAAGCCATCGGCGAGGTCGAACATGCGCGACTTGCGTTCATGCATCGAACCGACGATCTCCAGCTCGGTCAGGCCGCGGTGGGCCACTTCCCAGTCGGCCAGCTGGCGCGGAATCACGCCGGTCACCTCGCCGCCGGCGGCGAGCACGGCATTGGCCACGGTTCCCATCAGGCCGACGTTGCCACCGCCGTACACCAGGCGCAGGCCATCACGGGCGATGCGGTCACCCAGGGCAATGGCGCGTTCGGTATAGGCCGGCTTGCTGCCAGCGTTGGAACCACAGTACACACAGATCGATTTCATGGATCTTCCTGTCTCTTGGCCGGAAACGAAAACGCCCCGTCGCCGACCGCAGGGCGGTCAGGGACGGGGTGTCCTTGGATTATGAGCCCTTCTGTAGAGCCGAGCCATGCTCGGCTGCTCTTCGTTCAGATCGCGGCAAAGGCCGAGTCGAGCATGGCTCGACTCTACAAACGCCAAGCAGGCTTACGCCGCGGCGGCCTGCTCGCGGCGCGGGCCTTCACGCAGGGCGCGGCCCACCAGGCCCACCAGCAGGTCCAGCTCCTCGCTGTCCATGCCGAAGTGCGGGGTGAAGCGCAGCGAGTTCTCGCCGCCGTGGATCACGTTGATGCCGTGCTGGCGCAGCCATTCTTCGGTGGAGTTGGCGCCGTAGCACTTGAACTGAGGAGCCAGCTCGCAGGAGAACAGCAGGCCGGTGCCCTGCACCTTGGTGATCAGGCCGCCCAGCTCGTTCTTCAGTTGTTCCAGCTTGCGCACGGCCTCGGCACCACGCTCGGCGATGTTGGCGCGCACCTGCGGGGTCAGCTGGGCCAGGGTGGCACAGGCCACGTCCAGCGCACGCGGGTTGCTGGTCATCGTGTTGCCATAGATGCCCTTGCGGTACAGCTGCGCGGCATGCTCGGTCACCGCCAGCACCGACAGCGGGTACTGCGCGGCGTTGAGCGCCTTGGAGTAGGTCTCCATGTCCGGCGGGTCCAGGCCTTCGAAGCCCGGGTAATCGACCACCGACAGCACGCCATGCGCGCGCAGGCCGGCCTGGATCGAGTCGAGCAGCAGCAGGCTGCCATGGGCACGGGTCAGCTCGCGGGCCACGGCATAGAACGACGGCGGCACCGAGCGGCCCGGGTCGCCTTCGCCCATCACCGGCTCCAGGAACACTGCCTCGATGAACCACTGGTTGCGCGCGGCATCCTCGAACACCTTGCGCAGGCCGGCTTCGTCGTACGGCGCCACGGTGATCACCGAGTCTTCGCCACGGTAGCTGGCCAGGTGCTGCATGTAGCTCTTGCGGCTGGAATCCGAATAGAGGGCAGGGCGGTCGGTACGGCCATGGAAGCTGCCCTTGACCACCACGCGCTTGATCGCAGCACCGGCGTGGCGGGCGCCCGGGTCGGTCTGCAGCTTGGCGTTGACGTCGGCGATGCGCGCGGCCAGGCCAACGGCCTCTGAACCGGAATTCAGGCACATGAAACGGGTGAACGGGCAGCCGCCACGGCGGTGGCCGATCTCGGCGCGCAGGGCGGTGATGAAGCGCTGCTGCGACAGGCTGGGGGTCATGATGTTGGCCATCACCTGCGGGCGGGCCATCGCCTCCAGCACGGCATCCGGGGTGTGCCCGAAGCCGAGCATGCCGTAGCCGCCGGCGTCGTACAGCACGGCGCCCTTCAGGGTGACCACCCACGGGCCGCGCGCAGCCAGTGCCACGTATGGGGTCACCGCGTCATCGGCGTAGAAATTGACGAAACCGTCCTGCATCGCGTCGATCTGCGCCTGTTCGTCCTGCGCCAGCAGCGGCCCCAGGTCGGCTTGCACGCGCGCGAATTCCTCGGCGGCGGCGTCCACCGCGGCGATCAGCTGCGGATGGTTGGCGGACAGGGCGGTCAGGGTGGCATCGTCCAGGCCGGAGGTGAGGCGGGTGCCGGGCTGGTTGCGCAGGGGGGCGAGGCGTTCGATGAAGCTCATTGCAGATCTCCTGAAACAATGGGTCGCACGGGTCTTCAAAAGCAAAACGCGCGTCATCACGCGCGCTTGGGGCAGGCTCGTGCAGCGGACTTCCAACTCGATGCTAGCACTTGTTTTTTTGCGCGATAACCCCGCAGAAACCTGCTGCATAGCAGCATTTTGCGCGACGTTCGCCGCGAAGCGCGCCGGCTTGCAGACGCTGGACGTACAATGCGCGCCATTGTCGACCTGTTGCCGCCCACTGCCTTGAAGAAGTCCGATTTCAACTACGACCTGCCGGCTGAACTGATCGCGCAGGCGCCCCTGGCCGAACGTTCCGCCAGCCGCCTGCTGCTGGTGCCGCAAGCCCCCGCCGCGTTCACCGACCTGCAGGTGCGTGACCTGCCGTCACTGCTGCAGCCTGGCGACCTGCTGGTGTTCAACGACACCCGGGTGATCCCGGCTCGGCTGTTCGGGCAGAAGGCCAGCGGCGGCCGCGTGGAGATCCTGATCGAGCGCCTGCTGGGCGCCCAGCAGGCCCGCGCGCAGGTGGGGGCCAGCAAATCGCCGAAGGCCGGCAGCCGCATCGCGTTGGACGCCGGCGGCGAAGCCGAGGTGCTGGGCCGCGATGGCGAGTTCTACGTGCTGCAGTTCCATGTGCCGGAATCACTGGAGCAGTGGCTGCTGCATGCCGGTCGCCTGCCGTTGCCGCCGTACATCCAGCGCGAGCCGGGTGTGGATGACCGCGAGCGCTACCAGACCGTGTTCGCGCGTGAAGTCGGCGCGGTGGCGGCACCGACCGCCGGCCTGCATTTCGACGAACCGCTGCTGGCCGCATTGAAGGACAAGGGCGTGGACTTCGGCCACGTCACCCTGCACGTGGGTGCGGGCACCTTCCAGCCGGTGCGTGCCGATGACCTGAAGGACCACGTGATGCACCGCGAGTGGCTGAATGTCGGTGCCGAGCTGGTGCAGCAGGTGCGGCGCACGCGCGCCGCCGGCGGCCGCGTGATCGGCGTCGGCACCACCGTGGTGCGCGCGCTGGAAAGCGCGATGCGCGAGGGTGAACTGCTGCCGTTCGCCGGCGAGACGCAGATCTTCATCACCCCGGGCTACCGCATCCGCAGCGTCGACGCGATGGTGACCAACTTCCACCTGCCGGAAAGCACGTTGCTGATGATGATTTCCGCGTTCGCCGGCAAGGAGCGCGTGTTCGAGGCCTACCAGCACGCGATCGAACAGCGCTACCGCTTCTTCAGCTACGGCGACGCGATGCTGCTGTTCCCGCAGGCGGGGTAGGGCGCTGACCTCTGCCTGCTTGTGGTGGGTGCGCACCCTTGGTGCGCACTTGCAGGTGCCTGGAGGCCAGGAAAGCCACGCATGGAGTGGCTCTACTGCCTCCGGCGCTGTGGTAGATCCACACCATGCGTGGACAATCCTTTCCGCAAGTGGGTTCCGCCGGGCTGCTCAGCCCAAATCCACCTTGCATTCGCTGAGCGGAACGGGCTGGCCGTCGGAGATGATCAGGTGGTCATCTTCAATGCGGGCCAGGCGAAGGCCGAGGTTGAGTGCCCCGGCTTCCACCGCCTTCCGCCATCCATCCAGATCGCCGTGGAAGGAAAGGGCGAGGAAGCGCTGGCCGTTGGGTAGGGTTATCCGGCAGCTGTCCGATACGATGCCACCGCTGCTCGCGGTGAACTCGCCAGCAGAGGCCAGCAATTTGCGGAACTGACTTGAAGCGCTGCTGGTATGGAAATCCTCGTAATAGATGAACTCCACTCCGGCTACAGGATTTATGCCCGGGGCGATTCGATCGGCTCGTTGCTCGATTTTTCCCCCAAGAATTGCTTCTAGTACCTCGCGGTCACTTCTATTCATCTTGGGCCTGATTTCCTGGCGAAATACGTAGTCCGCCCATCTTGGAGGGGCGACCAGTCAGGGCCAAGGCCAGATGCGACAGTCCAGCAGCCGCGTCGCTCAGGTCATTGGTTCCGTTCAGGCCTGAATGGGCGGTCGATCCGGTTTTGGGAGACAATAGGCGACTATTTGCCTGAATGACCGCTCCATGTCCCGACTGCAGTTCCAGCTCAAGACCCGCGACGGCCGTGCCCGCCGTGGCCGCCTGACCTTCCCGCGTGGCACGGTGGAAACGCCGGCCTTCATGCCGGTGGGGACCTATGGCTCGGTCAAGGGCATCCTGCCGGACCAGGTGCGTGCGCTGGGCGCCGAGATCATCCTCGGCAACACGTTCCACCTGTACCTGCGCCCGGGCCTGGACATCATTGCCGACCACGGCGGCCTGCACGGCTTCTGCCGCTGGGACGGCCCGATCCTGACCGACTCCGGCGGCTTCCAGGTGTTCTCGCTGGCCCACCGCCGCAAGATCACCGAGCAGGGCGTGACCTTCGCCTCGCCCACCGACGGTGCCCGCGTGTTCCTGGGCCCGGAAGAGAGCATGAAGATCCAGAAAGTGCTCGATTCGGACGTGGTGATGATCTTCGATGAGTGCACCCCGTACCCGGCCACCGAGGATGTGGCGCGCCGCTCGATGGAGCTGAGCCTGCGCTGGGCCCAGCGCAGCCGCAACGCGCATGACGAGCTGGGCAATGACGCGGCCCTGTTCGGCATCGTCCAGGGCGGCGTGCACACCGACCTGCGCAGCCGCTCGGCCGAGGCCCTGCAGGCGATCGGCTTCGACGGTTACGCCATCGGTGGCCTGGCCGTGGGCGAGCCGGAGCACGAGCGCAACGCCATGCTCGACCACCTGGACCCGGAACTGCCGGGCGACCGTCCGCGCTATCTGATGGGTGTGGGCCGGCCGGAAGACCTGGTCGAGGGTGTCGCACGTGGCGTGGACATGTTCGACTGCGTGATGCCGACCCGCAACGCCCGCAACGGCCACTATTTCACCTCGTTCGGCACCGTCCGCATCCGCAATTCACAGTACGCGCGCGACATGGACCCGATCGAGCCGGGCTGTGGCTGCGTGGCCTGCACCGGCGGTTACACGCGTTCGTACCTGCGCCACCTGGACCGCTGCAACGAGATGCTGGCGCCGATGCTGGGCACCCTGCACAACCTGTTCTATTACGAAAAGCTCATGGCCGACATCCGTGCGGCGATCGAGGCGGGAACCTTCCTGGCCTTCCGTGAGTCTTTCTACGCGGCACGCGGGGCGGTAGCACCGCCCCTGTAACCCGAACACCCCCTGCCAAACGGCCCAAGGACGAACGCCCGGGGCCGTGGCATACTTCAAGGCTGACCCAGATCCGCGGTCGACACCCCGTGCCCGTGAAAGGGCCGGAGCGCCGCCCAACCAAAGGACCAACGATGAACCTGCTTGCCTTCCTGATTCCCGCCGCCCACGCCCAGGCCGCCGGCGGCCAACCGCAGGGCATGGGCCTGACCACGCTGCTGTTCCCGATCATCCTGATCGCCATCATGTACTTCCTGATGATCCGCCCGCAGATGAAGCGGCAGAAGGAACACAAGTCCATGCTGGAGAAGATCAAGCGTGGCGACGAAGTGCTGACCAATGGCGGCATCGCCGGCAAGGTCACCGACATCGGCGACAACTTCATCACCATCGAAGTGGCCGAGAACGTGCGCATCCGCGTGCAGAAGGGCGCTGTTGGCAGCGTGCTGCCGACCGGCACCCTGGATTCGGCCAAGTAAGCCACTCCCTTTCCGATGCACAACCGCGGCGCCGGGGATGGCGCCGCGCGGGACCCAAGCAATGCTCGAATTTCCACGCTGGAAGTACGTCGTCATCCTGATCGTACTGGCGCTCAGCGCGCTGTACGCGCTGCCCAACATCTACCAGAAGGACCCGGCCCTCCAGATCACCGCCAACCGTGGCGGCCAGATCGACGATGCGCTGCGCGACCGTGTGCTGGCCGACCTGAAGGCGGCTGGTGTCACCACCATCGGTGCCGAGAAGGAAGGGGAAAGCCTGATTGTCCGCCTGCCGGACCTGAAGGCGCAGTCCGCTGCCAGCGACGCCCTGCGCGACACGGTTGGCGAAAAGTACACCGTGGCCCTGAACCTGGCCTCGACCGTGCCGGACTGGCTGGCGAACCTCGGCGGTCGTCCGATGGTGCTGGGCCTGGACCTGCAGGGTGGCGTGCACTTCGTGCTGCAGGTCGACCAGAAGGCCGCCCTGGACAAGCGTTTGGACGCCTACACCGAAGACGTTCGCAGCACCCTGCGTGACGCGCGCATCCCGTACCAGTCGGTGGAGCGCCGCGCTGACAACAGCATCGTGGCCAACCTGAGCCCGTCTGCCGGTGACGATGCCGCGCAGCGTGCCCGCGCCGCACTGGTCAAGGCGCAGCCGACCCTCGGCTACGACGTCAGCGGCAATCGCATCACGGTCACCGTGCCGGATGCCGAGATCGCGCAGATCGCCAATGGCGCCATCGAGCAGAACATCAACACCCTGCGCAACCGCGTGAACCAGCTGGGCGTGGCTGAGCCGATCATCCAGCGGCAGGGTGCCGACCGCGTGGTCGTGCAGCTGCCGGGCGTGCAGGACACCGCCGAAGCCAAGCGCATGATCGGCGCCACCGCCACCCTGGAATACCGCGCGGTGGTCGAAGGCAACGCGCAGGACGCGATCGCCGCCGGCCGCATCCCGCCGGAAGCGAAGGTCTACCAGCAGCGTGACGGCCGCGGCCCGATCCTGCTGAACAAGCGCGTGATCGTGACCGGCGACCAGATGGTCGGTGCACAGGCGGTGACCGATTCGAACAGCGGTTCCCCGGCGGTCAGCGTGACGCTGAACAACGTCGGCGGCCAGCGCATGTTCGACTTCACCAGCGCCAACGTGAACAAGCCGATGGCGGTGGTCTACACCGAGCGCGTGCCCACCGTGACCGTCGTCGACGGCCAGGAAGTGCGTGGCTTCAAGGTCAACGAGGAAGTGATCTCGGTGGCCAACATCAACGGCGTGTTCGGCAAGAACTTCCAGACCACCGGCCTGCAGAAGAAGGAAGCCGAGGACCTGGCCAAGCTGCTGAAGTCGGGCTCGCTGGCCGCGCCGATGGACTTCGTCGAAGAGCGCGTGGTCGGCCCGAGCCTGGGTGCCGAGAACGTCAAGAACGGTATGCGCGCGGTGGTGTTCGCGTTCCTGTTCACCCTGGTGTTCTTCAGCGTCTACTACCGCATGTTCGGCGTGATCACCTCGATCGCGATGCTGTTCAACCTGCTGATCGTGGTGGCGGTGATGTCGCTGTTCGGCGCGACCATGACCCTGCCGGGCTTCGCCGGCCTGGCGCTGTCGGTCGGCCTGTCGGTGGACGCCAACGTGCTGATCAACGAGCGTATCCGTGAAGAGCTGCGTGCCGGCGTGCCGGGCAAGACCGCGATCGTGACCGGTTACGAGCGTGCCTCGGGCACCATCCTCGACGCCAACCTGACCGGCCTGATCGTCGGTGTGGCGCTGTTCGCATTCGGTACCGGTCCGCTGAAGGGCTTCGCGCTGACCATGATCATCGGTATTTTCGCCTCCATGTTCACCGCGATCACCGTGTCGCGTGCGCTGGCGACGCTGATCTACGGCCGCCGCAAGAAGCTCCAGAACGTGGCCATCTGACGGGACGACACGCACATGAAACTGTTTCCGCTGCACATCCTCCCGAACGACACCAAGATCGACTTCATGCGCTGGCGCCATGTCGCGATGGTCGTCACGGTCATCGTGTTCCTGGCCTCGGTCGCCATCATCGGCGTCAAGGGCTTCAACTACGCCCTGGACTTCACCGGCGGCACGCTGATCGAAGCCCGCTTCGACAAGGCGGTGGACGTCGAGCAGGTCCGCACCAAGCTCGAGCAGAACGGCTTCGAAGGCGCCCAGGTGCAGAGCGTCGGTGGCAACACCGACCTGCTGATCCGCCTGGCCCCGCATGGTGAGCACGCTGCCGGTACCGGCGACGCCGCACACGAGGACAAGGCCACCGCCGCAGCCGTGGTGAAGGCGCTGTCCACCGCCGACAATCAGGCCACCGTGCTCCGCAACGAGTTCGTGGGTCCGCAGATCGGCAAGGACCTGGCGATGAATGGCCTGTACGCCACCATCTTCATGCTGGCCGGCTTCCTGATCTACATCGCGGTTCGCTTCGAGTGGAAGTTCGCGGTCACCGCCAGCATCGTGGCGATGTTCGACCTGATCGTGACGGTCGCTTACGTGTCCCTGCTGGGCCGTGAGTTCGACCTGACCGTGCTGGCCGGCCTGCTGTCGGTGATGGGCTTTGCGATCAACGATCTGATCGTGGTCTTCGACCGCGTCCGCGAGAACTTCCGCAGCCTGCGCGTGGACTCGATGGAAGTGCTGAACCGTTCGATCAACCAGACGCTGTCGCGTACGGTGATCACTGCGGTGATGTTCTTCCTGTCGGCGCTTGCCCTGTACATGTACGGCGGCAGCTCGATGGAAGGCCTGGCCGAGACGCACATGATCGGTGCGGTGATCGTGGTGCTGTCCTCGATCCTGGTGGCGGTGCCGATGCTGACGATCGGTTTCCTGCGCGTCAGCAAGCAGGACCTGCTGCCGAAGGCGAAGGACGTCGAGGCCCTGGCCCGTCGCCCGTAAGCACCTGCTGCCTGCAGCACACAGAGAACCCCGCGCAAGCGGGGTTTTTTGTTGGCAGGGCTGGTACGCGTCATCGCATGCGCGCTGTCGCTCCCACGCTTCGCTGCGCGAACCGTGGGCCCCACTTACCAGCTCCCAGACCCCCGCCGCTTCGCGGCCGCCCCCTGACTCAGGGGGCTCTGCCCCAGATCGTTTCCTGCGGCTGTTGGTAGGTGTCGACCTTGGTCGACACATCTGTCAGATATTGAACAATCAAGATGGGGTCAGATCCGTTTTCCTTCGGAAAACGGATCTGACCCCCAAGAACTGCCCTGACAGATCGCGGAAATCTGTCGAAGGCGGGGTGGGTCCGGTTGCGGGGGCGTGAGCGCCATGGATGGCGCGACCGAGCCTCCAGGGACGGATTCACGGCGTCCCCCGCAACCGGACCCACCCCGCCATCTCACAGGAACCCAGCTTCTGACGTTGCTCCGGCCTCTGCAGGTGCAGGGCGCAGCCCTGCAAAAAGAAACCCCACCCTACGCCAGCGTCGGTTGTGCAATCTTCCCCCGCGCACTACGATCCTGCGGTTCGCGCGCGCAGGCGCGCGCCCGTATTCCTGCTGAGCGCCCCGCGCGCCGCATCTGCCAACCCGAGGTATCCATGGTCATCAAACCGCGCGTCCGCGGCTTCATCTGCGTCACCACCCACCCGACCGGCTGCGAGGCCGCGGTCAAGCAGCAGATCGACTACATCCGCGCACGCCCGCCGATCCAGAACGGCCCGAAGCGCGTGCTGGTGATCGGCGCCTCCACCGGCTACGGCCTGGCCGCACGCATCACTGCCGCCTTCGGCAGCGGTGCTGCGACGCTGGGCATTTTCTTCGAGCGTCCGGGCAGCGAGAGCAAGCCGGGTACCGCGGGCTGGTACAACTCGGCTGCGTTCCACAAGTACGCCGACGAAGCCGGCCTGTACGCCAAGAGCATCAACGGCGATGCCTTCTCCGATGAAGTGAAGGCGAAGACCATCGAGATGATCAAGGCCGACCTCGGCCAGGTCGACCAGGTCGTCTACAGCCTGGCCGCGCCGCGCCGCAAGCACCCGAAGACCGGCGAGATCATCAGCTCCACGCTGAAGCCGATCGGCGAGCAGATCACCCTGCGCGGCCTGGATACCGACAAGGAAGTAATCACGGAAACCACCCTGCAGCCGGCGACCCCGGAAGAGATCGCTGGCACCGTCGCGGTCATGGGTGGCGAAGACTGGCAGATGTGGATCGACGCGCTGGCTGACGCCGGCGTGCTGGCCAATGGCTGCACCACCACCGCCTTCACCTACGTGGGCGAAGAGATCACCCAGGCGATCTACTGGAATGGCTCGATCGGTGCGGCCAAGAAGGACCTGGACACCAAGGTGCTGGGCCTGCGCGAGAAGCTGGCCAAGATCGGTGGCGACGCCCGCGTGTCGGTGCTGAAGGCCGTGGTCACCCAGGCCAGCTCGGCCATTCCGACCATGCCGCTGTACCTGTCGCTGTTGTTCAAGGTGATGAAGGAAAAGGGCACCCACGAGGGCTGCATCGAACAGCTCGACGTGCTGTACGACATTCTCTACGGCGGCAAGGCCGATGGCGTCGCGGTCGATCGCCTGCGCCACGACCTGGTCGATGGCGATGGCCACACCGTCGCGCTGGTCGATGACGAAGGCCGCCTGCGTGCCGATTACAAGGAAATGGCTGCGGACGTGCAGGGCAAGGTGGTCGCGCTGTGGCCGCAGGTGACCAACGAGAACCTGTACGAGATCAGCGATCTGGCCGGCTACAAGGCCGACTTCCTGCGCCTGTTCGGTTTTGGCGTGGAGGGCGTCGACTACGAGGCTGACGTCAATCCGGACGTGAAGATCGAAAACCTGGTCGACATGACCTGATCAATGAAAAGGCCGGCGTAAGCCGGCCTTCTCTTTGGGTGGTGCCGGCCGCTGGCCGGCAATCCCGGCTACCTGAGGTTGCCGGCCAGCGGCCGGCACTACCATCGGTCATCCGAACTCGAAACCCATCTCCGGCAACGCCGGGCCGACGAAGTCGCCCTGCACATAGTCCACGCCGGCACTGAACAGCAGGGTCATCGAATTGGCATCGCTGACGAACTCGGCGATGGTGCGGATGCCGGCTTCCTGCGCGCGCGCGGTGATCTGGCTGATGCGATCGATGTTCTCGCGCGTGGCTGCCAGGTCGCTGGTGAAGCCACGGTCCAGCTTGAGGAACTGTGGCTGGAAGTGGGCCAGCAGCTGGAAGGAATCCAGCCCCGAGCCGAACTGTTCCAGGCCGATGCGGCAGCCCAGCGGTGCAACTTCGGCAAGGAACTGCTGTGCACTGCGCAGGTGGGTGAACACCTTCGCTTCCGGCGCATGCAGCCACAGCCGTTCGCCGGGCACACCCTGAGCCTGCAGCTCGCGGCGCAGGGTGGCAATCATCTGCGGGTCATCGAACGATTCCGGCGTCACTTTCACCAGCATCTGCGTGGCATGGCCCTCGCGTGCACGTTGGCCCAGCACCGCGATGGCCCGTGACACCACCCAGCGGTTGATGTCGGCCAGCAGGCCGTGTTCCTCCGCGATACCGAGGAACGCGGTCGGGCTCAGCAGTTCGCCGTTGTGCTCCAGGCGCAGATACGCCTCGTACAGCTCCAGTGACTCGCCCTGCAGGTTCAGCACCGGCTGGTAGTGCAGCTGGAAGCCATCACCGGCCAGCGCTTCACGGATACGGGCGACCCAGCGCAGGACGCGCTCTTCCTCCACGCGGTCGGCGGCGGCCGGATCGAAGATGCGGCAGGTGTTGCCCAGTTCGGCGGCGGCCTGCGTGCATTCACTGGCCCGTGCCAGCACCTGGCCGATGCTGGCGATCTTCTCGCCCACCTGCACGCCACCGATGCTGACCGTCACCGTCGCCGAGCGCGCGCCGATGCTGAAGACGTGTGCGGCGTAGGCTTCGCGGATGCGCTCGGCCAGTGCCACGGTCTGCGCGTAGGGCCCGGCCTGCAGCACGGCGAAATTGTGTTCGCCGAAGCGGGCCAGCTGCGCGTCTTCGCCAACGACCTCGGCCAGCAGCGCGGCGAGCGCGCCGATCAGGGTGTCGGCCGACGCCAGGCCGATGTCCGGCAGCAGGCGCGCGTAGTGGTCCGGCTCGATCAGCAGCAGGCCGAACTGGCCCTCGCTGCGCCCGGCCTGGGCTACAGCGCTCTCCAGCTGCAGCATGAAGGTCGGGCGGTTGAGCAGGCCGGTGACCTGGTCGCGCTGGCGCAGGTCTTCGACCTCGCGCGCCAGCTCCGGATCGAATTCCATGCGGCGGCGGAGCACCACCTGCAGGCAGGATTCGCCCTCGTAGGTGGCGGCCGTGAATTCCATCGTCGCCGGGAACGCACTGCCATCCTCGTGACGGGCATCAAGCTGGTACTGCGGCGGCGGCGCTTCGCCACGGCTGAGGCCCTTCAGCAGCTGCTTGAAGCCTTCCACGTGCTGGGCGGCGACCATGTCCAGCAGCGAGATGCCCTCGATGTCGTCGAAATGCTCGTAACCGAACATCTCCAGATAGGCGTCGTTGGCGCGGATGTGCATGCCTTCATGCACGTAGGCGATGGGATCGCGGGAGGAGGCGATCAGCGCGTCGCAGCGGCGCTCGGTTTCGCGCATCTGCGCCTCGATGCGGCGCAGGCCGCGACGCGCCTGCAGGTCCACCCACTGGTCACGGACCACGGCGAGCAGGTGCTCCGGGCGTTGGCGCAGGGCGAGGGCGCGGATGCCGTGGCTGCTGGCCTGCACCAGTTCGTCCTCGTCGATGCGCTCGGCCAGCAGCACCAGCGGAATGTCCTTGCCGCTGGCGGCGATGTGCTGGGCCACCAGCGGCAGCGGGATGCCCGGCGAGGGTGAGACCAGCACCAGGTCGATGGCCTGGCTGGCCAGCACCTGGGCCAGCTCGGCCGCATCCTGTGGGCGCCACGGGCGCACCGCGATGCCGCTGTTGCGCAGGGTGCTGACGATGGCTTCGGCATTTTCGCCGCTGTCATCGACGATCAGCAGGCGGATGGTGATGTCGTTCGCGTTCTGCATGCACTGCTCCCCAATCTGCGAATCTAGATACACGATGCGCGGCGAACCGTCCATGCGCGCACCCCTTGCGCGCATCGAACGGCGATGTGGTTCACACCACGCCGCCGGCCGCGTGGCCGCTGGCCCAGGCCCACTGGAAGTTGTAGCCGCCCAGCCAGCCGGTCACATCCAGCACCTCGCCGACGAAATGCAGGCCGGGCACGCGCTTGGATTCCATCGTCGAGGACGAGACCTCGGCGGTATCCACGCCGCCCAGGGTGACCTCGGCGGTGCGGTAGCCCTCGGTGCCACTGGCCACCAACGGGAACGCACCCAGCAGCTGCGCGGCCTGGCGCAGCACTGGCTCGTCCAGCTGGCGCACGGGCCGGTCAGGCAGCCAGTGCTCGCACAGGCGTTGCGCCAGCCGCTTCGGCAGCACCTCGCCCAGTACCGTACGCAGTTCTGCGGCAGGCCGCTCGCGTTTCATCTGGCGCAGCCACTCGCCGGCATCCTGGCCGGGCAGCAGGTCCAGCTCCAGCGCATCGCCGGGTTGCCAGAACGAGGAAATCTGCAGGATCGCCGGGCCACTCACGCCGCGATGGGTCAGCAGCATGAAGTTCTGGAAGCTCTTTCCGTTGCAGCGCGCCTCGATGGGGAGAGCGACGCCGCTGAGATCGGCCAGTCGTTCCTGGTGCTTGCCGCTGAGCGTCAGCGGCACCAGGCCGGCGCGGGTCGGCAGCACCTGGTGGCCGAACTGTCGGGCCACGTCATAGCCGAAGCCGGTGGCGCCCATGCTCGGAATCGACAGGCCGCCGGTGGCGACCACCAGCGAGGCGCAATGGAACAGGCCCTGCGTGGTGTGCACGCGGAAGCCGTCGCTGCCGTGCTCGATGCGCTGCACACTGCAGTCCGTGCGGACCTGTACGCCTGCTGCCTGGCATTCGTCCACCAGCATCTTCACGATCTGCTTGGACGAGATGTCGCAGAACAGCTGGCCCAGTTCCTTCTCGTGGTAGGCGATGCCGTGCTTGCTTACCAGCTCGATGAAGTGCCAGGGCGTGTAGCGGGCCAGCGCCGATTTGCAGAAGTGCGGGTTGGCCGACAGGAAGTTGGCCGGGGTGGTACCGGTGTTGGTGAAGTTGCAGCGGCCACCGCCGGACATCAGGATCTTCTTGCCAACCTTGTTGGCATGGTCGATCACCTGCACCTGGCGGCCGCGCTGGCCGGCGGTGATCGCGGTCATCAGCCCGGCCGCACCGGCGCCGATGACCACCACATCGCAGCGGATCGTGCTCATGCCTTGGCGCGCTTGCGCCAGTTCGGGATCACGTCGAGCTGCATCTGGTCGTTGAGCAGCTGCACCTCGCCATCCTGGATCAGCACGCTCCAGCGCATGGCGCGCTGGATCTGCTGGCCCCAGCGCTCGACGAATTCACCGTCCAGATCAACCACTGAGAGATTGTCGAAGCGCGCCAGGCCCTTGCCCTGCTTGCCCCACCAGATCTCCGAGGCGTTGCCGCCGTAGTTGACCACCTGCACCTGACGGCTGCGGTTGCTGGCCTTGCGGATGCGCGACTCGTCCGGATGGCCCAGGTCGATCCATTGCAGGATGTCGCCGGTGTAGTCGTGTTCCCACAGATCGGGTTCGTCATCGGTGCTCAGGCCGCGGCCGAATTCGAGGCGATCGCCGGCATTGAGGGCGAAGGCGAGCAGGCGCACCATCAGGCGTTCGTCGGTCTCGGACGGATGCTGGGCCAGGGTCAGGTTGTGGGTCGCGTAGTAACCGCGATCCATGTCGCTGATCTGCAGTTCGGCCTTGCGGATGGTGGCAGTAAGAGCCATGGGGGATCCGTGGACTAAAGACGACAATGATAGAGGTTTGCTCCAGGGGTGTCCGTTGCCGGGCTGTCTGTGGCGCGTCAACGTGGCACGCTTGCACTCCTTTCCGCCGCAGGAGTGGCTCCGATGACCCTGCCCAGCCGCCTGCAGCTGCCGCCCGGCCACTGGCCCAGCCTGCTCGATGGCCTGTGCGCGCGTTTCCCGCGCATCGACCGCGTGCAATGGCAGGACCGTTTCGCCCGTGGCCGCGTGCAGGATGCGCAGGGCAGGGCACTGGCGCCGGACATGCCCTGGCAGGTGGGGCTGGAAATCCAGTACTTCCGCGAAGTTGCCGACGAGCGGGTGATTCCCTTCTCCGAGAGCATCCTGCATCTGGATGCGCACCTGCTGGTCGCCGACAAGCCGCACTTCCTGCCGGTGACGCCGGCCGGTGGCTATGTGAGCGAAACCCTGCTGGCTCGCCTGGTCGCACGCACCGGCAACACCGAGCTGGCGCCGTTGCACCGCTTGGATCGGCTGACCGCCGGCCTGGTGCTGTTTTCGACCCAGGCAGCCACACGTGACGCCTATCAGCGGCTGTTCCGCGAGCGGCGCATCGAGAAGAGCTATGAGGCGCTGGCACCGGCGCTGCCCGGGCTGGCGTTTCCGCTGCAGCGGGACAGCCGGCTGGTGCCGGGTGAACCGTTCTTCCGCATGGCCGAAGTGCCGGGAGAGCCCAATGCGCGCAGCCGGATCGAGTTGATCGAGACCGAGGGGCCGGTCTGGCGCTACCGGCTGCGGCCGGAAACCGGCCGCAAGCACCAGCTGCGCGTGCACATGGCGATGCTGGGGGCTCCGATCGTGGGTGATGACCTGTATCCGCAGCTGATGCCGCGCCTGGCCGGGGCCATCGAGCCCCCCCTGCAGCTGCTTGCACAGGGGCTGGCCTTCGACGATCCATTGAGCGGGGAGCCGAGGCGGTTCAGCAGCCAGCGCCGCCTGTGCCTGCCCGGCCTGGGCGGGTAGGGCCGTTCAGCGAACCGGGCGTCGCGCCAGCCAGCGGTCCAGTTCGGCGGCGAACAGCTGCCGGTCGCGGGGTCCCAGCGGCGGTGGGCCCCCGGTCTGCACCCCGGCGCCGCGCAGCTCTTCCATGAAATTGCGCATCGACAGCCGCTCGGCCATGTTGTTCGGGGTGTACAGCTGGCCGCGTGGGTTCAATGCCACGGCCTTCTTTTCCAGCACCAGTGCGGCCAGCGGGATGTCCTGGGTGACCACCAGGTCACCGGCGGCGACCCGCTCGACGATGGCGCTGTCGGCCACGTCCAGGCCCTGGGGCACCTGGATCGAGCGCAGCCAACGCGACGGCGGGGTGCGGATCCACTGGTTGGCAACCAGGGTCAGTTCGATCCCGACCCGTTCAGCGGCCCGGAACAGGATGTCGCGAATGACGCCAGGGCAGGCGTCCGCGTCCACCCAGATGCGGGGGAGGGCGGGTTCAGCTTGGGTTTCAGCTTCAGTCATTTACCCAGTGTAGGGTAGGAAAATCCTGAATGGGGACTCGGGCTTAGCCTCGATCAGCTGCCAGCCCTTGTCACGCCTAGCGGCCGGGGCCTGCCCATGAACGTCCGGGCTATCGCTTTTTGCAGAAAACACGCGTATCGTTCGTCCCACTGTGTTTGCTAGGGTCACCGTGAATCGTGGCCTGGTGCAGTTGATCTCACGATCCGCTCATCGATCCGCTTTACCAACGCCTGCAACTCAGTCTCGGCCCCGATACCCGGTGGCTGCGATTTTTTCAACATGTGTTTCAGGAGTTAGTCAAATGTCTGATCGTCAGACCGGCACCGTCAAGTGGTTCAACGACGCCAAGGGCTTCGGCTTCATCACCCCGGAAAGCGGCCCGGACCTGTTTGTGCACTTCCGTGCCATCCAGGGCACCGGCTTCAAGACCCTGCAGGAAGGCCAGAAGGTTACCTTCATCGCCGTCCAGGGTCAGAAGGGTATGCAGGCTGACCAGGTGCAGGCGGTCTAATCCGTCTGCTACCGTTTGGTAGCCAGAACGCCGGAAGCGAAAGCTTCCGGCGTTTTTTATTGCCTGCTGCTTTGTAGAGTCGAGCTTGCTCGACTGTCTCTGGAAAGCAGTCGAGCAAGCTCGACTCTACAAAGGGCATGCAGCTGGCGCGGTACGATGCAGGTCTTCCCAAGGATCGTCCCCATGCGCATCGTCCATCATCTGGAAAACTCCCGTTCCCTGCGCGTGCTGTGGATGCTGGAGGAGCTGGGGCTGGACTACGAACTGCGCCGTTATCCGCGCGATCCGAAGACGCTGCTGGCGCCGCCGGAACTGCGCAACGTGCATCCACTGGGCAAGTCGCCGGTACTGCAGGATGGCGAACTGGTACTGGCCGAGTCCGGCGCGATCCTCGACTACCTCGCTGACCGCTACGACACCCAGCGCCAGCTGTCGCCGTCGCCGATGCCGGCCGATGGTGCCGAGCGCATTGCCTACCGCTACTGGCTGCACTACGCCGAAGGTTCGGCGATGCCGCCGCTGCTGCTGACTCTGGTGATGGGCCGCATCCGCAACGCGCCGATGCCGTTCTTCGTACGCCCGATCGCTCGGAGCATCGCCGACAAGGCCGAGCAGGGCTTCATCGGCCCGCAGCGACGCCTGCACCTGGACTGGATGGAGCGCCGCCTGGCCGAAAGTCCGTGGTTTGCCGGCGAGCGCTTCAGTGCGGCCGACATCCAGATGAGCTTCCCGATCCAGGCCGCTGCCGCTCGCGGTGGTGGCCTCGACGACAAGCCGGCACTGCGTGGCTTCCTCAAGCGTATCGGTGAGCGCCCGGCCTACCAGCGTGCCGAGGCCCACGGCGGCCACCTGCAGGCGCTCAGCGGCAATTGAGGCGGGCGGCCGTCGCCCCCATCTTCAGCACCATGGATACCGACAGCCCCCGTTTCGACAACCGCCTGCTGCATGCCCTGCCGGGCGACCCCGAATCCGGCCCGCGCCGCCGCGAAGTGCTGGGCGCGGCCTGGTCGCCGGTGATGCCGACCCCGGTGACGGCGCCCACGCTGCTGGCCTGGGCGCCGGACGTCGCCGCGATGCTCGGCTTCGATACCGCTGAGGTCGAGAGCGAAGGTTTCGCGCGTGTATTCGGTGGCAACGCACTGTATGCAGGCATGCAGCCATGGGCCGCCAACTACGGTGGCCATCAGTTCGGCCACTGGGCCGGGCAGCTCGGCGACGGCCGCGCGATCTCGCTGGGCGAGTTGGTCGCACCGGATGGCCGCCACTGGGAGCTGCAGCTGAAGGGGGCCGGACCGACGCCGTATTCACGCGGCGCCGATGGGCGCGCAGTGCTGCGCTCGTCGATCCGCGAATTCCTGTGCAGCGAGGCGATGCACTACCTCGGCGTGCCGACCACGCGCGCGTTGTCGCTGGTCGGTACCGGCGAGGACGTGGTGCGTGACATGTTCTATGACGGCCATCCGCGTGCCGAGCCCGGCGCCATCGTATGTCGGGTGTCGCCGTCGTTCCTGCGCTTTGGTTCCTTCGAACTGCCGGCGTCGCGCGGGGAAACCGCCTTGCTGCAGCAGCTGGTCGATGCCTGCATCGCACGTGATTTCCCCGAACTGGAAGGGCAGGGCGAGGCGCTGTATGGCGACTGGTTCGGGCAGATCGCGGTGCGCACTGCCGAGATGATCGCGCACTGGATGCGCGTCGGTTTCGTGCATGGCGTGATGAACACCGACAACCTGTCCGTGCTCGGCCTCACGCTCGACTACGGTCCCTACGGCTGGGTCGAGGACTTCGATCCGGAGTGGACGCCGAACACCACCGACGCGCAGGGCCGCCGCTACCGCTTCGGTACCCAGCCGCAGGTGGCGTACTGGAACCTGAGCCGATTGGCGCAGGCGTTGTCGCCGTTGTTTGCCGATGTGGCACCGCTGCAGGCCGGTCTGGCGGCCTACCAGTCCACCTTCGTGGCCTGCACGCGCCGCGACGCCGCAGCCAAGCTCGGTCTGGCTGCGGCCGACGATGACGACCTGCAGCTCTACCTGCGCTGGCAGCAGCTGATGCAGGACGGTGCCATGGACATGACCCTGGCCTGGCGCGCGCTGATGCGTATCGATCCGGCGGCACCGGATGCGGCGCTGCTGGATGCGGTGTACTACGACCAGACGCGCCAGCAGGCGGTGCAGGCGCCGTTGCAGCAGTGGCTGCAGGACTACGCGGTGCGGTTGCAGGCCGATCCGTTGTCGGCCAGCGAACGTACGGCGAAGATGGCCGCGGCCAATCCGCTGTATGTGCTGCGCAACTGGCTGGCGCAGGAAGCCATCGATCGTGCAGAGCAGGGCGACCTCGGTGGCGTTCACGCACTGCAGGACGTGCTGCGCGACCCGTACACCGAGCGCGCCGGGCTGGAACACTTCGCAGGCAAGCGCCCGGCGTGGGCGGACAATCGCGCCGGCTGCTCGATGCTGTCCTGCAGTTCCTGAGGGTGGGTTTCGGCAGGGCTGCGCCCTGCACCTGCAGAGGCCACCGCGCAAGCAAAGCCAAAGCCAAAGCCAAAGCGGCTCTGGATTATTGATGGTCTGGCGGGGCGGTGTGGGGCTGCAGGACACGCCGTAAACCCGTCCCTGGGGGCTCGATGGCGCCATCCATGGCGCCAACGGTCCTGCAGCCCCACACCGCCCCACCTCCGACAGATTCCCGCTGCTGTGGGTGGGTGTCGACCTTGGTCGACACGGTAGATCCACGCCATGCGTGGATGCTTTTCGTTCAATTCTCGAAATATTCGATTTCGATTGAGATTCATCCACGCATGGCGTGGATCTACAGAAAGCAATGCCCGACAGATCGCAGAAATCTGTCGAAGGCGGGGTGGGTCCGGTTGCGGGGGCGTGAGCCGCATGGATGCGGCGACCGAGCTTACATGGACGTACTTGCAGCGTCCCCCGCAACCGGACCCACCCCGCCATCCCACAGGAAACCCGCTGTTGCCCTTGCTGTTGCCGTTGCCGTTGCCTTGGCTTGGCTTGAAGCCTCTGCAGGCGCCGGGCGCAGCCCGGCCGATACCCCCAACAGGCAGGCGGCGCCCGGAACAGGTACCCTATGCCGCCATCAGATAGCCAATGTGACATGACCGACGCCATCGTCGCTCCGCAGTGGGCCTCCCGCCTGCGCGACATCGCCGACTTCCCCAAGCCCGGCATCCTCTTCAAGGACATCATGCCGCTGCTCGCCCATAGCGAGGACTTCCGCGGTGCCATCACCGCGATGGCCGACCGCTGGCGCGACCAGAAGCTGGACGCGATGGTCGGCATCGAATCGCGCGGCTTCATCCTCGGCGCCGCGATGGCGCTGGAACTGGGCGTCGGCTTCGTGCCGGTGCGCAAGCCGGGCAAGCTGCCGGGCCAGGTGCTGCGCGAGGAATACACGCTGGAATACCGCAGCGACTGCATCGAAGTGCACGCCGATGCGCTGCCGGCCGGTGCCCGCGTGGCGATCATCGACGACGTGCTGGCCACTGGCGGCACGCTGGTCGCCGCGTTGTCGCTGGTGCGCCGCCTGGGCGTTGACGTGGTCGGTGCCGGCGTGCTGGTCGAACTGGACGGTCTCGGCGGCCGCGCCCGCTGGGAAGCGGACCTGCCGCTGCACACCGAACTGGTGTTCTGATCAGGCGGGTATCTGCGAACCGGTAGTTGCCAACCTTGGTTGGCAGCGCTTTTCGCGATTGATGCCATGGACGGGCCAACCAAGGTTGGCCACTACCAGGTCAGGTCGTTGCCAACCGAGGTTGGCAACGCTGCTTCAGTCACATCATCCGCACGCGGAAACGACGGCCCTTGATCTTGCCGGCTTCCAGCTTGGCCACGGCCTTGTTGGCCTGCTCACGCGCGATCGCCACATAGGAGCGGGTCGGGAAGATCGCGATCTTGCCGATGAACTTGCTCGACAGGCCGGCATCACCGGTCAGTGCACCGAGGATGTCGCCCGGGCGCAGCTTGTCGGTCTTGCCGCCGTCGATGCGCAGCGTACGCATCGCCGCCTGCGGGAGTTCGGCCGGGCGCGAAGTCGCCAGCGGCGTCTTCTGCCAGTCCAGCGGCTGCCCCATCTGCGCTTCGATGGCTTCGGCACGGGTCTTCTCGCGGCCGGCCACCAGGCTGATCGCCAGGCCACTGGCACCGGCTCGGCCGGTACGGCCGACGCGGTGCTGGTAGCTCTCCACATCGGTCGGCAGCTCGTAGTTGATCACCGCCGCCAGCTCTTCCACGTCCAGGCCACGTGCGGCCACGTCGCTGGCCACCAGTACGTTGCAGCTGCGGTTGGCCAGCAGCAACAACACTTCCTCGCGATCGCGCTGTTCCATGTCGCCATGCAGGGCCAGTGCGGAGAAGCCGAACTGCTGCAGTGAGTTGGCCACTTCGTCCACGTCCTTGCGGGTGTTGCAGAAGACCACCGCCGATTCCGG
Organism: Stenotrophomonas riyadhensis; assembly: GCF_040256885.1. NCBI lineage: Bacteria > Pseudomonadati > Pseudomonadota > Gammaproteobacteria > Lysobacterales > Lysobacteraceae > Stenotrophomonas > Stenotrophomonas riyadhensis. Next base: position 1,848,949 of record NZ_CP155568.1, read on the forward strand.
CGTGTACTTCAGCAGCAGGCCGGCCAGTGCCTTCTGGCGATGTGCCGGTTCCACCTCGCAGAACAGGTGGCGGATGGCTGGGGCCTGGTCGGCGCCTTCCACGGTCACTTCCACCGCGTCGCGCAGCAGGTCACGCGCCATGGCGCGGATGCTGTCGGGGAAGGTGGCCGAGAACAGCAGGCTCTGGCGGTCCTTGTGGGTGCGGCCGGCGATCTCGCGGATCGGCTCCTCGAAGCCCATGTCGAGCATGCGGTCGGCCTCGTCCAGCACCAGCGTGCGCACCGCGCCCAGGTTCAGCGCGCGCTTGCGTGCAAGCTCCTGCACGCGGCCGGGGGTGCCGACCACCACGTGCGGGTCGTGGCCTTCCAGCGATGCCAACTGCGGTCCCAGCGGTACGCCGCCAACCAGCAGCAGCAACTTCAGGTTGGGAATGCCGGTGGCCAGCTTGCGGATCTGCTTGCCGACCTGATCGGCCAGTTCGCGGGTCGGGCACAGCACCAGCGCCTGCACGCGGATCAGGCTGGGGTCGATGGACTGCAGCAGGCCCAGGCCGAAGGCGGCGGTCTTGCCGCTGCCGGTCGGCGCCTGTGCGATCACATCGCGGCCATCGAGGATGGCCGGCAGGCTCTGCGCCTGCACGGGGGTGAGGGTGGTGTAGCCGAGGGCATCCAGGCCGGGCTGCAGGGCCGGGCTCAGCGGCAGGGTCGAGAAGTCAGTCATGGCGCATTGTACCCGTCCGCGCGGCCGCTCCCGCCTAATGGGATGGGGTCGGATCCCTTTCCGCAGGAAAGGGCTCTGCCCCCCAATTGGAGCCGCCATCCACGCATGGCGTGGATCTACGGGTGGGTGCCGACCCTGGTCGGCACGCTCCTGCTCAGCCCAGCACGGCCAGCACGCCCTGGTGGATCGCCAGGCCCCCGAACAGCAGCCAGGCAAACAGGATCAGCGCCAGCAGCAGCGGCTTCAGCCCGGCCTGGCGCAGCGCCGAGACGTGGGTGGTCAGGCCCAGCGCGGCCATCGCCATCGCCAGCAGCACTGTATCCAGCTGCACCAGCCCCGCCTGCAGGCCAGCCGGCAGCAGGTGCAGCGAGTTGAAACCGGCCACCGCCACGAAACCGAAGGCGAACCACGGCACCACAATGCGCGCCTTGCTGCCATCGGCGCTGGCCTTGCCGCCACGCGCCAGCCACAGCGACAGCGCCACCAGGAACGGTGCCAGCAGCATCACCCGCACCATCTTGGTGATCACCGCCGTGTCAGCCGCCGCTTCGTTGACCGCGCGGCCAGCCGCCACCACCTGTGCCACTTCATGCACCGTCGCACCGGTGAACAGACCGTACTGGCGCGCGTCCATTGCCAGCCAGCCGTGCGACTGCGCCAGCGCATACAGCGCCGGGTACAGGAACATCGCCAGCGTGCCGAACACCACCACCGTCGACACCGCCACCGTGACCTGCGCAGCACGGCCGCGCACCACCGGCTCGGCGGCCATCACCGCTGCCGCACCACAGATCGCGCTGCCGGCACCGATCAGCATCGCCGCCTCGCGCTCCATCTTGAACACGCGCATGCCCAGCCAGCAGGCCAGGCCGAAGGTGCTGGCGACCACCAGCACGTCCATCAGCACGCCGGTGACGCCGACATGGCCGATGTCCTGGAAGGTCAGGCGCAGGCCGTACAGCACGATGCCGGCGCGCAGCAGCCAGTGCTTGGAGAAGCCGACACCGGCTGCGCTGCTCGGCGCCAGCCGCGGATAGAGGGTGTTGCCGACCACGATGCCGGCGACGATGGCCACGGTCAGCGCGCTCAGGCCGTGCGCCTGCAGCCAGGGCTGCTCGGCCAGGTACAGCGACGCCGCCGCGATCAGACCCACCAGCAGCAGGCCGGGCAGGCGCGGCTGCCAGCGTTGGCGCAGGGCGGGCAGGGACCAGGGGGAGAGAGCGGGGGCGTTCATGGCAGGGGCAGGGCTGGAGTGATGGGGCAAGCGTGCGCCTCTGTCGCTGACCTGTAAAACGAATAATATGGGTGAAACCTACCTATCAAGCGGGTAAATGCCATGCGCTTGACCTTGCGCCAGCTGCAGGTCTTCGTCGCCATCGCCGACCATGGCAGCACCACCGCTGCCGGCCAGGCCATTGCGCTTTCGCAGTCGGCCAGCAGCGCCGCCCTGCAGGAACTGGAGGCGCACTTCGGCACCCCGCTGTTCGACCGCATCGGCCGCCGCCTGGCCCTGAACGGCCACGGCCGCGCGCTGCTGGAGCCGGCGCGTACCCTGCTGGTCAATGCCGCCGATCTGGAGCGGCAGCTGGCTGCCGGCGGCGACCCGTCGCAGGGTGCACCGCTGCGGCTGGTGCTGGCCGCCAGTACCACCATCGGCAACTACCTGCTGCCGCCGCGCATCGCCGAACTGCTGCGGCAGGCGCCGCAGGCCGAAGTCGACCTGCGCATCGACAACAGTGCCGGCGTGGTCGCCGCCGTGCAGCGACTGGACGTGGACGCCGGCCTGATCGAAGGCCCATGCCACGAGCGCGGGCTGCAGGTGACCGCCTGGCAGCAGGATCCGCTGGTGATCGTCGGCGCCGCCGACGCCCCCGCGCGCTGGTCGCTGGATGAACTCCGCCGCGCCCGCTGGCTGCTGCGCGAACCGGGCTCGGGTACCCGCGAAGCGGTGGAACAGGCGCTGCTGCCGCACCTGCGCGGCTTCGCCCAGACCCTGCAGCTGGGCAATACCGAAGCGATCAAGCAGGCCGCCATCGCCGGCCTCGGCCTGGCCTGCCTGTCCCGGCACGCCCTGGAAGAACCCTTGGCCCTCGGCCGCCTGCGCGTGCTCCAGACCCCGCTGCCCGCCTTGCAGCGCACCCTGTGGCTGGTACGCCACCCCGGCAAGCAATGGCTGCCGGGGTTGCAGGCGTTGTTGGGGGAGGTGCAGTAGCAGGGATCCGTCTTGCACTGCGCGAATTCCACGAAGGGGTCAGAGCCCGTTGCGCAGCAACGGGATCCGACCCCGACCGATCGACAGTTCTTGCAGCGCTCATCCACGCATGGCGTGGATCTACCGTGTCGACCAAGGTCGCCACCCACCAGAGCAGAATGCCGTTCCGACAGATCGCAGAAATCTGTCGAAGGCGGGATGGGTCCGGTTGAGGGGGCGTGAGCCGCATGGATGCGGCGACCGAGCTTACATGGGTGAGGGCGCTTTGCTTGCGAAGCACTGCTTCGCAAGCGCCCGAACGCACAGCCGCCAGCGGCTGGGCCGGGCCCCGGAGGGGGGCTTGCAGCGTCCCCCGCAACCGGACACACCCCGCCATCCCACAGGAAACCAGCTTCTGCCGTTGCCGTTGAGGTTGCCGGCCAGCGGCCGGCACTACCGCGGGTGCCGGGTGCAACCCGGCCGACGCCCCCAACCCGTACAATATCCGGATGCCTCTGATTACTCTGCAGAACGTCGACTTCAGCGTCGGCGGCCCGTTGTTGCTGGAAAAGGCCGAACTGTCGATCGAGCCGGGCGAACGCATCGCCCTGATCGGCCGCAACGGCGCCGGCAAATCCACCCTGCTCAAGCTGCTGTCCGGCGACCACAAGCCCGATGACGGCGAAGTCCGCGTGCAGCAGGGGGTGCGCGTCACCCGCCTGGAGCAGGAAGTGCCGCATGGCGCCGCCGGCTCGGTGTTCGATGTTGTGGCCGACGGCCTCGGCGAACTGGGCCAGTGGCTGGCCGAATTCCACCACCTCAGCCATGCCGAAGTATTCGATGGCGAAGCCCTCGGCAACGTACAGGCCAAGATCGATGCCTCCAACGGCTGGGGCCTGGACCAGCGCGTCAGCGAAACCCTGACCAAGCTCGACCTGGACGGCGAGGCCGAGTTCGGTCGCCTGTCCGGCGGCATGAAGCGCCGCGTGCTGCTCGCCCGCGCGCTGGTGTCCAGCCCCGACGTACTGCTGCTGGACGAACCGACCAACCACCTGGACATCGAAGCCATCGACTGGCTCGAAGCGTTCCTGAAGGGCTGGAGCGGCAGCGTGGTGTTCGTCACCCACGACCGTCGCTTCCTGCGTGCACTGGCCACCCGCATCGTCGAGATCGACCGCGGCCAGGTCACCAGCTGGCCGGGCGACTGGGCCAACTACGAGCGCCGCCGCGAGGAACGCCTCAACGCGCAGGCGCAGGAGAACGCCCGCTTCGACAAGCTGCTGGCGCAGGAGGAAGTCTGGATCCGGCAGGGCATCAAGGCCCGGCGTACCCGTGACGAAGGCCGCGTGCGCCGCCTGAAGGCGATGCGCACCGAACGCTCGCAGCGCCGCGACCTCAGCGGCAACGTCAAGATGGAAGCCGCGCAGGGCGTCAGCTCCGGCAAGAAGGTCATCGACGTCAAGGACATTTCGTTCGCCTTCGGCGAGCGCACCATGGTCCGCGATTTCACCACCACCATCCTGCGTGGCGACCGCATCGGCCTGATCGGCCCCAACGGCAGCGGCAAGACCACGCTGCTGAAGCTGCTGCTGGGCGAACTGCAGCCGGCCAAGGGCGAGGTCAACGCGGGCACCAACCTGCAGATCGCGTATTTCGACCAGTACCGCGCGGTGCTGCGCGAAGACTGGAGCGCGATCGAGAACGTCGCCGAAGGCCGCGATTTCCTCGAGTTCAACGGCAAGCGCAAGCACGTGCATGCCTACCTGCAGGACTTCATGTTCACCCCGGAACGAGCGCGTGCGCCGATCACCCGCCTGTCCGGTGGCGAGCGCAACCGCCTGCTGCTGGCCAAGCTGTTCGCGCAGCCATCCAACCTGCTGGTGATGGACGAACCGACCAACGACCTGGACGTGGAAACCCTGGAGCTGCTGGAAGAGCTGCTGGGCGAGTACACCGGCACGCTGCTGCTGGTCAGCCATGACCGTGACTTCATCGACAACGTGGTGACCTCCACGCTGGTGATGGAGGGCGACGGCGTGATCGGCGAGTACGTCGGTGGCTACAGCGACTGGCAGCGCTATGCGGCCAGCGTGGCTGCACCTGCTGCGGCCCCGGCTGCCAAGCCAGCGACCGCTGCACCGGCCGCTCCGGCGGCTGCGACCCCCGCTGCGCCCAAGCGCAAGTTGGCCTACAAGGAAGCGCGCGAGCTGGAGCAGCTGCCGAAGACCATCGAGAAGCTGGAAGGCGATGTCGAAGGGCTGACCTCGGCGATGAACGACCCGTCGTTCTACACCCGCAGCAGCGCCGAAGTAACCGCGCACACCCAGCAGCTGGCCAAGGTGCAGGCCGAGCTGGATGCGGCCTACGCGCGCTGGGAAGAGCTGGAAGGCTGAGCGTCTGTCACGGCCGTCTCGCCCGGCGGGCGGCTGTGGCTTTTGATCTGATTCCGCCTTGAAGCGAGCCGAGCACCGCAGGTCCGGCGAGGGCGAAGAGGCGCGGGTGTCTGAGCGCAGCGAGTTCCCGCGCCGTCCCCCGGTGGGCCGAGGAGCGCAGGGTACCGGTGCGCAGCATCGGCTCGCGGACGGCGGAGCGTTTCTTTTGGTTACTTTTCTTTGCGCGCAAAGAAAAGTAACGCCCATGAACGCCTCAGATTGCAGCAGTCATGATCCGCGCAGCGCGGTCATTTAACCCCGTGCAGATCCCGCAGCTGGCTCGGCCGGCTGCCGAAATACGCCGCCAGATCGGCGATGTCCTGATCGCTCAGGTCCTTCGCCTGCGGCGTCATCAGCGCATGCTGGCGGTCACCGGCGCGGTAGGCCTGCAGCGCATGCGCCAGGTAATCACCGTACTGCCCACCCAGCTTCGGATAGGTCGCATCGATCGGCGCGTTGCCGTCGGCCCCGTGGCAGTCGATGCAGCTCTGGTTGGTGGCTTTGCCCTTCACCTTGGCGCGGACTTCACCGGCGGCCTCGCGACCTGCCGGCAGGCCGGCGGAGGACGATGAACCGTGTTCGCCGCTGGCATGGCCCGGGTCGGCGGCGGATTTCTCGCTGTTCTCCACCTGCGACTGTGAACAGGCCGCCAGCAGCAGGGCAACGGACAGGGCGATGGCGTGACGCATCGGATGCGCGGCTTTCGACATGGGCGGGCCTTACTTGACGGTGGACAGGTAAACAGAGAGATCGGCGATCTCCTGTTCGCTGAAACTCATCGACTGCGCCTGCATCGTTGGATGCCGGCGCTTGCCCTGGCGGTATTCGGTCAGGGCCTGGGCCAGGTACTGCTGGGTCTGGCCGCCGATCTTCGGCACCCGGTAGCTGGGGTAGGCGTTCTTGTAGCCGGTGATGCCATGGCACCCTTGGCAGGTATAGGCCAGGACACGGCCATTGTCGAAGTTGCCGGTGGGTGCGGCAGGCGCCGGGGCAGCGGCGGGAGCCGGGGCCGGGGCGGGTGTGGCAGGAGCAGGAGCAGGAGCGGGCTGTGCGGCGGCCCCAAGGGGCAGGAGGACGGCCAGAGCGAGACAAGCGGCGAGCGGCTGCGGGCGCATGGTGTCGTTTCCGGGGATTCGGGTCTGGTCGTTCCGGCGTGGGGTACGGAACGCCCCGAGTATAGCCTCAGGTTTCATCTAGCTGAAATGGGGGGAGGCCGACCAGCGGCGTGAAGGCACCATGACCTTTGGGATATGGTGTTGCCGTGAAGTGGTGCATTACTTTGCTACCACACCTGTCCACGCATCCTCCAGGGATCTGACGATGTCGCACCCAACCTTCCTGTCCGGCCGTCGCAGCGGAATCTGCGCTGCCGCACTGCTGATCTCCACCTCCCTGCTGCTGGGCGGTTGCGCCGCAGGGCCCAATTCCGAAGCCAAGGCCGCCGAGACCAAGGAGGAGAAGAAGGTCGACGCGGTCCCGGTCGAAGTGGCCGTGGCCAGCCATCGCGCGGTCGCCGCCAGCTACACCGGTACCGCCGCGTTGGAGCCGCGCGCCGAATCGCAGGTGGTCGCCAAGACCTCCGGCGTGGCGCTGGCGGTGCTGGTCGAAGAAGGCCAGCGGGTCACTGCCGGCCAGCCGCTGGTGCGCCTGGACCCGGACCGTGCGCGGCTGGCAGTGGCACAGAGCGAAGCGCAGATGCGCAAGCTGGAAAACAACTACCAGCGCGCGCAGAAGCTGGTCGGCCAGCAGATGGTCAGCGCTGCAGACGTCGACCAGCTGCGCTTCGACCTGGAGAACGTCCGCGCGCAGTACCGCCTGGCCACGCTGGAGCTGTCCTACACCACGGTGGTGGCACCGATCTCCGGCGTGATCGCTTCGCGTTCGATCAAGACCGGCAACTTCGTGCAGATCAACACGCCGATCTTCCGCATCGTCGACAACTCGCGGCTGGAAGCCACCCTCAACGTGCCCGAGCGCGAGCTGGCCACGCTGCGCGCCGGCCAGCCGGTGACGCTGGCCGCCGATGCGCTGCCGGGGCAGAGCTTCACCGGCACCGTCGATCGCATCGCGCCGGTGGTGGATTCGGGCAGCGGTACGTTTCGCGTGGTCAGTGCCTTCGACGGCGCCGCGCACGCGCTGCAGCCCGGCATGTTCGGGCGCATCCGCATCGACTACGACCAGCGCGCCGATGCACTCGTGGTGCCGCGCCTGGCGCTGCTCGACGATGGTGAGCCGGCGGTGTTCCGGGTGCGCGAAGGCAAGGTCGCACGCGTTCCGGTCAAGCTGGGTTACGCCGAGGGCCCGTGGGTGGAGATCCGTGATGGCCTGGCGGCCGGTGATCAGGTGGTCACCGCCGGCAAGGTCGCCCTGCGCGACGGCACCGCGGTGCAGGTGATCGCCGATCCGAAGGCAAAGGCGAAGACGGTCGCAGCGGCCGCCAAGCCGGCAGACAAGGCCGGGAGCAAGCAATGACCGCCCCGGGCCACGACCACGGTGCCTCGCCGGCGAGCGACGGCGCCGCCGCCGGCATGCGCGGCGGCCTGGTGGAGTTCGCCACCCGCCGCCGCGTGACCATCGCCATGTGCACGGTCACCCTGCTGCTGTTCGGCCTGATCGCGCTGGGCAACCTCAAGGTCAACCTGCTGCCTGACCTGAGCTACCCGACGCTGACCGTGCGCACCGAGTACACCGGTTCGGCGCCGACCGAAATCGAAACCCTGATCACCCAGCCGGTTGAAGAGGCGGTCGGCGTGGTCAAGAACCTGCGCAAGCTGAAGTCGGTCTCGCGCACCGGCCAGAGCGATGTGGTGCTGGAGTTCGCCTGGGGCACCAACATGGACCAGGCCAGCCTGGAGGTGCGCGACAAGATGGAAGCGCTGAACCTGCCACTGGAGGCCAAGGCCCCGGTGCTGCTGCGCTTCAATCCGTCCACCGAGCCGATCATGCGCCTGGTGCTGTCGAACAAGGTGGCGCCGACCAGCGATGCCGATGCGGTCCGCGAGCTGACCGGCCTGCGCCGCTATGCCGATGAAGACCTGAAGAAGAAGCTGGAGCCGGTCACCGGCGTGGCCGCGGTCAAGGTCGGCGGTGGCCTCGAGGACGAGATCCAGGTCGACATCGACCAGCAGAAGCTGGCCCAGCTGAACCTGCCGATCGACACCGTCATCAAGCGCCTGAAGGACGAGAACATCAACATCTCCGGCGGCCGCCTGGAGGAGGGTTCGCAGCGCTTCCTGGTGCGTACCGTCAACCAGTTCGCCGATCTGGAGGAGATCCGCAACCTGCTGGTCACCACCCAGGCGTCGAACGGCAGCGCGGCCGACTCGGCGTTGCAGCAGATGTTCAACATCGCCGCGTCGACCGGTTCGGCGGCAGCCATCGCGGCGGCATCGGCGGCGCAGAGCGCATCGTCCGGCGGTGGTTCCAGCGTGGTCGCCAACGGTGTGCCGGTGCGCCTGAAGGACGTGGCCACCGTGCGCCAGGGCTACAAGGAGCGCGAAGCGGTGATCCGCCTGGGCGGCAAGGAATCGGTCGAACTGGCGATCTACAAGGAAGGCGACGCCAATACCGTGTCCACCGCCGAAGCGCTGCGCAAGCGCCTGGAGCAGATCAAGGGCACGTTCCCGTCCGATGTCGAGATGACCACCATCGAGGACCAGTCGCGCTTCATCGAGCACGCCATCGCCGACGTCAAGAAGGATGCAGTGATCGGCGGCCTGCTGGCGATCCTGATCATCTTCCTGTTCCTGCGTGATGGCTGGAGCACGTTCGTGATCAGCCTGTCGCTGCCGGTCTCGATCATCGCCACGTTCTTCTTCATGGGCCAGCTCGGCCTGAGCTTGAACGTGATGTCGCTGGGCGGTCTGGCACTGGCCACCGGCCTGGTGGTGGATGACTCGATCGTGGTGCTGGAGAGCATCGCCAAGGCCCGCGAGCGTGGCCTGGGCATCCTGCAGGCGGCCATCGCCGGTACCCGCGAAGTGAGCATGGCGGTGGTCGCCTCCACCCTGACCACCATCGCGGTGTTCCTGCCGCTGGTGTTCGTCGATGGCATCGCTGGCCAGCTGTTCCGCGACCAGGCGTTGACCGTGGCGATCGCCATCGCGATCTCGCTGCTGGTGTCGATGACCCTGATCCCGATGCTGAGCTCGCTGAAGGGACGGCCGCCGCTGGCGTTCCCGGAAGAAGCGCCGAACGAACCGTGGCAACCGCAGAACCGCTGGCAGAAGCCGGTTGCGCTGGGCCGTCGTGGCGCCGTGGCGACCGCGCGCTGGAGCTTCTACGCGCTGGCCTGGCTGGTCGTGCGGGCGTGGCGTGGCGTGGTGGCGGTGGTCGGCCCGGTGATGCGCAAGGCCAGCGATCTGGCGATGAAGCCCTACGCCGGCGCCGAGCGTGGCTACCTGCGCCTGCTGCCGAGCGCACTGGCACACCCGGGCAAGGTGCTGGGCGTGGCCTCGATCATCTTCGTGGCGACCATGGCGCTGGTGCCGATGCTCGGTGCCGACCTGATTCCGCAGCTGGCGCAGGACCGTTTCGAGATGACGGTGAAGCTGCCGGCCGGCACGCCGCTGAAGCAGACCGATGCGCTGGTGCGCGAGCTGCAGCTGGCACACGGCAAGGGCGAAGGCGTGGCCTCGCTGTACGGTGTCAGCGGCAGCGGCACCCGCCTCGATGCCAGCCCCACCGAGAGCGGCGAGAACATCGGCAAGCTGACCGTGGTGATGGAAGGCGGTGGCAATGCACGCACCGAGGCCGAGATCACCGAGCGCCTGCGTGACACCATGGGCCAGCACCCGGGTGCGCAGGTCGATTTCGCGCGGCCGGCGTTGTTCAGCTTCTCCACGCCGCTGGAAATCGAGCTGCGCGGGCAGGACATGGCGACGCTCGAAGTAGCCGGCCAGCGCCTGGCGGCGCTGCTGCGCGGCAATGCGCACTACGCCGATGTGAAGTCGACGGTGGAAGAGGGCTTCCCGGAAATCCAGATCCGCTTCGATCAGGAACGCGCCGGTGCGCTCGGCCTGACCACGCGCCAGATCGCCGACGTGGTGGTGAAGAAGGTGCGCGGCGATGTCGCCACCCGCTACAGCTTCCGTGACCGCAAGATCGACGTGCTGGTGCGTGCGCAGGAAGGCGACCGCGCCAGCGTGGAGAGCATCCGCCGGCTGATCGTCAATCCGGGCAGCACCCGTCCGGTCACGCTGGACGCGGTAGCCGAAGTGGTCGCCACCACTGGACCCAGTGAGATCCACCGTGCCGACCAGACGCGGGTGGCGGTGGTGTCGGCCAACCTGCGCGACATCGATCTTGGCGCGGCCATGCGCGAGGTGCAGCAGATGGTCGCCGAGCAGCCGCTGGGTGCGGGCGTCGGCCTGCACATCGGTGGCCAGGGCGAGGAGCTGGCGCAGGCGGCGAAGTCGTTGATCTTCGCCTTCGGCCTGGCGATCTTCCTGGTCTACCTGGTGATGGCCTCGCAGTTCGAATCGCTGCTGCACCCGTTCGTGATCCTGTTCACCATCCCGCTGGCGCTGGTCGGTGCGATCCTGGCGCTGATGCTGACCGGCAAGCCCATCTCGGTGGTGGTGTTCATCGGCCTGATCCTGCTGGTCGGCCTGGTCACCAAGAACGCGATCATCCTGATCGACAAGGTCAACCAGCTGCGCGAGGCTGGCGTGGCCAAGCACGAGGCGCTGGTGGAAGGTGCGCGCTCGCGCCTGCGGCCGATCATCATGACCACGCTGTGCACGCTGTTCGGCTTCCTGCCGTTGGCGGTGGCGATGGGTGAGGGCGCTGAAGTGCGCGCGCCAATGGCGATCACCGTGATCGGCGGCCTGCTGGTGTCGACCCTTCTGACCCTGCTGGTGATCCCGGTGGTGTACGACCTGATGGACCGTCGTGGCGATGCGTATTACCGCGAACGTGGCCGCAAGCATGCCGGCGGGATCGAGCCGGGTGCAGCGGGCAGCGCGGCGGGTGTGGAGGAACCGGCATGAGTGTGGCCGAGTTCTCCATCCGCCGCCCGGTCACCACCATCATGTGTTTCGTGTCGCTGGTGGTGATCGGCCTGATCGCTTCGTTCCGGCTGCCGTTGGAAGCGCTGCCGGACATCTCCGCGCCGTTCCTGTTCGTGCAGATTCCGTACACCGGCTCCACCCCGGAGGAAGTGGAACGGACCATCATCCGTCCGGTCGAGGAGTCGCTGGCGACGATGACCGGCATCAAGCGCATGCGCTCGTCGGCCACCTCCGAGGCGGCGCTGGTCTACATCGAGTTCAGTGACTGGGACCGTGACATTGCGATTGCCGCTTCGGATGCCCGCGAGCGCATCGATGCGATCCGCAGTGACCTGCCTGACGACCTGCAGCGCTACAACGTGTTCAAGTGGTCCAGCAGCGACCAGCCGGTGCTGAAGGTGCGCCTGGCCAGCACCACCGACCTGACCACCGCCTATGACATGCTCGACCGCGAGTTCAAGCGGCGCATCGAGCGCATCCCCGGCGTGGCCCGCGTCGACATCACCGGTGCGCCGCCGAACGAGGTGGAGATCGCCATTGATCCGAACCGCCTCAACGCGCACGGCCTGAGCATCAATGAACTGAGTGAGCGCCTGCGTACGCTGAATTTCTCGATCTCGGCCGGGCAGATCGACGACAACGGCCAGCGCGTGCGCGTGCAGCCGGTGGGCGAGATCACCGACCTGCAGGAGATGCGTGACCTGGTGATCAACGCCAAGGGCCTGCGCCTGGGGGACATCGCCGACGTGCGCCTGAAGCCGGCGCGGATGAACTACGGGCGCCGCCTCGATGGCAACCCGGCGGTTGGCCTGGACATCTTCAAGGAGCGCAGCGCCAACCTGGTGGAGGTGTCGCGCGCGGCACTGGCCGAGGTTGAATCGATCCGTGCCGAAGCGTCGATGCGCGACGTGCAGATCAAGGTGATCGACAACCAGGGCAAGGCGGTGACCTCCTCGCTGCTGGAACTGGCCGAGGCCGGTGCGGTCGGCCTGATCCTGTCGATCACGGTGCTGTTCTTCTTCCTGCGCCATTGGCCGTCGACGCTGATGGTGACCCTGGCCATTCCGATCTGCTTCACCATCACCCTGGGCTTCATGTACTTCGTCGGGGTGACGCTGAACATCCTGACCATGATGGGCCTGCTGCTGGCGGTGGGCATGCTGGTCGACAACGCCGTGGTGGTGGTGGAAAGCATCTACCAGGAACGCGAGCGCATGCCGGGGCAGCCGCGCCTGGCCTCGATCATCGGCACCCGCAACGTGGCCATCGCGCTCAGCGCCGGCACGCTGTGCCACTGCATCGTGTTCGTGCCGAACCTGTTCGGCGAGACCAACAACATCAGCATCTTCATGGCGCAGATCGCGATCACCATCTCGGTCTCGTTGCTGGCCTCGTGGCTGGTTGCGGTCAGTCTGATCCCGATGCTGTCCGCGCGCATGGCCACGCCGAAGCTGGTGCACTCGCAGACCGGCATGATCGCGCGCCTGCAGCGCCGCTACGCGACGCTGCTGGACTGGTCGCTGCGCCATCGAGGCTGGAGCCTGCTCGGCATCCTGCTGGTGGTGCTGGTCAGCCTGGTGCCGATGAAGCTGACCAAGATCGACATGTTTGGTGGTGACGGTGGCAAGGACATCTTCATCGGCTACATGTGGAAGGGTGCCTACACCTACCGCCAGATGTCCGATGAAGTAGCACGGGTGGAGAACTGGATCGACCAGAACCGTGAGCGCCTGCACGTGAAGCAGGTCTATTCCTGGTACAGCGAGCAGGAAGGCAGCTCCACCGTGGTCACCCTGGACGAAAAGTACGCCAAGGACATCAAGGCGCTGCAGGAAGAGCTGCGCAAGGGCCTGCCGAAGTCCGCCCGCACCGACTATTTCGTTGGCAACCAGGGCGGCGATGGCGGTGGCGGTGGCAACCAGGGGGTGCAGGTGCAGCTGGTCGGCGACTCCAGTTCGATGCTGCAGGAGATCGGGCAGGAAGTGGTACCGCTGTTGGCCCAGCGCGCCGAGCTGCGCGACGTGCGCATCGACAATGGCGAGAAGGGCGGCGAGCTGAAGGTGCGTGTCGATCGTGAGCGCGCCGCAGCGTTCGGCTTCAATGCCGAGCAGGTGGCCAGCTTCGTCGGCCTGGCGCTGCGCGGTGCACCGATGCGCGAGTTCCGCCGCGGTGACAACGAAGTACCGGTATGGGTGCGCTTCGCCGGCGCCGAGCAGAGCAGCCCGGAAGACCTGGCCGGTTTCAGCGTGCGCACCGGCGACGGCCGCAGCGTGCCACTGCTGAGCCTGGTCACCGTCGACGTCGGTTCGTCGGCCACCCAGATCGGACGCACCAACCGCCAGACCACGCTGACCATCAAGGCCAACCTGGCCGAGAAGGTCACCGCGCCGGATGGCCGCAAGGCGATGGAGTCGGTGCTCAAGCCGATGAACTTCCCGGCCGGCTATGGCTTCACCTTCGATGGCGGCGACTACGGCAACGACGATGAAGCGATGCAGCAGATGGTGTTCAACCTGCTGATCGCGCTGGTGATGATCTACGTGGTGATGGCGGCGGTGTTCGAGTCGCTGCTGTTCCCGGCGGCGATCATGAGTGGCGTGCTGTTCTCGATCTTCGGCGTGTTCTGGCTGTTCTGGATCACCGGCACCTCGTTCGGGATCATGTCCTTCATCGGCATCCTGGTGCTGATGGGCGTGGTGGTGAACAACGGCATCGTGATGATCGAGCACATCAACAACCTGCGGCGCGGCGGCATGGGCCGAACGCAGGCTTTGGTTGAGGGCTCACGCGAGCGCCTGCGCCCGATCATGATGACGATGGGCACGGCGATCCTGGCGATGGTGCCGATCTCGCTGACCAGTACGCAGATGTTCGGCAATGGCCCGGAGTACGCGCCGATGGCGCGCGCGATTGCCGGCGGCCTGGCGTTCTCGACCGTGGTCAGCCTGCTGTTCCTGCCGACGATCTATGCAGTGCTGGATGACCTGCGCAGTGCGGTGACACGCTTGATCCGCCGCGCCCGCGGTCTGGAGATCGTGCCGGGTACCCCGGTGTAGTGGTCGAGCTTGCTCGACCGTCCGTAATGCACGGCAACGTGTTGTGGTGTGGGGGAGGCCGGTCGTAGTGGGGCGGCCTCCCCCCTTTTTTTGATGTTCTGCGCAGAGCATGCTCGGCCGATCTTTGCGGTCGGCGTAAAGCGTGCCAACCAAGGTTGGCACCTACCGGTCGCGCGCGCAGACGCCGTGCGGCCGGTAGCGCCGGGCCATGCCCGGCGGGGCGTTGCAATCAACCGGCGACCTTGCCCCACACCTTGAACGTGGTCAGCCACAGGCCGAGCATGCTGCCGATGTTGGTCAGCATGAAGGTCAGCACCACGCGGGTGACGCGGTTGCGATACCAGCCCTTCAGGCTCTGCGCATCGTCGCGCAGCTTCAGGAAGTCCTCATACGCAGGCTTGCGCAGGCGCGCTTCCACCAGGGCCGAGAATGCGCCGGTCGGGATGCTCAGGCGGAACGGCTTGAACGGCGCCACCGCGATCGCGGTGAGGATGCTCAGCGGATGGCCGCCGGCCAGCAGGCAGCCCAGGCCGGCGAGGCCACCGGTATACATCGCCCAGGTCGCCAGCAGTTCGGTGCCCACGCCCAGACCACCGCGGTAGAAACCTACGCCGATACCGGTCGCCACGATCGCCAGGATGCCCAGCGTGAACCACGGAATGTTGCGCTTCTTCGGCACCGCTTCCAGCTCGGCGCGCAGCGGCGCCGGTGCTTCGGTATCGGTTTCCAGGTAGCGCGCCAGCCCGGCCAGGTGGCCGGCACCCACCACCGCCAGCACTTCACGCTGCTGCGCGTCGTGTTCCTCGCGCAGGCGCGTGGCCATGTAACGGTCACGTTCGCCGATGATGGTCTCGTACAGCGCCGGGCTCTCGCTGGCGAACTCGCCGAAGCTCGACTCCAGCATGTCGCCCTGCTTGAGCTTCTCGATCTCGTTCTCGCCGACTTCCTCGGACGAGAACAGGCCAGCCCCGAGACCGGCGACCAGCTTCAGCTTGCCGAAGAAGCCCAGCCGCTGCGAGGCACGGCGGAAGGTCAGGCCAACCTCGCGGTCGATCAGGTGCACGGGCAGGTGGCGCTCGCGTGCCAGTTCCACCGCGCGTTTCAGTTCCGCGCCCGGCTCGATGTCGAGCTGTTCGGCCAGGCGGCGCTGGTACGCGGACAGGGCCAGGTTGGCGGCGAACAGGGCAACGCGGCCCTTGCGGATCACCTCGACCAGGTCGAGCTTGGCCAGCGTGTCCGGGTCGCTCAGCGCCTGCAGGCGCTGCGGGTCCAGTTCAACGGCAACGGCATCGAAGCGGCCGCTGTCGATGGCTTTTTCCACCGCCTCGACGCTGGAGCGGGAGACGTGGGCGGTGCCCAGCAGGGTATAACGCACGCCGTCGCGTTCAACGACGCGTACCGGCTGGCCGGCGAACAGATCGTCGCCGGTCTCGGGAAGGGTTTCAGTCATGGATTCATTCATTGGAAGGTGCGGTGTCGGCGCCATCGCCGAGCGCGCGCTGCATCTGCACGGTATCCAGCCAGCGGCCGTGCTTGCGGCCAAGGCCACGGAACACGCCCACCAGCTCGAAGCCGAAGCGTTCGTGCAGCTTGATCGACGCGGTGTTGGTCGGTTCACCGATCACCGCCACCATCTGCCGGTAGCCGCGCGCCACGCAGGCATCGATCAACGCCTGCAGCAGGCCAGTGCCGACGCCCTGGCCCTGGAAGCGGGCATCGACGTAGACCGAGTTCTCCACGGTCCACTGGTAGGCGACGCGGGTGCGGTAGGTGTTGGCATAGGCATAGCCGGCGACCTGGCCGTCGATCTCGGCGACCAGGTAGGGGAAGCCGCGGTCGATGATGTCGCGCATGCGGCGCAGCATCTCGGTCGCGTCCGGGATGTCGTACTCGTAGGTGTTGACGAAGTCGGTCACTTCCACCGCGTAGATCGCGGTGATCGCGTCGATGTCGGCAGGGCCGGCATCACGGATGAGGACGGCCATGCGCGGGCTCCGGATCAGTCGATGTAGCGCTTGAGCAGGTCGCCGTAGGCATCGATGCGGCGATCACGCAGGAACGGCCAGATACGGCGCACGTGCTCGCTGCGCTGCAGGTCGACATCGCACAGCAGCACGGTGGCGTCGGTGCCGGCTTCGGCCAGGAATTCGCCCTGCGGGCCCAGTACGTGGCTGTTGCCCCAGAACTGGATGCCCGAAGCACCCAGCGGCGAGGCTTCATGGCCGACGCGGTTGCAGCTCAGCACCGGCAGGCCGTTGGCCACGGCGTGGCCGCGGTGACTCAGCACCCAGGCGTCGCGCTGGCGGGTCTTCTCGTCCTGCACATCGTCCGGGTCCCAGCCGATCGCGGTCGGGTACAGCAGCAGCTCGGCACCGGCCAGCGCCATCAGGCGCGCCGCTTCCGGGTACCACTGGTCCCAGCACACCAGCACGCCGAGGCGGCCCACCGAGGTATCGATCGGCTTGAAGCCGATGTCGCCCGGGGTGAAGTAGAACTTTTCGTAGAAGCCCGGGTCGTCCGGGATATGCATCTTGCGGTACTTGCCGAGCAGCGTGCCGTCCTTCTCGAACACCACGGCGGTGTTGTGGTACAGGCCCGCGGCGCGGCGCTCGAACAGCGAGCCGACCAGCACCACGCCATGCTGCTTCGCCAGCGCGCCCAGGCGCTCGGTGCTCGGGCCCGGAATCGGCTCGGCCAGGTCGAACTCGTCCACCGACTCGTGCTGACAGAAGTACGGGCCGTTGTGCAGTTCCTGCAGCAGCACCAGCTTGGCACCCTGCGCAGCCGCCTCGGCCACGCGTGCTTCGATCACCGCCAGGTTGGCGGCGGCATCACCGTGGTTGCGCTCCTGGATCAGGGCGACGGTAAGGGGGCTGCGCGAGTTCATGCGGGGCGTTCCTGCGGGGGAAAACCAGCATGTTAGCGCGGATGGACGGCGACGGCGTGTCGCGCGCTGAATGGGTGCTGGTAGTGCCGGCCGCTGGCCGGCAACCCCGTCAATCCATCAGGCATTGCATGGTTGCCGGCCAGCGGCCGGCACTACCCATCCTCAGGCCTTCAACAACCCTTCCGGCAGCTGCATGGTGATGCAGTGCAGGCTGCCGTTCTGCCAGATCAGCGAGCGGCAGGGCACCTGCACGATCTCGCGGCCCGGGTGCGCCTGGGCCAGCACATCGCGGGCCAGGTCGTCGGCCGGGTCGCCATAGGCCGGCATCAACACCGCACCATTGACGATCAGGTAGTTGGCGTACGACGCAGCGAGGCGGCGGCCTTCGTCGATCACCGGCTGTGCCCACGGCAGCGGGAACAGACGGTACGGCTGCCCATCCTTGGTGCGCAGTGCGGCCAGCTCGTTGCCCATCGCCTGCAGTTCGGCGTAGTGCGAGTCGCTCTCGTCGTCACAGGCCTGGTAGACGATGCTGTCGGCCGAGGCGAAGCGGGCGAGGGTGTCGATGTGCGCGTCGGTGTCGTCGCCCTCCAGGTAGCCGTGGTCCAGCCACAGCACGCGGTCCTGCTGCAGCCAGTCGGCCAGGTCGGCGCTCAGGCTGGCGCGGTCACGGTCCGGGTGGCGCTCGTGCAGGCACTTCCAGGTGGTCAGCAGGGTGCCTTCGCCGTCGGTTTCGATGCCGCCGCCTTCCAGCGCGAACGGGATGCTGCGCACCGGCGCGTCGTTGAACACGCCGGCCTGGTCGAGCACGCCCACCAGCTGGTCATCCAGGGTGGCATCGAACTTGCCGCCCCAGCCGGTGAAGCGGAAATCCAGCAGCTGGAAACCGCCGTCGGCGCGGCGCAGGGTGATCGGGCCGGAGTCGCGCAGCCAGGTATCGTCGTAGGCCGCCGTGGTGAAGTGGACCTTGTCCATGTCGATGCGGTTGGAGCGCAGCCGCATCTCGGCATAGGTCTCCACATCGTCGTCGGCCACGCAGATCAGCACCGGCTGGAAGCGGGTGATGGCCGCGACCAGGGCGATGTAGGTCTCTTCCACCTGGCCCAGGCGGTCGGCCCAGTCGGTGTCGGCGGTGGGCCAGGCAATCAGGACGCCGCTCTGGGCTTCCCACTCGGCAGGAAAACGAAGGGTCTGGTTCATGGTCTCGCTACACAGGCCCGCCCACGGCGGGTAAAGGGATCAACGGATCGGCGGTTTCGGGCCGATTTCGTTCGGGTCCGCCTGGTTGGCCACCACGTCAATCACCTTCTGCTTCTCGAAGTAGACGGTGAACTGCGGGTACACCCAGCGGTTGATGGTCGGCCATTGCCGCTTCTGCCCGCCACGCGGCTGCAGCTGTTCGCTCGGCGCGCCGAACTGCGCCTGCACCTGCTGCATGCTCTGGCCGCGCACGGGCAGGGCACCGGCCGGCTTCTCGCGGGCACGGTCGACAAGCAGGGTATCGGCCAACGCCGGCGTGGCGGCGGCCAGGGTGGCCATCACGGCCAGGGCGGACAGGTAACGCTTCATCTCGATCTACTCCCCAGTGGTCAAGAAAGGCGATTACAGCAAAAACGGCAGGAAAAAGCCGCATAAACAAAAAACCGCCCGAAGGCGGTTTCTTGCATCGGGTCGGCCCCGCGTAGGGCCAGCCGCAGCCGCGAGGGCTGTTGGGCTTAGCGCTGACGCGCCTTGAAACGCGGGTTCGACTTGCAGATGACGAAGATCTTGCCGCGACGACGGACGACCTTGCAGTCGCGGTGACGGGCCTTCGCCGACTTCAGGGAGGACAGGACTTTCATGGCATACCTCGGCGTAAACAGTAGTTGTTCGGGTGGAGCGTGGCCGCGATATGCGAAAGACAATCGGCAGTTGACGCTCGTTCAAGCCCGCCATTCTACCGGGCTTTTCCTCGTGGTTTCAAGTGGTTGCACAAAAGATCCCGCTGGGGGCGTCTGGCAGGGGCTAGAATGACCCCTTCACACGCTCTGGGACCCCCATGAATCCACTCGCTCCCGTCCTGACCATCGACGGCCCATCCGGGGCCGGCAAGGGTACCATCAGCCGCATCGTCGCGCGCCGGATGGGCTGGCATTACCTGGATTCGGGCGCGCTGTACCGGGCGGTGGGCGTGGCCGCCAGCTGGGCCGACATCGATACCTCGGATGCCTCGGCGCTGGTCCGCTGCACCTTCGATACCCACGTTCAGTTTGTCGAGCAGGGCGAGGCCATGCGGGTCATGGTCAACGGCACCGACGCCACCGACGAGCTGCGCCTGGAGACCACCGGCGCGCTGGCCTCGGCCATTGCCGCCATCCCGGAGGTCCGGGCTGCCCTGAAGGAACGCCAGCGCGCATTCAGGGAGCTGCCCGGCCTGGTCGCCGACGGCCGCGACATGGGCACGGTGATCTTCCCGGACGCCCCCTACAAGGTCTTCCTGACCGCCAGTGCCGAGGAGCGCGCCGAGCGCCGGCATAAGCAGTTGAAAGACAAGGGGGTTTCTGTTAGCTTTGATGACCTCCTGCGCGAGATCATGGCCCGCGACGCCCGTGATGCTCAGCGTACCGTGGCGCCACTGAAGCCGGCAGACGATGCTGTCCTCATCGACACCACAGGCATCGGCATCGCAGATGTCGTTGCCAGAGTGATGGATCTGCTTCCGGTTCCGGCTGCCTGATCCGTTCGCGCGGGAGCACTGCCAGCAGCATCGGCGGTGGTCGCGCATAGCAGTGCTGTACCAGCTCCGTCGCGCAATGATGCGTGGCGGTTTTCCTACTACACACGACCTGCATTTCCGGGGTCGACCAACAGGCGGGCGGTCGCCATTCCCCTGAAGGGGACGCCACCGACCCATGTGTCCAACAGAGTAAATCTAATGACCGAATCATTTGCCGAACTGTTTGAAGCCAGCCAGGCCAACCTGGCCAAGCTGAAGCCGGGCGCCATCGTCAGCGGTACCGTTGTTGAAGTCCGCGGCGACGTCGTGGTGATCAACGCTGGCCTGAAGTCCGAAGGCATCGTGCCGATCGAACAGTTCCGTAACGACGCTGGCGAAATCGACGTCGCCGAAGGCGACATCGTCAAGGTCGCCCTCGACTCGATCGAGAACGGCTTCGGCGAAACCGTCCTGTCGCGCGAGAAGGCCAAGCGCGCGATGGTGTGGGACGAGCTGGAAGAAGCGTTGGAAAAGAACGAAACCATCACCGGCCGCATCAGCGGCAAGGTCAAGGGTGGTTTCACCGTGGACATCAAGGATGTCCGCGCCTTCCTGCCGGGTTCCCTGGTCGATGTGCGCCCGGTGCGCGATCCGGCCTACCTGGAAGGCAAGGAACTCGAGTTCAAGCTCATCAAGCTGGACCGCAAGCGTAACAACGTCGTGGTCTCGCGCCGCGCTGTCGTCGAAAGCGAGCACTCGGAAGAGCGCGAGCAGCTGATGGACAAGCTGCAGGAAGGCGCGATCCTGAAGGGTGTCGTCAAGAACCTGACCGATTACGGCGCGTTCGTGGACCTGGGCGGTATCGACGGCCTGCTGCACATCACCGACATGGCGTGGAAGCGCGTGCGTCACCCGTCGGAAGTCGTGAACGTCGGCGACGAGCTGGACGTCCGCGTGCTGAAGTTCGACCGCGAGCGCAACCGCGTTTCGCTGGGCCTGAAGCAGCTGGGCGAGGATCCGTGGGACAACATCGGCCGTCGTTACCCGGCCAACAGCCGCGTCTTCGGCAAGGTCTCCAACGTCACCGATTACGGTGCGTTCGTTGAGATCGAGCCGGGCGTCGAAGGCCTGGTGCACGTCTCCGAGATGGATTGGACCAACAAGAACGTCAACCCGTCCAAGGTTGTGCAGGTTGGTGATGAAGTCGAAGTGATGGTGCTGGACGTCGATGAAGAGCGTCGCCGCATCTCGCTGGGCATGAAGCAGGTTGCCGCCAATCCGTGGGAAACCTTCGCTGCCACCCACAAGAAGGGTGACAAGGTGTCGGGCCAGATCAAGTCGATCACCGACTTCGGCATCTTCATCGGCCTGGACGGCGGCATCGACGGCCTGGTTCACCTGTCCGACATCAGCTGGGCCACCACCGGCGAAGACGTCGTTCGCAACTTCAAGAAGGGCGATACCCTGGACGCCGTCGTCCTGGCCGTCGACCCGGAGCGCGAGCGCATCTCCCTGGGCGTGAAGCAGCTGGAGCAGGATCCGTTCGGCCAGTACATGGCTGCCAATCCGAAGGGCTCCAAGGTCGAAGGCGTGGTGAAGGAAGTCGACGCCAAGGGCGCCGTGATCGAACTGGCCGACGGCATCGAAGGCTACGTGTCGGCTCGCGACATCGCCAACGAGCGCGTTGACGACGCTACCCAGCACCTGAAGGTCGGCGACAAGGTCGAAGCCAAGTTCGTGGGCATGGACCGCAAGGGCCGCACCCTGCAGCTGTCGATCAAGGCCAAGGACGACGCGGAAATGCGCGAAGTGCTGGAGGAATACCAGTCCTCTTCGGCTTCCAGCGGCACCACCCAGCTGGGCGCGCTGCTGCGTGCACAGCTGAACGGCAACAAGTCCGAGTAATCGGCCTTACGCTGTTCGTTGTTTCCTGGACGGCCCGGGCATTGCCCGGGCCGTTTCAGGCTGAGATGCCCCTGATGTGAGCCGGTAATGACCAAATCCGAACTGATCGAAATCCTTGCGCGCCGCCAGGCGCACCTGAAGGCCGATGATGTCGATCTGGCGGTGAAGTCGTTGCTGGAAATGATGGGCGGCTCGCTGTCCGCCGGGGATCGCATCGAAATCCGTGGTTTTGGCAGCTTCTCGCTGCACTATCGTCCGCCGCGCCTGGGTCGCAACCCCAAGACCGGCGAATCGGTTGCCCTGCCGGGCAAGCATGTCCCCCATTTCAAGCCGGGCAAGGAACTGCGCGAGCGGGTCAGCAGTGTGCTGCCGCTGGATGCTGATCCGGCCTGAGCCCCGTCGCGCCACCGCGTGCGAATCCAGCCGCGAGTCGGATAAGCTACGGACTCCTGCCACTGGAGCTGTCGCATGAAGGTTTTTCGTCTGCTGGTCCTGCTGGCGGTCCTGATCCTTGGGCTGATCATTGGTGCGGTCAACATGACCGCGATGTCGATCAACCTGCTGTTTACCCAATTGAACACGTCCGTCGGTGTGGCGCTGATTGCTGCGCTGCTGATCGGTGTCGTGGTCGGTGCTGGCCTGGTGCTGGTGAGCGTGGTCATTCCGCTTTACAGCCAGTTGCGCCGCGCCAACAAGTCCGTGGCGGCCACGCCGGCCGCAGGTGTTTCCCCCCAATCTTTTGATGGACGTTGATCGAAGATGGATTTCGTCACCGAGTGGTTCTGGTTCTTCCTGTTCGTTCCGTTGGCCGCACTGGCCGGGTGGGTGATCGGGCGACGCGGCGGTCAACGTCACGGTGACAACCAGGTCAGCCGCCTGTCCAGCACCTACTTCCGCGGTCTGAACTACCTGCTCAACGAGCAGCCGGACAAGGCCATCGAGCTGTTCCTGCACATCGCCGAGCTGGACAAGGAAACCTTCGAAACCCAGGTCGCGCTGGGCCACCTGTTCCGCCGTCGTGGTGAAGTGGATCGCGCCATCCGCCTGCATCAGGGCCTGGTCAACCGCCATGACCTGAGCGATGCGCAGCGCGTGCAGGCCCTGCTGGCGCTGGGCGAGGACTACATGAAGTCCGGCCTGCTGGACCGTGCCGAGACCGTGTTCACCGAGCTGGCGCAGCTGGACCAGCGTGCCCCGCAGGCGCTGAAGCATCTGATCGGCATCTACCAGGCCGAGCGTGACTGGGAAAAGGCAATTGACAACGCCACCCGTTTCGAAGAGGTGACCGGCGAGCCGATGGGCAAGCTGATCGGGCAGTTCGAATGCGAGCTGGCCGAGCGTTTCCGCGGTGCCGGCAAGCTGGAAGAGGCGAGGGCGGCGATCGCCCGTGCCTACCAGGCCGACGCCATGTCGGTACGCGCGGGCATCATCGAAGGGCGCCTGGAGACGGATGCGGGCAACGCCGAAGCCGCGGTGCGTGCGTTCGAGCGCGCCGCGCGCAACGACCCCGAGTACCTGCCGGAGCTGCTGCCGGCGTTGATGCAGAACTATCGCAAGGTGGGTGATCTGGGGGGCGCGCGGGCATTCCTGTCGGAGATGACCGAGCACTACCGTGGCATTGCGCCGGTGCTGGCCTTGACCCGCCTGATGGAAGAGCAGGAGGGCGTGGCCCCGGCCCGTGCCTACCTCGGTCGCCAGCTCAAGGATCGTCCGTCGGTGCGTGGCGAGTCCGCGCTGATCGACCTGACGCTGGCCGAGGGCGCCGATTCCACTGCCACCCTGCACGACCTCAAGCACATCACCGACCAGCTGCTGGTGCGCAATCCCGCTTACCGCTGCACCCGCTGTGGTTTCGGTGCGCGCACCCATCACTGGCAGTGCCCGAGCTGCAAGGAGTGGGGCACGGTCAAGCCGCTGCTGAACTACGCGGTGCTCTGATCCATGCCGTGGCTCGTGATGGGCGCGCTGCTGGGGCTGGCCCTGCTGAGTGCGGCGCTGACGTGGGCCGCGCGCGGCTATGCGCTGCGCCAGCAGCTGATGGACCAGCCGGGCGAACGTCGCAGCCATAGCGTGGCGACCCCGCGCGGCGGCGGCATCGCCATTGTCATCAGTCTCCTGGTCACTGCAGGCGTGGCAATGTGGATCTGGCCCGAATCGGCGCCGAGCCTGCTGGTTGCCAGTCTGGGGCTGGTGCTGGTGGCGGGCATCGGCTGGTGGGACGACCACAGGCCGCTGCCGGCCATGCGCCGCCTGCTGGTGCACTTCATCGCTGCCGCCCTGCTGGCCGCATTGGTCAAGCTGCATGGCGGCAGCTGGCTGCTGGCCGCTCTGGTGCTGCTGTTCACCGCTTCGCTGATCAACATCTGGAACTTCATGGATGGGATCAACGGCATCGCCGCCAGCCAGGCCATCGTGGTGGCGCTGGGCCTGGCGCCGGTGCTGCCCTGGCCGTATTCGCTCGCGGCTGTGGCCCTGGGGCTGGCCTGCCTGGGCTTCCTGCCGTTCAACTTCCCGCGGGCGCGGATCTTCATGGGCGATGTCGGAAGTGGCGCGTTGGGCTACGCGGTGGCGGCAGTACTCGCACTGGCCAGCGTGCAGACCGACATCCACTGGATCCTGCTGCTGGTGCCGGCCTCGGCATTCCTCGTGGACGCGGGCTTCACGTTGCTGGCGCGCATCATTTCCGGACAACGCTGGATGGAACCCCATACCCAGCATGTCTACCAGCGGGCGGTGCAGGCAGGAGCCAGTCATGCCCAGGTCACAGGGATGTACTTTGCTTTGGGCCTGTTCAGTATTACAGTGCTTAATGTCTGCTCCAATTTGCAGCCGAGGTGGGAGGCTGTCGTGGCGATCGCGTGGTTCAGTGCGCTGAGCGCCCTCTGGCTCTTCCTGCGCAATGGATTGCGTCACCGACAAGGAACTACCTGACTTATGGCTTCACCCTGGCGGGACAGAATTCTCGGCGTGATGCCGCGTTCGGCGATCGTCTGCCACGACCTGTTCATGGTCTGGGCATGCTGGCAGCTGCTCCACGCGGGGCGGTACTCGATCCTCCCCAATGCGCCCGAGCTTCCCCTCTGGAATGTCGATACCACCCTGGTGCTGCTGCTGCAGGGGCTGGTGTTCTGGCGTGTCGGCCTCTATCGCGGCCTGTGGCGGTTTGCCAGCGTCAGCGACCTGCTGAACATCTTCAAGGCCAGCTTCATCGGCATGGTCGCCATCGTGCTGGTGCTGATGTGGAAGCGCTTCGATGGCGTGCCGATGTCGGTGCTGGTGATCTACCCGTTTGCGCTGTCGGCGCTGCTGGGCGCGCCGCGGCTGCTCTACCGGGCCTGGAAGGATTACCAGTCGCTGCAATCGGATTCGTCCGCACGGAGGGTGCTGATCCTGGGGGCCGGCCAGGCGGCCGAAACCCTGGTCCGTGACCTGCGCCGCTCCGGCAACTTCGAACCGGTCGGCCTGCTGGATGACGCACCGCACCTGCGCGGAGCCAAGCTGCAGGGACTGCCGATCCTCGGCACCCTGGACGATGCGCCGACGGTGGTGCGCGAGACCGCAGCCAAGCTGCTGGTGATCGCCATTCCTTCGCTGGACGCCGCCGGCATGCAGCGGATCGTTGCCATCTGCGAGAGTACGGGCGTGCCGTTCCGCACCGTGCCCAAGCTCAGCGACATCCTGCAGGGCCAGTCGCTGCCGGGGCAGCTGAAGGAAGTGGCGATCGAGGATCTGCTTGGCCGCAAGCCGATCATGCCGGACTGGAACCTGATCCGTGGCTGGCTGGGCGGGCGTACCGTGATGGTCACCGGTGCCGGCGGTTCGATCGGCTCCGAGCTCTGCCGCCAGTGCGCGCGGCACGGTGCCGGCCGCATCATCCTGCTGGAGATCAGCGAACTGCTGCTGCTGACCATCGAAGGCGAGCTGCGGCGCAGCTTCCCCGATGTCGAGATCGAAGCGGTGCTGGGTGACTGCGGTGACCCGGCGGTGATCCGCCACGCCCTGTCGCTGCATCCGGTCGACACCGCCTTCCATGCGGCTGCCTACAAGCACGTCCCGGTGCTGGAACGCCAGCTGCGCGAAGCGGTGCGCAACAACATCCTGGCCACCGAGAACGTGGCCCGTGCCTGCCTTGAGGCCCGCGTTGAGCACTTCGTGTTCATCTCCACCGACAAGGCGGTCGATCCGGTCAATGCACTGGGTGCGAGCAAACGCTACGCGGAGATGATCTGCCAGAGCCTGGACCAGAAATCCACGCACACCCGTTTCGTCACCGTGCGCTTCGGCAACGTGCTGGCCTCGGCCGGCAGCGTGGTGCCGCTGTTCCGCGAACAGATCCTGCGCGGCGGGCCGGTGACCGTGACCGATCCGGAAGTCAGCCGTTACTTCATGACCATTCCGGAGGCCTGCCAGTTGATCCTGCAGGCTGCCGCGTCCGCGTCGCACGGCGCCATCTATACCCTCGACATGGGCGAGCCGGTACCGATCCGGGTGCTGGCCGAGCAGATGATCCGCCTGGCCGGCAAGCAGCCGTACAAGGACATCCCGATCATCTATACCGGCCTGCGTCCGGGCGAGAAGCTGCACGAGACGCTGTTCTATTCGGACGAGGACTATCGTTCGACGGCACACCCGAAGATTCTCGAGGCCGGGGTGCGCACGTTCGCGCGCGACCTGGTGCTGGGCAATGTCCCGCGCCTGCGCGATGCCGTCGCCGGTTACGACGTGACCACCATCCAGGAAATCCTGTTCGCGACGATGCCGGAGTTCTCTCCGATCGAACAGGATGCTTACATTTCATCCGCTAAAGTCGTGCCTTTTCCGGCACGTGAGGCCAGCAGGCACCAATGAGCAAGCGAATTCGCAAGGCGGTTTTCCCCGTCGCAGGACTGGGGACGCGGTTTTTGCCAGCAACCAAGACGGTTCCGAAGGAGATGCTGCCGATCATTGATCGACCGCTGATCCAGTACGCCGTGGATGAAGCGATCGAAGCGGGCTGCGACACGCTGGTGTTCATCACCAACCGCTACAAGCATGCGGTCGCTGACTATTTCGACAAAGCCTACGAGCTGGAGCAGAAGCTCGAGCGTGCCGGCAAGCAGGAGCAGCTGGAGCTGATCCGCCACGTGCTGCCCAACGGCGTGCGCGCGGTTTTCGTAACCCAGGCCGAAGCGCTGGGCCTGGGCCATGCAGTGCTGTGTGCCAAGGCCGTGATCGGTGACGAGCCGTTCGCGGTGCTGTTGCCGGATGACCTGATCTGGAACCGTGGTGCCGGTGCGCTGAAGCAGATGGCTGACCTCAACGAGGCCAGTGGTGCCAGCGTGATCGCCGTTGAAGACGTGCCGCACGACAAGACTGCCAGCTACGGCATCGTTGCCACTGATGCGTTCGACGGCCGCAAGGGCCGCATTTCGCAGATCGTGGAGAAGCCCAAGCCGGAGGACGCGCCGAGCGACCTGGCGGTGGTTGGCCGTTATGTGCTGAGCCCGAAGATTTTCGAGCTGCTGGAGCAGACTGGCAGTGGTGCCGGTGGCGAGATCCAGCTGACCGATGCGATCGCGCAGCTGCTGAAGACCGAAGAGGTCGATGCCTACCGCTTCGAGGGCACCCGCTTCGACTGCGGTACGCATCTGGGGCTGGTGGAGGCGACGATCCGCTTCGCGCTGGACAACCCGAAGCTGGCCGGCCCGGCGCGGGAGAAACTGACGGCGATGTTGGCGGAATAAGGTTTATCAATCGCTCCGTGCTGCGCCTTGATTGATACGTGGGGGAGGGGGCGGATGGCCCTCTCCAAAACACGCCAAAGCCCTTCCATGGTGCTCGATGGCGCCATCCATGGCGCCAACGGTTTTGGAGAGGGCCATCCGCCCCCTCTCGACAGTTTCCGTGCGGCGCGGACGGGAAGGGCGGAATCAAAGGCAGAAGCACAAGCAAAAAAGGCAGCCGATGGCTGCCTTTTTTGCTTGTTGGGGTCAGATCCCTTTGCGCCGCAAAGGGCTCTGACCCCAGCCTTTGCCCCTGCCTTTGCTCATCCCTCCGCCGCGTGGAATGTTGGCTGGCGCGGGTGGGTGAGGCTGACCGGGACTGTCAGCGGCATGGATGCCGCTGCCAAGCCCCCAGGGACGGGTTTACGGCGTGTCCCGGGCAGTCTCACCCGCCCGGGCCCCACAGCCAACCAGCAATCAGCCGGCAACGCTTTGAACCTTACAGCGCCTCGAAAATACCCGCCGCGCCCATGCCGGTGCCGATGCACATCGTCACCATGCCGTACTTCTGCTGGCGACGACGCAGGCCGTGCAGCAGGGTCGCGGTACGGATCGCGCCGGTCGCACCCAGCGGGTGGCCCAGGGCAATCGCGCCACCCAGCGGGTTGACCTTGCTCGGGTCCAGGCCGCAATCGCGGATCACCGCCAGCGACTGCGCGGCAAACGCTTCGTTCAGTTCAATCCAGTCCAGCTGGTCCTGGGTCAGGCCCGCCTGCTTCAGCGCCTTCGGAATCGCAGCGATCGGGCCGATGCCCATCACTTCCGGGCGCACGCCGGCCACCGAGAAGCTGACGAAACGGGCCAGCGGGGTCAGGCCGTAGTCCTTGATCGCCTGTTCCGAGGCCAGCAGCACGGCACCGGCGCCGTCGCTCATCTGCGACGAGTTGCCAGCGGTGACGGTGCCGCCGAACTGGCCGTTGCGGAACACCGGGCGCAGCTTGGCCAGGCCTTCAGCCGAGGAATCCGGGCGCGGGCCTTCGTCGGTGTCGGCGATCTTGTTGCGGGTGATGATGCGCTGGCCATCGGCTAGGTCCGGCAGGTGCGAGACGATCTCGTACGGGCTGATCTCGTCCTTGAACTCGCCGTTCTGGATCGCGGCCATGGCCTTCTGGTGCGAGGCGAGGGCGAAGGCATCCTGGTCTTCGCGCGAGACCTTCCACTCTTCGGCCACCTTCTCGGCGGTGATGCCCATGCCGTAGGCGATGGCGACGTGGTCGTTGTCGAACACGCTCGGCGCCATCGCGATCTTGTTGCCCATCATCGGCACCATCGACATCGACTCGGTGCCGCCAGCCAGCATCAGGTCGGCGTTGCCCAGGCGGATCGCGTCGGCGGCCTGCGCCACGGCCTGCAGGCCGGAGGAGCAGAAGCGGTTCACGGTCTGTGCGGCGATGGTGTTGGGCAGGCCGGCCAGCAGCACGCCGATGCGCGCCACGTTCATGCCCTGCTCGGCTTCCGGCATGGCGCAGCCGATGATCGCGTCATCGATGCGGTTGACGTCCACGCCCGGGGCCTGGGCGACGACGCTGCGCAGCACGTGCGCAAGCATGTCGTCGGGGCGGGTGTTGCGGAACATGCCCTTGGGCGCCTTGCCGACCGGGGTACGGGTGGCGGCGACGATGTAGGCGTCCTGGATTTGCTTGGTCATTGCAGTGATCTCTCGAATTGGTTTTGCCGGTGTGCCCACCAAGGTGGGCACCTACCAGAGGCAGAGGGATGCCGGCCAGGGGCCGGCACCCGCCATCAATCAGTTACGCAGCGGCTTGCCGGTCTTCAGCATGTGCGCGATGCGGGCCTGGGTCTTTTCCTGCTGGGCCAGTTCGACGAAGTGCTTGCGCTCCAGGGTCAGCAGCCACTCTTCGTCCACCAGGGTGCCGCGGTCGACCTTGCCGCCGCACAGCACGGTGGCGATGCGCTCGGCGATCTCGTAGTCGTACGGGCTGATGAAACGGCCTTCCAGCATGTTGACCAGCATCATCTTGAAGGTGGCAATACCCACGTCGCCGGCGACCTGGATGCGGCGTGCCGGCAGCGGCGGACGGTAGCCCGCTTCGGCCAGGGCGCGCGCTTCGGCCTTGGCGATGTGCAGGGCCTCGTAGCTGTTGAACACCACCTTGTCGGTGCTGCGCAGCAGGCCCAGTTCCTTGGCGTTGACCGCCGAGTTGGAGACCTTGGCCATCGCCACGGTCTCGAAGGTCTTCTTCAGTTCGGCGAACACGTCACCGCCCGGGCCCGCGGCCTGCGAGGCGCGCACGGCCAGTTCCTTCAGGCCGCCGCCTGCCGGCAGCAGGCCGACGCCGGCCTCGACCAGGCCGATGTAGCTTTCCAGGAAGGCCACGGTCTTGGCGCTGTGCATCTGGAATTCGCAGCCGCCACCCAGGGCCAGGCCGCGCACGGCAGCCACCACCGGCACCAGCGAGTACTTGATGCGCTGGCTGGTGCGCTGGAAGTTGGCGACCATTTCCTCGAACTGGTCGACCTTGCCGGCCTGCAGCAGGCCCAGCGCGCCGGCCAGGTCGGCACCGGCGGAGAAGGGTTCCTTCTGCTGCCAGATCACCAGGCCCTGGAAGTCCTTCTCGGCGCGGCTGACACATTCCTGCAGGCCGTCCAGCACCTGGTCGGACACGGTGTTCATCTTGGTCTTGAAGCTGACCACGGCGATGCCATCACCGTCGTGCCACATGCGCAGGCCGTCGTTCTCGAACACGGTCTCGCCCGGCGCGAACGTCTCGCCCAGCAGCGGATCCGGGAAACGCTGGCGCTGGTACACCGGCAGCGACGAGCGCGGCAGCTTGGCGTTGCGCGACGGGCTGTAGCTGCCTTCGGCGGCATGCACGCCATCGCGGCCATCGAACACCCAGTCCGGCAGCGGGGCGTTGCTCATGCTCTTGCCGGCGACGATGTCATCGGCGATCCACTGCGCGACCTGCTTCCAGCCGGCGGCCTGCCAGGTTTCGAACGGGCCCAGCGACCAGCCGTAGCCCCAGCGGATGGCCAGGTCGACGTCGCGCGCGGTCTCGGCGATGTCGGCCAGGTGGTAGGCGCTGTAGTGGAACAGGTCGCGGAAGGTCGCCCACAGGAACTGCGCCTGCGGGTGCTGGCTCTCGCGCAGCTTGGCGAACTTCTCGGCCGGGTTCCTGATCTTCAGGATCTCGACCACTTCCGGTGCGGCAGCGCGGTCGGCCGGACGGTAGTCCTGCTTCTCCAGGTCCAGCACCACGATGTCCTTGCCGACCTTGCGGAAGATGCCGGCGCCGGTCTTCTGGCCCAGCGCGCCCTTGGCGATCAGCGCGTCCAGCCACTTCGGCGACTTGAAGAATTCATGCCACGGGTCGTTCGGCAGGGTATCGCCCATGGTCTTGATGACGTGCGCCATGGTGTCCAGGCCGACCACGTCGGAGGTGCGGTAGGTGGCCGACTTCGGGCGGCCGACCAGCGGGCCGGTCAGGCCGTCCACTTCATCGAAGCCCAGGCCGAACTGCTGGGTGTGGTAAATGGTGGACAGGATCGAGAACACGCCGATGCGGTTGCCGATGAAGTTCGGGGTGTCCTTGGCGTACACCACGCCCTTGCCCAGGGTGGTGACCAGGAATTCTTCCAGGCCTTCCAGCACGGCGGCGTCGGTGGTTGTGGCCGGGATCAGCTCGGCCAGGTGCATGTAGCGCGGCGGATTGAAGAAGTGCACGCCGCAGAAGCGGTGGCGCAGCTGCTCGGGCAGCACGTCGGCCAGCTTGTTGATGCCCAGGCCCGAGGTATTGGAGGCCAGCACCGCGTGGTCGGCCACGAACGGCGCGATCTTCTTGTACAGGTCCTGCTTCCAGTCCATGCGCTCGGCGATGGCCTCGATGATCAGGTCGCAGTCCTTCAGCTGCTCCAGGCCGGACTCGTAGTTGGCCGGGGTGATGGCTTCGGCCAGCGACTTGCTGGCCAGCGGCGCCGGGCTCAGCTTGCCCAGGTTGGCGATCGCCTTCAGCACGATGCAGTCGGCGGGACCTTCCTTGGCGGGCAGGTCGAACAGCACGGTGTCGACGCCAGCGTTGGTGAGGTGGGCGGCGATCTGGGCACCCATGACGCCGGCACCCAGCACGGCGGCGCGGCGGACTAGCAGGGAATTGGACATGGTGTAGGGCCTTTGTTGGTCAGCAGTTACTGGGTGGAATCAAAGGGAAGCGGGCAGGGCGCTGGCGCGAGCGGCGGCGCGGAACCCGGCTTCGGCGAAATGGATCAGTTCGTGGGCGGCATGGGCACGATGCGCCGCTTCGGTGACACCGGCGGGACGTTTGATCAGCCCGAAGTCGGCCATGGCATAGGTGAGCGAGCCGGCCAGGAAATCCAGGCGCCAGTACAGCTCTTCCTTGCTCAGGTCGGGCACGCACTCGCCGATGGCCTTGCCGAACGCGCGCAGCACGTGGCCGTAGTGGTCGGACAGGAACTTGCGCAGGTTGTCGTTCTTCTCGGCGTAGGCGCGGGCGATCACGCGCACGAAGGCGCCGCCGTTCTGGCGGTCCTGGGCCAGCGCCAACGCCGGTTCGACGAAGGCGGCCAGCACCGGGCGCAGTTGCCCGGGGTGTTCGCTGCGGGCGCGCTCGAGCTGCGCCAGGCGCGCGCCGGTCATCTCGTCCATGCGGCGGCGGAACACCTCGTTGACCAGGTTCTCCTTGGAGCCGAAGTGGTAGTTGACCGCAGCGATGTTGACGTCGGCCTGGCTGGTCACCTGGCGCAGCGAAGTGCCAGCGAAGCCGTGCTGTGCGAACAGCTCCTCGGCCGCGCCGAGAATGCGGTCCTTGGTCGAGAAGTGGGCGGGTTTGGCCATCGGCGGGCGGACCTTAATCAAACGATTGTTTGATACTAGGACCAGACGGTAGCGTATGGCATTTTGCAGTGCAGCAAAATTGCCAGCAGCGGTCAGAATCCGCTCAGGTGGGTGAATGGGCGCAAAGGGTAGTGCCGGCCGCTGGCCGGCAACCGCGGGCAGCCCATGGGGCACCAGCCTGCCGGCCAGCGGCCGGCACTACCACGCTGCCGCTTTATCTTTTACAATTCGCCTACGTTTATCAGGCTAAGCCCGCGTCCCGACGCGGGTTTTTTTCATGTTACCCTTCGGGCCATCAGCGGCCCGATTCCATTGGAGACATCCCATGGCGCTGGAGCGCACCCTTTCGATCATCAAGCCGGACGCCGTTGCCAAGAACGTCATCGGCGAAATCTACGCCCGCTTCGAGAAGGCCGGCCTGAAGGTCGTGGCCGCCAAGTACAAGCAGCTGTCGCGCCGTGAAGCCGAAGGCTTCTACGCCGTGCACCGCGAGCGTCCGTTCTTCAACGCGCTGGTCGAGTTCATGATCTCCGGCCCGGTGATGATCCAGGCCCTGGAAGGCGAGAACGCCGTCCTGGCCCACCGCGACCTGCTGGGCGCCACCAACCCGAAGGAAGCCGCTGCGGGCACCATCCGCGCCGACTTCGCCGAATCCATCGATGCCAACGCCGCCCACGGCTCGGACTCGGTCGAGAATGCCGCGATTGAAATCGCCTACTTCTTCGCCGCCACCGAAGTCGTCTCGCGCTGAGAGTAATGCCGTGAACGAGGTCGTACAGTCCCCCGCCATCCAGCCGCTGCCGAAGTCGGCACCCACGGCTGGCAAGCAGAACCTGCTCGACCTCGATCGCGCGGGCCTGGAGAAGTTCTTCGTCGACGTCCTCGGCGAAAAGAAGTTCCGTGCCCATCAGGTGATGAAGTGGATCCACCATCGCTACGTCACCGACTTCGATGAAATGACCGACCTCGGCAAGGTCCTGCGCGCCAAGCTGCAGGCCCATGCCGAGGTGCTGGTTCCCAACATCGTGTTCGACAAGCCCTCCGCCGACGGCACCCACAAGTGGCTGCTGGCGATGGGCGTGGATGGCAAGAACGCCATCGAGACCGTGTACATCCCGGACAAGACCCGCGGCACGCTGTGCGTGTCCTCGCAGGTCGGTTGCGGCCTGAACTGCACGTTCTGCTCCACCGCCACCCAGGGCTTCAACCGCAACCTGACCACCGCCGAGATCATCGGCCAGGTGTGGGTTGCCGCACGCCACCTGGGCAACGTGCCGCACCAGATGCGCCGCCTCACCAACGTGGTGATGATGGGCATGGGCGAGCCGCTGATGAATTTCGACAACGTCGTGCGCGCCATGAGCGTGATGCGCGACGACCTGGGCTACGGCCTGGCCAACAAGCGCGTGACCCTGTCGACCTCCGGCCTGGTGCCGCAGATCGACCGCCTGTCTGCCGAAAGCGACGTGTCGCTGGCGGTGTCGCTGCATGCGCCCAACGATGCGCTGCGCGAGACCCTGGTGCCGCTCAACAAGAAGTACCCGATCGCCGAGCTGATGGCCTCGTGCGCACGCTACCTGCGCGCCAACAAGCGCCGCGAATCGGTCACCTTCGAATACACCCTGATGAAGGGCATCAACGACAAGCCCGAGCATGCCCGCGAATTGGCCCGCCTGATGCGCCAGTTCGACAACGCGGTGCAGGCCAAGGATTCGGGCAAGGTCAATCTGATCCCGTTCAATCCGTTCCCCGGTACCCGCTACGAGCGTTCGGAAGAAGCGCACATCCGTGCCTTCCAGAAGATCCTGCTGGACAGCAATGTGCTGACCATGGTCCGCCGCACCCGTGGCGACGACATCGACGCCGCCTGTGGCCAGCTCAAGGGCCAGGTGATGGACCGCACCCGCCGCCAGGCGGAGTTCAACAAGTCGCTGCAGGCGGGGAAGGGGAGCGATGCCGCGGCCTGACCGCCTCTGGCTGGTCCTGTTCGCAGGCGTGCTGGCCATTTCGGTCGGCGGCTGCAAATCCCACTCCAAGGCCAAGGTGGGCCCCAGCATGGCGCCGGTGTACTCGGTCCGTGATCCGGACAGCGTACGCCGCCAGGTGCGCTGGCAGGATCTGCTGGCCCTGGCAGCCCGTGACATGCAGGTTGGCAACCTCGACGCCGCCGAGCGCAAGGTCCGCGAGGCGCAGAAGCTGGCCCCGGATGCGCCGGACGGCCTGGTGCTGCTGGCCGGCATCGACGAACGCCGCGGCCGTATCCAGCAGGCCGGCGAGAACTTCCGCAGGGCTGCCGAGCTGGCGCCGCAGCGCGGCGACATCCTCAACAACTACGGTGCCTGGCTGTGCCAGCAGGGCCAACCGGCCGAATCGCTGATCTGGTTCGACCGTGCGCTGCAGGCGCCGGGCTATGCCACGCCGGCCGAAGCACAGGCCAATGCCGGCGGCTGTGCGCTGGACGCGGGCCAGTTCGAGCGTGCCGAGCGCGACCTGCGCGCAGCACTGGCGACACTGCCCGGCAACCCCGTTGCGCTGGAGGCGATGGCCCAGCTGAGCTACCGCCAGGGCCGCTACATGGAGGCCCGGGCCTTCGCCGAACGTAGGATTGCGGCTGCACCCGCAACGCGTTCCGTGTTACAACTTGCGTCTCAAATCGAAGCGCGGCTGGGCGATCGGGCGGCATCTGATCGTTATCTTCAGCGGATTCGACAGGAATTTCCGCAGGAAGCGGGCTCCTAACTCCAGGGTTGATGCATTGTGATTGATGACCAGACTGTGAGCGCTCTCGAGACTGCGGCCGGCTGCGGCACCCGCCTGCGCCAGGCCCGCGAGGCGGCCGGACTGACCCTCGAAGATGTCGGCTCGCGCCTGCGCATGCCGGTCCAGGTGGTCAGGTCGCTGGAAGAAGAACAATGGCAGAAGCTCGGCGCGCCGGTGTTCGTGCGCGGCCAGCTGCGCAGCTATGCGCGCCTGCTCAACGTGGACGTGGGCCAGCTGCTGGAGCAGGCCCAGGTCGGGCCGGTGGTTCCGCCCACCCTGGTCAGCCATACCCATACCCCGCGCGCGCGCCGTATTGCCGAGAACCTCGGTCGGCGCATGCTCTATGTCGGCATCACCGCGGTGCTGGCCGTGCCGGTGTGGTTCGCCACCCGTGGTCACTTCGATGGCAGCGCCACCCCGTCGCCAAGCACCGCCTCGCTGGACGCGATCCCGGCTGCGGTGCCGGTGACCCCGTCCGCCGCAGGCGTGGAGTCGGCAGCGCCGGCTGACGTGGCCAGCGCTCCGGCCAGCAAGCCGGCCGCGACC
Organism: Stenotrophomonas riyadhensis; assembly: GCF_040256885.1. Classification (NCBI taxonomy): domain Bacteria; kingdom Pseudomonadati; phylum Pseudomonadota; class Gammaproteobacteria; order Lysobacterales; family Lysobacteraceae; genus Stenotrophomonas; species Stenotrophomonas riyadhensis. Next base: position 1,884,727 of record NZ_CP155568.1, read on the forward strand.
CCGTACGTTGCCTCGCTGGCCCCGGTGCCGCGTTCGGCGCCCGCGCCGGCCGCGGTCGGCAACACGCTGGAGATGCAGTTCAGCGGCGACAGCTGGGTCGACATCGGCGGCCCGGATGGTGCCACCGTCGAGAAGGCACTGATCAAGTCCGGCGAAAGCCGCAGCTTCACCCCGGGCCAGGTAACCCGGGTGACCCTGGGCAACGCCTCGGCGGTCCAGGTTCAGCAGAACGGCGCTATCGTCGATCTGACCCCCTACCAGCGAGCCAACGTGGCACGCTTTCAGGTATCCTCTGAAGGCTCCGTAGTCCCGGTTTCGCACTGAGGCGCGGTTTCACCACCTTCGATTAAACCCAATGGTCCCTCCCGACGGGCGGGGCGAGAGTACGCATGGCGATCGACGATCTGCTCGACGAGCACGAACAAAGTGAACGCGTCCGCAGCTGGCTGCGGAAGAATGGCGCCAGCATCCTCGGTGGCGTAGCCATCGCGATCGGTGCCATTGCCGGCTGGCAGTGGTACCAGAAGGATCAGGGCGGCAAGCTGGCCTCGGCCAATGTCGAGTACCAGAAGGCGCTGGTCGGCCTGCAGCAGAACAAGCTCGACGATGCCGCCAAGGCAGTGAAGGCGCTCGAAGCCGGCCCGTCCAGCATCTATGGCGACCTCGCGGCGCTGCAGCTGGCCAAGGCCCAGGTCGACGCCGGCAAGAATGAAGAAGCGCTGGCCACCCTGCGCGGCGTGAAGGTCGAAGGTGACCTGCAGCGCGTGGTCGACCAGCGTGTGGCCCGCCTGCTGGTGGCCACCGGCAAGAGCGACGAAGCCATCAAGCTGCTGGGCAGCGCCACCGACAGCAGCAGCCTGGAAATCCATGGCGATGCGCTGCTGGCGCAGGGCAAGCGTGATGATGCCCGTGCACAGTACGAGAAGGCGCTGAAGTCGCTGGACGTGGCAGCGCCGCAGCGGCGCCTGCTGGAAACCAAGGTTATGGATGCCGGCGGCACGGTCGCCGCCCCTGCGGAGTCGGTTTGATGAGTCAGAAGGTCATGATCACCCGCGTCGCCACCGTGCTCCTGATGGGCATGGCCCTGACCGGCTGCAGCACCATGAAGGGCTGGTTCGCCGGCAAGGACGCGGCGGCGAAGAAGGCCCAGGAGCCGGCTGAGCTGGTCAAGTTCGAGCCGAGCGTGAAGGTCAACAAGATCTGGTCGGTCAACCTCGGCAAGGGTGAGCGCCGCATCGGCGTGCGCCAGGGCCCGGCCGTGGCCAACGGCCATGTGTTCGCTGCGGCGATCACCGGTGGCGTGCACGCCATCGACCTGCAGACCGGCAAGAAGGTCTGGACCTGGGAGCCGCAGAAGGAAAAGAAGAAGCCGAAGCTGCGCCTGTCCGGCGGCCCGGGTGTCGGTGAGAACCTGGTCGTGATCGGCACGCTGGATGGCCAGGTCATTGCCCTGGACATCAACGATGGCAGCGAGAAGTGGCGCGCCCGTGTCCCGGGTGAAGTGATTGCCGCACCGGCCGTGGCCCAGGGCCTGGTCTTCGTGCGCAGCAACGATGGCCGCGTCACCGGTTTCGATGCCGGCAACGGCACCCAGAAGTGGTTCAACCCGAGCGAACTGCCGGCGCTGACCGTGCGCGGCAACGCCCCGGTGGTCACCGGCCCGGGCGTGCTGTTCATCGGCAAGGACGAAGGCGCGGTTGCCGCGCTCGCCATGCAGGATGGGCGTACCCTGTGGGAGCAGAACCTCGGCAACGGCGAAGGCCGTACCGAGCTGGAGCGCATGGCCGACGTCGATGGCGCCCCGGTGCTGGAGGGCAACACCCTCTTCGTGAGCAGCTTCAAGAACCAGACCATGGCCATCGAAGGCCCGACCGGTCGCCCGCTGTGGGCGCGTGACCATGGCGGTGCAGGTGGCGTGGCGGTGTCGTCGGGCAATGTGTTCGTTACCGACAACAAGGGTGGCGTGTTTGGCCTGGACAAGGCGACCGGCGCTGCCATGTGGTCGCAGACCGAGCTGGCGCGTCGTTCGCTGACCGGCCCGGCTCTGCAGGGTGATTACGTGGTCGTCGGCGACTACAAGGGATACGTGCACTGGCTGAAGACCTCCGATGGTGCGATGGCGGCACGGGCGAAGAGCGGCGGCGACGCCCTGTTGGCCCAGCCGGTCGTCGTAGACGGGGTGCTGCTGGTGCAGAACGTTGATGGCAAGCTGACCGCCTTCCGGTTGGCAAATTAAAAATTGGAGTAATCGCGATGCTGCCTTTGGTCGCCCTGGTTGGACGGCCGAATGTCGGCAAGTCGACTATTTTCAATGCGCTTACGCGCACCCGTGACGCGCTGGTCCATGACCAGCCCGGCGTCACCCGCGACCGCAACTACGGTGTCTGCCGTCTGGACGAGGACAATCATTTCCTCGTCGTGGACACCGGCGGTATCGCGGAAGAGGAAGAGGGACTGGCAGGGGCTACCACCCGCCAGGCCCGCGCCGCTGCGGCGGAAGCCGACCTGATCCTGTTCGTGGTCGATGCCCGTGAGGGTACCTCGGCGATGGACGACGAGATCCTGGCCTGGCTGCGCAAGCTGTCGCGCCCGACGCTGCTGCTGATCAACAAGATCGACGGCACCGACGAGGACACCGTGCGTTCGGAATTTGCCCGTTACGGCTTCGGCGAGATGCTGACCGTGTCGGCCGCGCATCGCCAGGGCCTGGACGACCTGCTGGACGAAGTGATCCAGCGCCTGCCCGAAGAAGGCAGCGGCGAAGAGCTGGACAACGATCCGAACCGCATCCGCATCGCCTTCGTCGGCCGCCCGAACGTGGGCAAGTCGACCCTGGTCAACCGCATCCTTGGCGAGGAGCGCATGATCGCCTCCGACGTGCCGGGCACCACCCGCGACTCGATCGCGGTGGACCTGGAGCGTGATGGCCGCGAGTACCGCCTGATCGACACCGCCGGCCTGCGCCGTCGTTCGCGCGTGGACGAGGTCGTCGAGAAGTTCTCGGTGGTCAAGACCATGCAGTCGATCGAGCAGTGCCAGGTGGCCGTGCTGATGCTCGACGCCACCGAAGGCGTGACCGACCAGGACGCCACCGTGCTCGGTGCCGTGCTCGACGCCGGCCGCGCGCTGGTCATTGCCATCAACAAGTGGGATGGCCTGACCGAGTACCAGCGCGAGCAGGCTGAAACCATGCTGTCGCTGAAGCTGGGCTTCGTGCCGTGGGCCGAGTCGGTGCGCATCTCGGCCAAGCATGGCTCGGGCCTGCGCGAGCTGTTCCGTGCAGTGCATCGCGCGCACGAATCGGCGAACAAGACCTTCACCACCAGCGAAGTGAACAAGGCGCTGGAAGTGGCGTACGAGACCAACCCGCCGCCGACCATCCGCGGCCACGTCTCCAAGCTGCGTTACGTGCATCCGGCTGGGGCAAACCCGCCGACCTTCATCGTGCACGGCACGCGCCTGAAGGAACTGCAGGAATCGTACAAGCGCTACCTGGAGAACTTCTTCCGCAAGCGCTTCAAGCTGATCGGCACGCCGGTGAGCTTCATCTTCCGCGAGGGCACCAACCCGTACGAGGGCAAGAAGAATGTCCTCACCGAGCGGCAGGTCAAGGCCAAGCGGCGCTTGATGAAGCACGTCAAGGGCAAGTGATTCAGGAAAAGGCGGCCGCAGGGCCGCCTTTCTTGTTTGTGGTAGTGCCGGCCGCTGGCCGGCAATCCCCCGTGTTCGCAGATACCGGTCGAGGCGGTCCGGTGCCACGTGCCCGACAATGCGGCCTCGAGCATCGAAGAGCTTTTCCCCACGTGAGCGCCTGGCCTACGGCGCCGTGCTGATTGATGTGCGCTAGGCGGTCGCTGGGGGACCTACCTCGATGTGGAACTCGACGAGGGGACCTTTCAGCGACGGGATTCGACTTATGCAATTCCTTCTATCATCTGCCTGGCTGAGGCCAGCAGGAATTCATCCTGATAGTGACCGGCGGCAACAGAGAGTCCAACCGGGCAATTGTCGATAGTCAGCAACGGCATGGAAATCTCTGGCAGCCGCGCGACACCGGAAAAGGCGGTGATCGCCATTGTCCTATCGTAGAAGTCCAGCACGGCCTCCAGCGTCGTCAGCGATCCCTTGAGGGGGGCAATGACCGGCGTCGTGGGGAAGCAGATGACGGTTCCGGGCATGAGGCAAGCATTGATCCTCTCGAAGAACCATTCGCAGCGGGTGATGCTGTCGAGTGCGGTAAGCCGGTCGAACGATTGCACATTTCCATACGCCATGGAGAAGGCAAAGCCAAGCTCGGGTTTGTGTGTTTCGATCCAGTTGCCGACCGTGCTCTGGAATTCGGCCGTCTGCAGATTCCGCAGCGCCTTCACATTGCAATCGACTAGCGGAACGTCCGCGCCGACGATCTGCGAGAAGCGGACTGTCTCCGGCACGATGCCGGTGCGGGTGGCGATCGCCTGCAAGGCGGCATCCGCCTGGTTTCTCACTGCTTCGTCAGCAATGTCCAGCGCATCGGCGAGGACCAGGATACGTTGCAGTGGCGCCGGCTGGCTTGAGCTGCTGCGCAGCAAAACCCGTGTCGCTGCATCGAGCAGGTTCAATGATGCAGCAACGACGCCCACCGTGCTGACGCTCGGCATGAAGGGCAGCACGCCGGCTTCGGAAATCCGGTGCAGGGATGGGCGCATGCCCCAGATGCCGCACAGGCTCGCAGGAACACGGATCGAGCCGCCCGAATCGGTGCCGATGGAGAAATCGGCCACGCCATTGGCGACCGACGCTGCAGATCCACTTGAAGAGCCGCCGGGAATGCGATCTGGAGCCTTGGCATTCACCGGCGTGCCGAAGAATTGGCTTTCGCCGTCGAGGCTATACGTGAATTCGTCCGCGACGACCTTGCCTACGCAGCGCGCGCCCGCAGCCAATACCTGATCGACGCAAAGCGCATTGAGCTTCGGCGCAGGATGCCTGGCCCGCCAGGCCGGGCTGCCATAGGAGGTCTTATGACCCGCCAGATCGATATTGTCCTTCACCGTGAAGGTTGTTCCCTCCAACGGCCCTGCTCCAAGCGGTGCTATGTCGATCCTTTCGACGATCGAGCCGGACGGATCATCAGGGTAACTACTGTGCATGCTCATCTCGTGGTGGGTTCCGAAGCGTTGTGACGATTGTCCGTGCGAACATCGGCCTAAGAGTATGAAACCCGAGGACTGCTGTTGCGGGCGCGCTGGGGGCGCCAGCCAGGTATGGGTTTGGTTCTCGATGTCTCGATCAGGGCGGACTGCTGCGACGAGCGCGGCAATGAGGCAACGCGCATGGCATGCCTCGACCGCGCCGCGATGTTGAAGCCGGTTGCACCTGGCTTGTGGCAGGGATCGATTCCGGCAGCTGCACCTGCCCCGTGATGCTTGCCCAGACCAGGGTCGTACCCAGTGCACCTGCCAGGTACGCCACCGACACCGCCCCGATCAGCAGGCCCGTGGCATGCTCCAGCCATGGAAGCAATCGGCAACACCCCTGTGCCCAGCGCGGATGGCTGCCGAGCCACGCCATCAGCAGGCCGAGCGACAGCGCGACGCCACTCAGGCCGGCCACGTAAGCGGCCTGGGTGCCCGTGTCGGCAACGAGGCCGGTAACCAGGGCTGCAATCGCGAACTGCAGCATCCAGTTGCTGCTGCTGGCGAGCGCCAGCAGGCATCCTGCTTCGGCGTGCGGCCAACGGGAGCGAGCGCGCAGGCCCCAGGGCATCTGCAGGGAAAGCGGAGAGAACGGGGTCAAGCCTGCGTCGCGCAGGCACATGCCCGCCAGGCGCAGCAGCAGGAGGCAGCCCGCGCACTGCATCGCCAGCGTCCACAGGCCGCGGTTTCCCAGCATGCCCGCTGCAACGAAAGCCGTGGCACAGATGACGCCCGTACCGATGGCGATACCGAACGACGCGGCCATGGCGGCGTGCCCGCCCGCGCCCATCGCGGTGCGCAGGATCTTCGCGTGATGCGAAGCAGGCAGGAGCATGGCGAAGCCGTACAGCACCGCGACGACGAAGAACTGCTGCAACGTAAACCTGCCACTGACCTACAGAAAGTGCAGAGTGTGGGCGGGTGTGAACGCGCGGTATTGAACGCCATTGCGACAGGTGCGAATCGCCGGCATCAGCCGGCCCACAGCGACACGACGATCCATAGCGCCAGCGCAATCATCAGGAGCCCTGCGGCCCGTTCCAGCCAGGGCAGGGCACGCGCGAATCGACCCAGCACCCACGGGTGGCCGACCAGCGCGGCTACCACCAGATCCCATAGCAGGACGATGCCGAACATCCACGCGCCATAGAAGAACTTCGTTGCGGCGCTGGCCTGCGGACCGTTGAGCATTGCCGCCAACGTTGCGTAGAACAGCGCATTCTTCGGGTTCAGCAGCGCAGACAGGGCGCCCAGCCCTGCCGCCTTCCACCATCCGTGGGCACCGTCCGCTCGCGATCCGGCGGCAGCGTCAGATGCCTGCAGCGTCGTCGAACCCGCATGGCGCAGGAACAGCGTGCCGAGGTACAGCAGGAACCCGCAGCCCGCCAACTGCACCGCAATGAACCCTGCGCTGCCCGCGCGCAGCATGGCCATTCCAGTGAAGGCCGCCACGATGAAGACGCCGTTGCCAACGGCGATGCCTGCGCAGGCGCCGCTGGCGGTGCGCCAGCCAGAGGTGATCGCGGTGCGTGCAACGAGGAAGAAATCGGGACCGGGTGAGAGCAGGGCGAGAAAATGTACGGTGGCGATGATCAGGAACTGTTCCATCGGGTCCGGCGGCGGCTGGCGGGGGCGCCAGTCTGGGGATGTGCCGCGCGGTGGTATTGAACGTTATTGCAGGCTCAGCGCCGGTACTGGCCTGGGGTCGCACCGGCGTGGGCCTTGAAGACCCGCTGGAAATGACTCTGGTCGGCAAAGCCCAGTGCATGCGCGACCACGGCCAGTGACTGGCCTTCGCACAACCGTCGGCGGGCCTCCTGGATGCGCTGGTCGATCTGCCAGGCGTGTGGGGTCAGGCCTGTGGCACGTCGGAAGGCGCGGATCAGCTGGTAGCGGCTCATGCCTGCCAGCGATGCGAGCTCCTGCAGGGCCGGGGTGTGTTCGAGCCGCTGGCGCAGAACGTCCTTCACCGGCTGCACCCGCTGCTGTAGTGCGGCATCTTCAGGCGGGCCGGCGACGGCTACACCATCGTGTTCATCCAGATCGCCGACGAACGCGATCAGGGCCGCTTCCTTGACGCTGACCGGATCGTCGGAGAACAACGTCTCGTTGAGCTGGCAGTATTGCTGGTAGCGCGGGCGATGGTGGGAGATCCGGATCGGTTCCTGCTGCCAGTCGGGTCCGGGCAGGCCGTCATACTCGGCGCGGACCTCGGCCATCCAGCGCGCATCCAGATGCAGCATCTGGTAGCTCCAGACCTGGCCGGGCAGGGGGTTGCAGGCATGCACGCGGCCTGCGGGTACGCCGACCAGGCTGCCGGGCTGCAGCAGGCGCGGTCCTTCCGCGGCGCCGGTGAACACGCTGCTGCCGGCGTCCACGGCGCCGATCGAGAAGGTGTCATGGCTGTGCGGGCGATGGCAGGCGCGGCTGTCGCAGGCCCGTCGGCTTTCGACGAAGGGCATGCGCGGGTCACGCCAGAATTCGGTGGCAGAGCGCATGCAGCGGTTCCGGGATGCAGGGGGCAACGCCCGCATGGTGCCATGTTCGGGGCAAGGCGCGTCGAGGGTGTCTGCGCGATAATGCGGCCATGAGCATTCAAGAGCTTTCCCCCGCGCAGGCGCGCGAGCGCCTGGCCCATGGCGCCGTGCTGATCGATGTGCGCGAGGCGCATGAACGGGCCGGGGGCATGGCCGAGGGCGCGCGCGGCGTGGCCAAGGGCGAGCTGCAGGCCGACCCGGCCGCTCATCTGCCGCGACTCGACCAGGAAATCCTGCTGATCTGCCAGAGCGGCAAGCGCTCGGCCGATGCCGCGCAGTTCCTGCTGGAGGCTGGATACACCAATGTGGCTTCCGTGAGCGGCGGTACCGTGGCCTGGCGCGAGCAGTCGCTGCCGCTGGTGCAGCCGCTGGACAGCGCCGCCGACCGCGATTTCTACGACCGCTATTCGCGCCACCTGCTGCTGCCGCAGGTGGGCGAGGCCGGCCAGCGCCGGCTGCAGCAGTCGCGGGTGCTGGTGCTGGGCGCCGGCGGCCTGGGCGCGCCGGCCGGCTTCTATCTGGCCGCGGCCGGGGTAGGGCACCTGCGCTTCGCCGACCACGACCGGGTGGAGCGCAGCAACCTGCACCGGCAGATCGTGCATACCGAAGCCAGCGTCGGCCAGCTCAAGGTCGATTCCGCGCGCGAGCGGCTGCTGGCGCTGAACCCGTCGATCGAGGTGGAGGCCGTGCCGGAGCGGGTCACGTCCGATAACGTGGATGCGCTGCTGGAGGGCGTGGACGTGGTGCTGGACGGCTCGGACAACTTCCCGCTGCGCTACCTGCTCAACGATGCCTGCATCAAGCACGCCACGCCACTGGTGTATGCCGCCATCGAGCGCTTTGACGGCCAGGTAAGCGTGTTTGACGCTGGCCGCCAGCGCGGCGTGGCGCCGTGCTACCGCTGTCTGTTCCCGGAGCCGCCGCCGCCGGAGTTCGCGCCGAACTGTTCCGAGGCCGGCGTGCTGGGTGTGCTGCCGGGATTGGCCGGCGTGCTGCAGGCCACCGAGGTGCTGAAGCTGCTGCTGGGCATCGGCGAGCCGCTGGTTGGCCGGCTGCTGCGCTTCGATGCGCTGGGCATGCGCTTCCGCGAGACCGGCATCCGGCCAGACCCGCACTGCCCGGTATGCGCGCCGGGCGTGCCGTTCCCGGGGTATATCGATTACGCCGCGTTCTGCCGGAGTGGGTGAACCCGGCCGGGGAATGCATGGGTAGATGCCGACCTTGGTCGGCGCTTTTGTGCCAACCAAGGTTGGCACCTACCGAAGCGGGTGCATGGTTTCGGAATCCGGCATCCGGCCGGGCCCGCACTGCCCGGTGTGTGCGCCGGGTGTGCCGTTCCCGGGGTATATCGATTACGCCGCGTTTTGTCGGGGCGGGTGAGGCTGGCCGGGGAGTGGATTGGTAGATGCCGACCTTGGTCGGCGCTCTTGTGCCAACCAAGGTTGGCACCTACCGAAGGGGCATGGTTGGCGCCTACCGAAGCAGGTGCATGGTTTCGGAATCCGGCATCCGGCCGGACCCGCAGTGCCCCGTGTGCGCGCCGGGCGTGCCGTTCCCGGGGTATATCGATTACGCCGCGTTCTGCCGGAGTGGGTGAACCCGATCGGGGTGTGCATTGGTAGATGCCGACCTTGGTCGGCGCTTTCGTGCCAACCAAGGTTGGCACCCACCGAAGCGGGTGTACGGTTGCTCCCACTTGGGCGGGCGCACGGTTTCGGGATGATGCTGGGGGTCGCTCCCTGCATCGTTCCACCTCCAAGACAATCCGGCGCAACATGCGTGCTATTGCCGTCATCGGCATTGCTCTATTGTTGAACCCGATTCTGGATCTTGGGGAACACACCGCATGGCGGTAGAAGCAGCGACCAGCGAGCTGGTCAAGGTCGTGGCCCTGTTGGGCGCGGCGGTGGTGATGGTGCCTTTGTTCCGTCGGGCCGGCCTGGGCTCGGTGCTGGGCTACTTCGCCGCCGGCCTGGCGATCGGACCGTTCGGGCTGGGCTGGTTCTCCGACCCGCAGGCCATCCTGCATACCGCCGAGCTCGGCGTGGTGATGTTCCTGTTCGTGATCGGCCTGGAAATGCGGCCCTCGCACCTGTGGAGCCTGCGAAAGGAAATCTTCGGGCTGGGCACGCTGCAGATCGTCACCTGTGCGCTGGTGCTGACCAGTATCGCCAAGCTGTTCGGCCTGCCATGGCAGGTGGCCTTCATCGGCGCCACCGGCTTCGTGCTGACCTCCACCGCGGTGGTGATGCAGCTGCTGGCCGAGCGTGGTGACATCGCGCTGCCGTCGGGGCAGAAGATCGTCTCCATCCTGCTGTTCGAAGACCTGCTGATCGTGCCGTTGCTGGCGCTGGTGGCCTGGATGGGCCCGAGCGCAGGCAGTGCCGACGGCGAAGGCTCGCGCTGGCTGTCGGTCGCGATCGGCGTCGGTGCCATCGTCGGCCTGGTGCTGGTCGGCCGCTTCCTGCTCAACCCGCTGTTCCGCGTGCTGGCCGAATCGAAGGCGCGCGAGGTGATGACCGCCGCCGCGCTGCTGGTGGTGCTGGGTGCGGCGCTGCTGATGCAGCTGTCCGGCCTGTCGATGGCGATGGGCGCGTTCCTGGCCGGCGTGCTGTTGAGCGAGTCGACCTTCCGTCATCAGATCGAGGCGGACATCGAACCGTTCCGCGGCATCCTGCTCGGCCTGTTCTTCCTCAGCGTGGGCATGGCGCTGGACCTGGGCGTGGTGGCCGGTAACTGGCAGCTGATCCTCGGCCTGGTGCTGGCGCTGATGGCAGCCAAGGCGCTGTGCATCTACGTGGTGGCGCGCATCATGGGCAGCGACCACGCGCAGGCGCTGGACCGTGGCGTGCTGATGGCGCAGGGTGGCGAGTTCGCCTTCGTGTTGTTCTCCGCCGCTGCGTCGGCCGGCGTGATCGACCTGGAGATCAATGCCAACTTCACCGCCGTGGTGGTGCTGTCGATGGCGCTGACCCCGCTGGTGGTGCTGGTCTACAAGCGCATCGCGCCGAAGCCGACGGTGAACATGGACGGCGTGGACGAGGCCGATGGCCTGTCCGGCAGCGTGCTGCTGATCGGCTTCGGCCGCTTCGGCCAGGTCGCCAGCCAGTCGCTGCTGGCGCGCGACGTGGATGTGACCATCATCGACAACGACGTGGAGATGATCCAGAGCGCGGCGCGCTTCGGTTTCAAGATCTATTACGGCGATGGCACCCGTCTGGACGTGCTGCATGCCTCGGGTGCCGCCACTGCGCGCGCGATTGCGGTGTGCGTGGACAAGGCCGAAGCGGCTGACCGCATCGTTGAACTGGTGGCGCATGAGTTCCCGCAGGCCAAGCTGATGGTGCGCTCGTTCGACCGCGAGCATTCGCTGCGGCTGATCCATGCCGGTGTCGATTTCCAGATCCGCGAGACGTTTGAATCGGCGGTGCTGTTCGGCCAGGCCGCGCTGGTGGAGCTGGGGGCGGATGAGGACGACGCGGTGGAGATCGCCGAGCAGATCCGTCGCCGCGATGCCGAGCGTTTCGAGCTGGAGATTGCCGGTGGTGGTCTGAATGCCGGCGCGCGGATGATCTACGGCAACAGCCCGCAGGGCGTGCCGACGCCGACGCCGTTCACCGCGCCCAAGCGCGAGAGCAAGACGCTGAACCCGCAGGATGTGCCGGAAGAGGAAGAATAAAGCCCGGTAGTGCCGGCCGCTGGCCGGCAGATGCGGAAACGTTCCGACGTCATGAGGTTGCCGGCCAGCGGCCGGCACTACCGGAGGTTGGCAATTTGAGTCACCCCGGGGTCAGAGCCCTTTGCCTGTGGCAAAGGGATCCGACCCCATCAGGACCCCATTCCGCGGTGGGCGAGGGGGCCTGAATCGGGGACAATAGCGTCCCCGCCGCCCCACGCCTGCTCCCGATGACCGATTCCGCCCCCCAGCTTCCTGCCCGCATCCTTGATGGCCGCCGCATCGCCGAGGACCTGCTCGACAGCCTGAAGGTGCGCGTCGACGCGCGCGTGGCCGCCGGCGGCAGCCGCCCGGGCCTGGCCGTGGTGCTGGTCGGTGGCGACCCGGCCTCGACCGTGTACGTGCGCAACAAGCGCCGTGCCGCCGAGAAGGTCGGTATCGAAGCGCATGACTACGACCTGCCGGCCGGTACCACCGAAGCCGAGCTGCTCAACCTGATCGACCAGCTCAATGCCGACCCGAAGATCAACGGCATCCTGATCCAGCTGCCGCTGCCGGGCATCCCCGACGCGCGCCGGCTGATCCAGCGCATCGACCCGCGCAAGGACGTGGACGGCTTCCACCCGGAAAACGTCGGCCACCTGGCCCTGCGCGAGTTTGGCCTGCGCCCGTGCACCCCGCGCGGCATCACCACGCTGCTGGGCCACACCGACCAGCCGGTGCGTGGCCGCAACGCCACCATCGTGGGCGTGAGCAACCACGTCGGCCGCCCGATGGGCCTTGAGCTGCTGATTGCCGGCTGCACCGTGACCAGCTGCCACAAGTTCACCCCCAAGGACGTGCTGGAACAGGCCGTACGCAACGCCGACATCCTGGTGGTGGCGGTGGGCCGCCCGGGCATCGTGCCGGGCGAATGGGTGAAGCCGGGCGCGGTGGTGATCGACGTCGGTATCAATCGCTTGGATGACGGCCGCCTGGTGGGTGATGTCGGGTTTGAGGCTGCGGCCGAGCGGGCGAGCTGGATTACCCCCGTGCCGGGTGGCGTGGGCCCGATGACCGTGGCCACGCTGATGCAGAACACCCTGGAAGCCGCGGAAGCGCTGAGCTGACCGCAGCGGCTCGCTCCTGGTAGGTGCCAACCTTGGTTGGCACGATCCGTCCGGCGCCTGGGCCCCAGATGGGGTGAAGGCCTCTCCCTGTTTGTGCCAACCAAGGTTGGCACCTACCAAAGGCGGGTCCACGGCGGTGCGGCGGCGGCATTGCCCGCTGTTGGTGGGTGCCAACCTTGGTTGGCACGATCCGTCCGGCGCCTGGACCCCAGATGGGATGACGGCCTCTCCCTGTTTGTGCCAACCAAGGTTGGCACCTACCAAAGGCGGTTCCGTGGCGGTTCCATGTCCGTGGGGGCCGTGGTGGTGCAGCGGCCCCGGTCCATCGCCCTGAACGAATCACCGCCCGCGCGACACTGCGTCGCATCTACCCCCTGCCACAGGGCGCGAAAACAGGGTAAAATGTCGCGCTTCCCCACATCTCGGGTATGCCGATGCTGCGCATCCAGGCTGAAGCACTCACTTACGACGACGTCTCGCTCGTCCCCGCCCATTCGACCATCCTGCCCAAGGACGTCAACCTCGAAACGCGGTTGACTCGCGACCTGAAGCTGAAGCTTCCGATCTTGTCCGCAGCCATGGATACCGTCACCGAAGCCCGCCTGGCCATCGCCATGGCCCAGCTCGGCGGCATGGGCATCATCCACAAGAATCTCAGCCTGGAACAGCAGGCCGCGGAAGTGGCCAAGGTCAAGAAGTTCGAGGCCGGTGTCATCCGCGACCCGATCACCGTCGGCCCGGAAACCACCATCCGCGACGTGCTGGCCCTGACCCAGGCGCACAACATCTCCGGCGTGCCGGTGGTGGGCAGTGACGGCCTGCTGGCCGGCATCGTGACCCATCGCGACATGCGCTTCGAGACCGAGCTGGACGATCCGGTCCGCCACATCATGACCAAGAAGGATCGCCTGATCACGGTCAAGGAAGGCGCCGCCTCCGACGAAGTGCTGCAGCTGCTGCACCGCAACCGCATCGAAAAGGTGCTGGTGGTCAATGATTCGTTCGAACTGCGTGGCCTGATCACCGTCAAGGACATCCAGAAGAACACCGACTTCCCGAACGCTGCCAAGGATCTGTCGACCCGCCTGCTCGTCGGCGCTGCCGTCGGCGTGGGTGGCGATACCGATCGCCGCGTGGAAGCGCTGGTCGCCGCCGGCGTGGACGTGATCGTGGTCGATACCGCGCACGGCCACTCGCAGGGCGTGCTGGACCGCGTCAGCTGGGTCAAGAAGAACTTCCCGAACGTGCAGGTCATCGGTGGCAACATCTGCACCGGCGAAGCCGCGCTGGCGCTGCTGGACAGCGGCGCGGATGCGGTCAAGGTCGGCATCGGCCCGGGCTCGATCTGCACCACCCGCGTTGTCGCCGGCGTCGGTGTGCCGCAGGTCACCGCCATCGACCTGGTGGCCGAAGCCCTGCAGGACCGCATCCCGCTGATCGCCGACGGTGGCATCCGCTACTCGGGCGACATCGGCAAGGCGCTGGCCGCCGGTGCCTCGACCATCATGGTCGGCGGCCTGCTGGCCGGTACCGAGGAATCGCCGGGCGAGACCGAGCTGTACCAGGGCCGTTCGTACAAGAGCTACCGCGGCATGGGTTCGCTGGCTGCCATGGAGAAGGGGTCGAAGGACCGCTACTTCCAGGACGCTGCCACCGCCGACAAGCTGGTGCCGGAAGGCATCGAAGGCCGAGTGCCGTACCGCGGCCCGGTGGGCGGCATCATCCACCAGCTGATGGGCGGCCTGCGCGCCACCATGGGCTACGTGGGTTGCGCCACCATCGAAGACATGCGCAGCAAGCCCAAGTTCGTGAAGATCAGCGGCGCCGGCCAGCGTGAGAGCCACGTCCACGACGTGACGATCACCAAAGAGCCGCCGAACTACCGCGCCTGATGCGCTTGCGAACTGCTCTTGCGATTACGGGCAGCCTGCTGATGGCAGGCTGTTCGTTGTCCGAACCGCCGCCGCGCTCCGGGTCTCCGGGCGCGGCGGTTTCGCAATTGCAGGACGTGCAGGCGTGCCAGAACGCGTTCTCGCTGCCGAAGGGCTGGCAGGTGCAGGCCGCAGGCGAACAGCGCTGGCTGCTGAAGGGCACCGGTGAGCGCCCGTTGCAGGTCATCCTGCGATGCGTTACCGATCTGGGTGACAGGCTTGAAGACCCCGTGGTCACGGCCGAGCTGGGGCCGCTGGAGCCGAAACGGATGAGCGCGCAGTCCGCTTTCTGGGGCAACGCCGTGGATTCCGGTTACCCGATGCACGCCATGCAACGGCGCATCGTGCCCGGCACCGAAGTGCAGGAAATCGCCGAGCTGCCGCGCGCTGACCGCTCCAACCCCAACGCACCGCATGGCCTGCTGATGCTGCGCTGGGACGAGGAAGACACCTCACATATTCAACAACGCGAGGCGTTCATCGCCACGCTGACGCAGAGCCTTGAAGCGCCGGGCGCTGCGAAAAACACCACTGGAACGGCACCATGACCAACATCCATAACGACAAGATCCTCATCCTCGATTTCGGCGCGCAGTACACGCAGCTGATCGCCCGCCGCATCCGCGAGCTGGGCGTCTACTGCGAAATCTGGGCGTGGGACCACAACCCGGCTGAGATCGCCGCGTTCGGCGCCAAGGGCATCATCCTGTCCGGTGGCCCGGAATCGACCACGCTGCCGGGTGCCCCGGCCGCGCCGCAGGAAGTGTTCGACAGCGGCCTGCCGATCTTCGGCATCTGCTACGGCATGCAGACCCTGGCCGCACAGCTGGGCGGTGCCACCGAAGCCGCTGACCAGCGCGAGTTCGGCCACGCCGAAGTGAACGTGATCAACCCGGATGCGCTGTTCAAGGGCCTGAGCGACCACGGCGGCGAGCCGAAGCTGAATGTCTGGATGAGCCACGGCGACCACGTCTCCGTTGCGCCGCCGGGCTTCACCATCACCGCCACCACCGACCGCATTCCGGTGGCCGCCATGGCCAACGAAGAAAAGCGCTGGTACGGCGTGCAGTTCCACCCGGAAGTGACCCACACCCTGCAGGGCCAGGCGCTGCTGCGCCGCTTCGTGGTGGACGTGTGCGGCTGCCAGACCCTGTGGACCGCCGCCAACATCATCGACGACCAGATCGCCCGTGTGCGCGAACAGGTGGGCGATGACGAAGTGATCCTGGGCCTGTCCGGCGGCGTTGATTCGTCCGTCGTGGCCGCGCTGCTGCACAAGGCTATCGGCGAGAAGCTGACCTGCGTGTTCGTGGATACCGGCCTGCTGCGCTGGCAGGAAGGCGACCAGGTGATGGCGATGTTTGCCGAGCACATGGGTGTGAAGGTCGTTCGCGTGAATGCCGCCGACCGTTACTTCAGCGCGCTGGAAGGCGTGAGCGACCCGGAAGCCAAGCGCAAGATCATCGGCAACCTGTTCGTTGAGATCTTCGACGAAGAATCGAACAAGCTGAAGAACGCCAAGTGGCTGGCGCAGGGCACCATCTACCCGGACGTGATCGAGTCGGCCGGCAGCAAGACCGGCAAGGCGCATGTGATCAAGAGCCACCACAACGTGGGCGGCCTGCCGGAGCACATGAAGCTGGGCCTGGTGGAGCCGCTGCGCGAGCTGTTCAAGGACGAAGTGCGCCGCCTGGGTGTTGAGCTGGGCCTGCCGCGCACCATGGTCTACCGCCATCCGTTCCCGGGCCCGGGCCTGGGCGTGCGTATCCTGGGCGAAGTGAAGCGCGAGTACGCCGAACTGCTGGCCAAGGCCGATGCCATCTTCATTGATGAGCTGCGCAAGGCGGATCTGTACGACAAGACCAGCCAGGCGTTTGCCGTGTTCCTGCCGGTGAAGTCGGTGGGCGTGGTGGGCGATGCGCGCGCTTATGAGTGGGTGATTGCGCTGCGGGCCGTGGAGACGATCGACTTCATGACGGCGCATTGGGCGCATCTGCCGTATGAGTTCCTGGGTACGGTGAGCAACCGGATCATCAATGAGTTGCGGGGGGTGTCGCGGGTTGTCTATGACATCTCGGGGAAGCCGCCGGCTACTATTGAGTGGGAGTGAAATCAGGTCCTTCGAGGACTATCGCCTAGTATCGAAAAATTGCCGTAACGTGTTGATTTGAAAGTAAATACGTCACGGCAGCTATCGGTGGCTATCGCCGGCCAGCGGAACAGGTTGGCGGGAAAAGTGGCGGTAAGAACCGAAGGCCAGATTAAGACCCTCCCGTTCACTATTGAGACCAAACCGGTCTTTGACGGTAAAAGTCTTCTCTGGAAAGCTGATTTCATGCGGCTTTCCGGGCATCAGCAGGTCTCCTGACCCCTGACGGTAAAAGCCGTCGCCAACAGGAGGAAAACCTCGATGCTTACCGACACCGCACTGCGTAATTTGAAGCCTAAGTCCTTGACTTATAAGGCTTCTGACCGGGATGGGATGTGCGTGACGGTATCGCCCACCGGTACCGTCACCTTCCGCTACGATTGGCTGCAAGCCAAAGGCAGCTATTCGCTGGCCAAGGACGTTTTCGAAGTGGCGCGGGTGGCCTTGCAGGTCAACGTTGCGAAGGAGGGGCGGCGCGTGCCGCGCTCGGTGTCCAAGGCGCTGGAAGCCTTGGTTGGATGACGCAGGTACAACAAGCTGACCATGAGTGACGACGATACCGGCACAACTCCGATAGAGATCGACAAAGTTCGAGCCTCAAAGGCGGGCCATGCCTTTCATGAAGCTTGGGCCGCGCGCACCGCTCTTGAACTCCTGCCGCCGTCGACCGACCTTACTGCGATCACGCTCGAGGGCTTCGATGAACGAGACGAACAGAGCTTGGGAACGGGTGCGGTCGAGATTGCCGATCTTGTCCGGTACCACGGCGCTACCGATGTTGCCCGGGCGCATCGAGTCACGGTCGTTCAGTTCAAGTATTCGATCGCAAGCGCCGCCACGGCAGTGCGAGCTGCTGACCTGGCATCAACTCTTACCAAGTTTGCCGTGACCGATGCTGAGCTTCGAGCAACGCATGGCGATGATCATGTTCTCACCGTGGTCCGGTATGAATTTGCTACGAACAGGCCCATCCACGAGAACTTGGGGAAGGCGATCGCGGCGGTTGTCGCAGGCACGCAAGAAGCCGGTGATGTCGCCCGCCAAGCAGGCCAGATCAGTGACGCTCTGAAAGAGTATCCCCATCCCTTTGCAGACCTACTGCGGCGATTGGAAATGGTCGGTAGCAAGGGAAGCTTGATAGAGGCTGAGCGTGCGATCTCAACGACGCTCGCCGCATGGAGCGAACCAGGGGACCCGGATGCGGAGAAACGCCTGCTCAAGTTGCGGAATCTCATCAGGATCAAGGCCGGTCCCGGTAGTGAGGCGGACAAACGAGTTGATCGGGTAGCTGTATTGGCCGAGCTGGAGGTAGAGCACGAGGACCGCCTGTATCCCACGCCCGATGCGTTCCCCGAGGTTGAGATAGTCATTCAGCGTGACGTCCTTGGCGACATTGCAACCCTGGCCCGCGAAGCTGGTCTTCCTCTCGTGGTCCATGCTGCGGGCGGGATGGGTAAGACTGTCTTGATGCAAGGCCTCGCCGATCGATTGCGAGCCGATGGTCCCGTTGTGCTCTTCGATGGCTTCGGTGCCGGTCGCTGGCGGGATCCTGCCGACGGTCGGCACCTCCCGGAAAGGACGCTTGTCCACCTTGCCAATCTCATGGCGGGGCAAGGCCTGTGCGATATTCTGTTGCCAGTGGCGGACGTCACGGGCTTGCTGAGGGCGTTCCGCCGGCGGCTCGCCCAATCGGTGGAGACTGCTCGGCGAACTCGCAGCGATGCATGTGTTTCATTGGTGCTCGACGCAATCGACCACGCCGGACTTGCCGCGCGGGAAACCGCGACCTCGTCGTTCGCACACCTTCTCATGCGCAGCATCAGCGTCGATCCAATCGACGGCGTTCGCATCGTCGCATCGTGCCGGACTGAACGGCTCGCACTGGCAACCGGCGATGCCTCGCACCGTCCGTTCACGGTTCCACTGTTCACTGACGCGGAAGTACGTTCCCTCGTCGAGCAGCGCGTGGCGGATGCTTCGGCCGACGAGATCGCCGCTCTGCTGACACGGTCAGGCCGCAACCCACGCTGTCTCGACAACCTGATTACGACCGGACGACCGTTTGATCCCGTGTCTTTCCCTGACGCTCCGGGAGAGCCGCAAGATCTGCTCGACGCGCTGCTTCGCAAGCGTCTCACCGAAGCGCGCGAAACTGCACGCGCCCGCGGTGCAAGCGATGCGGACATCGACCTCCTGCTCACAGGCATCGCCATACTGGCGCCCCCAGTTCCCATTGAAGAGCTTGCTGCGGCACATGGTTTGATCGCGGAGCAGGTTGAAAGCTTCGCGGCCGACCTCGCCCCCTTGCTAGAGCGAACGCCTCACGGCCTGATGTTCCGCGATGAGCCGACCGAGACCCTGATCCGATCGAGCTATGGCGCGAGCCAGGCCGGTCGAGATCGTGTTATCGCCGCTCTCCAAGAGCGTCAGCTCACCTCAAACTATGCAGCCCGGGCGCTGCCAGCGTTGCTCACCTCGCTACGCGATGCCGATCAGCTCATCCAGCTGGCCTACGATTTGCGTGTTCCCCGAGGGGCTTCACAGGTAAGCGCACGCGACATCCGTCTATCGCGAATTACTGCCGCGATAGCACTGGTGGGAGAACTGAAGCGGCGCGACGATCTTCTGCGCCTGCTGCTGGAAGCGTCGATCGTTGCCGCGGGCCATGAGCGATCCGACCGCTTCCTCTACGAGCACCCAGATCTCACCGCAGTGGCGGGTGACCCCGAAGCTTTGCGACGGCTTTCCGCGACCAATGTTGGCTGGCCAGGGGGGAAACACGCCGCGCTTGCACTTGCGAACGCCTTCGCCGGGGACCGAGACGAGGCCCGTCGCCACGCCCGGCGATCAATCGATTGGCACAATTGGGCCGCGCATACCAAACGCAGCGCTCGCTTTCGCGAATCGAGCACCTCAAGGCAATGGGACGATATTGGCTTCGCCTATGTCGAGATGCTGGCGGGCAATGACTTGCGCGTTGCGGAGTTCTTCGCCCGTCGAGAAGACGATGTGGCCTTTACCAAGTTTCGGGACTTGTTCGATCTTTTGGATCGACACCAGCATTCGGCGCATCCGCCAAAGAAGCGCATCGCAACGCGGCTCTTGCGTTGTCGACTGCCATCTCGCGCACTCTACGCCGCTGCGCTTCCATTTTTTGGTCATGACCCATCCCACGCCAGAAGGCTTGTCGCGGCCCTTGCGGCCGCAGCTTCTGCGAAGGGAAAGAGCGAAGGCTTGGCGATGGCCAGCGTGCTGGCATCAGCGCTGGCGATAGAACTCGGCATGGAGAGAGAGGCGGCAAGCATCCTCGCTGGAACTGCATTTACATCGCCAAGCGTCTATGACTATTCCAGTCAGTATCCGAGCGACCGTGCGATCCACGTGGCCGTACTGGCCGCCGGTGTTCGAGCCGCCTTGAGTCGGAAGCGTGCCGCCTTGATTGACATAGCACCGGCGGAATTCATCGGATTGGTGCCTGCAAGTGCCCGATCGCGGGGCGCAGCGACCTTCAGTCGAGTGCTTAACCAGAAGCTGGCGGCGCCGAAGTTCGATGGGACTCGGCGCCGACGGAAGAGGCATGGTGGACTCGATGAGGAGAAGCGATCGAAGTATTCGCGCGCGCTTGCCAGCCGGATCTTGCCGATGCTGAGCTATGCACAGGATGTCGCCGACATCATTCGCCTGCCCAAGGGAAAGACGCGGGACGAAGTGGTGATCACAGCCTTTGACCGGCTTGTCCGTGATGTTGAGCAGTCATCCAACTATCCGTACCGCGACGGGAAGGCGTATCTCGCGCGAAACGGTTTCCGAGTGATTTTCGATCTTGCTGATGCGTTAGGTGCGTTCAATGCCTCGCTTGCGAAGCGCATGGCCGAGTGGGCGGCGAGTGCGCCAGGCCTATTCACGCCGGAGCTGACCAATGCGGTTGCTCGACTGTCGCGCACCCCCCAGTGCCACGATGCTGCGCTCCTTCTTGCCGGCCATATCGAGCGCAAGATCCAACTCGATACCGATGTCGGATCCAGAATCTCATCCTACGGTGATCTCGCTCGCGCAGCCTGGCGAGTAAGCACTGAAGAGGCTTCAGCGTATTTTCGCCGTGCGCTCGATCTTGCCGAGGCCATTGGATCGGATGACTTCGATCGTACCAATCACTTGCTGGAGCTGACCGGCCACTATTCGGGTCCCGAACTTTCGCCGGCGGCAGCGCACACCCTGGCGCGTATCCTCGAACTGAATCAGAACGAGGATGGTAAGTTTCCTTGGACTGAATACGCGAAAACGATGGTGCCGATCGCTGGTCGGGCGATGTTGGCTACGTTGGCACGGCTGGATGATCGTGACGCCGCTCGGCTCGGACTGTCGCTCGGCCCAGCGTTAACTGTCCTCGTTCGTGATTCGAAGCTCTCTGGTGAGGCCGCCGTCGCTCTGTTTGGCTTGGCTGCTCCAGTCGAAACGTGGACGTGGCACATCTGGGGCTTCGCGTCAGAGGTCATTGGTCGCCTACCTCAAGAGCGACGGGAATGGTTCTTCGACCTCCTTCTGGTCGAGATTGATCGTGAGGATCAACTGTCTCCGGCGCGAGAGACGATCGAAGGGCTACGTGACCTGGCTGAGCGCAGTCTTCCTTCCACTTCTCATGCTCGAACACGAATTGAGGGCCTGCTCACTCGCCTTGGACCCCAATCCGAATCGCGAACGGTCATGTCTCCGTCAACCGCGATGGAGCCGCCGGTCGTCTTCCCGGTGGACCTCACGGACTCGGACGACATTGACCGCCAGATTCTCAACGAGGAAATTGATCATTCGGGGCGGCGCTGGCCGGTTCGGACACTGATTGATCTGGCTAGGCGAGCAAACTCGCCCGCCGAACGCCTCGGATTCGTCCGCGCGGTCGTTGAAGCAACCGCTGCCACGCTTGCCGACAAAATCCACGCGCTGGACGACTACTTGGAGGAATGGGGCAGGTCATCGGCGGCGATGCGCGATGCTCTGCCTGACTTGGGACTGCGCCTGGCCACCAAGCACGCCGCCGAACTTGCCAGTTCAAGCACTGACGCGTGGGGCGGCTGGCGCGGACTGGAGAAACATTTCCATGCCGACCGCGCAACTCTTGTCGAGCACGTAGTTGCAGCGCTCCGGAGCACCGCAGACAGCCTTGGTGGCAATGCCTGGCTCGCACTTGCCGCGAGACTGGCGTCTGACGTCAGTGCCAGCGCCATTGCGGAAGGCCTCGAACGGTTTCTGGCAAGTACAGGTGAAAAGCTGCCGTCCGAAGTTGGGGACGGGCCGTGGGACACTCGTTTTGTGGTTCCCTCCGACGAGGCGACATTCGTGGCGGGGCTCGTGTGGGCAAGGCTCGGCCATCCCATCGCGGCAATGCGCTGGCGTGCAGCTCATGCGGTGCGGCGCTTGGTGGTAGCCGGACGCTG
This sequence comes from Stenotrophomonas riyadhensis, assembly GCF_040256885.1. NCBI lineage: Bacteria > Pseudomonadati > Pseudomonadota > Gammaproteobacteria > Lysobacterales > Lysobacteraceae > Stenotrophomonas > Stenotrophomonas riyadhensis. The sequence goes on from NZ_CP155568.1 coordinate 1,906,738, forward strand.
CGATGTCGTTGAACGACTGATTGAGCTTTTTGGGTCTGCTCAGAGCTTGCCTTTCGGCGATGCGAAGCTGCCTTTCTATGTAATGCATGCGCAGCTCTGGCTGTTGATAGCGCTCGCTCGCGTAGCGAAAGACGCTGCTCCCGCACTTGCCTCCCATCGCGCGTTCTTCGAGCGGATCGCCTTTTCCGCCGAGTTTCCGCACGTCGTCATGCGCGCGTTCGCGATAGACATACTTCGCGAGCTTGCACAGACCCTTGCACCCGAAGAGCGCGAAGCGCTTATCGCCACGCTCGGCCCCGCAAAACAGTCGCCTTTCCCATTGGTTCCTCGAACTGACTACCGTGAGTTCCGGTATGCCCCCAGGCCAGATGCCTCGCCGCGACCAGAGGACGGCTTCCACCTCGACTACGACTTCAACAAATATCAGGTCGAGCGCTTGTGTCACGTCTTCGCTTGTCCAGGCTGGGAGGTGGAAGACCGCATCAACGCATGGGTGCGGCGTTGGGACACAACTGTCCGAGGAATGCACGATTGCCCACGTAGCAGAAGCGAAGACGCCTCTTGGTCGTCGGGATACGTTCCGAACCGAGATCGGTACGGCGGATATCTCGGATGGCATGCGCTCATGCTTGTTGCTGGTGAGTTGCTGGCGACACGGGCGGTAGTCGGCGAGGACTGGGATGGTGATGCTTGGGCCGCGTTCCTGAGGGAATACACGCTGTCAAGAAGCGACGGTCTCTGGCTTGCTGATCTCACCGATCCGTTTCCGCTCGACCTTACCAAGGAGGCGGAAATGCCTATGCCGGAGAGCGGTGAGAGAGGCACAGTTCGCGAAGACAGCAATTTGCTGGCGCCATTGCTCGGCTTGTTGGACGGCAAGGTGGTGACGGATTGGCTTCCGGTCGCAGGACGTTGGTCGATCGGGCGCGACACAACAGTCACGCTTCAAAGCGTACTAGCGAATGCCAGCGACGCGCGAGCGGTGGTCATGGCCGTAGTATCAGCGGAAGCATTCTTTAGATGGCTGCCTGATGATGAAGATGAGATTGCCCGTCACTTCGGCGGCGATGGTCACACGGTTCAGTCATGGGTCGAAAAGACACCGAACACCGAGCGCCAACTCGATCGACATGATCCCTATGGTGCCACTACCGCACTCGACAGGCCTTTCCCATCAGATTGGACGCGAGATCTGTTGGGGACTGTCGCGGATGATGAGGCGATCCGCCGCTGGTCAATCGACGGGAGAGCAGCCTATCGCGCCGAAGCATGGGGTGCTGAGGGGGGGCGGGGTGAGTACGCCTGGAGCGAGACTGGATACCGCTTGTTCGTCAGTCGTGGCGCCCTGCTTTCCCTGCTCCAGGTATCTGAGCGTAGTCTCGTCGTCTCTCTCACGCTCCAGAAATACCATAAAGGGAAGTCGAGTGGACGCGTCGGGGACACCAGCGGCTTTACCCATCGCGCACTGGTGGTTGTCATCGATGAACGCGGCCAGATTTGGTCGCCGCGAGGCCTCTCTCGACAAGCCAAGGGCGCTCTTGCGACGCTCGACCCTGACCGGCGGCGCGATTTCTATCCGCGGTTCCGCGCGATTGCAGGCCTGCCCGATGAATGGCTATCTCGGCGCAACGATCCACCGATTAGCGAGGAGCAGTATCGAATAATCATTGAGCGCCTTTCGTCCGAATAAAGGGCGTCCTCACTCCTCACTTGAGCCTGCCCGGACAGGGCGGGTTTTTCGTAAGTGGACGTCCGGTTTCGAGACACCGTTGCGTGGGGTTTGCTTGCGCTGCTCGATCCATGCCTCCACCTCGGCCAAGTCCCACACGACGCAGCGCGGCGTCAGGTTGAAGCGACGTGGGAATTCGCCGCGGCGCTCCATCTCGTAGATCGTCGTTTCGGCCAGGGGGACGATCTGCCGCAGTTCCTGGCGGCGGATTGTGCGCCGGAAGGGAAGGGCGCTGCGTTTCGGAAATTGCGGCAGCGCCTCATAGGCTTTCGTGCTCGGCAAGGGGAGGGACTGGCCTGCGTCGATGCCTGGTGCGTTGCGTGCGTGAGATAGGTCTTCCACCTAGAACTCCATGAGTACGTCGCATGGAGACATGGTGACGTTCAGCACCTATCGCGACAACTTGCTGCAGCGTAGCGCGGCGAACTCAATGCGCTCTTGCAATGTCTTCTGGCTTCACTCGGCGGTTACTGCGAGGCAGTGGCGCTCTTCTTCGGCCACGAGCTGCTGCATTGCGTTCAATTCAATGGCCTGCGCCGACCTGCGGCGGGCCTCGACCTTTTCAGATGTCATCTCGGATTGAAATTCGGTCTGCATGCATTCTCCGAGCACGCGCTGGAATTCCAGTTCATCGGTGCGAGCGAAGAGCACGCGTCGATGCGCGTCGTCGATCAGCATCAGTCTTACAGGATTCAGGCGCAGCAAGTGGCGCCAGCGGCGATCCATCGACACAAAATAGGGAATGAAGAAGGAGCCGACCTGGCTGGCTGTGGCGATTTGCTCCATGACGCGGAGCAGCGTCATGTCCCAGGCCATGCCACGAATCTTCTGCAGCATCTCAGGGGAGCGGCCCATGATGGGGCCGAAGAATGGCGACCCCTGGTTGGAGGTCATGCCGCTCCAGATCAGCCGCATTTCGGTGAGTGGGATCGACCCTAGCCTATGGATACTGAAACGGAGCAATTCACGCAGGATGCGATTCTTGTCCTGCTTGCGTTCTTCATGCCAGAGTCGAGCGAACCGCAGTAGCAGCGCTTGTGTTCCGGCGCTCTTGGCTTCGTGATGATCGATCTGCTCACTGGCTTGCAGATCTGCCAGGAAAGCTTCGGCATCGGGCCGAAGCAGGCCCTTCAGGGCCTCGTATGAAGTATCGAAAGCGAAGTGACCGGGATCGTCCCGAAAGTCGTCCCAATCCAAGTGGTCGAGCATGCGGAAAGCGATCAGCGTGTTCAGGGGACGCTCGTTGGAGGGCTCGTCGCGGGCCAGTCGCGTGTTCTCGATGAGGAACGGCATCACGTCGAACTGCACATGGCGGTTTCGAGCCTTGAGCATGAGAATCTCGATGACCCGGTCGCGATCAGCTTGCTGAATGTTCTCGCCGGCGATGACTGCGCGCAGCTTCTCTGCGAAATTCGAGTCGAAGCTCAGAGAGAAGTCGATCAGCACGTTCGAGCTGCCGCCAGTGAGGCGGGCTTGGACGTTTGCTCCGGCTGACATAAAGAACGCACGCGGCCCTTCAAAAAAAGGGGTCACATAGTCGCTTGAGGACGCGCTGAGACCGAGGTCCAGATCGACCGCACCCGGAGCATCGGTGCAGATGACAGTGCGAATGGACGCGCATTCGGCAGCGCGGTGTGCCTCGATGGAATCGAGTGCAACTGCGTCACGGTTGAGAAGGGCCGACAACAGAGCGTCGGCAACAGGAATATCGAGCATGAACTTCTCTTGGGCTAGATCTGAAGGGGCGTGGAAGGTTGCATTGACGGCTCACTTCTTCTCGGAGAGGCGTTGAAATTGAGTTGCAGCGAGCTTCGCGGACACCTTCAGCGAGTCCTTATATTCCGGATAGCCGGAAACCATGTCGCAGAAATAGTTGTGATATGAAGCGAGCCACGCGAACTTCGAAAAGACAGCCGGAACTGCGGCATAGCCTTTCAGTGCCGATTCGATCTGCTTCTTATGACGGCGAAGAGACTTGTCATCGAGGTAATCTCGATCGTCGCCTTCGATAATGCACTCCGTCAGATAATTCAGGAAATAGCGACCATCAGGGCCCTTCAGCACATCCCTGAGTTGGGGGGCGATCTCACCAGAGTAGTAGGTGAGATGCTTATTCACCAGCTTCATCGTGTTGTCGCACAGAACGACGACGGGATTGACTGCCACCTTGCTCTCAAGACGATAGGCCTCCAGCAAGGCTGCGCCATACACGCTGTTCTCATCTATGAACAACTGATCTACCGCTAGGCCGCCGCGGATGAAGAAGCCTTTTAACGCCATCTGAAACTGATATTCATTGATGGCCCAAAGGATGAACCCGAACTCGGATTCCATGTCATCGCTAAACCGGGGATGGGCTAGCACCACGTTGTCGGTGAATGATTTGAAATAGAGCATCGATTCATCGGTGCTCTTCTTAAGCTGGGTGATGCTTCTGGCGAGTATTTTGTGAAAACTCTCTAGCACATTGTCCGCACTGCCGTCCTTGTAGCTGGCACGAATCCTCTCCGAGAAGCCCAGGACATCCAGAAAGGCGCAATAAGACAGCCGATGCACGGGCTTGCCGGCAGAGAAGTAATCGGACTTACCTTTGTTCTGTTTTTTTGTTGCTTTCATCATCGAATCGAAAGAATTGCTGTGAGTTTTGTAAGCATAGCGTTTGTTCGTTTTGCGCAGGTCGTTTATTTCGCGTTGAAATTCGGACGTCTCCGGCCAACGGAGCATGCCCGGTCGCGCTGTCGTGCTGCGCATCGAGCCTCGCTGCGCGATTCTCGCCCCCTACGGGCTTCCATCGTCCCCTCGCTTCGCTCGGCTGACGCCTCCGGCCCGGCTCGCTGATCCGGGCCTGCGCGCTCCGCTTGCGCCAAAAGCCGAGGGTGTGCAGTGGGCGGGTGTAGGCGGTCTTGCTGTTCCCTTCATCGTATCACGGCGTTCTCGCCGTCAAGGGCGGCGCGCGCTGGTGCGCGCTTGCGTCCTGGCGGCCGTCTGGGACCCCTGACTGCTTGCGCTGCGCCGTGCTGGCGACGGTTCCGGGCAATTCCGCCCGAGCAACCGGAGCACGATCATGTCGCAACTGTCCTTTTCCTCGTTCGATGCCGCGCTGATGGTGCGCGATTCGCAGGGCCACTACCCGCCGGCGACGGCTGACCAGATTCTGGAAGCTGCGCGCCAGGTCATCGAGCACAAGATGCGGCGCGGTGCGTTGTTCAGTTCGGCGATGGAGGTCAAGGACTTCCTGCGCGCCAAGCTGACCGGCTTCGAGCATGAGGTGTTCGCCGTGCTGTTCCTCGATGTGCAGCATCGCCTGATTGACTACGCCGAGATGTTCCACGGTACCATCGACAGCGCATCGGTCTATCCGCGTGAAGTGGTCAAGGAGGCACTGCGGCTCAATGCGGCGGCGGTCATCGTTTCGCACAACCACCCGAGTGGCAGCCCCGAGCCGAGCAGCGCTGACAAGATGTTGACCCAGCGACTCAAGGAGGCGCTCGCCTTGGTGGACATTCGCACGCTGGATCACATCATCGTGGCGGGCAGCCTCGCTACATCCTTCGCCGAGCGCGGTTTGATTTGATCAAGGGGGCTTTGGCCCCTTTTGCTGCGCCTTTGCGACTATCTAGCTATGCGGATACGGCGCAACGAACTCCGCGTGCAACCGACACATGGCGCAGAATCGGGAGTAGTCGTCACTTAATTTCATCGCTTCTTTCGTTCGTTCTACCAGCATATCGAAGTTGATTTCGTGCATCTTCTTCTTGTGATATCGAGTCATCACGAACGACGCGCCACGCGGTGCGCCTTCAGGTGCACCGACCAACCCAAGCATCCCGTGGGCAACGTGATTGCGGGCTTCATTGAGAGGTTCGGTACGCTTGAGGAGTTGCTTCAACTCGTCCATTGCGGGCGAGCCTGGCACTTGTTTGATCTTCTCTGCGATCGAAACGAGACGATCGGAGAACGTCTTATTGAACCAATTCACCGACAATTCTTCCTTGAACACATCTACGCGGATTCGCCCTAGAAGCCAGTCGATCTCATTCATGGAAAAAACGATTCGACCAAGGTGATTGGCCCATACCTGTCGGTCACTGCCCATAGCAGTTTGCACCATCGTCACTCCCTATATTTTGAGTGTTTCCGGCCTATGGCCAGCCACTCTGTTGTATTTCACATCGAGCTCGATCTTGGGCCTCGATCGCTGACGACTACAGCCCACGCCCACCTAAGCGGTGACTTGCCGCTATGCCCCATTGCTGAATATTTCATCAAATGTCGAGTGATTGAAAAATTCGTCCGTGGCAGGAGCCGAATAGTTGGGTACGCTCGAAACATATCCACAAAATGTTCCGAACGTGGGATCTCGCCCCAACGCACCCGGTGATGTGACATTCGCTTGATAAAGCACGGCGGCACTCGGGTCTATGAAGCCGGTGACGATAAAGCAATTCACCACGAGCTCGGAGCAGAAATAGCTGCCTTTCTCGATAGGTGCGGGAGCATACGTTCCGTTAAAGAACGCATGGAGCTGCTCAGTGAGGGAAAGCTGGTGAACTTCGCTTCGCTTCTTGAAAGTCGCTATGTCGCGCAGGTTGTATTTCGCTTTAGACGCCACGATGGAATCAATAAAATCGTTCATGGCTTGAATGCGCTCTGGAGGTCGCCACGCATCAGGCTGACGAAATACGGCGACGTGATCGTAGCGATTGATGATGGCTTCTATCTGAACTTTGGATACGCCCCCTAAAACCGTTGCCTCTGCTGCGACGCTAGAGCTAATGCAAATTGCGGCGTGCGTGTATTCACTGCCTGTAACGTGAGTAATGCCTTTACCAACCGGGTCGAGTTTTTTGTCTTCATAGCAAAGCAGAACATCGCCCGCGCGAAGTTCACTGGCGCACATCATCTTCATTCTTCCCCCGTCATCGAGCGCAAGTCGCACATATAAGAGTATAGAATAAACGAATAACTTGTGCGTCTCCGCATTGCGGATCGCGCTGCTCCAGGTTCGCTATCCGCTCATCCCTGACGGGACTGGCATACGCCAGCCTTCCACATCCCTGACGCCTCCGGCCCGGCTTCCAGCTTCGGGCCTGCGCGCTTCGCTTGCCGTGCGGTCTGCACACAGGGAAGGCCGTTGCCATGTCCAGCCGTCTTCCCTGACTTCATCACCTTGTCCGCGACTGTAGCCCGCGGCCGTGTGCCATCAAGGCGCGTAGGGCCGTGTCCTCGGCTGCGCCTGCGGGCCGCACCAACCCTGCGCTTGTCTCCTTGACGGCCCCCGTCCGCGCGCTCCTGACCGTCGCGGGCGATGAACTCAGGAAAGACGGTGGCAACAGGGCCAACCGGGTTCCTCGTGCCGACCGCACCGAACAGCCGAAAGGCTGGGCTCCGAATCTAGGAATCCGGTGTGCGCTTTCTTCAACAGCCAAGTCAGGTTCGCGCATCATGGGCAAGTACAACAGCCAGGTCAGCTACGGGCAGAGTCGCGTGCAGGTGGTGTGGAACCGGATCATCCTGCCGGACACGTCTTCGCTGACCATCGACAACCTTGTGGGCACCGACCCGGCCGGCTACTCCGGCCTCGAAGATGGCGTGGACTACCACTGGGGCCGCATCGTCGCCGGCGCGGCACTGACGACGCTGCTGGGCGTAGGTGCCGAGCTGGCCGCGCCCGAGAACCGCCAGGACGGCAACCGCATCGTGATCGCGGGGCGCGACAGCGCCCAGGACAGCATCAACCAAGTCGGACAGGAGATGACCCGGCGCAACATGAACATCCAGCCGACGTTGACCGAGCGGCCGGGCCTGCCGGTGCGGATCATCGTCAACCGCGACTTGGTGCTGCGGCCGTACCAGCCGATGTTCTTCAACCGGGGAGCGATGCGATGAGCACGGGTAAAAAGCTGCGGCTCGGGCCGCTGCCGAAACTGGAATCCACGAAGATGACCTTCGCGTGCCCGGCCAGCTTGAAGGCCGATCTTGACCGCTACGCCGCACTGCACGCGCAGACCTATGGCGAGGCGGTCGATGCCACGACGCTGATCCCGCACATGCTGGAGGCGTTCATGGCGGGGGATCGGGGGTTCAAGAGGGGAGGGCAGGCGACTCTGAAGCTGGCAACGAAGTGAGGATTGGAAGGAGACCGCTACGCTTGTCTGCGCTATCCTAGAAGGCGATTGACGATGGTGTTGCTAGAGTCGTCGCCCCGCAAATCTCTCCATCTTCCGCGCCAGACGAAGCTCTTGTCGGACGACGGTAAAAACGACGGTAGTGGCCCATGTCGATCATCGCAAATCCCTTTATCCACGCGGACTTGCGAGACCTGTTGATGATCGAGTGGGAATGAGTTGAGAGAACAAGGGCGCCGAGAGGCGCCCTTGTTGTTTCAGCTGCGAATCATTTCAATAACAAAAGGAGCAAATTTTTTCTGTAGCTTTGGCGTCATATGGCTCGAGCCTGAATCGCGAGATGGTGATCAGAATCCTGCGTCGGTGAGGTAGCTCTTCGCTCCGGCCAGTTATGGTGGGACAGTACCGTAGGATTGGGCGTTGCGCTGATCCTTCTCCAGCGAGATAGGCGCGTTCGATCATGGTGAAAACCCAATCGCTTGGCCCGCCAACGAATCTAAGCCTCGCGCGTCGGAAGCGCATGACTGCTTTCGTCAAGTCGCAGTTTTCTTGGTGCACTGCTGTAGTTCGATCTGCGGTTGTGGCAAGTTGAGAGGGGGGGGGGGGCGCCTGTCGGTATAGCTGCACTATTGAGGTGCAATTCACTGCGTGCTAGGATTTTTTCAAGTGCATACGCCGAGCCATAAAATGGATGAGAAAAGGGCTGAGCTGGTTCGAATTCTTGGGGAGTTCTGGGATGAGAATGAAATCCCTGGCGACGGGGATTGTTCGGGCGTCGGCGGTCTTGGTGCCTCGATGGATTCTCTCACCGCTGTCGAGGTGCTCGTCGAGCTTGATAAGCTCTACGGCAAGAAGATTCCAGTAGATTCGGTTATTCAGCGGGGCGGGTACAAGGACAAGGATGAGTTTGTGCAGAAGCTCGCGGAAAGTGTGGAAGAGGCTGTGAGGAGTGCTAAAGCATGACCTCCTCTGACGCTTCGACCTGTTCGGAGCGATTGCAGAGGGCCCGCGAGTACTTGGGGTTCTCCGAAGCTGAAGTCGCGAGCGCCCTCGGTATTCCTGCATGTCATGTTTCCCAGATCGAGGCTGGAGTTCGTGATGTTGGTGTTGTTGAGTTAAGAAAGTTATCTCTGCTTTATCGTGTCACTGTGGAGTATTTGCAGTCCGGTCGAGAGGCTGAATCCGCTGGTCCAGTGCAATTCTCTTTCTTGGCTCGTGCGATAAAGGGGCTGCCGCAGGAAGATGTAGATGAGGTTTCTCGTTTTGCTGAGTTTCTAAAGAATTGCTCAAATTGAACTAAGTGCGAGTAGGGAATGCTCAGCTATCAGAAGAATTCGGCGCTACGTGCTGCAGGCGTAATCAAAGAGTTCGGTGCTGACTCGAGAATTGCCGAACAGGGTTACACTCGGGTTGATCCGGAATGGATTGCTGCTCAGGCAGGCGTTGTTGTCATCCGTCGACCGATGAAGACCCTCCTTGGTGCCTTCGTTCGGGAAAGTGCGCCGGGGATTATTCTAAATTCACAGAGGCCGTCAGGGCAGACGCATCTTACGTGCGCGCATGAGTTGGGGCATTTCTTTCATGGGCACTCTTCTGCGGCTGATGATCGGATTCAATACGGGCAGGGTGCGTCCAAGTCTGAGCTTGAAGCGGACTGGTTTGCATACAGCCTCTTGACCTCTAGGTCGACTATATCGCTCGCTATGCGGCGAAAAGGTTGGACCGTGAGTTCATTGAAAAATCCAGAGAATCTCTACCAGCTTTCACTTAGAGTTGGAGTGAGTTACACGGCAATGGCGTGGAGCTTGGTCCGCTTAAGTATCTGGAATCGTTCAGATGCTGAGCGTACCCAGGCAGTAGAGCCAATTGAGATAAAAAGAACAATTTTGGCGCGACAGGACTTTGATCCTAGGGCTGACGTCTGGCTTCTTGATGACGGTGATCGCGATTTGGTTCTGGAACCCGCGATGGGTGATCAGGTGGTTCTATCACTACCGAATCATGCTCCCTCCGGCTATCTCTGGTCAGTTGAAGACGTCCGCAGCGAGGGTTTCCGTCTGGAGCAGAAAATGGAATGTAGCAGCAATGAGCTCATTGGCTCGCATGAAACCCAATCTCTCCTTCTCGGGCCGGAAAATCGCTGTAAATCGGCCGGCCGCAGACTGCCATTTGAGCTGAGTGAGCGGCGCCCTTGGGAAGCTGCTGCGGTGCCGATATCGACCTATGCTTCGTCATTGAGCTTCGAGGCAACTGGAGATGGGCTTTCCTCTGCAGCTAAGCTGGCCCTAGCTAAAGGTATATCGGCATAATGATCGTCACGCAGGAAGTTTCGGCGCTGCTTGCGTTGGATGCCAGGGACCAGGGACTGCGTCGTACGTGCCTCGCCTTCTCTCTCTGCGCACTGGGCCACTCTGCTTCCCCGCATCCGGAGGGGCTCAGTCCAGAGTACCTATATCTAAATGCCGCGAGATCAATGCCCAATTGGTTCCCTGGGTTAGGCTTAAGTCTCCACGCGGCGCTGGCTGCCTCTGGAAGTGTGGCGCTCGATAGAGATTGCCCGTATAAGCCCGAAGATCCGATGCTCCCTCTTCCGCCGTTGCCTGCCCCCCTAGACTGCTATGGGCATCAGGCCGGGGAATTATCGACCGATGTAGGGGTCCTTTCGGCTGAACTCCAACAAGGCAGGGCAGTTGGATTGGGATTGATGTTGACTGAGAACTTCTACCGTCCAGTGGAAGGTCGCATCAAGGATGGCGGGAATGTTGTTCCAGACTCTGGGCATGCGGTTGTTGCGGTGGCCTTGGGAGTCGAAGGAGGGCAGACCCACTTTCTTATCAGGAATAGCTGGGGTGGGGGGTGGGGGACTGAAGGAAAGGCGTGGATATCTTCGTCATACATCGCGCAGCACACGATTTGCGCATTTGGAGTGTAGGAATGGCAAAGCTATTTACCGGCGACAGGATTGCACCAGTTTGGCTCACGGCGTGCCGTTCATTGCATGCTGAGAATGATCGTACTGCGTTAAATTACGTGCTGGAGATAACCAATCCGAGCGAACTGCTGCCGCCGGACCAGATTATCTATGACACTGTCGACTTGGCTCTACGAACCCACACGCAGGATCTGGCTTTGGCGACTGTGGCGGGCACAATTTTTCCGGATCGAATGTACCGAAAGCATGGCCGACCGGGATTCTATGAGCACTACTTGGACGCGATTCGGCGAGGGAAGAAGAAGGGGACCTGGGGGACATACGCTTGGAGATTAATGGAGCGTCGGGATCCTGGGACGGATCAAATGTTCAATCCCCTTGAGAGGGTAGTGAGAAAACTCCGAGCAGCTCAGAATGGGGCGGAGTGGAAGGCTGTTTATGAACTTGGCACCTTGCAGCCGGAGGACATGGTCGCATCTGAGGCGGGTGGCCCATGGTGCGAAGTACCTATATCTGGGCCGGCATCTAGGCCGAACAGAAACTTGCCTTGCATGAGTCATCTTAGTGTCAAGTTGTTCGATCAGCGTGTGCACGTAACAGCATTTTACCGCGCACATTCGTACGCGGCGCGGGCTCTTGGGAACCTTGTTGGCATAAGTCGCCTGCAGTCTTTCCTGGCTCGCGAATCAGGGTTCGGGATTGGGACGCTAACGTGCATCAGTTCACTTGCGAATCTCGATGTCGAAGCATTTGGTGGTGCTCGGGCAACGACGGCGCTGCTCAATGGTTTACCGCCTTAAAAGGAAGATTACGATAAGCTCAGTGTGCCCTGATATATATGAGATGGAGACTTCCACTCTCGCCCATATGCATCATGCATCCCTGCGCGAAAAGCCCTGATCCCGCCATAGCTTGGGTGTCGAATGGTGGTGACTTTTACGTCAAATCTGGAAGCGTATGCGCCGGCGTCTTGCCCGATTGCGATAATTTGGCGAATTCCTAACCAAGAAATTAGGGTCGCGTTGAGGTCCTCAACTTCTCGAAGCTCCTTTGCGGTAAAACGACGATTGCTAAGTTGATTATCAATCTCATGTGGATGCAGGGGGAATACATTCCACAGAAATGGCGGGACGGAGAGTTGCTTTAGAATGGACCATATCTCATCCGCCGTTCTCTCCGCGACAGCAGGTCCTCGCGTTGAACGCTTATAGGCATGACCTGGATACAGATCATTCATCGCGATCAGATGCACTTCATCCGTGAGCGCAATTCCTGTTCGCCGACCTCCTCGATGGCCCAAATCCCTGCCCATCCAGATGGTGTCAACGCCGAGCTCCTTTGTCGAGGCTAGGTAGGCTCGAAGATTCTTGCGTCGTATAGACGCTGCGTCAGAGAGGTCGTGGACGGGGCAGGTGTCGCAATAGGGGTTGAAAACGCCGCTCATCTTCAGAGACGCGATTTCACGGACAAAGCTCGTTGGTGTCATTTTCGTTGGTCGGTTGGAGCAATGAATTTTAGCGTGTGATCAATCATGTTAACTGTCACGGTTCCCCCTTTATTTCGGATTAGTTCCCTGAATACTTCAAATCCAGATAGAATGGCTAGTTCCCACTGCCATAGTGGGCATGAGCCCACTTCGTAGCCATCAACCATGCTGCGAATTTGCTTCAGCAGGCTAAAGTCAAGCTTTCCTGGTTTAATGCCCTCGTAGAAGTCACGATCTTTGGCGTGATTGAAGATCCATGTTGCAATTCCCTCTTCAATAATCATGGCGCGCGCGCCGTCCTGATTCTCATCGATTACGGGGTTGGATTTTCTCTTCAGTTTCAAAAGTCCGCGAAGTACAGGGGACCAGCCAAGATAGGCGACATAAGCGAGATGAAAGATATCGTGGAAACGATAGCCGTCCGGTTCATTGCTATTATCAGTTAATCTATCCCCGATGTTAACCTGGCGCAGTCGTTGAACTACATAAGGATAGGTTGAACTTTGGCGTTCAATAAATTCAATGCTGAACTCTCTCGGAAATCTCTCATGCTCCTCGTAGATTGATTCAGGATCGAATAGTGGATGAAAACTCAATTTGGCTGGCCAGCGGTCCGCGATCTTCGCAAGGTTCTCGCGAGCGACATCTTCAGTTCGGAGTTCAAATGCACTGCACGCTAGGGCCCACTCAGAGAATATTTTGCCGAGATACGTAGTCGCGGCGGGTAAGGCCATTGCCTTCAGTTGCTCCTTAGCTGTCGCTGCTAACATCCCTGCTGCGTTCGCGATTGAGCCCAATTGCTGGGTGCGCGTGATATCCCATTGACCGTGGCGGGAGTCCAACACACCATCAATGTTCGCAAAAGTGATCGGGGCCGCTGGCAATTTGGCAATCTCGTTTGCACGAGTGCGAAGAGTGCTGATGCAAGCCTCGCCAAGCGAGTCGGGAGCGATACCTAGGGTGCGAGCAACCCCGAATAGGTACCAGAGCGCATCTCCAAGCTCTTCGCTAGCCAGCTCGCTCTGACTCTCGGTAACCTGGTCTCGAATGCTTCGCTTGACTGACGAAAGTAGGCTGCCGATTTCTCCAAAGAAGCCAAATCTAAGATTATCTAGTTCGTCGTCAGAGGCCGTAAATTTGTTGGACTCGCTACTTCGAAGTGAATATTCGGGTAGTGAAAGGATAGAATTTCTTCGCTTGGCTAGATTCACGGAAGTTCCTTCTTGTCTAGAAACCAGTTGGCCAAAAATCATCCTGAACTATGGATAGTTCTCGCTTGAGTACTTTGCATCTATTGATAATGGTTGGTCGGTCTGAATCTATTGCTCCGAGCTTTAGTGCATTATCGCGAATCTCCATTGTTATGTCATAATGCGGATAGCGGCAGTTCTCTTGAAACCAGCTGCGTTTAAGTCCTAGGCGTCTCGCAAATGAGTGGAGCTCCTCAAGTGAGTCAGCTGCCATGTGGCACCAGAGCTTGTCCCGCCAGAAGATGGCTTCGGAGTCAACATAGACGGCCATTCGGTTGCCTCCAAGGTGGAGCTATAGTATGCACTATCCCGGCGCCACGTGCTTCGATGGCGCTCGTGTGATTGCTAATCCGCGCGCCTGAAGTATTGCGCGACGTCGTGGCGCTTTGGATCCCGAACGGAATCTATGCTGGACATACTGGTCTGCGCAAGGAATGGGGCTGCGACTGACTTTTCTAGAATTCAGTTCATGGGTGCTGTGCGGCGCCCCAAAGTAACCAAAATGCAGCTTGTGCCAGAGGTTGTGATCGTGTCGATTAAGTCAATGTGCATGGTCGCGCTTTTTTGTCCATCTCGAAAGAGATGGGGTGGAGTGACAAGTTTTCACCATGCATGAGGGAGGCTATTCTTGATTTGCTGGCGGTTTACTCCGGCCTAACCTCATGACAAGCCCACTCAACCAACCCCCGGCAAGCCAGGAACAGCCCATCCACAACGCCCTCATCCAAATGCCGTTCCGGGTCCGCTGCCACCCGGCAGCGGTCTGCCGCGTGCAGCAGCTCCAGTACCGTCAGCGCTCCCACCATCGCGCGCTCGCTCCTGGCCAGACTCACGCGTCGGCCGGGCGATACGTCGATTTCCGGCCAAGGGTGTCCATCTGCTCCCTCGCATCCACGCATGCGCTTGAGGATGCCGAGCAGGGAGTTCAGGTCGGGCAGGGGAGTGTCGTCGTTGATGGGCTCAACAACGGTGTACGAAGAGAAGGTGTCGGACTCGTTCATGGCGTCGGCTTCCGTGGCTGTGCTTAACAGCGCCACCGCGAAGAGGTGGCGGACGATGCATGGCTGCAAACCGGGATGAAGTAGCGTCATAGAACCGGTGGATCCGAAGATCCCCACGCACCGCCCGCCAGAAAGGCCGACGGATTGCCCGCCGGCACCGGTTAAGGACGGTGCCGACGGGCAAGCGCAAACTACAGACGCGTACATCAATGCGGGTTTGCAGACCCGGCCACCCCTTGTCGGTGGCGCGTCATGGTGTTTACGCCGCCGCTCCGAATGCCAATAGAAATTCGCGAAGGAATCGCAGAATCCGAGAGCGAAGAACTATTGTTGCACGCACCATTCGTGCAGCACGCGACGCCAGCAGACGTATTCGCGCAGCTGCTCTGCTGATGGCGAATCAAAGTGGCGCAATCGCCCATGCCACAAGCGAATAGCGCGACAGCCTTCTTTGCAACAGTTCTTAGTCCGCCTCGCCAAGCAGCGGCACGCGATCAGCCGCACATCCCGAAAAGCGGTTCAAACCCGACACCGCCAACGAGCCTCCCAACTTCAACCAACGCGATCCTCAGCCGCATTCCCCACCAACAACTCAATCATCGCCCGCGCCGCCGCCGACTGCCGCCGATGCGGTGCATAGATCACCGAGAACGGCCGCGACCGCCCACGCAGCTGCGGCAGCACTTCCACCAGTTCCCCGCGCTGCAACCGCTCGCGCACGATGAACTCATAGCTCTGGCAGATGCCGATGCCCTGTTCGGCCAGCGACACCACCCCCAGCACATCGTCGGAAGTCTCGATGGACGAACGCGGCAGCCAGTCCACGTCGCGCCCGCCGTCGAGGAAGATCCACGGTGCCAGCCGCCCGGTGCGCGGCATCACGAACGGCAGGCACAGGTGCTGCTGCAGGTCGTCCAGCGTCTGTGGCGTGCCGCGGCGTTGCAGGTAGTCCGGCGCGGCCACCAGCACCAAAGGCGCATCCTCCAGCTTCCGCCCCACCAGCCCACTGTCCGGCAGCTGGCCCAGGCGGATGGCCAGGTCGAAGCCTTCGGCCACCAGGTCCACGTTGCGGTTGGTGATGTTCAGTTCCACCTGTACCTGCGGGTACTGCTGCGCAAAGCGCGCCAGCACGGGCGGCAGCCGGTAGTGGCCATAGGTGGTGGGCACGCTCAGGCGCACGCGGCCGGCCAGCGCACCGTCCTGGGCCAGTACGTCGCGCTCGGCGTCGTCCAGCAGGCCGAAGGCGGTGCGCACTTGTTCCAGATAGAGCCGCCCGGCGTCGGTCAGGCCCACGCGGCGGGTGGTCCGCTGCAACAGCTGCCGGCCCAGCCGCGCTTCCAGGCGGGTGACCGCGCGGCTCAGCACCGAGGGCGTGGTGGACAGCGCCACCGCGCCGGCCGTGAACGAGCCGTGCTCGACCACCGCCAGGAACACCTCCACATCGCCCAGGTAGTCGAACTTGCGGCTCATTTGGCTCTCCGGGGAACAGATGTTTTGCGATGGGGCCAATTTATCGCCGCTGGGGCGATGAATAAAGTGGCCGCCATTCCCCGATAGGAGCTCCCCATGAACCTGATGACCCGGCTGGCCGCAGCGCTTGCCCTGACCCTGGCCGCAACTGGCGCGCATGCCGCCAACGTGCTGGTGGTGCTGTCCGACGAAAACCACCTGGACCTGAAGGACGGCAAGGTGCTGCCCACCGGCTTCTATCTCAACGAGTTGATGCAGCCGGTCAAGCTGCTGCTGGACGCCGGCCACGAGGTGACCTTCGCCACGCCGCAGGGACGGGCGCCAACGGTGGATGCCTCCTCGGTGACGCCGGCGTACTTCGGCAACGATGCCGCGCAGCTGACGCTGCACAAGGATCTGCTGGAGAAATTGGCGCTGACCTCGCCGACGGCCTCGCCGGTGGTCAGCCTGGCGCGCATCGAGCAGCAGGGTTACGCGCGTTTCGATGCGGTCTACATTCCCGGGGGCCACGCGCCGATGCAGGACCTGCTGAAGAGCCCGGCGCTGGGCCGCTTGCTGGCCGACTTCCACCAGCGCAACAAGACCACCGCGCTGGTCTGCCACGGGCCGATCGCGCTGCTGTCCACGCTGCCGGATGCCAGTGGCTTTGTGGCAAAGCTGGAAGCGGGTGCGACGCCGGCCACGCCGAAGTGGATCTACAGCGGCTATCAGATGACGGTGATCAGCAACCAGGAGGAAGAGCAGGCCAAGCCGCTGCTGGGCGGCGGTGAGATGAAGTTCTACCCGCAGACCGCGTTGCAGCGGGCGGGCGCGAAGTTCAGCAGCAACGCCACGCCGTGGACTGGGCATGTGGTGGTGGACCGCGAGCTGATTACCGGGCAGAACCCGGCTTCGGCGCTGGAGGTGGGGCAGCGGTTGGTGGAGCGGTTGAAGTAAGGCCGATTCTGCATCGCATGCGGTGCCGTGGCACCATGGTGGGCTGGCCTCGTCCTTCCGGGCGGGGCCGTTTTCCCAGGGAAGCCCTCGAACACGACATGCGAACGTCTTTTTTCATTCTCTCCGCGCTGTGCCTTGGCTTGCTGTCCGGCTGTGCCAGTGGCCCGGAGGAGCACGCCTCAAGCCGCGAGATCACGGGTGCGTTCGTGGCCGATGACGGCCAACTGTATCTACTACCGCGCTTTGAAGAACCGATGCGTTTCAATGCCGCGCCGTTCCGCGAGTACCGCGCGCTGATGGACAGCCCGCTGCGCGAAGCGGTGGCCTGCGCGCAGATGTACTTCCATGAGGACTGGCGCGAGCCGGTCAACAAGGTGAAGGTGCACGGCAGCTATGCGCTGCTGCTGCGGCCGGAGCAGGTGACGCAGGAACAGGCCGCGCAGTTCAAGCTGGAGCGGATTGAGGTGCTCCCGCGCGAGGCGAAGTATGTGGATGAGCGGGCGCGCTACTACCTGCCGCAGGATCGGAGCCGCTACGCGCTGGCGTTTGACCGGGCCTGCAATCTTTCAAAGAAGGGCGGCAGCTATTACAGCGCGCTGTTCGAGGGCGACGGCGAGCGGGTGAAGTTGCCGGATGCCGCTGCGCTGGCGGAGAAGGGGAAGCTGGCGCAGCCGATCAGTGCGCGGGCGCAGCGGATCCTGCCGGAGAGGGAGGACAAGCCGGGTGTTGGGACGGCCGCAGGCAAGGTGCTGGGCGCGGCGCTGATTCCTGTGGCGGTTCCGGTGTTTGTGTTGAGCCTGCCGTTCCTGGGGCCGGATCATTGGAAGTGATGGGGCGTTGAAGCCGAAGCATCCACGCGTGGCGTGGACCTATTCGGGCGTCGTTAGTGCCTGAACGTTCATCCTGGAGATCTGTGTGCCAAGCACATTGGAGGTTGTTTTGAAGACCGCAGGCTTCATTGTCCTCGCGGCACTTCCGTTGGTGATCCTTTGGTTCATCCTTCGGCAAATGTCAGCGAGAGCCCGTTCGGCGTTGGGATCAGGGTTGCGTCTGAATCCCCCGCGCCGGATCTCCGGCACGTCCATGACCCTGGTGATGGTGGATGGCAAAGAGGATCGGGAGCACTACTTCTTCGACACAGAATTCTTTTACCTGCGGCGGGGCCCGGTACCCACGGCGGTTCAGCTCTCGCAGATCACCTCAGTCACACGAACGTCCGACGTCATCTATGCGCGCTATGTCTGGCAGGTATGCTTCAGCAGAGCATCGGGTAGAAAGTGCGTGATGTTCACCAACAACCTTTCGCTGTTCAACCGCGACTTTCTGCTCTTTCTGGAGGCGGTGCGGAAGGCTAATCCGCTCGCGACCGTTGAGCGAGCGAGTCTGTTTTTCTGAGTGCTGGATGACTCAGATGTGCGGGCGTTGAGGGAGTGAATCCACGCATGGCGTGGATCTACTGGCATCTCTGCCTGCCGCCAGCCACACAGCTTGCTCGCCAATGCTCCCAGACCTTGGCATCGATGCCAGCCTTCAGTGCGATGGCCTGCAGCTCCGCCCAGTTCTTCGGCGAAGGCGCGGCCAGTAGCTCGCGCATGAAGGCCTGCATCTTTACTTCGCCAACCTGTTTTTCCAGCGAGATCAGCAACAAAGGGCCGTAGCCATAGCGGTACAGTTCGCCCAAGTCCGAGTTGCCGTCGATGGCATCGAACGCGGGCAGCGGCTTCTCCTGCTTATCGATGGCCGACTGCAGTCGCGCGATGTAGCGATCAGCCGCGTCATCCCCACTGATCTCGCGCAGCGCCTTGATCGACAGGAACTCGGCGCTGGATTCCAGCAGCACCCAGAAGTAGGGGCCCTGCGGACGGTTCAGCGTGCCGAAGTAGTAGTGGCCCATTTCGTGCGCGATGTACTGCACGCGTTGGTCGGCCTTCTCGCCACCGGCCAGCAGTGAATCGGCCACGTTGTCGATGCTGCCGCTCATGGCGATGGTCGGCCAAGTGGCAAAGCCCCACTCGCTACCCTCACGGTCGCGCTCGATCTGGTTGAGGGTGACCATGCGCAGGAAGGTGGGGCGGTCGGCCAGCGGCACGCCCATGTAACGGCTGTGCACGTCGGCTATTTTCTGTACTGTGCTGGACAGTGCCTCGACCTTGGCCGCGGGCAGGGTCTCATTGAGGATCGTGATCTGCGCGGTGCGGGTGATCGGCCCACTGCCGCCGAACAGCAGGATCGGCCGTGCCTTCTCGCTGCGGAAGCGGTCCTGCGCACCTTCGATGGCGGGGCTGCCGTTGAGATACAGGAAGCGGCAGGCGGCGCAGTCCACCTGCAGGTCGTAGCGGCTTTCGCTGCTGCGTACGCGGGCCTTGGGGTCGAATGCCTGCGGCAGCCAGACGGACTGTTCGGTGAAGCGGGCGCTGTCGCCGTTGAAGGCCATCAGGCCCTTGAAATCGGTTGGGGCATCGTGCCGGGCGTAGATCGGGAAGGCACCCACATACTGCACGCAGAGCGTAGCGGATGGCTTGGCCACGGTGTATACGCGTGCCTCGCCATCCACCCCGGGGGCGTACCATCCTTCGAAATCCAGCGGCGCGCCATCGCCATCGGTCACCCGCGCGACATTCAGGCCCGCGTTGAGCACGAAGGTGTTGAGCGACCCGGCAGGGCGGTTGGACACGCAGACGTCGCCCTCGACGCGGCCACTGGTGATATCCAGGCGCACGCTGCCGGTGGTAAGTGGCGTCGCGGCCTGAGCGGGCGGCGTGGCCTGGCTGATGGCAGGGGCGAGCAGTGCGGCAACAACGGCGGGCAGCAGGGCCTTGCAGGGGTTCATCGGGCCATCCATGGGTGGATTGCGCTGACTATAGGGGTAATGTGAAAGTCTGCCGAGAGGGGGGGCATCCACGCATGGCGTGGACCCAGAGGGCTACACTGGTTGCCTGTGCCCGTTGGAAGCTCGCCCATGTTCAGTGGAAAGGTTGCGGTGGTTACCGGTTCCACCAGCGGTATCGGTCTTGGCATTGCCACCGCACTGGTGCGGCAGGGTGCCGACGTCGTGCTGAATGGCTTTGGCGATGCAGCGGAGATCGAACGTATCCGTACCAACTTGGGAACCGAGTTCGGCGTACGGGTGGCGCATGATGGCGCAGACCTGTCCCGTGGCGAGGCGGTGCGCGGAATGATCGACCACGCCGTTGCGACGATGGGCCGCATCGACATCCTGGTGAACAACGCGGGCATCCAGCACACCGCTTCGATCGACGAGTTTCCCGTAGAGAAGTGGGATGCGATCCTGGCGCTGAATCTCTCGGCGGTGTTCCATGCAACGGCGGCGGCCTTGCCGCACATGAAGCAGCAGGGCGCCGGCCGCATCATCAACATCGCATCCGTGCACGGCCTGGTGGGCTCGGTGAACAAGTCGGCCTATGTGGCGGCCAAGCACGGCGTGGTGGGATTCACCAAGGTGACCGCGCTGGAGAACGCGGGCACCGGCATCACCGCCAATGCGATCTGTCCGGGTTGGGTGCGGACCGCGCTGGTCGAGCAGCAGATCACCGCGTTGGCCGAGCGCGAAGGCACGGATCAAGAAACCGCCGCGCGCGCGCTGCTGGCCGAAAAGCAGCCGTCGTTGCAGTTCGTGACGCCCGAGCAGCTGGGAGAGATGGTGGTGTTCCTGGCCTCGGATGCCGCGGCCCAGATCACCGGCACGGCATTGCCGGTGGATGGAGGCTGGACGGCGCGCTAACTGCAGGTGTTCGGAGTAAAGAGGGGACAGGACAAGACAGCCAGCTGGATGGCGGGTTCAGTCCCGCTGGATTCGACGCAACCAGGTGTCCCACGATTCGAGCCGCACTTGGGGTGACGTTCCGCGTTCGTAATCGTGGCGTTTGCGGCTCTCTTCCAGGTCGTTCTGGGTTCTCCCACCGATGATCACCGGGCGGATGTTGATGTCCTTATCGGGATCGACCTCAAGAGGGGCTTCGGGGCCGAGAAATGCATTGTGGAGCGAACTCCCGCGCTCGGCTTCTGCGCGGATACGGTGCAGCTCGCAGCGGATGGGTTCCTGGTTGCGATAGAACAATCCGAGGCGTTTGCGGAGCTGGCCTGCGGCTTCCAGTACTTTGTGGTTGAACTCCTCGTAGTGGTTGCTATTGACGAGGTTGAAGTCGGCTCCCTTGACCTCGATCAGAATGACATCCATGCGCGAGCGACCGGTGAACACGGCGAAATCCACATAGCCGTCGCCAAAGGGAAATTCCGAAAAGCAGATGTATTCGTCATCTGGCGAGGTGAACGCTTCGGCGACAATCGATAGATCGCTCTTGAGCAAGCGTTGGAGCTCGCGTTCACCACTTCCAGCCTCGACGAGTGCGCGCACGGAGGAGCGCGAGATCATGGTGTCTGCGATCTCCAGCTTGCGCTTGGTGACCTCGGGAGACTCGGGCCAGGGTGAACCATCAAATCGCCTTGTGGAGAGTCTGAGCGTTTCGGTCCTGCCGACGATTCGCTTGTTGTGTTCGGTACGGTCTTCAAGCTCGTCCGGACTACAACCCAGAAGGGCAATCGCCGTCTTTTTCGAGATCGACTGCCAGTTCACCCCTGGAGAGACTCGCACCTGGTCAAAGGTGTCATGCTCTGGGTCAGGTCTCTCATAGTGTTCGATATAGACCGTCGCACCGAGGGCCAGTCCGCTGTCCTCGATTCGCTCCACGATCGTTTCAATGGCATTGGTGACGGACCGCCCGTTGTTACATGGGCCAAGATCCGTGATGAGAACGCGGGGGCCGTCATCTCCGGAGAACACGCGGAGACGGCACATGCCTTTGGATTGCGGGTGGTAGTCGCCTGCGTAGCTGAGTACCGTATCTACAATCTTCATTCTGCAATTGCTCTCGCTCCTCCATGGAATGTCAACAATGTGCGTCTTATGTTCCGCACACAATCGGGGATTCCCCTACAGATTTCACCAATGGGGACGACAGTTGGGAATCAACGGCCAGGGATATTCAGGCGTTACAGTCACTGGACCGGCTGCGCCCGCCGCTGCAGCATCGGCAGCGCCACCAGTGTGGCGAGGATGGTGAACAGCACCAGCGACGAGCCCACCGTGCCGAAGCCCAGGCCACCCTTTTCCAGCGGCTTGGTGAGCAGGTCGCCGAAGGTGGCACCGAACGGGCGGGTGAGCACGAAGGCGATCCAGAACAGGATGACCCGGTTGATGCCCTTGATACGGCTGGCCAGCGCGGTGAGCGCGATGAGGCTGCCGATCAGTAGCGCGCCGCCGGTGAAGCCCAGCCCGGAATCGTCGGCGAGGAAGTCGCCCAGTGCAGTGCCGAGCGTGTTGGAGAACAGTACGGCGGTCCAGTAGAAGCCTTCGGCGCGGCGCGATGCGATGTTGCTGACCGAGATCGACTTTTCAGACACCCGCCAGGCCACCAGCACCAGCGCCAGGCAGCCGGCGAGCAGGCTGGCGCCAGTGGCGTAGCCCAGGCCGAGCGTGCGGTCGATCAGGTCGGACATCGTCGTGCCGGCGGTGCTGGTAGCCAGCACCACCGACCAGAACAGCACCGGGTGGAAGCGCCGCGCTGACAATTGCACGGACAGCAGGCCGGCGAAGATCGCAAGCAGGATGGCCGAGCTGGCCACATAGCCCAGGTTGAGCGTCATCGACAGCAGGTCACCCGCGGTCTCGCCGAGGGTGGTGGCGGCGATCTTCATCACCCAGAAGCCGAGGGTGACCGCCGCCACTTTGCTGTGCAGGGAATCTGCGTCTGAAGCACTCATCGAGGGTCGCCAGGGATGCCTGCGGGCGATGCTGTGGCGGCGGGCGTCGGAGCGCGGTCGGAAACGGGTTCGGCGAGAGTGAGCGTGGGGGCGGCGTTCAGCCGGCGCGGGCCGGGGCCGGCAGGCGTGCCAGCAATGCATCCCAGTCGGCGACGAAGCAGCCGTTGTGGCCGCGGTTGCACTCGGTGATCCATGCGTCCAGCGACTCGCTCTGCGCGCGGTAGGCACTGACATCGCCCAGCACGGCGAAGCGCAGGCGGTAGTTCACCAGCATCTGCAGCCATTGCCCAGCCATGCCGGAGCGCAGTTCGAAGAAGTCCGGCGAAAGGCGTTGCACTGGGATGGCAATCCACTCGGCCTGGTGCCCAAGGGCATCACCGACCAGGTCGCGCAGGCCGTTGTCATCCAGTACCGGGCCATGCGCTGGGTTGCGCAGGATGCGGGTGCTGCCGAACTGTTCCAGGTGTGGCTGCATGAGGGTGCTCTGAAGTCCGTGTCGTCCTTCCAGTATGGTCGCGCAACGATATGACGGCGAGCAGTTGCAGCATGCGCTTGGAGAATGAACGCGCTACGCTGCGACGATCCCCGCACTGCGCGGGTCTACGGTGGTGGGGAAGGACATGGCAGGGTGGAAGGGGCGTTCGGTGTTGTGGGCGGTGCTGTTGTCCTGGGGCCTGCCGGCAACGGCAGCGGAGCTGTGCACGGCCAGCGCCTATGCTGACGGGCAGGGCAACATCGTGGTGCTGGGCGCACCGGCTACGGCACCGGCTACGGGCCAACGCTATCTGATGCTGGACGGGCGACGCGGTGCGACCGGCGATATCAACGCACCGGTAAGCTGCAGCGGCGATGTGGTCAGCTTCAGGACACCCGCCGGAACCACGCAGCGCTGGCAGCGCCTGCAGACCCGCGATACCGCTGCAACCTTCAGTAGTGCCGGAACCACGCTGGTGGGGCAGTTGATCGAACCGGCTGGCCCAGCTGACCCGAAGCGGCCGCTCGTGGTGTTGGTGCACGGCTCGGAACGCACGATGGCGGTGGCGGCGATCTACCAGCGCATGCTGGTGGCCCAGGGCATTTCGGTGTTCGCCTACCAGAAGCGTGGCACCGGCGATTCGGAAGGCGAATACACCCAGAACTTCGAGCTGCTGGCTGACGATGCCGCGGCGGCTTTGACGAAGGCACGTGAGCTGGCAGCGGGGCGTTTCGGTCGGGCCGGCTACTTCGGTGGCAGCCAGGGTGGTTGGATCGCGCCGCTGGCGGCCACGCGCTCGCAGGCGGATTTCGTGGCGATCGGGTTCGGCCTGGTGGTGTCACCGATCGAGGAGGACCGCGAGCAGCTGTTCGACGAGGCACGCCGCATGCAGCTGGATGCAACGGCGATGAAGCAGATCGGCCAACTATCGGACGCGACCGCGCAGTTGATGCGCACGCATTTCAGCCAGGGCTACGAAGCACTCGCCCAGGTGCGTGCACGGATCGGTGCCGCGCCATGGGCGCAGACGATCAGCGGCGAGTACAGCGGTGACATGCTGCGGATGAGCGATGTTGATCTGCGCCGCATCGGTCGCGCGCGCTTCGACAATCTGGAACTGATCTGGGACTACGACGCCGCGGCCGCGCTGCGTCGTCTGAAGGTGCCATTGCTGTGGGTGCTGGCCGAGCAGGACCGGGCCGCGCCGATTGCGGCCACGCGCACCATCCTGGAACGCCTGCGCGCGTCGGGGCAGCCGATTGATACCTACCTGTTCCCGGACACCGACCACGGCATGGTGGAGTTCCGCACCGATGCCGAAGGCAACCGCGTGTCGACGCGGATCACCGACGGGTATCTGCGCCTGTTCGCCGACTGGATCAAGCAGGAGGTGAGTGGGCGCTATGGGCGTTCGCGCAGGCTGAGCGACTGAGCGGACAGGGAGTGCTGGCGGCGGGCTGCTCTCCGCCGCCAGTTGTACCGGGACTCACTTCGGCTTCGCAAACACATCCAGCCCCTTGCCCGTCTCCAGCAGCGACTTCAGGCTCGACAGCACGATCGGCCAACCCTGGCGGATGCCGGTATCCATGCCGCTGCCGGGTTCCAGTTCGTCGTGGGTGACCGTCAGCCGCACCATGTCCTGGTAGGGCACGATGTCGAAGGTGACGCGGCTGTAGGCATCCGGATTGTCGGCCTGCGAGGCGGCGGCCCAGGTGATGACCAGTCGCGAGGGCGGGGTGCTTTCTACTACCTCGCCGACCAGTTCGACCGAGCGTGTTTCGTTGGCGCGCACATGCTGCCAGCGTGAGCCGGGTTTCCAGTCCGAGACGTTTTCGTGGCCCCAGTAGCGGCTGGCGATCTCGGGGCGGGTGATGGCCTCGAACACCTTCTGCGGGGTGGAAGCGATGTAGATCACGTGGATGAAGCGGGTGGTCTCTGCGGACATCGTCATTCTCCTTCCAGTTCTCGTTTCAGGTCATGCAGCAGGCTCAGGCGCTGCTGCTCGAACTTGCGTACCCAGCGCTCGTAGACTTCATGCAGCGGCACCGGGTTGATGAAGTGCAGCTTCTCGCGGCCACGGCGCACGGTGCTGATCAGGTTGGCGTCTTCCAGCAGGCCGAGGTGCTGGGTGACCGATTGCCGGGCCATGTCCAGGTGGTCGCACAGCTGGCCGAGCGTCTGGCCGTTGTCTTCGCAGAGCAGGTCCAGCAGCGTCCGGCGCGTGGGATCGGCCAGTGCCTTGAAGATCTTGTCTGCGTCGCGCACGTTGTCTACCGCCATGGGGATGTCTTCAATTCCAGTTGTCGATCCTGACGTCGTGCGGGTTGGGCTGGCCCTTGCCGGTTTCCAGCAGTGCCTTCAGGCTCATCAGGAACACCGCCCATTTGGTGCTGCAGTGGGAGGTGAACTCGACGCGCTCTTTCCAGCCCTCGTGGGTGAACAGGACGATGCAGTAGTCGCCCTCCTGCTTCAGCACGAAGCGCGCGTGGGTGCCGATCCATTCGGCGGGACCGGCGAGGAACCGCCAGAGCACGAGCTCACCTGGGATGAGCTGTTCCAGCTTCATTTCCATCGCGCCGATCTCCTGGCCGTTGTTCGTGAAGCGCGCCTTGACCGTGCCGCCGACCTCGCGGTCGCCCTGGGTGTCTTCGGCCCACCAGGCGGCGACGCCTTCGGGCGTGGCCAGGACCTGGTACACCTGGTTTGCGGGGGCCTTGATGCCGACCCTGTGTGCGATATCCACCATTGCAGGTTCCTCGCGATGGGCCGGCAGGCGCCGCCCTTGAGTGGACTATATGCAGGTAAATACCTGCATGTCAAATTCCGGTTCCTGGACTTACGGCCCTGGTAGTGCCGGCCGCTGGCCGGCATCCTCGGGATAGCCGATTGACGAGTTGAAAGGAGTGCGCACATGACTGAAACAGGAAAGGACACCTTGACCCTCCGCCGCGCCAGCGAGGCCGATGCCCCTGCGGTGCTGGCGCTGTTCGATGAGGTGATCGAATGGTTCGTGTCGATCGGCAATCTGCAGCAATGGGGCAGCGAGCCGTGGTCCACGATGCCGCGCCGGATCACCCAGGTGACCGATGCGTGCGCGCTTCCGGGTGCATGGGTGGCGCAGAACGAGCACGGCGTGGTGCGCGCATTCCTGGCGCTGGGCGAGTCGATGCCCTATGTGCCTGCGCCCACCGGCCCGGAACTGTATGTGCGGGTACTGGTGGCATCGCGTGACGTGCGCGTGCGTGGCATCGGCCGCCGCCTGATGGCCTTTGCGGATGAGCAGGCGCGCGCTGCCGGGCTCGACCATCTGCGCGTGGACTGTTACGGCGGTGGCAACGGTGATCTGGTGCGCTTCTATGAGTCCTGCGGCTATACGCGCATCGCGCCTTTCAACGTGGACGGCTGGCCGGGCATGCTGCTGGGGCGACAGCTCTGAAGTGGCTGCGTCATTCGGTCGCAGCGTGCGTGCAGGAAACGGTACATCAGTTCGGCGCTAGAGTAGGGCCATGACCTGCATGGAATGGCTGTGTCATTCCACTGCGGGTTCCTGATGACCCCCTCCAGGAAGGAGCAGCGCATGTACTACAGCAGTGGTAACTACGAAGCCTTTGCGCGCCCGCGCAAGCCCGCCGGTGTCGACGGCAAGCGCGCATGGTTCGTCGGTTCGGGCCTGGCCTCGCTGGCCGGCGCCGCGTTCCTGGTGCGCGACGGCCGCATGGCCGGTGAGCGCATCACCATTCTCGAGCAGCAGCAGATTGCCGGCGGTGCGCTGGATGGCCTGAAGGTGCCGGAGAAGGGCTTCGTGATCCGCGGCGGCCGTGAGATGGAAGACCATTTCGAGTGCCTGTGGGATCTGTTCCGCTCGATTCCGTCGCTGGAGCTTGAAGATGCCAGCGTGCTGGACGAGTTCTACTGGTTGAACAAGGACGACCCGAACTACTCCCTGCAGCGCGCCACGATCAATCGCGGCGAGGATGCGCACACCGACGGCCTGTTCACCCTGACCGAGCAGGCGCAGAAGGACATCATCGCGCTGTTCCTGGCCACCCGGCAGGAGATGGAGAACAAGCGCATCGACGAGGTGCTGGGCCGTGATTTCCTGGACAGCAACTTCTGGCTGTACTGGCGCACCATGTTCGCGTTCGAGGAGTGGCATTCGGCGCTGGAGATGAAGCTGTACCTGCATCGCTTCATCCACCACATTGGCGGGCTTCCGGATTTCTCGGCACTGAAGTTCACCAAGTACAACCAGTATGAATCGCTGGTGCTGCCGCTGGTGAAGTGGCTGCAGGACCAGGGCGTGGTGTTCCAGTACGGGACCGAGGTGACCGACGTCGACTTCGATCTGGCGGCCGGTCGCAAGCAGGCCACGCGCATCCACTGGACGCGTGACGGTGTAGCCGGTGGCGTGGATCTGGGCGCGGATGACCTTGTGTTCATGACGATCGGTTCGTTGACCGAGAACTCGGACAACGGCGACCACCAAACGGCTGCGCGATTGAATGAGGGGCCGGCACCTGCCTGGGACCTGTGGCGACGCATTGCCGCCAGGGATCCTGCGTTCGGGCGTCCGGATGTGTTCGGTGCGCACATTCCGCAGACCAAGTGGGAGTCGGCGACGGTGACCACGCTGGATGCACGCATCCCGGCCTACATCCAGAAGATCGCCAAGCGTGACCCGTTCAGTGGCAAGGTGGTGACTGGCGGCATCGTCAGCGTGCGCGATTCGCGCTGGCTGATGAGCTGGACCGTGAACCGCCAACCGCATTTCAAGAACCAGCCCAAGGACCAGATCGTGGTCTGGGTGTACTCGCTGTTCGTCGATACGCCTGGCGATTACGTGAAGAAGCCGATGCAGGATTGCACCGGCGAGGAGATCACCCGCGAATGGCTGTATCACCTGGGCGTGCCGGTGGAAGAAATCGATGAACTGGCGGCGACCGGTGCAAAGACGGTGCCGGTGATGATGCCGTACATCACCGCGTTCTTCATGCCGCGTCAGGCCGGTGACCGCCCGGAGGTGGTGCCGGAGGGTGCGGTGAACTTCGCCTTCATCGGGCAGTTTGCCGAATCGAAGCAGCGCGACTGCATCTTCACCACCGAGTATTCGGTGCGCACACCGATGGAAGCGGTGTACACCCTGCTGGGCATCGAGCGCGGCGTGCCGGAGGTGTTCAATTCCACCTATGACGTGCGCTCGTTGCTGGCGGCGACCGGCCGCCTGCGCGATGGCAAGGAACTGGATATTCCCGGCCCGGCGTTCCTGCGCAACCTGCTGATGAACAAGCTGGACAAGACCCAGATCGGTGGCTTGCTGCGCGAGTTCAAGCTGGTGCAGGAGGACTGAGCGGGCGTCGGCGTGGAGGGGAGCGTCCTGGCAACACCGCGGATCAGTCGGCCAGCACGGTACCCGCACCTTCGCGATAGGTCGCCCTGGCGCTGCCACACACCGCGTAGGTGGCAGCGCTGGCTGGCAGGCCAGTGGCCTTGATGCCGCGCTGCGAATCGCCATCAAACACCTCGGCGTAGCGCTCTGCGGCCAGCGCATCATCGGGCAGCATGTACAGCAGGACGCGCTGCAACGTGGATTGTCCCTGCAGGGGCTGCGGCTGCCGGAATGCCGGCACCTGCACGCGCGCGCTGTGCCACCGCGTCGGCGCGTCTGCAGTCTGCCAGCGCACCTGCAGGGGCAGGTTGAGTGGCAACAGCGCTGCGCTGACAGGGTAGCCGTAGGCCGTGCAATCCTGGGGCGCTTCCGGGATGTTCGCGATGGCCCCGTTGCCGATGTCCAGTGTGAGGCCATTGATTTCCATCCGCAGGATGGGCGCACTGCCGTAGTTGTGGATCTTGAACAGCGCCAGGCCTTCGAAGCGGCTGCGCTCCAGATCATCGGTGGTGAAGCCACTGAGGCGTGCGAGTGCGGGCGCGACCTCTACGTGATCGCTGTAGTGGTAGTAGATATGCACGAGCTCGGGTGTACCCGCGCGTCGCCAGGCCGCGTTGAATGGCGCAAGGTCGGGATTCGGCCGACGGACCAGTGGCACATCGGTGACGGCGCGATCTCCGGACGGAGTGGCGTAGCGGTAGTGGTCGACGGAGCGCTTCAGGCGCGCATCTTCATACGGGAACCCCCTGTCTGCATCGGACTGTGCGTTGGGGTAGCGGTGGAAGGCCAGGAAGCGCTCGGGGGTGTCGCCCTGCATGGGCAGATCCGGCCCAGCGCCGGAGCCGGTGGATGCATGCGGCGAGGTGTCCAGCCACAGGGGTTGCCCGCTGAGGTTGACGTGCAGCTCGGCGATGGATGCACGTGAGCCGCCGGCCAGGCTGTCCACACTGCCTTGCAGGGCGTGCCACAGTGGGATGATGAGCATGGAGGCGGCGGTTGGCACGAACATCAGCACGTGTATGCGACCCGGCACCTGCCCGCGCTGGCGCACCATGTAGCGCAGCCAGGCCAGCAGGAGCACCAGCAGCAACGGGACGCCGACCCAGATCGCGATGGTGGCCAGCGCCACGACGCCCCAACCCAGGTTGGGGGTAGCGACGGCAATCAACGAGAGCGTGGCGATCAGCGCAGCCAACACCAGCGATACGCCGATTCCAACGCGGTAGGTCCTGTAGGGGCTGTCGGTCATCACCGTTCCGTCGGCACTGCGGGGCATGCCCCTATCTTGCAGCGCAGGTGCCTGCGTGGAAAGGCCGGGAGTGGGGGACAGGGGGGGGCGGGAGTCAGCAGCCGATCAGGCGGTCCGCACCGATGCCGCTGCGGTGCTGGCTGCGGTACTCGGTGGGGCTGGCATCGACCTGGCCACGGAAGTGGCGGCGGAACGATTCCTGCGAACCAAAGCCCACCTGCTCGGCGATCCATTGCAGCGGCCGGTCGGTGGTTTCCAGCAGCTCACGGGCGAGGGCTACGCGCTCGCGGATCAGCCAGTCGATCGGTGACAGGCCCGTTGCTTCCAGGAACTGCCGCTGCAGGGTGCGCTGGCTGAGTGCGGCCTGCTCGGCGAGGCTGCCTAGCGAATGTGGCTCGCGCAGGTTGCGGCGCATCCATTCCATCAGCTTCGCCAGGCGCGTGGGCTCGCCATGGGGGATGGCCCGGCTGACACGCTGGCTGCGCCCGGCATCACGCCACGGCGCCAGCACCAGCCGCTCGGCCACCAGGTTGGCCACGCGGGCACCGTAATCCTTGCGCACCATGTGCAGCATCATGTCCATGCCGGTGGCCGAGCCGGCCGAAGTGATGATGCTGCCGGTGTCCACATACAGCACATCCTCGCGCACGTCGATGCGTGGGAACTGGCGTGCCAGCGCTTCGGTGAGGCGCCAGTGCGTGGTGGCCTGGCGGCCATCGAGCAGCCCGGCCCAGGCCAGCACGAACGCACCGGAGCAGATCGAGGCGATGCGTGCGCCGCGTGCGTGGGCGCGGATCAGTGCATCGAGCAGGATCTGCGGTGGACGCTCGCTGGGCTCGCGCCAACCGGGGATGACGATGATGTCGGCGTCATCGACGCTGCCGAGATCGTAGGGCAGTTGCACCTGGGTGTTGCCGAGCATGCGCAGCGCACCGGGCTCGCCGGCGCACAGCTGGGTGCGGTACCAGGCCACGCCCAGTTCAGGCCGTATCGGTGCGAACAGGCCGACCGCACAGCCGAACTCGAACAGCCCCTGGCCATGGCAGGCAACGATGGCGACGAGCGGCGCGGCGGGATCGGCGGGAGGGCTGGGCATGGCCTGATGCTACGGGTGGAGGTGTGCGGCGCAGAGTGGTGCGCGGGCATGAGGTGATGCCGGGCGGGCATATGGAGGCCGGGGTCGGATCCCTTCCGCAGGAAGGGCTCTGACCCCGTGGAGGGATGCGTGCCTGGGGTCAGAGCCCTTTCCTTTGGAAAGGGATCCGACCCCGTGTGTTCAGGCCGCCTAACGTCATTACCAGCGGTCATGTGGGTGGCCAGATGTTACGGCTGGGTGACGCGATCCCGCCTGTCGCGGTGGGTGAACAGGCCCTTGAATGGAAGCGTGTTTCCGGCCCACCCCCACGAGCCCCCATGCCTGCCGCCTACGCCCCAGTCCTGAGCACTCTTGCCGTCCTGATCGCGGCCGTCCTCGCTGCATCGCCCAGCCACGCAGCGGAAGCCGATGCAGACCCTGCCACCACTGCAGCCACCGCCAATGTGGCGGCCTCCACGCTGGATGCGGTAGTGGTCACCGGTTCGCGCACCAGCACGCGCACGGTGAAGAACAGCTCCACACCGATCGATGTGATCTCCGCCGAGGACCTTGCGGCAACTGGCCAGGGCAACCTGCTGGAAGCGCTGCAGCGCAGCCTGCCGTCGCTGAGCCAGATCGGCGGCTACCAGAGCGACCAGGAAAGCCTCATCCGCGGCTACCAGCTGCGCAACCTGTCGCCGGGCTACACACTGGTACTGGTCAACGGCAAGCGCCGCAATGCCAGTGCCTATGTGAGCGGTGCCAATGGGGGCGGCTTCCCCGGCCATGCGTGGGCGGACCTCGCGTTGATTCCGGTCTCGGCCATCGACCATGTGGAAGTGCTGCGTGATGGTGCCTCCGCCATCTACGGCTCGGACGCGATCACCGGCGTGGTCAACGTGATTCTGAAATCGCAGGCGCACGGTGGTGATGTGTCGGTGGAGAGCGGGCAGAGCATCGATGGTGATGGCTCGCGTACCAGCGTGCGCGCAAACGTGGGCCTGCCGTGGGGCGAGGATGGTTTCGTCAACCTGTCCGGCGAAACCACCCGCCAGCACCATGCAATCCGCACCCGCCGCTATATCGACGGCTACCTGAGCTATCCGGCCGTGGATGGCAGCGGCAATCTGGTGGCGCTGCGGCCGAACAATCGATTGCCAGCGGGTGCTGCGCCGAACCCGGCCGAGGCCAACCGCAATGCTGAGGCCAATACCATCCTCAGCTCGCCGTCGTATGCGTTGAAGGCCTTCGCGGTGAACGTGGGCCATGGCCTGGGTGAGAGCGCGCAGTTCTACGCCAACGCCACGGCCAGTGACCGCACCGCGCAGGCGATCCAGAATTTCCGCCTGCCGGCGACGATCTTCACCACCTACAAGGCCCCCGGCGTGCTGAGCGTGTTTCCCGACGGCTTCCTGCCGGTGCTGGAAACCAAGGAGAAGCAGTACACCGGCACCGCCGGCGTGAAAGGCCAGATCGCGGGTTGGGACTACGACGCCAGCCTGACCGGCAACCGCAGCACGGTGCGCACCTATACCCGCAACTCGGTGAACTACTCGCTGCCGTATCCCGGTTCGCCCACCGACTTCTATGACGGCAAGCTGGATTACCAGCAGGGCATTGCCAACCTCGACCTGCGCCGTGGCTTCGAGGTGGCGGCGTTTGCTTCGCCGCTGGAGGTGAGTGCGGGCGCCGAGTATCAGCACGAACAGTACGAGCGTGGAGCAGGTCAGTGGGAGTCGTATACCGGCTTCGGCGCTGCAGCCTTCGTCGGCTATTCCACCGCCGACGCGGTGAAGGCGACCCGCAACAGCAAGGCGGTGTACGTGGGTGCGGCCACCAATATCACCTCACGCTGGTACCTGGATGCTGCCGCGCGCTGGGAAGACCATTCCGATTTCGGCAGTGTCTCCACCGGCCGTCTGACCACGCGCTTCGACTTCACCGACGCGCTGGGTGTGCGTGCCACGGTCAGCAACGGCTTCCATGCGCCCAGCCTGGGCGCGCAGTACTACCAGGCCACCGGCAGCTGCCCGTGCGGGACCACGCTGGTGGCGCAGGTGTCTTCGCCGGCGGCGATTGCGTTGGGTGCCACGCCGCTGAAGCCGGAAAAGGCCACCAACTACAGCCTGGGCCTGACCTGGGACCCGAGCCCGGCCTTCCACCTGGCAGTGGATGCCTATCAGATCGACATCCGCGGCCAGCTGGGGCAGTCCAGCCAGATCGGCTACAACGCGCAGGATCCGGCGCGCGTCACCGACAACAGCGGCACGGTGCTGAGTGCGGCGCAGAAGAACACCATCGATGCACTGCTGGGTTCAGCCGGCATCAGCATCCTGCCGGGTGATGCGTTCTACGCCAGCTACTTCACCAACGTGGGCAATACCCGTACACGCGGTGTCGAGCTGACCCTGGAAGCGAACCAGGAAACGGCGTGGGGCAAGCTGCGCTGGAGCTACGCGGCCAACGTCGGCCGTACCACCATCCAGAAAGTCAGCGACATTCCGGCGGCACTGCAGGGTCTGCCGAACATCAACCTGCTGACCAAGAGCAGCGAGTACGCGCTGCGCTTCCGCACGCCCAGCTACACGCAGGTGGCGGGACTGGGCTGGCAGAACGGGCGCTGGCGCTCGAATGTGGACTTCACCTACTACGGCCCGATCAAGCGCCTGAACAACGGCGTGGAGTACAGGCAGCCGCCGGTGCTGGTGACCAACCTGTCCGGTGGCGTGGAGCTGGGTGCGGGCTGGAGCGCGGCGCTGGGCATCAACAACGTGTTCGACAAGCGCACGCGCAAGGTGCCGGAGTACGCGCGCAGTGCCACCGATGTGGCCAGCATCGAGACCACCTGGGACAGCGGCGATGTGCTGAGCAATGTGGGTGCGTACTGGTTTGGCCGGGTCAGTTACCGGTTCTGAGGCGGGAAGCAGTCGAGCATGGCTCGACTCTACAAAAGGCGAAAGGCGGCCGGACGTAGTTCGGCATCATCGAGGAGTAGTTCATGTCTTCTGCATTGAAGGTGGTTGCGTTGGTGGGGTCACCGACCAGCTCGGCGACGTCGCGCACACTATTGCTGGTGCGGCATCTGCTGGACTCGCTGCAGCAGCGGGTGCACGCCCGCGTGGACCTGGTGGAGCTGGCGCCGATCGCGCGCGCGCTGGGTCAGTCGCTGTCGCGCGGCGAGGCGGAGCCGGCGGTGGAACAGGCACTGCAGACCATCGAGGCCGCCGAGCTGCTGGTGGTGGCAGCGCCGGTCTATCGCGGCTCGTATCCCGGGTTGTTCAAGCACCTGGTCGACTTCATCGGGCTGGAGGCGCTGGTGGATGTGCCGGTGCTGCTGGCAGCGACCGGCGGCAGCGAGCGCCATGCGCTGGTAATCGATCACCAGCTGCGGCCGTTGTTCAGTTTCCTGCAGGCGCACACGCTGCCGATCGGGGTGTATGCCACGCCCGCCGACTTCGAAGGCGAGCACATCAGCAGTGCGGCCTTGCAGGCGCGCATCGAGCTGGCGACCGAGCGTGCGGCCGGGCACTTGGCCACGCAGGCGCTGGCGGTAGCGGCGCCGCTGCGGCGTATTGCCTGACGCCATAACCGGCGGCGCTTTGCTTATGGCCACGCCGCATCTGCGTGGCCGGATCTGACCGCCGATTGTCGCCAGCCGTCGCTGCTGCGGCTGCTGGCATCTCTAGCATCGATATCGAAGCGGCATCGCATTGCCGGCCCCGATGAGGACGACCCCTGTGACTTTCGACGCAGCAAGCAAACCCATCCTGTTCCTGCTCGACCGTGAGTTCGAGGACGGCCAGATTCCCGGCCAGCGCTTCTTCTGCCGGCACAGCCTGTTGCTGGAGGGCGCGTTGTCGAGCATCGATGGCCTGGACGCGCAGCTGGACGTGCGCCGCATCGGCTTCGCGCGACCGCGCCGTGAGGTAATCGCCGAGATCGGTGAGCAGGACCAGTCACTACCCAAGCTGGTGCTGCCGCAGGGCGTGCGCAGCGAACTGGCCAGTGGCGCGCACCAGGACCGCCAGTACGTCTCCGGTGCCGAGCCGATCCTGGCCGCGTTGAACGGCTTGCTCGGCATTCCCGTGGCCCACCCCTGAGCGAGGACGTGACCATGAGCTATCAGATCAGCGTGCTGGACAAGAGCCCGGTGGCCGAAGGTGCCTCGCCAGAGCAGGCGCTGCGCAACAGCCTGCAGCTGGCGCAGCGCGCCGAGCAGCTGGGCTACCACCGCTACTGGTTTGCCGAGCACCACGCTGCGCCGACGCTGGCCAGCCCTGCACCGGAAGTGCTGGCTGCGTGGGTGCTGGCGCAGACCCGGCGCATCCGCATCGGCAGTGGCGGGGTGATGCTGCGCCACTACGCACCGTACAAGGTGGCGGAGAACTTCAACCTGCTGTCGGCGCTGGCGCCAGGGCGCGTCGATCTGGGCGTGGGCAAGGCCCCCGGTGGCCTGCCGGCCTCGACCGCGGCGCTGGCAGCCGGGCGTCCGGCGTTCGCCGACTTCGACCAGCAACTGCGCGACCTGGAAGGTTATCTGTCCGGCGCCGAAACCGGGGCACAGGCTCGGCCGGTTCCGCAGCAGGCACCGGAGCGCTTCCTGCTCGGGGCCAGCCCGCAGAGCGCGCAGCAGGCGGCCGAGCTCGGCTGGCGCTTCGTCTACGCCGCGCACTTCGATGGTGACCCGAAGCATATCGAGGCCGCGTTCGATGCCTACCGCAGCGTTTCAACGCAGCCGCCGCTGCTGGCCACGGTGGCGTTCGCCGCACCAACTGCCGAAGCCGCAGCGCGTCATATCGGCGCGCTGCGCGTCTACAAGCTGCACCTCGGCCCCGGCCAGACGGTGAATCTGCCCAGTACCGAGGCGGCTGCCGAGTACGCGCGCCAGGTGGGCGTGGCTGACTTCCGCATCGAGGAGACACGCCCGAGCGTGTTGTCCGGTGATGCGCAGCACGTGCGTGACGAACTGGATGCGCTGCACCGGCGCTTCGGCGTGGGCGAGTTCATCCTCGATGCGCCGGTGGCCGACCTCGACGCACGCATGACATCCCTTGAACTGCTGTCGCCCGCGCCGCGCGCGGCGGTGGCCTGACCTGCTGGAGCGATTCCCATGAGCACGACCCCGCGCCACATTCCGTTCGGCATCATGCTGCAGGGCCCTGGCAGCCACATGCATGCCTGGAAGCATCCCTCCAACCCGGCCGATGCCAGCGTCAACCTGCAGTTCTACATCGACATCGCGCGCACCGCCGAGGACAACGGCATCGCCTTTGGTTTCGTGGCCGATGGCCTGTACATCAACGAGAAGTCGATCCCGCACTTCCTCAACCGCTTCGAGCCGATCTCGCTGCTGTCGGCGCTGGCCACGGCGACGAAAAAGATCGGCCTGGCCGGCACGCTGTCGACCTCCTACAGCGACCCGTTCACCGTGGCCCGCCAGTTCGCCTCGCTGGATCTGCTCAGCGGCGGCCGTGCCGGCTGGAACGTGGTGACCTCGCCACTGGAGGGCTCTGGCCGCAACTATGGCCGGCCACACCCGGAGCACGCGCTGCGCTACCAGATCGCCGACGAATATCTGGAGGTGGTGCAGGGACTGTGGGATTCCTGGGATGACGATGCCTTTGTGCGCGAGCGCGACAGCGGCACGTTCTTCGCACCGGAGAAGTTCCGGCGGCTCGACCACAAGGGCCGCTTCTTCCAGGTGGAAGGGCCGCTCAACATCCAGCGTTCGCCGCAGGGTCAGCCGGTGATCTTCCAGGCCGGTTCGTCCGACGATGGCATCGCGCTGGCCGGCAAGTACGCCGATGCGGTGTTCACCCATTCGCCATCGCTGGAGGAGACCCGCGCGTTCACCCAGAAGGTGAAGAACTCGGCGATCGCCCACGGCCGCAGCGGCAATGACGTGAAGATCTTCCCGGGCATCGGCCCCATCGTCGGCCGCACCGCCGAGGAGGCTGAGGCCAAGTACCAGGCGATCGCCGCGCTGGCCACGTTGGAGGATGCGCTGGCCTATCTCGGCCGCTTCTTCGACCATCATGATTTCAGCCAGTACGACCCGGACGCGCCGTTCCCGGAGCTGGGTGACATCGGCAGCAACTCGTTCCGTTCCACCACCGACCGCATCAAGCAGGATGCACGTGAGAAGGGCCTGAGCCTGCGCCAGGTGGCGCTGGAAGCGGTGAGCCCACGGCCGAATTTCATCGGTACGCCGGAGCACGTGGCCGACGAGTTGATCCGCTGGTTCGATGCCGGTGCCAGCGACGGCTTCATCCTCGGATTCGCGGCACAGCGCGAAGGCCTGGACGATTTCGTGACCCAGGTACTGCCGATCCTGCAGGCGCGCGGCTACCACCAGCGCGAGCTGGAAGGGCAGACTCTGCGCGCGCATCTGGGCCTGCCGTACAAGGGCAGCCGCCATGCGACCGATGCCGAGCCGGCGCGGAAGGCGGGGTAAGGCGATGAGCGGAGAAAACGCGGTAGCGCCGGGCCATGCCCGGCGGAGTTCCCCAACGACGGGCGTACTGCCGGAAATCGCGGCACGCGCCGAGGCGGCCATCGCGATCCGCCATGACCTGCACCGGCACCCGGAACTGGCTTTCGAGGAGCACCGCACCAGCGCCCGCGTGGCCGAGCTGTTGCAGCAGTGGGGCTATGAGGTCACCACCGGCCTCGGCGGCACCGGCGTGGTCGGTACGCTGCAGCGCGGGCAGGGCAGCCGTCGCCTCGGCCTGCGCGCCGACATCGATGCACTGCCGATCCACGAGGATTCCGGGCTGGCCTACGCCAGCCAGACCGAGGGGCTGATGCATGCCTGTGGCCACGATGGGCATACCGCCATCCTGCTGTCCGCGGCGCATTATCTCGCCCATCACGGCGATATCGACGGCACCCTGCAGTTGGTGTTCCAGCCGGCCGAGGAAACCGGTTCGGGGGCCTCGAAGATGATTGCCGACGGCCTGTTCGAACGCTTCCCGGTGGATGCGATCTATGGCCTGCACAACTGGCCGGGCGTACCAGTGGGTCACTTTGGCTTCGTCGATGGCCCGGCGATGGCGTCGGTGGACTGGGCGCGGCTGAAGGTGATCGGCAAGGGCGGCCACGGTGCCGAGCCGCAGGGCAGCGTCGACCCGATCCTGGCGGCAGCGCACATCGTCACCGCGCTGCAGAGCGTGGTGTCGCGCAATGTCGATCCGCGGCAGATGGGCGTGGTCACCGTCGGTTCGATCCACGGCGGGCAGGCCGCCAATGTGATCCCGGACGTCGTCGAGCTGAAGCTGACCGTGCGCGCCTACCTGCCGGAAGTACGCGATACGTTGCGGCGCCGGGTCACCGAGATTGCCGAGCAGACTGCCGCCGCGTTCGGTGCGCGCGCCGAGATCGCGTTTCCGCGTGGCTTCCCCAGCGTGATCAACCATCCTCAGCAGACTGCCTATATCCGCGACGTAGCCGTACAGGGTTTCGGCAGTGAACAGGTGGTACCGGAGTTCGCGCCACGCACGGCCAGCGAGGACTTTGCCTTCCTGCTGCAGGCGCGGCCCGGCAGCTTCGTGTTCGTCGGCAACGGCGACAGCGCACCGCTGCACAGCCCGCGCTATGTGTTCAACGACGCCGCCATCGCACCCGCCGCCAGCCTGTGGGCGCGGCTGGCCGAAGACTATCTGGTGAAGGACGTGGCATGAGCAGCAACGAACGCTTCCTCTACACCTCGGTGGATGATCCACTGGCGCGGCCGCTGTTCGATGGCCTGGAGCAGGAGTACGACAGCCGCTACGCCGACGTGCGTCGACGCATCGGCGGTAGCGCCCGCGAGGAACTGCAGCGCTACCCGGCGCAGGCATTCGCGGCGCCGGTAGGGGCGTTCGTGCTGCTGCTGCGCGATGGTGTGGCGATCTCCGGCGGTGCGTTCATGCCGCACCGCGATCCGGATACCGCCGAGTTCAAGCGCATCTGGACATTGCCAGGGCTGCGCCGCCAGGGCATCGCGCGGCGCGTGCTGCAGGAGCTGGAAGACCAGGCAGCGCGGCAAGGATACCGGCGGGTGTTCCTGACCACCGGATTCCGCCAGCCTGAAGCCGTCGGCCTGTACCTCAGCCACGGCTACACCGCGCTGTTCGACCTGCAGGCCGACCCGGAAACCATCGCGCATCTGCCGTTCGAAAAACACCTGCGGGCCTCCGCGCCCGTCATCGCGCCTGCGCAAGCCCAGCTGCATGGAGCCCACGCATGAGCACGCCTTCGACCGCGCTGGATGGCATTGCGGCACGCCCGGCGCCAGCTCCGGCGTTGAAGATCGTGCCGGCCCGGCATCCGCTGCAGGTGGTCGGAACCCTCCTGGCGCTGGCGCTGATCCTGATCGGGCTGCAATCAGTGCTGGGCAATCCGCGCTGGGGCTGGGGCACGTTCGCCGAGTGGTTCTTCGCACGCCCGGTGCTGGAAGGCCTGGGTCGCACGCTGCTGCTGACCGCGTTGGGTACTGGCCTCGGTTTCGCGCTGGGCACCTTGCTGGCGTTGGCCCGCGTCTCCGGTTCGCCGCTGCTGTCGGCGGTGTCGTGGGGCTATGTGTGGCTGTTCCGCTCGATTCCGCTGCTGGTGCTGTTGCTGCTGTTGAACAACCTGGGCTACCTGTACAGCACCATCGAGCTGGGGGTGCCGTTCACCGGCGTCAGCCTGTTCTCGTACCCGACCACGCAGCTGATCGGCGTGTTCACCGCCGCGGTGCTGGGCCTCACCTTGAACCAGGCCGCGTTCTCGGCCGAGGTGATCCGCGGTGGCATTCTCTCGGTGGACCATGGCCAGTACGAAGCCGCAGCGGCGCTTGGCCTGCCACGTGGCCGCCAGGTGCGCCGCATCATCCTGCCGCAGGCGATGCGCTCGATCCTGCCGGCCGCGTTCAACGATGTGATCGGCCTGGCCAAGAGCACGTCGGTGGTCTACGTGCTGGCGCTGCCGGAGCTGTTCTACACCGTGCAGGTGATCTACCGGCGCAATCTGGAAGTGGTGCCGTTGCTGATGGTGGCTACGGTCTGGTACCTGGTGATCCTGACCGTGCTTTCGCTGCTGCAGCGGCGCGTGGAGCAGCGGTTCGCGCGCGGCCAACTGCAGCGCGAGCGTTCGGTATCGCGTGTCTCGTCGCCAACGCGCGCCACAGGTGATGCCGCACCGCGCGTAGTCAATCGCCCGCGCATCGCCGCGCAGGTTGAAGCGGGCGAGGGGGCATTGGTGTCGCTGCATGGCGTAGGCAAGGTGTTCGGCGACCAGCCGGTGCTGGAAGACGTGAACCTGGACCTGCGCGCTGGCAGCGTGACGGTGCTGATCGGCCCGTCCGGCGCCGGCAAGTCCACGCTGCTGCGGCTGATCAACCATCTGGAACGTGCCGACAGTGGCTTTGTGACCGTCGGCGGCCAGCTGATCGGCTACCGCCGCGACGGCGACACCCTGTACGAGCTGCCCGAGCGTGAGATCCGCCGCCGTCGTGCGGAAGTGGGCATGGTGTTCCAGGGCTTCAACCTGTTCCCGCACCTGACCGCGCTGGAGAACATCATCGAGGCGCCGATCGCGGTGCGCGGTGTGCCGCGTGCGCAGGCCGAACAGCAGGCGCGCACGCTGCTGGAACGGGTCGGCCTGGCCGACAAGGCCGATGCCTTCCCGCGCCAGCTGTCCGGCGGCCAGCAGCAGCGCATTGCGATTGCCCGCGCACTGGCCCTGCAACCGAAGGTGCTGCTGTTCGATGAACCGACCTCGGCGCTGGACCCGGAGCTGGTGGCCGAAGTGCTCAGCGTGATCGAGGAGCTGGCCCGTTCCGGCACCACGCTGGTGATCGTCACCCATGAGCTGAGCTTCGCCCGCCGGGTGGCTGACCACGTGGTGATGATGGACCAGGGCCGGGTGATCGAGCAGGGCACGCCCGAGGCGCTGTTCGAGCGCCCGCGCCAGCAACGCACCGCCGATTTCCTGGCCAAGACCCTGTAACCCCGGAAGGAAGACCATGAGCCCTGCAGCACCGCGTCGCTCCTCACGCAGCACCCTGTTGATCGTGGGCGTGCTGGTCATCGGCATCGCCGGCATCGTCTATTCGCGCGTGCGTCAGGCACCGGATGCCGGCACCGTGGCCGCAACCAGCCTGGCGGGTGCGAACACCGCAATCCTGAAGGGCACGCTCGATCCGAAGGCGCAGGCGTTGATCCCGGCCGACTATCGCTTTGTCACGCCTGGTACGTTCACCGTGGCCACCCATCCGGGGCAGCTGCCGCTGGCCGACTACGGCGTCGACAGCAAGGACGTGGTCGGCATCGAGCCGGACATCGCACGGCTGATTGCCGATGGGTTGGGCCTGAAGCTGGTGATCGTGCCGGTGGCGTGGGCGGACTGGCCGCTGGGGTTGGAATCAGGCAAGTACGATGCCGTGCTGTCGAACGTGACGGTTACCGAGGAGCGCAAGAAGAAGTTCGATTTCTCCAGCTACCGTTACGATCTGCTGGGCATCTATACGCGCACTGATGGGCCGATCCAGAAGATCGAAAAGCCGGCCGACGTTGCCGGGCTGAAGGTGGTGGTCGGTGCCAGCACCAACCAGGACCAGATCCTGCGGCAGTGGGACCAGCAGAACATCGCCGCTGGCTTGAAGCCGGTGGAGTACCAGTACTTCGATGACGCCGTGGTTGGGCGGCTGGCAGTAATCACCGGGCGCGCCGATGTGTCGTTCGAACCGAATGCCACCGGCGCTTACTCGGCACGCGACGGCAAGGTGCGGCGTGTGGGCCTGTTCCCCGGTGGCTGGCCGAACGCCGCAGCGATCTCGGTGACCACGCGCAAGGGCAGTGGCCTGGCTGATGCGGTGACGCAGGCGCTGAACACCCAGATCGGCAGCGGCACCTATGCGCAGGCGCTGAAGCGATGGAATGTGGCCGAGGAGGCCGTGCCGCAGTCGCAGACCAACCCGCCGGGGCTGCCGACGCTCTGACGCCGGGCATCGCCCGGCAGCTACCGCTGCTTTTGTAGAGCCGAGCCATGCTCGGCTGCATTACCAGACCGCTTCCAACGTCCGGAACGGTTTCGCCAGGCGCACGCCCTCGGCATCGAAGTCGGAAACGCTGCGTCCATCCACGCGCACAGACTTCGGCGCGGTCCGGTTCGGCCACCACATGCGCACGGCGGTGTCCTTGCGCAGCCCCTCGCCAATCACCACTGTCAGCAGCCCGTCGCGCTGCCGCGCCTGCATCTGCAACGTGCCATACGCGGTCGGCAGGCGCTCCACCGCCAATCCATCGCCCGCCACCCACGAAGGCGGTGTGCCCGGCAGCAATGACAACGCGTCATCGTCCTCGCGCATCAACA
The DNA here is from genome assembly GCF_040256885.1 of Stenotrophomonas riyadhensis. Classification (NCBI taxonomy): domain Bacteria; kingdom Pseudomonadati; phylum Pseudomonadota; class Gammaproteobacteria; order Lysobacterales; family Lysobacteraceae; genus Stenotrophomonas; species Stenotrophomonas riyadhensis. The sequence goes on from NZ_CP155568.1 coordinate 1,948,970, forward strand.
TGCCGAACAGCGTGCGGCCGTATTCGGCACCGATCCAGGTATGCGGCATGTCGCCGAGGTAGCGCGGGAAGCGCAGCCGTGAATGCACTACTTCGGCCAGCACCTGCCATTCAAGCGGGCGCCGATCGTGAAGCAGGCCCTGCAACAGCTCGTCAGCCACGTCTGGCTGGCCAAGATGCACATAGCTCAGCACATTGCGGATCTCGTACGGCGTGTAGGCATACAGCGCACCGGGCTGGCTGCGCTTGCGCACGTCGTCCAGGTAGCGGGCGAAGGTGGTCCGCAACGCATCTGCCGGCAGCACGCTCTGCGCGCCGGTGGGATCCAGCGCGATCGATACGCCGGTGGGATCACCATCGCCCAGATCCGCGGAGGAAGGAATGAAGTCGATGCCTTTCCACGCCATCGTTGCGCGGATCGACGCATGCAGGGCGTCGTACAGCGCCTTGTACTGCTCACGCGCCCAGCGTGCGGTCTCGTGGTCACCCAGCGATTCGGCCAGCCATGCACCGTCGTGCCAGCCCTTCAGGCCCCAGTAGTCATCCCAGTAGCTGTGGGTGGGCGACGGATAGCCCTCATGGCTGATCGACGGCGCAAGAATGCCCGTGAATCGCTCCGGCGCCGGCTGGTCGGCCTTGTAACCGGGCACCAGCGTGCGCTCGCGCAGTTCCTGCAGGAAGCGCAGTGCGGCCTTCACTTTCGGCAGGTATGCGCGCACCGACTCCGGACCACCATCGAGGCGGGCGACGTCGGCGACCAGCGCCACATACTGGCCCTGGCTGTCGTACTCGATATCCGATCCGAAGCCGGTGTTGACGCTGCCATCGTCGTTGAGGATGGGCGAGACCAGGCCGTTGCCGTGCACGCCGTGCTCGCTGTACCACGCCAGGTAGTCGCGCGCGACCTTGGCTTCGCCCATGCGCAGCAGCACCGCCGAGGTGGCCATGCCATCGCGGATGAAGGAGCGGTTGTAGTTGCGCGGGCCCGGTTGCATCGCCGGGCCGGTCTGGTTGATCAGCATGTAAGCGGCCTGCGCGCGCAGCATGTCCACCAGCGATCGATCAGGCAGGCGCAGCCCGACCTGGCCCAGCCGTGCCTGCCAATCGGCCGAGGCCTGGTTGGCCAGGGTGCCGAAGGCATCGTTGCCGTCGCGAGGTAGCGAGGAAAGGTCGAGCGCGGGGGCTTCCGGCAGCACGCCATTGGAGTCGGCAGCGGCGGTGCCGAGTGGGAACGCCACCACCACCGCATCGCTGGCACCGGGGGCGAGGCGGATCCGGTAGCTCAATGCGGCTGCGGCCAATCCTTGCTCATCGCGTGCCTGCTGGGCGGCAGGCAGACGCCCGGCTGCGATGCCGGCGGTGATCTCCGTTACACCTTCGTTGCCGAACGGCGCGGCGCCGGCAGCATCCACCGGCGTGAGCGAGCGCAGCAGCGTGCGGCCGTTGACGCGCACCGTGTTGGCTTCGACGGCCACCTCGCGGATCGGCGACAGCCCGCCGTTCTGCCACGGCGGATTCATCTGCATGGGGCGCACGACCAGGCTGAGCGTGCCGTCGATCCGGGTGCTGCCGGTGTTGTGCAGTCGATGGCGGAGGAAGGTCACCGGCTGGCCATCGCGCTCGATGGCGAACACCTCACTGCTCAGCTCCAGCCCAGGCTGCGGCGACCAAGTGGCCGAAGGCATAGGCTTCCAGCCATCGCGCAGGGCGTGCTGTACGGGCTGACCGGCGGCACCTGCAGCACGCCCGTCGGCGCTTCGCCAGAGCGGCTGCACCAGCGGCGCACCCTTGAACGCTTCCAGGTTGCCGTATTCGTCGAAGATCGATTTCTGCCGACCCGCGTGCACACCCACGGCGGTCCAGTAGGTCTGCTGCATCTGCAGCGAGGCGGGGAACAAGGCACGTTGCGCACCGCTGGCGGCGATCTGGTAGCGCTTCATCGGCGTCATCACCGCTTTCGGGCCGAGCAGGCGCAGGCGCGCGATCTGCGGGGCAGCGCCGTCCACGCTCAGGCGGAATGCATGTAGAGGTTGTGCCGTGTCAGCAGCCAGCCAACTCTGCCGATGGCTGGCCGCCTGTGCATCGTGTGCGAGGTCCTGCCATCGGCCCTGTGCGTCCTGCGCCTGCAAGCGGGCGGCGCCGCGCCCGCCATCGGCCCAGTCGACCGCGAGACCGGCCGTGGACTGGGTGCGAGGCAGCATGATCTCGAGCGTATGGGATCCACCTTTTCCGGCTGGAACCGCGACGGTGCCACCGCCTTGCCAGAGCGCCGCCGCCTGCGTTGCATCGACACCGCTGATGCGTGCGCTGAGCGTGCTGTCCAGTGGCTCCATCTCGAAAATCGACACGCCCCAGTCGGACGTGCGCTGCGGGCTGGCCAACCGCAGGTAGCGCGCCTGGCGTGGCGCGAAGTACAGCGTTTCCACGTCGCCCAGCGAATCGGCCATGGTGTACGCGGTCTGCCACTGTGTGCCGTCCAGCGAGGTCTGCAGTGAATAGCCCTCTGGATTGGAGACATCCCAGGTGATCCGTGCGCCCGCCAGCATCGTCGGTGCACCCAGATCGATCTGGAACCAGTGGCCCGGACTGAAGGCGCCGCCGGTGACGGTCCTGGGGTCGCCGTCGATCAGGTGGCTGATCGCCATCGCCGGTACCTGCTGCGAGGACGCGCTGGCCTGCCATTGGCTGCGTGGTGGCAGCGTCTGTGCCTGTGCGGAGGATGCCAGGACGGCGAGCATCAGAGTGGCGGCAGGTCGCCATGGGACAGGTGGGCGGGAGACCTTGGAGCGTTCGGTGCGCAACGTCATTACGGACAGCCTCGCAGGTTCGGCCGGATTCGGGCGAGCGCTACGCTAGCAAGGGATGTAATCGGTTACATGACGCACTGCAGCGCCGCCGGGCGCTGGCGCTGCCATCGCGGGAGCGCTGACGGATGTGGCTCTGGACGGCTGCCGGCTTGCCCCTATGCTGATTGGCAACGACCACCGATCTGAAATGGATTGATGATGGAGTTCAGTTTCACGCTGATGTACCGAGTGCCTGATACCGGAAAAGATCTCAGTGCATTTGAGCGAGCTCTTGCAGAGGTGGGGTGCGACGATGCGCTGCTGGGCAGTGGTTCGCCGGGTGTGTTGGCGTTGCGATTTCAGCGAGAAGGCACAGCCGCAGACGATGTCGCGCGTGCCGCATGCGTGCAGGTTCAGAGTGCGCTACCGGAAGCCGAATTGATAACCGTGCATGTCGATGTCAGCAATGCTGCCGGCGTCTCCAATTGCGGTGCCTCCAAAGCTGAGCTTGTTTGACGTCCACGGCGCACTTCTCAGAAGCAGCCGAGCATGGCTCGGCTCTACATGGTTTCCGGCAGGTCACACGCACCCGCTTTTACAGCTCCACCGTCTCCCACCAGCGCGTACCCGCCTGCGGCGCCTGCATGTCCAGTGCTTCGCCCATCATCGGCGTGGCCACCGGCACGTTCTTTGCGCCAGCCAATGCAGTGATGCGCTCGAACGGCTGCTGCCAGGCGTGCAGCGCCAGATCGAAGGTGCCGTTGTGGATCGGCAGCAGCCACTTGCCGCGCAGGTCCAGGTGCGCCTGCAGGGTCTGCTCGGGCTGCATGTGCACGAAGGCCCAGCGCGGGTCGTAGGCACCGGTTTCGATCATGGTCAGGTCGAACGGGCCGTACTTCTCACCGATGGCCTTGAAGCCGTCGAAGTAGCCGGTGTCGCCGCTGAAGAAGATGCGGAAGTCGCCGTCCTGGATCACCCATGACGCCCACAGGCTGCGATCGCTGTCGCCCAGACCGCGGCCGGAGAAATGCTGGCCCGGGGTGGCGGTCAGGCGCAGGCCGCTGGCTTCGGTCGATTGCCACCAGTCCAGCTGTTCGACCTTGCTGGCGTCCACGCCCCACGCAATCAGCTGGTCGCCCACACCCAGCGGTGCGATGAAGCGCGCGGTCTTGCCGGCCAGCTGCATCACTGCGGCATGGTCCAGGTGGTCGTAATGGTTGTGCGAGAGGATCACGCCGGCGATCGGCGGCAGTTCGTCGATGCTGATCGGCGGTGCATGGAAGCGCGTCGGGCCCATCCACTGCACCGGCGAGGCGCGCTCGGAGAACACCGGGTCGGTCAGCCAGTACTGGCCGCGCAGCTTCAGCAGGATCGTGGAATGCCCGAGCCGGAACAGGCTGCGATCCGGCGCGGCGTCCAGGGTGGTGCGGTCCAGCGGCAGCACCGGAATGGGGTGGGCGGGCACGGTGCCCTTGGGCTTGTTGAACAGGAACGTCCACCAGATCTCCGCGCCATCGCGCAGGCCCATCGCCGGACGCGGCAGGGCATTGCGGAACTTGCCGTCGCGGTACTGCGGCGAATCGGGGAAGTCGGGGAGGGACCAGGACTTGCAGAAGGTGTAGGCGGTCACGGCGAGGATTCCAAGCAAAAGGACAAGGAGCAGGCGCTTCATGGGTGACGTCCGCTGGGTACACTGCACAGTGTAGTTTCGTGTTTTTCAAAAGTACACTGCCGGGTGTAAAATGGTGGCATCCGTTCAGTTATCTGGTTCCTGCCATGTCCCGTGCCCCGCAACGCCTGACCGACCGCAAACGCGAAGCCATCGTGCGTGCGGCGGTGGAGGAGTTCCGTGCATCGGGCTACGAGGCGACCAGCATGGACCGCATCGCCGAGGTGGCGGGGGTCTCCAAACGCACCGTCTACAACCACTTCCCGAGCAAGGAAGCGTTGTTCTCGATGATCCTGGAGGAGCTGTGGGAGCGCAGCGTGGCCAGCGACGCACTGCCGTACCGCGCCGATCAGCCGCTGCAGGCGCAGCTGATGCAGCTGCTGGGGCAGAAGCTGGAGCTGCTCAGTGATGCCAACTTCATCGACCTGGCGCGAGTGGCGATGGCCGAAATCATCCACTCACCGGAACGGGCGCAGGCCATCGTCTGCCGCATGGGCGAGAAGGAAAGTGGCGAGAGCGCATGGATCCGCGCGGCAATCGCCGATGGCCGGCTGCGCCAGGTCGATCCGGAGTTCGCCGGCCACCAGCTGCACGGCCTGGTGAAGAGCTTTGCATTCTGGCCGCAGGTGACGATGGGGCAGGCGCCGTTGAACGAACAGGAGCGTGCACGCGTGGCCGAATCGGCGGTGGCGATGTTCCTGGGTTACTACGCGGTCTAGCTGGCGGCGAAGCGGCGGAACTCGTCGGCCGGCAGCGCCGCCGAGTACAGATAGCCCTGGCCGACATCCACACCCAGTGCGCGCAATTGCTGTTCCTGCGCGAGGGTTTCGGTACCCTCGGCCACCACGATCGCACCGCAGCGATGCGCGACTTCGACGATGAAACGCACGATCGACTGCGACTTGGCATCGGACAGGGTGGCAATCAACGCCTGCTCGATCTTGACCTCGGCAATGGCCAGCTGCGAGAGCAGGATCAGGGTTGAATAGCCGGCACCGAAATCATCCAGTGACAGCGTGACCTCCGCCGCCAGCAGCTGTGCGATGTTGGCATCGACCACGTCGCGCTCGACGATCTCGGTCCATTCGACGATCTCCAGGCGCAGCATCACCCCGGGCACATCGTGCAGTGCCAGCAATTCCTGCAGGCGCAGGCCGAAGTCGGGCAGGCGCAGTGACTCGGCCGAAACGTTCACGGCGATCTTCAGCTGCGAGCCATCGCGTCGGCACTGCTGCAGGAAGTGGATGGCCGACTGCAGCGTGGCCCATTCCAGTTCAGCCAACCGCCCCTGCCGGCGCAGCAGCGAGATCACCCGCATCGGCGCGATCAGCCGGCCCTCGCCGTCGCGCATGCGCAGCAGTGCTTCGGCGCCGACCAGCTGGCGATCCTGCAGACGATGCTTGGGCTGGTAGCACAGGGGGGCATCTCCCTGCTGCAGCCAGCGTTCGAGGGCGACTTCGATCAGGGCGTCGATCTCGCTGTCGCGCTGGATCGGATCGTCGAAGAACACGACGCCGGATTCGATCGCACTCAGCGCCACGGTGATCGCGCGGAACGGAAGATGTCCTTCGTCGGCATCGGCGGGGGGCTTCAATTCGACCACCGCACAGCGGAACAGCGGCCGGAAGCCGGGCCAATCGCGGCCGACCCGATCGGCCAGGTTGCTGGCCAGCTCGGTGATCTGCGGCTGCGTGCGCAGTTCGAACAAGGTCAGGTCGCGCACCAGGATCGCCAGTGCGGCATCGCCGAACTGGTAGATCTCCAGCTGCCCGGCTGGCAGCGAGGGCAGCAGCCGATGCACCTCGTCGGTGCTGTCGCGCTGCCACAGGCCGTTGTCCTGCAGCGGCCCGTAGCGCAGGCGCAGATCGCGCAGGTTGCCCATTTCGGCCACGATCAGGCAGGCCTTGCCGATGCCGTCGTTGTCGCGCCAGTAATGCTGCAGGCGTTCGCCAAGTGCACGCATGTTGGGCAGGCCACTGATCGGATCGATGCGCAGCCAGGCCTGTTCGCGCTGACGCTGTGCATCGATCTGCGCATCGTTGTAGACCAGCGCGAACACCGCGCCGAGCATCAGCAGCGATAGTGGCAGTGCCAGCAGGCGCTGGATTGCCAACTCCTCCACGGGCAGCTGATTGGCGCCGATGATTGCGACGCCCAGTGCCAGGCCCAACGCAGTGACGGCGATACGCACGCCCCAGGCCTGCAGGATCACGCGCAGCGAGAGCTCATTGAGCATGCGCGGGTGCAGGCGCCTGCGCAGCCAGACGCCGGCCAGCATCTGCAGCGTGGCCTCGAGGCCGGCCGGCAGGAAATACTGGGTGCCGGCAAACTGGTAGCGCGCCAGCAGGCTGGCGGCCAGGCAGGTCAGGCCGCCGCGCCAACCGCCCAGCAGGCCACTGACCAGCAGGATGTCGAAGCCGAGGTGCAGCTTGACCACACCCTGGGTGTAACGGGCCACGAACCAGGAATTGAACAGGTAGATCAGGCCCAGCGCCACGCCGACATACAGGCGACGGCCTTCAATGGCGTGCCCGGCGCGGCGGGTGGCGATCAGCAGCACGCCGATCATGCCGATCACCGCCGTGGCCTGCAGCAGGTACAGCGGCAGGCTGGGCAGGGCGCTGTCCAGGACCTGGGCCGAGACCCGTGAAAGCGCATCCATAGCAGGTTCCCGCCTGTGACCGACGGCCAGTGACGAGCAGCGTAGTCGCAGCAGGGCGCAGGTTCAATTGCACTGGCTGGGTTCGGGCAGGAGGTGGTCGGCCATGAAATCGACAAACGCGCGTACACGCGGTTGCTGATGGCGATGGCTTGGCCAGAGGGCCCAGAAGGTGCTGCGCTCGGTGCTCCATGGGTCCAGGACGCTGACGAGTTCACCGCGGTCCAGCGCATCACGCGCGGCGAAGTCGGGCAGGCACGCAATGCCATGGCCATCAATGGCCATGTGCAGGATCGTCTCAAGATGATTGGCGGTCATTGCGGCAGTCAGCCGCAGCTCGGTGCCTCCCTCATGCGTGGGCAGTGGCCAACGTTCGATCAGGCCGGTGCCGGGAAAGCGATGGAGAAGGCACGCGTGGCCGCTCAGATCCTCCGGGTGCTGTGGCGTGCCGCGCTTGGCGAAGTACGCAGGGGCGCCCACACAGAGCAGGCGGGCACTGCCGAGGTTGCGGCCGTGCAGCCTGGAGTCGGCGGGGTTGCCCGTGCGGACAACGGCGTCGAAGCCCTCCTCGATGACATCGACAAGACGGTCGCTGAAGTGCAGGTCGAGTTCGATGGCGGGAAAGCGGTGCGCAAAGGCCGATAGCACCGGCAGCATCAGTCCGCTGGCGAGTGGAAGACCGACCTTCAGGCGACCGCTGGGCGCGGCCTGGGCGTCGGTCAGCTCGCGCTCCGCTGCGGCGACCTCGGTCATGATGCGACGGCAGCGTTCAAGGAACTGCTCGCCTTCGGCAGTCAGGCTGACGCTGCGGGTATTGCGATTCAGCAGGCGGGCGCCCAGGCGCTCTTCCAGCCGGGCGATGGTCTTGCTTGCCGCCGAAGGGGTGATGCCACGCTGTCGTGCTGCGGCCGCGAAGCTGCGTGCCTCGGCGACCAGAACGAAGAGGCTGAGACCGGCAAAGCTGTCCATGACATGGCCATTGATGATGTTCATGTCATTAAAGCACGGACACAACGATGGATTCTTAGGCGATAGCGTCGTCGCTAGCATCAATGGGGTGGCGCCTGGCCACGCTGGAGTTTCATCGACATGTCAGTTGCTTCTGCTGAGACGGCCGGATCATCACGCTTTGGAGTGGTGCTGGCGGGCTGCCTGACGGCGCTCACCATTCCCTTGAGCATTGCCAGCCCCGCCGTGGGCATTCCCGCCATCCGGGACGCGCTGGGCGGTTCGCCTGCGGCGTTGTCCTGGATCATCAACGCTTATCTGTTGACCTACGGCTGCACCACGCTGGTCGCCGGTGGGCTGGCCGATCTGCATGGCAGGCGCCGGATCTGGCTTCTGGGCGGCGCGTCGTTTGCGCTGGTCACCGGCCTGATCCCCTTGATGCCCGATGTGGCGTGGATCAATGCACTGCGACTGCTTCAGGGGATGGCGGCGTCGGCTGCGTTTGCCGGCGCGATGGCGTCGTTGGCACAGGTGTTCGACGGCCAGGCGCGGGCCAGGGTGTTCAGCCTGATCGGCACCACCTTTGGTGCAGGAGCCGCAGGCGGTCCGCTGCTGGCAGGCGGGTTGATCGATGCGCTGGGCTGGGAATGGGTGTTCTTCCTGCCTGCGTTGCTGGCCGCCCTGACCGTACCGTTGGTCGCCCTGTCATCCGTCGAATCGAAGAGCGCCGGTTCGCCTCGCCTGGACTGGCTTGGCGCCGTCACCTTCATGCTGGCGCTGGGGTCACTCACCTACGCCATGATCGTGCTGCCGGAACGCGGCCTGCTGCATCCGCAGACGCTGGTACTGCTGGCGCTCCCGGTGGTGTTGCTGGGCGCGTTCATTGCCGTGGAGCGCTCCCATCGAACACCCCTGCTGGATATCGGCCTGTTCCGCAACCGGCGCTTTGTTGGCGTGCAGATTCTCGCCGCTGCCCCCGCGTTCTCGTACGTCGTCCTTCTGGTGGTGCTGCCGGCGGGGTTCATCGGTGTTGAAGGGCTGCGGCCCACCGAGGCTGGACTGGCGATGGCAGCACTGTCTGCGCCATTGCTGGTTGTTCCCCTGGTTGCGGGTCACCTGCTGCGCTGGATTCCGGCGCGGACGCTGTGTTGTGCGGGCCTGTTGATCGGCGCGCTTGGGCTGGCATGGCTGGCGCAGGTGTTCCAGCTACCTTCTGTGCGCTGGATGCCGATGCTGGTCATCGGGATCGGCATCGGTCTGCCTTGGGGGATCATGGATGGCCTGGCGGTCAGTGTGGTCGGCAAAGAGCAGGCGGGCATGGCCGCTGGCATTTTCAATGCGATGCGACTGGCAGGTGATTCCATTGCCCTCGCGCTTGTCGGCATCATGCTTTCAGCCCGGATTGGCGGGAGCGTAGCGCTGGAAGCCGGTGTCGTGGCACGTGCCGCCGTGCACCGGCTGTCCATGGGCGACCTTGGCGGAGCGGTGGAGGCGTTGCCCGGCGTTTCGAGAACGGCGCTGGCCCAGGCATACATGGAGGCCGTCCGTGGCCAACTGTTTGTTCTGGCGATGGCGACCGTGCTGACCGCCATCGTGCTTGGGTACCTGTTGCACGAAGAGGGTGAGCCTGGCCTGTGCAGCCCCGGTCAGTAGCGCGGGTCGGCGATGGCCGGCAGCACCAGTTCGCGCACGAAGCCGGACGGTGACAACTGCAGCAGCGCGCGCACCATCGTAACGACGTCGTGCACCGGCACCAGCTCGCCGTCGCCGCGCGCTGCGGCCTCGGCCACCGGCACCGTCAGTGCATCGTCGGTGTTGAGGTAGCCCAGTTGCAGGCTGGTCACCGCCAGGCGGCGATCGCGGAAGCCCTCGCGCAGTGCATCGGCGATGCCGTTGAGCGCGAACTTGGATGCGCCGAACGCCACTTCCGGGCGGCCGCTGCGTGGTAGTGCCGAGGTCGAGCCGGTCAGCACCAGCTGCGGGCGTGGCGCGCCGAGCACTCGCGGCAGCAGGCGCTGCAGCAGCACCAGGGTGGCGGTGATGTTGACGTCGATCAGTTGGGTGAGTGCGGCATCGCTTTCGTTGAGGAAGGCGTACTCGTCGCTGAAGGCGGTCTCTTCCCAGATGCCCAGGTTGTGGATCAGCACATCCAGATCGGCAGGTGCCTGTGCTGCGATGTGGTCGGCAGCCACGGTCGGCTGGGACAGATCGGCTTCGATCCAGTGCAGGGTGACGCCTTCGGGGCATGCAATGTCGCCCGGGCGGCTGCGCGAGACACCAATCACAGTGTCACCCGGGCCGCACAGGCCTTCCACGAATGCGCGCCCCAGGCCTCTGCTGGCGCCGATGATCATCAGCTTCATGTTGCTTCCTTGTTGTGCAGCGGCGGCCTCACGCGGCCGCCAGAATGATGTCCCAGTCACCGAACGCGCGCAGACCACTGCGCTCAGCGGTGATGATCGAGGCCGTGTTGTCGAGCTGGCAGCGGTACTGTGGCTGCAACCCGGCGGCGTGGGCGGATACGGCCATGGCCTGCACGAGCAGGCGTGCATGACCACGGCCACGGGCTCCGGGCAGTGTCAGTACGCCCATGTCGGCGAGTGCCGGACCCAGGCTCCACGGATACAGGCTGCCGGCCGCGACCACCTGTTCGCCGTCGAAGGCGCCGAAGACCTGCCAGTGGTCCAGCTCGACCCAGGCAGCATCGAGGTCCTCCTCGCTCGCGCTGGCCTGGAACACATCGAACGCGGCAGCGTCGGTCGGATCGAGACGGCGGATATGTGGCGGTGCAGGCCGCTCGGCCAGGGCCGCAAGTTCGGCGGCAGGGAAGTAGAAGACGCGATCCGCGCCGTGCGTGCGCTGGCCGAGCTGCTGCAAGCGCTGTTGCAGCTGCGGGAGCGTCCAGTGCGATTGCGCGTGCAGTTGCAGGCGAGCGGCCAGGGCGGGGCGCAGCAGTGCGCGCGCGGGGCCCACGACCGGCTGCAGCAGCATGCCGTCCTCGCCCTCATCGAAATCATCGCTGCACGCCAACTGCAGTTGTGAGTCGTCCTGCAGCGTGCGCTGCCCGGAGAACATGCCGTGCCAGGTCGCATCGATCAACGGGGCAAACGCATCATCCATGACAACGGTCTCGCTCAGGGTCGGGGCAGGTCCACCTGCAGGCCGGCCGCCTTCCATTCGGGGTAACCGGCAGCGAGTCGCTGCGCGGTCAGTCCGGCCTCGCGCAGCATCGCCACCGCATCGTTGGACAGCACGCAGTAGGGACCGCGGCAGTACGCGACAATGTGGACGGCACGCGGCAGTTCGTCCATCCGTGCTCGCAGTTCCGTAACGGGAATGTTCAGCGCGCCGGGCAGGTGGCCCAGATCGAATTCCTCACGCGGCCGCACATCCAGCAGCACCACGCTGCCGCGTTGTTCCAGCAACTGCTCGACAGTCAGACCTTCCAGAGCATCGCGGCGCTGCAGGCTATCGTGGATCACACCGTGCATCTCGCTGCGCTGGTGGTCGGCATAGTCGCGCAGCGCGGCCAGCAGGTTGCCCAGCGGACCCTCACCACTGCGGTAGAGGATGCGCTTGCCATCGCGTCGCGTCTGAACCAGGCCGGCACGGCGCAGCTGCTGCAGATGCTGGGAGGTATTGGCCACCGACAGTCCGGTCAGTTCGGCCAGGCGCTCCACTGCGCGCTCGCCCTGGGCGATGTGCTCCAGCAGGGCCAGGCGATGGGCGTGGCCGAGCGTGCGGGCGATCTCGGCCAGGGCCTCCAGCGGTGAGGGTGGCGGCTCGGTTGCGGTGTTCATGGCCGGCACGCTAGCATCGCTCTATCATTCAAGCAAATAATTGAAGGCATGCGATATGGCTGGCCTGGCGACATTCGTGATGGATGTGGTGGTAATCGGCGTGGGCGCAACCGCGGTGATGGATCTGTGGGCCCTGCTGCAGCGACGGTTGCTTGGCATTCCCTCGCTGGATTTCGCGATGGTGGGCCGCTGGCTGGGGCATCTGCCGCGCGGGCGCTTCCGCCACGACGGTATCGGCCGCTCGGCAGCGGTCAGTGGCGAGCGCGCGCTGGGTTGGACCGCGCATTACGTGACCGGGGTGATCTTCGCCGCCTTGTTGCTGGCCGTGGTGGGAAACGGTTGGGTGCAGGCGCCGACCCTGTGGCCGGCGCTGGCCTTCGGCATCCTCAGCGTCGCTGCACCGTTCTTCATCCTGCAGCCGGGCATGGGTGCGGGCATTGCCGCTTCGAAGGCGCCAGCGCCGGGCAAGGCCCGCCTGCGCAGCCTGGTGACGCACAGCGTGTTCGGTGCGGGCATGTACTTTTCCGCGCTGCTGTTGGCCGCGGTCCGTGCAGGATGAGCGAGAATCCGTGGGGTCACCGGCAGCAGGAACACCTCGACATGGAAGCGCCCAACCCCACCACTGATGGCATGCCGCTGCCGTGGGCGTGGCAGGACGCATTGGCCGATGCGCGCATCCAGCGGCAATCGATCGGTGTGTCGCGTGCGGATGTTGCCCGCGTGCATCGGCCGGGCCAGGCCGATGCCTTCCTGAAGTCGGAGGTGATCGACGCCTTCAGTGAGCTGGGCGATGAGATCGCGCGCCTGCGTTGGCTGCAGGCACAGGGACAACCGGCGCCAACGGTGATTGCCACTGCCGAAGAGGCGGGCCGGCGCTGGTTGCTGATGAGCGCGCTGCCTGGCCGCGACCTGGCCTCGTCGCCGGAACTCGCGCCGCAGCAGCTGGTGGATCTGCTGGCCGACGCGCTGCGCGGGCTGCATGGGTTGCCGTTGACAGCCTGCCCGTTCGACCAGCGACTGGCCTCGCGCCTGCAGGCCGCGCAGGCCCGCGTCGAAGCGGGCTTGGTGGATGCCGATGATTTCGATGATGAGCGCCTGGGGCAGAGTCCGCAGCAGGTCTTCGCCAAACTGTGCAGCACCCGGCCCGACCATGAAGACCTGGTAGTCAGCCACGGAGACGCCTGCCTGCCGAACCTGATGGCGGTCGAGGGCCGCTTCAGTGGCTTCATCGACTGTGGCCGGCTGGGTGTGGCCGACCGCTACCAGGACCTGGCGCTGGCCGCGCGCAGCCTTGTCTACAATTTCGACAACACGCGTTGGGTAGCACCGCTGTTCAAGCGCTACGGCATGGTTGCCGACGAACGACAGTTGGCGTTCTACCGGTTGCTCGACGAGTTCTTCTGAGCCCGCGCATGGCTGGCGATGGCCGCGCAGATCAGGCCACCGACCACGCTCAGGTGTTCCAGCGCGAAGAACAGGGCCAGCTGCTGTTCGGCGCCGTGCTTGTTCCAGAAGGTATGCACGATGACGATGGTCAGCAGCATGAACACCGCCAGCGCGCCGCTGCCCAGCCAGAGCAGGCGATCAAGCAGCAGGCACAGTGCGCCGCCCAGCAGCACCACGGCGCTGGCGATGTTGAACAGCACAGGCGGTTGCAATCCGGCCGCCTGCATTTCGGCCACGCTGTTGTCCCACGCCAGCAGCTTGGCCAGGCCCGAGGACAGGAACACCACGGCCAGCAGCAGTCGGGCGAGGAACCACAGCACGCGGCTGTCGAGCAGGGTAGTGATCATCCGTGGCATGCAGCTACTCCGGGTTGAGCGTGGGACGGGCCGCGCAGCATCGGGCCTCAACCGCAGTTGAGGTCAAGGCTGGCTGAACGGAGCCCGACGGTGGCCAGGTCGACATCTTTAAAGTGGACGAACGTTCGTTCACTATTTGTGGCATGAACCGAATCGACCGCAATGAGCAGCGCGTGACCCTGATCCTGCAGGCGGCCCTGCGGTGCTTCCTCGCCAAGGGGTTCCACCAGACCAGCATGCGTGACATCGCGCAGGCGGCTGGCGTCAGCCTGGGCAATCTCTACAACCACTTCCCGGGCAAGGAGGCGATCATCCTTGCGGTAGCGGTGGCCGAAAGCGAGGAGCTGGCCCCGATGCTGCGGCGCCTGGCGGGCGCCGACGGCGACCGGGTACAGGTGATGGCCTTCCTGCAGGACTTCCACGCGCTGTGCAGGCAGCCGGAATGGGCAACGCTTGCGGTGGAGGTGCTGGCCGAGAGTGCACGCAACCCTGCCGTGGCCGAGGCCTTCGCGGCCAACCGCAGGCAACTGCAGGCGACGCTGGCCGAAGCCCTGCAGCAGATTGCACAGCGCGAACGTCGGCGTCCCGTACTGGCGCCGGCACTGCAGGCGCAGGTGCTGCTGGATGCCATCGAAAGCGACGCACTGCGTCGGGGGCTGGGCGAAGCCGATGGCACCAATGAGGCATCGCTGGATCTTGGCCTGCTCGCGCTGCTACTCGGGGCACGCGCATGAGCGTCGTGGACCGGCGGCTGCACGGCCTGGATCTGGCACGCTACCTGGCACTGGCCGGCATGGTGCTGGTGAATTTCCGTCTGGCGATGGCCGTGCCGGCAGAGGGTGAGGGTTGGCTGGCAGGGTTCTTCCATCTGCTGGAAGGCAAGGCCTCGGTGACGTTCGTTACGCTGGCTGGCTTGGGCCTGGTGTTGGCCACGCAGCGGCAAGGGTGGTGGCCGGCCAGCGTGCAGACCTGGAGGCGCGCGCTGTTCCTGATGGTGCTGGGCCTGCTCAACCTGACCCTGTTCCCGGCCGATATCCTGCACTACTACGCGGTGTATTTCTCGTTGGCAGTGCTGTGGCTGCGTGCCTCGCCGCGGGTGTTGCTGGCCAGCATCGTGGGCCTGGCGGCCTGTTCGTTCTGGGCGTTGCTGCATTGGGATTACAGCCAGGGATGGAACTGGCAGACGCTGGAATACACCGGTCTGTGGCAATGGCCGGGCGCGGCCCGCAACCTGCTGTTCAATGGCTTCCACCCGTTGATGCCGTGGCTGTGCTTCTTCCTGCTGGGCATGCTGCTGGCGCGCCTTCCGTTGTCGCAGCCGCGGGTGCAGCATGCATTGCTGGTGCTGGGGCTGCTGCTGATCGGCGCCGGCCAGGGCGTGCAGCATCTTGCGCACGGAACGCCGTGGCAGGCGTGGCTGGGAACGCAGCCGATGCCGCCGGGACCCGCCTACGTGCTTACTGGTGCGGGCGCGGCCTGCAGTGTCATCGCCGCCTGCCTGTGGCTGACGCGTGTACGCCCGGGCGACTGGCTGGAGCCGTTCACCGCGGCCGGGCGCATGACCCTGACCCTGTACGTGGGTCACATCCTGCTGGGCATGGGCACGCTGGAAAGCCTGGGCCTGCTTGATGGCAGTGCCTCGCTCGCGTCGGTGCTGTTGTGGGCGCTGCTGTTCCTGATGCTGGCGACCGCTGCGGCGTGGCTGTGGTCATGGCAGTTCGCGCGCGGTCCACTGGAGGCGGTGATGCGCCGTATTGCAGGCTAGTTCTTTGGTCGTGCCGACGCGATGTTGTGACGGACATGTCTGTGTCGTGGCGAGCGCATCTGCGATAGTGGCGGCAGGTAACACTTTCCGCTTGCATCCATGTCATTCGCTTCGGCGCAGCATCTCGGCGAAGTCCTGCAACAATCCTATGGCATCACCCCCACCGCCGTGGTGCCACGCCCGGTGGGCGCCGACGCCAATGCCAACGTGTATCGCGTCGATGCGCGGCACGGGCAGTGGTGGTTGAAATGCCGCACCTACCAGGTCGACCCATCGGTGTGGGACAGCCTGCACTGGATGCGCGGCACATTGGGTATCGATGAGATCGTCGCGCCGTGGCCGGCACTGACCGGTGGTGCGTCGGTACAGCGCTGGGGATTGCAGTTCACCCTGTTCCCTTATGTGGAAGGCCAGTCCGGGTTCGAGGCGGCGTTGAGCCGCACGCAGTGGCAGCGGCTGGGTGAGGTGCTGCGGCGCCTGCACGGCGCGCGGCTGCCACCGGAACTGCAGCAGGCGTTGCCGATCGTGCGGCTTGAAACGGCGGCGCTGGAGACCGTTGGGCAATGGCTGGCCGGCGAGGGCCTGGCGGCCGCGAAGGACGGGCTGGGCCGCGCATTCGTTTCGGTATGGGACCAGCAGCACGCGCGCATCACAGCGCTGCATGCACAGGCACGGGAACTGCACGCTGCATTGCAGGATGCCCCGATGGACCTGCACCTGTGCCACACCGACCTGCACGCTGGCAACCTGCTGATGGGCAATGACGGGGGCCTGCACCTGATCGACTGGGATGGCTTGTCGCTGGCGCCGCGCGAGCGTGACCTGATGTTCATCGGTGGTGCCGTGGGCGGACGTTGGGGCCGCGAGAATCCGCTCGATTTCGCAGCTGGCTATGGCAGCGACCTTGGGGATCCGCGCTGGATCGCCTGGTACCGGCATTGGCGCATCCTGCAGGACCTGATCGAGTTCCAGCAGGTGCTGCTGGGCAGCGATGGGGAGGAGCGTTCGCCGCAGTTGCGCCGGCAGTCACTGCACTACCTGGGCGAGCAGTTCGCACCGGGCAATGTGTTCGATGCGGCGGAGCGGGTGTATCGGGCGTTGTAAATGCACGTCACCTGCCATGGGTGAACCGTCGCGCTTCGCGCGATGAGTCGAGCATGGCTCGACTCTACAGGGTTCACCGGTGTCTGCGCAGGGCGCGGATCTACTCGGCGGGCTTGGCCGCTGCCGAGGCCGCCGCACTCGCGGCGCGGCGCGACAGCACCGCTTCGCGGTGGGCGATGTAGGCATTGGCGGCGAGGATGATGCCGGCACCGATGATGGTCCAGCGGTCCACCGTTTCGTTGAACAGCAGCCAGCCGAACAGCGTCACCAGTGGCAGTTGCAGGAAGCTGATCGGGGTCAGTGCCGAGACTTCACCCAGGCGCAGCGCACGCGTCCACAGCAGCTGGCCGATGGTGCCGAGCACGCCGGTGGCCAGCAGCCACAGCCACGCCATGCCGGTGGGCCAGACCCACACGAACACGGCCGGCACCAACGACAATGGCACCCAGAACACGTAGGTATAGAGCACCACGGTGTCGGCGCTGTCGATGCGGGTCAGCTGCTTGATCTGGATCGCCACCAGCGAACTCAGCACTGCAGCGGCCACCGCGACCAGACTGCCAGCGGTGAAACCGGCGGTGCCGGGACGCACGATCACCAGTACACCGATGAAGCCGACGACGACGGCGGCCCAGCGGCGCACGCGCACGGTCTCGCCCAGCCACAGCACGGCGGCAATGGTGACGAACAGCGGCGTGGAGTAGGAGAGCGACACCGCCTGCGCCAACGGCAGGTGGCCCAGGGCCCAGAACGCGCACAGCATCGATCCCAGGCCGATCGCACTACGTACGAAATAGCGTGGCAGCTGTTGGGTCTTCAGCGGCGCGTGGCCTGGCCGCAGCAGCATCGGCAGCAACGCCAGCAGGCCGAAGGCGTTGCGGAAGAACGCCACTTCCTGGGTGGGCACGTAGCGCGTGGCATAGCGGATCGCCACCGCCATCAGGCCGAATGCCATCGTGCTGCCGAGCATCAGCAGCGCCGCCCGCATCGGGGTGGCGCTGGGGGAGAGGGCGGGGGTGTTCACCACTGTGCGCCGAGCAGGCGGGGCTCCGGTTCGATTGGCACGCCGAACTTCTCCAGCACGGAAGCAGAGATGCGTCGCGCCAGCGCCAGCAGTTCAGCGCCGGTGGCGTTGCCGTGGTTGACCAGCACCAGTGCGTGGCTCGGCGCAACGCCGGCATCGCCTTCGCGGAAGCCCTTCCAGCCGCAGGACTCGATCATCCATGCCGCCGAGACCTTGCGCTTGCCGTCCTGGTCGGACGGGAACACCGGCAGCTCGGGGAAGTGCTGCAGCAGTACGTCGACCTGTTCCAGCGGCAGCACCGGGTTCTTGAAGAAGCTGCCGGCGTTGCCCAGTACATCCGGGTCGGGCAGCTTGCGGCGGCGGATCGCGATCACCGCATTGGCCACGTCCACCGCACTGGGCAATTCCACACCCTGCGCCTGCAGTTCCTCGCGGATGCCGGCGTAGTCCATGCGCAGGTCATGCAGCAGTGGCAGCTTCAGTTCGATGGCGGTGATCAGGTAGCGGTCCATCTGCTGCTTGAACACGCTGTCGCGGTAGGCGAAGCCACACTGTTCGTTGTCCAGCCGCACCCAGGCCTGCTCCTGGCAGTCCCAGGCTTCGACGGCCTGGATGAACTCGCCGACCTGCGCGCCGTAGGCGCCGATGTTCTGGATCGGCGCGGCACCGGCGGTGCCGGGAATCAGGGCCAGGTTTTCCAGGCCGGACAGGCCTTCCTGCAGCGACCACATCACCAGGCCGTGCCACGGCACACCGGCACCGGCGCGGATCACGGCATGGTCGGCGCGATGCTCGAGGAAGCTGATGTCACGGTTGCCGAACACCAGCACGGTGCCCGGCAGGTCCTCGGCGATCAGCACATTGCTGCCGGCACCCAGCACCAGCAGCGGGCCGCTGGCCACTTCGGGCAATGCCAGCACTTCCGGCAGCAGCGTGGGATCGTGCAGTTCCAACAGCTGAGCGGCGCTGGCCTGCACATGGAAGGTGTTCAGGGCCTGCAGCGGCGCATTGCGGGTGAGCGTCCAGCGCAGCGGGGCGTTGCCGTCGACGGTATCCATGGGTGTGCTCACAGTGGGGCCACCGCGCCGCGGCTCGGCGCTTCGCGGCGGCGACGGATCGCCTCCACGCATTCGGAGACCAGCGCCGGGCCACGGAAGATCAGGCCGCTGTAGCACTGCACCAGCGCCGCACCAGCAGCCATCTTGGCCACGGCGTCGGCACCGGACAGGATGCCGCCGACCCCGATCAACGGCACCGACTCGGGCAGCCGCGAACGCAGACGGCGCAGTACCAGGGTGGACTGCTCCAGCACCGGCGCGCCGGACAGGCCACCGGCCTCGTTGGCCAGCGGGTCGCCGGCCACCTTGCTGTGATCGATGGTGGTGTTGGTGGCGATCACGCCGTCCACCTGCAGTTCGCCCAGTACGCGGGCAGCGGCATCGATGTCGCGCTCGCTCAGGTCGGGCGCCACCTTGACCAGCATCGGCACGCGGCGACCGTGGCGGGCCGCGAGATCTTCCTGGCGGTCGCGCAACTGGCTGACCAGCTGGCGCAGCGCGGTTTCTTCCTGCAGTTCACGCAGGCCGGCGGTGTTGGGCGAGGAGATGTTGACGGTGATGTAGTCGGCCAGCGGGTACACCTTGTCCAGGCAGGCGATGTAATCGTCCACGGCCTGTTCGTTCGGGGTGTCCTTGTTCTTGCCGATGTTGATGCCGAGCAGGCCGCGGCGGTTGCGCGCGCGCTCGACGTTGCGCACCAGCGCGTCCACGCCCGCATTGTTGAAGCCCATGCGGTTGATGATCGCGTTGTGTTCCGGCAGGCGGAACAGGCGCGGCTGCGGATTGCCGGCCTGCGGGCGCGGCGTGATGGTGCCGATTTCGACGAAGCCGAAACCCAGCGCGAACAGCGCATCAATGTGCTCGCCATTCTTGTCCAGGCCGGCGGCCAGGCCGACCGGATTGGGGAAGGTCAACCCGAACACCGTGCTGGGCATCGGCGCGATGCGTGCGGCCAGCAGCGGCGTGGTGCCGGTGCGGTAGGCCAGGTCCAGGGCGGACAGGCCAAGGCCGTGGGCGCGCTCGGCGTCGAGCGAGAACAGGAAGGGGCGGGCAAGCGAATACATGCGTCGGTTCAGTCCAGCGTGCCGAGGAAGGCTCGGGTTCGATATTCAAAAGCGACCTGGCCGTCGACCGCGTGGGCGGCGAACAGGTCCTGCAGAGCGTCGATCATCGGCGCGTGGCGCGGATGACCGGCTTGCGGGGCATAGGAGGAGGACAGCAGGCGCCCGCGCAGGGCATCGAAGTCCAGGTGCTGCACGTTCGGCAGCTCCACCATGCCGAGCAGGCCGGAGCCGAACCAGGCCTGCATGGTGGCATCGTCCTGGTAGCGCTCGGCCACGGCGGAGTAGTCGGTGCCGTAATCCAGCAGCAGCTGTTCGTAGCCGACCAGGAACGGACTGGCATCGAGCAGGCGCGAGTTCCAGTAGATCAGTGCCAGGCCACCCGGGCGCAGGATGCGCTGCCACTCGGCGCGCACCGCCACGGTGTCGAACCAGTGGAAGGCCTGCGCGACACTGACCAGATCGATGCTGGCGTCGTCCAGTGTGGTGGCCTCGGCGCGGCCGTCGACCGCGCGGAACTGCGGGTACTGCGGTGCCAGCCATTGCTCGGCCGCGGCGCGCATGGCGGCGTTGGGTTCAACCGCGACTACCGGATGGCCGCTGGCCAGGAACTGGCGGCTGGAAATACCGGTACCGGCGCCGATGTCGGCGACCAGCGCCTCGCGGCTGACGCCCATCGGGCCGTGCAGCCATTCCAGCAGCGCGGGTGGGTAATCGGGCCGGTAGCGGACGTAATCGGCGACGCGGCTGCTGAAGCGTTCAGTGCTGTCGGAAGCGGTCATGGCAGTCAGTTCGACATCGCAGCGAGCCAGGCCAGGCCGCCGAAGAACAGGATGAAGACCAGGATGGCGGCGATCACCGCGCCGACCATCACCCAGCCCAGTACCAGACCGGTGACGGCCAGGCCATCGCCTTCCAGTTCATGCGGGCGGCGGCGGATCTCGGCGCGGGCCATGTGGCCGGTGATGATGGCCACGATGCTGGCCACGAAGGGCAGGACGGTCCAGCTGGCGATGCCCATGACCAGGCTGACCACGGCCAGGGCGCTTGTCTGTCGGGGTGCCACGCTCATCGGGGTCCTCCTTGGCAGTGTGCACATGATAGTGCCTCTGCCCGGGCAATCCCATGCCCGGCGGATGCGATGGTGGGCGTCGACCTTGGTCGACGAAAGGCATTTCAGCCAGGTAGGCCTCGAACTTGGTCGACGAAAGGCATGCCAACCAAGGTTGGCAGCTACCGGAGTGCCGGTGTCAGCCCATCAACACCTGGCCACCATCCACGCTGAGCACATGGCCGGTGATCCAGCGCGCCAGCGGCGAGCACAGGAACAGGGCGGCATCGGCGATCTCACGCGGGTGGCCGAAGCGACCGAACGGAATCTTCGCCAGCGTGCCGTGGTACAGCGCGGGGTCTTCGGTGCGGCGGCGGTCCCAGAGGCCGTCATCGAACTCGATCGAGCCCGGCGCGATTGCGTTGACGCGGATCCGGTCCTTGGCCAACGCGAGGGCCTGCGAGGTGGTGTAGTGCGAAAGCGCGGCCTTGGCGGCGGCGTAGGGTGCGCCACCGGGGCGCGGCTGCTGCGCGGCGATCGAAGAGAGATTGAGAATGCAGGCGTCGCTGGACGCACGCAGCCACGGCAGTGCCAGGCGCGATGCACGCACGGCCGCCATCAAGTCGACCTGCAGGCTGGCGGCCCAGCCGTCCTCGTCGTCGGCCATGCCGTAGCCGGTGGCGTTGTTGACCAGCACATCGATGCCGCCGAGCGCGTCGGCGGCGGCCTGCAGCCACGCCTGGATCTGGCCGGGATCGGCCAGATCGGCGGAAAATGTGTGCAGTTCGAAGCCCTGTGCCCGTGCATCGGCGCGCAGGCCATCCAGGCCCACCTGGCCGCGCGCGCAGGCCGAGACCTGCGCACCGGCGCCGGCAAACGCCAGCGCCATTTCACGGCCAATGCCCTTGCTGCCGCCGGCGATCAACACGCGGCGGCCGGTGAAATCGAGGGTCGGCGCCCCTGCGGGCGGCCGACCCTTTTCTGGGATCAGATCCCCGGAGGGGCTCTGACCCATGGACGTGGCCGGATCCGTTGCCATCACAGATCGAACTTGATGCCCTGGGCCAGCGGCAGCGAGTCCGAATAGTTGATGGTGTTGGTCTGGCGGCGCATGTAGACCTTCCACGCATCCGAGCCGGACTCGCGGCCACCGCCGGTGTCCTTCTCGCCACCGAAGGCACCGCCGATCTCCGCACCGGACGTGCCGATGTTGATGTTGGCGATGCCGCAGTCGCTGCCGGCCGCCGACAGGAACTTCTCGGCGGTCTTCAGGTTCTGGGTGAAGATCGAGGACGACAGGCCCTGCGGCACGCCGTTCTGCATGTCGATGGCATCGTCGATGCTGTCGTACGGCATCACGTACAGGATAGGCGCGAAGGTCTCATGCTGGACCACGGCGTCGCTGTTCTTCAGGCCCGAGACGATCGCCGGCAGCACGAAGTTGCCTGCGCGGTCGATGCGGGTGCCGCCGGTTTCGATGGTGCCGCCGGCCGCCTTGGCCTGGGCGATGGCATCGAGGAACTGCTGCACGGCGCCATCGCTGTTCAGCGGGCCCATCAGGTTGGCGGCATCGGTCGGGTCGCCGATCTTGCCTTCGACCTGCTTGTAGGCCTTGACCAGCGTGGCCAGCACGTCGGCATAGATCGAGCGGTGCACGATCAGGCGGCGGGTGGTGGTGCAGCGCTGGCCGGCGGTACCGACCGCGCCGAATACGATGCCCGGCACGGCCAGCTTCAGGTCGGCGGTTTCGTCCAGGATGATGGCATTGTTGCCGCCCAGCTCCAGCAGGCAGCGGCCGAGGCGGCGCGCGACCTTCTCGTTGACGGTGCGGCCGACCTGGGTCGAGCCGGTGAAGCTGATCAGCGGCACGCGACGGTCATCGACCATTTTCTCCGACAGCGCGGTACCGGCATCGTTGATCAGGAAGAAGATGTCCGGGAAGCCGGCCTCGCGCAGGGCGTCGTTGCAGATCTTCAGCGAGGCGATGGCGGTCAGCGGCGTCTTGTTGGACGGCTTCCAGATGCACACGTCGCCACAGATGGCGGCCAGGAACGAATTCCAGCTCCACACCGCGACCGGGAAGTTGAAGGCCGAGATGATGCCGACCAGGCCCAGCGGGTGGTACTGCTCATACATGCGGTGGCCGGGGCGCTCGGAATGCATGGTGTAGCCGTACAGCATGCGGCTCTGGCCCACGGCGAAATCGGCGATGTCGATCATCTCCTGCACTTCGCCGTCGCCTTCCGGCTTGCTCTTGCCCATTTCCAGCGCAACCAGCGAGCCCAGGGCGTCCTTGTGCTTGCGCAGCGCTTCACCGCACAGGCGCACGGCTTCACCGCGGCGCGGGGCAGGCGTGGTGCGCCAGACCTTGAAGGCTTCCTGGGCGCGGGCGACGACGGTCTCGTACTCGGCCTCGGTGGTCGCGCGGACCTGTGCGATCGGCTCGCCGGTGGTCGGGTTGACCGGGGTGATCAGCTCACCAGCGGTCGCGCTCGACCACTCCCCGTTGCCCAGGTACGTGCCAGCGTTGATCGCGTCCAGGCCAAGGGACTTGAGCAGCTCGGAAGACATGCAGACTCCTGTGTTTCGTTACGTTGTTTGGCGCCATCGCGGGCAGGTGGGGGACGCGATGAACAGAACCGCCGATGGTAGCAGAGGGAGGTTGCTGGGCTTTGGTGCGGTGCGGGGTGGAATGGGACGTCAAAGAACCGACGTCGAGCCCATTGGGAAGGTTCAGGTTTGACGTGAAATGACCCATTTTGATGCAGATTGACACATTTAAAATTCGTAATAGTTGCAATGACTTACACCTTGGTAAGGTCGTACGGTCAGGTGTCTGCCCTGTCGAAATTCCTATCTTTTGGCCCGGACATCATTCACAATTCAGTCACGCCTGATTGACAAACCTTTGACAATCACGTGCTGGCTGGGGAGTCCATGCGCGTGAAGACGAACAATTCAGCGTTCGGTCGAGTCGTGAATGGAGAAGTGCTTTGCTACATGGATCAGTAGAAGACCTCCCCGCAGCGCGGGCCCGGGCAGGCCGCCGCCGCGTCGAAGCCCGGGCGGCCCTTGAGTTGGGGTTGCGCCTGGGCGATCTGTTGCTGCTGCCGGGCATGGCGGTGCTCTCCCACATCGTGTTGTATGGCGCGGCTGCGCCGGATTCCTCCCAGCGAATCGTGTTTGGCGCGGTGATTCTCAGCGCCATCGTCTGCTTCTCCGTTGCGCCGCTGTATCGGAACTGGCGGATGCGCGGGTTGCTTGCCGATCTCTGGCTGCTGCTGTTGGCGTGGTCTGCCACCTTCGCGTTGTTCTCGATCTACGTCGTCCTGGTCGGACTTGCCGATGCGGTCCCCTCTACCTGGCTGATTGGCTGGTATGCCTTTGGCCTGGGCTCAATGGCTGCATTGCGCGTATTGCTGAGGGTGCAGTTGCACCGCCTGCGCTCGCGCGGGATGGACCATGAGCGGATCCTGCTGGTCGGACTGCGGGCCCCTGCTTTGAGGTTGCATCGCCTGCTGCGTGGAAAGCCAGAGCTTGGCAAGGACGTCATCGGCTATTTCGCCAGTGCGGGCGATATCGCCACCCGTCGCGGTGGGGACGCGCCGTGCCGGCTGGGGCGGCTGGAAGACGTTCCGCAGTACATGGATCAGCACCGCGGCGAATTCGACCAGGTCTGGGTGTCGATGCCGATGGGGCACGCGGCCGCGATCAAGGACATGCTCAAGCAGATCGAGCGATTTCCGGTGCCGGTGCGCCTGATTCCCGATACCACGGGTTTGGGGGCGCTTAATCCGGGCGTGTACCAGGTGGGTGATGTGCCGATGATCGGCGTACGTCAAGGCTTGGTGGATCATCGATTCCGCGTGTTCAAACGGGTCGAGGACATTGTCGTCGCGGGTGCAGCGGTGATCCTGCTGGCGCCGTTGTTTGCCGTGCTGGCCATTGGCGTGAAGCTGAGTTCGCCGGGGCCGGTGCTTTTCCGGCAGAAGCGTCACGGACTGGGCGGCAAGGAATTCTGGATGCTCAAGTTCCGCTCCATGCGTGTGCACGCAGAGGGCGCGGGGCAGATCACCCAGGCAACGCGCGGTGATCCGCGCGTCACGCGGTTTGGCGCCTTCCTGCGCCGCAGCAGCCTGGACGAGCTGCCGCAGTTCTTCAATGTACTGGGTGGGAACATGTCCGTGGTGGGGCCGCGACCGCACGCGATCCAGCACAACAACCACTACGAGCGGGTGATCGAACGCTACATGCACCGCCACTACGTCAAGCCGGGAATCACAGGCTGGGCGCAGGTGCACGGATTGCGTGGCGAGACCCCGGAGCTGCGCTCGATGAAGAAGCGCGTGCAGTACGACATCGACTACATCCGACGCTGGAGCCCGACGCTGGACGTGCGGATCATTGCGCTGACAGCCTTGAAGGTGCTGGGTCAGAAATCGGCGTACTAGGGTGATCGATTTCTGGAACTGCGACGTAATTCCATGAATCTGTTGGCGATTTCATCGCCTGTAGTGTGCTTGTAAGGTATGCTGTGCGGCTGCCGCCGGCCCCGGATGTTCTGGTCGCGTGCGCTGCAAGGAATGCCACAGGATCCAGGTCAGTGTTCAAGAACGTTCTTTTTGTATGTGTCGGCAACATCTGCCGCAGTCCCTCCGCAGAAGTGATGCTGCGCCAGGCGGTCGAGGGCAAGGGGATCCAGGTGTCCTCCGCTGGTCTCGGTGCGCTGGTTGGGCATGGCATTGATGCTACGGCGCAGGAGTTGCTGGTGGAGCAGGGCATGGATGGCCTGGGACATCGCGCGCGCCAGATCGATGACGCCATCCTGGGAGCCGCTGATCTGGTGCTGACCATGGAGCGCAAGCACGTGCGCCGCATCGCCGAAATCGCGCCGCAGGCGTCAGGAAAAACTTTCCTGCTGGGCAAATGGCAGCAGGATCGGGAGATTCCCGATCCATACCGCCAGCAACGCCCGGCGTTCGAGCATGTCTACAAGTTGATGGCCGAGGGTGTGGAGAGTTGGGCGCGGCACCTGTAGTGCTTGCATCTCCTCTCTGACTGCACCTACATCCAATTGAAGAGTTCCTACAGATGACCACCGATACCCGTAGTCCGGCGCAGGATGATGCTGATGAAATCGACCTGCGGCAGTTGCTCGGCACGCTGATTGACCACAAATGGTGGATTGCCGGAATTACGGGGACGTTTTTCGCCGTTGCTGCCGCATATGCCCTGCTGGCGACGCCCATCTATCGTGCCGACGCGATCGTGCAGGTTGAATCAAAAGTGCCGAGTCTGCCAGGCCTTTCTGATATCAGTCAGTCGCTTGGTATTGGAGGTGGCACGGCGGAGGCGACAACCGAGATCGCGCTCATCACCTCTCGCGCGGTGGTTGGCAGCGCAGTCGATGCATTGAAGCTGGATATCACCATCGAGCCCAATCGCTTCCCGCTCCTGGGTGGCTACGTTGCGCGCAAGGCGGAGCGTGCCGATCCAGACGCTCTGGCTGATGTGCGCTTTGGCATGAGCCGTTTCGGCTGGGGCGGCGAGAAGCTGGAGATCTTCCAGCTGGACGTGCCGCGCGCGCTGCTTGCGCACCCGATGACTCTGGTCGTCGGCGAGAACAGCAGCTATGAACTGTTCGACGAAGACGACAATCTTCTGTTGAACGGGCAGGTCGGCAAGGTCGCCAGCGGAAAGGGGGTGACCGCGCAGATTGCCGAGATGCGCGCGCATCCAGGTATGCGTTTTGAAGTGACCCGCCAGCGTCACCTCACGGTGGTGGGAGAGCTGCAGAAGAAGGTTGCTGTAAGTGAGTCGGGCAAGGAGTCGGGCATCCTGACGCTGGCCTATGAGAATGCGGATCCTGATCTTGCACAGCGTTTCCTGCAGCAGGTCGCCCAGGCCTATGTGCGACAGAACGTGGAACGAAACTCGGCCGAAGCTTCTGCGCAGCTGACCTTCGTGAAGGAGCAGTTGCCCAACGTACGTAGTCAGGTGGACGCTGCGCAGAAGGCGCTGAGTGCCTACCAGACGCGCGCCAACTCCGTGGATCTGAGCTTGCAGACCAAGGGCTTGCTGGATCAGGAAGTGGCCGTGGAAACCAGCATCCAGCAGCTGCGATTGCAGCAGGCGGAGATGGATCGCAAGTTCACGCGTGATCATCCGGCCTATCAGGCGCTGATGCGGCAGATAGGAGAGCTGGAGGGTCGAAAGAGTGGATTCCAGGGGCAGGTGAAGCAATTGCCCGAAGCTCAGCAGGAGTTGCTGCGCTTGACGCGTGATCTTCAGGTCAGCAATGAGATGTACACCGGCATGCTGAACCAGGCTCAGCAGCTGGACGTTGCGCGCGCGGGTACGGTGGGCAATGTGCGTATCGTGGATCCGGCCGAGGTTGATTCCACCAGCCCGGTTAGGCCGCGCAAAGCGCTCGTCGTGCTGATCGGCACCGTTCTTGGCGCATTCCTTTCCATTGCGCTGGTCCTGCTGAAGCAGATGCTCAATCGTGGCGTGGAAGATCCGGCGCAGATTGAAGAGCTTGGCCTGCCCGTCTATGCCTCGATTCCCGTGAGTGCGCAGCAGCAGAGTGACTCTGTCCGTGGCAAGTTCCGTGCAGATGGTAAGTTGCATCTTCTGGCCGTCAAGGATCCTGCCGATCTGGCGATCGAGGCCGTGCGCAGCCTCCGCACCAGCTTGCATTTCGCTCGTCTGGAAGCGAAGAACAACATCGTTCTGATTTCCGGCGCCAGCCCTAATGCGGGCAAGACGTTCGTGTCGTCGAACCTAGCTGCCGTAATCGCGCAAGCTGGTCAGCGTGTACTCATCATAGATGCCGACATGCGAAAGGGCACCCTGCACAAGGCGCTGGGTGCAGTGCAGTCTCCGGGCCTTTCAGATCTCTTGGTTGGCAAGGCCGACCTGTCACAGGTCGTGCGGACTCTTCCGGATATTGACAGCCTGAGTTTCATTGCCCGTGGCGACGTTCCTCCGAATCCGTCCGAGCTGTTGATGCATGCCAACTTCACGCAGCTTCTTGAACAGATGTCGTCCCAGTATGATCTGGTCATTGTCGATACCCCGCCGATTCTTGCTGTGACCGACGCGGCAATCATTGCGCATCACGCGGGTACTTGTTTGATGGTGGCGAGATTCGGACTAAATCAGGTGAAGGAGTTGGCGCTGGCCAAGCATCGTTTTGAGCAGAACAACGTTCGAATCAAGGGTGCGATCTTCAACGCTGTCCAGCGTCGTGCCACGGGCTATTACAGCTATGGTTACTACGAATATAAGTCTTCCAACTGACCTGGTTTCTTTGGATTTGCGCTGCCTGGCTGTTTCTTCATGATTGACAAAGGTGTGCATATGACCGGCTCGCCGGCTGAATTGGATGCTGGGCGAGATGCGGCAGGCCGATGTCTCGCGTGTGTAGTCGCGTTCAATCCTGATGATGAATTTGAATCAAGGCTCGCTCCCATCAAGATGCAGGTTGACAAGCTGATTGTTGTCAATAACTTTAAAGCCGGATCTGTCCAGGTCAAAGATGTCGAGATTATTGAGAATGGCAATCGCGGTGGAATTGCGGGCGCGTTGAATGCCGCAACCGCGTACGCGCGACAGAGCGGATTTAGATACATCGCGCTGTTTGACCACGATTCCGCCGTTCCGCTGGGTATGATTTCGCGTTTGATTGATTCGTTGTGTTCTCGCGGCGGGAGTGTTATTGGCCCGGTTTACGACAATTCGGCCACTCAGAAGGCTGGTCGGTTTGTGCTGAATTGGCGTGGCGTACCCTTATCGCGATGGATATCACGCGATGAGGGCGTTAAGCCGGCTTATTTTGTGATTACGAGTGGCACTGTTATTGATCTTGAGCGGGTTCCTTGCGAATGCACTCACGATGAAACGCTTGGGCTCGACATGGTCGATATCGACTATTGCCTTTCCTTGGCGGATTCTGGCGGGCTTGTTCTGCTAGATACGTCCGTGAGGATGCAGCATGGGATTGGTAATAAAGCCGCCGGTTCGCGTCGAATGGATCCGCCAAATTATTCGCTGGGCCGGCACGCCGGGATAATTCGTAACAGGGTGCGGGTTTGGAAGAAGTGGGGGCGGCGGTTTCCGCTGTTCGTACTTTTGGATCTAGCTGTCACCGGCGCTGATTTCGCCAGGAACGTCGCACTTCTGCCAAATCGCGGTGAATATGCGGCTGCGTTCTGCCGATCAATGATGGCAGCACTGCGAGAAGCGCGTTGAACGTGTCATACAAGGGTTTGCGCTGGTTGGGCCTGGCTGCAATTTTTGCTCTGGCTGGCTGCTGGGTCGGAACACGCAACCTAGGTGTCTGGCAGGATGCTGTGATCTACGATGCGTACTACGCAATGGGGGCTGAGCTGCCATTGGGTGAGATCGCCAACAAGACAGACTCACTTTTCTATCTCATCATCAGGGCCTGGAGTGAGTCAGGCGGAGCAAAGGGCGGGCTCTGGATGTTTCTCGGAGCTGTAACCGTCTGTCTCACCTGCCTCGCTCTTTTTCGTGCGACGACCAGGCCGCTGGTTGCGGTCCTGACGTATGCAAGCTTCCTACTTTGGGTTCAGGCATATACGCAGATTCGGATGTCGCTCGCGTTTGCGTTCTGCCTAGCATCCTTTTACCTCGTAGGCAGGAGTCTGGCGCTTCGGGTTCTGCTGCAAGTGGCAGCCTGCCTCACCCATATATCGCTGCTCGTGGTGGTGGTGTTGCACGTGCTGAGCAGCAGGTTCTCTCCTGCTCCCAGGGTCGTATTCGTCTGGGCTTTCGCGGCTGCAACTTCAATATTCATCTTTTCCTCCTTCGTTCTGCCCGTACTCCCCTTCGAAAAAGTTGCGGTCTACTATCAGCTGCTGAGCGAGGGTGCTCATTCCAAGATCAATATCCTATCAGCGCTTCCGGCGATTCAAGTATGCGCCCTGATTGCGATGGCGTTTTCTCGTGGTGCGGCCAAGCAGTTGGCTACGGTGGAGTACAAGCTGGCGCTTCTCGGCGCAATCTCCTTCTATGCTCTCAGTGCAGTTCCGGTCTTTGCTGTCAGGATCAACGAGCTTCTCAGCATCTTTTTCATTATTGTAATTTCAAGGGTCGTCAGGGCCAACTGGGCGATTTTTTCGCTCTGGCTCTTGTATTTGGCTTTCTCTGTAAAGAGTGCGGTTGTACTTCTGACCACAGAGCTCGCAAAGCATGGGTGACACTGATATGAAGAAATATGTCGTCTATACGGCGCTCTTTGGGGGCTACGATGTTCTTCGGTCGCCGCGCCTGCTGGATCCGGAGTGTGACTACGTGTGCTTCTCGGATGACCCACTTCTCAAATCGGATGTGTGGGATGTTCGGTATGTATCCAGTCAGTCGGGCGCCCAACTCACCAATAGGCATTACAAGTTCTTTCCCCATGTCTATCTGGGGGAGTACGCCGCCAGTGTGTACATTGACACGAACATTGAACTTCTGGATTCCCCCGTCGGATTGATCCACATTGCGTTGAACTCTGCGGATATGTGCTGTGCTAGGCATCCTCTGAGGAACTGTTCATATAAAGAAGTCCGGGCATGTCGCGAAGACGGGAAGATCAGTGGTGATGAGGCTGATCTGCTGATCGGTAAGCTTGAGGCTGCTGGATTTCCTGCTGATCAGGGATTGTTCGAGAACAATGTAATTGTAAGAAATCACCGTTCCGAGGCGGTGGCTACTTTGATGCAGGCCTGGTGGGAAATGTTCGAGGCAGGCCCTCGGCGCGATCAGCTGAGTCTGCCTTATCTTGCTTGGCTGTCAGGAACGCGGGTCCACGCTCTGACTGATGCATCGACTCGTACTGGCGGAAAGCTCTTTCGCTACCATCTGCATTCTTCCTGCGCTGATCTGCCATTTCTTCGGCGGCGGTGGTTGACATGGAAGGCGCGTCATCTGGATACGAAAACGTTCCGCTTCTTGTCCGCATTCCGGTCGGCTCTTGCCAGGTGATCGAATGCGATTGTTTGCGCTCAATGCCGGCTGGATGTTGCTTGAAAAGATCTTCAGGGTCGGGGCAGTCTTTTTAATCACCGCTTGGATAGCGCGGACTCTTGGCCCGGAAGCATTTGGTAAACTCAATCTCTACATAACGATTGCTGCGTCGGCTTGGATCGTTGCCGGCATGGGCATGGACGTGATCCTGCTCAGGGATTTTTCGAGAGGGAGTGGGGATCAGTCCACTTTGCTGTCAACGGCTTATGTGATAAGAGCGTCGATTCTGATCATAATGTCGATTGCGCTAATCATCTATGCTGCGTTCTTCTGGCCAGAGGGGCAGTCGGACGAATTCAGATTTGGATTCATTGTCGTTGCAATGTCCATTCCGTTTTATAACGTAAACACATATTTTCCTTACTATCAAGCCACTTCCAGTTCGCGGTTTGTTACCCTTCTTTCTGTTGGGGCGCTTGCTCTTTCTTCATTGATCAAGCTGGCAATACTGCTGAATGACGGTGGCTTCGTCTGGATGTCAGTTGCTGTCGTTTCAGACGTGATATTTCTCAGTATTGCGTTTGCGTTTATTCGGGCTGCGGGTCGCCCGAGGATCATGCTGAGCCTCTTTGATCCTGCATTGGCTAAAAGCCTATTGAGCCAGTCAGCGCCTCTCGCGATTGCTGCAGTATTGATCGTCATTTACACGCGGGTCGATCAGTTCATTCTTGAGAAGATGACGCACGGCAACGAGCTTGGACTCTACAGTGTGGGCGTGAGGGTGTCAGAGGCGTTTGTTTTCTTGCCGACCCTGGTCAGTACGTCATTCTTTCCAATGATTTCGAATGATCTCTCTAGGAATAACGTTCGTAGATACCTTGACGTTGTGTCGGGGTTCTCTGCTGTTGGGGTGGGGGTGCTCTGTCTGCTTCTCCCGATGGCCGTGCCCTTCCTTTTTGGAGAACAGTACGCTGGTTCGGTCAGTCTCTCATGTGTACTTCTTCTGGCCAGCTTCTTTGCGGTATCGGGGGGGGCGACGACCAATTATTTTGTCGCAAAGGGGATGCCCTACGTTCGGCTGATCCGTTCTTGCGTTGGTATAGTGCTGGGTGTCGGACTGAACCTCATCTGGATTCCCAGATACGGCGCAATCGGCGCAGCCTACGCTGCACTTGTCAGTCAGATCGCGGCTGGGTGGCTCTGCAATGCACTGACAAAATCTACTCGGGAGTGCTTTGTGATCCAGACGAAGTCGATTCTGACCCTAGGTCTTGTTGGCTTGATTGCTGCATGCAACGACATGCTACGATCCTCTCGAAAACGATGAGATAGAATCCTGTGAAGATCATTCGGTTTATCGCCAAACTTCTGATCGCTCATCCGCAAGGCTGGATCAAGACCCTGACGGTTTGCAGCTATTTTCAGTCAGTACGGCCACTACTGAGCTGTGACATAACCTTCGACATCGCTGAGCTTGTCAGCAGACGGGTGCGCCTGCCGCACCCAGTGGGGGTTGTAATGGGCAAGGGCGTGCTTCTGGGTTACGACTGCGTGATCTATCAGAACGTAACAATTGGAGCTAGGTCCCCCGTGAAGGGGGGCTACCCCACTCTGGGCGATCGCGTGACAGTGTTTCCAGGCGCAATCATCATTGGCCCAATCCATATTGGAGACGATGCGGTGGTTGGGGCCGGGGCAGTTGTTTTTGATTCCGTTCCGGCTGGCGCGATCGTGCGCGGTGGTCGTCCATAGCCCTGATTGAACATTCTGTCGGGACCAAGCGGCGCACCTGCACGAATTTCATCGCAATGGCGCGCGCCAGATATCCTTTGCTCAGCCGCGACCGGTTGCAAATCTTCCAATGAAATAGGTCGCCGCATCCTTTAGATGGATTCGGAGACTCTTGCTCCTGAAAATACTTGAGATTCCTCCACGGCTGGATCTAACTCCGTCGGCTGCGACGCAGTATTTTTTCAGCAATTGCATTGGGTGTCCGTGTTCGCGACAGCGATTGCCGTACTCTACATCCGCCATAAATACGAAGTAGCGCTCATCAAATCCGCCGATCTTGTTCCAGAGAGCTCGCGGGACCAATAGGAAGGATGACTGCAGCCAGTCTACCTCAAGCGATTTCGTCGCCTCTGGCGAATGTGCGCAATCGTAGGCATCCATGTATTCGGCGCGGGATTCGCTGAATAGCCTGTTGGCAATGGGCACCCGTCTGGCGAGGATTGCCCTGATCGTCGGGCTCCGTCGCGCTACCGGCTCATATGATCCATCTGGATTCTTCTGCGTCACCCCGATTGGCGAATTGATTCTGTGCTCAAGAACGTGACCCAGCAAACTGCGCATCGTGTCTTTCGATAGAAGCTCGATGTCGGGATTGAGGAAAAGTAGATGGGTTGAGGTGCCAGTCGCCCCGATGTTGCAGGCTCGGGTGTACCCGATGTTCTCTGGGAAGTGCTCGTAGCTCACTGGCACATCGACAGAATTGGCAGGGTGCGCCGTGCTCCATGCCGCCGCCGCGGGGCTGTTATCGACAACGGAAATGGATTCAGGGCGCAGTGACTGCTGCGCTAAGGCTCGGATGAGTTGATGTACTGCTTCCGCTTTCCCGTAGTCCACGATCACTGCGTGGTATGAGATGGGTGCCCCATCCTGGGCTTGCAGCGTTGAATTCTGTGAGTCAAATTCCATTTTGGGCGCTTCAGTTCTCGATGGCGTCAAGGTTCTTGAAGAAGAAATCTGGGTCTCGCTCTGAAGTCATTTGGTACAAGGCATAGCTGCGAGACAGGCGCGCGCCGCCATCACGATAGAGTGGCGTCCATGCGAAGTTCGCACGTGCACGCGTTGATCGCGGAAGCATGAAATCAAATGGAATCGATACGAAGATGCCCTTGTCGAAGCTGCCCTCGCCGAACTCTGCCGATGAGACGTTAGTTTTCGTTGCATAGGCACCAATAGATGCCCCATTGTTGAAGGCCCGTGAAACCGATAGGGTCGCGCCCCAGTCCTTGGCAAGATAGCGTCCGGCACTGACAACGCTGACGATCTTCCGCTCGGTTCCCCACTGGTAGTAAAGGCTTGCGTGCCCGGTGGCTACACTGTAGTCGCGGAAGCTGAAACGCTGGTCGAAATCGCGCTGCTTTACCCAGTTGAGTTCTGCGCCGATTGCCCAGCGCTCATCAAGCGGGCGATACAAAAGCTCGCCACCAACGCCGCCATACATCGACTCGAACAAGCCGGCGTAGGCCGAACCGTACAGGTCCTCTCCCAGCTGGTGCACGCTGGTGAACTGCAGGTTCGGGAGGGTCAGGTCTTCTGTGGTGAGATATCTGCGGATGTTCGTTCGCACTCGAGGCAATCTGCTCGGGGCGTCGTACCTGAAGCGGTCGTAATTGTTGTAGGCGTTGTAGCTGAGAGTGCCAGTAAGCCACGTATTGCGGGTGAAGTGCAGGTTGCCGGAGTAAGTGCCTGCGACCTGGAACAGGATGAAGCCATCTGGGCCGCCAACCGACTGTTGGTACCCGATATTGAAGCTGCCGTCGACCCGCTTCATGGGCGCATCGTAAAGCGTTGTGCGCCGTTGCTGTGCCGGAGTAGCCATTTCGATGTGACCGGCCAGATGGCTGAGCTCGATGCGGTGGTCGGCATAGTCCGCAAATGCCTGACGCTCAAGGCTGGTCTCGACGATCGGCGCACCCAGACGGGTGTTCTGCACAGTGAACCACGTAATGTCGTTCGGTAGGGTTGCATCCAGCAGGCGGCCGGAGCGTCCCAATCCTTGTGCAGGGTAGAAGAAGCGCCGCTGCTCGCCGGTGACGATGACTTCCTGCCCGCGCCTGCTGATGCGGGACACGCGCAACCCCGCGTTCTCTTCCAGTTCTGCGGCCAGCGTCGGCCAATCAACATCGTCCAGCGAAGCGTTCTGCCTAGCGCCTTGTGATTCCCTGAGTGTGGGGGGCGGAGCCGGATCCAGCAGCTTTGGCGTTGCGCTTGCCTTCGCGATATTGCCGCGCAGCGTGATTGCCAGCATCAGTGCGTCCCCGCGTTCCCACGCAGCATGCAGCTGCACGTTCGGGTTCAGGGCGAAGCTGGCGCCGAAGTTGAAGGGTGTGCGCTGGCGCTGATTATTGTTCTGGGGCTCGCGCTTGTAGTCATTGCCGTCGTACTCGAGCTTCAGCTGCAAGGGCTCCCACGGGGTCTGGTAACTGACGCCACCGAAAACGCCCACCGGCCCACGGAACATGGCATCACTGTTCAGATTGCCGGTGCCTTGAGCACCCGGTCGAACTTCGAACCTGTCGTCCAGGGATGCCAGAGGGTTTCTGAAATCGCCGCGGTTACCGATGTAACCCGTAGCCAGCCCGAGGCTCGCATCGAACGCGCCGAAGCGCTTGCTGGCAACCAGGTACTCGCTGGAAAAGAGGCCGGTACCGCCGAGGTCCCTGAATCCTGCCGACACCTCGGGAACCCACCGGCTCTCGCGCCACAGACGAAGCTTGACGTCGATCGACTTGTCTTTGTAGTTCTGATTGCCGCTGAGCCACTCAGGACCATAGCGGCGATTCGCCACGGAGACATACCGGAACGCACCTTCGAACCAGGGCAGCGGCTGCATCACGACGTTGTAGCGGCTGTAGGGCGACGTATGGCTGGCGGTGAATGCGATCTCACCTTCGTCCGCCATGCGGGCAGTCGGCGTCTGCAGGAGGCCGATTCCGCCCCAGTCACTGGCGGTCGGCGCAGGCGGGGTCTGTGCCTGAAGTGCGGCACTGATGCTGAGGCTGAGCAATGCGATACCGGCGCGGATTGGCGCCAGTGGCAGCGAACGGTGGTGCATTAGTGAGAGGCTCCCGGCGCATCCAGCACCTGGGTGGCGAGGAAGCGTGCAACCTCCTCATTGATATCGGGGGCGATGGACTTGATCTTGTTGTCGTTCAGCGGAACGAACACGACGGCGCCCGGTGCAAGATGTGTCGGTTCTCCGCGATTCCAGAGGGCGATGCCTGCCTTCTGGATGTGGCCATCCGGTTGAATGACGTACAGATGGTCTGGACTGGCGACGCGCAGCATGCCACAGGCCTCGCGGTAGGCGCGCGCGTCTTGGCTGAAGCTGTGAGGAAGCGTGCAAGGCCGAGTCACTGCGCCGGTCACCCGTACCGTAGAGGGGCGGGCAGGGTAGATCAGCCGGTCTCCAGCTTCGGCAGGGCGATCCTGCTCCCTGCTTGCTTCCAGTCCGCGCGGGTCAAGCAGTTGCGGCTCGCGACCGGTTACTGGCAGGTTGGCCAACCTGTCGGACATTGCGCGCGCGGCCTCGGCAAGATCCGGTGATCCAGGCTGCGAGGCCAATGTCTCGAGGTCGAACAACAGTCCTGCCTTCAGGCGCGTCTGTGATTCCACGGCACTATGACGCAGCAAAGCTGCGCCCAAAAGGTACGCATCTTCAGTAGGGAAGGCTGCCAGTGCGGCGACGCTCAGGCGACTTCCGGCCGGGATCGATTGGCTGCCACTGGTGTGGACATGACCGGTGACCTCAACGTGGATGGGAGCGGCGGCACTGGCGCAGCAACCCATGCCCATGCCAAGCATGAGTGTTGTCATTCGCAGCATCATTGGGCTTTCAGGTCCTGCGAATAGGGCTTGATCTGGATGATTTCCAGGCGGGTGTCGGGTGCAATAGCCTGCACGCTCTTCCAGATGAAGCCATTACTAGGGTCGACCCAGTAGTCGTTGTTGCTGCTCCAGCCGCTGCCACGCAGTCGCTCACGGACGTGCACCAACTCGCGTGACTGGCCAAGAATTACTACGCTCTCACGGCCGAGGGTGCTCAGCGTGCCTGTGACTTCCATGCCGAAGCGGTAGCTGGGCATCACGTCGTAGCGCCGATGAACCGTTGTGCCATCTGCAATCTGGTGGAGGGCACGGAAGGGTGACTCTCCCTCGATATGCATTCCCTGTAGCTCTGGCTGGCCGCGATAGGTGCCAACAACCAGGCCATCGGTCAGGTAGACAATGCTTCGATCTGCGCTGTACCACGCGCGTCGTTCACCGTCGACGTTACCCAGTACGAGCACGGCGCCGCCGGAGGGACCGGTGACCTTGATCTGCGGATAGGGCTTGGCCGCAACCTGGGCTGCAGTCGGCTGCACATCGGGCTTGCCCTGGATGGCCAATTGCACCGTCTTGACACTGGTGCGACCGACCACCCCGCAGCCTGCCATCGTCAGCGTACTCAGCGCAGCCAGCGCCAGAGGCAGCCGGCTTGCAGCGAGGCGCGTGAGACTGGCCAAAGCGCTCCTGCGCATGGTGAACCTCGTCAATTGTCCAGATCGTTCTTGGCGCTGGCAGCGTTGGTGATGATTGCGGTGAACGGCAGCAGCTGGTTCACGAAGCGACTCCAGCGCGTAACGCCCGCGGCGCCGACGAAGACCACGTCACCGGGCTGCAGGTTGAACTGGCTGGCGACGGCGAAAGTGGCGGGCGAGCGTGCTTCCAGATGGAACACCTGGGACGGCGTGCTCTGC
The DNA here is from genome assembly GCF_040256885.1 of Stenotrophomonas riyadhensis. Taxonomy (NCBI): domain Bacteria; kingdom Pseudomonadati; phylum Pseudomonadota; class Gammaproteobacteria; order Lysobacterales; family Lysobacteraceae; genus Stenotrophomonas; species Stenotrophomonas riyadhensis. The sequence continues at coordinate 1,986,201 of NZ_CP155568.1, forward strand.
AGGTCATTCGAACCGCGGATCACGTAGACAGCGTTGCCGTTGGAGGTGGTCTGCAACAGGCCGCGCGCTCGGCCAAGGGCCTGGCTCAGGGAAATCTCGCCGGTCTTGAAGTTCAGTGCGCCGGGTTGATTGACTTCACCTACCACGAACACTTCCTTGTGGTCCAGGTAAGGCACGTAAATATGATCGCCAGCAGCCAGGAACACATTGGTGTCGCCGCCGCCGTTGCGGCCCAGTCGATCCAGGTCGATGGTATAGGTGCTGCCATTGCGGGTGAGGCGTACGCCGGAGAGGTCCGCTTGCGTCGGGTCCAGGCCCGCCTGGCTGATGGCATCGCCCAACGTCAAGGGCACGACTGTGAGCGCAACGGTGGCGGGCTGGCGCGAAGCGCCAGTAACCCACACGCGTTGGCTTGCGTACGTCAGCAGTGACACATCCACCTGCGGCGCCTCGATGTAGCGAGCGAGCTTGGATGTCAGCTCTTCACGCAGCTCTGCAGGTGTCTTGCCCGAGGCGGTGATCTTGCCGATGTAGGGATAGAACAGCGTTCCATCCGATTGGACGGGGCGGCCGGCTGCATTCAATTGCTGCTGGGGGCCGGCGGGTACCGTCAATTCGGGATGATCCCATACGGTGATGTAGAGGATGTCGCCGGCACCGATGCGATAGGGGCCCGGCTGATACTGGGTCAGTGCAGCGGGCAGCGCCGCGACATCTCGGGTGGCGCGCTCCATGGCGATCAGCTTGGGCGTGATCGGAATCAGTTCGATCTGGTCGTTGCCGATGGGCTGATCATCGCGAGCGAAGGCGCTTGAGCGAAGATGCTGGCCTGGCGCCCACATGCAGCCGGTCAGGGTGAGTGCCACCGTCATTGTGGCTACGAAACGCTTACAGTCCATCGAAATCTGTTCCTGGCCCGATCGGGCATGAAAAAACCCTCGCCGAACTGACGCCCGGCGAGGGCGGGGTGCTACGTCGGCGTGTCGATCAGCGGGTGGTGCCGGTCGTGCCAGTGGTGCCAGTGGTGCCAGTCGGAGGCGTGGTACCTCCACCATTGTTGTTGCCCGCATCATCCTTGCTGCTGTCAGCAGCAACGCTGTACAGCACGCCAGCAGCGGCAACGCCCAGGCCCACGGTAGCGACGGTGGTCAGGGTGCCGGTGGCGGCAGCGCCAGCAGCTTCAGCGCCAGCAACTTCAGCGCTGGTTTCGGCGGCGACAGGAGCTTCCTGAGCGAACACCGGCGAGGACAGGCCCAGCAGGGCCAGGGCGGCAATCATCTTCTTCATCTACGGGGTCTCCTACTCCGTGAGGGAAATTTTTCCACCGCTATGTTGGCTGCTATTCATTTGCCCTGTCAAGGAACGTGAAGGAAATGTGGAGTCATGTTGGCGGTTCTCAGAAGTGCTGGAAGATCTCAGACCTGCCGGAGATGAACTTCGCCAGTGCGATCACGAGCTGATGGGTATGAAGGTCGGGCAGGGTGAAGGGTAGGACCGTCCCCGCAACTACGGCAGCGACAACAGCCTTCGCAGGCGGGCGACCGATGGGTGATGCGGTGCGCAGTGCCAATGTGCTGCAGCTCAGCCCAAGTGCCAGCCCGGCAACGACTTCCGACAGGCTATGTGCATGCAGCGGGATTCGTGACCAGGCAATGGCGGTGGCCAGCAGCACGCCGATGGCCCGGCCGAACGTCCGAGCGCGCCTGCCGGGGCCAGCAAGCAGCACACCAACAACTGGGTAGATGACGCTGGACATTGCCGCATGCCCGGAGAAGCCGGTGAAGTGCACGCTCTTGATGCCAATCCCCCAGCCCATGAAGGCCAGCTTTGAGGCAAGCGTGACGCCGGCGGTGACGGCGATGGCCAGCAGCCATCGCCATTTCAGGCGTGCGTCTGCGCGGGGCAGGGTGATCAGCAGTACCAGGGCCATGGGCAGCAGCCATCGGCTGTCGCCGAGGGCGGAGAGGGTTCGCCAGACGTCGGACATCCAGTTCACAACGGGTCGCGGCGGGTCAGCATATCGAGTCCGGGCGCTTCGCAGAACGACGCGCGCTTGGTCCATTCAGCTGAACGCGGTATCCTGTGCCGCTGCCAATGGCCCCGTAGCTCAGCTGGATAGAGCGTCCCCCTCCTAAGGGGAAGGTCGCCCGTTCGAATCGGGCCGGGGTCACCATCCGCCACACCGCACGGCAACCGCTCGGGCTTCTACAACAACCCCAGCCCACCCAGCACCGCCGCCACGTCCTCCCGCTCGCCATCCCGCAGCCCCTGCAGAGGCAGTGGCAGGCAGTCCTCGCCGCACAACCCCAGCAGGGCCGTTGCGCAGGCCATGACGCGAATCCCGCCAAAGCGGTCATACAGCGACCACAGCGGCGCCAGTCGTACGGACTGGGCAATCGCACCCTTCTCATCGCCGTTTCCCACGGCCCGCACGATCTGCAGCGCAACCTCTGGGAACAGCCCTGCTGTCACCGAGTACCAGCCATCACATCCCGCCAGCAGACCACGCACCGCCGAGGCGTCGCCACTGACGCCCAGCGTCACATGCGAAGGGACGCTGGCGCGCAATGCCGCGACACGTGTGGCAGCCTCAACCGGATCATCAGCAAGGCGCGGAATCTTGATCGAAGCGATGTTGGGCAGCGCGGCAATCCGGCCATGCAGTGCATCGGTGAAGCGGAAGTGCGTGGTGCCCGGGTTGTCGTAGACGCAGATCGGCGTGCGCACCGCCGCACAAACCGTCTCAAACAGCGCCTGCACCTCATGGTCCTTCAGGGGCTGGTAGGACACGGGCGCGAGTAGCAGGCCCGCTGCACCGGCATCCTCGGCATCCAGGGCCAGCTCCAGCACATCCCGGGTGCGTAACGCGCCGATGCCGGCGATGACCGGTACGCCTCCGGCGTGTGCCAGGGCTTCGCGCAACACGCGCTTGCGTTCATGCGTCTGCAGATAGGCATAGCTGCCGGTGGAACCAAGGACGCCCATCGAATCAACACCGGAATCGACCAGGCGCTCGACCAGGCCGGTAAACGCGCGAAAGTCGATACCTGCTTCAGAGAGTGGGGTCAGTGGAAACGCGCTGAGGCCTTTGAACATGGAATCTCCCGAGAGGGGAATGGGCTGGACGCCTGGCATTGTTTATTGTCCTATGACAAAACTCAAGTGCCGTCCTGCAGCGTGTCTGCCCAGTGCAAATGGCGCACCATGAGCGTCATGGAACCGAACCTTTACGCTGTCCAGCCTTCGCACTACGCCAGCATCGCCGGCTGGCTTGATTCCGCCGCGGCCACCCAGCGCTGGGCGGGCCCCGGCGTGCCGTTTCCCTTGCTGCCGGAACGGTTCGCGCAGGTGCTCGAGCTCGAGGCGCGGCCGGGCTGGGCGCTGCTGGACGAGCAGGACCAGTGCCTGGGCTTTGGCCAGTACTGGATGACCGACGCCGGCACCGCGCACCTGGGCCGCATCATTGTTTCCCCGCTGGCACGCGGGCGCGGCCTTGGCCGGCTGCTCATGCAGGCCTTGAGTGCACAGGCGCTGCGCGAAGACGGTATCCAGCGGCTCACCCTGCGCGTCTATCGTGACAACACAGCCGCCGCGGCCCTGTGCCGTGACCTTGGTTTCCAGCAGGTGGAGGCGTCTTCGACGCAAGAACTCCTGTTCATGCAGCGCACGTCGGCCTGAACTCTGCTCAGGCCGGCGAGGCGGCCTGCAGGGCACACCATTGTTCTCGGGTGATGCGGCTGATGTGCTCGGTCCGGTAGTCGCCGAGGAAGCTGTTGAATTTGTTGATTTCGGTGTGGTGATGCTGGAAACCGCATTTGCTCTGCGCGCTGAGCGATTGCAGGTTGTCAGCGAAGTAGCCGCACCACAGTGCGTCCAGCTCCAGGTCCATGAAGGCGTGCCGCATCACTTCGCGCACCGCTTCAGGCACCAGTCCGCGGCCCCAGTACGGAACGCCGATCCAGTAGGCGATTTCACCCTCTCGATTGCTGATCTCGAAGTTGCTGTCGGTGCCGATCAGGATGCCGACACAGCCGATCGCGTGGCCGTCCTCGCGGCTCTGCAGCGCGTAGACCTCTGGCCGGTTGAAGACGGTGCGGATGATTTCGGTACTTTCCTCGACGCTGGTGTGCACCGGCCAGCCGGCGATGGGGCCCACGCGCGGGTCGCGGGCGTACTCGTACAGATCGGCAGCGTCGGTGTCGCGCCAGGGGCGAAGGATCAAGCGTTCGGTGTGCAGCTGCATGTCAATTCCACGGGAACAAAGAGAGTGCACAGGCTAGGTCGCCAGGCGCGATCGGCCCAGAGCGGGACCTTGATGGTTTCGGTACTTTTCACAACGGGTGGTCGAGCCCGGGTATGCTGGGGCCCGGAATACAGCCGGATCGGCCCATGGATCGCGTACCCCAGCTCCTGGACCAGGACGAATCCATGCGCCTGGAGGTCAGTACGCTGGCCGAAGGGCAGGGCGTCCCGCTGTCGTTCGGCCACGCTTATCTGGCGGTGCTGGTATGCGTATCGGGGCGCGCGCGCTTTGCACTGAACTTCCGCGAGGTAGCGGTGCAGCGGCACGATGTGCTGGTGCTGGCAGAGGACACGCTGGCGCTGCTGCGGCAGCGCTCACGCGGCTTTCTGGCGGTAGTCTGCCTGATGCCCAAGGCGCTGGCATCGGAGGTGGCCTATGTGCTTCCCAATGCACTGTTCAAGTTCCTGCACGATCAGCCCCACTGCGTGCCGTCGCCGCTGGACGTGCCGCTGCTGCAGGGCTGGCTGCAGCAGTTGATGGATGCACAGCACAATGGCGGCCGCTATCGTCACGTGATGCTGCGCAACCTGCTGCAGACGTTCTTCCTCAAATTCGCAACGCTGTTGCCGGCGCGCAGTGTGGCCGTGGCGCAGGTCAGCCGACGCGAGCGCTTGGCCTGGAATTTCTGGGAACTGGTCGGTGAGCGCAGCACGCGCCAGCGCGACGTGCAGTCCTATGCCGACGCGCTGTGCATCACCCCGTTCTATCTTTCGCAGCTGACCCGCGAGTGCTTCGACGAAACGCCTAAGGCGTTGATTGATCGCCAGGTGGTGCTGGAAATCAAGGCGCTGCTGACCTACAGCGAATTGCCGATCGGTCGCATCGCCGAGCGCCTGTGCTTCGAGGATGCATCCTACCTGTGCCGCTACTTCCGGCGGCACACCGGGCAGTCGCTGACCGGCTATCGCCGGGCAGGGCAGGGCGGTACTAGTGCGACACGAACAAGGGCGCCGGTACTTCGGCCAGCAGATCCTCGGTGACCCCGCCGAGCACACGCTCGACCACCCGGCTGCGGCTGTAGGGGCCCAGCACCAGCAGGTCGGCGTCGGCATCGAGCACGTGCTGGCGGATGGTCGCGGCAACGCCGCCCTGGCTTGAACTGATCGCCTGGATCTCCACTTCAACGCCATGCCGCGACAGATGCTGGGCCATCTCGGCGCCGGGTGCGGCCTCGGCCTTGGGCGTGTCGACCATCAGCAGGTGCACCGCCTGTGCGCGCGCCAGCAACGGTAGTGCGTCGGCCACCGCACGACGTGCCTGCTTGCTGGCGTTCCAGGCCACCACGATGCGACGGCCGACCTGGTCGCCATGCCAATGCGGTGGCACCAGCAGCATCGGCACGCCGGTCTGGCGCAGCGTTCCCAGCGGGTGCCAGCCAGAAGGGGCGCCGGGCGTGCGCGGATAGCCGGCGATGATCAGGTCGCAGTACAGCGACTGCAGGGCCAGGTCGGCGCCGCCCAGATAGTCCGAGACGATGCGCAGTTCGGTGCTGATCTGCAGCGGCTCGGACACGGCACGCAGGTTCTGCATCAGTTGTGCGGTGCAGGCGGCATCCGCGCGCGCCTCGTGGTCGAGCGCGGCGGCGATGCCGGCACCGCGCGCGAAGCCGTTGGCAATGTCGGTGGGATGCTGTGCGGTGGAGACCGCAACCAGATGAGCCTGCTGCACCTGCGCAAGGTGCGCGGCGATGTTCAGAACGCGGTGCCCGGTGTCGCTGGCATCGAACAGCACAGCGATGTCGCGTAGTGGATGCAGCATGGCGTTGTCTCCTTCGATGCCTGTGACGCGTTCCCTGCCGTGCACCGACCCGGGTGCACCGGACGCACCCCTGTTTTAGCGCATCGGTGATCCGAATGAATCATCTTTGATTCAGTCTATTAATTGGTGATTCATGCTAGCGTGAAGGCGAACCCACTTCTCAGTGCTTTCATGCGACCTGCCGCAGCACGTACCCGCCGCGACCTGCCCCACGCGCTGGCGGCCACCCTGGTCAGCCATCCACGCTGCACGCTCAACGAACTGGCACGGGGGGCGGGTATCAGCCGTGCGACCCTGTACCGGTTTGCGCCCACCCGGGAGGCGATCGACGAGGCATTGTTCGCGGCCGGCTTCGAGCGCGTGGAAGCGGCGGCGGTCTGGTTCGACGATGGCGCGGATGCACGGCAGGTACTGCAGCAGGTCACCGCCACGCTGCTGGCGGACTGGGAGCTGGTGACGCTGCTGTTCGCGCGGATGATGGAAGAGCAGCAGCGCCAGGGTGACCTGCATCTGCTGCCGGAGCGCTGGGCGCCGATCGGTGAGCGTTTCGAGGCGTTTTTCCTGCGTGGCCAGAAGGCCGGCGTGTTCAACGTCGAGTTCAGTGCGGTGTGGTTGGCCGATTTCTACTGGACCTGCTTCTACGGCATTACCTGGTCACTCGCACGCGGCCGGCTGGCCCCGGCCATGGCCGCCTCCACGCTGCTGGCGTCGTTCCAGCAGGGGGCGATGAAGGGATGACCGCAGGGGCTTGCTGCCGGGGTGCAGTGGCTTACGCCTGCTTCAGCAACTGCACCAGCTGGCGCAGGCGATAGGGCTTGGGCAGGAACTCGACCTGCTCGGGCAGCGGAGGCAGCTGCGAGCGGGCGTAGCCGGACGACAGGATCATCCGTGCCTGCGGCTGCTCGCGTGCCACGTGCTCGCTCAGCTCGATGCCGGACATGCCGTTGGGCATGCTGACGTCGCTGAACACCACGTCGAAGCGCGCTTCGCCCTTGAGCAGTTCCGCCGCCTCGTGACCATCGGCAGTGGTGGCCACCTCGATGCCGAGATCGCGCAGGGCCAGGCCGATCATCTCGCGAAGATCGGTCTGGTCTTCGACCATCAGAACGCGGATCGGGTCATCGGTCATGGAGTGATTCCTCTGTTGCGGGTAGCAGCAGGCTGACCGTGGTGCCGACACCGGGCGTGGTGGACACGTCGACGAAGCCGCCGCTTTGGGTGGTGAATCCGAACACCTGGCTCAGGCCCAGGCCGCTGCCCTTGCCGATGTCCTTGGTGGTGAAGAACGGTTCGCTGGCGCGCTCGGCGATGTCGGCGGCCATGCCATGGCCTTCGTCGCAGACGCTGAGGGTGACATAGCCGCGTTGCAGCGTGGTGTCCGCATCCGGGTCGAGCCGATGTTCCAGTGCGGTGCCGATCAGGATGCGGCCGCCGTCGACGGTGGCTTCCACGGCATTGGCCACTAGGTTGGTCAGGGCGGCCTGCAGCTGCATCGCATCGGTGCTCACCTGCGGCAGGCCCGGCGTGAGGTGGGCGTCCAGCGTTACCGTGGGCGGGCAGGCGCGCTGCAGGTCCGGCAGCCATTGCCGTACCAGCGTATTGATGTCCACAGGTTCGCGGATCAGGGTCTGGCCGGTGCTGAAGGCCAGCAGCTGGCGGGTCAGCAGCGCACCACGATCGGTCGCGGTCTGCGCCGCATCAAGCAGCTCGGCGGCGCGTGCATCGTCACCGTTCACGCGCAGGGACAGCAGGTCCAGGGCGTTGCCGATGGTGGTCAACAGATTGTTGAACTCGTGCGACAGCCCGCGGCTGAGGCGGCCGACGGTCTCGAACTGTTGGGTATTGCGCAGCGCACGCTGGGCATCACGCAGCAGCCGCTGTGCCTGCCACTGCTCGGTGATGTCGCGGGTGATCTTGACGAAGCCGAGCAGCTCGCCTGCTTCGACGACCGGCTCGATGACCACGCTGGCACGGAAAGACGAGCCATCGCGGCGCACCCGCCAGCCTTCACTGGCGACGTGACCGTGCTGCGCTGCGAGGCGGAGCAGGCGCTGCGGTTCCCCGGCTTCGCGATCGGCAGCCAGATAGAAACGGCCAAAGTGCGTGCCGACCACTTCATCGGCTGAATAGCCCTTGATGCGCTCGGCGCCCGGGTTCCAGCTGCAGACGATGCCTTCGGGATCAAGCAGGTACAGCGCATGGTCGCGCACGCTGTCGATCAGCAGTCGCAGTTGTCGGGAAGGGTCCGTCAGCACGGACGTCGTAGAAGCGGCAGCGTCCACGTGGAAATAAGTGTTACCCCTGAGAGGGACGTGAAGCTAGGCAGTGCAGCGTGAAGGATGCGTGCACGACGAGCACGTGCCATAGGTCCTGTGCGGCTGAATGCGACACGGAGTACCATCACCCACCCTTTGCCTCTGGAACCGACCTGCATGCGTCCTGGTGCGACCACGCGTGACCGCTGGATCTGGATGACCTCCGCCGTACTGCTGGCGGCGACCATCGCGCTGGAGCTGGTGGTGCCGTTGGGCTACGCAGTGTGGCTGGCCTATTTCCTGGCCGTGGGCGTGACGGTGTTCCAGCGCAGTGCGCGGGCGCCGTTCGTGGTCGCGGTGATCGCCTGTGTTCTGCTGGCGATTGGCTTCAACGTGGCGCCAGCCAGCAACAACTCGTCGTTCTCGTTCGTCAATCGCAGCATCGGTGGCTGCGCCTTCCTGATGATCGCGCTGATCGTTTCCCGTGCCATCCAGGCACGGCGTGAGGCGATGCGTGCACTGTGGCTGCAGGAGGCCGAGAACGCGGTGGCGATGAGCCTGCGGGGCGACCTGGGCCCGGAGCAGATCGCCGAGGCGGCCGCGACCAGCCTGGGGGCCCAGCTGCAGGCCGACGTCGCCGCCGTCTACCGCCTGGAAGGCGGGCGACTGCAGCTGACCGGTGGCCTGGCGTTGCCGGCCGGCATGCCGGCGTCGCTGGCGTTGCAGGAGGGGTTGGCCGGGCAGGTGGCCCGTGATGAACGCGTGCGTCACCTGCATGGCGATGACGCAGTGATGCTTGAACTGCAGACCAGCCTGGGCCGGCTGCCGGTGCGCGAACGTATCCTGGCGCCGATCAGCAGTGACGGCGCGGTGGTTGGTGTGATTGAACTGGGCCGTGCGCGGGTGGGCGAGCAGCGCGAGCTGGATCGTGAGTTGCTGGAGCGTTGCGCCGAGACCATCGGCATGGCCCTGAGGGCCTCGTTGCTGCGTGCACAGCTGGTGGTGCTGCTGGAGGAATCGCAGCGCCAGGGTGAGGAGCTGCAGGCCCAGCAGGAAGAGTTGCGCGTTGCCAACGAGGAGCTGGAGGAGCAGAGCCGCAGCCTGCAGCACTCGCAGGCCCATCTGGAAGAACAGCAGGCCGAGCTGGAACAGAGCAACGTCCAGCTGGAGGAGCGTACCCACGAGCTGGAGGCGCAGAAGCAGGCGCTGCTGGTCGCGCAGAGCCAGCTGGTGCGCAACAGCAACGAACTGGCCGCCACCTCGCGCTACAAGTCCGAGTTCCTGGCCAACATGTCGCATGAACTGCGCACGCCGCTGAACAGCTCGCTGATCCTGGCCAAGCTGCTGGCCGACAACAAGGACGGCACGCTCACCGAAGAACAGGTGAAGTATGCGCGCGCGATCCTGTCGTCCAACAACGATCTGCTGGCGCTGATCAACGACATCCTGGACCTTTCGCGCATCGAGGCCGGCCACGTCGAGCTGGCGGACGAAGTGGTGGTGGTGGACAGCGTGCTGCAACGCCTGCGTGAGACGTTCGAACCGATGGCGCGCCAGAAGGGCCTGGCCCTGCAGATCGAGGCCGATGCGCTGGCGCCGAGCCAGCTGGTGGTCGACAGCCAGCGCCTGCAGCAGATCCTGAAGAACCTGCTGGCCAATGCGGTGAAGTTCACCGAGCATGGCAAGGTCAGCCTGCACGTGCGTGCGGGCGGTCAAGGACGCATCCGTTTCGAGGTCTGCGACAGCGGTATCGGCATTGCCCGCGAGCAGCTGCAGGTCATCTTCGAAGCCTTCCGCCAGGCCGATGGCAGCACCCGCCGCCGCTACGGTGGCACCGGCCTGGGCCTGTCGATCTCGCGCGACCTCGCCGAGCGCATGGGTGGCAGCATCCAGGTCGACAGTGAACCGGGTCGTGGCAGCTGCTTCATGCTGGAACTGCCGTTGCAGGGCGCGCCGGTTTCGGAACCGGGCGAAGTGCCTGCCGCCGCCTCAATAGCGCCTGCGCCGCAGCCTGCGCCGCCGATCGCTGCGCGCGCCGCTGTCGCACCGACCGTTGCATCCGTGGCGCCGGTCACCGCCAACGTGGCCGATGACCGTGGCCGCCGCCAGCGTGCCGGGCGCCTGATCCTGGCAGTGGAAGACGACGCCACGTTCGCCGAAGCGCTGGTGGCCCTGGCGCATGAACTGGATTTCGACTGCGTGGTGGCCGGGACCGCCGAAGAGGCACTGACCCTGGCCAGCGAGCTGCGCCCGAACGGCATCCTGTTGGATATCGGCCTGCCCGACGTGTCCGGCCTGAGCGTGCTGGAGCGCCTGAAGCGCAACCCCGATACCCGGCATATCCCGGTGCACGTGGTTTCGGCGATGGATCGCAGCCAGGTGGCGCGCGAGCTGGGCGCGATTGGTTTTGCGATCAAGCCGACCACGCGCGAGCGGCTGGTGACGGCCATCGAGCAGCTGGAACAGACCAGCCAGCGCGACGTGCGGCGCCTGCTGATCGTCGAGGACGACAGCGAGCTGCGCCACAACCTGGAACTGCTGCTGGGCCGCGAGCAGCTGCAGATCGTCGCAGTGGGCACCCTGGCCGGTGCGCTGGAACAGCTCAGTACGGTCACCTTCGACTGCATGGTGATGGACCTGTCGCTGCCGGATGGCAGTGGCTACGACCTGCTCGAGCACATGGCCGGCAACGATGACGTCGGCTTCCCGCCGGTGATCGTCTACACCGGCCGCGCGCTCAGCCGCGAGGAAGAGCAGCGCCTGCGCCGCTACTCCAAGAGCATCATCATCAAGGGCGCGCGCTCGCCCGAGCGCCTGCTGGACGAAGTGACCCTGTTCCTGCACAGCGTCGAGGCCAGCCTGCCGAGCGACCAGCAGCGCCTGCTGCGCGAGGCCCGCCGTCGCGACACCGTGCTCGACGGCCGGACCGTGCTGCTGGCCGAGGACGATGTGCGCAACATCTTCGCGTTGTCCAGCGTGCTTGAGCCGCTGGGCGTGACCCTGGAGATCGCACGCAACGGCCAGGAAGCGGTGGATCGCCTGACCGAACGCGAGGTCGACCTGGTGCTGATGGACATCATGATGCCGGAGAAGGATGGCCTGGCAGCGATGCGTGAGATCCGTGCGCAGCGGCATCTGCAGGACCTGCCGATCATCGCGTTGACCGCCAAGGCGATGCCGGACGACCGTGAGCGTTGCCTGCAGGCCGGCGCCAACGACTACATCGCCAAGCCCATCGACGTCGACAAACTGGTTTCGCTGTGCCGGGTCTGGTGCTCGCGGCAATGAATGAACAGGCGCTGTTCGACCTGGAACTGAAGGTCCTGCTGGAGGCGCTGTACCAGCGCTACCACTACGACTTCCGCAGCTATGCGGTGTCGTCGCTGCGGCGACGCATCCGCCAGGCCATGCAGCGCTACGAGTGCGAGCGCCTGGTCGACCTGCAGCATCGCCTGCTGCACGAGCCGGAGCTGTTCGCGCAGGCGATGCAGTTCTTCACCGTGCAGGTCTCGGAGATGTTCCGTGACCCCGCGTACTTCCGTGAGCTGCGCGAGCAGGTGGTACCGGTGCTGCGCACCTATCCATCGGTGAAACTGTGGGTGGCTGGCTGCAGCACCGGCGAAGAAGTGTGGTCGCTGGCGATCCTGCTGCACGAGGAGGGCTTGCTTGAACGCAGCATCCTCTATGCCACCGACATCAACCCGGCGGCGCTGGCCACTGCCGAAGCAGGGGCCTACGGCATCGATCGGATGGCGCAGTTCAGCCGCAACTATCTGGCGGCCGGTGGCACGGCGTCACTGTCCGACTATTACGCCACGGCCTACGACGGCGCGGTGTTCGACCGTCAGCTGCGTCGCAACGTGGTGTTCGCCGACCACAGCCTCGCCACCGATACCGTGTTCTCCGAAGTGCACCTGGTGTCGTGCCGCAACGTGCTGATCTATTTCAACCGCGACCTGCAGGACCGCGCGGTGGGCCTGTTCCGTGAAGCGCTGGTACATCGCGGATTCCTGGGCCTCGGCAGCAAGGAGTCGCTGCAGTTCGGGCGCCACCACGATGCCTTCGAGGTCTGCTCGCGCGAGCACCGCGTGTACCGGAAGATTTCCTGATGGCGGTGCAGTCTCGCCCTGCGGTGGTGGTGGTCGGCGCCTCCGCAGGAGGTGTTGCCGCGCTGCAGGCGGTGCTGGGTGCACTTCCGGCCCGGCTGCCGGCGCCGGTGCTGGCCGTGCTGCACCTGCCGCGTGATCGCACCAGCCGCATTGCCGAGGTGCTGGCGCCGTACTGCGCGCTGCCGGTGCGCGAGGCGGAGGACAAGCAACCGCTGCAGCCGGGCACGGTGACGTTCGCGCCTCCGGATTACCACCTGCTGGTGGAGGATGCCGGCTCGGTGGCGCTCTCGGTGGATGCGCCGGTGCTGTTCTCGCGCCCGGCCATCGACCCGCTGTTCGAATCGGCCGCCGCGGTGTTCGGTGCGCAGGTACTGGCGCTGCTGCTGACCGGTGCCAGCAGCGATGGCAGTGAAGGCGTGGCCGCAGTACGCGCCGCCGGTGGCCGTGCCTGGCTGCAATGTCCCGAGGAGGCCGAGGCATCGATGATGCCGGCCTCCGCCCTGCAGCGCGCCGGTGCCGATGCCGTGCTGCCCCTTGAACTGATGTGTCGTCGCCTGAAGGAGTTGTTTGCATGAACCTGTTGCCACCGGACCCTGCGCAGTCGCAGTCCCCGGTCAACCTGCTGATCGTCGATGACGTGCCGCAGAACCTGGTGGCCATGCAGGCGCTGCTGCAGCGCGAGGGCGTGAATCTGCTGCTGGCCGGTTCCGGCGCGCAGGCGCTTGAGCTGCTGCTCGAGCACGAGGTTGCACTGGCCCTGCTGGACGTGCACATGCCGGAGATCGATGGCTTCACCCTGGCCGAGCTGATGCGCGGTTCGCATCGCAGCCGCACGGTGCCGATCATCTTCCTGACCGCCTCGCCGGACGATCCGCTGCGTGCGTTCAAGGGTTACGAAACCGGCGCGGTCGACTTCCTGCACAAGCCGGTGGCGCCGCAGGTGATCCTGAGCAAGGTCAATGTCTTCATCGAGCTGTACCAGCAGCGGCAGCTGCTGAAGGCGCGCAACGAGGCGCTGGAACGCGCGCTCAAGCTCAACGAGACGATGGCCGCCGTGCTGACCCACGACCTGCGTACGCCGCTGTCGGCCATCCTGCTGTGTGCGGACAAGCTGGCGCTGGAGCTGCCGGAGGACAATACGGGGGCACAGCAGACGCTGCAGTTCCTGGAGGCCAGCACCCTGCGCATGGCGCGGATGGTGGAGCAGTTGCTGGACTTCTCGCGTATCCGCAGCGGCGGCCTGCGACTGCAGGCGACCGCCTGTGACCTGCGCGAGGTCACTCACGCGGTGATCGCCGAAGCGGGCAGTGCCCATGGCCATGAACGCATCCGCCTGGACGTCGTCGGCGATACCCGGCTGCAGGGCGATATGGATCGCCTGGGCCAGATCGTGGCCAACCTGGTGGGCAACGCGTTGACCCATGGCAGCGAAGCGCTGGTGCAGCTGGATGGAAATGACGCCCGCACCGTCGTGCTGCGGGTAAGCAATGCCGGCCACATCGATGACGCGCTGCTGCCGCGGCTGTTCGAGCCGTTCAAGGCCAGCTTCCACCAGAGCAAAGGCCTGGGTCTGGGCCTGTACATCGTGGATCAGTTCGTCCGCGCCCATGGCGGTTGTATCGGCGCACGCAACGAGGCCGGGCAGGTGGTGTTCGAGGCGGTCCTGCCGCGTCGATGGGATGGAGCCGGCGCGGTCGCAACCTGAATTCTTCAGGAAGTGCGCGGGTGTATTGAGACGGGCTCGTCCGCAACTGCTACCGTGCGTTCACACCCATCCAAGGAAGCACCATGCCATTGCGTGCCATCGCCTACGTCAGCCGGGCGCTGCCGGAGCTCTCCGTCGAACGGCTGCAGGCGCTGGTCGAAGACGCGGCACGCTTCAACAAGCTGGCCGGTGTGACCGGTGTACTGCTGCATGATGGCGATCGTTTCCTGCAGTACATCGAGGGACCGCCGGACGGTATCGACTCGGTCTACGAGCGCATCCTGCAGGCCGGCAGCCACATCGACATCATTGAGCTTGCGCGTGGCCGTCTCGGTCAGCGCCAGTTTCCGTACTGGTCGATGCGCGCGTTGCCGGTGGATGCAACGCTGCTGCGCCAGCTGTCTTCCAGCGACTGGTCGGGGTTCACCCGTGCCCTGCAGGGCGACCGATCGGCCCCCACGCCGGTGGACCTGCTCGACCAGGTGGTGCAGCCGGCGCTGAATGCCGGTTGAGATTCAGCGCGAGGCACTGCCGCAGTAGGCGGCATGCAGCGCCTGCAGCACGCCCAGTGCGGGCCCTTCAATCACGCGGTAGTGGATTGCCTGCGCTTCGCGACGCGTCGCGACGATATCCAGTTGGCGCAGCACCGCCAGATGCTGTGACAGGGCTGATGCGCTGAGGCCGGTCAGTGCCTGCAGTTCCGGCACCGGTGCCTCACCTTCGACCAGGCGGCACAGCACGCGCAGCCGCGCAGGATGGGCCAGGCTCTTAAGCAGCGTTGCAGCCTCGGCGGCGTGTTCGGCCATGGCGGCGCTGTCGAGCGGGGTGCGGGCCATGGTTGACCTTTTTGTTTAGAAGTGTCTAATTTAGATAAATCTAAATCAAAGGGCAATCCCATGAGCGGCGCAAAAGAGGGCAGGGCATGAACCTGCCATGGACTGCGGTGGCTGGCGGTGCGCTGATCGGCGCCGCCGCGGTGTTGCTGCTCGCCACTGTCGGGCGCGTGGCGGGTATCAGCGGGATCGCTGCGGGCAGCCTGCGTGCAGCGAAAGGTGAGCGCGGCTGGCGCTGGGCATTCCTGCTGGGTCTCCTCGCAGCAGCGGGGATGGCACTGTGGTGGCAGTCGCTGCCCGAAGCCTCGCCACGCGTGCTGCTACGCGATGCCTTGCCCGCCTGGCAGCTGATCGGCGCCGGCCTGCTGGTGGGCTTCGGCACGCGCCTGGGCAGTGGTTGTACCAGTGGTCATGGCGTCTGTGGCATGGCCCGCGGCTCGAAGCGCTCGCTGCTGGCAGTGCTGGTGTTCATGGCCTGCGCGATGCTGACCACCTTCCTGGTCCGTCACGGCGGAGGCCTGGCATGAGCCGCGCGGTCGTAGCCGCCGCTATGGCAGGTGCGCTGTTCGGTGCGGGACTGGCGTTTTCGGGGATGACCGACGCGCGTCGCGTACTCGGCTTCCTCGATGTGGCCGGTGATTTTGATCCGACGTTGATGTGGGTGCTGGGCTCGGCACTGCTGGTCAGTGCCGTCGGGCAGCGTTGGGTGCTGCGACGCACGCAGCCCTGGTTCGCGCTGCGCTTCCAGCTACCCAGCGCACGTGATGTCGATGCGCGCCTGCTGCTGGGTGCAGCACTGTTCGGTGTCGGCTGGGGTTGGGCTGGTTACTGCCCCGGACCGGCCATCGCCGGGCTGGCTGTCGCATCGCGTGAAGCGCTGTGGTTCGTGCCTGCCATGGTGGTGGGCTTCTGGTTGCACGATCGCTTCGTGCACTGAGGCTTCACCCCTGTGTCACCATGGATCGGGTCAGATCGACGGACCACGGGGAAAGGAGCGTAACGACATGGCACGGATGAAGTGGAAGGGAAAGGCAATGCTGGCCATGGCGCTGGCATCTGCGATCACGCCGGCACTGGCCTGCACGCGTGCGGTGTATCGGGGCGACAACGGCGATGTGATCACCGCGCGCTCGATGGACTGGAAGGTCGATGTGGCGACCAACCTCTACGTGTTGCCGCGTGGCATCGCACGTACCGGCCTGGCCGGTCCGAAGTCGCTGGCCTGGACTGCGCGCTACGGCAGCGTGGTGGCCACCGGCTACGACGTGTCGAGCACCGATGGCATGAACGAAAAGGGCCTGGTGGCAAACCTGCTGTGGCTGGTGGAATCGGAGTATCCGCAGCAGCGAGGCAACAAGCCGGGACTGGCGATCTCGCTGTGGGCGCAGTATGTGCTGGACAATTTCGCCACCGTGGATGAGGCGGTCGCGGCGCTCAAGCGTGAACCGTACTCGATCGTCACCGACAAGGTGCCGGGCGAAGACCGCCAGGCGACGCTGCACCTGTCGCTGTCCGATGCCACCGGCGACAGCGCCATCGTCGAGTACATCGGCGGTCGCCAGGTGATCCACCATGACCGGCGCTATCAGGTGATGACCAACTCGCCGATCTTCGAGCAGCAGCTGGCCCTCAACAGTTACTGGCAGCAGATCGGTGGCACGGTGATGCTGCCGGGCACCAATCGCTCCGCTGATCGTTTCGCGCGCGCCTCGTTCTACATCAACGCCATTCCCAAGGCCGAAGACCCGGTGGAGGCCCTGGCCAGTGTGTTCAGCGTGATCCGCAACGCGTCGGTGCCGTATGGCATCACCACGCCGGGTGAGCCGAACATCTCATCCACGCGCTGGCGCACCGTGGCCGACCACAAGCGGCGGCTGTACTTCTTCGAGTCGGCGTTGACCCCGAACACCTTCTGGGTCGATCTGAACAAGGTCGATTTCGGCGGCCAGGTGCTCAAGCTCGACCTTGGCAAGGACCAGCGCAACACCTTTGCAGGCGATGCGCTGGGTCACTTCGTGCCCAGTGCACCGTTCACCTTCCTCGGCGTCGACGGTTAGTTCGACGCCTGGCTGGAGGCCGGGTAGACCGCCTGGATCGCGCAGCTGCCGCGGGTGTACTGCGGCAGCGGGGCGATGCTTTCACCGCGCAGATCGTCTGTCTCGAACTCGGCAGTCATGATCCGATCGCCGGGATTGCCACAGATCAGGCCGTTCTGCAGGCCCGAGTGGAAGCTCAGCTGCGGCGCACGGTCGAGCTGGCGGCAGTGGCTGCCGAGTTCGACCCGGTAGTAGCGGTGGCCGCCATTGCGGCGCGGGTTGGTCTCCACCAGCACGCCCTGCGGGTCGGACGACCACGCGCGGACGTTGCGGGTGGCGAAGCAGTACGACGGCGAGCCGCCGAAGCTGCGGCGGATTTCCTTGCGCTCGCGGATGGTCACGGCGGGCAGGGTGGCCGTGCGCAGGCGGTCGCTGTCGCGGGCGACGCTGGCGTAGTCGCGATCCTGCAGCGGGGTGACCGCGCTGATGCCGCAGCGGCGGCCGTCGACCACGACGCGTTCGCTGGGACGACCGCAGGCCCAGCCGGCGGGGGCTTCCAGTTTCAGCGAGGTGGCACCGCGGACGCCGGGACAATCTTCGTTGAAGTCGATCCGATAGGCCTGGCCGGAGGCGGCGCGCAGTGCGATCGAGCGCGGTGATGCCTGCTCCACTTCCCGCACGCCGACCGCGTCCATGCAGTGTGGGGCCGGGGGCGTACGCTCCTGTGCGGAGACCGAAGCTGCGAGCACCAGGCCGAGGCTGCTGGCGAGCACCAGTGACACCTGCCGATGGGTCATGTCCTGCACTCCCTGCGTTGGATGACGGATCGACTATAGCAGCGGTTTGCACGGCCGTTGTTACACGCGCACACTGCCCGGATGGGCGCCATCTTCCACCTGCGGCACTACGGCCAGGCCACCGGCCTGGACCGCCATGACTACGCGCAGTGGGTGCTGCCGCTGCAGGGCGAACTGCACTTCGAGATGGAAGGCCGCGGTGGTCGCCTCGACCTGCTGCAGGGGGTTTTCGTCGCGGCCGGCGAAGCGCATGACCAGATGGCCGATGGCCCGAACGGTTTCGTGATCGTTGATTGTCCTCCGGGCGTGCTTGATGACGGCACGCAGGAGCATCTGTGCCGGCAGCGCTGGCTGCACCTGCCGCTGGCGCTGCGCCGCGGCCTGGCCGAGGTGCAGGCAGGGCAGTCGATGCCGGCCCTGCTGCCGCAGCTGCTGCAGGTATTTGCACCGGCCGGCAGTGGCGCGCGCATGCAGGGACTGTGTGCAGCGGTGCAGGCCGATCCGGGCCAGGCGTGGCCGGTGGCGCGCATGGCCGCGTCCGTCGGGGTCAGCGAGAGCCGGTTGCACGCGCTGTTCCAGCGTGAGTTCGGGCTCAGCCCGCAGGCGTGGCTCAGTGCAAGCCGGTTGCGTTGGGCCAAGCACCAGCTGCGCACCAGCACAGCGCCGATCAGTGATATCGCGCTGGCCGCAGGCTATTCCGAGCAGAGCGCACTGACCCGCGCGCTGCGCCGTGAGTGTGGGCAGACCCCGGCCGCGTGGCGCAGGAGCGCCGGACTGTAGCGTCGAGCCACGCTCGACTGCCGTTCGCGGGATGGTCGGTGCAAAATCAGTCGAGCATGGCTCGACGCTACAAGCGCCGGTGTCCTGTAGAGCCGAGCCCATGCTCGGCTTCCCATACGCGCGGCCGGCCAGGGCAGTAGCCTCGGTCAAGAGCGCCGAGCGGCCAGCGCTTACACTGCGCGGCCTGTTCTCTCCCCCGAAGAACCCGAATGCGCAACAACCCGATGGCCCTGGGCATCGCCAATGGCGTTGCCGCTGGCGCACTGTGGGGCGTGGTTTTCCTCGCGCCCGCCGTACTGCAGTCGTTCAATGCCCTGCAACTGTCCGCCGGTCGCTATCTGGTCTACGGCCTGATCGCCGTAGCCCTGCTGCTGCCACGCTGGAAGCGGTTGGCGCCACGGCTCGGCCGCGCCGAGTGGATCGGCCTGCTGTGGCTGAGCCTGGCCGGGAACCTGGTGTATTTCCTGCTGCTGGCGACGGCGGTGCAGTGGGCCGGCGGTGCGGCGGCGTCCTTGATCGTCGGCTTGATTCCGGTAGTGGTGACCCTGGTCGGTGTGCGCGAGCAGGGCGCTGTACCGCTGAAGCAGCTGCTGCCGGCACTGGGGCTGTGCGTGCTGGGCGTGGCACTGGTTGGCTGGGAAGCACTGATGTCCGAGCATCTGGCAACTCCGTGGCGGCAGCGCCTGATCGGCCTGCTCTGTGCATTCGGCGCGCTGTTCTCGTGGGCGCTGTACTCGATCGGCAACAGTCGTTGGCTGGCACGCCGACCGGACCTGTCCAGCCACGACTGGTCGTTGCTGACCGGCGTCACCACCGGCGGCCTGGCCCTGCTGCTGGTACCGATGGCCTTCATCGGCCACAGCGGCACCCACACGGCGGCACAGTGGGGGGGCTTTTGGGCGATCAGCGCGGGCGTGGCTGTGGTGGCCTCGATCCTCGGCAACGCGTTCTGGAACCGCGCCAGCCGCCTGCTGCCGTTGACCCTGACCGGGCAGATGATCGTGTTCGAAACCCTGTTCGCGCTGCTGTATGCCTTTGCCTGGCAGCGGCGGTGGCCCTCGCTGCTGGAAGCGCTGGCGATCGTGTTCCTGGTGGCCGGCGTGATGCTGTGCGCGCATGCGCATCGCACGCCACGGGCGATCGCCGAACATGCCGGCTGAATGCGGCCGTCAAGCGTACTGATGGCCGCTTGGTCTCAGATGCAACCAAATGCCGGCACGTTGGCCGATGATCGCGGCAACGATTTTTTGCATCGCAGCACTTGACAGCGGCCCGGCGCACGGTGTTTTCTGTGCGTCATGGTTCTTGATGCCGCCCACGCCAGCCTGATCGCCCCCGCCACCGCGGGCCGTTCGACTGCGCCGGTCGCCACCACCACCATTACCACCACCACCGTCACCACTGCCCTGGTGCGGCCCGTCGTCTTCGTGTAACTCCCGAAAACCACGGCCCCGCACCATCCAGGTGGCGGGGAAACTCGACACCTGCATGCGACGGGGCCTCCTACCGAGGTCTGCATGTCTTCCCACGCCCCCGCCCATCCCGTTGCCCCGGCCGATCTGGCTGCGCCGTCCACTGTCGTGCACAAGTTCGGCGGCACCTCGGTGGCCGATGCCGAACGCTACCGCCATGTCGCCGGCCTGCTGCTGGCCCGCCCCGAATCGCTGCAGGTCACTGTCGTCTCGGCGATGAAGGGGGTCACCGACGCACTGATCGAGCTGGCCCAGCTGGCAGCCAAGGGTGACGAAGGCTGGCGCGAGGCCTGGCATGCGCTGCGCGCGCGCCACCGTGGCGCCGCCGTGGCTCTGCTGGGCGAGCAGGTGGGCGAGACCGTCGAATGGATCGACGCCCGCTTCGATCAACTGGCCGAAGTGCTGGCAGCGTTGGCGGTGATCGGCGAGCTGCCACGCGAAGTACTCGACCGCGTGCAGGGCCTGGGCGAAGTGTTCTCCGCGCAGTTGCTCGGCACGCACCTGCAGGCGCTGGGCGCAGACTGTGCAGTGCTCGATGCGCGCGACGTGCTGGTGGTGGGGCATGGCGAACTGGGTGTCGATGTCGACTGGGAAGCCAGCGCCGACCGCCTCGCCAAGTGGCGCCTGCAGCATCCGCAGCCACGCCTGGTCGCCACTGGCTTCGTCGCCCGTGACCGTCATGACCGCATCACCACGCTCGGCCGCAACGGCAGCGATTACTCCGGCGCGATCTTCGCCGCGCTGTTCAACGCCGATGAACTGCACATCTGGACCGATGTCGACGGCGTGCTGTCGGCCGACCCGCGGCTGGTGCCCGAGGCGGTGCAGCTGGAGTCGCTGAGCTACGACGAGGCCTGCGAGCTGGCTTATTTCGGCGCCAAGGTGGTGCACCCGCAGACGATGTCGCCGGCGATCCGCCTCGGCCTGCCGATCTTCATCCGCAATACCTTCCAGCCGGCGCATCCGGGGACGCGCATCAGCGCCGAGCGCTCGCCGCGCGGGCCGGTGAAGGGCCTGACCCTGAGCCCCGGGTTGGCCCTGCTGAACCTGGAAGGCACCGGGCTGATCGGTGTGCCCGGTACCGCCGAGCGCGTGTTTGCCGCCCTGCGCCAGGCGCAGGTATCGGTGGTGATGATCTCGCAGGGTTCGTCGGAACATTCGATCTGCTGCGTGGTGCGTGCCGCCGAAGCCGCGCGTGGCCGCGAGGCGCTGCTGCATGCGTTCGCGCATGAGCTGTCGGTGGGCCAGGTGCAGCGCGTGCAGGTCAGTGAGGGCGTTAGCGTGCTGGCCGCGGTCGGTGACGGCATGGCCGGCCAGCCCGGCGTGGCGGCGCGCCTGTTCGAGGCGCTGGGCCGTGCGCAGGTGAACATCCTGGCGATCGCGCAGGGCTCGTCCGAGCGCAACATTTCAGTGGCGGTGGACAGTGCCGATGCCACCCGCGCCTTGCGCGCCGCGCATGCCGGCTTCTGGCTGTCGCCGCAGACGTTTGCGGTCGGTGTGATCGGGCCGGGCAACGTCGGTGCCGCACTGCTGGACCAGTTGCTTGCCGCACGCCCGCAGCTGCTGGCCAAGGCCAATGTGGATCTGCGCCTGCGCGCGCTGGCCTCGCGTTCGCGCATGCGCCTGGAAGTGGATGGCCTGCACGCCGACTGGCGGGAGGCCTTGCAGGAAGCGGGCGAGTCCAGCGATCTGGATCGTTTCACCGAACACCTGCTGGCCGCGCACCTGCCGCATGCGGTGGTGATCGACTGCAGTGGCAGTGCCGAGGTGGCCGAGCGCTATGAGGGATGGCTGGCGGCCGGCATCCACGTGGTCACCCCCAACAAGCAGGCCGGCGCCGGGCCGCTGCCGCGCTACCAGCGCATCCGCGCCGCGGCGGCGGCCAGTGGTGCACGCTTCCGCTACGAGGCCACGGTCGGCGCGGGCCTGCCGGTGATCACCACGCTGCGTGATCTGGTCGATACCGGTGACGAGGTGCTGGCGATTGAAGGCATCTTCTCCGGCACGCTGGCCTGGCTGTTCAACCGTTTCGATGGCAGCCAGCCGTTCTCGCAGCTGGTCGCGCAGGCGCGGTCGATGGGCTACACCGAGCCGGACCCGCGCGATGATCTTTCAGGCGTGGATGTGGCGCGCAAGCTGGTGATCCTCGCCCGCGAAGCCGGCCACGCGCTCAGCCTGGAACAGGTACAGGTGGAAAGCCTGGTGCCGGCGCTGCTGCGCGATGGCAGCGTGGATGAGTTCATGGCGCGGCTGGGTGAGTCTGATGCCAGCCTGCTGCAGCGCCTGCAGGACGCGCGGGCGCGGGGGGCGGTGCTGCGCTATGTAGCACAGCTGGGTGCCGATGGCGCCTCGGTCGGTCTGCAGGAGCTGCCGGCCGATCACGCCTTCGCCAACCTGCGGCTGACCGACAACGTGGTGCAGTTCCGCACCCGTCGTTACTGTGACAACCCGTTGGTGGTGCAGGGGCCGGGCGCCGGCCCGGAAGTCACCGCGGCCGGTGTGTTCGCCGACCTGCTGCGGGTCGCGGCCGGTGAAGGAGCGCGCCTGTGATCGCACGTGCGTTCGCGCCTGCCTCGGTGGCCAACGTGGCGGTGGGCTTCGATATTCTCGGCCATGCCATTGCCGGTATCGGCGATACCGTGAGCGTGCGCCGCATCGATGAGCCGCTGGTGCGCATCGAGGCGATCCGTGGCAGTGCCATTGAGTTGCCACTGGATGCGGCCGGGAACACCGCAGGTGCAGCCTTGATGTCGCTGCGCGCAGGGCTGGGCCTGGACTTCGGTTTCGCGGTGGAAATCGACAAGGGCATTCCGTTCGGTTCCGGCATGGGCGGTTCGGCAGCGTCATGCGTTGCTGCGTTGGTTGCCGCCAACGCGCTGCTGGATGTGCCGCTGCCGCGTGAGGCGCTGTACCCGTTTGCGCTGGATGGCGAGGCAGTGGCCAGTGGTGGCCGTCACGGTGACAACGTCGGCCCGCTGCTGCTGGGTGGCCTGGCGTTGTGTACGGCTGATCGCCTGTTGCCGATCCCGGTGCCGGCCAGCTGGCACAGCCTGCTGGTGCATCCGCACGCGGTGCTGGAAACGCGCCGTGCCCGCCAGGCCCTGCAGGGCAGCTATGCGCTGGGCGAGTTCGTGGCACAGAGCGCGAACCTCGCACTGGTGCTCAGTGGTTGCCATCGCAGCGATGCCGCACTGGTGCGCGCGGGATTGCGCGACGTGCTGGTGGAGCCGCGCCGGGCCGGATTGATTGCCGGCTTCGAAGCTGCCCGTGATGCGGCGCTGTCGGCCCATGCAATGGGCGCAGGCATCTCCGGTGCCGGACCCAGCGTGTTTGCCTGGTTCGAGGATGCCGACCAGGCACTTGCCGCCGCCACATCGGTGCAGGCCGCATTTGCAGCCGCAGGTTTCGACAGCGATGCCTGGGTGTCACCGCTGGATGCACCGGGAGCCCGCTTGTGCTGAATCCTTCCCCTTTACTGGATACCGAACCCATGCAATTTGTTTCGACCCGCGGCCAGTCTCCGGCCGTTGGCCTCAGCGCGGCGATCGCCGCCGGATTGGCGCCCGATGGCGGGCTGTATGTCCCCGCGCTTCTGCCGGCCGTCCGCGAACTGCAGGCCGGGCCGACCCTGGCCGATACCGCCGCCGATCTGCTGATGCCGTTCTTTGCTGGCGATGCACTCGAGACTGCGCTTCCGGCGATCTGTCGCGAGGCGTTCGACTTCCCGGTGCCGCTGCGTGCGCTCGGCGATGGCGACCACGTGCTGGAGCTGTTCCATGGGCCGACGGCGGCGTTCAAGGACATCGGCGCGCGCTTCCTGGCCGGTACGCTGTCGCGGCTGCAGGCCGGCAAGGACCGCGATCTGACGATTGTCGTCGCTACATCCGGCGACACGGGTGCTGCGGTGGCAGCGGCTTTCCATCGCCAGCCCGGCGTGCGCGTGGTGGTGCTGTATCCGGATGGCCGCGTATCTCCGCGCCAGGCGCACCAGCTAGGCTGCTTCGGCGACAACATCCAGGCGCTGCGCGTGGCGGGTGCGTTCGACGATTGCCAGGCGATGGTCAAGCAGGCGCTGGCTGACCGCGAACTGCAGGCGCAGGTGCCGTTGAGCTCGGCCAACAGCATCAGCCTGGGCCGACTGCTGCCGCAGATGAGCTATTACGCACATGCAGCGTTGACCCACTACGCCGCGCATCGTCGCCGGCTCAACCTGGTGGTGCCGACCGGCAATCTTGGCAACGCGATGGCGGCCGTGCTGGCGCGAGCGCTGGGCGTGCCGATCGGGCAGATCGTGCTGGCCACCAATGCCAATGCCGTGCTGCCGGCGTACTTCAATGGTGGCGACTACCAGCCGCAGGCCAGTGTGGCGACGGTGGCCAATGCAATGGATGTGGGGGCGCCGAGCAACTTCGAGCGACTGCGCTGGCTCTACCGCGGCGACGACGCGGAACTGCGTGCTGCGTTCCGCGCGTTCGCGGTGGATGACGTGACCATCCGCGCGACGATTGCGGCAGCGCATGCCAGCCGCGGCGAGCTGTTCTGCCCGCACACGGCGACGGCGGTGAAGGTGCTGCAGGACCTGCGTGCGCGCGGTGCCAAGGGCGACTGGGCAGTGGCGGCCACGGCGCACCCGGCCAAGTTCGAGGCCGTGGTCGAGCCGCTGATCGGCGAAACGGTGGCGGTGCCGCCTGCGCTGGATGCGTTGCTGCAGCGACCGGCGCACGCCGAGCCATTGGCGGCCGATTACGCGGCGTTGCGCGAGGTGCTGCTGCGCTGATCGGAGAGGGACGCGGTTGCCGGCCAGCGGCCGGCACTACCAGGGAAATGCATTCGGGTAGTGCCGGCCGCTGGCCGGCAACCCCGCGGACCGCGATACGGTCAGATCAACCCTTCACCGGCCAGCGTACGCAGCCCATCCTCGTCGAGGATCTCCACCACGTTCAGGTGGGGCAGGGCGATCAACCCCTGCTGGCGCAGCTTGGTGAAGGTACGGCTGACCGTTTCCATGGTCAGGCCCAGATGGTCGGCGATATCGCCGCGGCCCATCGGCAGCGATACGCGCAGGCCGTCGCCACCCAGCTTGGCCTCGCGCGCGGCCAGGCGCAGCAGGAAATCGGCCAGCTTCTCGGCCGGCTGCAGGCGCGCCAGTGCCAGCGCGGCATCCTGTGCGGCATCCAGCTCCTGGCAGGCACGTTGCAGCAGCTTGCGCTCCAGGTGCGGGAAACGGCTGCGCAGGGCCTTCATCTGTGGCAGCGCGACGCGGCAGACGCGGCTGTCGGCGATGGCCTCGATGTCGTAGCGATGGTGGTCGCTGCCGCTCAGGCCCAGGTAGTCGCCGGGCAGCACGAAGCCGTTGATCTGGCGGCGGCCGTCGGCCAGGGTGCGCACCAGGCGCAGTGCGCCGCCGGTCAATGTATAGACATGGTCGCGCTCTTCACCGGTGCGGGCCAGCGTGCTGCCCATGCTGACCTGCTGCGAGACGGTGACCTGCTCCAGCGCCTGCACTTCATCGGGCGACAGCGCCGAGCACACCGCAAGGTGGCGAACCGAGCAGTGCAGGCAGTCCAGCGTGGTGCAGGACGGCGAGGCGGGATCGTTGGTGGCGGGCGGAGCGCCGGAAGGCCGTGACATGTTGCGGGGGGCGTATCGCGGGCGGGGAGGGCCTTATGATACTTCAAGCGGCCGTTCGACCCTGCCCGTGGCGGGGGCGCTAGAATGTCGCCCCCTCCCACGTCCCGTTCCAGCAGGAGTTCCGCCCGTGATCAAGCCCCGTACCCCGCCCGGCACCCTTGAACTGCTGCCGCGCGAGCAGATTGCGTTCCAGCGCATGCTGGACGTCATCCGCCGCAACTACGAGCGCTTCGGGTTCCTGCCGGTGGAGACGCCGGTGTTCGAGCTGTCCGACGTGCTGCTGACCAAGTCCGGTGGCGAGACCGAGCGCCAGGTGTACTTCGTACAGTCCACCGGCGCGCTGGCCAATGCCGCCGAATCGGGTGACCGCTCGCTGCCGGAAATGGCGCTGCGCTTCGACCTGACCGTGCCGCTGGCACGCTATGTGGCCGAGCACGAACACGAACTGACCTTCCCGTTCCGCCGCTACCAGATGCAGCGCGTCTACCGCGGCGAGCGCGCCCAGCGCGGACGTTTCCGCGAGTTCTACCAGTGCGACATCGATGTGATCGGCAAGGACAGCCTGAGCGTGCGTTACGACGCCGAAGTGCTGGCGGTCATCCATGCGGTGTTCTCGGAACTGCGCATCGGTGACTTCAGCATCCAGCTGAACAACCGCAAGCTGATGCGCGGCTTCTTTGAAAGCCTGGGTGTGGCCGAGGGTGAGCGTCAGCTGGCCGTACTGCGCGAAGTGGACAAGCTGGACAAGCGAGGCGCCGATTACGTGCGCGAGACGCTGGTGGGCGAGGGCTTCAACATCCCGGCAGAACAGGTCGAGAAGATCCTGGCGTTCGTCGCCGTGCGTTCGCAGGGCCATGCCGATGCGCTGGCGCAGCTGGCCACGCTGGAAGCCGACGCCGGTTCTTCGGAGATCCTGCGTACCGGCGTCGCCGAACTGCGCGAAGTGCTGCAGCTGGTGCAGGCGCTGGGCGTGCCGGAAACCGCGTACTGCCTGAACTTCTCCATTGCCCGCGGCCTGGACTACTACACCGGCACCGTCTACGAGACCACGCTGACCGACCACCCGCAGATCGGCTCGATCTGCTCGGGCGGCCGTTACGAAGACCTGGCCAGCCACTACAGCAAGTCGAAGCTGCCGGGCGTGGGTATCTCCATTGGCCTGTCGCGTCTGTTCTGGCAGCTGCGCGAGGCCGGCCTGATCGACGGCATCGAAGCCAGCAGCGTACAGGCGCTGGTGGCGCTGATGGACGAGCAGGGCATGCCGCAGTCGCTGGACATTGCCCGCCGCCTGCGTGCCGGTGGCATCAACACCGAAGTGCAGATGGAGCCGAAGAAGATCGGCAAGCAGTTCCAGTACGCGGCCAAGGCCGGCATCCGCTTCGTGGTGCTGGTCGGTGAGGATGAACTGGCGCGTGGCGTGGTGGCAGTGAAGGACCTGCTGCGCGAGCAGCAGTTCGAAGTCTCCCGCGACGAGCTGGCCAGCACCCTGCTGGTGGAGCTGGAGCAGTCCAAGGCGATGGTGTGATGCGGGTCGCGGCAGGAGGGCTGATCGTCCTCCTGCTGGCCGGCTGCCAGAGCGACCCGGCGCTGCACAGCACGCGGATAGGTCTGGACCAGTACCGGCTGCAGGTTGATCGTTGCCATGCGATCGACAGAGCGCAGCTGGAGAGTGACCTGCAGGCTTTGGCCTCGCGGAAGTGCCCGGCAGGTGCGGGGGCGTTGGAAAACGTTCAGTCCCGGCCGAGCCGGCAGGGCAGCCTGTTCGGCGAATGCCTGCGGCGCGGAGCGCTGCAGGCCGAGGTGCGCTGCCTGCCCTGAGTCGGGCCAGGTTGTTGATTTGAAAGCAGAACGCCCGCCCCTTGGTGGGCGTTTTGCGTTTCTGGACGAAGCGCAGTCGAGCATGGCTCGACTCTACAAAAGCCTTTCTCGATCACTTTCCCAGCGAGATCCAGCAGATCGCGGCCAACCGTCGAAGGTGGGGTGGGTCCGGTTGAGGGGGCGTGAGCCGCATGGGCCCGAGGCATGCCTCGGGCGGGTTGGGCAGGACGCCCAACCCCGGCCTTGCCGTGTGCGCAGGATTGCGCACACGAGCAAGCGGCGACCGAGCTTACATGGACGTACTTGCAGCGTCCCCCTCGACCGGACCCACCCCGCCATCCCAAGGAATGCCCGCTGTTGCTCTGGCTCTTGCCTCTGCGGGTGCAGGGCAGCAGCCCTGCGGCCCCCTCAATCCTCGATTTGACGCACTGCGCAAGAATGCGTTAATGTACTAACGCGCTATTACATTAATGCATGGAAACCACCCCATGAAAGCCCGCCCCGAGATTGCCGCCAAAGACCCGAAGGCCGACCTGGAAGCCCTGGCCCAAGCCTTTGCCGCCCTGCGCGAGCCGGAACAGGTCGAAGCCTTCCTGCGTGACCTGTGCACCCCGGCCGAGCTGGAAGCCATGGCTGACCGCTGGAAGGTGGTGCCGCTGCTGCAGCAGGGCGTGCCGTACCGCGAGATCCACGAGCGCACCGGCGTCAGCGTGACCACCACCGGACGGGTGGCACGCACGCTTGAGCATGGCCATCGAGGCTATGCCGCCGCCATCGACCGCCTTGCCTCGCGCTGATCCGCGCCCCGTTCCGAACTTCGAGACCTCCCCCATGAGTGCAACCCAGGCAGCGCCGGCACGAGACCGGCTGCGTATCGCCATCCAGAAGAGTGGCCGGCTGGCCGAACCCGCCCGCAACCTGCTCAGCGCCTGCGGCCTGAGCTGGCGCGAGAGCCGCGACAAGCTGTTCTGCTACGGCGAATCGCTGCCGGTGGACCTGCTGCTGGTGCGCGACGACGACATCCCCGGCCTGATCGCCGACGGCGTCTGCGACCTCGGCATCGTCGGCCGCAACGAGCTGGACGAACAGGCCGCGGCACGCCGTCAGATCGGCCTGCCGGACGCCTACCAGGCGCTGCGTGGGCTGGGCTTCGGCCAGTGCCGGCTGATGCTGGCGGTCCCCGAGGAATGGCAGTGGCAGGGTCCGGCGCAGCTGGCCGGCACCCGCATCGCCACCAGTTACCCGGCCATCCTCAAGCAGTGGCTGGCCGAGCAGGGCGTGGACGCACAGGTGGTCGAGCTGTCCGGTTCGGTGGAAATCGCTCCGCGCCTGGGCACCGCCGACCTGATCTGCGATCTGGTGTCCAGCGGCGCCACCCTGCGCGCCAATCAGCTGACCCCGGTGCACAACCTGCTCGACAGCGAGGCGGTGCTGGCCGGCGCGGTGCGCGTGCCGGATGACGCACGTGCATCGCTGCGCGCGATGCTGCTGCGCCGCCTCGACGGTGTGGTGCAGCGCCAGGACCGCAAGCTGCTGATGTTCCGTGCCAGCGAGGACCGCGTCGACGCGCTGGCGCAGCTGCTGGCCGATGCCGAGCCGCTGGTGCGGTTGCCGGCCGATGGCGGCGCGCTGCGCCTGCAGACCATGTGCCCCGGCCCGCTGAGCTGGCAGCGCATGGAGGAACTCGAGCGCGCGGGTGCGCAGGGCCTGATGGTACTGAGCGTGGAGCGATCGCTGGCATGAACCGTCTGATCTGGTCCCGACTTGATGAGGCCGCGCGCAGCGCGGCATTGACCCGCCCGGTGCAGACCGTGGCGCAGCAGACCCGCGATGCCGTGGCCGCGCTGATCGCACAGGTGCGCGCACAGGGCGACGACGCGCTGCGTGCGATCACCGCGCGCTTCGATGGTGTCGAGTTGCCAGCCTTTGAAGTGAGCGAAGCCGAGTTCGCTGCGGCCGAAGCCGCCGTCCCGGCCGAACTGCGCCAGGCCATGGTGGACGCCGCCGAACGCATCGCCCGTTTCCACGCCGCCGGCATGGGTACGGGGTATGCGGTGGAAACCGCACCGGGCGTGGTCTGCGAACGCATGCTGCGTCCGATCGGCCGGGTTGGCCTGTACGTACCGGCCGGCAGCGCGCCGCTGCCGTCCACCGCGTTGATGCTGGGCGTTCCGGCGCAGCTGGCCGGCTGCCCCCAAGTGGTGCTGTGCACGCCGCCGCGCGCCGACGGCAGTGCCGATCCTGCGGTGCTGGTGGCCGCGCGCCTGACCGGCGTGCAGCGCGTGTTCAAGCTGGGCGGCGCGCAGGCGATCGCCGCGATGGCCTATGGCACGGCCAGCATTCCGGCCTGCGACAAGCTGTTCGGGCCTGGCAACAGCTTCGTCACCGAAGCCAAGCAGCAGGTCGCACAGGACGGCGCCGCCGCCATCGATATGCCGGCTGGTCCCTCCGAAGTACTGGTGATCGCCGATGCCGGCGCCAATCCGGCGTTCGTTGCCGCCGACCTGCTGTCGCAGGCCGAGCACGGTCCGGATTCGCAGGTACTGTTGCTGACCGACGCCCCCGCGATGCTGGCGGCGGTCGAGGCAGAGGTGGAGCGCCAGGTGGCCCTGCTGCCGCGCCAGCAGATCGCGCGACAGGCGCTGTCGGCGTCGCGCCTGATCCAGGTCGATTCGCTGGACGAGGCGTTCGCGATCAGCAACCGCTATGCGCCCGAGCACCTGATCCTGGCCCTGCGCGATCCGCGCGCGTGGCTGGACAAGGTGCAGGCGGCCGGCTCGGTGTTCCTGGGCGATTACACCCCCGAAGCGCTGGGCGACTACTGCAGCGGCACCAATCACGTGCTGCCCACTGCGGGTGCCGCGCGCGCCTACAGCGGCGTCAGCGTGGCGAGCTTCCAGAACCTGATCAGCGTGCAGAGCGCCAGCGCTGCTGGCCTGTCGGCGATTGGCGGCTGCGCACGCATCATCGCCCGCGCCGAAGGCCTGGATGCGCACGAGCGAGCGGTTGCGCTGCGCATGGAGGCGGCGGCATGACCGTGTCTATCGATGAGGTGCTGGCGCTGGTGCGCCCGGACCTGCAGGCCTTCGCTGGCTACAGTTCGGCGCGCAGCGCAGCGGTGCAGGGCGAGGTCTGGTTGAATGCCAACGAATCGGCCTGGGCGAATCCGGCCGACAGCGCCGGCAGCAGCCGTCGCTACCCCGAGCCGCAGCCGTTGGCGTTGCGCGAGGGCCTGGCTGGGCTGTATGGAGTAACGCCGCAGCAGCTGCTGATCGGTCGCGGCAGCGACGAAGCCATTGATCTGCTGGTGCGTGCCCTGTGCGTGCCGGGCCGCGATGGCGTGCTGGTCACGCCGCCAGTGTTCGGCATGTACGCGGTCTGCGCACGCCTGCAGGGCGCCGCACTGATTGAAGTGCCGCTGGTGGATACCGAAGACGGCTTGCGTGCCGATCTGGATGCTGTGATCGATACCGCCAAGGCGCGCAACGCCAAGCTGGTCTTCCTGTGCGCACCGTCCAACCCGGCCGGCAGTGACATCGCCCTGGACGAGATCGAGCGCGTGGTCACTGCTCTGCGTGGGCAGGCCCTGGTGGTGGTGGACGAGGCCTATGTCGAGTATGCGCAGCGCCCGTCGGCGACCACGTTGCTGGCCGCGCACGCCAATCTGGCGGTGCTGCGCACGCTGTCGAAGGCGCATGCACTTGCGGCCGCGCGCATCGGTACCCTGATCGCCGCGCCGGAACTGATTGCCGTACTGCGCCGCTGCCAGGCGCCGTACCCGGTGCCGACCCCGTGCGCCGAGCTGGCCGTGCAGGCGCTGCAGCCGGCCGCACTGGCACGTACCGCCGAGCGCGTGGCCACGGTCATCGCCGAGCGCGAACGCCTGTTCGCTGCGCTGCCGGGCCTGCCTGGCGTTCGTCGCGTGCACCGCTCGGCCGGCAACTACCTGCTGGTCCGCTTCGCTGATGCGCAGGCAGCGTTCGACACCTTGCTGGATGCCGGTGTGGTGGTGCGCGACCAGCGCGCCGCACCGCAGCTGGGTGATGCACTGCGCATCAGCATCGGCAGCCCCGAAGAGAATGACCGCGTGCTTGCGGCCCTGTCGGCGCGGAGGGCCGCAGCATGACACCAATCCTGTTCATCGACCGCGACGGCACCCTCATCGAGGAGCCGTCCGATTTCCAGATCGACGCCTACGAGAAGCTGCGCTTCGTGCCGCAGGTGATTCCGGCGCTGCTGAAGCTGCGCGATGCCGGCTACCAGTTCGTGATCGTCACCAATCAGGATGGCCTCGGCAGCGACAGCTACCCGCGCGCCAGCTTCGATGGCCCCAACGACCTGATGCTGCAGATCTTCGAAAGCCAGGGCATCACCTTCCGTGACGTGCTGATCGACTGCAGCTGGCCGCAGGACAAGGCGCCGACCCGCAAGCCGGGCATCGGCTTGATGACAGGCTACCTGCAGGACCGCAGCATCGACTGGGCGCGTTCGGGCATGGTTGGTGACCGCATCACCGACCTGCAGTTCGCCGACAACCTCAACATCCGTGGCTTCCAGCTGCGCACCGAGCAGTTCGGTGGCGAGTGGGACTGGCCGGGCATCGCCCACGCACTGGCCGACGCGCCACGCACCGCGGTGGTCCAGCGCAACACCAAGGAGACGAAGATCCGCGTTGAACTGGATCTGGACCGTGCCGGTGATGCGCGCATCGCCACCGGACTGCCGTTCTTCGACCACATGCTGGAACAGATCGGCAAGCACGGCGGGTTCGCGCTGGACATCCAGGCCGAGGGCGACCTGCACATCGACGAGCACCACACCATCGAGGACACCGGGCTGGCGCTGGGTCAGGCCCTGCGCGAGGCGCTGGGCGACAAGCGCGGCATCGGCCGCTACGGCTTCACCCTGCCGATGGACGAGACCCTGGCCAGCGCTGCGCTGGATTTCAGCGGCCGCCCCTATTTCGTGTTCGAGGGCGAGTTCAAGCGTGAGCGCGTGGGCGATATGCCGACCGAGCTGGTGCCGCACTTCTTCCGTTCGCTGTGCGATGCCAGCGGCCTGAACCTCAACCTGCAGGTGCGCGGCGACAACGACCACCACAAGGTCGAGGCCTGCTTCAAGGCACTGGCGCGCGCACTGCGCCCGGCATTGGCCCGCCAGGGCACGGCACTGCCGAGTACCAAGGGGGCACTGTGAGCGACGTTGCGCTGATCGATGCCGGCGGTGCCAACCTGGGCTCGGTGCGCTACGCATTGGAGCGCCTGGGCGCGACGGTGCGGCTGGTGCGCGATGCCGACGGTCTGGTCGGTGCGCAGCGGGTGATCCTGCCCGGCGTCGGCGCCGCCGGTCCCGGCATGCAGCGCCTGCACGCGCAGGGCATGGTGGAGCCGTTGCAACGACTGGAGGTGCCGCTGATGGGCATCTGCCTGGGCATGCAATTGCTGTTCGAGCGCTCCGAGGAGGCCGGCGTCGAGACACTGGGCTTGATTCCAGGCGTCGTGCGCAAGCTGGTGCCGGCCTGTGGCATCCGCGTGCCGCACATGGGCTGGAACCGCCTGCTCCCGCTGCGCGAATCGCTGTTGCTGCGCGGTGTGCCGGAGCGCGCCAGCGCCTACTTCGTGCACAGCTATGCGGCGCCGCTCAATACCCACACCGTCGCTGCCTGCGACCACGGTGGCCTGTTCACTGCCGTGGTGGAGCAGGGGCGTTACTACGGCGCACAGTTCCACCCCGAGCGCTCCGGCGAGACCGGTTCGCTGATGCTGCGCAACTTCCTCGAGGGCACTGCTGCATGAGTTTCATCGTCTACCCCGCGCTGGATATCCGCGACGGCCGCGTGGTGCGGCTGCGCCAGGGTGACTACGCGCAGGAAACCTCGTATGGCGACGATCCGCTGCCGCGTGCACAGGCCTTCGCTGCGCAGGGCGCGCAGTGGATGCATCTGGTCGACCTGGACGCGGCGCGTGCCGGTGGCTACACCCTTGTGCCGCTGCTGGCGTCGATCCGTGCGCAGACGCCGCTGCAGGTGCAGACCGGCGGTGGCGTGCGCGGACGCGACGACGTGGCGCGCATCCTCGATGCCGGCGCCGGCCGCGTGGTGGTGGGTTCGCTGGCAGTACGCCGCCCCGACGAAGTGGTCGGCTGGCTGGAGGAGTTCGGCGCCGAGCGCATCACCATCGCGCTGGATGCCCGCCAGGATGCCCAGGGCCAATGGCAGTTGCCGGTGCACGGCTGGACCGAGAACGCCGGCGTGACCCTGGATGACCTGGCCCTGCGTTATGCGCGTGCCGGCATGCGCCACCTGCTGTGCACCGACATCGCCCGCGATGGCATGCTGGCCGGGCCCAACATCAGCCTCTACCAGCACCTGTCGGCGCTGCTGCCGGGCGTGGCGGTGCAGGCCTCCGGTGGCATCCGTGACGTGGCCGATGTGGCCGAGGCGCGTGTTGCCGGCTGCGGCGGTGCCATCCTCGGCAAGGCCCTGCTGGAGCAGCGCATGGACCTGAGCGAGGCGCTGGCATGTTGAGCCGCCGCATCATTCCGTGCCTGGACGTGCGCGATGGCCGCGTGGTCAAGGGCGTGCGCTTCCGCGATCACGTCGACATGGGCGACATCGCCGAGCTGGCGCAGCGCTACCGCGACCAGGGTGCCGACGAGCTGGTGTTCTATGACATCGGCGCCAGTCCCGAAGCACGGTCGGTCGACGTCGCCTGGATCGAGCGCATCGCACGCCTGATCGACATTCCGTTCTGCGTGGCCGGTGGCATCGACAGCGTGGAAACCGCGCGTCGCGTGCTGTTCGCCGGTGCCGACAAAGTGTCGATCAACTCGCCTGCGCTGGGCCGCCCGGAGCTGATCACCGAGCTGGCAGATGAGTTCGGCGTGCAGTGCGTGGTGGTGGGTGTGGACTCGGTACGCGAAGCGGACGGCCAGTGGCGGGTACGCCGTTTCAGTGGCGACCCGGAAAGGACCCAGGCGGTACCGCTGCGGACCCTGGACTGGATCGTCGAAGCACAACGGCGTGGCGCTGGCGAGATCGTGCTGAACTGCATGGACAGCGACGGCGTGCGCCGTGGCTACGATGTCGTGCAGCTGCAGCAGGCGCGGGCCCTGTGCCAGGTGCCGCTGATCGCCTCGGGCGGTGCCGGTGCGATGGAACACTTCGCCGAGGCCTTCGACCAGGCCGACGTCGACGGCGCGTTGGCAGCCAGCGTGTTCCACAGCGGCGCCATCGCCATTCCGGAATTGAAGCGCTACCTGCGCGGACAGCAGATCGAGGTGCGGGATGTCTATTGAGGTGAGGCCATCGCTGGATGCGCTGCAGGCGCTGGACTGGGGCAAGGGCGACGGCCTGCTGCCGGCGGTGGTGCAGGATGCCGATACCCTGCAGGTGCTGATGCTCGGCTATGTCAGCGCCGAGTCGCTGGCGGCCACGCTGGCCATCGGCCACATGACCTTCTTCAGCCGCAGCAAGCAGCGGTTGTGGACCAAGGGCGAGCAGTCCGGCAACGTGCTGGTGGTGCAGTCGATCAGCATCGACTGCGATGCCGACACGCTGCTGGTGATGGCACGCCCGGCCGGGCCAACCTGCCATACCGGTGCCGAGAGTTGTTTCGACCAGGCACCGAAGGACTTCCTGGGCGGGCTGGGCCAGCTGGTGGCGATGCGCGAGGCGCAGCGCCCGCCGGGCAGCTACACCACCAGCCTGTTCGAGGGCGGCATCCGCCGCATCGCGCAGAAGGTGGGCGAGGAGGGCGTGGAGACCGCATTGGCCGCCGTGGCGCAGGATGACGAGGCGTTGCTGGGCGAGGCCTCGGACCTGCTGTATCACCTGCTGGTGCTGCTGCGCGCGCGCGGTTTGTCGCTGGATGATGCGCGGGCGGTACTGGAAAAACGCCATCGTTGAAGAGCGGTAGTGCCGGCCGCTGGCCGGCAACCTCATGATCGTCGGGCATCGGCTGGTTGCCGGCCAGCGGCCGGCACTACCGGCAATGCGCCATCACGTGCGCGATGTCATCAGCGGAATCTACAATAGGCGGTCTTTCTTTCCCGGACCGCCCATGAAACTGCCTGCCACCTGGCTGTGCTGCCTGTTGCTGACCTCGCCGGCCTGGGCCGCGGATACCGTGGTCAGCGGCAAGGTCTACCTGGAGCGCGACGGCAAACCCGGGCGCGGTGCGACCGATCCGGGTCTGGCCGGGGTGCAGGTTTCCAACGGCGAGACCATCGTCAAGACCGCCGCCGACGGCAGCTACAGCCTGCCAGTGCGCGACGGCCAGACCGTATTTGTGATCAAGCCTGATGCGTACGCCTTCCCGAAGGCCACCGACGGCCTGCCTTCGTTCTGGCGCCACTACCGCCCGAACGGTTCACCGGCACTGAAGTACGGTGGCATCGCCGCGACCAGCGACGTCACCCGCAACTGGGATTTCGCCCTGCAGTCGGATCGCCATGACAGCCGCCGTGGTTTCCAGATGCTGGTGTTCACCGATTCGCAGACCGCCAGCCTGAAGGACATCGGCTACTACCAGCAGTCGATCGTGGCGCCGCTGGTTGGCCAGACCAGGGCGCGCATGGGCACCACCCTGGGCGACATCGTCAACGACGACCTGGCCCTGTACCCGGCGATCAACAAGGTCACTACCCAGCTTGGCGTGCCGTGGTTCCACGTGCCGGGCAACCACGACCTCGACTTCGATGCGGCCAGCGATGAGCATTCGCTGGACAGCTGGCGCAACATCTACGGCCCGGACACCTACGCGGTGGAAGAGGGTGGCGCCAGCTTCGTGTTCCTGGACGACGTGGTCTACGACCCCAAGGCCAAGCCGAAATACATCGGCGGCCTGCGCGAAGACCAGTTCGCTTTCCTCGCCAGCTACCTGAAGGGCCTGCACAAGGATCGCCTGCTGGTGCTGGGCATGCACATCCCGCTGTTCGACGCCGCGCCGGGGCGCGAGACCTTCCGCCACGCCGACCGCCAGCGCCTGTTCGACCTGCTCAAGGACTTCCGCAACGTGCTGGTGCTCAGCGGCCACAGCCACACCCAGCAGCACGTCTACCACGGCAAGGCCGAGGGCTGGAACGGCGACAAGCCGCTGCACGAATACAACGTCGGTGCCAACTGCGGTGCGTTCTGGTCGGGCGTCAAGAACGCCGCCGGCGTGCCGGACAGCACCATGAGCGATGGCACGCCGAAGGGCTATGCGCTGCTCGATGTGGCCGGCAACGGCAGCTACAAGCTGCAGTACCGCGTGGCCGGCCAGCCGGCCAGCGAGCAGATCGGCCTGCATGCACCCAAGGTGCTGCGCCAGGGCGCCTACCCGGCCTGGGGCATCTATGCCAACGTCTACATGGGTGAGGACGCCAGCGTGGTCGAGTACCGCGTGGATGGCGGCGCGTGGCAGCCGATGAAACAGGTCAGCCAGCCCGATCCGCGCCTGATGGTGGAGAACGTGGCCGACGATCTTGCCAACAACCTGCGCGGTTACGACCGTTCGCCGGAGGCCACCGCGTCGCCGCACCTGTGGCGGGGCGCGCTGCCGACCGACCTGGCAACAGGCAGCCACAAGGTCGAAGTACGCTCCACCCAGCCTGATGGTGCAGTGTTCACCGCCACCATCAGCTACAGCCTGCAGACTGCCCAGCCCTGATCCAGGGCGCCGCTGCCCAACGCGAAAGGACCCCGCATGGATATCCGCTTCATGGCCGGCACCACGCCGGTGACGCTCAGCCGCCACTGGTTCACCGGCGCGATGCTGCTGCAGAGTGCCACCGAGAAGGTCTGGGTGCAGCACCCGCTGCATCCGGGCACCCACTTCTCGTTCTCGCTGGTACAGTCGTGGCTGCGTCACATCGCCGGCCACGAAGTGCTGGTCGAGCGCACCCGGCCGCTGTTGTTCGCCGGCTTCCGCCCGCAGCGCCTGCGCGTGCTGGTGGATGGCGTGCAGGTGGCCGAACAGGAAGGCATGTAGGCCAACCTGAACCATCGGCGCGCTAGGCAAAGCCGCCCCGATGCCTGAGAATCGGGGCGATTCAATCGATCCAAGCAGGCCAGCGTGACCATCGCAGCAGCGTCCCCGGTTTCCTCCGACTCCGCCCGCGGCGGTCTTCCGCGCCATCTGGTCGTTGCCGATGTCGGCGGCACCTTCGCCCGCCTGGCCTTGGCTGAGACGCAGCCCGGGCAGGCGCCCAGTCTGGGCAGCCATCGCACCTATGCCTGCGCCGAGCATCCCAGCCTGGCCGCGATCCTGGCCGATTTCACCAGTGGCCTCGGCCAGCCGGTGCAGACCGCGGTGGTCGCCATCGCCGGCCTGCTCGATGGCGATGTGCTGATCAACTCGAACCTGCCGTGGACAGTCTCGCTGTCGACCACGCGCGAACAGTCCGGCCTGCGCGAACTGCAGCTGATCAATGATTTCGAAGCGGTGGCGCTGGCCATCCCGTTCCTGCAGCCGGAAACCCTGGTGCCACTGAACGGCGACGCCGATCCGGCGCAGGCCTTCCCGGCGCTGGTGCTGGGTGCCGGTACCGGCCTGGGTGCCGCGCTGCGTTTCGCCGATGGCGAGCGCCCGGTGCTGGCCAGCGAGATCGGCCATGCCGCGCTCGGCGCCGGCAACGCGCTGGAACTGGAGGTGCTGGGCAAACTGCTGCAGCGCTGGGCGCACGTGGACAACGAGCGAGTGCTGTCCGGCAGCGGCCTGATGAACCTGTATCCGTGCCTGTGCGAACTGCGCGGCGTCACCCCGGTGTGGACCAGCACCGAGGCACTGATCGGCGCCGCGCGCAGTGGCGAGGACGCGCTGGCGGTGGAGACGCTGCATGTCTTCTGTGCCTGGCTGGGCAGCCTGGCCGGCGACGCGGCGATCGCCGTCGGCGCGCGCTCGGTATACCTGGCCGGTGGCATTTCCGCGCATGTGCAGGATTTCCTGGCCGATGGCCGCTTCCGTGAGCGCTTCCTCAACAAGGGCGTGCTGACCGAGGTGCTGCGGCAGGTGCCGGTGTGGCGCGTGGAGCACGGCCAGCTGGGCGTGCTCGGTGCAGCGGTCTGGCATGCCGCACGGCAGCCTACGCACGACTGATCGGCAGGGCCGGCATCGGGCCGGCCATGCATTGCAGACTGGGAGGGGAAGATGGTGGATCGCAGGCAGTTCCTGCAGGCCGGTGCACTGGCCGCAGGCATGGCGGCATTGCCGGGCGTGCAGGCGCGCACGCAGGGTGGGGCCAAGGTGGTTTCGACCTGGGACTTCGGCGTACCGGCCAACCAGGCCGCATGGAAGGTACTGGCGCAGGGCGGCAGCGCGCTGGATGCGGTGGAAGCGGGCGCACGCTGGGCCGAGAGCGAGCTGTGCAACCCCACCGTCGGCCATTGCGGCAACCCGGATCGCGACGGCGTGCTGAGCCTGGACGCGAGCATCATGGACGGCGATGGCCGCTGTGGCGCGGTGGCGGCGCTGGTCGACATCCTGCATCCGGTGTCGGTGGCCCGCAAAGTGATGGAGAACAGCCCGCACGTGCTGCTGGTGGGCGAGGGCGCGCAGCAGTTCGCGGTGCAGCAGGGTTTCGAGCGCAAGCACCTGCTGACGCCGCAGGCCGAAGCGGCCTGGCGCGAGTGGCTGAAGACCGAGAAGTACCAGCCGCAGATCAATGCCGAGCGCCGTGGCATTCCCGGCAACAGCGACAACCACGACACCATCGGCATGCTGGCACTGGATGCCAATGGCCATCTGGCCGGTGCCTGCACCACCAGCGGCATGGCCTGGAAACTGCACGGTCGCGTTGGCGACAGTCCGATCATCGGTGCCGGCCTGTACGTCGACAACGACGTGGGCGCGGCCACTGCTTCGGGCGTGGGTGAAGAGATGATCCGCAACGCCGCCTCGTTCCTGGTGGTCGAGCTGATGCGCCAGGGGCGCTCGCCGGCGCAGGCCTGCCGCGAAGCGATCGACCGCGTGGTGCGCAAGCGCCCGGAAGCGAGCAAGACACTGCAGGTCTGCTTCCTGGCCATGAACAAGCAGGGCGAGGTCGGCGCTTACGCGCTGCATCGCGGCTTTGTCTACGCGGTCTGCGATGGGCAGCGCCAGGATGACCTGCGCGATTCGCCGTCGATCTACACGAGCACCCAGGCGTGAGCACGCGGCGGACCCTGGAGATCGCCAGCAACTCGCTGGCCTCGGCGCTGGCCGCACAGGCCGGCGGCGCCGATCGTATCGAGCTGTTCGACAACCTGGCCGAGGGCGGCACCACGCCGTCGTTCGCCAGCATCGCGATGGCCCGCGAACGCCTGTCGATTCCGCTGTTCGTGCTGGTGCGGCCGCGCCCGGGTGACTTCCACTACGACGCGCTGGAAACCGAACTGATGCTGCGTGACATCGCGCAGTGCCGCGCGCTGGGCTGCGATGGCGTGGTGATCGGTGCGCTGGATGTGCAGGGCGGCATCGATCTGGCGCTGTGCCGCGAGCTGGTGCAGGCTGCCGGGCCGCTGCAGGTGACCTTCCACCGTGCCTTCGATGCCGCCCGCGATCTGCCGGTCGCGCTGGAGCAGGTGATCGGGCTGGGTTGCCAGCGCGTGCTGACCTCGGGCGGCGAGGTCAGCGCCGAGGCCGGTGCCGATGTGCTGGCAGGCCTCGTTACCCAGGCAGCGGGCCGCATTACGGTGATGGCGGGTGCCGGATTGGCACCGGGCAACATCGCTACCGTGGCAAGGCAGACCGGCTGCACCGAACTGCACGCCTCGGCCAAGGGCCTGCGCCGCTCGGCCATGCAGTTCCAGAACCCGGCGCTGCGCGGACTGGACCCGGACTGGAGCCAGACCGCAACCGCCACCGTAGCCGCGCTGCGGCAGGCGCTGGACGCCTGATCGCAAGCCGGGGGTCGGATCCCTTCGCAGAAGGGCTCTGACCCCATCTGGATGCGCACGCGTCGACGCAATCGGGTCAGAGCCCCTCTGCGAGGGGATCCGACCCCGGATGCAGGCACTCGACGGACAAAACCGTTCCGCGCGCGTCTGTCGCAATCGTGTCATCACTTCGTGCACCGTTCTCTCCGCGATGTTTCGCAACCCTTTGATTGTTCTGGATAC
This sequence comes from Stenotrophomonas riyadhensis, assembly GCF_040256885.1. Classification (NCBI taxonomy): domain Bacteria; kingdom Pseudomonadati; phylum Pseudomonadota; class Gammaproteobacteria; order Lysobacterales; family Lysobacteraceae; genus Stenotrophomonas; species Stenotrophomonas riyadhensis. Next base: position 2,026,776 of record NZ_CP155568.1, read on the forward strand.
CTGCAGCCGTTAGCGACATTCCGCAGGCTGTTGCTGCGTCGCCGCATGCCCGGCGCGGTTCAGCTGTGCTTTAGTTTGGATCGATCCACAGGGGAGGGCGCCATATCGGTCTTGAACCGATCCAGGTGCCCGGATCAGCCGTAGTGCAGCGCCACCACCCGTCCGTGCGTCCACACTTTCGAAGAGCAACCACCCATGGCTCAGATCGTTCGCAAGCGTCGTCACCTGCTGTCCCAGGCCCTGGTCCTGGCCCTGTTGCCCCTGGCGGCCAGTGCGCAGGAGGCCGCCAGTTCGTCTACCAAGGATCTCGACGCGGTCACCGTCACCGGTTCGCGCATCAAGCGCGCCAGCGTTGAAGGCCCGGCGCCGGTCAACGTGATCACCGCCGCGCAGATCCAGAAGGAAGGCTTCGTCAGCGTGTACGACGCGCTGAAGACGCTCACTGAAGCCACCGGCACCGTTGAAGCCGCCTCGCAGTGGGGGTCGCATACGCCCAATGCCAGCGGCCTGAACCTGCGCGGGATGGGCCCGAACCGCTCGCTGCTGCTGGTCAACGGTCGCCGTGTAGCCGACTATCCGCTGCCCTACGGCGGCGAAACCAACTTCTCCAACTACGGCAACATTCCCGCTGCCGCAGTCGAGCGCATCGAAGTACTGACCGGTGGCGCCTCGGCCATCTATGGTTCCGATGCGATCGCGGGCGTGGTCAACGTCATCCTGAAGACCAACTATGACGGCGACGAAGTACGCGTGCGCGGTGGTACCTCCACCGAAGGCGGCCGCGATACCTGGGATCTGTCCTGGGCCGGCGGCAAGACCGGCGACAACTGGAGCGTGACCTACGCGCTGCAGTACACAAAGCGCGATCCGCTGTTCGGCCGTGACCGCCCGCAGATGGACGATGCCGATGATGCGCCGTACCCGTCCTGGAACATGGAACAACGCAAGGTCGGCTTCCGTCCCACTGCCGGCCTGGCGCTGATCGATCCGACCACCGGCCAGCGCCTGACGCCGCCCACCGGCACCTGCGAGAAGTTCGACGGGGAGTACTACACCGCCGATCGCCTGGTCTACAACTACGCCGCCAACACCATCACCAACACCGGTCGCCTGTGCGGCATGAGCGCCGATTACGCCAACTGGCTGCTCACCGGCGGTGCCGAGAACGTGTCCGGCAATCTGTATGCCACCTTCGATTTCAGCAACGACCTGCAGGCCTGGACCAACCTGGCGGTGTACCGCTCCGAGGCGATCTGGGGCACCAATCCGCCCAGCGTGTCGCTGATCGACGATGACAACGGCTACTACTGGGATGCCAACCGCAACCGCCCGATCCTCGGCGTGCGCCAGTTCACTCCGAACGAGGTGGGTGGCCTGGATACGCTGCGCAACACCAACCGTGAACTGTCCTGGGACTGGAGCGCGGGCCTGCGTGGACGCCTGGCCGATCGCTTCGACTGGAGCGCCACGGTGGGGCGTTCCTATTACCGCGTGGAAGAACGGCAGAACGTGGTCGACAAGCAGAAGTCGTACGACTATTTCCTCGGCCCGAAGCTGGGCACTACCGCCGACGGCGAGGCGATCTATGCGTTGAACGAATCGCGCTGGTGGAACCCGCTGACGCCGGACCAGTACTGGCAGATGGGCACCGTGGCGAAGAACCGTGCGTCCTCATGGGTCAATCAGGCTTCGGCGGACATCACCGGCGAGTTGTTCCAGGGCTGGGCCGGCCCCATCTCGTTCGCGGCGGTGGCCGAAGTCGCGCAGCAGGGCTACCACCTCAATCCGGATCCGCGCGCCGGCATCGACTTCGACCTGCAGAACGTCGATCGCGGTGGCGGCGAGCGCACCCGCTATTCGGCCGGTGTCGAGTTCAAGATTCCGCTGCTGGAAAGCGTGACCGCCACTGCGGCCGCGCGCTATGACCGCTATGGCAGCTACAAGGCTGACAACAGCGGCGAAGCGCTGGACATCGGCAGCCAGAAGGAGACCACCTGGAACGTCGGTCTGGAATGGCGCCCGGCGGAGTCGCTGCTGGTGCGTGGCTCCTATGCCACCAGCTTCCATGCGCCGGACATGCACTATCTGCTCGGTCAACCGAGCAGCTCCGAAGTGCAGACCTATGACCGCCTGCGCTGCATCCAGAGCGGTGCCTACCTGGTCAACAACTGTGGCGTGGGCAACACCGATGTCTGGTACACCTTCGACGTGAACCGGCGTGGCACGCCGTTGCTGCGTTCGGAAACCGGCGATTCGTGGACGGTCGGTTTCGTCTGGGACGTGATGCCGAACTTGTCGGTCAGTGCCGACTACTGGGCGATCAAACTGGAAGACATGATCGTCGACGTTGGCGCCGACGAGGTACTGGCCAGCGAAGCGGGCTGCCTGACCGGCAAGAACATGGACGGTACGCCGTGGGCCAATCCGGCCGGTGGCGAGTACTGCGCCGGCATCCTGGCCCGCGTGAACCGTGACAGCAACGGTCGCCTGGTATCGATCGAGCGCGGCCCCTTCAACCTGGCCAGCCGCGAAGTGCGCGGCATCGACCTGACCGCGCGCTATCGCCTGGAAACCGCGCAGTGGGGCAGCTTCCAGCTCGGCCTGAACTACACCAACCAGATCTCGACCAAGGAACAGCGTTACGCCAACGACCCGAACCCGGAGCGTCGTGACCGCGACCTGCGCAGCAAGCTGCGCGCGAGCCTGGCCTGGCAGCGTGGCAACTGGAATGCCAACGTCTATGCCGATCGCATCGGTTCGGTGCCGGGCGTGCGCTACCACTGGGGCACCGATCGCCTGAACAATCCTGGCGGCTGCCTGCCGTTCGCCGATGGTTACGTGCCCAGCGACAGCCCGTCGCTCAACTGCCTGGAGCCGGCGACGCGTCCGGACGGCTCGCCGAATCCGAATCCCAACGCCGGCCAGCAGACGGCGCGCTACTACGGGCGGGTCGGGCCGTTCATCACCTGGAACTTCAACGTGGGCTACCAGGTGACCGAGCACGCCAAGGTCAATGTCTACGTCAACAACGCGTTCAACTCGGCCAGCTGGAACCACAAGGACCCGTACAAGCTGGACTACGATTTCGCTCCGACCCGCCTGCTCGGCGCGGTTGGCCGCGAGTTCGCGCTGGAATACGTGTTCACCTTCTGAGGTGGACGGCGGGGGCGTCGGGCCTTGATCCGCAAGGCGCCCCCGTCCGCCCGGTAGATCCACGCCATGCGTGGATGAACCCCTTCATGAACCCCGGGGTGGCTGGATTTGACCTTCCCACGATGGCAAGGTTTAGCCTGTCCGCATCCAGAAGGAACCCCGGGAATCCGATCATGAGCACGCCCCGCGCCACTGCAGTCCCCGCAAGCCCGTCCACCATCAGCCTGCCCATCGAGGGCATGACCTGCGCCAGCTGCGTCGGCCGTGTCGAAGCGGCGCTGTCCAAGGTCGAAGGTGTGGGCAGTGTTTCGGTCAATCTGGCCACCGAGCGCGCGGATATCCGCCCGTCCGGTCCGGTCGATCGCGCCGCGCTGATCCAGGCGGTGGAGCGGGTGGGCTATGACGTGCCGGCCGGCACCATCGAGCTGGCAGTGGAAGGCATGACCTGTGCCTCCTGCGTCGGCCGCGTCGAACGCGCGCTGCTGGCGGTACCGGGCGTCAGCCAGGCCAGCGTCAACCTGGCCACCGAACGCGCCACGGTGCGCGGCGTGGCCGCTGTGGATGCGCTGGTAGCGGCCATCGACAAGGTCGGTTATGCCGCCCGTGCCATCGAAGCAGGCGTTCAGTCCGATGACGAAGCGGCGGAAAAGAAGGATGCCGAGCGCGCCGAACTGAAACGTGACCTGATCGTGGCCACCGCACTTGCACTGCCGGTGTTCGTGCTGGAAATGGGTTCGCACCTGATTCCCGGCATGCACGAATGGGTGATGGCCACCCTCGGCATGCAGACCAGCTGGTACCTGCAGTTCGTACTGACCCTGCTGGTGCTGGCCATTCCCGGCCGCCGTTTCTACCAGAAGGGTTTCCCGGCACTGCTGCGGCTGGCACCGGACATGAACTCGCTGGTGGCGGTGGGTACCGCCGCAGCGTTCGGTTACTCGGTGGTGGCGACCTTTGCACCGCGGTTGCTGCCGCCGGGCACGGTGAACGTCTACTACGAAGCAGCGGCAGTGATCGTCGCGCTGATCCTGCTCGGCCGCTTCCTTGAGGCGCGCGCGAAGGGCCGTACCTCCGAGGCGATCAAGCGCCTGGTCAACCTGCAGGCCAAGGTCGCGCATGTGATCCGTGACGGCCGCACGATCGAGATCCCGGTCAACGAGGTTCTGAGCGGCGATGTGGTGGAAGTGCGCCCGGGCGAGCGCGTGCCGGTCGATGGCGAGGTGATCGAGGGCCGCAGCTACATCGACGAGTCGATGATCAGTGGCGAACCGATTCCGGTCGAGAAGCAGCCGGGCAGCAGCGTGGTCGGCGGCACGGTCAACCAGAAAGGTGCATTGACCGTGCGTGCCACGGCGGTGGGCGCGCAGACCATGCTGGCGCAGATCATCCGCATGGTCGAACAGGCACAGGGCTCGAAGCTGCCGATCCAGGCGGTGGTCGACAAGGTCACCCTGTGGTTCGTGCCGGCGGTGATGCTGGCCGCACTGGCGACCTTCGCGGTCTGGTTGATCTTCGGCCCATCGCCGGCGCTGAGCTTCGCGCTGGTCAATGCGGTGGCGGTACTGATCATCGCCTGCCCGTGTGCAATGGGTCTGGCCACGCCGACGTCGATCATGGTCGGTACCGGCCGTGGCGCCGAAATGGGCGTGCTGTTCCGCAAGGGTGAAGCACTGCAGTTGCTGAAGGACGCGCAGGTGGTGGCGGTGGACAAGACCGGCACGCTGACCGAAGGCCGCCCGCGCCTGACCGACCTAGAGATCGCCGACGGCTTTGATCGCGCCACAGTGCTGGCCGCCGTCGCCACCGTGGAATCACGTTCGGAGCATCCGATCGCCCGCGCCATTGTCGATGCAGCCACCGAGCAGGGCCTCGCGCTGCCGTCGATGATTGATTTCGAGTCGGTCACCGGCATGGGCGTACGCGCCAGCGTGGAGGGTGCGCGTGTGGAGGTCGGTGCTGATCGCTTCATGCGCGACCTGGGCGTGGATATCACCGCATTTGCGGCGCTGGCGGCCGAACTCGGCGCGCAGGGCAAGTCGCCGTTGTACGCGGCCATCGATGGACGCCTGGCAGCGATCATCGCAGTATCCGATCCGATCAAGCCGAGCACGCCGGCCGCGATCGCGGCACTGCACCAGCTCGGCCTGAAGGTGGCGATGATCACCGGTGACAATGCCGGCACCGCGCAGGCGATCGCACGCCAGCTCGGTATCGATGAAGTCGTGGCCGAGGTGCTGCCGGAAGGCAAGGTCGAAGCGGTGCGCCGTTTGAAGGCCACCCATGGCCATGTCGCCTTCGTTGGTGACGGCATCAACGATGCGCCGGCACTGGCCGAAGCCGATGTCGGCCTGGCGATCGGTACCGGCACCGATATCGCGGTGGAGTCGGCCGATGTGGTGCTGATGTCGGGCAACCTGCAGGGCGTGCCGAATGCCATCGCACTGTCGAAGGCAACGCTGGGCAACATCCGGCAGAACCTGTTCTGGGCCTTCGCCTACAACACCGCATTGATTCCGGTGGCGGCCGGCGTGCTGTACCCGGTATGGGGTGTGCTGCTGTCGCCGGTGTTCGCCGCCGGTGCGATGGCACTGTCCAGCGTGTTCGTGCTGGGCAACGCACTGCGCCTGCGCCGCTTCCAGCCGCCGATGGCGGATGCCCCCGCTGCGAGCCACTGAAGGAGAACCGCATGAACATCGGTGAAGCCGCCAAGGCGTCCAGCGTTTCGGCGAAGATGATCCGCTACTACGAACAGATCGGCCTGATTCCTGCGGCCGATCGCACCGAGTCCGGCTACCGGGCATATTCGCAGGCGGACATCCACCGCCTGCGCTTCATTCGGCGGGCGCGCGATCTTGGCTTCCAGGTGGCCGAGATCACCGATCTGCTCGGCCTGTGGAACGACACCTCGCGGCACAGTGCCGACGTCAAGCAACTTGCCGAACAGCACATCGCCGACCTGGAGCAGCGTATCGAAAGCATGCGGCAGATGGCCGACACGCTGAAGTCGTTGATCAGCTGCTGTGCGGGCGATGAGCGCCCGGAATGCCCGATCCTGCAGCGGCTGGGCGAAGACGAAGAGACCTTGGCACCGCCGGAGACCGCGAAGACCGGTGCAGTACGGCGCCGCACGCACAAGCACTGACCTGGCGTTGCATGCATGAAAAAACCCGCCCGGTGCAGCTGCACCGGGCGGGTTTTTCGTTGCAGGCGCAGGGCAGGGAATCAGGCCGTGCGCGGCGGGAAGCCTGCATCGGTCAGCGCCGCCACGATCTGCGCTTCGCTGGCCGAGGTCTGCACCTGCACGCGACGGCTGGCCGGATCTGCCTGCACGCTGGCCTGCGGATCGACCAGCTCGATCGCCTTGGTCACGCTGCGCGCGCAGCCGCCGCAGGTCATGCCTTCAACATGGAATTCCATCTGTAGCTCCTTCGGTGCTCTTGGGATGGAGCCAGTGTGCACCTTCCAACGATGGCAGGGTCAAGCGCCGGGCTGAACGACAGGCAAGGCGCCGACAAAAAACGGCAGCCACCTGTACCAGCGTGGCTGCCGTGGAGGAACGTCCCCGCCAGGGCGGGGCGTGGGCTGCGCCGGGCGGGCCCGGGCAACCCGTGGTGCCTCAGAACTTCCAGGTAGCGCCGAAGTACAGCTGGCGGCCTGCATAGGTATTGGAGATCAGGCGTGCCTTGGTGTCGCTGCCCAGGTGCACGCGCTGCTCGGACTTGGTGGCATTGATCACCGAGGCGGTCAGGGTCCAGTCCGGGGTCAGGTTGTAGGCCACGTTCAGATCCAGCTGGTCATACGGCTCGGTGTAAATGGTGAGGCCGTTGTTGAGTCCACCGACCACCTGGCCGCGACGGTTGAACGAGGCGCGCGCGAGGAACTTCTCGTTCTCGTAGAAGACCGTCACGTTGGCCTGGTTCTTGGCGCTGCCGACCAGCGGCGAGGAGCCGATTTCCTGCCCGTCCAGAACAATCGAGGCCAGGTTGGTGTCGTTGTAGGTGTAGTTGGCCTGCACGCCGAAGCCGAAATCGAAGGTGTACTGGCCATACAGCTCGACGCCCTGCGAGACACCATCGCGGCCATTGGCCTGGGTCTGGTAGCGCTGCACGTTCACCGCTTCACCGTTGATGACCATCGGCGTGTCGCGCACCACCGGCAGGGTGAAGTTGTCCACGTTCTTGCGGAACAGGCCGACGCCGGCGACCGCGCCCGGCTGGAAGTACCACTCCAGGCCCAGGTCGAACTGGGTGGCCTTGAACGGTTCCAGCTGCTTGTTGCTGCCCTGGCCGACCCAGCCTGCGGTCGATGCGCCACCGGCAACGCGGCGATCATTGACGTACTCCTCGCTGTAGTAGCTCAGTGCGCCCGGTGCTGCGATGTCGGTGTAGCCAGGGCGGGCGATCACCTTCGATGCGGCACCACGCAGCACCAGCGTGTCGGTGATGTCCCAGGCGATATTGAAACTCGGCAGTACGTCGGTGTAGGTACGATCCACGCCGATCAGGCTGTAGGTCTTGCTCTGCGCCAGATCGTACGGCAGGCGCAAGAAGCCGCTCTCGCAGCTGTAGGTCGGGTAGGCCGCAGCGGCCGGATCGGTGCACGCCATCGGTGCGCCCGACGCGTTGTCCAGGAAGTAGTCGTTGAACTTCTCGATCGAGTCGGAGGACTGCGCGAACTGCTTGGTGCGCACCACGCGCACGCCGACATTGCCGCGCACGCGTTCGGTGCGGAAGTTGGCCTGGAAGTAGCCCGAGTAGATCTTCTCGTTGACGTTGTAGACGAAGTCTTCCTCGGTACGGTTGTGCGAACCGCCGTAGGTCTTGTTCAGGTAGTCGATGTAGGCCGGGTAGTTGATGCCCGGGAACACATTGGCGTTGAAGCCGCCGGCAATGTTGCTGATCGGGTTGGACAGGAAGAAGCCCGGTTGCGCATCACCGGCGGTCGGGTCGCAGCCCGCCTGGTAGCGGCCGTCCTTATAGTCGGCAGGATCGCGGCCCTGACAGGTCCAGTAGGTGTTGCCGGTATTGCGATGGACCTTGCCGTCACGGTATTTGGCGCCGAACTGGATCGAGTCCAGCCAGCCGGACTCGAACAGCTTGGTCACGTCAGCCTGGAAGTAGTTCTGCTTGACCTCGGTGCGCTTCCACGACGAATCGGTCGAGCCGGTATCGACTTCGGCGATGCCGTTCATCAGCTGCTGCTGCAGGTCGGGCGAGAAGGTGGCCGAGGGCGTGCCGGTCAGGTCCCAGGCGCTATACAGGTTGCCCGGCAGGTAGTCGTTGCCGACCTTGCGGCGCGGCTTGGCCGACATGCGGAAGTTCATCGACGGACCACCTTCGGACCAGGTGCGGCCACCGGTGAACGAGGCCTTCCACAGTGGGCTGATGTCCCAGTCGATGGTCAGGTCGGCAGTCTGCGAGAGCGCCTTTTCCTTGCTGTAGCCACCGGTCAGCTGCGGTGTCGGAACCGTGCAGTCGTCCGGGCCCCAACCGCCGGGCTTGAGGCCGGCGGCCTTGGCCTGGTCTTCGCTGCAGTAGTAGGTCTTTCCGGCCAGCTTTTCGAACTGGGCGCCGGTAACGGTGTTGCCGCTGGGATCGAAATCCAGGCCGTTGAGCAGGCGGCCACCGGCCCAGTTTCCGTCGCCGTTGAAGCGGGCCATGCTCCATTCCGGAATCTTCAGCATGTTCTGGGTGTAGTCACCCTGCAGCTCGAAGCGGAAGTAGTTGGCCGTCATCGTGACGTTGTCGACGGGCTTGAACTGGAAGGTCAGCTGGCCGCCCTTGCGCTCGCGCTTTTCTTCCTTCACCGCGAAGTTGACCGACGTCGGCATGAAGAAATCGCTGTAGTTGCCGCCGGTCTGGTTGTTGAAGCCGGACCTGCCCCACCAGTAGTGGATGCCATCCTGCGCCTGTACGTTGCCATAGGCATCGCGCGCCTTGCCGGCGCCATACCACTGGTAGTCCTCGGTGCTGGCTTCCATGGTGCGGGTGGTGCGCTTCTGCTGGGTCACGCCGACCAGCACGCCGAAACGCTCGTCCTTGCTGTGCCACGAATACAGCGCGGAGGCCTGCGGGTCGATATCGTGGTGGGTATCGGAGGAGGTGCCCTCGAGCGTGACGAAGCCCGAGTTGGATTCCATGTCCAGCGGGCGACGGGTGTGCAGGATGACCGTGCCGCCGATGCCGCCTTCATCGATGCGTGCTTCCGGCGACTTGAACAGCTCGGCGCTGGACAGCATGTTCGACGGCAGCAGGGTGTAGTTGAACGAACGGGTGGCTTCGTCGTTGGTTTCCGACGTGGCCACGTAGTTGCCGTTCAACTGGGTCAGGGTCAGGTCGGGTGCGAGGCCACGCACGCTGACGCTCTTGCCTTCGCCGCCACTGCGGGTGATGACCACGCCGGGCACGCGCTGCAGTGCGTCGGCCACGTTCTTGTCGGGGAACTTGCCGACGTCCTCGGCGGTGATCACTTCGACCACGGCGTTGGCGTCGCGCTTCTGCTCAAGGCTCTTTTCAATGGCGTAGCGGTAGCCGGTGACCTGGACACTGTCCAGGTTGGTGGCGTCCTGCGAGCCGGTGGAAGCGGCCTGCTGCGCGGCGGCGCCGGCCGGAATGACGGCGGCGACCAGGGCCAGCGCGATGGCCAGTGACAAGGCGTCCTGGCCGTGCGTACGTGTTGAATGCTTCATTCCCATCTCTCCCTCTCTCCTGGATTGATCCGGTGACGTGGCACGGACAACTTGAATCGATCTAATTTGAAGTGACATTGTCGCTATTGCCATGCAGTGGCAGTAGCACCGTGCGCGTGGCCTGGTACGTCCTGTTGCTGCTCCCCCAACTCCCGGCCATCGCAACGTCGTCTTGGATCGATCTAAGCGATGGGCGGGCGTTTTTTAGCATGGGTCGCCCGCGGGCGCATGCTGCTCCGCAATATGGTACTGGCGTGGCGAAGGCATGACGGTTTGCTGAAATCAGTGAAATCGTTTTCGTGCGCAGGGGAGGGTGGGTCGGCAGGGCTGCGCCCTGCACCTGCTTGACGCCAAAGCCAAAGCCAAAGCGGCTCTGGGTTGTCTGTGGTTTGGCGGGGCGGTGTCGGATTGCGGGGACGCCGTAAACCCGTCCATGGGGGCTTGGCCGCGGCATCCATGCCGCGGACACCCCGCAATCCGACACCGCCCCGCCTTCGACAGTTTCCCGGTGACGGTTGGATTGATCCTGGAACGACATGGGGTCGTGGGGTCAGATCCGTTTTCCTTTGGAAAACGGATCTGACCCCGATTGATTTCGTTATCTGTCAGAGATTGATCGACGCATGGCGTGGATCTACCGCAGATCGCGGAGATCTGTCGAAGGCGGGGTGGGTCCGGTTGCGGGGGCGTGAGCCGCATGGATGCGGCGACCGAGCCTACATGGACGTATTTACGGCGTCCCCCGCAACCGGACCCACCCCGCCATCCCACGGACAGCCGGCTTTTGCTGTTGTTTCGGCTTCGGCTTCGGCTTCGGCAGGTGCAGGGCGCAGCCCTGCCGAACACCCCCTCTCATGCTGCGCCGCAGAATGCATTCGGCTGAACCTGCATGCTCTACTTGAATCGATCTAAATCCGCGGTCTGGTGGGTCGGGCGTCATTCCAGGGGGAGCTCTGTGCCAGTCGAGGCGGGGCTCAGCGGAACGGTGCCGGATGGCCCCGGCCGCCTGCCTCCGCGTCATCGACTACAGGAACCCGACATGCGTCCAGTGCCGTCCGCTCCCGCCGTCCCAGTGTCCTCGCGCCCGCTGCTGCGCCTGGCCTGCCTGCTCGCACTGTCGTCAGTGCCGGTGCTGCTGCAGGCCGCGCCGGCTGCGCTGGAGCGCGAGGTCAACACCTTCATCGGCAGCAAGGACGACGGCAACACGTTCCCGGGCGCGTCGGCACCGTTCGGCCTGATCCAGGTCAGCCCGATCGGCAGCCACTATTCGGGCTGGCGCTACGACGACGAGAAGATCCGCGGTTTCGGCCACTCCTTCATCTCCGGCGCAGGTTGCTGGGAGCAGGGTGGCCAGGTGTCGGTGCTGCCGGTGACCGGTTCGATCGGTCCCGGCGGCGATTTCGATACCGGCAACGCGAAGAAGTTTGACCACAAGGCCTATGCCGCGTCGTACACGCATGACGGCGAGATCGGCCAGGCCGGCTATTACAAGGTGCGGCTGACCAGCTACGGCGGCATCGATGCCGAGACCACCGCGCGTACGCGTGCCGCGGCCGAGCGCTACACCTTCAGCCAGCGCAGTGGCGATGGCCACGTGCTGGTCAATGTCGGCCAGGCGAACGAGCGCCACTCGGTGATCGGCAGCGTGGTTGATGTGGTCGGCGACCGCGTGGTGGAAGGCAAGCTGGTCACCAAGAGTTTCTGTGGTGGCCATCAGTACACCACCTGGTTCCGCATCGAGTTCGACCGCCCGTTCAAGGCACACGGTACCTGGGGCGAAGGCGGTGGCCTGCCGGGTGCGCGCCACAGCATGGAAGGCGAGCAGAAGCCGAACGGCGCCTGGCTCAGCTTCGACCTGGCCAAGGGCCAGTCGGTGACGGCGGTCAGCGCGATCTCGCATGTGGACGCCGAAGGCGCGCGCATCAATCTGCGCGCAGACGGCATGCAGGGTGGGGCGCTGCTCGGTTTCGACCGCATGCGTGCGCTGTCCCAGCAGTCGTGGCGCGAGCAGCTGGGTCGGGTGCGTGTGCAGGGCGGTACGGCCGATGACCGCACCGTGTTCTACAGCGCGGCCTACCACGCGCTGCTGCAGCCGATGACCGGCAACGATGCCGACGGCCGCTACCGCGGCTATGACGATGGTATCCACCGCGCCGATGGCTGGACCTATTACGAGTACTTCTCGCTGTGGGATACCTACCGCGCGCAGAACCAGTGGCTGGCGCTGACCCGCCCGGACGTGGCGCGTGACATCGGCCGCACACTGCTGGCGATCGACGAGCAGGGCGGCTGGCTGCCGCGCTGGGGCTATGCCAATTTCGAGACCAACATCATGACCGGCGATCCGGTCACGCCGTTCATGGTCGACCTGTGGCGCTTCGGTGCGCTCAAGGGCCGTGAATCGCAGGCGTGGGATGCGCTGCGCCGCAACGCGTTCGGTACTCCTCCGCTGAACTCGCGGATGGCCGGCCGTTCCGGCAACCCGACCTACCTGGACAAGGGCTACGTGGTCTACGACCGCGCATTCCCATCCAAGGGCATGGACGTTGATCCGCACCACGGCGGTTCGGCCACGTTGGAATACGCGCTGGCCGACTGTGCGCTCTCGCAGATGGCCGATGGCCTGGGCCACGCGCAGGACGCGGCGACGCTGCGTGAGCGCGGCCGCAACTGGCGCAAGGTGTGGGACCCGCAGGTGCGCGACGCCGAAACCGGCTTCACCGGGTTCCCGCGCCCGCGTACCGAGGACGGCCAGTGGTACACGCCGGCCGATGGCCATTACAGCCCGCGCTCGCACCATGGTTTCCATGAGGGTACGGCGTGGCAGTACCAGTGGCTGGCGCAGCAGGACGTGCCGGGCCTGGTCGAAGCGATGGATGGCCGCGAACAGGCCGGCCGCCGCCTCGATGCGTTCTTCGCGATGGACGCGCTGCAGGCCGACCCGCTCAATGCCGCCCGCAAGGAGTGGGTGGTCGGGCCGTACAGCTACTACAACCAGTTCCGCTACAACCCGAACAACGAGCCGGACCTGCACTCGCCGTGGCTGTACACGCTGATCGGCCAGCCGTGGAAGACCGCCGCCGTGGTGCGTGCCGCGCAGCAGTTGTTCACCAATGCCCCGAATGGCGTGACCGGCAATGATGACCTCGGCACGATGTCGGCCTGGTACCTGTTCAGTGCCATCGGCGTGTATCCGGCGGTGCCGGGCAGCGGCCAGTTCCTGCTGCACACCCCGCGTTTCAGCAAGGTGGAAGTGGACGTGGGCAATGGCCGCACCCTGCGCATCGACGCGCCGGGTGCCGATGGCCGCCGCCTGCAGTACGTGCAGGGCGTGAAGGTCGATGGCCAGGTGCATGCGCCGGTGTGGCTGGACTGGAACCAGCTGCAGCAGGGCCCGCGCCTGCAGTTCGCGCTCGACGCGAAGGTGCCGGAGCAGGGTTGGGGTACGGCGGTGAAGGACCTGCCGGTGTCCTGGTGCGCGGCACCGGGCAGCCAGCTGCGCTGAGCCGGACTGTGCCGTTCGCGGTGACCCAGCGAACGGCACGGCACGACAGGGCCCTGATCCATTAGGCTTGAGCATCCAGCGGAGTCCGGGAAGACGATGAACGACAACGGCAGCAGTCCCAGCAAGCGCGCCGGCAAGGCGGTGACGGTGACCGACATCGCGCGTGCCATCGGCGTGTCACGGGCAACCGTGTCGCTGGTGCTGCGCGGCAGCCCGCTGGTCAACGTCGATACCCGCGCCAAGGTCGAGGCCGAGCTGCGTCGCCAGCGCTATGTCTACAACCGCGCGGCGGCCAACCTGCGCCGGCGGACCTCGTCGAGCATCGCGCTGGTGATCAACGATCTGTCCAACCCGTTCTTCGCCGAATTCGCGTCCGGCGTGGATGAGGCGCTGGGCGGACGCGGTTACGTGACCCTGCTCGGCAGTACCGGTGAATCGCCGGAGCGGCAGCAGGCGGTGCTTTCGACACTGATGGAACACACCCCGGCCGGCCTGATCCTGTCGCCGGCCGAGGGCAGCGATACCGCGCTGCTGCGGCAGGCGCTGGGCGCCAATGCCAACGTGCTGCTGTTCAACCGCGAACTGGAAGGGGCCGATTGGGACTTCCTGACCCTGGACAACCAGCACGGCGCCTATCTGGCCACGCGCCACCTGATTGAGCGCGGCCATCGCCAGATCGCCTTCTTCGGCGGCCACGCTGCATCGAGCTCGTGCCACCAGCGCCGTGCCGGTTTCCAGCAGGCGCTGGCCGAGGCCGGTCTGTCGCTGCCGCCGGGCTGGATGATCGAGTCGGCACCGAACCGCCTGGAGGCCGCAGCGCGCACCGATGAGCTGTTTGCCGATGGCCATCGGCCGAGTGCAGCGGTCTGCTACAACGACACCGTCGCGCTGGGCCTGATGCTGGGCTTGAATTCGCGTGGCATCCGCCCGGGTGGCGACTTCGCCGTTACCGGTTTCGATGATATTTCCGAGGCGTCGGTCGCGGTGCCGCCGTTGACCACGCTCACTGCCGATCCGCGCGAGCGGGGCCGGCAAGCTGCCGCGCTGCTGCTGCAACGACTGGACGAACCGGATGCGCCGCCACGGCGCACGGTCGCGCCGGTGCAGCTGCGCATCCGCGAAAGCAGTGCCGCACGACCGAACTGATTCCTTCCATATACCCCTTCCACGCAACAACGACCTTCCGCGCATCGAGGCGCGTACCGCATGCCGATCTCCGCAACGCCCCGTCCATCGGGTTCTTCGGGCAACGCACCCGCCGTTACCAACGGCAAGGCGCTGGCTGTCGTCACCACGATCTTCTTCATGTGGGGCTTCCTGACCTGCCTCAATGACATCCTGATCCCGCACCTGAAGGCGGTGTTCGAGCTGAACTACGCCAAGGCGATGCTGGTGCAGTTCACCTTCTTCGGCACCTATTTCCTGATGTCGCTGCCGGCGGGTCGGCTGGTGGCGGCGCTGGGTTACAAGAAGGGCATCGTGGCCGGCCTGGTGATCGCCGGCATCGGCGCGCTGGGCTTCTGGCCGGCGGCCGAGCTGCGCGTGTATGGCGCGTTCCTCGGCGCACTGTTCGTGCTGGCCACCGGCATCACCGTGCTGCAGGTCGCTGCCAACCCCTACGTTGCGCTGCTGGGCCCGGAGCAGACCAGCTCCAGCCGCCTGACCCTGGCGCAGGCGCTGAACTCGCTGGGCACGGCCATCGCGCCGATCTTCGGCGGCATGCTGATCCTGTCCAACACGGTCAAGAGTGCCGATGACATCGCGGCATTGCCGGCCGCCGAACAGCTGGCCTACCGTGCCGCCGAGGCGCAGGCCGTGCAGGGCCCGTACGTGGGCCTGGCGGTGGCGCTGGTGCTGCTGGCGCTGTTCGTCTTTCTGTTCCGCCTGCCGGCGCTGAGCGACGCCACCGAGCAGGCGGACCAGGGCCATCACCACAGTTACCTGGACGCGCTGCGCAAGCGCCACCTGCTGCTGGGCGTGCTGGGCATCTTCTTCTACGTCGGCGCCGAAGTGTCGATCGGCAGCTTCCTGGTCAACTACCTGTCGATGCCGAACATCGGCGGCTTCAGCGAGCAGCAGGCCACGCATTACGTGTCGGCCTACTGGACGATGGCGATGATCGGCCGCTTCGCCGGTTCGGCGCTGCTGGCGCGCTTCTCGCCCAGCCGTCTGCTGGCGATCTTCGCGCTGGTCAACGTGGGGCTGCTGGTCACGACCATGCTGAGCTCCGGCAACGTCGCGCTGTACTCGGTGGTGGCGATCGGCCTGTTCAACTCGATCATGTTCCCGACCATCTTCGCGCTGAGCATCGAGCGCCTGGGCCCGCTGACCAACAAGGGCTCCAGCCTGCTGATCATGGCCATCGTCGGCGGTGCCGTGGTGCCGTACCTGCAGGGCGTGCTGGCCGACCACATCGGTGTGCAGGCCAGCTTCATCCTGCCGTTGCTGTGCTACGGCTACATCATTTTCTACGGACTGGTCGGCGCGCGTACGCCGGCCTCCGCAACGCAGGGAGGCTGAGTCCGGAATGGGTGCCATCGTTTGCTTCGGTGAAATTTTGATCGATCTACTAGCGCAGCCGCCGGCCTCGGCCGACACGCCGCGCGCGTTCCTGCAGTACGCCGGCGGTGCGCCGGCGAACGTCGCCGTAGCGGCAGCGCGGCTGGGTGCGAAGACCCAGTTCGTCGGCATGCTGGGCCGGGACATGTTCGGTGACTTCCTCGCCGACAGCCTGGTCGAGCACGGCGTGGGCACGGATTACATCGTGCGCACCGACGCGGCCAAGACCGCGCTGGCCTTCGTCGCGCTGGATGCCAGCGGCGAGCGCAGTTTCAGTTTCTACCGCCCGCCGGCGGCCGATCTGCTGTTCCGTGACAGCGACTTCCAGGCTGCGTGCCTCGACAGTGCGCAGTGCTTCCACGTGTGCTCCAACAGCCTGACCGAGCCGGCCATCGCCGAGGCGACCTTTGCCGGCATGGAGCGCGCCCGTGCCGCCGGTGCGGTGGTCAGCCTGGACCTCAACCTGCGCCCGGCTCTGTGGCCAGCCAACGAAGATCCGACGCCGCGCCTGTGGCAGGCGCTGGAGCGCGCCGACCTGGTCAAGCTGTCGCGCGAGGAGCTGGATTACCTGGCGGCACCGCTGGGTGCCGATGGCGAGTCAGTGGTGCTGAAGCGCCTTCTGGCCGCGCAGGCGCGCTGGGTAATCGTTACCGATGGTGCGGCCACGCTGCACTGGTACACGCGCGACAACCACGGCACGGTCACCAGCTTCCGCGTGGCCACCGTCGATACCACGGCCGCCGGCGATGCCTTCGTCGGTGGCGTGCTGGTCGGCCTGCTGGAGCGTGGTGGGGCGGGCGCAGGCTTTGCCGCGTTCTGCCAGGACCCGGAGGCGATCACCGCCACGCTGCGCTTCGGTGCCGCCGTGGGTGCGCTGGCTGTTACCCGCAAGGGCGCGTTCGCCGCGATGCCCTCGCTCGATGAAGTGCAGCAGCTGCTGCAGGCCCAGGACATTACCGCATGAGCACCTCACCCGATTTCCGTTCGCCCGCGTTCCTGCGCGCGCATATCGCCGACACGATGGCGTTCTACCACCCGCGCTGCATCGATCCGGACGGCGGTTTCTTCCACTACTTCCGTGATGACGGCAGCATCTACGATGCCAGCCACCGCCACCTGGTGAGCAGCACCCGCTTCGTCTTCAACTATGCGATGGCCTACCGCGAGTTCGGCAATGCCGAATACCGGGAGGCTGTCGAGCATGGCGTGCGCTATCTGCGCGAGGTGCACCGCAACCCGGCCACCGGCGGTTATGCCTGGACCCTGCGCGACGGCAAGGTCGAGGACGATATGAACCACTGCTACGGCGTGGCCTTCGTGCTGCTGGCCTACAGTTGCGCGCTGAAGGCGGGCATCGAGCAGGCGCGCGACTGGATGGACGAGACCTGGCAGCTGCTGGAAGCACGCTTCTGGGAGCCGCAGCACGGCCTGTACAAGGACGAGGCTGACGGCCAGTGGAACTTCACCGGCTACCGCGGCCAGAATGCCAACATGCACATGTGCGAAGCGATGCTGGCCGCGTTCGAGGCCAGTGGCGAGCAGCGCTATGTCGAGCGCGCGCTGCAGCTGGCCGACAACATGACCCGCCGCCAGGCCGCCAAGGCCGGTGGCCTGGTCTGGGAACATTACGATGTGAACTGGGAAATCGACTGGGACTACAACCTGGACGACCCCAAGCACCTGTTCCGCCCATGGGGCTTCCAGCCCGGCCACCAGACCGAGTGGGCCAAGCTGCTGCTGATCCTGGATCGCCACGTGCAGGCCGACTGGCTGGTGCCGACCGCACAGCACCTGTTCGACGTGGCCGTGGCGCGCAGCTGGGACGACGCGCGAGGCGGCCTGTACTACGGCTTCGCACCGGAATCGCGCCGGCAGCCGGGCATGGATGGCGCGCCGATCGGTGGCGACAGCTTCGTCTGCGACGACGACAAGTACTTCTGGGTGCAGGCCGAAACGCTGGCGACCGCCGCACTGATGGCCAAGCGCACCGGCGACGACCGCTACTGGCAGTGGTACGAGCGCATCTGGGCCTACTCGTGGGAGCACTTCGTCGATCACCAGTACGGTGCCTGGTTCCGCATCCTCGATGCCGACAACCGCAAGTACAGCGACGAGAAGAGCCCGGCCGGCAAGGTGGATTACCACACCATGGGCGCGTGCTACGAAGTGTTGAACGTGGTGCGTTGAGGCGCGTGTCGCCGTACGCATGATGAGCCGGAATCGGTAGCGCCGGGCCTCGCCCGGCGGAAAAACAGGAGTATCACGTGCATCGCCTTTCCCTCGTTGTCCGTCTGCTCCTGCTGCTGATCGCAGCCTCCGCCTTCCCGGCAACTGCGGCTCCACTGCAGGCACAGTGGCAGTTCCGCATGCTGCCCGGTGACGCGCAGGGTGCTGCGCATCCGGGTCTTCAGCAATGGCGTGCGGCGAAGGCGCCGGGTAGCGTGCACACCGACCTGCTCGCTCACGGATTGATCCGTGATCCCTATGTCGGTGCACCCGAGGCCGAGCTGCAGTGGATCGGCCTGGCTGACTGGGAATACCGTGCCCGTTTCGACGTGGACGCCACGACGCTGGCCAAGCCGAATGCCGAGCTGCGCTTTGACGGGCTGGATACCTACGCCGAGGTCAGCCTCAACGGCAAGCCGCTGCTGCGCGCGGACAACGCGCACCGCACGTGGCGTGCACGTGTGGACGGGCGCCTGCGCGCGAGCGGCAATGAACTGCAGATCGTGTTCCGCTCACCGATCCGGACCCTGCTGCCGGGCGTGCAGGCGATGCCGCACAAGATCGCCGGCAATTACCCGTCGCCCTATGGCGATGAACCGAAGGACGCGATGGTCGGTAATTTCGCGCGCAAGCCGGCCTACCACTTCGGCTGGGACTGGGGCCCGCGCTATGTCACCGCCGGGGTCTGGCGCGGGGTCGACCTGCAGGCCTGGGACGCGCACCGCCTGGCCGATCTTGCCGTGCGTACCGATGCATTGAGCGCGGAGCAGGCGAAGCTGGCGGTGTTGCTGCAGGTGGAGCAGGGCAGCGCTGCCGGTTCTGCGATGGTCACTGTGGATGTGCAGGATCCGGAAGGCCGCAACGTGACCCAGGTGCAACGCACGGTGTTGCTGAAGCCAGGCCAGAATACGGTTGAGCTGCCGGTTGAGCTGGCCACGCCGCGGCGCTGGTGGCCGGTGGGCCATGGTGCTCAGGATCGCTATACCGTGCAGGCTCGCCTGGATGGTGGCGCCGATGCAACGCTGGTGCGCGAGCAGCGCATCGGCCTGCGCACGGTTGAGCTGCGCCGCGAGGAGGACGGCAAGGGCGGGCAGGGCTTCGCCTTCGTCATCAACGGCGTGCCGATCTTCGCCAAGGGCGCCAACGTCATTCCGTTCGACGCCTTCCCCGCACGCGTCGATGCCGCACGCCTGCGCCAGGTGCTGACCGCCGCGCGCGATGCCAACATGAACATGCTGCGCAACTGGGGCGGTGGCTACTACGAGGACGATGCGTTCTTCGACATTGCCGATGAGCTGGGCCTGCTGGTCTGGCAGGACTTCATGTTCGGTGGTGGCATGCAGCCGGGCTACGATCCGGCCTTCCGTGCCAGCGTGGTGGCCGAGGCGCGCGACAACGTGCGCCGGCTGCGCCATCACCCCAGCATCGTGCTGTGGTGTGGCAACAACGAGGAAGAAACCGCCTGGAAGGACTGGGGCCACGGCCGCGACCTGAAGGCGGCCGACCCGGCGTTTGCAGCGAAGGTGTGGCAGGGCTATGTCGACCTGTTCGGCAATGACCTGCGCCAGGTGGTGGGCGAGGAAGGGCTGGGCGTGCCGTACTGGTCCAGCTCGCCCAGCAATGATCTGGATGAGAAGGCCAACGATTCCACCCGTGGCGACAAGCACTACTGGCAGGTCTGGGGCAATCCGGCGCTGCCGGTGCAGGCCTACCTGCGCGAGACCCCGCGCTTCATGTCCGAGTACGGGCTGCAGGCGTGGCCGTCGGTGGCGACGGTGGACCAGATCGCCACCCGCGCCGAGCAGCGCATCGACAGCCCGGTGATCCGCGCGCACCAGAAATTCATGGCCGGCGAGGGCAACAGCCGCCTGCTGCACTACATCGAACTGGGCTACGGCACGCCGAAGGACTTCGAGGACTTCGTCTACCTCAGCCAGGTGATGCAGGCCGATGGCATCGCACTGGCGGCGCTGCATCATCGCGCCTCGCGGCCGTACACGATGGGCTCGCTGTACTGGCAGCTCAACGACGTCTGGCCAGGTGCTTCATGGTCCAGCGTGGACTACTTCGGTCGCTGGAAGGCGCTGCACTTCGCCGCGCGGCGTTTCTTCGCGCCGGTGGCGGTGGCGGCGTTGCGCGACGAGGGCAGTACGCGGGTGCGCCTGATCAACGACGGTGCCGCGCTGGATGCACGCTGGCGGTTGCGGGTGATGGATGTAGACGGCAAGGTGCTTCGCCGCCGCGAGGAAGCGGTGTCGCTGGCTGCCGCCGGTGTCACCTCGATCGGTGATTTCCGCGACGCCGAATTGCTGGCCGGTGCCGATCCAAAGCGCACGGTGGCCGTGTTCGAACTGCTGCAGAACGGGGCGGTGGGTGCCCGCCAGGTGGTCGGCTTCGTTGAGGCCAAGGATCAGATCCTGCCGCGGCAGAAGCTCAAGGCCAGCCTGTCCATTGAAGGCGACCACTACCGTCTGCGATTGGAAAGCGCGGCCTACATGCGTTCGGCGTGGATCGACTTCGGTGCATTGGACGTGCAGGTGGAAGACAATCTGCTGGATCTGCTGCCGGGTGAAACCCGCGACATCGCAGTGCGTGGCCCGGTGGATCTGGCCGCCCTGCGCGAAGCACTGAAGGTGAAGACCCTCAACGATCGTTGAGGGCGGCACATCCTGCTCTGGTAGGTGCCAACCTTGGTTGGCACGCTTCTGGCGCGGGGCCCCGATCGCCAACCAAGGTTGGCCTCTACCGGAGCCGATGCCCGGTAGCGCCGGGCCATGCCCGGCGAGCGCAGCGGGGCGGCGCTTACAGCTGGATCTGCTGGAAATTCTCGACCCGCTCATGGCCGTTGGCGGCCTGGCCGGTGCGCGGCAGCGGGTAGTCATCCAGGCGATCAATCAGGCGGGTCTGCAGGCCGGCTTCGCGGGCGGCATCCAGTTCTTCCACCACATCCGACAGGAACAGGATCTCGCCGGCCGGCACGCCAATGGCCTGCACGATGCGGCGGTAGCTGTCGGCCTCGCGCTTGCCGCCGACTTCGGTGTCGAACCAGCCCGACACCAGCGGGCTGAGGTCACCGGCGTCGCTGAAGCCGAAGAACAGCTTCTGCGCCGGCACCGAGCCGGAGGAGTACACGTACAGCGGCAGGCCGGAGGCGTGCCAGCCCTTCAGCACCGGCGCCACTTCCGGGTAGAAGTGCGCGGTGTAGTCGCCGCGGCGGTAGCCTTCGTCCCAGATCAGGCCCTGCAGCGCCTTCAGTGCGGTGTGCTTGCGGTCCTGGTCGATCCAGCCCTGCAGCGTCTCGGCCACCAGGCTGTCCTGGCAGGCGCCGCCGATCTCGGTGGCCACCGCATCCAGCCAGCGGCGGACTTCCGGCTGCTGGCCGTGCTCGGCGACGAACGCGGGCAGCGCCTTGCGGGCATAGGGGAACAGCACGTTCTTGACGAACGAGATGCTGCTGGTGGTGCCTTCGATATCGGTCAGGATGACGCGGGGCTGCATGGATCAGGATGCCTGGGTAGGTACGTAACGGGGGAATTTCTGCGCGATGTCGGTGCCGGTGAAGTGCCCGACCCAGCCGTCCGGCTCGGTGAAGAAGCGGATCGCCACGAAGCTGGGCTCATCGCCCATGTCGAACCAGTGGGTGGTGCCGTCGGGCACGGCGATCAGGTCGTCCTTCACGCACTCGATCTCATAGACCTTGTCACCCACGTGCAGGGTGAACAGGCCGGAGCCTGCCACGAAGAAGCGCACCTCGTCTTCCTTGTGGAAGTGTTCGTCGAGGAACTTCCTGCGCAGCTCGGCGCGGTTCGGGTTGTCCGGGGCGATCGAGGCCACGTCCACGCTCTTGAAGCCGCGCTCGGCAACCAGGCGGTCGATGTCGGCGCGGTAAGCGGCGAACACTTCATCCTGGCTGGCGCCCGGTGCGACCGGTGCGGTGGCCTGCCAGCGCTCGAAGGTGACGCCGATCTTCTGCAGCTCGGCAGCGATGATCGCGCCGTCCTGGGTGTCCAGAAGCGGCGATTCGGGGCGGGTGTCGTCGTAGATGCGCAGTCGGCTCATGGCGGCAGCTTGAACGTCTCGGGGGAAGACAGGGTAGCAGGGTGGGGGCAGGGCGCAGATTCCGGATCGGCATCTACACCTGCATGCGGGTTCAGCCGCGCAGCTTGCGCAGCTCCAGCTCGCAATGCAGCAGGAACTCGAAGGCTTCCATGTGCCGGCGCGCTTCGGCCATGTCGCGGCCCCAGGCATACAGGCCGTGGCCGTCGATCAGGTAGCCCCACAGGTTCTGACGGTCGAGCAGGTCATCGACCTGTTTCGAAAGCACGTTCATGTCCTGGGTGTTGGCGAACACCGGCACGTCGATGGCCATCTCGTGGGTGCTGTTGCCGGCGAAGGCTTTCAGCAGCTCGTAGCCTTCCAGGCGGATGTGGCCCTGCGGCGCGTACAGGCGCGAGGCAATGGTCTGCACCGGCGAGTGGGTGTGCAGCACGCAGCCGATTTCCGGGAAGCGGCGGTACAGCTGGGTGTGCAGTAGGGTTTCGGCGGACGGGCGCAGCGGGCGGCCGACGGCCAGGCCGTCGAAGTCCACCACCATGATGTCGTCCTCGATCAGGCGGCCCTTGTCCTTGCCGGAGACGGTGATCGCGGCGTGGCGGTCGTCCAGGCGGTGGGAGAAGTTGCTGCTGGTGGCCGGGGTCCAGCCGGCATGGGCCAGTTCGCGGACGTTGTCGATCAGCAGCTGGGCCAGTTCGCTCAGGCGCGCGGTGTCGTAGGGGAAGGTGGGGGCGTTCATGCGGCCGATTTTACTGGATTCGGCCAACGGCTGAGCCCCTCGTGGCTGGGAGGTGGTTGGTTGGTCACGGAAAGCGGTTCATGGGGGTGGCGGGGCGGGTGGGCCGTGCAGGGGACGCTGCAAGTCCCCCTCCGGGGCCCGGCCCAGCCGCTGGCGGCTGGGCGTTCGGTCACTCGCGAAGCAGTGCTTCGCAGGCAAAGCGCCCTCACCCCTGTAAGCTCGATGGCGCCATCCATGGCGCCAACGCCCTGCACGGCCCACCCGCCCCGCCTCTGACAGGTTCCGGCGTGCGGCCAGCCACGGAGTGAAGAAGGAAAAGCGAAAAGCGGGTCGCTTCGCTGTGCTTGCTCGGAGCGGAGCATGGCTCCGCTCTACAGAAACATTCATTCCGGAACATTCGTTCATGAGAACGTTTCATCCACGCATGGCGTGGATCTACTGGACGTGCCAGGAGACTGTCGGAGGTGGGGCGGGTTGGGTGCGCGGGGGTGTCCGCGGCATGGGCCCGAGGCATGCCTCGGGCGGGTTGGGCAGGAGGCCCAACCCCGGTCTTGCCGTGTGCGCAGGACAGCGCACGCGAGCAAGCCGCGGCCAAGCCCCCAGGGACGGGTTCACGGCGTCCCCCGCGCACCCAACCCGTCCCGCCAAACCCTCAGCCCAGCTGTTGCCGTTGCCGTTGCTCCGGCTTCAAAGGCGGGTGCAGGGCCGCAGGCCCTGCAATGCAAGAACCTCACTTACCCCGCAGGCGGCTGTGCTTGAAGCCATAGCAGAAATAGATCACGAAACCGACGAACGTCCACACCCCCATCAGCATCCAGTTGTGCATCGTCATTGCCGACAGCAGAGCAAGGCAACTCAGCACGCCCAGGCTGCAGATCAGCCACGCCATCGGCATGCGGAACGGACGCGGCAGGTCCGGCTGGGTGCGGCGCAGGATCAGCACGCCCGCGCACACTGCCGCAAACGCGATCAGCGTGCCCATCGAGGTCAGCTCGCCGAGGATATCCAGAGGGAACAGCGCCGCCAGCAGCGCGATGCCGATGCCGGTGATCACCGTGTTGATATGCGGGGTGCGGTACTTCGGGTGGATCTTGGTGAACACTGGCGGCAGCAGGCCGTCGCGGCCCATGATCATGAAGATGCGCGGCTGGCCGATGATCATCACCAGCACCACCGAAGACAGGCCGACCAGCGCGCCGACCTCGACCACCCAGCGCAGCCAGCCCAACTGCGGATGCGCGGCCACCGCGGTCACCACCGGCTCGTCGGTACCCAACAGCTGGTAAGGCACCAGGCCGGTCATCACCGCGGCCATCGCGATGTACAGCACGGTGCAGATCACCAGCGACAGCATCATGCCGAACGGCATGTCGCGCTGCGGGTTCTTCGATTCCTGCGCCGCCACCGATACCGCCTCGAAGCCGATGTAGGCGAAGAACACCATCGCCGCGCCACGCAGCACGCCTTCCATGCCGTACTTGCCAGGGCCTTCGTTGGCGGGAATGAACGGGGTCCAGTTGCTGGTGTCCACGTACTTCCAGCCGACCACGATGACCAGCAGGATCAGGCCGGTCTTCAGCACGACCATCGCCATGTTCATCGCCGAGGACTTGCTGATGCCGACGTAGCACAGCCAGGTCAGCAGCAGTACCAGCGCGGCGGCCGGCAGGTTGGCGATCGCGCCGGTGGGGCGCAGCTGTGCATCGAGTGGGGCACTGACCAGCGCCGCCGGTAGATGGATGTCGAACTGGCTGAGCAGGCTGAGGAAATAGCCGGTCCAGCTGACCGCGACCGCCGAGGCGGAGACGCCGTATTCGAGCACCAGCATCCAGCCGATGAACCAGGCCGAGAGCTCGCCGAAGGTGGCGTAGGTGTAGGTGTAGGCGCTGCCGGAGACCGGCACCATCGAGGCGAACTCGGCATAGGCCAGTGCGCAGAAGGCGCAACAGATGGCGGCCAGTACGAAGGACAGCATGATGGCCGGGCCGGCGTGGTTGGCGGCGGCCTGGCCGGTGATGACGAAGATGCCGCCGCCGATCACCGCGCCGATGCCGAGGGCGGTCAGGCCCCAGGGGCCGAGGTGGCGGCGCAGGCTCAGGCCGTTGGCGTCTTCATGGGCGGCATGCGGGTGCTTGGTGGCCCACAGTTGCTTGAACATGTGTGGTGGTCTTGTCGAAGCGCGCCACGGGCGGCGCGCGGGGAAAACGGACGGGCCGGCGCGAGGCCGGCCCGTAGGCGGATCAGGGCGACTTGGCCAGCTTGCTGTTGCGGATGCCGTAGCCCAGGTAGATCAGCAGACCGAGCAGCGTCCAGCCGACGAACAGGTGCCAGTGCACCACGAACGCCTGCCAGAACAGGAACAGGCAGGTCGCCGCGCCGAGCGGGCAGATGATCCACACCGCCGGCACGCGGAACGGGCGGTGGATCTCCGGCTTGGTATAGCGCAGCACCAGCACGCCGATGCAGACCGTGGCGAAGGCCAGCAGGGTGCCCATCGACACCAGTTCGCCCAGCACGTTCAGCGGCACCAGGCCGGCCAGTGCGGCGGCGATCACGCCGACCACGATGGTGGCGACGTACGGGGTGCGGAAGCGGGCGTGGACCTTGCCGAAGAATTTCGGCAGCAGGCCGTCGCGGGAGATGGTGTAGGCGATGCGGGTCTGGCCCATCATCATCACCAGCACCACCGAGGACAGGCCGGCGATGGCGCCGATCTCGACCAGGGTCTTCAGCCACGACAGGGTCGGGTAGGGTTCCAGCGCGGTGGCCACCGGCTTGTCGGTGCCCAGCAGGTGGTACGGCATCATGCCGGTCAGCACCGCGCAGACGATGATGTAGACGATGGTGCACACCGCCAGCGAGCCAAGCAGGCCGATCGGCATGTTGCGCTGCGGGTCCTTGGTTTCGCCGGCGGCGGTGGAGACCGCATCGAAGCCGATGTAGGCGAAGAACACGATGGTGGCCGCACGGAACACGCCGCTCCAGCCGAACTCACCCGGCACACCGGTGTTTTCCGGGATGAACGGCTGCCAGTTGGCCGGGTCGATGTGGGCTGCGCCGATGCCGATGAACAGGCAGATGACGGTGACCTTGATCGCCACGATGATCGCGTTGACGAAGGCCGACTGGGTCACGCCCACGTACAGCAGGCCGGACACCGCCGCCACGATCAGTACTGCCGGCAGGTTGAACAGCTTGCCCGAGGCGATGAACTCGCTGCCGGTCCAGGCGATCGGGGCTGCGCTGAGCGCATCCGGGAACGGCATGTGCAGGGTGGTGGTGATGAAGCTGATCAGGTACGCCGACCAGCCCACCGCGACCGACGCCGAGGCGAACAGGTATTCCAGCACCAGGCACCAGCCGATGAACCAGGCCATGCCTTCGCCGAGGGTGGCGTAGGAGTAGGAGTAGGCGCTGCCGGAGACCGGCATCATCGCCGCGAACTCGGCGTAGCACAGGCCCGCCAGGGCGCAGGCGAAGCCGGCGATCACGAACGACAGCATCACCGCCGGGCCGGCGTGGTTGGCCGCAGCCTGGCCGGTCAGCACGAAGATGCCTGCGCCGATCACCGCACCCACGCCAAGCAGGATGAGGTGTTTAGCCGTGAGGGTCCGTTTCAACGTGGCTTCGCCGTCCAGGCTGCCTTCGATGGGTTCGCCAGCATCGACGTGCCCGGCCGGTTCAACCGGCTTGACCCTCAACAGAGCTTTCAGCATGCAGTACTTCCTAGTGATCGGATTGGGTGGGCCGCCGATACGTTGCCGGCAACCCTGGAATGGTGAAGGCCGCGCGAACGGCCCGCTGTACCTTAGCCAAAGCTGAAGCCAACGCACAAGCGCAATCGCAACAATGAACGGCGATAATGAGCAGTATTTTTCCAAACGCCGCCCATTCATGAGCCAGACCGCCGAAACCCTTGCCGTGCTTGACGATCGCCTGCGTGGCCTGCTGCGGGACTATGCCCGCCGCGAGCCTGCCCACGACGCACTGGCTGCCGAATTCGGCACATTGTTGGATGATCCGGATGATCCGGAAGATCCGTTCCGCCGCGAGCGCCTGGCCGGCCACTTCACCGCCAGCTGCTGGCTGGTCAGTGCCGATGGTCAGCGCCTGCTGCTGACCCATCACCGCAAGCTGCAGCGCTGGCTGCAGCTGGGCGGTCACGCCGACGGCGACCGCGACCTGGCCCAGGTGGCACTGAAGGAAGCCGAGGAGGAATCGGGACTGAGCGGCCTGGTGTTGGAAGACCCGGCCATCTTCGATCTGGACAAGCACTGGATTCCGGAGCGCAAGGACGTACCGGGGCACTGGCACTACGACGTGCGTTTCGTGATCCGGGCGCTGGGTGGCGAGGCCTTCGTGCTCAGCGAGGAGTCGCTGGAACTGGCCTGGCGGCCGGTGACCGAGGTCGCGGCCGACCCGGAATCGGACGAATCGATGCAGCGCATGGCCCGCCGGTGGCTGGCGCGCTAGCAGCCTGTAGAGCCGAGCCCATGCTCGGCTCAATGCGGGCCGGAACCGCAGCCGAGCATGGGCTCGGCTCTACAAATGCATGGCGGGATCCGCGTCAATAGTCAATACAGGATGCGCGTGCGCAGCGTGCCCGGAATCGCGGCCAGCTCGTCGCGCACGGCGGCGGCCTGTTCCTCGCTGGCGGTGATGTCGATCACCACGTAGCCCACCTTCGGGTCGGTGCGCAGGAACTGGCCGTCGATGTTGACGTTGTGGCGCGAGAAGATCTCGTTGACCTTGGACAGCACGCCCGGCACGTTCTGGTGGATGTGCAGCAGGCGCAGGCTGTCGGCGTGCTCGGGCAGGGTTACTTCCGGGAAGTTGACCGCCGACAGGGTGCTGCCGTTGTCGCTGTAGCGCACCAGCTTGGCCGCCACTTCCACGCCGATGTTGTCCTGCGCCTCCAGCGTGCTGCCGCCCACGTGCGGGGTCAGGATCACGTTGTCGTGGCGGGTCAGCGGCGATTCGAAGATATCGCCATTGCCCTTCGGTTCGACCGGGAACACGTCCAGCGCGGCGCCGCCGACGTGGGCGCTGGCCAGGGCCGCGTCCAGCGCATCGATGTCGACCACGGTGCCGCGCGCGGCGTTGATCAGGTGCGCGCCCTTGCGCATCTTCGCCAGCTCGGTGCTGCCGATCATCCACTGCGTGGACGGGGTCTCCGGCACGTGCAGGGTGACGATGTCGGCGCGCGCCAGCAGGTCGTCCAGGCTGGCCGCCGCACGGGCATTGCCCAGTGCCAGCTTGGTTTCCACGTCGTGGAAGATCACCTGCATGCCCAGCGATTCGGCCAGCACGCCGACCTGGGTGCCGATGTGACCATAGCCGATGATGCCCAGCGTCTTGCCGCGCACTTCATGGCTGCCGCTGGCCGACTTCGACCAGCCGCCGCGATGGCATTCGGCATTCTTCTGAGGGATGCCACGGGTCAGCATGATCGCTTCGGCGATGACCAGCTCGGCCACGCTTCGGGTGTTGGAATAGGGCGCGTTGAACACCGGGATGCCGGCCAGCTCGGCCGCGTCCAGGTCGACCTGGTTGGTGCCGATGCAGAAGCAGCCCACCGCGATCAGGCGCTTGGCCTCGGCCAGCACTTCGGCGCTGAGCTGGGTGCGCGAACGGATGCCGACGATGTGCGCCTCGGCGATGCGTGCCTTCAGTTCGTCCTCGGGCAGTGCCTTGGTGTGCGCTTCGATCTGGCTGTAGCCGGCGGCGCTGAATACCTCCACGGCGGTCTGGCTGACCCCCTCCAGCAACAGCACGCGGATATCCTGCTTCGGGAACGAGGTCTTCTTCGGCGACATGGGGCGACACGGCCAGTGGGACAGGGGCTGACCACTATGCCAGATCGCAGCGACCATGGTGCAGTGCGCAATTGGTTGCATCCGTAGCTATCTGCACGGCTGCGGGGCTGGACGCTGGCGCGCGCCACTGGCACGCTTGCCCGTTCTTCACGCACCGCGCTGGACCGTCATGACCGATTCCCGCATTGCCTCGCTGCAGCAGGCCTGTCCCGGCCTGAAGCTGAAGACCGACCCGTCCGACCTGGAGCATTACGGGCGCGACTGGACCCGGCGCTGGACGCCGGCGCCGCTGGCGATCGCACTGCCGGCAACGGTCGAGGAGGTACAAGCGGTGATGCGCTGGAGCGCAGGCGAGGGCGTGGCCGTGGTGCCGTCCGGTGGCCGCACCGGCCTCTCGGGTGGTGCGGTGGCCGCCAACGGCGAGCTGGTGCTCAGCCTGGAACGGATGAACAAGGCGCTGGCCTACGACGCGGTCGATCGCACCCTGGTGGTGCAGGCCGGCATGCCGCTGGAAGCCGTGCACAATGCCGCGCTGGACCATGGCCTGATCTACCCGGTGGATTTCGCCGCGCGCGGGTCCTGCTCGATCGGCGGCAACATCGCCACCAATGCCGGTGGCATCCGCGTGATCCGTTACGGCAACACCCGCGAGTGGATCGCGGGGCTGAAGGTGGTCACGGCTGATGGCGAGTTGCTGGAGCTCAACAAGGGCCTGATCAAGAATTCCAGCGGCTACGACTTCCGCCAGCTGCTGATTGGCTCGGAGGGCACGCTGGGCGTGATCGTCGAAGCCACGGTGAAGCTGACCGATCCGCCGCCGGCCAGCAACGTGATGCTGCTGGCCGTACCCAGCTTCGAGGTGCTGATGCAGGTATTCGCCGCGTTCCGCGCGCGCCTGCAGCTGCAGGCCTTCGAATTCTTCACCGACCGGGCGCTGGAGCACGTGCTGGCGCATGGCGCGCAGGCACCGTTCGACGAGGTGCATCCGTACTACGTGGTCACCGAGTTCGCCGCCGGCGACGAGGCCCAGGAAGCGGCGGCGATGGCCGCGTTCGAGGACTGCATGGGCAATGGCTGGGTCAGTGACGGCGTGATCAGTGCCAGCGATGCCCAGGCCGCCCAGCTGTGGCGCCTGCGCGAAGGCATCACCGAATCGCTGGCGCGCTACACGCCCTACAAGAATGACGTCTCGGTGCGGATCTCGGCGATGCCGGCGTTCCT
Source organism: Stenotrophomonas riyadhensis (assembly GCF_040256885.1). Classification (NCBI taxonomy): domain Bacteria; kingdom Pseudomonadati; phylum Pseudomonadota; class Gammaproteobacteria; order Lysobacterales; family Lysobacteraceae; genus Stenotrophomonas; species Stenotrophomonas riyadhensis. The sequence continues at coordinate 2,056,736 of NZ_CP155568.1, forward strand.
GGCCGAGACCCAGGCGCTGATCGGGCAGGCCTACCCGCACTTCGACGTGGTGTGGTTCGGCCATATCGGCGATGGCAACCTGCACATCAACGTGCTCAAGCCGGACGACACCAGCGACGCCGATTTCGTGGCGCAGTGCGAGCAGGTGACCAAGCTGCTGGCGCAGGTGCTGGCGCGCTTCGATGGCAGCATCTCGGCCGAGCACGGCATCGGCCTGGTCAAGAAGGGCTACCTGGACAGCACCCGCGGCCCGGCCGAGATCGCGCTGATGAAGGCGGTCAAACGCGCGTTCGATCCCCAAGCGCGGCTGAATCCCGGCAAGCTGTTCGACGTTTGAGTCGGGCAAATCCTTCACGCACCCGTTACGCTCCACGCTTCCTAACAACCGGCTTCGAACCGATGACCCGTCCGCTTCTGCTGCTTGCCCTGCTGTCCCTGCCGCTGGCCGGCTTCGCTTCCAGCTTCGCTGGCACCTCGGCCGGCTCGGCCACCGGTGCGTCCTCCGGTTCGTCGGGCAGCAGCTCGGGCGATGACAAGGTGGTACTGGCTGCGCGCGACGATGCCGCCGCGTTCGTCGCCAGCGACGGCCAGATCCGTGGCGCCCGCCTGCAGGCCGCGCTGGTCCACCTGCGCGAGCAGAGCACCGCCGCACAGCAGCAGAGCGACCTGGAACTGGCCCGCGCGCTGCTGGCGCGTTGATCAGGGCTGCATGACCTCGGCGTCATCGCTTTCTGTAGAGCCGAGCCATGCTCGGCTGAACGCCCAGCGCACGCGGATCGCAACAGCAGCCGAGCATGGCTCGGCTCTACAGTGGTTTGGGCGGTGGAACGCAGCCACGCACGGCGTGGCGCTACTGCTGATCGCCCACGTCGCGCACGCGGCTGATCGCCTGCAGCTTGATCCGTCCGGTCTCGATCCGGCGCAGCAGCAGCTCGCCAGCCAGACCCTGGCCGACGTGCAGTCACTGCTGCCGGAGGGCCTGCTGCGCGCTTTGCCGGCTCAGGTGCAGGTGCGCTGGAGTGATGACCTTCCTGCCAAGGTGCACGGCCGCACGTTCGGTGGCCGCATCACCTTGCGCCGCGATCTGCTGGATGACGGCATGCCTGGCGCCCGGCGTGCGCGACGCAGCGCGCTGGTGCACGAGCTGACCCACGTTGCAGACCGTGGTGGTGCTGACTGGTCGCAGAGCATGCGTTGGCGTGACCTCGCGGGCTGGCAGCGCAAGCCCTGGCATCTCGGCCGTGGCGACAACGACTTCCATGACCGCAGTCCGGATGCCTATGAGCTGAAGGACCCGGCCGAGTACCTGGCAGTGAACGCCGAGCATTTCGTGCTCGATGGCGAGTTCGCCTGCCGGCGCCCCGCGTTGGCGCAGTGGTACCAGGCCCACTTCGGAACACCGCCGTCGCTGCCACAGCCGCAGTGCGCTACGACGCTGCCCTTGCTCCAGGCCGAATCGGAAGAAGGCGCTGCATCGTTGCTGCACCTCGACCCGGCGCGCGTCTACGCGGTGGACTACCTGTTCGCCGAAGGCAGTGCGCAGCCGATGAGTCGCTGGGGCCACAGCATGCTGCGGCTGGTGATCTGCAAGCCGGGGCGCGCACCTGGGCCGGATTGTCGCCTGGACCTGGAGTACCACCGCGTGCTGTCGTTCCGCGCCTTCGTTGGTGACGTGCAGATATCCAACTGGCGCGGGCTGACCGGTGGCTATCCGTCGCGCTTGTTCGTGCTGCCGTTGCAGCAGGTGGTGGACGAGTACACCAAGGTCGAGCTGCGCGGATTGCAGTCGCTGCCGTTGCAGCTGGAACGCAGCGAGATCGCCAGCCTGCTCGAGCGTACCGCACAGGTGCACTGGAGTTATGACGGGCGCTATTACTTCGTCAGCAACAACTGCGCGGTGGAAACCGCCAAGCTGCTGCAGGCCGGTGTGCCGCGGCTGGGCGAGGCCGGGCTGGCCCAGCTGAGTCCGCGCGGCCTGAAGCGGCGACTGGTGCGGCTGGGCGTGCTCGACGAGGGGGTACTGACGGACCGCGACGCAGCGCAGGCGCAGGGTTACTACTTCGCTTCGGCGCGCGACCACTACCAGCAGTTGTTCGGCGTGGCCGCAGCCCAGCTGGCATTGCCCGCACGCGATGTGCGCGGCTGGTTGAAGCTGCCTGCACGGCAACGGGCGCCGTGGCTGCTGAAGGGGGACCTGCGTGCCAGTGCCGGCCTGTTGCTGCTGGAACAGGCCGCGCAGCGGCGCGCCGAGCTGCGCGCACGCGATGTGCTCAAGCGGCAGCTGCTGGCCGCACCGGACAGCGCTGAAACGCGCAGCCTGCGGGGGTTGCTGGAGCAGAGTGGGCAGTGGCTGCGCCCGGGGACGCTGCTGCACGACGGCGGCTATGGATTGCCGCTCGGCGACGAGCAGGCGCTGCTGTACGAGGCCGTGGCCACCGCCAGTGCGCAGGCGGTCCCGGCGTGGCAGGCGCTGCGCGTACAGCTGCGTCAGCAGCTGCCGGTGAAGCAGCGCGACGAAATGGATGCGATCGACGCCAATCTGGCCGCACTCGGTGCACATCTGCGCACGCAGGCAGCCCGTCCGGTTATTGACGCGGCAGTTCGATGACGAAGCGGCTTCCGCCGGTACTGCCCGGGATGCAGTAGACGCGGCCACCGTGCGCATCGGCAATGGCCTTGACCACCGCCAGGCCGAGCCCGCTACCGCCGCCCTGGCGCGAACGCGAACCGTCGGCACGCATGAACGGGGTGAAGATGTCCGCGTGCAGTTCCGGGTCGATGCCCGGGCCCTCGTCTTCGATTGCCACCTGCACGTGGCCGGGCGTGTCATGCACCGCAATCCGCACCTTGCCCGGACTGGCATAGCGTCGCGCGTTCTCCAGCAGCGCCAGCAATGCCTGCCGCAGGCGGGTCGGGTCGCAGTGCGCGTTGTGCTCCTCGCGGCTGGTTTCCAGCTCCAGCACAAAGCCTGCAGCGCGGAACTGCGGGTCGACCAGGGTCATCACCGAATGCACCTCGGCCACCACGTCGGTGCGTGCGCGGCGCACGTCCAGTCGCGCATTGTCGGACAGGCTCAGCACGCGCAGGTCCTCGATCAGGCGGGACAGCCCTTCGACCTGGGCCAGCAGGCTGCGGAACTGGGATTCGTCGGGCTGGAACACGCCCTCGGCCAGTCCCTGCAGGCGGCCGCGCAGGATGGTCACCGGCGTGCGCAGCTCATGGGCGATGGCCGCATGCCACATCGAACGCTCGCTCTCCATGTGCTGCAGGCGGCGCGCCATCGCATTGAAGTCTTCGACCAGGGTGGCCACTTCGCCCGGTGAGTTCTCTTCGACGCTGGCGCGCGCACCCAGGTCGCCGCCGGCAAGCGCGCGTACGCTGTCGACCAGCGAATTCAGCGGCGACAGGATGCGGTGCGCCAGGCGGAACGAGGCGGCGATGGCCAGCGCCAGCCCGGTCAGGATCACCCCGACCATCCACGCCAGTTCCGGCCCGGTCGGCAGCCAGCTCTCCGGTTCTTCGGCGCTGCCGGGGAAGAACTCGACCAGCACCGCGTACAGCAGCCACGACGACAGGATCATCATCACGATGACGCCGATCACCATCAGCGACATCGAAACGATGATGTGCCGGCTGAGCCCGGAGCGGCGCAGAGGGGCCATCAGCGGTCCGCCATCAACCGGTAACCGACACCGCGTACGCTGGCGGGCACATTGAGCATGCCCACTTCGTCCAGCTTGCGGCGCAGCTTGCTGACATGGCTGTCAACGGTGCGTTCCAGTGCTTCGCTTTCCGGCAGGCATTCGTGCATCAGCTCACTGCGGCTGAAGATGCGCGTCGGCGCCAGCGCCATGCAGTGCAGCAGCTTGAATTCGGTGAGGGTGAGCAGGACTTCGTGGCTGTAGCCTTCACCCTCCACGTGCACGGCGTGGGTGGCCGAGTCGATCAGCAGCGGGCCGACGCGCAGCGCGCTGGGTGCATCCACGCGCGAGGCGCGCAGCGTACGCCGCAGCACCGCGCGCACGCGCGCCGCCACTTCGGCCGGATTGAACGGTTTGACCACGTAGTCGTCGGCGCCCATGCGCAGTGCGGTCAGCTTGTCCAGGTCCTGGTCCAGCGCGGTCAGCATGATCACCGGCGTTTCGCCGCGCTGGCGCAGCTGGGTCAGCACGCTCCAGCCATCCAGGCGCGGCAGCTGCACGTCGAGCAGGACCAGGTCGGGGCGGGCGCTGCGGTGCAGGTCCAGGGCGCTGTGGCCGTCGGCGGCGCGCAGCGTGCGCAGTCCTTCACGTTCCAGATAGGCGGTGAGAATATCGGCGATCTCGGCCTCATCCTCGACGATCAGGACGAGGGCGGCGAGGGCAGGGGAGGCATGCATGCAGGGGCGGGGCCTTAAGGTGCTTGCCTCCATCGTATCTCCACAGTTCCTCCATCGAAACCCCATCATCGCCACGCACACTGGGTTCTTCAGAACCTTTCAGCCGCCTGCGCGGCATTGTGCACAGCAATGAGAACCTTCAGGACTCCGGTCGCGTTGATCGCGGCCCTCGCCTTGGCCATGACGGCCTGCTCCACCCCCGAAGCCACGCCGGAAGCCGCACCCCGCGTCAGCGTGGTCGCCGTCGGCCCACAGGTGGTGCAGCGTGACGACGAACTGCCTGGCCGCGTCGCTGCGGTGCGCACCGCGCAGATCCGAGCGCAGGTGGGGGGCATCGTGCAGCGCCGCCTGTTCGAACAGGGCGCCGAAGTGGCCGCCGGCCAGCCTCTTTTCCAGATCGATCCGGCGGCATTCCGCGCCGATGTCGATTCGGCGTTGGCCGCGCTGCAGCGCAGTGAAGCGGCGCTGGGCCGCAGTCGCGTGCAGTCGCAGCGCCTGCACGCCCTGGCTGCCGCGCAGGCGGTCAGCCAGCAGCATCGCGACGACGCCAGTGCCGAGTACGAGCAGGCGCGCGCGGCGGTGAATGAAGCGCGCGCGATCCTGTCCCGTCGCCAGCTCGACCTGCGCTATGCGACGGTCAGCGCACCGATTGCCGGCCGTATCGATCAGGCATTGGTCACCGAAGGTGCGCTGGTGGGCGTGGCCGATGCCGAGCCGATGGCGGTGGTGCAGCAGATCGACCAGGTCTACGTGGACGTGCGCCAGCCGGCGGCGCAGCTGGAGTCGCTGCAGCGCAGTGCCGCCGGTGGTGGCGAGCTGCCGGTGACGATCATCGGTGCCGCCGGCAAGCCGCTGCCCGAGCGCGGCCAGCTGCTGTTCTCCGGCATCAATGTCGATGCACGCACCGGCGATGTGATCCTGCGCATCCTGGTCGACAACCCGCAGCGCCAGCTGTTGCCCGGCATGTACGTGCGCGCGAAGGTGCCACGCGGTGCCCCGGCCAGTGCACTGACCGTGCCGCAGCAGGCCGTGCTGCGCAGTGCTGGCGGCCAGGCCTACGCCTGGGTGATCGGCGCCGACGGCAAGGCGGTGATCCGCACGCTGGAGGTGGACGGCAGCGTTGATCGCCAGTGGCTGGTGCGTACCGGCCTGAAGGCGGGCGAGAAGGTGGTGGTCGAGGGCCAGGAGCGCCTGCAGGAAGGCGTGGTGGTCGATGCGCGCGACTGGCAGAGGCCGGTCGCCAGCGCCGGTGCGATGCAGGCCGGCAGCAAGGGCTGAGCCTTTCCCGGGCCGGTCCCTCCAGGGAAATCCAACATGGCACGTTTCTTCATCGATCGCCCGGTGTTCGCCTGGGTGCTGGCGATCTTCATCATCCTGGCCGGCGTGTTGGCGATTCCGCGGCTCGCCGTGGAGCGCTATCCGGCGGTTGCGCCGCCGAGCGTCAGCATCTATGCCAGCTACCCGGGTGCCAGCCCGCAGACGCTGAACGATGCGGTGGTCGGCCTGATCGAGCGCGAGCTGTCCAGCGTCAAGCACCTGTTGTACTTCGAATCGTCGGTGGACACCTCCGGTGAAGCCTCGATCACCGCCACCTTCAAGCCCGGCACCAATCCGGAGCTGGCGCAGGTGGACGTGCAGAACCGGATCAAGGCGATCGAGCCGCGCCTGCCGCGCAGCGTGCGCCAGAACGGCCTGTTCGTGGAGGCCGCCGATTCCGGCTTCCTGATGCTGGTCGGCCTGCGTTCGCCGGACGCCAGCGTCAGCGAGGCCGCGCTGGGCGATTTCATGGCGCGCAACATCATCGAAGAGCTGCGCCGCATCGATGGCGTCGGCCGCGTGCAGCTGTTCGGTGCCGAGCAGGCGATGCGCGTGTGGCTGGCCCCGACCCGGTTGACCGGCTACGGCCTGACCATGGGGGATGTGGCCACCGCCATCGAGCAGCAGAACCTGGAGATCTCGCCGGGACGCATTGGTGATTCGCCGGGTGTTCCAGGCCAGCGCATCACCGTGCCGCTCAGCGCCGAGGGCCAGTTGTCCACGCCGGAACAGTTCGCCGCCATCGTGCTGCGTGCCGGGGCCGACGGTTCACGGGTGGTGCTGGGCGATGTCGCCCGCGTTGAACTGGGCGCGCAGAGCTATGCCTGGGGTACCCGCGAGGACGGCCATCCGGCCACCGCCGCCGGCGTGCAGCTGCGCCCGGGCGCGAATGCGGTGCGCACCGCGTCGGCGGTGCGTGAGCGCATGGCCGAACTGGCGCCACTGCTGCCGCGCGGCGTGGAATCGAGCATTCCGTTCGACACCGCACCGTTCGTCAAGATCTCGATCCAGAAGGTGGTACAGACGCTGCTTGAGGCGATGCTGCTGGTGTTCGCGGTGATGTACCTGTTCCTGCAGAACTGGCGCTACACGCTGATTCCGGCGCTGGTCGCACCGATCGCGCTGCTCGGCACCTTCGCGGTGATGCTGGCGCTGGGTTTCTCGATCAACGTGCTGACCATGTTCGGCATGGTGCTGGCGATCGGCATCATCGTCGACGACGCGATCGTGGTGGTCGAGGGCGTGGAACGGATCATGGCCGAGGAGGGCCTGCCGCCGCGCGAGGCGACCATCAAGGCGATGCGCGAGCTGACCGGTGCGGTGATCGGCATCACCCTGGTGCTGACCGCTGTGTTCATTCCGATGGCCTTGGCCAGCGGCTCGGTGGGCGCGATCTACCGCCAGTTCACCGTGGCGATGGCAGTGTCGATCCTGTTCTCGGCGCTGCTGGCATTGAGTCTGACGCCGGCGCTGTGCGCGACCCTGCTGCGCCCGAACACCCATGGCCACCATGGTCGGGGCGGGCTGTTCGGTGCCTTCAATCGTGGCTTCGAGAAGATGACCGGGCGCTACCAGCGTGGCGTGGCCTCCGTGCTGCGGCGAAGCGGGCGGGTGATGGGCGTGTTCGCCGCACTGGTAGTGGCGCTGCTGCTGGGCCTGCACTGGCTGCCGGGCGCGTTCCTGCCGGAGGAGGACCAGGGCTATTTCATGACCTCGATCCAGCTGCCGGCCGAAGCCACCGCCGAACGCACGCTGGCCGTGGTCGAAGCCTACGAACGGCATGTGGCCTCGCGCCCAGGCATCGGCTCCAACCAGTCGATCCTTGGCTACAGCTTCTCTGGCTCCGGCCCGAGCGCGGCGCTGACCTACACCATGCTGAAGGACTGGGGCGAGCGCGCAGGCGCCACCGCGGCCGGCGAGGTGGAGGCCGCGCAGAAGGCGATGTCCACGATTGCCGAGGGCGAGGTGATGAGCGTGATGCCGCCGGCGATCGACAGCCTGGGCCGTTCGTCCGGGTTCTCGCTCGCCCTGCAGGCGCGCACCGGGCAGAGCCAGGCCGAGCTGCGCGCGGCCCTGCAGCAGCTGCTGAAGCTGGCCGAGGCCAGCCCGCTGCTGTCCGAGGTGCATGCCGATGGCCTGCCTGCAGGCACCAGCGTGCGGCTGGACATCGACCGCGCCAAGGCCGAGGCGATGGGCGTGGGTTTCGGTGACATCAGCAGCACGCTGTCGGCGGCGATGGGCTCGCAGTACGTCAATGACTTCCCCAACAAGGGCCGGTTGCAGCAGGTGATCCTGCAGGCCGACGCGCCGCACCGCATGGAACTGGAGGACGTGCTGAAGCTGTACGTGCGCAACAGCGAGGGCGGCATGGTGGCGCTGTCCGAACTGGTGACCCCGCACTGGACCGAGGCGCCGCTGCAGCTGCAGCGCTACCTCGGCTTCCCGGCGCTGAACCTGTCCGGCGCCCCGGCCTCCGGGGTGTCGACCGGCCAGGCCATGGCGGAGATGGAGCGGCTGGCCGAAAAACTGCCGTCCGGCTTCGCCCTGCAGTGGACCAGCCAGTCGCTGCAGGAGCGTGAGTCGGGCGCGCAGGCGCCGTGGCTGCTGCTGTTGTCGATGCTGGTGGTGTTCCTGGTGCTGGCGGCACTGTACGAGAGCTGGTCGATTCCGCTGGCGGTGATGCTGGTGGTGCCCTTGGGCCTGCTCGGTGCGGTCGCCGCCGTGTTGTTGCGCGGCATGCCCAACGACGTGTTCTTCAAGGTCGGCATGATCACCGTGATCGGGCTGTCGGCGAAGAACGCGATCCTCATCGTCGAGTTCGCGCGGCAGCTGCAGCAGCAGGGGCGCGGCCTGGTTGAAGCAGCGCTGGAGGCGGCGCGACTGCGCCTGCGGCCGATCGTGATGACCTCGCTGGCGTTCGCGCTGGGCGTGGTGCCGCTGATGCTGGCGCAGGGCGCGTCGAAGGAAACCCAGCAGGCGATCGGAACCGGCGTGTTCGGCGGCATGGTCAGTGCGACCGTGCTGGCGGTGTTCTTCGTGCCGGTCTTCTATGTTGTGGTGCAGGGCGCGCGGCAGTGGATCGCGCAACGCCTGCGCAGGCGCCGGCCGATGCCGGAAGGATCCGTGGATGGAACGGGATATCGTTGAAGACCTGCATGAGCGGCAGCTGGCAGTGCTGGAACAGCGCCTGCGGCAGGCATTGCTGGAAGACGACCACGATGTGCTGACCGCGCTGGTATCGCCGGCCTTGTTCATGATGGACGGGCAGGGCGGGCGCATGCTCGATCTGCCCTGGCTGGGCGACTGGCTGGCCGGGAACCTGCAGGTGCGAAGCCTGCAGTCGTACGCGGTGGAAACGCTGCTGTGTGGCCGTCTGGCGTTGCTCTCCAGCGACGTGCGATTGGCGGTGTGCCGGCACGGCCGGGAGAGCGAATTGAAACTGCGCCTGCTGCGGGTCTGGACCTGCAGTTCCGGCGGCAGCGGCGCGCAGCTGCTGTCCATGGCGGTACTGGCTGCATGAGTGCGGTCAGGCCGCTTTCAGGCCCCGCTCACCGACAGGTGGTAGGGTCGAGCCTCTCTGTAGTGTCGACAAGGAGTCGAGCCATGCGTGTAGTTCCCAGTCTGTTGGCAGCCTCCCTCGGGTTGGTGCTGGCCGCGTGCCAGCCGGCCCAGCCGCCCGCCGCGAGCGGCAGTGATGCCGCGCCGCCGGCGGCGCCCGAACCGGCTGCCAGCACCGGCGCCGGTACCGGCAGCGAGACCACGTACCAGTGCGGTGATCTGAGCGTGCGCGCGACCTTCAATGGCGAGGATGCGGCGACGGTAGTGATCGGCGACCGTACCTTCGCCATGACCTCCGAGCGTGCGGGGTCGGGCGCGAAGTATGGTGATGGCCAGGGCAACAGCTTCTGGACCAAGGGTAGCGATGACGGCCTGTTGAGCCTGAAGGGCGAAGCCGATCGCGAGTGCCATGCGGTGGAAGCCACTGAAGGCGATGGCAGTGCCGGCAATGCCGCGTTCCGTGCCACCGGCAACGAGCCGGGGTGGCTTGCGGTCGTTGATGGCGACACGCCGGGCCTGCAGGTGGAAGTCGACTATGGCGAGCGCCGCTTCGATGTGGCCAAGCCCACCGAAGGCGCTGACGGCTGGAGTGGCAAGGCGTCCGACGGTACCGACGTCAAGCTCAGCTTCCAGCGCACCAGCTGCCAGGATGACATGAGTGGCGAGGCATTCGATGCCAAGGTGAACCTGACCATCGGCACCCGCCAGTACCACGGTTGTGGCAACTTCGGCGCGAAGCAGCCGTAAGCTCTCTGTAGAGCCGAGCCCACGCTCGGCTGCTGTGTGCGTTGGGCAGGCACTGCAGCCGAGCGTGGGCTCGGCTCTACACAACCGTTGTCGCCGATGATCCGTCCGCTGCCTGCGGCGAACACGCCGCAAGCAGGGACAGGCAGGCGATCAGCGCGAGGCGCTTAGTCGGCACGGCCAGCGAATTCGCCGGTGGCGGTGTTCACCAGCACGCGCTCGCCGTTGACGATGTACTCCGGCACCATGATCTCGATGCCGGTGTTGAGCTTGGCCGGCTTCGGGCGCTTGGTGGCGGTGCCGCCCTTCAGTTCCGGCGGCGTCTCGATCACTTCCAGCACCACCGAGGCAGGCAGCTGGATCGCCACCGGCTGCTCGTCGATCACCTGCACGTAGATGCCGGTCAGGCCGTCGGTGATGTAGCCGGCGTCGTCGCCGATCACGTCCGCGTCCAGGGTGTACGGGGTGTAGTCCTCGTCATCGAGGAACACGAAGGCATCGCCATCCTTGTACGAATAGGTGGACTGGCGGCGCAGCAGTTCGACCTCGACCAGGTTGTCGTCGGCATCGAAGCTGGCGTCGAGCTTGTTGCCGCCCGGCACGCTGTACATGATGAAGCGGAAGCGGACGTTGCCGCCGCGACCCTGCGGCGAGCTGCGCTCGATGTCGCGGATCTGGTACACGCCGTTGTTGTACTCGACGACGTTGCCCTTCTTGATGTCGTTGGCTTTCATGGTGATCTAGGTCGTTGGGGGAGGGCGCCGTCCCGGCGCCCGGGGGAATCACTTCGGAGCGAGGCGGGTAGCGCCGTCCAGGCGGATGGTCTCGCCATTGAGGTAGGTGTTGCCGAGGATGAAGCCGACCAGGCTGGCGAAGTCTTCCGGCTTGCCCAGGCGCGACGGGAACGGGATCGAGGCGGCCAGCGACTGCTGCACGGCCTCGGGCATGCCGTCCACCATCGGCGTCCAGAACACGCCTGGAGCAATCGTATTGACGCGGATGCCGAAGCGCGACAGTTCGCGCGCCATCGGCAGCGTCATCGACACCACGCCGCCCTTGCTGGCGGCATACGCGGCCTGGCCGATCTGGCCTTCATAGGCGGCGATGCTGGCGGTGTTGATGATCACGCCGCGCTCGCCGTCGGTGCCGGCCTCGTTGTGCTGCATGCGGTTGGCCGCGGCCTTTGCAACGTTGAAGCTGCCGACCAGGTTGACCATCACCGTGCCCTGGAAGCCGGCCAGCGGCATCGGGCCTTCCTTGCCCAGCACGCGGCCGGCGCCGAGGATGCCGGCGCAGTTCATCGCCACGTTCAGGCCGCCGAGGAAATCGTGGGCCTGGTCGATGGCTGCCGAGACGGCGGCTTCATCACTGACGTTGACGTTGAAATAGCGGGCCTTGTCGGCACCCAGATCGGCAACGGCGGAGGCGCCCTTGTCGTCGTTGAGGTCGAACAGGGCCACCTTGCCGCCCTGGGCGACGAGGTGCTGGGCCACGGCCAGGCCGAGGCCGGAGACGCCGCCAGTGATCACGGCACGTACGGAAGACAGCTGCATTGCACGGTCCTGCAGGTTCGAGAACCGCCGATTCTAACGGAAGCCGCGACCGCCGCTGTTGTGCACTGCGCCGCCGCTGCAGGGCGGCGCAGCGCAGCGGTCAGCCGGCGGCGGCCAGTGCCTGGCCGGTGCGGCTGGCGGTGGCGCGGCCGAGCAGGCCGGCCAGCCAGCGGCCGGTCTCGGCCAATGCCGGCAGGTCCACGCCGCTGTCCAGGCCCAGGCCCTGCAGCAGGTAGACCACGTCCTCGCTGGCGACGTTGCCGCTGGCGCCCTTGGCATACGGGCAGCCACCGGCGCCAGACACCGCGCTGTCGACCACGCGCACGCCTTCTTCCAGGCAGGTGGCGATGTTGGCGATGGCCTGGCCATAGGTGTCGTGGAAGTGCACGGCCAGTGCCGCCATCGGAATCTCGGCGGCAACCGCCTGCAGCATCGCCCGTGCCTTGCGCGGGGTGCCGACGCCGATGGTGTCGCCCAGCGAGATTTCGTAACAGCCCATCTGGTGCAGGGCACGCGCCACCCGCACCACGTCGGCCAGTGGCACCTCGCCCTGGTAGGGGCAGCCGAGCACGGTGGAGACATAGCCGCGCACGCGCACGCCATCGGCGGCGGCGCGGCGCAGGATCGGCTCGAACCGGGCCAGCGATTCGTCGATGCCGGCATTGGTGTTGGTGCGGTTGAACGCCTCGGACGCTGCGGTGAACACCGCCACTTCCTCCACGCCCACCGCACGGGCGCGGTCGTAGCCCTGTTCGTTCGGCACCAGCACCGGGTAGTGGATGCCGGGCCGGCGCTGGATGCCGGCGTAGACCTCGGCGGCATCGGCCAGCTGCGGGATCCACTTCGGGCTGACGAAGCTGGTCGCCTCGATGCTGCGCAGGCCGGTGGCCGACAGGCGGTTGATCAGTTCGATCTTGTCGACGGTGGACACCGACTGCTTTTCGTTCTGCAGGCCGTCACGCGGGCCGACCTCGACGATGCGGACGTAGTCGCTCATGCGGCTACCTCGTCGGCGGGGCGATGGCAGACCGCCTCGATGTTGTTGCCGTCCGGGTCGAGCACGAAGGCGCCGTAGTAGTCGGGGTGGTACCACGGGCGCAGGCCCGGCGCGCCGTTGTCGCGGCCACCGGCGGCGAGGGCGGCGGCATGGAAGGCATCCACCTGGTTGCGGCTGGCGCAGGCGAAGGCCACGTGCACGCCGTGGCTCGCGGTACCGCCATTGCCGAGCCAGAAGAACGGCTTGCCGTCGCTGCCAAAGCCGATGTGGTCGTGCGCGCCGGTCTGTTCGGCGGTCACTTCCATCACCACGCCGATCTGCAGCGGCGCCAGTGCCTGCAGGAAGAAGGTCTTGCTGCGCGCCAGGTCGGCGCTGGTCAAACCAAGATGATCGAGCATGTTCAGGCTTCCGTGACCCAGTGGGGCGCGCGCTTGTCGAGGAAGGCGCCCAGGCCTTCCTGGCCCTCGGCGGACACCCGCAGGCGCGCGATCAAGGCGGCATTATCGCGATCCAGGGCGTCGCGGTCATGGCTGTCGCGGACCTGCCGCACAAGCTGCTTGGCGGTGGACGAGGCGATCGGGCCGGCCTTGTCGAGCAGGGCCAGTTGGCGCTCCAGTGCTTCATCCAGGCGTTCCGGCTCGACCAGCTGATGGACCAGGCCGATGCGCAGCGCTGTCTCGGCGTCGAAATGCTCGCCGGTAGCGAACCAGCGCCGGGCCTGGCGCGGGCCGATGGCCTCGATCACGTAGGGCGAGATCACCGCCGGCAGCAGGCCCAGGCGACTTTCGGTCAGGCCGAAGCGCGCCGAGCTGCTGGCGATGGCGATGTCGCAGCAGGCGACCAGGCCGACGCCGCCACCGAAGGCCGCGCCATGGACCCGGGCCAGGGTCGGTTTGGGCAGCTCGTCCAGGGTGCGCATCAGCCGCGCCAGGGCCAGCGAGTCCTCGCGGTTGTCGGCCTCGCTGGCGGCGGCCATGCCGCGCATCCACTGCATGTCGGCGCCGGCCGAGAAGGAGGCGCCGTTGCCGGCGACCACCACGGCGCGGACCGAATCATCGCGGCCGGCGGCTTCCAGTGCGGCGGTCAGCCGGGCGATCAGGCTGGCGTCAAAGGCGTTGTGCAGCTCCGGCCGGTTCAGCCAGAGGGTGAGGACGGCGCCACGGCGCTCGATCTGCAAAGCATCGTTCATGGGATTCCAGGGTCACTCCATACCTGTATGGATCATAGCGGGCCATTGGTCATGGGCCATGACGCGACGCGGGAATGTTAGAATCGAGAACCATTTACATCCAGCAGAGAACACGCTAGATGACGCTGTCCGAACTGCCGCTGCACACCTCGGCCGTGGTCGAGTCCGTGCAGGACCTGCATGCCAACGATGCCATTGCCCGTCGCCTGCGCGAGCTGGGTTTCGTGAAGGGCGAGGAAGTGCGCCTGGTGGCCAAGGGCCCGGTGGGCGGCGAGCCGCTGCTGGTGCAGGTCGGGTTCACCCGGTTCGCGCTGCGGATCAGTGAAGCCAAGCGCGTCGTGGTCGACGCCGCCAGCCAGGAACGACGCGCATGACCGCTACCACCGCCACCGCCCCCCTGCGCATCGCGCTGGTCGGTAACCCCAACAGCGGCAAGACCGCGCTGTTCAACCAGCTGACCGGCAGCCGCCAGAAGGTCGCCAACTATACCGGCGTCACCGTCGAGCGCAAGGAAGGCCGCCTGCGCGCGCCGTCCGGCCGCGAGTTCGCCGTGCTTGACCTGCCGGGCGCCTACAGCCTGCATCCGGCCAGCCTGGACGAGGCGATCACCCGTGACCTGTGCCGGGGCTTCTACCCGGGCGAGGCCGCACCGGACGTGCTGCTGTGCGTGATCGACGCCACCAACCTGCGCCTGCACCTGCGTTTCGCGCTGGAACTGCGCGAGCTGGGCAAGCCGATGGTGGTGGCCCTGAACATGGTCGATGCGGCCCAGCGCCGCGGCATCCAGGTGGATGTGGCCGCGCTGGAGCGCGAACTGGGCGTGCCGGTGGTGGAAACCGTGGCGGTGCGCAAGCAGGGTGCCAAGGCCCTGGTCGAGCGCCTCGATGCGATGGTGCCGCACCTGGATGCGCCGGTGCCGGGCCCGGAAGGTGGCATCGACTATCACGCCAAGGTGCGCGAGATCCTGTCGGTGGCCGTGCGCATGCCGGCGCGGACCGCGAAGATCGACGACGCGCTGGACCGCTGGCTGCTGCACCCGGTGTTCGGCCTGATCAGCCTGGCGGTGGTGATGTTCCTGATCTTCCAGGCGGTGTACGCCTGGGCGACGCCGCTGATGGACGCCATCGAGGCCGGTTTCGCCTGGCTCGGTGCCTTCGTTGGCAGCGTGCTGCCGGAGGGCCCGCTGGCCAGCCTGCTGACCGACGGCATCATCGCCGGTGTCGGTGGCGTGGTGGTGTTCCTGCCGCAGATCCTGATCCTGTTCTTCTTCATCCTGGTGCTGGAAGAGTCCGGCTACCTGCCGCGAGCAGCATTCCTGCTCGACCGCATGATGGCCGCCGCCGGCCTGTCCGGTCGCTCGTTCATCCCGCTGCTGTCCAGCTTCGCCTGCGCGGTGCCGGGCATCATGTCCACGCGCAGCATCCAGGACCCGCGTGACCGCCTGGCCACGATCCTGGTCGCGCCGTTGATGACCTGTTCGGCGCGGCTGCCCGTGTATGCGCTGCTGATCGGTGCGTTCATTCCGCAGAAGACGGTGTGGGGCGTGTTCAACCAGCAGGGCCTGGTGCTGTTCGGCCTGTATGCGGCCGGCATTCTCAGTGCGCTGGCGATGTCGTGGATCATGAAGAAGTGGCGCCGCGACAAGAGCGAGCACCCGCTGATGCTGGAGCTGCCGTCGTACCGCCTGCCGCATGTGCGCGACCTGGCGGTCGGCCTGTACGAGCGCGGCATGATCTTCCTCAAGCGCGTTGGCGGCATCATCCTGGCGCTGACCATCCTGCTGTGGGTGCTGCTGTCGTTCCCGGCGGCCCCGGCTGGCGCCACCATGCCGGCCATCGACTACAGCTACGCCGGCCAGATCGGCCATGCGATGGCGGTATTCTTTGCACCGCTGGGGTTCAACTGGCAGATCTGCATCGCGCTGATTCCGGGCCTGGCCGCGCGCGAAGTGGCAGTGTCCTCGCTGGCCACCGTGTACGCGCTGTCGGCGGCCGATGACGATGCCGCCAGCCAGGCGCTTACCCCGCTGATCAGCGACGGCTGGTCGCTGGCCACCGCGCTGTCGCTGCTGGTCTGGTACATCTACGCCCCGATGTGCATCTCGACGCTGGCCACCATCAAGCGTGAGACCAATTCGTGGAAGACGATGGCCTTCTCGGCGTTCTACCTGTTTGCTGCGGCCTACGTGGCGGCGCTGATCACCTACCAGGTGACCAAGGCGCTGGGAGGCGGCTGATGGATGCCGGCCTGCTGCTGCAGTACCTGATCATCGCGGTGGCCGTGCTGGTCAGTGCCTGGGTGGTGCTGAAGAAGCAGTTCCCCGGCACCGTGCGCAAGCTGCGCGGGGCGCTGGCGCTGGCCCTGCTGAAGCCGGGCCGCGCTGCCTGGCTGCAGGCGCTGGGTAGGAACATCGCGCCGCCGGCCACGGGCGGTGGTGGTGCCTGTGGCGGTTGCGACAGCTGCGGGCCGACCAAGAAGTAGCATCGAGCCATGCTCGACTGCGGCCGCCCTGTGGGTGCGAACCTTTGCCCTGTGGGTGCGAACCTTGGTTCGCACGCTCCCCGGGTTCAGACCTCTCTGCGGATGAGCGCGCGGAAGTTCCCGTCCTGATTCAATCGCCGCACCGACTCGCGGTTTCCATGGGTTGCCGCGAAGCCCGCCACGTCGGCAAGGGCACCGAGCAGCAGGCATTTCATCCCATCGCGATTGCCGGCCTCCAGCAGATCATCCAGATCCTGCTGGATAAAAGCCCGGCGCAGGCCCGGCGTCTCTTCGATCCGCCAGTCGACATGGGGCGTGGGAATGCTGGAGCGGTACCTGAACGCGGTTTCAAGGTCGTCAGGCGCAAGGGGATACGCGAGCAGTTCTGGAAAGTAGAGCCCGGCATTCACATAGAAGCCCCGGCTTTCGCTGGCGCGTTGGTGATTGACGACAAGCAGGGCGGCATCCAGCAAGCGGTAGCGGGTCGTCGACGTGCCGGCAAAGCCGGTCTTCCTGGCGCACTTGCTGAAGACAGTCGAGGATTTCATGGGCTTTGCCTGGGCCGGAAGAGGGGTCCACAGCCTTGAGGCGCAGTGCCTGGCGGTCAATTGGCAAACGCGACACTCGCAACGAGTACCCCCCAGGTGGGAGTGAACCTTCCAGGTGGGGGGCAAACCTTCCAGCCAGGTGGGTGCGAACCTTGGTTCGCACGCTTTGCCCATGGCCGCGGATCTACCCGGCCCGTGAACCCAGCTCTGCTGCCAGCGCCAGCCACTTGCTGCGTTGTGCTGGGGTACTGCTGCGCACCGCACCGAGACGGCTGATCCGCACCGGGCGGATGCCGCAGAATTCCAGGAGGGGCGCGCGGATCTGGGTGATGCCCGGGTCGCGGTAGATCCAGCGGTAGTACCAGGGCGGCGTATCCAGCGTGGTGATCACCCGCGCGCTGCGCCCGGCCAGCAGCCGGTCCCACCACACCGAATCGCGCCGGTAGCGGAACGCGTACCCCGGCAGCAGCACGCGATCGAAGAAGCCCTTCAGCAGCGCCGGCATCGCGCCCCACCAGGTCGGGTAGACCAGCACCAGATGGTCGCAGGCCTCGATCGCATCCGCGGCGTCCTGCAGGTCGGCTTCCAGTGGCTGGATCTGGCGGTAACCGTGGCGCAGCACCGGGTCGAATTCAAGGTCGCCCAGTGCGATCAGGCGTACCCGGTGGCCGGCGTTTTCGGCGGCGGTGGCGTAGCGCTGGGCGAGGGCGCCGCACAGGCTGTCGCGGTCGGGGTGGCCGAGCAGGATCAGGATGGAACGGGACACGGCAACCTCGGGCAATGGAAAGTGCGCGAGGTTGGCCTATGCCCTAGGGACAGAGTCAAACGCCAGAGGTGCAGCCGCTGGGTTGCAGGATGCAGTCACCGCTGCCAGAGCGCAGCCACTGCTGCAGTTCGTCGCTGACCTGCTGCAGGTCGAGCTCGACCTGCGCCAGCCGTGCCCGCTCGCTGGCAATGCGGCTGCGCTGCTGCTCAAGCAGGGCCAGCACCGCCGGCCAGTCGAGCCGTCCATCGCGTCCCTGCAGGCGGGAGATTGCGGCCAGCGTGATGCCCAGCGCCAACGCCTGCCGGATCAGCTGTACCCAGGCCACGTCCTGTTCGCTGTAGTCGCGATAGCGGTTCAGGCGCGGCACCGGTGGCAGCAGTCCGCGCGCCTCGTACAGGCGGATGGCCTTGGCGCTGGCACCGGTGAGGCGGCTGACCTCGGAGATGCGCATCGGCTCAGTCCCGCACCAGTCCGCCATCCACCACCAGGTTCTGCCCGGTCACCGCGCGTGACCACGGGCTGGCGAAGAACAGCGCGGCATCGGCGAATTCGGTCGGGGTGGTGACGCTGCGCAGCGGGGTGTTGGCGGCGATGTAGTCGAATACCGCTTCGGGCGTGGCGGCGCTGGCATCGGTGGTGCGCAGCAGGCCGCCGGACAGCATGTTGACGGTGATCCCGTGTGGACCGAGGTCGCCGGCCAGGGTGCGGGTCAGCGACAGCAGTGCGGCCTTGGCGGCGGTGTAGTCGTGGTAGGGCACGACCGGGTTCTGGAACAGGTTGGTGCCGATGTTGATCACCCGGCCGAAGCGACGGGCCTGCATCCCGGGCAGGGCGGCCTGCACGGTGTTCAGTGCGCCACGCACACTGCCCTCGAACTGCGCCTGGAAGGCCGGCCAGCCGATATCGGCGGCGGCGGCGCGGGCATCGCCATTGAACGAGAACGCAGCGAGTGCGTTGTTGACCACCGTGGTGACGCCCTGGCCGAAGTGCGCCAGGGCGTGCTGCAGCATCGCGTCCACCTGGCTGCGGTCGGTGACGTCGGCCGGCAATGCGATCGCCTGCCCGCCCAGCTCGGCGGCCAGCGCACGTGCGGCGCCTTCGCTGCGGTGGTAGTTGACGATGACGCGTGCACCCTGCGCCGCGAACGCGCGGGCGATGTGCTGGCCAAGGCCGCGGCCGGCACCGGTGACCAGCACCAGCTGTTCGCTGATCTGCATGAGGGGGCTGCCATCCATTGCATGAAAGGGCATGCAGCGTAGCAGTGATGGCGCTTGCCGGAGCAGGCGTGCTGCCGCTAGCCTGCAGGCATGAACCAGACTCCCCTGCGATTGCTCATTCACGGTGCCTCCGGGCGCATGGGCCAGGCCCTGCTGCGGCTGGCCGCCGAACATCCCGAAACCCTGCAGATCGTGGCTGCGGTAACCGGCCGTGCGCCGACCCAGCGCGTGGTCGATGGCGTGCCGTTCTTCGCGGCCAGCGAATTGCCTGGTGCGCCGGTGTTCGATGTGGCGATCGACTTCAGCCTGCCAGAGGGCTTCGACCCGATGCTGGCGTTGTGCGTGGAGCGGGGTGCGGGCCTGGTCTCGGGCACCACCGGCATCTCCAGTGCGCAGCGGCAGGCGTTGGAGGCTGCTGCGGCGTCCATCCCGCTGGTCTGGGCGTCGAATTTCAGCCTGGGCGTGGCGGTACTGGACGAGCTGGTCGAGCGCGCGGCGCAGGCGCTGGCCGGCTGGGACTGCGACATCGTCGAATCGCACCACACGCAGAAGAAAGACGCGCCGTCGGGCACCGCGCTGACGCTGGGCGCGGCGGCGCAGCGGGGTGGGGCGGAGCCGCATTACGCCAGCCTGCGTGCCGGCGACATCGTGGGTGAGCATCTGGTGCAGTTCACCGGCCCGGGCGAGCGCATTGAGCTGGTGCACCGGGCCACCAACCGCGACATTTTCGCCCGCGGCGCGCTGTTCGCCGCCCGCCAGCTGCAGGGCCGCGCCCCGGGCAGCTACCGGGTGCGGGACCTGCTGCAGTAGGGCAGGCTGATTCCTGGGGTCGGATCCCTTTCCAGCGGAAAGGGCTCTGACCCCATCCGAGGGCGCCTGGGGTCAGAGCCTTTCCCATCCGGGCAAGGATCCGACCCCGCCTCCGGCCCGCATACGCCGCCGGATTGAAATGAATGCGCAATCGCCTGTTCATGAAGTGCGATAACCGCTGGCGCGAGCGCCCCGGCAGCGCTACAATTCGCACTCGCCGAATCACGAAAGCCGGACCGGTCCCAGACCGCACGTCCGCGCTTTTTTGCAACCGGATTTCCGTGAAGCGCAGGCGTGACTTCGGCAGCCCCCTCGGTAGCCAAAGTGAGATTCCCGTGACCCAAGCCGCAATCCTCGTCCTCGAAGACGGCACCGTATTCGAGGGCGAATCCGTAGGCGCGCCCGGCCTGTCCGTCGGTGAGGTGGTGTTCAACACCGCCATGACCGGCTACCAGGAAGTGCTGACCGACCCGTCCTACGCCCGGCAGATGGTCACGCTGACCTATCCGCATATCGGTAACACCGGCATGACCGACCAGGACAATGAAGCGTCCAAGGTGTGGTCGGCCGGCCTGATCGTGCGCGATGTTCCCCGCCGTCCCAGCAACTGGCGCAGCCAGGTGTCGCTGCAGGACTGGCTGATCCAGCGCGGCGTGGTCGCCATCGCCGGCATCGACACCCGCAAGCTGACCCGCATCCTGCGCGAGAAGGGCGCGCAGAACGGTGCGCTGATGGCCGGTGACATCGACGTGGAAAAGGCACTGGAAGCCGCCCGCAAGTTCCCGGGGCTGAAGGGCATGGATCTGGCCAAGGTCGTCACTACCGAGAAGACCTACACCTGGACCGAGGGCCAGCTGGACCTGGATGCCAACGCCTTCGTCAGCGTGCCGGCCAAATACAAGGTCGTGGCCTACGATTTCGGCGTGAAGACCAACATCCTGCGCATGCTGGCCGAGCGTGGCTGCGAAGTGACCGTGGTGCCGGCACAGACCCCGGCCGCCGAAGTGCTGGCGCTGAAGCCGGACGGCGTGTTCCTGTCCAACGGCCCGGGTGACCCGGAACCGTGCGACTACGCCATTGAAGCGATCAAAACCTTCATCGACGTGAAGATCCCAACCTTCGGCATCTGCCTGGGCCACCAGCTGCTGGGCCTGGCCTCGGGCGCGCAGACCATGAAGATGGGCCACGGCCACCACGGTGCCAACCACCCGGTGCAGGACCTGGACAGCGGCCGGGTGATGATCACCTCGCAGAACCACGGCTTCGCGATCGATGAAGCGACCCTGCCGGCCACCCTGCGCGTGACCCACCGCTCGCTGTTCGACGGCACCAACCAGGGCGTGGCCCGCACCGACGTGCCGGCGTTCTCGTTCCAGGGCCACCCGGAAGCGTCGCCCGGCCCGACCGATGTCGGCCCGCTGTTCGACCGCTTCGTGGTGCTGATGGAGCAGGCCAAGGCGTGATCAGTACGCCGCCGGCCCCCCGGTGGCGTCGCGATGGACCGTAAACCCCGCAACGCTGCTGCCGCTGGCGCGGCGCTGCGGATCAAGATTCCTGATCGACAGCGTGCGATCACCCCCCTTGTCACGCTGTACTGACTTAGAGAAGAAAATGCCCAAGCGCACTGACCTCAAGACCATCCTCATCATCGGTGCTGGCCCGATCGTCATCGGCCAGGCCTGCGAGTTCGACTACTCCGGCGCCCAGGCCTGCAAGGCCCTGCGTGACGAGGGTTACCGCGTGGTGCTGGTCAACAGCAACCCGGCCACGATCATGACCGACCCGGAGATGGCCGACGCCGTCTACATCGAGCCGATCAACTGGCAGACGGTCGAGAAGATCATCGCCAAGGAAAAGCCCGATGCGCTGCTGCCGACCATGGGTGGCCAGACCGCGTTGAACTGCGCGCTGGACCTGGCCGACAACGGCGTGCTGGAGAAGTACAACGTCGAGCTGATCGGCGCCAAGCGCGAAGCGATCCGCATGGCCGAAGACCGCGAGCTGTTCCGCGTCGCCATGGGTGAGATCGGCCTGGAATGCCCGACCGCCGCCGTCGCCCATACCCTGGACGAAGCGCTGGAAATCCAGACCCGCGTCGGCTACCCGACCATCATCCGCCCCAGCTTCACCCTGGGCGGCAGCGGTGGCGGCATCGCATACAACCGCGAAGAGCTGGTCGAGATCGTCAGCCGCGGCCTGGAACTGTCGCCGACCACCGAAGTGTTGGTGGAAGAGTCGGTGCTGGGCTGGAAGGAGTTCGAGATGGAAGTGGTCCGCGATACCGCGGACAACTGCATCATCGTCTGCTCGATCGAAAACCTGGACCCGATGGGCGTGCACACCGGTGACTCGATCACCGTGGCGCCGGCGCAGACCCTGACCGACAAGGAGTACCAGCGCCTGCGCGATGCCTCCATCGCCGTGCTGCGCAAGATCGGCGTCGATACCGGCGGCTCGAACGTGCAGTTCGGCATCAACCCGAAGACCGGCCGCGTGGTCGTCATCGAGATGAACCCGCGCGTGTCGCGTTCCTCGGCGCTGGCCTCCAAGGCCACCGGCTTCCCGATCGCCAAGGTCGCCGCCAAGCTGGCCGTGGGATACACCCTGGACGAACTGAAGAACGAAATCACCGGTGGCCTGACCCCGGCCTCGTTCGAGCCGTCGATCGACTACGTCGTCACCAAGATCCCGCGTTTCGCCTTCGAGAAGTTCCCGGCTGCCGACGCCCGCCTGACCACCCAGATGAAGTCGGTGGGCGAGGTGATGGCGATGGGCCGTACCTTCCAGGAGTCGGTGCAGAAGGCGCTGCGTGGCCTGGAAACCGGCAAGGTCGGCTTCGACCCGACCGGCCTGGACCTGAGCAACGAAGAAGACCTGCAGACCCTGCGCCGCGAGCTGAAGGCCCCGGGCCCGGAGCGCCTGTTCTTCGTCGCCGATGCGTTCCGCGCCGGCATGAGCGTGGAAGAGATCTACGCATTGTCGTTCATCGATCACTGGTTCCTGGACCAGATCGAGGAAATCATCGCGGCCGAAGCCGAAGTCGCTGCCGGTGGCATCGACGCGCTGGACGCCGCCCGCCTGCGCAAGCTGAAGCGCGCCGGTTTCTCCGACGCACGCCTGGCACAGCTGACCGGCACCAACGAAGCCGCCATCCGCGCGCTGCGTCGTGCGCACAAGGTGCGTCCGGTCTACAAGCGCGTCGATTCCTGCGCCGGTGAGTTCTCCACCGGCACCGCCTACCTGTACTCGACCTACGAGGACGAGTGCGAGGCCGCGCCGAGCAACCGCGACAAGATCATGATCCTGGGCGGTGGCCCGAACCGCATCGGCCAGGGCATCGAGTTCGACTACTGCTGCGTGCACGCGGCACTGGCGCTGCGCGAGGATGGTTTTGAAACCATCATGGTCAACTGCAACCCGGAAACCGTGTCGACCGACTACGACACCTCCGACCGCCTGTATTTCGAACCGCTGACCCTGGAAGACGTGCTGGAAATCGTCGAACTGGAACAGCCGAAGGGCGTGATCGTGCAGTACGGCGGCCAGACCCCGCTGAAGCTGGCGCGCGCGCTGGAAGCCAACGGCGTGCCGGTGATCGGCACCAGCCCGGACTCCATCGACCTGGCCGAAGACCGTGAGCGCTTCCAGCAGCTGGTCGACAAGCTGGGCCTGAAGCAGCCGCCGAACCGCATCGCCCGCAACGACCAGGAAGCCCTGCTGCTGGCCCGCGAGATCGGCTACCCGCTGGTGGTGCGTCCGAGCTACGTGCTGGGCGGCCGTGCGATGGAAATCGTCTACGGCGAAGCCGACCTGGCCCGCTACGTGCGCGACGCGGTGAAGGTGTCCAACGATTCGCCGGTGCTGCTGGACCGCTTCCTCGACAATGCCGTGGAGTGCGACGTCGACATCATTGCCGATGCCCAGGGCAACGTCCTGATCGGCGGCGTGATGGAGCACATCGAAGAAGCCGGCGTGCACTCGGGCGATTCCTCGTGCTCGCTGCCGCCGTACTCGCTGTCGGCTGAAACCCAGGCCGAGCTGCGCCGTCAGGTGGTGGAACTGGCCAAGGCCCTGAACGTGGTCGGCCTGATGAACACCCAGTTCGCGATCCAGACCAGCGATGAAGGTGCCGACACCATCTACCTGCTGGAAGTGAACCCGCGTGCCTCGCGCACCGTGCCGTTCGTGTCCAAGGCCACCGGCATGCCGCTGGCCAAGATCGCCGCCCGCTGCATGGCCGGCAAGACGCTGGCCGAGCAGGGCGCGACCAAGGAAATCGTGCCGGACTACTACTCGGTGAAGGAAGCGATCTTCCCGTTCGCCAAGTTCCAGGGCGTCGACCCGATCCTCGGGCCGGAAATGCGCTCCACCGGTGAGGTGATGGGCGTCGGCCGCACCTTCAACGCCGCCTTCGCGCGTGCGCAGGAAGCCGGTGGCATCAAGGCGCCGCCGGTCGGCAAGGCCTTCGTTTCGGTCCGCGATCCGGACAAGAAGCGCGTGCTGCCGGTGGCCAAGGCGCTGCTGGCGCGTGGCTACAGCCTGGTCGCCACCCGTGGCACCGCCGCATGGCTGCAGCAGCACGGCATGGACTGCGAGATCATCAACAAGGTGGTCGAAGGCCGTCCGCACATCGTCGACTCGATCAAGAACGGCGAGATCGTCTACATCGTCAACACGACCGAAGGTCGTTCGGCGATCAACGACTCGTTCTCGATCCGTCGCGAGGCGCTGCAGCATCGCGTCACCTACTCGACCACCATTGCCGGCGCCAAGGCGCTGGTGGATTCACTGGAATTCCGCGGCACCGGCCCCGTCTGGTCGCTGCAGGAGCTGCACAAGGAGTTGAATGCATGAGAGCCCCCATCACGATGAAGGGCGCGCAGAAGCTGCGCGACGAACTGGATCACCTGAAGTCGGTCAAGCGCCCGAAGGTGATCGCTGCGATCGCCGAAGCGCGTGAGCATGGCGACCTGAAGGAGAACGCCGAGTACCACGCCGCGCGCGAGGAACAGGGCTTCATCGAAGGCCGCATCAAGCAGCTGGAAGGCGAGCTGTCGCACGCCGAGATCATCGACGTGAGCAAGCTCAACGCTGGCTCCAAGGTGGTGTTCGGCGCCAGCGTGACCCTGGCCGACGTGGAAACCGACGAAGAGAAGAAGTACCAGATCGTTGGTGATCTGGAAGCGGACATCAAGCTGGGCCTGATCGCGATTTCCTCGCCGGTGGCGCGCGCGATGATCGGCAAGCTGGAAGGCGATTCGATCGTGATCGACGCCCCGGCCGGCCAGCGCGAGTACGAAATCGTCAGCGTCAGCTACGTGGACTGACCCGGTGGCAACGGCGACCCTGCTGTTGCCCGCGCGCAGCCGCTTTGCCGCGGCTGCGCTGCCTGATGACGTGGCGCGTGCCCTGGGCCGCGCCAACGCCTCGCAGTTCGAAGCCGGCGAGCGGGCACAGCTGCAGCGCCATTTCACGGTCGCCGCGCCGCACTGGCCGGTGGCCGCACTGAGCCGCCAGCGTGACGCCGGCGATGCTGCCGGCGCGAGCTGGCTGCGTGCCGATCCGGCCTGCATGGTGCCGGACATGCACGGCGCGCGGATGATGGCCTACGGCGAAACGCTGCGGCCGACGCTGGCCGACTGTCTGGCCCTGCTGCCGGTGCTGCAGCCGTTGTTCGCCGATGCCGGGTTCGTGCTTGACGCGCCCGACCCCTCGCGCTGGTACCTGCGGCTGCCGATCGACAGCGAGCTGCCGGACTTCGACAGTCCGGACGAGGTGCTGGGCGATGACCTGTTCTCGCACCTGCCGGAAGGCGAGGGCGGTCGCCGCTGGCGGGCGTTGATGACCGAGGCGCAGGTGTTGTTGCACAACCATTCCTGGAACCAGCAGCGCGCCGCGCAGGGACAACAGCCGATCAATTCGCTGTGGTTCTGGGGCGGTGGCGTGATGCCGGTATCGGTCAGCACGGCGCATGCGCAGGTGCGCAGTCGTGATGCCCTGCTGCAGGGCCTGGCTCTGGCGGCAGGCGTCGCCGTGGATGGCGAGCAGGCGGTGGATGCACTGGTCGACCTGCGCCAGCTGCGCTCCCTGCAGCAGCTCGGCAATGATGCGATCCGTCCGCTGCTGGCTGCACTGAAGCGTGGCGAGCTGCAGCGACTGGTGCTGGATTTCGAGGATGGCCTGCAGTTCCAGCTGGATCGTGGCCAGCGCTGGCAGTTCTGGAAGAAGCCGCGTCAGCTGCACGATTGAGCGGGGTCGGATCCGTTTTCCATCGGAAAACGGCTCTGACCCCCGATGTTTGCCGGGGTTGCCGGCCAGCGGCCGGCACTACCGCAGCTGCCGGGCGCAATCCCGCCAGCCTCTCCCACGCGCGGTATCATCTCTCTGTCTTTCGTAACCGGCGATGCCGATGTCCCTTGCCGCCGATGCCGTGCAGCCCACCTCTGATGCGCCGATGATCCGCCGCCGCGATGCGGTCGCGCCCGGCAGCTGGCCGGAAGGCACGCTGCCGCTGCTGGCGCGGCTTTACGCCAGTCGTGGCGCAGGCACACCGGAACTGGCGCTGCCGAAGCTGGGCAGCCTGCATGCGCCCGAGCTGCTGACCGGCATCGACGATGCGGTGGGCCTGCTGGTCGAGGCCATCGCCAACGACAAGCGCATCCTGGTGGTCGGCGATTTCGACTGCGATGGCGCCACCGCCTGTGCGGTCGGCGTGCGCGGTCTGCGCATGCTCGGCGCACGGCATGTCTTCCACGCGGTGCCGAACCGCATGGTGCACGGCTACGGCCTGTCGTCGTCGCTGGTGGAGGAGCTGGCCGAGCTGCAGCCGGACCTGCTGGTCACGGTCGACCACGGCATTGCCTGCCACGCGGGTGTGACCGCGGCCAAGGCGCGTGGCTGGCAGGTGCTGGTCACCGACCATCATCTTCCCGGCCCGCAGCTGCCGCCGGCTGACGTGATCGTTGATCCGAATCTGGACGGCGATGCCTTCCCCAGCAAGTCGCTGGCCGGCGTCGGCGTGATCTTCTACGTGCTGATGGCGTTGCGACGGCAGATGCGCGAGGCCGGCGTCTTCGCCGATGGCAAGGGGCCAGACCTGACCACGCTGCTGGACCTGGTGGCGGTCGGCACCGTCGCCGACCTGGTGGCGCTGGATCCGAACAACCGTGCGCTGGTCAGCGCGGGCCTGCGCCGGCTGCGCGCAGGGCAGGGCTGTGTCGGCCTGCGTGCGCTGATCGAAGCCAGCGGCCGCGACGCTGCGCGGCTGACCGCGACCGACATCGGCTTCGCACTCGGCCCACGCCTGAACGCTGCAGGCCGGCTTGAGGACATGGCGCTGGGCATCGCGCTGCTGCTGACCGAAGACCCGCGCCAGGCGCGCGACATCGCGCAGACGCTGGAGCAGATCAATTCGGAACGGCGCGCGGTGCAGCAGTCGATGACCGACGCCGCCGAGCAGGCGTTGACCCGCGTGGTGCTGGACATGGCAGGGCAGCGACCGGTGGCGGCCTGCCTGTTCGACGCTGACTGGCATCCCGGCGTGGTCGGCCTGGTCGCGTCGAAAATGAAGGATCGCCTGCATCGCCCGGTGATCGCTTTCGCCCCGGCCGAACCCGGTGCCGACACGCTGCGTGGTTCGGCGCGCTCGATTCCCGGCCTGCACATCCGTGACGCGCTGGCACTGGTCGACGCGCGCCATCCGGGCCTGATCGAACGTTTCGGTGGCCACGCCATGGCGGCCGGCCTCAGCCTGCGGCTGGATCACGTTGATGCCTTCAAGGCCGCCTTCGTCGCCGTGGTGCTGGAAATGCTCGACCCGGCGGCACTACAGCAGCAGGTACTCAGTGATGGCGAACTGGCCGCGGACGAGCTCGACCATCGCCACGCCGATGCATTGCGCCTGGCTGGGCCGTGGGGCCAGGGCTTCCCCGAACCGCTGTTCGACGGCCACTTCGAAGTGGCCAACTGGCGCGTACTGAAGGAACGCCACCTGAAGCTGGAACTGCGCCTGCCCGGCGTACCCGGCACGATCAACGCGATCCATTTCGGCGGCTGGCACGGCAACGCACCCGCCCGTCATGTACACCTGGCCTACCGGCTGGCCTGCGATGACTATCGCGGCGGCAGCGCCATCCAGCTGATCGTCGAGCACTGCCTCCCCGCATGAAAAAAGGGGACGGAGGGGATTAAGTCGCAAGTGGCAAACAAGGCACAAGCGACTTAATCCCCTCCGTCCCCTTTTTATGTGGCGTCAGCGGACCTCGCTGACCAGCATCGGCAGTTCCCAGGTACCACCGGGTACGCCCCGGCATAGCCCAGGTGCCACCTCCGACGTCGCGATGAAGTTCGTCCCGTTCCACGTCCAGGCTGCGTGCGAAATGCAGTCAGCGAGGCCGCGGCCCTTCTGCGCGGCAACGATCTGGCCATCGTCGTAGTCGATCGCATCGCTGGTCACCCACTGTGCCTGGAACGGCGGCTGTGGGCGGGCCACCCAGTAGCCATCGCCGCTGTTGTAGGCCGCTCGCCAGCAGGGCACGTTGACCAGCACGTGCTGTGCGTCCAGGCGGCGGACCTCCAGCGGCGAGTTGCTCAGCGGAATATCGGCATCGGTTTCCTGCAGGCCTTCGCAGTTGTCGCCCTCCAGCGTGGCACGTAGTGCCGCGCGCAGGGCGGGTGAAGCAGCCAGTCGTGCAAACGCAGGATCGTCCGGGGGCGAGTCCAGGGTAGCGGCCTTGCGCACCACCGGCACCGGCAGGGCGGCGGGGACGCTGGATTCAGGCGTACTGCCCTTGCGCATCACTGCGCCGGCTGTACCGAGGCGACCCTGATACTCATCGATCTTCAGCAGCACGGCTGCCGCACCCTTGTCCGACAGTGACCAGCGATGGCCGGCGCCATCGGTCACGCTGATCCCGCCATCGCGCACCAGCGCGGACAACAGCGCGCTGGTCTGCGCGGCATTCAAGCCATGCGTGCCTTCGCCCCTGGTGGGGGCCAGCACACCCAGATCCTGCTGCTGGATGCGCAGGTGCAGCGGGCCCTTGGGCTGGGGCTGGCCCTCTTCCGGCTGCAGCGACAGGCGTCCCTGTATCGCCTGGTTGGGGCCGCCCCTGCGGGTGAGCAGCACGCTCAGGGGGCTGTCTTCGTCGGTGGCGTAACCGGCGGCGCGGCAGGTCAGGGTGTTGTCACAGGCCACGACCCAGTCGTGGTGCTGGAAGTACAGGCTCTTTGCCGGAGCTGCAGCGCCGGTTGCAAGAGGGCAGACCAGGAACAGCAGGGCAGGAAACAGGAAGGAACGCATGGGTGTCCATACACATGGGCGGGGCCATATGGTGCCTACCGATGCGCGTCGCGACCAGCCTGAATGAGAGGGTCTGAGGGTGCCGATCTGTGATGGAATTCGCGCTGTCTTGAAAATACTTAATGAATTCATCTCCTTATCCAGCCGCGGATGTGTCAAAAAGCTGGCGCATGTCACACGGCAATGGCAAAGTCAGGCCACGACCAACATGGGACGACGGAACGCCCGATGTACGCCGAATCACTGCTCCCCGGCGCTGTGCTGCAGCGCCTGCACCAGGACCGACGCCTGATCCGCGTCGAAACCGCCTTGGACCCGGACACGTTCCTGGTCAAACGCTTCGAGGGAAGCGAGGCGGTGTCGAACCCGTTCACCTACCGTATCGACCTGCTCTCGATCCAGCCGCGGCTGGAACTGAAGCAGCTGGTCGGGCAGCCGCTGCGCCTGCAGCTGGGCGATGAGTTCGGCAATCGCAGCGTGCACGGCTACGTGCGCGAGTTCGCCAGCACCGGGCAGCAGGCACAGTTCAGTGCCTACCGCGCCGAGCTGGCGCCCTGGTTCGCCTTCCTCGACTACACCTGCAACTGCCGCATCTTCCAGGACCGGAACGTGCTGCAGATCATCGAAGAGGTGTTCGCCAGCTACGCGCAGCTGGCGAAGTTCCGCTACGACCTCAACGCCGGCAAGCTGCCGCCGTTGCCGTACTGCGTGCAGTACAACGAATCGGATTTCGCCTTTGTCAGCCGCCTGCTGGAGGACGCCGGGCTGTACTACAGCTTCGTGCACGATGACGAAGGCCACACCCTGGTGATCAGTGATGATTCGACGCTGAGCACCGTGCACGGTGAACCACGCCCGATCGCCTTCGTGTCCGACCAGGGCACGCTGGCCAGCACCGGGCTGCACCGCTGGGGCGCGCGTCGACGGGTCGGGCCCAGCGTGCAGACCCTGCGCAGTTTCGATTTCAAGCAGCCCAGCCAGTCGCTGGACGGCAACCAGGGCAACCAGGTGCCGCTGGGCCTGCTGCCGCCGCTGGAGCAGTACCGCTACGATGGCGCGGCACGCTTCACCAACAGCCGCATCGGCCAGGCATTGGCGGCCGTGCGCAATGAAGAGGTGGCGTGGCCGACCAAGCTGTTCGAATGCGCCGGCAATGCCGGTGAGCTCGACGCTGGGTCCTGCTTCGAACTGCAGCGGCATCCGGATTTCATCGGCCGTGACGACACTGATCGCAGCTTCTTCGTGGTCAGCGTGCAGCGCGAAGGCCACAACAATTTCGCCGCCGACTTCGGCAGCGCCGAAGCGCCCAGCGTTGAAGTGCAGGCGGAAGTCCTGCGTCGGCGCATCCCGTACCGCCCGCTGCGGCGCACGCCCTGGCCGCGCATGCCGGGCCCGCAGACCGCGACCGTGGTCGGCCCGCCGGGAGAAGAACTGCATGCCGATCGCTATGGTCGGGTGAAGGTGCAGTTCCACTGGGACCGGCAACTGGATCGCCGCGAGAACGCCTCATGCTGGATCCGCAGCGCCAGCCCCTGGGCCGGTGCCGACATGGGCGGTGTCTCGCCACCGCGCGTCGGCCAGGAGGTCATCGTCGATTTCCTCGATGGTGACCCGGACCGGCCGATCATCACCGGCCGCGTCTACAACGAAGACAACATGCCACCGTTCGGCATGGAGGTCAGTGGCCTGAAGTCGAAGACGGTCAAGGGCGCCGGCTGGAACGAGATCACCATGCACGATGGTGCCGGTGGCGAGCTGCTGAACATGCGCGCGCAGCGCGACATGGTCACCACCGTGCTCAACGATCAGAACGCCAGCGTCAAGAACAACAAATCCACCTCCGTCTCGGTCAATCACCGCATGGACGTGGGCTCCAACCAGGACATCAGCGTTGGTGGCAATCGCGGCATCACCGTCACCGGTACCGACACCCTGGGCGTCACCGGCACCCGCACCACCAACGTGACCGGTGCAGTCACCGAGAAGTACGAGAGCGGCGAAACCAAGACGATCGTGGCGTCTGGCTACACCGAAACCATCACCGGCGATTTCAAGACCACGCTGACCGGCAACTACACCAGCCAGCGCACCGGCACCTGGACCGAGACGGTGACCTCCACCTCCAGCCGCACCGTCGGCGGGCTGGTCACGGAGACGCTGAAGGCAGCACGTGAAGTGACCATCACCGGCCAGGACAAGCGCAAGGTGCAGGGCAAGGTGGACGACAGCAACGTCGGTGAGCGCGTCATCGATGTCACCGGCAACTTCAGCCAGGATGCCAGCGGAACCCATAGCCAGGGCTCAGACGGCGTGATGAGCCTGGAGTCGGCAGTCAAGCTCACCAGCAAGGTCGGCGGCTCGGTCATCGAGATCACCGACAGCGCGATCAAGATCACCGCCGGTGGTTCGGAAGTGGTGATCGACGCGGGCGGTGTCTCGGTCAATGGCAGCGAGATCAAGCTCAACTGCTGAGCCGCACGGGAGAAACACGATGCAGGATACCCCCATGCTGCGCGGCCTGAACGCATTGCGCGATGCTTGGTTGGAGGCAAGTGCCGACAGCAGCCGGCGCTTGCTGGTCTGGCGCCTGCCTGCCGCCGCCAGCCGGCTGCTGGCCGCGTTTTTCGAGATGCAGCGCCACGACGCCGGCCGCGATACGCCGGACTACTTCCTGCGCATCGATACCGCCTATGAGCTTGGCTTCCGCTACAGCCGGCAGCTCAAGCAGGACCTGCTGGACCGCTACCTGGCCAGCCAGGAGGATCTGCGTGCGCAGCAGGTGACGCTCGGCTGGCGTGGCCCGCACGAAGGGCATCCGGACAGCGCACAGGGTGTCGTCGAGGTGCTGGAGAGCTTCATCGAGCATCATGGCGAACACCTGCGCCTGCTGGCGGCGGTGCTGGAACCGGAGCGCTGTGTGCCGGGCGAGGGATTCGAACGCTGGGTGGACGCTGCGCTGGCCGCCGGCCCTGGCCAGCGCCTGCGTCTGGTACTGGTGGATACCGAGGAGGATCCGCGCTGGCAGTCGTTGCTGGAACGGCACGGCAGGATCGCGCGCGTGGTCAGTGCGCCGATCGATATGTTCGGCATCGCCCGCGATACCGCCGCACAGTCTGGCGGCCGCGGCCCGGAAGTGCTGTACCGGCAGCTGCTGGCCGACCTGATGCTGCTGCTCGAACGCGGCAGCCCTTCCCAGGTGGTTGCCCGCGCAGAGCGCGCACAAGGGCTGGCGCAGCGGCAGGGGTGGCAGGACCAGCAATCGGTGGTGCAGATGATGGTGGCCGGTGCATGGTTGAAGCACGGCGATCACGGCCAGGCGATCAACAGCTACCGCCAGGCGCGCAGCGCGGCCGAGGGCGCGCGCGCGAGCGGCAATCCAGCCGCGCCGGAACTGGTGATGCAGAGCTGGTTCGGCGAGGCCGGTTGCTGGTTGGCCGCCAAACAGCCCGAGCGTGCCGCGCAGACCTACCTGCAGGCCTCGACGTCGGCGGCCAGCATTCCGCATCCGATGTTCGCGTTGGAGGGCCAGCGCATGGCTGGCTGGTGCCAGTTGCAGTCGGGCCAGCGCGAAGCGGCGCGCACCCAGTTGCTGGAGGCGATCCGCATCGCCAAGCCGCTGGCACCGGCCGACCGCAAGGCCACCACGCTGCCGCAGGCGCTGTGGGACCTGCTGCAATTGCAGGACGCGCGCCGCTGCGAATCGCTGCAGCAGGTGGCCGCGGAGTACCTGCAGGCCAGTACCGGCCTGCTGGAAAAGGCCGATGCACAGGGCCGCGCGCTCGGCCCGCGACCCGCACGGCCGGCATTGGACGCCATCGACGCAGCGCTGGATGCCGCGCTGGAGCGTGGTTTCCACCGCGCCCAGCAGGAGCGCGAGCGGTTGATCCAGGGCGGCGATGAGTTCTTCCGCAAGATCGTGGCCGTCGGCCGCGATTTCCTCGACCCGGGCTGGAACGGCCTGCCGGCCATCGAACACCCGCTCGATCACGAGATACCGGTGTGGAGCGAGCCGCCGGCGATGCAGCCGTTGCCCGATCCCAGTGGCCTGCTGCAGGCGTCCGCGGCGGCGCCGGCCGGGCCTGCCGTTACAGGAGTGGCTGTTGCATGAAGTCGAACAAGACCGTGGTGATGCTGGTGGCCATCGTGCTGGGCATCATCGTCGTGACCTGGATCAGCGCCGAGTACCGTGACGAAGTAAAGGCGTTCCTGCGCGCGTTGTTCCGCGCCTTGTAAAGCAACAGGGAGTGTTGCCGTGAGCATCGCCGCCAAGCATTTCGATCCGCAGCTGGGCATCGACATCCACATGTACGCGGTGCCGCCGTGCCCGCTGCCGACGCCGCATATCGGCCTGGTGCTGGATCCGTTCGACTACATTCCGTTCATCGGCTCGACCATCAAGGTCAACGGTGTGCATCGCGGTACTGCCGGTACCGGCGGCCTGGACATCCACATTCCACTGGGCGTGTGGGGGCCGCCGCTGGCCGCGCCGATGGGCCCGCAGTTCGACGGCGAAGAAATCTTCATGGGTAGCCGCACCGTGTCTGCCGACGGCGAACCGTTCTCGCGGCTGGCCATGCCGGTGCTGGACTGCAACCTGGCCGGGATGATCAACCCGTTCCGGGTGAAGAAGCCGAAGAAGCCGCTGCGTGCGATGTCACTGCCGACCGGCCTGAACGTGGCCATTCCCACCAGCGTCAAGGTGGGAGGACCGCCGACGGTGTCATGGACCGCGCTGGCGTTCCGCGCCGCATTCGCCGGACTGGGCAAGCTGCGCAAGAGTGCGTTCTTCCGCAAGAAGATGGATGCGTTTGCCAACTGGCGGCGCGGCAAGTGGGGCCATCTGCCCTCCGGCTTCCTGAAGTGCAAGGTGCTGCGTGCCGAGCCGGTGGATATCCGCGATGGCAGCGTGGTGGTCAGTCACCAGGACTTCGACATTCCGGGGCGGCTGTCTTTCGCATGGCAGCGCAGTTATGGCTCGCGCCGGGCGGGTGAGCCGGGACTGTGCGGTGCTGGCTGGCAGACGCCGGCCGACATCCGCCTGGAGCTGCTGGACGACGGCAGCGTGTGGCTGTCCGGGCCGGACCAGGTCGCCTTCTTCCCGGAGCTGCCGCCGGCCGATGGCGAGGCAGGAGCGATCCTCGATTTCGTCGATGGCGCGCGCCTGCTGCGTCGGCGCGGGCAGTGGCAGGTGCGCTTCAAGAGTGGCCTGAAGTATGTGTTCGGCGGCGAACTGCCGGCAGGCGTGAGCGCGCTGCCGAATCCACAGTCCTGGCCGATCGAGCGCATCGAGGACGCGCACGGTAACCACTGGCGGTTCGAGCGTCGCGACGGCCATCTGGTGCGCATCGTCGAGAGTGGCATCGGTGACCTGCAGGGCCGTTTCATCGAGGTGGAGGCGCGCCACGGCCGCATCGACCGCATGGCGCTGCATGACCCGGCCACCGGCCTGGTGCATCCGTTGGTGAGCTACCGCTACAGTGGCGAGGGTGATCTGTTGGCGGCCGTCGATGCGCTGGGCGCGCCGCGCACCTTCGCCTACGAGCAGCACCGCATGGTGCGGCACACCGACCGCGTTGGGCTGTCCTTCCATTACGCGTTCGACGCGCAGGGCAGGGTGGTGCATTCGTGGGGCGACGGTGGCCTGTACGATTATCACTTCGAGTACGACGCGCTGCTGCGCGAGACCCGGGTAACCGACTCGCTGGGCCACCTGAGCGTGGTCAAGTTTGACGAGAACCAGCTGCCGCTGTGCGAGATCGATCCGCTCGATGGCGTGACGCTGTTCGAGTACGACGATTTCGGGCGGACCGTGGCGGTGACCGATCCGGAAGGACTGCGAACGGCGTTTGTCTATGATGCGCATGGCAACCT
Source organism: Stenotrophomonas riyadhensis (assembly GCF_040256885.1). NCBI lineage: Bacteria > Pseudomonadati > Pseudomonadota > Gammaproteobacteria > Lysobacterales > Lysobacteraceae > Stenotrophomonas > Stenotrophomonas riyadhensis. Next base: position 2,091,466 of record NZ_CP155568.1, read on the forward strand.
GGTCTGCCTGACCCGCGCCGATGGCACGTCGATCCAGATGGAGTACGACCTGGACGATCACATGGTGTCGTTGCGTACGCCGGATGGTGTCGACTGGCAGCAGGCATACAATGGTCAGGGCCTGCTGGTCAGCCAGACCGATCCACTGGGTGCAACCACCCGCTTCGACTACGACGCACAGGGCCAGTTGCAGGCGCAGACCAACGCACGGCAGGCGGTCACGCAACTGCGCTATGATCGTCATGGACTGGTGGCCGCGGTTATCGATGCGCTGGGCCATCAGAGCCGGTTTGAGCATGATCCACTCGGCAACCTGCTGCGCCAGGTCGACCCGCTGGGGCAGGTCAGCCGCTACGAGTACGACGCAAAGGGTCGCCTGCTGGGCACGATTGGCCCGGACGGCAGCGGCGTGCGCTGCGAGTACGATGCCGAAGATCAGCTGGTGCGACATACCAATGAGGTGGGCGCACAGACCCGGCTGCAGTACGTCGGCATCGGCCAGATCGGCAAGCGCCTGCAGGCCGATGGCCAGAGCGTGGAGTACCGTTACGACACCGAGGAGCAGCTGATCGCGGTCATCAACCAGCGCGGCGAGACCTACCAGCTGGTGCGCGATGCGCTGGGACGCATCGTCGAAGAGGTGGACTACTGGGGCCAATCGCGGCGCTACACCTATGACGGGGCCGGACGATTGACGGCCACCCTGGATCCGCTGGGCCAGCGCATCGCCTTCACCACCGACAAGCTCGGGCGCATCACCCGCAAGACGCTGCCCGATGTGCGCCATCCTGGTCAGCAGGTACAGGAACACTTCGTCTACGACGTGCAGGGACAGATTGTCGAGCTGCGCAATGCGGCGCGTACGGTGAAGCGCCGGTACGACCCGCTGGGGCAGCTGCTGGAAGAACTGCAGGACGGGTTCCGCGTGGGCTACGCCTATGATGAAGTGGGCAACCGCGTGCTGCGCGAGACCGCTGCCGGCAATCGGGTGGCGTTCGGCTACGATCTGCGCGACCAGACCGTATCGGTGGCCATCAACGACGAATCGCCGATCTCGATGGAGCGCGACGCGCTGGGCCGCACCACGCGCGAGCAGTTGAGCCCGCAGTTGCAGCGCGAGTTCACCTACGACAGCCGTAACCTGTTGACCTCGCAGTCGGTACTGAAGGACGCTGCGCCGCTGTTCGAGACGCGTTACGACTATGACCGCAGTGGCAACCTGACCCGCCGCAGCGACAGCACGCAAGGCGTGGACGAGTACCGCTACGACGCTATCGGGCGCCTGCTGCAGCACATCGACCCGAAGGGAAGGGTCGAGCGCTACTTCAACGACCCGGCCGGCGACCGGCTGCGCACCGAGGTGAAGCAGGTGCAGGCGCGCAAGGTGATGGGCGGCGACGATGACGACCTGACCACCTGGACGCGCGAAGGCACCTATCAGGGCGTGCACTACGTGTTCGACCGGGCGGGCGATCTGGTGCGCAAGGGTGCGCCGCAAGGAGATGCGCCGGATGACCTGACGCTGATCTGGGATGCCAACCATCGATTGGCGGAGAGCTGCCGCAACGGGCAGTCAACGTACTATGGTTACGACCCGCTGGGGCGGCGCGTGTTCAAGCGCAATCCGACGCAGACGACGTGGTTCTTCTGGGATGGAGACGCGTTGCTGGGTGAGGTGCAGCAGGCGAATGACGCCGAAGAGGCGGCGCCGGTGTGGGTGGGGAATGTAGCCAGCCTGGTAGAGATGAGGCGGCGGCAGCGGAGGCTTGAACGGGTGCATGACCGGGTGCGGGAGTATGTGTACTACCCGGGGACGTTTGTGCCGTTGGTGTGGGTCAGACCTCTCGATCTAGAGAAGATATCTGGTCCAATTTCGGAGGTATCAGAAGCCCTCGATCCTCTGCACGAGGCTGCATCGTTTGTCGCCCCTCTTGATCCGCCAAGTGCAGTAGGGCGTGAGGTAGAGCAAAGGACAACGTCTCGCTCGTTTGGTGGTGGACTTGGGCAGTTGGGTGCATCTTCCTTGGGATTCAGGGGGTCTGCGCGTACCGACAAGCTTGAATCGACTGCTTCTCCGACATCCGGGCAGCTCAATCGTTCGGCAGAGAGCAGGAAGGGCTCCAGTTTGACCTTCCCGACCGGAAAGGCGCCGGCTAACTCCGCGTCGCTGGCGGATCAGTCCGCATGCAGTACTGCTCGGGCGGGCCTATTTGTGGTGGATCCGAATGGAGCGGCAGTTCGAGCGCTGGATGTGTCAGGAGTAGAGGAGTGGGCAATAAGATACGGGTCATGGGGCGCCGATGAGAACAGCACCCAGGGGGGGATGGAGTTCTTTGTTCGCCTGCAAGGGCAGTATCGGGACATTGAGACAGGTCTCTACTACAATAGAAACCGATACTTTGATCCGCTGGTCGGTAGCTTCATATCTCCGGATCCGCTCGGCCTCGATGCGGGAGAGTGCATATACGAATACTCTCTAAACGCGATTACGTACTGCGATCCGCTGGGTCTGAAGTACCGGAAGACTACGGCGAGTGATGGTAGAACCGTTTATCAGAATGATGATGCATTCAATCCTCATAGAAAGGTGTCGTGGGAAGATGCAGAGACGGGTGAGTTCAGGCGTGGTACGAATCTTGATCGAATGTCCGAGGGCTTGGCGCCCATTGGCAAGGATGGGCGGCCAGTTCAGTTGCACCATCTGACCATGACCGAGGCGCCCGGGATGAATGGGCGGAGAGGTTCCTTGGCTGAGGTGAAGGCATCCATCCATTCGAAGTATACATCAATTCTCCATATTCCTTTCCCGAGGAATCCAAACAACAAGAGGCAGACCTTGCCTCGATATCCGAGTTTTAGAAGAAATAACGATGGAAGCGCGTCCCTGCTGGCAAGTCAATTCGATAGCTTCAGGGAGTCATATTGGAAGGCGAGAGCGCAATCAATAATTGCTGGCTGCCGACAATGAGGTGTGTTCATGTTTGATAATCTGGAGGCGCTGGTGGCGCAGCACCCGCGAGTCAAGGTGTTTCCTGGGCGGCAGGTTGAACCTGGCCTTATCCGGGAGGCAGAAGCTGAGCTGGGGATTCCATTGCCTGATTCGTACAAGGAGTGGTTGCTCAAGTATGGGAATCTGAGGGTCGGCGCTTATCCTGTTCTGACCCTTGCACCTCGCGATGTGCGTGAAATTTCGGATAGTGATCTGATCTACAATTTTAGACTGGATTCACGTGATGGCGACCTGCCGGGCGGGTATATCTCAATTCATTTGCCGGATGCGGATGAATCATTCTATTTCGATACCAATAATGGGCTGGTTGGTGGAGAGTATCCAGTTGTCAGGCGGGATTGGTCTGACGGATCTTATGAGCCGTTTGCCGATAGTTTTATGGGCTTTCTAGAGGAGATTGTTCGGCAGTCTTGATGTGATTTTTGATTTCGTGTGTCACAAATGAATGATGGAATTTGATGCGGTTCGATTTGGTTCCAGAATTTGAACGTGTTGATGAAAGGATTGCTGGAATATCGTGCCTCAGGGTCATTCCTGGTCGCGCTGTTCCTTCCCGGCGGATGGAGGATGCAGGGGAGTGCTTGGCCTGTCTCGGTCGCTGTCCCATAAGGCGTGGCTAGCTGAGTGTGGAAGCTCTTTCATAGGCTCGCCCGCAGCTTCGGCTCACCCGAGTGGAGCGCGAGCTTGCCGGCGTTTGGGGCAGTTGAATGCCAAAGAAGATCAAGATTGAGGGCGGTGATGCATTCGCAGCTGCGCCGCCCGGAAGCGGATATGGAGTCGGTCGGCTGATCTAGTGAATCGGATCGAAGACGGCCGGCGCAGTTCATTGACCTGGAGCTGGACGTTCCGAGCCGAAGGACTCAGTTGCTGGGTAGGGTGGCGCGATACCTTTTCACAACATCGCAACGCTTCGCATGGAAGACGGCACCTGGCGTCTACGGAGTTTGGGAGAATGAGCAGGGAGATCGGATCGATCTATCGAGGGGCAGGGACAAACAAGCAGAAATCAGATCGAGCATGGGCCTTGTTGGAGGGCGCATGCAGAAGCTGATTTCTCCCTGTTCGTCTGTCTTCTCATACGATCCCCGATGGGCAGAGGTGCGCCTTGGGGCTGAGCCCGCGCTCTACTACATGGGCGCCAGTTCAAGCTTCTTTGTCGATCAGAATCCAATGGGAGACCGCATTCTGGCTCCTGCTGCAGACATTGAGGTTGATCAGTCGGTCGGCGCTCTGAGATTGACGTCGACCGATAAGGGCGAGCCCGTCGAGTACGTGGTGTCCGCGGGGTGTGACTTCGACCGTCTCATCTTTGAGCTTGTGCATGCGCTGAAGGATTCGGGTCTAGCACCAGGCGAGACCGATGACAAAATTGATGTGGCCTGTGAGGGCGGTCTGATAAAGACGTGTTACATCACTCGCGTGTTTGAGGGGGATGCGCCTAGATCGCTGCGTATTGTCCGTAAAGATGAGGGTATTCATGTCGTCATTCCTAGTCCGCGATATCAAGCTCGCGTCACTTCCTTGATGATGAGTGGTGCTGAGCTGTTCATTGGGACCGATGACGGAGCAACCATGAAGCGTAAGCTCACTCTTCACCAGTCCATTCTAATGTTCTTCACAGGTGTGGTTGACGAATTGAGAGAAACTTCAGGTTGTGACTAAATTTAATAGGATTGTTGATCGCACCCTGTCGCGATTGGGGCTGTGGAGTGCAGATGGAAGTGACGTTGAGCGGAAGGTTGGGCGGGCCAGAGGTGGGGATGAAGTATCAACCTGGGATCGTCCAGGCACGCGCTAGATTGAAGTCTGCTTTCGCAGAGCTGTCTATTGATGGTCTGGAGACGATCGATGTTGAACTGTGGATCAGTGGCAGTTTGACAGAGTATTGCCCGGAAGGGATTTCATCGTCGGTTAGATTCTATGCCAAGAAAAAGAGTGTTCTGCTTGCTGTCTGCGTTGGAAAGGACGAGGCAACGTCCGTCGATGATGATTGTGCTGCATCGGCAATTGGAGGTTGGCTGACGCGCGGTTTCGAAAGTGCAAAGCTGCCGCGCAGTGCCGGTAGGATTGATTTCTCGGGCGTTGCTGGCGCCGTGAATCTCTGTTTCGCTTGATTGATCCGGGAGGCCTGGTGTGTCCTGATTGGAGTTCCTGTTTTGAGCGACTTGATGAAATGATCGCTGGATCAGCGCGGGCAAGGGTGTTTCCTGGTCGCGCTGTCTCTCCGGAGCTTACGGAGGATGCAGAGAGGGAGCTTGGGTTGGCTCTGCCCGTTTCCTACAAGGCTTGGCTTGGTGAGTTTGGCAACCTGTTTGTAGGTCCAGATCCCGTGTTCGGTCTCGCCGATGCGGAGAACCGTGACGTGGCTGATGACGATCTGGTCTACAACGCTCGCTTGGTCGAGGAGAACGGGTTTCCTCCCGTAGGCCTGATTCCGATTTTCGTTCCGGACTCGGATGAAGCCTTCTACTTCGATACATGTGAAGGATTGAAGGATGGGGAGTATCCAATTCTTCGGTACGACTACAATACCGGGGAGTTCGAGTTCTCTTCTCCATCATTCTTTGATTTCCTGATGGACCTCGTTCGTCACTCAGGGTAAAGAAGTTCTTGCTCTCCAGTTCCTCGCCTTGCCCCGTTCACAGCGGTGTCGCTGTAGCGCTGTGGTCTTACGCCATGGGTGAAGTGGCGGCCCCGTCGACTACCTCTCGCGTTGCGCAATTCGGTGCTGATGTTGAAGCGCCGCTATGAGCGTGTATTCATTCACATCATGTGTGGTGTCTTCATTGGTCTCTGTGGTGGACTGGAATATGCGAAACATTGATGATCAAGAATTCAAGATGGTGTTCGATCAAGGTGGTAGCGTCTTCGAGGCGGTACGGATAGCAAACAGTAGTTTTGACAACTGCGGAATGTCGTTGTCCAAGCGCCCTTCAAGGATGAGTTCCGTTCGCGATGTAGTAGTGTCGAACTGTAAGGTGATCAACTCTGAGATCGGGCCGACAGTGTTCGAGGATGTCCAGGTCGAAGGGTTGGATGTGAATCCAATTCTCCTGCTCTGGTCCTGCTTCTATAAGAGGGTGTGTCTCGTCGGGAAGATTGGGAAGATCAGAGTCAATATCGAGCCCTCCGCGTTCTGCACAGATGCCGGAGTTCTCGCGGAATTTGCGGAACGGCGCGCGGCGTTCTATTCAAGCGTAGACTGGGCTCTGGACATCAGTCGGGCGAGGTTTGTCGACTTTGCCTGCAAAGGTGTTCCTCTCGCTTTGATCCGGAGAGATCCGGAGACTCAGGTGATAGTCCGGAAGCAGGACTTCTCCGGGGTCGATATGCTGGGAACTCAGTTCGCGAGTGCGTTCCCTGAGACGCACACAAGACTAGGCATCTTCGGTGAGTCGATTGCTGAGGAGGCGTTGCTTGTGGTGCCTTTGGCCGCACCAAGGAAGCGACGCGAAGACTGGGTAGGTGGGATCGCAGAGTTGAGGCGTTTGGGTATTGTCTCGGGTTAGGCGGGTTTTCGCTCATGCTCGGCTCTCTTCCCATTGGATTGTAGAGAGTCTTGGGTGAGGGCCTGTTTCGACGACATCTCCCCATCCAACCCCATTCGCCCCAGTCACGCGTTGAACCGTCCAACTTCCCGCTGGAGCAGTCCGATGCCCCTCGCCCGCCGCGTGATTCCATCCATACTGGCCCTGCTGCTCTGCGCTGCCGCTGGGGTTGCCCAGGCGCAGTCCGCCAAGGCCGTCCGGCCCGTCCGGTCGGTGCCGCTTCTGCAGGTTGCCGGCGCCGAGCAGCCCATCGCGCTGCGCCAGGCCCGTATCGAAGGCGACATCCAGGCCGGCATCGCCCAGACCCGCATCACCCTGGAATTCCACAATCCGAACCGGCGCGTGCTGGAAGGGGAGTTGCAGTTCCCGTTGGCCGAGGGCCAGCAGATCACCGGGTTTGCCCTGGATATCGGTGGTGAGCTGCGCGAGGCGGTGCCGGTGCCCAAGGACCGCGGCCGCCAGGTCTTCGAGGAGATCGCCCGCCGTGGCGTCGACCCCGGCCTGCTGGAGCAGACCGCCGGCAATCAGTTCCGCCTGCGCATCTACCCGCTGCCCGCCGGCGGCAGCCGCCGCGTGCAGTTGGTGCTGCGCGAGCCGCTGGCGTTCTCGGGCCAGGGCTGGCGCTGGACGCTGCCGCTGCAGTTCGCCGCTGGTGCTGCCTCTGTTGCAGTGAAGGTGCAGGCGCCGGGTGCGATGGCCGCAGGTACCGCACCGTTCCAGATCACGGCGGGTCAGCTGCAATGGCAGGGTCGCGGCGCGCAGCTGCCGCCACAGCTGCAATGGACCCTGCCGGCCGAACGCAAGCCGCAGGTGCAGGTGGCGCCGTGGCAGGACGGCCACTATCTGCTGGCGCAGCTGCCAGTGCCGATCAGTAGCGCTCCCCGCACGCTGCCGAGCGAGGTCGGCCTGCTGTGGGACGGTTCGGGGTCATCCGGCCTGCGCGACCGCGCGCGTGAGTTCGCGCTGCTGGACCGCTACTTTGCCCGGATGGGTAATGGCACGGTCGCGCTGACCGTGCTGCGCGATCGCGCCGAGCCGGTCCGCCGATTCCGCATCCGCGGCGGCAACTGGAGTGAGCTGCGGGCGGCGCTGCAGGCGGTGCGCCCGGACGGCGCCAGTGCGCTGGCGCAGTGGCAGCCGCAGCCGACGGTGAAGGAATACCTGCTGGTCAGTGACGGCCTGCTGACGTATGGACCGGAAGCACTGCCGGCGCTGGCGCCGGACCAGCGCTTGTTCGCAATCAGCAGCGCCGGCGCCCGCACCGATGCGGTCCGGCTGCGCGGATGGAGTGAGTCGCATGGTGGCCGCTTTGTTGCACTGGAGGCGGATGTCGATGCCGCCGCGCGCGAACTGTTCTCCTCGCCGCTGGACGTGCAGGTCGATGCGGGGCGTGGCGTGCAGGACGTGGTGATTGATCGTCGCAGCGAGGCCGAAGGCTGGCTGTGGCTGCATGCCCGCCTTGCGGTGGACGGTGTGCCGATGCGGGTGCGCGTGGGCGGTGGTGAATGGCAGGCGCTGCCGGCAACGCAGAAGCGTGACGACGGTGAGCTGCTGGCCGGCTTGTGGGCGCAGGCCCGTCTGCAGCAGCTGGCGGCCGATCGTCGCGGCAACCGCGAGGCGATGCAGCGCCTGTCGCAGCAGTTCGGCCTGGTCGGGCCGGACACCTCGCTGATCGTGCTGGAAACGCTGGAGGACTACCTGCGCTATGCGATCCGTCCGTCCGGGAAACTGCGTGCCGAGTACGACGCCCGCTACGCGCGACAGCTGAGCGACCGCGCCGCGGCCGATCGCCAGCGTCTGGACGAGGTGGCCGCACGCTGGAAGGAGCGCCAGCAATGGTGGAGCCGCACCTGGCCAAAGGGCGCACCGCCGCAGCTGAAGGTCAGGGCGCTGGAGGTAGCGTCCGCAGACTACGCGATGGAATCGGCGCCGGTGGCGATGCTGGCGGCCCCCGCTCCGGCGGCCCCGCCTGCGCCGATGGCAGCGGCAACCGAGCAGCGCAGGGAGGCCAGCAGCGCGCGCGCGCGTCGCTCCGTGTCCGCGGCGAACCAGGCGCTCGACACGGTGGTGGTCACCGGTTCGGCCATCGATCAAGCGGGGCCCGCCAACGAGGGCCAGCTCGGCATCCAGCTGGCCGCATGGCAACCGGATTCGGCGATTGCCCGCCGCCTGCGCCAGGGCCCAGCGTCGCAACTGTATGACCGCTATCTGGCCGAGCGTGACGCACATGCCGACAGCAGCGCGTTCTTCCTCGATGTGGCCGACCTGCTGTTGGAGCAGGGCCAGCGCGAACTGGCATTGCGCGTGCTGTCGAACCTGGCCGAGATGGACCTGGACAACCGCCACCTGCTGCGCGTGCTCGGCTACCGGCTGATGCAGGCCGATGCGCCGGCGCTGGCGGTGCCGGTGTTCGAACAGGTGCTGGCGATGGGCCAGGAAGAACCGCAGAGCTTCCGCGACCTGGGCCTGGCACTGGCGGCCGCTGGCAAGCCGCAGCAGGCGCTGGCGCCGCTGTACCAGGTGGTGGTGCGGCCCTGGGACAACCGCTTCGATGGCATCGCGCTGATCGCCTTGGATGAGCTCACCAACCTGGTCGCGCGCAGCATGCCCCGCCTGGATACCCGCAACATCGACCCGCGCCTGCTGCAGGCGATGCCGCTGGACCTGCGCGTGGTGCTGTCCTGGGATGCCGACAACAGCGACATGGACCTGTGGGTGACCGACCCGAACGGCGAGCGTGCGTACTACGGCAATCGCCTGACCTACCAGGGCGGGCAGATGTCGCAGGACTTCACGGGTGGCTATGGCCCCGAGCAGTTCTCGCTGCGCAACGCCAAGCCGGGCAAGTACAAGGTGGAAGCGAACTACTTCGGCAGCCGCCAGCAGCTGGTGACCGGGGCGACGACGCTGATGCTGCGCCTGACCACCCACTGGGGCACGCCGAAGCAGAAGGACCAGATGGTCACGATGCGGCTGAAGGACCGCGCCGAGACTGTGCTGGTGGGTGAGTTCGAGGTGCGGTAGCGCCGCGCCATGCGTGGCTGTTGCTTGGTTTCGGAACCGGCCTATCCACGCATGGCGTGGATCTACCGGGTGCTGCCTGGCATCGAGGGGCGTTGGCGCGGAATCCACCGCGCCAGCGCCACGCCGCCACCGAGGATCAACAGCGTGCCAATGGCCTGCCACAGCACTTCGGTCGCCGTTACATCAGGCAGCGGAATGGTCGCGGCCAGCAGATCGATCAACGGCCGCGCCAGCAGATAGATCACCACAACACCCAGCACGCGCAGCACCCGCTGCGCGATGCCCTGCGGATCCACCGGCCAGCCGCGCCATTGCAGCCACGCCACCAGCAGGCTCAGTGCCAGCAGTCGCCCGGCTTCACCGATGGGAACGAAGCGCGTGGTTGCTGCCGCCCACGCCAGCACCAGACTCAATCCAAACAGAAGCGGCAGCTGCCAGCGCCTGCTTGATAGCATCCCCGGCATCAGCTGCCACGCCAACAACGCCACGCCGACGCCAATCAGCCACCCGGCCAGTACGTCGGCCAGGAAATGCCGGCCCAGGTACATCCGTGACAGCGCCATCAGCAGCGGCCAGCCCAACGCCAGCGCCCAGCGCAGCCAGCGGCGGCGGATGCCGAAGGCCAGCAGCAGGCCGAGGCAGGCAGCGGTGGCGACGCCGACATGGCCGCTATTGAAGCCATAGTCGGCATCGGGCTGCGCCCGCAGCATTGCGGTGGCTTGTGCGTCCGGCAGTGCCCAGAAGGTGTGACCTCCGCCGTCCACCACGAACGGGTGGGACGGCTCGCCCTTGTCCAGCACTGCTGCGTCCACATCGGTCGGACGGGGCAGGGCGGCGCCCTGTTTGATTGCATGCGTGGCGCAGGCCATCAGCAGCACCGCCAGCATCACGCAGAGGCCGGCGCGCAGGCGTGCACCGAACGCGCACACCAGGATCAGCGCCGTATAGGCCATTTCATAGCCGAGCAGGCTGATGAACTGCATCACCCACAGAAACCAGCCGGCGTCGAAGGTGTGCTGCAACCACAGGTGCCACTGCGTCTGGAACATCCGTTGTCCTAATTGTTTATTGGTTGGTGGACCGGCAGAGCTGAGCCAACGCTCGGCTCATGGCAGATGCAGCCGAGCGCAGGCTCAGCTCTACATCCGCGCGGCGCGCCTGATCGGCGATGCCGTGCGCGTGGCCGCCGACGATAGCGGATTTTCGGTTGGTGGACCGGTAGAGCCGAGCCTACGCTCGGCTCATGGCAGACGCAGCCGAGCGTTGGCTCGGCCATACATCGGCGCGCAGCCCGAAAAGCGGCCGCAGCCAACGCGCGCGGCGGATCAGCAGTTCGTGGATCAGCAGGCAGCCACCGACGGTACCGCCCAGCAGCAGGGCCGGCTCAAGCCACGGCTCCAGTTGCAGTGGCTTGAGCCAGAACAACAGCGCGATGATCAGGCTCTGGTGCAGCATGTACCAGGGATAGATCGCCTCGGTGCAGTACGGCAGCCAACGGAACGGGCGGTCGAGGAACACCTTGCCCCAGCCGAGGATGGCCAGCAGCGCGGTCCACACATACAGCGACTGGCTGGTCCTGACCTGCAGGTCCCAGAACGGTTCGGGCCAGTGCCGCAGCGGTGAATCGTCCGGCAGCACCTGGCCAAGGATGCGCAGGCCCATGTACCAGCCGATGGCCGCAAGGGCCAGCCACAGCGTGGTGCGGCGCAGGCCGACAACCCGTTCCCAGAACACTGGCTCGCGACCCAGCAGGTAGCCGGCCAGGAACACCGTGGCGTACTTCGCATGCTGGTACCAGTCACCCATCAGGGCATTGGTGGAGGGATAGATCGGCTCCAGCCACACCACCCACGCCAGCAGCAGGGCGAACGGGATGCCGATCAGCAGCCACGGTGATGCGGCCACCCGCGCCATGGTCCGGCGCACCAGGGACGTCCCCAGCGCGGGCATCAACAGCGCCAGCGCCAACGTGTAGTTCCACAGGTAGGCCAAGTACCACAGATGGTTCCAGGTGATGCCGTACTGCCAGCCGGAGAAGCTGCCTTCCGGCCATGGCCGCACCTGCCAGTAGCGCAGCAGGAAGTGGCCGAAGCCTGGCGCCACGTGGCCGTTGGCAACGCCCTCGCAATAGGGCTGGATCGGCACGACCACGAACATGCCGAACAGCAGTGGCAGCACCAGTCGCCAGGTGCGCTGGCCGGCGAAGCGCAGCAGCTTTCCTTCCGGGCGCATCAGGGCGATGGCGATACCGGAGATCAGGAACAGCAGCGACATCCGCCAGCGGTTCACGAACAGCATCGGCCACTGCAGCCATTCGGCGGTGTGCACGCTCTTGAGGTGGAAACCCCAGTCGTCCACGTAGGCCATGCCGGTGTGGTAGAGGATCAGCAGTGCGAAGGCGAACACGCGCAGGGCGTCGATGTCGTGGCGTCGGGTCATGGTCAGGCCAGGCCGGGAGGTCGAGCCAATCTGGCCCTCGCCGCTGGTCTGGGCCATCGCCAGGGGCCTGCCGGCGGCCGCGCAGTGACCAATGGCGGGGGTGATGGGACCAATGGAGCGGCTACGCTGGCTCCCTTGAGGCACGCTGGAGCACCACAACACCATGGATGCAGCAATGGCCCAGGGCCGTCCACCGCGCTGGCGCACCTCCACCCGTCTGCTGGTCTGGGCGGCGATCCTGTCGGCCTCGGCGGTCACCAACGCGCTGGTTGAAGTGATGGATGCCACGCGGCGCGGCAGCGATCTCGGTCTGTGGGAGCCGATGATCTGGGAGTTCAGCAGCATCAGCCTGATCCTGCTGACCCTGCCCGTGCTGTGGTGGGGCTGCGAGCGCTGGCCGCTGCACGCCGACACCTGGAAGCGGCGCTTGCCTTTGTATGTGCTGGCCAGCGTGGGCTGGTCGCTGCTGCACGTGGTCGGGATGATGCTGCTGCGGCATCTGGCCTACGCGGCGCTGGGCTACCGTTATCACGATGATGCCGGTTGGCTGGAGCGCTTTGCCTACGAATACCTGAAGGATGTGCGCACGTTCGTGATGTTCGTGGCACTGGAGCACTTCGCCAGCTGGTTCGGCCGGCGCCGTCAGGGCGAGGCGCATCTGCTGGCCGAGCCCGATGTCGGTCCGCCGGTGGAACCGGTCGAGCGCCCCCAGCACTTCCTGGTGCGCAAGCTGGGCAAGGAGTTCCTGGTGGCCACCGAAGATGTGGAGTACGCCCAGGCGGCGGGGAACTACGTGAACCTGCGCGTACGCGGCCATGACTACCCACTGCGGATCACCATGGCGGTCCTGGAGCAGCGGTTGGATCCGGTGCAGTTTCTGCGGCCGCACCGCAGCTGGCTGATCAACCGCGATCAGTTGCGTTCGATCGAACCACTTGATGGCGGTGAAGCCCTGCTTCACATGGCCGATGGCGTCAAAGTGCCGTGCAGTCGACGACAGCTGCCGTTGCTGCGCCAGGCGCTGGCAGGAACCTGAGCGGGCGGACCGGTCGGCCCGCCCGCATGGGCATTACTTCTTGTCCTTCTTGATCATCGCGTCGATGCGCGCAGCGCGGGCTTCCGAGCCCGGGTGCGAGGACATCAGGCCGCCTTCACTGGACAATTTGCGGAACATGCTGGCCAGGGCCGCCGGGTCATAGCTGTGGCGCTTCATGAACTGGTAGCCGTACTCGTCCGCCGCGCTCTCTTCCTTCTGCGAGAACTGGGCGTTGACGAAGCCTTCGGCCAGTTCGCCGAGCTGGCCCTGGCTGAGCTGGGTCAGGTTGCCGTTGCCCGAAGCGGCCAGGCCCTCGCGGCCAGCCGAGGCGAGCAGGGCGGTGCGCATCTTGGTCTTGCTGTGGCCCAGCTTCACGTGGCCGATTTCGTGGCCGATCACGCCACGCACTTCGTCGTCGCTGGCCATGTCCATCAGGCCGGTATAGACGCGGACGCAACCGTTGGCCATCGCCCAGGCGTTGACATCGGCGGTGCGGTACACCTTGAAGTTCAGGTTCAGGCCGTCCTCGTTGGCCAGGCCCTGGGTGATCTTGGCCAGGCGCTGGGCATACGGATCGTTGCCGGCCACCACCTGGTTGTCCTTGTCCATGTAGGCGCAGGCCTGATCGGCCGCGGCCGAGACCTCAGCGTCGGACAGGGTCAGCGCCTTGCCGGCCTTCATGCCGGTGCTGGTCAGGCCCTTCAGGTCGATGGCCGAGGCATTGGCGGCCAGCAGGCAGGCGGCCAGGCACAGGGTGGAACGCATGATCGTCATTGAAATGGTGCTCCTTGGGTTGGGAATGACCGCGTGGCCCCTGTTCCCGCGGCGGTGGGGAAGTCTACCGGGATCGGATGGCCGCGTGTCCACCCGGGGCCCAGCCCTGGCCTGCCTCGCCGCCGGGCGGACGCCTGCGGTATCATTGGCAGTCATCTTTTGAATGCATAACCGCCGACATGATCGAACTGAATCCTGTCCGCCAGCGCATCACCGATCTGACCGATCGCGTGCTGTCGCTTCGGGGGTATCTTTGACTACGACGCCAAGAAAGAGCGTCTTGAAGAAGTAACGCGGGAGCTGGAAAGCCCCGACGTCTGGAACAACGCCGAATACGCCCAGAACCTGGGCCGCGAACGTTCCAGCCTGGAAAAGACCGTGGGCGGCATCGCCTCGGTGCTGGACGGCCTGGCCGATGCCACCGAGCTGCTGGAACTGGCCGAGTCCGAACAGGACGAGGACACCGCGCTGGCCGTGGTCGCCGACCTGGACAAGCACCAGTCGCACGTCGAGAAGCTGGAGTTCCAGCGCATGTTCTCCGGCGAGATGGACAATGCTGCCGCGTTCGTCGACATCCAGGCCGGTGCCGGTGGCACCGAAGCCCAGGACTGGGCCGAGATCCTGCTGCGCATGTACCTGCGCTGGTGCGAATCGCGCGGCTGGAAGACCGAGCTGATGGAAGTCTCCGGCGGTGACGTCGCGGGCATCAAGTCGGCCACGCTGCGCGTGGAAGGCGACTACGCCTATGGCTGGCTGAAGACCGAGACCGGCGTGCACCGCCTGGTGCGCAAGTCGCCGTTCGACTCGGACAACCGCCGCCACACCAGCTTCACCTCGGTGTTCGTGTCGCCGGAGATCGATGACAACATCGACATCACCATCAACCCGGCCGACCTGCGTACCGACGTGTACCGTTCATCCGGTGCCGGTGGCCAGCACGTCAACAAGACCGAGTCGGCGGTGCGTATCACCCACATCCCGACCAACATCGTCGTGGCCTGCCAGACCGGCCGCAGCCAGCACCAGAACCGCGACAACGCGATGAAGATGCTGGCCGCCAAGCTGTACGAGCTGGAGATCCAGAAGCGCAACGCCGAAAAGGATGCGGTGGAAGCCACCAAGTCCGACATCGGCTGGGGCAGCCAGATCCGCAACTACGTGCTGGACCAGAGCCGTATCAAGGACCTGCGTACCGGCATCGAGCGCTCGGATACGCAGAAGGTGCTCGACGGCGACCTGGACGAGTTCGTCGAGGCCAGCCTGAAGGCCGGCCTGGCCGTGGGCTCCAAGCGCGTCGATGCCTGATCGACGCGCCTGCGCGGATATCATCGCCTTCCGCAACGGAGGGCGCTGATGCGCAGCGAAAGTGAACGCAAGGAACTCGGCGGCTTCCTCAAGGCCTGCCGCGCCCGTGTCGACCCCGCCACGCTCGGCCTCCCGGCCGGGCGCCGGCGTACCCCGGGCCTGAAGCGCGAGGAAGTTGCGCTGGCGATCGGCGTCAGCGTCAGCTGGTACACCTGGATCGAGCAGGGCCGCGAAGTGCGCGCCTCGCCCGAAGTGCTGGAGCGTTTGGCGCAGGTGCTGCGCATGAGCGACGACGAACGCGCCTATGCGTTCGCGCTGTCCGGCTACGGCGTGCCGCTGGAGTCTCCGGACGAGACAGTCACCGATGGCCTGCGCCAGCTGGTGGAGGCGATGCAGCCGATCCCAGCGTATGTGCGCAATACCCGCTACGACATCCTGGCCTGGAACCCGGCCATCGCCGATCTGTTCGTGGACTACAGCCAGCTGGCGCCACATGAGCGCAACACGCTGCGGCTGATGTTCCTGTACCCGCCGTACCGCACGCTGATCCTCAACTGGGAAGAAATGACCCGCGGGCTGCTGGCCGGCTTCCGCGCGGCGATGGCGCAGGCGCCGGACAAGGCACCATTCCTGGCGCTGGTCGAGGACATCGCCGCGCACAGCGAGGAGTTCCGCCAGTGGTGGCCGGAGCACGACGTGCGCCGGTTCGACGAAGGTGCGAAGAAGCTGAACCATCCCACGCGCGGGTTGCTGGACCTGCAGTACGTGGCGCTGGTGCCGGAGAGCCGGCACGACCTCTCGCTGGTGACCTATCTGCCGCGTAGGTAGAGGGTTGTTCGGCAGGGCTTGCAGCCCTGCACCTGCGGTAGTGCCGGCCGCTGGCCGGCAACAGCAACTTCAGATGCCGGCTTCCCGCGGGATGGCGGGGCGGTGTCGGAGTGCGGGGACGCCGTAAACCCCGCTCCGCGGTCCGGCCCAGCCGCTGGCGGCTGTGCGTTCGGGCGCTTGCGAAGCAGTGCTTCGCAAGCAAAGCGCCCTCACCCCTGGGGGCTCGATGGCGCCATCCATGGCGCCAACGGTCCTGCCAACCCACACCGCCCCACCTCTGACAGATTCCTGCGGCTGTTGGTAGGTGTCGACCTTGGTCGACACATCTGTCAGATATCGAAAGAAGTTCCGGGGTCAGATCCGTTTTCCTACGGAAAACGGATCTGACCCCAAGAGTATTTCCGACAGATAGCAGGAAACCGTCGAAGGCGGGGTGGGGCCGGTTGCGGGGGCGTGAGCCGCATGGATGCGGCGACCGAGCTTACATGGACGTACTTGCAGCGCCCCCCGCAACCGGCCCCACCCCGCCATCCCATAGGAAACCAGCTTGTGCTGTTGCTACGGTTGTTGCCGTTGCTTCGGCGGGTGCAGGGCGCAGCCCTGCCAGGAGAATCCACCCCATTCAGGCAGGTAAGTGCAGGTCACAGGATAAGCAGACGCCTTGTTGTGCCCGTCCATCGGGTCCACATTCCTCTGCAGGAGACGGGCCACCGCCCGTTGTCGAGACAACAGGAGCCCTGCATGTCCGCTGCCCCCACCACTGCTGTTTCCCGCGATCCGGCCACCGGCCAGCAGATCGCCAGCCACCCCTTCGCCACCGACGCCGAGCTGGAAGCGATCCTCGATCGCGGCCAGGCCGGCTTCGCCGCCTGGAGCGCCAGGAGCCTCGAACAGCGCGCAGACGTATTGCGCGCGATGGCGGTGGTACTGCGCCGTGACCGTGAAAAGCTGGCCGCGCTGGCCACCGCCGAGATGGGCAAGGTGCAGGCCGAATCGCTGGCCGAGATCGAGAAGTGTGCCGTGCTGTGCGACTGGTACGCCGACAATGGCGCGCAGTTCCTGCGCGACGAACCGACCCAGGTGCCCGATGACAAGGCTTACGTGTCCTACCTGCCGCTGGGCGTGGTGCTGGGCATCATGCCGTGGAACTTCCCCTACTGGCAGGTGATGCGCGCGGCGGTACCGATCCTGATGGGCGGCAACGGCTTCCTGCTGAAGCCGGCCGAGAACATCGTTGGTACCGCGCAGCTGCTTGATGCCGCCTGGCGCGACGCAGGGCTGCCGGAAGGCACCTTCATTGCCGCCAACATCAGCCGCGACGGCACCAGCCGCGCGATCGCAGATGATCGCATTGCTGCGGTCACCCTGACCGGCAGCGTGGCCGCCGGCCGCAGCATCGCCGCCCAGGCCGGGCAGGCGCTGAAGAAGGTGGTGCTGGAACTGGGCGGCTCGGATCCGTTCATCGTGCTGGCCGATGCCGATCTGGACGCTGCGGTCGATGCCGCCGTGGCCTCGCGCTTCCAGAACACCGGGCAGGTCTGCATTGCCGGCAAGCGCATCATCGTCGAAGACGCGGTCTACGACCGGTTCGTGGCGCAGTTCTGCCAGAAGGTGCAGGCGCTGACCATCGGCGACGGCCGCGACCCGGCGAACCGCATCGGCCCGATGGCGCGCCAGGACCTGCTGGAGCAGCTGGATGCGCAGGTGCGGGCGTCGGTGGATGCGGGTGCGCAGCTGCTGGTCGGTGGCCACCAGCTGGATCGTCCGGGCGCGTTCTATGCCCCCACCGTACTGGCCGGCGTGGAGCCGGGCATGCAGGCCTTCGATACCGAGACATTCGGGCCGGTGGCCTCGATCAGCCGCGCCCGCGACGCCGATCATGCGGTGGAACTGGCCAACCAGAGCGAATTCGGCCTCAGCGGCAACCTGTGGACCGGCGATCGTGCACGGGCCATGCAGCTGGCGCGCCGGCTGCAGACCGGCGGCGTGTTCGTCAACGGTTTCTCCGCCTCGGACCCGCGCGTGCCGATCGGTGGCGTGAAGAAAAGCGGTTTCGGCCGCGAGCTCTCGCACTTCGGTATCCGCGAGTTCGTCAACGCGCAGACCGTGTGGTTCGACAAGCGTTGACGCGCGGCTTCCACCCTTCCTGCAACGATCCATCATCAGTCCAGCGAAAAGGACGGCATTCCAATGTCCAAGGGTTCAGACCTTCTCGTCGCCGCGCTTGAGAACGAAGGCGTCGAACGTATTTTCGGCATCCCCGGCGAGGAGAACCTCGACGTGGTCGAATCGCTCCGCCATTCCAGCATCGAGCTGGTCATCACCCGCCACGAGCAGGCGGCGGTGTTCATGGCGGCCACCTATGGCCGGCTGACCGGCAAGCCAGGTGTGTGCCTGGCCACGCTCGGCCCGGGCGCGCTCAACTTCACCACCGGTGCCGCCTACGCGCTTCTCGGTGCGTGGCCGGTGATCATGATCACTGGCCAGAAGGGCATCGTCGCCAGCAAGCAGGCGCGCTTCCAGATCGTTGACATCGTCAGCACGATGAAGCCGCTGACCAAGCAGGCGCGGCAGATCGTGTCGGCGCGCACCATCCCGACCATCGTCCGCGAGGCGTTCCGTGTCGCCCAGGAAGAGCGCCCGGGCCCGGTGCTGCTGGAGCTGCCGGAGGATATCGCTGCCGATGAGGTCGAGGGCGTCGCGCTGATTCCGCCGCACGCGGTGGATCGTCCGATTGCCAGCCCGGAGGCGTTGGATCGCGCGGCGGAGATCATCCGCAATGCCAAGCGTCCGCTGCTGATGATTGCTTCGGCGGCGTCGCGGCCGCAGTCCAGCGAAGCGCTGTCGGCGTTCGTGTTGCGTGCCGGCATTCCGTTCTTCACCACGCAGATGGGCAAGGGCGCGGTGGCCGGTGGCTCGGGCCTGTACATGGGCACTGCGGCGCTGACCGAGCGCGACTACGTGCACATGGCGATCGACCAGGCCGACGTGATCGTGACGATCGGCCACGAGGTCACCGAGAAGCCGCCGTTCGTGATGCGCCCGGGTGGGCCGACCGTGATCCATATCGGCTATTCGCAGGCGGCGGTGGAACAGGTGTACTTCCCGCAGGTGGAGGTGATCGGCGATATCGGCCGTTCGCTGACCCAGCTGGCCGACCGCATCGAAGGCGCGGTGCCCAATGCCGGTGCGCTGCTGCCGCTGCGTACGACGATTCTCGAGCACCTCGCCGATCGTGCCGAAGAGGCCGGGTTCACCCCGCAGCGGCTGGTGCACGACGTGCGCCAGGTGATGCCGCCGGACGGCATCGTGGCGCTGGACAACGGCATGTACAAGATCTGGTTTGCGCGCAACTACCGCACTCAGGTGGCGAATACGCTATTGCTGGACAACGCGCTGGCGACGATGGGAGCGGGTCTGCCGTCGGCGATCATGGCCTCGATCCTGTACCCGCAGCGGCGGGTGCTGGCAGTGTGCGGCGACGGCGGCTTCATGATGAACAGCCAGGAGCTGGAGACCGCGCGGCGGCTGGGCCTGAACCTGGTGGTGCTGATCCTCAACGATGGCGCCTACGGCATGATCCGCTGGAAGCAGGCGGTGGATGGCTTTACCGACTACGGCATGACCTTCAGCAACCCCGATTTCGTGAAGTACGCCGAGGCCTATGGCTGCAAGGGCCACGAGGTGACCGCCATCGAGCAGTTCATTCCGACCCTGGAAGCGGCCTTCAACGAGGGTGGGGTGCACCTGGTGTCGGTGCCGATCGACTACTCGGAGAACGAGCGGGTGCTGGTGGACGAGCTGCGCCAGGCGTTCCCAGGAAACAGGTAGCTATCCAGGGTCCTGGCAGGGTCCCGGATGGGGTCAGATCCCTTTTGCCTCGCAAAAGGGATCTGACCCCAGGCTGCTACCGGGGCAGGCGGCGGGCCGGGGCCGGGGCAGGGCGGTTTTGGTATGCTGGGCAACCGGCTGTGCCGGGCGCAACATCCCCCCTCACTACACGATTCCCGCAGATCCATGAGCGAAGCTACCGATACCCCCCCCGTCGACGAAAACAAGTTGATCGCCGAGCGCCGTGAGAAACTCAAAGCGCTGCGTGGGCAGGGCATCGCGTACCCGAACGACTTCCGTCGCGAGGACTTCGCCGGCCGCCTGCAGGAAGAGTTCGCCGACGCGGAGCAGTGGACCGCCGAAGCCCTGGAAGGCGCTGGCCGCCAGGTGAAGATGGCCGGCCGCCTGATGGCCAAGCGCATCATGGGCAAGGCCAGCTTCGCGCAGATCCAGGACGAGTCCGGCCGCATCCAGCTGTTCCTGCAGGGCGCGGTGCTGGGTGACGCCTACACCGCCTTCAAGGGCTGGGACGTGGGCGACATCATCGCCGTCGAAGGCGGCCTGACCCGTACCAAGACCGGCGAGCTGTCGGTCAAGGCCGAATCGATCCGCCTGCTGACCAAGTCGCTGCGCCCGCTGCCGGACAAGTGGCACGGCCTGGCCGACGTCGAGCAGCGCTACCGCCAGCGTTATGTGGACCTGATCGTGACCCCGGAGTCACGCGCGGTGTTCATCAAGCGCTCGAAGATCATCCGCGCGATGCGCGCGTGGCTGGACAACCGCGACTTCCTGGAAGTCGAGACGCCGATGATGCATTACATCCCCGGCGGCGCGGCGGCCAAGCCGTTCACCACCCACCACAATGCGCTGGACCTGGACCTGTACCTGCGCGTGGCGCCGGAGCTGTACCTCAAGCGCCTGACCGTGGGCGGCCTGGAGCGCGTGTACGAGATCAACCGCAACTTCCGCAACGAAGGCGTCAGCACCCGCCACAATCCGGAATTCACCATGATGGAGCTGTACGAGGCCTATGCCACGTACAACGAGATCATGGACCTGACCGAAGGCGTGATCCGCGACGTGGCCAGGTCCGTCAACGGTGGCACCGAAGTCGAGTGGGACGGCGCGAAGATCGACCTGGGTCCGGCGTTCCGCCGCTGGCGCATGGACGAGGCGGTGCGCCACCACAACCCGGAAATCTCTGCTGCCGACTGCACCGACCGCGACGCGCTGCTGCGCCATTGCGAGCGCCTGAAGATCCGCGTCAAGCCGTCTTACGGCTGGGGCAAGCTGCTGCTGGAGATCTTCGAAGCCACCGTCGAACACACCCTGATCCAGCCGACCTTCATCACCGACCATCCGGTGGAGGTCTCGCCGCTGGCCCGCGCCAACGACAATGATCCGGGCTATACCGACCGCTTCGAGCTGTTCGTCAACGGCAAGGAGCTGGCCAATGGTTTCTCCGAGTTGAACGATCCGGAAGACCAGGCCCAGCGTTTCCAGGCGCAGGTAGCAGCGAAGGAGGGCGGCGACGACGAGGCGATGCACTACGACGCCGACTACATCCGTGCGCTGGAGTACGGCATGGCCCCGACCGGCGGCCTCGGTATCGGCGTCGATCGCCTGGTGATGCTGCTGACCGGCAGCAGCTCGATCCGCGATGTGCTGCTGTTCCCGTACATGCGTCCGGAGCAGTAAGTCGCTTTCCTGACTCCTGATTGTGCGCGCCGTCTCGAAATGAGACGGCGCGATTGACGCCTCCCGCACTCGGCGTATCGTTAATGCACTACCTTGACGCCTGTTGTGGCTTGATCGGCGGCAGGGGGATGATGCATCGTGGAGAGTCCGCTTCACAATGCGACGACGATCATGAACCGGGACGTATGACACGGGAGCCAGGCCGATGCAGGGTGCGAGCGTTCGCAGCGGCAGAGTATCCTCGCCTGCTGATGATCCAGCATGGTCGAGAAACCAGGCAGAGTACGCCTTGAACATCGTCATTGTTGACGACCAGACGTCCGCCCGGACGATGCTGCGCCACGTCATCGAGGACATCGCGCCCGAACTGAGCGTGTATGACTTCGGTGATCCGCTGACTGCCTTGGCCTGGTGCGAGGCGCATCCGGTCGACCTGCTGCTGCTCGATTACCGCATGCCGGAGATGGACGGGCTCGAGTTTGCGCGCCGTTTCCGCCGCCTGCCCAAGCATCGCGACATTCCGGTGATCCTGATCACCGTGGTCGGTGATGAGCCGATCCGGCAGGCCGCGCTGGAAGCGGGTGTCATCGATTTCCTGGTCAAGCCGATCCGCCCGCGTGAGCTGCGTGCGCGCTGCTACAACCTGCTGCAGCTGCGCCAGCAGACCGAGAACGTGAAGCAGCGGGCGTTGTCGCTGGAGCAGCGACTGCTGGCCAGCATGCACGAGGTCGAGGAACGCGAACGCGAGACTCTGTCGCGATTGGCCCGGGCGATCGAGTTCCGCGATGCCGGTACCAGCGCCTATCTGGAGCGCATGGCGCGCGTTGCAGGATTGATCGCCGAGCAGCTCGGCCTGCCCGAGGATGACGTCAGGCTGATCGAGATGGCTGCCCCGTTGCACGACATGGGCAAGATCGCCATTCCCGATGCGGTGCTGCTCAAGCAGGGCAAGCTCAATGAGGAAGAGCTGGCGATCATGCGCCGGCACCCGCGGATCGGCCATGAGCTGCTCAGTGGCAGCCAGAATCGTTTCATCCAGGTCGGTGCCTTGATCGCACTGCGCCATCATGAGCGTTACGACGGCAGCGGCTATCCCGATGGGCTGGTCGGGGACGCGATTCCGCTGGAAGCGCGCATCGTGGCCGTTGCCGATGTCTTCGATGCCCTGATTTCCCCGCGTCCGTACAAGGAAGCATGGACCATGGAAGCCACCCTGGCCTATCTGTATGCCCAGCGTGGCCGACTGTTCGACCCACGTTGCGTGGACGCGCTGCTGCGTGGCCGCGAACAGCTGGACCAGATCTGCACCGAGCATTCGATGGCCTCCGCGCGCCCGGGGCTGGGCGCGTGAAACGCCTGTGGTCGCAGCTGAGGCTGCGCCTGGCCCAACGCCAGGACAGTGAACACGGCCAGCAGATCGTCCGCATTGTCCTGATCAGCCTGATCCTTGCCTATGTGCTGCTGCCGGCACCGCGCCACGACCTGCCGCATGAGCAGTACGCGGGCGTGCTGGCGATCGTGCTGACAGGCCTGAGCCTGTCACTGCTGCTGTTCGGCTGGCTGCTGTGGCGACCGGAACGCTCCGATCCGCGCCGCGTGCTGGGCATGCTGGCCGACTACGGCCTGATCGCCGCCGGCATGGTGCAGATGGGCGAGCCACTGGCCTGGGTCTACATCGTGGTGATGTGGGTGACGGTCGGCAACGGCATGCGTTTCGGCAATCACTACCTGTATGTGGCGGTGGCGATGGCAATGGTCAGCTTCGGCTGTACCGTGCTGCTGACCCCGTACTGGGAGCAGAACTTCCGCCTGGCCATCGGTCTCTGGCTCGGGTTGGCGGCAGTGCCTCTGTACTTCTCGACACTGCTGCGGCAGTTGACCGAGGCGATGGCCGAAGCGCGCCGTGCCAGCGAGGCGAAGAGCCGCTTTCTCGCCAACATGAGCCACGAGTTCCGCACGCCATTGAATGGCCTCAATGGCATGACCGAAGTGTTGGCGACCACGCGCCTGGATGACGAGCAGCGCGAGTGCCTCAACACCATCCAGGCATCATCGCGCAGCCTGCTGGCCCTGGTGGAGGAGGTGCTGGACATCTCTGCCATCGAGGCGGGCAAACTGCGCGTGGTGGCTGAGGATTTCGCGTTGTCCGACGTGATCCAGGCGATCGGGCTGATCCTGCTGCCGCAGGCCAAGGCAAAGCGGCTGGACTACCGGGTGAAGATCGCCGACGGCGTGCCGCCACGGTTGCGCGGCGATGTCGGCCACCTGCGGCAGATCCTGCTGAACCTGGCTGGCAACGCAGTCAAGTTCACCGACCATGGCCGGGTGGAGATCCGTGTCGGCGTGGTACACGCCGACACCAGCGGCGCGGTGCGCCTGCGCTTCGACATCCTCGATACCGGCATCGGCGTGGCGCCGGCCATGCGTACGCGGTTGTTCGATGCGTTCGAGCAGGCCGACGTCAGCATGGCGCGCCGCCACGAAGGCACCGGTCTGGGGACGACCATCGCCAAGGGCCTGGTAGAAGCGATGGACGGCGACATCGGCTACCTGGAGAACCCGCCCCGCGGAAGCCATTTCTGGGTCGAGCTGCCGTTCGCGCCGCCGCAGCCGATGGTGCCGGGGGCGGTGCCGAGCCTGTCCGGAGATGAGGAGGTGGGGCAGGGTGGCAACGTGATCGCCTTTGCCGATCCGTTCCTGCGTCACCGGGCGCGCGTGCGCAGCATGCAGATCCTGGTGGCCGACGACCACGAGGCCAATCGCATGGTCCTGCAGCGCCTGCTGCAGAAGGCCGGCCACCGCGTGCTGTGCGTGGACGGCGGCGAAGCGGTGCTGGATGCGTTGGCCGACAGTGAATTCGACGCGGTCATCGTCGATCTGCACATGCCGGGCATGAGCGGGCTGGACATGCTCAAGGAACTGCGGGTGATGCAGGCCGGCGGTGGCCCGCGCACACCGGTGCTGGTACTCAGTGCCGACGTCACGCCGGAGGCGATCCAGCGCTGTACCCAGGCCGGTGCGCATGCATTCCTGGCCAAGCCGGTAGTGGCGGTGCGGCTGCTCGACACGCTGGCCGAGATCGCCAGCAACGCCCAGCTGAAGACCATGGCTGCGCCGGTGGTACGGGCGACGACGCCGCTGCAGGATGGCGTGCTCGACAGCAGCGTGCTGGACGAGCTGGCCTCGCTGGGCATGGGGGAGGGGTTCGAGCGTGAATTCATCCGCCAGTGCCTGGAGGATGCCGCGACCTGCATGGGCAAGGCCGAGCAGGCCGGCGAAGCTGCGCAGTGGGAAGTGTTCCGTGAACAATCCCATGCCATCAAGGGCGTGGCCAGCAACCTGGGCCTGATGCGGGCGTCAAGCCGCGCCGGCGAGCTGATGCGGATGGCCGACTGGCAGCTCAAGGCTGAATGGCGTACGCGCCTGACCATCCTGCAGGACGCGATCAAGGAAGGCCGACGTGCGTTGGATGCACGGGCCGAACGCCGGAGCCGTGGTGCCGCTGATGACGGCGAGGCGCGCTGAGCCATGGCGTTGGACCGATAAAAAAAGCCCGGTGGCCAACCGGGCTTGAACCCTTCTGGGGGGAGGGGGTGAATCAGGCCGCGTCGAGGCCGGCGCGACGGGTCTGGGCCTTGATCAGGCGATCCATGGTGCGCAGCGAGCGGTCGCCGAGGGCGAGGGCGGAATCGACCCACACCTTGGTGATCTCCAGCAGTTCGTCGTAGCTGACGGCCTGGGCGATGCCACGCGCGGCGTTCATCGCCAGGTAGGACTGCGGAATCCGCTGCTGCTGGCGGATCAGATCTTCGACGGCGGCACGGCCTTCACCCTTCTTCACCAGCACGTCCACCACGCCCATTGCGTGCATTTCCTCGGCGCTGTAGACCCGGCCGTCGAGGATGATCTTCTCGGCCAGATGCGGTGACACCCGGCGGCACAGGAACGAATAGGCGCCCATGCCCGGGAACAGGCCGAACAGCACTTCCGGCAGGCCGAGACCACTGCCTTCCTCGGCAACGATGGTATGGCAGGCCAGTGCCATTTCCAGGCCACCGCCGAGGGCGTCGCCCTGGATCAGGGCGATCGAGCGGACATCGCCGCCGAACCCGGTATGCAGATGGTGTACACCCTCCACACAGCGCTGGGCGTAGGTCAGCAACAGGTCACGGTTGCCTTCGCGGATGAGGCGGGTGAACAGGTCCAGGTCACCGCCGAGGTTGTAGGCGACGGCATCGGACGCCAGTACGAAATGCCTCAGCTTCCCGCTGTGACGCTCGGCGGGGCCTTGGGTGATGGCGGCCATGTAGCTCCACATCTCATCGAGCATGTCCTTGCGGCAGCATGGCCGCACGCCGGTGCTGGCATCGGCGTGCATGAACAGCCAGTGGGCAGCGCCGTCGGCGCTGTCTTCGGTACGGATGGTGGTAAAACGCGAGCCGCTGGAAGGCAGCTTTTCAATGGTGCTCATGTAGGGGTCCTCGGCATGCGGCCCGCAGAATGAAGTGGGTGGCCGGCGGGCCGAACGGTCCACACACGCGGCGATGCTACACCGCCTCTGCGGCGGCGTATGCGAAAGGGCCCGGGACGTTTCCGTCCCGGGCCCGATACCCTTCAATCTGCCGTAAACCCTTACTGGGCGGGCGTATCGCGCAGTTCGCGACGGAGGATTTTGCCGACGTTGGTCTTCGGCAGCTCTTTTCGGAATTCTACGATTCTGGGGTGCTTGTAACCGGTCAGGTTCGCCCGGGCATGTTCCTTGACCATCTCGGCGGTCAGGTTCGGGTCCTTCTTCACGATCACGACCTTCACCACTTCACCGGACTTCTCGTCCGGCACGCCGACCGCGGCCACTTCCAGCACGCCCGGCATCATCGCGATGACGTCTTCGACTTCGTTCGGATAGACGTTGAAGCCGGACACCAGAATCATGTCCTTCTTGCGGTCGACGATGTAGAAGAAGCCCTGCGCATCCATCTTTGCCATGTCGCCGGTGTGCAGCCAGCCGTCGGCGTCGATGGCCTTGTCGGTTTCCTCCGGACGCTGCCAGTAGCCCTTCATCACCTGCGGGCCCTTGATGCACAGCTCGCCCACTTCACCCAGCGGCAGGATGTTGCCGTTGTCGTCCTTGATGCAGGCATCGGTGGACGGGATCGGCAGGCCGATCGAGCCGTTGTACTCGGTCAGGGTGAGCGGGTTGATGCAGGCCGCCGGCGAGGTCTCGGTGAGGCCATAGGCCTCGACCAGGGTCACGCCGGTGACCTTCTTCCAGCGCTCGGCCACGGCACGCTGCACCGCCATGCCGCCACCCAGGGTGACCTTCAGCGACGAGAAGTCGACCGTGTCGAAGCCGGGGGTGTTGAGCAGGCCGTTGAACAGCGTGTTGACACCGGTGATGGCGGTGAAGGGCACCGACCTGAGCTCCTTGACGAAGCCCTTCATGTCGCGCGGGTTGGTGATCAGGTGGTTGCAGCCACCGAACTTCATGAAGACCAGGCCGTTCGCCGTCAGTGCGAAGATGTGGTACAGCGGCAGGGCGGTGATGATCCACTCCTTGCCCATCTCGATGCCGGACGCACTGATCCAGGCCGAGGCCTGCTGCATGTTGGCGATCAGGTTGCGGTTGGTCAGCATCGCGCCCTTGGCCACGCCGGTGGTGCCACCGGTGTACTGCAGGAAGGCGATGTCGTCGTGGTCGATCTCGACCTTCGGGAGCGTGTGCCGGCTGCCCAGCTTGAGCGCCTGCCTGAAGCGGACGGCACCCTTCAGATGGTAGTTGGGCACCATCTTCTTGATGTACTTCAGCACGAAGTTGACGATCACGCCCTTGGTACCGAGCAGGTCGCCCAGGCCGGTGGTGATCACATGCTTGACCGGCGTATCGGCGATGACCTGTTCGACGGTGTCGCCGAAGTTGTCGACCACCACCAGCGCGGTCACGCCGGCATCGACCAGCTGATGCTTGAGCTCGCGGGCGGTGTACAGCGGGTTGACGTTGACCACGGTCAAGCCGGCACGCAGCACGCCGAAGGTGGCGACCGGGTACTGCAGGCAGTTGGGCATCATCAGGGCGACGCGGTCACCCTTCTTGAGCTTGAGCTCACCCAGCAGGTAGGCCGCGAACTGGTTGACCAGCGCATCGGTCTCACCATAGGTGAGTACCTTGCCGAAGCTGGAGTAGGCGGGACGGTCGCGGAATTTCGCGACGGAAGCGTCGAAGACCGAAGCTACCGAATGGAACTCGTTGACGTCGATCTCGGCGGGAACGCCTTTCGGATAGCTCTGCAGCCAGGGACGATCCAGACTCATATTCCCCCTCCAGGAATCGTGATGTATTAGGTTCCGGCCCTGAGCGTATCGACAATGGCCGGTCATTGCAGCATACCCCGCCGTAGGGAAAACGCGAAGAGGCCCCGAGGGGCCTCTTTGCGTGGTAGCGCCGGCCGCTGGCCGGCATCTGCGCTCGATCGGGATTCCGGTGGACGCCGGCCAGCGGCCGGCACTACCGTGGCCCCAGGCGGGCCGCTTGCGTCAGCCCTGCTTGCGTACCGGTGCGCCGTTGGCCTTGTAGTACGGCGCGGTGCTGCGGGCCAGCGGGGTGCGGCCGCGGATCACGTCGGCCAGCTTCTCGGCCATCATGATGGTCGGTGCGTTGAGGTTCCCGGTCACCACCTGCGGCATGATCGAGGCATCGACGATGCGCAGGCCTTCCAGCCCGTGCACGCGGCCCTGGCCGTCGACCACGGCCATCGGGTCATCGGCATGGCCCATCTTGTTCGAGCACGACGGGTGGTAGGCGGTCTCAGCGTGCTCGCGCACGAACGCATCGATCTGCGCATCGGTCTGCAGCGCGCTGCCCGGCGAGATTTCGCGGCCGCTGTACGGAGCCAGCGCCGGCTGCGCGAAGATCTCGCGGGTGATCCGGATCGCCGCGCGGAACTCGCGCCAGTCCTGGTCGTGCGACATGTAGTTGAACAGGATGCTCGGATGTTCGCGCGGGTCCTTCGAACGCACGTGGATGCGGCCGCGGCTGGGCGAGCGCATCGAGCCGACGTGCATCTGGAAGCTGTGCGCCTTGATCGGGTTGGAGCCGTTGTAATTGATCGCCACCGGCAGGAAGTGGTACTGCAGGTTCGGCCAGTCGAACTCGGCGTCGCTGCGGATGAAGCCACCGGCTTCGAACTGGTTGCTGGCGCCGATGCCGGTGCCCAGGAACAACCACTCGGCACCGATCGCCGGCTGGTTGTACAGCTTCAGTGCCGGCGCCAGCGACACCGGCTTCTTGCACTCGTACTGCAGGTACATTTCGAGGTGATCCTGCAGGTTGGCGCCGACGCCCGGCAGGTGGTGCACCAGGTCGATGTCGAGGCTGCGCAGCAGGTCGGCCGGGCCGACGCCCGAGCGCTGCAGGATCTGCGGCGAGGCGATGGCGCCGCCACACAGCAGCACTTCGCGGCGCGCGGTGGCACGCTGCGGCTGGTCGTTGTGCAGCCACTGCACGCCCACCGCACGCTTGCCCGAGAACAGGATGCGGTCGGTCAGCGCGTGGGTGACGATGGTCAGGTTCGGGCGCGGCTTGGCCAGGTCCAGGTAGCCACGGGCGGTGCTGGAACGACGGCCCTTCGGGGTGACCGTACGGTCCATCGGGCCGAAGCCTTCCTGCTGGTAGCCGTTGAGGTCGTCGGTGCGCGGGTAGCCGGCCTGCACGCCGGCTTCGACCATCGCAGCGAACAGTTCGTTGTTGCCGGCCTTCGGCGTGGTCACCCGCAGCGGGCCGTCGCCACCGTGGTAGTCGTTGGGGCCGATGTCACGGGTTTCCGCCTTGCGGAAGTACGGCAGGCAGTCCAGGTAGGTCCAGTCTTCCAGGCCGGGCATGCTGGCCCAGTTGTCGTAGTCCATCGCGTTGCCGCGGATGTAGCACATGCCGTTGATCAGCGACGAGCCGCCCAGGCCCTTGCCGCGGCCGCAGTCCATGCGGCGGTTGTTCATGAAGGGCTCGGGATCGGTCTTGTACGCCCAGTTGTAGCGCTTGCCCTGCAGCGGGAAGGCCAGTGCCGCCGGCATCTGGGTACGGAAGTCGAGCCGGTAGTCCGGGCCACCGGCTTCCAGCAACAGCACGCTGACATCGGCATCTTCGGTGAGGCGGGTGGCCAGCACGTTGCCGGCCGAACCGGCGCCGATGATGATGTAGTCGTACTCGTTATGGGTGCTCATGGGTGTCTCCTGCGGGCCGGGGCGCGCTGCGTGCAGGCGTCCCGGCGGAATGTCGGATCGGCGCGGTGGCCGGACGAAGGTGCGCGCTCGCGGCGCGCCGATCAGAACACGCTGGCGTAGTCGCCCAGTTCCACCTGCACCGACTTGATGCGGGTGTAGTGGCCGAGGGTGGAGATGCCGTTCTCACGGCCGACGCCGGATTCCTTGTAGCCGCCAACCGGCATTTCGGCCGGCGATTCGCCCCAGGTGTTGATCCAGCAGATGCCGGCTTCCAGGCGGTGGATGATGCGATGGGCGCGGCTGACGTCCTTGCTGACCACACCGGCGGCGAGGCCGAAGGTGGTGTCGTTGGCACGACGCACCACTTCGTCTTCGTCGTCGTAGGCGAGGATGCTCATCACCGGCCCGAAGATCTCTTCCTTGACGATGGTCATGTCATCGCGGCAGTCGGAGAACACGGTCGGCAGCACGTAGGCGCCATTGGCCAGCGCGCCTTCGGTGGCACGGCCGCCGCCGGTCAGCAGGCGAGCGCCTTCGGCCTTGCCGCTTTCGATGTAGCGCAGCACGTTTTCCATGTGCGGGAAGCTGGTCAGCGGACCGAAGTTGGTCTCGGCGGCCATCGGGTCGCCGATGCGGATGCGCTTGACGCGCTCGACCACAGCGGCTTCGAACGCGGCCAGCATGCTGCGCGGCACGAACACGCGGGTGCCGTTGGTGCAGACCTGGCCGGAGCTGAAGAAATTGGCCATCACCGCGATGTCGGCGGCGCGGTCGAGGTCGGCGTCATCGCAGATCACCAGCGGCGACTTGCCGCCCAGCTCCATGGTCACTTCCTTCAGCGACGAGGACGCGGCGCTGGCCATGACCTTCTTGCCGGTGGCGACGCCGCCGGTGAAGGAGATCTTCTCGATCACTGGGTGCTCGGTCAGCCACTGGCCGATCTCGCGGCCCGGGCCCTGCACGACGTTGAACACGCCGGCCGGCACACCGGCTTCGGTGTAGATCTCGGCCAGCCGGATCGCGGTCAGCGGGGTCACTTCGGACGGCTTGAACACCATCGCGTTGCCGGCGGCCAGGGCCGGGGCCGACTTCCACATGGCGATCTGGACCGGGTAGTTCCAGGCGCCGATGCCGGCGACCACGCCCAGCGGCTCGCGGCGGGTGTAGAAGAAGCTCGATTCACGCAACGGCAGCTGGATGCCTTCGATGGCGGTGGCCAGGCCGGCGTAGTACTCGACCACGTCGGCACCGGTGACGATGTCCACGGTGGTGGTTTCGGCCAGCGCCTTGCCGGTGTCCAGGGTTTCCAGGTGCGCCAGTTCGTCGTTGCGCTCGCGCAGGATTTCGACCGCGCGGCGCAGGATGCGCGAACGCTCCATGGCGGTCATCGCGGCCCACACCTTCTGGCCTTCGGCCGCGCTCTGCACGGCGCGTTCGACGTCGGCCTGGCTGGCGACCTGCACTTCAGCGATCACGTCGCCGGTGGCCGGGTTGACGGTCTTGAAGGTCTTGCCGCTGGTGGCGTCGACGCGCTGGCCGTGGATGTAGAGCTGTTGGACGGGCAGGGTGGTCATGGGGCGTACTCCTTGGAAGGGGGCGGGTGCTGAAGCGCTTATAGCGCGACAGCCTGCAACTGGAAGTCGATGTAGCCGTAAGCGATGCGCCGGGACTTCTCGGCGTTGAACTGGCCGCCGACCAGGCTGCCGCGCAGCCACAGGCCGTCGATCATCGCGGCCAGGCCACGGGCGGCCAGGCGGGCCTGCGGGTGGGGCAGCAGGCGGTTGAACTGGTGGCACAGGTTGGAGAACAGGCGCTGGTCGTTGGCGCGCTGCAGCCGGGCCAGTTCCGGCTGGTGCATGCTCGCAGCCCAGAAGGTGAGCCAGACGCGCATCGCGGTGCCGTTGATCTGGCTGTCGTCGAAGTTGCCGTCGACGATGGCGCGCAGTTGCTCGCGCGGGTCGTCGCCGGCGCCGGCGCGGTAGCGGGCCACTGCGTCCTTCAGTTCGCGCAGGATCTGCCGCATTGCAGCATTGAGCAGGCCGTCCTTGTCGCCGAAGTAGTGGGCGACGATGCCGCTGGACAGCCCTGCCTTCTTCGCGATGGTGGCGACGGTCGCATCGGCCATGCCGATCTCGTCGATGGTCTGGAAAGTGGCCCGGATCAGCTGTTCGCGCCGTACCGGTTCCACGCCTTTCTTCGGCATTGTCTCTCCACGGATTGCGACCCGAAGGATCGGGCTGCCCGCCATTATGCTTTTTATTGATTGAACGTTCAATCAATAAACCCTAGGATGCGCTCGCGCCCCACGCCATGGGCCCGGTTTACCGGTCCGGCCCCGCCCATGTGCTCCCTCGGACTTGATGAGACGACCCCATGTCTTCCCTGGCTCATCCCAAGCGTTCGCCCCTGCGCTTGAACCGTTTTGTCTTCTTCAGCTCCTCGGTGTCGATCGGCATCCTCGGGCTGCTTACCGTTCTCTATCCCGAAAGCAGCGAGCACTGGCTGCAGTGGGCGCAGGCCGAAGTCTCGGCGGCGTTCGGCTGGTGGTACATGCTGCTGATCGTGCTGTGCCTGGGCTTCGTGCTGTGGCTGGCGTTCTCGCCGTACGGCCGCATCCGCCTGGGCCACAACGAGGAATCACCGGCGTTCGGCTACGTGGCCTGGGTGTCGATGCTGTTCTCGGCCGGTATCGGCATCGCGCTGCTGTACTACGGCGCCTACGAGCCGCTGGACCATTTCCTCAACCCGCCCGGGCAGCCCGGCGGAACCGTGGCCGCCGGCCGCGAGGCGATGGTGCTGACCTTCCTGCACTGGGGCCTGCACGGCTGGGCGCTGTATGCGCTGGTCGGCGTGGCGCTGGGCTATTTCGCCTACCGCCGCGACCTGCCGCTGGCGTTGCGCTCGGCGCTGTACCCGATCTTCGGTGAGCGCATCCATGGCCGCATCGGCGACATGGTCGATGGCTTCGGCATCCTTGCCACGCTGATCTCGATGGTGACCAACCTCGGCATCGGCGCGCTGGTGGTGCAGTCCGGCCTGGTCTACCTGTTCAACATTCCGGATACGCCGCAGGTGCTGGTGGCGATCGTGCTGGTGATGATGGTGGTGGCTACCATCGGCGTGGTGGCGGGTGTGGAGAAGGGCATTGCCTGGCTCTCCAACCTCAACGTGCGCCTGCTGTGCGGCCTGCTGCTGTTCGTGCTGGTCACCGGCCCGACCCTGCACCTGTTCGATGGCCTGATCCAGAACACCGGCGATTATCTCGGCGCATTCGTGCGCAAGAGCTTCGACATGTACCTCAACGATCCGAAGGGCCGTGAGTGGATGGGCTCGTGGACGCTGTTCTACTGGGCGTGGTGGATCGCCTGGGCGCCGTTCGTCGGTCTTTTCGTGGCGCGCATCTCGCGTGGCCGCACCATCCGCGAAGTGATCATGGGCGTGCTGCTGATCCCGCTCGGCTTCACCCTGGCGTGGCTGTCGATCTTCGGCAACACCGCCATCGACCTGGTGCTCAACCACGGCCAGGCGATCCTGGGTGACGTGGCCCAGCATGATGCGGCGATGACGCTGTTCAAGCTGCTGGAGTACCTGCCCGCCGCGCCGTACGTGGCCGGTGCCGCGGTGGTGATCGGCTTCGTGCTGTTCCTGACCCCGGTCGACTCCGGCACGCTGATGATCGCCAACCTGTGCACCCGTCGCGTTGACGACGGCGTGGAGGATGGCCACGACGCGCCGATCTGGCTGCGCGTGTTCTGGGCGGCCGGCATCACCGTGGCCAGCGTCGGCCTGCTGCTGGCCGGCAACTTCAGTGCGATGCAGACGGCGGTGGTGCTGTGCGGCCTGCCGTTCTCGTTCACCCTGGCGTTCTACATGTGGGGCCTGCTGAAGGCCCTGCGCACCGACCCGGACGCACCGCGCCGCTGAGCGCGCACCTGGCGCCCATCCCGGTGCCGCCGGAGATGCGGTAGAGCCAGGCCATGCCTGTCTGCAGAGAAACAGGAAGGGCCGGATCCGCGAGGATCCGGCCCTTTTGTTGGGTAGTCGACTAGCAGTCGACTCTACCGAGAGCGGAACGTTACTTGCTGGCCAGCTGGCGCAGCACGTACTGCAGCAGGCCGCCGTGGCGGAAGTACTCCACTTCCTTCGGGGTCAGCAGCATCACCGAGACCTCGAAGGTCTTCTTGGTGCCGTCGGCCTTGGTCGCGGTGACCGTGGCGCGCTTGCTGGCACCGTCCTGCAGGCCGGTGATGTCGATCACTTCCGAACCGTCCAGGCCCAGGCTCTGTGCGTTCTCGCCGTTGCGGAACTGCAGCGGCAGCACGCCCATGCCGACCAGGTTGGAGCGGTGGATGCGCTCGAAGCTCTCTGCGATGACCGCCTTCACCCCCAGCAGCAGGGTGCCCTTGGCCGCCCAGTCACGCGACGAGCCGGTGCCGTATTCCTTGCCGGCCAGCACCACCAGCGGCACCTTGTCGGCCTTGTACTTCATGGCGGCATCGTAGATCGCCAGCTTCTCCGGCTGGCCGCCGCCGGCCGGGTAGTACAGGGTGTTGCCGCCTTCCTCGCCACCGAACATCAGGTTCTTGATGCGGATGTTGGCGAAGGTGCCGCGGACCATCACGTCATCGTTGCCGCGGCGGCTGCCGTAGCTGTTGAAGTCGGCCGGCTGCACGCCGCGCTCCTGCAGGAAACGGCCTGCCGGCGAGTCCTTCTTGATGTTGCCGGCCGGGGAGATGTGGTCGGTGGTGATCGAATCGCCGAACAGGCCCATCACGCGTGCGCCGTGCACGTCGTCGATGCTGCCGGTCTGCATGGTCATGCCATCGAAGTACGGCGGGTTCTTGATGTAGGTGGAGGCATCGCTCCACTCGTA
The DNA here is from genome assembly GCF_040256885.1 of Stenotrophomonas riyadhensis. Taxonomy (NCBI): domain Bacteria; kingdom Pseudomonadati; phylum Pseudomonadota; class Gammaproteobacteria; order Lysobacterales; family Lysobacteraceae; genus Stenotrophomonas; species Stenotrophomonas riyadhensis. The sequence continues at coordinate 2,126,046 of NZ_CP155568.1, forward strand.
CAGGTTGCCGTCCGGCGAGGCGATGGTGTTCCAGCGGGTGTCACCCTTGAACACGTCGGCGTAGTTCTGCTTGAACATCTCCGGGCCGATGGTGGCGGCGATGACATTGCCGATTTCCTTGTTGCTCGGCCAGATGTCGCGCAGGAACACCGGCTGGCCATCGCTGCCGGTGCCCAGCGGCTGGGTGGTCAGGTCGATGTCGGTGGTGCCGGCGATGGCATAGGCCACCACCAGCGGCGGGCTGGCCAGGTAGTTCATCTTCACTTCGGGGTGCACGCGGCCCTCGAAGTTGCGGTTGCCGGACAGTACCGAGGTGACGACCAGGTCGCCGGTGGCGATGCCGGCGCTGACTTCGGTCGGCAGCGGGCCGGAGTTGCCGATGCAGGTGGTGCAGCCGTAGCCGACCACGAAGAAGCCGATCTTCTCCAGCTCCTTCAGTACACCGGCCTTTTCCAGGTAGTCGGTGACCACGCGCGAACCCGGCCCGAGCGAGGTCTTGACCCACGGCTGGCGGTTCAGGCCCTTGGCGGCCGCATTGCGGGCCAGCAGGCCGGCGCCGATCATCACCGCCGGGTTGGAGGTGTTGGTGCACGAGGTGATGGCGGCGATGACCACCGCGCCATCCTTCAGCCGTACCTTGCGGTTCTCGATCTCGATGTCGGCGAAGCCCTTGGCCAGCTGCTCGTTGCCGACCGCGGCGCCGCCGCCTTCGTTGACGAACGAGGAGACGTCGTCGCTGCGCTTGTCACGGTTGGCGGTCATGCCGACCAGGGCTTCGCGGTAGTTCTTCTGCACGTCTTCCAGCAGCACGCGGTCCTGCGGGCGCTTCGGGCCGGCCAGCGACGGCTTCACCGTGCCCATGTCCAGTTCCAGCGTGGTGCTGTACTGCGCATGCGGGCTGCCCGGTTCGTGCCACAGGCCCTGTGCCTTGGCATAGGCTTCGACCAGATCGATCTGCTCTTCGCTGCGGCCGGACAGGCGCAGGTAGTTCAGCGACTCGGCGTCGATCGGGAAGATGCCGCAGGTGGCGCCGTATTCCGGCGCCATGTTGCCGATGGTGGCACGGTCGGCCAGCGGCAGGTGCTGCAGGCCGTCACCGTAGAACTCGACGAACTTGCCGACCACGCCCAGCTTGCGCAGCATCTGGGTGACGGTCAGCACCAGGTCGGTGGCGGTGGCGCCTTCGGGAAGCTTGCCGGTCAGCTTGAAGCCGACCACCTGCGGGATCAGCATCGACGACGGCTGGCCAAGCATGGCCGCCTCCGCTTCGATGCCACCCACGCCCCAGCCCAGCACGCCGATGCCGTTGATCATGGTGGTGTGGCTGTCGGTACCGAACACGGTATCGGGGTAGGCAACCGCCTTGCCGTCCTTGTCCGCCGTCATCACCACGCGGGCCAGGTTCTCCAGGTTCACCTGGTGGACGATGCCGGTGTTCGGCGGCACCACCTTGAAGTTGTCGAAGGCCTTCTGGCCCCAGCGCAGGAAGCCGTAGCGTTCCTGGTTGCGCTGGAACTCGATTTTGCCGTTGAGGTCCAGCGCGTCCGGCTTGCCGAACACGTCGACCTGCACCGAGTGGTCGATGACCAGTTCGGAGGGAATCTGCGGGTTGATCTGCTCAGGCGAGCCGCCGAGCTTGACCACCGCGTCGCGCATCGCGGCCAGGTCGACCACGCAGGGCACGCCGGTGAAGTCCTGCAGGACCACGCGCGCCGGCATGAAGGCGATCTCGGTGTCCGGCTCGGCGGCCGGGTTCCAGCGGGCCACGGCTTCGATGTGGTCCTTGCCGACGGTGACGCCGCCGTCCTCGTGCCGGAGCAGGTTCTCCAGCAGGATCTTCATCGAGTAGGGCAGGTGGGAGATATCGAAGCGCTGGCCCAGCGTGGGCAGGCTGAAGTAGTCGTAGGTCTTGCCGCCGACGTTCAGCTGGCTGCGGGTGGAGAACGAATCGCTCATGCGGGGTAACTCCTTCTTGCGGATGGCTTGCAGTGGCCCGCGCATGGGCGGACCTGCTTGCGGTCGCCGCGGGCCTGACGGCCCCGGTGGTCCCAGTATGAACCCCAGACTGAATGGATTCATCCGGGCCGGGTTCCGGCCTGCGGCATCGGTTCCAGACTACAGGGGAAGGTGTATGGCGTATGTCACGTTTGTGGCCGATCCTTTGCGAGGCAAGGGCTGGCGGGTTGCCGGTCCTGTTCAGGGTGGAAGTATGCCCGGGGAAGTATGTATAATTTGTGCATACTCTGGAGGGCCTACCGATGGAAGCCACTGTTGCAGAACGCGGACAGATCACCCTGCCCAAGGCGGTGCGTGATGCCCTCGGCCTGACCAAGGGCACGCTGCTGAAGGTCGAGCTGGACGGCAGCCGCATCATCCTGCGCAAGAGTGTTGACGATGCCATTTCACGGGCGCGCGGCAAGTTCGCGCTGGACGGTTTCGAATCGTCCGACGCAGCGGTACGTGCGGTGCGTGACGAGGAATAAGCCGTGATGATCGCCGTCGACTCTCCGGTGCTGGTCGAGCTGCTCAGCAATGGTCCGCAGGCCGATGCCGTGGAAGCCATCCTCAGGCAGAGCCTGGTAGGCGGCCGTGTGGTGGTCTGCGGCGCGACCCTGGCCGAGGTCTGCGCATCGCTGCGCGGCGGCGCCGAGGTGCTCGAAGCGCTGGAAGAAATGGGCGTGCACTTCAACCCGATGGAAGCCAAGTCGGCGCTGCGCGCCGGCGAGATGCACCGCCGTCACCGCCAGCGCAGCGGCAGTCGCCGCAGCCTGGACGAATTCATGGTCGGCGCCCACGCACTGCTGCAGTGCGATGGCCTGATCACCTGGAACGACACGTTTTACCGCGACTACTTCAAGGGCCTGAAGCTGATCGTGCCGCAAGCCTGAGCCCACTTTTTTTCAACCTACGCATTACCCGGGAGTTGTCATGTTGGAAGCCTACCGCCACCACGTCGCCGAGCGCGCTGCGCTTGGCATCCCGCCGCTGCCGCTGAGCGCGCAGCAGACGGCCGATGTCATCGAACTGCTGAAGAACCCGCCGCAGGGCGAGGCCGAGTTCCTGCTCGACCTGCTGACCCACCGCGTGCCGGCCGGCGTCGATGACGCGGCCAAGGTCAAGGCCTCGTACCTGGCGGCGATCGCCCTGGGCAGCGAGCAGAACCCCCTGATCAGCCGTGAGCGCGCCACCGAACTGCTGGGCACCATGCTCGGCGGTTACAACGTTGCCCCGCTGGTGCAGCTGCTGGACGACGCCAGCGTCGGCACCATCGCCGCCAACGGTCTGAAGAAGACCCTGCTGGTGTTTGATGCCTTCCACGATGTGCAGGAAAAGGCAAAGGCTGGCAATGCCAATGCCCAGTCCGTGCTGCAGAGCTGGGCCGATGCCGAGTGGTTCACCAGCAACCCGGAAGTGCCGCAGAGCCTGACCGTCACCGTGTTCAAGGTGCCGGGCGAAACCAACACCGACGACCTGTCGCCGGCGCCGGACGCGACCACCCGCCCGGACATCCCGATGCACGCCCTGGCGATGCTGAAGAACAAGCGCGACGACGCGCCGTTCACCCCGGAAGAAGACGGCAAGCGCGGCCCGATCCAGCAGATCCTCGACCTGAAGGACAAGGGTCACCTGGTCGCCTACGTTGGCGACGTGGTCGGCACCGGTTCCTCGCGCAAGTCGGCCACCAACAGCGTGCTGTGGTGGACCGGCGATGACATTCCGTTCATCCCGAACAAGCGCGCCGGTGGCGTCTGCCTGGGTTCGAAGATCGCCCCGATCTTCTACAACACCATGGAAGATGCCGGCGCACTGCCGATCGAGCTGGACGTGTCGAAGATGGAGCACGGCGATGTGGTCGAGCTGCGTCCGTACGAAGGCAAGGCGCTGAAGAACGGTGAAGTGATCGCCGAGTTCCAGGTCAAGTCCGAAGTGCTGTTCGACGAAGTGCGCGCCGGTGGCCGCATTCCGCTGATCATCGGCCGTGGCCTGACCGGCAAGGCGCGCGAAGCGCTGGGCCTGGCCCCGACCGACCTGTTCCGCCTGCCGGTGCAGCCGGTCGATACCGGCAAGGGCTTCTCGCTGGCGCAGAAGATGGTCGGCCGCGCCTGTGGCCTGCCGGAAGGCCAGGGCATGCGCCCGGGCACCTACTGCGAACCGAAGATGACCTCGGTCGGCTCGCAGGACACCACCGGCCCGATGACCCGTGACGAGCTGAAGGACCTGGCCTGCCTGGGCTTCTCGGCCGACCTGGTGATGCAGTCGTTCTGCCACACCGCCGCCTACCCGAAGCCGGTGGACGTGAAGACCCACCACACCCTGCCGGAGTTCATCTCCACCCGTGGCGGCGTCTCGCTGCGCCCGGGCGACGGCGTGATCCACAGCTGGCTCAACCGCATGCTGCTGCCGGACACCGTCGGCACCGGTGGTGACTCGCACACCCGTTTCCCGGTGGGCATTTCGTTCCCGGCCGGTTCGGGCCTGGTTGCCTTCGCCGCTGCCACCGGCGTGATGCCGCTGGACATGCCGGAGTCGGTGCTGGTGCGCTTCAAGGGCAAGATGCAGCCGGGCGTGACCCTGCGTGACCTGGTCAACGCGATCCCGCTGTACGCGATCAAGTCGGGCCTGCTGACCGTGGCCAAGGCTGGCAAGAAGAACATCTTCTCCGGCCGCATCCTGGAAATCGAAGGCCTGCCGGAGCTGAAGGTCGAGCAGGCGTTCGAACTGTCCGACGCCTCGGCCGAGCGTTCGGCGGCCGGTTGCTCGGTGCGCCTGAACAAGGAGCCGATCATCGAGTACCTCAACAGCAACATCACGCTGCTGAAGTGGATGATCGCCGAGGGTTACCAGGACCCGCGTTCGCTGCAGCGCCGTATCGAGAAGATGGAAGCGTGGCTGGCCAACCCGGAGCTGCTGGAGCCGGACGCCGACGCCGAGTACGCCGCTGTCATCGAGATCGACCTGGCCGACATCCACGAGCCGATCGTGGCCTGCCCGAACGACCCGGACGACGTGAAGACCCTGTCCGAAGTGGCCGGCGCCAAGATCGACGAAGTGTTCATCGGTTCGTGCATGACCAACATCGGTCACTTCCGTGCGGCTGCCAAGCTGCTGGAAGGCAAGCGTGACCTGCCGACCCGCCTGTGGGTGGCCCCGCCGACCAAGATGGATGCTTCGGAGCTGACCAAGGAAGGCGTGTACGGCACCTTCGGCGCCACCGGCGCACGCATGGAAATGCCGGGCTGCTCGCTGTGCATGGGCAACCAGGCGCAGATCCGCGAAGGCTCCACCGCGATGTCGACCTCGACCCGCAACTTCCCGAACCGCCTGGGCCGCAACACCAACGTGTACCTGGGTTCGGCGGAGCTGGCGGCGATCTGCTCGCGCCTGGGCCGCATCCCGACCAAGGAGGAGTACATGGCGGACATCGGCGTGATCAACGCCAATGGTGCGGAGATCTACCGCTACATGAACTTCGACCAGATCGAGGAATACCAGGACGTGGCCAAGACGGTCGCTGCCTGATGCGGTAACGCCGGCCGCTGGCCGGCATCCCGTTGAAACAAGGAACCCCCGGTGAGCGCCGGGGGTTTTTTGTTGGGTGAGACGTGTAGAGCCGAACCCCTGCCAGGCGGCTGTTTCCCTTGCCTGCGCGTCAGCAGGACGGTGCCAGCGAGAGTGAGCGCTGCAGCCAGGCATCGAGCTGGACGCTGACGAAGGTCGGATTCTCCAACGTGGAGATGTGGCCGGCGTCAGGTATCGATTGCAGGCGGTAGCCGATCCTTTCCGCCATCTGCCGCGCCTCGGTGAGGGGGCGCGGCAGATCCAGTTCGCCGCTCAGGATCAGTGTTGTTTCCGGGTCCAGATCCTTCAATGCCGACAATCGATCCGGGCGGCCGAAAATCAGGCGGCCGAGCGGCACTACCGCATTCAACAGGCGCTCGCGGGGCCAGGACAGCAGCCGTTGCCGGAACAGCAACCGGATCGGATCGTCGGTGGCGATGCCCGGGCGGAAGAACAGTGGCACGATCTGTTCGGCCATCGCTTCGGGGATGCAGCCCAGCTGTTCGATCAGGTCGAGCATGCCGAAATAGCGCTGCCGTGACGCCTCCGGTTCCGCACCGAGGTAGGTGTCCATCAGGATCATCGAGCGGACCTGTTCGGGGCGCTGCAGTGCCAGTTCCGCTGCCCACATGCCGCCCACCGAGAGCCCGGCCACCGCGTACTGCCGGATGTCCAACGCATCCAGCAAACGGCCGACTTCGCGCGCGAGGGACGCCGGTGTGGTGAGGGCGGCTGACAGGGGCAGATCGTTGTCGTGTCCGGGCAGTTCCGGAATGATCAGGCGGTAGCGTCGCGACAGCAGCTGGATCTGGGGCGCCCACATGCTGCGGCCCCAGAGATAGCTGCCGCCAAGGACGATGGGAAAGCCGGTGCCGATATCGTGATGAGTGAGAAGGGGCAAGGGGAGGCTCCATGGAAGGGAGTCTCACGCTGCGGCGGGTGGGGGATGCACGTCCAATGTGGCAGATCGACGAGGTTCCCCCCCGGGTGCAAACGAGGTGATTGCGTCATGCATGTGCGTAAGCAGCACTAGTGAAATGCCAGTGTCCGACGGTATTGCCAGATCGAACGGGTTGAATGCGACGTCTGGTCGGTGTGTTTGGCCTGATGCTGAGCCGAGCATGGGCTATGCCGGGCGTCCTTGCCCGGCCCCCTGCGGGCCGTCGCAAGCGACGTTGGCAACGGCTCCTGCCGTTGCCTTCGGCTCTACAGCTCCCCATCAACCGCGCGCCAGCGCCAGCAAGCGCTCGGCAATTCGTTCCAGCGGCACCTGTTCCTCGGCGGCGCCGAGCTTGAACGCTGCACCGGGCATGCCCCAGACCACGCTGGTGGCCTCGTCCTGCACCAGCGTCGGTGCGCCGGCCTGGCGCATTTCCAGCAGGCCGCGTGCGCCGTCATCGCCCATCCCGGTGAGGATGGCGCCGATGGCGTTGCCGCCGGCGTTCTGCGCGACCGAGCGGAACAGCACGTCCACCGCGGGCTTGTGCCGGTTCACCGCAGGGCCGTCGTCGACGCGGCAGCGCCAGCGCGCACCGTCGCGGATGATCCGCAGGTGCTTGCCGCCGGGTGGCAGGTAGGCATGGCCAGGCAGCACTGCTTCGCCATCGCTGGCCTCGCGCACGGCCATCGCCGAGTGCCGGTCCAGGCGTTCGGCGAAGGCACTGCTGAAGCTGGCCGGCAAGTGCTGGGTCATCACCACGGCCGGGCCGTCGGCGGGCATGCCTTCCAGCACCACACGCAGCGCTTCGGTGCCACCGGCCGATGAGCCGATTGCGATCAGCCGGTCGGTGGTGCGGAACTGCGGTGCAGCTGGCCGCATTGCAGGAGCTGCTTCGAGCAGGAGTTTCGGAGCGGCCGCACGCACCAGCGGGCGCACCCGTGAGCGCGCCGCCATCTTGACCTTGGCGATGATCTCATCGGCGTAGCCCTGCAGGCCGCGCGCCACGTCCAGCTTCGGCTTGGAGACGAAGTCGACCGCACCCAGCGCCAGCGCCTGCAGGGTGGTGTCGGCGCCGCGTTCGGTCAGCGAGGAGATCATCACCACCGGCAGCGGGTGCAGGCGCATCAGGTTTTCCAGGAACGCCAGCCCGTCCATGCGCGGCATTTCCACGTCCAGGGTGATCACGTCCGGGGCCAGGCGCTTGATCTTCTCGCGTGCCAGCAGCGGGTCGGCGGCGGTGCCGACCACGTCGATGGACGGATCGCTGGACAGGATCTCGGTGAGCATCTGGCGCACGACGGCGGAGTCGTCGACGATCAGGACCCGGCAGGGGGCGTTGCCGGTCAGGGTCATTCGAACAGCTCCACGCCACCGGTGACCGGGGCCTTGGACAGGCGTGCACGCACGGCCGATTCGGTCGCAGCCACTTCGGCTTCATGGGCATGCGGCAGACGCTGCACCACCACGCGGCCGGTATCGGCGAAGAACCAGATCTTGCGCGGATGGATGCCGCACAGGTCCTCGGCGATGATCGGAATGTGCTCGGCCTGCAGGTACTGGCGCACGAACTCGGCGTTGCGGGTGCCGACCGGGTTGCTGGTGAAGCCCTTGAGGACGTTGGCGCCGCCGAACACCTTGGCTTCGATGCGCTTGCGGTGCGCGCCGCGCTTGAGCATGTCGTTGATCAGCAGTTCCATCGCGTAGCTGCCGTAACGCGCGGGCGCGCCGTCGCCGGCGTTGCCCTCGGGCAACAGGAAATGGTTCATGCCGCCGATCTTCAGCACCGGATCGCGCAGGCAGGCGGCCACGCAGGAGCCCAGCGTGGTGGTCAGCGCGGTGGTGTCGTCGACCACCAGGTACTGGGTCGGCAGCAGCTTGGCCGCAATGGTCTTGAAGCGCGCGTCCTGGTAACGCATCACATCATCGGTGCGCAGCGATGCGTTCATGCGCTGGCCTTTGCCGCACGGCGGTACAGGGTGCGTCCGCAGGGCTGGATCAGGTCGGCGGCGTGCAGGTAGTTCTCCGAGTGGCCGGTATACAACAGGCCGTCGTCGGCCAGGTGCTGTACCAGACGGCCGAGGATGGCGCGCTGGGTCGGCTTGTCGAAGTAGATCATCACGTTTCGGCAGAACAGTGCGTCGAACGGGCCGCCGACGTCGTAGCGCGGGGCAAGCAGGTTCAACGGGCGGAACTCGATCAGCTCGCGCAGCGCCGGCAGCACACGGCACTGGCCCTCGTTGGGGCCGCTGCCACGCTGGAAGTAGCGACGGCGCAGGTCCGGATCGAGGTTGGTGACGCGGTCGATGTTGTAGACGCCGCGGCCGGCGGTGGCGAGCACCTGGGTGTCGACGTCGGTGGCGATGATGCGTACCGGTGGCTTCAGGGTGCCGAAGGCTTCGCAGGCAGTGATCGCCATCGAGTAGGGCTCTTCGCCGGTGGAGGCGGCGCACGACCACAGCAGCAGCGGCGTGCGGCTGGAGCGTTGCTGCAGCTCCTCGCGCAGCTTGTCGAAGTGGTGCGGCTCGCGGAAGAACGAGGTCAGGTTGGTGGTCAGCGCGTTGGTGAACGCCTGCCACTCGTCACCGTCTTCCTGCTCCAGATGGTCCAGATACTGCTGGAAGCTGCGCATGCCCAGCGTGCGCAGGCGGCGCGACAGGCGGCCATAGACCATGTCGCGCTTGGCCGGCGCGAGGGCGATGCCCACGCGCTGGTAGATCAGGTCGCAGACGCGGCGGAAATCACGGTCGGCGAACTCGAATTCGCGCGGGCCGGTGACGATGGGAGTAGGACTTTGCACGGGGGACGTGTCCATCGGCAGAGGCGGCGGCCGAAGCCGCCGCGGGTGGGTCTCAGAATTCCTGCCAGTCGCTGTCGCTGGCGACGAAGGTGCTGGCGTTGCTGCTGCGACGGACCGGGGCGGGCGTGCTGGTCGGCTGCGGACGCGCCACGGTGGTGACGCGGGCCGGCTCGACGCGCGCGGCCACGGCCTTCATGGCGGCCGAGACCTGGTTGTCGAGGCGGAAAATCGCTACGGCATCAGCCAGCTGTGCGGCCTGGTCTTCCATCGCACGTGCAGCGGCGGTGGCTTCTTCCACCAGTGCCGCATTCTGCTGGGTGGTTTCGTCCATCTGCACCACGGTCTGGTTGACCTGCTCGATGCCGGCCGACTGCTCCTGCGAGGCGGCGGAGATCTCGGCCATGATGTCGGTGACGCGCTGCACCGAGGCGACGATCTCGCCCATGGTGCTGCCGGCCTGGTGCACCAGGCTGGAGCCTTCGGCGACCTTGCCGACGGAGTCGTCGATCAGGCCCTTGATCTCTTTGGCCGCGGCGGCCGAGCGCTGGGCGAGGGTGCGTACTTCGCTGGCGACCACGGCGAAGCCGCGGCCCTGTTCACCAGCACGTGCGGCTTCCACTGCGGCGTTCAGCGCCAGGATGTTGGTCTGGAAGGCGATGCCGTCGATGACGCTGATGATCTCGGCGATCTTCTTCGACGAGGCTTCGATGGCCGACATGGTGTTGACCACCTGGCCGACCACGCTGCCACCCTGCGAGGCCACGCCTTGCGCGCCGATGGCGAGCTGGTTGGCCTGGCGGGCATGCTCGGCGTTCTGGCGCACGGTGGAGGTCAGTTCCTCCATCGAGGCGGCGGTTTCTTCCAGATTGGCGGCCTGCTGCTCGGTGCGGCGCGACAGGTCGTTGTTGCCCGACGCAATCTCGCCGGCGGCGAGGGTGATGCTGGAGGCGCTGGCCTGGATCTGGCCGACGATCTGGGTCAGCTGCGCGACGGTGGTGTTGGCGTCGTCACGCATGCGCGCGAACACGCCCTGGTAGTCACCGTGCATGCGCGCGGTCAGGTCACCCTCGGCGATGGCCGACAGCAGCTGCGAGAGCTTGCCGAGGTTGTCATCGCTGACCGCCATCATCGCGTTGAGGTTTTCCAGCATCAGGCGGAAATCGTGATCGAAGCGCTGTGCGTCGCCACGGCGGCTGAAGTCGCCGGCCGCGGCGGCGCTGGCCAGCTGCTTGATCTCGGCGTTGATGCGGCCGAGGTTGGCCTTGACCGTATCGACGGTGGTGGTCATCGCGGCTTTTTCGCCGGGGTAGCGCGCGATATCGCGGCTGAGGTCGCCGACCGCGTACTGCTGGACCACGTCCAGCACGTCGTGCAGGGTCTGCACGTGGCCGCCGACCAGCGCATTGGTTTCCTGCACCATCAGCCCGTACTCGCCGGGGAAGGCGCTGGCGTCGATGCGGTAGCTCAGTTCGCCGGCATCGTGGCGGCGGGCCATCTCGCGCTGGCCACTGATCACCGCGTGCAGCTGCTGCTGCATGCCGGACATCGCCTCCAGCAGTCGGCCGGTTTCGTCATGCGGCTGCGGGCCGATGTGGCTGTCCAGCCTGCCACCGGCGATACCCTCGGCCACGGCCGTGGCCTGCTTCAGCGGCACGGCGATGCGGTTGCCGATGACCCAGCTCAGGGCCAGCACGATCAGCACCAGCACGCCACCAGAGACGGCCATGATGGCGGTGAACACCAACGCCTGCTTCTGCACGTCGTCCATGTAGACGCCGCTGCTGACCACCCAGTTCCAGGGCGCAAACAGGCCGGCGTAGGCGACCTTCTCGACGTCGCCCTTGCTGCCCGGCTTGGCCCAGCGATAGTTGACGAAGCCACCGCCGGCCTTGGCCGCTTCGACCTGGTCGTAGTAGATCCGCACGCCGTCGTCGGTGCGGAAGTCCTTCATGTCCTTGCCGACCAGGTCCTTGCGGAACGGGTGCATCAGCAGGCGGTAGCCGGTGTCGTAGATGTTGAAGTAATACGTATCGTTCTCGGCGCGCATGACTTCCAGTGCCTGCAGCGCAGCGCTCTTGGCGGCCTCTTCGCTGAGCTCGCCGGTACCGGCCAGGCGATGGTAGTGCTGCAGGATGCCGTAGCTCATTTCGACCTGGGTCTTCAGCGCGGTCTTGCGGGTCTCGGTCAGGTCCAGGTACTGCATGCGGGCGGCGATCACCGAGAGCGCGATCACGCCGAGCGCGATGAGCAGCGTCAGCAGGTTGAGCTTGCGCCGGACGGAGAGGTTGCTGAAGTAGTGTTGCCAGCGATGCATGAGATTCATCGAGCAGGACCAGGTCGAAACGGGCGGGCGGCGCCGAGCCGGTCACAGCGGGACAAGCGGTGACAACCCCGTTATCGGCCGCGCGGGCGGGGGATTGAGGTGCGGTGCCCGAACGTATTCAGGTTTCCTTGCAGCGGCGGCTGCGGCGCTGCCTGCGGCAGGCTTTTGAAGCGACGGCAACAGCAACAGCAACGGCCGGTCATGGCGATGGGTTGCTACGGGTTGGCCGGGTTGGGGTGGGCAGGCAGGACACGCCGTGAACCCATCCATGGGGGCTCGATGGCGCCATCCATGGCGCCAACGGTCCTGCCTGCCCACCCCGACCCGGCCCGCCAGGGCTTCACTTCGGCGGACGGCAAGAGCGTTGGGTTTCCAAGTGGAAAGAGGGGTCAGATCCGTTTTCCTGCGGAAAACGGATCTGACCCCGGAAGCGGTGTGGCTGTTGCTGTTGCTCTTGCTCTTCTTTCTTCAATCCGGGGTGGACGCGCACGGAAAGTGTCCGTGGCCGGGAGGGTGGGTTGCGCAGGGGCGTAAGCGCCATGGATGGCGCGCCCGAGCCTACAAGGACGTATTCACGGCGGCCCCTGCGCAGCCCACCCTCCCGGGCAACCCTCAGTAGCCACGCGCCTACCGCGACCACCCCGAGGGGCATCGCCGTTGGCTGGATATCCAGATACCCCGTAAACGAAAACGCCCCGGCGCAGGGCCAGGGTGTTCTCGTACACCAGGTCAGGCAGGCATCAGAACTCCTGCCAGTCTCCGTCGGCCAGTTCGGTGGCCATCGGGCGACCACCGGCGGTGCGGCGGGCCGGCGGGGCGATCGGGGCCGGTGCGGCCGGTGCGGCAGCACGCGGGGCCGGGGCAGCGGTGATGCGCGGGGCAACCACGGTCTCGGCTTCGTCCACCACGAAGATCGACACCGCTTCGCTGAGGTGGCCGGCCTGTTCTTCCATCGCACGTGCGGCGGCGGTGGCTTCTTCCACCAGTGCAGCATTCTGCTGGGTGGTTTCGTCCATCTGCACCACGGTCTGGTTGACCTGCTCGATGCCAGCACTCTGTTCCTGCGAGGCGGCGGAGATCTCGGCCATGATGTCGGTCACGCGCTGCACCGAGGCGACGATCTCGCCCATGGTCGCACCGGCCTTGTGCACCAGCGCCGAGCCGTCGTTGACCTTGCCGACGGAGTCGTCGATCAGGCCCTTGATCTCCTTGGCGGCCGCGGCCGAGCGCTGGGCGAGGGTACGCACTTCGCTAGCGACCACGGCGAAGCCGCGGCCCTGTTCACCGGCACGGGCGGCTTCCACTGCGGCGTTCAGCGCCAGGATGTTGGTCTGGAAGGCGATGCCGTCGATGACGCTGATGATCTCGGCGATCTTCTTCGACGAGGCTTCGATGGCCGACATGGTGGTGACCACCTGGCCGACGACTTCACCGCCCTGCGAGGCGACGCCATGCGCGCCGATGGCGAGCTGGTTGGCCTGGCGGGCATGTTCGGCGTTCTGGCGCACGGTGGAGGTCAGCTCCTCCATCGAGGCGGCGGTTTCTTCCAGGTTGGCGGCCTGCTGCTCGGTGCGGCGCGACAGGTCGCTGTTGCCCGATGCGATCTCGCCGGCGGCCGAGCTGATCGCACGACTGGACTGCTTGATGCGGGTGACGATCTCGCTCAGCTGCGCGGCGGTCGCGTTGGCGTCGTCGCGCATGCGGGCGAACACACCCTGGTAGTCGCCGTGCATGCGCACGGTCAGGTCACCCTGCGACAGTGCGGCAAGCAGCCCGGAGATCTGTTCGATGCTGCCGGCGTTGGCGTCCAGCAGGCCGTTGATCTGCTGGGCCAGCTGCAGGAAGAAGCCTTCCTTGTCGGTGGCATCGATGCGGCCGGACAGGTCGCCAGCGGCGGCCTGGGCGATCACGCGGGCCACTTCGGCTTCGACCTGCGCTTCCTGGGTGCGGTCGCGCCATTCCACCACGTAGCCGACGGTGTCGCCGCCTTCATTGCGGATGGTCGAGACCACCTGGGCGAACTGGGCATCGCCGTATTGCATCGGGCGACGGGCGACGCCGTGTGCCTTCAGGTTGCCCAGCAGGGTCTGGTCCATCTCGCCGCGGTGCTCGAGTACGGTGACCGGCTTGCCGATCAGCGAAGCCTGCGCATCGAAGTCCGGCAGGTCGCGGCGGACTTCGTCCTGGTACTGGCTCAGGGTCTGCTGCAGGGCGCGGTTGCTGTAGACGATGGTGTTGCTGGTGTCGGTCAGGTACACGCCGGTCGAGCTGTAATCCAGCGCGGTACGGATGCGCAGGTTCTCGCGGGCGACGGCCTGGTCGGTCTCGATGCGCTCGCGCAGGTCGCGCTGCATGCGCTGCATCGCCTGCATCAGTTCGCCCACTTCGTCCTGGCGGCTGACGTCGATGTGGCCATCGAGCTTGCCGCCGGCCACATCGTTGGCAACCGAGACGGCGCCGCGCACGCTGCCGACCAGGGCACGGGCAAACAGCCACACCAGCACCAGGCCGAGTGCGGCGCCGCCCAGCAGGGCGATCACGGTCAGCACGGCCGAGGCGGAGTAGGTGGATTCGGCCTCTTCGCGCGAGGCGCGGGCGAGGCGGTTGTCTTCGGCGATCAACGCTTCCAGCGCCGAAGCGGCCTTGCGGTGCTTGGTGCGGGTCTCGCCGACGAAGGTATCGATGGCGTCGTCCGGCAGGTCCAGTTCCAGCATCTCGGTGACGCTGTCATAGGAGGCCAGGGCGTCCTTCCATTCCTTGGCGAAGGTGTCGAACAGCTTCTTCTGCTGTGCATTGTCGACCAGTGCCGGGTAGCCCTTGATCGACTTGTCCATGCTCTCCCGCAGTTCAACGGTCTGCTTGCGTGCGTCGGCCTTGACGTCGTCGCTGGCGCGGATCAGCTGCTGGTACGCGGCGTTGCGGTACTCACCGAGCATGCCGCGCATTTCGCCCGCCATGCGGATGCTCTCCATGCGTGAACCGGCCAACTCGGTGGTGACATTGTTCAGCGAGTGCAGGCCGCGATAGGCGACGATGCCCTGCAGCAGCATCACCAGCAGGAGGACACCGAAGGTCAGCAGCAGCTTCGGCATCAGTTTCAGGTTGTTGATCCACGGCATGGGCGTTGCGAGCTCCTAAGGCAGACGCGCCCGGGCATCGGGCCCGGTTGCAGCAGAAACCACGCCGGCGCGAAGTCCGGCGTGGTTCGACGGACAGCGGATTACTTGATGTTGGCCAGCTTCAGGCCAGCCGGCGAGCTGACTTCGATTTCCGCACGCGAGGCGTCGCGCTGGATCTTGCCGATCACGCACACGGTCTTGCCTTCCAGGGTTTCCAGCGGGAAGGCGAACTTGCCGCGGTTCTCGCCAGCGATACGGGCCGAGAAGGTGTGGCGCGGGAAGGCGCCGCCCATGTACAGGAAGGTCGGCTGGCCTTCGGAACCTTCTGCGTAGCGGGCCTTCTCGACCTTGCCGCAGACCATGCCGTCCTTGCCGACCGAGCGCGGTGCCAGTTCCGGCGGGATCATGTCGGCCGACTGCGCGAACGCGGCGGAAGCAGTGGTAGCCAGGACAGCGGCCGAGACGAACGCAAGCAGGGACTTCATCGAGATGTATCTCCGGGGATGGTGATGGTCGTTCCGGTCCTGCGCGCTCCTGCGCGACCGGCTTCTGTCCCCCTATCGGCATCGCGAAGGGGAACTGAAGGGTTTTGTGACCAGAACGTGAAGCAGGTCCGCTGGATCAGGCGGCAGCGTCTTCGGCAAGGGCGGTCTGGCCCATGTCGGCGCTGTCGAGCAGGGTTTCGATGTCCAGCAGGATCAGCATGCGGTCGTCGTGGGTACCGATGCCGGAGATGAAGCGGGTATCGACGGCGGCGCCGAATTCCGGGGTCGGGCGGATCTGCTCTGCCGACAGCGGGATCACGTCCGAGACGCTGTCGACGACGATACCGACCACGCGGTCTTCCACGTTCAGTACGATCATCACGGTGAAGGCGTCATAGCGGGCGTTGTCCAGGCGCAGCTTCAGGCGCAGGTCGATGACCGGCACGATGGTGCCGCGCAGGTTGATCACGCCCTTGATGTAGTCCGGGGCATCCGGCACGCGGGTCACCGCGTCATAGCCGCGGATTTCCTGGACCTTGAGGATGTCCACCCCGTAGTGCTCGGCACCGAGGGTGAAGCTGAGGAATTCGCCACCGGCGCTGGCGGCGGAGCTGGTCTTGTCGTTCATCGAGGGGTCCTGGTTCTGCCGGAAGTCCCGGTGTCAGGCTCGATATCGGCCCCTCGGTGGGGGACTTTAGGTGCCCGGGGAAGGCATCCACGCATGGCGTGGATCTACACGGGAAGCGGTAGTGCCGGCCGCTGGCCGGCAGCGGCCGTCTCCACGTTGTCGGGGATGGGGGTCAGATCCCTTTTCAGGGAAAGGGGATCTGACCCCGGTATACGTTCCAGGGTTGCCGGCCAGCGGCCGGCACTACCGGTTGGACCGTCTCAGAGCTCGCCGTTGCGGCGTGCCTTGCGCTGCCGGTCGATGCGGAAGATGTAGCGCTGGATGGCGCTGTCGGCGCCGCGCGGCAGGGTTTCGAAGCGCATGCCCACGCGCTTGACTTCGATGCCGTTGGGCTGGCGCTGCGGCAGTAGATTGCAGACGACCAGCTCGATGTCCAGGTCGGGGCCGTCGGGCAGCGACAGCTGTGCCGGATAACGCTTCTGCAGGCCGAACACCGCACAGTCATTGGGGACCACCACGGCCAGGCCGCCACCGCTGATGTCCACCACCCGCATCGACAGCGCTTCGGCACGTGCTTCGCCGGGTGGCAGCAGCAGCTGCGGCGAGTCGGTGACCGGGGTCTCCAACCGGTACAGCTCGCGGCGCTGCAGGTGCACCAGTTCGTCCGGCAACGGGGCGCGGAAGGCGACGTGACCGTCGTTGTCCACGCGTTGCAGTTCGTGCAGGCGGAACCGCACCAGCACGCGCTCGAGCTGGGCAAAGCACAGCAGGTGGTCAGCCTGTTCGGCGGCGCGGTTGGACGCCTCCTGCGGGCTGCCATCGAGCAGCAGAGTGTCCTCGTCCTCATCGAGATCGAGCAATGCGGTCGGGAACGAGCGGTCGCGACCGTCGATATGCGCATTGATCAGTGATCGCTGGTCGATCAGCGAGCGCAGCAACTGCCGCAGCTGGCGCGGGTTGCGGACCAGGAAACGTTCGTCGGCGGCATCAGCCGCGTGGACATCATGCACTGCAGTGTCGTTGCCGTCGGACATGGAATCTACGGTCAGGGGCGGGCGCCAGCACGCGTTGGCGCGAGGCTCGATGGGGATATCGGCCTCTGCCCCGGATTATGAAGTGAGAATTACATCACTTTCCATGCGTGCGGGATCGGATCCCTCTTCCGCAGAAGAGGGATCCGACCCCGGTAGATCAGAACTCCTGCCAGTCGCCGTCCGCGGCCAGTGCCGGCTGTGCCGCCGAGCTGCGCAGCGGGCGCGCGGGAGCCGGCTTTGCCGCAGGTGCGGCGGCCGCGACCTGGCGCGGTACCGGTGCCGCCAGCGGGCGTGCCGGGATGGCCGTCGTTCCCTGAGATGCCAGCCGGAAGCGGGCCACGGCTTCACCCAGCTGCACCGCCTGGTCTTCCATCGCACGCGCGGCGGCGGTGGCTTCTTCCACCAGTGCCGCATTCTGCTGGGTGGTTTCGTCCATCTGCACCACGGTCTGGTTGACCTGCTCGATGCCGGCCGACTGCTCCTGCGAGGCGGCGGAAATCTCGGCCATGATGTCGGTGACGCGCTGCACCGAGGCGACGATCTCGCCCATGGTGCTGCCGGCCTGGTGCACCAGGCTGGAACCTTCGGCGACCTTGCCGACCGAATCATCGATCAGGCCCTTGATCTCTTTGGCGGCCGCAGCCGAGCGCTGGGCGAGGGTACGCACTTCGCTGGCGACCACGGCGAAGCCGCGACCCTGTTCACCGGCACGCGCGGCTTCCACCGCCGCGTTCAGCGCCAGGATGTTGGTCTGGAAGGCGATGCCGTCGATGACGCTGATGATCTCGGCGATCTTCTTCGACGAGGCTTCGATGGCCGACATGGTGGTGACCACCTGGCCGACGACTTCACCGCCCTGCGAGGCGACGCCATGCGCGCCGATGGCGAGCTGGTTGGCCTGGCGGGCATGCTCGGCGTTCTGGCGCACGGTGGAGGTCAGCTCCTCCATCGAGGCGGCGGTTTCTTCCAGGTTGGCGGCCTGCTGCTCGGTGCGGCGCGACAGGTCGCTGTTGCCCGACGCGATCTCGCCGGCGGCCAGGGTGATGCTGGAGGCGCTGGCCTGGATCTGGCCGACGATCTGGGTCAGCTGCGCGACGGTGGTGTTGGCGTCGTCACGCATGCGTGCGAACACGCCATTGAACTGGCCATCCATGCGCGTGGTCAGGTCGCCGGCGGCGATCGACTGCAGCAGCTGCGAGAGCTGGCCCAGGTTGCCATCGGCGACCTGCATCATGGTGTTCAGGTGCTCGATCATCAGCTTGAAATCATGCTGGAAGCGCTGAGCGTCGCCGCGCTGGCTGAAGTCGCCGGCCGCGGCGGCCGAGGCCAGCTGCTGGATCTGGGTGTTGATCGCCAGCAGGCTGGCCTTGGCCGCATCCATCGATTCGTGCAGGATCGCGCGGCTGCCGGGCAGGCGTCGGGCGTCCGGGGCGAGGTTGCCGATGGCGTACTGGTTGAGCACGTCGATGGCATCACGGATCGCATCGAGGTGCTCGAAGATCACGGTATTGATGCCGCCGGCCAGCTGGCCATACACGCCCGGGAAGTCTTCCGGAATGCGATGGCCGATGTCCGGTCCGGCATGCATCTGCGCCATCAGCTGGGTCTGCTCGGAGAAGCGGCGCAGCATCGCGGTCATCTCGGCGGTGGCGGCCAGCATCTTGCCGGCTTCGTCCTTGCTGGTGGCCTGGGTGCTGACGCTGAGGTCGCCACGGGCAACGGCCTGGATGGCATGCACGGCCTTGCCCAGCGGGCCGGTGACGGCGCGCGAGATGACCGTTGCCAGTGCGGCGGCCACCAGCGACAGCAGCACGATGCAGCCGATGATGGCGATCATGCTGGTGCGGTGGGTGGCATTGGCAGCGGCGATCTTGCCGTCCATCAGGCCGGCGATGTGGGTGCCGAGGGTCTTCATCGCGGCGAACAGGTCACGACGGGCCGGGCGCGACTGTTCGTCGGAAATCTGTTGCGCCAGGGCGCCATCGCCGGCAGCCACGGCCTCGCGCATCGCCTTGTTGGCGGCGAAGTAGCGTTCCAGCTGCACGTTGGCCGCGCGATAGAGTTCGCGCTCCTTGTCCAGTGCCGGCAGCGCCGAGTACGCGGCCAGTTCGTCATGCACGGCCTTGGCGGTGTCGTCCATGCGCTTGTTGTAGTCGGCAACTTTCTCCGGCTGATCGAGCATGCTCAGCAGGGCCAGTTCGTAGGTGCGGAACTCGCCCAGCTGCGAGCGTGCCTCGCCCAGATGCTGGACCGACGGAATATCGTTGCTGGCCATCTCGCCCAGCTGATTGTTGGCCTCGCTCAGGCGCAACAGGGCGAAGGCGCCGAGGACCAGGGTCATCAACGTGGTGAGGGTGAACCCCACGGCCAGCTTGCGGGCGATGGGCAGATCTTGGAACCACTTCATGCAGGGTGCTCCAGGTGGGCAGGGTGCCGGCGTCGTTGCGTCGGCTGGGGGTGGTTGCAGAGCGAACGGGGGTGCCCGGTGGGGGTTCGGTGACGGCCGTCAAAGCGAGATAGCGGCGTGCTGTGGGCGGACTTTATGGACGCAGATCACATTCGGTTGCGTAGGGATGACCGCGCGAAAGTGCTGCAGTGGCGAGGCTTGCGCTTCGGTGGCGTGGTTGCGAACGAAACCAGCGCGGCGACGGAGATCACGGAATGGGTTCGGGCGCGGATTGGGGTCAGATCCCTTTTCAAAGAAAAGGGATCTGACCCCAGCCACACATGGCTGGAGCGCACGCAAACAAAAACCGCCGCCCCGAAGGGCGGCGGTCCAGTGCACGCATGCAACGTGGATCAGGCGGCCTGCGGCATCCGCAGCGAGCGCACCAGTCCGCCGATGTCGACGATCAGCGCGACGCGGCCATCGCCGAGGATGGTGGCGCCGGACACTCCGCCGATGCGGCGGTAGTTGTTCTCGATGTTCTTCACTACCACCTGCTGCTGGCCGACCAGCTCGTCCACTTCCAGTGCGATCTTCTGGCCATCGCCTTCCACCACCACCACCAGCGATTCGCTGCCCGGTGCGCGGTTGCCGTAGCCGTAGTACTCGCTCAGCGACAGGATCGGCAGGTACTCGCCACGCACGCGCAGCACGCGGCCTTCGCCGGCCATGCTGCGGATGTCCTCGGCCTGCGGCTGCAGGGCTTCCAGCACGTAGGCCAGTGGCAGGATCAGGGTTTCGCCGGCCACCGCCACGGTCATGCCATCGAGGATGGCCAGGGTCAGCGGCAGGCGGATCAGCGTGCGCGTACCAGCACCGAGGCTGCTCTCGATCTGCACCTCGCCACCCAGTGCCTGGATGTTGCGGCGGACCACGTCCATGCCGACGCCACGCCCGGACAGATCGGTGACTGCATCCGCAGTGGAGAAGCCCGGCTGGAAGATCAGGTCCCAGACCTGCGAATCGGTCGGGTTGTCCGGCACCGCCAGGCCGCGTTCGTGGGCTTTGGCCAGGATCTTGGCGCGGTCCAGGCCGCGACCGTCGTCGCTGACTTCGATGACGATGTGGCCGCCCTGATGCGAGGCCGCCAGGGTGATCGTGCCGGTTTCGTCCTTGCCCGCACCACGACGCACGTCGGGCATTTCCAGGCCGTGGTCGATCGAGTTGCGCACCAGGTGCACCAGCGGATCGGCGATCTTTTCGATCAGGCCCTTGTCCAGTTCGGTGCCTTCGCCGACGGTACGCAGGCGCACCTGCTTGCCGAGGCGGCTGGACAGGTCGCGGACCAGGCGCGGGAAGCGGCGGAACACCGCATCGACCGGCAGCATGCGCACGCCGATCACTGCTTCCTGCAGGTCGCGGGTGTTGCGTTCAAGCTGGTCCAGGCCGGCGAACAGGCTCTCGGCGTGGACCGGGTCCAGTGCGTGCGAGACCTGCTTGAGCATGGCCTGGGTGATGACCAGTTCGCCGACCAGGTTGATCAGTGCATCGACCTTGTCGACGCTGACCCGGATCGAGGTTTCGGCTTCCTGGGCAGCGCCGCCGCTGGCGGTCGCTGCAGCGGGTGCTGCGGATGTTGCGGCAGGAGGTGTGGAAGGGGCTGCTGCAACCGGTGCCTGGGTGGCCAGGCTCGGCGGCGCGGCGGGACGGATGTCCAGTTCGCAGTCGTCCAGCACCCAGGCAAAGGTGTCTTCGATCTTGCTGCGCGGCACCTTGCCGACCAGGCCCAGGTCCCACGCCAGGTGGGCTTCGAGCGGATCGAGCTGGGCGAAGCCCGGCAGGCGGTCCATGCGCGCGGCAACCTGCAGCGAACCCAGGTGCTCAAGTTCGCGGATGATGCGCAGCGGGTCGTTGCCGCTCATGAACAGCGATGGCGCCGGGGTGAAGCCGATCTGCCAGGCTTCCGGCGTATCGTCCACCTTGGCTGCGGCGGCCGCCGGGGCGCTCGCTGCGGCCTGACCGGAAAGAACCGCCTCCAGGCGCGCCTTCACCGCAGCAACTGCGGCGGGATCGGCGGCCTGGCCGTGTTCGGCTTCGCGCAGCAGGGCGCGCAGCACGTCCACCGAGGACAGCATGGCGTCGACGGCGTGGCCTTCCAGCGCCCGCTTGCCGGCACGCAGCTCATCGAGCAGCGTTTCCAGCACATGGGTCAGGCCGGCGATCGCATCGAAGCCGAAGGTGCCGGCGCCGCCCTTGATCGAGTGGGCGGCGCGGAACACCGAATTGATGATCTCCGCGTCCTGCTGCCCCGATTCCAGGGCCAGCAGGCCAGCCTCCATCGCGTCGAGGCCTTCGCGGCTCTCCTCGAAGAAGGTGGCGTGGAAGCGTTGCAGGTCCATGCTCATGGCAGTGGTGGTCCGGAAGCGAAGAGGGGGAGCGGTGGCGGGCGGTCAGCCCAGCACTTTCTGCACGGTGGCGACCAGCTGTTCCGGATTGAACGGCTTGACCAGCCAGCCGGTGGCACCGGCGGCCTTGCCTTCGGACTTCTTGTCGGCAGCCGATTCGGTGGTCAGCATCAGCAGCGGCGTGAACTTGTAGTCCGGCAGCTGGCGCAGTTCGCGGATCAGCGCGATGCCGTCCATGTTCGGCATGTTGACGTCGGTGACCACCGCATTGAAGCGCTGGCCCTTGGCGCGACCGAGCGCGACCGCGCCGTCTTCAGCTTCTTCGACGGCAAAACCGGCCGAGGTGAGGGCGAAGGAAACCATCTGGCGCATCGACGCCGAATCGTCCACCACCAAGATACGTGCGCTCATGCAGCGTTCTCCACAGATTTCAGGTTGTCATGGGTTACGTCCAGGCCCAGGGCCTGGGTGACGCCCAGCAGGCGCGCGGCGTCACGGAAGGTTGCGGTGCAACCGTGGAAGCCGGTGCCCAGGCCTGCCTCGCGGCGGGCCTGCACGAACGCACACAGCACCTGCACGGCGGCCGTGTGGATGCGGGTGACCTGGCTGGCATCCAGGGTCAGCTCGCCTGCCTGCGCCACCAGCGGGGCGAGGCGGTTCTTGAGCTCGGTGCTGCTCTCGATGCCGAGATCCTCACCCAGTTCGACAGTGCTCATCGTTGCTCCGGACAAACGGTTCCGTGATCCATAACGGCACCCCGGCGGGGTTCTTTAGAAGAATCGACGCGGCGCGTCGATGCGGTGTTCTTCGGGGACGCCATCCAAAAGGGGACGGAGGGGATTAAGTCGCAACTGGCTCGGCGCTTTGCGCCGATGCGGTGCCTGTCGGGGACGCAAGGAGTTGATCCGTTGGATCAACACCTTACGTCCCCACTGCGTGGTCGCCGTTGCCGAGGGTGGCTGCGGGAGAGCCTGGTCGATTGCGACTTAATCCCCTCCGTCCCCTTTTCCCGCTCAGTTCAACAGCCGGGTGGCATCCAGCAGGATCATTGGCCGCTGGCTGACCCGGGCCACGCCACGGAACAGATCGTTGGAGATCTGGCAGATGCGTGCGGTATCGGGCGGCTCGATCTGCGAGTCGGTGAGGTTGGCAACGTCTTCCACTGCCGACACGCGCAGGCCGATGGTTTCGCCGTCTTCTTCCAGCACCACGATTCGGGTCTGCGAATCGTCCTCGGCGGGGGCGGCGCCCAGGTGCAGGCCGAGGTCCATCACCGGTACCACCTGGCCACGCAGGTTCATGATGCCCAGCATGGCCGGCGCAGTGCCGCGCAAGGGCAGCAGCGGCACTGGCAGCACCACTTCCTGCACTTTCAGCAGTTCCAGTGCATAGGCCTGGGTGCCGCAGCGCAGGCGCAGCCAGCGCGAGGTGCGCTCGCCGGCACGGCGGTTCTGCGGGTGTGGGCTGCGGGCCGGCTGGTGGGCCTGGGCCTGCAGTTCCTGCCAGTTGCTGGGACGGCTGCTGGCGGGGGCATCCACGGCCACGCGCGGCGGCGGCGCGGCGGCCGCGCGTGCGGCCGGGGCAGGGCGTTGCGCCTGCGCTGCAACCGGTGCTGCGACCACGGCAGGTGGCGGCGTGGCAACGTCCTCGCCACCGGCAGCGGCTTCGAACGCTGCCTGCAGGCCGGGACTGTCGGTGTGGGCGAGTCGATGGCTGTCGGCCGTATCGGTCTCGTAGATCACTTCGTCGGGCAGATCGTCCCAGGTGGGTTCCGGGCCTGCCTGGGCGGTGGCGGGCGCAGGGGCCGTCTCGTGGATCACCTCGTCAGGCAGGTCATCCCAGGTCGGTTCGCGCTCGAGGGCGGCGACAGGCATTGCGGCGGCCTCGAAGGCGGCCTCCAGTGCTGCGTCGTCCTCTGCCGTGGCAGCAGAAGCAGTCCCCGTTTCGTAGATCACTTCGGCGGGCAGATCGTCCCAGGTGGGCTCGCGCTCGGCCGTTGCGGC
Source organism: Stenotrophomonas riyadhensis (assembly GCF_040256885.1). NCBI lineage: Bacteria > Pseudomonadati > Pseudomonadota > Gammaproteobacteria > Lysobacterales > Lysobacteraceae > Stenotrophomonas > Stenotrophomonas riyadhensis. The sequence goes on from NZ_CP155568.1 coordinate 2,149,725, forward strand.
GGCCTCGAAGGCGGCTTCGAGCGTGGCGTTGTCGACGGCAGGCGCAGCGGCGACGGTCTCGGTTTCGTAGATCACCTCGGCCGGCAGGTCATCCCAGGTCGGTTCGCGCTCCGGTTCCGATGCGCTGGCCGAAGCCGGGGCGGGGCTGTCCGGCGTTGGCAGCACGACGGCCGCCGGGGCGATCGCTTCGCCCAGCAGTTCGTCCAGATAGTCGTCCAGTACGCCGGTGCTGTTCATGCGGCCTGCTCCAGGGCACGGGCGTCCTCGCCGAGGATCCAGTTCAGGGCGCGGCGATAGGCGGCCAGGCCGCGGCCCGGGTAGTCCTCGCCGACGCTCGGCAGGGTCAGGCCCGCCGCGTTGCTGATGCGGGTATCGATCGGAATCGCGTCTTCCCACACGCGGCTGCCGTGACGATCCTGCATCGTGCGCAGCGACTCGTTGCCTGCGCGCGTGCGGCGGTCGAACAGGGTCGGCAGGATCGATATCGGCAGCGGACGGCGGCGCGAGCGCTCGACCATCTCGCCGGTGCGGACCATGCCATCGAGCCCATGCAGTGCCAGCGGCTCGGCCTGGGTGGGGATGATCAGGCGGTCGGCCGCGGCCAGTGCGTTGATCATCAGCAGGCCCAGGGTCGGCGCACAGTCCAGCAGGATGTAGTCGTGCTGGCCCTGGTGGCGTGCCAGCGCGTTCTGCAGGGCCAGGCCAAGGCCAGGCTGGTTGGCGCTGCGGCGCTCCAGCGTGGCCAGCGCCGACTGCGCACAGACGTAGTCCAGGCCATGGATGCTGCTGGCATGGCACAGGCTGGCGAGGTCTGCGGGCGGGGCGCCGAACAGTTCCAGTACGCCGGCCGGCGGCGGATCCACCGGCACGCCGAACGCGCGGCTGAGCGAGGCATGCGGATCGAGATCGATCAGCAGTACGCGATGGCCAAGTGCGGCCAGGCCGCGGCCGAGGGCGAGGGTGGTGGTGGTCTTGCCGACTCCGCCCTTCTGGTTGGCGACTGCCCAGATGCGCATCGGATTACTCCTTCATTGCCGGGGGAACGGCGGCGCCGACACGGCTGCCAGCCGGCACCGGCGGCAACGTCACCGGTGCGATGGGGGAGGTGGCGGTGCTGGCCGGCGTTGCGGCGGCCTGCTCGGTGCTGGTGCTGTCGGCGGCGCCGGTGGCAGCGTTCAGGCGCTGGCCCAGCGGATCCACCGAATGCGAGGTGTCAGCCAGGATGATGACCATCACCCGGCGGTTGCGGTTGCGGCCCTGCGCGCTGTCGTTCTCTTCGCGCGGGCGGAACTGGCCGTAGCCGACCATGGCCAGCCGTGACGGCTGCACGCCCTGGTCGGCGAACAGGTGCACCACGCTGGCCGCGCGCCCGGCTGACAGCTCCCAGTTCGACGGGAACGTGGCAGTGGCGATCGGCACGTTGTCGGTGTGGCCTTCCACGCGCACGCTGTTGGGTACGTCGCGCAGGACCTCGGCCAGGCTGGCCAGGGTCTGCCGCGCATGTACGTCCAGCGCCGCCGAGCCGGTGGGGAACAGGATGTCGCTGTTGATCTCGACTTCGATCCACAGTTCGGTGCGGCGCACGCTGATCATGCCGCGGTCGATCAGCGGCGCCAGTGCGGCGGTGAGGCGGTCGGCGATGCTGTTGAGCTGGCGCTCGGCGCGCGCGATCTGCTCCTGGTTGTGCACCGAAACAGGCATGCGCATCTGCGAGGCCATCGACGGCAGCAGGGTCGGGTCGTGCGACGGTGCCGGCGCGGACGGGCCGATCTTGGTACCGGATTTGATCACCGACGGGCTGTCCCAGCCACCGCCCTGCACCTGCTTGTTGCCGACCTGCACCGGATTGATCGTGCGCGGTGCGCCACCGAAGGCATCGGTGAGCGCGTCGGCCATGATCCGGTACTTGCCCTCGTTCACCGAGGAAATCGCATACATGACCACGAAGAAGGCGAGCAGCAGCGTCATCAGGTCGGCATAGGGGATCGCCCATGCTTCGTGGTTGGCGTGCTCTTCGTGGTGCTTGCGGCGGGCCATGTCAGTGCAGGAAGCCGGAGAGGTTGGTTTCGATGTTGCGCGGGTTCTCGCCCTGGGCGATCGAGATCAGGCCTTCGATGACCATTTCGCGGTCGCGGGTGTTGTGCGAGATCACACTCTTGAGCTTGGCCGAGATCGGCAGGAACAGCAGATTGGCCGAGGCGATGCCGTAGATGGTGGCGGTGAACGCTGCGGCGATGCCGTGGCCGAGCTTGCTCGGATCGGCCAGGTTCTTCATCACCGCGATCAGGCCGAGCACGGCACCGATGATGCCCAGCGTTGGCGCATAGATGCCCATCGCTTCGAAGACCTTGGCACCGGCCTGGTCCTGGTGTTCCTGGCTGCCCAGTTCGATTTCCAGCATGTGCCGCATCGATTCGGGTTCGACGCCGTCCACCAGCAGCTGCAGGCCCTTGCGCAGGAACGGGTCCTGCTGTGCTTCCACCTGCGATTCCAGGCCCAGCAGGCCCTGGCGGCGGGCGATGTTGCTCCACTCGACGATCTGCTGGATCAGTTCGCGGCGATCGCTGTGCGGCGGGCGCACGACCCAGCGCACGATCTTGAACGCATGCTTGAACACCGCCGGCGAGGTATGCAGCAGGATCGCGGCGATGGTGCCGACGATGACGATCACGAACGCCGCAGGCGACCACAACGACGCCAGGCCGGCGCCCTTGAGGATGCTGCCACCGACCAGCGAGGCCAGGGCGAGAAAGAGTCCAATGAGGCTGAGTCTATCCATGGATCCGGTATCGGCTTGTATGAATGGGACTTGAGACACCGGTACGGGCTACTGGTGCGACTTCACAGTTTTACGGGTTCAGCAAGCGGGTCAGTCATGTGGGCTGCGCAGTCCATCCACGTCCAGGATCAGCGCCATGCGACCATCGCCGATCAAGGTTGCACCGGCGTAACCGCGCAGGCCGCGCAGGGCTTTCGGCAGTGGCTTGATGACCACTTCCTCGCGCCCGCGCACCTGGTCCACGACCAGGCCGAAGCGCGCTTCGCCGGCCTGCAGCACCACGATGGTCAGCAGGGTCGACGCGGCCGGCGTCACATCCAGCCACTGGCGCAGATCGACCAGCGGCAGGGTGTGCGAGCGGCGGTCAAGCACGGCGCGGCCGTCGAACCAGCCGAGCGACGTGCGCGGTGCGTGCAGCACTTCCATCACGCGCGCCAGTGGCAGCGCATAGACATCCTCACCGGCCTGCACCAGCAGGGTCGGCAGGATCGCCAGGGTCAGTGGTACTCGGATCATGAAGCGGCTGCCACGGCCCAGTTCCGACTGGATCTGGATCTGGCCGCTAAGCTCGCGGATCCGCGACTGCACCACGTCCATGCCGACGCCACGGCCGGAGATGTCGGTGACCTGCTGCTTGGTCGAGAAGCCCGGCAGGAACACCAAGTGCAGGCATTCCTCGCTGCTCAGGCGGGCGGCGGCTTCCGGGTCGATCAGGCCCTTCTCGCGCGCCTTCGCGCGCAGCTTTTCCGGGTCGATGCCAGCGCCATCGTCCTGCACCTCGATGCTGACGTAGTCGCCTTCCTGCTGTGCCGACAGGCGCACATGGCCCATCCGTGGCTTGCCCTGTGCTTCGCGCAGGTCGGGCATTTCCACGCCATGGTCGATGGCGTTGCGGACCAGGTGCACCAGCGGGTCGGCCAGGGCTTCCACCAGGTTGCGGTCGAGCTCGGTCTCGGCGCCGATCAGCTCCAGGTCCACTTCCTTCTTCAGCGAGCGGGCGACGTCGCGGGCGACCTTGGGGAAGCGCGAGAACACCTTGCCCACCGGCTGCATGCGGGTACGCATCACGGCCGACTGCAGGCGGGCCGTGGCGATATCCAGAGTGGACACGGCGCGGTCCAGCTCCTCGTCACGCAGGCGCGCACGCAGGGTCTTGAGCCGATTGCGCGACAGCACCAGTTCGCCGATCAGATTGACGATCGCATCCAGGCGCTTGGTGTCCACGCGCACGGTGTGTTCGGCTTCGGCCAGCGGCTTGGCGGCCGGCTTGGCCGCCGGTGCCGGTGCGGCCGCCGAGCGCGGGGCGGCGGTCGGCGCCGGTGCCACTACCGCAGCGGGCTTGGCGCCCGGTGCGGCGCCACCGTGCAGCTGGTCGAGCAGGGCTTCGAATTCGTCTTCGCTGATCAGTCCGTCGTCAGCCTTCTTCGCAGGCGTGACCGCGGTCGGCGCATTGCCGCCGTGCAGCTGGTCGAGCAGGGCCTCGAATTCGTCGTCGGTGATCAGGTCGCTGCCACCGGCAGCGGGCACGGTGACGGCCACGGGCGCGGCGGCACCGCCGCCATGCACGTCGAACTGGGCGATCAGGTCCGGCGGTGCATAGCCCGGTTCTGTGCCGGAAGACACGGCATCCAGCATCGACTGCAGGTAATCCAGCGATTGCTGGGCGGCATCGAAGTGGTGGGCCTGCAGCACGGCCTGGCCGGCACGCGCGGCGCCCAGCGCTTCTTCAGCGGCGTGGCACAGCTCGACCATGGCAGTGACGCCGAGGAAGCCAGCACCGCCCTTGAGCGTGTGGTAGCCGCGGAACACCGCGTTGAGCTGATCGCTGTCCTGCGGTGCCTGCTCCAGCGACACCAGCTGTTCGCCGAGGCGATCCAGGATCTCCTGCGCCTCGATGATGAAATCGGCAGTGATGTCGTCGGATACCGCGCTCATGCTTACAGCCCCAGATCCGACAACAGGTCGTCGGCGTCGTTCTGCGAGACCGCGTGGCGGTCCAGTCCCTTCAGTGCCGGCCCGGCCAGTTCCGGGTCGGTGCGATGCTGTTCCGGCGGCAGGCCGAGCGCGCCGAAACCTTCATGCACGCGGCGGACGATGCCGACCACGCGGCGGATGATCTGGCCGGTCAGGTCCTGGTAGCTCTGGGTCAGGGCGATCTCGGTGAGGTTGTGGCGGATGCGATCGAGCTGCGCGTCCTGGCCCGGCTGCAGGCCTTCGGCGCGCAGCTGTTCGGTCAGGCTGCGGCATTCTTCGGCCAGGTCCAGGGTGCGGTGCGTGGCCTGTTCGGTCATCGCCACCACGTGGTCCAGGCGCGCGCAGGCATCGTCCAGTTCGCCGGCTTCGCTGGGTACGGTCGGCAGTTCACCCAGCGCCTGTCCCAGTTCGCGGGCCAGCCGCGAAAGGCCGCTCATCATCGGCTGCGTGCGCAGCGCGACCAGTCCGTCGATGCGCTGCCGCCAGGCGGCCTCATCACCGGACTCCAGCGCGTCCAGGGCTTCCTGCAGGCGCAGGGCGAGGGCGTTCTTGTCGACCGTGGTATCCATCAGGCGCTGGCCGCCAGGCGTTCGAAGATCTTGCCGAGCTTCTCTTCCAGCGTCTGTGCAGTGAACGGCTTGATGATGTAGCCGTTCACACCGCTCTGGGCGGCTTCGATGATCTGCTCGCGCTTGGCTTCCGCGGTGACCATCAGCACTGGCAGGGTCTTCAGCTTGGCATCGGCGCGGATCGCCTTGAGCAGCTCGATGCCGGTCATCACCGGCATGTTCCAGTCGGTGACCACGAAATCGAACGGCTGGCTCTGCAGCAGCGACAGCGCAGCATGCCCGTCCTCGGCTTCGGCGGTATTGGTGAAGCCCAGATCGCCCAGCAGGTTCTTGACGATTCGACGCATGGTCGAGAAGTCGTCGACGATCAGGATGCGCATGTTCTTGTTCAAAGCAGAATTCCTTTGTTGTTCATTCCGGGTGGCCGGGGGCAGCCACCTCGGGCATGTTCATTCTTCCAGGCCGGCGTCTGCCGCCTCGAAAATCTTCAGTCGACCACGCAGGCGCAGCACGGCCTGGCCGTGGATCTGGCAGACCCGCGACTCGCTCACGCCGAGCACCGCGCCGATCTCCTTCAGGTTCAGTTCCTGCTCGTAGTAGAGCGAAAGCACCAGCTTTTCGCGCTCGGGCAGGTGGCCAATGGCCTTGCCCAGTTCGCGACCGAATTCGCCCCGCTCCAGCACCTGCTGCGGGGTCGGTCCGCCCTGGGCGACGGTGTCCAGCTCGCCCTGGTCCTCGATGCGCGATTCCAGGCTCAGCACCTGGCCGCGCGCAGCGTCTTCCATCAGTCGCAGGTATTCGGGCAGCGGCATCTCCATCGCAGCGGCCACTTCGGTGGCGCTGGCGGCGCGGCCACTGCTCTGTTCCAGGCGGCGGATTGTGGCGGCGGCATCACGAGCACGGCGGTGCACGGAACGCGGCACCCAGTCACCACGGCGGATCTCATCGATCATCGAACCGCGGATGCGGATCGAGGCGTAGGTCTCGAACGAAGCACCCTGGTCGGCGTCATAGCTGCGCGAGGCCTCGATCAGCCCCATCATGCCGGCCTGGATCAGATCGTCGACTTCGACGCTGGCAGGCAGGCGTGCGGCGAGGTGGTGGGCGATGCGCCGCACCAGGTCCGAGTGCAGGGCGATGACCTCGTTGGCTGCCGAGCGCTGCACTTCCCTGTATTGGGCTGCGCCTTTCATGCCGCCACCCCGCGCTGCTTGAGGATGCGTTCGAGGAAGAATTCAACGCCGCCACGCGGTTCGGTCGGCGCCTGCCAGCGTGCGGTGCGGCGCGCGATCTCGGTGATCGCAAGCGCGGCGGGGCTGGACGGATAGGCCTTCACCACCGGCTGCTGGCGCTGCACCGACAGGCGCAGCCAGTCATCCTGCGGCACACAGCCCAGGTAGTTCAGCGACACATCGGCGAGGAACTTCTCGCAGACACGGGTCAGCTTCTCGTACAGCACGCGGCCCTCGTTCGGGTCGCGCACCATGTTGGCCACCACCTGGATACGGTCCACGCCGCGCTCGCGCGACAACACCTTGATCAGCGCATACGCGTCGGTGATCGAGGCCGGCTCGTCACAGACCACCACCACGGTGTCCTGCGCGGCCTGGCAGAAGGTCAGTACGCCGTCGGTGATGCCGGCGGCGGTGTCCACCACCATGATGTCCAGTTCGCGCTCCAGCTCGGAGAACACGTTGACCAGGCCAACGTGCTCGGCCGGGGCGAGCTCGGCCATGTGGCGGCGGCCGGACGCGGCCGGGACCACCAACACGCCGTTCGGGCCTTCGACGATGACGTCTTCCAGCGAGCAGCGGCCGGCGACCAGGTCGGCCAACGTAAAGGTGGGGTTCAGCCCCAGGATCACGTCGATGTTGGCCAGGCCGAGGTCGGCGTCCAGCAGCAGCGTGCGCTTGCCCATGCCGGCCAACGCCACGGCCAGGTTGGCCGAGACGTTGGTCTTGCCCACGCCGCCCTTGCCGCCGGTCACGGCGATGGTGCGCACAGGGCCGAGCGGCTCGCTGCGGGTGGCCGACAGCGGGAAGGTCTTGGTCAGCTTGGCGTACTCACGCGACGGCATGGTTCAACTCCGGGTTGCAGGGCATATCGGCCGCTCGGCGCAAATCTTCAAGGCGAAGTACAAGATTGGCTGCACTGGCCCGGTGCAGGTCCTCCGGGACGTCCTGGCCATCGGTCACCCAGGTGATCGGCAGGGCATGGTCCACGGCCACCGACAGGGCGTTGCCGAAGCGGCCGGTCTCGTCCAGCTTGCTCAGCACCAGGCCCTGCAGGTTGGCGGCGCCGAAGCGGCGGACCACCTCGTCCATGTCGCCGAAGCTGGTGTTGGCCGGCAGTACCAGCAGGGTGCGGACCTGGCGCGCGGCGCGCAGCCACTGCAGCTGGGCGGCCAGTGCGCGGTCGCGCGGGCCCAGGCCGGCGGTGTCGATCAGCACCAGCTTGTAGTCCTTCAGGCGTTCCAGCAGCTGGTCCAGGTCGGTGCCGCTGTTGGCCTCGTGCACGGCGATGCCGAGCTGGCGGCCGTAGCCGTACAGCTGCTCGCGGGCGCCGATGCGGGTGGTGTCGGTGGTGACCAGGGCGACGTCACGCGCAGCGTGCTTCTCGGCGAAGCGCGAGGCCAGCTTGGCGATGGTGGTGGTCTTGCCGGCGCCGGTGGGGCCGACCAGTGCGATCACACCACCTTCTTCCAGCGGGTCGACCGGGGCGATCGGCAGCTTGCGCGAGATCAGCCCCAGCATCAGGCCACGGCCACGGTGGGCTTCGGTTTCCAGCGGGATCTGCATGGCCACGTCGCGGGCGAGGCCGGCATCGAAGCCATACTCGTCCATCAGGTCCAGCGCGGTGGCGCGCACTGGGCAGCCGCGCAGGCGCTCGTCGGTGAAGCGGTTCATCTCGCGCTCGATCACCTGGCGCATGCCGGCCACTTCCTGGCGCAGCTGGCGGATCTCGGCGTCGTCCTGGGCAACCAGGGTCAGCGCCGGGGCCGGAGCCAGCATGGGGGCCGGGCTGGCTTCGCCGGCGGCTTCGACCGCTGCCGGTTCGCTGGCGGCGATCGCGGGCTGCGCTTCGGTCATGGCAGCGGTCGGCAGCGGCGGCGGCTGCACGGCCGGGGCCGCGCTTTCGTGATGCGCCTCGTGCGGCGGGTCGATCTGGAAGCGGGCGCGGTTGGCCGGCGCGGCGCTGGCGGGTTCCGCTGCGACGATGGCCTCGGCGAACGGGGCGAAGATCTGTTCCGGCAGCGCCGGTTCGTTGACGGCGGCACGCGCCAGGGTGGCGGCGAAGCCGGTACTGCCGCGGGTCGGTACGATCTCGTCGGCACTGTCCAGGGTGCGACCGGTGGCGCCGACGGCGGCGCGGGCGAGGGCGGCCACCGCCGAGGTGGTGGCAGCCACCGGTTCCGGCGCCGGGGTGGTGCTGCGGCGACGGGTGACCGCAGCGATCACCGCATCGGCAGCGGTGCGCGGCTTGGGTGCCGGCGGCGGCGCCACGTCGCGGCGCGAGGCTTCCAGCGCACGCTGCACGGCGCTCTCGTCGTAGTTGGCGGCGGCGACGATCTCGATGCCTTCCTCGATCCGGCGGTTGGACAGGATCACGGCGTCAGGACCATGTTCCTTGCGCACCAGGTTCATGGCCGAGCGCATGTCGGCGGCGACGAATCGTTTGATTTTCATGCTGTGGTCACGGGACGAAGACGGCGGGGTGGCGGTCGGAGAACTCGGGTGGTCGGTGGTCTGCACGGTGCGGGTTCCCCTTGGTATCTGTCTGTTGCGTTGGTTCGAAAGTGGTGTCTGTTTTCTGGCGCTTCGGAGGGCGGCGTCAGCTGATCGTTCCGACCAGCTTCAGGCGCTTGTCCTCCGGCACCTCGCTGTAGGCCAGGACCGACAGCGACGGAACGCTGTGGCGGACCAGGCGGGCCAGCGCGGCGCGCACCGGGCCAGGTACCAGCACGACCGCGGGCTCGTTGCGGGCTTCCTGCTTGCTGACACATTCGGCCAGGCTCTGGTGCAGTCGCTCAGCGAGTCCGGGTTCCAGCGCGGCGCCGTTGCCCTGCGTGGACTCCTGCAAGACACGTTCCAATTGCGGGTTGAGGGTGAACACCGGCAGCTCCGCCGACATTCCGGCGATCTCCTGCACGATGAAGCGGCCCAGCGCGGTACGCACGGCAGCGGTCAGCACCGCCGGGTCCTGGCTGTTCGGAGCGTGTTCGACCAGTGCTTCGGCGATCTTGCGCAGCTGGCGGATCGGAATGCGTTCGACCAGCAGGTTCTGCAACACGCGCACTACCGCCGACAGCGGCAGCGCCTTCGGCGTCAGATCTTCGACGAGCTTGGGCGCGCTCTTGGCCAGGTTGGCCAGCAGGTGCTGCACTTCCTCGTGGCCGAGCAGTTCCGGCGCGTGCTCGCGGATCAGGTGCGAAAGGTGGGTGGCGACCACGGTGGCCGGATCGACCACGGTGTAGCCGAGCGTTTCGGCCTGGGCGCGCTGGTGCGGCTGGATCCAGGTGGCATCCAGGCCGAACGCGGGGTCCTTGCCGGCGATGCCTTCCAGTGCGCCGAGCGCGCTGCCCGGGTCCAGCGCCAGCTCACGGTCGGGGTGGATCTCGGCGGTGGCCACCGGTACGCCGTGCACCAGCACGCGGTAGCCGTTGGCCGGCAGTTCCAGGTTGTCGCGGATGTGCACCGACGGGATCAGGAAACCGACGTCCTGGGTGAGCTTGCGCCGCACGCCCTTGATGCGTGCCATCAGTTCGCCACCCTGGCTGCTGTCCACCAGCGGGATCAGCCGATAGCCGACCTCCAGGCCCAGCGGATCGACCGGGCGCAGTTCGTCCCAGCTCAGTTCGGCAGTCGGAGCCGGTGCCGCCGGGCGGCCAAGTGCGTTGAGCGCGGCAGCGTCATTGCCTGCGGCTGCCGGATCGGTGGCCGCGGCCTTGCCCTTGCGGTAGACCTTCCAGGCGATGAAGCCGAGGATCGCGGACAGCGTCAGGAAAGCGACGTTGGGCATGCCCGGCACCAGGCCGACCACGCCGATGATGCCGGCGGTGATCGCCAGCGCGCGGTACTGGCCGAACACCTGGCCGGTCATGGCCTGGGCCATGTCCTGCGAACGCGAGGCGCGGGTGACCAGCATGGCCACTGCACTGGAGACCAGCAGGGCCGGCAGCTGCGCCACCAGACCGTCACCGATGGACAGCAGGGTGTAGGTGGCAGCGGCTTCGCCGAACGGCATGCCATGCTGCAGCACGCCCACGGCCAGGCCGCCGAGCATGTTGATGAACAGGATCAGGATGCCGGCGATGGCATCACCACGGATGAACTTGCTGGCACCGTCCATCGCACCGTAGAAGTCGGCTTCCTCGCGGACTTCCTCGCGGCGCAGCTTGGCTTCTTCGCGCGTCAGCAAACCGGCGTTGAGGTCGGCGTCGATCGCCATCTGCTTGCCGGGCATCGCGTCGAGGATGAAGCGCGCGGTCACTTCCGAGACGCGGCCGGCACCCTTGGTGATGACCACGAAATTGATGATGGTCAGGATCGCGAACACCACGATGCCGACCGCGTAGTTGCCGCCGATCACGAATTCGCCGAACGCGGCGATGACCTTGCCCGCGGCGTCGTGGCCGTTCTGGCCGTTCAGCAGGATGACGCGGGTGGAGGCTACGTTCAGCGCCAGCCGCAGCATGGTGGTGATCAGCAGCACGATCGGGAAGATCGTGAAGTCCAGCGGGCGCTTCACGTAGACCACCGCCAGCAGCACCATCAGCGAGATGGCGATGTTGAAGGTGAACAGGGCATCGAGCACCGGCGCGGCCAGCGGCACCACGACCATGGCCAGCAGGGCCAGCACGATCAGCGGTGCGCCAAGGCCCTGGCGGATCATCTCCAGGGCGCGGTGGGTGTTGAAACCGGCGGAGGGCTGGGCGCTCACGGGCGGCCTCCCTTGCCGAATTCATCCACCTGGATGTGCGGGGCATCCGGCATCGGACCAGTGCGCCAGGCGCGCAGCTGGTAGACGTAGGACAGGACCTGGGCGACGGCCGAATACAGTCTCACGGGGATTTCCTTTCCGAGTTGGCCTTCCCGATACAAGGCCCGTGCCAAAGGCGGGGCGGAGACGATCGCCACCTTGTTGCCGTCGGCCACTTCACGGATGCGCAGGGCGGTCTCGTCCACGCCCAGGGCGACCACGGTGGGGGCGTTCATGGCGCCGCCCTCGTACTTCAGGGCCACCGCGTAGTGGGTGGGGTTGACCACCACCACGTCGGCGGTGGGCACCGCCTCCATCATCCGGCGGTTGGCCATCTGCTGCTGCAGCTGGCGGATACGGCCCTTGACCTCGGGGCTGCCCTCGCTTTCCTTCATTTCCCGGCGCAGCTCTTCACGCGTCATCTTCAGCTTGCGCATCCAGTTCCAGCGCTGGTAGGGCGCATCGATGGCGGCCAGCACCAGCATCGCGCCGGCGGTGGCCAGCAGCAGGCGCAGGGTGAAGCCCAGGCCGTCGGTGATGGCGGTCTCCAGCGGGTGGTGGATCAGCCCGCGCAGGGTGTCGAAGCCGGTCCACACCACCAGCCCGGCGGCGACGCCGACGAAGGCCACGCGCAGCAGCGATTTGGTGAACTCGGCGATGGCTTCAGGGCCATACAGGCGCTTGAGCCCGCTCATCGGGTTCATGCGGTTGAAGTCGGGCATCATCGCCTTCTGCGACCAGCGCAGGCCGCCCATCACCAGCGGGGCGACGAAACTGGCCAGCAGGCAGACCAGCACCAGCGGCGCGATCACCAGCATGAACTGCAGCAGCAGGTCGCCGAAGTGGCCGAACAGTTCCTTCGGGTTCTGCCGCAGGCTCTGCTCAGGGCTGAGTGCGTGCTTCATCCAGGCGCTTGCACCACGGCCGATCGAGCCGCTCATGGCCATCACCGCCAGTACGCCGGCGCCGAACACGGCGGCCGTGCCAAGTTCGCGCGAGCGCGGCAGGTTGCCCTGTTCACGGGCGTCGCGCAGGCGTTTTTCGGTAGGTTGTTCGGTCTTTTCGCCGGCGGATTCGTTCTCGGACATCACGGGCACTGCGGCAGGGGATGCCGGGGTGCGTGCAAGAACCGTTCCGTGATGGGTTCATGTGCCAACCAAGGTTGGCACCTACCAGAGCAGGTACCGGCAGCCCCGGGGCGTGCCCGGTGGGCGCGCGGCCCGGTGTCAGCCGGGCGGGTGCTGCGTCGGCGGGCTCTGCGCCAGCTCCACCCGTGGGCGAGGCAGGTCGTGCAGCTGCATGAAGCGGGCGGCGTCGACCGGGCGGCCGAGCAGGTAGCCCTGCAGGAAGTCGCAGCCCAGGCGCTCCAGGTAGGCGCGCTGTGCGGCGGTCTCCACGCCCTCGGCCACGATGTCCATGTCGAGCGCGTGGCCCAGTGCCACGATCGCCGAGACGATCACCACGTCCTCGGCGCTGTGCTCCAGATCGCGTACGAAGGCATGGTCGATCTTGATCTCGGTGGCGGGCAGCCGCTTCAGGTACAGCAGGCTGGAGTAGCCGGTGCCGAAGTCATCGATGGAGATGCCCACGCCCAGCGCCGACAGCGCCTGCAGCAGGCGCAGGCTGGCATCGGTATCGCGCATGACCGTGCTTTCGGTGATTTCCAGCACCAGGTGGCGTGGGGCAATGTCGTAGCGTTCGATCACTTCGCGCACATCCTGCAGCAGGTGCGGCGAACTGAACTGCACCGGCGACAGGTTCACCGACATCGACCAGCCCTCGTGGCCGGCATCGTGCCAGCGCCGCAGCTGCAGGCAGGCCTGGTCCAGCGCCCAGCGCCCGATGTCGTTGATCGCACCGCTGCGTTCGGCCAGCCGGATGAAGCGGTCCGGCGGGATCAGGCCATGCTCCGGATGGCGCCAGCGGATCAGCGCTTCGGCACCGGCCACTTTCTGCGTGGCTACCTGGATCTTCGGCTGGTAGTGCAGGAACAGCTGCTCGCTGCCGATGGCCCGGCGCAGGTCGGCCAGCAGCCGGAACTGTTGTTCGGCGCTGTCATTCATCCAGTCGGCGAACAGCACGAAGGCGTTGCGTCCGGATTCCTTGGCCTGGTACATCGCTGCATCGGCAAAGGCCATCAGCTGCCGCTCGCTGGCAGCGTGGTCGGGACAGATCGCCACGCCGATGCTGGCGGTCACCTGCAGTTCGTTGTCGGCCAGCAACGGGCCGCTGCCGACCGCCTGAAGGATGCGCCGAGCCAGGGTGGGCAGGTCCTCATCGTGCTCGATGCGTACCACCAATACGAATTCGTCACCGCCCAGACGGGCCAGCATGTCGTTGGGCCGAAGCAGCTGCCGCGTGCGTTCGGCCACTGCCACCAGCAGTGCATCACCGGCCTGGTGGCCATAGGCATCGTTGACCTGCTTGAAGCCATCCAGGTCCATGAACATCACCGCGAAGCGGCTGCCGCCCTGTTCGGCCTCGGCCAGCGCCTGCACGATGCGACGCTGCAGCAGCAGGCGGTTGGGCAGGCGGGTAAGCGGATCGTGAAGTGCGGCCTGGGTCAGTTCCTGCTGTGCGTCGGTCAGTGAGGTACTCAACAGGGAATTGCGCAGGCGCAGCAGCTGCGCCTCCACCCGCTGGTCCAGCCAGGAGACCACCAGCACCACGGCCAGGATGGCGACGGTCAGCACCACCACCAGCATGGCCAGCCATTCGCTCTGCAGCCCATCGCCGACGGCTGCGCCGCAGATGCTGCCTTCCGGAAAGCGCGCGGCGGCCATGCCGGTGTAGTGCATGCCGACGATGGCCAGCCCGAGCAGGCCGGCAGCCGCGAGCCGGTCGCCGACACGGGTGCGCTGCGCGCGCAGGCGGAACGCCACGTACAGCGCAGTCCACGAGGCGGCCACCGCTACCATCAGCGAGAACAACAGCCAGCCCGGGTCGTAGTCGATGCCAGGCTGCATGCGCATTGCGGCCATGCCAACGTAATGCATGCCGGCAATGCCGGTGCCCATCAGCAGCGCGCCACCGGCCAACCGCGGGTGGGGCAGGGTGCGCAGTGAAACCAGCCACAGCGCGAACACCGATGAGGCGATCGCCAATGCGAGGGAAAGCAGGGTGATGGGCAGGTCGTAGCCGAGCGGAATGGGCAGGTCGAAGGCGAGCATGCCGATGAAGTGCATCGACCAGATGCCCAGGCCCATGGCGAAGCCACCACCGAGGCGCCACCACCAGGCCGCGCCCTTGCCGGGTGCAGTGACCGTGCGCCCGGCCATGGCCAGCGCGGTGTACGAAGCCATCACGGCAACCAGCAGCGAGATCGCCACCAGCCACGGGTTGTACGTGCCTACCAGCATTCGTCAGTCTCCCGGACCTGCCTGTCGACGGAAACCACGGTGGGGCATGCATGAGGCAGGCCGACGCAGGGCGGCGGCCACGTGCGGCATCCCCCCGGTTGCCGCGCATTCACTCTAACGCGCAGACCCGGGGGAAGGGCAAGCAGCAAAGCGTGAAATTGCGCCCCTGTAGAGCCGGGCCCATGCTCGGCTAGTGTTCCGGCCAATGGCAGCCGAGCATGGGCTCGGCTCTACAGAAACGAATGCATGGCAAGCGGCAATGCGTGATGACAGGGTCAGTGTATGACCGCGTCCGCAGCCTGGAAGGCGGCATCGAACAGGCGCTGTACCGGCGGGCCCATTTCCCCGGCCAGCAGCGCCAGCAGGAACAGGCCCAGCAGCAGCGACACTGGCAGGCCGAGCTGGATCGGGTTCAGCGCTGGGGCCGCACGGGCCAGGACGCCGAACGCAAGGTTCACCGCCAGCATTGCCACAGTCAGCGGGATCGCCAGGGTCAATGCGCCGCGCAGTACGGTCAGCAGGAAGGTTGGGGCGATGCTGAAGAAGGCGTGCGGGTCCGGCAGCGGGGCGCCGATCGGCAGCGCCCGGTAGCTGTCCACCACCAGCGAGATCAGCGCAAGGTGCCCGTTGGCGGTGAAGAACAGCAGGCCGAACAGCAGATAGAACCACTGCCCGATCACGCCGGAGGTGCCGCCACGCAGTGGGTCACTCATCTGCGCGAAGGCCAGGCCGGTGCCCTGGGCGATCAGTTCGCCGGCCATCGCGCCGGCCTCGAACACCAGCCGAAGCAGGAAGCCGACGGATACGCCGATGGCCAGTTCACGGGCGATGGTAAGGACCGTGGCGGCATCGAAACCGGTCCAGTCCGGTACCGGCGGCAGCAGCGGCGCCAGCGCGATGGCCAGGGTGCCAGCCAGCACCACGCGCACCCGCGCGGGTACGGCACGGGTACCGATCATCGGCATGGCCATGGCCACTGCGCCGATGCGCAGCATGGTCCACAGCACGGTGCCGATCATGCCGAAGGCCTGCAGGCCGTCGGCAGCCATCTGGGTGGCGGCGTCCATCGAAGCGCGTGTCCTAGCCGATCAGGTGCGGGATGCGCTGGAACAGCAGCGTGGTGAACTCCACCAGGTGGCCGATCAGCAGGCTGCCCAGCGCGAACAGCACCGCGGTCAGCGCCGCCGCCTTGGCAACGAAGGCGATGGTCGGCTCATTGAGCTGGGTCGCGGCCTGCACCACGCCCACCACCACACCGACCACCAGCACGGTGAGCAGCAGCGGGCCGGCCACCCACAACACGGTGATCAGGCCGCCACGCAGTTCGGTCAGGGCAAGTTCGGGAGTCATTCGGGTTCCATCTGCTCATGTAGCGTCGAGCCATGCTCGACTGTGCTTCTGTAGAGTCGAGCCATGCTCGACTGCCTCTCGATCACGCCGGATTGAAGCTCGCCGCCAAGGTACCGACGGTCAGCACCCAGCCATCCACCAGCACGAACAGCAGGATCTTGAACGGTGCCGACACCAGCATCGGCGACAGCATCATCATGCCCATCGACATCAGCACGCTGGCCACCACCAGGTCGATGATCACGAACGGGATGAAGATCAGGAAGCCGATCTCGAAGGCGGTCTTCAGCTCGCTGGTAACGAACGAGGCGACCAGCACCGGGAACGGGATCGCATCGGGGCTGGCGTAGGTGCCATGCCCGGCGATGCCGGCAAAGGTCATCAGGTCGGTCTCGCGGATCTGCGCCAGCATGAAGGCGCGCAGCGGCGTGGTGGTCAGCGTCCAGGCGGTCTGGAAGTCGATCTCGCCGTTGAGGTACGGCGCCATGCCGGTGCTCCAGGCCTTGTCCCAGGTCGGCAGCATGATCATTGCGGTGAGGAACAGTGCCAGGCCCAGCAGCACCTGGTTGGACGGCGTCTGCCCGGTACCCAGTGCCTGGCGCAGCAGGCCCAGCACGATGATGATGCGGGTGAACGAGGTCAGTACCAGCAGCATCGACGGGATCAGGGTGATCGCGGTCATCAGCAGCAGGGTCTGCAGCGGCAGGCTGACCGGCGCACCACCGATCTTGCCGACGTTGATGTCCGGCAGCGGGGTGGTCGGCGCGCCGGGTGTGGCGAATGCCAGCGCCGGCAACAGGCACAGGGCGAGCATCAGCAGCCACGGCATCAGGGTGGCAAGACGGGTACGGGTGACACGCATGTCAGGGGTCCTTGCGCAGCCGCTGTTGAAGCAGCTGGGCGAAATTCGGAAGATTCTTGAAGTCCGGCACGCGCACCGGCGCGGGCGGCGGCAGCGGTTCGGGCAGGGTGTGCAGGGTGTTGATGCCGCCAGCGGTGACGCCCAGCAGCAGCTGCTGGCCATTGACCTCGACCACCACCACGCGCTCCTTGGCACCGACACTCAGGCTGGCGACCACCTTCATGCCTTCGGCCGGGCGGAAGCCGCTGCCGGGCAGGCGCTTGAGCAGCCAGCCGAGGCCGATGACCAGCGCCAGCACTGCCAGCAACGCCAGCACCGCACCGAACAGGCTCGGCGCGGCGGCTGCGTGCTGGCCGATCTGCGGGCCGACCGGAGCGACGGTCTTGCCGACCGCCAGCAGTGTGGAGGCCAGCAGGCTCAACGCAGTCTCCGGATCCGCTCGCTCGGGCTGACCACGTCGGTCAGGCGCACGCCGAAGCGGTCGTTGATCACCACCACCTCGCCGTGGGCGATCAGGGTCCCGTTGACGAAAACATCCAGCGATTCGCCGGCGCCGCGTTCCAGTTCCACCACCGAGCCCTGGTTGAGCTGCAGCAGGTTGCGGATCGGCAGGCGGGCGCGACCGACTTCCAGCGACAGCGTCACCGGCACGTCAAGGATCACGTCCAGGTTCAGGTCCGGACCGTTCGCCTCATCGGCCTGCAGGCTGCTGAACTGGGCCGGGGTGGGTTCGAGGGCGTCGATATCGTTCATTGCGGGTCTTCCTGGATGACGGGTACGCGCGGGCGGGTGCCCGGCGGATGGGTAGCAGTGATCTTCACGGCGTTCATGCCGTTGGCGATGCCGAACTCGCCGGTGAACACCGGGATGTTCTCCACGCACAGCGGCACCTGCGGGCTGAGCTCGATCGGCAGGATGTCGCCGACCTTCAGCTGGGTCAGGTCACGCAGCGTCATGCGCTTGCTGGCCAGCACGCTGGACAGGGTCACCTCAGCGATGTTGAGCTGTTCGCGCAGGGTCTGGCCCCAGCTCTCGTCGCGATCATTGCGGTCGCTCTGGATGCCGGCGTCGAGCAGTTCGCGGATCGGCTCCAGCATCGAGTACGGCAGGGTCACGTGGATGTCGCCGCCACCGCCGTCGAGCTCGACGTGCAGGCGGCACACCACCACGTACTCGCGCGGCGTCACGATGT
Organism: Stenotrophomonas riyadhensis; assembly: GCF_040256885.1. Taxonomy (NCBI): domain Bacteria; kingdom Pseudomonadati; phylum Pseudomonadota; class Gammaproteobacteria; order Lysobacterales; family Lysobacteraceae; genus Stenotrophomonas; species Stenotrophomonas riyadhensis. The sequence goes on from NZ_CP155568.1 coordinate 2,167,789, forward strand.
TGGCGAAGTGCGGGTTGATCTCCGAGTTGATGTACTCGAAGTCGACGTCCATCACCGGTGCCCAGGCCTCGCGCAGGTCGGCGAAGGTCTGCTTCAGCAGCAGGTGGATCACCCGCATTTCGGTGGCGGTGAACTCGCGGCCTTCGATGCGGGTCGGGTAGCGCCCGTCGCCGCCGAAGAAGTTGTCGACGATGGCGAACACCAGGGTCGGCTCGAACACGATCAGGCCGGTGCCGCGCAGTGGCTTGAAGCGGATCAGGTTCAGGTTGGTCGGCACATACAGCGAGTGCATGTAGTCGTTGAACTTGATCAGCTCGATGCCGCGCACCGACAGCTCGGCCGAGCGGCGGATCAGGTTGAACAGGCCGATCCGCCACAGGCGCGCGAAGCGCTCGTGGACCATTTCCAGGGTCGGCATGCGACCGCGGATGATGCGGTCCTGGCTGGCGAAGTCGTAGGAACGCGCCTCGCCTGACGGCGGCTCCGGATCGGTTTCGACCGCGCCACTGTCCACGCCGTGGAGCAGGGCATCGATCTCATCCTGGGACAGCAGGTCATTCATCGGTGGGCCCTTACTGGGTCACGAAGCTGGTGAACAGCAGATCGTCGGCGCCGTTGCTGCCGGTCTCGGCCTTGAGCACTTTCTGCACTTCGGCCAGCGAAGCGGCCTGCAGCTTCTGCTTGCCGGCGATGTCGGCGATCTGGTCGGGGCTAACCTGCGAGAACAGCATCAGCAGGCGTGCGCGGATGGCCGGGGCATGCGTCTTGATCGCTTCCAGTGCGGCCGGGTCGCGGGTCATCAGCTGCACTTCCAGCTGCAGGTAGCGCGGGCCGTCGACCGGGCCGTTGAGATTGACCACGAAGGCCGGGTCCAGCGCGAAGTACTGGGCCGGTGCCGGGGTCGTGGTCTTCTTCGGGGCCTGCGCGGCCTTGTCTTCGTGCTTGGACTGGGTGAAGAACCAGACGCCGCCACCGGCGGCAGCGGCGGCCAGCACGGCCACCAATGCGGTGATCAGGATCGGACTACGCGGCTTGGCGGTCTTGTCCTTCTCGGCGGTCTTCTTGGTTTTGTCAGCGGCTGCGGCCACGAGGTGAAGCTCCTGAGGGTTGCTTCACCGGGATATGCAAGGGGTGTGCCGGAGCCGGGGCAGAGGGGGGCGACGGAATTCCGTCGGGGTGCCGGTGGGGCCGTGCGGAGCAAGCTCCGCACCCACCAACGCGATACTGGTAGGTGCCAACCGTCCCGCTCTGGTGGGTGCCAACCTTGGTTGGCACGTCTGTCAGGCGTACGCGTCCAGCAGCCCGCGCTGGCGGATCAACTGAGTGGACGACACGCTGGTGTCACCCGGCGACGGTTCTCCGTCACCCGCGATGCCGCCACGACCGGCCTGGCCCGACGCATTGCCGTCACCACCGGGGCCCTGGTGGCCAACATCGGCGTGGGCCAGCTGGAAACCCTGTTCGCCCAGCAGTTCACGCAGGCGTGGCAGACTGCTTTCCAATGCCTGGCGCACCTCCACGTGCGGACTGCTGAAGCTGGCATGCACCTTGTCGCCGTTCAACTGCAGGCGAACATCCACCGGGCCCATGTCATCCGGACTCAGCCGGATGTGGGCGTGGCCGATCTTCTGGTCGGCCAGCCAGCCCAGGCGCGCACCGATGGCCTGGTCGAAACCATCGTCACCGAGCACCGGCTTCGGCGTTGGCTCGCCATTGAAGATGGCATTGCCGGTGGCCAGCGCGGCCTTCAGATCCTGCACGGCCGCGTTGCCCGGCGCATGCAGCAGCGGCGCCGTGGCGCGGTCGCCGATGAGGGATGCGTCGCTGCCTTCGCCACGTTCGCTGTGCTTCCCGGGCAGCACCATCTCAGGCAACGGCAGCGTGGCCGCCTGGTCGCTGCCGCTGCTGGCGGTGGACGATGTGGCCGCCGCCGCGGTGGACGGCAGGGCCGCTGCGACCGGCGCTGCAGCGGGCGCGGGCAGGGCGTTGCCGCCTGCGTCGCTGGCCGTCACTGCCGCGGCTGGCAGAGCGCTGGCAGGATCGGCAGGCGCCGGTATCGCCAGCACCAGCCCGGCCAGGCCGAGCGGTGGCCAAGGGGCTTCCTCGCTCGCGGCCGGGGTGTCCTTTTCGGCAACCGGCTTGGCCGGTGCTGCGGGCACCGTGGCGGCGGGCTCGTCGGGGGCGGCAGCGCTGTCCGGCCTGCGATCGGCGCCGGCCTGGCCGTTGCTGTCGGACGCTGGACTCTGCGTGGACGGCGTCGGCGTACTCGACGGCTTGGCAGGCGCATCGGCGCCCGTGGCGCCCCCCTGCAGCAGCTGGCTGAACTCTTTGCTGCCGTCACCGCGTGGCGCGCGCGTTGCGCTGCTGCCGGAATTCTGTGGCTGCGCGTTGGCACTGCCGGCCAATGGGGTAGGCATCACGAGCGGCCTCCCTGCTCGGTGCCGTCCTGGTCTTCGGCCTGCACCAGTCGTGCGCGACGCGCGCCAATGTCATCCATCTCGCGCTGGTCACGGCGGTCGGTCACCACCTTTTCCTGTGCGCGGTAGCTGGCAGCCAGCTGTTCCAGCACGGCCTTGTCACGGCTGGCCAGGATCAGCCGCGCGCGCTCGGCTTCCACTTTTTCGCGGTTGCCATCCACGGTGCGCTGCTGCTGCTCCACCGCGCTGTCGAGGCGGTCGAGGAAGGCACGCCGGTTCAGCAGCTGCGCCGGACTGGTCGCCGCCATCTGGGCGTTGGCGTACTCCTCGGCGTAGCGGCGCAGTTCGTCCAGTCGCGATAGATGGGTGTCGAGCACGCGCTGGCGTTCGGCAAGGTCGCGGGCAACCGCGTCCTCGTGTTCCTGGGCCCGCTTGAGCAGGGGATCGATGCGCTTGGACTGGTTCATGGCTTAACTCTCTTGTTCCACCAGGCGCTGCAGTGCCGCCTGGCTGTGCGGGAGATCTGCGGCCTTGGCAACGTCCTGGCCGAGGAACTCCATGATTTCCGGCCAGCGTTCCAGGGCTTCGTCGGTGGCCGCGTCGTTGCCGCGCTGGTAGGCACCGATGGCGATCAGATCGCGGTTGGCCGAGTAGGCCGAGACCAGCCGCTTCAGCTTGCGGATGCGCAGGCGCCACGGTTCGTCGGCGATTTCCGTGACCACGCGGCTGACCGACGATTCAACGTCGATGGCCGGGTACAGGCCACTGTCGGCCACGCGCCGCGACAGCAGGATGTGGCCGTCGAGGATCGCGCGCGCCGCATCGGCAATCGGATCCTGCGGATCGTCGCCTTCGGTCAGCACGGTGTAGAACGCGGTGATCGAGCCGCGGCCCTTGGCACCATTGCCGGCGCGTTCGACCAGTGCCGGCAGCTTGGCGAACACCGACGGCGGGTAGCCGCGGGTGGTCGGCGGTTCGCCCACCGACAGGCCGATCTCGCGCTGCGCCTGGGCGAAGCGGGTCAGTGAGTCCATCAGCAGCAGCACGTTCAGGCCCTGGTCGCGGAACCACTCGGCGATGGCGGTGGCACGGTAGGCGCCGTGCAGGCGCGCCAGCGGCGGACGGTCGGCGGGGCTGGCGACCACCACGGCGCGGCGCAGGCCTTCTTCGCCCAGCGTGGTCTCGACGAAATCGCGCACTTCGCGGCCACGTTCACCGATCAGGCCGACCACGATCACGTCCGCAGCGGTGTAGCGGGTCATCATGCCCAGCAGCGTCGACTTGCCGACGCCGGAACCGGCGAACAGGCCGACGCGCTGGCCGCGGCCGATCGGCAGCAGCGCGTTGATCGCGCGCACGCCCACGTCCAGCGGCTGGGTAATGGGTTCGCGCGCAAGCGGATTGATCGACACGCCGGCCATGCCGACGTGGCCTTCGGCGCGGATCGGGCCCTTGCCATCCAGCGGCACGCCGTCGCTGTCGATGACGCGGCCAAGCAGGCCTTCGCCCACTTCCACGCCACCGCGGCGCGCCGATGGCACCACCCGCGCATTGGGCAACAGGCCATGCAGCTCTGCGCTGGGCATCAGGTAGGTGCGCTCGCCGGCGAAGCCGACCACTTCGGCATCGACCCAGCCACCATCAACCACTTCCACCTTGCAGCTGGCGCCGAGGGGCGCCTCGCAGCCGACGGCTTCCAGGGTCAGGCCGACCGCGCGGCGCAGTACGCCTTCGCGGATCAGGCCGCGGCCATGGGCGGTATCCACACGCAGGCCATCGAGGCGACGGGCCAGGCGCAGGTTGCGGGCCATGGCCCAGTCGGCCGGTGGCGGCGTCGGCTGTGGATCGGGGGTCATGCATTGGCTCCGGTCTGGCGGATCACCGCGTCCAGCGCGCCGCGCAGGCGGGCTTCCAAGGTGCCGTCGATGCGCACCGCTTCGGCGTGCACGCGAAGATCGCCACGGCTCAGGCTGGTATCGGGCACCAGGCGCTGTTGCGGCGGCAGGCTCAGCAACGGGGCGAGGGCGGCGATGTCATCCGGGTGCAGCCGCACTTCCACTTCCCGGGTGCTGCCACCCACCGCGTCAATCGCTTCACCGACCAGCTGCGCCAGCAGTGCCGGGTCAGCTTCATAGGCGCGGCCGACCAGCGCGCCGGCGATGCGCACCGCCAGCTCGCCCAGTGCGCCGACCACTTCGTTCTCCAGCCGCACCAGTGGTCGGCTGAAGTTGTCGAGGATGCCTTCGATCTGCGCAGCGAGGCGGCGCACTTCGGCCTGGCCCTGGCCATAGCCTTCGGCATGGCCGTGCTGGAAGCCTTCCTTCTCAGCGCTGTCCTGGATCGCCTGGATCTCCTCCAGGGTCGGCAGTTGCAGCGGCGGTTCGGGGTCGTGTTCCGGGTCCGGCTCGGTGAGCTCGAACGCATCCTCCTGCTCCAGCGCCGGTTCGGGCTGGGCCAGCAGGTCCGGGGCAAGCCAGCGCACGACGTTGCTCACAGCATGGCCTCCGCGCTGCCACCAATGGTGACGGTGCCTTCATCGGCCATGCGCTTGACGATGGCCAGGATCTCGCGCTGCGCGCCTTCCACGTCGGACAAGCGCACCGGGCCGCGGGCTTCCATGTCTTCCAGCAGGATTTCCGCCGCGCGCTGCGACATGTTGCGGGTGATCTTGTCGCGCACCTTGATGTCGGCGCCGCGCAGGGCCAGGCCCAGGCGCTCGCCGCTCACTTCGCGCAGCACCAGCTGCATTTCGCGGTCGTCGAGGTCGACCAGGTCGTCGAACACGAACATCAGGTCCTGGATGCGGTTGCTCAACGGCGCATCGATGCGCGCGATTTCGCCCAGGATCGCCTGGTCCTGGCCGCTGTCCATGAAGTTCAGGATGTTGGCCGCGCACTGCACGCCGCCAATGTTGGACGACTTCAGGTTCTGGTTGCCGGCGAACTGGCGCTCCATGATCTCGTTGAGTTCATTCAGCGCATTCGGCGGAATGCCGTCGAGGGTGGCGATGCGCAGCAGCACGTCCACGCGGGTACGGTCCGGCAGCAGTTTCAGCGCGTCGGCGGCCTGGTCGGTTTCCAGGTGCGCCATCACGATGGCGATGATCTGCGGGTGCTCGTTGCGCACCAGATCGGCCACCGCACGCGGGTCCATCCACTTCAGTGCGTCCAGGCCGGTGGTGTTGCGGCCGAGCAGGATGCGGTCGATCAGGTTGCCGGCCTTCTCGCTGCCCAGCGCCTGCACCAGCATGTTGCGGATGTAGTCGTCGGAGCCCACGCCCAGCGAGGTCTTCGAGCCCAGTTCCTGGCCGAACTGGTCCATCACCCGTTCCACCTGTTCGCGGGTGATGTCGGTCATGGTGGCCATGGCGATGCCGATCTTCTGCACTTCCTTGGGTTCCATGTGGCGCAGCACTTCGGCTGCGTCCAGCTCACCCAGGGACAGCAGCAGCACAGCCGCGCGCTGCACACCGGTCAGTGGCGCCTCAGTCATTGGCCACCCAACCCTTGACCACCTGGGCCACGCGCTTGGAGTCGGTCTTCACGGCTTCACGCGCCATCCGCAGTCGTTCCTCATATGAATCCACCGGCAGGGCCAGCGCATCCGGCCCGCCCAGGCTGGCCCGGTCGGCGCCGAGCGCCGGCAGTGGCATGCCATCGTCATCGACCAGCTGCACGTCCGCGGTATGCGGTTCCAGTGCCTGCGGGTCGTCCTTCTTGTTCTGGCCAGTGATCGCACGCAGGGCCGGGCGCAGCACGCCGAACAGCAGCGCCAGCACCACCACCGCGCCAAGCAGCATGCGGCCGGCATCGTGCACCCACGGCAGTTCCCACCAGGCCGGGCCTTCTTCGGGCGTGATCTCGCGCACGAACGGGGCGTTCATCACCGACACGGTGTCGCCACGCTCGGCATTGAAGCCGACGGCCTGCTTGACCAGCGCTTCGACGCGGGTCAGTTCGGCAGCCGACAGCGGCTGCGGGCTCATCTTGCCGTTGGCGCCGGCGCGCGGCACGTTGTCCACCAGCACCGCCACCGAGACGCGCTTGATGCGGCCGGCCGGCTGGCGAGTGTGCTGCAGCGTGCGGTCCAGCTCGTAGTTGCGGGTCGCGTTCTTGCTGCTTTCGGTCGGGGCCTGCGCAGTGGCCGGCGCGGCCTGCTGGCCCGGCGGGCTGTTGCTGGTCGCGCCCGGCACGCCCTGCGGGCCCGGCGTGCTGGTGGTGTTCTCGCTCATCTGCTCGCTGCGCAGCTTCTGCGGTTCACCGTTGTAGAGCTCACGGGCTTCCTCGGTCACCGAGAAGTCCATGTCCACGCTCACTTCCGGATTGACGCGGCCGGGGCCGGTCATCGGTTCCAGCAGCTCGCGGATGCGCTGGTTGAACGAGGTTTCCTGGCGGCGCACCTGCTCGAACTGGGCCGCGTTGACCGCCGCCTCGCTGTTCGGGTCGGTGATGCTGAGCATGCGCCCGCTCTGGTCGACCACGGTCACGCGTTCCGGAGCGAGGTCCGGAATGCTGGCCGCGACCATGTGCACGATGGCGTCCACCTGGCTGCGTTCCAGCTGCTGGCCGCCACGCAGTTCCAGGGTGACCGAGGCGCTGGCCACGTCACGCTGCCGGGTGAAGGCGCTGGGCTTGGGAATGGCCAGGTGCACGCGCGAATCGCGCACCGGGCGCAGCGTGTTGATGGTGCGCGACAGCTCGGTTTCCAACGCATGCTGGTAGCGCGCGCTTTCCACGAACTGGCTGACGCCGAAGCCCGGGTCGCGCTCCATCAGCTCGAAGCCGAGCTTGCCGCTGTCGGTCAGGCCGGAGCCGGCCAGCTTCAGGCGGGCGTCGTGCAGGTTCTTTTCCGGCACGGTGATGCCACCGGTGGCCGGGTCGAGGGCGAACGGGATCTGCGCGGCGCGCAGCAGGTCGGTCGCTTCAGCGGTCGCCTTCTGGTCCAGGCCGGTATACAGCGGGACCATGCCGGGCTTCTGCGACCAGAAGAACACGGACAGGCCTGCCGCCACCGCCACCGCGATCATCGCCATCAGGCCCAGCCGACGGGTGATCTGCAGACTCTGCAGGCGGTCGAACCATTGCCCGGCCTTCTCGGCGTTCAGGCTGTCCTTGGAGAGCGTCAGTGCCATGCGTCAACGTTCCTTACAGCGGCATGTTCATCACGTCCTGGTAAGCCTGGACGAGACGGTTGCGGACTTCCACGGTGGCGCGGAAGGCGATCTGGGACTGCTGCGAGGCGACCATCACCTTGGCCAGGTCGGCGCTGGGGTCGCCCATTTCGAAGGCCTTGGCGAGGGCGCCGGATTTCTGTTGCGCGTCGTTGACGCCGGCAATCGCACCACGCAGGGTTTCGGTGAAGCTGGCCGGCTGGGCCTGCGGTGCGTCCAGCACCGTGCCCGGCAGGGCATTGCTGCGCGGCGTTTCGCCCAGCGGGTTGAGCGCCGGCTGTCCCATCTGGGTCTGATAGGAGCGGATCTGCGAAAGGATCGAAGTGACGGAGTGGGACATCTGCAACGGTTCCAGAAACAGGGGATGGGGTTGTCTGCTGGAGCAGGTGCAAGTGCCGTGCCGAAACCGGTTTTCGATTCAGTGAAGTGAGGAGGTTGGGTGTGCGTGCGGGGTTGCACCCCGCTCCCCGCGGTAGTGTCGGCCGCTGGCCGGCAACATCAGCGGCAACGGCCGAAGCCGAAGCCGAAGCCGAAGCCGAAGCAACGGCAGAAGCTGGCTATCCGTGGGGTGGCGGGATGGGTCCGGTTGCGGGGGACGCCGTAAACCCGTCCCTGGGGGCTTGGCCGCGGCATCCATGCCGCGGACACCCCCGCAACCGGACCCACCCCGCCTTCGACAGTTTCCCGCGATCTGTCGGAATTGCATGGGCTGCTCTTGGTGGGTGTCGACCTTGGTCGACACGGCTCTTCTGGAGTCGTATCCCGTTGCTGCGCAACGGGCTCTGACCCCATGGTCATGTGTGGACGAGGCGTCGGCGAGGCGCCATTTAACTGGCGTCGGTTTTCTGGCCTATGGCTGCAGGGTCCATCGGCCGGAATTCTGGCGCTGGCGGGGTGCGATGGGGCCGTCGTGCTGGGTGTAGATGAAACGGCCCTGGTGGTCGGTCTGGCAGGTCAGCAGCAGGGTGTAGTGGGTAGGGCCGGCAGGGTGGGCTTCGGTCATCTGGATCTCGGCGATGTGCGGGGCCAGGCGCTGGTAGCGGTAGCTGCCGCCGATGCGCAGATCGGTGCCGAGGATGTCCAGCACGTACTGGTTGCCGGCGAAGCTGAGCTGGACCATGCGTCCGGCATTCGGATTATCTGGCTGGTACAGCGGGTCGCTGAGGTTGGTGAACTGGCGCTGGTCCAGTGTGGTGGGCAGGGTGCAGTCGGCGGCGGCGGTGGCCAGGGCCGGGCAGAGCAGGGCGGCGAGCAGGGTGAGGCGATGCATGGTCGGAGCTCCTTGGGATGTCCTTGCCATGCTCCGCACTGCGGCGGTGATGTCTTTAGGAAAACGTGCAAATGCAATGGGGCCAGATTCCTTTCCGCAGGAAAGGGATCTGACCCCAGGTACTGGAAACACCAACGCCCGGGCAAGCCCAGGCGTTCGTGCCCCCTTCATGCTGGTCGCGAGCTTCAGCCGGCCAGTTCGGCCTGCTCGCGTTCGATGCCGTACTTGCGCAGCTTTTCCACCAGGGTGGTTCGGCGCAGGCCGAGCAGTTGGGCGGCGTGGGCGACGACGCCCTGGGTGCGTTCCAGTGCTTCGTTGATCAGGCCCAGTTCGATGTTGGCCATGTGGTTGCGCAGGTCCATGCCTTCATCGGGTAGCGCCGCCGGTGCTGCGGCGCGATTGACGGCAATGCCGTGCTCCAGTGCCGGTTGGCTGCCGCCGCCCGGGGTGTGGAACGAGAAGCTGCGCAGGTCCAGGCGTTCTTCGCTCGCCGTCGGCTGTACCGGTGCCGATGCGGCCACCGCTGCCAGTGCAGCGTCGCCACGGTAGCGGGCCGGCAGGTCCTGCACGCGCACCGAACCGCCCGGATGCAGCACCGCCAGGCGCTCGACCAGGTTGGTCAGCTCACGCACGTTGCCCGGCCACTCGTAGCCGGCCAGTGCCTGCAGGGCTTCCGGAGTGAAGCGCACTTCGCCACGGCCGGTACGGGCCAGCTGCGCGGCAATGGTTTCGACCAGTGCCGGCAGGTCTTCGCGACGCTCGCGCAGGGCGGGCACGTCGATCGGGAACACATTGAGGCGGTAGAACAGGTCCTCGCGGAACTTGCCTTCGGCAATACGGGTTTCCAGGTCGCGGTGGGTCGCTGCAACGACGCGCACGTTGCAGCGGATGGTCTGGTTGCCACCGACGCGCTCGAAGCTGCGCTCCTGCAGCACACGCAGCAGCTTCACCTGCATCGGCAGGCTCATGTCGCCGATTTCGTCCAGCAGCAGGGTACCGCCTTCGGCCATTTCGAAACGACCCTTGCGCGCGGTCAGTGCGCCAGTGAAGGCACCCTTTTCGTGGCCGAACAGTTCGCTTTCCAGCAGGTCGGCCGGAATGGCGCCGCAGTTGATCGCCACGAACGGGCCATCACGGCGCGGCGAGCGCTGGTGGATCGCGCGCGACACCACTTCCTTGCCGGTACCGGATTCGCCCAGCACCAGCACGGTGGTGTCGAATGCGGCCACCTGTTCGATCATGGTGCGTAGTTCGGTCACCGCCGGGCCGTTGCCGGTCGGGCCCTGGTCCTGCGCGGCGCCGGCCTGGTGCTCGGCATCCAGGCGCTTGAGGCTGGCGCGGCGCAGCAGGGCTTCCATCTGCGCATGGCGCAGCGGGGTTTCCAACGGCCAGATGTTGGCTTCGTGCAGGCCGTGCTGGTGGGCAAAGGCTGCGGCATCACCGTCGGCCAGCAGTACCGGCGGCGGCAGGCTGCTGCCGCCCAGCCAGTTGTACAGTGCGGTGCTGGCAGCGTTGTCGTCCAGAGTGCCGACGATCACCGCCATCCAGTCGTTCTGGCGCTGGCGGCCCAGGTCGAAGTCGGCCGCGTCGGAAACCCAACGCGGGTTGAAGTCCATGAATTCCAGCAGGGCAACGGTGCGCTCGGCACGCACGGCGTCGTTGTCCAGCACCAGGATGCGCGATTCGCTCACGATCGATCCTCCCTGAGGCCTTCCAGGATCGGCATGACTTCCTGGATGTAGGACAGCTTGCTGACAAAATTGTCGGCGCCGGCACGCAGCGCGTGTTCGCGGTGTTCGGCGTCGTCGAAGTGGCTGGCGATCACGATGTACGGTGCATCGTCCTGCGACTTGATCAGGCGGGTGGCCTGCAGGCCGCCCATTTCCGGCATTGCCAGGTCCATCAGCACCACCTGCGGGCGCAGCGTTTCCGAGCGTTCGATCGCTTCCAGGCCGTTGCCGGCGCTGCCGACGATCTGCAGCCAGTCGATCTTGCGGAAATGGCGCATCGCCGCGTTGATGAAGCCCTCGTGGTCATCGACCAGCAGGACCGTGAGCTTGTTCATGTCCAACATCCTTTTCAGCCCACCCGGGCCAGCTGCGGTTGCCTGGCGCCAAGCCGGCGCCGTTCACGGGCCGGGGCGATGTCCAGTTGTTCTCGGTATTTTGCGACGGTTCGGCGGGCAATGTTCACCCCCTGGCGCGACAGCAGGCCGGCGATGGCCTCGTCGGCCAGCGGCCGGCCGGCGGGTTCGGCGTCGATCAGGCGGCGGACCATGGCCTTCACGGCCTGGCCGGAGACGCTGGCACCTTCCAGGCGCACGGCGAAGAAGTGCTTCAGTTCGAAGGTGCCGCGCGGGGTCTGTAGGAACTTGCCGGTGGTGATGCGCGAGACGGTGGACTCGTGCATGCCGATTTCCTCGGCCACTTCCTTCAGGGTCAGCGGCGCCATGGCCTCCTCGCCACGCACCAGGAACGCGGCCTGGCGCTCGACGATCACCCGCGCGGTGCGCAGCAGGGTGTCATAGCGCATCGACAGGCCGCGGCTGAACCAGCGTGCTTCCTGCAGCATTTCGCGCAGTGCCGGTGCGGCCTCGCTGGTCTCGGCCAGCGCCTGTTCGTACTGGCTGTTGATCGAGACGCGGCGGCTGGTGGCCGGGTTCAGTGCCACCTTCCACTGGTCGTCGGCGTGCCAGGCGATCACGTCAGGTACCACCACGGCATTGCGTTCGGGCAGCAGGCTGTCGCCCGGCCGCGGCTGAAGCGACAGGATCAGGCGCACGGCTTCGCGCACGTCGTCGATTTCGGCATCGTGCTGGCGGGCGAGAGCGGGGTAGTCGTGCGCGGCCAGCGCGTCGAGCGCGCCATCGAGGATGCGGGCGGCCAGGTGGCGGGCGGGGACTACGCCGTGCAGGCTGCGCAACTGGGCCTGCAGGCCTTCGCGCAGGTCCTGCGCGGCCATTCCAGCAGGTTCCCCGTGCAGCAGCTGCTGGCGGATGGCTTCGACGCCGTCGGCGGCGATGTCGAACTGGGCGCTGGCCAGCAGCTGCAGCTGGTCCAGCGGTGCCTGCAGGTAGCCTGCCTCATCGCAATGGTCCAGCCAGAAGGCGGCCACGGCCAGCTCGCGGTCGTCCATGTCCAGCGCCAGGCGCTGCAGTACGCGCAGCTGAGGGTCGGTCGATTCGCCGGCGGCGATGCGCGCCATGCGGTCGTCGTCGCCGTCCTGCCAGCTGGCGCCGGCCACATCCCACATGGAAGACTCCGGCAGTTCGTCGAACGCAGCGGTTTCCAGCGTGGTGGCGACGGCCTCGGTGGCTTCGGCGGCGGGGGCTTCAGCCTCTTCGATTTCCAGCAGGGGATTGGAGTCCAGCAGGCGCTGGATTTCCTGTTCCAGGTGCAGGCCATCGAGCTGCAGCAGCCGGATCGACTGCAGCAGCTGCGGGGTGAGGTGAAGTTGTTGGCCCAGCTGGGTCGAGAGTGCAGCCTTCATCGTGGTTCCCCGGCACCGCTCCCCGGCGCCTTGTGGAACGCATCTTGCTTTTGATCCGGCGGGGGCGGAATCGGGGGGTTCCTGAGGCCTCTCGTGGATATCCCGACAGGGTGTAGGGGTATTCCCTACATCGACGCGGAATGTTGACGATGGATGTCGCCAAGTTGTTGATTTGTGGTGGGTGGCGACCCGTGCCTGCGTCGCGCCGTGTACGGATTCCTGTCAGGGCCTGTCAGGGTGACGGGAATTCGTCGCCGATGAGGGGCGCTGCGGGGTCAGATCCCTTTCCATGGGAAAGGAATCTGACCCCATTCGCAGGCAATCATTCCAGCTCGTGCTGGTGGCGAGCGGCCAGCAGCAGCAGATCGTTGGCGCGGCGGCAGCCCAGCGACTCCATCATGCGTGCGCGGTGGGTCTCCACCGTCTTGACGCTGATGCCGAGGTCGGCGGCGATTTCCTTGTTGCTTTCGCCCTTGCCGATGCGGCGCAGGATCTCGCGCTGGCGCGGTGACAGCGCGGCGATGCCGGTGGGTTTCTCGCGGCCCAGCATCGGCGCCAGCATCTTGGCCGAGATCTGCGGGCTCAGGAACACCTGGCCGGCATGCGCGGCACGCAGCGCCAGTTCCAGCTCCTGCGGCGCCGCATCCTTGACCACGAACCCGACTGCACCGCGGTCCAGCGCATCGCGCACGTGCGCGGCATCGTCGTGCATGGTCATCATCACCACCCGGGTGCCGGGGGCGCGCAGGCGGATGTCACTGAGGGCTTCCAGACCTGTGCGCCCGGGCAGAGACAGGTCCATCAGGACCACGTCCGGGGCGTGCTGAAGGGCCAACTGGAGTGCCTGCTCGGCATTGCTGGCCTCGGCGACGAGCTGCACGTCGGCAAACCCCTGCAGAAGCCGCGCCAGGCCGGCGCGGACAAGGGTGTGATCGTCGACGATGAGAACTCGCACAGGCACGCAGCAGGTCCGTAATGGGGAGTCCACCTTAACTTAGCTGAACGGGCGCGCCAAGGGTCGTCCGTCCTGTGCAAGCGTGGCAGGTTTCAGCGTGCCCGGCGCGCCTCGGCTACCTGACGACGGTGCAGGCGGAACAAGTGACGCTCCATCGCCATTTCCAGGCCATCACCGAGGCGCTGGAAGCGCAGCCAGAGATAGTGACCACCGCCGCCATCGGCCGCTTCTGCGATCACTTCCACCGGCAGATCGATATGGTCGGGCAGCCAGTCACTGGGCTGCAGGCGGACCAGGCCGGCCTGGCCGGGGCTGGCGCCGCTGCGTGGGCCCAGCTGCAGGCGGATGCCGCGACGCGACCAGCGCACCGGGCGCAGGGTCAGTTCCTGGCCCTGCTGGCGCACCAGCCGGCCGAGCAGCACCATCGCCAGATCCAGCTTGGCTTCCAGCCGCTGCAGCTGCAGGCTGGCTTCGTTGCGGTCGTCGTGCTCGTCAACGCGGCTGTCTTCAACCAGCGCCAGGCTGCGCAGCAGGCCCTCGGCACTGCTGGTGCGACCAGCGGCGCTGCCTGCCTGGAACTCGGCCGGCAGGGCCAGCTCGCAGCTGAGCGTTTCGTCGAACAGCTCGCTTTCGGCGGGGTGGTGCAGCGACGTGGTCGGCAATTGGGTCATGCGAGTGATTCTGCCTGCAGATAGGCATGCGCCGCGCGAAGGGAGCGCTGGCCATCGTTCATCAGTGCGGCCACTGCATCACGACGCTGGCGCAGCAGGCCGAGCAGGTTCTGCTGGCGTTCGAACAGCGCGGTCAGCGGTGCGTGATCGGCTGCGGTCAGCGGCTGGCTGAGCAGGGCATGCAGGGTGCTGTCGTGGCCATCAAGCAGGCTGTCGGCCTGGTCGAGGGACTCTTCGCCCAGGGCCTTCTCGAAGGCATCCAATTGCGCGTGCAGTTCGTGCAGGCTCATGGCGCCACCGCAGCGGGGCGACGCTGCTCCATCGGAATGGCGTTCCAGGCGCTGTCGATCTCGCCCAGCAGCTGCAGGGCTTCGTCGAGGGCGGCACGGTCATTGTGCAGGTTGGCCTCGGTCAGGCGCTGCAGCACGTAGTCGTAGAGTGACGACAGATTTCCGGCGATCTCGCCGCCGGCCTCATGGTCCAACGAGCCGTTGAGGTGGCCGACGATCGCGCAGACTTCGCCGATCGCCTTGCCCTTGCCGGCCTGGTCGCCACGCTCGAGGCTGGCCTGGGCGCGCCGCACGCGCTCCAGCGCGCCGGCCAGCAGCATCGCCACCAGCTTGTGCGGATCGGCGTCGGCAACCGCACTGGTCACTCCCACCTGGCGGTACTGCTCGGCATATTGACGGCTGGAACCGTACATTCGTGATTCTCCTTGCGCTGGGTGCCGCCGGGCGGTCGTGGGGACCGCTGCCGGCGGTGCGGCGTTGATTGCTGTTGCGTCCGTTATCGGTGCGTTGCACGCCAAACTTGAGCGTTGCGCGCAGTCCTTTAGCGGTTCAGCTGTGCCAGCTGCTGCTGCAACGAGGTGTTGCTCTGCTGCAGTTTGCCCATCAGGCTGTCCAGTGCCAGGAACTGCTTCTTGTAGCGTTCCTCGACGCCCTTCATGCGGACGTCCAGGTCCTTGCGACGCTTGTCGATGTTGTCCAACGTGGTGTTCAGGCCCTTGGTTCGGGCGACGAAGGCGCCTTCCTTGCCAACGGTGGTGCTGACGTAGCCATCAACCAGTGAGTACAACTGGCCGGCTCCCCCCTTGTCCCCAGTGATTGCCTGGCGCATCTTCTCGGGCTGGCTGGCAAGAGCGGCAGCGAACTTGGTGGCATCCAGTACGAGGGAGCCGTCGGCATTCGGATAGCCGCGTGTCTGAAGCCCGATCGCCTTCGAATCCAACTGGTCGCCAGCCAGCTCCTTGAGTACACCGGACATCACCGACCGGAGCTGGCTGGTGGCGCCGCGCATCTGCGCATCGCCGGTCAATGTCGAGGCTTCCTTGGTCTTCAGGTCGTATTTAGTCTCAGTATTGATCGCTGCGAGCGCGTCGTTGTAGGCCTTGACGAAGTCCTGCATGACCTTGGTTGCGGCCGTGGTGTCAGTACTAATCGTGACCGTACTCTTGCCTTCCATCTTCAGGTTCAGGGTCAGGCCCGGAACGGCATCGGTCACGGTATTGCTGGCGCTGACGACCTTGACGCCGTCGATGGTCAACTCGGCATCGGCGGCCGGCGTGTTCTGTTTCAGGCTGTTGACCAGGCCGCCAAGTTTGGTGTCGCTTCCGCCATATTCCAGTTTGATTGCGTTTGCGGCACCGGTCTTTTCCTGCCCAATCGACAGATACTGGTTGTCGCCGGAGCTGATCAACGTGGCTTGTACGCCTTCCTTGCGGCCGGCTGCGTCGATCTTGTTGCGGATCGTGGTCAACGTATCGCCATCCTCGACCTCGATCTTCATGGCCTTGGCCTTGTCGCCGACGCCAACAGTCAGCGTCAAGGATCCGGCGGAAAACGTGTCGGTCTTGGCGATGGATGTGTCTGCGATCAGCTTGTGCGCAGTCGCCAGCGATTTGACTTCGACCACATGGGTGCCGTTGGCAGCGGCTGCCTTGCTGGTGCCTACATCGTACAGTGCCACCGAGGCCGTCAGGATCTCGTCGGTGCCCTTGTCGCCACCTTTGCTGGCATTGACGATACGAGTATCGAAAGCCGTGGTGGCCTTCAATGCGGTCAGCGAGGTCTTCAACTTGTCGAACGCAGCGGTGATCGTACCGATCGAAGACAACTGCAGTTTGGCCTTGGACTGCTGCAGGTTGAGTGCGTTGTCGGCGGGCTTGCGGTCGGCCGCCACCAGCTGGTTGACGATGTCTGAAATGTTCAGGCCCGAGCCGATGCCACCGTATCCAAAGCTTGCCATGTCTTTCTCCTGGTATCCGGGCCTGGCTGCCGTGCAGTGGCCCGTCGTCAACGAAAATAGCGGCCTGCGCCGCTGGGTCTTGAGGACTTCGTTGATGCATGCGGCGTGCCAGTTGTCTGGCAAGGGTTCTGGCACGCGGTTTGCAGGAGCGTTGGGGCAGGGTGCGGGTGGATTCACCGCAGGCTGCCTGGAGTCTGCAAAAGACCCTCCCCCAATGCAGGGGAGGGATCAGGCTACTGACAATCGGGGGGAGACGAAGCCGCCCGGTACGTACAGTCAAAGGTGCAGCGCTGAAAGAGAGGTCCGCAGGGGCGGGCGATGCCGCGCCGGTTCGGGAATGTTCCCGGGCCGGGCATGGCCCGCACCTTCGTGCCGCACGGTAGTTCCGGTTGGATGCTGCCACCGGCCGGGGCCGGTGGCAGCATCCGCTTCTACGTCTACGTCGATGCGTAGTGGACCGGGCTGCCTGGTATCAGCGCAGCAGGCTCAGCACGCCCTGCGGCACCTGGTTGGCCTGGGCCAGCATGGCCGTGCCGGCCTGCTGCAGGATCTGGGTGCGGGTCAGCTCAGCGGTTTCCTTGGCGAAGTCGGTATCCTTGATGCGGCTACGCGACGCCGACAGGTTTTCCGTCGAGGTCTGCAGGTTGGCGACGACCGAGGTGAAGCGGTTCTGGATCGCGCCGAGGTCTGCACGGGTGCTGTTGATAGAGCCCAGCGCCTTGTCAACCACGTCCAGTGCTTGCTGAGCACCCTTGACCGTAGAAATATCCAAGTCAGCAGCGAACTTCGGCTTCAGCAGCGCTGCTGCCGCGTCGTCGGTCTTGGTGAACGCGCCCAGCGGGTTACCGGCGCCTGCAGTGCCGGTGTCGGCGGTAATCGCGTTGAACTTGCCACTTTCGTCGACGCTGTTCTTGACCGAAGTCAGGGTGATACCGGCCGCCACTGCCGGAACGGGGGGGGTCGCCGTAGCGTCGCCCGGATCCGCTGCACGGATTTCAGCGAAAACGCCAGTTTCGCCGATCTTGGCGTTGATGGCGGACACCAGTGCAGAGCGCGCAGCTGCGCCAGTAGCGGCCGAATCGGCGCCCTTCTTGACTTCCACGTCGCCGATGGTGACGTTGTTGATCTTCAGGCCCTTGATCGAGACATCGGCATTGGTTCCCGGGTCCGCGAGCGCGAAGCCGTTGGTGTCGAAGGTTGCGCCTCCCAGCGACCCAGCCTTGGCATCGACGATCTTGTCGATGGCAATTGCCTGGCCGGCGTTGGCGCCGACCTGGAACAACTGACTGGAGAACGAGCCGTCCAGCAGCTTGGTGCCGTTGAAATCCGACTGCTTGGCGACGCGGTCGATTTCGCTGACCAGCTGGGTCACTTCGGCCTGCAGGGCCTTGCGGTCGCTGGTCGAATTGGTGGCGTTGGCCGACTGTACCGACAGTTCACGGATGCGCTGCAGGTTGTTGCCGATTTCCGACAGCGAACCTTCGGCGGTCTGTGCCAGCGAGATGCCGTCGTTGGCGTTGCGGATGGCGACGTCGATGCCGCGGATCTGGGTGCCGAAGCGCTCGGAGATCGCCAGGCCTGCAGCGTCGTCCTTTGCACTGTTGATACGGGAACCCGACGACAGACGCTGGATGGTGGTGGCCAGCGAGGAGCCGCTCGTGCTCAGGTTACGCTGAGCGTTGAGCGACATGGTGTTGGTGTTGATGACTTGTGCCATGAGGAAAGTTCCTTGAGCAGTGCACGTACGAGGGGATCAACGCTCCTGACGTGCTTCAGGAGCGCCGTATGTCAGCGCTGCAACAGGCTGAGCACGTTCTGGGGGACCTGGTTGGCCTGGGCCAGCATTGCCGTGCCGGCCTGCTGCAGGATCTGGGTCCGGGTGAGTTCCGCCGTTTCCTTGGCGAAGTCGGTATCGCGGATGCGGCTGCGGGATGCCGACAGGTTTTCCGAGGAGGTCTGCAGGTTGGCGACCACCGAGGTGAAGCGGTTCTGGATCGCGCCGAGGTCGGCGCGGACGCTGTTGACTGATTCCAGCGACTTGTCGACGATCGACAGGGCCTGCTGGGCGCCTTCAGCGGTAGTGATGTTGATGTCCTTGACGAAGCTGGGCTTGGAGCCGGTGCCGATGGTGCCACCGGTGCCACCAGTGGCTTGATCCAGTCCGATTTCCTTGTAGTCGGTGACCGGCGTCGGGGCTGGGGCAGTCGACTTGGACGGAGCACCGCCATTGCCCAGGGCAAATGTCTGACCATCCTTGACCGATACCAGCTGGATCTTGCCGGATTCGATCTTGGCCATCACACCGGTCTCGCCCAGCTTGCCGTTGATGGCAGCGGCGGTGGCGGCGGTGATGGATTCGCCGGCCTTGACCGTGATATCGCCGACGTCGATGCTCTTGGCTGTGCCACCGTTGGGCGGAGTGACGGTGATCTGCAGCTGCGAGAACACCGAGTCCGTGGCGGCCTTGTCGTTGGTCAGTCCCTCGCCCTTGTAGACATCGGCAAAGGTGGTGGAACCCAGCGATTCAGCCTTTGCATCCACCACGCTGTTGATCGCAATGGCCTGGCCCGCATTGGCGCCCACCTGGAACAGCTGGCTGGTGAACGAGCCGTCCAGCAGCTTGGTGCCGTTGAAGTCGCTCTGCTTGGCGACGCGGTCGATTTCGCTGACCAGCTGGGTCACTTCGGCCTGCAGGGCCTTGCGGTCGCTGCTGGAGTTGGTGGCGTTGGAGGCCTGCACGGCCAGTTCGCGGATACGCTGCAGGTTGTTGCCGACTTCGCTCAGCGAACCTTCGGCGACCTGGGCCAGCGAGATACCGTCGTTGGCGTTGCGGATGGCCACGTCAAGGCCGCGGATCTGGGTGCTGAAGCGTTCCGAGATCGCCAGGCCGGCGGCGTCGTCCTTCGCGCTGTTGATGCGCAGGCCGGACGAGAGGCGCTGGATGGTGGTGGCCAGCGAGTTGCCGCTGGTGCTCAGGTTGCGCTGAGCGTTGAGCGACATCGTATTGGTGTTGATTACCTGTGCCATGGGGTCGTCTCCTCTTATATGGAACCCGTTGGTGAATGAAACGAAGCGCCGCCTGTTTTTTTGTGTGGCTGTGTGCTTCGCTGTTGCCAAATGAATAACGGCGCTTTGTCAACAACCTTTAGCCGTGAATTCCGTTGAAGCCGTAATTCGTTGTTGGAGGCTGTTTTCCCGGGGTTTTCAGCCTGGAGGGGCGTGAAAGGGATCCCGGAAGGGGGCGGTCGGGCATGCCCAACCAGCGCTGATGAAGGTATCGGCGGGGGGCGGCCGGGCTTGATGGGCAATCACGGAAAATCCGCGGGAGGCCGCCGGGCGCGAACCTCGGCGATGGGCCGCAGAAACGGAAAAAGGCCGCGATGCAGGGCATCGCGGCCTTTCAGGGGGGACGCAGGAGATGCGTCAGCCGATCTTGTTGAACAACGACATCGACTGCATCTGCGAGAAGATCGTCTGCGCCGCCTGCAGTGCGGTGCTCTGCAGTTGGTACTGGCTCAGCGCATCGGCGTAGTCCAGGTCGCGCATCTGCGACAGCGTGGTCTTCAGGGTCACACTGTTGGCTTCACGCATGTCGGCGGCATTGTCCAGCGCCTTCAGCTGGGCGCCGCCGGCCGCACGCGAGTCGATCATCCGCTCCGACGCCCGCGCGACGTCGCGCAGCACGCTTTGCAATTCGTTCTGCTGTGCGCTCATCTTCGCGGTGGTACCGGTGTCGGCATCCAGCGCGGTGATCAGCTTGTCCATGGTGTCGAAGATGTCGCGGCTGCTCGCCGGCTTTACGTTGAAGCTGTCGCCTGCGGCAGGCGCACCGGTGATCTGCAGGCGTACGCCGTTCACTTCCAGATCGTCACCGGCCTTGTAGGTGCCGGTGCCGGTCACATTGCCCGCACCATCCAGCACCTCGTACTGGTTGGCGGCGGTGAAGCGGACGCTGAAGCTCTGGCCGTTCCAGCTGTCGCTGCCATCGCGGGTGATGTTGGTCAGCACGCCGTTGCCGGTATTGCCGGCGGCGGCAGCTCCATCAACGAAGCCGTCGCCGGTGGGGATGCGCATGAAGATCTCGCTGCCGGGCAGGGCATCGCGGACGTAGGTATCGGGGCCGACCTCGATCTGGCGCTGGGTCTGGTCACCGCGGTAGACCACCTTGCCGTTGATCTTGGCGAACGGCGGGTCACCATCGTTGGTGCCGCCGAACACATAGCGGCCGGTGCCGTCTTCGGCGTTGGCCAGCGACAGCAGGCCGTCGCGGATCTGGTTCAGCTCGGTGATCAGCGTCTTCTTGTCGGACGCGCTCAACGCGGGGTTGCTGGCCTGGATGGTCAGGTCGTTGACCCGACCCATCAGGTCGTTGACCTGGGCCAGGGTATTTTCCTGCACGCCCAGCCGGTTCTGTACGTTGCCGGCATTGAGCTTCATCCGGTCCAGGGCGGCCAGGCTGCGATCAAGGCCCACGGCAGCACCGGCGCCGACCGGGTCGTCCTTGGCGCTGACGATCTTGCTGCCGGTGGCGATCTGCTGCTCCAGATGGCTGAGCTTGGCCTGCTTGGCCATCATCAGCGACACCGACTGGTTGTACATCATGCTGGTGGAGATGCGGCTGCTCATCGGCGGACGGCTCCCAGGATTGTCTGGAACATGCTGTCGGCGGTGGAGATCAGCTGCGAGGCGGCCTGGTAGGCCTGCTGCAGGCGCAGCATGTCGGCGGCTTCCTCGTCCAGATTGACGCCGGACACCTCGTCACGGGCTTCCTGCGCCTTGTCATTGATCACCAGCTGCGCCTCCAGCGAGTACTCGGCCGAGCGCGCGGCGGCACCGACCTGGGTGGTGAGGCCACCCAGTGCGCCGTTCAGGGTCACGGTGCCGGCATTGAAGGCCTTCGCGCTTTCCACCTTGGCCAGCTTGGAGGCATTGCTGTTGTCCGAGGAGCCGGCCGGGGTCGGGGTGATGTTGAAGGTGTCGCCGACCTTCGGTGCGCCATCCAGCACGAAGCTCCACCCGTTGGCACTGATGGTCTGGCCGGGGGTGTAGGTCTGCGGCGGGCCGCCATCGATGGTGTAGGTGGTGGCCGAGGTGAACACGATCGCGGCCGGATTGCGCAGGTTGGCGTTGGTCGAATCGCTGACGGTGACCCCACTCAGTTTGCCGGTACCGGTGTTGGAGGTCGCGGCCGCGCCCTTCACCGCAGCGGCCGCAGCGATGCGCGAGGGATCGGTGATCGCCACTTCCATGGTGCCAGCCACGCCTGCGGTGGGCTGCAGCAGGAACCGATCATTGGCGGCCGGGGTGCCCCCGACCACCATCTTGACGCCGTTGATCACCAGCGGATCGGCAGCGGTGCCGGTACCGGTCAGCGGAACGTTGGCGCCGGTGTCGGCACGGCTGGCCTTCCAGTTGGTGCCATCGAACTGCAGCACCACGTTCTGTGCTTCCAGCTTGCCGAGGTCGCCATAGGTGGCGCTCAGGCTGGCGCTGCCGGTATTGGCGTTGTTGGCGGTGACGCGCGGGTTGCCGATGTTGAAGAAGTCGCCACCCAGCTGGCCATACATGTCCACGCCCTGGTGATGGGCCTGGTTGAACGTTTCGGCCAGGCCCACTGCGAGCTTGCCCAGTTCGGCCTGGGCCGGGGTCAGCACGGTGTCGCGGAATTCCAGCAGGCCACCGATCTGGCCACCGACCGCCTTTGCGTCAAGCCTGATCGTGTTGCCCTGGGTCTCCAGCGCCAGCTGCAGGCGCTCGGGCTGGTACGGGTCGGCCACGGTGGTGACCTTGGTCGCCGTGGTACCCACCACCAGCGCGTTACCGCCGGCGGTGTAGACATTCATGATGCCGCCGTCCTGGATCACTGCCGTGCCACCGGTGTAGCCGATCAGCTGGGTGATCAGCTGGTCGCGGCGATCGAGCAGGTCAGGCGCAGCCGTGGCGATGTTGGTGCCGATGGCGCCGTTGATCTGCGCGATCTCCTGCGCCAGGCGATTGACCTCGGTGGCACCGGCCATCAGGCCGTTGTTGACCTCGCTGTTGAGGTTGTTCAGGTGCGTGTTGAGCTGCACGAAGCGGTTGGCCAGCGCCTTGCCACCGTCGAGCATGTTCTGTCGGTCGGCCGTGCCGGAGGCATTGGAGGACAGGCCGCTGACCGAGTCGAAGAAGTTCGACCACACGCCGGCCACGTTGGTGGCGGCTTCGGAGAACAGCGAGTTGACCCGGTCGGCCATGCCGGAGAGCTGCTTCAGGCGCGCCAGCTCACCGCTGCTGTCGAGCAGGCGCGAGATCGCCAGCTGGTCGGCGGTGCGGCGGATGTCGGTGATGCGGGTGCCGTTACCGACCGTGCCATAGCCGTAGTTCTGCGGATCAGCGGTGGCGAAGTTGACCTTCTGCCGGCTGTAGCCGGGGGTATTGAGGTTGGCCACGTTGTGGCTGGTGGTTGCCAACGCACGCTGGAAGGCGAGCAGGGCACCAGTACCGGTGGAAAGTACGCTGGACATGGGGTTCCTCAACGACGAGTGATACCCAGCGCCGCGGTTGCGGTGCTGGCGAAGGTCTGGCCAAGGCGCAAGCCGGCATCGGCCACGGCACTGACGGCGCGCTCGATGGTCGGGCCGCCGGCGATCGCGGCGATCTTGGCCGCGTAGCGCGGATCGGTGGCATAGCCGGCGCGCTGCAGGCCGCGGGCGAAGCCCTGCACGTCGGTGCCGGCCTGCAGGGCCTGCTGATAGCGCGGGCTGGTCTTCAGCAGGCGCACGTAGTCGGCGAAGCTCTCGGCCGGCGAGCTGTAGGCGCGGAAGCTGGCGGTCTCATTGCGGCGTACGCCGTCGACGTATTCATGGGTGCCGGCCACGGCGCGCTGGCCGTTCCAGCCATTGGCCTTGATACCGAACAGGTTGTGCGAAGTACTGCCATCGGCGTGCTTGATGTGGCGCTTGCCCCAGCCGGTTTCCAGCGCCGCCTGGGCGACCAGGGCGCGGGCATCCACGCCCAGTTCCTTCGCCGCGCTCTGCGCGTGCTGCCAGATACTGGCGACGAAGCCTTCGGGGGTGTGCTCGCCCAGCTGGGCGACGGCGGTACGGGTGGCCATTGCATCGGCCGGGCTGATCGCGGTGCCGCGATTGCTGGCGGTGGCCGACCACTGGTCGCTGTTGGCGGCCCAGTCCTCGCCCTGCAGGCTGCCGATGTACGGATCGTCGGTGCCCAGCGAGCGGTGCATGCTGCTGCTCTCGCGCCCGGCGATCAGGTCCAGCGCCTGTTCCATCGGCGCGACCGCGGCCTGCGCACCGTGCTGCGCACCGGCGGCCATCTGCTGCAGCAGGCGCACCGCCTGGCTGCCGTCTTCCAGCGGCAGCGACGGTGCCGGCTTGGCCGGTGCATTGAGCTGGTAGGCACGACTGGCCTTGGCCGGGTCCACGCGGGTATCCAGCGCCGGGCCCTCGGCGGCCTGGCCGGACAGCTGCCGGCTGATCATGCCCGACAGGCCCAGGCCCTTGCCGCGGGTCATCGCCTCGGCAATCTTCTGGTCGTACATCTCGCGGAACATCTTGTTTTCGCCGGGGAACAGCGAGTCGCCGAAGCTGGCGTCACGCATGCTCTTGACCAGCATCTGCGCGAACTGGCCTTCCAGTTGGCGCGCGACCTTGTCGATCTTGGCCGGATCGTTCTGTTGCGCCGGGTGCAGATCGAATGCGGGAGTGATGCGCATATCAGATCACCTCGAGCTCGGCACTCAATGCGCCGGCCTGCTTCAGGGCTTCCAGGATCGCGATGAGATCGCCCGGTGCCGCGCCAACCGCGTTCACCGCGTGCACGATCTCGTCCAGGGTGGTACCGCCGCTGAACTTGAACATGCGGCTGCCGTCGTTGGTGGCGGTGATGGTCGACTGCGGGCTGGCCACGGTACGGCCGCCGGACAGGGCATTGGGCTGGCTGACGTTGGTGTTTTCCTGGATGGTCACGGTCAGCGAACCATGCGAAATCGCCGCCGGTCCCACCCGCACCTGCTGGCCGATGACCACGGTGCCGGTACGCGAATTGACCACCACCTTGGCCGGGGCGCTGCCTGGGGTCAGCTCCAGGTTCTCGATGCGCGCCAGCAGGCCGATGCGCGCGCCCGGGTCGGTCGGTGCAGTGACCGCGACGGTCACGCCGTCGATCGCGCGTGCGGCGCCTTCGCCGAAGGCGTTGTTGAGCGCGGCGACCATGCGCGAGACCGTGGTGAAGTCGTTGTTGTGCAGGTTCAGGGTGATGTCGCCGCCGTTGGCCAGCGGATCGGGCAGGGCGCGTTCAACCGTGGCACCGTTGGGAATGCGGCCGACGCTGGGCACGTTCACCGAGACACGGGAACCATCCTTGCCCTGCGCACCGAAGCCGCCGACGATCAGGTTGCCCTGGGCGATGGCATAGATCTGGCCATCGGCACCGCGCAGCGGTGCCATCAGCAGCGAACCGCCGCGCAGCGAGACCGCGTTGCCGATCGAGGAGACCGTGATGTCGATCGGCTGGCCGGGCTTGGCGAACGGCGGCAGCTCGGCGTGGATGGCGACCGCCGCCACGTTCTTCAGCTGCGGATTGACGTTCGGCGGCACATTGACGCCCAGCTCGCCGAGCAGGTTCTTCAGGCTCTGCACGGTGAAGGGGGCCTGGCTGGTGCGATCGCCGCTGCCATCCAGGCCGACCACCAGGCCATAACCCACCAGCGCATTGCCGCGCACGCCACCGACCTGGGCCAGGTCCTTGATGCGCTCGGCGCTGGCCGGGGCTGCCACGACCAGCAGCATCAGCGCGACGAACGACGCCACGCGGCGCTGCCAGGAAAAAGAGAGGAAGAGTTTCATGGCCATACTCAGAACGGCGTCAGGCCGGAGTTGAAGAAGCGGCTCAGCCAGCCCATCGCGTTGGACTGCGCGACGGGACCGCGGCCGCCGTAGACGATGCGGGCCTCGGCCACGCGGCTGGACGGAATGGTGTTGTCCTGGCTGATGTCGCCCGGGCGCACGATGCCCTGCACCTGCACCAGTTCATCGCCCTGGTTCAGCCGCAGGTTCTTCTGCCCCTGCACCACCAGGTTGCCGTTGGGCAGGCGCTGCACCACGGTGACGGTGACGCTGCCCTGCAGGCGGTTGCTCTGCGCGCTGTTGCCCTTGCCGGTGAAGTCACGCTTGCCCGCCGCCGATGCGCTGAGGATGTCCTTGCCGCCGAGGGTGACCGGTGCGCCGAGAATGGACGGTGTGCCCAGGCTCAGGTTCGATTCCTTGTTGGTGGCGGTGTTGGCACTGGTCTGCGCGGTGGTGTTTTCCAGCAGCGTGATGGTCAGCAGGTCGCCGACATCGCGTGCGCGCCGGTCCGAATACAGCTGCAGCGTCGGGCCGGCAGCGTAGATCGCACCGGCGGTCGGCTGTGCCTGCGGCGGCATGATCGGCTGGATCGGTGCCATCGTCGGGTAGGGGCGCACGTCGCCCGCGATCACGCAGCCACCGAGCAGGGCGGCCACGGCGCAGGCGAGGGCAGTGCGGGCGAAGTTGGAAATGGGCGACATGGCGGTTTCCCGGTTTGGCCGGTCAGAGCTTGTTGTTGAGATAGCCGAGCATCGAATCGGTCGTGGAGATCGCCTTGGCGTTCATTTCGTAGGCGCGCTGGGTTTCGATCATCGACACCAGCTCTTCCACCACGTTGACGTTGCTGCCTTCCAGCGCGCCCTGCACCACGGTGCCGAGGCCGTTGAGGCCGGGGTTGCCGTTCTGTGCCGGGCCGGACGCAGTGGTCTCGAGGAACAGATTCTCGCCACGGGCCTGCAGGCCAGCCGGATTGACGAAATCGGTCAGGGTCAGCGCGCCGACTTCCACCGAAGCGGCGCCGTCGGCCATCTTCACGCTGATGGTGCCGTCGGTACCGATGGTTACCGATTGCGCGCCTTCGGGAATCTGGATGCCTGGCTGCACCGGGTAGCCGCTGTTGGTGACCAGCTCGCTGTCCTGGTTGATCTTGAACGAGCCATCACGGGTGTAGGCCGAGCTGCCGTCGGGCATCTGCACTTCGAAGAAGCCGCGACCGTTGACCATCACGTCGAGGGCGCGGCCGGTCTGCTGCTGGCCACCCTGTTCGAAGTTCTTGGCGGTGGCGACCACGCGCACGCCGGTGCCCAGCTGCAGGCCGGTCGGCAGCTGCGTCTGTGCCGACGAGGAACCACCGGGCTGGCGCACCTGCTGGTACAGCAGGTCCTCGAAGCTGGCACGGTCCTGCTTGAAGCCGGTGGTGTTGGTGTTGGCGAGGTTGTTGGAAACCACCGACATGCGCATCTGCTGCGCATCCAGTCCGGTTTTCGCGATCCACAATGCCTGGTTCATCTTCGGTGTCCTGTCTGGTGGAGCCGGCCGCGTGGTGCGGCCCTTGTCTGCGGGTGTGCAAGCGGTGTGCCAGCGCCGCCGTCAGCCGGCGCCGGATTTCCGTCAGCTGCCCAGGCGCAGCAGGCTGTTGGCGCTGCGCGCGTTGTCGTCGCCGTGCTTGATCACCTGCACCTGCATTTCGTACTGGCGCTGCAGCTGGATCATCTGCACCAGTGCACCGGCGGCATCCACGTTGCTGCCTTCCAGCTGGCCGCTGTGCACGGCCGTACCCTGCGCCGGTGCGAACGGCTGGCGTGGATCGGTGTTGCGGAACAGGCCATCGAGGCCGCGCTCCAGGCGCTCGTCGGGCGCCTGCACGACCTTGATCCGGCCGATCTGCGCCATGGTCTGCGGGCCTTCGCCCTGCGGAATGATCGAGATCGTGCCGTCGGCACCGATCTCCATGGCCTGGTAGGGCGGAATGGCGATCGGGTTGTTGTTGTCATCCAGTACCGTGCGGCCACTGGAGGTCACCAGCTGGCCGTTCGGCGTCACCGACAGCGCGGCGCCACGGGTGTACGCCTCGCTGCCGTCGCTGGACTGTACCGCCAGCCAGGTGCCGGTCTGCAGCGAAAGATCCAGCGGCTTGCCGGTGATGTGCTGCGAGCCGGGCGTGCGGTTGAACCCGGCATCGACATGCAGCGCATCCACCCGCGAGGCAAAGCCCGGGCCACGGATCGGGAAGGCTTCGGTGTTGGCCAGCGCTTCCTTGAAGCCGGGGGTATCGGAGTTGGCGAGGTTGTGGCTGAGCGTGCCCTGCGCCTGCAGGGAGGCGCGGGCACCGGTCATCGCCACGTAAAGGGCTTTATCCATGCGGGGAGTTCCGTGACAGGGTCAGCGCGTCATCAACGGATGTTGATGACGGTCTGGGTGATCTGGTCCTGGGTGGTGATCATCTGCGCGTTGGCCTGGAAGTTGCGCTGCGCGGTGATCATGTTGACCAGCTGCTCGGTGAGGTCGACGGTGGACGCTTCCAGCGAACCGGCCTGGATCTTGCCGAGGTTGGAGGTGTCCGGCATGCCGGTGCGCGGCGTGCCCGAGCTGAAGGTATCCACCCACAGGTTGTTGCCCTTCGATTCCAGGCCCTGCGGATTGTTGAAGGTGGTCAGCGCGACCTGGCCCAGCGGCTTGTCGGCGCCGTTGGAGTAACGGGCGTAGACCACGCCGGTTTCCGACACGGTGATTTCGTTGAGCTTGCCGGCGGCGTAGCCGTCCTGCTGGGTGTTGCGCAGCGCGAACTTCTCGCCGTACTGGGTCGAGCCGTTGATATCCAGCGTCATGTTCAGCACGCCGGCACCGGTGGTCGGGGTGAAGGTGCCGAGGCTGACCTTGCCGTCCGTCGGTGCCGTCAGCTTGCCGCTGTTGTCGAAGGTGACCGGGGTCGGGTTGCCCGCCGGCTGGCCGTCAACGTAGTTGCGCACGGTCCACTCGTTCGGGTTGGCACCCTTCACGAAGTACGAGACCTGGATGTGGCTGACGCCCAGCGAGTCGTACACGGTGATGCCGCCGCTGGAGTGGTTGTAGCTGTTCGAATCGGTCGGATCGAAGGTGGTGACGGTCGGCTGCTTGGCGTTGGCCGGCAGGGTGAAGCCGACCTTCACTTCGCTGGTCTGCTTCGGCGGGCTGTCGGTGGTCAGCAGCTGCAGGTCGACCATGCGGCCGGCGTCGAAGTTGGTGCCATCGGCATTCGGCGCGAACACCTGCAGGCGTGCGCCCTGCGGATTGATCACGTAGCCGGACGGGTCGGTCTGGAAATTGCCGGCGCGCGAGTACACGCGAGTACCGTTCATGTTCATGGTGAAGAAGCCTTCACCGGAAATGGCCATGTCCAGGCTGCGGCCGGTCTGTTCGTTGTGGCCCTGCTTGAACTGCTGGGCGACGTTGGAAACGCGCACGCCCGAGCCGACCGCGTTCTTCGACAGGCCGTAGCCGGTGGCCGAGAACAGGTCGGCGAATTCGGCGCGCGATTCCTTGAAGCCGGTGGTGTTGACGTTGGCGACGTTGTTGGCGGTGACGCTCAGGTCGGAATTGGCGGCATTGATGCCGGACAGCGAGACATTGAAGCCCATGGGATGCTCCTGGTAAGTACGGGGTGTGCGGCTCAGCTGACGCGGAGCACGTAGTCGATCGGGGCCGTGCCCAGGCCCTTGAGGTTCAGGTACAGGCCGTCGGAACCGACGGTCACGCTTTCCACCGGTGCCTGCACGTAGGTGGACAGCTTGGTGCTCTTGCCGGTGGTGTCGACGTGGTTGGCGACAACCGAGTACTTGCCCGGTTCCATCCGCTTGCCGTTGGCGTCCTTGCCGTCCCACTTGAAGGCGGTTTCGCCGGCGGCCTTGGCTTCAACGCTCAGCGAGGTGACCTTGGCGCCGTTGGCATCGGTGATGTCCACGGTGATGATGCCGGCCGACGGTGCGGCCACCGTGCCCTCGACACTGCCTTCCTTTTCCAGCACCAGCTTTTCCGATGGCACCAGTACCTGGTGGCCGACCAGCGCAGCACCACGCAGCACCTGGTCGCTGGCCATCGACTCCTGGAAGCCCTTCACCGTCTTGTTCAGATCGGTGATGCCCTGCACGGTGGACATCTGCGCCATCTGCGCGACCATCTGCGTGTTGTCCATCGGCTTCAGCGGATCCTGGTGCTGCAGCTGCTCGGTCATCAGGCGCAGGAAGTCCGCCTGGTCCAGCGTGTTCTTCTTCTTGGTGGCGTTGCTGTTCGGGGCGTTCAGGCCCAGCGCGGAATAGACGTCCTGGCTGGTCTGGTTGTTGACGGCGGTGGTCATGGCGGTATCCGGTGCTGCGGGCCTCAGCGGCCCATGGTCAGGGTGGCCAGGGCCAGTTCCTTGGCGGTGGTCAGCATTTCCACGCCGGCCTGGTAATTGCGCGAGGTCGAGATCAGGTTGACCATCTGCGCCACCGGATCGACGTCGGGCTGGTAGATGTAGCCATCGGCGTCGGCCAGCGGATGGCCGGGCTCGTAGCGCTTGATCGGCGCTGCCTCGCTCTGGGTGATCTCCTTGACCTTCACCGACGTGATGTTCGGATCGTTCTTGCTGGTCACGGCCTGGAAGATCGGCTCCAGCGGCTTGTACACGGCATCGGCGGAACCGGCGACGGTGTCGGCGTTGGAGAGGTTGGAGGCGATGGTGCTCATGCGCACCGACTGCGCCTGCAGCGCGGAGCCGGCGATATCGAAGATCGGCAGGTTGCTCATGGCTTATTGCCCCGTGATCGCGGTCAGCATGGAACGCACCTTGCTCTCGACGAAGCTGAGCGAGGCGCGGTACTCGAGCGCGGCACGGCCATAGGCGGCACGCTCGGCATCGGGATCGACGGTGTTGCCGTCCAGGCTGGGCTGCACGCCTTCGCGCGCGATCTGGAACGGATTCAGGCCACTACTGATTTCGTAGTGCTGCTCGTGGGTGGTGGCCATCAGGCCATTGGCATCCTGCCCCTGGGCGTGGCGCAGGGCGGCATCGAAGTCCAGGTCCTGGGCCTTGTAGCCGGGAGTGTCGGCATTGCCGAGGTTGCTGGCGATCAGCTTCATCCGCTGTTCGCGCAACGGCATGGCCTGGGCATGGACGCCCAGGTAGTCGGTAATCAGGTTGCGCACGGTGCACTCCCACGGGAACGTTGCCCGGGAAGCTGCAAGGGGTGTGCCAAAGGCGTGGGGTCAGATCCCCGCAGGGGCTCTGACCCCGTGGTCGACGCGTTGCGATGCGGGGTCGGAGCCCGTTCCGGGATCCGACCCCGCGGCCGGCCTTACGCCGCCATCGCCACCTTGCGCAGGCGGTCCAGCACGAAGTCGGCCAGCTCGTGCGGCGAGTACTTGGCGACGAAGGCGTTGGCACCGACGCGCTCGACCATCGCATTGTTGAAGACGCCCGACAGCGAGGTATGCAGCAGCACGTACAGGCCGGCCAGGCCCGGGTGGCGCCGGATTTCCGTCGTCAGCGTATAGCCGTCCATGGCCGGCATCTCGATGTCCGAGATGACCATGGCGTAGCGTTCGGCCGGGTTCTCGCCCGAGGCATGGATCTGCAGCAGGTGGTCCAGTGCCTGCCTGCCATCGGAGAGCAGGGTGGCGCCCACCCCCAGCTGGTCCAGCACGCTGCGGATCTGCTGGCGGGCCACGCGCGAGTCGTCCACCACCAGCACCTGCAGCTGCGGACCGTCGGCCGGCATTGCCAGTGTCGGGTCCAATACCGCCTCGCCACGCACCTGGGCGATGTCGGCCAGCACGCTTTCAACGTCGATCACCTGGATCAGCTCGCCCTGGA
This sequence comes from Stenotrophomonas riyadhensis, assembly GCF_040256885.1. Lineage (NCBI taxonomy): Bacteria > Pseudomonadati > Pseudomonadota > Gammaproteobacteria > Lysobacterales > Lysobacteraceae > Stenotrophomonas > Stenotrophomonas riyadhensis. The sequence goes on from NZ_CP155568.1 coordinate 2,198,681, forward strand.
AGCGGGTGACTGCGGTCAGGTAGCTGGATTCGGCGCCCAGTTCCGGCGGCGGGTGGATGTCTTCCACCGCGATGTTGACGATCCGCTCCACGCCGCTGACCAGGAAGCCCTGGATCGAACGGTTGAATTCGGTGACGACCAGGTAGCCGGGCGAGGTGTCCGCATCGGGCTCACGCTCGGGGTGGCCGATCGCCAGGCCCAGGTCCAGCACCGGTACCGAGCGGCCGCGGACGTCCGCCACGCCGGAGAACTGGCTGGGCAGCCCGGGTACCTGGAACAGCTCCGGGCGCCGCAGGACTTCCTGCACCTTGAAGACATTGACGCCAAAAAGCTGACGTCCGCCGAGACGGAACAGCAGCAGCGCCAGGCGGTTGTGGCCGGCCAGACGGGTCCGCTGGTCGATCCGGTTGAGCAGGTCATGGGACATGGCTGCTGTATCGGCGTGTTGGGCGCCGAACTTGAGCGCTTTTGTAGAGTCGAGCCGTGCTCGACTGGCTGTTCGGAGAAAAGCAGTCGAGCACGGCTCGACTCTACAAGGGCGGCGCTCTGGCACACCCCTTGCACGCACCTGGGCCAGATCCCTTCGACAGGAGGCGCCATGCGCCGGGTCACATCTCTGTTCGCCATCGCGCTGGCGCTGGCCTCGCCGTGCGCGTCCGCCGCCGACTGGCAGCCGGTGGTCAGCATCCGCACCGCGGCGTTGTCGACGCTGCCGGCCGGCAGCGAGGGCGAGGCCCAGGTGGCCGATGCGCTGCGCCTGCCCAAGTGCGGGGGAGCACTGCAGGTGCAGCCCACCGCCAACACCACGGTGGAGGTCAGCTGCCCCGATGCCGGCGGCTGGCGACTGTTCGTGCCAGTGAAGGTGCGGCGCAACCAGACCGTGCTGGTGCTCAACCGTGGAATCGGCACTGGAGAAACCATCTCCGCCGCCGATATCACCACTGCCCAGCGTGACGCCGCGCGGATTGCCGGTGCGGTGCTGGCCGATCCCAACGCGGCGATCGGCCGCATCGCCCGTCGTCCGTTGCAGGCCGGAGCCCTGCTGTCGAGCAATGATCTGGTGGTGCAGCGTCTCATCAAACGAGGAGACAATGTGGCCCTGGTCTCGCGTCGTGGCTCGGTCGAGGTCCGCATTGCCGGCCGCGCGATGGGTGATGCCGGTGAGAACGAGCGGGTCTCGGTCGAGAACCTGTCCTCGCGGCGGATCGTGCAGGGCACGGTCGATGCCGCGGGTGACGTAATCGTGGCGCGTTGAATTACCGCAAAATATCCCTAAAGATCACGGCCCTGAGGCCGTTATCCCTTGTGAACGGCAACTCCAGGACACCCCATGAGCCAGAAAATCGACGGCAACCTGCAGGTCCCCCAGGCACTGCGCAGCGTGACGACCCCGGCCAACAAGCCCGGTGTCAGCACCGATGCGGCGGCGCGCCCGGTCGAAGCGGCCGACAGCCTGCGCCTGACCGGCGAGGCCACCAATCTGCAGGCCATCGAGCGTGAGCTGACCACCGCCCCGGCGATCGACGCCCAGCGCGTGGCCGCCGTGCGCGAGTCACTGCAGAACGGCACCTACAAGATCAATCCGGACGCGATCGCATCGCGCATGCTCGAGCTGGACCAGCAGCTGCACGGATGACCGCGGCGATGAGCGAGCCGCTGCAGCGCCTTGCCCAGGCCCTGGACGTCGAACGCCAGGCCCTGGTCGAGCACGACGTGCACGCCCTGATCCGGGCCACCGGGGCCAAGCTGGAGGCGCTGCGTGCGCTGGAAGGCGCGCCGCCGGTCGGGGAGGGCGAACAGCTGCAGGAACTGGCCGAACGCAACCGTGCCAACGGTGTGCTGCTGTCGCGCCGCCGCCGCGAGGTCAACTGGGCGCTGCGCCAGCTGGGCCGCACCGAGGACGCCTCGGCGTACGACGCCAAGGGCCAGTCACACACGGTCACTGCGCGCCGCCCACTTGCCGTCGCCTGACGCGACGGCGGTCGCACAACCCATTCCCGCGGGCTGAAGCCCGCTGCGTGACCGCGTATATTGGGCGCCTGTTCGAATGCCCCGAGTCGCCGTGTCCGCTGCCAACGCCCTGGTTACCGCCCCCCTTCCGCCGCAGCCGGTGCTGCAGGCGTTGCTTGAGCGCCTGCGCGAAGGCTTGCTGCTGTTCACTGAAGACGGGCAGGTGGCGCTGGCCAACCCCGCCGCGCAGAACCTGCTCGCCAGCGGCGAAGACGGCGCATTGCCGCCGCCGCAGCGCCTGCGCGAACTGCTGCCGCCCGATGCGCTGGAGCAGGCGCGTCAGCACGGCCACTGGAACGGCAGCCTGCCGCTGGGCGAGGGCGTGGTCATCGCGCACCTCTACCACCACGGCCCGGTCGGCCAAGGGCACTTCCTGGCGCTGTTCCGCCACATCGAAGGGCAGGAAGACTACGAGCGCGAACTGCAGCAGCGCCATGCAGAGCTGCGCCAGGCCTACCTGCGCCTCAACGGTACCCAGGAAAAGCTGCTGCAGTCGGAGAAGATGGCCTCGATCGGCCAGCTCGCCGCCGGCGTAGCGCACGAGATCAACAACCCGATCGGCTACGTGCACTCCAATCTGGGCAGCCTGCAGGAGTACCTGCGCAGCCTGTTCACCGTGATCGAAGCCTACGAGCGCGCATTGCGGGCGCCAGACCCGAAGGCGCTGATCCCGGAAATCGACGATATCCGTGACCGCCTGGACATCGATTTCATCAGCCGCGACCTGCCGCAGCTGATGGCCGAGTCGCGCGAAGGCATCGAGCGGGTGACGCGCATCGTGCGTGATCTGAAAGATTTCTCGTATTCCGGCCGCGACGAGTCATGGAAGCTGGTCGATCTGCACGCGGGCCTGGAATCGACCATCAACATCATCTGGAACGAACTGAAGTACAAGGTCACCCTGGTACGCGAGTTCGGCCAGCTGCCGCTGGTGGAATGCCTGCCGTCGGAGTTGAACCAGGTCTACATGAACCTGCTGCTCAACGCCGGCCATGCCATCGCCGAGCGTGGCACCATCACCGTGCGTACCGGTGTTGAGGGTGACCATGTATGGGTCGAATTTGAAGACACTGGCGGCGGCATCTCGCCGGAACTGCGCCAGCGCATCTTCGATCCGTTCTTCACCACCAAGCCGGTCGGCAGCGGCACCGGCCTGGGCCTGTCGATTTCCTACAGCATCATCAACAAGCACCACGGCCGCATCGACCTGGACAGCACCCCGGGCGTGGGCTCGCGCTTCCGCGTGGTGCTGCCGGTGAAGCAGCCGCGCTGACCGCCTGTGGTAGTGCCGGCCGCTGGCCGGCAACCTCATTGAACCCGACATCCAGAGCAGCCGGCCAGCGGCCGGCTCTACCAGAGGGGATCGTTACCGCAACGGGCGATCCTCGCCGCCATCCCCGCTCTCGGCAGGCGCCGGCCCGGCGTTGCTGCGGCGCTGTTCCTCGTAGGTGCGGAACGCCTGGTGGATGTGCTTGCGCAGCTCGTCGTCGTTCCACGGCTTGGTCAGGAAGCGGTAGATCGCGCCGCGGTTGATCGCATCGGTGACCGTGTTCAGATCGGTATAACCCGACAGCACCAGCCGGATCGTATCCGGGTACAGCATCTTCACCCGGCCCAGGAACTCGGTGCCGCTCATGTCGCTCATGCGCTGGTCGGACAGGATCACCTGCACATCATTGATTGCCAGCAGGTCGAACGCATCGCGCACGTTGCCGGCCGCCAGGATGCGGTAGCCGTCGCGGCGGAACAGGCGCACCAGCGAACGCAGCACGTTCTCTTCGTCGTCCAGCAGCAGCAGCGTGCGATCCGGGCGGGTCTCGGCGAACGCCTCCGGGCGCAGGTAGCGGCGGCGCAGGGTCATGCCGGCGGCATCGGCCGACATCGGTTCGCCGAACAGGTAGCCCTGGAATACATCGCAGTCATTGCGGCGCAGGAAGCCCAGCTGGGCCTGCGATTCCACGCCGTTGGCAATCACGGTCATGCCCAGCTGGTGGCCCATGGCGATGATCGCGCGGGCGATGGCCGCCTCGCGGTTGCCGGCCGGCGCACTCTTGATGAAGCTGCGGTCGATCTTGAGCTTGTCCACCGGGTAGCGCACCAGCGCACTGAGGCTGGAATCACCGGTGCCGAAATTGTCCAGGCTCAGGCTGATGCCTTCGTTGCGCAGATTGGCCAGCGTCTCGTGCACGAAGTTGACGTTGTTGGTCAGCGCGCTTTCGTTGATCTCCAGCGTCAGCATCTGTGCCGGCACGCCGGCGGCCTGGATCAGGCCCATCACTTCGGCGAAGAAGTTCGGCCGCAGCAGCTGCAGGGTGGAGACGTTCACCGCGATGGTGAAGTCGTCGAAGCCCTGGTCGCGCCACAGGCGGGCCTGCTTCAACGCTCCTTCCAGCACCCAGGTGCCGATCTGCACGATGATGCCCAGCCGTTCGGCGGTGCGCATGAAGCGTTCGGGTACCAGCATGCCCAGCGTGGGCGATTGCCAGCGCAGCAGCGCTTCCATGCCCACCACATGACCGTCGCGGGCGCTGACCAGCGGCTGGTAGCGCAGTTTCAGTTCGCCATTGGGAATGGCATCGACGATCTGCCGCGCGATGATGCTCTCGCTGTGCGCGCTGGGCGGGGTATCCACTGCGTGGATGCGCACCGCGTTGCCGCCTTCGCGCGCGGCCTGGTACAGCGCGTCCTCGGCGTGATCGAGCAGGCGCGAGGTGCTGCTGGCATGGTCCGGGCACAGGCTGACGCCGAGCTTGCCGGTCATGAACAGCGTGTACGGCAGCACCGACAGTGGCAGCTCCATCTGCTGGCGGATCTCCTCGGCGAAGTCCTCCGGCAGCGGCACGTCGGCAGTGCGGGGCACCGCGATCAGGAATTCGTCACTGCCATGGCGCCACAGCTTGCCGCGCCCGCGCAGGTAGGACTGCAGCCGCTGCGCCACCAGCACCAGCGCCTGGTCACCCACCTCGGCACTCATGTTCTCGTTGACCGAGGCGAAGTGGTCGATGTCCACGTGCATCAGCATCAGTGCGGTGCCGCCCGAGGCCGCTTCGGCGACCATCGCCTGCAGCTCGGGGTTGCCGGCGCCGAGGCGGTCGGGCGCATCGTCGATGCTGACCGGGGGCAGGTTGGGATTCCACATAGGCTCAGTATTCCGGTGAATCGACGGCGGCCATGCTGGCCGCCTGGTAGGGGAGATGGACGTCGATCAGGGTGCCTTCACCATGCGCGGACTCGATCCGCACGTGACCACCGACGCTCTGCGCGCGCTCGCGCATCACGATCAGGCCGAGGCCGCGCGGACCGTCCGGGTCGAAGCCCTCGCCATCATCACGGATCTGCAGGTGCAGGCCGCGCTGGCCGACATCGCGCAGCTGCAGCAGGACCTGGCTGGCGCGGGCATGGCGCAGGGCATTGGTCAGGCTCTCCTGCGCGATGCGGAAGCAGGCCTGCTCGATGCTGTTGTCAGGACGTTGTGGCAGCGGTTCGATCTCGGCCAGTAGTTCCACCGGCGAGGAACGGAACAGCACCCGTGCCTGCCAGCTCAGTGCGGCCTCCAGGCCCAGGGCATCCAGCTGCGGCGGGCGCAGCAGCGTGGAGATGTCGCGCAGCTTGGCCACGGTGGTGTCGGCCAGGCTGACGATCTGCGCCAGATCCTCGGCGCGGCGCTGCGGATCATGCTCGTCCTGCGCAGCATGGGCGGACAGCTTGATTGCGGTGATCGCCTGGCCGATGTCGTCGTGCAGGTCGCGCGAAATCGCGCGGCGTTCGTCTTCCTGCAGCGAGAACAGGCGGCCGGCCATGGCCTGCAGTTCGCGGTTGCTGGTCTCCAGCGCACTGCGGATGCGTTCGGAATCGCTGAGGTCGCGCACGATCAGCAGCTTGCAGTCGCGTCCGCCATAGCGCACTTCGCCTACCGCCAGCCCCGCATGGAAGCTGCGGCCGTCGGCACGCTGCATCGCCACCACGCTGCTGTGGCCAGGCCCCAGATGCGGCTGTCCGGCGCGCAGTTGACTGCGGACCCGGGCCAGGTCGCCGACCGCGACCAGGGCCGACAGCGGCTCACCCAGCAGGGTGTGGCTGCCATAGCCGAACAGGCCGGCGGCCCAGGCATTGGCATACAGCACGTGCTCGTCGGAGAGGATCACCACGCCGTCGGGCAGTACCCGTACCAGTTCGCGGAACTGTTCCTCGCGTTCACGCAGCAGGCGCCGCGACTGCTCGCGTTCGGTCACGTCCTGCAGGGTACCGAGCACGCGGTTGCGGCCGGCTTCGTCGATGCCACTGGCGGCACGCAGGTGCACCATCAGTGCACGACCGTCCATCGACAGCAATGGCAACAACACGTCCACCTGCACCGGCTCGCCGGAGCAGAGCTCGGCCAACAGCTGCTCGGTCTGGGTTGCGGTCGCCGGGTCGGCCGGCACCAGCAGTTCGTCGAAGCGATGCCAGCGGCGGGCTTCGGGAGGGCGTCGGCCGAGCAGGCGATAGACCTGGTTGGAATAGCGGCCGAGCCCGGTGGACGGGTCCAGTTCCCAGGCGCCGATGCGGGCCAGCTCATGTGCCTCCTCGACCCGTGCCAGCGCCTGGTCACGGCGCAGCTGGGCCAGGTCCTCGGCGGTGCGGTCGATGGCGATCAGCAGGCGGGCGTTGTGGCCGTCGTAGCTGATGGCATTGGAGCGCAGCTCCATCTGCCGCAGGCTGCCGTCGCGCAGCTGTAGCTGGGTGCGCAGGATGCACAGCTCTTCCGGCGCCTCCCGGATCGCTTCCAGCTTGGTCTGCAGCGCCTGGTCCTGGCCCGGTGGCCACAGCGCGTCGATGGTCTGCTCCAGCAGTTCGTCACGCTCCCAGCCAAATGCGCTGCAGGCGGCCGGGTTCGCGTCGAGGATCGCCAGCGTGTCCAGGTCGTAGACCAGGATCGGGCCGGGATTGCCCTCGAACATCTGCCGCAGGCGCAGTTCGGAGGCTTGCTGGCGGGCATGGGTATGCAGCACGTGCTCGGCCAGCGGGCGCAGCAGCAGGTACAGCAGGCCGGCGCTGGCCACGGCGAAGAACGCGCCCTTCAGGCCCTGCCACAATGCGGCCTGCTGCGGGTCGGGTACCAGCGCCTGTACGGCGCCGTCGGTCGCGATCATCCAGGCCAGCGCCATCACCAGATAGCTCAGCACCACCCGGCGCCGGTCGCGGCTCAGCGACTGCGCCATCCGCGGGTCGGAAACTGGGGCGCTGCCGGTGGGTTCTGCGGGCATGGACGGGCTGGATGAAAGGGGCGCCGGCCATCTTACCGCGCGGGTGTGCCCTGGCCACTCAATTATCCGCCGCAGGCGCCGTTAACCACTGCGTGCCCCGCTGACGGGCGTGTCATCCGGAGCAAGATCGCGTGGACCAAGGGATCATCGCCAGCCTGCTGCAGCACCCGCTTGCGTCGGCGCTGGTCATCGTCGACCGTACGGGCCGCCCGCTGGCGGCCAATCCGGCTGCGCGCGAGCATGGCCTGCCGGCCACCGTGGCTGCCTATGCGCCGATGCTGGAAGATCTACGCCTGATGGCCGCCGATGGCGGCATCGTGGCCTGCACGCTGCCGGGTGGCCCGCGTGGACATTACGACGGCCACCTGCGTGCCGTGCATGACGGTGCCGGCAACCTGCTGGCCTTCACCCTGAGCATTCCCGAACCGGTGCCGGTTGATGGCGGTGGCCGATGGGAGCTGGCGCTCGACAGCGCCGGCCACAGCCTGTGGGACTGGGATATTCCCAGCGACCGTGTGGCGCGCACGCCAGCACTGGGCGATGAAACCGCCACCGCGATGCTGGCGCGTGTGCACAGCGAGGACATCGCACAGGTGCGTGCCGCGCTGGACCAGCATCTGCGCGGGCAGAGCGAGCAGTACAGCGCGCAGTTCCGCTTCCGCCAGGCCGATGGCCAGTGGCGCTGGGTGCTGGACCGGGGCCGCGTGGTCGCGCGCACCGCCGATGGCCAGCCGCTGCGGATGGTCGGCACGCATACCGATATCGAGCAGCAGAAGCAGCTCGAATCGCTGCTGCAGGAGCAGCAGCTGCACCTGAGCGAGGCGCAGCGCATCGCCAGCATGGGCAGCTGGTCGTTCGACCCCGGCACTGGCCATTTCTGGTGGTCGCCGGAGCTGCGTTCGCTGCTGGCGCTGGAGCAGGGGGCCGTACCCGGCCAGCGGCGCTGGCTGAAGCAGCTGCACCCGCGTTCGCGCGGCGCGTTGCGGGCGGCGTGGCGGCGATTGTGGCGCGATGGCCGCGCCGCCAACCTCGAGCTGGAGCTGACCCGCGGCAATGAGCCGTCACAGCATCTGCGGCTGTGGATCCAGCCGCTGCTGGACATGGACGGCCAGCCCAAGCGCCTGCTCGGCCAGGTGCAGAACATCACCGAGCAGCACCAGACCGACGCGTTGATCCGCTGGCGCACCGAGCTGCTCAATCGCGTGTCCGCGCTGGGCCGCATCGGTGGCTGCGAGATCGAGGTGCAGACCCGGCACATGCAGTGGACCGAGGAGTGCTACCGCATCCATGGCCTGCGCAAGGAGCCGATCACCCTCGATCAGGCGATGGCGCTGTATACCGAGGATTCGCGCAGTGCCTTCGAGGCGGCGCTGGGCCGGATTGCTGCGGGTGGACTGCCCGAGCAGCTGGACCTGTGCTTCTATCGCCAGTCCGGCCTGCGCGTATGGGTGCAGGTGCTGATCGAGCTGGACCGTCGCGATGGCCTGCCGCCGCGCTTCGTGGTGCTGTTCCGTGACATCACCCGCGAGCGCGAGGCCAACGAGCGCATCGAGCTGCTGGCCCACTACGACCTGCTGACCGGCCTGCCCAATCGTGTGCTGCTCGGCGAACAGACCGCTGAAGCCATCGAGGAAGCGCGCGACCGCGGTACCTCGCTGGCGATGCTGTTCATCGACCTGGACGGCTTCAAGACCATCAACGACAGCTTCGGCCACGCCACCGGCGATGCGCTGCTGAAGGCGGCCGCCACGCGCCTGCACCAGAACCTGCGCAACAACGATCTGTTCGGCCGCTTCAGTGGCGACGAATTCATCGTCGTGCTGCGCGACCTGGCCGAGCCGGAAGACGCGGGCCACGTGGCGCGCAAGCTGATCGCTTCGCTGGCCGAGCCGCTGCGCCGTGGCGAAACCACCTTGAAGGTCGGCGCCAGCGTCGGCATCGCGATGCTGGGCGATGCCCAGACCGACTTCGATTCACTGCTGCGTGCCGCCGACGCCGCGATGTATGCGGCCAAGGAAGCTGGCCGCAATACCTACCAGTACTATAGCCAGGATGCGCTGGCGCGAATCCAGCGCAAACTCGAACTGGAGCACGCCCTGCACGGGGCGATCGAACGCGAAGAGTTCAGCCTGGCCTATCAGCCGCTGCTGCACGCCCACCACGGTGAGCCGCCAGCGATCGAGGCACTGCTGCGCTGGCATCGCCCCGGTATCGGCTACTGCAGCCCAGCCGAGTTCATTCCGATTGCGGAGAAGTGCGGCGAGATCGTGCGCATCGGCGACTGGGTGCTGAACGAAGCCTGCCGCCAGGCGATCGCCTGGGACCGGGCCGGCCTGTGTTTCGACCGCATCGCGGTCAATGTGTCGGCGGTGCAGCTGCGCGACCGCGGTTTCGCCGAACGCGTGATCGAGATCTGTCATGCCCACGGCTGGCCGCCGCAGCGGCTGGAACTGGAGCTGACCGAATCGGCGTTGATCCGTGACACCGACATCCTGCGCCACTGCTTCGACGTGCTGGAACGGCACGGCGTGCCACTGGCGGTGGATGACTTTGGTACCGGCTTCTCCAATCTGAACTACCTCAACCGTTTCCCGGTGGGGCGCCTGAAGATCGACCGCAGTTTCGTGCAGGGGATGCTGCATGACTCGGGCACGGCCGAAGTGACCCAGGCCATCGTGCACTTGGGTCACGCACTGGGCATGAAGGTGGTGGCCGAGGGCGTGGAAACGCACCAGGAAGAAGACATGCTGCGCCGCCAGGGCTGCGACGAGATCCAGGGTTACCTGTACTCGCGCCCGCTCAGCCCGCGCGACCTGGCGCAATGGCTGCGGCAGCAGCACCCGGCACCCGGGCGCACGGATGCTGCCAGCGAGGTCGTGCTGGCACGCTGAGGGTAGCGCCGGGCTTTGCCCGGCGGGATCGCCGCACGCCGATGCACCGCTCTGGTAGGTGTCGACCTTGGTCGACACGAATGCCGGTGCTCGCGATCATCCACGCATGGCGTGGATCTGCCCCGGAAACTCCGCTCTCAACTGCATCCGCAGCAGTTCGACGATGGCCGCATAGCGGCGCTTCTGCACCAGATAGCTGGCCAGGAACAGCGGCAGCACCAGCAGCATCGGTGCCGCTATCGGGCGCATCGCCACCAGTGGCAACAGCAGCAGTGAGAGGATCGCCACGAACCAGCTGCACAGGCCGATCACCCGCACTTCGTGCCGTCGCGCGTTGAGTACGATGCGTCCACGCATCACCGGGAAGTAGCGCAGGCTGAAGCTCGGCGCAAAGCTCTCGCGGAACGCCATGCTGCCGTCCGGCAGTGCATGGAAGGCCAGGTGCTGCCATTTGTCTTGCGGCAGGTCACGTTCCAGGCTGCCGAGCGAGAGCCGGGCCTGCATGGCCGGTGACGCCGCGATGCGTTCGTTGAACAGGGTGATGCCCCAACTGAAATAGCCGGCCACCCAAGCCATCAGAAGGAGGGTCTCGATCAGGAGCACTGCGATCAGGGCGATGGCCATCGGTCTTCCATGAACGGGATCGGTGGATCATGCCATGCCGGGCGCCTCATCCAGGCGTGGGCTGGATCGGCAGTTGTCGGAACCTGGATAGCCGAAACGTCAGTTGCCTGGGCGCAGGTAGGCCACCCAGGCAAGCGGGAACAGTCCAGTAGCAAGGGAGCGGGCCAGATAGGCCTCGTCGATCGTCCAGGGCGCCGGAAAGTCGGAAATCACTTCCGTCGCTGCGCATGAGCAGGATTCCCATGCTTCTTCCGACGGCTGGCCTTCGAACTCGAAGCGTACCCGGACAAGTTGCATGCCGGCGTCTGCCTCGATCGACGCCTGGAGCAGCTGTGCCGGGGTCTGGCCCAGAAGTGCTCGTCGCAGGGAGGCACGCAGGACGTCCGGGGCCACGGGGTCGATCATGTTTGCCTGTTCGAAGGTTGTGTCATCGCGCCGTTATCGTTTCAGCGCTTCCCCATCCAGCCCCAGGTCCCACGCCAGTCCCAGCAGCGCCTCATCCGCGCGAGACGGGCCAGGCCGCGCATCGGCCAGCTGCTGCAGTTCGCGGATCTCCTCACGTGCCACCTCTTCCAGCTGTTGCAGCTGCTCACGCACGCTCGCGTTGCGCGGGCGCTCGGTGTCGGTGAGGGAGGGCAGGGCGCGGATCAGGGTCATGGTGCGTGTACAGGATGCATCCAACGGCGGGTCACAGGCAAAGGCCCCGGTATGACCGGGGCCTTGCGGGCTGCCGGCGGCGGCAGCGGACATCAGGATCAGAACAGCTCGACGGTACCAGCGCCCATGCTCTGCTGGGCAACCGGCTTGTGCGGCGGGCGTTCCCATTCGCTGCGCAGTTCGCGCAGGCGGCTGCCGGTGCGCTGCAGTGCGGTGGCGATCTCTTCGTCGAACACGCCGCCATTGCGGTGCAGCAGCTCCTGCAGGGCAACCGCTTCACGGTTGATCGCGGTCAGGCGGTCCAGGTGGGTGTGCACGCCGCCCAGCGCCTGGGTGGCGATGTCTTCGAACTGCAGGGCGCGCACGGCCTCGGCCACGCTGCCATCGATCGAACGGGCGCACTCGGACACTTCGCGCATGCCATCGCCCAGCGAGGCATTGATCTGCGCGACGTTGTCGAGCATGGCCGCCGCTTCCTGGCGCGCTTCGCGGGAGCGGTCCATGTCACGCGAGGCCATGTGCGAGACCGTCTCGCGCACCTTGGCGATGGCGTCCTTGGAGCTGTGCGCCAGCTTGCGGATCTGCTCGTTGAACGTGGTCGAGCGCTCGGACAGGTTGCGCACTTCGTCGGCCACCACCGCGAAGCCACGACCGGCTTCACCGGCACGCGCGGCTTCGATGGCAGCGTTGAGTGCCAGCAGGTTGGTCTGGTCGGCGATCGACTTGACGTCTTCCAGCAGCGCGAAAATGCCATCCAGGTGCTGCGCCATCTGGTCGATGTGCTGCACGGTGGTGCTGCTCTGGCCGCTCACCTGCTCCAGTGCTTCTACCAGCTGTTCCATGCGGTGGCTGGCGTGCTGGGCGAAACGGGCAACGTCGAGGCCGGCATTGCCTTCATCACCGGCGCGATCGACGATGCGCGACAGGGCCTGGCTCTGCTGGCGCGACTTGCGGTTCATGGCATCGAAGCTGCCGCCCAGGCTGGAGACCGCCTGGCGGATCAGGTCGCGGGCGCGTTCCACTTCGCCACGCGAACCGTCGATTTCGTTGCCGACGAAGTTGCGCAGTTCGGTCAGCAGCTGGTCCTGCTCGCGCAGGACGCGGGCATGTTCCGGGGAACGGTGCGCCTGGGCGCGGGTGGTCCACCACGCAAAGCCAAGCCAGCTCAGCGTCATCGTGGTCAGGATCGCCCAGCGCAGGGCGGCCGGCCATTCGAAACCGATGGCGAAGGGGAGCAGCAGGGTCAGAGCCAGGGGGGCGGCCAGACGGATGAAAATGCGTGAGTACATGGACGTTCTCGGGAGGTGCACGGAGGATGTATCGGCCGTACCCCCTTTCTCTTTAACGTCGATGTGCCTCGAAGTGCATTCTGAATGCGCCGGTTTTCCGGCGCTGCCGGCCTGTTCGGGGTCAGAGCCCTTTCCGTGCCGGACAGGGATCCGACCCCGGGTTGGCGGCAGGCGGGGTCGGATCCCTTTTCCATGGAAAAGGGCTCTGACCCCATCGGGCTTAGGCCAGCTGCCGGTCCACGGCTTCGATCATCGCCTTGCGGCTGAACAGGAAGTCCCAGTAGCTGCCGCCCAGCTGGCGCCATAGCACCGCCGAACGCACCGCGGCCAGCAGCAGGGCGCGGATCTCGGCGACCACACCGGCCTGGCCCAGGTAATGCGGGTTGCCCTGCACCATCACCCGCGGCTTCAGGTGGCTGATGGTGTCGGCGTAAAGGCCACCCAGGTTGGCCAGCACGTCCGGGTGGCCGCTGTCGCCGAGCTCAAGGGCCTGGCGCTGGGCGCGTTCGATGCCCGAGGCGACCCTGTTCACGGTGGCGCCGTCCTGCACGAAGCGGCGCTCCAGCTGCAGCACCGACAGGGCCAGCTTGGGCAGGATCGGGTCCTGGCCCTGGCTGCGGAAGTAGTTGTGCAGCAGGCGCAGCCCAGCCTTCAATGCATGGCGGTCACCGAACACCTCCTGCGGCGAAGACGCATCGACGCGGAACACGCTGTCCACGGCGGTGCGCACGGCGGCGGCGTCGGAATGGCCGGTATCGGCGATGCGGCGTACCTGCTGCAGGGCCTGGGCAATGCCGGCCAAAGCCAGGACGCGGTCGTCGACAGTGAAACTCATGCAGCGATTACCTCAAAAGGGGAAGGGGTGGTGCGCAGGCGCTGTTCCAGCGGCGCATCGGTGGCGGCGATCACCGCGCCACCCAGGCACACATCACCGTCATACAGCACCAGTGATTGACCGGGAGTAACGGCGCGCTGCGGGCGCGCAAAGGTGACCAGCACGCTGCCATCGTCCAGCACCTCGACCGTACACGGCTCGTCGGGCTGGCGGTAGCGGGTCTGGGCGGTGCATTCGAAGCGCCGTGCCGGCGGCGCGCCGGCAATCCAGTGCGCGGTTTCCGAACGCAGGCGGTCGGACAGCATCCACTTGCTGTCGCGGTCCTGGTCCACGTACAGCACGTTGCTGGCCACATCCTTGCCAACCACGTACCACGGCGCGGCCGGGCGGCCGCGCACGCCGCCGATGTTCAGGCCCTCGCGCTGGCCGAGGGTGAAATAGAACACGCCCGGATGCTCGGCAATCACGCTGCCGTCGGCTGGGTCGAGGATCTGGCCCGGCTTGGCTGGCAGGTAACGGCCAAGGAATTCACGGAAGTCGCGCTCGCCGATGAAGCAGATGCCGGTGGAGTCCTTCTTGGCGTGGGTCGGCAGGCTGACGTCACGCGCGATCCGGCGCAGGTCGGTCTTTTCCAGGTCGCCGATCGGGAACAGGGTGGCCGCCAGCTGCTCCTGACCCAACTGGTGCAGGAAGTAGCTCTGGTCCTTGGAGCGGTCGGCACCACGCAGCAGCAGCCACTGGTGGCCGCGCTGGGTCACCCGCGCGTAGTGGCCGGTGGCAATGCGCTCGGCGCCCAGCTCGCGGGCGGCATCCAGGAAGTGCTTGAACTTCACTTCGCGGTTGCACAGCACGTCCGGGTTCGGGGTGCGGCCGGCCGCGTACTCGGCCAGGAAATGCTCGAACACGCCCTGCCAGTACTCGCTGGAGAAATCGCGGAAGTGGAACGGGATGCCGAGCAGGCCGCACACGGCCACCGCATCGCGGCGGTCGTCCTCGGCGCGGCAATCGCCGCTGCCGTCGTCGGCCCAGTTCTGCATGAACAGGCCGGCCACGGCCTCGCCCTGCTGCACCAGCCGCCAGGCGGCGACCGAGGAATCGACGCCACCGGAGACGCCCACCATCACGCGCGGAGTGCTCATGCGACCTCCCGGACCAGTGAAAGCGGATGGCGCTGGCCACCCAGGAAATCAGCCACCACCTGCCAGACCAGCGGGCTGCGCTGGCGCTCGCCGGCGGCCTGCAGTTCGGCCGGGGTCAGCCACAGCGCGCGATCGATGCCGGTGTCCAGCGGCTGCGCCGGATCGTGCGAGACCGGGCGCGCCGCGTAGCAGAAGCGCAGGAAGGCGGTGCCGTCGTCGGCGGTCCACTGGTAGCAGCCGATGAAATGGGTCAGCTGCACGGTCCAGCCGGTTTCCTCGCGGGTCTCGCGCAGGGCCGCCTCGGCCAGGCTTTCGCCCGGCTCGAGATGGCCGGCCGGCTGGTTCAGCACCTGGCGGCCGTCGATGGTCTCCTCGACCAGCAGCACGCGGCCGCCGTCGATCACCACCGTGGCGACGGTGGCGTGCGGTGCCCAGCGCGGGTCCGGCGTGGCGTTCAACTCAGAACTCGTCCTTTTTGGTCAGTTCGAGCTCCATCGCGTCGGCGGTGCGGATGGCCGCATCGATGGCGTCGCTGAGCTGGTCGGCAGTGGCATCGGCGTCGATCTTCACCACGAACATGGCGGTGGTGTCCTGCTTTACCCAGCCGCCCATCTTGGCGTCCTGCGAATCTTCCAGCAGGCGGTTGGCCACGGCCACCGGGAACTGCTTGGTCTTGGAGCTGTAAGCCGGCGACCAGATCTCGCGGATGTTGTGGCTGCCGAAATCCTCCACCGACGAACGCACGTAGACCATCTGGGTGCGATCACCCTCGACGTCGAAGACCATGCGGTAGTCGCCGTCCTCGTCGACTTCGTAGGTGTAGCCCAGCTTGTCCAGGTGGCGGGCCACGGCCTTGTCGGCGTCCGCTGCGGCAGCGGAACCGGTGGCGGCCAGGGCGATCAGCAGGGTGGAGAGAAGGGTCCTTTTCATGAAGATCCTGTGAAACAGTACTGAGAGAAGGTGCAATTGTGACGGTGGCCGTGCGTGCCGTCCAATCTGCGGCAGGCCGACGCAGGTTCGCCCGAGCCTCTATAATGGGCAGATGCCCCATGAGTCTTCCCCCGATTCCCATCACGAGCACGGCGTTGCCGTAGAACCCGCGCGCCCGGAAGTGGCGCCGCCGCCGTTCTACCAGGTGATGCTGCTCAACGATGACTACACCCCGATGGATTTCGTGGTGGACGTGCTGCAGCAGTTCTTCAGCATGGACCTGGACAAGGCCACGCAGGTGATGCTGCACGTCCATACCCGTGGCCGCGGCGTGTGCGGGGTGTTCACCCGCGAAGTGGCCGAGACCAAGGTCGCCCAGGTCAACGAGTACTCGCGGATGAACCAGCACCCGCTGCTGTGCACGATGGAAAAGGCCTGACCGCTGCCGGTTCTCGTCCGGGCGTATCGGCCCGGCCCGCAGGAGCGTGCCCACCAAGGTGGGCACCTACCAGGGCATGAGGCCTGTCCGGGCGCGCTTGCCCACCAGCATGGGCGCCTGCCAGGCGCGGATCACCCCTCCGCCAACGCCTCCAGCGCCATTCGTGCCACCGCCTCGTCGACCTCGGCCGGGTCACCGTCATCCCGGAACCATACCGCAGACAGTGCCATGCTGGCCGCAATCCAGCGCAGCAGGCGCGTGCGCTCCAGCCCTGCCAGTGCGCTGACCCGCTCCAGCCGCGCGGCAAACCGCTCGGGCCGTGTCGCGACGTGGATGCCCGGTCCGCACAGGTCCGGGTTGCTGAACAGCGTCGTGTAATCGAACGCGCGGTCGCCCAGCAGCCGCTTCGGGTCGATCGCCAGCCAGCCCCGCGCGCCGAAATCCAGCACATTGTCGTGATGCAGGTCGCCGTGCAGCGGTCGGATCTCCTGTTCCTGCTGCAGCAGTCCCTCCGCCAGTGATCTGCACTGTTCCAGCAGTGGCGGCAGCGCCGCCCTTGGCTGCAGCAGGTCGACGAACCATGTACGCAGGCAGACCAGGTCGTCTGGCGGCGCGCTCCGTGGCCGGTGCAGCCGCTGCAGGACCTGGCACAGGATCGTGGTGCAGGCGTCATCGTCGCCGTCGATCGAGCGTTGCCGCAGCGAGTCGCCGTGGGCCCGCTCGATCAGGATCGCCGGCCCCTCGTGGGCCAGCAGGCGGGCGGCGCCGTCACCGTCCCACCAGCGCAGCAGGCGATGGCTGTTCTGCTCCTCGGTTTCGCTGCTGACCTTCAGCATCGCCGCTTCGCCGGCGGCGGTCAGCACCGGCCAGAGCTGGGCATGGGGCGTCTCGATGGCCGCGCCATCACGCCGCAATCGCCAGCGGCTCAGGTAGGGTTCGCTCATGCTGGGCGGGCGGTCCTGGAGTGAATGAAGATCAAGCAATCTGTACCGCTAACGCCATCTGAACGCAGCAATCCGCTAGGGTGATGGAAAACGCGTAGTCAGGCCGCATATTGTCCCCATCTGCCGCCGGAGTAATCCATGTTCAGCAAAGACCTCGAACACACCATCGGCCAGTGCTACAAGCGCGCCCGTGAGGCCCGGCATGAGTTCATGACGGTCGAACACCTGCTGTTGGCACTGCTCGACAACCCGTCCGCCCAGGCCGTACTGAAGGCTTGCGGTGCTGACACCGAACGCTTGCGCCAGGAGCTGGAGCAGGCCATCGAGGCCTCCGTGTCCCGCCTGGCCGAAGATGACGGCCGCGATACCCAGCCGACCCTGGGCTTCCAGCGCGTGCTGCAGCGAGCCGTGTACCACGTGCAGTCCTCGGGCAAGAAGGAGGTCACCGGCGCCAACGTGCTGGTCGCCATCTTCGGCGAAAAGGACTCGCACGCCGTCTATTACCTCAACCAGCAGGATGTGACCCGGCTGGATGTGGTCAATTACCTGTCCCACGGCATCGCCAAGCTGGGCGAGGAGGGCGAGCAGCCGTCCTCTTCCTCCGAGGGCGAGAGCCGCATGGAAGGCGGGGAGGGTGAGCCGAAGGGCGATGCCCTGACCGAGTTCGCCAGCAATCTCAACGAACAGGCCCGGGCCGGTCGCATTGACCCGTTGGTCGGCCGTGCCGACGAGATCGAGCGCACCATCCAGGTCCTGTGCCGCCGCCGCAAGAACAACCCGCTGTACGTGGGTGAGGCCGGCGTGGGCAAGACCGCAATTGCCGAAGGCCTGGCCCGCCGCATCGTCGAGGGCTCGGTGCCCGACGTGCTGGCCGACGCGGTGATCTATTCGCTCGACCTGGGCGCGCTGGTGGCTGGCACCAAGTACCGTGGCGACTTCGAGAAGCGCCTGAAGAGCGTGCTGACCGCGCTGAAGAAGGTGCCCAATGCGGTGCTGTTCATCGACGAGATCCACACCATCATCGGTGCCGGTTCGGCGTCGGGTGGCACCATGGATGCGTCCAACCTGATCAAGCCGGCGCTGGCCTCCGGCGAGCTGCGCTGCATCGGCTCGACCACCTTCCAGGAATACCGTGGCATCTTCGAGAAGGATCGGGCGCTGGCCCGCCGCTTCCAGAAGATCGACATCGTCGAGCCGACCGTCGGCGAGACCTACGAGATCCTGCAGGGGCTGAAGTCCAAGTACGAGCTGCACCACGGCGTGACCTATTCCGACGAGGCGCTGCAGGCGGCGGTTGACCTGTCGGTGAAGCACATCGGCGACCGCCTGCTGCCGGACAAGGCCATCGACGTGATCGACGAGGCGGGCGCCCGTCAGCGCCTGCTGCCGGAAGGCCAGCGCAAGGAGCTGATCGACGTCGAGGAAGTGGAGGCGATCGTCGCCAAAATGGCGCGCATCCCCACCAAGCAGGTCAGCGCCACCGACAAGGATGTACTGCAGCATCTGGAGCGCAACCTGAAGATGGTGATCTTCGGCCAGGACCCGGCCATCGAGACACTGTCCTCGGCGATCAAGCTGGCGCGCTCCGGCCTGGGCAATCCGGAAAAGCCGATCGGCAACTTCCTGTTCGCCGGTCCGACCGGTGTCGGCAAGACCGAGGTGACCAAGCAGCTGGCGCTGCAGCTGGGCATCGAGCTGGTCCGCTTCGACATGTCCGAGTACATGGAGCCACATTCGATCAGCCGCCTGATCGGTGCGCCTCCGGGCTACGTCGGCTTCGACCAGGGCGGCCTGCTGACCGAGAAGATCGTCAAGACGCCGCACTGCGTGCTGCTGCTGGACGAAATCGAAAAGGCGCACCCGGACATCTTCAACATCCTGTTGCAGGTGATGGACCGCGGCGTGCTGACCGATACCAACGGTCGTGAAGCCAACTTCAAGAACGTGGTGCTGGTGATGACCACCAATGCCGGTGCGGCGCAGGCCTCGCGGCGCTCGATCGGCTTCACCAAGCAGGACCATGCCACCGACGCGATGGAGACCATCCGCCGCAGCTTCACCCCGGAATTCCGCAACCGCCTCGACGCGGTGGTGCAGTTCCAAGCGCTGGGCTTCGAGCACATCCTGCGCGTGGTCGACAAGTTCCTGATCGAACTGGAGATGCTGCTGCAGGACAAGCACGTCAGCCTGTCGGCCACGCCGACCGCGCGCGACTGGCTGGCCCACCACGGCTTCGACCCGCTGATGGGTGCGCGCCCGATGGCCCGGGTGATCCAGGACAAGATCAAGCGTCCGCTGGCCGACGAGCTGCTGTTCGGCAAGCTGGTCAACGGTGGCAAGGTCAGCATCGATGTCCGCGACGACGAGCTGGTGGTCGAGACCCAGGCCGAGCCGGAGCGGCTGCTGCCGGTGACGGTGGAGTAAGGCAGCACCGGATCGATGCCGGGTGCGGTTGGAAAACAAGGGCGGCTTCGGCCGCCCTTGTTGCGTATCCGCCCTTCAACGTCCCTGCTGGGCCAGGCGCTTGAAGGTTGCCGCATCGACCGGTTCGATCCGGGTCACGGTGCAGTGGTTGCTGTCGGTCTGCAGCGTGCTGCGAGCATCGCCACAGATCTGCTCGGGCGTGCCGGGTGTAAAGAAGACGTAACTGGCCGAGGCGGCGGCGCCGAGGCAGCGCTTCTGCAGGTGGACCCGATAGTGGTTGTTGCCGTCGCGCAGCAGCACTTCGCGTTCCGTGCTGGAGGGGCGGATGTCGCGGCTGGTGCCGAGGGCGATGCACTCGGCCGCGGTGGAGGGTCTGGCGGGTTCGGCGGCGGGCGCCGACAGGGGGAGGCTGACCAGCAGAACTGCCGGCAGCAGGACGTGCGGGAGCAGGGCGTTCATGATCGGGTGGGGTGGCGATCCGGACTGGATCGGATCCCACGATGCCGCTGTCGCTGCAAATGCGAATCTGCCTCAAGCGGGGCTGACCGACGCCACGGTGAGTTCGGTCACGATGACCTTTGGCGGCGTCAGGCCGCGATCGAACGGAATCCCTGCTGTCGCCCCTGGTCGCCGCCATCCTCGATGACGAAAGCGACCGCCTCGTGCGGAACCGGTCCCTTGCTGGCATAGCAGCGGCTGGTGACGGACTGCGGGTCCAGTACGATCAGATAGGTCATGCGCGCAACGCCCAGTGTGAAGAACGTGTTGAGTCTAGCCATCCGGCGCGACGCTGGATTTCAGACAACGACGAATATGCGTTGCGGGTGAAGCCTGGAATTTTCTTCCGCGCACGACAAAGGGCCAGCAGCAAGGCCGGCCCTGTCGAAGTGGCGCCAGGCGCCGACCGCTTACTTCATGCGGTAGGTGATACGACCCTTGGTCAGGTCGTACGGGGTCATTTCAACCTTGACCCGGTCACCGGTGAGGATGCGGATGTAGTTCTTGCGCATGCGGCCGGAGATGTGGGCGATGATTTCGTGCCCATTTTCCAGACGAACGCGGAAAGTGGTGTTCGGCAGCGTCTCGCTGACGGTGCCCTCGAACTCGATGGAATCGTCTTTCGACATGTAGTCCTGTGCGGTTCAGAAAACGGCCACGCTGGGCCTAAGGCGCGGTATTTTACGCGTGATGGGCCCGGCTTGCAAAGTTTGTGTTAACCCCCGGCCAAACGCCGTGCTGGCAAGCGTCCTACCGCCTGGGTCCAGGGACCTTCACGGCCGTCACGGTGTACGGCCTGACGGACGTGCTCCAGAAAGTCCGCGCGCGGCAGGTGCTCGGCGCCCATCCGCAGCAGGTGCGGATTCTCCACCTGGGCATCGATCAGTTCCCAGCCCCAGCCACGCAGGGTGGCTGCCAACGCGGCCAGGGCGATCTTGGAGCCGCCACTGGCGCCACTGAACATGCTCTCGCCGAAGAACATGGTGCCGATCGCGACGCCGTAGATGCCGCCGACCAATGTCTGCCGATCCCAGACTTCGAAGGAATGGGCGAAGCCAAGGTCGTGCAGTTGGCTGTAGGCCTCGACCATCGCCGGGCTGATCCACGTGCCGTCCTGGCCGGGCCGCGGCGCCGCGGCGCAGGCGCGCATCACACGACTGAAGGCGGTGTCGGCGGTGACCTCCCACGTGCTGCTGCGCAACTGGCGGCGGAAGCGGCTGGACAGGTGCACGCCATCGGTGCGGAACACCATGCGTGGGTCCGGCGACCACCACAGGATCGGCTCGCCCTCGCTGAACCACGGGAAGATGCCGCCGGCATAGGCGTTGAGCAGGCGCACCGGATGCAGGTCGCCGCCCACCGCAAGCAGGCCATCGGGCTGGCGCAGGGCGGTCTCGGCCGGCGGGAAGGGGGCGTCCGGCGCGTCGGCCAGGCGCCAGGGCAGCTGGCGGGTCATGGGGCCATTGTATTCGTCGTGGTGATTCGTGATGTCTGGCACCATCACTGTTCACCGGCAAGGAGCCTCCGAATGAGTGACTCGATCAGCGCCATCCTCGACCTGCATGACGCCCCGCGCACGCGCAACGACAGCCAAGGCATGCTGCTGTCGCTGGCCACTGAACAGCCGCGTCGGCTGGGAGAGTTGATGCTGCAGGCGCTGGCGCGGCCTTCGCCGAGCTCGGCCTTCCTCGACATGGCACTGGACCTGCTGCCGGATGGCGCGGTGCCCGCGGTCGCGGCCGACGCGTGGCGCCGCTATCGCGCGGGCGAGCGCGGTGACGTGTTGACGAGCGTGATGGAGTTCGCCAGCTATCAGGCGCCGCAGGTGCTGCAGGACGATTGGGAGGCATTGCTGGCGGTCGCCGGTGAGGATGAGGTGCAGTTGGCCGCGCAGGTCTGGCAGGGCCTGCCCAGCGCGACGGCCGCGCATTGGGCGCAGATCCTGGCCGAAGCCGATGACGATCGCGAAATGGCGCGGGCCAGGACGCTGCTGCTCGCCGCCCAGCCCGAGACCTACGCCATTGCTCGCGGCTACCTGGTCGACTGGGGGCGGTTGGATGCCGAGGTCTGGGCGCACTGGGCCGGCGTCGCCGAAGGTCCGCAGCCGCGTCGCCTGCATGGCGAGCGGCCATTGCACTTCCGCTTCGGCCGCGAACAGCATCGCGCGCAGCAGGCGGACGAGCCGAGCTGGCGCAAGCGCATCTGGCGCCTGCACCCGACCTGGAATGGTGGGCAGGTGCATCACGCCGGGCACATGGGAGGACCACTGGAAACGCTGTGTGGCAGCTGCCATGCGCCGCTGCAGCGTCTGCTGCGGACCGATGCTGCCGCGCTGCAGCCGGGCGCGTCGGGCGAGATCACGCTGGGGCTGTGCCTGGACTGCTGCGGCTGGGAAGACCCGCCCGTGCGTTTCTATCGCCACGATGCCGACGGCCTGCCCGCCTGCCATCCCAGCCAGCACCGCGAGGTGCCGAGTACGCCCACCGACAGTGGCGACCTGATGCGGGCCGAGGTGGGCCTGGTGGCGCTCGAAAGCGCGCGCTGGCAGCAACAGGACTGGGGCCGGTCCAATCATCGGCAGAACCTGTCGCGTGTGGGTGGCGCACCAAGCTGGGTGCAGAGTGCGTGGTACCCGGCGTGCATCGATTGCGGCGAGGAGATGCCCTTCGTGATGCAGCTGGATTCGACACTGCCGACCACCGGTGGAGGCGCGCTGCTCTGGGGCAGTGGCGGCATGCTCTACACGTTCTGGTGTGCGAAGTGCCGGGTGAGCGGGCACTTCTGGCAGTGCACCTGAGCACAGCGCCCTCGCCATCGCCCTGGTAGGTGCCAGCCTTGGTTGGCACGCCTCATTGCCCTGGTAGGTGCCAACCTTGGTTGGCACGTTTTTCGGCGCCGCGCCAATCGAGCAAGCTCGACTCTACGGCTCTACGCGGAACGGCCCATGCCCCTGCAATGCCTGCTGGTAGCGCCGCACATCGCGCCGCTCCTGCCGGCACCAGTCCAGCAGCGCTTCTGCGAATTCCGTGTCGGCCACCCAGTGCCGGCTGCGCACCAGCGTGGGCAGGAAGCCGCGTGCCAGCTTGTGCTCGCCCTGTGCGCCGGGTTCGAATCGGCTCAGTCCTTCGCGCAGGCAGTACTCGATACCCTGGTAGTAGCAGGCTTCGAAGTGCAGGCCGGGCAGGGTGGCGCCGCCCCAGTAGCGGCCGTACAGCGTGTCGCCGCCGCGCAGGCAGAGGGCGCCGGCAATCGGCTCGCCGTCCTGTTCGGCCAGGAACAGCACCAGCCCGCGCCCCAGGGTTATCGCCAGATGGCGCAGGAAGGTCTCGGTCAGCGCTGGGGCATTGCCGTACTCGAGGAAGGTCTGCAGATAGAAGCGGTACATCGCCTGCAGGTCGGCGCGGCTGGCCTCGTCGCCATGTACTACGCGGAAGGTGATGCCCTGGCGGGTGACCTTGGCCCGTTCCTGGCGGATGTTCTTGCGGTGCTTGTGGTCCATCGCGCCGACGAACTGTTCGAACGTGGACCAGTCGCCCGGGTTCTGCCACTGGAACTGCACATCCTCGCGCAGCAGCCAGTCATCGGCGAACAGCGCCTCGTCGCCGGCGGTATGGAAGTTGATGTGGGCCGACGACACGCCCAGTGCCGGCAATGCGTCACGCAACGCCGACAGCAATGCGGCGCGCTCTGAATCATGACGGGCCAGCAGGCGCGGGCCGGTGACCGGGGAGTACGGCACCGCGCCCAGCCATTTCGGGTAGTAGTCGCGGCCGTGGCGGGCATAGGCGTTGGCCCAGGCGTGGTCGAACACGAACTCGCCGTGCGAGTTGGTCTTCAGGTAGCCCGGAATGGCGCCGACCAGCGTGTTGCCCTCCCACAATGTGAAGTGCCGGGGCTGCCAGCCCCAGTCCTCGCGCAGGCAGCCATGCTGTTCCAGGCCCGAGAGGGAGGCGTGGCTGACGAAGGGGTTGCGGCCGTCGTGCAGGGCGTCCCAGTCGGTGGCGGCAATGGACTGCAGGGAGTCGAGGAAGCGGGGGTAAGGCATGGGCGAAGGATAGGGCAGATGAAACAGAAAGGCCGACGCGTTGGCGTCGGCCTTTTGCCTGGGTCGAGCATGGCTCGACGCTGCACGGTGCGGTCAGCGACTCAGCTGGCCTTGCCCTGTGCGTCCAGGTAGCGCTCGGCGTCCAGTGCGGCCATGCAGCCGAAACCGGCCGAGGTGATCGCCTGGCGGTAATGCTGGTCGGCCACGTCGCCGGCGGCGAACACGCCTTCCACCGAGGTCTGGGTGGCGTTGCCGCCCAGGCCCGAGCGGATTTCCAGGTAGCCGTTGTTCATCGCCAGCTGGCCGTCGAACAGGGTGGTGTTCGGGTGGTGGCCGATGGCCACGAAGAAGCCGTGGGCGTCGATGTCGCGGGTGCTGCCGTCCAGGGTGGACTTCACGCGCACGCCGGTCACGCCGGCATCATTGCCCAGCACTTCTTCCACCTGGTGGTGCCAGACGGTCTCGATCTTGCCTTCGGCCACCTTCTTGAACAGCTTGTCCTGCATGATCTTTTCCGCCTTCAGCGTGTCGCGGCGGTGGACCAGGTAGACCTTGCGGGCGATGTTGGACAGGTACAGCGCCTCTTCCACGGCGGTGTTGCCGCCGCCGACCACGACCACGTCCTGGTCGCGGTAGAAGAAGCCGTCACAGGTGGCGCAGGCAGACACGCCGCGGCCCTTGAACTCGTCCTCGGTCGGGATGCCCAGGTACTTGGCGGTGGCGCCGGTGGCGATGATCAGGGCATCGCAGGTGTACTCGTGGCTGTCGCCGATCAGCTTGAACGGGCGCTGCGACACATCGGCGGTGTGGATGTGGTCGAAGATGACCTCGGTCTCGAAGCGCTCGGCATGGGCCTGCATGCGCGCCATCAGGTCCGGGCCCATCAGGCCGTGGGCGTCGCCCGGCCAGTTGTCCACCTCGGTGGTGGTCATCAGCTGGCCGCCCTGCTGCAGGCCGGTGATGACGACCGGCTTCAGGTTGGCGCGGGCGGCGTAGACGGCGGCGGTCCAACCGGCCGGGCCGGAACCGAGGATGACGAGGCGCTGGTGGCGGGAGGGCAGGCTGGTGCTCATGTAGACTCGCGAAAAGGTAGATGGGACAAGGCGCTGGCGATGTTTGCGCAGCATCCGTGGCTGGTCATAGAGTGGCGGCTGGGGCAGGGCGATTCAAGCCGATGAACAGAACGCCGTCATCCAGCAGTGGTTCCGGCCCTCTGATTGCCCCGTCGGACGTCGCATAACTGAAAACTGACGCCGTCTCATTTATTATCAATCACTAACAGCGCATTCCAAAGGTATGGTCTAAGGTGGCGAAGCAGGTCCCCGAACGCTCCAAGTCCGACGACAGCAAGGCGTCACGTCGCACGGCCGCGGCGGCGACGACCGACAATCCACGCCGCCAACGCCTCTGGCGCGACCTTGGCCTGATCGCCATCGCGCCGGCGCTGCTGTACCTGGCGGCCAGTCTGTTCACCTATTCAGCGACCGACCCGGGCTGGTCGCACACCGGCAGCGTGGTCGCGCCGGTGCACAACCTCGGCGGCCGCGCTGGCGCCTGGATCGCCGACGTGCTGCTGCAGCTGTTCGGCTACATCGCCTTCCTGTTGCCGGTGGTGCTGGGCGCGCTGGCGTGGATCGCCATGTTCGGCCTCAAGCGCGAGAGTAAGGGCGAGAACGATCTGGACCCAGCGCTGCGCCTGGTTGGCCTGGTCGGTTTCCTGATCGCCGGCACCGGCTTCCTGCATGTGCGCCTGTTCAGTGGCGATGTCTCCAGTGCCGGCGGCATCCTCGGCAAGCTGGTCGGCAATTCGCTCACGGTGGGCTTCGGTGCGCTGGGCGCGAACCTGTTCGTGCTGGTGCTGCTGCTGGCCTCGATCACCCTCGCCACCGGGCTGTCCTGGTTCACGGTGATGGAGAAGATCGGCCGCGGCGTGATGTCGCTGGCGCCGTTGCTGGCACGCAAGAAGGAAGAAGTCACCGAGTGGCAGCAGACCCGGGTGATGCGCGAGGAACGCCAGGAAGTACGCAAGGCTGATGCCGAGGTGCGTGCCAAGCGCGAGCCGGTGAAGATCGAGCCACGCCCGGAGCCGGTGATCGAGAAGAGTGACCGGGCCAAGCGCGACACGCAGATCCCGATGTTCCGGGGCGTCAACGGCGACGGATCGGACCTGCCGCCGCTGGCCCTGCTGGACGACCCCAAGCCGCAGCCGGTGGGCTACGACAAGGAAACCCTGGACGCGCTGTCGCGGCAGATCGAGTTCAAGCTGAAGGACTTCCGCATCGACGCCCAGGTGGTCGGCGCCAACCCCGGCCCGGTCATCACCCGCTTCGAGATCGAGCCTGCGCCGGGCATCAAGGTCAGCCAGATCAGTTCGCTGGACAAGGACATCGCGCGCGGCCTGTCGGTGAAGTCGGTGCGCGTGGTCGACGTGATTCCGGGCAAGTCGGTGATCGGCCTGGAAATCCCCAACGTCACCCGCGAGATGATCTACCTCTCCGAGCTGCTGCGTTCGAAGGAGTACGACAAATCGGCCAGCGTGCTGACCCTGGCGCTGGGCAAGGACATCGCTGGCCGCTCGACCGTGGCCGATCTGGCGCGCATGCCGCACCTGTTGGTGGCCGGTACCACCGGTTCGGGCAAGTCGGTGGCGGTCAACGCGATGGTGCTGAGCCTGCTGTTCAAGGCCTCGCCGAAAGACCTGCGGATGCTGATGATCGACCCGAAGATGCTCGAACTGAGCGTCTACCAGGGCATCCCGCACCTGCTGGCGCCGGTGGTCACCGACATGAAGGAGGCCGCCAACGGCCTGCGCTGGTGCGTGGCCGAGATGGAGCGCCGCTACAAGCTGATGAGCGCGGTGGGCGTGCGCAACCTGGCCGGCTTCAACAAGAAGGTGAAGGAAGCTCAGGACGCCGGCCAGCCGCTGATGGACCCGCTGTTCAAGCCGAACCCGGAACTGGGCGAGGCGCCGCGCCCGCTGGAGACGCTGCCGTTCATCGTCATCTTCATCGACGAATTCGCCGACATGATGATGATCGTCGGCAAGAAGGTGGAAGAGCTGATCGCGCGCCTGGCACAGAAGGCGCGTGCGGCCGGCATCCACCTGATCCTGGCCACGCAGCGCCCGTCGGTGGACGTGATCACCGGCCTGATCAAGGCCAACATTCCGACCCGCATCGCCTTCCAGGTCAGCTCCAAGATCGACTCGCGCACCATCCTCGATCAGTCCGGCGCGGAAACCCTGCTCGGCCACGGCGACATGCTGTATCTGCCGCCGGGCACCGCCATGCCCGAGCGCGTGCACGGCGCCTTCGTCTCCGACGAGGAAGTGCACCGCGTGGTCGAGCACCTCAAGGCGATGGGCCCGGCCGATTATGTCGACGGCGTGCTGGACGAAGTGCAGACGATGGGCGACGGCGTGGTCGTCGGTGCCACTGGCCTGCCCGAGAACAGTTCTGCCGGCGATGAGTCCGACCCGTTGTATGACGAAGCGCTGCGGGTGGTCACCGAGACCCGCCGTGCCTCGATTTCCGGCGTGCAGCGCCGGCTGAAGATCGGCTACAACCGTGCAGCGCGACTGATCGAGGCCATGGAAGCGGCCGGCGTGGTCAGTCCGCCCGAGCACAACGGCGACCGCACGGTGCTGGCACCGCCGCCGCCGAAGTAAGACCCGACGTATCCCCCACGACGTCCAAGGAACCGACGCATGCTTCACCCCGTACCAAGCGCGCTGGCACTGGCGCTGGCAGCCCTGATGGCTGCCGGCCCGGCACTGGCAGACACCGCCACCTCCGCGCCCGCCACGGCGCCGCCTTCCACCAGCGGCGATACCGAAGCCAGCAATAATTTCAGCATTGTCCGTTACCGCGCCGACTACCAGGTGCGGCCGGATGCGGGCAATGTGCAGACCGAAACCTACGAAGTCCTGCTCAAGACCAAGGCCTCCGTCGAGCAGTTCAGCCAGGTGCGGCTGAGCTACAGCGAGAAGATGGAGACGCTGGACGTGCTCGGCGCCTACACGATCACCGCCGACGGCCAGCGCCGCGACGTGCCGGCCGACCGCATCTACACCCAGGAGAGTTATTCCAGCGCCTCGGCGGCGATGTATGCCGACCGCAAGGTGCGGGTGATCGTATTCCCGAACCTGGCGCCGGGCACGCGCCTGTACTACCAGGTGCGCCGCACCCAGGCCACGCCGTACTTCCCGGGCTACTTCGGCCTGTGGGAGACCTTCAATGTCTTCACCGAGTACGAGGACGCCGAGGTCACCCTGAGTGCGCCGGCCAACCTGCCGATGTTTGTCGACAGCCGCGGCGTGCAGGGCAGTGATCGCCCGACGGTGAAGAACGGCCAGGCACAGTGGCGCTGGCGCTACCAGCGTCGCGAAGCCATGCCGGCGCAGAACTGGTCGGCGGCAGGCTGGGAGTTCGGCCCGAACATCATGGCCAGCACCTATCGTGACTGGTCGCAGATGGGCCGCGCCTACCAGCTCAAGGCTGGCCCGGCGGCTCAGGTCACGCCGGAACTGCAGGCGCTGGCCGATGAGATCACCGTCGGCATCAGCGACCGCCGCGAACAAGCCGATGCGCTGTACCGCTGGGTGGCGCAGAACATCCGCTACGTGGCCGTGTACCTGGGCAATGGCGGCCTGGAGCCCAACAGCGCGCAGAGCATCCTCGACAACCACTACGGTGACTGCAAGGACCATGTGACGATCCTGGAGGCGTTGCTGGCGGCCAAGGGCATCGCCAGCTCACCGGTGCTGATCGGTGCCGGTGGCGGCCCGACATTGCCGAAGATTCCGGTGCTGGGTCGCTTCAACCACGCCATCACCTACATTCCCGAGTTCGATCTGTACCTGGATTCGACCACGGCCTGGGCGCGCTTCGGCCAGCTGCCGGAAGGCGACCTCGGTGCGCCGGTGATGCGTACACGCGACGCCACGCTGGCACGCACCCCGGCCAATACGCCGCAGCGCAATGCCACGTCCATGGAAGTGCGCTTCACCTTCGACGCCAACGGCAACCTGCGCGGCGAGACCATTCCGAAGCTGGGCGAGAACGCCGAGATCGGCATGCGCGCCCAGTTCTCCCAGCTCAACGCACAGAACCGTGCGCGCGCTGAAGAGCAGATCATGGCCGCGTCCGGTTTCGATGGGCGAGGGCAGCTGCAGATCCAGGGCGTGCCGGTCGACCTGACCCGGCCGTTCGGCTATCGCATGGCCTTCCAGGCCGAGGACTACGCCGACTTCAGCGTGGCCGGCGGCATGGCTGTACCGGACCCGCCGGGTGGCGAATCGGTGCGTGGCCTGTACGCCACCGCCTCGGCGCCGGCCAACGAGACGCCGTTCTACTGCAATGCCAGCCTGCGCGAGGAAACCTATCGCCTGCAGTTCCCGGCCAATGCGCCGATCATCGCCATCCCGGCCAGTCAGCGTTTTGCCAACGCCGCCGGCGAGTACCGGGTGGACTGGAGCCGCGATGGCCAGGACGTGATCGTGCATCACCGGTTGCAGCAGAACGCGGTGCGTGGGCCAGAGGCGCTGTGCCAGCCGCAGGACTATCCGGCGTTCCGCGCGCTGTACCGCGAAGTGCGGCGCGGCTTCCGTGGGCAGGTGCTGTACGGCAAGCTGCCCGGCTCGGGTGGCTGAATCGCCGATGGACGTTCGGGGCGGCATAATGTCGCCCTGATCGCCCATTCATCTTTGTCCGGGCACACTGGCAATCACCTTTCCTGGCGCGCGCGCCCACAGGATTCCCGCATGAACTTCCGCTTCCGCCGTTTCCTTGCCACCACCACCCTGGCCGTGGCCTGCGCCGCCGCCGGCAGCGCCTGGGCTGGCGCCCGCGATGACCTGAAGACCTTCACCAGTGGCCTGAAGGGCCTGGATGGCCAGTTCAACCAGCAGGTGTTCGACAGCCGCGGCAAAGTGAAGGAATCGACCAGCGGCCGCGTGGCCTTGTCCGCGCCGCGCCTGTTCCGCTGGGAGTACGTGCGCCCGCACGAGCAGCTGATCGTGGCCGACGGCAAGAAGGTCTGGATGTACGAGCCGGACCTGGAGCAGGCCACTGTTCGCGAGCAGGGCAAGGAAGAGCAGAACAGCCCACTGACCGCGCTGATCAACCCGGCGCTGCTGGAGCAGCAGTACGACGTCAGCGAAGAGGCCGCGCAGCGCGATGGCCTGCAGTGGCTGTCGCTGTCGCCGAAGCGTGAGACCGAAGCCAGCTTCCAGTACGCCGCGCTGGGCTTCAACGCCCAGGGCCTGGCCAAGATGGAGATCACCGACGCCGTCGGCCAGCGCACCGTGATCAGCTTCAGCGGCTGGAAGCGCAACCCGGGCTTTGCTGCCGGCACCTTCAGCTTTACCCCGCCGAAGGGCACCGACGTCATCGGTAACTGATCCGGCCTGTGCCTTGGTGGGTGTCAACCTTGGTTGACACGCTTTTGGGCTGCCGGCCAGCGGCCGGCACTACCGATCATGGCCCGGCCGCCGTGGTGGCTGCCAACCTTGGTGGGCACGCTCTCGCGGTACAATGAGCGGGTGGCAAGACATCGTTCAACTTCCTTCCCCGGCCCCGATCTGCTGAGCGTTGATCGGGAACATCTGCGCCCGCTGGCCGAGCGCATGCGCCCACGCACCCTCGACGAGATGGTCGGGCAGAAGCGCCTGCTGGCGCCGGACAGCGCGCTGCGCCGCGCGGTCGAGTCCGGTCGCGTGCATTCGATGATCCTGTGGGGGCCGCCGGGCTGCGGCAAGACCACGCTGGCACTGCTGCTGGCCGAATATTCCGACGCCGAGTTCCGTGCGATCTCCGCCGTGCTGTCCGGCCTGCCGGAAGTGCGCCAGGTGCTGGCCGAGGCGGCGCAACGGTTCGCCGAAGGCCGCCGCACCGTGCTGTTCGTGGATGAGGTGCATCGCTTCAACAAGGCGCAGCAGGATGCGTTCCTGCCGCACATCGAGCGCGGCACCATCCTGTTCGTCGGCGCCACCACCGAGAACCCGTCCTTCGAACTGAATTCCGCACTGCTGTCGCGCTGCCGCGTGCATGTGCTGGAGGGCGTTTCGCCCACAGACATCGTTGAGGCGCTGGAGCGTGCGCTGGGTGACCGCGAGCGCGGCCTGGGCGAGGAGGGCATCGAGGTCGCCCCCGAACTGCTGCTGGAAATCGCGACCGCCGCCGACGGCGACGTGCGCCGTGCGCTGACCCTGTTGGAAATCGCTGCCGAGCTGGCGGGCGGGGAGGGTGGTCGCATCACCCCGCAGACCCTGACCCAGGTGCTGGCCGACCGCACCCGTCGCTTCGACAAGGGCGGCGAGCAGTTCTACGACCAGATCTCGGCGCTGCACAAGTCGGTACGCAGTTCCAACCCGGATGCCGCGCTGTACTGGCTGACCCGCATGCTCGATGGCGGCTGCGATCCGTCCTACCTGGCGCGCCGGCTGACTCGCATGGCGATCGAGGACATCGGCCTGGCCGATCCGCGTGCGCAGAGCATGGCGCTGGAGGCCTGGGACATCTACGAGCGGCTGGGCAGTCCGGAAGGCGAACTCGCGTTCGCTCAGTTGGTGCTGTACCTGGCCAGTACGGCGAAGTCGAATGCCGGCTATGCCGCCTTCAACCAGGCCAAGGCCGACGTGCGCGAGAGTGGTACCGAAGAGGTGCCGCTGCACCTGCGCAATGCGCCGACCAAGCTGATGAAGGAGCTGGGCTACGGCGCCGAATACCAGTACGACCATGACGCCGAAGGCGGCATCGCACTGGACCAGACCGGTTTCCCGGATGCGATGGGCGAACGCGTGTATTACAACCCGGTGCCACGCGGCCTGGAAATCAAGCTGAAGGAAAAGCTGGATCGGCTACGCGCCGAGCGCGAGGCGGCAAGGGCGGCAAAGGGCCGCTGACCCAGCTCTTGCAGAGTCGAGCCATGCTCGACTTCGCTCTTGCGCGGGTTACGGGTGCCTTCTGGAGCAGCAGCCGAGCATGGCTCGGCTCTACAGGGGGCAATGGCAGTCGAGCATGGTTCGTCGCCACATTGTCCTGTGCGCCTGCATTTGGCACACTCCGCGGCTTCTCTTTCAAGGATCGATGCCGTGCAGGAAATGATTCTGCCGTTGAAGCGCTACGCCCAGTTCGAGGGCCGCGCCAACCGCCGCGAGTACTGGATGTACCAGCTGTTCCTGTTCCTGGTCGCAGCCGCGGTGATGCTGCTCGCCGGTGTGCTGGCGATCCTCCTGCGCAACAGCCCCGATGCGCTGGCCGGCATTCTGATCGGCATGGTGGTACTGCTGGGCGTGATGTGGCTGGCCACGATCGTGCCGCTGATTGCCGTGACCGTACGCCGCCTGCATGACTGCAATCAGTCGGGCTGGCTGTTCCTGCTGGCGCTGGTGCCGGGCGGTGGCATTGTGATCATGATCTTCTCGCTGCTGCCGGGCACGCCGCAGGAGAACGTGTACGGTCCGGTGCCCGCGGGGCCGTGAGGCTGCGGGAGTCGAGCATGGCTCGACTCTACAGAGGCAAAGAAAAGAAGCCGGCGTCTCGCCGGCTTCGTCTTTACTTGATGGCGCAATCGCCGAAGGACAGGTAGTCCGTGCCCGAGCTGAACTGCAACGTGCAGCTGGCGGTGAAGGTCGCGCCTTCTTCCAGTGCGCCCAGCTTGGCCGCCTGCTGTTCGTCGTCTGTGGTCAGCCGGGCCAGGACATTGCCCTGGTCGTCGCCGGCCTCGATCAGCGGTTCGCCCGCCAGGTTGCTGGAAACGCCCAGTGCCACGGCGGTGAACGTCACCGTCTGGTTGAGTTGGTCCATGCTCAACGTCGAATTGCCGGCCTCTTCAAAGGCCTGGTAGAGCGACGGTAGATCCTGCGCGGCGTGCGCGGCCAGTGGGGCGAGCAGGCCGAGGGTAAGGGCGATCAGTGCGGTGTGCTTCAAGGGTTCTCGCAATCATGGGATCCAATCCCATGGCAGTCATGGCGCGGATGAACGCGGCCTAGTCGGCGGCAGGCTGCCCGCCTTCCCTGGCTGCGCTGTAAGCGGGGCGATCCAATGCCCCGGTGGCCGGCAAAATAGGGGAAATGCCGGGCCCGGCGCAACCAGGTCATCGCGCGCGTGATACACAGCGTGACGTTCGATCGATGTGATAATCATTCGCGTTTGAGGTAGACTGCGGTCCCTTGTGAACCGGCGGCCGTGGGCCGCTTCTGCCGCCGCTGATGAAGCATTTCGTCCTGCCTTCGCGCCGGGGCCGGTTGGCCCGCGGCCTGGCCGCCTTGATGATGGGTCTGCTCCTGGCCACCCCGTACGCCCATGCACAGCAGCGCAATCCGCTGCAGAAGATCGGCCACACCGTGCTCGACGAGCCCGCGGCCAGCTATCGCTTTGAGCATTTCGTGGTGGACAGCCCGGACCAGCAGCGCCGCTGGCGGGTGAACCTGGCGATCCCGGCCAAGGCCGGCAAGACGCCGTTGCCGGTGCTGTACGCGCTGGACGGCAATGCGGTGGCGATGGTGCTGGACCAGCCGCTGTTGGCCGAGCTGGCCGCACGCAAGGCACCGCCGGTGCTGGTCCTGATCGGCTACGACAACGACCTGCGCATCGATTCCAAGGCACGCACCCGCGACTACACCGCGTGGATCGACCGTGCCGATGACGAGAGCGGTACGACACAAGCGGTCGGCGGTGGCGCCGCAGCCTTCCTGGATGTGATCGAACGCCGCATCAAGCCGGAAGTCGAGCGTCGCGCACGCATCGATACGCAGCAGCAAGCGCTGTGGGGTCACTCGCTGGGCGGGTTGTTCGTGCTCAATGCGTTGTACACCCGTCCCGCCGCCTTCCAGTCCTATCTGGCCGCCAGTCCGTCGCTGTGGTGGAGCCAGGGCGCAGCCCTGGGTGATCCGGAGCAGCAGTTCGTGCAGAACGCGCATGGCCAGCCGGCAAAGCTCTGGCTGATGCTGGGCGGCGCCGAGCGTGTCGGTGATCGCGGCAAGCGCGACATGAACAATCCGCGCGTGGTCGCACACCTGCGCCGCATCGGTGGCGCAACCCCGGATGCGGCGATGCAGCTGTCCGAACGGTTGGCCAAGGTGCCGGGCATGCGCGTGCAGTACCGTGAGTTCGACGGCCTCGGCCACGGCCCGATGCTGCCGGCTTCGTTCCATGCCGCGCTGCATGAGCTGTACGGCGTCACTGACCGCAGCGCCAGCGATGGCGCGCCCAACGGTGGTGACAACGGCGCCGAATGAATCCCTTCGCACGCGATGCCGTGCGACCCCACTACCCAGGCGAGGCTGCCGACGTGCAGCGGCCCAGGCAACCGATGAATCCCGCGCCACGTGGCGCGGCCTACGTGTGCAAGGAGCCTTCCATGTCGTTCCGTCCGTCTTTCCGTCTCACTTCCCTCGCCGCCGGCCTGTTGCTGGCGGTGACCGCCACCGCGCAGCCGGTGTTCGATCAGCCGGCCAACGCCACCTTCAGGGGTGAGGTCGTCTCACGCGGTGAGAACGTGGTTCCCGGCAGCACTGCCGACGTGGTCGGTCGCGGTTTCGTGCCGGGCCAGAAAGTCAGCCTGTTGCGTGGCGACAGCGTGCTCAACACGCAGCCGCTGGTGGTCGATGCCGATGGCAACTTCAAGACCCAGCTGAGCATTCCGGCCGACGCGGTGCCGGGCACCCACCCGGTGGTGGTGCGCGCCAGCCAGCCGGCTGCAGCCACCGTGCTGAAGCTGCGCGTCTCGCCGCAACTGCCGCTGTCCGGCCAGGCGCAGTTCGCCACCCAGTCCAACAAGCTGGTGCCGGGCCTGTATCAGTCCGCCTACAGCGCCGCCAGCAACGCGGTATTCGTGACCTCGGCCGTGGGCCGCCCGCCGGTGACCCAGTCGCAGCTGCTGAAGCTGGACCCGAAGTCACTGAAGGTGACCAAGGCGATCACCCCGGCGCAGGTGCCGGGCAGCACCAATGGTGCGGTGTACGCGGTCTACGGCGTGGGCGTGGATGACACCAACGGCAATGTCTGGGTCACCAATACCCGCCAGAACTCCATCGCGGTCTACCGCCAGAAGGACCTGTCGCTGGTCCACCAGTTCCCGGTCGATGCCGTGCCGCACGCGCGCGACGTGGTGGTTGATGGCACCCACGGCAAGGTGTTCGCCTCGGCCACGGGCGAGGACCATCTGTCGGTGTTCGACGCCAAGACCCTCAAGGAGCTGCCGGCGGTGACGCTGGAGTCCGGCGTGGACGACGGCAAGTTCACCCCGATGAGCCTGGTGCTGGACGAGAAAGGCGGCAAGCTGTTCACCGTCAGCATCGGCACCCCGGAAGCGGCAGTGATCGACGTGGCCAGCGGCAAGGTCGAGAAGGTCATCGACCTGGGCAACTCGATCAGTGCCTCGGGCGTGGCCTTCGACGCAGCGCGCAACCGCCTGTACGTGGCCTCGCAAGGCACCGACAACCTGCTGATCGTCGACGTGGCTGCCGGCAAGGTGCTGCACGATGTGCCGGTCGGCGCCGGCGCGCTGAACGTCGCCTTCGATGATGCTTCCGGCCTGGCCTACGTCAGCAACCGTGGCGCTGGCACGGTCACCGTGGTGAACGGTGACGGCAAGGTGGTCGCCAACCTCGACGGCGGCACGCTGCCGAACCATGTCCGCGCCGACGGCAAGGGCAACGTGTTCGCGGTGAACAAGTCGCGCGGTGCTGAAGATCCGAAGGGTGACCGCATCACCCGCATCACCCCGAAGCAGTAAGTCACACGGCGGGGCGACGTGCGCGTCGCCCTGCCAGCAAGGAGAACGAGCATGAACATCGCTTCCCGTCTGCGCCTGTGCGCACTTCCGTTGGCTGTCTCGCTGGCACTGGCTGCCTGTGGCGGTTCATCGACGCCCTCGGACACCGGCCAGCCGGCTGGGCCTGCCGCCGCGACCGCGGCTGACGAAGTTGCACTGCCGGCTGGCTGGCAGCGCGTGGCCGGCACCGAGATGCCGGCCGTGCGCGACCAGAAGGCCGTGCTGCCGGCCAAGGTGCATTCCGATGACGGCGCCGACGTCGAGGTGGCCGATACCAGCCGCATCATCGCCGGTGGTGACGACGTGATCGCGGTGATCGAAGCGCTGGGATTGGACAAGCAGGTGTTCGCCGCGCCGACCAACACCACCACCCGGGCCGGCCTGGCCGCGCCGCACCAGTTCCTGTTCAACCGCACCACGGGCGTGGAAGGCGTGCTGAGCCTGAAGGGCTCGCTGTTCCTCGGCAACAGCCTGCGCCGCCATACCGAGCTGGCCAGGAAACTGCGCGAAGTGGGTGAACCGGCCGTGGTCATCGACGACCTGCAGCCAGCGCCGGACAAGGTGCGCAAGGTCGCCGCCGCACTAGGGCTGGCCGAGGCAGGGCAGGCGCTTGCCACGCAGGTGCAGCGTCAGCTCGACGAGGCTGCAACGATTGGCAAGGGCCTGGGCCATGCGCCACGACTGATCCACGTCTCGGCCACCGGCGCCGGTGGCGCACCGACCGTGGCCGGTGCTGACAGTGCGTCGGCGCAGCTGATCGCCCTGGCCGGCGGCGTCAACATCGGTACCGAAGCGGGAGTGAAGAACTACTCGCAGCTGAGCAATGAGGGCGTGGTCGCGGCGGCACCGGAGGTGATCCTGGTGACCGAGCATGACCTGCAGTTGTTCGGCGGCGCCGAGGGCCTGTGGAAGTCCTACCCGACGCTGAAGCAGACCCCGGCTGGGCAGGCCAACCGGGTCTGGGTGATGCCGGATGTGCAGCTGAAGTACACCAGTGTCGGCTCCGGTGCTGGCGCGCTGGCGCTGGCCAAGGCCCTGGCGGCGTTGCCGAAGGCATGAGTCCGGCGGATCGGCGGCGCCGTCGCGGGCGGACGATGTTGCTGGTGGCGTTGCTGGCACTGCTGGGGGCGGTGCTGGCCTCGTTCGCCGTGGGCCCGCTGCGGCTGCCGCCGCTGGAGGTGGTGCAGGCGCTGGGTGTGAAGCTGGGACTGCTTGATCCGCAGGCGGTCAGCAGTCGTGACCTGGCCGTGGTCTGGCAGCTGCGCATTCCGCGCGCCCTGTTGGGCGCAATGGTCGGTGCCTCGCTGGCGATGGCCGGTGCCAGCCTGCAGGGTCTGTTCGGCAACCCGCTGGCCGATCCCGGTATCGTCGGTGTCAGCCAGGGTGCTGCGCTGGGTGCGGTCGCTGCCATTGTTCTCGGCGCCGCGGGCGCTGCCGGCTGGCTGGTGCCGGTGGCGGCGTTCGCTGGCGGCGCGCTGGCAATCGGCCTGACCTACGCATTGGCCCGGCCCGGCAAGGGTACGGGCAACGCCACGCTGCTGCTGGTCGGCATCGCGATGGCCGCGTTCTGCTCAGCGTTGATCGGTTTCCTTACATATATCGCCAGCGAAAGCGAGCTGCAGTCGCTGGTGTTCTGGCAGATGGGCTCGCTGGCGCGCGCCAACTGGGCCGATGTAGCGGCCGTGGTGCCGTTGTTCGCCATCGGTGTGTTCGCGCTGCAGCGATTGGCTACGCCGTTGGATATGCTGGCGCTGGGCGAACGCCAGGCCCAGCACCTCGGGCTGGATGTGACCCGCACGCGTCGCCGCCTGGTGGCATTCAGTGCGCTGCTGGTGGGCGCTGCGGTGGCGTTTGCGGGTTCGATCAGTTTCGTTGGCCTGGTGGTGCCGCACGTGGCGCGCCTGCTGGTCGGCCCTGGTCATCGCTGGCTGCTGCCGTTGTCCGGGCTGCTCGGTGCGCTGCTGATCGTGGTGGCCGACACCGCCGCGCGCACATTGGATCCGCCGGCGGAGATTCCGCTGGGCCTGTTCTCGGCCGCACTGGGCGCACCGTTCTTCCTCTGGCTGGTGCTGCAGCAGCGCCGCAAGGCCGCGCCATGAGCGGGCTGTTGAAGCTGCACGAGGTGGTGGTGCGCCGCCAGCAGCGCGAGATCCTGCATGGCATCTCGCTGGCGTTCGAACCGGGTACGGTCACCGCGCTGGTGGGCCCGAATGGCGCGGGCAAGTCCACGTTGTTGGCGGTCGCCGCCGGTGACCTGCGCGTTGACGCGGGCGAAGTCAGTCTGCTGGGCCGGCCGCTGGC
Organism: Stenotrophomonas riyadhensis; assembly: GCF_040256885.1. Lineage (NCBI taxonomy): Bacteria > Pseudomonadati > Pseudomonadota > Gammaproteobacteria > Lysobacterales > Lysobacteraceae > Stenotrophomonas > Stenotrophomonas riyadhensis. The sequence goes on from NZ_CP155568.1 coordinate 2,236,731, forward strand.
CAGCTACAAGGCCGGGCCGCTGGCGCGCGAGCGTGCGGTGATGCCGCAGGAGCATGGCGTGCGCTTTGCCTTCAGCGTGGAGGAAGTGGTGGCGATGGGGCGGCTGCCGCACCCCCCGGATCCAGCCGTGGACGACGCCCGGGTGGAAGCGGCAATCGATGCCGCTGAACTGCAGGCGCTGCGCCTGCGTGAGGTGCAGCAGCTGTCCGGGGGCGAGTCCGCACGGACCACGTTCGCGCGCGTGCTGGCGCAGGACACGCCGCTGCTGTTGCTCGATGAGCCGACCGCCGCGCTCGATCTGCGCCACCAGGAGCGTACGCTGCGCAGTGTGCGCGCCTGTGCCGAGGCCGGCGCGTGCGTGATCGTGGTGCTGCACGACCTCAATCTGGCCGCCGGTTATGCCGACCGCATCGTGCTGCTGGAGCAGGGCAGGGTGGCGGCCGATGGCACGCCGTTGCAGGTGCTGACCGAAGACAACCTGCAGCGGGTCTACCAGCAGGATGTGGTGGTGCTGGAGCATCCGCGGCGTGGGGTGCCGCTGGTGGTGGTCACGTGACCGTGTGAGGGCGTCGCGCTGGGCGCTTCTGACCGCGGCATCAGGCCCCTCAATGGCGCGGCGGCAGCGGATCCCGTATGCTCCGCCGGAACCAGGGGGCAAGCACGATGAAAGGGATTTCGTGGGTGGTCGCGGCAGCGCTCGCGACGGTGCTGGGTGGGTGCGCGACGCTGAAGGCACGACCGGATGTCCCACTGGCCGCGGACGAGGGCTACGTGGTGATGTCGGTGAACTGTGCCACCAGCAACATCAGGCTGATCACGATCTTTGCCAGCGGCACGCGGTCGACGTCGCCGTTGGCTGACCTGCGCGGTGAATTCGAGTTCGGCTGCAGGGCCGGTCTGGCCGCCGTCCGCGCCAAGGCCGGGCGACACTATGTCGGCTACCTGACCGAACACGGTTATGGATACGTCGGGGCGGTGCCCGAAGACGAAGCGCTGACTTTCGACGTGCGCGCAGGCGAAACGACCTACATCGGTGAAGTTGTGGTGTCTGGACTGTTCGACCGCCTGCACTCAAGGCCGACCTGGATCTCGGTACGCGATCGCGAAGCGGAGTCGTTACGGCTGTTGCAGCAGGCGCAGCCCTGGCTGCTGGAACGCCATCCCTTCCACACCCGGCTGGCGACACCAGCGCCGGGCGCGCCGAGCGCCGAAGTGCTCGCCGAGCAGTTCCGCAGCTGCACACCGGCGTGCGATAGCATCCTGGCCCTGCCGCTGTTCATCCGCTGAGCGGGAGGTTTCCAATGAAGTGGATCTGCATGCGCTGACTGATGGGTCGCGCCATCCGGACGCTGTATCATTCGGCGCCAGTTACATTCAATGGACTGATTCAATGTTGCCCTCCGCTTCAGGTGTTTCGCGGACGCTGCTGTTCGCATCGGCCTTTTTCTCTGCATTTGCCACCAATGCGGCGTCGACATCTCCAGTTTCGCTGACCCACGCGGCCGAGAACGCCTCGCTGATCGAGACCCGGCATTCCAGTAGCGACGGTGCCGCTGTGACGTCGATGAAGACGCAGTACTTCGCCAACGAGGAAATGTCGGTGAGCTGGGACGACCAGCAGGTGCTGGTGCTGTGCAGTGAAGCGGCGTACCTGCAGATTCCTGCCGCCAAGCTCAAGGCCGGAGCGTTGACCTCCGAGCAGCGGCAGATGATCGTCTATCAGGCACTGATGTCAGGCCTTGGGGTTGTCGCGGCCGTCGTCGGGCCGGCAGGCGAGGTGGTGGCCGTGGCTGATGACGGTAGCGAGACCCGCAGCGTTGGCGAAAGCAGGTGGGCGTATGGCGTCGAGCGCTACGACGTCATCACCCAGCGGCTCCCGGATGGTGCGCTTCGGGTACGAACCCGCAAGACGGAAACCGTGAATACCACGCCGCCGGCCGGTCCGGACGACATGTTCAGTACTGAGGACGACCAGGCGGCACGCCTGTCCGAGTTGGCGCCGGTGGGCAGCTGGACCGAGGTGGTTGTCCATGAGGGGCCGCGGCTGCCACATGCGGATCCGGCGATGTCGTTGAAGGGCTGGATCTCGATGGGTGACGACCAGGCTGCGACGGTGGGTGAGGCGCGCAAGCTGCACGAGTGCAAGTGAGCTGAGTCGGGGGTCAGATCCCTTTGCCTGTGGCAAAGGGATCCGACCCCGATGCCCGTCGGCCTCATCGTTCCATTGATGTGCGCAATATTCACTTGCGCGCCAGATTGGCAGGTCTAGAATGCGCCCCATGAACCGGATGCCGCTCCTGAAGTTTTTCACCCTGACCCGCGCAAGCGCGGAACGGGCGTGTCTGCCTGGAGCCCCACGAGGCCGTTGAAGCGGCCATCGCTGGACCTTCGACAGAGCGCCCTCCGGGGCGCTCTTTTCGTTTCCGCAATTCCATTTCCCGTAACCCGATGTACCGCAAGGAGAACGTGCCATGCACCAGATCGCCGAGACCGAACGCTAGCCGCGCACCCTGTCGCCAACCGGGGTGTGCGGCCCCCGAAGTTGGCTTTGCAGGAACCTTCCTCATGAACACCCAAGTCCTTTCCCGCCGTCGCAACCTTGGCATCATTGCCCACATCGACGCCGGCAAGACCACGTTGACCGAACGCCTGCTATGGAGAAGCGGCGAGATCCACCGCGTCGGCGAAGTGCACGATGGCAACGCGACCACTGATTTCTCGGCGATCGAACGCGAACGTGGCATCACCATCGGCGCTGCTGCCGTACAGGCGCAGTGGGCGCCGCGCGACCTGCCGCCGCATCGGCTGACCCTGATCGACACCCCGGGCCACATCGACTTCGCCATTGAAGTCGAGCGTTCGCTGCGCGTGCTTGACGGTGCCGTGGCCGTGTTCTCGGCCGTGGATGGCGTGCAGCCGCAGTCTGAGACGGTGTGGCGCCAGGCGCGCCGTCACCGCGTGCCGCTGATCGCCTTCGTCAACAAGATGGACCGCGTCGGCGCTTCGTTCGAGCGCGTGCTGGAGCAGCTGCAGGACAAGCTGCAGGCGCGGCCGTGGGCGCTGGGCGTGCCGCTGGGCAGCGAAAGCGACTTCGGCGGCTGGGTCGACCTGGTCGATGAGCGCGTACTGCACTGGCAGGACGGTGCTGCGACCGCGATCACGCCCTGGGACAACACGCTGCGCGCAACGTGGCAGTCGCGACGCGATGCGTTGGTCGAGGCCGTGGCCGACCACGACGAACTTCTGGCCGATGCCTGGCTGGAAGGTCGCGCGATCGACGCCGAACAGCTGCGCGCGGCGATCCGACGGGCGACGCTGGCCGGTGCGGGCGTGCCGGTACTGGCCGGTGCGGCCTTCAAGGACAAGGGCATCGAGACGCTGCTGGATGCGGTGGTCGATTACCTGCCGTCGCCGCTGGATCGCCCTGCCGTGACCGCCGAAAGCGAGAGCGGCGAGGTGGTGTTGCCGCCGGATCCGGACGGTCCGCTGGCCGGTCTGCTGTTCAAGATCACCCACCAGCAGCACGGTGCGCTGAGCTTCGTGCGGCTGTACTCGGGCACGTTGAAGGTCGGCGATGCCGTGGCCAGTTCGCAGCATCCGCAGGGGCGGCGTGTCAGCCGCCTGGTGCGGGTGCAGGCCGACCAGACCCACGACATCGAGCAGGCCGTGGCCGGCGATATCGTGGCGGTGCTGGGCTGGAAGGATGCGGTCAGCGGTGAAACGCTGAGTGGGCGTGCGCAGCCGTTGCGCCTGGAGAGCATCCAGGCCCAGATGCCGGTGCTGGCCTGGCGGTTGGAACCGGCGCGTGCGGCCGACCTGATCCGGATGGCGCAGGGTCTGGCCAGCCTGGCCCAGGAAGATCCGTCGTTCCGCGTCGAAACCGATCGCGACACGGCGGAGACCCTGGTCTGGGGCATGGGCGAGCTGCACCTGGAGGTGATGGTCGAGCGCCTGCGCAGCGAATGGAAGGTCGATGTGGGCGTGGGTGCGCCGCGCGTGGCCTACCAGGAGACGCCGATGCGCGCGATGAACGGCGTCGTCGGGCGACTGGTCAAGCAGACCGGTGGCCAGGGCCAGTTCGCGCACGTGGTGCTGGATGTGTCGCCGCGCGAGGACGACCAGGTCGTGTTCAACGACCGCATCGTCGGTGGCGTGGTGCCGCGCAGCTTCATCGCGGCGGTGGAGAAGGGCGTGCGTGCCGCGCTGTCGGAAGGTCCGCAGGGCCATCCGGTGGTCGGCATCGAGGTCAGTCTTGTCGATGGCCAGACCCATGCCAAGGACTCCTCGGAGATGGCGTTCCATCGCGCAGGCGCCGAGGCGATCAAGGCGGCGCTGGCCGAGGGTGGCACGCAGCTGCTGGAGCCGGTGATGGCGGTGACGGTGCATTCGCCGTCTGCGTCGGTGGGTGACGTGGTCGGCGACCTCAATCGACGCCACGGCCGTATTGCCCGCATCGAGGACCAGGACGGTCGTGCCGAGGTCAGTGGTTTCGCTCCGCTGGCGCAGCTGGTGGGTTACACCACCTCGCTGCGTTCGCTCAGCCAGGGGCGGGCCAGCAGTGAGGCGCACCTGCATGGTTACGAGCCGGTACGCGCTGCATGAAGAAGGTGAGGGGGCCCGTTCGCGGGCTCCCTTTTTTGTTGCCTGGAACGCGCATCCACGCAAGGCGTGGATGGATTCTTCGTGGCGTGCGGCTTTTTGCATTGCATCGCAACAAAACTGCAGAAAAAGCTGGATTAAAGTGATGCCTCACGATAAATTGCGCACCCCCCGTTGCTCGCCGCCGCCCGCACCCCTCTCATGCGTGATGACAAAGACCCCGGAACCCTGGAGCTGACCCTGCCGCGAAAGCGCGGTCGTCCGCCCAAATTCGGGTACGCAATGAGTGATGCGCAGCGCGCCGCGCGCTACCGCGCCCGCCGGGCCGGGCAGGCCAACCATGCCGATGTGCGCTCCTGCTCGGACATGGTGCTGCTGGACAAGATCCGCGCGGCGGTGAGCGCGCGCGACACCGAGTTGGCCGGGTTCCTGGTCCACGTCCTCTGGCAGCGCTACCCCCTGCAGTTGAAATAGGCCGTCGGTGGGGTGGCCGTTGTCATCGAGCTTGTTGATAATGCGGGATTCAGGTTGTTCCCGCTGGCGCGCCCGGGATGGCAGGCGCGCATGATCGAACGGTTCCCAAGATGACCACTACCAGCGACACCACCACCGAAGCGGCGCCGAGCAGCGCCCCCTTGTTCTACACCCGTCCGGTGCCGCTGCAGGCCGATGTGCACGCCGATCTGCGCATCCTGCCGGGTAGGCTCGAGTTTGCTGCCGGCAACAACGCCATCCCGCTGGTGCTCGGCGAGTTTTCGTTGGCGCTGCATCACTTCCCGATCCTGTTCGCTGGCCCGACCGCGGTGCCGATGGCTGCCGTGGGCGTGTCCGACCAGAACCTGTTCATCAAGGACGGCCTGTGGGAAGACGAGGCCTATATCCCGGCTTACCTGCGTCGTCACCCCTTCATCTTCATCGACACCGGCGCGGAGAACGACTTCCTGCTGGGCATCGACGAAGAGAGCGCGCGCGTGGTCAAGGGTGGTGACGAAGGCCAGCCGCTGTTCGTCGATGGCAAGGCCACCGACATGGTGCAGCAGGCGTTGGAGTTCTGCGGCCAGTACACCCGCGAGCACGAACAGACCCAGGCCTTCTCCAAGGCCCTGATTGACAACGGCCTGCTGGTCGAGCGCAACGCCACCGTCCGCACTCCGGATGGTCGCGAATTCAACCTCAACGGCTTCCAGGTCGTGGACGTGGAGAAGTTCGTGGCACTGCCGGAAGCGACCGTGATCGAGTGGCACCGCAGCGGCTGGCTGGCCCTGATCCACCAGCACCTGATGTCGCTGGGGCGTTTCAACGACCTGACCCGTCGCCAGGTCGAGCGTCTGGCGGCCTGATCAGTCAGGGGGCATGGCGTCCGCAATGCGGGAGCCATGCCAGTGCTGCAGCAGCTGCAGCAAGCGCCGCACATCGGCCCAGTCGGGTGCGGCGTCGTTTCCCAGCGCCCACAGGTCGGACGCGATTCCGGCCTGATCGGTTGCGCAACAGAATTGCAGCGTACCCTGCAGGCGATGTGCATGATGACGCAGCGCCGTGGCATCGTAGTCCTCTACGGCCTGCTCGATGCCCAGCAGCTCGCCGTTGATGTCGGCCAGGTAGGCCTGATCCAGCGGCACGACGGTGTCGACGGTCGTAGCCCCTGGCGCTGGCGGCAGCTCCAGTGCCTGCAGCAGTTGTCCGATCTGCAGGGGCTTGGCCAGGACTGCATGGAAGCCTGCGTTGCGGCAACGCGTCGCGTGCCTGCGTCCTGTCCGGGCTGACAGTGCAATCAGTCGCGGCGGTTCCCCGGGCTGGCTGCGCAGTTGCTGCGCCAGCGCGTAGCCATCCATGCCCTGCAGGCCGATGTCCACCAGCACGATCCGTCGCGGGGTCTGCGCCTGCTCGGCAAGGGCATCGTCAGCGTCGGCCAGGGCGCGGACCTCGGCCCCAAGGCGGCGCAGTTGTTCGGCGATGATCTGGCGATTCATCGCGTGATCTTCGACCAGCAACAGATCCAGGCCGGCAAGCGGAAGGCCGAGGAGTGTCTGTTCCGCTGGCGGCAAGTCGGATCTAGCAGCCTGCACCGGCAAGCGCAGGGTAAACCGGCTGCCGCGACCCGGCACACTGTGCAGTGTCAGCGTGCCACGCATGGCGTGGGCCAGTTCGCGGGCGATCGCCAGGCCCAATCCGCTGCCGCCGCGCACCTGCCCGTCCTTGCCTTGCTGGAACGGCTGGAACAATCGTGCAGCCTGGCGGGCATCGATGCCGATGCCGCTGTCGATCACATCGAGCAGCAGCTCCTGGGGATCGGCGACTGGCCTCAGTTGTATGCGCAGATCGATCCCGCCGATATCGGTGAACTTCACTGCGTTGGCCAGCAGGTTGTCGACAATCTGGCGCAGTCCCTCGGGGTCGAGAGCGACGGTGGATGCCTGGTCCGGCGTGCCTTCGAAGCGCAGTTCGAGTCCTTTCAGCAGTGCCTGTGGGCGGACTGCGTCCAACGATTGGCGGCAGAGCAGGAACACATCGCAGGCCTGTGCGCGGGGCGTGAATCCTCCTTCGGCCAAGCGCGCGAACTCCAGTGAGCGATTCAACATGCCGCGCAGCGCATGGCCTGCGGCTTTGGCGGCGGCAAGCAGTTCGCGTTGCGCCTTGGGCGCGGGCGATTGACTGAGCAGGTCGATCGAGGCCAGCACCACCTGGGCCGAATTGCGTATCTCGTGGCTGATCACACCCGCTGCGCGTGTCTGCTTGCGCCGCTCACGTCCGTGTTGCTGGTGCAGCGAAAGCCAGAACACGGGAAGGCCGGCCAGCAGTGCCAGCACTGCCAACAGCCAGATCGGGGGCGGCGTGCGCAGCCAGTCCAGCGCCTTTCCCACCGGAGCCGGCAGTATCTGCCAGGCCCAGAGCTGCAGCAGGCCGGCATGCTCTTCCAGTGTGATGTCCTGCAGGGCCTGGTCGATGCGCGCCAGCAGTTGCCGGTCCTCGCGGCGTACCAGCAGGCGCAGGTCGGTGGAGAGCCCGATCTCGAATGGCTGCACCTGCAGCTGGCCGGCGAAGTACTGCCGGATCATCGGTTGCAGAGTGGTCTCCACGCCTATCGCGACATCGGCCATGCCGGCCTCGACCGCGGCCAATGTGGCATGCCGGTCAGGCAGGTACAGCAGTGGAACCTGCGGATGATGGGCGGCCAGCCATCCGGCATAGGGCCCGCCGCTGACCACCGCAACCGTTCGGCCATCCAGTTGCGCGATGTCATGCGGCAAGCGCTCATCCGCGCGGCCGGCCAGCATGGTCCTGCCACCTCGGAAAGGGGCAGAGGCCACCAGATGGGGGCAGGACGGCGGCAGATGCCTGGCCGCCCCGACCACCAGTACCAGGTCGGCGTCGCCACGGCATACGGCGCTCACCGATGTGCCGGTGCTGGGATAGGGGTGCTCCTTGAACTGGAGTCCGGAATGCCGCGCCACGAGATCGGCGTAGCCGTGGGCGAGGGTGGGCAGCGGCGCCGTGCCCGCAAGGTCTGAGGGCAATGGGCGCAGCGAGGGTGCGGTGGCGACGCGGACCTCGCGACCGGGCAGCCATCGTTGTGACTGCGCGTCCTCGGCCGAAGCGGCCGGCAGCAGAAGCAGGGCCAGCAGCAGGAGGAGGGAGCCCTGCCGGCGAGGGTAGTCGCGCCGCGTCACGGGGCGTCCTGTGGGCGCCGCATGGCATAGATTTCGGCATCGTTGCGCAGCCCGAGCTTGCGCAGGACCGCGATCTTCTGCGTGCTGACGGTCTTGACGCTGCGGTGACGGTGCAGCGCGATCTCGGAGACGGTCAGGCCAGCCAGCAGCAGGTTCAGCACTTCGCGCTCGTTGCGGCTGAGCTCGCCGCAGTCTGCCGGAATGGTGCGGTCGGGTGGCAGACGCTCGAGCCCCTGCGACACACGGATGATCGCTTCGGACAGCATGGGCAGTGGCTCGGCCTTGCTGACGACACCGCCGATGCCGGCCTCCAGCAGGTGATGGAGATGGGTGGCGGGGGAGAGGGTGGCGAAGGCAAGCAGTGGCGTGCGTGGGAATGCGCTGCGCAGCAGGGGGATCAGCTCCGCGCTGCTGCGATCGTCGCGGGCCAGTGTCAGATCGATGATCGCGACATCCACCCGCGTCTTCTGCAGGGTCTGGATGAAGGCGTCACTGTGCCCGTGGCTGGCGATGATCCTGAAGCGGGCGTCCTGTGACAGGTGCAGGCCGGTGCCACGGCGGACGACTTCATGGTCGTCCAGGAGTGCCAGGCGCAGTCGGCGCGGTGCGGGATGTCCATTCATGCGCAGGGAGGTGATCGGCGCCGCAGGGGCGTGGCGATCATTCTGGCGCTGACGCCCCGCTGATCATTCAATCTGCAGGGTTTTTGCGATTATTCCTAAGAATCGATCATCAATGAAAATTGAACTGGGCAATATTCATTGATGAGGGCGATGGAAGAGCCGGTCAGGTCGGTGTTCCGCGCGGCTTGTGTGTGGCAGGTGCCATCAGGACGGTCAACAGCATGGTGTCGCCCTGTGTGCCGGCGTCGAGCCCGGTGGCCTCAAGCTCGTCGATCAATGCGTTGATGCGGGCGAGGCGCGCATCGTCGGCGCGGAAGGACAGGTGCCTGACCACGCAGTTGCGGTGCGGTCCTTCAAAGCGGGCGGCGGCATGGGTGGCGGCTGAGGCGAAGGCGCGCAGGGTGGCGGCGACGACGCGTGTCGCCACGCGAACGAGACTGCGCCGGCCGGACGGCGTGCGCACCGCGTCGCGAGAGGACAGCTGTGCCGACGCCGCCGCGTAGACCGCTTCAGGCCGGCGGCCGGTGTCGCGGTGCTCGGTGATGCGTACCAGGCCATGCTTCTCCAGGTGCGCCAGATGGTGGTAGAGCGCTGTGGCCGGGCGGCCCAGGCGCTCGGCAAGCTCGCGGATGCTCGCGGGACCCTCTGCGTCCAGGCGCTGCAGTATCGCCATCCGTGTGGGGGAGGCCATCGCCGCAAGCTGGGTGGGTGTCAGCTTGAGCGCTGCCGGGCTGGGGTGGCTTGCGGCGGGGGAGTTCATAATTCAAACTATAGTTCAAATTTGAATTATATGGGCTCGGAAATGCGCACGGCACGTATCTGGATTGCCCTGGGTGGCCTGCTGTTGGCAATGATGGGCAGCAGCAGGCCCGCTGTTGCCACGGAAGTGATACGTAGCGATGTTTCGGGCAGAGCGAAAGGCACACTGGATGCGGCCGTGATCCAAGGCATCGACAGTGGCGTCGGCCAGGTCATGCGTCGCTTCAATGTTCCCGGTGCGGCGGTGATGGTCCTCCAGGACGGGCGCCTGATCCACGCGAAGGCCTATGGCCAGCGCGATCTGGCGCGGGGGCTGGCGGTGCGTGCCGACACGCCCTTCGAGATCGGCTCGATCACCAAGCAGTTCACCGCCGCTGCGGTCGTGCAGCTGCAGGAGGCCGGCAGGCTCACGCTGGATGATCCACTCGCCAGGTACCTGCCAGACGCCCCGCATGCGCAGGAGGTGACCCTGCGCCAGCTGCTGTCCCATACCAGCGGCCTGCATGACTATTTCGACGGGCCCGAACCGGAGGTCGATGCCCTGGTGACGCAGCCGATTGCGTTTGATCGGCTGATCGCGCGTATCAGCGATCGCCCTCTCGATTTCGCGCCGGGCAGCCGCTGGTCGTACTCCAATACCGGATACATCCTGCTCGGCCGGGTCATCGAGGTGGTATCGGGCGAGCGTTACGTCGACTACGTGCGACGGCACCTGCTGGAGCCGCTGGGCATGCGGCATACCTTCACCCTGGCCGACACGGGGCGACTGCAAGGCATGGCGGTGGGGTATCGGCACGAGGCGGGCGTCCTGCGCCGATCACCTTACTTCCACCCGGACTGGAGCGGTGCTGCCGGCGCCCTGGTCAGTACGCTGGACGACCTCGCGTGCTGGGACCACGGCCTGAGCGAGGGTCGCGTGGTCAGCCAGGCCGGCTACCGTGAAATGATCACGCCGGTCCACACCGGTGAGGGTGGCAGCGCCGACTATGGGCTGGGGTTGTTCGTCAATGCGGTCTACGGCCAGGCCCGGATCGGCCATACCGGTGGTTCGCAGGGGTTCACCACCGCCGACGAATATTTTCCCGATCTTGGGCTGCGCATCATTGCCTTCACCAATCTTGGGGACAAGGCGCCGGAGGCCGGGATCACGCTGACCAATGCGGTCTTCAGTGCGCTTCATCCCGCCATCGTCGCTGCCTGGAGCCGGCCTGCGCCTGGCGAAGAGGCCGCAGTCACCGCGCGTGCGCGTGCGACGTTTGAACAATTGCAGGCCGGGCACGGCTATGCGGATTTCAGCGCGAACCTGCGTGCAAGGCTGGAGGCGGGGATGGGCGCCGGGCTATCGAAGGCGGTCGCGCCCTACGGGAAGCCGGCCACCCTGATCTTCAAAGGTACCCAGGCCAGCGAGAGGGGCACGATGTACCGCTACGTGGCAACCTTTGGGCCGGGCGTCTTCATGCCGTACATGATCCGCCCCGACGAAGAAGGCAAGGTTGCAGGGTTCGCGCTGGATTGACTGCCGGGAGCGGCTGCGTCCAGGGTGCGGGCCATTTCGCTGGTCGGCGCCCAGCCCAGATCGGCGTACAGCGGCCTTCCCTGTTCGGTGGCGTGCAGCACCGCATAGGTGACGCCGCGTTCGGCGAAAGCACGGTCGGCCCATGACATCAGCGTGCGGGCGATCCCACGCCGGCGATAGGCCGGCTCGACGTAGACGTTCAACACATAGCCACGGCTGTCCTGCTCCGGGTGGGCAGGGTGGGGCGGCCAGTCGATCAGCATCAGGCCGATGCCCGCGATGGGGCGCCCCTGGTCCGTGAGGGCAAATCCGAAATAGTCGCCGGAGGCCAGGCGCGGCGCGAGCCAGGCACGGAAAGGGCCGGCCATCTGCTCCAGCACGTCTGCTGGGCGGCCACTCTCGCGGAACATCGCCTCGCGGTGGGCGCAGATCAGATCCAGGTCATCGGTGAGCAGGGCCCGAATCCCAAAGCCATCACTGCCTGGCAGGTCTGTACTGTCGAAGTGCCCGTCCATCGTCCGCCTCATCCGTTTAAACCTTTCTGGCAACCCCTGCATCGTATCTGCATGGAGCATGACGGACGCAGGGGGATGCACCTTCCATGATGGGCTATTACCTGAAGCTGGCGCTGCACAACGCCAGGCGCAACACGATCATTACCGCACTGATGGTGCTGGCGGTTGCCGTGGGGATCGGCGCCAGCATGACCACGCTGACCGTCACCCACCTGCTTTCCGGGGATCCGCTGCCTGGCCGGAGTGATCGGATCTTCTATCCGCAGGTGGACGTCGATCCTGGATCGAAAGGACGCGAACCACACGACGTACTCGACTATCGGACCGCGCACGATCTCTGGTCATCGGGCCAGGCAGACCGGCAGACCATGGTGGTGGTCAATCCGGTGAAGCTCCGTTCGGACCTGGCCGGGACGGCGCCGCTGATGGGATCTTCGATCTCGACCACGGCGGACTTCTTCCCCATGTTCGAGGTGCCCTTCCAGTATGGCCGCGCCTGGACGGCTGACGATGACCAGCGTCGCGGCCGCGTCGCGGTCATCTCGGCCCGGTTGAACCAGCGCCTGTTCGGGGGCCGCGACAGTGTTGGCCAGACCCTTCGGGTCAAGGATACCCATGTGCAGGTGATCGGCGTGCTGGATCACTGGCGGCCCTCTCCCTTGTTCTACAAGATCAGGGGAGGGCGGTTCTCGGGTGGCGAGACGTCAAGTTTCTACGCCGCGGCCGATGACATCTATCTGCCGATGTCGACCAGCCTGGATATCAACGAGGGCGATTTCCAGCCCTTTACCTGCTGGGCAATGCCCGATAAGCCGGGTGTGCTGCAGAACTCGCCCTGCGTGGCGGTCGCGGTCTGGGTGGAGCTGGGCAGCCCGGAGAAGGTGGCCGGCTATCGTCGCTATCTGGCCAACTACGCCGGCGAACAGCAGCGTCTGGGGCGCATCCGGCACGCCGACAATACCCGGCTCCGCTCGTTGATGGCGTGGCTGGACTTCAACCAGGTAGTGCCGAGTGACGTGAAGGTACAGACGGTGCTGTCCTTTGCGTTCCTGATGGTCTGCCTGGCCAATGTGGTCGGGCTGCTGCTGGCGCGCTTCCTGCGCCACGGCGGAGAAATCGGCCTGCGGCGCGCGCTGGGTGCCAGCCGGCGTGCGGTGTTCATGCAATGCATGCTGGAAGCCGGGCTGATCGGTGTCGCCGGAGGGTTGGGCGGGCTGCTGCTGACCTTGCTGGGCCTGTGGGTGATCCGCACCCAGCCGTTTGCCTACGCGGACCTGATCCATCTGGACCCGGCCATGTTCATGGCCACCTTCGGTCTTTCCCTGCTGGCCAGCCTGGTGGCAGGCGCGATTCCCGCCTATCGCGCGAGTTCGATCCAGCCCGTGGCGCAGCTCAAGCTGCTGTAGAGGACACGATCATGCAAACCGGACTGATCATCGCAGCGCTGCGCAAGCACCGGCTGGCCACCCTGTTGATTGCATTGGAGATCGCGCTGGCCTGCGCCGTGCTGTGCAATGCCATCTTCATGCTCACCGAGAAGGGGCGTGCACTGAACCTGGACAGTGGCCTGGCCGAGTCGTCGCTGGGCATTGTGCAGCTCTCCGGATTCGACGCCGCGCAGGCCGCTGACCTCAATGCCCGTGTGACCGGTGCACTGCAGGCGATTCCGGGCGTAACGTCGGTCGGCATCATCAGCGCCGTTCCGTTCGGTGAGCCGGGTGTCCGCGCGGGTGTCCATACCGATGAGAGCGGCAACGTCTTCGGCGGGGTCCTCGATTTCTACCTGGGTGATGCGGTGGCGATCCAGGCGCTGGGCCTGGAGCTGTTGGCCGGGCGCTTGCCGGATGCCGCCGAGTACGCGCCGATCGGGCAGTACGTGCCCGCCAATGCGCCGATCCTGGTGACGCGGCAGCTGGCAGAGCGTTACTGGCCCGGTGAGCCGGCAGTGGGGCGCAGCCTGTGGTCGATGGACAGCCGTTTCACCGTTATCGGCGTGGTCGAGCACCTGGCTGTGTCACAGCCCGGTGGAGGGGAGGCGCTGGGCAATGATTGGTCCGTGCTGATGCCGGCCAAGCCAGGTCCGCAGTTGGCGGGGCGCTACCTGGTGCGGGCCGCGCCCGAAGCACTGCCGCGGGTCATGGCCGACGCACAGCGGGCGGTGGCAGCAGTGGCCCCCGACGTGGTATTCGACCAGGCCGCCAGCCGCACCGTCGCCGAGCTGCGCGCGGACTATTTCCACGGCGCCAGGTTGATGATGGCGCTGCTGGCGGGCGTGATCGTCGCGCTGCTGGGGGCCACCGCGCTGGGCATTGTCGGCCTGGCCAGCTACTGGGTAGAGCAGCGGCGCAGGCAGATCGGCATCCGCCGTGCACTGGGTGCGACCCGCCGCGACATCCTGCGCTACTTCCAGCTGGAGAACTTCCTGGTCGTGAGCCTGGGTGTCGTAGTTGGCGCGTTGCTGGCCTATGCATTCAACCTCGGTCTGATGCGGTTCTACGAACTGCCCCGGCTTCCACTGGCGTACCTGCCGATCAGTGCGCTGGCGCTGTGGCTGCTGGGGCAGGTGGCGGTCCTGGCACCTGCATTGAGGGCGTCCGCGATCATGCCCGTGCAGGCCATCCGGTCTGCCTGATTTCCGGTGCCGCATGCTCAGGGCGCTTGACGTGCCTGCGGGCGCGCCCCGCATGATGGGTGTCTCCCGCAGATGCTGCCGTTCTCCCTATGACTACCGCTTCCCTGCTTGATCCTGCCGCGTTCGATATGCCACGCGATGTGCTGTGGCTTTCCCATTGCAAGGACGGGCCGCTGCCGCGGGCATCCGCGGATGCGGTGCAGGCATTGATGGGGGTGCAGCTGCGGCCGTGGGAGTTGCGCTGGGAGGAGGACTTCCTGGATGTCCAGCGCAGGTTGCGGCATGCCGCTGCGACGCTGCTGGCCGCTGACGCTGCGGACATCAGCCTGATGACCTGCACCTCGTCCGGCCTGGAGGCCGTTGCGTTCGGTTACCCCTGGCAGGCCGGTGACGAGATCCTGATTCCGGCAGGCGAGTTCCCCAGCAACCGCCTGCCGTGGCTGGCGTTGTCCCGACGCGGCGTGCAGTGCCGGGAGATCGACCTGTGGCAGCCAGGCCAGCGCCCGACCGCACGGGATGCGCCGGAAGATCGGCTGATCGAAGCGATCACGCCGCGTACCCGGATGATCGCCGCCTCCTGGGTGCGCTTCCAGGATGGAATCAAACTGGATCTGCAGAAACTGGGAGCGGCGTGTCGCGGCGCGGGTGTCGATCTTGTGGTTGATGCGATCCAGGGTGCCGGCACGACAACGCTCGAACTGACGGGCGTGAGCGCGCTGGCGACCGGGGGCCACAAGGGCCTGCTGGGCCTGCAGGGGCAGGGCTTCCTTTGGACCGAGTCCGGGTTCCGCCAGAAGCTGGTTCCGCTGGGAACCTGGCTCTCCGGGCCCGAGGAGTTCTCGCAGACTTCGGACCCGGCGCCCGCGGCCGACCTCTGGGCCACGGACGGACGGCGGCTGGAAGCGGGCAGTCCTTCGATCCTGTCGTGCGAGGCACTTGCCTCATCACTGCAGCTGCTGCTGGACTGTGGCGGTGTGGCCGCCATCCAGGCGCATGTGGCATCGCTGCAGCGGCAGCTGCTCGAGCAATTGGCGCTGGGTGACGGGACGTGGCGTGCGGAAGCTGCGCGACTGATGGCGCTGCTCGAACAGGATCGTCTGGGCCCGACGCTCTGCTTCGCGCTTCCGGAGGAGCGGTTGGCGCGCCTGCTGGCGACAGCAGAGGCGCAGGGCATCCACAGCAGCGTCCGGTTGGGTTATCTGCGCGTCGCACTCCATTGCTGGCATGACGCCGAGGATGTCAGGCGCTGCGTGGCGTGGCTGCTGGGCACGCTCGACTGATCCGGAGCACGGACGTTCAATGCCCGGTTACGGTGCGATGCACCGCCTGCTGCAGCATGTCGAGATGGAACGGCTTGGCCACGAACGGCGCGCGGCGATGCCGCGCCGGAACGAGCTGGTCATAGACTGCTGAAACGAACAGATAGGGAATGCCGAGGTCGGCCAGGCGGTCGGCAACCGGAAACACCACGCCGTCACGCAGCTCCACATCCAGCACGGCGCCATCGAAGTGCTGGGTGTCGAGCAGTTCCATCGCGTCGAATACGCTGTAGGCGTGTGTCACCTGGCTCCCCCCGTCCTGTAGTGCCTGCTCCATCAAGGCGGCCAGGTCGAACTGATCCTCCACCAGCAACAGGTTGCAGGTGCGCGGATGGGATAAGGGATGCATGCCGGGAGGAGCCTGTCTTGCGGTGGGGTAACGCAGTGTGCGCAGCGGCGCATCAACGCCGTGGATGCACCGCGTCAGGTTGGCGCGAAATGCCGCCTGCGTTCACCGGTTTCCAGCGAAGACGTCATCGCACCGACTGCGGCACGCGCCGCAGCTTGCGGGTGTCATAGCCCATCGCCGCAATGCGCTGCACTGCCTGCTGGTAGTCGCTTTCCGAGACCTGTGGCGTACGTGCCATATACCAGACGTAGTCACGCTTGCTGCGCGCCACGATGGTCTGGCGGTAGTCTTCGTCGAGCCAGGCGATGATGTATTCGGCCTGGATCGGCCAGATGAACTGCATGCCCCAGACGGCGCCGTTTCCTTCCTTCTCCACCCGGCCGATCGGATGCATCGACTTCTGCGGGGCGTCGAAACTGCCCTTGCGATAGGTAAAGGTGGTCTGGATGCGCCCATCCGGTCGCAGCGCGTAACTTTCCACGGCGTCGAAGGCCTCGCGCTCGGGCCGTGAGGGAATGTGTGCGATCACATACCAGTCGCCCATGAAACGCGGCACGTCCACCGCGGATGGACGCGGCAAGGGGCGGGTGTCACTCGCGCTGCAGCCGGACCCGAACAGGCCGACCGCGAGCAGGGGAAGCAGCGAGAACATGCGCATGTGGCACCTCAACGGGGACGGAACAGGTAGTGGGCCACCAGCCACTGCTGGCCATCGTCGTAGCCGAACAGCTCGGCACAGGCCATCCAGAACATGCGCCAGCGCTGCCACCAGATCTTTGCGGCAGCCTGGCCATATGTGGCGACCAGGATGGGCATCACGTCCCCGCGCGCTGCATCCTGGTTGGCCAGCCAGTGATCTGCGGTGCGCTGGTAGTGGGTGCCATCCAGCAACCAGCGCTGCTGCAGCTGCAGGTCGCGCTGGAAGTGCAGCAGGGTGTCGGCAGCGGGCATCAGGCCGCCGGTGAAGAAGTGGCGGCCCATCCAGTTGTCACCGCCGCCGGTCTCGAACGGATACATCAGCGTGCGGTGGGCGAAGATGTGCACGAACAGCGCGCCGTCGGGCTTCAGCCACTGGCTGATCCGCGCCAGCAGGCGTTCGTAGTTGCGCACATGCTCGAACATTTCCACCGACACACAGCGGTCGAACCGTGCCGTCGGCAGTTCAAGTTCGTTGACGTCGCGGGTCAGTACCTCGACATTGCCCAGGCTGCGCGCCTGGCATTGCGCCATGATGTACTGGCGTTGGCTGTGCGAATTGGAAACGGCGGTGATATGCGCCTGCGGATAGCGTTCGGCCATCCACAACGTCAGTGAGCCCCAGCCACAGCCGAGTTCAAGAATCTGTTGGCCGTTTGCCAGGGCGGCACGCTGGCCGTACAGCTCTAGCATGGCTTCCTCGGCCTGGTCCAGGGTTTCCCGGCCGGTGGGGTAGTAGCAGCTGCTGTACTTCAGACGCTTGCCCAGGCAGGCCTGGAAGAAGGCTGCCGGCACTTCATAGTGCTGCCGGTTGGCCGCGTCGACATGCAGCGCCAGCGGGCTGTCGTCCAGCTCGGCGATGCGCTCGCGGAAGCGGGCCGACTGCCCCTCGATGCCGCCTTCGGACTCCTCATGCAGGCGTTGCGCACACAGGCGGCGGATGCCTGCCCGCAGCGCCGCATCGGGAACCAGGCCACGCTCGGCCCAGGCGATCAGCCCGGTCTCGGTCTCCTCAGCCAGGTTCTGTGACGGAATGGCGTTCATGTGGAATGGTCCTTGGAAGGGCGGGGAAACCAGGGGAAGAACATCGGTGTGCTGCGCTGGTAGGCGCGGTAGTCCTCGCCCCGGCTGCGCAGGGCCTGCTTTTCGGTGAACGGGATGCCGCTGAGGTAGCGCAGGAACACGTACATCAACAGCGGTCCGGCCCAGGCCAGCCACCACAGCGGCGAGCCCACCGCGAGCAAGACGTAGCTGAACCAGTGCAGCCATTCGAAGAAGTAGTTGGGGTGGCGGGAGTAGCGCCACAGCCCGTCGCGGCAGGTGCGACCCTTGTTCGCCGGATCCGCGCGGAACCGGGCCAGTTGATGGTCGGCCAGGCTCTCGCCACCGACACTCAGTAGCCAGACGAGTGCGGCGGCCACGACCCAAGGTGTCAGGTCGGCACGGGGATTGGCAGCCGCCGCGACGAAGGGCAGGGCGAACAGGACGATCAGCAGGGCCTGGGCCATGAAGAAGCCGAAGATCTTTCCCTGATGGCCGTGCCAGTGTTCGCGCAGATAGCGGTAGCGTCCGTCCTCGTCTTCGTGACGGACACGGTGCCAGAGATGCACGGCCAGGCGTCTGCCCCACAACCCGCCCAGCAGCCCCAGTGCAAGCCGTGGCATCAGCGCGCCAGCGCCCAGCAGTGCCAGCAGCAGCGCAGATGCGCCCACGCCCTTGGCCCAGAGCACGTCGACCACGCCGATGTTGCGGTGGCGGCGCTGCCAGGCCCAGCCCCAGCTCATCACCAGCACGGCATACAGCAGGACCCACAACAGATTGATCATGACGGTGCTCCGGCCAAGGGCGGCGGAATGGTGCTGGAGCCGCGACGAGCGGCCATGCACAGCAGCGAAAGCGCGATGCTCCAGCCCACACCCAGCACCAGCAGGCCCTGCCACAGTGGCGCAGTGAATCGAACCGCATCGAAACCGCGCGCTGCGGAGAGATACGCCAGCGGGGCCAGCAGCAGGCCGAACAGGGCTGGTAGGGCAGGGTGGCGCAGCAGGAAGCGCATCGAGGTGGTCAGCGTCATCGCAAACGCGGCCCACAACGCCATGATCCAGGGCGGCGGCGCCCAGCCCAGCGGGGCAGCAGCGTAGCGCACGGCGCCGCTGGCGGCGGCACTGGCGTCGACCAGCCACGCGCAGGTCATCGCCAACAGCATCAGCCGAAGATCCAGCCGCGGTTGCGGCGAGGTCAGCAGCTGGCTGCCGATGTAGAGCGATGCTGCCAGCAGCGCCGGCCATTGCAAGCCGCGCCCGGCGCCGGCCACGGCGCACAGCCAGACCAGCTGGTTGCCAAGCAGATTGGCCCAGAACCGGCGCATCTCAGCCGCCTTGACCCGATGCGCCAGCGGGACGATGCCCTGGGCGCGCCAGCAGCAGATGCGAAACGCCGATCGAACGCTCCAGGAAGCCGCCCTCGCAATAGGCCAGGTAGAACTCCCACATCCGGCAGAAGCGCGCGTCAAAGCCCTGCGCCTGCACGGCGGGCAGCTGGGCAAGGAAGCGTTGGCGCCAGGCGTGCAGGGTCAGCGCATAGGAGTGGCCGAAATCCTGCTGGGCGATCAGCTGCAGGTCAGTGGAGCGGGTCTTGGCGGCCATGATCGCGTTGATCGATGGAATGAAACTGCCGGGGAACACGTAGCGTTTGATGTAGTCGACGCTGCGCCGTGCCTGTTCGTAACGGTGATCTTCAATGGTGATCGCCTGCAGCAGGGCCACGCCATCCGGCTTCAGCAGTCGCTGCAGCGTGGCCATGTAGGTGTCCAGGTATTCCGCGCCGATGGCTTCGATCATCTCGATCGAGACCAGCTTGTCGTACTGACCCTGCAGGTCGCGATAGTCCTGCATCAGCAGCGTGACCTTGTCCTGCAGGCCGGCGATGCGGACGCGCTCGGTGGCCAGCGCATGCTGCTCGGCGGAGATGGTGGTGGTGGTGACGTGGCAGCCATAGTGCTGCGCCGCGTGCAGCGCAAAACCGCCCCAACCGGTACCGATCTCCACCACACGGTCGCCCGGCTTGAGTTGCAGTTGCTGGCAGATGCGGTCCAGCTTGCGGTGCGAGGCGGACTCCAGCGACTCGCCGTCTTCGGCGAACAGGGCCGAGGAGTACATCAGATCCGGCGACAGGAACAGGGCGAAGAAATCGTTGCCGAGGTCATAGTGCGCAGCGATGTTGCGGCGGCTGCCTTCACGGCTGTTGCGGCGCAGGCGGTTCCAGCCGCGCAGCAGCCACCCTCCCACGCGCGCCGGGCCGTGTTCCATGCTGTCGAGCAGATCGCGATTGCGTACCAGCAGGCGTATCAGGGCGACGAGGTCATCGCAGTGCCACTCGCCCTGGATATAGCTTTCACCTGCACCGACGCTGCCCTGTGCGGCCACCTTGCGATAGAACGCCGGGTCATCGATGGTGACGGTGACATGCAGTTCGCCGCGGGCATCGCCCAACCACACTTCGCCCAGCGCGTCGCGCACGCACAGGCGGCCGTCGCGCATCGGGGCCAGCTGGGCCAGCAGGCGGCGGCGCAGGAAGGCATCCAATGCGCCCGGGCGCGGCAGCGCGACCGAAGGAGTCATCGAGTTCATCGCGGTTTCTCGGCAAGGGTGGGGTGGTCGTGCACGGGATTGCGTTTCAGCCACAGCCGCAACGCGTGCCAGTGGATGGCGGCCACCACCTGGGTGGTCATCAGTGGATAGCAGGCCAGGACGCGTGCCAGCCCGCGGCCATCCAGGGCGTGCCGTTGCATGATCTGGCTGGCATCAAACTGGCGGACGCCGTCGCGCCAGACCTGCATGTGCACGCGCAGATCCTCATCAGGGCAGTTGAACCGGCAGTCGTAATGGCAATCCATGGGCATGAAGGGCGAGACATGGAAGCACTTGTCGAACCGCCAGCGCAGCGAGGTGCCTTCGTGCGTGGCCGTCGCGACTGGCAGCACGTAGGCATGCCGTTCCTTCCAGGGCGTGTTGGTGATCTCGGCGACGATGCAGTCCAGCGTGCTGCCATCGGCCCGATAGCAGTAGTAGAAGCTGACCGGGTTGAACACATGCCCGGCGAAGCGGAGATGGGTGAGCAGGCGGACGGGGCCGGTGGGCCGGTAGCCGAGGGTGGATGCAGCGTGGTCGCGCACTGCATCGGCCAGGGGTTGCGCGGGATCACCAAAGTAGTCGCTGCGGCGGAACTCGGCCAGGTTGCGGCGATTGATCGACCACAGCCAGCGCCCGGCGAACACGCTGTCGAGTTCATCCAGGTCGAGCAGCAGCTGTGCGATCGGATAGCGGAACGCATGCGGGTGCGGGAGGTGCCGGCGGTGCATCACCTGCCCGAAGTAGAGTGCACTGGCGCTCATGCGGCCACCTCGCCGGGAGCCGCCATGACGCGGTGCGGTTCGCAGGTGCGCAGCGCATCCACCACGCGGCGGGCGCTGAGGATGCCGTCCTCATGGAAGCCCCAGCCCCAATAGGCGCCCGCGAACCAGGTGTGGCGTCGGCCCTGCAGCTCGGCCCAGCGCTGTTGCGCGCGCACTGCGGCATGGTCGTGCACCGGGTGGGCGTAGCGCAGGGTGCGCAGCACCTTGCCGGGGTCGATCGCCGCGCTGCGGTTGAGCGTTACCACCAGGGGCGTGTTGCCGGGCAGGTCCTGCAGCAGGTTCATGCAGTAGCTGACCGTGCACGGCGCGGCAGGATCGCGGGGCACATGGGCGTTCCATGCCGCCCACGCCTTGCGGTTGCGCGGCAGTAATGACGCATCGGTGTGCAGCACCGCTTCATTGGTTTGATAGCGGATGGCGCCGAGCACGTCGCGCTCGATGGGGTCGGCGTCACGCAGCAGCGCCAGGGTCTGGTCGCTGTGGCAGGCCAGGATGACCTCATCGAAGCCTTCCACGCCGGCCGCGCTGTGCACGCGCGCGCCCCAGGGCATGCGCTCGATCGACTGCACCGGGCACTCCAGCCGCTCATGCACCCGCCAGCAGGCGCGCAGGGCATCGACATAGCGCGCCGATCCGCCGCTCACCACCCGCCACGGCGCACGCCCGGTCATCTGCAGCATCTGGTGGTTGGCCATGAACTGGGCCAGATAGCGCGCCGGGAAGTCCATCACCGTAGCCGTCGGGGACGACCACAACGCGGAGGCCATCGGCAGCAGGTGCTCGTCGATGAAGGCATCGCCGTAGCGCTGGCTGCGCAGGTACTGGCCCAGCGTTGGGCCCTCGTCTTCTGCCAGCAACAGGGGGGCATCGCGATAGAACCGGCGCAGGTCGGCCAGCATGCCCCAGAACCGCGGTGATACCAGGTTGCGGCGCTGGCAGAACAGGCCATCCAGCGAGGTCGCGTTGTACTCCACGCCGCTGCGCTCGCTGTGCATGGAAAAGCTCATTTTGGTCGGCTTCGACGCCACGCCCAGCTCGTCGAACAGCGCGCTCAGCAAGGGGTAGTGGAGCGGATTGAACACGATGAAGCCGGTGTCCACCGCCATGCGCTGGCCATCCACCTCCAGGTCATGGGTGTGGGTATGACCGCCCAGATAGTCGTTGGCCTCGTACAGCGTGACGTCGTGTTCGCCGTCCAGCCACCAGGCGCTGGCCAGTCCGGCAATGCCCGAGCCGATGATTGCGATGCGCATGTCAGTACCTCGCCTTGGCCAGCACCCACTCGGGAATGGGCTTGAGTCCTTTGACCAGCCCAAGCGCCGCCATCGCGCGCAGTCCATACCAGGTCAGGTCGACTTCCCACCAGCGGAAGCCCTGGCGGACGGTGCCCGGGAAGAAGTGGTGGTTGTTGTGCCAGCCTTCGCCGAAGGTGAGCAGCGCCAGCCAGAGGTTGTTGCGACTGTCATCGCGGGTCTCGAAACGGCGGCGGCCGAAGCGGTGCGCCAGCGAGTTGATGGTGACCGTGGCATGGAACAGCACGATGGTGGAGATGAAGAAGCCCCACACCAGCAGTTGCGGGCCGGAGGTGTGCAGGCCCGGTGTCCAGCGCTCCAACCCGGCGCCCAATGCATACAGCGCTGCGGCCAGCAGTACCGGCACGGCCGTATCGAAACGGTCCAGCCAGCGCAGTTCGGGGAAGCGTGCCAGGTCCGGTACCCGTGACAGATCGGTGGCAAAGGCCTCACGGGTCAGGAACCAACCCATGTGGCTGCGCCAGAAGCCGCCCTCGCGTGGCGAGTGCGGATCCAGCGGCTGGTCGGCATGCCGATGGTGATGGCGATGATGGGCGGCCCACCAAAGCGGCCCACGCTGCACGCTGGAGGCGCCGATGACAGCGAACACGAACTGCACCGTTCGCGATGCCTGGAAGGTCCGGTGCGAGAAATAGCGGTGGTAGAACGCGGTGATCGCGAACATACGCACTGCATACAATGCCGCAGCAACCACCACGGCCGTCCATGAGGCACCGACCCAGATCACCGCCAGGCAGGCGACATGCATCAGCGCGAACGGCACGGCTCGCACCCAGTCGATGCGCCCCGGCCGCTCGCCGGTGGCCTCTGCGGCGTTGCCGGTATCGAACCAGCGCTGCAGCGTGCGCAGCAGGCGCCAGCGTCGACGGGGAAGGGGCGCTACAGAGGCCATGGCGGATCTCGGCGGGTGTCGTGTCTTCCTTTACGCAGCAGGATGCGCAATGGATGCGCCACGGCGCAGTAAATTTCCACTTCACCTGGGCGTCACGACGCAACGCTCCACCAGGGGTTGCGCCCACGCCTGTTGCCAGTCGCCTGCCGTTCGCTCGGCTGGTGGCGAGCTGAAGCGCACGGTCACCGGCGGATAGCTGCCGCGGGTGTCGCGCAGGTTGCTGGTGCCGCGGAACTCCAGCAGGCGACGGTCGCCGTTGGCATAGACCAGTGACAGGCGCGGTGCGATGCCGCCGTACCAGGTGTCCAGGCTGACTTCGATTGCCTGGGCGTCGATGCCCTGCCAGCGAACCGGGCCGGTGCGTCGCACCTGCACCGGGAAGTAGCGCTGACGTGCCGGCACCAGGAACGGTAGCGTGATGCGCTCGCCCCGCAGCAGCGTCGGCCAGTGCAGGCGTACGGCAGCGTCGAATCCCGCATCGATGACCGCGTCCGGTGGCAGTTCAAGCCGGCGTCGACGCAGCAGGCTGGCGGCATCCTCCTTCCAGGCAATCGACACCGAGTCGCCAGCTGCGTCGACTTCGGCGGTCTGGCCGCTGCGGCGGTCCTGCAGCGAATAGCCCCGTGCCTGCGGGCGGGCGCTGGCTGGCAAGTGCTTGCGGGCGAAGGGCTGGCCATCCGGGCACTGGTACAGCACCCAGCGCTCGGCACCCTCCGTTGCTTCGCGCCGCCAGTGCACTTCACGGTAGAGGATGTCGCCCTGCGCGGAGGTGGCCACGCCTTCACTTCGCAGCCAGGGTGCCGCCAGCGCAGCATGGGGCAGGCACAGCAGCAGCCAGGCAGTGCGCATGGTGTTCATCCGGAAAGGGAGGGGCCCAGGTCATACGGCGGGGATGGCCGGTTGGATGCGCTACGTCGCCTGCATCCAATTGCGGCCTTCGCGCGTACAGGGGACAGACCTTCACCCGCCCGCCGCGAACGCAGATGTACCCTGACGCCGCCAGCACACTCCTCAACTTCGATACCGCACGCATCGTGTCCAGTTCCCAGCAGCCGAGCAGCGAGCCGACGAACTGGGCCGGTGACATGGACGGCGTGGCACGGCTTCGTGACCGCGACTGTTTCATGCGGATCTACGACTACTTCATGCCGCGGTTGTGCGTGTACCTGCGCGGGCTGGGCGTGCCCGACGCGGTGGCAGAGGAGCTGGCGCAGGAGAGCCTGTTGCGCCTGTGGCTGCGGGCCGCCGATTTCGACCCCGGGCAGGGGGCCTTGAGTACGTGGTTGTATCGCATCGCCCGCAACCTGCATATCGATCGCATACGGCGCGAACGCAGCTGGATGCAGGTGCAGGCCGCGGTGGAAGATGCGGCAACACTGGATGTGGTCGAGCGCAGCAGTGCCGAGCAGTTCGCCGATCAGGCGCGCCTGCGCCAGCGCATCAACGAGCTGCCTGCGGTGCAGGCGCGGCTGGTGCGGATGTCCTATTTCGAAGCCAAGAGCCACAGCGAAATCGCCGAGGCGTTGGGCATGCCGCTGGGGACGGTCAAATCACACCTGCGCCGAGCGTTCCTGCAACTGCAGGCGAAAGTGGGAGGTGCGCTGTGAATCCGCACCACCACCTGCACGAATCCACCCTGATGAGCTATGCCGCCGGGGCGCTGCCGGCGCCGTTGAGTATCGTGGCCGGTGCCCACCTGGAGCAGTGCCCGCATTGCCGTCAGCGCCTGCGCGACGCCGAGGCGATCGGTTCGGTGCTGCTGGAGCAGACCCAGCCGTCTGCAGCCGACACGCGCCGCGAACAGTTGCGCGAGGCGATGCTGATGCAGTTGGCCACGGAAACGCCGATGGCCGTGCCTGGGGCCACGCGGCCGGTGCCGAAGGAGCGGCCCGAGGCCAATCCGGATCATCTGCCTGCCTCGCTGCATCCGTATTTCGGCGCTTCGCTCAGCGGCCTGCGCTGGCGTTGGATGGCGCCGGGGGTGCATTGCATCCGTGCGGAGCAGATGCCGTCGCTGATCATGTTGAAGATCGCCCCCGGCAAGTGCCTGCCCATGCACAGCCATGGCCGCAGCGAGCTGACCCAGATTCTGCGCGGTTCCTACAACGACGCGCTGGGGCTGTTCGCGCCGGGTGACGTGGCGGATCTGGATGAGGATGTCGAGCATCAACCGGTCACCGCACCTGGCGTGCCGTGTATCTGTGTATCAGCGTTGGATGCGCCACTGGTGTTCAGTGGCTGGTTGGCGCGGAAGATCCAGCGCTTCGTGAAACTCTAGGCTGCGTGCAGCGATGGCTACAGGCGCGCTGCGGGTTCTGCTGACCGGTGCCACGGGGCTGGTGGGGCAGGGCGTGGCCCTGGCCTGCCAGCGCTCGCCCCGGGTTGCCGATCTGACTGCACTGGTCCGGCGCCCGGGCAGCCTCGACGGTAGCGGCAGCGAGCTGATCGTGCCGGACTTCCTGCGCATCCAGGAACGGCGGGATGATCTCTTGGGATTCGACGCCTGCTTCTACTGCGCGGGCGCTCCACCGGTCGGCACGGCCGAGGCCGAGTACCGACGGGTGACACTGGACACCACCTTGGCCGTCGCCCGCGCCTGGGCCACGGTGAACCCGCAGGGGTGTTTCCTGTATGTATCCGGCGCCGGTGCGGATGCGCGAAGCCGGTTGATGCCATTGCGGATCAAGGGCGAGGCAGAGCGGGCACTGCAGTCGCTGCCGGTCCGCACGGTCATGCTGCGTCCGGGTGGCGTTCGCCCCGTGCAGGGCAGCGGCACCCGTCATGGCCTGCTGAAGCCGCTGTACTGGGGTGGCGCACCCTTGATGAAACTGGCGGGTGTGATCGCGCCGTCACTGGTGACCAGCAACCTGGCACTGGGCCAGGCGATGATTGCGCTGGCCGGCATGGAGCATTCGCCGGCCACGGTGGAGTGCGCGGACATCAACCGGATCGCGACGGACGTGCGCGACCCGGTTGCCTGATCTCAGTGCGCCGCACCTTCCAGCGCGGTACGCACCGCCTGGGCCAGGTCGCTGCGGGTAAATGGCTTGGGCAGCAGCGCGGCCGCCCGGCCCTGACTGCCGACCGCGTCGTGATCGCGTGGATAGCCTGAGGTGAACAGGACCGCGACGTCGGGCCAGCGCTCCCGGACTTCCCGAACCAACTCCCAGCCCGACATGCCGGGCATCACCACGTCGGAGAACAGCAGGTCGACCGTAGTGTCCGGACGTTCCAGCAGCCGTAGCGCGGACGGGCCATCGTGCGCTTCCAGCACGCGATAGCCCAGCAGGCGCAGTGCATCAACGGTGTGCGCACGCACATCATCGTTGTCCTCGGCCACCAGGATGGTTTCCTCGCGTGGCGAGTAACCGGCCAGGCCGGTCGGTGGTGCGCTCGCCTCGCAGGGCAGGGCCAGTGCCGAACGCGGGAACATCATGGTGATGCTGGTGCCGCCGCCCTCCACCGAATCGATCAGTACATGGCCGCCGGACTGCTTGACGAAGCCATGCACCATCGACAGGCCCAGGCCGGTACCACGGCCAACCTGCTTGGTGGTGAAGAAGGGTTCGAACACGCGCGCGAGGGTGGCCGCGTCCATGCCGTGGCCATTGTCGCGAACCCGCAGCATCACGTACTCGCCAGGCGCTGCATCGGGGAACAAGGCGGCGTAGTCGTGGTCGAGATGGCTGTTGTCGACCTCGATCACCAGCCGGCCCCCGTGGGGCATGGCATCGCGGGCGTTGACGGCCAGGTTCAGTACCGATGCCTCCAGCTGGCTGACGTCGATCTCGACGCACCAGACGTCCTCGGCGGCGCGGATTTCCAGCTGTACCAGCTCACCCAGGGCGCGCTGCAGCATGTCATGCATGTCCAGCAGGCGGTCGTTGAGATTGGCTGCCTGGCTGTGCAGTGGCTGGCGCCGGGCAAATGCCAGCAGGCGCTGGGTCAGGCTGGCGGCACGGCCCACGCCTTTCAGAGCATTGTCCAGCGCACGACTGACCATGGCGCCCGGCTCGCCGGCCCGCTCGCTGAGCAGCATGGCGTGTTCAACGTTGCCGGAAATCACCGTCAGGATGTTGTTGAAATCGTGGGCGATGCCACCGGTGAGCTGGCCCACCGCTTCAATCTTCTGTGACTGGCGCAGCGCATGCTCGGCCTGCAGGCGTGCAGTCGTTTCCACCGCTTCGGAGACCACGGCGGTCACCGCGCCCTCGGCATCCAACAGCGGACGGAACGAGAAATCGTAGCTGCGGCGGCCGGTCGGCAGTTCCAGCTCCAGCGCATGCAACGAGCTGTGGCCCTTCGCGGCAGCGGCAATGGCCTGGTCCACGAGGATGCCGACGTCATCGCTGGTGGCAAACCACGGCGATTGCCCGTAGCGCTGGCCTACAACGTCGGGCTTGTCGGCCAACACGGCAGCCAACGAGGCGACATTGGCGTCGACCACGCGGCCATCCAGGTCCAGCAGCACCTGATGCTGGAAGCTGGATTCGAAGATGGCCTGCAAGCGTCGTTTGCTGGCCCGGAGTTCGGTGGTACGCGCCTGCACCTGCCGTTCGAGCAGCTGGTTATCTTCGCGCAGGGCCAGCTCCGCCTGCTTCAGCCCGGAGACGTCGCTGCCCAGGCAGATGTAGCCGACCACAGCGCCGTCGGCGCCTCGCTCCGGCACGCAGTCCATCTGCACGAAACGTGATTCGCCGCTGCGGTGGGCCAGCTCCACCTGGAAGCGGGTGCGCTCGCCCTGCAGCACCCGTTCGATGCTGGGCAGCGCCTGCTCAAACGCGGAGACTCCGCTGACATCGCGCGCCGTACGGCCCAGCAGTTCGGCCAGGCTGACGCCGTGCCAGTCCAGGAAGGCCTTGTTGGCGAAGCGGTAGCGATGCTCCTTGTCGAGCTGGGCAATCAGTGCCGGGACGGCATCGGTCACCTGCTGCAGCTGGGCCTGGCTGTCATTCAGGGCGGCCTGCGCGTGGGCCAGCTGGGTACGCTCGTTCGCCTCCTGGCGGGCGCGGCGGATCGCATCCGGCAGGCGCTGCAGGCGCTGCTTGACCACGTAGTCGCGTGCGCCACGGGTCAGCGCCTGCACCGCCAGCTCCTCGGTCAGCGTGCCGGAAACGAAGATGAAGGGCGTCTGCGGAATCCGCTCGCGCGCCAGCGCCAGCGCGGCGTCGCCGTCGAATCCGGGCAGCACATGATCGGCCAGGATGACATCGAAGGCGCGATTCTCGATTGCCTCGATGAAGGCATTGCGGGTCCACAGGCGCTCAGCCTCGAAGTCGAGGCCGGCCCGGTGCAATTGTGCGGTGATCAACTCCGCATCAAGCGCACTGTCCTCCAGCATGAGGATGCGCAGGCGCTCGTTGCGGCGCGATCCATCACGCATTGTGCTGCCCCGAGCCGTTGGGGCGATGCGGTGGTGGCTGGTTGGTGATGCCCCAGAACATGCCCAGGCCCTGGATCGCGTCGAAGAATTCCTTGAAATCGACTGGCTTGACCACGAACGCATTGACGCCCAGTTCGTAACTGCGCACCAGATCCTGCTCTTCGCGGGAGGAGGTCAGCATCACCACCGGCGTGCTGCTCAGGTTCGAATCGCCACGCACCTGCTCCAGCACCTCCAGGCCGTTCACCTTGGGCAGCTTCAGGTCCAGCAGCACCACCACCGGGCCGCCGTGGTTGGCGCCGGCGAATTTGCCTTCGCAGCGCAGGTAATCCAGCGCTTCGGCGCCGTCACGTACATGGATGACATCGTTCAGCAACTGGCAACGCGCAAGTGCGGCCAGCGTCAGCTCTGCATCCTTGGGGCTGTCCTCTACCAGGAGGATCGGCCGCAGGTCCCTCATGGGTGATCTCCTGTGGAACGGGGTAAAGTGAAATGGATCGTGGCGCCCTTGCCGGGTTCGCCCTCGGCCCAGGTCCTGCCGCCATGGCGGCCGACGATACGGCGCACATTGGCCAGGCCGATGCCGGTGCCTTCGAATTCCTCGACGTGATGCAGGCGCTGGAACACGCCGAACAGCTTGTCGACATAACGCATGTCGAAACCGCAGCCGTTGTCGCGCACGAAGAAGTGGTCCTCCTCATCGAGGCGCTCATGGCCGATCTCGATCACCGCCTGCTCGCGCTCACGGGTGAATTTGACCGCGTTGGCCAGCAGGTTCTGCCAGACCAGGCGCATCATCGTCGGGTCGGCCTGCACCTCCGGCAGCGGCGCCAGCGTCCACTGTACGTCGCGTCCGGCGTAGTCCAGTGCCAGGCTCCTGCGGACATCCTCGGCCAGTGCCGCCATGTCCAGCCGCACCCGGCCAAGCGTGGAACGGCCCATCTGCGAGAAGCTCAGCAGGTCGTCCACCAGCGTTCCGGCAGATTTGGCCGATTCCACGATCGTATCCAGGAAGCGGCGCTCGGTATCGTTGAGGCGTTCGCCGGCCGAGCTGCCCAGCAGCTCCGAGTAACCGACGATGTGGCGGAAGGGCGCACGCAGGTCGTGGCTGACCGAATAGGAAAACGCTTCAAGCTCCTTGTTGCTGCGGACCAGCTGCTCGTTGAGCTCGGCCATTTCCTCGGCCTTGCGCAGCACGATGTCGACGATGGCGGTGCGCATCTCGTGGGCGGCATCACGGTCGGCATCGTTCCACGGCAGGCTGCGCTGCTGCACGGTTTCCTTCCAGGCCTCGAAGGAGCTGCGCGGCGACAGTGCCACGTCGAGTGCCGCGGTCTTGCGCGGATCGCCGCCCCAGCGCACGGTACGCACCACTTCAGGGCGGAACCACATCAGGTAGCTGTCATGCAGCTGCGAAATGGACACCGCCAGTACGCCGCTGGCCACGTCGGACAGGCGCGCGCCTGGCGCCCAGTCGGCTGCCAGATGGTCACTGCAGTACGTTTCCTGCCCGGCCTGCTGTGCCGCCAGCCAATCGGCCAGGGCCAGCACGTCGGTTGCGGGCGGGCACTGGCCCACACGCATGCAGTCGCCCTTGTGCACGATGGCGGCGCCTGCTGCGCCGGTCAGCGACAGCAGGCTGGCTTCGTCGTGGCGCAGCGCAGCCATGAAATCCTCGTCGCCGGCCATGCGTGCCAGCAGCTTGACCAGCACCGAGCGGCGCGCCACGCGCTCTTCGATGGCGCGTGCACGCTCCTTCAGCGCGATCTGCAGCGACAGGATCTGGCCCATGAATTCGCAGGCAGTGCGCACGTGATAGGGCAGGCGGCGCGGCTGAACCGTGTGGCAGGACACCAGACCCCACAGCTGGCCCTCATGCACCAGTGACACCGACATCGACGCGCCGGTGCCCATGTTGCGCATGTACTGCAGGTGCACGGGCGAAACGCTGCGCAGCACGGCCAGGCTCAGGTCGGTGGCCGGCGCGTCGCGGTGCGCCTCGCTGCGCATCAGTGGGGCAGGGGTGTAGTTGTTGTCCGCGATCAGTCGCACCCGGTTGCGCCGATACAGCTCGCGGGCCTGGGCCGGAATGTCCGATTCGGGGAAGCGCAGGTCCAGGTAGGACGGCAACAGGCCGTTGCCATCCTCAGCGACCACGATGCCGTTCCAGCCGGCGTCGAACTGGTAGACCAGGGTGCGGTCGAAGCCGGTCAGCCGGCGCATGTGCGCGGCCGCCAACTGGCACAGATCTTCCACGGTGGTAGCCGATTCGATGCCGGTCATCAGTTCGCGGATCGACGGATACAACTCTTCCAGCGAGCCCGGCTGGCCGGGAACCGGTGCCTCCAGCTCGACCAGCAGATCGGTGGCGGAGCGGTGCACCAGCAATTGATGGCGGCCGTGGCCATCCAGGTGCACGGCGCCGACATGTGCGCTGCTGCCCACCGCGGCCTGCTGGAACAGCGCCTGGAAGGGCGCCAGTACGCCGCCCAGTACCTCGCTGACATGCTGCATCAAGGGTTCGCCGAACTGCTGCAGCAGCCCTTGCTGGCTGATGGCACGCTCACGCACCCGCAGTGACTGCGGCTCCACTACCAGAAGCACACCGTATGGCTGGATGGCACCGGGCGTATGAATCGGCTCACGCGCACAACGGGACTGGGCGGTGTCGTGCGTGGACTCGGCAGAAGGCATCAAAGGCGGGACTCATGATTCGTGGATGGCTGGAATGGCCCAGCGTTGCATCCGGCATGCATGGATGGTGAAGCAAAATCGTGCATTCGCATACCAGCACGTGCGCGTGAAGAACGTTTCATTCAAACCTGAATTCTTCATCTGAGCATTCCAACAGCACTTGCATGTTTCGCGAAAGGTACATGTGCGCTGCACGCGCGCTCGACACCGACTTGCCTAGGGTGAATGCACATTCCTGAGTGACCACGCCACGTGAACCTGCAGACCTTGCCTTCAACGCCATACCGCATGCTTGCCGACAGCTGCCAGTTTGAGCTGCTGGATGTGGATGCCCTGCAGGATCCGGCCAGTGGGCGCCTGCTCCACCTGTACTCGCTGGTTGCGCGCTGCCTGTGCTGCGAAACGGTGTTCAAGGCGGAAGAGGGGCAGGGACTGGTCAGCCACACCGCCGCGCGCGTGGTGCGATGCCCCACGGGTTGTGGCCAGCAGGCGTTCAAGCCGGCGTTGCTGCGTGCATGGCAGCCGCAGTGCGTCGCACAGGCCTGAGAGCACTGATACGGGGTCACAGCAACCCGGGATTGGTGCGCCACACCGCGAAGTTCAGCGCGGATGCGAACGATATCCAGGCCAGGTAAGGCAGCAGCATCACCGCCGCACCACGATGGATGCGGGCGAAGGCAACGATCGTTGCGCACACCAGCGTGATCAGTACCAGGATGTCGACGAAGGCCAGCGCGCCCAGCTTCCAGCCGAAGAACAGCCAGCTCCATAGCGCATTGACGGCCAACTGCAGCAGATAGAGCGTGAGCGCCGGTTGTGCACCTCGCCAGCGGCGCTCACGCCAGACCAGCCATGCAGCAACAGCCATCATCGCGTAGAGCAGGCTCCATACCGGGCCAAACACGCTGGCAGGCGGTGCCCAGGCGGGAAGGGCGAGAGTGGCGTAGAAGCTGGCGGCGGATGTCGATGCCCATGCGCCGACTGCCGCCGCCGCAAAAGTGACCACACCCCATCCCAGAAGACCCATAACCTGTGAACGCCGCTTCATTCCGTGCCGCTCCATCCTGCGTTTACCCGCTCATACGAACGGAAGCGGCAAATGGATGCAGCCCGGGGCGATCAGTCTGAAGAACCCGCGGCGCTTCCACCTTCGGCAGCCGGCAACAGCGAAGGGCGCTGATCGAACCATTCCCGCGCCTTGGCCAGATGCCACTGGCGCTGATCCCCATCAAGTTCGATGCCGGCGCCCAGCAGCCCCCAGCGCAGATAGAGATCGCCACGCTTGCGCTGCTCCAGCAGATCCAGCCGCGCACGTACCGACAGGCGATCATTCTCGGCCTGCAGTCCGTCGATCAGCAGACGACCCGGGCGCCAGCGCAACGTGGCCTGTGCATCGACCTGGCCGGAATCCAGCAGGGACAGCGTCCAGCGCGGATAGTCGGTGCGCTTGGCGAACACGGCCAGCAAGGGGCGTGCATCGCTCAGGGTCAGATCGGTGATAGCGTCCACCTGGAACGGAGACTGCGCGTCGATGCGGCCCCGCTTGAACACGGCGCGGCCTTTCCACGCGCTGCTGGAATCGGTGCCCGCCACCTGCACATTGCGCAGCTCCACGGTGGTGCCGGACAGATCGAAATGGCGCTGGTTGAAGTCCCCACGGCGAAGCGTCGCTTTCACGTCGACATCGCCGCCCATGTCCAGGCCCGCCACCTGGGCGCTGGCATTGCGACCCAGCAGCCGCGCGGTGCCATGGCCGACGCGGCCATCGGTGTCGAGCGTGGCGTCGCCGCTGAGGCTGCCGGTGCCACGCAGCAGGCGCACCTGTTGAGAGCCAAGGTAGCGGTTGTAGGCAGCCAGGTCCGGGATGGTCGCTTGGCTGAAGCGCAGCCGCGCACGAACGCCCTTGCGCAGTTCCTGCAGGCGGCCGTCGCCGGTGAGGTCCACGGCCAGGTCGCGCCCGTCGAACAGGCGCACATCCTTCGCATCGCTTGGGCGAGCGGTGAAGCGGGGCAGCCGGATCGCCAGCTGTGCCTGAGTGGGGGTGCCGGCCTTCAGCTCGCCATGCGCACTGGCCGTGCCGGCCAGGCGCACGCCAGCGACCTCGGCCACGGCGGCAGCCGAAGGAATGTCCACGGTGCTGCCTTCGATCAGCTCACCATTGCGCAGGCGTAGGTCGGCCTTCAGCGTGCCGCCGCCATCCAGCTGCAGCCATGGTTTGCGCACGAACAGGGCAGGGATCCAGTTGAGCGAGGTGAAGGTCCATTCGCCGCGCACCGCGCCGGAGCTGCGCTCCAGCAGCTGGGAAGGGTGCTGGAAGGGAATCTCGCGCCCGGTGATGTGCAGGTCGGCATCGATGCCAGCGGCCGAATCCGGGCGTGGCGGCAGGCGTGCCTGCAGGCGCAGGTCGTTGGCCACATTGAGCTGCAGGGCCAGCACACCGCGATTGGGTGCGCCATCGCCAAGGAAGAGCGGCACCTGCCAGTGCGCGTGGTCACCGGGTTGCAGCTGGCCGTCGATCATATGAACGGCCAGTTGCAGGCGGCCGGGCACGGGCGCGCTGGAGATCTTTGGCGTTGTGGCGTCCGTATCCATGCGCAGGCCCTGGCTGCGCGCGTCCAAATCAAGTTGCGCGTGCAGCAGCTTCAACTTGGCCAGGCCGGGCGCCTGATCGCGATAGTGGCGCGGATAGCTGAAGCGCGCAGTCAGATTCATGTCGCCCAGCAGCTGCACGCCGTCATAGCTGGTATCTGCTTTGCTGAACGAGACCTCGGAATCGAACAGTTCCGATGGGCCGCCGCGCAGCTGCTTGAGGAACCCGACCGTGCCCTGGCCCTTGCCGATGATCAGCAGCTTGCCGAGCCGGGCACTGCGAATGCTGTCGCTGTCGATGGCGTCGAAACGCAGGGTCCAGCCCTGGTCGCTACGCGGCGGTGACGGAATGGCGTCCTCGACGCGACTGATCTCGGCCGACACGCCAGTGGCCTGCAATCGGGGAACCCGCACTTCGCGGCGAAACAAGGGCAGCACGGCCAAGCGAGCGCTGGCACGCTCGGCGTGCAGTACGTAGACGGTATGGTTGACGTGACCGCGCATATGTACGTTCCACGCGATCACATGTCCGGGCAGCAGCGTGATGGCCGGGCCGGTGGTCATCACGAACTTGTGCGGCTTGCGGTTGGTGACCTGGTCGAACAGCGGGGTGTTGAGGAAGATGTTGCCGGCCAGCAGGTAGAGAACGTACACGACAAGCAGAATGCGCACCGTGAGGCGCGCATGACGAGGCCATTGAGGGTAGCGAACGGAAATCAGCGACTTCAACCTTCATCACATGGGGAGCCAGCGCACTATTGCGAAGTGTTGGGTTGCACCGTGTGAACGCGGGCGTGGAGACGGTCTGAAGCCGGCGACCTGGAGCAATTAGGTGGCACTTGGAATAAGTGCAATGCTTTTTTCCGGGATTATCAACCCAATAGCGGCGGCCTACGCTTTGCCTGCCGAATCCAATCCCCTGGAGAACTGAAATGAGCACCCAACAGACCGTCAGTTTCAAGAACCGTAGCTGGGATGTCGCCGCCACCCTGCGCTTTCCGGAAGGCTTCGACCCTGCCAGCAAGTACGCCGCCATCGTCTGCGCGCACCCGATCAGCAGCTGCAAGGAGCAGACGTCGGGCGCCATCTACGGTGAGGCACTGACCGCCGCTGGTTTCATCACTCTCGCTTTTGACGCCTCCACCCAAGGCGCCAGCGGTGGTGAGCCCCGCTTCATGGAAGATCCCGCTACCCGTGTGGAGGACTTCCGCTGTGCCATGGATTACCTGATGACGCTGCCGTACATCGATGAAGACCGTGTTGGCGTGCTGGGCGTCTGCGGCGGCGGTGGCTATGCGGTGAGTGCGGCCACTACCGACCACCGATTCAAGGCAGTCGGCACGGTGGTGGCTGCCAACTATGGCCGGCTGATGCGTGAGGGTGACATGTCGCCGGATGCTGCGTTGAAGACGTTGGAAGCACTGGGCAAGCAGCGCACTGCCGAGGCACGGGGTGCTGAGCCGTTGATCGTGGGCTACATTCCCGGCTCTGAAGCGGAGCGCGAAGCCGCCGGAGTCAACGACATCGACATCGTCGAGGCGGTGCAGTACTACTGCACGCCGCGTGGCCAGCAGCCAGGCTCGCCGAACAAGCTGCGCTTCACCAGCACCGGCGCCGCCCTGAGCTGGGATGCCTTTGCGTTCACCGAGCATCTGCTGACTCAGCCGCTGCACATCGTCATCGGCGGTGTGCCCGGTGGTTTCGGTTCGTATCGTGACGGCCTGGAGCTGTACACAAGGGCGCGTTCGGCGCAGAAGAGCATCCAGATCGTGGCCGGCGCCAGTCACTACGAGCTGTATGACCAGCCAGCAGCCACCACCCAGGCGCTGCAGCAGCTGATTCCGTTCTACCGGATGCATCTTGGCGCTTGATGCAACAAGACCAGCCAGAGCAGCGTACGTCCCGCCGGCCCATTTCAGGCTGGCGGGACGTTTGCTTTACAGCTGGATTTGCACCGTAGCGGCGCCCTCGAACGCGGTATCGATACCGCGCTCACGCCACCTGGCCAGATCGGCCTGGCGGTTGGCCAGGGTGGTCTCCCAGATCGAATAGGCATCCGCACCCAGCATCAGCCGCACCGGCGGATCATTGCTGGCTACAACGTCCAGCATGCGCTGTGCGGCCTTTGCCGGGTCACCCATCTGCTGCCCGGAGGATGATTCCAGGTAGGTTTCGAATGGCTCCACAACCGGCCGATAGGCATCGATGCGGTGTGCTGGCCGCATGTTGGCATCACCGGCGAACTCGGTGCGGAACGCGCCCGGCTCCACCAGCGTCACCCGGATGCCGAGCGGCTTTGCTTCGATCGCCAGTGCTTCGGTCCAGCCTTCGATGGCGAACTTCGCTGCACAGTAGGGGCCGGCCGCGTTCATTGCCACCAGCCCGGCAATGCTGCTGACAGTGAGAATGTGGCCAGCGCCCTGCTTCCGCATCTGCGGCAACACGGCGCGACTCATTTCGGCAGCAGCGAAGAAGTTCAGTTCCATCTGCTCGCGCAGCTGTTCCAGGCTGAATTCCTCGCAGGCGCCCACCACACCGCGGCCAGCCACATTGGCCAGCACATCGATGCGCCCGAAGCGTTCGATGGCGTCGGCCACGGCACGTGCACGGCCATCGGCATCGTTCACGTCAAGCGCCAGCGGCAGGACGTGGTCCTCATGGCCTGCGGCGATCGCGCGAAGTCGGTCCAGCCGCCGCGCGGTAAGGATGGCGCGGTCACCCCGGGCAATGACCGCTTCGGAAAGGGCCTTGCCCAGACCGGATGACGCACCGGTGATGAACCAGACACGTGGTTGTTGTGTATTCATTGGAGAATCCTGCGGAATGTTGTGCAACACGCGATCAGATGATGGTCAATCCACCGTCGACCACCAGTTCGGCACCGATGACGTAGGACGCGTCATCGCTGGCCAGGAACAGCGCGGCCTTGGCGATTTCCTCCGAAGTGCCGACGCGACCGATCGGAATGCCCTTGAGCAGGCTTTCCAGGAGTTGCGGATCCTCGGTGAAATGGGTCGCCATCGGCGTGTCGATCAGCCCCGGGTAGATGCCGTTGACACGGATGCCGCGGCGGGCGAAATCGACGGCGGCGGCCTTGGTCAGGTGACGGCTGCCGCCCTTGGAGGCGCTGTAGCCCGGCGGCACGTCGGGGAAGACGATGATGCCGGCGGCGGACGAGATGTTGATGATCGCGCCACTGTGCTGCAGTTCCATCTGCGGCGTGACCGCCTTGATGCCATGGAACTGGCTGGTCAGGTTGACGTCGATGACGTGGCTGAAGTCCTCGGCCGTGGCGTTGTCCCAGCGGCCGTCGCGCGGCCCCGGCGTGCCGGCGTTGTTGACCAGGATATCGATGCGGCCATGGCGCCCGATCGTGGTGGCGGCCACCTCGGCCCATTGTTCGGGCCGGGTCACATCCAGGAACGCCGATGTTGCACGATGGCCCTGGGCGGTGAGGTCCTGCACCAGTGCGTCAAGGTTCTGTTTGCGGTCGGGGGTGCCGGTAGCAACAACGACGGCGCCTTCGCTGGCGAAGACCCGGGCGATGACCGCACCCATGCCGGTGCCGCTGCCGGCGCCGGTGATGATGGCGACTTTGTCCTGCAGGCGTTTCATGGGCAATTCCTGTGTCTGATCGGGAGCGGGGCGGTGATGTGCCGCCATGGAATGCACGATAGGCCCGGGGTTCTGTACGATCCATGCCGTGGCGTTCGCCTGACTTCTTCGAGCGTACGGAAATGAGCGCGGATCCGCTGTCCGATGTGTTGTCACTGCTGCAGCCAAGCAGCCAGTTCTTTGCCGGATTCGATGCCGCCGGCGACTGGGCATTCGATTTCCCGGCGCACGAAGGCATCAAGTTCACGGCGGTCATGGGGGGCGGCTGCTGGGGCCGCGTCGAAGGTGAGAACGCGCCGTTCCACTTCGAAGCCGGCGACTGCTTCCTGCTCAACAGCCGCTGCCGGTTCGTGCTCGCTTCGGATCCCGAAGTGGCCATCGCCAGCGGCGAGCCCATCATCGAAGCGGCGGCGCGGCAGGGCGTTGTCACTCACAACGGGGGAGGAGAGACCTTCCTCATCAGCGGCCGATTCGCGTTTCCCGGGCGGCATGCCGCCGTGCTGTTCGATGCGCTGCCACCCCTGATCCATGTGCCACGTGCTTCGGGGCAAGCAGGCGTGCTGCGCTGGGCGCTGGATCAATGGGCCAATGAACTGCACGCGCCGCAGCCGGGCGCAGGGTTGATGTCCACCCATCTGGCCCATCTCATGCTGGTACAGGTGCTGCGCCTGCACCTGGCTACCCCGGGCCGGGTGCCGAAGGGCTGGTTCCTGGCCTTGACCGACAGCCACATCAGCCTCGCCCTCGGGGCGATGCACGCGGCTCCGGCCCAGTCCTGGACGCTGGAGTCACTGGCGCGTATCGCCGGGGTTTCGCGCACGGTGTTCGCGCAACGCTTCAAGGCACTGGTCGGGCACACGGCAATGGACTATCTGTCACGCTGGCGGATGCTGCTTGCAGCGGACCGGCTGTCCCATGGAGCCGATGCCGTGTCCAGCATTGCCTTTGCCGTGGGCTACGAATCGGAAAGTGCGTTCAGTACTGCGTTCAAGCGCATCATGGGGCAGGCGCCCGCGCAGTATCGCAGGCAGGCCGCTTCGCCCAGGTGAGCGGCATCAGGTCGTGCGCTGGCGAGGCCTGGCCGGTGCACGCCGGGTGGCGGCACGTGCTGCACTCGTTGCGCTGCGCTTCCTGCTGTCTTCCAGGTTGTCACGCAACGCTTGCAGCAACAGTGTGAACACCGGCGAAGCCAAGCGCCGGTTCGGGTAGTAGAGGTGATACCCCTCATAAGTCTTGCGCCACTCGGTCAGCGCCTCGACCAGCTCTCCTGACGCCAGCCAGTTCTGCACGTAATGCAGTGGAAGATAGGTAAGGCCGACGCCCTGCAAAGCTGCATCGCGCATGGCCGAAATACTGTTGACCACCACCTGGCCTTCGGACTTCACCCGGTGGTCGCGGCCGGCGCGAGTGAATGTCCAGGCATAGATCTCGCCATGGGTGGGCAGGCGCAGGTTCACACACTGGTGCTCCACCAGCTGCTGCGGCTGTTGGGGTGCCGGGTGGCGGGCGAAGTAGGCCGGTGATGCCACCACCACCATCGGTATCGGCAGGCTGATCGGCACTGCGATCATGTCCTTGGCAACCAGGCCGCCGCGACGCACGCCGGCATCGAAGCGCCCGCTGACGATGTCGGTCAACCCGTAGTCGGTGGTGATTTCCACACGGATGTCGGGGTAGTCCGGTACCAGCCGGGCGATGGCGGGCATCAATACAGCGTGCACGGCGTATTCGTCTGCGGTCAGGCGCAGGGTGCCGGCGGGCTTGTCGCGCAGTTCACCGATGCGGGCCAACCCGGCTTCCAGTTCGTTCATGGCCGGGCCGATGAGTCCGAGCAGGCGCTCGCCGGCCTCGGTCAGGGCCACGCTGCGGGTGGTGCGAGCGAACAGGCGCAGCCCCAGGCGGGTTTCCAGCCCGCGGATGATCTGGCTGAGCGAAGACTGGGTGATGCCCAGCCGGATCGCGGCGCGGGTGAAGCTTGCCTCTTCGGCAACCATCAGAAAGGCCGAGAGATCCTTGAGGTGACTGCCTGCCATTGGGTGGTCCTGCTTATAAGTCCATTACGATTTTTGCGGATTATCACCGCGCCATGCCAGCCCTATCGTAGCTGTCATTCCACACAACGTGGACAGCAACCTGTGAGGACGGCAATGAAAGCAGTGCAATTCCCCAATGGCAACATCACCATGGCCGGCCAGCTGCATGTGCCGGAGCACGCCGCACTGTCGGCCCGTCATCCGGCCATCGTGGTCGTTCACCCGGCCGGTGGCGTGAAGGAGCAGACCGCAACGGTGCATGCGGCCAGCCTGGTCAAGCAGGGCTTCGTGGTGTTGACCTTCGATGCCTCCTGCCAGGGCAACAGCACCGGCGCGCCGCGCGGCAATGAGAACCCGTATGCGCGCGTGGCCGATATCAGCGCGGCGATTGACCTGCTGCTCACGCTGCCGATCGTCGACGCCGATCGGATGGGTGTGCTCGGCATCTGTGCCGGTGGCGGCTATGCGGCACACGCCACGATGAACGATCGCCGCATCCGCGCGGTGGGCACCATCAGTGCCGTCAATTACGGCCAGATGTTCCGCCAGGGTTGGGACGGCGGCGCCGATCCCCGGAATTCAGTCGCGCTGCTTGATGCCGCAGCGCAGGCTCGCAGCCGTCAGGCCGAGGGCGGACCGCTCCAGTACCAGGATGCGCTTCCAGCCAACCGCGAAGCGGCCACACACCCGGACTTTGCCGAGGCCTTCGACTACTACCGCACACCGCGTGGCCAGCATCCGAACGCCACTGGGCTGTTCCCGCTGCAGAACCTGGCCGAACTGGTGGGCTACGACGCCTTCAACAACGCGGAACTGTTCCTCACCCAACCGTTGCTGGCGATCGCCGGCAGCGAGGCCGGCACCCGCTGGATGAGCGAGGAGCTGCACCGGCGCGCGGCCAGCACCGACAAGCACCTGCTGATCCTGGCCGGTGGTACCCACGTGGCGCTGTACGACCAGCCCGAATTCGTGACGCGTGCGGGCGCGGCACTGGGCGAGTTCTACCACCAGGCGCTGGTGGCGCGCTGAGCACGCCAGTACGGCGTTTCGTTGAATTACTCAAGGATCTGCAGATGAAAACCCAGGCCTACGCGGCGCTGTCGGCAACCACGCCAATGGTGCCGCACACCATCGAACGTCGTGAACTGCGTGACGACGATGTCGCTATCGAAATCCTCTACAGCGGCGTCTGCCATTCGGATCTGCACATGGTCCGCAACGACTGGGGCAGGGCGATCTATCCGGTCGTGCCCGGCCACGAGATCATCGGTCGTGTGGTGGCCACCGGCGCGTCTGCGCATCGCTTCAAGGCCGGTGATGCAGTGGCTGTCGGTACCTTCGTCGACAGCTGCGAGCACTGCGATCAGTGCCACAAGGGCGAAGAGCACATGTGCCGCGAGGTGCTGACCGAGACCTACAACGGCCTGGACCGCGTGACGGGCCAGCCGACCCTGGGTGGCTATGCGCGGCACATTGTGGTGAAGGAGGCTTTCGTGCTGCGCGTGCCCGAAGGATTGGACCTGTCTCGAGCCGCACCGCTGCTGTGTGCCGGCATCACCACTTATTCGCCGCTGCGCACCTGGAACGTTGGCCCCGGCAGCCGGGTGGCCGTGGTTGGCCTGGGCGGGCTGGGCCACATGGCGGTCAAGCTGGCGATCGGACTGGGCGCACACGTCACCGTCATCAGCCGCTCGCGCGCCAAGCAGGCCGACGCGCTTGCTCTGGGTGCAGAGGCACTCCTGCCGACCGACGATGCGCAGGCATTGGCGGCTGCCGCTTCCAGCTTCGACCTGATCGTCGATACCGTACCGACCAAGCACGACATCAACCCGTACATTCCGCTGCTGGATATCGACGGCACGCTGGTGGTCGTCGGGCAACTGGGCGATCTGCAGGAGCCGTTCACCGTGCCCATGATCATGGGCCGCCGCCGCGTAGCAGGCTCGATGATCGGCGGAATCCGCGAGACCCAGGAAATGCTGGACTTCTGTGCGCGACAACAGATCCTGCCGGACTGCGAGCTGATCCGCATGGACCAGATCAACGAGGCCTTTGATCGGCTTGAGCGGGCCGACGTGCGTTATCGCTTCGTCATCGACATGTCCACGTTGGCCTGAAGGCCTGCGGTAGAGCGGACGAGGAGTACAGCATGCGCACGGCATTGATCATTGGTGGTTCGCTGGCGGGATTGTCAGCGGCCCTGGCACTGGCCAACGTCGGCGTGGCCTCCACCGTGCTCGAGCGAGCACCGGCGCGTGGGCGCGCTGGTGTGGCCATCCGCGCCGGCGGCACTGCCTTGCGGATGGCATTCACTGTACCGGCGAGCCAGCAGGTGGTGGATGCATTGGGCGGTGATGCCATCGAACAGGCCGTGCTGCCGCATGCGTGGTGGGACGTCTACAGTGCGCTCCGCCAGGCGGCCTGCGTCGAGCCCGGCATCACGCTGGTGGATGGCGAGGCGGTGGTCACCGTTGGTGAGCGGGTTGACGCGGCATGGGCCCGTAGCGCAGAAGGGCGGGAGTGGACGGCCGACCTGCTGATCGGGGCCGATGGCCATCGGAGCGTGGTTCGACGGTGCGTCGCCCCGGAGCAGCCCGAGGCCTCCTACGCAGGCTATCTGGCGTGGCTGGGGCAACTCGACGTGCCACCCCGGAACGCGCGTGCGCTGAGCGGTGTCGAGTTCCATTCGGCCGGCCACGATGTGCTGGCCATCTACCCGTTGCTGGAGGCTGCACACGCCACCCCGCGATGCGTGGGTTGGGCGTGGTTCGAAGCGCGCAGCACCCGGCTGTTGCAGGCCCTCGGTGCGGTCTGCGAGGACCGGGTGCGGTTCACGCCGAGGGCGGACGCAGTGCCCGCAGACGCCCGTATTGCGTTGGCCAATCGTGCGCGGGTGCAGTGGCCTGCACCGTGGGGCAAGGCACTTTCGCGGGCGATCCGCCAGGCGGGCGCGCTGCCGATGCCCATCTCCGAGTACGTCCCCACGCAGGTCGCGCGCGGGCGCCTGGCCCTGGTGGGGGACGCTGCGCATGCGCAATCGCCGATGACCGGCGCGGGATTCGCTGAGTCCATGCTCGATGCCCTGCACGTGTCACGGGCGTTACGCCTGGAACCCGACGTGGTGGACGCCCTGGTGCTCTACCAGCAACGGCGCCTGCCCCACATGCGCGAGCAGGTGCTGCAGGGCCAGGTCTTCGGGCGCTCCTTCCGCGACGCCACTTCGCCGGGTGCGGCGCGCCAGCGCTGGGCCTGACTTCATTCCGATCCGAGACAGAAACATGTTCAGTCACGTAACCCTTGGCAGCAACGATCTTGTGCGGTCCCGTCGCTTCTACGACGCCGTAATGGGAGTACTCGGCGCCCGCCCGGCACTCAGCCTCAACTTCAATTCCGAGCGCATCCTCTACCAGCACGCAGGTAGCCTGCTGGTGCTGGCCACGCCGCTGAACGGCGAAGCTGCCTCGGCGGCCAATGGCGGCACCATCGGCCTGCTCATGGCCAACCCGGCACAGGTGGATGCCTTCCATGCCGCGGCGCTGGCCAACGGTGGAACCTCGTGCGAGGAACCGCCCGGTGTGCGCGAGACTCCGGCGGGCTCGCTGTATCTGGCCTACCTGCGTGACCCGGACGGCAACAAGCTGTGCGCGTTCCATACGCTGGCCGATTCCGCTCCCACGCTTGACACTGCGGGGGCGTCGTCGTGATGAGCCCTCAGCGCCCCCTGAACTCCGGCTTCGACCGGACGAGTACCGCAGCCGATGTGGCGCGGGGCATCGACCTGCGCGGCAAGCGGGTCATCATCACCGGCGGCCACGGTGGCCTCGGCCTGGAAACCACCCGGGCCCTGGCCAGCGCCGGCGCAGACGTGCTGGTACTTGCGCGCAACCCGACGGCGGCCCGGGCCACGCTGGCCGATGTGCCCGGGGTGGAGGTGGACATGCTTGATCTGGCGGACCAGGCCAGCGTGCGTGCCTGTGCCGAGCGCTTCGTCGCCAGCGGACGCAGGGCGGATATCGTGATCTGCAATGCCGCGGTCATGGCCAACGATGAATCGCGCGTGGGCAACGGTTGGGAATCGCAGTTCGGCACCAACCACCTGGGTCATTTTGCATTGGTCAATCTGCTGTGGCCGGCCATTGCGCGAGGTGCCCGCATCGTTTCGCTGTCCTCGATGGGACATCACTATTCGCCCATGCGCTGGACGGACCTGCAGTTCGAAACGGGGTACGACAAGTGGCTGGCCTATGGGCAGTCCAAGACCGCCATCGCGCTGTTCGCGCTGCACCTGGATGTGCTCGGTTGCACCGCTGGCGTGCGTTCCTACTCGGTCCATCCGGGCAAGATCCACACGGCGCTGCAGCGCCACATGGCACTGGAAGAAATGCAGGCATTGGGTTGGCTTGATGCAGAGGGCCGGTTGATCGACCCCAGTTTCAAGACGTCCGCTCAAGGTGCGGCGACCACGGTGTGGGCGGCCACATCGTCGCTGCTGGATGGCATCGGTGGGGTATACTGCGAGGACTGCGACGTCGCATGGGAGGAAGACCTTCCCGTCCCGAGCGAAGGGGGTGT
This sequence comes from Stenotrophomonas riyadhensis, assembly GCF_040256885.1. Lineage (NCBI taxonomy): Bacteria > Pseudomonadati > Pseudomonadota > Gammaproteobacteria > Lysobacterales > Lysobacteraceae > Stenotrophomonas > Stenotrophomonas riyadhensis. The sequence goes on from NZ_CP155568.1 coordinate 2,280,912, forward strand.
TCGCCCGTATGCGGTGGACGCCGCGCAGGCAGAACGCCTGTGGCGGCTGTCGGCCGAGCTGACCGGTATCAATGCTTTTGCTGGCGTGACGTCAGGCGCGGAGTGATGTCGCAGGCACGCGCTCCCTTGGCCGAACGGCTGCGCCCGGTATCGCTTGCCGGCGTTGTCGGGCAGTCCCATCTGCTGGCGGATGGACAGCCGCTGCAGCGGGCACTGGAAGCAGGCCTGCCACGTTCGATCATCCTGTGGGGGCCGCCGGGGTGTGGCAAGACCAGTATCGCGCAACTGCTACTGGGGGCATCGGGGCATCGCCACACATCGCTGCCTGCAGCGGTGATGGCGCCCTCCGAACTGGGCCGGGCGCTGGCCGTGGCCAGCCACCAGGCAGGCCGCGGCCACCTGCTGTTCGTCGACGAGGTTCATCGTCTGGACCGTGCCACGCAGGATGTGCTGGTACGTCATCTGCAGGGCAACGACGCCCGCTTGCTTGCTGCCACCACCGAGAATCCGTCGTTCCAGTTGCGACCGTCACTGCTTCAGCGATGCGACGTTCATGTACTGCAGCCGCTGCAGCCGATCCACATCATCGGACAACTGCGGCGTGCTCTGGTGGATGGGATGCAGGGGCTGGCCCACTGCGATCTGAAGATCGACGACGACGTTCTGGGCGCCATCGCCGTTCGCGCTGATGGAGATCTGCGCAGGGCGCTGAATGCTCTGGAGATCCTGGCGGATCTGGCGCCCGCGGATGGTCGGATCCCACATTCGTTGCTCGATGACGCGCTGCCCCGCCAGGTGCGCCGCTTCGACAAGCAGGGTGAATTGTTCTACGACCAGATATCCGCGGCGTTCAAGTCGGTGCGCAGCACGAATCCCGACGCGGCCCTGTACTGGATCTGCCGGATGCTGGATGGAGGCTGTGATCCACGGTACCTGGCACGCAACCTGAGCAAGATGGCCATCGAGGACATCGGCCTGTCCGACCCGAGAGCGCAGACCAGGGCCTTGGAGGCCTGGAAGGTACTGGAGCGATTCGGCGACGAACTGGGCGCGGTCGCACTGGCCAACACGGCCCTGTACCTGGGGGCCACCCACAAATCCAACGCCACGGTGATGGCATGGCTGAACGCGCGCTCGCGCAGCGGGTCACCTGCGGACGCTGGCTGAGTGATCGCGGTCAGACACGCATGGCCTGAGCGTTGCTCGCGGCGCTTAATGATCTGAACACGACGCTTGCGGCCATGGCATGGAATCCAACGCCAGCCGCAGCTGTTTCAACCCGCGCACGATGTGCGCCTCAACAAGGTGAATGTGAGATGCAACTTGGTATCCAGAACAAGGTCGCCGTGGTTACCGGTGCGACCCAGGGCATCGGTTATGCCATCGCCAGCACGTTGCTGGCGGAGGGCGCTACGGTGGTGGTGAATGGCCGCAGGAGCGACCAGGTGGACCAGGCTGTTGCGCGGCTGAAGGCCGAGCACGGCGACGCAGCACCGGTGCAGGGCGTGGTTGCGGACCTGGCCAGCGCGGCGGGTTGCAACGTGCTGCTGGCACAGGTGCCAGCGTGCGACATCCTGGTCAACAATGCCGCTGTCTTCGAAACCGCAGACTTCTTCGAGATTGCCGATGACACGTGGGACACCTACTGGGCGGTGAACATCATGGCTGGCATGCGCCTTGCGCGTTCGTACCTGCCGGCCATGGCAGGCAAGGCCTGGGGCAGGGTGGTCTTCATCGGCTCGGAGTGCGGCATCAGCACGCCTCCCGACATGTTGCACTACGCAACCACCAAGACCGCACTGCTGGGTCTCTCGCGTGGCATGGCCAAGCGCATGGCCGGTACTGGCGTGACCGTCAACGCGGTGTTGCCGGGGCCGACCCTGAGCGAAGGTGTGGAGGCGATGTTGCAGGATGAGATCCGCCGGACCGGCAAGAGCATCGAGGAGCAGGGTGCGGCGCTGGTGAAGGCCATGCGGCCTTCGTCGATCACCGAGCGCTTCCAGACTGCGCAGGAAGTGGCCAGCCTGGTGGCCTACACCTGCTCAAGCCTCGCATCCGGCACTACCGGCGCCGCGCTGCGTGCGGATGGTGGCGTGGCTGACACGCCATTCTGATGCGCCTGGCTGCCGTCGTCAGTCCGCATCGATACTGGTGCGGACCTGGCGGCGATAGCGGCCCGGTGCGACGTCCATCACCCGGGTAAAGGCTGCGATGAAGGAGAATTCGGAGCTGTAGCCCACGTCTGCCGCGATGCGTGCCAGCGTCTGCTGGGTGCTGCGCAGGCGGGAGGCGGCCAACAGCATGCGCCAGTTGGTCAGGTACTCGATGGGCGAAACGCCCATCAGCTGCTTGAAGCGGCCGGCGTAGACCGTGCGTGACATGGCCGCGATGCTGGCAAGATCATCCAGCCGCCAGGTACGGGCCGGCTGGCCGTGCATCGCGCGGATGCTGTCGGCGATACGCGGGTCGGTCATGGCCTGCATCCAGCCGGGCGGCAGGGCAGGGTGCTCGGAGGACAGGAACAGGCGGAGCATCTCCACCAGCATCAGATGGGCAAGGTGCTCGACCACCAGCGCAGCCCCCGGGCGTGGCTGTACCAGTTCTTCGGCAAGGCGGGCCAGCGCACGGCGCAGCAGGATGGCCTCGCTGTCGCCATGTGACACCTGCACGATACCGGGCAAGGGGTCGAGGACGCGCACCGCATCGGTATCGGCGAAGCGGAAGCTGCCGCTGACGATCAGATGGTCGCCGCCGCCGTGCAGCGTCCTGCGGCCAGTGGCTTCGAGGTCGAGTACCGAGGCTGCATCAACAGGGGCGAGTTGAGGGTCGCTGCACAGGACATACGAGCCGGCTTTGCTGAGCAGGAAGCAGTCACCTTGCTGCAGGTGCTGCAGCTGTTGGCCGCCCTCGGCGGAGATCCAGCATTCCCCGCGCTCGATGGCACAGAACTTGATGCCCTGCCGGTTGGGAAAACGCAGTGACCATGGGCCCGCCACATCCAGCGCTGCGGTGCGCGTATGGGTGGGGCGGAGCAGGGTTAGTACTTCAGACAGAGGATCCATGCACCAGAACGGCAACAGAAGGGCCGCACATAGCGTACCGCGCCAACCCCGTCTCCGGCGCGAAGCGGGCGGACGATTGCACATCAACCACGAACGGTGGCGAATGGTACCGCCCATGCTCCGTTCCTAGAATTTCCGGCTGGACGTGCCGGTCGCCGGCCTGCGTCCCGATCCATCTTTCCTCCTCGGCGGCATGGCGCTTGCCGCCCTGCGCCTTCCGGGCCCTTCCTCGTGAACCCACTTCCAGAATCGCGGTGGCCGGCATGAATGCGGCGGCCACCCTGTTGTTCGCATTGAAGCTCTATGTGGCCTGCATGCTGGCGTTCGTCGCCTCCGTGCACCTCGGGCTGGAGCAGAATTACTGGGCCAGCGTGACCTGCGTCGCGTTGGCCAATCCAATCTCGGCCAATGTCCGCTCCAAAGCGCTGTACCGTCTACTGGGCACCCTCGGTGCCGGCGTGACTGCGCTGGCCATCGGCGGCCTGTTCGGCATTCTTTCCTTCCCAGTGGTGCTGGCCAGTGGTGTGGTTGCCACGCTGGGCTTCACCGTGGCGGCGGCCAACCGCACCCCACGGGCATATGCGCTGCAGTTGTTTGCCGTCACGTTGTGCCTGATCGCCGTGGGCAACGTGGAACACCCGGGGCGCCTGTTCGACATCGCGCTGCTGCGCGTCACCGAGATCTGCATCGGCATCGCCGCGATCACCCTGGTGGACGGCCTGGCGCCAACCGCATTGGGCCCTTCGGTGAGAACCCGACTGCGCCGCTGGCTACCAGAGGTCAGGCAGTGGCTGGACGACGCGGTCGCTGGCAACGTGGCTACGGACGTGGCTGCGCAGCATCGGCTCAAGGCCGTGGCCGACCTTTCGGCGCTCTCGTTGGTGGCCGAGCAGCTGCGTTTCGACAGCACGGTAAGCAATCGCCAGCACCGGCTGCTGTTTGCGCTGCAGCGGCGGCTGGCGCGTCTTGTGCCCTTGATCGGAGCGTTGGAAGCGACGACCGCGGGCAGCTCGCGCCTGCATGACCCGGCCTGGCGCGCGCGCATCGTGGCAACACGCCAGCGCGACCTGGCCCGTGCACAGCAGGCATGGACCGATATCCAGGTGCTGGATGATGCCCTGGAGAAGGGTGACCCGCTGCCGCCGCATCTGGAGCGCAGCCTGGCCACGAGCCAGCCACTGCCGCTCGCGCCGGATCATCATCACGCACTCCGCATCGGCGGTGGCTGCGCCCTCGCGTATGCGCTGATCTGCCTGCTGTGGTGGGCGACCGGCTGGGCACAGGGGCCGAACATGCTGATCATGGGCACCGTGACGCTGGCCTTCTTCGGCATCTTCGATGGTGCCAATCTGGCTGCGATGAAGTTCGGTCGCTTCGCCGCGTTGTCGGTCGCGTTGTCGGTGGTACTGGGATACCTGCTTCTGCCCATGGCCCAGAGCTTCACTGGATTCGCACTTGCGTGTGCACTGGTGATCCTGCCATTGGCGGTGTGGAGCATCGAGGAGCCGCTGGCGATCCTGCTGCTGGCGCTGACACTCAGTAATGCAGGTCTGGCCAGTCACTACCAGCCCCAGGACTTCGGCACCTTCCTGGACATGGCCGCGGGAACCCTGATCGGCATCTTCATCGGCTTCTTCTGCCTGCTGCTGGTCAAGCGCATGGGCGCCGAAGCGGCCTCGAAGCGATTGCAGGAGGACGGGCGGCAGGACCTGGCGACGCTGAGCCGGACCGCGGATCGCGACGTGGAGGACGCCTTCCTTGAGCGCGATCTCGATCGCATCGGGCAGCTTGGCGCCCGTGCCACAGGCGCGAATGCGGTGGCGGCAGCGCACCTGTTTCGGCAGCTTCGCCTCGGCCACAGCCTGGTGCACCTGCAACGTGCCACCCACTATGTGACAGGGATCGAACGCGACTTGCTGGATGCGCTGATGCGTCGACTCCACCGTGAACTGGCGGGCGCAGCGTCGCCCGGAATGCTGGGCGATCACCTCGACCGGGTGCTGCGACGCGACATCCTGCTGGGCAGCCCGGAAGGCGACGCACTGACCGATGCACTGGTTCACCTGCGCCTGGCCCTGGAGCCGGTGCCGGCGCAGAACGGAGAGGCAGCATGATCGGAGAGCTCGACCTGGCTGGACTGTTTGTCTCGCCGTTGCTGCCGTGCCTGCTGATCGGATTCGTGCTGCGCATTGCATTGTCGCGCGTGCTGGATCGGATTGGCGCCTATCGGCTGCTCGGCAATCGCCCTCTGTTCGACCTGTCGCTGCTGGTGATGCTCGTCGGCGCGCTCATGGTTCTCTTTCCGCTTGTCTGGCGCACATCGTCATGAAGAATCTGCAACCCCTGCTGCTTGCCGTTGCCCGGCAAGCCCTTACCCTCATGTTCAGTGCCATTGCTGCGTTCGTGGCCTGGCACATCTACAGCTACTACATCAGTGCGCCACAGACCCGTGACGGCAAGATCCGCGCCGACGTGGTGGCATTGGCCACCGAGGTCTCCGGCCGCGTCTCTGAAGTACATGTGAGAGACAACCAGCAGGTGCAGCGTGGGCAGGTCCTGTTCGTGCTGGACCGTGACCGCCTGGCCAATGCCCTGGAACGGGCGGACGCCGCGGTGGCACTGGCTGCGGAGCGATCCCGCTCTGCGCGCCGTGAGGCTTCGCGCTACGGTGGATTGGTCGGCGTAGCATCCGACCAGGACATCGCTGCCCGCCGCACGCAGGCTGAAGAGGCAGCGGCCAGTCATCGCCAGGCCATCGCTGAGCGGGACCTGGCGCGCTTGAATCTTGAAAGCGCTACCGTGCGTTCGCCGGTGAACGGCACCATCAGCAATTTCTCGTTGCGCCCCGGCACCTACGCCAGCGCAGGCCAGCCGTTGGTGAGCATCGTCGACAGCGAGAGCTATCACGTCGCAGGCTACTTCGAGGAGACCAAATTGCCACGCATCCATCCAGGTGCACCGGTCCAGGTTCATGTGATGGGTGAGGCCGCCACGCTGCGTGGCCACGTGGCCGGCCTGGCACCGGGCATCGATGACCGTGAGCGTGTGACTGCAAATGGCACCCTGCTGGCGAACGTCAATCCGACGTTCACCTGGATCCGGCTGGCCCAGCGCATTCCAGTGCGGGTCGAACTGGATGAAATCCCTGAAGGGATGGCGATGATCGCGGGGCGCACCGCCACGGTGACCCTGATCGAAGACGATTCGCAGGGGAGGACCCCATGATGCGCGCCGTTCCCTATGGGCATGTTGTCCGGCGGGTACTGCCGATGTGCATCGTGCTGGCCATCAGCGCGTGCCGTACCGTAGGGCCGGACTACCGGCCTCCGGTACCGCCGGCTGCAGGCCTTGGGTTTGCATCGATCGAACCCGTACAGGGAGCGCCGGCGGCCGTCAGCAATGCTCCGTTACCAGAACGATGGTGGCGGCTGTACGACGACCCCGCGCTCGATGCCCTTGTGCAGCGCGCCCTTGCCGCCAACACCGATCTGCGGATCGCACAGGCGCGGCTGGAGCAGGCCCGTGCTCAGGCGCGGGAGGTCCGCGCCGCAGCGGGTGTGGGTACTGCTGTCAGTGCCGGGGCAGGTGCCAGCCAGGCTTCCAGCCTTGGTCTTGGATCCAGTGCAGGCGTGCATGCCAGTTTCGATGCTGGCATCAGCATCGACTACGATCTTGATCTGGCCGGGCGGGTAAAGCGGCTCCTCGAGGCGCAGGACGCGCAGACCGGGGCCGTCGCTGCGGCGCGGGACCTGGCCACCATCGGTATTGTCAGCGACGTGGTGCGCGCGTACACCGACAGTTGCGCCGCCGGCGTGAGCCAGCAGGTGGTGGCAGGTTCCATTCAGCTGCAGGCCTCGGAGCTGGCATTGATCGAGCGTGCGTGGAAGGCCGGGCAGCAGCCAGCCATCAATGTAACCCGCGCCAGGGGCTTGCTTGGGCAGCTGCAGGCGCAGATACCGCCACTACAGGCCGGCCAGCAATCCGCACTGTCACGACTGGCGTTGCTGCTGGGACAGGCACCCTCGCAACTGGATGCGCAGTACCAGCACTGCACCTCGATTCCGACCATGGCCGGTGTGGTGCCAGCGGGCGAGGGCGCTGACCTGATCCGACGGCGCCCGGACGTACGTGCGGCCGAGCGTCGACTGGCAGCGGCCACGGCACGAATCGGTGTGGAGATGGCGGGCCTGTATCCCAGTGTGCATCTTGGCTTGAGTGCGGGTGCCACATCGCGTCGACTGGACCATCTGTTCGACGATTCCGCACTGCGCTATTCGGTAGGCCCGCTGGTGTCATGGAGCTTTCCGAACCGCTCCGTGGCACGGGCAAGGATAGACGCTGCCGACGCGGCGTCACGGGCTGAACTCGCCGCCTTCGACGGTACGGTTCTCAAGGCGTTGTCGGAAACAGAGATTGCCGCGGCAGCCTATGCCAAGGCATTGGAAGAGAACGCCGTACTGGTGGATGTGCGCGGGGCGGCCCGACTGGCGCATGCGCAACAGCAGCAGATGCTGAAGGCGGGAACAGTATCGGCATTGGAAGCGCTGGATGTGGCGCGTAGCCTTGCGGCCGCCGAGCAGGCCGTCGCCACCTCCGATGCGACGGTCGCTCGAAGCCGCATCGCCCTGTTCCTGGCGCTGGGAGGAGGGTGGGAGTCGTAAGGAAGGGCCGCAATGCAATCGGGGCCATGGCTGGCTCCGATGCACCGTCTTCTCCTCAGGCAAGACGAACGCGCGGTTGAACGCAGCCGTTCAAGCGTTCGGCCATCCATAGCAGGGTCGCCTTGCGGAAGCCGTGCAGCGCATGCTGGTGGCGGCGATAGAGCAGCGCATGGCTGAGATGTGCGAATCGCCCCTTGATCGACGCGCCACGGAAGAATCCGAAATCTCCCAGCGTGCCAAAGGCGTTGTAGTCGCTGATCGAAACGAGTGCACCGAAGTCACGGAACACGAATTCGGGAAGCGGCCGGCCCTCCAGCCAGGCCGGAAGGTGACGAGCCAGATGCTGTGCTTGCTGGGTGGCCACCTGCGCCGTGGGTGGCAGGGCGCGTGTGGCACCAGCCAAGGTCAGGCTTGCGGCATCCCCGAGCACGAAGACCGTGTCGTCCGTTGTGGATTGCAGGTTGGGGCGCACCCGTACCTGATTTGCGTGATTGAGCTCCAGCCCATCCAGCCCCTCTGCAAACGTGATGCCTTTCACCCCAGCCGCCCAGACCATGAGGTCGGCTGGAATCAGGTTGCCATCGGCCTGACGGAAGCCTTCGGCCTCGGCGGCGATCACGGATGCCCCGGTCAGGACCTGGAAACCGATGTGGCGCAACTGGTGTGTGGCCGACGATGAGATCGCTGGGGTAAATGCCTGCAGGATGCGCGGGCCTCCCTCAAGCAGGGTCAGATCCAGGCGATCACGCAGGGTAGGGTCTGCATAGCTGGAACCGAGTTCCAGCAACCGACTCAGTTCCGCAGCCAGCTCCACACCGGTGGCACCGCCCCCGACGATGGCCACACGCAGGCGCTCGTCCTGGGCCATGGCACGCATCACCCGGGTTCGAAGTGCATCGTTGAAGACTTCGGCCTGGGCCAGGCTGTCGATGAAGTGGCAGTGCTCGCGGACGCCGGGTGTGCCGAAATCATTGGCATGGCTGCCCATGGCGAGGATGAGCACGTCGTAGGGGATTCGATGCGCAGGTACCCGCAACTCTCCGTCGGGTGAGCGCAGGTCGCCGATAAGGACTTCCCGCGATTCCCGGTCCAGGCCGCGCATTTCCCCCGGCTGGTAAGTGAAGCCGTGCTCGCTGGCATGCGCCAGCAATACCACCTGTTGCTGCTGCAGGCTGCGCGTGCCCGCTGCCAGCGTGTGCAGCATGGGCTTCCAGATATGGGTGGGGCTCTTGTCCACCACAGTGACGGCGGCACGACCGCTGCGACCCAGCTGTTGGCCGAGCTGGGTCGCAAGCAGCAAGCCGCCGATGCCACCGCCGACGATGACGATTCTCTTCTGATCTGACATGGGGTGTGCCTGTTGGCGCGAGGGCAAGGCCGTCCCGCGCCGGGTGGGCTCAGACAATGACGTAGCCGCCATCGACAACGATCTCGGCACCGGTGACATAGGACGCTTCGTCGCTGGCCAGGAACAGCACCACATTGGCAACTTCCTCTGCACGTCCGAAGCGACCAAGCGGGATGCGTGAGCGCATGCCATGGTTGGCGCCATCGTTGGCGATCAGGTCCTTGTTCTGTGGCGTATCGATGATGCCCGGGTGCACCGAGTTGACGCGGATGTTGAAGCTGGCGAACTCGGCAGCAGCCCCCTTGGCAAGCAGGCGGTTGGCGCCCTTGGACGGGCAATAGCCAGGATGGATGCCGGTGATGGCCACGAGTCCACAGATGGACGACATGTTCACGATCGAGCCCTTGCCCGCGCGCTTCATGTGCGGACTGACTGCCTTCATGCCGAGGAAATGGCTGTTGAGGTTGAGCTGGATGATGGCGTTGAAGCCTTCCAGCGTGGCGTTGTCCCAGGTATCAAAAGGACCGGGAAGCCCTGCATTGTTGACCAGGACGTCGATGCGGCCGTGCGTTGCGATGACCTGGTCGACCACGTCGTTCCACTGGTCTTCGCGGGTGACATCCAAGGGCAGGGCCGTGGCCGACAGGCCTTCAGCACTGAGCTCCGCTGCAATGGCCTGTGCCGCGTCGGCGCGGATGTCAGTGATGAAGACGTGGGCGCCCTCGCGCGCGAACAGGCGGGCATCGGCCGCCCCCATGCCGGCACCCGCGCCGGTGATGATTGCTACTTTGTCCTTCAAACGTGACATGTGAACGCCTCTGTGCTGTGGATCATGGGTTGAGAGGCCCATGCGCTACGGCTCACTGGCCGGCGCCGGGTTCTGCATCCATTGGGCGCTCTGGCAGCTCTCAATCCCATGTGCAGGCGTCCGCATTACCTGCGGGATTGTTCGTGCCTGGATTCTGTTAGTGTCCGCCTTGTCCATCACGCCACTCCGCGAGGAACCGCATGGAAATCCGACCCGCCAGCGCGGACGACATCGACGCCATGTGGGCGATCTTCCAGGCCGCCATTGCGACGGAAGATGCGCTTCCGTTCGCCGGCACCTTCGAGGCCGGGACCTTTCGGAGCCATTGGTTTGGAGTGCAGCCGGCCTTTGTGGCCGTTCTGGAAGGACGCGTGGCCGGAATGTACAAGATGGGTGCCAACTATCCAGACCTGGGAGCGCACGTGGCCAGCGCTACCTATGTGGTCGATCCTCGGGTACAAGGTCGCGGCATTGGCCGGGCGCTGGTGGAGCACAGTCTTTATCGAGCCAGATCGGAAGGCTTCCTGGCCATGCAGTTCAATTACGTGGTCAGTACCAATGCGCCAGCGGTTGAGCTGTATCGGAAGCTGGGCTTCGCCGTGGTCGGGACGCTGCCTGCGGCGTTCCGGCATCGGTCGCTGGGGTTGGTTGATGTATATGTGATGCACCGGTTCCTGTAGACAGCGATATCGCTGTCCATCGGCTTCGGTGCGTCGGGCGGAATGGGATTGAAATGCCGTGGCGATGTGTATCGCCGACGGCACAGCTATCAGGCGAAGACGCGCTCGATGTCCTGCTGGGCGTGCCGCAGCGCCTGTGCACGCGCATCGTCGCCCATTGCCAGACCTTCGGCCCGGATGAACTGCAGGTCGGTGACACCCAGGAAGCCGAACAGGCTGGTCAGGTAGGTTTCGTGATGGTCCATGGCCGCACCCGGCACATCACCGGCGTACATGCCGCCGCGGGTGGAGGCGATCAGCACCCGCTTGCCGCCCGCCAAGCCTTCCGGCCCCTGTGCGGTGTAACGGAAGGTCCTGTCGACAATCGCAATGCGGTCGATCCAGGCCTTGAGCTGGCTGGGAATGCTGAAGTTGTACATCGGTGCTCCGATGACGACGACATCGGCCTGCAGGAAGGCCTCCAGATCGTCGGCACCGAGCGCCACGTCCTGCTGCAGGGCATCGGCTTCGATGGGGGCGCCCTGGGCAGCGGCAAGGTGGGGCGGGGCAAGGTGGTCGACCGGTGCCAGGGCGAGGTCGCGGTAGGTCACGCTCACGTCGCCATGCTGCTGGCGGGCAGCCTCGATGAGCTGGGCGGTGAGCTGGCGGCTGACCGACTGCTGGCCCAGGATGCTGGAATCAATGTGCAGGAGCTTCATGGCGGTTCTCGTAGTGGAGGGTAGGGCGGGCCCGGTGAACGCACTGCCTTGGGCCACGGCTGCACTCTATTTCCGGGCATTGGGCCCCACTAGCCGGTCGCAGCGGATTTCATTCGTCCACGGATGGGAGCAATCCCACTGCGGGTGGATTCGTCCATGAATGGACGGGTGTATTCCCCCTGGGGCGGCTAGTGGGCGGTGGAAGGGGCACCTAGAGTGCGTCCCGCTGGCAGTGATGATGTCGTCGTTCCTGCCGCTGCCACCGACCCTCTTGTTTCAACACGCCTCCAGGAAACGCAGACATGTCCACTTACTCCACAACCACCTTTGGTGCCTCGTCCTCCACCCGCCTGCAGGGCGCAGTCGAACTGCTCGGCCGCCTCCTGCTGGTCGCACTGTTCCTGCTGTCGGGATTCGGCAAGCTGAGCGCCTACGAGGCCACGGCGGGGTACATGGCCTCGGTCGGTGTCCCCGCGCTGATGCTGCCGCTGGTGATCCTGGCGGAGATCGGTGGCGCGCTGGCGATCGCAGCGGGTTGGCAGACCCGGCTGGTCGCCATGTTGCTTGCCGGCTTCACCCTGGTCACCGCCTTCCTGTTCCACAACAACTTCGCAGACCAGACGCAGATGATCATGTTCCTCAAGAATGTTTCCATTGCCGGTGCATTCCTGATGCTGGCCACCAACGGCGCCGGCCGATTCAGCCTGGATGCGCGCAAGGCCCGATGAGGGCAGGGCGCCGCGCCGAGCGTGGCGACACCATTTGCAACACAATGCAGGGGCCTCCGTACCGGAGTCGTGTGCATGGAGACCGCGGGTGATCGACCTCAATGATGTGGCCCTGTTCGTACAGGTAGCCAAAGCCGGCAGCTTCGCCGAGGCTGCGCGCCGCGTCGGCATGCCATCCAATACCGCCAGCCGGCGCATCCAGCAGTTGGAAGAACAGCTGGGTGTCCGGCTGCTGCATCGGTCCACCCGCAAGTTGACCCTGACCGATGCCGGTGAAGGCCTGTACGCCCGCAGCGTCGAGCAGATCGAGGCGCTGGCGGACGTCACCCAGGAGCTGTCCGAGGGAAGCGAAGTGCCGGTGGGCAAGGTGCGCGTCGCCGCGCCGGTGGACTTCTTCAACTGGTTCCAGTTGGAGTGGGTGCAGTCGTTCCTGCAGGCCCATCCACGGGTCCGCCTGGAGTTCGTGCTCAATGATGCGCGCGCCGACCTGGTCGCTGACGGCATCGATGTTGCGATTCGTGCAGGTGCAGTCACCGGGCCAACACTGATCGCGCGCCGGGTGGGCAACAACCGTGCCGTGCTGGTGGCCAGCCCGGCCTACCTGGAGGCACGGGGAGCGCCCAGCGCATTGGAGGAGCTGTCCACGCACGACTGTATCGCCGTGCCCTCGGGCTCAGGGCGCACGCAGTGGCGCTTGATGGGGCCGGATGGCGCCGCTGAGGTCGAAGTGCGCGGGAGATTCAGCGCCAACTCGGCCTTGGCCTTGACCAAGGCCTGCGTGGCCGGCATGGGCATCGCGCTGCTGACCGAGGCGATGGTGGCGCAGCCATTGCGGGATGGGCTGCTGGTGCAGGTACTGCCCGACTACCGGATTGATGGCCTGGAACTGTTCGTGGTGTACCAGAGCCGGCGGCAGCTGCCTCGCGCCGCCAGCGCGTTTGTCGAGTTCGCCACGACCCATCTGGTGCAGGGGCAGCTGGTGGACGCCTGAATCGGGCGGTAGCTGTTTCGGCGCCTGGCAGCGATTGCTCCAGCCGTGGAGGGGTGAAATCCGATCTGACCGGCTACTGCCGTGCGTGGCCGGCGCCTACCTTGGATGTACGACGCCGTCGCGTCGTTCGAAAACGACTTCCAAGGAGACCACGCCATGCTTGCCGTCCACCCTTCCGAATCCACCGCGATCCCTCCGGTCGCCTCCGTGCGCCGCATCGTGCATCGCACCCGCGGCCGCAGCCACGGACCCATCACCCGGCTGGTGAGTCCTTCCGACCTGGGCGAACGTCTCAAGCCGTTCGTCTTCCTCGACCTTATCGATGCGCGTGATCTTTCGCGCTCCCAGGCCCCTGCGCTGGGCCTGCATCCACATTCGGGCATCGCCACGCTCACCTGGCTGCTGGAAGGGGCGGTCGACTACGAAGACGACCAGGGGCGCCAGGGCAGCATCGAGGCCGGCTGGATGGAGTGGATGCAGGCCGGCAGTGGCGCCTGGCACGGCGGCGGATTCGGTGATTCCGATCGCCTGCGCGGTTTCCAGCTGTGGCTTGCGCTGCCGCCCGCCCTGGAGTTGGGCGCGCCCTTCAGCCGTTACTTCTCTCCTGGCGAGATCCGCAGCGAAGGCCCGGTGACCGTATTGCTGGGAACGTACGGCGCGGCCCGCAGCCCCATCGATGCACCGGCACCGATCAACTACTTCTCGGTGAAGCTGGCAGCAGGGGATTCGTGGCGGTTCCAACCGCCGCCGGGACATGACGTGGCCTGGGCCGCGGTGAGCGTGGGCTCGCTGCGTGTACCCGAAGCGATCGGTGCAGGTGAACTGGTGGTCTTCGAGGAAGGTGGTCAGGAGGTCGCGTTCTTCGCCCGTGAGGACACCGAGTTCGTGTTCGGTACCGCAGCACGGCATCCGTATCCGCTGGCAACCGGCTACTACTCGGTCCATACCAGCCCGCAGGCACTGGAGGCGGGTGAAGCGCGGATCCGCGAGCTGGGGGAGCAGATCCGGGCGGCGGGAAGCGCTGGTTGATGGTGTCGACTCTGGAGCAGGGCAGGAGGGTGGGGCCCGGCTATCGTGAGTGGCCGCTACTGCTTCCGCGCACGAAGGCGGCAGCCAGCCGCAGTGCATCGTCGCTGCCGCGATCACCGCGCAGCGCGTGGACCAGTCGAGCGGGCGTGACGCCGGTCCATCGCACCAGGTCATGCGTGGCATGGGCCTGGTCGCTGTAGCCGTGGCGCGCTGCGGCGGAGGCGATGCTGGTGGCTTCTCCATCCAGCGTGTGCAACAGAGCCTGCAGCCTGCATACACGGGCATATTCTTTCGGCGTCATGCCCACGGCCGCCAGAAAGCGGGATTGCAGGCCGCGCAGGGACATGCCCAGCCGCCGCGCGAGTTCGGCGATGCGCAGGTCGCCTTCCGCTGCATCCAGTTCCGCAACGGCCTGTTCGATGCGCTCGTCCAAAATGAAGCTGGCACAGCATTCCCGCAGCACCTGCCATAACGGCTCGGGCGTGCCGCTTGCAGCGCTGGCGCGAGCGGCCGCACTGAAGGTCTCGGCAAAGGAGGCATCCAGTGTGTACAGGTCCGGTGCCTGGTCGCGAAGACCGGGCAGGCGGACACCGGCCATCAAGGCGCTTGCGGCCGGCTGCAGCCGCACGCCGATGCAGAACACCGGGCCAACGGCCCGCAGGCGGATCGGGCCGCATTGCTGTGCGGCGAAACAGAACGGCAGATCGGAGCGGATCCGGCCGTCTGCCCCATACAGATGCAGCGGCACGCCAAGTTCCGCCAGCAACTCGCACCGGCCATCGGGATAGATGACCTGCACCTCATGGCCTGGGGCCTCGTCCCGCAGCCACCAGAGGCACTGGACATGACGACGCAGGTCGTCGGGGGCAGGGTGCTCGCGGTAGTCCATGCGGCATCGGACGTCATCCTGCGCATTTTTACAAGCGTCCCCGGGGCTGGGGCGCTAGCCTGCGTCCAACCGATCCAGGAGGTCAGGGCATGTTGAAGTCGACGTTGGTGGTGCTGGGCGCAGGGCTGGCGTTGGGAAGCAGTGCAGTCACTGCTGCTCCGGCCAGGTTCGACTGGTTGGCCGGGCATTGGTGCGGTGGTACCGAGGAGCGCAGGCTTGATGAGGTGTGGCTGCCAGAGGCCGGCGGCGCCCTGCTTGGCATGTCACGGACGTTGAGCCACGGCAGCATGGCGTCTTTCGAGTACATGCGCCTGGTGCCGGCCGGCAGGGCGGCCGGCCTGCATGTGCAGCCCAACGGTGTGGCGCCGACCACATTCGTGATTGCCGACCACGGCGAGAACTGGGTGGTGTTCGAGAACCCGCAGCATGACTTCCCGAACCGCATCGAGTACCGGCGTGATGGCGCCGACTTGAAGGCCAGCATTTCCGGGCCGGGAGAGGATGGGAAGACCCTGCGGATTCCGTTCGACTATCGGTGCTGTGGTGGTCAGGGGGAGGTGGAGCAGGGGCGGTGAGCGGTCCGGCACGCCCATTCAATCGTGGCGGAGCCGCAGCGCCTTGAGCAGCTCGTGCAGCGGCATCGGACGAGCAAACAGCCACCCTTGGCCACGCCGTACTCCATGCGCTGCCAGTGCATCGGCCTGTTGCTGGGTCTCGATGCCTTCGGCCACGATGCGCAGCCCGAATGACCGGGCGAGCTCGATGATGTGGAAGACCATGGCATCGGCGGTGTCCGACCTGCCGATGCGTTGCACGAACTGCTGATCGATCTTGAGGCCATCCAGCGCGAACTCGGTCAGGTAACCCAGGTTGGAGAAGCCTGTTCCAAAATCATCCAGTACCACCTGGATGCCCATTTCTCGCAGGAACTTGATACTGCTTCCGGCCGCGTCGATGGACACCATGCTGTACTCGGTGATCTCGACCTGGAAGTTGCGACCGCTGGCACCAGGCAGTTCGGAGAGTGCGCGCAGTCGAGTGAGCATCTTCGATGACGCCAGATCGCTGCCGGCGAGATTGATGGCGATGTAGAAATCGGGATCTTCCGCCAGCAGCATCGGGCTCTCTGCGGCGACCAGCTCCAGAACACGCTGGCTGAGCCGGGCGATGAGCCCGGTGCGTTCCGCCAACGGCACGAAGATCGCGGGACTGACCGGGGTTCCGCCTGGACGCTGCCAGCGCAGCAGCGCCTCCACGCCCACCCATCGTCCGGTCTCCAGCTCGACGATGGGCTGGTAGTGGAGACTGAACTCCCCGCGCCGAAGGCCTCGCTTCAGCGAAGTGGCCGATACGCTCAGCAGTCGCCGGGCCCACAGGACCACCCATGACGCCACCCCCAGGCCAGCCAGTATCGCCAGGCCGAGCGTGGCGCCGGCAATGCTGCGCTTCTCTGATTGCCAGCGGCTGCGCGGGTAGGCGACGACCACGCCCGTGGTGTTTCGGCTGGATTCCAGCACGGCCACCGCGTAGCGGCCATCAATGAAGCTGACGCCTTGGCCGCGGCGCCCGGCCGCGAGCCAGGCGGGGCGAACCTCGCCACGCGAGGTCCGCACCCTGCGCGCCAGCGTGGAGTAGGTCGCAACCACAGCGTCACGATCGAGCGGAAGGTCGATCACGTGCGTTCTGTACAGGAAGAAGACGAAGCCATCACGCTCTATCGCCATGAATGTCGGTGAAGGGGCGAGGGGAAGGCTCACTTTGGTGCGTACATCGAACTCGCCGCGGAATTCCACGGGACCGAGCACCACCGAATCCACCGGGACCGGCAAGGACGAGCAGAGCAGGCGACCTTGCTGGGAATGGCCGATCGCCATGATGTCCGGGGACATCAAGGCGATACGGCGCATCGTGGTGACCCGTGAGGAATCACAGAAGGTTGCCGGATCGCCCTGTGTCAGCTGCGCCAGGGCGTCCTTCAAGGTGGCTGACACCCGTTCGGAGCGCTGCAGGACATCCCGCGCGTAGCCCATGGCCACGTTTCGTTCGGTGGCCTGGAAGATCTGCTCGATCCCGATCTGGCTTGCCACAGGCAGACCAATGGCCGCACAGATGGCCAGCGCAGCCACTGTGCAGGGGAAGAGCCAGGCTCTCATTCGCTGCGTGATCGTGCTTGACATGACGCCAGCCCCGGGAGGCGATGTTCGCTCGTGCAGACGTGCAGGGCGAGCATAGCCCACGGGGCGACAGGGAGGGCGTATCTTTCACTTGCATGAATCGATGTGAGCGGGCTTCAGAACAACTGGAACCAGCGGAGCAGCAGGCGGTCCCCCTCGCTGCGATTGGCCGCATCGAACTCCTTGTAGTAGTGGACCATGATGCGGGTCCTGCCGGTGCCGAACTGGACGGCGGGGCCCAGTGCGCTGATTCGTTCCAGCGAATCGGCCCGGGTTCTGCCGTCGATGCGTTCGGCGCTGATCTGCTTGAGCGCATAGCCGGACAGGCCGAGACGCCAGTTCTGGCCCACTGCACGCGAGACCGAGACATTGGCATGCAGCGCCTGGCCAGGTTGCACGTAGTCGGTGGCAAGGGCTGGATTTGGATCGTTGTTGCGGCCCGTCCACAGATAGTGGATGCGAGAGCTGAGTTCCCAGTTGTCCGCGAACTCCCAGGTCAGCGCATAGTGCGGATTGAACGCCCAGGCGTTGCTGCTCGGGTTGATGGCGCGGTCGCGGTGGTAGCTGCCCGTGGGCAGTTGAACCTGCAGGTTCAGGCGCTGGAAGTAGGGGCGCCCGAACAGGGTTGTTTCGGGCCACTGCAATACGACCGGGCTGACACTCAGATTACCCAGGCCATTGCCGGTGCTCACCTTCGGGTTGAAATCCGCATTGGCAAACAGCACCGGCTGCAGGGCTTCATAGCCGTACCAGGCGCCGAAGACCTTGTGCTCGGTGATGCGGCCGACGAAGGTGGCCAGCACGGTGGTCTGCAGCTCGTTGTCGACCGGTCGTGGCCTGCCCTGTGCATCCATGAAGCGGTCGGCTTCGTAAACGTTGACGAACTGCTGGAACAGATTGCCGGGCTTGGACTTGCCATCGTTGAACGAGGTCAGCCCGAGGTTGCCGGATGGAAGTGCAGCCTGTGCCGGTAGCGCAACGCTGCTGCCGACCAGGGCCAGCACGGACAGCATGAAGGGTGCCTGCCGTGAACCGATGGCATATGGAGGGTGCCGCATGCGATCTCTCCCAAGGTTGAGTGATGAGCACGTTCCTGCGCTGGCAGCGCGACCGGCGGCTCAGGCCGGATAGTCGGGTTGCCGTTCCGGTGCGGCAGCCTGGAAAGCAGGGTGTGCAAGGCAGGCCTGATGGATCTGCAGCACGCGCGGGTAGGGCGCCAGGTCGCAGTTCATGCGCAGCGCATTGGCGACCTGGGGGACCAGGCAGCAGTCCGCCGCGCCCGGCGTGTCACCGAAGCAGAACGTGGCTGGGTCGGCGCGTTGCAGCAGGATTTCGGCGGCGGCCAGGCCCTTGGCGATCCAATGGCCGTACCACTCCGATCGTTCGCCAGCCTCCAGGCCCAGCTCGTACTCCAGGTACTTCAGGACGCGCAGGTTGTTGAGTGGATGGATGTCGCAGGAAATGAGGAGCGCCAGTTCCTGCACCCGTGCGCGGCGCATCCGGTCCGTCGGGAACAACGGTACCTGCGGAGCGATGGCGTCCAGGTAGTCGAGAATCGCAAGTGACTGGGTCAGGACCTCGCCGTCATCGGTGACCAGCACCGGCACACCACCGATGGGGCTCAGCGAGCGATGGGCCTCGCTGTACTGCTCGCCCTTGCGGATGGCCACGGTGCGCAGCTGGTACTGGATCCCTTTCAGCGCAAGGGCGATGCGCACCCGGTAGGAGGTGGAGCTGTTGAAGAAGCTGTAGAGGATCATGATCGGCTCGTACGGAAGGAATCAGTGCGCGGTCACTGCCGCAGTCGTGGTGCGTGCGTGCCGATAGCGCAGCCCCATGATGAAGATCAGCAGTGCGGCGATCGCTGCGGGAAGCATCAACAGGCTGAAGATGCCCTGGATGCCCCAGCCCAGGCCCAGCATGGCGCCGCCGCTGAGCGAACCCACGATGGAGCCGATGCGGCCTGCACCCAGCGCCCAGGAAACGCCGGTGGCGCGGCTGGCGGTGGGATAGAACGCGGCCGCCAGTGCATTGGCCCCGACCTGCGAGCCGCTGATGCAGAAGCCCACCCCGGCCACGAAGGCGCCCAACAGCCAGAAGTCGTAGTAGAAGCGTGCGATGGCGCCGATGCAGAGCGCGCCGGCCAGATAGGCCAATGCCAGCACGCGGTAGGGATTGAGCCGGTCCATGGTGGCCCCCAGCACGATCGAGCCGATGGTGCCGCCGATCTGGAACAGGGCGGTCAGCAGCGCCGCCTGGCTCAGGCTCAGGCCAGTGCCCTTGATCAGCGTCGGCAGCCAGTTGGTCAGCAGGTAGATGATCAACAGGCTCATGAAGAAGGCACCCCATAACAACACCGTGCCCTGGCGCAGCGCCGGTGCCATGATCAGCTGCAACGGGGAGCGCCCAACCTGCGTGGCAGGATCACGGGCCACGCCATCCAGGAACGCCCCGGACCACCCTGCTGGCAACGCTGCGATCTTGCGCAGCAGTGCTGCCACACGTGCTTCATTGCCCGGCCTGAGCAACAGGAAACGCGGCGATTCCGGCAGCCACAGTGCCAGCGCTGGCAGAATGAGCAGGGGCAGCGCGCCACCCAATCCCAGGATGGAGCGCCAGCCAAACAGTGGCACCAGGTGCGCAGAGACGATCCCGCCCAGCGCAGAGCCCAGGGTGAAGCCGCAGAACATCGTGGTGACCAGCAGGGAGCGGCGCCGCTGGGGGCAATACTCGGACATCAGCGTTACCGCCTGCGGCATGGCACCGCCAAGGCCGAGTCCGGTGAGGAAGCGCAGCACGCTCAATCCGGCGACCGAGTCCGACCCGGCGGAGGCCAGGCTGAAGCCGCCGAAGAACAGCACGGACAGCATCAGGATGCGCTTGCGGCCGAAGCGATCGGCGAGCGGGCCGCAGGCGAATGCGCCCACGGCGAGCCCCGCCAACGCGGCAACCATCACCGGATTGAGCTGGCCGGGAGTCAGTGACCAGTCCTGGCTCAATGCCGGGGCGATGAAACCAATCGCGGCGGTATCGAATCCGTCCAGCGCGACCACCAGGAAACACAGACCCAGCACCCGCCACTGGAAGCCGCTCAATGGCTGCGCGTCAACGAATGCCTGGATGTCGACGGCGCCGTTACGCAGGATTGCAGACATGATTCATCCCCTGACCGCGCCATGCGCAGCCTTGTGCAATGGAATTGCAGCCCTCCCGAGGGCTGGTGAATGCCGCAGTGCGCGTGCTCAGACTACACGCACGTTCAACTCTCCAAGACCGTCGATGCCGCCCACCATCAGGTCGCCGCGGACCACGGGGCCCACGCCCTCTGGAGTGCCGGTATAGATCAGGTCACCCGGCTGTAGTTCGAAGAAGCGCGACAGGTATGCGACGGTCTCGGCCACTGACCAGATCAACGCCGCGGTCGTGCTGCGCTGGTGATCTTCACCGTTCACCTGCAGCCACAGTCCGGCCTGGTCGATCGATCCACTTCGTGCCGCAGGCCACAGCGGGCCGATCGGGGCGGACTGGTCGAAGGCCTTGCCGATCTCCCACGGGCGCCCCATCTCGCGCATCTTCATCTGCAGATCGCGGCGTGTCATGTCCAGGCCTACCGCATAGCCGAACACATGCGAAAGCGCCTGCTCCAGCGGAATGTTGGAGCCGCCGGTGCCGATGGCAGCCACCAGCTCGATTTCATAGTGGTAATTGCCGGTTTCGCTGGGATAGGGGAGTTGCAGCTCCTCTCCGGCGGCCACCGGCACGACAGCGTCGGTGGGCTTGCAGAAGAAGAAAGGCGGCTCGCGATCCGGGTCGAACCCCATTTCCCGCGCATGCGCGCCGTAGTTGCGGCCGACGCAGTACACGCGGCGTACGGGGAACTGCTGGTCACTGCCAACCACCGGTATGCCGACCACCGGTGCCGGGGTAAAGAGATACGTCATTGAAACCACTCCAGGAACGGACAGGGAAGGGCACGCGGAAGGAAGTGGCCTCATTCCACTTCGCGCGACTCGCGCAGAACGCCCAGCAGTTCATGCACCGGGCGGTCGGAGAAACTGAACAGCGTGGAATCCTCGTTGGCATGCAGTGACAGCCCGGCCCACGAAGGGACCACGAAGGTGTCCTTGGCTTCGAAGGCGAAGCGTTGCCCGCCGACGATCGCCTCACCGCTGCCTTCCACCACCGAGTAAACGGTGGCATCGGTACTGCGCCAGGTGCGGCCACGGAAGCCTGCCGGCAGCAGCTGCATGCAGGTCGCAATGGAAGGCATCGCCCAGCCACCGGTTGCAGGATTGGCATAGCGGAGCTTGATGCCATCCCAAGGATCCAGATCGCCATTGCGCAGCAGGGTTTCAAGCGCTTCGCGGGTGCGTTCGTAGGGATAGTGCGAGAGCGGCGATACGGGCGTTGCCACGCGGTGGCGTACCGGCAGCAGGGTCGAGCCGTAGCGGGCCAGTGAACTCCCCTCCAGCTGCGTCAGGGGCTGCTCATCGCTGTCGTGGTCCTCGGCGAACTGCGCACCCAGGAAGCCCAGCAACGGAATGTCCAGCCCATCCAGCCAGACCACAGGCTCTCCACCTTCGGCCGCTTCGCGATTGCCGTGGTCATGCCAGGTCCAGGACGGGGTGATGATGAAGTCGCCCGGGGCCATCGGAATGCGTTCGCCATCGACGACCGTATGCGCCGTGGTGCCTTCGATCACCAGGCGCAGCGCCGATTGCGTGTGGCGATGGCTGGGCGCGACTTCGCCGGGAAGGATCAGCTGCAGGCCGGCATACAGGCTCTGCGTGACCGAGGCACGGCCACGGATCGCGGGATTCTCCATGACCAGCACTCGTCGTATCGCTTCGGCGGCCGTGAGCAGGTCGCCGGCGCGCATCAGGTGCGGACGCAGGTCGCGATACCGCCACAGCGCTGCTTCCACCTTGGCTGCTGGCGCGCGCGGCACCAGTGAATGCAATTGGTCCCACAGCGGCACCAGGTGGTCCGCGTCGATATCGCGGTTGAATGCGGAACGTGCATCGAGGGCCTGGACTGCGTGCATGAGTGACTCCACCTTGCGTGCCGGCACCCCGGAGCGGTGCCTTCGAAGCAGAGACTAGGCGGTTAACCTACAATGCGAAAATGATCTTTGAGTATTCATCCATATAGGAACGGATATGCCTGGGATTCTCGACTGGTCGCGCCGCCTGCATATGCGGCATCTGCAGTGGCTGTTGCTGCTGGAACAGACCGGCAGCCTGTCCGAAGCCGCGCGGACGGCGCACACCACACAGCCGGGCCTGTCCAAATGGCTGCGCGAACTGGAAGAGGACATCGGGACGGCATTGTTCGACCGGCACGCACGCGGCATCAGCCCGACCCCGGCGGGCCGTCTGGTGCTGCTCTATGCGCGACGCGTTCTCAACGCGATGCAGCGGGCGGAGGAGGATGTGGAGGCAGTACGCCACGGCGGCCTGCGCCGGGTGATGCTTGCCACCTCACCTGCGGCCACGTTCGATCTGGTCCCTGATGCGATCGCGCGTTACATGCGCCTGCAGCCGGACATCCAGATCGGGTTGCGCGAGGGGACGATGGATGAACTGTTGTCACAGCTGGAACGCGTCCAGGTGGATGTGGCCGTCGGACGGCTGAGCGGCAGCAATCCGCCACCTGGCCTGCAGTATGAGCTGCTGTACGTGGAGCCGATTGTGCTGGTCGCGCGGCCCGGTCATCCACTCACACGCAAGCGTTCGCTCACCTGGCAGCAGGCGTTCGACTACCCGTGGATCGTGTGGCCCGTGGGAACGCCGATCCGTGCCAATCTGGAAACCGGCCTGGCTGAGATCGGACTGACGCCGCCGCCCTATGCGGTGGAGTCGGCCTCCATGCTGGCCAACATCTCGCTTCTGCGCGACAGCGATCTGTTGCTGGCCGCATCGGCACATGTAGCGGATCACTTCGTGCGCCTGAAGCAGATGGCCCGGCTGCCCTTGTCGATGGGGTCGGCAGGAGCACTCGGCATGTACTGGCGTGAAGCGACGGGCAGCGATTCGGCCATCGCAGGGTTGATCGACAGTCTGCGCCAGTCGGCACGACGGATTCGCGAGGCCGGGTAGGGCATGACCCTGGTCCCGGTCCGGATCAGAGGTCGAGCTCGCTGTCGAGCAGGGGGTACTCCTGACGCCTCACGGTCCATTGGCCTGAAGGGCCCTTGGCACGAAAATGATCAAGCACGAACGGCACACCCTCGCTGCTCATGACGCCGGGGCCGGTTGTCACCTGGAAGTGCAGATGTGGCCATCTGGCATCGCCTGAATTTCCGATGTTCGCCAGCAGCTCGCCACGCTTGACCCGTTGCCCGGCCTTGACCGCGACGCTTCCACGTTGAAGATGGGCATAGTGCGCGAACTGGCCATCGCCCAGGTCCAGAACCACGGTGTTGCCCGCCAACGATTCCATGCTGAGTGGCACGGCAGGAGTGAACCCGGCCGGTGTCCGCGGGATGTTGTCCGGGAACCCGTCCCTGGCCTGGATGATGGTGGCATCAGCAACGGCAAATACCGGTTCCCCGTACGCATGGTAGCTGCGTACATCCAGGGGGTCCCCCGCCAGCAGCTTGCCGTCGACTCGGCGCTTCCAATCAATGGCGTATCGGCGCGAAATCTGGGCTGTCCCTCCGGCGACAAACACGCCAGGACGGTGATGAAGGTCAAGTGCGAGCCCGTTGTCCGCCAGCCAGTGGCTGCCACGGACGGGGCTGGACAGCACCTTCACGGCGTCGTGCTGCGTGCCCACCTCGGGGCCCTGCGCCACTGCACTGTCCAGCACGACGCGATGCAGGAGGCGGTCAGGCACCGGGAACGATCCGTCGAACGCAACGCATAGGAAGACCGTCCCCGCTCGTCCTGTCTCCAGCGTCTGCTCGGAATCAACAGCACCGCTACCGACCAGTCTCATCTGGTCGCGCAGGGCCTGTCCTGAAATCCTGAGGAGAAGCTCGGCCCCATCCGGTGCGGGCGTCAATACGTCCACTGCTTCTACGCGCAATGATGCTTCCGAGTAGTTCTGCAGCTGCAGTTCGTACACAAGGTAGCGATAGCCGCCCGCACTGAAGGCACTGGGCTCGAAGGGGGTACGGACATCAAGCTGGACGGGCGGAAAAACGGGTACGTCCATGGCCTCCATCGGGCGTGCCTGCGCAGAACGCTGGGCGGGTTTGCACCCGGCCGGAAGCGGAAGCCGCTCGAGCGACGATGCAGGCAGCGGCACGGCGGCGCAGATCCCCGCAAGGAGGCTGAGGCAACGTGGGGCGTAGCGGGTCACGGCATATCCTTAGGCGGGCGGGCGCTCACGGCACGAGCCGAAGGGCGCCGCGATGAGGTGATGCGAAGACGATAACGTAGCTGAGGCGCACCGGCGGATGCGGACATCAATCCTGCGGATCGGGACGCTCTAGACAGAGCCAAACCGTGACCGGTACTCGCTTGGCGTCACGTTGAGCTGGCGGAGAAAGGCGCGCCGGAGCGCATCCACCGAACCGTATCCGCACTCACTGGCAACCCATTGCATGTCCTTGCGCGTGCCCTCAAGCAATGGCTTGGCTGCTTCGACGCGCAGCATTTCCACATACTTCTGTGGCGTAAGCTGGAAGGTCGCGACGAATCTGCGATTGAACTGCCGGGGGCTCATGTGCAGACGCTGCGCGAGTTCGTCCACGCTCAGGCGAAGATGCAGGTTCTCCCGCATCCACTGTTCCAGCTTCTGGAACTGGTCGGGTAGATCCAGAGACTGCAACTGGCGGCTGAACTGGCTCTGGCCGCCGGAGCGTTTGCTGGTCATGACCATCCGCTTGGCCACCTTCAGTGCCAGCGATTGGCCACGATCTTCTGCGACCATCGCCAGGGCCATGTCCATCCCCGCGGTGATCCCAGCCGACGCCCACACATGGCCATCGTGCGTGTAGATCGCATCTGGCTGCACGTGCACCTTCGGATAGCGCTCGCGCAGCTCGCGAACATCACTCCAGTGCGTCGTGGCCTCACGGCCATCAAGGACGCCCGCCTCGGCCAGCAGAAGAGCGCCGCTGCAGATCGAGGCGATCCGCCGTACGCGTGTTGCAGCTCGTCCCAGCCATTCGACCAGTGCCCGATCAGTCCTGATGACATCGAGCGAGTCACCCATTCCACCGCACACCAGCAGCGTGTCGGTATTGTCGGGCATCTCCTCGCACGTCATATCGGGGAGCAGGCGTATGCCGGAGGAGGCCACAACCCAGTTCGAGTGTCTGCCGATCAGCTTCACGGAGTACAGCGGCGCACTGCCAGCACGGTCTTCCTCGGCCTGGCGACTTGCCAGAGCGAACACTTCCACAGGGCCGCTGATGTCCAATGACTGCGCGCCGTCGTAGATCAGCATGCAGATGGTACGTGTGAAGGCCTGTGCCATGGATTGTGGTCCTGCCAGTGGCAAGGGTGCGATCAGCATATCCGACATTGAATGTTGCGGCTAAATGCCGCTTTTGCGGGCTTTGCCTGGCGGCACCCCGGTCCACTTCTTGTAGGCCTGCGAAAAGGTGGTTGGTTCACTGAATCCCAGTTCCGCGGCAATCTGCGCGAGGGACAGGCGCCCGTCCTGCATCAGGATGTCTGCGCGGGCCAAACGCGCACCGTTGGGATATCTCGCGGAACGTTGTTCCTTCGCTCTGCAGCCTGCGTTTGAGGGTGCGCTCGGTGGTGTTGAGCATGCGTGCATATTCGCCGACCGACGGCGGATGCCTGAATGATTGTCCGGCAAGGTGTTCGCGGATGAAGGCCGCCGTGTCCACCCTGGGGCTACGCTTCCTCAGCAGCTCATTGCACATCTGTTCGCACATTCTGGCCGTGATCGGGTTGGCCTGTGGCAGTGGACGCTGCAACAAGGCGGATGAAAAGCCCAGAGAACCCTTGATGGCGCCATGGCGTACCGGTGCACTGAATACGGTAGAGACACCCGAGCCTGAGCCACTGGCTGCCCCGGCGAGCTCGAACCATTCCAATCGGAAGTCCCGCCCGATCACGTCATGTAGTACACGTGCGGTGGCACCCATGGCACGTTCCACCACAAAGCGCGCTGTGTCACCGATCAATTCGGGGGCAGGGGCGAATGCCATCTGCACGTTGCGCCCATCCGATGTGATCGTGATGGAGGCAAAGGTGTAGGTCAGCGGGAGGAGGCGCCGGGCGAGGGCAAGAGCAGCCTCGCCGCTTGCGCTGCTTAGCAGCCCATAGCCGAGCAATCCATACGCCGAAAGCCGATAGGTCAGGCCTACCTCCAGCCCGGCGCGGGATGCTTTCGGCAACGCTTTCAGCAGGTTCTCGATGACCTTCAGTTCCTGGGTCGCCGAAATAATCGCGTCAGGGTCCTTCAGGTCGGCGGCCGCCAGGCGGGTGCCCGTCATCAGCTGCGGGGTCTTTATCCCACGACTTTCGCCAAAACGCAGCATGAGCTCGATCGAAGCAGGGCTGCGCGGGTAGTGCCAAGGATCCATGATCAAGCCCGTTGGTTGGCACAAATTCTATAGCGCCTGTCCCGAACAAGCATCCCTGGCCGCCGCCGCCTGGAGGAGCATGCCCTCTGTCCTTGAATCGAGGTGAACATGAACGCCAAGCCAGACTACTACAGTGATCAGCAGGAATGGAGGGACCTGCAAACGCGGCTACCTGCGCGCCTTCGTCTTGACGAGGCAACTGCCCCCAAGGAGGTGTACTGGAGTCATCGAGGACACGAGGTCCACCTGGACAGGTACGTTAATGCGGAAGCACCGGCGAAGGTCATCCTCCTTCACGGCGTAGGCACCAATGGTCGCCAGATGTCGATGATCCTGGGCGCGCCTTTGGCACGTAGAGGTCTGGAAGTAGTGGCACTGGACAATCTTGGTTACGGGCTCACCAAGGTAGCGCGCGGTGCCCCCTTCTCCTACGACGAGTGGGTCGATCTCGTTGTCGACTTCATTGCGTTTGAGCGGGCGCGGGACGTGCGCCCCATCGTGCTGTATGGCCTTAGTGCTGGCGGGATGCTGACCTATCACGCTGCTGCAAAGGCGCCAAAGGGGACAGTGGCTGGGATTGTGGGCATGACCTTCCTTGACCAGCGATCACAGCAGGTGCGCGATGAGACGGCCCACGACCTGCTGACCTCACGGCTTGGAATTCCATTGATGGGCCTGTTGGCGAAGTCTCCAATTGCTGCATTCAGATATCCAATGACGCTGGCGTCGAAAATGAGTGCGCTTGCCAACGACAAGGTCGCAATGGAGATCTTTCTGCGCGACCGGACATCTGCTGGAAACCGGATGTCGATTCGGTTCCTGGACAGCTATGGGAACTATCAGCCTGCACTCGAACCCGAGCAGTTCGACCGCTGCCCGGTGCTCCTGACCCAGCCGGCAGATGATCACTGGACACCGTTGCATCTCAGTACGCCCTTCCTCTCGCGCATCCGCCAGGTTGAGGTCGAGACTGTATTGCTCAGGAATGCCGGGCATTACCCGCTGGAGGATCCAGGTCTGCAGCAGATGGAGGAGACGATCGCAAACTTCGTCATGCGGGTGGCGTCTGTGGGCGGGATTGGATGACCCATTGGCAAGGAGCTGGGATTGGACGGGGCAGGGGAGGGTTGCAGTAGGCACGGGTTGTACGGAGGATGACATCCGTGCATGGCAGTAGGAATCCTTGGCGACTTCATTACAGAGAACCCGTGATGACTGCGGCGACCAGATCTCCCTCTCTTGCCTCATCGGGGCAACACGCGCTCGTGGTGAGGATCGTCGTACTGACCCTGCTGGCCTGGGTGTGTACTGCCGCCGTCCTTGTCATCGGTGGTCGGCCTGATCCACCCAGGCTCCGCGCAGTGGCGCCTCTGATCGATGGGGCGTGGAAATTCCAGGTCGGTGACGATCCGCGCTGGGCGGATATTGCGTTTGGGACATCCTGGGGCCTACCGCCGTAGAGGATGGCTATGAGTTGTACTGGAACGGCAAGCGCCTGGGGGGCTCGGGCAGGCTAGGGGAGTCGCCCCGTGTCGTGGGTACGCGGCCGATGATCTTTTCGCTGCCCGCCGATGCCGCAGGCACGCAGGGCGTGATCGCCATACGAGCATTCATGCAGCCCGGCAGCGCTGCCGGCCCTGCGAGCGGCGGCATCCACGTGGCCCCGACACTTGCCCCGCAGCCAGAAAGCCGTGAGCTGTATCGCGTGCGGATTGCCCGCAATGGGCCAATGCGAGGCATGGCGTTGATCGTGATGCTGATGATCACCGTATCGCAGTACACGAGTGAACTCGGTTCGCTGGGGTTTCCAACGATCTGGTTCCCGTTCGGGATTGGCGTGACACTGACCCAGTACGTGTATGGAATCGCCATTCCGCTGCTGGCGGTGTTGATCGTGCGGAGTGCAACGACTGCGGCGCCAGTGAGCGGCGCTCGCCCTTGTTGAGATGAGGCATATCCACGGGCGCTAGACTTCCAAGGGTGGGAGGCAGGGCTGTATGTGGTCAGCGCGATGATGCGTCGTTGATACAGAATGTCGCGTCATGGCCGCAACGCGGGGCTCACTCTGTCGGCGACCATTGCTGCGCATGGCAGGACACCCATGAATTGGATCAATTCCGGCATTCAGTTGTTGAGGCAACCAGTGTTCAAGCGTGGCGCACCGAGCTTCTTCAGTCAGGTGGTTCGCGGCGCGCTCGATCAGGAGATGAATGATGGTGTCGGGAGGCTTATCGGGCAACAACCCACAACACCACCACCGAAAACCTTGGGTGAACTGACCGGGGCGGTGTTGGTCAGTGCTGTAAACAAGGCATACGGCTGCGCCGTTCCGAAGCCCGTCCGGAAACAGGTGACCCGCGGCATCCATAACCTCGTGCTCACCAGCCATACCCAGGAGGAGTTTGACGGGAAGTTGAAAGTCCATGGAATGACCCTTGTTGAGATCGGCATCATCAACAAGGATCCCACCGGATCGACCTACAACGACCCATTAATACGGAAGATACATGCCCATCTGCCGGTGCAATGCAGGTCGTGCGGAGCATTCGTGAGTTCGCATCTTATCGAGCAGGGTCGCTGCAGGAATTGCCGGGTGCTGAATGTCCTGCCGCGCTGAGGTACCTGCGGGTGCTCACGCTTGAGAATCGGGCGAGCGTCCGCGTGGATCGAGAGGGTTCAAGGGGGCCAAAGAACTCCAGGTGCAGTTTGGTAGCACGGTCGCGTACCAGAGGGTGCTTGGGAGTCAGGGGTTCAGCTCATTTGAACATAATATACATTATGCGAAATGCTGTATCGGGCTGCTGCGGCGTTTGTGTCCTCGGCGTGGCAATGGCTGGGCCTCTGGCTCGGCTCTTGCCTGCGCCCTCAGACCCCGGCCAAGGATGAGATCGCGGCATGATCGTGTTCGACCCGCACCACCGTATCAACTTGACCGGCCCTTGGGCCGGTTTTTCTTTCCTAGGCGACCGCCTGATCACGCCCGAAGGTCGTGAACTGCTGCCCGAGGATCTGGCCTGGCTGTCGCTCACCGCCTGCCAAGCGCAGGAATGGCGTCGGATGATGGAAGCTGCACGCTCGGCACCGTCGATCGACAGTTCCAGAAATGGGCACAATCGGAACGCCGGCATTCGCCATCATCCTGCCACTGTTGTCAATCTGCGGGACGTTGTGAGCCACCGCAAACAGCGTTCGGCGGTGGCGATGGCTGGCCCTGACGCCGCACCAGCTGCAGCAGACCTACCGGCACTGGGGCCAAGGCGCCACGAGCGCGTGTGAAGCGTTTCTCGTAGGGGCGCTGCCCCTACACCCCGATTCATTGCTCGCGGCAGCGCAGCCATTCGCCCTTGGCATTTCGCAACTGTTCCCAGCCGTTGTTTAGGCGGCGCATCGCAGTGCCCCCCATGCAGGCAGCGCCGAGCTGCTTTGCCCCAGCGCTCCCGTAGGCTGGCATGCGCACAATCTCGCTCGATGGCGTTGGTATGCCTTGGCGCCGAGCTTCACTTTGGAGAAGCGAACGTTCAATGTCTGTGCAGTACAGCCGGATGCGTGGATCTGCATGCTGCTGGCATTTGAGCGGCTCGGCGCCGAGATTGCTAGCCTTAGGTGTCGCAGGTGTATATACGGGCGGCGGCTGCGACCCCACGGCGGAGCGTAATTGCTGGGCGGAGGCGTCGTGAGGAAGCAAAAGTAGGGCGACGGCCACTAGGTTGAGGCGCCTCATTAACCGCCCTCCCCTTTGCCGGTGATGCTTGGAAATGGATTGTAGGTCGGGGTAATCAGTCCCGTGGGGAAATCTCTCAGCCGTAGAACCATCTCGTGGAAGTGGCGCTGCGTGAGCACGATTCTCTGGCCTTCTCGAAACCATTTGAGGACCCGTAGTGCGTTGGCACCACGGCGATCCATGATGCCGCCCATATGCAGAATTGAATGCCGCATGGCACGGATATCACCAAACAAGGGAGACATGACGTCATTCAGTTCCACGCCGAGCGCACGGGCGATCGCTCCACGAGTGTTGTCTTCCCAAAAGGCGTAAATCGACACCAGGCACAAGCTGCTCAGGGCCGCTTCATTCGCCCCGCCAACACGGCATGCGGCGATTCGCTCGCCTATTGGTGATCGGTGTAGGAACTTCCCATCTTCATACCTACCATCGCCATGTATAAGCGTGCTGCTGAGAACGGCCTCCCTTGGATTTCCCTGAGCAACAGATTCGTCAACCGCCTGCTCCAGCAATTTGACGATCTCGCCCCAGCCACGCACTGAATCCATATACATGCCATAGGTCACCTCAACATGCGTCGTAAGTTGATCTATGGACTTTTTGAGCTCGAGCGTTCTTCTGCAGTGTGCGTCCAACTCGGCTTTTGTCGGTTGCTGGCTCATGGGTGGGCGTCCCTCCTTGTTACAGCAGCGTACCGCCTGCCACCCCTGTTGGACCAGCTGCGCTGGTGAACTAGAAGCTTGCTGGATATGGCGGCGTCTCTGGGAACGTGCCCATGGGGCGCTTTCCAACTGCAATCAGAGTGCTCCCGTTCGCCGCGGCGGCGGTCGGCTGTGTCTCGCTCGCGCTCGTCACAGGCGACCCCGCCGCAGCCCTTATACGCTCGGTAGTCGAATCGGACTGTTCGCCGAAGGGATCGACAGGCCATGTCGTCGCGATGATCTCGTGGCCTCTGGCGCTCAGAAGCACGCCAAACTCTGTTCTTTTCACAGACCAGCCCAGCGCCCACAACTGCTCCGTGGTGAATCGGTCGAGCACCTGCCCGCCTCCTGATGCCCGGAACTCTACGATATCTCGTTGCCCGTACCAGCCAGCGTGCCGCGCCCTGGCGTTAGCCGCCATGTCGAGGATGTACTGCACGCCCGCAGGAAGCTTCTCCTTCGACTTTGGAGCATCGACCGCCTTGGTGACCACCGTAGCCGGCTGAGAGCCGGGGGCGTGCGCAATGGCTGGGATTGCGGCCTTCTGCGAGGCGGCAACCTCCTTTAGCGTACCGCCATCGCCGGTAGTTCCGCCTGCGAAGAAGAATCGACCCAGCATCACAACGCCGACCACAAGCGCCAAAACCATAAGAATCGACGGTCCGCGCAGCGTCTTCCACAGAGTGCGCGTATTCCCCTTGTACACCTCATTGGATTCAATGCCCGGCTGCACGCCGTGGTACAGCTCCCAAATGGCCGGATCGTACTTGCGGACCTCAGTGCCCACCGTTTCGTATTTGCCTGTGCCAGTTGCCGCAAAGAACCGCACCGAGTACCGCTGATCAGACCCCAGCGCATCGAGCTTGGTATACGTATTCTTCTTAGCCATGCGGCGGATGATCAGGCGGTGCAGGTCTTTGCAGTCCTGCGAAATGATCACCATGTCCAAGCTGATATGGCCGTGCTTTGCGAAGAAGTTTGCGGTGCGCTCTGGCAGGTTGGCACGGTTGGTAGGCCAGTACTCGTGGGCCTCATCGATCACAACTAGGGCGTGCTTTTCGATGTGCGGGAACGAAATGGCGCCGTCGTTGTCGGTGTCGCACACGCACCAGTCAACCACCTCCTTATCGCCCATCACGTGGACCAGATCACGCACTTCTTCTTCGGGCATGCCCAGGTGCGCTGCGATCTTGTCGAGGCTCTCCCCTACCCCATTGAGGCGCACGTAGACGTGCCGCTTTGCACGCAGTGCGGGCAGTATGTGATGCAGCACCGCCTCATAGCTCTTGCCGCTGCGCGGCAACCCTTCATGGCCGAAGATCATTTCGTTACGTCCACTGGAATACGGTCAGGAACACCCGCACGAGGCGGAAGATAAGTGCAGCGGTGAGCAGTGCAATGGCTTCGCCGACGCGCAGCTGGGCCACGATAAAGGCTGTCCACGGACCAGCTGCGTTGAGCATGGCGCAGAAGCTGATCTGCGACAGGAAGTCCGGTGCCGGGATCAGGTACACGATCGCCTTGACGTACGACAGAACAAGCTCGATGAAGTCGGTCTGCAAGTCCGTCATGAAATCGGAGAAATCAGCCCACAACGACGTTAGCTGTTCCTTCGCCCACATGGTGATGGCCGTCACGGGCCCGACGCCATCGGCGTATGCCCACGACGCAGAGAGCGCAAGTACGACCAGCACAGCAACCAAGACGGTCAGGTGATGCCGCTTCATAGCAATGCCCACCTAAGAGCTACTACGCCCATGCCTGCGAGGAAAACGAATCCTGCGTACTGAAATAGCTGCAATAGAGGGCCGCTGCACAGGCTCCCCAAGTCGAACTTGCCCGCGTATTGTCCGCCGTCCCACGTTGCTGTCGGGCAACTGCCACCGCCAGTGCAGCTACCGAAGAAGCCTTTGACCTTCGACAAGATCGGAGCACCCTCAATGGCCGTCTTGAACTCCGCCAGCACCTTTTGAACCGTCTTGCCCGACTTCTTGTAAAGACGCCCGGTCGTTGGGCCTGTTCCGCCGCCATCACCTCCTTCACCTGGCCCCGGGCCAGTACCGCCACCGTCGCCCGGCCCAGTACCACCACCGTCACCGTCACCGTCGCCCGGCCCCGTACCGCCGCCATCGCCGCCGCCCGGGCCGGTACCTCCACCATCGCCGCCGCCCGGGCCTGTGCCGCCATCGCCACCACCACCATCGCCGCCACCGTCGCCCGGACCGGTGCCGCCGCCATCGCCGCCCCCTTCGCCGGGATCGGGATTGGTTGGCTCCGGGTGGTCGTTCGTGCTGCACGCCTCACCGGTAGGCGTAAATAGACGCCCCGTTGGGGACTGCGCATAGAGCGAACCCCCATACGTGCAACCGTTACTGCAAACACTGCCTAGGCCGTTGTCGCCACCACCCTTCCAGCCAAGCTCCTCCGGTCGGGCGCTGCACGCCTTCATCCAAGGAAAATCGGGGCCGTACTGAATAAGGCCGGATACGCCGCCACTACTATTCCGAAGACGGTAGTAGGCGCGATAGATGCCACCAAGCTGCCCTCCGCCAGAGACACTCTCGGGCAAACACTGCCGATCAGTGATTCGCTCGCCGGATGCTTCAGCGATCTTCTTCAGGCACTTCGCGTACGCCTCGCCCTGATCGTCTGCAAACGCCACGAAAGGCATCAGCCCGAAGGCAAGAAGTACAGCGAGCACTGCACATCGGGCGAGCGTCACTGACTTGCCTCATTGAATGCCAGGGCGACCGCATGACCAGCAAGGCCGCCAATGAACGCAAAGACCATGCACACAAGCATCGTCACTCCTCCCTTTCCGGTGCGCCACAGAAGACACACTCTCCGCCGTCATAGTCATGGCCGGTGTCAGCGCACACGACCTCTTCAACCTCGCCCGACTCATCGTCGGCGTGTTCGTCCGCGTCTTGGTCCTCGCGGTCCTCAAAGAAGCCTGCGATCTTGTCGACGCACCATCGACCGAACCAAGGGAGCGCCATCAACGTGCCGGCACCGACAATTGCTGCAACCACCTGCGCGACGGATAGCCCGAGGAACACCCCACTGAAGTCCATCACCCACCCCTAGTAGTCAATGACGATGCGGCACTCCAAGCACCACAAGTTCCCGTCGTCCAACACGATCACGTCATCGCCGCCACACTCAGGGCACCAATCGTCCTGGCATTCCTCGGCGTTGACGTCATCGGGCTGTGTCTGCATAGGAATCGGGGCCGGTTTCCCAGCCCCTCCCCGTTACGATTCTTCCGCGATTAGCGGAAGAAGGTGGCGACCTTGTTGGTCGCCCAGCGGGCGAAGCCCGGGGACGCCTTGATAGCACCGGCACCGATGATGGCGGTAACGGCACTGGTGGCTGCGAGGCCGGTCAGGATGCTGTCGAAATCCATTGCACTACTCCTTCTGTGATGCGCGATCTGCGCGGGAAATGGGTGGTCAATCCCGTTCTGTACTGACCGACTTCACGACGGCGCCCACGATGTAGCCCAGCACGTTCAGTGCAAGAACCAACGTGAACACCCCCGAGAACCAGCCAGTGGCCACCTCAGGTTCGGGCCACTGGAATAGATCGATGAGAATTGAGGCCTGTGCGTGCTCTGCCGCTGACACAAGCACATACCCACCACACTGCGATGCAGGCTCCCCGGTGGGTACGAGCGTCCCCTCAGCCGTCAGAGACACGCACACGGCCATGGCTTAGGCCTGCGCGGCTGCACGGGGTGCGGGCTTGGGCACCATGCGCAGAACGGTGAACTTGCTCAGCGAGGCGACGCCCTTGTTGACCTGCAACATGGACTCAACATCGAGCTCGTACTCACCCTCCGGGTAGCCCGGCTGGCCCTTGTCCAGGCGCACGTCGAACGGATACGCGAAGCCACCGGTTTCCAGCTTGGCCTTCTGCTTGCGGGTGGTGTATTCGACGTTCTCGCCAGCGTCGTTCTTGAAGCTGCCGCCGCGTTCGTCAATTTCGTTCTTGAGGACGGTGACCTTGATGCTCATGTGCTGTTACCCCTTTGAGGTTGGCTGTACGGCCGCGATTTCGGGCCAGTGCGCTGCTGTGTCGCCTGTGACCCACTTCGGCAGCGATGGCGAAGTGCAGGATTCGATTACCGACCGCAGGGACTGATCGTCCGGGCAGTTCTTGGCGATGAAATTGAGGGCCGCGCCGTACTGGCGACGGATGTGGCGACGAACGCTCTTCCACGTCGCTTCAACAGCGGCTTTCGTGATTTCGATGCGCGTGGCAACGCAGCGCAGAAAGGACAGGACCGGGTAGGCACCCAGCAGGTAGGACGCCGGATCACGAAGGATGTCGAGCGGCAGTTCCTTGCGGTTAGAGTTGCGGAACTGCGCCTCATAGCGCACCCACGGCGAACTCTTATCGCCCTGTTCCCTGCCCTTCTCGTAGACCCGCAGCTGCTTTTCCGACTTCTTGCCACCGACATAGAACGTCTTGCCGTCACCGCTATCGTAGTCATCCACTAACTGCGCCTTGGGGCGCTGACCACGGTTGTCGAAGTCGCCATTGGCGTACCACTTCTGGGCCATGCGCAACGGGTAGTCGCCCACCAGGTCATCGGCGCACACGTCAACACGGGTAATCCTTCCGGCGCAGCTTTCGAGCTTCGCTCGAAGCTCCAGCCACCGCTGCGCATGGCCGCAGCGCGCTGCGCCTATTGCCTTGCATCCATCACCGGTTAGCTCGATGCGGGCGGTGTACGTGCCATCGGCACGGCGGCAATCTTCGCCGCCCAGTTCGATCATGCCGACGAACTTCTTGGCCGCGTCGATGATCTTGATTCGCCACGTGTAGAAGCGACCGCCGCCCACGGTTTCATCCAGTTCAAGGCCAAGCCCGGCGAAGAACCAGCAGAACACCTGCAGGGCCGCGATACGTGCGTTCTCCGGGGAGAACTCGATCCACTGGCGGACCTCTTCGAAGCTGTCGCCATCACGGAACGCGAGTTCGTCCAGCGCTGCGCGCAGATCGATGGAAGCGGAGAACCAGTCAATGCCGACCGTCAGGGTTCCATCGGCGTTCCTGAATTCACTGACTCCCCTGTTAGACGAGGGGAGTCCCGACTCGGCCAGCACCGCGCGCTCACCGGCCATTGGAGCGATCCTTCCGAAGCTTCCACAGGCGGCGAAGCCCCAGCCATGCCTGCTCAATCACGATGGAGACGATGGCTCCGCCCACGACGAGCGACACGAACACAGCGACTGCCGCGAGGCCCATATCGAACTCCGCCAGTTCGGCGAATGAGGGATACCTGCTCATACGGCGCGCTCCTGCTCTTCGGCGTAGCGAGCAGCGGCCAGCAGATCGCCGCGCTTGGTGGCGGCAATCTCAGCCTGTGCGAGTGCGATGACCTGGGCTTCGCGAGATTGCTGGGCGGCGGTGTGGTCATGCCGGTCGAGCAGCCACGAAACGATGCGGGCGGCACCGATGGAGGCGGCGACAATGGCCGCCAACAGGACGAACGCAAGTAGCGGCTCGGTCATGCCAGAATTCCCCCATCGAATAGATTGCCAGAGAGGAAGGCATGGCTACTGAGGTGGAACCCTTGATTAGCAAGCGCGATGCGGTGATTGCAGCCGCAGCGGCATTTGGATTTGGCGGAATCATCACTGCCGTAGCACTGGCAGGAAGCGATATTCCGCTGAAGTGCATTGATGCGGGGAACGCCGCAGACTGGCTTGCCGCCATCGGCACCTGGGCGGCAGCCGGCGGAGCCTTGGCGGTTGGGTATGGTGCGAACCGCTTCGCGCGTGAATCGCATCATCAACGCATTGCGCAGGAGCTCAGCGATCGCAAGGCTGCCCGTGTTGAGCGGGCCCGGCGCATCGAGTTGATACGCCTTCGACTTAAGAGGGCGATGAGCCTTCCAATAGCGTTTGGTGCGTTGGAGTCGGTCGAGAAGTACGAAGACCTTGAGGCTTCGGACATTCACACCATCTTCCGAGTGTTGAAGCGAACAATCCCCGGAATTTTCTGGCCACCTGAAGAACTGGTTCTTCTGAGCGCAGCAAATCAGGATCGGTTGGCTGTAATCGAAATGCTTCTTGGAGCCTTGGACGAAATCGTGGATATGGGACTGGTCGGAGAGGAATCCGATGACGCCAGACTGGTGAAGTCCGCCATTCAAACCGCCCTTAAGGCAGCAGATGACATCGCTAAGAAGGCCGAGAGTCTCAGAGTGGAGCTTGGCGAAGACTCTTCCGAGTGATTCCGGCATTGCGGAGCAGCCATTGATAGGGTCCATGTGGAACTATCCCGCCCCAAGCCCCAAGAGGTCCCGCCATTAGCCTTGGGGTGCTGCCGGCGGGGCGCTCAACTCCGTTGAACGCGGAGCAATGTATAAAGGGGTTGAACAGGGGTGTCAACAGGGTTGAACAATGCAGACAGTCACCGACCTCATCGACGCAGCGCGGAAAGCGCTGAACGTCAGCAGCGATGCGGAATTTGCGCGGCAGCTCGGCGTCTCACGCGGAACGATCGCCAACTGGAAATCAGGCTATTCGTTGCCTGACACGGTGATGTGCGCAACTTTGGCGGGGCTGACCGGGCTCCCGTTGGCGCGTGTCCTGGGGATCGTCGGTGAGGCGCGTGCCGTCAGTCGGGAGGAAAAGGCGGTGTGGCGAAAGCTAGCCGCCACCGCAATGGCGCTATGTTTGGCCGTTGGATTTGCCCTGCCCCACAAGGCGCAAGCGGCCGTTACGGGCCTTGATAGGGCCACCGTCTATACATTATGCGAAATGATGTGGCTAGTCTGATCCGGCCCTTGGGCATCGAATCGACCTAGCCGCCCCTTGGGCCGGTTTCTGATTCGACGAAATCCAGCGTCATCCATCTGGTCGAAGCGCTCAGAATTCGCCGAGAGCGACGCCTGGGCGCGCATGATCTCGGCCCCGACGCCG
Source organism: Stenotrophomonas riyadhensis (assembly GCF_040256885.1). NCBI lineage: Bacteria > Pseudomonadati > Pseudomonadota > Gammaproteobacteria > Lysobacterales > Lysobacteraceae > Stenotrophomonas > Stenotrophomonas riyadhensis. The sequence continues at coordinate 2,318,848 of NZ_CP155568.1, forward strand.
AGGCGTCCATTGTGGTCTAGATGAGTCGTGGACAGAGATCGTGTCAGCGCGTGTAAGGCGCGACTGTACGGGCGACTGCCCTACACCCCAGTACAATGCAATCTGGACGTGATTTGGGGGGCGTATGGAGCGCGAACGGCCTGAGTACCTTCCGCCGATTGAGCGGAAGCGTTGGAATTTCCCATGGCTGATCACCGGGTTTTTGACTCTGGTGAGTCTTACAACCATCGGCGTACTTACGCTCGGCCGCACCAATAGTGCCTGGAGTGAGCGTTTTGGAGGTGCGCGGCGATCCATCGAGGTCGCTGAGCAGCCGTCTGCTGTGAGGACTGAGTCGCCAACGGCTGTCAGATCGGCGTCATCGGCTCCTCCTGGGCGTCAGCAGGTGCGGCCGACTCAGAAGGCGCAGGATCTGCGCTGTATCAATGGAATGTTCTTCCGTCGAATTGAAGGTGGCTGGGAGAACCTGCCGGGCTCTCGATGTGGCGACATCCCTAACGGCGCTGTCCAGTGCTTCGCCGGAAAGCCCTACAGGCAGATGGCTGCAGATGGTGGCTGGGTTCTTTCGCCGCGAGATCGTTGCCCGTGATGCGTCACGTTAATAGTGGGCAGGTCATCGTTCGCGAGTTTGTCGAGGCCGATCGAGAGGCCCTTCGCAAGCTGTTTGTCGCATCCCGCGATGCCGCTTTCTCGTGGGCTGCCATTGGCGCCCACAAGCTTGAAGACTTTGATGTGAGCACTGCAGGCGAGCGGATTCTGGTGGCAGAGCATTCGTGCACCCCCATCGGTTTTGCGTCCGTATGGCAGGACGACAGTTTCTTGCATAACCTATTTGTTCATCCGCACTATCAGCGATGCGGCGTGGGAAGAATGCTGCTGGCGGGCTGCGACAAGTATTTTTCCGCCGCACCAACGCTGAAATGCCTGAAAGCCAATGATCCTGCCAAGCGGTTCTATCAGTCTCAGGGATGGCGCGTGTGTAGTGAGGCCGATGGTCCGGAGGGTCCGTATGTCCTCATGGTGAGGGCCAGGCCCAACGATTCATTGAGGACGAACCCAGAATGATTGTTTCGTCGCCGCTGGCGCACTAATGCGGAAGGTCGTTCCCTCGTCCCTGCCCTGCCCCGAACCACTGCAATTGTGGGCCTGCTTGCGGAGCGCGTCGGCTGAGTCAGTCAGTTCTGCTCTTGCTCAGTCATTCCGGTGAGTAGAGAGGGCCATCCCAGCCGTCGAGGTACTTGGGCAGATCATCCACAACATCCACCACCCGCTGGCGGTAGAACAGGTGCATGGTGGGAGCCCAGCTGGAATAAGAGCCCTCTCCGCTGATGCGGTGGAGCATGGCATTGGGAACTACATGCATGCCGAGCCGATTGGTGCCGAACACAACCTCGCCGCAAACGGCACAGAAGGTCTTCTTCAGTTGCTTTTCGGGATGGCTGAAGCTCCTCACGTCAGAGGCCTTCATCTGAACGGAGGCGGGCTCCCATGCCGTTGCAGAGAACATGGGTACTCCGTAGAAATCCCTGCAGGATGCGCAGTGGCAGTTGGCGCGCGCTACCGCTGTCCTTGCAACTCAATGGCAACTTTCCCGCACAGGCACGCTACTCGAATCGACATGGTGGGCCAGCAACGCGTGGACGATTCCGGATTGTACTGTTCCTACAGCCTGAAGAACTGCGGGAGATGTTCGTGATGAACCTCGCGCGCCGATTACCGCAACTTCAGAAAAACTATCGCCCCCAGGATCAGCGCGAAAGCAATGCCGCCCAAGCAGCGGAGAGTGCCACGAGCGGAAGCCTGTTGCACTTCCTTGTCGTGGTTTGCGAACTGTCTGCGGTTTCCGCTCAGTTGAAGCTCCAGAAGTTCGATGCGCGAATAGGCCTTCGCGAGTGCGGTGCCGATGTCCATGGCCTTGACCCCGCGAACGTCGTCCAGCGCGTGGAGGTCAGACGTGGGCTGCACTTGGGATCGCCCATTTATCCCCGGGACAGTCCAGTCGATCTGGCTGCCGAACTGTTCATAGAAGCGGTTGCGTCGTGCCTGGTTCTGTTCGTGGGCATCGGCAGGAGCGAGCCAGAAGGAACGGATACGCCCCGGCGGTTGCCGCTGCAGCCAAAGCATGACCTGATTCTGGCACCAGGTGCCGATGTGCAGACCTCTCAGCTCGCTGAGATACATGTTGCCATCGGTGATGTTGTAATGCGGACCCGTGCCATCGACACAGTCCAGCTTGCCGCCGAAGCTGCCGATGAAGTGCCACCCGTCATGCTGGTGCTGGGCATAGACCTTCAGCTTGATGGCGGGGTGATCCCCCTCGGTGTACTCCAGCCGGATCAGGGCCTGTCGGGGGCGTTGGTATTCATCGGCTTCGAGTTCGAGGACATGCAATGATGGATTGATCGGCGGGAATGTTGGCATTCGGATGCCCAGTTCGATGAATAGACTCAGGCGCCGGAACTCTCTCCTGCGCCACTCGATTCTGCGGCCCGACGGCTGGCCGCATGACGCTCTTGCCTCCGGCGCGGTGGCTGTCGGAACGGATGTATACAACGGACGCGTCACGTCAGACCGAGCATCACCCCATTGGCGCCCCACCCCACGCCCACTATAGTGCCAACCCCACAAGGACGAGGCGGCACACATGCCCTATATCGGAATCGGACTCCACGTACTGGCAGCCATCTACTTCGCGGTGCACGCCATCCGCTCGGGCCAGAGCCTCTACTGGCTCATCCTGCTCTTCTCGTTCCCGCTGCTCGGCAGCGTCGTCTACTTCCTGGCGATCTACTTCCCGGAAGCCCGCAACTCGCGCGGCGCCCGGCAGGTCGTCCGCTCCGCCAAGCAGCTCATGGACCCGGGTCAGGACCTGCGCAACGCACGTGCTGATCTGTCGCGAACGCCCACCGTGCAGAACCGGGTTCGCCTGGGCATGACGCTGCTGGATGCCGGCCAGGCGGAGGAAGCCAGAACCCTGCTTGAGCAGGCCGCAAGCTCGCCACTGGGCGACGACCCTTACATCCTTACCGGCCTGGCGCGTGCCCGCCTCGAGTCCGGGCATGCCGCACTTGCAGTGGAGACGCTGGACGGCCTGTTCGCCCGCCACCCGGATGTGCGTCGCAAGCCGGAACAGACCCTGCTCCATGCGCAGGCGCTGGCTGCTGCACAGGCACCTGGCACCCGCGCCGCGTTCGAGCGCGCTGTGGAGTGTGGAAACGATGCGGCCGCCCGCTGTCTTTACGCCGAGTGGCTGATGGCACAACCGCAGCCCGCCGACCGTGAGCAGGCCCGCAGCCTGTTCGCCAGCATCATCGACGATGCCCAGCATTGGTCGCGCCATGCGCGCAGTCACAATGCCGCCTGGCTGGAGCGGACCAAGGCCGCGTTGAAGGGCTACTGACGCCCGGCGGCCTTTGGCAATCCTGTCGCATCCGCCTCGCTCATGGCCCCTGCGTGCGGATGCCGACAGTCCGCAGGCCCGTACCACCGACATCGCCGATAGCCTTGCAGCCCAAGGCTCGAGCTTCATTGCGCCGTATGCAACGATTCTGAAAATGTTGAAAGTGGTGACGGCATCGGCCTTACTGCATTGGCATCGCGCATAGCCAAGCGTATTCCTGTTCCTGCCACCGAAAACGGGTGGCCGAGGCCTCGAAATCCTCGGTTGTGCAAGAGAAGTATGCGCTTGTCAGCCGGCACCACGCCCTGTGGTGCCGGCTGACAATCCGTCGGCCGGCTATGGCGGGCGGTGCGTGGGGGCCTTGTGCCCGCCGGGAAGATTGCACACCGGATTTCGAGCCCCGCACCGTCCGCCACCTTTTAGGTGGCGGCTTCTGCCTGCACGCAAGGAGCCCAGCCATGACCCAGACCCACTCCCCTGCCCCGCATCCGATCCACGACGCGCCCGCCAACGGCCCCGCGTTGGACCCGAACACGCTTATCGCCCTGCTGCACAGCATCGGCTCCGGTGCCGCCTCCGATGGCCAGCCCTGGCCGGAACGCCATCAGATGCCCGGGCGACGCATTGCCCTGGCGGACACCGATTGCTCCTTGGCCGGCCTTCGCGTGGTGCTGGAGATCCTGTTGGCCGCGCAGCGTGCCCGCGAGAACGGTGAACTGGAGCAGTATGTCGGCCCGCGCGTCATGGAGGGGCTGATCATGGCCGGGCTGGGACTCACGGCGCACGCCATCGATCGGGTACGCCCGGAGGGCTGAGTGGCTTGCTGCCGCTGGGCGGCCACGGTGCTGTGCCTCGTGGCGGTGGTTGCGGCACAGACGCGATGGCTGACGCCCCCACTGCCATCTCCTATCGGGTTCCAAAGCATCAACGACGATCGATTCTCACAACTGCGCCGCCAGGCGATGCAGTTCGTGGAGTCTCGACCACGACAGGGCTTCCAGTTCGTCGAAGAACATCAGGATGTCTCTTTCCAGATTCACTGCAGAGGGGTTCCGGTGCTGTGGATGGTGAGGCGCTCCCAATATCTGCTATTGCAGGCTTCGTTGGACGCAGGGCAGCGGGCGCCCGCCGTTGTACAGCTGCGCGCAATCCTTCAATGGCAGCTGGAGCCATTGGATTATCTGGAACAGGTGCTGGCTGGTGTGCCGGAGCCTGTTCTGATGGATCGGGTGCTGCAGGTTCTCGCTGGCGATGTGCCTGATGGGGCGCGATGTGGTGTGCCGTAGTCGAGCATGGCTCGACGCTACAGAGGCGCGGGCTGCGGCGGCTCGGGTTCGTGAATGGAGCCTTCCAGCAAGGCCACGTAAGTGTCCAGGCGGGTGCGCAGCCCGATCAACAACCAGCCCGCAAGGTAGAGCAGCACCAGCGCGTAGATGAGGAAGGCACCAAGCATGCCGACATCAAAGGCGCTGGCCCAATCACCCCATTTCCATCCACGGAACTGCAGATAGAGGGCAATCAGCAGCGGAAATGGCCCAAGGCGCTGCAACCCGCCGTACATCAGGCCCATGCGTTCGATCATGCTTGCGCGCAGGTGGCTTACGTACTTCAGTCGACGCTCACGCTCGACCCTGGGAAATCCTCGAAGGTCAGCAATCACAGCTTGCCACTGGGCAAACTCGCCATCCATTTCCTGAGCATGCGACAGTCGTGGCTGGACGAACTGACGGATTTCGCGGCCAGCCGCAAGCAGGCCCCCTATAACGAAGCCGCCGATCTCCACCGCCAGGCATAGCCTGACCAACAACAGCGTGGTTGTGAGTGGAATCCATCGCTCGGGCAGCTGACTGCCGAGAATGCCGATGGCAGCGGCCATCACGGCTACGCGGAACGACCACTTTTCCAGCTTGCCGGCCTTCGGGTAGATGCTGTGTTCAGCCAGCCCCTGCACCCGCTGATAAAGCCAGTGGAAGGTCAGTTCCTGTTGCTTCGTCTTGTCCTGCGAATTGAATCCACCCTCTGCCTGCATATCCATTGCATCCCCCTGCCCCGCCGGCGCAGATGCCGGCGCCACCATCGTAGCCGAGCTTGGTTGGGGGCGGCATACGGCCTTGCCGTGTAATCGTCAGGGCCAGGATCTTCCCGTAGTCGAGCATGGCGCGACTCTACAGTGGCGCACCCTGCGGGCCGACCCGCACATGCACCACATGGCTGATGCCCCGATGGAACATCTTGGCGTACGGACAGACGCGTTCGGTGTTGCGCACCAGTTCGCAGGCCAGGTTCGCATCCATGCAGGGAAGATGAACCACGATCTCAGCAGACAGCAGGTACAGCCCATCTGCCGGGTCACGGGCGAAGGTGACCGCCACTTCGACGCTGGGGTTGTGCAGCAGCAGGCCGGCACGGGCGGCCACCAGCACCATGGCGCCGTGGAAGCAGCCTGCGTAGCTTGCCGCCAATAGCTGCTCGGGGTTGGAGCCACCGCCAGGCCCACCGAGTTCCGGCGGCAGGCGCAGGTCCACTGCCAGTGCACCGTCGTCCGATAGCACCACGCCGGACGCGCGCCCGTGCTGGGCCTGGCCGCCGCTCACCCGCACGCGGCCGGTGTACAGCGGCTGCACGTCGTCGCCCTGGTAGCGGTCCAGCATGGCGGGCGAAGGTGGCTTCAGCTCGATCATTGGCAGGCTATCGATTCGCCGCTCAGGCGGGCCGACGCTGCAACAGGCCGGACTGCTGCAGCCAGGTTTCGAAGCCGACCTGCCCCAGCCACGCCTGCCCCACCGGCACCAGCGTATCGATCTGCAGCGGCGCACCGAAGTACAGGGCCTCGGGGTCTGCCACGACCTGCCGCGGGTCGCCGGTCCTCTGCAGATACTGCCTGGCCAGATCCGCCATCGCGGCGCGCTGGGGGCCTGCAATTTCCACGACGCCATTGCGGGGTGACTGCTGCGCGATGCGTGCCACCGCTTCGGCAACATCCTCGGCGGCAATCGGCTGTACGTCGGCGGCCGGCAACCGCAGGGTCGCCCCATTGCCGGCGGACTGGATGATGCCCGGCAGGAACTCGAAGAACTGCGTGGAATGAATGATGGTGTACGGCAGGCCCGAATCGCGGATCAGGCGCTCCTGGGCGATCTTGCCGCGGAAGTAGCCGCTGGCTGCAAGCTTGTCGGTACCTACGACGGAAAGCGCAACGTGGTGGCGTACGCCGGCACGGGCGGCGGCGGTCAGGATGTTGTGGCCAGCGGTCACGAAGAACGAAAGTACTGCTGCGTCTTCGAACGAGGGCGAGTTGGCCAGGTCCACCACCACGTCGACGCCGTCCATGGCGGCGTCCAGGCCTTCACCGGTCAGCACATCCACGCCGGTGGAGGGCGCGGCCACCACGATGTCATGCCCGGCGGTGCGCAGGCGCTCAACCACCTTGCTGCCGATGCGGCCGGTACCACCGATGGCGAGGAATTTCATGACGTGTCTCCTGGAATGTAGAAGGGGCGACCGGCTGTGGCCGGGCATGCTGCAATCGTAGGCAGCGTGGGCGCGGGGCAGTAGGTCCGCGCTGGGGCGCGCACTGTTGCCCGGCACGCACCAATGCTTCAGGCCCAGGCGGGCTGTGCGCCTGGCTTCATGGGCGTGGCCTGTTGGCGCGATTCCCAGTGCGAGATCACATCCAGCTCGAGCGCGCGCACCCGCTGCGTGCTGAAGTCGATGAAGGCCCGCACGCGCTTGGGAAGCTGGCGGCGGCTGAGGTAACACAGGTAGTGACCGCGATCGAGCGGCGCATGCCGATCCAGGCAGGTCACCACCCTGCCCGCCCACAACGCTTCACGCACCTGATAGCTGGGCAGCTGGGCGATGCCCTGTCCGTCGATGACGGCCTGCAGGGCCAGGTCGGCATCGTTGAACACCAGTGCGGCTGGCGGCTGCAGGTGCACATCGATGCCGTCGACCCGGAATTCCCAGGGCTGCATGCGCCCACCCGGCAGGCGCCGCCCGATGCAGGCATGCGTGGACAGCGCATCCACCGACGAGGGTAGACCATGCGCCTGCACGTACGCCGGAGATGCACACACCACCAGCTGCATCGGCACCAGCTGCTTGGCGATTACCTGGCTGTCTTCCAGCAGGCCGTCGCGGAACGCTACGTCGATGCGGTCACCGGCCAGGTCGGGGGCCTGCTCGTCCAACAGCAGTTCTACCGAGACCTGCGGGTACTCGGCGCGGAAGGCGGCCAGCAAGGGGGCGATCACCCGCCGGCCGAAGCCGTGGCTGGCACTGATGCGCAGGTGCCCGCGCGGCGGGCCCTCGCGCAGGTCGCGCATTTCCTCCAGCGCCTGCAGGATGCAGTTCACGCCCGGGTTGCAGCCCTCCAGGAACAGCTCGCCTTCGCGGGTCAGCGTGGTTGAGCGCGTGGTGCGCAGGAACAACCGCACGCCCAGCTGGCTTTCCAGCTTCTGCACGCTGCGGCTGACGGCCGAACGGCCGATGCCGAGGCGGTCGGCCGCGCGGGCGAAACTGCCCTCGGCCGCCACTGCAATGAAGGCCAGCACGCCGGCGTAGCTGGTGGAGAAGGATGCATTGAGCGCATCGTGGCCGTCGCTGGCCGGGCTGGGCTGTGCGATGTTCATGGGCGGCATGACTCCAGGCGGGCACGGTGCGCTTGCAGGTGGTTCCGCGCCAGCGCCAGGCGCTGCCTGCACGCGGAAAGGTCGAGCCCCAGCAGGGGCACGATGTCCTCGAACCCGGCGCCCAGCACGTCGTGCAGCAACAGCACCGCACGTGCATCGGGCGGCAATTCGCGCAGTGCAGCCAGGAAGGTCTGCCAGACCTGCTCACTGGCAGGGCGGAATGCGGTGCGCAGGTGCGTTGAGGTGTCCATGCCCGGCAGACGGCCGAGCATCGGCCGCTGTGACAGGCCATTGGTGTTTTTCATGCAACAGCATGCGGCCCGGCCCCGGCCTACCGGCAGTGCGGTCGCAGGCCTAGCCTCGCTGTGTCCTTCACTCGCTACAGGAACACGCCATGACCGCACGTCTGGATTACGCCGCGCAATCGCCGGAACTGTTCAAGAAGCTCGGCCTGTACTCGCATGCCGCCCATACCGCCTCGATCGAAGCGGCCATCATCGATCTGGTCAACATCCGTGCATCGCAGCTCAACGGCTGCGGCTTCTGCCTGGACATGCACGTGAAGGAGGCCACCCTGCGCGGCGAGCGCCCACTGCGCCTGCATCACCTGGCGGCATGGCGTGAATCGACGCTGTTCAGCCCGCGCGAGCGTGCCTGCCTGGCCTGGACCGAAGTGCTGACCCAGCTGCCGGCGCAGGGCGTGCCCGACGAGCTGTATGCGCGCGTGTGCGGCCAGCTGTCCGAGCAGGAGATCGTCGACCTGACCCACGCGGTGATGGCGATCAACGCCTGGAACCGCGCCAACGTCGCCTTCCGCACCATCCCCGGAACCTTGGATACAGCCTTTGGCCTGGACAAGGCCGGCCTGGCCTGATCGTTCCGCCGCTGCCCCATGCAGCGGCCCTCCCCTACCGCACTGGAGACCTGCCATGCGTCGTTCTGTTCTGGCCCTGCTTGCGTTGCTGCCACTGTGCAGCGCTGCCGCCTCCCCGCCCCCTGCTGCGCCCGAGCCCCTGGTGCACGAGGTGATGACCCGCGCCCTGCCGGAGCAGCCCGGCAAGGAAGCGCTGATCCTTACCGTGGAATACCCGCCGGGTGGCGCCGATCCGATGCACCGCCACGATGCCCATGGCTTCGTCTATGTTCTGGAAGGGCGAATCGTGATGGGCGTGGCCGGCGGCAAGGAAGTCACCCTCGGCCCGGGCGAGGCCTTCCATGAAGGTCCGGCCGATCTGCACACCGTAGGTCGTAACGCCAGCGCTACCGAGCCGGCGAAGTTCGTGGTGTTCCTGATCAAGGACATCGGCAAGCCGGCGGTTCTGCCGCCGCACTGATCGCACGTCCGGCGCTGGCGCCAACGACAGGTCCCCGGGTGTCACAATCCGGGGACCTGTCCCGTCTACGCTGGCATGGACGATTCCACTGCGCTGTTCTCCCGCCTCCGCCCGCGCCTGTTCGGTGTGGCCTACCGCATGCTCGGGTCTTCGCACGAAGCCGAGGACGTGGTGCAGGATGTCTGGCTGCGCTGGCATGGCGCCGACCCGTCACAGATCGAGAATCCCGAAGCCTGGCTGGTGGCTACCACCACCCGTCGCGCCATTGATGGCCTGCGCCTGGCCCGGCATACGCGCGAGCACTATGTCGGCATGTGGTTGCCCGAGCCGCTGCTGACCGATGACACCAGCACCCCTGAATATGTGCTGGAAACCGCCAGTGATCTGTCGGTCGCCTTCCTCAGCGTGCTGGAGCGGTTGGCACCGGATGCGCGTGCGGCCTTCCTGCTGCACGACGTGTTCGATCAGGACTACGCGGTAGTCGCGCGCACCCTGGACAAGACAGAAGCCGCCTGCCGGCAGATCGTGCATCGCGCACGGCTGCAGCTCAGGCAGGAGCGCCCGCGCTACAACGTCCCGCAGGAGGTGCACCAGAAACTGCTGCGCCGCTTCGCTGAGGCCGCATCCAGCGGCGATTTCCGCACGATGAAGGCGCTGATGGCCGAGTCGGCCGAGCTGGTGGGTGATGGCGGTGGCATCGTCACCAGCTTCCCCAAACCGATGGTCGGAGGCGCACGCATTGCCCAGCTGCTGTATGCCCCGCACCTGCGGCGCAGCGCGCAGTTGCGGATGGTGCCGGCCATGCTCAACGGACGGCTGGGACTGCTGCGCTATTTCGATGGCGAGCTGGAAGCGGCGATGGCCTTCGAGACCGATGGCGAACGGATCACGCAGGTCCTGGTGCAGCGCAACCCGCACAAGCTGCAGCGGCTGGCACTGCCCACCTCCATCCAGTAGATCCGCGCCAGGCGTAGATGGCATCCATTGCGACCTCGTTCTTGCGGGATTCGACCGGGGCGCCGATGCGCCCCGATCGTTGACGCCTGCCTGCGCAATGGCCGCAGGATCCAATCAGAAGTCCCAGAACACCGGCACCCAGCGGAAGGTCTCGCCCTCCAGCGACACCCGGCCCACTGACGGGAACGGAAGATGCGTGGCCACCAGCATTTCGCCGGTGCCTGCCAGTTCCTTCAGCAGGGCGATGCGTACGCGCGCGGATTCCTCAGGGTCGTGCTCGAAGCCGTTGTGCCAGTTCGGCTGGTCGAAGCCGACCGCGAACACCGCGTCACCGGCGAAGGTCAGGGCCTGCCCGGCAGACGCCACGCGCACCACGCAGTGGCCCGGGGTATGCCCACCGGTGCGGCGAGCCATCACGCCCGGCGCGATCTGCTGTTCATCCTGGAAGGTGTGCACGTAGCTGCTGTATTCGGCCCAGAAGTGCTTGGCCGTGGCGCGCAGCGCATCGGGGAACCCTTGCGGCATGTTGGTGCGGCTGAAGTCCGGCGACTTCCAGAACTCCACCTCCGCCGCGGCCACGTGGATCTTCAGGTCCGGGCGCAGCTGTTCCTTCACGCCTTCAACCAGCAGCCCGCCGACGTGGTCCATGTGCATGTGGGTGATCACTACATCGGTGATTTCGCCCAGGTTGATACCGGCGGCACCGAGGCGGCGGATCAACTGGCCGGCGCGCGGCAGCTGCAGGTCCGGGTCCATGCCCAGGCCGGCATCGATGAGGATGGTGCGATCGCCGCTGTGCACCACCATCACGTTCAATGCCCAGTCGAAGGCATCCTGCGGCAGGTACATCTCTTCGAACCATTCGGCACGGTCGGCGGCCGGTACGTTGTGGCCGAGCATCTGGGTGGGCAACGGCAGGACGCCATCGCTGATCACCAGCACTTCGACGTCGCCCACCTTCAGGGCGTAGCGCGAGGGCACCAGTTCATCGAGGGCGGGGGCAATGGGCGCGGCGGTGTTTTCCAGACTAAACATGAGGGATCTCCACGAAGGGGCATTGGGCGGGCAGCGATGCAAGGCTGGCGCGAACGATTCCGGGCGCTTTCCCACGGCGCAGGGCGTGGCGTTGCCAGGGCACGGATGCCTGGCAGGCCAGCGCTGCAGGGTTCATGGGAAGGCGGGCCACTGCGCAAGCGGTGGACCCGGAACACGGCATGTGCCGTGTGCGATCAGCCTAGGCAGCACACCGGTGCTGCGGTAGGCCCATGGAGGGGGACGTGATGTTGCATTCCGGGAAGCAATGCGAATCACATGCCCAGATCAGACAGCCCCGGGTGATCATCCGGGCGACGCCCCAGCGGCCAATGGAACTTGCGCTCGCTTTCCTTGATCGGCATGTCGTTGATGCACGAGAAGCGGCGCTGCATCAGGCCATCCGCGCCGAATTCCCAGTTCTCATTGCCATAGGAGCGGAACCAGTTGCCGGAGTCGTCATGCCACTCATAGGCGTAGCGCACGGCAATGCGGTTGTCGGTGAAGGCCCATAGCTCCTTGATCAGCCGGTACTCAAGCTCTTTGTTCCACTTGCGGGCCAGGAACTGCCGGGCTTCCTCGCGGCCATGGGTGAACTCGGCGCGATTGCGCCACTCGGTGTCCAGCGAATAGGCCAGCGAAACCCTGTCAGCATCGCGGGTGTTCCAGCCATCCTCGGCAAGACGCACTTTCTCGATGGCCGATTCACGGGTGAACGGGGGAAGTGGCGGGCGGGGTGCTTCAGTGGACACGGTGGGGCCTCCAATCAAGTGGATGAACGGGTTCGACGGGGTTTGATGACTCAGGCGTCAGCGCCTGGCCTGCTCCAACAACACCGCTGCAACATCCCTTGCAGTGTCTGCGGCGTCGTAGTCGCCCATCACGCGCGAGACGGTGATGGCGCCTTCCATGAGAACCAGCAGCTGCCGCGCCAGTGCGTCCGGCTGCTGGATATCCAGTTGCGTGGCGAGTTCCAGCGTGTAATCCAGCAGCTTCTGCTTGTGATGTTTGGCGATGTGGCGAATCGGATCGTCGGGGTCGCCGACCTCGCCTGCGGTGTTGATGAAGGCGCAGCCGCGATAGCCCTCGGACTGGAACCACCCTTTGAGCACGGTGAACATGCCGAGGATGCGTGCTTCCGCGGTGTCGGCCTTGTTGCACTCCTGCTGGAACCAGTCCAGCCAGCGCACGTCGCGCGCGTTCAATGCCGCAGCGGCCACCTGGTCCTTGTTTTCAAAGTGCCGGTAGATGCTTTTGCGTGCCACACCCGAGGTCTTCACCAGCAGGTCCATGCCGGTGGCGTGGATCCCGTTCTGGTAGATCAGCGCTTCGGCCGTGGCGAGGATCTTCTGCTGGGTATCGGTGGTGGTTGTGTTCACGGCGCCAATGTAGAACGATCGTTCTACCCTGTCAATGGGCGGCATCGCGACCTGCCGGGTGGGCGCGTTGGAACAGGACGATCTATCAAGAAATTCGTACATGTCATCATCCAGACGCCCGATTTCGGTCGCAAAGTACGTCTCACCACCCACCCATGAGACGCCCCGCATGAACACCTTTGCCCGTACCCTGGCCGTTGCCGCCCTCGCCCTCTCGGTCCAGGCCAGCCTGTCCGCGCAGGCCGCCGAACCGGCCAAGCAGGCTGCAGTCACCAGCATCGCGCGCACTGCCAGCTACATCACCACCGCCGATGGTGTGCAGCTCTACTACAAGGACTGGGGCCCGAAGGACGGCCCGGTCGTCACCTTCAGCCACGGCTGGCCGCTGAACTCGGATAGCTGGGAATCGCAGATGATCTTCCTGGCCAACCACGGCTACCGCGTCATTGCCCATGACCGTCGTGGCCACGGCCGTTCCAGCCAGCCTTGGGATGGCAACGACATGGATCACTACGCCGATGACCTGGCCACGGTGATCAACACGCTCGACCTGCATGATGTCACCCTGGTGGGCTTCTCCACCGGTGGCGGCGAAGTGGCGCGCTACATCGGCCGCCATGGCACCGGCCGGGTGAAGAAGGCGGTGCTGATCAGCTCGGTGCCGCCGCTCATGCTGAAGACCGCCGACAACCCCAATGGCCTGCCGATCGAAGTGTTCGATGGCATCCGCAAGGCGCAGATGGACAACCGCGCGCAGCTGTACAAGGACATTCCGTCGGGCCCGTTCTACGGCTTCAACCGCCCGGGCGCGAAGGTATCGCAGGGCCTGATCGATGCATGGTGGGCGCAGGGCATGCAGGGGGGCCACAAGAACACCTACGATTCGATCGCCGCGTTCTCGGCCACCGACTTCCGCGCCGACCTGAAGAAGTTCGATGTGCCGACGTTGGTCATCCACGGCGACGACGATCAGATCGTGCCGATCGACATCTCCGGCCGCCAGTCGGCGAAGCTGATCAAGGGCGCCAAGCTGATTGTTTACCCGGGCGCGCCGCACGGCCTGACCGACACCCACAAGGACAAGGTCAACCAGGATCTGCTGACGTTCCTGCAGGAAAAGTAAGCAACACGGGCTCCGGCCTCAGGCCGGGGCCCTTCTCACGTGGAACGGTGTTGCAGCATTGAACCGCTCCCTCCTGCCCGCCAGCTTCCGGCCGCGGACAGGCGTCAGCAGCCGCTCAGGCCTCGGATTCATCGGTCAGCCTGGCAAGAATGTCTTCCCGGCAGGCGTCCAGAATCTCGTCCGCCAGCGGCGAATCATCCGGGCAGGATCGCGACAGCACCATGGCCCCCACTGCCTGGGCGATCCGCGCAATGCGCCGGGTGCGATGACGTGCGGCAGACGCTGCATCAGGTGGGTCAGCGTGACCTGTACCCGCTGCGAGCCGAGCTTCAATGCCCGCCACGAACGCCCCCCTCACCGAATCCGGCTGACGCGCAGCATCGCCGCACAGTGCTGCCATCGTACAGCCCTGCCCCGGCGCATCCCGGTGCACGCGGGACAGGTAATGAGTCAGGAAGGTGCGGTGATCCATCCCAGCCAAGGCCTCGGCGGATGTCGAAAAGCTACACGCTGCGGCTTCGGCCATCAGGTCGGCCTTCGAAGCGAAGTGCTTGTAAAAGCCGCCATGAGTGAAGCCGGCTGCTGACATCAGATCCGCCACGCTCACGCCGTCATATCCCCGCTCGCGGAAGAGTGCGGATGCCGTTTCGACAATGTGGGCGCGGTTGGCCTGCGCCTGGGCCTTGGTGACCTTCATGACTCGATACCTGCTGATGACGTGCTGCGGCGAGGGCATCTTACCACGCATAGATTATGTTCATCATCAAACCATTGACATCAATGATTATGATCATCATCATTGACATGTCGCGCCGCTTGCCCCACGACTCCCCCTATTTCCAGCGCTGAGCCCGCATATCCCATGACAGACACCACCCTCTTCCAGCCCTACGTTCTGGGGCCGCTGACCCTGGCCAACCGCATCGTGATGGCGCCGCTCACCCGCAACCGCGCGGGTGCAGGGCTGGTGCCCAATCCGCTGGCGGCTGCCTACTACGCCCAGCGCGCCTCGGCCGGCCTGATCATCACCGAGGCCACCCAGATCTCCGCCCAGGCCCAGGGCTACCAGGACACGCCGGGGATCTACACGCCCGACCAGATCGCGGGTTGGCGCGAGGTCACCGACGCCGTCCACGCGCGCGGCGGGCGAATCTTCGTACAGCTGTGGCACGTGGGACGCATCTCGCATGTGGACCTGCAGCCGGGCAATGCGGCGCCCGTTTCGGCCTCGGCCGTCCGGGCCCAGACCAAGACCTTCGTCCACAACGGCTTCGTTGACGTCTCCGAGCCGCGCGCGCTCGGGATCGACGAGCTGCCCGCCATCATCGATGACTTCCGCCAGGCTGCGGCCAATGCGATGGTCGCCGGATTCGATGGCGTGGAGATTCACGGCGCGAACGGATACCTGCTTGAGCAGTTCATCAAGGACGGGGCCAACCAGCGCACCGATGCCTACGGCGGCTCGATCGAGAACCGCGCGCGCCTGCTGCTGGAGGTTACGGCTGCCGTGGCGCAGGAGATTGGCGCCGATCGCACCGGCGTGCGCATTTCGCCGGTCTCGCCAGCCAACGCCATCAGCATCAGTGATCCGCAGCCGCAGTACGACTACATCGTCGACCAGCTCAGCGCGCTGGGGATTGTCTACCTGCATGTCGTGGAAGGTGCGACCGGCGGGCCTCGCGACGTTGCGCCGTTCGACTTCGATGGCCTGCGCCGTCGCTTTGCCGGCACCTACATGGCCAACAACGGCTATGACCTCGACCTGGCCAATGCCCATCTCGCCGAAGGCAAGGCCGACCTGTTCGCATTCGGACGCGCCTTCATCAGCAATCCCGATCTGGTCGAGCGCCTGAAGACCGGTGCGCCGTTGAATGCGTTGAACCCGGCCACGTTGTATGGCGGCGGCGCCGAAGGCTACATCGACTACCCCGCCTTGACCGACACCGCGGCGCAGTAAGCACCGCAACACTCCGGCCGCCTCCCCAACCCCTGACCACATACACGCCAAGAGATGCCCACCATGAGCACGCTTCCCACCGTTCTGATCACGGGTGCTTCCAGCGGTATCGGCGCCGTCTATGCCGAACGCTTCGCACGCCGTGGCCACGACCTTGTACTGGTCGCGCGCGATCAGTCCCGACTGGATGCACTGGCCGCACGCCTGCGCCAGGACACCAGGGTCACCGCCGATGTACTGGCAGCTGACCTCACCCTCAACGCTGACCTGGCCGCCGTCGAAGCCCGCCTGCGCGACGATGACCGCATCGGCATCCTGATCAACAACGCGGGCGTTGCGCAGGCCGGTGGCTTCACCGAGCAGTCGACCGAAAGCATTGACACGATGGTGACGCTGAACACGCTGGCGCTGACTCGGTTGGCCGCCGCCGCTGCCCCGCGCCTGGCGCAGGCTGGCACCGGTGCGATCGTGAACATCGGCTCGGTGGTGGGCCTGGCGCCGGAGCTGGGCATGTCCGTCTACGGCGCGACCAAAGCCTTCGCGCTCTTTCTGTCGCAGGCCCTGAGCCTCGAACTGGCGCCCAGCGGTGTCTATGTGCAGGCGGTGCTGCCTGCCGCTACGCGCACTGAGATCTGGGAACGTGCGGGCATCGACATCAATACCTTGCCGGAGGTGATGGATGTCGACGAACTGGTCGATGCGGCACTGGTCGGCTTTGATCGCCGCGAGGCGGTGACCATTCCGCCACTGCATGTGGCCTCGCGCTGGGACACGCTGGATGCCTCGCGTCAGGGCCTGCTCTCGGATATCCGCCAGGCGCACGCGGCCGAGCGCTATCGCAGCGTCGCCTGATCCGCCGCCATCCCCCCGCGCCGCAGCGCCTCAACCCGAGCGTCCATCCCATGAAAGCGTTTCTCATCGACCGCTATGGCAGGAAGGAGACGGGCCGCATCGTCGACGTCCCGCCGCCGACGCTGCGCGATGACGATGTACTCATCCGCGTGCACGCGGCCAGCGTCAATGCACTGGATGCCAAGATCAGGACCGGGGAATTCAAGGCGATCCTGCCCTATCAGCTACCGCTGATTCTGGGCAACGACCTGGCTGGCACGGTGGAACGTGTCGGCGCTGCGGTTCGCCAGTTCAAGCCCGGTGATGAGGTCTATGCCCGCCCGGATGATGATCGCATTGGAGCGTTCGCCGAATTCATCGCGGTCAAGGCTGCCTCCGTGGCGCTGAAGCCTGCCAACCTCAGCATGGTGGAAGCCGCCTCGCTGCCGCTGGTCGGGCTGACTGCCTGGCAGGCGCTGGTTGAAACCGGGCAACTGAAAGCCGGGCAGAAGGTCTTCATCCAGGCGGGCTCCGGTGGTGTAGGCACTGTCGCGATCCAGCTGGCGAAACACCTGGGCGCCTTTGTGGCGACCACCACCAGCACGGCCAACGTGGCATGGGTGAAGGCACTGGGCGCGGACGTGGTGATCGATTACACGCGACAGGACTTCGCTACGGAGCTGCGCGACTACGATCTGGTGCTCAACAGCCTGGGCAAGGAGGAGCTGACGCGCTCGCTGCCGATTCTGAAGCCGGGCGGGCATCTGCTCTCCATCTCCGGGCCGCCTACCCCGGCCTTCGCGGCGCAGCGTAGGCTGGCCTGGCCGCTCCAGCAGGTCATGCGCCTGCTCAGCCACGGCGTCCGCCGCAAGGCCAGGCAAAAATGCGTGACCTACACCTTTGTGTTCATGCGGGCTGACGGACAGCAGTTGAGCACGATCACCTCGCTGGTGGAGTCGGGTGCGATCCGGCCGGTCATCGACAGGGTCTTTCCGTTCTCGCAGACCCAGAACGCGCTGGATCATGTCGACGGCGGCCGTGCCAAGGGAAAGGTGGTTGTCGCATTGCGGTAAGGGCACGTTGCTGCCCGGGCAATAGCCACCACAGGTGCGGGGTGGCCTTCATTGTCCGGCAGGATGCCCCATTCAAGCGACGGCCACGCCCCAACCGCCCTACCCCAGCTCCCGCGCAAGAAATGGCGCCGTCCTGCTGCCTTTCGCGCGTGCCACCTGTGGCGGTGTTCCCTTCGCCACGATGGTGCCACCCGCCCCACCTGCGCCAGGCCCGACATCAATCACCCAGTCCGCCTGCGCAACCGCACGCATGTCGTGCTCGATCATCACCACGGTGTTTCCCGCGTCCACCAGCCGCTGCAGCTGCACCAGCAGCCTGTCCGCGTCCGACGCATGCAGGCCGGTGGTGGGTTCGTCCAGCACGTAAAGGGTGCGCCCGCGCTGGCTGCGCTGCAGCTCGGTGGCCAGCTTGATGCGTTGTGCTTCACCGCCGGAAAGTTCCGTGGCGGGCTGGCCCAGCCGCAGGTAGCCCAGACCGATTTCCTGCAGCAACTGCAGCGGCCGGGCAATGGCCTCTTCCTCGCTGAAGAACGCATGCGCCTGGTCGACCGTCATCTGCAGGACCTCGGCGATGTTGCGGTCATTCCACTGCACCTTCAGCGTGGCGTCGTTGTAACGGGCGCCATGGCAGGTGGGGCACGGCGCATAGACGCTGGGCATGAACAGCAGTTCGACGCTGACGAGACCTTCGCCCTCGCAGGTCTCGCACCGGCCCTTGGCCACGTTGAACGAGAAGCGGCCCGCATCGAAACGGCGGCGGCGCGCGGCCGGTGTTGCGGCGAACAGCTTGCGCACGTGATCGAACAGCCCGGTATAGGTGGCCAGGTTGGAGCGTGGCGTGCGCCCGATGGGCTTCTGGTCGACCTGCACCACCCGCTGGATGGCGTCTACATCGCCCGCCAATGTGCCCCGGGTCGTTTCGATCACGGTTGGCCCGTCGGTGGGCGCGCTATCGGCGTTGTCGTCCGCAGGCTCATGCCCGAGGTGCAGCAGCAACAGCTCGGGTAGCGCCTGCGCCATCAGGCTGGACTTGCCGGAGCCGGAAATGCCGGTCACGGCTGTCAGCAGTCCCAGCGGCACCTGTGCGTCCACGCCCTGCAGGTTGTGGCGGTGGATGCCCTTCAGTTCCAGCCAGCGGTTGGCGCTGCGCTGTTGGCTGGCAGGCGCCGGCACCTGATCGAACAGATACAGGGCCGTGCGCGACTCCTGGACGTGGCGCAGGCCATCGGGCTCGCCGCTGTAGAGCACGCGCCCGCCGTGTTCCCCCGCCTGCGGCCCAACATCCACCAGCCACTGCGCGCGGCGCATCAGCTCCAGATCGTGTTCAACCACGAACACCGAGTTTCCGCCGTCGCGCAAGCGCTCAAGCGCGTCGTACAGCGCCTGGCTGTCGGCCGGATGCAGGCCGGCCGAGGGCTCGTCGAGCACGTACAACACACCGAACAGCAACGAGCTGAGCTGGGTGGCCAGCCGCAGGCGCTGCAGTTCGCCGGCCGACAGGGTTGGCGTGGCGCGGTCCAGCGAGAGGTACCCCAGGCCCAGGTCGCGCAGCTGGCGTACACGTGCCATGACCCCACCAGCCAAGCGTTGTGCCGCCAGACGCTTCTCTTCGGACAGGGCGGAGGTCAGCCGCACGTCGGGGGCACCCTCGTGAGTCGCCTGGCCACTCGCGGCCCTCCGGGCGCGATCGCGGGGTGTCGTGCTCCTGCGAGTACGTGCGCCCTTGCTGTGCACGCCGAAATCACCTTGTGCGATGGGCTCAAGCAGCGCCGCCAGCTGATCCAGCGGCAGCCGCATGAACTCACCGATATCCACGCCGGCAAAGGTGACCGAGAGCGCCTCCGGCTTCAGGCGCTTTCCGTGGCAGGTCGGGCACAGCTTGCCTTCCATGTAGCGCGACACGCGCTTGCGCATCAGCGCGCTCTGGGTGTTGGCAAAGGTGTGCAGCACGTAGCGGCGTGCGCCGGTATACGTGCCCATGTAGCTGGGCTCCTGCTTCCGCTTGAGCGCGGCACGCGTCTCTGCGGGCGTGAAACCGGCATAGACCGGCACGCTGGGCGCTTCCTCGGTGAACAGGATCCAGTCCCGGTCCTTCTTTGGCAGCTTCTTCCACGGCACGTCGATGTCGTAGCCGAGCGTGACCAGGATGTCGCGCAGGTTCTGGCCATGCCAGGCCGGCGGCCAGGAGGCGATGGCGCGCTCGCGGATGCTCAGCGACGGGTCCGGAACCATCAGCGCTTCGGTCACTTCGTAGACATGCCCCAGGCCATGGCAGGTGCTGCATGCACCCTGTGGCGTGTTGGGTGAGAAGTCCTCGGCGTACAGCATGGGCTGGTTGGCTGGGTAGGCGCCTGCGCGCGAGTACATCATGCGCACCAGGCTGGACAGGGTGGTCACGCTGCCCACCGAGGACCGCGCATTGCTGGCGCCGCGTTGCTGCTGCAGAGCCACTGCCGGCGGCAGGCCATCGATGGCGTCTACATCGGGCACGCCGGCCTGGTCGATCAGGCGCCTGGCATACGGCGCAACCGATTCGAAGTAGCGCCGCTGCGCCTCAGCGAAGACGGTACCGAAGGCCAGCGATGACTTGCCGGAACCTGATACCCCGGAGAACACCACCAGTGCATTGCGCGGAATGGAGACGTCGACATTCTTGAGGTTGTGCTCGCGCGCACCACGCACCTCGACGCAACCGCTGGCGGCGGCAGCACATGACGACTCACCAAAGGGGGTGTTGGACATCGTTACGATCCTGCAGGCAGTGAGTGGCACGCCTCAGTGCGCGCCCAGCGATGCATTTTCGCTGCTGCAGGGTGAATGTGGGTGACGGACGATCATGCAATGCGTGATCTGCTGGCTGCAGAGCACCCTTACAGCCGATACATGCTACCCACGCTGTTTGCCGCTGCCCTTTCAATGTGGTCGGCCATCGGCAGGCCCTGCGACCAGCCTGCGGCCATGGCCAGCGCATCCCGCACTGGATCGGACGTCTTGGCGCGTTCATTGCGGATGCGGCAGGTTTCCGGGTCGTTGGCGAAGAGCCCGCGCGCGAACATCCGCCCCTGCTCTGCCAGCTTCGTGGTCTTGGGTCCGCGGAGGGCGGCGAACTGCAGCAGCACCTCATCCAGGCTGCCATCGCCCCCTTCCAGGCAGCGGGCCAGATGCCAGGCGTCTTCCAGTGCCTGGCAGGCTCCCTGTCCCGAGGTCGGCAGCGGCGCATGCGCCGCGTCGCCGATGAGCAGCACGTTTGCGCGGCTCCACGCCTGCAGCGGTTCCAGGTCGTGCACGGCAATCCGCTGGACGGAGTGCGCCGGTGTGGCCGCGATGAGACGAGCGACAGGTTCGGGCCATCCTGCAAACAGATCCCCTACCTCGTCGCGCATGTCTGCTGTGGGCGTCGCCGCGGGCAGTGGTCGTGCCTGGGCAGCCGCCCAGTACACCTGATCGGTTCGAATCGCGACGCAACCGAAGCGATGGCCGGCACCCCAGTAATCCTGGATCCCCACCTCGCTTACCAGCTCCCTGCCCTGCGCGACCCCGATCCAGTTCACGAAGCCCTGGAAGATCGGCGTGCTGTCCCCTGCGACGAACCTGCGTGCCACCGAGTCCATGCGCCCATCCGCACCCAGAAGCAGGTCGGGATGGATGCACTGCCCGTTGTCGAACCGCGCCGTGGCCTTGCCGTTGGCCTCAAGCTCAATCGCTACCGCGCGATGCGCGAACGCCACCTGGATTCCCGCTCGTGTCACATGGTCCAGCAGCACCGCCTGCAGGTCGCGGCGCAGGATCGTATGGGTCGGGTATCCCATGACCTGGTCCAGCAGCGTGATGTCCAGGCCGCCCAGCGGATTACCTGCAGCGTCCTTGCGGTGCACTGATACCGGCCGGCCGCCGACTGCGCCAACATCCTCCAGCAGCCCGAGTTCCTGCAGCACGAAACCAGCGTTGGGCCAGAGTGTCACGCCAGCCCCCATGGCGGACGGTCTGGCCCGGCGCTCATAGACGCGGCAGTTGTGCCCCTGCCTGTGCAGAGCGAGGGCCGCGCTCAAACCCGCGATGCCGCCACCCAGTATTCCGATGTCCATTCTGATGCAGCCCTTTCGATTCGCCCGGATGCGCCGCAGCTGGGCATCCGTGGGACGGGCGTGCAGTCTGGACTCTGCCAATCTTGCCAACTAGCATGAAAAAGTGAGAGATATTTGTACTCCTGGCGGGATAGTCATGCGCAGCAGCTTCGACCTGAACACCGTCCGTGTCTTCGTGGCCGTCGTGGACGAGCAGAGCTTTTCCGGTGCGGCCCGCCTGCTGGCCCTGCCCTCTTCCAACGTCAGCCGCCACGTCGCCTCGCTGGAACGCCGACTGGGGGTTCGGCTGCTGGAACGCAGTACCCGTCACCTGCGCATGACCGAAGCCGGCAGGCTGCTGTACGCACGCTCAAAACCACTCCTCGACGCCCTGCTCGCCACGCAGGAAGAGCTCGGCGAAGCACAACGCGAATTGAAGGGACTGCTACGGATGAGCATGCCGAACGAGGCGCCCCGGCTGCTTGGCCCCATCCTTGCCGAGTTCTGTAGTCGCCATCCCGGCATCGAGCTGGAGTGCGACACGCGCCTGACCGGCCCGGAAGTCCTGCGGGAAGACATGGATCTTGCGCTCTTCTTCCATCGTGGGCCGCAGGACGACAGCGCGTTCATCACCCGTGAACTGGCGACATTGCCGAGCATCGTGGTCGCCGCGCCGGCGTTGCTGGCCAGGGTTGGGATGCCGCGCCAGGTGCGCGAACTGAAATCCCTGCCCTGCATCACCACCGCTTCTGCACTGAAGGGCCAACCCTGGCAGTTTGTCGACGCTGCGGGGAACATCGTGAAGGTGCCGGTGCGCAGCCGCTATCGGGTGAACAGCGGGGAGCTTGCGGTGGCGGGCGCGCGCCAGGGCCTGGGCTTCGCTATCGTTGCGGCTTACCCCTGCCGGGAAGACCTCGCCGCGGGCCGGCTGCAGAAAGTACAGCTGGATCTGAGCCCGGCGCCGCTGCAGCTGCTGGGTGCGTACAGTCACCGCCATTCGGTCACCGCGCGGGTTCGGGCATTGCTGGAGTTCATCCAGGCTCGGCTGCAGGGCGTCGGAGATAGTGCCGGGTAATACCAGAACCGCATTGCGACCGTCCGCATGTACGACATGGGTACTGCGAATCGCAACGCTCTCAACCGCTCGCAGAGCGTAGAGCAGCCGAAGGAACTACTGTGGGTGAAGGGTGCGGGCCACGTGGATCTGTATGACCGCACCGATCTGATTCCCTTTGCAGAACTGGCGGCTTTCTTCCGGAAGCGCCTGGACGGAAGCATGTGACAGGCCGACGCCCCTGCCCTCACCCTGTCCGAAGCATTGCCACCCACACCGCCATCAGGACACTCCCCGCCACCAGACTCAGCCATACTTTCCCAACACTGCGGGCACTGAAGACGCCCACAGCAATGGCAATGAACAGCACGAACCCCAGCAGTGAACTGGCCAGGACCGAAACGGACGTCCTCACACCCACCAGCGCGGGGAACAACAACGCCAGTGCCGAAGCGGTAACGGCGGTGAACACGTAGCCGCCCAGCGAGGCCGCCAGCACGCGGCTCGCCACCTGCCAGCGATAGGCCGCTTCCCGCCCGGCCGGAGGCTTGGCAGGGCGCGCCGCCTCCGGCGCCCGTGGCCAACGGCGCTGCAGCATCAGGGCCATCCTTGCCAGCAGCAGCCCGAAGGCCAGTGCGACCAGCTCCACCCCAGCCTGCTGCCATGCGCCCCGCTGCAGGTACATCAGCAGCCCCTGCCCGGTGGTTGCCAGATTCACCAGCGGCAGCGCCAGGCACAGTGCTGCGGCCAGCCACAGCTGCTCGATCCAGGCCAGGCGAGGTGGGCGCCAAAGCGCGTGCAGCACCGAGGCGGCGCAGGCCGTAAGAAAAATGCGTATTTCCCATGCGCTGCGACCGCTCATTTCCAATGGCAGCAACCGATTGCCATACAGGTAGACGATGCTTGCCAGCGCCACCCCGGCCAGCGATGTCACGTTGAAGGCTTCCACGCAGCGATAGATGCCTGCCGTGGCCGCGCCGAACTCATGCTCACTGCGCTTGCGCCGCTTGATGGAGAACAGCAGCGTGCCGATGGCGATCATCGCCGTGCCCAGCAGGCCGCTGATGAAGTACAGCCACTTCATTGGCCAGCCGCCGAAATCGGCCTTGTGCAGTGCTTCGATCGTCTCATGCACCTGCACAGCGCCAATGGCATGCGGGTGTGCGCCATGCTGTTGCAGCAGCGTGCCGCTGGCAGCATCGAACACCGCGCGGCTGGCCTCGGTCAGCAGATGCCTGTCTGCGCGCCCCTCGGTCTTGCGACCGATCACCTCCACCACGCTGTGCACGGTGCCGGGCGCCTGGACCATGATCAATGCTGGCGGCTGCCCGCTGATGGCCTGCGCGCGTTCCAGCAGTTGCTGCAGGTCTGGCAGTTGCGCGGAGGATACCAGGATGCCTGGCGGAGCCGGCTGCGCAGGCGACAGCTCGGCTTCGTAGCGCGCATAGGCGTCTTCCGCATCGCCATAGGCAACGTGCACTGGCCACGGCAGATAGCTGCTGTAGAAGAACGTCAGCCCGGTGTAGCCGATCATGAACAGGAACGGCAGGGTCAGCACGGCGCTCAGGTTGTGCGCATCCAGCCAGCTGCGTTGTCCCTTGCCGGGACGGAAGGTGAAGAAGTCCTTGAAGATGCGTTTATGCACCACCACGCCGGACACCAGCGCCAGCAGCATGCAGGCCGTGATCCAGCCCACCAGCCAGTAGCCGGCCATGCCGCCGTGCAGGGTGTAGTGGAAGGACATGAAGTGGCGCCCGCCTTCGGTTTCCCGAAGACGAGGTGGAGGCTGTGGCATGCCGGTGCCGGCATCCACCCAGCGTTCGTGCGCGGTGCCGTCGCCATCCTCCCACGACAGCTCCAGTGGCCAGCCCGGCTGGGCAGGCCAACGGATCTGCCACGCCCGGGCGTCGGCGGCGTTGGCGGCCAGCCAGTGCTGCGCACGTACCGCCTGCGTTGCGGTGTCCACCGCCGGCGAGGAGGCCGGCACGGGGCCGGCCTCCATCCATCGCGTGATCGGCTCACGGAACACGCTGAGCGTGCCGGTCAGGAAGATCGCGCACAGCAGCCAGCCACAGGTCAGGCCGCACCAGGTGTGCAGCCACGACATGCTCTGCCGAAAGCCCGCTTTCATGCCTGCCCCGTGGCGGGCAGGCCGTTGCCCCGCCGGTTGCGGAAGGTCACAGCGAGCCGCGCAGCGTCAGCATCACATTGCGGGGTTCGCCAAAGAAGTTGCCGCGGCGGATCTGGCTGATCATCGCGTAGTAGCGGGTGTCGAACAGGTTGGCCACGTTGACGCCTACGCTCCAGCGCGGATTGATCCGGTAGCCGGCACGCAGGTCCCACACGGCACGTCCCGCTGCGCCCATGCGCCAGTCCGGGTCGTCGTAGGCCGGATAGGAGTAGCTGCTCTGTGCCGATACACCACCGCCCACGGAGAACGCGTTCCACTTGCCCGGCAGCTGGTAGGACGTCGACAGGCGCAGCAGGTGGCGGGGCGTCTCGGCGCTGATGGTCGCGCCCTCATCGTCGCGGCTGGTGACGTGGGTATAGCCCGCCATCATCTGCCAGCCCGGCGCCAGTTCGCCGCTGGCCTCCAGCTCAAAGCCCTTGCTGCGCAGCTTGCCGCCATTGCGGTAGCAATCGGACGACGCCAGCGAGCCACGGCAGCTGCCCGGGTCGGATTCGTCCACCACGGCGTTGCCGGTCTTGCGGATGGAGAACACTGCGGCGGAGACATTCAGGCGGCCATCGTTCAACTCACCCTTCACGCCCAGCTCGTAGTTGGCGCCGATGGCCGGATCTAGCACCGAGCCGGACGCGGTGACGTACGAGCTCTGCGGCTGGAAGGTATCGGCGTAGCTGGCATAGACCGACCATTGCGGACCCAGGTCGTAGACAAGGCCGGCGTACGGGGTGAATTCGTGCTTCTGTTCGTAGTCGCGGCTCTTGGCGCCGGTGAAGCCATCGCTGGACTGGTACTTCACCCAGCTCAGCCGGCCACCCAGCGTGAGGTGCAGCGGTTCTGCCAGCTGCAGGCGCAGGTTGCTGTACACGCCGCTCTGCTGGGCGCGGGCGTTTTCTGACCAGTCCCACGCGGGCTGCAGCGGCTGCGCGATGGCGCTGTGGTCGGGTGCGTAGACATCAATCGGCACGTCGATGGCCAGGTCCGCCGAGCTCTGGCGGGTACGCTGGCGCGACCACATCGCGCCCAGCAGCAGCTGATGGCTGCGGCCGAAGGCGTCGAAACTGCCGGTGGTGTGCAGGTCGATGCCATCACTGCGCACGCGCGAGCGGTTGAAATAGATGTCATAGAAGCGCGAACCGATGCCGGTGGCGCGGTCCACCCCGCCCAGCGGAACCGCGACACGCTGGTCCAGGTCCGACTCGGTGCGGTTCACCGACAGGCGTGCCTTCCAGCGTTCGTTGAAGCGGTGCTCCGCCTCTGCAAAGGCTTCGTCAACGGAGCCTTCCTGGCGGTTCCAGTCCTGGATGAGCGAGGTGGAACGCTTGATGTCCAGCGCCCCGCCATCGGTGTAGCGCGGCAGGCCGAACAGCCAGTAGCCGTCGGTGTCACTGGCCTGATGACGCAGGCCAAAGGTGAGCGTGGTGTCCTGGCCCAGGTCGGCATCGATCACGCCGTAGGCGACTGGAGTCTTCGATGAGGTGCCGCGCTGGAAGTAGTCGCGGTCCTGGTAGGCGGCGACGAGTCGGCCACGTACCGTGCCAGCGGCATTGAGCGGGCCGCCACCGTCGACCTCGAGGCGATAGTTGTCCCACGAGCCCAGCGTGGCCGCCAGATCCAGATGGGCCTGGTCGCGCGGGCGCTTGCGCACCATGTTGATCGCCCCGCTGGGGTCGGCCGCGCCGAGCATCATGCCACCGGCACCGCGCAGCACTTCAACCCGTTCCAGCACGGCGGTGTCGATCGGCAGCCAGCCCACCGGGGCATAGACAATGCCGGCCACGCCATCGACCAGATAGTTGCTGTCGTCCACGGTGAAGCTGCGGATCGAGAACTTGTGGTTGCCGAAGTTGCGGGCGGTCTTGGTCACACCCGTGGTCTGCGCCAGGGCCTCGTCCAGCGTGGTGAGGTTGCGGTCGTCCAGCTGCTGGCGGGTGATCACGCTGACCGACTGCGGGGTCTGGCGGATGCTCTGCCCAAGCTTGCCCAGGCTCAGCTCACGTGCCGTGTAAGCGCCATCGCTTGGGGCATCGGCGGTCACGTTCACCGTCTGCAGGGTGGTCTGGGCGTCCTTGCTGCGCGCAGGCGCTGCTGCTTCCTGCGCCAGGGTGAACACGCCCGGACGGGTGGCATTGACACGCACGCCACTGCCCTCCAGCAGGCGCGCCAGTGCTTCCTGCGGCGTGTAACTGCCGGTCAAGGCCGGAGCGCGACGGCCCGCCACCGCCGATTCGCTGAACAGCACCTGCTGCCGGGACTGCTCGGAAAAGCGGCGCAGTGCGGCATCCAGCGGTTGCGCCGGAATATTGAACTGCACGCGTGCAGCCGGCTGCGACTGTGCAATGGCCGGCGCTGCCAGCGCGCCGGAAATGCACAGTGCCAGCAACGGCAGCCGCTTGGCGTGTACCCCCGTAGAGAACGCGCCAGCAACAAGTGCGCGCTTGATCTTCATGTACCCCATTACCGCTCCATCATGCTTGGCCGCTACTGGCCTCACTGGGGTAAACGGAAAATGGCGGTGGGGTGGGAACCCGCGCCGGAAGAAATTTTCGTTCCGGCGTCAGCGGGTCACAGGCCGTTCGTCGATGCGGTAGCCGCCTTGGGCATTGCGGGTCACCTGCACCGGCAACAGATCCGGCAGTGCTTCCAGGAAGGTGGCCGGGGCATCGGTGGCTGCGTAGCCGGAGACCGGCAGGAACTTCAGCCCTGGGTGGCCCAACGTGACGGGATGGCCCAGATACTGCCCGACCTCCTGCGCCACTTCGTCCAGCGGGGTGCGCCGGAACACCAGGCGTCCATTGCGCCAACCGCCAATGCTGTCTGCGCTTGCGGCGATGGGGCGATAAGCAGCGGTGAGCGTGGTAACGGCCAGGCCCTGTTCGGCGCGCAGGCTGACCGGCGAGGCACCTTCGGCGCGATCCGGCTGTACCCGCACGTGCCCATGCAGCACCTTGACCACGACTTCGCCCGGCCCATTGCGCACATTGAAGGCCGTGCCGACCACCGTCACCCGGCTGCGCTGGGCATCAACGGTGAAGGGCCGGTCGGCCGCCGGGGCGACCTCGAAGAACGCCTCGCCCTGGCTGAGCACCACTTCACGGCGGGATCGATAGAAATGCACGGCCAGCGTGCTGCGTGCATTGAGCGAAATCCGTGAGCCGTCCGGCAATTGCAGATCACGTATCTCGCCCGCGCCGGTGGCCACGTCCTGTACGTAGCTGGGCGCGGCGTACCAACCGTAGCCGACGTACCCCAAGGCCAGCATCGCCACGGCCGCAGCCGCCGCAACGCGTGGCAGGCGCCACGACCGTGCACGCCGCGCCGCCCTGCCCCGCCGTAGAGCGGCAGGTGCAGGTACTGCTGGGGTGATCACCGCATGCGCGTCCGAGGCCAGTACGGGGCGTGGCAGCTGGCCCAGGTCGTGCCAGGTTCTGGTCACATCGGCGAACGCCTGTCGATGTGCTTCGCTCCCGGCCAGCCAGTGCTGCAGGGCCGCCTCGTCCTTCGGTTGCCAGTCCGCATCCTGCCGCCGTACCAGCCACGCGGCCGCCGCCTCATGCAGGGCAAACGGGTCGGAACCTGCGGCAGAAGGGAGATCGGTCATCGGCAGGGAAAATCAGCATCGATGGCAGGCGCCAACGCCTCGCCCGCCTTGGTCGGACGATGCAGTTCCTGCATCTGTGCCAGGGACGCATAGCGTACCCGCACTTCGCAGTAGGCAACCGCTCGCGACAGGTGCTTGACCACCATGCGGCGGGAGATCTGCATGCGAGCGGCCACGTCCTCCTGGGTCAGCCCATCGAAGCGGCAGAGCACGAAGGCCTCGCGTTGACGTTCCGGCAGCTCGGCCAGTGCCTCTCGAAGGCGTTCCAGGCGCTGCCGCTGGGCGCTGAGCTGCAACGGGCACTGTGATTCATCGCTGGCCATGGCGTGGCCAGCCTCCTCCGCGTCTGCCAGCGGCAAGGTCTGAAGGCGTCGCCCAGCATGATGCTCGCGGTATTCGTCGGCCACGGTGTTCATCACCGTCCGGCGAAGGTAGGCGCCCTGTTGATCGCAGGATTCCAGTGCAGGGCATGCCGCAATCCACTTCACCGCACCGTCGTGCAGGGCGTCCTCACCGTCCGCACCTCTGACGCGTGCAAGACCACGGAGGATGGGGCCGCGCCAGCGGGCATAGGCTTTCGCAAGGAGGTTCCCGCCCGTTGGCAAGGCGTCTTCAGGAATGCCCGGCTCTGTGGAGGAGGCCTGTTCCGCGTTGCTGCCCGTGCCCCGGCCTAGCGTGGACACATCACCCTCAGGGCAAATGCCTGCGGTCTGCACAGGTGGCGCGGGGAATTCACGTTGGGAGCCGGAGTTCTGGCCGCCATAGGCGACGGAAGGGGGTGGATGCCGCAAGTGTAGTGAGAGTCATTTGCAATTGGAACTCCCTCCCCCCTCCCTTTCCTGCAGCCGCGGTTCGGATGAGGCCTGGGAACCGGGGTGAAGCGCACGGCAGTTGCGCTCTCCGGGAAGTTGCCGTGATCGCACCATTGGCGCGATGAACTCCACCGCCTCAATCGCGAACCGGCCTGCAAGCGCCTTGGCATGACCGTCCGGGGTGTAGCTTTTCCGGATGTCCCTCATATCGGCTTCGTCGGCGAGCAGCAGCAGTGCTACCTGCCTGCCAGTGCCTGCGTCGATCGCCTCGATCTCGAGGGAGAGCTGCCCCTTGCTCACCGGTCCCATCAGGACCGATGTGGCAATGTTCAGGCCGACAGACACCTCCTTCACCGAGGTGATCCTTGCAAGCAGCAACAGCCCCGTTCCCGGCCGCCCTGCCCCGCTCCAGCCCAGGCGCCTGTCGATCTGCCGCTGCAGCTGACTGCTTACGGCAGCCTTGAGGCGATCACCGACGCCCGGGCTCAGCGTTGCAGCCACCTCTGGCATCAGCAGGACGGGGGCGAGAGTCACCGTCTGGAAGTGCCCGTGCGTGCAGCCCGCTGGCACGATCTCCATCCGACGCTCCCCGTGGATGCTGAGACCTGCATAGGTCCTGGCCTGGTTTGACCTGACCACATGCACCGGACTGCATGCGGCCAGCAACAGCATTCCCACTCCTGCGAGGAGCCGCGGAACCCACCGCCACAAGCTGCCTTTCGCGGCGCGTCCGGAACCGGATGTTCTGGCCAGAGTGGCAGTTCGATCGCCGCCTGATGAATGACTACGGCAGCAGGGAATTGCAGAGTGCATGACTTTCGCAGGTTGAGTGGAACGGAATCAATCGAGGTCGAACATCCCCCATGTGCGGGGCTCGCCTTGGCCGGTCCGGAATGCCGGGCCCGACGATTGCAGGGTGTCGGCAGGATGTCGGCAATCACCAATGCAACATGTGCTTCGGATCGAACAGCACGCACGACACTGCCATGATGATCACGACAAGCACCGCGAATCCTGTGGCAATGGCGCCTCTGAGAAATCCAATCCGGATGAGGATGTGCTTCAACAGGGCCACCTCGCCAAGCAGCAGGACAAAGAGAAGTCCTGCTTGTGCTGCGGCAAGCAGCGCATAGACCAGTGCCCAGCACCCCCATGCGATGGCCGCCACACGAATGACGGACGCCGGAACGTCCATCAGCAGCCCCACCACGATCAGCATCGTCACCGCAATGGTGATCGTGCGCATGTTCTCAGCCACGTTCTTCAACGTGGCGCCTTCCCGCGCCAATCGATCGACCTCAAGGAATCTCGCCGCGAGTTTCGATTCAAACAGCCGTATGCGCTTCATGGTTCTACCCAGGTGAAGGAGGGGTGGCTGGAGAGGACTGCACACGCACTGGTGCAATGGACTACAGACGCGCAACCACCACCGGCAGCACGGCCCGGCGGCAGCCCCGACGTCATTGGGTGGCCCGGTCTCTACCGATGGCTACCCGCCGTGCTGGAACCAGGGTGGATGCTGTCTACCTGGATTCCCGGAACTCGGTTGGCAGGCAACCCGCCCAACGCTTGAATGCGCGGCGGAATGCACGGGCGTCGGAGTATCCAACCGCGTCTGCAACTTCGGCGATGCTCAACTCTGAGTTCAGCAGGAGATCGCGGGCCCGCTCATACCGGGCCTCATCGCGGAGTTCCCGATAACTCGAATCCTGGCGATTGAGCCGGCGCCTGAGCGTTCTCTCGCTTACATTGATCAGGCTTGCGAGTTCGCTCTGCCGGGTGGTCGTCTCGATGTCGCACCGCAGGTGGCTCGACAGCGATTCGACAATCTCATTGCGCACGCCCCGCATTGGCAGCAGCGTGTCGAGCTGGTCGCGTACGATCTTCGAGTTGATCCGGTCGAAGCCTGGCAGCCGCACACTCAACCAGTGTGAGTCGAAGGTCAGGCGGTTGATCCCTGCATCAAAGCGCACCGGGCACTGGAAGAACCGCCGGTAGACGTCCGGATCGGAGGGCTTGGGTAGGGAAAAGTCGACCCGTAGCGGTGCAAAGGAGGGGCCAATTAGGTACCTGCTGACGGCGACGAACCCAGCGAATGCATCCTCCACAAGAACGGATTCCAGCTGGATATCAAAGCGCCGGAATCGGACCTCCATCCGGATTTCACGACCCGCTTCCTCGATCGTGTGAATCAGCATGGCGCCGATTGCCTGCTGGTGGCTGAGCCCATAGTTCAGGGCTTCTCCATAGGTCTCGCAGGTGAGCATCGCCAGGCCGGGAACACCCCAGGAGATGGGTGTCTGCCGGGCTCCCAGGGCGAGGCCCAATGCAGGTTCGTCCAGCAATCGTTCTGCGCGCATGAACAGCTTGCGCATCTGCCTGTAGGACAGCCTTACATCTCTCATCGAGAGATCGCGGTACGTGAAACCAAGCCCGCGGCACAGCTCTTCCGGCGAGAAACCCCGTTCTTCAACAAGCCCAAGGATGGCCCTGGCTCCGGTCGGCACGATTTCTGCGATCTGCGATTCGTGCGTTGAGCCTGGATCGTCGGAGGGGTTCAGAGACGTCGCGTCCAACGCGAGTTCCTCACCGGGCTCACGCCAGTCCATGGAGGTCGGCAGATTCTTGGAGATGGCAGCCATCACGTTTCGAAGGGGCGTTTCGCAGTCCCCATAGTCATCCCGTGGGGGACTGATTTCAATGCAGGAGACCGCGCGTGGCCTAAACGGCCCCCCGCGTGTCCGGTAATGCTCCTGATGGGTCCGGATGATGATCCAGCGTCGATGTGACTGACTGGCTTCAGGTGGGACTGCGTTGTCCGGATGGCCGCTTTGAGTGCGCCGCCTGTCCCAGATGACCTGTACGAGCCCCGGCATGTCCGGAAGTGTCCTGTTCGTGGTCCAGGTGTCCCCCTAAATTTACGCCGCCTGCAGACCTGACCACACCGCGCTGGTCTGTGGAACTGACCACCCATACAAGGAATCGAACGTGAAAACCCATATGACCTGGTCATTGGTGCCTCGTCTCAGCGCGCTGGCCATTGCCCTGTCCGCGATGACGGGATGTTCCGATACACCAGAGAGCGGGACGGCAGAAGCCCGCACCGCGTATGTCGCCTCCGTTCGACAGGCTGCTGGCGATCAGCGCGCTTACATCGGCACCGTGCGTGCCACGCAGCGAGGACAGCTGTCCTTCCCGGTCTCCGGAAAGGTCTCCGCGGTACTTGTTGAACCGGGTGACGTTGTACGCAAGGGACAGGTGCTTGCTCGACTGGATCCGGTCCCCTTTGCAGCGCAGGAGGCGTCCGCTGCCGGCGACGTCGCACGCGCGCAGGCCGCACTGGACGAGGTCCAGCGACGCGTCGATCGACTGGATGTTGCGCAGAAGGCTGATGCGCTCAGCCCGGCGGAGATGACTGCCGCGAAGGCCGAACTGGCGGCAGCGAATGCGGCCGTCCGCAATGCCCGCGCGCAGCACGAGCTCGCCGGCTGGTCACAAGGGGAAGCCACGCTGAAGGCAACGTTTGACGGAGTCGTGGCTGCCCGAAACGTTGAAGTTGGACAGTCCGTGGGCCCCGGCGCTGTTGCCATCCAGGTCGATGGTGCGGGCCGCGAGCTGTCTGTCGCGATTCCGGGCACTGCTCCCCTGGCTGTTGGGCAGGTGGTCAACCTGATCAGCGGCTCGGACACCGTGGCGAGCAAGGTGCTCCGTGTCGACGGCCGCGTTGATGCAGGCGGCGTGCGTACCGCATACATCGCAGTGCCCGAGGCGGCGACCGTGGGTTCGACCTGGTCGGTCCGGATCACTGGAACGGATACAGGCCCAGCCAGGCTTCAAGTGCCATTTCGGGCTGTTCTGCCGTCTGCCGTTGGCGGCAAGGGCCAGGTGCTTCGGCTGGCAAAGGATGGCAAGACGACCGAGCTGGCGGAAGTAGATCTGGGTCAGTATCACGGTGACTGGATCGAGGTGAGCGGGCAGATTTCCGCCGGTCAGCGCGTCGTGGTTGCGGGTGCCAAGGCCATCCGCCCGGGCACGCAGATCAAACCGGTCGACATGAAGATGGGATCAGAACAATGAGCCTCTCTTCATTCTCATTGGCGCGTCCCCGCCTGACCCTGCTGGCGATCGTAGCGATCGTCCTCACCGGCCTCATTCTGGCGCTGGACTTCCCGTCCACTGAAGAGCCCCCCATCACCATTCGCACGGCGACGGTACTCAGCTTCATGCCGGGCGCCGGCGTGGACCGGGTCGAGCAGCTGGTCGCTCGCCCGATCGAGGAGAGCATTCGTGGCATGCCGGAGGTCAAGCGCATCCGGACGACTGTTCGTCCAGGTTTTGCGTTCACCTACGTTGATCTTTACCCCACCGTGGAATCGGAAAAGATTCCCATCGTGTGGCAGCGCTTGCGCTCACGCATGGGGGACATCCAGAGCCAGCTTCCCGAGGGAACGATTGGCCCGGTCGTGGACGACGAATTCGGGCGCGTCGCGGTGATGACCATGGGCCTGACCGGCGATGGCTATAACGCAGGCGAGCTTCGGGCAGAAGCCCGCCGCCTGCGCGATGAACTGTTCCGGCTGCCCGGGGTGGAGCGTGTCTCGCTGCACGGCGTGAGGGACGAGCAGGTCCAGATCATCCTGGACGTGCCTTCCCTGGCTGCGCGTGGGCTCAACCCCAATGTGATTGCCGATGCGGTTTCCAAGCGCAATGTCATTGCGCCGGCGGGTTACGTCGAGATCGGTGGTTCGGAGATTACGCTCAATGTGAGCGGTGACGCCGACAATCCCTCCCAGCTGAAGAGTACGCCGATTCCGCTGCCGAAGGGTGGCTCGGTGCCTCTGGGCGCCCTTGCGCGAGTGGAACGGGTGACCCAGGACCCGCCGATGACGGGTGCATTCGTCAATGGCACGCCGGCTGTGGTGATAGCGGTCTCCATGGCACCAGGACTCAACGTAGTGAGCTTCGCCGATCTGCTGCGAGGCGACGTTGAACGGCTTTCGGAAACGCTGCCGGCCGGCATGCGGCTTGTCCAGATCACGGATCAGGCCGAGGTTGTTTCCACCCAGCTGCTGCGTGTTGCCAAGGTTTTCCTGGAGACCCTGGCCATCGTCATGGCGGTCGTCGTGCTGTTCCTTGGAATGAGGACCGGCCTGATCGTCAGCGCCATCGTGCCGACCACGGTGCTGGGGACGATGGCAATCATGAAGATCCTGAACATCGATCTGCACATGATCTCGGTGGGTGCAATCATCATTGCCCTGGGCCTGTTCGTTGACAACGCGATCGTGGTTGCCGAGGACATGGAGCGGCGGCTCTCGTTGGGTGAGTCGCCGGACCAGGCTGCCGCTCATGCAGGCAGCACGATGTTCGTGCCGCTTCTGGTTTCTTCGCTGGCGATCATCCTCGCGTTCATGCCGCTGGCCATCTCCAGCACGGAAACCGGCGAGTATCTGCGCAGCCTCGGCATCGTGATGGCCATCGCGCTGCTGTTGTCGCTGGTCATCGGCGTTACCCTGATTCCGCTGCTGTGCAAGTACTTTGCCCATCACCATGCCGAACTCAGCCGCACCGCACGCGCGGTCGAGCGGCTGACGGGCTGGTACCGCGGCAAGGTCCGCTGGATCCTGGGGCACAAGGCCATCTACATCGGCGTAATGGTTGCACTGCTGGCAACCTCCGGCTGGTTGTTCACCACCGTCCCCAACGAGCTGATGCCGCCGTCCGAGCGCCATCAGCTGCAGATGGCCATCGAGCTGTCCCCGGATTCCAGCCCGGCCAATACGATGGCGGTTGCTCACCAGATCAGCAAGGTACTGGCCGACGAGAAGCTCGTTCCGGAGATCTCCAGCCATGCCCTGTACATGGGTGATGGTGGCCCACGCTTCATTCTGGCACTGAACCCTCCTACTCCCGCAGGACACCGCGCGTATGCCGTGCTGTCCCTTGCGAAGGGCGTCAAGCATGAGGCGGCCATTGAGCGGCTGCGTTCTGTGATGGCAACACACTTCCCGGATGTGCGGGTGGAGCCCAAGCGGTTCTCGATGGGGTCTTCGGATGCCGGCGTTGCGACGTTCCGCATCTCCAGCAGCGACGGCGCACATCGGATTGCCGCCGAGAAGCTGCTGCGCACGCTGCAGGACACGCCGGGGATGGTGGATGTATCCAGCGATGCCGAACGCCAGGTTGTCCAGCTTGATGTGGACGTCGATCAGCCCAAGGCCCAGGCCGCAGGCATCAGCAGCGCGGACATCGCAAAGAGCATGGACATGCTGCTGACCGGCGCAACGATCTCCCGTTATCGTGAGGGCGACACCGTTCTCCCGGTCATCCTCCGCGGAGAGGCGGCACTGCGCACGGATATCGGCCAGCTTGAGGCACTCCCGATCCTGAAGGCGGATGGCAGCGGAAGCGTGCCCCTGGGCCAGGTGGCCAAGCTTCGGTTGGCGCCGCAGCTGTCTTCAATCCAGCGAGTGAACCAGACGCGCGCGGTCACCGTGCTTGCAAAGAGCTCCGAGCTGACGGCCCAGGGGATCGCGGACAAGGTCGAGCCACTTCTTTCCGAATTCCGCAAGCAGGGTGTGCGTGTTGAACTCGGTGGCGAGATCGAGGAAAGCAAGAGTGCCAACGAAGGCATCGAGAAGCTGCTCCCGCTCTGCCTTGCTGCCATGTTCCTGTTGTTCGTCTGGCAGTTCGAGAGCATCCGCAAGAGCCTGATCGTCCTGGCGAGCATTCCGTTCGTGGTCATCGGCGCGACCTTGGCACTCAAGCTGAGTGGCACCAGCCTGACCTTCATCGGAACACTGGGGCTGCTCGCACTTGCCGGCATCATCGTCAACAACGCGATTCTGCTCATCGATGCGATCGACGAAGGCCAGCGCGATGGCTTGCCTCCTCTCCAGGCCATTGAAGAGGCTGCAGCAAAGCGCCTGCGCCCCATCGTCATGACCAAGATGGTCTGCATTCTCGGCCTTGTCCCGCTGCTGCTGTTTGGCGGTTCCATGTGGACCAGCATGTCGATCGTGATGATCGGCGGCCTTGCCCTTGGAACGCTGATCACGCTGGGGCTCATTCCAGCGCTGTATGCCGCGCTCTATCGCATTCACCCGGCCGAGGAGGCATGATCATGGCTATTGGAAATCGGGTTGCCTGCCTGTCGATTGCTGTGCTTGTGGCGCTGTCTTCTGGCTGCGCCTCTGTGGCCCCCAGGACCGAGATCCCTGACGCTGCAGCCCGGCATCATGTTGGCCAGGCCCCCACGCCGGCGGCGCTGGACGCGGATGTCCTGCCCGGAACGCCCAACAGGCAATGGTGGAAGGACTTCTCCGACCCCAACCTGGATGCACTGGTCAGCCTGGCCATGCGTGGGAATCATGACCTGAAGTCTGCCCTTGCCGCCGTGGTGGAAGCGCGGGCGCTGGCAGGCGCGGCGCGCAAGGACTATCTGCCGAGCGGTGCGCTGCAGGTCAAGGCCGAAGCCATGCAGTCCGCCCAGATCGAAGCGGATCCCTATCGCCAGGATCTTCCCCGCCCCCCTTCCCAGAGACTGCTGTCCGCCGGACAGATGTTCTCCTGGGAACTGGATCTGTTTGGGCGCATTGGCACCGCCGCAGCCATGGCCGATCGCAAGGCCGATGCGGCGGCGGCTGACGCGAGGTCAGCTGCCGCAGTGCTCCAGGCCGAGGTTGCGAAGAACTACTTCCTGCTCAGGATGGACCAGATCAACCTGTCCTCTCTTGAGCGGGAGGTTGAGCTGAGCAAGGCCCGCGTTGTGCGTGTGAAGGCCCGGTATGCGGCCGGGCTGGTCGATCGCAGGGAGGCGCTTGCGGTCGAATCCGAACATGCCGAGCTGGTGGCGCAGGAGGCGGCAACCGTTACCCGGCTGCAGGCGGACAGGGCCGCATTGGCGGTTCTTGCGGGCCGCTCGCCGACCGCGCGGGACGACACCTGGGAGGCGTTGCTGGCCCCGGCTCCACTGCCGGCCCCGCCGGGCCTTGCATCGCTTGCGCAGCCGACCGACCTCCTGGCGCGGCGGCCGGACGTCGCCAAGGCCGATGCACTACTGCGAGCAAGCCTTGGCAACGTCGTACTCGCCGAGCGTGCGCACCTTCCGCGCCTCACGCTGAATGTCTTCGGCGGCATCCTTGCACCGTTCGGTTCGCTGGGCGATTCCAGTGCAAAGCGCTTCTCGGCCGGCCCGGAGCTTCAGTGGGAGTGGTTGAGCTTTGGCCGGAAGAAGGCCAGGGAGGAAGCCGCTCGCGCCGGCAGTGATCAGAACTGGCATGCCTTCGAGCAGACCGTGCTGACGGCGCTGAAGGAGAGTGAGGACTCTCTGCATGCGTGGACGAGTTCCCAGGTCAGGATGCAGCAGGCGGTAAATGCCGAGGCACTCAGCAGCAGATCTTCGGCCTATGCCTCTTCCCGCGTGGACGCCGGAATCGAACCGAAGGATGCCGGCCTGCAGCAGCAGGCGCTGCACGAGAAGGCGCGCAGAGAGCTTGCGGCGGCACAGGCCGGGCTGCTGATGGCCCACGTGCAGGTGCAGCTGGCACTGGGGGCATGGCAGCCCGAGAACGGGGACCCGGAGATTGAAATCGGCAGGCCCATCGCTTCCCGGAAGAGCGCCGAAAGCGAAGCATCCGCGGCGCATCACTGACTGGCTCGAACGGCAACCCGCCAGGCCGTACCGGCCTGGCGGATCGTTCGTCGCCCGCTACATGAGGAAAACTCTCTTGAACGCTACCCACAGTTCGTCCGTGCGTGTGCCCGGCATACTCATCCGCGAAACGGCAGCGCTTATCGTCCGCAATGGCCGGTCTTCGGTGACCGTCAGTGAGATTCTCGAATGCTCGGGCGTCAGCCGTGGCGCGATGTTCCATCACTTCTACTGCAAGCAGGATCTCATCGACGCCACTTTCTCGTGCTGGCTGCAGAACTTCAATCAGGATGTGGAACGGAGAATGCGTGCCAACGGGCTCCGCTCCGGCGCATTCACCCACGCCTACGTGGAATCGGTGGTCGAGGGCTGCAGGCGGCACGACGTTGCAATGCTCTCGGCCCTGATCATCCGCCTGGACCTGACCCAGGTATCCGCGTCGCAGTGGATCGAGTGGATGAAGAAGAAGCTGGCCACCGAGCCGTCCGAGGCCGACGATCCCGCGCTGAAGTCTGCGCGTCTCGCCGCCGATGGTCTGTGGCTTGGCTCACTGTCCTGCCCTGCCCCAGCCAATGAACCGAAGATCGACATTCAAACGCCGCAGATCCCGGTGCAGCGCTGTGGCCACGGTCCGTCCCATCGCCTTGTCTAAGGACGCTCAGGACGCGCGGTCGCGCGCTCATCGAACAGCAGGGATGCAACCTTGCCATGGCTAGAAGAACCAGGGAGGACGCACACGCCACGCGTGAGAGGATCCTCGATGCCGCACTGGTGTGCCTGCTGCGCCATGGGCCCGCCGGCGCCACGCTGGAGCTGATCGCCACCGAGTGCGGCTATTCGCGCGGCGCGATCTACTGGCACTTCGGGTCCCGTCAGAACCTGCTGGGTGAACTTTCCGCGCGAGGGCGGCCAGATGCACCCGAAGGACTGCGGGAAGCCGCCATCCGGCAGTGCAGTGACCCGTTCAAGCTTCTGTTTGCGGACCTGGTCAGGGTCTTTGATCACACGCGCCGCACCCCACGCGTTCGCCGAAGGGTTGAGCTTCTGCTGCGCTCTGGTGCATCACATGAGCTGGGCGGCATAGGCGACGTGCTCGCGGCGTGCGCGATGCCGGAGGTCCGCATGCTGGAGCTTGTATACCAGCGTGCAGGAGCACTGGGCCAGCTCCGTGAGGGCGTTGATACAGCCACTGCGGCGCGCAGCCTTCATGCGATCGCGGTCGGTGTTCTGCTGGGATCAATCCTGGAGCCCGGCATCCTCGACCTGGAGATGGGCGGGGCACGCACCGTGGAAGACCTGCTCAGGCTGCACATGGCTGTTCCCTTCGCGGCCGCCGGAACGTGGCTCAGCCCATGTGTGGGCTGAGCCGGTTCCTCAGCGATCCACTTCGCCGAACACAATGTCGTAGGTGCCAATCATGGCGACGACATCCGCCAGCATGTGGCCCCTGACGATTTCATCCAGAGAAGAGAGATGAGCGAAGCCGGGAGCACGCAGGTGCACCCGGAACGGCTTGTTGGCGCCATCGGAGATCAGGTAGCAGCCGAACTCGCCCTTGGGTGCCTCGACCGCTGCGTAGGTCTCACCTGCCGGCACCTGGTAGCCTTCGCTGAAGAGCTTGAAGTGATGGATCAGCGCTTCCATGTCGGACTTCATCTCCTGCCGGGACGGCGGCGCCACCTTGAAGTTCTGGACCATCACCGGGCCGGGGTTGGCGCGAAGCCAGTCGACACATTGCCGGATGATGCGGTTGGACTGCCGCATCTCCGCGACACGGCACAGGTAGCGGTCATAGCAGTCACCGGCGCTGCCGACCGGAATGTCGAAGTCAACGGCATCGTACTTCGCGTAGGGGCGCTTCTTCCTCAGGTCCCACGCCACGCCCGAGCCTCTCAGCATCACCCCGGTCATGCCCCAGTCCATGGCCTGCTGCGGGGTCACAACGCCAATGCCCACCGTGCGCTGCTTCCAGATTCTGTTGTCGGTGAGCAGGGTTTCGTACTCATCAATGCGGTTCGGGAACTCGCGGGTGAAATTCTCGATGAAATCGAGCAGCGACCCTTCTCTCGCGGCGTTCAGCCGCCGCAGCTCCTTCCCCTTCTTCCAGCGTGACTCCTTGTACTTCGGCATCTGGTCAGGCAGATCACGGTACACACCGCCGGGCCGGTAATACGTGGCATGCATTCGAGCGCCGGATACCGCCTCGTAGCAGTCCATCAGCTCTTCGCGTTCCCGGAATGCATAGAGCATCACGGCCATGGCGCCCAGGTCCAGCGCGCCCGTTCCGATGTTCATGAGGTGATTGAGGATACGGGTGATCTCATCGAACATCGTGCGGATGTACTGTGCCCTGATGGGCGCCTCGATTCCCAGAAGGGTTTCAATCGCACGTACGTAGGCATGTTCATTGCACATCATGGATACGTAGTCCAGCCGATCCATGTAGCCGATGGACTGGTTGAAGGGCTTGGACTCCGCCAGCTTCTCGGTACCCCGGTGCAGCAGGCCCACATGCGGATCCGCGCGCACAACGGTCTCGCCATCCATCTCAAGCACAAGGCGGAGTACCCCATGTGCCGCAGGATGTTGGGGGCCGAGGTTCATCACGTAGTTCCGGATCTCGGTATCCCGCCGATCACCGCGCATGGGAGCGGGGCCGCCCGCCGTCGTCCGCTTCATGTTCATCCAATAGATTCCGTAGACCGAACGCATTCAGCGGAAGTGCTCAATGCTCCAAGCGTCGATGCTACTTCGACGTGGAAGGACGGTTATGGACTGCTTGGTCTGGAATGTGCGTGCGCTGCGCTTCAGCCCACCGCGCTGAGTGCACGGACCGAACACGCGCCATCGCCAGCGCGGAGCAACTGCTCCTCCAACGCTTCGATCGCGGGCGTCCGGACGGCTGCACTGCGCATCAGCCGGAAGCTCGCGG
Organism: Stenotrophomonas riyadhensis; assembly: GCF_040256885.1. Taxonomy (NCBI): domain Bacteria; kingdom Pseudomonadati; phylum Pseudomonadota; class Gammaproteobacteria; order Lysobacterales; family Lysobacteraceae; genus Stenotrophomonas; species Stenotrophomonas riyadhensis. Next base: position 2,359,866 of record NZ_CP155568.1, read on the forward strand.
CGGGGAGCACAGGAAGCCCCAATCCACTGCCCGCAATCATCAGGCCATCCTGGATGTCATCCTGAAGAGCGACAGTGATGGCGAGCCCGGACTTCGCAGCCGATCGCAGGCCCTGCTGGTTCGCCGAGGTAAAGGTGACGCGCCATTCCAGGCCGGCTTCAACAAGTGCTCCGATGCACACGTCGCGGTGCATGCACGGGCTGGGCGCGAGTGCGAGTGGCAGCGCCTTCTCCGGTGCGTACTCAAATCCCGAGCCGATGGCCCAGACGAAACGTGTCCGCCTCAGAACCGGCCACTCAACGTCCTCCCGCAGGAACAGGTTCACCGCCAGGTCGAGTGTTCCCGCCTGTATCTGTTCGTTCAGTGCCCCATAGGACTCCACGACTACATCCAGCCGCACCGCGGGGAACCTGCGGGAGAAGCGCGACAGCATTGCGGTCAGCCGGTCGCCGGCATAGGTCTCTGGCACACCCAGGCGCACTGCCCCGGTAACAGGAGTCCTCTGGAACCGGCGAACCAGCAGGCTCTGGGCAGCAAGAATCTGCTCGGCATGTCGCAGGAAGTCTTCGCCGTCTTCGGTGAGTGTCACGCTTCTCGTGGTCCGTTTCAGCAAGGCGCTGCCCGCCTGCTCTTCCAGCTTCCGGATCTGGTGGCTGATGGCGGATTGGCTGAGATTCATGCGCTCACCCGCCTTGGTGAAGCCGCCGGTCTCTACGACGGCGACAAAGGCACGCAGCAGGTCGGGGTCAAAGAACACCGGGGCAATCCATGATGAGGATTGATCAATTCTATTAAATCAAATCATTTTTATCATCATGGAAGTCCCTCCAAGATGGCCGCTCACTTGAAACGCGCAGCTGCAGTCGACCCGGCAGTGCGCCAGATCCCGGACCTGCCTGAGGAGACCCATGACTTCCCTTTCACCTGCCGCTCGAGACCGCCTGACGCTTTCTGCGGCGTGCTTGGCGTCCCTGATGTTCGGGCTGGAAATCTCCAGCGTGCCGGTCATCCTGCCGATTCTGGAGACAGAGCTTGGCAGCAGCTTCAGCGGCCTGCAGTGGATCATGAATGCCTACACCCTCGCCTGCACGACGGTGCTGATGGCGGCTGGCGCACTGGCGGATCGGTACGGGCGCAAGCGCATCTTCGTGATCAGCCTGTTGCTGTTCGGCATCACATCCCTGGCCTGCGGCCTTGCTCGAAGCGGAACGGCGTTGATCGTGGCTCGATCGCTGCAGGGTGCGGCGGGAGGCGCAATGCTGGTCTGCGTGTTTACAGTGCTTTCCCATCAGTTCAGTGACTCCGCACAGCGCGCCAAGGCCTTTGGCATCTGGGGCGTGGTCTTTGGCATAGGGCTGGGTTTCGGACCGGTCATTGGTGCTGGCGTTGTTGTCATCAGCAGCTGGAGCTGGGTGTTCCTGGTGCATGCGCCCCTGGCAGTGGGCGCGACAGCTCTCGCCGTTCTGGGCATCCGGGAATCGCGGGCGCCAAGCCAGCGGAAACTGGACCTTGCAGGAATCGTCTCGCTGTCAGTGGCCGTCTTTTCCTTCACCTGGTACATCACCCAGGGCATTCCTGCAGGCCTTGGAAGCGCCTCTTCCATGGCGGCCGCTCTGGTTGCCGTCATCAGCCTGGCGGTATTCATCGCGGTCGAGCGCAGGGTACCGGACCCGATGTTCGATTTTTCCATCTTCGGCAACCGGCGCTTCTCGGGCGCATTGCTGGGCTCGATGGGCATGAACTTCAGTTTCTGGCCACTGATGGTGTACCTGCCACTGTTCTTCCAGCACGGACTTGGCTACTCAAGCATCGCGACCGGCCTGTCTGTCCTGGCATACACATTGCCGTCGCTGCTGCTGCCGCCTTGCGGCGAGCGTCTCGCTGTGCGCTTCGGGCCTGAGCGCGTGATCCCCGTCGGGATGTTTGCCATGGGCGGCGGGATGCTCATGATGGCGATCGGTGCAGGCGCGGAAAACGCGAGCTGGCTGACCCTGCTGCCAGGCTGCATTCTTGCGGGCTCGGGCCTGGGGGTGATCAATACGCCCATCACCAACACGACGACCAGTTCCGTGCCCAGCGACCGCGCTGGCATGGCATCCGGCATGGATACCAGCGCCAGATTCATCAGCCTGGCCATCAACATCGCCGTGGTGGGGTTGATTCTGGTGAAAGGTACTTACTACGCACTTGAAACGAACCTGCCCGGGGGCGATCCTTCGCATCTGCGATCGCTTGCCGAGGGGTTGTCCGCTGGTACAGCGCGCCTGGATGGGCTGACGGCCGCGGCCCAGGTTGTGTCCAGCGACGTTGCGCACCAGTCGCTGCTTTTCGGCTATCGGCTTGCCATGGCCTACGCGGGCGCATGTGCCTGTGCCCTGGCCGTAGTCAGTGCGCTTACGTTCCGGGGCGATCATCCCGGGCCCACATCGTCCGCCGGGGAATCGAAACTGCCAGAAGACATCTGAGGATTGAGCAGAACATGCTGCGCCCATCCGTGCGGCGCCCGTTCGTAAAACTGGCCGCGGTTATCGGCGGAATGGCAGAATGCCGTCAAGCCCGCCGCAACTTGATTGATGATGCGGCCGATGTTCTTTCGGGTCGGAAACAATCTGTGGCATGGAGGCAGGAGATGTCCATGATGCCGGGCAGGTTCTCAGCGAAGTTCGCGGCGCTCTTTGTTTTGATGGTTGCCGCCTGCACCTCCGTGCCCCCGCTGGCAGGTGCCAGGGAGGCCCGATCACCGGTCCTTGTCAAGCTCCCGCCTGAGCAGAGTGCGGTCCTTGCAACCGGGCTGCTAAGGGGAGTACTGCAGCCAATCAATGGCTGTGTCTACTTCGTGGACCCAGGTGGCACGGCTTATCTTGCGGCATGGCCCGATGGTTACTCGCTGGCCATGAGGGGAAACGTTCCCATAGGGGTGCAGGACGTACGATCGGGGAAAATGATGGCATTCGGAATCGCTGCATCATTCGGAGGAGGTCATGGAAATGATCTGCTCCGTTCGCGCCTTGCCGCGACCATCCCGGCGGGCTGCAGCGGCCCACTCATGACCATTCATTTGATACGCCAGGCAAAGGGGCAGCCATGACCCACATGTACGCGAGGGTATCCCTCCATGGACGGCCGCAAACGGCCGCCGGTTCATCGCAAGGCCGTTGATCCCCTCACCACGCACCGGCCCGTCATCACCAGCCGGCGTACCGGCAGCTCCGGCGCGCGCAGGCGCTCAAGCAACAGCGACATCGCTGCGCGCCCCATCTCTTCGACCGGCTGTTCGATCACGGTGATGCCCGGTTCGACCAGCTCGGTCCAGCGTTCGTTGTCAAAGCCCGCCAGCGCCAGCGCGTCCGGAATTGCCAGGCCTGCACTGCGGGCGGCCTTCAACGCTCCCATGAGCAGCAGGCTGTTGCTGGCGACCAGCGCCTCCGGCCGCGATGGGCCGGCCAGCCACTGATCGACCGTTGCAATGGCCGCTTCAGCCGTGGGCTCAACCTCGCGGTAATCCGGCTGAAGCCCATGTGTACGCATCGCAGCGAGATAGCCGTCGCGACGTTCGGCCGCCGTGGTGCTGGTGCTGCCGAACAGGCCGCCGATGCGGCGATAGCCGCGCGCGACCAGATGCTCGACCAGGCCCGCCATCGCGGCCGGATTGTCGAGCACCACGCTGTCGATCGATCCGCCGGGTGCGGCGCGGTCCACCAGCACCGTCGGATAGTCCAGTGTGAGCCGCTCCAGCCGGCCCACCGTGGTCCGGGTGGGCGCGAAGATCAGTCCACTGATGCGCTCCTCGTGCATCAACTGCAGATACAGCGCCTCGCGCTCGGGGTCCTCGTCGGTGTTGCAGAGGGTGACGCGCAGGCCTTCACGATAGGCAACCTCCTCCACCGCTCGGATCAGCGCCGTGAAGAACGGGTTGCGGATGTCCGCCACGATCAGCCCGATGATGCCGGTGTGCCGGGCACGCAGGCGCCGTGCCTGCAGGTTGGGGTGATAGCCGGTCTGGCGGATCGCCGCCTCCACCCGGCCACGCACGGCCTCGCTGACCGGGCCGCCGCCGAGCACGCGCGACACCGTGGACTTGGAGACCCCCGCCACGCGCGCGACGTCGTTGATGCTGATGCTCATTGGAACCGTTCCCGGAAACTTTCACTGTTCGAGGCCGGATGGCCATTCAGGACAATGCTAACGCCAAAGGACTATTGGCTTTTTGTGCAGTGCACATTGAAATGATCAGTGGGAACGTTCCCAATACGCCGCAGCACCCCTTTGCCGGAGCCCGCCTTGCAGCCCTTGACTACCCCTGCCCCCGTCAGCCGGGAATTGATCCGCCTGGATGCGCGGGCGCTCGACAAGGCCGACGCCATCGCCCAGGTGGCGCAGATGCTGGTCGCTGCCGGCTGCGTTGCGCCGGCTTACGAGGCCAGCATGGGGCGTCGCGAGGCGTTGGCGAACACCTTCCTCGGCCATGGCGTGGCCATTCCGCACGGGCTGGGCGAGGACCGTCACCTGGTGCGCCGCGATGGCATTGCCGTGCTGCAGTTCCCGCAAGGCGTGGAGTGGAATCCGGGCCAGGTCACCCGCTTGGTGGTCGGCATTGCCGCCCAGTCCGATACCCACATCACCCTGCTGCGCCGGCTGACCCGACTGATCCAGGATGACGCAACGCTGCAGCGCCTGTTCACCACGGCAGATGCGAGCGAGATCATCAGCGCGCTGACCGGCGATATTGCGACCACGGCCCCCACTGTGCCGGTGACTGACCTGGCCGACCGTTTCGACTGGACCATCGCCTATCCCAACGGGCTGCACGCACGCCCGGCCACGCGCTGGGCTGAAACAGCGCGCGGCTTCGCGGCCCGCGCACAGGTCCGCGCGGGCGATCAGGCTGCCGATGCCAAGAGCCTGGTGGCGCTGCTGCAGCTCGGGTTGCGCCATGGCGACGCGGTCAGCGTGTCTGCCGAGGGCGCCGATGCCCCTGCCTTGCTGGCCGCGCTGCGCAAGGTCATGGACGGGCTGGTGGCACAGGAAAGGGCCGATGCCGAGCGCGCGGCGCAGCGCAAGGCCGCGCCGGTTGCGGGCTGGAATCCGCCCGACGCACAGGCGGCGATCGTCGGCATCGGTGCCAGCCCAGGCCTGGCGATCGGCCCGGTGCATGTGCTGGCCAGCACGCATGCCGACGTTGCTGACCGCCCCACCCCGCTCGGCGAAGGCGGCGCACGCCTGCAGGAGGCGCTCAGCCGCACCCGCCAGCAGCTGGCCGCACTGCAGGACGACACCCAGCGCCGGCTCGGCGCCTCGGATGCGGCAATCTTCAAGGCGCAGGCCGCGCTGCTCGACGACACCGATCTGATTACCCGTACCTGCCAGCTGATGGTCGAAGGCCATGGCGTTGCGTGGTCCTGGCACCAGGCCATCGAGCAGATCGCCTCCGGCCTGGCGGCACTGGGCAACCCGGTGTTGGCCGCGCGCGCCGCCGACCTGCGTGACGTCGGCCGGCGCGTACTGGCACAGCTTGATCCGTCCGCGGCGGGTGGCGGCCTTGCCGACCTGCCTGCACATCCTTGCATCCTGCTCGCTGCTGATCTGTCGCCGTCCGACACGGCCAACCTCGATACCGGTCGCGTGCTCGGCCTCGCCACCGCGCTGGGCGGGCCGACCTCGCACACCGCGATCCTCTCGCGCACGTTGGGCCTGCCGGCGCTGGTCGCCGCTGGCGCGGAGCTGCTGACGATCAGCGCGGGGAGCGAGGCGATCATCGATGGCAGCAGCGGGCGCCTCTATCTGTCGCCGTCCGAGGCCGATCTCGCCTCGGCACGTGCGTGGATCGCCGAACAGCAGCAGATCCGCGAGCGTGAAGCGGCGCAACGCGCGCAGCCGGCACAGACCCCTGACGGCCACCGCATCGACATCGGCGCCAACGTCAACCTTCCCGAGCAGGTGCCGCTGGCACTGGAGCAAGGCGCGGAAGGCGTCGGCCTGATGCGCACCGAATTCCTGTTCCTCGAGCGCGGGAGCACGCCCAGCGAGGATGAGCAGTACGCCACGTACGTGGCGATGGCCAAGGCACTCGACGGCCGCCCGCTGATCGTGCGCGCGCTCGATATCGGTGGCGACAAGCAGGTCGCTCATCTGGAGCTGCCACGCGAGGAAAATCCGTTTCTCGGCGTGCGTGGCGCGCGCCTGCTGCTGCGCCGCCCCGACCTGCTGGAACCACAGCTGCGTGCGCTGTATCGCGCGGCGAAGGACGGCGCACGCCTGTCCATCATGTTCCCGATGATCACCTCGGTGCCCGAGCTGATTGCACTGCGCGCCATCTGCGAACGGTTGCGCGCCGCGCTCGAGGCACCCGAAGTGCCGATCGGGATCATGATTGAAGTCCCTGCCGCAGCAGCCCAGAGCGATGTGCTGGCGCGCCATGCCGACTTCTTCTCGATCGGCACCAACGACCTGACCCAGTACGTGCTGGCGATCGACCGCCAGAACCCGGAACTCGCGGCCGAGGCCGACAGCCTGCACCCGGCCGTGCTGCGCGCGATCCGCGCCACAGTGGAAGGCGCACGCCTGCATGGACGCTGGGTTGGCGTCTGCGGTGGCCTGGCCGGCGATCCCTTCGGCGCAATGCTGCTGGCCGGCCTGGGCGTGGACGAACTGTCGATGACCCCGAACGACATCCCGGCCGTGAAGGCACGCCTGCGTGGCAACGCGCTGGCCGATCTGCAAGCGCTGGCCACTACCGCGCTGGACTGCGAAACCGCCGAGCAGGTGCGTGCCCTTGATGGAGCGCACGCATGAGCGCCCAGGCCCTCACCGTTACCCTGAACCCGGCGATCGACCAGACCGTGCGGCTGGCGCACCTGCATCCGGGACAGGTGCATCGTGCCCACAGCTCCCGCGACGCCGCCGGCGGCAAGGGCATCAACGTGGCCGCCTGCCTGGCCGATTGGGGCGTGCCGACCACCGCGATGGGCGTGCTCGGCAATGGCAACGACGGCGTGTTCAGCGCGTTGTTCGCCGAGCGCGGCATCGCAGACGCTTGCCTGCGCGTTGCGGGCCGCACCCGCACCAACATCAAGCTGGTCGAAGAGGCCAGCGGCGAGACCACCGACATCAACCTGCCCGGCCTGTCACTGTGTGACGCCGATCTGGACGCGGTATCGCGCCGGCTCGACGCCCTGCTCCAGCCGGACCAGCCAGTGGTGCTGTCCGGTAGCCTGCCGTCGGGGCTGCCAGCCGATGCATGGGCGAGACTGCAGGCGCAGGCGAGCGCCGCCGGTGCGCGCGTACTGCTGGACACCAGTGGCGACGCACTTGCCGCCGCGTTGAGCGGCGCACAGGGCGCACTGCCCTACGCGATCAAGCCCAACCGCCACGAACTGGAGGCCTGGACCGGCACGCCGCTGCCGGATCGCAGCGCCCTGCGGGCTGCAGGCCACGCCTTGGTCGAGCGCGGAGTCGCACTGGTAGCGATCTCGATGGGCACTGACGGCGCGCTGTTCATTGATCGCAGCGGCGCTCTGGTCGCGCGACCGGCGCGACTGGCACGCGGCAGCACGGTCGGTGCCGGCGATGCCATGGTCGCCGGCATTGCCGCCGCATTGCTGGAGCCCTCCCTGGATCTGACGGGTTGCGCCCGATTGGCGACGGCGTTCTCGATGAGCCGGCTGGAGAGCGGCGACGCGCGACGGCTGGACCCGGCGCAGGTGCGCGCGTGGACCGGCGATGTACTGATCGAGCGGTTGGATTGAAACCCCAGCAGAGGGTGCTGCGGCTGGCCCGCCCCCTCCTGCAAGGACGAACCCGAAGAATTCCAGGAGTGCCCATGCAAGCTTCCACCGTAGTCATCGCCGCCGGCGAACGCAGCATCGAGGCGGTTCTTGCCGCCGAAGCGCTGCGTCGCGCTGCCCGCCAGCAAGGGCTCGAACTGGCGATCGAAATCCGCAGCGACCAGGGCGTGACCGGGGCACTGCCCGCCACGCAGGCCGCGGCCGCAACGCAGCTGCTGCTGGTGGGTGACGGCGAGGCGGATGCCGCACGCTTCGGAAACGCCCAGGTCGTACGCGCCAGCCTCGGTGAAGTGCTGGACGACCCGCTTGCCGTGCTGGCGCAGCTTGCCGCGACGTCGGCAACCGCGCCCACCGCGGATGCCGGCAAGCACATCGTCGCCGTTACCTCCTGCCCGACCGGCATCGCCCACACGTTCATGGCGGCCGAAGGCCTGCAGCAGGCGGCCAAGGCACTGGGCCACGCGATCCGGGTGGAAACCCAGGGCTCGGTCGGCGCGCAGGACGCATTGAGCGACGAAGAAATCGCAGCCGCCGACCTGGTGCTGATCGCCGCCGACCGCGAAGTCGATCTGTCGCGCTTTGCTGGCAAACGCCTGTTCAAGAGCGGCACCAAGCCGGCGATCAATGACGGCCAGAACCTGATCCGCAAGGCGCTGGCCGAGGCCGGCGTGCAGGCGGGTACGGCGGGTACGCCGGCTTCAGGCCGCACGACCGAAAAGGCCAGAGCCACCGGCCCCTACAAGCACCTGATGACCGGCGTGTCGTTCATGCTGCCGTTCGTCACTGCCGGTGGCCTGCTGATCGCACTGGCGTTCGCGCTCGGCGGCATCTATGCCTTCGACGATGCACACAAGGGCACGCTGGCCTGGTCGCTGTTCCAGATCGGCGCCAAGTCCGGCTTCATGTTGATGGTGCCGGCACTGGCCGGTTACATCGCCTACTCCATCGCTGATCGCCCGGGCATCGCGCCGGGCATGATCGGCGGCCTGGTCGCGGTCAACATGGATGCAGGCTTCATTGGCGGCATCCTGGCCGGTTTCATCGCCGGCTACGGCGTGCATTGGATCAACCGTGCGCTGCGCCTGCCGCGCAGCCTGGAAGGCCTCAAGCCGGTGCTGATCCTGCCGGTGCTGGGCACGCTGCTGGTCGGTCTGTTGATGATGTACGTGATCGGCACGCCGGTCGCCGGGCTGCTGGCCTGGCTGACCGACTGGCTGCGCGGCATGCAGGGCAGCAGCGCGATCCTGCTGGGCCTGCTGCTGGGCGGAATGATGGCGGTGGACATGGGCGGGCCGGTCAACAAGGCCTCCTACGCGTTCTCCACCGCACTGATTTCCAGCCAGGTCTACACGCCGATGGCTGCGACGATGATCGGCGGCATGACGCCGCCGCTGGGCATCGCGTTGGCCACATGGCTGTTCAGCAACCGCTTCACTGCCGAGGAGCGTGGCACCGCCGGTGCCGCGGGCGTGCTCGGCCTCAGCTTCGTGACCGAGGGCGCGATCCCCTACGCCGCGCGCGACCCGTTGCGCACCATTCCGGCGCTGATTCTCGGCTCGGCCGTGGCCGGTGCGATCTCGATGGCCGCAGGTGTCGAGCTGAAGGTGCCGCACGGTGGTGTGTTCGTGCTGCCGATTCCGAACGCGGTCACCCACCTTGGCGTCTACCTGCTGGCACTGGTGGCCGGCGTGGCCGTCACCGCGGTCGCGCTGCGCGTCCTCAAGAAGCCGGTCACGGCTCCCACCCTGTAAAAGGAACCTCGCCCATGACCTGCTCTTCCCGCCGCCTGTTGCCGGTAGCGATCCTGCTGGCCCTGCCGTCCGTGGCCGCAGCCGCCGACGCGAGCGACGTCCTCACCCCCAAGCTGGCGTACACCGGCGAGGCAGCCGCCACGCTCGATGGCGGCAAGCGCAGCGGCACGGCGTATGCCGGCCAGCTGATGTTCGGTGCCGACGTGGATCTGGACGTTGCGTTTGGCTGGCGGGGCGCGACGATCAAGGCCTACGGTATCAACCGCCATGGCACCAACCTGGCCAACAGCAGCACTGGCAACAGCACCTCGGTGCAGGAAATCTACGGTGGCCAGGGCACGCGCCTGGCCAACCTGACGCTTGAGCAGAAACTGCTGAACGACCGATTGGTGCTGGAAGCCGGGCGCAGCGTCGCCAACATCCATCACCTCGGTTCGGAGCTGTGCCAGTACTTCCAGGGCAATTCGGCCTGCGGCAACCCGACCTACGTGTTCCGCACCAGCAATTTCACCTGGTGGCCGGTATCGAGCTGGATGGCCGATGCCACGGCCTGGGTGACGCCCGATGTCTATGTGCGCGTCGGCGCCTACCAGGTCGATCCCAGCCAGGCCGAGGACGGCCAGCACGGCCTGAAATGGAGTACCAGTCAGGCCACCGGCTGGATCGTGCCCTATACGCTCGGTTGGCGCAGCCCTGCTTCGGCACGACTGAAAGCCCGCTACGAACTCGGTGGCTGGCAGGACAACTCGACCTATCTGGATCCGCTGCGCGATGCCAACGGCACCCCGGCGCTGCTCAGTGGCCAGGACTACGCGAGCCGCCGTGGTCGCTCCGGGGTGTTCGCCCGCTTCGAGCAGCAACTCACCGGGGATGGTGCCGGGCGCGGCCTGACCCTGTTCGGTGCGGCGCTCAAGGGCACCTCCGGCCAGCTGATCGAGGATCATTTCCTGCAGGCGGGCGTGGTGCAGAAAGGCACGTTCGCCGGCCGGCCGCAGGACAGCATCGCTTTCGTTGTGACCCAGCAGAAATACAGCAGCATCGCCTTGGAGAACCTGCGCCTTGCCCGCGCCGCGGCCGGCGGTAGCGGCACGCCGCACGGGAGCCAGGTGATGATGGAGCTGAGCTATGGCATCCAGCTCACCCCGCAGCTCCGGATCGCACCGAACCTGCACTACATCGTGCATCCGGACCAGTTCAACGAACCTGCCCGCCAGCGCGACCTGCCGAATGCGTTGATCGCCGGCATGCGGGTTGATTGGAGCCTGTAAGGACATCGGTGCCGGCCGGCGGCCGGCACCACCCTCCGGGGCTATTAACGGGGCTATTAATGTGACGCATCACGGCGGGGTGAGGCTCAGCCTGCGACCCCCAGCCCCCTCCCCGCTGCGTCCCGTCGCAGCGAGGCCAGATAGCGGCAGTACTTGCCGATGAAGAGGCCGGTGAATCCACCGGCAAGCAGCAGGTAGGCCGCACTGGCGCCGGCATTGGCGATCAATGACGGTGACACCGCGAATGCAACTTCGAAACCGTACTTCACCAGGAACGTGACCAGCAGCAGCGGCAACACGCTGTAGTCCGCGTTGCGCCAGAGCTTTCCGGTGGCGCCATCCAGAGTCAGCTTTACGTGGCCCAGCAGCAGCCACCCCAGTGCCGCGCCGGTGCCGATGCCGGCCAGCCACTCGCCCCAAGCGCGCCAGGACACTCCGTAGCGATGGCTGATCGACCAGGCGCCCCATACGGTGAACAGCGCAGGCACGACGGCCAGTTTCTGCAGTGACGTTTCGCCCGGCTTCATCGCGGCAATGCCGCGCGTGACCAGGAACGCCAGGAGAAGCCAGACCCAGGCGGGTGTCTGCGAGACGATCTGCTGGAGCATGTTCACGAGCGGTCCCCTTGTGATGAGTGGTAGCGAGGTGTCCTCGCCATGGCGCTCACTATTGGCAATCACGCGGCCCGCGGCCAGTGACAGCTGTCAGTCTTCGGGTGTTACGGGGCGGTAGTCCGGCGCACCCAGGACGCTCTCGATCCAGTCCACATAGCGCGATACCCGCACGTTGTGCACCACCTGGCCATAGAAGCCGGCTTCAAGGGCATGCTCGGGAACGGCGCTGATCCATGAGCCCAGCCCCACCAGCTGCCACGCGCCGTGTTCGCGGATGACCAGCGGGCCGCCACTGTCGCCGTTGCCCAATACGCCTTCCAGTGGGAGGCCCTGTGGCGGGGCATCGAACCGATACCAGAGGTAGCGATCATTGCCACCGGTAATGGCGTTGTATGCGCGCCGCAGCGATGTGCGATGCGGCCCGCCCAGCACCAGCCCAATCGCCCCACTGCCAGTGGCGCCCTTTCCGATCAAGGCGGCGACCTGCGTGACCTCGGCACTGCCGCGATAGAGCGACACGGGCTGCACATCGTTCACGGGGGCCGCGAGCCTGATCAGCGCAATGTCATCTGATCCGGCCAGGAACGCATGGATCTTCGCCGGGCTTCCTGTGGCCAGTGCTTCCTTGCCCAAGGCTTCCGGCATTCGCCTGTAGCCCGGATGCACGACCACACGTTCCACGCCGTAGTCCTTGCCGTTGATGGCGATGGTCTGCCCCATACCCTCCATCGGTGCGGCATGCGCTGCGGTCAGCACCCACTGCGGGGCGATCAGAACACCCTGCCCTTCACCCGGCATGTCGGCCAGGGCGGGAAATTCTGATCCCTCGATCCGGTAACGGGCATCGTCCACGTCGTGGCGGATGACCACGGCCCCGGCAGCAAGCGGCAGCGCGGCAAGCGCGAGAAACAGCCAGCGGATCATGGGTGCCTTCATCCTTGCGGTCAGTCGCTGCAGCCTAGCCGAACACGCCGGGCCAAGGGGAGGCATCCGACCAGACTCCCGTGTTCGACGACGAATGCGGGAGAACCGGCCCCGAAGCCGGGGCGGCCACAGGCCGTTAACAGCCCCGCTCTATGCTGGGGCCTCATTGGAGACCCATGAGGTACGCGGCATGACCAGACTGCACACCCTGATGTTGACCGGCTGCCTGTTGGCACTGAGCCCGCTGGCCTCCGCCGAGACCGTGAACCTGACCAACAGCGCCGACGGCGCCAATCGCGATGCGGGCATCGCGGCGGTCAAGAAGAAACTGCAGGACGCGTGCACCGACCGCAAGGGCTCGCCCGATGCAGCTTCGTTCGAGGTGGTCTTCGAGAAGACCAGCGAGAACCCGAACGTGCCCAAGCCGTACTACGTGGACGGCAGGATGAAGTGCGAACTGCCGGGCTGACGGGCCCAGCAGCGCGATCATCAATACGGCATCAGTCGCTGGCGGCCAGTGCGCGCCGCCGGTACCGCTCGATCCAGTCCAGTGATGGCGCAATGCCGCCGAAGGGGAAGAAGTGCGGGCTGACCGCGCCGTGAGCATCCGTCAGCCCACTCAGCAGGCGATCCACGAACACCTCCGGCCCCGCCGTTCCCAGCAGCCGGCCGATTGAAATGCCGTACCGCGCCAGCATCGATGCACTGGCACCCACGCCGCACATCGCGGCGTAGCGGGCCAGCCGCGCAATGCTGGCCGGGCCCGGCACGCCCATCAGTACCGGAACCGTGATGCCACGGGCGCGCAACGCATCCAGCCAGGCCAGCACGATATCGGCATCGAAGGCGAACTGGGTGATGATCAACGGCGCCATGCCCTGCGCTTCGATGGCCTGGCATTTGCGTTCCAACACGCGCCACCGATCCTCGGCGGTCATCGCCGGATGGCCCTCCGGATGCCCACCGATACCCACAACCTTGATGCCGGAGCGCTCCAGAAGCCCTGTCTCGATGAGCGAAATGCTGTCAGCAAACGGCCCGGCAGGCGTGGCCAGGTCACCGGCGATCAGCAGGCACTTCTCTACCCCCGCTTCGCTGGCGGCGCGTTCCAAGAACCGCGCAAGCGCCGCACGCGACCCGATGCGGCGGGCAGAGAGATGCGGCATCGGCTCGAAGCCGAGTTCGCGCACCGTGCGCGCGGCCGCCAGCCGGGCGTCGTCGTCCTCGCTCGCCAGGTAAGGGATCGAGATCGTCGTTCCCGGAGCGATGCGATCCGCTTCCGCGCGCAGTGCCGGCATTGCCTTGGCGCTCACTTCCAGCGAAAACCTGTTGATGAAGGCTTCCGCCCGATCAGGCGCGCGTGCGGGCATCAACGGGCTCCGCCTGCATTGCCGGCGATCGGCGTGCTGTTCCGGGCCAGTTCGACGAAGGCCTGCAGATAGTCGATGCCGGTATCGGCCTCACGCGCACCCAGGTAGATCTGCTTGGGAATGCCCTTCGCCCCCAGGCGCACCGGCACCACGTCCATGCGCGCCGCGTACTCCTCCACCAGCCAGCGCGGCATCGCGGCCACACCACGGCCGCTGGCCACCATCTGCATCATGATGTCGGTGGTTTCGATGGTCTTGTGGCGCCGCGGCGTGATGCCGGCCGGCAGCAGGAACTGGTTGTAGATGTCCAGGCGCTCGAACGGCACCGGGTAGCTGATCAGCACTTCCTGGCCGAGCTGGCGCGGCTTTACGTGATCCACCTTGGCCAGGGGATGGCTCCTGGCCACCACCAGCACCTGCTCGTAGTCGAACACGGGCACGAACTTCAGGCCCGGCTTCAGCAGTGGATCGGGCGTGACCAGCAGGTCGATCTCGTAGCCGAACAGCGCACCGATGCCACCAAACTGGAACTTCTGCTTGACGTCCACATCCACGTCCGGCCAGGCGGCCAGGTACGGCGAGACGATCTTCAGCAGCCACTGGTAGCAGGGATGGCATTCCATGCCGATGCGCAGTGCACCGCGCTCGCCCTGTGCGAACTGGCCCAGCCGCTCCTCGGCCAGGTCCAGCTGCGGCAGTACGCGATTGGCCACCGCCAGCAGGTACTGCCCGGCCTGGGTCAGGCGCAGGCTGCGGCCTTCGCGCAGCCAGACATCGGTGCCCAGCTGCTGTTCCAGCTTCTTCATGCTGTGGCTCAGGGCAGACTGGGTCAGGTTGAGTACGCCCGCGGCGGCGGTCAACGAGCCCTGCTGCTCGACCTGCTGCACGATGCTGAGGTGGATCCGTTCCAGCATGACGATGAATCCCGCTCATGGATTGGTGAAGTAATACCATTTTACGTCATGGAAGGGCATGACTAGGATCGGGTCATGCCTTCGGTTGCCTGCCAGCCCGGTCACCTCGCCGGCCTGCAGGACTGCGCCCCCGCAGATCGCCCGAAGGAGCTCCCCCTCCTGCTGAAAGCGAACAGATGACCCGCCCCCTCCGTATCGTCGCCGTCTCCGGCGGACTGCAGCGCCCCTCCAGGGCTGCAACCCTGGCCGAGCACCTGCTGGACCTGATCGGCGAGGACGTTGCCTGCGAACCGCACCTGATCGAGCTGGGCGAGCTGGCGCCGCAACTGGCCGGTGCGCTGTGGCGCTCGCAACTGCCGGCCAGCGTGGAGCAGCAGCTGATTGCCGTTGAACAGGCGGACGTGCTGGTGGTGGCCACGCCGGTCTACCGCGGCTCGTACACCGGCCTGTTCAAGCACTTCTTCGATTTCATCCACCAGGACGCACTGGTCGACACCCCGATCCTGCTCGCCGCCACCGGCGGCAGCGAGCGCCACGCGCTGGTGATCGACCACCAGCTGCGGCCACTCTTCAGTTTCTTCCAGGCCCGCACCCTGCCCCTGGGCGTGTACGCCACCGACCGCGATTTCGCCGAGGGCCGCGTGCACAACGACGCCCTGATCCAGCGTGCACGGCTGGCGGTGCAGCGGGCGCTGCCCCTGCTTGCGCTGTCCCATCGTGTAGCGCCCGCTGCCGCCGAGGCCGCTGCAGTCCTCTGAATGCCGAATGCCAGCGACCTGCATTCGGATGTCACCCCCGCAACCCGGAACGCCGCCCATGACGACCGACACCTTCACTTTCAGCATCACGCGCATCCCCTTCAACGAGGACTACCAGCCCGCTGACGGCACGCGCATCACCACCAACTTCGCCAACCTGGCCCGTGGCGCATCCCGCCAGGAAAACCTGCGCAACACGATCAGCATGATCAACAACCGCTTCAACGACCTGGCGCACTGGGACAACCCGAGCGCGGACCGTTACGCCGTTGAGCTGGACATCATCTCGGTGGAGATGCACATCGATGGAGCCGATGGCAGCGATCCGTTCCCGCTGATCGAGGTGTTGCGCCCGACCATTGTCGACACGCGTACCGGCGCTCGCACCGAGGGCATCGTCGGCAACAACTTCTCGTCCTATGTGCGTGACTACGATTTCAGCGTGGTACTGCCGGCCAGCAACGAGGGCAAGGCGACCTTCGGCATTCCGGAAGGCTTCGGTGATCTTCACGGCAAACTGTTCCAGCACTTCCTGGAATCGGAGGCCTACCGCGCCAACTTCAGCAAGGCGCCGGTGATCTGCATCAGCGTCTCCAGCAGCAAGACCTACCACCGCACCGAGAACCACCATCCCATCCTGGGCGTGGAGTACCGGCAAGGCGAGTTCTCCCCCACCGACCAGTACTTCGACAAGATGGGCCTGCAGGTGCGCTATTTCATGCCGCCGGGCAGTGTTGCGCCGCTGGCCTTCTATTTCCGCGGCGACCTGCTGGGCGACTACTCGAACCTGGAACTGATTGGCACCATCAGCACGATGGAGGCCTTCCAGAAGATCTATCGCCCGGAGATCTACAACGCCAACTCCGTGGCCGGCAAGGTCTACCAGCCCAGCCTGAAGCACCAGGACTACTCCTCCACCCGCATCGTCTACGACCGCGAAGAGCGCAGCCAGCTGGCGGTCAAGCAGGGCAGGTTCACCGAAGAGCACTTCATCAAGCCGTACCGCGCCGTGCTTGAACAGTGGGCTGCCCGCTGATCCATCGATTCCCCATTCGCCCCAGGACACAAGACGCAATGTCGACGAAGAAACTGCTCCCCACCTCCACCGCCGGCAGCCTGCCCAAGCCCTCCTGGCTGGCAGAGCCCGAAAAGCTCTGGTCACCCTGGAAGCTGCAGGATGAAGGCCTGACCGAAGGCAAGCAGGATGCCCTGCGCCTGTCCCTGCAGGAACAGCAGCACGCCGGCATCGATATCGTCAGCGACGGTGAGCAGACCCGGCAGCACTTCGTCACCACCTTCATCGAGCATCTCAGCGGCGTCGACTTCGAGAAGCGCGAAACCGTGCGCATCCGCAACCGCTACGACGCCAGCGTGCCGACCGTGGTCGGCGCCGTGAGCCGCCCCAAGCCAGTGTTCGTGGAGGATGCGAAGTTCCTGCGCCGGCAGACCACGCAACCGATCAAGTGGGCCCTGCCCGGCCCGATGACCATGATCGACACCCTGTACGACGCGCACTACAAGAGCCGTGAGAAGCTGGCCTGGGAATTCGCGAAGATCCTCAACGAGGAAGCGAAGGAGCTGGAAGCCGCTGGCGTCGACATCATCCAGTTCGATGAGCCGGCCTTCAACGTGTTCTTCGACGAAGTGAACGACTGGGGCGTGGCCGCACTGGAGCGCGCGATCGAAGGGCTGAAGTGCGAGACTGCCGTGCACATCTGCTACGGCTACGGCATCAAGGCCAACACCGACTGGAAGCAGACGCTGGGCTCGGAATGGCGCCAGTATGAAGAGTCGTTCCCGAAGCTGCAGACCTCCAACCTCGACATCATCTCGCTGGAATGCCACAACTCGCACGTGCCGATCGATCTGATCGAGCTGGTGCGCGGCAAGAAGGTGATGGTGGGCGCCATCGACGTGGCCTCCAGCACGGTGGAGACGGCCGAGGAAGTGGCCAACACCCTGCGCAAGGCGCTGCAGTTCGTGGATGCCGACAAGCTCTACCCGAGCACCAACTGCGGCATGGCGCCGCTGGCGCGTGACGTGGCACGGGGCAAGCTGCGGGCGCTCAGCGAAGGGGCCAGGATCGTGCGCGAGGAGCTCTCGGCGTAACCGCTGCAAGAGATCTGCGTCCGGACCTCTGTGCGGGGTCCGGACGCATCTGCACTCAGCGCTTGCGCGCGCGTCGCTCGGGGCACTCCTTCGGATCGAACAGATCGTAGGTCTGCTTGATGGCCAGATTGCGGATCGCCCTGCGGTTTCCCTGCGCTGCAGCCTCACAGGTCCAGTAGATATCCTCATCCTGGTCCTTGGGCACCCCACGCCCGATGGAGTACAGGTATCCCAGCTCGGCCTGTGCAGGCGCGTAGCCCGCCATTGCCGCCTTGCGATACAGGTCGGCGGATCGGGCCTCATCCTTCTCTACGCTGATACCCTTGGCATACATCAGTGCGAGCCTGGTCTGCGCCTCCACATCACCGCCATCGGCAGCCGCTGTGAATGCTTCAAGCGGGCCAAACGCGCCGGGCGTGTCCATCTCGGCACACCACACCTCGTTCTCCTTGCGATTCAGGCACAGCTCCAGACGGGCCTCCTTGACTCCCGCTCGGCCGAGCTCCTGCACGGCTGCCCTGGCATACCACTGCATGGCCTGGGCCTCGTCTTTCGTGAGGCCGGCGCGTCCCTTCTGATAGAGATTGGCAAGGCTGTACTGCCCGGCTGGCGAGCCGAGCTCAGCGGCTCGGCGGAGCCACAGGACAGCCTGGGCATCATCCTGCTGCGGGCCCAGGCCCTGCAGGTACATGATCCCGAGATCGGACTGTGCGTCCGCATTGCCCTGATCGGCAGCCTTGCGTACCCAGTGCAGGGCCTGAGCGGGATCCTTCGGCACGCCATTGCCTCGCAGATACAGCACACCCAGCATGGACTGTGCCGGCGCATAGCCCTGATCGGCCGCCTTGCGGTACCAGTCCGCTGCCTTCGCTGCGTCCCTGTCGACGCCTGCTCCGCGCAGATACCTGTCTCCAAGTTCATTCTGGGCTTCCGCGTTGCCGGCCTTCGCCGCAGCCATCACGCGATCCCGCTCGGCCGCGTTGTCATTGCCAAGTGCCGGCGTGCTGCAGGCCAGGGCAGCCAGCCCCGCACAGAGTGCAACGCGCCGCAGGGCGCCAATCCATTCTTCCGTGAACGTCTGCATTCTTGATCAACTCCAGATGGATGCCGCAGGTAGACCCGGCAGGTGCCTCGATCAGCAAGTGATCGAGGCTGGGGGCGGCATTATAGGTGCGCGCAGGACCACGTGGCCGAGGTTCTATCTGGGTAACGGGCGTGCCTGCTCCTGCGCTCGCGACATCGCAGGGGTCCGTCTCAGCGCCAGCGCCTCCTTGATCCGGCCCATCTCACGCGACCCGGCCTCGGCCAGGCGGCGGGCCTGCTGCCGCTGCTCCCGCGTGAGCGCGGAAGGTGGTGGAGTACCGGCATCCAGCAGCCGCGCCACCGCATCGCGCAACCGCAACTGCGGGCAGAGCCGGGCGGCGCACCAGCGTTCGGCGTAGCGCTTGGCCTGCCGCGCATTTGCGGCAGCCACCACCTTGGTCTGTGACATTTTCCGCGCGTCGAGGAACAGGCGGACACCGAGCACGGCATGCGGCACGATGTTGGCCACGCAGCGGCCGTTCCACCACAGGTCCCAGTGGTCACCGCTCTGCACCCAGCCGGAGGGCCGGCGGGCCGTCATGAAATCGGGAGGGCTGGAGGGCGAATGCATGGCCGGAAGAATACGGTCGGCCGTCGCATGGTCTGAGATTGCGGAGTGGCGCTGGCAACCTCACAACGCTTCTGCCACAGCGAAGCCCTTTCTACCACTCTGGGCCGAGCAGCTTCTCCACCTCGGTTTCGAGCCTCTTGGCGGCTTCCTCCTGCGAGGCCACCTTGATGCACAGCCCGGACTGGGCAGGCCCGGGGGACAACCGGTAACGGTTGATGGTGCCGCCGCCGTCGCCATCCAGTTCCACCCGGGCCACCAGGGTTCGGCCATTGGCGTTGAAGGTCCAGTCCTGGTATTCGAACATCGTTGAGTCCACCGCAACGCCTTGAATGGCTCCCACCTTATGCGGGGTGGTGGTGAAGAACGCCCGAAGAAAACGTTCGCGGAGCGTGCGTGCCAGCGGCACGCGGCAAACAGCCGAGCCTGGGCTCGGCGCTACAGCCCAGGCGCGGCTCGCAAGGTATGATGCCGCCTTCCCCGAACCACCGTGATTGCAGCGGGCGCGTCCTGTTGAGGTACGCGTCGGCGCCGCTGAGACACCCCGCCCGATGCTCGCTTCCTGCTCCTCTTTCCTCATCTGGGCGGCCGTGACCGTGGCGACCCTCGGCCTGCTGTTCCGGCCATTCCGCATTCCGGAGTACGTGTGGGCACTGGGGGCTGCTCTTCTGCTTCCACTGCTGGGAGCGGTGTCGTTCGGCACGACCTTGCACGCAGTGGCCGAGGGCCGCGATGTCTATCTGTTCCTGGTCGGCATGATGGTGCTGGCCGAGCTGGCCCGGCGCGAAGGCCTGTTCGACTGGCTGGCGTTGTACGCGGTCCGCCATGCGGGAGGCTCGGGACGACGCCTGTTCGACCTGGTGTTCCTGGTCGGCACGCTGGTGACTGTGTTCCTTTCCAACGATGCCACGGCGGTGGTGTTGACCCCGGCGGTCTACGCCGCCTGCAAGGCCGCCCGCGCCAACCCCCTGCCCTATCTGTTCGTCTGCGCCTTCATCGCCAATGCGGCCAGCTTCGTGCTGCCCATTTCCAACCCGGCCAACCTGGTGGTGTACGGCCAGCACATGCCATCCTTGATGCAGTGGCTGGCACAGTTCGCGTTGCCGTCACTGGCCGCGATCGGCGCCACCTATCTGGTGCTGCGCTGGGTGCATCGGCGCGAGATCGCGCAGCCGCTGGTGGCGGCGCCGGAGCATCGCCCGCTGACCGAAGGTGGCCGGCTGAGCGCGCTGGGCGTGTTGTTCACCGGCACCGTGCTGCTGGTGACGTCCGCACTGAACGGCCCGCTCGGCCTGGCCACGTTCTGCGCAGGCACGCTGAGTGTGGCAGTAGTGGCGATGCACCAGCGGCGCAGTCCGTTGCCGCTGCTGCGCCATGTGTCCTGGGGCGTGCTGCCGCTGGTGGCCGGCCTGTTCGTGCTGGTGGAAGCAGTGGCCCAGACCGGTGTCATCCAGACGGCGGCCAGCGCGCTGCAGGCCGTTGCGCAGGCTTCCCCACACCAGGCCAGCTGGCTGGCCGGTGGCGCGGTCGCGCTGCTGAGCAACGTGGCCAACAATCTGCCGGTCGGCCTCGCCGCAGGCTCGCTGGGCCAGATGGCCGATCTGCCGGCACAAACCCGCGCCGCATTGCTGGTCGGCGTGGACCTGGGCCCCAACCTGTCGGTGACCGGCTCATTGGCCACGATGCTGTGGCTGGTGGCGCTGCGCCGAGAGGGCGAGCATGTCAGCGCGCTCGACTTCCTGCGCGTCGGTGCGCTGGTGATGCCGCCTGCGCTGATCGGGGCGCTGTTGCTGCTCTGATCGGCGCAAGCGGCACGCAGATGCTAGAAGGCCACCTGCAGGCGGGTATTGAAGGTGGTCCCCTCGTCCCTGCCCTGCCCGGTGCCACTGCGATTGTGGGTCTGCCAGCGGATCGCTTCGAACATCACGCGGCTGAAATCGTTGAGATACCAGTTCGCGCCCAGCGTCCACGCATGCCCCGTTCCGCCAGTGGGCAGCTCGGCATAGTCCACGTCTTCATAGCGGCCCTTCAACTCCCACGCGCCGGCACCGCCGCGGGTGACCGGATCGGCCACCTTCACCCGGCCCCATGTACCGGCCTTGCCCGAATAGGCGGGCATCGCACCGGCCAGGAACCAGCCGGCCGAGATCGCCCAGGCCTGATGGTCCAGATCGTAACGGCCGCTGGCGTCGGCGCCGCGCAGGTTGCGCGTGCCCCATTCGCCGGTCGCCCAGGCCGGGCCAAAGAAGCCGGCAAGCTCGGCGCCGTAGGCGGTGCTGCGATCAGCCCCCGACAAGGTGCCCGGCGCGATCTTCACCAGGTCGTTGAAGTGCCCTGCGATGGCCGAACTGCGAACGACGCCACTCGCGCCTGCGGCGATCTCCTCGTGGAAGGCCCAGGCGCCCAGGTGCACGGTGGCGCGGTCGCTGGCCACGGGATTCCAGTGCACGCGCGTGGCCCAGGTCTGGCTGTCGTTGTCGGTGCCTGCATTGTTGAGGTCATTGCCGGCCACCGACAGGCTGGCATGCCAACCCTTGCCGTAAACACGTTCAGTCAGGCCCACGCCGAACAGGCCGCGTTGCGGCAGCATCAACGTGCCCACGACGTTGCGGTCCTGGAACGGCGTGTTGGATGTGCTGCTGGAGCCGTCGATGCCGCGGTCGTTGAGGCGGTTGCCGACGGTGAGGTCGGCTGGCAACCCGAACAAGGTGTGATCCAGCGTGGCATAGACCGACTTCCAAGCCACTGCGTTGTCGGCGAAGTCGCCCTCCACCGCCCAGCCGAGGATGCCGTAGCGCCCTTCCGCACCCAGGCGCACCGAACGGATCTCGGTACCGGAGATGTTGCGATCGCCCACGGTGGCGCCGTCGGTACTGGAGGCATCGACGAACAGGCGTCCACGTGGGCGGAAAGCCACAGTGCCGTCAGCACTGCTGAATTCCGGGGCGCCCTTGGACCACGACACCTTGGGCAGCCTGGACTGGCTGGACTCCAGTGCGGCGACCCGCGCCTCCACTGCAGGCTCGGGCGGGGCGGGCCGCATGGCCGCAATGCCCTGTTCGCCCTCCACTGCCCGCAGGCGCGCTTCCAGCTGTTGGATCTGCAGTGCCTGCTGCTGCACCAGGCGTGACAGTTCTGCCTGGCTGAGGGGCACCGGCGGGGATGACACGGCCTGTGCACCTGCAGGGCCGCTGGCCAGCAGCAGGCCGAGCGCGACCGATAGCGCTGCGCGTGGCAGCACACTGGAATGTTTCATGGCTCTCTCTCCGGCCAGCCGGCCCCCTGGCCTGGCGCTGGCCTGTTGCGGTGATGCGGGGGAATGACGGGGAGGTGCGCGCCGCCGGATCAGGCCGGCGGCGCGGCGGGCAGGCTCAGGCGGCCGTGCTCAGCTGGTGGCCTGTGCCTGGGCATTGGGACGCCAGGTGATCAGCTTGTTCTCGACCACGTCCAGCAGTGCGTCGATGACCAGCACGAAGGCGGCCAGGATGATGATGCCGGCAAACACACCTACGGCATTGAAGTTGCCCTCGGCCTGAGCGATCAGGTAGCCGAGGCCGGCCGAAGCACCGAGGTATTCGCCGATGATGGCGCCGACGACGGCGAAGCCGACCGATGTGCGCAGCGAGGACAGGATCCAGCTGGCGGCCGCCGGGAAGTACACGTGGCGCAACAGGTCGCTGCGTCCGGCACCAAGGATGCGCGCATTGGCCAGCACCACCGGATTGACCTCGCGCACGCCCTGCATGGCGTTGAAGAACGTGGTGAAGAACACCAGGGTTACGGCCAGTGCGACCTTTGACCACAGACCAAGGCCCAGCCACAGCACGAAGATCGGCGCCAGCACCACGCGCGGGATCGCATTGAAGCCCTTGATGAAGGGATCCAGGATGCGTGCCGAGCGCCGGCTCAGGCCCAGCCAAACGCCGCCGGCCACACCCAGCCCGGTGCCGATGATGTAGCCCAGCGCGGTCTCGGTCAGGGTGATGTAGACATGCTGGTAGAACGAGGTGTCGGACAGCCAGGTCCAGGCCTGCTGCACGATCGCCGTTGGCGACGGGAAGAAGAACGGATCGATCACGCCGAGCGCGATGCCGCCCTCCCAGCCACCGAACACGACGACCACCAGGGCCAGTTGGATGAACTTGTCAGTCTTGGCGTGCATAGCTCTTCTCCACTTCACCGCGCAGGCAGGCCCAGATGTCGCGGTACAGGTCAGTGAAACGGTCATCCAGCTTGATCTCTGCGACGTTGCGCGGGCGTTCCAGATCCACATCGAAGCTGCGCACGACCCGGCTGGCCGGCCCGGACGACAGCACCACCACGCGGTCCCCCAGGGCAATGGCTTCTTCGAGGTCGTGGGTAATCAGGATCACTGAGCGCCGATCCTCCTGCCACAGGCGCAGCAGCTCGTTCTGCATCAGGTGGCGGGTGTGGATGTCCAGTGCCGAGAACGGTTCATCCATCAGGATCACCTTCGGCTCCACGATCAGTGCCTGCGCCATCTGCACGCGCTTGCGCTGGCCACCGGACAACTGGTGCGGATAGCGATGCTCGAATCCGGTCAGGCCAACTTTGGCCAGCCAGGCATTGGCCTTGGCCTTGCGTTCGGCTTCGGCGACGCCGCGGAAGCGCAGGCCCAGTTCGACGTTCTGGAATGCGGTCTTCCACGGCAGCAGTGCATCCTGCTGGA
Organism: Stenotrophomonas riyadhensis; assembly: GCF_040256885.1. Taxonomy (NCBI): domain Bacteria; kingdom Pseudomonadati; phylum Pseudomonadota; class Gammaproteobacteria; order Lysobacterales; family Lysobacteraceae; genus Stenotrophomonas; species Stenotrophomonas riyadhensis. The sequence goes on from NZ_CP155568.1 coordinate 2,383,699, forward strand.
ACAGGTAGCCCACCGATTCCTGCACGCCGCTGACCGCGCGGCCGTCGATGCTGACCTGCCCGCAAGAAGGCTTCAACAGGCCGGCCACGGAATTGAGGATGGTGCTCTTGCCGCAGCCGGTGGGCCCGACAATGGCGAGGAACTCGCCATTGCCCACCTGGATGTCGACATCACGGACGGCAGTGAATTCACCGAAGGACATGGTCACCTTGTTGATGGCGACCATGGTCTGTGCAGGCTCCAGCTGCGGCGCGCCGTTGAACTGGCGCACGGTGGCATTGAGGGCCATGGGATTACCTCCGCTTACGGTTGGGTTGCCGGCGCCGCGGCGTTGGCACGCTCGACGAAGGCATTGGTGTAGGTCCTGGAGAGATCGATGTTGGCGCTGGCCACATCCGTGTTGAACTCGCGCAGTACCTTCAGCGGTGTTTCCAGGTCGGCGGGGGTGAAACGGCCATCGCGGGTGAAGATCGCGCGCGCATTCTCCACGGCGCGTGCATAGGTGGCGCGGTCGCCAGACACGTAGCTGTCCGGCAGTGCCGCAACGATGTCCTCGGCGCTGCTGTCGGCGATGAACTTCAGTGCCATCTGCTCGGCGCGGGCGATCTTCTCCGCCGCCTCGGGGCGCTTGTCGAGGAAGCTCTGGTTGGCATACATCACCGAGGTCGGATACAGGCCGCCATAGACCTGGCGGGCACCGTCGTCGCTACGGGCATCGATGATGATCCTGCCGACCTTGCGCTCGGTGATCAGGGTGGCGGCAGGGTCGTAGTTCACCAGCAGGTCGATCTTGCCCTGCTCCAGTGCGGCAACCGCTGCGGCGCCGGAGCCGACGCCGATCAGCGAGATGCTGTCGACCGGAATATCGTGTTGCGCCAGGAAATGGCGAATGAAGAAGTCCGACGACGAGCCGGGTGCGGTGATGCCCACCTTCTGGCCCTTGATGGTCTCCGGGCGGGCTGGATCGAAGGTGGCATTCTCGCGCCCCGCCATCACCAGGCCGGAGTTGCGCGAGAGCAGCACGAAGGCGACCACGTCCTTGCCCTTGGCCTGCATCTGGATGGTGTGGTCGTAGAAGCCGACCGCCACGTCGGTGGAGTTGGCCACGAGTGCCTGCAGCACCTTGGAGCCACCCTGGGCGAAGTTCTCGGTCTTCACTTCGAGGCCGACGTCCTTGAAATAGCCCTTGGCGTCGGCGATGAAGAACGGCAGGTTATTGAGGTTGTAGGAGCCGACGCTGATGCGCACCGGGGCACCTTCGCTGCTGCGTGCGGACGTGCCAGCTGCATCGCCGTCGGGCTTGCTGCACCCGGCCGCGGCCAGGCCCGCCGCGCACAGCGCGGCCATGAAGAACTGCTTGTACATCATCCCTCCCAGGAGTGAAGCATCTACGTTGTAATGGCAGACAGGCGCGCCTGCGCCGGCCGACCGCGTTCAGATCATGCCGCTGACGTCCATTGGCGGGCTTGGGTGGAACTGGCCATGGCAGATGCCGGCGTAGTCGCAAATACACGGCCCTCAAACAGGCGGCGTGCGGTACGCACCACGCTGGCAACCACTGGCGTGTCGCCCGAACTGCGACTGAGGCCCACCTCCAGGGCCCCGCTCGGATGTTCGAGGGTAATGCTGCCGGGCAACTGCACGCATCCGACCAAAGTGTGGGCCAGCGTGCCTGGGGTGACCGCCGCCGTGGCCAGGCCAACCGCGCCGGTGATCGCCAATGCGGTATGGCATTGGTGCGGCATGAAATAGCGCACCTGCAGATCGCCCCCATGCTGCGGTGCCGACAGCAGCACCGGCTTCGGGATGACCTTGTTGCCGGCATCGGCGATGCCCATGCGGGTCCCCGCCTCGATGCGCAGCGCCTCCAGTCGCGCCAGCAAGGCGCTGTTCGCATTCAGCTCAGCCGGCGAAGCATCACCGCGCACCCCCAGGTCTTCGGCGCGCACCAGCATCATCGGCATCGCGCAATCCACCAGGCTGACCGCCACGCCGTCAATGGTTTCCGCAGCATTGCCGCTGGGCAGCAGCTTGCCGGTCCGGGCACCTGCCGCGTCAAGGAACGACAGCCGCACCGGCGAGGCCGAGCCCGGCGCGCCGGCAATGCGCGTGTCACCCCGATACACCACGGTGCCGCCAGGCGTTTCCACTGTGGCGATGATCAACTTGCCGGTATTGACGTTGTGGATGCGCACCTGCGTCTGCGGGTCCTGCGCCTGCACCAGTCCACGCTCGATGGCGTACGGACCCACGGCGGCCAGCATGTTGCCGCAGTTCGGGGAGGTATCCACCACCTGCTGCTCCACCCGCACCTGGGCGAACAGGTAGTCCACGTCGGCCTCGGGCCGGCTGGAACGGTCGATGATGGCGACCTTGCTGGTAAGCGCGTTGCCACCACCGATGCCGTCGATCTGCAGCGGATGACCCGACCCCATCACTTCCAGCAGCAGGCGATCGCGCTCGGCGATGTCCGCAGGCAGGTCGCTGGCCAGGAAGAAGGGGCCTTTGGAGGTGCCACCGCGCATGAGTACGCAGGGAATGCTGAGCAGATCGTTGGACATACGTGTGCTAGATTGATGCGTATAGGGGATGAATGACCCCTCTGTGATTCGATACTGGCATGACGCCAATTGATCTGTGAATTGCTGATTTTTGGATGATTGATACCCAATGAGCATCAATTGCGAAATCCTGGATCTACGCGCGTTCCTGCTGGTGTCCGAGACCCGCAGCTTCCATCGCGCCGCCGAGATCCTGCATGTCTCCCAGCCGGCGCTCAGCCGACGCATCCAGAAACTCGAACAGGCCGTGGGGTCACCGTTGCTGGAGCGCACCACGCGCAGCGTCAGCACGACGGCGGTGGGCGAGAACCTGTTGCCGCTGGTGCGGCGCATGCTGGAAGAGTTCGATGGCTCGCTGTTCTCACTGCGCGGCCGCGAAGACACCCGCGGCGCGACGGTGACCATCGCCTGCCTGCCGACGGCAGCGTTCTACTTCCTGCCCAGCGTGATGGCGCGCTTCCATGAGGCGCATCCGAATGTGCGCTTCCGCATCCTGGACATTCCGGCCACCGAAGGCCTGCAGGCGGTCGAGCGTGGCGAAGTCGAGTTCGGCATCAACTTCATGGGCGCCAACGATCCCAATCTTGATTTCGACGTGCTCGCTGAAGATCCATTCGTGCTGGCATGCCGGCGCGATCATCCCCTGGCTCGCAAGCGCAAAGTGGAATGGGCGGATCTGGCCGAGCACCAGCTGATCACCGTGCACCGCACCAGCGGCAACCGCACGCTGCTGGATGGTGCGTTGGCGCGTGAGAACCTCAAGCTCAGCTGGCACTACGAAGTGACGCACCTGTCCACGTCGCTGGGCATGGTCGAGGCAGGTATCGGCGTATCGGTGCTGCCGAAGATGGCCACGCCCGATGGTGATCATCCGAGTCTGGTGACGCGTTCGATCGGCAACCCGGTGGTGTCGCGCACGATCGGCATCGTGCGCCGGCGGGGCGCCCTGCTCTCCCCCACTGCCGAGCGCTTCCTGCAGATGTTGATGAGCCAGTGGCGCGGCGATGCCTGAGCACGACGGCGGCCCTTGAACCTGCAGGAGGCCCGCATGCCGCCGCTGGCTCAGCGATCACTCTCCAGCTCGATCACCCGGTCAGCCGGGCTCACGATGGCGCGCCGATGGGTGATGGCCACGACGGTTACGTCATTCGCCAGTGCGCGGATGTGGTCCATGATCTCGCGTTCGGTGGCCTCATCCAGCGCGGAGCTGGCCTCGTCCAGGAACAGGATGGCCGGTTCGCCATACAGGGCACGGGCGATCGCGATGCGCTGGCGCTCACCACCGGACAACTTCAGGCCGCGCTCGCCCACCGTGGTTTCCAGCCCCTCGGGCAGTACTTCAATCAACGGCAGGATCGCAGCCTTGCGTGCTGCATGCCGCAGCCGATCATCATCACGCGCGCGCCCCAGCAGGATGTTGTCGGCCAGGCTTTCGTTGAGCAGGATGACATCCTGCGGAACCACCGCGACGGCGGCATGCCACGCCGCACGGTCGATCCGGGACAGGTCAACACCATCGACCAGGATCCGGCCACGTTGGGGATCGATCGACTTCAGGGCCAGCTTGAACAGCGTCGACTTCCCTGCCCCGGTCGGCCCGATCAGGAAATTGATGCCGCCACGTTCGGCCTCGAAGGACACATCGCTCACCCCGCGCCCATTGCCATAGCGGTGGCTGACCTGCTGGAACTCCAGGCGGCCGCCTTCCCCGGCGAAGCGCTGGGCATCGGCCACCTGCTGCTCCTCGGGCGCCGCCCACAGCGTTGAAAGCGGGCCCAGCATGCTCCAGGAGCGCGCGACGTCGTCGATCGAGCGGGCGATCATCTCGAATGGCATGTTGAGCTGGAGCAGCAGCAGGTTGAACAGCACGATGTCACCGATGCTGAGCGCGCCGCTCTGGTAGCGCGGCAGCAACAGCTGGAAGGTGACGATGAACTCGACCGCCAGGCCGGCGCCCAGCAGCGCGATGAAGCCGATGCGCTGCAGTACATAGGCACGCCAGCTGTCGCGCACCTCCTGGGCCTTCTGCTCGAAGCGCTGCACCATCCAGGCGCTGCCACCGAACTGCCGCAATGTCTCCATCGCATTCATGGCATTGCCGACGAAGCGGGCGTTCTGCTGCCCGGCCTCGACCGCGGCTTCGCGATGGATCCGCGCACGCCGGGTGGCAATCGCGGAAAGGGCGACAGCCACTGCGCCGTAGACCAGCACGATCAACACCACCTGCAGATTGATCAGCGCCCCCAGCGTGACCAGGGTCAGCACAATCTGCAGCGCACTGGGAATGAAGGCCACCAATCCCAGCTGCACGACGATCTTCAGCGCCCCGCGGCCTTTTTCGCCAGCCACCTGCAGCTCGGCCGCGTTGTGGTCCAGGAAGAAACTGTTGGTCTTTTTCAGCAGGCGGGTGAAGTAGCGGGTGCTGGTGATGAAGCCAAGGTTCTCGCCACTGAGGAACGACAGGTACTGCACGGTGTTCTGCAGGGCGCTGCCAGCGCCAAGCATGACCGCATACAGCAGGAAGCCGCCCGCGAGGGCGCCGACCCCGTCGCTGGGCAGACGGTCGATCAGGCGCGAGAACAGATAGGGCGCCGCAACAGTGGCCAGGCTGGACAGCACGACACTGCTGGCGATCAGCAGCAACAGCCGACGATCAGTCTTCCAGTACGCACCCAGAATCTCCGCCACGGGGGGCGGAACGGCGTTCTTCGTCATCGGCCTCGTTCCAGCATGGGGTCGGCCCCTCTCCGTCGCTCGCCTGAATGATATGATATAACATCGCCATTCAGGAGCGGCGTGACCCTGCCGCAGGCCACACTCCAATGAGATCGATGGACCGGGGAATGACGAACGCATCCACTGCCATGGCGCGCGCGCGCCTGGCGATCAGCATCGCTGCAGGCTTGCTGGCCAGCCTGCCCGCACTGGCCCAGAACCCCGGCAATGACCGCGGCGCGAAAGCGCCGGTCACACCGCCCGAGGCGCCGACCGCCACCCTGGACAAGGTGCTGGTGGTCGGCAGCAACATCCGCGATGCCGTTGGCGGCGGTGCATCGCCGGTGATCGTGATCGACAAGGAGGCCATCGACCGCACCGGCGTGGCCACCGTGCAGCAGCTGTTCGAGAAGCTGCCGCAGAACTTCGGTGGTGGCGCCAATGGTGCCAACGTCGCCAATCTCGGCGTCGACCGCGATACCGGCAACAACTTCGGCCAGGGCACCGCCCTCAATCTGCGCGGGCTGGGAACCGGCACCACGTTGACCCTGATCAACGGCCATCGCGTGACCTCATCGAACCGCTACCAGTACGTGGATGTCTCGCTGATTCCGCTCAGTGCCGTCGAGCGCGTGGAAATCCTCACCGATGGTGCCTCGGCCATCTACGGCACCGATGCGGTCGGCGGCGTGGTCAACATCATCCTGCGCCGCGACTTCACCGGGTACGAGACGGCTGTGCGCTACGGCGCTGTCACCGCCGGCAGCATGGAGGAGTACCAGGCATCGCAGTCGGCAGGCTGGTCATGGAATGGCGGCCATGTGCTGGCCAGCTATGAGTTCCTCAAGCAGAGCAACCTGCCGGCAGTGGACAAGGACTTTTCGAAGAACGTGCGGGTCAAGCCGTATGACCTCTACCCGGGATCCAAGCGCCACAGCCTGTATGTGGACGGTGTGCAGCAGCTCAGCGATGTGCTGACCCTGAACGTGACCGGCTCGTTCGCCAAGCGCGAGATGGACACCACCATTTCCGGCACCGCCGACGAAACCCGGTTGTTCCCGCACACGCGGCAGTTCGACCTGTTCGCCGGACTCACCCTGGATCTTCCACGCGGGTGGCAGGCGCGCCTGGATTCGGGGTTCGGCAGGAGCGATGTGTCCTATCAGCGCACCACCATCACTGGCAGCTCGGCCAGTACCGCGCCGCCCACGAATACCAACTCCGAATCGCGTTACCTGGACCTGGTCGCCGACGGCGAGCTGTTCAGCCTGCCCGCCGGTGGGGTCCGCGCGGCATTCGGTGCGGGCTACCGCCGCGACGGCTATGAACTGGTCGATCACCGCGGCCTGGAAAAGCCGCTCGACCTGCAGCGTACCGTGAGGTCCGCTTTTGCCGAGCTCAACGTTCCGCTGCTGAAGGATCTGCCGGGCGTGCGGAGCCTGTCCCTGACCGCTGCAGCGCGCTATGACGACTACAGCGATTTCGGTTCCACGCTGAATCCCAAGTTCGGCCTGCTGTGGGAGGCGACCCAGGGGCTTTCGTTCCGTACCAGCTACGGCCGCTCCTACCGGGCGCCGGTGTACCAGGACATGCAGCTGAACAACACCGTGGTGGTGGCGAACGTGCCCAACCCAGGCGCGCCCGGTGGCAACACGATCCTGATGATGCTGTCCAATGGCAACCCGGATCTGGGGCCTGAGCGTGCCAAGACCTGGACCGGCGGCTTCTCGTTCGCGCCGCCGTCCATACCCGGCCTCAAGATCGACGCCAACTACTACCACATCGAATACGCCGACCGCATCGGCAGTGGCTTCGGCGGCAGCTTCCCGTCGCTGTTCCAGCAGTCCACCGCGCCCTACGCAGACATCCTGACCACCAATCCCACGCAACAGCAGATCCAGCAGGCGCGCCAGCTGGGCATTTCGGGCCTGGGCCTGTTTGTCTCACGCGTGGGGCCGTACGCGCTGCCGGCTGGAATGGATGAGAGCAACAGCCAGGTGATCCTCGACAACCGCTTCCGCAACAACGCCTTTACCCGGCAGCGGGGTGTGGACTTCAGTGGGTCCTATGCCTTCGATGCCGGCCAGACCCACATCGCGGTGAACCTGGCCGGGCAGTACATCATCGAATCGAAGCGGCGCGTGACCAGTACCTCGCCCGAGGTGGATGCGGTGAACGCGGTGTACTACCCCGTGGATCTCAAGATGCGCGGCGGCATCATGCTCAGCCGGCAGCAGGCAGCGGGCGGGCTCTTCGTGAACTTCGTGGACAGTTATCGCGACCCTGCCAATGTCGCGCGGCCGCACGTCAGCTCCTGGACGACCGTCGATCTGAATCTCGCCTATCACTTCGGCCCATCGGCAGATACGCAGCGTGGCACATCGCTTGCGTTCAACGTGCAGAACCTGTTCGACCGGGATCCGCCGTTCATCGTCAACAGCATCAACACCGGCTATGACCCCACCAATGCAACAGCGCTGGGTCGCTTCCTGTCCATGACGCTGACGCACCGCTGGTAGGCCGCCGCATGCGCGCCGATACCCCTGCCCTGTCGCGGACCGTCATGGCCATCCAGCAGGCTCTCGCTGTCGCGGCAACCCAGCTTGCGCTGATGTGGCGCGAGCGGCGCGTGCTGTGGCTCGCCCTTGCCCTGTTGCTGATTGCGGGAACATCGGTGCTGAGCGGTGCCGCACGCCTGACCCTGCAGGCGCAGGAGCGCCAGGCCGTGAGCGCGGAAGAGGCGCGGTTGTGGGACAGCCAGGGCACGATCGACCCGCACGGTGCCGCGCATGTCGGGCGTGCCATTCCGGCCCCCGTGCGGCCGCTGGCTGCACTGGACCCGGGGCTGACGGATTACCTGGGAACCTCGGTGTTCATCGAGGGCCACGCACAGAACCAGGCCCGGCACCGCGCGGTTGATGCCGGCACCGCACTCAGCCGCTTCGAGGGCTTCTCTGCGGCGTGGGCGCTGCAGGTCGTGGCGCCGCTGCTGATCATCCTGGCCGGGTTCGCGACACTGTCCGGCGATATTGCCCGCGAGACACTGCGCCAGGAACTCGGCACCGGCGCCTCGGCGGGCGTGCTGATCTGCGGGCGCCTGATTGCCCTGGCGACCGCGTCGCTGCTGCTGGTGCTGGCCATGCTGCTGATCAGCCTTCCGGGGCTGTCCATCCAGTACGGCGGCGCCGCGGATCTCGCTGCCCTGCTTGCACTGGCTGCCGCCTACGTACTCTATCTGCTGGTGTTCTGCGCACTGACCGTGGGGGTCTCGGCGCTTGCAGGCTCCGCACGGACGTCACTGGTGGTGCTGCTGGGCTTCTGGGTGGTGTCCACGCTGCTGGTGCCGAGGGTGGCGCCTGCCATCGCCGAATCCCTGTACCCGACCCCCTCGGCACCGTCGTTCAGGGCCAGCGTGACCGAGGAAGCGGAGAACGGCGCGGATGGCCACGATCCGGCCGACAAACGCCTCGATGCCCTGCGCGCAACGTTGATGGCGCGCTACCGGGTCGACAACGTGGACGACCTGCCGGTGAACTTCCGCGGCGTGGCCCTGGAGTTTGCCGAGGCCAACTCGACGCGCGTCTACAATCGCCACTTTGATCGCCTGCATGCCGCCTACCAGCAGCAGGACGCCACCCAGCGCCTGTTTGGCCTTGTCTCGCCGATGTTGGCGCTGCAGTCCTGGTCGCGCGCCTTTGCCGGCACGGATTTCCCGGCGCATCTGGCGTTCCTGCGTGGCGTGGAGGACTACCGCTATCGGTTGATCCAGGCACTCAACCAGGAAGTGAAGCTGCACAAGGCGCCGCAGGGCGGAAAGCATGTGGCCGACATCGCCGGCATCACCCGTTCAGTGCAGTACCGGCCGCCGCAACAGACCCTGGCCGGTACTGCTGCCGCGCAGCGCGGAAATCTCGTCATTCTGCTGGCCTGGCTGATGCTGGGCTGCGTGGTGGTGCTCATCTCCGCACGGAAGCTGGGGAGATCGCCATGAGCGGTGTGTCGATTGCCCGCTATGAGATCCGCCGACTGCTGCGTGATCGAGCGCTGCCGGTGCTGCTTGTCCTGCTGCTCGCGCTGGGTACCTACGCTGCATGGAACGGCCGCGCATGGGTGGGCCAGCGCGAGGCGGCCATCGCCCTGATCCAGCAGGAAGAACAGCAGACGAAGGAGCACAGCCGCGCATTCGTCGGCAAGGCGCCCTCGGTGCTGCCCCGTGCACAGCCGGTGCTTGCGCCCGGCGCCATGGCACCGCTGTCGATCGGCCAGGCAGACGCCTACCCCTACACCGCCGATGTGGTCGCGCTGGGCGATCCGACCCAGCTGCTCAAGCACGTCTGGGCCGACATCGGCAATCCAGCGGCACGGGCTGCGGGACGGTTCGACCTCGCCTTCATCATCGTCTTCCTGCTGCCGCTGGTCATTCTCGTGGCCACCCACGATCTGTGGTCACGTGAGCGCGAGCGCGGCATCGCGGCGCTGGTGCTGTCGCAGCCGGTGTCGGCAACACGCCTGCTGGTGGTCAAGGTCCTGGCGCGCGGCCTGGTGGTGCTGTTGCCCGCGCTGGCCATCCTGCTGGTGGCGGCGATCGGGGCCGGCGCGCGCAGTCCAGCAGGCCTGGCCATGCTGGCGCTGACCGTCCTGCTGTACGGCGCCTTCTGGCTGGCCCTGGCACTGCTGATCGGCTGCCTTGCCCGGCGTACCACCGAGGCGGCCATCGCCGCCGGCGCGCTGTGGCTGCTGATCGTGGTCATGGCGCCGTCGCTGGCGCTGGCCACGGTGAACCTGATCGCGCCGCCGCCGTCACAGATGCAGTTCGCCACCGAGGTAAAGGCGATGCAGTCCGGCATCGCAACGCGCCAGCAGCGCGAGCATGCGACGTCGGCGCCAGTGAATTCGCCGTCCGCCGTCATCTCCGACACTGTGCGCCAGGCCTATGCCGATCGGGTTGCAGCTGACCGGGAGCTGGCGCGCCTGATTGCCTCGCATGCGCAGGCCGAGGCCGCACACCGCCAGGTTCTGGACAAGGTGCGGCTGCTGCTGCCGGCCGTCGCGACACAGGACGCGCTCGACCGCATCGCAGGCTCGGATGCCGACCGCGCGCTCGACTTCCAGGGGCAGGTCCACTCCTTCTGGCAGGCGCGGCGGCTGTTGCACAAGGCCTATCTGGATCGTGACGCGCCGCAGACCTTCGAAGAGTACGACACCCTGCCCCGCTTCCAGTTCCACGAAACAGCCGGCGTCGCCCAACGTGGTGTCCTCGCCGATCTCGCCGCACTGATCATTGCCACCCTGCTTGTCCTGCTTGCAGCCGGTGCATTGCGCAGCCGGCTGGCAACGCCCTGAGGAGACGTCCACATGCTGTCTGCAAAAAGCCTGGTCATGGAACACGGTGCACATCGGGCGCTGGATGACGTCAGCTTCGAGGTGAAGCCGGGCGAGATATTCTGCCTGCTGGGCGCCAACGGCGCCGGCAAGTCGACCACCATCAAGCTGTTTCTTGGCTTTCTGAAACCCACCTCCGGTGCGGCCGAAGTGGACGGTCTCAGTGCGCACCAGCAGCCGCAGGAGGTACGCCGTCGGCTGCTGTACATCCCCGAGACCGTGGCGCTGTACGACGAGCTGACCGGCTACGAGAATCTGGACTACTTCGCCCGCCTGGCCGGTGTCGAGGAACGCTCGCCAGCGCGGTTGAAGGACGCACTCAGGTCCGCTGGTCTGGCGACCGACGCATTCGGGCGACGCGTGGGCCTCTATTCCAAGGGCATGCGGCAGAAGGTCGGCATCGCACTGGCCATCGTCAAGGAAGCCAGCGCCCTGTTGCTGGATGAACCCACCTCGGGCCTGGACCCAACGGCGTCAGCCGAATTCCACGAGTTGATCGTGCGGCAACGCGATCGCGGCACGGCGATCCTGATGGCCACCCACGATCTGTTCCGTGCCCGTGAGGTGGCGACCACGATCGGCCTGATGCGGGCCGGTCGCCTGCGCAGGACGCTGGATGCGAGCACGATCACCGCGAACGATCTCGAGAGTCTCTATCTGGAAGAGATGAGCCGCAGCGCCTAGGCCACGGTGGCCGCCTGTGCGCCACGCTGGCCGGACCAGCGCCGCAACCACGCTTCGATATTGATCTGTGGGCCGAAGATGCCGAGCACCTGCGACGAGTGGTCCGGGCCGACCTGCTGGATGCCCGCATCGGCCAGCGCGCTGTCGAGATAGCCACGCTTGGCCAGCATTCCATCGACCAGCAGATTCCTGATGAAGTGCTGGTGCCCTTGGGTGACCGCCACGGAGTGATCATCCAGATAGGATTTCACCTTCCGCGACAGCAGCGCATCCGGCAACAGTCCCTTCATTGCACGCCGCGCGATGGTGCGGTCTTCCGCGTCCGCGATGAGCAGGTGCAGCGGAATGCGCGCGAACAGTTCGACAAGCGGCTGTGCACTGATCGGCGATACGCCATGCCAGTGGCCTGCACCTTCGAAGGGATCAAGGACGCTGGTCGGAAACACCATGCGGCCGATATGGGCCAGCTTGTAGGGTGATACGTGATGGCCCTGCGCCTGCGCATGCCGCAACCAGGCCGGCTGCAGGCCATCCTGTTCGGACAGGTCCACCCGCACCCATGTGCAGGGCTTTCCCCAACGACCATTGATGCGGGCCGGCCGCTTCAGCAGTCCCTGCACGACCGCATCCTTCAGCACGCCGTACAGTGAATCGCCGGACTGCGCGGTTTCGAAGGCGACCCGGAAGAAATCCCGATCGATGCCGCGGCGCCAGGCATAGTCGATCGCAGCGGCGTTGCCCTTGAAGCGCAGGAACACCGCATCACCGCCGACACCAGTGAACTGCACGGTGTCACCGTCGAAGGCCAGGTCACGACGGTGGAGAAGATAGCCGGAACAATGCGCCGGCCGGGCCGTGCGTGGGAAGGTCATGATCTCTTCCAGCGCGCAGTGAGGTTGCCTTCGGTACTCGATGTATTCGCAACGCCTGCCCGAGGAATCACTGGCCCCTTGCACTGCCATCCGCGCGAACAGCCGTTCGTCGGCGCCGATGCCCTCATCGTAGTGATGGACACACGTCACCTCCGGTGCCGACGGCGCCTGCAGCAGGCCGGCCAGGATGATCGAGGAATCCAGCCCGCCCGACAGCTGCAGCTGGATGCGCCGGTGCTGGCTGGCCAGTGCACCGATGCAGCCCAGCAGCGTGGAACGCGCCAGCGACACGGCTTCCTGAAGATCCTCGATCGGCGCGTCGCGGGCCAGTCGCACCACGTCCCACTGGCAGTGGCGGCCCGCCGGCTCTCCATCGCGGATGGAAACCGCCTCGCCCGCTTCGACCGCCGTGACCTCCTCGAAGCCGGTCTGCAGGCCATCACGAAACGGGTACAGCAGCGAGTACGACAGGAAGGACCAGTCAACGCTGAAATCGCGCAGGCCCAGCATCAGGCAGTCTTCCATGTTGGAGAAGACCAGCGTCAACTGGCCCACCGTGGTCAGGTAGCACGGGATCTCCGCAGTGGGATCGCGCAGGACGAACCAGCTCGATGTTTCCTGCTGGAATCCGAACGCCACGTAGCGGCCCCAGTACTGTTCGATGATGCTGCGGCCCTGGCTGCTGCAGGCGGCATGCGCTGATGCGGCATCGAGGTCCACGCGACCAGGCACGGCGCCTTCGCCGAACGTCTTGTGGAACAGCTTGCCCAATACCACCAGCGCGTTCGAGCGATCGCATTCGAAATAGCCGTGGTTGTCGCTCTGCACATGGATCGCCGCGCCGTTGTCGTTCAACACGCAGGCGGTGCCGGGTAGCCTGGCACCAATCCTTTCCACGATGCGTTCCGCCTGCGCGGTCGCAGATTCCGAGTGGGTGTTCCAGAGCACGGCGATGTATCGGTACATGGCAGGTTTCGTTACAGCACCAGGATGGGAGCCATCCGGCGCAGGTTGAAGGGGATGTCGGTCAGCACGTGATCGCCGTGCTGCAGCCAGCAGTGCGCGGCGAACGGCTGGGTTCTGACCGCGAACACCCAGGCCGGAACGATGCCGTACTTCGACAGGAATCCGTGCATTGCCAGGCAGTAGAGAAAGCACTCATCGGTCTTGCGGAAGGCTACGGGCCGGAGCCAGTCGAACATCCGCACCCTCAAGGCCAGTTCTTCAATGCTCACCGGCCTGCCGTGGCCGCGATCCGCCCGACGGCGCACGGCCGACACCGTGGAACTGAAAGGAAGGACTGTTCTGCTGCAGGCGGCATAGGCGCACGAGGCGATGAATCGACGCAGGTCGCGCGCCTTGATCGAAGGACGGCCACGCGGCTCGCCTTCGCGTGCCCAGTAGCGTGGCAGCGCAATGGCGGGGCTGGCAGCGGATTTCCCCTGCTGCGGATCCGCGGTGATCAGGCGGCGGTCGATCAAGGCCTGCAGAAGCCTGGGGGTGCTTGCGTCATCGGACTGCAGGGGCCAATCGAGAACGAGCTTGCCAAGGCCTGCGGCGCCGCGTTTTTCAAGGGAAAGATACTTTCCCGTGGCCTGGTCCAGAATCACCATCGCATCGCCGGTGACACAGACGTGGGCGTGCTTTGACAGGAAATACGGGGCGGCAGCTTGCTCCATCATGCGCTCCTGCGCCGGAACCGGAGAAGCGGTGCATGCAGGGTATGCACCGCAGATGCGACATTGCGCGGTAGATCAGGGCGACGTGGTCGGGAACACGCCGTCCCACAACGTGCCGTGGTTGTGCGCCTTCGTTTCCGAAACCACCGAGCCCAGCTCGATCAGTTCGCCACCCACACCCTGATCCTCAGGGTTCTGCTGTCCTGCCACTACACCCAGCTCAATCAGCTCGTTCATGAACATCTCCTATCGTCAGTGGATGTACCCGCGCATTGCGTTGGATCGCGTTGCATTGGATACGGAGCAGCCAAGCCACCATCGCCGCCACATTGCAGGGCGATTGCCGCCAAGGCACCGAAATGTTATGATATAACATATTATTTTGGCGTGACGAATGACGCTGCCTGCCCGCTGTCGATGCGACCCATGAGAGGCAAGAGGGATGAACACCGAGATCAGTGATGACGGGCTGGATCCCACGCTTCTGCTGAAGGGGATGTTTCTCCTGCCGAAGTTCATCCGCTTCGTACGGGAGCGTTGCCCACCGGGCCGCTTCGACGAAGCTGCGCTGGTGGAGGACTGGCGGACGGCGCGTGCCGAGGTGCTGAGGCTGCAGCAGGAGGAAGCCGGTGAGGCGGACGCCATCAATGTCCATGCGTTGCCGGATGAGATGCTGCCGCTGGCTGAGCAGGCGCTGCGGCAACCCTCGATGCACCGCATGACGAGTGTTCTGCCGCGCAGTTGGCGGATGGTCGATATCGATCGACTGGTGATCTTCCAGGAGTGCATCAACCTGCGTCACATCGACCAGCTGGCGGCATCCCTGACCGCCTCGCCCACCGCGCAGGAGGTCATGCAACTTGTCGCGCGAAGCGGCAGCCATGCACATCCGGAAGTGCGCTTCACCCAGTCCGATGGCAGCTACACCTTCGCGTCCACCTCGAACGACCTGCGTTTCCTCGATGTGGCGACCCTCGATCCGGCTGCCATCACCGACTACGAGCCGTTCGGCGCAGCCAGCCACGCCGTCGTCATCTATCTGGGTTTCAGTGACAACCTGATCAGCGCCACCCGGTTTGGCAAGCGCATGGTGCTGACCAATGGCTCCCATCGCCTGTACCTGCTGCGCCAGCTTGGGTTCCGCCATGCGCCCTGCCTCGTTACCGATGCCTCCGACAGCGACTTCAGCGAGGTTCTGCTGCCGGCAGCGGTCAAGCAGGATCGCGGATTCTACCTGGCTTCCCCGCGGCCGCCGCTGTTCAAGGACTATGTCGATCCCCGCCTGACCTGCGTCGTACCGGTCACCCGCAAGCACTACGCTCTGAGGGCCAAGCTCGACCTGCAGAGGATCACGGTTCCGGCGCTGTAATCCTGGGCCGAACCCTCCCTTTCCTGGGGCCACATCGACAGAGATGGCCGGATTGGTGAATCACCTGGCGGAACTGTCGAATGACGCCTGTCGGGTTGACCCATACGCTTCTCATCCTCAACCAGAGAGGATGTCAGCGTGATTGAACAGCCATGGGCTGCCGAACCCGCAGGAAAGGACGCTCCGATCGTCCATGTCCTGATGGGACTGATCTATGTCTGGCATAAGCGCGAACCGGGATCGGTACACGATGACGAGTAAGCGCCACCGTGCTGCCCGGCGTGGCTTTGGGGCGTAGGTACCAGCGTGGAGATTTCGATTGCGGGGCTGAGCGAGGTTGGGCCCGACTATCCGGACCGTGTCGATCTTCCGGTCATGGTGCTTGGGCTCGATCCCATTCCCGATGCCTGGGAAATGCCCTTCCATGCGCATCGGAAGGCACAGCTGCTGGTCGCCACGCGTGGCTTGATCATGCTGGAGACTGCAGCGGGCCTGTGGGTGGTTCCGCCACAGGGCGCGATCTGGATTCCCGGTGGTCTGTCCCATCGGGCCAGCAGCAGTGGACGGCCGCATGGCTTCGTGGTGTTCGTCGAACCCGGTGCCGTCCCGGGACTGCCGGCGCACTGCGCTGCGATGGCAATCACCCCGTTCATGCAGGCCCTGCTGGTGCGCGCATCCGCCCTTCCCCAGCACTATGAACCTGATAGCGCGCAGGACCGGCTGATGGCCGTGCTCCTGGATGAGCTGATCGCCGCGCCACCGGAGTGGCTCCATCTGCCCATGCCATCCGATGCGAGGTTGCGCCGGCTGGCCAATGCGATGCTGGACACGCTAGCCGAACGGGCAACGCTTGAGGTCTGGGCGAGCCGGATCGGAATGAGTGAGCGCAACATGTCGCGCCTGTTCTCTGGAGAAACTGGTTTGAGCGTAAGGCGCTGGCGCAGGCAGCTGCATGTGGTGGTGGCACTGCCGCTGCTGGCCAAGGGCCGGACAGTACAGGCCATCGCCGATGACCTGGGCTACGACAGTGCCGGGGCGTTCGTGACCATGTTCCGAAAGGCCGTGGGGGCACCACCCAAGCGCTTCCTGGCGGAACGAGGCACTCGGCAGCCGGTATCGGACGCCGACGATCAGCGGCCGCAGGAGCCACGTTGACGGATGCGGGAGCGCGTGTCTCCCGCACCGGCAAGGACTGCCCTTTCCTTCAGCGCTGGTAGTCCTTCAGGAACAACCAGGTGATCAGTGTGGCATCCGGCCCCTTCGGGTCGGTGAACGGCAGGCCGGACTGGCTGCCGCTCCACGCATGGCCCATGCCCTGCACCACATAGTGCTGCACCAGCGTCCTGCCACCGTAGGCGTAGGTATCCACCGTATACGCACGTCCACCCGGCACCTGGCCGTGATAGGTGCTGGTCGGCACGTACTTCACCGAGTCGTTGTCCAGGCCGTCGTCGGCCAGATCATTGGTCTGCAGGAACTGGCGCACGGCCTGCTGGCCGTTCACCGGATTGACGGTGAGATCGGCGCTGCCATGGAACACCAGTACCGGCAGCGGTCGCGGCGACGGCGATCCCGAGCACTGCCAGGCCAGACGGCCATTGCTGTCCGGCGAATAGATGCTGCCGGCCAGCAACGCATAGGCGCTGCCGGAAATCGTGGTCGCACCCTTGAACATGCCGCCGGAGTGGATGGCGCCGGCAGCGAACACATCCGAATAGCAGGCCAGCATGATCGAGGTCATCGCACCGCCTGCGGAAATGCCAGTGACATAGACCCGGTGCGGATCCACGCTGTAGCCCGCCTTCACCTTGTCCACGATGCCGGCCAGGATCGAGGCTTCGCCGCTGTCGCGGGCCTGGTTGATCGGCAGCTGCCAGTTCCAGCAGCGGGCCGGATTGGAGGTGACGTTCTGCCGGGGGTAGACCACAATGAACCCTTCGGTGTCGGCCACATCGTTGAAACCCGACGCCTCGCCCATCAGGTTCGGCCCGGTCACGCAGCCGTGCAGCACCAGCAGCAGGGGCAGTGGCTGGCTGTCGTCATAGCCGGCCGGCACCCATACCTGGTACTCGCGGGCGCCGAACAGATTGCCGTACAGGCCGATATCCCAATGCCCGGCAGGGCCCGCGGCGAGCGCACTGCCCGCCGTTGCCAGCCAGGTGCACAGCACCAGCACTGTTGCCTTGATCGAATCGATTCCGGATTTCATGACCAGATCCTCATGCGTGAGTCGTGGATGAAGGAGTACCGGGGACCGCTTCCGGTTGGGGGCGCGCCCAGTATCCGCATCCACCGGCCGCTGCCGACTGGACCTAGGTCCACTCGCTGCCGGCCGATGACACCGCTAGCCTTGGCTGCAGGGGTGGCAATGGGCCATCCGCACGTTCATGCCTGGGGGAGGACCGAATGAAACGGAATTGTTTGAGTCTCATGATCGGCGCGCTGCTGGCCACGGGGCCGGTACTGGCACAGGACGCGCCGACGGCAGGCAGATCCGCTTCGCCGACCAACCTGGACAGCATCAAGGTCACTGCACGCAAGCGCGAGGAAACCCTGCAGGAAGTGCCGGTGGCCGTCACCGCCTTTACCTCGGAGGCGCTGGACAGGATGAATGTCCAGGACATCAGCGACCTGGACGCGCAGGTGCCCAACCTGACCATCTACGCGGCACGCGGCGCCAGCAGCACGGTCACTGCCTACATCCGTGGCATCGGCCAGTCCGACCCCACCTGGGGCGCGGACCCGGGCGTCGGCATCTATCTGGATGACGTCTACATCGCACGTCCGCAGGGCGCGCTGCTGGACGTGTTCGATGTCTCGCGCATCGAAGTGCTGCGCGGCCCGCAGGGCACGCTCTACGGCAAGAACACCATCGGCGGTGCGATCAAGTACATCTCGCGCGGCCTGCCGACCCAGACCGAGGGCTTCGCCCAGATCACCGTGGGCAACTACAGCCAGCTGGATGCAAAAGCGGCCATCGGCGGCCCGATTGGTGGTGCCGACAGTGGCCTGCGCGCCCGCGTGGCGGTGGCCAGCATGAACCACGACGGGTTTGGCGAGAACACCTTCAACGGCCAGCCGGTCAGCGACAAGCAGATCAATGCCGCACGACTGAACGTCGGCGCGTATGCGGGTGACGACTTCGACGTGCAGTTCGCGCTGGACTGGATCGACGACCAGTCCGGCATGCGCGGCTCGAAGATGCTGGCGCCCAATCCGTTCCTGCGCGCCTATCCACCGATGGACAGCCGCTACGACATCCGCTCGGGCATGCGCAATCTCAACAACGTGGAGAGCAAGGGTGCCTCGGCCACGGTGAACTGGCGGCCGAACGAGGATATTGCGGTGAAGTACGTGGTCGCCAAGCGTGAATCGGACAGCGAGGCCAACATCGACTTCGATACCACGCCGGTCAAGCTGGCCGACGTGGGCGGCACCTATCACGACGACCAGGTCAGCAACGAGGTGCAGTTGAACTACGATGCCGGCGGCCGCGTGCGCGGCGTGGTCGGCCTGTACCAGTTCAGTGGCGAGGCCGGCGGGCAGATCCAGAACAACTACTTCAGTGCGCAGTTCGCCGACAACCAGGGCAAGGTGCTGACCGACAGCATCGCGCTGTACGCGGACTGGACCTTCGACCTGACCAGCAAACTCAAGCTGGATGTGGGCGCCCGTTACACCGACGAGGACAAGCGCGCGATCGTGCTCAACCGCCTCTACGCCGACCCGGGCTTCAGCCGGCCAGTGGCGGTGACCGCGGACTTCGACAAGAAGACCAACTTCAAGAACGTCTCGCCCAAGGTCTCGCTGGACTACCAGATCACCCCGGACATCATGGTCTACGGGCTGGCCACCCGTGGCTTCAAGTCAGGCGGCTACAACATCCGCGCCAACGCTGTGGCCGTGCCGCGCTCGGCCGAGCCGTTCGACGACGAGACCGTGGACAGCTACGAAGTCGGCAGCAAGATGGCCTTCCTCGACCAGCGCCTGTTCCTCAATCTGTCGGCCTTCTACAACAAGTACAAGGACATCCAGCTGTCAGTGTTCACCGGCCTGGATACCAATGGCGATGGCATCGACGATTCCTTCTTCGGCGACTTCACCAATGCCGGCGCGGGTACGGTCAAGGGCCTGGAAGTCGAATACCAGTACCTGCCCAGCCAGCACTGGCTGATCTCCGGCAACCTGGCCTGGCTGGACACCAAGTACGACGAGTACATGGACCGCGGCGTCAATGTGGCCAAGCAGATGAAGTTCACCAATGCGCCGGAATTCTCCGGGGCGTTCAACGTGGAGTACCGTACCGAGCTGGCCAATGGCAGCAACCTGTCGGCACGGGTGAGCTACAGCTACCAGAGCGAAGTCTGGCCGACCACCGACCTGAGCCCGGTGATCAGGCAGAACGGCTACGGACTGGTCAATGCCGGTGTGATCTGGCGGCTGGATGATGCGTGGACCTTCTCGCTGCAGGGTACCAACCTGACGGACAAGGAATACCGCACCACCGGCTACAACATTCCTGCGGTCGGTACGCTGATTGGTTTCTATGGCCCGCCGCGCCAATATAGCCTCAGCGTCCGTTACGATTTCTAGAGCATCCGATTCGATTTCCAGGAAGCCCCTGCATGATGCAGTCTTACGTAGATCTGTACTGGAACAGTGACGATGGCCTGCGCCTGCACGCGCGTGACCATGCAGCGGACGCCGGGCAGGCGCCCCGCGGCACCGTGGTCTGCATTCCCGGCCTGACCCGCAATGGTGCCGATTTCGATGCACTGGCCGAGACACTCACCGCCGAGGGCTGGCGCGTGATCGCGGTCGATCTGCGCGGTCGCGCCGGTTCGGAGCGCGCACATGACCCCACCAGCTACAACCCGCGCACCTATGCGGACGACATGGTCGCACTGCTGCGCTCGCAGAACATCGACAAGGCCGTGTTCGTCGGCACCTCGCTGGGCGTGCTGGTGACCATTACCCTCGCCTCGCGTGCGCCTGAGCGGATTGCCGGGGCGGTGCTCAACGATGCTGGCCCCAAGGTGCCACGCGAGGCGCTGGCACGGATCGGCAAGTACGCCGGCAAGCCGGTGCCACCGATGGATCTGGAGCAGGCCACGGCCTATGTGGCGTCGATCGGCAAGGCCGCGTTCCCGCGCTTCAGCAGCGATGACTGGCGAGCAATGGCGGTGCGTACCTTCCGCCCACGCAGCGATGGACTGCTGGAGCTGGACTACGACCCGGCGGTGATCCGAACGACGCGCCCTTGGCTGCTGTGGTTGCTGCGCCCGGTGCTGTGGCGTGCGGTACGCGGGCTGACCGCACGGGTGCCGGTACTGGTGGTGCGCGGTGCGCTGTCCGACATCCTGCCGGCCGATGTCGCGCGGCAGATGGCGGCCACCTCGGACAGCGCACGCTTGGTGGAAGTGCCGGACGTCGGCCATGCGCCGATGCTGTCCGAGCCGGAGGCGCGCCAGGCGATCCTGACCTTGCTGGAGCGTGTGGCGTGAGCATGGAGGACACTGGCATCGCCCTGCCTCCTGCCCTGGTGGCGTTGCAGCAGTGGGCGGCCAGCGAGCGGGTGAGTGGCGTGACCCGCGTGGACCAGACGCGCATCGATGCCTTTGCCGACGCCACCGGCGACCACAACTGGATCCACGTCGATCCCGGCCGCGCGCAGGCGCAGCTGCCGGGCGGGCAGACCATCGCGCATGGTTTCCTGCTGCTCTCGCTCACCGTGCAGGACGATGTGGCCGCCCTCGCTGGCTTCCCCGGCATCGACCACGTGCTCAACTACGGCTTGAACAAGGTCCGCTTCCTGGCACCGGTGCCAAGCGGGTCCGGGGTGCGGGTACGCTCGCAGCTGGTGTCACTGGACGCGCGCCAGCCCGGCCAGTGGCTGCTGACCCAGCGCAAGGCCGTCGAGCGGGTTGCCGATGGCGCGCTGGCACTGGTCGCTGAGCAGCTGTCACTGATCGTGGTCGCCCCCTAGCACCACCCTGCCCGGTTCTCTCCCTACACTGGAGCGATGTTGACGCCCTCCATCGTCCTCTTCGCCTGCATTGCATGGACCGCACTGCTGTTTGGCGTCGCGCTCTGGGGCGAACGCCGGGGGCATCGGCTGTCGAAGGCATGGCCGCTCATCTATGCGCTGTCGCTGGCGGTGCACTGCACCGCGTGGACCTACTACGGCGCGGCCTCGCAGGGCCTGCAATGGGGCTTCCCGATTCCACCCACCCTGGCCGGCATGGCGTTGATCTTTGCCTTCGGCCTGCCGTTCCTGCTCCGCCTGGGGCGGCTGGCCAAGCAGCACAACAGTGCCACCATCGCCGATCTGGTCGTCGCACGACTGCGTGCCGATCGCGGCCTCGGCTTCACCATCACCCTGGTGGCACTGTTCGGCATCATTCCCTACATCGCCCTGCAGTTGAAGGCTGTCAGCCAGGGCCTGGGCGCCCTGCTGGGCGATCGTTTCGCGCCTGCTGCCGCGCAGCTGGACATGTCGTTCTGGTTCGCGTTGACGATGGCCGCGTTCACCCTGCTGTTCGGTGCACGCAAGGCATCGGCCACCGAGCCCAATCGTGGCATCGTGGTCGCGCTGGGGCTGGAGTCGGTATTGAAGCTGGTGGCGCTGCTCGCCATTGGCCTCTATGCGGCGCTGTCGGTGCGCCAGGCGGGCACGCCGCTGCTGGAAAAGATGGCACAGCTGCCGCCGCCGGCCATCATGCCGGACTATCTCACCATGGTCGCGCTGGGCGCGATCTCCGCGTTTACCCTGCCGCACCAATTCCATGTCGGTGTGGTCGAGCTGCGCCAGACCTCGGACCTGAGGACGGCACGCTGGATGTTCCCGGTCTACCTGCTGCTCATCGGGCTGCCGTCGGTGCCGATGGCGCTGGCCGGTGCCGCGCAGCTGCCCGCATCGGTGTCACCTGACCTGTATGTGCTGGCGCTGCCGCAGGCCGGTGGCCACCACCTGCTGGCGCTGCTGGCCTACCTGGGCAGCCTGAGCGCGGCCACCGGCATGATGATCCTGTCCGGGCTGACCCTGTCGATCATGCTCGGCAACCATGGCTTCGGCTCACGGTTGCTGGACGGCATTGCCGGCGGTGCCGCGGCAGCCGACCTGCGTCCACGCGTGCTGGCCTTCCGCCGTGCCGGCATCCTCGCCGTGTTCCTGATGGCGTGGCTGTACAGCCGGGCGATGAGCGACACCGAGGCACTCAGCGATTTCGGCCTGATGTCCTTCACCGCCCTCTCGCAGCTGGCGCCGGCGGTCCTGCTGGCGGTGTATCGCCCGCGCACGCCCTCCCCGGCCATCATCGCCGGCATCGTGCTGGGATCGCTGGCCTGGTTGTGGCTGGTACTGCTGCCGATGGTGGTCCCTGCCACGCCCCCGGCCGCGGGCGCCGATGAACTGCACTGGCTGGCCGTCGTTTCGCTGCGCGTGCAGCCGGGGCACATCGCCCTCAGCATGGGCGCAAGCCTGGCGATCAACCTGTTGGCGGTTGCCCTGGTATCGCGGGCAGTGCGCCCATCGCAGCCCCGGCGGCGCGACGCGGTGGCTGCAGCTTCGTTGCGCAGGACCGCCGGACGCTTCCTCGGCCAGGAGCGTGCGCGCCAGCTGATGGAGGGGCCCGCCGGACAGATGCTGGATGACGACCGGGTCACTGCGGTCGAACGCGAGCTGACCGCCGTGGTCGGTGCGGGCATGGCACGCCTGCTGGTGGAGGCCGCTCGCGATGGCGGCACTGCGCCACTGGATGCGGTGACCCGTGCAGTCGGCGAAGCAACCCAGGTACTGCGCTTCAACCAGCGCCTGCTGGAGGCGGCGCTGGAGAACATGAGCCAGGGCATCAGCGTGGTCGACGCACAGCTGCAGCTGGTGGCGTGGAACAGCCAGTACGCGGCATTGTTCAAGTTCCCGCCCGAGCTGCTGCAGGTCGGGCAGCCGGTGGTCAACCTGACGGCGTGGGCGCTGGCCGAACTGAAGATCGGCGATGGCCCCGGTGACTCCCGCGACAAGGCCTTGCAGCGTCGCGTTGCCCACATGCGGCGTGGCACACCACACCTGTCCGAGCGGATCTTTCCTGACGACACCATCGTCGAGATCCGTGGCAACCCGATGCCGGGCGGTGGCTACGTGGCCACCTTCACCGACGTCACTGCGTTCCGCCGCGCCGAGGAAGCGCTCAAGCGCAGCAATGAAACCCTGGAGCGCCGCGTGCAGGACCGCACAGCACGGCTGGAACAGGCAGTGCACGCCGCCGAGCGCGCGAACGTTGCCAAGACACGCTTCTTGACGGCGGTCGGCCACGACCTGATCCAGCCACTGCATGCGGCACAGCTGTTGACCGATGCGATGTCACAGCACATCGAGTCGGAGTTCCTCGACAGCTTCCTGCGCCAGATCCGTGGTGCGCTGGACTCCACCGACGACCTGTTGTCCGGGTTGCTGGATATCTCCCGGCTTGAGGCGGGCGGGCTGGTCGCCGACCCGCGTCCGTTCGCGCTTTCGACCGTGCTCGATCCGCTCGCGCAGGAGTTCGCGGTGCTGGCGGCGGCGCGCGGGCTGCAGTTCCGCTACCTGCGGACCCGTGCCTGGGTCCACAGCGATCCGTTGCTGCTGCGCCGGGTGCTGCAGAACTTCCTCGCCAACGCCCTTCGCTACACCCGCCATGGCGGCGTCCTGCTGGGCGTGCGCCGCCAGGGGCACGCCCTGTCCATCGGCGTGCACGATACCGGCCCCGGCATCAGCGCCGAGCAGCAGGCGGCGGTGTTCGAGGAATTCCACCGCGTCGATCGCAGCAACGGCCAGGGCCTGGGGCTTGGCCTGACCATCGCACACCGCATCGCCGACCTGCTGCATGCCCCTTTGCGGCTGCACAGCACGGTGGACCGCGGCTCGGTGTTCTCCATCGCCGTGGCGCGGATCGCAGCACCAGCGGCACCGCGGATCGAACCGCCTGCCAGCGGCAGCAGCACGCTCAAGGGTATCCGCGTGCTGGTGGTCGACAACGATGCGGATGCGCTGGCGGCAATGCAGCAGTTGCTGCTGTCGTGGGGCTGCGACGTCATCGCGGTGCGTGATGCGGATGGCATCGGTTCGTCGGCGCGCGATGCGGCGCTGTGGCTGTTCGACTACCACCTCGATGACGGCGACACGGGTGTGTCACTGTTCACGCGGCTGGTTGCGGCGCACGGGCCACGGCCTACGGTGATCCTCAGTGCGGATACCGGCGGCGAGACCCGCGATGCCGTACGTGGCGCCGGTCTCTCGCTGTTGAACAAACCCTTCAAGCCACTGGCGCTGCGCTGGGCGATCAACCATCTGCTGACGGCCCGTTCCACAAACATGGCCTGACGAGTCAGGGGCTGCGCGATTCTTCGATCTGGCGGGAGGGGTCGGCCAGGCCCATTTCATGCAGCACCCGGATCGCCTGCGCACGATTGCGGACCCCGAGCCGTTCCATGATGCGGGTCATGTGCGCCTTTACCGTTCGCAGCTGCACCCCGAGCCGATCGGCAATCTGCTTGTTGAGCAGCCCCTCGGCCACCAGGCTCAGCACCCGGTACTGATGCGCGGACAGGCTGGCCAGCCGCGCAGCCAGATCAGCATCCTTGCTGAAGGGCACCACGCGTGCCACGGGCTCGCGCAGCAACGCCGGGATCCAGCGCTCGCCGTCCAGCACGGACTGCAGTGCGGCCTGCAGCTCGTTCAGGCCCGAACTCTTGGGCAGATAGCCAGCAGCACCCAGGTCGATGGCGCGGCGGATCACCTGCGGCTCTTCATTGGCCGAGACGATGATGATCGCCAGCCCTGGCTGCAGTGCGCGGATGGTGGCCAGCCCAGCCAGGCCATGATTGCCCGGCATATGCAGGTCAAGCAGCATCAGGTCGATCTGTTGGCGTTCAAGCACCTCAAGCACGCTGTCCAGCGCGTCGGCCTCGCTGATCTGCAGATCGGCAACCGCCTCTTCGGCCGCGCGATGCAGTGCGGCGCGGAACAAGGGGTGATCGTCGGCAATGAGCAGGGTTGGCATGTCCAGGCGAGAGTAGCAAATCGTCCGCCTTTGGGAAGGCGTACCTAGGTACGCTGGCGTCACGCGGGCGTGCCGATAGTGTGGTGGCATGAAGGGCGTCATCCGATGCGTCGCCCACGAGGACTCACCATGTCATTCTCCCTTGCTCCCGACGCCTCCGCCTGCCCGCTGCTGATCAAGCAGCTGCTGCACACACCGCTGGCAGTAAGCCCGGACCAGGAAATTGTCTACGGCGACTCGGTCCGCTTCGACTACCGGACGCTGCAGGCGCGCATCGGCCGGCTGGCAGGGCTGTTGACCTCGCTCGGGGTCAAGCAGGGTGACACCGTGGCGGTGATGGACTGGGACAGCCACCGCTATCTGGAGGCCTACTTCGCCGTTCCAATGATCGGTGCGGTGCTGATGATGGTGAACATCCGCCTGGCACCCGAACAGATTGCCTACACGCTCAACCACAGCGGCGCACGGGTCGTCCTCGCCAATCGCGAATTCCTGCCGATACTGCAGGCCATCGACGAACAGCTGCCGGACCTGCGCGTACGCGTTCTGTTGGATGATGCCGGCGGTCCACTGCCAGAGGGTTTCGTGACCGAGTACGAGGCCGGCCTGCGCGCAGCCTCTGCGGTCACCGATTTCCCGGACTTCGACGAGAACACCCGGGCCACGGTGTTCTACACCACCGGCACCACCGGCCTGCCCAAGGGGGTTTACTTCAGCCATCGGCAACTGGTCCTGCACTCACTGACGGGCATGGCGGCGCTGGGCAGTGCGGCCAACCAGGGACGCCTGCATCGCGGTGATGTCTACATGCCGATCACCCCCATGTTCCATGTGCACGCCTGGGGCCTGCCCTACGTCGCTACGCTGCTGGGCATCAAGCAGGTCTACCCCGGGCGCTACGTGCCCGCCCAGCTGCTGGCGCTGATCGCCCGCGAGAAGGTGACGTTCTCGCACTGCGTGCCAACCATCCTGCACATGCTGCTGGAACACCCGCTTGCGGCCGACACCGATCTCGGCAACTGGAAGGTGATCATCGGCGGTGCGGCCCTGCCGCGTGCACTGGCGCAGCGGGCTCTGGCTCGCGGCATCGACATCTTCGGTGGCTATGGCATGTCCGAGACCTGTCCGCTGCTCACGCTTGCCCAGATCGATGCGGACGCCGTGACGGATGCGGATGAGGTGCTTTCGCTGCGTACCAAGGCCGGCATTCCGGTGCCGCTGGTGGAGCTGCGCATCGTCGATCCGGACATGAACGACGTTCCCCACGATGGCATCGCCACCGGTGAGGTGGTGGTGCGCGCGCCCTGGCTCACCCAGGGCTACCTGCACGACCCGGACGCGTCCAGGGCGTTGTGGGCGGGCGGCTACCTGCATACCGGGGATATCGGCAACATCGACGAAGGCGGTTACCTGAGGGTGACCGACCGCATCAAGGATGTGATCAAGACCGGAGGCGAGTGGATTTCCTCGCTCGCTCTGGAGGACATCATCGCCCTGCACCCGGCGGTCAGCGAAGTCGCAGTGATCGGCATCACCGACACGAAATGGGGCGAGCGGCCGCTGCCGCTGGTGGTCAGGATGCCCGGCACTGAAGTAAGCGAGGCGGAGATCATCGAGCTGATCGCAGCCCGCAGCCGCGCCGGGGATATCTCACGCTATGCGATTCCGGAGCAGGTCAGTTTCGTGGATTCGATCGAACGGACCAGCGTGGGCAAGATCAACAAGAAAAAGCTGCGTGGGCTGCATGATCCGGCGGCTGGCTTGGGCCGCGCGTGACGCTCGCCTGTTCGCCGACGTCACTGTTCGTCCGGCAAGGCGCGGAGTGGCGCCCCGGGTCGATGATCTCCTGGGGCGCCACTGTTCTGCAGCAGACTCGGATCGTGCCCTGACCAGGACAGGTCACGCTCAGTCGATGCAGGGCCCCTTCGCAGCAATCTCTGTGTTGGCCCCCTTCGCACTGATGCCGGCGGGGCCCTGGCATGCGTCAAAGCTGTACTTGATCAGCTTCCACGCCCCGCTCGACCACCGGTATGTCCACGACTCGGAGGCACCGCTCGGCAAGGTATTGGAGATCGAGATGACCTCGCCCTCCACTCCGCGTGCAGGCAATGGGACCGGCGGCCCCGCCGCGCCCGCGGGCTTGAGGTTGCCTGCAGGCTGATAGGTGTGCGAGATGGTCAGTTCGCCCGTCTGCAATGCGGGCGCATAGGCGGGTGAGTTCCGCTTGATCCAATCGACAATGTAGCCGGCTTCCAGCGAATCCGAAGCATACCTGGCCTTCGCAACCACAGTGGCGGACGTCGTGCCCGCAATCGGTCCCGCACTGACACTTGCGGCGGAGACTCCGCCCAACGCGATCACCAATGGCAACGCCACGCCCAACAGCGAGAACTTCATACCCTGCTCCTTGTGTGTATGCAGCTTTCCCAATGGGCCGTCGATGGCCCGGGGGCAGTGTAGGCATTGCGGGCAGGCCTGGCATCGGCGCAGTCATGCCCATTGCTCATATCCATCAGGCTCCGCGCATGATCCAGCGCGCCGATGGCCAGGGTGCTGATTGCATGGACTGCACCACCTGCATCCGCACTGCCCGCATCAATGGCTGCCGGTCCGGCGCTACCACGCGGGAAGCGCCTTGACGCCGAATCTGAAAAGCAGGTCACGCTTGCGGTCTGGATCGAGTTCGCTGTGATCCACGGTGCTCAGCGGCCAACGTTCGTACGTGCTGCACAGGCCGGCAGGTTCGGTCTGTGCGGACACATCCCTTGCCCAGTCGACGTCCCTCGGGTCGACACCCCGCTCAAGCCACCGCTCCACATCCCGGGCAGTGCCATGGCGCAGCGCCGAATCAATGGCCAGCAGGCCGATCGCACGCCGCCCGTCCTCACGGGTCGCCTTGTTCCAGGCGGCCTCTGCGACGCCCTGCAGGAACCGGTATCGCTCTTCGGATACCGGCGGCAGGCCCTCGTGGCCATGCCCCTCGATCACGTCGGTCCGCACCAGGCAGAGCAGCTGGGCCGGTGCCAGCGTCGGGTCGTTGGCGTCCAGTGCCGCCTGCAGAGCGGGGAGATCGCCCTGCGCGATGGCCGGTTGCAGGCGCGCCCGGTGTGCGCTCATCGCTTCCAGCTTCGCGTTCATGGCGGCCAGCTCCTGGCGCGACATCGCCGAGGGATCGAACCACGCCGAATCGCAGCCCGCGAAGAAGCTGACCGCGCTGACACCTGCGGCAAGCAACAGCACCAGCCCAAGGCCGATCCGTCTTACACCCACCCACCATGCAACCGCCGCAACCAGCGTGGCACCCAGCACTGCTGCCAATGCCGCGCACAGCAACAGGATCGGCAGCAGCATCATCACCCCCATCCCGGCGTACATGCCACTCGGCCTGGCCAGCGGTACAAGTGCGCCGATCAGGTACATCAGCAGCGCCACGCCGAGCAATGCAGCGACTGTCAGCATCCAGCGACGGAAGGCTCCGAGCTGCAATGGCGGCCTGGCGGGATTGGGGGACGGGCTAGTCATGCGATCCTCTCCTACGGAATTCATCCCTGTACGGCGCCCTGCGCGCACTCACAAGGTCAACAGCCACGCTTCCAGGGCCTGCGTATCGCGCATGTCGCCCTCGTAGCGATGATCCGGCACATGCGGTTCATTCGAACCCCGCACTCGCCCCCTGAAGACCTTCATCGGCACCGAGATCCTGGCCAGTCCGCTCGGCAGCCGTTCCGGCCGCACGTCCATGTAAAGACTGTCGGCCGAAGTCTCGACGCCGACCTGCACCGCGCCGAGCCGTTTCCACAGGTCCAGCGCATCCAGGCAGGCCGAGCCACAGGCAGCATCCGCCACGACCACGACCCTGCCCTTGCGCACAGGTGCGACCGGGCCTGCGGTGGGTGCTGCACCTGCGTTGGCCGCGTGTGGCTCGCGCCACAATGCCTCGCCCCGCCCCCTTGCCTGGGCCATTCCCGCCGTCACGGATTCCAGCATGCGACGCAGCGCCGGTGATGCGTCGGGCGCCTGTTCCAGCTTCTGCTGGAAGCCGCGAAGCTGGGCGATGTTGGCCTGCGAAGTCCGCCACTCCACCCAACTGTGGTCGGGCAGCGCGTCCACCGCGGCACGGCCCCAGATCAATCGCGCCAGTTCGATGCTCCATTGCGACGCACCGCCACTGTTGCCTCGCACGTCCAGCACAACCCATGGTGCCTGCTGCAGCGTTTCGGCTTTCGGAGCAAGCTGCTCAAACAGCGCGGTCAGTTCCCTGAAGTTCTGCTCGGTCGGGTCGGCATTGAAGCTGCTGGTGGTGATCCAGTAACCGCCATCGGGCATCGCGTGCCAGCCGTTGGCCGGACGGACGCTGCGCCGGGTGTCAGCGAGCCGCTCCTTGCGCTGTGCAGCCTCCAGCGGTTGCCAGCGCAGTGCATAGGATTTCTCGCGACCATCCACCTGGAAAACGCATGTTTGCAGTACTGGCACGTAAGGATTGCCCTGCTCCAGCAACACCTCGCCACCGCCATGGAGGCGGCTGGCCTGCAGGTTCCAGCGCCCGTTGAAGTCTCCGATCCGGCGCGCAGCCAGCGTCTGTGCATCGATGCCATCACACGACAGCAATCGCGCCCCCAGTGGCGGGTGAGCGGGGCCGCCGTCCACGGTCATGACCACCTGCGTGTCGCCATCGAAGCCGGTCAGGAAGCCGGGCCAGCGCGTCGGCAGCCCGGGGGCAGCGGCAAGCGTGTTGAGACTGACGTGGCCATCGTTGAAGGAGGCCGCATAGCCCTTCATGGCCCACCAGTAACCCGCGAAACTCTCCGCCTTTCCAGCGCGGGAGCGTGCCAGTGCCAGGGCCGCGTCCAGCTGGGCGCCGAATCCGGGGTTCTGCCGATCAACGGCCCCTGGATGGCTGCCGCGCATCGCCGCATCGGCAGCCTCCAGATCCTTCTGCAGCGTACTCGGCCAGTCGATCGGCGCGTCCTGCGTGGCAGGTGCAGCCAGCACTGCACCCAGCAGCAGCCATGCAATGGCCATGGATTCATTCCTCTACCGGATCGACCTGCAGTCTCGCAGCTTTCCGCGCTGACGTACCGTGCCCGCCGCAACGGGCACGGCACCACATCAATGCAGCGGCACCTTCAATACCGACGGCGCGCTGGCCGGCGAACTGAAGGTCACCGCCCCACCCAGCTGGCTGATGCCTGCATAGCGCAGGTCCACGGTATCAACCACCAGGGTCAGGCGGCTGCCGGCCGGTAGGTTCCAGCTGCTCGCTTCCAGCCGCAGGTCGAGCGTCTTCGGCTGGCCCGGCGTGGCACCGCGCAGCGTGTACGGCTTGTGGCTGATCAACTGGCCGTTGCCCAGCACATCCTCGGCGTACAGGTAGGCATACAGCGTGGTATTGGCGCGGCTGGGCGTGACCGTCAGGCGCACTTCCGGCGTACCGTCCAGCCGTTTGGCACTCCACTGGATCGGCCCCTGCCAGACGCCGGCAGCGCTGCGGCCAACAAACGGCACGTAGGCACCCGGCGGCAGATTGATCATCTGCAGCGCGCCGGAGGCCATCGCCACGCCGGAATTGGCTGCGGTCAGCAGCCCGCTGCCGATGCGGTAGTTCCAGCCAGTATTGCTGCCATTCTCGACCAGGTCACCGGTCGGCAGCAGCAGGCCAGAGGGTGCGGTCAGTCCGTAGCTGATGGCGCTCTTGCTGGTCGCCTGCCAATCCGGATAGCGGCTCCAGCTGCCATTCTGTGACTTCAGCTGCACCGCCGGCTGGCGGTCGATGCCGTTGGCCACAGCCTTCAGATAGTGATCGAACCAGTCGCCCACCTGGTCATAGACTTCATTGGGGATGCCCAGTGCACCGAACGCTTCGTTGAGCGCGTGGTCGCCATGGCGCAGCTGCAGCTGCTTCGGCCCCTTCAGCCGGTTGAAGAAGTCAACCAGCTGGCCCGGCGGGAACAGGCTGTCGTTGAAGGCGTTGGCCAGGAACACCGCCGGCTGGTTGGCGTTGATCTCGTCGATGCTGGCCGCAGGACTGCGTTGCGCCGCCACCGGCAGCAGCGACTCCACGGCGCCCTGGTAGTTGCCGACCAGCACATTGCGGTTGATCGTGGCCAGCTCCGAGCCGGCACGTCCGGTCACCAGTCCGGCCGCCACCAGCAGGGCGATGCCCTGTGCGCTGGGGGTGTCGTTGCTGTAGAGCGACGCCTGCAGATCGGCCCAGCCACTGAGCGCTGCCACGGCCTTGATGCGCGGATCGCGCGCCGCCGCCAGCAGGCTGGTGCCCGCACCGTAGGAGATGCCCGAAACGCCGATCCGGGCCGGGTCGGCGCGGGTGTTGTCCAGCGCCCAATCGATCAGGGCGCTGACATCTTCGACCGTGGCTGGCCCAGCGATGTCGATGCTGCCGCCGGATTCCCAGAAGCCACGCGAGCTGTAGCTGATCACCACATAGCCGCGCCGCGCCAGCGACTGCGCCACCCCCACGTATTCCACGCTGGGCACCGCCCAGCTGCTGGGCATCACCAGCAGCGGATAGCGCCCGCTGCCCGCGTCCTGCGGTTCGATGACGAAGGCCCCGAGAGGCGTTCCATCCCAGCTGGGAATGGTGCGGTGGGTGGTCTTGACCGTGGCGGCCCAGGCGGTCGGCGCCAGGCCGGTCAGCAGGATCAACAGCAGCAATACCTTGCGCATCGTCGTCTCTCCCCGTCGGTGGTGGTGCAACGGGTTGGACCGTACCAGTGCGAATGGTGGGTGGCACCTTGCGACGCAGCATGACGTTTGCTGCACGTTCGCAGCGGTTGTTGGCTGAACAGGGGGCGGAGGCCGCCCCCTGCCCCATCATCGCGTCACAGGTCCACGCCGAAACCCATGCCTGCAGACTTCTCGCCATTGCTGAAGGCGCCACCCAGTGAGAAGGAGGCGCGTTCGCCGATGCGCCTGCCGTAGCCGATCGACAGCGCCTGCTCGCCCCCCTGGAAGCCGGCACCCACGGCAATACGACCACGCGGGCTCTGTGAGCCGGCAGCGTTGATGGCCATGTTCAACATCGCCGAACTCATCGCCCCCATGCGATCGATGCGCTGGTCCTGGTGGCGCAGGCGGCGCTCCATTTCCTGTTTCAACCCGTTGTTGTCCAGCGCGAACTGCGCCAGGCGCTGGTCGGTGTAGGCATTGGCCGTCGTCACCGCCTGCGCGGACTTGGTATCGGTATAGGAGTTGGCCGAGGAGAGCGTGGTTGCGCTGCTGGCATCGGTGTAGGCCTTCGAGGTCGTCACTGCCGCGGCGCTGCTCGCGTCGGTGTAGGCGTTGACGGAGTTGATGGTCGCCGTGGCCCGCGCATCGGCATAGCTGTTGGCCGAGGACAGCGTGTTGGCATTGGCGGTGTTCATCTGATTGAGGTTCACCGCATCGGTGCCCTGCGTGGCGGCGGCCACGTTGGTCAACTGGCGTTCGTTGCCGGCGCTGCCCACCGATACCGAATTGGCCCGGTCGGCGACGGAGCCATTGCCCAGTGCGACGCTGTCGTTCGCAGAGGCGATGGCACCATTGCCCACGGCGCTGCTGTTGTTGCCACTGGCTTCGGACAGGCTGCCCAGCGCGGTGCTGTTTTCGCCCGTGGCGTTGCTGCCAGCACCGGAGGCGGTGGAGAACGAGCCCGTCGCGGAGCTGCCGGAGCCACTGGCACTGCTGAAGTCACCACTGGCAGTGGCGCTGTCGCCGATCGCCGCGCTGTTGGCGCCGGATGCCGAGGCGCCCACGCCCACGGCGGCGCTCTGGTCGCCAGAGGCGCTGCTGGCTGCACCGATCGCCGTGCTGCCGGTGCCGCTGGCACTGGCGCCGGTGCCGACGGCCGCCGAAAGATCGCCGCTGGCATCGGCGCCATTGCCACAGGCCAGCGAGGCGGCACCACCGGCGCTGGCGCCGCCGTTGGACACGCCGCCGAAGCCATCGTCCAGCTGGCAGGTATCACCGGCCCACGCCGGTGCGGTTGCCATGGCCAGTGCCACGGCAAGGATGTGCTTGTGCATCGTCTTCACGGTACCCCCGAGGTCCATCAGGAAGGGTTCCCGGCAGGCGCCGGGAACGTTGGGAAACAGGCCGCCCCTGCACAGGGCGGCCTGGATGCTGCAGGCGCCTTACGGCGTTACGGTCAAGGCGACACGGACAGCAGTCTTCGGCGTGCTCGGGTCGTTGCTGCCGACACAGACGAAGCCCGAATAGCTGCCCGGCGCGAGGCCCCCGGCATTGATCTGCACCTGCGTGCTCTGGCTGCCGCCTGCGGAGATGCGGCCCAGGGCGCGGGTCGGTGTGCCGATCCAGCCGGCACCGCAGGCGTTGCTTCCGCCCAACCCATAGGCCAACCCTGGGGCGCCGGTGGTGGCGGACCAGGCACCACTGCCATCCGGGTTGATGATCGCGCCGCGGTACACGCTGTCGCCGCTGGTGGCGTTGAACCAGAACCAGCTGGTGGCCAGAGGCGCACGCACCGAGACCACCAGCCAGTAGCGGCCTGCGGGCAGGTTGACGTTCTGGCCCGCCGCGGCCATGTCCAGGTTGATGGTGGCCAGCGTGGCTGACGTTCTTACGCCGGGGCCGCTGACGGTGGAGGTATAGGTCCACAGTGCCACCTGCGGGCTCGATTCCGGATTGCCCTCCGGATTGCCGCCGACATCACGGAAGATCGACCAGTTGATGTTGGTCGATGTCGCCAGCGTGCCACCGTTGACGAAGCCGTCAGCGACGATACGGGTGATGCCGGTGGCCTCGCCCAGGGTGAAGTCATCTGCAGCGAGCTGTGCACGTGCACCCACAGACACGGCATCGGTGAAGCGTGTCGAGCGACGCCCGTTGGCGTTGTTTGCCGCCTGTGCGACCAGCGTGCGGGTACCTACTCCGGAATTGTCGATCTGCCACTCCAGCGGTGAGCCACCGGTATTGGCGATCTGCAGGTTCACCGCTCCGCTGCCACCGGTCGGCAGGGTCAGCGTGTTCGACGGCGGCGTGGCGGCAATCTGCGGCGGCGGCACCGACACAGCGATCGGCAGGCGCAGCAGTGGCTGGCTGGTATCCCCCCCCTGCGGCGCCAGGGTCAGCCTGGCAAAGCGCCAACTGCCATCGTTCGGTACCGAACCGGTGGTGACGATGATCCGCACCGACTTGCTCTCGCCCGGCGCCAGAGTGAACACCGATGGCGAGACAACCGCAGTCAGGCCCTGCACCTTCGCCGTCCAGGTCTGCCGGGTCGGCAGCACGTTGCGGAACACGCGGGTGAAGCTGCAGCTGTCGGGGCAACTGCGCTTGCCCAGGCTTGCGATGTTGAGCGACGACACTTCACCGCCATTGGCCGGATTGGCGCCCAGGAAGTTGGTCTTGGTCTCGTTCAGCACCAGGCCTGCACGCAGCGCCTGGTCCACCTGGATGCGGCCCGCGCCCATCGCGAATGGATCGGCCGGAGTGACGCCGTCTTCTTTCAGCACTTCCTGGCGCGCGGTCATCATCAATGCCGAGCGTGTCTCCTGCACCGTCCAGTCCGGACGCGCCTGGCGCAACAGTGCGGCGGCGCCCGCGTGATGCGGCGATGCCATCGAGGTGCCGTCCATCAGGCCAACGGCGTTCTCCGAGCCGGTCACCTCGTTGCCTGCGATTACCGCCAACACGCGCACGCCCGGGGCCGTGACGTCCGGCTTGACCAGATCGAAGATCCCGGCCGGGCCACGCGAACTGAAGTCACCCAGCACGTCGGGCGTGTTGCTGATCTTGCTGGCCGGATAGGCGATGCCAGCGGTTGCGTTGTTGCCAGCGCTGGCGGCGAAGGTCCGCAGTGCATTGGCGTCCGACTGATCGATGGCGAAGGCGGGAATGGTGGCCCCCGCCACGTTGGGCAGGATGGGGGCCGGCTGGTTGTTGCCGATCAGCACGGCGATCGCACCCGCAGCGGCGGCGTTGTTGACCTTGTCGCTGAAGTTGCACGAGCCACGACGGATCACCGCAATGGCGCCCTGGAAGGTGTTGGCCGCGAACGGCGCGCACCCGTCGTTGGCGCTGTCGATGCCTGCACTGACGCGCAACGGCGTGGTCGCCGGAATCGGCGTTGCGAACGGCACGCCGCCCGAACCTTCGGTCAGCAGGATGGCGGTGAGCGCCGGCGGCACGCTGCCGGGGCCGCTGACCGCAGCGAACAACACGATGTCGCCGCGGCCATGCGTGGCCGCCGCGGTGCTGCCGGTCCAGGGCTCCAGATGACCCATCGTGTTCGGGCCCGGGCCGGAGTTGCCGGCGGATGTCGCCACGTAGATGCCGGCATCGGACGCATTGAGGAAGGCCAGCGAGACAGCTTCTCCCCACGGCGCGGTACCGCCGGCAATGGAGTAGTTGATGACGTCGACAACGCCATCGGCGAGGGCCTGGTTGACCGCTGCCAGCGTCGAGGTGTTCGGGCAGAAGCCGCGCCCGGTGGACACTTCGGTGTAGCAGGCGTCGTAGGCGATGATGTTGGCGCGCGGCGCAACGCCGGAAATGTGGATCTGGTTGCCCCGGTAGGACGCGGTGTGCGGGTTGCCCGCTGCAGTGGAAGCGGTATGGCTGCCGTGGCCGTTGGTGTCACCAAAGCCGGGCTCTTCGCGTACATCCGCAACGCCACACTGGTTGCCCGGCGCACCGCAGACAAAATCGTAGCCGCCGATCAGCTTGTTGTTGCAGCGGCCTTCGTCGATGCCACCCGGTGCGCAGGTGCCAAGATAGTTGCCCGCACCCAACGGATTGATGTGCTCGTAGCCATCCTCCGCACGGGCGGTGAAGGCCGGGCTGCCGAAGTTGATGCCCGAATCGATGACACCGATCACCACACCTTCGCCACGGAACGGCGTGGGGGTGCCGTTCCACAGCGCGGGTGCGCCGATCAGCCCCGGTCCGACATCGGTATCCTGTTCGTACTCCCGGTATTCCTCGACCAGCTCCACATCGGGAAGTGCGCGTACGCGCTCCGCTTCCTGCGGATTCATCTGCAGCACCGATGCGTTGATCGCATGCTGCATGCGCCGCTCGACCTTCACGCTGCGGCCCAGTGCGGCATTGATGCGGGCCTCGTGCTGTACCTGGCGATCCGCGAGGAAGCGCACATAGTCCTGTGAACGTGCCCCCCGCACCGCAATGCGTGGTGTTGGCGCATTGCCCGTGGCCGCGGCCGCGCGCGCGGCGCTGGCGGACGGACGCATGCGTTCCGGTGCCGCGAGGCCCTGGATATCCCCCTTGTAGGTGGCCAGCGGCTCCTCGCGATAGACCACGATGTAACGGTTGGAAAGTTCGGCGAAGCCGCTTCCCGGACCGGTCGCTGCAGGCCCGGCCGGATTGCCGGCGCGTGCATCCACGGAGGGATTGCCCGTCTTCGACTGGGCGCCGGTACTGCGTATGCCCACGGCTGCGGCAGCCAATGCGGCCCCCGCCACCAGGGTCAGTGCAACCCATTTGCTTCGTTTGATCCATGCATTGCGCATCGAATACCCCTTTTCATTGAAAGCCCGAGATGCACGCCGGCGTCAGCGCCGGCGCTGTGATGTCTGGTGCTTCAATTGCGGGTGCGGCGCGTAGTCCCCGACGCCTTGCACCCCGCTGCGCCCCGGCAGCAGAATCGACACTACCTCAAAATTTGACGTGGCGCACAGTTTTTCGTGACAGCTGCAAGGCAGGGATCAGTACGCGAAAGTATGGATGCCTTCCTGCAGGGCGTAGCCATGGCCTGGGCAGCCGAAGCGGCACCGCGTTCGTTGTCCATCATTGAAGGGCAGCAGTATCCAGTGCTATGACTGTCTGTGCCCATCAATGCACGGATGCCATGGACACTCTCCGCTTCGTACTGATCGCCTGCGCTGCCTGTGCAGCAGGACCGGCATGGTCCGTTGAATCACCGATCGCCGATGCGGACGCGAGTCGAATCTTCAGGGAAGCGCGGGCACTGTGCCAGGCCGATGGCGGACAGTTGTGGGGCCAATCCCTGTGCGGGCCGATGATGCTGGTTGATCCAGGGAGCCGGCAGGTCATCGCCTCGCACGCAGACGCACAGGGTGCGCTGAAGGCGCGCGGCAACGTGTTCGCAGGCCAGCTTCCGGCCGATGCGATCGTCGCCAATACCGCCGTGGACTGGTCCGGCACACGCTGGACGCAGCTGCTCTGGCCATTGCCGCAGGACGCGTCCCGGCGCAGTACCCTGCTGGCTCACGAAATGTTCCATCGCCTGCAACCGGCGTTGCCCATCATCGCGCCGACCGAGGGCGGAAACGAACACCTCGACACGCTTGAAGGACGCTACTGGCTGCAGCTGGAATGGCGCGCACTGGCGGATGCGCTTGCGGCCACCGATGCAGTGGCGCAGCACACTGCGATGATGGATGCGCTTGCATTCCGCGCCGAACGCCACCGCCAGTTCCCTGCGGCCGCGCAGGAGGAAGCGGCGCTGGAATTGAACGAGGGCCTGGCTGAATACACCGGCGTGGTCGTCGGCAACCCGTCGCCCGCGACACGCGTCCGGGCGGCGCTGCATGACCTCCGGGCGCACGTTGCTGATCGCAGCTTCGTCCGCTCTTTCGCCTACGCCACCGGCCCGGCCTATGGCCTGCTGCTGGACCAGGCGGCCCCCGGTTGGCGCAGCGATCTCGCCCACCACGCCCAGGATCTCGGCACGCGTCTGGCCGA
This sequence comes from Stenotrophomonas riyadhensis, assembly GCF_040256885.1. Classification (NCBI taxonomy): domain Bacteria; kingdom Pseudomonadati; phylum Pseudomonadota; class Gammaproteobacteria; order Lysobacterales; family Lysobacteraceae; genus Stenotrophomonas; species Stenotrophomonas riyadhensis. The sequence goes on from NZ_CP155568.1 coordinate 2,421,679, forward strand.
AGCGACCGGTGCCCCTCCACAGACGGACGTGACCGCACTGCGGGCAGCTGCCGCGCGCTACGACGGGCCAGTACTGCGCGAAGCCGAAACGCTGCGCGAACAGCAGCGCCTGGCGCAGCTGGAACACAATCGTGCGCGCTTCGTGACAGGCCCGGTGGTGCGCCTGGACCTGCGCAGCATGCGCATCCAGTTCAACCCCAACACGATGCAGCCGTTGCCTGGCCGTGGCACGGTGTATCCAACGATGCGACTGACCGACGTCTGGGGCAGCCTGGATGTCACCGACGGTGCGTTGATGCAGAGCGACTGGAAGGCGGTGTTCGTGCAGGCGCCCGCAAGTACTGAGCCGCCACTGCAGGGGCCGGGATGGTCGCTGAACCTGAAACCGGAGTGGTCGCTGGTGCCGGGAACACGCAATGGCGACTACGTGTTGAAGGCGAACCCCTGACGACACCTACAGGCGCCGCGATGCCCTAGCAGGCCTGGGTTTCAGCCAAGCCCTGCTCCATCTGACACATCTCCAGTGCTTGCGCGCTGTCACAGCTTGGTCTTTTCGTCGTTGACCGAAAGACGACAGCTTGTGACGCTTACGACACCGCACGGCCTCCACGGCCCTGTCATCGCGGTCACGTCCCACCGCAATCCGCAGCACCCGTCTCCGCAACGTCCTCCCATGACTTCGCCCCGGCCCGGTCGTGGCGGACGGCTGCGCCCTGAACTTCTGCTGGAGAACCGCAATGCGCCTCGCAAGCTTCTTCTTCGCGTTCGTCCTCAGCGCCGTCGCCGGCGCAGCCCAGGCCCAGGTCGTCACCCTCAACAAGGGCGGCTTCGTGCTCACCTACGACTGCAGCATCCACAGCGCCACCCGCTACGAATACACGCTCACCGCAGACACCGGCTCGGAAGCGCGCCCCTCCAGCTTCTACAAGGACCCGGACCTGCCCGCCGGCTGCCTGGGCCAGACCAGCACGGCCTCATATGCCAGCATCAAATCCGGCTATGACCGCGGTCATCTGGTCACCTCCAACCACATGGACTACAACGCGACCTACATCCGTCGCGCCAACTACATGACCAACATCGTTCCGCAGGTATCCAGCTTCAACCAGGGCATCTGGGTGAAGGCCGAGAACGTGGCCGAGTGCTACCGCGACATCGCGCCGGTGGATGTCTATGGCGGCGTGGTCTATGGCGATGCCTCCAATGACTACTTCCTGGCCAGCCACGGCATTCCCACGCCGGAGTTCTTCTGGAAGACGATCATCACCCGCGACCCGAACACCGGCACCGCCAAGGCGATCAGCTGGATCATCCCGAACGAAGCGAACCTGGGCAGCCTGGACAACTACCTGGTGACCATCGCCGACCTGGAAGAGCTGCTGGGCGCCAGCTATGTGGCCATCAACGCGCCGGCCTCGCTGAAGGCCATGCTGCCGGCCACGACCTGGCCGCAGCCGGCGGGCTGTGATCTGAGCTGATCCGCCAGGACGCCCGACTCAATGTGCTGGCGTTGCGAGCTGTCGCGACGCCAGCGTTCTGGCAACCCGGTACTGGGCAGCGCTGGCGGCCAGCATCGCCAGTGCCAACAGCAGCAGTCCGAACGGCCCAGGCACCTGCGCGATCATCAGCAGGACGCCAGACACGAGTATCACGATCAGCGAGGCCGTTCCGGTCAGCAGCGCTGCTGTGGCCAGCACGCGCCCCATTGCCGGAGCAGCGGAAGGCGTAATTCCGGTCACAACGCCGGCGGTTGAAGCCAGTGCCGCCAGCACCAGCGTGAGCAGCAGAACGATCTGCAGCTCCAGCCAAAGGCCATCCCCCACCGTCGGGGAACCGGACTCCAATGCCATCAGGCGAAGCTGCACGAGAATTGCTGGCAGGCACGCGCCACCGAGCAACAGCATGCCGGCGCCCACCTGACTGGCGCTGACCACGCCGGTGTGCGGCCCCTGGATTGCGCGACCGCGTTGCAACAGGAGTGCAGGCAGCAGTGCGACCGCTGTCAGCAACAGCGTGTGCAGCAGTGAAGCGGCCACCACCCAGACCAGGGAATGTGCGTCCGGTGGGCCCATCTGCAGGTACATCCACACCGACAGATGATCCAGCACGATCAACATCAGGTAGAAGGACACGCCTGACGCGAGCGGATGCCGGATCCACAGTGCGCCTCCTCGCCCGAACAGAACGGTGGAAGCCAGCACGGCCGCCGCGGCGAAACAACACAGCCGGAACGCCAACGAAACCAGGGCATCGGCGAAGCCACTGGCCCCGATCTGCATGCCATGCCCGCGCGCCACGGCCATGCCTTCAATGAAGCCCGGCAGGAACAGGCTCAGCACGGACAGCTTCGCAGCCATTGCAAATACGACGGGATAGGCGCTGAAGAACAATCGCAGCCGGTTCAAGGCTCGCTCCTGTGCAACGGTATCGGTACGCAACCGTGGACAGTCTAGCGCTCTGTCCGGCAGCGTGCCCTGCCTGCGTGGCTATGGGAAAATGGCAGGCGCCCGCCCCTATCGCATGCCCCAGGAGTTGTAGATGTCCCGTTTTCCCTTCGATGCCGTGTTGTTCGACTGCGATGGCGTACTCGTTGATTCCGAGCCACTGGTGGCCCGCGTGCTCTCGGAAATGCTGACCGAACGTGGTTGGCCGCTGACCCCGGCGCAGGCCGGCGAGGTGTTCCTGGGCCAGTCCGTGGCCCATCTGGCGGGGCTGATCGAAGAGCGCACCGGCAAGCCGTTCACCGAGGAATGGCTGGAAGAATTCCGTCAGCAGCGCAACCGGGCGCTGGAGCGCGACCTGGTTGCGATCCAGGGCGCGCCTGAGGCCGTGCGCGCGATCGGCGCCGCCACTGGCGGCCGGATCGCCTGTGCGTCCGGCGCCGACCTGCACAAGGTGAAGCTGCAGCTGGGCAAGGTCGGCATCCTTGATGCCTTCGGTGCCCATGTGTTCAGTGGCCAGGACATGCCGAACACCAAGCCTCACCCGGATGTCTATCTGGCCGCCGCCGCAGCGCTGGGCGTGGACCCGAAGCGCTGCGCGGTGATCGAGGATACCGTGACCGGTGCAACGGCTGGCGTGGCAGCCGGAGCCACCGTATTCGGCTTCAGTGAGGGCGGTCCGCACCACAGCGCGCCCGAAGCCCTGCGCGCTGCCGGTGCCAAGGTCATCTTCCAGCGAATGGAAGACCTGCCCGCCCTGCTTGCCGCCCACGCCATCGACGCCGTGGCCTGACGCAGCATCATCCCGCAGCGCCCAGCGAGGCGCTGCGGCGCTTGCCCGCGTAATGCAATGCAAACAGATACAGGCCGGTGAACAGCTGCAGGAACAGGGGGGGCAACGGCGAATAGGTGAGCCACGCCGCAGGCTCGCCCTGCCCCATCCCACGGGCGACGAAGTTGGCGATCACCGCCAGGGTGAACACGATCGAGGTCCAGCGGTGCAGCGGCCGGGCCCAACGGCCGCGGCTCATTGACGGCGCCTCGCATCGGAGCGGGCTTCGATCATCTTCCAGCCGTTGCCCGAGGGGTCACGGAATCCGGCATCAATGGCGCCGAAGCGCTCGATCGGCTCCTGGGTGAACTCCACGCCCTGTGCCAACCATTGCGAGTAGCGCGCCTGGCAGTCATCCACGGCCAGCACCAGCGGTGGCATCGCCCCCTTGGCCACCAGCTGCTGCAGCGCCTGCGCCGTGGCCGCATCATGGGTCGGTGGCCCCGGCACGAACAGGCCCAGCTGGAAGCCGTCCTGGCCGGGGCTGCGCACGGTCAGCCAGCGATAGCTGCCATTGCGTACGTCGGTGTGTACTTCGAAGCCGAGCGTGTCGACGTAGAACGCAAGCGCTTCATCCTGGTCTCGTACGTACAGGCCGACCGTGTTCACAGTGTTCGTCATGGGACCTCCCTCAGGTGGGGCCCACGTTAGCAACGGCCTGGCGGCGGCGCTTCTCCAAAACTGCGATGTTGAGGTCGGGCCGCTGGGCGGCACGCGCATGGCACTCGGGCACTACGTGCTGTGGCCCCTGTGCTGCCCGTTCCCGCTCGCGCACGTTGCCGGGGCTGTCGCCGGTGATGTCTCGGAAGATACGGCCGAAGGTGCCGAGGCTGGCCCAGCCGGTCTGCGCCGCGATCTCGGTGACCGCCAGGTCGGTATCACGCAGCAGCGCCACGGCACGCTCGATGCGACGGCTGAGCAGGTAGCGGTGCGGCGGCAGCCCGAACGCCTGCTTGAACGAACGCGCGAAATGCGCCGGCGACACCGCACTGACCTCGGCCAGGCGCGCGACCGGCCACTCCTCGTGGCTGGCGCGGTCCATCCGGTCCTTGGCACGCAGCAGGCGTCGCAGCAGTTCGGGGCTCTGGTTCATCTGGCTCGCGTGGCCACACGGGGGCGTTGACCGAAGGGTGGGCGGAGCGCCCCGCCGCGTCAACCCGGCTCAACGCTGCGCCGGCAGCTCCAGCCGGTGCTTGCGGCAGAGCCGGTACACCGTCACGCGCGAGATCTGCATCTGCCGCGCGCACTCGGAGACGTTGTAGCCGGTCTGGCGCAGGGTCTGCAGCAGTACATCGCGCTCGGCCTGGCCGCGGGCATCGTGCAGCATGGCGCTGGGCAGCGCCTGTACCGGCTCCCCCAGTTCCAGGTCACGCTCGCTGATCAGCTCGCCTTCGGCCATGATCGCCGCCCGCTGCACCCGGTTGAGCAGCTCACGAACATTGCCGGGCCAACCGAAACGCCGCATCGCCTGCAGCGCCATTGGCGAGAAACCACGCGCGCGCACGCTGTGGCGCAGCCGGAAGCAGCGCAGGAAGTGTTCGCCCAGCAGCTGCACATCAGCACCGCGTTCGCGCAGTGGTGGCATCAGCAGGCGCAGCACGTTCAGACGGTAGTACAGATCGCTGCGGAACCGCCCCTGTGCCACCGCCTGTTCCAGTTCCACGTGGGTGGCGGCCAGCACCCGCACATCCGCGCGCAACGACTGGCTGCTGCCGACGCGCTCGAAGGTGCCCTCCTGCAGTACACGCAGCAGGCTGGTCTGCGCCTCGGCGGGCAGGTCGCCGACTTCATCCAGGAACACCGTGCCGCCGTGTGCGGACTCGAACACGCCGATCTGGCGCTTGTCGGCGCCGGTGAACGAGCCGCGTTCGTGGCCGAACAGTTCCGACTGCACCAGGCTGGCCGGAATGGCCCCGCAGTTGACCGCGATGAACGGCTTGCCCGCGCGACCCGACAGCGCGTGCAGCGCATGCGCCGCCAACTCCTTGCCAGTACCGGTCTCGCCAGTGACCAGCACCGGCAGTTCCACCGGGGCGAACTTGTGCAGCACTGTGCGCACCGCATGCAGCGCAGGACTCTCGCCAATCAGCGCACGCGGCCCTTGCCCGCCACAGGCCTCATCGATCGAGGGATCATCCGCATCGAACTGCTGGCGTATCGCGCAGACCAGGTCCTGCAGCCCGAACGGCAGGGTGAACCGTGCAAGGCAGCGCTGCAGCAGGGGCAACCACGCCGGTGGTGTGACGCCGGCACCCGGTGGCAGAACCGCCAGCCACGGTAGATGCAGATGCTGCTCGATCCACGGCTCAAGCAAATGCAGGTCGGTGGCATCCAGATGGCGCAGATCCAGCACCGCAAGCAGTCGGTCACGCCCGCGCAAGCCGATCGCCATCGCAGGATCAGGGTGGATGCTGCGCACGTACCAGCCTGCAGCCGCCATCGCGCTGCGCTCGCTCGCCAGCGGCTGGCCAAACCAGAGCACGCAACGCGATGCAGAAACTTCCGGGACCGCTGCCATGCTTCCCCCAGCATCCGGACACCGTCGGCGGACTGTCAGCCAATCGCCGGCGTGCCGCCCTCCGCCGGGACCCCTACGGCCGCCACGGCGGCCTTTGTTGGGCGGATGCTAGCGCCCCGCTAAACGGCGTTGCAATGAGCAGCGCGTCAAGAAATACGCACCTGAAGCTGCACCGTTGCACTCTGCGCCGGTCGCTGTAACAGGAATGCGACAGTCATCCCGCCGCCTTGCCCCGCAGCGCTTGGCGCTGCGGAATCCCAACATTTCTGCGACGCCGCTGTAACACACCGGGGCCACCCCATCGCGCGGTCGTTTGTCTCCCCGCTTGGCGCGCAGGACTTTCGACGTTGGCACGGTTGATGCGTGGATCCGCCGCACCCATCGCGGGAGATCGGCATGGACGGCACCACCCTGATTCGTGGCTTGGCTGCGTCGCTGGGATTCACCCTGCTGGCGATCGTCACGAGTGCATCCGCCTCCGGCGCACGCCAGGGCGTGAAGCCGCAGCCGGGCGAAATCGTCCTGTTGCGAGATGTCTCCGCGCGGCCGGCCTATCGCATGGCACCGCCGGGCATGGCGCTGATCGCCGATCCGAAGCCGCAGCGCGAAATCGCCGCTGCACTGGGAGCGGGTGGCCCTGCCATCGGGATGGACGAACTCAGCGACGAGGACTACGCCGGAATGGGCGCGGGCCAGGCCAGGCCCATGGCCGCACCTGGCGGCACCACGGTCGAACGGGTCACCCAGCAGGCCCTGGGCAGCACCCTGGGACGCAGCAGCGACGGCATGGTCGGCAGCAGCCTCGGCGGCGCCATGAGTGGACCGCTGGGCGCCGTCGGCAACAGTACCCGCGGCATTGCCGATACGGTGCGTGGCGCACTGGGTCAGTTCCCGCTGCAGGGCACGGCCCCGGCAGGTGGCAAATGAGGCGCCTGTGCTGGCTGCTGCTGGGGCTCGGGCTGGGTGCCACGCCCCTGCCGGCGATGGCCGACGACTACAGTGGCATGCTCGCGTACCTGGACGTGACCCGCATCGACGGCCGCGCCCTGGCCGGCTCGAGCGGGGCCATCGCCGTGAACCAGGCGGCGGGCGACCTGAACCTCCAGGCCAATCTGCGTGGCATCGCCCGGGGCGAACGCGCCGAGGTGGCGATCAGCACGCAACAACTGCAGCAAGGCAACCGGGTGCTGTCGGCACCGTTGGCTGCCTCCGCGCAGATCGGCGGTAATGCGCTGGCAGGTGCCAGCGGCATCGCTTCAATCAACCAGGCCAGCGGCATCGCCAACACGACGCTCAACGTCGTCAGCGCGACGCTGGCCCGACAGGGCATACGCGAAACCGACGACACGGCCCTGGCCGCAGAAGGTTCCGCGTTGGCAGGGGGGCGGGACGACGCCGGTCACGGCGTCGCGACGGGCACCCGCAGCGCCGGTGTCGCCAGCACCGCACTGCGGGGATTCGACGGGATCCTGCAACTCAATCAGATCGCGGGCAGCGGCAACGACACGGCCAATGTGCTGGGCCTGGTCGTGCAGGACCGTCCGTGACAACCACCCACCGATGCACCACCCGATGAGAGAGAGGGCACCATGAAAGCGACCGTCAAACGGACCATGCTCGCCATGGCGATTGCCACTGCCTCGACCGCCGCTGCGGCCAATGGCTGGGACAACCAGAACGCCAACGCGAACATCAACCACAACCACACCGTCAGCGAAACCCGCAACGACACCCACAACCATACCGACAACGACGTACGCAACCGCACCGTCAACGTCAATGTGCAGAAGCACAGCAACATCCAGGCCGACGAGCGCAAGGAAAAGAACAACCACGGCGTCGACGTGAACCTGGAGAAAGACCTGCGCCTCAGCACCGACGTCAATTTCTCCGGTGACCCGAACATCACCGGCGACATCGACCTCGACTCCGCGGCCATCGCGGTGATCGACAACCGCCAGTCGATCAGCAACAACGCCACCAGCAACAGCCTGGTCACCAACCGCGCTTCGATCGGTGACAGCGTCGGTGCCGGTGCCTCCGGCAATCTCGGCTTCAACGTGGTGTCCGGCGACAACAACGCCCAGGACAATGCCGCGTCACTGTCCGCGGCCGACGCGTCCTTCAGCTTCGGCATGGCTGACGCCGAGGTGTTCGTCAACCAGGCCGGCTTCGGCAACGTCACCCAGAACTCGGGCGTCACCAATGCCGCCAGCCTCGGTGGCAATGCCTTCGGCGGCGCATCGGGCAACATCGGCGTGAACATCGCCTCGGGGAACAACAACGAGCAGAAGAACGCGCTCGCCGCCTCGGTCGCGACCACGGCGGTGGCGCAGTCGAGCATCAGCTCCAACCAGGTCTCCACCGGCAACACGGTCAGCAACGCCGGCTTCGTGAAGTCGTACACCGATACCGTGCAGGTCGGCATGCATGGCGGCGTCAGCGGCCTGACCCTGGCCTATGGCGCGGGCACCTACCGCGGTACCGGCAACGCCTACCAGATGGCCAACTACTACCTGGATACCTGGAATGGCGAGCTGCCGCACCCGGGTGGCAACAGCACCGGCCACATCGATCTGGACAACGAAATCCAGAACGCCACGATGAACCCGAATCGTCCGGGGGTCGGTGGCCTGGGCTTCGATACGCGTGAAAGCGGCACCAGCCAGTTCGTCGAACTGGGCGTGGCCGACCTGTACGCCAGCCTCAGCGGCACGGTCAGCACCACGCGCTGGGTGAACGTCGATGCCACCAACACCTCGGCATTGTCGGGCAGTGCCTTCTCGGGCGCCTCCGGCAACATCGGCGTGAACGTGGCGTCCGGCACCGGCAACCTGCAGGCCAACAGCCTGGCCCTGGCCGTCGCCCAGCCCAGCACCGGCGGCGGTGGTGGCAGCGGCGAGTAAGCGCAACACCCCGGCCGTCCGCCAATGGCCGGGTTCCCGGGAGCCCCTGTTCCTCCTCCCCCTTGGGACAGGGGCTCCCCCCTGCTGCCGGAGAACGTGATGATCCGTTGCCGACGCTCACTGCGCCTGCTGCCCTGCCTGTTGCTGCTGGGTACGGCATCGGCGTGGGCGGGCGATGTCCGCTTCAGTGGCGTGCTGCCCAACGGGGCACTGCTGCAGCAGAAGGTGGAGAGCATGCAGGAGCGGCGCTACCGCAACGTGGTGCGCCAGCACACCGACTACAGCTGCGGCGCGGCCGCTCTGGCGACGATCCTGCGCCATGCCTATCACCTGGATACCGATGAAGCGACGGTGATCGAGGGGATGATGGGGGTCTCCGATCCGGCGCTGGTCGCCGAGCGCGGCTTCTCGCTGCTCGACATCAAGCGCTACGTGGAATCGCTGGGCATGCGCGGACGCGGCTACCGCATCGACGAGGCTCGCCTGCGCACCCTGCGCGTGCCGGGGCTGGTGCTGATGGACGTGCGCGGCTTCCGTCATTTCGTGGTGCTCAAGCAGGTTCGCGACGGTGTGGTCGAGGTCGCTGATCCCATCCTTGGCAACCGCAGCCTGGCGCTGCCCGAGTTCCTCGCTGCATGGCCATCGCGAGCGGTATTCGTGGTGATCGGCAGCGATTTCGATCGCAACACGGTTCTGCTGCAACCCAGCGAACGGCCCAGTGCCCGCGCGCTCTACGCGCGGCAGGGGCCGATCACCGATGCCGAGCTGGTCGACTTCGGCTTCAGCCATGCCGACCTGTTCTGAAGGAGGTGCGTCCATGTTCCGTCACTCCCTGCCGATCGTCCTGCTGCTGGCGATCCCTGCCCTGCCCCTGCAAGCGGCAGAGGGCGCGCCTGGCCACGGCCTCAAGGAAATTCCGGACCCCGAACTGAACCTGATGCGCGGCCGCTACACCGTCGGCGGCAATACCGTGGCGTGGTTCGGGGTAACGATGGTCTCGCAGTGGCAGGCCGGTAATGGCACGACCCTGCAGGGTGCCCTGACCCTGGGCATGGACTTCCGCGGCGGCGGCTCGCCGAAGCTGAGTTTCCAGCCCAGCGTGCACGTCACCGCCGCTGACGCGCCCTTGCCCGGAACACACGGCCGCACCATCGACAGCAGTGGCCTGGCCAACGTCAGCGGGCTGGTGCAGAGCGTGCAGGTGGCCGGCGATGGCAACAGCGCACGCAATGCCACCACGCTGACCGTACGCGATGGCGGCGTGCCCACATTGCCAGGCGGCGACGCGCGTTCGGTCAGTACGCAACAGTCCGGCGCGACCGCCACCGCTGTACTCGATGGCAACCAGTTGCGCCTGCAGTTGCAGGTGGATGGCCAGGGCCTGGTACAGCAATGGATCCGCAATGGCAGCGTCGGCCAGGGCATCGCCCTCGCCGGTGATGGCCAGATCGCCAGCAACCAGCTGCGGCTGGAACTGGTACGCGACACCGTGGGCGGCAACCTGCCCTTGAGCCAGAACGTGGCCCAGGCAATCGCGCTGAACCGCGGCATGGGGCCGGGCCAGTAGCACGGCACGGCATTGGGGGAGACGCTCCACAACGCAGGACACGAACATGCACACCCTGATGAGGATCACCCCGTTGGCGCTGGCGGCGCTGGCGGGCACCGCCCTGGCTGCAGCGCCGACGGCCGACGACGGCGCGGACGTGCAGGCACTGGCCAACCAGCTGGAGCAGCTGAAATCCAACTACGCACAGGAAGTGCGGCGCCTGCGCGAACTGGACATGCAGGTGCAGGCCATGCAGGCGCGCTTGAGTGGGCGTACGGCGGCCATCGGGCAAGGATCGGCAGCGGGCACGGGCACGGGCACGGGCACGGCAGTCGAGCATGGCTCGACTCTACAGAGTGGTGCAGCCGTTCCGCCGGGCAGCGAGGGATACGCCAGCACCGCCGCCGAGGCGCAGCAGGCCAGGCAGGAGTCGCGGCGCAGCGTGGACGACGTGAAGCAGCAGCAGTCTGCACTGTTCTCACGCCGCTTCACCATCGAGAACAGCCTCACCTACGCCCGCTACGACCGCAAGCAGCTCACGCTCAATGGCTTCCTGGCCCTGGACGCGATCTTCCTCGGCAACATCGCCATCGAGAACGTCGAATCCGATTCGCTCACCTACAACCTGGCCGCTCGCTGGGGCGTCAGCCCGAACCTGACCCTGAACCTGGACGTGCCCTACCTCGCACGGCGCACGGTGTACCAGAAAGGCGGCGCCGGCGGAGCAGCCGCCGCCATTGCACAGGAAGAGACCAACGGCAACGGCCTGGGTGATATCGGCCTGAGCGCGAACTACCGGTTGTTCGGCGAACGCGGCTGGCGCCCGGAGACCGTGCTCACCGCCGGTGTCACCGCCCCCACCGGGCGTGCGCCCTACGGCCTGGACTGGAAGGTGATCGAGCGCGATGACGACGACTACATCCGCTTCGCCGTGCCGCGCGAGCAACCCACCGGCAATGGTGTCTGGCAGGCCAACGTCGGCCTGTCGATGGTGAAGACCGCCGACCCGGCCATCCTGTTCGCCAACCTGGGCTACGTGCACTCGTTCCCGCGGGGCTTCAGTGACATCGACAGCAATCCGGACACGGTCAACCCGGGCGACGTGAAGCTGGGTGGTTCGGTGTACTTCGGCGCGGGCGTGGCATTCGCCTTCAACGAACGCACCAGCCTCAGCCTGTCCTTCAGTGACCGCATCAGTGCCCGCGCCTCCACCCGCTTCCAGGGCGGCAAGTGGATGAAGGTGATCGGCAGCGATGCCAACGCGGCGTCACTGAACCTGGGCGTGACCTATGCGTTGAACCAGCACACCACGTTGGTGACGTTGCTCGGCATCGGGCTGACCCCGGATGCACCGGACTTCACGTTGGCGTTCAAGATTCCGTACATGTTGTAGCGGCAAGCCGGCCCTTGACGACACTACAGCCGCTTATCCACCTCCCCGCCTTGCCCGGGTCTTGCCTGGTAGGCGGGGTCGCCTGCTTCTGGCGCCCCACTCAAAGGCGCGGCACGCGCGACCCCTTTGGTGCGGCCTCCCTGCACTCTTTCACGAACAGGCCGTGCGTCGTGACTCCAGTTCCTCCCGCGCCGGGCGCATCAAATCTCCTCTCAAGCGTTGCTTCCCTTGCCTTTTTGAGACGCAGAGGTGTCACCTTCTTGTCCAGATAGTTCCACAAGCCGTCCAGAGTGGTGATCGGTGATCCGAGCATGCCTGAATTGAAGCCGCTCAACACTGGGGCGTTCCAGACATGGTCGAGGACCATAGTCCAACTCGGCGCCTGCGCATCGGCCTGTATCAATTCCTGCAGGTGCTCGACAAGCCCACTCCACGCCAACGATTCGGCTTCGCTCAGATCAATGTTGGCAGCACGCTGACCAACTTCGTAAAGTAGCCTAGTCACGACGGTCCGCAAAGCACGACCTGTCATCTCGCCGCTTCTCAGCTTTGCGACCACCGGCATGATCAAACCCAGGGCAGCCACGGCCCATTTCAGTTGCTCTTCGACATTGCGATGCTCTGGCGATACACCGAAAAGGAAGCCCGGCACATGCACCGAGCGATACCAGTCGATGCCTGCTCCGTCGGTCTCGACTATGGAGGTCTCACCTCGATGGCAGTCCAGCTGCCCCAAGGCGTCGAGGTAACGCACAAATTCAGCCGCGGGTGCGAAGATCACCGGCTCCGGTGCGGCTCCCAGCGCTGCGGGAGCCGCCGGAATAGGAAGTAGCGGGGGAAGCGTCAACTGAATCGACTGCAGCTCGTCGACCCCGGAGAAACAGGTCAGAGTGCAGGAACGTTCACCAATGGGCTGCATGACAGGAGCAGCTCCGGGCCAAGCGATGGAAATGCCCGTGAATTTGTTGGCTTGCTTCAAACCATTCCGCAGCTTGTTGAACTCAGCCGTGCCGAAGGTGCCCTTCGACTCGAGTGTGGACCACTTGCCCAGATTACTGCCCAAAACAAAGTCAGGGTTCCCCGTATTTGGTGCTGGCGTCAGCCCTTGGAGGGAAACCGCCGGGTTATGCAGAATCGAGTAATGCCAGAAATGCTTGAGGACGTCCCCCATGCCGTTGAACGTGAACCATCGCTCCGCAGCTAGCCTTGCATAGAGCATTCCCAGTACGAACGCGCAGCTGGTCTTTTCTGAGGACTCAAGAAACTTTACAAACGAAGCTCTCTTAACAAAACCGGCACCTGGTACCGGCGCAACCACATCAAGCGTGGAACGCACCAGCTGAAGACGACGTGCCAAGTGCATCGCCAGCTTTTGCCAGTCCCATGGCATCGCATTGATCCTTGCCATGCCAAACGCATTCGTGCCGTATCCACAATCCTCAGCCGCAGCAACTACCAAAGCGCTGTTTGGTGGCAGAAGAGGGTCGAGCGCCACGGTGTGAAACTGGGTACTGACGAACGTACTTCCCCCTAGTGCGAAGTTGATCGCTACCCCTGGGATCGGTACTCGAAAATCAACCTCACTGACCATGAACACTCTTCCCTGAACTGTGATTGGACGCCACGATCATGCCCGGCCCCAACCCACCGCTGCAACCTGAACACGGACGCTCGCGCAGTGCCAGCCTGCGCCCCCCTTGCTCGTACTCCTGCTGCTATATTCAGCCAAGCTCGGCAGGCACGGTGCCTGCCCTCGAATCACAGGGAGTTGGACATGGGTCTGGTACAGGCGGTGAAGGGTGCGGTAGGCGGTGTGCTGGCCGACCAGTGGAAGGACTTCTACACCGTGCCGACGGGCCTGCCGTCCACGGCGGCCCTGTTCGCGGCGGTGCCGCAGGGCACCAATGCCGGCCGCGGTTCCAACACCAGCGGCTCGTCCAACATCATCACCAACGGCTCGAAGATCATCGTGCCGGAGGGCTATGGCCTGCTGCTGTTCCAGGACGGCGCGATCACCGCGTTTGTCGCCGAACCGGGCGGCTACGAGTGGCGTTCGGACGATCTCAACTCGCAGTCGATCTTCGCCGGAGACGGCCTGGTCAGCACCTTCATCAAGCAGAGCTGGGAGCGCTTCAAGTTCGGCGGCCAGCCGGGTTCGCAGCAGGCCGCGTACTTCGTCTCGCTGAAGGAGCTGCCGGACAACCGCTTCGGCACCCAGTCGGAAATCTACTGGGACGACGGCTTCCTCAATACCCAGGTCGGCGCGGTCACCCGCGGCTCCTACACGCTGAAGATCGTCGACCCGATCCTGTTCGTGAAGAACTTCGTGCCGGCCAGCTACCTGCAGCCGGGCCAGGTGTTCGATTTCACCGACCTGGACAACGCCGCCGCCAGCCAGCTGTTCAATGAAGTGGTCGGTTCGCTGGCTCCCGCCTTCAGCCTGTACACGAACGATCCGAGCAAGGGCAACCGCATCACCAAGCTGCAGCAGGACTCGCTGGGCTTCGCGCAGAGCCTGTCGGCCGCGGTCGAGCAGGGTTACCAGTGGAAGTCCGATCGCGGCCTGGCCATCGTCAAGACCGCCATCGTCTCGATCGAGTACGACGCCAATACCCGCGAACTGCTGAAGACCGTGCAGCGCGCCGATGCGCTGTCCGGTTCGCGCGGCAATTCCAACCTGCAGGCCAGCGTCGCCCAGGGCATCCAGTCAGCCGGTGAGAACGGCGGCGCGGCAGGCCTGGTCGGCGTCGGCATGGCCTCGGGCATGTTCGGTGTCGGCGGCATGCAGCAGCCGGTCACCCCGGCTGCCGACGATCCGGTCGCCAAGCTGAAGAAGGCCAAGGAAATGCTGGACCTGGGCCTGATCACCCAGGGCGACTACGACGCGCTCAAGGCCAAGGCACTGGGCCTGTAACCGGCAGGACACGCAACCAACATGTCCGATCCCCGAAACGGCCCACCGCCGCTGCCCGGATCCGCGCCCGCGACGCCACCGCCCTTGCCGGCGGCGTCGTTGGACGGGCCGGGTTCGCCGCAGGACGTACCTCCCCTGCCCGGCAGCTTCCCGCTGGACACCTCGACGCTGCCGCAGGCCATCCGCGATGAAGTGGAAGCGCCCGATCCTGTGGCCATCGATACTTCGGCCAGCGAGCTGAAGGACGGCCTCAACCGCTGCCCGAAGTGCGGCGCCACCGACATCCGGCCCAAGGCCGGTACCGACATCCTGGTCTGCCTGTACTGCCGTCACGAATGGCATGGTGCGCGGGTCGAGGAGGAGTTCGGGCTGGGCGAGGCCATCGACCAGCTGCGCGGCACCGTCATCGCCTCCGGCGCACGCGACATCGATGCCGACACCTCGGCGTTGATGACCTTCAAGTGCACGGGCTGCGGCGCCGAAGTCACAGTCAACACCGAGAGCACGATGACGGCGCGCTGCCACTGGTGCCGCCATGTGTTCGGCGTCAACGAACAGATCAGCAATGGCGCGGTGCCTGATGCGGTACTGCCCTTCCATATCAGGAAGGACGATGCGGTCGCGCGCATCCGCCAGTTCGTCGACAAGCGCCGGCTGTTCGCGCTGAAGGCGTTCAAGGAACAGTTCACCCCGGAAAACGTGGTGGGTGTGTTCCTGCCCTACATGATCGTCGACAGCAATGTCAGCGCGGCCGTGGCCGGCAAGGGCGAGATCCAGACCCGCCAGTACACGGTGGGCAGCGAAAAGAACAAGCGCACCGTGTATGACGCTGACATCTACCAGATCGAGCGCCAGGTCGACTTCACGGTCGATGATCTGCCGCTGGAATCGTCCGCAGAACGCGGCAATCTGGATATCCGCGCCAACACCAACAACATCATCAACACCATCCTGCCGTTCGATACCAAGAACGCGGTGAAGTGGAACGCCTCGTACCTGGCCGGCTTCACCTCGGAGAAGCGCAACCTGGACGTGGAGGCGCTGCGGCCACGATTGGAGGACCAGCTGCTGTCGATTGCTCGATCGCAGGTGGAGTCCTCGGTGCGCGGTTACAACCGCGGCGTGCGCTGGGAGCAGGAACAGCTGGAAGTGCATGGCACCCGCTGGGTGTCGATGTACCTGCCGGTCTGGCTCTACTCGTACCACCAGCCCGGCAAGAACGGCGGCATGCTGCACTACATCGCGGTGAACGGCCGCACCGGTGAAACCATGGGCAGCGTGCCCGTGCAGCAGTGGAAGATGCTGCTGGCGGCGCTGACGGCCGGCACGGTCATCGAAGCACTGGCAATCCTCATCCTGATGGCGACCTCATGAGCGACGATAGCGGCCTCTGGCTGTTGGCGGCAGGTCCGGCCGGCGCAACTGCGCTGTACTGGGCGCTGTACCGCTATTACCGCAACACCGACAAATCGCATTCCTTCGAACACGAAACCGAGGTGCAGGCGAAGCCGGTCACGGGCTCGAACCAGAAGGTCGGCCAGGTGCGTGGCACGGAGGCCACGCGCATCGAAGGCGACAACGTGTACCAGTACCGGATACGGGTTGCCAGGGTAAAGCCCGACCGGTAGGGCCAGGCCGTACCTGGCTGCGGCAATGCCGGCCGCTGGCCGGCATTGCCTCGTTCGCTTGACGTCACCGGGGAGCCGGCCAGCAGCCGGCACTACCCTCAGCCGGCCTGCCCCAGCCGCACCTTCAGCTGCTGGATCTCCTGCTCGCTGACCCCGATCGACTTCAGGTAGCCCTCCGCACCACCGTACTGGCTGTGCAGTGCCGCCAGGAACTGCTCCATGTTGTCCGGTGCGGTACCGGACATGCCAGCCATCTTGCGGGCGATCTGCGGGTTCTGCTTGATCAGCGCCAAGATCTGCGCGTTCATCGCACTGTCCTTCGGCTGCCCTTCCAGATAGTGCGCGGAGATCGCGTAGTTGTGCACGATCTCGGCCTTCGGCACGCCTGCCAGGTCCAGCAGCAGGCCAGCGATGATGCCGGTACGGTCCTTGCCGGCCGTGCAATGGAACAGCACGGCACCGTCCTGCTGCGCGGCGATGCGCTGGAACACCTGCTTGAACTGCGGCTGGCTGTGGCCCAGCCACTGCACATAGGCTTCGCCGAGCGAATCGGGGAAGCTGGTCATCATCTTCTGCAGGTCCATCTTCTCCGTGCCCATCAGCGAGATGCGCTGGTAGTCGAAGCGATCATCCCTGGCCAGCAGGTCCGGTGACTGCGCTTCCTCATCGGCGGTGCGCAGGTCGATGTCCAGCTTCACGCCGGCCGCGGCCAGGGCGTCGCGGTCGGCATCGGTGAGGCGGCCGAGATCGGCGGTGCGCACGAACGCATCGGCCGGAATCGGGCCATGGCGGCCCTGCAGGCCGGCGAAGGTGCGCACGTTCCAGGCTCCCTGCAGCGGGATCACCCGCTGCGCGTCGGCAGCGACCGGCTTCACGTTGGCAGCGGCCGTCGGCTTTGCGGCGGTGGCCTGCGGTGCATCGGCAGCAACGGCGGTCACGGCCAGCGGCAGGCTGAGCATCAGGGCCAGGGCAAGTTCGGTAGAGCGGTGCTTCATGGAGTTCTCCGTTCGAATCAGAAGTTGACGGCCACGTCCAGGCCGAAGGTGCGCGGGTCATTGAAGATGCCGGTCTGGCCCAGCGCCGGGCTGTTGAGCGTGTAGAACAGGTGCTGCTCATCCAGCAGATTGCGCGCCCACAGCGAGAACGACATGGTGGTGCCGGTGCTGTTGACCGGCACATCCACCAGCGCCACCCGTGCATTCACCACGAACGAGCTGTCGGTCAGCATCTGGTCGTACTCGCTGGTGTAGTAGCCATCGGACCAGTTGCCGTCCACATGGAATTTCAGCGCCGAGAAGTTGGCGAACGGGACCAGATAGTCGACCGACAGGCTGCCCGCGTTCTTCGGCGCCAACAGCGGCTGCACGGTCACCTGCACGCCCGCACCGAACGGGTCGGTCGCTGTCTGCGCATCGATCTTCGTGTAGGCGTAGTTGAGGCCGAGCGTGAGGTTGTCGACCGGCATCACGTTGAACTCCAGCTCCGCACCCCGGGACTTGCCATCGCTCAGTGCATTGGTGGTGACCATGGTGGTGCGGGTTTCGCCGCTGTTCGGGTCGAACGGCAGCGAGAAGTCCATTTGTTTGTGCGCGATGGTCGAATCGAACACCGCCAGGTTCAGGCGGGCGCGGTTGTCCCAGAACTGCGACTTGAAGCCGAGCTCGTAGGCGGTCACTTCTTCCGGACCGAACGCGGTGTAGTTGGTCGAGCGCGAATTGGCACCGCCGGCCTTGAAGCCCGTGCTGTACTTGGCGTAGACCATCGCGTGCTCGCCGAGGTCGTAGGCGATGTTGACCATCGGGTCGAAACGGCTCCAGCGGTCCTTGAAAGCGAGATTCGTCGCCGCGCCGTTGACGGTGTACAGACTGCCCTTCTTGTCGTCACGGGTGTAGCGACCGCCGGCAGTCAGGTGCAGGCGCTGCAGTGCTTCCGGCGTCCACGTGGCCTGGCCGAACACGCCCAGGCTGTCCGTCCACGCTTTGCTGGCGCGGTCGATGCGTACCCGCGAGAGATCCAGCGGGTTGGTCGCCGGATTCACGGTGTAGCTGTTGCCACCCGGCCCCCAGACCAGCATGTTCGGGGTCTGCGCATTGTCACCGGCAGTCTCGTGGTAGTAGAACGCTCCGCCGAGGAACTGCACCTGCGAGGTATTGCCGATCAGCTGGAATTCCTGGCTGTACTGGTGCTGGTAGACCTGCGCCAGGCTGTAACGACCGAACGGCGTCCCTGTACCACCGTAAGCGGAAATCGCATCGACCAGGCCCATGTCGAACTGGCCCTGGGTGAGTTCACGGTATGAACTGATCGACTTCAGCTCCAGGTTGTCATTCAGCGTCCACGACAGGTTCAACAGATGGCCGCTGGTACGCCCGATGTTGTCTTCCTGCGGTCCACCGAGGATCGCGCTGTCGCGGCGATCCAGGCTGGCACCGGCCTTCTGCAACGGGCTGAGGTACGCGCCCGGCACCAGCACCTGGGTGTGGTACGGCGTGGTGGCGTCGTAGGAGCGATCGAACGCGTACAGCAGCGAGAAGTCATCGCTCGGCTGCCACAGCGCACTCAGGCGTGCGCCGCGCTTGTCGTAGCTGTTGAAGTCGCGCTCGCCGCGCATCGGGTTGTCGGTGGTGCCGCCACGCTTGGCCTGCACGGCGTCGATCTTGAAGCTGACATCGCCCACCTTGGGCAGATCCAGGTGCAGCGCACTGTTGTAGCCGCTGAAGTTGGACACGCCGGCGCTGACGCTGCCGCCGAATTCGCCGGTGGGCGCCTTGGTCACGATGCTCACTGCGCCGCCTTCGGTATTGCGGCCGAACAGCGTGCCCTGCGGGCCCTTCAGTACTTCAATACGCTCCACGTCGTAGAGCATGTTGCCCAGGCCCTGTGCGCGGCCCATGAACACCCCGTCGACGTAGATACCGACGCCGGCGTCGCGGGCCGGCTGGTTGGCGTCGCCGGAGGCGCCGATGCCACGGATGCCGATGTTCAGCGCCGAACTGCGGGTAGCGAACGGCGTGACCCGCAGCGACGGAATGGAGCCATCGGACAGGCTGCCCAGCGAAATCGCGCTGCGGTCCTTCAGCGCTTCGGCATCGACCACCGATACTGAGATCGGGGTCTCCTGCAGGTTGGTGGCGCGTTTCTGCGCGGTCACCATCACCTGGTCGAGGGCAACGACAGTGCGCGCGGCCTCGGCGGATGCCTCGGCGTCGGCACTGGGACTGTCTTCGGCATGGGCCAGTGCCGGCAGCGCGGCGGCAATGGCGAGGGTGAGCAGCGGGCGGTGCAGCAGGGCGTGGCGCATCGGACTCATTCGCGGAAGGAGAAGGCCGGCGCAGTCTGGGAGGCGGGAATTACAAATGAATGACCGTTCATTCACACCTTTTGTGACGTACTATCGGCCTCTGGACGCCCTGACTTCACGCAATGACGCCGAAAACCGCCGTAGCCGTACCCGCTGACGCCCCTGCCGCCGCCCATGCCGAAGCCCAGCGCCGTCGCATCCTCGACGCCGCCCAGAAGTGCTTCATCACCCGCGGTTTCCATGCCGGCTCCATCGGCGATATCGCCGCCGAGGCCGAGATCAGCCAGGGGCTGATGTACCGCTATTTCGCCAACAAGCGCGCCCTGATCCTGGCCCTGATCGAACGCCAGCTGCGTCACGACCAGGCCTCCATCAGCGAGATGCCGGCGGCCTCGGATCTGGTCGATGGCCTGCTCGCTTGCTACCAGCAATGGGCACGCGGCGAGGTGCTGCCGATCCACGGCAATGCCATTGCCAGCGTGGCGCTGTATGCGGAAATCAACGCCGAGGCTCACCGCGACCCTGTGCTGGCCGAGGTGCTGCGCACCCACGACAAGCAGACCAGCGCAGCGATCCATGCCTGGCTGCGCCAGCGTGACCTCAATCTGGGCCGGCGCGTCGACGAGGAAGGCATCGCCGGACGCACCCTGCTGCTGCGGTTGCTGGTGGAAGGCCTGGCCATGCGTGCCGTGCGCGACCCCGACCTGCCGCCGGAACGGGTCCGCGCCCTGCTGGCCGATGCGATTGGTCGTGTAATGGAGTAGTGCCGGCCGCTGGCCGGCATCTCCAGTACCGCGACGTCACGAAGTTGCCGGCCAGCGGCCGGCACTACCCAGCCTATGCAGCCCACCATTGCGGCTGCTGGCGGAAGGCATCCGTGATGCATACGTCGCCTCGCCTGCCGGCCTATCGAACGCTAGTGCCGGCCGCTGGCCGGCATCCGCAATGACCCGGCTGTCACCGGGTTGCCGGCCAGCGGCCGGCACTACCCAGCCTATGCAGCCCACCATTGCGGCTGCTGGCGGAAGGCATCCGTGATGCAGACGTTGCGTCGCCTGCCAGCCAATCGACCGGCATTACCCAACAGCTTCACCGCGAAGCCGCCACACTGCAGGCTTCTACCGCAACGTGAGCCTCAGCCGTGCTGGATGGGTTGCCCGAACATTGGAAGATTCTTCCCCGACACTTCTACCAGCGCCCATCGACCGACGTTGCGCCGGAGCTGCTCAACAAACTGCTGGTGCGCGACGATGGTCGCGCGGCGCGCATCGTCGAGGTCGAGGCCTATGCCGGCAGCATCGATCCAGCCGCACACTCCTACCGTGGGCGGACGCCGCGCACGGCCAGCATGTTCGGCGAGGCCGGCCATCTGTATGTCTACTTCACCTACGGCATGCACTGGGGCAGCAACGTGGTCTGCGGCGAAATCGGCGAAGGCGTCGCCGTCCTGCTGCGCGCGGCCGAGCCATTGACGGGGCTGGAGCGAATGCGTGAACTACGCCCCGCGGCCCGGCGCGACCACGATCTGGCCAGCGGTCCCGGCAAGCTCTCGCAGGCCTTCGGGCTGGACCGCAGCTTCGATGGCGCGGATCTGGTGAGCGGTCAACAAGGGATCGTCATTGCCAGTGATGGCACCGCACCGCCACTCGACCCGGTCGTCGGGCCCCGTATCGGCATCACCCGTGCGGTGGACTTTCCCTGGCGCTGGCATGTTCGCGACCACCGTCACGTTTCGGTGCACCCCTCGCGCGGGCCTCGCAAACCTTGACCGGGATGCGTCACGTCGGCATCACCCCGTCGTGGCGATACATAACGCGGTACGCACTAGCGTAGTGCCCGACAGCCGAAGCCGCCCTCGCCACCCTGCCCTGAAAAGCGCCATGGACGAAGCCGAACGACTGCTTGAACTCGACCGCCTGCACCTGCTCGACACGCCGCCAGAGCCTGTTTTCGATGCGATCGTCGCCGCCGCCCGTGCCGCCACCGGCATGACCATGGGGCTGATCTCGGTAGTGGCCGACGAGCGGCAGTGGTTCAAGGCCAACATCGGGCTGGAAGGCGTCAGCGAGACCGCACGCGAGATTTCGTTCTGCACCCATGCCATCCAGCAGGACACGCTGTTCGAGATTCCCGACGCGCGCCAGGACCCGCGCTTCGCCAGCAATCCGCTGGTCACCGCTGGTCCACGCATCCGCCATTACGCAGGCATCTCACTCGGCTCGGCGCACGGCGCACGCATCGGAACACTGTGCCTGCTCGACCCGATGCCCGGCGTGCTGTCGCCTTCGCAACGCGAACTGATGGTGCATCTGGCCCGGGTCACCACCCAGGTACTGGAGCAGCGCAGCACGCTGATGGCGCAGGTCGGCCAGGCCAAGGCCCTGCATCGCGAATTGAAGCGCAGCGAGGACTTCCTGGAGCGCACCAACCGCGCGGCGCGGGTGGGTGGCTGGGAAATGGACCTGGTCAGCAACGAGGTCCGCTGGACCCGCGAGACCAAGCAGATCCACGGCGTGCGTAGCAACTTCGAACCAACGCTCGAAACCGCGCTGTCGTTCTATCGCGAGGACAGCCGCAGCATCATCCGCACAGCGGTGCAGCGCTGCATCGATGAAGGCATCTCCTGGGAAGTGCAGTTGCCGATGACCACCGCCGATGAACGGGCCATCTGGACCCGTGTGGTCGGCGGCCGGCAGCAGATCGATGGGCGGCCTCGGCTGGTCGGCGCCATCCAGGACATCACCGAGGAGCGCGCCGCGCTGGATGCACTGGAGGCCAGCGAAACCCGCTACCGGCGGCTGTTCCACTACAGCCTTGGCCTGATCTGCACGCACACGCTGGATGGCGTGCTGACCTCGGTGAACCCGGCAGCCGTGCAGTCGCTGGGATTCGATGAGAGCTACATGATCGGGCGCAGCCTGTGCGACCTGATGCCGCCGGAGAAGCGGGCCGCGTTCAAGGCCTATCTTGATCGCATCGCAGTCAACCACACCGATGCCGGCGTCATCGAGCTGATCGCCGCCGATGGTACCCGGCATTTCTGGGCGTATCACAACGTGCTCGACAACGAGGCCACCCCACCCTACGTGCTCGGCCATGCGCAGGACGTCACGGCGCTGCGGATGCAGGAACAGCAGTTGCGCGAGATGTCCTTCAAGGATCCACTCACCCAGAGCTACAACCGCCGCTTCCTGCCCCGCCTGGACGAACTGATCGACCAGCCCTGGGCCTGCCTGATGTTCGATCTGGATCATTTCAAGCAGATCAACGACACCCAGGGCCATGCGCGGGGTGACACGGTGCTGGTCGAGTTCGCCGCCTTCCTGCGCTCGCCGCTGGGCGCGGCGGAGAACGTGGTGCGCATGGGCGGCGACGAATTCATGGTGGTGCTGACCGCACCGGAACCGGGTCGATTGGCCGCGCTCGAGCAGTGGTATGCGCAGCAGGCGGGGCAGTCACCCACACCGTTCTCACTGGGCGCGACCCATCACAGCCCCGGCGAGTCGGTGGCCGATACCCTGCAGCGTGCCGACAGCCGCCTGTATCGCGAGCGCGCACGCGTGCGCCAGCATCCACGGCCGGCGCCCTGATACGCCCGCCGGTGTACCGGCGCCCCCGGCGTAGCGCTATGCTCGGCAGCGGCCACCGTCGGCCTTTGGGGGAACACGCATGACCCGCGGCGTCTGCCTGGCTCTGCTGCTGTTACTGCTTCCTTCCCTCACCCTGTCAGCGCCAGCGCCTGCGCCGGTCGAAGCACGGGTGCCCTTCGCACCGACGCCCTTCGTTGGCAGCGACGGCCTGCGCCATCTGGCCTACGAGCTGCACATCACCAACTACTACGGCGACACCGGGGCGCTGCAGCCGCAATCGCTGCAGGTGTTCGGCGACGACGCCGAAACCCCGCTGCTGAGCCTGGATGCCCCGGCCCTGCGCCATTGGGTACGGCCGTCGCCTCCAGAGGATGGCGCCATCTCCATTGCAGCTGGAAAGCGCCTGGTGGTGTTCCTGTGGCTGTCCCTGCCAGCCACCGGTAACGTGCCGCACATCCTTCGCCACCGCATGCTGCTGGGCACCGAGCGCGGCGGCAGTATGGAACTGGATGGCGCCCACGTTGCGGTCAACGCGGCGCCGGTGATGGTGCTCGGTCCGCCCCTGCAAGGCGGTCGATGGCTGGCCCATGAAGGGCCCGGCGCGGCGCAGTCACACCACTGGGGCAGCCTGGTGGCGGTGAATGGTGATCTGACCATTCCACAGCGCTTCGCGCTCGACCTGGTCGGCGTCGACGAACGTGGGCGCGCCGTGCGTCCAACGGCCCGGGATCTGCAGCACACCCGCCATTCGGACTGGGTGGGTTATGCCGCCCCCGTACTGGCCGTGGCCGACGGCATCGTGCGTGCGGTCCGTGATGGGCAACCCGAGCATCCGCCGCTGACCGCGCAGCCGGAACCCGTTTCACTGACAGCGGATGGCCTGTTCGGTAACTACGTTGTCCTGGAAATCTCGCCGGGTGTGTTTGCCAGCTACGCCCATCTGCGAACCGGCAGCATCAAGGTAGAGCCCGGGCAACGGGTCCAGCGCGGACAGGCGTTGGCCCAGCTCGGCCAGTCCGGCAATTCCGCCGCGCCTCATCTGCACTTCCAGCTTTCCAACAAGGCCACGTTCGAAGGCTCCGAGGGCATTCCGTACGTCTTCCAGGCCTTCGACGATTTCGGGCCTGAAAGCGAGGCGCAGCTGTTCGGCCAAGGGGAAGCCTGGAAGCACGGCATGGCCGAGCCACGTGAGAATCAGCTGCCGCTGAACGACATCGTCATTGCCTTCCCGCCACGCTGACACGTTCACTCCACCGCAAGAATGCTCCTGTAGAGCCGAAGGCAACGGCAGGAGCCGTTGCCAACGTCGCGTGCGACGGCCCGAAGGGTGCCGGTCAGGACGACCGGGATAGCCCATGCTCGGCTTGCTGCGCGCAGCGCAGGATTCATCGTGGTCTGGCCGGAGAGCAGCCGAGCGCAGGCCCGGCTCTACAAGTCCTGCAGCGGGCCTGCGCCTACTCCGCTGCCAGCGCCTGGATCGGGTCGAGCTGTGCGGCACTGCGCGCCGGGAAGTAGCCGAAGCCAAGCCCGATCGCAGACGAACATGCCAGCGCGGCGAGCACCGGCCCCGCCGTAAACAGGAACGGCACACCCAGCGACAGCAGGCTGGACAGCGCCCCCACCCCGAACGCGAACAGCACCCCCAGCACGCCACCGAACAGGCAGATCAGCACCGCCTCGATCAGGAACTGGCGCAGGATGTCGCCCTGCCGCGCGCCCACCGCCAGGCGCACGCCGATCTCGCGCACGCGCTCCTTCACCGAGACCAGCATGATGTTCATCACCCCCACCCCGCCAACCACCAACGCCACGGCGGCAATGGCGGAGACCAGCGCGGCCATGGTCTGGCTGGACTTCATCACCGCCTTGCGGATCTGGTCGGCGTTGTAGATGAAGAAGTCACGACGGCCATGCAACCGCTCCAGCTCGGCCCCCAGCGAGGCTTCGGCGGCGTTGGTGGGTACGTTGTCGCGCACGCGCACCGTGATGCTCTCCAGGCGCTCGCTGCCCAGCAGCCGCGAGGCCGCCGAGGTATACGGCACGTAGACCGTCGGGGTTGCACCGCCAGCGAACGCATTGGCCCCGACCACACCGATCACCTCCACCGGCATGCCGCCCAGCAGCACCGTGCTGCCGATCGGGCTGCCGCTGAACAGCGCTTTGGCCGCCTTCTGGTCGACCACGCCCACGGCACGGTGCGCATCCACTTCGGCGTCGGTGAAGAAGCGGCCGGCCTTCAGCCGCAGCCCACGCACGCGCGGCATGTCGGCGCCTACGCCCAGCACCTGGGTGTTGGCACGCCGGTTGCCCTGCAGCGCCGCCACCGATCCGCTCAGGTTCGGGCTCACGCTGTCCACGTAACTCAAGGCCGCAAGATGGTCCGCATCGCCCACCACCAGCGTCTCGATCTCCGCCGAGCGCGGGTCACCGAAATCGGCGCCCGGAAAGATCTCCAGCGTACTGGCGCCCAGTTCGTTGATCTGTGATTCGACCTGCGCCTGTGCACCCTTGCCCAGCGCAACCACGGTCACCACGGCCGCGACGCCGATGATGATGCCGAGCATGGTCAGCAGCGTACGCAGGCGATGGGCCAGCATCGAGCGCACGGCCATGCGCGCGGCTTCGCGAACTGCGTCCATGCGTGCGCGGCGCTCGGTGACCGGCGACGCGCCGCGTTCGGTCCCGGGAGTTTCAGCCGCAGCACGCGATCCCCGCTCGCCGCGGTCGGCCACCACCCGGCCGTCAGCGATCTCGATCACCCGCGCCGCGTTGGCGGCGATCGCTGCATCGTGCGTCACCAGGATCACCGTGTGGCCCTGTGCATGCAGGCGCTTCAGCTCGGCCATCACCTGTTGACCACTGGCGTGATCGAGCGCGCCGGTGGGTTCATCGGCCAGCACGATCGCGCCGCCGTTCATCAGCGAACGGGCAATGGACACGCGCTGCTGCTGACCACCGGACAGCTGGCTCGGCCGGTTCGCGGTGCGTTCGCCCAGCCCCAGCGTTTCCAGCAGCGTGCGTGCACGGGCAGTGCGCACGTCCGCCTCCACGCCGGCATAGACTGCCGGCAGCGCCACGTTCTCGGTCGCACTCAGGTTCTCCATCAGGTTGTAGCGCTGGAAGATGAAACCGAAATGCTCGCGGCGCAGGCGTGCCAGCGCGTCGGGCGCCATCTGCTCGGTGGCCTCGCCGTTCACCCGATAGCTGCCCTCGGTCGGCCGGTCCAGGCAGCCAAGGATGTTCATCAGCGTGGACTTGCCCGAGCCCGAGGGGCCGATGATGGCGATGAACTCGCCGGCATCGATGCGCAGCGAAACGTCCTTCAGCACCACCACCTCGCCGGCAGCGGAGCGATAGGCGCGCGATACGCCATGCAGTTCCAGCAGTGCGTCGGCCATGCTCACATCCCCAGCAGGCTGGTCGGTTCGGATTCGCCGCCGCTGGGCGCCTGCCCGACCACCACGTTCTCGCCCTCGCGCAGGCCGGACAGGATCTGCACGGCGGTGGCGGTGCGCAGGCCGGTCGTCACCGCACGCTCCTGGGGGCGGCCCTTCGTGTCCACCACGCGCACGGTTCCGCGGCTGCCGTCCTTGCCATCCGAATCGGCCAGCGCCGTCAATGGCACCTGCAGCGCGTTGGCGACCCGCGCCAGCTGCAGGGTCACCTTCACCGTCATCGAAGGCTTCAGCTTCAGGCCGGGATTGGCCACGTCGAACAGGCCGGCGTAGTACACCGCCTTCGGCGTCTGCGCAGAGCCACCCGCATTGCCGGTGGCGACGTCGGCAATCGAGGAGGGCGCCGGTTCCAGCTGCTGCAGGTGGGATTCATAGCGGCGGCCGCTCGGCCCCAGTGTCGAGAACCACAGCGGTTGTCCCGGTGCCACCAGCTCGACGTCGGCCTCGGCGATCTCGGCGCGCACGGTCATCGTATCCATCTGCGCCAGCATCACGATGGTCGGCGTGGTCTGCATCGAGTTCAACGTCTGCCCGGCCTTGGTGACGATGGCCACGATGTAGCCGTCGCTGGGCGACACAATGCGGGTATAGCCCAGGTTGATCCGTGCGGTTTCGACCTGGGTTACGGCCTGGTCGATCTGCGCCTGCAGCGCGGCCACCTCTGAGCGTGCCGCATCGCGTGCCACGCGTGCGGCTTCGAAACCTTCCTGTGACACCAGGCGCGACGCCACCAGCTGCGACTGCCGCTGGTAAGCGCGACTGGCCTGCGCATAGCGAGCCTCGCTGGCGGCATGCTGGGCACGCAGCGTATTGGTAGCCGCCTCGGCGCTGCGCAGTGCGATGCGCTGCGGCTGCGAATCGACCTCGGCGATCAGGTCACCGGCTTGTACGCGCTGGCCCAGCACCACATGCAGGCGCTTGACCTGGCCGGACACCTGCGCACCCACCGCCACCAGCTCCTTGGGATGGACCCGGCCGACCGCCTGTACGGTCTTCTCCAGATCCGCCACCCTTGCCGGCGCGGTGATCAGCGCGGCATCATTGCCGCCGGCAAACGCCCACCATCCAGCGCCGGCGGCCAATGTGGCCACCGTAGCGGCAATGATCCAGGTCCTGCGGTTGCTCATCGAAACGCCCGGCTGCGTGCAGTCGCCCAGTGCGACCGCCGAAACCGCAGTCTGGAAGCCGCGGATGGACGTTTCTTGGAGCCACTGTGGAGATTGCATGGAGGCGCGGCAGCCGTTCAGGCACCAGCCCCGCGCCTGAATGCTGCAGCCTGCGTCCACGCAATCTCGACACAATCTCGACCGAGTCTCCATCAACGGTCGCTAGCCTCGTCGGCCTCGCCGACTGCCCGCCTGCCGTGTCCCTTTCCCATCCAGACCTGCCACCCATCGATGTGCGCCGTGCCTACCTGGCGTGGTGTGCGCCTTCGCCGTGGTTGATCGCCGTCGTGTTGGCATCGACCACCAGCTGGATGCTGGCCGCGCCGGATCCGTTACCCCCGCTGCTGGCGGGCTTCGGGGCCGCCGCCCTGGTGGGGTTCCGCAGCGATGGGCCCGGTGGCACCGGCCGTTCCGGCGCTCTCGCGTCGCTGGCGCTGATTGGTCTGGCGGTCTGGGCGGCAACGCACCCGGTCGCCGACGTCACCCTGCATCTGCTGTTCGCCCTAGCCACTCTCGTGGTCGTCGCCCTGCTGGCACTGCGCCTGCGCGCCATCCTGGGCATGGCCTCGCGGCTGCAGGCCCGGGTAAACACCACCCCCATGGCATCGCGCTGGAGCAAGCTGCCGGCGGCGGTCTCCACCCTGATGCTGCAGCAGCTGCGCGGCGCAGGTGCAGTGGAACCCAGCCTGCAGCGCACGCTGGTGCTGGCCACCCTGGCCTGGGCTGCCAACGAAGAGGCGCAGGACATGCAGCGCCGACGATGACCCTGCCCCTGATCCCGCCCTTGCCCACCCTTGCCCCGAACCCGCAGCACGCGATGAAACACGATCTCCGTACCCGACAGGCACCCTTGGTGCTGATTGCCGAAGATGAGGGCGAAATCGCCGACATCCTCAGCGCTTACCTGGCCCGTTCCGGCCTGCGCAGCGCCCGCGCCGCCGACGGTGAGGCGGCACTCGCCAGCCACCGCCAACTGCGCCCGGACCTGGTGCTGCTGGATGTGCAGATGCCAAAACTGGATGGCTGGCAGGTGCTGAGCGAACTGCGACGGATCGGCAACACCCCGGTCATCATGCTCACCGCGCTCGACCAGGACGTGGACAAGCTGACCGGGCTGCGCGTGGGCGCCGACGACTACGTGGCCAAGCCATTCAATCCGGCCGAGATCGTCGCCCGCATCCAGGCCGTGCTGCGCCGGAGTTCCCGGACCGTAGTCGAAGCGCCCAACGGACTGATCCGCCAAGGGCCCTTCGAGATCGACCTGCGCAGCCACGAGGTGACCGTGCGCCATGGCGAGCAGGTGCACGAACTGAACTTCACCCTCACCGAGTTCCGGCTGCTGGTGCACATGGCGCGTGCGCCACGGCAGGTGCATGCGCGGGCCGATCTCCTGCATGCCTGCCTGCCCGAGGGCGACGCGCAGGAACGCACCGTCGACAGCCATGTCAGCAAACTGCGGCGCAAGCTGGAGGATGTCGGCGTGATCGGCATTCCCGCCACCATCCGCGGCGTCGGCTACCGCTTCCTGGACTGAATGATGAACCCCAAAGGCAAGAGCATCGGACGCCAGATCACGCTGTCCATCACGGTGGCCTCGCTGTGTTCGACAGTGCTGTCGATCAGCGGCTTCTACCTGTTCTATTACCTGATGGAGGTGTTCTACCCGCGCTGGTATGACGAGCCAGAAACGATCATGCCGTCCGGGCTGGAATGGCTGTGGATCGGATTGACCGCTACCGTGGTCGTCATCTTCGCCACACTGGTCGCCTCGCGCCTGACCCGGCGCATCATCACGCCGTTGAATTCGGTGGCCGAAAGCCTGCGCCGGGTCGCCAGTGGCGATCTGGAAGCGCGTGCACGCGGTGGTGATACCACGATGGCCGAAGCGGCCACGCTGGTCAGCGATTTCAACTCCATGGCAGAGCGGCTGAGCCGGATGTCGGAGAACCGGGTGTTCTGGAACGCCGCGATCGCGCATGAACTGCGCACGCCGATGACCATCCTGCGGGGCCGCCTGCAGGGCATCGCCGAAGGCGTGTTCGAGCCGGGCCCGGAGCAGTTCAACAGCATGCTCACCCAGCTGGAAGGCCTGACCCGCATCATCGAGGACCTGCGCGTGGTCAGCCTGGCCGAGAGTGGCCACCTGGATCTGCGCCTGCAGCGCAGCGATGTCAGTGTGCAGGTGGCCGCGGTGGTGGAAGCCATGTCCGAGGCACTGAACGAAAGCGGGTTCTCGGTAACGCTGGACGCGCGGCCGTCGCTGGCGGATTGCGATCCGGCGCGCATCCGCCAGGCGGTGCTGGCGCTGCTGGAGAACGCGCGTCGCCATGCCATTCCCTGCCCGCTGCGGGTGCGCGTCACGCTGGCGCAGGGTCATTGCACGGTGGCGGTGGAGGATGGCGGCCCCGGTGTGCCGGACGAACTGCGTGACAGCATTTTCGAAGCGTTCCAGCGCACCGATGTCTCGCGTTCGCGGCAGAGCGGTGGCTCCGGGCTGGGCCTGGCGGTGGTGCGTGCGATTGCCGTGGCCCATCACGGAACGGCGCTATGCCGGGCCACCGAACGTGGCGGCAGTTCGTTCGAGATCCGTTGGCCGGTGCATGCGCGCCGTTGAGGCGGTAGACACTGCCCTGGTAGCGGCCCACCTTGGTGGGCATTCGCATCGCTGAACGGCGCCGGTTCCTCCACGCAATCTCCATCGTCCCTCCATACCCGCTCCAAAGGGCCGCCGATACTGGGCGTGACCAGGGAGGCGGCAGGTATCCGGCCCCCTGCCCTGCCTCCACCTCGCCCAGGCATCCCCATGAAACACCCGCACGATCCGGCGGCCGCCGCCGGCAGCATCGGCCAGCAGAACGCGGCCGCCACCCTCAAGGCCATCCTGCGCACCTACCCGTGGCAGCTCACCGGCACCTTTTCGCTGGTGGCGCTGGAAAATGCGCTGCTGCTGGCCTATCCGCTGTTTGCCGGCTTCGCGGTAGACGCGATCATTCGTGGCAACATCGGCCATGCCATCTCCTACGCCGGCGTGGTGCTGCTGTTCTGGCTGGTCGGCGCCGCCCGCCGTGCGGTCGATACCCGCACCTTCACCCGCATCTATGCCGACCTGGCGGTGAATGTGGTGCAGGCGCAGCGCAGGCTGGGCCAGGCCACCTCCACCTCGGCCGCGCGCGTTGTACTGGCCCGTGAGTTCGTCGACTTCTTCGAGAAGCACGTGCCGATCATCGCCACTGCGCTGGTATCGATGTTCGGTGCGGCGGCGATGCTGCTGGCGATCGAACCGCTGGTGGGCGCTGCAAGCCTGGTCGCGTTGTTGGGCGCGCTGTTGCTGCTGCCGTCGTTCGCACGCCGCAACGAGCAGCTGCATGGACGCCTGAACAACCGGCTGGAACATGAGATCCGCCTGGTCGACCGGGTCAGTCCCTCGGTGCTGCGTCGCCACTACACCACGCTGTCGCGGCTGCGCATCCTGCTCTCCGATCGCGAAGCCGGTGCCTTCGTGGTCGTTGGCGCGGCGGCGGCGGTGCTGTTCGCGCTCACCATTGGCCGTCTCGCCACCACCGACGGGGTTACCCCGGGCCATGTGTACGCGGTGATGACCTATCTGTGGACGTTCGTCGGCAGCCTGGATGATGCACCGTCGATGGTGGATCAGCTGGCGCGGTTGAAGGACATCGGCCGCCGCGTCAGCCCCGGCATGGATGATACGGAGCACAAGGACGCCGCGTGACCGGTAGATGCCCACCTTGGTGGGCAACGATATATCGCGGCGCCAACCAAGGTTGGCGACTACCGGGGCAACGGTGCCAACCAGGATTGGCGGTTACCTCGCGGAAGGACATCGGCCGGCGAGTCAGCCCGGGCATGGAAGATGCGGAGCACAAGGATGCCGCGTGACCGGTAGATGCCCACCTTGGTGGGCAACGATGTATCGCGGTGCCAACCAAGGTTGGCGACTACGTTGCCGTGCGCCCGGACATCGCCAATGCACCGATGATCAACGCTTCCATGCTGCGGTCGAACTCGGCTTCCTGCGCCTTCCGATCCAACGGACGTCGCGTTGTATCCACCACCGCATGCCGCGAGTACACGGTGTCGGCCAACGCCACGGCGTGATAGGCCACGGTGGACAACAGCCACGCCGCCTGCTCCAGCGGCAGGCCATGCACGTGGCTGAATTCGGCATGGTGGCGCTGGATGCGCGCCAGCATCTCCGGTGTCTTCGCGCCGTGGCTGACCAGGAACGGCGCCAGGCCCGGATTCCCGTCCACCAGCGTCCGCAGTGAACGTTGGAACGCACGCAGATCCTCCTCGATGCTGCGCCGGCCAGCGGCATCCAGCGGCGGTGCCTGCCAACGCTCGAAGATCGCCTCGGCCACCAGCTCGCGCAGTGCCGCCAGATTCGCCACATGCTTGTACAGCGCGATGTGGCTGACCCCCAGCGCCGCCGCTACGCCCACGAAGCTCAGCCCCGGCAGCGTCATGGCAATACCGGCGTCGGCGATGCGCTCGCGGGTGATGCTGGGCGGCCGCCCACGGGCAGCGGTCTTTTTCGGTGCAGCCATGCGGTAACGGTTCCTGCGCGGTGCGCGGGCAAGGGCTGTCATGGTGGTCCGCAGCGACGCCGTGGTCAACGCGTCGCTGCAGTCCGTGGACAGGCCCCGGTTGCGGCGCGATCAATTTAGTTTACTATGATGTAACTAATTCGCATTTGCAGTGTCCAGGATCGTTGTCGATGTCCGCGTCCCCCACTTCAATCACCCCGGCCGGGCCGCTGCGCGGCGCCGACCATGATCGCGGCCTGCAGGCGCTGCAGGTCCAGGTGGTCGCGGTTGCACAGCCGTGCGCCAGCCTGCTGCGCGTCGTGGTCCAGCTGCCGGAGCATGCAGAACTCGCGCCCTGGCAGCTTGCCAACACCGCCGTGCGCATCCAGCTTGGCGCCACGTTCGGCGATGTGTCACGGATCTACACCGTGCGCAGCGTGGATACCGCCACCCGCCAGTTCACCCTGGACGTTGTGCTGCACGAGGCGCCGGGGCCGATGCTGGCCTGGGTACGTGCGCTGCGGCCCGGTGATGCCTTCGATCTGACCGGACCGCGCCCCCATCTGCAGGTACCGCAGCGCGAAGACACCTGCGCCCTGCTGTTCGCCGACCAAAGCGCCATTCCTGCTCTGTTTGCCCTGCTGCAGCAGTGGCCCACCGGACTGCATGCGCAGGCCTGGATCGCCTCGGATGATGCTTTTCCGGTAGACGAACTGCCCGCCATCGAAGGCGTCCGCGTGCACCGTCTCGCCACCGGTGACGCGCCGTTGCTGCAGCAAGCGCGCCAACTGCGGCCGGAACACGGCAGCACGGTCTGGGCGGCTGGCGAGCGCGAGGAAATGCGTGCCCTGCGCCGCCACTTCATCGAAACGGTCGGCCTGCCACCCAGCGACGTTGCCGCGGCCGGTTACTGGAAACGTGGCGAGACCACCACCGAGACCGACCAGCGTCGCCGCCGCAACTACGAGCGCGTGCTGGCACGCGGCGGTGGCCTGCAGGACCTCGACGACCTCGCCGACGATATCTGATCCACCCCGCAGCATCCGCGCCACGCGCTTCGTTCCACCCAGCCACAGATCGCCCACGCACCTCGCGTGCAGCACTGCCACAGCGGCAGCGCCGTGCCCTCTGCCAGCCATTCCACAGCCCGCGTCGTCCTGCCCCTGCAGGTCACAGACGGCGCCGTGCTGGCCGACCGCACGACCCACCACACGAGAACCGCCATGTCCCTCCCCCTGCGAACCCTGCCCCTCCCACGCCGCTCGGCGCTGTCCCTGGCCGCCCGAGCAGCGTTGCTGCCCACCCTGCTGATCGCCATCGCCGCGCACGCCAACGATGCACCCGATGGCGCCCGCCAGTTGCCCACCGTGAACGTGCGCGCCGACAAGACCGCACCCACCGATGCCTATGCGGGTGGCCAGGTCACGCGCGGCAGCGGCGTCGGCCTGCTCGGCGAGCTCGACTTCATGGACACGCCGTTCAACACCACCCGCTACACCGCCGACTTCATCGACAACATCCAGGCGCCGGACCTGGTGCGGGTCATCGCACTGACCGACCCCAGCGTCTACAGCAGTGGCTCCAGCGGTGGCATCACCGACTACTTCAACATCCGCGGTTTCGGTGTCGCCTCGTCGGATATCGGCTTTGGTGGCCTGTACGGGCTGATCCCCTACTACCGCGTCACCCCGGAACTGGCCGAGAGCATCGAAGTGCTGAAGGGCCCGTCCGCGCTGCTCAACGGCATGCCGCCCGGTGGCTCGGTGGGCGGTGCGGTGAACGTGGTACCCAAGCGTGCCGGCGACACGCCGCTGACCCGCTTCACCGCCAGCTACGGCAGCGACGCGCAGTGGGGCGGCCACCTGGATGTCGGCCGCCGCTTCGGCGCGGACAAGCAGTTCGGCGTGCGCCTCAATGCCGTGCACCGCGACGGCGACACCGCCACCAACCACCAGCAGCACAAGACGCAGCTCGCATCGCTCGGCCTGGACTGGCGTGGTGAGCGCTCGCAGGTGTCGCTGGACCTGTTCAGCAGCCGCGACCATGTGGATGGCCTCAACCGTGGCGTCTCGCTGGCGCCCGGCCTGGCCGTGCCCCGCCCGCCGAAAGCCAGCACCCTGTTTGCACCGGACTGGACCTTCAGCACCGTCAAGGACCAGGCCGCCGCACTGCGCTGGTCGTTCGACATCAATGACCACCTGCAGGCGCATGCCAGCTACGGCCACGGCCACACCGATTTCGATTCCATCGCCAGTGCCACCACGCTGATCACCACCGCGGCCGGCGACTTCCGCAACAACTTCGCCCACCAGCGCTTCATCTACAGCAAGG
Source organism: Stenotrophomonas riyadhensis (assembly GCF_040256885.1). Classification (NCBI taxonomy): domain Bacteria; kingdom Pseudomonadati; phylum Pseudomonadota; class Gammaproteobacteria; order Lysobacterales; family Lysobacteraceae; genus Stenotrophomonas; species Stenotrophomonas riyadhensis. The sequence goes on from NZ_CP155568.1 coordinate 2,456,247, forward strand.
ACACCGCCGAAGCCGGATTGTCGGCGCGTTTCCGCACCGGCGCGGTCGATCATGCGCTGGCGATCAGTGCGGCCTGGTACCAGCACGACCAGAAGTTCGGCTTCAAGCGCAACCTGCTGGCCCGCGATTGGGTAACCAACATCTACAACCCGCAGTGGAGCCCTGCCATCGACCGCAGCTTCAGTGATGCATCGCTGCCGAAGACCGCGGAAGTGCGTACCACCAGCTTCGGCATCGCCGATACGCTGTCCTTCATCGATGATCGCGTGCAGCTGACCCTGGGCATCCGTCACCAGACCGTGCTCAGCGACACCTTCGACGGCAGCACCGGCAAGCGCTCCGCACGCTACGACGCCAGCGCCAACACCCCGGCCGGTGCACTGCTGTTCAAGGCCAGCGCCCGCCTGTCACTGTATGCCAACTACATCGAAGGCCTGAGCCAGGGCAGCACCGCCCCGGCCACCGCCGCCAACGCGGGCGACGTGTTCCCGCCGTTCAAGACCCGCCAGCGCGAGGTCGGTGCCAAGTTCGACTTCGGCCGCCTGGCCAGCGCATTGAGCGTGTACGAGATCGAAAAGCCCAGCTCCTATACCGACCCGGCGACCAACGTGTTCTCGTTCGGCGGCCAGCAGCGCAACCGGGGCGTGGAATGGACCGTGTTCGGCCAGGCCACCGAACAGCTGCGTGTGCTCGGTGGCATCGGCTGGCTGCAGCCGAAGCTGACCCGTACCCAGGCCGGTATCAACGAAGGCCGGCTGGCGACGGCCACACCGCAATGGCAGGGCAAGCTGGGCGTGGAATGGGACGTGCCGACCGTGGCCGGCCTCACCCTCACCGGCAACGCGGTCAGCCTGTCCAAGGGCTACATCAGTGCTGACAACAGCCAGTGGGTGGCGGGCCGCACTGTGTTCGATCTCGGCGCCCGCTATGCGACGCAAGCGGCCGGCCATCCGCTGGTACTGCGCGGCACCGTGCAGAACCTGACCAACAAGGCGTACTGGGCGGGCAGCCTCGGCTCGGGGCTGGGCACGCCACGCACCGCCCTGCTGTCGGCCACCGTCGATTTCTGATCCTCGTTTCAAGGGCACCACGCCATTGCGCGTGGTGCCCTGGAGAAGTGCTTTGACCGTTTCCCGTTCTCCTTCCGTGCTGGCCTGGCTGCCCCTGGTCTCACGCATCATCGCCGCGTTGTTCGGCGGCTATGTGCTGGCCGCACTGTGCAGCATCGCCGCACTGGCGCTGCCGATTGATGGTCGCCAGGCCGTGTTCACCGGCATGCTGGCCAGCTTCCTGCTGTACGCCGGCGCCGTGGTCTGGGTGTTCGCGGTGCGCTCGGCATGGCGCGCGTGGCTGGGCCTGATCATCGCCGCGCTGCCGCTGTGGTTGATCGCACAGACGGTCGGCAACGGAGGCGCTGCATGAGCACGGTCGATCGGACCCCGAAGCCACGCGGCATCCGCCAGACCATGTCCGACCTGCATATCTGGGTGGGGCTGCTGGCCGGCTGGATCCTGTACGCGATGTTCCTCACCGGCACCGCCAGCTACTTCCGCGACGAGCTCTCGCGCTACACCCGCCCGGAAATCGCCACACCGTCCGTGTTGCCGGACGCCGCTGTGGTTGCGCAGCGTACCGTCACGGCGATCATGGCCGACACGCCCGCGGCCAGCCAGATCAACCTGAGCCTGCCGAGCACGCGCATGCCGTGGGTGTCGGCGATGTGGGCCAGCCCGGGTGGGCGCGGCCGGCATGGTTTCGACTCGGGCCTGTTCGACGCCAGCACCGGTGCGCCGCTGCAGGCACGCGACACCGGCGGCGGCGACTTCTTCTATGCGTTCCACTTCAACCTGCACTACATGCCGGCGATGTGGGGCCGCTGGATCGTCGGCCTGTGTGCGATGTTCATGCTGGTGGCCATCGTCAGCGGCGTGATCACCCACAAGAAGATCTTCGCCGACTTCTTCACCTTCCGCTGGGGCAAGGGCCAGCGCTCGTGGCTGGACGGTCACGCGGCGCTGTCGGTGCTCGGGCTGCCTTTCCATTTCATGATCACCTGGAGCGGCCTGGTGATGCTGGCGGTGCTGTACATGCCGTGGGGCCTGGCCAAACTGCCGGACAAGCGTCAGCAGGCCGAGGTGGTCAGCGAGATGCGCCTGTTCCTGCCGCCGCAGAAGGCCGCCGGCCACCCTGCTCCGCTCACCAACGTCGGTGCACTGGTGCAGCAGGCCGAGCAGCGTTGGGGAGCCGGCGCGGTGGGCAGCGTGCAGGTGCAGAACCCGGGCGACGAGAACGCTCGCGTGGCCGTGGTGCGTGCGCAGTCCAGCCGCGTTTCGACCACCCCGAACTATCTGCTGTTCGACGGCAGCGGTGGGCAGCTGCTGCAGATCAAGGAACACTCGGGCGTTGCCGCCGATACCCAGGGCGTGCTGTATGGCCTGCACCTGGGCCGCTTCGCCGATGCCGCCCTGCGCTGGCTGTACTTCATCGTCAGCCTGGCCGGCACCGCCATGGTCGGCACCGGGCTGGTGCTGTGGACGGTCAAGCGCCGCGCGCAGCTGCCTGATCCGCAGCGACCCTACTTCGGCTTCCGCCTGGTCGAGCGGCTCAACATCGCCACCGTCGCCGGCCTGTCGGTGGCGATGGCGACCTACCTGTGGGCGAACCGCCTGCTACCCACTGCCATGGACGGGCGCGCGGCGTGGGAGGTGCATGTGTTCTTCCTGGCCTGGGCGGCCATGTTCGTGCACGCCACGCTGCGCACACCGAAGCGTGCATGGATCGAACAGTTCCTGCTGGCGGCACTGCTGCTGGCGCTGCTGCCCGTGCTGACTGCAATGACCACGCTGCATCCGCTGTGGCGCACGCTGGCCGCGGGCGATTGGGCGTTTGCCGGCACCGACCTGACCCTGCTGGCATTGGCCGCCCTGCACACGCTGCTGGCCTGGCGCACCTGGCGGCATGCGCCGAAGGTGAAGCGCGCACGGCCGTCTGCCGCGTCACGCACTGCGGCACCGGAGGCCAGCGCATGATCCACGTCATTCTGTTCGTGTTGTCGCTGGCCGCGTTCGCCTGCCTGGCACTGGCGATGGAACGCCATCAGCGGGACGTGTTGCATCGTGTGCTGAGCGCGCAGGCAACCCAGCAGCTGCGCGCGATTGGCTGGGCGCTGCTGGTGTTCAGTACCGTGTTTGCCATGCGCGGGTTGGGCGTGGGTTCTGGTCTGGCCGCGCTGTCCGGTCACACCAGCGTTGCCGCTGGCGTGGTGGTGCTGGCGATGGTGGCGCATGGGCGATGGAATCGGTAGATGCCCACCTTGGTGGGCACCGACACTTTGCGGTGCCAACCACGGTTGGCGGCTACCCGGGCAACGTATCGCGCTATGCCGGGAACGGTCGGGGGTCGAGGGTGATCTCGATGCGCTCCACACCCTTGCCCTGGTTCTTCCGCTTCAACGAGAGCGCACCGATCTCCCCGGTACGGCGTGGATGGGTACCGCCACAACCCATCTGCGCGAAGCCCTCCACCTGCCAGTGGCGACGGTGGTTGGCCTCTTCGGAAAATGCGGTGATGATGGGCAGGTCGGCCGCAACCAGTGCTGCGGACTTGGCCTGCAACGCGTCAAACAACACCGAAATGCTGCCATTCCGTGCGAAATCGATACGGGCCTTGGCCGGGCCGATATGCGCGCCGACCTTGTCGATGCCCGGCTCCAACGCATACACCAGCTGCAGGATCATCTCCGCCGCGAAATGGTGGCGCATCAGGCCATAGCGGCGCAGGCCATCAATCTCGACCGTGACCGCATCGCCTGCAACCAGGTCGTGCCCTTCGGGCAATCGATAGGCAATATCCAGGCCGTCCTTGCGAGCCTCCAGCACCGGATGCCCCCCGATGAACCCAGCGTCGCTCTCCTGGCCGCCGGAGAACGCAAAGAAAATGGTTTCATCCAGCCAGATCTCATCACCCGAGACAGCACTGACCCGCGCCTCATGGCGCAGCCGATAGGGATCGTCCCAGAATGCCTTGATCGTCATCGTGACCTCCAATCCATGGACGCTAGCACGGTGCAGGCGTACGAACGCGTTGGCAGGAGCGTGAATGCCCATGCGGGATGATCAACATGGCGGCAAACCATCGGCGGCTTCAGCTTTGGTAGCTGCCCACCTTGGTGGGCAACGATGGAAGCCAGCGCCAACCAAGGTTGGCGACTACCGGGCCTGAGCGCTGTTGCTTTGGTAGCTGCCCACCTTGGTGGGCACCGGTGGAAGCCAGCGCCCACCAAGGTTGGCGGCTACCGGACCTGAGCGCTGTTGCTTTGGTAGCTGCCCACCTTGGTGGGCAACGATGGAAGCCAGCGCCAACCAAGGTTGGCGGCTACCGGGCCTGAGCGCTGTTGCTTTGGTAGATGCCCACCTTGGTGGGCATTGGTGAAAGCGACGCCAACCAAGGTTGGCGGCTACCGGGCCTGAGCGGCGTTGCTTTGGTAGCTGCCCACCTTGGCGGGCACCGGTGGAAGCCAGCGCCAACCAAGGTTGGCGGCTACCGGACCTGAGCGCTGTTGCTTTGGTAGATGCCCACCTTGGTGGGCATTGGTGAAAGCGACGCCAACCAAGGTTGGCGACTACCGGGCCTGAGCGGCGTTGCTTTGGTAGCTGCCCACCTTGGTGGGCAACGATGGAAGCCAGCGCCAACCAAGGTTGGCGGCTACCGAGCCTGAGCGGCGTTGCTTTGGTAGATGCCCACCTTGGTGGGCACCGGTGGAAGCCAGCGCCAACCAAGGTTGGCGACTACCGGGCCTGAGCGCTGTTGCTTTGGTAGCTGCCCACCTTGGTGGGCAACGATGGAAGCCAGCGCCAACCAAGGCTGGCGGCTACCGGGCCTGAGCGCTGTTGCTTTGGTAGCTGCCCACCTTGGTGGGCACCGGTGGAAGCCAGCGCCAACCAAGGTTGGCGGCTACCGGGAGCGACAGGTACCCATGCGCCGTTCGGCGCTACAGGAACGCGGCCATGCGCTGCAGTTCGTCTTCAAGCGCACCACGAAACACCTTGTCGCGGGCCAGTGACTTGCCGGCATAGCCCACGCTGGACGCCAGTTCACCGTCGCGCACGCTGAGATTGGCCCAGCCCACCACCTGGTCGTGCCACAGCACCGGCAGCGCGTAGTAGCCGTATTGGCGCTTCGGCGCAGGCGTGTAGGCCTCGAACTTGTAGACCCAGCCCCACAGCAGCTCGAAGCGGCGGCGGTCCCACACCACCGGGTCGAACGGCGCCAGCAGGCGCACCTGGTCGTCCGGCGCATGCCGGCGCGAGCGCGGGTTCTCATCCGCCGGCCAGTACCAGGTGGTGCCCTCCAGCGTGCAGCTGGCCAGCTGCTGCTTGGCCAGCTTCAACGCCAGCCGGGTCTGTTCGGCCAGGTGCGGAGCACCGTAGCCCAGCAGGCGCACCAGATAAGTCAGGCTGGCCGACGGCAGCGGCGCGTACTTACGCACCACCAGATCGATCAGGGCGGCGGCGCGTTCGATCTGCGCCTGCGCGCTGGCATCGGCTTCCGCGTGGTCGGCCACCGCGTAGATGCGGGTGCCGCTGTCGCGCCGCTGCACGCGCAGCAGGCCACGGTAGTGCATGCCCTCCAGCAGGTGCGTGCTGGCATTGCTGGTGCCGCCCCAGTAGTTGGTCACCCGGCCATGCGCGAACGCCTGGTCAACCTCGCGCGGATGCACGCTGCCACGTTCGCGCACGAAGGCCAGCACATCTTCCGCGCGGCGCCGGGTCTCGGCATCCCATGCGCGCTTGGACACACGCGGATGCATCAACGCCAGATGCTCGCGCGGCAGGAAGCCATAGTTCACCAGGCAATCTTCTTCCACCGGCAGGCGCGCATAGCGCCGCTCCAGATCACCGGCGCGGTAGTCCTTCACCCGGTGGCGCAGGGTCAGGTCCTGTGCGCGTGCCGGTGCGCGGATCGGGTCGGCCTGCACGAAGCCCAGGCGCCGGATCGCGGTCAGCAGCGTAGTCGGTTTGAACAGCGTACGCGCCACCGCATGGCGGCGCAGATCATCGAGGGTGGGCGTGGCAGGCATGGCCGCATTGTAGAGTCGAGCCATGCTCGACTGCATTCATCCGAAAGAGCAGTCGAGCATGGCTCGACTCTACAAGTTGCCATCCTCGTTCAACACCTCCAGCGATCCGATCACCAGCGCACGCATGCCCTGCTTGAACTCGGTGATCACCTGGCCCTCTTCATCGTCTGCAATCCCATAGACCGTGTCGGCACCGGCAATGCAGTAGAACGCAATCGTGGCCAGCAGCCAGCGTGCCTTGTCCAGCGGCAGGCCGAACACCTCGGCCACATGCGCCTGGTGCGAGGCGATCTTGTCCAGCATCGGCGCGGTCGCCACCGAACGGCGCAACAGGTACGGCGGTAGCCCGGGGTGCGCTTTCACCACCCCGCACAGCGAATCCACGAACCCCAGCAGGTACGCCTGCAGCCCACCCGGCGCATCGGCCGAGGCGCGCGGAATCTGCCAGCGCTGGAACACCGTATCGGCCACCAGCCGCTTCAAGGCCTCCAGGTTGGCCACGCGCTTGTAGAGCGCGGCCTGGGTCACTGCCAGTTCGGCGGCCACGTTGGCCATGGTCAGGTTCGGCAGGCCCAGCGTGATGCCGATGTCGGCCAGACGATCGGGGGTGATGGTGGGCGGACGGCCACGGGCCGACGCCGGGATCTCAGGGTGCATGTTCATACCGTAGCGAGGGTGCCAGCAAAGGGACCCTCTTGTCCGATTCATATGGTTTAGTTTAATTTACTCAACTAATTCGGAATGCGTGTGGTTCGCAACCCCGCCGCCATCCGCAATCGAGCCCATGGCTCACTTCCCGCCAGGTCCCCACCCAGCCGACAACCCTGCGCTGCGCCCTCCCCCGTGCTTGCCGTCGGCAGCGCGCCAGGCGCGTTCGCACCTGCGATTCACAGGAACCTGGCATGACCGTGTACCACCTTTCCTCTCCCCTGCAGCCCGCAGCGGCCGCCGCGAGCCGCGTGCAGATGCATCCGCCGATGGCCCGGCGCTACCGGGTGTCGGCCCTGGCACTGGGCCTGCTGGCCTCGTTTGCCGCGCTGGCCGACTCCGCACCGTCCACCCTGCCCTCTGTGCAGGTGCAGGAACAGCGCCGGGTGACCGGTGACTATGCCGGCGGCCAGGTGGCCTCGGGTGGCCGTGTTGGCCTGCTCGGCGACAAGGACTTCATGGACACGCCGTTCAGTACGGTCAGCTACACCGAAGCCTTCATCCGCGACCGCCAGGCCAAGGACCTCACCGACGTCATCGCCGCTACCGACCCCACGGTGTTCAGCAACGGCGTTACCGGCGCCTGGAGCGAGAACTACGCCATCCGCGGCTTCGCCTCCAGCACCAGCGATACCACCTTCAACGGCCTCAGCGGCATGGCGCCGTACTACCGCACCTCGCCGGAGATGTTCGAGCGCATCGAGGTACTGAAGGGCCCGTCCGCCCTGCTCAACGGCATGCCACCGGGCGGCTCGGTCGGTGGCAGCGTGAACCTGGTGCCCAAGCGTGCGGGCGAGCAGCCATTGATGCGAGTCAGCGCCAACTTCGCCTCCGATGCGCAGTTCGGCACCCATGTGGATGTGGGCCGCCGCCTGGGCGCCGACAAGCAGTTCGGCATCCGCTTCAACGGCGCCTACCGTGATGGCGACGGTGCAGTGGGCAAGCAGAGCAAGAAGGTGCAGCTGGGCTCGCTGGCGTTGGACTGGCGCGGCGAGCGCGCCCGCCTCTCCGCCGATCTGTACAGCGCCGACGACCGCGTCGATGGGCCCGCCCGTGGCGTCGGTCTGGCACCGGGCGTGGCGATTCCTCGGCCGCCGCGTGGCGACACCCTGATCAACCCGGACTGGGCCTACGTGGACAGCCAAGACAAGGGCGCAATGCTGCGTGGCGAGCTGGACATCAACGAACACCTGATGGCCTACCTGGCCTACGGCACCAGCAAGACCGACTACCGCTACAACGGTTCGATCAGTGCGCAGATTCTCAATCCGGCCGGTGACTTCACCACGGTGATGGGCCAGCTGGCGTTCGACATCAAGAAGCAATCCGGTGATGCCGGCCTGCGCGGCAGCTTCCGTACCGGCAGCGTGAGCCATCAGTGGGCCGCCAACGTGACCCACTACCAGCACACCCAGAACGACTACGGCCGCCGCAGCGTGCCGGGCTGGGACTGGACCACCAACCTGTACAACCCGGTGTGGGGCGCGGCCGCGCCGTTCATCGCGCCGCATATCTCGCACACTGAGTTGCGGCTGGACAGCCTCGGCTTCGCCGACACCCTGTCCTTCGCCGATGACCGCGTGCAGCTGACGCTGGGCGTGCGTCGCCAGCAGGTGGTCAGCGAGACCTTCAACGTGGCCACCGGTGCGCGCACCTCGCGCTATGACGAGAGCGCCACCACCCCAGCCGCAGCCCTGCTGGTGAAGGCCACCGACACGATCTCGGTCTACACCAACTACATCGAAGGCCTCAGCCAGGGCGCCACCGCGCCGATGACTGCTGCCAATGCCGGCGATGTGTTCGCACCGTTCCGAACCAAGCAGAAGGAGCTGGGCCTGAAGCTGGACCTGGGCAGCTTCGCGCACACCTTCAGCGTGTACGAGATCAAGCGCCCGAGCAGCTACACCGACCCGGTCACGAATATCTTCTCGTTCGGTGGCGAACAGCGTAACCGTGGCGTCGAATGGGGCTTCTTCGGCTCACCGCTGGACGGCGTACGCCTGCTGGGTGGCGTGGCCTACGTGCAGCCGAAGCTGACCCGTACGGCGGGTGGTGTGAATGAAGGCCGCATTGCTACCGCCGTTGCGCAGCGGCAGGCGAAGCTGGGCGTGGAATGGGATGTGCCTGCGCTGGAGGGCTTGACCCTGACCGGCAATGCCACCGCGATGTCGAAGCAGTACATCAGTGCTGATAACCGCCTGTCGGTGCCGGGGCGTACGTTGTTCGATGTGGGTGCGCGCTACAACACCACGATGGCCGGGCGGCCGCTTGCGCTGCGCGCCAGCGTGAACAACGTGACCAACAAGGCGTATTGGGGCATGCCGTTGCTCTCCAGCCTGGCGCTGGGGGCGCCGAGGACGGTGCTGGTGTCGGCAACGATGGATTTCTGATCCGGGCGGCCTCCGTGCCCGACACGCCTCACCTGTAGAGTCGAGCCATGCTCGACTCCGATTTCCCCGATGAGTCGAGCATGGCTCGACTCTACAGAGAACCCGAATGCCGCTGGGCGTGGCGTAGTTCTATTCCGGGTGCAGGCGATAAATCGCCTGATTGGTCAACGCCAATGCGGCCAGCTTCAACCCCTCCATCACCCGGTCGCCCACGTAGTGCTCCGGGCCGCCGTTCTGCCGGGCGCGCTCGGCAGCCAACAGGATCTCGTTCACGATGCGCAGGCCCGCCAACGCGCCATCGGTATCGGCCAGCGCCAGGCAGCGGCCAGGCAGTTGATGGCGCTCGGGCCAGGGCTGGCCGTCGGCTGCGGCGCCGCGGCCAATCTGGTGTAGCAGGTTGATCAGGTTGTTCGGATCAGGCTTTGCGGCCTCGGCCTCTTCGGCATTGGCCGAGGCGTACTGGGCGCGCAGAGGGGGAATATCCGATGCGTTCATGACAGGTCTCCGTGCAAGGCATACGAGACCGCCGCGCTTAACAATGGCGGCGGACGGTACGTGGCTGGAAATCCGGTGGTCGCGTAAGCACTAACCGGCAGGTGGGTTTTCACCCACCTCCACGCACCGCCCGCCATAAAGCTCGAACGGAATGCCAGCCGACGCCGCACAAGGCGACGCCGGCTGGCGAGCGCAAACTACACGCGACCAACGGGGTTTCCAGGCCCCGGCCATCCTTTTTCGATGGCACCCCATCATGAGCACAACGGGGTGGCAGGCGCCAACAACCCAAGTGCAAAGACAGCAACGTTCACGCAGTGGCAGCATTGTCGCATATCGACAATCGAGCCGAAGATTCAACAACTTGCACCACGCCGATGACGGCATGCTTCACCCGCATCGGCATCGCGCATTCCTTGACCGCATCCGGCATTCAGGGACATGCCACATGCCAGTTCCGACATTACGCAAGCAGATGAGCAATCAACGCCAGCACCGCCAGATGCCCCACGTAGTATCCATAAAACGCCCAGCGCCAGCGCGGCAGTTGCCACGGCACCCGCGCCGCCAACAGCAACACAGGAACGGCCAGCAACGCCCAGCCGTTGTGGTTGGCCCAGCACACTGCAGCAAGCCCGATCAGCAGCAGCCACCACGCACCATGGCGGAACGCCAGCCATCCGAGCAGCACGAAGCCGACGCCCGCCCATTGGTAGTCCACCAGCATCGGCGCCATGCCCGCGGCCAGCAGCAACAGCAGTGGGCGATTGCTGGCCAGTGCATGCACTGCCACCGCAGCCAGGGCAAAAGTAAGCAGTATGTTGAGTGGCAACCAGGGACCGAAGGCAAGTGCATGCAGCGGTTGCGCGACCACGCCTCATACGGCCAGGCGACGGATCGACTTGCTCAGGTCTGCACCCGGCTGGGCGAGGTTGCAGGCCATTACCAGTGCAAACAGCGGGAACGCGATGCGCCCCAGTTCGCTGACCACCGGCACGTAGCCACCGAAGACCACCTTGGCCACGTGATCACCGGTCATGGTCAGCAGTGCGATCCACTTCAGCAGCTCGCGTGCGCCGCTGCCGAGGGTGAGGTTGAAGGTGGACGTCCCGGTCGTGGTCGCTTGCATCGCGGAAGCTTATGCGCATCGGCCAGCCCATTTCCAGCGCCGCGCAGGAGCCCGCCGCTGCAGGCGGCAGGCGGCGGCGCTATGCTGTCCGCCCCCGCTTGTGAGACGCCCACCATGCGTACCCTCTACCCCGCCATCGAGCCCTACCGCGAGTTCACTCTGCCGGTGAGCGATCTGCACACCCTGCATATCGAAGAGTGCGGCACGCCCGAGGGCATCCCGGTGGTGTACCTGCATGGTGGCCCCGGCGCCGGCATCTCGCCCACCCACCGCCGCTTCTTCGATCCGGCGCGCTACCGCATCGTCTTGATCGACCAGCGCGGCAGCGGCCGCTCCACGCCGTTCGGCGAGCTGCGCGACAACACCACGCAGGACCTGGTGGCCGACATCGAGAAGGTACGCGAGCACCTTGGCATCGAACGCTGGCTGGTCTATGGCGGATCCTGGGGTTCAACCCTGTCGCTGGCCTACGCGCAGGCGCATCCCGAACGCGCCACCGGCCTGATCGTGCGTGGCGTGTTCCTCGGCCGCGAGATGGAAAACCGCTGGTTTGCGGAAGCCAATGGCGGTGCGCGCTGGATCTTCCCGGAGCGCTGGGACCGCTATGAGGCCTACATCCCGGAAGCCGAGCGTGGCGATATGATCGCGGCCTACTGGGCGCGCCTGGACAGCGCCGATGAGGCCACCCGCATCGCCGCCGCGCAGGCCTGGCTGGGCTGGGAGGACAACGCCGCCACCCTGCAGCACAACGTGGATGCTGTTTCTACGGACGACCCGCTGGACACGCTGGCCAAGGCCCGCATCGAAGCGCACTACTTCCGCAACGGCATCTTCCTGGAACCGGACCAGCTGCTGCGCGACATCGACCGCATCCGCCACCTGCCCGGCGTGATCGTGCAGGGCCGCTACGACATCATCTGCCCGCCGCGCAGCGCCTGGGACCTGGCCAGGGCCTGGCCGGAAGCCAGGCTGGAGATGGTGACCTCGGGGCATAGCGCGAACGAGCCGGCAACGGTGGATGCGCTGGTGCGCGCCACGGACGCGTTTGCTGATCGATTCTGAAGGCACGAGGTAGTGCCGGCCGCTGGCCGGCATCCCAGCGATCGCAGGTAGAGTCGACTGTCAGTCGACTGTCTTCGGCAGGAGACCGGAACCCCCGCGCTGCGCGCGAGAGTCGACTAACAGTCAACTCTACCCAGCCGTCTCCGCACCGCCCCACGTGGTGAATGCCGGCCCACCGGCAGCTGGCCACCGTCCCCATTCTTCGCAACCCGCTTACAGTCCCGCGCAGAAGATCCGGCCATGGGCGCCACGGTGGCGAACCCAACCCTCTACAGGAGCACGCCATGACCGGTTTCCGCTACCTTCCCGCTGCCCTCGTCGTTGTCGCCGGCCTGCTGCTTGGGGCCTGCTCCAAGCCGCAGGAGGCCAGCAAGGCCACCGCCGCCGAGGACGTGACCGAAGTGAAGCTGATTCCGTCCTACGAGTCGCTGGACAAGGACAAGGACGGCATCGTCACCCTGGCCGAAGTGGATGCCGTGGCACCCGACTGGGCCGAGCGCCTGCACGCCTGCGATACCGATCGCGACCAGAAACTGAGCCGCGGCGAGTACGACGTGTGCAAGCAGACCAGCACCGCGCATTGATCCCGTGATGCGCCATCGATTGGCGCGACGCGTACCCGGCTATACCAAGGTATAGCCGGGCTAACCCACGAGCCTCTAGGACTGCCCCATTCAGGGGCGGACAATAGCGCCACTGGCCAGGGCAACCCTGGCCGGCCCCTCCCCTCATGGAGACGCAGATGGACCCCGACCCTGCCGGGCGCACCGCGCCCCGGATGCCCGCTTGTTGCCTGTTCCTGGCGCCTGCCCGCCGGTCCCTGCCTGCCTGAGTGACGGGGGATCGCCAGGTGCCGCCTGCCTGGAGATCGCCCCCATGTCCTACAAGATCCTCTACATCACCCTGCGCCGCCTGATCGGTGAGCGCGATGTTTCTGCCCTGCGCAGCCAGCTGCTGCAGCACGGCCCGGTCATGTTCGCCCGTTCGCTGTCGCTCGGCTCGCCACGCGTAGTGGCCGACGCGCTGTCGCTGCTGCCGATCAGCGAGCGCATCAACGTGTTGCGCCACCTGCCCTACCCGCTGCGCGATGCGATGAAGCCGCTGTGCATTGGCGGCAGCCAGCGTCTGCACATGCAGCCGTGGTCGCCGGCAGTGTTGGCGATGCGCCACGCCTGACCTGTTCCATCCGTTCCGTTCGTGTTCCGGCCCCGGCCGGCTCTGACATTCGAGGAGAGTCCCATGAGCCTGCTCAACGCCTGGTTCAACGCCTTCCTGCGCAGCCGTCGCGCAGGCAACCTGTTCCGCCGCCGCGCAATGCCCGAAGCCGGCTTCGGCCCGGGCAGCGCCGAGGCCGCGCCGTTCGCGCTCACCACCGGCCTGGTCACCCTTGCCCAGCAGGATGAAACCCAGCTGTTGGCCACGCTGGAATCGCATGCCGATGGCCTCAGCCCGCATGAGGCCGAGGAGCGGCTGGCCACGCTCGGCCCCAACGAAGTGGATCACGAAAAGCCGCTGCCGTGGTGGCGGCACCTGTGGCAGTGCTACCGCAACCCGTTCAACCTGCTGCTGACCGTACTGGCGGCGGTGTCCTGGCTGACCGAGGACATCAAGGCCACGATCGTGATCGGCGCCATGGTGTTGCTGTCCACGCTGATCCGCTTCGTGCAGGAAGGCCGCTCCAACCGTGCCGCCGAGCGGCTGAAGGCACTGGTCGGCAATACCGCACGCGTGCTGCGCCGCAATCCGGGCACCGAGGCGGCAGACGTGGCCGACCAGTACTTCGGTGCGCACCTGCACAGCCGTCGCCCGGCGCGATTGCTGGACCTGCCGATCCGCGAACTGGTGTCCGGTGATCACATCGTGCTGTCGGCCGGCGACATGATTCCGGCCGACTGCCGCGTGCTGACCGCCAAGGATCTGTTCGTGGCACAGGCGGCGATGACCGGCGAGTCGCTGCCGGTGGAGAAGTTCGCGCACCCGGGCGATGGCCTGGCCGGCCTGCTGGAGCAGCACAACCTGTTGTTCATGGGCACCAATGTGGTGTCCGGCACCGCCACCGCCGTGGTGCTGGCCACCGGCAACCGCACCTACTTCGGCACCCTGGCCCAGCGCAGCACCGCTACCGACCGTGCGCCCACCGCATTCCAGGCCGGCGTCAACAGTGTCAGCTGGCTGCTGATCCGCTTCGCACTGGTGATGGTGCCGTTCGTGCTGCTGATCAACGGCTGGACCAAGGGCGACTGGACCGAAGCGTTCCTGTTCGCACTGTCGGTGGCGGTGGGCCTGACCCCGGAAATGCTGCCGATGATCGTTACCTCCACCCTGGCCAAGGGTGCGGTGCTGTTGTCGCGGCGCAAGGTGATCGTCAAGCGCCTGGATGCGATCCAGAACTTCGGCGCGATGGAAGTGCTGTGCACCGACAAGACCGGCACCCTCACCCAGGACAAGATCGCCCTGGAGCGGCACACCGACGTGTTCGGCCACGATTCGGAGGACGTGCTGAAGTTCGCCTACCTCAACAGCCACTTCCAGACCGGCCTGATCAACCTGCTCGACCGCGCGGTGCTGGAACACGTGGAGCTGCAGAGCTCGTTGCGGCTGTCGCAGGACTACCACAAGGTGGATGAGATTCCGTTCGACTTCGAGCGCCGCCGCATGTCGGTGGTCGTATCCGAGCGCGAGGACCACCACGAATTGATCTGCAAGGGCGCAGTGGAGGAGATGCTGGCGGTGTGCAGCACCGTACGCGAGAACGGCCAGGACATGCCGCTGGACGAGCGCCGCCTGGCGCGCGTGCGGCAGACCACCGAGGAACTGAACGAACAGGGCCTGCGCGTGGTGGCAGTGGCGATGAAGGAGACTGCCGCCAGCCAGACCGCCTACTCGCAGGCCGACGAGTGCGGCCTGACCCTGGTCGGCTACGTGGCCTTCCTCGACCCGCCGAAGGAATCGGCTGCGCAGGCGCTGCAGGCGCTGGCCGCGCATGGCGTGGAAGTGAAGGTCTTCACCGGCGACAACGAGCTGGTGACCGCACGCGTCTGTGCGCAGGTGGGGCTGGACGCGGACACCATCCTGACCGGCCCGCAGATCGAGCGCATGGATGACGGTGCGCTGTCGCGGGCGTTGCACCACCACCGCGTGTTTGCCCGCCTGACCCCGCTGCACAAGGAGCGCCTGGTACGCGAGCTGCGCGCACAGGGCAAGGTGGTCGGTTTCCTCGGCGACGGCATCAACGATGCACCGGCGCTGCGCGCGGCCGACATCGGCATCAGCGTGGATAGCGCGGTGGACATCGCCAAGGAGGCCGCCGACATCATCCTGCTGGAAAAGAACCTGATGGTGCTGGAGGAAGGCGTCATTCAGGGCCGGCGCACGTTCAACAACATGCTGAAGTACATCCGCATGACCGCCAGCTCCAACTTCGGCAACGTGTTCTCGGTGCTGGTGGCCTCGGCCTTCCTGCCGTTCCTGCCGATGCTGCCGCTGCAGCTGCTGGTGCAGAACCTGCTGTACGACATCTCGCAGATCGCCATTCCGTTCGACAACGTGGACGAAGAACTGGTGCGCAAGCCGCTGAAGTGGAACCCGGCGGACATCGGCCGCTTCATGGTGTTCTTCGGGCCGATCAGTTCGATCTTCGACCTGACCTGCTTCGCCTTGATGTGGTACGTGTTCGATGCACGCACGCCGGCCGACCAGGGCCTGTTCCAGTCCGGCTGGTTCGTGGTGGGCCTGCTGACCCAGACACTGATCGTGCACATGATCCGTACACCGAAGGTGCCGTTCCTGCAGAGCATCGCCGCACCGCCGCTGCTGGTGATGACCGGCCTGATCATGGCCATTGGCGTGGCCCTGCCGATGAGCCCGCTGGCCGGCTACTTCAAGCTGCAGGCCCTGCCGACCGGCTACTGGCCGTTCCTGGTGGCGATCCTGTTCGGCTATGCGGTGCTGACCACCGCACTGAAGAAGTTCTACATCCGTCGCTACGGCTGGCAGTAAGCGCCCGCCGCCTTGTCCAGGGAGAATCACAATGGACATCAATCCGAACCTGCCGGCGTTCAACGCCGGAGCAACCCTGAGCTCGCTGATCAGCCTTTCGGTGGCGTTCGTACTGGGCACGGCCATCGGCCTGGAACGGCAGCTGCGCCAACGCACCGCCGGCTTGCGTACCAATACGCTGGTGGCAGTGGGTGCGGCGGTGTTCGTCGACCTGGCCGTGCGCTTCCATGACCTGTATGGCGGCCCGCCCTCACCGCTGCATGTGGTGGCCTATGTGATCTCCGGCGTCGGCTTCCTTGGCGCCGGTGCGATCATGAAGGACGGTGCGCAGGTGTCCGGCCTGAACACCGCCGCCACCCTGTGGGGCTCGGCGGCGGTCGGTGCCTGCGCGGGTATCAAGCTGCTGCCGGAGGCGGTGATGGCGGCGGTGTTCGTGCTGGCCGCCAACACCCTGCTGCGCCCAGTGGTGAACCGCATCCAGCGGCAGCCGTTGCCGGAGGCATTCAGCGAGGCGACCTATGCGATCAACGTGGTCTGCCAGCGCGAGCAGCAGGCCGAGGTGCTGGACCAGCTGTTGCTGCTGCTGGAACAGGCGCACTACCCGGTACGCGCGATGGACCAGCGCCCGTTCGGCGAGCGCGATGTCGAGATCGAAGCGGTGCTGTATGCCACCACGGTGGATGCCGGTGAACTGGATGCGGTGCTGGCCACGCTGGCGACCACCCCAGGCGTGCTGCAGGGATTCTGGAACGCCAGCCTGGAGGAGTAGTGCCGGCCGCTGGCCGGCAACATCGTGCACCGCTTGGTAGGTGCCGACCTTGGTCGGCACAGACCCATCAGATGCCATGACTCCTGCCAGAGCCTGCCGACCAAGGTCGGCATCTACCAACAGCCCGCACGCACCACATTGGTGGGTGCCGACCTTGGTCGGCACAGACTTGGGTAGTGCCGGCCGCTGGCCGGCAACCTCATGAACTCCGGGACGATCCTGCAGCTGCCGGCCAGCGGCCGGCACTACCAGGCATCGCTTTGGTGGGTGCCGACAGCACAGGAGCACGCCAAGCACGGTCGGCACCTGCCAGAGGCAGCTTTGCTATCCTTTCCCCCCACGCCCGGGAGCCGTTCCGATGCCATCGCTGTCGCCCCGTCGCCCGCTGGTGCTGCTGGCCCTGATCGTCGTGATGGCGGCGATCTTCCTGATCGATACCGTCACCGATTACGCCGTCGCCGCCGCCTGCTTCTACGCAGCGGTCATCCTCGCCGCATCGCGCGTACTGAGCGCGCGCGGGCTGATCACCCTGGCCATCGCCTGCATCGCGTTGACCGGGCTGAGTTTCTTCCTGACCCGCTTCGGCACCTACCGCATCGGCCTGGTCAACTCGGTGATCGGCATGCTGGTGATCGGCATCACCGCCTACCTCGCCCTGAACATGGAAGCGGCCAAGGCCGCCGTGCAGGAAGCGCAGGGCCGGCTGCTGCGGGTGGCGCGCGCGTCCACGGTGGGCGAGCTGACCACCTCCATCGCCCATGAAGTGAACCAGCCGCTGGCGGCCATCGCCAGCAGCGCCGAGGCCTGCCAGCGCTGGCTCGCACAGGACCCACCGAACGTGGACAAGGCGCGGCAGACCGTGGCCCGCATCCTGGCCGATGCGCATCGCGCCGGTGACGTGATCGCCCGTATCCGTGGCCTGACCCAGGGTGCCGCACCGGAACGGCGCGCCTTCGATCTGAACCAGGCCGTGGAGGAAATGCTGGCGCTGTCGCGCAGTGAACTGGACCAGCACGGCGTGGCCGTGGCCCTGCTGCTGGACGCCGACCTGCCACTGGTGCAGGCCGACCGCGTGCAGGTGCAGCAGGTGATCGGCAACCTGATCCTCAATGCGGTGGACGCGATGGAAGCGGTGCCGGCTGCTGATCGTCGCCTGTCGCTGCTGACCCGGCGTGACGGCCAGCGGGTCAGCCTCAGTGTGCGCGACCGTGGTGTCGGCCTGCCCGCCGATCATCCCGAGCGTGTGTTCGATGCGTTCTGGACCACCAAGTCGCACGGACTGGGCCTTGGGCTCAGCCTGAGCCGTTCAATGATCGAGGCCAATGACGGCCAGATCCGCGCCGAACGACCGGCAGGCGGCGGTGCCTGCTTCGTGTTCGACCTGCCCATCGCCACGGATGCTCCCCATGCGTAAGCCCGCTGCACCCATCACCGACCCGGCACCCATCGTCTACGTGATCGACGACGATCCGTCGGTGCGCGCCGCGCTGGAAGACCTGCTGGCCTCGATGGGCCTGCAGGTGCGGGCCTTCGCCTCCACCCAGGCGTTCCTCGAACACGAGCTGGAAGATGCGCCGGCCTGCCTGGTGCTGGACGTACGCATGCCCGGCCAGAGCGGGCTGGAGTTCCATCGCACGATGGGCAGCCACGGCCTGCAGCTGCCGGTGGTGTTCATCACCGGCCACGGCGACATCGCGATGGGCGTCAACGCGATCAAGGACGGCGCCATCGAGTTCCTGACCAAGCCGTTCCGTGACCAGGAACTGCTGGATGCGATCCACAAGGGCATCGAGATCGACCGCCAGCGCCGTCGCGACGGCGAGGCACTCGATGCCCTGCAGCAGCGCTGGAACACGCTCAACGCCGGCGAGCGCGAGGTGGTCGATGGCGTGGTGCGCGGCCGCCTCAACAAGCAGATCGCCGGAGACCTTGGGGTCAGCGAGATCACTGTGAAGGTGCGCCGCGCACAGGTGATGCGCAAAATGGGCGCACGTACCCTGGTCGACCTGGTGCGGATGTATGACCGCTTGCAGGCCCGCAACAGCTGATTGCAACGCCGGTCAGTCCTACTCCGGGTCAGGCAGCGTGTACTGCAGCCGGTAGTCGTGGCGACCGTCGCTGATGGTGATCTCCAGCGTGCCGGTCAGGCCGAGCAGCCCTTCGCTGCCGGAATCGGGCACCACGATCACGCTCAGCTCCGGAACACCGCGGGTCATCACGCCGTTGTGCTGCAGGGTGAATGCACCCTCGCGCCCGGCCAGCGTGGCCGTCACCCGTTCCATCGCCACGTAGCCCGCCGAACCCTGCACCGGCGTGCGGAACGCCAGCATCTGGCCGACGCTGCTGCCCTGCAGGTCACCATGGAATGTCTTGTCGATGGACATCACCCCGATCGGACTGTCCTTGCCACCGATCGGCAGCAGCGTTACGTCAAAGGTGCCGCGTGCCTCGCCCTGCATCCTGCGCTCCCCCGTTGTTGGATGGAATGCTGCTACTTCTTCGTCGCCAGTACGATCACCCCGGCCACCACCAGGCCGATGCCGCTCCATTCCCGCAGGGTCGGACGTTCACCCAGCAACAGATAGGCGAGCACGATCACCAGCACCACGCTGAATTTGTCGACCACCGCCACCTTGGCCAGCTCGCCACTCTGCAGCGCGCGGAAGTAGAACAGCCACGACGCACCGGTGGCCAGTGCCGACAGCACCAGGAACAGCTGCGTGCGCCCGGGCAGCAGCAACGGATTGGACCATTTGCCGGTGACCACCACCAGCGGCAGGATCACCGCCGCCACCACCAGGGTGCGGATGGCCATGGCCAGGTCCGAGTCGACGCCCTTGACGCCCACCTTGGCGAACAGCGCGGTCAGCGCGGCGAAGCAGGCTGACAGGCCGGCCCAGACCAGCCACTGCGGAACGTTCTGCATGCTGTGCCACTCCCGGTTCCCAGAGCACCCACTGCCCACGCTACTCTCATCGCCCGCCTGCGCAAGCAGTACCGGCCGCCGTGCGGATCAGGCGCGCTGCAGGCGCTGCTTCAAGCGCGTATCCATCAGCCCCACCGCCAGCAGCACCGCACTGGTCAGCCAACCGGCGGCCAGCAGATGGGTCTGCGGCAACAGCACGCCCAGCACCACCAGCGCCACGGCACCGAACAGATGCGACCAGGGCGCACGCCCATACACCACCCGCTTGTACAGGGCGCTCCCCAGCAGGTAGATCAACGGGCCCGCCACCAGCACGGTGGCGTACACCGGGGTGACCGCCGCGCCGGGATGATCCATGACCAGATCGTTGCCGACGGCCGTGGCGATGATGCCGGCGATCAGCAGTGCATGCACGTAGTGGAAGTTGGCGCCCATCCGACCGGGATCTTCGGCGTGGCTGATGGCCTCGGTGGCATCGTGGCTGGAGATGCCGAAGTACAGCCACCACATGGCGATGGTGCCGGCGAACGTGGCCAACACCGCCGATACCACCTCCCCGCTCCAGTGCTCGACCTCACTGAGTACGCCGCCGGTGGCCAGCAGGGTCTCGCCCAGTGCGACGATGACGAACAGCTGGCAGCGTTCGGCCAGGTGGCCACCCTCGATGGTCCAGTCCCGGGTGTGCGAACGCCCCATGCCCGGGAATGCAAAGCCGAACATCGGCGAAATGTACTCGCAGGCCACCGCCATCGCCCACAACGCCAGCCGCAGAGGACCTTCGGCCGCAGCGCCCGCCAGCCAGAAGCAGGCCGAAACGCTCACCCAGGCCAGCATGCGGCGGAAGTTCGGCGCCAACGGATGGTTGCGGCCAACCTCGAGCAGCACGAAGGCCGTTCGCCCGACCTGCATCGTGACGTAGGCACCGGCGAACATCCACGCGCGATCGTCGAACGCCTCGGGGATGGATGAGGACATCAACAGCGCCAGCAGCATGGTGGCGAACAACAGGCCACGGATGCGTGGCGCCTGTGGATCAAACCAGTTGCTGACCCAGCAGGCGTACTGCCAGCCCAGCCAGACTGCGAACCACAGCACCAGGGTCTGCAGCACGCCGGCCAGGTCCAGGTGGTGCAGCAGGTGGTGGCTGAGCTGGGTAACGGCAAACACGTAGACCAGGTCGAAGAACAGCTCTTCGTAGGTCACACGGGCATGATGGCCATCGCGGTGGCGCAGCGCGGGCAGGCGCAGTCGGGGACTCATGGCACTCCTTCAGCGCGCCAGGCGCCAGTACAGGACACCGGCCAGCAATGCCGGCACCGCGAACACCAGCAGCAGGATCGGCAGCTCCTCGCGTACCGCATAGCCGGCCTTGCTGACGCCTACCCACATGTTGGCCACGGCCACCACCAGCCAGGTGGCGATGAACGCGACCAGCGCGGTGGGCAGCTGCGAGCTGCCCACGCTCCAGAGATGGCCGAACAGCAGGAACACCCCCAGCAGCAGGATGCCCGCGGTGATCACCAGAAGCACGTGCATGTATCGATCTCCTTGAGCCTGCAGGCAGGCTAGCCCGGGCCGATTCTGCGCTCCAGCCGATGATCGTGGTTTCACCTTCCAGCCGCCGCGAACAATCGGCAGGATCCGCCACACATAGCAAACGCGAACGGTTCCCATTAGTATTGCGTCATCGCGCAGGGATGCCTCCCCGCGCCCACCCTTCGCCCTTGCTGCCTGTCCGGATGTCCCAGCTGCCCTCATCCCACCCACCTGTGCTGCCACTGGTGTCTTCGCTGGTGCGCCACTACGAGGAACTGGTGGACTACCTGCGCCGTCGTTTCCGTTCACCCGGACTGGCCCGCGAGGTGGTGCATGATGTCTGTGTGCGCCTGCTGGAACGCCCGGCCGTGCCCGACGCACGGCAGCCGATCGCACTGCTGCGCCGGATCGCCCACGACGCTGCGGTTGATCGCTGCCGCGCCGAGGATCTGCGCCGGCATTGGGTGGAACCACGCGCCGAGCTGCCCGAAGGGGCCTGCCCCTGCCCGGGGCCCGAGCAGCAGGCCCAGGGCCAGCAGGCGCTGGAGCGCCTGAGCGTCACCATTGCGCGGATGCCATGCCGGCGCCAGCAGGTTTTCATCCTGCACAAGATCCATGAACTGCCCCAGGCGGAGGTCGCGCAGCGGATGGGCATCGGCCTGAAGGCGGTGGAACGCCACCTGCGCCTGGCCATGGCTGACTGCCACCAGCAGGCCGCACGCTCATGAGCCGCGCACCCGAGCCCCCCGCGCGACCGCAGCCGTCGCAGGCGCCGTCCACCGACGAGGTGCTCGACCAGCATCGGGACGCCCTGAAGGAGCGCTTTCCGTTGCCGGACCCGCAGGTGCTCCAGCGTCGTCGCGGCGGCCGCACGGCCAGGGTTGTGCTGCCCGCACTTGGACTGGTGGTCACCGCCCTGCTGCTGATCGACCCAGCCTGGCAGGTGCAGGACCATCGCACCGCCGTGGGTGAGCGTCGCGAACTGGATCTGGCCGACGGCAGCCACCTGCTGCTCGACGCCGGCACCCACCTGCAGGTCCGTCGTCATCTGCGTTCGCGGCAGGTGGTGCTGATGCAGGGGCGCGCACGATTCGAGGTGCAGCACTCGGGGTGGCGACGCTTCGAGGTGGACGCCGGGCCGGTGCATGTACGCAACTACGGCACGGTGTTCGACGTGGATCGCCAGGGTGAGCTGAGCGAAGTGACGCTCTGGCGCGGCGACGTGGGCGTGCGCGTTGAGGGTGGCACCAGCGAGCAGCGCCTGGCACCCGGGCAGCGCCTGCTGGCCCAGCCCGGGTCGATCTCTCCACCGGAAGCGATCGACCCGGACCAGGCCGACTGGACCCATGGCCGGCTGCAGTTCGATCAACTGCCGCTGGCCGAGGTGCTGCGGGTCCTGCAGCGCTACCACGACCGTCCGATCGTGCTGGACGACCCGACGCTGGGCCCGCTGAAAGTCTCGGGCGTCTTCGATGCCGACCGCGCCGAGACCGCCGTGGCGTTGTTGCCGGACATCCTGCCGGTACAGGTGCATACGGCAGGCGATGGCAGCCTGCATCTGCGCCGACGCGATTGATCGGCATCACCAGGGTGGGTTGCGCGCCGTCCCATCCGGCAGGTGCTTGAACCCCTCCGAAGGACCCCGCATGACCCGCCCCGTTCTGCCCGCCGCCCTGCGCCGGCTGACCCCCACCCTGCTCGCCGCCTGCCTCTGCGCCGCACTGCCCGCTGCCGCGCAGACCACCGCGTCCGCGCCCGTGGAGCTGCATCTGCCAGCGGGTTCGCTGCAGGCCTCGCTCAACACACTGGCCCGTCAGACTGGCATCCAGCTGTTGTTCGCGGCCGACAGCGTGAGCGGCCGCACGGCCCCGGCGCTGGATGGCCGCTACACCCCGCGCGACGCGCTGCAGCGCCTGCTGGCCGGGCACGGTCTGACGCTGCAGGAGCGCTCGCCGGGGGTGTTCGTGGTGAGTGCCGCGCCAGCATCGCCCAAGCCCCGCGCTCCGGCCCGGGCCGCGTCATCGGCAGCGTCCCCGGCCACGACCACTTCGCTGGCCCGCGTCACGGTATCGGCCTCGACCGCGCGCATGCCGCAGGGTGAGACTGCGATGCCCAACACCATCACCGTGCTGACCCGCGAGGACATCGCGCAGCAGCTGGCGCTGGGCTCGGATGTCTCGCGCGTGCTGTCGGCGCAGATCCCGGCGTTTGCCCCGGCGCGCGAGAAGATGTCCAACTACGGCGAAACCATGCGTGGCCGCGGCATCCTGTACATGGTCGACGGCGTGCCGCAGTCGACGCCGCTGCGCGATGGTTCCCGTGATTCGCACACCATCGATCCGGCGATGATCGAACGCATCGAGGTCATCCACGGTGCCAACGCACTGCAGGGCATCGGCGGTACCGGTGGCATCGTCAACATCATCACCCGCAGCGCGCCCAGCGAGCCGGGCGCCTTCCTGCTCGATACCAACATCAGCTACAGCTCGGCGCTGCCCAGCCGCCGTGATGACAACGGCCAGCGCGGCTCGGCACTGGTCGGCATGCGCGGCGAGCAGTTCGACCTGGTTGCCGGCCTCGCCTACGAGAAGCAGGGGCTGTTCCATGACGGCGAGGGCCGTTCGATCGGCACCAACGCGCAGGGCGAACTGATGGATTCGACCTCGTCGAACGTGTTCGCCAAGCTGGGCTGGAACATTGCCGAGGGCCACCGCCTGCAGTTGATGGCCAACCGCTACGAGCTGCGCGGGCTGGACAACTACCTGGCGGTGAACGGTGATTACCGCACCGGCCGCCCGACCATTTCGGTGCCCGGCGATACCCCGCTGGAGCCGCCGATGAACCGCTCGCGTTCGTTGACGCTGGACTACAGCGCCGCCGACCTGCTCGGTGGCCGCTTCCAGGCGCAGGCCTTCGCGGTGGACTTCGAAGGCCGCTATGGCGCCAGCCAGTGGGACCCGTGGGGCAACACCGGCGCCAACGCCGCCTGGGACCAGACCCAGAACGAATCGGACAAGCGCGGCTTCAAGCTGACCCAGAGCTGGGCCCGCATCGCCGACACCACGCTGGACGTGACCCTGGGCCTGGACGGCCTGCGCGATCGCACCCACCAGGTGCTGCTGGCCAGTGGCATGAACTGGGTGCCGCAGACCACCTACCAGAGCCTGTCGCCACTGCTGCAGCTGCACTGGTGGCCAACCGACCACCTGATGCTGTCCGGCGGCCTGCGCTACGAAAAGGGCGAGCTGGAAGTAGGCGACTACACCACCCTGCCCCGCTACGGCGCACGCAAGGTGGCCGGCGGCAAGCCGACCATGAGCGAGACCCTGCCCAACTTCGGCGCGGTCTGGTACATCAACGATCGCCTCAACGCCTACGCCTCGTATTCGGAAGGCTACACCGTGGCCGACGTTGGCCGTGTGCTGCGTGCAATCAATCGCGACGGCCAACGCGTGGACAATCTGATTGATCTGTCACCGGTGGTGTCGGACAACCGCGAGATCGGCCTGGAATACGACGATGGCCGTTTCAGCGGTGACATCGCCTACTACACCTCCGAATCCAAGCTGGGCTCGGTACTGATCTACGATCCGGGCATCGACGCCTATGCGGTGCAGCGCCAGGCCACCCGCGTGGAAGGCTTCGAAAGCAACCTGCGCCTGCGCCTGGGCGACAGCCGGCTGGGCCTGGGCTACGCGCGCGCCAACGGCCGCTACGACGCCAACGTCGATGGGCGTCTCGACAGCGATCTAGCTGGCGTCAACATCGCGCCAAACCGGCTGACGGCATTCTGGGAACAGAATTGGACGCCGCAGCTGAGCACCCGCCTGCAGGCCAGCCATGCCTTCGACCGCGACTTCGACCTGCAGGGGGCACGCGTGGCCGAGTTCAAGGGCTACACCACGGTGGATCTGGTCGCACGCTATGCGCTGGACAAGCACGCCTTCACGCTGGGCGTGCAGAACCTGGCGAACAAGCAGTACATCAGCTATTACTCGCAGACCACACCGTCGAACCCAAGCTATTTCTCGGGCCGCGGCCGGGTGCTGACGCTGGGGTGGCAGTACCGGTACTGATCCATGGCGCCCTTATGGGAGCCATGAAATCTATGCGCGACGCGATGAAGGAGGCCCATGCTAGTTTCTGGGCCTCCTTCAAACGGACGTGAACCATGCGTTTTTCCCCGCTCGCCTTCGCCCTGGTCACTGCTCTCCCGATCGCGCACGCCAGTGGCGCCGAGACACCACTGCCGCAGCTGCGGGCCTACACCGTGGACGCCTCGTGGCTGCAGCCGATGGCACCGCTGCAGATTGCCGACCACACCTGGCAGATCGGCACGCAGGACCTGACCGCCCTGCTGGTGCAGACCGCTGACGGCGCGGTGCTGCTCGACGGCGGCATGCCGCAGATGGCCGGCCACCTCATCAGCAACATGAAGGTGCGCGGCGTGGCGCCGCAGGACCTGCGGCTGATCCTGCTCAGCCACGCACACGCCGACCATGCCGGGCCGGTGGCGGAGCTGAAGCGCCGTACCGGTGCCAAAGTAGCGGCCAACGCCGAATCGGCGGTGCTGCTGGCGCGCGGTGGCAGCGACGATCTGCACTTCGGTGATGGCATCACCTACCCACCTGCCAATGCAGACCGCATCGTCATGGATGGCGAAGTGGTCACGGTGGGCGGCATCGCGTTCACTGCGCACTTCATGCCGGGGCACACCCCGGGCAGCACCGCATGGACCTGGACCGATAGCCGCGATGGCAAGCCGGTGCGCATCGCCTACGCCGACAGCCTGAGTGCACCGGGCTACCAGCTGCAGGGCAACCCCCGTTATCCGCACCTGATCGAGGATTACAGGCACAGCTTAGCGACGGTGCGGGCGCTGCCCTGCGACGTGTTGCTGACACCGCATCCGGGTGCCAGCAACTGGGACTACGCCGCGGGCAGCAAGGCCAACGCCAAGGCGCTGACCTGCAAGGCCTACGCGGATGCGGCCGAACAGAAGTTCGACGTGCAGCTGGCCAAGGAAACAGCCCGCGCCCGTTGATTTTGTAGAGTCGAGCTTGCTCGACTGAAGCAGAGCAGTCGAGCATGGCTCGACTCTACAAAGGGCAAGCCGAGCGTGGCTCGACTCTGCAAGGGGCAAGTCGAGCATGGCTCGACTCTACAAAGAGCACGCCGAGGGTGGGCTCGGCTCTCCGAAGGGTGCCGGTCAGGACGACCGGCACCCGCGACCATCAGCCGCCCTGGCCGTGCTGCGCGAACGGCTCGGTGGTGCCATCGGTGCGTACCAGCTCGACGGTATACGGCTGCACGTAGCCGTCCGGCATTTCCATGCCCGGCGAGCCGGCCGGCATGCCCGGCAACACCAGGCCGCGCGCTGCCGGCCGCTCCGCCAGCAGTCGCTTGATGTCCTCGGCCGGGATATGGCCTTCAACCACGTAGCCACCGATCTCGGCGGTGTGGCAGGAGGCCTTGCCGACCGGCACACCCAGCCGGACCTTGATCGGGTTCATGTCATCGGTATCGCGCACATCCACCTGGAAGCCGGCAGCCTTCAGGTGGTCGACCCAGATACCGCAGCAGCCGCAGCTTGCGGTCTTGTGCACGATGGCGATGGGCAGTGCCGGATCCACCTTCGACGGGCTGGACTTGATCGGTGCGGCCGGGGTTTCGCTGGCAACCGGCGCGGCAGGCGATTCTTCGGCAGCGCGTGCGCAGGCGGTCGTGGCCAGTACGGTGCCCAGCAGCAGGCCGAGGGAGAGAGAACGGTTCATGGTGTTGATTCCTTTGCAGATGCGGGCAACGCGGCCCGCTGCCTGCGCATCGAAGGCACAGGCAGAGTCGAGAATGAGTCGAGCAGCTACGGCAGGCGCTTGAGGCCTGCAGGGAATCACACGATGGGAGGCCGTAGCGGATCCGGCAACGGCGGCGGTGCGCGTTGCTGGGCGCTGGCTGGCAAAGGCGCCTCACGCCAGGGTGACGCTGGCGTTCCGCTCAGGGTGGCCAGCATGCCGAGGCTGGCCGGCGGGCATTCGCACTCATTGCTCTGGCAGACCGTTGATGCTGCCTCGTCGCAGCATCCGGCCATGGCCGCCGAATGCGGTGCGGCGCAATGGTCCGCGCTGGACTGCGCCGCGTACGAGGATGAGGCAATCGCAAGCGCCGGTGCGTTCAGCACCAGGGCAAGGAGGAGCATCCATCGCAGCAGCAGGCCAGGCAGGTTCACCGGACGATGATAGCCGATGAACGCATCACGCAATCGCCGCCACCATTGCGCTCATCCGCACCGGGATCGACTTGGCCGCTGGGGTACCGCTGACCCGATCGTAGTAGTCCAGCGGCAACAACGGGTTCAGTTCCGGGTAGTAACCGGCCAGGGCGCCGCGCGGCATCGGGTAATCCAGCACGGTCAGGCCTTCGATGCGCCGCTGCACGCCATCGCCGCTGATCGTCTCCAGGCAGACCAACGCCTCCTTCTCCAGCCCGCGCGCCAGCCGGTCCTCGATGTTCATGAACAGCACCATGCGATCGTTGTACACGCCGCGGTAGCGGTCGTTGTAGCTGTAGATGGTGGTGTTGTACTGGTCGTGCGAGCGCACCGTGGCCAACCGCAGCATCCCGGGATCGTCCACCGGCGCGTCCACGTCCAGGCCTGGCATCACCAGGATGTTGGCCTTGCCGTTGGGCGTGGGCCACACCCGGCGGCGCGGCGGAATGTCCAGGTGGAAGCCGTGCGGCTGCTGGATGCGCTCGTTGAAGCCGGTGTAGACCTCCGGGTACACCGCCGCGATCAGCTCGCGGATGGGAGCGTAGTCATGCATGCACCCCGCCCAGTCGACCTTGCTGTGCGGCAATGTTGCCATCGCCATGCGGCAGACGATCTCGACCTCCGGGAGCACGTCCGTGCTGACCGGTTCCAGCACACCGCGCGAGGCGGTGACATTGGACATGGCGTCTTCGATGGTGACGAACTGCTCGCCGGCCGGCGTGACGATGCGCTCCGAGCGCGCCACCACCGGCAGGATCAGCGCATCGCGGCCATGTACCAGATGGCCGCGGTTGAGCTTGGTGGCGATGCCGACCGTCAGCTCCAGGCCGCGCATCGCCTCGTACGCACGCGGCGTGTCGGGCACCGCATGGATGAAATTGCCGCCCAGGCCGATGAACACCTTGGCGCTGCCATCCAGCATTGCCTCGATCGACTCGACCACGTGGTGACCATGCTCACGCGGCGGCTCGAAGCCGAACACCTGCTGCACGCGGTCCAGATAGGCCGGCTTGGGTTTCTCGTCAATGCCGACGGTGCGGTCACCCTGCACGTTGGAGTGGCCACGGATGGGCCCGATGCCGGCACCGGGCTTGCCGAAGTTGCCACGCAGCATCAGCAGATTGGCCACCTGCTGCAGCAGGGTCGAACCATACTGATGCTGGGTCAGACCCATGCCGTAGCAGATCACGGTGGCCTTGGAGCGGATGTAGATCTCGGCGCAGCGGCGGATCTGCGCCTGGGAGATGCCGGAGACCTGCACGATCTCCTCCCAGTCCTGCGCCAGCACATCCTCGCGCAATGCCTCCAGGCCTACGGTGTGTTCGGCCAGGAACTCATGGTCGAGCACACGCTCGCCCTGCGCCTCGCGTTCGAACATCACCTTCATCATGCCCTTGATCAGGGCCAGGTCGCCGCCGATGCGGATGTGCACGAACTCGCTGGTGATCTCGGTCGAACCAAACGTGGCCATCTGCACCATGTCCTGCGGTTCGGCGAAACGGATCAGCGCACGCTCGGGCATCGGGTTGACCGCCACGATCGGGATGCCGCGTTTGCGCGCCTCGACCAGGTTGCTCATCATCCGCGGCGAGTTGGTGCCGGTGTTCTGGCCGATCACGAAGATCGCCTCGGCGTGCTCGAAATCCTGCAGCACGATGGTGCCCTTGCCCACGCCGATGGCCGGCGGCAGGCCGCGACTGGTCGGCTCGTGGCACATGTTCGAGCAGTCCGGGAAATTGTTGGTGCCGAACTCGCGCACGAAGATCGAATACAGGAACGCGGCTTCGTTGGGCGTGCGGCCGGAGGTGTAGAACTCAGCCTGGTGCGGGCTGTCCAGCGCCTGCAGATGACGGCCAATCAAGGCAAACGCCTCGTCCCAGCTGCACGGAACGTAATGATCGGTGGACGCGTCGTAGCGCATCGGCTCGGTCAGCCGGCCCTGCATCTCCAGCCAGTAGTCGGTCTGCGCCATCAGCTCGGTGACCGTGTGCTGGGCGAACAGCTCGCGGCCAGCACGGAACTGGGTGGCTTCCCAGGCCAGCGCCTTGGCACCGTTCTCGCAGAATTCCAGTTTCTTGCGTTCGTCGGCATCGGGGAACGCGCAGCTGGGGCACTTGAAGCCACCGGGCTGGTTCATCGCCAGCAGCGCCTTCGAGCCCTTGCCGATCACGCTCTGCTGCAACAGCACCTTGGCCGTGGCGCCGGCGGCACCCCAGCCACCGGCCGGCTGGTTGTAGGGCTTGTAGCGCGGCGGCTTCTGCTCGGACATGTTCGGGAACCTGGCGGGAGGAACACAACAACACACGTTTACTGCGGGCCAGCAGCCCTTTCGGCGGCCCGGCAAGCCCCACAGTCAAGCACGGCGCACGGCCCTGCGCCAGAGGCTGGCGCTGATTTCAGCACAGCGTGTCATGACAACGGTTACACCCGCGTCAGCGCCCGGCCACTGCGCTATTCTCGAAGCCGTGGGTGGTTCACCACCTGCGTATTTCCCTTGCCCGGACGCGCTGCATGCCTGACTCGACCCCGCCGCACACCCCGCCTGCCGGCACGGCGCAGCGCCCGTTGCAGCGCTGGCGCAGCGAGGGGCACCAGCAGCAGGTCGACGTGGTGGCCGAGGAAGTTCCGGTTGCACTGCGCTACAACGGCGCCGCCTTCGCGGTGATGATGGCCACCCCCTGCGATCTGGAAGACTTCGCGCTGGGTTTCTCGCTCAGCGAGGGGCTGATCACTGCGCCCTCGCAACTGCTGTTGATCGAGGTGCGCCCGCAGCTGGAGGGCATCGAGCTGCAGATGACCGTGACCGAGGATGCACCCGGTGCCGATCTGGATCCGGCCAATGGCCGCCTGCTGCCCGGTCGCGGTGGCTGTGGCCTGTGCGGCACGCGGCAGCTGGAGGATGTGCTGCGCCCGCTGCCGCAGATCCGCGAGCGCCGCACCTATCCGCATGCCGCATTGCAGCGGGCGCTGGCCACGCTGGCGCAGCATCAGCCGATGAATGCGGTGAGTGGATCGACGCACGCTGCGGCCTGGGCCGATGCCAGCGGGCGGATCGGCTGGGTGCGCGAGGACGTGGGCCGCCACAACGCGTTGGACAAACTGATCGGCGCCCTGCATCACAACGAGCACGCCATAGACGGCGGCTTGCTGGTGATTTCCAGCCGCGCCAGCTACGAAATGGTCAGCAAGGCGGTGCGCGCTGGTGCCAGCGTGCTGGCAGCGGTGTCGGCACCGACCGCGCTGGCGATCGACCTGGCGCGCAGCGCCGGCCTGTGCCTGGTCGGGTTCGCGCGGGAGAGCGGGTTCAATGTGTATACGCATCCCGAACGGCTGCAGGCGGACGACAGGTAGAGCCGACCACGCCGTCTGCTCCATTTCGACCGGCCCGGGCGGCCCACTGCCACCCGGGCCGAACCGCATCTCAGCGCAGCGCCACCTTCGGGAAGTCCACCGGCACGTCGAACGCGACGTTGACGTAGTTGGTGAACAGGTTGAGTGCCACATGGGCGAGGATCTCGACGATCTGCTCGTCATCGAAGCCGGCTGCGCGCAACGCCTGCACATCACCGTCGGTGATCTGTGCACGCTGCTCCACCACCTTCAGCGCGAAGTCGAGTGCCGCCGAAGTGGCCGGATCGCTGGACTGGCCGATCTGCGCGGCAGCCATCTGCTCGCTGCTGGCGCCGGCCTTGCGACCCAGCGCCGTGTGCGCGGCCAGACAGTATTCGCAGGCATTGCGGTTGGCGATGGCGACGGCGATCTGCTCGCCCAGCAGCGGCGACAGGCGACCGCCGCCCAGTGCGCCGAACGAACCCCACATGCTCTGCAGGGCGGCCGGCGAATTGGCCACGGCGCGGAACATGGCCGGGGTGGCGCCGAACGCGGCGTGGACCTGGCCCAGCAGGGCCTGGCGGTCGGCGGTGGTGTTGGCGGCATCGATCAGGGGGACACGGGACATGGTGGATCTCCTTGGGAAAGCGCCCGGGATTGGACGACCCGCTCATCCTAGGTAGACTCACTGGACGAATCAGGCCAAATCAGCCATATATTTTGTCCATGCGTCCATGAGCATTCCCGTCGACACCACCGCGCCCGATCGCCTCTCCTCCCTTCTGGAACGCTTCCGGGTGCAGGCCGCGCTGTTCCACAGCGGCCCGCTGTGTGGACGGCAGGTGTTCGAGCCGCAACCCGGTCGTGCGTTCCTGCACATCCTGCGCCGGGGTGAAATGGAGGTGCGCCATCCCGATGGCGATACCGCGCTGCCGCGGTTGAAGATCGACACCCCCAGCCTGTTGCTGTACCCGCAGCCGCTGCACCACGTGTTCTTCAATGCCCCACTGGATGGCCCGGACTTCACCTGCGCGACGCTCGATTTCGATGGCGGCGCGCGCAATCCCATCGTGCAGTCGCTGCCGCCGGTGATGGTGGTGCCGCTGGCCGCGATCGGCGAACTGGACGACACCCTGCACCTGCTGTTCACCGAGGCCGACCGCCAGCGCTGCGGGTCGCGGCTGCTGACCAACCGCCTGTTCGAGGTGGCGCTGATCCAGGTCCTGCGCTGGGTGGTGGACCATCCGGATGCGGCGGGCGTCAGCCATGGGCTGATGCGCGGGCTGTCCGACGCGCGGCTGGCACGCACACTGGTGGCGATGCACCAGGCGCCGCAGGACGAATGGACGCTGCCACGCATGGCGGCGACCGCCGGCATGTCGCGCAGTGCCTTCGCCGCGGTGTTCAAGGAGGTGATGCAGGCGACGCCGGCCAGTTATCTGCTGGA
Organism: Stenotrophomonas riyadhensis; assembly: GCF_040256885.1. Classification (NCBI taxonomy): domain Bacteria; kingdom Pseudomonadati; phylum Pseudomonadota; class Gammaproteobacteria; order Lysobacterales; family Lysobacteraceae; genus Stenotrophomonas; species Stenotrophomonas riyadhensis. The sequence continues at coordinate 2,488,385 of NZ_CP155568.1, forward strand.
TTGGCGGCTGAGCCTGGCCTGCGCGCAGTTGCGTGCGGGCGTGGCGGTCAAGCAGGTGGCGATCGAGGTGGGGTTTGCCGATACCGCGTCGTTGTCGAAGGCGTTCCGCAAGCGGTTGGGGGCTTCGCCCAGGGCGTGGTTGGCGGCGACCGCAGCACAGGTCGGGTAAATGGGTGAGGGGTAGCGTCGACCGCTGGTCGACTATCGCGCGGAGCGCGGGATTTCGTTGTCTGACCGACGAGCAGTCGAGCATGGCTCGACTCTACAAGGGCGGTGACCCGTCGGGCCTCGCCAGCAGCCCCGCGATGCGTTCGGCCACCTGGGCGCGCACGCTTTCATCCAGCTGCCCTTCGTACATCGCCTCGTAGATCCACAGGCCATCGGCGGCCAGCCGCGCCACGAAGTTGTCGAGTGCGGCCGGGTCATTCTGCCCGGCCGACGGTGGCAGCGGCGCCCAGCGCCGAACAGCCGGTCCCCACGGACGCTCATCGGCGTCCGGGTCGGCCGATTCAAGCATGAACATCAGTTCGGCACGGGTGGCGCTCTGCGCCGAGACGCGCACGAAGGTCTGGTAGCGCTCCAGCGCAGATGCTTCCTCCGCACGCTTGCCCAGCAGCGTTTCCATCGACGTCTCCCAGGCCTGCACCAGGTGCTCGTCGATACCGCGCAGCAGCGCCTCGCGCGACGGAAAGTGGTACAGCAGGCCGCCGCGGGTCAGCTTGGCCTCGGCGGCCACCGACTCGAAGGTCACCGCGCGCACGCCATCACGATTGATCACGTTGACGGCGGCGTCGAGGATGCGGTCGCGCTTGCTGGTTCTCATCGCGTCATTTTACGCGATCGGCCGCGCCCTCGCGGCTGCCGACGCGGCCGCGCAGCAGGCGCGCGATGATCGTCGCACCGAGCGCCAGCATCACCGTGATCACCAGCAGCACGATCTGGTAGCCGCGGTCATACGCGGCCGTGGCCAGCGCGAACCACTCGCCCTGCCCGCTTTCGCGTGCCACGTGCAGCGCCTGGGTGAAGCCTTCGCGGGCAAGCTCGGGCATGTCGGCCGAGACCGGCAGGAAGGCGCCGTACATCGCCGCGCTCAAGCTGCCCAGCATCGCCACCGCCAGCAGGCCACCGAATTCGTAGGACACCTCTTCGACCGACGAGGCCATGCCTGCGCGGTGTGCCGGCACATTGTTGAGGATGGCGGTGGACGCCACCGAGATGGCCGAGCCCATGCCAAAGCCGGTAATGGCCATGCCAGCCACCACCCAGCCAAGGCCGTGCGGGAAACCGAACGCCACTACACCGACACCCACGGCGCCAGCCGCCAGACCACCACAGATCAGCGGACGCAGGCCGACACGGTGCAAGATGCTGCCGCCCAGCAGTGCACTCGGCAGGCTGCCCAGCGCCGCCACCGACACCAGCAGGCCCGCCTGCAGCGGAGTGAAGCCCGCCACCAGCTGGAAGCGCTGGGTGGTGACCAGCTGCAGGCCGGCCATCGCGAACAGGGTGAACACCGCCGACAGCGTACCGGCCAGGAACGCCGGATTGCGGAAGATCGCGAAGTCCAGCAGCGGGTACGGCAGCTGCTGCTGGCGGCGTGCGAACGCCGCGCCAGTGACGACGGCCAGCAGCAGCGCGCCTGCGCCCAGCGCATACGACGGCGGCGTAGCGATCAACGACTTGATTGCCAGCACCAGGCCAGACAGTGCGGCCAGTGCCAGCAGCGAGGACACCATGTCCCAGGGGCGCGACGTGTCGCGCTGGCCCTCCGGCGCCAGCAGCAGCGTAGCGACGAAGGCCACCACCACCACCGGCACGTTGATCAGGAACACCGAGCCCCACCAGAAGTGCTGCAGCAGCCAGCCGCCGATGATCGGGCCGAGCCCCGCACCGACGATCGCCACCGAACCCCAGATCGCGATGGCGATGTTGCGCTCACGCTCTTCGTGGAAGCTCAGGCCGATCAGGGCCAGCGTGGCCGGCATCATCGCCGCCGCGCCGACCGCCAGGAACGCGCGGGCAGCGATCAGCTGTGCGGCGCTGTCGGCGAATGCCGCTGCCAGCGATGCAAGGCCGAACACGACCAGGCCGATCAGGAACATGCGGCGGTGGCCGATGCGGTCGCCCAGCGTGCCCGCGCCCAGCAGCAGGCCGGCCATCACCAGCGGATAGGCGTTGATGATCCACAGTGCCTGGCCGGCACTGGCCGAGAGTTCCTCGGTCAGGGTGGGTAGTGCGGTGTAGAGCACGGAGTTGTCGAGCGTAACCAGCAGCAGGCCGGCGGCGACGGTGAACAACAGCGCCCAGCGACGGGCACGCGACAGGGCCGGAGCACCGGCCAGGGGCTGGGACAAAGCCATGGGGAAACCTGATGGGGGCGGATTATCGTCATAACTATACAGGATGTCCTGTACAGTTATGACAACGGCGCCAGACGTTCAGATTTCGTCCCGGGTAATGTTCATGTTCCGGAGAACGGTAGCGCCGGGCAGGCCCGGCGCTACCGGCAGTCTTCCGGCAACGCGACGATCGCGGACACCACCGCTGCCTGCATGCCCTGCCCCACGGCCATGTCCAGCTCCCCGCCCGTTGCCCCATGTTGGCGCCGCAGCTCGTCCTCGCACAGCCCGCGCACCCGCGCACGGGCATTGGCGCGCAGGCTGCTGCATCGCCAATCGGTGCCACCCAGCGGCAACACCGAATACACCACGCTGTTGCAGGCGTTACCGGCCCGCTGCTGCAGCGACAGGCCGCCGAAATCACGCGGTTCGCTGCTGCGCTGCGGATCGAAATAGCTGTCCGGGAAGGTGCGCGCGTACTGTTCGATGTCCACCTGCATGCTGCGCCCGCCGGCCAACGGCATCTGCAGCGGCTGGCCACAGCGCGTGGCGTCGGCACGATGCTGGATGTACTGGTAGATCGGCCGGTCCAGCGTTGGATCCTGCTGGGTCACCGCACTGACCGCCGCCAACACCGGCAACGATGCACGATTGGCCATGCGCGCCAGCAGCCCCGTCTGTGCCGGCTGACAACGGTCGCGCAAGGTCGCCGCAAGCAGGAACAGCACGTCGTTGCGAAAAGCGTGGTCTTCGCCGAGGCGTTGTTCGATGCGCTGGCTGGCATCGGTCGCGGGTGCCGGGAAGGCGATCGCCGGTGGCTCGGTCACGTCGACGCGCAGGTGCCACCACACCAGCAACACCACGCTGGTGACCAACACGCCCGCAACGATGATCGAACGCGTGCGCATCAATTGTGGATCGCCGTCAGTGTCGCCGCCGCCGCGTCGTAGGACGCGCTGGCGATATCCGCATCGAATCGCTTGACCTGCAGGCGGCCGGCAAGCCGGTACGGGTCCCACAGGTCTCCCAGTGCGATCGGCGTGGCCAGGGTCACATGGATGATCTGGTTCGGTGGCGGTGGCGGCACATGGATGCAGGCCCCGTAGAACGGCACGAACAACAGTTCCTCGACCAGTCCCGCGTCGTTGGTGCCCAGCGGCACCACGTAGCCATCCAGATCCACCGCGCGACCGTCGACAGCGTCGACCACGCGCGAAGAGCCGAACTGCTTGGCGCGATCCGGGCTGGAATGGTCGATCTCCTGCCCCGGTGGCGTGCCCGAGCCGGTGTCATCGATCAGCCCGCCCACCCCGTCCATGCCATTGCGTGACAGGCCGATCTGCGGCGGCGGGCGCTGGTAGGTCACTTCGTCGGGCCGCAGTGCATCCCAGCGGTCGATGGGCGCCTCGGTCGTGGCCGGCTGTGCCGGTGCTGCGGCGACGGTGGTGGCGCCCCCACCCGCCTGCGTACACCCCAGCAAGCCCAGGCAACACGCCAATCCGATCAGGACGCTACGGTTCATACGGCCTCAGCTGCGCATCGCGCATAGTGTAGGCGGAGCCGGCCAGATCATCGTCCAGCCGCTCGGCGCGCAGGGTACCGGCCAGGAAGAACGGCGAATACATGTCCGGCATCTCGATCGGGCGCGGCAGCACCACGTGCACGATCTGGTTCGGCGGTGGCGGCGGCACATGGATGCAGGCACCGTAGTACGGCACGAACAGGAATTCGGTCAGCCGCCCGTCCTGCGCGTTGGCCAGCGGCACCACGTAACCCGGCAAGCGCACCGGCCGCTGCAATACGGTGTCAACGGTGCGGAACGTACCAAACTGCGGCATGCGCCGGTTGCCGTTGTGCTCGACCTCCGGACCCTCGCCGCGCTCCAGCGCCGCCAGTTCTTCCTTCGGCATCATCTGCAACCAGTCCAGTTCCTGTTCCTCGGCAGCTGCCGGGGCATCGCGATCGATCACCGGCGACGGTGTCAGCGCCTGCACGCCGGTATCGACCGGGCGTTCGCAGGCGGTCAGCACGAGCAAGATTGGCAACAGCGGCAACCAGCGCATGCTCAGCCCCCGGGTGACAGGCCATCGGCCAGCGTGCGCCGATAGGCCAGCAGCGCCGGTACCAGGCCGGCCACCGCGCTGATCGCCAGCACACCCGCGACCCACGCCAGTTCGCGGCCATCCGGCCAGATGTGGGTGATCGACAGGCCGAAGTTGGCCAGCGCCCAGCCGCGCCCGGCCAGGCTGGCCACCACCAGTGCGGCCAGTGCGAGCACGCAGGCAAGCGCGCTGGTCGCCACCGCCTCCACCACCAGCAGGCTGGCGATATAGCCAGGGCGTGCACCGATGGCACGCAGCACCGCCATCTCGCGCCGGCGCTCCTGCAGGGTCGAGACCAGCAGCGCCACCAACGAGACCATGCCCAGCAGCACCACCATCGCGCTGATCAGCTGCAGTGCCCGCTCGGCCGTGCCCAGTGACTGCCACAGCTGCTGCAGGGTCACGCCGGGCAGGATCGCCAGCATCGCCTCATCCGGATACTCGTTGATCCTGCGCTGTACCGAGAACGTGGCGATGCGCGAGTTCAGGCCGAGCATGAAGGCGGTGATGCTGGTCGGGGTCAGGTCCAGGTGGCGCGCCTGCTCGGCGCTGACACTCTGGCTGCGCAGCTGCATGCCGGAGCGCCAGTCGACGTGGATCGCCTCGATGGCCGGCAGCGAGACCAGCACCGAGGAATCGACCGGCGTGCCGGTGCGCTGCAGGATGCCGGCCACGCGGAACGGTTTGTCGGCGTGCGTGGCCAGCGTGACTGCGCCGGTGCCGTGCGCCAGCACGATCTCATCGCCGATGCCGACCTTCTGTGCGTGCGCCACCTCTGCGCCGATCACGGCGTCGTACAGATCGTCGAACGGCCGCCCCTGCGCAAACGCCAGCGCATGCCCCGCGCCGTAGCGGTAGTGCTCGAAGTAGCCGCCACTGGTGCCGACCACCCGGTAGCCGCGCCACGAATCGCCCAGCGACAGTGGCACCGTCCACTTCACCTGCGGCAGAGAGGACAGCTCCTGGTAGGACTGCCAGGACACGTTGTTGGTCGGGTCGCCGATATGGAACACCGAATACAGCAGCAGGTTCACCGGCCCTGATCGCGCGCCAACGATCAGGTCGGTGCCCGACACCGTACTGGCGAAGCCTTCATGCGCCTGCGTGCGTACACGCTCGACACCGAGCAGCAGCACGACGCTGAGGGTGATCACCAGCACGGTCAGGCTGACGCTCAACGCGCGGCTGCGCAGGCTCGCCCAGGCAAGTTCAAGCATGGGCGGCACCTGCGTGGTTGATTTCCGCCAGGGCGATGGTGCGGTCGAACAAGGGCTGCAGGCTGTCGTCATGGCTGACCACCAGCACCGTGGTGCCGGCGGCCTGGCATTGCACGGACATCAACTGCAGGAACGCGGTCGCGGCCTCGCGATCCAGTGCCGAGGTCGGTTCGTCGGCCAACAGCACCGCCGGCCGGCCGATCAGCGCACGTGCAGCCGCCACGCGCTGCTGCTGGCCGACACTCAGCGTACCGGCACGTCGCGCCATCAGCGCCGGGTCCAGCTGCAGCGCGCGCAGCAGGCGCTCGATCTCGGCATCCAGCGGACCGCTGATGCGTCCACTGCGCAGGCGCGAGAAGCGCAGGCCCATCGCGATGTTGTCGCGCACGCTGAGGAAGGGCAGCAGGTTGAACTGCTGGAAGATCACGCCCAGATGATCGGCACGGAAGCGATCCCGCGCTGGCCCGCGCAACCCATGCAGCGCATGGCCGGCCACCTCGACGCGGCCCTGGCTGGGCAGCAGCACGCCGGCCAGCAGGCCCAGCAAGGTGCTCTTGCCGCCACCACTGGCGCCGCGCAGCAGCACGCTGCTGCCCTGCGCGATGAGCAACCGGGGAATGTCCAGCACGGGCCGCGTTCCATAGCCGAACTGCACCTCGTCCAGCCTGATCACCGCCGCGCTGCTCACGGTGACAGCACCACGCGCAGGTTGTCCGTGGTCAGCACGGTGCGCCCCTGGCCACCGTCCGTCGCGGTGTTGACGATGACCTCGTGCAGGCCCGGGAACAGCGTGGGAAGACGCATCACCAGGGCACGAAGCGCTGCCGGATTCGCACAGTGGTACTGCAGGTTGGCACTGAAGCCGGCATGACGATGCTGCCCGGCCGTGGGCACGGCAACGGTCGCATCGAAGCCTTCGGCCCTGGCATCACCGCTGATCAGACGACAATGGGCCGCCGTGGGCAGGGTGACCCAGCTGCCGCTCTTCAGCACGGCGGTGGCACCTGCCAGCGATGCCCGCTCGGTTGCATTGGCCGGTGGGCGCTCGAAATCCAGGATACCGATGCCGGGCGCCTGCAGGGCGAATTCCAGCGTCTGCTGGTCAAGCGCGAGATCGACAGTGGCCTGGCCGTGCACATGTGCGCCCAGTTGGCGCACGTCATGGGCCTGCGCGGCGCTGGCGCCCAGCAGCAGGAAAAGAGCAGCAGGAAGCTTCATGGGGGAGACTCCAATTGTTACTATGTAACATAATGGACCACATCCCCCCGACCCCCGCAAGGGCTCTGGCCCAGCCGCCAACTTCGGCACGCTGGCATCCCCGTTTCGATCTGGCCGGTGCCTGGCTGTCACTGGCCTGCGCCGCCCATTGCATCGCCCTGCCCCTGCTTCTGGCCTTCGTGCCGGCGGCAATGATGGCGCTGCGCTCGTTCCAGCACCCCGGCCACGGCGTGATGACGCTGCTGTTGATGATGTCGCGCTGGGAATGGTTGTTCGCCTTGATGGCCTCGACGCTGGCACTGGCCAGTACCACGGCCGGGCTGTACCGGCATGGGCGCAGGCTGCCGGTGCGACTGGCCGCAACGGGCGCCATCCTGCTGTTGTCGGCTTCGCTCTACCTGCCGCTGAAGGAATCGCTGCTCTGGCACGGCGTCGCCACGGCCTGTGGTGGCGTGCTGCTGGCATGCGCGCACATCGGCAATCGGCGGGCATTGCACGGCCACAGGTAGCGTTCCGAAGATGCCGGCCAGCGGCCGGCACTACCGTTTCGTTGGACCGGTAGCGCCGGCCGCTGGCCGGCGCTCGGCCCGCCTCCTCAGAAGCGGTAGCCCACTTCCGCGCCGAAGATGCGCGGGCTGTCGACCGGGCCGTAGTAGTTGCCGTCGCGGCCGAAGGCCAGGTTGTCGAAGATCAGGCCGTTGATGCGGCGCTTGTTGGTCAGGTTCTGCACGAACACCCGCGCGCTCCACGGCCCGGTCTCATAACCCAGCTGCGCACCGAGCACGGCCACGGCCGGCTGGAACGCGCGGTTGCGTTCATCCAGCGCGCTGGAGCCGGTGAACTGCGATTCCAGTCGCGCATGGATGCCCGACTCGAACTGATAGCGCGCGGCCAGATAGCCAGTGTAGTGCGGCGTCAGCTTGACCCGCTTGCCATCCAGGTTCTGGTCCACGCTGACCCACAACCTGGTGTACTTCGCATCGACGTAGCCCACATTCGCCATCAGGGTGAAACCGGGCAGCACTTCGAACACGCCCTCCAGCTCGGCACCGCGCGAACGGATCGAGGCATCCGAACCCACGTAGTCCGACGAGATCGGGCGGCCGTTGCCATCGGTGGCCACCTGGATTTCCTGCCAGTTGTCCGAGGTGATGTGGAACAGCGCGCCGCCGATGTGGCCACGGCCGCCGGCCAGGTTCATCTTGAAGCCCAGCTCATGGCTCCACATGCGCTCGGATTCGTAGCGCAGTACCTTGTCGTTGACCACATCGCTCTGCGCCGCGGCCAGATTGAAGCCACCCGGAATATAGCCCTTCGCCGATGCCGCATAGAACGACAGATCGTCGCTGGCGTCGTAGCGCAGCGACACCCGCGGCAACGTGGCCGAGAAGGTGTGCGCCAGTGCGGCATCGCGATACAGCACGCGGCCACCGGCGCCCAGGTCCAGCGCACCGGCGCGCTGTTCGGTGGAACGCCGCGCCTGCTCATGGCGCAGGCCGGCGCTGGCGGTCAGCTTGGGCAGCCCCGGGAAGGTGTAGCTGGCGGTGGCGAACACGCTGTAGTCCTCGCCCTTGGAGGTCTGCCGTGGCGCCAGGTTGTAGCTGTCCAGCCCATGCAGCGCCGGGCCGACGAAGGTGCCGAGGATCGAATCCTTGCTGTTGCGGTAGGTCGACACACCGGCCATCCAGGTCAGCGCCTGGTCGCTGGGCGAGCTGAAGCGCGCCTCGGCCGTCCATTCCTTCTTCCTGTCGTAGATGCGGCCGGCCAATGCCGGGCTGTTGGTCATGTCGAAGTCGTAGCCGGCCGAGGTCACCTCCTCGTCCCGCCAGGAAGCGGCCACGTCCAGCGTACCGGCCTGCAGCTGCCACTGCGCACTGAGGCCGGCCACCGTTTCATCCTTTTCGGTGCGTTTCGGCGCGTCGTTGATGTAGGTGAAATCGCCTGCACGCCGGCCACCATTGAGCGAGGCGCCGTAGGTACGGTTGTAGAGGCCGGTATCCAGCGGCAGGTACTCGTACTCGAACATGCCCGGCGCACGGGTGCGCAGATGGTAGGCCAGCGCGTTCACCGAAACGTAGTCGCTGGGCCGCCAGCGCAGCTTGCCCTGCAGGTAGCCTTCACCCACCCTGCCGCGCGCACCGGAGGGCGTGAGGTTCTTCAGGTAGGCATCTTCGTCCGAGCCCATGAACGCCACCGAGCCCGACAGGCTGCCCGTCTTGCTCAGCGGCCCTGCCAGGAAGCCATCGAGAGCGGTGCCATTGCCGTTGCCGAACCAGGTGCTGCGCACGTTGATCTCGCCCTCGCGTGCATCAGCCGGGCCGCGCGTGCGCACCAGTACCAGGCCGGATTCGCTGTTGGCGCCGTACAGCGTGCCCTGCGGGCCGCGCAGCACCTCCACCGACTCCACCTGGTTGAGCACGGCATTGCTCAGTTCGCGGAACGGGATGCCGTCGATGTAGACCGAGGCGCGGTTGACCAGGAACGGATTGGACTCGATGCCGCGGATCGAGATGAACATGTTGCTGAGCTGGCCCATCGCATTGAACTTCACGTTCGGCGCGAGCTTGTCGAGATCACGGAATTCGGTGACACCTGCCTCCTTCAAGGCTTGCCGATCAAGCACCGTCACCGACAGATCGCTCTTCAGGTACGGGGTATCGCGCTTGGAACCGGTGACCCGGACACCATCAAGCGTGGCAGGGTCGGCCTGCTGGGCGAGCACGGGCATTGCAGGAATGAGCAGGGATGCCGCGACGAGCGCGGCGGCGGGCGTGGACGACTTCAACGGGGAACCTCGGCGAATGGAGTGGCGGACGCGCGAGCGGCGGCAGCGCGGGCAAGAGTGTTATCCTGTAACATTCACGCGACGCCGCCACTCCATTTCCGGCAGTGCCGCTCCATTCCCGGATCCGTGATGCCCGCCCTCGCCGACCAGCTGCTGCAGGAAACCGGCCCGCAGGCCCCTGCGGCCTACGCCAGCGATGACGGTGCGGTGGTGCTGCTGCGCCATCGCTTCGATGCCAGCGAAGGTGAGATGGGACATCCGCAGCAACTGCGCCTGGGCATGGCCGTGGGCGGCGGCGGTCGGCTGCAGCAGCGCACCCTCAGCGGTCTTCTGCAGGCGCCGTGGCGGCCCGGACAGTTCAACCTGGTACTGCCGGGAGAGTCTGGCACCTATGCCAGCCCTGCAGTCGATCTGCTCGGCATCGCCATCGATACCCGCATGTTGCCGCACGACGCGCCGGCGCTGCAGCACCTGCAACCCCTGGCGGCGCGGCTGCACCGCGATCCGGTGGTGACTTCGGTGCTGCAGGCGCTGTGGTCCAGCGCACAGGCCGACGCCTGCCTGCCCGGCTTCCTCGAACATGGCGCGCAGGTGCTGCTGCACCGCCTGGGTCAGCTTGCCGGTCAGCCGTGCCAGGCGCGTGGCACGGTGTCCCCACTGTCGGCACGACGGTTGCGGCAACTGGAGGCCTACATCGACGCGCAACACGGCCAGGCGCTGACCGTTCCACAGCTGGCCGCTGCAGTGCAGATGGAGGCCGCGACGTTCAGCCGCGCGCTGCGTGCGGCCACTGGCCTGCCGCCCTATGCGTTCCTGACCCAGCACCGCATGCAGCGGGCGCGCGCCGAGCTTGCGCAGGGCCGGCGTGTCACCGACGTTGCCCTGGCCAGCGGGTATGCCAATCCCAGCAAGTTCAGCGCGGCGTTCCGGCGTGTGGTCGGTTGTTCGCCGTCGGCATGGATCGCGCAGTCACGGGCACGGTAGTGCCGCCCGCAGGCCGGCTGCCAACATTACAAACCGGTAATGTCCAGGTCAGGGCCTCGAAAGGCGGTGGACGCCACCCTGCAGGCCACTTCCCCATCGGTGATCCGCATATGACCCGCTCCCTGTTCCGCGTCGCCCCGCTCGCCCTGCTGCTGTCCGGCCTTTCGGCCGCACCGCTGGCGCTGGCCCATCCCAGCCTGGTGCGTTCGACGCCAGCGGCCGATGCCACCGTGGCCCCGGCCAGCCAGATCGAGCTGCAGTTCAGTGAGAAGGTGATGCCGCGTGCCACCCGCATCGAACTGAGCATGGACCACGGCCGCATGAAGATGGCGATGCCGACCGCCGCGCAGGAGATCTCCGAGGACGGCCACACCCTGCGCGCGCGCTTTGCCAAGCCGCTGCCCGCCGGCAGTTACGCGCTGCAGTGGCGCGCGGTCGGCCAGGACAGCCATCCGATCACCGGCACCTACCGCTTCACCGTGAAGTAAGGCCATCGCTGTGGCCGAGCTTTCGCCATACGCGCTGCGGCTGGCGCTGTATCTGGCCCTGATGCTGCTGTTCGGGCGGATGCTGTTCATCCGCCCCGGACTGCCGCGCAGCGTCTCGCTGGCCCTCACTGTGGTGGCACTGGTGCTGGTCGGCATCGATGCGGTCACCCGATTGTCCGGCGTGCTTGGCATATCACCGGTCGACATCGATGGCGAGACAGCGCGCTGGTTTCTTACCGGTACGCCGGTGGGCGAGGCCGGACTGCTGCGCATCCTGGCCCTGCTGGCAATGCTGCCGCTGCTGGCAGTCAATCGCCCGGTGCAGGGCCTGCGCCGTCCTGCACTGCTGGCACTCTCGGCGGTGACCCTGGCCAGCCTCGCCTGGAACGGCCACGCCGCTGCTGGCGATGGGGTCGCTGGCAGGCTGCGTCTTGCTGCCGGCATCGTGCACCTGCTGGCGGCCGGCGCCTGGATCGGTGCGATCGCCGCCATCGTGCAGCTGGCACTGCGCCGCCAGGGCCTGCGCCTGCGCGAACGCACCCACGAGCTATGGAAGGCCGCGCACGGCTTCGCCGTGCCCGGCACGATCATCGTCGCCCTGCTGACGATGACCGGCACCTATACCTATGTCGATCTCGGCGGTTCCATACAGACACTGACCGGCGCCGCGCATGGACGCTGGCTGCTGCTCAAGCTGGCGCTGGTGGGTGGCATGCTGGGCCTGGCCGCGCTGCATCGCTGGCGGCTGGTGCCGGCGCTGGCAGTCTCCATCCGTGGCGGCTGGCAACCCAGGCCGCTGCGCTCACTCCGCCACAGCCTGGCCTGCGAATCGGTGCTGGCGCTGCTGGTGCTGGCCTGCGTCGCGGTGCTTGGCACGCTGGACCCGCTGGCATGACCGATCCGTTCCGGTGCGGGCCCAAGCTGCGATGATGGGCACACCATGAAACTGCTGATCGTCGAAGACGAACCCAAGACCGGCAACTACCTGCGCCAGGGCCTGATCGAGGCAGGCTACGTGGTCGACCTCGCCTGCAACGGTGTCGACGGGCTGCATCTGGCCGGTAGTGGCGAGTACCAGCTGGTCATCCTCGATGTGATGCTGCCCGGCCTGGATGGCTGGAACGTGCTGTCACGACTGCGCGCCGGAGGGTGGCAGACACCGGTGCTGTTCCTGACCGCCCGCAGCAGCATCGCCGACCGCGTGCAGGGCCTGGAACTGGGCGCCGACGACTACCTGGCCAAGCCGTTCGCCTTTGCCGAACTGCTGGCGCGCGTGCGCACCCTGCTGCGTCGCGGCCAGGCCGTGCCGCAGGCCGAACGCATCGTCATTGCCGACCTGGTGGTGGATACCCTGCGCCGCCGGGTGGAACGCGGCGGCCAGCGCATCTCCCTCAGCCAGAAGGAGTACACCCTGCTGGAGCTGCTGGCGCGCCGCCGTGGCGAAGTGTTGCCGCGGTCGCTGATCGCCTCGCAGGTATGGGACATGAACTTCGACAGCGACACCAACGTGATCGACGTGGCGATCCGCCGCCTGCGCGCGAAGATCGACGACGACTTCGATGCCAAGCTGATCGTCACGGTACGCGGCATGGGCTATGTGATGGAGGCGCCGGACGGCGGCGCCACGCCCGGCGGATGAGCCTGCGCCGTTCCATCGCGGTGCGGCTGACGCTGCTGTTCGCCACCGTGGCCACGCTGGTGCTGGCCGCACTGGGCGTGGCGATCTATGTCAGTGCCCGCCACGACCTGGTCGCCCAGGATTTCACCGAACTGGAAAACAAGGTTGCGCTGATCCGTGACCTGGCCGGCAATGGGCCCGCGCCGGCTCGCGGGCGGCGCCTGGCAGAGGCGCTGGGCCACCATCCGGACATCGCCTTCCATATTGTCGACGGGCGCGGCACCGTGCTGTTTTCCACCGCACCGGCACTGCTGCGCGAGCACGCACGCAGCCAGCCCATCGATACCACCCCGCGTCGGCACGACTGGATTCTCGATGATGGTCGCTGCATGCATGCCCTGCACCTGCGGCAGACCCTGGCCGACGGCAGCCAGCTGGTCACCCTGCTGGCCATCGATGACGACCGCCATGCCGATTTCCTGCAGCGCTTCCGCCATCTTCTGGCGATCGCCATCATCGGCGCCGCCGTGGCCAGCAGCCTGCTCGGCGGCTACGTAGTGCGACGCACGCTGCGACCGCTGCGCACGCTGGCCGATGAAGCCCGGCAGATCACCGCCGGTCGATTGCAGCGCCGTCTGAGCGCGCGCACGGCACCGGCCGAACTGGAACAGCTGGCACAGACGCTCAACGGCATGCTGGCACGATTACAGCAGGACTTCGCACGCCTGACCGAATTCTCCGGTGATCTGGCCCACGAGTTGCGCACGCCGATCACCAACATGCTGACCCAGGTGCAGGTGGTGCTGGCCCACCCGCGCAGCAACGAGGCCTACCGCGAGACGCTGGCGTCTTGTGCCGAGGAGTTGCAGCAGCTGGCGCAGACCGTGGGTGACCTGCTGTACCTGGCGCAGGCTGAGGCACCGGGCGCGCTGCCCTCGCGTGAGCCGGTGGCGCTGGATGCGGTGGTGGATTCGCTGCTGGAGTTCTATGACCTGCTGGCCGAGGACCGACACTTGACCCTGCGCCGCGACGGCGTGGCGAGCGTGGAAGGCAACCGTCTGATGCTGCACCGGGCGATCGCCAATCTGCTGTCGAATGCGTTGAACCATGCGGCGGCAGGCAGCGAAGTGCAGGTACGGCTGCACGAGGACGGCGGCCGCTGCCGGGTAAGCGTGCACAACGCGGGGGCACCGATTGCCACCGAAGCGCTGCCGCGCCTGTTCGACCGCTTCTATCGCGGCGAGCGTGGCCGCCACGAGGGCGCCGGCCTGGGCCTGGCGATCACCCGTGCGATTGCACAGGCGCATGGCGGAACGGTGAGCGTGGCCTCCGATGAAACCGGCACCGTGTTCGAGCTGGTGCTGCCCAGCGCGTCAGCCCGGTAGTGCCGGCCGCTGGCCGGCAACCTTGGCACATCAAGCGTGTTGCAGTTGCCGGCCAGCGGCCGGCACTACCTCATCTGGTCGAACACCCCGGCTACCCAGTCGATGAACACCCGCAGCCGCGGCGATGGCGTGCGGTTGCGCGGGTAGACCAGGCTCAACGGGCTCGGTGTCGGCGGTGTGTCCGGCAGCAGCTCGACCAGTTGCCCGCGCGCAATGTACGGATCCATCCGGTAGCGCGGCGCCTGGATGATGCCCAGCCCTGCCAGCGCGGCACCGAGGAAGGCATCCGCACCGGAAACACGCACCCGGGCCGGCAGTGGAACGTAACGCACCTGCGCGCCCTGCTGGAATTCCAGCGGAATCAGCTGGCCGGTGGCACTGGAGCGGTAGCCGACCATCTGGTGGCCTTGCTCCAGCGATTCGATGGTCCCGGGCACGCCGTGCACCAGCGCGTAGCCTGGCGAAGCCACAGTGACCTCGCGCAGCAGCGTCAACCGCCGCGCCGCCAGATCGCTGTCGGCCAGGGTACCGACACGCAGCGCCGCATCCACGCCCTCGCGCAACAGATCGACGTAGCGGTCCCCTTCGCTGACCTCCAGTTCGATCTCCGGGTAGCGCTGCAGGAACTCCGGCAGGTGCGGAAACAGCAGGTGCCGGCCCAGCGTGCCGTGCACTTCAATGCGCAGCGGGCCGCGCGGCGGCACCTCACGGAACGCGGCTTCGGCATCGTCCATGTCGGCGATCAGGCGCAGGCAACGGCCATAGAAGGCCTCGCCCTCCAGGGTGGGCACCACCAGCCGGGTGGTCCGGTGCAACAGGCGCACGCCCAGCCGATGCTCCAGTGCCTTGATCGCGTCGGTCACCGTGGCCCGCGGCAGGCCCAGGTCCTCGGAGGCACGGGTGAAGCTGCGGCGCTCGACGATACGGACGAAGGCGCGCATGGCCGTGAATCGGTCCATTGTTCGGCTACCCGGATGATGTTGGCGGATTATGCATGATTATCCGACCGGGCAAGGTGGCGAAGATGGCCCTGCGCCACTCCGGCGTGCCTGCTGGACCGGATCATGCCCACCTCCCCCAATCGCATCGCCCTGGTCACCGGTGGTTCCCGCGGCATCGGTGCCGCCATTTCCCGGCGGCTCGCCGCCGATGGCCATGACGTGGTGATCAACTATGCCGGCCGCCGCGATGATGCCGAGGCACTGGCAGCCGAACTCAACGCCACCGGCGCACAGGCCATCGCGCTGCAGGCCGATGTGGCCGACCCGCAGGCGGTGCGCCAGCTGTTCGACGCCATCGAGGCGCGCTTCGGCGGTATCGACGTAGTGGTGAACAGTGCCGGCGTGCTGCAGTTGGCGCCGCTGGCCGACAGCGACGATGCCCTGTTCGAGCGGGTGATCGGGATCAATCTGAAAGGCGCCTTCAACGTGCTGCGCGAAAGCGCGCGACGGGTGCGCGACGGTGGCCGCCTGATCAGCCTGTCCACCAGCGTGGTCGGCATCAGACTGGAGCACTACAGCGTGTATGCCGCCAGCAAGGCGGCGGTGGAGACGATGGGCGCGATCCTCAGCAAGGAGCTGCGCGGGCGCAACATCACCGTGAATGCAGTGGCGCCCGGCCCGACCGCCACCGACCTGTTCCTGGAGGGCAAGTCACCGGAGCTGATCGAGCGGTTGGCGAAGATGAATCCCCTGGAGCGGCTGGGTACGCCGGAGGACATCGCCGGTGCGGTGGCCTTCCTGGCCGGTGCTGATGGCGGGTGGATCAACGGCCAGGTGCTGCGCGCCAATGGCGGGATGGTGTAAGGACCACCGGACTGGCTATGCTCGGCCAAACGGAGGGGGCACGCGCATGGAAAGGCCGGGCATCTGGTATCGACTCTGGATGATCACGTTTCTGCTGGGAGGCCTGTTGGCGCTGGCGACGCTGGTGCTGTGGTCCTCGCTGCGTGGCGACGTACGCAATCTGGCGATGGCGCTGATCTGGGTGCTGTGGGCACTGGCCACCCTTTGCTTCTTCCTGGGTGGCATCGCCGATGGCTTTACGATCTGGGGCGTCAACATCGCCAAGAAGGTATGGCGTGCTGAAACGCCAGGCCGTTTCTGGCTCTTCCACATCACCACGACGGTGCTGTGCGTCAGTTGCCTGGGCCTGTTGATCGTACCGATGATGATTGCCTGGCAGGGCGTGGCGCAGTAAGGCTGGCGGATCCGCTCGAGTCGTGGAGCTACTGTAGAGCCGAGCCCATGCTCGGCTGCGCTTCGCGCAGAAGCCAGAAGCAGCCGAGCATGGGCTCGGCTCTACATTATCGTCAGCCCGTCCGCGCCTCACGGCGTCGGTGCACCCAGTAGTAGAGCGTCGGCAGTACCAGCAGGGTCAGCAGCATTGCCGACAGCAGGCCACCGATCACCACCACCGCCAGCGGCTTCTGGGTCTCGGCGCCGATCGCATGCGAGGTCGCCATCGGCAGCAGGCCGAACATCGCCAGCAGTGCGGTCATCAGCACCGTACGCAGGCGCTGCAGCGAGCCCTGCACCACCGACTGCAGCAGGTCCATGCCCTGCTCGCGCAGCTGGGCGAAGCGACTGAGCATCACCACACCGTTCAGCACCGCCTGCCCGAACAACGCAATGAAACCGATGGCCGCCGACACCGACAGCGGAATACCGGTCAGCCACAGGGCCAGGATGCCGCCGATCATCGCGAGGGGCACGTTGGCCAGGATCAGTGCTGCGCTGCTGATGTCCTTGAAGGCATCGAACAGCAGCACGAAGATGATCAGCACCGACAGCGGAATCACCCAGCCCAGCCGCTTCATCGCACGCTGCTGGTTCTCGAACTCGCCGGACCACTCCAGCCGGTAGCCTTCCGGCAGCTGCACGCTGGCGTCCACGCGTTTGCGCATGTCGGCCACCACGCTGCCCATGTCACGACCAGCGATGAAGATGCTGACCGCCTTGACCCGCTGTGCGTTTTCGCGCGAGATATTGATCGCGCCGCTGGCCATGCGGAAGTCGGCCACGTCGGACAACGTCACCGTGTGGCCATCGCCGATGCCCACCGGCACCGTACGCAGCCGTTGCAGGTCACGGTCGGCATCGTCCAGGCGCAACGTGATCGGGAACCTGCGGTCGCCCTCCCACAGCTCACCGACCTGGCGCCCGCCCAGTGCAGTCTCGATCACTTCGTCGATGTCGCGCACGTTCAGGCCATAGCGCGCGGCGCGGTCGCGGTCGATCTCGATCTGCAGCTGCGGCAAGGAGCCATCACGGTCGATGAAGGCACTCT
Organism: Stenotrophomonas riyadhensis; assembly: GCF_040256885.1. Classification (NCBI taxonomy): domain Bacteria; kingdom Pseudomonadati; phylum Pseudomonadota; class Gammaproteobacteria; order Lysobacterales; family Lysobacteraceae; genus Stenotrophomonas; species Stenotrophomonas riyadhensis. Next base: position 2,505,809 of record NZ_CP155568.1, read on the forward strand.
CCACGCCCTCCACGCCACGCACCTGGCCCAGGATCGCCTGCGCCTGCCGGTTCAGCACGTCAAGGTCCGAGCCACTGACCTTGATCACCACCTGGCCCTTGATCTGCGAGATGCTCTCCAGGATGTTGTCGCGCACCGGCTGCGAGATCGAGAACTCCGGCCCCGGAATGCGCTGCTCCAGCGTGCGCTGCAGGTCGCTCACCAGCTGCCGCTTGTCCACCCCCTTCGGCCATTCCTTCTCCGGCTTCAACGCCACCAGTGCCTCGATCTGGTTGGCGCCCTTGGCATCGGAGCCGTCTTCCGGCCGCCCCAGCTTGGCCACCACCGTCGATACCTGCGGGAAGGTTCCAACCAGCTCGCGGATGCGCCGCGACTGCTGCTGTGCTTCGGCCAGGCTGGTGCTGGGGTCAAGCGTGGCGGTCAGCCAGATCGAGCCCTCGTCCAGCTCGGGCAGGAACTCCGAGCCCAGGCGGGTACCCAATGCCAACGTACCCACCAGCAATGCGACCGCGGTCAGCACCACCGCACGCGGTCGGGCCAACGCACGCTCCAGGATCGGCCGGTACCAGCCGGTCAGGCGGTCCATCAGCGGATTGCCATCGCGCATGCGGTCCCGTCGCAGCCACCAGTAGCAGAACAGCGGCACCACGGTCAGCGCCAGGATCAACGCACCGATCAGGGCCGAGGTCACCGAGTACGCCATCGGCGCGAACATGCGGCCTTCCTGGCGCTGCAGGGTGAAGATCGGAATGTGCGCGGCGATGATGATCAGCATCGAGAAGAACGTCGGCCGGCCCACTTCCGATGCGGCGGAAAGAATGGTCGAGAACCGCGTCTTCCGATCAGCCGTAGGTGGCAGCTTCGACAATCGCGAGACAATGTGCTCGGTGACGATCACCGCGCCATCGATGATGATGCCGAAGTCCATCGCACCCAAAGACAGCAGGTTGGCCGGCACGCCCCACAGGTGCAGGCCAAGGAAGGTCGACAACAGCGCCAGCGGCATCATCGCCGCCACGATCAGCGCGGCGCGGGCGTTGTACAGGAACAGCCACAGCACCAGGAACACCAGCACCGCACCTTCCAGCAGGTTGCGGAAGACGGTCTTCAAGGTGGTCGACACCAGCCAGGAGCGGTCGTAGAACGGCTCGATGCTGACGCCGGCCGGCAGCTGGTTCGCTTCGATCTCGGCGATGCGCGCATGCAGGGCGTCGAGCACGTCGGACGGATTCTCGCCCTTGCGCATCAGCACCATGCCGAACACCGCATCGTCATTGTCGTCCTGGCCGACCAGACCCTGCCGTGGCAGGCCGGTATCGGCGATGCCGGCCAGGTCGCGCACCAGGATCGGCGTACCGCCGCGCTGCGCCACCACCACGTTGCCGATGTCACCCGGCGAACGCATCAGGCCCACGCCGCGGATCAGGAACTGCTGCTGGCCGCGCTCCACGTAGCCGCCGCCGGCATTGGAGCTGCCCTTCTCCAGCGCCTCGGCGAATTCACCGAGGCTGATGCCGCGATCACGCAGCTTGTCCAGGTCCGGCTTGACCTGGAAGGTGCGCGCGAACCCGCCGAAGCTGATCACATCGGCCACGCCCGGCACGGTGCGCAGGCTGCGCTCCATCGTCCATTCCTGCACCGTGCGCAGCTGGGTCGGCGTCATGTGCGGGCCCTTGAGTACGTAGCGGTAGATCTCGCCCACCGCCGAACTCATCGCCTCCAGCTCCGGGGTCACGCCCTCCGGCAGCTCCACGCCCTGCAGGCGCTCCAGCACCTGCTGCCGCGCGAAATAGTCGTCGGCCTTGTCGTCGAAGGTCAGGATGATCATCGACAAGCCGAACTGGGTATGCGAGAACACCCGCACCGAATGCGGAATGCCGGACAAGGCCACTTCCAGCGGCATCGTCACTTCGCGTTCCACCTCTTCGGCGGCGCGGCCCGGGTGCAGCGACACCACCGTCACCTGGGTGTCGGAGACGTCCGGGAAGGCCTCCACCGGCAGCACGCGGAACGCGGCGATGCCGCCGCCGATGAACAACAGCAGTGCCAGCATCACCATCAGCGGCTGGCGCAGGCAATAGGCAATCAGGCGATCGATCATGGGGCGGCATGCCCCGCGCCGGTGCTGGCGGCCGCTGGCGCGCTGTCGACCAGCTGCTGCAGCAGCAGGCCCCCTTCGACCACCACCCTGCTGCCAGCCGCCAGACCGTCACGCACCCACAGTCGACCGTCACCCAGCTCCTCGGCGTGCACGGCGTGGCGCACGTAGCGGCCCTTGCCCTCTTCCACGAACACTACCTGCTTGCCGTCGATCAGCAGCACCGCCGCATCGGGCAACGAGACACCGCCCTCGGCCGGCAACGCCACCTGGGCGCGCACATACTGTCCCGCCTTGAAGCCGCGTGCGCGATTGTCCAGCTCGGCGCGCGCCTGCACCACGCGGCGTTCGCTGTCGACGAAGTCATCCACATGCTGCAGGGTCGCCTGCAGCGGCTGGCCATCTGCACCCGGCACGCTCACCTGCATGCCGGCCTTCAAACGTCCGGCCAGGCTTTCGGGAATGTCCAGCAACAGCCACAGGCGGTCCGGATCGCCGATCACTGCCAACGGCTGATCGCTGTCGGGGCTGACCGACATGCCCGGGCTCATCCGCCGCTCCACCAGCACGCCATCGATGGGCGCGCGCAGCGGCAGGCGCTGGTCGACGCGCTGGCCGTTGCCATAGGCCTTGGCGAAGGCGGCCGCGCGTGCATGATCAGCCTGACTGCCAGCGAAGTTTGCCTCGGCCTCGTCCAGTTCACGACCCGACGCCACTCCCGCCGCATGCAGTTCGCGGGTACGGTCCAGTTCCTTGCGTGCCTGCTTCAGCTCGGCGCGACCACGGGCACCTTCAGCCTGAGCCTGGCCGAACTCGGGCGAGGTGATCCAGGCGATGACCTGGCCGGCTTTCACCTTCTGCCCCGGCTGTGCCTCGATGCGCGCTACCTGCCCCGGCAGCGGCGTGTGCAGTGCGCTGGAGCGCGTCTCATCCCAGACCACCCGGCCCGGCAGCTGCAGGCTGGCGCTGGCGCCGGCGGTCACCGCCTCGCTGCGCAGCACATCCAGCTGGCGGCTGTCGGCGGGAAACTGGATCTGGCCCGCGCTGACCTGGGGCGCATCCTCGGTATAGGACGCTGGCTCGCGGCCACAGCCGCTCAGCAGGGCCAGCGCCAGCAACGCCGGCAGCACGGCATGTCGCGCCCTTGGGCGATGGGCGACGGTGGACTTCATCGGGATTCTCCTTCGGCAACGGATGTGGCGGCTTCCCAGCGCGCCAGGGCAATGGCATGGTCGGTGCGCGCCTCGATCAGCGCGGCCTCGAAATCGCGCCAGCTGCGGCGCGCATCCAGCAGATCGGTCAGGTTGGCGGCACCGCGCCGGTACGCCAGTTCGATGCCCTGCACCGCCCTGCGTGCGGCGTCGGACTGCAGTCCCTCATAGTCGCTGCGGCGCTGTGCGGCGGACTGCGCGCTGGCCTGCAGCTGGTCCAGCTCGGCGCGTGCTTCGCGCTGCAGCACCTGCAGCTCCAGCGCGGCGCTGTCACGGTCGGCCTCGGCACGCTGGATCGCGCCGCGCGCGCGCGACGGCCCCCCCAGCGGAATGGTCAACGACACGCCCCAGGTAACACCGCTGATGTCGGTCGGCTCACGTTCGGCCTCCACACCCAGCTGGATATCGCGATGGCGCTCGCTGCGCGCCAGAGCCACGCCTGCGTCGGCCGCGACCAGGCGCGAACGCGCGGCACGCAGGTCGGCGCGCTGCTGCGGGTCGAACGCGCGTACATCGGCCACGCTGCTGGCATCCGGCCAGGGGTCATCGGCACTGAGGTCGTCGCGGCTGTCATCGCTGCCCAGCAGCAGGCCCAGCGCATGCCGTGCATCGCGCAGATCCAATGCTGCCTCGCGTGACGCGTCGGCGACGGCGAGGTCGTCCACCGCCAGCCGCGCGCGATCCACCGGTGCCATCGCCCCTGTCGCGACCTGCTTGTCGGCCGCCGCCATCTGCTCGGCCGAACTCTGCCGGTTGGCGTCGGCAATCTGCGCCCGCTCCTGCGCGCCCTTCAGGCCGAAATAGGCTTCATGCAGTGCCACCTGCTGGCGGCGCCGGGTATCGAGCATGTCCAGTCCGGCCACCTCCAGCAGCGCTTCCGCCTGGCGGACGCGCAATGCACGCTTGCCACCGCGTTCCCAGGTCCAGCCCAGGCCCACGGTGCTGTCCACCCGCTTGTCCTGCCAACGTCCAGGGCCGATGCCGTGCTTGGGGCTGATCTTGCTGGTGCCGATCGACAGCTCGGTGGCCGGGCGCAGCGCCGCCGTCTGCGCGTCACCCTGCACCCCGCGCAGTTCCAGTGCCGCGGCGCGCAGGTCCGGGTTGTGCGCTTCCATTGCACGCTGCGCTTCTGCCAGGGACAGCGCCGAAGCCGCAGGCGCGCACAAAAGGGCGGCCAGCACGACCGCAAGACGAGGGGAGAAATTCATGCACGTCACGGTAAGGTGACGGACTTGCGCCAAACTTGCCCCAACCTTGCACGAAGCTTGCAATGCGAATCCTGCTGATCGAAGACGACGCCGCACTGGCCGATGGACTGATCCGTGCCCTGCAGGGCGCCGGTCATCTGTGCGACCACCTCCCGCGCGGGCTGCACGCGCCGGCCGCGCTGGCCAGTACCCCATATGACGTCATGGTGCTCGACCTTTCGTTGCCGGACGTGGATGGCCTCGACCTGCTCTCGCGACTGCGCAACGACGGCGCTACCCTGCCGGTGCTGATCCTCACTGCGCGCGATGGCGTGGAGGACCGCATCCTCGGTCTCGACCGCGGTGGCGATGATTACCTGGCCAAGCCATTCGCACTGGGTGAGCTGGAAGCCCGCCTGCGTGCGCTGTCACGCCGCCGCAGCGATGCGCCGGCACAGAAGCGACTCGGCCGGCTGTGCTTCGACAGCATCCGCAATGAAGTGCAGGTGGAAGGCCAGCGCATCGAGCTGACCGCACGCGAGCTGTCTCTGGTCGAAGCGTTGATGCAGCATCCGGGCCGCACCGTCACCAAGCAGCGGTTGTTCGATGCGTTGTACAGCTGGGACCACGAGGCCAACCTGTCGGTGATCGAGGTGCATGTCAGCCGCCTGCGCCGCAAGCTGGAACAGGCGCGTGCCGGCGTCGGCATCCGCATGCTGCGTGGCCTTGGCTACCGGTTGGAGGCGGTGGGTGACTGAGCGCGTGCACAGCCTGCGCGGCCTGCTGCTGCGGCGCCTGTGGCTGCCGCTGCTGGTGCTGCTGCTGTGCAGCGCAGTAGGTTCGTTCGCGCTGGCGCGCTTCTACGCCGGCCAGGTCTACGACCGCTGGCTGCTGGACTCGGCGATGTCATTGTCCGAGCTGGTGACCGTGCAGGATGGCCGCGCCTCGATCGAGATCACCCCGGCCGTATCGCGCATGTTCACCTGGGACACCGCCGACGAAGTGCATGGCGAGGTGGTCGACGCTGCAGGCGGGCGCCTGTATGGCGACCTGCCCGAAGCATTGCCGCGCCCGGCGAGCGCTGCCGCGGATGACGACGCGGTCTACTACGATGCCCGCCTGCGTGGGCAGCCGGTGCGCATGGTCGAAGTGGTGGTCAGCGCCGGGCCGGGCCATGACATCCGGCTGCGCGTGGCCGAGACGCTGCGCAAGCGTCACCGGCTGGAACGCAAGCTGCTGCTGACCAGCGTTCCGTTCCAGGCCGCGATCTTGGCACTGGCGGCGTGGCTGGCCTGGTCCGGCACCGGCGCCGCCGCACGCCACGCGAACCTGGTCGCACGGAAGCTGGCCAGCCCGCGGCCGGATCCATTGGCACCGCTGGACCCGGCGCAGGAAGCTCCCCGCGAACTCTGGCCGGCGGTGGAGGCCTACAACGCCTTGCTGCAGCGCCTGGACGCGATGCAGGGGGCGCAACGCCGCTTCGTCAGCAACGCCGCACATCAACTGCGCACACCGTTGGCGGCCATGCAGGTGGAGCTGGAGAGTTCATTGCGCCAGCACGATCCGCAGGCGCAGCAGCTGGCGTTGTCCGGCACGCTGGCCGGGCTGGCGCGGCTGCAGCACCTGGTCAACCAGCTGCTGATGCTCAGCCGTTCCGAAGACCCGCAGGGCAGCGCGCTGCCGCTGCAGCCGGTGGATCTGGCCGTGCTGGCACGTGGCGTGGTGGAGCGTTACGCCGACCGTGCGTTGGCGGCGGGCGTGGACCTGGGTTACGACGGGCCCGACGACGGCGTGCAGGTACAGGGCGACCCGCAACTGCTGCGCGAGGCACTCGGCAACCTACTGGACAACGCACTGCGCTACGGTGCCGTGCGTGGTGTGATCACCCTGGGCCTGCAGCAGAATGCCGAAGGCGTCCAGGCATGGGTGGATGATGACGGCACCGGCATTGCCGAGGCCGAACGCGGACGCGTCACGGAACGCTTCTACCGGGCCAGCAGCGAAGGCGATGGCTGCGGGCTGGGTCTGGCGATCGTGGCCGAGATCGCACAGCGGCATGGTGCGACCCTGATGATTGATACCGCCCCGATCGGTGGCGCACGGGTGGGGTTGCGGTTTCGATCCCGCTGACGTCCTGCGTGCCCACCAAGGTTGGCACCTACCCGGTCACGCCACCCGGTAGTCGCCCACCTTGGTGGGCGCTGTTGACCTCCCGTGTGCCAACCAAGGTTGGCACCTACCAAAGCGGGATTCCCCGGGAGCATGGCTCGGTAGACGCCAACCTTGGTTGGCGCCGTTGACGTCCCGCGTGCCAACCAAGGTTGGCACCTACCAGAAGCGGGATCCCCGTACGCCAACCCACAACCCATCACCGGCTCATCGAATACGGCGCCTGCGCGCCCTGCCCCGGCCAGTCCTTGTTCGGCTCGGCCTGCATGCTGAAGCGCAGCTCGCCGCCGGCCAGGATCTCGTCATGGCGCAGGAAGGTGCGCTGTAGCGGCTTGCCGTTGAGGCTCACGCTGCCCACATAGGTGTGCTTGTCATCCAGCCCATCGGCCACGATGGTGAAGGTCTTGCCGTTCGGCAGGCGCATCGTGGTCTTCGGCAGGAACGGGCGGCCGAGGATGTACTCGCCCGAGCCCGGCGCCACCGGATAGAAGCCCAGCGCGGTGAACACGTACCACGCCGACATCTGGCCGACGTCATCGTTGCCGGCCAGGCCATCGGGGCGGTCGGCGTACTGGGTGTCCATGATCTGCTTCAGGCGCGCCTGGGTGCGCCACGGCTGGCCGGCATACGAATACAGGTAGGCCACGTGGTGGCTGGGCTCGTTGCCATGCGCATACCAGCCGATCAGGCCGGTGATGTCTTCCATGTGCTCGAAGATGGATGGATCGACCTTGGCGTTGAACACTTCGTCCAGGCGCGCGAGCAGCTTGTCGCTGCCCCCGTGCGCGGCGGCCAGGCCGGCCACGTCCTGCGGCACGTACCAGGAGTACTGCCAGGCATTGCCCTCGGTGTAGTCGGTGCCGTAGCCACTGGCGCTGGGGTCGAATGGCGTGCGGAAGCTGCCATCGCGCTTGCGTGCGCGCATGAAGCCGGTGTCCTTGTCGAAGGCGTTGCGCCAGTTGCCGGCGCGCGTGTCGAAGGTGGCCGCAACATCGGTCTTGCCCATCGCCTGCGCCATTCGAGCAATGGTCCAGTCATCGAACGCGTATTCCAGCGTCTTGCTGGCCGCTTCGCCTTCCTCGTCGATCGGCACATAGCCCAGCTCGCGGTACTGTGCGATGCCATCGTAGGGCCCGTAGTTGGCGGTCTCGACCATCGCCTTCAGCGCCTTGTCGGCGTCGAAGCCGCGGATGCCCTTCACGTAGGCATCGGCGATCACTGGCACCGCGTGGTAGCCGATCATGCACCAGTCTTCCAGGCCATGGAACGACCACACCGGCAGCATCCCGTAGGGGCTGTGCTCATGGTGGGCCAGCATCGAATTGACGAAATCGCTGTTGCGCTTCTCCGGCTGCACCAGCGTCAGCAAAGGGTGCAGCGCACGGTAGGTGTCCCACAGCGAGAACGTCGAATAGTTCGTGAAACCATCGGCTTTGTGCACCGCGTTGTCCGAACCACGGTACTGGCCATCGGCATCCATGAACAACGTCGGCCCCAGCATCGTGTGGTACAGCGCGGTATAGGCGCTGCGTCGCGCATGTTCCGGCGCATCGATATCGAGCACCGACAGCGCCTGCGTCCATTCCTGCTTTGCCTGCGCACGCACGCGGTCGAAATCGAAGCCGGCCACCTCCGCGTCGAGGTTGGCAATGGCACCGGCTTCGCTGACCGGCGAGATCGCCACCTTGACCACCAGCGGTGCGTCCAGCTTGCCGAAGGCGAAGGTGCCGACCAGCTGACGGCCTTCGATCTGCGCCCGCTGCGCTGGATTCTTCTCGCCCGGCGGCGGGAAGCCCTTGTAGACGATGTCCTGCTCGGTGTTGTGCAGCTCATGCCCGGAAAGCGGCCGCGAGAAACGCATCGCGAAGTACAGCTGGCGGCCCGGCGCCCAGCCGCGCGTCTCGCGGAAGCCGGTCACGGTGCCATCGGCGCGCACCCGCACCCGCGACCACAGCACCTTGCCCGGGTAGTCGTACATGCTGGTGCGCATGTCCAGCAGCACCTTGGCATCGGTGCCCTTGGGGAAGGCATAGCGGTGCACGCCCACGCGCGCGCTGGTGGTCAGTTCGGCGCGAACCTTGTAGTCGTCCAGGGTGACCGCGTAGTAGCCCGGCTCAGCCTTCTCGTCATCGTGGCGGAAGCGCGACGCGTAACCGCTGCGCGGCTTTTCCGGGTCACCGCGCTCCAGGCCGGGATTGCCGGTGAACGGCATCAGCAGGATGTCGCCGAGGTCCGAATGACCGGTGCCGGAAAAATGCGTGTGCGAGAAGCCGACGATGCTGCTGTCGTCGTAACGGTAGCCGGCTGCCCAGCCATAGGCCTTTTCGCGCGGCTGGATGCGTGTGTCCGGGCTGAGCTGGACCATGCCGAATGGCACCGTGGCACCCGGGTAGGTGTGGCCTTCGCCACCGGTACCAATGAACGGGTCGACCGAAGCGTATGCCCTGTCGGCGGCCGTTTTGGCGGGAGCGGCCGACGCCAGGCCGGAAGCGAGCATCGCCGTGGCGGCGACAGCGATCAGGAGACGACGGTCCAGCGTGGGCATCGGCGTTTGGATCGATTCAGGTGGTTGCCGGATGCTAGCACCGGGCATCCCGTGCCGCATGTTGCAGTGCGGCCATCGGCCTTGCACCCGCTGCATGCCCTCGCGCGGCTGACGCCCGCAGGAAATGCGACCGGCCATGGCTCACCTCTACGGCTGTACCGGCACTTGCCGTGTACCCCGCCCCCTCCTACCCTGCGTCCACACCCGGGAGAGGACGCATGCTCATCCGCACTGCACGATGGATCGTGATGGCAAGCCTGCTGGGTGTCGTAACGCTCAGCCATGGCGCGCCGCCCACGCCCCCCGCCCCATCGCGTGCTGCCCAGGACGACTACACCATCCTGCGCCTGCTGGTCACCGACGACCAGGACCACCTGCTGCTGGAACACAACCGCAGCGGCTGGATGACACCCGCTGTACGCGCCAACCGCAAACAGAGCATCCAGCAGGCGCTGCAACAGCTCTCATCGGATCTCGGCCTGCAGGTATCGCCGTTCACGCTGGCGGCCATCTACAGCTATCGTTTCAACGAAGATCCGCCGGACCCAAGCCACGACGCGGTGTCGTTCCGGCAGCACTATCGCGCCACCCTGCGGGCCGGGCAGCCACCGGCGAGAACCGCGGACAAGGAATACCGGTGGGTGAGCCGCGACGAGGCAGCGACGCTGATCGGCATGGAAGCGCTGCGGATGGAAACCCTGCAGGTGCTCGATCACCCCGGAACGCTGTGGGGCGGTGCGTTCGAGCTGTCATTCAAGGGCGATGAGGCAACGGGCACCCGATTGATCGAACCGTTCTACCCGTTGCGGTGAGGTCAGCACCGACGGGATAGCGTCGGCTGCGTCTTGCGCGGCGCGGAACCGCCGCGCTCCGCGCGACAGCCGAGCATGGGCTCGGCGCTACGGCAGATCGATCGGCCTCGCTACGCCGCCAGTGCCTTCTGGATATCCGCCAACGGTGCGTTGGTCAGGTCCTTGGCGATATCGCCGAGCAGGCGTGCCTGGACCTCTTTGTGCAGCAACGGACGGATGCGGCCCAGCGTGGTCGGATCAGCGATCAACACCAGATGCGCATAGCGGTTCTTCAAGGCATCCTCGTTGAGCTGTTCAGCCACCTGCTTGGCGAACGTTGCCTCGTTGAGTTGCGAGACCGACATGTCCTTGGGCACCGCCCCGGCCGGGCCCTGCCCGGACACCCCCTGCTCGCTGATGTCCTGCAGGCGCAGTTCACCCTCCTGCTTCAGTGCAAGCTGGTTCGCGCTGCCTACGTTGGTGAACACCCGCGCCGAACCCCCGTCGGCAACCACGATCAGCGTTCCTTCGGGAATCGTCCGCGCCATTGCATCCTCCATCAATCCAAAAAGTGGGTGTGCGCTCCACCTTATGCACGCCGATGTCACCAGAGCGCGTACAGGATGTGATTCCGTCATCGCAATCTGAAATCCGCCCTAAATTTGCCCGGAGGCCTGCCGCTATGGCCTCCATCATCGCGAGGAACCTCTGTGTACGCTGGCTCACTGTTCCACGTCTGCTTCGCCACCAGCCTGGCCATTGCCGGCTGCGCCGGTTGCATCCACCAGTTCCTGCAGGGCCAACCGTTCTTCGCCCTGGCCATCATGCTTTCGGTACTCACGATGATCGGCGCCGCATTGGTCACGCGGAAACTGGCACTGCCGGGCGCCCTGGCGATGGCCTGCACGGTGTTCGGTTTGATGACAAAGTCGGCCTGAGCCTTCTGAACAGGCGAGATGGAACACAGCGTGCAGATCAGCCTGCTTCGCTGCATGCTCACGCCGATGCCGTTATGATGAACGGATGATCGACACGACCCACTACGTGACGGGCGCACCTGTTACGTGGGAAGCACTGCCGACCGGCGCTTCGCTTGCCACGAATGCTCCCGCCCTGCATTGCCACCGCCTCGCGCTGGATCCCGGCGGATGACGCCCGCAGGCCCACGGCCTGCCTTCCCCACACGCTGATGTGACACGCGGCTGCCAACTGCGCGACCGTTGTGATCCCGTTGCCGCGTTTCCGCCGTTGCGGCGGTGCTTTGCCGTGCGCGTGGCGTTGCGCCTGCACACGTTCCCCGGCCCCCACGCCGCCTTCCGATGCCCCTGCGCCACTTGCGCCTGCATCGCCGTTTCCGATTTCCGGGACACACCACGCCGCCATTCCCCTATTCCATACCTACAAGGGAGCCCCCATGCAGGACACGCCCGAGGCACATGCCCATTTCGGCTGGTTCAAACGCCGCCGCCACCTGAAGGTCGATGAGATCACCGTCGTCGACAAGCCCATGCTCAAGCGCGCCGTGGGCGCCGCCGCACTCGGCAATGCCATGGAGTGGTTCGACTTCGGTGTCTACGGCTATCTCGCCGTCACCATCGGCCAGGTGTTCTTCCCGTCGAGCAATCCCACCGCACAGGTGATCGCAGCCTTCGCCACCTTCACCGTGGCATTCCTGGTGCGTCCACTCGGCGGTCTGGTGTTCGGCCCGCTCGGCGACCGCTATGGGCGCCAGAAAGTACTGGCGTTCACCATGATCCTGATGGCGCTGGGTACCTTTGCGATCGGCCTGATTCCTTCCTACGAGCGGATCGGCATCTGGGCACCGGTGCTGTTGCTGCTGGCGCGCGTGGTGCAGGGCTTTTCCACTGGCGGCGAGTATGGCGGTGCGGCCACCTTCATCGCCGAGTATTCCACCGACCGCAACCGCGGCCTGATGGGCAGCTGGCTGGAGTTCGGCACGCTGGGCGGCTACATCGCCGGCGCCGGTACCGTGACCGCGCTGCACATGCTGTTGAGCAGCGAACAGATGCTGGACTGGGGCTGGCGCATTCCATTCCTGGTGGCCGGCCCGCTGGGCCTGCTCGGCCTGTACATGCGCATGAAGCTGGAAGAGACCCCGGCATTCCGCGCCTTCGCCGAGGAAGCCGAGAAGCGCGAGCACGACCGGCCCGGGCTTGGCGCGCTGTTCCAGGTGCACGGCCGCCAGCTGCTGGTGTGCATGGGCCTGGTGCTGGTGTTCAACGTCACCGACTACATGCTGTTGACCTACATGCCCAGCTACCTCAGCGTCACCATGGGCTACGCCGAGAGCAAGGGCCTGCTGCTGATCATCATCGTGATGCTGGTGATGATGCCGTTGAACATTGTCGGCGGGTTGTTCAGTGACAAGCTGGGCCGCCGCCCGATGATCATCGGCGCCTGCATCGCGCTGCTGGTGCTGGCGATTCCGTGCCTGCTGCTGGTCGGCAGCGGCAACGACTGGATGATCTTCCTTGGCCTGATGCTGCTGGGCCTGGCGCTGGTGTGCTTCACCAGCTCGATGCCGTCCACGCTGCCGGCCCTGTTCTATACCCCGGTGCGCTACAGCGCGCTGTCGATCGCCTTCAACGTCTCGGTATCGCTGTTCGGTGGCACCACGCCGCTGGTTACTGCATGGCTGGTGGAACGTACCGGCGACCCGCTGGTGCCGGCCTACTACCTGATGGGCGCAGCGGTGATCGGCCTGGTCACCATGCTGTTCGTGAAGGAAACCGCGGGGCTGCCGCTGCGCGGTTCACCGCCGGCTGTCGGCAGCGACAAGGAAGCCGCCGCACTGCTGAAGAGCGATGTGCCGGTGACGGTGGACCCGAGCCTGCCGCCACTGCCGGAGGCTGCGGAACCTGAGCAGGTAAAGCCGGCCTGAGGCTCGGTGGAGCCGGCGTTGTAGAGCCACGCCCGCGCCGGGTTGCCTTTCGGGGGATCAGCCGAGCGTGGGCTCGGCTCTACAACGCATGCGCCCTCAATCGCGCGCAGCGTTCAACTCCATCGCGCGCATTACGATGGGTTTGGCCCAGTCCGGCGTGTGCAGCAGTTCGGCCACCGAGACCGGGTACTGCAGCTGGCCATGTGCCATCGCCAGCACCGGCAGCGGTTCGACGCAGCCTTCGGCATCGGCGGGCGCGCTGTTGTCGTAGACATGCAGTTCGGCCAGGTGGGGCAGCAGTTCCAGCAGATTCTCGCGCGCCGAATCGAAGCGCGCATGGATCTTTTCCACCGGGATGTCATGGCCGCCGGCAGCCACCCGCGCCGCAACGCGGGCGATATGCAGCTCCACCGTGGCCAGGCCGCAGAACCAGATCGCAACGTGATGGCGTTCGCAGGCTTCGCGCAGCAGGCGGGGAATGGTGTTGCCGCCCAGCGTGGTCTCGAAGGCGAAGTCCGTGCCATCGGCCATGGCCTGGCGCAGGCGGCGGGTGCCTTCCTGCCAGGCCTCGGCATTGGCGTCAGGCAGCGGCCAGCCGGTCTCCACCAGGCGGCGGGTGAACGAATCGGGGTTGAACCAGCCCAGCCCTTCGGCTTCCAGCCAGGTGCCCAGCAGCGAACTCTTGCCGGCGCCGTTGACGCCGGCCAGCACCAGGATCCGCCCCATCGGTCAGAGCGGACGGCCGAGGGTGACCTTGCGACCGCGACGGATCGGCTGGCCGAGCACCTTGCCCAGCCCTTCCCCACGCTGCAGGCCGGCCAGGGTCTGGTCGAATTCGCTGCGCAGGCGCAGCAGCTCTTCGTTGCGCCCTCCGGCATCTCCGCCAGCCGCCTTGGCCAGCAGCTCCTGGTAGGTGCGGATGTCGACGATCACCGCTTCGGGGTGATTGTGGTTGGTGATGACCAATGCCTGCTTCTCACGCACGGTACGCATCAGGCTCGGCCAGCCCCGGGTCTTCACCGATGAGGCCGGGGCCTTTTCAAGGCCAGGCAGATCCAGCGGCAGGGTCATGGCACGGCTCCAAACGGCGACGGTTGTGGCCATTATGCCCAATTTGGCCCAATTGGGGATAAATGGACGTTCAGCTGCCCGAACCGGGCCCCGACGCGCCCGGGGCATCGGTCTGCAGCAGGCTGTCACGCTCGCGCAGCGGGAAGCGGATCCAGGCATCCAGCCCCTGCGGGCCGAAGCGCAACTCGCCGCTGCCGGCCAGTTCATAGGGCACGCGCTGCTCGATCAGCGCCCGGCCCAGGCCACGCTGGCGTGGCAGCTCCCAGTCCTCCACCTCGGCATGGCGCTCGCACCAGTGCAGGCCCAGCCAGGGCTGCCCGGCCTGAACCTGCAGGTCCCAGGTCACCTCGATGCGACCGTCTTCATGGCTGAGCGCGCCATGCCTCAGGGCGTTGGTCGCCAATTCGTGGATCGCCAGGGACAGCACTTCGGCCGCCTTCGGTGGCAGCAGCACGTCCTCGCCCTGCAGGCGATAGGCGGCCGTGGCCGGCATCTGCGCTGCGATCTCCTCATCCAGCATGCCGCGCAGGCAGACCCCCGCATTGGCGCCGCGGGTCAGCAGGCTCTGCGTGCGCGCCAACGACATCAATCGTCCGCACAGGCGCTCGGCATATTCGTCCACGCTGCTGACCGACGCGCGGGTCCGCCAGGCAATGGCGTGGATGGTCGACATGATGTTGCGCACCCGATGCTGCAGTTCGGCCAGCAGCACCGACTGGCGCTCGGCGGCGCGCTTGAGATCGTCGATGTCCACGGCAATGGCGAACACGCCGCTGACCTCGCCATCGGCGTCGCGCAACGGCGCGGCAGCGACCCGGGTCCAGCGCGCGCGGCCATCATCATGCAGGTACTGGAACTCCAGCCCCGGCACCACGGTCTCGCCGCGCATTGCGCGGGCGATGGCGAAGTCGTCCGGTGCAATGGGGGTGCCATCGGGATGGCAGCCGTGCCAGCGATGCTGGTTATCGGCGTCTCTGGAAGGCACCTTGCCGGTGGGCAGATAGGCGCGCATCTGATCGTTGGACAGCAGCATGCGGCCCTGCAGATCAACAATGCACAGGCCGACCGGCAGCATCCTGAAGGCCAGCTCCAGGCGCCGCTCGCTCTCGCGCCGCCGTAGTTCCTCGCGCTCGCGCGCGGCCAGCGCCAGATGCGCGGCGGTGGTTTCGAACATGGTCACCAGCACGCCGTTGATCCGCCCTTCCTCGCCGCGGATCGGGCTGTAGGTGATCGTGAACCAGATGTCTTCCAGCCGGCCGCGCCGGACCAGCGGGTACAGCTTGTCTTCGAAGGTGAGCGTCTCGCCCTGCCAAACCCGGGTATAGAGCGGCCCGTTGATGTGCCACACCTCGGGCCAGCACTCGCGGGTCGGCTGGCCGAGCCCGCCGGGATGCTTGTCGGCCAGGATCTCGGCATAACCATCGTTGTAGAGCTGCACCAGCTGCTCGCCCCACAGCACGATCATCGGGAAGCCATGGGCCAGCATCAGGTCCACGGTGGCGCGCAGGTGGGGCGGCCACTGCTCACAGGCACCCAATGGCGTGGACGACCAGTCGTGGCGGGCAATGCGGGCCGCCATGCCATCGTGGCGGGCATGCAGGCGCAGTGCGGGTGGCATCGCCCCGCGCGGTTCGGCAACCTGGAGACCTTCGATACGGCGCACCATGCGGCGCGATCAGGCGATGCCCGCAGAAGCCTGCGGCGTCGCCACCAGCCCGGCCAGCTGCTGGACCAGGGCTTCGATGTGATAGGGCTTGGTGCAGCGCGGGGCGGCAGCGAAACGACTGGGCAGATTGTCGTCGTAGCCGGAGGTCAGCAGGAACGGGGTGCCGGCCTCGGCCAGGCGGTCGGCCAGTGGATAGACCTGTTCGCCGCCCAGATTGATGTCCAGCAGGGCCACATCGATGGGATGTGCATCAACCAGCTGCCCCAACGCCTGCAGGTCACCGGCAGGCCCCACCACCTGCGCTCCCTTCAGTTCGAGGTAGTCGACCAGGAACATTGCAATGGCGAATTCATCTTCCGCCACCAGCACACGCAACCCTTTCAGGCCCTCTGGTTTGTTACCTGCTTCCAGCACGCCCTGCACTCCTCGATGCACGCGACCCGCCTGCGGTCGCCACGCGGGCAGGATGCGCGATCGGCCCTACAAGAGCGCGTGATGATCGATGAAGACTCCGCGCAGAGCGTACTCACTCCGTCGTTGCATGGACACCACTGGGCGCAGGTTCAGAACGCGCGCTCCCACTTCAGGCTGAGCAGGCTGCGGTCATGGCTGTACAGCCAGCCGACGTTGCTGTCGATGCGGGCGTAGCGCAGGCTCAGGCTGGGCACCAGCCCGGCCACGGCAAGGCGCTCGCTGCGCAGGATGGCGATCAGGTTCTGTTCGTCGTCCTGCCTGCGCGCTTCCAGCAGGGGACTCCAGGCATCGTAATCGCGATGGCGCAGCGATATGAACACAGTGGCCGTGGTGCCGCTCCACTGCCGTGCCGCGCCCAGCCGCAGGCCGCGCTGGCGGTAGCCGTTGGCCGGGGCGGCAGCGCTGCTGTCGGTGACATCCAGCCCGGCAAAGACCGTCCAGCGCGGATTGAGCGCGCGGAACCAGGTGGCATACAGCGATGCCAGCTCGCCGTCGTAGTTGCCGGCCAGGCCCTGCTGGCGATACCGCTGGCGCTTCCAGTCGGCCTCCAGCTTGAGCAGGCTGCGCGCGTCCAGCGCATATTGCCATTCCCCGTGCACGCCACTGCCGCCCTGCAGCGCATGATTGCCCAGGCCCTGGTAGTCATAACTGGGGGCAAGCATCACGGTCTGCCGTGCACTACGCCAGCTGTAGCCCGCCTGCACGTTGGCATTGAGCTCGTTGTAGGCACTGTGCCCGCGCCATGCCTGACCGAAGGCAAGACCGCGCACGTACAGCCCATGATGCCCGCCGAGTACCCAGCGCCGTTCCAGGCTGGCGTCGTAGTCGAGGCCCGCCGCGCGCTGTGCGTCGGGCAGTTTCCGTTCGATGATGCAGGCGTCGCCTACGCCGAACAGGCAGGTGCGACTGGCCGAGCTGCGGTTGATGTTGTCACTCCATGCCGGGCCGGCGGACAGCGCGCCTTTCCAGCGCTGGCGCGCCTGCAGGGCACCCAGGTAGCCGTCCACGCGCGCGCGGACGCCGGCCGTGGCTGGATCATCGGCATTGATGCCATCCGCGATCGCCGTGAACAACGCCACCGCATCGCGATCGCGCTGGTCCTCGGCGTAGACGCGCGCAAGTTCAAGGCGGGCCGGCAGGAAATCCGGCTGTGCCTCCAGCAGCGCCTCGTACTCGTTGGCCGCGCGATGGTGATTGCCGACCACCCGCGCCAGGCCGCCCTGCGCATAGTGGCGCAGCAACGGGTCGTGGCCAGGCAGTTCGATGTATTCATCCAGGAAGCGTTGCGCGGCGCCCCATTGCTGATGCTGCAGCGACAGGTACAGCGCCTGGCCCAGATCGTCGACCGTGCGCTCCACGCGCAGGGTCTGGCCGTCGATGGTGATGGTCGGTCGCTCCGACTCGGCCTGCTGCAGGCGCTGCTGGTCCTGCTGCTGGTGGCGCAGGTCGGTGCCCTGTTCGAGCACGCGGCGAAGATCGTCCTGCTGGGCGCACACGTCGGCGGCCGCCAGCAGCAGTACGACAAGGAAGATGGGATGGCGCATGGTCGATCCGTGGTGGTGCATGCAGCGGGCCGAAGCAGGGACTGGCGGATCGCGGCTTGTCCCTGCCCTGCCCCGTCAGGGGCGTGGCAATCAGTTCTTGCTGCCGCCGAAGGCGGTGTCGTACTGGCTGTTGCCGCTGAAGGTGGCGATACCGGCCAGGGCGGCCGCGTTGGCGCCGAAGAACTGCCCCTGGGTGGTGCCGGCAACGCTGCCGTTGGCGGTGGCCGAACCGGCGAACGATGCGTCGGCACTGTTGATGTTGGCAACGATGGCCAGGTTCAGGCCGTTGCCCGACAGCGCACCATCCAGGGTGCCGGCGCCGAAGTCGGCGTCGAAGGTGCCGCTCAGCAGGTTGCTGCCGTTGAACTTGTTCAGGCCAGCCACGGTGTAGGACGCCACGCCGGCGGGCAGCGTGGTGCCGGCGCGGTCACCAACGAAGTAGACCTGGCGGTTGTTGAAGCCACCGGCGGCGCCATCCTTGGACCATTCACCGAACCAGACATCGCCACTGCCGACCTTGACGAAGTTGAAGTGGCCCATGCCAGCGTGGCTGCCCGGTGCGCCGGTGATCGGCATGGCCAGGGTACGTACCGTCACGCCATTGACGGTGGTGGGTGCCGAGTAGGCGCTCAGGCCCTGGAAGTCCACCGGCTTGGCCTGGGACACGGTGCCGACACCGATACCGGCCTTGCCAGCGCGGTGCGGGCCGCCATTGACCTGCGATTCGCCAACCGCCACATACAGCTCGGCATCAGTCTTGGCACTGGCGGCACCAACGATATCGGCAGCATGCGCGGCACCGACCAGAGCCAGCGAGGCGGCAACGGCGAGAACCGAACGGGAGATCATTTTCATGGTATTGCTCCTTGGTTGAGGGAACTACGGGTACAACGCTTGAAGGTGGGAGATCAGAAGCGTGCGGTGACGCCGAGCTTCAGGGTGCGACCCGGGGCCGGCAGCGTGGACCGCGTGGCTGGATCGACGTAGTAGCGGTTGCCGAGGTTGCTGCCGACCAGTTCGACGCTGGCATGCTCGTTGAAGCGCCAGCGCGCATAGGCATCGACGGTGGTGATGTTTCCCCAGGTGAACGGCACGTTCTGCCAGAGCAGGCCGCTGCCACCGCTCAGCAGGCGGTCACGGTAGGCCTGCAGATCAGGGTTCTCGTGGCGCTGGTAGTGCACGATGCGGCTGCCAAGCTCCAGGCGCTCATCGAACAGGCGCGTGCCCAGCGACCAGTTGATCGACAGCTTGGGAATGGCCTGGGTCAGCAGGTAGCCACCGACGAAACCATCCTGCACGCAGTTCGGGACCAGGCCGCGGTTCGCATCTAGGAGCACCGCCGTGCTCTCGTCACACACCTCGTTTTCCAGCGTGCGGGTGATGCCCAGATCGGTGAAGAAGCGCCGGTTGTCGAAGCGGGCCTGCAGTTCGATGCCACGGATGGTCTGCTTGTCGATGTTGTCGAACAGGAAGTTGCCATCGCGCTCGATCACGTCACGGGTCTTGTGCACGTAGTACGCCAGCTTGACGTCGGCATCGGCGGTGTTGCCGAACAGGGCCGACAGGTTGTGCACGTAGCCCACTTCGTAGTTGTAGGCGTGCTCGGGCTTGAGCGCATGCAGCGGATTGAGGCTGCCGGAGAAAGCGATCGTGCTTTCGAACATGCTCGGGAAGCGCACCGCTTCGCTGTAGCGCACGTAGGCACGGGCGGCCGGGGACAGGTGTGCAGTGGCCGAGAAGGTCGGCAGCCAGGCATGGTCGCGGCGGCGGCTGTTGCGTGCATCGACCGGCTGCGACTGTACGCTGTTGCCGATGTTGCAGACCTGGTCGCTGCCGGCGAACACCGGCTGCACGCCGGGAATGGCCGCCACTTCGCCATTGAGGCAGGGATTGCCGGCGCGGGTGTAGTTGCCATCGGCATCGGGCAGCCAGGGCCGCGTGTACCTGACCGGACGCGGCGTCTCGTACGGTGCCAGCAAGGCACGGATGCTGTCATCGATGAACCAGCCCATGCCGCGCTTTTCCCATACGGCGCGGCGTGCTTCCAACGCGTCGATGCGGGCCTGCAGATTGGCGGGACGGGGCGGCAACTCGTTCACGGTGTACTGCGCTTCCTTGCCACCTACGCCCTTGGTCAGCAGCTCGGGGTGCGCCTCGAGGAAATCGTCGAAGGCCCAGTAGCGGCTGTAGCGCACGCCTGCATTGAGGGTAAGGAAGTCGACCGGCCGCCACTCCAGGGTCAGGTAGCCCTCGCCCTCCTGTCGGCGCCCGGCACGCGGGAACATGCGCCAGCCATCGGTGGTACCGAAGTACGGATCGCTCGAACCGAGCTTCTCGTATTGCCAGTTGCCGCCCAGGGTCAGGTCCAGGGTCGAATGCAGGGCGAAGCGGTTGCTCAGGGTCAGGCCGGTCCGGTCGTTGCTCGCATTCGCCAGCGCGGTGTTGCGCAGGATCGGGCTGGCACCGGCATTCCAGTCCGGATTGCCGGGGGCGAAGTTCGGGAAGCCGCCTGCGGTGTAGGTATCGCTGTCCGTCTCGGTGCGCCACAGGTTGGCGTAGAGGTCCAGCCAGCGGCTGCCGGCCGGCTGGAAGCGGTATTCCAGGTTCCAGGCATCGGACGCAACCCGGCTGAGCGGCCACTGGATGCGTCCGTAGTCGGGCGCGGACAGGATGCGCGACGGCATGATCTCGCCGTAGTGGGACAAGGTACGCCGCCAGGTAGCCTTCAGCTGCTGGTCGTCATTGATCTGCCAGCTGCCCTTGACCAGCCAGGACTCCTGTTCGCTGGAGGTATTGGGCACTTCATCGCCCGGTTTGAAGTAACGCGCCAGCGTGGTGATGTAGTCGATGCCCTGGTACTCGAACTGCTCACGCCGGTCCTGGTCGTAGTAGGCGCTGCCCTGGGTCCCGGAGAAATAGTTGCCGCGCTTGCGCCAGGCGTAGGCAGCCATCAGGTCGACGTTGTCGCCGCGTACGCCCAGTGCCAACCGCCAGGCCTGATCTTCGCCATCGAAGGGGTTGTTGCCGCTGCGCGACTTCACCGGCACCACCAGGGTGCGGTCATCATAGGGCGAGTTCGGCGAGCCCTGCGGGAACCCCGGCACCGTGCGGTAATCCTCGCCGGTGTGCAGGCGCGGCAGGCGTGGCGCCACCGCATTGCTGCTGCCTTCGATCTTCAGCTCCCCGCCGAAGCGTTCGCCGGCAGCAACAATGTCGTCAACGTCGATGGTCTTGATCACCAGCGCACCACCGATCCCGCTGTGCACATCGCGCACCAGCCCTGGCCCCTTGATGACCTGGATGCCACCAATCAGGTTGGGATCGATGTAGTTGCGGTTGCTCACGCCGTTGTAGCCGCGCCAGACCGTGAGCGCCTGTTCGCCGCCGTCGATGCTGACCGGCACCCGCCCCGGCCCCTGGATGCCGCGGATGTTGATGTCCAGCGCGCCGCTGTTGCGCGCATCGCCACTGAACACGCCGACCAGATCCTTGACCACGTCGGCCGGGTTGGAGCCACGGTAGCGCTCCACCCGGTCGCGCCCCGAGTACGCCGTGGTCAGGTCCAGCGCGAACACATCATCGTAGCCGCGCCGATCGCGGGCCTCGCCCCCTTCCGACTGCAGGCGACCGGCCACGTCCAGCGTCTCGGTCACCCGCACCCCTTCCCCTTCACCCGCCTCCGCTGCGGCCCGCAGGCTCCAGGTGCCGTCCATGCCGCGCTGTGCGCGCACGCCGCTGCCGCGCAACAGCTGCTGCAGGGCCTGCATCTGGCTGTACTCGCCTTTCACTGCACTGGAGCGGCGGCCTTCCACCAGGTCGCTGCGGAACACCACCTGCACGTCGGCCTGGCGGCCAAAGGCACGCACGGCATCAGCCAGTGGCTGCTCCGGAATGGTGTACTGGCGCAGCGGCGCGACGACCGCCGGTTGCGCCTGCACGGCCGGCACCCAGGCCAGCGGCAGCAATGCGGTGGAGATGGCCAGGGCCAGGACGGTGGCGCGACGATGACAGGCGGATGCCGTGGACGGCATGGACAGGAACTCCTCAAGCGTGGCGGGACCACGGGCACATCCGGTGCCGGTGGTGTCTCTGGCTTGAGGAAAAACGGTGTTTCGCTCTGGCTATACCTCTATAGACAGCGGGGCACTGCAGGTGCCCACGGTTTTTTCATGTTTTTTTCATGCGACCCGTTCATCCGGGTGCTACGCGGGCCTCACCACAGCACCATCGCCCCGCCGGGCAAGCGCTGCACGCGCAGTCCAGCCTGCGCGGCCACCGCATCGATGGCCGTCTCCGGTTGCTGCAGGTGGAACAGGCCACTGACCCGTACGCTTGCGCCCTGCCCGCCCAGTACCCAGACCGGGGCACGGCGGTAGCGCGCCAGACCGGCGATGGCCTGCGCGGCCGGCTGATCGTCGATCACCACCTCGCCACGCCGCCACGGCGCCATGGTCTCGCGATCTTCCAGCTGCACCGGCTGCAGCCAGCGACCGTCACGGAACACGCGTGACTGCCCCGCATGCAGGCGCTGTACGCTGCCATCGCCCGGACACACGTCGACCACACCCTCGCTGACCTGGGTGGTGACCGTGGTATCCAGCATCGACACACTGAAGGCGGTACCGATGTCACGGACCAGGCCGCCCGCCGCCTCGACCTGGAACGGGCGCGCCTCGTGTGCCACCTCGAACCAGGCCTGGCCGCGCAGCAAGCGCAGGTGGCGCTGCTGGCCGTCGAACTCAATCGCCAGTGCGGTGCCAGCGTCAAGTACGGCGGTGCTGCCGTCGTCCAACTGCACCACGCGTGGCGCATCGCTGCTGCGCAGGTCACTGCGTGCCAGCAGCAGCGCGTGCGGCGCAGCGGCAACCATCAGCACCACTGCGGCTGCACTGGCCAGCAGCCAAGGCAGGCGGCGACGCGGTGCGATCGGTCGCAATCCCTGGCGGTCGGCGGTCAGTTCAGGCAGCGCCGCCAGCACGTCGGGCCCGGCAGCATCCAACCCCTGCCAGAAGGCCTGCTGCTGGCGCCAGGCCAGCGCATGACGCGGATCGGCCTGCAGCCAGCGCTGCAGGGTTCGTTGCTGGCGTTCCGGCAGCGGGCCTGCACTGCACCGGATCACCCAGCGCAACGCCTGCCTGGCCTGACGCGGCGAGGGTTCGGACGTGGTCATGGTTGTGGCCTGCCGCACCGCGAACGGGTGCGCTTTCCTGTTGTGACAATGGCGGGCGCGATCTGCCCACGGCAATCGCCGGTCATCGGCGCGTTCCCTGTTGATGCTGCTGGATCAGCAGCGCCGCGCGCAGCACGTGCTTGCCGACCAGGCTCTTGGAAATACCCAGCCGTGTGGCGATCTCGCGCTCGCTCAGGCCCAGGTAGCGGTTGAGCACGAAGCACTCGCGGACCTGCGCTGGCAGCGCGAGGATGGTCTGGGTGATCTCGCGCAGCTGTGCCTGGTCCAGTGCCTGCGCCTCGCCGTCGTGGCCCGCCTCGGCCATGTCGGTGGCGTACTCGGCCATCGCGCGCCGCTCGCGGGCGTCGGCCTGGCTGCGGTTGAGCGCATGGTGATAGGCCATCCGGTACAGATAGCCGCGCGGCTCCAGGATCGGTGGATCACCGGGCACGCTGCTGGCCTTCAGGTACAGGTTCTGCAGGGTGTCCTCGGTACTGGCCGGGTCGAGATAGCGCGCGATGAAGCGAAACAACGCACGGCGCTCGCGGATCAGCAGCTCGACCAGCGCCAGGGCATTGGGAGACATAGGTGCCAAGGCCGGACCGGGGAATGATGGGCGTGATGGCGACGGTCCGGACATGGATTGTGGGCTGCGCGGCCGCAGGCGGCAAGCGAAAGCCCGTCGCGCGGCACCAGGATCATCCACGCATGGCGTGGATCTACCAGGCGGCGCCGGATCCAGTAGATCCACGCCATGCGTGGATGCGGAGCCTACGGTTCGTCCAACGCCTCGAAACGCTCGGCGAGGTAATCGATCAGCGCGCGTACCGCCGGCAGCAGCCCACGCCGCGACGGGAACACCGCATGCACGATGCCGTGTTTCGGCACCCACTCGGGGAGTACCGGCAGCAGCGCCCCGCTCTCCAGCTCATCGGTGATCATCATCCGCGGCAGCATCAACAGCCCGACCCCGGCCACCGCGGCTGCGCGCAACGCGATCATGTCATCGCTGACCAGGCGCGGGCGGTGATGCACGCTGGCCTGGACCTCGCCAGGCCCACTGTATTCCCACACATGCTGCTGACTGGGCGAGGCCAGATCGACAGTCGGCATCATCGCCAGGTCGGCCGGCACCTGCGGCGTGCCCAGCCGCTGCAGCAGCGCCGGGCTGGCACTGGTGCACCACACCCGGCGCGCCAGCACGCGTACCACAAGGTCACTGTCCTCCAGCGGCGGCGGCCGTACCCGGATCGCCACATCCACGCCCTCGCCCACCACGTCCACGCGGCGGTTGGTGGCGTCCAGCTGCACCGTCACCTGCGGGTGCAGGGCCAGGAAGTCGGCCAGCATCGGGCCGATGCGCGCGTGCAGGATCGCGATCGGGCACGCAAGGCGGATGGTGCCGCGCGGCTCGGCGCGCGACATCGCAATCGCTTCTTCGGCTGCTTCGGCTTCGACCAGCATCGCCTTGCAGTGGCGGTAGTAGTCCTGGCCGACCTCGGTGACCGAGAAACGCCGCGTCGAGCGCTGGATCAGGCGCACGCCCAGACGTTCCTCCAGCAGCGCGATGCGCCGGCTCAGTTTCGACTTCGGCATGGCCAGCGCCCGGCCGGCCTGCGAGAAGCCGCCGTGCTCGACCACCATGGCGAAGTAGAACAGGTCGTTGAGGTCGCAACGGCGGATATCAGCGATGAACACGGGGCGATCTCCTGTGGCGCAAGGCGCGCACCCATTGTTCACCAGATAGGACTATGACGGCAAATATTGGCGTCTACCGGCCCAATTGTCGCGGCGATATCGTCTCCTGCAACGAAGAACAGCGGCCGGCAGCCCCGGCCAGGAGATCGCCATGAAGCGTGTCACCGGTACCTACAGCGCCCCCCGCCCGCACTGGGTGGGCGACGGATTCCCCGCCCGCTCGATGTTTTCCTACAACACCCACGGCCAGCACCTGAGCCCGTTCCTGCTGCTGGACTATGCCGGCCCGTACAGCTTCGCGCCCAGTGATACCCCGCGTGGTGTCGGCCAGCATCCGCACCGCGGTTTCGAGACGGTCACCATCGTCTATGAGGGCGAGGTCGCCCACCGCGATTCGACCGGGGCCGGCGGCACCATCGGCCCGGGTGACGTGCAGTGGATGACGGCTGCCTCCGGCATCCTCCACGAGGAATTCCACACGCCGGAATTCAGCAAGCGCGGCGGCACGCTGGACATGGTCCAGCTGTGGGTCAACCTGCCGGCGCGGGACAAGATGGGCGCACCGGGCTACCAGACCCTGCTTGACGCAGAGATCCCCTCGGTGGATCTGCCTGAGGGCGCCGGCCGCGTGCGTGTCATCGCGGGCCGCTTCGACGGCCACGCCGGTCCGGCCCGTACCCACACGCCGATGGATGTCTGGGACATCCGCCTGCAGCAGGGCCACCACGCCGAACTGCCGGTGGCCGATGGCCGCACGCTGGCGCTGGTGGTGTTGAAGGGCCAGGTCCGGATCAACGGCGGCCAGCCGGTCGGCGAGGCGCAGTTGGTCACCTTCGATCGCAGCGGCGAGGACGTGTTCGTCGACGCCGACAGCGACGCCACTGTGCTGCTGCTCAGCGGCGAGCCGATCGACGAGCCGGTGGTGGGCTATGGCCCGTTCGTGATGAACAGCCAGGCCGAGATCACACAGGCGGTCAACGACTTCAACAGCGGCCGTTTCGGCCAGATCGCGCACTGAGCGCTTCCGCGCGGCGGGTGATGACCCGCCGCGCCAACGGGCCATCGCCCACCTTCCCCAGGAGACTGACCATGAGTACCCCCGCCAACTTCAACGGTGCCCGCCCGGTGATCGATCCGGACAACGCCGCGATGCTGCTGATCGACCACCAGAGCGGCCTGTTCCAGACCATCGGTGACATGCCATTCACCAGCGTGCGCGCCCACGCCACTGCGCTGGCGAAGATGGCCACGCTGGCAAAGATGCCGGTGATCACCACCGCCTCGGTCCCGCAGGGCCCGAACGGCCCGCTGATCCCGGAGATCCACGACGCGGCCCCGCATGCTCAGTACGTGGCGCGCAAGGGTGAGATCAACGCTTGGGACAACCCGGAATTCGTTGCTGCAGTGAAGGCCACCGGCCGCAAGCAGCTGATCATCGCCGGCACCATCACCAGCGTGTGCATGGCCTTCCCGTCGATCGCCGCCGTGGCCGATGGCTACCAGGTGTTCGCGGTGATCGATGCCTCGGGTACCTATTCGAAGATGGCCGAAGAGATCACCCTGGCCCGCGTGGTGCAGGCCGGCGTGGTACCGATGGACACCGCTGCGGTGGCCTCGGAGATCCAGCGCACCTGGAACCGCGACGATGCCCAGCAGTGGGCCGAGGTCTACACGAAGATCTTCCCGAACTACCAGCTGCTGATCGAGAGCTACCTGAAGGCGCAGGACGTGCAGAAGAACCAGGAGCAGCTGGATTCGCAGCGCAGCTGAGCTGCCCCCGGGTGCCGGCCCGCTGTCGGCACTCCTTTCAACCGGAGACCCATCATGTCCAGTGAACCGATCCGAGACCCGGCCAGCGATCATCTGCTGACGCCGCAGAATTCCACCTTCATCATCATCGACTACCAGCCGGTGCAGGTGAACTCCATCGCCTCGATGGACCGCCAGCTGCTGGTCAACAACATCGTCGGCACCGCCAGGGCAGCTGTGGCTTACGGTCTGCCGATCGTGCATTCGACGGTCAACGTCAAGACCGGCCTGAACAAGCCGCCGATTCCGCAGCTGCGCAAGGTGCTGGGCGACTACCCCACCTACGACCGCACCACCATCAATTCCTGGGAAGACGTCGAGTTCCGCAAGGCGGTGGAGGCCACCGGCCGCCGCAAGCTGATCATGACCGCACTGTGGACCGAAGCCTGCCTGACTTTCCCGGCCCTGGATGCGTTGAAGGAAGGCTATGAGGTGTACGTGGTGGTCGATGCCGTTGGCGGTACCTCGCTGGCGGCGCATGACGCAGCACTACGCCGCATCGAACAGGCCGGGGGCCAGTTGATCAGCGTGCCGCAGCTGTTCTGCGAGCTGCAGCGCGACTGGGCCCGCTCGGAAACGGTGCCGGCTTTCATGAATCTCTTCATTGAAACCGGTGGTACGGCAGGCATCCAGTTCTCGTACGATCGTACCGAGTGATTTCGTGGCGGCGCTGGCCTTGGCTGGCGCCGCCTTTTGGAGCAGTCGAGCACGGCTCGACTTTACAGTGGGTTGGTCGAGCGTGGCTCGACGCTAGAGACAGATGGAGAATGTGATGGCCTACGCGCGCATTGTTTCGGCCGGCGACAACTACCTGCACCACATCAGCAATGGAAGCTTTGATGTAGACGCGGACGAGCCCGCCTCGCTGGGCGGTCAGGGCAAGGGCTTCGCGCCCTTCGATCTGTACCTGGCCTCGCTGGCCGCCTGCACCGCCATCACCCTGCGCATGTATGCGCAACGCAAGGGCTGGGAGCTGGGCGAGTTCCATGCCGAGCTGCGCTCGGAACGCGACGAAGATGGACGCTTCCACGTGCACCGCGTGCTGCATGCCAGCGCCGAGCTGAGCGATGCGCAGTGGCAGCGGTTGCTGGAGGTGGTGGAAAGGACCCCGGTGACGCTGGTGATGCGCGAAGGTGCGCGCATCACCAGTGAGCGCGGCTGAAGGAGGTCTGGCCCACCTGCGGCGGATCTTGGCCGGTTCCTCGCTTGCTCCGGCCTCGCCCCTGTTCCAAGCTGCGCGTCCGCGTTCGGATGCAGTGAGCGCGCAGCAACAGGAGGACCGCACGCGATGTTACGTGCCCATGCTTTGGATCTGGATTTCAACGGCCGCGCCCTGCTGGCCGACGTCAACCTGCACCTGCCCTCAGGTGCCCGCATCGCCCTGATCGGCGACAACGGCAGTGGCAAGAGCTGCCTGCTGCAGATGTTGGCCGGTACTCTGGTGCCCAGTGGCGGGACCATCATCCGGCGCGATGGCGCACGCATCGCCTACGTGCCGCAGCACGTGCTGGATGACTCCGCTCGCAGCGGCGGCGAGCAGATGCGCCATGCGCTCGCCCGCGCGCTCGATGCCGCCCCCGATGTACTGCTGCTCGATGAACCCAGCAATCACCTGGACCGCAGTGCACGCCGCTCGCTGATCGCGCGCCTGCGCCAGTTCCACGGCGCACTGTTGGTGGCCACCCACGATGAAGCCCTGATCGATGCGCTCTGTAATGAGCTCTGGCACATACGTGGCGGGCGCGTGAGCCACTTCGGCGGCCGCTACCGCGACTATCAGGCGGACCTGCAGCAGCGACGCGAGGCCAGCGACCGGCAGCTGCGCCAGCTGGATCAGGAGCGCGGCCAGGCCCATGAGGCGTTGATGCGCGAACAGCAGCGCGCTGCCAGCTCGCGGGAACGCGGTGTGCGCAAGGTGGAACAGCGCAAGTGGGGCGGCGTGCGTTCAGCCACCAAGCTCGGCCGTGGCAATACCACCGCCGGCAGCAAGCAACTGCTGATCCGTGAGCAGCAGGAAGACATCGTGGCTCGTCGCAATGACCTGCAGCGCGAGACCATCATCGAGCCTGCCTTCGCGTTGCCGGCCGGCTGGCGACGTGAGGGAGTGGTGGTGCAGCTGACCGACGCCAGCGTGGCGCATGCCACGGAAACGGTGCTGGGTGGACTGCATCTGCGCCTGGATGTCGGCGATCGCCTGGCGATCACCGGTGACAACGGCAGCGGCAAGTCCACGCTGGCACGCGCGCTGTGCGGCGACCCAAGCATCCGCCGTGATGGTGACTGGTTGCTGCCGCCAGCTGATCAGATCGCCCTGCTCGACCAGCACTACCGGGACCTGCCGATGCAGGCCACGCCTCTCCAGGCGCTGTCTGCCCAGATGCCGGACTGGAGCCAGACCCAGTGCCGGCTGCACCTGGCCGACTTCCTGTTCCGCGGCGATGCCACGGCGCAGACGCCCGTGTCCGCATTGTCCGGTGGCGAACGGGCGCGGCTTTCATTGGCATTGATGGCGGCCAAGCCCCCAGCGCTGCTGGTTCTGGACGAACCAACCAACAACCTGGACATGACGCTGCGGATGCACCTGCTGCAGGTGCTGCGGGTGTTCCCGGGCACTTTGGTGGTGGTGTCGCATGACGACGCGTTTCTGCAGGCGCTGGAGCCGGGACAGGTGCTGGCGTTGTAGCTGCCGCCGGGTGTGGCCTATCCACATACGGCGTGGATCTACTGTAGAGCCGAAGGCAACGGCAGGGGCTGTTGCCAACGTCGCGTGCAACCGCCCGAAAAGCCGAGCATGGGCCCGGCTCTACGGAAGGCTCAGCGCCGTGAATGCAGCACGGTACGCTGGCGCATGGCGTTGAATTCCTGCTCCACCTGCTGGATGTCCTCGGCCTGGAAGCCGGCCGCATCCAGCAGCTGGTCGGCGGCAGCCGCCGCCAGCGGATCATCGTCACGCTGGCGCCAGCAGCGCGCCGGCAGGAAATAGCCCACTTCGCTGCGCCCGCGCATGATCACCACCGGCCGGCCCGCATACAGCAGGAACTCGGCCAGGTGCTGGCGCAGGCCCTCCACTGAAACATAGGCCGGTCCAACACCCAGCATCTGGCTGGACGGTTCGGGACTCTCGAACAGCTTGCGACGGCTCATCCACTCCTCCTTTTGAACAACGCGTGGTCTCCTTTCCTTAGACGGGCGCATCGCTGCGCCCCCGCCACGCACTACGTGATCCGCATCACGCCCGCCACTCAGAACCCGGTGTTGAACTCCAGCTGGAACACGTCGATCGACAGCGGCGCGCCGGACACTTCCTTGGCCGCCATCCACTTGCCGCTGATCCAGCTGCGTGCATCCAGCGCGTAGGCGCCGCCCACGTAGTAGCCGCGGGCGTTGGTGCCGCCCAGGTGGAAGTTCGGATCGTTGTAGGCATCGGGCAGTGCGTCGGCCTCGATGTGCTTGTAGCCCAGCAGCGCCTGCCACTGGCCCTTCTCCTTCAGCTCGGTGGCACCGAAGGTGGCCTGCACCATCCATGCGGTGTCGCCACTGCGGAAGGTATCGATGCCGACAGTATCGCCGGCGCCGTAGTTGTTGACGATGCCGTTCTGGGCACGACTGAACATGGCCTGCTTGTCGTAGGCCAGGTTGCGGATGTAGTCGCCATCCAGGCGCAGACCGATGCCCTGCGCCAGCTGCGTGTCCCAGCGCAGGTTCAGCGTGGCCAGGCGGAACGCCGAGGCCAGGCCGACATACTGCGGGGTCGGCGTACCGGCCGGATCCACCGGATTGCGCGCGATGTTGCGGATCAGCATCAGGGTATTTCCCTTCTGCATGAACGCCGGGCGCGACCAGTCGGTGTCGCAGCCCACCGCACCCGAGTACAGCGAGCACGTTGAGGACAGGCGACCGCTGATGTTCTTGAAGTCGTAGTAGCCCAGCGCAGCACGCAGCGCGTTGTCATCGTTGAAGCGCCAGTTCACGCCCACCTGGGCACCGGACAGCCACTTGTTCTCGTTCGGAGTCTTGACCTTGCTCTGGCTCGGCGAGCTGTCGGAGGTGTACTCCAGCGGTACCACCGCGAGGTTGCCGAACAGGTCGAGGTCGCCACCATCGAAGTCATACTTCAGGTTCGCGGCCAGGCCATCGAAGTTGAGATCGTTGGAGAACAGCGTGTCGCTGGTCCAGAACGGATTGCCGAAGCGGCCGCCACGCACCGTCACCCAGTCCGCCGGGCTGTAGGCCAGCCAGGCCTGGTCCAGCCACACGTCCTTCTTGCTCAGGCCGCCGCCTAGCTGCTCGGTGGTCGACACCGGGCCATTGCTGCTGCCGCTGGCCAGGCGCACGCCGGCCGTGGTGTGCTGGCCAATGGTTGCCTCGATGCCCAGGCGGGCACGGATGCGCCACAGGTTACGGCGGTCCTGGCGGGTGTTCAGCAGCGGCGGCAACTGCAGGTTGGTATTGGTGTTGGTGTCGAAGCCGTTGCCGGAGTTGATCGACGACCAGTTGCTCACGATGTCGCTGTTGCGCTCGGAGTAGAAGCGCGACTCGCTGCGCACACGCATGTCACCGGTGACCTTGATGCGCTTGGTCCACTCGGCCACTTCGTTGGGTGCCGCCCAGCCTTCCGACTTCGCCTGCGCCATCACGTCCTGGCGCACTTCGTCGCGGATACCGTCGCGCACGCTCTGCGGTACGTACGGCACGCGCACGTCACCGGCCTCCAGGGCCACGCCACCGCTCGCCGCGGTGCTGCCCGTGGCTGCAGTGCGCTGTGCGGCCGCCGCTTCGGCTTCGGCCTGTACCAGCAGTGCCTGGCCGTCTTCGGGTTTCAGTGCACCGCTGGCGATCAGGCCCTTGATCAGCTTGACCATGGTGGTTTCGGCCGCCATCGCACCGGCCGGGGCGGCCAGGCTGAGCAGCACGGCGCAGCACAGCAGCGCCCGTCGGGCCGGCCGCGGGCGGCGGGAGTCGGTTCGTGCGCGGACGTGGTCGTTCATCACGGTTCTCATCGAAAGAAGGGAAATCACGGAAGTCGGAGTCAGGCCCCGGGCCGGCGGCCCTGGATCAGGACGCGGGCAGGGAAATCGAGTGACGGCGGCGGTGCCTGGTCAACCTTGCCGATGCGACGCAGGGCATCGAGCACGGCCGCGTCGGCCTCCTCGTTGCCACTGCCGCGTACCAGTTCGACCTTTTCCAAGCGGCCGTCGTTGGCCAGCCACACATTCACCTGCAGCTGGAACGCCAGGCGCTTGACCTTGTCGTCGCGCGAGATCGCCTGCTGCATCAGGTAGCCCAGGTAGCGGCCGTAGGTAGCGTTGCCGGCGCCACCACGGCCAACGCCGGACGAACCGCCACCACTGCCGGACTGGATACCGAAGTTGTCACCACCGGCCTGCGCGTCGGCATTCATCGTCACCGGATCGCTGTTATCCGGCGTCGGCGTCGGCTCTTCGGCCGGCGTCGGCTGATCCAGCGGCTCCGGTTCGGGCATCGTCTCTTCCGGCGGTGTCTCCGGCTCCGGTGGTTTTTCCGGGGGCGGCGGGGGCGGCGGCGGAGGGGGTGGCAGCGCCAGCATCGGCGGCTGCACCACCGGCCGACGGGTGCTGGCGGTGTCCTTGAACAACAGCCACCACACCGCGATGCCGAGCACCAGCAACGCGGCCAGCACCAGTGCCACGGTCACCAGCAACTGGCGACCGCGCATGCCGGGCTCCGGTCGAGGGGGTTGATGGGCCGTCATGCCTCAACCCTGCGCCTTGCCGGTGACCAGGCCGACCTGGGCCAGCTCCAGGCGCCGCAGCAGGTCCAGCACCTCGACCACGCGGGCGTACTGCACCTGCGCATCACCGCGCACGATCACCGGGAAATCCGGCGTGGTCGCGCGTTCGGTACGCAGCCGGTCTTCCAGCTCGGCCATCGTCACCGGGTAGGCATCCAGGAACACCTGGCCACTGGGGTCGATGGTGATCGCCTTGGTCTTCGGCTTTTCCAGGGCCACGCTGTTGCTGGCCTTCGGCAGATTGACCTCGATGCCGGGGATGGAGGCGTTGCTGGTCAGGATGAAGATCACCAGCACCACCAGCAGCACGTCGACGAAGGGCGTTACGTTGATGCCCTTCTCGCGCTTCTTGATGCCGAACTTCGCCTTCTGGCCCATGGCGCGCCCCTCAGCCCTGGACCGCGGCCGGGCCGCGCCCGTCCTGCTCTTCGGCCAGGCGCGCGGCGAACTCGTCGATGAACACCGCCATATCCGCGCCGATCGCTTCGGCACGCGCACCCAGGTAGTTGTAGCCGAACAGTGCCGGGATGGCGACGCCGAGGCCGGCAGCGGTACACAGCAGCGCCGCGGCCATGCCGGGCGCCACCGAGTTGATGTCCACTGCGCCGGCCATCGCCGCCACCACGAACACCAGCATGATGCCGATCACGGTGCCGAACAGGCCCACGTAGGGCGCGCCTTCGATGGTGGTCGACAGCCAGTTCATGCGCCGCGCCATCGCCTCCTGCTCGCGCACCATCACCGCATCCATCGAGGCACGGATCGCGGCGATGGTGGCGCCACTCAGGTAGCCACTGTTGCCGTCGCGCTGGTGGCGCTGCTGCATTTCATCGATGGCCACCTGGTAGATGCGCCACAACGAGCCATCGTGCATCGCAGTCGGTGCCTTGCCCTGGCGATCCATGTCCGACAGGGTGCGCAGCGGCACGCCGGACAGCTTGCCGAAACTCTCGGTGAACACCGCATTGGCCTTGCTGGTCCGGCCGAAGTGGCGGCTCTTGGCGATCATGATCGCCCACGACAGCAGCAT
This sequence comes from Stenotrophomonas riyadhensis, assembly GCF_040256885.1. NCBI lineage: Bacteria > Pseudomonadati > Pseudomonadota > Gammaproteobacteria > Lysobacterales > Lysobacteraceae > Stenotrophomonas > Stenotrophomonas riyadhensis. The sequence continues at coordinate 2,538,944 of NZ_CP155568.1, forward strand.
CATCAGGCCAAGGATGGCGACCACCACCCAGGCATCGAACGGCATCGCCTTGAGGATGAAGGCGAAGTGGCTCTGGCCGGCCGACTGCTCGTCGGCACCGTAGCTGATCAGGCGTGAATCGGCGCCCTGCGCGGTGGCGTCGGCCAGCAGCAGCGCCGCCGGGCGTGCCACCCGCGAGACGCGCAGCTCATCCAGCGCTCCTTCGAAGTTGGCCAGCGGCTGCGCCGCACCCGGGGCATCGGCGCCCACCACCGGCGCGGTACCCAGCGCCGGCAGCTCGCCGCTCAGCTGGGCCACTACACGGCCGTTGAGGTACAGCTGCAGCGCACCCTTCTCCGCGGTCAGTGCCACGTGCGCCCACTGCCCTTCCGGAATCGGCTGTGCCGGCGTGCTGCGCTGGCCATTGAGTTGCACGAACGGCACCCGGTTCTCGATACCGACCACCAGCTCGGAGGCGCCATCGCGACGGGCATAGATTGCTTGCGCCGCATTGTTGCTGCCCGGCTTGATCCAGGCCGAGAGGGTCAACGGCGCCCCCGCTTCCTGTGCCAGCGAGGCGCTGGCCGGCAACGGCAGCGGGCCTGCGCCCAGCTGCACGCCACGGCCGATCACCGAACCTTCGGACGGCGGCACCACAGCACCGGCATTGTTGCCGTAGGCGGTGGTGTCGCGTGCCGGCGCATTGGCTTCGGCGAAGTGGTAGACCAGCGTGTAGTCCGGGTCGAACACCTGCTGGCCGTTGCCGCTGGCCGGTGCCTTCTCATTGCCGTAGTACATCCAGATCGTCTGCGGCGCGGCAGCGCTGACTGCCGGCACGTCCACCCAGACCAGGGCCAGGCCCAGCTTGGGATCGAACTGCTCGATCTGATGGGCCAGCACGGTGCGGCCATCGCCCGACACGAAGCGCAGGTCGTTGCCCGCGTCCTGGGTACCGTCGAAACCGAAGTTGCCGGTATGCAGGCGCAGCAGCAGCGGCGTGCGGCCCGGGTCACCGGCCAGGCCCGCGCCCTGCGGGCCGGCGTCGACGGTGATCGGCTTGCGGTACTTCCATTCGGCCTGCCACCAATTGGCATCGGCCGCAGCAGCAGGCAGCGCAAGCAGCGCGGCCAGCAGCAACAACACTCGGGAAAGCAAACGGTCCATGCGAAGGGTCTCCGGAGAACGCATGTTCAAGGGAAGGGTCAGTAACTGGTGCTGATGTTGAAATGCAGGCGTGGGTCGTCCTTGCGCGTGACCGGGCCATCGGCATAGGGCCAGGCGTAGTCCAGGCGCAGCTGCAGGTGCTCACCCAGGCGCAGCTGCGCGCCCAGGCCGACCGAGGCCAGGTTGTACTTGTCACGCTGCTCGGGCAGCGGCTGGCGCAGGCGCAGGTAGGCGGCGTCGGCAAAGCTGTAGACGCGCAGATCCGTGCCGCTCCACAGCGACCACGCCGGGGTACGCCATTCCAGGCTGGCCAGGCCGCCGTAGTCGCCGATCGCCTCGGCCGACAGATAGCCGCGCACGGTGTACATGCCACCGGCGGCGAACTGCTCGGCCGACACCAGCGGTGCGTCGGTCACCTGCAGCGAGCCGCGCGCGTACCACTGCCAATCGCTGCCGAAGGTGTGGGTGTTGGCCACATCGGCCTTGAACGCGATGAAACTGGGGTCCGCCCAGTAGCGCTTCTGCCCGAATCCGATGGCATCGCTGCCATAGCCGAACAGGCGGCGGGTACCGGCCACCAGCTGGGTATTGATGCTCAACTGATCCTGCTCGCCCTGGCGCACACCGACAAACGCCAGGGTGATCGGCGCGTACTTCAGCGGCGTCTTCAGGCTCTCCTTGCCCATCTGCGTGTCTTCCTCGGTGTCCTTGAAGTCCACGCCGAGGCTGAGCTGGCGCCACCACTGGCTGCTGCCGGCCAGTCGATAGTTGAGCTTGAGACCGATCGAATGGCCGTTGCCGATTACATTGGTTCCGGTGCCGGTACCCACCTGCCCACCCGCGTTCAGCACGCGGCTGTCGGACTTGTAGCCGGACGCTTCCAGGCTCCACGGCGTGCCCTCGAACGGCATCATGTACGAGGCCGAGAACACCTTGGCCTGCTTGGTATCTTCCGGCGCCAGGTACACGCCGATGTTGGCGCTGTGCCCGCGCTTCCACAGGTTGTCGTAGGCCAGCGATGCACTCAGGCGCAGCTTCTCGGTGTCGGCGCTGTGGTCGTTGTTGAGCGCCGCGCTGGCACGCCACGGCGACTTCTCCTCGACCTGCAGGTCCACATCCATCGTGCCCGGCACCTGGCCCTCGCGCACCAGCGGCATCACCTGCCGACGTCCACCTTCATTCAGCGCGGTCAGTTCCTTCTGCGCCTGGTCGAAGTCCGGCACCTTGCCCTCGGCAAGTGCCGGCACGCGTTCGCGGATGCGTTCGGGCGATTCGTGCTTCGTGCCTACGACCCGCAGCTGCCCAATCGGCGTCTGCTGCACCTTCAGCAGCACCACGCCACCACTGACCTGCTGCTCGGGCAGCTCGACGTAGACCGACTGGTAGCCTGCCTGCTGGTACAGCGCATTGACGGCATCGCGCGCCTTCTCGACATCGGCCAGGGTCTTGCCCGGGCCGAGGAACGGCTCCACCGCACGTTCGATCTGGCGCGGATCGAGCACGGTGTTGCCGCGCACGATGTATTCATTGATGTTCACGCTGGGCGCAGGCGCCGCGTCCTGCGCGAACAATGGCAGCGGCATCGCGGCCAGAGCCAGCACCAGCGGATGCAGGCGCAGCGGAAGGCGGACGGCTCGGCACGGAACAGGAGTCATCGAAGGCATCGCGTCGTATCGAAGGGAGTGGCCAGGGAGCGGCGCGTGGGTCTATCAACAGGACGTGTACGTCGCGTCAAAACCGCCAACAGTTTTGTGACAGTGCTGTCATCTTTTGACAGCGCCGGAACAGTTGCAGGCGGACACTGTCTTCGCCATACGTCTTCATTGCTGAGCGTCGGTTTTCGCAGGAGATTCAAGATGAGTGAGTCGTTGAAGGCGGGCCTTCGCCCTGCCCTCGCCCTTGCCTTGTTGCTGGCGTTGCCATCGGCCTGGGCCGGAGAGGCGAAGAAGCAGGACGATGCCGCACCCTGCATCGAAGTACAGGTCAACGGCGAGCGCATCCCCGCCTGGGAGTGCCTGCAACGCAAACTGGCCCCGGCGCCGAAATCGGCGAAGTCACCGGCGCTGCCTGAAGCCGAACGCCTGATGCGGCAGCCGGGCAACCAGCTGATGCAGTACAACCTGGAAGGCACACGACAGCGCATGGGCGATGCCTTTGGTCGTTCGGTGGAACCGCAGCGTCCGGCGCGTTGAGCCTGCGCAGCTGTAGAGCCGGGCCCGCGCTCGGCAGGATTTTGTGGAGTCGAGCCATGCTCGACTGTTCTTCCAGACGCAGCCGAGCGTGGGCTCGGCTCTACAGGGAGCTGGCGGGCACGATGCCATCGCTTGGCACCGGTGGCAGCGCGGGCACCGGCAGGCTGCGCGATTGCCCGGCCTGGTTCAGTTCCACAGCGCTGGCGCTGATGCTGGCCAGTACCGTGCAGGGTCCGAGTCGTTGGCCGGGCGCATACGCTTCCGCTGGGCGTCCATCTACCGAGAGCAGGGCCAATGGCGCATGGTCACCCGCCATCACGCCCAGCACGACCACCTCGGCCTGCACCGCGCCGGGAGACAGCAGCCGCACCAGTGGCAGGCTGGCCACTGCATCGAACATCGGCCGTACCGGCGCCTCGGCATGCGCTTCGCTCGCGGCCGCCGCTGGCGCCACCGCAGACAGGGTGACGCTCCAATAGGCCACCACGGCCAGCAGCAGCGTCGCCGCCAGCAGGGTCAACATCCGATTCCGATCCCAGCGCCTGCCGTCCATGTTCCACATCATCGCCACGTTCGTGTCCGCCTACGCTAGCAGGTGCGGCTGACGCTTTTGTTTCATCATGCGGGCCTACGCTGGCACGCATCGGCAAGGGACAGGAGGCAATGTCGATGCGACGCATCCCGCGTGGTTTCACCCTGCTGGAACTGATGGTGGTGCTGGTGATCATCGGCATCTGCACGGCAGGCATCGGCCTGGGCCTGGGCAGTCTGCTCGACCCCGCGCGCCAGCTGCGGCAGGAAGGCGAACGACTGGCGCAGCGCCTGCAGGTGGCGCGCGACGAGGCCCGCATCGATGGCCGCCCCCTGCGCTGGCAGGCCGACGCCGCCGGCTATCGTTTCAGCCGCCTCGAAGGCAGCCGCTGGGTCACCGTCGAACGCGATGATCTGCTGCGTCCACAGAAGTGGCAGGCTGCAGGCATCGCGGTGCAGCCCACCAACGCCATCGAGCTGAGCCCGGAGTGGATCGGTACCGCCTGGGAGCTTGGACTGTCGCTGGACGGCCGCGCACTGCGTCTTCGTGATGATGGCAGCGGACAATTGCAGGTCGTGCAGTGAAGCAGACGGCGCGCGGATTCACCCTGATCGAGGTGTTGATCGCGCTGGCGATCGTATCGATTGCACTGGCTGCGGTGATGCGCTCGGTGGCAGTAGCGACCGACGATCAGTCACGGCTGCGCGACCGTCGCCTGGCGCTGTTGTGTGCGCAGGACCGCTGGCAGGAGCTGCGCCTCGCCGGGCAGCCGCCGCAGGATGCCCGGCAGCGCTGTGTGCAGGGACGCGGCAGCTTCCTGGTCCTGCAGCATCTGGGCACCGGCAGCGACGGGCAGCCGCAACTGGAATTGACCGTGGTGGCCGAAGATGCACCGCGACAGTCGCTGGCGCGGATGCAGCTGCCGTGGACGGCGGCGCAATGAAGCGTACCGCAGCAGGTTTCACCCTGATCGAGGTGATGATCGCGATCACCATCATGGGCGTGCTGGCGCTGATCTGCTGGCGTGCGCTGGACAGCGTGGCCAGCAGCGACCAGCGCCTGCGCCAGGCCGATGCAGAGACCACGACGGCGCTGCGCGTGCTGCAGCAGTTCCAGCGGGATATCGAGATGCGCGCAGACGATGCGCTGATGAATGGCGCGGTGCGCCCGGCAGATCGTCCGCAGCGATTGGTGCCCCCGTCGCTGGTGAGCGAGCGGCACCCGGATGGCAGCTTCGCGCTGGAGATCACCCGCAGTGTCGGCAGTGATGGGCTGCACTGGCAGCGGGTGCGCTGGTGGCGGCAGGGCAGCACGCTGTGGCGGGCCAGTGGTGCGGCTACGGACCGGTATCCCCTGCCCGCACCGGATCCGTCGAAGGGCATTGCGGTGGCGCGCGATGTGCAGCGGTTCGAGGTGCGGGCGTGGCAGCCTGGAACGGGATGGGCCGTGTTGCCGAGCGAGGGCGAGGTATTGCCGGCCACCGGACTTGAACTGCGGTTGGGACTGCGCGATGGGCGTGGGCCGTTGAGTTACCGGCGGGTGCTGGAGCTTTAGGATTGGTTCGTGGCAATGCATCCACCTATGGCGTGGATCTACTGCCGAGCCTGTTCCTGCTGCGCGGCCTGCTCTGGTGGGTGCCGACCTTGGTCGGCACTGACGCTGGCCAAGCCATCCACGCATGGCGTGGATCTACTGCCGACCAAGGTCGGCATCTACCGTGACACATGCGCGCGTCCCTCCTGCCGCCGGGTGCTCTCCTGCACCCGGCGGCGCTGTGTCGGTGGTCCTCACCGCTGATGGCCTCTCCCTGCCCTCCGTGCCGTCCTGGCTGGGGCCGCCACCGCTCCCTGGCGGCTGGCCCGATGCTGTCTGTTCTTCCGGCCCGTTCGCGTCCATGCCTGCCGTGGATCTACTGCCGACCGAGATCGGCAGCGGTGTGTGCCGACCAAGGTCGGCACCTACCGGGATCGCGCGATGCCTACCGGCGCTGCGTGCCCTCGTCGCGGCTTGCCTGCGGGAACTGGAACGCGCTGTTGGCGTCGTAGCCGCTGTTGGCAGTAGTGCCGCGTGCCGGCGGCGCAATGCTGCTGGTGCCACTGCCGAAACCGAGGATCTGCACGCTGATCACCGATGGCTGGTTGCGTCGTGCATCGTCCTGGCTCTTGCGCATCACGTCCTGTGCCGCCTGGCTGGCGCTGTTCGCTGCCGCACTGGCCGAAGCCAGCGCATTGACGTTCACCGTGGCCAGCACCGGCAGGCCCTTGCTCTCACCCTGCACCTGGATGTTGGCCGCGTTGAGCACCTGCAGGGCGGCGAGGTTGATGTTGCCCGAGACACGGATGCCCGCTTCGCCCGCATCGATGGTGCCCAGCGGCGCGATCAGGTCGACGTCGCCCGGCGGCACTTCGGGAATCGGGTCCAGCGTAGCGAAGCCGGCACCACTGACCGGTGCGAGCGGTGACAGACTGACGTTGCCCCAACGGTCGTACAGGCGGCGTGGCGGGGTATACACCAGCGTGGTGCGCGAGCCACGGCCCGCATTGATATCGCCCTGTTCGGACCAGGCCAGGATGTCACCGCCAAAGGTGGTCATCACCCGCGACAGGCCCAACAGCACGCTGTCCTGGCTGAACAGCCGGATGTCGCCCTGCCCCTGGGTCACCAGGCCCGCGCTTGCCGGCGGCGCCTCGCCAACCACGCCCACCACGATCTGCCCGCCCGGCGCCATCAGCTCGATGTTGCCACCGGCCTCGGTGCGTACGCCGGCGCCGCCATACATCACGATATCGCCGGTGCGCTGGATCGTCTTGCCCGCTGCATCCTTGTCCGGCATCAAGGTGGCGATGGCCTCGCGGCCGCGCAGGTAGGAGCCTACGCGCGGGCCATCCGCATCGGTGTACTCGCGGCCGCCCTCGCGCAGTTCGGCGTAGTAGACCTGGCGCAGGAAGATGCGCTGCTGCTCCTGTGGCAGTGTGTCGAACAGGGCCAGTGCCTGCGCGCCGTCAGCGCTGATGTTGAAACGCTCCAGCAGCCACTGCTTCAGTTCCTTGTCATAGACCTTGACCACCTTGCCCGGCTGCGACGCCAGTGTCTGCGCGGGATCGGCCAGCCGTGTCGCATCCAGGTAGCGTGCACGCACGGCGCCGAAGTCGACCTGCTGGTTGCCGGCGGTCATCGCGATGCTGGCACCCGGGCGCGTGTCGCCCTGCACCAGGCCGCCGCGGCTGACGATGCTGCCGCGGTCTTCCTGGCGCAGCTGACGGCCGGCGCTGACATCGACATTGCCGCTGCCGTATACGGTGACGTTGGCATGCACGATGTCCCGCCCGGCCTGCAGCACCGTGACATCGCTGGCACTGTTGTTCAACGCAAGGACGGTGCTGGACAGGATGTCCTGGCCTGCACGCAGCTGCACCGGCGCAGCCACATCAATCCACTCGCGAACGGTGCGGCGGCTGCCACCGGCGGCGTTCAGCATCCATTGTTCGCCCGTGCGCAGACCGATGATGTCGCCCGAGCCTGCGTAGAAGCGGTTCGGCGTGCCCCCGGCGGTGCGTGCCACCGCCGCCATGGGACGGTTCGGCCCAAAGGCGAACAGCGGTATGGCATCGCCCCATGTGGGTACCCGAGCATTGATGCCATCGGGCGAAATGTTGCCGAGCAATTCGGTGCCCTTCGCGTCCCGTGCGGTGAACACCGGATCGAACGGGGATGGCAGGCGAGTGTCCGCACCAGAGCTGCTGATGTACGGTGACCGATCGCCGGCGATGATCGAATTGCCAGCCAGCAACTGCATGCTGCCCGTAGGGGAAGGAGCGGTAAGCAGTATGTTGTTCTCACCGCCTTCGCCCAACTTGATGTCGCCGCTGGTGGCCTGCACCTGCAGCCTGGAGGGATAGATCCAGTAGGCGAAATTGTCGCCGGTGGATTCCGATCGCAGATTCTGCCCCGGGGTGCTGGCATGCGCTGTCAGCGGGGTGGCGTCGCCGCCGAACGAAACCAGATTTACTGCCGTGGCCGCGGTCCACAGCGAGAAGCCGGTAGTACCCGCCGCAAGACCGCCTCCCGCCAGCGCCACCTGCGGCGCATTGAATTGCACCACACGGCCGGCATCGGCGACGCCGCCCAGGATGACGTCGCCCCGGGCGTGCAGGTTTGCCACGGCGTCGCCCAGCACCAGCACCGGACCACCCATCGCCTTGCTACCGAAAGCGCGGAACGGATCGCTGGGGCGCAGGCCACTGCTGGGATCAGTGTACTGGGAGATGCCGACGGCACTGCCGCCAATGCGGGAGGCCTCAAGACTCAGGCTGCCGCGCAGGTTCGTGAATGTGCCATTGAGTTCCAGGTCCTGCTCGTTGCTGACGTGATTGATCGTAGTGGCCATCAGGTTCGGGTTGAGTGCACCGCTGGCGCGCAGGCTCAGATCGCCACCACCTGTCAGCACCAGCCGCCCATCATCAACACGTCCGGTCGAGCCCACGGCTGCGTTGATCGCGGTGGAGAAACGGGTGCTGCTTGTGTTCTTCAGCGCGTCACCCTTGGCATCGGTCACACCGGCATGCCTGCCCGCATCAATCTCCAGATTGCCGCCACCCAACGTACCAAAGCCGGTGAAGCCGACCATGCGTGGACTGGGGTTGGAGAACGTGGACACATTGGCGTAAGTGCCGAAGTTGATCCACCAGGCGACAGGCTGCTGCTCGACGCCCGCAACCGCACCTGTGCCCTGGCGCCACAGCCAGTTGGCAACCGCGCCGCTGGCGTGGTTGGCCAGGTCACCCGCCGCCGAGCCGGACGACGACAGCGCACCCCATGTTGCCCCGGTCACGTCGCGGCCGGCCGCGATGCTCAGGTTGCCGCCGTGATCCGGATACCACGCGCGATAGGCGGCAAGTGCCGCGTCATAGTCACCGCTGGACTGCTGCAGCCCGAGCAATGCCTCGCGTCCGGACGGCGGCGCGCGCTCGGACTGGAAACGGGCATCGAGGCCATTACCCAGCGCGGTCGGCGTTCCCGCGGTATAGACGCCGTACACCGAGCGCATCGACAGATCGCGGCCGGCCATCAACTGCAGGTCGCCACTGCCGGTGCGCAGCACGCTCCACAGCGGCGTGCCATGTTTCGGTTGACCCATGGTCGCCACGTCACGCATCTCGCCGGGCATCACGCAGATGCCCGAACTGACCGAACCGCACAGCTCCTCTTCGGTCATCCCGAACATCTCGGCAGTTTCCTTCACGGGCATGCCGACCAGCGACGGATCGCCCATTTCATCGGCACCTTGCGCCGTGAACAAGTAAGGTGCCGCCTCGCAGCTGCTGCCAGCCGCGCAGATCGCAGACTCGGGCTTGCCCAGGTGCTCGGCCAGCGCCTTCACCGGCTTGCCGACCCAGCTTGCATCCACTCCTTCGCGCTGCGCGCCCAGGGCGGTCACCCGTTGTTCGCGCACGAACGTGGAGACCATGGTAGCCGCACGCACAACACCGTAATGGCTATCGGCCATCACCAGATCGCCGCTGCCGATCCGCCGTGCGCGCGGATCGGCCGCCTCGGTATCGGCGCCCGCAACGGCGGTCAGATCCCACGAGGTGGTGCCCTCGGGCAACATCTGCGCCAACGCCCAGTTGCGCCCCTGTCGACCATCGCTGCCCACCGGGCGCAGGTTGATCGGTTGCCCACCGGCCAGCTCCAGCGTGGTCATTGCCGGAATCAGTGAACCTCGCGCCAACGGGGTGCGCGTCGCCAGTCGCAGCTCCGTCGGCAATCGCGCGCCGGCCGGCCAGGTCGTGGCCCTTACGTTGGCCTCGCTGCGCAGCTGGAAACCGGCGCCCAGGCGCGAACCAGCGAGCAGCTGCAGCGCCTGCGCCAGCACGCTACCTGCGGCATGCACCTGGCCATCGGTCAGCGTGACGGAGGCCGGCAGCACATAGCCTGCCGGCAACGTAAGTGCCTGCCCCAGCGTCATCTCCACCGGCAACGTGGTGCCGGCAGGCAGCACCGCATCGCGCACCGCAATCGCGTAATTCAGCACGGCACCCGCCGGGAAGCGCGTACCGGCCTCCAGTACGACGTTGTCATTGGGCACCAGGATGTCACTGCCGAACGGTGTAATGCCGGCACCGAAACTCTGTCCAGGCACCAGCTGCCAACCGCGATCATCCGGGCTGGCAGGTGGCGGCGCAAAGCCGTCGTTGATGCTGCCATGGATGAACAGGTCGCCGGCTGCGCGCAGGCGCAACGCGCCCGCCTCACCGAAGCCGCGTCGCGCGGGGTCCTGTCGATTGGCCTGCGGGCCGTAGCGATAGCCGGAAAGATCGATATCGCCGCTGACGGTCAGATCACCATGCGGGTTGCTGGACGAGATCGCGCCGACGACATCCACGCCGGGACGCAGGCGCACGGTCCCCAGTGTGGCCAGCCGTGCCGACAGCCCGGCATTGCCCAGCGCGGCATTCATCCATGCAGTGTTGGCTGGGTCAACCACCGTATCCAGCCACGACTGGGTAACCAGCTGGCCGCGTCGGCCGTTCACATCCGCCGTGTCAGCCAGGGGTGCGTCGTCATAGCGGCGCACGCCGGTCACGAAGATATCGCGCGCGCCGAGTACCTGCACGCCACTGCCGGTATCGACGCCGGCATCGTCGCTGCCCACTCGCGGCACGTTCAGCACGAACGTGCCGCGGGCGCGTCCATCGTTCTGCCCTGCTCCGGTACCGACGGCAACGCCGGTGCCGCTGCGAAGATCGATCCGCGCCGCCGAACCCAGCTGCACGCGCCCATCGCGGCTTTCCAGCTCGACGATGGCACGGTTCGGGCTGTCGATGATCTTGCCATAGCTGTCCACACGCAGTGCCGTGCCGTGGGCGTCCAGGCTTCCGTCCAAATGCAGGCCATCGCGCGCGGCCAGGCGGATGCTGCCAACCTGGTCGCCGCTGGCGTCGATGCGCCCGAGCACCCGCAGCGCACCACCGTCGACGCTGATATCCACCTTGCGCGCTTTCACTTCGTCGCCGATCAGCAGGTCTCCCTGCTTGATCTGGAAGCTGCGCGCTCCAGTGACACCGTCGCGGGTAAGGCGCTGGTTGAGGCCACTGAAGTCTGTCAGTTCACGTGCGCGCACCACCAGCTCACCGTTCTCATACGGCACCAGGCTGCCACCTGCGTCCAGCGTGCCGCTGGCCTGGCCAAGCAGCCGTCCTGCCAGGTCGACATGCCCGCCGGCAGTACCCAGCGCGGTCACGGTGAGACGACCCGCGCGGTTGTTCTGCGCCGACAGATCGACGCGCGATGCTGCGTCGCTGCGCACGTCACCTTCCGTTGCTGTCAGCGTGACGTCACCGCCGACACTGTAGGTATCCACATCGAACAGGCTGACCTTGCGCCCGGACAGATCGAGGTTGGCGCTGCTGCCAAGCTGCACCGAGCGGGCCGCCGTGGCCGCCAGGCGGCCCGAGGCCAGCGCGATACGGGTGTCGAGGAGAATATCGTCGGCGTCCAGCGTCAATTCTGCGCCCAGAGCATCGGCCGCCGTCGAGGCGCCTGCGCCGTGCACGCGCAGCGTGCCACCAGCAGTCACCGCCAGCTTCGCGCCTGCTTCGGCAGTGACCAGCGGTGCCTGGATATCGAGGTTGCCGCCACTGTAGGTCCAGCCCTTGGCTGGGTCGTAGGCGCCCTGGAACTGATGCACATTCAACGCACCATTGCCGGCGAAGACCACCTGCTGTGCGGCACGCAGGTTCACCCCGGCGAAGCCGAGGACCTGGCGTCCGGCCACGACCTCCGAGGCGGGCCACGACTGTGGCGCCGGGCCGAGCCGCAACGTATCGGCAATGATGTCCAGCTGGCCACTGCCAAGGCGGTCGACCATCGCCGCCCCGCCGGGCTGCGCGGCATTCGAATCCGCAAACCCACTTGCCGCAAGTGCACCGGCCCAGGTGAGGTTGCCGGCGAAGATGCGCGCACGGTCGCTGCTGTCGCCATAGCCATGGATGGCCGGTGCGCCCAGCACCAGGGTGCGCAGGCTCGACTTGCCGGTCGCGCTGTCGCGCGTATCAAGATCGACACTGCCGAATACATTGATTGACTCGGCCGCCGAGAGCTTCAGCGTCTCCAGTGCCGGTGCGCCGGTGGCGGTATTGCCGCGCAGCAAGCTGGTCAGCACCTGCTGGTTCATCAGCATGCCCGGCGGCAAAGCGGCGGCCGCGGCGGCCTGCGCGATGGCATCGTCGCTACCCAGATTGATCGCCGCCACGCTGACGCCGAGCTGGCGGGTGCCGTAGCTGGCCGTGTCGCGCAGCTGCAGGCCGCCATTGGTGGCGACGTTGATGCTTCCCTCCGACACCAATCGTGCCTGGCCCGCACACTGACGGCCCGGGTCGCAGGTGCCGATGTCGAAGCTGACCAGCGACGGATCGGCTCCCTCGCGCAAGGGCGCGGCCAGCAGATCGGTGCGCCCGTTGGACACCACCATCACTCCGCCTTCGGCCTGGTAGTAGAAACCGGCGTTGTCGGGCAACGGAGCGGCGCCGCGACCGAGCGTGTCGATGCCTGCGCCTGCCTCCACGCGCACGCCCTTGCCTCCGGCCACCGCCCCCAGAATCACCTCAGGCGCACGCAGGACCGCGCCGTCACGCAACACCAGGTTCTGGCCGACACCGGCCACCTGCAGGCGCTGGTTGCTGGTCGCGCGGACCTGTGCGTTGAGCACCAGGCGCGAGGGCTGCAACGCGTTGAGCACGTCCGCCTCGATGGTGGCACCATTGCCAGTAGAACTGGGCGTGCGACCGGCCGCCACCACTTCCAGTTCACCCAGCCGGTTGACCAGGTTCACTTCCACCGAACCGCCAATGCCGGCGCTGCCCGCCGCCGGCGCAAACCGGGTCTGGCCCTGGAAACTCACAGCGGGCGTGCCGTCCCTGCCGGCGCCATTGCCAAGCCCGAGGCGCAGCGTGCCGGCATCGACGGTCTGCCAGCCGCGCGGCGTGCCCAACCGTTGTGCCGACGTGGTCACGAATGCGTTGTAGCTGGTCTCGTTGTAGCTGGAATGCCGGCGAACGGTATCGGCCGGGGTCAGCAGCAACGCGGTCAGCAAGGGCGAACGCAGGCCACCCAGCGCCGACCCCGTGTGTCCGCCGACCATCCAGGAGCCGGTGCCGGTGGCCAGCGGTGCACCGATGCCGACCGCGCCGGTGCGCCCCAGCTCCACCCGGAACGCGCCCTGCTGCAGCGCGAAGCTGGCCGGCAACAACGTGTAGGTGCCGGCCGGCAATCCAGGCACGCCTGCGGGAATCGTGATCTGCTGGCCAATGCCAGGGTCCAGCGAGCCGTCACTCAATCCCAGCGGCGCTGCACTGCCGGTGTAGCCGGGCAGGATCGCATATACCGGACTGGCCGATTCGCTGAAGCCATAACGCGGATTGGCATCGGCCAATGCATGGCGCAGGATGTCGACCGAGCCACCGCGCCCGCTGACAAAGGCAGCACCGGTCAACTCGCCGCCGCCGGAGAGATCCAGCAGCGCCCCTTCGGCCACCTCGGTACGGCTGCTGATGATGGCGATGCCCTTGGGGTCCGCGCCGGGCGCGACACCGCCTACCGGCGGTATGGCATGGGCGCTGCCGTCCCTGCGCCAGTCCACGCCATCGACGGTGCCACCGAACGGCACACTGAGCCCCGCGCCGCTGGTGGAGGTCACGCTTCCGGGCAGCAGCGTCACCGAGCCGGCCCGGCGCCCGTCGGCATCGGTACCGCCCAGGGTGATGGCGCCCAACGGCGCCCGGAGGATGCCGCCCTGCTCGATGGTCGCTGCCACCACTGACAGGCCGCCGGACACCGACAACGGCAGGACTGGAACCGCCCCGCCAAGACCATGGATGCGCACGATGCCTTCGGCATCATCCCAGCGGCTGATCGCACTGCCCGGCTGCGACACACCGGCCGCCAGCACGCCGCCCGCATCGGCCACCGGGTACAGCTGCGCTGCGGTTACGTCCAGGCTGCGCGGCGCGATCAGCTGCGCGCCGGTACTGCCGAGCGCTGCGCCACTGCCCAGGAAGCGCAGATCGCCGCGACTGCGCAGTTGCACGTCATCAAACCCCGCCAGCCAGGTGGTATTGCGCAGGTCGATCAGGTCCGCATCCACACTGAAGCGATGCTGGCGACTGGTATCCACCGCCACGGCAGCGGTACCGACCAGGGTATCGCCAGGCAGCCTCAACCAGCTGCTCTGCGCCAAGCGCACGTAGGGCGCGCTCAGCGCAAGCAGGCCGCCAGCGCTGCCGCCCTGCAGCATGCCCAGCCCATCCTGTTGCAGACCTTGGAAGCGCAGGCTCTGGCCGAGGCGCAGTTCCACATCACCTTCGGCACGCACGTTGCCGAACAGCGAAAGATTGTCGAAACCACCGGCACCGACCTGCGCCGCCGACAGGCGTGCGTGCCCGTACTGCAGCTTCGCCGGCACGGCCTGCTCGCGATCGTCCTGGCTGAGCACGATGGCGCGCGGCGCCAACACATCTTCGCTGGCACCGCCCGCATGGATGCTGCCTCCGAAGGCGATACCCAGGGTTCCGCCCTGCGCGCCGGCGCCGCCTGCAGCGGCCTGCAGAGCGCCCTGCAAGTACAGCGCATTGGCCGAGCGCACCACGATGGTGCCGCCATCGCTGGCCACATCCTGGCGGCCGGCGCCATCGATGTCCAGCTGCGCCGAACTGCCGTTGGCCAGCAGTTTCGCACCGCGTTCAACCACCACGAATGCATCCACCGGCCGGTCAGGCACGTTGTCCTGGCCGTCCCAGTCGAGCGCGCCTCCAATCTCGATGCTGCCCCCCTTGCGCACCTGCCCGCGCAGGCGGCCACTGGCATCACGCGCAGTGAAGGCGTTACCGCTGACGTCGAGTACACCCTGTGCACCGATGCGGTAGGTGCGCTCGTTGCGCTGCGAATCGAACAGGCTGGTCGGTTCGCGAATGTCATCCAGGCGGATGCGGCCACCCGCCGCTTTCAGGCTGCCATCAACCGTGATGCTGCCCGCGCCGCGCAGGGTGATCGATTGACCGGCATCCACGCTGACCAGGGCGCCGCGACCGATGCGCAGATCACCACCGGCCTCGCCCTGCTGTGAACGCAGCGTCAGGCTCGCACCGTTGCGCTGACTGAACCTGCCGGTGATCGGATCCGCGCTGTACAGGGGTGCCGACCAGACCTGCAATGCGTCGTGCCGGTCGCGTGCCTGCATCGCTGCTTCGGCCAGGCGCAGGCCCGGCATGCGCACGGCGACGATGGCTCCGTCCGCCACCTCCACACCTTGCTGGCCATTGATGTCATAGCTGGCAAAGCCCTTGTTGAACAGGGTCTCCTGCAGGGTGAGTGCGCCGTCGGCCGGCTGCCCGCCGATCACGATACGTCCACCATCGCTCAACGACAGCGTACCGCTGCCGCCGCCGAGCGCGCTCAAGCGTGCATCGCCGGACAGCTGCAGGCGACCGACCCGTCCACTGCTGTCGGCCACGCTCGCTGCCTGCAGGCTGACGTCGCCGCCCTTGCCGATCGTGACCTTGCCCTTTGCATCAACCCGACCGCCGCCATCGACGCGCACGTCGCTGCCCGGTACCACAACATCATGGCTGTTCTGCAGCCGCAGCTTGCCGCCGTCGGTCCACGCCATGCCCGGGCTGGACGCCGGTTCCAGCAACGCATTCACCCAGCGGCCACTGAGATCGATGCGCGTGCCCTCCGCCAGGGCCACGTGCGAACGGCCGCCCTGCAGCAGCCAGGCGGCGGGAGCGCCCACGCGGGTCAGTTCATTGCCCGCCTGCACCTGTCCACCCGCGATCTGAATGTCACCCCCCAGCAGTACATCGGCGGCCGTGAGCACCAGCTGGCCACCGTCCTGCAGGCGCAGCGCACCCTCCACCGCGATGCTGCCACCGCTGGCCAGATCGATGCGTCCCCACTGCTGCGCGCTGAGCTGGTTGGCATCCAGCCACAGCGTATTGCGCTGTTCCTGTTGCAGCGGCGCCTGCAGGGACACGTCGGCGGCAGGCAGCCCGCCATCGACGATCCGCACTTGTGTGTCGAACACCGCGTTTCTGCCGTTGCCGTCGTAGCGCCCAAGCCACAGCTGGGCATTGCGCGCTACGGCGGTCTGCGCCTGCGCGTAGCCGTCGCGCGCAGCATCGGGTGTCTTCGATTGCTGCGCACCCTGGAAAGTATCGGTCGCCACCTGACCCTGCAGTACCGCACTGGGCGCGGACACCAGCAGACGGCCCGCGTCGCGGCCCACGGTATAGCCGTTCTCCACCCGCTGTTCGGCACCGATCAGCGGATTGCGGAACACATCGGTGGCTCCCCAGCGCTCCTGCTTTACTTCAAAGCCCCGATACAAGCCGTCGTACCGCATCTCGGCCGGCGCATCATCCAGCCGGTACAGCTGACCGTCGGTGCCACGCAACCAGCTCTGCTTGATGGCACCGCTCTGCACATCCAGGTTGCCGCCAGCCAGGTTGATCCTCGAGCCGGCATGGGTGACCACTTCGCTGCCGGACAATTGCACGGTACCGCCCTGCGCGGCCCATTCGCCGATCGAATGGCCCTGGTTGTCGAGATACCCCCCGACTTCCAGCAGGCCACCACCGGCATACCAGCGCTCGGCGGTGTTGCCACCGGTGCCTGCGGCCACGTGCTGCAGCTGGCGGCGATCGATCCAGACCTCGCTGCTGATCAGCTTGCCGCTGTCGCGGTTGTCGGGCGAATCACGCAGTTCGTTGCCCTGCACCTTCACCTGGACGTTGTTGCTCTCCATCGCAACCCGCACGCCCACCGCACCGGACACATCAATGCGCGCGGCATTGCCGGCGTAAGTCCGGCGTGCGGCTTCCGCTACCACCTGACCGCCGGTGGCCACGGTCAGCGAACCGTCCTGGAAATTCACGTCGCCGCCGGACACAATCTCCACGCGTGACTGGTCACGCCGGTCCTGCATGCGCGAGAGATTGTCGAATGTGCCAGTGCTGCTGGCGCCGCGCAGCAGGTCCTGCTCGGCCGAAGCCTTGACCAACGCATCACGGCGGCTGTCCAGGGCCGTGTTCTTGCCATCGTCTTCGATCAGCACCGCCGTGGTCGCGCCGCTGGCCAGGGTGACCGTACCGGCACGGTCGCTGATGGCGTTGAGCAGGTGCACCGTGCCGCGCTGGTCCAGCGTGGTAGTGGCCACGGCTACGCCGGCCTGTTCCACCCTGCGCCCGGCCAGCGTGATGTCGCCCTCGCGCGCCTGGATCAGGCCGCTGTTGCGCACGCTGCCGGCATTGCTGCCGGCCGCGATGCGTGGCGCGATCTCGTTGCCGGCTGTGGTCGATGCGGTGTTCTGCGCGGTACCCACACCACGTCGTATCACGAACGCGTCACCAGCGGCCAACTGCGTCTGGCCCTTGCGCGTTTCAATCTGCCCTGCATTCTCCACGGTGTGGCCGGCCAGCAGCACATAACCACCGGCGCGGGTTGCCGAGGCAGGCGCCTGCGTGGTGATGCGTGCACCCTGCTCAACCAGGACCTTGCCGAAGGCATCGGTGAGCGCAGCGGTGTTGTTGTCGCCACTGTACAGGCCGTTGTCACGGAACTGGCCATCGCTGATCCGTGTCGCTGCCGCGACCAGATTGCCCACGTTGACCTGGCTGTTGTTGCCGAACACCACGCCGTTGCGATTGACCACGAACACGGTGCCGTTGGCCTTCAGCTGGCCGAGGATCTGGCTCGGACGCGCGCTCGGATCATTGACCCGGTTCAGCACCGCCCAGTCCGCATTCTGTTTGAAATCGAGCGTGGTGTTGCCGCCGATGTTGAAGGTTTCCCAGTTCAGGATCGCGCGGTCGGCGGTCTGCTCGATGCTGACCTGCACCTTGCCGTCGCTGCCCTGTGACTGGATCGCTTCGCGTGCATTCACCCAGCCACGGGTCAGCGGATTCTCATCAACCTTCAGGCCGTCCTTGCCGAGGCCGTCAGCAATCACAAACCCGGCGGCGCGCTGCTGCGTGCGCGCCTGCTCCTGCAAGCGCTGCTGCAGCGCAATGGCCTGCGCGGCGGTGCCCAGATTGTCGATCGACTGCTGCAGTTTCTGTCGCGCTGCATCCTGTTGCTGGACAGGCAACTGGAACTGGATCGGCACACCGTTGGGCATGCGCCCGCTCTGCGCGGCTGCGCCCTGCGCTGCACCGCGGTCGGCAAACCAGCCTGGCGAGAATGCCTGCTGCGCCTGGGCAGACACCATCGGCGCGGCCCCCAGGGCGAGCGCGATGGCCCAGGCCATCGGATGGCTGCGTGGCGCAGTGTGCAGGACGGGCATGTGCGGGTGCGACATCAGGACCTCGAGCGACCGACGGACGGTCTTCGGCATAGGAGGAGATTCGGCTGCCCGCAGGTACGGCCGGGCACTACCAGATAGACGGGGCATGCGCCGGAAAAACGACAGTGCCTTCACAGGCGAAGGACGCAAAAAAAAGCGCCGACCTCGCGGTCGGCGCCCTGTTCAGCAGGTTCGGTGGATCAACGGCCGATACCGGCGCAGGTGCTGGCGTTGCCCAGACCGGTGGCCGGGGTGGCCGAGATCAGGTTGTTGGCAACGGCTTCACGCCAGGTCTGGGTCAGCGGGATGAAACCGTGCGCACGCACGGCAGCATCGTTGTTGCCATCGACGCCCAGGTTGTAGTGCTTTTCCAGGAAGTTGCGCACGGCCTGGCGCTGCGGCAGGGTGCGGTAGCACTGTGCGAACAGCAGGTTGGTGTAACCGGCGATCGGGTAGCCGGCGGTCGGGTTGGTGAACACCGGCACCCACTTGGCCGGGTTGGAGATGTCGGCACCGGTCGGCGGAGCGATGGTGTTCAGGGTGGCGGCAACGCTCACTTCATCCGGCGAGAAACCCTTCACCTTGGCAACCTTGGTCGCGTCCTGCAGGTTCGGGATCACGTCCGGGCCGACATAGCCGATGGCGCCGGCAACCTGGTAGACACGGTTGTACAGCGAGGTGCCGCCGGTGGCCGGGGCCGCTTCCAGGAAGGCCGGCAGGTTGTTCTGCGCATCGCGGGTGAACAGATCAGCGAAGGTCGACTTGACCTGGAACTTGCCGCCGACCAGACGGGTGGCGCTCAGGTCTTCGGTGGCGCAGGCGGCGGTCAGGAAGCGGGTCAGCAGCTCGCTGGTGCCGCTGCTTTCGCCGCGGTAGATGACCTTGATGGCGCCGCTGCGGGCGCTGTCCAGCTGCGACCAGTCGTTGATCTTGCCCGAGAACACGCCGCAGATCTTGGCCACGTCCAGGTTCAGATCACCACCGGCCTTGTTGTACGGCACGGTGACCGAGGTGGCGACCGACGGCAGCTGCAGCACCGGGCCGAGCGTGGAGGCCAGCGCCGAGTTGTTGTAGTTGGTGATCTCGGTGCTGCTCAGGACCGAGTCGCTGCCAGCGAAATGCACGTTGCCGGTGCCGTTGGTGATGAACAGGCCGATGGTGTTCTCGAGGAACGCCTTCTTGCCGGTGCCCGAGCCGGTCACGGCGTAGCTGAAGTTGGCCGGCAGGATGCTGTCGGCCTGGCCCTTGTACAGGTCGGCCGGCAGCGAGGCGCCGCCACCGTTGATGAGCGACTGCTGGGCCGAAGCGGCACCGGCGGTGGCGAGCAGCGCGGTAGCAACCAGCGCGGCCAGGGTCTTGTACTTGTTCATGATCTTCTCCTGAAGGGTTTACTGCGAAGGGAAACACCAAGGGAGGAACGGTCACTACACGCCTGCTGCCGCCGAGGGCCTCCCAGCCCACTCTGCGGCGACGTGGCTATGCTGGTCCGCGCCGATGACAGGCCGCTTAAGAAACCTGTGGAAGATCGAAAAAAGGTGTGGAGGATTGTGTGGAGAATCGAAAGCGTGCCTTGATGCGCGTTGCGCATCACTGGACCAATTGATTCATTTCCATGATCGGCATCAGCACGGCCAGCACGATCGTCAGCACCACGCCGCCCATCACCAGGATCATGGTCGGTTCCAGCAGCGCGGTCAGCGCCATCGCGCGACGCTCGATCTCGCGCGAGATCGTCTGTGCAGCGCGGTCCAGCAGTGGCGCCAGCGAGCCGGTCTTCTCGCCGCTGGCCACCAGGTGCACCAGGATCGGTGGATACACCTTCTGCACCTTCAGCGCAGCACCCAGCGCCGCACCTTCGCGCACGCGCGCAGACACGTCATCGGCACAACGCGCCAGCAGCGCATTGCCAAGCGTCTGCCGCGCCGCCTCCAAGGCACGCAGCAGTGGCACACCGGCATCCAGCAGGATCGCCAGCGTCGAGGCAAAGCGCGCACTGTTCACGCCCAGCACGAAACGCCCGACCATCGGCACCCGCAGCAGCATCGCGTCCCATCGCAGGCGCAGCTCGGGCTTGCGCAGGGCCAACCGCCATGCCACCACCAACGCAGCGATGCCGAGCCCTGCCCACATGCCCCAGCTGCGCACGAACGCGCTGGCGGCCAGCATCACCTGGGTCAGCATCGGCAGCGTCTGCCGCGCCTGCACGAACGCGGTCACCACCTGCGGCACCACGTAGCTGAGCAGGAAGATCACGATCGCCACCGACACCAGGCTGATCGCCGCTGGGTAGATGAAAGCGGTCAGTACTTTGGCCTGCAGCGCGTTGCGTTCTTCGATGTAGTCGGCAAGGCGCTCCATCACCCGTGCCAGGTCGCCGGAGTCTTCACCGGCGCCCACCAGCGCCCGATAGATCGGCGGAAAATCGCGCGGCCGCGCAGCCAGCGCAACGGTCAGGCGCTGGCCGGCACGCACGTCGGCGCGTACGGCGGTGAGTGCCTGGGCCACATGCGGGCGCTCGGCCTGTTCGATCACCGCACTCAATGCGGATTCCAACGGCAGGCTCGCGGCCAGCAGGCTGGCCAGCTGGCGCGTGGCCCAGGCCAGCTCGCTGGCAGACAGTCGCCGCGTGCCCCAGCCACTGCCCGCACTGCGGGCCGCGCTGACCTGCACGGGCGTCAGCCCACGACCGCGCAGCACCTGGCGCGCACCGCGCGGGCTGTCGGCGTCCAGCTGGCCCTTCTCGATGCGGCCCTGCGCGTTGGCGGCCTGGTAGTCGAACAGCGCCATGCAGCCCTCAGTCGTCGCCGGTGACGCGCAGGATCTCTTCCAGCGTGGTCACCCCGCTGTCGACCCAGCGCTGGCCGTCCTGGCGCAACGTGCGCATGCCGGCACGTCGTGCCGCCTCGCGCAGCGCAGGTTCCCCCTGCCCTTCGTGGATCAGCGCACGCACGCGGTCGTCGACCACGAACAGTTCGTGGATACCGGTGCGTCCCCGGTAGCCGCTGTTGGCACAGGCCGCGCAGCCCACCGCACGCCACACGATACGGCCCTCGTCGTCCACCTCGGCGCGCCGGCACTGCGTGCACAGCCGCCGCACCAGCCGCTGCGCCAGCACGCCGCGCAGCGACGAGGCCAGCAGGAACGGTTCCACGCCCATGTCGGCCAGGCGGGTCACCGCCGAAATCGCGTCGTTGGTGTGCAGGGAGGCCAGTACGCCATGGCCG
Source organism: Stenotrophomonas riyadhensis (assembly GCF_040256885.1). Lineage (NCBI taxonomy): Bacteria > Pseudomonadati > Pseudomonadota > Gammaproteobacteria > Lysobacterales > Lysobacteraceae > Stenotrophomonas > Stenotrophomonas riyadhensis. The sequence goes on from NZ_CP155568.1 coordinate 2,560,373, forward strand.
GTCAGCGACGACTGCACCGCAATCTGCGCGGTCTCCAGGTCGCGGATCTCACCGATCATGATGGTGTCCGGGTCCTGGCGCAGGATCGCGCGCAGCGCCGTGCCGAAGCTCATGCCGATACGCGCGTTGACCTGGATCTGGCCGATGCCGGCGAAGTCATACTCCACCGGGTCCTCCACGGTGAGGATGTTGCTGGTGCTGCTGTCGAGCTGGCCCAGCGCGGCGTACAGCGAGGTGGTCTTGCCGCTGCCGGTCGGGCCGGTGACCAGCACGATGCCATGCGGCTGCCGGATCAATCCGGTGAACGTGGCCAGGGTGTCATCGGCCATGCCCAGGCGCTGCAGCTGCAGACGGCCGGCATCCTTCTCCAGCAGTCGCAGCACGGCGCGCTCGCCATGCCCGGTCGGCACCGTGGAGACGCGGATGTCCAACGGACGCCCACCCACCCGGATCGCGATGCGCCCGTCCTGCGGCAGCCGCTTCTCGGCGATGTCCAGGTGGGCCATGATCTTGATGCGCGACACCAGCGCCGCGTGCAGTGCGCGCCGTGGCTGCACCATATCGCGCAGGGTGCCATCCACCCGGTAGCGCACCACCGAGTGGGTCTCGAACGGCTCGATGTGCAGGTCGCTGGCACCATCGCGTGCGGCCTGTGCCAGCAGCGCGTTGATCATGCGGATCACCGGCGCATCGTCCTGCGCGTCCAGCAGATCGGTGACTTCCGGCATGTCCTGCATCAGCCGGTCCAGATCGACTTCGCTTTCAGCAGCACCGACCACGGCAGCGGCGTCGCCGCCGTCACGGTACTGCTCACCCAGCCGCTGCTGCCAGGTCGCAGCATCCAGTGCCTGGAACGGCAGCGGGCCATGCCGTCGGCGCAGTTCGGCCACGGCCCACGCCGCGGTTTCGGCGGTGCCCAGCAGCACCGACTCGCCGCCAACTTCGGACAGCATCACGCCATGGCTGCGCACCCAGGCGTACGGCAGTGGCGCGGCGGCGCTCACGGCCCGATCACCAGTTCCGGCGTGTAGCCCAGCCCGCGCAGCTGCTGCAGCGCGGGGTCCAGCGTCGCCGGATCGCGCGGCAATCGCACGCGCAGGCGTTGCCCGCTCTCGCCGGGCGTCGTTTCGGCATAGGCCTGCAGGCCCAGTGCACGCACCTGCGCCACGCCCTGGCTGGCACGCGCCGGGTCCAGCCCCTGCGCGAACTGCACCAGCTGCGCATCGCCGTCACCGGACGGGTACAGCGCCGCCAGGCTGCTGTTCTGCAGCGGCTGGCCCTGGCCATCGCGTGCATTGCCCTGGCCGAGTACAGACAGGTCCTGCGGTGGCAGCTGCGGTGCCGACAGCGTCGGCAAGGCCCAGCTCTGTACCGGCTGCGCGCCGGCCTGCGCGTTGCGCATGTAGTCGTAGCGGTCGCGGGTCAGGCGCTGGCCGGCGGCGGGGTCACGCACCACGTGCGGGCGCAGGAACACCATCAGGTTGGTCTTGGCGCGCTTGCGCGTGTCGCTGCGGAACAAGGCGCCCAACACCGGAATCTTTCCCAGCCCCGGCACCGCATCACGGCCATGGCTGACGCTGTCTTCCAGCAGGCCACCCAGCACCATGATCTGGCCATCGTCCAGCAGCACGCTGGTATCCAGGGCGCGCTTGTTGGTGATGATGCCGGCCGTGCTGTTCGCGCTCTGCGCGTCGATGCTGCTGACTTCCTGGTAGATGTCCAGCTTCACCGTGCCGCCCTCGGAGATCTGCGGGCGCACCCGCAGCTTCAGGCCCACGTCCTCGCGCACGATGGTCTGGAACGGGTTGTTGCTGCCACCACCACCGTCGGTCACGTAGCGGCCGCTGACGAACGGCACGGTCTGCCCGACCATGATGCTGGCCGCTTCATTGTCCAGCGTCATCAGGTTCGGCGTGGACAGGATGTTGGCACCGCCCTTGCTCTGCAGCGCGTTGGCCAATGCCTTCATGTTGAGGATCTGGCCGACGCCGGGCAGGTTGATGGTGCCGTCGATCACGCCGATCTTCAGGCCATCCTTGGGCAGCACGTCCAGAGTGGTGCGTGCGGTGGTGTTCAGCCCGCTGCCACCGGTGGTGCCGCCGAAGTGGGTGCCGCCGAAGGTGCGGCCATTGCCCAGCATCCACTGCACGCCCAGTTCGGCCGCGTCGGTCTGGTTGACCTCCACGATCAGGCTTTCCACCAGCACCTGTGCACGACGCTGGTCGAGCTGGTCGATCACCCGCCGCAGGTTGCGGTACACCGGCTCGGGGGCGGAGATCAGCAGTGTGTTGGTGGCCACGTCCGCCTGCACCGAAATGCCATTCTGGCTGAAGCCGGTGCTGCCGGCGTCGATCGGGTCGCGGCGGTTCGGGTCCAGCCGCTGCGACTCCAGCGCATTGCCACCGGCCTTGGCCTGCTGTGGCTGCGACGGTTGCGCGGGTGTGGAACGGTTTGCATCGCCGGGCAGTGGCGTGATGCCCTCGTTGCTGCCCATTGCCGGTACATCGCTCTGCCCGGCCACCACGCCGCGCAGCACACCGGCGAGCTGATTGGCCTGGGCATTGCGCAGGTAGACCACATGCAGGTTGCCGGACTCGTCCTGCGCGCGGTCCAGCTTCTCCACCAACTGCCGCGCCAGGCGCGTTCGGCCCGGGCTGCTGGAACGCAGCAGCACGCTGTTGCTGCGGGGGTCGGCCATCACCACCACCTTCTGGCTGGGCTCGGCGCCCTGGGCATCCAGCAGCGGCGCGACCATCGCAGCCACGTCCACCGCGATCCCCTGCTGCAGCTTCACCACGTCGGTGTCCATGCCGGCCGGTGTATCGACACTGGCGATCACCCGCGCAATGCGCTCCAGATTGTCGGCATAGTCGGTGATCACCAGGGTGTTGTTGCCCGGATTGGCGGTGATCGGGTTGTCCGGGCTGATCATCGGCCGCAGCACCGCCACCAGCGCGGCCGCGTTCTCGTAGCGCAGCGCGAAGGTGCGCGTGGCGACCTCACCGCCCGCACCGCCGGTGCCGACGCGCCCGCCCAACAGCTTGGCGTCGGCCTGCGGCACCACCCGGCTGACGCCGCCGTTCTCGACCACCGCGAAGCCACGCATGCGCAGCGCGCCCAGCAGCAACTGGTAAGCCTGGGTACGGCTGACCGGGCCATCGGAAACCACCGTCATCTTGCCGGTCACCCGCGGGTCAACCAGGAACTGGCGGCCGGTGAACCGAGCTGCCATGCGCAGCACGCCGCCGATATCGGTATCCACCAGGTTCAACTGCACCGGCTCATCGCGGGCGTCCTGCGCCTGTGCCGGCGTAACAACGTGAGCGGCACCCACGATCAGGGCCAATACAGTGCTGCAGGCAAGGCTGCGCATCGCCCTCATGAATGGCCACCCGCAGTGAGTGCCATCACGATGTTTCCGGATATCCGTGCCGCCGGCATGTTCGCATCCCCTGTGCGTGTCAGTTGCAGCTGCTGCAGTTCGATGGCCGGATCGGCCAGCACGGGCAGCAGCCAGTTCCACAGTGCGTCAGCAGGTACCGCCTGCACCTGCAGGTGCCAACGCCCGTCGCGTGCTTCGACATGCAGTCCATCGGCGAGGCCGGCGGACTTGATTCCATTACGCAGCGCGGCCAGCGTCGGGCGCTGCCCCTGCACCTGCTGCTGGCGTTCGCGTGCACGCAGCAGCGGCGCCAGTGCGCGCGCCTGCGCCTGCAGCCGCGGCAGCTCAGCCTGCCAGTGCGCGCGCTGTTTCAGCAGCGGCTCCAGCCAGAAGGACCACAGCCCCGCTGCCAGCAGCGCCAGCACCATCACCCACAGCATCCAGCGGTCGCGCGGCGGCAGGTGCTGCCAGCGTCGCTGCAGACCGGCCACACCCTCGCCCAGGCGCACGGCTCTGGCGGTCACTGTCCGCCCCCGCTCACGCGCAGGCGTCCACCGGCCTCGCGCGCCAGCTGCAGGCCCTGCGCCCGCGCCGCCTGCTGCCACTGCTCCAGCCGCTGTGCGTCATCGGCTACCGCCTGCGCATCGGCGTCCAGCTCCAGTTCCAACTGGCCGGGTTGATAGTGCAGGCCGCGCACCTGGCCGCCCAACTCCGGAATCGCCTGCAGCGTCGTTGCGACCTGCCGCTGTACCGGTGGCAACGGCGGCGCCGGCAACGGCACGGCCAGCGCGCGCCGCGCCTGCAGCACCGGGTCCACCACATCGGTGATCTCCGGAAAGTGCGAGCCGAACTGCCGCGCCATGTCCTGTTGCAGCGCCTCGCCCTCGATCCGCCAGCGCGAGACCTGCAGCTGCAGGCCGAGTGCGGCCAGCAGCACTGCCGCCAACGCGAGGCCGATCGCCAGTCGTGGCGCTTGCCGACCCGCACCGGGCAGCGGCAATGACCATCCCGGCAGAGGGCCACACGCCTGCTGTTCATGCGCGACCACGGTGGCCGGCAGGTTCTCCGGCCACGCCGACGGCACGCTGTCGATCCACTGCACGGCCTGCACCCCGGATTGCTGAAGACGCGTCGCGAGCGACTGCAGCACCGCCGCTGTGTCGCGCCCACCGCACCACTGCACAAAACCACGATCGCGCCCGCAGCGCACCAGCAGATGCTCACCGGCAGCCTGCAGCGTTGCCTGGCCGTTCTGCCACGGCAGCAGCAGCGGCGTCGGATACAGCGCCTGAAGCTGCAGTGCGCACGAGGCCAGCAGCTGCTGCGCCTGCAGGACCGCCTGCTGGCCGAGCCAGGCCACCGGAACCGTGCCGTCCGCCGCCTGCGCACCGTGTGCCAACGCGACCTCCTGCAGGTCATCCAGCAGCATCGCCTCTACTTCGCCCTGCAGTGCGGCCTGCAGCCTGCGGCCCGACAGTGGCGGCAGCTGCAGTTCCAGCAGGATCAGGTCCTGCGGATCGAGACAGGCCAGCACCTCGGCCTGCGGATGACGTTGCCCGAGCACGGCCAAGCCCTCGCGGCCATGGGCCAGCACCCCACTCTTGTGCAACTGCGCCCACTCGACCGTACTGTCGGCGCGCAGGTGTTCCAGCGCCGGCAGGCGCACCCTCAGCTGCACGCTCATGCTCCAATCCTCGTCCACACACGCTGCACGCGCACACTGTCATCGCGGTACTCGCGCCAGATCAGGGCCCGGAAGTCGACCACATTGCCATCGGCCTGTACCTGGCCGACGGCAAGGAACCACTCGCTATGAATGCCAAGCGGCACCACGGCCATCTGCGCGTTGCTCAGTTGCAGTCGATTGGCGATATCGCCGCGGTTGAGCAGCCAATGGCCACCGTCGCGCTCACCGAGCAGCGCCTGCAGGCGCCCCGGCTCCACGCCGGGAGTGACCGCCTGCAACACGCTGATGTCACTGGTGTTGGCATTGACCAGGGTCTGGGCCGGCAGCACCACGGTGCGCCCAGCCAGTGCCTGCACCGCCACTGGGTCGGCGCCCGCCAGGGCCTGCTCGATCAGCGATTCACGCGGCAACGGCGCCTGCGCCTGCAGGTCGCCATCACGCAGCCGCGCCTGGATGTGATCGGCAGCAGATGCACAGGCACCCTGCCCCAGCCCCTGCCCGGCACACAGCGCGATGAACGCGCGCCGTGCCTCCGGGTCCGGCTTGCCATAGGCCAGCAGGTTGCGCAGGTTGAACATGGACTGTGCATCGACCAGCTGCAACTGCACCGGCAGCGGCGCCTGCAGCGTCAGTGGACGCGCCCAACGGCCGCTGCGCACCGTGGTCAACTGCTCCTTTACATCGTCACGCAGCTGCTGCGCCGCACGCTCCAGGGTGGCATCGACCGCCATGCGCACCTGCGCACGCAGCTGGTCGCCACGCAGCGCACGCAGCTGTGCCGACTGCCGGGTCAGCAGTGCGGTGGCAATCACCGCCACCAATGCCACCACCAGCAGGGCGACGATCACCGCCATGCCGCGCTGGCGGGTGCACGGGACCGAACGCGTCCGGGCTGTCATCTGCACGCCTCACAGCTGCCAGGAGCCGATGTCCGCGTTCCCGGCGTCGCCACCGGGCTTGCTGTCCGCACCCAGCGAGAACACATCGATGTCGCCATGGGTTCCGGGAATCTGGTACTGGTACGGATGGCCCCATGGGTCATTCGGCAGGCGATCCAGATACGGTGTCACCGGCATCGCACCGCCGCCCTGCGGCGGCTTCACCAGCGCCTGCAGGCCCTGTTCGGCGCTGGGATAGCGACCGTTGTCCAGCTTGAACAACTTCAATGCCTGCATCAGCGCCGCGATGTCCTGGCGCGCCGCCACCACGCGCGCCTGGTCGGGACGGTCCATCAACCGCGGCACGATCAATGCCGCGAGAATGCCGATGATCACCACCACCACCATGATCTCGATCAGGCTGAAGCCCTGCTGCCGAGCCCTGCGACCACCCACCTGCCTTGCCATTGTTCCGCCCTCGTCATCCTGGAAGAGACCGCTGTGCCATGGTCAGCGGTGCATGTGTCAGTACGATAAACATCCGCCTGCTATTCGCTGCGCGTGTGCCTGTGCAGGCGCAGCACGTGCCGCAGGTACACATGCAGACTCGAACAAGTGCTGCGGCACGCTGGCCAGCGCATCGTCGATGCAGCCGCGCAGCAACGGGTGCGCGCAGGCCTGCAGCAGGCGCACGCACTGCATCGGCGACCACGCGGTGCCATGGTCGAGGCCGATGAACATCCGGTAGGCCTGGTGGTAGCGCAGATCGTCGTACACGCGCTGCGCACTGGTGAGATCACGCACGACCACCAGCAACGCCGCACGTTGCAGCTGCCGCACATCGCCCGCGTCAAGCGGCAGCGCGTTCATGGCCGCTTCGGGCCAGGGCCGCAGCTGCAGATCGAGGGCGCGCCGCAGCGCGGCCAGCGGATGCGCGCTGCTGTCCAGTGCCGCCCAGCGCGCCGCATCGGCCCAGGCATCACTGGACAGCACCCAGACCCACGAGTGCCCATAGCGCTGCACGTTCACAGGCGTGTGCCGAGCCTGCTCCAGCGACTGGCTCAGGTGGCGATCCAGTTCCAGCATGCTGATCCTGCGACTATCTGCCATCGGCGCCGCCCGTGCTCCACGACGCGTGGTGCGTCGTACTCTGGAGAAGACGTCAGCAAGGCAGTTGAAACGACAACGCGAATGCATCTCTGTGCGCTGTGTGGCGCTTCATCAGCAACGTCATCGCAGCGTCATCTGCCTGCAGGCTTCGCGCTCCAGTCGCGGCGCTTCGCCCCCGCAACGGCGCGCCAGTATCGCCACATCGCTGCGTGCGGCGAACGTTGCCAGCGCATTGGACATATCCACGTCATCGCACCATGACGCCATCGCAACACGCAGCGCCGGCAGCTGCCAGCCATCCATCACGCCCTGGGTGCCGGCCACGAACCAGTGCCAAAGACGATGGTGCTGCACCTGTTCGTGCAGTTGCACGAGATCGTCGATGCCGTGCATGCCCATCAGCAGCAGCACGCGCGCCATCGCCGCAGGCGGCAGCGTGCCGGCCTCAGCGAGGGGCAGCACCTGCTGCTGCAGCCGCAACAGCATCGCCAACGGGTGGGACTGCGGATCGAACTCCAGCAGAACGGCCTGTTGCTGCCATTGCGCATCGGATACCACGCACACCCACGGCGATCCATAGCGATGCACCATCAAGGGCCGTCGCTGCGTGGTTTCCAGCAACGCCGACAGATTGCGGCGCAGATCCAGCACACCGATGGTCTCGTTGCGCATCCTTGGCGTCTCCTTGCTTGCAACAGCCCTGCGCGGCGCGCACGGCCAGCGTCTTCACCTAACCAAGGACGGCAATGCCACCCGGAAAGCGACGCAGATCCAGCGACATCGTCAGTCGCAGCTGCTCCAGCGCCGCGTCCGGATCATCGATGCGGAAACGGCCGCTGACCGGGGCCCGCGCCAATGCCGATTCGCCCAGCAGCACCTTGCCGCGGCGGTAGCGGTTGATTTCATCCACCACCTCGCGCAATGGAGCGCGGCGGAACACCAGCATGCCCTCGGTCCAGGCGCTCACTTCCGAGGCCAGGGCTTCGGCCACCACGCCACTGAGGCGCTCGTCGTACTGGGTCTGCTGGCCCGCCTGCAGCTGCAGGCGGCCCTGCGGGTGCTCGATGCGGGCGCTGCCCTGCAGGCAGGTTACCCGTACCTGGCCGTGGGTGTTGCGGACGTCCAGGCGCACCGCACCTTCATCGGCAATCACGCAGCCCGGCCCCGCGAACAGGGCAAGGCGCAGGCCTGCCTGGGTTTCGATCGCGGCCTGGCCCTGCACCAGCTCGAAGCCTTCGCCCTGCGTGTCCGCACGACGGCGCAGGCTGCTCTGCGTATCCAGTTCGATCTTCAGCTGCGGCAAGGGCGCGATCTGCAGCCGTTCACCGGTGCCGGTGTGGAAATCGGCCGCCATCGCCGTCACCGAGGGCCACAGCCCCAGCGGCGGGCGGATCGCCGCCACCACCACCAGACTGGCCGGTGCGGCAATCGCGGCGCCCAGGAAGGCGCGCCGGCTCCAGCGCTGGGCCGGCGTCGGCGCGACCGGCTGGCGCGCAGCGGCGGGCAGCTGTTCGCCGGCCAGGCGTACCTGCTCCCATTGCCGGCGCGCACGGCCGAATGCTTCGCGATGACGCGGGTCAGCCTCGCACCACTCACGGAACCTGCGCCCATCGGCGGCGGTGGCCTCGCCCGAGGTCAGCCGCACCACCCACGCGTGGGCCTGACGCTCGACGGCATCCAGCGGGCGTTGCGGGCGATCGTCAGGATCCATGGGGGCTCATGCCGGACCCGCACGCTGCGGGGTTCTGCTCGGCGTCAAAGTGTAGACGGATGCCGCCGCTCAGAACCGCACCTGGCGCCCCTGCCCGCTGCGCTCGGCCAGGTAATCCTGGGCCGCCTTCAACTCACGCTGCACCAGCCGCAGCGACACGCCCAGCTGGTCGGCGACGTCGCGCTGCTGCAGGCCATCGACGCGGATCGCCAGCAGGATGCGGCGTCGGCGCTCGGGCATGCGCTGCAGCAGGCCGACCATGTCTTCCAGCGCGAAATCCAGTTCGGCCGCCTGCGCCGGGCCCGGTGCCGGGTCGGCCATCTCCATCAGCGCATCCACCTCTTCCAGGCTCAGCAGGCGGTGGTCGGCACGCTGGCGGTCGATCACCGTGTTCATCGCCATGCGCAACAGGTAGGCCGCGGGGTTCTGCACGGCATCCAGGCGGTCACGGCGCGCACTCAGGCGCATCCAGGTGTCCTGCAGCGCATCGCCGGCCAGCTCCTCCGAGCCCAGCTTGCGCACCAGCCGGCGCTTCAGCTCGTCGTAGGCCCCCAGAAGGTGGTCCATCAGGTCAACTGCCCCAGCCGTACCGTTGCTCATGTTCGAATCCTTGAAGTCATGGAAGGGGCGCGCGCCGGCCACAGTCGTGGTCGGCGCCGGAAGGACGGATCTGCAGGGTCACCGGCTGCGGCAGCGCAGCGGCATCGCGCGCCAGCACCAGGCCCTGCAGCGCCTGAAGCAGGCGCGCATCGCGGCGGGCACTGCCACTGCCGGACAGCAGCTCGGGCTGCTGCACCTGGCCCTCCCCATCGACGTGGAAGCGCAGCGTTGCGGCATAGCGGCCGGGCGCGATCTCGGGGTCGTCACAGAACGCCGCACGCAGGCGCTGCTGCAGCCCGCCATAGCGGCGCCGACGCTCGGCATCCGGGAGCTCGGCGCCAATACCGGGTTCGGCTGCCGCGGGCGTGCCCCGGCGCAGCACCACGCGCTGCTCGCCGATCACCTCGGCCTCGATACCGGAATCCTGCAGCAGCATCTGCAAGGCAGGCAGCGGCGCGAGGCTGGCGCGCAGCGCATGGCTGCTACGGCCCGCGGCAAGATCGCCCGGGTACATCACCGACCACCCGCTGATGACGCTGAAGCGCTCGACCGCCTGCTCCAGCGGTTGCGCAGGGATGTCGTAGGCATGAACACCGTCCTGCGCCACAGCGGCAAAGGACAGCAGCAGCCATGCGGCGATGGCCACCTTCCAAGTTCTGACCGCATGGTGTCCATTCAGCCCCCTGACGTAGAACACATGACCCTCGGCAGCGACAGCAGCTGCAGTGGACGCGCGCCACGACCGGAACCCCGGCCCGCGCGCGACCAGCAAGCGGGCTCAAACCGTACCGGGGGCACATGTCATTGCGATGACCGCCGCCCACGGCCGACCGTCGGGCCAGCCTTCCTGGAGCCAGTCACGGATCAGGCATCAACGAATCGAACAGACCACGCTATCTACGCACGGGGGTCAGAGCCCGTTGCGCAGCAACGGGATCCGACCCCGTGCCGGCCAAAACGTGTCGACCAAGGTCGACACCCACCAAGAGCAGCTCATGCCGTTCCGACAGATCGCGGAAATCTGTCGAAGGCGGGGTGGGTCCGGTTGCGGGGGCGTGAGCCGCATGGGTCGGGCGCATGCGCCCGGCGGGTTGGGCAGGACGCCCAACCCCGGTCTTGCCGTGTGCGCAGGACTGCGCACACGAGCAAGCGGCGACCGAGCTTACATGGGTGAGGGCGCTTTGCTTGCGAAGCACTGCTTCGCAAGCGCCCGAACGCACAGCCGCCAGCGGCTGGGCCGGGCCCCGGAGGGGGGCTTGCAGCGTCCCCCGCAATCGGACCCACCCCGCCATCCCTCAGCAGGCCTGCTGTTGCTGTTGCTTCGGCTGTTGCTCCTGACGTTGCCGGCCAGCGGCCGGCACTACCGCGGGTGCCGGGTGCAACCCGGCCGGCCCCCTCATCCTCAAAGCGGCAACTGGGTGGTCTGCTTGATCCGCTGCATCGGAATCTCGGTCTTGGTGTTCTGCACCCCGGCAATCCGGTTCAGGTGCTGCATCTGGAACTGCCGGTAGGCATCAAGATCCGCCACCGCCACCCGCAGCAGGAAATCGCAGTCGCCCGCCATCAGATGGCATTCAAGCACTTCCGGGAAAGACTTGATGCTGTTGATGAAGTGGTTGGTGGTGTCCTCGTCCTGCCCGCGCAGCCACACCCGCACGAACACCGTGAAGCCACGCCCCACCTTGGCCTCGTTCAGCAGGGCAACGTAGCGGTCGATGTAGCCGCCTTCCTCCAGCAGCCGCACCCGCCGCAGGCAGGCCGAGGGCGAAAGGCCCACCTGCCGGGCCAGCTCCAGGTTCTGCAGGCGACCGTCACGCTGCAGGGCATCGAGGATGCGGCGATCGAGGTTGTCGAGCTGATACTGCATGGGATTTCACCTTTGGCGACCCCGGCCGCATGGAGTACCAATATTCCCGAATCGAATGGCATCAACGCAACCCGATTTCGCGATCGGACCGCTAGCATGGGCCACCCCCACCTCGTTGTGCCGTTCCATGGACGCCCGTACCACCCTCCCCCTGCCCGATACCTGCGATACCGCGCCGCGCGCCGAATTCCTGCGCGGCCTGCGCGCCGCCGTACCGGTGATGATCGGCTTCATTCCCTTCGCCCTGGTGCTCGGCGCCCAGGCCGCCCAGAAGGGCCTGAGCGCGCTGGAAGTGCCGCTGATGACCGGCCTCAACTTCGCCGGCGGCTCGGAATTCGCTGCCGTCGAACTGTGGACCTCGCCACCGCATATCGCGCTGATCGTGGCGATCACCGCGCTGGTCAACAGCCGCCACCTGCTGATGGGTGCCAGCCTGGCCCCGCTGCTGCAGCACCTGCCGCGCCGCCGCGTGCTGCCGGCGCTGTTCTTCATGTGCGACGAGAGCTGGGCGATGGGCGTGGCCGATGCGCGCCGCCGTGCGCTCGGCTTCAGCCTGGCCTATTACCTGGGCGTGTCGGCAGGCCTGTACACGGTCTGGGTCGCCTGCACCGCGCTGGGCGCGATCGTTGGCCCGATGCTGGGCGACATCCACGCCTACGGTTTCGACATGGCCTTCCCCGCCGTGTTCCTGGTGCTGCTGCGCGGCATGTGGCAGGGCATGAAGGCCGCGCGCCCGTGGCTGGTCAGCCTGGTGGTGGCCGCTGCCACCTACCTGCTGGTGCCGGGTGCGTGGTACGTGGCCAGCGGCGCACTGGCGGGCCTGGCCGCGGCCTGGCTGCTGGCGGAGGACGCGGCATGATCTTCAACGGATTGATCCACTGGACCTCGGTGCTGACCATCGTGCTGATGGCCGCCGCCACCTACCTGACCCGCATCGTCGGCTTCCTCGCGCTGCGCAACCGCACGCTGAGCAAGCGCGCGGTAACGGTGATGGAAGCCGCGCCGGGCTGCGTGCTGATCTCGGTGATCGCGCCCGACTTCGTCGCCGACAAGCCCGCCGACCTCGCCGCGCTGGCGATCACCCTGCTGGCCGCCACGCGGCTGTCGATGCTGCCGACGGTGCTGATCGGCGTGGTCTCGGCGGGTGTACTGCGCTATCTGATGGGCTGACGCGCTCGCCGTTCCTGTAGCGCCGAGCCCATGCTCGGCTGCTGGCATTCCCGCTTGCCGCGTGAGCCGAGCATGGGCTCGTCTCTGCAGAGATTCTCCCTGCGACACCCGGTCGCAGCCGATCCCGCCACCCACTTGATCAATGTCAAACCGCCCGCCGCCGTGCGGGCGTATTTCTATGCAGGACCCGAACACGCCGGCGTTACCGGCATCCACAAGGACCCTGCGATGAGCTACACCCCCGACAACGCCCAGCTGCTGAATGCCATGCAGAACGTCATGGTGATCTCCACCACCGACCTGCAGGGCAACATCACCTACGCCAACGACCTGTTCTGCACGCTCACCGGCTTCGCCCGCGAGGAGCTGATCGGCCAGCCGCACAGCATCGTGCGTCATCCGGACGTGCCCAAGGCCGTCTACAAGGACATGTGGGACACCATCAAGGCCGGCAAGACCTGGACCGGCATCGTGCCCAACCTCGGCAAGGGCGGCGTGCTCTACGTGGTGGACACCACCGTGCAGCCGCTGTTCGATGCCGAGGGCAACATCACCTCGTACATCAGCATCCGCCGCGTGGTGAACGACCTGATGCAGAACTACGACCTGGTCGAGTTCAGCAAGGAAAAGTTCGACGACTTCTACGAGGCCGCGTGAACGCCCTCCCGACCAGTACGCCCTTCAGCCGCCTGCTGGTGGGTTTCGCGTCCGAGTCGGGCAATGCCCGCGCCCTGGCCCAGCGCCTGGGCGCGGACCTGCAGCCGCACGCGCCGCAGGTGCTCCCGTTCAACGATATCGACGTGGCCAGTCTCGGCCACGGCGATGTACTGCTGGCGATCTCCAGTTCCTTCGGTGACGGCGAACCGCCAGCCAACGGCGAGCAGTTCTTCGAAACGCTGCGCCAGACCCCGACGCTGAGCGGCCTGCGCTATGCAGTATTCGGCCTCGGTGACACCGGCTACCCCAGCTTCTGTGGCTTCACCAAGGCGCTGGATGCCGTGCTGAGCGAGCGCCAGGCGCAGCCGCTGCTGCACCGCGTGGATGCCGACCTGGGCTACGAGCAGTTCTTCCAGCAATGGCAGCCAGTGCTGGGCCAGGTGCTGGACGGCGACGTGAACGCGGGCCAGGACCTGCACCTGCAGGTCACCGCCTATGGCGAAGACAACGCCTTTGCCGCCCCCATTCTGGAACGCCGCCGCTTGAACAGCAGCGACCCGGCCGCCTGGCACCTGCAGCTGGACATTGCCGGCAGTGGCATGGCGTACCGCGCGGGTGACACCCTGCACGTAGTACCCGAGAACGACCCTGCCCTGCTGCAGGCATTGGCCACCTGGTATGGCGACACCGCCGCCGTGGCCGCCCTGCATGACCGCGAGCTGCGCCTGCTGAGCAAGGGCGTGCTGCGCGAACTGGCCAGGCTCGGCGGCAGCGAGCTGCTGAAGGGCCTGTTGAAGGTCAGCCAGAAGCGCGAGCTGGAAGCCTACCTGCACGGGCTGGACCTGCTGGACGTGCTGCAGGACCACGCCACCCCGGACAGCGTGCCGCTGGCCCGCCTGCGCGAGCTGCTGTCACCGCGCCTGCCGCGCGCCTATTCCATCGCCTCGCACCCCTGCAACGACCAGCTGAGCCTGTGCGTGCGCGAAGTACGCTACACCCTGCGCGGCCGCGAGCGCGTTGGCACAGCCACCGGCAGCCTGCTGCACGGTGGCGACCATGCCCGTGTGTACTGCCGCTCCAACCCCGGCTTCCATCTGCCCGATACCGGCGAAGCCCCCCTGTTGCTGGTCGGCACCGGCACCGGCATTGCACCGTTGATGGGGCTGATGCAGGAGCTGCAGGCCAGCGCGTGCGCGCGCGAAGTGCACCTGGTGTTCGGCGAGAAGCACAGCAAGCACGATTACCTGTACCGCGAACAGCTGCAGGACTGGCACACGCGAGGCGTGCTGGCCGGCCTGCATACCGCATTCTCGCGCGATGGGGCCGAAAAGGTCTATGTGCAGCATGTGCTGCAGCAGCGCGGCGATGACGTGCGCGATGTATTGGCCCGCGGTGGGCATCTGTACCTGTGCGGCAACAAGAGCCACCTGGAAGGCGCGGTGCGCGAGGCCATCGATGCCATCGGTGGCGAAGGGCGCTGGGACGCGCTGCGGGGCGAAGGCCGCACCCATTGCGAGTTGTATTGATCCATTCCACTGGATTGCACGAACGCTCGACTGGTAGAGCCGGCCGCTGGCCGGCTGCGCTTCGCACCATGAAGCTGCCGGCCAGCGGCCGGCACTACCAGACCGCTCTACATCGGCACGCCCACGATCACGCTCGACGCCTTGAACAGCGCTGCGGTACTGGCGCGGGTGATCACCGTCGGTGGCCAGGGGCACTGGGACACGCTACGAGGTGAAGGCCGCACGCACTGCGAGTTGTATTGATCCATCACCACTGGACCACACGAACCCTTGATCGGTAGAGCCGGCCGCTGGCCGGCTGCGCTTCGCACCATGAAGCTGCCGGCCAGCGGCCGGCACTACCAGACCGCTCTACATCGGCACGCCCACGATCACGCTCGACGCCTTGAACAGTACTGTTGCCGTGCTGCCTTCGCGCAGTTCCAGCGCTGCGGTACTGGCACGGGTGATCACCGCCACCACGCTGCAGCCATGGCCGATGTCCACCACCACCTCGTCATTCACCGCGCCCTCGGTGATCCGCTCCACCGTGCCGGTGAACTGATTGCGCGCCGAGTAGCGCGCGCCCTCGCCCTGCGCCACGATCACCGACGAGGCTTTCACCAGCGCATAGGCCGGCACGCCCACCGCCAGCCCCAGCGATTCCACGCTGCCATGGGTGATGGTGGCCACCAGCGCCAGGCCCGGTGCCACTTCGATCTGCACTTCATCATTCACCGCGCCGGTGGCCAGCGCGCTGACCCGGCCGTGGAACTGGTTGCGTGCACTGGTGATCATGCCGATTCTCCGGATCAGGGCCAGATCCTCGTCCAGCCCGGGGGTGGCCTGCAGCGACTGCAGGAACGTACGGTGCGCGCGCTCGACCTCCTCGAACCGCGCGATCAGCTGGTGGCCGCGCTCGGTCAGTCGCGCACCGCCACCACCACGGCCGCCCACGCTGCGCGCGACCAGCGGTTCGCCGGCCGCGGTGTTCATCGCGTCCACCGCGTCCCAGGCGTTCTTGTAGGTCATGCCCATGCGCTTGGCGGCCTGGCTGATCGAGCCACACGCATCGATCAGGCCCAGCAGCGCGAAGCGTCCGCGGCCACCCACGCTCTGCCCGGCAATGCTCAGCCACAGGTTGCCCTGCAGCTCCAACGGCGGCTCGGCCTCACTCATCGTGCTTCGATCCCTGCGTTCGCGCGAGCGGCCAGTGTACGGCGTGACCGCCCTGCACCGTGCTTGATATCGATCAAGGTGGCCGTGCCGGCCAGCGCCGAGAATCCCCGGGTCGGTCATCAAGTTGACCCCTGCCAACCGTTATATCATCTTGGATATAACGAACCCGAGGACTCGCGAGGATGCGTACCTGTCGTTTCGTTCTACCCCTGTCCGCCCTGCTGCTCCCGCTTGCCGCCACCGCGGCCGACACGGCCTCGCCGCCGGTGTTCACCCTGGGCACGATCGACGTGCATGCCGAGCGCGGCACGTCGCCCACCGTGGCCGAACGCAGCCTCGACGCCGAACGCATCCAGCAGCTCGACCGCAACACGGTCGGTGATGCGGTCAGCGTATTGCCGGGCGTGAGCCTGGCGCGCAACTCGCGCAACGAGGACATGGTCTACCTGCGCGGCTTCGATGCGCGCCAGGTGCCGGTGTTCCTCGACGGCATCCCGCTGTACGTGCCCTATGACGGCTACGTGGACTTCGGCCGCTTCACCACCTTCGACCTGGCCGAGATCCAGGTCGCCAGCGGCGGTGCCTCGCTGTTGTACGGACCGAACATCCTCGGCGGTGCGATCAACCTGGTCAGCCGCCGCCCCGAGCGCCCGCTGGAGGGCGACGTGCGGCTGGGCATCGCCGATGGCGGCGAGCGCAAGGCGGCGGTCAACCTCGGCGGGCGTCGTGGCGACTGGTACTTCCAGCTCGGTGCGTCGATCCTGAAGGCCGATGAGTTTCCGCTGCCGGATGGCTTCGTCGACTACAAGCGCGTACCCACCGACACCGGCAAGGACCGGCGCAACGCCTCGCGCGACGACCGTCGCCTGTCGTTCAAGCTGGGCTACACCCCGCGCGAGGGCGACGAGTACGCAATCGGCTACGCGCGCCAGGACGGCGAGAAGGACAACCCGGTCTACACCGGCACCGCGCGCAGCGGCATCCGCTACTGGCGCTGGCCGTGGTGGGACAAGGACAGCCTGTACTTCATCGGCAACACCCGCCTGGGTGAGCACACCACGCTGCGCACCCGCGTCTACCGCGATACCTATGGCAACGGCCTGGACGCCTACACCGACGGTAGCTACCAGGTGGCGATGGACAACAGCAGCTTCCCCAGCATCTACGATGACCGCACCGTGGGCGGCTCGGTGACCTTGGCCACGACGGCGCTGCCGCGCCAGGAACTGCAGTTCGCGATCCACTACAAGGAAGACCAGCACAGCGAGCGCAACCCGCACTCGCCGACCAAGGACTTCCGTGATGTCACCACTTCGGTGGCGATCGAGGACCGCATCGCGCTGACCGACACCTCGCACCTGTGCGTGGGTATCGGCCATGACCGCCGCGACGCCAAGCGCGTGTACTTCTGGCCGACCGGCAGCACCGATGCCACCAACGCCGTGCTGGAGTACGTGCAGCAGCTGGCGCCGGACCAGCAGTGGTACGCAAGCGCCGCGCGGCGCACGCGTTTCCCGACCATCAAGGACCGCTACTCGGCGCGCATGGGTGCGGCGCTGCCCAATCCGGACCTGAAGGCCGAACATGCCACGCATTTCGAAATCGGCCTGCGTGGCCGCTGGTGGGACGGTGGCCAACTGCAGGCCGCCCTCTTCCAGAGCCGCATCGATGACCTGATCCAGAACGCCGTGGTGGCCTCGCGCGAATGTGGTGGCAGCACCTGCAACCAGGCGCAGAACATCGGCAAGGCCCGCCACCAGGGCGTGGAACTGGGCCTGCGCCAGCGCATCGGCGACGACTGGGACCTGCAGACCAGCTACACCTGGCTGCGCCGCACCAACCTGGAAGACCGCCGCGTGGCCCTGCTCGACAGTCCGCGCCAACGGCTGTTCATGGCGGTGGGCTGGCAGCTTCTGCCACAGCTGAAGCTGCAGGCCACGCTGGAAGCCGAACAGGGCCGCAAGGTCAGCTACGCCGATGCCACACGTCCGGTGCGCGAGCTGCCCGGCTATGGCATCACCGGCCTGAAGGCCAGCTGGAGCCCGCGCGACGCCTGGGATTTCGACCTCGGCGTGCGCAACATCGGTGACAAATGGTACGAACTGGCCGACGGCTACCCGATGCCGGGCCGCACCTGGTTCGCCAATGCCAACTGGAGGTTCTGAGCATGACCGCCATACAGGCCCCGCGCATTGCCGCGATCGTGCATGACCACAGCGGCGAGCCCGATGCCCTTCTGGCCGCGTTCGCCGCACGCCAGCTGGCCGCCGGCCACCGCGTGCGCGGGCTGGTGCACCTGCCGCACGAACCCATCGCCAACGGCAACAAGCGCATGGCACTGATGGACGTGACCGATCCCGGCTCACGCTTCCCGATCAGCCAGGCGCTGGGCCCGGCCTCCTGTGGCTGCAACCTGGACCCGGGCGGCATCGCCGATGCCAGCGTGGTGCTGCGCCGCGCGTTGCAGGACCACGCCGCGCTGGTCATCGCCAACCGTTTCGGCACGCTGGAATCGGAAGGCGGCGGCATGGCCGATGAGCTGCTGGCGCTGATGCTGGCCGGCATCCCGTTGTTGACTGCGGTGAAGCTGCCCTACCTCGACGCGTGGCACCAGTTCACCGGCGGCATGGCCGTCGAGCTGCCCGCCGATGACGCGGCGTTGCAGGCCTGGTGGGATGCCTGCCGCACCGCGCCGGAGGCCGCCGCATGAGGCGGCGCGCCCTGCTGCAGGCATTCGCGCTGGCACCGCTGCTGGTCGCCAATGCCAAGCTGCTGGCGATGCCGGTGCAGCGCGTGCTGCGGCTGGGTGCGCCCAAGGCCACGCCCAAGCGCGTGTTCGCGGCCGGTCCGCCGGCTGCGGTACTGCTCGCCGCCGTGGCACCCGAACGTCTGCTCGGTTGGCCGATGAAGGTATCGCCCGAAGCCCTGGCGCAGCTGCCGGCGTCGCTGCGCACGCTGCCGGTGGTCGGTCGCCTGGCCGGGCGCGGCAGCACGGTCAGCCTTGAACGCCTGCTTGCGATGCAGCCGGACCTGGTACTGGATGCCGGTGACTTCGATGCCAGTTACCGCGACTCGGCCGAGCGGGTCTGGAAGCAGACCGCGATTCCGTTCGAGCTGATTGCCGGCCGCCTGCCCGATCATCCGGCGCAGCTGCGCCACGTCGGCCGGCTGCTGGGCGTTGCTGCACGTGGCGAAGCACTGGCGCAGGCAGCGGAGGCGCAGTTGGCACTGGTGCACGAGGTGCTGGCGACGCGTCCCGCTGCGACGCGGCCCACCGTGTACTACGGGCGTGGCAGCGATGGCCTGGAAAGCGGTCTGTCCGGCTCGATCAACACCGAAGTCATCGAGTTCTGTGGCGGCCGCAACGTGGCTGCCAGTGCCGGCGCCGGGGGCCTTGCCCGGGTGTCGTTCGAACAACTGCTGGCCTGGGATCCGGACGTGATCCTGACCCAGGATGCCGGGTTCGCTGCTCGTGCAACAGAGGACCCGCGCTGGCGCGCCCTGCGTGCCGTGCGCGAGCGTCGCCTGCACTGCGCGCCGGTACTGCCATTCGGATGGCTGGATGGTCCGCCCGGTGTCAACCGCCTGCCCGGCCTGCCCTGGCTGCTGTCCAGGCTGCATCCGGGCGCAGTCCCCGCGCTGGCACCCGCCGCACTGCGCGGCCGCATCGGCACGCTGCATCAGCTGCTGTGGGGCCAGCCACTGCCCGCCGCGCTTGCACGCAGCCTGGATGCGAACGCCTGAACATGCGAACGCTTCCACGTTGGACCTGGCATGCCGGTGGCTGGAGCCTGTTGCTGGCAATGCTGTTGCTGGCGTTCTCGGTCGGCCAGTTTCCGGTGCGCCCGGCGGCGCTGTTGCAGGCCATCGGCTGGCAGCTGTTCGGCATCGGCGAACCCAGCGCGCCCGCAGTGCAGGCCGCGCTCTGGCACATCCGCCTGCCACGCGTGCTCGCGGCCATGCTGATCGGCGCGGTACTGTCGGCAGCCGGTGCCGCCTACCAGGCCATGTTCCGCAATCCGCTGGTATCGCCGGACATCCTCGGCGTCTCGGCCGGCGCGGGCCTCGGTGCGTCGCTGGGGCTGTTCCTCGGCCTGCCGATGCTGCTGGTGCAGGGCATCGCCTTCGCCGGTGGGCTTGGGGCCGTGGGCCTGGTCTGCTTGGTGGCAGCGCTGGTGCGGCGGCACGATCCGGTCCTGGTGCTGGTGTTGGCCGGCGTTGCGGTGTCGGCGCTGCTCGGCGCCGGCATCTCGCTGCTGAAGCTGCTGGCCGATCCGTACACGCAGCTGCCGTCGATCACCTTCTGGCTGCTGGGTGGCTTGAACGCGGTGGTCATCGACGACCTCAAGGTCACCGCGCCGCTGCTGCTGATCGGGCTGGTGCCGCTGGTGCTGCTGCGCTGGCGGGTGAACCTGCTCGGCCTGGGTGACGAGGAGGCCAGCGCGCTGGGCGTGGCGGTCACCCCGCTGCGCTGGACGCTGATCGCCGCCGCCACGCTGTGCACGGCGGCAGCGGTGTCGCTGGCCGGCATCATCGGCTGGGTCGGGCTGGTGGTTCCACACATCGCGCGGCTGCTGGTCGGCGCCGACTTCCGTCGCCTGCTGCCGGCCAGTCTGCTGCTCGGCGCCAGCTTCCTGCTTGCCGCCGATACGCTGGCGCGCACCCTGGCGCCGATCGAACTGCCACTCGGCATCCTCACCGCCTTCGTCGGCGTGCCGTGTTTCCTGCTGGTGCTGGCACGCAGCGAGCGTCGCCCATGAATGCTGCGGCCCCGCTTCTGGAAGCACGTGGCCTGGTCATCGGCCATGCCGGCGTGGCACTGGGCGTGCCGTTTGCACTGTCGGTGCAGCCCGGCGAGGTGCTGTGCCTGCTTGGCCCGAACGGCTGTGGCAAGACCACCCTGTTCCGCACCCTGCTCGGCCTGCTGCCTGCGGTTCGCGGCGAAGTCGACCTGCAGGGCACGCCGCTGCGCGCGCATGATCGCGCCGCCCGCGCCCGCCGCATGGCGTACGTGCCGCAGGCCGCGCCGCTGCCCTTTGCCTGGCGCGTGCGCGAGGTGGTGGCCATGGGCCGCGCCGCGCACCTGGGCCTGCTGTCCGCACCTGGCCGCGCCGACGAGGCCATCGCCGATGACTGCCTGCGCGAACTGGGCCTGCAGGCCTTGGCCGAACGCACCGTCACTACGCTCAGCGGTGGTGAGCGCCAGCTGGTGCTGATCGCGCGCGCACTGGCCCAGCAGGCGCAATTGCTGGTGATGGACGAACCCACCGCCAGCCTCGACTTCGGCAACCAGCTGCGCATCCTCGATACCGTGCGCCGCCTGGCCGAGCGTGGCATCGGCGTGCTGCTGTCCACCCATCAACCGCAGCACGCGCTGCAGGTGGCTGATCGCATCGCGTTGATGTCCGCCGGTAGCCTGCAGGTGCTCGGTTCTGCCCGCGAGGTCGCAACGCCCGAGCGCCTCGCCACCCTGTATGACGTCGATGCCATACGCGTCGCCGCCGCCCTGCCCGCTTCCGGAATTTCCACATGAGTACCCCGCTACCGACCCCGATCGACCACAGCGCACGCTACCGCCAACACCTGCAGGCCTGTGGTTTCCAAGCCAAGCCGGCCAGTGCCTGGGATACGCGTGCCGCGCAGTCCAGCTGGAAGCGGCGCCACGATGACTTCAGCGAGGCATTCCTCGACCGGCTTGATCTCAGTGGCGTGGCCACGGTGCTGGATGTCGGCTGTGGCCCCGGCCTGCTGAGCCTGCCAATTGCCGCACAGGTGGGCCATGTGCACGCGCTCGACTACAGCACCGGTATGCTCGAAGGACTGCGCGCCGCGATCACCCGCGACGGCATCGGCAACATCACACCGTGGGCGCTGTCGTGGACCGACGACTGGGACGACGTGCCACGTTGCGATCTGGCCATTGCCTCGCGCTCGTTGATGGTGCCGGATCTGGAGGCCGCGCTGCGCAGGCTGGATGCGCACGCCCGCCAGCGCGCTTGCATTACCTTCGCCACCGGCCCTCGTGCCGGCGTACCGGAGCTGGCCGGGCTGCTTGGCCGTGACTGGGTGCCGATGCCCGACCATCGCTACCCGATCAACATGCTGCTGGACATGGGGCGCGAGCCGCAGGTGGATTACCTGCCCGAATCGGTACGTGATGTCGCACAGGATGCCGATGGCCTGGTGCGCCAGGCAGTAGAGCTGTTCGGTGCATTGGATGCGGATGAGGAAGCGCGCGTACGTGCATGGCATGCCCGCTCGCCGCAGCATCGTTTCGGCATGGCACCGACCCGGCGCTGGGCGTTCATCCAGTGGGCGACGAACGGTTGAACCGGTAGAGCCGGCCGCTGGCCGGCTGCTCCGGATTCCATGGTTGCCGGCCAGCGGCCGGCACTACCATCAGATGCAACCATTCATCGCCTGAGCGTCGCGGAACCCCTGAACCGGTAGAGCCGGCCGCTGGCCGGCTGCTCCGGAATCCGTGGTTGCCGGCCAGCGGCCGGCACTACCATCAGACGTAACCAACCATCGCCTGTACGTCACGGAACCCCTGAACCGGTAGAGCCGGCCGCTGGCCGGCACTACCATCAGATGCAACCAACCATCGCCCGTGCGCCCATCACGGATCAACCACCGACGATGCGGCCATCTACCACGCGTGCCACCTGATGGCCGAACATGGCCACATCCTGCGGGTCGTGGCTGATCAACAGCAACGGAATACCAGTCTTGTCCAGCACGGTCTCAAGCTCCTGGCGCAGGTGCTGGCGCAGGTCATGGTCCAGCGCGGAGAACGGCTCATCCAGCAGCAGCGCCTGCGGCTGTGTCACCAGGGCGCGCGCCAGGGCGGTACGCTGGCGCTGTCCCCCGGATACCTGTGAGGGCAGCAGATCGCCCACCGTGTCGATGCGGAATGCGTGCAACCACTGCTCCACCGCTTCGAAGCGCTGCCCGGCGCGCGGATTCAACCACCCCTTCTGCAGACCGAACGCCACGTTCTGGCGCACGCTCAGGTGCGGGAACAGTGCGTAATCCTGGAACACGTAGCCCAGCCGGCGGCGCTGCGGCGGCAGGTCCACGCCGGTCGCCGCGTCAAACAAGGTCTGCCCCTGCAGGCGCACGTGGCCCTGGCCCGGCCGCAGCAGCCCGGCCACCGCCTTCAGGGTCAGGCTCTTGCCGGCGCCCGAGGGGCCGAACAGCACTACCTGCCGCTGCGTGCACTGCAAAGCTACGTCCAGCATGAAATCCTGGCTGGCCGCCTGCAGTCGGCGCTGGACCTGCAGGTCAAGCCACATCACGCAGCTCCCGGCGACGCCCGCCCACCAACCGTGCGGCCAGCAGCAGGATCACGATGCACACCACCGAGGTCAGGATCACCAGCGCATTGGCCTTGCCGTCCTGGCCGGCCTGCACCGCCTCGTAGATGGCGATCGACAGCGTCTGCGTGCGGCCCGGAATGCTGCCAGCCACCATCAAAGTGGCGCCGAACTCGCCCATCGCACGTGCAAACGCCAGCAACAGGCCGGCGAGGATGCCGCGCCAGGCCAGTGGCAACGTGATGCGGAAGAACACCGCCGCTTCGGACACACCGAGCGTGCGTGCGGCCTGCTCCAGCTGTCCGTCCACTTCCTCGAACGCCGCGCGTGCCGGCTTGAACACCAGCGGCAGTGAGGCCACCGCCGCAGCGATCACCGCCGCCTGCCAGGTAAACACCAGGTTGATGCCGAACCACGACTGCAACCACGCACCGATCGGTCCGTTACGGCCGATCAGCACCAGCAGGTAATAGCCCAGCACCGTCGGCGGCAACACCATTGGCAGGGTCAGCAGTGAATCCAGCAGCTCACGGCCAGGAAATCGCCGACGCGCCAGCAGCGCACCCAGTGCCACGCCCAGCACCAGATTGATCGCGGTGGCCCAACCGGCCACCTTCAGCGACAACCCCAGCGCGCTCCAGTCGAGATCCATGCCTCAGGGCTTGCCGAACCCGTGCCTGGCCAGGATCGCCTGGCCCTGTGCCGAACGCACGAAGGCGGTGAAGCGCTTGGCTTCGGCCTGCTGCGCACTGGCCTTGGTCACCGCCAGCGGATAGGCGATGCGCCCCGCCACCGGCACCGCGAAGGCACGGCGCACCCGTTCGGGCATCGCCTGCGCATCGGTGGCATAGACGAAGCCGGCATCCACTTCACCGCGCGCCACGTAATCCAGCGACTGGCGCACGTTCTGCGTGGTGATGGTCTTGCCCTGCACCGACGGCCACAGGCCTGCTGCTTCCAGCGCGCCCTTGGCATAGCGGCCGACCGGCACGCTGTCCGGGTTGCCCAGTGCGATGCGTTGCACGCCGGCACCGGCCAGGTCCTTCAAGGTACGCGGCGCAGCCTTGGCCTGCGGCGGCACCACCACCCACAGCGCATTCACCGCGAACACCTCGCGGGTACCGGCCGCCAGCAGGTCCTGCTGCTGGGCCTGGTCCATCGTGGCTTCATCGGCCGACGCGAACACATCCACCGGTGCACCACGGCTGATCTGCTGCAGCAGCACGCCGGACGCGGCGAAGTTGAAATCGACCTTGGTTCCCGGGTGCGCCTTCTCATAGGCGGCGCCCAGTTCGCGGAAGCTCTCGGTCAGGCTCGATGCCGCCGACACCGTCAGCTCGGCCGCCCAGGCCGGCAGCGTGGCCAGCAGTCCCAGCAACAACAGTCCAGCGCGCTTCATCGTCGGCTCCCGGCCAGGTTCAGTTCGGATCGGATTCGTCGGCCACCGCCAGCGCCGCCAGGCGCTCGGGCTGCAGCAGCAGGATCTCGCGCTGCTTCACCGCGATGATCCCATCATCGCTCAGGCGGCGCAGCACGCGGCTGGCGGTTTCCGGCGCCATCCGCAGGTAATTGGCGATCTCGGTGCGTGCCATCGTCAGGTTGAAGCGCGTGGCGGAAAAGCCGCGGCGTGCGTAGCGCTCGGACATGTCCAGCAGGAACGCCGCCATGCGCTCTTCGGTACGGTGGTTGGCAGCCAGCGTGGCGACCTTGCCGATCTCCGCACTGAGCAGGCTGAACAGCTTGGCCTGCAGCCCCGGCATGCGCGTGGCCAGCAGGCTCAACTTGGGGAACGAGATGCGGCACAGGTGCACGGTGTCCAGCGCCACCGCGTTGCAGGGGAAGCGCGAACCGTGGATCGCATTCAGGCCGATCACTTCGCCGGGCAGGCTGAAGCCCAGCACCTGCTCGTTGCCCTGGCTGTCATCAACGAAGGTCTTGACCATGCCAGCGCGCACCGCAGCGATCGAATCGAACGACTCACCGGCGCGGAAGATGTAGTCGCCGGCATGGAACGGACCGACGTGGTCGACCAGCACATGCAGGTCACCCAGCGCGGTCTTGTCGTAACCCTGCGACATGCAGGCATCGGAAAATGCACAGGTACTGCAGAAGTGCAGCGCGTCGCCATCATCGGCGGCGGCGGGGTTCGGCGTGGCCCGGCCGAGGCGACCCTGGGAAGGCGGAGTTGAAGACATCAGGGCAGGACTCAAGCGATGGCGGCCGCCGGCCGGAAGCATGCGGCCATCATACGCCACAGCAACCGCCCTTCTTCGGCCAGCCGCAGCACGCGTGCATCCCACTGCGCCCAGCCGCGCGCCAGCAGCGGCGACAGCGCCGGCAGCTGTGCGGCGAAGCATTCCTCGAACGGTTCATCATTGCGCCACTCGAAGGCGGCCGCATCGAGCGCATGATCGCAGGCGATGCTCTGTGCCACCTCGGCCGCCATCCGCTCGTCCTCGGACAGGATCAGGCCCGCGGCCACGCCCATGTGACCGGACTGCAATCGCGCCCGCCATTCGCCCAGCTCGTCCTCCAGCCGGTAGAACACTTCGCCGATCTGGCTGCAGGCGGACAGGCCAAGCCCGATGAAATCACTGCGGTCACGCCGTGGCACACCGGCGAGGTCGCAATGGCGCTGGCCGTCACCCGGCCCATGCGGGTTGGGCAGGTCGCCGCGCTGGTAGTGGTCACCACCGATCGGTTCGTAGCCGGCCGCGCGCAGCAGCCGCCAGGCCTGCAGCCAGTGGGCCGCCGAGGGATCCCGTGGCAATGCGCACGGCGCTGGCAACAGGATGCGCTCGGGCGCTTCGGCCAGCACCTCATGCAGACGCTCGATGAAGCCGATGTCCTCACTGGCGGGCACGCGCAGTTGGTAGTAGCGCGCGGTGAAGCCGACCTGTCGCGCCTGTGCCAGCAGGGTCGGCCCCGGCGCATCGGCACGGTCGATCACGTTCAGGCGGGTACAGCCGACCGCACGCAGCTGCGCCGGTGACAGCGCACTGCCGGCGTCCAGCCGCACTTCCACCTGCGGGCGCGCCACGGTGCGCAGGTGCTGCGGCACGGCGTCCAGCAGCTGGCCCAGCTGCGGCGGCGGCAACGTCTCGGCCAAGCCCAGCTGCAACACCATCGCCACCACTTCGCGGTCCTCGGCCAGGGCATCGGCCTGCAGTTGCAGGGCCAGCAGCAAGGTGTCCAGATACGCCTGCGGCGGCACATCGCGACCACCCCGACCGGCCTGAAAGCCGAGCGTCAACCCACGCGGAATCAGGTGCTCGTTGCTGGCGCGCACGGCGGCGCGCCAGCCGCTTTCGCCAAAGCCGGTGCTGAACTGGTCAGCCGGCGGAAACAGCACGTGCCGGGGCTGCCGCAGCAATGCCGCCTGCAGCGCAGTGTCCTCACTCTCATCGACGTGGAAGCTCATGGCACACATCTTCGGGCGTTCCTCTTCGCGTGGCCCTGATTGAAATCAAGCGTGGCGCATCGGTAGGTTCATGCCGGCCAGCGGCCGGCACTACCCTTTCGCCCGCTACCCGGTAGTGCCGGCCGCTGGCCGGCACCCCCTCCACCCACCGCGCACCGTCCCGGTAGTGCCGGCCGCTGGCCGGCAACCCCCTCCACCCGCCGCACACCGTCCCGGTAGTGCCGGCCGCTGGCCAGCAACCCCGTTCACCTGCCGCGCGCCCGCTCGGCCGCGGCCGCATTGATGGCTTCGGGCAGGTCGGTCTCGCGGTCGATCTGCGGGAAGTGACGGCGCTCCATGCGACGGATCGCAAAATGCATCCACGCCAGTGCAGCCGCCACCAGCACGAACAGCAGCATGAAACAGCTGCTCCAGATGCCCACGGCATCGTTCAATGCCCCGAACACGATCGGCAGGATGAAACCACCCAGGCCGCCGATCATGCCGACCACACCGCCCACCGCACCCACGTGCTGCGGGTAGTACACCGGAATGTGCTTGTAGACCGCCGCCTTGCCCAGCGACATGAAGAAGCCCAGCACGAACACCAGCACGGTGAACATCACCACACCGATGGCCAGATGGAAGTGGATCGGGCCATGGATGCCCTTCACCACGTACTCGGTATCCGGGTAGGCCAGCAGGAAGGTGCAGATGGCCGACACGCCGAAGGTCCAGTACATCACCCGGCGCGCCCCCATCCGGTCCGACATCCAGCCCCCGACCACGCGGAACAGACTGGCCGGGATCGAGTAGCACGCCGCCAGCATGCCGGCGTGGCCCACGTCCATGCCGTAGGCACCCACCAGGTAGTGCGGCAGCCACAGCGCCAACGCCACGAAACCGCCGAACACGAAGAAGTAGTACAGCGAGAACCGCCACACCTGCAGGTTCTTCAGCGGCGCCATCTGCTCGGCGAACGGCACCGGCTTCACGCCCTCGCGGCGACGCTGCTCCAGCGAGGGGTCTTCCTTGCTGAAGAGGAAGAACAGCACCGCCGTGACCGCCAGCGCGACCGCCCAGACCTTGGCAACCATGGTCCAGCCCGCGGCCACCATCACCAGCGGCGCCAACAGCTTGGTCACCGCCGAGCCGATGTTGCCGGCACCGAAGATGCCCAGCGCAGTGCCCTGCTTGCTGGCCGGGAACCACTTCGACACGTAGGCCACGCCCACCGAGAAGTTGCCGCCGGCGATGCCCACGCACAGCGCGGCGATCAGGAACTGGGTGTAGGTCTGCGCGTAGGTCAGCATCCAGGTGGCCACGGCGCCACACAGCATCACCAGCACCATCACCTTGCGGCCACCGAACTGGTCGGACCAGATGCCGAGGAAGACGCGGCTGACCGAGCCGGTCAGCACCGGCGTGGCGATCAACAGGCCGAACTGGGTGTCATTCAAACCGAGCTGTTGACTGATCTGGATGCCGATGATCGAAAAGATCATCCACACCGCGAAGCACACGGTGAAGGCGAACGTGCTCAGCCACAGCGCACGCTGCTGCTGCCCGGCACTGGCGGGGGCAAGGGCCTGGTTCATGGGGTCTCCTCGTTCAATGGGGGTCAGCCGATATCCGCTTCGGCTTCGATCTCGTCCAGCCCGCGCACGGGGTAGCGTTCCCGCAGCTGCAGCAGGTAGGCCTGCACCTCGCGCTGGCGTACCTGCAGCTCCAGGTACTCACGCAGCTGCGGCAGCACCGCCGCGAACGGCTGTGGCTGCCCTTCCTCGCGGGCATCGACGCAGACCACGTGGTAGCCCCAGCGCGATTCCACCGGGAAACCGGCCAGGCCCTCGCGCAGGCGGAACACCTGGCGGTCGAACTCCGGCGTGGTCTGCCCACGCTGCAACCAGCCCAGGTCGCCGCCCTCGCTGCTGGACGGGCAGCGCGAATGGCGCAGGGCGAAATCGGCGAACAGGTGCGGTGATTCCTTCAGCAGTCCGACCAGCCGCTCGCCTTCGGTGCGTGCGGCGAAGCGCCCGGCCACGTCGTCGGCCGGCGCAGCCAGCAGGATATGGCGCAGGCGCACGCGGTCAGGCGAGCGGAAGCGCTCCGGGTTCTGCTCGAAGTAGCGACGGCAGTCTTCGTCGGTCGGCACGCGGTCTTCGATCGCGTCTTCCAGCAGCTGCTGGATCAGCACTTCCTCGTCGCTGACCCGGTTGCCCTCCGGTGCCTGCAGGCCCAGCCGCTGCGCTTCCAGCCGCAGCAGCTCGCGCACCACCAGGGCACGTGCCGCCTCGGCACGTGACTGTTCCGGGCGCATCGCCCGATGGTGCTGCATCTCGCGGGCGATATCGGCCTCGCTGATCGCGGTCTCGCCCACGAACAGCCGGCACGGTGCCGGCTGCCCGAGCGAGCGCGGCCCCTGCTCCGCCGCGTCGTGATGGTGCGAATGGGCCTCGGCCGGAACCGGGGCATTGGAGTCGATCACGGTGATCGGCAGGAATTTCGGCAGGCTGCCCATCGCTTACTCCCGCGGACCGTAACGCAGCGTGGCCTGGCGGCGGCGCACCACCTGGTAGGGCCGCCACAGGTAGCTGATCGGGATGCTCCACACGTGCACCAGGCGGGTGAACGGCGCGATCAGGAACAGGGTCAGGCCCAGGAAGATGTGCATCTTGTAGACCCAGCTGACGCCCTCGATGTAGTCGGCGGCACCGGCGCGGAAGGTCACGATGTGCTGCGCCCATTCGGCCAACTGCACCATCACCGCACCGTCCAGGTGGCCGGACGAGATGCGGATGCTGTACAGGCCCAGGCACAGCTGTGCGAACAGCAGCACCAGCACCAGGGTGTCACCGAAACTGCCGGTGGCCCGTACGCGCGCATTGAACAAGCGGCGTACCAGCAGGATGCTGATGCCGATGAAGCACAGTGCGCCGAACACACCACCGACCACCATCGCCAGCATCTGCTTCTGCGACGAGGTGATGAAGTGCTCATACACCGCGTGCGGGGTCAGCAGGCCGACCAGGTGGCCGCCGAGGATGGCCAGGATGCCGATGTGGAAGCAGTTGCTGCCGATCCGCATGCCCTTGTCCGACAGCATCTGGCTGGAGCCGGTGCGCCAGGTGTACATGGCCTTGTCATAGCGGGCCCAGCTGCCGATCAGCAGCACCGCCACGGCGATGTACGGGTAGTACTGGAAGGCGAATTGATGCAGGGAGTAACTCATGGCTGGACCTCTCGATGCGAAGGACGGGCCGGCGAACGCACGGGTGGCTTGCAGTCTTCGGAGGGTGCTTCGGCGCCGAAGCGCACCGCCTCCTCCTCCCACAAGCGGTCCATGGCCTCGGCGGTATCGTCGCGGACTTCTTCGCTGGCACGCTGGCGCAGCGCTTGCAGATCGGCCTTGCCGTCACCGGCTTCGACCAGGATCTCGAACAGCACTCGATGCGGCAGCTCGCGCTCGGCGGCACGTGCCGCCAGCATCCCGGCGATGTGGCCGATGTGATGCAGCCACTCGCGGGCCTCGCTGCCGGGGCGATGGGCCAGGAACTCCAGCAGCAGCGGCAGGTAGTCCGGCAACTCGCGCGCATCCAGTTCGAAGCCGTTGCGGCGGTAGGTCTCGACCAGATCGACCATGGCCTGGCCGCGGTCGCGCGACTCGCCATGGATGTGTTCGAACAGCAGCAGGCTCATCGAGCGGCCGCGGTCGAAACTGGCCAGCCACGCCGCCTGCGCATCCAGCGCATCGGTGTCCAGCAGCTGCTGCACGAAGCTGCGCAGCTGCTGGCGGCGGGCGGTGTTCAGCGCCGGGTCGTCGCAGGCGGCGAGCAGTTCCTCGCCGTGCTGCCACAGTTCTTCACGGGGGTAATCCAGCAGCACCCCGACCAGCTTGAGCACGCTCATCACACCACCTCCTTGCGGCGATGATTGGGGCCGTTGTCCACCACGAACGTTGTGCTCTTGCGCTGGCCGAACAGATCGGCCGGGCTGTCACCGTTGCAGCCGTTGCCGAAGGTGAAGCCGCAGCCGCCGCGCTCGCCGAAGGCATCGTTGGCGTATTCGCGGTGGCCGGTCGGAATCACGAAACGGTCCTCGTAGTTGGCAATGGCCAGGTAGCGGTACATCTCTTCCACCTGGGCGATGCTCAGCCCGGTCTGTTCCAGCACCGCGGTGTCTTCCACGCCATCCACGTTCTTGGCCCGGCGCCAGGCACGCATCGCCATCAGACGCTCCAGTGCGCGTACCACCGGCGCTTCGTCACCCGCCGTCAGCAGGTTGGCCAGGTAGCGCATCGGAATACGCAGCGAGGCCACGTCCGGCAGCTCACCGCTCATGCCCACGCGACCACGTTCGGCGGCCGACTGGATCGGAGACAGCGGTGGCACATACCAGACCATCGGCAGCGTGCGGTATTCCGGGTGCAGCGGCAGCGCCAGCTTCCAGTCGATCGCCAGCTTGTACACCGGCGACTGCTTGGCCGCGTCCAGCCAGCTGTCCGGGATGCCCTCCTTGCGCGCGGCGGCGATCACCGCCGGGTCGTTCGGGTCCAGGAAGATGTCCAGGTGGGCCTGGTACAGGTCTTTCTCGGCGGCCACCGAGGCGGCCTCGGCGATGCGATCGGCGTCGTACAGCATCACGCCCAGGTAGCGGATGCGGCCCACGCAGGTTTCCGAACACACGGTCGGCTCGCCCATCTCGATGCGCGGGTAGCAGAAGATGCACTTCTCCGACTTGCCGCTCTTCCAGTTGTAGTAGATCTTCTTGTACGGGCACGCCGACACGCACATGCGCCAGCCGCGGCACTTGTCCTGATCGATCAGCACGATGCCATCTTCCTCGCGCTTGTAGATCGCGCCCGACGGGCACGCCGACACGCACGCCGGGTTCAGGCAGTGCTCGCACAGGCGCGGCAGGTACATCATGAAGGTCTTCTCGAAGGCGCCGTAGATCTCCTTCTGCACCTGGTCGAAGTTGTAGTCGCGCGAGCGCTTGCTGAACTCAGAACCGAGGATCTCCTCCCAGTTCGGGCCCCACTCGATCTTCTGCATGCGCTCGCCACTGATCAGCGAACGCGGCCGCGCGGTGGGCTGGTGCTGGCTGTCCTTGGCGGTGTGCAGGTTCTGGTAGTCGAAATCGAACGGCTCGTAGTAGTCGTCGATCTGTGGCAGGTCCGGATTGGCGAAGATCTTGGCCAGCATGCGCCAGCGGCCACCGGCACGCGGCACCAGCTTGCCGGCGCGGGTACGCACCCAGCCGCCGTTCCACTTGTCCTGGTTCTCCCATTCCTTGGGGTAGCCGATGCCCGGCTTGGTTTCCACGTTGTTGAACCAGGCGTACTCGACGCCCTCGCGCGAGGTCCAGACGTTCTTGCAGGTGATCGAGCAGGTATGGCAGCCGATGCACTTGTCCAGGTTCAGCACCATCGCGATCTGTGCACGGACCTTCATCACACCACCTCCTTGGCCATTGCAGGAACGCTTTCACCATCCAACCAATCAACCTTGTCCATCTTGCGCACGATCACGAACTCGTCGCGGTTGGTGCCGCAGGTGCCGTAGTAGTTGAAGCCGTAGGCCAGCTGCGCGTAGCCACCGATCATGTGGGTGGGCTTGAGCACGATGCGGGTCACCGAGTTGTGGATGCCGCCGCGGGTCCCGGAAATCTCCGAGCCCGGCACGTTGATGATGCGTTCCTGGGCGTGGTACATCATCGCCATGCCCGGCATCACGCGCTGGCTGACCACCGCACGCGCGGCAATCGCACCGTTGACGTTGAACAACTCGATCCAGTCGTTGTCGACGATGCCGGCACTGCGCGCGTCGTCCTCGCTCAGCCACACGATCGGGCCACCGCGCGACAGCGTCTGCATGATCAGGTTGTCGCTGTAGGTGCTGTGGATACCCCACTTCTGATGTGGGGTGATCCAGTTCAGCACGATCTCCTTGTTGCCGTTCGGGCGCTGGTTCAGCAGCGGCTCCACCGTGCGCGTGTTGACCGGCGGTCGGTAGCCCATGAAGGCCTCACCGAAGTCGATCATCCACTCGTGGTCCTGGTAGAACTGCTGGCGACCGGTCACCGTGCGCCACGGAATCAGCTCGTGCACGTTGGTATAGCCGGCGTTGTAGCTGACGTTGTCGTCCTCCAGGCCCGACCAGATCGGCGAAGAGATGATCTTGCGCGGCTGTGCCTGGATGTCACGGAAGCGGATCGCCTCGTGCTCCTTGCCCACCGCCAGGTGGGTGTGCTCGCGACCAGTGAAGGTGCCCAGCGATTCCCAGGCCTTCACCGCCACATGGCCGTTGGTCTCCGGTGCCAGGTGCAGGATCACCTCGGCCGCGTCGATCGCGGTCGAGATGGCCGGGCGGCCCTGGCTCACGCCCTCGTCGTGCACGGTGTGGTTGAGTTTGCCGAGGAATTCGACTTCGTGCTTCGTGTCCCAGCTCATGCCCTTGCCGCCGTTGCCCAGCGTGTCCAGCAGCGGGCCCAGCGAGGTGAACTTGCGGTACAGGTTCGGGTAGTCGCGCTCCACCACCGTCATCGACGGCATGGTCTGGCCCGGAATGGCCTCGCACTCGCCCTTCTTCCAATCAGCCACGCCGAACGGCATGCCCAGCTCGTTGGGGGTGTCATGCAGGGTCGGCACCAGCACCAGGTCCTTCTCCACGCCCAGCACACCGGGCGCCATCTCACTTACGGTGCGGGCAACTTCCTTGAAGATCTCCCAGTCGCTGCGCGATTCCCAGGCCGGATCCACCGCCTTCGACAGCGGGTGGATGAACGGGTGCATGTCCGAGGTGTTGAGGTCGTCCTTCTCGTACCAGGTGGCCGTGGGCAGCACGATGTCCGAGTACAGCGCGGTGGTGCACATGCGGAAGTCCAGCGTCACCAGCAGGTCGAGCTTTCCTTCCGGCGCTTCGTCACGCCACTTCACCTCCTCCGGCTTGACCGCGCCCATCTCGCCCAGGTCCTTGCCCTGCAGGCCATGGCGCGTCCCCAGCAGGTGCCGCAGCATGTACTCGTGGCCCTTGCCCGACGAACCCAACAGGTTCGAGCGCCAGATGAACATCATCCGCGGATGGTTCTGCTGTGCATCCGGATCGGCAAACGCGAAGTCCAGCGAGCCGTCCTTGAACTTGCCCAGCGCGTAGTCGGCCGGGGCAACACCCGCCGCTTCGGCCTCGCGTACCAGCTGCAGCGGGTTGCGGTCCAGCTGCGGCGCACACGGCAGCCAGCCCATGCGCACCGCGCGCAGGTTGAGGTCGGCCAGGCTGCCGCTGTACTTGCTCGCATCCGCCAGCGGCGACAGCAGCTCGTCCACCTGCAGCTTCTCGTAGCGCCATTGCCCGGTGTTGAAGTAGAAGAACGAGGTGCCGTTCATGTGGCGCGGCGGGCGGCTCCAGTCCAGGCCGAAGGCCAGCGGCTGCCAGCCGGTCTGCGGGCGCAGCTTTTCCTGGCCCACGTAATGCGCCCAGCCGCCACCGGTCTGGCCCACGCAACCGCACATGATCAGCATGTTGATCAGGCCGCGGTAGTTCATATCGTTGTGGAACCAATGGTTCATCCCGGCGCCGACGATGATCATCGAACGGCCATGGGTCTTGTCGGCGGTACGGGCGAACTCGCGGGCAATCTCGATCACTTCCGCACGCGACACGCCGGTGATGCGTTCCTGCCAGGCCGGGGTGCCCGGCACCATGTCGTCGAAGCTCGATGCCACGTTGCCGCCGCCAAAGCCACGGTCGACGCCGTACTGGGCCAGCAGCAGGTCGTAGACCGTGGCCACCAGGGTCTCGCCACCCTCGGCCAGGGCCAGGCGACGCACCGGGATGTTGCGCTCAAGCACGTCGTCGGCCGGCGCAGCGGTCCAGCCCTCAGACTCGATGCCACCGAAGTACGGGAAGCTCACCGCTTCGATGCCCTCATGGCCATCGGCCAGGCTCAGGCGCAGGCGTGTATCGGCGCCCTTGCTTTCCTTCTCCTCGATGTTCCACTTTCCCTTCTCGCCCCAGCGGAAGCCGATGGAGCCATTGGGCACCACGATCTGGCCGCTGCTCTCGTCATAGGCCAGGGTCTTCCAGTCCGGATTGTTGGCTTCACCCAGGCCACCCAGCTCGCTCGCACGCAGGAACCGGCCCGCCACCAGACGGCCATCGTCGCGGCGTTCCAGTCGCACCAGCATCGGCATGTCCGAGTACTGGCGGCAATAGTCCTGGAAGTACTGCGAGGGCGAATCGACGTGGAACTCGCGCAGGATCACATGGCCGAAGGCGAACGCCAGCGCCGCATCGGTGCCCTGCTTGGGGTGCAGCCAGTGGTCGGTCAGCTTGGCCAGCTCGGAATAGTCCGGGCAGATCGCCACCGTCTTGGTGCCGTTGTATCGCGCCTCGGTGAAGAAGTGCGCATCGGGCGTACGCGTCTGCGGCACGTTCGAGCCCCAGGCGATGATGTAACGGCTGTTGTACCAGTCGGCCGATTCGGGCACGTCGGTCTGCTCGCCCCAGATCTGCGGCGAGGCCGGCGGCAGATCGCAGTACCAGTCGTAGAAGGACAGGCAGGCGCCGCCCAGCAGCGACAGGTAACGCGCGCCGGCGGCGTAGGACACCATCGACATCGCCGGAATCGGCGAGAACCCGACCACGCGGTCCGGGCCATACTGCTTCACCGTGTACAGGTTGGAGGCGGCGATGATCTCGTTGGCCTCTTCCCACTGCAGGCGCACGAAGCCGCCCATGCCGCGGCGGGTCTTGTACGAACGCGCCTTCTCCTTGTCCTCCACGATGCTGGCCCAGGCATCGACCGGAGCCTTGCTCTTGCGCGCTTCGCGCCACAGGCGCAGCAGCGTGCCGCGGATCAGCGGGTACTTCAGCCGGTTGGCGCTGTACAGGTACCAGGAATAGCTGGCGCCACGCGGGCAGCCACGCGGTTCATGGTTGGGCAGGTCCGGGCGCGTACGCGGGTAATCGGTCTGCTGGGTTTCCCAGGTGACCAGGCCGTTCTTGACGTAGATCTTCCAGCTGCACGAACCCGTGCAGTTCACGCCGTGGGTGGAGCGCACGATCTTGTCGTACTGCCAGCGGGCGCGGTAGCTGTTTTCCCAGTCACGGCCTTCGCTCTTGGCGAATCCGTGGCCATCGGCAAAGGTCTGGGGGTCACGCTTGAAGAACTGCAAGCGATCGAGGAAATAACTCATCGGGGGTCTCCCTTTGCGGACATCGGCATCGTGGCTGTGTGTGTCATCTGGCTGCGGTGCGTTTTCATGTCGTCAGCAGGGTGTCTCGGCACCGCGCCGGTAGTACCACCACCAGGTCACGGCCAGGCAGGTGACGTAGAAAACAACGAATCCGTACAGCGCCATGTCGGGGCTGCCGGTCAAGGTGATGGACGAGCCGTAGCTCTTGGGAATGAAGAAACCGCCATAGGCACCGATCGCACCGGAGAAACCGACCACCGCGGCCGACTCGATGCTGGCCTGGTGCGCGGCGGTAGCCTTGCCCTCGGCGTTGTCGTTGGCCGACCAGCGCTCATGCAGGGTGCGGAAGATCACCGGGATCATGCGGAAGGTGGTGCCGTTGCCGATGCCGCTGAGCACGAACAGCGCCATGAAGCTGAGCAGGAAGCCATGGAAGTTGCCGCCCTGGCCGTGACTGGGCAGGAAGTGCAGCACGCCGAACACGGCCGCGATCATCAGCGCGAACACCCAGAAGGTCAGGCGTGCGCCACCCCAGCGGTCGGCCATGCTGCCGCCCACCGAGCGCATCAACGCACCCAGCAGCGGGCCGATGAAGGCGTAGGCCAGCGGGTTCACATCCGGGAACTGGCTCTTCACCAGCATCGGGAAGCCGGCCGAGAAACCGATGTAGGAACCGAAGGTGCCGATGTACAACCAGCACATCAGCCAGTTGTGCTTGCGGCGGAAGATCACCGCCTGCTCGGAGAACGACGAGCGGGCGCTGGTCAGGTCGTTCATGCCGAACCAGGCCGCGATGGCACACAGCGCAATCGCCGGCACCCAGATGAAGCCGGCGTTCTGCAGGAACAACGGCGCCCCACCCTCCACCGTGGGCTGCGGTGCACCACCCAGCGCACCGAACACGCCCACGGTGATGACCAGCGGGATCACCGCCTGCGCCACCGACACGCCCACATTGCCCAGGCCGGCGTTCAAGCCCAGCGCCAGGCCCTGCTTCTGCTTGGGGTAGAAGAAGGAGATGTTGGACATCGACGACGAGAAATTCGCGCCACCGAACCCGCACAGGATCGCGATGGCCACGAACACCCCGTACGGCGTGGCCGGGTCCTGTACCGCAAAGCCGAGCCAGAGCGTCGGCGCCAGCAGCGAGGCCGTGGACAGCGCGGTCCAGCGGCGGCCACCGAAGATCGGAATCACGAACGAATAGAAGATGCGCAGCGTAGCGCCGGACAGGCTGGGCAGCGCCACCAGCCAGAACAGCTGGTCGGTGCTGAAGTTGAAGCCGATCTTCGGCAGGCTGATCGACACCGCCGAGAACAGTACCCAGACCGAGAAGGCCAGCAGCAGCGAGGGGATCGAGATGACCAGGTTGCGGGTGGCGACCCGCTTGCCGGTACGCTCCCAGTAGCCGGGGTCCTCCGGCGTCCAGTCGCTGATGACGCGACCCGGACGGGCAGTGCTGCGGACAACAGGATCGCTACCGACGGTCATACATGGCTCCAAGGCTGTGGAATGACGTGGGTACTGCTTTCAAGTTGTGACCCGTCGTCATGCAGCCATTAGGCCGTGCAGCAACAACGACGGGGTTGATCTGGATCAATCAGGGGGCGGTTTCCACCCTGCCCCTGACAAATGTCAAACCGAAGGCGCGGTGGTGCGGCGGGTCACCCCGCGCTGGCGCACGCTGTCGCGCACATCCACATCGAACTGCAGCTGAAGCTGGCCGCCATCTTCCAGGGCAATGTCGAACGGCAGGCCGTCACGGCACGGCAGCCGCGCCGCCAAGGCCTCGACTGCCGGGCGCGGCAACACCAGGCGGCAGAAGGTGCCGCCATCGAGCAGCACCGGTTGATCACCGCCATGCAGCGACACCGCCATGCCCCAGCCCTCGATGCCGCCAAAGCGGGTCATGTTCTCGACCGATTCACCGGCCAGCAGGCGCGCCAGTTCGGCCTCGTCCAGGCGAAGCCGTACTGATTGATCCTGCAACTGCACTTTCATGACGCAACATCCTCCCATTGTTCGGGGGTATTGCAGTTGACCAGGCAGGCTTCGTCAACGCTTTCCAGCAGCAGCGCGTGCATCTGCAGGCGGCGCTGGAAGGCCTGTACCGAGCGCGGCCCGTCCGCATCATCCAGCATCGCGGCCAGCACGCTACGAGTGGCATTGTCCACATTCAACCGCATGGGAAAGGGAT
Organism: Stenotrophomonas riyadhensis; assembly: GCF_040256885.1. Taxonomy (NCBI): domain Bacteria; kingdom Pseudomonadati; phylum Pseudomonadota; class Gammaproteobacteria; order Lysobacterales; family Lysobacteraceae; genus Stenotrophomonas; species Stenotrophomonas riyadhensis. The sequence continues at coordinate 2,598,228 of NZ_CP155568.1, forward strand.
GCCCGTCAAAGATCGTGCATGCGCCCTGCCCCTCGGCAGCCAGCCGTTGCAGCAGCCGTGGCGCCAGCAACGGCGTATCCACCGCTACCACCCAGGCCGGGCTGTCGGGCATCTGCTGCATCACGCTGTGCAGTCCACCCAGGGGGCCGCAGCGCGCTACCTGATCGGGGATGCCGCCGAAGGCCGGATAGTCACCGCTCACCCAGACCCGACCGGCGCCAGCCTGCAGCAGCAGGCCACGCATGTGTTCCAGCAGGGTGCGCCCCTGCCACGGCAGCAGCGCCTTGTCGCGCCCCATCCGGCTGGACAGGCCACCGGCCAGCACGATGCCGTTGATGGTTCCATTCATGGTAGAGCCATGCCATGCGTGGCTGCAGCGGGCTCAATGGGGGTGGTCGTGCGCATGGTCATGGGCATGTGCGGGCTCGCTGTCCGCATGGCACAGGCTGCAACCCTCGCTCCACTCGCTGTCGCCGTCCTCGTAATGCTCCTGCTTCCAGATCGGGCACTGGTGCTTCACCACCTCGATCAACTGGCGGCAGGCACGGAACGCCTCGTCCCGGTGCGGGCTGCCCGCAGCCACCACCACCGCCACATCGCCAATGCCCAACCGGCCCTTGGCATGGGCCACATACAGCTTCAGCTTCGGACCGAACGTCGCCTCGACCTCGGCGGCCAAGCGCTTGAACTCGTTCAACACCAGCGGCTCGAACAGGTCGTAGGTGATCCCGGTCACCGGTCGGCCGATATTGACGTCGCGCACCTTGCCGATGAACACATCGATGCCACCGAAACCCGGATCGGACACCGCAGCGATGCCCTCGGCCGGATCGATCGCCGCCTGCGCGCGGTCCACCACCTTGGCGATGATCTTCTCGCTCATCGCTCAGCCCCCGCTTACCGGCGGCAGGATCGCCACCCGGCCATCGTCGGGCAGCGCTTCGTGGTCACGCAGCACGCGTTGCTGGTCGGCGAACGCCGAGTAGTCCAGCAGGCCAGCGCGGAAACCCGGCCAACGCGTCGGCAGCAGCTCGCGCAGCGCCTGGCGCAGGTCGGCCACGGTGCCACCGGCCACCTCCACCGCGATCTCGCGGCTGGCATCCAGATCGGAAAACGCACCAAACAACTGCAGATTCACCTGTTTCATCATGACTCCTGGCTCGCCAGCTGCACCGGGTCATGGTGACCCCAGCCCTGCACACGCACGTAGGTGCCAGCGTTGGCCAGGTCTCCCTCGGCCTCCAGCACCACCCAGGCGTTGGCCTGCAGCATGGACATCAAACGGAACGACTCCTGCCCGGACAGCACGCGCGCACTCAGGCGGCCCTGAGCGTCCACTTCCACCCGCGCACGCGCGTGGAAGCGCAGGCCCGGCGGCTTGCGCACGTCGGCCTGCAGCGGCAGCTGCAACACGGTTTCCGGTGCCAGCCCCAGCAGGCGCCGCAGCACCGGCTCGACGAAGAAGCGCTGGCCCACGGCGGCCGACACAGGGTTGCCGGGCAGACCGAAATACAGCGCACCATTAGGCAGCACCGCGAACAACAGCGGCTTGCCGGGGCGGATCGCTACCTTGTGGAACACGATGCGCGCACGACGTCCACGCAGCGCATCGGGAACGAAATCGTAGCGGCCGGCCGACACCGCGCCCGTGCTGATCAGCAGCTGCGCGCCTGCAGCCAGCGCGTCATCCAGCACCGCATTGAACGCGGCCACGTCATCACCCACCGTGCCCTGCCACACCACTTCGGCACCGGCGGCCTGCAGGCGGCCAACCAGATACGGCCGGTTGCTGTCACGGATCTGGCCGGATTCCAGCGTCTGCGCCGCCTCGGTCACCAACTCCTTGCCGGTAGCGATCACTGCCGCCTTCGGCCGCGCCACCACCGCCACCTGGCCCACGCCGATGGCATGCAGCAGGGTGCGCGCATTGATGTCCAGCACCTGCCCGGCCTGCAGCACGCGCTCGCCTTCGCGTACATCCTGGCCGCGCAGGCGCACGTTCTGGCCCGGCTTCACCGTGCCCTTCAGGGCGATGCGGGTCGGGCGTCCTTCCTCGCTGGCGAGGATCTCCACGTTCTCGACCGGCACCACCGTATCCAGCCCAACCGGCATGCGCGCACCGGTCATGATTTCCCAGGCACCCTCGCCACCTTCGGCGCCGGCATCGCCGGCCGCCTGCCAACCCTGCACCGCGAATTCGGTACCGGCTTCGAACGTCGTGCCGTTGGCGCGCAGCGCGAAACCGTCCATCGCAGAATTGTCGAACGGCGGCAGCGACTGCCCACTGATGATGTCACTGGCCAGAGTGCGGCCGCCGGCCTCATGCAACGGCAGGCGCTCGGCCGGCAGCGGCGTGGCCGCATCCAGCAGGTGCTGCAGGGCTTCGCTATAGGCAATCATCAGTGGCCACCACCATCGACCATCGCCAAAGCGTGGCCCAGCACCGGCGCCAGAATATCGAGGCACTGCGCCGCCGCCTTCGGGCTGCCCGGCAGTGCGAACACCAGCATGTTGCCCAGCTGCACCACCTCGGCGCGGCTCAGCCAGGCCATCGGCGTGTGCTGTGCGCTCAGTGCCCGCACCATCTGCGCCAGGCCATGCACCGGCCGTGCGTTCAAGGAACGCAGCGCCTCCGGGGTCAGGTCACGCGGGCCCAGCCCGGTACCGCCGGTGCACAGGCACAGGCGCACGCCCTCGGCGGCCAGTGCCTGCAGGCGGCCCGCCAACGGCTCGATGCCGTCGGGCAAGATCTCGGCGGCCACGACCTCACCGCCCAGCTTTTTCAGGCCGCTTACCAGGGTTGGGCCGGACACATCTTCATAGGTGCCCTCGCTGGCGCGATCGCTCAGCGTGATCACCGCGCAGGCCGCGCCCTCCAGGCCCTTCGGCGCACGCGGCTTGAAGCGCGCGCGCTCGGCATCGTCCATGCCATCCGGGTGCAGCCACACGCCGCGCTTGCCGCCTTCCTTGAACAGCAGGCGGATGCCCTCGATGCGCAGTGCCGGTTCCACCGGCTTGCTCAGGTCGTACAGGGTCAGCAGGGCCGCGTTGACGCCGGCCAGTGCCTCCATCTCCACGCCGGTGCGCGCCTCGCTGGCGCACTCGCACCACACGCGGATCGCCTGCCGTTCCGGTACCGGCGCGCAGAACACCTGCACCAGTTCCAGCGGCAGCGGGTGGCACAGCGGCATCAGCATCGAGGCCATCTTGGCGCCCTGCAGGCCGGCAATCTCGGCCATCACCAGCGCATCGCCCTTGGGCAGGCGGCGCTCGACGATCAGCGGATAGGCCACCGGACCGGCATGCAGCTCGCCCACCGCCACCGCACGGCGGCGGGTGATGCGCTTGTCGCGGACATCGGCCATGTGGAAGGCCGCATTCAATTCCCCACTCATCGTGTTGCTCATCCTCCGATGGAGGCCAGGTGCGGGGTCAGCCCGGTCTGGCCCTGGTGCAGTCCATGCCCGGCCGCTTTCAGGCCAAGCTGTGTGGTGATGCGTGCCAGCAGCGCCTCGTGGTCATCGTCGCTCTGCAGCAGCGGGCGCAGCGGCACGCCGAACTCGCCGAACAGGCATAGCCGCAGGTCACCCTTGGCGGTCACCCGCAGGCGGTTGCAGCCCTTGCAGAAGTCACGCGAATACGGGGCGATGATGCCGATGCTGCCGCGATGGTCGGGGTGGCCGAACTCACGCGCCGGGCCGGCATCGGCCGCACGCGGACGCTCGTGCCAGCCGGCCGCCAGCAGCTGCTCGATCACCAGGTCGGCGCGCAGGTGGTGGCGCTGGAAATAGGCTTCGTTGTCGCCGGTGCGCATCAGTTCGATGAAGCGCACGCTGAAGGGGCGGTCACGCAGGTAGTCCATCCACTGCGGCAGCTCGTCGTCGTTCAGGCCGCGCAACAGCACCGCGTTGAGCTTGATCGCCGGCAGGCCGAGCGCCTGCGCCAGGGCCAGGCCCTGTTCGATCTCCGGCAGGCGGTCATGCCCGGTGATGGTCCTGAAGCGTTCGCGCTGCAGGCTGTCCATGCTCACGTTCAGCGCGGTCAGGCCGGCGCGGTGCCAGCCCGGCAGGCGACGCGGCAGCAGCGTGCCATTGGTGGTGATGGCCACCTTGCGGATGCCCGGCACCGCCGCCACGGTGGCGATGATCTCGTCCAGGTCCTTGCGCAGGCTGGGCTCGCCACCGGTCAGGCGGATCTTGCTCATGCCCAGCGCGGCGAACGCGCGCACCAGGCGCGCGATTTCATCCACCTGCAGGAAGCGCGGCCGGCCATCGGCCTGGTAACCGTCGGGCAGGCAGTAGCTGCAACGGAAGTTGCAGGCTTCGGTCAGCGACAGGCGCAGGTACGGAAAGCTGCGTCCGAAACCGTCGGTGAGTTGGCTCATGGCTGGTCCACCTTGTTGCTCCACCGTCTTGCCTGTGCCCGGAACGGCCCGGAAACCCTCGTCTGCTGGAACGATTGCCAGAGTACGCGGCAGTCAGTTCCATGGGCATGACTTAAATCAATCGTCTTCGGCCCCGCGCGGCAGGCGTTATGGCAGCATGCGGCTTTCCGTGCAGCGGGCGTGTGACAACCCTCATGATGATGAACGATTTCCAGCAGCTGCTGCACGCCGCAGGCCAGCAGGCTGAACCGCAACGCTTGCTGTTCGTATTCGTGCGCGCCGAGCTGCCCGAATCGCCCACCAGCGATCAGCGCGACCGGCATGACCGCCGCGAGGGCGGCACCCTGTCGCCGGTGCTGTGCGTGGACAAGCTGCCGGCCGAGGTGGCCAGCTTCCAGGCGCTGGCCACCGAATCGACCACCACCGGCATCGACTGGGACCTGGTCTTCGTGGCGGCGCTGGACGGCCGCGCCGGTTTCGCACCCAACAGCGACGAAGCCGCCCGCCCGCTGCAGCTGATGGTCAACGCCATCCACGACGGTCAGATCGGCCGCTTCGCCGCCTTCGACCGGGGCGGCGAGCCTGTTCAGTTCTATTGAGCCACCAGCTGCAGGGTCAGGAAGAAGATCACCAGCACGGTGTTCAGCCCCCAGGCCACGGTCAGCCCGCGCGCGGCCACGCCCAGGTTGGGGTTGTGCGCAGTGGGCGCCGCCCGCCACACCGCCGGGATGATCCAGCCGGTATAGAGCAGCAACACGGCGAACACCCCCAGCAGCAGCGACGTGCGCTGGTTGGCCAACGCCCAGAGGGCCACGGCCCACAGTATGTTGCTGGGAATGACGCCCTGCAGCCAGAACACACTCCAGAGCCGTGAACGCCCCGGGGTATCGGGCGCCGGGTGCAGGGAAGCGGTGGCGGTCATAAGTCTCCTTCTGGTTAGGAAACGTGCCGGACCAGCCTGCGCTTGGTGGTTGGGAACGTCAACCCGAGTCGCACGTCACGCTTTGGCGCCGGTGGGGCCCAGCGACGCTCGACTCAGGCTCGCGCGGAGCCTGTCGCCATCGCCCCGCCCAACCCGCGCCCTTCCCTCCCCCAACCTCGACGTCTGTCGCAGATTGCACGGTGTGGGCGGATCACCGCGCCAGCCCGCGCTGGCGGTGCTTAACAGCGTGGGAGAATGCCGAAAGCGTCTCCAATCGAGCGATGTTTGCAACTCTTCTGATTGGCATTGCACAGCGCCAGGGGCTCAGATGGCGTGCCACCGGAAAAGGGTGGCCGGGTTTCGAATCCCGAGTTGGTCCTGAGTGATTGCGCTTGCCAGTCGGCGTCCACATTCCGTGGCGCCGGCTGGCAATCCGTCTGCCGGCTATGGCGGGCGGTGCGTGGGGGCGTTCGCGCCCACCGGCTTGGGACCAACCCGGATTCGAACCATGCACCGCCCGCCACTTTTATGGGTGGCGGCTACCGATTGCCCTGCACGGAGCCTTGCCATGAACAAATCGAACTTCCCGCACCTGCACGCCGACCACGGCACCACCCACGACGACGGTTCGCCACAGGCTGCGCCTGCAGTGGACAGGAACACCTTCATTTCCAATCTCAACCGCATCGGCTCCGGTGCGGCAGCCGATGGCCAACCCTGGCCGGAGCGGCATCAACTCCCCGGCCGCTGCCTGGCCCTGGCCGATGCCGATTGCGCGTTGAGCGGGTTGCGTGTGGTGCTGGAAATGCTGCTGGCGGCCGAACGCACCCGGCAGAACGGCGAACCGGAAGAGTACGTGGGCGACCGGGTGATGGAGGGGTTGGTACTGGCCAGCCAGTCGTTGTGCGCGCAGGCGGTGGGGCGGTTGCAGCCTGAAGGCTGATCGGCACCCGCTATCCGGAAGCGGTGATGGGCGCCCATGCACTGCAGGAAACGGTGATGCTGATCGACCAACGCAGTCAACACGTGGCGACCTGAGCGGGCAGCCACCACCGCAACTGAGTCACTGGCGGTGTGCTGCTCGCCATGCCGGCCACGCTTCAGCGATCACGCTCACTGCCGACCTCAGGAACAACAGGGCGATCACTGCGCCGACGACAATATCCGGCCAGCCGCGCCCGGTCATGGCCACGCCGCCTGCGGCCACCAGCACGCCCAGGTTCGCGGCCACGTCATTGCGCGAGCACTCGAATGTGCTCTTCATGTTGATGTTCAAGCTGCGGAAACGCCACAGCAGCGCCACGCAGGTGAGGTTCGCCACCAGGGCAATGCCACCGAACACCAGCATCAGCGTGCTGGACGGTGGCACGCCGTTGACCAGCTTGACGGCCACTTCGAACACGATGAACACGAAGAAGGCCAGGATCAGCAGGCCCTTGGCCAGCGCCGCGCCCGCCTCCCAGCGTGCGCCTCGGTTTACCGCCCACAGGCTCAGGCCATAGACGATGGCATCTCCCAGCATGTCGACCGCATCGGCCTGCAGGGCACTGGATCGCGCGGCAAGGCCCGCGCCGAACTCGATGAAGAACATCGCCAGATTGATTGCCAGCACCGCTACCAGCACCCGCCGCTGGGCGCTGTGCAGCGCTATCGATGCCAGCTCCTGGCGCTTGTGGCCGCAGCACTGGTCCATGGGGGCGCTCCGCCGGGCGTGCCCGGGATTGAAATGAAAGGGAGCTGCCTTTATCAACCTTGTAGCCCCTACAAGGTCAAGCCCATGACAGCCCCACTTACCATCGGCCAACTGGCCCGCCACACCGGCACCAAGGCAGAGACCATCCGCTATTACGAAAAGATCGGGCTGCTGCAGCCGCCGTTGCGTTCGCAGGGCAACTACCGCTGCTACGGCGCGCAGGATCAACGGCGGCTGGCATTCGTGCGCCGTGCGCGCGAGCTGGGGTTCGCCATCGAGCAGATCCGCGAACTGATCGCCTTCGGCGAACAACGCGAGCACCAGTGCAGTTCGGTGGATGACGTGGTGAAGGCACACATTGCCGACATCGCGCGCAGGATTGCCGACCTGCAGGCGTTGCAGGGCGAACTGCAGCGGATGATCGGCAACTGCCCCGGCGGGCGCGTGGCCGACTGCCGGGTACTGGAAGCCCTGCAGCCTGCGCCGGCTAGCTGAGCAGGAACCGCACGCGATTCGGCACCCGCCTTAGACGCCGGTCGCTCCCGCCGCTTGCGCCAGCTCCGCCGCCAACGCATCGCCCTTGCGCTCGCTGTAACGGTCCACGAGGTAGTCCGCGCGGCCGCGGGTGAGCAGCGTGAACTTCACCAGTTCTTCGACCACATCCACCACGCGATCGTAGTAGGGCGAGGGCTTCATCCGTCCGTCTTCGTCGAACTCCTGCCAGGCCTTGGCCACCGACGACTGGTTGGGAATGGTCAGCATGCGCATCCAGCGGCCCAGTACCCGCAACGTATTGACCGTGTTGAACGACTGCGAACCGCCGCAGACCTGCATCACCGCCAGCGTCCTGCCCTGGGTCGGCCGCACGCTGCCGTCTTCCAGTGGCAGCCAGTCGATCTGGTTCTTGAACACGCCGGTCACCGTGCCGTGCCGCTCCGGGCTGACCCACACCTGTCCTTCCGACCAGTGCGACCACTCGCGCAACCGCTGCACTTCCGGATGCCCCTTGTCCACGCTGTCCAGCAGCGGCAAGGCATGTGGATCGAACACGCGCGTTTCGCAGCCCAGATGCTGCAGCAGGCGTTCGGCCTCCAGTGCCAGCTTGCGGCTGAACGATTGCGGCCGCAGTGAGCCGTACAGCAGCAGGATGCGTGGCGGCCCCTGGCGTTCGGCCGCCAACCGCTGGTGATCCGGCTGGGGAAGTGAGGTTGCCCTCAGATGGGGCAGCGAAGGACTTGTGGTCGACTCATTCATTCGACTATTCTAGAAATATGGAAACATCAAATGCAATCGCTGCGCTCACCGCGCTCGGCCACGCCACCCGCCTGGCAGCCTTCCGCCTGCTGGTCGAAGCCGGCCCGGCGGGTCGCATGGCCGGCGACATCGCCGCAGCGCTCCAGGTTCCTCCCGCCACCCTCAGCTTCCACCTGAAGGAACTGGTACAGGCCGGCCTGGTCGAGAGCGAGAGCCAGGGCCGCCACGTCTGCTACCGCGCGAATTTCAGCGCAATGACCGGCCTGATCGAGTACCTCACGCACAACTGCTGCGCCGGTTCGCCCAGCGAACAATGCACCCCGTCAGGCAATCCCTGCAGCTGCTGATTCGGAAACGCCACCATGTCCCGCTCCATCCTGTTTCTCTGCACCGGCAACAGCGCCCGCAGCGTGCTGGCCGAAGCCACCCTGCGCGCATGGGGCGGCGACCGCTTCACGGCCTACAGTGCCGGCAGCCACCCGACCGGCCAGGTCAATCCGTTCGCGCTTGCACAGCTGCGCGCAGAAGGCATCCCGATCGCGGGACTGCGCAGCAAATCCTGGGATGAGTTCGCCGACGCGGCTCCGATGGATCTGGTGATTACCGTCTGCGATGCGGCGGCAGCGGAAGCCTGCCCCGTGGTGTTCGGTGACTTCATCCGCAGCCATTGGGGCCTGCCGGACCCGGCCGAGGCAGAGGGCAGCGATGCCGACAAGGCCGCCGCCTTCGCCCGCGCGCATGCCATCGTGAAGGCACGCGTGCTGGCCCTGCTGGCGCTGCCCGGGCACGTGTGGCAGGACCGCGGAATGCTGCAGCGGGCACTGGACCAGATCGGCCACCTGCTGCCGGCAGCGCGCACGCCATGAGCACAGCGGCACCCATGGGCCTGTTCGAGCGCCACCTGACGCTCTGGGTCGCGCTGTGCATCATCGTCGGCACGCTGCTCGGGCACTTCCTGCCCGTTGCTTTCGCCTCCCTGGCGGCGGCTGAAGTGGCCAAGGTCAACCTTCCGGTGGCGGTGCTGATCTGGCTGATGATCATTCCGATGCTGCTGAGGGTGGATTTCGGTGCGATGCGCCAGCTGGGGCAGCACTGGAAAGGCATCGGGGTGACGCTGTTCATCAACTGGGCGGTGAAGCCGTTCTCGATGGCGCTGCTGGGCTGGCTCTTCCTGCGCCACGTCTTTGCGGACTGGCTGCCCGCCGGCCAGATCGAGAGCTATATCGCCGGCCTGATCCTGCTGGCCGCCGCGCCTTGCACGGCCATGGTGTTCGTGTGGAGCAACCTGTGTCGCGGCGATGCCAACTTCACACTGAGCCAGGTGGCACTGAACGACGCGATCATGGTGGTGGCCTATGCGCCGGTGGTGGCGCTGCTGCTGGGGCTGTCGGCCATCACCGTGCCGTGGGATACGTTGCTGCTGTCGGTCGGCCTGTACATCGTGGCGCCGGTGCTGGTGGCCGCGTTGCTGCGGCGCTGGATCCTGTCACGCCATGGCCAGCCCGGGCTGCAGGCGGCGCTGCGCCGGCTGGGGCCACTGTCACTGTCGGCACTGCTGCTGACGCTGGTGCTGCTGTTCGGGTTCCAGGGCCAGCAGATCGTGCAGCAGCCGCTGGTGATTGCGGTGATCGCGGTCCCGATCCTGATCCAGGTCTATTTCACCTCCGGCCTGGCGTACCTGCTCAACCGGCGCCTGGATGTGGCGCACTGCGTGGCCGGGCCGTCGGCACTGATCGGCGCCAGCAACTTCTTCGAACTGGCGGTGGCGACGGCCGTGGGCCTGTTCGGTGTCCACTCCGGCGCGGCGCTGGCTACGGTGGTGGGGGTGCTGATTGAAGTGCCCGTGATGCTTTCGGTGGTGAAGATCGTGAACCGCTCACGCAACTGGTATGAGGCGCGCGAGCGCGCTTGAGGCGGCCATGCCGGAGGCGGCGGCGTCGCGCCCGAGCCGCCAGTTGCAGCGCAGTGGAAAGCGCCCTGCTGCGAAGGTGACAGTTCAGAAGTCCGTTCACATTCCTTGATCCATACTCCGCAGCACCACGCCGCATGCAGCGGCAAGGCCCCGAGGTTGCGATGAACACTGCACGCTTGTTCGCCATTGCGTTGACCACGGCTGCCGCGCTGGCCGCGGCACCCGCCTTCGCTGATCCGCCGCACCATGCGCGCGGCAACGGGCCACCGCCGCACGCCGGTGGCCCGCACAACCGTGATGCACCGCCGCCAGGCTGGCAGAAGAAGGCCTGGCGTCGCGGCGAGCGCCTGCCATGGGCGGAAGTGGACCGCCGCTACTGGGTGGACGACTACGCGCGCTATCACCTGCGCGAGCCGGGCCGCGACCGGCGCTGGGTGCGCCAGTCCGATAACGAGTACCTGTTGGTGGAGATCGCCACCGGCTTGATCATCGACGCGCTGCATCGCTGAAGCGACTTGCAGCATCTCCACACGCGGCGAATTACCCCTGCGATGCGGCCCGGCATTCATGCTGGGCCGCAATGAGATGTTCCCGCACATCAACACCGCGGCAAAGAGCCCGATCACCAAAGAGCAGGCGGATGGATATCTCCCGTGTGAACAGCCTACGGTGATGTCCAGCGCGACGTTGCGAGCACGCGATCAGAAGCATCCAGCTCCACCGACCAGGCTTCGGTATCCAGGCCCAACCGGTTCTCATACCACCATCGCTGCGCACAGCGACCACTGCATCCACTGTTTGCATAACAGGTAAAGGGAATACCGGCGTGCTCCACCACGTCAGGTTGCCCCGGCGCCAGAATGACCTGTGCCCTGCCCGCCCCGACCGGGACCAAGGCAAGCGCATGGCAATGCCTCGCCGAGATCGCCGAACAACCGGCAATGTACGCCACGGACAGGCCGGCACCGGCCTGTTGCGCCGCCCGGCATCCGTGCTAGCGTGCGCCGTCAAACTCTCCATGAGGTGCAGGATGCGCAATGGAATGCGATGTGGCCTGGTCATGGCCTGCATGGCCCTCACGGCCGCCGCGGCGGCCGCATCACCGGCTGCAACGCCCGGTGATCGCAGCCAGGACTTCGTGCAGACACAGGCGATCGCCGCGCGCTGCCAGAAGACGCTGCCCGGCCTGGAACTGCAGTTGCAGGAGGGCCGCCAGCACTGGCTGTCGACGCTCGACGCTGCGCAGCGGCAGGCGGCCGAGGCTTATGCCGGCAGCAAGGAAGGCAAGGCGCTGGAAAAAGGCGTGGAGCGGGATGCCTCCCGCGCCTTCGGTCGCAATACCTTGTCCGCCGCGGCGACCTGCGTTGGCCTGCTCGCCGGATATGGCCCGGCTCATCCGCTGCCTGCCGGAACGGCAATGCCGGCCGACCGGGTGCAGCACTACATGCTGCACTTCGCGCCGATGGCGCTGGCCCGGCTGCAGTGCGCACGCCTGGAGGGCATCGACGTGACAGCCCAGCCCGATGGTTCGGAAACCTGGCAGTACCGGGCCTGCGGCCGGACCGAATCCGTTCGCATGGCCCCGCTCGGACAGAGCTGGTCGATGAGCGATGCGGACCGGAATCGCCTGTTCGACGCGCTGACCCGATAGGTCCGACGGCATTCCACGGGGACGCAAGGACGATGTTTGCACTCGCCAACTGGACCAGGATGCGATCCATCCTTCCATTGACGGTCTGCACGGCGCTCAGCGCCTGCGGACTGGTGATGGACAGTTCGTTCGACACCCTGCAGCAGGCCATCGACGCCGACATGGTGAACAAGGGATGGATTCCCGATTGGGTGCCCCACGAAGCGACCAACCTGCGTGAAGTACACGATCTGGATTCAAACACCAGCGCGCTGGCGTTCACCAAGCCCCGTGTGGTGCTGCTGAAGTTGCCTGCCGATTGCCAAGCGACCGCGTCCGGCGACAGCGATCCTGTTGCGTTCGATCGATACTGGTGGCCTGGCAACGCGACGCTCAGCGCGTCGTACCGCGTCTTTCGCTGCGCGCCAGAATCCGGAAAATCGGTCTTCGTCGCCATCAACAGGACCGAAGACCACGTGCTTTTCTGGCGAACTTACGCGCGGTGATGCGTTAGCGCCACCTCACTCCTCCCCAGGACGCCATGATGCCCAACGCACGTGCACGCTTCGCCGCCCTCGCCCTTCTGCTCCCGGCGTGCCTGCCGGCCTACGCCACGCAGAACACCCCCGCCGACGTCAAGGCGATCGAACAGGTGGTCGAATCCTTCCGCACCTCGCTGATCAACAAGGACAAGCCGACCTACATGGGCCTGTTCTTCTCCGACAAACCGGAAGACATCGGCTGGCAGTTTGTCTCCGAGGATGTGCGCCTGCAGGACATCCGCAAGGCCAAGCCCGATGCGATCAAGGCACGGCGGATTCCCACCAACAACTTCATCGCGCTGATCGACGGCGTCGTTGCGTCGCCGAAACCGAAGGAGGAGACATTCTCCAACACGAAGATCGAGACGGATGGCGATGTGGCCTCGGTGTCGTTTGACTACAGCTTCCAAGACGATGGAGTGAAGACCAACTGGGGCAAGGAAATGTGGCAGCTGATCCGCACCGAACAGGGCTGGAAGATCTTCTCGGTGATCTATTCGATCCGCGATTCACGCAGCCCGGCCGAATGAGTGATCTGTCAGACTGGTGCCCACCGTTCGTCCATGCCAGCCAGACCCGATGACCCGGATTGCCGACCTCAACGCCGACCAGCTCGCCCACCACGCGCTCAACATCTTCATCGCCCAGGGCCGCCATGTGGAAGGCGCCCGCGTGATCTATCGGGCGCTGCAACTGGACCCGCATCATCCCGGTGCGCTGCGCTGCCTGAGCGATTTCCTGGCTCACCAGGGCACCGAGCCCTTCGCGGCGGTGACGCTGGAACACGCCCTGTCCGGTGCCGTTCCACTGGATGACGATGCGCGCCGGATGCTGGATGAACTGCGTTTCCTCGACATCTGGTCCTGGGGGTTTTCTCGGCACGTCTCCGGCGAAGCCAACCTCAGCGGCGAAGCGTTCAAGAACCGCGAGGATTTCGTGTTCGATGGCCCGGCCTATGCGACCTTCCTCAACACGGTGACCGAGCCGGCCGGTTCGTTGCAGGGCGCCTTCCAGGCCGCAGTCCGTATCTGCGGGTTGATGTCGGGCCTGCTGCGCCATCCGCAGAAGGACAATCCAGCGTTCGATGATGTGCTGCGTTCCTCCGCCTTCATCGAGACCGAGGCATACCCGGCATGGCTGGCCTCGCCGACCGACGATCTGGATGCCCTCGACCAGGCCATCCAGGCACAGCGCCAGGCCGGCTGAAGGAAAATCCAACGGGCGTCCGACGCTTTCCCGACGCCCGCCTGCACATCCTGTTGTGAGGTCAATTCATGGCAGAACCCGCATGCAGCCACCTCACCCCAGGGACAGCGGCAAGTACCCGCATGGCAAGACCGGCCTTCGCCGCATCTTCCACACGCTGATCCATTCGCGCGACGGCTTCATCGCCACCTTCCGTGGCGAAGCGGCCTTCCGGCAGCTGTTGCTGCTGCATGCACTGCTGATGGTCGCGGCCTTCGTGCTGGACATCAGCACGATCGAGCGGGCCGTGGTGCTGGCCGTCTGCTTCATCAGCCTGCTGGTGGAACTGCTCAACTCGGCCATCGAAGCGGTGGTCGACCGTATCTCGCTGGACCACCACCCGCTGTCCAAGAACGCCAAGGACATGGGCAGCGCCGCCCAGACCACCGCGCTGCTCATGGTCGGCACGGTGTGGGGCGTGATCCTGCTGGGCTAGGTCACACCCCAGCCGCCGGATGTGACCCAACGCTACCCTGCGCTGATGCGTTACTGGGCGGCCAGGGCGAAATCCAGACCCGCGCATACCGCTGCCACCTGGGCGTCATTGCATTCCTGCGGGTTGGTACGCGGGCTGTCCGGGTAGACCTCGGTGGTGGTGGCAAAGCGTGCGTCGGTGAAGCCGGCGCAGGCGCCGATCGAGCGCGACTCGCCCCAGACCACGCCCGGTGACTGCAGCGGCAGGCCGACCAGGTTGCCTTCGGCGTCGGCCGGGGCGATATGGGTGACCGGGGCGACGGCGGTGATCAACGCCTTCTGGAACTCGGCCTGCGGGTCTTCGCTGTTGCCGATCACGTAGAAGCCATCCGGAATGGTGTCGCGCTCGAACGGCTTGCCGTCGCGGGCGCAGCGCGCCGGATCGAACTCGTGCAGGTCGCTGTCGGTGGTCTCGTGCAGGTCCAGGTGCACCAGCAGGTTCGGCTTGCGCTCAGCCACCCAGCGCATCAGCGCGGCGGCCTCTTCGATCTGGCCACCGTCACGGAAGCTGCGGTTCGGGTCGATGGCATCCGGGTTCCAGCGCTGGATGCGCTCGTAGCCCCACGGGCTGACGCACGGCGCCACGATCAGGTTCAGCCGGCCCAGGTAACGCTCGGCCTGCTGCTCCAGGAACTGCAGGGCACCATGCACGCCGCTGGTCTCGTAGCCATGCACGCCGCCGGTGATCAGCGCGGTCGGCAGCGCCGGGTTCCAGTCGTGGTTGACCACGGCGAACAGCGGGTAATGGTCCGGCGCATAGTCCAACTGGCCGTACTGGATCACATCGAAGCTGTCGTCCAGGCGTTCAAGGGCGGCCACCACGTCGTCGTGGTAGCTGCGCTGGCGCTGCTGGCGGGCCCGCCACTGTGCGCGTTCCGCGTCGCCCCAGGGCTGTCCGGGGGTGCCGATCGGGTAGAACTGCGCAACAGTCATTAGGTACTCCAAGGGTCGAACGGGATGGGTGCAGCCGGTCATTCTAAGCCTTGTCGCGCCTGCGGGTCCCCTCCCCCCGCCCCGCCTTCATCCAGGCCGGGTCATCTGGTTGTAAAATCAACGGTTTTTGGCCCCTCACCCCTTGATGGCGAAAGCAGCGCAGCCGGTCCTGGGTGGACCGGAATTCCTCCGCCTGCTCGCCCGTCTCAGCGACGGCGCGATGCCGGCCAGCAGTCCCGCCCTGACCGATCGCCTCGGCCAGTGGGTGGACTGGAGCCGTGCCGTGGCCCTGTCCGGGGCCTTGGGCGGGCGCCTGCCCGAGCCGGGTGAGGCCACCGAAGCGGCCGAGGATGTGCTGGACGACTGCGCCCAGGCCCATGCCAGCCTGCTGGCCTCGATCAGCGAGGATGCCGAGGCCGAGCGCCTGCTGGACCTGGCCGAAGCCGCCGCCGCACCGAACTTCGCCTCGCTGCGCCAGCGCTACCGGGTGCTGCAGCAGGCGATCCAGACCGCCACCGGGCGCCTGCGCGGCCGCCTGCGCGACCAGCTGGTGCAGGTTTCGCCCGAGCTGGCACGGCTGGCCGAGGTCGATGCGGTGATGGAACAGACCCTCACCCCGCGCGAGCACAGCCTGCTGGCCACCGCGCCGGCGGTGCTCGGCGCCCGTTTTGAACGCGTGCACGGCCAGCCCGGCTGGCGCGCGGCCTTCCGCCATGACATGCGCATCCTGCTGCTTGCCGAGCTGCAGCTGCGCTTCCACCCGATCGAAGGGCTGCAAGACGCCCTGCGCTCCCACTGACCGGAACACCATGTCCAGAACTGCTTTCCATGTCGTTGTTTTCCTTGTCGGCCTGCTGGCCGTGTGCTGGATCGGCATTGGCTACGTTTCGGTGCATCCGCTGGGTGCAGCGGTGGCGGCAATCATCGCGGCCTGCTACATCGCCGGTGGCGTGGAGCTGTACCGCTACCGCCAGGCCAGCAACGGCCTGCGCAGCGCGCTGAGTGACCTGTCCAGCGCGAAGGAAAGCCTGGCCCCCTGGCTGGAGCGCGTGCCGATGGGCCTGCGCAACGCCGTGCGCCTGCGCGTGGAAGGCGAGCGCACCGCCCTGCCCGCGCCGGTGCTGACTCCCTATCTGGTTGGCCTGCTGGTGCTGCTGGGCATGCTCGGCACCCTGCTCGGCATGATGGACACGCTGCGCGGCACTGGCCTGGCCCTGCAGAGCGCGACCGACATGGCCGCCATCCGCGGCTCGCTGGCCTCGCCCGTGCAGGGCCTGGCCGTGGCATTCGGCACCTCGATCGCCGGTGTGGCCAGCTCGGCCATGCTCGGCCTGCTGGCGGCGCTGCTGCGCCGTGACCGCCTGCAGGCCGTGCAGCAGCTGGACCGTGCCATTGCCGGCGACCTGCACCCGTACTCGCAGGCCTGGCAGCGCGCCGAATCGCTGCGCCTGCTGCAGGCACAATCTGCCGCGCTGCCGGCGCTGGTCGACCGCCTGCAGGCGATGACCAGCACCTTCGAACAGCACAGTGCGGCCGCCAATGAGCGCCTGCTGGCCGGCCAGGCCGAGTTCCTGACCCAGAGCCAGGCGCTGCAGGAACGCCTGGCGGTCTCGCTGCAGCAGTCGCTGCGCGAAGGTGCCGAGGCCAGCGCCGCCGCCATCGGTGGCGCGCTGCAGCCGATGGCCGAGACCACGCTGGCCGGCCTGGCCCACCATGGTGAGGCGCTGCATGCGCGTGTCGAGCAGGCGGTGCAGCAGCAGCTGACTGGCCTGAGCGACGGTTTCGAGCGCAGCCGCGTCGCCACCGAAGCCAGCTGGGCCAAGGTGGTGAGCGAGCAGGCCCAGGCACAACAGGCGCTGGTGAGTGATCTGCGCCAGCACCTGCAGGCCTTCAGCGATGGCCAGGGCACGCAGGCCGAAGCACTGGTCGCGCGCATTGGCGAGCGCCTGCAGGCCGATGCCAGCGGCAATGCCGAGGCCTGGCGCGCCGCTGCCGAACAGCAGCAGGCATTGAATACCGCGCTGGTCGAACGCCAGCAGCAGGCCTTGCTGGCCGCCAGCGAGCACCTGGACGCGCGTGCGCAGGCGCTGCTGCAGGCACTGGAACAGCATCACAGCGCCAGCCAAGCGCTGCTGCAGGATCATGAAGAGCAGCGCTCGCAGCAGTGGCAGGCCGCGCAGGCCGCCGCCGCCACCGCGCACGCCGAACTGCAGGCCCGCCTGGACAGCCGCGAGCAGCAGCGCCAGGCACGCTGGGATGCGGTCAGTGCCGAACTGCAGCAGGCCCACGCCGCGCTGCAGGCCCAGCTGCAGGCCGGCGACGAACAGCGCCTGCAGCGCTGGAGCGATGCCCTGCAGCACGTTTCCGCCGATCTGGCCGAGCGCCTACACGCCAACGGTGAACGCCTGGCCGCGCAGCAGCAGCAGGTCTGCGACACGCTGGCGGCCACCGCACAGCAGATCGGCGAGAACGGCCGCGCCCAGGCCAGCGCCACGCTGGCGGAAGTGTCCACCCTGCTGCAGACCGCGGCCGCTGCACCGAAGGCCGCCGCCGACGTCATCAACGAGCTGCGCAGCACGCTCTCCGAGAGCCTGGTGCGCGACAACGCGATGCTGGAAGAACGCGGCCGGCTGCTGGCCACCGTGCAGACCCTGCTCGATGCGATCAACCATGCCTCGCACGAACAGCGCACCGCCGTGGACGCGCTGGTCGGTGGTTCGGCCGAGCTGCTGGAACGCGTCGGCAACCGCTTCACCGACCATATCGCCGCCGAGACCGGCAAGCTGGATGGCATTGCCGCAGCGCTCAGCGGCAGCGCCGGTGACGTCGGCCAGCTGGCTGGCGCCTTCGGCGATGCGGTTGCGCAGTTCGGCAGCGCCTCCACCGAGTTGTCCGGCCGCCTGGAACAGATCGGCGGCGCACTGGATGCCTCGCTGGCCCGCAGCGACGAGCAACTGGCCTACTACGTGGCGCAGGCACGCGAGGTGGTCGACCTCAGTCTGCTGTCGCAGAAGCAGGTGATGGAAGAACTGCAGCAGCTGGCCGCGCGCCGCGGCAAGGCCGGCAGCGCATGAGCGACGAGCTGGAGGTCGACGGCGGCTCACACGCCCCGATCTGGGCCGCCTTCGGCGACCTGATGTCGGTGCTGCTGGGTGCGTTCGTGCTGATACTGGTCGGTGTGGTCGCCGTGCAGCTGGAGCTGTCGCAGCGGCTGGACCAGGAAGTGAAGCAGCGCCAGGCCGAAGCCAAGCGCCTGCAGACCCTGGAACAGGCGCTGGCCGGCCCGTTGGCCGCCGGTCGCGTGACCCTGGTCGATGGCCGCATCGGCATCAGTGGCAGCGTGTTGTTCGCGCTGAATTCCGACCAGCTGCAGCCGGAAGGCCAGGAGCTGCTGCGCAGCCTGGCCGCACCGCTGGCCGCTTACCTGGGCACGCGCGAAGAGATCCTGATGGTCAGCGGCTTCACCGATGACGCGCCGGTGCGCGAAGGCAACCGTCGCTTTGCCGACAACTGGGAGCTGTCCGCACAGCGATCGCTGACCGTGACCCGCACCCTCATCGCCGATGGCGTACCGGCCGACGCGGTGTTCGCCGCCGCGTTCGGCAGCGAGCAGCCGGTCAGCTCCAATGCCAGCGAAGACGGCCGCGCGCGCAATCGTCGCGTGGAAATCGCGCCGATTCCCAAGCCCAGGGCCCCGGATGCCAAGTAAGCCGCCCGCACTGGAGGGCCTGCGCGCACTGGTGCGCGACCTCGATGCGGGGTCGCGCTCGCTGCCGCATTACCCGCAGGTGCCGATGCTGCAGCAGGTGCAGCGCGAGTGGTCGGAGCTGCGCAGCGAGCTGCAGGTACGCCGTTCGCTGCGCACCGAAGCCCCCGCCGACGGCGGCCCGCTGAACTCGGCGGTGCTGGTGCAGCGCATGCTGGACACGATGCAGTCGACGAGCCCCGGTTACCTGCGCCACTTCATCGACTACGTGGACACCCTGTCCTGGTTGCAGGCGCTGCAGGATGGCGCCGCCAGCGGCGGTGATACCGCGAAGCCGAAGCGCACGCGCAAGCCGCGCTGAACACCGATTGGTAGTGCCGGCCGCTGGCCGGCAGCTGCACATTGCCAGATGGGTCCACGTGGCTGCCGGCCAGCGGCCGGCACTACCCGTCGTGGTAGGCGCCTCACAACGAATGAACATGTCACCAGACAGTCATCTGTCTAGCGCACCATTTTCACGTTGACCCACGGCGCCTGCAGCGCCCGCTGGTCGCATCGGTTCTCTCCCCTTCTGAACTCCATGAGCTCCGCGCCCGTGCGGTGGCTCGTACCTGCCTGAGTGTCCGTAACATGACGAAGACTTTGTTGGCCGCTGCGCTGTCGATCGCGCTCGCTCCCGCGGCCTGGGCGCAGGATGCTGCCCCGACCTCCAGCACGCCCTCCGCGACCAACCTCGATGCAGTCTCTGTGATCAGCAGCGGTGAAGCGCGCCAGGTGCAGCGCATCACCCGCGAGAACCTCGACATCCTGCCGCCAGGCACCAGCCTGCAGAAGACGCTGAACCTGCTTCCGGGCGTCAACGCGCAGTCGGCCGATGCACTGGGCACCAACGAGCAGTCGATGACCCTCAGCCTGCGCGGCTTCAACTCCACCCGTCTCGGTTACACACTGGATGGCGTGCCGCTGGGCGATGGCGCGTACAACAACTACAACGGCCTGACCGTCAACCGTGCGCTGATCAGCGAGAACATGGCCGGCGCCGAACTGGCGGTGGGCATCGGCAGCCTCGGCACGCCGTCCACCAGCAACCTCGGCGGCACCATTTCCTATACCTCCGACCGCCCGGCGCAGGAACTCGGCGGCCGCGTGGTGCAGACCTTCGGCAGCGATGCCAACCGCCGCACCTTCGTGCGCGTGGACAGCGGCGAGTACAACGGCTTCTCCGGCTACGTCTCCGGCATGAATGCCGTCTCCGATCTGTGGAACGACCAGACCGCCTACAACAAATCCACCACCAAGCAGTTCAACGCCAAGGGCGTGTGGAACTTCGGCCGCGGCCAGATCACCGGTTTCGTCGATACCTCGCGCACCACCCAGGCCGACTACTTCTACCTGTCCAAGGACGAGATGTCGCGCGGCCTGGGCTGGGACTGGGGCGGCTACGCGCCGGACTGGAACAGGGCGGTGGCCAAGGCCTACTGCAACACCGCCAGCTTCAATGCGAAGAAGTGCGACAACAGCGGCCCGGACAAGGATGCCGACGGTGCCTTCACCGCCGGCCAGATCCTGCGCGATGACAACCTGTACTACCTGGCCGGCGATTTCTTCCTGGCCGATGGCTTCAGCCTGCGGGCGCTGGCCTACCACCACGATGACCGTGGTGAAGGCCACAACTGGAACAGCGGCGCGTGGTCGAACAAGGGCACCGCGCAGGAGATTCCGATCATCTTCCGCAACACCATCTATACCATCGACCGCGACGGCGGCACGCTGTCGTTCGACTGGGAGCTGGGCGCGCACCGCATCGAAGGCGGCGTCTGGTACGAGCGCAATACCAGCAGCGCCGAGCGCTACCAGACCGCCGTGGACGGCCCGCGTGACCTGAGTGGCATGAACACCCTGCCCTCCGATGTGGGCGTGTTCGCCCAGCGCACCCGCTGGAAGACCCACCAGTTCTTCCTGAAGGACACCTGGCGCCTGCTCGATGACCGCCTGACCCTGGAGTTCGGCGCCAAGAGCCTGTACGCCACCTCCGATGCACAAGCACTGCCGGGCGATGCGAAGACGCCGATCTCGCCGACCTCCAACAACCAGTTCGCCACCGGTTCGTTGAAGGCCAGCAAGAATTTCCTGCCCAGCATCGGCGCCAACTTCCGCCTGGCCGAGCACCACGAGATCTTCGCCAGCTATGCCGAGAACATCGCCATGTTCCAGGGCGGCTTCAAGCTGGGCCCGCAGGCGGTCAGCCAGGCCACCTGGAATGCGCAGGGCAACCTGAAGCCGGAGGAGTCACGCTCACTCGAAGCCGGCTACCGCTTCGTCACCGATACCCTGCAGGCCTCGATCGCGGCCTACAGCGTACGCTTCGACAACCGCCTGCTGCAGTACAACCCCTGTGACTCGCGGCAGCCGGTCGGCCCGACCTGCGGCAACCGCTTCTACAACGTCGGCGGCGTCGACAGCCGCGGTGCCGAGCTGACCGTGCTGTGGACCCCGAACGAGCACTTCAGCTGGTACACCTCGGCCTCGCTGAACCGTTCAACCTACGCCTCCAACTACGTGCAGGCCGGTGTCGAGCAGCAGATCAAGGGCAGGATCCAGACCGACACGCCCAAGCAGCTGCTGGCCACCGAGATCACCTGGCGCGACAACGGCTGGTTCGCCAGCCTGCGTGGCAAGTACACCGGCGAGCGCTTTTACACCTACACCAACGACCAGGGCTTCGGCGGCTTCACCGTATTCGACCTCGCCGGTGGCTATGACTTCGGCCAGGTCGGCTTCGCCAAAGGCATGCGCCTCTCGTTCAACGTGACCAACCTGACCAACAAGCGCTACGCCAGCAACCTGGATTCGAGCGTGTTCGCGCCCAGCGACCCGGCCGGCAAGCTGTATGTGTTCCATGCCTCGGCACCGCGCCAGGTGTTCGGTACGATCGACCTTCGCTTCTGATCGACCGCCCGGAGTCCGCTGATGCTCATGACCGCCCTGCTGCTGGCCACCCTCTCCGCCAGCGGATACTCCGCTCCGCATGAGGCAACGGGTGCACCACCGCGCACCCTGCAGCTGGGCGGTCGTACCTATGTGGACAAGGGCCTGGTCGCTGCCGGACGGTTGCCCGCGGGCACGGTGGACTTCCTCGGCGATACGCTGGGCTCGTTTTCGTCGCTGGCGGTGCAGCCCGGCACCTGGAAGCGCACCGCCAGCGGCTACGAAGGCGTGCTCTGGACCCTGCCCGACCGCGGTCGTAATGATCCCGAGGCCGGCCTGTTCTACGACTACGCCGGCCGCGTGGAGCGCATGCAGCTGCGCATCGACATTGCCCCAGGCAAGCCCGGTGCGCTCGGCGCGCTGACGATGGTGCCCGACAAGGGCGTGGTACTGAAGGATTTCAAGGGGCAGCCGTTCACCGGTGCTGACCCGGGTGAGCACACGATCACCCAGCGCGATGTGGTGCTGCCCTCGCCGGCCAGCGGCGCAGGCGCTGGCAAGGTCTCGCTGGATGCGGAATCGCTGCAGTTTACCGCCGATGGCCACTTCTACATCGGCGACGAGTACACCGCCAACGTCTACTACTTCGATGCGCAGGGTCAGCTGCAGGGTGTGATCGTGGCGCCGCCGGCGATCCGTCCGCAGCGAGATGGCAAGCCCGCCTTCGGTTCACTGGCGCCACCGCAGACCGGCCGCCGCAACAACCAGGGCGTGGAAGGCATGGGCCTGTCACCCGACGGCAGCCGCCTGTTTGTCGCCCTGCAGAGTGCAACGCTGCAGGACAGCGCGCAGGGCAATGCGGCCGGACGCATCAACACCCGCGTGCTGGTCTACGACGTGACGGCCTCGCCGACGCCACAGCAACCGATCGGCCATTACGTGATGGCCCTGCCCGCCTATGCACATGACGGCAAGGGCAAGCTGGACCGCACTGCCGCGCAGAGCGAGCTGCGCGCGCTGGATGCCCACCGCTTCCTGCTGCTGGCCCGCGACGGCAACGGTCTGGGCAAGGATGGCGACGACCCGATCGTCTTCAAGTCGGTGCTGCTGGTGGATGTGGCCGAAGCCAGCAACCTGGCCGGCAGCACCTATGAAACCGGCACGACCTCGGTACTGGCTGATGCGGCGGACACCACGTTGAAGGCCGGCATCGTGCCCGCACGCAGCGATGAACTGCTGAACCTGCTCGACCGCCCGCAGCTCGCGCGTGCCGGCCTTGACCTGGACACCAAGCGCGGCCCGCATGCCGGTCTGCTCTCGGAAAAGTGGGAAGCCATGGACGTGCTGCCTGCCTTGGACCCGCAGCATCCCAACGACGTGCTGTTGCTGATCGGCAACGACAACGACTTCATCGCCCGCCACTGCCGCATGCAGGGCCAATCCTGCGACAGCCCGTACGACAACGACAACCGTGTGCTGGTCTACCGCCTGACGCTGCCCTGACTGCAACGTGTATTGCCGCAACCGTCTCGCTCAAAAGCCTGGTAGTGCCGGCCGCTGGCCGGCATCACGCCCAGACCGACCACGCATACGGATAATCGCCAATCTACCCAGCAACACCTGCGCGTACCGGACTCCCCACGATGTACAGCGCCTGCTCAGCCCTCACCGCAACGGGTAGTGCCGGCCGCTGGCCGGCATCACGCCCAGACCGACCACGCATGTGGGTACTCGCCAATCTGCCCGGCAAGATCAGCGCGCACCGGATTCCCCAGGATATACAGGGCTTGCCGCGCCAGCGACTCCTCAGCCCTCACTGCATGATCGAAGTAGCCAGGCTGCCATACCGTACTTCGACGCCCCGCCAGGCGATTCAGGGCAAGCGCGCTTGACGACTTCATTCGGCGCGCAATGTCTGGAAGGTGAGCTGCACGCAGCTCGAACATCCAGTGGACGTGATCCGGCATGACGACCCATGCGAGTGACTGCACCAGCCCCCGACGTTCGATGTAATGGAACTGGTCGATTACACATGCCACTGCAGCTTCGCTTTCAAAGAGCCGGCGGCGCTGATGTGTCGTCGCTGTCAGAACGTAGACCTGACCGACAATGGAACGCCGGCCCAGGCGGAGGCGGTGGCTGCTCATGCCCCATGGTGGAGCGATCATTGCGCGTTGAACGTCAGGCCATGCCTCGATGGATGTTCGGAGATGTCTGAAGTTGAATGAGGTTGCCGGCCAGCGGCCGGCACTACCGGGAACTATGGGTTGCCGGCCAGCGGCCGGCACTACCGGGGCCAGGGTTGCCGGCCGGTATCGACAGGACTCACCCGCGCAGGGTGGCGCCGCCGTCCACGTACAGGTCACTCATCGCCACGTGCCCGGCCTGCTCGGAGAGCAGGAACATCACCGAATGAACGATGTCTTCCGGGGTGGCCAGCTTGCGCAGCGGGATGCCGGCCTTGTACGTCTCCAGGCTGCCGGCGATCACCCGCTCTGCGCCATGCGCGTCCTGCCACATGCCGGTCTGCATCGGGGTCAGCGTTGAACCCGGGGCGACGATGTTGCAGCGGATGCCCAGCGGCGCCAGTTCCAGCCCGAGGCAGCGGGTGAACATCGTGGCAGCAGCCTTGGACGCGGCGTAGGCGGCCATGCCGTGCCGCGGCACGCCGGCGGCATTCGAACTGACGGTGACGATCGCACCCTGACCTCGCGGTGACATCACCCGCGCCAGCGCACGCCCGACATGGAACACACCATCGGCATTGACCGCGAATACCCGGCGCCAATCGGTATCGGTGGTCTCCGTAACAGCTCCCACATGCAGGACGCCCGCCACGCTGGCGGCGAGACCGATCGGCCCAATGCTGGCTTCCACACGATCCACCAGGGCGTCCACCGCTGCGCTGTCGGTCACGTCGAGCGCAAACGCCTGCACACGTGCATCCACTACCACAGGCGCCTCGCGGTCGGTTGCCACCACCGTGCAGCCGGCCTCGGCCAACAGCCCTACCAGTGCCTCGCCGATGCCGCCGGCGGCACCGGTCACCAGTGCCACGCGACCTTCAAAGCCGGTCAACTGCATGTTGCGATCTCCTGTTGCTCATCCCAGTGGCGCAGGCGCGCCGACAACCACGGTGCCAGCTGCGCCACCGCATCGCGGCCGGTCAGCTCGGCATGCAGGAACGGCAGTTCCAGCGCCTGCACCTTGCGCGCGTGCGTGCGCCACAGTGCCGACTGCAGCTGCGGCCGCGCCTGATGATCCCGGCCAGCGCGCACGTGCACCAGCGTGCCGTCGAACGGTTGGTGGATGTGCTCGCGGATCAACCGGTTGGTGCCGGTCACCGCACGCACCACGCCATCGAGCACTACATCCGGCAGGCTGCCGAGCGCACTACCACCGCGACGCAGGAAGCCGAGAATGCGTTCACGGCTGTCCAGCTCCGGATGTGCATCCGGGTCATGGCCGGCAATCGCCAGCAGCGCACGCAGTGCGGCGATGGCATCGGGTTCCGGCTCGGCCCGCCAGCATTCGCTGGGATAGGCGTCGAGCAGCACCAGTTCGCCGACTTCGCGCCCGATCTCATGCAGGCGCACCGCCATTGCCTGGGCGAGGATGCCGCCCACCGACCAGCCCAGCAGATGCACCGGTCCCTTCGGTTGCAGCGTGACCACCCGCTGCACGTAGTCATTGGCCATGGCTTCGATGCTGGATGGCAACGGCTGCTTCGGATCCAGCGCGGGCGACTGCAGGCCATACACCGGGCGTGCCGGCTGCAGGGCGCGCGCCAGCGTCCGGTAGTTCCAGGCGATGCCACCGGCCGGGTGCAGCACGAACAACGGAGTGGGCCTGTCAGCATCAGTGGCAGCCAACGAGATCACCGGGCCCAACGCGTGGTCGGCCAGCGCCGGCGGCTCGGCAATGCGCGTCGCCAACGCGGCCACGGTCGGCTGCGCGAACAAGGCACCGAGGCCGAGGTTACAGCGCCAGCGTTGTTCGATGGCCAGCAGCAGGTGCACCGCGGACAGCGAGTCGCCGCCGAGACTGAAGAAGTCCGCATCCACTGCCACCGCTGCCTCGCGGCCCAGCGCCTGTGCGAACAGCACTGCCAGTTCCTGTTCCAGCGGCGTGCGCGGCGCCAGTCCGGCAATCTCGTTCTGCGGCGGCTTCGGCAAGGCGGTGCGGTCGAGCTTGCCGTTGGCGGTCACCGGCCACTGATCCACGCCAACGAACACCGACGGCACCATGTAGTCCGGCACGCGCGTGGCCAGGTGGCTGCGCAGCATCACGGCATCGGCAAGCGCCGCTGGCACATAGGCCACCAGCCGGGCATCACCGGGTGCATCCTGGCGCAGCAGCACTTCCACCCGCTCCATGCCCGGCAGCGTACGCAGTGCCGCCTCGATCTCGCCCAGCTCGATGCGCAGGCCGCGCAGCTTCACCTGGTGGTCGCTACGGCCCAGGTATTCGACTGCGCCGTCACTGCGCCAGCGCGCCACGTCGCCAGTACGGTAGATGCGCTCCCCTGGCAGGAAGGGATCGGCCAGGAAGCGTTCGGCGGTCAGGTCATCGCGGCCGAGATAGCCGCGTGCCAGCTGCACGCCGCCAAGGTACAGGTCACCAGCCACGCCCACCGGCAGCGGCTGCATCCGCGCATCCAGCACGTACAGGCGGGTGTTCCAGACCGGGAAGCCGATCGGTACCGGCCGTGAGCGGTCCTGCGCCCAAGCCGGCCAGTAGCTCACGTCCACTGCCGCTTCGGTCGGGCCATACAGGTTGTGCAGTTCGGCCTGCACGCGCCCATGGAAACGATCGCGCAGCGATGCGTCCAGCGCCTCGCCACTGGTGAACACGCGGCGCAGCTGCAGACCCTCGGAGGCCGGTGCGGCGAGGAAGGCATCGAGCATCGACGGCACGAAATGCGCCGTGGTGATGCCATGCGCGCGGATCAGCCGCGCCAGCTCGGTCGGATCACGATGCGCGTCCGGACCCGCCACCACCAGCGTCGCGCCGCACAGCAGCGGCAGGAAGAATTCCCAGACCGAAACATCGAACGTGGCCGGGGTCTTCTGCAGAACACGGTCATCGGAACGGATGCCGTAGTGCTCGCGCATCCACAGCAGGCGATTGACGATGGCACGGTGCTCGATGACCACGCCCTTGGGTTCGCCAGTCGAGCCGGAGGTGTAGATCACGTAGGCCGCATCGCCCGGCGCCGGATCGGCCCACGGTGCTGCGAAACTCAGCGCGGTCCATTGGTCGGGGGCAAGCACCGGCACGCCGTCCATGCGCGCCGATACCTCTGCCGCAGCCAGTACGCACGCCGGCTGCGCCGAGGCGAGAATACGCGCGAGGCGCTCATCGGGATGGGCAAGGTCCAGCGGCAGGTAGGCGGCACCCGCGCGCAGCACCGCCACCAGCGCGATCACCAGCTCCAGCGAACGCGGCAGCGCCACCGCCACCACGCTGCCCGGACCGACCGCCATCGCCCGCAGCTGTGCCGCCAGCGCGAAACTGCGGGCCTCCAGCGTGGCGTGGTCCAGCGCGACGTCACCGAAAACCAGCGCAGGTGCGTGCGGATCACGGTCCATGCCCTGCTGCAGCAGTTCAACCAACGTGGTCGGTGGCAGCGCATGCGCGGTGGCATTGAAGCCATGCACCACCTGCTGCGCCTCTTCGACGGTGGCCAGCGGCACGGCCTCGATCTCTTCAGCCTCCAGCGCCGCCGACACGAAATGCAGCAACCGCGCCGCGTGCGTCTCGACATCCTCGCGACTGTACAGCGCGGGATTGGCCTCGATCTCCAGATCCAGCAGGTGCTGGCCGTCTCCACGGAAGCCCAGCGTCAGATCATCCACCGGCCCGGTGCACAGCACCTCCAGCGTCGCCTGCACGCCGGTCAGTGCCAGTGGCTTGTAGAACGGCTGCACATTCACCAGCGGACCGTGCAGGCGCTGCTGCGCGCCGACCAGGCCCAGGTCCCGGCGCAACTGCTCACCGCGGAAACGGCCGTGCTTGCGGCCCTGGCTGAGCTGCCGGCCCAGGCCACGGGTAAAGGCCTCGACGCTGCCCTCACCGGCCGCCACCCGCAGCGGCAACACATTCATCACCATTGTCGGCACACGTGCCGATGCGTTGCCGAGCCGCCCCATGTAGGGCACGCCCAGCACCACCTCATCGGCCGCGCTCATCCGCCGCAGATACTCGGCAGACAACGCGGCCAGCACATCCGGCCACGGCTGCAACCAGCGTACCGATGTCTGCAGCAGCCGTTCGCGGAACGGCGCATCCAACGGTTGCACCCAACGCAGCGCGTCGTCACTGGCCGCGAGCGTACCGGCCAGGCCCACGCCCGCCGGTGCGCCCTGCAACTGCTCGCGCCACCACTGCCCGGCCTGCTCGCGCCGCGGATCAGCACGATAGGCGGCATCATCGACCAGCACGCCCGCCAGCCCCGGCAGCGGCTCATCCGTACGACCGGCATACAAGGCGCACACGCGATCAGTAAACAGCGCCATGCCGTAACCATCCGCAGCCAGATGATGCACGCGCAGGTACCAGACCCATCGCTGCCCACCCAGATCGAACAGCACCTGCTGGCTTATGCGGTCGCGGGTCGGATCGACCGCGCTGAGCCGGTCGGCCTGCATCAGGGCACGCGCCGTCGATGCCGGGTCTGTCTCGCCGGATAGATCGCGCACCGACAGCAGCGGCACGTGCGACGGGTCATGCCACTGCAACGGCTGGCCGTCGGCCCCTTCGGCAAAGCGCAGTGCAAAGGCCTGCGCCTCGCCCGCAGCCTGGTCCGCCGCAGCGACGAACGCGGCCACATCCAGCGGACCGTCGATCCACACCGCATGTGCGGTATTGAATGACGGATTGTCCGGTGCCAGCCGCTGCGCGAACCACAGTCCGGCCTGGGCCTCGGTCAGTGCCACCGGCGTGGCCAGCACAGCGACGTTCATGCGTTCTGCGCGGCCTGCAGCTTCTGCACCACACCCCACCACTGGCGCAGCGTGGTGTGTTCGGCCAACTGCGAGAACTCCAGCGGCAACCCGGTGTTGCCCCAGGCCAGGACCAGGCCGAGCATGCGCATCGAGTCCAGGTCCAGGTCGATCAGATTGTCGTCGTCACCGATCTCGGCCGGCGTGCACTCCAGCACGCGCGCAACGTCGGCACGCATCCGCTCCAGATCCAGCGCATCACCCGTGGCAGCCATCACAGCACCTCCAGCAGCTGATCGGTGGTCATCGGTACGCCACAGGTGCGCGCGATCCAGTGCAGCGCCTGATCGTGATCGGCACGCGAAAAGTCCGCCACCGCATCGGCGGCGATGAACGCCTCGATATCGCGCTGGAACGCCTCCACCACGGTCGCGGTGCAGCCGATATGGGCGTACACGCCAGTCACCAGCAACTGGTCACGGCCGCGCACCCGCATCAGCGTCTCCAGGTTGCTGCGCTGGAACGCGCTGTAGCGGTGCTTCACCAGCACGTGCTCACCCGGCTGCGGTGCCAGCGCCTCGATGATCGGCTCATGATCGGCGCTGCGGCGCATTCCGGGCCCCCACAGATCGGCCTGCAGGCCACGGTCACGGCGATCCTGGTCGCCATGCTGGGCGGTGTAGAACACGGGAATGCCGTGCGCGCGGCAATGCGCCAGCAGGCGCACGATATTGTCCACCGCCGGCCGCAGCGGCGTACTACCGGCGTCGAATGCCGCCAGGAAGTAGCGCTGCATGTCATGCACCAGCAGCGCAATACGATCACGCTGCGGGCGCCACGGGCCACGGGCCTGCGGCAGTTCGGCAGCGGTCGGCAAGGAATAGTTGGTGATGCGGGGCAGCGCCATCAGCGCGTTCCTCCTGTCTGTTGCAGATGACGCGCGCGCAGCTGCGCGCGCAGTTCGCGGCGGCTGATCTTGCCGACCGCGGTGGTATCGAAGCTTTCGACGAACACGACCTGGTCCGGCACCTTGAACGCGGCCAGGCCGCGCGTACGCATCCAGGCCTTCAGTGCCGGCGCCTTGATCGGCTCACCCTGCTGGATCACGAAGGCGCAGCTGCGCTCACCGAGATACTCGTCGGGAATGGAGACCACGGCGGCGTCGAACACACCCGGGTGGGCCAGCAGGTGGTCCTCGATCTCTTCGGCGGAGATCTTCTCGCCCGCCCGGTTGATGTGGTCACCGGCACGGCCCTGCACCACCAGATAGCCACCGGCCAGCTGCTGCACGCGGTCACCGGTGCGGTAGAAACCGTCGTCGGTGAACGAGCGCGCGTTGGCCACCGCATCGTTGTGATAGCCACGGATGGTGTACGGGCCGCGGGTCAGCAGATGGCCCACTTCGCCTTCGGCCACCGGCTGGTCATGGTCATCGACCACGCGCACTTCGTCGTCCGGGCTGATCGGCCGGCCCTGGCAGGCCACGATCAGTTCCTCCGGATCGTCCAGGCGGGTGTAGTTGACCAGGCCCTCGGCCATGCCGAACACCTGCTGCAGGGTGCAGCCCAGGCCGTCGATCACGCGCCGCGCGGCTTCAGGCACCAGTTTGGCACCGCCCACCTGCAGCACCTGCAGGCTGGACAGATCGTGCGGAGTGGTTGCCGCTGCCTGCGCCCACAGCAGCGCCAGCGGCGGCACCAGGCCACAGCAGGTCACGCGCTCGCGGGCGATCAGCGGGAAGGCCGCATCCGGGCCGGGACCGGGGCTGAGCACCACGCGGGCGCCGGCATACAGCGCACCGAAGAAGCCGGGCGAACTCATCGGGAAGTTGTGCGCGGCCGGCAGCGCGACCAGGTAGACGCTGTCGCGGTCGATGCCGCAGAGGTCATTGCTGGCGCGGAACGAGTAGATGTAGTCGTCGTGCGTGCGCGGGATCAGCTTGGACAGGCCGGTGCTGCCACCGGAGATCTGCAGGAACGCCACCGACTGCGGGTCCGGGTCGGCCGGCAGCTCGCTGCGATCGCCCTGCAGCGCCTCCAGCGCGGTGAACTCCGCCGCATCGCCGTCGATGACCACGTGGCGCAGCGCCGGCACCTCGGCCTGCAGCGCCCGCGCCAGCCCGCGATGATCAAAGCCATCGTGCAGGTCGGCAGTGATGTAGGCACTGGCCTCGGCCTTGTTGGCGAAGTGCACCAGTTCGGTGATGCGATGCGCCGGCAACGCGTATACCGGCACCAGGCCCGCACGGAACAGTCCGCATACGGTGGTGATGAACCCGGCAGTGTTGCCCAGCTGCACCAGCACCCGCTCACCCGGCTGCAGGCCGAGTGCCAGCAGGCCCGCGCCGATGCGTCCGGCTTCGTGCCACAGCTGCGCGTAGCTCAGGCGGACATCACCAGCGACCACCGCGATGTCATCCGCATAGCATTCCGCGCGCTCGCGCAGGAACGCCGGGAAGGTCTCGCCACGCCAGTGGCCCGCCTCGCGATAGCGCGCCATCAGCGCATCGGGCCATACCTGCTGCAGTGGCAGGCGGGAGGAATCAGTGGAGGTAGTCATGCGGCAGGCTCGATGGCGGGCGCGGATTCATGGACACCCAGCGCGTTCAACAGGGCAGCGAACTTCGCTGCGGTTTCGGCGACCTCGGCCTCGGGCTGCGACTCGGCGACGATGCCGGCGCCGGCGTACAGGCGCAGCTGCGTGCCCTGCAGGCGTGCGCAGCGGATCGCCACGTACCAGTCGCCATCCCCTTGCGCATCCAGCCAGCCGACCGCGCCGGCATAGAAGCCACGCGGTACAGGTTCCAGCTCGCGGATGCGCTGCAGCGCCGCCAACCGCGGCGTACCGCAGACTGCTGGCGTGGGATGCAGCTGTGCCAACAGCTCGGCCGCCGATGTCTGCGGATCCTTCAGGGTGGCATGGATGCGGGTGCCCAGGTGCCACATGCTGGCGGTCGCGTGCAAGGCCGGGCGCGGCTGCGCATCGATGTGGCTGCAGTACGGCGCCAGGCCATCGACGATGGCGTCCACCACATGGCGGTGCTCGTCATGGTCCTTGGTTGAAGCCAGCAATGCCTGCGCGGCACGCTCGTCCTCGATGGCATCGGCGCTGCGGCGTGCGGACCCGGCCAGCGGATGCGACAGCAGCTGCACGCCGCGCTTGCGCAGCAGCAGCTCCGGTGTTGCGCCGACCAGCCAGGCCGGTGCCTGCCCCAGTTCCACCGGCAGCGGCACCGCATAGGTGGCCACCGAGGGATCCGCGCCCAACCGCGCCAGCAGCACCTCCGGAGACAACGCCGCGCGGGTGCGTGCCAACAGGCTGCGCGCGAGCACTACCTTATGCAGATCCTGATCGGGCGCGCGCAGCGCCGTCACTGCCGCGGCAACCGCGGCGGCATAGTCCTGCGCTGCGGGCTCCGCCTGCAGCGCGCCCTGCAGCGCCGGTGCCGCCTGCGGCTGCAACGGCAGCGCCGGCAGCAGGCGCTCGGGCTGGTACAACGCATCGTCGGCTCGCGGTTCGAACGGCACCGCACCCACCAGCAGGCCCGGACCGCCGCGCTGCTGGGCAAAGAATTCCGCAACACGCTCAGCCAGGGTCGCCAGCGCGCCACTCGGCAGCGTCGCCCGGCAACCACGTGCGTGCACGTGCTGGCCAGCATGCTGCAGCAGGAACAGCGACGCGTCATCGGTGTTTTCCGGCGCGGCCGACGCAGCCTCCGGCCACGCGCCCTGCATCAGGGAATCGTTCATGGGGTCTCCTTCATCCGATGCGCTGCAGCCAGCGCGCACAGCAACAGCAACAGCGCGCCGACCAGCAGGTAAGGCAGGCTTGGCCCGCCGCGATACAACAGCGTGCCGAGCATCGGCCCGGCCACCATGCCCAGCCCCTGCGCGGCCGCCACCGTGCCGGCCGCGGCGCCCTGCTCGTGCGCCTCCACCGCATCGGCGGCCAGCGCCTGGAACGAAGGGAATACGAAGCCCATGCCGAATGCGGCCAGCGCGTACGCCGCCGGCAACTGCCAGGCCTGCTGCACGCCCGCCACCGAAGCGAAGCCGATGCCGGAAATGAGCGCGCCGAGGACGATCCAGCGGCGTGGATGCACCTCCAGCTTCATCACCAGTGCCTGCGCCAGGATCAGGCCGACGCCAACCGCTGTGAGTGCAATGCCGGCCATGCGCGCGCCCGCAGCCGCATCCAGGCCCAGGCGATCAATCGCGAAGAAGCCGACCGTCACCTGCGCGATGGTCACCGAGACCATCGCGATGAACGCTGCCAGCTGTGGCAGGCGCAGGCGCGGGTCGAGACGGCTCATCGGCGCGCGGCGCTGCGCGGATGCACCCACCACCGGCGGCGTCGCTGGCAGCCGCCACGCCAGCAATGCCAGTGCCAGCAACGGCAGCAACGCGGCCACGTAGAGCGCCAGCGAAAGATTGGTATAGGCCAGCCAGCCGGCAGCGGCCGGCCCCAGCACCATGCCCAGCGCGTTGGCACTGCCCAGCCGGGCGAGGAAACTGGCGCGCTGCCCGGTCGGTGCCTTGTCGGCAATCAGCGCAGCAGCCGTGGGCGGCACGGCCGCGTAGAACAGCCCGATCAAGCCGCGCGCGCCCACCAGCACCAGCACCGACACCAGTACCGGCGGCACCGCCTGCAGGGCGACGTCGATGAACACCGCCAGTGCGATGTAGACCACGGTATAGGCACTCATCGCCAGCATCAGCACGCGCTTGCGGCCAATGCGGTCGCTGAGCTGGCCCCAGGGGCGCGCAGCCAGCATCCACAGCACGCCGGCGGCGGTGACCGACAGGCCGGCATGCCACTCGGACAGGCCGAGCATGCGGACCACCGGACCGATCACGGCGACGAAGGACATCATCGCCATGGTGCCGATCAGGGCTGCCAACACCAGCGCCGGCAAGCCGGGAACGACGGGACGTGCGTGCATGGAACACCAGCCGTAACAGAAAGGGATCGCCGGGTGCCCATGCACCCTGCCGGCGTCAGTTCCGGTCAGGACCTGACGTCACCCTCAAATGATAACGGCTCGTATTTGCATTTGATACCCATTCTCTTGAATGGGCATGCAACAGTGGGCTCAGCGCATTGCACGCAGGCCCAGCAGGCCACGGCGCTTGAACCACCACTCCAGCGGCAGCGTCACCAGCGGCGGGATCGCCGCCAGCAGCGCCAGGGCACTGGCCCACCACGGCCAGCGCAGGCGTATCGCCGCGAACAGGGTGACCGCCACGTAGACCAGGAAGGCCACGCCGTGCAGCGGCCCGAACAGCTTGACCAGCGCCACGTTGGCCATCGGGCCGTACTTCATCCACATGCCGATGAGCAGGCCGGCCCAGGTCAAAGCCTCGATGAAAGCGACCGCGGCGAACAGGCGTCCGGTCGGGTGCATGGGGGAACGTTGGGTCACGCGGGGCTCCGGCATCGGGATATCAAATGCGAATGATACGCAGATGCGAACCGCATGTAGAGTCGAGCCGTGCTCGACTGCTGGAACGTGTCCACCAAGGTGGACACCTACCGGAGCACATCCGGCAGAACCTGCTCGCCGATCTCTCGCAGCACCGCGTCCATCGGTCGTCCGTTGTCGACCAGATTGAACATCACATGCGCCACGCCCTGCGCATGCACGCGCCGCAGATAGTCGCGCAGCCCGTCGCGGCCGACCTTCAGGCCCAGCGGCAATGGCTCGGCGGGCGCCTGCGGATCCGCCTGCAGGTCCAGCTGCATCGACTGCACGAACGGCTTGCCTGCCCCGCCGCGCTGCACCAGCGCCTGCTGCCACAGGCCGATGCGTCCTTCCTGCGCAACCTCCTCGCGGTGATAGGTGGCCCAACCTTCGGCCTCACGCGCGATCCACTGCAGGCTCTGCCGCGCGGTACCCACCACCAGCATCGGAATGCGCGTCGCCGGTGCCGGCAGCACATCGAAGCCACCGGTCGCCTGCAGTACGGCGGTCCGCTCATCGGCCTCCGGTGACAGTGCTGCGCGCAACAACGTCCAGCGCTCACGGAACATCGCCGCCCTGCCCTCCAGATCCTCGCCGAACGCAGCAAATTCTTCCGGGCGGTCACCCGAACCCAGCCCGAGCACGAAGCGCCCGCGACTGATCCGGTCCAGGCTCAGCGCCAACTTCGCCACCTGCAACGGCTGCCGCAGCGGCAGCACAATGGCTGCGCTGCCGACCACGATGCGCTCGGTCGCTGCAGCCAGCATGCCCAGCCACAGGAACGGGTCATCCAGCGCACTCGCTGTTGCATCCGGGCCCTGCGGCACCATCAATGGCACGTCGCGCGTCCATAGCGCGGCGAAGCCAAGATCATCGGCCAGCCGTGCGATGCGCCGCGCCTCGTCCGGGTCGGCCAGTCCATGCGCCGCAACCGGCGTCATCAGGCCCAGGCTCAGTCCTTGTTGAGGAAACAACGAAGCATGGGCGGGATTGAATTCACTCATGCCGCCAGCTTAGCCTGCAGGTCTGCGGCAACGATGATGCGCCGCCCACCACAGGAAGAACACTGCATGCCAAGGATCCGCCCTGCCCACGCCGATGACCTGCCTGCGATCAGCGCGGTATGCCTGGCCGCGTTCAACGAGGCAGTGGCGCCGTCTCTCAGCGCGGCCGGCATCGCCGCCTTCGGCAGTGTCGCAGCAGCCGATGCGTTTGGTGCGCGCCTGCAGGGTGACAACCACATCCTGGTGGCCGAACAGGATGCGCGCGTGGTCGGCGTGGTCGAACTGAAGGAGGGCCGGCACCTGGCAATGCTGTTCGTCGATCCCGCCTGCCAGGGCCAGGGCATCGGCCATGCCTTGCTCGAAGCCGTGCTGCCGCAGGTACGCGAGCCGGTCCTGACCGTGCGCGCCTCGCTCAACGCAGTGCCTGCCTACCTGCGCTATGGCTTTGTGCTGGATGGCGAGGTCGGCGAGATCAACGGGCTGGTGTACCAGCAGATGGTGCGGGCAGCGGCCTGAAGGCAACCGCCCGGCAATGCCCGACGGGCGTCATGCCCTGCGGCACGCCTGTCATAAGCAAACTGAATCAGCAGGCTCCCCGGCGGTTCCTACAATGGCCTGTCACCCTGCCCTTCGAGATGCTGCCGATGCGCGTCGCGCTTTCCGTGTTGCTGCTGGCCTCGGCGCTGAGCGCCTGCACCCCGGCCCCGGTTCCAACCGCCAACTCCGCCGAGGCTCCCGCACCGGCCACGGCCATCGCCTGGCGCCAGGGCGACGTCGATGATGCCTTCGCCGAGGCCGCCGACAGCGGCAAGCCGGTGCTGCTGTACTGGGGTGCCGTCTGGTGCCCACCGTGCAACCAGCTCAAGGCCGGCCTGTTCAAGGACCCGGCCTTCATCGCACTGACCAGCAAGTTCGTGCCGGTCTACCTGGATGGCGACGAGGAAGGCGCGCAGGCCTGGGGCGAACGCTTCGGCGTGCGCGGCTATCCCACGCTGATCGTGCTGGACCCACAGCGCAACGAAATCACCCGCGTCGCCGGTGGCAATGACGCCGCCGAACTGACCCGGGCACTGACCGTGGCCGCGGGCCGCCGCAGCGCTGTTGCGGCCACCTTGGCCACCGCGCTGGCAACACCGGACCGACTGGCCGCCGAAGACTGGCAGGTGCTGGGCGACTACGGCTGGGAAGTGGACGCCAACCGCCTGGCCGGCGAGCGCAGGAGCCAGGACGTGCTGCGGCAACTGTCCAAGGCCGCACCGGACGCTGCCCTGCAGCGTCGTTTCGCCCTGCTGGCCCTGGCTACAGCCGAAAAGCCCGATGCCTCGCCCACCGAAGTGCGCGAACTGCTGCAGGCGGCGCTGGCGCAGCCCGCCGAAGTACGCCGCAACCGCGAGCTGCTGGGTTATGCCGGCGCCAAGCTGGTGAAGCAGGCCAGCACAGGCCCGGCCACGTCCAACACCCTGGGCCAGCAACTGCTGGTCGCACTGGAGCGCGCCGATGCCGAGCGCGGTGACCGCGCCGACGATGCGTTGTCGCGCGCATTGACCGAAGTGTCGCTGGCCCGCCAGCAGCAACCCAAGGGCGCGTTGCCGGCGGCGCTGGTGGAACGGGTCAAGCAGCGCGTGGCCGCGGCCGATGCCGCCGCCACCGATGCGCATGCACGCCAGGCCACGATCAGCAGCGCGGTATATGCCCTGCGCGAAGCGGGCGATGACGCCGGTGCCGAGGCGCTGTTGCTGGCCGAGCTGAAGCGCAGCGAGCAGCCGTACTACTACATGCCCGAACTGGCCGAACTGGCCGAGCAGCGCGGCGACACCGCCGGTGCGCTGGAGTGGCTGAAGCGTGCCTACGACGGTGCACAGGGCCCGGCCACCCGCGTGCAGTGGGGCGTGCTGTACGTGGAAGGGTTGCTGCGGCTGGCCCCGGACGATGCGCCGCGCGTCGAGCAGGCCACTGCCTCGCTGATTGCCGAACTGGAAGCACAGCCGTCGGGCTACCACCAGCGCACCCGCCAGCGCTTCGAGCGCCTGGCCGGGGAGTTGAAGGCGTGGAGCGGCAAGCACCAGGGTGCGGAGACGCTGGCGCGATTGCAGCAGCAGATGCAGCAGGCATGCGGCGAACAGGCGGATGGTGCATGCAAGGACTGGTTGAGTTGAGTTGATGAAAGCGCTGGCGGCTGGTTCGCCTGCCGGCGCTTTTGTTGATATCGGTTGTGGCGGGGGGAGGGGCTGGCCGGGACACGCCGTAAACCCATCCTTGGGGGCTCGATGGCGCCATCCATGGCGCCAACGGTCCCGGCCAGCCCCTCCCCCCGCCACCGGACGGTTTCCTGTGAGCGCGGGCAGCACATCAGCGCGCCGGTGAGGGTTCGGAAAGCGGGTTCTGGTAGTGCCGGCCGCTGGCCGGCAACCCGACCTTCGCTGAATGCCGGCCAGCGGCCGGCACTACCACGCCTCCGTCTTGACCTCTTGATCTCTTGACCTCAACCAATGTTGAGGTGCGATAACGATCTCCCCACGGCCAGCCCTTCTGGCCTTCCCCACGGAGATTGCTTCGATGTCGTACTCGCTTCCCCCGCTCCCCTATGCCTATGACGCCCTTGAGCCGCACTTCGATGCGCGCACGATGGAGATCCATCACAGCAAGCACCACCAGACCTACGTCAACAACCTCAATGCCGCCATCGAGCAGGCCGGTATCGCCGAGCAGCCGGTCGAGGCGCTGATCGCCAACCTCGATGCCGTGCCCGAGGCGCAGCGTGGCGCGGTCCGCAACAACGGTGGCGGCCACGCCAACCACAGCCTGTTCTGGACCGTACTCAGCACCAACGGCGGCGCACCCGATGATGAGCTGGCCGCCGCCATCGACCGCGATCTGGGTGGCTTCGATGCCTTCAAGGAGGCCTTCACCAAGGCTGCGCAGACCCGCTTCGGCAGTGGCTGGGCCTGGCTGACCAGCGATCGCGATGGCCGCCTGCAGGTGGAAAGCAGTGCCAACCAGGACAGCCCGTTGATGGGCACGGCGGTTGGCCTGTCGGGCAATACCCCGATCCTCGCACTGGACGTCTGGGAACACGCCTACTACCTCCACTACCAGAACCGCCGCCCGGACTACATCGGTGCGTTCTTCAACATCATCAACTGGGCCGAGGTCGGCCGGCGCTACCGCCAGGCCCGGGCCTCATGAGCGGCGAGACACTGCCGTACGCCGGGCCGTGGGCGGGGGTCTTCCCCGCCCCGGCCCCGGTGCCGTCGGTCGAGATGCCGCCGCGTGCCCTGCGGCGGCTGCTCGGCCACTTTCCTACCGGCGTGGCCATCGTCTGCGCGCGCGATGCGCAGGGCAACCCCATCGGCCTGACCATCAATTCGTTCGTGCCGGTGTCATTGCAGCCGCCACTGGTGCTGTGGAACCTGGCGTTGCACGCGCAGAGCCTGTCCACCTTCCAGCGCGCCACCCGCTTCGCGATCAGCGTGCTGGCGGCCGACCAGGAAGCACTGGCCCGGCGCTTTGCCGATCCGCAGGTACGCAACCGCTTCGACGGCCTGGCATTGCTGGATGACGACGAGGACGCCCCGCCACGCATCGCCGGTGCGGTAGCGCATCTCACCTGTACCCGCCACGCACAGTGGCCGGTGGGCGATCACCTGTTGCTGGCCGGCCGCATCATCGAGGTGCACGAGAACGGCGGCGCACCGCTGCTGTTCCATCGCGGCCGCTTCCAGCCGGGACCGGCCGAGCTGCTGGTGGAGGTGCGCTGATGAACATCGAGGCTCTGGAATGCATGCTGGCCAGCGGCAAGGACGGCGCACTGCTGCGCTTCGGCCTGGGCAAGGGCTGGCTGGATGCCGGCAACCCGGTGCGCGCGGCCACCCATCTGGGCCGTTGCGTGGTCCTTGATCCGCAGTATTCGGCGGCGTGGAAGCTGCTGGGCAAAGCCTGGCTGGCCAGTGGCCAACCGCAGGCGGCGCGCGAAGCGTGGCAGCGCGGGCTGAGCGTGGCCGGCAGCAAGGGCGACCAGCAGGCACGCAAGGAAATGCAGGTGTTCCTGCGTCGCCTGGACCGCGAACAGGCGGCCCTGGCGAAGGCGGGCTGAGTCGATCAGCCCGCGTTGGCCGATGCCGGTGCGGACATGATGTCCGACATCGGCAGGCGGCGCGGCTTGCTCGGGAACGCGTGGCGCAGGATGCGCCAGACTACCTGGCCGAACTGGCGCGGCAGCGAGCCGTTGTTGTAGTGCTGGCCGTAGCGGCGGCAGATGTCCTTCACTTCCTTGGCGATGGCCGCATAGCGGTTGGCCGGCAGGTCCGGATAGAAGTGGTGCTCGATCTGGTGGCTGAGGTTGCCCGACAGCACATTGATCAGGAAGCCACCACTGATGTTCGACGAACCGCGCAGCTGGCGCAGGTACCAGTGACCGCGCGACTCATTGCGCAGGCACTCCTTCGGGAAGGTTTCCGATTCAGCGGTGAAGTGGCCACAGAAGATGATCACATAGGTCCAGATGTTGCGCAGGCCGTTGGCGACCAGGTTGCCCAGCATCACGGTGAGGAAGAACGGACCGGCCAGCAGCGGGAAGAACACGTAGTCCTTCAGCACCTGGCGCAGCATCTTGCGCGCCACCGGACGCGTCTGCAGCCACATCGCACGGCTGCTCATGCGGCCCTTCAGCCAGCGGCCCAGGCGCAGGTCCTGCGCGGCCACGCCCCACTGGAACAGCAGCGCGAAGATCGGCGCGATGATCGGCTGCAGCAGGTAGAACGGCTTCCAGCGCTGTTCCGGGAAGATGCGCAGCAGGCCGTAGCCGATGTCATCGTCCATGCCACGCACGTTGGTGTAGGTGTGGTGGCGGAAATTGTGGGTCTTGCGCCAGTTGTCGGCGGTGGCAACGATGTCCCACTCGTAGGTGTTGCCGTTGAGCTTGGGGTCGCCGGTCCAGTCGAACTGGCCGTGCATGACGTTGTGGCCCAGCTCCATGTTCTCCAGGATCTTCGACAGCGCCAGCAGCAGCGTGCCGGTGATCGCGGCCGGCCACAGCAGCGGCATCCAGAACAGTGGCGAGAACGCCGCAAGGAACAGCAGGCCACGGCCACCCACGCCGAACCAGCGCACGGCGGCGGCCACGCGGCGGATGTAGCGGGTATCGGAGGCGCCGAGGCTGCCGATCACGCGGTCGCGGATCGCGTCGAGTTCCTCACCGAAGGCATGCATCTCGGCAGTACTCAGGGCACGGTCGGTAGCGCGGGTCATGGCAGGCGTCCTCAGAGATCCAGGGTCAGGTCGGTGGTCGGTGCGCTCACGCAGATCCGTACCGGCTGCGCCGCTTCGGACTGCAGGTCGCCGGTGCGCAGGTGGCGGGTCGCACCACTTACACGGTCACAGGAGCAGGTGTTGCAGATACCCATGCGGCAGCCCTGTTTGGGCTTGATGCCATGGGCTTCGAGGCTTTCCAGCAGCGAGCGGCCACGCGGCACGCTCAGCTGGCGGCCACTGCGGGCCAGCGTCAGCGAGACTTCGCCTTCAGTGTCGGCATCGCGCAGCGGCGCTGGCGGGGTGAAGGCTTCGGCCTGGAAGCCGGCCACCTGGTGCGCCAGGCGCTCGCGCGCGGCGGCAACGAAGCCATCCGGGCCGCAGGCCAGCACATGGCGCTGCGCCAACGGCGTGTCATCGCCGGCCACCTGCAGATCGTGGGTATCGATACGCGCGGCCGGTGCTTCGCCTTCGCGGGTGGTCAGCAGGTGCACGCGCAGGTTCGGGTTCGCTGCGGCCAGCGCCTGCAGTTCATCACGGAACTGCAGGTGGGCGGCGGTGCGTTCCCAGTAGAACAGGTCCACCGGCGCCGCCAGCGGGCGCTGGCAGGCCTCGCGCAGGAGGCTGCGCATCGGCGTGATGCCACTGCCGGCCGCCAGCAGCAGCACCGGCGCCGCGGCCGGCATATGGAATTCGCCGAAGGCGGCATCGAGGCGGAACAGCTCGCCCGGCTGCGCATGGTTGACCAGATGCTGGCTGACCCGGCCGCCGTCGATCGCCTTGACGGTGATCGCCAGCTCGCGCCGACCCAGTGCGGTGGGGCTGTAGCTGCGCTGCCACAGGCGTCCTTCAATCTCGACGCCGAGGGTGACGTGCTGGCCGGCACGCATACCCGCCCAGTGCCGGTTGGTGCGCAGGACCAGGGTCGCCGCGCCCTCGCCGGCCGGCTCGCGCCGGACCAGGCGGGCCACCGGCTCGCGCAGGGTCCACAGGGGATTGAGCTGGCCCGCCCAGAAATCGAACAGCGACGGCGAGACCCAGCGGTACGGAGAGAACAGGGACGGACGGACGACAGCGCTCATGGGCGCACTATACGGGCGCACATACACCTGTGTATACATGTGTATATTGAACCGGATTGGGTATGATTCAGCCTCGCCCCACCGGAACCCCCATGGCCGCCGCCACCGCCTTGTCGACGCCCGAAGATGCCAACAGCCCGGCCCGCCGTACGGTGAGCCGCGAGGATCTGCTGGCTGCTGCCCTGAAACTGATCGGGCCGCACCGCAGCCTGTCCACGCTCAGCCTGCGCGAAGTGGCACGTGAGGCCGGCATCGCGCCGAACAGCTTCTACCGGCAGTTCCGCGACATGGACGAACTGGCCGTGGCGCTGATCGATGCGGCCGGCCGCTCGCTGCGCACCATCATCGGCGAGGCCCGGCAGCGCGCCACCTCCACCGCCACCAGCGTGGTGCGGGTCTCGGTGGAGACCTTCATGGAGCAGCTGCGCGCCGACGACAAGCTGCTGCACGTGCTGCTGCGCGAGGGCGCGGTCGGCTCGGACGACTTCAAGCATGCGGTCGAACGCGAGCTGCACTATTTCGAGGAAGAGCTGCAGCACGATCTGGTGCGCCTGGCCGCACTGGATGGCGCCGTACTGCATGCCCCGGAACTGGTGGCCAAGGCCATCACCCGGCTGGTGTTCGCGATGGGCGCCACCGCCATGGACCTGCCGCCGGAGAAGGATCCGGAGCTGGTCGAGCAGATCTCCACGATGATCCGCATGATCATCGTCGGCGCCCGTACCCCCGCCGCGTTCCGCCGCGGCTGATTCCTGCCCGATTGCCGGATCAATGGCGTCCGGCCCTGGCGGCAGACGCTGCGCTCCCCAGCGGGCCTTCACCTCGATTGTCGCGGCGCAGCGACGGACGGCCACGCGCCTGCATGAACTGGATCACCCGTCACATATCTACATATGTGAATAGGGTTTCGCGTGGTTCCGACACGATCTTCATGACGTCCTCACCTGCCGTGCACTATTCCAGCACGGCGACCCATTCAGCTGAATACGTCAGTGAACGGCGTTTGAACCCAATCGGTGTCGCTGCAGTCGTTTCAGATTAATTGCATGGCCCAGGCAAGACCCGATCCGCACAGTGCCGCCTCCGGCCCTGCGGATGCAGGTCCCACCCAACGTTCCAAGGAGACACACCCATGCGCATGATGCAGTTGAGACAGAACTCGGTTCATCCCGCCCCTTCACATTGTTCCCGCCTTGCTTTGGCAGTGTCCGCCGCACTGCTTTTGACCACATCAGCCTTCGCCGGCGCTGCGACCGTCAATCCTGGCCAGACCCTGACGGTCACAAGCGGAAGCCCTCTCGAAGGACAGTCGTTCAATGTCAACGGCGGAACACTGGTTGTGCAGGGCGCCACTACGAACCGAATAGACGCGGTGTATTCCTCGGGCCGACCTGCCCAGCTGATTCTGACGAACGCGGTGCTCAATGCAACCTCCACCCTTCCTTACACCCGGTTGCTGAACAGCTCAGCGGTGATCCGCGACTCTGTCATCAATGATCGCTTCCTACTTTCGACAGCAACGGGCGCGAATGATCGCCCCCGCTCTCACT
Source organism: Stenotrophomonas riyadhensis (assembly GCF_040256885.1). NCBI lineage: Bacteria > Pseudomonadati > Pseudomonadota > Gammaproteobacteria > Lysobacterales > Lysobacteraceae > Stenotrophomonas > Stenotrophomonas riyadhensis. The sequence continues at coordinate 2,641,139 of NZ_CP155568.1, forward strand.
TGCTTGCTGTCAACAGTCGGTTCGGCACAGCAGGCTTGCTCGGCTTGGGAGCCAACGCAGGTGCAACACTGGACTCGGAAGGAAGCCGCTTTATCGGAACCTATGCAGTCATTGTCGGCGGAGCAGTAGTGAACCTGCGATCCGGCTCGCTGGCCTCTGGGGAGACCAACGGACTCCGCATCTCATACGGGACAGGTACTTCTGGCCAAGCTGACAATCAAAGCACGTGGGGCATTCTGGTGGATGCATCCCGGGTGGAGGGGGCGACAGGCGCAGCAATCTCCATCGGGCGCGGCAACATTGACGAGACCGTCCGCATCACCGCTCAGAACGGCGCCACGCTTACCGGCGGCAACGGCGTAATGATCGAAGCGCGTGACAACGCCCTGCTCGACTTCACCGCGCGCACCTCCACGCTCAGTGGCGACATCACCATTGCCGATACCGCCACCGCAAAGATCAGCCTGCTCGACGGCCTCGACCTGACCGGCCGCATCCTCGGCCCGGCCGATGTCATCGTCGACCAGGGCGGACGCTGGACGCTGTCCGGCGACAGCAACACCGGCAACCTCACCCTGGGTGCGGGCAGCGACATCTTCCTCGGTGCTGCGGGTACGGCGGCGTATCCGCAGCTGACCGTCAACGGCAACTACACCGGCAATGGCGGCACCCTGCACTTCAACACGGTGCTGGCCGGCGACGACGCAGCGAGTTCGCGCATGCACGTGACCGGTGATACCAGCGGCACCACCCAGGTCACCGTCAACAACATTGCCGGCGCTGGCGCACAGACCGTCAACGGCATTCCGCTGGTGCAGGTGGACGGTGCCAGCAATGGCCACCTCGCACTGCAGGGCCGCGCCATCGGTGGCATGTACGAGTATTTCCTGCGCAAGGGCACACCCGGTGCGACCAACGGCAACTGGTACCTGACCTCGGCCTACACCGGCAATCCGTGCGACATCAATCCGGCGCTGCCGGAGTGCAAGCCAGTGGACCCGACCGACCCGGTTGATCCGGTGGACCCGGAAGTGCCGGTCGACCCGGCCCCCGTGCTGCGTCCGGAGCCGGGCGCGTACCTGGCCAACCAGGCCGCGGCCGTGCAGATGTTCCAGTTGCGCCGCCACGACCGCGGCGAGCCCGGCTTCGACCGCGCCCGCATCGGCACCTGGGTGCGCGCCGGGCGTGACCAGCTGCAGGCGAACGTGGCTGGCCAGGTCGATGCCCGTACCCACATCAACACCCTGCAGCTGGGCAGCGATGTCTGGCGCTGGGGCGATGGCCGTGGCCAGATCGGCGTGATGCTCGGCACCGGCGAGGCGACCACGCAGGCGGTGTCGACGCTGAGCGGTTATGGCACCCGCGGCAAGGTCAAGGGCAAGTCGGCCGGTGTCTACCTGGGTTGGGTGCAGGATGCACAGAGCAGTGCCGGCCTGTATGTGGACGGCTGGCTGCAGGCGGCACGCTTCGACAACGAGGTGCAGGGCGAAGGCATCGCCCGCGAGACCTACGATTCCAGGACCCGGAGCGCATCGCTGGAAGCCGGTTATACCTGGGCCATCAGCAGCAGTGAGGCCAGCACGCTGTACCTGCAGCCGCAGGCGCAGCTGACCTGGACCGACTACGACGGCGACAGCCTGGTCGAAAACAATGGCACCACGGTCGAGGATGGTCGCGGCGGCGGCCTCAACAGCCGCCTCGGCGTACGCCTGTTTGGCCAGGGCACACTGCAGGGCAACCGCGTGCAGCCGTTCCTGGCGGCGAACTGGCTGCGGGGCCAGCGCGACGCGTCGATGCGCTTCAACAGCGAGTCGCTGAACGCGAAGACGCCGGAGAACCGCTACGAGGTACAGGCCGGTGCCCAGCTGCAGCTGGGCCAGCGCTGGAGCGCATGGGGTGACCTGCGTGTGCAGCGTGGCGACAGCGGCTATCGCAACCACGGCGCCCAGGTCGGCCTGCGCGCCGCCTGGTAAGCCCCCTCGCCGCCCTGGGACCAGCCCGGGGCGGCGTCTCTCGATTCTCCATCGCACCCTGCCGGGCATGACATCCGGCAGGGTTTTGCTGACGCAATGTAATGTTATAACACTGTCGTCCGCGATGATCTGACCTGAGCCCTCGTCCTCATGATTGCCAGGACTCATCTATATAGCATTTGCTATATCTATGACCCTCTGCTTTCATATGCGTCAGCCAGGTCGCCCTCGCCGCCTTTCCTCTCCCAAGGACGACGCCCTCATGCCCGTTTCCAGACCCCTATCCCGCCGGCTGCCTCTGGCTGCCGCCATCGCCCTGACCCTGCCGTTGCCCGCGCTGGCAGCCACACCGAAGCCGACCGAGCTGGACCGTGTGCAGGTCAAGGTCAGCACTGCTACCCGCAGCGAACGCCTGCTGTCGGACGTGCCGATCCGCACCGAGGTGCTGCGCAAGGAAGACATCGCGCTGCGTGCGGCCACCGACTTCTCGCGCGCCGCAGAGCTGATCAATGGCCTGCGCGTGGAAAGCAACTGCCAGAACTGCAACACCAGCGAAGTACAGCTGCTGGGCCTGCCCGGCGCCTACAACCAGCTGTTGTTCGATGGCATCCCGCTGCTGTCCACGTTGGGCAGTGTGTACGGCCTGGAACAGATCCCGGCAGGCTTCGTCGACCGCATCGAAGTGGTCAAGGGCGGCGGTTCGGCACTGTACGGCCCGGGCGCGGTGGCCGGAGTGATCAACCTGATCCCGCCGCTGCCGGCGCGCAGCGGTGGTCATGTACAGGCCGGCGTGGATGTACTGAAAGGCACGCCGCAGAAGAACGCCGACCTGCGCCTGGACCTGGTGGCCAAGGACGCCGATGCCGGGCTGTCGGTGATCGCCCAGCGCAACTGGAACAGTGGCATCGACTACAACGGCGACGGCTACACCGAGATCACCCGCAAAAATCTCAAGGTCGGCGGACTGCAGGCCTGGTACGCCCCCACGCCGGGCACACGACTGCGCCTGGACCTGCAGGTGACCGATGAAACCCGCCGCGGCGGCAACCGCCTGGACCAGCCGGAATACCTGGCCAACATCGCCGAATCGCTGGATACGAAGTACCGGCGCGGCAGCGTGTCGTGGGACCAGGAGATCAATGCCGACGTCGATTTCCGCCTGGCCTATGCCTTCGCCGACATCGACCGTGACAGCTTCTATGGCGGCCTGGGCGACGTGGTCACCGATCCGTCGGCGCCGGGCTATGACCCGTCGCAGCTGGACCCCAACGTGGCCGGCAGCGCGGCCTCGCGTTCGTGGCGCCAGTACGGCCGCACCCACAATCCGCTGCACTACATCGACAGCCAGTTGAACTGGCGGCTGGGCGCGCACGCGCTGGCCTTCGGCGTGCAGTACAAGCACGAGGCGCTGCGCGACGACAACCGCAGCGGTGACGGCCAGCGGCTGGCGGTGCTGGAAGACGCCACCTTCCACAACCTCGGCGCCTTCATCCAGGACGAGTGGAGCCTGCGCGACAACGTCGACCTGGTGCTGGGTGCGCGCGTGGACAAGAGCTCGGAGCTGGACAGCGCGGTGTTCTCGCCGCACATCGCGCTGGCCTGGCAGGCCACGCCCAACCTGAAGTGGCGGGCAGGCGTTGCCACCGGCTTCCGTGCACCGGAAATCTTCGTCGAGGACGTACATGTCGATACGCTGGGTGGCGAACAGGTGCGCGTGCGCAACACCGACGGCCTGAAGGAAGAGCGCGCGTTGACCACCCTGTTCGGCTTCGACTGGCGATCGGACCCGGCCAATCCGGTGTGGAGCTGGGATGCCACAGCCTCGTATGCGCGCATCCGCGACACCTTCGCACTGGGCGAGATCCAGCGCGGCGATGACGGCCAGCTCAGCCAGCTGCGCTACAACGCGTCCGGTTCCAATGTGCTGGGCGCGGAAACCAACCTCGGCTGGCAGCCGTCGCCGCAGTGGCGCCTGACCGCGGGTGCCTCGTGGTACCGCTCGCGCTTCCGCGAACCGCAGCGCATCTTCGACGACACCGGCGACGGCGGCGACACCGTGATCGAAAGCCGCGACTATCTGAAGACCCCACGCTGGACCGGCCTGGCCCAGCTCAGCTGGATGCCCGCCGAGCCGTGGGAGACCTTCGTCGCGCTGCGCCACACCGGCCCGATGTCGGTGCTGAACAACCGGTTGGGCGAACTGCACCGCACGCGTTCATTCCTGGTGACCGACCTGGGTGCGCGCTGGCATCGTCACCTGGGCGCGCAGGCGCAGCAGGAAGTGTCGGTGGCCGCAGGCGTCAAGAACGTGTTCGATCAGCGCCAGAAGGATCTGGAAGTCGGCGCGCTGCGCGACAGCGACTATGTCTATGGGCCGCGTTTCGCGCGCTCGTGGTACGTCAACCTGCGCTATGCGTTCTGATCCACTACGAGCGTTGTTGCTGGCCTGTGCCGTGCTGCTGGCCGCACCGGCGATGGCTGCGGACCTGCATGCGCAGGTCTCGGCCTCGCTGATGCGGCCGGAACAGCGCTCGCTGCGGCCGATGCAGTGGCCATCGCCACCCAAGCTGGTGGCGTTGTACTTCGGCGCCGACTGGTGCGCGCCCTGCCATGCGTTCGTACCCACCCTGCGCAGCGTGCGTGACGCGTTGCGCGAGGCCGGCGCCGATACCGAAGTGGTGTACGTCAGCCTGGATGAGAGCGAGGCCGCGCTGCGCCGCTACATGCACGCGCAGGACATGCCGTGGCCGGTGCTGGACCCGCGCCGCGCCGCGCGCATGCCGGCGCTGCAGGCGTTGGCGGGGCTGGCACCGCCGAATCTGGTGCTGATCGATGCCGACGGCGCCGTGCTGGCCAATGGCTGGCAAGGCCGGCGTTATGAAGGCCTGCAGCCGGTGTTGAAGGAATGGGCGAAGCAGGCGTGTGCGCAGCAGCAGGCCCGTTGTCCCAACGCCGGCATCCAATCGCGGTAGCGCCGGGCCATGCCCGGCGAAATGCGTGACGCAACATTACGGCCGCCGGGCATGGCCCGGCGCTACCGTTACGGCGCCTCGCCCTCGGCCTTGCGCACGAACGCTTCGAACAGCGCCAGCGTCTGCTCGCTTACATGGTGCTCGATACCCTCGGCATCGCGCCGCGCGGTATCCGGGTCCACGCCCAGCGCCAGCAGGAAACGCTCCACGGTCTGATGACGCTGGCGACTGGCATGCGCCAGCGCCTCGCCTTCCGGGGTCAGGAACACGCCGCGGTACGGCCGCTGTACCACCCAGCCATCCCGGGCCAGCCGCCGCAGCATCTTCGCCACAGTGGGCTGGGCCACGCCCAGGCGGGTGGCGATGTCGACCTGGCGGGCCTCGCCGCCGTCGGCCAGCAGGTCCGAGATCAGCTCGACATAGTCCTCCACCAGCTCCATCCGGTGCGCCTCGCGCACTTGCCGGAAGCTCTCGACCTGGCGCTCGGCCTCGATCAAGGGGGTGCTTTTCAGCGATGTCGAATCGTCGGTCTTGCCCACGCCTGCGCCTGTCCTTCCGGTTGTTCCGGTGTTGAACCTGAATTCTGGACCAGTAACGCGATAAAGACGATTGTTTCACATTGCTAATGACTATAGCAGGAGCTATATTCGGAGCCATGAACACCCTGGCACCCCGCGACCCTTCGGCCTCCACTCCGGCCAGCCTGGGTGCGCTCAACGCCTCGGTGGCGGTGCCCGACAAGGGCCATTGGTGGTTCCGCCTGCTGGCCTTCCTCGGCCCGGGCTACATGATCTCGGTCGGCTACATGGACCCGGGCAACTGGGCCACCGACCTCGCCGGCGGTTCGCGCTTCGGCTACCTGCTGCTGTCGGTCATCCTCATTTCCAACCTGATGGCGGTGATCCTGCAGGCGCTGTCGGCGCGGCTCGGCATCGCCACCGGAATGGACCTGGCCCAGGCCTGCCGCGCGCGTTACCCCAGGCCGGTGAACCTGGCGCTGTGGGCGCTGTGCGAGGCGGCGATCATCGCCTGCGACCTGGCCGAAGTGATCGGCACCGCGATCGCGCTGAAGCTGCTGTTCGACCTGCCGCTGCTGTGGGGCGCGGTGATCACCGCGCTGGACACACTGCTGGTGCTGTTGCTGATGAACCGCGGTTTCCGTGCGCTGGAAGCCTTCGTGATCGCGCTGCTGATGGTGATCTTCGCCTGCTTCGTGGTGCAGATCGCGATGGCCGCACCACCGGTGATGGCGGTGCTGGGCGGCTTCATTCCGCGCGCGCAGGTGGTGACCGATCCGCATGCGCTGTACATCGCCATCGGCATCATTGGCGCCACGGTGATGCCGCACAACCTGTACCTGCATTCGTCGATCGTGCAGACCCGTGCCTACCCGCGCACCGATGAGGGCCGTCGCAGCGCGCTGCGCTGGGCGGTGACTGACAGCACCATTGCGCTGACCCTGGCACTGTTCATCAACGCCAGCATCCTGATCCTGGCGGCGGCGGTGTTCCATGCCAATGGCCGTTTCGACGTGGAAGACATCGAGCAGGCCCACCAGCTGCTGGCGCCGATGCTGGGCGTGGGCGCGGCGGCGACGCTGTTTGCGATTGCGCTGCTGGCCTCCGGCCTGAACTCGACGGTGACGGCCACGTTGGCCGGCCAGATCGTGATGGAAGGCTTCCTGCACCTGCGCCTGCCGCCGTGGCTGCGGCGGCTGATCACGCGGGCGCTGGCGATCATTCCGGTGGTGGTGGTGATCATGCTGTTCGGCGACCAGGGCGCGGTAAAGCTGCTGGTGCTGAGCCAGGTGGTGCTGTCGATGCAGCTGCCGTTCGCGATCATCCCGCTGGTGCGGATCGTGACCGACAAGGTGACGATGGGCGCGCTGGTGGCCCCGCGCTGGCTGGGCAGCATCGCCTGGGTGATCGCGCTGGTGATCGTGGTGTTGAACGTGAAGCTGCTGGTGGATACCTTCAGCGGCGCATAGCGCGAAATGCCTGGGACGCCGTTGTAGAGTCGAGCCATGCTCGACTCATCGCACACCGCACGAACAGCAGCCGAGCGTGGGCTCGGCTCTACAGGAAGCGGGGTCCACCCGTAGATCCACGCCATGCGTGGATGCCTTTACACGATGTGGGGTCAGAGCCCTTGCCTCTGGCAAGGGATCCGACCCCGCCATCTCCACGCTACAGATGCAACGCGATCGCGGCCTCGATCTGCTGCGGCGACTGGAACCCGGCCAGGCGGGTGCGTTCGTCGCCGTCACGGAACAGGGACAGCGTCGGCGTCTGCCGCAACCCCAGTCCCCTGAAGAACGCTTCACCCAGCACTTCCAGCTGCACGCGCAGCAGGGTGATGCCCTGCCCTGCACTGCTGGTCGCCACGCGGTGCAGCGACATCTCCAGCATCCGGCACCCTGGGCACTGGTCCTTGTGGAAATCCACCAGCACCCGCGGATGTTCGGCCAGCAGCTGCTGGAACTGCTCAGGCGTGGTGGCGTCGATGATCTGCATCGGTGTTGCTCCAGTAATGGGCCAGGACCGCGTCGGTCCAGGCCTCGATGGCCGCGGCATGGCGAACGCCATGCGGCATCTGTTCGATCTCCAGCGGCGGGTAGTCGCTGCGGAAGTAGCGGATCAGCCGGTGCACGGCGCCGCAGTAGTACTCCTGCCCCCACTGCGTTTCGCCGGTACCGAACACCGCCAGCTGCCGTGGCCGCTCGCCGCGCTCCGTAATACCGGCCACCCACGCCTTCATCTCCGCCGGCGTGCGGCCGGCGTTGTCGGTCCAGCAACCCAGCAGCACCAGGTCGGCCTCATCGGCGGCCAGTGACGGGGCCTGGCGCAGATCGTCGGCCTCCTGCCAGTGCACGGCATGCCCTGCGGCACGGCAACGGTCGGCAATCTGCCGGCCGAGCTCGCGGGTGTTGCCACTCAACGAGGCCACCACCAGCAGGATGCTCAGCGCTTCGCTGGGCTCAGAGGTCGTCGAAGCCGTTGTCGACGTTGGTCTTCTTGTAACTTGCATTGCGCATCTCGAAGAAGTCGGTCTTGGTTTCGGTGAAGTTGTCGGCGTAGGCCTTGATCCACGGCATCACGTTGTCGGTGGTGTCGCTGTACAGGCGCTCGATGCCGAGCATGCCGGCCATCTTGTTGGCGCGGTACTTCACGTAGCGCACCATCTCGTCCACGTCGATGCCGTCGATACCGTCCAGCACCTCCGACGACCACTGCGTCTCCAGCTCGATCGCGTGTTCGAATGATTGGTGCACGTAGGCGGTCAGCTCGTTGGTCTGCAGCTCCGGGTTCTCGCCGATGATGGCGCGGATCAACTCGCTGATGAACTTGGTATGCGCCAGCTCGTCGCGGTTGATGAAGCTGATGATCTTGCCGGTGCCGTTCATGCGGTTCTGCCGCACCATGTTGTAGAAGTAGGCGAAACCGGAATAGAAGTTGATGCCTTCCAGGATCGAGGACTGGATCAGCGACTTCAGCAGGGTCTCGGCGGTCTTCTCGCGCATGAAGTCGTCGTATGCACCCATGATCGGTGCGTTGCGCTTGATGATGGTCGGGTGGGTCCGGGCGATCTCGAAAATGCGGTTCTGGTTCGGCAGGTCGGTGATCGAGGCCAGCACGTAGCTGTAGCTCTCGTTGTGGATCACTTCCTGCTGGCCGATGATCGCTGCATTGGCATGCGCGGCGGGATCGGTGATGTACTCGGCCACGTTGTAGATGAAGCGGGTCTGCGGTGAATCCAGCGTGGCCAGCAGGCCGATGATGGAGTCGTAGGCGTTCTTCTCGCGCGCATTGAGCTCGCCGTACTGGCGGGCATCGAGCTTCATGTCGACCTCATCGGGAATCCAGAAGTTGGTCGACAGCTCCTTGTAGGCCCGATAGAACGACGGGTACGGAATGTCGTTCCAGTTGAGGATGCCACTGGTGCGCCCGTTGATGATGCCGGTGCTGCGGTTGGGATGGCGCGGTTCGAGGATCTTGATGCGGTCGAGGGGGGTTGCCATGGGTTTCTGCCTTCGTATTGCGTGCGTTGCCGTTGTAGAGCCGAGCCCACGCTCGGCTGCCTTGCGCCTGAGCCGAGCATAGGCTCGGCTCTACAGGAGTCGAAGCAATCAGCTGGAGCACCACTCGCATTCGCTGATGTCGATGTCGTTGGAGCGCACGTAGTAGGTGGTCTTCAGGCCCTCGCGCCAGGCACTCAGGTGCAGCTCCAGCAGGGTGCTGGCGCGGATGGTGCTGGGCACGTACAGGTTGAAGCTGATCGACTGGTCGACGTGGCGCTGGCGGCGCGCGTTCTGGCGCACGCTGGCGAACTGGTCGACCTTGTAGGCACCCTTCTCGTAGTACGGCCAGGTCTCCAGCGACAGGCCCGGAGCGGCCACCGGACGCCGGAAGTCTTTCTTTTCCTCGTAGTAGAACGCGCTGTAGATCGGGTCGATGGAGGCGGTGGAACCGGCAATCTGCGCCGTGCTCATGTTCGGCGCCACCGCCAGCAGCCAACCGTTGCGCAGGCCGTGCGTGGCCACCTCGCGGGCCAGGCTGTCCCACGCGGCGCCGCTGTAGTCGCGGTCACGGAAGTAGCGGCCGTTGTGCCAGTCGCTGCCGGCGAACATCGGGTAGCTGCCCTTCTCCTTCGCCAGCTGCGCGCTGGCCTGGATGGTCAGGAAGTTGATGCGCTCGTAGAGACGGTCGGCCAACGCTTCGGCATCCGGCGATTCCCATTGGATCGCCTGCTGCGCCAGCAGGTGGTGCCAACCGAAGGTGCCCAGACCGATGGCGCGGTACTTGCGGTTGGTGATGGTGGCCTGCGGCACCGGCAGCGCATTGAGGTCGATCACGTTGTCGAGCATGCGCACCTGGATCGGGATCAGGCGCTCCAGCACGTCGGTGGCCAGCAGGTCATCCGGCGCACTGATCGCACGGCCGAGGTTGATCGAGGACAGGTTGCAGACCACGAAGTCACCGGCCCGGCGTGTGGTGACGATCTGGTCGCCGCTGACGATCTCCTGGATCATCCGCGTCGGGCTCATGTTCTGCAGGATCTCGGTGCACAGGTTGCTGGAATAGATCATGCCCGCGTGCTTGTTCGGGTTCCTGCGGTTGACCTCGTCGCGGTAGAACAGGAACGGGTTGCCGGTCTCCAGCTGGCTGAGCATGATCCGCTTGAACAGATCGATGGCCTTCACCGTGCGGCGGCTGATGCGCTCATCGGCCACCAGCTCGGCGTAGCGGTCACGGAAGCTGCCAGAACCACGCTTCTCGTCGTAGAAGTCCTGCAGGTACCAGCCTTTGGCCTGCTTCACCTCGTGCGGATCGAACAGGTACCAGTCGGCGCGGCGTTCGACCGCTTCCATGAACAGGTCCGGCACGCAGACCGAAGTGAACACATCGTGCGCGCGCAGGCGCTGGTCGCCGTTGTTGAGGCGCAGGTCCATGAAGGCTTCGATATCGCGGTGCCAGATGTCCAGGTACACCGCCACCGCGCCCTTGCGCTGGCCGAGCTGATCAACCGACACCGCAGTGTTGTTGAGCTGCTTGATCCACGGCACCACGCCACCGGAGGAATTGGCCACGCCACGGATCGGCGCGCCGCTGCTGCGCACATAGCCCAGATAGGCACCAACGCCGCCGCCGTGCTTGGACACGCGGGCGATGTCGGTGTTGGAGTCATAGATGCCCTGCAGGCTGTCGTCCACCGTGTCGATGAAGCAGCTGGACAACTGCCCACCCACCTTGCCGGCATTGGCCAGGGTCGGTGTGGCCACCGTCATGTACAGGTTGGACAGCGCCCAGTACGCCTCTCCGACCAGCTGCATGCGCCGCTCGCGCGGCTTTTCCTCCTGCATCAGGTACAGCGCGATGGTCAGCCAGCGCTCCTGCGGCAGTTCGTAGACCTCGCGGCTGCGGTCGCTGGCCAGGTAGCGCGTGGCCAGCAGGTACAGGCCGTTGTAGGCGAACAGGCGGTCGCGTTCCGGATCGATCATCTCGCCGGCCTGCTGCAGCTCTTCCTTGGAATAGCAGCGCAGGATGTCGTTGCTGTAGATGCCGCGGTCGGCCAGGCTTTCCTGCAGGCCCACGTAGGAACCGTACTTCAGGCCCACGTCGTAGAAGCGGTTGCGGCTGGCGCGCTTGTACAGGCGGCGCAGGTAGATGCGCGCGGCGAACTGCTCCCACTCCGGCGCGACCAGGTCCACGCGCGATTCGGCCTCGCGGATCAGCAGATCGACCAGGTCATCGGCGCTGATGCTCGGTTTGCGTTCGACCATCGCCTGCACTACGCGGCGGTAGTCGCTCACATCCAGCTGGGGGAACTCGGCATGCACGGCGTCGATGCTGCGCTGCAGGCGCTCGGCCTCGAACGGCAGACGACGGTTGCCGGCCTCCTTGGTGATCCAGGTCGGCACGCGCTCGCCACCGGCGCGCAAGGCGTCGCCAGCGCCGGCCAGATCGGCCACGCGGAAGGTACTGTCGGTCATGGTGGTGAAACTCCAGGCTCGCACGCGCGTTGGCGGTCGATGCCATGGCGGCCCTGCACGCGATACCGGCGCACGGGGCGGTCGGGGTGGGATGCCAAAGCGCGGGAACACCAGATCGTCGGCAACAGCCTGCGCCTGCGGCCGGTATCCGGGCCGTGGGGGCGATCTGGGTCCGCACGATGGCGGCCGCGTCGACACGGCAAGCCTTCAGGGGCGGGCCGCGGGACGTTTGCTGCATGTCCGGCGGCGGCGGCTGACCGGGAGTGACGGACACAACATAGTGGGGATATTCCAACCCGTCAACACAAGATGCGGTAATCAGCACATGTCGCGACGATCAGTCGCAGGATGCCGTGTTGCACCTGCGGCGCCTTGTCGACAACGCCTGCGTCCCCAGTTCGGTACAACATCAACTTTCCCCGGAACACCGCCCATGCGCGCTGCCCAGTACCCCTCCTTCGGCGACCCGGCCGACGTTCTTGCCATTGCCGAAGCGCCCCTGCCCGAGCCCGGCCCCGGCGAGGTGCGCATCCGCACCGTGCTGGCCTCGATCCACAACCACGACCTGCTGACCGTGCGCGGCCTGTATGGCTACAAGCCAACGCTGCCGGCGATCGGTGGCAGTGAAGCGCTGGGCGTGGTCGATGCACTCGGTGATGGCGTCGACGGCCTGCAGATCGGCCAGCGGGTTGCCGCCGCCTCGGTGCACGGTACCTGGGCTGAAGCCTTCATCGCGCCGGCACGCATGGTGATTCCGATGCCGGAGGCGATCCCCGACGAAATGGCCGCACAGCTGATCGCGATGCCGCTGAGCGCGCTGATGTTGCTGGAATTCCTGCACGTCGAAGCGGGCCAGTGGATCGTGCAGAACACCGCCAACGGCGCGGTGGGCAAATCGCTGGCGATGCTGGCGCGGGCGCGTGGCGTGCATGTGGCCAACCTGGTGCGCAATGCCGATGCGGTCGCACAGTTGAAAGCGCTGGGCATCGATCATGTGTTCGACACCTCGGTGGACGGCTGGAAGGATCGCGTGCGTGAGGCGACCGGCGAAGCGCAGGCCGCGGCCGCGGTGGATTCCATTGGCGGCGACGCCAGCGGCGATCTGGTCGACCTGCTTGGCCACCACGGCACCCTGGTGTCGTTCGGTGTAATGAGCGGCGAGCCGATGCGCATTCCCGCCGGCGGCCTGATCTACAAGGAAGCCACGGTGAAGGGCTTCTGGGGCAGCAAGGTCAGCCAGGCGATGGCGGTGGAGGACAAGCGCCGGCTGGTTGGCGAACTGCTGAAGCGCGCGGCGAGCGGCGAACTGACCCTGCCGGTGGAGCAGATCTTCGCACTGGACGACATCGCCCAGGCGGCAAAGGCCGGTGCGGGTTCGGGCCGCAACGGCAAGGTGCTGCTGCGGCCGTGATGGCCGGACAACCGGGGTCAGATCCCTTTCCGTTGGAAAGGGATCTGACCCGCAGCAGGAGTGCGGACCAACGATCCGCACCCACCGAAGCACAGACCGCCCCACCGAGGCCACAGACTTTCGTTAAGAACCTGTGATGTATAACTGAATGCGCTTTCGTCATTGGAAGGCGCACGTGGCTGCGTGCGGTACTGACGGCTCCTCCCCCGTTTGGCGTTGTCGCTTCCATGTACCGCACCACCCTGAACCTGCTTGCCGGCGCGATCGCGCTGGGCCTCTCCGCCGGCGCTGCCGGCGCCGCTGAAACCGCCGACACCGGCAAGGACAGCACCACCCTCGGCACCGTGCTGGTGACCGGCTCCAACATCAAGCGCAGCGATACCGCCGGGCCCAACCCGGTGCAGATCGTCAGCCGCGAACAGATCGAACAGACCGGTCGTTCCACCCTTACCGACGTGCTGCGCAACCTGTCGGCCAATGCCGGCAACAGCTTCGACGAGCAGTACACCGGCAGCTTCGCCGCCGGTTCTGCATCAATCGGCCTGCGCGGCCTGTCGCCGAAGAACACGCTGGTGCTGGTCAACGGCTACCGCGTCTCCAACTTCGGCTTCGCGCTCAACACCCAGGACACCTTCGTCGACCTCAATGCGCTGCCGATCAGTGCGGTCGAGCGCATCGAAGTGCTGAAGGACGGTGCCTCGGCGGTGTACGGCTCCGACGCCATCGCTGGCGTCATCAACATCATCCTGCGAAAGAACTTCCAGGGCGTGGAAGTCGGCGGTGGTTTCGGTACCGCCACCCAGGGTGGCCTGGACGAGCGCAAGGCCAACCTGCTGGCCGGCTTCGGTGATCTGGAACAGCAGGGCTGGAACGTGCTGTTCGGGCTGGACCTGCTCAAGCGCGACCGCCTTGATGGCGATGACCGCGCCTATACCCGCAGTGGTGACTTCCGCGACAAGCCCGGTGGCCGCCTGGCCGGCTGGTCCACTGCCGGTGGCAACTGGCTGAGCAACCCCCGTGCACCGCAGCCGTTCGCCAACTGCCCCGACGGCAGCCAGCTGCGCCCGTACAGCGACTTCGGCAGCACCCTGCCCGGCCAGGCCTGCGCTTTCAATGCCCAGCCGTTCAAGACCCTGCAGCCCGGCGCCGAGCGCCTGCAGGCGTCGCTGAGCGCGACCTACCGCTTCAATGACAGCGTCGAGGCCTTCGCCGATGTGCTGTACAGCCACAACAAGGCCGACCAGATCTTCAGCGCGCCGCTGACCGTTGGGCCGGGCCTGCGCGCCTACAACCCGGCCACCGGTACCCTGATCGATGTGCCGGCGGTGCTGCCGGTCGGCCACCCGAACAACCCGGGCAGCACCCCGCTGCCGTTCGAGTACACCTTCTTCGACCTCGGCCCGCGCCTGAAGGACAACACCCAGGTGTTCTACCGTGCCCTGGCCGGCGTGCGTGGCAGTGGCGAGCGCTGGGACTGGGAAGTGGCGGCGCTGACCTCGCAGAGCGCACAGCGCGAGTACGTCGACAACTTCGTCAACCGCTACGCCTTCGAACAGATCCTGCGCGATGGCAGCTACAACTTCCTCAATCCGTCCAGCACGCCGGAGGCGCTGGATGCCCTGCGCCTGCAGACCAAACGCCCCGGCTGGTACAAGCTGCACTCGCTGAACGTGAAGGCGTCGACCACACTGTGGGAGCTGCCGGCCGGTGCGGTCGGCTTCGCCTGGGGCGCCGAGTTCCGCAAGGAATCACTGGACGCGCGTACCAGCGCGCAGGTGCTGTCGGGCACCGAGCTGCGCCCGGCCATCAACGTGGTCAACGGCGAACGCCAGGTCAGTGCCGCCTACGCCGAACTGAGCGTGCCGCTGCACCGCACGCTGGAACTGCAGCTGGCCGGTCGCGGCGACCGCTACGATGACTTCGGCAAGGCGTTCTCGCCGAAGGTGGCATTGCGCTGGCAGCCGCTGGACAGCCTGCTGCTGCGCGGCTCGTTCTCGCGTGGCTTCCGTGCGCCGTCGCTGCCGGAGATCGCGCCGGGCCAGACCGTCAGCTACGGCTCGGTGATCGATCCGTTCGACCCACTGCAACCGGGTGGCAGCCGCGGCGTGACCAACATCCGCACCGGCAACCCGGACCTGAAGGCCGAGCGCTCGCGCAATTTCAACGTGGGTGCGGTGTGGTCGCCGGATGGCGATACCAGCATCGGCCTGGACTGGTACCGCATCGAACAGGACAACCTGGTCAAGCCTGACAGTGCGCAGTTCATCGTCGACAACCCGACCCTGTTCCCGGGCCGCGTACAACGCGAGAACGGACGCATCCAGTTCATCACCAACCAGTACGCCAATCAGGGCGAACTGACCACCTCGGGGCTGGACCTGGATGCCAGCCGTACCTTCCGCACCGACGGTTGGGGCAACTTCACCGTGGCCGGCAGCTGGACCCACCTGCTCAGCTTCAAGCAGCCGCTGGTGGCCGGCCAGGCGCCCTATGACGGGGCCGGCAACAACCGCCACGGCGCACTGCCCCGCACCCGCGGCACCACGTCGTTGAACTGGGCGGTGGGCGACTGGAGCAGCACGCTGAGCCTGCAGTACGTGAGTGGCTACGACCAGCGCGTGGCGACGGCCACCAGCAATCCGGGCCTGCGCGACCGCATCAAGCCGTATCACCAGCTGGACCTGTACGTGGCCTACGACGGTATTCCCAACACCACGCTGTCGCTGTCGGTGCTGAACCTGACCGACAAGGACCCGCCGTTCGACCCGGCCGGTGGCTCCAATGGCTTCGACATCAGCCAGTACAACCTGCGCGGGCAGTTCGTCTCGCTGGGGGCGCGCTACCGGTTCTGATGCGATATCGGGGCGGCGGTAATGCGCCGCCCCATTTGTGCTGCCGGCCAGCGGCCGGCACTACCACCGACCGCCGGGGGGGATGCCCGGCGGTCGTGCATCAGCGGCTCAGGTGCAGGAACTGCAGGTGCCGTTCGTACTGGCTGATGATGTCGTTGATGATCTGCTTGCGGCTGTAGCCGACCAGGTCGTAGTCCTGGCTGCCTTCGAACAGGTGCACTTCAGCGCGGTAGTAGCGCTGGTTGCGCAGCTGCTGTGCGGCGAACGACGGCGTCAGGTAGCCACTCAGGATCACCCGGTACAGGAAGTCCTGCTGCTCGCCGTGGTTCACCGACAGCTCCATGTCGCCAGCCTCGAAGCGCGTCGCCACGTCCCAGCCCTGCCCGCGCAGCTGTTCGGCCACCGCTTCCATCGCCGGCTTCACCGTATCGTCCATGAAGCGGTAGACCTGGTCGCGCACCGGGAAGTGCATGGCCTGGCTCAGGCGCTGGCGCCAGCCCTGGTGGTGGCGGTCGTCACCGATCAGCGGCGAGGGCCGGTACTGCAGCGCGCGCTTGCGGTGCGATTCGTCACTGAAAGCGCGGGTCAGGCCCCACATCATCAGCAACAGCACCGCCGAGAACGGCAGCGAGGCCAGCACCACTGCCGATTTCAGCGCATCGATGCTGCCGGCCAGCAGCAACCCAGCGGTCAGCACCGCGATCACCGTGCCCCAGAACACGCGCAGCCAACGCGGACCATCATCCTCCGGCGCCCCTCCATGCGAGGACAACGTGGACAGCACCACCGCGCCGGAGTCAGCCGATGTCACGAAGAAGATGAAGCTGACCAGCACCGTCACCGCGATCACCGTGCGGCTCCACGGGTAGCCATCGAGCAGTGCATACAGCACCGTAGGTGGATCGTCGACCGCAAGCTGCGCCAACTGCTGCTGGCCGTGGTGCAGGACCTGGTCCAGCGCGCTGTTGCCGAAGATCGACAGCCACGCCAGGGTGAAACCGAGTGGAATCAGCAGAACGCCGAACACGAATTCGCGGATGGTGCGGCCACGCGAGATGCGCGCGATGAACAGGCCGACGAACGGCGCCCAGCCGATCCACCAGGCCCAGTAGAACACCGTCCAGCCGCCCAGCCATTCCGGTCGGCCGCCATAGGCGTACACGTCGAAACTCTTGCCGACCACGCTGCCGAGGTAGTCACCCAGGTTCTGCATCAGCGTGCTCAGCAGATACTGGGTCGGGCCGGCGCACAGCATGAACAGCACCAGCGCGATCGCCAGCAGCATGTTGATGTTGGCCATCCAGCGCACGCCCTTCTCCACGCCTGAGACGGCCACGGCCACCGCCGCGCCCATCATGCTGACCACCAGGATGATCTGCACCAGGTTGGAGTGCGGGATGTTGAACAGGTGCGACAGGCCGGCGTTGAGGTGCAGCACGCCGAAGCCCATGTCGGCGCCGATGCCGAACACGGTGGCGACAATGCCCAGTGCGTCCACGGTGTAGCCGATCGGGCCATTGATGCGCTTGCCGATCAGCGGGTACAGCGCCGAACGCAGCGCCAGCGGCAGGTTGTGGCGGTAGGCGAAGTAGGCCATCGCCATCGCCGCCAGCGCGAACACGCCCCAGCCATGCAGGCCCCAGTGCAGGAACAGCAGCTGCATGGCCTGGCGCGCGCCGGCCTCGCCCGCGGCCGGATCGCCCTGCGGCGGCTGCAGGTAATGGGTCAGCGGTTCGGAGACGCAGAAGAAGAACAGGGTGATGCTGATGCCGGCGGCGAACAGCATGCCGGCCCAGGAAAGGTAGCTGAACTCCGGCTCGTCATGGTCGGCGCCGAGCTTGATGCCGCCGTACTTGGACAGCGCCACGCCGACCACGAACACCAGGTACAGGGTCATCGCCAGCAGGTAGTACCAGCCGACATTGAGTGCGGCCCAGTCCTGCGCCTTGACCAGAAGGCGGCCCGCACCGAGCGGGAACAGACTGACGAACAGCGCGAACGCCACGACAACGATCGCCGCGAAGGCGAACACAGGTCGAAGGGTGCGCACCGGGGATTGTTGCGGCTCCAGTACTTCCATGGGGCGGCGTTCTCCGGTAGATCAAAGGGTTAGCCGACCGATTCTGGCTGAACCGCAGTGGACAGAGCATGAAGTTGCGGCCTGTGGTCACAGGCCCGGTCCACCATTCCGTGTTATCACGCGCGCGCCGAAGCGTGCCTGCGAGCACAGCCGCGCGTGGACCGCGTGCATCGCGGCCACGCGCGTACTGTCCAATCACGACATCACATGCACCGCGCACAGCTTGTTGCCATCCGGATCGCGCAGGTAGGCCAGGAACAGCTGGCGCCCGGCCATGGTGCGGATGCCGGCCGGGTCTTCGATGGCGGTGCCACCATGGGCCACGCCCGCATCCTGCCAGCCACGCACCGCCTCGGCGCTGTCGAGGGTGAAACCAATCGTGCCGCCGTTGGCATGGCACGCCGGCTGCCCATCGATCGGTGCGGTGACGATGAACATGCGGCCGTCCTTGAAGTACACCAGCCGCCCCTTGTCATCGAAGACACCCGGACGGGCGCCCAATGCGGTGAACAGGGCATCGTAGAAGCGATGCGCGACGTCCATATCGTTCGTTCCAACGGTGATGTGACTGAACATGCGGGCACTCCTTGTGGAAAACCGCAGTGTCGGCGAGCGCGGCGGGCATCGCAAATGCACGCCTCCGGCCTGCTGCCAAGTGCGCAGGGTTTGTCGTACGCCGCTCGATCACTCTATAATGGGAATCATTCTCATTAATGATCGATACCGATGGCCGTGCCCGCCGCCTCCAGCACTGCGCTGGCGGGGTTCTACCGCGAACACCATGGCTGGCTGCTGGGCTGGCTGCGCCGCCGCACCCACAACGCCGACTGCGCTGCCGACCTGACCCAGGACACCTTCGTGCGCCTGCTCAGCCGACGCGTCGATCCGTCCGAACTGCGCCTGCCGCGCGCTTACCTCAGCACCATCGCGCACGCCCTGCTGGTCAACCACTGGCAGCGCGCGGACCTGGAGCGTGCCTACCTGGCCGCACTGGCTGCGCAACCGGAGCCGGTGCACCCGTCTGCGGAGGAGCGCGCACAGGCACTGCAGCTGCTGCATGCCATCGCCGACATGTTGTCTGGCCTGGCCGAACGCCCACGCCGCGCGTTCCTGCTGGCACGACTGTCCGGATTGGGCTATGCGGAGATCGGCCAACAGCTGGGCGTGTCCGAGCGCATGGTCAAGAAGTACATGGCGCAGGCGATGCTGCATTGCCTGCGCCTGTCCGGCGATGCCACGGCATGAATGCCGCATTGGCCAGCCCGGCACTGGAGCAGGCGGCAGCGTGGTTCGCGCTGCGCCAACAGGGCTGGAGTGACGGCGACCGGCAGCGATGGCACGCATGGCTGCACGCAGATGCCCGTCATGCCGATGCGTGGCGCCGGGTCGAGTCGGTCTGGCAGTCCTTTGCGCCCCTGTCGGCACCGGCTGCTGCCACGGCGCTGGATGCTGCCGGACGTCGCCGCCGCCGCGCGCTTCGCAGTCTCGGCGGCGCCCTCGGCATCGGCGCGGTTTCACTGCTGGGCCTGCACGGGCTGCGTGAACAACGCGGCCTGCAGACGCAGCGCACCGCTGCCGGCCATACCAGGCACTTGACGCTGATGGATGGCAGCCAGTTGTGGCTCAACGCCGACAGCGAAGTCACCATCGACATCGGCAGCGGCCGCCGCGCCCTGCATCTGCTGCGTGGCGAGCTGCTGCTGCAGACCGGCCATCACCCTGCGTTCGCCGGCCAGCCGTTGACCGTGCATGTGCCGGGCGCACGCCTGCAGCCGATCGGCACCCGCTTCGCCGTCGGTCGTGAGGCGCAGGACAGCCGGTTGGATGTATTCGAGGGCGCGGTGCGCTGCCTGCCGATGTTCGGTGCGGCGCTGGATGTGGCTGCGGGAGACGCGGTGCGGATCGGCCCGATGGGCGGGCTCACAACGGTCGCTGCCGATCCTCTGCGCGGTGACTGGCAGGACGGACGTCTGCAGGTACAGGACACGCCTTTGATCCGTGTCATCGATGAGCTGGCCCGCCACCATCAGGGCTATCTGGGTTGTGATCCGGCGCTCGCCGCATTGAAAGTCACGGCGGTAATGCCACGCCTGGACAGCACCCAGGCGCTGCATCTGCTGGCCCGCGCCCTGCCGATCCGTGTCGAGCAGCGCTGGCCGTGGTGGACCGTCGTGCGTCCGCTTTGAAATCGCGGTTCCCTTTCTGTGCGCTCACCGGGCACTACAAGGGAACCCATTGCGGATGTTGCCGCCCCCATGAAACTGCCCTGCCCCTCCCCTCGTCCCCTGGCCATCGCGCTGTGCCTGGCCCTGGCCTCCCCGTGCCTGTTGCCGGCCGCCGCCCATGCACAGGACACTGCGGCCGCCATCCGCTGGCAGATTCCGGCTGGCGCGCTCGACCGGGCCCTGACCGCATTCGGCCAGCAATCGGGCCTGCCCATCGCCGCCGACGCGCGCCTCACCCGCGGCCGCCACAGCAACGGCGTGCAGGCCACGCTCGGCGCGGATGCCGCGTTGGCGCAGCTGCTGGCCGGTACCGGCCTGACCTTCCAGCGTGATGCCAATGGCGTGGTGCTGCAGGCCGCACCCGACGCTGAAGCCGGCGTGCGTCAGATCGGCACGCTGCGCGTGGCCGGCCAGGCCAGCGAAGGTGCTTCGCCGTGGGGGCTTGCCGATGCCGATGCGGTCTACCGTGACAGCGGCTCGCGCGTGCACCTGGACCGCCAGCAGCTGGAACGCTTCCGCGGCCAGTCGATCGGCGACGTGCTGGCCGGTGCGGTGGGCGTGCACACCGCTGACGTCCGCAACGGCGGTGCGCTGGACGTCAACATCCGCGGCCTGCAGGGCCAGAACCGGGTGCCGGTGATCATCGACGGCGGCCAGCAGGCCATCGACGTGTATCGCGGCTATGCCGGCGTGCAGCAGCGCAGCTATCTCGACCCCGATCTGATCAGTGCGGTCAGCATCGAGAAGGGGCCGAGCCTGGCCGCCAATGCCGCCAGCGCGATCGGCGGCGTGGTCTACATGGAAACGTTGAACGTCGATGACATCCTCGATGATGGCCAGGCCTGGGGCCTGCGCGTACGCGGCGGCGTGGCCGACAACAGCATCGATCGCACCCGCACCTTCAAGCAGATCGCGCGCGGCAGCGACAACCGCAACAGCCTGCGCGACCCGCGCGACTGGAATGGCAGCGTGGCGTTCGCCCAGCGTGGTGAAGACTGGCAGCTGGTCGCGGCCTATGCGCGGCGCCGCCAGGGCAACTTCTTCGCCGGCAGCAACGGTGCCCATCGCTATGACAACCAGCACCTGTCCAGCGGCGGTACCGGCATGTCCAGCCAGGCGGTGTCCAAGCTCTTCCATCCGGGCGATGAAGTGCTCAACACGCATACCGACAACGAATCCGCACTGCTGAAATTCACCTGGACGCCCAGTCCGGACCAACGCCTGGAGCTGAGCCATCGCTACTTCAATTCGAGTTTCGGCGAGATCATGCCGTCGGCGATCGGCCGCGTGGGTGAGTCCAATGAATGGGTGACCTACGTGGACAAGGCCAACACCATGTTCCAGTTCGAGCCGGGAAAAATGCGGGTCAACGCCACCTCGCTGCGCCACCGCTACCGGCCCGAGGCACACCCGTGGCTGGACCTGAGCAGCACCCTGTGGTTCACCACCGCCACCAGCCGCATGTTCAACAGCAACATCGCCAACACGCCGCTGTTCAAGGACGTCCCCAACGACCAGATGCCGGATACGCTGGGCGAAACCTATGGCCCGGGCCTGCAGTCGGACGTGAAGACCCAGCGCTGGGGCGTGGACAGCAGCAACACCACGCGCTTCAGCAATGCTCTGGGCGACTGGACGCTGCGCTATGGCGCCTCCTTCCAGCACGAGGACACCGCGCCCAACTCACCGGTGCTGCCGGTGGATTTCAACAACAACCGCTACCTGCGCTCGGGCACGCGCCGCGAAGCCAGCGCCGTCGCCTCGCTGCAATGGCAGCCGTGGGACTGGCTGTCGCTGACCGCGGGCGGCCGCTTCACCGACTACCGCACCCGCGACCGCAACCGCGTCGCCTTCGTCAGCGAATCGCGTGACCTGCGCTACACCTTCGCGCGCCTGAGCAAGGGCGGCCAGCTGCTGCCGGGCTGGTACAAGGAGTGGTACCCGGATGCCCAGGGCAATTACACCTATGACTCGCTGCGCGCTACGCCCTATGGCGACAGCACGCTGGGCCAGGCCTACGATTTCGACGGCTTCATTCCTGATCCGCGCGGCGCCAACGGTTTCTATACCAAGCAGATTCCCACCGCCTGGGGCTACAAGCCGGCGATCCGCCGTTCCGGCCACGGCTTCGCGCCCTATGCCGAAGCACGCTTCAACCTCGACGAGGACATCTTCTTCTACGTGAAGTACGCGCAGGGCTGGAAGATGCCCAGCCTGTTCGAGTCGACGCTGGGCAACAGCACCTCGGCACCTGTGGCCGACCTGAAGCCGGAGAAGAACCGTTCCTGGGACATCGGCTTCAGCCTGCTCAAGCAGGATCTGTGGCGTGACGGTGATCGCCTGGCGTTCAAGGTGGCCTGGTTCAAGAACGATATCGACAACGCCATCACCCGCCGCTTCGATTCCAGCAACTGGGCGTTCTATGTCGACAACGTCGACAACTACACGGTGTCTGGCTATGAGCTGCAGTCCGGCTATGACGCCGGCATCGCCTACCTCGACCTGTCGGCCAGCTACTACCAGCGCGCGCGCACCTGCGATGCGGCCACCGCCAAGCGTCTGCGCGAAGACCCGTATGCGAAATGGAGCAAGCTGGACACCACCCCGGACTGCGTGGACGGCGGCTTCGGCACCTCGTTCGTCAACGCGCAGAACCCGCCGAAGTACTCGATCCACAGCACGCTGGGCTTCCGCCTGTTCGACAAGCGACTGGATACCGGTATCCGCCGCACCTACAACAGCGGCCCCACCCATGAACTGGACAAGCCCTGGAACACCACCGGCTCGACCGGCCTGCAGAACATCTACCTGCCGACCGCGATCTATGACTTCTACGCACGCTGGCAGTTCACCCCGCGCAGCGAAGTGGAGCTGGTGGTCAGCAACCTGCGCAACACCTACTACATGGACACGCTGGCAATGAGCCTGATGCCGGGCCCGGGCCGCACCACGCGGCTGAACTTCACCGCACGCTTCTGAGTGCTTCAGAAACAGCAACGCCCCGGGCAGATCATCCCCGGGGCGCGTGCTTGCGGCGGCTCACGCTCTGGTACATCCCAGCACGGCGACTCAGCACTGGTAGATCCCAACCTGGGTTGGCACAGCAGCTCAGCACTGGTAGGTGCCAACCTTGGTCGGCACAACGATGCATCACTTCGCGGTACTCAGCAGCAGCACCGCGAAAGTGACCAGCGCGATGCCGACCCAGCCGATCGGACGCAGGCGGTTGCCGAACAGCAGGCGGCCGCAGGTGGCGGTGCCGATCACGCCGATCGCCCCCCACATCGCGTAGGCGGTGGCCAGATCCATGTAACGCACGGCCTGTCCCAGCAGGGCGAAGGCGATCCAGACCATGACGATCGCGCCGACGCCCCAGCGCCAGCGGCGGAAACCTTCCGACTTGGCCACCATCATGTTGGCGGCGACATCGATCAAGGCCGAACAGATCACGAAAAACAGGGCCAGGGTATTCATCAGTGCGCCTCCCCGAGGGTGACGCAGACGATGCCGACCACTGCCAGCACCAGGCCGGCCAGCTGCTGCAGCGACAGGCTTTCACCAAAGACGGTGAGGCCGACCACAGTGAGCAGGGTCAGGCCGAGGCCCTCCCAGACCGCATAGGCCACACCAACGGCAATACGGCGCACCGACTGCGCCAGGAAGAAGTAGGACAGCGCCAGCGCGCCGGCCATGATAAGGTAACCGGTCCAGCCGCCATCGCGGGCGGCATGGGCCATGAACGAGGTGCCGACCACTTCGGCGACGATCGCCACGGTCAGGCAGGCCCAGGCGACCAGCGCGCCACGGGCGGGAACAGTACGGGACATGTGAAGCTCCTTGCAGGGCGGGGACCACGCCGCCTCATCAATGGATCCACGCCGAGCGTGGAGGGTCCGGAACGCCCCGCAGACGGGGGCGACGGAAGCCAGTATCATCGCCTTTTACGGTGGTATCAAAATGGATTCCATCGACAGGAGCGATGGATCAATGCCCTACTCCCCTGAATCCCTGCAGGCCTTCGTAGAAGCCGCGGCGCTGGGCTCGTTCTCGGCGGCGGCGCGACGCCTGCACAAGACCCAGTCGACGGTCAGCACCGCCATCGCCCACCTGGAGGCGGACCTCGGCGTCAGCCTGTTCGACCGCAGCGGCCGCTACCCGCAGCTGACCGAGGCCGGGCGCCAGGTGCTCGGTCATGCCCAGGAAATCCTCGCCGCCGATACCCGCCTGCAGCAGTTGAGCGTGCGGCTGGCCGCCCCGGTCGAAGCGCGGCTGACCGTGGCCTTCTCCGACGTCTATCAGCTCGATCCGGAGCAGCGCGTGTTGCAGCGCTTTGCCGAGGCGTTCCCGGAGATCGAGCTGGAATGGCTGGATGCCGAGGGCGAGGACGTGCTGGAACTGGTGAGCAACGGACGCGCCGCGCTCGGTCTGCTGCCACGGCAGGAGCACTATCCGGATGGGCTGGTGGCACGGCCGCTGGCGCATCACAGCGAACTGTCGGTGTACGTGGAGCGCGAACATCCACTGGCCAGTGCCGGCCGTCGCGCCGCCGCTCAGCTGGCGCGGCACCGGCAGGTACGCTTGAGCGCCGAAGTCGACCAGGCGCGCGTGGTCACCGGCCTGGCCTGGACCGCCACCGACTACCTGATGGTGATGGAAATGGCCGAGGACGGCATCGGCTGGGCCGAACTGCCGCGGGCGCTGGTGCAGCGCTATGACCGCGGGCGGCTGGTGGAACTGGTACTGCCCGGCTGGCCACGGCGCATCCACAGCGACCTGCTGTGGCGCCGCGACACGCCTCCCGGACCGGCCGCACTATGGTGGGCCGACGCGTTGGGGTGAACCGAAAAAGGGGACGGAGGGGATTAAGTCGTTTATGCCACAAACGACTTAATCCCCTCCGTCCCCTTTTTCAGTTGCCGGCCAGCGGCCGGCACTACCGGTCAACGATGGGCGAGCGCGTAATCCAGCGCCGAGCACACCGCCGCCACCTGTGCGTCGTTGCACTGCTGCGGGGTCGCGCGCGGGCTGTCCGGGTAGACTTCGGTGGTGGTGGTGTACTTCGCGCCGGTAATGCCGGCGCACAAGCCCAGCTTCACCAGCGGGTACTCGATCACGCCATGGGCCACCACCGGCGAACCGATGATCTCGCCCTTGTCGTCGGCCGGCGCGATGTGGGTGACCTTTTCCACCGCGGCGATCACTGCCTGCTGGAAGGCCGCCTTCGGGTTCTCGCTGTCGTCCACCAGATAGAAGCCATCCGGAATCAGGCCCGGCTCGAACGGCTTGCCGTCGCGCGCCGCCAGCGCCGGGCGGAACTCGCTCTCGTCGCTGTCGGTGGTTTCGTGCAGGTCGATGTGCAGCACGAACTGGCCCTTGATCGGTGTGATCAGCTCGATCAACGCGGTCGACTCACGGGCCGGGCCATCGGCGCGGAAATTGCGGTTCGGGTCGATCGCATCGAAGTTCCAGCGGTTGATGCGCTCGAAGCCCCACGGATTCACGCACGGCGCCACCAGCAGGTTGGCCTTGCCGGCATAGTCAGCAGCGTGCTTTTCGAGGAACTCCAGCGCGCCCATCACGCCGCTGGTCTCGTAGCCATGCACGCCACCGGTGACCAGCGCGGCCGGCAGCGCCGGGTTCCAGTCGCGGCTGCGCAGGGCGTACAGGGTGTAGGTCTCGCCCGCGTAATCGAGCTTGCCATAGGCCACCTTGTCAAAGCGCGATGCCAGCGCTTCGATGCGCGGCAGCACCTCCTCGTCGTAGCGACGCAGGCGCTGCTGGCGGCCACGCCACGCCTCCCGTTCCGCCGCTCCCCACGGCTGGCCAGGGGTTCCGACGGGGTAGAAGGCGGCTTGGGACATGGCAGATCTCAGCGAGTCAGGAAGCAATCGCCCACTCTACCACCGCGCCATCGGCATGAACCGGAGACGCATTCCATTGGCGAATGGAATCAGCAATAATTCTCATTTACGACCTTCCGCGACCTGCACCGATGCCCACCCACGCCCCGCAATCGGCCCGCCTGCCACTGGCCGCCGCCCTCGCCCTGTGCCTGTTCCCGGCTGCCAGCGCCTTCGCCCAGGACGGCGCCACCACGCTGGACAGCATCCAGGTCTCCGGCAGCTGGCTGGGCACCGGCCTGCACGACAGCGTGAAGAGCTTCGCTGGCGCGCGCACCGTGGTGGACCGTCAGCGCATCGAAGCCAGCGGCGCGGCCAGCATCGGCGATGCCATGCGCCGCATCCCCGGCGTGCAGGTCACCGACAACTCCGGTACCGCCGGCAGCTCGGTGTCGCTGAACATCGGCGTGCGCGGCCTGACCGGGCGCTACTCGCCGCGCTCGACCGTACTGCTGGACGGCGTACCGCTGGCGGTGGCGCCGTATGGCCAGCCGCAGCTGTCGTTCGCACCGACCAGCCTGTCCAACATCGAATCGATCGATGTGGTGCGTGGCGGCGGCGCGGTGCGTTACGGGCCGCAGAACGTGGGCGGCATCATCAACTTCAGTACCCGCGCCATTCCCACCGGTGCCGGCCTGCACGGTGAGGCCGGCGTGCGCTACACCGCCTACGACCATGGCGGCGGAGACAGCACCCAGTACAACGCTTTCCTCGGCGGCACCGGCGACAACGGCCTGGGCGCGGCCCTGCTGTACTCCGGCCAGGACGGCCGCGGCTGGCGCCAGGGCAGCGATGACCGTTTCAACGACCTCGCGCTGAAGTTCGCCTACGCCATCGACGCGCAGCAGGAACTGCGCGCCAAGCTCTCCTACTACGATGTGCGCTCGCTGACGCCGGGCGGCCTGACCCGCGCCCAGTACGAGGCCGACCCGTTCCAGAACACCCGCCCCACCGACTTCTGGAAGGGCCACCGCACCGGCATCGACCTGGGCTACACCAACACCCTGTCGGCCAACAGCGAGTTCGAGGTGCTGGCCTATTACAACGAAAGCAGCCGTGCCAGCTCGCTGATCAACGCCGCCAATGCCCAGCTGACCGTGCAGCCGCGCGACTACCGCGTGCTCGGCATCGAGCCGCGCTATACCCAGCGCCTGCACTGGGGCAGCACGGTGCATGACATCACCGCCGGCTACCGGTTCCTGCGCGAGCGCGGCAACGACCGCAGCTACACCGTCACCCGCCGCACCGGCGCGGCCAGCGCCACCACCCGCTTCGACAACGCCACCGACGCACACGCCTTCTACATCGACGACCGCATCGCGATCGGCCAGTGGCGGATCACCCCGGGCGTGCGCATGGAGTGGATCGACATGGACCGCCGCCAGGCGGGTGGCGCGGCGACCTTCAGCAGCCGCAACGACAAGGCACTGCCCTCGCTCAACATCGCCTACCTGCTGACCCCGCAGCTGACCGTGTTCGGCAACTACACCACCTCGTTCGGGCCGGTGCAGAACATCCAGCTGAACTCACAGACCGCCAGCAACCCGCTGAATCCGGAAGTGGCCAGGACCACCGAGCTGGGCGCACGCTGGCAGGACGGTGCACTGCGCGCGGAAGTGACCGTGTTCAAGATGCGCTTCGACAACCAGATCCTGCAGGTGCCGGGCATCACCCCGCCAACCTTCCAGAACATCGGCGCCACCGACCACAAGGGCGTGGAGAGCGCGCTGGAGTACCACTTCAGCGAAGACAGCGCGCTGGCCGGGCTGGAGCTGTACGCCAACTACACCTGGACCAAGGCGATCCAGCAGTCCGGTGACAACCGTGGCCTGGACGTGCCGTTCTACTCGCGCGACACCGACAGCGTCGGCGCACGCTATGCACTGGCCGGCTGGACCTTCAATGTCTCCAGCACCCACCAGAGCGGCCAGTTCTCCGATGCGGCCAACACCTGGGATGAGACCGCCGACGCGCGCGTGGGCCGCGTGCCGGGCGTGCGCCTGTGGAACGCGCAGGTGGCCTGGCAGGTGCCCGGGCTGGGCGACAGCGAGATCGCGCTGGGGGTCAACAACCTGGCCGACAAGCGCTGGTACACCCGCAACGTCGATGGCAACGCCGGCCGCATGGTGGCTGCGCCGCGCACCTTCTACCTGCAGGGCCGCTACCGCTTCTGACGCAGTAACCGCCCGATGCAGTGACGGCGGCGATCACGGTGGCGGCGTATCATGCCGCCACCATGTCATTGCCTGTTTCGCCATCGCGCCTGCATCTGGCCTTCCAGGGCCTGCGCCTGCGCCTGCGCGGCAGCGACCTGTGGTTCATTGCGCTTGCCCTGCTGGTCGGCCTGATCGCCGGCTACCTGACCCTGCTGCAGTCCGGCATCGCACGCTGGCTGCAGGGCACCCTGTACGGGCTGGACGACGGCATGCGCCTGAGTTCCCTGCCCTCGCTGACCTGGACCGCGCTGCTGGTACTGCCACTGGGTGGCCTGCTGGTCGGCCTGGTCAGCCTGGCCGCGACCCGGCTCAAGCGGCCCCTGCTCGATGCGGTGGAAGCCAATGCCCTGCATGGCGGCCGCATGTCGATGCGCGACAACCTCATCGTGCTGACCCAGACCCTGCTGTCCAACGGCTGCGGCGCCTCGGTCGGGCTGGAGGCGTCGTATACGCAGATGGGCGCGGGCAGCGGCTCGCAACTGGGCCGGGTGATGCGCCTGCGCCGCAACGACGTGCGCATCCTGGTCGGCGCCGGTGCCGCCGGCGCCATCGCCGCCGCCTTCGGTGCACCCTTGGCCGGTGCGTTCTACGCCTTCGAGATCGTCATCGGCGCCTACACCCCGGCCGCGCTGGCTCCGGTGGCGGTCGCTGCATTGGCTGGCGCATTCGTCGCCGACCAGGCCGGCATCGAGGCCTACCTGCTGCCCGCCGCCTCGACGATTGATGTCCGCGCCGCCGACTACGCCATCTACGGGCTGCTGGGCTGCTGCTGCGCGATGGTCGGCATCACGGTGATGCGGCTGATCGCCTCGATCGAGGGCACGGTCAAGCGCAGCCCGTTGCCGTTGTGGGGCCGGCCGGTGGTGGGCGGCCTGCTGCTGATTCCGCTGGCACTGGCCAGCCCGCAGGTGCTGTCGTCCGGCCATGGCGCGCTGCACCTGGACCTGACCACGCATCTGCCACTGATCTGGATCGGCGGCCTGCTCACCCTGAAGTGCCTGGCCTCCGGCATCTCTCTCGGGTTTGGTTTCCGTGGCGGCCTGTTCTTCGCCTCGCTGTTCATGGGCACCCTGGTCGGCGCCTTGTTCGCCGGCCTGCTCGCCATGGCCACCGGCGTGCCGGTGATCGACGCCACCTCGGCCGCACTGGCCGGGATGGCAGCGCTGGCCGCCGCCGTGGTCGGTGCGCCAATGACCATGGCCATGCTGGTGCTGGAAGGCACCCACGACTTCCTGCTGACCAGCGTGGTGATGAGCGCGGTGCTGGTCTCCAGCACGCTGGTGCGGCAGTGGTTCGGCTATTCGTTCTCGACCTGGCGCATGCACCTGCGCGGCGAGACCATCAAGAGCGCCCGCGACGTGGGCTGGGTGCAGAACCTCAACGCCGGCCGGCTGATGCGCAAGGGCGTGGCCACCGCCCCGGCCGACCTCGACGCCGATGCCTTCCGCCAGCGCTTCCCACTGGGCTCGGGCAGCCGGGTGGTGCTGATCGACGGCGAAGGCCACTATGCCGGCATCGTGCAGATCCCGCGCGTCTACGGCGACGGCGTGAAGCCGGAGACCGCGATCGGCGAGCTGGCCGAGAACCGTGACGTTTCGCTGTCGCCGGCCGCAGACGTGGTCAGCGTGATGCAACGCTTCGACCAGACCCAGGCCGACGAACTGGCCGTGGTCGCCGCCGACGGCCAGGTGCTGGGCGTGGTCTCCGAAGCCTTCGTACGCAAGCGCTACGCCGAGGAACTGGACAAGCGCCAGCGCGAACTGATGGGCGAGCGCGTCGAGGACGCCGACTGACCCCGCAAAAAGGGGACGGAGGGGATTAAGTCGTTTCTGGACCGCTGGAAATCCACGCATGGCGTGGATCTACTGTCACTTCGACCGGGTAGACTCCGACCATGCGCTTCATTGAAACCTTCCAGGCCGGCCCCTTCGCCGACACCGTGGTCAGCCTGCTGGCCGCCTTCGTGCTCGGCACGCTGATCGGCGCCGAGCGCCAGTACCGGCAACGCACCGCCGGCCTGCGCACCAACGTGCTGGTGGCGGTCGGCGCCGCCGCCTTCGTCGACCTGGGCATGCGCATCGCCGGCAGTGCCGAGGCGGTGCGGGTGATCTCCTACGTGGTCTCCGGGGTCGGCTTCCTCGGCGCCGGCGTGATCATGAAGGAAGGCATGAACGTGCGCGGCCTGAACACCGCCGCCACCCTGTGGTGCTCGGCGGCGGTCGGCAGTTGTACCGGCGCGGACATGCTGGCCGAAGGCGTGCTGCTGACCGTGCTGATCATCGCTGGCAACACCCTGCTGCGGCCGCTGGTGAATGCGATCAACCGCATCCCGATCAACGAGGCCGCCACCGAAGCGACCTACGAAGTGCGCCTGAGCGTGGATGCCGAAGCCGTGCCGCGCGTGCGCGAGCGCCTGGTCGATGCGCTGGAGGCCGCGCAGTATCCGGTCGGCGACGTACAGGTGGTCGAGCATGCCGACGCGCCCACCGATGTGATCGCGGTGCTGGTCAGTACCGCCGTCAGTGCCGACGAGCTGGACGTGGTGCTGGCACGGATGGAACACGTGCCGGGCGTGCTGCATGCCACCTGGGAAGTCAGCACCCGCGACTGATTCATCCACGCAGGGCGTGGACCCACCGAGGTCGCGGCGCAGCAGATCCACGCCATGCGTGGATGCTCGTCTCTCATCCACCCGCCATGCGCTGCTGTGCCCGCAGCAACTTGCGGAATGAACCGCACTGGCGCGCATCCTGCGCTTCCGGGCAGGCCGCAGCGCGTTGCAGGTGCCGGCGCACCCGCTGCAGCTGGGTGATCTGTTGCTGCAGCACATCAGCCTGCGCCAGCAGGGCCTCCCGGTCCAGCGTGAGGCATCCGCGCTGCGGCGGCAGCGATGCTCCAATCTGCTGCAGCGACAGCCCGGCCGCCTGGCCGAGACCGATCAGTGCCAGCCGTTCCAGCACCTGCTCGTCATACTGCCGACGCAGACCGCGACGGCCCAGGGCCTGCAACAAGCCCAATTGTTCGTAGTAGCGCAGGGTCGAGGCCGGCACGCCACTGCGCTTGACCACCTCGCCGATATCCAGTTCACGCACGGGCTTGACCTCAAGTGACCTTCAAGCGCCAACCTATGGGCAACTACCCGGCAGGACAAGGCCATGACCAGTACATCCCCCGTTGATCAGCATGCGCTCTGGAATGGCCCAGGCGGCCAGATCTGGGTCGCACAGCAGGCCATTCTCGACGGCCTGTTCCAGCCGATGGCCGACCTGCTGGTGGCCGAACTTCCGGATACCGTCACGCAACTGCTCGACATCGGCTGCGGTACCGGGGCCAGCCTGCTGGCCGCGGCCGCTGCGCGCCCGGCGGCACACTGCACCGGCCTGGACATCTCCGCGCCGATGCTGGCGCTGGCCCGCCAGCGCGCCGGAGCGGCAGGACTGGACGCGGACTTCATCGTGGCCGATGCGCAGCGGCATCCGCTGCCCTCCGCACACTTCGACTGGATCCAGTCGCGGCTGGGTGTGATGTTCTTCGAGGATACCGGCGCGGCCTTCGCCAACCTGCACCGCGCCGCACGGCCCGGTGCCGGCCTGCGTTTCATCGCCTGGCGCAGCGCCGACGAGAACCCGTACATGACCACGGCTGAACGCGCGATCGGCGATGCACTGGAGCTTCCGCCGCGCGTACCCGGCGCACCGGGGCAGTTCGCCTTCGCCGATGGCCAACACGTGCAGCGCCTGTTGCAGGCCGCCGGCTGGAAGGATGTGGAGGTGGTTGCGGTGGACCTGCCCTGCTCGATCGCCCGTGACGATCTGCCCACCTACGTGGGTCAGTTGGGCCCGTTGGGCCTGGCGCTGCGGAACCTGCCCGAAGAACGGGCCACCTCGCTCCGAAACACGGCGCTGGCGGCATTCAGCCCGTTCATCGAAGGCGACCGGGTACGCGTCGATGCCGCCTGCTGGCTGGTCCGCGCCCACGCCTAGGAAAAAGGGGACGGAGGGGATTAAGTCGTTCTTGCCCCGGCTGTGCCGGAAACGACTTAATCCCCTCCGTCCCCTTTTTCTTCTACAGCGCCTCGCCAGCGTCGGCCAGGCGCGACTCGATCAGCGCATACCACTGCTGGAGCACGTCGATCAGCATGTCCAGCTCGGCGTCGGTGCGCTGTGCACGGCCACTGCGCAGGCAGGCCTGGGCCTCCTGCAGCTGGGCCAGGAACCCGGCCACGGTATCGGCCTGCAGGATCAGCCCCGGCAGGCGCCGCCCGGGAATGCGTACCACGGCATGATTGCCGAGCTGGCCGTACACACTCAGTGTGGTTTCCGTCTTCATGGAAAGATGCAGGAATTGGGCGTTCATCGCGTGCACCATGGAAAACCTGAGCCGCCGGCAGGCGCGGTCAACGGGGGAGACGTAACCACGTCCTGCCGACGGTCAGGGGGGACTCGGGATGCCGGAGCGATGCCCCGGCGCAGGAAACTCAGCGTGGCTGCGCCACCCCGGCGATCTGCACCCGCCGGTTCGGCGCCAGGCAGGCGATCAGCTCGCGACGGTTGCGCTGCTCGCACTGCACGATCGGCTCGGCCGCGCCGCGTCCTTCGGCACTGATGCTGGCTGCAGGCACGCCGCCCTGTACCAGCGCGCTGCGCACGGCGTCGGCGCGACGCCGCGACAGCGTCTGGTTGTAACTGGCACTACCGATCCGATCGGTGTAGCCGGTCACCCGGATCGACTGTACCTGCGCGGCTTCGCGTACCTGCGCCAGGATGCCCTGCACCGCCTGCTGACCTTCAGCGCTGAGCACCGCGCTGTCGAAACCGAACAACGCATCGGCGGACAGGCGCAACGGCTGCTCCGGCAGCGGTGCCGGTGCCGGTGGCGGTGGCGCCGGCGGCCGCGGCGGGTCCAGCACCGCCGCACATGATTCAGGCTTCCAGTAGCCGCCCTGGGCGATGCCCTTGCTGTCGAATCGCACCTGGAACTGGCAGGTGAAGTACTCCGCGCCCTGTGCGGTGCGGAAGTTGAACAGGTAGTTCCACTCACGCACGCCCCACATGCCTTCATTGAAATGCGGCGTGCCCAGCAGCGTGTACAACTGCCGCTTGGTCATGCCCGGCGCGAAGCGGCGCAGGTCGGCGACGTCGGGATAGATGCCTTCCTTCAGCGAGGCCTTCGAGGCCTCCGGGAACTGTACGGCGGTTGACTCAGCGGGGCCGTCGGCGGCCGGCGCATGGCTGCGGCAGGCGGCCAGCAGGCCCATCCCCAGGATCAGGCCCAGCATGGCGGCCATCTGACCGCTGCGGGCGATGCGATGCTGTTTCATGTCATTCCCCCTATGGACGTTTGCGCGGTGCCGGGCCGCGCGTGCGGCCCGGCAACAGCGATCACCACTGGATGCCGGCACCGACGGCCACACCGGCCTCGCCACGGCTGTTGGTCGACCCGCTGAACTTGTAGATCCAGCGGCCTCCCTCGGAGACGCCGGAGATGCCCACCGCCACGCCCGACTCGCCGTTGTAGCTGCCGGCCGCGATCGAGGCCATGCTGCGGCCGGCCTCGCTGGGCTGCGGCAGCGCCGCGGTAGCCATCGCCGAAGCGATACCGGCCGAAGCACGGTTGTCGGTCTTGCGCAGGTCGCGCTCGAAGCCGCCCATGCGCTCGTCGGTATAGGCCTTCGACCAGTCCAGGGTCTGCGCCATGCCCGACTTCAGCTGGTCGACGTTGACTGCATCGG
The DNA here is from genome assembly GCF_040256885.1 of Stenotrophomonas riyadhensis. NCBI lineage: Bacteria > Pseudomonadati > Pseudomonadota > Gammaproteobacteria > Lysobacterales > Lysobacteraceae > Stenotrophomonas > Stenotrophomonas riyadhensis. Next base: position 2,674,989 of record NZ_CP155568.1, read on the forward strand.
TACCGGCGGTGCCTGCGGCGACGTTGCGCACCGTGGTCGGGCCACTGCTGGTGCTGCCCAGGGTGACGCTGTTGTAGTTGGTCGCGCCGTTCACCGTGGTGTCGTAGCGGATCGTGCCCTGCTGCGAAGCCTGCAGCTGGCGCACGTTGACCGCATCGGTGGCCTGCGAACCGTCGGCCACGTTGACCACCTGGCGTTCGGCACCGGCGGCACCGACCGAGACCGTGTTGGCCCGGTTCGCCACCGAACCCGCACCCAGCGCCACCGAGTTGTCGGCCTGCGCCTGCGAACCATTGCCCAGCGCGGTCGAGTTGGCACCGGCGGCGGTGGAGCCTGCGCCACCGGCGGCCGAGTTGGCACCGCTGGCAGACGGATCGGCCAGGTTGTTGGTGTTGTTGGCACGGAAGCTGCCGGCCACGTTGGTGATGTTCTGGATCTTCTGGTCGGTGTACTTCTTCGACTCGTCGATGGCGTAGTTCACGCCGTTCTTCAGCTGGCCGACGTTGGTCGCGTCGTACGTATCGGAGCCATCGGCAACATGGGTGATCTTGCGCTCGCCGCCGGTGCTGCCGACCGAAACTTCACCGGCCGAGTTGCTGGCGCCGGTCTGGCCGTACGCGCCGGTGTAGCCACTCTGTGCACCGACGCTGGCGACAGAACCGGCACCCAGGGCGACGCTGTTGCCGGCACTGGCGCTGGCACCGTTGCCGACCGCCACGCTGTTGGCACCGGCCGCACTGGCCTGCGGGCCGACCGCTACCGCTTCCGCACCCGCCGCCGTAGCGGCCGCTGCCGTCGAGTTCACCGCCAGGTAGGCACTGCCACCGCCGCCGTTGGTGATGCGCTGGTTGAGGACCTTCAGCGAGCCATCCACCGCAGTGAAGGCGGCGGTGACATTGTTGTAGTCGCCGCTGGTGAAGGTGCCATCGGTGGCGATGCTGGAGATGCTGAACTTCGGCGCGGTCCACACGTTGGTGGTGCCGTTGTACGCGGTGGTGCCACCGAAGTAGTTGGCAATGGTGCTGTTCGTGCTGAACAGCTGGTCGCCGGTGATGGCATCGCTGCTGCCAGCCAGGATGCTGCCGGCGGCGACGTTGGTGATCTTCACCGCACCAGTGCCGGTGCCCTTGAGCGTCACGCTGTTGAGTACGTTGCCAGCGCCATCGACGTCGTACTTCACCGCAAGCTTGTCGACCTCGCCGGTCTGGTCGGCAACGTTGGCCAGCGAATTGCTGACCGCATCGAAGGCGGTACCGACGTCGTTGTAGCTGCCCTTGGTCACGGTGCCGTTGGCGGCGACGTTGTTGATCGAGTAGGTCGGTGCGGTCAGCACGCCGCTGGCGTTGACCGCCGCGCCACCACCGAGGTGGGTGGCCACGGCCTGGTTGGCCGCAAACAGCTGGGCACCGTTGATGGCCTCGCTGCTGGTGGCACTGACCTGGCCCGGGCCGAGGTTACGCAGCGTGGTGGCGGTGCCGCTCTGGCCCAGCGTGGCACTGGCGTAGTTGACGCTGCCGTCGCCGTTGAGGTCATAGCGCAGGGCACCCTGCTCCGACGCCTGCAGCTGGCCGACGTTGACCGCATCGGTGGCGGCGGTACCCGCGGCCATGTTGGTGACCTGGCGTTCGGCACCGGCCGCACCGATGGACACGCTGTTGGCACGGTCGGCCAGGCTGCCGGCACCCACCGCGATGCTGTTCGCGGCGGTGGCGCGGGCATTGGTGCCGACCGCGATCGAATCGGTGCCACTGGCCAGGGCTTCGGTGCCGGTCGAGTTCACCCGCAGGTACTTGGTGCCACCGTTGCGGATATCGGTGATCTGCGTATTGAGGTTGACCAGCGAGCCGTCGACCGCCGCGAACGCATCGGTGGCGTTGGTATACAAGCCCTTGGCAATGGCGCCACCGGTGGAGATGGTGCTGATCTCGAACAGCGGCGCGGTGAAGGCGCCACTGGCCGGATCAAACGCTGCACGGCCGCCAAAGAAGCTGGCGATGGCGGCGTTGGTCGCGGCCAGCTGGCCGCCGTTGACCGCCTCCAGGCTGCCGGCGGTGACCGCGCCGCCGGCCAGGTTGCCGATGGTGGTGGTGCCGGTGCCCGCGCCAAGCGTGACACGACGGTAGTTCGGGTTGCCGCCAGCATCCAGGTCGTAGGTCACGGCGGCATCGGCCACGCCGTTGATCAGGCTGATCGCGCCCTTCAACTGCGCCACGTTGACTGCATCCGTGTTGACACTGCCGGCCGCGACGTTGGTGATCTGGCGCTCGCCGCCACCGGCGGTGCCCACCGACACTTCACCGGCCGAGACCTGCGGTGCGGTCAGCCCATAGGCGGTGTAGCTGGCCTGGGCCCCGCGCAGCGCAGCGGAGCGATAGCCCAGCGCGACCGAGTTGGCCTGGTTCGAGGTGGCCTCGGCACCGAGCAGGGTCTGCCCGTTGGCCGTACCCACCGCGCTGTCGCCGACGATCACCGAATGGCCCATGCGTGCGGCGTAGTCCGCGGTCGGCACGCCGGTCGGGTTGCTCGGGTCATTGGTGCCTGCACCCGGGAAGGCCACGTTGGCATCGACCTTCGGCAGTTCGTGCCGTGCATTGGCACCGATCACCACTTCCTTCGAACCGTTGGCGAAAGCACCGTCGCCCATCAGCACCTGGTAGTCCTGCGCTGCGTTGACGGCCCAGCAGGAAATGTCGGCCAGGGCGATGTCCAGGCACTTGGCCGCCCACGCCGGCGAGTCCTTCGGCAGCAGCAGGCCGAGCAGTCCACCCGGGTTGCCGTTGTTGATGTTGTAGATGTAGCTGTCGGAGGTGACACCACCGATCAGGGTCAGGTGCGAGCTGCCGCCAGTGACGGCACCGCCCAGGCCATTGAGCGTGCTGCCGACCGGCGACAGGTTCACCACCGGCAGGCCCAGCACGTTGACCGTCGAATAGGTCTGCATCACGTTGGCGTTGCTGAGCTTGAGATTGCCGTTGCTCAGGTAGCCGTTGCCGCCGAACAGGCTGGTGGTGGTCGGCCCGATCAGCTGGCCGACGTTGCCGACCAGCCCGCCGGTGCCGATGATCAGGCCCGCATTCGGATCAGCCGGAGCCGGCGCCTTCGGGCTGGTCGGTGGAATCGCCGAGGGCTTGGTCAGGCCGAGGCCGCTCAGCGTACCTCCGACCAGGCCGCCTACGGCACTGCCGAGATTGCCGATGGTGCCGTTGAGATTGCCGTTGAGCAGGTTGCCCACGGCGCTGCCGACGCTGCCAAGCGTGTTGCCCAGCAGGCCACCCAGGCCCCCGCTGCTGCCGCCGGTAGCGCCATTGAGCACCCCGCCAACGGTGCTGCCCACCGCGCCCACCGTGTTGTTGAGCGTGCCGCCAACCGCGCTGCCGACGTTGCCGACCGTGCCGTTCAGTGCACCACCGACCGCACCGCCAACGGCACCGACAGTGCCAACTGCGCCGTTGAGCGTGCCGCCCACTGCGCCACCGACTGCACCAACGGTTCCGTTCAGCGCGCCGCCCACCGTACCGCCGACGTTGCCGACCGTGCCGTTCAGTGCACCACCCACCGCACTGCCAACGGCACCGACAGTGCCAACCGCACCGTTGAGCGTGCCACCTACCGCGCTGCCCACCGTGCCAACGGTGCCGTTGAGTGCACCGCCCACTGCGCCTCCGACGTTGCCGACGGTTCCATTCAGTGCGCCACCCACGGCGCCGCCGACGGCACCGACAGTACCAACCGCGCCGTTGAGCGTACCGCCCACTGCGCTGCCGACTGCACCAACGGTTCCGTTCAGCGCACCGCCCACCGTACCGCCGACGTTGCCGACCGTACCGTTCAGTGCACCACCTACCGCGCCGCCCACCGTGCCAACCGTGCCGTTGAGTGCACCGCCCACTGCGCTGCCAACCGTGCCGACGGTGCCATTCAGCGCACCGCCGACTGCACTGCCAGCGGCGCCAACGACGCCGCCTACCAGGCCACCGACACCCAGCGCACTGTTCTGCGCCGCCACAGTGGCCTGACCCGCAAGCTTGAGGTTGCGGTCGGCCACCACCTCCTGGCCGTCCGGTGCCTGTACGCGCACCTTGCCGGCCACGCCGGCATCGAAGGCGGCGGTGATCGCACGATCGTGGGTCTCGCCCGGCAGTTCTTCCTTGGCCGGCAACGTGACCGCCGCCGTTGCCCTGGCCTGGCCCTGGCCATCGATCTGGTGGCCCGCCACCTTCAACTGCGAATCAAGCGTGCCGTCAACCGAGGCCTTCAGGCCAGACATGGAGCCGGCGGATGCGCCGCTGATGGCGGCCGCCGCCTTGGCCCCGGCATCGATCGAAGCCACCTGGCTGCCGGCGACACCGACATGGGCTTTCGCCCTCGCATCCGCAGCGACAGCGAGCGGCGCATGCGCGGACGGCGCAACCTGTGCCGCCAGCGATGCATCAACCTTCGCGCCATTGGCAGCCGCGCGACCCAACCCCACATTGGCACGGACATCGGCCCCCAGCGCCGGAACGGCGACCTGCTTCGGCGCGGCGTTCGCACCCAGCTTCACCTGCACCGTGGCCGGCAGCACGTCGCGCACCACGGGCAACGCGTTCGTGCTCAGCTGCAGGCCGACACGCGCATCAGCGCTGATTGCCGGGGTGCTCTGCGCCTGGCGCGAGGCGGCGGCCAACGCCACTTCGGCATCGACCTTGACCGGCATCGGCTGCGCGTACTTGGCTGCGAGCGCCTGCAGGTCACGCAGCGATTGATTGGATTCGGATGCTCCCGCATGCCCGCTGGCCAGCGCGCACAGCAGGGCCAGGGCCAGAGCGGTGGGCATCAGCAGGGCACTGCGCGGATCGCGGGCAGCGCTGCCGCCGCTATCGCCGGTGGCCAGTTCCGAGGCCACAACCAGAGCATTGAGCTGGCGGTTCCATACACGCCGGTAGATGCGGTTCATGAGCATTTCCCCCGTAGGCGAACAACTGGAATGTCAGTGGACTTGCCGTTAGGCAGGTGACTGACATTTCAGCGTTTGCAACGGCGGCTGCGCACTTCATTCCGGCACGACAATCGCGCATTCCGGCAAATCCACGGTCGGAATCGGCAGCCGGTTATGCAGAAGCGGCAACCATATCGGCAAGCGGATATGCAATTCCGGCAGGAACTGCCGGGAAACCCTTGCGGGGCCTGGATCAGGCGGGCTGGCCGATCTGCGCGGGCGCGCGCATCAGCGTGTCACGCGGCAGTTCACCGAACACCTTGCGGTAGTTGTCGGCGAAACGCGACAGGTCCCACAGGCCACAACTGAGGGCGATGGCCTTGACCGAACGGCGGCTGGAATCGGCCATCGACAGGCTGCGGCAGGCGGCGCACAGGCGCAGCATCGACAGGTAGCGATTGGGCGAGGTGCCGAACAGGTCCTCGAAGGCGTAGCGCAGCCCACGCTCACTGACACCGGCAGCGTCGCAGATCTCGTTCATGTAGATATTGCGGCGCAGGTTGAGCCGCATGAAATTCTCCGCCCGCTGCGCGATCAGATAATGGGTGCGCCGTGCACGGCTGCATCCAGGCCGGTCTGCAGCACCGGCGCCGAGCAAAGCCTGCACGTGTTCGTGCAGCAGTTTCTCGGTTTCTTCCGGCTGCAGGTTCGCACCCTGCCCCAGTTGCAGGTGGAGCTGCTGGTAGTGCTGCGCAAGAGGCGTGCTTTCGCTGGCGAGATTGAACAACGATAACGCCTGGCCCGCCGGCGGCGTACTGCGAAGGCTCAGTTCGGTCAGCTTGCGTTGCACCCGCGCAACCGGCACCAGCATCAGGGTCATGTGCGTGCCCGGACTCAGGGTGAACTCGCTGATGCCTTCCGGCATCACTGTCAGCGCCATGCCGGGGGTAAGCGGTACGCCGTGGCACCAGCTCAACGTTTCATCCGTTGCGTGCAGATACCCCAGCATCGCCCAGTCCGGTGGCAGCATGAAACGACCACGGCAATGGAACCCGCAGCTGATGCTGCAGAACAAGGCCTCTTCATGTACGCGCGACGCGAAGGCTGCCCGAGGGCCGTTGCCATCGAGCAGAAGCAGTTCGACATCACATACACGAAGCACGCCGCTCAGCGTCGCCAGGTCGATCGACCGCAGGCCGCTGTCGTCGCTGTCTCCTACCCCACCATCGACCATGACAGTGTCGTCCCCCCGTTGATCCGCCACACGGCGCGACCCCCACTGCCTGACAGGGCCACGCCATTCCAGGAACCGCCGCTGCTGCCGGGGCGGACGCGGCCAATGCCACGCAACCGCCCATGAAAATACGAGAGCTTGAATACGAGTATGCCCGATAATCCATCCCGGTAAACCCGCAAGCCCCCGCTGAAGAAAACAGATACACAGGTGAAGAAAATGTCCCTGCCACTGGCACGGTTTTCGCATGCGCCGGCAGGCGGAATCACATTATCTGCACGTCGATGAATCGTTTTGCCAGGGAACGGATTTTCGTCACAGAAACCGACTGAAGTTTTAAGGTCCGCCGATTTTCTGCCGAATTTGCATATAGGTTCCGGTTGCAGCCGGCCGCCATTCAGGCAAAGTCGATAACACGGTGATCCGGTCTTTGATAATGACCGCACCCAGGGGGACAGCATGACCATGCACGCATCGCTCGACACGTCGACCACCGGCCCCGCGCCGCGCGGTCGCGGTTGCGCGAACGGCGTCCCGCCTGGAGACGATCACCCTGCTTGAGCACAGCGGGTCCATCCCGCCGTGCCTCCTCCGCCAGGATGCGCGGAGGCCCACGGACGATCCCGGCGGAGCCGGGCCACCGCCCAACAGGTGTCCTGTAGCAGACAGGTAGAGGGAGACAAACGTCATGAACGCATCGATCCGCAAGTTCCTGAAGGAAGAAGATGGCGTTACCGCACTCGAGTACGGCCTGCTGGCGGCTGTGATTGCAGGTGTGCTGATCGCACTGGGCAGCACGCAGATCCAGACGTTCTTCAGCACGCTCTTTGAGAATCTCACCAAGCTTGCCAACAAGGCATCAGGCACCACGCCCGCCTGAGCCGCGTCCCAGGCTGGATCAGGGACAACAGCTGCTGACCGTCCACTGACGGACGATGGAGTGTGCGATGACACTGCTGGGATTGCTGGCCATCGGTGTATGCCTGCGGATCGCGATCAGCGATCTGTACGCCCGCCGAGTGCCCAACGCCTGGCTGCTGTCCGCATCCGTCATCGCCATCGTACTGATCATCGCCGGCCAGTTCAGCGCGCCGCGCCTGCCGTGGGCTTCCCACGTTGCCGGCGCGGCGCTCGGCCTGGTCGCGCTGCTCCCGTTCTACGCGTTTCGCTGGATGGGCGCTGGCGACGTCAAATTCTTCTCGGTGCTGGGCCTGATGCTTGGCTGGAAAGCACTGCTGCCGATCTGGATCGTCGCCAGCCTGGCGGCGGGCGCACATGCCGCACTGGTGCTGGTGTCGCGCCGGCTGGGTCCGGTACTGCCCATCGGCCTGCAGGCCCAGGTGCACCGGGCGAGTTCGCAATGGCATTCGCACCCGGCGCTGCGCGGGATGCAGAGCGCCCGCCAGGGACGCCAGGGCATTCCCTACGCCGCCTACCTGGCAGTGTCCGCCATCGCTTGGGTCCTCATCAGCACGTACGGAGGTGTGGCATGAACATCCACAGTCCACGGCAGCAACGCGGCGTGGCCAGCATCGAGTTCGCATTGATGCTGATGCTGGGCCTGCTGCCGCTGCTGCTGTTCACCTTTTCCGGGGTCATGATCATGGCCGCGCAGCAGACCCTGGCGACGGCCTCGGCCGAGGGCGCGCGCGCCTCCCTGCGCTACGGCACCGCCAATGAGCGCCGCACTGCAGCCTGCGTCGCGGCCCGCAGCTCGATGCAGTGGCTGCTGAACTTCTCGGGACAGAGCGTCGACTGCAGCAACGGGGGCAGCAACGCCATCACTGTATCCGCTCAGGCCCCCTGCGCCGGCCTGGCCACGGCCCAATGCATGACCGTAACGGTCAGCTACGACTACGCCAGCCATCCCTTCCTGCCCGGCACCGCCACGCTCTACAAGTGGGTGATGACGGCTCCCATCCGCAGCATCGCGGTCGCGCAGCTCGACCTCGGCAGCGGCAACTGACGATCGCTGAAGGAGACGGTTCCATGCTCAAGTTGACCCGCATCGCCGCCGTCGCCCTGATCGGGCTGGCCGTGCTGCTGGCGGTGATCGCATTGATGATCGGGCGCAAGCAGGCCACACCTGCCGCGGCCGCACCGGTCGCGCACAGCGAAGCGCAGGCGGTCACCGTGGTGGAAGCGGTCGCACGCCTGCCTGCCGGCGAGCCGATCAGCGCCAACGGGCTGCGCCTGGCGCAGCGGACCACGGCGGTTGCCGGTGCTGCCAGCAGCATCGCCGCGGTGGTCGGCAAGGTGCCGGTGCAGGATATCGCTGAAGGCACTGCGATCAGCAGCAGCGCACTGGCCCAGGGCTTCTCGCTGCAGCTTCGCCCTGGTGAGCGTGCGCTGGCGGTACCCGTCGACGAACTGGTCGGTGCCGGCAACCGCATCCTGCCGGGGGATTTCGTTGACGTCTTCCTCAACCTGCGCAACGCACAGCCCAACGCCAGCGGTCCGGCCGAAGCAGCCCAGACCCGCCTGCTGCTGTCACGCCTGCGCGTACTCAGCTACGGCCAGCAGGATATCGCCCCGGTTGCCAGTGATGCCGTCGCCAACACTGAAGGCGACACCCGCAACGATCCACGCGCTGCCGACATCACCGGCAACAGCAGCAACCACGCTGCGGGCAATGAAGCCACCCAGCCAGCGCGCAGCGCCGTGCTGGCCGTACCGGTGGCCGATGCCAACCGTCTGCTGCTGGGCGCGCAGCAGGGCAAGCTGTTCCTGGCCCTGCGCAATCCCGCCGACACCGGCCTTCCCGACCTCGCCCTGTTCCCCCAGGCGCGCGGCGTGATCGATCCGCTGCGCGGCCTCGACGCAGAACAGCAGCTCGCGCTGCAACGGCCGGAGAACAACGCTTTCGCAGGCATCGACGGCGACGCGCTGGCCGGTCGCGGCAACGCGCCTGCCCGCAGCACCCCGGATGCGCCCGCCCGCGCCCCGGCGCCTCGACGCAGCGCGCCACGCGGGTCCGCCGGCATCGAGATCATCCGCGGTGACAGTTCCACCCCTCGTGGTTCCCTTTGACCTGCATCGAGCGCATCCATGACCCAACGTCGCCACCGCCCACACCCCTCTCCCCGCCAGCGTTGGCTGGCCCTGCTGCTGGTGCTGCTGGCTCCGGCAACGAGTGTGGCCGCCGACGATCTGGTATTGCAGGCGCGTGAGCAACGCCCCTGGAACCTGCCGGCTGATCTGGAGCGGGTTGCCATCGCCGATCCCGGTGTCGCCGATGTCGTGATGCTGCGTGGGCGGCGCCAGGCATTGCTGGTCGGCAAGGCGCCGGGCACCACCACCCTGCTGCTCTGGCACCACAAGCAGGCCGAGCCACAGCGGTTGCAGGTACGCGTGCAGAGCGCGGTGCAGGGCGCGGCCGACGCCGGCACCAGCGGGCTGATGTTCACCCAGCAGGACAGCCAGGGCCTGCTGCAGGGCAGCACCGACAGCGTGCTTTCGCACATGCAGGAACAGAAGACCGCTGCCATGGCGCTGGGCAAGGATGGCCTGCTTGCCGACGCCTCTACCGTCAACAGTGGCGGCGTGGTCCAGGTCGAGGTCAAGGTGGTCGAGTTCAACAAGACCGCGCTGAAGCAGATCGGCATCAGCTTCCAGAACCGCAATGGCAACTTCGCCTATGGCTTCGCCCGACCTGGCGGCCAGCTGCCGGGCAATACCGGCATCCTGCCCGGCATGAAGGAAGGCAACTCCGGCAATGAAGCCGAATCGCCCATTTCCTCGGCCTTCCGCCTGGTGTTCGGCTCGACCAAGGGCCTGTGGAACGCCGATGTCGACCTGCTGCAGAGCAATGGCATGGCACGCGTGCTGGCCGAACCGACCCTGGTCGCCCTGTCCGGGCAGAGCGCCAGCTTCCTCGCCGGTGGCGAACTGCCGATCCTGGAGCCCCAGGGCCTTGGCACCACAACCATCACCTACAAGCCGTTCGGCATCGGCCTGACCGTGACCCCGACGGTGCTGGCCCCCAACCGCATCGCACTGAAGGTGGCGCCGGAAGCCAGTGACCTGGACTACAGCAACGCCATCGCCCTCAACGGCGTGCAGATTCCATCGATCACCACGCGCCGCGCCGACACCACGGTCGAGCTGGGCGACGGTGAGAGCTTCGTGATCGGCGGCCTGGTCAGCTCCAACGTCGTTTCCAACGTCGGCAAGATCCCGCTGCTGGGCGACCTTCCGATCATTGGCTCGTTCTTCCGCAACTTCGACTACAAGCGCCAGGACAAGGAGCTGGTGATCATCGTCACGCCACGGCTGGTCCAGCCGTTGGCCCGCAACACCGAGCTGCCGCTGCCTGGCGAGCGCGAGGCCAAGCCGCACCTGCCCGAATGGGGCGCGTGGCTGCTTGGCCCGATCAGCCAGGACCCGGTACCCGGCTTCTCACGCTGATTCCATGATGCCTGCGATACCACGCCCATGCCCTACGCCACCGCCCAGCCGCTGCATCCGCAAGGACCACCGATGAACCTGGTCCTGTACGGAATCGATCGCGAACTGCTGCCCCGGCTGGCGGCAAAGCTGCCGCCGACCACCACCCTGCACTGGCAGGACAGCAGTACCCCGACCTCTGCACAGGACCTGCAGCGAGGGCCGCAGAGCCTGGTGCTGCTCGACTTCCGCCCGGAGCACGCGGCCGCCTCAAGCGTGCTTGCACAGCAGCTGCAGCAGACCGAACCGGACCTGATGCTGGTTGCAGTCGGCGCCACCAGCGCAGGCCAGGTGGAAGGCGTGGTGATGGCCCTGCGCGTTGGACTGCGCGACGTGCTGGACCTGGACAGCGACAATATCGGCATCGAAGCAGCGTTGCGCCGGGCGCTGTCGCCACGGCCGGCCGCCGCAGCACAGCACGCGCACAAGGCACGCTTGATCGTGCTGCTGGGCGTGCGTGCCGGCGTCGGCACCAGCACCCTGGCCGCGCACCTGTCGGTGCTGGCACAACAGACACGTGCGCTCGCCCAGGGCGAGGCCCTGCAGCAGGATGGCCTGCTGATGGAGCTGGCACAGCCTTCAGGCGATCTGGCGCTGTACCTCAACCTGGACAGCCGCTTCCACTACGAAGACGCACTGCGCAACGCCAGCCGCATTGATGCCACCCTCGCCCGCACCGCGATGGCACGTCACGATTCCGGGCTGGTCCTGCTGGACCGTGCGAGCGGTAGCGATGCGGTGCCGCCGTCCGATCCCGGCGCGCTGCTGCAGCGCCTGCGCGGCGTCTTCGCCAGCGTGTTGTGCGATGCCGGTGGCTGCCCGTTGCGGCAGCTGCCACCGCTGCTGCTGGACCAGGCGGACGAGATCTGGCTGGTCACCGACGCTTCGATCGCCACCCTGGTGTCGCTCGACCAGGCCCTGAAGCATCTGGCCGGGCAACGCGAACGCGAAAAACGCCTGCAGCTGGTGATCAACCGCCACGACGACAGCAGCGGCATGAGCCCGGAGCAGATCGCGCGCCGCTTCGAGGTGCCTCTGCTGGCCACTCTGCCTGAGCGCCCGCGCGTGCGCCTGGCCGCAAGCCAGGGCCACCTGCTGCTGCAGGACGCGCCGCGCGACCCCTATCTGCGTGCCCTCGCCCCGCTCGTCTCGCGCCTGGACCCGGCGGCCTGCCCGGTCCAGGCGCAAGGCCTGCGGGAAAGACTCTCCCTTGCCCTGGGTGGATCGCAATGGAAGACAAGGTAACCCCGTTCCCGCATGCCGCCACCCGCCCGGTGCTGCCCGACAGTACACCGGGCCACCAGCCGTTCGCGCAGACCGAGCAGTACCAGAAGGTGCTGTCGGCCGCACATGAGCACCTGCTCAACAGCATCGAGGACGAGCGCATCGACATCGATTCCTGGGCCCCTGACACCATCGCCCGCTGGGTGCAGGTGCAGACCGTGGGCTTCATCCAGGAATGGCGCATTCCGATCAACGAGGAAGAGATGCAGGTGGTCGCCGAAGGGCTGGTCAAGGAACTGACCGGCTTCGGGCCGCTGGACGACCTGCTGCACGATCCGTCCATCGAAGACATCCTGATCAACGGCTTCAAGGACGTGCACGTCTCGCAGGGCGGCCAGCTCAAGCGCGCCACCCAGCGCTTCACCGATGACACGCACCTGCTGCGCATCCTGCGCCGCATCCTGGCCCCGCTCGGCCGCCGCCTGGATGACTCCAATCCGATGGTCGATGCGCGCCTGCCCAATGGTGGCCGCCTCAATGCGATCATCTCGCCACTGGCGGTGGACGGGCCGATGGTCTCCATCCGCAAGTTCCGCAAGGATCCGTTCACCCCCGACGAACTGTTGGCCAAGGGCACCTTCGATGCGCCGATGCAGGCCTTGCTGAAGGCCATGGTGCTGGGCCGCTGCAACATCCTGGTGTCCGGCGGCACCAGTTCGGGCAAGACCTCGCTGCTGAATGCACTCGCCAGCTACGTGCCCCCGAACGAGCGCGTGATCACCGTCGAAGATACCGCCGAACTGTCGCTCAACCACCCGCATGTAGTACGGCTGGAAAGCCGCATCGGCGGCGCGGAGGGCCACGGTGCGGTCAGCATCCGCGACCTGGTCCGCAACAGCCTGCGCATGCGCCCGGACCGTATCGTGGTCGGCGAGGTACGTGGCGCCGAGGTGCTGGAAATGCTGCAGGCGATGAACACCGGCCATGACGGCTCGATGGCCACCATCCATGCCAACTCGCCACGCGACTGCCTGTACCGCATCGAGATGCTGGCCGGGTTCGCCGGGTTCCAGGGCAGCGAGGACAGCCTGCGCCGGCAAATTGCCAGTGCCATCGATTTCATCGTGCAGATCTCGCGCCTGGGCAGCGGGCGCCGTGTGCTGGTCTCGATCACCGAGATCACCGGCGTCAGCGACAACCTGATCACCACCCAGGAGATGTTCCGCCACGAGCTGCAGATCGACGGCAGCGGCAAGGAGACCGATCGCTGGATCGGGCTGGGCTTCCATCCGCATTCGCACAAGCTGGAGCCGTTCCGCCAGCAGCTGCGCGAATCGTTGTACGGAGACTTCTGAGCATGGGCACCGGCCTGCTGCTGGGCGTGTTGAGCATCATTTCGGTGCTGGTGGCGCTGGCGGTCTGGCTGTGGGGCACGGCCAGCAGCCGCGAACAGCGCCAGGCCTCGATGCAGCACGCCGAGCAGCAGCTGGCGCGTGGCAGTGCCGGCGGCGGGGTACCTGCCGGACCGTCCGTCACCGCGGCCAACGATCCTGCGCGACCCGCCGGCAGCGGGCGACGCGTGCTGCCACTGGACGGCCTGCTGCAGCGCGCAGGCCTGCAGACGGGTTGGAAGCTGCCGATCATGCTGCTGGTACCCGGCCTGGTGCTTGCGGTGGTGGCAACACTGCGGCTCGGCACCGCATGGATGTTCCCGCTGACCCTGCTGCTGTACCTGCTGGGCTGCTGGCTGTGGGTGATGCGGCGGACCACGAAACTGCGTGCGCAGCTGCTGCACCAGTTGCCGGACTTCCTCGACAACCTGGTGCGGCTGACCGCACTGGGCAACAGCCTGCAGGCCGCCTTCCAGGTTGCGTCGATGCAGACCAGCGCGCCGCTGCGCGGCCTGCTGGACACCACGGTGCGCTTCGCGCGCAGTGGGATGGAGCTGGACCGCGCGCTCGCACAGGCCGCCCATCCCTATCGCATGGATGTGCTGAAGGTGCTGTCGGTAGTGATCGGTGTCAGCGTGCGCATCGGTGGCCGCTCCGACCAGATCCTCCAGCGCATGGGCGATTTCATGCGCGACCTGGAGCAGGCCCAGCAGGAGCTTTCAGCGACGACTTCGGAGACGCGCATGTCGGCCTGGGTGCTGGGCCTGCTGCCACCGGCCTGCGCCGTACTGATGGCGATCGCCAGCCCGGACTTCTTCCAGCCGGTGCTGCACGACCCACTCGGTCACAAGATCCTGTTGATTGCCTTGGGCATGGAGCTGGCCGGTGGCTTCCTGCTGTATCGCCTGGCCAAGTCGCTATGAACGACCACCACTCCCCTGGAGAAGACCGATGAGCGCCAGCGCCTGGTTCGCCCTCTCCCTTCTGGTACTGGCCGCCGGCGTCGCCCTGCTCGGTATCGGCGGCTGGATACGCAGCCATCGTGAGCAGCGTACAACGGCCACGCTGAAGACGGCCCTGCAGCCGCGCGAAGAGTCCCGTGACACCGAAGCTGCACGGCGCGATTCGCTGGGCTGGCTGGAACGCTTCGGCCGCGCCCTCAGTGGCGGTCGTCTGGAAACGGCATTGCTGGCCAATGAAGACCGCCTGCTGTTGGATCTGGCCGGGTGGAACACCCGCCGTGGTACCGCCATCTACCTCGGCCTGCGCCTGCTGCTGGCCGTGCTGGTGCTGGTGCTGGCGTTGACGTTCAGCAGCGTCACGGGGTGGGCCAGGATCATGATGATGATTGGTGCGCTCGCCGCGGGCCTGCTGCTGCCCAAGTTCATTCTCTCCTCCTGGGTAAAGCGGCGCCGGCGTGCGGTCGACAACGAGCTGCCGCTGCTGATCGACCTGCTGCGCCTGCTGCAGGGCGTGGGCTTCAGCATGGACCAGAGCCTGCAGACGCTGGGCGACAAGCTGCGCGATGCGCTGCCGGTACTCGGCACCGAGCTGCAGGAGGCCAACGTCGCCTACACCCATGGCCGCACGCGCGCGCAGTCGTTGCGGCGCCTGAGCGAAGTCTATGCCGACGATGACCTGACCAGCCTGATGCAGCTGATCCTGCAGGTGCACGCGCATGGCGGCGCGGTGCAGGAGCCGCTGCGGCAGTTCAGCATCCGGCTGCGCGAACAGCGTCGCAACACACTGAAGGAAAAGGTCGGCAAGCTCTCGGTGAAGATGACCGTGGTGATGATGCTGACCTTGCTGCCAGCGCTGATGCTGGTCCTTGCCGGCCCGGCGCTGGTCGCGCTGGCCACCACCATGTCCAAGATGGGATCGCCCTGATGCCTGCCCTGCGCACCTCCTGCCTGCTGCTTGTGCTCGCCGCCGCCGCCAGCGGCTGCGCGTCGACGACGCCGAAGTACCTGCGTGCACCCAGCCTGGCCGCCCCCGAACCGGCGCCGCAGGACAGCCGCAACGCCTACCTGGAACTGATCGGGCGCATGCAGCTGCAGGGCGCCTGGTATGCCTCGCTGGCCCACGTGGACGCTTTCCGCCAGCGCTACGGCGATCCGCCGGCGCTGCGCCTGCTGCAGGCCGATGCGCTGCGCGAAACCGGCCAGGCCGACGCAGCGATCGCCCTGTACCGCGATCTTTCCAGTGGCTCCCAGGCCGCCGCGGCCGCACACGGGCTTGGCCTGATCGCCGCGCGCCGTGATGACGATGCCGGCAGTGAACAGGCGCTGGCCCGTGCCACGCAACTGCAACCGCTGAACACCGACTACCTGGGCGACCTCGGCTACGCGCGCCTGCGGGCCGGCCAGTTCGAACAGGCGCGGGAGCCGCTGGCCAAGGCGCTGGAACTGTCCCCGGGCAACGCCAAGGCCACCGCCAACCTCGCCCTGTGGGCCGTGCTGCGCGGCGATACCGCCACCGCCGAGCGCCTGGCCCAGCAGGCCAACCTCAACGAGGACACACGGCGCAGCATCCAGCAGCAGGCCGCGCAGATCCGCACCCGCCTGCAGCAGCGCCAGGCCACAACCGCAGCCTCGGCAACCGCCCCGCCACCGCCGCGTGCCGTCGCCAGCAGTACTGCAGGCAACACACGACTGGCCGTCGAGCCGCGCCGCGAGACCCGCGATGAGCGCGATCCGCAGCGCCTGCCGCCTTCGATGCTGGAACGCTTCAGCACCTCTGATCACCCGAACGGGAACACACCATGACCGCAACGCTCCTGACCCGACGCCTGTTGCCAGTGCTGGCCTGCCTGTTGATTGCAGGCGCCGCGCAGGCGCAGCAACAGCCGTTGACCGGGCAGATGCTCGGCGGCGGCAGCCCCTCACCGGCCTCGCAACCGTTGCAGTCCGAGGCGCTGACGACTGTGGACCTGTCCGCGCCAGCCCCGCCGGCACCTGCCGCGATGCCGGCGGCGATCGCCGCCACTGATGCCGCCGCACCGGTGGTCCGCCCTGCACGCAGCCAGATCGGCGATACCGCCCGCGGCCTGTTCCGCCTGCAGGCATCGGGCCAGCAGGCCGGCCAGCGCCTGCCGATCCTCGGCGACCAGGCCACGTTGAGCTATGCCCGCTACATCAAGAGTTTCGAACACGAGATCCCGGACTTCTTTGAAACCGATGTCGCCAAGTCCAAGGGAACATCCTCATCCGGACGCTGAGGTAGGCCATGAAACGCCCACGCCAGTTCAGTTTCAGCCGCCCGCGCGGTGGCATGTCGGTCACCATGATGCTGGTCATGCTGGCATTGCTGGCAATGCTGGGCCTGATCGAGATCGGCTACCTGTTCTGGGCCAAGCGTGACGCGCAGAAGGTCGCCGACCTGGCCGCGCTGGCCGGTGCGCAACGACTGGAGCTGTGCACCTCGGACAACAGCGACAACAGCGCAGCACGGCAGAGCGCAGTCACCCAGAACAAGTTCCCGGGCACCCTGCAGATCCGCTGCGGCAACTGGAGCGCCACACGCGCCACCACGAACCGCTTCATCACCAGCGTCGATGCCGCCAATCCGCGCAATGCAGTGCAGGTGGTCGCGCAGCGCAGCGTGCTGCCGTTCTTCGGCCAGAACACCAGCCTGCCCACCGTCAGCGTGCAGGCGGTAGCCCGACGTTCCGAACCGACAGCGGTATTCGCGGTCGGTTCGCAGCTGCTGCGCACCAATGGCGACTCGGTACTGCTGTCGACCCTGCGCCTGGTCGGCCTGGATGTCACCAACGCCACCGTGCTCTCCTATGACGGTCTGGCCCAGGCCAACATCACCCCGTCGGGCCTGCTCAAGGCGTTGAACATCCCGGTCACCGCCAATCTCAGCGTGGCCGACTTCAATCGCCTGCTGTCGGTCAACAAGATCTCGCTGGCGCAGCTGGTCGATGCCACGGCCACCGTGGTCGGCCGCGATACCACCGTGGGCGTGCAGCTGCGCGCCCTGTCCGACCTGGTCGCCACCCAGCTGGACATCAACAAGCTCAACATCGTGCTGGGCAGCCAGTCCGGCGGCGGTGGCCTGTTCGCGGAAGTTGTCTCACCCGATGGCACCGTCGGCAGCGCGCTGGAAACGAAGGTCAACGTGCTCAACCTGATCAGTACCGCCATCTCCATCGCCAACGATGGCAATGGCGTGGCGGTGAAGGGACTGGATCTGCTGGGCATCAACATCCAGGCCGGCGTGGTGGAGCCGCCCTCGATCGCCATCGGCGGCGTCGGCACGCGCGCGTACAACGCCCAGGTGCGGCTGATGGTAGACGTGGACAGCAATAACCTGTTCGCGGTGGGCCCGCTGCTGAATCTGCTCGGCACGCGCCTGCACCTGCCATTGCATGTCGATGTCGCCAATGCGATGGGCACGCTGACCGGCATCCAATGCGGCGCCAGCCCACAGAAGGCCACCATCCAGGTCGATTCGTCGGTGCTGCGCGCCTGTGTCGGCAATGTCGACCCTGCGCAACGCTTCTCCAAGAGCAATGTCTGCGACGCCACCCTGAAGAACGAGCAGTTGCTGAAGCTGCTCGGACAACCCTTGATCAATGACAAGATCACCCTGCCCGCCCTGACCAGCTCGCAGAACCTGACTCTGGCCGCCGGCGAGACTGCATCGACCCGGATCAACCCGCTGGCAGTAGGCAACGCGGTGTCGGATCTGGTCAATGAACTGCTGCGGGTGCTGTCGGGCATGCTCAGCTCGCCCAAACAGGGCATGAGCGCCAACGACACGGCCAAGGCATTGGCCGACCGCTACCTGCAGGCGGCCTTTCCGCCCAACACGCGCTATGACGTCAACAAGCTGATTCCGCTGCTGCGCGATGGCGACCCCAGCCGGCAGCTGGCGCCGCTGAACAGCTGGAACGTACCCGGTGGCCTGCCCTACGCCTGCGGCCTGCTGAACCTGGCCACCTGCCACAAGGACGGGCCGGTCTGGGATGCGTTCAATGTCACCGTCACCGGCCAGGGCCTGGGCGTGCTCGACGGGCTGCTCGGCTCACTGGTCGGCGGCCTGCTGATCAACCGCTGCGACAGCCTGCTCGGCAACCTGATCGACTACAACGGCTGCGTGCGCAACAATCTCGCCTCGTACATCCAGACCGCGCCGGCCGGCTTCCTCGATGGTGCCGGTGGAACCGGCGTCACCAACCCCGATGGCAGTGTCAGCTGCAGCGGGCTGCTGTGTACGCTGCTGAAGCCGATCCTGGCCGCGCTGCGCCCGGTCCTCAACAGTGTCGGCACCCTGCTGACCAACCTGCTGGCCAGCGTGCTGGGGCTGGAACTGGGTCGCACCGACGTCAATGTGCAGTCGATCCAGTGCAGCGCGGCACAGCTGGTCTATTGACCCGTGACGGGCGCCCTTGGCGGCGCCCGCGCCCATGCTAGACTCCCGGCGGGGAACCACCTTCATCTCAACCCACACTCATCCGTGGATGGTCTAGACATGCGAGAAACTTCAGGGGGCGCGGTCTTCGCCCGGCACGCGCGCGGCGCGGCACTGCTGGCCGTGGCCATGATGCTGGTGGCACCGGCGGCGATGGCCGCACGTGGCGACCGCGACGCTGCCGCCGAGCCGGCCACGCGCAGCGCGCCGGTGGTGCGCAACACCGTTGACGAGCTCAAGCAGCTGATGGATGCGCGCCAGCTGACCGAGCTGCGCACCACCTATAACGGCAACTACGGCGCCAGCCTGCTGTTCAACGCCAACACCCTGACCTACTACGTCGCGCTGTTCCAGGAGAAGAACTTCTGGCGGGTGATCAAGACCGACGCGGTGGACAACGCCGAACGTGTCTACCGCACCTTCGCCCAGCAGTCCGAGCAGCTGGCCCAGGTCTACATCGACACCACCCGCCTGGAAGCCGGCAAGCGCTACACCGAGCGCCTGGTGGCCTACAACGAAGAACGCCTGCGCACCCTGCAGCAGGAAATGGAACAGCAGCAGGCGCAGTCGGCGCAGGTCAGCGCCGCCCTGCAGCAGGCCCAGCAGCAGGCGGTCAGCCTGAGCAGCGACGTGCAGAGCACCAACAGCCAGCTGGACGCCCTGCAACGCCGCATCCAGATCCTGCAGGCCGAACAGGGCAACCCGGAGCTGAGCCTGCCCAAGCCGGACAGCGTGCCCTCGCCGGCACCCGCCGCCGCCAGCGACGGTCGCTGAAGGCCAACGCCCAGTAGTCCCGCACGACGGCGCCCTTGGGCGCCGTTGTCGTTTCCAGCATTAGCGGATTCAGCGGCACGCGTCGTACACCGCGTCATCGAGCTGCCGACGCTGTACGAAGTCCAGGCGCTTGGCCTTGGCCAGCACCTTCCCGCGCTGCTGCCGCGCACGCTCACAGGCGCCGGGATCCGCGCTGATGGGTATCAGCGCGGCCCGTGCCCGTCCCACCCGCGCGGCACGAGGTCGAGCCGGAACGACACTGGCCGTCCTGGCTGCCTCTGGCACCGGTCCACGCGACAGCGACGCCTCCGCCGGCACCTCCCAGCGCCATTCCGCACGTCCCTGGCAGGGCGTCTGCTGGTACACCGCATGCGGTCCATCCACGCACTTGTAGACATTGCTCTGTGCCTGCGCTGCCGTGGCCAGCAGCAGGCACAACAGCGGGCTGCATCGCAGTCTCGGCATCGCGGGCTCCTCGACCAGGCTGCCGCCATCGTCGGCGCGGTGGCCGCTTCATGCCAGAGCGATATGCGTCACAGCCCGGGCAATCCAGCACAGCCGTGCAAGCCGTCCGATGTGCGCTGCGATGTACTGCCGAAGGCACTGGCACCGCTGCCAGTACCTTCCCTCCCTTCCGCCAAGGAACCTGCAATGAGCAATTACGTCACCGTCGCCGATGGCGCCCGCATTTTCTACAAGGATTGGGGCAACGGCCAGCCGATCGTGTTCGCGCACGGCTGGCCACTGTCCTCTGATGCCTGGGACCCGCAGATGCTGTTCATGGGCCAGAACGGCTACCGCGTGATCGCCCACGACCGCCGCAGCCACGGCCGTTCCAGCCAGACCTGGGACGGCAACAACATGGACACCTACGCCGACGACCTCGCCGCGGTCATCGACGCGCTGGACCTGAAGGACGCGATCCTGGTCGGCCATTCCACCGGTGGTGGCGAAGTGGCCCACTACATCGGCCGCCACGGCAGCAAGCGCGTGGCCAAGGTGGTGCTGGTCGGCGCCGTGCCGCCGCTGATGCTGAAGACCGACACCAATCCGGCCGGTACCCCGCTGGACGTCTTCGACGGCATCCGCAGGGGCACCGGCGGTGACCGCTCGCAGTTCTTCAAGGATCTGACCACGCCGTTCTTCGGCGCCAACCGCGACGGCAACGCCGTTACCCAGGGCATGCGCGATTCGTTCTGGCTGCAGGGCATGCTCGGCGGCGTCAAGGGCCAGTACGACTGCGTGCACGAATTTTCGGAGGTGGACTACACCGAGGATCTGAAGAAGATCGATGTGCCCGCGCTGGTGGTGCATGGCGATGACGACCAGATCGTGCCATTCGATGCCTCGGCCAAGCTGTCCTCGCAGATCATCAAGGACACCGAACTGAAGGTGTACGCCGGAGCGCCGCACGGCCTGACCGTCACCCACGCCGATCGGTTCAACGCCGATCTGCTGGCGTTCGCACGCAGTTGATGTGCCGCGGCGGCGCCGTAATGGCGCCGCCGCCCCTTCGGTAGTGCCGGCCGCTGGCCGGCAATCCGATCATCCATCGCGATCCAGCGCAGCCGGCCAGCGGCCGGCTCTACCACGAGAACGTCAGATATCGCTGTGGTGGTGCGGGACACCGGTTTTCGGCAGCGGGTCATGCCCACCCACGAAGTGGCGCACCACTGGCGCACGTTCGCCGCGATGCAGCCCGCGCAGCACTTCCTGGATCGCCTTGTCATCGGCAGTGATGCGTTCGTGCTGGCGCAGATGCTCCAGCCACGACGGGGTCACGAAATACTCCAGGTGGATGCCCGGGCTGGCCACGTCCTCCACCACACCCCAGACCACGGCGCCATCGCGGCGACGGATCGTGCCCAGTGCGCGCATCTGCGCCTGGAACGCGGCGCGATCAGCATCGTCAATGCGGTACTCGATGGTCACCAGCACCGGGCCGCGATCGTTGGATACCGGCACCGACAGTTCCGGTGCCGGCCAGTGTCCCGCCGGGCGCAGGTTCAGGTCTTCAGTACCGGCAATGCGGACGCGCCACACCAGCAATCCGCCGATCACCGCACCCGCGGCAGCCACCAGCAAGGCCAGCTCCGGCGAGGTGCGCTGCGCCAGTGCACCCCAGCTCAGGCCACCCGCCGCCATGCCAGCGGAAAACACCATGATGTACAGCGCCAGTGCACGCGCCCGTACCCACGCTGGCACTGCGGTCTGCGCGGCAATCTGCAGCGACGACAGCACGGTGATCCAGGCAAACCCATTGATCAGCATCACCAATGGCAGCACGTACCAGCTGCGGGTCAGCGCCAGCCCGACCAGGCTGAGCGCCAGCGACAGGGTGGCCAGCAGCACCAGCAGGTCACGGTCCATCTGCGCACGCAGCTTCGGCAGCAGCAACGCACCACCCACGGCACCGATCCCGATGCAGCCGAGCAGCATGCCGTACTGCCCCGCCCCACCCTGCATCTGGCCGCGCACCACCACCGGCAGCAGTGCATTCATTGCCGCAGCAAAGAAGAAGAAGCCGACCGACTTGATCAACACCGCCTGCAACCGTCCGGCACGGCTGGCATAGCGCAGGCCCGCCTTCAGGCCGGCACCGAAGCCTTCCGGCGGCAGGCTGGACTGCTTCGGGTCGCGCTTCCAGCCCCACACCACGAACAGCATCGCGGCGAAGGTGATGGCGTTGAAGCCGAACGCCCAGACCGCACCGAGCTGGGCGACGATCACGCCGCCGATGGCCGGGCCGATCGAGCGCGCGATGTTGATGCCGATCGAGTTCAGCGCCACCGCCGAGGCCAGCATCGGTTGCGGCACCAGTTCGGACACGATCGCTGCCTGCGCCGGCATCGCCATCGCCGCACCGCAGCCCATGCAGAAGGTCAGCAGCACCAGCAGCTGCGGGGTCAGCATGTCCATCGCGGTCAGTGCCGCCATCACCGCCGCGACCAGCAGCATCCAGCCCTGGGTGGCCAGCAGGTACCTGCGACGGTCGACGATGTCGGCCAGGGTACCTGCGGCCAGTGCCAGCAGCACGATCGGCACCGTGGTGGCCGATTGCACCAGGGCCACCATCAACGGTGAGCCGGTACGCTCGGCCATCACCCAGGCAGCGGCCACGTCATTGACCCAGGTGCCGATGTTGCTGGCCAGGATCGCCAGCCAGATCGAGCGGAACATCCGGATTTTCAGCGGGGACCAGGCGCCTGCGGCCTGTGCGGAAGGTTGCGACGCGGTTGCGTTCACCATTGCCATGCTCCAACGATCGAGGCGAACAACGTGTCCTGGCCTCCGGCCTGCTTCAGCGCAGGACCGGCGTCGACCCAGGCCAGCTGCAGCTGCCATTGCCAGTGTTCGCTGGCCTGCCAGCGGGTTTCGGATTTGTACTGATTACCGATGCGGCGCGCGCCACCGGCGCTGCCCGGCAAGGCCACCAGCGGTGCCGGCGTGGTGTAGACCGCATCGGCGCGCCGATGCTTCCAGGCCATCTGTACGCCCAGTTCCGTCGTCACCGCGTCGTGCAGGCGCAGGGTCAGGGTCGGCTGGATGTCCATCAGGTTGGCCGGGGCCAGCAGGCTGGCCTCGCTGAAATAGGCCGACTTCGGGAACAAGGCGTTGAAGGTTCCCAGCCGGCCGTCATGCAGGTTGCCATCGCCACTGGCGATGTCGGCCTTCAGCCCCAGCCGCGGCTGCAGCGGCAGGTTGGTCCAGCGCCACCCCGTATCGGTCGCCAGCGTCCAGGCGCGGATATCGAGCGTGCCGGCGGTCGTCCGCAGTTCACCGCCCTGCGCCACCAGCTCACTGTTCCAGTCCAGTGCACCGGCCTGGCCGAACCAGCGCGTGCCCAGAGTGTGCCGACGTTCGGTACCGCTGCCTGCGGCGAAGCGCGCGCCGTCGCGGCGGTAGTCCAGCAGGTACAGATCCCACTGGCCCGCCCACTGCCCGCGCGCCGTCGTGGCATACGCGCCCCAGAGATGGGCGCCGTGTTCGCCGCGATCATCAAAGGCGCCCGGCCGGTTCTCCACCGGCCGCAGCGCCATCAGATCAAGCGTGCCGAATCTACCTTTCCAACCCATACGTGCACCGTCGAACGCCAGGCGGATGTTCGGCCCATCACGCACCGACAGCAGCCGTGAACTGCCATAGCCGGCTTCCTGCCGGCCCAGCTGCAGATGGAACGCGCCCTGCTGCCAGCGCCAATACGCCTGCTGCACATCCAGCGCGCTGCGGTCGGTACGACCCGGGCCGCCGGCCTTGCCACTTTCACCATGCACACCCAGCTGCAGCTTCGCCTGCCAGGTCTCTTCCACATAGGTGGCCGAGGCCAACGCGCGCAGCAGGCCATAGCCATCCTCGCCACCGCCAATGCCGAACCGGCTCGGGTCGTAGTACAGCCCACGCACGCGCAGCGACGCCTCCCATTGCAGTTGGCCGTCGCCCGCGTCGCTGCAGCGGCCGCCGTCGCAGGCCTGCACCAGCGAGGGTGCGGCCAGCAGCGCCAGGCTCAGAACGCGAAGCACGAGCATCCCATCGCGCCCCAGAACGCGGTCAGGTCGTCGGTGGGTGCAGCATGCCGGGCCGCATGGCCGTGCGCGCCGTGGGTGCTGCAGGCCACACCGTGATGGTGATGGTGCGCGGCGGCCAATCCGGTGGCGGTACCGCCGACGTGGTAGCCACCGAACCTGTTGACCGGCGACCAGTTGGGCATCGCCGGCGGCAGCTGCGGCGCAAGCCCGGCATAGTCGGCGTCGGCATGCACGATGCGGCCACCGACCACGGTCAACACGCTGGTGATGTCGGCGATCTGCGCATCATCCACGCGGAAGAAATCGGCCGAGAGCAGGATGAAGTCGGCCAGCTGGCCGGCCTTCAGCGTGCCCTTGACCGCCTCGTCGCCGGAGAACCAGGCGCTGCCCTGGGTCCACAGGCGCAGCGCCTGCTCGCGTTCGAGCAGGTTCTCATCGCCATACAGGGCCAGCCCGCCCACGGTGCGTCCGGTCACCAGCCAGGACAACGCCACCCAGGGGTTGTAGCTGGCCACGCGGGTGGCGTCGGTACCGGCACCGACCGGCACGCCTTCGGCCAGCATGCGCTTGACCGGCGGCGTATGCCGCGCGGCCTGCACGCCGTAGCGCTCGACGAAGGCCTCGCCCTGGTAGGCCATGCGGTGCTGCACGGCAATGCCGCCGCCCAGCGCGCGGATGCGCTCGATGTTGCGCGGCGTGATCGTCTCAGCATGGTCGATGAACCAGTGCAGGCCATCGAACGGCACCTCGCGGTTGACCTGTTCGTACACATCGAGGATGCGGGTGATGCTCTCGTCGTACGTCGCATGGATGCGGAACGGCCAACGCTTCTCGACCAGCAGCTTCACCACATCGTGCAGTTCCGGTTCCAGCTCCGGCGGCAGTTCCGGGCGCGGTTCGTTGAACAGCTCGAAGTCGGCCGCGGAGAACACCAGCATCTCGCCGGCACCGTTGTGGCGCAGCAGGTCATCACCCTGCCGCGGCTGCAGCATCTCGCTCCAGCCGCGGAAATCATCCACTTCCTTGCCCTTGTTCTGGGTGAACAGGTTGTAGGCGATGCGCACCGTCAGCTGGTCATCGCGATGCAGCTGCTCGATGACCTGGTAGTCCTCGGGATAGTTCTGGAAACCGCCGCCGGCGTCGATCACCGAGGTGATGCCGAGCCGGTTCAGTTCGCGCATGAAGTGGCGCGTCGAATTGGCCTGGTACTCGATCGGCAGCTTCGGACCCTTGGCCAGGGTCGCGTACAGGATCAGCGCGTTGGGCTTGGCCAGCAGCAGCCCGGTCGGGTTGCCGAGCGAATCACGCACGATCTGCCCGCCCGGTGGATCCGGCGTGTCCTTGGTATAGCCGCAGGCGCGCAACGCGGCGCGGTTGAGCAGCGCCCGGTCGTACAGGTGCAGCAGGAATACCGGCGTATCCGGCGCGATGTCGTTGAGCTCCTGCAGCGTGGGCAGGCGCTTCTCGTTGAACTGGGTGGCGGTGAAGCCACCGACCACGCGCACCCACTGCGGTGCAGGCGTGCGGTCGACCTGCGCCTTCAGCATGTCCAAGGCATCGCCCAGCGAACGCAGGCCGTCCCAACGCAGTTCCAGGTTGTAGTTCAGGCCACCACGTATCAGGTGGGTATGGCTGTCGTTGAGGCCAGGCAGCAGGCGCCGGCCCTGGGCGTCGATCAGGGTCGCTTCATTGCCCCAGCCACGCATGATCTCCTCGTCGCTGCCGACGGCAACGATGCGCCCTTCCTGCACGGCCAGCGCCTGTGCATGCGGCTGCTGTGGGTCAAGGGTGGTGATGCGGGCATTGCGGATGACCAGCGTGCTCATGCGACGCTCCTTGGAAGTGGAATCGAGTGCGGCACCGGCACGGCCGGCCAGGCCCAGCGCCACCGCGGCGCTGCCGGCCAGCACCACGTTGCGGCGGCCGTGATCGAGTGGATCGTGACTCATGCGAGGTCTCCCGGAAGGCGTTGGCCGTCCAGTGCCCAGGCGCCGGGCCCGGTCAGCGCGAGGGCCAGCAGTACCGTGGTCCACATCAACGGGTACTCGCTGCCGCCGCGCATCCAGAACCAGCCCTTGGGCAGGGCCAACAGTACGGTGAAGCCGATGAAGGCCGCCGCTGCAAGCGCGGCGACGCGGGTCTGCCAGCCCAGCAGCACGGCCAGCCCTGACAGCACCTGCAGCAGGGCCAGCAGCAGCGGCAGCGGTGCCACCGCTGGCAGGCCGAAGCCGCGCAGTTCGGTGGCGAAGCCGGCCAGCCCGGGGCCACCGAACCAGCCGAACAGCTTGCCCAGCGCATGTGGCAGCAGGAATCCCCCGGCTGCCACGCGCAGCATCAGCAGGGCCAGGTCGAGGCCATGGCCAGCCAGCATGCTCAGTGCCCGCCTTCCTGCGCGCCGAACATGCGCTTGGCGTACTGGATGCCGATGCCATAGCCACCGGCGTGGTCGCGGGCGATGCCGGTGGTCAGGTCGTAGGTCTCACCACGCGCCCAGTCACGCTGCAGCTCCAACAGGTACTGCACGCTGGTCATCGGCACCGCACCGGCCTGCACCATGCGGGTGATCGCACGCTCGTGTGCTTCTTCGCTGACATCACCGCAGGCATCGGTGATCACGTAGACCTCGAAACCCTGCGCCAGCGCCGACAGCGCCGGGCCGACGATGCAGACGCTGGTCCACAGGCCGGCAAGGACCAGGCGACGCTTGCCGATGCGGTTGATCTCATCGATCACCGGCTGGTCTTCCCAGGTGTTCATCGAGGTACGGTCGAACACCGGCTGGCCCGGGAAGATCTCCGGCAGTTCCGGGAACATCGGGCCGGAGAACGACGCTTCGGCAACGGTGGTCAGCAGCACCGGCACGTTGAAGCCCTTGGCGCCCTTGCTGATCAGCGACACGTTGTTGCGCAGCGCGGAGATGTCGATGGTGTGGGTAGCAAACGCCATCTGTGACTGGAAGTCGATCAGCACCAGGGCATGGTCGGTGGGCGACAACAGGGCCGGGGCGGGCGTGGCGGTGGCAAGGCTCATGGTTGGACTCCGTTGGAAACACGATCAGGGGGAAGCAACAGGGCGGCATCACCGGCCAGGTACTGGCCGGGGCTGCAGCCGGTCTCGGCGCGGAAGCTGCGGACGAAATGGCTCTGGTCGAAGAAGCCCAGCTGCTGCGCCAAGCAGGACATCGGCAGCTGCGCGACCGGCAACAACTGGCGCGCACGTTCGATGCGGCGACGGCGCACGTAGCGCAGCGGGCTTGCACCGGTGCCGCTGCGGAACAGGCGCACCAGATGGAAACGGCTGACACAGGCGGCCTGCGCCAGTTCGGTCACCCGCAACGGTTGTGACAGATGCTCGTCGACGTAGCGCAGGGCGCGCTGCAATGCCGCCGCCTGGTGCGGGGCCAGCGATGCAGCAGGCGAAGCCGACGGGGAAACAGTGGCCATGTGGGGCGCCGCGAAGGGGTGGCCCATGGTGCGTGTACGCCGGGCGATGCCCTACCCCCGTCGGTCGAGGCCAGCACCTACCCGAATGGGGGAGGCCGATGGCCGAGCCGGCGACGACCGAACAGCCGCGCATCCAGTGAATAGGCACCCGGGCCCAGCGCCAGCAAGGCCAGCGGCAACACCACCAGTGGCCACGGCAGTGCCTGTGCATACAGGCCCAGTGTTGCCGGCAGTACCGCCAGCGGCGTCAGTACGCCCAGCGCGAGCATCGCCACCGCCAGCAGGCACAGCGCCGACAGCCAGCCCGCGGCGTGCGTGCCCGGCGTGCACAACGCAGCGGCCACGCACAGCCGCAGCCACAGCAGGCCGATGCCCGGCCCGCGGTCGGGGAACATCACGAACAGGCGCTGCATGGCCGGGCTCCACAGGACATGCCGGCGTGATAGCCGACCTCGGCACCAGGCGCCTACCCCGTTCGGGTCACCCGGGGCTGCCCCGCACCTGCCAGAATGCGCGCCATGCATGGCCGCCCCTTCCCGTTCCTGCGTCGCCTGCCGGCGCTGCTGACGTGCCTGCTGCTGTGGACCGCCCTGCCCGCCCTTGCCGTGCAGCGACCGGCCGTGAGCAGCGGGTTGCCTGGCTACGAGCACACCGCGTGGCGGGTCGGCCAGGGTGCACCCGGTGACATCTGGGACATCAGCCAGGACCGTGACGGCCTGTTGTGGCTGGCCACCGGTTCGGGCCTGTACCGTTTCGATGGACGCCGCTTCGAACGGCAGGCGCCACCGGCTGGCACCCGCTACCCGTCCACCAACATGGTCACGTTGGAACACAGCGCCGATGGCGCACTGTGGATCGGCTATTTCCAGGCAGGCATCAGCCAGTTCGCGCGCGGCCAGCTGTACAACTACGGCCGCGGCCAGGGCGTGCCGGTTGGCGTGGTCCCGCACTTCAGCCAGGACCGCGACGGCCGGATGTGGGCGGCCATCAATGGAGGGCTGCGCGAGTTCGATGGCCAGCGCTGGCAGCCGCTGCCCGCGGGCGCCGGGGTGCCGGAACACCGCGTGCAATGGGTGCTGCACGACAGCCGCGGCACCTTCTGGGTACTGGCCGACCTCAGGATCTGGATGCGCCCTGCAGGCCAGCCGCGTTTCGAGGACACCGGCATCGCCGTATCCCAGATGGCGACGCTGACCGAGAGCCCGCAGGGCGAAGTCTGGCTGGCCGACCGTGTGCGCGGCACCTCGCCGCTGGCCAACGCGCAGGGCCTGCTGCCGGACAGCGAACGCGAAGCGCGACGCCTGCCGGACCTGGTCGCCGCACGCCTGCAGTTCACTGCCGACGGCGCGTTATGGGCCACGATGAGCCCGCATGGCGGTGTCGCGCGGATCACGTTCGACGGCAGCCGCGCCGTGCGCATGGAGCGTTTCGATTCGCCGCACGGGCTGACCGCCACCTCGGCCGTGCCGATCATCGCCGACCGCGAAGGCAATCTCTGGGTTGGCACCAATCTCGGCCTCAACCGCTTCCGCGCGCGTAGCGTGCACACGCTGGCGGTCGGCCCCAGTGATCCCTATCGCTCGCTGGTGCGGGCCAGCGATGGGCGTGTGTACGGCTACGGCGAGGACCTCAAGCCGTACGACCTGCGCCGGCCACTGCTGGAAGGCAGCGCCGCACAACTGCAGGCGGCCGCGCGCCGGGCGCCCACGCCGATCTGGCAGTTCGACTGGGTCAACCTGGCACGCACGGTGGCTGGCCACTCCACGCTGATTCCGCTGCCCGAGCCCTTCACCGGGCAACCGCTGCATGCCCTGCTGTTCGCCGATGACGACCAGGCCTGGGTCTGCACCGGTGAACGTGGCGTGCTGCATTATCTGCACGGCCAGTGGCAGCGCGAAACGCGCCTGCCCGAACAGGCCTGCTCATCACTGGCGCTGGATGCCAATGGCCAGCTGCTGCTCGGCTATGCCGACGGCCGGCTGCGCAGCATGGGAGCGACCCGCATCGAAACCTTCGATGCCAACCACGGGCTGTCGGTCGGCCCGGTCACCGCACTGCTACACCACGAGGATCTTTTGCTGGTGGCCGGTGAGGCCGGGCTGGCCGCCCGCATCGGCAAGGGCCGCTTCATGCCGGTCAACACCGACATGGCCGGCGTGCTGGAGGGCATCACCGGCATGGTTGCCGATGCGCACGGTCACCTGTGGCTCAATGGCAGCCGTGGCCTGGTCCGGCTGGGGAGCGATCAGCTGCGACGGGCGCTGCGTACCGGGCAGCCGGTGACGCCACGCCTGTTCGATGCGGTGGATGGCATGCCGGGCATCGCCCTGCAGAGCGGACCGATCGCCACCGCCGCGCTGGCCGATGACGGACTGCTGTGGCTGGCCACCAACCAGGGCCTGGCCTGGCTGGATACCACGCGCTCGCACATCAACACCATGGCGCCCAGCGTGCGCATCGGCGAAGTGCTGTACGGCAGCGCACACGAGCCCCTGCGTGACGGCCTGCGCCTGCCGGCCGGCACCAGCCAGCTGCCGATCGACTACGTGGCGCTGTCGCTGGCACGTCCGGAGCGCAACCGCTACCGCTATCGCCTGTCCGGCGTTGACGATGGCTGGCAGGATGCCGGCAGCAGCACGCGGGCGTACTACACCAACCTCGCCCCGGGCAATTATCGGTTCGACGTGGAGGCCGCCAACGAAGACGGTATCTGGAGCACTACGCCTGCCAGCCGCAGCTTCCGCATCGCGCCCACCTTCATGCAGACCGTGTGGTTCAAGCTGCTGTGCGCAGCCGCGATCCTCGCGCTGCTGGTGATGGCGGTGCGAATCCGCAGCGGGCAACTGGCGGCCTTGTTCCGCGCACGCCTGCAGGAGCGCAACGGCGAACGCGAACGCATTGCCCGCGACCTGCACGACACCCTGCTGCAGGGCAGCCAGGGCCTGATCCTGCGCCTGCACGCGATCAGCCAGTCGCCGCAGACCCCGGACACGGTGCGCGGCCAGCTGGAATCGGCGATGCAACTGGCCGAGCGCAACCTGGCCGAGGGCCGTGAGCGGGTCAACGCACTGCGTGATGGTCCCTTCGCCGGCCGTGACCTCGCTTCAGCGCTGGCCGATGTGCATGCCGAGTACGCCGGGCATGGCACCAATCCACTGCGCCTGACCGTGGAAGGCGCAACCCCACCACTGCAGGCCGATGCCGCCGAAGAAGTGTTCCTGATCGGACGCGAAGCCATCCGCAATGCGTTGCGCCATGCCAACGCCAGCGCCATCGAAGTGGAGCTGTCCTACGGCACGCGGTGCTTCCTGCTGCACGTGCGCGATGATGGCGTCGGCATCACCGATGAAGACGCCGGCCACGGCCATTGGGGGCTGCAGGGCATGCGTGAACGTGCACAACGTCTTGGCGCCGAACTGCAGCTGTGGACCCGGCCCGGCCTGGGCACCGAAGTGGCGCTGGCGGTCCCGGCACGGCGCCTGTATCACCGCCGTCCATCGCGCTGGCGCTGGCCCTGGAGTAAAGCAAACCATGACTGAGTCCCCTGCCCCGATCGGCGTGCTGGTGGTCGACGACCATCCACTGCTGCGCGACGGCCTGGCCGCCCTGCTGGGCGCACAACCCGATCTGCGCCTGCTCGGCGAGGCCGCCGATGGCGAGGAAGCCATCGCCTGCTACCAGCGGCTGCAGCCCGACGTGGTGCTGATGGACCTGCAGATGCCACGGCTGGATGGCGTCGAAGCGATCGCGCGGATCCGCGCGATGGACCCGCGCGCGCGCATCATCGTGCTGACCACCTACCGTGGTGACGTACGCGCGGTCCGCGCGCTGCAGGCCGGTGCCAGCGCCTACCTGCTGAAGGACATGCTGCGTCACGAACTGATCGACACCATCCGCATCGTCGCCGGTGGCCGGCGCGCACCGATTCCGCCGGCAGTGGCGGCGAGCATTGCGGCGCATGTCGTCGAGGATCGGCTGTCACCGCGTGAAACCGAGGTGCTGCGGCACGTCGCCAGCGGGCTGTCGAACAAGCGCATCGGCGAGCGCATGCAGATTTCCGAGCAGACGGTGAAAGCGCACATGAAGAGCCTGATGGACAAGCTCGGCGTGGGTGATCGCACGCACGCGGTCACCCAGGCGCTGCGGCGCGGGATCATCAGCCTGGACGACAGCGGTCACGATTAGGGGGTTGTTCGGCAGGGCCTGCGGCCCTGCACCTGCGGTAGTGCCGGCCGCTGGCCGGCAACCTCAACGGCAACAGCATGGAATCCGTGGGATGGCGGTAGAGCCACGCCATGCGTGGATGAATCGCAATCGGGGTCGACCATCCCGACGTTCGGTCCAAGGACAAGGCGGCGCACTTCCAGCTACAGCGCCTCGGCCAGGAACGCGAGCACCGCGGGCCCTACCTCACGGTCCGCAAGCGCGTGACCTTCAGCGGTACCCCCCACGTCAATGAACGGGCCCACATCATGGCGATGGGTGGTCGGCTGCAGGATCGGCGTGAGCAGATGTCCGGCGTCTGCGTAATACAGGAAGCGATCGCGCGTTCCCCGCCCGGCCGCCGCCAGCTGGCGTTGCGCCACCGCCATCATCACACCTGAATCGCCGAGGCGATCATCCCCTCCACCAATCCACAGCGTGCGTGCAGCGATGTTCCCGATGGGCAGCATCGCCGCACGCAATGCCGGTTCCCACTGCGGCCCCGGCCTACCCCAGTCAATCTCCTCGCGATACGGCAGCCACGGCAGCGGCCGGCCCTGCCAGCTCAATGGTGATCGCTCCACCGCGCGGAAATCCGCAGGAGCCACGTCGCGTGCAATACCGCGGAACGGGGCTGGACTGCCGACCCAGGACACCGCGGCGCGCAGCCCGGGCAGATGCACCGCCGTCGCCATGGTCACGATGCCGCCCCAGGAGCCTCCCATCAGCCCCACCCGCTGCGGGTCCACGCAGGGATGCCGTTGCAGCCAATGCACTGCATCGCGCACGGTTTCGAGCGGAACCTCGATCAGGTCCTTGGGCACCCCCGGCCCGCGGTACCACGCCACCGACAGCGCGACGTAGCCGTTGCTCGCCAACCAGGCGGCATAGAGGTCACCACCGTCGAATCCACCTTCCGCACCGCCCAAGGCCACCACTGCGGGCGCCCCTGCATCGGTTTTCAGGTCCGCCGGCAGGTACAGGTGCGCGGGGCGACCCTCGATCTGGACCCGTTGCACCCGCACCCCAGGCAGCATCAGGTGGCGCTGCAGGGAACGCCGTGCAACCACCGATCCTGCACGCTCCACCTCCAGTTCGAAGGTCTGTGGCTGGAACCCCACGCCATCGCCGGAGCGCTGCCACTGCACGGGAAGTGCACGGGCCCTTCCTTCCTGCGGCTGCATCGACCAGATCAGCCCGCTGGCGTCGATACCCCGGTAGCTGCCCTGCTCGGAGCCGCTGCGTGAGGTGTCGACAATCCCTTGGAGGTCCGCGCGAAGTACGGCCTGTGACTGCCAGCGCTGGCCGGCACTGTCCTGCATCGACAACCGCAGCTGGATCGCTTCGGCCGCCGCCAGCCCCTCGACGGTAATGATGGGCACGCGATCGGCGCGCCCCTGATGATCCTCGACGTTGACCCTTACATCAGCCAACGCAGGCAGCGTCAGCACGCCCAGCAACACCCCCACGCTCCAACGCATCCGCATATCCCGCCTCGCTCTGCAAAACCGCAGGGTGCACTGCCCGCAGCGCGTGGATTGCATACTTCGGCGACGATGGCGCCAACCGTTCCATCTCTGGCACCAGCCGTGCGTCAGGTACGTGTCGCCAGTGCTGCTTCCAGCGCCGGCCGGTAGCTGCGGCTGACAGGTAGCTGCACATCGTCGGCCAACACAAGCAGCGCATCGCCATTGTGACGCTCGATCAGTGATCGCACCCGCAGCGGATTCACCAGTATCGAACGATGCACGCGCAGCAGCCCTCCCCCCGCCAGTCGCCCGGCCAGCTGTGCCAGAGGTTCGCGAAGCAGATGCAGTTGCTGTCCTACGTGCACGCAGGCGTAGTGTCCGGCCATGTCGACATAGTCGATCTGCGCCAGCGGCACATACTGGACGCCACCGGTACCAGGTACTGCCAGCGCCTGCGCACCGTGGTCCGTAGCCGGTGCCAGCCCCGCCAACCGGCGCACGCGCTCGATCGCTTCCTGCAGGCGCGGCGCCGCCACCGGTTTAAGCAGATAGTCGGCTACGCCCAGTTCAAAGGCGCGCAGCGCGTGCTGTGGTAGCGCGGTGACGAAGATGGTGTGTGCCGCCAGCGCCGGCTGCTGCTGCGGCAACTCCCAGCCGCGACCGTCGGGCAGCACCAGATCCAGCAGCAACAGATCGAATCGGCGCCCCCGCAGCTGCTCGCGTGCCTGCGAAAGAGTGGCGGCTTCGGCATCGATCCGGACCTGCGGAATGTCAACCAGCAACTGGCGCAGGCGGCCACGCGCCAGTGCAACGTCGTCCACCAGCAGGACACTCAATGGACGCGTCATGCGACGACCTCCGGCAGGACCAGCCGTGCACGGTAGCCACCGTGCTCGCTGCCGGCCTGCAGCCTGCCTCCCGACAACGCCAGCCGCCGCTGCACCGCAGCGTGGCCAGTACCCAGGCCATCGCTCGTAGAGGGGCGCATGCAGGGATTGAACAGCGTCACCTCAAGCAGGCCTCCTTCCACCTGCGCATGCAGCTCGATCCGCAAGGGCGCATCACCGGGCTGCCAGCCGCTGTGCAGGACCGCGTTCTCGATCAACGGCTGCAGCAGCAGGCCCGGCACCTGCCACGCCAGGGCCTGGGCGCTGGCCTGCAGGTGCAGCTGCAGCGCCTCGTCGCGCAGCAGCGACTGCAGGGCCACATAGTCCTGGGCGGCTCCGAGCTCATCGGCCAGGGCGCGATGCGGCGGGCATTGCAGGGTATCGCGAAGCAGCGAGGACAGCTGTGCCAACGCCATGTCCGCCATGCCGGGGTGCTGCAGGGCCAGGCCACCAATGGCGTTGAGTGCATTGAACAGGAAGTGGTGCTGCAGATGTTGGCGCAGGGCGGCTTCACGGGCCTGCCGCAGCACCTCCGACTGCGCCTTCAAGCGCTGCAACCCGGCCAGGCCATGACCCACGCCCGCCACCGCGATGAAGGTCGGCAATGCGAACAACGCCGTGATACCGATCGCACGCATCACCTGCGCCGGTGCAGGCCAGGGTCGCGCCTGCCACTGTTGCAGCAGCAGGTGGCCCAAGGTCCATCCCAGTGCGGTCAGCAATGGGGTCAGCAGCAGGCCCAGACCCAGCCAGCCAATCAGATGCCGGCGTCCAGGCAGTGGCCAGCGCCGGCACGCTGCCCACAACGCCGGCGTCGCCAGCATCCAGGGCAGCTCGGCGCCCAGGATGAACAACGCCGCCGGCAGCAGACCACCGGGTGTCTGGCTCAGGTGTACTGCAGGCACCGCGGTGGCGATCAACAGCCCCCACAGGGCCAGCATCACCCAACACGGGCGTGGCAACGAAAGTGGCGGCTCTGCGGCAGGCAGCAGGAAGTCAGGGGAAACAGGCATGCAGGGATTCAAACCGGAAACGGGCACCATGCTAGGTGCCCGCACCGGATCGTTCCCGTGCCGGAAGCAAGGGGCTCATCCACGCATGGCGTGGATCTACTGCTGACCGCAGGTGGCGATGCCTTGAAGGTTACCGGTAGATCCACGCCATGCGTGGATTCCGTTCGAGGCCCCAGGGTCGGATCCCTTCCCACGGGGAAGGGCTCTGACCCTGTCTATCATTGCGCCTTCGCAGCCTCGACATTCCACGCTGCGACCTTGGTCTTGGTGTCGGCCAGCATCTTGTCCAGCGCGGCGCGGTCATACACGTTGCCGCGCAGGATCACGCTGTCGATTTTTTCGGTGGCAGCAATGTCCTGCAGCGGGTTGGCGGTCAGCAGCACCAGATCGGCGGCCTTGCCCTGCGCGACTCCACCATAACGGTCCATCTGGCCGAACCAGGACGGGCCGGAACGGGTTGCGGCCGACAGCGCCTGCGGTGCGCTCAGGCCCTCCTTCACGAACAGCTGCAGCTCCTGGTGCAGGGCGATGCCCGGGAAGTTGAACGAGTTGAGGAAACCCGCATCGGTGCCCGCAATGATCGTCACACCGGCTTCCTGCAGCATCGGCAGCACCGCCGCGACCTGGTGATACTGCGCGTGGCGCGCTTCGATCTGTGCCGGCGTGGCCTTGGCGGCACGGTCGACGCGCCACTGGTAGGTCGCGCGCAGGCCCGGACCGATATAGGCCAGGTACGGATCGTTGGCGTGGTCATCCTGGTCGAGGTAGTCGAGGATGCGGCCGCCGTTGAGGGTCGGGGTCACGAATACGCCGCGCTTTGCGAAATCGCGGTACGCGTGCATCGCCGTGTCGCGGTCGAAGCTGGCGTCGAGGCGCCGGTTGGCTTCGGCGCGGTCGATGCGACCGGCACCGAAGTCGGCAGCGATCTGCGCTTCGTCCTTGCTGCCGGCCTTGAATGCGTAATCCAGATGCTCGATCGAGGCCAGGCCGGCATCGACCGCCTGCTCCACGGTCAGTGCCATCGGAATATGCCCCGAGGCCTTGAAGCCGGCCTTGCGCGCAGCACTGGCCGAGTACAGGAACAGTTCCGGCTTCAGCGTGCTGTCGGTGATCTTCACGAAATCAACCTTGTCGTGCTGCAGGCGGGTGATCGCCTTGTCGGCGTCAGCCTCGCTCCCCACCTCGATCGTGCCCTTCCAGACCGGCTTGATGCCTTCGATCTTCGCGCCCGAACTGAGCAGGCGCGGACCAAACAGCGTGCCCTTTGCGATCTCGCCGCGCCACTGCAGCACCTGCTCGGGCAGGTCACCGGAACAGTCGCGCACGGTGGTGATGCCGTGCGCGATATATAGCGGCAGCAGCGCCTTGTTCTCTTCGATCAGCGCCGGGCCACCGCCGAAATGCACGTGCATGTCCCACAGGCCCGGGATCAGGTACTTGCCCTTGGCATCGATCTGGCGGGCAGCGCTCCACTGGCTGTGCATCGTGGCGTCCGGGCCGACGGCGACGATGTCCTCGCCACGGATCACCACGCTCTGCCCAGCCAGGGTGCTGGCGTGCTCGACATCGACCACGGTGGCATTGCGGATCAACAGGTCAGCGCGCTCGGCGGCCGAGGCCGACAGCGGGGCCACCGCAAGGAGGATGGCAAGGGACAACGGACGGGAACGGAACATGGACAGCATCCTGGTGGGCACGCGCAGCGTGCAGGGTGGAAGGGGACGGTCTTCAGCGTGCCGCGCCGTGCTGGCGCAGCAGGGTTTCAATTCCGGTATAGCCGCGCTGGCGCGCGTGCGCCAGCGGCGTCACGCCGTCGCCGTCGGCCAGTTCGGGGTCGGCGCCGGCCTCCAGCAGCAGCTGCACGATCTGCACGTGGCGCGCGCCGCCATCCCCGAGCAGGATCGCTTCCAGCAGCGCGGTCCAGTGCAGGCGGTTGACATGGTCCACAGCGACGCCGGCACGCAGCAGCGTGCGCACGGTGGCGACGTGGCCGCGCTCGGCGGCGGGAATCAAGGCGGTGCCGCCGTAGCGGTTGGTGCTGCGCAGGTCAGCGCCATGCGCCAGGGTCATCGCCAGGATCTCGTCCAGTCCACGCGCGCCGGCGTACAGGTAGGCGCTGTCCTGCAACGCATCCTTGGCGTTGACGTCGGCGCCGGCTTCGATCAGTTCACGCGCGGCATCCACGTTGTTGCCGTGCGTGGCCAGCAGCAGCGCGGTGCGGCCCTGGCCATCGCGCGCCTCCAGATCGGCGCCGTCTTCCAGCGCTCCGCGCACCGCCTCGGCATCGCCGCGGGTGGCGGCATCGCGCAGGCGGCCATCAGCCGAGCCCGCGGTGGCCGAACAGGCTGGAATGACCATCGCCAGCAGGCACAGCAGCAACAGGCGCCCCATCGGAGCGGGCCAGCGATGGCAACGATGGATTCGCATCTTCGGTTCTCCTGTGCGGCGAGCACTGCGGGCGATGCCGGTACAACCGGGGCGCGGTGCTTGCTGCCCCCTCCCCTGCATGGTAGAAGTCGTCACGCGCATCCAGAAGTGAAATGTTCAAATGCAAGACAGTGCCAAATCGAATAGAACGCTGTTCGAACTGGACCTGCTGCGGGCGCTGGTGATGGTGGCCGACTGCGGCAGCTTCACCACGGCGGCCACGCGCCTGCATTCGACCCAGTCCACGGTCAGCCAGAAGGTGCGCCGACTGGAGGAACTGGCCGGGCATCGCCTGCTCGAACGCGGCCACCGCGACGTACACCCCACCGACGCCGGTCACACCCTGCTTGGCTACGCGCGGCGCATGCTCGACCTGAACGAGGAAATGGCGCAGGCGCTGGCCGGCGCCACCGTGGAAACCGCAGTGCGCATCGGCGTGCCCGAGGACTTCGTCAACGCACAGACCACGCGCATGCTGGCCGCCTTCAGCCGCCGCCACCCACAGGTGAAACTGGAGATCAGCAGCGGCCTCAGCCGCGACCTGGCCCACGGCTTCGACCATGGCGAGCTGGACCTGGTGCTGGTCAAGCAACGCCGCAACACGCGCCAGGCGGTGCACTGCCGGCGCGAGCCGATGCACTGGATCGACAGCCTGCGCAGCAGCTGCCTGCAGCAGGACCCGTTGCCGCTGGTCACCTTCCCGCCGCGCGGGCTGTACCGCGACGAGATGATCCACGCCGTGGAGGCGCTGGGCCTGCGCTGGCGCATCGCCTTCACCAGTTCGTCGCTGAGTGGCATCCAGGGCGCGGTGGCCGATGGCATCGGCATCAGCCTGCTGCCACGCCGCGCGGTCACCCGCGATCACCGCATCATCGATGGCGAGCGCGAGCTGCCGGTGATCGACAACTACGAGATCGGCCTGCTGCATCGCGCCGATGCCGATGATGCGGTGCGTGCGCTGGCCAGCGAACTGTGGCGCCAGGTGCAGCGCGAACCGGACTGACCACCGCACCAGAGGTAGTGCCGGCCGCTGGCCGGCAACCTCGACAGCCACATTGTCCAGCGCGGGCATGGATCTCGCGCATTGATCATCGATATCTGATCAGACCCGCCGCACCAGGGCACTACATCGCCGGCTACGGTGCCTGTTGTTTCCGTGCTCCACGGCGCCTTGCCATGTCCGACGAAATCCCCGCCCGCTTCGATCCCCTGCCCGCTGCCCTGCAGACACATCTGCAGCACCAGCGTTCGCTGATCGCTGCGCGCGTGGCCGCCGGCTTTCCGACGCTACCGGTGCAGTGGCCGCTGCCGGCCGCCACGCTGCAGCGCGTGGTCGATGCCGAGCTGATCGACCGCAACGACTGCGATGGCTGGGAAGCGCTGGGCGTGGCGTTCGGTGACACCCTGGCCCAGCGCGTGCCGGGCCTGGCCTGGATGCAGGTCACCGATGCCTGGGGCATTGATGCGGTGCTGCGTTATGCCGACAGCAGCCTGCAGATCGGCGCCAGCACGCTGCTGCTCAAGCGCGTCGAGCAGGGCGAGGTCATCGACATCGCCCATCTGCTGGCGTGGCTGGAAGAGTTCGTCGCTACCCGCGCCGACGATTACGTCTGAAAAGCCGCCAAGCGTGGCTCGGCGCTACACGGGTTGGCCCGGCGCGGATCTACAGCCAGCGACCGTCAACCACTACGCGTCGTTCCACCGGCACCCCGGCCACAGCGGCCGGGCCGTGATCGGCACGCGCCGCCACGAAAGTGGCCGGATGCCCTTCCACAAGACCGTACTGCGGCAAGCCGATCACCTGCGCGGCATGGGTGGTCACCATGTCCAGCGCCAGCATCAGGTCGGCATCGGTATGGAAGCCGGAGCGGTAGCCCAGCAGCATCGCCCGCTGCAACAGATCGCCGTTGCCATACGGCCACCAGCAGTCACGGATGTTGTCGTTGCCGGCAAACACGCGCACGCCGGCATCATGCAGCGCGCGCAGCGGCGGGAACGCATGATCACCCGGCGCGTTGCTCATGATCGCTACGCCGGCCGTGGCCAATGCTTCGCCCACCTGCAGCGCGCGCGACAGCGGCACCTCGCCCAGCGAATAGGCATGACTGACCGCCACCCTTCCCTGCAGGCCGGCGGCCCGGGTCCGCGCGGCGATACGCAGCAGCTGGGCCAGGCCGGTTTCGCCGGGCTCATGCAGGTGGATGTCCAGCTGCACGCCATAGCGCTCGGCCAGGCCGAACAACAGTGCCAGCTGGCCCTCGGCATCGCCATCGAGCGTGGTGGGGTCGATGCCACCGAGCACCTCCACGCCAGCGGCGAGCGCCTGCTCCAGTACGGCGGCGGTACCCGGGCAGGACATCACGCCGGCCTGCGGGAACGCCACCAGCTGGACATGCATGATGTCGGCACAGCGCAGTGCGGCCTCGCGCACCGCTTCCAGATGACGCAGGCCGGTGCTGCCATCGATGTCGACATGGCAGCGCATCGCCACGGTGCCAAAGCCGCTGCACTGGCGGATCAGCGCCTCGGCACGATCGACCATCGGCGCCGCAGCCGCCACTGCCGCCTTTTCCACCGCCAGCCGCTCACGCAGGCTGTTCACCGGCTGATGCGGGTGCCAACGGTCGCCGACGAAGCTCTTGTCGAGGTGAATGTGGCCATCGACCAGCCCGGGCAGCACCGCGAAGCCCTTCAGATCGACGCATTCCGCCTCATCGGCAGGCGCAGCATCGCCATTGAGCCCGCTGATGCGGCCATCACGGATATGGAAATGCAGCGGTGCGCCATCGCGGTCAACGCCACCGTGGACGAACTGCAGGGTCATCGGGAACTCCAGGAAAGCCAGGACTGGCGCCATCCTGCGCCTCGACACAACCATCGGCCAACGAAATATCTGGATGGCACGCATTCACCAGAGCGATGAATGCCCCTGCGACCGCCGGTCGCAGCGACACCGTGCACACCGCTGAACAGGTACCATAGGCGCCTGTTTCCGCTGTGATGCCACATGGGCCCGTCCGACCGCCACGATCGTCTCCGCCGCTGGCAGGCCGCGTCCCTGCTCGCCGCCGCGCCGATCGCCAGCCTGTCCGCCACTGATGCTGCGGCCGCTGCGCCGCTGCAGTCGCCGCCGGGCCAGCAGCGCATCGCCCCGGCTGCACTCGTCGAGCGCCTGCACCAGCGCGTGCTGTCCGGACAGAGCGCGACCGCCACCCTGGAACACTGGTGCGCCGAACATGGGCTGGCCGAACAGGCACGGGTCCGCGCGGTGCGCGTGCACGGCCAGGACAAGACGGCACCGGCCGACGTGCTGCAGGCACTGGGCGCGAAACCCGGCACCGACCTGCGCTATCGCCGTGTGCAGCTGGTCTGCGGCAGCCGCGTGCTGTCCGAGGCCGACAACTGGTACCTGCCTGGCCACCTCAGCCCGGCCATGAACCAGGTACTGGACAGCACCGACGAACCGTTCGGTCGCGTGGTCGGTCCGCTGGGCTTCCAGCGCCAGACCCTGGCCGACCAGACCTTCTGGCCGCCACGCGGCGAAGGCGACCACGGCGTGATCCTGGAAGTGCGCGCCCTGCTGCGTGACCGCCAGCAGCAGCCTTTCAGCTACGTCATCGAGTCGTACCTGCTGCAGGCGCTTCCGTAACGCGCCCTGGCGCCGGGCATCCGCCGGTGCTACGGGCCCGCCATGCCGTTGGCGGCCGGGTCCACCGAGAACACGAAACGCCCACCGTGCTGGTCCCTGCCCCATGTCATCGGCGCCGTGGCAAGGCTGTAGACCGGGGCCGCCTTGTCCATGCCGATTGCTTCGGACCAGGCACTGAAATCCTCATCGGTGCGGCTGCGGATCTCGCCAACACACAGGCTGTAGCCGCAGGCAAGGGACACCAGCGTGCCGTCCTGGCCCATGAGCCGGTTGGCGGCCGTCCTGTACAGGCGGGTCAGGTCCTGCACTTCGGGGTGGCCGGCCGCATCGCGCTCGAACTGGCTGATTGCCTGCGCGAAAGCCTTGTCGGAACCCAGCAGCGCCTCGCTCTTCTGCACGGACACCGCACCCTCGCTCAGCAGCATGCGCTCGCCCTCGAGGAAGTGCCCCTCCGTTCGCGCGGGCCCAGCGGCAGCCGTCGTGGCGCTCGATGCCGTTGCCGCGCGCGATGGCCCAGCGTGCTCCGCTGGCTGCGCGTGAGGCTGCGCAGGCCCAGCATTGGCCACCTCCGCGGCATCCTCCACGCTGGCCGCCTGCTTGCCACTGCAACCTGTAACAGCCAGCACTGCAATCACGCTCCACACCCTGACATCCATGCGCATCCTCCTCCGGGTAGCGTCACAGCATGCCACGCACGCAGCGGCTACACGGGTGCGCTGCACAAAGAAAAGCCCGGCAATGCCGGGCCTTTCGTTCGCCTGCGGGATCAACGGAACCGGTAGTCCAGCTGCACCCAGTACTGGCGGCCATACGGATCGTAGTTGCCGACCGGATAGAACGGCCAGCCGCCTCCGTTCTTGTCCGCCGGTGGGCGGCTGTCACGCAGGTTGTTGACGATCACACCCACCGACAGATTCTCGCCAAACTGGCGGAACACGCTGGCGTTGTAAGTCATGTACGGCGCGATGCGGCCACTGCCATCGGTCTTCGGCAGCGAGCCGAAGCGGTTGCCGTACAGCGTGGTGGTCCAGTCACCCTGGTTCCAGGTGATGCTGCCGTTGGCCTTGCTGCGCCACTGGTAGTCATCCAGCGAATTGCGGATGTCACGCTCCGGATCATCGGAGAACTGTCGGTATTTGTGCTCCAGCACCACGGTGTAGGCCAGGCGCGTGGTGAAGCGGCCATAGCGGCCGGCATCGAAACGCCAGTTGCCCTTCAGGTCCAGGCCGCGGACCGATTCGGAGGCCGCATTGATCGGATTGATCAGCACACGGGTCACCTGGTCCGGCTGCACGGTGGCATTGGACGGATTGCGGATCACCCGCGACAGCGCGTCCTGGCACAGCGGCGAACCGATATCGCGCGCTTCGCCGCCCAGCGTGCGGCCCAGCCGGCAATCGGCCTCGTCGCGCAGGATACGGCTGGTATCGAGGCTGGTCACCTCGTTGTCGATGCGGATGTCGTAGTAGTCGGCACTGAAATCCAGGCCGGACAGCGGCGACCAGACCACACCGAAGCCATACGACTTGGCCGTTTCCGGCTGCAGCTGCGCGTTGGCGCGGTTGCTGTAGTCGATCGACAGGCCGTTGTAGTCGCAGTTGTCATACGACTGGCCGGCGGTGCGGCAGCGCCAGTAGTCGGTCATGCCCGGGTTGTAGCCACGGGTCTCGGTAGCGAACACGTAGTTCATGTCCGGCGCACGGAAGCTGGTCGCCGCAGAGCCGCGGATCAGCAGGCTCTCGATCGGGCGGAACTCGACGCCGAAGCTCCAGGTCGCCTTGCCGATGTGCTCGCCGCCGGCACGGTACTGGTCATAGCGTCCGGCCAGCGTGGTGGTCAGCGACTGCAGCAGCGGCAGCTGCAGTTCCACGCCCGCGGCGTAGCGGTCACGCTCGCCGCCGGCACCGATACCGGCGCTGGTGTTCCAGAACTCACCGGTTCCCAGCCGCGGGTCCGGGCGGTTGCGGTAGCCCTGGCTGCCGGCTTCGACCACCGCTGCCAACGCAGCGTCACCACCGGGCAGCGCGAACAGGCGGCCGTTGACGCTGGCGCTGAAGGTCTGCAGCCACGCCGCGTTGCGGCTTTCCTGGTAGCCGGACAGGCCCTGGTACTCCTCCGGCGTCAGCGGTTTGAACAGTCGTGCCGGGTCCGGTGCATAGATCTCGACGCCGTTGCGCACGCCCAGCTTCGGGCCAAGCAGGTATTCGTTGATGCCGGCCAGCAGCACCGGACGACGGGTACGGTTCTCGTAGCGCGAACGGCTGTAGACCGCTTCGTAGTCCCAGCCGCTGTCGCCGATCTGGCCACGCGCGCCGACGTTGAACGACCACGAGTTTTCCAGGAAACGGTTCGCGTTGCGCGGCAGGCCACCGATTTCTTCCGGCGCGAAGCGGCGGTACCAGCTTTCCAGGTTGCCGGTGGTCCGGTTGTAGAAGTAGTTGCGGGCCGAGGTCCAGGTAGGCGCACGGGTGTTGTTGGTGATGCGCGCACTGCCCACCGCCAGATCGGCGAACAGATCGGTGGTCTCGTTGACGTGGAAGGTCAGCAGGCCATAGCCGTTGAGGTTGCGCTTCTGGGTCTGCACGGTCCAGTAGCTGGCGGCGGCCTCGTTGCTGCCGCAGTACCACCCCTGGCGCGGGTTGTTGGCGCGGAACACGCTGCCGCCATAGATGCCCGACGCCGCGTCGCAGCCAGTGACGCCCGGATCGATGTTGCGGCCAGTGGCGGCATTGCGGCGATAGGCGATCGCAGTCGCCTGCGGCGCCTTGCCGGCCGGATCATCGTCCAGCGAATCCATGAAGTCGCGCTGGCGCGCATGGATCGCCTTGCGCACATCGAACTCGAAGCCGAACAGCGCGTCCCAACGCTCGCCGGAACTGCCACCGACAACCTGCGCGCGCTGGTTGTCGCCACCGCCCTGCTGGGTGCCACCGGCGCGCACGTTCAC
This sequence comes from Stenotrophomonas riyadhensis, assembly GCF_040256885.1. Lineage (NCBI taxonomy): Bacteria > Pseudomonadati > Pseudomonadota > Gammaproteobacteria > Lysobacterales > Lysobacteraceae > Stenotrophomonas > Stenotrophomonas riyadhensis. The sequence goes on from NZ_CP155568.1 coordinate 2,718,958, forward strand.
GTCCACGCCCTCAAAGCGGTCCTTGAGGATGATGTTGACCACGCCGGCGATCGCATCGGAGCCGTATACCGCCGACGCACCTGCCGCCAGGACCTCGATGCGCTCGATCAGCGCACTGGGAATGTTGGCCAGGTTGACCACGTTCACCGAGCCCTCGTAGGCCAGCGGGTAGTCGGCCTGGCGGCGGCCGTTGACCAGCACCAGCGTGCGGTTCGGGCCCAGCCCGCGCAGGTTGATGGTGTTGGCGGCCGGGGTGAAGGTGTTGCCGAAGTCCTCGCCCTGCACGTTGCCGGTGTTCTCGGTCAGCGCGCTCAGCGCATCGAACGCGTTGCGGTAGCCCTGCGCGTCGATCTGCTCGCGGCTGATCACCGTCACCGGCGACGGCCCTTCGACGCTGGCGCGTGGAATGCGCGAGCCGGTGACCTTCACTTCCTGCAGCGAGGTGGGTGCGCTTTCCTGCGCGAAGGCCGGCAACGAGACCAGCATCAGGGACGACAGCGCGAGCACCAGCGGACGCGGGCGCAGCGCCTTGTGAGAGGCGGACATGGGCTTCCTGGGGGAGTGGGTGGTGGTACGGGGCCAGCGGCCTGTGCGGCACATAACGATCCCGTAACGAAAGTGTCCTGAATGGGTGGTTTCAACGGAAATGACCAGCCCTGATGGGCTTATGCCTGAACCGAATCAGACCCGGCCCCAGGCCCGCCCCGTTTTTGCAATGTTTTGAATGGTCTGGCTCTGCGGGCGAGGCCATCGTTGCCGGGATGATGACCTCGTACCCGACCCCTACCCTTCCCCCCCTGCGCCCGGTGCTGCGCCGCCACCTGCTGCAGTTGCAGGCAGCGCCGGTCACCCTGCGTCCGTTCCAACGCACCGATCTGCCACGCTGGCGCCTGTTCGATGACCGCCGCCGGCGCGGCCGCCGTCACCCCGGCTGCATCGACGAGGAAGCCCGCTTTCTCGCCCACATGCATCGTTCCCGCCTGGAGCAGGACAACGACCAGCTGCTGCTGGGGGTGTTCGACGATGAACACAGCACGGTGCTGGACCAGCTGCACATCCGGCTGCAGTCGCTGCACGCGCGCAGCGCCGAACTGCTGTCGCTGCAGCATTGGCACCCGCATGCCGATGCCGCGCTGCGGGCACTGTGCCCGTTCCTGTTCGAGGATGTCGGCCTGCATCGCCTGTTCGTGATGCTGCCGCCGGACTGCAGCGCGCCATTCGCCAACGCGCTGCGAGCCTTCGGCTTCGAACAGGAAGGCGTGCTGCGCGACCATCATCTGGGCCTGGACGGATGGCAGGACCGCCAGTTGCTGGCACTGACCGCGCCGATGTGGCGCCGCCAGCGTCCGGCGCTGGACTAGCGCACCCGCTCCAGCGCGTTGCCGGCACCGGTCAGCACCGAGCAGGCGTGGTCCTGCAGCTCTTCGGCGCTGGCCTCGTTGCCGGTGCCGGCGTCCACGCGGGTGGCCAGCAGGATGAAGCCGGGGCCACCCTGCACTGCATCCCGGCCAGCCACGACCAGGCTCCACTGGCCCACGTCGTCCACGCCTGCGAGGTCATGGGCCAGCAGATTGAGCGGATTCGCGGTCAGCTCCGCCCCCGGCAGCAGGCGTGCCTGGTACTGATGGCCGCGCAGCAGCACCGGCAGCGCTGCCCACTGGGTGCCCAGCTCACCGGCATGGGCCTCCAGTGCCTGCAGCACGTCGGCACGCAGGCAATCCACGTGGATATGCAGCTGATGCTGCGAGCGGCCATGCGGTGAATTCAGTGCCAGGCTGGCGACGCTGCGCGGCAGCGGTTGGCCCAGCGCCAGCTCGGTATGGCTGCGCGCCCGCCAGGCCGCCGCGAAGTAGTTCGGTGCCCCCCGCTGGTAGAGACCGCGGTTCTCGATCCCGCTGACCTTGTCCAGCGGCATCAACAGGAACTGGTAGTCGCCATGCGCATCCTTGACCAGCACATCGCGCCGATCCGCCGCCGTCTCCACGCGCAGGCAGTCGCCGCGCGGGCCCTCGGCGCCCCGGCAGTCACGCTCGATCAACCGCCACAGCGCATCGGAATGGGCCGGCGGCGGAGGCGTACTGGCACAGCCAGCCAGAACGGACAGGGACAACAGCAGCAACGGACGGGACACGGCACTCACATCGATGGCACGACCCACGGCCGCGCCGCCTAGTGTAGCCTGCGCCCTCAGCCAGGCAGCGCCTCCGGCGCCTCGGCTTTTTCCTCCACCTTGCCCGGCGTGTACTTGGTCGCGCCGAAGTACAGCACGCGCCACTGGCTCAGGTTGCCGATGAACCAGTGCGCCACCGAGTCATGGCCATAGCCATCGAAGAACGTCTCCACCTCCGGCGGCAGCAGCGTGGTGTTGTCCCACGACTCCAATGTGACGCGCTCGGCCATCGTCAGCGTCGCACCGCGTTCACGGCGCCGGCGCAGCCCGACGATCTTGCCCAGCATCGTGTCGTTCTCCTTCTCCAGCCCGCGGCGTTGTTTCCGCACGGCAGACAGCTCGTCATCGCGGGCTTTCAGTTCGTCGGAAACCCGGTTCCACTCGGCGGTCCTGTCCGCATTGCCCTGCTCGGCCAGATGCAGATTGTCATTGCTCCACGGGGACGGCAGCTGCGACTGGCGGCGACGCAGGGTCCGCACCTGTTCACGCAGCGCATCCTCGCGCGCGGCCAGGCGTTGCATCGATGGCAGCTTGTCACCGCGCGCCACGCGCACGCGCAGCCAGCGGTACAGCAGCTCCATGTGCGAAGCCTGCACGTCTTCCATGCGTCCACGCTTGACCCGCACCGCCTGCAGATAGGCGTTGAACACCGCCTGCAGCTCAGGATCCTGCTTGTCGAACTCGGCCTTGACCTGATCTTCGAGGAGGCTGATCGGATTCAGCAGCACACCACCGGCCTGCGCCATGTCGTACATCTCGTTCAGCGCAAAGCGCGCGATGCTGTTCTGCCGCCCCTGATGCTGGGGGTCATAGCCCCCGCCCACGTCCGAATGCACGCCGGGGAACCAGATCTCCACCGTGTTGGCCGGATACAGCGCGTGCTCGCGGGTCGAATCCAGCGGGAACTGGCCGCGCAGCTCATGGGCAGCGGTCATGTGCACCGACTGCTCCACGATTTCCGGAACGCCCATGCCTTCGGCCCAGCCGGTATGGCCATTGCGGTAGTTCACCGCGGCGGCCGCCAGGCTCGGCCACACCGAGCACACCGTGTCGAACACGCCCATGAAGCCGATCCGCAGGGGGATGCGTTCGCGGTACAGCCAGGTGCCGTCAGCCTGCCGCCGGCAGCGTGCGGCGAGGTCGCGGGCGAACGCCCGTGCCGAGGCCGCCCCGCGCGAAAACCCCAGCACCGACACGCTGACCACCAGGATCCGCATCGGCTCCGGCTGGGTATCGATCAGTTCGTCCAGCGCCTGCAGCGCGAAATCGATGCGCTCGCGCCCACCCTTGCCGATCGACAGTCCCAGCAGGCCACCGCTGTCACCGACTTCCGGGCATGGCGTCCCCACACCGGACAGGTACTGGCGCTTGCTGTTGGGGCGATCCCTTACATGCGCGTCGTAAAGGCGGGCGATGTTGGAAAGGGCCCGCTCTCCCATGTCCTTGTCCAGTTCCTCCTGGCGATTGTTGCCGGTGCCGTCGAAGAACACGCTCAGGTGCAGGCTCTGGGTACAGCCCGTGGTGGCGGCCTCCTTGTCGGGTACCGTTTTACACATCGCTTCCTGGCGGCGGCGGCGCTCGGCATCGCTCAACGGGCGTGTGCCGCGGGCCAGCCGCGCCGTGCGCGCGGTGCCCTCGGCCTGGGCTACCGGATCGGGAGTGCCGGGCTCGAGATCCACCTGCCCCGGAATCGCGGTCGGATCAGTACTGGTCATGGTCCTTGTGCTCCTTCGGCACTGGCATGCGCCGCACATTCCATTTGTTGACACCCTTGTCCAGCAGCTCGGCCTCGACATGGCCGTCCGGATAGAAATGCAGCAGCAACGTCGAGGGGTTCGGCGGATAGGGGGTCTTCAGCGGCACCACGGCCTCGCGTGGCACGCGGTGCCCTTCACTCAGGTAGCGGTTGGTCGCCAGGTCATAGCGATTGGCCTCGATCCAGCGCACGCGCACGCTGTCCGGCCCCTTGCCCTGCGGCGCCCGCGGGCCCATCCCGGAGCCGCCATTGGTGTACCCGTCCAGCCCGCCCAGATACTGCCCATCGACGCGCACGTCGGCGAGGTAGTACGGGCTGTAGTTGAACGCAAACAACGACATGATCGGCGTCTTGCCGCGTGCCATGGCCCGGCTGCAGCCCACGCCCATCACCAGCACGGCGATCACCGCCAGCATGCTCCACCACAGGTACTTGTTGCTCATCATCGCGATCCCGCTCCGTTCAATCCCAGCTTTCTTCCAGGGGCCAGACTTCGTCGCCGATATCGGCCGCGCCGCGCCGCCCGCTGGCGAAGTCCTGCAGGCGCTGCTGCCATGCCGGGTCCTCGCCGAGATCCGTACCGGCCAACAGCGCCCAGGTCGCCACCATCACCACCCGGCGGCTGTCTTCGATGCCGGCCGCAGCGGCCGTCGCCACCACGCGCCGAAAGAAGGTGTACCAGCGCGCCCGTGGCTGGCGCGCCAACAGCTCGGGGTCGGTCAGCTGGAAGTGGTCGATCAGGGTATAGGGGTAGCTGGCGTCGATCAGGGCACGCCGCTGCGGTGCCTCCAGCACCCACGGTGGTTCATGCGGATCCTGCGCGGCGTCGTGCAGATCCAGGTGCGCCCATTGCAGGTCGTGCCGCAGGTACCACCAGCGCTCCCCCAGCGCCAGGAATGCACGGCACTGCGGCTCATCGAGCACCTGCACCCACCAGGGCAGCACGCGTGCATCGAAGAAGCGCGCCAGGAACTCCTTGCCGTTGGGGTAGCTGGCATCCAGGCGCCGTTGCAGGCGCTGCTGCAGCGCCTCAGCGGTCAGGGTCGTGTCGATCAGGCTGAGCAGGCCCGGCGAGCGTGCCTGCGCAGCCGCCCGCTGCAGGAAGCGATCGATGTCCATGTCACGCGGCAGCCGTGCCAGGAACACGCTGGCGTCCTCGCTGCCGTCGGCCAGCAGGCCATCAAACAACCGCAGCGGCGTCCACGGCAGCGTACGCAGCACCTGCGAGGGTTGGTCGCACTGCGCGCCATCCAGCAGCACGAAGCGCTGCGCTTCCGCTTCCAGTGGCGGCAGCGCGAGAGGTGGGAAATGCCAGTCCCGGGTCACGCTCAGCCTCCCTTCGGCGTCAGGGGCGCCGCGCGTTGCGCCGCCAGCAGCAGGCATTCCTTGCACACGGACTGCGGGAACACCGGCAGCGGGTAGCGACTGCCTCCCCCCGGCAGGAATGACTTGCGCCCTGCGTGCACCGTGATGCGCCCGGGCGCATTGAAGACGATGTTGCTGCCGCTGATGGTGATGCTGGCGCCCGCCGAGGTGGCCACGTGGACGGTGCGGCCCGCTCCGAGTTCAACAGCGCCCTGGGCGCTGGCAGCGCGCAGCGACTGCCGCGACTGCATGCCCACACGATCCTGCTGCGCCTTGATATCCAGCACCTGCTCCGCACTGGCCATGGTCAAGGCAGGCACCGTTGCATCGGCGCCCTGCAGGGTTGCGGCGAGCACACCGATGGCCTGGCGGCCGTGCCAGCGCGCCTGCCCCATGACCGTCGCATCGCTGTGCTGGCCACTGCCCAGCACCAGGGTTTCACCCTGCGCCCACTGCAGTCCCTGGCCGGCCACCATCACCGCGCCGGCGGGGGCAGAGAGGCCAAGCAGCGCGTCGCCGCTATGCGGAACGGACCCTTCTGCCGCCTCCGCGCTGCGTTGCGGGGCGGCGCCGACCGCCGCCTGCATCGTCTCGCCGGGCACCGTGCTGCGTACGCTGGCCAGCAGTACAGGCAGCGGCGCGCGCGTACCATCCAGCCGGGAGTGCTGTGGCGACTGCGCCCCGAGATGCGACGCGGGCTGCACCGTCAGGTGGGTCGCCGCGGCGCGGGCCTGGCGCTCGGCGAGTGTCGCCAACTGCTGCAGCAGCGCCGCGGCCTGCGGGGTGGCGCCAGCCGGCTCCTCGCCACGATGCTGATAGGCATCCATCCAGAGCCCGCGTTGCCCGCGGACACTGCCCCAGGCATCACTGCGCAGTTCGAAACCCGTACCACGCAGGCTGCCGCGATAGTTGTCCGCCCGGTGCCGCAGATGACCCAGCGCCAGCGCCGTGGTCTGCTGGCTGCTGGCCAGCTGTGCACCCAGCTGCTGGTCGCTGTCGTCGAACAGCAGGTGGTTCCAGCCCTCGCCCTGCCACTCGCGGGACTGAACGCCCCACAGCGCGCCGGCGTTCCGATGCGCCGCTTCGCCCGCCGCCGCCGCATGCCAGGCCGGTGCCTGGCCACCGCCCAGGTTGGCCTGCGCGCTGCCCCCTCCATCGCGTGCCTGCGCATAGGCCGAGGTGTCCAGCTCCGCGTCCGCCCCGGCCGGTGTCGGCGCGACCCCGGCCTCGCCGCGCCCGTTGTACAGCGCGCCCAGGACCAACGGGCGGTCGATGTCACCCTCGAGGAATCCGATCAGCACTTCCTGGCCGATACGCGGCAGGAACTGGCTGCCGACACCGGGGCCGGCATAGCGCTGCGCCACGCGCAGCCACGCACTGCCCGCATCACCCTGCTCGCCCTGGAAATGGAAACGCACCCGGATCCGTCCCAGCGCATCGGCATGCAGTTCACCGCCGTCACTGCCCTGCCCAGCCACAACAATCGCGGTCTGGTACCCGGGCGCCAGCGGTCGCGGATTGCGCCGGGCACCGGTGCCATCGTCCAACACCGGGCGCCAGCGCTGCTCCCGCTGCAGGGCGACGAAATCCTGTGCATAGCCCTGCTCACGTGCCTGGCCAAGCAACGTACCGAACGGATCGGGCGCCGTATCCGCGGCCAGTGCATGGCGCAGGTCTGTCGGCAGATTGTTCACGCCCGCATGCTCGACCGTCACCAGCAGCAGCTCCGTCGGCAAGGCGCCTGGCGTGCCGGTCAGCACCCAGGCCTGTCCCGCATCGGCGCTGCGGACGCTGCCGCGCCCGCACCACTGGCGGGCCTGCGCGTCCAGCGCTTCCACCACCAGCCGCGCATGGTGCTGCAGCTCGGCCGCATCGGCGAAGGCGTGCGCCCCCACCGGATCGTAATCCTCCCTTGCCCCTTGCGCTGCAGCCTGCACCGGCAGCTGGCCGGCCAGCGAGCGTACGCTGCGGTAGTCGCTGCTGTGCAGCTGCACGTGGGTGCTCTGCAGGCGACGCAGCTGCCCCAGCTGCTGCACGCCATCGCTCTGCTCGGTGCCATCGGCGCGGTGGAAGCGGATGCCACCGGCTGCCTGCGAAGCAGCGGCTTCCGGCAGCAGGGTCGAATCGGCGAACAGGAAAATGCCATGCCCCGCCGTTGCATCCTCCGCCTCCTGCACGCACCAGCCCAACCCTTCTTCGGCCAGCAGCCGCTGTACGAAGGCCAGATCGGTCTCGCGGTACTGCACGCAGTAACTGCGGGGCCGTGAGCGGGACAGCATCCCGTCGACCTCATCGCTCCAGCGCCAATGGGCATGTTCGGGGTACGCCTGGAACACCGCATCCAGGATGTCGCGCACGCTCTGTTCCTGGAAAACACGGCTGCGGCGCGCCTGGTCGAGCCACCAGGTCCAGTCACGCAGGGTGACCCGGTAGCGCGCCAGCCCGCCATCGCTGCCCACGCATCGCGCATCGGCAATGACGCCGTGGCGCGGCCAGTCCCGGCCATCGGCCAGCCGTGCATGCAGGCACGCCGGTTGCCCAAGCCAGCCGGCCAGTGGCAGCGACGCGTCCAGCGCAAGCACATCGATCTGCAGCTGCCGCCCTTGCGACAGGGCATCATGGCCCTGCCAATGGTCGACAACGACCGCCGGCGTGCCGGGTAGATCCAACCGATACAGGCGGCTGCCGGCCTCCAGGCCCGCTGCCTGCACCATGAGGTTGCGAATCGCTTCCATGGCGTTCCTACCGTTGCTGCCCCGGTAGCCGGAGGCAGGTCCTTCCCCTGTAGGACGACGGTAGCAGATGGAAAACCACGGCGCACGCCCGCGCCGTCACGCCGGATTAACGTTCCGGATCAATAGGTTCCGTAGGAGACTTCCACCGCCACCGGCTTGCCCCCGTCCTGCACCGGTTGCAGGGTGAAGCGGTCCAGCGCGCTGCTGTCATCACCCAGTGGCGTGCTGCGGAACTGCAGGCGATAGGTCGCCCCGGCCTGCACGCTGCCATCGGGCAGCAGCCGTGCGCTGGCCGGAAGCAGCAGCCCGCCCAGATCGCTGTAAGCCTCCGCCGCATCACTGAAACCGTAGTCGACGAGTTCATCGGTGCGACGCATTTCGTAGACCCGCGTCGGCCAGGGAGGTCCCGCACTACGGCCATTGCGCAGATCGGTCACCCACTGCTCCGGCAACTGGTAGACCTTGCGCAGCGCGGTGTCATCCAGCTCGGCACTGGCTACCTGCAGGCAACACACCACGCGCTTGCTCTCGCGGTCGTAGATCGAGAAGCGCGCATCGCGGGCCACGGCCGTGGGCAACAGCGCGAACGGAACGTCCCGCAATGCAGGCTCGGCACCATCGCGGGAACCGAGATTGCGCCAGCCGCCGAAGGTCGGCTCAGCGGCCTGCGCCAGCGGCGCAGCCAGGCAGAGAGCCAACGCCAGTCCACCGGCGGCGCGTCCGATCCAGTTCTGCATGTCGTTCATCCATCGATGGCGTCAGGCCAATCAGTTTCGTGAGGATGCCATGAAGGTGGAGCGGTTGCCATGCCATGCGCTCCGGCCGGCGAGCCCGCCCCCGCCCATTGAAAACCCATCACTGGCCTTCGGGCGCCATGTATGCAGTCTGGTGTCCGGTAAAGCGGACACCATCGAATCCGAAGCAGAAGCGCCCGTCGTTGATCGAACGGTAGGCCAGCATCGCTCCGACCAGGCAGAACTGCTGCGCATCCACGGATGTGTCCACCTTTCCATAAGTGGTCGGCTCTCCTTTGCTGGACAAAGGGCCGGACAATGCGTCGATCGGCAACGGATACACCACCCCGCTCCGGGCGTTGATGACGACCACCGAGCGCTGGAAGTACTCAGGCCATTCCTCCAGCTCCGCCACGATGTAGTGCCCGTTGAAGTTCGGCCGCTGCTCGGCGAGCACCTTGTCGATCTGGGCACGATGACGATCATCACAGAAGTTGATCGGACTGCTCAGGAAAGCGCACCCGGAATGAGGGGAGAGCATCTTGACGCCGGCATATCGTGCGTTGCCCGCTGTTGTTGCAGGCACTTCCTTCGTCGTGGTGACCACCCCCGTCGGCGGCACAACTGCGGCCGGGTTCTCCGATGAATTCGGCTTCCCCGTGCAAGCGGCGGCCGAAAGAAGAAGGCCGAGCAACAGCACAGGCTGCAGTCCCCGCCAGACGCTGGTATTGCCCTTCATCATCGTTCTGCGTTCCAGGATTTCGACAAGAAGCGCGCGAACCGCCGGTGTGGACTCCACGTTTTCCCTGTTCGCGCCATCGCCTGCCCTTCTTGATCAGGCCCAATCGGGCGTACATATCAACTGTGACTTCTGTGCATCACCGGCCTGCGGGCCCAGCATTGGCCTTTCGCCGCGCCGGCTGCGCGCATCATCGGGAAACTCCGACCCCAGCGCCATCCGGGTTCGCGCACGCGCCTGGTCCAGTGGCAGATCGATCAGGATGCCGATGGGCGTGGGTGCGGTTCCCAGATGGGCAACCACCCTGTAGACCGGCAGGCCATGGAAATCGGCCTTGACGCAGAAGTACGCCATCCCGAACGCCTCATCGCGTTCGCAGGGTTCCGGCGTGTGCAGGGCCAGGTAAGGGTTCGCGGGCCGGCCTGATTCAGCACTGAGGTACCAGCCCTTCGGCTGGCAATCGAGCAATCCGTCAAAGAGCGTTTCAGTGCTGTCCGGATCACCCGGCAGCGGTGGCTCCGCCTGCGCGGCATGGGCGTCGGCCTTGATCTGTGCCTCGATGGCGGCCTGCGCACGGCGTGCGGTGTCGGCCTGCTCGACATCCTGTGAGGTGGCTTGCCGGCACGCCGCCAGCGACAGCACAAGGCTGGCCAGGAACAGCTGACGCAGCGCAACGGGGCGTTGACGATTCACTGACCTGTCCTGGTGCATGACTCCCGGTCTCCCAGAGGTGAAGCGCCCGATTGGCACGCAGAACGCTGCGCCGCGTCACCCACGGGCGCAGCAGACCGACGCCGATTCCCGTATGCCTGCGGCCAACCGCGCGCACTGTTGCGGGCCACCGCTGACGCCCGGTCCCGAATCTAGTAGGTCCCGAACGGAACCTCGATCTTCAAGGCCGCCCCGCCCTTGGAGGGCTTCAAGGTGTAGGTATGAACACCACCGTCTCCATCAGCCAGCGAGGTCTCGCGGCGCTGGACCGTATAGCGCTCGCCGGCGATCTCCAGGATGTTCGCCCCCACCGCCCGCGCGTCCGGCGGCAGCAGCAGGCCTCCGGCGGCTTCACGTTCTTCCTTGAAGGTATAGCTGCTCATCGCACCCTGCACCTTCAGCAGCTGGACATGCGGGCGATAGGGCGCGGCATCGAGATTCCAGCCATTGGTCAGATCGGTGACCCACGGCCCGGGAATGTCAAAGCGATCCTGGAGCTCGCTTTCGCCCACCTCGGCACTTTCCACTGACAGGCAACACACTACCTTGCCCGCCTTGGCATCGTAGACCGCCCAGCGACTTCCCGCAGCTGCGGCATGAGGCAGCATGGAGAAGTGGAACTGCCGCTCCAGATCACTGTCGGAGACCCTGCGCCAGCCGCCCACTTCGGGAGGCTGCGCATGGCACCCCACTGCGAGCGCGACACCCACTACCAAAAGAGCAGCTCTAATCACGAAACCCGCCATCTTCAGTTGCCTGTCTTGGACCAATGGGGATCATCGACCTTTTTCGGCTTGCCGTCGTAGTTCCAATGCAGGACATCGTAACTGGCACCCACGTCGATGATGTCACGCTTGCTGCCGATCGTCACACTGGTGCCATCGGCCTTCTTCACCGTCTTGCCGATGCCCCAGGCAGGACTCAACCGCATGTCGATTGCTTCACCGCCATTGTGGTTTGATCGGTAGGGCTTGCCGATGGCGCCCGCGGCCCCGTAGGCGCTATCCATGGCCTTGGCTCCCTGCTTGGCGGCCTTGAGATCCGGCTTGCCATTGGCATCCAGGTGCTGCCAATCGATGTTCACGGCCGCATCGCCATTCTGCGGCTCGAACGCGGGCACCGTGGCTGGATCCGTGCCATTGACGATTTCCCGTGCGTAGTACATCAGGTACGAGCGCTGGGGCGGGCGCAGCGTCGTATTGATGTTCACGGTCACACCGGCCTCATCCAGCGCCGCGAGGAAGCGGGTGATGTTCGACTGGAAGGGCTCCTTCAGATCCGCAACGTTCTTGCTCTGCTTGAACCGCTTGTACCATTGCGCACCGCTCTTCTCACGCTCGCCGTTGTAGCTGTCGTCCTTGCTGGGTGCCGCGTTGGCATTGGCGGTGGCGACCGCGGAGTAGAAGTTGTTCAGCAACCCGATCGGGTGCAGGTGGAAGACCTCCGGCGCGCCCGGGAAACCCTTCACATTGGGCGCCACATCCTTCCACCAGCGCAGGTTCTTGATGCGCAGCTTCTCCGCGCTCCATTCCACAGCGCCGTCGAGCATCAGCGGATCCAGCTCGTTCCACTTGGCGTCTTCCCCGCCCCACTCGCTTTCGTAGCGGACAATCATCCGGCTCAACGCCTGCGCGAGCAGGGGCTGCTTGCTGGCTGCCTGCAGTTCAGGCTTGCTGATATGCCCATTGCCGTCGGTGTCCAGCAAGGCGTGCAGCTTCTGGATCAACGCGCTGCGCTCAACCTTGTCCGCACGCATGCGATGGTCGGTCACCTCATGGGGCTGCATCATCCCCAGCTTCACCAGCGTCGCCGCCATCATGTCGACCGGCTGGATGCCCCCCTCCTCCACCGTCTCGAATCCCGGCCACGCCCAAGGCGACTGCCAGCCCACCTTGGCGTGCCCCGCCTCGCATGCCCAGCCCAGCACAAAACTACCCGGCTTCTCGCCGCAGGCAGCCACTTCCCACCAGGCCTTGCCATCACTGTCCAGCGCACGTTTCGGCGCAGGCAGCCGCTCCAGCTCTGCGCGGGACATCACCCGCACCAGGCCCACGGCCTCACCGTCGGGACCATCGGCACGCAACGGGTGCTTCTTCCACCACTTCATCCCACCCGCCGAGCACTGCTGCAGATCCTTGCGCAGGATCCAGAACGGCTCTCCCAATGGCATCCGCATCTCGCGCCGCTGGTAGTTGTGCTTTCGCGCTTCCTTCTCCGACTGGGTACGCTGGGTATCGGCAGGGCCTACGAATACACCGGTGAACTGTCCATCCTTTGCGTTTGCATAACTTTTGCTGCTCGCAGAATAGGCACCCAGCGCCTTGCGATCGAACACCTTCAACTCCGAACGCTGGACAAGCGTCCACGCGCCCAGGCCCGAGTCCTTGAGCTGGATCAAGCCAGGCTCCGGCTCCATCACGCCGTCCGGATCGGCCGCCTTCTTCAGGCGCGCGCCCTTCTCGATCACGAACAGGCTTCCTGTTCCCGGCGGCAGCAGCGACGCATAGCGACGCGACTTGGCCAGGAATACGGGAAGCTCGCTACCTGCGAAAACCTCCAGGTGCATCAATGGGCGTATGCCACGCTTGGGCAACGGCTGGGCATCCACGTACTGCTGGTACTCGCCGACATGGCCCAGCAGTGCGCCTGCACCGATCGCGATCGGCTTTTCGGGAATGACCACCTTGTCCAGCTGGACCGGTTGCTTCGGACCGGGATCAAGCTCGGGCATGAATATCCAGCCCTGCTTCGCGGCTGGGTCAACGGCCTCGCCCGGGCGAACCGGTGCGATCTCGCCTTCGAGGATCCGGTCAATCTGTGCCCATTTGTCCTTGCGGTTCTTCACGGTGATCCGGGCACCGCGCGGCAACAGGCCCAACCGGGCCGAGCGGCCGCTGGCCTCGCTGCGGATGTTCAAACCGATGATCGGCGCGGGTGCAGCCTCACTCATCTGCGTGTGCCTCCTGCACGACGTTGTCCCATTCCTTCACCTGTCCAGGCCCCCAGCCCAACTGCTCCAGAGCGTCGGCGACATCATCGGATTCACCCGAAGTTCCACCGCAATCGCAGCCGATGTGGTCATCCTCATCGATCGATGCCTGCGCCGCCGCAGGCGGCGGTGGCACCTCCTGCGCGTCCTTCGCTTTCTCGCCCACCACGAACTCGTTGCCCTCGGTCCAGAACCCGGGGCGTGCGCGCTTGCGATCCTCCTGATAGCCCGTGAAGTCCATCAGGTGCATGTAGAGGCTGTAGAAGGAAAGCTCGGTTCCCGGCTCCGGCGCGGCGGCTGGCTTCGAATCCTTCGAGTCCTTCGCAGTTTTCGTGGCGGGTGCCGGCGCGACCGCCTTGGACGGAGCGGTGGCGGCAGCAGCCGGAGCGGCCGCCGTCTGCGGCGCCGCAGGAGCGCTGTCCGCCGCCGTCGCAACCTTCTTGTCCTGTGCTTCCTTCGCCGCCTTGTCGGCCGCCTCGAATTTCGCCTGTGCATCGGCCGGCAGCTTCAGCGTATGCCGCACCAGCACGAAGCCCTTCGAATACAGTGCCTTGCGCTGCACCTGCGGGAAGGTGATTTCCGGATAGCGTTCGTCGATCCGGTAGGCCACCACCTCGCCGTCCTTGATGCAGCGCACGCCCTGGGTCTGGTCCAGCACGGTGCCACTGCCTGCATCGAAATGGACGCCCCCATGCCACAGGCCGCTGGCCCCCACCGGGAAGAAGCCATCGTCGACACGCGCCAAGGCGCCTTCTTCCTGGGCAGGAAGGCCGAGGTACATCGCGCCATCAAAGGCATCGCTCTTGCCCTGCCTCGGGAAGGGATACATCCAGGTTGTCTGCGCCTCTACCGGCGCGCAGCAGCCCAGCTCGTAACCCCCGAACTTCTTCATGTACTTCGAAACACTCGACCCGTAGGCGTCGGTACCGTCCTCCGCCCCGCCGGTACGCAGGAACGCAAGCACGGCAGGGCGCACCCATTGCCCGGTCTTCTTGTCCGGCTTGCCCGGGCCGTAGCCCTTCAGGTGGGCGGCGGCAATGATGCCGGACTCGGTCACCACGAAGCCCTTCATGGTCTGACCGATGAACTTGGTCGTGCCGAAATAGCGCCCCTGCCGGCAGAGTTCGCGCATCCACTCCTCGCCCGCCTTGTCCTGCATTGCTTCGTCCGCAAGGAACACCTCGCGGCTCGTAGCACCGTTCTTGCCCGTCCAGTGGCCCTTCCACTCCTGCTTTTTCTTGATCTCGGCCGTCGTCTTGTAATACCCAAGCTGCATCAGCGCCTGCTCACCGAACTGGTACTTGCCGATGTAGTTATAGGTATTGATGATGCCGATGTCTCCGCTCGATTCCTCGAAGCCGACAGCATCCAGGAACGCCTTCAGGTTCTTAGCACTCATGGCTCGCCCCCGCAGTCACCCAGCCGCCTGACCATCTCGAGATTCACGGGCTTGCGTGCATCGAGCACCGCGCGCTGCGCGTCTGATGGATTGCCCAACCAGCGCACCTCACAGTTCAGGATCAAGCGGCCGACCATGTGCCTGTCTGCAGGATCGTAGAGCGCTGCCAGCTGTGTTGAGCCGCAGGCATGTGCCTGGCAGGCGGAGTACAGCCACCAGGTACGCCCTTCGATCGACAACGGCTTGCCTGCCGCACTGGGCCCGGTCAGCAGTCGCGCCTTCAGCGACGGTGCTTGCTTGGCGGGCACCTCTGCCAGAAGGGTATCGAATGCCTGGGTCACCACTGCATTGCTGCGCCCGCAGCCATCGGGGGCCGACAGCCCCTTGCCGACGAGGGCGAACAGATATGTCGCCAGGGGCTGCTTGGCGCAGGTCGGCTGCGGAAGATCGATGGAGGCGTCTCCCGGGCGGGCGCCGCTTGCATGCGCGTCCAGTGGCGCTGCTGCAGCGCACTCCCACGACAACGCCGCCACCAGTGGCAGCAGGAATATCGTCTTCTTCATGTTCTTCATCCTGAGAAACCGATGATCCGTTTCTGCTTCATGTCGCCCAGCACCCACGTCGGCAACTCGCTCTTGTAGTTGCTGGGACCGAGGAAGGATTTGCGCTGCGCGTGGACAGCGATCGAACCGGGCGCATTGACCACGATTCCACCATCGGCCACGGTGATGCTGGCGCCTCCTGACGTAGCGATATGCAGCGTTTTGCCCGCAGCGAGCTCGATGTGGGCCTGGCCACTCGCACCGCGCAGGCCCGAGCGCGCCTGGATGCGGATGGAATCTGCCTGTGCCTGGACTTCAAGCGCCCCAGTGCCACTCACAACGGACATCGCTGCAGCTGCCCCGCCTTCCTCGACGGTGGTTGCCAACAGGCCCAACGACTGGCTTGCATGCAGGCGGGCCTGCCCCATGACCGTGGTATCGGAATGCCCGCCGCTGGCCAGAAGCAGTGCTTCGCCGCTGCTCCACATCATGCCCTGACCGGCGACGTGCACTACCCCGTCGGGTGCCGTCATCCCAAGCAGAGGAGCGCCGCTATGGGGAGTCCGTCCTTCACCGGGCTCGGCACTGTGCTTAGGGGCTTCCGCGACTCCCGACGTGTATTGCGTCCCGGCAACCACCGTTCGGACAGCTGCCGTCATCGCCGGCAAGGGGGCCTGCTTCTGCACAATGCGCGACCGCATCGCCCCTCTCGCCCCCTCCTGCATCGCCAGCGGGCTGGTCACGTGCTTGCGCGCGGCCTGGGTGAATCGCTCGCCCAGCGTCTGCAGCTGGGTCAGCAGCGCGGAGGGCTGCACCGCCTCGCCCGCGGGCGCGGACGATCGATGGCCATAGGCGGTGAGCCACACGCCCGCCGTCGCGCGTACCGCACCCCAGGCATCGCTGCGCAGTTCGAAACCGGTGCCACGCACGCTGCCGACAAAGTTGTCAGCCTGGTGCCGAAGATGACCCAGCGTCAGCTGCGATACCTGCTGGCTGCTGGCCAGCTGCGCACGCAGCTGCTGGTTGGAATCGTCGAACAACAGATGGTTGCTGCCTTCACCGCCATCCCATTCGCGCGAGCGGATACCCCACAGCGCACCGCCCTGGCGATGCGCCTGGTCGCCCGCGCCGGCCGCATGCCACGCCGGTGCCCGGCCACCACTGAGGTTGGCCTGCGCGCTGTGGCGTGCATCGCCGGCCTGGCCATAGGCCGACACGTCGCCCTGGCCACTGGCACCAGCGGGCGTCGGCACCACACCGGCCTCGCCACGCCCGTTGTACAGCGTTCCCAGCACCAGCGGCCGATCGATATCGCCATCCAGGAAGCCGACCAGCACTTCCTGGCCGATCCGCGGCAGGAACTGGCTGCCAACGCCAGGGCCGGCGTAGCGCTGTGCCACGCGCAACCAGGCACTGTCGTGAGCGCCCCCGCCCTGTCCCTGCTGGAAATGGAAGCGCACGCGCACACGGCCCTGGCTGTCCGCATGCAGATCCTTGCTGGTGCCGCCCTGCCCGGCCACTACCACGGCCGTCTGGTAGCCCGGCACGATCGGGCGCGGATTCAGCCGGGCACCGGTGCCATCCAGCAGCAGTGGCCGCCACGGCGTGCTGCGTTCAACCGCCTCGAACCGGTTGCTGTAGCCCACCGCATCGGCCTGCTGCCACAGCGCCGCGTCGTCGCTCTCGGCCGGCGCGACACCGAACGCATCATCAAGGGTGCGCCGCAGGTCGGTCGGCAGGTTGTTGATGCCGGCATGGTCGACGGCAACCAGCAGCAGCTCCGGCGGTGTCGCGCCCGGCGCCTGCTGCAGCCGCAGCCAGGCCCCCGATCGCAGGCCACGCACGGTGCCCTGTCCGCGCCAGCGTCGGCTGTGTGCTTCGCGTGCCTGGGCCAGCAGCCGCGCCTGGCGCGAAGCGGCGGCACCATCGCTGAACGCGTAGGCACCCACGGCATCGAAATCCTCGCGCGCCGACTGGCTGCCACCGCCGTCCATCGGCGACTGGCCGGCCAAGGCACGCACCTGCCGGTAATCATCACTCTGCAGGCTGACCGTGGTGCTGGCCAGGCTCCGGCACATGCCGATGGCCTGCACGCTGTCACTGGCTTCGGTGGCATCACTGCGATGGAAACGCACGCCGGTCCCGGCGCTGGTCGCATCCTCCGGCAACGCCACGCTGTCGGCGAAGATCTCCATGCCATTGCCGCAGGGAGCCTCTTCATCGGCGTACAGTCGCCAGCCCAGCCCCTCTTCGGCCAGCAGGCGCTGCAGGAAATCCAGATCGCTCTCGCGGTACTGCACGCAGTAGCTGCGCACGCGTTCGCCCAGGAAGTCGTCGACCCCCTCGGCCCAGCGCCAGCGCGCGATGTCCCCATGCCCGGCAAGAACCGCGTCAACGATCGCGCGAACGGCCTGCTCCTGGAACACACGGCTGTGGCGCGCGTGCTGCAGCCACCAGGTCCATGACACCAGATGCAGACGGTAGCGGACCAGCCCACCATCGCCTCCAACCCGGGCGGCATCGGCCACCAGTCCGCTGCGCTGCGATTGCCCACCGTCAGCGAGTTGCAGGGTCAATGTGGCGCGCGTTGCAGGCAGTGTCTCGAGGGCAGCATCCGCATCGGTGGAAAGCACGTCTACTTCGGTCCACGCGTGTTCGCCCAACGCGTCACGTCCACGCCAACGCTCCACGGTGCATGCCGTGAATGCGTCGGACTGCAGGCGATACAGACGCTGGGCGTCGCCAAGACCGGCGACCTGCGCCATCAGGTTGTTCAGCTGATCCATGCCATTTCCAGAGTGAAAGCCGCACGACTCTCGGGTGCGCGGCGTCGGTTTCCAGCCAATAAATCTACCAGATCGTGGTGTTCGTCAAAATCACGGCGCAAGATCGGGCAATGAACTGAGTTCTCCGTCACATAACTGACGGAATGCCGTATTCAGCCCCCGTGACTTTCCCTCATCCCGTAACCGCGTTCACATTCAACCGCTAGAATCGACCGCAGTCCCCAACGAGACCTGCCATGCTGGATCAGGAAGCCCTGCTGGCCCCGATTTCCGAACACGCCCCGACCGGTGAAGACCTGTCATTCTCGGCCGAGTTCGATCGGATCATCGAAAACCGTCGTGCCGACGACCCGACCCTGGACCAGGGCGCGTGGCAGACCGACATCAAGTACGCCGACTGGAGCAGCGTGCTGCGCGATGCCAACGATCTGCTGCAGACCCGGACCAAGGATCTGCGGCTGGCTGGCTGGCTCAGCGAGGCCGCCACCCAGCTGGAGGGGTTCCAGGGCCTGGCCGCGGGCTACCGGGTCACCGCCGGCCTCTGCGACCGGTTCTGGGAAGAGGTGCATCCACAGGCACCGGACGGCGACTTCGAGGAACGTATCGGCAACCTCAGCTGGCTGCTGACCAATTCGCTGCAGTGGCTGCGGGCGGTGCCGATCATCGTCGCCCCACAGGGCCGCTTCAGCCTGGCCGATTTCGAGCACGCCCATGCCCGCGCCAACAGCAGCGAGGACGATGACGGCCGCCCCGGACTGGACATCCTCAATGCCGCCCGCCGCGATACCCAGCACGGGTTCTATCGCCAGCTGGCCGATGACCTGCCGGACTGCAGCCAGGCACTGGCCGAGCTGCAGGCTGCGGTCGACAACCGGCTCGGCCTGGATGGCCCCAGCTTCAGCGCGGTCCGCGAGCAGCTTGAGCACCTGCAGCGCACCGTACTGCGCTTCGCGCGCGAGGCGGGCGTGCTGCTCGATGGCGAGACCGGGCCGGCAGAGGACACGTTCAGCGGCACCGACTTCGCCGCGGATGCCCCGGCATTCGACCCGGCGCCGGTCAGCGCCGCCCCGCGTGGGCCGGCCGGTGCTCCGGGTTCACGCAAGGAAGCCCTGCAGCAGTTGCGCCAGGTGGCCGAGTTCTTCCGTCGTACCGAACCGCACAGCCCCGTGGCCTATCTGGCCGAGAAAGCGGCGCGCTGGGGCGAAATGCCGCTGCACGTGTGGCTCAAGCGGGTCATCAAGGACCATGGCACGCTGGAGCAGATGGAAGAGATGCTGGACGTGAACCCGGAAGACTGAGCGCTTCCGGGCCATCGAGCGGAGAGCGGGCCAGGCCCGCTCTCCGCGCAATTACTGGATCTTGAATTCGATGCGACGGTTGCGCGCGCGGCCATCGTTGCTGGTGTTGTCCGCCACCGGCTCATCAGGCCCCTTGCCCAGCACGTCCATATGGCTGCCCGGGATGCCCTTGGACATCATGTAGTTCTTCACCGCCAGCGCACGCGCGTGGCTCAGGGTCAGGTTGGACTCGCGCTGGCCGACGTTGTCGGTGTGGCCGATGATCAGGAAGCGGCTGTCGGGCATCTGCGCCATCTTGGCCACCATCTCGTCGAGGATGCTCATGCCGAACGGCGTGAGGCGGGCGCTGCCACTCTGGAACTCGATGATGCGGTTGGCCAGGGTCTGGTCCAGCACGTTCTGCTGCGATCCCACCTTCAGCGCGTTGGTGACCGTGTAGCTGGTGTTGCTGGCCAGGCTCAGGTCACTGGCGACCTGCTGGCGCAGGGCCTCGTTGCCGACCTCACCGCTGATCTTCACGGCCTGGCCGTTCACTTCCAGCTTGCCGGGCGACACCCGCTTCAGGCCAGGGTTGATCATGCCGGATACGTAATCGCCCCAGTTCGGCGGCGTGGCGATGGTCTCGACCTGGACGCGGTCGACAACGCGATCGGCCCCATAGACCGCGCGCAGGTTGTTGAGCAGCTTGGCCTTGGTTGCCTGGTCAGGCACCACGCCTTCGATCACCACCGGGCGCTCCGTGGTCGCCTGGGCTGCAGCCGGCGCGTTCTGCGCCGACAGTGGCGCGACGGCCAGCAGCAGCGGCAGCACGAGAGAAAGAGAATTGCACAGGCGCATCGTCAGGTTCCCAGGAAAGTCTCGCCGAACAGCTTGCGTGCGGTGGCCAGGGCCAGGTCGTCACGGTCGAGGAAGCTGCCGAAGCGGTTGAGGTTGTAGTCGCCGCGCAGGTAGTCGTCCACCCATTCCGAGTGCTGGATGCGGATCAGGAAGTCGCCGGCCTCGGCCGGGTCCAGCACCGCGCGCAGCACCTGGCGGTCGGCGCCGTTGAAGCCGACGATCATGCTCGGCGCGGCATCATTGCGGATCAGCACGGCCAGTTCGAAATCACCGCGGGCGACGAAGCTGGACAGCAGGTCGAGCCAGAATGCCGCCACCAGCGGGCGATAGGCGGGATCGCGGACCAGTGGGAACACCAGTGCCTTGTCGATGTTGACGTCACCGCCGCTGAGCACCGGCTGCAGCAGCAGGCCCAGGGCCGGCAGCACCTGGCGCAGCGCCACGTCACCATGGCCGGAATCGCGCAGGCGCTGCTCGAGGTCGGCGACCGTGGTGTTCTCCAGGAAATCCTGGAAGCTGCCGTTGTAGTCACCGGGATCGGTGCTGATGCTGAAACGCGCGTCGGCCAGCTGCGCCAGTGCCTGTGCGGCATCACTGTCCTGGTAGGCCTGGCGGGCGAGACGGGCCAGGCCCGACCACGCGTTGGACATCGCCAGCGGGCTGCGGCCGATGAACGGCAGCGGTTCCGGTGCATCCAGGCGCAGCGCCGACAGCAGCGGGAAGCGTCGCTCGGACGCATCGCGGCTGGCCAGGAAGTGACCGCACAACACCATCTTGCTGCGCGAGCCAAGGAAGGCGTAGTGGATCTCCGGTGCTTCGTCGTAGCGCTGCTTCCAGTCCGGGCTCTGGCTCAGCAGCTCCAGGCTTTCGCCGGCCCAGCGATCCAGCCAGCCCAGCAACTGATGGTTGTCGGCCGCACGCACGAAATCGCCACGCGATGGCACCTTGCCAAAGTACGACACACCTGCGCTGACCACGCGGCTCATCGGGCACCTCCAGCGGCCGGGGCCGGGGCCGGGGCCGGTGTCGCCGGCGGCGCGGCAGCGGGCACCGCCGGTGCGGCGGGTTCGCCACCAGCCACCCGTTCGGGCAACTGCAAGCCGCGCTGCCAATCACCGCCACCCTGCGCAGCTTCACCGGCACGGCGCACGATGCGCATCTCGACCGGAACCGACACGCCATTGCCCGTCCAGGTGATGCGGCTGGAATCATCCAGGCGCTCGACCTGGCCGGCCGACATCAGGCGGTTGACGCCGTTCGAGCCCGGCGCACTGAACACTTCCACCGTCCTGCCATCGCCGGTCACCGCCGTGATCTTCACGCCCGGCACCTGGCCGACGTTCGGGTACTGCATGGTGGTCCACTGCGGCGGCGTATTGCGGTAGCGCAGCACCTGGCCATCAATCTCGATGGTGTACTCCAGCGCACCGGCTGCCGGGGCCGGCAGGATCTCGAAGATCGTGGTGTCCTGCGCCGCACCAGCCGCCGAACCACTCACCCAGTTGCCATAGTTGGCCACCAGCTCGGCCGACAGGTTCACGCCCTGCCCGGCCCAGCGCCGGGTCTCCAGCAGCGGACCGCGCTGGATCACCAGCGTCCCCAGTGCCTCCTTGTTGAAGGCGGCGATGCTGCCGCTGGCGCCGAAGATACCGGCAATGTCACTGGGTGCCGCATCGACATCGGAGTTGAGGTTGAACGGGTACTGCTGGCCGATGCGCGCCTTGAACGGATCGTAGACCTGCGCCTTCCAGGTCTTGTTGACCTCATCCTCGGTCGGCGCGATCAGCGTGCTGAAGGTCTGGGTCAGCGGTCGCAGCAGCAGCGGACGCAGTGCCTCGCGCTGCTTCTCGTCCAGCCCGGTCAGCACCTGCTCGTCCACCAGTGCCAGGCCCACGCTCAGCTCCGAACCCTCGTTGCTGAAGGTGTCCTGCATGAGCTTGCGGGTGCCGACACCGATTTCGCCCTGGCTCTTGATCGCGTTCAGGCGGGCACGCAGCTTGGCCAGCGTCTCGAAGTACGCGGTGATGACGGCAGGCTGGTCGCCGCGCTCGCTGGTCAGCCGCGCGATGCCTTCAAAGGCCTTGCCGATCGGGCCGACCGGCTGCGCCGCCGCCGTCGCCGCCGGGTCCTTGCGCAGGATGGTGCGCTGGAACCAGGCCACGAAGCCCTTGCGCGCCTTGCTGGAGCGTGCCAGCGCCTGCGGGTTGTCCCACACCGTCTCCTCGTTGATGCGCTCCAGCAGCATGCGCAACGGCGAGTTGCTGGCGTCGCCCAGCTTGTTGATGCGGCCGACAGCCTCGTCGAAGGTGCTGAACTCCGCCACGCTCAGACCCTGCAGGAACTTGGTCCACTCACGGGCGTAGTCGTTCTTGTACATGTTCACCAGCTCGCGCGAGACATGCTCCGGGCTGCCAGCCAGTGACAGGTCGCTCTGCTCGGTGGTGCCCAGCACCCAGTCGGTGGTGCTCAGCTGGGTATTGGCCGCCTCCTTGATCGCATCCTGCACATACTCCTCCCACGCCTTGCGCGAGAAGGCGCCGGAAATGGCGTAGCTGCCGTTGATCAGGCGGCCATTGCGCTCGACACCCACCAGGCTGTCGACCGTGGTGGTACCGAAACGTGCGCCGGCCCGCGCCTTGATTTGTGCATACACGCGCTCCATCGCCGGCTGGCCCTTCATCACCTGCCCCAGCGCCTGGCGCGTATCGGAGACCAGGGTGACCTTGTTCTGCACCTGCGGCCAGCTCGGCTTGCCGGCCTGCGCCACGTAGAACGTCATCAGCTTCTCGGCCGCGCGGACCATTTCCTCGCGGCTCATCTGGCCGCGGTTGGCCTCCAGCCAGGTGCGCCAGAACAGGGTCAGCTGCTGCGACAGGTGCGCGCCTTCCACGTACTTGGGATTACCCAGCATCAGGTAGGTCTTGAGCGCGTTGTAGGCATCGTTGGTGCTGGTCGGCGAGGCATTCTGGTACAGCACTTCGCTCTCGGCGGCGGTACTGTTGCCCTGCCCCAGCTTGTCGCGCTCGGCAACCACCTGGCCCAGGTAGTTCTCCAGGTTCGATACGGTGGGGGCCAGCATCACCTGCTGCATGCCATGGTTGTACTCACGCAGCAGCTTCTCGCGGATCGCCGTGCCCTGGTACAGGCCGAGGTGGGTGGTGATGCCGCCCTCCTTGCCGTAACGGTCCAGCTGCTCCATGCGGTCCTGCAGCAGCAGGAGCGCGTCGATGCGCGACTTCAGGTCCATGCGGTCCTTCTGCACCCGCACGGCCTGGTCCAGATCCTTGGTCGCATTGGCCACCAGCTGCGCATTGGTCGTATACGACCAGGTCCACAGGCCCAGCGCCAACGCCAGCACACCTACCGCGCCGAGGAACACGCCATAGCGCAGGCGGTTCTGATGGGGGCTGGAATACTGCCGCACCAGCTCCTTGTCAGCAAAGATCACCTTGCGGAACAGATCCTTGAGGAAGAACGCGGTGTGGCCGGTCGGCGCTTCATCGACATTGGAGCCGCGCTCCAGGTTGAACTGGCGGCCGACACGCTCGGAAGCATGGTGCACCGAGCGCCCTTCCTGCAGCGCGCTGGAGAAGTAGAAGCCGCGGAACACCGGCTTGAACTGGTACGGATTGTCTTCGAACAGCGTGGCGATGAACGTACGCAGCGCCGGCTTGATGCCGACGAACTCCAGCGGCAACGACAACAGGCCCGGCGACACCTCGCGGCCACGCTGCATCGCCATGTGGGTCAGGCTCATTTCCTTGATGCCTTCGGCCAGCTCATCGAAGTGGCTGTCGAAGGCGGCCAGTGCGTCGCCCTGCTGCTGTACGTCGAACGGCAGCGTCGCGCCCCACACGTGCTCGCGCTCGCCCGGGTCCAGGTTGCGGAAGAATTCGCTGAAGCCGGCGATCAGGTCAGCCTTGGTGAACAGCACGTAGACCGGCGCGAACACTTCCAGCCGCTCGGTGATTTCCTGCACGCGCTGGCGCAGGTTCTTGGCCAGCTCGATCGCGAATTCCGGCTTGCTGCCGGAAAGCTCGGCCAGGCTGGCGGCGATGATCACGCCGTTGATCGGCGCGCGTGGACGGTTCTTCTTCAGCAGGCCGAGGAAGGTCAGCCATTCCATGCGGTCCTCGACGCTGACCGAGTAACGGCCGGCGGTATCGAGCACGATGCCATTGGTGGTGAAGTACCAGTCACAGTTGCGGGTGCCGCCGATGCCCTGCACCACGTTGCCGCGGTTGTCCTCGAACGGGAACTGCAGCCCGGAGTTGAGGATGGCCGTGCTCTTGCCGGCCGCAGGATTGCCGATGATCACATACCATGGCAGCTCGTACAGCGCGGCGTTGCCCTTCAGCACGCCCATCCGCGAGGACTTGATCTGCTTGACCGCGTCCATCATGCGGGTGCGCAGCGCCTCGGTATCGGCACGCTGCGCCGGCTGCGACGAGGCCACCGCCTTGTCCGCCTCGTCCTTGACCATCGCCTCCACCCGCTTGGCCGCACGCCGCGCGAGGATCCGCTTGATGCCCCAGACCAGCAGCGCCAGCAGCAGCAGGCCTGCCAGCACGACGGCCACCCAGATGCCTATCTGCCGCGCTTCGGCTTCACCGTAGTGGGCCAGCGCAGCGGCGCCGACCAGGCCGATCACCATCCACAGACGGTAGTCGCGCAGGTAGTAGCTGAAATTGCTCAAACTCATGCAGGGATCCAGGGGTCAGGAGGCCGACGGCGCATCGGCCGGCAGCGTCGGGGAAGGAAGAGGGTCGACCAGGCCGAACAGGCGCTGCTGGTTGTCGGCAACGCCGAGCAGCAACACCGGTTCGGCCTGGCGTTGGAGTTGTGCATGGGCCAGCGCCAGCTGGGCGATCGGCAGCACCGGCCCCAGCTCGCCGGCACTGATCGCCAGCGCCAGGCTCTGCGGACTGAAATCGAGGTCGGGCGCCAGCGTCGCGGCGATGGCAGCGGCATCGACCATCAGGTCGCCGCGGTGATCGGCATCGTGCAGCACGAACTGCGCCTGCGCCGGCGCCTGGCCGAGGGAGGCATGCCAGTGCGTGGCCAGCGCCGCCAGCTGCCGGCGCTGCTCGGCCGGGCGCTGCGCTTCGATCTGTTCGGCACGCACCAGTTGCGGGCGCCACACGCGGCCCGCCCCGTCGTGCGCCAGCGCCCGGCTGGACAGCAGCACGCCGGCGGCGCCTTCGCCCGGCACCCGGCCATCGGGATTCTGCGCGGTCGCCAGCACGCCCGAGGCCTGCCAGGCCGCGACGAGTGCGGAATCGATGAAGGAGGTGGCCGCCAGCACCAGGTGCCAGCGCGGCTGCCCCGTCGACAGCGCATCGATCACCCGCTGCAGATGCGGCCAGACTTCGCGGGCGCTATCCAGCGTGGTGACGCGCACATCGAAGCGGCGCGCATCCAGGCCCGCCAGGCGCGCCTGCTCCAGCAGCCAGTCCTGTGCCCAGTGGCGCAGCGGATCGGACCAGCTGCCGGGCACCAGAAGCTCGATGCTGAGTACGTTCTCCACGCGCTGTTCGTCGCGACGACGCAGCCCAGCCACCACCACTTCCTCAGAGGCCACGATCTCCGGCAGCACTGTGAACACGGATTCCAGCAGCTCTTCCAGCACCGGTCGCAGCAACGCCAGTGCGCGGCGTTCATGCGCCGCCGTGTCGATGCCATCCTGGCGCGCCTGCACGACCTCGAACTCGTCCAGGTCCTGGGCCGCGCTCATCCGCACCGGCAGGTTGTAGTTGTCACGGAAGCGCCCATCCAGCGAAGGGCGCGGTGGTGCAGCAGCCGTCGCCAGCAGCGCCGGCGCATCCAGATCCACGCCCAACCGAAGGGTGCCGGCAAGCAGCGCGACCGAAGGCGGCGCAGCGGACTGCGGATCGGTCGCCTCCTGCTTTGCAGCTCCCGCCTTGCCGTCATCAGACGTGGCCTTGTCCAGCGCCGATTCCGCGCCACGGCGCACAGCGCCGCGCAGCATGAAGCCTGCACTGCTCAGCCCAACAGGCAGCAGGCCCAGGTAGGCCAGCATCTGCATGCCGGTCGGTACCGTGCCGCTGTTGCGCCAATAGAGAATCGTCGCGCCCCAGGTAGCGATGAACACCATCACCACCGACGCTGCCTTGCCCAGCCATCCTGCCATCAGTTGCCCTGCTCCATGCGCTGCTCCCGTCGACCGCGCCGATCAGCGCAGGCCGGTAGCGGCCTGCGAAGCCACCAATGTCGCCCCGCATCCGGTACGGTCACCGTCGCGCGCCACCGGTTGGCCGTCGATCATGACGGTTGCGTCACCACTGACGATCGTGGTCGTGCCATGCATCGCGCACACGGCACGGTCACCCACGCGCGCCACCGGCTTGCCATTGATGTCGGTCTCGCCAGTGCCTGCCACCACGCTGCCACCGTGGCTGAGCTTGTCACCAACGACAATAAATGGTCGTGCCATCCATCATGCTCCTTGATCCTGTGTGACCTGGCGCTCCATCGCCCCCTGTGCCCCGGCGACCCAGATCATCGCCATAACCATACCAGCACCACCGTGTGGTTATCACCCTTGGCGTGACAGCTCTTCACGCTTGGCCGCACGCGCCGCGCGGCAGCGGGATGTCATTTCCACGTGAACATAGTCCTTGATGCTGCGCCAGTTGCCGCCCCAGTCCAGCCCTGCCTGTTCAGCCAGTTCGCCGTACAGGAAGTAGCCGCGCTTGGTCCACTCATCATTCATGTCCCACTGCAGCTTGCCGTCACGGATCGGGGCGCTGTCCACGCCCAGGCCATACTGATGGCAGCTCTGCCACGCACCGGCCCGTGTCGCCTTGCCTCCCGCCATCAACTCGGCCTGGCGCTCAGGGCTGCGATAGCCCTCGATCAGCACCATCTCGTAGCCATACTGGCGCCGCATCACCTCGTAGATGGCCAGCACGCGCTGCTGCAGATCCGCATCGATCTGGTTCCACTTGCGGTCCGCCGTGACAATTTCAGGCCGCAAACGACGCACCTCGGCGGTCGTGAACACCTCCGGCGGCGGCGGCGGCGGCGGGGTCAGTCGCTCGCCACGCAGCAGCTGGGCCACCATCGAACTGGATTCCGCCAGATCATCGCCGCGAAAATCTTCCAGCACCACCGTCTGGCGTGTGACCAGTATCACAATTGGAGGAATCACCAGAGCGGCCGTGGCAATTGCCAGAATCGGCCAATGGCGCCGGATCGCGCTATGCGCCGCACCGGCCTCTTCACGAACCCCACTGCGCACCCGCGTGACGCCGTGACCGACCTTGCCACCGACCCGCCCGGCCCTGCGCCGGAATCCGCCGAACCGGCGCGCCAACGCCTGACGCAGCGACTCCACCGTCTCAGGGAACAACAACACCCAGCACACCAGTGCCACAAGCAGCACGACGGCAATGGCTGCAACCACGATTGGCAACACTGGTCCTCCCTGACACGCGATCTGGTTGACGCCCCAACCGCTTTCACTAAGAATGCGAAAATTCGCTTCGGCAGATGCCGACTCAAACCAAGGGCTGGAAGCACTTGAATAATGGCGGAATCAACCGGCCAAGTCTGCTCTCAGGGGGAGCGCAGACCAAAGGCCAGGCCCCCAATGCGGGCCGTATTCTGGCAGACATGGAGGGCCGGCAGGCAACCGCGTCGCCTCGTGCTGCGCGCGTATCGTCTGGTGGCACCCGTCGCCTCGGGCTATGGCTGGGCATCGGCGCCGCCGTCGTCGCAATTGCCGGGCTTGCTGCGTGGGGCCTCTCCGGCAGCGCCGATTACCCCGAGCCCAGCGAGTATTCGCTGGCCCCGGATCCGGCTCACGCAACGGGGCACCCGGATATCCCCGCCACGTCGTCACGCGACGGTGCGGCCATGATCGTGGATGCGCCGCCTGCAGTGGGTGAGCCCGCGCTACCTGCACCCGCAGAGAGCATGACGCCCGCGCCTGCTGATGCAGCCGCGGCAGTCGCCGCCCCCGCCACGGCAACAACAGGCACCAGCGCACGCAGCCCTGCAGCAGCGTCACGCAGCACGCGCGAGGCGCCGCGGGCCGGCACCCAGGGCAAGGGCGATGAAAACCTGCTCGGCACCCTGCTTGGCATCATCAAGGAAGAAGACAAGGCCAAGGGCAAGGCGAAGGCCAGTACCCAGCCGCAGAGCATGGATGACCTGATCGCGCAGATCGAGGCCGACCAGCGCAAGCGCACCGAGGACGAGCGTGCCGCCTTCGAGCGCGTGGCCAGCAAGAAGTCCGCGTCGACCGAGTCGAACATCCAGGCCCAGCTGCGCAGCTGCCCCAGCCCAACCTCGCTGAAGGGCGTGGATTGCCGCCGGCGGATCTGCGCCGCCGTAAGCGGCAAGGACCCGGCCTGCCCGGCGATGTAGTTGGTCTCCTGCGGCGTCGGGCCGTGCCCGACGCAGCGATGACGAATGACCGTGAAGATCGAACCGATAAGCCTTGTCTACATTGCGTTGGTGCTTGGCCTTCTCAGCCTCGTCTCGCACTCGGTTTATCACTACCTTGCACGCTTCTCGCGCTGGCAATCCAAGACGAAGCGCTGGTTGGCGATCAGTCCGCTGCTGGGCTCCATGGCGCTGCTCATCTTCACGGTGTACTACGTTGCTACGCACTAGCCGGGTAGAGCTTCCGGTCCAGCCCCCATGGGTTGAGTATCAGGCGTTGCCGGAGGTCCACGGCAGAAGCGCCAGCAGAACCATCGGCGCGAGCACGATCACTGCATTGAACAATGCCGGCAGCAGCCAGCGGACCCATAAGCGTGGCGCCCGTTCCTCGCTTGTCCGCTGCTGTGAGCATGCGCTCCGGTTGAGTGGTGCCTTCATCGTCAGGGAGTCCAGCTCGCTGGCCAGGGCGTCGGGCCACGCAACACGAGGTGCGTGACGCAGCAGCCAGAATCCCGCCAGCTCGAACCAGAACATGAGGCTACCGAGAAACAGGACAGACAACCTGCCGGAAAGCCCTTTGACACGATGGTCAGGATCAATCCAGGGATCGAAGACGAGCCGCTCCATCCGTGCCAGATCCGCCTGCACTCCACCCGTCGTCGGAGCGAAGGCAACCTGAGGAAGCGTTCGCATATTCCCGTTCATATAATGACGAATGAACTCCCAAAGCTCTTCGGGACCTGCGTCGTTGAGCTCCGGCTCCGACAGGGGCAGGAACTTGTCGATCTGGCGACTGCCTGGCGTCAACTCAACAACAGCGAGTACCTGGACTGGCGTGGAGCCATGTTTGCCACGGACGAGATCTCTCCTGCTGATGGGTACCGCAGCATCGTAATCCAGACTTACCCAGCCTCTTTTCGTGTCCACCCAGTAGTAGAACTTTCCAAGCCGGCGACTGAGTACCACCGGCGGCTCAGCAGGCATGCGATACAGATGACAGACCGACGCCAGACAACCGATCGCCCCGCCAGCATACAAGGTGACCAGCAGAATCAAATGCGGCCAGCCCTGCGCCCAGCTCTCGATCGTCAAAGCCACGTTGATCGCCATACTGATGAGTGGTAACGACGCGACCAGTGACAGGACGAACAGAAAGCCCCGATTCGAGGGTCGCTTCCAGCCTGCGAACACCAGGGAGCTCTCGTCAATCCACTGAACCGCGCGACCAGGGCTCGTGGATGCCCGCCCCGGCAGACCCACCTCCTGCAGGAAATGCCCCCAGTGCCCGTTCTGGCCTGGGAGCACCTTGAATCCGGACACCTTCATCTCCCCCTCTCAGCCGCACGTTCCTTCAGCTGATGCCCCACCTCATCGTTCCGGGCCTTCGCTGCAGCTATCGACTCCTTCCAGAAGCGCTCCATCTTCTCCGCGCGCCCTTCTGCATGATCGACCCGCCCGTACACAACGGGGGCGCGGAGTGGCGGCGTACCCGAAGAAGCCGCCGTGCGCCTGACGATGGACGCGGGCCAGACCGGCTTGCGGCACAGCTTCATCGCCAGGAAGCGGAACAGTGCCCAGGGCAAGGTGAGCGGCAGCGCGATCCACATCAGCCCTGAGCCGGCCGAAGACACATGAATGATGAATGCATTGCGGAAACTCGGTGCTACCGAGGTGTAGAGCTGCAACGGCGGGAACGGGAGCGCGGAACGCCCCTCTTCCATGAAGCGCCGGATCATTTCCCAGTGCGCGAGCACGACGGCAGGGTTGGAGCCGCAATCCGACCCTACTGCGAAGGTGTGGACCACCTGATCGCCGCGCATCACCAGGCCCCTGAGATCGTAGGTGTAGTCCTCGCCAGGTCCCGCAGGCTTGTCCCTGCCGATGATGAAGCGGACATCCGACCAGGGCGCCGACACCACCTTGTTGCGCCCACCCGTGAAGACGTGCACCTGACGCGTAGCGCGATCAAAGCGGATGGGGTAGTACTGACAGCGGAAGATGTCTCTTCCGAGAAGCATCTTGTAGGCAAATGCGACGAAGCCGAGCATCAGAACACCCAGGACAGCGACGGTAATGGCCATCTCCGAGCTGACCGCCTTGCCTTCAGCCTGCATCGTCACCGTTGCATGCGCAATGGCCGAGACGAACAGTAGCGCCAAGCCAATAACGACAAAGCCCCACATCGCTGCCCATCCGCGATAGAGAAAATGCCGGTCAACGTACTCGATGCAATCGTCATCGAGGTAGACAATGCCCTTATCCAGGGGCGCCAGCGTTGATGCATCAAAATTCCGGACATCGGCAGCGACTTCGTAGTTGTCCAAACGACGGTTGTTGCGATACCGCTGGGCGAGCCAGCCGGCGAACTGGCTCATCGCCCATCCTCCATGTGCATGAAAGCGAAGTCGCAGCTGGACCGCACCCGCTGCCCCGCTCTGTGTTGATCGACAATCATCCTAACGAGCGCTCGATCATGTAGATGATGCAGAGTCCCGCCCCAACGCCAGTTGCGGTACAGATCAGCGGCCATGTCTTCTCCAGGAAGCCAAGTCTGGGATTGTCCCGCCAATCCCGCTGCCAGCGATCCTTTCCAGTGACAGCACCATCATTTTCGATCTCATTCGGCCATACGGGAATACGGCAGGTGGACATTGCCACCCAACGTCCGATGGCAATGAAGCTGAAAGGCAGGCATGCGACCAGATGGAGCCATGGCCAGTGGATCAAGCCTGCGAATGTTCGAACCACACCAAATACAAAACCTTCCTTGCGATCATGAACTGGAATGCAAATTGGAACATCAGCGCAATTCCGGGCAACCACTTCATCATCGCCCTCCATGTACTGTCGGATGAACTCCCATAGCCCGAGCAGATCACGTCGGTCGCCCATATACACGTAGCCCACCGAGAACGTCTCAAGGACAGTCCTTCCATCCTCCGACAGGAAGTGAGCCCGTATGTCGTGCGTCTTTCCCAAGGGTGGCGTGGTCGCCTCACCAATGAAGAAGAACAATCGGTCCCAGTCACCAGTAGCGACCGTTCCGTCCTGGCGGAAGAAATGCACCTTGCGCCCCGTCCGATCAAGGCGAATCGGGTAGTGCGTCCATCGGAAGCACTCACTTCTAAACAACCACACGATACCCGCGAGAATGAACGATGAAACGGGAACGATGAAGGCCCAGAAGCACCAGAGGATCCATCGCTCCTCCTCCTTGAAAGGCTCCCCGAAGATGATCAGGTTGAACAGGAGATACAGCGACGTTGGAATCATCGCCAGCGCGCCGAGCACCGAGAGCCATACGTTGAAGCCCTTCACCGGATACCAACGGTCTACAAGCTCAAGGTAGGACGCACTGAATCTGATCACGGACAATCCGCTGCACGCCGGGATGCCAACGGGAACCGAGACCTTCAATTGCTCTCGCTCCTCATCTGCCGTCAATGAGCGATTTACCGCGAAGCGAAGGTTCCTTGCGTCGATTCCAGCGTAATCCATTGTGTCATTCCCCGATGGGATTCATTTACGTTCAAACTCAGGCGGCGCCATGACGTCCGTCTCGACCAGTCCAAGTGGGTCATCCGCATCAACCGCACACGCCTCCTCTACCCACTGCGGCCAAACAGGCATGCGACAGGATCGCAGGACCAGCCACCGGCAGAACACCAGGGGCAACAGCAGCGGCATCAGGATGAATCTGGCACTGAGCATGGCTGGCCCCAGGCTGGCCACCACAAACAGATAGCAGTTGCGCAATGACGGCACCACGGACAGGTTCATCTGCCGACCGTCAATAGTGTCGACCACTTCCGCAGGACCGTCCTCCATATAGCGACGAAGGAACTCCCAGATCGCCCGTATCTTCAGCTCGTCATCGAAGTAGTGGCCGATAGCGAAGGTCCGCTTGACGACGTGATCCTCAATGATGCTGCAACGCAGATCACGCAGGAACTCCTCGCTGGTTCCTCGCCCGATGTAGAACACGGCCTCATCCCAACGGACGGATACGGCCCCCTCCTTACCGCCGGTGAAGAAGTAGACCGTGCGGTTACGCCGATTGAATCTCGTCGGGTACCAGACGTAGGTGAAGAACTCGTATCGAAGGGTGATATGCCAGAACAGTGCTGGGGCGCCGATCACGCACGCAGCCACCATCGCATACATCACCCAGTCCCAGCCGTCTCCCTCAAGGTTGGGGATGACCACAGTGAAGAGAAGAAAGAAACCAAGCAGGAACAATCCCAGCGTGCCAAGCAGGACCACGGTGGTCGACACCATGCCGCGCAGCCGGAAACGACGATCGATCAGATCGATGTAGGTCGAGTTGAAGCGGACCAGGCAGGCGCGCTCGGCAGGCGTCACGGGTTGGGGGGTATGGGCATCGAAACGCGAGGCGTCCTCATGTGGAGAAAGCCCACGCCCCAGGGGAAACTCCCGCATCCATCCGGTGAACATCGAACCTCCTTTCAGCGTCCTCGGCGAGCATGACACGGGATTGAGTTACTGGGTGGCTTCGTGGCGTCATCGCGAGGGCTGCCCAAGTGCGCACCGTGCCCGGTTTGGATGCGCAGTCTGGGCGAGCGCGCCAGCATGAGGACAGGATAGAAAAGGCTCCCGAGGGACAATGTCATGGCGTCTCAGAATGAGGATTGAAGGGCGATAACCGCAGGCAATGACCGTATTGTCAGGTGCGCAGAAAAAGAAGCGAGTAAGTGATCAAGCTCCAGGCAGCGATGCTGATCAGGCAACAGATGCCGCACACCATCGCAACCTGGAGAGCGGCCTTTTTTCTACCAGCGACATCTTCCGTACTGGAGCGCAGAATGCAGTAATTCGCGCTGCTGCCGTGAAGTGAGTTGCTGGCAAGAACCTCCTTGGGGAGGGGCACAGGACGCTTGAACCTCGCGTAGAGCATCTGTGACAAGGGCTCTGGCCAGAAGATCAGCCATAGCAGAACGCTCGCCAGATACTGCGGGACCATGAAGACATTCCAGTTCATGGCACGCATGCGTTCAATCATCTCCTTGCCCGCTCCGCCGGCGGAGAGTGGCCCTCGCTCCAGCAGGGATGTCGTCCAGTGCGATGGATCAACCAGGAATGTGGCGGGCATCGCTTCGGGCGCTTCATCCATGTAGCGCCGGATCAATTCCCATGACTGCTGGCAAGCCTCCCGGTCTGGAAGGGGGCCATCGACGGTGAAGCGTAGACGCCACGTCTCAGGGGCTTCCGGATAGATTTCCATCAGGTCGAGAGCCATCATCAAGGGCGCGCCGAACTGGACCGGGCCGTATCCAACGCGGGCATAAGGCCTGACGTTGTTCCAGTCCAACAAATATTGCTTGCCATCGACAACGCAGAAAACCTTCCTGCTCCTGCGGAAGAAGTACAGATCGCTCTGTTTGCTGCCAATACTCTGCTTGACGCAGAGAAAAGCGGATCCTGCGAGCGCCGCGACCCCAAGGCTCGCGCATGCTGATGCGAATACACGCATTCCCATGCTCTCAGTAGGGTCAAGCGCCAGCATCACCCCCATGTAACCCAAGCCAATGGCCATGCAAAACAGTACCAACGCAGCGACCGGCATTATGGATTCCATCCGTGACGCGCCTGTGCCTTCCGACCAGACCATGGCCTCATCGTCAAGCCGCACTACGTCACGGACGGAGTAGGCCTTTGAGGTGGCAGCGAAAGGTAGGGGGCCTTCAGTAAAGCGGAGATCATGTTGGGCGTGCATGGTTCAGGCGCGTGCTCGAAGGGTATTCCTCCCCCACAGATTAACTGACTCCAGAAGTGGAATTTTCTCGCACCCTTCCCGGAGGAGGGGTAATCCCCCCACTGACCCGTTCAGGGCTGAGGGGCAAAGAACTCCGACCTAGCGGACTGGCAGTGTGCCCCCGGCCCGCAGGCCTCATGCAAGCATGGCGCGATTGTCTCGATCCGACCCCAAAAGCCGTGCAAGCCCATCATTGCGAATGTGGACCCGCCGGAATCCTCTGAAGCGGTCAATTGCACAGCATCATCAATAATCGTCATCTGAGACGAATTTGACAGCATCCTGCTATAGGAGCGCGACTTTAAGAAAAAGAACAATGGGCACCATCCAAGCGATTACACCGAGCGCCATGGACACCAACAAAATACTCTTACTCTTGTTCGTGACCTCGGCATAGCGCTTACCTTTTTCTTTCAGCAGGGAGTCGCCCCTCATACTCTCGAACCTGCCCGGCCATGGCCCTGTTTCCTTCAAGCCAAATGGCCCCTTGGATATCCAAGCCCCAATCAACTCTGTGATTTGCAGCGGCGTAATCAACATGACCCACAGCATATTGCAAATAACCATCCAAAGCGTCCAGGACTTTTCACCCATCCAGCGCTGGCGGAGCATGTCGCCTGTCCAAATGCTCACAGCCAGTTGCTTCGCCCAGCCCATGCGCGGCGACACGATTTGGAAATTAGGAAGCCCCTCATGCGGCCCATCCATAAATTGCTTAAAGAAGCCATAGCGCTGAACCCCTGCGCCAATGAGGTCCCCCTTCGCCGCGATGAATTCTGAACGGACAACACCTGTATCCTCATCAACATCCGCGAGGATAAGCTGATACGTGACTGCACCACCCGCAGCATGGACAATCTGAACAATGCGAATGAAGGGCTTGAGAACACGCCAGTCGTATGTGCTTACACCCACCTTACTGAAAAGCGTAACCGTCCCCTTCTGCCTATCCAGCAAAATTGGCTCGATCCGGTTACCCCCTCGAACTGCGTTAAATACATTAATACCGACAGCAACACTTAGCAGTAGCATCAAGACCATTACAACTACTGGGATCGAGACCATCTGCCCCGCCGCGGCCATTTTCGGAATTAATTTTAGAATTGCAGCATCTATCGGGATAAGTGAGAAAAGGAAAATTATTGCTATACCCTTCCCAGCGGAAACCGAGGCAACATCGGGCGCAGCAATCAATACTTCATCATTTATGTCTAGAACGAAATCAGCGCCACCCGCCTCCGCTCTCCGCAGAAGCAGTGGATACATTGCTCCGCCTTCCCCTCGAACTGGAGCCCCCATATCCAAGATTTCGACCTGCGGTGCGACGGAAGAGTGCTCTTCACGCATTACTCATCAACCTCCAGCAACTACACTTTCCGTCATGCCCGATGCGGCAGGCAAAACAAGATCGGCATTATTATTCTTGTCCGGCCACATTTTAGCCGTCACAGTAACCTTCTTCAACTCATCCGAAACGTAAATAATTCGCCACATTACACCTCCGGACTCACTATTTCTTAACGTCGCTCCGCCACTGGTTGGTGAAGCCAAACCGCGATTTTGGTACTCCAATCCTTCTGAAATCCGATTCTTGTCGACCAAGCCCTCTCGCAGATCCGATCCAATTGATCGATTCGACGATGCTTCCAAGATGCGACCGTCGCTCATCTCAAGCACGATTCGGTAGCTCAACCAACCTTGGCCCGGCATGACATCTGGCACATCGATAGTGACGTCCACCGTCCCGCCGAAACGAAAGCCGAGGACAGACTTACCCTTCCGCCAAACTAAATTAATCGCGAATGGAATTACGAAAAGTTTTTCAACGGCCTGAACTTCCTCATCTTCATTTGCATATGTAGGCTTTATACCAAATATGCAGGACCTCAACCAAACCTGCAGCGGATTATCACGTTTATCTTCCGCCGCCACTAACAAATACAGCCCCACAACTGCGGCACCTACTGCAATGATCGCCCACACAATCGGGCCTCCCCACAGCGATACTAGACCTACGCTCCCAGCCCCGCCAAGCAACGTAGCGCCACCGCTGGCTGCCAGTAGCAGTCCAGCAAAGGCCATTCGGATTGCCGCATCGTCGTCCTTCTGATCATACAAATCCGCTGCGTCAGCCATGGTCAAGACACCCGCTATGATTCCTGCAGCGCCACCAAGAATCCCCCCGGCGGCGGTCGCTCGCGTGGCAAATACGCCTGCGGCTCTCCCGGAAAAATATGCGCGAAGAAGTGACATCGCTCCAACCGCTTCCAGCGTGGCGCCGGTAAAGCCGAGAAATGAGGCGACAATCTTCGCGAGAACGGTAGCAGATGGCTTTTCCTTCCACTCTTTCACAGATGCTGCAAGAGCCACGACCTGGAAGCCTGCCGCCCAAACTGCCAAGCTACCTGCAGCACCACCATTCTTCAGCACGACAATTGCACGGGTGCTCCATCCTGCTGACGTTGCCCGAGGCAATGACTGCATAGCAGCAGGCGTGGCCACCGCGGTTACAGTCGCATTTTTTGCACGCGCAGCCGTCACACGGGCCGCTTCTTCAGCCAACTCCCGCTGAGCGCGTTGGGCGGCTTGCTCAATCAGCCCCTGCTTGCGGAGTTGCTCGTATATTTTCTCCATACTCGAACTGAGCGGCGTTCTTGTGAACTTTCGCCCACGACTCGCGGCAGCCGCCGCAGCCGCCTTACTCTGAGCGCGAACCCGACGATTGACCTGTCGACTCACTTCACGCGCTTGCTGGCCAGTTAGAGATTCCACTTCAATGACGTCACCCCACTGTATCCGCAGTAGTGGAATTTTCTTCCGCCCAGCCTCCCCCAGTTCATCCGTGACATCAGCAAGATTGATTGAGGATCGGCGCACACCTTCTGGATCCACCGACCGCTGCAGCCTGGCCTCCAGTTTGTGCCCCCATGCACTCTCCTTGTTATCCCGAATAAAATCCGCAACGGTGACCACCTCCAGAACCGGCTGCACTGCAGTACGGAACCATAGAGCACCCGCGATGGAAAAAACCCGCAGGTTCTTAAACCCAGCAAATTTGATATCAGTGAGCATTCCTTGCGCACCGGTAATCAAACTCCTAATTGCCTCGTCCGTCGCCAACGCATTCCGATAGGCCGCCACTCGCACAGGGCCAGGCTTCCCACTTGGATCCGGAAGACCACCTGCCAGGCGGGACTGAAGTTGCGCCGTGAACGCTGCATGCTCGTCCAGCCACGACTGGTACACACTATAACTTGACTTAATGATGCCCTGAACATCAGCAGCCTTGTTCTCAGCAATGTTCGCAAGCAAGCTCTTCTGACCACCAGTGATCACCCAGTACCAAAGGTTCTCTTCAGCCGGCTTTTCGAATTCCTTGACCATGTTCTTGCGATCAGCGTCACAGAGCGCACCACCGCCAAGTACAGCTGCAGTCTGACAGACCATTTCCAGAACGCTATCGGGTTCAGCCACGTCGAAGTCATGCCTTACGCACGTCTGCAGAGCCCAGCCGTTCGCGAAAGAGCTGCAATCTTCAACATGTGCGTCCAGCAACGCCGGGAGATTTCCAATTTCCGCTTTGAAGCTTGACTCGAAATTTTCAATCTTCGACGAGTCAATTTTATCCAGATAGTCCTCTACCCACTCCTCCGCCTTGTCGGCACCACCAGCTTTCCAAGAGGCCCCAATCTGCTCGATCAAACGTTTGACCGCAATTTGCCTACTGTATTTCTTATTGATTCTTTCAATACTCAAGCGCCGCAGGCTTGCAAAATGCCGAATTTCCATGGCAATACCCATCGGATCATGCAGATAGACGGCAACACCACCACCTTCGTGCATACCTGCCATTCGCGAGGCAATAGCGGAAGCTCGCGCAGAATAGTCGGCACCGGGCGTAATGCTCTCGGCATACACCTGATGCTTTCCTGTGAATTCAGCTGCATACTCGCTCAGCTTGCCCAGACCGTCCCCGAAAAGGCATGCCTGGGGATGCGCAAGCGATCCAGCTTTTGCTGCGGACATCAAGTCAGGAACAGAATAGACCTGAAAGCGCCTTTCCACGTAGGCAGGATCAATTTCTGGATCTTCCGAGCTTCGCTCGGGCATAGTCTTTCCTAGCAGCGCAGCTTCGTAAACTGCGAGCTGATGCTCGGTCTGCACGACACTGAAGTAGGCCAGCCAGATTCTTTTGGCTTGCTTCGGATCCCGAACCGAGAATGCGGCTGAACGTACATTGTGGTCACTTCTTCCACATTGTGCCTCGCTCGGTTCAACGGTCGTTACCGACGGCATTTCAGAAAGTGAGCCGTCGACGCCCACCAGGAACGACCTCCACGTACCAGCACCACGCTCATCCAGCATGTAGAGGTAGCCTTGGCTAAGCATGCGTAATGCGAGTACGCCGGCACTCAGGCTGTAGTCTTGACCATCGAGGCTCGCTGCCTTGGTCTGGGCTACCGTTGCTTTCGGTGTGTAGGCAAAGCGCATCGGCAGGATCGGAAAACCTGCCTTGTCGCACTTCTTGCAGTCGCCAAACGGTGCCGTGTTCTGTACTGAACGTTTGACACTTCCCGCAATCGCGGCGCCATCAGCCATGTCGCGTCTCCCTCGATTCTTCCTTGATGTTCTTCTGCCACTGCCCGCTTTCCACGTCGCGCCACCAGCTGGGCGAGGCCTCGGCGCTCTGATCTGCGTACGATGCTTCGCCTGATACCGCTTGCTTCAGCCACGTGCGAACCGTCGGATGCTGCTCAATTTCCGGATGCACCAGCACTTTATGCAGGAGAAAACTGACGGCATCCGCCGCACTCTCCGGGGAGAGTCCCAGTTCGATCCCACAGCGAACTGCCAATTGCAGTCGTTGCTCATGCGCCGATGGACTTTCACCAAAACGCTGCAACTGCGCGATCGCCGCGACGGTAGGGACCACCCACCCCTCATGGATTGAATCGCTCGGGATGATGCCAATTCGATCAGCATCGGGCCTCCTGTGTGGAACGAGAAGCGCGTTTCCATCGAAACCTAGCTGAAGCCATTGCTCCCAACCATCTGGCGCATACACAGGGAACTCCGAGAAGGATGCATGCCTGACCACCCTCGGATCGTAGAATCTTCTCAGATTTCTATTCCCATCCTTCGTGCGCGTGACAGCTATCTGTTTGATGGAAAGAGCAATCGAACCCGGAGACAGATTTGAACACAACCAGCCGCAGACCGGCTGCGGCTCCTGCCAATCTTGGCGGCGCTCCCATGCCAGCGACACAGTCTCTTCAAGGAGTTCGTCTCGACTTCCCAGAATTCTAACGACATAGGGGCAGAGTGCCCTGTCAAGGCCATAGCCCGTCAAATCGACCAGATGCTTCTGTCTATTAAACTGGTCAATGCAGCTCAGATCAGTACGCGACATAGGGTCGATCAAAACGAACCACGGCTGCGCGGACGCTGCGATTTTGTCACGCAGCGCCACCAGAACATCGAACCGGCCGTCATAGCGCGACATTCGCAGCCCCTGCCTTTGCCGCATCTACGCTTGCCTCGTTGCACTTGTCGAGGGTGGCACTTGGCACCTTCGCCTCCCCCGCCACACTCGCCGGCCCCACCCACTCCCGCTGGCTCGCCTTGAACTCCACCTTCCCCGGCGCGCCCAGCTCGATGTTGTCGCCTTCAATCCGGATGTAGGCGCCGGCCGCGGTCGCCAGCAGGTGCTTGCTCGGCGCCGACAGCTGCACGTCCGCTTCGGTGCTGGCGATACGCACCTGCGTCTTGGCCGCCACGATCGCCTGGTTCTTGTGTGCGCGCGCACTCACCTTGCCCTGTGCCGCGTGCAGCGCGATGCCGCGCTCCTGGTTCGGGCTTTCGCCACTGGGCTGCACGCCCGCGGTGTACAGCACCAGGCCGCCGGCCACGGCCATCGTCAGTGAGCCCTGCGTCATCCAGTTCAGCGCCACGCCGCTGGCCAGGGTGGTGTGGGTGCCGCTCACCCAGACCTGGTCGGCGGGGGTCAGGCTCAACACGCCGGCCACGCCACTGCCCAGCAGCACCGGTGCGCTCCAGCCAGGCGCTTCGCCGTCGCCGCCCGCGATGCTGCCCGCGGCACTGCCGCTGTGAGTGGCACGCAGCGCTTCCTGCAGCTCGGTCAAGGTGGTATCGACCGGCAGCTCTTTCGGGTCACTCGGCAGCTGCGCCTGCTGGTTGGCGGCCGATTCTGCCAGCTGCTGCAGCAGCTGCTGGCTTTCCTGCAGCTGGCTCAGGGCCTGCGGCGCCGCCATCTGCGGCGTGCCCTGCTCGGTGGTCAGCAGCAACCCGCGGCCGGCGCGCAGCGCGCCCTGGGCCTGCGTGGCCAGTTCCACGCCGAAGCCACGCTCGCCCTCGCGCACGTTGTCCTGGCCGCCCTTGAGGTGCCCCAGGGTGAGCGTGGTCTCGTGCTGGGTGGTGGACAGCTGCGCGCGGCCCTGCCCGGGCGTATCGTCGAAGCGCAGCTGCTGATACCCACCGGTACCGCCCTGGCTGTCGGCCAGCGCCTGGCTCTTGAAGCCGGTATACACCGCCGCGTGGTCATTGCCCTCGAACCAGGCGGCGGCGTTGCCGGTGGCGTTGGCGCCACCGCCGTTGATCTGGTTGTGCTGCGCATCCTGCTGGCCACGGCCGTTGTAGACCGCGCCGACCACCACCGGGCGATCGATGTCGCCCTCCAGGAACGCCACCAGCACTTCCTGCCCACGGCGCGGCAGCACCACGCCGCCCCAGTTGTCGCCAGCCCAGGGCGTCATCACCCGCACCCAGGTCCAGGCGCCACCGTTGGCCGGTGCATTGTCGTCGCCACCGGGGTGGGCCAGGCCGCTGCTGGCGTTACCGCCGCGCTGCCACGGGAACTGCACCTTGATGCGGTGATCGCGGTCGGATAGCAGCGGGTCACCGTCGCTGACCACGATGGCACTGAGCGTGCCGGTGATGGTCGGCCGCGGATGCAGGTGTGCACCATGGCCGTCCTCGGTCTGTGGCCGGTAGCTCACCTCGGAGGGAATGGCCACGAAGCGGTTGTCGTAGAACGCGGCGGACACGTCATCGGGCGCATCGCCATAGGCCAGCCCGGACAGTGCGCCAGGCAGCGTCGGTACGGTGACGCTGGCCGGTCCAAGGGTCTGTTCCAGCGCGTCGAACACGTCGGCATCCAGGTTGTTGCGCGCCTGGTGCCGCACCGACAGGCACAGGAACGACGCGTCCTCGCCCACCTGCGGATGCTGCGACAGGCCGAAGCGCGCGCCCGGCGCCAGCGCGCGCCACTGGCCGGCGCCTTCGATCGTGTGCGCGCGCACGCGCAGCGCATCCAGGTGCTGCTGCGCGCGACGCTGGCCGCGGGCGTTGTCCTGCCAGCCATACGGGCCGCAGGTGTCGCGGTCGACGATGCCCAGGTCGTTGCTCTGCCCGGCCTCGGCACTGGCCTGGCGGCGTTCCAGCGTGCGGTAATCCCAGGTCGCACGCTCGACCTTGCCCGGCCGCCAGCGGTGCGCGGTCGACCACTGCTGCACGCTGTCGCTGCGCTCGCTCTCGTCACGGCGGTGGAAGCGCACGCTGCCCAGTTCGGCCGTGTCATGGCTGTGGTCGGCCAGCACCAGGGTGTGCGTGCCGAAGTCCGCGCTGCCGGGCTCGCCGGCATGCTCGAACCAGTAATAGATGCCCTCTTCGGCCAGCAGGCGCTGGACGAAGGCCAGGTCGCTTTCCTGGTATTGCGTGGTCAGGCTGCGCCGCGCGTACTGGCTGGCGTCGCCCAGCGACCAGCGCCAGGCCGGT
Source organism: Stenotrophomonas riyadhensis (assembly GCF_040256885.1). Taxonomy (NCBI): domain Bacteria; kingdom Pseudomonadati; phylum Pseudomonadota; class Gammaproteobacteria; order Lysobacterales; family Lysobacteraceae; genus Stenotrophomonas; species Stenotrophomonas riyadhensis. The sequence goes on from NZ_CP155568.1 coordinate 2,760,995, forward strand.
GCCAGTCCGCCGTAGTCGGCGAACAGGTCCTCGACGATCTCGACCACGGTCTTGTCGTGGAAGACGTAGCTGTCCACCCGCTGCGAGAGGAACGCCAGCCACGGCTGCAGGCGCAGCCGGTAGCGGGCCAGGCCGCCATTGCTGCCCAGCCGCTCGGCGGCGGTGATACGGCCATGCAGCGGACGCGGGCTGCCGTCGGCCTGCTGCAGCTGCAGCAGCGCGCCCTGCCCGATCAGCGGCGCCAACTGCAGGCCGGCGTCCAACGACAGGGCGGTGATCGTCCACTGGAAACCGATGCCGTCGATCTGCTCGACGCCATCCAGGGTTTCGGCCACCAGCACATCGCTGCCCAGCGACGTGTGCAGCCGCAGGAAGCGCTGTGCGTGCGAAGGGCCGGCCAGCGCGGCCCGCAGGTTGTTTACCAGATCCATGGTGCTTCCCCGGCTTCCCGTGCTTCAAGGTGGTCTGCATGCGGCATGCGCATCGGTGTACTCCGCTTCCCGCTTCCGCGCGGCCTGCGCCCCTGCAGGGGCGACAGGCACGCACGGCCATCAGGCAGCCTGGACGATCTCTTCCAGCTGCAGGCGCACGCCTTCGCTGATCTTCAGGCGGTAGTCGCGGCCGCCGGCGGTGATCTGCAGTTCGCGCACGTTGCTCACCAGCTGCGGCTTGCCGACCACCGGGGCATCCATGTGGATGCGCCAGGAACCGCGGCTGATCTGCGCGGCGATGTTGCGTGCATCCTGGCGGGCGGCCGGCACGGCGGTGTCCAGCAGTTCGATCACGTGCTCCGGGCGCAGGCGGTTCCAGGCACGCACACGGTCCAGTTCACGACCCAGGCCCAGTTCCAGGCTGTCGCAGTGGTTGAGGGCGGCTTCGCGGTCAAATCCATAGAATTCCATAGCGTTCTCCTTTTGCTCAGTGTCAGGACACTTTGTATTTGAAGTCACCCTTCTTGCCGGCGGTGACCTTGATGGCGTTGATCCGGTTCCCCTCGGCCATTGCCGCCAGCACGCTCTCGGCGATTTCCGGCAGCAGGGTTCCGTTGAGGATGTGGTCAACGTTGCGCGCACCCGAGTCCACTTCGGTGCAACGCGCAAGCACGGCCTCCACCAGGCTGTCGTCCCAGCTGAAGGTGGCCTTGTGGTTGGCGATGACGCGGTCGCGGATGCGGCCGAGCTTGAGCGTGATGATCTGCGCCAGCACGTCATCGTTGATGGGGTAGTACGGCACCACCTTCAGGCGGCCCAGGAAGGCGGGCTTGAAGGTGCGCATCAGCACCGGGCGCAACGCATCGGACAGCGCTTCGGCACCCGGGATCTCTTCGGCCGGCTTGTTCAGGCAGGCCTGCATGATCTGCGACGAGCCGATGTTGGAGGTGAGGATGATGAGGGTGTTGCGGAAGTCGATCTCACGACCTTCGGCATCATCCATCATGCCCTTGTCGAACACCTGGAAGAACATCTCCAGCACGTCCGGATGGGCCTTCTCGACTTCGTCCAGCAGCACCACGCTGTAGGGATTGCGGCGCACGGCCTCGGTCAGCACGCCACCTTCGCCGTAGCCGACGTAGCCAGGCGGCGAGCCCTTCAGGCCGGACACGCTGTGCGCTTCCTGGTACTCGCTCATGTTGATGGTGACCAGCTTGCGCTCGCCGCCGTACAGGATGTCGGCCAGCGCCAGTGCGGTCTCGGTCTTGCCGACACCGGACGGGCCGACGAACATGAACACGCCGCGCGGCTTGTTCGGATCTTCCAGCTTGGCGGTGGCGGTACGCACGCGCTGTGCGATCGCATCCAGCGCATGATCCTGGCCGATCACGCGCTCGACCAGCAGGTTGCCCAGCGTGCGCACGGTACGGATCTCGTCCTTGACCATGCGGCCCAGCGGCACGCCGGTCCACGCCGAGACGATCTCGGCCACCACGGTGCCATCCACCTGCAGCGGGACCATCGGCGTCTCGCCCTGCAGCTCGCGCAGCTCGGCTTGCAACCGCGCCAGTTCGGCGTGCTGCGGCGAGAGCTCCGGCTTGGCCTTGCCACGCTTGGCGGCCGGCTTGGCCACGGCGACATCACCGTCGCCCTCGTCGCTGGCCGGCTCGGCCTCGCCCGACGCGGCTTCGCCCTGCTCCATCTGCTGGCGCAGTGCGGCGATGCGGCCGGCCAGGTCACGTTCGCGGCCCAGGCGCTCTTCGTTGCTGGCCAGCACGGCCTGCGCTTCGGCCTGCTGCGCATGCAGTTCGGCCAGGCGTTCCCCATGCTGGTCACTGCCGCCAGCGGTCTCGCGCTGCAGTGCACCGATCTCCGCCTGCAGGCGGTCCAGGTGCTTGCGGGTGTCTTCGATGATGGCCGGCGTGGCGCTCTGCCCCAATGCCACCTTGGCGCACGCGGTATCGAGCACGCTCACCGCCTTGTCCGGCAGCTGGCGACCGCTGATGTAGCGGTGCGACAGGCGCACCGCCTCGGTCACCGCCTCATCCAGCACGCGGATGTTGAAGTGCGATTCCATCAGCCCGACCATGCCGCGCAGCATCGCCGCGGCCAGTGCCTCGCTCGGTTCCTCGACCTTCACCACCTGGAAGCGACGGGCCAGTGCGGCGTCCTTCTCGAAGTACTTCTTGTACTCGCTCCAGGTGGTGGCAGCGATGGTACGCAGTTCACCACGCGCCAGCGCGGGCTTCAGCAGGTTGGCTGCATCGTTCTGGCCGGCAGTACCACCGGCACCGATCATGGTGTGGGCTTCATCGATGAACAGGATGATCGGGTGAGGGCTCTTCTTGACCTCGTCGATCACGTTCTTCAGGCGGTTCTCGAACTCGCCCTTGACGCTGGCACCGGCCTGCAGCAGGCCCATGTCCAGGGTGTGCAGCTCCACGCCCTGCAGCACGTCCGGCACATCCTTGTCGGCGATGCGACGGGCCAGGCCCTCGACCACCGCGGTCTTGCCGACGCCGGCTTCGCCGGTGAGGATCGGATTGTTCTGGCGGCGTCGCATCAGGATGTCGATCACCTGGCGGATCTCGCCATCGCGGCCGATCACCGGATCGATCTTGCCCTCGCGCGCACGCTGGGTCAGGTTGGTGGTGAACTGATCCAGCGCCGGCGTCTTCGACAGGCCGCCCTTGGCCTCAGCCGGCGCCGCGTCGTCGCCCTCACCGGCTTCACCGCCGGCCGAAGCATCGGCGAAACGCACGGTCTGGACCGCTTCCTGCGAGCCCTCGGTGAGCTTGGCGAAGTCGTGCTTGAGCTCATCGCGCTTGAAGCGCACGAACAGCTTCGAGCCACGATAGGCCAGCTGGGCCAGATCGGGCTCGGTCAGCAGCGCCAGCAGCAGGTGGCCACTGCGGATGCGGGTGGTTTCCGAGTCCAGCGAGGCGATCAGCCAGGCGTGCTCGAACAGCTTCGGAATGTGCTGGGAGAACACCGGCGTGCGGCTGTTGCCGGTCTTGAACTGGCTGATCTCATCATTGAGATCGCGCTCCAGCGACTCGGGCAGGATGCCGCTGCGCCGTGCGATCAACACGAAATCGCTCTGCGGCTGCTCGAGCAGCGCCAGGAACAGGTGCTCCAGGTCGACCTCGTAGTTGCCGCGCGCCATGCACAGGTTCGCAGCGCGCTCGGCCGCCTGGCGGCAGGTGTCGTCCAGCTTGCTGATCAGGGTTTTGAGGTTGATGCTCATGCGGAAACGCGCACTCCTTGCTGGAACCGTTCGGGGGCCGGCGGCACCAACACCACCGGCACGATGTCATTGCAGCGTGTGGATGCCATACGTGGTGTCCTCACGCGGGGTCGCCTGTGGCGCGGTGCACAGGTAGCTGTCCCAGCCCAGGCGCACACCGCCGCCCATGCCGAGTGAACTGCCCTCCACATCTTCCGCGCGCAGGACCAGGCGCACTTCGTATTCGAGGATGCCGCCGGTCAGCAGCGACAACCACTTGGACAGCGCTTCGGCCGCACTGCCGCCCGGCAGGAAGGCGTCGAACTGGTCGCGGCGCAGCGGGCCGATGCGCAGTCGCAGGCGCAGGTCGCGCTGCCAGACGCGATCGCCGGCCAACGCGCTGGCGCCCAGCACGGCATTGGCCTGGCCCAGCCGCGTGGCCTGCCCGGTCGGGACCCGGTACCACGCGCCCACGAACTGCTCCAGGTGCAGCGGCACTTGGAAGTAGTCCGACAGCACGCGCTGCATCAGCGCCGCCGACACCGGTCGCTGGCGCACTGCGCCCGCGTAATAGGCCACGGCCTGGTCGAAGATCTCGCCCTCGCCTTCGTGCAGGCGGTCGCGCAGCTCGCTCATGCCCATGCCGAGCAGCGACAGCACCAGCGGCAGGAAGCGCTCGCGGCGATCCAGCTCGTACTGCAAGGCCAGGCGATGCTTCTTCCAGGCGGCGTAGTGCAGCGATACCGCACGGGTGGAGAAGATGTCCAGGAACGCACGCGCGGTCCGGTCGCGCTGGTACAACTCCCGAAGCTGCAGGGTTTCGGTGTAGTGCAGCGGCAAGGCGCCGGCGGTACCGAGCAGGCCCATGAACTGCGGGGTCAGGTGGACTTCGGCCAGCTCCTCGCCATGCAGGGCCTGTTCGATGGCCTCGCGATCCTGCAGCCGCTCGCCCTTGAGCGAATACACTTCGCCCTCGGCCGACAATTCGGTGGCCGGGAATCCGAGCGACAGCGAGTTGCGGAACCGCACGCGCATCGGCACGGCCTGGCCGGGCTTGACGCCCTGCCGCTGGAACACCTGCTCAAGCAACCGCACCGCCTGGAAGAACTGGAAGCGGTGCGGTTCGGTGAGCAGCTGCTGGGCTACGCCAGGATCGATTCGCCGCTGCGCGCTGGGCATCGGACGATCTCCTCCCCGCTGTCGCCGGAAACCAGCACCAGTCGGGTAAAGCTGTTGGCATGCACGTAGAGTGCGAAGAAGTGGTCCATCACCTGGGCGAAGGCGGCCACACCGGTGCCCACGAAATGGGCTTCATTGATCGTCAGGCGGATCTCCAGGCCGCGCACCACCGAGGCGAACTGGCGGCCGTGCATCCAGGTGGTCACCGGCGTCTGCTGCAGCTCGAGGATGCCGTCGATCTGCCGCGCCGAGACGTTGCTGCCGGACAGGTCGTACAGGCGCAGCATCTCCTTCAGCGCAGGCAGGCCGCTGGCGGTCAGCGACAACTGGTTCAACGACAGGTGCGAGATCAGGCGCCACTGGGCGTTGCGGCCGTGACGGAAACGCAGCGGCTTGGTCGGCTTGCGCAGCAGGCTGATCGCCTTGGCCGGGCTGCCACCTTCGATGCTCAGGTCACCGCCCGCCACACCGAAGGCCAGCTGGTTGGGCAGGTCCCGGTTGTTGCAGGTCAGTTCCAGGCTGACCGTATCGGTCTGCGGCAGCACCGGGTTGAATGACAGGTCGACGAAGCTGATCTCGGTCTCGAAGCCCGGGCTCTGCCGCGCCACGTCCTCGTCACGGCGCGCCACCCAGTACTGACCGGTGCGCTCGGGGTCTTCCCCGTGATGCAGCGAATAGAACGGGCGGAAGGCCTGGATCAGCTCACCCTGCGGGGTCTGCCGGATGCGATGCACCGAATCGATTGAGTGCACTTCATAGGCGAACGCGCGGCGGGCATCGGCCAGCACCGGGTAGTTCACCGTACGATGGGTGACACGGATCGGCTCGCCACTGGTGCGGAACAGATTGACGATGGGCGTGCACCCCAACCGCACGTTGTGCACACCCAGCTCGTCCAGCACCATCGTGTTGCCACGGTCCTGGCCGTGCGCCTGCAGCACCAGATGCAGGGTGAAACGGCGGCTGGCACCTGCCGTCACCGAGGGCAGGTGCAGGTCGACGAAGCCGAACTTTTCCGGATAGGCGAACAGCTCTGTCAGCAGGCGATAGGCAGGATGCGAACGCGCCGGGAAATCGATCAGCGCCTCGTCATCGGCAAACCCGACCGCGCTCAACGGCACCTTGTCGAGGCGGCGCCAGCGGCCATCTCCGTCGGACTCGACGTATGCCGCCTTCACCCCCAGCATCAGCGCATCACGCAGGGCCGCGCGCACCGAGGGCTCGCCATCGAGGAACAGGCGCAGGTGATCGGTTCCCAACTGGTGGAAACCCAGCTGATCGGACAGCAGCTGGAACCCCATGGAGATCTGGCCACCGGTTCCGGCCGGCAGCGTCGTGGCCATCGGTGCATCGGCCACACTGCGGTAGACCACCTGCTGCACGCCGATCGGCGCGAGCACGACGTCGTAGGCAGTGCGGAACTCGCACGGTACGCCACGCACCGGCCGGCTCTGCAGGGCGGTGCCGCGTGGCACGCGCACCGGCGCACTCAGCTTGGATGCCACCCCTTCCAGGTCGAAATGGGCAATCGAACAGGACGGGAACGGCCGCAGGTAGTGCGGATAAAGCACGTCCAGCAGCGCGTCGGTGAATTCGGGATAGTCATCTTCGATGCGCTTGGACACGCGCGCACTGAGCAGCGCGAAGGCCTCGATCAGGCGCTCGACATGCGGGTCCTGGCTGCCCTCGGCGGAGAGCTGCAGGCGACCGGCGATCTTCGGGTAGCGCTCGGCGAACTCGCGCCCGTAACGGCGAAGGTAGCCGAGCTCGCGTTCGTAGTAAGGCAGCAGGTCCTGCATCAGGCGGCCTGCGTGCGGCGTGCGCGGGTGACCTGGTACTGCAGGGTCGAGGGTTGCAGCATCGCGTCGAAGCTGACCGGCTCGCGTGCAGGCTCCAGGTCGAGCAGCGCATGGATGGTGAAATGCAGCCCACCGGCGAACTGGTTGCCCGCGTCCAGATGGACGTTGACGTTGCGCAGGCGGCGCTCATGGCGCGCCACGGCCTGCTCCAGCGAGCGGCAGATGGCGGCACGATCGTAGGCGTTGGCCAGGCTCATCGCGGAGAAGTCCGCCAACCCGTAGGTCAGCAGCGATTGCCGGCAATTGGGGAATTCCTTCATGTCGCCTTCCTGGAACGCGGCGCGCGAGTTCAACAGCCCCTCCAGGTCGCGGGCGATGGATTCCTTGTACTGCTCCAGCGAGACGGACTTGAATACCGGCCCGGCGCCCGGTTGCTTGGGGGCGTCGTCGAACAGTTTTTCCAGCAGGCTGGGTTCGAGTCCCTTCATTGGTCGATCCACTCAGGTTCGGCATCCGTGCGGGCGGCAGCGGTGCAGCAAAGGCAAGGCCGTTCCTGGCCCTGCCCGGCGATCAGACTGCGATGGCGCACGAGGCGCCATCGCAGCGACACAACATCACACGGTGTAGTTCGGGATGTTCTTGGTTGCGCTCCACTGCGCCACGGTCTTGCCACCAACTCCGCCTTCCGGCTTCTGCTGCTGGTAAGTCCACTTGATGGCGCCGAAGCTCAACTGAACAACTTCCTGCGGCATGCCTTCCTTGTCCACGGTCGTGGTGACGCGGTGGACCAGCACGTTCAGCAGCTCGACCGTGTAGTAATTGATCGCGTTGCCGTCCTTGTCGGCGCGCATGAACTGGATCTGCGCCTTCGGGAAGGTGGTGCCGTTGGAGGCGGCCTGGTTGAGGGCCGTGGAGGCGAGGTCGATCGACTTGGTGATTTCGATCGGGGACAGGTTCACGCGGGCTGCGGTGGTGCCGCCGGAGGTCGACGCGGTGGCCGAACGCGGCTGCAACAGATCCTGCGAGAACGACTGGATTTCGATCCAGTCCTTGTGCTTGTCGTCGTGCGACTCGCCCTTGATGGTGTCAATCGAGAGGAAAGCGTGCTGCATATCTGGTCTCCTAAATTCCGTTCTTCCGTGAGATTTGATGTGCCAGGCGCGGGCCTGGCGGTTAAGGGGGGCTACGCCCTCTTGAAATAAGCGTCACTGCAATCCGGGGAGCGGACTCCCCTGGACGCTTCAGTTACAGCAAATCGTTACGACTTTTTCGCGGACGCCGGCAGTTCGGCGACCAGACGCAACGAAACAGACAGCTCATCGAGCTGGAAATGCGGCCTGATGAAGGCCACCGCGCGGTAGACACCAGGCTTGCCCGGCACCTCCGAAACCTGCACAGAGGCTTCACGCAGCGGGAACTGCGCCTTGGCTTCCTGCGAAGCGTTGTCGTCCAGCAACACGTACTGGGCGATCCAACGGTTCAGGAATTCCTCGACGTTGCCCGCCGAAGCGAAGCTGCCGATCTTCTCGCGCATCATCGCCTTGAGGTAATGGGCGATACGCGAGACCGCGAAGATGTACTGCAGCTGGGCAGACAGGATCGCGTTGGCATTGGCCGAATCGGTGTTGTACTTCTTCGGCTTCTGTGCCGACTGTGCGCCGAAGAACGCGGCGTAGTCGGTGTTCTTGCAGTGCACCAGCGGCATGAAGCCGAGGTCACTGAGTTCCTTCTCACGACGGTCGGTGATGGCCACCTCGGTCGGGCACTTCAGCGCCACTTCGCCGTCGTCGGTACGGAAGGTATGGGTCGGCAGATCCTCGACCAGGCCGCCACCTTCCACGCCGCGGATCGCTGCGCACCAGCCAAAGCTCTCGAACGCCTGGGTCAGCCGGGCGCCCATCGCGTAGGCGGTGTTGCACCACAGGAACTTGCTGTGGTCGGCCGCTTCGATCTCTTCGACGAAGTTGAAACCCTCGACAGTGGTGCCGTCCTTCGGGTTGTACGGCAGGCGCCCCAGGAAGCGCGGCATGGTCAGGCCGACGTAGCGGCTGTCCTCGCTCTCGCGGAACGACTTCCACTTGGCGTACTCGACCGTGTCGAACACCTTGGCCAGGTCGCGCGGCTTGCCCAGGTCGGTGAACGTCTCCAGGCCGAACATGCCTTCGCTGGCGGCGGAGATGAACGGCGCGTGCGCGGCAGCGGCGACGTGCGACATCTGCTCGATGAAGTACATGTCCTCCGGCTGGCGGCCAAGGAAATAGTCACCGATCAGGGCGCCGAACGGCGCACCACCGAAGGTGCCGAACTCCTCTTCATAGACCTTCTTGAACAGCGCGCTCTGGTCGAAATCGATGGCCGACTTGAAGTCCTTGACCAGATCCTTCTGCGGCGAATTGAAGACCTTGATCTTCATGTTCGGGCCGGTGGAGGTCTGCTGGCACAGGTAGTGCAGGCCCCGCCAGCTGCCTTCCAGCTTCTGGAAGGCTTCCGCATGCATGACCGCGCTGAGCTGCTCGGAAATGATCCGGTCGATCTCGGCGATGCGTGCATCAAGGGTGAGGTTGAGGTTGTCGGAGACCACCACGGTACCGTCCAGGACTTCCTTCGCCAGCGCGGCGATGATGTCCTTGGCACGATCATGTTCGGTCTGCGACTTGGCGACCTTGCTCTTCTCGACGATCTGGTCGAGCAGGCCCACCTCTTCGGCCACGGCGGCCTGGGTGGCCAGTTGGCTGGCTTCGGCTGACATCGATCAGTCCTCCTTGGTCACGCCGAGCTTCTTCAGCTGCTCGGTGTTGTTGAGCACATCGGTCAACAGGTCTTCCAGCTTCTCGTTGCCCGCCAGCTTGTTGCGGAGATCGGCCAGCTTGGTGCGCGACTCGAGCAGGCGCCGCAACGGTTCGATCTGCTGGACCACCGCCTCGGGACGGAAGTCGTCGATGGAATTGAACTTCAGCTCGACGCCGAACTCGCCACCGTCGTCGCTGATCTTGTTCGGCACGCGATAGACCGCGCGGGGTGCGACGCCTTCCATCACTTCATCGAAGTTGTCCAGATCGACGTTGACGAACTTGCGATCCTTGACCTTCGGCAGCGGCTGTTCCGGATTGCCACTGAAATCGCCCATCACGCCGACCACGAACGGCAGTTCCTTCTGCTCGATCGCGTCACCCTTCTCCACATCGTAGGTGAGCTGGACGCGCGGCGGGCGGATCTTCTGCAGCCGCTTCTGGATGCTTTCCTTCTTGGCCATGAGTGTCTCCTGACTGGGGCCGGTTCCGGATCAGTTGCCGATGTTCTGGAACGGATCGGAGGTGTTCGAGCGGGCAGCGGGCTTGGCCGGCTGCGTCGCGGCGGGCTGGGCAGCAGCGGCGGGAGCCGCGGCACGGCCTGCACGGGCGCGGCTGCGCGGCTTGGGCTTGGGCGTCGGGTCGAGAATGGCGTCACCCATGGTGTTGCGCAGGGTGGTGGCCAGGGTCTGCGCTTCCTTGCGTGCGGTGTCCGACGCCAGTGCGCCACGGCCCTGCAGGCGGGTCAGCGACTGGTTGGCGACACGGAAGCCGGCGACGGTGATCACACCATCGGCCACCAGATCATTGGGATCGCGCTGGAGTACTTCCTCGGCTGCGACGATCGCGCGGGCGTACTGGCCCTGGTCGAACTGCAGCTGTGCGATGCGTACCCACGGCTCCTTGCGCGTCGGGTCGGCCTTGGCCGCCAGTTCGAACGCACTGATCGCGGCATCGGCGCCGCCAGTGGTGACCTGTGCTTCGGCGTTGCTCAGCGTCGTTTCGAACGGCACGACCTCGGCCTTCTTCGGCGCCGATGAGCAGGCCGCCAGGCCCGACAGCAACATCAGCGCGAACATCGGCCGGTACACAGCCTTCCCCATTGCCTTCACTTCCATAGTGATCCCTCGTCGAAATTAGTTCCTCAAGGAAGCCGAATCTCCGCCGATACAACGCACGGGATTCCTGCCCCTGTCGGCGGCAGTGTACATTCGCGAATACGCGTCGGTATAGTGAATTTCGTCAAGAATATGGCGAATTTGATAGACACAACCTTCACATCCCGATGTGATATCCGCGAGCAGAAAGTACTTATACGCTCAATTTTCGCCCCGCACCCCGAGCCGACCGACCGCACATGAATGCGCAACTTTTCTCATTCCATCGCGTGATATCCGTCACGATTTTGTCCCTGGTCATGTCCACGTCCCTGACCGGTTGTGCCAGTGACAGCAAGTTGGGCAAGGCAATGGACAAGACCCTCCAGGCCGTGGGCATCCGCGAGGGCAAGCCCGAGGCGCCCCCCACCATTCCGCTGCGCCTGTACGCCGGCAGCAACCTCAACGCCGGCAACGACAAGCGGGCGACGGCCGCGGTGGTCAAGATCTACCATCTGCGCAGTCTGCAACGCTTCGAACAGGCTCCCTTCAACGCTTTCCTCGACCAGGCCGGCGAGCAGGCTGCACTCGGCGCGGACCTGCTTTCGGTCAACGAGGTCGTACTGACCCCGGGTGCCCGGCAGGAATTGTCCGAGCAGCTGAGTGAAGGAAGTGCAGTGCTCGGCGTTGTCGCCCTGTTCCGCGCTCCGGCCGAGAATCGCTGGCGGCTCGCATTCGACACCAAGGGCAAGACGCTTCCGCAGGATGGCGTCACCATCGGCGTCCATGCCTGTGCCCTGACCAGCGACAGCAAGGCGCTGTTGACACGTATCTCCGGTGATCCAGGCAGTCTTGCATCCATCCGTTGTGCAGGCGCGAAGAAATAGCATCGCGCCGGAATTCTGGCACTCGAATTCATCGATGCGATAGTATCCTCAGCGCAACGATTGCCCTGCTCGTTTGAATGTGCGATGGGATTCACATTTTCACATTACTGAAAGGGCATGCGCCGCTGCGGGGCGCGAGAACGTCGGAACCGACCCGCACTGGCGACTTTTTCAAGCTATTTCCAAGGATTGAACGTGGCTTATGTAAGCAGGATGTCGAAGGTTCTCTGGGGTGAAGGCCTGTTCCTGCGCCCCCAGCACTTCCAGCGCCAGGACGCCTACCACGAAGCACGGCTGCAGGATCTCTCGCAGACCCTGCACCCCTATGCATGGGGTGCACGCCGGGTGCGTTTCGATCCACATGCACTTTCCGGTGGCACGCTGCGCCCACTCGATCTGTCGGCGGTGTTCCCCGACGGCGAGACCTACGATGCGCCCGCGCACGACGGCCTGCCCGATGCGGTATCGCTGCAGGAGCTGCCGCCAGGCGTACAGTCCACCGTCGTCTATCTGGCACTGCCGCTGCTGCGCGATGATGGCGCGAACTGTGCCGATGCCGAAGGCACGGTTCTGGCCCGTTACCGCCAGGCCAACCGTGATACGCAGGACCTGTTCACCGATGCGGTCGAAGCCGAACTCGCCTTCCTCAGCAAGGCAGTGAAGCTGCTCACCGACGATCAGCCGCGCGACGCCTACGCCACGGTGCCGATCGCGCGCGTGCGGCGCACCTCCAGCGGCGGCTTCGAACTGGACGATGAGTTCATTCCGCCGTGCGCCCAGTTGCAGGCGTCACCGTTCCTGCATCGCGAACTGCGGGCGGTGCTCGATGCGCTGCAGGCGAAGGTCGATGCACTGTATGGCCTGCACCGGCAGACCTCGCAGAACATCATCGAATTCCGCTCCGGCGACATCGCCTCGTTCTGGCTGCTGCACACCATCAACAGCTCGTTCAGCGCGCTGGCGCATCTGCTGCACCATCCGCAGCTGCACCCCGAGCGCCTGCACCAGGAGCTGCTGCGCATGGCCGGCGCACTGCTGACCTTCTCCAATGCGTACCAGCTGGGCGATCTGCCGGTATATCGCCACGACCAGCCGGAAGCCTCCTTCCGCAAGCTGCTGGAGATCGTGCGGACCCTGCTGGATACCGTGATCTCCACCCGCTATTTCAAGATCGCGCTGAACGAGGTGAAGCCGTCCTACCATCTCGGCCGGCTCGATTCGCAGCGCATCGACGGCAATGCCTCGTTCTACCTGTCCGTCTCCGCATCGCTGCCGGCGCAGGAGCTGATCCAGAGCGTGCCGGTACGTTTCAAGGTCGGTGCGCCGGACGATGTCGAGAAGTGCGTGCTGTCCGCGCTTCCGGGCGTGAAGCTGACCCACGCGGCGCAGGTGCCTGCGGCGATCCCGGTGCGCCCGGGCAGCCATTACTTCGAACTCGACGCACGCGGCGCGCTGTATGAGCGCATGCTCAAGGCGCAGTCGTTGATGATCTACGTGCCGGCCGGTATTGCCGAACTGAAGATGGAACTCGTGGCGGTGACCTCATGATGAACTCCCCCCTGCCCCCGACGCCGGGCCCGATGCCCTCGCTGACCGCCAATGGCGCGATGGTCAACCCGACGCCGCAGGCGGCCAATCCGCAGAGCCTGCAGGACCTGATGGCCGACGGCTTCTACCTTCTGCTGCTGCTCAAGCGCGGCCAGCTGCCACACGATGCCGAGAGCTTCGTGCAGACGGTGCAGAAGTTCCTCGATGGCGTGGAACGCAATGCCATGCGCATGGGCGTGGCCTCGGAAGATGTCTACGCTGCCAAGTACGCGTTCTGCGCGGCGGTGGACGAGGCGATCCTGTCCCAGCCGTCGCCGCTGCACGAAACCTGGGAACGCAACCCGCTGCAGCTGCGCCTGTTCGGCGAGCATCTGGCTGGCGAACACTTCTTCGATCGCCTGGAAGAACTCCGGCGCCAGGGCGCCGCGCGCCTGCCTTCGCTGGAGGTCTACCACTATTGCCTGTTGATGGGCTTCGAAGGCAAGTACCGCCTGGAAGGCACCGAGAAGCTGGGCTACCTGACCGCGCGCCTGGGCGATGAGATCGTCTACCTGAAGGGCAAGCGCCACGGTTTCGCACCGCACGCACTGCCACCGGACAACGTCCGCCACAGTCTGCGCCGCGTGGTGCCGTTGTGGCTGCCGGCCGTGGTGGTGGGCTGCTTCGGCATCGTCGCCTTCTTCGGCATGCGCACCTACCTCGGCCACGAAACCGGCCAGCAGCTGGCCGCCTACAACGACGTGGTGCAGATGCCCGAGCGCACCGCCCACATCACGATCACCCTGCCATGAGCCTGATGATATGGACATCCCAAGCTCCTCACTGCTCGCATCCCTCGCTTCGCTGTCCCACCGCGAACGCCTGATCCAGCTGAAGGGGCCTGAGGAAGGCCTGGTCGTCGAACGCTTCGAAGGCATCGAATCGGTGTGCGGCGACAACCGCCTGCAGATCGACTGCCTGTCCACCGACGCGTTCCTGGACCTGGAGCCGTGGCTGGAACAGCCGCTGACCCTGCAGCTACGCCAGGCCGACGGTTCGCTGCGCCAGTGGCACGGGCTGTGTACCGAGGCTGCGCAGCTGGGCAGCGATGGTGGCCTGGCCCGCTATCGCCTGATCCTCGAACCGTGGACCGCGCTGCTGCGCCTGCGCCGCAATGCGGTGATCTTCCAGGATCTGGATACCCGCGCCATCTGCGAACAGATCTTCGCCGACTACCCGCAGGCCCTGTTCCGCTTCGACGTGCAGGCCGAGCTGCCGGCACGCGAGATCACCACCCAGTACCGCGAGACCGACTGGGCCTTCGTCACCCGGCTGCTGGCCGAAGCCGGCCTGGCCTGGCGCATCGAGCAGGCGCAGGACGACGATGCCGCACACACCCTGGTGGTGTTCGAGCCGGGCGCCGAGCTGCCCGACGCAGGCCGCGTGCGCTTCCATCGCGCCGACATGGCCGAGGCCAGCGACGGCATCACCGCCTTCGCCGAGCGCCAGCAGCTGGTGCCCAACGCCAGCACCGTGGCCAGCTGGCACAGCGAGCAGGTTGCTGCCGTGGCCGCGCACTCCAGCGCCGATGCCGGCACCCTGCCCGCCTTGGAAGTCTACGTGCAGCCGCGCGCCGGTCGATTCGCCCAGGCCGGCTGGGCCGACGCCGAAGCACAGGCACGGCTGGACGCGCTGCGCGTCGGCCAGGTGCTCTACAGCGGCAGCGGCAGCGAGCGCCAGCTCAGCGCCGGCAGCACCTTCACCTTGGCCCAGCACCCGCAGCACGAAGGCCAGGCCTTCCAGTTGCTGGCCGTGCAGCATGTGGCCCTGAACAACCTGGACCAGGGCATCGCCGAGCTGCTGGGCAGCACCGCGCTGGAGCGTGGCGCCTACCGCAACAGTTTCCTGGCCACCGGCAGCGGCGTGCCGTTGCGCGCCCTGCCGCAGGACCGGCCGACCCTGCATGGCCCGCAGACTGCACGCGTGGTGGGCATTGCCAACACCGCCGTGACTCCCAACCGCGAGCACCAGGTACGCATCCAGTTCGGCTGGCAGCGCGGCAGCAGGCCCAATCCCGGCGGCCTGACCGACACCGGCAGCGCCCAGCCCGGACACGCTCCCGGCGACCACACCAGTGGCAGCTGGGTGCCGGTCGCCGAGTGGGTGGCCGGCCCCAACTGGGGCACGGCCTTCCTGCCCCGCGTGGGCAGCGAAGTACTGGTGGAATTCCTGCACGGCGACATCGACCAGCCGCGCATCACCGGCCAGCTCTACAACGGCGAAGTCGCTCCGCCCTTCGGCGGCGGCATCGACGAGAACGCACGCCACCCCGGCGTACTCAGCGGCCTGCACACCCAGGCCCATGACGGTAGCGGTACCCAGCAATGGGTGATCGACGACACGCCCGGGCAGCTGCGCACGCGCCTGCACAGCTCGCTGGCCGACAGCCGGCTGGAGCTGGGCTACCTGATCGCGCACCAGGACACCGCCCGTGGCGCGCTGCGTGGCGAGGGCTTTGAACTGGCCACCCAGGGCTGGGGCAACGTGCATGCCGGCGAAGGCCTGCTGCTGTCGGCCAGCCTGCAGGAGCGCGCGGCATCCACGGTGATGGACAACGCCAGCGTGGTGGCCCAGCTGAAGGGCGCCGAGCGCAGCCTGGAACAGATGCAGCAGACCCTGGCGCAGCAGCAGGTGCCGGGGTTGGCGGAGTTCGAGCGCACCAAGCAGCTGCGCGAGCAGATCGACCCGAAGGCGCAGGGCCGCTATACCGGCGACGTGAACGGGCAGAATGCGATGAAGCCCGGCAGCGATGGCCGCAGCCCCGGCGAGCAGCCGGTGGAACGGCTGGGCAAACCGCTGCTGCTGGCCGAAGCCCCGCACCATGTGGCCTGGACCACCCCGGCCAGCGCCGTGGCCTATGCCGGGCAGAACCTGCAGATGACCGTCCAGCAGGACCTGCACGTCAGCGCCGGCGAGACCATCGCCACGGTGTCCGGCGAGCACGTCTCGCTGTTCGCGCAGAGCGGTCCGCTGCGGGTGATCGCCGCGCAGGGCCCGGTCAGCCTGCAGGCCCACGACGGCGAGCTGGAACTGCTGAGCGATCAGGCGTTGACCATCACCGCCACCGACGACCGCATCGACGTGCTGGCGCAGACCAAGGTGGTGCTGCAGGCCGGCAGCAGTGCGATCACGCTGGACGGCGGGAACATCACCTTCAGCTGCCCCGGCGAGTTCAAGGTCAAGGCGGGTGAGCATCCGTTCATGGGGGGAGGCAGCACCCCGGCCAGCCTGCCGCCGCTGCCCGCTTTCACGATCAAGCCTGATCCGGGCCGTACCTTCGAAAGCACGTTCGCCTACGACCAGCTGCGCAGCATCGCCGAGCAGTCCACACCGGTCGAGTTCGTCATGATGATGGCGCCGACCTTCGGCTTCGATGTTCCGGCGCGGACCTACATGAAGCTGCAGGACGCGCTGAAGAATGGCAGCCTGCAGGCACCCGAACACAAGGTGATGGCCGGCGCGCCCTACCCGGCCGACTACGACAACAGCAAGCGCATCATCCGCGTGAACAGCATGGCGGCAGACCGCGCGGCGACGACCATCGAGGCGTCACGCGAACTGCTGGCGGTGCTGCTGCATGAGTTCGGGCACCACGTCGACAACGTGCTGCGTAATGATCTGGCGGAGAAGGATGCGAACGGCAAGCCGACCCTCGCTGCGGACAGCGGCAAGGAAGAAGGTACTGCACTCGCCTATCGCCTGGCGTTCTTCGACCTGGAAGGCACGCACGAAACCGAGTATGCGCAGTACACCTCGCCCGAGTTCAACGGTGCGTTGAAGGTGAACTATGCGGAAGTACAGGCTGCACTGAAGCAACAGGGGCCCGTGGCCCAGGAAACCAACAAGAGCGAGGATGGGCGCTACGAGGGGTTCAGTGCGGGTGATGGCCAGAACCATGACAAGCGACCCAACGAGTCGTTTGGACATCGATCGATTGAGGCGGTGCTGGGCAAGGTCGGCTTCAGCCGCGCTGAAATGAACGCGATCTATTTCGGCAACTGGCTGCGCGACTACTCGCAGCTGCTGGATCCGAAGATCGTGCGTCCACCGAATCTCCCAAAGGATCTTGGAAAGCACATCTCCCGATCTGCATTGACAAAGGTTGTCGACGTCCTGGCTGGCAGCGAGTTCTACGAACTGCGTCGAGGAAACTATCGTAACTACGGCGTAACCACTGAACGATTGGGCGTGTATCGTCCCAGCGAACACATCGACAATCCCAAGAACATCAAGCCGTCGCCTCCGGACCCCAGAACCATCGATCCGGACTTCGAGCCATGGGTTACGCCTGGCAGCGATCTGCTCAAGATCGACCCAGACCGATCGATGAAGCGCTACATCATCCGTTCCAGCGAATTCATGGAGGCCGAGCTTCGCAAGGCCATGTCATTAGGAATGACACCTGATGGCATGCGTCACTTCGGTTCGGCACTTCATGTGCTTGAGGATTACTTCGCCCATTCCAATTTCTGCGAACTGAGCCTTCGAAAGCTCGGGCATGGCAAGGTGCTGCCCTGGACTGCAGCGGCAACCTGCAAGCATTCGTACCCAGTCGTCACCGGCATGTTCGGCTCCACCGATGTGATCGCCAGCCTGGCCGAACCCATCGCACACAAGGTCTTTGGCATTGAAAGCTGGGAATTCAAAGCCAGCAAGCCCGGTGATCGCTCGGACGGCGAGAAGATCATGCTGATACTGCTGTCGGAACACAGTGACAAGAGATACTACGAAGCCTTCGAGAAGTTCCTCAAACTTCGTGATCGCATCGCAAGCATTCCAGGCCATGAGTATCTTGAACGTGCTGGCTGGATTGCCAGCGCCCCGATGCGCCTTGTGCTGAACTCATACAACTTCGTGTACCAGCAACTGCTGTTGCTGGTGGGCAACAGCGTTGACGATGCCCAGACCATGTTCGACTCTGATCCGAACAAGAATGGATCTACGGACCCCAGCCACTCCCAGCTCGCCAAGGATCACGATGTGCACCCCTTGCATACGCTCGCTGCCACCCTGGCCAGCAGCGCGGTGCAACAAGTGGGAGCTGCCATGTACAAGCACTGGCGAGGAATGCCCACGACCAGTCCGGCCACGATCGCGAAGTCCTACCTGGTGCACCCGCAAGACACCTCCTGGCAGGATGGACTGGTGGGCGCCTGGGCGAAAAAGCACCCTGCCGACATCCGGCGTGCTGCGTCAGCGACCGAGCTTGAGCACTTGCATGAGGAACACGGCAAGCACGCTCTGGAGGAAATTCGCCGGGTGGGTCGCTATGGATCCAAGAGTTGGGACTACATCACCAAGTTCTACGAAGATCTGTTTGGTGAAAAGAATCAGGTGAAGCCAAAGAAATGATCAGGAATCTCTTTCTTGCCTCGCTTCTCGTCCTTGGCTTCGGCGCGTGCAGCGATGCCCAGACGGCAGCTCCCGCGCGTGGCGAGGCCAATGCAGCGCCGCATCTCGCGCTCAACGAAGACTACGTCGAGTACAAAGGGAAACGCCTGACCTTCAAACAGGACCTTGCCGCATGGGAAAAGGTACTTGGACCCACGCACCGCAACGCGCTTTCGGAGGCA
Organism: Stenotrophomonas riyadhensis; assembly: GCF_040256885.1. NCBI lineage: Bacteria > Pseudomonadati > Pseudomonadota > Gammaproteobacteria > Lysobacterales > Lysobacteraceae > Stenotrophomonas > Stenotrophomonas riyadhensis. The sequence goes on from NZ_CP155568.1 coordinate 2,779,563, forward strand.
TCGGACATCGTTGTCTGGGACGATCTGGGCATCCGCGTCTATACGAACTACCCCAAGGACCTGACGGTCCGCACCGTCGCCGTCACCCTGAAGGGCCTGCCGGAGGACTCGCTGGCCTACATCGCACCGGGGGAAGGCGTTCGTCCCCGCGCCGACTACAAGGGAGCTGTCTCGGTCAGTGCGGTGAAAGTGGACAAGAATACCCGGGTCGGGGACATCGCGCGTCTGAGCAATGATCGGCTGCGCATCGACTGCAGCCGCGGCATCGATCTCTGCACGGCAAGCCGCAAGGATGACCGGTTCAAGGATGTCAGCACGTACTTCGGCGTCGACGATCGTCGATATGACAGCATCCCTTATGAGATCGAGTTTGGTCCAGGACGTGATGGCACCCGCTGAGCCCAAGCGTACGGCGACGGCTCTCTTCGCGACCAACTCACGACGTTTTCTGGCGATAGCGCTTTCATCGCTCTTTGCCGCATGCAGCGCCGCACCTCAGGATGAGCAGCCGAAGCAGAAGCCAGCGGCCATTTTCGAGAATGGCTCGATCCTCATCGGCTCACAGCGCGTTGAACTTGGCGCCCCCGTCAAGGCATGGATTGCCGTCCTTGGTAGCGACTATCGCTTCGCCGATCCTGAGTTACCGATCATGATGATCTGGGATGAACTGGGGATCGCTGCCTACACGGGCCCAACGAAAGAACATCGCGTCAACTCAGTCTCATTCGTCCTCCGTGTCCCTCCCAGGTCATCTGGCGGCTATGAACCTCCAGGAGAAGGAATTCAGCCACGCAAGACTTTTTCGGGTGCGGTATCGTTCTCGGGCACTCCTGTGAACAATACGACGCAGGTTGATGACATACCCCGACTGAGCGGAGGTTTACTGGAAGTACACTGCAGCCAGGGAATTGCCCTCTGTAGCGCGAACAGGACAGATCAGGCGAAGCTGGATTACTCCTTCTATTTCTCCGTGGACGATAAGCGCTACAGCAGCTACATATACAAACTCAACATCGAGAAAGACGACGCTCCAGATTGAGGAGGCACGGAACCACCTTCACAAGCAGTGACCACTCGGCCTCATCATCGACAGCGGGCAATTCAACGGCGACATGAAGATCTGCGACATCCCGGCCGCCCGATGCACGATGTTTGAGATTCACTGCAGCGAGGGCATCGGCACATGCATCAGAAATCGGGTTGATGGCACTACTCGTGGCTGCTCCATCTACTTCAGGGCTGACGAAAGGCGATACGATCACCTCCCGTACACCCTCGAAGTCAGCCGCGAGACCAACTGATGTACGCTGCGGTGCCATCGAGAATCCTCCTGATTTCGTTTTCTGTGCTTGCATTTGCTGCCTGCGATGCCAAGCATGCCCCGGGCTCAGGCGAAAGCAATGCAGCCCCTTTGGCTTTCCAGGATGACTACGTCAAGTACAACGGACAGCGCCTGGATTTCACTCAGGACCTGTCCGACTGGATCAACGTGCTTGGCCCCAACCATCGCACCGCGTTTCCCGATGACCCTGGCATTGTGGTCTGGGACGATCTGGGCATCCGTGTCTACACCAACCATCCCAGGAATCAACGTGTGGTCACAGCATCAGTCACCCTTCGCGGAGAACCCGAGGATTCGCTGTCCTACATCCCACCAGGCGAAGGCGTTCGACCTCGCCAGGACTATGCCTACTCCGTTCTGGTCAACGGTGTCCGCGTAAACAAGGGCACTCGCGTAGGCGACATCGCACACCTGAGCGGAGGACAGCTACGCATTGACTGCAGTCGCGGCATAAGCATCTGTGGCGCAAGCAGGAACGATGAAAAGTTCATCCAGATGAAGATGTATTTCGGAGTGGATGACCGACGGTACGACAGCACCCCCTATGTCATCGAATTCGGCCCTGGAAGCAACCCGGCTCATTGAAATTCATCAAGTACGATCAAGACCATCGTGCGCAGTCGTCAGTGGCACGAGGATCCCTTCGACAGGCGGACCTGCTACGGCGATCTGCTTGGGGAGAAGAACCAGGTGAAGCCAAAGAAATGATCAGAAGACATCTGCTCGCCTCACTCCTTGTTCTCGTTCTTGGCGCGTGCAGCGATGCACGGACGGCAGACCCTGCGCGTGGTGGAACCAGTGCTGCGGCGGACCTGGCGTTCAACGAAGACTACGTCGAGTACAAAGGACATCGCCTGACGTTCAAGCAGGATCTTGCCGCCTGGGAAAAGGTACTTGGCCCCACGCACCGCAACGCGCTTTCGGATGCCTCGGACATCGTTGTCTGGGACGACCTGGGCATCCGTGTCTATACGAACTACCCAAAGGATCTGACGGTCCGCACCGTCGCCGTCACCCTGAAGGGCCTGCCTGAGGACGCGCTGGCCTACATTGCGCCCGGTGAAGGCGTTCGTCCGGGTAAGGACTACACGGGCACTGTCGCGGTCAGTGGCGTGAACGTGGACAGCAATACACGTGTCGGGGACATCGCGCAGCTGAGCAATGATCGGCTGCGCATCGACTGCAGCCGTGGTATCAATCTCTGTACCGCAAGCCGCAGGGATGCCCGATTCATCCATGTCAGCACCTACTTCGGCGTCGATGATCGTCGTTATGACAGCACCCCGTATGAGATCGAGTTTGGCCCGGGACGTGATGATGCGCGTTGAACCCGCGGTTTCGCCGACAGGTTCCTCTCGTTTCACGCTGCTGTTCGTATTCATACTGACTGCGGCCGGCTGTGGTTCGCATCACGTGCCATCGGCATTCATGACCACGCCATCGCTGCCCGAAGCGGAACTGAAAGAGCTCTACCCTGGCACACTGCTGAAGCAACTGGCTTTCAAGGACGTAGACGGCCCGGGCCTGCTGCTGCTTTCGCGCAGCGCACAGGCATTGCCGGCGCAGGGCGACGCAGAACCGCTGGATCAGATCACGCTGCGTGCAGAGCTGTTCCGGCGCACCGATGAGGCGAGTCCTTGGGTTTCGCGCTGGAGCGTCGAAGATCCGGTTCAATGCGAAGGCCTGGATCTGGAGGCAGGCTATTTCCTTGATCAGGTGACAGCCACCGACCTGGACAACGACGGCCGAGCCGAGTTGACGCTGGCCAGCCACAGCGTCTGTGGCGGTGGCATTGACCCGCAGCAGCTGCGCATCGGGCTTCGCCAGGGCGAGCAGTACTACGAAGTGCGTGGCGAATCGCTGGTACACGTGGAAGGCGATGAACCTTTCGGCGGCGAGCGTCAGAACGATCCTGCGCTGGCATCAGCTGCGGCGCCGTTGCGTGCGCACATCGACAGCGTATGGGAAGCGATCAAGCGCGGGAGTTCGCCATGACCGCGCCATGGTGCCAGCGCCTGCATCCGCCCGTGCTCCTGCTGGTGCTTTCGGCTGCCGCAAACGCTGTCATCGCGCGCACGCCGCCGCCCAGTCCACTGCAACGTGCCTGCGCGGCCGACATCGAGGAACGTATCGAGCTGCGGTTCGCGGACGGCAGGCATGTAAGCGCCTGCGCACCTGGCGTCGGCGACGGCTGCGCGTACGGCAGCGGGCAGACCACGCTCGACGCTACGCCCGACCTCAACAACGATGGTCGCGCCGACGCGATCCTCACCCACTTCGGCAGCAGCTACGGTGACATCGACGTCACCCATAAACTGGTGCTGGCGCAGTGCCCGGACGGAACCTATGCGCGCCTGCTGGAGGGACGGTTCACCACGCTGGCCGCACCTCCGGCACCGCATCCGGCGTGGCCGGCGCTGGAGGCATCGCGTGACTGTCCGGGCGGCCGGGAAACGATTGCACTGCACTTCGAGCGGGCTGCCGCCCGCTACCGCGGTCCGGAACACTTCGATCCCGACAATGCCTGCACACGCTGAACGACACGGCTTGATCCAGCGCATGCCGTCGCCACGGGCGCGGTGCTATGGTGGCGCCATCATGCCCTCAGGAGTTGCACCCATGAACCGTTACCGTCCCACCCGCCTTGCCCTGGCCGCCCTCGCCTCGCCCCTGTTGCTGGCCGCCTGTGTCAGCACGCCAGGCCCGGAAGTGAAGGGCACGGGCCGCTGCGATGCCAGTCAGCTGGGTTGGGCGATCGGCCAGCCAGCCAATGAACCCAACATCCGCCGACTGTCCAGCGAAAGCGGTGCCGGCCTGGTCAACCCGATCGGCCCCAGCACCATCACCACCAAGGACATCCGCCAGGACCGCCTGCGCGTGTACGTGGACAAGGACAACATCATCACCGCGACCCGCTGCGAATAAGCGCGGCAGCGGGCTTTTGTAGAGTCGAGCCATGCTCGACTGGCTTTTCGCGCGGCCCATCCGAAGAGCAGTCGAGCATGGCTCGACTCTACAAGGCTCAGGGTTCGGTATACCCCGCACAATCCGGCAGCGCCTGGTCGGGGTGGAATACCCCATCGCTAAAGCGGAACAGCCGCGTGTAGCTGCACGCTGGGTCCTGCTCGGTGCGCAGGTCCTTCTTCTTCAGCGGCCCTTTGGCCAGCGAATCCTCGAAGCGCGAGACACCGGCCGGAAACCGCGTGGCCACGGTCTGGTAGCGCAGTACCGGCATGCCCTCGGCCGCCGTCTCCAGCCCCAGCCTTGCCGAGAACCCATACTCATCGTGGCAGGCACCGGCACGCTGCTTGATGTCCTGCTCGCTGAAGCAGGCGCGGATCATCGCACTGCCCAGCCACGGCAGGGTCAGCACGTCGTCGTCCACCTGGATGTCGTCCTGCAGGTGGCGCACGCGTGCCAGCTGCAGCGTGGACGCATCGGCACCGCCGCCGGAATACATGCTGCTGAACGAGACGATGCCTCCCACCAGTACATTCTGGCGGGCCCGCTGCTGCGGGTCGGTCACAGGCTCGTCGCTGCCAACACCTGGGGCCAGCCGCACGATCCACGGCCACAGCTTCAGATCGCTTTCCTGCGGCACGTCGATGCTGACGTGATAGGTGTGTGGCGTGCGCTGGCCCGGCACCTTCTCAAGTACTTCCAGCACGGTCGGCCGATCACCATCTTCGGTGACCGGCTGCACGCGCACGCACCAGGCACGATCGAGGGTGCAGTCATAGAGCCCCGCTGGTCCCGTCTCATCGGCGACCAGCACCTGCCCCAGCGACTCCATCACATTGCCGGCAGCGTCACGCTGCTGCGGCAGGATCGAGCCCTGCGCCAACACCAGCGCCGGGGTGGCCAGCAATGCAGCACACACGGTCGTGCGGGCAACGATGGGGGGCATGGGCGGCTCCTGCGGTTGGGATTCCGATGGTAACCGTTGCCCGGGCAGAGTCGAGCCATGCCCGACTTCGCCTTTGCAGAGTCGAGCCATGCTCGACTGCTTTCTGTCGGGAAGAGCAGCCGAGCATAGGCTCGGCTCTACAGTAAGGACACGTTGTATCCGTCAATGCCCATTGCAGTCGCAGCCACCCCACCCTTTCGCCTTCGACGTCTGGCCGATGCCCGGATTGAACGTATTGCTCGGGTCCAGCTGCTTGTAGAACCCGGCCAGTGCCGGCTTGGCCGGGTACAGGTGGCCGACGTTGTGCTCGGCCGGATACTCGGCGCCGCGCTGGTCCAGCAGTGCCCACATCGCGTGCTCGATCGCCATCGGGTCTTCGCCCTTGCGCGCGATGTAGTCCTGGTGGAACACGTGGCACAGGAAGTGCCCGTAATACAGCTTGTGCAGCAGGCGGCCATCGATATCGGCCGGCAACTGCTCGAACCAGTCGGCGTCATCGCGACGCAGGGCAATATCCAGCGCCACGATGTCCTGCACCTGGTCGCGATGCACTTCGCGGTAGCGCACCGCGGCACCGGCCACGGCGAAGCGATGCAGGAAGGCCTTGCGCCCCTCATCGGCCGTGCAGTGGAAGTAGCCGCCCTCATGCTCGGCAAAGAAGCCGCGCAGCCACGCCTCGGTGTCTGCTGCGTCCTGCGCGGAGACCTTCAGCAGCAGATGATGCTCGTAGCGCTGGCGGAACTCGCCCATACGCTTGGGCAGGTGCGAGGGCAGCAGACCGGTCAGCACCTGCATCACCCGGTCGGTCACCCCGCGCAGGCCCAGCCGTTCGAACCAGCCATCGACGCGGCTCTTCAATGCGAACGCCGCCGGCACACGTGAAGTGCCGAGGCGGTCGATCAACAGGAAACTGTCCTTGCCGTAGCGTTCGCCGATGTCATAGGCATCGCGGTGGATGTACTCGCCGGCAATCGGCAGGCGTTCGAAGCCGGTCAGCAGTTGGCGCCGGATCGCGGTCAGGCTGTCGGTGCGGTTGCTGCCGATGTAGAAGACTTCGGCCGCCTCCTTCTCGAAGGTGTCCAGGCGCACCGCGAACACCGCCAGCTTGCCGGCAGACCCCGCTGCCTCGAAGTGACGGCTGGGGTCGGCATTGAAGCGTGCCGGCGTATCGGCATCGACCCGGCGCACCTCGTCGGCGTAGCGTGGATCGGAGGCGGCGCGACCATCGCCGTCCCCAACGTCGGCAGCACGGTAGTCACCCGCCTGCAGGCGCTGCAGGATCTGCTCGGGCGTATCGCCCAGCGCGATGCCCAGATGGTTGACCAGCTGCAGCTGGCCCTGCGCATCGACCTGTGCATACAGTGCCAGCTCGGTGTAGGCCGGGCCGCGACGCACCAGCGCGCCGCCGGAGTTGTTGCAGATGCCGCCCAGCACCGAGGCGCCGATGCAGGACGAGCCGATCACCGAATGCGGTTCGCGGCCCAGTGGCGCCAGCGTCTGCTCCAGGCGGTCCAGCGTTGCACCGGGAAGGCACAGCACCTGCCGGCCTTCGTTCAACAGCTGGATGCCGGTCAGGCGCAGCGTGCTGACCAGCACGATCGGACGCCCATAGTCGTTCCCATCCGGGGTCGAGCCACCGGTCAGGCCGGTGTTGGCCGCCTGCAGGATGATCGCCGCCCCGCCCTGCACCGCCGCCTGCAGCACGCGCCACAGCTCCAGCAGCGTACCCGGGCGCACCACCGCCAGCACCGGGCCGTCGCCGAAGCGATAGCCACGGCGGAAGCGGCGCGTCGCCTTGTCGCCGGTCAGTACATGGCGGTTGCCGACCGCATCGCGCAACTGCGCCAGCACGGCATCGTGGCCACTCACGGCAGGCTGACCAGCGAATCGCGGCCGATGTCGGCAATGCGGCGCGCGCCGGTCAGTGTCATCGCCACGCGCATTTCCTTGGCGATCAGGTCCAGCAGGTTGGCCACCCCGGCCTCACCCTGCGCGGCCAGCGCATAGACGAAGGCACGGCCCAGCAGCACGGTATCGGCCCCCAGCGCCAGCATGCGCACCACGTCCAGGCCAGTGCGGATGCCGGAATCGGCGAGGATCTTCAGGTCGCCCTGCACCGCATCGGCAATCGCCGGCAATGCACGCGCGGTGGACAGCACGCCGTCGAGCTGGCGGCCACCGTGGTTGGAAACCACGATGCCATCGGCGCCGAACTTGACCGCATCACGTGCGTCATCCGGGTCGAGGATGCCCTTGATCACCATCGGGCCCTTCCAGAACTCGCGGATCCATTCCAGGTCCTTCCACGAAATGGAGGGATCGAAGTTGCTGCCCAGCCAGCCGATGTAATCCTCCAGCCCGGTCGGATTGCCACGATAGGTGGAGATATTGCCAAGGTCGTGCGGGCGGCCGAACAGGCCCACGTCCCACGCCCAGTGCGGATGGGTGATGGCCTGGCCGATGCGGCGCAGCGAGGCATTCGGTCCACTCATGCCGGAGTGGGCATCGCGGTAGCGCGCACCCGGCACCGGCATGTCCACGGTGAACACCAGCGTGGTCACCCCCGCGGCCTGCGCCCGCTCCAGCGCGTTGCGCATGAAGCCACGGTCGCGCAGCACGTACAGCTGGAACCACATCGGCCGCTGGATGGCCGGTGCCACTTCCTCGATCGGGCACACCGATACGGTGGACAGGGTGAACGGGATACCGCGGCTGTCGGCCGCGCGCGCCGCCTGTACCTCACCACGTCGGGCATACATGCCGGTCAGGCCGACCGGCGCCAGTGCCACCGGCATCGCCAGCGTTTCGCCGAACAGTTCGGTTTCCAGGCTCAGGTCGGACATGTTGCGCAGGATGCGCTGGCGCAGCGCGATGTCGGACAGGTCGGAAACGTTGCGCTTCAGCGTGTGCTCGGCATACGCGCCGCCATCGATGTAGTGGAACAGGAACGGCGGCAGCCGGCGTTGCGCTGCGGCACGGTAATCGGTGGAGGCGGAGATGATCATGGGGTCAACCGTGTGGGGAAGGTAGACGCGAGGCCCGCGCACGCCGGGCTTCGTTGTCATCGAGGGTGCGCAGCGTGGTGTGCACGAACTCGAGGTGGGCATGCGCGGCGGCGCGCGCGCGTTCGGGGTCGCCGGCCAGCACCGCGTCCATCATCTCGCGGTGCTGGTCGGACAACGGCGAGAAGGTCCTCGCCGAGGTGTAGAGCTTTTCGCGGCTCTGCGAGATGTTGGTCTGCAGCAGCTCGAACAGGCCGCGCATCACCTGCAGCAGCACCAGGTTGTGCGAGGCCTCGGCGATGGACAGGTGGAAGGCTGCGTCGGCCTCCGCCTCGCCGGTGGGGTCGTCCTTGCCGTGCGCGTCCATCATGGTCTGGAAGGCCTGGGCGATGCGTGTGCGATCCTCGTCGGTGGCACGCAGCGCCGCATGCCAGGCGGTGGCACCTTCCAGCGCGTGGCGGATCTCCAGCACGTCGAAGCGGTATTCCGGATCGCCCTGGAACAACGGCAGGTACGGCGCCAGCGGTTCATCCAGCGCCTGCCGCGCGCGCGCCGCGGGTTCGGCCACGTAGGTGCCGCCACCGACCCGTGCGGTCAGCAAGCCCTGGCTGGCCAACTGCGCGATGGCCTCGCGCAACGACGTTCGCGAGACCCCCAGCTGCACCGCCAGGGTGCGTTCGGCCGGCAGACGGTCACCCGGCTGCAGCCGCTGTTCCTGCACCAGGCCGCGCAGCTGCGCGGCCACCTTGTCCGAAATACGTTGCGTGCTCATGGCACCATTGTGGCCCGAAGCGCGCAGCGGGTGGTCGGCCTGCCGTGCATGGCTCAGGGAATCATCCAGGTCAGCCAGTAGGCCTGGGCCAGGGTGATCAGGCCGACCATCGTGGTGAAGATCAGGCTGTGCTTGACCGTGAAACGGAACAGGTCCGATTCCTTGCCGGCCAGGCCGACCGCCGCGCAGGCAATGGCGATCGACTGCGGCGAGATCATCTTGCCGGTCACGCCGCCAGTGGTGTTGGCCGCCACCAGCAGCACGTCGGACACGCCGATCTGCTGCGCCGTGGTGGCCTGCAGCGCCGAGAACAGCGCGTTGGACGAAGTATCCGAGCCGGTCAGGAACACGCCCAGCCAGCCCAGGAACGGCGAGAAGAACGGGAATGCGTCGCCGGTATGCGCCAATGCCAGTGCCAGCGTTGCCGACAGACCCGAATAGTTGGCGATGAAGGCGAAGGCCAGCACCATGCCGATCGAGTAGATCGGCATGCGCAGCTCACGCACGGTCTCACCGAAGGTCTGCAGCGCCGAACGGGCCGGCATGCGCAGCGCGATGATGGCGATCACCGCGGCAAGGATGATCGAGGTACCGGTGGCCGAGAACCAGTCGAACTTGTAGATCGCCTCGTAGCTGAGCGGTGCATCCACGATCGGCGGCATCTTCTGCACCATCTGGTCCAGGCCCGGCACCGGGATCTTCAGCACCCAGCTTTCCAGGGGGCCGCCCGCCGCGAACAGCGACTTGAACGGTTTGATGCTCCACAGCGTGACCATCGCGGTGAGGATCAGGAACGGCGACCACGCCTTGGCGATCTGGCCGACGCTGTAGCGTGGCGCTTCCAGTGCCTGTGCAGCGGCCTCGGCGCTGGTTTCGGTGTCGAAGCGGAAGATCCGCACCGGCTTCCAGCGGCGCAGGAACAGGGTCAGGCAGACCAGCGATGCCAGTGAGGCGGTGATGTCCGGCAGTTCCGGGCCAATGAAGTTGGAGGTCAGGTACTGCGCGATGGCAAACGAGCCACCGGCCACCAGCACCGCCGGCCAGGTTTCCTTGATGCCACGCCAGCCATCCATGATCGCCATGATCCAGAACAGCACGATGAGGGTCAGGAACGGCAGCTGGCGGCCCGCCATCTGGCCGATCTCGAATGCATCCAGGCCGGTGACCTGCCCAGCCACGATGATCGGAATGCCCATCGCCCCGAACGCCACCGGCGCGGTGTTGACGATCAGGCACAGGCCGGCGGCATACAGCGGCTTGAAGCCCAGCCCGACCAGCAGTGCCGCGGTGATCGCCACCGGCGCACCGAAGCCGGCCGCGCCTTCTAGGAAGGCACCGAAGGCGAAGCCAACCATCAGCATCTGCAGGCGCTGGTCCTCGGTGACCGACAGGATCGAGGCGCGGATGATGTCGAACTGCCCGGTCTTGACCGAAACCTTGTAGAGAAACACCGCGCCGATGATGATCCAGGCGATCGGCCACAGGCCGTAGACGAAGCCGAAACCGGCCGCGCCCAGCGCCTGGGTCAGCGGCATGCGGTAGAACAGCAGGGCCACGCCGAGTGCGATGGCCACGGTGATCGTGCCGGCCAGCCAGCCCTTCATCCGCAGCACGGCCAGAGCGATGAAGAAGAACGCGATCGGCAGCAGCGCGATCAGGCTCGACAACCACAGGTTGCCGGCGGGGTCGTACAGGTGTTGCCAGGGCTGCATGAAGGCTCTCGACTGGGGGCGGGATGTGCTCCACCGCACGCGGTGGGTCGCCGCGGCCGCCGATTATTGGTAGTACCAATAATGATATCGATCAGACCACGTGCAGCGGATTTAACCGCCACTCCGGCGAAGCGCCTATTAGACCATAGGGCTAGACGTCATATTGGTCCTACCATTTCGCGAGGTAAGGGTCAGAGCCCCTGCGGGGATCTGACCCTGCCTGGGCCCTTGGGGTCGGATCCCCGCAGGGGCTCCGACCCCACTCCGCGTCAGATCTTCTTCTCCAGCCGCCGCATCACCGCCAGCACCAGCACGCACGGCACGCTCACCCCGATGGCAACCACGTACTTGCCGATGCCCACGGCGATGCCGATTGCTCATCTCGCGCTCGACGCCGAGCACGCCGCCGAGCAGCATTGCTGCGGCCACGCGCAGCAGGATCGAGACATCCTGGATGAGTTGCATGGGCAGGCTCCGGGAGTTTCCCGGAGCGTCGCGTGGCACCCGTGGCACAGAGCTGAAGGCCACACTACAGCCCGTTCACCCGACAGCGCCGGGCCGTGTCCAACGCCTGCGCCATCTGTGATCAACGCATCACTGCGCCAGGTAGCCACCATCAATGGCGTAATAGGTACCGGTCGCGAACGAGGCGTCGTCGCTGGCCAACCAGGCCACCAGTGCCGCTACTTCCTCGGCCGTGCCCAGCCGCTTCAGCGCATGCCGCGCTTCCAGCGTCGCACGCACCTTCGGATCCATCTTCTCCAGCAGCGGCGTGTTGATGAAACCCGGGCCGACCGCATTGACACGGATGCCATCTGCGGCATGTTCCCAGGCTGCGGTCTGGGTCAGGCCGACCACGCCGTGCTTGGCCGCTACATACGCGGTGGAACCGGCATACCCCACCTGACCCAGGATCGACGCCATGTTGATGATGCTGCCACCGGAACCCGCCGCACGCATCGCCTGGATCTGCGCACGCTGGCACAGGAATACGCTGGTCAGGTTGACGTCGATCACCCGCTGCCATCCGTCCACCGGATAATCACCACTGCTGGCCGCCGGCCCACTGATGCCGGCGTTGTTGACTGCGATATGCACGCCGCCCAGTTCCTTCACCGTGCGCTGCACTGCCGCTTCGACGGCGGCATCATCGGTCACGTCCAGCGCGACGCCGATGGCCTGCACGCCGCTGTCCTGCAGCTGTGCCACCGTGGCATCCACCACGCCCTGCTTCAGGTCCCAGACCGAAATACGCGCACCGGATGCGGCGAGGGTCTGCGCGACCGCCAGGCCGATGCCGGATACGCCGCCGGTCACGATCGCGGTCTTGCCGGTGAGCTGGTAATCGATCATCTGCATTCTCCATCTGTGGGGGTATCGATGCGGCCTGCCGCCGCCAACGCCTCACGCTACGCCTTCATCCGTGATGACACGGGCGACAACGTGTCCGCAGGCGATCGTTCCACCCATGGAACCTCAACTCCAGTTGATGTATGGAATTGCGTACGGATATGCATGCAGAACGCCGCCGTATGTTCCACGGAAGATTCAACTTGGCCATATTGACCAATCGTTTTGACCATCTCGAAATCAAATGCGGGTGAATCAAGGCGACAATGGGAAACGTTTCCAGTTTCTTCGACACACTCATTCCAATCTGGCGTTTCCCCAGCCATCCAGCGTGCCGTCGCCACCGCATCGCAGCGGGTCTGCACAGGCCACGACCGGAACTGCATCTGCAATGCAGAGCGCATGGGCGAGGTACTGCCAGCGTCCACCTCCTGCGCACGTGCCGAGCAATGTCCCGATATTTCACTTTCGCCGATTACCGCCGCTTCGGCCATCGCCATGGCTTTGATTACCGCGCCGATCCGGAACACCTGCGCGACGATCAGTGGGCCGGCCACGGCGAGGTCAATGAACAGTTCCTGCGTGGCGGCATGAGCCTGATCGCGTCCGACGTCCATAATCGTTTCCCGTATGTGGCCACTGCCCAGCAGAGCCCCGGGTTGGCCATCCGGGTGATGCTGCAGGGGCAGGTCGACGTCCGCATTCCGCGACGCGGCGGCTTCACCCTGCGCGCCGGCACCGCCATGACCGCGCACCACCGGGAACAGGTCGAGATGACCGGCTCACATCCCGGCGAAACGCGCATGCGCGGCGTCAGCGTGATGGTGCCGGGCCAGATCGATCCGGATCTGTTCCAGCTGCCGCAGCTGGAAACAGCGCTCAATACCCACCTGGAATGCCGCCACTGGGCGATTCCGCACACCCTGCTGCCGGTGCTGGGCCAGCTGTTCGACAGCCCCTGGCAGGACGGCATCGACGCGTTGTGGCGCGAAGGCGTCGCACTGCAGCTGCTGGCCGTCGGCCTGCAAGCCGAAGATCTGCAGACCGACCATGTGCGTACGCTGCGGGCTGGCCAGCGCGAGCGCCTGGAGCGCGTGCGTGCCTACCTGCATGACGATCCCAGCCACGCGCATAGTCTGATCGAACTGGCCCAGCTGGCCTGCATGAGCCCAAGTTCACTGCGCCGTCATTTCGCCCAGCAGTACGGCTGCTCGGTGTTCGACTACCTGCACGAACAACGCATGCGCCACGCCGAGCAGGGCCTGCGCGAGGACGGCTGGACTGTCGAGCAGGCTGCGGCCGCCAGTGGCTACCGTCACCCCAGCAACTTCGCGGCTGCGTTCCGCAAGCGTTTCGGCCTGGTACCCAGCCGCTGGCGTACCGGGCCCTCAAAGGTCGGATAGCGGCTTCTGCGCTGGTAGGTGTCGACCTTGGTCGACACGCTTTGGCACCATCGCGGATGCCGGCCAGCGGCCGGCACTACCGCGGCCGCCTGAATCGACCTGCCATGGCCCAGCCCTGGTGGGTGTCGACCTTGGTCGACACGCTTTGGCACCATCGCGGATGCAGGCCAGCGGCCGGCACTACCGCAGCCGCCTGAATCGACCTGCCATGGCCCAGCCCTGGTGGGTGTCGACCTTGGTCGACACGCTTTCACTCCATCGCGGATGCCGGCCAGCGGCCGGCACTACCGCGGCCGCCGGGTATCGCGCACCCGGCGTACCTCATCAAACTCAATACACCGGCAGATCGATGTAACTGGCCTGCGCCGCGCTGTGCCAGACCCGCTGCGTGGCCTTCTGGTAGTCGCCCGGTTTGGCCAGATAGATGTTCGGCACGTAGGTCTGCGGGTTGCGGTCGTACAACGGGAACAGGCTGGACTGCACCTGCACCATCACCCGATGCCCCTTCTGGAAGGTGTGGTTGGCGTTGGGCAGGTCGAAGCGGTACGGCAGCACCTGGTTCGCCGCCAGCGGCTTCGGATCACTGAAGCTTTCGCGATAGCGGCCACGGAAGATCGCCAGCGACACCGGCAGCTCGTAGCCGCCCATCTCCGGCGTCGACGCTTCCTGGTCCGGATACACGTCGATCAGCTTCACCACCCAGTCGCTGTCGGTGCCGCTGGTCGAGGCCTGCAGGTGCACCACCGGCGCGCCGCCGATGCGCAGCGGCGCGGTCAGCGGTTCGGTGATGAAGGTCAGCACGTCCGGGCGGCCATCAACGAAGCGCTGATCCTTGACCAGCCAGGTGGTCCACATGTCGCGGTCACCGAAACGCACCGGACGCGGCACGAACGGCACCGGCTTGGCCGGGTCGGACACGTATTCCTCGAAGTCGCCCTCGCCCGCCGCCGGTGCCTGGAACGCCAGCTTGCCGCCGGCACGCAGGTACAGCGGCTTGCTGCTGGCAGCACAGCCCTTGTCGCAGCTGCGTGGCCAGCCCTTCAGGCGATCCCAGTGGTTCTCGCCGGTGTTGTAGATCAGCACCGGCGGCGTATCCGCCTTCGGCGCACCGTCCACCAGGTACTGGTCGAAGAACGGCTTGAGCACATCACGGCGGAACTGCAGCGCGGTATCGCCATCGAACTTCAGCGCGCCCAGCTCGCTACCGCTGTAGTTCACCTGGCTGTGCCGCCACGGTCCCATCACCAGGTAGTTGCGGTTGTTGCCGCTGTCGCGCCCTTCCATTGCCTGGTAGGCGTGGTTGGCACCCCACATGTCCTCCTGGTCCCACAGACCCTGCAGCCACATGGTCGGCACCTTCAATGGCGTCTTCGCCATCACCGCGTCCAGCGCCTGGCCCTGCCAGAAGCCGTCATAGGCCGGGTGCTCCACCAGTTTCTTCCACCAGGTCAGCTGGTCCACGCCGGTGAAACGCGCGTAGTCACCGGCCGAACCGATGCGCAGGAAGGTGCTGTAGTCATCGTAGCCGAGGCTGGGCAGCGGCGTGCCCTTGCCGCGCTTCTCGGTCTGCATCGCGAAGTAGTTGAAATTGACCTGGCGGAACGCGCCGTAGTTGAGCCAGTCGTCGCCCATCCAGCCATCCACCATCGGGCTCTGCGGCGCAGCCACCTTCAGCGCCGGGTGCGGGTCGGTCAGCGCCATCACCACGGTGAAGCCCTCGTACGACGAGCCGAGCATGCCGACCTTGCCATTGCTCTCCGGCACGTTCTTCACCAGCCAGTCGATGGTGTCCCAGGCGTCGGTGGAGTGGTCCACCTTGGTGTTGTTCAACGGCCCGCGCAGCGGCCGGGTCATCACGTAATCGCCTTCGGAGCCGTACTTGCCGCGGATGTCCTGGAATACGCGGATGTAACCGCCATCGACAAACACCTCGTCGCCCTGCGGCAGCAGGTCGCGCATGCGCGGCGAATCACTGCGGCTGGCGCGGCCGGCTGCGTCGTAAGGCGTACGGGTCAGCAGGATCGGCGCATTGCGCGCGCCCTTGGGCACCACGATCACCGTATACAGCCTGGTGCCATCACGCATCGGCACCATCACCACGCGCTTGTCGTAGTCACGACCGACATCGGGGGCAACGAAGGGCTTGCCGCTGATGTCCGGGGTCATCGGCGGGGTTTCCGCGGCCAGCACGGTGCTGGACAGGCAAAGGGCGATGGCTACAGCAACGGCACGTACACGCATGGAGACCCCTCCCGGCAGGAAAGCCTCAAGCCTACTCCTGCCTTGTACCGTGAAGTGTGGGCGGGCTTTGCATTCTGCGGTGGATGCAGGCAGGACTGATGGCACATGTGCGACCAGCTGCTGCGCCCGACGGCAACCGGTCGTGCCGGCCGATCAGGCCACCGGCACTTCGTGTAGCGCCAACCAGCGCCAACGGCCATCTTCCTGCCGCAGCACCGCCAGCGATTCCCGCCATGCGGGTACGCCGCCATCGATCGAATGCCCTTCGCGATAGCGCAGCACCGCCAGCGGTGACGGCGCTTCCACCGCCTGCACGGCTTCGATGGAAATCTGCAGCCCCGGCCGCGCGCCATGGCCACCCGCGAACAGTGCCTGCACGGCATTCCGATCCAGCCTGCGGCCACCGATACCGACCATGCTGAAGTCCGCGCAGAAATGCGCCATCAGATCATCCAGCACGTCGGTGCCGACGTCGGCACGGAACCAAGCCTGCAGCTTGTCGTGCAAGTGGTGGACTTCATGTTCTGCGGTGGTATCCATCAAATGTTCTCCGGTTGCGAAAGAGTGAGCAACTGCGGCCGGCGCAGCAACGCCATCGGCAGCAGGGTCAGTACAGCAGCCAGACCCAGCGCCACGCCGGTGGCATGGGCCGGCAGCCATTGCATGGCCAATGCCAGCAGCAGCGCGATGGCCGCGGTGCCCAGGCAGAAGCTGAGCTGGCGATTGAGGTTCCAGAGTGCGCTGGCATCACCCAGCGCCTCGCCCTCGACCCCATGGAAGGCCAGCGTCTGTGCGGTGCTGCTGCACAGACTGCCGCCGGCGCCCATCAGCGCGAACAGCAGCCCGGCCAAGGCGACGTGCGGCTGCGGCAGCAGCGCCATCAACAGCAGGCCGCCGGCCTGCAGAAGCATGCCCGTACGCAGTACCGTGGCCGGGCCGAAGCGGGCCAGCAGGCGCTTGCTGGCCGTGATCGCCATGGCCGAGGCCAGCGCCCAGGGCAGCATCAACGCGCCGATGCGCGCGGCACTGTAACCAGCCTGGTGCAATTGCAGCGTACTGACCAGCTGGCTGCCGATGAACACACCGGGTACTGCCAGGTAGACCAGCATCGCCAGGCGCAGGCCGCGATGGGACAGCAACGACCAGCGCAGCAGGGGCTGCGCCTGCTGCCGCGCATGCCGCAGGTGGGCCGCCGCCAACAGCAATGCGATCAACAGCAGTACGGCGCCGGCGGCCCGATGGCCGGGTTCACCCAGCCAGGTCAGCGCCAGCAGCAGTGCGCCCAGCGCCAGCATCGCGGTGGACAGCGCATAGGCCTGCAGGCGTGGCGCACTACGCGCGCCATCGGCCGGCATCCACGCCAGCACCAGTCCAATCGCCACCACGGCCAGCGGCAGGCTGGCCCAGAGCACACCGCGCCAGGACAACCACTGCACCAGCAGCCCACCGAGCGCGGGCGCCAGTGCCGGTACCAGCAGCGCCACCAGCAGGATGCGGCGGGTCAGCGCACCACGCTGGTCGGGCGTGCACTGTCGGTACGCTGCCGCCTGTGCCACCGGAATCAGCAGGCCACCGGCCAGGCCCTGCAGCAGGCGCCAGCCCAGCAGCCAGCCGATACCCGGTGCTGCGCCGGCCAGCGCAGCGGCAACCGCGAACAGCAGCAACGCCACCAGCAGCAGGCGACGCTCACCACAGCGCGCGGCCAGCCAGGGCGCCAGCGGAATCACCACGCTCAGGCCCAGCATGTAGGCGGTGCCCACCCAGGCCAGGGTGCTGATATCGGCGTGCAGCTCCGCTGCCAATGCAGGATAGGCCACCGTGGCGATGAACATGTTGACCAGATCCAGGGCGAACACCAGCAGGAAGATCGCCTCATGGCGCAGGCGGGGGGACGGCATCGGCGGCGCTCCAGCGGGGAAGTCGCAAGCATGCCGTCCGGACCTTGTTGGAAAAACACGACGGCAGCTGCAACACTGTCAAATCTGTTTTGACAATGGACCACCATGGTCAGCCTCGATCGCTTCGATATCTTCCGCGCCGTGGTCGAGGCCGGCAGCCTGACCGCCGCCGCCGACCGCCTGGGCCTGAGCCGTGCGGTGGTCAGCTTCAACCTGAAGCGGCTGGAGCAGGAGCTGGGCGTGACCCTGCTGCTGCGCAGTACCCGCCACCTGGCCCTGACCGATGCCGGCGAGCAGTTCCTGCAGCACTGCGTGCAGGCGCTGGATGCCGCACAGGCGGCGATCGATGCCGCACGCCGCGACCAGCATCAGCTGCAGGGTGTGCTGCGCCTGACCACCACCCCGGAGTACGCACAGCTACGCCTGATTCCCGCACTGGAAGCCTTCCGTGCGCGGCATCCGGCCCTGCAGTTGCACCTGTCCACGTCGCCCGCGCCGGCCGACCTGATTCCCGAACGCTTCGACCTGGCGATCCGCCTCGGCCGTCTGCCCGATTCGGGCCTGCACGCCAGCGAACTGGAACGCCACCCACTGTGCGCGGTGGCGGCTCCGTCCCTGCTGGCACGCCTGCCCTCTGCCGATGCTGCCGATGACCCCGTGCAGCTGGGCACCCTGCCCCGCCTCGGCTACCCGCGCCTGGCCGACGTGCCGGTGATCGCGCCCGACGGCAGCGACGCCTTGTTTGCCACCAACCCGGGCAATGCAGTGGTGCGCGTGGATGGTGCCAGTAGCCTGCGCGCCTTCGCCGTGGCCGGCGCCGGGGTCACCGTGCTGCCACGCTGGCTGATCGAGGACGACCTGGCCCAGGACCGGCTGCGCCCGGTGCTGCGCCAGCACCGGTTCCCGCAGCAGAGCGTGTACGCGGTCTACCCGCACAGCACGCAGCCCTCACCGAAGGTGCGGCAGCTGATCGATTTCCTGCGCGGGTGGTTCGCCACATGAAAAGGGGACGGAGGGGATCAAGTCGTTTATGCATAAGCGACTTGATCCCCTCCGTCCCCTTTTTCAGACACGGCCCTGTGCCGGGCCGTGTCTTCAGGCATCAGCGCAGCACCTGCTCCACCAGCTGTACATCCACCGTCTGCAGCGGTTCGGCGGCATTGCGCGACAGCTGTACCTGGTAACTGCCGCCGTCGATCTTCCACTGGCGGGCCTGCGCATCGTAGTGGGCCAGGGTCTTCGGCTCGGCTTCGATGCGGATGCGACGCTGTTCGCCCGGCTGCAGGGTCACCTTGTCGTAGCCGATCAGGCGGATCGGCGTGGTGCTGCCGGCCGGCAGCTTCAGGTACAGCTGCGCGACGTCAGCACCGGGGCGCTTGCCGGTGTTGCGGATGTCGACGCTGGCGACCAGGCGCGAACCCTCCACGCTCACCTTCAGGTTTTCATAGGCGAAGGAGGTGTAGGACAGGCCGTGGCCGAAGGCGAAGGTCGGGGTCAGGCCCTTGGCCGCCATCCACTTGTAGCCGACGTTGGCGCCTTCGATATCGAAATCGAACACATCGCCGAACGGCTTGGCCGGCTTGAAGCCGAGGCCGTCGATGTGCGGGCGCGGCAGCTGCGATTCGTCCACCACCCAGGTCACCGGCAGGCGGCCGGATGGATTGACCTGGCCGGTCAGCAGCGCGGCAATGCCTTCGCCACCGCGGATGCCCGGGTACCAGGCCTGCAGCATCGCCGGCACCTGCGCCAGCCACGGCGTGCGCACCGGGCCGTTGGTTTCCAGCACCAGCACGGTCTTCGGGTTGGCCTTGGCCACGGCCGAGATCAGGGCGTCCTGATTATCCGGCAGCTGCATGTCCGGCAGGTCTACCGATTCGGCCGCCCACTGGGTGGCGAACACGATGGCCACGTCGGCCTGCGCTGCTGCCTTGGCCGCAGCGGCGGCGTTGGTGCCGTCCACATACTCGATGGTTGCATCCGGACGCGCCGCACGCAGCGATTCCAGCGGCGAGGACGGGTGGAAGATCACCGGGCCCGGCCAGGTGGTCGGCAGCACGCCCGGCACCGCGTTGGTGCCCTTGGCGGTCACGCCCACCATCGACGAACCACCGCCACCGATCACGCCCTTGTCGGCATGGCCGCCGATGATGACGATGCGCTTCACGCTGTCGGCCAGCGGCAGCAGGTTGCCTTCATTGCGCAGCAGCACGCTGCCTTCTTCCACTGTGCGCTGAGCGACGGCGAAACCGGCCTCGGCGTCGACCTTCTGGTGCTGCGGCGGGTTGTCGAAATTGCCGTGCAGGAACATCGTGCGCAGGATGCGCGCCACCATGTCGTTCAGGCGCGCCTGCGGCACCACGCCGCCGTGCACGGCCAGGCGCAGCGGCTCATCGAAGAACACCGCTGCGTCGAACACTTCACCGGCCGACTGCTGGTCCAGGCCGGCCAGCGCCGCCTTCGAGCCACTGTGCACGCCACCCCAGTCGGACATCACGAAACCAGGGAACTTCCATTCCTGCTTCAGCACCTGGTTCATCAGGTAGCCGTTCTCGCAGCCGTAGGTACCGTTGATCTTGTTGTACGAGCACATCGCCACGCCCGGGCGACCGGCGTCCAGCGCGATCTCGAAGGCCAGCAGGTCCGACTCGTGCATGGCCTGTTCGCCGATGCGCACGTCGTGGAAGTTGCGACGGGTCTCCATGTCGTTCAGCGCGAAATGCTTCATCGAGGAGATCACGTGCTGGCTCTGCACGCCCTGGATCAGCGCGCCAACCATCGAACCGGCCAGCAGCGGATCTTCACCGGCATATTCGAAGTTGCGGCCGTTGCGCGGGTCGCGCTGCAGGTTGACGCTGCCCGACAGCAGGATGTTGAAGCGCTGTTGCCACGCCTCGCGGCCCATCGTCGCACCGCCGGCAAAGGCAACCTGCGGGTTCCAGCTCGATGCGGTGGACGGGCCCGAAGGCATGGCCGTGGCGAAGTCGCCCGGACGGATGCCACCCGGATTGGTCACGCCGACGCCGGCATCGGCCGACTGCTGCGACGGAATGCCCAGGCGTGCCACGCCGGGCACGAAACCGGCCGAGCCGACCGCGCCTTCCGGCAGCGGGCCACCGTCCTTGCCCAGCCCGAAGTAGCTGTGCAGCATCTGGAACTTCTCATCCTCGGTCATCGCCTTCAGCAGCAACGCAGCGCGTGCATCGGCGTTGAGGGTGGTGTCCATCCACGGCGTGTCGCCGTGCTTGTCGGCGGCGTAGGCCAGGGTCAACAGCGTCGCACGCAGGGTGCTGCCTTCCACCTTGAACGGTGCGCTGCTGGCGGCCTGGAAACCATCGCTGAAGTAGCTGGCATCGGCCTCCAGCGCCACACGCGCCGGATCGAAGCCTGCGGCCTTGGCCGATTCACCGGCCACCGCGCCGAGCAGCACCGCCGGTGCGCCCAGCCGCGAACGCGTGACCAGCGCCGGCAGCTGCGCGGCACCTGCACCAGCATCGGTGTAGACCGCCACGGTGTGGCGGCCATCGTCCAGGCGCAGGTAGTTCAGGCCCGGCTGGTCGGGGCCGGATTCAGCAGCAATCGGCAGCCGGGTCAGCACGGCCTGGCCGCGCTGGGTCTGGCCATCGTCCTTGCCCGCAGCAATGAAGCGGTACGCGTAGCCCAGGCCATCGGCCAGCACCTGCAGCGGATCGACCTGGCCGATGCCGCGCTGCACCTGGCGCACGCTCACCGCGTCCACCTTCAGGCTCTTCAGCTGGGCGGCCAGGGCCGGCATCGCCTCGGCGGTCGGGGCCTGTTCCAGGGTCAGCACAGTGAACGCGGCGGGGTCGGCCCAGGCTGGGGCAGCCAGTGCGGCAGACAGGGCCAGGGACAGTGCAAGCGGCTTTGTAAACGTTTTCATCGGCAGGCGTAATTCCGTTGCCAAGGCAATCGGTCCAGGGAAAGTGCCGCCGAAGGGTGCAGCGTTCATGCCGCGCAGGGGTTGCCAGGCAACGTCCCGCAGGCCGAAGGACGGGCCGGTCTGCGCCTGGGACCCTCCTCCCGGCGTGACAACCTGCCTGTCCGGGCCGCGCAAGGCGACCCAATCATGTGAAGATTGTGCGAGGGCGTTCACACCTGTCAACAGGACCTAAGTCACAGGGGCAACGTGGCCTTCGGTTATCAGTCCATCACCGGCGGTCATCAGCGCGCCGCGCGAGGCTGCTGATAATGAGGGTCCCTGGCCACGAACCGAGCCCATGACCGTACATCGCGACTTCGACCATCTCTGGCGCGACCGCTGTGACACCTCCAGCCAACGCGCGCCGCGCGTGCTGATCCGGGTGTTCGTGGCCCCAGGTGAGCTGGAGCGCAGTGTGGCGTTCTACGAGCAGTTGCAGGGCGTGGTGGCCGATGCGGGGTTCCCGTTTCCGGAGGCCGGCCTGCGTCTGGCGATGGTCGGTGCGTTCCTGTTGATCGAGGGCAGCGAGGCGGCGCTGGCGCCGTTCACTTCGACCACGGGAACGCTGCTGGTCGACGATGTTCGGCCCTATCACGACAAGCTGGTGGCGGCTGGCGCTGAAATCATCTTCCCGCTGCAGGTGGTCCCGACCGGGGCAGCGTTCAATGCGGTGCATCCCGATGGCACGGTGGTCGAGTACGTGCATCACCGGCCGGATCCGCAGGGGCGGTGAGGGTGCGCGCGGCCGGGCTGCGCCCGGCACCCGCGGTAGTGCCGGCCGCTGGCCGGCAACCTCAGAAGCAACAGCCGAAGCAACAGCGGGCTCCTGTGGGGTGGCGGGGTGGGCCCGGTTGCGGGGGACGGCGCAAGTACGTCCATGTAGCCTCGGTCGCGCCATCCATGGCGCTCACGCCCCCGCAACCGGACCCACCCCGCCTTCGACAATTCCCTGCACGGCCTGCTGTAGAGCCGAGCCGATGCTCGGCTGCTCTTCGTTCAACTGTCGGAATATTCGATTTCGATGGAGATTCATCCACGCATGGCGTGGATCTACAATTCCTCCATGTCCTCTCCCGTCCTGCCCTGGAATGGCACGCTGCTGCTGGATGCTCACGTGGCCGTGCTGCAGGGCCACGCTGGTGGCAGCGATACGCACGCGCACTACGCCCATCAACTGTTACTGAGCGACGGCGCGCCCTGGCAGGTCGAGGTCGATGGCGTACGGCAGCAGGGCCAACGGCTGTGGCTGCCGTCATTCCAGCCGCACGCAATCCTGTCGGCGCCGGAAGCGGGCTGCACGGTGTTCCTTGAACCGGCACATGCCGATCCCGGGCAGATCCAGCAGCACCTGCACGCGCTGCCGGGCAACGCGCTGGCGCTGCACGACTGGTTGCCACGGCTGAGCCGCCCGCAACCGCTGGACCGCCGCGTGCAGGCAGCGCTGTCCCGTATCGCCGAGCACCTGCCCGGCCCGGTGCCGGCTGCTGATATCGCCGAGGCGGCACATCTGTCGACCAGCCAGCTGCATCGGCGCTTCCAGTCCGATCTGGCGGTGACCCTGCGCGGCTGGGTGCTGTGGCAACGGCTGCGCCGCGCGCTGATGCATCATCTGCGCGGGCACAGCCTGACCGACAGCGCGCATGCGGCCGGATTCGCCGACCTGGCCCATCTGTCACGCAGCCTGCGCCGCATGTTCGGCATCGGTGCCGCACAGCTGCAGGGCCTGCAGCTGCAGGCGGCCTGACACGGCCGATCATCCGCGCCTGCGCAATCCTTCCGGCAACTCCGGCACCTCGCCATGCGGCAGTTCGCGGAACGGCGCCAGCAGCTGCCCGGGATAATCACGCGGATAGTCCGGTTGGCTGCCGATGCCGAGGTCGCGTTGCTGCAGCCGATAGCCGGGCGCATCGAAGGCGGTCCCCAGCAGATGATCCCAGACAGTCAGGAACAGGCCGAAGTTGACGTCGCCGGCGGTGCCGTAACGCATGTGGTGGAAGCGGTGCAGCGGTGCCCAGGCCATCACCCGGCCCAGTACGCCCGGGCGCATGTCCACGTTGGAATGCTGCAGCAGCAGCTGGATGGCAATGGCGGACGCCAGCACCGCGGCCACCGGCATCGGCAGGCCCAACAGCAGCAGCGGCAGCACGCCGCCGACTGCTTCGGCCGCCTGGTGCAACGGGTGCTTCATCAGGCCATTGAAGCCGTACATGCGGGTGACGCTGTGATGTACCGCGTGCAGCCGCCACAGCCAGCCGATGCGATGGCTGGCGTA
Organism: Stenotrophomonas riyadhensis; assembly: GCF_040256885.1. Lineage (NCBI taxonomy): Bacteria > Pseudomonadati > Pseudomonadota > Gammaproteobacteria > Lysobacterales > Lysobacteraceae > Stenotrophomonas > Stenotrophomonas riyadhensis. The sequence goes on from NZ_CP155568.1 coordinate 2,803,399, forward strand.
GTGCACCAGGGTGATGCCGAGATCGGCGCAGATGATGGCCAGCAGCACCTGCAGCGCGAATGGCCACTGCAGCGGCCAGGCCTGCCACGGAATGATGGCTGCCAGCAGCGGCACCGCCGCGATCGACAGCAGATTCAGGCTCTCGTTGACCAGCGCATGCAGGGTGTCACGCAGGCTGTCGCCGTGGTCATGGTTGAACGCAGGGTCATAGGGCCACACGCGTTCGGCGGCGAACGAAACCGCGATGGCGACCGCCAGCAAGGCCAGCAGCCATAGCGGATCACCGTGCAGGTGGCCGACCCAGACGACGGCAGCAGCGACGAAACCCAGCAGGAACAACGGGGCATACAGGCGGAGCATCCAGTGCTTCATGGGCAATCCGGAAAGTGAGGGGCCTTCATGCTGGCGCGGCGTATGGGGCGCCGGCTTGAACAAACGGCGCAAGCGCGTGCTGCGGGTGGATGCCGAGCTTGGTCGGCACCGTGTTCCTGCATCCACGCATGGCGTGGATCTACAATGGCGCCCTCATCGCGCGCGGGACCGGCATGGATTCCTTCAACCTGATGCGTGCCTTCCGCCGCATCGTCGAACGCGGCGGGCTGGCCCGCGCCGCCGAAGACCTGGGCATGTCGCCGGCCGGCCTGAGCAAGCAGTTGCGCACGCTGGAAGCGCACCTGGGCGTGGTACTGCTGCAGCGGACCACGCGGCGCATGAGCCTGACCGAAACCGGCCACGCCTATTACCGCGAGTGCTGCCGGCTGCTCGACGAGCTGGATGCATTGGAACGTGGCATCGCCGAACAGCGCGGCGACGTGGTCGGACGCCTGCGCGTGAACGCGCCGCAGTCGTTCGCGCTGAGCACGCTGTCACCGCTGCTGCCACGCTTCCTGCAGCAGCATCCGCAGCTGTCACTGGACCTGGTGATGGAAGACCGCCTGCTCGATGCGGTGGGCGAAGGTTTCGATGTGTCGCTGCGGTTGCGTGCCGAGCTGGACGACTCGCGGCTGGTGGCGCGCCGCCTGGCCTCGCTGCAGCAGGTGCTGTGCGCTGCCCCGTCCTACCTGCGGCAGCATCCGGCACCGCAGGCGGTGGACGATCTGCAGGCGCACAGCGTGCTGGCCTACAGCCTGTCCGACTCGCCCGGCAGCTGGCCGCTGCTCGGCCCCGACGGCCAGGTGACCATCACCCTGCCGGCGCGCGTCACCGTCAACAACAGCCTGCTGCTGCGCGACCTGCTGGTGGCCGGCATGGGCATCGGCGCCCTGCCCTCGTTCCTGGCGGCACCGGCGCTGGCCCGTGGCGAACTGCAGCAGGTGCTGCCCGACCACCGCTATCCACCACGCTTCGTGCATGCGGTCTACCCCACCTCGCGCCACCTGCAGCCCAAGGTGCGTGCCTTCATCGATTTCCTGCACGCCGAGCTGCCCGGCTGCGCGGGCCTGGATTCGTAACCGCCAGCGAAAACTGAGCTGCCCGCGGCGTGCTGTTTCAGCCACGCCGCGCTGCCTACTCTGCCGCCTCCCCTCTCACCGATGGCAGGCAGATGTCTTCTGTTCCTTCCCCCGCCACCGCCGCGCCGGTGGTCGATTTCTTCCACGACGTGGTCTGCGGCTGGTGCTTCGTGCTGGCCCCGCGCCTGCAGCAGGTCTCCGCCGAACTCGGCATCCAGGTGCGTCACCGCAGCTTCGTGCTGCAGGACTCGCGCGCGCAGATGGTCGAGGTGTTCGGCTCGATGGAGCGCGCCAAGGCGATCATCCTGCGCCACTGGACCGACTGCGCCGCGCATGAAGACAGCGCACGCATCGATATCGAAGGCATGCGCGCACAGGACTTCGAGTATCCGTCCGGCTGGCTCGGCGCACTGGCCTGCCAGGCCGCCGGCGTGCTCGGCGGCAATGATGCCCATGGCGCGATGTTCGACGCGGTGCAATGGGCGCACCTGCACCAGCACCGCAACATCGGCGATGCCGAAGTACTGCTGGATATCGCCGAAACGCTGGGCCACCCACGTGGCGCCTTCGCTGACCATATGCATGGCGACGCAGTGCGCCAGCGCGTGCAGGCCGACCGTGCCGACGCCGCTGCCCTCGGCATCCGTTCCATTCCCACCGTGATCGGCGGCAACGGCCTGCGCCTGCAGACCCTGCCGCTGCCGCAACTGCGCCAGGCCCTGGCGCACCTGGTCGCGGCCTGAGCCGCACCATCCCCACCCCAAGGAGATTCCCCATGACCCCACGTACCCTGGCCACCGCGCTGGCCCTGCTGCTGGCCGGCACCGCCGCTTCCACCACCGTGTCCGCGCACGAACGCGTTCCCTCCGGCCAGCAGGTCGGCACCAGCCCCTGGGGGCCGAAGGACGAGATCGGCCGCCTCAACCTGATCACCGAGGCCTCGCGTGCGGCGATCCTGTCGCGGGTCAGCGGCGGCAAGGCCTATGACCTGGCCACCGAATACTACGTCGGCATGCCCAGCTGGCAGGATGCCGGCGACCCGCACTACCAGTTCTGGATGACCCACACCCCGCGCGGCACGGTGATGGATGATCCGATGGGCGTGGGTGAAACCATGAACCTCACCCGCAGCTACACCGGCACCGCGTTCTCGATGTACAGCCACACCGGCACCCACATCGATGCGCTGAACCACTTCGGCATCCACGGAAAGATCTGGAACGGCTTCGAGGCCGACAAGCACCTCGGTGACCGTGGCTGGAATGTCACCGGCATCGAGAAATTCCCGCCGCTGATCGCGCGTGGCGTGCTGATCGACGTGGCCGGCGCCAAGGGCGTGGACATGCTGCCGGACAGCTACCGCGTCACCCGCCAGGACCTGAAGGATGCGCTGGCACGCCAGCGGGTGAAACTGCAGCAGGGCGACATCGTGCTGATCCGCACCGGCCGCATGCGCCTGTTCGAACAGCCGAAGGCGTACATGGCCAACCCGCCGGGCATGGGCCTGGACGCGGCGCGCTTCCTGGTGGAGGACAGCGGCGCGATGATCGTCGGCGCCGACAACCTCAGCTTCGAGACCTTCCCCTCGGAGGTGTCCGACGACTACGTGCCGCTGCACACCTACCTGCTGGCCCAGCAGGGCGCGCCGATCATCGAGCTGGTGGCGCTGGACGAACTGGCCCGCGACAAGGTCTACGAATTCGCCTTCATCGGCGGCCCGCTGAAGATCCGCGGCGGTGATGCCGCGCCGCTGCGCCCGGTCGCGCTGCCGGTGCGCCCGTAACCGGGGCCTGCGGGGGTGCCGCCCCTGGTCGGCATTCCGTCCCATGCCGGGTGGGTGCCGACCTTGGTCGGCACTCCTTTACCCCTTCAGCAACCTGAAACCCGACCTTCCGATTTCATTAGTAATTCTACTCACAAGGCGAGTAGCATGTCCGGTCTCAGCCCCTGATACCGGCCCGTCGATACTCGCGCCATGCCCGCCGTTTACGCTCGCTCCTGCCGCTTCCAGCCCGCCTGGCGCCTCCCTTGGAGGACCGGCTGATGGGTGCCGTCGTCGCCCTCGACCGGCTGCTGGACGGGCGCCAGCTGTGGCGCGGCCCGGCTCGACAGGGACCGGCCAGCGACCACCTGGCCAGCGGTCACCCGGCACTGGACGCACGCCTGCCCGGCGGTGGCTGGCCGGCCAGCGGGCTGTGCGAGGTGCTGCTGGCCGCGCCCGGCGTGGGCGAGCTGGCCCTGGTCTGGCCGGCGCTGGCGAAGCTGAGCCAGCGCGACCGCCCGATCGTGCTGGTCGCCCCGCCCTACCGCCCGCATGCCCCGGCCTGGGCGGCTGCCGGGCTGGACCTGGCCCAGCTGCAGATCATCCACGCCGCGCCGAAGCAGGCGTTGTGGGCTGCCGAACAGTGCCTGCGCTCGGCCGCCTGCGCGGCGGTACTGTGCTGGCCACACCAGGCCGACGACCGCTCACTGCGCCGCCTGCAGGTGGCTGCCGACAGCGGCCAGTGCCTGGGCTTCGTGTTCCGCGAGGCGCAGGCGGCGCGTAATCCCTCCCCGGCCAGCCTGCGCCTGCAGCTCGACCACGGCCAGGTGCGGGTGCTGAAGTGCCGTGGCGGCCTGCCACCCGCACAGCCGTTGCCACTGGCCATCGCCCACTGAGGCCGCGCCATGCATTGGGCCTGCCTGTTGTTGCCGCAGCTGGCGCTGGACAGCGTACTGCGCCTGCAGCCGGACCCGCAGCGGCCACTGGTGCTGCTGCAGGGGCCGGCACAGCGCCGCGTGCTGCGAGCGGTCAGCCCGGCCGCACGCGCAGCGGGGCTGCGCCCGGGCATGCTGCTGTCGGCTGCGCAGGTGCTGGTGCAGGACATGCACCTGCACGACTACGACCCGAACGCCGAACAGCACACCCGGCAGCTGCTGGCCAGCTGGGCCTACGCCTACAGCTCGCAGGTCAGCCTCGATTTTCCGCACGCGCTGGTCATGGAGATCGGCGCCAGTCGCGCCCTGTTCGGTGACTGGCTGACGATCGAAAAGCGCCTGCGCGGCGAACTGCATGAGCTTGGTTTCCGCCATCGCCTGGTGGCCGCACCCACCGCGCATGCCGCGCGCGTGCTGACCAACGTCCACGACGGCCTCGGCATCGATGCGCAGCAGCTGCCAGCAGCACTGGCGCAGCTGCCGTTGCCGCGTTGCGGCCTGCCCAGCGACGCGGTGACCGTGCTCGGTCGTTCCGGGCTGCGCACGCTGGGTGCGGTGCTCGAACTGCCGCGCGACAGCCTGGCCCGGCGCTTCTCACCCGAGGTACTGCAGCAACTGGATGCGCTGCGCGGCCTGCCCACCGCGCCACTGCGTTACTACCAGCCACCGGACCGTTTCGATGCGCGCATCGAATTCGAATACGAGATCGAATCCAGCCAGGCCCTGCTGTTCCCGCTGCGTCGCCTGCTGCTGGACCTGGCCGCGTTCCTGTGTTCGCGCGATGGCGGCGTACAGCGCTTCGACCTGCACTTCGAGCATGACCTGCTGCCGGCCAGCGTGCTGACCATCGGCCTGCTGGCACCCGAGCGCGATCCCGCGCTGCTGTTCGAGATCGCACGCAACCGCATGGAAGCCTTCGCCCTGCCCGCCGGCAGCCGTGCACTGCGCCTGCAGGCCGAGCAACTGCCACCGTTCGTGCCCGCCGCGCGTGACCTGTTCGACACCCGGCCGGCACAGGCGATGCCCTGGAACCAGCTGCGCGAGCGCCTGCGGGCGCGGCTGGGCGATGACGCCGTGCAACCGCTGGCGGTGCAGGCCGACCATCGCCCCGAACGCGCCAATGGCACCCAGCCCGCGGCCAAGCCTCCATCGTACTGGCCGCTGCGCCCCGGTTGGCTGCTGGACACGCCGCAACCGCTGCGTGATCCCCGCCTGCGTATCATCGCCGGGCCGGAGCGGATCGAATCGGGCTGGTGGGACCAGGCCGATGCGCGCCGCGACTACTACGTGGTGGAAACCGCACACGGCCAGCGCGGCTGGGCGTTCCGCACACGCAATGATCCGCATGCGCCGTGGATGCTGCACGGCTGGTTCGGCTGAGCCGCCATGCACAACGAACTGCCCGGCTACGCTGAACTGCACTGCCTGTCGGCCTTCAGTTTCCAGCGTGGCGCCTCGATTGCCGAAGAACTGTTCGCGCGCGCTGCCGGCCAGGGCTACCGCGCGTTGGCGATCACCGACGAATGCTCGCTGGCCGGCATCGTGCGTGCCTGGCAGGCGGCGAAGACGCATGGCGTGGCGCTGATCGTCGGCGCCGAATTCCAGGTCGAGGACGGGCCGAAGCTGGCCCTGCTGTGCACCGACCAGGCCGCCTATGCCGGCTTGTGCCAGTTGATCACCACTTGCCGGCGGCGCGCGGCCAAGGGCGAATACCGCTGCCTGCGCGAGGACCTGCTCGGCCTGCCCGACGGCCTGCTGTGCCTGTGGCTGGACCGGCAACCAGCGGCCATCGAACTGGAACTGTTGCGTGCCGGCTTCGATGATCGGCTGTGGTTGGCGGTGGAACTGCACCACGAACACGACGACGCACGCCGCCTGCAGCAGCTGCAGGCCTTCGGCGAACGCCACCGCCTGCCGCTGGTCGCCAGTGGTGATGTGCACATGCACGTGCGCCGCCGCCGCGCCCTGCAGGACACGCTGACCGCGATCCGCCACCGCTGCAGCGTGGCCGAGGCCGGCTGGCGCCTGTTCCCCAACGGCGAGCGCCACCTGCGCCCGCGTACCGCGCTGGCCCAGCTGTATCCACCCGAATTGCTGGCCGAGACCCTGCGCATCGCCGAGCGCTGCCACTTCACCCTGGAGCAGCTGCAGTACACTTATCCGCGCGAACTGGTACCCGAGGGCCACGATCCGGACAGCTGGCTGCGCGTGCTGGTCGAGCGCGGCATCCCCTGGCGCTGGAAAGGCGGCATCGAACCGGCACAGCGCAAACAGATCGAGCACGAACTGGCATTGATCCGGGAGAAGAACTACGCCTCGTACTTCCTCACCGTGCAGGACATCGTGCGCTTCGCGCGCAGCCAGGACATCCTCTGCCAGGGTCGTGGCTCGGCGGCCAACTCCGCGGTGTGCTTCGTGCTGGGCGTGACCGAGATCGACCCGGCACGCAGCAACCTGCTTTTCGAGCGCTTCATCTCCGCCGAGCGCGACGAGCCACCGGATATCGATATCGACTTCGAGCACGAGCGCCGCGAGGAAGTGCTGCAGTATGTATTCAAGCGCTATGGCCGCGAGCGCGCCGCCCTGACTGCGGTGGCGATCAGCTACCGTGGCCGCAGCGCGATCCGCGACGTGGCCCGCGCGCTCGGCCTGCCGATGGACCAGGTCAACGAATTGGGGGCGGCGATGGACCACTGGGGCGGCCACGTACCGTTGCCGGAGACCCTGCGCGAGCGCGGCTTCGATCCGGACACGCCGTTGATGCAGCGCCTGCTGGCACTGACCACCGAACTGATCGACTTCCCCCGCCACCTGTCGCAGCACCCGGGTGGTTTCGTGATCTCCGAGCACCCGCTGTCGACGCTGGTACCGGTGGAGAACGCAGCGATGGCCGACCGCACCGTCATCCAGTGGGACAAGGACGACCTCGATGCCACCGGCCTGATGAAGGTCGACTGCCTGGCGTTGGGCATGCTCACCGCCATCCGCAAGTGCCTGGCCATGCTGCAGCAGCATGGCCTGCACGAAGGACGCATGGATGCGATTCCCGATGAAGACGGCCCGACCTACGACATGATCTGCGCCGCCGACACCATCGGCGTGTTCCAGATCGAGTCGCGCGCGCAGATGGCGATGCTGCCGCGCCTGCAGCCACGCGAGTTCTATGACCTGGTGATCGAGGTGGCGATCGTGCGCCCCGGCCCGATCCAGGGTGACATGGTCCATCCTTACCTTGAGCGGCGGCGGATCCTGCGTGAACAGGGACCGGACGCGTTGAACGACCCGGACAACCCGCTCTACCCGCCGCAGCTGAAGCGCGTGTTCGCGCGCACCCTGGGCGTGCCGCTGTTCCAGGAACAGGTGATGCAGCTGGCGGTGGATGCGGCCGGCTACACGCCGGGCCAGGCCGATGCCCTGCGCCGCTCGATGGCCGCATGGAAACGCCGTGGCGGCCTGGAGCCGCATCGCGAGAAGCTGCTGTCCGGCATGCTGAAGAACGGCTTCAGCCGCGAATACGGCGAGCACCTGTTCGAGCAGATCAAGGGGTTCGGCGATTACGGTTTCCCGGAAAGCCACGCCGCCAGTTTCGCCCTGCTGACCTATGCCAGCTGCTGGCTGAAGTGCCATCACCCGGCCGCGTTCACCGCCAGCCTGATCAACAGCCAGCCGCTGGGCTTCTACAGCCCCGACCAGCTGCTGCAGGACGCGCGCCGGCATGGCATCCGCGTGCTGCCGGTGGACGTGCGCCACAGCGACTGGGACTGCACGCTGGATTTCGGCAAGGGGCCGGCGGCGATCCGGCTCGGCCTGCGCCTGGTCGATGGCTGCAACGAACCCGCCGTGCAGGCCATCATGCGTGAACGTGCGCGGCGCCCGTTCGACGATGTGGGCGACCTGTGCCAGCGCACCGCCCTGGATCGCCGCCAGCAGGGCCTGCTGGCCGATGCCGGTGCGCTGCGTGGGCTCAGCGGCCATCGCCATCGTGCACGCTGGGATATCTCCGGCGTGGAGAACCGGCTGCCGCTGTTCGACCAGGCCCGCGCCACCGCCGAAGCCCGCGTGGCGCTGCCCCTGCCCAGCGCCTGGGAAGACATGCAGGCCGATTACCGCAGCACCGGCACCACGCTGGGCCGCCACCCGATCTCGTTCCTGCGTGCGCAACTGCGCAACCGCGGTTGCCTGGATGCCGCACAGCTGGCAGACCACGGCCATGGCCGACGCGTACGCATCGCCGGCCTGGTACGCATGCGCCAGCGCCCGCAGACCGCCAGCGGCGTCACCTTCCTCACGCTCGAGGACGAGACCGGCATGGTCAACGCCGTGGTCTGGCGGCACCTGGCCGACCGCCAGCACCGCGTACTGGTCGACACCCAGCTGATGCAGATCGACGGCCGCCTGGAACGCGTTGATGGCGTGCAGCATGTCATCGTGCAGCGCATGCACTGCCTGGATGAACTGCTGCAGGGACTGCGCAGCCACAGCCGCGATTTCCATTGACGATACACAACGTCACACAACGAACTGGCCATTGCCGGTCCGCATCCGCTATCGTCGGCACATCCAAGGAAGGACGACGCCATGCCCCGCGCACTGCTGCTGACCACGCTGGTGGTCTCGACCCTCGCCCTGCTTGTTTCCGGCTGGACCGCCTGGAGCCTGCATCGCAGCCAATCACCACAGCGCATCATCGAAGCACGCGGGCTGGTCATCCACGATGCAAGCGGCCAGCCGCGGGTGATCCTCGGCGCACCGGTTCCCGATCCGCTCAGCCAGGGCCGTACCCAGGGGCCGCGCGCCACCGCCTTGTCCGGCCTGATCCTGCTCGGCCCCGACGGCTCCGAACGCGGCGGCTACGGCACCAGCGACCGCGGCGGCGAAGCCCTGCTCACCCTGGACGATGCCACCGGCACCACCGAAGTGTTCAAGGTCGTCGCCAACCCCGACCGCGGTGCCAGCCTGATGGTCAAGCACCAGAACAACACCGGCGCCATGCTCACCTCCTGGCAGGGCAAGCCGGAGCTGATGTTCGTCGATGACAGCGGCCAGTCCTACTACGTGCGCCCCGGCGCCAACGCCGCGCCCTGATCTGCTTCTGTAGCGTCGAGCATGGCTCGACGCTACAGACCGCACACCGCCGCCAGATCATCGGCCAGCTGCCGCAGCTGCGCCGATCCCAGCGCCGCACACGTAATGCGCAGCCCATGTCCCGGCGCTGCCACCGCGAACACTTCGCCTGCGCGCACATGCCATCCGCGCGAAGCCAGTGCCAGCACCTGCGGATGGCTGTCGGTTGGCAACGGCAGCCACAGGTTCAATCCTTCCATCGGTTGCGGTGTCGGCACGCCCCGCGCACGCAGCAGTTCCTGCAGCGACTGCAGGCGCTGCTGGTAACGCTCACCTGCCGAGGCGATCTTCGCCCGCTGCGTCGCCGACGCCAGCACCGAAGTCGCCGCATCCTGCAGCAGATGGCTGACCCAGCCGGTGCCGGACGCCAACCGCAACCGCAACCGCGATGCGGTCTCCTCATCGCAGGCCAGCCAGGCCAGCCGCAGGTCCGGACCCAGTGGCTTGGACAACGAACGCAGCACGGCCCAGCGACGACCATCCAGCGGCAGCACCGAGTGATAGGCCTGCTGCGAAAGCAGCGCGTAGTGATCGTCGATCAGCACCGCCACCTGCGGGTAGGCCGCCAACAGCTGCCGCAACGCCCGCGCCCGCTTCGCATCCAGGCTGGCCCCGGTCGGGTTGTGCGCGCGCGGGGTCAGCAGCACCGCGCGTGCGCCAGCCTCCAGTGCCGCACGCAGCGAATCGACCTGCATGCCATGCGCGTCCACCGCCACCGGCAACGGCGCATGGCCCACCGCATTGAGCACGTTGAGGCTGCCGAGGAAGCACGGATCCTCCACCGCGATGCGATCCCCCGGCAACAACCACGCCGCCAGCAGGCGTTCGATGCCGTCGACCGCGCCATGGGTCAGCTCCAGCGCATAGCCCTCCGGGCAGTCCGCATCCAGCGAGGCCCTTGCCAGCGCCTGCAACCTCGGGTCGACCGTGCCTACGCCGTACAAACGCGGCGCTGCCGGCGCCAGGCGCAGGCTCGGCAGCAGGCGCGGATCCGGGTTGCCACCGGCCAGGTCCTGCAGGGCCAGCCCGGGCGTACTGCCCTCGCGCGCCAGCGCCGGCGGCAGCCCGCGCACCACCGTGCCACGACGGCCCGCCGTGCTGGCCAGGCCCGCCGCATCCAATCGCTTGTAGGCAGCGGCCACCGTATTGCGGTTCACCCCCAGCTGCTCGGCCAGCTCACGCACCGGCGGCAGCACGCTGCCAGCCGGCAAGCGGCCCTTGCCGATGCCGTCGCGGATGCTGTCGAAGATCGACTCGGCGCTATGCCCGGTGATTTTCATTTTGTCCTATGCCAAAATATCTCTTGTCCTGTGCCAGTGTATCCCACCCTGGCCACCCTGCATTGGAGGTACCCGCATGCCCCTTGCCGCTGCCGACTGGCCCGTCGCCCAGTCCGTTGAACAGATCGCCGCCAACCTGGTCACGGTGCGCCAACGCATCGCCGACGCCTGTGCACGTGTCGGCCGCGACCCGGCCAGCGTGCGCCTGCTGCCGGTCAGCAAGACCGTCGATGACGCCCGCATCCGCATGGCGGTGGCCGCAGGCTGTCACGAACTGGGCGAGAACAAGGTGCAGGAGGCGCAGCGCAAGGCCGAAACAATGGCCGACCTGGGCGTGCACTGGTCGGTAATCGGCCATCTGCAGACCAACAAGGCGCGCTACGTGGCACGCTTCGCCAGCGAGTTCCAGGCGCTGGACAGCCTGCGCGTGGCCGAGGCCCTGCAGCAGCGCCTGCAACTGGAAGACCGCACGCTGGATGTGTTCGTGCAGGTCAACACCTCGGCCGAACCGAGCAAGTACGGACTGGAACCCGACGCAGTCGAGGCCTTCGTGCAGCAGCTGCCGGCCTTCGATCGCCTGCGCGTGCGCGGCCTGATGACCCTGGCCATCTTCACCCCCGAGGTCGAGCGCGTGCGCGCCTGCTTCGTGCGCCTGCGTGACCTGCGCGACCAGCTGCAGCGCGTCGTCCCGCCCGGCCTTGACCTGTCGCAGCTGTCGATGGGCATGTCCGGTGATTTCGAAGTGGCCATCGAGGAAGGTGCCACCGTGGTCCGCGTCGGCCAGGCCATTTTCGGCGCCCGCGCCACCCCGGACAGCTTCTACTGGCCGAACAGCGGAGCCCCGGCATGAAGCACGCGGTTGTGCTGCAACACGTTGCCTTTGAAGACCTCGGCACCCTGCAACCGTTGCTGCTGGCCCAAGGCTGGCAGCTGCAGGTGCTGCAGGCCGGTATCGACGCGCTGGACTCCGCCGCAACAGCCGACCTGCTGGTGGTGCTGGGCGGCCCGATCAGTGCCAATGACACAGCGACCTATCCCTTCGTCACCGACAGCATCGCCCTGCTGCAGCGCCGGCTGCAACAACAGCGGCCGACCCTGGGCATCTGCCTGGGTGCACAGCTGATGGCCCGTGCACTCGGTGCCAGTGTCGCTCCCAGTGGCGGCAAGGAGATCGGCTTTGCGCCACTGCTGCTGACCGATGAAGGCCAGCGCTCGCCGCTGCAGGCCCTGCAGGGCATTCCCGTGCTGCATTGGCATGGTGAGGCCTTCGAACTTCCGGCCGGCGCACGCCGCCTGGCCAGCACGCCGGCCTGCCGCCACCAGGCCTTCGCCATCGGCCACCACGCGCTGGCCCTGCAATGCCATCCGGAACTGGACGCGCGCCAGTTCGAGCGTTGGCTGATCGGTCACACGCTGGAGCTGGCCCAGGCTGGCATCGATCCCAACGACCTGCGCGCGCAGGCGCGTCGCTATGGTGCACCACTGGCCGCGGCCGCCACCGCAATGTTCGACCATTGGCTGCAGGACCTGCCGGAGACACCACGATGAACTACCGATTGCAGATCCACCGCGATGGTGCCCACTGGGGCCACTTCGACTGCAGCGGCCCCGATGCCCTGCAGCGCATGGACAGCATCGCCGCGCAGCTGCCTGCAGACCAGGGCTTCCAGTTGAAGCGGCAGAAGGGCGTCGGTGAAGAGCGCATCCTGTCCAGCAATGCCGATGGCCTGCGTGTACTGGCCGCGCAGATCCAGTACCGCGACATCTGATCCGACGATGGTAGTGCCGGCCGCTGGCCGGCACTGGAATCTGCCGGCCAGCGGCCGGCACTACCCCGGCTGTTCGCCCGCGTGCGAAGCTTCACCGATGTTGACCCTGCAACGCGGCAACCATCGCGGGCTGCTTGTCGCCCCGCGCTGGCCCTCCACCCATATCCAGATCGAAGCAGAGGTGCTGCTCCGACGATGGTAGTGCCGGCCGCTGGCCGGCACTGGAATCTGCCGGCCAGCGGCCGGCACTACCCCGGCTGTTCGCCCGCGTGCGAAGCTTCACCGATGTTGACCCTGCAACGCGGCAACCATCGCGGGCTGCTTGTCGCCCCGCGCTGGCCCTCCACCCATATCCAGATCGAAGCAGAGGTGCTGCAACGCCTGCTCGATGCGCAGGCACTCCTGCCCACCGAACTGCGCCTGCTGCTCACGCGCGGCTTCGAATCACGCCACAGTCGCCTCGGCGGGTTCCGCCGCGCGGTGCGGCGGCTCGGCATTGCGGTGTTCCGCACCTGCTACCCGCAGCGCCGCGATGAAGTCGATGCCATCTTCGGTGCCAACGGTCACGACATCGATGGCCGTCACGTCGATATCTCCATGGTGTTGCACGGCCAGCGACTGCGGCTGCTGCCACTGGGCGTGTTCACGCCACCCAACTGGCAGGCGCGCCGCGTCAGCCGCCATGCCTGGGCGGTCGCGCAGGTGAAGCACAGCCTGCAGCACTGCGGCTTCCAACTGCACCCCAACCCGACCGAAGCACTGCAGATCCATTGCGACTACCTGCCCCGGTAGTGCCGGCCGCTGGCCGGCAGCGGTGCGCTGCGCCACCCGCCATAGGCTGACGCACGCCCTCATGCAGGCGATACTCCCACCATGTTCGACGTACCTGCCCACCTGCATGGCGTCGCCTGCGATCTTCAGCAACGGCTCGATCGCATCCAGGCGCAGGCCAGCAACAACGACTACCGGCTGCTGATCGATGGAGAAGCACTGCGCTTCCCCGATCGCATCTACGCCGACGCTACGCGCCTGGAACGCCTGGCATCTTCCTTGCCGGGTGATCACCGCCTGCTGTGCCTGTGCCTGGCCACCCGGCATCCCGATGGCTTCCTGCGACAACGGGCTGTTGAGGCATTGGGGCAGGCATCGGTGCCGTGGGTTCTGGCATTCCACCTGGCGCTGCTCAGCGAGTATGTCGAAGAGATCGCGCTGACGATCGACCACCATGCCCGGAAGATTGGCCTGGCCGCCTACGCACCCTTGGCCCGCGAGAACGCCGCCTTCTTCGAACGGTGTATGCAGCGTGCCGCAAGCTATTGGAATGCCTACCACCGGCAGCGGCATCCAGCGCTGCGCACGTTTCCCGCCCACCGCTTGCTGCTGGAGATACGCAGCGCCAGCCGCGCGGGCTGATCGGCCATCCAATGCATCGGCCCCGCGCTACAGATGCAAATGATTCTCTTTTGCTGTAAGGTGCAGCCGCTGCCCTTGCCGCCGCGGGCTGTTCCCTTTCCCAGTTGTCGCCCGCCCCGTGTCCACGCCTGTCGAACCGACGGATGTCGCGCAGCTGTGCGCGGCCCATTACCGGCCGCTGCACGCCCATGTCCGCCGCAAACTCCCGCAACGCAGCGACGCCGATGACGTCGTCCAGGAAACCTGGCTGCGTGTCGTCAAGGTCGCCGCCAGTGGCCTGCTGAGCAATGGCCGCGCGTACCTGTACCGTGTTGCCCACAACCTGATTGCCGACCATTACCGGCAACGCCAGCGCCGTCGCGAAGAAGCGCTGGATGACACACAGCTGCATGCCATCGCCGATCCTGCGCCGCTGCCTGAACAGCGCCTGCTCGACGCCGAACAGCTGCGCCATCTCGATGCAATCGTCGCCGCGCTGCCACCGCGCTCGCGCCAGGTCTTCCTGCTGGCGCGTGTGGAACAGATGGCTCTGGCCGAGATCGGCCGCCAGCTGGGCATCAGCCGGCAGACCGCGCACGGCCATCTGCTCCGCGCCCTGGTCGCCCTGCAGCAGGTGCCGGGTGCATGAGCCAGGACGCGATCACACGCGAAGCCGCCCGCTGGTGGCTGGATGGACACGATGGCACCCGCGACGAGAACGCGTTCGACCAGTGGTGCCGGGCCGATCCGCGCCATGTTGCGCAGTACCAGCATCTGCAGCAGCTGTGGCAGGCCGGTGCCACGTTGCCCAGCCTGCAACGACAGCAGCAGCGCAGGCAACGCCGCCGCCTGCGCGAGGCCGGCATTGCCGTGCTGTTGCTGTGCGCGCTCGGGCTGTACAGCCGCCACGCCTCGCCGCCGGCCGCGCAGGTACTGCGCACCGCCGCTGGCGAGATCCGTGATGAAGCCCTGCCGGACGGTTCGCATGTGCTGCTGTCGCCGGGAAGCGAAGTCCATGTGCGCGTCGATGCACAACGCCGCCAGCTCCAGCTGCAGCGCGGCCAGGCCTGGTTCCAGGTCGCTGCCGATGCCGATCGGCCATTCCAGGTGCATACCCCGCAAGGCACTGTCACCGCACTGGGGACCGCATTCGATCTTGCCGTGCAGGGCGACAGCAGCGTGGTCACAGTCACCGAGCACAGCGTCCGCGTAGAGAGCGGCACCGCCAGTGCACAGGCCAGCGAGGGTCAGCAGATACGCTTCAACGGACACGCGCCTTCTGCTGCGCATCCTGCAGACGGTGGCGTCCTGGCCTGGCGCGAGCGGCGCCTGCACTGGGTTTCGGCCCCTCTGGCCGACGTCACCCAGGGCCTGGACCGCTGGCACGGCGGGCATACCTGGATCATCGGTGCACGGCTTCGCCAACAGCCAGTCACCCTGCTGGGCAATGCCGAGGGTGCCGCCAGCAATCGCGACCAACTGGCCATGCAGCTGCATGTGCGGGTACTGCGCCTCGGCGCGGGTGTGCAGGTGTGGCTGCCGCCACGCAGGGAGCAGCGTGGTGCACCCTGACATCCGGCCCAGCACTGCGTCTACCCAGGATGACGACGCCCTGCGTCAGCCCCTGGAGCCCCCGATGCTGTGCCCCCGCCCCCTTGTCCTCGCCCTGTCGCTGGCCTGCGCCAGCACCGTCCCACTGCTGCCCAACAACGCCCACGCGCAGGCCGCCACGCGTTCCTACGATCTGCCCGCGCAACCGCTGGCCGCCGCACTGGACGCCTACAGCCGGCTGACCGGCGTCGATCTGGTGATCGGCTCGGCGCTGCCTGCAGGCCATGCCGCGCCTGCCCTGCGCGGAGACTTCGACGATGCACAGGCGCTGTCGCGCCTGTTGGCAGGCAGCGGCCTCCGCCCACGCTTCATCGATGCGCGTCGCGCCACGCTGGAACCGGCACCTGCCGAACGCAGCGATGGCAGCCGTCGTACCGGTCCGCTGCGCGTCCAGGGCACGACCGCGCACGCCCATGCGCCTGGCACTGGTGCCAGCCAGTATGTACCGGCCACCCGTGATGGCTTCGCTCCCACGGTCGGCAGCGAACGTTTGGCAATGGCCGAACGCCAGGAAGGCAACAGCCTGCTGCGTTCGATGCCGGGCACCCACAGCTTCCATTCGCGCAGCCAGCCCGGCCTGCAGGTCAACATCCGCGGCATGACCGGTGCCGGCCGGGTCAACACCATGATCGACGGTGTCACCCAGACCTTCCGCAACAACGCCGGGCATGGCTCGGGCGGCCCATTCGCCTATGTTGACCCGTTCCTGCTGGCCGGCGTGGACGTGCAGCGCGGTGCGGTCGCCGGTGGTGATGGCGCCGGCACGCTGGCCGGCAGTGCCAACTTCCGCACACTGGACATCGACGATCTGCTCGGCGAAGGCCGCGACTGGGGCCTGCGTGCGGGCTATCGCCATGGCAACAACGGCTATGGCAGCGGCCGCACCTTCGCCGGTGCGTGGCGCCACAGCGAGGACGGCGGTGACCGCCAGTTCGGCCTGCTCGCCGCCGCCAGCAGCAGTCGCAGCAGCGAGTACGCCACGGCGCGCGGGCAGAAAAACAATGCCGACCCCGGCAGCCAGCAACCCAGCAGCTGGCTGTTGAAAGCGCGCCTGCAGCCCAGTGACCAGCATCGGCTCGACCTGAGCCACATGCGTTACGAAAACGACTTCTACCACAACTATCCGTGGCAGATTTCCGCGCGCAACCAGCGCGCCAGCTACCACTACACGCCCTATTCGCCGTGGATCGACCTGCGTGCGACGTTTGCCAGCAACAAGACCCGGCTGTTCTACCCGCCGGTGGAGGACTCCAGCTACATCGGCCGCCGCACCCACAGCAGCCTGAGCAGCTGGACCGTGGACAACACCAGCCGCTTCGACATCGGTGCACTGCAGGCACGCTGGAACACCGGTATCAAGCACCAGTCGGACATCTACGTGGCCGACACCCCTGTCCTGCGTGGCGCCAATCCGCAGGGCCGCAGCCAGCTCGACAGTGTATTCAGCACGCTGGAGCTGCAGTACGACATCTATGCCCTGACCGCAGGACTGCGCCAGGACCGCTTCGGCATCCGTGGACACATCCCGGTGTGCTCGGATGTGCCCGGCCAGTGCGCGGAGATCAATGGCGGCGACATCGACGTGCGTCGCACCGAGCGCGCACTCAGCCCGAGCCTGGCGGTCTCACTGCAGGCCACCGATTGGCTGCAGCTGTTCGCCGAGGTCTCGCGCACGTCGCGGCCGCCGCGCGTGCAGGAAATGTTCTTCGAGAAGATCCCGCTGGAGGACGCCAGCGTCGCCGACGGCATCGGCGCCAACCCGTTCCTGCGTCGCGAACGCTCGCGCAACCTGCAGTTCGGCGCCAACCTCAGCACCGACTCGCTGCTGGTCGACGGTGACCTGGCGCAGCTGCGGGTCACCCGCTTCGACAACCGCATCCGCGACTACATCAAGCCGCAGTACCTGCTGATCGTGCATCCGCCGGAAGTGGAACCGTTCGTGGTGCCGATCGACAGCGATCCGCAGCTCACTGCCTGGACCGATGTGCTGGACGCCGACGACTTCAGCGCCACCACGCGCTGGATGAACCACCCCGGCGTGGTGCGCATGCGCGGTATCGAGCTGGAGGCGCACTACGCCAGCGAGCACTACCACGCCACGCTGAGCTGGACCCGCTCGCACACCAGTGCGCCGGCCATCGAGTTCGTCAACCTGGAAGACATCACCGCCCTGCCCGACCGCTACTGGACGCTGGACGTGGGCGGCCGCTGGTGGCAGCAGCGCGTGCAGGCCGGCCTGCGCGCCGAGTACTCCGGCCCGACCGAGGAAGGCTACGACTTCTTCCAGACCCGCAAGACCGGCGGCACCGGCGTGCTGCTGGACTTCTACGCCAGCTTCAAGCCCCAGCCGAACACCACGCTGTGGCTGAACATCGAAAACCTGCAGAACAAGGCCTATGACAACAATGCCTCGATCGACAGCATCTTCAGCCCGATCCTGGACCGCGGCAACGGCCGTGGCCGCACCATCTCGATGGGCGTCAATGTCGCGTTCTAGCCGCCACTGGCTGCCGCTGTGCCTGCTCGCGCTGGCATCGATGGCCAGCGCGCAGCCGCTGCCCGGCAAGGTGGTCGACCTCGCCAATGGCCGGATCCTGGACGAATCCACGTTCGTACAACGCACTGCCGCCGCCCAGCGGTTGCTGCTGGGTGAACGGCATGACCTCGACAGTGATCATGCCGCCCAGCGCTGGCTGCTGCAGGCGTTGCAGCAGCAGCGCCCGCAGGGTGCCCTGGTGCTGGAAATGATTGCCAGCGAGCGCCAGCCGCGCCTGCAGCGGGTGCAGCGCTGGCTGGCCAAGGGCAACCATGCCGACGGCACGAGGCTGCAGGAGCTGCTGGACTGGGATGCGCGCTGGCCGTGGGCTGCCTATGGCGGGCTGGTGCAGGACGCCACCGCTGCTGGCATCCCGTTGTTCGGTGGCAATCTCGCGCGCGTCGAGGTCAACGCCCACCTGGCGTCCGCTGATGCAGTGCGGTTCCCGGTGCCCGCCGCCCGCCAACGCCTGTCGAATGTGGTACTGGCCCAGCACGCAGACGCGGCACCGATGCTGGAAGGGATGCTGGCCGTGCAACAGGCCCGCGACACGCGCATGGCACAGGTGCTGACCGCAGCACCCGCACCCGCGCTGCTGGTAGCCGGTCGCTGGCATGTGCTGCGCGGCACCGGGGTGCCGGGCTACCTGTCACCGGATACGCCTGCGCTGGTGATCGCATTGGCTTCGCCGGGTGAAACCGTCGGTTCTGCTGATGCCGATCTGCTATGGGTGCTGGACGATGAGTGAGCGCGGCCAACACTGGCAGGCGATCGTGATCACCGTCGTCCTGCACCTGCTGCCCCTGCTGCTGTTGGTGCACTGGGTTGCAATGCCGCCGATGCTGCCGCCGCCGGAGCAGGATGTGCGCATCAGCCTGCGCCTGCTGGCACCGGCCACGCCGCCACAGCCCGTAGAGGAGCGCCAGGCCGATACCCCCAGCCAGGCGCAGCAGGCGCGTGCATCGCAACCGACAAAGTCGCCCCCGCCACCGAAGCCTACCGCCGCGCGCGAGGGCGAGTTGGCCGCCAGCGAAACGGGCGGGACGGGTCGAAAGCCGCTGCCGGTCGCCCCGCCTGCGGCCGCGACCGATGCAAGTCCCGCACCGGCATCGATCACGGCCGCGCCGCCCGCTCCGGACGCGCCACCGGCAGACTTCCAGGCCGGCGCCGCCAGCGACCAGTGGGAAGCCCGCCTGATGGCGCGGCTGGAACGCTACCGCTACTACCCCGCCGCCGCACGCTCGCGCCGGCAGCAGGGGACGGCCTGGGTCAGGGCCAGCATCGACCGCGAAGGTCGCCTGCTGGCCCTGCGGCTGGAGCAGTCCAGTGGCCAGCCGATGCTCGATGACGGCGCGCTGCAGACCTTCCGTCGCGCGCAGCCGCTGCCGCCCATTCCCGTGGAAATGAAGGCACCCCAGGAACTGGTGGTACCGGTGGAGTACTACCTGCGCTAGGCGCTGAGGGCCTCCGCCTTGATGTCGGGAATTGCGAGGCAGTCTGCGACCTCAACTCCGGTTGAGGTCAAATGGAACTGGCGCAACAGAGTAGTCCGCCATGTGCAACGATCGCGCCCACGTGCAGGGCCGAGCCCATGCTCGGCTGCTCAGCGCGAATGGCAGCCGAGCATGGGCTCGGCTCTACCGTTCCCCGCTTACGTCCATGCTGGGTCTGCCGTGAAATCGATGGTCAGCCAGAACGTACTGCCACGGGCGTCCAGCCGCACCGCGATCTCGTCACGCATCGCATCGACCACGCCCACTGAGCCCAGCGGCGTGGCCGGGTCGGCCAGCACGTGGATCTCGATGAAGCGCATCCGCCCCATCTTCGCCACATGGCTGGTGAAGCCGGCATAGCCGTGCTCGGCGACGAACGCCTGCATCACCTGCTGCACGCGTCGGTCCAGATCATCCGGCGCCACCTGCAGCACTTCGCGCATGGCCTTCCACGCGCTGCGCGCCGGCACCGGCAGCACCGCCAGACTGATCAACGCCAGCACGATCGAATCCAGGTACGGCACCCAGTGGTGCCACTCACCGCCGTGCAGGATCAGCGCCAGCACGAAGGCCAGCACCACCGCCAGGCTCATCAATCCGCCCAGCAGCCAGCCGCGCACGTCCAGCCACAACAGAGCAGAGCGCAGGTGCCGCGCACGCTGCGCGACGAATGCCGCCATCGCCAGGTTGCTGGCACTCAGCAGTGCCGCCCACCACAGCGCGGGCCCGAACTTCACTTCGTGCCCGCCCGTCGTCAAACCAATTACCGCGTTGGCCAGCGCATACACGCAGGCCAGCGACAGGATCACACCGCCCAGTGCCTCGACCATCGGCTCAAGGTGCCAGTAGCCATACTGGAAGCGCGGGCTCTGCTCCCGCGCCACCAGCCGCAGCACCGACAACGACACCAGGGTCAGGGCGACGTCGACCAGGCTGTACACGCCGTCGAACAGGATGGCCTGCGATCCCACCAGCAGGCCACCGCCGAAGCCGACCGCGCTCACCGCCAGGGTGGCCCCGATCGAGAACTTCAGGATGCGTTGCTCGCGCGCGGTATCCATCGTTCGCCGAAGGGCCGACCGTCGCCGGTCAGGCCTTCAGCACCTCCACCTTGTACGAGGTCACATCGCCGTCCTGCTCGATGATCAGCCCGTGCACGTCCGACTCGAAGCCCGGGAAGCGGGCATTCTGCTCGCGGGCGATGCGCAGCGACTGGATGATCGGCTCATCGCTGTCGCCGAAACGCTCGCCCGGCATGATGGTCGGGATGCCCGGCGGATACGGGACCAGCATGGTCGCCGCGACACGGCCACTGAGCTGCTCGATGTCGACCCGCTCGATCTCGCCCTTGACCAGGTGGTTGTAGGCATCGGCCGGGGTCATCACCGGCGTCGGCAGGTCCACGTACATCTCGCGCATCACCTTGGCCACCGAGAAATCCTGGTTGAACGCATGCAGCGCGTCGCACAGGTCGCGCAGGCCCCAACCGGCGTAGGCATTCGGATAGTCGGCGGCCAGCGTCGGCAGTGCCTGACTCAGCGGCGCATTGCGGTCGTACAGCTCCTTGAACGCCATCAGCTCGGTGACCAGGGTGCTCCACTTGCCCTTGGTGATGCCCATCGAGAACAGGAACAGCACCGAGTACAGGTTGGTCTTCTCCACGGTGATGCCGCGGCCCCACAGGAACTTGCTCAGCACCGCCGCCGGGATGCCCAGCTTGCCCATGCTGCCGTCCATCGCCAGGCCCGGGGTCAGCAGGGTCACCTTGATCGGGTCGATCAGCACGTAGTCGTCGACCAGGTTCTCGAAGCCGTGCCAGTGCGCATCCGGCTGCAGGTACCACTCCTCACGCTTGGCCACCAGCGGTGCCGGCGTATCGCCCTTGTCCAGGCTGCGCTCGACCTGGGTCGGCTGCCACACGCTGAACCACCAGTCATCGCGGCCGAGATCATCGCGGACGTGCAGCATCGCGCGGCGGAAGGCGATGGCCTCGTCGTGCATTTCCTGCACCAGCGAACGGCCAGCATCGCCTTCCATCATCTTCGAGGCCACGTCACAGGCTGCGATCACCCCGTAGTGCGGGCTGGTCGAGGTGTGCATCATGAACGACTCGTTGAAGCGCTCGGCATCCAGGTTGCGCTGCGCCGAATTGCGCACGTGGATCATCGACGCCTGCGAGAACGCCGCCAGCAGCTTGTGGGTCGAATGCGTGGTGAAGATGATCGCATCCTGCTCACGCGGCTTGCCCTTGGCCATGCCGTAGTGGTTCTCGTAGAACGGGTGGAACGCGGCGTACGCGTACCAGGCTTCGTCGAAATGCAGGAAGTCGACCGCGCTGCCGATCTCGTCGGCGATCTTCTCGGCGTTGTAGCACAGGCCGTCGTAGGTCGAGTTGGTGACCACCGCGATGCGCGGCTTGGAGCCAGCCTTGTAGGCCTGGCTGGCCAGCGGGTTGGCAGCGATGCGCTGCTGCAGCGACTCCGGCGTGAACTGATCCAGGCTGATCGGACCGATGATGCCGTGCGCGTTGCGGCTGGGAGTGAAGTACACCGGCACTGCACCGGTCATGATCAGCGCGTGCAGCAGCGACTTGTGGCAGTTGCGATCGACGAACACCACGTCACCGCGCGCCACCGTGCCATGCCAGACGATCTTGTTGGCGGTGGAGGTGCCGTTGGTGACAAAGAACGTATGGTCGGCACCGAAGTTGCGTGCCGCCTCGTTCTCGGCGTCCTTGATCGGGCCGGTGTGATCGAGCAGCGAACCCAGCTCCGGCACCGAGATCGACAGATCGCTGCGCAGGGTGTTCTCGCCGTAGAACTGATGGAATGCACGGCCGACCGGCGACTTGGTGAACGCCACGCCGCCGGCATGGCCCGGGGTGTGCCAGGAGTAGTTCGACTCGGCTGCATGGTGGATCAACGCCTTGAAGAACGGCGGCAGCAGGTTCTTCATGTAATCTTCGGCCGCGCGCATCACCTGCCGCGAGATGAAGCTCTTGGTATCTTCGAACAGGAAGATGAAACCGTGGATGTACTTGAGCAGCTTGCTCGGCACCTTCTCGATGGTGCGGCGCTCGCCGTACAGGAACACCGGCAGGTTGGCGCGGCGTGCGCTCTGCTCGCGCAGGAAGGCGGTCAGGCGCTGGAACTCGCCATCCACCTCTTCACTGCCGTCGATCGAGATCAGCACCGCCGAGGCCGCCACGTAGGTGCGGGCACCGGCGCGGGCATCATCCAGGTTCAGGCCGCACAGCACGCGCTGGTCGTTGCTGTGCAGCTCCTCCACCAGGGCGCGGATCAGGATGCCGCCGATGCGCGGCGACTCGTAGTCGTTGTCGATGACAATGACCGGATAGTCCAGGGACTTGAAGTACACGTTGATTCTCCTTGTCTAACTCAGGAACGCTGGGCGCCGGCGCTGATCGCCGAGGCCTCGCGGGCGCGCTGCCGCTGCTGGCGGCGCTCCTCGCTGAAGAAGGGATAGAACACGGTGATGAACAGCACGAACAGGAAGGCGTACTGCACGATGGTTCCCGACGAGCCGTAGATCGCCCACAGGCAGTACACGACGGTCAGGCTGGTCAGGGTCCAGAACGCTCCGGTGTGGACCAGGGTGTGCGAACGCTCGACCACGAAGTAGCAGGCCACGCACGAGTAGATGTAGGGCAGCAGGGTCAGCACCACCGCCGCCGAGGTGATCACGTCGAACTGTGCAGACGCGGTCTCCGAGGTGGAGGTGACCAGCACCGCCAGCGTCATCAGCACCGCCACGATCAGCACGCCCTTGACCGGCACGTCATCCTTGTTGGTCTTGCTGAAGATGCTCGGGAACAGGCCGTCATCGGAGGCTGCCTTGGCGCTCTGTGCGGTCAGCAGGATCCAGCCGCCCAGCGAACCGGCAGCACCGATGAAGGCACAGAGGCTGACCAGCGCACCGCCCCAGCCACCGACGGCCTTGGCGGCAGCCAGTGCGAACGGCGCATCGGACACCTGCAGCTCGCCATTGGGCACCATGCCCATGATCACCGAGGAACTGGCGATGTAGGCGATCGCGGCCAGGAACACACCCGCCAGGGTGGCGCGGGCCACGTTCTTTTCCGGATTCTCCACCACGCCGGCGGTGACCGAGGCCGATTCGACGCCGATGAAGGCCCACAGGGTGAGTGCCGCGGCACTGGAGATCGCGCCGAAGTTGGATTCACCCGACACGTTGTAGGCGCCCCTGAAGATGTCGGCATCGAAGAAGAACCAGCCGAAGATGGCGATGCCCAGGATCGGCACCAGCGCGAAGCTGGTGGTGACCGTCTGCACGCGGCTGACGAAGGCCGGGCCGATCATGTTGGCGAAGCTCAGCGCCCACACCAGCACCAGCACCGCGATGCAGCGCACCAGCGGCTCGGACAGGATCGGGAAGAAGTAGCTGAAGTAGCCCACCGCCGCGATCGGGATGGCAACGTTGCCGATCCAGTTGGCGAACCAGTAGATGGTATTGGTCTGGAAGCCCATGTAGGGCCCGAACCAGTCGCGCGCATAGGCATAGGGACCGCCGGCCTTCGGTGCCAGCTTGCCCAGCTTGGCGAAGACGAAGGCCAGCAGCAGCGCACCGGCGGTGGTGATCAGCCAGCCCCAGATCGAGGCGGTGCCGATCTTGGCCAGACTGGACGGTAACAGGAACACGCCTGAGCCCATCATGTTGCCGGCGACGAGGAAGGTGGCTCCGACCACCCCGATTTTCTTTGCTTCTGCCATGACAATCTCCTGTACTGGCATGAGCCCGGTACAACCGGGCGTGGGGACGGTTACGCTGGCGTACGACCGCTGGCGCTTATTTGATGAAGTTGTATTGCAGGCTGCCCTGCACCCGGACCGTGTCGCCGCGTGCGCCGCCCTGCTGTTCCAGGCGGCCGTACAGCAGCTCCATGCCCATCGTCCACGACGGCGCCGGGCTCCAGATCAGGTTGAACACGCCGTAGCGGCTCTGACGGAATGCGTCGGCCGCCAGTGCGGCATTCCGCTCCAGGGTCAGCTGGCCGATGATCAGGTTCGAACGCCACAACCCGGACCAGTAATGCGTGTAGCCAATGAACCCACCGTGCAGGTCCAGCGCATCGAGGCGGCCATCGGCACCAACCACTGCGTCCAGTCCGGAACCGGTCAGGTCGGCGGTATAACGGCTGAGGCCGCGCCCGCCGAGCGTGCCGAACAGCAGCAGGTCGCGCTCGCCCACCGAGGCCGAACCGCTGAGTTGCAGGCCACCGGCCATGCGCCGGTCGCGCTCGCCAACGCCGTCATAGGCCAGGCTGCGTGCCACTGCGCCAAGCTGCAGGTGGCCCCAGTCGCGCTCCATGCGCGCAGTCACCGTCACATCCGGCAGCCGGTTCACGGCGGCGCGCTCATCGCTGGCACCGGCCAGTTCGGTCTTCGGATCTTCGGCGGCGACGGTCAGGGTGTTGCCCTTGCCCATCGCGAAACTGTGGTGGATGCCTGCCACCAGCAGGTAGCCGGCACCGCCGGGACCTGCGAAATCCAATGTATCGGGCAGGCTGTCCGGATCCATGAAGCTGGAGTAGCCGTAACCGGCGTAGGTATTGCCGAGCTGGCCATAGGCATGGCGCAGCCGGAATTCGTAGCCGTCACTACTGCCGAAGAAGTCGTTCTCCAGGTAGAAGCGCAGGTTGCCGTGCGTGGTCGGACGTCGCGCCTCGAAGCTGAAGCGGGTCTGCTTGGCATGGATGTTGAAGTTCGAGACATCACGATGACTGCCACCGACCGGCATCGACGAGGGAATGAACTGATCCTCATCCCCCGCTGCACGCGAATCGGCGATGGCATCCAGCTTGGCGTAGCCGCCGATACGGATCACCGTGTCAGTACCCGGAATGGCGAAGAAGCCCTTCAGATCCGGATCGGTCGGGCCGGCCGCACTGTCCGGTCGCGACGCGGCGGTGGACGGATCGGCCACCGACTCACGCTGCGGCAGCACCGGCTGTGCCACGCCCGGTACCTGCGTGGGGTGCAGCAGGTTGGCAGTGCTGGCAGGCGCGACCACGGCGGCGGGTGCCTGCGCGGTGGCAGGCCCAACGGTTGCATCGTGCTGCTCAAGGCGGTCCAACCGCTGCTGCATGCCCTCCAGCGCCTGCCGCATGGCCGCAATCTCGCGACGCAGCGCCTGTGCGTCCTCCTTGTCATCCGCCTGCGCATACGCCGGCGTGATCGCCAGTGCGGTCACGCAGGCCAGGCTCAGTACCGCCACGCGCATTGCATCCTCCCTGGACGACCCCTGTTCGCAGCACGCAGACGGGGCGCACGCATGCGCCGCTCCGGCCTCGCGCTGCCGTTGCTGGAAATGCGGATACTGCGTCGACGACACCGGCCAGCCTGCGCATGGCAGGCAACAGGACGATGACACTGCCCTGCCCGCACCGATGTCGACGCCATCAAGGCCGCGCTGCCAGAGAGGTGGCGACCGCAGCGGTCTGGGTAACAAGCACAGGGTGAGAGTGTCGTGAATGGCTGAGCCGACCGGCCCCGATCAGGGCCTGGCGAGCGCGGCATCCATTGCGCGTTGACGCTGTATTCCATGCGTCACAGGCTAATTCGCCTGTCGTTTTTGGCCTTGATTGGAATCAAGGCGCGAGGCTTGATGTCAGTCACTATTCAGACGTGACGACGAACAGGTGATGCGCAGGCCGAAGCATCGATCCTGATCACGGAAAGCAACAGGCCCGCATGCTGCCATGCGGGCCTGTGGGTCATTCACGATGGGCGGCGCGACTCAGCGCGGGCCCAGCACCGTCTGCAGGTCTGTACCCTGCGGCAGGCCGGCGCGACGCTGCACCTGGCCCTGTGCGTCCTGGAACAGGATGCCCGGCGTGCCCTGGAAGCCCATCTCGATCATCAGCACCTGATTGGCGTCGAGCTTGCCAGCGATCTCGCGGCTGATGTTCGGCAGCGCCTTGATGCCACCGCGATCAAAATCGTGCTCGTTCTGCAACAGTGCTGCACTCGGGTCACGCGCGGCGAGGATCGCCGCGGCCTTGGCCGGGCTGTCCTCGCGGATCACGCCAACCATGATGTGACGCAGCTGCACCTTGCCGGCATCAACCCACGGCCGTGCCGCTTCCCAGAACTTGTGGCAGTACGGGCAGTTGGCATCGCTGAAGGTATAGACCACGCGCGGCGCGTCGGCCTTGCCATCACGTACCCACGCACTGGCTTCCAGCTTGGTCCACATCTTGGCCGACATCGGCGCGGCGACCAGCTTCTCGACGGCCTCGGCGGCCACGTCGTTGCCCTCGGCATCGAACAGGCTGCCTACCAGTACGTGCTTGCCGTCGGCGGTGACGTAGGCCGCGGCCGGTTGCTGGCCGCCCACCACACCCGCAAAGCCGCGCAGGCCACCCGGTGCATCGAACTCGGCAACGACCTCGAAACCGTGCTTCTCGATGCCCTTCAGCACGGCCGGACGGTCGCCCTTGGTGGCAGCGGCCGGAGCAGTTGCCGCCGGGGCCGTCTTGCCCCGCGGGGTCTGGGCCTGGCTGCAGGCGGCCAATGCCAGCATGACCGGCAGCAACAGCACCGCCGGAGCGATGCGCATGGAAGTCGACAACATGGGAACTCCGTAGTGAGATGCCCGCGCAGGCTACCGCAGCCGGCGCAGTTTGTGTTCAAGGCCGGCCGCAGTCAGTTCGCCCAGGTGCAGTTCACGCAGGCGCCCATCGGCACCGAAAAAGAGCGTGGAAGGATACGCCTGCACGCCGAGCACGGTTGAAGCGACAGCGTCATCATCCAGCAACACGTTGCCCAGCATCAGTCGTTCGCTGGCAAGGAAACCCTGGACCTCCTCCAGGGTTTCGCCCTGGTTGAGGAATACGAACTGCACGTCATCATGTGCCTGTTGTGCCGCCGCCAGCACCGGCATCTCACGGCGGCAGGGCCCGCACCATGTGGCCCACAGATTCAGCACCAGCGGCTTGCCGCGGAACTGCTGCAGATCGATACGATCGCCTTGAAGGTCCGCCACCTGCAGCGCCGGCAACGGCATCTGCCGCTCCTGCCAGGCCGACAGCAGCAGGCCACCACCCGCCCAGAGCAGCACGCCAATCAGAGCGCTGGCCAGCACCGGCGCACGCAGCGCAGGCCACCGCCGCAAGCGCCACAACCCCCAGGCCAGACCTGCCACCAGCACCACCGCCAGGTGATAGCCGCCGTCGGCGATCTGCAGAATGCCCCAGGGCGCCTCGCGGTAGAGCGCGAAGTTCAGGGCGACAAAACTGATGCGGCCACACAACAGGCCGATCAACAGCATGTCCAACACCATGCTTGCTGCCGATGGCAGCGGCGCTTCGCCTTTCCT
Source organism: Stenotrophomonas riyadhensis (assembly GCF_040256885.1). NCBI lineage: Bacteria > Pseudomonadati > Pseudomonadota > Gammaproteobacteria > Lysobacterales > Lysobacteraceae > Stenotrophomonas > Stenotrophomonas riyadhensis. Next base: position 2,831,110 of record NZ_CP155568.1, read on the forward strand.
GCGTGGCCACAGACGGGCAACAGCCATGGCCAGCAACATGCAAACGAGGATCAACACTACCGGCATGGGAACCGGTCCAACACTCGACATCAGCCCACCTGCTCAATCGTCCACTGCCTGCATGGTCGAAGCGTCGCGCCCAGGTTGCAAGCGCTGCCCGACATCAGGCATCAGGCGGCACTTCGGCCCAACTGCACACCCGACGGTGCCTGCAACCCCCGCAGGCTGCCTGCGACCGAGGGCATCAGGGGCCGCTCACGCCGCTTGCTGTTGACGTGGCGGCGATAGTTGGCCGGTGTCATTCCCACGATACGAAGGAACAGGCGACGGAAAGCGCTCTGATCGGCATAGCCCACGCCCCAGGCGACTTCGTCGATGCCGCCCCCCTGCTGCAGCAGGGTCTGGGCCTTGGCAATGCGCAGCCGCTGGCAGTATTCGATCGGGCGCAGACCGGTAGCCCGAAGAAACCGTCGCTGCAGCGTGCGCGGCTCCAACCCGGAAACCTCGCAGATCGCAGCCAGGGTGGCACCTCGTGCCGCAGTGGTATGCAGCCACCGCTGCGCCTTCAGCACGTCGCGATCACCATGAGCGAAATTGGCACTGAAGCGCTCCAGGTCCTGCTGGATCGGCGCCGGCACGGTGATGCCCAGCTGCTGTGCGACAGCGCTGGCCACGCCCTGCCCATGCAGCCGGTACAGCAGGCGCAGGCCGAGGAAGCGCCACGCCTGTGATCCTCCCACCGTCAGCAGATCGCCATCATCCACCAGCGCCCGCTCACTGGGCACCCAGCTCGCGGCCTGCGCCTGCAGGCCCGGATGACGCCCCAGATCAGGCCCGCTTACCGTGCGCCCCGCCAGCAACCCGGCGCGCGCCAGCACGCTGACCCCGTCGCTGGCGGCGGCCAGCAGACTGCCACCGTCGTAGTGCGCGCGCAGCCAGTCCAGCAGCACTTCCTCGGCACGCAGGCAGGCACCTGCGCTGATCTGGCCGGGAACAGCGATCACCGCCGGAATGGCTGCATCGAGCATTTCCGCACCGGCGATGCGATGTACGCCAGTCTGGCTGGCCGGCACGATCCAGCGTGTGACCACCACGCGCTTGAACGGCCGACGCTGCTGCTGGGCCAGGCGATTGGCGACGTGCGCCATCTCCGCCAGCACCGAAGCGGCGGACGGATCGCCTCCGGGATACTCGACCACCGCGACCTCGACGAATCCCTCGTTCCTGATTCCATCCACTGACCACCTCCTCGGTTCGTTGCAGGCCATCGAATGGCCGGTTCAGGCGAAGGGTAGGAACTGGTCCAGCGGCAGGGCTATGAAGAACGTTGCAAAGTGCGCTGAATACGCACACCGCTGCAAAGCCTTGACTCTCGACCAGACTCAAGGCTTCACAATGGCCGGCAGCCCCCGCAGGAATCCGCCATGAACATTGGACAACTGGCCCGCCAGGCAGGCGTGCCGATCGATACGGTCCGCTACTACGAACGCCAGCAGCTGCTGCCGACGGCGGCCCGCTCGGCCGGGGGTTACCGCATCTTCGGCGAGCCGGATCTGCGCCGGCTGCGCTTCATCCGCCGCGCCAAGGCACTGGGCTTCAGCCTGGAGGAGATCGGAGAACTGCTCGCGCTCAGTGATCGCCACCAGCAGGACATGGGCAGCGTGCGCGACACCGCGCAGGCCCGCCTGCAGGACATCGCACAACGGATGGCCGAACTGCAGCGCATGCACATCGCGCTGTCGCAGCTGGTCGACGCCTGCCCCGGCCATGGCGCGCTGGACCAGTGCCCGATCCTGGCCGCTCTGACCGACGACACCACGGCCGCAGGCGACTGACATCGGCGTCGCAACACGCGTGAAGAAAAGTGCAACAAATGCTTGCCAACCCCCTGGGGCAAGGCTATTATTTCGCTCCTCAGCGACGTGGGGCCATAGCTCAGCTGGGAGAGCGCCTGCATGGCATGCAGGAGGTCAGCGGTTCGATCCCGCTTGGCTCCACCAATCTTTCGGCATTAGGCCGTCGAAAGGTCGCTAAAGAACATTGATGAGAATTGCGTCCCCATCGTCTAGAGGCCTAGGACATCACCCTTTCACGGTGGCGACCGGGGTTCGAATCCCCGTGGGGACGCCACTCATCACGAACAACGAGGACCCGGCCGATAACCGGGTCTTTTTTGTTCACCGCCTACCGGCATTCAGCTTGTGGCGTTGCGGTTCCCCTGCCCTCGTGGCTGCGGTTGAACCGGAACGAAAAAAGTTCAAAAAAGACTTCCACAAACGTGAACACGCAGGTATGATAGGCGGCTCGGTAACACGGGGCCATAGCTCAGCTGGGAGAGCGCCTGCATGGCATGCAGGAGGTCAGCGGTTCGATCCCGCTTGGCTCCACCACTTTCGACATTAGGCCGTCGAAGGTTCTACAACTTGAAGTTTTTCGTGCGTCCCCATCGTCTAGAGGCCTAGGACATCACCCTTTCACGGTGGCGACCGGGGTTCGAATCCCCGTGGGGACGCCAGTTTCAAAACGGACTCTGCTCCCGGCAGATCATCCGGAGTTTCATGGGGCCATAGCTCAGCTGGGAGAGCGCCTGCATGGCATGCAGGAGGTCAGCGGTTCGATCCCGCTTGGCTCCACCACTTCGACATTAGGCCGTCGAAGGATCTACAACTTGAAGTTTTCGTGCGTCCCCATCGTCTAGAGGCCTAGGACATCACCCTTTCACGGTGGCGACCGGGGTTCGAATCCCCGTGGGGACGCCAATTCTTTAAAACCCCGGCTTCGGCCGGGGTTTTTCTTTGCCTGCGATCTGCCATCCAGCCCGCCCCCATCCACGCAGGGCGTGGATGGCTTCATCCTCGACCACACCTCAGAACCGGCGATACATCCCGATCGATGCCGGCGCGGTGGGCGCGAAGCCAAACTGCGCATACAACCGGTGCGCTTCACCATCGGCAAGCAGGCTGACGTACGCCGATGGCGGCAGGTTCGCCTGCATCCAGCCATCCAGGCGACGCATCACTTCCTTGCCCAGGCCCTGCCCCTGCAGCCGCGGCAACACGGCGATATCGCAGACCTGCAGGTGGCAGCCACCATCACCGACGATGCGCCCCATCGCTACCAGCTCACTGCCCTGGTACGCACAGACACCAAACAGCGTATTGGGCAGTGCGCGCGCTGCGGCCTCCTGGCTCTTGGCACTGAGGCCCGCCAGCACGCGCAGCTGGCAGTAGTCCTCGACCGTGGGCACGGCCTCGCGGAACTGGCAGGCGACGGAATCGTTCATGCGGTATCTCCCTGTAGGTCGGGCTATCCTGCCGCATCCACGTCGCAGCTGCTGCGACCCATGCCGGCAGAACATCCATGTGCTATTCCGCCCTGATCCGCGCCGACTACGCCAAGCTGGTCCGCGAGTTCGGCGCCATCCTGTCGCTGGAAGATTTCGCGGAGCTGTACGCGCATGATCCCGGCAAGAAGCGCCCGAAGACGCCCAAGGCCATGGACGACGGCTTTGCCGCTGCGCGCACCGAGCAGGGCCGCGACATCGTGGCAAAGATCCAGCAATGGCACGCGCAGGAACGTCACGATCTCGAGGCGGAGCTGGCGCGCCAGCGCGAACGACGCGATATCGCCAACGCCACGCTGGCGACCCGCCCCACCCAGAAGGCACGCAACGACCTGCGCGTGGCCGGCAACCGCATCGATCGTGCGCAGGCTCGGCTGGAAGACCTGCACCGGGTACAGCTGCTGCCGCGCGACAACCGCATTTTCCCCGGCACCTACGCACCGGTGATGGTCAGCGAGGGCGGCAAACGCGTGATCAAGCCGATGCGCTACCAGTGCCGGCTGCCGGACAAGCCCGCGCGCAACGACGTGCTCTATCCGGGCACCTACAACGCGCGGCGCGACAGCCTGGAAGGCTATTGGCGCGGCGCGTTCGGCCTGCGTCATGGAGTGGTGGTGGTGCAGGCGTTCTACGAGCACGTCCCCCGACATGCCATCGCCGGGCGCACGCTCGACGCCGGCGAGAAGGAAGATGACGTGGTGCTGGAGTTCCGCCCCGATCCACAGCGTGACCTGCTGTTGGCCTGCCTCTGGGCCGAATGGGAGGGCCCGGAAGGTCGCCTGCTGTCATTCGCCACGATCACCGACGCGCCTTCGCACGACGTCGCCGCTGCAGGCCATGATCGCGGCGTGGTGCCGATCCGCAGGGAGCACCTGGACGCCTGGCTCAATCCCGATCCGGATGACCTGGCCCGGCAATACCGGATTCTCGACGACCGTGAGGACGTCCGCTATGTGTACGAGGAAGTGGGCTGAACACTGCGCGCAGATGAAAAACCCCGCCTGGGCGGGGTTCCTGGATCAGGGATTGCCGCCGCACATCGCCTCTTCGCAGAAGGCCTGTTCCTGCAGGCATTGTTCGACCTCACCGCCCCGTGCGATACAGCTCTTGTAGAGCTGGAAACAGGGCTGGCCGCACCACGCGGCAGAGGCCGTACCACCGAAGACCGCCATCGAAAGGACACCCGCAGCAACCATGCGCTTGATCCACTTCTTCATGCCACTCTCCTTGTAGGCCTGAGCATTCAGGCCAGAGCAGCATACGCTCGTGGTCTCCGCCAGAGCCAGTCAGGCCTTGACCCGGGAGCGACCCACCGCGCGCACCAGCGCCTGGCACAGATCCGCCGACAGGTACGGCTTGACCAGCAGCACGCCGGTCAGCATCGACGCGGGCAGCTGCTCAGCCAGCATCCCGGTCGCCAGCACGAACGGCACGCCACGTGCCGACAACGCTGCGGCCACCGGTTCGCTGGTCTCGTTCCGCGCCAAGCGGTAATCGAGCAGCGCCACGTCTGGAGAGCTTTCCTGCAGGAGCCGCAGCGCCTCGTCCACACTCGCTGCAAGCCCGACCACGGTCGCACCGGCGTGCACCAACTGCATCTGCAGCAGTGCGGCACTCATCTCGTCGTTCTCTACCACCAGCACCCTCAGGTCCTGCAACACTGTCATCGGCTACTGCTCCTGGAGGCATTCAAGCCGCCGCAGTATAGCCACCACAGAGCCGAAGCCGACAGGAAGCGCCCTGTTTGGCCTTGCCTCTATGAAAGGCCTGCCAACCTCGGTTACACTCGCACGCTGCCTGCCGGTGTGGCGGAATGGTATACGCAGCTGACTCAAAATCAGCCGGGGGTAACCCCATGAAGGTTCGAGTCCTTTCACCGGCACCACAGCATCAAAGGCCAGGTCCTCGACCTGGCCTTTTGCTTTTCCAGGTCCGGGGCGGCCACACTGCCCGGCATGCCTGCCTCGCGCCTGCCGTCACTTCCAGACACCCTGCCCGCACGCCTGCGCGCCCTGCGGGTGGACGATGCGGTTGCATGGTCCCGCTACCTCTCTCTACCAGGCGTGATCGAACACACCAGCTGGGGCGACATCTCCGAAGCTGCATTGCGCCAGCAGGTCGCCAGCTACCGACCTGCGTCCCCCGACCCGCGCTGGGCGCTGGTGGATGCCCACGATCGCTTGATCGGCACCTTCGGCCTGAACGGAATCGATCTCCAGCATGGCCGCGGCGAGCTGGCCTATGACCTGGACCCGCACTGGCAGGGACAGGGGCTGGCCACGCAGGCGGCGCGCGCGGTGCTCGACTGGGGCCATGCGGTACGGTCGCTGACGCGCATCCAGGCGACCGTCCTGGACAGCAACGCCCGCTCGATCGCCGTGCTGGAACGCCTCGGCATGCAGCGCGAAGGGCTGCTGTGCGCCTATCGCAAGGTGCAGGGCCATCCCCGGAACTTCTGGATGTACGCCCACCTTGAAGGCACCGTCGCGTCACCCCTTTGAAATACAACTGCGACTTCTGACAAGGTTGTCACTAGACGCAGCGCACACTTTTCTTGCCAGCCTCACGTACATCTGCCTATCGTGATCCTGCCGGATCCGGGGGCGGGGGAATGCATGACGTTGCGTGCTGCACTGTTTTTTCTGGTCACGCACGCGCTCGTCATTGCCTTGATCGGCCCCCAGGACCCAGTGGGCTCCTATCTTCTGCTGATCACCGCTCCTCTGTTGGCCGCACTGGCCTGCCTGAGGCGCGCACGGGACAGCCAGGCCGCCTGCAAGTGGCGGATGCTGGGCGCCGCCGTCGCCCTGTTCTCGCTTGCATTGCTGGCCCTGCTGTACCGCAACGTGGCTGGCCTCGACCCTGCGCAGATGACCGCGTCATCGTTGATCCTGTACGTGTTCTACCGGATTCCATTGACCTACGTGGCCGCCAGCCCGGGCGGCGGGAATCGCTATATCCGTGCCGTGGACCTCGGGATCATCGCGCTGCTATGGCTGCTGTACTACGGGCATACGCGGGCGATGGCGCCACTGAACACCGCCTTGTGGACGCAGTGCCTGAACACCATGAGCAGCGTGCAGAACAGCCTGGTGTTCTGCTTCGCACTGATCCGTTTCCTGGCCGAGGACAATCCGGACCGCCGCGATTTTTTCCGGACGCTGACGATCTACGCGCTGGGCTACTTCCTGCTGGCCTTCTACATCAATACCTATCAGCCGCAGGTGCCCGACGGCAACTGGGGCGACCTGCTGATCAGTGGACTGTTCGTACTGCTGGCGGTCATGGCCGGCAACAACCGCCGCCCAGCGGTGCCGGTATCGCGCAGCCTGCGGCGCATCGTCGATGCCGGCGTGCCGCTGATGCTGCCGTTGCTGCTGATGATGGTAGCGCTGCTGGTCGCACGCCTGCAGCCGACCCTGGCCACGGTCGGCTTCATCGGCGCCCTGCTCGGCTATGCGCTGCGCAGCGTGCTGAGCCAGATCGAAATCCAGCGCCAGCGCGATGAGCTGGAAACGCTGGCCCGGCGCGATCCGCTGACCGGGCTGGGCAACCGGCGCAGCTTCGATGAATCGCTTGGCGCGGCCCACCGCCGTGCCCGCCGCCAGGGCCTTGGCCTGGCCGTGCTGATGATCGACATCGATCACTTCAAGCGGCTCAATTACACCTACGGTCACCCTGAAGGTGACCGCCGCCTGCGCGCTGTTGCGGCGATTCTCGACGGCTGCCTGCAGCGCGGCGATGACCTGCTGGCCCGCTACGGTGGCGAGGAGTTCATTGCCGCCCTGCCCTCATCCGATACCTCGCACGCGCTGGATCTGGGCGAACGGCTACGCGCTGCTGTCGAACATGCGGCACTGCCTGCCCCGCACGGCCATGTGACCATCAGCGTCGGCGTGGCCTGGCAGGCTGCCGGCGACGAGCGCGAGCCGGATGACCTGGTCGACCGCGCCGACCAGGCCCTGTACCGGGCCAAGCACGCCGGCCGCAACTGCGTGCAGCTCGCCCCGGACGCGACGACCGGGGAGGAGGCTGACGGACGCCGTGCCTAGACCGCGTGCAACGCGGCCACCCCGTGCGGATGGCCACCCCCGCCCTGCACACGGAAGCTCGCTACGGTCTGCAGCAGCTGCGCCGATTGTTCCTCCATGCTGCGTGCCGCCGCCGAGGCCTCCTCGACCAGGGCCGCGTTCTGCTGGGTGCCCTGGTCGATCAGATCGACCGCATGGTTCATCTGCTGGATGTCATCGCTCTGCTGCTGCGAGGCGGTGCTGATCTCGGTCATCAGGTCGCTCACCCGGCGGACGTTGGTCACGATCTCATCCATGGTGCGGCCCGCACTCTCGACCTGGGCAGTGCCGGCCCCCACATTGGCAACCGACTCGTCGATCAGGTGCTTGATCTCCTTGGCCGCGCTGGCCGAGCGCTGCGACAGCTCGCGGATCTCGGTGGCGACCACGGCGAAGCCACGGCCATGTTCGCCCGCACGTGCCGCTTCCACCGCTGCGTTCAGCGCCAGGATGTTGGTCTGGAAGGCGATGCCATCGATCACCCCGATGATGTCGACGATGCGTCGCGAGGACGCGTTGATCACCGCCATCGTTTCGACCACCTCGTGCACCACGCTGCCGCCACGCGCAGCGACATCGGCCGCGCCACCGGCCAGCTGGCTGGCCTGGCGTGCGTTGGTGGCGGTGCGCTGCACGGTCTCGGCCAGGCCCTTCATCGACACCGCGGTCTCCTCCAGCGAGGCGGCCTGCTGCTCGGTGCGCTGCGACAGGTCACTGTTGCCCTGCGCGATTTCGGTCGCGCCCACCGCAATGGTGTCGGCGGCGAACTTGATCTGGCCGATGATGGCGGCCATCGCCTCGACCAGCGCGTTCACGCCCTCGCACAGCTCCGCGATCGAACCCTGCTTGTCCGTCATCGCAACGCGTCGGGTCAGATCGCCCTGCTTGGCAGCGGCCACCACTTCCCGGGTCTGCGCCACGGCGCGCTGCATGGCCTGGTTCTCATGCACCTGCGCGGTGATGTCGGTTGCGTACTTGACGACCTTGAACGGCTTGCCGTTGAGGTCGAGGATGGGGTTGTAGGAGGCCTGGATCCAGACCTCGCGCCCGCCCTTGCCCAAGCGGCGATACTGGCCGGCATCGTATTCGCCGCGTCCGAGCTTCTCCCAGAACCGGCGATACTCATCGCTGCTGCGATGGCCCGGCTCGACGAACAGCGAGTGGTGCTGCCCACGCACCTCATCCAGGCTGTAGCCGGTGACGGCGAGGAAGTTCTCATTGGCCGAGAGGATGCGCCCGTCCATGCCGAATTCGATCACTGCCTGCGATTTGCCGATCGCCGCCAGCTGCCCGGCCGAATCGGCCGCCTGCAGTTTCTGCGCGGTGATGTCGGTGGCGAACTTGACCACCTTGTACGGCCGTCCCTGACGATCCAGGACCGGGTTGTACGACGCCTGGATCCAGATCTCGCGCTGGCCCTTGCCGAAGCGCCGATACTGTCCGGCGTCATATTCGCCGCGCCCCAACCGCGCCCAGAAGTCGCGGTATTCGGCGCTGCGCGCCTGCTCGGCATCGACGAACAGTGAATGGTGCTTGCCCTGGATCTCCTCCAGCCGGTAGCCCATTGCCTGCAGGAAATTGTCGTTGGCCTGCAGGATGGTGCCATCGAGCGCGAACTCGATGACGGCCTGCACGCGATGCAGCGCCGCGACCTGCGCTTCCAGTTCGGCGCGGTCGGTTGCCGCCGGCTCGGTGCGGGTGCGCTGATGCGGAGCAAGGGCGCCCAGCAGCGCGCGCCACGGCGACCAACGGGTATGCAGCTCGGCCGGCGCCTGCGCGCCCGCCGTGAAGCCTGGAATGAGCATTGTCTGATCCTCGGTGTCCGGTAAGCGGTTGCGACCCGACGGGCGGGATGCCCGGCGGCAACTTCAGTTGCTTGGGACTACAGGTACCGGCAGGCACCCCTCGAGCGGCTGGCAAGAACGTCTGGTGCGGGTGCGATCGGCATAGGCAACGGCGGAACACACAGCGCGGACCGCCCATCGGGGGCAGCCTGGGGTCCTGCAGCGGGTGACTGGAGCGGGATCCAGAGGGGATATCGGCGATGGGGTTCGGGGCTTTAGCGGGATTCCGCGACGTCCGTCGCAACTCCAGGCATGCGCGCAGGAATGCGATAGACGATCGCCGTGTACTTCACTTCCTGCTCACGCGCGACGGGCACGCCCCCCAGGGATTCGGCCAGACGCCGGCTCGGCGCGTTCTGCTCGGCCACCGGATAGCGGAATGCCGCGCATCGCAGGCGCCCGGAAGCCCACGACCACACCGCCGCCACGGCTTCCCGGCCGTAGCCCCGGCCATGCATCGCTTCATCGATCCAGATGCCGAGTTCGGGTTCGGCGTCCATGGTTCGATGCAGGCCGGCCAGACCAAGGAAGGCGCCATCGTCACGTCGGCGGATGACAAAGGTGATGTCCGTCCCCTCGGCGATGGTGGGCAACCACGCCTGCCAGACCGCAGTGAAGGCCTCCTCCGACGGCGGCGGCTCGAAGGCCATGTAGCGTGTCAGCCCCGGCGTGATCGCTGCGAACACCTCATCGGCATCCTCCGCCGTGAAAGGCCGCAGGCACAACCTCGCACTTTCGATCACCCGGTTGCCTGAGGTCATGTCCTGCACCACGATTTCATTGCATCCAGCCTCGCTCATGAGGCGCGTGCAGCGCAAGCCGAAAGGGCCATGACCAACGGGGGATTCCCGGACGCCGGGAAACGGCCAGCATGCAGTGACCTGAAGGATGTTCACGGACACGGAGATCACATGCTTGCACGCTTGGCCAGCTACCTCTTCCTGGGACTGTGCAGTACCGGTGCCCTGGCTGCCGATGCCGCCTATCGGCCGTCCTTCCATCCCGACCAGCTGAAGGGTCCGCCTGCCGGTCGCCCGAACGAGGTCCTGGTGCTGGGCAGCCCGCACCTGTCCAGCCTGCCGAAGACCTTCAAGCCAGCAATGCTGGAGCCCCTGCTGCAGCGACTGCAGGCCTGGCAGCCAACGGTGATCGCGGTGGAGAACCTGTCCGGCCTGCAGTGCGACTTCATGCGCCGCAATCCAGGCCGCTACGCCGGAAGTGTCGAGGACTACTGCGTCGATCCAGCACCGGCGCAGGCCGCGACCGGCCTGGACGTTCCCAGCGCCAATGCCGAGATGGAACGCCTGCTTGCGGACTGGCCGAGCGAACCCAGCGCCGCCCAGCGGCGCCGATTGGCCGCGGTTTTCCTCGCTGCGGGCGAGAACGGTTCGGCCGTCGTGCAGTGGCTGCGGTTACCCAGTGAAGAGCGTCGTGCCGGTGACAGCCTGACCCCTGAACTGGTGCGCTACCTCGACACCCGCATGGCCAAGCCGAACGAAGTGGGCATGGTCGCAGGCGTACTGGCCGCACGGCTGGGCCTGGAACGGCTGTGGTCGGTCGACGACCACACCGCGGATTCGCCCACGCCGGCATCCCGGAAGAAGGCCTACGCTGCCGCCATCAGGGCCGCCTGGGACAATCCCTTCGTCGAGACGCGAATGGCCGCTGACGAGCAACTCGAAGCCAATCTCGACAAACCCGAAGGGCTGCTCGAGATGTATCGCGCGTACAACAGCGCGGACGCCGCGATGATGGCCTACAACAGCGACTTCGGTGCGACCCTGGTCGAGCCGTCGCCGGAGGGCTTCGGCCGCAACTACGTGGGCTACTGGGAAACCCGCAACCTGCGCATGGTCGCCAACATGCGCGACGTACTCGGGCAACAGCCGGGTGCGCGCATGCTGACCATCGTCGGCGCCTCGCACAAGGGCTACTACGAGGCGTACCTCAACCTGATGCACGACGTGCAGCTGGTCAGTTCGGATGAAGTGCTGCGTTGAAGCCAGGCGCGGATCGCAGGGATGATGGCGGTGCCCTCAGCGCCATCATCCTGCGCCCTTCCTGCCTGCCCGCCACAACACGAGACTGGCGCCGCCGATACAGGACAGCGTGAACACCAGCAGGGCGATGGCACCGCCCTGCAGGACCGGCAGCAACGCCTGCGCGTGCAGATCGTCGCGCACTTCTTCCAGGCGCAGGCTGGCGGCCAGCGCCAGGCACCAGCCGACCATTGCCGGGGCATACGCCCGCAGCGCAACCGGGCTCCAGACTTTCATGGGATCAACTGCTCGAGTGGGGATGCGCGCAGTATTCGCGCGCGTCCTCTCACAGCCTGAGATCAGCCTTCGGCGGTTTCGGAATCATCGCTGGGCAGCTCGCTGGCCTCGCCCTGCACCTGCACGTTGTTGCGACCCAGCGCCTTGGCCCGGTAGCACTGGGCATCGGCAGCGGCCACGGCCTGATCGACGCTCATCCCACCGGCCAGCGGCGCGATACCGATGCTGGCGCCGACCCGCAGCCGGTCCTGGTCCCACGGAATGGAAAGAGATGCCAGCGTGTGCAGCAGCTCAGCGCCGATGCGGGCAGCGCGTCGCGGCGTGCACCCGGACAGGATCACCGCGAATTCGTCGCCCCCTAGCCGCGCCACCACGTCCGAATCTCGCACGCCGTGGCGCAGCACACTGGCCACTGCCCACAGCACGGCATCGCCGGCCAGATGGCCCCAGGTGTCGTTGACCGGCTTGAAGCGATCCAGATCGATGTACATCAACGAGGCCGCCTGGCCGGTGCGCTCGACGCGGGTGATGGCCTGCTGCAGGTGCACCTCGAAACCGCGACGGTTGCTCAGCTCGGTCAGCGGATCGATCTCGGCCAGGTGGCGGGCTTCGCGCTGGCGTGCACGCTGCTGGGTGTCGTCGCGCAGCACCCAGACCGCGCCGCGCACGTGGCCTTCGTCACCACGCAACCAGGCGCGGGTCAGGTCCACCGGTACGGTGGCGGTGCCGAGGCGAAGCAACAGATCGGCATGCAGGTCCACCGCATTGCTTTCCGGGTCCAGCAGTACCGACACGTCCAGTACCGAGCCGGGCGCGTACTCGGTGGTCAGCGCCAGTACGTCCTGTACCTTGTGTCCGGCCAGCGACAGCGCACCATCGCCCGCCAGCGTGCGCACCGCGGCGGCATTGGCATAGTCGATGCGGCCATCGAGGCTGACGCTGAGCACCAGGTCGGCCACTGCATCCAGCGTGATGCGGCTGCGTTGTTCACTCTCGAACAGACGCTGCTCACTGCTGCGCTGGGCGGTGATGTCCTGGATCTGCGACACGAAATGCAGCGGCTCGCCGTGCTCGTTGCGCACCAGCGATACCGACAGCCGCGCCCAGATGATGCGCCCGTCGCGGTCGAGATAGCGCTTTTCCAGGTGATAGTGGCTGCGTCGTCCGGCCAGCAGGTCCTGCACCAGGGCCAGGTCGGTCTGCAGGTCGTCGGGATGGGTCAGCCGCTGGAAATCGACCTGCAGCAGTTCTTCGCGCGGATAGCCCAGGATCCGGCACAGCGCGTCGTTGACGTCCAGCCAGCGCCCTTCCAGCGACACCAGTGCCATGCCCAGTGCGGCGGAGGTGAACGCGCCCGCGAACTTCTCCGCCGACAGCCGTGCTTCGGCGCGCGCCTGCAGGATCTCGGTAATGTCGATGGCCATGCCGACGTAGCCGATGCGTGCTCCATCGGCGCTCTCCATGCGGCTGATCGACAGGCGCACCTGGCGTGACTGGCCATCCTTGCGCAGCAGCGTCCACTGCCGCGAGTAGGTCTGCCCGTCGGCACGCGCGCTCAGCGCCTCGAACACGCCAGGAAGATTGCCATCAGCATCGGCCAGCGGTTGCAACCAGGCTTTCAGTTCGGCCGGATCGTGGAAGGCATCGAGGCGGCGCTGGCCGACCACCTCCGGCGCGGTGTAACCGAGCAGGCGCTGCGCGCCGGTATTGAACAGGGTGATGGTGCCGTCGGTATCGGTGGCGATCACCGCCACCTCATCGGACGCATCGACCACCGCCTGCAGGCGCTGGCGGGTCTCGGCGGCGTCCTGCCGGGCCTGCTGCAGCTCGGTGACGTCGGCATGGGCGCCGGCCATCCACAGCGGCCTGCCCTGCCCGTCCCATTCGAAGACGCGGCCGCGGTCCTGGATCCAGATCCACTGGCCATTCTTGTGGCGCATGCGCAGCAGGCAGGCGTAGTTGTCGCTGCGCCCTTCGAAATGGTCGTCCAGCGCCGCGTCGGACAGCGCGATGTCATCGGGATGGACCAGCTTCAGGAACGTCCTCTGGCAGATCGGTTCCAGTTCTTCCAGGCGGTAGCCGACGATCTCGGCCCAGCGTGCGTTGACCCGCATCTCGCCGGTCTGCACGTTCCATTCCCAGGTACCCGCAGCGGTGCCATCGATGATCATCGCCAGCCGGCGGCGTTCTTCGGCCAGCTCCTGCAGGCGCCGCTCGAGCAGCCCGTTGCCGTTGTTTCCCTGGCCCGCCATCAATCCGGCCCCCTGCCGGCGCGGGCAGGCGCCGACCGCAGCGAAGCGCTGCAGCCTGCGACGAAGACGGCGGGTCGTGCTGGCGTCATGGCCCTCCCCAGCGACAGCGGGGAGGCCGAACGCCCCCCTCAGGCGCAAGTGTGCGCAATCACGGGGAAAACCGACAAGTCCCCCGCCCCGGATCAACCGTGACGGGGGGCACGATCTTCAGCTGCGCTTGGCCCGGGCGAAGGCCTCGGCCAGGGCATTGTTGGCCGGTGGGGCCGACGGGCCGGGGCGGCCGCCATTGCCCTGGCCGCGGTTCGGCCCACGGTTCTGCCCGCCGGCGTCGCGGCGCGGCCCCTGACCCTGGCTGCGCTCATCGCGCTGGCCCGGGCGGCTGGTGGCCTGGCCCGGGGTGTCGTCCAGGCGCCGGGTCAGGGCGATGCGCTTGCGCGGCACGTCCACCTCCAGCACCTTGACCTTGACGATGTCGCCGGCCTTGACCACGTCGCGCGGGTCCTTCACGAAGGTATCGGACAGCGCCGAAATGTGGATCAGGCCGTCCTGGTGCACGCCGATATCGACAAACGCCCCGAAGGCGGCGACGTTGCTCACCACCCCTTCCAGCACCATGCCTTCGCGCAGGTCCTTGATGTCCTCGACGCCTTCGGCGAAGCGCGCGGCCTTGAACTCCGGGCGCGGGTCACGGCCCGGCTTCTCCAGCTCCTTGAGGATGTCGCGCACGGTCGGCACGCCGAAGGTGTCGTCGGTGAACTGTTCTGCCTTCAGGCCGCGCAGGAAGCTGCCATCACCGATCAGCGCCTTGATCGGGCGCGCGGTGCTGGCCACGATGCGCTCGACCACCGGGTAGGCTTCGGGGTGCACCGCCGAGGCGTCCAGCGGCTGGTCACCATCGGCGATACGCAGGAAGCCGGCGCACTGCTCGAAGGTCTTCTCGCCCAGGCGCGCGACCTTCAGCAGGTCCTTGCGACGCTTGAACGGGCCATTGTCGTCACGATGGCGCACGATGTTCTCGGCCACCGTGGACGACAGGCCGGACACGCGCGACAGCAGCGCGGCCGAAGCGGTGTTCACGTACACGCCCACGGCATTCACGCAGTCCTCGACCCGCGCATCCAGCGCCCGTGCCAGGCGGTACTGGTCCACGTCGTGCTGGTACTGGCCGACACCGATCGCCTTGGGTTCGATCTTGACCAGTTCGGCCAGCGGATCCTGCAGGCGGCGCGCGATCGACACCGCGCCACGCAGCGACACGTCCAGCCCCGGGAATTCCTTGGCCGCGAACTCGGACGCCGAGTACACCGACGCGCCCGCCTCGCTGACCACCACCTTCTGCAGCTTCGGGTTGGCGGCAGCCTTGATCGCTTCGCCGGCCAGCTTGTCGGTTTCGCGGCTGGCGGTGCCGTTGCCGATCGCGATCAGTTCCACGTTGTGCCTGGCGCACAGCTGCTTGATCGTCTGCACCGACTGGTCCCACTGGCGGCGCGGCTCGTGCGGGTAGATGGTCTCGGTGGCGACCAGCTTGCCGGTGGCATCGACCACGGCAATCTTGCAGCCGGTGCGGATGCCCGGGTCTAGCCCGAGCACGGTCTTCGGGCCGGCCGGCGCGGCCAGCAGCAGGTCCTTCAGGTTGTCGCCGAACACTGCGATGGCTTCGGCCTCGGCCTTTTCGCGAGCCTGGTTGAACAGGTCCAGCAGCAGATGGGTGTGCAGCTTGGCACGCCACGTCAGGCGGCAGGCATCCAGCAGCCAGCGGTCGGCGGCACGGCCCTGGTCGGCGATGCCGGCCTTGCGCGCCACGCGCCCTTCGGCGTACTGGTGGCCGGCCTCGGCCTCGCTGCCCGGGTCCAGTTCCAGGAACAGGATTTCCTCGCGGCGCGCACGGAACAGCGCCAGCAACCGGTGCGAGGGAATCTTCGCCAGCGACTCGGCGTGTTCAAAATAATCGCGGTACTTGGCGCCTTCGGTTTCCTTGCCCTCGGCCACGCGCGCGCGGATCACGCCGGTCTCGCCCAGCCAGGTCCGCAGCTCACCGACCAGCGCGGCATCTTCGCCCCAGCGCTCCATCAGGATCGCGCGGGCGCCTTCCAGCGCGGCCTTGGTGTCGGCCACGCCCTTGTCGGTGTCGACGAAACCGGCAGCAAACACCTGCGGGTCCTGCGTCGGGTCGCCCAGCAGGCCGTCGGCCAGCGGTTCCAGACCGGCCTCGCGGGCGATCTGGGCGCGGGTACGGCGCTTGGGCTTGTACGGCAGGTACAGGTCTTCCAGCCGGCTCTTGGTATCGGCGGCCAGGATGTCATTGCGCAGGTCGTCGCTGAGCTTGCCCTGCTCGCCGATGCTGGCCAGCACCGCCGCGCGACGGTCTTCCAGTTCGCGCAGGTAGGTCAGGCGCACTTCCAGGTTGCGCAGCTGGGTGTCGTCCAGGCCCCCGGTCACTTCCTTGCGGTAGCGCGCGATGAACGGAACGCTGGCGCCCTCATCGAGCAGGCCGACGGCGGCACGTACCTGGGCGGACTGGGCACCGATCTCGTCGGCGATGGTCTGGGCGATCTGCTGGGCGAGCGCGCTCTGGGCGTTCTTGGCGTCGTGCATTGCTTCAGGTCTGTGCCGCGTTTCGGGAAGACCCCATTCTGGCAATCCACGACGGAGCCGGACAAGGCATTGACAGGGGGCGAGGTTCAGCGGCGAGGCCGGAGTGGACGCCGGCATCCTGGCGAAGAGAGGGCTCGGACTGGCCCTGGGCTGGGATGCCGGCGCGGGCGCGCGATGGTGGGCGCGCCCTGCCGCGTGTTGCGAAGGTCAGCGGTAGTGGCGGGCGGCGCGCTGCATGACGATGTCGTCACGCATGCTTTCCAGGGCCATCAGGCGGACCTTGCCGACACCCTGCAGTTCCATGAACCGCTCCGTGTAGAACTCCGGCCCCAGCGCGGTGTCGGCGCGGGATTTGCTGAAGCCGTAGGGCACCACGCCCTTCTCGCCATCCTTGCTACCACCGACATAAAGAACGATTGCCATGTGATGTATTCCTCCAAATTGCTACTGCGTACTGCACTCGATGAGCGATGCTGCGAGCTCATCGAGGGAGAGCTTACCGCGCCGAACCTGACTGGAACGTCACGAAGGCTAATGACGATCGGTTGCATGCAGATGACTGCGGGATCGCAGCAGAATGCTTACGGATCTTTAACTTCCGGCTAACGAATCCGCGGGGGATTCCCGCCAACGGCGCAGCCCCTCGTGGGTGGTTTGGTTGGTCGCGGAAAGCCGGTTTCCTGCGGGCTGGCCGGGAGGGTGGGTAGGCCGGGGACGCCGTGAACCCATCCATGGGGGCTTGGCCGCGGCATCCATGCCGCGGACACCCCGGCCTACCCACCCTCCCGACCGCTGACAGATTTCGGTGGCCTGCCACCCACGGAGAAGAAAAAAGAAGATCAAAAGCAATGGCAGCCTGGCTGGCCGCTCTTTGTAGAGTCGAGCCCACGCTCGGCTGCTTTCAGGCCAGTCCGCGAAGCCGAGCGCGGGCTCGGCTCTACACGAGCAAGCGCAGCGCGCGACCCGCTTTTGCTGTTCTTTATTCTCTTCCGTGGCCTGGCGCGCACGGAAACTGTCAGCGGCCGGGTGGGTGGGGCTGGCGGGGTATCCGCGGCATGGATGCCGCGGCTAAGCCCCCATGGATGGGTTCACGGCGTCCCCGCCAGCCCCACCCGCCCGGCCAGCCCCCAGGAAGCAGGCATTCCGCGACCACGCCACGAGGGGCTGCGCCGTTGGCTGGAAACTACGGCCACCAGCCGTGCCCGAACCGGGCGAAATGATCGGCCGCGCGCTCGAATGGATTGCGCGCACTCACCCCGCCGCACAGCAGGTACACCGGCAGGTACAGCGGCCCCAGCACCATGTACTGGTACACGTGTGCGCGTTCGTGGTCGTCCAGCCGGATCAGCGGCTCCACGCCCCACCCCGCCTGGTGCGCATAGGTGCGGCAGGAAATGCCCAGGTCATGGCCGGTGTGCAGGATCACATTGCCCAAGGTGATCGCCCCACCCGGCCCCCACGGCCAGCGATCGAACACCAGCGCACAGTCACGGCTGCTCCAACGCAGCGTCGCCCCGCCAAGCATGCCGGCCAGCCCGCCGATCACACCGAACAGGGAATTGGGTGACGTCCACACCGCGCCCAGCACCTGCAGCGCGCGCAGCCAGACCGGCCAGGGCTCTGGAACGGTCTTCAATCGGCCTCGTTCGGCATCAGCAGCCACAGGATCAGGTAGACCAGGATGCCGGGGAAAGCCGCCGAGCCGATCGAGACCAGCACGAACACGATCCGTACCAGCGTGGGGTTCCAGCCGAAGCGGTGGGCGATGCCGCCCATCACGCCGGCAATCATGCGGTCGTTCAATGAACGTGACAGCGTGCGCGGCGTGGTGTTCATGGCAGTCCTCAAAGGCTACGGGAAAAAGCAGTCGAGCATGGCTCGACTCTACACCGCCCCCATGTCTACGGCGTGCGGTGGCGCAGGGCCTGCAGGCGTGCGCCGAACCAGGCGGCTGCGGTCTGTTCAGGCTGCCCCGGGCACTGGATGCGATAGGGCTTGCCGCTCATGCTGCTCTGGCTGGCGGCGCGCTCGATGAACTGCTCGGCGCTGTCCACCATGTCCTTCTTCAGCAGGTAGTCGTACTTGCGCTGCAGGTGCGCGCGCGCATCGCTGCCGTCGTACCAGCTGCCATTGCGCTGGAACCGGCATTGGGAGCCGTCCAGGCTGGAGATCAGCTGGGCGATCTCCCGCCGTGCATCCGCACTGGGTGCGGCCTGGGCAAGGGGCGCTGCCAGCAGTGCCGCAAGAATCAACCAAATCCGGTACGTCATCATTCCCCCAAGTCAGTCGAGCATGGCTCGACTCTACAGGTCGCGCGCCTTCAGCCAGCCATCGATCGTGGCCGGCACTTCGCGCTGCGCGCGGCCGGACACGTAGATGCCGATATGGCCGCCACGGAAACTGGACTCGGTGTAGTCCTCGGTGCCCAGGCGTCCACGCATCGCGCGCGAGGCATCCGGCGGCACCAGATGGTCCTGCTCGGCATAGATGTTCAGCACCGGCAGGGTCACCTGCGACAGATCCACCGCTTCCTCGCCGATCCGCACCGTGCCGTTCATCAACCCGTTGCCCTGGTAGAACTGCTTGATGAAGTCGCGGAAGGCCTCGCCCGCCAGGTCCGGTGAATCGAAGATCCACTTCTCCATGCGCAGGAAATCCTCCAGCGCCGCCTTGTCATCGAGGATGTCGAGCAGGCCCACGTACTTCTGCACGTTCAGGCGGAACGGCTTGAGCATCAGGTAACTGGCATTCATCAGGTCGGCCGGGATGTTGCCCAGCGTGTCCACCAGCAGGTCCACGTCCACCTGCTGCGCCCAGTGCGAGAGCATGTTGTCGGCGGTGTGGAAATCGACCGGGGTGACCATGGTGATCAGCTTGCCCAGCTTCTGTCGGCGCAGCGCGGCGTAGCACAGCGCGAACACGCCGCCCTGGCAGATGCCGAGCAGGTCGACCGGTCCACCACTGCGCGCGCGCAGCGCATCGACCGCGCCATCGATGTAGCGCAGCAGATAGTCCTCCAGGGTCTGGAAGCGCTCCGAGCGATCCGGGTAACCCCAGTCCAGCACGTAGACGTCCTGCCCCAGCGCCAGCAGCTTCTGCACCAGTGATCGATCGGCCTGCAGGTCGACCATGTACGGCCGGTTGACCAGCGCGTAGACGATCAGCAACGGCGTGCGGCGGGTCGGTGCCTGTTCGCCGACGAAGCGGTACAGCACCACCTTGCCGTCGCGCCAGACTTCCTCGCGGGCGGTGACGCCATAGTCCACGTCTTCCACCTGCGGCAGCAGCTTCAGCCCTTCCATCAGCTTGCGCTGCATGGCCAGGGTTTCCTGCATCAGGTCATCGGCGTTGAAGCCCAGCGGTCCTTTCATCGGTCACGCGTCCGCGTGGAAGTACGGGGCGCTGCCTTTGGTGCCACCTTTTTCGCAGGCGCCTTTTTCGCAGCCGCCTTCTTTGCCGGCGCGGCCTTCTTCGCGGCCTTGCGCGCGACCGGCTTCACCTTCGCCGGCGCCGGCTGTGCCACCGGATCGACCTCGCCCGCACCGGCCATGGCCACCACCTGTGCCTGCAGGCGACGCAGGCTGCGCTCCAGCTCGGCGATGCGGCGGTGCGCGGCGTCCATCTCGCTGCGGGTCGGCAGGCCGATCCGTTCACTCATCTGTTCCACCTCGCGCTGCAGGCCGGCGCGCAGCCGCATCTGTGCGTTGCCCAGCGCGGCATACACCTGCTGGAACGGCTCGGACATGGCGACCTTGGCATAGGCCTCCTCGGCCACTTCGATCCACAGGTCGAACATCGCGCGGGCGCTGGTCAACTGGCTGCCCGGCTGCTCGTGCTCGGCCAGGCGCTGCTCGAACAGCGCGAAGGCCTCGTCCAGCGCCTGCTTGATCTGATCGACATAGGCGCGCGAATGCTGCTGGTATTCCTCCTGCGCCCGCAGCAGCGCCTGCCAGCGCGCCTGGTGCTCACGACCGGGCCCGAACGCCGGGCTCTGCAGCCACGGGCCGGCCTGCAGCTGGAACTGCTGCAGCCAGGCGGCAAACTCCGGTACAGCGGCGCCAGCGTGGGTGCTGCCACGGGCCCCCTGCAGCATCCACTGCAGCATGCCATCGCCCTGCCCCTGCACCGCCTCGCGCCAGGCCTGGGCCACGTCGGTGCTGCTGGCGTCGCGGCCGGCGAAACGCGCGGCGACTTCCTGCATGGTGCCGTACCAGCTGCCCGCCTGTTCGCGGAAGCGGCGCACGGCATCTTCCGGCGCACCCTGCCCCTGTTCGGGCAGCAGCTGGCCCCACCAGTCGAACAGCCGTTGCCAGCTGCCAGGGTCATCGCCAGCCGGCGCACCGGGCGTGGTCGCACGGCGCAGGGCATCGCCCCAGGCGCCGAAGTACTGCCGGGCCAGGGTTTCGAAATCGCTGCTGCCGGCGTCGTGGGCCGAGCTGGTCATCGCAGGCCTCCGCAGGGCTGGCTCATGGCTTGGGGATACGCAGGGTCTTGCTGATCATCAGCGACCCGGACAGGGCGAACAACAGCACCATCGGGTGCAGCTGCCACGGGCCGATCTGCCACTGGCCGAACCAGATGTTCTGGCCGATGGCATCGGTACCGGCGGCGATCGCCAGCACGATCACCAGCAGCAGGCTGGTCGGGATCGGGGTGCCCTCGAAATACGCGACCTTGCCCTCGTCGCCGGCCAGCGCCTCGGCGGTGACGTTGTAGCGTGCCAGGCGGCTGACGCCACAGCAGACGAAGTAGCTCAGCACCAGCCAGTCCCAGCCGCCCTGCATGCCGCACGCATACGCCAGCGCTGCCGGTGCCACACCGAAGGAGATCACGTCGGACAGAGAATCCAGTTCGCGGCCGAGGGTCGAGCTGGACTTGCGCCAGCGCGCGATGCGCCCGTCGAGGGCGTCGAAGATGAAGGCCAGCGGGATCAGCGCCATGCCGAACAGCAGGTAGCCGCGCTCGCCGTCCTGCAGGAAGCGCATCGCGGCAAACACCGCACCGGTGCCGCAGAAAGCATTGGCCAGGGTGAACCAGTCGGCCAGCTGGAATTCGCGCAGCATCGAGAAGTGACGTTTCATGGGGTCTCACGGAGCATCAAGGCCCACAGGTTACCGCGAGCGCCGCCGCTGGCGACAGCGCTGGCGCGGCCGATCCTTCACCGCTCCCTCACCCATCGTCACCGGCGGTGAATTTTTCGCCACCCATCTTGACAGCCTAGGGGGGTGGCGCCTGTCGCGGCTTATCCACAAAGTTGCCCACGCGTAATCCACACCCCCTGTGGACAACCAGATCTCACCGACTGCGACGGTGGACATTTCCTCATCACCCTTCCGCGGGGTTTCCCTACTTCCCAAGCCGCAGAGTCGGCGCTATGGTCAGCGGCGGACCCGCCGCCGCCACGTCCGAAACCCTGCAACGGACGATGATGATGCTGGATGCTTCCACCCTGGCCGCGCAGCTGCGGCAGCCCCATGGCGAGGCCGCGCTGGCGGTGGCCGACTCGATGAACCGCAGCAATGGCGCGCTCAACCTGGCCGCGATCGGGCTGCTGGCCGTCGGCACTGGCGAACGGGTCCTGGAGATCGGCCCAGGCAATGCGGCGTTCGCGCCGCTGATGCTGCAGGCCACCGACAGCCACTATCTGGGTATTGAGCTGTCCACCGCCATGGTCGAGGCCGGCAACCAGCGCCTGGCCAGCGCCGGGTTGGCCGAGCGTGCCGCGATGCGACACGGCGACGCTCATGCGCTGCCGGTCGCCGATGCCGCGATGGATGCCGCGCTGGCGGTCAACACCCTGTACTTCTGGCCGAACCTGGCGCCGGTGCTGGACGAGCTGGCGCGGGTGCTGCGCCGGGGCGGCCGCCTGTGCCTGGCCTTTGGCGACGCCAGCTTCATGCGCAGCCTGCCATTTGCTGCCGACTTCCAGCTGCATGAGCTGGACGCGGTGGAGCTGGCGCTGCGTGTGTCGGGCTTCCGCGTCTCGGCCTGGCGCAGCCACCGCGAAATCGCGAGCGGCAATGACGGCCAGACCCGCGAAAAGCACTTCCACCTGCTGCTGGCACAGCGGCGCTGAAGTGGTAGAGCCGGCCGCTGGCCGGCTGCCCCGGCATTCCGGATTGCCGGCCAGCGGCCGGCACTACCCAGCCTGCATTCGCCGCCAGCGAGCAACACAGAACACCTGCATCACCAGTGGCCGGCCCACCGCAGCCGCCGCAACGACGGTGATCCGACCGCGTGGTAGAGCCGGCCGCTGGCCGGCTGCCCCGGCATTCCGAATTGCCGGCCAGCGGCCGGCACTACCCAGCCTGCATTCGCCGCCAGCGAGCAACACAGAACACCTGCATCACCAGTGGCCGGCCCACCGCAGCCGCCGCAACGACGGTGATCCGACCGCGTGGTAGAGCCGGCCGCTGGCCGGCTGCCCGGACCATTCCGGGTTGCCGGCCAGCGGTCGGTATTACCCGCCTTGCACCCGTCGCCGCCAACGCGCGAAGCAGAACACCTGCATCACCAGCATGGCCACCAGTCCCAACGGCCACGCCCACCACAGCCCCGGCAGCCCATGCCGCGCCTGCAACCACACCGCCAGCGGCAGCTCCAGCAGCAGTACCGCCGCCATGCCCAGCAACGCTGGCAACATCACCGTGCCACTGCCTCGCATCACTCCGACCAGCACCGTGCTGCCCCCCATCGCCAGCACGCCCCATACCACCGTGCGCAGCTGCGAAGCGGCCAGTTCGCGCACCTCTGCGGCCGCCAGAATCAGCCCGGTCAGCCAGGGTGCCAGCGCCACAACCAGTACCACCACCGCGCTCAGCATTGCCAGTCCAAGCAGCACGCCGGTGCGAGCGATGGCGGGCAGCCGTGCCGTACGCCCTGCGCCCATCGCATGCGCCGCGAGGATGGTGGCGGTAATGCCCAGTGACATCGCCGGCAGCTGCACCCAGCTCATCAACTGGTTGACCGCACCATAGGCGGCCGTGGCCGTGTAGCCGTAGCGGTTGATCCAGCCCAGCAACACGATCTCGGCAATGGCCAGACTGAGCATCTGCAACGAGGACGGCACGCCGATGCGCAGCATCGCGCGGATGATCGCGCTATCGAAACGGATGGTGCGCAGCAGCTCATGCCCCGGCGCCAAGGGGTGCCCCATCCGCTGCCAGCGCCACATCAGCCAGACCAGGGCCAGCAACGAGGCGAATGCCGCCGAAACTGCCGCACTGGCCGCGCCCAGCTGCGGCAGGCCCGCCCAGCCCAGGATCAGCAGCGGCGTGCACAGCAGGCCGATCGCCGTGGCCAGCAGCAGCGCATGCAGTGGCGTCGTTGCATCCCCCACTGCGCGGCTTACGGCAGTGGCCAGCCACAACAGGAAGAACACCGGAGCCCCCAGCAGCAGGACGCGTGCATAGACAATGGACTCACTGAGGACCGGCGCCGGCGTACCCAGTGCCGCCAGCAGTTGTGGCGCGAAGCCGCCGCCCACGGCCATCACCAGCACCGACAGCAGCAGGATCAGCGCCACCGCACTGCCAGCCACCGCGCGTGCCTGTTGCGGGCGGCCCGCGCCCCAGGCCTGGCCGATCAGCACCATCGCGCCCGTGGCCAGGCCCATCACCAGTGCCAGCAGCAGGAAGAAGACCGGGAAGAACGCAGCGGCTGCAGCCACTGCCTGTGTGCCGAGCAGATGGCCGAGGTAAATATTGTCCAGCGTGCCTGCGGCCAGCTGCAGCGCGTTGGTCAGCAGCATCGGCAACAGCAGGGTCAGGTAGGTGCGCCACAGTGGTGGTGCAACCGGGGGCGTCGGATGTACAGGGGTGCTCATGGGAGTCTCTGGGCAAGGCGCCGCCCTGCCCGGCGTTTCCGCCAGCAAAGCAAGCACAGGGGAAGCGGGCCGTGGCCCGCGGTCAGGTGGCGCCGTCGCTCAGCAACGGCGCGATGGCTCAGCCGCCAGCGTCTTCGAAGGCCAGGCGCAGGGCGTGGGCGCGCACATCCGCGGGCCAACTCCGCAGCGCCGCTTCCAGGCCCGCGCGGTCTTGCGCGAACAGGACACGGATCGCCTCCTCGAAACCCGGCAGGTCACCGGCGATGGTCTGCAGGAAGTGATAGGTACGCTCGCTGTGGCGGCGCTGGCGGTCCTTGTCGGCACCGGCACGGCTGGCCGCTTCCACCAGCCGGCGAAGCACCACCGAGGCCCCACCCGGCTGTTCGGCCAGCCACGCCCAATGGCGTGGCAACAGCGTCACTTCGCGGGCGACCACGCCCAGCTTGGGGCGGCCACGGCCACGCGGGGTTGCGGGCGCCTCTTCGGCAGTGACGTCGGCCTCCGTCTCCACGGCGGCGGGAAACGCTTCGTTTACCCGCGCCAGCAGTTCTGCGTCACTGCCGCGCGTATCGAAATCGCGAGTGCGTCCGGTGGCGTTGTCGAACACCAGCAATGGTCCGGCAGCGTTGTCGGCGCGCAGCTGCTTCAGCGCCAGCACGGCCACTTCCGGGGTACCGGAAGCGACAAGGCGATGGCCGTCGAAACAACTGAAGGGAGGGAGTCGGGACGCAGGCATGGCAATGGCATCAGAGGCGATGCGCAAATATTGCCCGGGTAATTTGATCCCGTCAATATTGCCCGGGTATTAATTTGCCAGAAGAGCGTACCAACCAAGGTTGGCAGCTACCCGATTTCCCGGTTCACAGGCGGCTGAAGGACCAGCTCACCATGCGCCCGTCCTTGTACGGCATCACGCCGTGGAACGGGCGCGGGTCGGCGTCGAACACCAGCGGCAGGAAGTTGCGGTCGCCCTCCCACATCGGCAGGGTATCCAGCTTGTCCAGGTCCACCCACTCCAGCGTGCCTTCGTGGTTGCCGCCGTGCGGGGTGCCCTCGAATCCATCGATGACGAACACGAAGCCAAGCCAATCCTCGCCGTGCTTGCCGAAGCCTGGCCAGCTGATGGTGCCGCGCAGGCGCATGCCGGTGCAGTCGATGCCGGCTTCCTCGGCGATCTCGCGGCGCATGCTGGCCGCCACATCCTCGTCCGCTTCGATCTTGCCTCCCAGGCCGTTGTACTTGCCCAGGTGGTGGTCACCGGGACGGGTATTGCGATGGATCATCAGCACCTTGCGACGATCAGGCGACAGCACATAGCCCAGGGTGGCGACGATCGGGGTGTACGGCATGGGGCAGCATCCAGCGGCAGGTCAGCCGTGGATTATGGCCGATCAGCGCACCAGCGACAGGCGGCGCTCGGCAGGTGTGCCAGCACCGTCGGGATCGCGGCGCAGGGTGGCCACGCCGTGGCCGCGCTCGGCCAGGTACTCCAGCCACTTGCCGAGGAAGGTGTTCATCCGCATGCGGTGGCTGATCAGCTCCGCTGGCGGCGGATACAGGCCCATCGTGTCCTGCCAGCGGCGGCCCACGTAGCAATGGGTGGTCTCGGCCTGGCGCGCGTCACGGTACAGGCGCACATAGGCCGACGGATCCGGCTCGCCGGTGACCGGGTCGGCCAGGTCGTAGGTCAAGCGCAGTTCCACCGTGTAGCGGTGGCACTCGATCACGTCCAGGCGCACGTCCAGGCCGTCGCCGATCGAGGAAATGTAGCTGCCCGCCACCAGTCCGGCCGGTTCGAACAGGCGCACCAGGTGGCGGTAGTTTTCCGCGTACAGGCCCATGAGCCAGCTCAGCCGGCTCAGGCGGGGAATGCGTTCGGTGCGGGGCAAGGCTCGGGCCATGGGTCGATCCTACACGTTGGTGCTTCAACGTGGGGGCGCGCACGTGCAAGCCAACCCCTGGGTAGTGCCGGCCGCTGGCCGGCAGCCCTGCATCGCAGCCGAGGGTTCATCGAGCAGCCGGCCAGCGGCCGGCTCTACCAGCTCTGAGGATCAATACAGCTCGCGCTGCAGCCCCAGCGTGGCCAGCACCTTGCTGGAAATCTCCTCGATCGAGGTATGGGTGGTGCTCAGGGTCGGGATCCGCTCCATCTGGAACATCACCTCCGCTGCAGCCACCTCGCGCTTGCAGGTGTCCAGGTTGGCGTAGCGCGAGTTCGGGCGCCGCTCCTGGCGGATCTGCTGCAGCCGGTCGGGATCGATGGTCAGGCCGAACAGCTTGCGCCGGTAGGCACGTAGCCGCGGCGGCAGGCGGTCGCTTTCCAGGTCTTCGTCGGTCAGCGGGTAGTTGGCCGCGCGCACGCCGTAATGCAGGGCCAGGTAGATGCAGGTGGGCGTCTTGCCGGCGCGCGACACCGCCACCAGGATCACGTCGGCATCGTCGTAGTTCACCGCGATGCCGTCGTCATGGGTCAGGGCGAAGTTCATCGCGTTGATGCGGCGGTGGTAGGTGTCGAAATCGACCATGCCATGGGCCTGGCCGACCCGGGCCAGGCGCGGGGTGGCCAGTTCGCGCTCCAGCGGTTCGATGAACGGCGCGAACACATCCAGCATCAGCGCGCCGCTGTCGGCCAGGATCAGGCTCAGGCTCTGGTCCACGCAGGAGTTCACCACGATCGGCCGGACCTGGTACCGCTCCCCTGCCGCCTGGATCCGGGCACAGGCTTCACGCGCTTTTTCGGGGTCGTCGACAAACGACATGCGATCGGTAATGAAGCTGAACCCGGAGAACTGGGTGAGCAGGCTATGCCCAATGGTTTCAGCGGTGATACCGGTTCCATCGGAAACGTAGAACACCGGACGGATGGTCGACATGCGCGCTTTTACCCCCTACGAAGCCTAAAAAGGCCGCCAGCACAAGCTTGTGCCGACGGTACTCTGCCCGGCATCATATCGGCTTCTTCCTACGGACGCGGCCATTCCAGCCCGCCTCGGGCGATGGCCAAACGGAGCATCGCGCTTGAACGAGAACATCCTGTGGTTGCACGAACTGCGTCTGGCCGATCTGGCCCGCGTAGGCGGCAAGAATTCGTCGCTGGGCGAGATGATCGGCAACCTGGCCGGTCTGGGCGTTTCGGTGCCGGGCGGTTATGCCACCACCGCTGAAGCCTTCAAGGACTTCATCGCGCACAACGATCTGTCCAAGCGCATCTTCGACAAGCTGGCCACGCTGGACGTCGAGGACGTCAACGCGCTGACCGCAGCGGGCAAGGAAATCCGCACCTGGGTGATCGATGCCCCGCTGCAGCCGCAGCTGGACCAGGACATCCGCACCGCCTACGCCCAGCTGAGCGCCGACAACGGCGGCGGCGACGTGGCCGTGGCCGTGCGTTCGTCGGCCACCGCCGAGGATCTGCCGGACGCCTCCTTCGCCGGCCAGCAGGAAACCTTCCTCAACGTCACCGGTGCCGACGACGTCGTGCACAAGGTCAAGGAAGTGTTCGCCTCGCTGTACAACGACCGTGCCATCGCCTACCGCGTGCACCACGGTTTCAAGCATGAGGACGTGTTCCTGTCCGCCGGCGTGCAGCTGATGGTGCGTTCGGGCGTCGGTTCCTCTGGCGTGCTGTTCACCCTGGACACCGAGTCTGGCTTCCGCGACGTGGTATTCGTCACCTCGTCCTTCGGCCTCGGCGAAATGGTCGTGCAGGGCGCGGTCAACCCGGACGAGTACTACGTCTACAAGCCCACCCTGCAGGCCGGCAAGCCGGCGATCCTGCGCCGCTCGCTCGGCAGCAAGGCGATCCGCATGGTGTATTCGGATGTTCCGGGTGAGCGCGTCAGGATCGAGGACACCCCGGCAGAACTGCGCACCACCTTCTCGATCAGCGACGAGGACGTGCAGGAACTGTCCAAGCAGGCGCTGGTCATCGAAAAGCACTACGGCCGCCCGATGGATATCGAGTGGGCCAAGGACGGTGTCAGCGGCAAGCTGTTCATCGTGCAGGCGCGCCCGGAGACGGTGAAGTCGCGCAGCCATGCCACCCAGATCGAGCGCTTCGCGCTGACCGAAAAGGGCGGCAACGTGCTGGCCGAGGGCCGTGCCGTTGGTGCCAAGATCGGCTCGGGCGTGGCCCGCGTGGTGAAGACGCTGGACGACATGAACCGCGTGCAGCCGGGCGACGTGCTGATCGCCGACATGACCGACCCGGACTGGGAACCGGTGATGAAGCGTGCCTCGGCCATCGTCACCAATCGCGGTGGCCGTACCTGTCATGCCGCGATCATCGCGCGCGAGCTGGGCGTGCCGGCCGTGGTCGGTTCGGGCAACGCCACCAAGGTCATCGAAGATGGTCAGCTGGTCACCGTCAGCTGCGCTGAAGGCGATACCGGCTTCATCTACGAAGGCAAGCTCGGCTTCGAGCGCACCACCACCGATCTGGGCAACATGCCGCCGGCACCGCTGAAGATCATGATGAACGTGGCCAACCCGGAACGTGCCTTCGACTTCGGCCAGCTGCCGAACGCCGGCATCGGCCTGGCCCGCCTGGAAATGATCATCGCCAGCCACATCGGCATCCACCCGAACGCGCTGCTGGAATACGACCGCCAGGATGCGGCGACGAAGAAGAAGATCGACGAGAAGATCGCCGGCTATGGTGATCCGGTCAGCTTCTACGTGGATCGCCTGGCCGAAGGCATCGCCACCCTCACCGCCTCGGTCGCCCCGAACGCCGTGATCGTGCGCCTGTCGGACTTCAAGTCCAACGAGTACGCCAACCTGATCGGCGGCAGCAACTACGAGCCGCACGAAGAGAACCCGATGATCGGCTTCCGCGGCGCCAGCCGTTACGTCGACCCGAGCTTCTCGGCCGCCTTCGCGCTTGAGTGCAAGGCCGTGCTGCGCGTGCGCAACGAAATGGGCCTGGACAACCTGTGGGTCATGATTCCGTTCGTGCGTACCCTGGAAGAAGGCCGCAAGGTCATCGAGGTGCTGGAACAGAACGGCCTGAAGCAGGGCGAGAATGGCCTGAAGATCATCATGATGTGCGAAGTGCCGTCCAACGCACTGCTCGCCGATGAGTTCCTGGAGATCTTCGACGGCTTCTCGATCGGCTCCAACGACCTGACCCAGCTCAGCCTGGGCCTGGACCGCGATTCGTCGATCGTCGCGCACCTGTTCGACGAACGTAACCCGGCAGTGAAGAAGCTGCTGTCGATGGCGATCAAGTCGGCACGTGCCAAGGGCAAGTACGTCGGCATCTGCGGCCAGGGCCCGTCCGATCACCCGGATCTGGCCGAATGGCTGATGCAGGAAGGCATCGAGTCGGTGTCGCTGAACCCGGACACCGTGGTCGACACCTGGCTGCGCCTGGCCAAGCTGAAGGCCAACGGCTGATGCCGTGATGGCCACAGGCTGACGTCGTGTTCATCGGCGTCGGCCGATACTGCTGCTGCACGCAAGCCCCGCCTCTGCGGGGCTTCGTGTTTCTGGCGTCCATGTACGCCCTGCCCCGCGCAGATTCCCCCGCAGCAAAGGACTTCCGCATGATCGCCGCAGCAGCACCCGCCCCCGCCGCAACACCCTGGTTCCACTCCCTCGATTGGGAACGCCTGCTGGAGACCTACGGCGTGCCATTGCTGGCCGCGATCGTGGTGCTGCTGGTCGGCATGTGGGTGGCACGACGCCTGTCCAATGCGATGCCACGCGCCACCGCGCGCATGGGCGTGGACCCGATGCTGGGCAATTTCCTGCGCAACGTGGTGTACGCCGCATCGCTGGTGATCGTGGTGGTGCTGGCGATCGGCACGTTGGGCGTGCAGATCACCCCGCTGCTGGCCGTGCTTGGCACCGCCGGCCTGGCGGTAGGCCTGGCGCTGAAGGATTCGCTGTCCAACATCGCCTCGGGCGTGATGCTGGTGACGCTGCGCCCGTTCCGCGTCGGTGACGTGGTGACGGTGGCCGGACAGACCGGCACGGTGCGCGAAGTGCGCATCTTCCAGACCGTCATCACCGGTGCCGACAACCAGCACACCACCATTCCGAACACGTTGATCACCGCTGCGCCGATCATCAACCTGACCGCCGAGCCGACCCGCCGCGTCGAACTGGTGGTGGGCATCGGCTATGAAGACAACATCCAGCTGGCGCGCGACACCGCGCTGGCGCTGATGAAGGCCGACCCGCGCGTGTTGCAGACGCCGGCACCGGACGTAGTGGTGTACGAACTGGGCGCGCACGCGATCAATCTTGGCATCCGCTGCTACGTGAAGTCGGCCGACTGGTTCGGTACCAAGGTCACGCTGCTGGAACAGCTCAAGCTGGGCTTCGACAAGGCCGGCATCAACATCCCGTATCCGCAGCAGGACATGCACCTGTACCTGCATGGCAAGGATGGCGGCGTGGTCGAGGCCGACGCGCTGGTGCGCGACAAGCCCTGATCCGACACAGAAATGCCGGCCAGCGGCCGGCACTACCCTGCCCCGCGCGCCCCGGTAGTGCCGGCCGCTGGCCGGCAGCCTCCGGGATCAGGCGGCGACGCTTTCTTCCAGCGTTGGGTAATCGGTGAAGCCGATCACGCCTCCGCCGAAGAACGTCGCCCGATCCGGCGGGTTCAATTCCGCACCCAGACGCAGGCGCTCCGGCAGATCCGGGTTGGCGATGAACGGGCGACCGAAGCCGATCAGGTCGGCCCAGCCTTCCGCCAGTGCCTGCTCGGCGCGCTCGGCGGTGTACTTGCCGGCGTAGATCAGGGTGCCCGGGTAGATCAAGCGCAGCGCCTGCTTGAACGCTACCGGCATCAGCGGTGCATCGTCCCAGTCGGCTTCGGCGATGTGCAGGTAGCCCACGCCCAGCGCACCCAGCAGGTGCGCCGCGGCCAGGTAGGTAGCCTGCGGCGTATCGTCCACCGCGCCCTGCAGCGTCGTCAGCGGCGCCAGACGAACACCGACGCGGTCACCACCGGCTACTGCAGTCACCGCCTGCACGACCTCGCGCAGGAAACGCAGCCGGTTCTGCAGCGAGCCGCCATAGCCGTCGCTGCGCTGGTTGGCCTGCGAGTCGATGAACTGGTTGATCAGGTAGCCATTGGCCCCGTGCAGCTCAACGCCATCGAAGCCGGCGGCCAGCGCATTGCGGGTGGCCTGCGCGTAGTCGGCGATGATGCCCGGAATCTCGGCCTCGGCCAGCGCGCGCGGCATCGAGTGCTGGATCATCTCGCCCACGCCCGCTTCCGGGCCTGCGCCGGTGGGGTCGACAAACACCTTCACGCCCTCGGCCAGCAGCGCCGACGACGACACCGGCGCGGCACCATCGGGCTGCAGGGCCACGTGCGAGACCCGACCCACATGCCACAGCTGGGCGTAGATGCGGCCACCAGCAGCGTGCACGGCGTCGGTCACCTGGCGCCAGCCCTGCACCTGCTCCGGGCTGTGGATGCCCGGGGTCCAGGCATAGCCCTGGCCCTGCGGGCTGATCTGGGTACCTTCGCTGACGATCAGGCCGGCGCTGGCCCGCTGCGCGTAATAGGCAGCCATCTCGGCAGTGGCAACGTTGCCGCCTGCCGCGCGCGAGCGGGTCATCGGCGGCATCACGATACGGTTGGGCAGGGTCAAGGCGCCCAGGCGGTGGGGGGTGAACAACATGGCGGCGATCTCTTGCGGGGGGAGTGACCGCAAGGATGGGGATGGATGCCGCAGCGCAACAGGCGGATCGTGGCAAAACAGTTGTGCCTTGCAGGCAAGGATGGCGTGGCCAGGGGTCAGAGCCCCTTCCTGCGGAACGGGATCCGACCCCGCGCGCAACCGGGGTCGGATCCCTTTGCAACGCAGAGGGCTCTGACCCCGAAGCCGGTTACAGCGTGGGCTCGATCAACGCCCCGCCATGCGCCACGCGGTCATAACAGGTGCGCACCACGTCTTCGCCGTACTTGATCTCCAGCCGGCGCACGATGAAGTGGCCGCGCGCCATGTCCTGGTAGTAATCGGTGAACATCGTATTGAGCGTCGCACCGGCGGCCGCACCCACGATCGGCACCGCCTGTGCGGCGAATTTCTCGGTGACCACCACGCCGAAGCGCGCGGCCACCTTCTCCACCATCTTCGCCAGCAGCTTGCCGGCTTCCTTCGGCGCCACGCCCAGGGTCAGGTCGCGGCCGGTCACCACGCGCCCGGCCAACTCGGCCGACAGGTGGCGCATCACATCGGTGGTGAAGCCACGGGCCAGGTAGTAACCGGTCTCGCTGGCGTCATCGCGCGGCGAGTTGCCGCCCAGCGCGAACACCTCCAGGCAGGCCTGGCGTGTGCTGAACTCGGACAGGTCGAAGCCCTCGCTACGGGCCACGTCGGCTACCGCACGCATCATGATGGTGGTCGATACCGGCAGCTCGATGAACAGCGCGGCAAAACCAAAGGCGCCACCCACCGCACCGGAGGTCGCTGCCGCCAGCTTGTGCCAGCGGGTGGATGCCCCCTTGCCGGGCGTGTTGTCCATGCTCCACAGCGCCGCCTGCGCCGACTTGGACAGTGCTGCCTGCACCGCACCGTGGATGCGGCCGGAGACCGCCTTGGGCAATGCCTTCACCGCGAACTCCAGTGGCGTGCCGACCAGGTTGGCCATGCGCGCGGTCAGGGTCGGTGCTTCCAGCAGGGTCACCGCCCGCTGCAGGTCAGACCAGTCGCGGGCGTCGTGGGCAATGTCGCGGGGGAGCAGGATGGGCTCGTTCATGGCGCCGATCTTAGCGCCAGGGAGTTGAACGGAGGGTAGTGCCGGCCGCTGGCCGGCAACCTGATACACGTCACGCAGGCCGCTGAATTGCCGGCCAGCGGCCGGCACTACCAGTTCGCGTGTCACCCGGTAGCGCCGGGCCATGCCCGGCGGCGGCGTTCAAGCAGTCGGCAGGCCCGACAGCGCGCCCATGAACTGGCGGTAGTGGCGCAGCTCGGCGATCGAATCATGCACGTCGCTCAGTGCGGTGTGGTTGCTGTTCTTGCCCACGCCGGCGGCCACGTTCGGCGCCCAGCGCTTGGCCAGTTCCTTCACCGTGGACACGTCCAGATTGCGATAGTGGAAGTACTTCTCCAGGCGCGGCATCTGGCGGTGCAGGAAGCGGCGGTCCTGGCAGATGGAGTTGCCGCACATCGGCGACAGGCCGGCCGGGATCCACTGCGCCAGGAAATTCACCGTCTGTGCCTCGGCCTGGCCGAGGGTGGTGGTGCTGTCCACCACGCGCTGCCACAGGCCCGAACGGCGGTGCTGGTTGCGGTTCCACTCGTCCATCGCTTCCAGTGTTTCCAGCGGGTGGTGGATGGCAAATTCCGGGCCTTCGGCCAACACGTTGAGCTGGGCATCGGTGACAACGGTCGCGATCTCGATGATCGAATCATTGTCGGTATCCAACCCGGTCATCTCCAGGTCGATCCAGATCAGTCGTTCGTTGGCCGCGCCGTTGTCCGCCATGTGTCGCCTCGCTGCTGGGCAGGCGCGCGGCCTACCGGTGGTGGAAAGAGGCGCCCATCATACCCGTTCGCCCCTCAACCCTCGCCGCCGTGGTCTTCCAGCAGCAGCGGTGGCTTGCCACGCTTGGCGCGGAAATAGTTGGTCAGGCGCGTGCTGGCGTCCTTGGCCAGCACCCCGCCGTGGATCTCCACCCGGTGGTTGTGGCGGGCATCGCCGAGCAGGTCGAACACGCTGCCGCAGGCACCGGTCTTGGGATCGCTGGCGCCGTAGACCAGCCGCGAGACACGCGCATGCACGATCGCCATCGCGCACATCGCGCACGGCTCCAGGGTCACGTACAGCGTGCTGCCAAGCAGGCGATGATTGGCCAGCCGCTTGCCACCGGCACGCATGGCCACGATCTCGGCATGTGCGCTTGGGTCGTGCGAGGCGATGTTGAGGTTCCAGCCCTCGCCCAGCAGTTGGCCGTCGGCGCCCACCAGCACCGCCCCCACCGGAATCTCATCGAACTCGCGCTGCGCGCGTTCTGCCAGCGCCAGTGCATGGCGCATCCAGTGTTCATCGGCGTCGTGCACCGGTACACCCAGGGCATCGGTCATGGCGGTTCTCGTGTGTCTGCAGGGCCAGGATGGCCGCCGGGGCCGCATTGTACGCCCGGGGCCGTGCAGGCGCCGCTAACGCGCGTCGAAGCGCTCGCGGGCCGCATCCAGCGCCGGGAAGTTGTGCTCGGCCCAGCGGTCCAGGGCGGACAGCGTCTCGACCAGGCCGCGCGCAACCTCGGTCAACCGGTACTCGACATGCATCGGCTTGCTGCCCAGATCGCAGCGCTCGACCAGACCGTTGCGCTCCAGTTGGCGCAATGTCTGCGTCAGCACTTTCTGCGAGATGCCTTCGATCTTCCGCAGCAGCGCGCCGTTGCGTTGTGGGCCCTGCGCCAACGCTGGCAACAGCAGCATTACCCACTTGCCGGAGATCAGTGCCAGCGCATCGCGCGCCGAGCAGTCGGCGGCATAGACATCACCGGGATAGGCCATGGTTACCTCAAGGTACGTAATTGCGACAGTTCGCCGGCATCGCGAGGATGGTCGCACACTCCAACACGCCCTCTGCTCATGCGCGCCCTGATCCTGCTGGCCCACCCCGAACCCCGTTCCTTCAACGCCCACCTTGCCACGCAGGCCGCCGAGCAGTTGCGGCAGGATGACCTGCAGGTGAACGTGATCGATCTGTATGCGCAAGGCTTCGACCCGTTGGAAGCCGCGCACCACCATCCTCAACGCCTGCAGCCCGGCCGCTTCGATGCCCAGCGCGAACAACGGCACAGCGCCGAACAAGGCCAGCTGCCTGCCGAGGTGCAACGCCATCTGCAACTGCTGCAGGCCACCGACCTGCTGATCCTGCAGTTCCCGCTATGGTGGTTCGCTGCACCGGCCGCCCTCAAGGGCTGGCTGGACCGCGTGCTGGTCTACGGGCCGATGTACAACAGCCGCCAGCGCCACGAACACGGCGTGATGCGCTGCAAGCGTGCATTGCTGAGCGTCACCACCGGCTCATCGGCACGGGCCTGCGCGATCGACGGCCGCGAGGGCGATACCCGGCTGCTGCTCTGGCCGCTGATGTACAGCCTGCGCTATGTTGGCTTCGACGTGATGGAACCGCATGTGGTGCACGGCGTGCGTTCCGGACTTCCGCCAGACCGTGTGCAGGCGCACGACGAGGCACTCGCCACGGCTGCCCGCGACTACCGCGAACGGCTTGCCCGGTGGTCGCAGTGGCCGACTGTGCCCTTCAATGACAGCGAGGATTTCGAAGAAGGTGTGGTGCTGCGCGCGGAAGCACCTGCGTTCAGCCCCTTCATCCGCCATCGCGATGCGGGATGACGCCGCGCCTGCACGCGCTACCGGAAAGCCTCATACTGCACGCTCCTGCTAAGCACCTTGGTGAACACATGACCACCCTGCGCCCCTCGCGCGCCGACGATGGCGCCGCCCTCGTCGCACTCTGGCGTCGCGCCGTCGACGCCACCCACGACTTTCTCAGTGCCGAAGACCGCCAGGCCATCGATGCCGAAGTGGCAGGCTTCCTGCCGCAGGCGCCGATGACCGTCGCTGTCGATGCACGGGACCAGCCACAGGGCTTCATGCTGATCGACGGCAGCCACATGGAAGCGTTGTTCATCGATCCCGACGTGCGCGGCACTGGTATCGGCCGGCAGCTGCTGCAGCACGCACTGGCGCTGCACCCGCAGCTGAGCACCGACGTCAACGCACAGAATGCGCAGGCCGTAGGCTTCTACCTGCGCATGGGCTTCGTCGAAACCGGTCGTTCGCCACTGGATTCCCAGGGCCGCCCGTATCCCCTGATCCATCTCCGGCACAAGGCCTGACATCCGTTGGCAGCCGCCGCGTGCTAGCGTGGCTGCTTTCGATCAAGGAACGCCGTGCATGGATGGTGCAAAAGCCCTGTTGACCCTGTTTGCGCTGGGCATCAGCCTGGTCTGGATCCTCGTGCCGTTCGCCATCTTTGCCGTGCGCAACCTGCTGCGCGAGGTACTGCTCGAGCAGCGCCGTACCAATGCACTGCTCGAGCATATCGGCGGCTACCGCATTCCAAAGCCGCAACCCGAACCGACCGTCTGGCGCGCGCCCTGAGCGGGAACGCGCCAGGCGTGGATCAGGCCGTCGCCTCGAACGCCGGTGAGTACTGCACCTCGCCCTGTGCCAACGGAGGCTGCAGGCAGAGTGCCTGGAAGTACTCCGCCGGCACACCCGGCAGCACCAGGCCTGGCTCGGCACGGAAGCCGAAGCGGCCGTAGTACGCCGGCTCGCCCAGCAGCACGCAGCCCTGTGCGCCCTGTTGTCGCAGGGCTTCCAATGCTGCCCGCATCAACGCCGCACCGATGCCCTGCCCCTGCCATTCGGGCAATACCGAGATCGGCCCCAGGCCAAACCAACCGCGACTGCCATCGCTGATCGATACCGGCGAGGCCGCCACATGGCCGGCCAAGTGTCCATCCACCTCGGCCACCAGTGAAACCGCCAGCTCGCCGCGCACGCGAAGCGCATCGACGATGAACTGCTCCGTGTGGCTGCTGTGTGCCGCGTTGGCAAAGGCAGCGCGGGTCAACGCATGGATGCCGGCGATGTCAGCGGAATTTTCGGTACGAAGAATGTAGTTCAAGGGACACCTCGATCGACGCGGCATTGCCGCGCCATGGAAACACAATGGAAAAGAAGCGATGCATCGTGCATCAGCGATTGTCCAGC
Source organism: Stenotrophomonas riyadhensis (assembly GCF_040256885.1). NCBI lineage: Bacteria > Pseudomonadati > Pseudomonadota > Gammaproteobacteria > Lysobacterales > Lysobacteraceae > Stenotrophomonas > Stenotrophomonas riyadhensis. The sequence continues at coordinate 2,868,037 of NZ_CP155568.1, forward strand.
TGCGGGCGCACCGCGACCAGTCCGGCACGATTGATCCGGTAGGGGCGGCCATCGTGCGAACTGATCAGGCGCTTGTTCTTCAGCTTCCTGAAGACGGCCAACGTGCAATCGCTCAGCAGCAGTCCTTCACGGTTGAAGCATTCGACACCGCGCACGCGGCCTGAGCCATCACGGCTGCAGGCAATGCAGCCACCCTGGGCGAGGACGTGCAGCGTCCTCTGCTCCGCTCGGGAGATATTCATGGAAAGAGAGATCCTGCGTAATCGGAAATGCGGACGACACGGGCTGCCAACAGCGCCCGGCCAAGGAACCACGCATTCGATAACCGCTCCCGGAAGACACACGGGAAGGGTTATCCGATGACGACACTCTCCAACATGAAAAACCACACTCGGTAGACACCTGCAGCTTGCAGGTGGCGTCACACTAACCAGCGCTCCACGGCCAGTCAACGCCCTGGCGCGAAAGCCGGGTGATAATCGAGCCTCCACCTGCAGGACGCGAACATGGACTGGGTTGCCCAGGCACGCGCATTGGCCACCGAAGCCCACGCAGGGCAACAGGACAAGGCCGGCCACCCCTATATCGAGCATGTGGCACGAGTGGCGGCGGCGATCCGCGACGATGACATGGCCAAGGCCGCAGCGTGGCTGCACGATGTGGTCGAGGACTGTCCGGACTTCGCTGACCGGATGCAGGCGTTTCCACCGCCGATCCGCGACACGGTCAACCTGCTCAGCCGCCACAGCGCGCAGGATGCAACCCACTATTACGCACGCATCCGTGAACATCCACTGGCCTTGAAAGTGAAGCTGGCCGATATCGCGGACAACGCCCATCCAAGGCGCCTGCGGCAGCTGGACCCCGCGCTGGCCGAGCGCCTGCGCGGCAAGTACAGCATGGCCCTCGCTGCACTGGGCCAGCGTCAATCGTCGTCGGATGCGGGGAGCGGAGCCACGCCGCAGCAGCGCCTGCAGCACCTGATGGAGGCGGCCTGCTCGCTGGAGCAGTGTGTTGGCGGACCTGGATCCACCACGGGCACCCGCGACACGTCACTGTCCGCACACCACGCGGCCCTGATCAGGGTTCGCGACATCGTGCTCGCCGAACTGGAGACGCAGATGGAACCCGTCGCGTTCGCCATCTGGAGCGACATGCATATCCGGGCCTGACCGGCCGTGGACTCCACCGGCCGAACGCTGTTTCTTGGCAGCATGCGGTGATCCCTGCTGCGTTGCAGCAGTACAATGCCCGGCTCCCCGCCCCCATCGCGCCCCCGCATGAGCCCCAACTCTTCCCTGGCTGCGCGGCTGACGCCCCGTCAGCGCACCCTGATCATCCTCGCCCTGTCACTGGGCGGCTTCGCCATCGGCACCAGCGAGTTCGCCAGCATGGGCCTGATGCTGGAAATCAGCCGTGGGCTGTCGATCTCCGAAACCCAGGTCGGCCACCTGATCAGCGCCTACGCCATCGGCGTGGTAGTCGGTGCGCCGATCCTTGCCTTCGTCGGCGCCAGCTTCCCGCGCCGCAAGCTGCTGCTGGCGCTGATGGGCTTCTATGCCATTGGCAATCTGGCCAGTGCGCTGGCCCCGAACTACGGCACGATGCTGGTGGCACGTTTTGTGGCCGGCCTGCCGCACGGCGCGTACTTCGGTGTGGCAATGCTGGTCGCAGCGGCGATCAGCCCCGCCGGCCAGCGCGGCCAGGCGATGTCGCGGGTGCTGCTGGGCCTGTCGATCGCGATCCTGGTCGGCAATCCGCTGACCACCTGGCTCGGCCAGCAGCTGAGTTGGCGCACCGCCTTCGCCCTGGTCAGCGTGCTGGCCATTGCCACCGTGGCGATGATCGCGCGCTTCCTGCTGCCGGACCCGGATGAGGTGCGAACTTCGCCGATGCGCGAACTGCGCGCGTTCAATACCACCCAGGTGTGGCTGGCACTGGCGATCGGCGCGGTCGGCTTCGCCGGCATGTTCTGCGTGTTCACCTACCTGGCACCCACCCTGGTGCAGGTCACCGGCGTGGCTGAATCGTGGATGCCGCTGGCGGTGGGCGTGTTCGGCATCGGCGCGATCATCGGCAACATCGCCGGTGGCTGGCTGGTGGACAAGTTCCACTTCAAGGCCGCCGCCGTAGTGCTGCTGTGGTCGATCGTGATGCTGCTGCTGTATCCGCTGGCCGCACAGTCGGTGTGGACCATCGGCCCGATGATCATCACCGTCGGCACCATGGGCGCGCTGGCTGCGGTGCTGCAGACCCGCCTGATGGACGTGGCCGGCGAGGCGCAGACCTTGGCCGCCGCCTCCAATCATGCCGCCTTCAATACCGCCAATGCACTCGGCCCGTGGCTGGGCGGCATGGCGATCAGCGCCGGCTTCAGCCCGGCCAGCACCGGCTACGTCGGCGCGGCCACCGCCATCGGCGGCCTGCTGCTGTGGTGCGTGGCGGTGATGCTGGACAAGAAGCGCAAGGCCGCCGTCGCCGGCAGCCACTGACTACCGTGCCGGGTCGTCAGTCGCCACCCCTGCGGCGGCGGCGATCCGGTCGCAGCATCGCCACATCGCCCGCCGCCAGCGTCGGCCGCGCCAGCTCACCACGCTTCACGCGGTCCAGCACCCGCCGCGAATTGGCGGCGCAATCAATGCCTTCCGGCCGCGCCTGGATGTCTTCGATCAGGGCCAGCAGGTGCGTCCGGCTCTGTGCCAGCCGCAACTGCAGCGCCTCGATGTCGACCACCTTCTGCTGCAGCATCGTGATCAGTGCATCGTGCTGCCACTGGCCCATGTCCGGTGGCAGCAGCGCGCGGATCTCGTCCAGGCTGAAGCCTGCGCGCTGTGCACCGGTGATCAGCTCCAGCAGCAGTACCGCCTGCTCCGGGTAATCGCGGTACCCATTGGCCTGGCGCTGCACTGTCAGCAGTCCGGCGTCCTCATAGAAGCGGATCCGCGACGCTGCCAGGCCCGTGAGGCGGGCCAGCTCACCGATCTTCATCTGCCTGAATCCTCGACATTGGAACCCGTTGACCTTCAATCAAACTTGAAGGTTAGCGTAGCGCCATTCCCCTGTCCTGGAGCTGTCCGATGTCGCTGTTCTCGCCCCTGGCACTGCCTTCCGGTGCCGTCATCCGCAACCGCATCGCCAAGGCGGCGATGGAGGAAAACATGGCCGACGACGATCACGCGCCTTCGGCCGCGCTGCTGGAGCTCTACCAGCGCTGGGCCGACGGCGGCGCCGGCGTGATCATCACCGGCAACGTGATGGTCGATGGCCGCGCCATGACCGGCCCGGGCGGCGTGGTACTGGAAGACGATCGCCACCTGGAGCGCTTCATCGCCTGGGCCGACACCGCGCGCTCGCGCGGGGTGCAGATGTGGATGCAGATCAACCATCCCGGGCGGCAGATGCCGGCCGCCCTCGGCCAACCGGCATTGGCGCCTTCGGCGGTCCCCTTGGACATGGGCGCACTGTCCAAACAGTTCGCGCCGCCGCGGGCGATGACCGAGGCGGATATCGAAGACGTGATCGCCCGCTTCATCCGCAGCGCCGAGCTGGCCGAACGTGCCGGTTTCAGTGGTGTGGAAATCCATGCCGCGCACGGCTACCTGCTCAGCCAGTTCCTGTCGCCACTGTCGAACCGTCGCGAGGATCGCTGGGGCGGCAGCCTGGACAACCGTGCACGCCTGCTGCTGGAGATCGTGCAGGGCGTGCGCGCGGCGGTGTCGCCCGCCTTCGCAGTGGCGGTGAAGCTCAACTCCGCAGATTTCCAGCGCGGCGGCTTCTCGCCCGAGGATGCGCGCGCCGTGGTGGAGATGCTGGCGCCACTCGGCGTGGATCTGGTCGAGCTGTCCGGTGGCAGCTATGAAGCACCGGCCATGACCGGCGCCGCGCGCGACGAGCGCAGCCTGGCCCGCGAGGCCTACTTTCTGGAGTTCGCGCGTGAGATCGCCACGGTGGCGACGATGCCGCTGATGGTCACCGGCGGCGTCCGCCGCCGCGCGGTGGCCGAGCAGGTACTGGACAGCGGCGTTGCGATGGTCGGCATTGCCACCGCGCTGGCGATCGAGCCGGATCTGCCACACCACTGGCAACAGGGCCGCGACCAGGTGCCCGCGTTGCGCAACATCAACTGGCGCAGCAAGCCGCTGGCGGCCAGCGCACACATGGCGGCGGTGAAATACCAGTTGGCTCGGCTGAGCCGCCGCCGCCCCACCGCGCCGGGTGTCTCACCGGTATGGGCACTGCTGCTGGCACAGGCGGCCGGTAAATGCCGGACCCGCCGCTACCGGCGCTGGATCGGTGCACGCGCGGGCGGCAACTGAGCGGGCAGGCTTCTCATCGTCGAAGCGATGCTCCACCATCTGCACGATCGGCGGCAATCCGTCGCCGGTCGCAGCACGCAGAAGGAACCACCGTGGCAGCAGGACCAACCAGGAACCGCGAAAAGCTGCTCGATGACCTGCTCTCGCTGGGCCGCAACTGGGCGCTGGCGATCGCCATCGCCGGTGCCGGTGCAGCGGTCCATTACAGCGAGTCGGTGTACGAAGCAGGAATCTGGCGCGGCCTGCTGCCCACGATCTGCTTCCTGGTCGCCATCGTCTGGATCGTGCTCAGCATCATCCGCTTCGACCTGACCATCCAGCAGCACTTCGAGCGGAAGCTGTCGCGCTGGCTCAGCCGCCTGCTGTATATCGTGCTGCTCGGCACCGGTATCACCGCCGTGTTCTTCGTCACCGAGCTGGCGGAGAACAACCACATCGCGCGGATGTGCGACTCGGTGGCCAACGAACCCGGCAGCCGCATCCACAGGTCGGCCGAATGCCAGCGCCTGTACCAGCACCGCGCGGCCTACCGGCAGCGGCTCGAGTCGGCCGAGGGCGAGTTCGACTGAGGACGTCGCGCTGCATGCGTTTGACGCACGCGAAGAACACACGGCGTGGATATGCGGTCGGGCACAGTAGCTGCGCCCCCCCTTCCGTATGACAACTCCGGCCCGCATGCTCCACCACCCCGCCCCTGCCTGCCACGATGCCGTTGCCCTGCAGGCGGGTGTACTCGGCGGGGTACTCGGCGTGGCGCTGTTCAAGGCGATCGCCCTGTCGGTACTGACCAACGGCTCGTTGATGGCGACGGGATTGTGGCTGCTGGCCTGCGCCCTGCTGGGCGCCTGGGCGCTGGCCGCCTACCTCGCGTGCCTCGCGCTGAGCCGCCGCGTCTTCGTGCTGATGCTGGCACTGTGCACGGTGCTGGTGGTCTGCATCGCCTGACCACGCAAGTGCCCGACTATCACCAAATCGTTACAAAATAACAAGTGCGATCGGTCGGATTGTGCGTGCCCGGCATCACGGATTGGAATGCCATGGCCGCTCCGGCATCACCCCGAGACCACCCATGACCCTGCAGCCCCTGTACCGCGCCGCCCTGACCGCCATCGCCCTGGCATCGCTCAGTGCCTGCGCCACCTATGACGACAGCAACATGCACCAGGCCTGCCAGGAATCGCCGCACCTGAAGGATCTGCCGCGCGACGTGGCCGCCCGCGAGAGCCGTTGCAACAAGGGCATGGAAGTGTGGTCGAGCGAGCGCAAGGGCAGTGACCGGCCGATCGACCTGAGCGGCAAGAAGAAGGATCTGTAATCGTGGCCGGCGCAGCCTGCACGGCTGCGCCTTCACCGTGAGGGTCAGGCGGCCATCCCGAACCAGCGCTGCAACGCCTGGGGCAACCCCGTCTTATCACCGCCCGCGTCGCAGGCCCAGGCGACGATGCCATCGGGGCGGACCAGAACCGCGCCCAGCCCCAGCACGCCCTCCTGCTCCGACATGATGCATGGAGGGCGTTGCGGCAAGCATTCAACAGCCTGCAGCAACGGAGCCCCTGTCTCGAACACCAGCAGCGCGCCCTGCCCTGCCCTCAGCACCTCCCCTGGGCGGCGGCCATCGGCCAGCAGGACGTCCGGCACGCTGCGACCGACCAACGGATGGCCATCGCCCAGATCGAGCTGCTGGGCAACGCCCCAGACCCGTTCGGCCAGATAGGTCGCACCATCACGGGTGTCGGCCAGATCCGCCATCACCGTCGCCAGCGCGCGTGCGCCAGTCCCCGGACGCATCAGCGCAACCTGCGCGCGTGACCAGTCCAGCACCCTGGCGCCGATCGGATGGCGTTCGGCCTGATAGCTGTCCAGCAGTGCCTCATCAGCATCACCCCGCACCACGGCGGCCAGCTTCCAGCCGAGGTTCATTGCGTCACCGATACCGAGGTTCAACCCCTGCCCACCCAAGGGCGAGTGCATGTGCGCGGCGTCACCGGCCAGCAGCACGCGGCCGTTGCGATAGGCCGTGGCCTGGCGTGCGGCATCGGTCCAGGTGGTGGCCAGATGCAGCGCGGTGATCGTTGCATCGCGGCCGGAGACCCGACGCAGCAACGCCTGCGCGGCACCCTGGTCGAGCACGGTCCGATGGCCAGCACCACCGTCGAAATCGGCCAGCGCCAGCACATCCGGTGGATTGAAATTGCACATGCCGTGCGCGGTGTACTGGCGCCCCGGCGTGAGCACCGACGGATCTGCCAGCTCGACCCGCAGCGAATGGCCGGTGAACTCCGGCTCGGTGCCAGCGAAGCTGAAGCCCGACTGCTTGCGCACGGTGCTGCGGGCACCATCGCAACCGACCAGCCAGCGGCCGTATACCCTGCCGCGTCCGGTCTGCACCGCAACCTGCGCCTCCTCCGCTGTCACCGCCTGCACTGCGCAACCGCGGTCGATGCGTACGCCCAACCCGCTTGCCCGCTCGGCCAACACCGCCTCCAGCGCCTGCAGCTCAATCGCCATCTGCACCCCCACCGGCGTTGGCAGTCGCCAGCGCCAACGCTCGATGTCCACGTTGTCCAGCGCGAACGGGATGCCAGCGAAATGGCCACCCAGCGGCCGCGGCTGCGCCAGCCAGTGAGCCGTGCCGGGCGGCGGTGCGCCCTTGTCCGGTTTCAGCACCTGGCTGGCGGCGACCGCGTCCAGCAGACCGCGCCGGTCCAGCGCTTCCAGCGTGGGCGCGTTCAAACCGCGCAGTCCAAAGGGCAGCCGCTTCAGCGGTGATTCGGGCACCTCGGCCTGCTCCAGCACCGCGACCGAACACCCGGCCAGGGCCAGTTCGCAGGACAGGAACAGACCGACCGGGCCAGCGCCGGCAATCACGACGTCGTACACCATGGGAATTCCTTGTGAGCACCGGGCCGGCGCTCTGTAGATTCGAATGTTACACTCGGTGTACGTTTCAACAAGTGAACCGCCCATGACCCCGCCTCCGGGCCGCCGCGAGCAGCGCAAGGCCGAGACCCGCCAATTGATTTCGGACGTCGCCACCGAACTGATCATCCGGCACGGCTTCGAAGCCGTGTCCATGTCCGGGATTGCCGAGGCCGCCGGGGTCTCGCGCAAGACGGTCTTCAACTATTTCGCCAGCAAGGAGGACCTGGTGTTCGACCGCGACGAGGAAGCGCGGGCGCTGCTGCGCGAGGGCATGGCGGCGCGCAGCGGCCTGACTCCACTGGCCGCCTTCCAGTCACTTGTCCGCGAACTGCTGGACCGTGGCCATCCCCTGCTGCGGATCAATGCCGGCGCGGCCGCCTTCTGGGCCACCGTGGCCGACAGCCCGGTGCTGGTCGCGCATGCACGCCGATTGCAGGCCCAGCTGACCGATGACCTCGCACAGTTGATGGCGGTCTCCGCAGGCCGGGACACCAATGACGCAGAAGCCCGACTGGCCGCGGCCATGCTGATGGCATCAATGGTGGCCGCCTATGAGAAGGGACTGGCCAGCCAGCTGCAGGGCGAGGATCCGCGCGAGGCCATGGTGCAGGTGATCGTGCGTGGTGCCACCGGCGTGCTGGCGGCCCTCGCCGGCACCCCCTACACGGACCCGCACGCACGTCCATAGCGCATGCGGGGGATAGGTCACGAAGTGTTGCAAATGCTAATCTTTCTCATTTGCAGCCATGCCAACTCCCCCCATGCCCCGTCCGACAGCCTTGCAGCGCGCCCTGTGCCTTGCGTTTACCCTGCCCCTGGCCCCGCTCGCGCAGGCCGCCGAGCCCCAGACTGCCGCCCCCAGGGACCTGGACAAAGTGGAGGTCCGCGGCCGCGCCCAGACGCTGTACCGGGTGGACGATGCGGCGGTCGGCACCCGCACCGATACACCACTCGAGCAGGTTCCACAGTCGATCCAGGTGATCCCGCGCGAGCTGATCGACGACCAGGCCGCGCGCCAGGTGACCGACCTGTACCGCAGCATCAGCGGCATCAGCTTCTTCAGCTATGCCGGGGTGACCCTGCGCGGATTCCGCCAGGAGAACGTGCTCTATGACGGCCTGCGCGGTGACCCGTATGCCGGCTTTTCGGTGCCGCAGCTGTTCAACATCGAGCGCGTGGAAGTACTGAAGGGTCCGGCCGGTGCCTTGTATGGCGGCGGCGATGCCGGTGGTGTCATCAACTATGTGACCCGCAAGCCCAGGGCCACCGCCGAACGGCGCATTGAAGTGCAGCTGGGCAACAAGAACTTCCGTGCCGGCTCGATCGAAGGAACCGGCCCGCTGAACACCGCCGGCACCGTTCGCTACCGTGCCGGCCTGTATGCCGACGGCGAACAGGGGCTGCGCTGGAATGCCGACAGCGAGAGCGTGATCGGCGATGCCTCTCTGGCCTTCGACATCGGCCGGACCGGCGAGCTGGTGCTGCAGTTCACCAACATCACCCAGGACCTGGGCGGCAACCGCCTGCGCGGCGTGCCGGTGAACGATGCAGGCACCTTCCTCACCGATCGCCGCTGGAACCACAACGAGGCCAGCGACTTTCTCGACATGCGGGCCAAGGTGGTGCTGGCACAGTATCGCTTCGCGCCACGCAACACTCTGGACGTGGATTTCGCCGCCCGCTGGTTCAGCAACAACGAACACCAGATGTACCACGAGCCGATGGGACTGATCGATCGTGACCGCGATGGTGTGGCCGAGTGGATGACGCGCCAGCTGCGCAACCAGATCCGCGACAACGAGGCGTTCACCGCCAACGCCAATGCGGTCTGGAGGATCAACACCGGCGCGGTCGAGCACAAGGTGCTGTTTGGCGCTGATGTGTACCAACTGGATGCGGATTTCACTGCGCAGACCGCCAACAGCGCCGACCTTGCGCGCGGCGCCGGGCCGGTACGCGGCATCGATCTGTTCCACCCGGTCTATGGGGCCAGCACCTGGCATGACTACAACCTGGGCGCCCTGCCCTGGCGCAGCACCTCCACCCGCAGCACGCGCCACGGTGCCTACCTGCAGGACGAACTGGCGCTGACCGCACGCTGGCATGTGCTGGCCGGGTTGCGCTGGGATGGCTTCAAGGACGACGACCGCATTGGCCGCAGCAGTGTCGATGGCAGCGACCTCAGCTGGCGCCTGGGCAGCACGTTCACCGTCCGCGACGGCTTGAACATCTACGCCAACGTGGCCAGCGGTTTCGTGCCGCAAAGCGCGGCCAACCAGAATCCCGCTGCCGGCGGCCCGTTCGATGCCGAGCGCAGCAAGCAGTGGGAGGTCGGGATGAAATCCCTGTTGGCCGATCGCGTGACCTTGAACATGGCGGCGTACCGCATCGACCGCAGCAACATCGTGCAGGCCACCGGTGAAGTAATGGGCGGGGTGAACCAGCTGGCCGCGCTTGGGCTGGTGCGCAGCACCGGCATGGAACTGGACCTGCTGGCCGACGTCACCGAGCGCTGGGTGGTGAACCTGACCTACGCCTACAACGACGCACGGGTGAAGGACGCCGGCCCGAACGGCATCACCAATGCCTCCGGTGGCCGCTTCGCCAATGCACCGCACAACAAGCTGGGGTTGTGGACCCGCTACGACCTGCCGGCGATCAACTCCGCCATCGGCTTTGGCGCCGATCATGTGGACGAACGCGTGAGCCTGGATGGACAGACGGTGAAGGCCTATACCGTGTTCGACATGAGCTGGAAGACCACGTGGAAGCAGTGGCAGTTCCAGGCCAACGTCAAGAACCTGTTCGACAAGGTGTATGCCGCCAGCGGCTTCATCGAGCGCAACGGGCACTTCCCGGGTGAACCGCGGCGGGTGTACGTGCAGGCGGCCTACGGCTTCTGAGGCCGTGCCGCAGGGAGCAGCGGGGGAAGTGGCCACCCACTTCCCCTGCCAGCGTCAGTGCGAGCAGGACACCAGCATCGAGCGGGTGGCCATCTGGGTGGAGGTGAAACCGTTCTTGTTGCCCACCGCGATGGCGTTTCCTTCATCGCCATCCTTGCTGAAGACCACATAGCCCCCCGGGCACATCTGCCCGGCCTTCTCGTAGCAGCCACTCCAGGAACTGGAGCCGCTGCAGTCGATGGACACGCCACGGCGACCATCGGGCGTGACGGTCATCCTGGCGGTGGTACAGCCGCCCAGCGCGGCAACGAACAACAGCGGAACGAACAACTTCATGGGCACTCCAGGGTTGGGGATCAGCAGACGGGCGCCAAGGCTGGAGTGCCCGGATTGCGCGAACCTTGCGCCAGATGGCCGCACCGCTGCGGGGTTCCCCCTGCGTTGGCACGCCATGTTCACGCAATGTTCCTGTAATACGGTGCCGGCGCCTGCCGAAGTCCCCCGCGCCCCTTCCCGTCCGATTCCCGCCGATGCACATCCTGCTGATCGAAGACGAAGCCGAACTGGCCGCTACCTTGAAGTCCGCCCTGCAGCGCGAGCGCTACGTGGTGGACCTGGCCAGCACCCTGGCGATGGCCCGCGAAGCAGCCCTGCTCGGATCGCACGACCTGGTGTTGCTGGACCGCACCCTGCCCGACGGTGACGGGCTGGGATTGATTTCACTGTTGCGTGAGCGCAACCCCGGGGTACCGATCATCGTGCTCAGCGCGCTGGGGCAGTTACCGGACCGCATCGCCGGCCTGGATGAAGGGGCCGACGACTACCTGGCCAAACCCTTCGCACTGGAAGAACTGTTCGCGCGGATCCGTGCAGCCGGGCGCCGGCCGAGCGGCATGCAGGTAGAGCCGGTGAGCATCGGCCGGCTGCTGTTCGACCCCGCTTCGGGCGAGGCCAGCGTGGGCGGACAGCGGCTGGAGCTTCCGCGCCGCGAGATCCGCGTGTTGGCGGTCCTCGCCCGCCGACTGGGCCGCACCGTGCTGCGCGAGTCCATTGAAATGGCGGTGTACGGCTTCGACGACGGCATCCATTCCAATACGCTGGACTCGCATGTCTCACGCTTGCGGCGCAAACTGGCCGACGCGGATGCGAGGGTGGAAATCCATGCCATCCGGGGTGTCGGCTATCTGATGCGGGAAACGAAGTAATGGCGCTTCGACCCTCACTGAAGCGCCCGCTGATCGTCAAAACGCTGATCTACCAGCTGCTCGCACTGCTGGTGGCGTTCTTCGCGCTGCTGATGGTGCTGGTGCGTGTCGACAGCGGCGGCTACTACACCATCCAGACCTTCGCCCCGGTGGCGGCAGAGGCCGTTCACCGCGACAGCAAGGGCGAACTGTATGTGGAACACACACCGGAGCTGGACGAACTGCTGAAGATCGTCCCCGGCGCGTGGTTCATCGCCGAGGATGAACATGGGCACCATGTGACCTTCGGCGACGTTCCGCCTGCCTATGCCTCGCTGGTCGGCGCCCTCGACGGCATTCCCTACGGCGACCTGCGCGGACGCGGCCGCAACGATGGCCTGGCCACGGTGATACGCCAGCACAGCGGTCCGGCCGGCAAGCTGACCATCATGGCGCATGGCGAAACCGATACGCTGACTTGGCAGATGGCGTTGGCTGCACACATCATCACCCTGCCGATCTTCCTGCTGCTGGGCCTGGCCACCATCATCCTGACCCCGATCATCGTGCGTCGCGCTCTGGCCGGCGTGGAACGCATCGCGCAGGAAGCACGCAACATCTCCGCCAGCCGCCGTGGCATCCGCCTGACAGAGACCGCAGTGCCGGTAGAGATCGCCCCCCTGGTGACCGCGGTGAACGAAGCGCTGGACCGCCTGGACGAAGAGCACGAACGGCAACGCCGCTTCATCGCCGCCGCCGCCCATGAGCTGCGCACGCCGATCGCCATCCTGCGCTTGAAGATCGATGCGACCGATGATTCCACCTCGCGCAGCCTGGCCGTGGAAGTCGCTCGGCTGGCAACGCTGGCCGAGCAGCTTCTCGACCTGCACCGCATGGAAGAAAATGGCCCGAAGGACTCCCTCAACCTGGCGCGCGTAGCCAAGCGGGTCGTCGCCGATCTGGCCCCCCTGCTGATCCAGTCCGACAAGACGGTCGCCCTGGCGGTGGAACCGAATTTCCCGGTACTGGGCGAGCCCGGCGCCATCGAACGTGTGCTCTCCAACCTGGTGCTGAATGCCGCCGAGCACGGTGGGCGCCATATCATCGTGCGCGTGCAGGGCAGCAGCCTTGAGGTGGAAGACGATGGCCCCGGCATTCCGGTCGACCAGCGCGAACGCGTGTTCGAACCCTTCCAGCGCCTGCGCCCCCGGCAGACAGGCGCCGGATTGGGCTTGAATCTGGTGCGGCAGGTGATGGACCGCCACGGCGGCCACGTCACGATTCTGGATGCACCCGCTGGCGGTGCCCTGATCCGCGTCGAGTTCCCGCTGCATCCAGGCGTCACCGGTGCGCCTGCGCACTGAGCGCCTCCCCCACGTGGATGACTCTCGGCTGTCCAGGCGCAGCGGCCGCGGTTGAGGCGCAAGGTTGCGGCAATGTTCGCTGCCCAGCATTCAGGTGAGTGGCACCCCTGAGGCTGCTGCGTCCGGATCTGACAGGAAGCCTGCATGTGACCAAGGGAGCTCCTCCACCGTCCTCTTCCACGCGCACTGTGCCACCGCGGAATTCGCCGGGCCTTACGTCTGCCGCATGGAATCGTCGCCCACGCTCTGGCCCGGCGCTCGGCCTGCAACATTGGCCACTGTGGCTGCGGACAGTTCCCGAAGTCGAGCGCACCGGCATGCTGCTGCGGCTGTTCGGCGCCTTGTTCCTGCTGCTGCCCGGCATAGCGCTGGTGACTTCAACGTATCGGCACACGAGTGCAGCGGCGACCGCTGCCGTATTCCTGTTCGTCGCCGTGCATGCCGCCCTGCATGGGCTGGCAGCATGGCGAGCGGCAACCTCGCGCCCAACGCCACCGCTGCTGCGCGCTCTGGATGGTCATGCCGCCGGGGCAATGATTGCCAGTGCGCTGCCGATCGCCATCGGTGCAGGCATGACGAAGCTGCCGGTTGCAACGTTCTTCTGGTTGTTGGCCGGCGCGGCGAGTCAACTCTGCGGTGCGCGGCTGGCAAGCCACCGCCTGCGCAATGCGCTGCTGGTTCTCGGTAGTGGCCTGCAGTTCATCGCCGCAGCACTGCTCGCCCTTCCTGCCGGAAGCTGACACGACGATAGACCCGCAAGGTTCACGCAATCCAGCGCATCGAGACTCGACAGACCTCCACTTCTGCCACGACAGACGTGCACTTCTTCTGTCGCGAGGACTACCGATGACCTGTCTCCCCTGGATGCTGCGCAGATGAGCGCCGTACCGCGCAAGCGCCGTCGTGCGCTCATCATTGCTGTCGCCCTGCTGTGCAGCGCGCTGATTCTGTTTGCCTGGCTTCGGCCCGCACCGCCACCACAACTGCAGGTTGCACCGGTCGTTCGCGGCAACATCGAACAGGTGGTGGAGGCCACTGGCACGCTGAAGCCCTCGCGACTGGTAAGCGTGGGTGCACAGGTTTCTGGCCGCATCGACACCCTGCATGTAAAGCTGGGCGACAAGGTGAGGGCCGGCGATCCCATCGCCGATATCGACTCGCGGACCCAGCGCAATGCACTGCTGAGCGCCCGGGCCGCACAGCGCACCGCGCGTGCCAACCGCGATGCATTGGCCACCGACCTGCGCCAGCTCGAGCAGACACTGCATCGACAACGGCAGCTGGTCGCGTCGCAGCTCGTGGCACGCGCCGACGTCGATGCGGCCAAGGCCAGGGTCGATGCCACCCAGGAACAGATCGCCGCGCTGGAAGGTGAGATCGTGCGGCGGCAGACCGACGTGGATATCGCGCAGACCAACCTCGAGTACACCCGTATCACCGCCCCCACCGACGGCACCGTGCTGGCCGTGGTGGCGCGCCAGGGGCAGACCGTGAACGCGGTACAGAGCGCACCGACCATCGTGATGCTGGGAAACCAGGACGTGATGACGGTATACGCGGAGATTTCCGAGGCAGATGTCGTGCATACCTCCATTGGCCAGGAAGCGTTCTTCACCATTCTTGGCGATGCAGGACGTCGCTACAGCAGTACGCTGCGCGACATTGCACCGGCTCCCGAATCGATCACCAACGAAGACACCTCCGGCTTCGCTCCGGCAGGTGCTTCGGCGGGCGCCAGTCGCACCGCCATGTACTACAACGGCCAGTTCGACGTAGACAACGCCGATGGTCGCCTGCGCAGCTACATGACGGCGCAGGTACGCATCGTGCTGGGGCGCGCCAAGGGCGTGCTGACCATTCCCTCGGCCGCGCTGGGTGCGCGCGCCACCGATGGCAGTTACAGCGTGCAGGTGCGCGGCGCGGATGGCCACCCGGCCCTGCGGCGCATCACCACCGGGCTGGACGACCAGATCAACGTGGAAGTGCGCAGTGGCCTGCAGGAGGGCGAGCAGGTGGTACTGGCGCAGACCGGCGATGCTGCCGCCACAGCCGCCACAGCCGCCGCGCAGCCATGATGGACGTGACGCAGGACGCACCACTGCTGCGCGTGCGCGGCATCCGCCGTGAATTCGCAGCCGGCGAACAGACCCTGGTCGTGCTCGACGGCATCGACCTGGATATCCGCGCCGGTGAGCTGGTGGCCATCGTCGGCCAATCCGGCTCGGGCAAATCCACGCTGATGAACATTCTGGGCTGCCTGGACCGGCCCTCGGCCGGCGCGTATCAGATCACCGGTCGCGAGACCGCGCAGATGTCACCGGACGAACTGGCCGAACTGCGCCGTGAGCACTTTGGTTTCATCTTCCAGCGCTACCACCTGCTGACCGACCTGACCGCGCTGGGCAACGTGGAAGTTCCGGCGATCTATGCGGGGATGCCGGCTGCCACGCGCCACGCCCGCGCGGCCGAGCTGCTGGCGCGGCTTGGCCTGGGCGAGCGCCTGCAGCACCTGCCTGGCGAACTGTCAGGCGGCCAGCAGCAGCGTGTTTCGATTGCGCGCGCACTGATGAACGGCGGCGCGGTGATCTTCGCCGATGAGCCGACGGGCGCACTGGATACACATTCAGGCCAGGAGGTGATGAAGATCCTGGGCGAGTTGCATGCCGAGGGCCATACCGTGGTGCTGGTCACCCACGACATGGCCGTGGCCGAACATGCGCAGCGCATCATCGAAATCCGCGATGGCCGCATTGTCGATGATCGTGCCACGGGCAGGCTCCTGATGGCAGGAGCGCCAGCGACGGCCCTGCCGCAGCGCAGCGAAGGCAGTGGCTGGCAGGCCATGCGCGACCGCTTCGGCGAAGCCTTCCGCATGGCCCTGCGCGCGATGAACGCGCACCGCATGCGTACCTTCCTGACCATGCTCGGCATCATCATCGGCATTGCATCGGTGGTGGCGGTGGTGGCGCTGGGCACCGGCGCACGGCAGGCCATCCTGTCCAACATCTCCTCGCTGGGCACAAACACCATCGAGATCTATCCGGGCTCCGGCTTCGGCGACGTGCACGCCGCACAGGTGGAAACCCTGACGCCCGGCGACAACATGGCGCTGGCCGGGCAGCCGTTCGTGGACAGCGCCACGCCCGGCGTCGCCAGCAGCGGCACTACCCAGCGCGGCAACCGCTCGGCCAACGTGCAGATGCAGGGCGTGAGTGAGCAGTACTTCCGTGTGCACGGCTTGAAGCTGGGCGAAGGCGCCTTCTTCGGCCCACCTGCCGTGGCAGGCTACCAGCAGGTGGTGGTGATCGATGCCAATACGCGTGCACGGTTCTTCGCAGCACAGGAAGACCCGATCGGCCAGACCCTGCTGCTGGGCAACGTGCCGGTACGCGTGGTGGGCGTGGTGAAGAAGGACGCCGGCGCCGTCGGCGACGCCTCACTGCTGCGGGTGTGGCTGCCCTACACCACCACCATGGCGCGCATGCTGGGGCAGAGCCATGTGTCCAGCATCACCGTGCGCGTCTCCGATGCAATCAGCATGGAAGTCGCCGAGCGGGCTATCGGGCGATTGCTCGCACGCCGCCACGGCAGCACCGATTTCTACATGAGCAACAACGCCCAGATCCGGCAGTCCATCGAACAGACCACCGGCATCCTTACCATGATGATCAGCTCCATCGCCGCCATCGCGCTGGTGGTGGGTGGAATCGGGGTGATGAACATCATGCTGGTGTCGGTGACCGAGCGCACACGCGAGATCGGCGTGCGCATGGCGGTGGGCGCGCGACGCAGCGACATCCTGCAGCAGTTCCTGATCGAATCGGTGCTGGTGTGCCTGCTCGGCGGAATGCTCGGTATCGGCGTAGCCCTGGCGCTGGGCGCCGCGTTGGAGCTGGCCAACGTGGGTTTCAGCCTGGTGTTCTCTGCCAATTCGATTCTGGCCGCCTTCGCCTGTTCCAGCCTCATCGGCATTGGTTTCGGCTTCCTGCCCGCGCGGCGCGCCGCCCAGTTGGATCCGGTGGAGGCGCTGGTTCAATAGCCACTTCACTGCCTGCAGTGGCGGCAGGTTCGCGCAATGTCTGCAGGGTCTACTGCAGCTACCGACAATGTCCGCACAGGAGCTGGACGATGTTCATGAAACCGGGAAGAGCCGCGCTGTTGCTGGCGGCGGCTGCGAACCTGTTGGTGTTGTTGCCTTACTCCGGCGACGCCCATGCGCAACGCGGCGACCGCTACAGCCCGCAGTGGAACCAGGACTACCGTGACCGCGATCGTGATGCATGGGAGCGCCGTGAGCGTGAGCGCGAACGTGATCGGGAACGCGAGCGCCGCCACGAGGCCAGGACAACCGGCGTAGTGGTGGGTGTAGTGGGCGCGGCGGTGGTGGCTGGTGTGATTGCCGCAGCCGCCAAGCGCGAACGCGAGACCCGCGAGCGCGCCGACTACTGCATACGCCGCTACGGCAACTATGACCGCCGCAACGATACCTACCGCAGCGCCGACGGCTACACCTATCCCTGCCGCTGACCGCCCCCCAAGGAAAAGGAACCCATGACCAGGACCATATTGTTGATTGCACTCTGTGTTGCCCCGTTGCTTGCCGCAGCCACACCGGCCGACCCTGGACAGGCCTATATCGATTCCACGTTCACCGCGATGGACGCCAACAAGGATGGGCACGTCGACAAGGCCGAGTACGCGAGATTCCAGCAGGAACGTTTCAGCAGACAGGCCGATTCGATCGACGTCGCATTCAAGGAAATGGATGCCGACAAAGACGGAAAGATCAGCAGGAAGGAAGCCGCGGTGGTGCCGGAAATCGCGAAGTATTTCGCGGGGCTGGATACTGATGGCGATGGCCATCTGTCGCTGAAGGAGATGCAGCAGGCGATGGTGGCCGCACAGACGGCAGATGCTCCGACAAGGTAGCGCCCCGATACGGGTAGCTGCCCACCATGGTGGGCCAAGCGCCTGATCGCGCTTCATTACCGGATGCCACGTCGCATCGCTTTGGTAGGTGCCCACCTTGGTGGGCACGACTCCGTCACCACGCGCGAGGACCCGAACGCCCACCAAGGTGGGCATCTACCAGGTAGCGCGACGCTCAGCGCACCTTGTACAGCACCGCCGCACCGGGGCGCGGCTCGAACGCCGGAACCGTCTGCTGGGTGAGGGCCGCGCCCTTGGCATCCCACACCAGCGTTTCCACCGGGTATTCATCCTTGCGGGTCATCTGATCGATCTTGGCGACGACCACCGTCGCAGCAGCCGGCACCTCCGGATTCCAACCAAATACACCAATGCGGCCGTAGAACACCGCGGGTGCAGAGGCATCCAGCCGGCGGTCCGGGCACATCACCAGCCCACGATCGAGCATGACCCGCAGTGCGCCGACCGGCACCTTTTTCACTGTAGGCGTGGTGCGCTCGTTGCTGTGGCCGGGGCAGACATTGGCAGCGCGGGTAACCATGTCCTCGGCCACCTGGCGGTCGGATTGTGCGAAGGCTGCGGCCGGGATCAGGCAGAGGCCGAGCAGTACACGCGTGGACGTCCGGGTCATTGCAGATTCCTGTGATGGATGCCAAGCGAACTTAGCAATGCCGGTCCTCCGAGTTGCAAAGACCACGTGATGCTGCAGGCCAGCCCCACGCAGCCTTCGTCTTCACGGAACCAGGCAGCGTTCCACCTGCCGCGACTGCACGTGGCAGGCATTCACTACTGCTGACGCAGCAGGTTCCGGATCGCCTAACGGATCCGGCCCGGCGCCCGTGCCAGACGCATGATCCCGTCCGGTGGAATGACGGTGCCATCGTCCATCACGATAAGCATGTCAGCGACTTCGCCCTCGTGCCCCTGCTTCGCAGTGGTCACTAGGATGTTCAATGGATCCGTCCGGATATCGTAGCCGCCACCGATGTGCTTCAAGGTTCCGATTTGGTTCCAATCAATTTCCATGGCCAGCTCTTGGATTCAGGCATTTCATGTTGCCATGCGCCGGGTGGTTGGGCGAGCTGAGATAGACGGCATCTGGATGCGCCCTGCCCTCTAGTGAAAGACCCCATGCAACGTCAAGGCCCCTTATCATGCGGGCTTAGGGGCTCTACATGCCCGGTTGACGCTTGCAAGGCAGTACCTGGATGTCTATGGAATGGCGCCCCTCGGGCTGGGGCCAACGTGTGACACGCTCGCCACACTGGCGGTTGCGGCTGGATGGCGAATGCATCGAGCTGAACATCGCAGGCCAACAGTACCGCCAGCGCGTGGATGACGATCACAGCGTGCAGGTCATTCCTGGGCTTTTCTGGGCCAGCGTTTCATTGCAGACCGACAGCGGTTTCGTGTCCGTGGGCGGCCTGCCCAACGGGCAAGCGTCCCAGCTTGCAGCGGCTGTGCGGACCCTGCTCTTCGCGCGCAGCACGCATGGGCGCAAGGGCCTGTTCGAGGACATCCTCGAGCAGATCCAAGCCTGGTTGAGCGCGGCGGACGCACTGACTGATCGAGGTCACGCCAGCCGACGCTGGATCACCCATGAGCAGCAGCAGGCGTTGCTGGCTGATCGGCCCGCCCTGCCGCTCTCCCCGGATGAGCTGGAGAGTCTGTTCCTCGATGCGAACGTGCACGGCGACCTGCGCTCCAGCCGCCATCTGGTTGCGCTTGAGGCACTGAATGACTGGCATCTGGATTGGCCCGCCATCTGGGCCGACGCCAACGCGACCATGGCAACGCGTGAGCAGGTGCTGGCCAAGGACTTCCTCGACCGGGTCGAGAGCAAGCCCCTGACCGAGGAACAGGCCCGCGCCGTCATCTGCTTCGACAACCGCGTGCAGGTCGTGGCCGCGGCCGGCTCCGGCAAGACCTCCACGATGGTCGCCAAGGCGGCCTATGCCATCGACCGCGGCTTCGTCGAACCCGAGCGGATCGTGATGCTCGCCTTCAACAAGGACGCTGCCAAGGAGCTGGAGGAACGCGCGCAGCAATCCTTCGACCGGCTCGGCATGGGCGATACCGTGGTGGAGGCCCGGACCTTCCACGCCCTGGGCCTGGCCATCATCGCCAAGGCAACGGGACGCAAACCGGACATTCCGGAATGGGCCATCGACGCGACGCAGGGCTTCAACAAGCTTGCCGAACTGGTGGACGACCTGAAGGACCGCTCGACCCACTTCCGCACCCAGTGGGATATGTTCCGCCTGGTGTTCGGGCGCGATCTTCCGCCGTTCGGTGCCGAAATGATGGCCGATGGCTACGACCGCGATGGCACGCCCTATATCCGCACACTGCAGGGTGAGCGGGTGAAAAGCCTGGAAGAGTGCGTCATCGCCGACTGGCTGTTCTACAACGGCGTGACCTACGACTACGAACGGCGCTACGAATTCGATACGGCGACCGACACCCATCGCCAGTATCGCCCCGATTTCTATTATCCGGACGCCGGGTTGTATCACGAGCACTTTGCGTTGGATGCCGGTGGCCAGCCGCCAAAGCATTTCGCCAACTACGCAGAAGGCATGCATTGGAAGCGCGAGCAGCATGCAGCGCGTGGCACGGCTCTTGTCGAGACCACCTCGTATGGCCTGCGCAGCGGAGACGCCCTGCGCCATCTGGCCGAGAGGTTGGACGAGTCCAACGTCGAGCTCGACCCGAACCCGGACCGCGAGCTGCCCGAGCAGGGCGCAAAGCCCATGCCGGACGCGGACCTGATCGGCTTGATGCGCACCTTCATTGCTCACGCCAAGAGCAACTGCCTGACGCTGGACGCTATGGCCGCACGCCTGCGGCAGATGCCCGAGGATCAGTTCAAGGAGCGACACCGTCGCTTCCTAGAAATCGCAGGGCCGGTTTTCCAGGCCTGGGACAACGCACTGGCTGACGAGCGCGGCATCGACTTCGAAGACATGCTCAATATGGCCGCTGGACTGCTGGAACAGGGCCGCTACGAATCGCCTTACGATCTGGTGATGGCCGATGAATTCCAGGACGCATCGCGCGCCCGCGCACGCCTCTGCCGTGCATTGGTCAGCCGCCCCGGCCGCTATCTGTTTGCGGTGGGCGATGACTGGCAGTCGATCAACCGCTTCGCCGGGGCCGACGTTTCGGTGATGACCGGATTCCGCGAGTGGATGGGCCATGGCCAGGTGCTGAAACTGGAGCAGACGTTCCGCTGCCCTCAAGCGCTCTGCGATGCTTCCAGCCACTTCGTCAGCAGGAACCCCTCTCAGATCGTCAAGGAGGTTCGTTCTGCTGCACCGGCCATGGGCCCGGTGCTGCAGGCGTTCCAGATGAATCGGCGTGAGGAGGTGCAGGATGGCGTTCGCCAGTACCTCGC
The DNA here is from genome assembly GCF_040256885.1 of Stenotrophomonas riyadhensis. NCBI lineage: Bacteria > Pseudomonadati > Pseudomonadota > Gammaproteobacteria > Lysobacterales > Lysobacteraceae > Stenotrophomonas > Stenotrophomonas riyadhensis. The sequence goes on from NZ_CP155568.1 coordinate 2,889,052, forward strand.
CAAGCTGCATCAGCAGTTGTTGTCCGGGGCGGTGCCGCAAGGGCGCAACGGACGCGTGACGGTCTTCATCCTGGGGCGCTACCGCGCCGATCGCAGCGCGATGCCTTCGGATTGGAAGACAGCCTTCGGCAGCACGGTGGAGGTCGAATTCCTGACCGCACATCGATCGAAGGGGCGCGAAGCGGACTACGTGATCCTGCCGGGCATGATCAACCGCAGCTTCCCGAGCCTGCGCGCGGATGACCCGGTGCTTTCCCTGGCAATGCCGGATGGGGATACCTACCCACTGAGCGAAGAACGGCGGTTGTTCTATGTCGCGCTGACGCGGGCGCGACGGTCGGTGGCCATGTTCACCCTGCAGGGGAAGCGCTCGCCGTTCCTGGACGAGCTGGTGAAGGACGGGGCAGTGAAAGTGACCGCAATTTCAGGCGCGGCCATCAATGAAGAACGCTGCCCAGTGTGCAAGGTGGGCGTGTTTGTGGACCGCAATGGGCCGCATGGGGCTTTCCGGTCGTGCTCCAGTTACCCGTTGTGCCACAACAAGCCGAAGGGTGGGCGTCGCGGGTAAGCGCATTCTTCTGCGCACTCAGCGCGGCGATGTTCGACCTGGCCAAACTTTCATCAAGAACTATGCCCGGAGCCTGGTCCCGCCAGGGGATCAGCCATCCATGCTGCAGCTGGACCTCGTCAACTTTTGATGGATGACCCCATGGAACAGTGGCATCTCGCGACACTGCTGGCGTTATTCCTGCACCGGATCGAGGTGACGGGTGGCATCATGCCGCCCCTTCTCGGCCAGCCGACTCGGCTAGGGCGTCAACGCCTCAATCCAGTGCTACCTGCTGCCTCGACATGTCCAGTATGTTCACATTCTGGTCGACGAGCTGGGCTTCAAAGACGTCGCTGCCGAATTCCCGGATAAACAAGCGCTCCTCCTCGTAGATCGAGATACATTGAAGCCAGTTGACCTGCAGCGGCGGAATATCAAGCTGCGGAAAATGATCTTCATTCCAGAAGAAGGGTACAGCCAGATAAACGTGAGGCATCCTTGGATTTGGAATATAATCACGAAATATGTTATCTACAACGCACCCCGGAAGGACAGATCTCTTAGTCTTTATGATGTGGAGCGCGACTGACGCAACGGCATTCACCCAGTAGCCCTCAGAGGCGAGCGCTGCGGCACATAGCTCAACTCTCGTGAAGAGCTCATCACCAGAACCTGTAATCAACGCAACCTCGGACAAACCGATCGTTCCGATCGATACAATCTCCGGGTCGACGGGGTCCAGGCAGGTCAGCATGTCGATTGACGCAGCCCCCGTCTCATCCAGGTATTCCCGGACCTCTGGCTTGCCACCAAATATCTTCTGCTCGTATTTAGCTACCAATCTGCAGTGAGCACTTGGGGTAGACATTTATCACTCCGGACTTCAGTCAATTGTAGTTTTTACGTCCTTCTAACCTCGCGACACCGCGCTAGTCCCGCAGAAGCTGGAGTTGGGGTCAGACCTTCCATGTAACGCCGCCTCACACTGAGTAGTGCAGAGGCGGGATCAAGACATAGCTCAGCGGCATCGCATAACTCTAGGTTGGCGCCCTTATGGACACGCATGAGGTGCGGCAGTCTAGCGAAGGGAGATGGCGAGTCAATGCAACTATGCAGAATTTGATGAAAGGTAGCGACGCAATTGACACCCCGCTTCCATCTTTAACCCGTGAGGCCGTGCCGCTGGGCTGCGTTGGCTGTAACCAACTTTTGAACGTAAGAGTGCGCGAGGTACAGGGCTCCAGCGGACGAGGGGGCGATAGCGTCATGCTTGCGCTGTGATAGCTGAGGGGCATCCTTGTGCGGCGCATCGGCCGCTTGCCAACTACAGCGAAGGGTCGCCAAGCAGGATCAGAAGGTTGCAGCTCTTTTAGAACCGTCCGTGATATCGGGGTAGAACCCCGGGGTAGAACCCCCTGCCGGCAACGTCCTGCAGTTCCAGCTCAGCCTTGCCGAACGCACATCCAAGACTCACCGCATCGGAGGCCATCATGGGCGCGGCTGAAAGACTGGAAGAGCTGCTATCGCTTGATCGCGTGCGCCAGATGACCGGTATGGGCACCACCTTCATCTACGGCGAGATCAAAGCTGGCCGCTTCCCGCGCTCTATCCGCATCGGCCGTCGCGCACTCTGGATACAATCCGAGGTGCAAGGCTGGGTTCGGCAGCAGATCGCGCAGAACCGACCTTTGCAGGTGGATGGGTAAGCGGGCGGGTAGCGAAGGCTGTAGAAACGAAAAAGCCCCTATTTCTAGGAGCTTTTTGTAAAGACTGGCGGAGAGAGTGGGATTCGAACCCACGGAAGGTTTAACCCTTCGCCGGTTTTCAAGACCGGTGCCTTAAACCGCTCGGCCATCTCTCCAATCGGGTCCCGGTCGCCCGGGCAGCGGCGTATTCTCGCACGTGAAGAGCATTTGCCCAAGACCACCCTTGCCCCCGCCCTTCGCATCCGGCACGGTGGGGCCTTCACTGCAATCGGAGCACCCATGGCCCACCTCGATCTGGCCAACCTGCGCACCACCCTGCTGGACGACACCCAGCTGGCCGCAGTGGCGCTGCACCGCACGTTCGCCGGGCACCTGCCGGTCAGCAGTGGGCATCTGGTGGTCTGCGATCCGCTGGTCCAGGCCGAGGCGCCCGCGCTGGCCGACTACACCGCCCCGCTGGGCCGGCATCCGGTCGAGATCATCGTGCACAGCGGCCGCCCGGCGCTGGCCGTGGTCTGGTTCAAGCCCCGCGAAGCCCTCACTGCGTCTGCCCTGCACTGGCAGATGGCGCGCTGGACCACGCAGGACCTGACCGGCCTGGATGAGGACAGTTTCATTGGCTATCCGGTCGACGCCGGCATCGGCTGCTTCATGGATACCAACACTCAGCAGGCACTGCTGGCCCTGATCGAACAGGCCGATGGCGACGAAGACAGCGAATGGTCGGATGCGCTGATCGACCATGACGGCCTGGATGAAGGCGCCGAGTACCGCCCCTGGGGCGAGGACTCTCCACACGGCCTGGTCGTATTCACCAGCGGCTGGGGCGACGGCGTCTATCCCAGCTACTGGGCGCTGGATACCTCCGGCATTCCGGTCGCCCTGGTCACCGACTTCCTGTGCATCCAGGGCGGTGACGGGCGCGACGAGCGCGAGATCGCCGACCAGGCCTATCGCGATAGCCTTCCACCCGAAGAAGCTGAAGCGCTGGCACGGCTGGTTGCCGCCGTGGACCGCGACGACCCGGATGCGCTGCGAGAGCTGTTGAAGGATGCGCCACAGCGCGCCAACCAGATCGAGCCCGGTTGCGGCGGCACCGCCCTGTTCGAGGCGATCCGCCTGGACCGTCCACAGGCACTGCGGGTGCTACTGCAGGGCGGCGCGTTGCCGGCAATGCCGGAGCGCCTGCACATGAGCAAGGTGACCAGCTACATGGACTACGCCCGCTTCCTGAAGAAGCCACGCAGCGCGGAACTGATGGCGGTGCTGGAAGCGCCGGTCGTTGCCGAGCCCACACCGACCGCACCGCCGCGGCGCAGCTTCTGGGATCGGCTGTTCGGCCGGAAGTGACCGGGGCCGGAAAGCAGCAACGCCGGGCATGGCCCGGCGCTACCGTTTCACAGATCGGCGGTGCGGTTGCGGCCAGGTGCCTCAGCCCGCATCCACCGCCAACGCGCCCAGCGCACTGGCCTTGATCCGCTCCTTGGCCTTTTCACAGGCGCCACCGCAATCCAGGCGCGAGGCCTCCAGCTGCGGCGGCAGGTGCTCGGCCAGGAAGTCGATGAACACGCGCACCGCCGGCAGCAGGCCGCGGCGCGAGGCGAATACGGCATGGCACACGCCCTGCGGCAGCGACCAGTCCGGCAGCACCACTTCCAGTTCGCCGTTGCGCACCGCATCGGCGCACACGGTTTCCGGCAGCATGGTGATGCCGAAACCGTCCTTCACCATGCTCTGCAGCAGCGGGAAGTCGAAACCGGCCACGCGCGGCTGCAGGTCGACCCGGCGAACCTCGCCTTCCGGGCCGTGCAGCTCCCAGCGCTGGCGGGCCTCGTCTTCGCTGATGCTGAGGGTGACGTGCTGGGTCAGCTCTTCAGGATCCTTCGGTCGGCCGGCGCGGTCCAGGTACTTCGGGCTGGCCACCAGCAGTTCCTGCACCTGTCCGAAGCTGCGCATCACCAGGCTGCCGTCGTCGTCCAGACGCGAACGCACGCGCAGGGCCACGTCGTAGCCTTCATTGATGATGTCCACGCGGCGGTTGCTGATGTTCAACTGCAGGCGCACCTTCGGGTACTGCTCAAGGAATTTGGGCAGCAGCTTGGGCAGCTGCATCTGCGCCAGCGACACCGGCACGCTGGCGCGCACCACGCCGCGCGGTTCGGCGCTGAGGCGGTCCACCACTTCGCGGGCGGCCTGTGCTTCGGCCAGCATCGTCTGCGCATGGCGGTGCACGCTGGTGCCCACGTCGGTAACGGCAAAACGACGCGTGGAGCGCTGCAGCAGGCGCACGCCCAGGTCGGTTTCCAGCTGGCTGATGCGGCGGCTCAGTCGCGACTTGGGAATGCCCAGCGCGCGCTCGGCGGCGGCGAACCCGCCGTGGTCGACCACCATCGCGAAGTAGTACAGATCATTCAGGTCATGCATGCCCGAGTTCCATATCTAGAACAATACGTGGCATTCAATCATCTTTATTCCGTCTTTGCAACAACCTATCGTTCTCTCCGTCGGCGGGGCCACCCCGCCCCTTCCTCCCAGAACATAGGTGACTGCCATGAAGCTTCTGCATCTCGACGCCAGCGTGCTTGGCGACAACTCCGTCTCGCGCCAGCTGTCGGCCGCCGTGGTCGCCCGCTTCACGGGCCAGATCGACGGCCTGCAGGTCGATTATCGCGATCTTGACGCCAATCCGGTACCGCATCTGCGCAGCAGCTCGCTGGCCAAGACCGATGCCGCCGAGGCGACCGACGCTGAACAGGTGATGCAGCAGTTCCTGGAGGCCGACATCGTGGTGATCGGCGCGCCGATGTACAACTTCAGCATTCCGTCCACGCTGAAGGCCTGGATCGACCGCGTGGCCGTGGCCGGCCGCACCTTCAAGTACACCGAGAACGGCCCGGTGGGCCTGGCCGGTGGCAAGCGGGTGATCATCGCCAGCAGCCGCGGCGGCATCTACACCGACTCGCCGGCCGACTTCCAGGAGCCGTTCCTGCGCCAGGTGTTCGCCTTCATGGGCATCAACGAAGTCGAATTCGTGCGTGCCGAAGGCATCGCCTACTCGCCGCAGCACCGTGAAGACGCCATTGCCGGCGCGCTGGCAGCACTGCCGTCGCACGCAGCGGATGAAGCCGTCGCTGCGTAACGCGTTCCAACGGTCAGCGCCCCTCTCTCCTCGTCTGGGCGCTGAACGCGGGCCGGGATCCCCTCCCCCATCCCGGCCCACCCTGGCGGCCCCGCTTTGCGGGGCCGTTTTCTTTTGGACGCGCTAGGCTTGCGGCATGGACTACATCGTGACGACTGCGCACCGCAGCGAGTTTCCGCACCCGATCACCCTGCGCCGCGGGCAGGCGCTGGTGGTGGGCGAACGTTATGAAGGCCCCGAGGGCTGGGATGACTGGTTCCTGTGCGAAGCCGAGGGCCAGCAGCCCGGATTCGTGCCGGCGCCGGTGATCGGCCGCGATGCGCAGGGTGGCGCGTTTGCCACGGAAGATTACTGCGCGCGGGAACTGGATGTGGATCCCGGGCAGGTGCTGCGCGGGCAGCGCACGCTCAATGGCTGGGCGTGGTGCGTGCCGGAGACGGGCGAACCGGGCTGGGTGCCGTTGGAGAAGCTGCGGGTTGTGGGGTGATTGCGCGGTACATCCACGCATGGCGTGGATGTAGCCCGCATTGTAGATCCACGCCATGCGTGGATTCGGTGCCATGCAAGCATGGCACCCACCAGAGCCAGAGCAGTGCCAAGCAAGCATGGCACCCACCCCATCAGACTATCAGCCGATGGTTTCCAAGCCACCCATGTACGGGCGCAGCGCTTCCGGTACGGTGATGCTGCCGTCGGCGTTCTGGTAGTTCTCCATCACCGCGATCATCGCGCGGCCCACCGCCACGCCCGAACCGTTCAAGGTATGCGCCAGTTCCGGTTTGCCAGTGGCCGGGTTGCGCCAGCGGGCCTGCATGCGGCGGGCCTGGAAATCACCACAGTTCGAGCACGAGGAGATTTCGCGGTACGTCTCCTGCGACGGCAGCCAGACTTCCAGGTCGTAGGTCTTCACCGCCGAGAAGCCCATGTCGCCGGTGCACAGCAGCACCTTGCGGTACGGCAGGCCCAGCTTTTCCAGCACCACTTCGGCGCAACGGGTCATGCGCTGGTGTTCGGCGTCGCTGTCCTCCGGGCGGCTGATCGAGACCAGCTCGACCTTCTCGAACTGATGCTGGCGGATCATGCCGCGCACGTCGCGGCCACCGCTGCCGGCCTCGGCACGGAAGCACATCGAGTGGGCGGTCATGCGCAGCGGCAGGCGTTCGGCATCGACGATCTCATCGCGCACGATGTTGGTCAGCGGTACTTCCGAGGTCGGGATCAGGTAGCGCGTGGAGTCGCCCACGGCGGTCTTGAACAGGTCGTCCTCGAACTTCGGCAGCTGGCTGGTGCCGCGCAGCGAATCGGCGTTGACCAGCAGCGGCACGTTGGTTTCCTCGTAGCCGTGCTCACCGGTGTGCAGGTCGACCATGAACTGGGCCAGGGCGCGGTGCAGGCGCGCGATCGGGCCACGCAGCACGGTGAAGCGCGAGCCGGACAGCTTGGCGGCGGTCTCGCCGTCCAGCCAACCGTTGCGGGCGCCCAGTTCGACGTGATCGAGCACCTTGAAGTCGAACTGGCGCGGGGTTCCCCAGCGCGTCTGCTCGACGTTGTCGTTCTCGTCGGCACCGGCAGGCACGTCATCGGCCGGCAGGTTCGGAATGCCCATCGAGATCGCTTCGATCTTCTCGCGCAGCTCGTCCAGCGCCACTTCCGAGGCCTTCAGCTCGTCGGCGAAGGCAGCGACCTCGGCCATGATGGCCGACACGTCCTCGCCCTTCGCCTTGGCCTGGCCGATGGCCTTGGAACGGCTGTTACGCAGGCTCTGCAGCTCCTGGGTCCGCACCTGGATGCGCTTGCGATCGGCCTCCAGGGACTCCAGGGCAGACACGTCGAGCTCGAAGCCGCGGCTGGTGCGCAGGCGTTCGGCGAGGTCGGCGGGCTGGTGGCGGAGCAGGGCTGGATCAAGCATGGCAGGTGTCGTGGTAGGTATCAGGGATGGGATTATCGCTTGTTATACGGATTTCTGCCGCCCGGTTCATTCCCGGCGTGGCAGAATCGGGCTATTCCGTACTGGTCCGGTCCATGTCTGCACCCCGCTCGTCGTCCGCCAAGTCGTTCACTGTGCATATCCCGCGCAACGCCCTGAAGATCGCCGGCATCGCCTTCGGCGTGGGCATGCTGCTGTTCGTGCTGGTCTGGCTGACCGGCCGTGACAAGGAGTTCTTCCGCGCCGACCCGGCCGCACAGACCCCGCAGGAAACCGCCCAGGTCGAGCCCCTGCCGGAACCCTTGGCCGCTGCAGCCGGTTCCAGCGACATGCCTGACGCCAAGCCGGCACCGGTGGAGGAGGAAGCGCCGAAGCTGGTCGAAACCGCTCCGCCGCCACCCGCCCCGATCGCCGAGCCGGCCCCGGCCGCCCCGGGCGCGGCGCCGGCCGCGACCGGCAACAGCCAGCCGATGCCGATTGCTGGCCAGTCACCGCCGCCGTCATACCCCGCCGCCGCCCTGCGCGCCGGTGAAACCGGCACGGTGGTGGTACGCGTGGATGTGGATGCTACCGGCTACCCGAACAACGCCACGGTGATCCAGCGCAGCGGCTCACGCGAGCTCGACCGTGCCGCCACCGATGCCGTGCGCCGCTGGCGCTTCACCCCGGCGCAGAGCAATGGCCAGGCCGTGCCCGGCAGCATTGAAGTACCGTTCGACTTCAAGACGCAGTAACTGAACGCTTCCCGGCAGGCAAACTGAACCCTGCCGGTGGCGTTGACGCAACGCTGACACTTCTCGTCCGTGGCTCGGGCAACACTTCCCACGTCGTCAGTTGACGGAAGGAGTTTGCGATGACTGCCACCACCCACGAAGACCTTCATTCGCCGCAGCTGCAGCAGGATTCGAGCGTGCAGCACAAGCCCACGTCGCCCTGGATGTGGATCGCGCTGATCGTGGCGATGTTTGCGGCCGCCCTGCTGTGGCTGCGCCATTCCAACCAGGAGGATGTGGCGCCGGCACCGGTCGGTGAGCGCATGTTGCCCGCCCCTGAGCAGGCTGCGGCGACCGATGCAGCAGCACCTGCAACGCGCCAGGCTGCACCAGCCTCCCGCCAGCACAAGGCCGCACCGGCGATACGCAATCGCGAAGCGCGCCCGCTGGCCAGCAACCGCATGCCCACCTACCCCGCTGCCGCACTGCGCAGTGGCGTGCAGGGCAGCGTGATCGCCAGCCTGAATGTCGATACCCGTGGCAATGTCGCCAACGCTGCGATCGTTTCGCGCAGCGGCGAGCGCAGCCGCGACCTGGATCGTGCGGTGCTCAGCACCGTGCAGAACTGGAAGTTCCAGCCGGCGATGCAGGAAGGCCGTGCAGTAGCAAGCGTGGTGCGGGTCCCGGTGGATTTCCGCACCGAGCAGCGTTGATCGCGGACGAGGGGTTCGTGATGTTTCGACGGAGGCTTCGGCCTCCGTCCTTTTATGCGGAGAAGCGTGCCGACCAAGGTCGGCACCTACCGGGTGATGTGAGCGTGCCGACCAAGGTCGGCACCTACCGGGTGATGTGAGCGTGCCGACCAAGGTCGGCACCTACCGGGTGATGTGAGCGTGCCAACCCAGGTTGGCACCTACCGGGCGATATGAGCGTGCCAACCGAGGTTGGCACCCACCGGGTTGCGTCATCCGCCGGGCGTGGCCTTTCAGGCCAGATTGAACCCGGCGCTGCGCGCCAGGCCATCGAAGTCCGGGAAGGACGTAGCGACGTTGGCGATATCGTTGATGCGCACTTCGCCGTCACTGATCTGGCCGGCGATGGCGAAGGCCATGGCGATGCGATGGTCACCGTGGCTTTCGATGGTGCCGCTGCCCAGACGCACACCGCCGTGCAGGGTGGCACCGTCTTCGGTTTCGTCCACCTGCACGCCCAGCGCGCGCAGGCCGGTGGCCATCGCGGCAAGGCGGTCGGATTCCTTCACCCGCAGCTCGGCCGCACCGCTCACCACGGTCTGGCCTTCGGCGGCGGCGGCGGCCACGAACAGCGCCGGGAACTCGTCGATCATGTCCGGCACCAGTGCTTCCGGAATGCGTGCCCCCTTCAGCGGAGCGTAGCGCACCACCAGATCCGCCACCGGTTCACCGCCCTGCTCGGCCGGATTCTCTTCGGTGATGTCCGCACCCATCAAGCGCAGCGCGTGCAGCAGGCCGGTGCGGCGCGGGTTCAGGCCGACCTGCTTCAGGCGCAGCTCGGAGCCGGGAATGATGCTGGCCGCAACCAGATAGAACGCGGCCGAGGAGAAGTCGGCCGGCACCACGATGTCAGTAGCGCGCAGGCGCTGACCACCACGCAGGCGTGCCTTGCCGGGCGAGAATTCGATGTCCACGCCGAACGCGGACAGCATGCGCTCGGTGTAGTCGCGGGTCGGGTGCGGTTCGGTCACCTGGGTTTCGCCCCGCGCGTACAAGCCGGCCAGCAGTACCGCCGACTTGATCTGCGCACTGGCCACCGGCGAGGCGAAGTCGATGCCGTGCAGCGATTGCCCGCCATGCACGTGCAACGGCGGCGTCCCGTCGTCCTGGGTGTCGATCTTCGCGCCCATCTGCGACAGCGGGCCGGTGACACGGCGCATCGGGCGGCCGGACAGCGACTCATCGCCGATCAGCGTGCAGTCGAACGCCTGGCCCGCCAGCAGGCCGGCCAACAGGCGCATGCCGGTACCGGCGTTGCCGCAGTCCAGCGGCGCATCCGGCGCCTTCAGGCCGTCGATGCCGACGCCGTGCACGATGCGCTGCGACGGGCTGGGGGTTTCGATGCGCACGCCCAGCTGGCCGAAGATGCGCGCAGTGGCGCGGGTGTCTTCGCCTTCCAGGAAACCTTCGATATGCGAGGTGCCATCGGCCAGCGCGGCGAACATCACCGAGCGGTGCGAGACCGACTTGTCGCCGGGAATGGTCAGGCTGCCCTGCAGCGGCTGGCCCTTGCGGGCGATCCAGTGTTGCGCGTTGCTCATCGTTCGATCATTCCGTAAACGCCAGCAGCGCCGGCGATGCATCAGGGAGCGGCGGCCGTGGCCGCCGCGGCAGCACTCAGGGCACGGCCACCGGGTAGGAGCCCAGCACCTTGATCTGCGCCGAGTGCGCTTCCAGTTCGGCCAGCGCCGCCTGCATCGGCGCATCGTCGATGTGGCCGGCCAGGTCGATGAAGAAGCCGTATTCCCACTTGCCGTGGTGCGACGGCCGCGACTCGATGCGGTTCATGCTGATGCCGTGGCGGGCGAACGGGCTGAGCACGTCGAACAGCGCACCGGGCTTGTCATGGATGAACACCAGCACCGACGTGCGGTCGTGGCCGGAGGTCGGGAAGATGTTGCGGCCCACCACCAGGAAGCGGGTGGTGTTGTCGGCATCGTTCTGGATCGGCTTGGTGACCACCTTCTTCAGGCCGTACACGTGGCCGGCGCTCTCGCCACCAATGGCCGCCGCGTCGTCGGCGTTGCGCGCACGGCGCGCACCTTCGGCGTTGCTGGATACCGGAATCTTCTCGGCCTTCGGCAGGTTGGCGCGCAGCCACGCCGAGGTCTGCATGAACGACTGCGGGTGCGCGTAGATGCGCTCGATGTCCTCGATCCGGCCACTGCGCGACATCAGGTACTGCTGCACGCGCAGTTCCACTTCGCCACAGATCTTCAGGTTGGAGGTCAGGAACATGTCCAGGGTGATCTGGATGGTGCCCTGCCCCGAATTCTCCACCGGCACCACGCCGAAATCGGCGTTGCCCGCTTCCACTTCCTGGAACACTTCTTCGATGCTGGCCATCGGCAGGCCCAGCGCGGAGCGGCCGAAGTGCTTGAGCACGGCCTGCTGGCTGAAGGTGCCTTCCGGGCCGAGGTAGCCGATCTTCAGCGGCTCCTGCTGGGCCAGGCAGGCCGACATGATCTCGCGGTAGACGTGCACCAGCAGCTCATCGCTGAGCGGGCCTTCGTTGCGGTCCACCACCATGCGCAGCACCTGCGCTTCGCGCTCGGGGCGGTAGTAGTCGACGGCGGCGGCGAGCTTGCCCTTGGCCCTGCCGACCTGGTGGGCGAAACGCGCGCGCTCGGCGATCAGGCTCTGGATGTCGCGGTCAATCTGGTCGATCTTCGAGCGCACATCGGCCAGCGCCAGCGGCGCCAGGGTGGGTGCCGGGTTCGACGCGGCCTTGGACTTGCCCTTCGCCCTGGTGGACGCGCTGTCCTTGGCCGGTTCGGCCTTCTTCGGCGCCTTCTTGCTGGATTTGCTGCTTGCCATCGGAATTCCTTGTTGCGGGGCACGCACCCGACGGTGCGCGCCGTTCATTGCTCAGCCGTGACGCTGCTGGAAATCGGCCATGAAGGCGACCAGCGCCTCGGCCCCGGCCAGCGGCATGGCGTTGTACAGCGAGGCGCGGATGCCACCCACCACCTTGTGGCCCTTCAGCGCCAGCAGGCCGGCGGCCTTGGCTTCGGCGACGAAACGCGCATCGAGCTCGGCACTGGGCAGGAAGAACGGGATGTTCATCCGCGAACGTGCCGCGTGCGCCACTTCATTGCGATAGAAACCGCCGGAGCCGTCAATGGCGCCGTACACCAGCGCGGCCTTGGCGGCATTGCGCTTGGCAAACTCGGCCACGCCGCCTTCGGCCAGCATCCACTTGAACACCAGGCCAGCCAGATACCAGTTCCAGGTCGGCGGGGTGTTGAGCATCGAATCGCGGGCAACGTGCGAGCGGTAATCAAAGATGTCCGCACGCGGCTGGCCGCTGCGCTCGAGCAGGTCGCGGCGGATGATCATCACCGCGATGCCGACCGGGCCCAGGTTCTTCTGCGCGCCGGCGTAGATCACGCCATAGCGGCGCACATCCAGCGGTTCACTGGCGATGGACGAGCTGAAGTCGGCGATCAGCGGGACGCTGCCGGTGTCGGGCACATCACGGAACTCGACGCCGTGGATGGTCTCGTTGGCGGTGATGTGCACGTAGGCGGCATCGGGTGAGAGCTGCCAGTCGGCACGCGGCGGCAGCGTGCGGTAGCCATCGGCCTCGCTGCTGGCGGCAATGTTGACGTCGACGTAGACACCGGCCTGCTTGACCGCGGTCTTGCCCCAGTGGCCACTGACCACATAGTCGGCACGCTGGCCGGGGTCGGCGAAGTTGAGCGGGATCAGCGCCTGCTGGGTGGTGGCACCACCGGACAGGAACAGCACCACATAGTCTTCGGGGATATCGAGCAGGCGACGCAGGTCGGCCTCGGCCTCGGCGGCCACGGACATGAACTCCGCACCGCGATGGCTCATTTCCACGATCGAGGCACCGGTACCGTGCCAGTCCAGCATTTCCGCCTGCGCCTGGCGCAGGACCGATTCCGGCAAGGTCGCAGGGCCGGCACTGAAGTTGAACGCGCGCGTCATGTCACACCTGTGGGGCAAGACCCCTAGTATGCCGCAGTGCACCAGCCTTGCGGCCTAGTGCGGCAAGGGAAATTTGGTTTCATTGGAATCCATTGGCCGCCAGCACGGCGCCGGTAGTCGCCGACCTTGGTCGGCGTACGCCGCAGGCGTCACGCCCACCGGAGAAGCGTGCCGACCAAGGTCGGCACCTACCAGAGCGGATCCAGCGGATTCAGACCAGGAGCAATGCCCCGGTAGTCGCCGACCTTGGTCGGCATACGCCGCCAGGCGTCATCCCCGCCGAAGGAGCGTGCCGACCAAGGTCGGCACCTACCAGAGCGGATCCGACCGGTTCAGATCAGCGCGCGCCGAACCAGAGCAGCAGGCTGAGCAGTGCGGCCAGCAGCAGCGCACTCACCAGCAGCCACGGCCAGCGCCGGACCTTGCGCGGCGCGGCCGGCAGCACCGGGGTCTGTTCGGCCTCCTGGCTGGACTCGTCTTCCGCAGGCAGCGGACGCCGGCGCGGGTCGTGCGGCACTTCCAGCACGAACCGGTGCTGGCCATCGAACACCACCTGGTCGCCCGCCTGCAGCCAGCAGTGGCGCACGGCCACGCCATTGACCCGGGTGCCGTCGGCACTGCCCAGGTCACGCAGCAGCACGCGCTCGCCGTGCACTTCCACGCGGGCATGCTGTTCGGCGAACGCAGGATCGTCGATGGCGATGTCGGCGTCGTTGCCGCGGCCGATCAGGCGGGCCCGCGACAGGGTATAGCTGCGCCCATGGTGCAGCCCGCCGACGCCGCGCAGCAGCCGCTGCTGCTCATCGGAGCCATCGTCGTTTTTCGGTGCGGGCGCCTGCAGCAGGCTCTCGACTTCGCCCTGCAGGACCATTTCCACGCCATCCACGTACACCGCATCGCCTGCACGCAGCAGGGCCATCCGGCGAACCGGGCGACCATTCACGTGGATACCGCGGATACCGTTACCGACCTGCAGCCAGAGGCCGCGATCATCCATGCAGAACTGCGCCAGCAGAAGGGCACCGTTGCCGGCATCGCCGAGCCGCACACTACCGTTGGCCTGGCGCACGATGCGTTGCACCCCGGGCCGCAGCGGCTGGTCGGGCTGTTGTTGTTGACTGAAGTGAACAAGCAGGTTCTGCACGCGGCGCAGCCTAGCAGGTTGGTCGCCAACGAAGAAGAACCCACGATGAGTGCTTGGCGCGAAGGCCCTCGATGCGCACAATGCTCGCCCTCTATTGATCATCCCCGCCCTGCGCCAGGAGCCCGTATGTCCACCATCGATGTCCGCCACGCCCACGCCCTGCCCGACGCACAGGCGCGTGCCGCGATCGAACAGGTTGCCGCCAAGTTGTCCGAGCGCTTCGGCCTGAAGTCGTCCTGGACCGCCGATGTGCTGAACTTCTCCGGCAGCGGCGTGGACGGTGCGATCGAACTGCAGCCGGGCGCCGTGCGCGTCACCGCCAAGCTGGGCTTCCTGCTGTCGGCGATGAAGGGCATGGTCGAAGGCGAGATCCAGCGCGTGCTGAAGGAAAAGCTGGGCTGAACCCCGGCGGCCGCCGTCACGGCCGTGCAACGCCATCGCGCGCTACTCTCGGGACAGGCCCAACTCCCACGGGAAGTGCGATGAACCACTACGAAAACGACGACCGCCGCAACGACGACGCCTCTTTCGGTGACCAGGCCGAGCGCTTCTCGCGCAAGCTCAGCGATTCGGCCCAGCAGGTCTGGCTGGCAGGCCTGGGCGCCCTGGGCCGTGCACAGGCTGAAGGCAGCCGCTTCTTCGATGGCCTGGTGAAGGAAGGCGAAGCCTGGGAGGCCCGCCGCCGTGAACGCCACGGCGAACAGGGCCCGGGTTGGCGCGACAACGTCGAAACCTCGCTGGACGAGGCCCGGGAGAAGGCCTCCGGCACCTGGAACAAGGTTGAAAAGGCCTTTGATGACCAGGTGCAGGGCGTGCTCAAGCGCCTACATGTCCCCACTGCGGACGAGGTGACCGCGCTGGAAGCCCGCATCGACGCCCTGCATGCGCGCCTGGCCAAGCTGGAGAACCGTGCCGCTTCGGGCGCCGATGCTCCCGCCCCGGGCAGCCATCAGTCGCCCGACAGCGTGCCCTGAATGCCATTGTTGCAATGCAATAAATTTTGATTGACAATCGCGAGCAACCCGCCAATCGCTTCGGCTGCCGTTTGTTCCCTCCCCTCACGGCTTCAGGATTGGCGGGTTTTTCGTGTCCGCCATATACCGATCTGCGCGCGCCATCACGTTTCCTGTCAGGAACCTCCTGACCCAGCGATGCGGCACGACCTTTACACTGTCGTCCTCCGCATTCGCCCCTTCCGCGCACCTCCTGCATGCTCCCTTGGATCCTGGCCCTGCTGTCGGCCCTGCTTACCTGTTCCCTGGCCGTTGTCTATCTGTGGTGGATCAAGCGGCGGCAGAAGGAGATGCAACTCGGCCTGCAGGCCTTGGCTGGCATGCACTGGCGCGAATTCTCCGTGCTGGTCAAACGCATGCTGCGCGAACAGCGCGGCCTGCGTGAACTGAACGACCCGGCCGAGGAGTCCCGCGAGCCGAGCAGCGACTTCCTGCTCAGCGATGGTCCCAACCAGTGGCTGGTGTCCTGCAAGCACGGCCTGGCCTACCGCATTGGTACCGCCGCAGTGAACGAACTGGGGGCGGCCGCGCGCCTGGCCGGCGCCAAGGGCGGCGTGCTGCTGACCGAGGGCCGGATCGAACGCGACGGCCGCAGCGCCGCCGAGAAGCAGGCCGTCGAGGTGCTGGACGGCCCGCGCCTGTGGCCGTTGCTGCAGCCCTATCTACCGGCAGAAATCGAAACCCGTGTGCGCGCCAGTGCCCGCCATGAAGCCCTGCGCCGCATTGCCATAGCCGCGCTCGCCGCGGTGACGCTGGGCCTGCTGGTGGGACTGAGCCTGCAAGGGCTGCATGTGCAGGACGCTCCGCCCGTTGCCGAGGAGACGGGCGCCCCCGCGCCGGTTGCGCCTGCGGTTGAAGCGGCGCCCGAACTGGCGCCGGCCCCCGCCACCACACCGCCGACCACGGCGCCTGCGCCGACGCCCTCAACCGATGCGCGCAGCATTCCCAACCCGGATGCCGCCACGCTCGAGCGCTTCCAGGCCGATCTGTCCCGTGCCTTGGCTGGCAAGCCCGGCATCGCCAGCGGTGTCTGGCTGACCCGGCAGACGCTGGCGATCAACCGCACCGGCGAGCTGGACGCGGTGTGGCCGCAGGTCTGCGAGGAAGTGCTGCACTACCCCGCCCTGCGTAACGTGCGCATCCAGCTCAACGCCCGCCCTGGCGTGGATGAGCCCGTACGCTGGCGGCAGTGCGCTACGTATTGATTGGGGTGTCTGTAGATCCACGCCATGCGTGGATGCCTCTGTAGCGTCGAGCCACGCTCGACTCATCGCGCATCGCGCGAACAGCAGCCGAGCATGGCTCGGCTCTACATGGCGCCTGCTCAGCCCAATGCCGCGAGATGGGCGATGTAACTGGAGCGCGATTCACCCGCCGCTCTGGCCTGCGCATCCAGCCTCGCCAGGATCCGGCGTGGCAGGCTGATATTGACCCGCTCGATAGTGTCGTCCAGTAGAGCCGGATCAATGCAGATGTACGCAAGAATCCAACGGATGTCCTTGGATGCCTCGGCGGCGATTTTCTGCGGTGCCGAAGGTGTCGGAATCGAGCGTCCCTCATCCAGGGCCGCATCAATCCAGGCGAGCGCGGCCTCTTCCGCCGCAGTGAGCGCATCATCAAGCGTGTCGGCCGCCGAGAAGCACCCCGGCAGATCCGGAACGACCACACCCCACGCGGTGCGCTCATCACCTGCCTCGATCAAGACTGGATATCGCATGGGCCCTCCTACGTCAGTCCTGCGAGCTTCCGCAACGCCTGCACCAGCCCCCTTTGCCCAGATCCTTCCTTGGGTGAGGCACGGTGATGATGTGAGGGTGCTGCGGGTGCACGAATACATGATGGGATCCGCGAATCCGGCGACAGGTCCAATCTGCTGCCTCCAGATCCCGGATGAGGTCCCTGCTCTTCATGCGGGGACGATACACATCGTACACACGCCCCGACAGAGTTCAAGGCGACAGCGTGTCCCGAGCGGGGTCGACCCTACCTTGCCCCAGGCGCGAAGCGCGCCACCAGGTCCCAGGCGTCGCCGAGGAACACCTGACGCACACGGGTGATCGGCTGCTCACCGCGCCAGGTCAGGCGCTCGATCACCAGACAGGCGGTGCCCGGCTTCACCTCCAGCAGCTTGGCGGTGGCGGTGTCCGCGCCCCAGGCACTGATGCGGTGCTGGGCACGGGTCCACGAGACGTTCTGCAGCAGCCAGCTGCCCGGTGCAGTGGTGCTGAAATCGACCTCCAGTACCTCGGGCACGCCCACCGGGCTGATCAGGCGGTGCTCCAGCGCCAACGGACGGCCATCGGCCAGGTGCAGGCAGCGCATCGCCAGCAGCGTCTTCTGGCCGGCCAGCTCCACTTCACCGGCATTGCCAGCGTCGGCCAGGCGCAGGTCGCGCTGCAGCAGACGATAGGCGTACTGATGGCCGCGCGAGCCGACCTCCATCGCGATATCGGGAATCTCCAGCGCCACCTGCTCCAGGTGCGGGGGCTGCCGCGCCACGAACGAACCGGCGCGGCGGCGCCGCTCGATCATGCCGCTCTCGGCCAGCGCGGTCAGCACCTTGTTCACCGTCATCCGCGAGCAGCCGTACTGCTCCATCAGCTCGTGCTCGTACGGAATACGGAAGCCCGGCGCCCACTCTCCGCTGAGGATGCGGCTTTCCAGATCGCTGCGGATACGCTGGTTGAGCGTGGCGGACTTGCTGGCCTTCACGTGATGGGATCTCGGTAGCGGGATGCGATCAGCCCAGCACGCCGCGCAGGGCGGCAGCGAAGGCGCTGGTGATCGCCTCGCGCTGCAGGTGGCGGCCGTCGGCCACGCACTGGCGGCCATGGCGCCAGACCGATCGCAGCGCGCCATTACGTGCGGCGAACACCCAGCTGTCAAGCCATGCGTCGTCCTGTCGCGCCTGCAACGCGGGGTGCGAAGCATCCAGCTCGACCAGGTCGGCACTGGCGCCGACCTGCAGGCCGGCGGCCACACCCAGGGCCTGTGCACCGCCGTGCAGTGCGCCCTCGAACAGGAAGCGGCCGGTGCTGCGGGTGGCATCCGATGCCAGCACATTGCGCCCGCGCAGGGTCAGGCGTTGGCCGTATTCAAGCAGGCGCAGTTCTTCGGCCGCATCAATCAGCACATTGGAATCGGAACCGACACCGAAGCGACCGCCCTCGCGTGCGAACGCCTGCATCGGGAACAGGCCATCGCCCAGATTGGCCTCGGTGATTGGGCACAGGCCGGCCACGGCCTGGCTGGCCACAATGGACGCACGCTCGTCGTCGGTGATGTGAGTGGCATGCACCAGGCACCAGCGCGCATCCACCGGCGCATGGTTATACAGCCACTGCACCGGGCGCTGGCCGCTCCAGGCCAGGCAGGCCTCCACTTCGCGTACCTGTTCGGCGATGTGGATGTGCACCGGGCCGTCGGTAAGCGGCAGCAACGCACTCAATTCCTCGCCGGTGACTGCACGCAGGCTGTGCGGGGCAATGCCGAGCACCGCATCGGGCAGCGCGGCCAAAGACGGCTTGGCGGCGTCCAGCAGCTGCGCAAATCCCTCTACGTCATGGATCAGGCGTCGCTGCGCGGGGTTCGGTGCCGCCCCGCCGAAATCGGCATGCGCATAGAACACCGGCAGCAGGGTCAGGCCGATGCCGGTCTGGTCGGCCGCCGCCGCAATCCGCGCGCTCATCTCGGCACGGTTGGCATACGGCCGGCCGTCAGCATCGTGGTGCAGGTAGTGGAATTCACCGACGCGAGTGAAGCCGCTTTCCAGCATTTCCATGTAGGCCTGGGCGGCGATGGCCTGCACCGCGTCCGGGCGCAGATGGGCCAGGAAGCGATACATCAGCTCGCGCCAGCTCCAGAAGCTGTCACCGTCGCCGCCGCCGATCTCGGTCAGCCCAGCCATGCCGCGCTGGAAGGCGTGGCTGTGCAGGTTGGGCAGGCCCGGCACCAGGATGCCGACGCGGGTGTCGCCGTGCTGGGCGCCCTGCCCCGTGTGGATCGCCGTGATGCGACCGTCCTGCACCTGCAGGCGGACATCACGGGCCCAACCCTCGACCAGCAGGGCGTGGGCGGCATGGAAACTGTGCGGGGAACGCGAATCGGACATGGCTGGACAACCCGAAATGGACACCTATATTGTATAGACATATAAGCACAGCCGCGTTGTGGATGCCATGCACGTCGATACCCTCTGGTCCAACGTTCACCTGATCACCCTCGATGGCGAGGGGCTGGGTGTCATCCGCGATGGCGTACTGGCCTGCGCCGACGGTCGCATCGTCCATGTGGGTACCACCGGCAGCGATGCCCAGCTGCAGCCGACCACCCGCATCGACGGTGAAGGCCGCTGGATCTCGCCGGGCCTGATCGACTGCCACACCCATCTGGTCTACGCCGGCAACCGCGCCAACGAATTCGAGCAGCGCCTGCAGGGCGTCAGCTATGCCGACATCGCCCGTGCCGGCGGCGGCATCGTCTCCACCGTGCGCGCCACCCGCGCCGCCACGCCGGAACAGCTGGCCAGCGAAAGCCGGCCACGCCTGCTGGCGATGCGCGCCGAAGGCGTGACCACCCTCGAGATCAAGTCCGGCTACGGCCTGACCCTGCCCGACGAACGCAAGCAGCTGCAGGTCGCGCGCGCGCTGGGCGAGGAATGCCGGGTCAACGTGGTGACCACCTTCCTCGGCGCGCACGCGATTCCGCCGGGCCGCGAAGCACAGGAGTACACCGACGAGGTGTGCAACGTGATGATCCCGGCCATCGCCGCCGAAGGCCTGGCCGAAGCTGTGGATGTGTTCTGCGAGAACATCGCCTTCTCGCCGGCGCAGGCGCGGCAGGTCTTCGAAGCAGCGCGCGCCAACGGGCTGGCGGTGAAGATCCACGCCGAGCAGCTGAGCAACCAGCATGGCGCCGAACTGGCCGCCAGCTTCGGCGCACTCTCGGCCGACCATATCGAACACCTGGACGATGCCGGCATCGCCGCGATGGCGGCGGCCGGCACCGTCGCCGTGCTGCTGCCCGGCGCCTTCTATTTCACCCGCGATACCACCCTGCCGCCGATCGCGGCGCTGCGTGCGGCCGGCGTGCCGCTGGCGCTGGCCACCGACAGCAACCCGGGCACCTCGCCGCTGACCAGTCCGCTGCTGGCGATGAACATGGGCGCCACCCTGTTCCGCCTGACCGTGGACGAGTGCATCGCCGGCTTCACCCGTGAAGCGGCGCGCGCGCTGGGCCATGGCAACCGCATCGGCCGCCTGGCCGTGGGCCTGGACTGCGACCTGGCGATCTGGGACATCGACGCCCCCGCCGACCTGGTCTATCGCATTGGATTCAACCCGCTGCACGCGCGCGTGGTGCGCGGACAGCCCGACCTGCCTGCCTCCTGGAGCAACACATGAGCAACACCCTGGTTCTTCGCCCCGGCCATGTCACTCTCGCCCAGTGGCGGCAGGTCTATCGCGGTGCGCCGCTTGCACTGGACCCGGCCGCGCTGCCGGTGGTGCGCGCCAGTGCGGCGGCCGTCGCCGCCATCGTCGCCAAGGGCGCGCCGGTGTATGGCATCAACACCGGCTTCGGCAAGCTGGCCAGCGTGCGCATCGAGCGCGAAGACCTGGCTACCCTGCAGCGGAACATCGTGCTTTCGCATGCGGCCGGTGTGGGCGAGCCGATGCCGGCCAGCGTGGTGCGTCTGATGATGGCGCTGAAGCTGGTAAGTCTTGCCCAGGGCGCTTCGGGCGTGCGCGAGGAAACCCTGCTGCTGCTGGAAGCGATGCTGGTCAAAGGCGTGCTGCCGGTGGTGCCCGCACAGGGCTCGGTGGGTGCCTCGGGTGACCTGGCACCGCTCTCGCACCTGGCCAGCGTGATGCTGGGCGTGGGTGAAGCCTTCGTCGGTGACGAACGCCTGCCGTCGGTCGATGCACTGGCACGCGCCGGTTTGCAGCCGATCGAACTGGGCGCGAAGGAAGGCCTGGCCCTGCTCAACGGCACCCAGTTCTCCACCGCCTATGCGCTGGCCGGCCTGTTCGAGATCGAGACCGTGTTCCAGGCCGCGCTGGTCACCGGCGCGCTGTCGGTGGAAGCGGCCAAGGGTTCCGACACGCCGTTCGACCCGCGCATCCATGCCATCCGCGGCCAGCGCGGACAGATCGCCACTGCGGCCACGCTGCGCACGCTGATGCAGGGCTCGGACATCCGCGAATCGCACCGCGACAACGACGTGCGCGTGCAGGACCCGTACTGCCTGCGCTGCCAGCCGCAGGTGATGGGCGCAGCGCTGGACATCCTGCGCCAGGCCGCAACCACGCTGGAAATCGAAGCCAACGGCGTGTCCGACAATCCGCTGGTGTTCACCGACACCGGCGAAGCACTGTCCGGCGGCAACTTCCACGCCGAGCCGGTCGCCTTCGCCGCCGACATGCTGGCGATGGCGGTGTGCGAGATCGGTTCGATCAGCGAGCGCCGCCTGGCGATGCTGGTCGACCCGGCGCTGTCCGGCCTGCCGGCGTTCCTGACCCCGCGCCCGGGCCTGAATTCCGGCTTCATGATTCCGCAGGTGACCGCCGCCGCGCTGGTATCGGAAAACAAGCAGCGCGCCTACCCGGCCAGCGTCGATTCGATCCCGACCTCCGCCAACCAGGAAGACCATGTGTCGATGGCCGCGCACGGTGCGCGCCGCCTGATGCAGATGGCCGAGAACGCCGCCAACGTGATCGGCATCGAGCTGCTGGCCGCTGCGCAGGGCTGCGACTTCCACGCGCCGCTGCGCTCCAGTGCCGCGCTGGAAAGCGTGCGTGCCACCCTGCGTGCGCAGGTGCCGACGCTGGAAGAAGACCGCTACTTCCACCCGGACATGGTGACCGCCACGAACCTGGTGCGCAGCGGCGCGCTGGCACAGGGCTTGGCGGAGCTGCTGCCGACCGTGGAACCGCAGGCATGAATGTCCATCCCGAATGGCTGACGGTGCACGAAGGCGATGCCCCGCTGATCGTCAGCTTCCCGCATACCGGCAGCGAGCTGCCGCACGACCTGATCGGCGACTACCACTCGCCGTGGCTGGCCCGTCGCGACGCCGACTGGTGGGTGCACGAACTGTACGACTTCGTGCGCGGCATGGGCGCAACCACGGTGCGCTCGGCGATCTCGCGTTCGGTGATCGACCTCAACCGCGATCCCAGCGGTGCGTCGCTGTACCCGGGTCAGAACACCACCGGCCTGTGTCCGCTGACCACCTTCGACAACCAGCCGCTGTACCACGCCGGGCGCGAACCGGATGACGCGGAAATCGCCCGTCGCCGCGACACGTATTTCCTGCCTTACCACGATGCGCTGGCCGCACAGATCACGCGCCTGCGTGCGAGGTTCGGCACTGTCGTGGTGTATGACGCACACTCGATCCGCTCACATATCCCGCACCTGTTCGAAGGCGAGCTGCCGCAGTTCAACCTCGGCACCGCCGGCCCGTCCGGCGCACCGGACACGTCCTGCGACAACGCCTTGAGCGATGTGGTGGAGAACCTGCTGAAGATCAGTGGCATGAGCCAGGTGCGCAACGGCCGCTTCAAGGGCGGCTGGATCACCCGCCACTACAGCAACATCGCCGGCGGCGTGCACAGCCTGCAGATGGAACTGGCCTGCCGCGGCTACATGCACGAACCCCTGCCGGACCAGGTGGACGAACACAGCTGGCCCACCCCGCTCGACCCCGATCACGCCGCACCGCTGCGCCACACCTTGGCGCAGGTGCTCAACGCCTGCCTTGAATTCGCTACGAACCGGAGCGCCGCATGACCCGCAACGACCCGACCCGCACCATTGCCGCGCCGACAGGCACCACGCTCAACGCCAAGAGCTGGCTGACCGAAGCGCCGCTGCGCATGCTGATGAACAACCTGCACCCGGACGTGGCCGAACGGCCACAGGAGCTGGTGGTGTACGGCGGCATCGGCCGCGCCGCGCGCGACTGGGAGAGCTTCGATGCGATCGTCGAGACGCTCAAGCGCCTGGACGACGACCAGACTCTGCTGGTGCAGTCGGGCAAGCCGGTGGGCGTGTTCCGCACCCACGCCGATGCGCCGCGCGTGCTGATCGCCAATTCCAACCTGGTGCCGCGCTGGGCCAACTGGGACCACTTCAACGAGCTGGATAAGAAAGGCCTGGCCATGTACGGCCAGATGACCGCCGGCAGCTGGATCTACATCGGCGCGCAGGGCATCGTACAGGGCACCTACGAGACCTTCGTGGAAATGGGACGCCAGCACTTCGGTGGCGACCTGACCGGGAAGTGGCTGTTCACCGGCGGCCTGGGCGGCATGGGTGGCGCGCAGCCGCTGGCTGCCGTAATGGCCGGCGCCTCCTGCCTGGCCGTCGAGTGCCGCAAGAGCAGCATCGACATGCGCCTGCGCACCGGCTACCTGGATACCTGGACCGACAACCTGGACGAAGCGCTGCGCCTGATCGACGAGTCGTGCAAGGCGGGCACGCCGAAGTCGGTGGGCCTGCTCGGCAATGTGGCCGACGTGCTGGCCGAACTGCTCAAGCGCGGCGTGAAGCCGGACCTGCTGACCGACCAGACCTCCGCGCACGACCCGGTGAACGGCTACCTGCCGCAGGGCTGGACGGTCGAGCAGTGGGATGAGAAGCGCGTTTCCGGCCCCAAGGAAGTGGAGAAGGCCGCGCGCGCATCGATGGCCAACCACATCCGCGCCATGCTCGGCTTCCACGCGCTGGGCGTGCCGACCGTGGACTACGGCAACAACCTGCGGCAGATGGCACTGGAAGAAGGTGTGGCCAATGCCTTCGACTTCCCGGGTTTCGTGCCGGCCTACATCCGCCCGCTGTTCTGCCGCGGCATCGGCCCGTTCCGCTGGGCCGCACTGAGCGGCGACCCGGAAGACATCGCCAAGACCGATGCCAAGGTGAAGGAACTGATTCCGGACAACCCGCACCTGCACCGCTGGCTGGACATGGCTGCCGAGAAGATCAAGTTCCAGGGCCTGCCGGCACGCATCTGCTGGGTGGGCCTGGGTGACCGCGATCGCCTCGGTCTGGCCTTCAACGAAATGGTCGCCAACGGTGAACTGAAGGCACCGGTGGTGATTGGTCGTGACCACCTGGACAGCGGCAGCGTGGCGTCGCCAAACCGCGAAACCGAAGCGATGGCCGACGGCTCCGATGCGGTGTCCGACTGGCCGCTGCTGAACGCCCTGCTCAACACCGCCAGCGGCGCGACCTGGGTATCGCTGCACCACGGCGGTGGCGTCGGCATGGGCTTCTCGCAGCACGCCGGCATGGTGATCGTCTGCGACGGCACCGAGGCCGCGGCCAAGCGGATTGGCCGCGTGCTGTGGAACGACCCGGCCACAGGCGTGATGCGCCATGCCGATGCAGGCTATGAGATCGCGATTGATTGCGCGAAGGAAAAGGGACTGGATCTGCCGGGCATCCTGGGCTGATCGCAGGGGTGCCGGCCAGCGGCCGGCACTACCGCAAACGTAGGGTAGTGCCGGCCGCTGGCCGGCTCTCCCTGATGCAGGAATCGGTGCCCTTGACCCGCTCTCCCGCCGTGACCAACATGCGCCATCACCGCTGACGGATCACCGCGATGTACCGCACCCTTGCTGCCGCATTGCTCTGTGCCCTCTTCGCCGTTCCGATCGCTTCTGCACGTGGCGCTCCCGGCACTCTCTCTGCTCAGCTCGACACCCAACTGCAGGCCAACCGCGAGCGCTACGGCATCGCCGGCCAGGCGGTACTGGTCGCACACAACGGCCAGGTGCTTTATCAGGGCGCCAGCGGCGAACGCGATCCCGCTGCCCATGCGCCTGCCACTGTCGATACCATCTTCGCCGCGCAATCGATGGCCAAGCTGCTGACCAGCACACTGGTGATGCAGCTGGTCGACCAGGGCAAGGTGGATCTGGACGCGCCGGCCAGCCGTTATGTTCCGGACCTTCCGGCTGCTTGGCAGGCAATCCGCATACGCGATTTCATCAACCACAGTTCCGGTATCGGCGAGTACTACGATCGGGTGGACAACCGCTGGGTGAGCAAAGGCTACACCGGTGTGGCGCCTAACCTTGGCGCTGCACTGAACGTGGCCGGCGCGGCGCCGATGCAGTTCGCCACCGGCAGCCGCGTGCAGTACACGCAGGCCAACTACCTGGTACTGACGGCGTTGCTGGAAGCACATTACCGCAAGCCCTACCCGGCCATCGCGCGCGAACGCATCCTGCAGCCGCTGAAGATGACCCGCACTTCATGGGGAGCAGCCAGCGTGCCGGCGCAGCGCGCAGCGGTGCCGTACATCGGCAAGGACGGTCAGCTGCAGCCAGCAAACGAAGACCCCTGGCCGGACTACGGTTGGGGCCACGCCGACCTGCAGACCACCGTGGGCGACATGAACCGATTCCTGCAGGCGCTGGCGACCGGCAAGCTGCTGCGCACGGCGACCCTGGAAAAACTCTGGCAGCCGCAGAAACTGGCCGGCGGCGGCAGCAATTTCTTCTCCACGGGCTGGGACACCACCCGCAGCGACGGCTACACCCAGGTCGGCCACGATGGCGGCACCCGTGTACGTGCGCGGCTGGCCTACAAGGGCACCCTGGCCAGC
Source organism: Stenotrophomonas riyadhensis (assembly GCF_040256885.1). Classification (NCBI taxonomy): domain Bacteria; kingdom Pseudomonadati; phylum Pseudomonadota; class Gammaproteobacteria; order Lysobacterales; family Lysobacteraceae; genus Stenotrophomonas; species Stenotrophomonas riyadhensis. The sequence continues at coordinate 2,914,562 of NZ_CP155568.1, forward strand.
GGCTACTGGGTGTTCGTGTACCTGACCAACGGCAGCGCCCGCAATGTCTGGTCGAGCACGCTGGTCGAGAGCACGATGGCGGTGGCCGCGCCGGAGGAGTTTCCGCATGCGGTATTGTCCGAGCGACTGATCGCGTATGCGCTGGATGACAGCGCCGGCGCGGCCGAAGCAGTGCATCGCTGGCTGCGCGACAGCAACAAGGTTGCTGCCAGTGAATTGGAACGCGCGATCAATGCCGATGGTTACGCGATCCGCGAAAGCCTCGGTGCACGCAAGGCAGTGAAGGTGTTCGCGCTCAACACCGAGCTGTATCCGGATTCGGCCAATGCTTGGGACAGCCTGGCCGAGTGCCATGCGGCGCTGGGTGAGAAGGAAACGGCTGATCGGCTGTATGCAAAGGCCAAGGCGCTGGCGAAGCCTGCTCCGTAGAGAAAAGCAGTCGAGCATGGCTCGACTCTACATGGATGCCACGTCACCCATACGCGAGCGGTGGGTGACGCGGGGCCGCCGACCTGTTAACTTGCGCGCCACTTTCGTGGTTTACAGCATTTCCGCATGTCGCTCTCGTCGTACCGCCCCACCCCGTCGCTGTTGTTCCTGGCCGTTTCCCTTGGCCTCTCCACCACCGCCGCTGCTGCGCCGCAGGCCACCACGCTGGATGCCGTGCAGGTCACCGCTGCTGCCGATGCCAGCGCCCAGGCGCGCGAGGCGCTGAAGCGCGTACCCGGCGCGAGCAACGTCATCGACGTGGCCAAGGCCGACAGCCGACTGTCCAGCAGTGCCGATGTGCTGGCCTACCAACCGGGCATCAGCGCGCAGTCGCCGGGTAATGAGGGCACCAAGATTTCGATCCGTGGCTCGGGCATCAACCGGGGCCCCGGCGCGCATGCCTCGGGTATTGCGGTGTCGATCGACGGCCTGCCACTGACCGGCCCGGGCGGCACGCCCTACGAGCTGCTGGAACCTCTGTGGCTGTCCCGCGTGGAAGTACTGCGCGGCGCCAACGGCTTCGAGCGCGGCGCGCTGGCGCTGGGCGGTGCCATCGACTACGTCAGCCGCAGCGGTCGTGATTCGGCGGGCGTACAGCTGCACTACGAAGCCGGCAGCCGTGGCTACCAGAAGCGCGGCATCAGCTGGGGCGGCGTCAGTGGTGATGTCGACTACTTCCTGGCCTACACCGATACCGAATTCGACGGTTACCAGCGCCATGCGCGCGGCGATGGCAAGGGCGCGATGGCCAACATCGGCTGGCAGATCACCCCCGACCTGCAGACGCGCTTCTTCGTGCGTTACCGCGAAACCAATCACGAAACACCCGGTCGCCTGACCCGCGACCAGATCCGCAACGACCCGCATGCGGTCAACCCGGCCAATCTGGCCATCGATGCGCGTCGCCCGCAGCCGGGCAGCACGTGGCTGGGCAACGTCACCACGCTGCAGATCGATGAGGATTCCTCGCTGCAGGCCGGGCTGGTCTACCACACGTACCCGATGGACTTGAACGAGAGCCTGTACCGCCAGCAGCTGGACTACGCCAACCTCAACGCCACGCTGGACTATCGCCACCGCCATCGGCTGTTCGGCCTGGACAGCGAAACCACGGTGGGCCTTCGCGTCACCCACGATCTGGACGCCGATGTGCGCGAGTCGCTGCGCTTTGCCAGCAACGGCTACGCCGCCGGTACGCGCACGCGTGACTTCCGCCACCACGGCACCGACAGCACGCTGCACGTCGGCAATTCCCTCACCTTGAACGACCGCCTGCGCATGCAGACCGGGCTGGCACTGATCAACACCCGCCGCGATGTGCAGGTGACCTGGCCGAGCAGCGGCGGCCGCCTGCGCGACCGCGACTGGGACTACGCGCCGCGACTGGGCTTCACCTGGCAGCACAGCGCGCAGACCCAGTGGTTCGGCAACCTCAGCCGCTCGGTGGAAGCACCGCATCCGTGGTCGATGATCTGGGGTTCCAAGCAGTACTTCGGGCCGGGCAATGGCCCGTCCACCGGCCGCCAGCGCGCGCCGGTACCGATGCAGAACCAGACCGCCACCACGCTGGAACTGGGCGCGCGCGGTGACGCGGCGCTGGGCCGCTGGGAACTGACCGGTTACTACGCACACGTGAACCACGAACTGCTGAGCGTCGAGCTGCAGCCGGTGCCGAACCTGTTCATCGCCGAGAACAACGCCAGCCCCACCGTGCACCGCGGCATCGAAGCCGGATTGGACAGCACGCTGTGGCAGGCAGCACCGGGCCGCCTGTCCTTGCGCCAGGCGTACACCTTCAGCGACTTCCGCTATCGCCACGATGCGCGTTTCGGCAGCAACCGTCTGCCCGGCCTGCCGCGCCACGCCTACCAGGCCGAGCTGCGCTTCGATCACGCCTCCGGCCTGTACGCTGCGCTCAATACCGAATACGCCTCGCGCATCGCCGTCGACTACGCCAACAGCTACTGGGCCGACAGCCGTGTGATCTTCGGCAGCCGCATCGGCTACGACGCACCCGGTGGCCGCTGGCAGGCCTGGGCGGAGATGCGCAACATCGGCAACCGCCGCTACGCCGCCACGGTCACACCGGGCTACGACGATGCCGGCAAGGATGTCGCCCGCTCGACGCCGGGCGAAGGTCGTGGCGTCTATGCAGGCGTGCGCTTGCGCTTTGACTGATGACCGCAGGCGGCGCCGGGTGTGATCCGGCGCCCTCTGCCCCTCTCGTCAATGGGCGTACTTCCAGGGCCGCAGTACGCGGCCATCCCATACGCCGCCCAGACCTCGTTCCGGGGGTTCGCTCATCCAGCGTCCCTGTTCCCGATGCAGTACGACCAGCTCCCGGTAGACGAAATCGACGGAGCACGAATCCCAGGCGACGGCGATCATGGCCCACCGCCCATCGCCGCTGAAAACGGGCCGGGTCAGATGGACGAACTGATCATACGGATGGGACGGCTGCTGCGCCGTTGATGCGCAGCCGCGCTCCCGCAGCGCTCGAAGACCTTCGGCATCCATCCGCTGCGCACCGGCCAATGCGGCTGCGGGTACTGGCGCGGGACGGCGATTGGCAGGAACCAGATCCGCCTGCAGCTGCAACCGCAGCGCGTGGATCTGCGGCGGCCACCGGTCGTCCAGCGGCAGGACCAGATCATCCACCTCCTGGCAGGTGGAGGCACTGCTGCCCGGCCAGCAATAGGGCAACGTCTGCTCCATCACGTAGATGTCCTGCCCCACCGGGTCGGTCAACTGCGGCTGCTCCTGCGGGCGCCATCGATCGACGGGGGCGGACGGCGTCTGCGGTGCGGTGGGCACGCCGCTCGACGGCAATGGCAGAACCGGCGTCGGCTGCGGCACTGGCGGGGCTGGAAGACGGAATGGAGGACCCTGCCGAATCACCAGCGCCATCGCCTCAGCCTGCATCTGCGCGGTTCCCAGGTTGACCGGCGGCGGACCGGTTTCCTGCTGCCACCTCGGGCGCAGGCTGCAGATTCCGGCCATGAGAGCCAAAGCCGACAGCGCCGCCGCCAACGATGCAATGCGCCGCCAGGCGATCCGCTGTTGGCAGTCACGGTCTGGCTTGAACGAGGTATCTGTCATCACGACTCCGGTAACGCGGGCCACAGGCCGTGGCCAAAGCTCATATAGCGGACAGGCTCCACTCGAACACGCTCCCATCCGCCCTTGCTGCGGTGCAGAAGGTAGAGGACGCGCATCGCCGTTCCTCCACTGCACAGATCCGAGGCGATCGATGCCATTGCCCAGTTCCCGTCCAGGCTGAACACAGGACGCTGCAGATAGACAACGCCCAGATCCGGATTGCCCGGGCCACCCGTGCATCCCTCGACGCCGCGTGCGCGCCGTTGCTGAAGCTCGTCCCACGTCATCCGTTGCGCTCGCACATGCGCAAGCTCAAACGCGAGGTCGGGTACGCGTACAGCCCGGCGGTTCGCAACCTGCAGCATCGCCTCCAGATGCTGCTGAAGTTGAAAGGACGCCGCACTGTCATCATCGCGCCACTCGACGACGTTGTGACGAACCTGGCAGACCGGGGCGGGGTCTCCTTCACCGCAGGCAGGCGCAGTCCATTCCATCACAGCGAATGGCATGTCGGGCTCCCGGTCGCGCGGCTCGAAGTGTGCTGGCGCGACATCTGCCAGTGGCACCTCCGCGGTCGCGAACCCACTGTTGCCGGTCAGCATCGCGGAGGAGACTGCCTTCATTGGAATCGGCGGTACCGGCGGCGTTCCTGGCGGTGTCGGTCGCAGGTCGATGAGCTCTGCCATCACCTCGGCCTGCATCCGTGCCGTTCCCAGGTTGATCGGAGGCGGGCTGACATCCTGCCGCCACTGTGGGCGCACGCTGGCCATCAGCGCTGCGCCAGCAGCCACGAACAGGACGACCGCTGTCGTCAGGATGTGCTTCCGTGCAATGCGCTGTCGCATGAAGCTCCTCGAAGAAATGAAGCAGGTTGGGATATCAGCCGGGAACGTGGCGCTACAGCGCTTGAATGACCTGCAGCAGGTGGGTCGCTCCTGGCGCCAGCGCCTGCGCAAGCCAACCCAGCACAGCGAAGAACAGCAGCAGGCCGAGCAGCGGCCAGATCGTGTGCGTCACGCATACCCGCCACCATCCCTGCTCCTGCATGCCCTGCATGCGCCGGTACAGGCCACCGGCGATGGCGGCGTCCACCAGCAGCTCGGCCATCAGCACCGGCGCCGCCCACACCACCCACACGCTGGCCAGCAGGACGGTCGCCACCAGCGCGACGATGCCGAGGATCGCGAGCAACGGCAGGCCCGCTTCGTCTTCGGCCAGGCCGGTCAACGGCAGCTCACCGGCATCGCCGCCGCTGACCCGCGCCGACTCATTCCACGAAGCTGACGCGCCGCCACCTCCGGAACGGCCACCGATGCCGTTCCACGGTGATTCCACGGCACTTCCGCGAGGCGATGGGCTGCCACTACCCACATCCGGCGACAGGCCATCCAGCACGTTGTCCCAGCGCCAGCGGATCCAGATCCACATCAGCAGCAGGAACACGCCATAGGCCAACAGCACGGCCATCGGGTAGCGAAGCAGCATTGCGTCGATACCGGCCAGACGCAGCAGATGCGAGGCAAGGAAACCGGCCGCACCGGTCAGGGCCACGATCAATGCCATCTGCAGGCGCGGCCAGCCGCGTTGCTGCAGATGCTGCCGCGCGCGCACGACTTCACTGCCGCGGTTCATCGGCAACTTCAACGGGCTGCGTGAAAAGAAACGGGTGCGTTTCATCGGCGCCAACGGATGCCGCGGATCGTGCAGCGTGGAAGCTCGAAAACCTGATACTGCATGCGGACATCCTTGCCGGGCACGCGTAAGCGGTGGTGGGCGGATTCTACCGCGGGCAGGTCCGCTGTCCAGACGGCGGACCTGGGCGGCCGTTCCTCAGCTGCGGTCGATGATCCGCACGATGCGACCGTCCTCAAAAGCGAACTCGCTGCGTCCCTGCAGGGCCAGTTCCGTGCCCGCGCCCGGACCATCTGGAATGTCCTGCGCGAACACGCCACGCCAGCCGATGCTGGCCAGCGCCACATCATCCTCGAACGTCAGCTCAAGCAACCGCTGCTCGCGCTCGTGGAACATCTGGGCCGATTGCCGCGCCAGTTCGCCGAAGGCATCGATGCCTTCGGTGACCATCGTCAGCTGGCCACCGCTATGGTTTTCGAAGCGCACGTTGTGCGCCAGCACCGCCAGCATGGCATCGATGTCGAAGCGGTTGTAGGCCAGCAGGTAGTGCTCGATCAGGTAGCGGCAGTGCGATTCGTCCATGGCGGCGTCCAGTCAGGGCCTGCGCCGAGTCTCCCGCGACCGTGCAGCCGGATCAAGGCGGCGCAGCGGCTTTCAGCAACTGCGCGGCCACCTGGTCGAACGGGCCGATGTCCTGCAGCGCGCGGCACATCGCCACCGCACCTTCCACGCTGGCAATCACCAGGCTGGCCAGTCCGGCCGCCGCGGCCGGGTTGTGACCTTCGGCGACGAACGCCGCCGCCAGGTGGCCCTGCCAGCGCGCGAACACTTCGGCAGCAGCGGCACGCGGCTGGCTGGGCATGGCCTCCACCGGCTCCTCAACCGCAGCGGCCAGCACCGGGCAGCCAGCGCGGAAATCGGTGCGCAGCAGGCGCTCGCGCCACATCGCCAGGAACTGCTGCAGGCCCTGCACTGCGCCGCCCTTCAGCAGCTCCACCAGCAGCGCTTCGATCTTGTCGCCGGCCATATGAGTGGCGCGCGCCAGCAGCTCCTGCTTGCCGCCGGGAAAGTGGTGGTAGGTGGAACCCAGCGGCGCCTCGGCCAGCTTGGTCACCTCACGGATGCTGGTGGCATTGAGGCCCACACGCGCCAGCATCTGTGCCGCAGCATCAATCACGCGTTGTGGCGCATCAGAGGGGCGCGGGCTCACGGCAGGCTCCTTGCCAGGACAGTCGTCATAGATTAGCGTACCGGCGATTCTATAACAGTCGTCATAACCATGAATCTCTGGTTCCGCCTGCTCCATCTGCTGCTGTGCAGCCTGTTCCGGCCCAAGCTGGAGGCGCCGTTCGGGGTCTCGCGGCTGCAGTTCCGGGTACTGCCCAATGACCTGGACAGCAACCTGCACATGACCAACGGCCGCTACTGGAACATCTTCGACCTGGGCCGGCTGGACCTGATCCTGCGCATGGGCCTGGGCCGGGTGGCGCTACGCGAGAAGTGGGCACCGATCGTCGGTGCCGGCACCATCCAGTTCCGCCGCGAACTCAAGCCATTCCAGCGCTTCACCCTGGAAACGCGGCTGGTCGGCTGGGTCGGTTCGCGCGGCATCATGGAGCAACGCGTGCTGATCGGCGCCGAACAGAAGATCGCCACGCGCGCGCTGCTGGTCACCGGCATCTACGACCGCCGTGCGCGGCAGTTCCTCGGTATGCCGAAGATGATGGAAGCGATCGGCGTGGTCGCCCCGCCGTCGCCGCCGCTCAGTGCGGCCGCCGAGGCGCTGCTGGCGGCCGATGCCGCATTGAAGCAGGACGATGCCTGAGGCGCGTCAGCCCACCTTCGGCATGTTCTTGGTCACGCAATGGATACCGCCACCACCACCCGCGATGGCATCGATATCCACCTGTTCGATCACGCGGCCGGGATACATGTCTTCCAGTAGTTCACGGCAGAATCCATCGGCGTCGTCGTCTCCGAACTGCGGTGCGACCACGGCGCCGTTGATCGGCAGGTAGTTGATGTAGCCCATCGCCAGATCGTCGTTGTCGCGGGTATGCACGTTGTCGCGTCCGTCCAGCGGCGGCGGCAGCGTATGCACCTGCAGGCGACGGCCGTCGGCATCGGTGGCCCCGCGCAGGATCTGCAGGTGCTCGCGGGTCAGGTCGTAATCGTAGGACTCCGGATCGTTGTCCAGATTGGCGATCACCACGCCCGGGCGTACGAAGCGCGCATAGAAATCCACGTGCGCATCGGTGATGTCCTTGCCGGCGATACCGGGCAGCCAGATCACCTTGCGCAGGCCGAGGTGGTGCTTCAGCTCGGCCTCGATATCCGCGCGCGACCCGTCCGGATTGCGGTTGCGGTTGACCCAGCAGCTTTCGGTGAGGATGGCCGTGCCGTGGCCGTCGACTTCGATGCCACCGCCCTCGCCCACCAGATCGCTTTCCAGCAGCGTCGCACCGGTCACCTGTGCCAGCCACGGCGCCACCGCGCCATCGTTGCGCGCGCTCTGCTTGCCGCCCCAGCCGTTGAAGTTGAAGTCGACCAGGCCCAGCCCGCCCCGGTCATTGGTGACGAAGCAACCACCGTAATCGCGCACCCAGATGTCATCCAAGGGCACGTCCAGGAACTCGATGTTGTCGCGGCCGCAGCGGTCCTGCGCCTGCTTGAGCTGTGCAGGGCGGCACAGCACGCTGACCGGCTGGTGGCGTGCGATGGTGCGGGCCAGCCGCGCCACGGTGGTGTTCACCGCATCGGCCTGCGCGCCCCACACCCTCGGTTGCGCGGCGAAGGCCAGGAACACGCGTTCCTGCGGCCCGTGCTCGTCCGGCATGCGCCAAGTCCCCGCACCTGGCCCTGCTGCGGATACGCGACCCGGCAGCCCGGCCAGGCCCAGAGCGGCCAGGCCGCCAAGGCCGGCGGCGCCCGCCAGTTGGGTGAGGAAGTGACGACGGTTGCTCATGACGGGCTCCAGGGCCGGTGCGGGATGGGCGCTATGCTGCCCTTGCCGACACATAAGAACAAACGATAGATTCAGCCAACAATTGAACAGTTTTACTTATCAGAATGCTCAAGCACTGGCCACCGCTGAACGCCCTGCGGGGTTTCGAGGCCGCCGCCCGCCTGGGCAGCTTCCACCGTGCGGCTGAGGAACTGCACCTGACCCAGTCGGCCATCAGCCAGCAGATCCGGGGCCTGGAGGCATCGCTGCAACAACCACTGTTCTTCCGGCAAGGCCGCAGCGTCACCCTCACCGACGCCGGCATCGACCTGCTGGAAACAACGCAGGCACTGCTGCGGCAGCTGGCCAGCGGCATCCGCCGGCTCGATCAGTACCGCAAGCCCAATCAACTGATCGTCAACACCAGCCCGGCCTTCGCCCGCCATTGGCTGGTGCCGCGCCTGGCCGGGTTCCACTGCCTGCATCCCGACGCCGACCTCTGGCTGCTGACCAGCGAGGAAGCACCAGACATGACCACGCAGACGCTGGACGTGGCGGTACGCGATGACCTCGACTCACAGGCGCAGTGCCAGCATCGCGTGCTGCTGCAGGACCGCCTCTATCCGGCCTGCCATCCCGACCTGCTGGCCACGCCCGTGCACGAACGCCTCACCCTGCATGGCGAGCGCGAAATGGACTGGAGCCAGTGGCAGGTACAGGGCGGCGCCGATGTCGGACAGCGCCGCGAGGGCATGAACTTCTCCGAGCCCGGGCAACTGCTGGATGCCGCATGCCAGGGTCTCGGCATCGCCCTGGTCAGCGAACTGCTTGCCGCGCGCGCCTGCGAACAAGGCCTGCTGCAACCATTGGATGATGCAAGCGTGCGCGGCCCGCGCTGGAGCTGGCTGGTGCACGAGGACAGCACAGCCGATCCGCTGGTGATCAGCTTCTGTGACTGGCTGCTGGCGAGCCTGCCCGCTGACGCTACTTCTGCTGCAGCGCGCGCTTGACCGCCGCCTCGGCCAGCGGCGCCATCACCGCATAGCCCTTCGCCGTGGGATGCACGCCGTCGTCGGCCAGTTGCGGGTCGAGCCCGCCAGCCGCATTGGCCATCGGAGTGTAGTAGTCCAGATAGACCAGCTGCTTCGCATCGGCATAGCGCTTCAATGCCGTGTTCAATGCACGCACCTTGGGCGCAGGCATTGTGCCCGTCAGCCACGGGTAATCGCTGACCGGCAGCACCGATGCCAGCACCACACGAATGCCATGTGCGCGGGCCAGGTCCACCATCGCGTGCAGGTTGTCTTCGATCATCGACTGCGTGGAGGGGCCAGTGTTGCCGGCAATGTCGTTGGTGCCGGCCAGGATCACCACCACCTGTGGCTTCAGTGCCAGCACGTCCTGCGGGAAACGCACCAGCATCTGCGCCGTGGTCTGGCCGCTGATGCCGCGGTTGAGCCAACCCTTGCCGGGGAAAAACGCTTCGCTGCCTTCCCTACCCCAGCCTTCGGTGATCGAGTCACCGAAAAGCACCACGCGTGGTTGCCCCGGTACGGCGGCAGACAGTCGTGCGTTGGCGTCGCGGTAACGCTGCAGTTCCGGCCAATCGGCCAGGCGCTGCTGCATGAAGCGCACCTCATCCGGGCGCAGGCGATCGACAGGTTCCACCAACAACGGATTGATGGCGGGCGCATCGGCCGCCACCCCATGGGCGCTCAGCGCGATACCGAGGACAACCGCGGCCAGGCCGCCGGACACGGAACGCATCGGGTCTCTCCCTTGGATGTCCGGGCCAGTCTAGCGCGCGGCCCCGCGCTCAGCGTGCCGCCGACCGCGCCGCCACACCGGTCACCTTGGCCGGCATCCACATACCCGGCGTCCAGCCGCTGGCGGCCAGGATCGTCTTCGGGTTGTCCTGCTGGATCAGCGCGCGCACTGCGTCACGCTTGTCCTTGGCCTGCAGGTAATAGGCCTTGGCGATGCGGTAGCCCACCCAGTAGCCCAGATCATAGGGTTCCTGCGAACCGGGCTTGTAGTTGTACAGCCACGGCGACAGATCGGTGCTGTCCAGATCCAGTGCGAATGCGCTCTCGATATGCACTTCCCTGCCGCGCGTCCACGCCGCATGTCGCCCATTGCCGACGTTGCCGGAAATCAGTTCGGTGATGAACTCGGCGATGCCTTCGCCCAGCGACACGCGCAGCACTGTTGCCCGCGGTTCTCCCGGCTCGAAGTCGATCAGGCCGGTCTGCTGGATGTGCACGTACTCGTGTGCGATCACGTGCACGAAGCGGTCCTGCACATTGGGATTCATGAAGTCGGCCGCGCACAGCGCTTCCAGGCCGATGATCACGCCGCTTTTCGAGGTCAGCCCGACCGGCCGGCCGCGGCCCACCGCGATGGTCACCGGCGGGAACCGGGTCTGCGGGTAGATCGCCTGCAGGTTGGAAAACACCTGCGTCAGGCGTTGTTTCACCGCGGGCAGTTCGGCCAGGCAGTTTCGTCCCTGAGCATACAGCTCGGGCTGGCTGGCGATGGACTCGGCAATGCGTTCGGGCGTGACCCGGCGCGCCTTGGCCAACTCCGCCAGGCCAGCCGACCCTTCGGCCAGGTATCCACGCAGCTGCGCAACATTGGGCTTGCCGCCGGCGCTGTCATAAAGTGCATAGAAACGACTGACATCCTCGGTGAGGATCTGCGGCCCTGCCGGTACCGCCGCCGTGGCCACACCCACCGCCCCGGCACAGGCCAGGGCCAACAGGCCGCGCAGGATCGTGGACATCGCTCCGTCCTTGGTGGAGTGCATGCGAAGCGCGCAATCTATCACTCCACCCAGCCCGCCGCAGCAGTCGGATGCGGGCGCCCCGCCGCTGTGCCAGACTCGCTTCGGCACCTGCCATGGAAGATGGAGCACCGCACGATGATGATCGTTCCCGCATACTGGGCCGAAGCCCGTCTGCAGGCCCGCTTTCGCGGCCGGCCGGTGGTCGTGCGCCGCTTCGGCTGGTCCGACGAAAGCCCTGCCGAAGCTCAGGCGCACGCCGACCGCCGTGCCAACGAAGCGCTCAACGCCATCCTTGCAGGGCAGGCGCTGCCGCGCCGCGAAGTGCGCAGCAACTACGGCGTGGAGGGGGTGCCGATCCGCGAGCAGATCGTACGGCGCGACGGCGATGTCATCATCACCCGCAACAGCTACGGGGCGCTGTGCCTGAACACACCGGACGTACTGTTTGCCGACATCGACCATGCGCAACCACCCGCGGGTTGCGTGATGCCCGCTCTCATCGCCGCGGTGCTGCTGTTCGCTGGCGCCATCATCGGCACCCTGCTGTGGCACTGGCTGGCGGGACTGGTATTGGGTGTGGCGGCCGTGGTGCTGGTGAACATCGCGATGCTGATGCAGCGCAAGCGCCGCCTGGCCGCAGCCGGCGGCGCCGAAGGCGTGGCCCTGCAGCGGGTCGCGGCCTTCAGCGAACAGCATCCGGAGTGGCACCTGCGCACCTACCGCACGCCGGCTGGCCTGCGCGTGCTCGCCATGCATGCCACGTTCTCGCCCGAGGACGAGCAGTTGCAGGCGTTCTTCAAGGCACTGGGCACCGACCCCCTGTACGCACGCATGTGCCGGCTGCAGCACTGCTTCCGTGCGCGACTGACCCCGAAGCCGTGGCGCGTGGGCCTGAAGTACCGCATCCGCCCGCCGGTGGCCGCGTGGTCAGCCGAACAGGCCAACAACCCGGATCGACTGGCCTGGATTGCCGAGTACGAAAAGAAGAGCGCCGGCTTCGCGGCCTGCGCCTATCTGCGCAGTTTCGGTGATGCCACCCAGGTGCATGCCAAGGCCGAGCACGTGCGCGAGCTGCATGATCGTTTGGCGCACGCGCAGGACCGTTTACCGCTGGCGTGAGTGCGGCAGACGCTCAGTCAGCGCCCTGCACGAACGGCTGCCCTGCCAGGGTAGTGCCCAGCCGCACCGCGACCTGCTGTTCGCCCTTTTCAAACGTCGTTGCGCACTGCTTTCCGCCTTTCTGGCATCCGACTTCGGGAAAGCCTTCCAGTGACTCCGGCGCGCCCTGCGCCGGCTTCGCCTGCCAGCCGGCGGCGTCCAGCAGGCGCTTGGCCTTGGCGTAAGGCATGCCGGCGATGATCCCCAGCTGCGCCAGCTCGGCAGGCAGCGGCTGAGCACTTGCAGTTGAGACCAGGACCAACGACAACGCTGCAGCAAGAAGGATGGCTTTCATTGCATCGACCCGGGACGGACTTACACGATCAGACTAGACCATTTTCATGGCCCGCGAATGTGCCGGTAACACGTCGTTACCGAGTCTCCACAGTTGATTGCAGAGCACTTCAATCTGTTTACAGGCGAACAAGCAACCGAGCACGGGCTCGGCTCTACAGGATGCAGGAAGGCCGCCCTGAGGCGGCCTTCCTGTGCCCTTACTTTGCGTTCTTCACGTAGGTGTCGAACCAGTTAAGCATCTCCGACACCAGCTGCTCGTTGGACTCCAGCGCGGTGTACCAGTGCGGTTCGTTCGGCAGCATCACCAGGCGGGTGGTGCCGCCGTTGCCACGAATGGCCTGGTACAGCTTGCGTGACTGGAACGGCTCGGTGCCCGGGTTGGCGTCGTCCTCACCATGGACCAGCAGCAGCGGCAGCTTGATCTTGTCGGCGTAGAAGAACGGCGAGGCCTTCAGGTACACGTCCTGCGCCTGCCACACCGAGCGACGCTCGTTCTGGAAGCCGAACGGGGTGAAGGTCTTGTTGTACGAACCGCTGGTCGCCACGCCGGCCTTGAACAGGTTGGTGTGCGCGATCAGGTTGGCGGTCATCAGGCCGCCGTGGCTGTGACCGGTCACGCCAATGCGGTTGCGGTCGACCACGCCCATGTCCACGGCCTTGTCCACGGCCGCCTTGGCGTCGGCTTCCAGCTGCTCCAGGTAGGTGTCGTAGGCGTTCTTCGGGTCACCCACGATCGGGAACGAGGCGTTGTCGATGATCGCGTAGCCGGCCAGCAGCATCAGGCGGTACGGCTGCAGACGGGTGAAGGTCTGCTGCGAACCGGACACCTGCCCCGCCTGCGCGGCGTTGGCGAAGTCGGCCGGGTAGGCGTACAGGATCGCCGGCACGCGCTGGCCTTCCTTGTAGCCCGGCGGCGTGTACAGGGTGAACGACAGGTCCACGCCGTCGGCACGTTTGTAGGTCACCAACTGCTTCTTGATCTGGCGCACTTCCGGGGTCGGGTCGACCAGTTTGGTCAGCGCGGTCGTGGTCGACGCGAACTGCGCCTCGCCGGCCTTCGCATCGGCCACTGACTCACCCTGCTGACGGATGAAGGCGTTCGGCGGATCGATCACTGACTGGTGCCAGGTCAGGTAGCGGCCCGGCGTGTTGCTGAAACCGAGGAACTGTTCGTAGGCATCGGCACTGCTGCGGAACAGACGCTCGCTCTTCAGCGTGCCCAGGTCCAGGCGGTCCAGGAACGGGCGGTCGCCCTGCGGTGAGGCGCCACGGCCGCTGAGGAACACATGGTTGCCGTCCTGGCGCACGACCTGCGCGCCATTCGGCAAACGCGTGAAGACCAGATTGCCGGGGTTGCCGTACAGCTCATCGCTGGACATGTCCCACAGCAGGCGACCTTCCTTCTTCGGCTGGTCCACATCGACGACGCGGGTCTGCATCCAGTGACGGTTCTCGTCGTTCTCGTACTGGAAGGCCACGGCCGGATCGGCGGTCCACGCGAAACCCTCAAAACGCTGCGCGGTGCGCGTGATTTCGGTCGGCTTGCCGTTGAACGGTGCCTTCAGCATCAGCACGCGATCGCGATGCGGCACGCTGACCTTCCAGTCGCCCTTGTCCAGCGCTTCGGCATAGACCAGGGTGGCCGGATCGGTGGCACGCCAGTCGAAACCGCGCGGGCCTTCCGGCACGCCGTGCACCGGCACGCGGTCGGCCAGCGGCAGGCTGGCGATCGGTGTGCTGCGGCCGTTGCTGATATCCAGCACCGCCACATCATTGGCGAAGCGCTGGTAGGTCACGGCATGCGAGTACGGTGCCTTGATCGACTCGGTCAGCACATGCACGCCATCGGGCGCGGCGCTGACCTCGTTGAACAGCGCCGGCTGCCCCACCGGGCGCACGCTGCCCGCGGCGGTATCGACCACGGCCAGCTGCGAGGCACCGTAGTAGGCGAACAGCTTTTCGTCATGCACGCTGGTCAGCGTGTCGCGGGCCTCGTAGGTGCTGCTTTCGCCGCTGCTGCCCAGCGACTCCTGCGCATCCGGACCGGTCGGCACACCACCATTGGACGGCGCCGGGCCCTGGTTGGCCGGCACCAGTTTCACCAGCAGGTTGTGGCTGCCGCCCAGCCACTGCACGGTGTTGCCGAAGATCGGGTTCAGCTGCACGTTCGGCACCTGCTTCACCTGGCCGGTGGCGGCATCGCCGACCCACAGCTGCACGCTGGTATCGACCGCGTTCTGGAAGGCGAAATGGCTGCCGTCGGCCGACCACAGCGCGCCGGTGGCGCAGCCCTGCGGCAGGTTCACCTTGGTTTCCTTGCCGCTGCCGATATCAACCAGGGTGAAGTCGGCCACGCAGGCCGGAATGCCATAGCCACCGGGGGTGTCATGGCGGCTGCGGTTCTTCGGCTCCAGGCGCACGCCGGCCAGCTTCAGGTAGGGCTGGGCCACGCGGCTGATCGACGGGTAGGTCTGCGCGGTGGTCAGCAGCAGGCGTTGGCCGCCCGGGGCCACGTTCGGTGCCGGCGGCGGCGGTGCCTTCAGCACCTTGAGCAGGTGTTCCGGCGGCTTCGCGTAATCAGCGAAGGCCGGGCCAGCGGCCAGCAGGCCGACGGTGGCAACGGCAACAGCCGCCGCCAGAGAGGTTCGACGGATCAGCATCCTTATCCCCTGGGGTGTGAATGGGCGCCCGAGGACGGGCAAGGGCCCGAATCTAGCACCGCAGGAGGCAACGGGAATGGGCCGGAAGGACTAGTGGCCGGATGGGGCAAAGTGGGACGCACGCGGAGAGGCCGGCGATGGGCCGGCCCCTGCCAGGCGTGGCCTGTCATCACTGCTGGGCGTGCAGATCCCAGGCCGTCAGGTAATCGGGGTCGACCACGATCATGCCACTGTTGCGCATGCGGTACTCGCCGGGCTCGGCCCGCTGGTACTGGTCGAGCATGGGCGGCAGGTAACGCTCATGACCATCGCCTTCGTCGGCCAGTACCACGCCTTCGTCGGCACTGATGCGCAGCACGGTGCCCGCGTACTGCTCCAGACCCTGCACCTGGCCGTCGCCACCATAGCGGGTGACACCGACCAGCACGACCTTGCCGATCATTTCCTCGGCCTTGGCATCGTCCAGTGGGGGCAGCATGGGATTGAATTCGTCGCTCATCGGTGCACCTCCAAAGCCTGTGGGGATAGCGTGGATTCGGCGGCCCCACGTTGCCAGCGTCGATGGCAACGCAGGGATCTCTCTTGGGGCGCAAGTCCCTGGATCGCAGGACCAACCGGGCAACGCCGGGGCGCGATGGGTGAAAGGTGTCTGGGACTGCGGGGGACGGCCATCCGTACCGATGGCGTGACCGTGTCAGGTCAAGGTCAACACCACGCGTTGCGTTGCATACACGGTGAAGCGTGACAGCTGCACTGTAGCGGCATGAGGGCCTCCTGTTGAAGGTCACACGCGGGTGTGTTGCTCCGTTGGAACGAATGCTGCCACTCTGCGCGGAAGGAACAAGTGAAGATTGCGGGCGACCTGTAAAAGGTGGTTCGCGTGGTACCCGTTCATTAAGCTGGCGCCCCGCTCTGCTGAGGCACGCCTGCCCCGGCGCCACGCTAGAATGCGCCCATGCGCACCGTACATGCCCTCCGCTACATCACCCCCTTGCGGGAAGGTGGCTCTCTGCCCGCCGTGGTCGAGACCGATGACGACGGCATGGCCGTGCTGAAGTTCCGTGGCGCCGGCCAGGGCCCGAAGGCACTGATCGCCGAGCTGATTGCCGGCGAAATGGCACGTGCGCTGGGCCTGCCGATTCCGGAAATCCTGTTCGTCGAACTGGACCGCGAGTTCGCCCGCACCGAGCCGGACCCGGAAATCCAGGAACTGATCCGCGCCAGCGAAGGCCTGAACCTGGGCCTGGACTACCTGCCCGGTGCGATCAACTACGACCCGGCAGCAATGCCGGTGGACGCCGACCTGGCCTCGCGCATCGTCTGGTTCGATGCATTCACCAGTAATGTCGATCGCACCACGCGCAATCCCAATCTGATGGTGTGGCACCGCAGGCTGTACCTGATCGATCACGGCGCGGCGATGTACTTCCATCACGACTGGGCCAACGCCGGAGATGCCTGCGAGAAGCCCTTCGTACTGATCCGTGACCATGTGCTGCTGTCGTTCGCCAGCCGCATCGCCGAGGTGGATGCCGAACTGGCCGCCCGCCTGACCGATGCCGAGATCGAGCGGATCGTCGGCCTGGTGCCGGACAGCTGGCTGGTCAACGAGCCGGCATTCGACAGCCCGCAGGCCTATCGCCAAGGCTACATCGATTATCTCAAGCACCGCCTGAAGGTTCGTGCGGTGTTCGTGCAGGAGGCCATCCGTGCCCACGCTGCACACGTATGACTATGCAGTCATCCGCGTGGTACCGCGGGTGGAACGCGAAGAGTTCATCAACGTCGGGGTGATCGTCTCCTGCCCTGGCGCGCGTCATCTGGAGGCGGCCATCGAAATCGATCCGGCACGCCTGCACGCGTTCGCGCCGGCGCTGGACCAGGACGCGCTGCAACCGTGGCTGGATGCGATCGTGGCAATCTGCCGCGGCGATGCCAGCGCCGGGCCGATCGCGCAGCTGCCGGCGCGCGCGCGCTTCCATTTCCTCACCGCCAAGCGCAGCTCGGTCGTGCAGATGTCGAGCACGCATGTCGGTCGCACGGCAGACCCGGCGGGTGTGGTGGAACACCTGATGACGAAGATGGTGCGTGTGCCGGAATGACCGGCACGCATCGCGATCAAAGCGGCAGCCGTCGCGCGATGTAGTTGACCACGTTACCGATCGCATCCGGATCGACATTGGCCAGCCCAACGATCACATAGCCCTGTGCAGGCAGCACCACGATGGCACTGTTGGAGCCGGGCGCACCGCCTTCATGGCCGTACTGGTGCTCCCTGCCCTCGCCCTGCACCACGAAACCATAGCCGTACCAACGCTTGTGGTTCTGCGCCGTGGTGGCCTGCTGCAGCAATGCAGGTGAAACCAGCGTTCCGCTGCGCAGCGCCTCGGCGAACTTCAGCATGTCGGTGGCCGTGCTGTAACCGCCACCGGCGGACATGCCGCGCCAGGGCAGCGACTTCGTTTCACGGACCCATTGCCCATCCTTCTTCGTATAGGCGACGGCGCGCTGTGGCACCGTCACTGTTTCCGGTTCGAAGCCGGTGCCGGTCATGCCTGCCGGGCGCAGGATGTGTTGCTCCACATAGGCGTAGTACGACTGCCCGGAGACGGCCTCGATGATCCGCCCAAGCACGATGAAGCCATAGTTGGAATAGCTGTCCTGGCTGCCAGGCGTGAACTGCGGCGCATCCCTGGCGAAGCGCTGCACGTAGTCATCCAGCGTCTTCAGCGAGGCCGAATACTGATCGAAATCATCACCGAAGAAATCGCCCAGTCCGCTGGTGTGGGTCAACAGCTGGCGAACGGTCACCTCATCGGCAACGGCCTTGTTCGGATAGTCCGGCAGGTGCCTGCCGATCGTATCGTCCAGCCCCACCGTGCCGGCCTGCACCAGCTGCAGGAGGGCCACGGCGGTGAACATCTTGTTGGACGAGGCCAACCGGAAGCGTGTGCCCGCATCCACCGGAATCCCGCCTTCGCGATCCGCCTCGCCACCGCGCCAGTCCAGCAGCACCTCGCCGTTACGTGCCACCAGCAATGCGCCCGACAGCGCGTCCTGTACACGCAGTGCTTCCAGCTTCGTTTCGGCATCCGCCATCAGGGCAGGCAACGCAACACGCCCTGGCTTGTACTTGTCCGGCGTTTCAGTACCTTCGATCTGGAACTGCTTCAGGTGCGCCGGATTGTCCGGGTCCATGCTGGCCGTCACCCACATCGTGCGTTCGTTCAGCTGGCCCAGCACCAGCAGCTTCGCCTGGCCCGGCGTGCTTTCGATTGTTTCCAGCACGCGCAGTGGGCCGGTACTCCCGCGGAACTCGAGATAGTCATCGGGGCCGCTGCCTTCCTTCTTCGCATAGGCATCGGCGAACGCCTGCAGTTCCGCGAGGCTGCCAGCGTTGAAGGCTGCCAGCCAGTCGTCGATGGCGTCCTGCGCACGTGGATGTGCATGCTCGGAAGAGGTTGCGCCGACTGCCGGAAAAACCGGGGTAGCCAGCAGAACCGAACAGACCAGCGCATTGCAGAGAAACAGGCGTCCGACAACCCTCATTGCAGTTCCTTTGCGGGGATCCCAGGACGCATCCTAGACCAAGGATGCGCCCGCCGCATCGACGCTAGGGACTCTGCCGCAACACCTCAACCGTTACGTTGAATGCCTCGATGCGATGCCATTCGCTCCGCGCGTGCGGCAGCGATTCCACACCCATGCCAATCTGGTACCTCACCGCGTCCGGACCTTCGCGCCAGTAAAAAGGTTCACCGCTGCTCCAGCCACAGCAGACGTAACGCAACGCCGGCAGGCCGAACGTTGCGTGCAGGAAGGCTTCGATCTTCGCTGCCCCGGCACCCGCAACCCGGTAGTGGGCTTCCATCGGCTTGATGTAGGACGCATCGTCCTGACTGCAGCCGATGTATTCCAGTCCCTCTGGTTTCCGTCCCATTGCCTGCAGGAAGTCCTGACAGACCGTGTCAGGTCGGGCCAGGCCTTCAGTACGACCGCGTGCTTCCCACTCCGCCAGCGCCTGTGCTGGATGCTCGGCAGCTGGTAATCCGGTGGTGAGCAGCAATGCGGGCAGCACCAGGGGCAGAACGCGCGCGGCACGTTGTGGCCAATGAAACGACATGAGGGCGCGATCCTTCGCAGTTGATGGCAACCATGCTACCCGATGGCCTCGCTATCGCCGCGCCATGCTCTGTTCACTGAATCGCGCCACGCAGAAGTCCAGGAAGCTGCGCAGCTTGGGCGTCAGCTGGCGGTCGCGCGGATACACCAGGTTGATCCACGTCGATACCGGCACATGGTGCGGCAGCACTTCCACCAGTTCACCACGCGCCAGTGCGGCGGCAAGCATTTCGTAGGGCTGCAGGATCAATCCCAGCCCTCCCACGGCCGCAGTCAGCAGCGGCTCGGCCTGGTTGACCATGAAGCGGCTGGACACCGGCACGGTCAGCACGCTGCCATCGGCATCGCGGAAACTCCAGCGCGTGCGGATGACCGAATGCGCGAAGCCCAGGCACTCGTGCCGGCTCAGGTCATCGGGATGGGTAATGGCCGGGCGCGAGGCCAGATAGTCCGGCGAGGCACACAGGACCAGTGGATACGGCCCCAGCCGTCGTGCCACCAGCCCGCTGTCGGCCAGGTCACCGGTACGGAACACCAGGTCGTAGCCGTCCTCGACGATGTCCACCAGGCTGTTGGACAGGTTCAGATCGACCTGCACGTCCGGGTACTGTTGCATGTAAGCCACCACCGCCGGGCCCAGCGCGTGCACGCCGAAGGTGACCGGCGCACTGATGCGCAGGCGCCCCATCGGCCGCCCGCGCGCCACTTCAGCCAGCTGCTCGGCCCCCTCCACTTCCTCCAGGATCACCCGCGCCCGCGCCAGGTAGGCCTGGCCGAAGTCGGTCAGGCTCTGCTTGCGCGTGGTGCGGTTGAGCAGGCGCACGCCCAGGTGGAGTTCCAGCGACTGCACGTGTTTGCCGACCAGCTGCGGCGACAGGTCCAGCGCGTCGGCAGCAGCGGCGAAGGAGCCGACCTCGGCCACTTTCACGAAGGTACGCAGGGGAGCGATCAGGTCCATTGCAAACAATTGTTTTTCAATGAAACCCAAGATTACCCCTTATTCTGGATGCAGGCCACGCGCACAGTAGGCCTCACCTTTCCGCCGGCCTCAGCGCTGGCCTTGTCCAGGAGCCCCCATGAGCCAGATTGTCCGCATCCACGAATACGGTAACGCCGATGTACTGCGCATCGACAACATCGACGTTCCCGCCCCCGCCGCCGACGAAGTCCAGATCCGGGTCAAGGCCATCGGCCTGAACCGCGCCGAGGTGATGTTCCGCAACGGCGCCTACCTGCAGGAAGCGCAGTTCCCCAGTCGCCTCGGCTACGAAGCGGCCGGTGTGGTCGAAGCCGTCGGCAGTGCCGTGAGCGGATTCACCGCGGGCGATGCGGTCAGCGTGGTGCCGCCACTGGATATCGCGCGCTGGGGCACCTACGGCGAACTGGCCAACGTGCCGGCACGACTGGTGGTCAAGCATCCGCAGGCATTGGACTTTGAAACGGCCGCCGCAGTGTGGATGCAGTACGTCACCGCCTGGGGGGCGCTGTTGGAGCAGGCGCACTTGTCCGCCGGAGATTTCGTCATCATCACCGCTGCCAGCAGCAGCGTCGGACTGGCCGCGATCCAGATCGCCAACGCGGTGGGCGCCACGCCGATCGCGGTAACGCGAGGCCCGGGCAAGCGCCAGGCCCTGCTCGACGCCGGTGCCGCCCATGTCATCGCCACCCAGGAACAGGATCTGGTGGCCGAAGTCGCGCGCATCACCGGCGGTGCCGGCGCCCGCGTGGTGTTCGATCCGATCGGTGGCCCGCAGTTCGTACCGCTGACCGAAGCCATGGCGCGTGGCGGCATCCTGCTGGAGTACGGCGCGCTGAGCAGTGAACCCACCCCATTCCCGTTGTTCAACGTGCTGGGCAAGTCACTGACGCTGAAGGGTTACCTGTACTCGGAAATCGTCTCCGACGATGCCGCGCTGGCACGTGCCAAGGCCTTCATCGTCAACGGCCTGGACCAGGGCACGCTGGCGCCGAAGATCGCCAAGGTATTCCCGTTCACGCAGATCCAGGACGCACACCGTTACCTGGAATCGAACGAGCAGATCGGCAAGGTGGTAGTGACGGTGTGATCCAGCGTCATGCAACGGGGGCGGCCCACCGCCTCCCTTGCGGTTACCTCGGCAACGCAAACGCCATCACGTAATCGCCGTTCGGGGTTTCCATGAAATGGTGGCCGCCGGCCATGATCACCACGTACTGGCGCCCGCCCTGCTCGTACACCATCGGGTTGGCCTGGCCACCGGCAGGCAGCTTGGCGTGCCACAGTTCCTTGCCGGTCTTCAGGTCGATGGCACGCAGCAGATCATCGGTGGCGGCGGCGATGAAGATCAGGCCGCTGGCGGTCACCACCGAGCCGCCATTGTTCGGCGTGCCGATCTCGATCGGCAGGCCGGAGCGGATGCCGAAGGGTCCATTGCCACGTGCACTGCCGAACGGGCGGTCCCACAGCAGTTTGCCGGTGCGCAGGTCGATGGCACGGATGCCACCATAGGGCGGCTGCTTGCACAGCAGACCGGTGAACGGCAGGCGCCAACCGGCATTGACCTGGATGGCATAGGGCGTGCCCACCTGTGGGTCGCCCGCGCCCTCAGCGCCGCCCTTGTCGAACCGGATCTTTTCGCGCGGCAGCCAACCCAGGCGATCGGCCTCGGCACGCGGCACCAGCCGGTTGTAGTTGGGCATGTCGTTGTAGTTGGCCACGATCACGCCACGACGCGTATCGATGGACACGCTGCCCCAGTCCGAGCCGCCGTTGTAGCCGGGGTACTCGATGGAATGGCGGTCACTGCTCGGCGGCGTGTAGAAACCTTCGTAGTAGGCCTTGCGGAACTGGATGCGGCAGACCAGCTGGTCGATCGGGGTGATGCCCCACATGTCGCGCTCGGTCAGCTCATGCTCGCGGCGCAGTGTGTGGTACAGCGAGAACAGTTGCGTGGGCGAGCGCTGCTCGGGTTCAACACCACCGATGGGCACCTTGCGCTCCTCGGCAGCACTCAGCAACTGGCCGTTGCGGCGGTCGAGGATGTAGATGTCGCCCTGCTTGGTCGGCAACAGGATCGCCGGCACTTTGCCGGCAGCGGTCGGGTAGTCGATCAGGCTGGCCTGCGAACCCAGGTCGTAATCCCACACGTCCTTGCGCACCGCCTGGAAATGCCAGGCCGGCTTGCCGGTGGCCACGTCGATCGCCACCAGCGAGGTCGAGTAGCGATTCTGGTTTTCCGTGCGCGAGCCGCTCCAGTAGTCGCCTGCGGAGTTGCCCAGCGGCAGGTAGACCAGGCCCAGCGCCTCATCACCGGTGGCCGTGGTCCACATGTTCGGCGTGCCGCGCGTGTAGGTCTGCTCGCGCGGCGGCAGGCCGTTGCGCTCGGGCTGGTCCATGTCCCACGCCCAGCGTAGCTTGCCGGTGATCGCGTCGTAGGCCTGGATCACGCCCGACGGCGCGTCGCGGCGCTGACCATCCAGCACCTGGTGACCGGTGACGATCACCCCGCGCACGATCGCCGGTGGCGAGGTGATCGACACGTAGCCGGGCGGTACCTCCCCCATGCCCAGGGTGATGTCGACCTGGCCGTTGTTGCCGAAGTTGGCGCAGGGACGGCCGCTGTCCGCATCCACCGCGATGATGCGGCCGTCCAGCGTGCCTTCGATGATGCGCGCCCAGCAGGCCGGACGGGTGCCCGGCGCAGCACTGCGGGTGACGCTGGGCGGCGGTTCCGGCAACGCCAGATCGGCCGCGGCATCGGCCAGCGTGGCATCGGCAAGGACCGGCATGCTGGGCTGCTCGTAGTAGCTCACCCCACGGCAGGCGGCGGTGTACGGGATCGAAGCGTCCTTCACCTTGGGGTCGAAGCGCCACAGCTCCTTGCCACTGGCGGCATCGAGCGCGATCAGGCGGTTGCGCGCGGTGCACAGGTACAGGCGGTCGCCGATCTTCAGCGGCGTGGTTTCCGCGCCCCAGCGCTTCTTCGGCATATCCCCGGTGCGGAACTGCCAGGCCGGTTGCAACGTGGCCACATTGGCTGGCGTGATCTGCTGCAACGGCGAGTAGCGGGTGCCCGCATTGCTGCGTCCCCACGCAGGCCAGTCGCCATCCGCGGGCTGGTCGGCCGGCTGCAGGCCCGTGGTATCGCGCGTAGGTTCCAGTCCGGCACTGACTGCGCCTTCCGGGAACGGCTGGTGCCCGTCCACTTCGCCGTGCGGCGCGAACGCCAATCCGAAGGCGGCCACGAACACCAGCATCAGCACGCCCGCCGTGCTGCGCGACAGGCGTTTTGAAACCGGCTCGCGCAGGGTCGGCGCCAGCAGCGCCAGCACGATGCCGAGCGCGGTCACCAGCCCGAGCCGCGGTACCCAGCGCCAGTAGTCGCTGCCCGATTCCCACCAGGTCCACAGCAGCGTGCCGATGAACACCAGCGCGTACAGCAGCGCGCCGCTGCGGCGGTTGCCGAACAACAGGATGCCACTGACCAGCAGGCCGAGCCCGGCAATGGCGTAGTACGCCGATCCCCCCAGGCTGAGCAGCCACGCACCCAGGCCGCCGATGGCCAGGCCGAGCACGACCAGCAGCAGCGACAGCACGGTAACGAGGGGATGCCGGGAAGCGCGGACGGGGGCAGTAGCGGACTGCGGCGTGGCGGACATCGTCGATCTCCGGGGGCAGCATGCGCCGTTATCCCACCGCCGACGTGAAGCGCGCGCGTATGTGCGGCACCCGGATACGACGACGCCGGCACAGGGCCGGCGTCGTCGGGTACCTCAACCTGATGGCAGGATCACTCCTGCGCGGCGTCCTCGCTGCTGGCAGCAGCCGGGGTGCCGTCGGTCGCGGCCGGGGTGGCGACAGCCACCTCGTCCTCGTCCTCGTCGATCGAGGCATCCATGCGCTCCACCGCCTGCAGCTTCTCGTCCTTGGACAGGCGGATCAGGGTCACGCCCTGGGTGTTGCGGCCGACGCGGCTGATTTCCGAGCCACGCGTACGCACCAGGGTGCCGCCATCGGAGATCAGCAGGACTTCGTCGCCGGAGCCCATCAGCACCGCGGCGACCAGCTTGCCGTTGCGCTCGGTGGTCTGGATGCCGATCACGCCCTGCGTACCACGGCCCTTGCGCGGGTAGTCCGGCAGCGGGGTGCGCTTGCCGTAGCCGTTCTCGGTGGCGGTGAGGATGTACTGCACGCTGGCGTCATCGGCGCCGTCGATCACCGCATCGCCATTGGCGGCGGCTTCCTCGACACCGTTGTCGTCCTCGTTGTCGTCCTCGATGCCACCGGCACTTTCGGCCACGATCAGGCTGACCACTTCCTCGCCGGCCGGCATCTTGATGCCGCGCACGCCGGTGGCGGTACGGCCCATCGAGCGGACCTTGTCTTCACCGAAGCGCACGGTCTTGCCGTTGGAGGCAAACAGCAGGATGTCACGCTCGCCATCGGTCAGGCCGACGCCGACCAGGGCATCGCCCTCGTCCAGGTTGATCGCGATCTTGCCGCGGGCCAGACGGAAGGCAAACTCGCCCAGCGGGGTCTTCTTGACCGTACCGTTCTTGGTGGCGAAGAACACGAACTGGCCATCGGCGTATTCACGTACCGGCAGCACAGCCTGCACGCGTTCGCCCGGCTCCAGCGGGATCCAGTTGATGATCGGACGGCCGCGGGCATTCGAACCGGCTTCGGGCAGCTGGTACACCGGCAGCCAGAACACCTTGCCCGAGCTGGTGAAGGTCAGCAGCGTATCGTGCGTGTTGACCAGCCACAGCTGTTCGATGAAATCCTCTTCCTTGGTCGCTGCCGCACTGCGGCCACGGCCACCACGACGCTGTGCGCGGTACACGCTCACCGGCTGCCGCTTCACGTAACCGGCATGCGACACGGTGACCACCACGTCTTCCGGCGCGATCAGGTCGAGGATGTCCAGGTCTTCTTCGCTGTGGCGGATTTCGGTACGACGCTCGTCGCCGAACTCGGCCTTGACGTTGACCAGCTCCTCGCGGATCACCTGCAGCAGGCGGTCGGGATCTTCCAGGATGTGGATCAGCCCGGCGATCACTTCCAGCAGCTGCTTGTACTCGTCGGTCAGGCGGTCCTGCTCCAGCCCGGTCAGGCGGTGCAGGCGCATTTCCAGGATCTGGGTGGCCTGGATCTCGGTCAGCTGGTAGCCGCCCTCGATCAGGCCCACGCCCTTGGGCAGGTCTTCCGGACGCGAGGCTTCGGCACCGGCGGCACCCAGCATCGCACCGACCAGGCCCGGCTCCCACACGCGCGCCAGCATGCGCTCGCGTGCTTCATTCGGGTTCGGCGAGGTCTTGATCAGCTCGATCATCTCGTCGATGTTGGCCAGCGCAACGGTCAGGCCTTCCAGCACGTGGGCACGGGCGCGCGCCTTGCGCAGCTCGAACACGGTGCGGCGGGTGACCACTTCGCGACGGTGGCGGACGAACGCCTCGAGCATCTGCTTGAGGTTCATCAACTGCGGGCGGCCATCGACCAGCGCCACCATGTTGATGCCGAACACCGATTCCATCTGCGTCTGCTGGTACAGGTTGTTCAGCACAACCTCGGCAGATTCACCGCGCTTGATCTCGATGTAGATGCGCATGCCGTCCTTGTCGGACTCATCGCGCAGCTCGCTGATGCCTTCGATCTTCTTTTCCTTGACCAGCTCGGCGATCTTTTCGATCAGACGCGCCTTGTTCACCTGGTAAGGAATTTCAGTGACGATGATCGATTCGCGACCGTTGTCGGCCACTTCGATATCGGCCTTGGCACGGATGCGCACGCGGCCACGGCCGGTGCGGTAGCCGGCGACGATGCCGGCGGTACCATTGATGATGCCGGCGGTCGGGAAATCCGGGCCCGGGATGTACTCCATCAGGCCGTCGACATCGATTTCCGGGTTATCGATCAGCGCGATGCAGGCGTTGATCGATTCGCTCAGGTTGTGCGGCGGGATGTTGGTGGCCATGCCCACCGCGATACCGGCCGAACCATTGACCAGCAGGTTCGGGAACCGGGTCGGCATGACCGTCGGCTCCAGTTCCTTCTCGTCGTAGTTGGGCTGGAAATCGACGGTTTCCTTGTCGATGTCGGCCATCAGCTCATGCGCGAGGCGCGACATGCGCGCTTCGGTGTATCGCATCGCCGCGGCGGAGTCGCCATCGATCGAGCCGAAGTTACCCTGGCCATCGACCAGCATGTAACGCAGCGAGAACGGCTGTGCCAGGCGCACCAGCGTGTCGTACACCGACTGATCGCCATGCGGGTGGTACTTACCGATGACGTCACCGACGATACGCGCCGACTTGAAGTAGGGCTTGTTGCTGTGCGCGTTGAGTTCGTTCATCGCGAACAGCACGCGGCGATGCACCGGCTTGAGGCCATCGCGCGCATCCGGGAGCGCGCGGCCCACGATCACGCTCATCGCGTAATCGAGGTAGCTCTTGCGCATCTCGTCTTCCAGGTTGACCTGGATGATTTCCTTGGCGTTTTCTGCCATTCGGGTTCCGTTGTCTGGTAGCGGTCCAGTCCGGCGCAGCCCTCTGCGGGAGGGGGTCGTGCCGGAACCTCGATTCAACCTGTGGATACTACCACAACAGGCCGTTTCCCGCCTCCCTTTACGGAGATTTTACCGGCACAAATCAGGAACTTAGGGGGTTGCCGGCCAGCGGCCGGCACTACCGGGGGCGGAGGTCACGCTGCCCCTTCCCCTGTGCCTCAACCGCCGAAGGCGGCGCGCATGTTCTCGGTGGTCGGGTTCAGGATCACCCCGCGCTCGGTCACGATGGCGTCGATCAGCTCGCCCGGGGTGACGTCGAACACCGGGTTCCAGGCGGCAATGCCCTCGGCCACGGTGCGGGTACCGCCCACGCCGTAGAGTTCGCCCGGATCACGCTGCTCGATCTCGATCTGGCTGCCATCCACGGTCTCCATGTCCACGGTCGAGGACGGCGCCACCACCATGAATTTGACACCGTGGTGGCGGGCGGCGATGGCCAGCTGGTAGGTACCGATCTTGTTGGCGGTATCGCCGTTGGCGCAGATGCGGTCTGCACCGACGATCACCCATTGCACCGCACCGGTCTTCATCAGGTGCGAGGCGGCGGAATCGGCGATCAGGGTGGCGTCGATGCCATCCTGCTGCAG
Organism: Stenotrophomonas riyadhensis; assembly: GCF_040256885.1. Classification (NCBI taxonomy): domain Bacteria; kingdom Pseudomonadati; phylum Pseudomonadota; class Gammaproteobacteria; order Lysobacterales; family Lysobacteraceae; genus Stenotrophomonas; species Stenotrophomonas riyadhensis. The sequence goes on from NZ_CP155568.1 coordinate 2,941,879, forward strand.
TTCCCATACGGTCAGGCGTGCGCCCTGCAGCCACGGACGGGTCTCGCCGGCGAACACGCGGGCGATGCGGTGCTGGGCCATGCCGGCACGGATCACACCCAGTGCGGTGCCGAAGCCGGCGGTGGCCAGCGAGCCGGTGTTGCAGTGGGTCAGCACGCCGCTGCCGGCCTCGATCAGGCCCGCGCCCAGCGCGCCCATGTGGCGGTTGGCGGCCAGGTCTTCCTCGGCGATGGCCTGCGCTTCCGCTTCCAGCAATGCCTTCCAGTCGGCGCCGGCGGCGTTCAGGCAGCGGCGCATGCGCGCCAGCGCCCAGGCCAGGTTGACGGCGGTCGGGCGCGACGCGTTGAGGCGCTGCAGCGCCGGTTCCAGCTGCTGCAATGCATGCGCCCCATCGGCGGCCTGCACGTCACGTGCGGCCAGCACCACGCCCCAGGCCGCGGCAATGCCGATCGCCGGCGCACCGCGCACGGTCAGTGCGTGGATGGCGGCGGCAACCTCGTCACTGTCATGGCAGACCACATGCTCGACCACGAACGGCAGCTTGCGCTGGTCCAGCAGTTGCAGGGCATCGCCGGTCCACAGGATCGGGCGGATGTGGTCGTAACGGGCGTAGTCGATGTCAGAGGCAGTGTTCATGGGCCCATTGTAGGGCCACGCCCCACGTGGTTGGAGCCCGCCCGGACTCAATTCACCGAGAATTCGGCGCGGCAGCCGCCATCCACCCAGATCCCGTTGCGGTTCCAGCCCCAGGTGCTGCCTTCCTCGCACGGCGTGCTGGACAGCTGCTCGGAGACGACGGCACCGACCGAGATGCTGGCCCCGCAGAACCGGCGCTTCTTCGACTTCGATTCGCAGGTCAGCCGGCGTGGCACATCGACGAAGCGGCCGTCATCGTCGGCCACCTCGAAATCTCCCTGGCAGCCGCGGCTGGTCCAGACTTCGTTGCGCTTGTAGCCCCAGCCCTGCCCTTCCCGGCATGGCAGTGCCGACAGCTGCCGCAACAGACGCACGGGGGCACCGTCGAGGCGCACCGGGCAGCTCTGCGGACGACCATTGGATTCGCAGCGCACCACGCGGCGGACCAGGCGCTTGCCTTCGTTCGCGGCCGCTGCGGCACCCGCGGCACGGCGCGCGCGGAACTCGGCGCGGCAGCCCAGGGTGACCCACACGCCACTACGGTCGGTGCCCCACTCACTGCCACGGATGCAGCTGCTGTTGGAGAGCTGGCGCACAAGATCGACGCCGTTGCTGACATCGATATCGCAATGCACCCAGCCCATGTCGCGCGATTCGCAGGTCACCACTTCGCCGTCATAACCCACCTGCTGGGCAGACGCCGACGACGGCAGCCAGGCACCCCACAACGCAATGGAGTAGACCGGTACCGCGACGACCGCAAACCACTTGACCAATGCCTTCCCCAACAGGAGTGGACGAATTCCGATGCCAGTGTCCCGCATCTGCCGTGATAAGAGCATCATCCTGCTTACCGAAGCAAGCACGGAAACGCGGCAATCCGTTCAGTCTTCGATATTCAGAAAACCGCGAAGATCAGGCGTGGGCGAAGTCATAGGCCAACACGTCGGCGATGCGCGGCGTGCGATTCATCGCCATCAGCAGCCGGTCCACGCCCACCGCCACGCCGGCGCAGGCCGGCATCGAGGGCAGCGCAGCCAGCAACGCTTCGTCCAGCGCCGGCTGCACCTGGCCGCGTTCGTGGCGGCGCTGCAGGTCACGCTGGAAGCGCGTGCGCTGCTCCTGCGCGTCGTTCAGTTCGTGATAGCCGTTGGCCAGCTCCACCGCGCCCAGATACAGCTCGAAACGCTCGGCCAGCGGCGGCGTGCCGGCACGGATGCGGGCCAGCGCCGCCTGGCTGGCCGGCCAGTCGTGGACCACGGTCATCACCGCGTCATCGAAGTGCGGCTGGATGCGGTGGGTCATCAGCAGATCCAGCCAATCGTCGCGGGTCAGCCCGACGGGGTCGATGTGCACCTCGCCCAGCGCGTTACGCAGCGCGGTCTCATCGACCTCGAACGGGTCCACGCCCACATGCTGCTGGAACAGCTCGCGGTAGCTGAGCACGCGCAGGGCCGCACTGCGCCCGACCAGGGCCAGCGCCTGGCCGACCAGCTCGGCGGTCTCCTGCACCAACCTGTGGTGGTCCCAGCCGACCCGATACCACTCCAGCATGGTGAATTCCGGGTTGTGGCGGCCGCCGGCCTCGCCGTTGCGGAACACCCTGCCCAGTTCGTAGCAGTCGCCCACGCCTGCCGCCAGCAGTCGCTTGAGCGGATACTCCGGCGACGTGCGCAGCCAACGGCGACGGCCACCGGCATCGACATGCCCGGTGAAATCGGTATGGAAGCTGTCGATGTTCGGCTCGGTGTTGCCTGCCACCGACAGGATCGGTGTTTCCACCTCCAGCACATCGCGCTCGGCGAAGAAGCGACGCACCAGCGCATTGAGTGCGGCACGCTGCTGCAGCGCGCGCAGCAGGGCCTCGCTCACAGGATGCCCTCCGGGCGCGGATGATCCAGCGGCAGGGTCAGCAGATCGCGGGTGTCATCGATGTAGCCACTGGCCAGGTACAGGCGTCGGGCCAGTTCGTTGTGGTGGTTCACTTCCAGCCGCAGACGGCTGACGCCACGCCCGCGAGCGCGCTGTTCGCAGATGGCCAGCGCCTGCTTGCCGCGGCCGCGGCCGCGCGCGCGGTGGCTCAGGTACAGCTCATCCAGCAGCATGAAGTGGCCGCCCTGCTCCAGGCTGAAGCCCATCGCGATCACCGCGTAGCCGACCACCTCGCCTGCCTCGTCCAGCCACAGCAGCACTTCGCCATTGCGCGGGTCGGCCAGCAGCGCATCCACGCCGCGACGCACGCGCGCATCATCGAAGTCGATCCTGTCTTCGGCGTAGAACTCGCGCATCAACGCGATCAACAGGTCCTCGTCGGCACGGGTGGCCAGGCGGAAATCCAGCGGGGCGGTCTGCATCGGTGTTCCTTTGTCTTTCATGCCGGGCGCGAGGCACCCGGCGGGGTCATCATTCGTGTTCAGCGAGATAGGCCAGCAGGCGGTCTTCGTCCCACACCGGCACGCCCAGCGATTGCGCCTTGTCCAGCTTGGAGCCGGCCTCGGTACCGGCCACCACGAAGCTGGTCTTCTTCGACACGCTGCCGGAAACCTTGGCACCCAGCGCTTCCAGGCGTTCCTTGGCGGCATCGCGGGTGAGCTGGGCCAGGGTGCCGGTCAGCACCACGGTCTGCCCGTCCAATGGGCCGGCCACGATCTCGGCCAGCGCCGGCGCCTTGGCCAGGATCTGCTGCATCGCCTTCTCGGCCGCCAGCAGCATCACACCATGGCCATCGGCATCGAGCCACTCAGCCAGGCCGCGTGCAGTGTCGTCCGGCAGGCCGGCGTTGACGAACTGGCCATGCTCGGCGTCGAGCACGGCCTGCGCGCCCGGAAGCACAGCCACCAGCTTTTCGGCACGCAGGCGGGTGATGCCAGGGATCTCCGACTCGACCAGCAGCTGCGCCAGATCCAGGCCCTCGCGCAGCTTGGCGCTGGGCGCATGCACATCACTGATGCGCACCTGGCCGACCTGCAGCAGGTCATCGATGGCCTGCTGGTTGCCCTGCTGCTCGAAGAAATGGCCAAGCGAACGCGCCACTTCGCCGCCGATGTCCGGCACACGCTTGAACAACGGCCATGGCAGGTGGCGGATCAGCTCCAGGTCACCGAACCACTGCGCCAGCACCTTGGCAGTGCTCTCGCCCACGTGCTCGATGCCAAGCGCGAACAGCAGGCGCTCCAGCGTGGCCGCACGGCTGGCGTCGATTGCAGCGATCAGGTTGTCGGCCCACTTGGTGGCGATCTTCTTCGTGTTCCATTCGAAGCTGGCCGGCTGTGCCAGCGCCTGTGCGCGCCAGCCCGGATCGTTGCCATCCAGCCTGAGCACCGCATTGAGCACCGCACCACTGCCTTCGGCGGGCAGGTGCAGCTTCAGCGCAGCGGCCAGTGCCGACGGATCCTCGGCATCCAGCACCAGCTTCAGGTGCAGCAGCTGGTCGCGGTTGAGGCGATACAGATCAGCCACGCTCCTGACGATGCCGGCGTCGACCAGGGTTTCGATGTACTTGTCGCCGAGGCCGTCGATATCCATTGCACGACGCGAAGCGAAATGGGCAATGGCCTCCTTGCGCTGCGCCGGGCAGGACAGCTCGCCCGAGCAACGCCACGCAGCGGCACCTTCCTCGCGCACGATCTCCGAGCCGCACACCGGGCAGCGCGTCGGCATCTGCCACGGCGTGGTGCCCTGCGGGCGGCGGTCGAGAATGACGCTGACCACTTCCGGAATCACGTCACCGGCGCGGCGCACGATCACGCTGTCGCCCACGCGCACATCCAGGCGTGCGATCTGGTCGGCGTTGTGCAGCGTGGCATTGGACACGATCACGCCGGCCACCGCCACCGGCGCCAGTCGCGCGACCGGTGTGGCGGCACCGGTGCGGCCGATCTGGATCTCGATCGCCTCCACCGTGGTGCTCTGTTCCTGCGCGGGGAATTTGTGCGCGATGGCCCAGCGCGGCGCGCGCGAAACGAAGCCCATCGCCTGCTGGCCGGCACGGTCATCCAGCTTGTACACCACGCCATCGATATCAAACGGCAGGCCATCGCGGCGCTCACCGATGTCGCGGTAGTAGCCCAGCAGGCCGTCGGTGCCTTCCACCACCTTGCACAGCTCACTGACCGGGAAGCCCCAGGCACCAAGCTGGGCCAGTGTGCCCGAATGAGTATCCGGCAGCTCGCCGCCCTGCACTTCGCCAGTGCCGTAGGCGAAGAAACTCAGCCTGCGCTGCGCACTGATCTTCGGGTCGAGCTGGCGCAGCGAACCGGCGGCGGCATTGCGCGGGTTGGCCAACACCTTGCCGCCCTGCAGCCGCGCACGTTCGTTGTAGGCCTCGAAGTCGGCGCGGGCCATGTAGACCTCGCCGCGCACCTCCAGCACATCCGGCCAGTCCTTGCCGTGCAGGCGCTTGGGAATGTCACCGATCTCGCGCAGGTTGGCGGTCACGTCCTCGCCGGTACTGCCATCGCCACGGGTCGCGCCCAACACGAAATGCCCGTCTTCGTAGCGCAGGCTGATCGCCAGGCCGTCCATCTTCGGCTCGGCCGAGAACCGCAGGCTGCGACGGCCCAGGCGCTCATCGATGCGGCGCACGAAATCGGCCACCTCCTCATCGCTGAAAGCATTGGACAGCGACAGCATCGGCACCGCGTGGCGCACTTCCGGGAAGCGGCCGGAGGGGCGCGCACCGACCTGCTGGGTCGGGCTGTCGGCACGGGCCAGTTCCGGGTGCTCGCGCTCCAGCGCTTCCAGCTCGCGCACCATGCGGTCGTAGTCGACGTCGGGGATCTCCGGCGCGTCCAGCTCGTGATAGGCGCGGTTGGCCTGGGCGATCTGCCGGCGAAGGTCTTCGGCGCGTTCGGCGGGGCTGGGGCTCATCGGGATCCGGTGGTTCTGGGATGGCCGGGGATTCTACCGCGCCCGGCTGTCAGCCCCTGTAACGCCGCCGCCCTTTGTAGAGCCGAGCCAAGCTCGACGGGTCCTCCCTCGCTCTGGCAGGCGCCATCCACTCCCCCGCTCTGGTACGTGCCAACCACTCCCCCGCTCTGGTACGTGCCAACCACTCCCCGCTCTGGTAGGTGCCAACCTTGGTTGGCACATCTGCAGTCAAGCATGGTTCGACTCCACAAAAAGCAGCTTGCCGCACATGCCCACCGGCGCTAGCGTGCGACGGTCGCCCTTCGGAATCCTACCCGTGACCCTGCCCGCTTCCCGTCGACGCTTCCTGCAACTGGCCGGTGCCGGCCTCGCCGTCGCCGGCAGCGGGCTGCCGCAGTTTGGCCAGGCCCAACCCGCGACAGCCGCCGCCCCCGCCCCTGCCGAAGGCGCCGTACTACTGAACTTCAATGAATGCCCGTACGGCCCCTCGCCCGCAGCACAGCAGGCGGCGCGCGACAGCATCGCCAGCTGCGGCCGCTACCGCTTCGAACTGGCGGGCCAGGTGCGCGATGCCTTTATTGAACAGGCACGCATTCCGGCTGATCACGTGCGGCTGTATCCAGGTTCCAGCGAGCCGCTGAACCGCGCCGCCGTGCTATGGACCGGCCCGCAGGCGGGGCTGGTAGTGGCCGACCCGACCTTCGAGACGCTGGGCGAGGTCGCCGCCGCACACGGTGCACACGTGCAGAAAGTGCCGCTGCGCGAGGACGGTGCACACGACCTGCGTGCGATGGCCGCCGCCGCACACGCACGCCCGACCGGGCTGCTGTATGTGTGCAACCCCAACAACCCGACCGGCTCGATCAGCCCGCCGGATGAGCTCGCCTGGCTGCTGGCCCACAAACCCGCTTCCACCCGCGTGCTGGTCGACGAGGCCTACCTGCAGTACAGCGAGCAACCCAGCCTGATCACGCAGGTAGCGCAGCGCGATGACCTGATCGTGCTGCGCACGTTCTCCAAGCTGTACGGCATGGCCGGCCTGCGCCTGGGCGCGGCGGCCGCACATCCCGACCGTCTGCGCGAACTGGCCAGCCTGGGCGACAACCCGCTACCCGTGCCGGCACTGGCCGCTGCACTGGCCAGCCTGCGCGATCCGCAGTTGATTCCGCGGCGCCGCCTGCAGAATGCCAAGGTGCGGCAGTCCACCATCGCGTGGCTGGGCAAGCGTGGTTTCAGCTGCCTGCCGTCGGAAGCGAACTGCTTCGTGGTCGACGTGCAACGCGATGGCAGCGCGTTCGCCAAGGCGATGGCGGACAACGGCGTGGTGATCGGACGCAGCTGGCCGATCTGGCCACAGCGCGTGCGCGTGACCGTCGGCACCGAGGAGGAAATGGCTGCGTTCCGCAGGGCATTCGCAAAGGTGGCCGGCGTACCGGCCTGACCCTGTTGGTGGGGGCGAACCTTGGTTCACCCTATCCACGCATGGCGTGGATCTACTGTTGTGGGTGCCGACCTGGGCCCCTGTAGAGTCGAGCCATGCTCGACTGGGGCCTTCCCTACAAGCCTGACCGCACTCAAGCGATATCCAAGCTGCCTCGGCCAGCCAATGCTGAGGCATGCCCAGTCCACGTCTCCTGAGAGGCCGTTGGTCGCAACTGCGGAACGTCTACGCGATCACCACCGTCACTCACCAGCGCCATCCGCACTTTGATGATCCACACCAGGCCGCCGTCGTTGTCGCGGGCCTGCAGTGGATTCAGCAGGAGGGCCGATGCCTTAACCTCGCATGGGCGGTCATGCCAGATCACGTGCATTGGTTGATGCAACTGCGCTCAGGAACCCTTGCCGCGTCGGTGCAGATGATGAAATCCCGCTGCAGCCGACTCATAGGCATCAACGGGCCACTCTGGCAGCGCGGTTACCATGATCACGCTGTGCGATGTGATGAGTCCCTGAGAAACCAAGCTCTGTACATCGCAGCGAATCCTGTGCGCGCCGGGCTGGCGGCACAGCTCGGCGATCATCCGTTTGCCTGGTGCCGGTGGTTAGATCGATCGCCCTAGAGGCGAGTCAGGGATGGCCGACCCTGTAGAGTCGAGCCATGCTCGACTGGGGCTTACCCGGGGATCCGCAAGTCGAGCATGGCTCGACTCTACAGAAAGGCATTTATCAACAAAGGGCCCGGTCACGATGGCTTGGTCGGTCGCTCCAAGCTTGAGTCGAGCATGGCTCGACTCTACAGTTGGGGGCTTACCAGCGCGGGGTCTTGGTCAGCGGCGGGGCCTGGTGCTGGCGGTCGTAGGCGCGCAGCTCGTCACGGATGTGCGCGATGCGCTGGCGGCCCAGGGCATTGCGGCTGTCATCCAGCACCACGCCATCCAGCAGTTCAGCCATGCGCTGCACGGTCGGCAGCATCTTCTCCCAGGCGTCCAGCGCGGTCAGCGGCGCCGGCAATGTCAGGAAGAAGGCGATCGCCGGCGTTTCCATGGCACGGATGTTGGCCATGTCGAAGCTGCCCGGCTTCATGATGCTGGCCATCGAGAAGATCGGGCCGCGCTCGGGATGGCCTTCCACCAGGCGGTGGAACACGTTCATGTGGCCGAACACCAGGCCGGTCTTCTCGGCCGCCACCACGATGTCTTCGCCACGCAGCTGTTCGCCGGCCCGGGCGGCCACAAACAAGGAGACGATCTTGTCGAAGTCCTGGGTGGCGCGCTTGCCAAGGTCGCTCGCGCCCGGGTCGGTTTCGCCCAGGCCCAGTTCCGCCTGCTCGCCTTCGCCAGGCATGCCCGGTTCGACGCGGCCATCGGCCACGGCGACGCCGTCTTCGCCCAGTACCGGCTCGCGGCGCTCGCCGCTGGTCGGTTCCGCGCCTTCCACGCGACGCCCCTGGGGCTTCTTTTTCGGACGGCCAAACAGGAAGATCGCGGCGATCAACAGCAGGCCGGCGGCCAGGATGCCGATGCGCAACAGTGCCGTGTCGGACATTCGATAGGTTCTCCGGCTAGTTCATTCAGGTAACTAGGATGGCACGTCAGGCCGCGCCCGCCAATCGCGCGGCTTCTTCCAGGTCCACGCTGACCAGGCGGCTGACGCCCGGCTCGCGCATGGTCACGCCCGACAGCTGATGCGCGGCCTCCATCGTCGCCTTGTTGTGGCTGACGAACAGGAACTGCACCTTTTCGCTCATTTCCTTGACCATGTTGGCCAGGCGGCCGACGTTGGCCTCGTCCAGCGGCGCGTCCACCTCGTCCAGCAGGCAGAACGGTGCGGGGTTCAGCTGGAAGATGGCGAACACCAGCGCCACCGCGGTCATCGCCTTCTCGCCGCCGGACAGCAGCGAGATGCTGGACACGCGCTTGCCCGGCGGACGCGCCATGATGGTCACACCGGTGTCGAGCAGGTCTTCACCGGTCAGTTCCAGGTAGGCGTGGCCGCCACCGAACAGGCGCGGGTACAGCGCCTGCACGCCAGCGTTGACACGATCGAAGGTGTCCTTGAAACGACCGCGGGTCTCGCGGTCGATCTTGCGGATCGCATCTTCCAGGGTTTCCAGCGCCGTGGTCAGGTCGGCGTGCTGCGAATCCAGGTAATCCGAGCGCTGCGAAGCCTCGCCGTACTCGTGGATGGCGGCCAGGTTGACCGGCTCCAGCCGGCGCATGCGGCCATCGATCTGGTGCACGGCCTGCTCCCAGTCACCCAGGCGGGCGTCCTCGGGCAATGCGTTGAGCACGTCCTGCAGTACGAACCCGGCCTTCTCCACCGCGCCCTGCAGGGTGTCCGCGCTGAGCACCAGCGCCTGCTGGTCCAGCTTGCGCTGCGAGATACGCTCGCGCTGGGCCAGCGCCTGTTCGTCGCGCTGGTGGCGGGTCTGTTCGTAATTGCGCAGCTCGGCGTCGATGCCGTCCAGCAGCGTGCGCGCCTCGGTCAGCACGCGATCGGCCCGCACGCGCTCTTCCAGTGCATTCTGGTGCTCGGCCTGCAGCGATTCGACCGGCGAATCACCTTCATCCAGCTGCGAATGCAGTTCGCCCAGTCGCGAATCCAGCTGCCCGCGCTGGGTACCCATGCGTTCCAGCGCCTGGCTCAGTGAAGCCAGCTGCGCCCGCTGCGATTCCAGGGTCAGCGCCAGCGAATGCGAGCGCTCACGCACCGCGCGTGCAGCATCGCGCGCCAGGTCGCGAGCCTCGGTCAGCTGGCGGCGCTCGCCCTCCAGCCGCTGCCGGGTCGATTCCAGGTCGCCCATGCTGCTGACCGCGTTCTCCAGCCGCGAGCGCGCTTCACGCGCCTGCTCGTTGTTGGCTTCCAGCGTTTCCTGCAACTGCTTCAGTTCGCCTTCGATGCGGTCGATGCGCGTGCGCGCCGCTTCCACCTTGCCCTGCTGGCCCTGCAGCTGGCCAGCCAGTTCAGAGACCGCACGATGGGCCTGGTACAGCCCACGCTGCGCGTCTTCGCGCTGCTGCTCGGCGGCCTGCAACTGCTCACGGAAACCACTCAGCTGTTCTTCCAGCTCGGCTTCGCGATCCTGCAGTTGCTCGATCTGCTCGCGCAGCTCGTTGATCTCACGTTCGCGCAGCAGCGCGCCCTGCTGGGCCGCACCGGAGCGCGATACTCGCAGCCAGCCCTGGCCCAGGCGCTCGCCGCTCTGGGTGATGATCGAATCGCCTTCCGGAAGACTGGCCTGCAACACCTTCGCCTCGGACAGGTCCTTGGCTGCGTGCAGGTGCGCCAGCAGGCGACGGATCGCGGCCGGGCCACGCACGTGGGCCGCCAGCGAGGTCGGCGCGACCTTCAGGTCCGCGCCATCGTTGGCAACCAGTGCGATGTGGCCCTCGCCCAATTCGCCGAGGGCATCGACCAGGCTGGCCGGATCATCAACCAGCACGCCTTCGATCAATTGGCCGAGCGCGCTTTCCACCGCGTTTTCCCAGCCGGCGTCAACGTCCAGGCGTTCGCCGACACGCGCTGCCGAATCCAGTCCACGCGCCTTCAGCCAGGCCACGGCCGCGCCCTGCTCCTGGCCCAGCGCGGCCTGCTGCAGGGTTTCCAGCGAAGCCAGGCGACCGCGCAGGCCGTTGGCCTGCTTGCGCAGTTCGGCCAGTTCGTTCTGGCCATTGCGCTGCTGTTCCTGCACCGTCGCCACGCCCTGCTTGCGCAGCTCGACGTCTTCGCTCAATTCATCCAGCGCGGTCTTCTGCGTGTCGTGCTGCAGGTGCAGCTGCTCGAAGGCTTCTTCCAGCGCGTCCACGTCCAGCCCGGCGCGCTCGGCGGCCAGGGCCTCGCGACGCCGGTCAGCGTCGAGGATCTGCTTGTCCAGGTAGTCCACGCGCGTGCGCTCGACATCGCCGGCGCGCGACGCCTCCGAACTCTGCGAGGTGTGCTGCTCCCAGCGCTGCTGCCAGCTGGCCAGCCGGTCCTCGGCCTCGCGCAGGCTTTCCTGCTTGATCTCGTTCTCTTCCTGCAGTTCTTCCAGCTGCGGGGTGGCGGCCTCCACCGCCTCGCGCAGCACCATCAGCTTGGCCTCGTCACCACTGATGTGCTGGCCCAGTTCGGCCAACGCCTGGCGGGTCTCGTCGCGCGCCTTGTGCAGGCGCTGCGACAGCTCGCGCTGGTGTTGGATCTGCTGTTCCAGGCGCGCCAGCGTGCTGCCGACCTGGTAGACCGCAGCCTGCGCGGTGTTGAGCGCGTCGGCGGCCTCTTCGCGTCGAACGCGCGAGGTCTCGATGCGGGCCTCGGCGTCACGCTGATCGGCGATCAGCTGCTGCAGTTTGGTCTCTTCCTGCGACAGCCCTTCGCGCAGCTTCGACAGGCGACCGTCCAACCCGCGGAACTCCAGCGCCTTCCACTCGGCATCCTTGACCCTGCGCTCTTCCTGCAGGGCCTGGTACTGCTCGGCCTGCTTGGCCTGGCGCTTGAGGTGTTCGAGCTGCTTGCTGATCTCGTCGCGCAGGTCGCCCAGCCGGTCCAGATTCTCGCGGGTGTGGCGGATGCGGGTCTCGGTTTCCTTGCGGCGCTCCTTGTACTTGGAGATGCCGGCCGCCTCTTCCAGGTACACGCGCAGGTCTTCCGGGCGCGCCTCGATGATCTGGCTGATCATGCCCTGTTCGATGATCGAGTAGCTGCGCGGGCCCAGACCGGTGCCGAGGAACAGGTCGGTGATGTCGCGCCGGCGGCATTTGGTGCCGTTGAGGTAATAGTTGCTGGTGCCGTCGCGGCTGACCGTGCGCTTGACCGAGATTTCGTTGAACGAGGCGTACTCGCCCGAGATCGTGTGGTCCGAGTTGTCGAAGATCAGCTCGACGGTGGCCTGCGAAACCGGCTTGCGGGCATTGGATCCGGAGAAGATCACGTCGGTCAGCGAGTCGCCGCGCAGGCGGCTGGCCGAGCTCTCGCCCATGACCCAGCGCACGGCGTCGATGATGTTCGACTTGCCGCAGCCATTGGGCCCCACCACGCCGGTCATGTTGGTCGGCAGGTGCAGGGTGGTCGGATCGACGAACGACTTGAAGCCGGACAGCTTGATCGTGGAAAGACGCATAGGGGTTCCGGACTGGGGCCGGCAAGCGGCCTGCGTTTACCCTCCAAGTCATTGATCCTGCTGGGATCGATGCCCGTGGAACGGGTGTGACGCCCTGAGTATACCGATGTGGCCGTGTTCTACGAATGGGCGTGGAACATTGTCCAGCCCCGCCCCGCCGGCCGAGCGTGGCCCGACACCACGAAACGGGGCCATAAAACAAAACGGGCACCCTTGCGGGCGCCCGTTCTGCGGTGATGCCAGGCCTTGCGGCGTGGGATCAGGCTTCGGCGACGACGACGACCTTGACGGTGGTCTCGACGTCGGCGTGCAGGTGGACCAGCACGTCGTATTCGCCGATGTTGCGGAAGGCGCCTTCGCCCAGGATGACTTCGCTCTTGCTGACCGGCAGGCCGGCAGCGGTGAAGGCATCGGCGATTTCGCGGGCGCCGACCGAGCCGTACAGCTTGCCTTCGGTCGAAGCGTTGGCGGCGATGGTCACGCTCGCGCCTTCCAGCTTGGCCTTGCGGCCTTCGGCGTCAGCGTGGATGGCCTGGGCCTTGGCTTCGTATTCGGCGCGCTTGGCTTCGAACTCGGCCTTGTTGCTCTCGGTGGCCGGAACGGCCTTGCCCTGCGGCACGAGGAAGTTACGGCCGTAGCCCGGCTTCACGTCGACCAGGTCGCCCAGGTTGCCGAGGTTGGTGACTTTCTGCAGGAGGATCAGCTGCATGGTATTGCTCCAGATGAGTTATTCGTTAGCGAGGCGATGCCCCGCAACAAAGGCTGTCCGAATAGCTGGCACAGCGGGGCGGCACCGGGCCGCCCCGCCGGGCATCAGACGTCGTGGTTGTCGGTGTACGGGATCAGGGCCAGGAAGCGAGCGCGCTTGACGGCGGTCGCCAGCTGACGCTGGTACTTCGACTTGGTACCGGTGACGCGGCTCGGCACGATCTTGCCGTTCTCGGTCAGGTACTGGCGCAGGGTGTTGAGATCCTTGTAGTCGATCTCCTTCACACCTTCAGCCGTGAACTTGCAGAACTTGCGGCGACGGAAGAACTTGGACATGGGAAGGCTCCTTAGGCGGCGGAAGCGGCGTCGTCGCCGGCTTCGTTGTCAGCGGTGGTGGTGGACTCGCCTTCTTCGTCGTCACGACGACGGCGCTCACCGCGCTCCGGCTTGTCACCCTTCTCGTCCTTGCTCTTCATGATCAGCGACTGCTCGGTGTCAGCCTCGTCACGCTTGATGACCAGGTTGCGCAGCACGGCGTCGTTGAAGCGGAAGCTTTCGGTCAGCTCGTTCAGCACGGCCTGGTCGGCTTCGATGTTCAGCAGCACGTAGTGGGCCTTCACCAGGTTCTGGATCGGGTATGCCAGCTGGCGGCGGCCCCAGTCTTCCAGACGGTGGATGGTGCCGTTGCCGTTCTCGACCAGCGACTTGTAGCGCTCGATCATGGCCGGGACCTGCTCGCTCTGGTCCGGGTGGACCATGAACACGATTTCGTAATGACGACTCATGTTTTTTCTACCTTTCGGATGTGGCCTCGCGGCCGGACAGCCCCCCGCCGTTGAGACCGCGGTGGGGCAAGGATTCCCGCCAGGAAGGCAGGAAGCCGCGCATTATGGCGCAGATGGGGTGGCCGGGCAACCGGCGGGCCACAGGGCAACCTGAACCGGGCTACCCCAGATCCACATGAAGGCGGTGCTGGCCGCATTCCAGGCACTGGAACAGGCAGCCAATCATCTCCCCGTCCCGGCTCAGGTGTTCCAGCACCCAGTCGGCGTCGCGCGGGTTGACCTCAACCACGTCGGGCCGGACCTGGTCGAGGATGGACTGGAGGTCCTCGCTACCGGCGTAACCGAGGAAGGCGCAGGGCCGCTCACAATGGCTCAGCCAGACCGATTGCTGCCAGGACGAGTAGCCCGGGGTGCGCTCGCAGATCTCCAGCAGCAGCTCACGGGCGATGGTCGGCGGCGGATCGGCCGGATCCGGGGATACCCCTTCGATATCGCTCCAGCCGGTGAATTCACCCTCGTAACTGGCCGCTGCCCTGCCATCGGCGATACACCAGGGGCACAGGTAATCGGGGCTCAGAACGGAGTAGAACGGCCCCCGGTAGCGCAGTGTGCGCGGCTGACCACAGCAGTCGCAGACCCCGTCGACCTCTTCGAAGGAGAGGGCGTAGGCGTTGGGGTGATAAATGAAAAGCGGTCGTTCCATCCGTGGATCCCTTCCCTGCCGAGCCCAGCATGCCGACCAAGGTCGGCACCTACAAGAGCCCGCCTTGGCAGCGCAGGGCTATGCCCGGCAGCCGGCCCTCAGGCCTTGTCGGCGTCGGTGGTGAAGCTCTCGCCGCAGCCGCACTCGGCCGTGGCATTGGGGTTGCTGAACGTGAAGGTCTCGCTCAGGCCGTGCTTGCCAAAGTCGATCACGGTGCCGTCCACCAGCGCCAGGCTCTTGGCATCGACGTAGATCTTCACGCCATCCTGGTCGAACACGGTATCGCCCTCGCGCTCGTCGCGGGCCAGGTCGGTGATGTGCCCCCAGCCCGAGCAACCGGTCTTGGTCACGCCGAAACGCAGGCCCAGCGCGCCGGGGGTCTGGGCGACAAAGCGCTGCACGCGCTCGAAGGCAATGGGGGTCAGGCTGACGGCCATGGGGCTACTCCAGAGGTACGGGGACATTATAAGGAGCCGTTGCCACGAAAAATGCCTCGCAAGCAGAACGCTGCAACCGGTAAACTCCCGTGTTCACAGATCGAGTCGATCAGCAGAGGATTCAAGTCATGACGGTGGTCAGCGTTGAACATGCGCTTGCCGGGAAGATCCCGGAAGGCGGCGAAGTCACGGTACGCGGATGGGTGCGCACGGTGCGCGGTTCAGCGAATCTGGCTTTCGTGAATGTGAGCGACGGCTCCTGCTTCGCGCCGATCCAGGTCGTGGCCGGCGACAGCCTGGCCAACTTCGATGAGATCAAGCGCCTGACCAGCGGCTGCTCGGTCATCGCCACCGGCACCCTGGTGAAGTCGCAGGGCAAGGGCCAGTCATTCGAGATCCAGGCCAGCACGCTGGACGTGGTCGGCTGGGTCGAAGACCCGCTCACCTACCCGATCCAGCCCAAGCCGATGTCGCCGGAGTTCCTGCGCGAAGTGGCGCACCTGCGCCCTCGCACCAACCTGTTCGGCGCGGTCACCCGCATCCGCAACTGCCTGGCCCAGGCCGTGCACCGTTTCTTCCACGAGAACGGCTTCAACTGGATCAGCACCCCGATCATCACCACCTCCGACGCCGAGGGCGCCGGCCAGATGTTCCGCGTGTCCACCCTGGACATGGTGAACCTGCCGCGTGACGAAAAGGGCGCGATCGACTTCAGCCGCGACTTCTTCGGCAAGGAAACCTTCCTGACCGTGTCCGGCCAGCTGAACGTCGAGGCCTACTGCCTGGCGCTGAGCAAGGTCTACACCTTCGGCCCGACCTTCCGCGCCGAGAACAGCCACACCACCCGCCACCTGGCGGAGTTCTGGATGATCGAGCCGGAAATCGCCTTCGCCGACCTGGCCGAAGACGCGCGCCTGGCCGAAGAGTTCCTGAAGTACCTGTTCCGCGCGGTGCTGAACGAGCGTGGCGACGACCTTGCCTTCATCGCCGAGCGCGTGGACAAGAACGCGATCACCAAGCTGGAAGACTTCATCAATGCGCCGTTCGAGCGCATCGACTACACCGATGCGGTCAGCCTGCTGCAGAAGTCCGGCAGGAAGTTCGACTTCCCGGTCGAATGGGGCCTGGACCTGCAGACCGAGCACGAGCGCTGGCTGACCGAAGAACACGTCGGCCGCCCGGTGGTGGTAACCAACTATCCGGAGCACATCAAGGCCTTCTACATGCGCCTGAACGACGACGGCAAGACCGTTGCCGCGATGGACGTGCTGGCCCCGGGCATCGGCGAGATCATCGGCGGCAGCCAGCGCGAAGAGCGCCTGGACGTGCTGGACGCGCGCATGGCCCAGTTCGGCCTGGATCGTGAGCACTACAGCTGGTATCGCGATTTCCGCCGCTATGGTTCGGTGCCGCACGCCGGCTTCGGCCTGGGCTTCGAACGCCTGGTGGTGTACGTCTGCGGGCTGTCCAACATCCGCGATGCGATCCCCTACCCGCGCGCCCCGGGCAGCGCGGACTTCTAAGCCCCACACGACCACGGAGGTACCGCTCCCATGACCCTGTTCTTCGCCCTCTGTTTCGTCGGCGTTGCAGTGGCCGGGTTCAGTGCCTTCGTGATCTTCTGGCCGCTGACCCTGGTGCACGTACGCGATCGCCATCCGGCGCTCGCCGAGCGCTTCGGCAGCGGTGCCTTCCTCAAGCCCGATGCCCTGGCCTGGCTGCTGCGCCGTGACTATCGCCAGCAGCCGGACCGCTCGCTGTCCGGGCTGGCGACGCCGGCCTGGGTATCGCTGCTGACCCTGCTGGCCGGACTGGGCATGGCCGCCCTGCTCTGGCTGGCCTCGCTCTGGTAACACATCCATGAATGACATCACCGCCTCGCGCGACAGCTGGTGGCTGGCCAGCC
The DNA here is from genome assembly GCF_040256885.1 of Stenotrophomonas riyadhensis. Lineage (NCBI taxonomy): Bacteria > Pseudomonadati > Pseudomonadota > Gammaproteobacteria > Lysobacterales > Lysobacteraceae > Stenotrophomonas > Stenotrophomonas riyadhensis. The sequence continues at coordinate 2,958,461 of NZ_CP155568.1, forward strand.
TCGGCAACACCCTGATATGGGCGCGCCTGCGCGTGCGCCCGGCCGGCACTGCCGAAGTGCTCGACAGCGATGGCAACACGCTGAGCTATGACAGCGAAGACACCGCGCGTTCGCAGCTGTTCGACGCCGAATTCGTCGAGTACGACGGCCTGGACGAGGAAGACGCGCTGGTGCGCGGCTTCAGCCTGCACGAAGTGCAGCCGCCGCAGGCCGACAGCGATGAGGGCTTGCGCGGCCGCATGATCCAGTCGCTGGGCGGGCGCGCCTGACCCTGCATGTTCACCCCGCGCGCCTTCGCCGAGACCGACCTGCTCTGGCTGGACCGCCTGCTGGCGCGCGACCCGTTCGTTACCGTGCTTACGCCCGGCAGCGATGGCCTGCCGGAGCTGACCCGGATGCCGGTGCTGTACCGGCGTGACGGCGACCAGATCGAACTGCGCGGCCACTGGGCGCGCGCCAACCCGCAGTCGCGCCACCGCGGCGCGGCCAAGGTACTGATCGATGGTCCGCATGGCTACGTCTCGGCCAGCTGGTATCCGGACAAGGAACCCGCTGCGCGGGTACCCACCTGGAACTACGCCGCCGCCGAGCTGCGTGGCCAGCTGCAGGCCTTCGACGATACCGAGGCGCTGGCCGAACTGGTCGGCGCGATCAGCGACCGCTTCGAAGCCAGTGTCGGACAGGCCTGGCATTTCGATCCCACGCGTGCCGAGCATGGCCCGGAGCTGCGCGCCATCGTCGGCTTCCGTTTCCAGGTCGAACAGGTGCAGCTGAAGCTCAAGCTGAGCCAGAACCATCCCGATGCGAACCAGCGCGCCGTGATCGCCGAGCTGGAACAGCTGGGCACCCCCGCTTCCACCGAGTTGGCGCAGTGGATGCGCTGGCACCGCGAACAGGCCGCCCGCAGCGACTGAACGCCCCAGATTCCCGCAGCGCCGCAGCCGGATGGTTGCGGCGCGCCCCCACCCGACGCCAGGGACCCATACATGAAAGACATCCACAAACTGCTGCAGAACAACCGCGACTGGGCCGACCGCATCGAGAAGGAAGACCCCGAGTTCTTCCACCAGCTCGCCAAGCAGCAGCACCCCGAATACCTGTGGATCGGCTGTTCCGATTCGCGCGTACCGGCCAACCAGATCATCGGCATGGCCCCGGGTGAAGTGTTCGTGCACCGCAACGTCGCCAACGTGGTCGCCCACACCGATCTGAACTGCCTGAGCGTGGTGCAGTACGCGGTGGACCAGCTGAAGGTGAAGCACATCCTGATCGTCGGCCACTACGGCTGCGGCGGCGTGCATGCCTGCCTGCACAACACCCGCGTCGGCCTGGCCGACAACTGGCTGCGCCACGTTGGCGACGTGATGCAGAAGCACACCGGCATCCTCGATGCGATCGAGACCGACGAGCTCAAGCACGCACGCCTGTGCGAACTGAACGTGATCGAGCAGGTGGCCAACCTGTGCCGCTCGACCATCGTGCAGGACGCCTGGGCCCGCGGCCAGAAGCTGATGGTGCACGGCTGGGTCTACAGCCTGAAGGACGGACGCGTGCGCGAGATGGGCATCGACGTCGGTTCGCAGGAAGAGCTGCAGCCCGCCTATGAAAAGGCCCTGTCCTACGTCCCGCGCAAGGGCAAGCGCGACTGATCCCTGACGGATGACCACCATGCTCGCTTCGCCGATCAACCTGCACGCCTGGATCGAAGAAAACCGCCACCTGCTGAAGCCGCCGGTGGGCAACAAGATGATCGACAACGGCGACTTCATCGTGATGGTGGTGGGCGGGCCGAACTCGCGTACCGACTTCCACTACGACGAAGGCCCGGAGTGGTTCTACCAGCTCGAAGGCGAGATGGTGCTGAAGGTGCAGGAAGACGGCGCGGTGCGCGACATTCCGATCCGCGCCGGCGAGATCTTCCTGCTGCCGGCAAAGGTGCCGCACTCGCCGCGGCGCCCGCCCGGCGGTGTCGGCCTGGTGGTCGAGCGCAAGCGCCTGCCGCATGAGATGGACGGCGTGATCTGGCACTGCGAGCGCTGCAACCACAAGCTGCACGAAGAATTCTTCCCGCTGCAGAACATCGAAACCGACCTGCCCAAGGTGTTTGCGCGCTATCACGCCAGCCTGGAACTGCGTACCTGCAGCGAGTGCGGGCACGTGGATCCACTGCCGGTGCCAGCGGTGGGCTGAGCCATCGAACGGTAGTTGCCCACCTTGGTGGGCGCTTGCTTGTACGTGCGCCAACCAAGGTTGGCGACTACCGGGTCATGCAGCACCGGCGTTGGGTTGGCAGCTACCGGGCCATGCCCCAGGCGCTACACTGGCGATCCCGTTGCAGCCTGTTGCCCGACCATGTCCGACCTGCTCAGCCGCACCCACGCCATTGCCTTGGACGCCGCCGATCCGCTGCGCCCGCTGCGCAATGAATTCCTGATTCCGCGCCACGGTGGTGGCGAGCAGACCTACTTCGTCGGCAACTCGCTGGGCCTGCAGCCGCGTGGCGCGCAGGCGGCCGTGCAGGAAGTGATGAAGCAGTGGGGCGAGCTGGCAGTGGAAGGCCACTTCACCGGCCCGACGCAGTGGCTGTCCTACCACCGTCTGGTGAGCGCGCAGCTGGCCCGCGTGGTCGGTGCGCTGCCCAGCGAGGTGGTGGCGATGAACACGCTGAGCGTGAACCTGCACCTGATGATGGTCAGCTTCTACCGGCCGACGGCCGAGCGTCCGGTGATCCTGATGGAAGCCGGCGCATTCCCGACCGACCGCCACGCAGTGGAAGCACAGATCCGCTTCCATGGCTTCGACCCGGCCGAATGCCTGGTGGAAGTGCAGCCGGACGAAGCCAATGGCACGATCTCGCTGAACGCCATCGAGGGCGCCATCACCGAATACGGCCCGCGCTTGGCGCTGGTGTTGTGGCCCGGCGTGCAGTACCGCACCGGCCAGGCCTTCGACCTGGATGCGATCACCCGCGCCGCACGCCTGCAGGGCGCACGCATCGGCTTCGACCTGGCGCACTCGGTCGGCAACCTGCCGCTGCGCCTGCATGACGTGGCCCCTGATTTCGCCGTGTGGTGCCATTACAAGTACCTCAACAGCGGCCCAGGCGCGGTTGCCGGCGCCTTCGTGCACGAGCGCCATCACCGCGACACCACCCTGCCGCGCTTTGCCGGCTGGTGGGGCCATGAGGAATCTACCCGCTTCCAGATGGCACCGCAGTTCACGCCGGCCATCGGTGCCGAAGGCTGGCAGCTGAGCAATCCGCCAATCCTCGGTCTGGCGCCGCTGCGCGCCTCGCTGGACCTGTTCGAGCGCGCCGGCATGGAGGCGCTGCGCAGCAAGTCGCTGGCACTGACCGGCATGCTGGAAGCACTGGTCCGTGCGCGCCTGTCCGGCGTGCTGGACATCATCACTCCGGCCGAGCCGCAGCGCCGTGGCTGCCAGTTGTCGCTGCGCGTGATCGGTGGCCGCGAGCGCGGCCGTGCGCTGTTCGAGCATCTGCGCGGCATCGGCGTGCTCGGCGACTGGCGCGAACCCGACGTGATCCGCATCTCGCCCACCCCGCTCTACAACCGCTACCTGGACGTGCACCACTTCGTCGAGGAAGTGGAAGCCTGGGCCGGCCTCTAAGTCGGCCCCTCCCCTACTGCTGGACAGTTCGTTGATCGCACACGCTTCCCGCTCGTTGAGCATTATCGGTGCCGGCCTCGCCGGGTCCCTGCTGGCCATCCTGCTGTCACGCCAGGGCTGGCGCATCACCCTGTACGAACGCCGCGGCGATCCGCGCGTGGCCGACTACGAGAGCGGCCGCTCGATCAACCTGGCGTTGGCCGAGCGTGGGCGCAACGCACTGCGCCAGGCCGGCGTGGAAGACGAGGTGATGGCACGTGCGGTGATGATGCGCGGGCGCATGGTGCATCCACGCGACGGCGAGCCGCAGCTGCAGCGCTATGGCCGCGACGACAGCGAAGTGATCTGGTCGATCCACCGCAGCGACCTGAACACCACGCTGCTGGAGCTGGCCGAACAGGCTGGCGCCACCGTGCACTTCCATCGCCGCCTGCACACCGTCGATTTCGATGCGGGTTACGCACGCTTCATCGATGACCGTGACGACAGCCCGCACGATATCCGTTTCGACACCCTGATCGGTGCCGACGGTGCCGGTTCGGCACTGCGTGCGGCGATGAACCGGCGCGCGCCGCTGGGCGAGGACATCGCCTTCCTCGACCACTCCTACAAGGAGCTGGAGATCCCGCCGGCTGCCGATGGCAGCTTCCGCATCGAGCGCAATGCGCTGCACATCTGGCCGCGCGGCCACTACATGTGCATCGCCCTGCCCAACCACGAAGGCACCTTCACCGTCACCCTGTTCCTGCCCAACCAGGGCGATCCCAGCTTCGCCACGGTCAATACCGGGGCGCAGGCCGAGGCGCTGTTCGCGCGCGAGTTCGCCGACACCCTGCCGTTGATCCCGAACCTGCGCGCGGACTGGGAGCAGCATCCACCGGGCCTGCTTGGCACGCTCACCCTGGAACGCTGGCACCAGCAGGGCCGCGCGGTGCTGATCGGCGACGCCGCGCATGCGATGGTGCCGTTCCACGGCCAGGGCATGAACTGCGCGTTCGAGGACTGCGTTGCGCTGGCCCGCCACCTGATGGAGGCGGATGATCTGGAAGGCGCGTTCGCCGCGTTCGAAGCCGAGCGCAAGCCGAATGCACGTGCCATCCAGCAGATGGCACTGGAGAACTACCTGGAGATGCGTGACCGCGTGGCCGATCCCGCCTTTCTGCTGCAGCGCGAGCTGGAACAGGAACTGCAGCGGCGCTGGCCGACCCGTTTCGTACCGCACTACACGATGGTCACCTTCCTGCACACGCCGTACGCCGAAGCGCTGCGCCGCACTGATCTCCAGCGCGAGATGCTGGTGGCGGCCACCGCAGGTCACGATTCACTGGACAACATCGACTGGGCCGCACTGGAAGCACAGATCCACGCCCAACTGCCGGTCCTGGAGGGCGCGCACTGATGGCTGACAGCTTCCTGTTCTACGACCTGGAAACCTTCGGGCAGGACCCGCGGCGCACGCGCATCTCGCAGTACGCCGCGATCCGTACCGACACCGACCTCAACGAGATCGACACCCCGGTCAGCTTCTTCGTGCGCCCGGCCGATGACCTGCTGCCCTCGCCGATGGCCACCCTGGTCACCGGCATCACCCCGCAGCAGGCACTGGCCGAGGGCATCAGCGAGGCCGAAGCCTTCGATCGCATCAACGAGCAGCTGTCGCGCCCCGGCACCTGTGCGCTGGGCTACAACACGCTGCGCTTCGACGATGAGTTCGTACGCTACGGGCTGTTCCGCAACTTCCACGACCCATACGAACGCGAGTGGCGCAACGGCAATTCGCGCTGGGACCTGCTGGACATGCTGCGGCTGATGCGCGCGATGCGCCCGGATGGCATCCAGTGGCCGTTGCGCGAGGATGGTGCCACCTCGTTCAAGCTCGAACACCTGGCCGAAGCCAACAACGTGCGCGAAGGCGATGCGCACGAAGCGCTGTCCGACGTGCGCGCCACCATCGGCATGGCGCGGCTGTTCAAGCAGTCGCAGCCACGCCTGTGGGACTACGCACTGAAGCTGCGTGACAAGCGCTTCGTCGGCAGCCTGCTGGACGTGGCCGCGATGAAGCCGGTACTGCACATTTCCATGCGCTACCCGGCCAGTCGCCTGTGCGCGGCCCCGGTGCTGCCGCTGGCCGCGCACCCGACCATCAACAACCGGGTGATCGTGTTCGACCTGGATGGCGAGATCAACGACCTGCTGGAACTGCCGGCCGAGGTGATCGCGCAGCGCCTGTACATGCGCGCCAGTGAACTGCCCGAAGGCGTGGCGCGGGTGCCGCTGAAGGAAGTGCACCTGAACAAGGTGCCGGCGCTGATCGCCTGGAACCACCTGCGCGCCGATGACCACGCACGCCTCGGTCTGGACGTGGCCGCGATCGAGGCCAAGGTGGAACGCCTGCGCGCGTTCGCCCCGCAGCTGGCCGAGAAGGCCCGGCAGGTCTACAACCAGCCCCGCGCCGCCACCGTGGCCGACGTCGATGCCTCGCTCTACGACGGCTTCCTCGGCAATGGCGACAAGCCGCTGCTTGCGCTGGCACGCACCACCGCGCCGGAGCAGCTGGCCGCGCTGGAAGGCCGCTTCCGCGACCCGCGCCTGCCGGAGCTGCTGTTCCGCTACCGCGCGCGCAATCATCCCGACAGCCTCGCGCCGGCTGAACGCCAGCGCTGGCAGGATTACCGCCGCCAGCGCCTGCTCGGAGACGGCGGGCTGGGCGAACTCAACCTGCCCCAGTACCAGCAGCAGCTCGATGCACTGGCCGCCGAAGCGCCCGACGATGCGCGGCGCCAGGCCCTGCTGCAATCGCTGCGCGACTGGGGCCAGCACCTGCAGGAGACCTTGTGAGTACCTATTTCTCGGACGCCAGCTTCAAGTTCCTGCGCAGTCTAGCGCGGCATAACGACAAGGCATGGTTCAACGACCACCGCCAGCAGTACGAAGACCACGTGCGGCAGCCGTTCCTGCGCCTGCTGGGCGACCTTCAGCCGGCGCTGGCCGAGGTCAGCGACCACTTCCGCGCCGATACCCGCGGCGTCGGCGGCTCGCTGTTCCGCATCCATCGCGACGCGCGCTTCTCCAACGACAAATCCCCGTACAAGACCTGGCAGGGTGCACGCCTGTTCCATGAGCGCCGCCGCGAGGTGGCCGCGCCCTCGTTCTACGTGCACCTGCAGCCAGGCGAGAGCTTCGTCGGTGCCGGCCTGTGGCATCCGGAACCGGAGACCCAGCGCCGCGTGCGCCATTTCATCCTCGACAACCCCGGCAGCTGGAAGGCCGCCGCGCATGCACCGGCCCTGCGCAAACGCTTCGACTTCGAGGAGAGCGAAAAGCTGGTGCGGCCGCCGCGCGGCTTCCCGGCCGACTTCGAATTCATCGATGACCTCAAGCATCGCAACTGGGTGATGTGGCGCTCGCTGGACGACGCCACCATGACCGGCCCGCGCCTGCTGTCCACGCTGGGCAAGGATCTGGCCGGGCTCGGCCCGTTCGTCGACTATCTGTGCGCGGCGCTGGACCTGGAGTTCTGATGCCGTTGGCACAGCAACGCCGCACGCTGGGCCGCACCGGCCTGGCGGTTTCGCCGGTGGGCCTGGGCTGTTCCGGCTTCTGGGGGCATCGCCGCTTCCCGGAACAGTCGGCCGCGCTCGTGGTCGAGCATGCACTGGCACAGGGCGTGAACCTGTTGGACACCGGCCACAACTATTCCGGTTTCCACGCCGAGCCGCGACTGGGCCGCATCCTGCGCCCGTTGCTGAAGCGATACCCGCGCGAGTCGCTGGTGATTTCCAGCAAGGGCGGCACACTGACCGGCCAGGCCGGCGTCAGCGGCGCCGAGCAACGCAATTTCTCGCCGGCAGCCATCACCGCCAGCTGCGAGGCCTCGCTGCGCAACCTCGGCCTGGATTACCTGGATATCTACCAGCTGCACGGTGCCAGCCAGCACGACATCAACGATGACCTGCTGGCCGCACTGCAACGCCTGCGCGAACGCGGGCTGATCCGGCACACCGGCATCAATACGCACACGGCATCGACCCTGCGCTGGATGATCGACCATCCCATGCTGTTCGACGTGGTGCTTCTGGACTACAACGCCCTGCAGCAGGACCGTGAACCCCTCATCGACCAGTTGCATGCGGTGGGCATCGGCGTGCTGGCCGGCACCGTGCTGGCGCAGGGCCATCTGCTGCCACCACGCCCGCGCCTGCCACGACCGGCGGATGCCTGGTACCTGGCCAGGGCCTGGCTCAAGCCGAGCAGCCGTCAACTGATGCGCAGCGCACGCAATATGCGGAAGGCACTCGCCGCCATCCGCAGCCAGCGCCCGGCCCAGACCGCGTTTGCCTACGCGCTCGGCCATCCCGGCGTAGCCAGTGGCATCTTGGGCACCACCCGCACCGGCAGCCTGGACGAAGTTCTGGCGACGCGGCTTGAGGCACTGACCGCAGCCGAACGCCAACAGCTGGTGAGCGCCTTCGGTGATGGCGGCGGATCACCCAGTCATTGAGTCTTCACCCCATGCTGCTGCGGTTGCGGCAGTCTGGGCGGCATGAAGAAACTCACCGCACTCGTTGTGCTGCTGGTCCTGGCCTTGGCCGCCTGGTGGTTCGGCGGCCCGTACATGACCGTCAATGGCCTGTCCAAGGCCATCGAACAGCGCGACACCGCGCGCCTGGAGCGTTACGTCGATTTCCCGCGCGTGCGCAGCAGCCTGCGCGCGCAGCTCAATGACTATCTGGTGCGCCAGGCCGGCCCGGATGTGGCGGCCAGCCCGTTCGGTGCCCTGCTGTACGGGCTGGGCGACCAGCTTGGTGGTGCCGCGGTGGACACCATGGTGACCCCGACCGGGATCGGCGCGATGCTGCAGGGCCACGTGCTGTGGAAGCGTGGCCGCAATGAACTGCAGGGCGGCGATGCCTTCGGCCCGACCGAACCCGCGCGGCCGCTGAAGCACGCCGAACATCATTTCGAAGCGCTGGACCGCTTCGTGATCGACGTCGATCGCGGCCCCGGCCAGCCCCCCTTAAAGGTGGTGCTGGAACCGCAGGGCCTGCGCTGGAAGGTGGTGGACCTGCAGCTGGGGATGTCCGGCAGCCCGTGACGGGTCATGCCCTTCGATGGCGCTGCTTTCGGTAGGTGCCCACCTTGGTGGGCACGGATGCGCGCCAACCAAGGTTGGCGACTACCGGGGCATGGCGCTCTGGTAGATGCCCACCTTGGTGGGCATGGATCCAGGACGGCGCCAACCCAGGTTGGCAACTACCAGACCCTACCCCTCGTTGGCGACACCATGCGGTACGTGGCCGGCGGCCACATGCTCGCGGGCGCTGTCGATGTTGTGCTGCGAATCATCGAAGAAGATGTCGGCACCGAACGCCTGCAGGAACGGCCCCTTGTGGCGGCCGCCGAGGAACAGCGCCTCGTCCAGGCGCACGCCCCACTCGCGCAGGGTGCGGATCACCCGCTCATGCGCCGGTGCCGATCGCGCGGTGACCAGCGCGGTACGGATCGGCGCACTGTCGCCGGCCGGGAACACTTCCTGCAGCGTGTGCAACGCCGACAGGAAGCCACGGAACGGCCCGCCGCTGAGCGGCTCGCGGGCCCGCTCGCGCTCGTGGCGGCCAAAGGCTTCCACGCCCTGCTCGCGCGAAATGCGCTCACTCTCGTCACCGAAGATCACGGCGTCACCGTCGAAGGCGATGCGCAGCTGACCGGCCGGGCGACCGGTATCGATCTGATCGGCCGCCGCGGCGGCGGTTTCGCCCGGCGGCTTGGGCAGGATGGTCGCCGCCGCAATGCCATGGCGCAGCGCGCTGCGCACCGATTCCGGGTTGGCCGACAGGAACAGGTCGGTGCCGAACGGCTTCACGTACGGCCAGGTCGGCTCGCCGGCGGTGAACGTCGCGCGGATGATGCCCAGGCCGTAGTGCTGGATCGAATTGAAGATGCGCAGGCCGGTATCGGCCGAATTGCGCGACAGCAGGATCACCTCGACCCGCGGGTTCTCCGGGCTGGCGCCCTGGTTCAGCGCCAGCAACTTGCGCACCACCGGGAAGGCCACGCCGGGGCCGAGGATATCGTCCTCGTGCTGGCGCTGGAATTCGGCATAGGCCGCCACGCCATCGCTCTCGAACAGCGCGTGGCTTTCCTCGAGGTCGAACAGGGCGCGCGAGGTCACCGCGACGGTCAGCAAACGGGGGGAGTTGTCGCCCATCGGTGGGGGTCCTTCAAGCGGTCGGCGGGGCCGGCCGCCTATTGTCGTCAAAAAACGAACTGTTCGCTCAGGATCCGGTCTTCCAGGTTGTGCTCCGGGTCGAACAGCAGGGTCACGCGGCGGTCCTTCGACTCGCGGATGGTCACCTCGACCACGTCGCGGGTCTCGTGCGAATCCGCTGTGACGCTGACCGGGCGCTTGTACGGATCAAGCACGCGGAAACGCACCTCGGTGTCGGCCTTGAGGATCGCCCCGCGCCAGCGGCGCGGCCGGTACGGGGCCAACGGCGTCAGCGCGATGGTATGCGAGCCCAGCGGCAGCACCGGTCCGTGCGCGGAATAGTTGTAGGCGGTGCTGCCGGCCGGGGTGGCCACCAGCACGCCGTCACCGATCAGCTCGGCCACGCGTTCCTGGCCGTTGAGGTCGATGCCGATATGCGCGGCCTGCCGGGTCTGGCGCAGCAGCGACACATCGTTGTAGGCCAGCGAACCGGTGCTGGTGCCCGACTCGGTCAGCGCCACCATTTCCAGCGGGCGCAGGTTGGCCGGTTCGGCACGGGCAATGCGGGCCTGCACGTCGTCGTCGCCGCGGTACTGGTTCATCAGGAAACCAACGGTGCCCAGCTTCATGCCGAACACCGGCTTGCCCAGGTGACCATGCCGATGCAGGGTCTGCAGCATGAAGCCGTCGCCACCCAGCGGACACAGCACGTCGGCCTGCTCCGGCGCATGATCGCCATAGCGCGAGACCATCGCGGCGCGGGCCATCTGCGCGGGCTCGGTGGTGCTGGCCAGGAAAGCGATGCGGGGGGTGTCGCTCATCGGTGAATCCGGGGGGAACTGATGAAGAGCATAACCGAGCGCCGGGGGTTGGACCGCGCGGGGCGGATGACCGGCATATCCGCCGGGACACGCCGTAAACCCGTCCCTGGGGGCTCGATCGCGCCATCCATGGCGCTCACGGTCCCGGCGGATATGCCGGTCATCCACCTGGCAGGTTCACAGCCGGCGTCGGGACAGGTGGTCGCAAAAGGCCAAAGGCAGAAACAGAACGGCCCCGCTTTCGCGGGGCCGTTCCTCCAACTGCTGCAGATCAGGAGCCCCCCTGAGTCAGGGGGGCGCGCCAACGGCGCGGGGGTCTGGGAGCATGGTTGGCATGGGGCCCACGGTTTACAGAGCAAACCGTGGGGCGTCAGCGCGAATGCGCTTACGCACCATGCGCGGCGAGCTGGCCCAGGCGCTGGACCGCGACCGAGACGGTCGGGTAGTCCAGGGTCTTCTGCTCGGCCAGTTCGGCCAGCATCGCCAGGGTGAAGCGCAGGCTGTTGTCATCGCGGCCCATCCATGCGGCCACCTTGGCTTCGGCACTGCCACCCTTGGTGCCCAGCACCTGGCCGGCCAGGTTGCGGTGGTTGGCGGCCAGTTCGTCACGCAGCACGCCACGTGCCACGGCGTGCCAACGGCCATTGACCTCCAGCGCGTCGACCTGCTCGAACAGCCACGGCAGCTGCAGGGCATCGCCCAGGCGGAAGTGGACCTTGGACACGTCCACCGGCTTCAGCTTGCGGGTACGGGCCAGTTCGATGATGTCGAACGCCGGCTCCAGGAAGTGCAGTTCGGCCAGCTGCTGCGCCAGGGCGGACGGCAGGCCCTTTTCCTTCCACTCGGCCACCAGCGCTTCGTAGGTCGGACGCTGCGAATCCGGCAGCACACCCGACGCAACGCGGATGTCGTTGAACGGACCCTGGTAGCGGTTGACCGCTTCGGTGATGCCCGGCATCGCACCTGGGCGCGACAGCAGCCAGCGCACGAACGAGCGCTGCAGCTTCCAGATCACTTCCAGTGCGTCGATCTGCACCGACTCCGGCACCTTGCCGTCGAGGGCATCGATCTGCGCCCACAGCGCGCGTGCATCCAGCGTTTCACGGCTGATGGTGTAGGCCTTGGCGACCTCGGCGATCGAGCGGCCGGTGTCTTCCTGCATGCGCATCAGGAAGGTGGCGCCCATGCGGTTGATGGTCTGGTTGGTCACGGCCGTGGCGATGATTTCGCGCTTCAGGCGGTGACGCTCCATCGCGTCGGCGTACTTCTTCTGCAGCGGGGTCGGGAAGTAGCGCTGCAGTTCCTTGGACAGGTACGGATCTTCCGGGATGTCCGAATCCAGCAGCTGGGCGAACGCCACCAGCTTGGAGTAGGACAGCAGCACCGACAGTTCCGGACGGGTCAGGCCCTGGCCGCGTGCCTTGCGCTGCGACAGCTCGGCGTCGGACGGCAGGAATTCGATCTGGCGATCGAGCAGGCCCTGCTGTTCAAGCGTACGGATGAAGTGCTGCTTGGAACCCAGGCGCTTGACCGCCATCCGCTCCATCAGGCTCAGCGCCTGGTTCTGGCGGTAGTTGTCGTTGAGCACCAGCTCGGCGACTTCATCGGTCATCGAGGCCAGCAGCTTGTTGCGCTGCTCGACGGTCAGCTTCTTGGCCCGCACCACATCGTTGAGCAGGATCTTGATGTTGACTTCATGGTCGGAGGTGTCGACACCGGCCGAGTTGTCGATGAAGTCGGTGTTGAGCAGCACGCCGGCCTGGGCAGCTTCGATGCGGCCCAGCTGGGTCATGCCCAGGTTGCCGCCCTCGCCCACCACCTTGCAGCGCAGCTCGCCACCGTTCACGCGCAGGGCGTTGTTGGCGCGGTCGCCGACATCGCTGTGCTGCTCGCTGGCGGCCTTGACGTAGGTACCGATGCCGCCGTTCCACAGCAGGTCGACCGGTGCCTTCAGGATCGCGCTCATCAGGTCGTTCGGCGACAGCGCCTTGACGTTCTCGTCCAGGCCCAGCACTTCACGCACCTGCGGGGTGATCTCGATCGACTTCAGGCTGCGCGGGTACACGCCGCCGCCCTTGCTGATCAGCTTGGCATCGTAGTCCGCCCAGCTCGAACGCGGCACGGTGAACAGGCGCTCACGTTCGACGAACGTGGTGGCTGCATCCGGGTTCGGGTCCAGGAAGATGTGGCGATGATCGAACGCAGCGACCAGGCGGATGTGGCGCGACAGCAGCATGCCGTTGCCGAACACGTCGCCGGACATGTCGCCGACGCCTACCGCGGTGAAGTCCTGGCTCTGGCTGTCACGGCCCAGCGCACGGAAGTGGCGCTTGACCGACTCCCACGCACCGCGTGCGGTGATGCCCATGCCCTTGTGGTCGTAACCCACCGAACCACCGGAGGCGAATGCATCGCCCATCCAGAAGCCGTGCGCGATGGCCAGGCCGTTGGCGATGTCGGAGAAGGTCGCGGTGCCCTTGTCGGCGGCCACCACCAGGTACGGATCGTCCATGTCGTGACGCACGACATCCACCGGCGGCACGATCTTGTTGTTGACGATGTTGTCGGTGATGTCCAGCAGGCCCTGGATGAACAGCTTGTAGCAGGCCACGCCGTTGGCGAAGATCGCATCACGGTCGCCGTTCACCGGCGGGGTCTTGGCGAAGAAGCCGCCCTTCGCGCCGACCGGCACGATGACGGTGTTCTTGACCATCTGCGCCTTGACCAGGCCCAGCACTTCGGTACGGAAGTCTTCACGACGGTCCGACCAGCGCAGGCCACCACGGGCGACTGCGCCGAAGCGCAGGTGGGTACCTTCCACGCGCGGGCCGTAGACGAAGATTTCGCGGTACGGGCGCGGCTTCGGCAGGTCCGGCACCAGCGCCGAATCGAACTTGAAGCTGATGACATGGCCGTGCTGGCCGTTGGCATCGGTCTGGTAGTAGCTGGTACGCAGGGTCGCGTCGATCACGCCCATGAACGAGCGCAGGATGCGGTCCTCGTCCAGGCTGGACACGCGGTCCATCAGCTTCAGCAGCGCATCGCGCGCGGCCTGCATCTGCGCGTCGCGGTCACCCTTGCGGGCGTCGACCACGATCTTGAGCACCTTCAGGGTGGCGTCGTCGCCAGCGGCCAGCACGTCGAAGTGCGCCTTCAGCTGGGCCTGGCCGGCAGCGATGTCGTCCTTGCCTTCGTGGCCGGTGGCCGGATCGAAGCGGGCTTCGAACAGCTCGACCAGCAGGCGGGCCAGCAGCGGGTAGCGCGCGAAGGTGCCTTCCACGTAGGCCTGCGAGAACGGCACGCCGGTCTGCAGCAGGTACTTGCAGTAGCCACGCAGCATGGCGACCTGGCGCCAGTGCAGGCCAGCGGCCAGCACCAGGCGGTTGAAGCCGTCGTTCTCGGCATCGCCGTGCCAGACGCGGGCGAAGGTCTCGCCGAAGGCTTCATCGACGCTGGCGGCATCGATCGCGCCGGCGGTCGACTCGACCTCGAAGTCCTGCACGTACACCGGCGCGTTGTCGACCGACAGGCGGTACGGACGCTCGGCGATCACGCGCAGGCCCATGTTTTCCATCATCGGCAGCGCGTCCGACAGCGGAATGTCGTCCAGCTGGCGATACAGCTTCAGGCGCAGGCCATCGCCGCTTTCGCGCGGCACGGCCTGCAGGCTCAGGCGCAGGTCGTCCGGGCCGGTCAGGGCATCGAGCTGGCTGACATCGTTGGCGGCAACCGCGGTGCTGTTGTCTTCGATGTAGCCGGCCGGCAGTGCCTTGCCGATACGGGCGGCGATGCGCAGGCCTTCGGTCTCGCCGTGGCGGGTGACCAGCGCTTCGCGCAGGTCGTCCTGCCAGTTGCGCAGCACCTGGGCCAGCTTCTGTTCCAGTTCGGCGGTATCGACGTCGAGCATTTCACCCGGCTTCGGGCGCACGATCAGGTGCACCTGGGCCAGCGGCGATTCGCCCAGCACCACCGAGCTGTCCACGTATTCGCCATGCAGCGCTTCCTTCAGCATCGCTTCGATGCGCAGGCGCACGTCGGTGTTGAAGCGCTCGCGCGGCAGGTAGACCAGCGCGGAGATGAAACGGCTGTACTTGTCACGGCGCAGGAACAGGCGGCTGCGCACGCGCTCCTGCAGGCCCAGCACGCCCATGGCGGTGCGGAACAGTTCGTCCTCGCTGGACTGGAACAGTTCTTCGCGCGGCAGGGTTTCCAGGATGTGGCGCAGGGCCTTGCCGCTGTGGCTGGCCGGGGCCAGGCCCGACTGCTTCATCACGTGCTCGTGGCGCTGGCGCACCAGCGGGATTTCCCACGGGCGACGGTTGTAGGCGCTGGAGGTGAACAGGCCAAGGAAGCGCTGCTCGCCGATGATCTTGCCCTTGGCGTCGAATTCCAGCACGCCGATGTAGTCCATGTAGCCGGCGCGGTGCACGCGCGAACGGGCATTGGTCTTGGTCAGGATCAGTGCGTCCTTCAGCCCGGACGTGGCGTTCAGGCCCTGCGCGGCCAGGGTCTTGACCGGACGGGCGGCGGACTTGTCCTTGCCGCGCATCAGGCCCAGGCCGGTGTCGTTCAGCGGCGCCAGCACGTCTTCCTTGCCCTGCTTCTCGACGCGGTACTCGCGGTAGCCGAAGAAGGTGAAGTGGTTGTCGGCGGCCCAGCGCAGGAATTCCTGTGCTTCCTTGCGCGAGGCGGCATCGACCGGCAGCTGGCGGCTGCCCAGGTCGTCGGCCAGCGCCAGTGCCTTGTCCTTCATCGGCTGCCAGTCGCGCACGATCGCACGCACTTCGTCCAGCGCCTTGTTGATGGCCTGCTCGATGGCGGCCATGGCTTCGGCCGGCTGGCGGTCGATTTCCAGCAGCATCACCGACTCGGCATCCCCCTCGCCGACCTTGACCAGCTTGCCGGCCTTGTCGCGGGTGAAGCGCAGCACCGGGTGGCCCAGCACGTGGACGCCCACGCCCTGTTCGGCCAGCGACATGGTGACGGTGTCGACCAGGAACGGCATGTCGTCGTTGACGATCTGCAGCACGGTGTGCGGCGATTCCCAACCATTGGCCTTCGCGGTCGGATTGAACACGCGGACGTTGGCCTTGCCGGCCTTGCGGGCACGGGCGAATTCCAGCGTCTCAGCCGCGAGAGCGGCCCACTCTTCAGCGCTGTGGTGCGGGAACTCGTCCGACTCCATGCGCTTGTAGAAGTCAGTGGCGAAGGCCACCGCTTCGGCCTGTGCGGCCGCGGGGTAACGCTTGCGCAATGCCGTGTACACCGGCTCCAGGGAGAAACCAGCGGTCACTGCGACCTCCGACTCTGCTGGTTTGGTCTTGTTTTTCACGGTCTTGGCTGCGGTTTTTTGCGGTTTCATGGCAGAGCGATGCGCTTGCTCAGTTGGGAAAATGAAATTGTAGCCCTACCGCACGAAAAGGCCTTGCTGCAGGACGGAATAAGTAGATTCGGGTTTGCTGCGGTTTAGACGCCTATTCAGTTCGCACCGGTATGGTCCTGGCACCCACTTCAGCACTGCCGACAGGATCGGCAAAGCGTGTTACCGGAAGACACACGCGGCGACGCCGATTCGATTCCACAATCCTGAACTGGACGGTATAGTCCACCGCGTGAACCCGGCCTACCTCCCCGTCGCCCTCGACGCACGCGATGAGCGCGTGTTCGATGCCGTGCGCGAGTTGTTGGCCCAGCAGGGCATGCAGATGAGCATGGACGCGGTGGCCCAGCATGCCGGCTGTTCCAAGCAGACCCTGTACTCGCGCTATGGCAGCAAGCAGGAACTGCTGCGCCGGGTGATGCAGCGCCATGTCGGCCACGCCACCGGGGCCATGGTTCGTGCACTCCGCAGTGACGACCTGCGTGCCAGCCTGCTCCAGTTCGCCACCGACTTCCTGGAGCATTTCAACCAACCGCACGTAGGACAGGCCTGTCGGCTGATCGCCGCCGATGCGTCACAGTTTCCCGAAGAGGCGCGTACGCTGTACCGGCATGGTGCCGGCGCGTTGACGCTTCATCTTGCTGAATGGATTGAAACCGTTTGCATGCAAGGCCAGCTCCGGCATGACGACCCGCACTTCATGGCCGAACTGCTGCTGAGCATGATCGCCGGTCAGGATTTCGACAAACAGCGCTTCCATACCCCCCATCGTGATGACGCGCTGCTGCGTCGGCGTTGGGCAGAGTTCTCCGTCGACAGCTTCCTGCGCGCGTTCGCGCCACAGCCGTCGCCGGCCCCGTCTACAAACCAACCCCGGAGTTCCTCCTGATGACCGCCCCACTCCGCACCCTTGCCTTGACGTGCGCCGTTGCTGTCGCTCTGGCTGCCTGCAAGAAGCCGGAACAGCAGATGCCCCCGCCGCCGGAGGTGGGCGTCATCGACGCCAAGCCGCAGACCCTGCCGCTGCAGCGCGAGCTGGTCGGCCGCCTGTCGCCGTTCCGCAGCGCCGACGTCCGCGCACGCGTACCCGGCGTGCTGCTCAAGCGCGTCTACCAGGAAGGCTCGCAGGTCAAGCAGGGCCAGACTCTGTTCCTGATCGACCCGGCGCCGCTGCGTGCCTCGCTCAACGCCTCCGAGGCACAGCTGGCCTCGGCCCGCGCGACCTACGCCAATGCCAAGGTCGCCGCCGACCGCGCACGTTCGCTGGCCCCGCAGCAGTTCGTCTCCAAGGCCGACCTGGACAATGCCGAATCGGCCGAGCGCACCGCGCTGGCCGCGGTCAAGCAGGCCGAAGCATCGGTGACCTCCTCGCGCATCAACCTGGGCTATACCGAAGTGACCGCACCGATCAGCGGCGTGGCCAACAAGCAGCAGGTCACCGAAGGTGCGCTGGTCGGCCAGGGCGATGTGACCCTGCTGACCACCGTTGACCAGCTCGACCCGCTGTACGTCAACTTCTCGCTGAGCGTGGACGAGCTGACCCAGCTGCGCGCGCAGCAGGCCAAGGGCGCGCTGGCGCTGTCCGGCGACGGCAAGGCCACGGTCAACGTCAAGCTGGCCGACGGCACCACGTACAGCGAGCCGGGCACGCTGGACTTCTCCTCGACCACGGTCGACCCGGCCACCGGCGCGGTGTCGCTGCGTGCGCTGCTGCCGAACCCGCAGCACATCCTGCTGCCCGGCGCCTTCGTCAGCTTCCAGGCCAACCTCGGCGAGCGCAACAACGCCTACCTGGTGCCGCAGCAGGCGCTGCTGCGCGACACCACCGGCGGCTACGTGATGGTGGTCGGCGCCGACGGCAAGGTCGTGCGCAAGAACGTGAAGACCGATGGCGCGCAGAACGGCAACTGGCTGGTCAGCGACGGCCTGGCTGCCGGTGACAAGGTGATCGTGGCCGGCGTGCAGAAGGTCAAGGAAGGTGCACCGGCAGTGGCCAAGCCGTGGACTCCGGGGCAGGACGCCAACGGCAAGCCTGCCGCAGGCGGCGCCGCTCCGGCGGGCGCAGCACCGGCCGCAGGCAAGGCACCGGCCGACGCGGCCAAGCCCGAGCAGGCCGATGCGGCCAAGCCGGCCGCCACCGATTCGAACAAGCAGTAACGGGAACCTTCCGTCATGCCTAAATTTTTCATCGAACATCCAGTCTTCGCCTGGGTGGTTGCGATCCTGATCTCGCTCAGCGGCGTGATCGCGATCCTCAACCTGGGCGTGGAGTCCTATCCCAACATCGCCCCGCCGCAGGTCACCGTCTCGGCGACCTACCCGGGCGCCAGTGCGGACACCACCGAGAAATCGGTCACCCAGGTGATCGAGCAGCAGCTGACCGGTATCGATCACCTGCTGTACTTCAGCTCCTCGTCGGCCTCCAACGGCCGTGCGCAGATCACCCTGACCTTCGAGACCGGTACCGATCCGGACATCGCCCAGGTGCAGGTGCAGAACAAGGTCTCGCTGGCCACGCCACGACTGCCTTCGGAAGTAACCCAGCAGGGCGTGGTGGTGGCCAAGGCCAACGCCGGCTTCCTGATGGTGATCGCGCTGCAGTCCGATACGCCGGCCATCAACCGTGACGCCCTGAACGACATCGTCGGTTCGCGCGTGCTCGACCAGGTCTCGCGTATCCCCGGCGTCGGCAGCACCCAGCAGTTCGGTTCCGAGTACGCCATGAACATCTGGCTGAACCCGGAGAAGATGCAGGGCTACGGCCTGTCGGCCAGCCAGGTGCTGGCCGCGGTGCGTGCGCAGAACGTGCAGTTCGCTGCCGGTGCGCTGGGTTCGGACCCGTCGCCGGAAGGCCAGCACTTCACCGCCACGGTCTCGGCCGAAGGCCGCTTCAGCTCGCCGCAGGAGTTCGAGAACATCATCCTGCGCGCCAATGCTGACGGCTCGCGCGTGCTGCTGAAGGACATCGCCCGCGTTGCCTTCGGTGCCAACAACTACGGCTTCGACACCCAGTACAACGGCAAGCCGACCGGCGCCTTCGCCATCCAGCTGCTGCCGGGCGCCAACGCCCTGAACGTGGCCGATGCGGTACGCGCCAAGATGGATGAGCTGCAGCCCAGCTTCCCGTCCGGCGTGACCTGGTTCTCGCCGTACGACAGCACCACCTTCGTCAAGATCTCCATCCAGGAAGTGGTCAAGACACTGTTCGAAGCAGTGTTCCTGGTGTTCCTGGTGATGCTGATCTTCCTGCAGAACTTCCGCGCCACGCTGATCCCGACCCTGGTCATCCCGGTGGCCCTGCTCGGCACCTTCCTGGGCATGTGGATGATCGGCTTCACGATCAACCAGCTGACCCTGTTCGCGATGGTGCTGGCGATCGGCATCGTGGTCGATGACGCGATCGTGGTGATCGAGAACGTCGAACGCATCATGACCGAGGAAGGCCTGGCGCCGAAGCCGGCCACGCAGAAGGCGATGACCCAGATCACCGGCGCGGTGGTGGCGATCACCGTCGTGCTGGCCGCGGTGTTCATCCCGTCCGCCCTGCAGGGTGGTGCCGCCGGTGAGATCTACAAGCAGTTCGCGCTGACCATCGCCATCTCGATGGCGTTCTCGGCGTTCCTGGCACTGGGCTTCACCCCGGCGCTGTGCGCGACCTTCCTCAAGCCGACGCACAACGACAACCCGAACATCGTCTACCGCACCTTCAACAAGTACTACGACAAGATCAGCCACACCTATGTGGGCCACATCACCTCGGCGGTGCGCCATGCGCCGCGCTGGATGATCCTGTTCGTGGTGCTGACCGCACTGTGCGGCTTCCTGTTCACCCGCATGCCGGGCAGCTTCCTGCCGGAAGAAGACCAGGGCTACGCGCTGGCGATCGTACAGCTGCCGCCGGGCTCCACCAAGGGCCAGACCAACGAAGTGTTCGCGCAGATGCGTGGCATCCTGGAAAAGCAGGATGGCTATGAAGGCATGCTGCAGGTGGCCGGCTTCAGCTTCGTCGGTTCCGGCGAGAACGTGGGCATGGGCTTCATCCGCCTGAAGCCGTGGGAGGAACGCAAGTTCACCGCGCCCGAGTTCATCCAGAACATGAACGGCGCGTTCTACGGCATCAAGGAAGCACAGATCTTCGTGGTCAACCTGCCCACCGTGCAGGGCCTCGGCCAGTTCGGCGGCTTCGACATGTGGCTGCAGGACCGCAGCGGTGCCGGCTACGAGCAGCTGACCCAGGCGCGCAACATCCTGCTCGGCAACGCCGCGCAGAAGCCCGAGGCACTGGTCGGCGTGCGCCCGAACGGACTGGAAAACGCCCCGCAGCTGCAGCTGCACGTGGACCGCGTGCAGGCGCAGTCGATGGGCATGTCGGTGTCGGACGTGTACAGCACCATCCAGCTGATGCTGGCCCCGGTGTACGTCAATGACTTCTTCTACGAAGGCCGCATCAAGCGCGTGACCATGCAGGCCGATGGCCCGTATCGCACCGGCCAGGAGTCGCTGAAGAGCTTCTACAGCCCGTCCAGCCTGACCACGAATGCCGACGGCACCAACGCGATGATCCCGCTCAACACGGTGGTCAAGTCCGAATGGGTGTCGGCACCGCCGTCGCTGAGCCGCTACAACGGCTACTCGGCGATCAACATCGTCGGCTCGCAGGCCCCGGGCACCAGCTCGGGTGAAGCAATGCAGACCATGGAGAGCATCGTCAACGACGACCTGCCGGCCGGCTTCGGCTACGACTGGTCGGGCATGTCCTACCAGGAAATCCTGGCCGGCAACGCCGCGACGCTGCTGCTGGTGCTGTCCATCGTGGTGGTGTTCCTGTGCCTGGCGGCCCTGTACGAAAGCTGGTCGATCCCGGTGGCGGTGCTGCTGGTCGTGCCGCTGGGCGTGCTCGGTGCACTCGGCCTGTCGATGCTGCGCGGCCTGCCCAACGATCTGTTCTTCAAGATCGGCCTGATCACCGTGATCGGCCTGGCGGCGAAGAACGCGATCCTGATCGTGGAGTTCGCGGTGGAGCAGCGCGCAGCAGGCAAGAACCTGCGCGATGCCACCATCGAAGCGGCCCGCCTGCGCTTCCGCCCGATCCTGATGACCTCGTTCGCGTTCATCATGGGCGTGATCCCGATGGCGATCTCCACCGGCGCTGGCGCCAACTCCCGCCACGCCATCGGTACCGGCGTGATCGGTGGCATGCTGTTCGCCACCCTGCTCGGCCTCCTGATGATCCCGGTGTTCTTCGTGGTCGTGCGGCGCATGCTGGGTGACAAGCTGGATGAACCGTCCAAGGAGTTCATGGAACGCCAGCGCGATGCGGAAACCGCCCACCGTCCGGATCGTTGATCCGGTGGTGAGCTGAAATGAAAAGGCCCCGGAGCGATCCGGGGCCTTTTCATTCGTGCCATGAAGCCGGTAGTCGCCAACCTTGGTTGGCGCCGCTGGATCCATGCCAACCAAGGTTGGCGCATGCCAAGCCGGCGTCTCAGCGCAGCAGCGCAACCACCACGCATACCACCACGAGAGCCAATGCAGCCCATTGCATCGGCACAAAGAAGAAATGATGGGGTGCAGCCATACCCTTCTGCCGGGGCGCACGGTTGAGCCACAAACCCAGCAATACGTTCACCGCTGCGCCGATGCCTGCACCCAACAGAACCTGGGGCAGCGGCGTGTTGCCCCTGGAGCCTTCATGCGGAAAGAAGTACGCCAGCAGCAGGATGGCTGCAATCGGCGTCACCAGCGTCATGAATCCCCAACCTCGATAGATCATCTTTGCAGACCGCGTAAAAACCGGCTTGCATTGGACCAGATCGGGTATCGCTCGGCCAAGAAGACCGTGTATCCACGCATGGCGTGGATCTACTGGCCGCGCCGCCGTTGCAGCGGCGCGGCCGGTCGAACTCAGCGCAGCCCGGTCTCGTTGCGGGCGATCACCAGGCGCTGGATCTCCGAGGTGCCCTCGTAGATCTCGGTGATCTTGGCATCACGGAAGTAGCGCTCCAGCGGCATTTCCTTCGAGTACCCCATGCCGCCGTGGATCTGCACGGCCTGGTGGGTGATCCACATCGCCGCTTCCGAGGCCGTCAGCTTGGCCACTGCCGCTTCGGTGCTGAAGCGCTTGCCCTGGCCCTTCACCCACGCAGCGCGCAGGGTCAGCAGCAGCGCTGCGTCCAGCTTGCACTTCATGTCGGCGATCTTGGCCTGGGTCATCTGGAAGGTGCCGATGGCCGCGCCGAAGGCCTTGCGCTCCTTCACGTATTCCAGGGTCGCTTCATACGCGGCCCGGGCGATGCCGATGGCCTGCGAGGCGATGCCGATGCGACCGGCATCGAGCACACTCATGGCGATCTTGAAGCCTTCGCCTTCCTGGCCCAGCACATCCTCAGCCTGTGCCACGTAATCGTTGAACTCGATCTCGCAGGTGGCCGAGGCACGAATGCCCAGTTTCGGTTCGGTCTTGCCACGGCCGAAGCCCGCCTTGTCGGTATCGATCAGGAATGCGGTAATGCCGCGCGCGCCCTTGTCCGGCTCGCTCATCGCGAACAGCACGATGTACTTGGCCACCGGGCCGGAGGTGATCCAGCTCTTCTTGCCGTTGATGACGAAGGTGCCATCGGCCTGCTTCACTGCACGGCAGCGCATGGCGGTGGCGTCCGAACCGGACTGCGGCTCGGTCAGCGCGAACGCGCCGATGGCCTCGCCTTCGGCGATGGCGCGCACATACTTCTGCTTCTGTTCCTCGGTACCGTGGGTGAGGATGCCGTTGCAGAACAGCGAGTTGTTGACCGACATGATGGTCGAGTGGGCAGCGTCGGCGGCGGCGACCTCCACCATCGCCAGCACGTACGCCACCGGGTCCATGCCCGCGCCACCGTATTCGGTCGGCACTTCGATGCCCATCAGGCCGTTCTCGCCCAGCAGGCGGATGTTGTCCAGCGGGAACTCGCCGGTGCGGTCATGGTGCTCCGCGCTCGGGCCGATCTTCTCCTGCGCGATGCGCCGCGCCACGTCCTGCAGCATCAACTGCTCTTCAGTAAAGCTGAAATCCACAACACCCTCCCGGGTACATGAAGTTATGGGCCGCGCACCGCGCGCCCAGGTGCCTCGATTGTACCGGGGCCCGCCAGTTTCCGTACGCCAGCGACTTGACCGCGGAAGGCCTTCTCGGCGAATATATCTCTATATCGCGATAGGTAGATATTTATGGATCTGGAAGATTGGTCGACCCGCCTCAAGGTGTTCGCCGATGCGACCCGCGTGCGCCTGCTGGCGCTGCTGGAGCAGGAAGAGCTGACCGTGGCCGAACTGTCGGCGATCACCCGCCTGGCGCAGCCACGCGTGTCCACCCACCTGGCGCGCCTGAAGGAAGCCGGCCTGGTCCGTGACCGCCGTGCCGGCGTGTCGGCCTATTACCGCTTCGACGAGGCCCAGCTGGACCCGGCGCAGCGCGCATTGTGGCATGCCTTGAGCAACGGAAGCGACGACCCGCTGCTGCGGCAGGACGCTGAACGGGTTGCCGCCGTGCTGGCCCACCGTGCCGCCGACCAGAACTGGGCCGACAGCGTGGCCGGCGACATGGAGCGCCACTACTCCCCGGGCCGCACCTGGGAAGCCCTCGCGCGTACCGCGTTGCCGCTGCTTGAGACCGGCGACGTGCTCGACATCGCCTCCGGCGACGGCGTGCTGGCCGAACTGGTCGCCCCGCATGCCAAGCGCTACATCTGCATCGATACCAGCGCGCGCGTGGTTGCTGCCGCCAGCGAACGCCTGCGCCGCCTGCCCAACGTGGAAGTGCGCGAGGGCGACATGCATGCCCTGCCCTTCAAGGACGGCAGCTTCGACCTGGTGGTGCTGATGCACGCGCTGACCTACGCCAGCAAACCGGCGCAGGCGGTCACCGAAGCCGCGCGCGTGCTGCGCCCTGGCGGCCGCCTGCTGCTGTGCAGCCTGGCCCGCCACGAGCACAAGGCGGCGGTGGAGGCCTACGGCCACGTCAACCTCGGCTTCAGCGACAAGGAACTGCGCAGATTCGTCGACAAGGCCGGCCTGCAGGTATCCAGCCTGGAGACGGTTACCCGCGAGAAGCGCCCGCCGCATTTTGAAGTGATTTCACTGATCGCCAACAAGCCCTGACGCCGAGACCGCCATGTCCGCCCTGCCCTGGCTGCATCCTGATCGTGCCAACGCCCTGCTCGACGCCCTGCGTGAGCGGATCCTGATCATCGACGGCGCAATGGGCACCATGATCCAGCGCCATGGCCTGCAGGAAGACGACTACCGTGGCGAGCGCTTCGCCGGTGGCTACGATCATGTGCATGGCCCCGCTTGCGACCACGCCGTGCAGGAAGGCCATGACCTGAAGGGCAACAACGATCTACTGCTGCTGACCCGACCGCAGGTCATCGCCGACATCCACACCGCCTACCTGGACGCCGGTGCGGATCTGGTCGAAACCAACACCTTCAACGCCACGTCGGTCAGCCAGGCCGACTACCACCTCGAGCACCTGGTGTACGAGTTGAACAAGGCCGGTGCTGCGGTCGCCCGTACCTGCTGCGACGCCGTGGCCGCAACCACGCCGGGCAAGCCGCGCTTCGTGATCGGGGTGATCGGCCCGACCAGCCGCACCGCCTCGATCAGCCCCGATGTCAACGATCCGGGCTTCCGCAACACCAGCTTCGACGAACTTCGCGACACCTATCGCGAAGCCATCGAAGGCCTGATCGACGGTGGGGCCGACACCCTCATGGTCGAGACCATCTTCGACACCCTCAACGCGAAAGCCGCGTTGTATGCACTGGAAGAAGCCTTCGATGCGCGTGGCGCACGGTTGCCGGTGATGATCTCCGGCACCATCACCGATGCATCGGGACGCACCCTGTCCGGGCAGACCGCCGAGGCCTTCCACGCGTCGCTCGCGCATGCGCGTCCATTGTCGATCGGCCTGAACTGCGCGCTGGGTGCCGATGCGATGCGCCCGCACGTGGAAACCCTTTCGCAGGTCGCCGACTGCTACGTCAGCGCGCACCCCAACGCAGGCCTGCCCAATGCCTTCGGCGAGTACGACGAGACGCCCGAGGACATGGCCAGTACACTGCGCGGTTTCGCCGAGGATGGCCTGTTGAACCTGGTCGGTGGCTGCTGCGGCTCCACCCCTGACCATATCCGCGCAATCGCCGAGGCCGTAGCCGGGCTGCCGCCGCGCGCCCTGCCCCGTGTCCAGGAGCAGGCTGCATGAATGTCGCCGCCACCGTTCCGCACTTCCCGCCCTATTGCTGCTGAGCCGACGCCTGCCATGACGCCTGTCCGCCCTACCCGCCTGTCCGGCCTGGAACCGCTGGTCATCACCCCGGACCTGTTGTTCATCAACGTCGGCGAACGCACCAACGTGACCGGCAGCGCGCAGTTCCGCAAGCTCATCAAGGAAGGCCGCTACGAAGAAGCGGTGGACGTGGCCCGCCAGCAGGTGGCCAGCGGCGCGCAGATCCTCGACGTCAACATGGACGAGGGCCTGATTGATTCGGAAGCGGCGATGACCCGCTACCTCAACCTGATCATGTCCGAGCCGGACATCGCCCGTATTCCGGTGATGGTCGACTCCTCCAAGTGGAGCGTGATCGAGGCCGGCCTGAAGTGCCTGCAGGGCAAGAGCGTGGTCAATTCGATCTCGCTGAAGGAAGGCGAGGCGCTGTTCCGCGAGCACGCACGCAAGGTGCTGCGCTACGGTGCCGCAGCGGTGGTGATGGCTTTCGACGAAAGCGGCCAGGCCGATACCTGTGCACGCAAGGTCGAGATCTGCACCCGCGCCTACCGCATCCTGGTTGACGAGATCGGCTTCCCACCGCAGGACATCATCTTCGACCCGAACATCTTCGCCGTCGCCACCGGCATCGAAGAGCACGACAACTATGCAGTGGACTTCATCGAAGCCACCCGCATCATCAAGCAGACGCTGCCGCACTGCCATGTGTCCGGTGGTGTTTCCAACGTCTCGTTCTCGTTCCGTGGCAATGAAACGGTTCGCCAGGCCATCCACTCGGTGTTCCTGTACCACGCCATTGCCGCCGGCATGGACATGGGCATCGTCAACGCCGGCGCGATGCCGATCTACGACGAACTGGAACCGGAGCTGCGCGAGCGCGTGGAGGATGTGATCCTCAACCGCCGCAGTGATGCCACCGAGCGCCTGCTGGAGATCGCCGAGCGCTACAAGGGCAAGAAGGGCGCGGCGAAGACCGAAGACCTGGCCTGGCGCGGCAAGCCGGTGGCGCAGCGCCTGGCGCATGCGCTGGTGCATGGCCTGGATGCCTTCGTCGAGGAAGACACCGAGCTGGCCCGGCAGGCCTCCAGCCGCCCGCTGGACGTGATCGAAGGTCCGTTGATGGATGGCATGAACGTGGTCGGCGACCTGTTCGGCGCCGGCAAGATGTTCCTGCCGCAGGTGGTGAAATCCGCGCGCGTGATGAAGAAGGCCGTGGCCTATCTGCTGCCCTACATCGAGGCCGAGAAGGCGCGCAGTGGCGACACCGCCAAGAGCAACGGCAAGATCATCATGGCCACGGTGAAGGGTGATGTGCATGACATCGGCAAGAACATCGTCGGCGTGGTCCTGGCCTGCAACAACTTCGAGGTGGTCGACCTTGGCGTGATGGTGCCGGCGCAGAAGATTCTCGATGCCGCGCGCGAGCACAACGCCGACCTGATCGGCCTGTCCGGGCTGATCACTCCCTCGCTGGAGGAGATGAGCCACGTCGCCCGCGAGATGGAGCGCCAGGGTTTCAACCTGCCGCTGCTGATCGGCGGCGCCACCACCTCGCGCGCGCATACCGCGCTGAAGATCGACCCGCACTACAAAGCGCCTACGGTGTGGGTGAAGGACGCCTCGCGCGCGGTCGGCGTAGCCCAGTCGCTGATCTCGCGTGACCTGCGCGAGGCCTTCGTCGCCGCCAACGAGGCCGACTATGCCGAGATCCGCGCGCGGCATCGCAACCGTGGCGATGCCAAACGCCTGGTTTCGCTGGAACACGCGCGCGGGCAGAAATTCCAGGGCGGCTGGGACAGCTACACACCACCGGCACCGGACCAGCCCGGCCTGCACATATTCGACGACTACCCGCTGGCCGAACTGGTCGACTACATCGACTGGACGCCGTTCTTCCAGGCCTGGGAGCTGGCCGGCAAGTTCCCGGCCATCCTCACCGACGAGATCGTCGGTACCCAGGCCAGCGATCTGTACAAGGACGCCCGCGCGATGCTCGAGCGCATCGTCAGCGAGAAATGGCTGACCGCCAAGGCCGTGTTCGGCCTGTGGCCGGCCAACAGCATCGGCGACGACGTGCGCGTGCAGCACCCGCTGGGCGAGACCACGCTGCACTTCCTGCGCCAGCAGGTGGACAAGCCGGCCGAGCGCCCGGACTTCTGCCTGGCCGATTTCATCGCCCCGGCCGACAGCGGCAGGCAGGATTGGATCGGCGCCTTCGCTGTCACCGCCGGTATCGGCATCGACGCGCATGTCGCGCGCTTCGAGGCCGAGCATGACGACTACAACGCGATCCTGCTGAAGGCCCTCGCCGACCGCTTCGCCGAGGCGCTGGCCGAGCGCCTGCACCAGCGCGTGCGTACCGAATTCTGGGGCCATGAGCGCGCCGAAACGCTGGACAATGAAGCCTTGATCGACGAGCAGTACCGTGGCATCCGCCCGGCGCCAGGGTACCCGGCATGCCCGGAGCACAGCGAGAAACGGCGCCTTTTCGACCTGCTGCAGGCCGAAGCCAACGCCGGCATGGAACTGACCGAGAGCTTCGCGATGCTGCCTACGGCAGCCGTTTCGGGCTACTACTTCAGCCATCCGCAGAGCCAGTACTTCGTGGTCGGCCGCCTCAGCCGCGAGCAGGTCAGCGACTACGCCCGGCGCAAGGGCGTGGACCGCGCCCAGGCCGAGCGCTGGCTCGCCTCCAACCTCGACTACGACCCCGAATGACACAAAAAAAAGGGGACGGAGGGGATTAAGTCGCTTGCGGCACAAACGACTTAATCCCCTCCGTCCCCTTTTTGCTTCATCATTCCGCGATGACTGTCCCCGTTGCCCGGCTCTCCAGCTTCTACCTGTTCTATTACGCGGCACTTGGCGCGTTCACTCCGTACTGGAGCCTGTTCCTGACCGCGCGCGGGATGAGCGTGACCGCGATCAGCGTGATGATGGGCCTGTGGTATGCCACGCGCGTGGTCGCGCCCAGCACCTGGACCTCGCTGGCGGCAGCCTCGCCACGGCCGATCCGCCTGCTGCGCATCGGCTGCATCCTGACCCTGATCAGCTTCGCCGCCTTCCTGTTGCCCTTGCCGCAGCCATGGATGTACCCGGCGATGGTGGTGTTCTGCTTCTTCTACAACGCGGTGATGCCGCAGTTCGAATCGATTACCCTCACCCATCTCGGCAGTGACAGCCATCGCTACGGCCTGATCCGGGTCTGGGGCTCGCTCGGCTTCATCGCCGTCGTCACCCTGTTCGGGTGGCTGATTGAAGGCGACGGCACGACCAGCCACGCCGGGCTGCTGCCGTGGATGATGCTGCCACTGTTCGTCCTGCTGGTCGCATCCGCCTTCAGCAACCACTACGCACGCGGCATCGGCAAAGCCGAGGGCGACGCCAGCGGCTTCTGGCAGATCGTGCGGCGGCCGCCAGTGTTGGCGTTCTTCCTGGCCGCCTTCATGGAACAGCTCTCGTTCGGGCCGTACTACACGTTCTTCTCGGTCTACATGGACCATCACGGCTACCGCACATCCACGCTCGGCCTGCTGTGGACCATCGGCGTGGTGTTCGAAGTGGGTGTGTTCTTCACCATCGGCCGTTTCTTCCGCCGCTACGACGCCAGCTGGATGCTGCTGATCGCGCTGGTCAGCTCCTGCCTGCGCTGGGCGGTGACCGCATTGTTCCCGGAGAACCTGCCGGTGATGCTGCTGGCGCAGACCGCGCACGCGCTGGGCTTTGCGGCCTTCTTCGCCGCAGCCATGCAGATGCTGGCGACCTATTTCCCGGGCCGCCTCAACGGCCATGGCCAGGGCCTGCTATATGGCTTTTCGTCCGGTGTCGGTGGCGTGTTGGGTGCGCTCATTGCCGGCCAGCTATGGAAGATCGATGATGGCCGCACGGCGTTCCTGGCCGGCAGCGGCTTCGCCCTGGTCGGCGCCCTGCTGTGCTTCTTCGCCCTGAGCCTGCCACTGATCCGCGCGAAACAGCGCCGTCACGCGCACTGACCATGCGCAGGATCAGCGCTGCAGCAGCACCCGCTGCAGCGACGGCAGCAGCACCCGGTTGCCGTGCGCGCTGAGGTGGTCGCCATCGAAGAACAGCGGCCGGCCATCGCGCTGCGCCGGGCACAGCACGTCGTCGCACAGCACCGGCATCGGATCCCACAGCACGCCGCCCGGCAGGCCATCAGCCACCTTCCGCAGGCTGCCCAGCATCGGCGCCCGCAGCGTCTCCATCGCCTCGCGCGTGCTGTCCAGGCCGTTGCGGCAGATCTCGTTGCGCGCGTTGAAGCGGTCCGAACAGCGGTAGGGCGGCGCCGGCAATACCGGCTTGGGGGCCTCCAGTACGATGCGTACGCCGCGCTCGGCCAACGGCTTCCACTGGAGGATCGCCTCGGCCACGTCGGCCTCACGCCCTGCGGCGGCTTCCGGGGTCAGCTCGCCCGCCAGCTGTGCCTGCGCGTCGAACAACACAAACTGGTCGGACAAGCGCGGTATCCGCAGTGAGACCAGTACCACGGCATCACCTGGCTGCGCTCGTCGCGTGACGTCGGCGAGCACCGCTGCGTCGAAATCACTGCAACCGGCACCCGCGCCACGCCACTTCTGCAGGCTTACCTGCGGGCATCCACCTCGCCCGTAGAGGACGACCTCCGAGCCGGTCTCAAGTGCCAGCCGCTGCAGCAGCTCGATGTAGGCCATCGCATGCGAATCACCGGCAACGAAGACCCGCTTCGGCGCGCCCGCCGACAGCGGCCGTTCGCAGGCCCCACGGGCATAGGTCCGCATGCTGCCACCCGCGAAGCGCTGTTTGCCCGTCACCAGTGCACAATCCGGATAATCGCCTGCAACGCTCTTGCCGTTGGGATACCAGTCGGCCGGATGCCGGCTGACCGTGCTCAGTGATATCCGTGGCGCCTGCAGGTACAGCAGGGTCTGGGTGCCAGCCGCCACCAGCAGCACGGCCGCGCCGGCCAGCACCCAACGCCCCGGGCGCAGACGCTGCGCCAATCCGCCACGGAATGGTTGTTCCACCCAGCGCCACGACAGCCACGACAGCAGCAGCACCAGCGCCAGCGCAGCGGTCATCTGCAACGGTGTCTGCAGGCCCACGGTCCAGCGCATCAGCACGAACACCGGCCAGTGCCACAGATACAGTGAGTACGACAGCAGGCCGATGTAGCGCATCGGCCGACTGGCCAGCAGGCGTGCCACCCAGGCCTGCGGATGATGATGCAGCGCCCACAGCAGACCTGCGGCAGCGAAGGTCGGCAGCAGACCATCGGGCCACGGCGAATGCCCTGCCCGTGCAGTCCACAACGCCCAGCCCAACAGCGCCAGTGCCGCCAGCGCAAGCAGCGAAAACACGGGGGCGGCGCGCTTCAGTGCCGCCCCCGTCACTGGATCCAGCGATTCGCGCACATGCAGCAACTGGAACAACAGCACGCCAACGCCCAATTGCCACAACCGCGTGCTGGTGGCATAGAACGCCCACGACGGCGGCACCTCGCGCAGGCCCAGCATAGCGGCATGCAGCAACGACGCCGCACTGACCACTGCGAACAGGCCCAGGCTGATCCAACGCCCACGCACGCTGCGCGCCCAGGCAAGGAACAGCAGCGGGAACAGCAGGTAGAACTGCTCTTCCACGCCCAGCGACCAGGTATGGGTGTAGGGATTGAATTCGGCCCTGGGCGCGAAGTAATCGTTGCCGATCACCGCCAGTACCCAGTTGCTGAAGCCGAAGAACGCCATCAGGCCGGTCTTGTCGCTGGCTTCACTGAGCCAGGACTCGGGAATGAACAGCACGCTCGCCACAGCGGTCAACAGCAGGCAGCTGATCAGCGCAGGTGCGATGCGGCGGATACGGCGCGAATAGAAGCGCAGCATCGACTGCCACAGCGACAACGGCGGCAGCCGGTGTACCGAGGCGCTGACCACGAAACCGGAGATGACGAAGAACACGTCTACGCCGGTGAACCCGCCCGGCAACCAGGCCGGATCAAGATGGAACACGATGACGGCCAGCACGGCGATCGCGCGCAGGCCGTCGATGTGCGGCACGTAGCCACGACTTGGATCAGCGCTCATCCGTTCCCCCAAGGACGCGGCGGCAATGCACCGCAGCGCTCACGCATTTACCAGACCAGGTCGTCCGGCACCTGGTATTGCGGGTCCGCGTAGGGATCTTCCTCGGCCGGCGCATTCGGATCGACCTTCAGCGCCACCGATGCGGCGAACACTGCCTCGGACTGTGCCAGCACCTCGGCAGTCACCAGCAGGTAGCGACCATTGAGCTGGACCACGCCCAGTTCACCGGCGTTGAGCGCGGTCAACTGTTCGGCAGTCACATAGATGCGCTTGATCTTGCCGCCATACGGGAAGTGACGGGCAATGTCCGCCGCTTCGGCATTGAGGCTCTTGTCCTTCAGCAGTTCTTCCAGCTTGGCCTTCGCCTCGCGACGCACGCGCGCTTCTTCCTGCTTCAGGCGCTCGGTCTCGATGCGCTCTTCCTTCTCCCGCTGCGCGCGGATGGCATAGGCCTTGGCCAGGTCCATCTCTTCGGCACTGCGCGGCTTGCGCGGGCCGTGCTGGCCCTGGCCACGCTGACCACCGGGCTTGCCCGGACCACCATGGCCCTGCCCACGGCGCTCACCGGGCTTGTGCTCGCCCTTGCCGGCGCCCTGCGGCTTTCCATTGCCATTGCCACCCTTGCCCTGCGGGCGGCCATCGCGGCGGGGGCCATCATTCTTGCGCTCGGGCTTGGGCGCCGGCTTGAAGCCCAGGCCCATCAGCTGGTCGCGGAGGGTATCGCTCATAGGATTCGGATCAGTAGTGCGGCGGCGGCGGTTCGCTCGCCGGATCGGAAGAATTGAGTGCGTTGCGGACCTTGCCCAGGTCTTCCAGCAGCACGCGCAGCACATCGGCGTTGCGCATGCCCTGCATGCGGGCGTCCGCCAGCGCATCGCTCAGTTCGGCCAGCGCCTGTTCCTGGAAGGACACGCGCATTTCCAGCTCGACCAGGCGCGCTTCCAGCGCCTGCTCGCGTTCGGACGGTAGATCAGACATGCAGCGAACGTCCCCGGCCGATGCCGTAGTAGGCCAGGCCTGCAGCTTCCACTTCGGCCGGTTCGTACAAGTTGCGCCCGTCGAACACCGCCGCATCCTTCAGCTGCTCGCGCAGCTTCTGGAAGTCGGGGCTGCGGAACTGCTTCCACTCGGTCACCACGACCAGCGCGTCGGCACCCTGCAGCGCTTCATCGGCACTGTTGCAGAACACCAGGTCATCGCGTTCGCCGAAAATGCGCTGCGACTCGTGCATCGCCTCCGGATCGTAGGCACGCACCGTCGCACCGCCTTCCCACAGCTGCGCCAGCAGGCGACGGCTGGAGGCTTCGCGCATGTCGTCGGTGTTCGGCTTGAACGCCAGGCCCCACACGGCAAAGGTCTTGCCGCGCACGCCTTCGTCCTCGCCCCTGTCGTAATGGCGCTGGATGAGAGCGAACAGATGGCCCTTCTGCGCATCATTGACCGCCTCCACCGCGTTCAGCAGCTTCGGCTCGAGGCCGTACTGCTGGGCGGTGCGGGCCAGCGCCTGCACGTCCTTGGGGAAGCACGAGCCGCCGTAACCGGCGCCCGGGTAGATGAAGTGCCAGCCGATGCGGGGATCCGAACCAATGCCCTGGCGGACCTGCTCGACGTCGGCACCCACGCGTTCGGCGATATTGGCGATTTCATTCATGAACGAAATCTTGGTCGCCAGCATCGCGTTGGCCGCGTACTTGGTCAGCTCGGCCGAACGCACATCCATTTCCACCACGCGGTCGTGGTTGCGGTTGAACGGCGCATACAGGCGGCGCATCACCGCCACCGACTCTTCGTTCGCCGCACCGATGATGATGCGGTCCGGGCGCATGCAGTCCGCAACCGCATCGCCTTCCTTCAGGAATTCCGGGTTGGACACCACGTCGAAGGCGATGTCCGCGCCACGCGCGGCCAGCTCTTCGGCAATGGCGGCACGCACCTTGTCGGCGGTGCCGACCGGCACCGTCGACTTGTTCACCACCACGGTCGGCACGCTCATGTGCCGACCAATGGTCCGGGCTACGGCAAGCACGTATTGAAGATCGGCACTGCCATCCTCATCCGGCGGCGTACCAACGGCGATGAACACCACCTGGCCATGATCGATGGCGGCCGCGGCATCCGTGGTGAACGCCAGCCGCGCTGCGGCATGGTTGGCCTTCACCATCGGCTCCAGGCCGGGTTCATAGATCGGAATGATGCCCTGGTTGAGGCCATCCACCTTGGCCTGGTCGATATCGACACAGACCACCTGATGACCAACATCGGCCAGGCAGGTACCGGTCACCAGTCCAACGTAACCGGTACCAAAAATCGCAACGCGCATATCCGTATTCGCTCCTGGATGACTTACGGCAGAACGCCCAGCAGCTCGACGTCGAACGTCAGGGTCGCGTTCGGGCCGATCGGGCCACCCGGGGTGCCATTCTCGCCATAGGCCAGGTTGCCCGGGATCCAGAAGCGGTACTTCGAACCGACCGGCATCAGTGCGACGCCTTCAGTCCAGCCCTTGATCACCTGGTCCAGACCGAACTCGGCCGGCTGACGGCCATAGGAGCTGTCAAACACGGTGCCGTTGAGCAGCTTGCCTTCATAGTTCACGCGCACTTTGCTGCTCGGCAGCGGACGCTCACCGCTGCCCGGGCGGATGACCTGGTACTGCAGGCCCGACGCGGTGGTCACCACGCCCGGCTGGGTCTTGTTCTTGGCCATGAACGCATTGCCTTCCTCACGGTTGGTCTGCGCGGCGGCGGCAGCCTTGGCCTGCATTTCAGCCTGCTTGCTGCCCATGAAGGCCTGGATGGTGGCGGTCGCGTCGGCTTCCGTCATCTTCGGCTGACCCTTGCTCAGGCCGGTGCTGATCGCGTCAAACAGCGAGGCGACGTCGATGTCGTCCTTCAGCTGCGCCAGCGACGGGCCTACCGAGTAGGAACCGATCATCTGCGACACCTTGACGCGGTCGACCTTCGGCGGCTCCGAACCCGGCGCCATGCCCGGCACCTGCTGGCCGCTGCGGGCCATCACGACCTGGCGCAGCGCGGCATCGGTGGCCTTGGCCTGTTCCTGGGTGATCTGCGGCTGCAGGCCTTCGAACGAACGCTCCACAGCGGTGCGCAGGGCGGCAACGTCGATCTCATCGGCGATCGGGGTGAACGACTTGGCCACGTCCAGGCCGATGGCGTAGCCGAGCTTCTGCTTGGGGGAATTCAAGGTTGCGGTCTCCTTGGCGGCTGCGGGGGCAGCCGGTTGTTGCGACAGAGCGACACCCGAAGTGCCCATCGCCAGAATCAGAACCGACGCCGCGGCGCCGCGCATTCCCATCTTCATTCGCTGCATTCCTGGAAGTGTCTGGGCGCCGACGTCGGCGCGAAAAGAAACATTGTCGCACGCATGCCGTCGATGTCGAGGCATCCGTGCCGGATATCAATGCGTGGCCGCTGCGGCCAGCGCCTTGTCGATGGCAGCCGTCAGCTGCGGATCGTCCGGCGTCACCTTGCTGGCGAACTGGGCGATGACCTTGCCGTCGCGGCCGACCAGGTACTTGTGGAAATTCCAGCCCGGCGCCACGCCGGTGGCCGCGGTCAGGCGCTGGTACAGCGGCGTAGCCTCAGCACCAACCACATGCACCTTCTCGAACATCGGGAACTTGACGCCATAGGTCAGCGTGCAGAAGTCCTGGATCTGCTTCTCGTCACCCGGCTCCTGGCCCTTGAAGTCGTTGGACGGGAAGCCCAGCACCGCGAAGCCCCGGCCTGCATAGCGCTTCTGCAGCGCCTCCAGTCCTTCGTACTGCGGGGTGTAGCCGCATTTGCTGGCGGTGTTGACCACCAGCAGTACCTGGCCGTGGTAGCGCTGCTGCAGGTTGACCTGCTGCTTGCTGGCCAGCGGCCGGTAGTCCAGGTCGAGCAGATCGGCCGCCAGCGCGCTGGCGGAACCGGCGACGCCGGCCACCAGCAGGGCCAACAGGGACAGGCCGCGCAGGCGGCGCGGGGAAACGGTCGACAGGGGCATCAGGAGGGGTCCGCAGTAGCCATTCACCAGGCCCGGCCACTGCCGGCCGGGAATCGACCGAACTATAGCACCGGGCTTCGGCGCCCCTGATGGCACAGGCCCATCCGGGCTTTGCGCGGCGTGGCGATTGCACTGCCCGGGCGCCATCGACGGCGTCGCGATGACATAGCATGGACATCACTGAATGGAAGGCCGGCCTGGATCGGCATCTGCGACAGTTTTATTTCCCTTCCAAATCAATCACATAAATTGAAGTTTCAGTCATCTGACCACCCCTGCCATCAGTTGGGGCCGGCAAGGGGTTGCACGTAGGCGTGCCGGTGTTATAGTTGCATACAACACCAGTCACCTGAGACAGGGGGAAGCCATGAACGCCCGGATCCGTCGCAACCTCACCGCACCCGCGGCCGCTGCTGTTTCGACCCTGATCGTGCTGGCCTGGTTGGCCGCGCCCAGCCTCCCCGACTCCGCTGACAGTGCGCAGGACGCGACCGCCTCTCCGGCAGGGAACGCCGATCCCTCCCCCCCCTCTCCCCCGCGTCGGCTGCACAGCTCCCTGTCCATGCCGTATTTCTCGTTCGCACAGCCGCTGACCCCACGGAGCTGAATATGAGCGACATCCAGTGGAGCGACGGCGCTCCCATCTACCGTCAGTTGAAGGAGCGCGTGATCGCCATGATGCTCGACGGAATCCTCAAGCCGGGCGACGCCCTGCCTTCGGTGCGCCAGGTGGCCGCCGACTACCAGCTCAACCCCATCACCGTTTCGCGCGCTTACCAGGAACTGGCTGACGAAGGCCTGGTCGAGAAGCGCCGCGGCCTGGGCATGTTCATGACCGAGCAGGCGGCCACGCAGCTGCGCAGCAGCGAGCGCGACCGCTTCCTCAACGAAGAATGGCCGGCGGTCCTGGAGCGCATCCAGCGCCTGGGCCTGAGCCTTGATGAATTGCTGCCCCAGGGGAAAGTCTGATGAATAGCACTGCAAGCGAATCGATCATCACCGCCCGAGGCCTGCGCAAGGCCTACAAGACCACCGTTGCCCTCGACAATGCCAGCTTCAGCATTCCGAGCGGGCGCATCGTCGGCCTGATCGGCCCCAACGGCGCCGGCAAGACCACTGCACTGAAGGCCATCCTTGGCCTGACCTCGGTGGAAGGCGACCTGAGCGTGCTCGGCCGCGACCCGCGGCTGCACCGCGACGAACTGATGAAGGACATCTGCTTCATCGCCGACGTCGCCGTGCTGCCACGCTGGCTGAAGGTCCGCGAGGCGATCGATTTCGTCGCCGGCGTCCACCCGCGCTTCGACCGCGCCCGTTGCGAACGCTTCCTGGCCAACACCAAGCTGCAGCCGAAGCAGCGCGTGCGCGAGCTGTCCAAGGGCATGATCGTGCAGCTGCACCTGGCACTGGTGATGGCCATCGATGCCCGCATCCTGGTGCTGGACGAGCCCACCCTGGGCCTGGACATCCTCTATCGCAAGGAGTTCTACCAGCGCCTGCTGGAAGACTATTTCGACGAACAGAAGACCATCATCGTCACCACCCACCAGGTGGAAGAGATCGAGCACATCCTCAGCGACGTGATGTTCATCCGTGATGGACGCATCGTGCTCGATGCGGAAATGGACGAGGTCGGCCAGCGCTACACCGAACTGCTGGTCAATGCCGACCAGCTCGAAACGGCCCGCGCGTTGAAACCGATCGACGAGCGCAGCCTGGCGTTCGGCAAGACCGTGATGCTGTTCGATGGCGTGCCGCGTGCCCAGCTCTCCACTCTCGGCGAGACCCGCATCCCGGGCCTGGCCGACCTGTTCGTCGCCATCATGAAGGGGACCTACGCATGAATGCCGTCAACCACCCCGTCAGCCCGCTGGGCACCCTGCGCTGGCTGCTCAAGCGCGAGTACTGGGAGAACCGCGGCGGTTTCCTGTATGCCCCGCTGATCGCCGGCCTGATCTCGCTGGTGATGAGCACCGTCGGCATCGCCTTCGGCCTGTTCGCGCTGAACCGTGCAGCGCGCAACGGTGCACTGCATGTCGACGGCGAAAGCGTGAACGTCAACGGCCTGGACCTGGCGCTGCTCACCCGCAACATCGACGGCAAGGATCTGGCCGATCTCGGCAATGGCCTGGACCTGACCCTGGTGCTCAGCTCGGCGTGGCCATTCCTGGTACTGGCCTTCGTCGTGTTCTTCTACTGCCTGGGCGCCCTGTACGACGATCGCCGCGACCGCAGCATCCTGTTCTGGAAGTCGTTGCCGCTGTCGGATACCCAGACCGTGCTGTCCAAGGTGATCAGCGCACTGATCGTGGCGCCGCTGATCGCAGTGATCGCCGGCATCATCACCATGTTCGGCTTCATGCTGATCATCAGCATTGTCGCGCTGGTGCACGGTGGCAGCCCGATGGCGCTGATCTGGGGGCCGGCCAGCCCGCTGACCCTGGCCGCCGGCCACCTCGCCTGGATTCCGGTCTATGCCCTGTGGGCCCTGCCCACCGCCGGCTGGCTGCTGCTGTGCTCGGCCTGGGCCAAGAGCAAGCCGTTCCTGTGGGCGGTGATGCTGCCGCTGTTTGCCGGCGTCATCGTCAGCACCACCAAGATCATGCCGCTGGTCGGCCTGAGCACCGGCTGGTTCTGGCAGAACATCGTCGGCCGCCTGCTGCTGGGCGGCGTACCTGGCATGGACCTGCTGTATCGCCTCGGCGCCAACGAAGCGTCGCGCCGCGACCTGGACTCGGTGGTCAGCCTGATGTCCCCGGCCTCGCAGCTGAAGTCGCTGGCGATGCCGGAACTGTGGATCGGCGCCGCTGTCGGTGCAGTGTTCATCTTCCTCGCCATCCGCCTGCGCAAGCGCGCCGGCGAGATCTGATTCCATCCACCCGGAGGCACCACCCATGCGTTCCCTGCTCGCCTGTACTGCGTTGTTGCTGTTGCCGCTGTCGGCCCTGGCCGCCGATGCCCAGAACTGCAAGTTCACCGCTGCCCGCACGTTGAAGCTGGACCTGGCCGGTGCCAAGGCGGTGGTATTCGAGGTCAACCAGCATGACCTGAAGATCACCGCCAGCGCCGGCGGCGGTCAGCTGGAAGGGCGTGCCTGCGCCTCCAGCCAGGAATGGCTGGACCAGCTGGTACTGGACCAGCGCAGGGTCGGTGACAAGCTGGTGGTCAGCCTGCGCCGCGAAGGTCGCTCGCCCAGCATCAGCATCGGCAACAGTTACGCCTGGCTGGACGTCCGCGGCAGCGTGCCGGACAACCTGCCGCTGCAGCTCAAGGTCGGCTCGGGCGATGCCAGCGTGGAGAACGCGCAGTCGCTGAGCGTGGACGTGGGTTCCGGTGATGCCGTGGCCCGCGGCACCCGTGGCAGCATCCACGCCGCGGTGGGTTCGGGCGACCTCAACATCGATGGCGGCACTTCGTTGAACCTGCTGTCACTGGGCTCCGGCGATGTCAACGTGCGCAACATCAGCGGTGATGCCAGCACCGGTACCGTGGGCTCCGGTGACCTGAAGATCACCGATGTGCGTGGCAACGCGCGGCTGGACACCGTGGGCTCGGGCGATATCGAGTTCAAGCGGGTGAAAGGCAGTGTCGAGGTGGGCGTGGTCGGCTCCGGCGGCGTCGACCTGGCCGACATCGGTGGCAACGTACACGTCCGCAGCCACGGCTCGGGCGACATCCAGGTCGACGGCGTAGGCGGCAGCCTGACCGTCGACCACAGCGGCAGCGGTGACGTCGATCATCGCAATGTCAGCGGCAAGGTCACCCTGCCGCGCAGCAAGTAATCCTCTTCCAGACACCTCCAGGGGACCACCATGAACCTGTTGCGCCTGTTGCCTGCCACCCTGCTGTGCCTGCCGCTGATCGCTTGCGGCGGCACCTCGTCCTCGTCCGACAAGACCGTCGGCAAGAGCGTCGCCGAAGCCACCAGCGGCGTCGGCCAGACTGTCAAGGAAGCCATGGACGATGCCCGCAAGGACATCGCCGAGGGCAATATCAAGATCTCCGCCGACCAGCAGCCACGCGCGGAAATCACCCCGGATGGCCGCCTGCTGATCGCGGGCAAGGAAATCACCGCCAACGACACCCAGCGCCGCCACCTGCAGGAGTACCGTGGCCA
The DNA here is from genome assembly GCF_040256885.1 of Stenotrophomonas riyadhensis. Lineage (NCBI taxonomy): Bacteria > Pseudomonadati > Pseudomonadota > Gammaproteobacteria > Lysobacterales > Lysobacteraceae > Stenotrophomonas > Stenotrophomonas riyadhensis. The sequence goes on from NZ_CP155568.1 coordinate 2,997,961, forward strand.
CGTGGTGGCCATCGCGATGGACGGCATGGATGTCGGCCTGGCCGGCGCCAAGCTGGGAGCCAATGCGGCCGGTGAAGCACTGAAGGGCATCTTCAGCGGCGACAGCGAAGGCGTGGAGAAGCGCATCAACGCCGAAGCCGCGAAGATCGAGGCGCAGGCCAAGCGCATCTGCGAACGCCTGCCGGCGATGCTGGCCAGCCAGCAGGCCCTGGCGCGCGAGCTGCCGGCCTTCAAGCCGTACGCAACGATGGACCAGAGCGACGTGGACGACTGCGGCAAGAACAACTCGGTCACGTTCTCGAAGTGAGACAAATCAGCGCACCCGGCCGGTCGTGGTGTTCCACGGCCGGCCGCGTCGCACTGGCCGGCTTACAATGGTGGCCCCGGATGCCCCCGAACCGAATGCCATGAAGAAGTTGTTCCTGCTGCTGGTCGCCCTGCTCTGCCTGGGCCTGGCCGGCTGTGACAAGGATTACCGCAACCATCGCGCCGAGCGCGGCAAGCCCAAGATTTCCGTCAGCGACGGCATGGTCACCGTGCGCCGCCCGCCGGCACCGAACATCATCATCCTCGGCGATGGCACGATGAAGGTGGACGAGATCCAGATTCCGCTGGACGACGGACAGAAGCAGATGCTGCAGACGATGTTCGGCAAGCTGCAGGTACTGCGCCAGAACACCCTGGTGGCCGCGCCGGCCGATCCCAACATGCAGCCGGTGAAGATCCAGCCGCCGGAAGGCATGGAGGTGATTCCGGCGGACCTGATCCAGCGCATCCCGGAGTTCAAGGACTACACCGACACCTTCGGCAACATCGTCGCCGACCGTCGCTGAAGCAGAAACGCCGCCCAAGGGCGGCGTTTCTGCTTTCTGTAGAGTCGAGCCATGCTCGACTCCGGAACAACAGTCGAGCATGGCTCGACTCTACAACCGGCCGATCAACCGCCGGCGCCGCCGCCACCACCACCAGCCTGGATGCCGCCAGCGGTCAGCGCCGTCGGGTCCAGCAGGCGGCGCAGCTCGGCTTCTTCCAGGCCACTGTCCTCCAGCGCCACATCCAGCACCGGGCGCTGTTCCTTGTACGCACGCTTGGCGATCGCAGCTGCCTTCTCGTAACCGATGATCGGGTTAAGTGCAGTGACCAGGATCGGGTTGCGCGCCAGCGCTTCGGCAACGCGGTCCTCGCGCACCTTCAGCCCGGCGATCGCACTGTCGGCCAGCAGGGTGGACACGTTGGCCAGCAGGCCGATGCCATCGAGCAGGTTCACCGCGATCAGCGGCAGGGTGACGTTGAGCTGGAAGTTGCCGGTCTGGCCGGCCACGGTGATCGCGGTATGGTGGCCGATCACCTGCGCGCAGGCCATCACGGTGGCTTCCGGAATCACCGGATTGACCTTGCCCGGCATGATCGAGCTGCCCGGCTGCAGTGCCGGCAGTTCGATCTCGCCCAGCCCGGCCAGCGGACCGGCATTCATCCAGCGAAGATCATTCGCGATCTTGATCAGCGCCACCGCCAGTGCATTGAGCTGGCCGGACAGTTCGACCGCATCATCCTGCGCGGCCAGGCCTTCGAACTTGTTCTCGGCACTGTCGAACTTGAAACCGGTCTGCTGCTTCAGTGCCTTGGCTACCTGTGCACCGAAGCGCGGATCGGCATTGATGCCGGTGCCGATGGCGGTGCCGCCCAGCGGCAGCCGGCGCACGCGCTTGAGGCTGTCTTCGATACGCTCCTGCGCCGACGCCAGCTGCGCCGACCACGCGCCGAATTCCTGCTCGAAGGTCAGCGGCATCGCATCCATCAGGTGGGTGCGGCCGGTCTTGACCACCTTGCGCAGGCTGCGGCCCTTCTTGTCCAGGGTCTTGCGCAGGTGCACCAGCGCCGGCAGCAGCTGCTCATGCGCGGCCAGTACCGCCGACACGCGCAACGCGGTCGGAATCACGTCGTTGGAGCTCTGGCCCTGGTTGACGTGGTCATTGGGATGCACCGCGGTCTTGCCGGCCTTGCCCGCGCGGTTGGCCAGGGTGGCGATGACCTCGTTGGCATTCATGTTCGAGGAGGTGCCCGAACCGGTCTGGTAGACGTCGATCGGGAACTGCGCGTCCCAGTTGCCGGCGGCCACTTCGGCAGCAGCGGTCTGGATGGCCTTGGCCACATTCTTCGGCAGGTGGCCCAGCTCGGCGTTGACCCCGGCGGCGGCGCCCTTGACCAGGCCCAGGGCGCGGATGAAACCGCGCGGCATGCGCTGGCCCGACACCGGGAAATTCTGCACGGCGCGCTGGGTCTGCGCGCCCCACAGAGCGTCCGCAGGTACCTGCAGCTCGCCCATGCTGTCGTGTTCGATTCTGAAACCCTTGCTTGCAGCTTTGCTCATTGCATCAACTCCGCACTACTTCAGTTGGGGAAAGGGAAGCGGCGGCTGGCAGGGTGTCGCTTCCCGGGCTGGCGGCTGCGCCCACGATACTCCCTTGCCGATAGCGTGGGATGACGAGGACGGGCCAGATCGTTCCGTCTGCACGGCCGATCTGCACGCGCAAGGGGTAGTGCCGGCCGCTTGCCGGCAATCCATGGAGTCGTGGGCCGGGCGTGGTTGCCGGCCAGCGGCCGGCACTACCTCACCGGCACGTCGTAGAATATGGCCCCCGCCGCTCGCCCCAGCCCTGCCGACATGTCCGATTCCGCCCTGCTCGCCCTGTCCCCGCTCGATGGCCGCTATGCCGGCAAGGTCGACGCCCTGCGCCCGATCTTCTCCGAGTACGGCCTGATCAAGGCCCGCATCACGGTCGAAGTGGAGTGGTTGCTGGCCCTGGCTGCCGAGCCGGGCATCGTCGAACTGGCCCCGTTCTCCGACGCCGCCGTCGCCCGCCTGCGCGCCCTGGCCGCCAGCTTCAGCCCGGCCCAGGCCGCGCGCGTGAAGGAAATCGAGCGCACCACCAACCATGACGTCAAGGCGGTGGAGTACTTCATCAAGGAACAGCTGAAGGACGACGCCGAGCTGGCCCCGGCGCTGGAATTCGTGCATTTCGCCTGCACCAGCGAAGACATCAACAACCTCAGCTACGGCCTGATGCTGGAACAGGCCCGCCGCGAGGTGCTGCTGCCGACCCTGGACGGCATCGCCAACAGCCTGCGCAGCCTGGCCCACGCCCAGGCCGGCCAGCCGATGCTGTCGCGCACCCACGGCCAGACCGCCTCGCCGACCACCCTGGGCAAGGAACTGGCCAACGTGGTCGCCCGCCTGGAACGCCAGCGCAGGCAGATCGCCGCGGTCGAACTGACCGGCAAGATCAACGGCGCGGTGGGCAACTACAACGCCCACATCGCCAGCTACCCGGACGTGGACTGGCCGGCCTTCGCCGAGCGCTTCGTGACCGGCCTGGGCCTGGTGTTCAACCCGTACACCACGCAGATCGAGCCGCACGACAACATCGCCGAGATCGGCGATGCCGCACGCCGCGCCAACATCATCCTGATCGACCTGGCCCGTGACATCTGGGGCTACGTTTCGCTGGGCTACTTCAAGCAGCGCCTGAAGGAAGGCGAAGTCGGCTCGTCGACGATGCCGCACAAGGTCAATCCGATCGACTTCGAGAATGCGGAAGGCAACTTCGGCATCGCCAACGCGCTGTTCGAGCACTTCAGCGCGAAGCTGCCGATCAGCCGCTGGCAGCGTGACCTGACCGATTCCACCGTGCTGCGTGCGCTGGGCACCGCGTTCGGCCACAGCCAGGTGGCGCTGGATTCGCTGGCCAAGGGCCTGGGCAAGCTGGAAGTGAACCCGCAGCGCCTGGACGCCGATCTGGACGCGGCCTGGGAAGTGCTGGCCGAAGCCGTGCAGACGGTGATGCGCCGCCACGGCCTGCCGAACCCGTACGAGCAGCTGAAGGCGCTGACCCGTGGCCAGGGCATCACGGCCGAGTCGATGCGTGCGTTCGTGCAGGGGCTGGAGCTGCCGGCGGATGCGAAGCAGCGTCTGCTGGAGATGACCCCGGGCAGCTACACCGGTCTGGCCGAGTCGCTGGCGAAGAAGATCTAAGGGGTTTCCTTTGCGGCGGCGGCCGCGGGCGCTGCCTGCGGCAGGCAACTGCAACAGCAACATCAACGTCAAGAGCGGCTCTGGATTGCTGCTAGCTGGTCGGGTCGGAATGGGCCAGCGGGACACGCCGTAAACCCATCCCTGGGGGCTCGATGGCGCCATCCATGGCGCCAACGGTCCCGCTGGCCCATCCCGCCCCACCTCTGACAGATTTCCGGTGACGGATCGAAGAGCATTGGGTTGTCAGGACGGAATTTGAGAGGGACGCGGCTTCGCCGCGTCCCTCTGTTGTTTTGGGCTGATTGTAGAGCCGAGCCCATGCTCGGCTGCTTGTTCCAACAGCAAGCCGAGCATGGGCTCGGCTCTACAGGAGCATGAGCAAGCGCAGCGCGCGACCCGCGTTTGCCTTGCTTTTTTTCTTCCATTCCGTGGCGAGCCGCGCAGGAAACTGTCAGGGGCCGGGCGGGGTGGGTTCGCGGGACCGTTGGCGCCATGGATGGCGCCATCGAGCCCCCAGGGATGGGTTTACGGCGTGTCCCGCGAACCCACCCCGCCCGGCCCAGCCCATGAAGCCAGCGCTTTACGCGACCAGCCCCCGCCACGAGGGGCTCCGCCGTTGGCCGGAGACCCCGCGACAAACCCGCGCACGTGCGCAATCCCGACGAACGGCGGACAATGGAGATCTCAGGCGGCCCGCCGTGCCGCCCCTCCCGCTTTCCGCTGCAAGGATTCCCCCATGGCCGCCCGCAAGTCCTCCGCCCCCCTGATCGAAGTCACCGCCCGCCCCGGCCAGCCGCTGGGCATGGCGCCGGCCACCTTCCTGCGCGACTTCTGGCAGAAGCGCCCGCTGCTGATCCGCAATGCCTTCCCGGACTTCCAGACCCCGGTGCAGCCGGAAGACCTGGCCGGGCTGGCCTGCGAGGAAGGCGTGCTGGCACGCCTGATCGAGCACGACAAGACCCAGGACGGCTGGCGCGTGCGCACCGGCCCGTTCCAGGAAGACGTGTTCCCCGCCCTGCCCGACCACGACTGGACCCTGCTGGTGCAGGACGTGGACAAGTGGGACCCGGACGTGCGCGCCCTGATCGAGCACTTCCGCTTCCTGCCGCGCTGGCGCATGGATGACGTGATGATCAGCTTCGCCGCCACCGGCGGCTCGGTCGGCGCCCATGTCGACCAGTACGACGTGTTCCTGCTGCAGGCCCATGGCCACCGCCGCTGGCAGATCGATGCCAGCGAATCGATCAATGGCAAGCAGCCGCCGCTGGGCTTCCGCCCGGACGTGGAGCTGAAGCTGCTGAAGGTGTTCAAGCCGACCCACGACTGGGTGCTGGCGCCGGGTGACATGCTGTACCTGCCGCCGAACGTGCCGCACCACGGCGTGGCCGAAGACCCGTGCCTGACCTTCTCGTTCGGCATGCGCGCGCCGTCCTCGGCCGAGCTGATCAGCGACTACCTGGACACCCTGATCGCGGATGCCGACGAGAACATCCGCTACCAGGACGCCGACCTGAAGGTGCCGGCCGACCCGAACGAAATCGACACGGTGGCGATGGCGCGGGTGATCACCGCCCTCAACGCCATCCGCATGAACGACCCGGACAAGCTGGGTGACTGGTTCGGTCGCTTCATCACCACCTACCGCGCCGCCGGCGAAGTGATGGCCCACCAGGCCGCACCGGCACAGGAAGAAGTAGTCCAGGCCCTGGCCTCGGGCCTGCTGCTGCAGCGCCACCCGTGGGCACGCCTGGCCTGGCGCCGGGCCAAGCGCGGCGCCAGCCTGTACGTCAGCGGCCAGGACTTCGCGCTGCCGGTGAAGGACGCGCAGCGCCTGGCTGGCGCCGAACAGCTCGATGCCGCCGCCTATCGCGGCCTGTCCGACAAGGGCCGTGCCGTGGTCCAGCAGCTGCTGGTCGGCGGCGTGTTCCAGCTGATCGACCCGAACGAGATCTATGACGCCGAAGACGAGGACGACGGCGAGGATGCCGTGGTGCTCGGCGAGGTCGTCGAAGGCCGCGACCGCGTGGATGCGATCGACGCCGACGCGGTGTCCGACGATGTCCACTCCGTGACCGTGCGCGACGACGGCATCGAGGTCATCGTCAACTTCGAGGACGACGAGGAAGACGACAGCGGTGCTGGCCGCGCCTGAGTCGCCACCATGATCCGGGTCCAGCAGGTCAGCCACGCCGATGCCCACGTTGCCATCCACGAGGTGCGCCAACGCGTGTTCGTGCAGGAACAGGGCATCGCCGCCGAGCTGGAACGCGATGCGCTGGACCCGGTCAGTGCCCATGTGCTGGCGTTGGACGCTGACAATCAGCCGGTCGGCACCGGCCGGCTGGCCCCGGATGGCCGTATCGGCCGCATGGCGGTGCTGGCCAGCCATCGCAGCCACGGGGTCGGCGAGGCCCTGCTGGAAGCACTGGTGGAGGCCGGGCGCCGGCTCGGCCTGGCCGAGCTGCATCTGCACGCCCAGCTGCCCGCCCGTGACTTCTATGCCCGCCAGGGTTTCCTGCCCGAAGGCGAGGTGTTCGAGGAGGCCGGCATCGGCCACCAGCAGATGCGCCGCCGGCTGGGCGCGGCCAGCGCCATCGACAGCCGCGCCGAGGCGGTGGCCATCACCACGGCCATCATCCACCGCGCCCGTCGCCAGCTGTGGCTGCATAGCCGCCAGCTGGACCCCGGGCTGCTCGACGCGCCCCCGGTACAGGCCGCCCTGCGCCGCTTCGTCACCGCCCGCCACGACAAGCAGCTGCGGGTGATCGTGCACGACGCCGCCGCGATCGCCTCTGCCGGGGCAACGCTGCTGGCGCTGGCCCAGCGCCTGCCCAGCGTGATCCAGTTCCGCGAGGTCAGCGATCCGGTCGACCGTGCGCTGGCCTCGGCCTGCCTGCTCAACGATGCGGGCGACTTCTACTTTCGTCTGATCGGGCATCGGCTCGACGGCGGGGCCGGGATCGCGCTGCCGGCACGTTCGCAGCCGTTCGAGCAGCAATTGCAGCGCGTCTGGGACCGTTCGCGTGATTGCAGCGAACTGCGCGCGCTCGGCATCTGAGCGGAGCTGGCTGACTCAACCTGTCTGGAAGCGGCACCGGGGGACGCGCGATACCTCCGGTTGTGCCCCTTCGTGTCCGGTTGGGGGTACAATTTGGCTGTTTGAACGCGCCCGCGCAGGGCTATTCATCTTCCTGCCGGGTCCTTCTGAAGCCATACCCCACAAAGCGAATCAACACCCTCCATCGTGGACAATCAACTGAAGCAGTTTGCGCAATCTTCGCAACTCGCCGGCGGCAACGCCTCCTATGTCGAGGACCTGTACGAGCAGTACCTGGTCTCCCCGGATAGTGTCGATCCCAAATGGAAAACCTACTTCGACGGCTTCAAGGGCCGCGAAGCAGGTGACATTCCGCACTCGGCCGTCATCTCCCACATTGCGGACGCGGCCAAGGATGCGCTGAAGGCCGGTACCGGCAACGGTGCAGGCGACGAGCGCGAGCGCAATGTCGGTCGTCTGATCACTGCCTACCGTTCGCGCGGCCACCTGGACGCCCGCCTCGATCCGCTGGGCCTGGCCGCACCGGTCAACACCCCGGACCTGGGCCTGCCGTTCCACAGCCTGTCCGATGGCGACCTCAACAGCGAGTTCAGCACCGGCGGCGTCGGTGGCCAGCCGCGCATGAAGCTGCGCGACTTGCTGGCACGCCTGAAGGCGACCTACACCGGCTCGATCGGTGCGGAGTTCATGCACATCTCCGAGGTCGAGCAGCGCCAGTGGATCTACAAGAAGCTGGAACTGGCCGGTGGCAACTACCAGCTGGACGCTGACACCCAGCGCCGCACGCTGGAGCGCCTGACCGCGGCTGAGGGCCTGGAGCGCTACCTGCATACCAAGTACGTCGGCCAGAAGCGCTTCTCGCTGGAAGGCGGCGACTCGCTGATCCCGATGATGGACACCATCATCCGCAGCGCCGGCAAGGATGGCGTCAAGGACGTGGTGATCGGCATGGCCCACCGCGGCCGCCTGAACGTGCTGGTCAACACCCTGGGCAAGAACCCGCGCAAGCTGTTCGACGAATTCGAAGGCAAGTTCGAGCACGACGAGCACGCCTCGGCCGGTGACGTGAAGTACCACATGGGCTTCTCCGCCGACGTCGCCACCGATGGCGGCCCGGTGCACCTGGCGCTGGCGTTCAACCCGTCGCACCTGGAAATCGCCGACCCGGTCGTGGCCGGTTCCGTGCGTTCGCGCCAGGAGCGCCGCAAGGACACCGCGCGCAAGCAGGTCATGCCGATCCTGATCCACGGCGACGCGGCCTTCTCCGGCCAGGGCGTGGTCATGGAACTGTTCCAGATGTCGCAGGCCCGCGGCTTCGCCGTCGGCGGCACCGTGCACATCGTGGTCAACAACCAGGTCGGCTTCACCACCTCCAACCCGCTGGATACGCGTTCCACGCGCTATGCCACCGACGTGGCGAAGATGATCGCCGCCCCGGTGCTGCACGTGAACGGCGATGATCCGGAAGCGGTTGTGTTCGCCGCGCAGCTGGCCTTCGAGTTCCGCCAGAAGTTCGCCAAGGACGTGGTCATCGACCTGATGTGCTACCGCCGTTGGGGCCACAACGAGGCCGACGAACCGGCGATCACCCAGCCGCTGATGTACCAGGTGATCCGCAAGCACGCCACCACCCGCGAGATGTACGCCGAGCAGCTGGAAAAGGCGGGCGTGATCGCCGCCGGTGCCGGCAAGGCGATGGTCGATGCCTACCGCGAGAAGCTGGACGCCGGTGAAGTGACCACCGAGCTGGCCAAGGTCGAGAAGACCCCGCCGACCAGCCCGCTGTTCGTCGATTGGCCGAAGCTGCTGGAAGGCAAGCTGTCCGACCCGATCTCGACCAAGGTCGAGAAGAACAAGCTGGTCGAGCTGGCCAAGCTGATCAACACCATTCCGGACGAAGTGCAGCTGCACTCGCGCGTGGCCAAGGTCTACGACGACCGCCGCAAGATGGCCGCCGGCGAGATCCCGGGCGACTGGGGCTTTGCCGAGAACCTGGCCTACGCCACCCTGCTCGACGAAGGCAGTGCCCTGCGCCTGGTCGGCCAGGACGTGGGCCGCGGTACGTTCACGCACCGCCACGCGATCCTGCATGACCAGAAGACCGACAACTACTACATGCCGCTGCGGCAGCTGGTGGATTCGCCGGAGAAGGCCACCGTCATCGATTCGCTGCTGAGCGAAGAAGCGGTGATGGCCTACGAGTACGGTTTCTCCACCACCGATCCGAACACGCTGTGCATCTGGGAAGGCCAGTTCGGCGACTTCGCCAACGGCGCCCAGGTGGTGATCGACCAGTTCATCGCCGCCGGTGAAGCCAAGTGGGGCCGCATCTCCGGCCTGACCCTGCTGCTGCCGCATGGCTATGAAGGTCAGGGCCCGGAACACAGCTCGGCGCGCCTGGAGCGCTTCCTGCAGCTGTGCGCGCTGGAGAACATGCTGGTGGTGGTGCCGTCGACCCCGGCACAGGCCTTCCACATGCTGCGCCGCCAGCTGCACCTGACCACCCGCAAGCCGCTGGTGGTGATGTCGCCGAAGTCGCTGCTGCGCCACAAGCTGGCCGTGTCGACCCTGGACGAACTGGCCAACGGCGAGTTCCAGCACCTGATCGGCGACGCCAACGCGGACGCCAAGAAGGTCAAGCGCGTGGTGCTGTGCTCGGGCAAGGTCTACTACGACCTGCTGGAAGACCAGACCAAGCGTGGCCAGGACGACGTGGCGATCATCCGCGTGGAGCAGCTGTACCCGTTCCCGCGTGCGCTGCTGGCTGCCGAACTGAAGAAGTACGGCAAGGCCACCGACGTGGTGTGGACGCAGGAAGAACCGCAGAACCAGGGTGCGTGGTATCAGATCCGCCACCACCTGCAGTTCTGCCTGGCCGATGGCCAGAACCTGCACTACGCCGGTCGCGCACGTTCGGCTTCGCCGGCTGCCGGTCACATGGCTGACCACGTCCGCGAACAGCAGCAGCTGGTCGCCGACGCACTGGTCAACCCGTTCAACGACACGTTCGCTGAATAATCCTCCCCCTATTTAGAAGACAAACCAGGAAGCTCCCGCAATGGCCACCGAAGTCAAAGCCCCGGTACTGCCCGAATCCGTCGCCGACGGCACCATCGCCACCTGGCACAAGAAGGTGGGCGACGCCGTCAAGCGCGACGAAAACCTGCTTGACCTGGAAACCGACAAGGTCGTCCTGGAAGTGCCGTCGCCGGTCGACGGCGTGCTCAAGGAAATCAAGTTCGCCGAAGGCTCGACCGTGACCTCCAGCCAGGTCGTGGCGATCATCGAGGAAGGCGCCGTGGCTGCTGCCCCGGCTCCGGCCGCTGAAGCCGCTCCGGCTGCTGCCGCTGCCCCGGCCGCCGCTGCGCCGGCCGCTGCCGCCGCTCCGGCCCCGGCTGCCAAGTCGGCCGCCGACGCGCTGCCGCCGGGCGCCCGCTTCACCGCCATCACGGAAGGCGTGAACCCGGCCGACGTCGACGGCACCGGCCGTCGCGGCGCGGTGACCAAGGAAGACATCGTCAACTTCGCCCGCAACGGCGGCGCCGGCAAGGCCGGTGGCGCACGTCCGGAAGAGCGCGTGCCGATGACCCGCATCCGCAAGCGCATCGCCGAGCGCCTGATGGAGTCGAAGAACTCCACCGCCATGCTGACCACCTTCAACGAAGTCGACCTGTCCAAGGTCTCGGCGGCGCGCAAGGAACTGCAGGACGAGTTCGTCAAGGCACACGGCATCAAGCTGGGCTTCATGAGCTTCTTCGTGAAGGCCGCTGCCAATGCCCTGCAGCGCTTCCCGCTGGTCAACGCCTCGATCGACGGCGACGACATCATCTACCACGGCTACTCGGACATCTCGATCGCCGTGTCGACCGAGAAGGGCCTGGTCACGCCGGTGCTGCGCAACGTCGAGCGCATGTCGTTCGCCGACATCGAGAAGACCATCGCCGACTACGCCAAGAAGGCCCGTGACGGCAAGCTGAGCCTGGAAGAACTGCAGGGCGGCACCTTCACCGTGACCAACGGCGGCACCTTCGGTTCGCTGCTGTCGACCCCGATCATCAACCCGCCGCAGAGCGCCATCCTGGGCATGCATGCCATCAAGGAGCGTCCGATCGCCCAGAACGGCCAGGTCGTGATCGCGCCGATGATGTACCTGGCGCTGTCGTACGACCACCGCATCATCGACGGCAAGGACTCGGTGCAGTTCCTGGTGGACATCAAGAACCAGCTGGAAAACCCGGGCCGCATGCTGTTCGGCCTGTAAGAAACCTCCCGCCCCTCCGCGCCTGCGCGGAGGGGTTCTGGTAATGCATCAAGGAATAATTCAATGGCTGAACAATTCGACGTCGTCGTCATCGGTGCCGGCCCGGCCGGTTACCACGCTGCCATCCGCGCGGCCCAGCTGGGCCTGAAGACCGCCTGCATCGACGCAGCGCTGGGCAAGGACGGCAAGCCGGCGCTGGGCGGCACCTGCCTGCGCGTGGGCTGCATCCCGTCCAAGGCGCTGCTGGATTCCTCGCGCCAGTTCTGGAACATGGGCCACATCTTTGGCGACCACGGCATCAGCTTCAAGGATGCCAAGATCGACGTCGAAGCGATGGTTGGCCGCAAGGACAAGATCGTCAAGCAGTTCACCGGCGGCATCGGCATGCTGTTCAAGGCCAACAAGGTCGCCGCCTACTACGGCTTCGGCGAACTGCAGCCGGGCAACGTGGTCAAGGTCACCCAGCATGACGGTTCCATCGTCGAGCTGAAGGGCACCAACGTCATCATCGCGGCCGGTTCGGATTCGATCGAACTGCCGTTCGCCAAGTTCGACGGCGAGACCATCGTCGACAACGTCGGCGGCCTGGACTTCACCGAAGTGCCGAACCGCCTGGCCGTGATCGGCGCCGGCGTGATCGGCCTGGAACTGGGCAGCGTGTGGAAGCGCCTGGGCGCTGAAGTCACCATCCTGGAAGCACTGCCGGAGTTCCTGGCCGTGGCCGACGCCGAAGTGGCCAAGACCGCTGCCAAGGAATTCAAGAAGCAGGGCCTGGACATCCGCCTCGGCGCCAAGGTCTCCAAGACCGAGATCACCGGCAAGGGCAAGAAGAAGGAAGTCGTTGTCACCTATACCGACAGCGAAGGCGAAAAGACCCTGACCGTGGACAAGCTCCTGGTGGCCGTTGGCCGTCGCGCCGCCACCAAGGGCCTGCTGGCCGAAGGCACCGGCGTCAAGATCAACGAGCGCGGCCAGATCGAAGTCGACGCGCACTGCCACACCGGCGTCAACGGCGTGTGGGCGGTCGGCGACTGCGTGCGCGGCCCGATGCTGGCGCACAAGGGCTTCGAGGAAGGCATCGCGGTGGCTGAGCTGATCGCCGGCCTGCCGGGCCACGTCAACTTCGACACCATCCCGTGGGTCATCTACACCGAGCCGGAGCTGGCGTGGGTCGGCAAGACCGAAGCCCAGCTGAAGGCCGAAGGCATCCCGTACAAGGCCGGCAGCTTCCCGTTCGCCGCCAACGGCCGTGCCGTGGCGATGATCGAGCCGGCAGGCTTCGTGAAGATCCTGGCCCATGCTGAAACCGATCGCATCCTCGGCATGCACCTGGTCGGCGCCAACGTCTCCGAGCTGGTGCACGAAGGCGTGCTGACCATGGAGTTCAGCGGCTCGGCCGATGACCTGGCCCGCATCTGCCACGCCCACCCGTCGCTGTCGGAAGTGATCCACGACGCAGCAATGGCGGTCAGCAAGCGCGCCATCCACAAGGCGAACTGATCGTTCGCTGGTAGTGCCGGCCGCTGGCCGGCATGGCTGGATACAAAAAACCCCGCCTCGGCGGGGTTTTTTGTTGACCAATTTAAACTAACGCTCAGCGCTTTTATCAGCAAGCAATTTACTTGACAAGTCGAAGCTTGGGCGGATTTTTCTGACCAGTAGAGGACGATGCTCCGCCCGCAACGACCGACAATTTAGTCAGCTGGAACGTAAGTGCGTCAATTTCTTCTACGCTCAAGTTCAAACTAGCAGCAATCTCACGGCGCCCCTTGCCATGCAAACGAAGGCTTTCCATAACTTTGCCCAGCAGCTGCGAAGTCTCTCTCTCCATCGGCTCTGGCTCATTGGTCCTGTAACCGTTCCTTGCGATATCTATACACAAGCTACGGTAGGACCACTCACTAACCAGCTCAAGAGTTCTAAATCTATAGGCAAGAGCTGCCAGCGACACACCCCAATAGTGCTTTAATTTCATCAAATACTTGATGGTGTAGACCGGCGGCTGATTAGAAACCACACTCTCTTCAGGCATCAGAAAAGCGGAAGCAAACGCATCTGCCTGTCGCTCCATCTCAGGCCCGTGACCTTCACCATGCTGCATCGTGTAAACATCCCTCACGAGATGTCCCAATTCGTGCGCAGCATCAAATCGACTTCGCTCTGCCGACTTCATGGTGTTCAGAAAAACGAATGGCTTCCCTTCATACCAGGTGCAGAAGGCATCCACCTCTCGCGTTTCTTCAACCAATGAAAAAACACGAATCCCCTTGGATTCAAGCAAATGAATCACGTTAGAAATCGGGGCATTACCCAAGCCCCAAACACGCCGAAGCGTCGCCGCAGCCTCTTCCGGCCCAAGGTCACTTAGATCAGGCAATTGTGCCATCGGGAGATCAAATCGATCTTCGATCCAATCATTCAACTTGAATGCAATCGACCCGGCTGCAAAAGCACACGCCTTCATTGCCTCTGTCATCTTAGAAAGCTTACGAAAGCTCACAGCATGCCCCTGAATCTCGGGCATATCGTCATTCCCGAAGAAGAAGCTTTGCGGGAAGTTCAAAATTTTTGATATCCGCGCCAGAATCTCCAAATCCGGGGCAGACGCCCCGGACTCATAGTTCTGCACGCTGCGGCTTGTCACGCCCAACTCTTTGGCAAGCTGCGCTTTTGTTAGCCGCCGCCTAATCCTCGCAAAGGAAATCTGCTTGGGATTAATTTCAGACATAAATTTCTACTCAAAATGCACCCTTCTTGGGCACAACATCAACCGTCGCCGGAGCGCTCGGATCGTCCTTGGAAATCGTGAAATCCTGTGGATCATTGGAAACAATGCCAAAGATCAAGCGTTCCCCCCACTGGGTGATCTTTCGCCTACTGAAGCCAGTAGGCAGCGAGAGCTCAAAGCGAAGCTGGTTCAAGCTCTTGTCATAGTGATATAGGAGCGCCCAAACTTGAGTTTCCTTCGCCTTCCTCTTTGCAACCTTCAGTGCATCGTTATTAAACAACTCAAGCTGATTGAAATTCTTCTGGACGTAGCTCTCGGCAACCGCCCCTTTCTCAGCTTGGTTTGTTGGGTCATCAAAACCGTCCTTTCCTGTTTCAGAATTTCCAGTCATCACCACGATTGAGATTTCACTCTCCGGGGAGCTGATGAAAGGACAATTCTGGTGTTCGTGAATCTTCCAGTGCAGCTTTGCGAGGAACGTCCGCAAGCCCTCAACTGTGCTCAGCCATTGCTTTACACCCGCCGCAGTAGGAGCTGACGCCCTTGTCACTTCATTTCGTGCGCCGAGTCCTCCAACAATCGCATTGCGCAACAAAAGCGATGTCAGATCTGGATGCAGGTCCCGAAGACGTGCCTCGACTTGGTCAGGATCAATGATCAGTTTCGCCCTACGAGGGGCTAGGCTGGCGAGCTCAAGCTTTTTCACGAATTTGACCTCCTCATTTCCGGAATCCACACCTCATGTTGAGGTATGTAAACCGGAAATGCAAGTGGCAGGCCCAGTGTGCTGCCCGCAAAGGATTTAGGACTCACGTCGATGGCAGAGCCCCGCTCAGCTCCTGCATGAAGACCTGCGTAGCACGCGATGCGCGACCCACCTGCGAACAGACCAGGCCAAACAATCGACGGATGGCCGGCTTCACCGGCAGCACGCGCAGGCCGTGGAGATCGTCCGGCAACGTCGATTCCGGCACCAGCGAGACGCCCAGTCCCTCGCGCGCCAGCACGCACGCGCTGACCCAGTCGCGCACGGTCACCCGTACGTCGCTCAGCTGTAGACCAGCGTCCGCCATCAGGCGCTGACCGTTCACCGCACAGCCCCCTGTTGCGAGGATGAAGGGTTCGCCCGCCAGCTCGCTCAAGGCAACCCCGCTTTCCGTGGCGCGACGCCCCAGCGGATGCGCCTGTGGCAGCACCGCCATCCACCCATCGCTGCCCAGCATCAACGGGACGCGATCGGCAGCGGGGTTCATCACCACGCCGGCATCGACCGTGCCCGATTCGAGCCAGCGCTCGACCTCCTCGTCGGTACCCTCCACGATCACCACCTCGATGCCCGGGTGGCGGCGCTGGAAATCCCGCAGCAGCGCTGGCAGCACGCTGGAAACGAGTGACGGGAAGGTCGCCAGGCGGATGCGTGCACCACTGAACCCCTGGCTGTCATCGGCCAGCGCGCGGATCGCCTGCAGGCCTCCCAGCATGATGCGTGCGTGTTCGATCACCCGCTGCCCGAGCGCAGTGATCTCGACCTGACGCCGCTCGCGCACGAACACCGCAAACCCCAATGAGGACTCCAGCTGGGCCAGGGCCTGGCTGGCACCGGACTGGCTGATGCCGACCCGGTCAGCGCCGCGCGAGATGGTTCCCTCGTCGGCCACCGCAACCAGCAGGCGCCAGTGGGCAAGATTCATCATGACAGGCAGTAGCCCAGCTTATGGGAGAAAAATCGAAGATTGATTTTACCGGATACCGCTCGCACAGCAGACTGCCTCGCACCGGCTGACCCGGCCGTCCTTTCTCCCTCGAGACCCTCCATGAAGCTGTACTACGCACCCTACACCTGCTCGCTGTCGCCCCATATCGTGCTACGTGAACTTGGCCTCCCCTTCGAGCTGGTCAAGGTCGACAACGCCAGCAAACAGACCGCCGATGGCCGCGATTTCCGCACCATCAACCGCAAAGGCTATGTCGCGGCGCTGGAGCTGGATGACGGGCAGGTGCTGACCGAAGGCCCGGCCATCGTCCAGTACCTGGCCGACCTGAAACCCGGATGCGCGCTGGCCCCACCGGTCGGCAGCTGGGAGCGGGTACGACTGCAGGAATGGCTGAACTTCGTGACCAGCGAGATCCACGCCGGCTCGGCGCCGCTGTTCAACGCGGATCTGCCGGAAGCGGCCAAGGCCTTCTTCCGGCAGAAGCTGTTCAAGCGTTTCGACCTGCTGCAGGAGACGTTGGCAACGCAGGACTTCCTCATGGGACCGGACTTCAGCGTCGCCGATGCCTATCTTTTCACGGTGCTGGGCTGGTGCCGCTTCTTCTCCATCGATCTGGCGGCGTGGCCGGCGCTGCCTGCCTATGCCCGCAGGATCAACGCACGACCGGCTGTGCAGGCGGCGCTACGCGCAGAGGCCGCGTGATGTGGAGCCGAGCACAGGCTCGGCGCTACACCTTTCCAGCCGGCTTCTTTGGTGGATCCTCACAGACCCGGTGCTGCACCACCGTCTCGCCGACCTTCCATTCCTTCGCGACCCTGCAGCGCTCCTTGGATTTCTGCACAGAGACCGCTGCAGCGTTCGCCTCGTCAGCCGCAGCAGTCTGCTGGCGTTCCAGCCACACCGAGGGCGGCGCTGGAGGTGTGGCCAGTACCGGACCCGCAAGCAGGACCAGACCCACCAGCAACACCGTCCTCATGCAGCCACCGCCCGGCCACCGAGCAGGCGCGCCGGCAGCATGAACAGCGCGCGCAGGAAGGCGAACAGCGCCGAGAAGGTGATGCCGACCAGGCGGAACGGCAGGCTCAGCAGCCACACGAACGGCCAGGCGATCAGGGCGAGGATCGCCAGCGGCCAGCACAGCACGAACAGCAGGCACCACACACCGAGCGCGAACAGGGTCTTCATCACGGTCTCCTTGGGGCGGCACCCTGCCGCCTGCGGACACCTTGGCGCCCCACCCAGGCCGCCCGCAAACGGTTTGCGACGAAACCCGGGCTGGGGGCGATGAAACCGATTGCGGGGAAACCGGAGATTCAAGAGGTTGCCGGCCAGCGGCCGGCACAACCGCAGGGATTTACACCGGGACCGCGCCCGGGCGGCCGTGGGTCACCTGGAAACGCGCCGCTGTACGCACCGCCGCATCCGGGCGCAGCACGCTGTCGGCGAAGCGCAGCTCGGCGTCCACGGTCTGCCGGTTCAGCTGCAGCTTCCACCAGCCACGGCGGTCGCCGTCGAAATAGCGGATATGCGGGTTCTGCGGAATCGATGGCCCGTAGTACGGCCCGTACGGTGTGTCGTCGCCGCCACTGCTGATCGCCGGAGCGATGAATTCGGTGGCCACGACCGGCGCACTGGCGGCATCGAAGTCCAGCTTCAGGTCGTTGACGAAGGTGGAATGCCAGTCGCCGCCAAGCACGATGGCATTGCCCTGCCCGCCCGCCTGCATCGCCTGCAGCAGCCGGTTGCGTGCGGCGGGATAGCCATCCCAGGCGTCATTCCAGAAGCGCTCGCGTGGCGTGCCGCCGTCCAGCCGCAGCTGCGCCATCAACAGCTGCTGCACCACCACGTTCCAGCGCGTGCCTTGCGCGGCGGCCATCGACTGCGTGAACCACGCTTCCTGGCCCTTGCCGAGCATGCTCATGCGCGGGTCCAGTGAGGCATCACAGCGTGGTGACTCGCCGACGCCACAGGGATTGGCCGGGCGGAACTGGCGACAATCGAGCAGCGTCAGCTGTGCCAGGTCGCCATAGCGCAAGCGCCGATGCACGCGCAGGCCGCCATTGCCCACCGGCGAGCTGCGCATCGGCAGGTGTTCGTAGAACGCGCGATAGGCTGCCGCACGACGCACGATGAAATCTTCGGTCGATACGCCCGGCTTTTCCGGGTGGATGCCGGAGTAATCGTTCTGCACTTCATGGTCGTCCCAGATCACCGCGAATGCGTGTGCGGCGTGCGCGGCCTGCAGATCCGGATCGAGTTTGTAAAGCGCGTACTGGTCACGGTAGCGCTCCAGGCTGACGGTCTCGCCGCTGAAGCGCTCGGCATCCAGCGTACGACCACGCGCGTTCTGCAGCGGGCTGTACTCGTACAGGTAGTCGCCGGCATGCAGCACCAGGTCGAGATCGCTCTGTGCGATATCGCGCAGCACCGGATAGTAGCCACTGTTCCAGGCCTGGCAGGTGCACAGGGCCAGCCGCAGCTGCTGCAGTTGCGTGTCCAGCGGCGGCGCGGTGCGGAAGTGGCCGACCGCGCTTTCCTCATCGCCGTCGCAGGCGAAACGGTAGTAGTAGTCGCGGCCTGGGCGCAGGCCGTTGACCTCCACGTGCACCGAATGCGCCAGCTCGGGCACCGCGGCCGCAGTCCCCCGCTGCACCAGCCGGCGCATGCCCGGGTCCTCGGCCACGAACCAGCGCACCGGCACCGCCCGCGACGGCATGCCGCCGCCATTGAGCGGGTCCGGTGCCAGCCGCGTCCACAATACGGCCCCCTGTGGATCCGGATCACCGGCGGCGACACCGAGGGTGAACGGATCGCGCCCCAGCCGCGGCCGTGGGCCGGCCGTGGCCAGCCCCGGCATCGCCGCCAGCGCGATCGCCGCCCCCGTGCCCTGCCACGCCATGCGCAGCAGGCGACGACGGCTTTCCGGATCGACAGGCCCGCGCATCAGAAGCGCACGGTAGCGGTGGCCATCACCTGGCGCGGCGCGCCGACCTGCATGGTCGCCAGGCTGCGGGTCGGGTCAGCGGCGTAGGTACCGTTGGTGTTGATCGAGGACAGGTAGCGCTTGTCGGTCAGGTTGGTCAGGTTCAGCGCTACGGTCAGGTTCTGCGCCGGGCCGAGCTTGCCGAAGTCATAGGCCGCCGAGGCGTTGACCAGCCAGTAGCTCGGCACCGACACATCGTTGGTATAGGTCACGTAGCGCTTGCCGACATGGTTGGCGGCCAGGCGCAGGTCCCACGGGCCCGGGGTCCACGCCAGGGTGCTGGCGAACATCCATTCCGGGGTGTCGACGGTCGTCTTGCCGCGGGTCGGCACCACGCCGTTGTTTACGTAATCGTTGTCGTAGGTGCTGTCATTCCAGGACAGCGCATTGGACCAGGTCAGGTCCTGCATCGGCTTCAGCTGCAGGGTCGCCTCGGCGCCGCGGCTGGTCACCGAACCGACGTTGGAGAACAGTGCCGGGCAACCGAGGATGCCCACGCACTGCGCGATGGCCAGCAGACGGTTGTCGAACTTGACGTCGTACACCGCCACCGAGGCTTCATAGCCGCGGCCGTAGCCACGCCAACCCAGCTCGATCGTGCGCGACTGTTCCGGCTTCAGGTTCTTCGCGCTGGCATCGAAGGCGGCCTGCGGCACATTGAACGGGCTGCCCACGCCCAGCGCATAGGCGGCGATGTTCTTGGCGAACGAACCGAAGATCTCATTGCCTTCGTTGAGCTTGAAGTTGAAGCCGGCCTGCGGCAGCAGGCCCTTCTTCGAGGTCAGGCTGCTGTTGTTGGCATAGCTGCCCAGCGGCGTGCGCACGCTGGTGCGGGTGTGCGGCGACTTCGCACCGATGTCGATGGTCAGGCGATCATCGAACAGGCGGAAGCGGTCCTGCACGTAGAACTGGCGGGTGATGGTGGTGTAGCGCTGGTGCCACACGCGCTGGTCCGGGTTGCGCAGGAAGAAGTCGTCGGTGATCGGGCCGTCGATGTAGTAGAAGTTGCGCTGCACGCTGTGGCCGTTGTCCTCGTACCAGAGGCCCGCTTCCAGTTCGTGGCCACCGACGTTCCAGGTGAACGCCGAGGTCACGCCGGTACGGTCGATCGCGTACTCGGTGGTGCGGATCGAGATCGGAATCTCGCGGCTGGTGCCCGGGTTGGACGGATTGGACGGGCTGAACCAGTGGCCCTGGCCACGGTTGCTGTGGTTGTAGACATTGACCTTCAAGCGCATCGACTCGTTCAGGCCGAAATCGCCGGCAATGCTGGACAGGTCATCGTTGCGCAGGCCGTGGCCGGAGTAGTACGCATCCCACGGGCTGTTGACGCCGCCACTGAATTTGCCGCGTGCGGCGGCGACGGCGCGATCCCAGTCCGGCGCGTAGTTGTCCCAGTCCCAGCCGAGGCGATCGATCATCTCCAGCGACAGATCCTGGTAATCGGCCTCGACGCGGCGCGAGGCGTTGAACAGCGCGGTGATCCTGCTGTCCGTTCCGAAGTTGTATGTGGCCTTGCCGTTGAACTGCTTCAGCTCCTGCGAGCCCTTGCCCTTCCACTTGTCACCTTCCGAATACACACCGGACAGGTAGGCAGCAAAGCCCTGGTGCTCACCGGTCTCCAGGCGCGCATAGCTGCGGCGTGCGCTGTCACTGCCAAAGCTCTGTGCCAGCACGACCCCATATTCGGTGGACGGATCGATCGAGTAGAACTGGAACACGCCGCCGAGGTTGCTGGTGGACGGCGTACCCAGTGCGCCGATGCCGGTGGAGACCTCCGCACCGCCCAGGTTCTCGCTGATCACCGCGCGGCTGATGTGCAGGCCGTTGCTGTTGCCATAGGCCATGTTGCCCAGCGGGATGCCATCAAGGGTGTAACCCAGGCGGTTCTGGTTGAAGCCACGCAGGCTGATGGTGGTGGACCATTCGTAGGCGCCGGTGGCATCGGCCGATTCGAAATGCACGCCCGGCTTGGTCGCAAGCAGCTTCAGCGGATTGGCACCCGGCGGCAGCACCTTCATGTCCTCGGCGGTCACGCGCTGCACCTGGCGCGCTTCACCGCGGCCGATCACCGAGATCGAGTCAAGGGTGGTAGCCGACTGCGCGTCGGGGGCGGGGGCGGTTTCAGCGACAGCCAGCGACGGCAGCGAAGCACAGACCAGCAGGGCCAGCAGATTGCGGCGGAGCGGAGCGTGGGACGGCATGGGGGCGGATTCCTTGGGCACGCTGGACGCCGAAGGGCGGCGTCGAAGGGCAGCAGCGGCGGAATCGTAGAAGCGTCGCGTTACATGTCATTTACACGCCACATACGGACGTTTGGCGTTTCGAATGGTTTGCCGGCCGTGGGGGGCCGGCCAGCGGCCGGCACTACGGTTACTCGAATGAACCGACCGAATCGTGGGCCAGGTTGTCGAAGCGGGTGTACTCGCCGAAGAACTTCAGCTTGCACGAACCGGTTGGGCCACCACGGTGCTTGCCGATGATGATCTCGGCCAGGCCCTTGTCCGGCGAATTTTCCTTGTTGTAGTAATCGTCGCGGTAGATGAAGACGATCATGTCCGCATCCTGCTCGATTGCGCCCGATTCGCGAAGGTCGGCCATCACCGGGCGCTTGTCGGTACGCGTTTCCAGCGAGCGGTTGAGCTGCGAAAGCGCGATCACCGGCACGTGCAGTTCCTTGGCCAGGCCCTTCAGCGAACGCGAGATCTCCGAGATTTCGGTCGCGCGGTTTTCGCTGTTGCCCGGCACGCTCATCAGCTGCAGGTAGTCGATCACCACCAGGCCCAGGTCATGTTCGCGCTTGAGGCGGCGGCACTTGGAGCGCAGCACTTCCGGCGACACGCCAGGCGTGTCGTCGATGAAGATCTTGGTTTCCTTCAGCATCTTGATCGCGCTGGTGACACGGCTCCAGTCCTCGTCTTCCAGCTGGCCGGTACGCAGGCGCTGCGCGTTGATGCGGCCGTTGGAGGAAATCAGGCGCATCGCCAGCTGCGATGCCGACATTTCCATCGAGAACACCGCCACGCCCTTCTTCGACTTGATCGCCGCGTACTCGGCGATGTTCAGCGCGAAGGTGGTCTTGCCCATGGCCGGGCGCGCGGCGAGGATGATCAGGTCGGTCGGCTGCAGGCCGGAGGTCATCGCATCGAAATCGTTGTAGCCGGTCGGCAGGCCGGTGATGTTGCCGCCGTTCTCGAAGCGACTGCGCAGCTCTTCGAAGGCATCCTTCAGAGCACCGGGCATCGCCACGAAATCGGTACGGCCGCGTGCGCCCTGTTCGGCGATGGCGAACACGCTCTTTTCCGCCGACGCCAGCAGCTCGCTGCTGTCACGGCCCTCGGGCTGGAAACCGTCGTTGACGATGTCGGTGCCCACCTGGATCAATTGCCGCAGCACCGCCTTGTCACGCACGATCTCGGCGTAGGCCACGATGTTGGCCGCCGACGGCGTGGTACTGGCCAGCTCGATCAGATAGGCACCATCGCCCACCAGTTCCATCTTGCCCTGCGATTCGAACCACTCGCCCAGGGTCACCGCATCGAACGGCCGCTCGCGTTCGGACAGCTCGCGGATCGCGCGGTAGATCATCTGATGATCACGGCGGTAGAAATCGCCTTCGGTCAACTGGTCATTGACCCGGTCATAGGCCTCCGGGGCCAGCATCAGGCCACCCAGCACCGCCTGTTCGGCTTCCACCGAATGGGGCGGCACCCGCAACTGGTCGATGCGCGACTCGTCGCGATCACGATCGCGATCAAAGCCATCACCGCGCTCTCTGCGGTTGGAACGGAAGCCGGGGCGAGCGGACATCTGCGGTGTTTCCTGCAAAAGTGGGCCAGACGAGTGTAGGCATGCGCCGACCCCGGCGGCCATGGACAAGCCTGTGGATAAGCCGTGGAGAAACGGGGGATATCCGCCAGTGCCTGTCCACTCTGGCGTGGGGGCGTCGCAGTGCCTGCGACGGGCGCCGTTGCGACGCCCGAGCGGGTCATTATCGCAGATCAGGCGATCAGGGTCGGACCCCGTGCAACGTACGGGCTCCGGCCTGCCCCGCTGGACGTGGGGTCAGAGCCCGCCACTGCGCGACGGGATCCGCCCCTTGGCATGGCTGGGTCGGATCCCTCTGCAAAGCAGAGGGCTCTGACCCCCTCGGTCTCAATCGCCCTTGACGTGAACCGCGATCAACGCCAGGAACCGGTCCACATAGCCCTGCAGGAATTTCTGCGTGCCCTCGTTGTGGATCGTGCCGTCGGCATCGATCAGACCGTCCTTGAAGTGGATGAATGCCTCGGGCTGACCCAGCACATGCATGTCCAGGAAGGCCAGGCTGTTGCGCAGGTGCTGCTGGGCCACAGCGGTGCCGATCTGGCCGATGGAGGCGCCGATCACCGCCGCCGGTTTGCCGGCAAACGCGCTGTCACCATACGGGCGCGAGCCGATGTCGATGGCGTTCTTCAGCACGCCCGGCACCGACCGGTTGTATTCCGGGGTCACGAACAGCACCGCATCGGCGGCACGGACCTGGTCCTTCAGCCGGGTACCCTGCGCCGGATACTGGCCATCGAAGTCCTGGTCGTACAGCGGCAGATCACCGATCTGCACGTACTGGAAGCGCGCACGGTCACCGGCAATCTTCTCCAGCGCATGGGCCAGTTTGCGGTTGCAGGAATCCTTGCGCAGGCTGCCGACGAACACGGCGATGGTGGGGACGGACATCGGGACATACTCCTCACGGTGCGGGAGGCCCAGCCTAGTCGCCGGGCCCTTGCATGCCGGTGAAGATCAGCCGCCGGTCACGCCCGCGCGCACCTGCCGCCAATGCGCCTGCCAGGCCTGGAACATCAGCACGTTCCACAGATGGGTATGCCACTTGCGTTGGCCGCCGAGGAACTGCTGCCACAGCGGCTGTACCGCGGCAGCCGACAGCACGCCCTCACGCTCCAGCCGTGCCGGCTGCAGCAGGTCTTCGGCCCACGGCCGCAGGTCGCCCTTCAGCCAGTCACTGACCGGCGCGCCGAAGCCACGCTTGGGCCGGTGCACCATCGACTGCGGCACATAACGGCCCAGCACGCGCTTGAGCAGCACCTTGCTGGTGGTTTCACTCCGCTTGAAGCCCAGCGGCAGCGACCAGGCGAACTCGGCCACGCGAGAATCCAACAGCGGTGCGCGGGCTTCCAGGCTGACCGCCATCGAGGTGCGGTCGACCTTGCACAGCAGGTCATCCGGCAGGTAGGTCACGTAATCGGCCAGCATCATCGCATCGGCCGGTGTGCCGGCACCGTGCAACGGGTCGGCCAGGTCGTAGAAGCTGCCCGCGGCCTGCGCCCCGGGCACTGCCGCCGCCGGGTCGCGCCAGCGCGAGATGCGGTTGCGGTACACGTCACCGATGCCACGCGCGCCGGATTCTGCCAACAGCGCGGCCAGGCCGCCGGTACGCGAGGCCTCGCCCTGCTGCTGGGAGCGCGCGCCCATCCAGCGCCGCAGCGGCCCCGGCACGCGTCCCAGCATCTGCCAGTTGCGCAGCGCGCGCACATAGCGGGTATAGCCGAAGAACAGCTCGTCGCCACCATCGCCGGACAGCGCCACGGTCACACCCTGCCGCGCCAGACGGGCGACCAGCGCGGTCGGTACCTGCGAGGCATCGGCGAAGGGTTCGTCGAACATCGCCGGCAACTGCGGTACCACCGCCAACGCATCGGCACCGCTGACGTAGAGTTCGGTGTGGTCACAGCCCAGATGCGCGGCCAGCTCCTTGGCCAGCGGCGCCTCGTCGTGGCCCGAACCGGTGAAGCCAATGCTGAAGCTGTGCACCGGCTGTCCGCTCTGTGCCTGCATCAGCGCGGCCACCAGCGACGAATCGGTACCGCCGGACAGGAACACGCCCACCGGCACGTCGGCCACCATGCGCAGCGCCACCGCGTCGCGCAGCAGCCCATCCAGCTGTTCCTCGGCCTCCTCGATGCGGCCCTGGAACGGCGCGGCCAGCGCCGCCTGCATGCGGGCACGGGCATCCCAGTACGGGCGCTGCGCCTGTTCCGGCCGGTGCGCTGCCGCACCCGCCGCTACGGCTTCGACATCCAGGCGCAGCACGCGGCCCGGCATCAGCTTGTAGCAGCGCTGGTGGATGCTGTGCGGTGCAGGAATGTAGTCCAAC
Organism: Stenotrophomonas riyadhensis; assembly: GCF_040256885.1. Lineage (NCBI taxonomy): Bacteria > Pseudomonadati > Pseudomonadota > Gammaproteobacteria > Lysobacterales > Lysobacteraceae > Stenotrophomonas > Stenotrophomonas riyadhensis. The sequence continues at coordinate 3,022,893 of NZ_CP155568.1, forward strand.
CGCAGCAGCAGGGTCAGGGCGTCACGGTCGATGTCGTTGTCGAAGGCCGGGTGCTGCCACAGCGCCTTCAGTTCCGAACCGAACACCAGCGTGTCACCGGCCCAGCCGTAGTACAGCGGCTTCTTGCCGACACGGTCGCGGGCCAGCCACAGGCACTGCTCCTGGCGGTCCCACAGCGCAATGGCGAACATGCCGTTGCAGCGCTGCAGGGTGTCTTCCATGCCCCATTGCAGGATCGCTGCCAGCAGCACTTCGGTGTCGGAGTGGCCACGGAAAACATGCCCCAGCGGCTCCAGTTCGGCACGCAGGGCGGCGAAGTTGTAGACCTCGCCGTTGTAGGCCATCACGTAGCGACCATCGGACGAGGCCATCGGCTGGTGCCCCAGCGGCGACAGGTCGAGGATGCTCAGGCGGCGATGCGCCAGCGCGATGCCGGCCGTGGCGTCGACCCAGCTGCCGCCATCATCCGGCCCGCGGTGGTGCAGCGCCTCGCCCATGGCCAGGACCTGCGCCTGCAGCACCTCGGCCGACGCCACCGGCGCCGGCAACAACATTCCCGCCAATCCACACATGCATCAGGGTTCCTGCGCCAGTTCAAGGGCGGCGCCAATCACTGCATTGTCGCTTGGAAGCCCGAACATTGCTGCCCCCGCCAACGGGGTATAGGTATCGGCACCACAGACCCGGCGCAGCGGCAGGTGGCCGAAGCCAGCCTCGACCAGGACGGTGACCACGCCCTCGCCCACCCCACCACTGTGGCGGCCCTCGTCCAGCACCAGCACCCGTCGTGCGCTGGCGGCCTGCGCGGCGATGAAACCGGCATCCAGCGGCACCAGCCAGCGCAGGTCGACCACCCGCACCTGCCAGCCCAGCTGCTGCTCGATCGCCCGCGCCGCGCGCAGCGCCATCGGCACGCCGTTGCCATAGGTGTAGACCACCAGGTCGCCTGCCTCCGGCGCATAGACCCGGCCCTCGCCCGGTACCAGCGCCTGGCCCTGGGCCGGGTAGTCGAACAGCCACTGTCCATCACCGGGCACATGCAGGTCCTTGCTCATGTACAGCGCGATCGGTTCCAGGAACACCGCCACCCGACCATCCACCTTTGCCAGCGCCGACAAGGTGCGCAGCATCATCACCGCATCGTCGCCGCGCGACGGGCAACCGACCACCAGGCCGGGAATGTCGCGCAGCGCGGTGATCGAATTGTCGTTGTGGAAGTGGCCACCGAAGCCCTTCTGGTAGCCCAGCCCGGCCACCCGCACCAGCATCGGGTTGCGGTACTGGTCATTGGAGAAGAACTGCAGCGAACACGCTTCACCGCGCACCTGGTCGATGGCGTTGTGCAGGTAGGCCAGGTACTGGATCTCCGGAATCGGCAGCATGCCCATGTTGGCCAGGCCCTGCGCCATGCCCAGGATCATGGTCTCGTCCAGCAGGGTGTTGAACACCCGGCGCGGGCCGAAGCGGCGCAGCAGATCCTTGGTGACGGTGTAGACACCGCCCTTTTGTGCCACATCCTCACCGAACAGCAGGCTCTGCGGATACTTGGCCAGCAGCTCCTGCAGGCCGTGGTTGATCTGGATGGCGAGGTGCCGTGGTGGCTGCCGCTCGGGCAGGGCCTCCGCACCGCCATACAGCGCTTCGCGCGCATCGGCGGGCACCTCGCGCCGCGCTTCGGCCTGCACCGCCGCCGGCGTGTACGGCGCCAGCGGCGCCATCACCTCCTGCAGTGACTGCAGCGTCGGGCGGCCTTCGGCATCCGCCGCCGCGGCCATGCAGCGCGCGCGCATCGTTTCGTAGGCGACCTCGATGGCGGCCGCATCCATCCAGCCCGACTCCATCGCGATCTGCGCCGAGCGCAGCAGCGGATCCTGCGCCTCGGCCGCGCACAGCTCCGGCAGCGCGCGCCATTCCACTTCAAAGTCGGTGCCGGCGTGGCCCATCAGGCGGGTGGTACGTAGATGCAGGAAGGTGGGCCGCCGCGTGCGCCGGCAGTGTTCCACCGCCGCCTGCACCTGGGCGTGCCCCGTGGCCAGGTCGAGGCCATCGGCAAAGAAATAGTCCAGCCCCGGCTGGCGGCTGAAGCGCTCTGCAATCCAGCCTTCCGGCGTCTTCACCGAGATGCCCAGGCCGTTGTCCTCGCAGACGAACAGGATCGGTGCCGGCAGCTTCTGGTAGGCCGACCACATCGCGGTGTTGAACGCGGTCTGCGCGGTGGCATGGTTGGCCGAGGCGTCGCCGAACGAGCACAGCACGATGCTGTCGGCCGGGATCGGCAACGGCTGCCCCAGGCGCTTGCCGCTCTCGATGGCCAGCGCGGTGCCCAGCGCTTTCGGCAGGTGCGACGCGATGGTCGAGGTCTGCGGCAGCACCCACAACGGTTTGCTGCCCCACACCTTGTGGCGCCCCCCGCTGGCCGGGTCATCGGCGCTGGCGGCGAAAGACAGCGCGGCATCGCGCAGCGGATCGATGCCCGGCACCTGGCGCGAACGCTCGGCCATGAAGGCACCAGAGCGATAGTGCAGGAAGGCTGGATCGGTATGCCGGCAGGCCCGCGCCAACAGCGCGTTGCCTTCGTGGCCGGAGGAACCGATGGTGTAGAAGACCTTGTTCTGCACGCGCAGCACGCGTGCCATCAGGTCCAGCTGGCGGCTGGCCAGTTGCGAATCGAACAGCTCGCCAAACGCTGCGGCAGTGAGCGTGCTGCCTGGCAGGATCGGCGCATCCGGTGCCGGGCGCGGACGCGGGGTGCCGCGCCAGCCACGCACCGCATCGAGGAAGTTGACGTCGCACACTTCGGCGCGGTTGAGCACGCGCATGCGTGCGGGAATCGGATCTGGAACCACAGCGAACATCGAACACCCTCCGTGTCGTTGTTGCATTCCGCCCGGCATTGGCCAGACGCTACCCTGTGGGGGTCACCCTGGTGAGAGTCACGCAGCCTCGAATCGCGAGCGCACTTCGGCAGTCACCGCCGGCATCGGCAGGAAGCGCGGTTGTTCACGCACGCGCTGCAGCCAGCCACGCACTTCCGGGAATGGTTGCAGGCTGATACCACCCTCGCCTGCGACGTCGGTGTAGGCGAACAGCGCGATATCGGCGATGCCATATCCGCTGCCAGTGAACCACTGCGCTTCGCGCAGATGTTGCTCCATTACTGCCAGCGCGGTGGCGGCGCGCTCGTGCAGGCGCGGCAGTTCGGCGCGGCGCGGTGAATCAGCGGGGGTCCAGCCACGGATGAAGCGCGCCACTGCCACGCAGGGCTCGTGCGTGTACTGCTCGAAGAACATCCAGCTCAACGCCTGCGCGCGCTCCCAGCCGTCGCTGGGCAGGTACGGCGTGCCCTCGGCCAGCCAGAACAGGATCGCGTTGGATTCGGTCAACACGCGGCCATCGTCGCGGACGATCAGCGGCACCTTGGCATTCGGGTTGAGCGCCAGGAATTCGGGGGTGTGGGTCTGGCCGTGGGCACTGTCCACTTCCATCCAGCGGTAGCGGCTGCCGAGCTGCTCCAGCAGCAGGCGGACCTTGTGGCAATTGCCCGAGACCGACATGCCATGCACCGTCAACGGGACGCGCTCTTCCACCATCGCCTGCTCCATCGGATCCGGCCGGCGGCCGGCTGCATGCAGTCTGGCAAGCGCGCCGGTGAATGCCAAGCGCGGGTGCAGCATGGCAACACGGTCGTGCCGGCCGCTGGCCGGCAATCGCACGAATCTGCCGCAACGCGGTTGCCGGCCAGCGGCCGGCACTACCGGGCAAGGCTCAGCGCGCGCGCTGCCGCCACTGCTCGCGCGACTGGCCCCAGATCTGCATCGGCTTGTCGTTGTACGGCGGCGGCAGTTCCCCCATCCGCAGCAGCGTGCTGCCGAGCTTGCGCGCGACCGCCCGCGAGTTGTCGTTGTTCTCGGCGATGGTATGGATCACCTCGTCCCATCCGAGCGTGTCGAATGCCCAGTCGATCGCGGCGACTGCGGCTTCCGGCGCATAGCCCCGGCCCCAGCTGGCATGGCGAATGCCCCAGCCGACCTCGGTACCGGGCCAGTCCTGCGGTTGCCACGGACCCATCCGCCCGATCCAGTCACCGCTGGACTTCTCGATCACGCTGAACATCGAGAAGCCGAACAGCTGCCAGGCACCGGCCAGGCTGCAGAAACCGCGCCAGGCCACCGACGGCGGCTGCACGCCACCGAGGGTGCGCATCGTTTCCTCATCAGCGCAGAACGCCAGATACGGTTCGTAGTCCTCGCGCAGCAGCGGGCGCAGGATCAGGCGCTCGGTTTCGATGCGCAGGTCGAAGATGCTCATGCCGGCTCCATGTCGAAGGAAGCGTCCATGATGGTGGATTCACGCCCCGCGCGGATGAATTTCGCCGGCTGCAACGAAACGGGCCGGCATGAGCCGGCCCGTCAGGTACTGCATGCTGCGCCTGGATTACTGACGCGTAGCGGCGGCAGTGGTACCGGCAGCAGCGGTCTGCGTGACCAGCTGGCCGTCGACCACCGGCAGGCGATCGCTGGCCGGCTTGTTGTCCATGCGCACGGTCTTCTCGGCGCCATCGTAGCGGTAGGTCACGTTGTAACCCTTGACCACATCGGTATTGCCCATGGCGATGCGGTTGCCCGGCTTGCTGGCCATGCGCATGGTGCCGGTGGTGCCGTCCTCGTTGCGATAGGTCACGTTGTAGCCGGTGACGCGGCTCGACTCGGAGGTGGCGGTCTCGGTGTGGCACTGGCGCTCGGTGCGGTTGACCACACGGCCACCCACATGGCGCTTGTCGATCTGGTTGCCGATGAAGCCACCGGCCACCGCGCCGGCCGCAGTGGCCGCCTTCTTGCCATTGCCGCCGCCGACCTGGTTGCCGAGCAGGCCACCCACCACAGCACCGACCACGGTGCCGCCCACATTGCCATCACGCTCCGGCAGGCGTTCCTGCACCGTCACGTCCTGGCAGACCTCATGCGGGGTCTGGGTGGTGGAGGTCTCACGCACCGCATCGGTACCGATCACGGTGGCATACGCCTTCTGCTTCTCGGTGATCGGGTCGACCTTCAGCACGTCGGCGTATTCCAGGCCGCGCGGCGCGGACGGATCCAGCTTGTCACCACGTGCGCCATCGTCGGCGGCGTTGCCATCGACCAGGCGCGATTCACCATTGGGGGTTCCGGCGCTGATGGAATCGGGCGATTTGTCGCCACTCTTCATGAAGGCGGCAGTGGCGATGCCACCGACCAGCAGCGCGCCCGCTGCGACCAGGACAGTTGTAGTTGTGCTTTTCATGACCTGCTCCTTGCGGACCATCCGCAACGTTCTCGGGCCAGATTGCAGCATGCGCTGCCTGAACGGAATCTCCACATTTCCTGCTCATTGCTGTAACCCATTCAGCATCGGGAAATGCTGGGCCCGTGGTAGCGTTTGCATATTCCCCACGAGGATTCCCGCCATGGCCAACCCGATGCTGCTGCCGGTACTGCAATGGGCGCGCCGGCTGCGCTACCCCACCCTGTTCAAGCTCACCGCGGGCCTGTTCGCGCTGACCCTGTTCATCCCGGACCCGATTCCGTTCGTCGATGAGCTGGTGCTGGGCTTCGGCACCCTGCTGCTGGCCAACTGGAAGAGCCGCAACGCCGCAACACCTCCGCCGCTGGAACAGCGTTGAGCGTGCTGGTCGACAGCCACTGCCATCTGGACGCCAGCGAGTTCGACCATGACCGCGCCGCCGTGGTCGAGCGTGCGCAGGCGGCTGGGGTGCGCCTGCAGGTGGTACCGGCGGTGACCGCAGCCAGCTGGCCGAAGCTGCGCGAGGTCTGCCGGCAGGCGCCGGGGCTGTACCCGGCCTACGGCCTGCATCCGATGTTCCTGGCCGAGCACCAGCCTGGGCACCTGCCGCTGCTGCGCGAGTGGATCGAACGCGAACGCCCCTGCGCGATCGGCGAATGCGGCCTGGACTTCTTCGTCGAAGGACTGGATGTCGAGGCGCAGCAGGCGTATTTCATCGGCCAGCTGGAACTGGCCCGTGAATTCGACCTGCCGGTGATCGTGCACGCGCGACGCGCGGTGGATGCGGTGATCGCCGCCATCCGCCGCATCGGCGGCCTGCGCGGCGTGGTGCACAGCTTTTCCGGCAGCCCGGAACAGGCCGCGCAGCTGCACCGGCAGGGCTTCCTGCTCGGGCTCGGCGGCCCATTGACCTACGATCGCGCGCAGCGCCTGCAGCGGCTTCTGCGCGAAATGCCGCTGGAACAACTGCTGCTGGAGACCGACGCGCCCGACCAGCCTGACGCCGGCATCCGCGGCCAGCGCAACGAACCGGCGCGGCTGGCAGTCATCGCCCGCCACGTGGCCGCGCTGCGCGGGATGGAGCTGGACGCGGTGGCCCAGGCCACGACGGAGAATGCGCGGCGGCTGTTCGCGCTGCCCGTGAACTGAGGGTAGTGCCGGCCGCTGGCCGGCATCTGCGCTGATTCAATCATTCCGGAGTTGCCGGCCAGCGGCCAGCACTACCGTCACGCGTCGGCGTGATCCTCGACCACTTCAGCCTTCACCTTCTTCGGCTCCAGCAGCATCTCCAACGCCTTGCCGACCGCTGCGAAGGCGAACGCGCCGGTGATGTGGGTCGCTGCGCCCAGGCCGGCGCCGCAGTCCAGCTTCAGCGCCGCATCGGCGCCCAGGTTCGGGCGGATGCCGCAGACACTGCCATCGGCCTGCGGGTACTTCACGTTCTCCAGCGAGTACACCGCCGGCACGCCGAAATAGCGCTTGGCATTCTTCGGGAAGTTGAACTCGCTGCGCAGCTTCTTGCGGATCAGCGCCAGCATGGCGTCATGCTCGGTGCGCGAGACATCGCGGATACGCACCAGGGTGGGATCGGTACGGCCACCGGCAGCGCCCACGGTCAGCAACGGCAGCTTGCGGCGACGGCACCAGGCGATCGTCTCGACCTTGACCCGGAAGCTGTCGCAGGCATCGATCACCAGGTCGAAGCCACGGTCCAGCAGTTCGGCCATGTTGGACACGGTCAGGAACGCCTGCACGGCATCGACCTCGATATCCGGATTGATCGCACGGCAACGCTCGGCCATCGCCTCGGCCTTGTTGCGGCCGTAGTTGCCTTCCATCGCCGGCAGCTGCCGGTTGGTGTTGGACACGCAGATGTCATCGGCATCGATCAGGGTCAGGTGGCCGACCGCTGAACGCGCCAACGCTTCCACCACCCACGAGCCGACGCCGCCCATGCCGACCACCGCCACGCGGCTGCCCTGCAGGCGCTCGAGTGCGCCCACGCCATACAGCCGTTCGATGCCGGCGAAGCGTTGTTTGACCTGTTCGTTCATCCCGCTATTTTAACGTGCAGGCGCCGGCACCCGCAGTACGTCGGCATCGAACCCACCGTTGCACGCCCGGAGAGCCCGCCATGAACGCCAGCCCGCCCCGCCGCCTGTCCACTGCCCATCGCTACCTGTTCGTGCTGTGCCTGGGCCTGCTGATCGGCCTGATCGCCACCGTGATGGTCAGCCGCGCCCTGCAGGCGCGTCGCGACCCGTTCCCGGACAGCCTGATGCAGGTAATGCAGCGGCAGTCGCAACTGCTGCAGCAGGCCCAGCAGCAGAACCGCTGCAGCCTGGCTGACAGTGTGCCGCGGCTGCAGGCCATACGCCTGCTGTCCAATGACCTGGACCTGGCCTTTCCCGGGCTGAAGGACAGCACGCAGTTCCAGCAGCACGCCAGCCAGCTGCGCGGCAACCTCAACGCCGCACTGGCAGCTCCGCCCAGCGACTGCAAGGCACTGGCCCAGGTGGTGGAAACCCTGCAGGCCGACTGCCGCGCCTGCCACCAGGACTTCCGCTGAGCCGCATTCATCCTGCAGCCGGGCAAGCCATGCACGGTTGGCGCGTCGTTCACGTTCGAAAGGAGAGGATTCGTCCACCCTGCTGCATGACGCAGTACCACCCCAGACACCCGCCTTCACGGCCAGGAGATGCCCCATGAAGATCCAGCTCATCGCCGCCACTGCCATCGCTACCCTTGCTCTGGCTGGCTGTGCCACCCCCGGCGGCTACGGTGGCGGCGGTTACAACAACGGCTACAACAATGGTGGCTACGGCAACAACGGCGGCTACAACCAGGGCCGCTGCGCCGACTGCGGCATCGTCACCCGCATCAACACCGTGCCCTCGGGCCGCACCGCGCCCAGCGCGACCGGCGCGATCCTCGGCGGCATCGTCGGCGCCGTGGCCGGTCATGAGATCTCCGATCACACCGGTGGCAGCCGTGGCAACAAGAACATCGCCGCCGCCGCAGGCGCAGTCGGTGGCGCCCTGGCCGGCAACCAGATCCAGAAGAACGTGACCAGCGATACCTACGACATCAGCGTGCGTATGGACGATGGCCGCACCATCGTGGTCAACCAGCGTGACCTCGGCGGCATCCGCGAAAACACCTATGTCCGCGTGGTCAACGGCAAGGTCATCCTGCGCTGATCCGCACCGGGCCATGCGCAAAGAAAAAGGCCCGCTTGCGCGGGCCTTTTTCATGCCGACGGGCGGCGGGTATTACACCGGCTGCACCTTGTCAGCCTGCAGGCCCTTCTGGCCCTGCACGACTTCAAAGCTCACAGTCTGGCCTTCCTTGAGGCTCTTGAAGCCCTGGGTCTCGATGGCACGGAAGTGCACGAACACGTCCTCGCCATTCTGCCGGCTGATGAAGCCGAAGCCCTTCGCATCATTGAACCACTTTACGGTACCGGTCTCGCGATCAGCCATCTCACTAACTCCCTTTGACTCTCTCTTGTTGTTGGAAACGCCTGGTGGGCGGCTGACAAGCAAGGGGGAAGCGAGGTGCATCGATGCAGCGGATCGGGAAGATCTTGCTTCATCAGGCCACGATCCACGGTGACCTTGCCAAGCTCAGCGACTGCAACTTAACCCGCCCAAAACGAAAAATCAACTGGCAAAATCTTTCACTGTCAACCCCAAAACGGCCACCATACGGGACAGCATGGGACTCTCATTCATCTTATATCTGCTAGCGGTCATTTTTGTCCTCGTCGGCATCGCCGGAATCATCCTCCCGGCCCTGCCCGGCATCCCGCTGGTGTTCATCGGGCTGCTGCTGGCGGCCTGGGCCGACGGCTTCGCCCATGTCGGCTGGCCAACCCTGGTCGCGCTGGGTGTGCTGACCCTGCTCTCGCTGCTGGTGGACGTGCTGGCCACGGTGGTGGGTGCGCAGCGGGTCGGCGCCAGCCGCAAGGCACTCTGGGGCACCTTCGTCGGCAGCATCGTCGGCCTGTTCTTCATGCCGATCGGCCTGTTTGCGGGACCGCTGGTCGGTGCCCTGCTCGGCGAGTACTGGCACACCCGCGAACTGGGCCGCTCGACCAAGGTCGGCCTGGCCACCTGGCTCGGCATCCTGCTCGGTCTGGCGTTGAAGCTGGCGGTGGTGATCGCGATGCTGGGCCTGTTCGCCTTCGCCTGGTTCCTGTGACTGGCGCAGCCTTCACGCCACGCGCACGCGGTGGCCGTGCATAAACCGTGGGGGCTGGCCGCGATCCGGTACAGCCGCCACACTGTGCGATCCCCGTATTCACCGAAGGGCCTGCTGGAATGACCCTCCCCCCGCTGCTTCCACGCCTTGCGCCGCTGGCGCTGGCCCTGGCCAGTGCCCCGCTGGCCGCGCAGGAATTCGTGCCCAGCACCGATACCTCGCCGGCCGCTTGCGCGGCCATCACCACTGACGCGGCGCGCCTGGCCTGCTATGACCGCCTGTTCGCGCATACGCCGCAGGCCACGGCCGCCGCCGATGCGGCTGCCGAGGCGGCCGCGCAGGCCCGTCGCGAAGAACGCCAGACCGCACGCGTGAGCCAGGGCGAAGAGAAACTGCGCGAGCGGGTCAGCGACCTGTTCCGCCCCGCTGCGCCGGACAGCGCGCTGGCCAATGCCGGCCGCGGTTCGCTGTTGGACAGCCGCTGGGAGCTGGCCGAAGACTCCAAGCTGGGCCCGTTCCAGCTGCGTGCGTACAAGCCGGTGTACCTGCTGCCTGCGTTCTGGACCAGCGACCGCAACACCACACCGCATTCGCCGAATCCGGCCAACACGGTCACCACGCCGCAGGTGCTGGACAGCGCCGAACTGAAGTTCCAGATCAGCTTCAAGACCAAGATCGCCGAGAACCTGTTCGGCGACAATGGCGACATCTGGGCCGGCTACACCCAGAGCTCGCGCTGGCAGGCCTACAACGGCGAGGATTCGCGCCCGTTCCGCGAAACCAATTACGAGCCGGAAGTGATGATGGTGTTCCGCAACGGCTACTCGATCGGTGGCTGGCGCGGCCGCATGACCGGCATCGCGCTGAACCATCAGTCCAATGGCCGCGCCGATCCGCTGTCGCGCAGCTGGAACCGGGTGATGCTCAACATCGGCCTGGACCGCGAGAACTGGGCGCTGGTACTGCGCCCGTGGTACCGCATCCCGGAAACCCGCAGCGACGACAACAATCCGGATATCGAGGACTACATGGGCCGCGGTGATGCGACCCTGACCTGGAACCGCAACGGCCACGAAGTCTCGTTGATGGCACGCCATTCGCTGCGCACCGGCAGCCGCTCACACGGTGCCCTGCAGCTGGATTACGGCTTCCCGATCAGCAACCTGCTGCGCGGCCACGTGCAGATCTTCGACGGCTACGGCGAGAGCCTGATCGACTACAACCACAAGGCCACCTACGTGGGCGTGGGCGTGTCCCTGCTGGAGTGGTTCTGATGGACGTGACGATCTGGCACAACCCGGCCTGCAGCAATTCGCGCGGCGCATTGAAGCTGATCCGCGATGCAGGCTTCGATCCTATGGTGATCGAGTACCTGGGCACTCCACCGGACGTGGCCACGCTGCGCCAGGTGCTGGCCGAATCCGGATTGAGCGCACGCGATCTGGTGCGCAGCAAGGAAGTGCAGTTCGCCGAACTGGGACTGGAAGAGGCCGACGATGCCACGCTGCTGGCCGCGATGGCCGAACACCCGCGGCTGATCAACCGCCCCGTGGTGCGCACGCCCAAGGGCACCCGGCTGTGCCGTCCACCGGAAACGGTGCTGGAGATCCTCTAAGCCCGCCCTACTTTTGGTAGAGCCGAGCCATGCTCGGCTGCGGTTCGCGTGCTACCCATGAATGCAGCCGAGCATGGCTCGGCTCTACAGAACGGGTTACCGCCAGTCGGTGATGCCTTCGCGGCGGTACACCTCGGCGAACGCCGGGCGCGCCTTCATCGACGTGGCATGTGCCTTCAGCACCGGCCAGGTGTCGCTGGGCTTCGGCATGTTGCGCGACCAGCGCATCAGCATCACCAGCATGTAGTCGACCACGCAGGGCGTGGCACCCAGCAGGTACGGTCCGTGTGCCTGCAGGTGCGTGGCCACATGCTGCCAGGCCGCTTCCAGGCGCTGACGGGCCATCTCGCGAGTGGCCTCCACGTTTGCCTCGCCCGCCATCTCATACGGATAGAACCAGGCACGATAGGCCGGCTGCAGCGTATTGGCACACCAGAACATCCAGCGGTAGGCATCGGCGCGCTGCGGCGTACCCAGTGCCGGCAGCAGGTTGGCTTCCTGATGGCGGTCAGCCAGATACAGTGCGATCGCCGCCGCTTCGGTCAGTACCAAGCCATCGATCAGCAGCGTCGGCACAACGCCGGCCGGATTCAGCGCCAGGTACTCCGCCGACTTGTGCTCGCGCGCGTCGAAATCCAGCAGCACCAGTTCGTGCTCGATACCCAGCTCGATCAGCAGCCAGTGCACTACCAGCGCGGCGGTACTGGTTGAACCATACAGCGTGGTGCTCATGCGGAAGATCCCGTGCAGGTGGATCGGCCGATTATGCGCCCACACGGGCGGTCACGCTCAGCCGCAGCGGCTCATGCAGGTATCGCGGCCTTCGCTACAGGACATGATCGGCGTGCGTATCGCGCAGTCGTGCGTCTTCAGTTCACAGGAACGGCGCAACTCGGGGTTGGCAACGTCCTTGCAGCGCTTGTCTGGCGCCGGCACCATCTGTTGTTCGCAGCTGAAGTCGTTGCTGCCGACACTGCCCCGCGCCATGCAGCTGCGATAGCCAGCCTGGCACTGCACGCGGCATTGCGCCGATGCAGGGAAATCCGCGCCTTCGTACGACGCCGGGGTACTGCAGCCGGCCAGGGCCAGCAGCACGCCCACCACGATGAATCGATGCAGGGCCATGGACACGTCCTGTGCGAAGGTGCGCCGACCGTAGCAGAACAACGGCTACAGGCGCGTTAATCCTTCTGCCAACACAACAACGGCGCCACACAGGCGCCGTTGTCTGGCCCGGGGTGGAAGGCTTACTCCACCACCACCGGAATCTTGCCGATGCGGGCCTGCCATTCGCGCGGGCCGGTCTTGTGCACCGATTCACCGGTGGAATCGACCGCCACGGTCACCGGCATGTCCTGCACGGTGAACTCGTAGATCGCTTCCATGCCCAGGTCAGCGAAGCCGACGACCTTGGCCGCCTTGATCGCCTTGGACACCAGGTAGGCCGAACCGCCGACCGCCATCAGGTAGGCCGACTTGTTGTCACGGATCGCTTCAATCGCCGCCGGGCCGCGCTCGGCCTTGCCGACCATGCCCAGCAGGCCGGTCTGCTCCAGCACCTGGCGGGTGAACTTGTCCATGCGGGTCGCAGTGGTCGGACCGGCCGGGCCCACCACTTCGTCGCGCACCGGATCGACCGGGCCGACGTAGTAGATGAAGCGGCCCTTCAGATCGACCGGCAGTTCCTCGCCCTTGTTGAGCATGTCGACCATGCGCTTGTGCGCGGCGTCGCGGCCGGTCAGCAGCTTGCCGTTGAGCAGCAGGGTCTGGCCCGGCTTCCAGCTGGCCACATCTTCCGGGGTGATCGTATCCAGGTCCACGCGGGTGCCCTTGGACGAATCGTAGGTCAGCTTCGGCCAGTCTTCCAGCGACGGCGGGTCCAGCATCACCGGGCCGCTGCCATCCAGCGTGAAATGCGCATGGCGGGTCGCAGCGCAGTTCGGAATCATCGCCACCGGCAGGTTGGCCGCGTGGGTCGGGTAGTCGTTGATCTTGATGTCGAGCACGGTGGTCAGGCCGCCCAGGCCCTGCGCGCCAATGCCCAGTGCGTTGACCTTCTCGTACAGCTCCAGACGCAGCTCTTCAATGCGGTTGGACGCACCACGGGCCTGCAGCTCGGTGATGTCGATCGGCTCCATCAGCGCTTCCTTGGCCAGCAGCATCGCCTTCTCGGCGGTACCACCGATGCCGATGCCGAGCATGCCCGGCGGGCACCAGCCGGCGCCCATGGTCGGCACGGTCTTCAGCACCCAGTCGACGATGGAGTCGGACGGGTTGAGCATGGCGAACTTGGTCTTGGCTTCCGAACCACCGCCCTTGGCGGCGACGATGACGTCGACGGTGTTGCCCGGCACCACCTTGACGTTGACCACGCCCGGGGTGTTGTCCCTGGTGTTGATGCGCTTGCCGGCCGGATCAGCCAGCACCGAAGCGCGCAGCTTGTTGTCCGGGTGCATGTAGGCACGGCGCACGCCCTCATTGGCCATGTCTTCCACGCCCATGGTGGCGTCGTCCCAACGCACGTCCATGCCGATTTCCAGGAACACGGTGACGATGCCGGTGTCCTGGCAGATCGGACGGTGGCCTTCGGCGCACATCCGCGAATTGATCAGGATCTGGGCCATCGCTTCCTTCGCGGCCGGCGACTCCTCGCGCTCGTAGGCGGCGGCAAGGTTCTTGATGTAGTCGACCGGGTGGTAGTACGAGATGTACTGCAGCGCGTCGGCGATGGACTGGATGAGGTCTTCCTGCTTGATCGATGTCACGACTTGCTCGCTTGCTGGAGGCTGGCGGGGGTAATCCCCCCATTTTACCCCCTCCCCCGGCCGCAGGATCACAATCTCGGGGTCGGATCCCCTGCAAGGGGCTCTGACCCCACACTCCCTGTCACGCGTGCTCCCTTCCCGGCGTCCTGGTCGACATGAACCCTGAAACCGCATTCCAGACCCACCGTCCGCGCCTGATGGCGCTGGCCTACCGCCTGCTCGGCAGTCGCGCCGACGCCGAAGACGTGGTCCAGGATGCCTGGTTGCGCTGGTCCGGCGCCGACCCGGCGGCCGTCCGCGACCCCGAAGCCTGGCTGGTCACCACCACCACCCGGCTCGGCCTGGACCGGCTGCGCGCAGCCAAGCGCGAGCGCGTGCATTACGTCGGCCCGTGGCTGGCCGAGCCACTGGCGGTCACCCTGGAGCCCGACCCAGCGCCCGGCCCCGCCCAGCTGCATGCGTTTGCCGACGATGTCTCGGTGGCTTTCCTGACCCTGCTTGAACAGCTCGGCCCCGAGGAACGCGCCGCCTTCCTGCTGAAGGAAGCCTTCGACCACGATTACCGTGAGATCGCCGACCTGATCGGCCACAGCGAGGCCAACTGCCGGCAGCTGGTGCACCGTGCCCGGCAGCGCCTGCAGGCCGGGCGGCCCCGCTTCAACGCCGACGCCAGCCAGCACCGGCAGTTGCTGGCGCGCTTCATGGACGCCTCGCAGCGCGGCGACAGCGAAGCGATCCAGGCCCTGCTGCACGCCAACGCGTTGCTGGTGTCCGACGGCGGCGGCGTGGTCACCGCAGCGGTGCGGCCCCTGCTCGGCGCCGAACGCATCGGCCGCCTGTTCTGGGCCATCGCCCGCCGCGGCGCGGTGCATCCGGCGCAGCTGGGCTACGTCAACGGCGAACCGGCGATCCTGCGCTTCCAAGGCGATCGCCTGCACTCGATCACCACCATCGAAGTGGTCGATGGCCGCATCGCCAACGTGTACAGCGTGTTGAATCCGGAAAAGTTGCCGGACGTTGTCACGCGCGGTGACGGCACGGCGTCTTTGTAATGAAAGGCGGCCGCCGTGGCCGCCGTGGAGCCGAAAATGTCCGACCACGCCTCTCCCCGCGTTCCCTACACCCGCCTGGCCGCCGAGGCCTTCAAGGGCCTGCTGGCTACCAGCAAGGCGGTGCATGACAGTTCGATCGACCCGACCCTGATGGAACTGCTGTTCCTGCGTGTGTCGCAGCTCAACGGCTGCGGCTACTGCATGGACATGCACGGCACGGCGCTGCGCAAGGGCGGCATCGAGCCGCGCAAGCTGGACACCCTGCCCGCGTGGCACGAAAGCCGCTTCTTCGATGCGCGCGAACGCGCGGCGCTGGGCTGGGCCGAGGCGCTGACCCGGCTGACCGACGGCGCGCCGTCGCAGGCGGCGTTCGATGCACTGGCACCGCACTTCGATGAGAAGGGCATCAGCGACCTGAGCATGGGCATTGCGGTGATCAATGCCTGGAACCGGCTGGGCGCCGGGCTGCTGCCGCCGCTGCCCTGAGCGCTTCGTTGACAGTGCCTGGACCGCCGGGCACTGTACCTGCCCCGCAGGAAGCATCCGAACGTCATGGCCGACGAAGCCCCCGACACGCCCAGCAAGGAGGCGCTGAAGGCGCTGACCCAGTACCGGGAGCGGGACACCGCGTCGCCCGAACTCCTGTCGACGCTTGAACGGCATGGGCTGTTGTGGCCCGTCGAACATCCGGGCCATGAGGCCCTCCAGGTGCGGATGTTCGCCGCCTATGCCCGCGCCGACCGCCAGCATGTGGCAGACAACTTCATCCTCGGCGTGCAGGAGAACCGCAGCGACCTGCGCGCCGGGCTGTCGGCGTATGCGTTCATGGTGCACTTCCCCAGGCATCAGGAGCAGCCACACCCCAGCCTCGCCTGTGCGGTCTGCGGCCAGGTCCGCGAAGGCAGATTCGACCCGACCACCTGGGCGCGCGTCCGCCACAACATCGGGGTCGTGCTCGGCGGAAGCGTAAACGCCATCACCTTCCTGTTGGAACAACACAATCTGACGCCCAGACGGGCGCCCGGCGACATGAGCACACTGGTGGCACTGCTGCGGCTGCTGCACCACGAGAGCGACGCCAAGGACACCCCGTCGACCATCGTCAAACGCGTGCGCGCGCTGCCGGGCCTGAAACTGTCCGTCGAGCAGGCGCGTCACCTGCTGGATGCCCTGGGCCATGCCGGGCTGCTGCAGACCCCCGAGCATCCCGGCCTGGCGCAACGCTTCACCCGGGTCGGCCTGGCACCGCGCACCTCGCGCTCTTCGGACTGGAGCTATCCCGTCGATTTCTGGAAAGGCGCCTACGGCATCGACAGCGGGGCCCTGCGCTTCTGGTTCGCTCACCATCCTGCGCTGCTGGCTGCGCTGGACTGAGCGCGCAGGCGGCGCCGACGCGCTGCCCTGCCGGCGCATGGCAGGCATGCGCCCCGTTCATGCCTCCGCCACGCGCAGGGCGCGCACAATACGCACATGCCTGCTACCCCCACCGCTGGCGCTGCCGCCGCGAAGAAACCCAGCCTGCGCCAGCGCTTCAGGGCGATGCGCAACCTGCCACCGTTCCTGCGCATGGTGTGGCAGACCAGTCCTGTCCTGACTCTGGCCAGCCTTGGCCTGCGCCTGATCCGTGCGCTGCTGCCGGTGGCGATGCTCTACGTCGGCAAGCTGATCATCGACAGCGCCCTGCACCTGAGCCAGCACGACGCTGGCTTCCCGCCGCTGGGCGAAGCGCTGTCCAGTGGCGTGCTCAATCCACTGCTGGGCCTGCTGGCGCTGGAATTCGGCCTGGCCATCGCCTCGGATCTGCTCGGCCGGCTGGTCAGCTACGCCGATGCCCTGCTCTCGGAACTGTTCGCCAACGTCACCAGCATCCGGTTGATGGAACACGCGGCAACGCTGGATCTGGAGGACTTCGAGGACCCGGACCTGCAGGACAAGCTGGACCGTGCGCGACGCCAGACCATGGGCCGGATGAACCTGATGAGCCAGTTGTTCGGCCAGGTGCAGGACGCGATCACCGTGGCCAGCCTCGCCGTCGGCCTGCTGGTCTACGCGCCGTGGCTGATCCTGCTGCTGGCGCTGGCACTGGTGCCGGCCTTCATCGGCGAATCGCACTTCAACGCGGCCGGCTACAGCCTCAACTTCCAGTGGACGCCCGAGCGCCGCCAGCTCGACTACCTGCGCCAGCTCGGTGCCAGCGTGGAAACGGCCAAGGAAGTGAAGATCTACAACCTGCACCGCTTCCTGGTGGAGCGCTACCGGCGCCTGTCGGTGGCGCTGTTCCAAGCCAACCGCGCCCTGGCCCGGCGCCGCGCGTTCTGGGGCACGCTGCTGGCCGCACTGGGCACACTGGGCTACTACACAGCGTACGCCTACATCGCATGGCGCACGGTGCGCGGCGACTTCTCGATCGGCGACCTGACCTTCCTCGCCGGCAGCTTCCTGCGCCTGCGCCAGCTGCTGGAGGGCCTGTTGATCGGGTTCTCGCAGGTGGCCAGCCAGGCGCTGTACCTGGATGACCTGTTCTCGTTCTTCCAGATCCAGCCGGAAATCCACTCGCGTGAAGGTGCGGTGCGCGTGCCGCAGCCGATCCGGCAGGGCTTCGTGTTCGAGAACGTCGGCTTCCGCTACCCGGATGCCGAGCAATGGGCGGTGCGCCACCTTGATTTCCAGCTGCAGGCTGGCGAAGTACTGGCGCTGGTCGGTGAGAACGGCGCCGGCAAGACCACCCTGGTGAAGCTGCTGGCACGGCTGTACGAACCGGACGAGGGCCGCATCCTGCTCGATGGCCGCGACCTGCGCGACTACGACCTGGATGACCTGCGCGCCAACCTCGGGGTGATCTTCCAGGACTTCGTGCGCTACAACCTCAGCGCCGGCGAGAACATCGGCGTCGGCCAGGTCGAGGCGATGGACGACCAGGCGCGCATCGCCGACGCCGCGCGGCGCGGCATGGCCGAGGAAGTGATCGACGACCTGCCCGGCGGCTACGACCAGCTGATCGGCCGCCGCTTCAAGCAGGGCGTGGACCTGTCCGGCGGCCAATGGCAGAAGATCGCCATCGCCCGCGCATGGATGCGCAATGCGCAGGTGATGATCCTGGATGAGCCAACGGCGGCGCTGGATGCGCGAAGTGAGTTCGAGGTGTTCCAGCGGTTCAGGGAACTGGCGGATAATCGCACCGCAGTGCTGATTTCCCACCGTTTCTCCTCGGTACGCATGGCCGATCGCATCCTGGTGCTGGCCGATGGCCGGATCGAGGCCAGCGGCACCCATGAGCAGCTGATGGCACAGGGCGGCCGCTACGCCGAGCTGTTCGAACTGCAGGCGGCCGGCTACCGCTGAGAACGCCTCTCGTTCCGCCTAATGAGAACCTGTCTCATTTGAGATAGAATCACCCCCGACGACTTCCGATAGATACGCCCATGTCCTCCGCTTTTGGCGCCGAAACGGTGCTTGAGGTCCGCCACTGGACCGATGCTTACTTCAGCTTCACCCTCACCCGCGACAGCGGTTTCCGCTTCGAGAACGGCCAGTTCGTGATGATCGGCCTGGAAACCGAGGCGCGGCCGCTGCTGCGTGCGTATTCCATCGCCAGCGCCAACTGGGAAGAGCACCTGGAGTTCTTCAGCATCAAGGTCCAGGACGGCCCGCTGACCTCGCGCCTGCAGCACATCAAGCCGGGTGACAAGGTGCTGGTCGGCAAGAAGCCCACCGGCACTCTGCTGATCAGCGACCTGCACCCGGGCAAGAACCTGTACCTGCTGGGCACGGGCACCGGCATGGCGCCGTGGCTGTCGGTCATCAAGGACCCGGAAACCTACGAGCGCTTCGAGAAGGTGATCCTCTGCCACGGCGTGCGCTACGAGAAGGACCTGGCCTACCGCGATTACTTCGAGAAGGAACTGCGTGAGCACGAGTTCCTGGGCGAGATGATCGGCGACAAGCTGCTGTACTACCCGGCCGTCACCCGCGAGCCGTTCGCCAACCAGGGCCGCCTGACCCAGCTGATGCAAAGCGGCGAGATGCAGCGCACCCTCGGCCTGCCGGAGCTGAACCCGGAGAACGACCGCGCGATGATCTGCGGCAGCCCGCAGATGCTGGCCGACCTGCGCAGCGTGCTCGATGCCCGTGGCTTCCAGGTCTCGCCGCGCATCGGCCAGCCGGGCCATTACGTGTTCGAGCGCGCGTTCGTCGAAAAGTAAGCAAAAAGGGGACGGAGGGGATTAAGTCGTTTGTGCACAAACGACTTAATCCCCTCCGTCCCCTTTTTGGGTTCATCTCACAGCAGCGCTTCGATCTCGTCGCGCAGCTGCTCCGGCCTGGTGGTGGGCGCATGCCGCGACACCACCTGCCCCTGGCGGTCGACCAGGAACTTGCTGAAATTCCACTTGATGCGGGCACTACCCAGCAGGCCGCGCTTCTCGCGTGACAGCCATGCCCACAACGGATCAGCCCCCTCGCCGTTGACCTCGATCTTCTCCGACAGCGGGAAGCTGACCGGGTAGTCCAGCGAACAGAACTGGCGGATCTGCGCGGCGTCGCCGGGCTCCTGTGCACCGAACTGGTTGCATGGGAACCCGATCACCACCAGGCCACGCTCGCGGTAGTCCTGCCACAGCTGTTCCAGCCCGGTGTACTGCGGGGTGAAGCCACAACGGCTGGCGACATTGACCAGCAGCAACGGGTGACCCTGGTACCGGGCCAGGGCCTGCGGCTGGCCGTCGAGGTCGCGGAAGCTGAAATCGTAGGCAGTGGTCATGGCAGCGGGCCGTGGGCGGTGAATGCATGGTACCCGCGCCCAGCCCCGGCAACATGCCTTTTGACACAAGTGCGGGCGCCGCCGGCCGGGTTACCCTCGGGCCCTTGTTTGCCTTACCGGAGTTCCTACCTTGACCACTCGCCTTGCCCTTGCCGTGGCCATGTCCCTCGGCCTTGCCCTGCCCGCCTTCTCGGCCGGCGCCGCCACCCCGGCTGCCAGCACCCATGCCCAGCAGGCCAATCCGTTCTTCGCCGAAAGCCCGCTGCCGCTGCATTTCCCGCAGTTCGACAAGATCAAGGACAGCGACTTCGCCCCGGCCTTCGACGCCGGCATGGCGCAGCAGCTGAAGGAAGTGGAGGCGATCGCCAACAACAAGGCCAAGCCGACCTTCGACAACACCATCATCGCCCTGGAAAAGAGCGGTGACATCCTCGACCGTGCGACCACCGTGTTCTTCAGCCTGGTCGGCGCCGATACCAACGACACCCGCAAGAAGCTGCAGGCCGACTACTCGGCGAAGTTCGCCGCGCACAGCGATGCGATCGCGCTGAACGGCAAGCTGTTCGCCCGCATCCAGGCGCTGTATGACACCCGCAGCCAGCTGGGCCTGGACGCCGAAGGCGTGCGTCTGGTCGAGAAGTACTACGACAACTACGTGCGTGCAGGCGCCAAGCTGTCCGACGCCGACAAGGCCACGCTGAAGGAGATGAACGCCGAGCTGGCCAACCTGGGCACCAAGTTCAGCCAGAATGTGCAGTCGGAAGTGAACGCTTCGGCGATCACCGTTGACGACGTCAAGGAGCTGGACGGCCTGTCCAAGGAGCAGATCGCCGCCGCCGCCGAAGCCGCCAAGGCTCGTGGCCTGGAAGGCAAGTACGTGATCACCCTGCTCAACACCACCGGCCAGCCGCCGCTGACCAACCTGGCCAACCGCGCCCTGCGCCAGAAGATCTACGAAGCCTCGACCACCCGCGGCAGCCGCGGCGGTGAGTTCGACAACACCGCGCTGGTCTCGCGCATCATGCAGCTGCGTGCCGACAAGGCCAAGCTGATGGGCTTCCCGAACTTCGCCGCCTACAACCTGACCAACCAGACCGCCAAGACCCCGGAAGCGGTCAACGCAATGCTGGGCAAGCTGGCTCCGGCCGCCGTGGCCAATGCCAAGCGCGAAGCCGCCGACCTGCAGGCGATGATCGACAAGGAACAGAAGGCCGCGCGCAAGCCGACCTTCCAGCTGGAACCGTGGGACTGGGCCTTCTACAGCGAGAAGGTGCGCCAGGCCAAGTACAACTTCGACGAGTCGCAGCTGAAGCCGTACTTCGAGATGAAGAACGTGCTGGAGAACGGCGTGTTCTACGCCGCCGGCCAGGAATTCGGCCTGACCTTCAAGCAGCGCACCGACCTGCCGGTCTACCACGATGACGTCACCGTCTACGACGTGTTCGACGCCGACGGCAGCCAGCTGGCGATCTTCATCTTCGACCCGTATGCACGCGCCTCCAAGCGCGGTGGTGCGTGGATGAACTCCTACGTCTCGCAGTCCAAGCTGACCGGCTTCAAGCCGGTGGTCGCCAACCACCTGAACATCCCGAAGCCGCCGGCCGGCCAGCCGACCCTGCTGACCTGGGACGAGGTGAACACCACCTTCCACGAGTTCGGCCACGCCCTGCACGGCATGTTCTCCAACGTGAAGTACCCGTACTTCTCGGGCACCTCGGTACCGCGTGACTTCGTCGAGTTCCCCTCGCAGGTCAACGAGATGTGGTCGGACAACCCGGTCATCCTGAAGAACTACGCCAAGCACTACCAGAATGGTTCGGCGATGCCGCAGGCACTGCTGGACAAGGTGCTGGCTGCGGCCAAGTTCAACCAGGGCTTCGCCACCACCGAGTACCTGGGTGCAGCGATGCTGGACCAGCGCTGGCACCAGATCGGCGCCGACCAGGTGCCGGCCGCCAAGGACGTGATGGCCTTCGAGCGCGCCGCGCTGGAGAAGGACGGCATCTACTACGCGCCGGTTCCGCCGCGCTACAAGACCCCGTACTTCAGCCACATCATGGGCGGCTACTCGGCCGGCTACTACGCCTACATCTGGTCGGAAGTGCTCGATGCCAACACCCAGAAGTGGTTCAAGGACAACGGCGGCCTGAGCCGCAAGAATGGCGACCACTTCCGCGCCACCCTGCTGTCCAAGGGCGGCAGCGTCGACGCGATGCAGCTGTTCCGCGATTTCGCCGGCCACGAGCCGCAGATCGAACCGCTGCTGGAAAAGCGTGGCCTGACCGGCGCCGGCAACTGATCGCCCGCGCGGTAGCCTGAAACGAAAACCGCCCGGGAGACCGGGCGGTTTTTTTGTTGTGATTGGGGTCAGAGCCCTTCTCTGCGAAAAGGGACCTGACCCCGGGGTCGGATCCCTTTCCGCGGAACGGGCTCCGACCCCGCTCCGGCTTCATCGTGGCGCCACGTACCCACCCGGCACGCCTTCCGGCGACAGCACCAGCTGCCACAGCTGCGCGTGCCGGCAACGGAAAGTGGCCATCGATCCAGCCAGGTAGAAGCGCCACATGCGCCGGAAGTGCTCGTCGTAGCGCGCATCCAGCCGGGGCCACGCCGCTTCCACGTTGCGCCGCCAGGCCTGCAGGGTCAGGTCGTAATCGGTACCGAAGTTGTGCCAGTCCTCCAGCACGAAGCGGCCCTCGAACGCCTTGGTGATCTGCACCGCCGATGGCAGCATCGAGTTGGGAAAGATGTAGCGCGCGATCCACGGATCGGTACGATGCCGCGAGATGTTGGTGCCGATGCTGTGCAACAGCAGCAGGCCGCGCGGTGACAGGCAGCGCTTGGCCACCTCGAAGAAACTGCCGTAGTTCTTGTCACCGACATGCTCGAACATGCCGATCGAGAAGATCGCATCGAACGGTTCGTCCAGCTCGCGGTAGTCCTGCAGGCGGATCTCGATCGGCAGGCCCGCACACAGTTCGCGGGCGAACTCGGCCTGTTCCTGCGAAATGGTCACGCCGACGCCGCTGACACCGTAGCGCTCGGCGGCGAACTTCAGCGCTTCACCCCAGCCGCAACCGATATCCAGCACGCGCTGGCCCGGGCGCAGGCCCAGCTTGCGGCAGACCAGGTCGAGCTTGGCTTCCTGCGCTGCATCAAGGTCATCAGCGTTGCGCCAATAGCCGCAGCTGTAGACCAGGCGCTGGCCGAGCATGGCCTGGTAGAGATCATTGCCCAGGTCGTAATGGCGACGACCGACTTCGTAGCTGCCCTGCCCCGCCTGCAGGTTGAACAGGCGCGCCTTCAGCGCGTCTGCCACTTCGCGCCAGCCGTGCACCCGCTCATCCAGGTGCGCCTGCATCAGGTGGACGAGGAATTCATCCAGGACGTTGGCATCCCACCAACCCTCCATGTAGCTCTCGCCCAGGCCGAGCGAGCCGTGGCCCATGACCCGCGCGAAAAAGCGCGGGTCATGCACCTGGATGTCCTGTGGCTGGGTGCCGCCGATGCGGACCCCGGCTTCGTGGAGCAGGCCGGCGACCCGCTCCTGCAACCCTGTATCCACGCCACCTCCTCGACTGCGGTCAACCGCGTGCGAACAGCTCCACGTAGTCCTTGGCCACGTGCGGCAACAGCACCGCCGCCGGTACATCGGCGGTCTGGGTGCCGTCCGAGTATGGACCCACCTGGTACGGCGGGAAAACAAAGCGCAGCGCGGTGATCTGCCCCTTGTCGTCGGTCAGCGGCTGGAACTGGCTGAAATTGTCGGCCTGCGGGCCGGTACCGTCGGCGATCATGCGCGATGCATTGCGCAGCGATTCCTGCAGCTGGGCCGGGTCCATGTCCTCGCCGCTGAGGCGCGTGGCCACGCGTTCGCGCAGCTGGTCGGCGACGAAATCGCTGATTGCCTTCCAGCCCTTGGCGTCGGCCACCAGCTTTTCGGCGCTGAGCATCTGCTGATGCTGCGGCAGCCACACGAAGCGGGCCACCAGCGGTTCACCGTGGGCGCCACCGGTGTAGCGGCTGCCATCGGCACTGACCACCACCAGCTGCGGGGTTTCCAGCAGCTTCTCGAAGCTCAGCGACAGCTCGTAGGGCATGGTCGGCTTGTCGTTGCCCAGCCCGTCCAGCGCCTGCTGCAGGTCGCTGCGCGCGCTCGTCGCATAGCTCTGCAGCGCGCGGGCCAGGCCCGGATAACGGTCGATGCCGGCCGGGTAGCTGATGCCCACCACTTCGCGCTCGTTGTTCTCGATCACGTCGCGCAGGTCCAGCGGCGCTTCCGTGGCCGGCGTTTCGCCTGCGGCGGTGGCTTCGGCGGCGGGCGCCGCGTCGGTCGCCGGTGCCGGCTCGCTTTCACGCTGGCAACCGGCCAGCAACAGCACGCCCACCACGCCGGCCAGCACGCTGCCGTGCAGTGGCCGGTTGTTTCCAATCTTCATCGGGATCCCCTGTTCATGTTTGTACATCATCGCCTGCCATGGCTGAAGCGTGGCCCGCTGGCATTCAGCCAACGAGCAGGTCGTGGTACTCCTCGTGCCGCTGCAGGAAGGCCTCGGCGTAGGAACATGCCGGCACCACCTTGTACTTCTGCTCGCGGGCGAAACGCAGCGCCACACGGGTCAGCTCACCGGCAATGCCACGGCCCGCGATCGGCTCGGGCACCTCGGTGTGGGTGATGACCATGCGCTTGCGCTTGATCTGGTAGTCCAGCACCGCCAGCTGTCCTCGCACACGGGCGGTGAAGCGGTGGTTGGCCAGGTCGTGTTCGACCTCGTAGGCCAGACCGGGGGGCGTGACCGAAGCCATGGAACTGTCTCCTGCGGCGACTGCGTGGATGGTGCGCAGCCGGGCGCCATGATCGCGTGAAGCCTGAACAGGGGCAAGTCCAGTGCGTTCACGTCAGTTTTCGACCCTCAAGCTGGAGGGCCAGCGGCCGCTATCGCCTGTGGAGGGGTCCGGCCAGGCTGGCACGACCCTTGCGACCGTTGACCATGCGCACCACCGTGGAGGCTCCCATGCACGCCAGCAATTCCCATTCCGATACCGACCGCGCCCTGCTGGAGGGCCTGCTGCAACTGGCGGTGGAAGGGCAGACCGAGGATCAGGATTTCCAGCGCATCGGCGAGGAAGTGTTCGCCCGCCTGCTGGATACCTACGGCCAGCAGACCGCGGCCTGACCCGGCCGGGGCGGATCGGACCCGATCCGCCCCGCTACCTGCATCAACCGCCGCCGAGGCGGAAGGTCGGGTTGGAGAGCTCGCGCAGGAAGTGGTTGAAGATGCTCGGCTGCATGGCCAGCATGAAGATCACGCCGAACGCCGCGCCCGCCAGGTGCGCGCTGTGGTTGATGCGGTCACCGCCGCGCTTGTCCATCCAGATGCTGTAGCCGACGTAGAACGCGGCATAGATGATCGCCGGTGCCGGGATGAAGAACACCAGGATGATCGACCACGGCTTGATCAGGATGAAGGCGAACAGCACCGCCGACACCGCCCCGGACGCACCGAGGCTGAGGTAGTTCGGGTTCTTCTGGTTCTTCAGGTAGCTGGGCAGGATCGAGACCAGCAGCGCACCGATGTAGAACGCCGGGTAGGTCAGGTAACTGCCGGTCAGCTGCACCATCACGCTCTCGATGAATCCCCCGAAGAAGAACAGGGTGATCATGTTGAAGATCAGGTGCGACCAGTCGGCGTGGATGAAACCATAGGTCACCAGCCGGTCGTACTGGCGGTGACGGTCGACGGCTGGCGGCCACAGGATCAGGCGGTCGGCCAGCTTGCGGTTGTTGAACGCCATCCACGACAGGAGGGCGGTGATGGCGATCAACAGCAGATTGACGGGGGTCATGTCAGGCTCAGGCGCTACGGTAGTTGTCGACCATACGATAGCGTTTCGCGTACCAACCGAAGGCCAACGCCGCGACGAAGGCGAAGCCGGCGAAGAAGAACATCAGGAACGCCGCTTCGCTCAGGCCTGTGCCGGCGATCTGGTGGGTCACCGTGTCGTTGCGCACCGCCGCGTTGGACAGCAGCACCCACAGGTTGCCGATGGTGGTGGTCAGGTTCCAGAAGCTCATCACCACGCCCTTCATCGCCTGCGGCGCCTGGCTGTAGGCGAACTCCAGGCCGGTGGCCGAGACCAGCACCTCGCCGAAGGTCAGCAACGCGTACGGCAGCATCTGCCAGAAGATCGACATGGCGTTGCCGCCGTCCATCACCACCTGGATGCCGCCCACCACGATCCAGGCCAGGCCACTGAAGGCAATGCCGGCGGTCATGCGGCGCAGTGCGGTCGGCTCGAAGCCGAAGCGGCGCAGGGCCGGGTACAGCACCAGGTTGTTGAACGGAATCAGGATCATCACCAGCAGCGGGTTCAGTGCCTGCATCTGCGAGGCGGTGAACCAGCTCGGCATCTGCATCTGCTGGCCCTGCAGGACCCAGGTCGAGGCCTTCTGGTCGAACAGCGAGAAGAACGGCGTGGTCAGCGCGAAGATCACCAGCACGCGCAGCACCGAGCGCACGCCCTCCACGGCTTCGGCCGGATGCTGGCCACGGGCGCGGTCCAGCTGCAGCCAGGTGCCACCGCCGATGCCCGCCAGGATCGACACCAGCGCAAGGCACAGGCAGATCACGATGCCCAGCGAGCCGACCAGGCCGAACGAGGCCACTGCCAGCACCAGGCCGAGCACGGCGATCACCAGGCCCGGACGGCCCTGGCCGGCCACGCGCGCGGTCAGCGCGGTGCGTACCACGTTGGCGAACGAATGCGGATCCTTCGGCGGCAGCGGCACCAGCACGTAGCGCTTGCGGCCCAGCCAGAACACGAAGGTGGCGATGAACATCAGGATGCCCGGGATGCCGAACGCCCACTGCGGGCCCCAGTTCTTCAGCACCAGCGGAATCAGCAGCGAGGCGAACAGCGAGCCGAAATTGATGATCCAGTAGAAGGCATCGAAGACGACCTTGGCCAGGTGCTTGTTGCTCTGGTCGAACTGGTCACCCATGAACGAGGCCACCAGCGGCTTGATGCCACCGGCGCCGAGCGCGATCAGGCCCAGGCCAAGGAAGAAGCCTTCGCGGCTGTTCTCGAACAGCGCCAGGCACAGGTGGCCGGCGCAGTAGACCAGGCTGAACCAGAGAATGGTGTGGTACTTGCCGAAGAACCTGTCGGCCAGCCAGCCACCGAGCAGCGGGAAGAAATACACGCCGATCATGAAGCTGTGCATGATGTCCTTGGCTTCACCGGCACGGCCTTCCGCCGTGATTTCCTGCAGCAGCAGCGAGGTGATCAGGAACTGCACCAGGATGTTGCGCATCCCGTAGAAACTGAACCGTTCGCAGGCCTCATTGCCGATGATGTACGGAATCTGGCGCGGCATCTTTCCTTGGCCGGCGATGGGGGCGACTGCGTCGTGGCTCATCCTGTAAGGCATTCCTGCAAAGCGAAAGGCGCAAGGTTACCGGAACCGGGGCTTGCGAAGCACGCTGCAGGGCTGCATGACAACGGTGCCAATCCATGGCAGGCCGTTCTGGCCCTGCCGGAAGTCACGGCACCTGCACGACAAAAGCGTAAACTTATCGTTATGCGCCCCCTCGCCCCCGCCCGCCTCCTGCTCAGCTGTCTCGTGCTGCTGCTGGCGTTGCAGGCCCAGGCGCGGCCGCAGGCGCCGGCCGCCACTGCCAGTGACAACGAGCCCCGGCAACTGACCGTGGCCGCGCTGGAACTGCCCAGCCGTGATGATGCGCATTGGAAGCAGCGCCGCGAGCAGGTCGCGCAACTGCTGACCGAGCTGCAGCCGGACGTGATCTCGGTGCAGCAGGTGCTGCAGCAGCAGGGCCGCAATCCAGCCTGCTGGCTGGCCAGCCGGCTGCGCTACAGCTGCGACTTCGTCACCGCTGACCCTCCCAGCCAGCCACTGCGGCATGGCAACGCCATGCTGACCCGGCTGCCGGTCAGCGAAGACGGGGTGACCCTGCTGCATCCTCCCGGCACCTTCAGTGCGGCCGGAATGATGCGCCTGAAGCTGGGCGAGGCGCTGGTCAACATCTATGTCGCGCGGCTGCGCCCGGACCCGGACGAGGCCACCGCCCGCCAGCACCAGACCAGCGATCTGATGACCTGGATCGGCGCCACCTCCGAGGGCATGCCGAGCCTGATCGCCGGCGATTTCTCGGCCAACACGGTGGAACTGGTGCGCAGCACGCCGGGTTTCCAGCCGGCCCGGCGCAATCCCGGTGGCCGTGCAGACCCGCCTGCGGCCAGCGGCGGCGGTGCGAGTGGCCATGGGCTGGACGTGCTGTTCCAGGTCAAGCACTTCGGCGGCATCCGCCAGCAGCCGATCCTGCTGCCGGCCGATGGCGACCTGCCCGGCCTGCGCCTGGGCGTGATGGCGACCCTGCGCCTGCAGGGTGATACGGCCACGGCCGAATAGGTAGTGCCGGCCGCTGGCCGGCGCCTCGGGTACCACACGATTGCCGGCCAGCGGCCGGCACTACCGAATGACTCCTGCAACAGAAAAGGCCGGGGTCTCCCCCGGCCTTTTCAGTTCATCCCGTTACCGCGATCAGGCGATCGCTTCCTGGTAACGGCGCTCGACTTCGTTCCAGTCGATGACGTTGAAGAACGCGCCGATGTATTCCGGGCGGCGGTTCTGGTACTTCAGGTAGTACGCGTGTTCCCACACGTCCAGGCCGAGGATGGGGGTGTTGCCTTCCATCAGCGGGCTGTCCTGGTTGCCGGTGCTCTCGACCACGACCTTCTTGTCCGGGGTCACGCTCAGCCACGCCCAGCCGCTGCCGAAACGGGTCAGCGCCGCCTTGGTGAAGGCATCCTTGAACTTGTCGAAGCCGCCCAGGTCCTTGTCGATGGCCTTGGCCACGTCGCCCACCGGGTTGCCGCCGGCGTTCGGGGCCATCACGGTCCAGAACAGCGAGTGGTTGGCATGGCCACCACCGTTGTTGCGCACCGGGCCCTGCAGGTTCTCCGGCAGCGACTTGAGCTTCTTCACCAGCTCTTCGACCGGCAGGTCAGCGTACTCGGTGCCTTCCAGCGCCGCGTTGACGTTGTTGATGTAGGTCTGGTGATGCTTGGTGTGATGGATTTCCATCGTCGCCGCATCGATATGCGGTTCCAGCGCGTCGTAGGCGTAGGACAGCTTGGGCAGGGTGTAGGCCATGATGCATCTCCTGATTGCGAGGGCACCCGACGATGTCGGGCGGTGCGCGGTGAATGATGGGGACAGACCGCCAGATTACCAAGGGGGATGTAAAGGAAATTGCGTCCTGCCAGTGAGCACGACGGCAATTGTTACGCATCAGTGACGCAGCGATCTCCTCATGCACCGTGCAGCGCGCAGGCGCTACAGTGCGTGTACCACCCTCGCGTGCCCCTGCCCATGCGCAACCCCCGGCTGCTGATCACCGCCATCGCCCTGCTGCTGCTCGGCCTGGTCGCCAACCATTTCCTGCAGCGGCCGCCGGCGCCGCAGTTCGCGCCGGACCTGCAGGGAGCGCCTACGGCACGGGCGCCTGCCACGGCCACGCCCGGCAAGGACAACGGCCTGCCCGCGTTCCTGCCGGCTGAAGCACGCCAGACCATCGCCCTGATCCAGCGTGGTGGCCCGTTCCCGCATCGCCAGGACGGGAGCACCTTCGGCAACCGCGAACAGCAGCTGCCGCAGCGCCCGCGCGGCTACTACCGCGAGTACACCGTCGATACCCCCGGTGCGCGTACCCGCGGCACGCGCCGCATCGTCACCGGTGGCGATCCGCCGGAGGCGTGGTACTACACCGACGACCACTACGCATCGTTCCGCAGCTTCACCGTGCCAGCCCAGGGAGCGCAGCAATGAGCCACGATGATTTCGGCCTCGGCCTGCATGACATCAACAACGCTGGCGTCTACGCCATCGACAGCGACGACATCAGCGCACTGGCCGCGGCGATGCGCGATGCCGGACTGAAGGTGATCCACATCGACCTGGAAAGCGTGGCCGACAAGCGCACCCTGCTGGCCCGGCTGGCCGCACAGATGGATTTTCCGGCAGGCTTCGGCGGCAACTGGGATGCCCTGTCGGACAACCTGCGCGACCTGCAGTGGCTGCCGGCCAACGGCTACGCGCTGTTCCTGGCCGACGTGGACACGTTGCGCGCCTCCACGCAGAAGGACTTTGACACGTTGCTGGACGTGATGGACGAAGCCAGCCGCGACTGGGTTGGCCGCGACGTGCCGTTCTGGGTGTTCCTGTCGCAGAGCGCGTAAGGTCACTGCCCTGGTGGATGCCGACCTTGGTCGGCATGCGTGCATCCGGTAGATGCCGACCTTGGTCGGCGCTTCTGTGCCAACCAAGGTTGGCACCTACCAAAGCGCGAGCCGGCCAGCAGGTCGGCCGTGACGTGCGGTTCTGGGTGTTCCTGTCGCAGAGCGCGTGAGGTTACTGCCCTGGTGGATGCCGACCTTGGTCGGCATGCGTGCTCCGGCAGAGGCCGACCTTGGTCGGCGTTTCTGTGCCAACCAAAGTTGGCACCTACCAACGCGCGAGCCGGCCAGCGTGTGGGGCGCGGCCCCCCTGCCTAGCGGCTCCCGTTATCTTCCTGCAGCTCTTTCTTGAACGGAATGTCCGGCGGCGGTCGTGCCACCGCCGGCTGGTCCTGCATGTTGGGGTTGGTCAGGCCACAGCCACCACCGGCCTGCAGGATCGAGATCACGCAGGAGATCTTCGTGCTGGTACCCGGCAATGGAATCTCCATCGCCTTGACGCCCTTGCGCACCCACTCGGCCAGCAGCGATTCCTGCGGCACCCAGTACTTGTCGAACGACGTGGGCGTGTAGTCGTACGGGGGTCGCTTCAACCAGGTGCCCGATTGCGCGATGCGTTCCTTGCTCCAGCCATCGTTGGCGCCACCGGGCGCACCGCGCTCGGCACGACCCTCGCCCTCCTGGCCCGGCACGCGGACGCTGCCATCGGCATTGAACAGGCCACTGCCCTTGCTGCTGGTACTGGCCTGTCGGGCGCCAGTGGCGGCGCCGTCATGGCTGCGGCTCGATGCACCCCAGTCATCGCCCTTGGCGGGCGTAGCCCAATTGCCCGGATTGGGAGCCGGGCGCGCTCCAGCCTGGGCCGGGGTCGTGCTGGATGCAGCAGGCCGCGCGGCGCTGCTGCTCGCCTGCGTCGCGCTGCCATTGGCCGCCGGCGCGGGCGTTGCCGCGGGTGCATTGCCACTGGAAGACGAAGGGGCTGCCACCGGTGCCGAGGCTACTTCGCGCTCGCGCACCTGTACGTCACGACCCGCCGGCGCATGCACTGCCGGTTCACGACCGGCGACGGTCGCCATCCGCACCTGCGGATCAACCACCGCCTGCACTTCACGCTCGCGCACCTGTACGTCCCGCTGCGGCACGCGCACCTGCACATCGGCCGTGCGCAGCGGCTGCGACACCGCCGGTGCATCGACCGTACTGACTTCGCGCTCCTGCACCGGGATGTCACGCAGCTGCGGCGTCCGCACCGCGATCTGCGGCGCACGCATCGCGGTTGGGGTTGGCGGCGCCTGCACCGGCTGCACGCTGCGCTCGCGCACCGTGGGTGTGGTGTCACGCGGCACGATGCTGACCTCGGTGCGCGGCACGCTGACCGGCGGCACCACGAAATCCGAGCTGGCCTGCGCCACTTCGGTGGCCTGCACCGGCGACGGTGGCGGGGCCGCAAGCGGGGCCGACTCGACTTCGGCCGGCGGCGACGGCACGCTGGCTGCCGGTGCTGGAGTCGGTGCGGGCGCAGGCGCCGACGCGGCCGCAGGACGCGGCTCAGGTGCAGTCGCAGCCCCCGCTTCCCGGCCGGCGGCAACCTGGCCGGCCGGTGCCGCCGCAGCCGCCTCGGCACCCGGCTGATCGCCCCCACCTTCCTGGGTGGCGCGACCGACGAATTCCACCTGCACACGCTCGCCTTCGGCGCCCTCTGCTTCCGGTGCCGTGGTGCGGATCACCGCCACCCACAGCAGCAGCATGAAGAACAGCAGGTGCAGCAGCGCGCTGGCCAACGCCGAGGTCCAGCGCATCCAGCGCTGATCGCGCGGCGCAGCATCCCAGTCCTGCCAGAACAACCGGCGCAGCGCCTGCCAGGGTGACAGGCGAGGCGATTGGCCCGGCGGTCCTGGCAGCGGGCGCGGCAGCAATACCGCAATCACTTCGCGGGCGTGGAACGGCCGCGGCAGCGGGCCCAGCGAGCGCAGCCACAGCGCCCAGCCATAGGGCAGGCGCGTAGTCTTCTCGAGGACGGCGCGTGGCTGCTGGCGGGCCAGCAGCAGTTCGATGAGTTGCTCGGCCCGGGTCAGAGGCACGCGTCAGCAGTCAGGCGACGTTGCCGCGCGGGATGTAAGGCGCGTGGCCGCTGTCGTGGTCGGTCGCGTCGCGCACGGCGGTCACGCCTGGCACGCGGCCCATCAGGGTCTTCTCGATACCCTGCTTGAGCGTCACGTCGGCCATGCCACAGCCCTGGCAGCCACCGCCGAAGCGCAGCAGCACCACGCCGTCGGCCGAAACCTCCTGCACGGCCACCTTGCCGCCATGCGAGGCCAGCTGCGGATTGACTTCGTTCTCCACCACCCAGTGCACGCGCTCGACCAGCGACGCGGCATCGCCGGGGGCCTCGCCCTTGATGCGCGGTGCCTTGATGGTCAGCTGCTGGGTACCGGCGGTGCCGGCGACGATGTCGATCTCGGCGCCGTCGAGCCAGCCGACGCTGCTCGCATCGACGTAGAGGGTGAAGCCATCGCAGTCCACCGCCCACTCGTCACCGAGCAGGTCGGTCGGTTCGGCGAACTCCAGCCGGGCATCGGCGCGCGGCGTGCCAGGTTCGACCGCGCTCAGGCGCACGCCCATGCCGGGCACGCCCTCGCGTTCGATCAGCTTGCGGAAATGGGTCTGGGCAGTGTCGGAGATCTGAATCATCAGGCTATTCTAGCCAAGTAAGCGTCAGCCGCTCATTCGGTTTATACACCGTCCGGCGCATTGTTCAGTCAACACGAGGTGGAGATTCCCATGGCCGACCTGATTCCACTGGCCCAGGCCCGTTGCGTGCCGCGCAAAGGCAGCGACCACAAGCTCGGCGAAGCCCGCCTGGCCGAACTGCTGCCGCAGATTCCCGGCTGGGAGCTGAGCGAGGGTGGCCAGGCCCTGCTGCGCACCTTCCGCTTCAAGGATTACTACGCCACCATGGCCTTCGTGAACGCGCTGGCCTGGATCGCACACCGCGAGGACCACCATCCGGACCTTGGCGTGCACTATGACCGCGCGGTCGTGCGCTTTTCCACCCACGACGTGGGTGGCCTGAGCGAGAACGACTTCATCTGCGCGGCAAAGACTTCGGCCCTGACGGAGCAACTGCCATGAACGTACGTTTGCTGAGCCTGTCCCTGATCGCTGCGACCGGCCTGGCCGGCTGTGGCGCGTCCGAACCGCCGGCACCGCCCCCGCCGCCGCCGACCGAAGTGGCCGCGGTGAAGACGCCGCCGCCGCAGTACCCGCTTGAGCTGGCCTGCATGGGCGTGGGTGGCACCAGCACCTTCAAGGTGACCATCGGCACCGACGGCAAGCCGAGCGAAGTGGCTCTGCTGACCGGCGCCGGCAACCCGCAGCTGGACGAGCTGGCCAGGACCGCCGTGCAGGGCTGGCAGTTCAATGCCGCCACCCGCAACGGCCAACCGGTGCCGGCCACCATCCAGGTGCCGGTCAGCTTCAACCCGCCGCAGCCGAAGCCCGACCAGTGCTTCGCCATCGAAGAACGCCTGCGCCGCGGCGGCTGATCGCGCACACCCCGACGAGGCCAGCCGACGCCCGCCTCGCCCTCGCCGCCCCGGCACTGCCCGGGGCGGTTGTCTGTTGACCAGGACCGCGTCGGTAGATGCTGCAGATTCCCCCCGAAAACATCTGGATCGCGCTGGCGGTCACCCTCGCGGCCGGCCTCGCCACCGCGATCGGCAGCCTGCTGGTGCTGTTCTCGCGCCGGCCCAATCCGCGCCTGCTGGCCTTCGGCCTGGCCTTCGCCGGCGGCGCGATGGTCTATGTGTCGCTGTCGGAGATCCTCAACAAGTCCATTGCGTCGTTCGCCCTGGCCTACGGCGAGCGCACCGGCTTCACCTACGGCACCCTGGCCTTCCTGCTGGGCGTGATCGTGATCGTGCTGATCGACCACTTCATCCCCAACCCGCATGACAGCCTGGACAAGCAGGACCCGGCGTTCCGCGAGAACAGCCGCGAGTACCTGAAGCGGGTTGCCCTGCTGACCTCGATCGCGATCACCGCGCACAATTTCCCGGAAGGGTTGGCAACCTTCTTTGCCACGCTGGAGAGTCCGTCGGTCGGCATGCCGCTGGCCTTCGCCATCGCCATCCACAACATTCCCGAGGGCATCGCCATTGCGGTGCCGGTGTACTTCGCCACCCAGAACAAGTTCTACGCGTTCAGTGCCAGCCTGCTGTCCGGCCTGGCCGAACCGGTGGGTGCGGCGCTGGGCTACTGGCTGCTGTCCGGATCACTGTCGCACGCCACCTTCGGCTGGGTGTTCGGGCTGATCGCCGGCGTGATGGTGTTCCTGGCGCTGGATGAACTGCTGCCGGCGGCCAAGCGCTATGCCAAGGGCCACGAAACGGTGTACGGGCTGGTGGCAGGCATGGGCACGCTGGCGATCAGCCTGGTGCTGTTCAAGTGGTGAGGGGTTTGCGACCCGCCCTGTAGAGTCGAGCCATGCTCGACTGTTCTTCGGCCGGGGCGCGCGAAAAGCCAGTCGAGCATGGCTCGACTCTACAACGGGAGCGCCGGGCACGGCCCGGCGCCAGCTTCAGCGCAGCCGATCCAGCGCCTCGACCAGCTCATCGGCCAGCGGCGCGTTCAGCACGTACGGGCTCTTGCCGTCGTCCAGCGCGAACTCCAGCGAGGCCGCGTGCAGGAACAGGCGCTTCAGCCCGATCTGCTCACGAAGCCGCTTGTTGACTGCAGGATCGCCGTACTTGTCGTCACCGGCCACCGGGTGCCCCAGATGCTGGGCATGCACGCGGATCTGGTGGGTACGGCCGGTCTCGATGCGGACTTCGCAGTAGGAATGACCACCGCGACGCTCCAGCACACGGAAGTGGCTGATTGATTCCTTGCCGATCGCATTGACCTGCACATGGCGCTCGCCGCCCTGGCGCAGGCCCACGTGCAGCGGCGCATCGACCGTCATCACGCCGTCGGGCATGCGCCCGGCCAGCAGGGTCAGGTAGCGCTTGCGGATGCCGGCGCCGTGATCTTCACGCAGCAGCGCCTGCAGTTCGCTCAGCGCGGAGCGCTTCTTGGCCACGATCAGCAGGCCCGAGGTGTCGCGATCCAACCGGTGGACCAGCTCGAGGGTCTGGCCTGGGCGCAGGGCGCGCAGGGTCTCGATGGCACCGAAACTGATGCCGCTGCCGCCGTGGCTGGCCACGCCGGTCGGCTTGTTCAGGGCCAACAGACGGGCATCCTCGAAGACGATGGCCTGCTCCAGGCGGCGCATGAACGCCTCCGGCGGACCGGCCTTGTCTCCTTCCTCAGCGAGACGAACCGGCGGCACACGCACTTCGTCACCGGCCTCCAGCTTGCGTTCGGCCTTGGCGCGGCCACCATTCACCCGTACCTGGCCGCTGCGCACCAGCTTGTAGACCAGGCTGCGCGGGGCACCCTTCAGCTGGCCGAGCAGGAAGTTGTCCAAGCGCTGGCCTGCGCGGTCGGCGGGAACGGTGATCATGCGCACGGAAGGCTTGTCGCCAGCGGGTTTGGTGGGGTCTTGGGCGGTCATCAGGCTGTTTATTCTGTTACACTCGGGGGGCGAGATAAGGGATTGATTTCGTTGGAAGTTACTCAGGGCCAGAAGCCCAGCTTCCGACGAATCCGGCACAGTGCGCGACCACCGCCCGCGGGGCGGCCATGTTAGCGGCTCACCGGCCTTCCCGGCCATCGCCGGATGCCTGACACGCAACCGTGCTGAACATGTCCCGCGTGGCGCTCCAGCCTGGCTGACAGCTGCCTGCGGCCTGTAACACCCCAAAACCCATAAGAGTGAAGCGCTCCCGCGGCCTGCCGTGGTGTCGTAGCGCTGGAAACCCAAGCCGCCCTCCCCGCGCTTGCGCGAATGGGCGGCGAACCGTGTCCAGAGGCGAAACCCCATGGCGTTCCGCGCGGTAGCCGCTTGCGAGGAACGCAACAATGAAGCGAATGCTGATCAACGCCACGCAGGCTGAAGAGCTGCGTGTTGCCATCGTGGATGGCCAGTCGTTGTATGACATCGACATCGAACAGCCGTCGAAGGAACAGAAGAAGTCCAACATCTACAAGGGCCGGATCTTCCGCATCGAGCCCTCGCTGGAAGCAGCCTTCGTCGAGTACGGCGGTGGCCGCCATGGCTTCCTGCCGCTGAAGGAAATCTCCCGCGACTACTTCCAGGCCGGTGTCGACCACAACAAGGCCGGCATCCGCGAGCTGCTGAAGGAAGGCCAGGAGATCGTCGTCCAGGTGGACAAGGAAGAGCGTGGCAACAAGGGCGCCGCCCTGACCACGTTCATCTCGCTGGCCGGCCGCTACATGGTGCTGATGCCGAACTCGCCCAGTGCCGGCGGCGTGTCCCGTCGCATCGAGGGCGAAGACCGCGCCGCCCTGAAGGACGCCCTGGACAAGCTGAACATCCCCGACGACATGGGCGTGATCATCCGTACCGCCGGCGTCGGCCGCGATGCGGAAGAGCTGCAGTGGGATCTGGACTACCTGCTCAACGTCTGGCGCGCCATCGCCGAAGCCGCACTGAGCAAGCCGGCCCCGTTCCTGATCTACCAGGAATCGCGCCTGATCGTGCGCGCCCTGCGTGACTACCTGCGCGCCGACATCGGCGAGATCCTGGTGGACACCGAGGAGATGTACGAGCACGCCCGCGAGTTCATGCAGCAGGTGATGCCGCAGACCCTGCGCAAGCTCAAGCACTACAAGGACGACATCCCGCTGTTCAACCGCTTCCAGATCGAATCGCAGATCGAAGGCGCCTACGAGCGCAACGTGCGCCTGCCGTCGGGCGGCTCGATCGTGGTCGACCAGACCGAAGCGCTGACCGCGGTCGACGTGAACTCCTCGCGCGCCACCAAGGGCAGCGACATCGAGGACACCGCGTTCCAGACCAACCTGGAAGCAGCCGAGGAAGTGGCCCGCCAGCTGCGCCTGCGCGACCTGGGCGGCCTGGTAGTGATCGACTTCATCGACATGGCCTCCAACAAGCACCAGCGCGAGGTCGAGAACCGCCTCGCCAACGCGCTGAAGTACGACCGTGCCCGCGTGCAGGTCGGCCGCATCTCGCGCTTCGGCCTGCTGGAAATGAGCCGCCAGCGCCTGCGCCCGAGCCTGGGTGAATCCAGCCAGATCGTCTGCCCGCGTTGCGACGGCCACGGCCGCATGCGCAGCGTCGAGTCGCTGTCGCTGTCGATCATCCGCGTCGCCGAAGAGCATGCGATGAAGGAGAACACCGGGCAGGTGCTGGTGCAGGCCCCGGTGGAGATCGCCAACTACCTGTTGAACGAAAAGCGCAGCGCCCTGCGCGAGATCGAGCAGCGCCACGAGGCGCCGATCGTGATCGTCGCCGACGAGCAGTTGCACACCCCGCATTACACCGTCACCCGCCTGCGTGAGAACGAGCTGGGTGAAGAGAGCAGCAAGCCCAGCTACCAGCGCGGCACCCCGCGCAAGCTGCCGGTGCATGCGCTGACCAAGGGCCAGCTGAACATCCCGCCGCCGGCGGTGACCCAGGTCAAGCACACCTCCCCCGCCCCGGTGCGTGAGGAAGTGGAACCGGCCGCAGTGGCCCCGGCTCCGGTCGCTGCAGCGCCGGTGGCGCCGGCCCCGGCGGGCGGCGTGATCGGTTGGCTCAAGCGCGTGTTCGGTGGCGAACCTGCCCCCGCGCCGGCGCCGGCAGCCCCTGCTGCGCGCCAGCAGCAGGACGGCGGCCGCAAGGACCGCAACAAGGATCGCAACAAGGACCGCAAGGATCGCCGCGACGACAACCGTGGCAATGGTGGCAACGCCAACGCGCAGCAGCAGAAGGACGGCGGCAACCGCAAGGACCGCGGTGAGCAGCGCAGCAAGGACGGCCGCAACGGCAACAACGGCAATGCCCAGCAGCAACCGCAGCAAGGCAAGCAGAAGGAGCCGCAGCAGAAGGATGGCCAGCAGCAGCCGCAGCAGCAGAGCAAGCCGCGCAACGAGCAGCAAGGCCAGAACCAGAACCCGCAGCAGCCGAAGCTGAAGCAGCCGAAGCAGCCGCGCCCGCAGCAGGACGGTGACAAGCCGGCCGAGAAGCCGCAGCGCAACGCCGCCGAAGCACCGGCCGAAGCCGTGACCGCGGCTGCCGCCGTGGCCGCCACGGCGGTCGCCGCCAATGCGGTGACCGCGCAGGAAGCGACCGCGCCGGTTGCTCCGGTGGCCGCCGCTCCGGCAGAAGCCGCAGCACCGGTCGACACGACTGCCAACACCGCCAGCGAAGCCGAGGTGGTTGCGGTTGCCGGTGAAGAGGCTGCAACCGACGCCAATGGCGAGCAGACCGGCGAAGGCGCGACCCGCCGTCGTCGCGGCCGTCGCGGTGGCCGTCGCCGTCGTCGCGGTGGCGCCGAGAATGCCGCTGGCAGCGACGCCCTGGGCGATGACCAGGACGATGGTGACGAAGGCGATGACGCCGATGGCGCCGAGCCGAACGTCGACAACATCGCCGGCACCACGCCGGTCGCTGCTGCGCAGCCGGCCCGTTCGCAGCCGGAATTCGACTTCGATGATGACGTCGAGCCGACCGCCGACGCCGCGAAGCCGGTCCGTGCCGCCGCTGCCGTTGTCGCCGCGCCGGTCGCAGTGGTGAGCAGCGCCGTGGTCGAAACCGCCGCGCCGGCCGTGGCCGAAACGCAGGCCCCGGTGGAAGCCGCTGCCAAGGCTGAAGCGGTGTCCTCGCCGGTGCAGACCAGCATGCTCGATGCCATCGACGCCGCGACCCCGGTCCAGCCGGTGGCCGTTGCGGCTCCGGTAGCGGACGCAAAGCCGGCGGCGGCTGAGGTTGCCCCGGTCGTTGAAGCCGCTCCGGTGGTGGAGGTGAAGCCGGTCGTGGTCGAGGCGGCACCGGTGGTGGAATCGAAGCCGCAGGTTGTTGAAGCAACCCCGGTGGTTGAAACCAAGCCGGTGGCCAGTGAGATTGCCGCGGTGGTGGAGGCCGCCCCGGCCGTTGAAGCCACGCCGGTCGTCGAGACTGCGCCGATCGTCGAACAGCCGGTCGCTCCGGTGGCGGTCGAAGCCGCGCCGATCGAAGCCGCTGCCCCGGTGGCCGAAGCCGTGGTGACGCCGTCGATCGATCCGGTCGCCGATGGCCATGCCGACGCTGCAGCCCAGGCTGCGGAAGCCAGGGCCGATGAAGAAGACGAAGAGGCCGCCAAGCGCACGCCGCCGGCGAACTGATCGCACGTTGATCGCGTGAAAACGAAACGGCGGGGATCAATGATCCCCGCCGTTTCTGTTTGTGCGTCGGACGCGTGCAGCGCCCTGGTAGAGGCCAACCTTGGTTGGCGCCGTTGTTGGAGCGAACGCGGACACGCCCGTGCCAACCAAGGCTGGCAGCTACCGGAGCGTGCTCCGTCAGGGTTTCGGTGCGAACTGCAACCGGGTCCACACACCGTAGTGATCGGAAGCCCAGCGACCGCTGTCGTCGGGCTGGTCAAACAGGAGTTTCGCCTCGCGCGCGACCATCTCGTCCTGCTGGAAGAAGATGTGGTCGATCCGCGAGGGCGCCTGGTAGTAGTGACGATTGAGCGTACTGACCCCGGCCAGGTCGGTATTGACGTGCACGCTGCCGTAGCTGTCGCCGTAGTGGCTGCGCAGCTCGCTCAGGTCACCGGCGTCCACCAGCGCATTGAAGTCACCGGCGATCACCACCGGCGCACCAGCGGACGTTGCAGTGATGAAGCGCAGCAGGTCCTCGACCTGGCTGCGACGGATGCGCTGCCCACTCTCGTCGTTGCGCTCGTTCAGATGCGTGGCGTAGACGTTCACTGGCGTGCCGTCGACGTCGATGCGCAGGTGAGCGACCGTGCGGTAATCATTCAATGGCTGCAGCAGATGATCGCCCTGGGCAAGGATCGGGCGGCGGCTCAGCAGCGCGTTGCCGTAGCGCTTGGGTGCCCCGACCGGATCGGTGGACACGAACACATACCTGTAGCCGAGTTGGCTGGCCAGCCACTGCGCCTGGTTGCGCACGTTGCGGCGCTGGATCACCTCCTGCAGCGCGATGGCATCGGGCTGCAGGCGCTTGAGTTCGGCCAGGATGGTGCGGCGGCGGCTCGGCCAGTCCTCGCGGTCATGATGCAGGTTGAAGGTGACCATGCTCATGCCTGGCGCACTGGCCACCTCAGCCACCTCAGCCGGCGCAGCGGTGGCCGCAGGCGCCACCGCCATCACCCCGACCGGCAATGCCAGGGCAATCGCCAGTCCCAGGGCGCGCACCGTCATGCGCGCCCTCGCCCCCTGTTGCTTCATCGTTACTGCCCCTTGCGTTCCGCGCGGCGCACCGCGCTCGGCACTTCGATCTCGACCCGCGCCGGCAGCTGGTGCACGTGCAGTTCCTTGTTGATCCACTCGGCGGCTTCGCCATTGACCGTCGCCTCGCCCGGATCACCCGCGTACGGCCATGGCAGCACCACGCCACCGACCGGCGGCGCCAGGCCCGGCTGCACCTCCAGCACCAGCTGCTTGTCGCTGCGCTGCAGCCGGTAGTTCAGCTGGCCCTGCGGCGTACGCAGGCCCTGCACGGCGATGCCCTCGCCCTGCAGCCATGACGACGGCACACCGGCGGCCAGCACCAGCGCATCGTCCATGTCGCGGTTGTAGGCAAACATGTCCAGCGCCGAGCGCACGAAGTCCGAAGCCACCCAGGCGTGTGGCAGGTCGCCAACAAAGAACGGCTTCCGCGGCGTACGCGAAACCACCTCGGCCCACTGGTTCCAGGCCTGCGGTACGCGGTCCTTGAAGAAGAACTCGGTCGCCTGCCAGGCGCGGTCGCGCCAGCCCAGGCGTACGAACGCAGCCACGTTGCGCCATTCGTAGGGCGTGTAGTCCTTCCACTCGCGCTTGCCATCGCGACGCGCCACGAATTCCTTCCAGTAGCGCTCGAAGGTTGCGTCCAACGCCTGCTGCGGCAGGCGGTCCTGCTCGCCCCCCGGGGCCAGCGCAATGGTGGTCGAAGTCGCATCGAAGTCGCCCAGCTCGGCCGAGCCCGGCAGGTAGTCGATGTTGTGCTGCTGCATCGCCGACAGCAGCGAGGCCTGCAGGTCATCACGGAACTGGTCACGCGATTCGGCGATCTGCATCGCCTCGACCTTGCCCAGCTGGGTCGCCAGCAGCGCCGCGTCCTTATAGCCACGCAGCGCCCAGAAGTTGTCCCAGTACGAGTGCATCGGCTTGGCCGAATAGCCTTCGTGGCTGATCGAGGCCGGCATCATGCCGTAGAAGGCCGGGTTGCGCGCGCGGTTCTCCTCGGTGCGTTCGCTGGCACGCAACTGCTCCATGTAGCTGTAGGCACCCTGCACGTGCGGCCACATCAGCTCGACGAAGGTGCTGTCGCCGGTATAGCGCCCATACTCGGCGATGCTGTAGATCAGCTCGCCATGGCTGTCGTTCTCCGGCACCGGGTCGCTGCCGCGCGCATCGACGCAGCACGGCACCTTGCCGTTCTCGAACTGGTAGGGGGCATACCAGTTGATGTAGTCACGCACGGCGTCGCTGCGGCCCATGCGCAGCAGGCCTTCTGAAATCATCGCGCCATCGCGGATCCAGCTGCGTGCGTACGAACGCGTGCCCGGCTGCAGGCGCGGACCGACCCGCGAGATCAGCATGTGCGCGACTGCCGTGCGCAGGGTGTCGACCAGCGGCTGGCCTGCAGCGGGCACCTGCAGCGAGACCACGTCCAGCTTCTGCCGCCACTGCCCGGCCACCTGCGCCTGCGCCTTGGCCACGTCCAGCGCCTTCGGCGCCCAGCCACCGGTCTGCGGCAGCACCACCGCCACCTCGCGGCTCTGCCCGGGCTCGAGCTTGATCGTATAGATCAACGCGCCCGACGCCATGCCGGTGCTGTCCTTCACTGCAGTGGTGGCCGGATACTTTCCGTCCGCCAGATGCATCGCATCGAGCTTGCCATCGAACGTGCTGGCAAAGCGCGCGTCCGGCACCTGCAGCGGGTAGATGCGCGGCTCGCCGTTGACCCGCACCAGCTGATCGCCCACATCCAGTGCATCGATGCGGCTGAAGCCACCGACGGTGTTGAGGAACTGGGTCGGGGGATTGACCTGCCACGGACGGATCGCCAGCGCCAGGGTGTATTCGTGTGCGACCTTGTCCGGATTGCTCAGCCGATAGCGGCCGATCAGCTGCGCGCGCTCCGGCGTGCCCTGCACGAAGCCGGTCACCGCCAGGCCGACCTTCTCATGCACCCAGTCAACGTTGGCGATCGGGAGGTAGTGATCCTGCAGCGACTGGGTGATGGCCACCTTCGACCAGTCCAGCAGCTTGCCGTCGAGGCGGATGAACGGCTCGATGCTGAAGCTGCCCTTGGCCGGCTCCAGCGCGCCATCCTCGCTGATCAGCGCCTGTTCCTGGCCGCCATCGAGGCCGAGCAGGGTCCAGTACGGCTGTTCGCCCACATAGGCACGCGGCAACGACCCGCGCGGCAGATCGGCCGCCACCGAGGACAGGAATGCGTTCGGCGTGGCCGCGAAGGCCAGCGGCTTGAGCGCGATGTCACGGATGCCGTAGCGCCAGTTCGGGCCATCCTGCAGATCGAAGCGCACGTAGCGTGCATCGGTATCCGGCAGTGCCAGCCAGTCACGGCCACCGGCACCACTGGTGACTTCGCGCACGGTACGCCAGTCACGGCCATCCTCCGAAGTCCGCACGGTGTAGCGGCGCGCCTCCAGGTTCGGCAGCCAGTCGATCACCGCACCGCCGATCTCGCGGCTCTTGTGCAGGTCCAGGCTGATGGTCTGCTGCTTGACGCCACCGCTGATCCAGAACGTATCGCTCTTGCCGTCGATCATGCGGTCCTGCAGCGCGGTGGCGGTATCGGCGATCACCGACGGCACCAGCGCCGAGTCATCCTGGGCTGGCAGGCCCTGCAGGGTCAGCTTGTCGAAGCACACGGTTCCGCGGCCGCCGACCTTGCTGTAGATCGTGAACTCGACCGCGGCGCTGCGTGCCATCTCCTTTTCGGGCGAAGGCCCCCACGCCTTGTCGATCTGGCGGCGGCGGTACTCGACCGGCGTCCACGCCCTGGGGAAGCTGTAGCCGGGCCGGTTGACCCACCAGACGTTGTCGCCGCTGGCATCGATCAGCTTGAACTGCAGGTCGTTGCCCGGTGAATCACCGCGCATCTGGAAACCGAAGCGGTAATTGACCGGGTATTCGATGTTGAGCGCGCGGCGGATGCCGACGTAGCCGGAGACATCGTGGAAATCGTAGTCCAGGCACAGTGCACGACCGCCGCCGGCGCCACTGACCGGTCGCAGCGATCCGCTGACCTGGTCGGACAACACCAGCTTCCAGGCGCCGATGTCGTCGAAATCGTCCAGCACCTTCGGTGCCGGCAGCGCCGGAGGTGCGGCGATCGCCAGGGAGGTCCACAACAGGCCCAGTCCAACGGCGATCGCTCGCTTCATCCTTTGACGCTCCCCAACAACAGACCTTGGATGTAGTACCGCTGCAGCACCAGGAACAGCGCCAGCACCGGAACCACGGTGACCACCGCGCCGGCCATCATCATTTCCACGTCCATGATGTGCTCGCGCGAGAGGGTGGCCAGCGCCACCGGCAAAGTGTAGTGCTCCTGGTCGGTCAACACGATCAACGGCCACATGAAATCGTTCCATGCACCCATGAAGGTGAAGATCGCCAGGGTCACCAGCACCGGCTTGAGCATCGGCAGCACGATCTGGAAGAAGATCCGCAGCTCCCCTGCCCCGTCGATGCGCGCCGCCTCCAGCAGTTCGTCCGGGATCGACCGCGCATACTGGCGCACCAGGAAGATGCCGAACACGCTGGCCAGCGCCGGCACGATCACGCCGCCGAAGCTGTTGACCAGGCCCAGCTGCTTCATCAGCAGGAACAGCGGCAGCATCGCCACCTGCGCCGGAATCACCAGCGCCGCCATCAGCACCTGGAACAGGCGCTCGCGGCCGACGAAGTTGAGCTTGGCGAAGGCGTAGCCGGCCATCGTGTTGAGCAGCAGCGAACCCAGGGTGATGCCAACCGACACCAGCAGGCTGTTGGCGAAGTTGCCGCCCATGCCGGTGCGCGCGAACAGCTCATGGTAGTTGCGCGTGGTGATGCTGGACGGCAGCAGCGGTGGTGGGAAGTGGGTCGCCTCGCCCTGCGGCATGAACGAGACCGAGAGCATCCACAGCAGCGGTGCCAGGCTTAGCAGGGCCAATACCAGCAACGCACCATTGATCATCCACGGGTACCAGCGCGACTGGCCGATTTCACGACTCATACCAACTGCCTCTTGCGGCCGAAACGCAGCATCACGGTGGTCACCGCCAGGATGATCAGGAACAGCAGGAACGCCACTGCGGAGGCGCGTCCCAGGTTCCACCACTTGAAGCCTTCCTCGAACATGAAATACAGCACGCTGACGGTGCTCTGCAGCGGGTCGCCGCGGGTCATCACGTACGGCTCGGCGAACAGCTGGAAGTAGCCGGACACGGTGATCACGCCGACCACCAGCAGCACCGGGCCGAGCATCGGCAGGGTGATGTGCAGGAACTGCTTCCAGCGCGAGGCACCGTCGATGCGTGCGGCCTCGTACAGGTCATGCGGGATCGCCTGCAGGCCCGCCAGGAAGATCACCATGTTGTAGCCGAAGTTCTTCCAGACCGCGAACAGCATGATGGTCGGCATCGCCCAGTTGGGATCACCCAGCCAGTCGATCGGGCTGATACCCAGGTGGCCCAGGCCGTAGTTCACCAGGCCGTAGCTGGTATGGAACAGATAGCGCCAGATCACCGCCACCGCCACCAGCGTGGTCACCACCGGCGCGAACAGCGCGGTGCGGAACAGCGCCTTGAAGCGCGCGGCCGGCGCATTCAGCAGCATCGCCGCGCCCAGCGACACGCCGATCGACAAGGGCACGCCGATCAGCACGAAGTAGGTGGTGTTCCACAGCGACTTCCAGAACATCGGCGTCTGCAGCAG
Source organism: Stenotrophomonas riyadhensis (assembly GCF_040256885.1). NCBI lineage: Bacteria > Pseudomonadati > Pseudomonadota > Gammaproteobacteria > Lysobacterales > Lysobacteraceae > Stenotrophomonas > Stenotrophomonas riyadhensis. Next base: position 3,067,830 of record NZ_CP155568.1, read on the forward strand.
ATCGATGTAGTTGCCGAGGCCGACGAAGCGCAGGTTGCTGCTGTCAGCCAGGGCATACAGGTCGAAGTCGGTCACGCTCAGCGCCAGCGCCGAAGCCACCGGCAGGCCGAAGAAAACACCCAGCACGATCAACGAGGGACCGGCAAAAATCCAGCCGGCAAGTGAAGTACGTTTCATTGCGCGCTCCCGGCGGCCACGGCACTGCTCGATCGCGGCGACGGCACGCGCTGCTGCAGGCGTTGTTGTTCATGCATCCAGCGGCGCTTGGCCAGCACCTTGTCCACGCGCTGGTCCAGCTCTTCCACGGCCTTGTCCTGCGCCAGGCCACCGCGCACCACCTTCTCGGTGACGATGCGCATTTCCTGCACGATGCGCTCCCATTCCAGCACCTTCGGCGTCGGCCTGACCCGCTCCAGCTGGTCACGGAACGCGGCCGCCAGCGGATCGTTGGCCAGCGATGGCGCATTCCAGGCGCTGCGGCGCGGCGGCAGGTCACCGATGATCGAATGGAAGCGCGCCTGGATTTCCGGTCGCGACAGGAACTCGATCAGCTTCCAGGACGCTTCCTTCTGCTGTGACTTGCGGAAGATCACCAGGCTGGTACCACCGGCGATACCGGCACCCGGGCCATCCGGCCCCGGCAGCGGCGCGGTGCCCCATTGCCCTTCCAGTTCCTTGGGCTGCAGTTTCTTGAACTCGCGGATGTTCCACGGGCCGGAAATGTAGAACACGTTGAAGCCGCGGAAGAACTCATCCCAGACATTGGAGATCTGCGTCTCGGACATCTTCGGCGCCCAGCCCTGCTCGAACATGTTGGCGTAGAAGGCCAGCGTGCGGCGGAACCCCGGGCTGGCGAAATTGCCGCGGGTATCGTCGTCGCGCAGCAACGGATCGGGCTGCTGCAGCGCCAACGACAGCTGCTGCTCGAACTCGTTGATCGGCATCAGTACCGCATAGCGGTTCGGGCCCTGCATGCGCTTGATCGCCGCCATCTGTTCGTCCCACTCCTGCCAGGTCCGCGGCGGGTGGTCATAGCCGGCCTTGGCCAGCAGGTCCTTGCGGTAGTAGATCAGGCGGGTGTCGACATACCACGGCACGCCTACCAGCTCGCCGTGGATCACGTTGGTATCCCAGATGCCCTGGAAATAGTCCTTCGGGTCGACCACGGCCGAGCGCTGCACGAACGGCTGCAGCGGCGTCAGCGCGTCCAGTTCGGCGAACTCCGGCACCCAGGTGTTGCCCAGCTGGCACACATCCGGCAGGCCGTCGGCGGCGAACGCGGTCAGCAGCTTCTCGTGCGCGGCCGTCCACGGGATGTTCTGCACATCCACCTTGATGCCCGGGTTCTCCGCCTCGAACTCGTGGATCAGCTCACTGACCACCTCGGCTTCTCGCCCCATCGCCCAGAAGCGCACGGTGGTGGTGCCCGGCTCGGTACGGGCGCAGCCGGCCACGGCCAGCGCGGCCAGGGCAGGCAGCGCCCAGCGGCGCAGGCGGTCGATCCAGTTCGGCATCGGGTTACTTGCCCTGGCCTGTGGTGCGATTGGCATTGTTCTTCTGTTCCTGCGCGGCAGCCGCGCGTGATTCGGCGAGACCCACCGCGCGTGCCGCCGCGGCCTTTTCGTCTTTCTGCAGTTCCAGCGGCTGGAACGAACCTTCCGGCGCCAGCCAGCCACCGCTGAACCCGGCCCGTTCCAGGCCCTTGCGGATGTACGGGTTCTTCTTCATCACTTCCCAGACGAAGTCATCGCGGTAGTTGGCGATCATGGTCAGGATCGGACCCTGGTCGATGGCGATGTAGTCGCTGGCGACCCAGCCGCGATCGGGCACCAGGCGGCCGGTCTTGATCGGGATGTCGTAGTTGAAACTGGGGTTGAACGAATCCAGGAAGCCGTAACTGGAATAGATGTAATCGCCGAAGCGCTTGTGCATCTCCAGCGTGGCCGGGATCACCTGCTCGGGGGCGAACACCACCGAGGCGATCGCAGCGGTGGGGGCGATGGTGCCGTCATCGAAGTTCTCACGGAGGCCGGCGCCGCGCGAAGAGTAGTGGCGGAACTGGCGCTGCTCGCCACGGTAGTCCTGCGTGGTGTTCTGCGGTCCGTCGCTGGCGGTCAGGCCCCACACGTTCTCGCCATACTCCTTCCACTGCATCGGGTTGGCGATGGCGTACTCGCGTTGCGCCAGCGCAGCCGAGCGGCTGTTGAGGAAGTAGGTGCTGCCGCGCTCGCGCATGTACGCGTCCTGGATGTCGCGGAAGTCGATCCAGACGTGGCTGTACTGGTGGCCGAACAGCGGGCCGAAAGACAGGTATTCCTGGCCCTGGTAGACACCCCAGTCGTTGTCGTAGGTGCGCGTCCACACCGTCCATGCGTCCGGGCTGACCGGGTGCGTCGGCGAACCCAGGGCAAGGATGTAGACCATCATCGCCTCGTTGTAACCCATCCAGTCGTGGTCGATGAAGCCGCTCTCCGGGAACCAGCCCATCGAGATCAGCGGCGCACGCTGCTGCAGCCACGGCCAGTCGACCTTCTTGTAAAGCGTATCGGCGATCTGGCGGATTTCCTTCTCGCGCGGATCGTCACCGTCGTAATACGACTGTGCGAACAGCACCCCCATCATCAGCAGCGCGGTATCCACCGAGGACAACTCGACCCAGCTGTCGTAGCGACGGCCTTCCTGCATGTCCAGGAAGTGGTAGTAGAAGCCCTTGTAACCGGCCTTGCCGGTACGCTGCGGGCCCATCGGCACGTCGCGGAAGAACTTCAGCGTGGTCAGCGTGCGATCGATCGCCTGGTTGCGGCTGACCCAGCCGTTCTCGATGCCGATCGGATAGGCGGTCAGCGCGAAACCGACCGAGGCGATGCTGGCGAACGGCCGCGAGGGATAGCGGTCCGGGGTCAGCCCATTGATCTCGTTGGTGGTATCCCAGAAGAACTGGAAAGTGCGCCGCTCGATGTCATCGAACAGCGGCGGCAGCTCCGGCTTCATCGGCCGTGGCGGCGCATCGGCTTCGATCAGGATCACCGGCGGCCGCGGCTTGGCAGGCTCCTGCTGGGCCGGCTGGCAGGCAGCAACGGCCAGGCTCAACGCCGCGGCGGACAACAGATGGCGTGCCTGCATGGCGCGATTCCTCCGGTGGTCTGATCGATGGGAAAGCATAACGTCCAATGATCTGAAATCGTTTACAAGCTGCGCTCTTAAAAAACCACGAAAAACGTGGTTTGACACCGCGATCATTGCCCACGCCGCTGCCCCCTGCCCGGCAGCGGCGTGGGCAATGGACCGGCACGGGGCCGGCCATTGCCATGTATCCATTCAGCCGATGCCGCCGGCGGAGCGGCGGCATCGGGGTGTTGCTTCAGGCGGGCCCGCTTAGAAGCGGAAGCCCACTTCGGCCTTGATCTGGCGCGGAGTACCGATGATGTCGCCGGTCTCGTTGTAGCTGACCAGCAGCTTGCCGTCACTCTTCACGTAGTTCAGCTTGGAGAAGTTGTCGAAGTTGAGCACGTTGATGATGTCGATGCGTGCATACAGCTCGGTATCGCCGGCCAACTTGAAGGTCTTGGTCGCCTGCAGATCCAGCGAGCGGTAGCCGAAGATCTTGCCGCCGAGCAGGAAGTGGCCATTGCCCGACGGCGTGCCAGCAGCCGGGGTCGGCATGCAGTTCGAATTGCCGGCCTGGGCGATGCAGGCCCAGTCGTTGCCCGGGGTCGGCGTGGCCAGGGTCAGCTTTCCACCAAAGGTGATGCCCCAGAAGCCATCGTACGAGCCGGTCACCACCAGACGGTGGCGCGGCGCGCCATTGGACTTGATCGTCGGGTATTCACCGATGGTGCCGCGATCGAACGAGTAGTGCTCGTTGATGTTGCGGTTGTGGCGGGCGTTCGTCCAGGTGTAGGCGATCGAGGTACCCCAGCCGCTTTCCTTGCTGTACGGCTTCTGCGCCGACAGCAGGATCTGGGTGGAGCGGGTCTTGATGCCCTGCTGGCCGATGACGAGGCTGCCAAAGCCCGGGATGTTGCAGCCCCACGGCTGACCGTAGGTCGGCTCTTCAGCGCCGCACAGCATCTGGTTGTCGAAGAAATTGCCGTTGTGGAAGCGGTTGCCCAGCGTGTAAGCGAAGCCGTCGTAGGTCAGCGTGCGCGAAATCGTGGCATCGGTCAGCCACTCGCCGATCTGGTTGCTCATGCCGAGGCTGAACTGATCCGCGTACGGCACCTTCATGTTGTTGTTCAGCAGATCGACCTCCATGCCTTCATTGCTGGTGGAGCCCAGCAGCGCCTGCACGTTTTCGATGCCGTTCAGCAGATTCGGGTTCCAGTCAAAGCATGGCGGCTGACCATACATGCAGCTGCCGGTGGCCGGGTTGCGGAAATTCACGGTCGGCTGCGGGAGCGCCAGCTTGGTGGTCTCCAGGGCCAGATTGTCGAACAGGTCACGGTCGTAGGAACGGCCGGCGCCACCGTGGATCACGTGCTGCTCGTCGGCATTGACGTCATACGAGAAGCCCAAGCGCGGCTGCCAAGCGTTCTTGAAGTTCTTGCGGTTGTGGCCGGTACTGATGTAGTCGTTGACGTCCAGGCCGCTGAGCGCCAGCGTCTGCGCATAGGTCTGGGACACGCCCGGCGGTGCGTGCGGATCCTGCGAGTTCAGCGCCTTGACCACTTCCGGCGGCGTGACGAAGTCCGTGTAGACCGGGTTCTTTTCGTAGTCCCAGCGCAGGCCGATGTTCAGCTGCAGGTGGTCGTTGACCTGCCAGTCGTCCTGGATGAACAGCCCGATCTGCTTGACCTTGGCGCGCACTTCCGACGCGACACCGGTGACACCGGTGCTGGTCTTGGTGAACTGCGCCTTGTACGGGATATCCGAAGGGAACGCCGGGTTGTCGATGGTGTAGAAGAACTGCGGATTGATCTGCGCCGCGTCGGAGGCGTACAGGTCGATCTGCTTGTACTTGGCACCCATCTTGACGGTGTGGTCGCCCGCCCACTGCAGGCCATCCAGGGTCAGGTTGTCCTCGATCGCCCAACCCTTCTGGCCTTTCACCTGGGAAGACAGCGCATCTGCTGCACCGATCTGTACCAGAGTCTTTTCCACCGGGCGGTTCCGGTTCTTGTCACCAAAGTCCGGCGCGGTGTAGACGATACCGTTGCCGTAGGTCAGCGGCAGCGGATTGTTGAACGCCTCTTCATGAGTGACCATCAGCTCGTTGTAGAACCGCTCGCCGCTGTGGTTCCAGCGCAGCGCATAGCGACGGTCGGTGTTGTCCACCACCTTGCCGTGCACCTTCGCGGTCTGGTCGCTGAACTGCTGCTGGTTCTCGTCGCGGTCCTGGAAGGTCAGTTCGATGCGATCGTTGTCGGTCGGCTCGAAGTCGATCTTGGCGAAGATCAGGTCCTGCTGGAACGGCTGGCTGGCCGGGCCGAGGCCCGCAGCGCCATCGGCGGGCAGATGAGCGGCCGCCGCGCTCACCGCACCATCCGGCGCGATGGTCACCGGCAGGTCGAAGCGCTTGGCTTCATAGGTAACGAAGAAGTGGGCCTTGTCCTTGATGATCGGACCACCCAGCGCGAAGCCGTACTCCTTCTCGGCCGAGTCTTCCTTGCTCTTGCCCGGCTGGCGTTCGGCCGGGGTCATCGCACGCATGTTGTCGTTGGTGTAACGGTAGAAGGTTTCGCCCTTGAACTCGTTGGTACCCGACTTGGTCGCGGCGGTGATGGCGGCGCTGGAGACCTGGCCGTACTCGGCCTTGTAATTGCCAGTGATGACCTTGTATTCACCGATGGCCAGCTGCGGGAACGGGTTGCCGGCGCTGCCGGACTGGCCGGAGATGCCGCCCCCCTTCACGTAGCTCTTCTGGCCGACGCCATCGATGTAGACGTTGGTGCCGTCAGAGTTGGTGGCACCGCCGCGCAGCGAGGTGTTGCCCTTGGCATCGCGGGTGAAGATCATGCCCGGCACCGCGTCGGCGAACTCCAGGAAGTTGCGCGAGACCTGCGGGGTGGTCTGGATCTGCTGCAGGCTGACGGTCTTGCCGACTTCGGAGGTGCGCACTTCCTGCAACAGGGTCGGCGCGACAACGTTGACGGTGTCCAGGTTGGTGGCTGCGGTCGTACCCGGGGTGCTGCTGGCCGCGCCGGCAAAGTTCAGGGTAGCGGTCGAGGCCACGGTGACGGTGACCTTCTGCGACTGGCCGTTGGCGACCACGTCATAGGTGCCCGGGTCCAGGCCCATCAGCGAGTAGCTGCCATCGGCACGGACGGTGCCGCGACGGACGGTGCCGGTGGCTACGTTGGTGGCGGTGACTTCGGCGCCGGCCTGGGCGCCGGCAACCTGGCCGCGCAGGCTGGCATTGGCCGACTGCGCCATGACGTTCGGAGCAGCGGCCAGCATCAGGCAGCTGACCAGTGCAGTGCTCAGCAGCCGGCGTGCCGGCGTGCGGAAGGTGGTGTGCATCATCAACTCAATCTCCGGGTGGCGGTGACCGCTCGCGCGGTCCCTGCGATCAATCAAAAAAGAAGGAACGCCTCTGGCTTCAACGGCCCGATGGCGGAGTGGTGGAATCGCGAACTATCAAGCGGGGAACCAGGGTCTGCTTGTCCCCTGTCCCATCCGTGGAGGTGCCGTCCATCAACTGCAGCAGGCGCGTCATGGCCCGATCGCCGAGCTCGGCGATGCTGACCTGCATGGTGGTCAGCGACGGGTGGACGAAACGCGCCAGTGGAATGTCATCGAAACCCGCCAGTGCGACGTCGGACGGCACATGGACACCTGCCTGCGTGAACGCATACAGGCAGCCCAGGGCCATCATGTCGTTGGCGGCGAACACGGCATCGGGCAGCGCTCCGGCTGCCAGCAACTCCTGACCGGCGCGATGGCCGGAAGCTTCGTCGAAATCACCGGGCAGCTCGATGCCTTCGGCGTCACTGCCGAAAGCCGCCAGCGCGTCACGGAAGCCACGCAGGCGCTCGCGCGCGTCGAAGTTGAGGTCCGGGCCAGAAATGAAGGCAATGCGGCGGTGGCCGGCATCCAGCAGGTGGCGGGTCATCGCCATCGCGCCGGCGTGATCGTCGATGCTCAGCACCGGGTGGTCCTGCCCGGGCAGATAGGTGTTGATCAACACCGTCGGCAGCGACTGCGGCAGGTTGTCGGTCAGGAAGCCCGGGCTTTCGGCATAGGGCGAAAGCACCAGCAGGCCGTCGACGCGGCCGCGCATGGCACGCAGGGCCGCGCCCTGCTGTTCCTGGTCGCCGTGATAGCTGGACACCAGCAGGTGCTGGCGGCGGCTACGGGCGACGTTGTCGATGCCACGCATCAGCTCGGAGAAGAATTCGCCGTACAGGTCGGGCAGGACCACGCCCACCGTGTTGGTGCGGCGGCTGCTCAGGCTGCGGGCGGCGGCGTGCGGGGTGTAACGCAGCCGTGCGGCCACCTCCAGCACAAGCTGGCGGACCGGTTCGGCGACATTTTCATGCCCGTTGAGCGCGCGGGAAACCGTGGCCACGGAGACCCGGGCTTCGCGAGCGACGTCTTTGATTGTGATAGCTGCCTTGTTCACGAAGCCGCCCTCCACGGCTTGGACCTACCAGCATTGGCGCGGAATGTAAGCGTTTCCATCTGGGCTTGTAAACAGTCCGTTAGGCGAATGTCCCGAAATGGACATGGAAATCTGTCCATGGCGAGGCCCCGCAGGGACCTGCCAGGACAGCGTGGGACAAGGGCTCAGCCTTGTTCTGACGGGGTCTGGGCGTGGATGGACAACGCGTGGATATCGGTCTCCATCATCGACCCCAGCGCGGCGTAGACCGCGCGGTGCCGGGCCAGCGGGCCCAGTCCGGCGAAGCGTTCACTGACCACATGGACGTTGAAGTGGCCGCGACCATCGCGCGCGCCGGCATGACCGGCGTGGCGATGGCTGTCGTCCTCGATCTCGAGCACGCTCGGGGCCAGCGCCTGCTGCAGCGCGTCACGGATGCGCTCGATCCGCCCCGCGTTCACGGCAGGACCTTGCGGAACGGGCGTACCTGTACGCGGGTGTAGACGCCAGCAGCCACGTATGGGTCGGCATCGGCCCAGGCCTGGGCCTGCAGCAGCGACTCGAACTGCGCGATCACCACCGAACCACTGAAACCGGCCGGGCCCGGGTCTTCACTGTCCACCGCCGGGCAGGGCCCGGCCAGCAGCAGGCGCCCTTCGTCGCGCAGCGCGTGCAGTCGCGCCAGGTGTTCCGGCCGCGCCTGCAGCCGCTGCGCCAGCACATCCTGGCCGTCATACCCTTCGATCACATACCACACCGGCATTTCCTCGCTTGCGTTGTCGGGTGCGCAGATTCTAGCCAAAGCGGCCCCCGCCCCGGCCCAGCTGGACACTGGCGCGACAAAGGCTTACCCTAAGCTCCATTGCACGTGGCTGGATGCAGCAGCCCGTCGGTTTTTGCGGCCAACGCAGCCCCCGACGACCGTCCCGCTGCTTCAAACCGGACCACCCGGCCGGGCCACGTAGACGACCTCCCCGTAGTTTTGTCGCTGCCGTTCCCTGCGGCGCGTCCTGCTGTTTGATATGTGTGGAATCGCGCCGATCCCGGCGTGTCTGGTGCCCTGGGGCTCCGTGGCGCAGGCCCGGCGAACCCGGTGCCGCGACTGGTCCGTTGCAATCCTGATGTCCATTAGATGACTTCCGAACTCGCGCTCGACGCGAACCCGCCAACCCGGCCGCCCGCCCCCCAGCAGCAGGAAATGCCGCTGGCCGTGGTGCATGGGCAACCGGTCCTGCAGATTCCGCAGGACCTGTACATTCCGCCGGATGCGCTGGAAGTCATCCTGGATGCCTTCGAAGGCCCGCTGGACCTGCTGCTGTACCTGATCCGCCGCCAGAATCTGGACGTACTGGACATTCCCGTCGCCGAGATCACCCGGCAGTACGTGGAATACATCACCGTGATGCGCGAGCTGCGCTTCGAGCTGGCCGCCGAGTACCTGGTGATGGCTGCGATCCTGGCCGAGGTGAAGTCACGCATGCTGCTGCCGCGCCCGGTCAGCGAGGAAGGCGACGAAGCCGACCCGCGCGCCGAGCTGGTGCGCCGGCTGCAGGAGTACGAACGCTTCAAGCAGGCCGCCGAGGATATCGACGCCCTGCCCCGCCAGGACCGCGATACCAGCCTGGCCCATGCCTTCATGCCCGAACGCGCCACGGTGAAGCTGCCGCCGCCGGTGGACCTGAAGGAAATGCTGCTGGCCCTGCACGACGTGCTCAAGCGCGCCGAGCTGTTCAGCGGCCATGCCATCAAGCGCGAAGCACTGAGCGTGCGGCAACGCATGGGCGAAGTGCTGGGACGCCTGGAGGACGGCAAGTTCTATCGTTTTGAAGGGCTGTTCACCGCCGAAGAAGGCAAGCTGGGCGTGCTGGTCACGTTCCTGGCGGTGCTGGAACTGGCCAAGGAACAGCTGCTGGACATCGTCCAGGAAGAACCACTGGCGCCGATCTACGTGAAGTCACTGGCCGCCGGCAACACCAATGCCCCGCTGCAGTTCAGCAGCGAGTTCGACGACAACGACGCCGCCAACGAGAACGAGTGAGCGCTGACTGCCGATGGACCAAACGCTGATCAACCGCATTGTCGAAGGTGCCCTGCTGGCCTCCAGCCAGCCGCTCACCCTGGCCCAGCTGAAGGACCTGTTCCCGGAAGAGGAACCGGCACCCCCGGGCAGCATCGAACGTGCGCTGGAACGCCTGCGCGAAGCCTGCGAAGGACGCGGCGTGGAACTGGTCGAGGTCGCCTCCGGCTTCCGCTACCAGGTCACCGGCGAAGTGCATGGCTGGATCAGCCGGCTGTGGACCGAACGCAAGACCCGCTACACCCGTGCCACCCTGGAAACCCTGGCGCTGATCGCCTACCGGCAGCCGATCACCCGCGGCGAGATCGAGCAGGTGCGTGGCGTGGCGGTCAGCAGCAACATCATCCAGGCACTGGAAGAACGCGAATGGATCCGCGTGGTCGGCCACCGCGACGTGCCCGGCAAGCCGGCACTGTTCGGCACCACCAAGGGCTTCCTGGATTATTTCGGCCTGAAGCGATTGGATGAGCTGCCGCCACTGTCGGAACTGAAGGACCTGGGCGAGCTGGAACCCCAGCTGTCCCTGGACCGCGATGCACCGGCGGCGGCAAGCGCCGATGGTCCTGACATCTCGGCCGGCGCCGAAGGCGCTGCCGCGAACGATGATGCCGGCCAGGCCGGCAGTGACACCCCTGATTCCGTCGATGCAGCCCCTGCGTCGGCCTCCGATGAGCAAGCACCTTCGCCCTTCGATGATGGGCACCCCGATTCCGCGCCGGGCGAGCGCGCGGTGCCAGTGAACGAACGCGAAGACAACGCCGTCGCGATGACGACCGTGGCTGTTGACCAAGCCGATTCCGAACCAGAGGCCGACCTCGAAACCGTCGGCCGGAGCAAAACTGATGAGTGACACCCCTCGCAAGCTGTCGTTGAACAAGCTCTCGCTGAAGCGCGAAGCCACCTCCGAACAGTTCAAGTTGGAAGAACGCCTGCACAAGGTGCTGGCCCAGGCCGGCCTCGGCTCGCGCCGCGCGCTGGAACAGCGCATCGCCGAAGGCCTGGTCAAGGTCAACGGTGAAGTCGCGCAGACCGGCATGTCGGTCAAGAGCGGCGACAAGATCGAACTGGACGGCCGTGGCTTCGTCGCCACCGCCCTGGCCGAGCCGTCGCGCGTGCTGGTCTACAACAAGCCGGAAGGCGAAGTGACCACCCGCGATGATCCGGAAGGCCGCCCGACCGTGTTCGAGTCGCTGCCGCCGCTGAAGGGCGCGCGCTGGATCGCGATCGGCCGCCTCGACATCAACACCACCGGCCTGCTGCTGGCCACCACCGACGGTGAACTGGCCAACGCCATGATGCACCCGTCGTTCGAGGTCGAGCGCGAATACGTGGTGCGCGTGCGCGCGCCGGAAGGCGAGGAAAAGGTCTCCGACGCCATCGTCGATCGCCTCACCCGTGGCGTGGCACTGGAAGATGGCCCGGCCAAGTTCGACGAGATCGAACGCATCGGCGGCACCGACTCGCACGACTGGTTCCGCGTCGTGGTGAAGGAAGGCCGCAACCGCGAAGTGCGTCGCCTGTGGGAGTCGCAGGGCTGCCAGGTCAGCCGCCTGAAGCGCACCCGCTACGGCAAGGTGAGCCTGCCGCGCGAACTGGCCCGCGGCCATTCGGTGGAACTGGGCACCGCCCAGGTGGAAGCCCTGCGTGCGCAGCTGAAGCTGGAAGAAGGCGCACCGTCGGCACTGACCCTGCAGCCGGTGATCGGCCAGCGCCGCGCCGCCAAGACCACCGTGCGCGTGCGCGAAGGTGGCCGCGGCAACGCCTACGTCAACGGTCACAACACCGCTGACGAAGGCCGCGAGCTGCGTCGTTTCGACAACGTCCGCGAAGACCGCGGCCGTGGCCGCGGTGGCAAGGGCGGCGGCTTCAAGGGCGGCCTGACGGTCAGCGGCGAAGCGGCGGCCAAGCAGTCGCAGAAGCCGTTCAAGCAGCGCGCCCAGAAGAACGATCGTTCGCTGCCGGAAGGCAATCCGGCGGCGTTCCGCACCTGGTACGTGCCGGATGGCGTGAGCACCGGCCCGAGCGGCCATCGCAATGCCGGTCCGGGCGCACGTGGCCCGGGCGCCCGTGGTCCGGGCGCAGGCGGCCAGGGCCGTCCGTACGGCAAGCCGAAGGGTCCGGGTGCTGGCGCCGGTGGCGGCCAGGGCCGTGGCGGCTTCGGTGGTGAAGGTCGTGGCGGCGCAGGCGGCCAGGGTCGTCCGGCCGGTGCGGGCAACCGCTCGCAGGGCCAGGGCAACAAGCACCCGTACGGCCATCCGGGCAATGCCCCGAGCTTCCCGTCCGACCACGCCACGCCGGGCTTCAACCCGTATGGCAGCCCGAAGCCGGCGCAGGGCGCCCGTCCGGGCGGTCGCGGTCCGGGCGGCGGCAACCGTGGTCCGGGCGGTAATCGCGGTCCCGGTGGTCCGGGTGGCAACCGTGGCCCGGGTGGCCCCGGCGGCAACCGTGGTCCGGGCGGCCCGCGCCGCAGCGGCCCGCGCGGCGGCTGATCAGCAGCGACGTTGAAATGAAAAGCCCCGGCGCAGGCCGGGGTTTTTCTTTGAAAAGGGGACGGAGGGGATTAAGTCGTTTTTGCCTCAAAGGGGCGAAAGCGACTTAATCCCCTCCGTCCCCTTTTGCGTGGCGCTGGAACGCGGCTGGCGTGGTGCCGGTCATGCTGCGGAAGAAGGCGATGAACGGGCTCTCGGCGGAGAACCCGGTGTCCTGCGCCACATGCGCGACGCGATGGCCGAGCAGCAGCAACTCCATGGCTCGCATCAGGCGCCATTGCTGACGCCAGGCCTGATAGCCCATGCCGGTATCACGCTGCATCAGCCGGCCGACGGTACGCGTGCTCAGGTCCGCACGCGCGGCCAACTCGCCCAGTTCGGGCGGCAGCTGCTCGGCCAGCGGCAGGCAACGTGCGATCCGCGGATCACGCGGCAGAGGCAGGTCCATCGGCGCCACCGGTGCAGCGGCGATCTCCAGCACGCACAACGCCAGTTGATGGTGTGCGCGCGACGACTGCCAGTCATGGTTGAACGGTGCCTGCGCGATCGGCTCCAGCAAGGCCTGCAGCAGCGGGCCCACGCTGATGATCGCAGGCTGCTGCGGCAGTTGCGCCGATAACGCGACATCAAAGTACAACGAGCGGTAGTCGACCGCCTGGCGCATCTGTGCACGATGAAGCAGACCGCCCGGAATCCATGCCGCGCGCGACGGTGGCAGCAGGCTGATGCGATCTCCGTAGGTCAAGCGCGTGCAGCCCTGCCGGGTGTAAAGCAACTGCGCACGTGCGTGCCGGTGCCAGCCCGAATCATGGTCGGCCAGCGAAGAGGCGATACCCAGCACGGGCGCACTCCAGGCGTCTGCGTCGAATCGCGCATCCGGCTGCAACCACGCCATGACCGATTTCCTACATTTCCTGACAGGACCTACAGAGTGCGCCAACAGGGCCGCGACCACAATGCGCGCCCCTGTTTCCGGAGTGCCCGCATGCCGCGCCGCCTTCTACTGCTCACCATTGCTCTGCTGATGTTCCCGCAGCTGGCGCAGACCTTGTACAGCCCTGCCCTCGCCAGCCTGGCCGAACGCTTCGCGTTGCCACCCAGCGCCGCCAGCCAGGCAATGAGCCTGTACCTGTTCGGCTTCGCTGCAGGCGTGCTGCTGTGGGGGCGCCTGGCCGATCGTATCGGTCGTCGCCCTGCCCTTCTCTGTGGCCTCGGCGTCTTCGCAGTGGCTGCACTGGGCGGCTTGATGGCTCGCAGCTTCGGCCAGGTGCTGCTGGTCCAAGCGTTGGCCGCAGTCGGCGCCGCCGCCGCTTCGGTGGTCACCCAGACCGTCCTACGTGATCGTCTGCGGGGGCCGGCATTGGCGCAGGCGTTCTCGTGGATCGGCATGGCGCTGGCATTGAGTCCCGCGATCGGGCTGGCACTGGGCACGCTGCTGGTCGCTGCAAACGGCTACGCGGGCGTGCAGGCCGGGCTGCTGGTGGTCGTCGCCCTGCTGATGGCCGGGTGCACATGGGGGCTCCGCGAAAGTCGCGCCGCCGAAGGGGTGCACACGCCATTGCTGCCACTGCTGCGGCAACTGCTCCGCGATCGCTGGATCTGGTCGCAGGCACTACTGGTGATGGCGTTCAACGTGGCGATGTACAGCTGGTACGCACTCGGTCCATTCGTGTTCGCGCGCCAGCATTGGCCAGCCACCTGGTTCGGCGCCAGCGGCGCGGTGCTGGCACTGGGCTCGGCACTGGGCGCGTGGGGCAATGGCCGCCTGCTGCGTGCAGGCGTTGCCGCAACCACGCGCATCCGCATCGCCGCAGGCCTGGTTCTGACGGGAGGCCTGGTGGCCGCGCTGCTGCATGATCACCCTGCCCTGGTCGCGGCGATGGTGCCGGTGGTGACGGGCTTCGGCCTCGCCATCCCCAACGTGCTCGGCCAGGCCCTGCGCGGCTATCCACACTGCCTCGGCAGTGCTGGCGCGCTGTTCGGCCTGCTCTACTACCTGCTGATCGGCGCGGCGATGGCGCTGGTCGGTACGCTGCAGCTGCTGGCACCGACCCTCATCGCATGCGGCCTGCTGGCGCTGTGGCTGCAGCGGGATCGGCCAGTCGACAGCGGAAGGCCTGGCTGCCGATCGTAACGATGAAGGACCCGCTCCTGCTGCCACGTGGGCAGCAGGGGCCCCGGGGTCCCTGCCCCGGGGTCTGGATCAGCAACAACCGATTACTGGACGTTGATCACTTCGTCCATTGGTGCGAGGAAGTTGCCAGGGCTGTTGCGCGACGCCGAGATCACATAGGTCCCGGGTGTTGCGATGGTCGCGGTGCAATGGCGGATCGGCGTAGTGTTGCCACCGTCGTAATTGTCATTGGTATGGCACAGGAACTGGCCATTGGCATAGACCGAGAAATTACTCGTTCCATCCACCTGGCCGCCCCCTGTGATGTAGATTTCCGACGGCGAGCCAGCCACACGCGGCAAGGTCCCGATCTCGAACCTGGCCGTCACGGGATGTGGCAACAGGCTTGGACAGGACACGACGATTCCGCTGTCGGACAGGCAGACTTCGGCGTGGGCGATCGCGGGCGTGGCGATGAGGGCCACGAGCAGCACGGACGTTCTGAACTCCATTCCAGCGTCTCCAATGATCCCAGCAGAATCGCTGGGACGTCCCTGTTAGGCATTGCGGGGTTACTGCAGGGTCAAGGAAACGTAAATGCCTGCGCGCCCACAGCGTCGGATGGCTGCAGGATCCCCTGTGGGCGGCGCGTTGCACGCCTCCACTGCCGTTGGCACCCATCCCTGCCCGATGACTTCATGTCGATGCAGGATGCTCACCGCCGCGCGGCACTTTTCCGGCGCGTATCGACGCTCACACCGCATGTTAGGAATTGCTGCAAACACGAGGCATTGTGCGCCACGGCCGGAATTCACATCAGGGCGCTGGCTATCGTGCGCGCTCTCCCACACCAGGCAGATGCCCATGATCACCATTACCGCCGAACAGGCCCGCGCCAACGCCGATGCCGCCAAGCGCCCGATCGAACAGTTCTACCGCGACCTCGACAACTCGATCCAGATCGGCTCGGAGAATGGCCGCCGCTATCTCGTGTTCGGCTTCAGCCAGGTGATGGCCAGCGAGCAGCTCGTCGAAGACGTGACCACGCAACTGCTGAAGAATGGTTTCGGTGTCGAACGGTTGTTGAGCGATTCCGAACAGCACTACATCCGCATCAGCTGGAACACCGCGGAGCCGCGCCGCCTCAACGCCGGCTGATAGTGAACGCGGTGCCGTCCACGCCCAGGTCCCAGCCCTTGCCCGTGCCGGACAGGGCCAGCGAGATATCGCCCTTGGTCATCACCTGCGCATTGCTGGATTTCACTGCGCCAGCGTGAGCACCCACCGAAGCGTAGGTCCCCAGCAGTTCGTTGAGGCTGACCGCACCGGTAAAGCTGCCACGCCCGTTGGTGATCTTCGACTTGCCCACGGTCAGGCCGCCGCCCTTCATCTGGATGCGCACCGGCATGCTGGCGCCATTGCTGCAGGTGACCGTGCCATTGCCGGAGGCGGTCTTGTAGATCAGCGACCAGCCGGACAGGTTGTAGCGCAGCTGGCAATCGAGGTTGCCGGCGGCGTGCGCGGCCGGGGCCAGCGATGCGGCCGACAGGGCCAGCAGCAGGGCGAAGGACGTGTTCATGGCAGGACTTCCAGTTCGGTCGGACTGGCGGCGAATCTAGCAGCGCGCGCGTGCACGTTGGATGCAGGCACGCGCGCTGGTGCGGCGGCGTTCAGGCCGTCGCTCAGGCCTGTTCGTCCAGGTGGAAGGCATCGGCATCGAGCATCGCCGGGAAGCGCGCGCGATGGGCGGCCAGCGCCTCGGCCGAAATGGTGGTGGTGACCACCTGTTCGCGCTCGCGGATTTCCACCTGCGGCTGGCCGAGGAAATCCAGCACCGCGCTGTCACCCGCGTAATGCAGCTGGTTGCCATCGACGCCGACACGGTTCACCGCGGCAACGAAGCACAGGTTCTCGATGGCACGCGCACGCAGCAGGGTCTTCCACGCATAGGCGCGCGCCGACGGCCAGTTGGCAACGAAGATCTGCAGGTCGAAATCCAGCTGCTGCGGACGCTCCACGTTGTAGCGGTTGCGGCAGAACACCGGGAAACGCAGGTCGTAGCAGACCTGCGGATTGATTCGCCAGCCTTTCCATTCCACGCTCAGGCGCTCACGGCCGGCGGCATAGCGTTCGTGTTCACCGCCGTAGCGGAACAGGTGGCGCTTGTCGTAGTACTGCAGCCCGCCATCAGGCGTGGCGAACAACAGGCGGTTGTAGACGCCCTCGCCCTCGCGCAGCTGCACGCTGCCGATCACCGCCGCGTTCAAGGCCTTCGCCTGCTCGCGCACCCAGGCCACGGTCGGGCCGTCCATGCCTTCGGCCTGGGCGATGGCGTCGTTGGAGAAGCCACTGGTGAAGGTCTCCGGCAGGATCACCAGGTCGGTGCTGCCGGCCAGCGGTGCCAGCAACGCACCGTAGTAGGCGCGGTTGCCCGCCGGGTCGTGCCAGCGGGTGTCGCCCTGAACGAGGGAAATGCGCAGGTCCTGCATGTTCAACCCTCCGCTCACAGCAGGCGCAGGCGTTCGATCGCCGCGTCCATGGTCGCTTCGTTCTTGGCGAAGCACAGGCGCACCAGGCGCTGGCCGGCCGGCGGATTTTCGTAGAACGGCGACAGCGGAATGGCAGTGACGCCCTTCTCGATGGTCAGCCACTTCACGAACTCATGGTCCGGCAGGTCGCTGATGGCCGAGTAGTCGACCAGCTGGAAGTAACCGCCCGGCACCGGCAGCGCCTTCAGCCGGGTGCTGGCCAGCTGTTCGCGGAAACGATCGCGCTTGGCCTGGTAGAACGCACCCAGCTCCAGGTGGTGTTCGGGCTCGTCGCGGATCATCGCGGCGAAGCCGTACTGCGCCGGGCCGAAGCTGGTGAAGGTGTTGTACTGGTGCACCTTGCGGAACTCGGCGGTCAGCGCCGGCGGGGCGATCGCATAGCCGATCTTCCAGCCAGTGCAGTGGTAGGTCTTGCCGAAACTGGAGATGACGAACGCGCGCTCGCGCAGTTCCGGGTAGCGCAGCGCCGACTCGTGGCGGCGACCGTCATAGATGATGTGTTCGTACACCTCATCGGAGATCAGGTAGATCTGCGTGCCACGCAGCAGCTCGGCCAGCGCCTGCATGTCCTGCGCCGACAGCATCGCACCGGACGGATTGTGCGGGGTGTTGACAATCAGCATGCGGGTACGCGGGGTGATCGCCGCACGCACGCGGTCCCAGTCGACGGCGAAGGTCTGCGGATCCAGCGACACATGCACGGCCTTGGCGCCGGCCAGATCGATCGCCGGTTCATAGCAGTCATACGCCGGGTCGAGCACGATCACTTCCTCGCCCGCACGCACCACAGCATGGATGGCGTTGAAGATGGCCTCGGTGCCGCCGCTGGTGACGGTGATTTCGCTGTCCGCGTCGACCTGCGCGCCGTAGCAGTCCAGCGCCTTCTGCGCGATGGCCTGGCGCAACGGCGCCACGCCGGTCATCGGCGGGTACTGGTTCAGCCCGGCGGCCATCGCCTTGGCGGTCTCATCGATCAGGCGCTGCGGTGCGGAAAAGTCCGGGAACCCCTGTCCGAGGTTGACCGCGCCGTGTTCGGCGGCGAGCTGGGACATCACGGTGAAGATCGTGGTACCGACCTTGGGCAGCTTGGTGGTGGGTTGCATCGGCCTGGGCTGTGGGGGAACAAGGGATCCGAGTTTACGCAATCCGCGCGACGGTAGTGCCGGCCGCTGGCCGGCAACCTCGGCCCACGCGACTGGCCCCCTGGGGAATTGCCGGCCAGCGGCCGGCACTACCGCAGGCTTTCACCGCTACAATTGCCGCCGCACTCCGGCATGAAGACCTTTGCCCCTTGAACACCCCTGCATTGCTGGCCGCCAGCGGCCTGAGCTTTTCCCGCAATGACGAGCCGGTGTTCGGCCCGCTGGACTTCCATGTGGACGCCGGCGAGGCCCTGCTGGTGCAGGGCGGCAATGGCGCCGGCAAGACCACCCTGCTGCGCGTGCTGGCCGGCCTGGCCCGGCCCGGCGCCGGCCAGGTGCGGATCGACGGCAAGCCGGCCAGCAATGCCGAGCGTGCACGCTACGTGGCCTACCTCAGCCATCTGCCGGCCTTGAAGCCAGACCTGGACACGCTGGAGAACCTGCATTTCCTGTGTGGCCTGCACGGCCGTCGCGCACGGCAGATGCCGGGCAACGCGCTGGCCATCGTCGGCCTGGCCGGTTATGAGGACACCCTGGTGCGGCATCTGTCGGCCGGACAGAAGCGGCGGCTGGCACTGGCGCGCATCTGGCTGTCACCGGCGCCGTTGTGGCTGCTCGACGAACCCTATGCCAACCTCGACCTGGAGGGCATCACCCTGGTCAACCGGATGATTTCGGCGCACCTGCGTGCCGGTGGCGCGGCGCTGGTCACCACCCACGGCGCCTACGCCGCACCGCCGGTGCGCACCCGCCAGCTCGACCTCGGCGGTGCCGCATGATCGCGCCGGGTACCGAGCCGGGCCTGTGGCAGACCGCAGCGGCCCTGCTCAAGCGCGACCTGCGCCTGCTCTGGCGCCGCCGCGGCGATGCGCTGCAACCGCTGCTGTTCGCGGTGCTGGTGGTGGTGCTGTTCGCCCTCGCCCAGGGCCGCGAACCACAGCTGCTGGCCGCCACCGCCGGCGCGGTGCTGTGGCTGGCCGTGCTGCTGGCGGGCCAGCTGTCGCTGGATTCGCTGTTCCGCTCCGACGCCGAGGACGGTTCACTGGAACAATGGCTGCTGGCGCCGGTACCGCTGGCCTGGCTGGTGCTGGTGCGCGTGCTGCTGCATTGGGCCACCACTGCACTGCCGTTGATCGTGGTCAGCCCGCTGCTGGCCGAAATGCTGCATCTGCCGCATGACCAGCTGCCGATGTTGCTGGCATCGTTGCTGCTGGGAACGCCGTTGCTGAGCCTGATCGGTGGCGTGGTCGCCGCGCTGACCGTAGGCATCCGACGCTCTGGTATTCTCGTGGCGTTGCTGTCGTTGCCGCTGTATGTGCCGGTGCTGGTGTTCGGCGCTGGCAGTCTGGCGGCAGCCGGACGCGGACAGGATCCGGTCGGTGCGCTGCTGATGCTGGGCGCCGGCCTGCTGGTCGCGCTGGTGCTGGCGCCGTTGGCCACCGCCGCTGCAATACGTATTTCTCTGAGTTGACCGAGCTGAGAGCCAATCCACCCCTGCTGGATAGCCGCCACGCATGAATCCGATTGTCCGCTGGTTCCACCAACTCGGTTCGCCCCCCACGTTCGACCGTTTCGCTGCCCGCTGGTCGCGGGTGTTCTACCTCGCGGCGGTGCCGGTGCTGCTGGTCGGCATGTGGCAGGCGCTGCTGGTGGTGCCGCCGGAAGCCAAGCAGCTGGACAGCTTCCGCATCCTCTACATCCACGTGCCCAGTGCCTGGATGAGCCTGTTCGTGTTCGCGCTGATGGCGCTGTATGCGGCCATCGCGCTGATCTGGCGGATCAAGGTCTGCGAGATCCTGGCCATGGCCTGCGCACCGATGGGTGCCGGTTTCACCCTGATCACCCTGTTGACCGGCAGCATCTGGGGCAAGGGCACCTGGGGCACCTGGTGGGACTGGGACCCGCGCATGACCAGCGAGCTGGTGCTGCTGTTCCTGTACCTGGGCGTGATCGGCCTGTACCACGCCATCGAGGACCGCCGCAGCGCCGCGCGCGCGGCCGGGCTGCTGGCCATCGTCGGCGTCAGCCTGCTGCCGGTGATCCGCTACTCGGTGGACTGGTGGGGTGGCCTGCACCAGCGCCAGTCGATCAACGTGTTCGGTGAATCGGCGATCAGCAGCGCGATGATCGCGCCGCTGTGGTGGATGGTGATCGGCACCAAGTTCTGGTTCGCCGGTTCGGTGCTGGCCAAGGCCCGCGCTGACAATCTCGACCGCGAGGCCGGCAAGGCCTGGGTCGGCGGCCGCGTCGATGCCGCACGCCCCTCCCGGGAGGTCCAGCCATGACCCACCTGCCCTATGTGATCGGCGCCTACGCCGTGTTCGTGCTGGTGCTCGGCGCCGACGCCATCGGTTCATGGCTTCGCCTTCGCGTGGCGCGTCGGCTGGCACTGGCCCGGCAGCAACGGCAGCAGACCCGCGCCGGCAGGCAGGACGCAGCGGCGCCGTTGTCGACGGAGCTGGAACGATGACCCCGGTACAGCGTCGCCGCCTGGTCTGGGTGCTGCTGGCCCTGCTCGCCTCCGGCCTGGCCACCGCGCTGGTGGCGATGGCGCTGGAGCGCAACATCGCCTACCTGTACACGCCTTCGGAAGTGCTGCGCGGCGATGTCGATGCGCAGTCGCGCTTCCGCCTCGGCGGCATGGTGGTGAAAGGCTCCTTCAACCGACCGGTCGGCTCGTTGGAGGCCCGCTTTGAAGTGACCGACGGCGACGCGCAACTGGCAGTGACCACGTCGCGGATCCTGCCGGACATGTTCGCCGAAGGCACGGCGGTGGTCGCCAGCGGCCGACTGCAGGACGGCACCTTCGTCGCCGACGAAGTGCTGGCCAAGCACGATGAAAAATACGTGCCGAAGGAAGTGGCCGACAAGATGGGCGACGCCCATCGCAAGCACGACGTGCCGGTGACGGCACCCGAGGTGCGCTGAGTGCTGCCCGAACTGGGTCAGATCCTGATGTTGTGTGCGTTGCTGGCCTCGCTGCTGCAGGCCGGCCTGCCGCTGGTCGGCGCGCAGCGCAACAACGCCGCATGGATGGCGGTGGCACGACCTGCCGCTTTCGCACAGCTGCTGCTGCTCGCCGGCGCCTTCGCGGTGCTCACCGCTGCGTTCGTGCAGCAGGACTTCTCGGTGCGCTACGTGGCCGAGAACTCCAATTCGCTGCTGCCGATGATCTACCGCTACTCGGCGGTGTGGGGCGCGCACGAGGGCTCACTGCTGATGTGGGCGCTGGTGCTGGCGCTGTGGACCGGCGCGGTGGCGCTGTTCTCGCGGCACCTGCCGGCCCCGGTGCAGGCACGCGTACTGGCGGTGATGGGCGTGGTCAGCGTCGGCTTCCTCGCCTTCCTGATCTTCACTTCCAACCCGTTCCTGCGCCTGAACCCGGCACCGCTGGAAGGCCGCGACCTCAATCCACTGCTGCAGGACCCCGGGCTGATCATCCACCCACCGATGCTCTACATCGGGTATGTCGGCTTCGCGGTGCCGTTCGCATTCGCCGTGGCCGCGCTGCTGGAAGGTCGTGTCGACGCACGCTGGCTGCGCTGGACGCGGCCGTGGACCAACGTCGCCTGGGGCTTCCTGACCCTGGGCATCGCGCTGGGCAGCTGGTGGGCCTATTACGAGCTGGGCTGGGGCGGCTGGTGGTTCTGGGACCCGGTGGAAAATGCCAGCTTCATGCCCTGGCTGGTCGGCGCGGCACTGATCCATTCCCAGGCGGTCACTGAGAAGCGCGGCACCTTCGGCAGCTGGACCCTGCTGCTGGCGATCGCCGCCTTCGCGCTGTCGCTGCTGGGCACCTTCCTGGTGCGCTCCGGCGTGCTGACCAGCGTGCATTCGTTCGCCGCCGATCCGTCGCGCGGCCTGTTCATCCTGGTGTTCCTGTCGGTGCTGGTCGGCGGCAGCCTGCTGCTGTACGCGCTGCGCGCCAGCCAGCTGAGCGTGGACGCCGACGATCCGCGCCGTGGCTTCACCGCCACCTCGCGCGAGACCCTGCTGCTGGCCAACAACCTGCTGCTGGCCACCGCCTGCGCGATGGTGCTGCTCGGCACGCTGTACCCGCTGCTGGCCGATGCGCTGTCGCTGGGCAAGATCTCGGTCGGCCCGCCCTACTTCGGCAGCCTGTTCCTGCTGCTGATGGCACCGATGATCCTGCTGCTGCCGTTCGGCCCGCTGGTGAAGTGGCAACGCGACCAGCCCTCGCGCGCGTTCGCGTTGCTGGCACCCTGGCTGGGACTGGCAGTGCTGCTGGGCGCGCTGGCCTGGTGGCAGGCGCCGCAGAACGGCTGGAAGGCCGGTCTCGGTGTCGCTGCCGCGGTCTGGGTCGGCTTCGGTACCGCACGCTTCGTCTGGCAACGACTGCGCGGCAACGGCCGCTTCACCGCCGAGATGCTCGGGATGATCGTCGCCCACGCCGGCATTGCCGTGTTCCTGGCTGGCGCGCTGCTGGTGGAAGCCCTGAACGTGCAGCGCGAAGTGGCGTTGGCACCGGGCCAGCAGGTGGTGGTCGGCCGCCACGAAGTACGCTTCGAGGGCGTGGACCATCGCGAAGGCCCCAACTTCATCGCCGACCGTGGTCACCTGCGCGTGTTCCGCGACGGCCGCGAGCTGGCGCTGCTGCATCCAGAGAAGCGCCAGTACGCCAGCGGCGGCCAGGTGATGACCGAGGCCGGCATCGATGCACGCTTCGATGGTGATGTCTACGTGGCATTGGGCGAGCCGCTGGGCAACAATGCATGGGCGGTCCGGGTGCACATCAAGCCGTTCGTGCGCTGGATCTGGCTGGGCGCGCTGCTGATGGCCCTGGGCGGATTCATCACCGCCGCCGATCGCCGTTTCCGTCGTCCGTAGGAGTTCCCATGTCCGAGTCCCCCACCCCGCGCCCCTCCCGCCCGCTGCCGCCGGTAGCCATCGTGATCGGTGTGCTGTTCTTCTTCGGCCTGCTCGGGCTGATGATCTACGGGGTGATGAAATCGGGTGACCCGCAGCGCGACGTACTGCCATCTGCCCTGATCGACAAGCCGGCGCCGGCGTTCGCCCTGCCGGTGCTGCACGATCCCGAGATGATCGTGCACAGCGACGACCTGCGCGGCGCACCCTACCTGTTGAACGTCTGGGGCAGCTGGTGCGCGGCCTGCCGCGAGGAACACCCGGTGCTGACCCGATTCGCCGAGAGCAAGCGCGTGCGCGTGATCGGCTACAACTGGAAGGACGATCCGACCGACGCGCTGCACTGGCTGGAACAGCTGGGCAACCCGTTCATGGTCGTGCTCAGCGACGTGGAAGGCCGCACCGCGATCGACTGGGGCGTGACCGCCGCACCGGAAACCTTCCTGGTCGATGGCAGCGGCATAGTGCGCTGGAAGTACAGCGGTGCGATGACCCAGCGCGTGGTCGACGAGAAGCTGATCCCGGCACTGGAGAAGATCGAGAAGGCCCAGGGCAATGCCGGCAGCACGCTGCACACGGCGCCCTGAGCCCATGCGCTGGCTGCTGGCGCTGCTGCTCCTGATGCTGCCGCTGGCCGTGCTGGCCCAGCAGCCGCTGCACGATCCGCAGCCGTTGCAGTTCCGCGATGGCGCCGAGGAGCGCCGCTTCCATGACCTGGCTGCGCAGCTGCGCTGCGTGCAGTGCCAGAACCAGTCGTTGGCCGACTCGAACGCGCAGATCGCCCAGGACCTGCGCCGAGAGGTGCTGCAGCTGATGCAGCAAGGCCACGACGACGCCCAGATCAAGCAGTTCCTGGTCGCCCGCTACGGTGAGTTCGTGCTCTATCAGCCGCCTCTGCAGCCGGGCACCTGGCTGCTGTGGGGCGGTCCGCTGCTGGTGCTGGGCGCCGGCGCGCTGGTGGTACTGGGCATCGTCCGCCGCCGTGGCCGCACGGTCGCCGCCGCCCCCGCCAACAAGACCGATGAAGGAGACGGATGGTGAGCCATTGGCTGCCGATGCTGGCCGGGCTGGTGGCCGCACTGATGGCGACGCTGGTGCTGTGGCCGCTGCGCCACCACGGTCGCCGCAGTTTCGTGGTGGGTGTGCTCGCGCTGGGCGTGGCCGGTGCCTGCCTGTATCTGCTGGTCGGTGATCCGCGTGCAGCACAGGTACAACCGACGCCTTCGGTGGCCACCCTGCGCGATGGCGTGCAGGCCCTGCAGGATGCACTGAAGCGAGACCCGCAGCGGGCTGATGGCTGGGCGCTGCTGGGCCGGTCGCAGGCCGAACTGGGCAACGCCGCAGCCGCCGCGGACGCCTTCGCGCGTGCCGCCGCTCTCGCCCCGGAAGACCCCGGCGTGCTGGTGGAAGCCGCGCAGGCACGTGCGCAGGCCGATGCCGGCAAGCAGTTCGATGACACCGCGATGGCCTGGTTGCAGCAGGCCCGTGCACAGGCACCCGATGCCGAGCGCGCCAGCTGGCTGCTGGGCATCGCCCTGCGCCAACGCGGAAAGAACGCCGAGGCTGCCGACGTCTGGAGCGGCCTGCTGCCACGACTGGAACCGGGTGCCGCGCAGGCGCTGCAGGCACAGATCGCCATCGCCCGCGAGGCCGCCGGCCAGGCGCCCGATGCTGCCGCTGCGGCGCCACCAGCGCTGTTGCAGGTGCGCGTGCAGTTGCCTGCGTTGAAGGGCACCGAGTGGCCGGCCAGCACCCAGGTATTCGTGCTGGCCCGCGCCGTGGGTGGACCACCGATGCCAGTGGCCGCGCGCAAGCTGCCCCTGGCCGGTTTCCCGGCCACGGTCGGGCTGGGTGACGGTGACAGCCCGATGCCGACCGCACCGTTGTCCGCACATCGCGAAGTGGAAGTGCTGGCACGCATCTCGCGCAGCGGCAGCGCCAACCGCACCGAGGACGACCTACAGAGCACGCCAGTGAAGGTCAGCCTGCCGCATGAGGGCGTGGTGGAGCTACGGTTCCCTTGACGCGCCGCCCGGTAGTGCCGGCCGCTGGCCGGCAACCCCACAGCCGCATCACGATTCATGAGGTTGCCGGCCAGCGGCCGGCACTACCGGGTGCATCGCCGATGGAAACCAGCGTGTCGCCAGCTCCACATGCGGCCCCGCTAGAATGCCCGCATGACCGAATTCATCCCGCCCGGCACCCGCTTCCACGCCCTGCCCTCGCCGTTCCCGTTCAAACGCGGCGGCGCCCTGCACGGCGCACGCGTGGCCTACGAAACCTGGGGAACGCTGGCCGCCGACGCCAGCAACGCGATCCTGATCGTGACCGGCCTGTCGCCGGATGCACACGCCGCGGCCAATGACGCCAACCCCGCAGCGGGCTGGTGGGAAGGCATGGTCGGCCCCGGCAAGCCGATCGATACCGACCGCTGGTACGTGGTATGCGTGAACTCGCTGGGCAGCTGCAAGGGCTCGACCGGCCCCGCTTCGCTCAACCCGGCCAGCGGTGAGCCCTATCGTCTGGACTTCCCCGAACTGTCGATCGAAGACGGCGCACGTGCCGCCATCGAAGTCGTGCGTGCACTGGGCATCGAGCAACTGGCCTGCGTGATCGGCAATTCAATGGGCGGTATGACCGCGCTCGCCGTGCTGATGCTGCATCCGGGCATCGCGCGCAGCCATGTCAACATTTCCGGCAGTGCGCAGGCGCTGCCGTTCTCGATCGCGATCCGCTCCCTGCAGCGCGAGGCGATCCGTCTCGATCCGCGCTGGAATGGTGGTCGCTACGACGATGCCGAGTATCCCGAGTCCGGCATGCGCATGGCGCGCAAGCTGGGCGTGATCACCTACCGCTCCGCACTGGAATGGGATGGCCGCTTCGGCCGCGTGCGGCTGGATTCGGACCAGACCGACGACGATCCGTTCGGTCTGGAATTCCAGGTGGAAAGCTATCTGGAAGGCCACGCACGGCGCTTCGTGCGTTTCTTCGATCCCAACTGCTATCTGTACCTGAGCCGCTCGATGGACTGGTTCGACCTGGCTGAGTATGCCGACGGCGACATGCTGGCCGGGCTGGCGAAGATCCGGGTGGAGAAGGCACTGGCCATCGGCGCCAACACCGACATCCTGTTCCCGGTGCAGCAGCAGCAACAGGTCGCCGACGGCCTGCGCGCCGGCGGCGCCGATGCGCGCTTCATTGGCCTGGAATCGCCGCAGGGCCATGACGCCTTCCTCGTCGATTTCGAGCGCTTCGGCCCGGCCGTGCGCGGCTTCCTCGACGCGCTGTAAGTGGCATGGCGGCGTAACCTCGCGCTGGCCGCGTTCGGCGCGTTGATCGCGCTGATGATCAGCGGCGTGCTGCCGCTGTGGCTGGGTGGCTGGTGCCTGCTGGCCAGTGCAGTGTCGTTCGCGCTGTATGGCCACGACAAGCGCGCGGCACAGCGAAAGCAATGGCGGATCCCGGAACGAACCCTGCAGTTGCTGGCTTTTGCCGGGGGCTGGCCGGGTGCATTGCTGGGCCAGGCGCTGTTCCGCCACAAGCATCGCAAAGCCGAATTCCAGTGGGTGTTCTGGCTGTGCGTGCTGGCCAACGTGGCCTCGATCGCGGTGATGCTGCGCGAGTTCTCGCGCTAACCCTCGCAATCGGTAGTGCCGGCCGCTGGCCGGCAATCATGGGGTTGCCGGCCAGCGGCCGGCACTACCATTCACGCTTCGCGCTCCAACACCCCATCACGCAACCGGTACTGCGCATCGACCACGCCGTCGGGCAGGTCGTCGTGGGTGATCATCAGCAGGCTGCGCCCGTCCAGCAATCCGGAAAGATCCTGCAGCAGCGCGCGCGCGGTATCCACGTCGAGGCCTTCGGTCGGTTCGTCCAGCAGCAGGATCGGCGCATTGCGCAGCAGCGCGCGCGCCAGCGCCAGACGTCGTGCCTGGCCGGCCGACATCGTCGCGCCGTTCTCGCCCACCCAGGTCTGCAGGCCACCGTTGCGCTCGGCCCAGTCGCCCAGGCGCACGCGACGCAACACCGCCCACAACGCTGCGTCACTGGCGTCGGGATCACCCAATCGCAGGTTCTCGGCCACGCTGCCGGCAAACACCGGCGCGCTCTGCGGCAGCCACGCCAGTTGCCGGTGCCAGTCGGCCTGGGCGAAATCACGCAGGTCGCGGCCACCGTAGGTCAGCCGTCCCTGCTGCGGATCCCATAGCCGCAGCAGCAGGCTCGACAGCGTGGTCTTGCCACTGCCGCTGTCGCCGCGAATCGCGATACGCTCGCCCGGCGCCAGGGTCAGCTGCAGGCCGGACAACACCGGCCGCGCCGCACCGGGCCACTGGAAGTGCACGTCATCCCAGTGCACGCGCGCGGCCTGCGGCACTGCCTGCGGCACCTGCGGGTCCTCCACCGTCGGCGGTTGCTCGACGATGGCCTGCAACCGATCGGCGGCAATGCGCCCGGACTGCAGCGACTGCCAGGCCAGGCCCATGCCGGCCCACAGCTCGATCAACGCCACGGTCAGGAACACCAGGCCCGCGGCCATCTCCGGCGCGATGCGCTGCTGTTCGGCGGCGTGCAGGGCCAATGCCAGCATCGCCACCAGCCCCAGCCCGGCGACCAGGCCATGCAGGGTCGAGGCCGCGATCAGGCGCCAGCGCCGACGACGATCCCGCGAAGCCAGCTGCTTGGCGGCCACGCGCACCTTCAGCTGCCAGGCCGCATCGGCATGCAGCGCAGCCAGATCACCGGCCCCTTCCAGCCCTTCGAACGCAGCGGTGCGCAACGCAGCGCGGTGCGCGGCACGATCGGCCTCTTCGTCGTCATGGCCACGCACGCCCAACCAGGGCACACCGAAGGCGATCAGCAGCGCCAGCACCGCCAGCAGTACCGCTGCCGAGGGCAGGATCAGCGCTGCCGAGGCGACCGCCACCAGTGACAGCGCACCCAGCGCCACCAGCGGCCCGATCGCACGCACCAGCAGGCCATCCACCTCGCCGATGTCCCCCAGCAGCCGCGCCAGCAGCTCGCCGGTACGCGTGGCCCCCAGCCGCGCCGGTGCCAGTGGCAGCGCGCGGCGGAAGAACCACACGCGCAGGTCGCGGGCGATGCGCAGGGTGGCATCGTGGCCGACCAGCTTTTCGAAGTAGCGCGACACGATGCGCGCCATGGTCAGGCCACGGATGCCGGCCGAGGGTGAGAAGAAGTTGAAGCCCTGGCCGAGGCCGGCTGCACCGGCCAGCGCGGCCGCCGTGAGGAAGCCACCGGACAGGCCGAGCAGCGCCGTGCCGGCCAGCATCGTGGTCCACAGCAGCAGCATGGTCAGCAACAGGCGCGGCCGGTGGCGCAGGAACACCGCGCGCAGCGAATCAGGCGAACGGCTCATGCGCGCACCGCCTGTGCCGGCTCGACCAGGCGGCCTTCCGGCAACAGCAGGCAACGGTCGGCCCAGGCGATCACCGCGGGGCTGTGGGTGGCGACCACCACGCTGCGGCCACGTGCATAGGCGGCCAGGCTGCGCAGCAGGGCCGCTTCGGTATCGGCATCGAGGAACGCGGTGGGTTCGTCCAGCAACAGCACCTGCGGATCGCGCAGCAACAGGCGGGCCAGGCCGATGCGTCGTGCTTCGCCTCCGGACAGGCCGAAGCCGCGCTCGCCGATCACCGTGTCCAGCCCCTGCGGCAGGCGGGCAAACTGCAGGACCTGCGAGGCTTCGGCCACCGCGCGCAGTCGCGCATCGCTGGCACCGGGATCAGCCAGGCGCAGGTTGTCGGCGATGCTGCCGTGGAACAGGTACGGTCGCTGGCTGGCATAAGCCACCTGCACGCCGGGCCGCAACTGCAGCTTGCCGGCACGCGGTGGCAACCAACCGGCCAGCGCCTCCAGCAGCGTGCTTTTGCCGGATCCGCTGGGACCGACCAGGGCCAGGCGCTGGCCCGGCTCCAGCAGCAGGTCCAGATCCTGCAGCACATCCTGCGGCGCGCCCAGCGGGCGCAGCACCAGCCCTTGTGCCTGCAGCGGCGGCAAGGCGGCCTCGGCCGGCTCCACCGCCAGCGGTGCAACCTCGCTCTCGATCAGGCCCTGCTCATCGGGCAGCGACTGCAGCAGGCGCTCCACTTCGGCAGCAGCGGCCAGTGCATTGGCACGATCATGGTAGTGCGCGGCCAGCCGTCGCAGCGGCGCATAGAATTCCGGTGCCAGCAGCAGGCAGAACAGGCCCGCACCCAGCGTCGGCACCGCTGCATGCAGCGACATCATGCCCAGATAGCTCAGGCCCAGGTACAGCGCGACCATCGCCACGCTCACCGAGGCGAAGAATTCCAGCACCGTGGACGACAGGAACGCGATCCGCAGCACCTTCAGCGTACGCACGCGCACGCCTTCGGCGGCCGCCTCGATACCCTCCAGCTCAGCCTCACCGCGGCCATACAGGCGCAGCAGGCCCAGGCCCTTGATCCGGTCGGCGAAATGGCCGCTCATGCGCGCCAGCTCACCCAGCTGTGCGCGCCCGGCCGCTTCAGCGCCCCAGCCCACCAGCATCATGAAGAACGGCACCAGCGGCGCGGTGAACAGCAGGATCAGCGCCACCACCCAGTCGACCCAGGCGACCGCGGCCAGGATCAGCAGCGGCACCACCACCACTTCAGTGCGCACCGGCAGGAAGCCGCTGTAATAGCTCTCGATCGCATCGCCGTGATGCAGCATCAGTTCGCCCAGTTCGCCGGTGCGGCGCTGCCGCAGCCACAGTGGGCCGTGGCCCAGCAGGCGTGCGAACACGCGTTCGCGCAATGCCAGGCGTGCGGCGTCGGCCACGTCACCGGCGGCGGCCTGGGTGGCGCTGCCCAGCAGGGTGCGCAGCACCAGGATCACCGCCAGTCCCGCCAGCACCGGTAGGCTCGATGCCAGCGGCGCGCGCTCCACCAGCACCTGCTGCACCAGCCAGGCGATGGCGGCAGCCTGGCCGATCAACAGTGCGCCGGACAGGCTGATGCACAGCGCGGCCAGACGCTGGCGGCCCCGGGCGGAGCGTGCCAGATCGGCCAGCCAGGCCGTGCGGACACGCCGCTGGCGGGCGGTTTCAGCTTCCGGGGACAGGCCGTCAGGGGTCGTTTCGGCAGCGCTCAAGAGGTCTTCACGGGCAACGGGGGAGACACGGCATTGTAGGCGCAGGCAATAGCCCGCCCCTGCGGCCGGCGGTCGCAGTCTTCATCAGGTTCGCATACGATCCCTTCGCACACCTGTTCATACATTGATCTGGATCAAGGCTGTTTGAAGTAGTCGGTCACATCATTCACGTCGTAGACCACCCTTCCCGCCACCTGCAACGGCACTATCCAACGAGGTAGCCAGGCCATGATTGATCAGACAGTCGTAGAACTGTCGCGGCTGCAATTCGCGCTGACCGCGATGTACCACTTCCTATTCGTACCGCTCACCCTCGGCCTGTCCTTCATGGTGGCCATCATGGAGAGCGTGTACGTGATGACCGGCAAGGAGATCTGGCGCAGGATGACCCTGTTCTGGGGCGTCCTGTTCGGCATCAACTTCGCCATGGGCGTCGCCACCGGCATCGTCATGGAGTTCCAGTTCGGCATGAACTGGTCCTACTACAGCCACTACGTGGGTGACATCTTCGGTGCGCCGCTGGCCATCGAAGGCCTGATGGCGTTCTTCCTGGAAGCCACCTTCGTCGGCCTGTTCTTCTTCGGCTGGAACCGCCTGACCAAGGTCAAGCACCTGATGGTGACCTGGCTGATGGCGCTGGGCACCAACCTGTCGGCGATCTGGATCCTGATCGCCAACGGCTGGATGCAGAACCCGACCGGCGCGGTGTTCAACCCGGAAACCATGCGCATGGAAGTCGTCGACTTCATGGCCGTGGTGTTCAACCCGGTGGCGCAGGCCAAGTTCGTGCACACCGTCAGCGCCGGTTACGTGACCGGTGCGGTGTTCGTGATGGCGATCAGCGCCCTGTTCCTGCTGCGCAACAAGCACAAGGACCTGGCCCGTCGTTCGTTCGCGGTGGCCGCAGCCTTCGGCCTGCTGTCGTCGCTGTCGGTGGTGGTGCTGGGTG
Organism: Stenotrophomonas riyadhensis; assembly: GCF_040256885.1. Classification (NCBI taxonomy): domain Bacteria; kingdom Pseudomonadati; phylum Pseudomonadota; class Gammaproteobacteria; order Lysobacterales; family Lysobacteraceae; genus Stenotrophomonas; species Stenotrophomonas riyadhensis. The sequence continues at coordinate 3,098,695 of NZ_CP155568.1, forward strand.
ACGAGAGCGGTTACGCCGCCAGCGAACACCAGAAGATGAAGCTGGCCGCGATCGAAGCGATGTGGGAGACCGAGCGTGCACCGGCCGACTTCACCGCCTTCGGCATCCCGAACCAGGAAACCCACCAGAACGACTACGCGGTGAAGATCCCGTACCTGATGGGCCTGATCGCCACCCGTTCGTTGAACCAGCCGATTCCGGGCATCCTGGAACTGGTCGAGCGCGCCGAACACCGCGTGCGCGGCGGCCAGCTGGCCTACGGTGCGCTGGAACGCCTGCGTGCGAACAAGAACGACGTTGAAGCGCGCGAGATGTTCGACCGCCATTGGCAGGACCTGGGCCATGGCCTGCTGCTCAAGCGCTACCGCGATGACATCCTCAACGCCACCCCGCAGGAAATCTCGCAGGCGGCGATGGACACCGTGCCGCGCGTGATGCCGCTGTTCTGGACCTTCCGCGTGATGGCCGGCCTGGGCTTCTACCTGATCGCCTTCTTCGCACTGGCCTTCTACTACTCCTGCCGCAACAACTTCCAGGACAAGCGCTGGTTCCTGCGCCTGGCCCTGTGGACGCTGCCGGCACCGTGGATCGCGATCGAATGTGGCTGGTTCGTGGCCGAGTACGGTCGCCAGCCGTGGGCGGTCGACGGCGTGCTGCCGACCTTCTATGCGGCATCGGGCCTGGCCCTGCATGAAATCGTGCTGACCCTTGCCGGCTTCACCGCGATCTACACCGCGCTGATCGTGGTCGAGATCAAGCTGATGCTCAAGGCGATCCGCAAGGGTCCGGACGAGGTGCTGCCGTCGCTGCAGTCGCCCCAGCCGCATGCTTCCCACAATGCCTCGGCGCCGGCCGCCGGCCAGGCCTGAGGCAGGAGAACCAAGATGGATTTCATTCTTCTGGACTACACCACGCTGCGCGTGATCTGGTGGCTGCTGCTCGGCATCCTGCTGATCGGTTTCGCCGTGATGGATGGTTTCGACCTGGGCGTGGGCACCCTGCTGCCCTTCGTTGCCCGCAACGACGCCGAGCGCCGGCTGGTGATCAACACCATCGGCCCGGTATGGGAAGGCAATCAGGTGTGGCTGGTACTCGGTGGCGGTGCGATCTTCGCCGCCTGGCCGCCGCTGTACGCGGTCAGCTTCTCCGGGTTCTACCTGGCGATGTTCGTGATCCTGTTCGCCCTGATCCTGCGTCCGGTCGGCTTCAAGTTCCGCAGCAAGATGCCCAGCGAACGCTGGCGCAACACCTGGGACTGGGCGCTGTTCATCGGTGGCTTCATCCCGGCGCTGATCATGGGCGTGGCGGTGGGCAACGTGCTGCTGGGCGTGCCGTTCCACTTCGATGACAGCATGCGCATCTTCTACACCGGCTCGTTCTTCGGCCTGCTGATGCCCTTCGCGCTGCTGGCCGGCCTGCTCAGCGTGTCGATGCTGGTCGCCCACGGTGCCGCCATGCTGGTGCTGAAGACCGATGGCCCGGTGGCCGAGCGTGCGGCCCGCTTCGGCAGCATCGCCGCGATCATCGCCTTCGTGCTGTTCGCCGTCGGTGGCGCCTGGGTGGCCTTCGGCCTGCCGGGTTACCAGATCACCTCGCAGGTGGTCACCGATGGCGCCACCAATCCGCTGCTGAAGACCGCCGAACTCGGCGCCGCCGGTGGCTGGATGCGCAACTACAGTGCGATGCCGGCCACGATCCTGGCCCCGCTGCTGGGCCTGGCCGGCCTGCTGGCCAGCGCAGTGCTGCTGCGCGCCCGTCGCGGCGGCCTGGCCTTCATCGCCTCCGGAGCGGCCATCGCCGGCATCATCCTGACCGTCGGCTTCGCCATCTTCCCGTTCCTGCTGCCGTCCTCGAGCCAGCCCACCTCCAGCCTGACCGTGTGGGATGCCTCGTCCAGCCACCTGACCCTGTGGATCATGCTGCTGGCCACGGCGGTGTTCCTGCCGATCATCATCGGTTACACCACCTGGGTGTACCGCGTGCTGAAGGGCAAGACCACCACCGAAGAGATGGGCAACAACCCGAACGCTTACTGAGTGCCGATGTGCCGGCCCAGGGTCGGCACATCCGCTGGACAAAGGAGACTGATCATGTGGTATTTCGCCTGGATTCTCGGTGCCGGCCTCGCCTCGACGGTGGCCATCCTCAACGGCATGTGGTTCGAAGCCCGCGAGCAGAACCGCATCGAGAAAGAAAATCGTCGCTGAGTTGTAAAAAAACCTTGCCGCCTTGGCCTTCACACGGTATCTTAGGCGGCTCCTTCGGGGTGTAGCTCAGTCTGGTAGAGCGCTACGTTCGGGACGTAGAGGTCGCAGGTTCGAATCCTGTCTCCCCGACCACTCATGTGGTCGCATTGAAGCCTGGTGAAGTCGTCCAGGCTTTTTTGTTCCCTGAAGTGGCACTGCTTCGGCAGTGTGAAGAAAACAGCATTTACCCCTTGCCGCCATCGGGGTGAATCGCTAGAATAGGCGGCTCCCTTCGGGGTGTAGCTCAGTCTGGTAGAGCGCTACGTTCGGGACGTAGAGGTCGCAGGTTCGAATCCTGTCTCCCCGACCACTTCGGTGGTCACCAAGAAGCCTGGAAGACGACAGTCCTCCGGGTTTTTTTGTGCCTGATGCTTGGGGGCCCTGCCTGTGAAGCGCTGCAACGGGGCAAGGCAGCCGCCCTGCCCCGCCAGCAGGGCCGCACGTTAAGGCTGGCATACAGGCCCAGCACGCGACTGGCCTGCATCAGGCCCTCCATCGCGCGACCGCCTGCGTCCTGGCCCGGCCCGCCATCCTGCTGCGCCCGCCATGGAACACGGACGGATTGCCAGCCGGCGCCGTACGAGGCGACGCTGGCTGACAAGCGCAAACACGGCTGAGGCTCGAGTTTGCGGTGGTGGGCATTCGCGCCATTGCGGTGATTCGTGCGATTCCCATCATTGTTGCGCGGGGTCTGTAGTGGTCCTGCATCCTGCTGGGCAAGCGCTTGGCAGGTGTCAGGTGTCACGCTGCCTGGGAAGTGACGCCCACAGGGCGCCTGCGCACAGCACCAGCACCAGCACGACAGATCGCGCACGCGGGGAGCATTCCGTGCGAAAACCGGAAATGGCCCTAGCCCTTGAGGCTCGGGTCCGTTACCGGCAACAGGTCATAGCTGGCCAGATCCATTTCGACGCGGTGTACCTTGTCCACCTGCGCGTCGTCAGTGGGGTCGAACATGCCTGGCACCGAGACAATGACCGTGCCCTGGCCATCGACCGCGTGGACCGCATGTGCGTCGGGGATCTGCGCGTGGGTGATCTGCGCAGGAACGAAGCCCATCCAGCCAAAGTAGCGACGGTGTTGGTACAAGCGCCGATCAAGCTGGTACGTCACCAGCCCCTTCTCGCGCGTCTGCGCTTTGACATCCGTACAGGCATAGAGGGGCTTGACTTCCTCCACCAGACCTATCATTGCATTCAGCATCAGATCTGGCACGGCTTCACCAAATGGTTCGATCCCAACAAGACGGAACTTATGGGAGCCCATTGTGGGATCCAAGCCGAGCACGACCAGACCTGGCATGCGCCAATCACGACCATTGTCTACGTTGGCCAGCAACAGTGAAGCGCCAAGCTCATTGAAATCCCCAAATCTTCCGCGATCCTTCTCGATATCCCGTTCCATCCTGGCGAGGATCGCACCGGTGTCCTCCAACGGTATTGACTTTCCCTTTGCGCTCGATGGCAGCGCATACCAGCGTTTCATCAACGGGTGTAGCGACGCAAGACGTTCTGTTGCCTGTACCGCCAAACCAAGTAACTGGTCGGGAGATCGGGACACAGGGTCCGTTCGCAAGTTTGCTTGGACACTGACAATCATCAAATCTCTCCACGAAATGGTATGTGCCTGCAAAGCATTGGATCGACATACTCCGCTGCAATGGCTGCGGCCATCGTTCGAGGTTGCATGAAGCACCACAGGAGCTTTGCTTGCCGACCTGCAACGCCGATGGCGCTGCGCTGCCTGTTCATCTGCAATCCCCAAGGCCTGAGAACTCCATGTTCCACAAACTCATATCTGGGAAGTCCTCTTTCATCAAAGAAATGCTCATACCTCCCCTTCGCTTCCACCACCGTGCAGTCCTTCAACCAGAACCCATCAAACTCACAGGCGTTGAAATGCCATTCCTGCACGGTGCGTGAGAACCCATCGCGCTCAAGGTAGTCAAACAACGTATCCACCGAGAATAGCCGCCGATCAGGATCCGCCATGTCGGCGACCATGAAACCAAAGCGCAGCGGCGCCGAGCGCAGGTTGGCGATGTACAACTGATATTCGTAATTGATCAGGTTGCTTTGGGTGACATAGCGCGGGGTGAGAGGCGGACCGATGAACCCCTCCTTCAGCAGGCACTCGTTGCACGCGGTCTCGTCAGGCATCTGCGAGCAGTCAACCTCCCGCGCCTTGGCGGTCGGCTCGGCGCGCGCATCGGGCCTGGCTTCACCACGCACCCGCTGCTGGATTCCGTACACGGCATCGCGGATGCCATCGACCACATCGCCGGTGGTCGGCCCGCCGTAGGGATCCACCGGGTTGCCGTCTTCGTCGACGGTGCCGGTACCGCCTCCCACGCCTGGCCCCAGCCAGGGCCGGGGTCCGATGATTCTGGTGCCCATGATTGCTCCTAGTACCCTGCCAGATTCGACAACAGATCCGCCGCCGCCAGATTCGGGTGCTCCGCGTTACGTATCCACATGCCCACCGCAGGGACGGCCCGCAAACCGCACGCCCATGCCACGTCCGCCTTCACCCAGCGCACCAGCACCGGCAGGTGCGTGATGCGCAGCACATAGGCTGCATGGTCATGGCTTCGCACCACCTCATCCATCAGCGCGCCATCGCTCAGATGACCGACCCTGCCGGGGTACTCCTCGCGAATCTCCCGGCACAACAACGGGAAAAAAGTGGAGGGGTCAGGCAGGCGCAGCAGGGCCTCCTGTTCCTCGCTGATCTCAAACATCAACCGGTCTCCGCTGCATACAACGCGTCACGTTCCAGGGCGTAGTGCTGGCCCAGCATCTGGAAGCGCCACTGCCGCAGCGGGCCCATCAGCTGCCTGCGCTGCTGCAGCGTGAACGCCCGCTGCAAGCGCAGGAACACGCGACCATCCCAGTAGCGCAGCAGCGCCAGCTTGCCGCTGGGGCGGCGCAGGTCCAGGCAGGCTTCGAGGTGCTGGAACACCGCTTCAAATCCAGCTTCGCTGCTGAGCCAGGCCACGACCGGCTTGTTCATTTCCAGCGCGCGCAACCATCCATCCACCGGGGTCTGGTGCTGCGCGGGCAACTGGATCAACCAGGGCCCGAGGCTGGCATGCGCAGCCTCGGGCTGGCGTGCCAACAGGGGCCGGTGCGGCAGGTCCTGGGCGTACCAGGCCAGCGCCTTGGCCGTGTCGGCATAGGCCGCTGCATCGACAATGACGTATCGGTTCATTCAGCGCCCCAGGAAGGTCGCGCCGGAGCGCGAGGCGGCCAGCAGGCATGCTTCGCACACGGGCGGCTTGCCGGCCTGCGGCAGTACGGGCAACGGGGCCAGATCCGAAGCAGCAGCGACGTGGCTGACGCCGTCAGCCACGCTGCCTCCCCCGCCCATGTCCACATAGACCCGGGATTGCTTGCCGGCAATCAGCGAGCAGCCGCATGAGAGCCTGTCGCCGTGGCGCGCGACGGGCTGGCCTTCAAACGTCAGCGTGATGTCGCCGCTGACGATGGTGGTCACGCGCTGGTGCTTGGGGCAGGCGGCTTTGTCGCCCACCCGCGCAACGGCCATGCCCTCGATGTCGGTAACCGGGGAGCCGGCGATGACCCTGCCACCGCCCGTGGTTGCGTCACCCACCACAATCAACGTCCTTGCCACCCTGCAATCCTTCGGCCATGGATGTGGCCCGAACCTAGCAACGCCCCACACCCCCTGCACTTCAATGCGGCGTCCATCGCGGCGTGCCTGCCGCGGCCAAACGCGCGCAGGAGTCCGCAACGCAAGGGGTTGGCTGGATCACGGTGCCTACCCAGGCCGCACCGGCCGCCCTCACCCGGCTATGCAGATCGCGACAAATCGCGCCAACAGGACCTCACCTCGCCAGCCACGTACAATGGCGCCCTCCCCCACCCACCGCGCCGGCACAGCCCGGTGCGGCGCTGCATGCCAAGACACGGCGTGCGACACCTGCAAGGACCACCGATGAGTTCCTCCACTTCCGATTCGCCGTCGCTGCTGCACGGTCGCGTCCTCGCGTTCGCCGCGATCCTGCTGGCCGCGATCAACCTGCGCACCGCGGTCACCTCGATCACCCCGCTGCTGGACGTGCTCGGCCAGCAGTTCGGTTTCGGCACCACCATGACCGGCGTGCTGGGCATGCTGCCGACCGCCTCGTTCGCGCTGTTCGGCGTGGCCACGCCGGCACTGGCGCGGCGCCTCGGGCTGGAGCGCACCACGCTGCTGGCGATGGTGATGGCGATGGCCGGACTTCTCCTGCGCTCCAGCGCCGGCAATGTCGGTACCCTGTTGTTCGGTTCAGTGGTGGCACTGGCTGGCATGGGCATCGGCAACGTGGTGGTGCCGCCGCTGGTGAAGCGCTATTTCGCCAACAAGGTCGGCACCATGAGCACGCTCTACATCAGCGTGCTGCAGCTGGGCACGATGCTGCCGGCGCTGCTGGCGGTGCCGGTGGCCAACGCCGCGGGCTGGCGCGTGTCGCTGGGCATGTGGGCGCTGCTGGCGCTGGCCGCTGCGCTGCCGTGGCTGCTGCTGGCCAAGCGCGCGCCGAAGCCGCAGGCCGACGCCACCGATCCAACCGCGCAGCCGCACGGCAAGGTCTGGCGCACGTCGCTGGGCTGGAGCATGACGCTGATGTTCGGCATGACCTCGCTGATGACGTACTCGATGTTCACCTGGCTGCCGCGCATCGTGGTCGAGGCCGGTGGCACGCCCGCGTTCGGTGGCGTGATGGTGGCCGTGTTCTCGGCCCTGGGCCTGCTGCCGTCGCTGGTCATTCCATCGATGGCGGTACGCATGCAGAACCCGTTCCCGCTGGTGCTGATCGGCTTCTTCTCGTTCGTGATCGCCTTCACCGGGCTGCTGCTGGCACCGATGAAGGCGCCACTGCTGTGGGCCTGCCTGCTCGGCGTTGGCCCGTCCACCTTCCCGCTGGCGCTGACCCTGATCAACCTGCGCACCCGCACCCCCACCGGCTCGGCAGCGCTGTCCGGCTTCATGCAGGGCGTGGGTTACAGCTTCAGCTGTCTGGGCCCGTTCCTGGTCGGCTGGCTGCACACGGTCAGCGACGGCTGGACTCTCCCGTTCAGCTTCCTGTTCGGCTGCGCCACCCTGATGCTGTGCGCCTCGTGGGTGGCCTGCAAGCCACGCAAGCTGGAAGATCTCTGGTGATCGTCCGGGGCCGCCTGCCGGCCCCGCCCCTCCCTCATCAGCCTTCACGCGCATTTTGACGCCGGGCTGACAATTCCGGGCGGATAGTGCCCACGAATGCCCAACCTTGCCGCGTGCCGGCATCGGGCATTGGGGGCGGCATCGCCGCCCGGGCCACCACTCGGTGTGCGGGGGACTCTCGTTTCAGACAAGACATTGCAGGTCGCTGTCCGGGTTGTACCCGCCCTTCTGGGCGGCATGCACGAAGGGAGTGACGCGGGCCACGGCCACGCCAAAAGCTGGCATGTGATGTGCGTCACACTTTTACAGGTTGTCTGGTTCGGAAGCCAAGGGGGTCCCCAATGGTTGTCCACCGTCGGCTGGCGTTCTGCGTCGGCCTTGCCTGCACCGCCCTGGCCTGGGCCAGCAGCGCTGCCCCGCCCGACCGCGAGGCGGCCCTGACCGAGATCGGCCGCTACCGCGACCAGGCGCGTTGGCTGGATGCCCTGGGCGCGATCGAACGTGCCAGCCAGCAGCAGCCCAACGACGACCTGCTGTTCAAGCTGCGCGTGCTGACCCTGGGCGACATCGGCAATGCCTGGCGCGCCTGGGAGCTGTACCAGCAGCGCCCTCAGCTGTTCGACGATGCACAGAAGCAGCGCCTGGAAGGCGACTACCTGGCCAAGCTGGTGGTCTGGAGCCTGGCCTACAGCAGCAGCGAGGACAGCCGCCTGGAAGAGGCCGAATCGACGCTGGCGCGCATGCAGCGCTACTTCGGCGGTGAAGGTACGCCGCCCGCGCAGGCACCGCTGCGCATCCGCATGGACCGGCTGATCCTGCTCAACCGGCTGGGCCGCCATGCACAGGTCCGCGAGGAAGCCCGGGCACTGCAGGCCGAAGGCCACCCCCTGCCCGACTACGTGCTGCCCGCCGTGGGCGATTCGTTGATGGGCACCCTGCACCCGGAGGAGGCCATTCCGGTGCTGCAGGCCGCGGTGGCCGGCGACCCGACACGCGATGCCTCGCATTCGGAACTGGCTTACGCCTACCTGGAAAGCGAGCAGCAGGAAAAGGCCATCGACCTGCTGCAGGCATGGCGCGACAAGGAGCCGGCGTGGCGCTGGAGCAACGGCAAGTCACCGTATGCGAACTGGTCGCGCTACGAGGCCGATCTCAACCTGGCGATGGTGCGCGCGTACAGCGGCGACCTGCCGACCGCACAACGCGATCTGGAATCGATGGTCGACATCGCACCGGGGAATGGCGGCCTGCAGAGTGCGTTGGGCAGCGTGTACATGATGCGCGGCTGGCCACGCAGGGCACTGCAGCGCCAGCAGATGGCACACGCGCTGGACCCGCGTGACATCGAACCGCGACTGGGCATGGAAGAGGCCTACGTTGCTCTGCAGCGCGACGACCTGGCACGGCCGCTGCACGATGACCTGATCGCGCGCTACCCCACTCAACCGGCGGTCGAACGCATGGACCAGGCCTGGCGCGCGCATCGCGGCTGGCAGCTGAAGGCTTGGACCGACATCGGCCGCAGCTCCGGTGGCGGTGGCACCTCACCGTTGGGCAACAACGATCGCCACTACGGCGTGGAAGTGGAAACACCGATCCTCGACGACCGCTGGCGGTTGTTCGCCCTCGCCGACCGGCGCTCGACCGACTTCCAGGACCAGCGCATCGATCCGCTCTGGCTCGGTGCGGGCGTGCGTTACCGCTTCGGGCGGCTGGATGCAGAAGCAGCGGTGCTGCGCGCCAACGACCACATCGGCGATACCGGGCTGCGCGCCGGCGTCGGCTGGCAGTTCAACGACTACTGGCATGCTGGCGTGGTGGCCGCGCGCAATGATCCGGAAGCCTCGATGCAGGCGCGCGCGGCCGGCATCACCGCCGACAGCGTGAGCGCGCAGGTGGACTACCGGCGCAGCGAGCTCACCCACTGGATGTTCGGCGCCAGCCGCTTCCGCTACGACGATGGCAACCATCGCGAGCTGTTCAGCACCGGCCTGGAACAGCGCCTGCTGACCCGCCCCCGCTGGCTGATCGATGGCCTGGCCAGTGCCTACACCAGTCGCGGCAGCCGCGACGATGCGCCCTACTTCAACCCGAAACGCGACCGCATGGTCGAGATCGGCCTGCGCATCGACCAGCAGCTGTGGCGGCATTACGAGCGCCACTTCCGGCATCGGCTGACTGTCTCGCTGGGTGATTACTGGCAGGACGGTTTCGGCAGTGCACTGGTGCCGTCGGTGTCCTACATGCATGAGTGGCAACTGGGCCCCGGCCGCGTGTTCGAGTACGGCGTGCGCTGGTCACGGCCGGTCTACGACGGCCATCGCGAACGCCATATCGGCTTCGAAGCCGCATTGCGCTGGGGAGACTGACATGGCCCGCATCCTGCGACTGATCGTGCTCCTGCTGCTGGCCAGCGTGCCGCCGGCGTTCGCGCAGCAACCCCTGCATCTTGATGCGATCGACAACGGCCTGCTGATCCTCAGCTACCACGACATCCGCGACCAGGTGGCCGCCAAGGGTGATGCCGATACCTATGCGGTGAGCACGCAGAACTTCGCCGCGCACCTGGACTGGCTGGGCGCACATGGCTACCACCCGATATCGCTGTCGCAGCTGATCGAGGCCTCGCAGGGCCGCGCCACGCTGCCGCCCAAGCCGGTGCTGCTTACCTTCGATGATGGCCTGCGCAGTGTCTACGACAAGGCTTTTCCGCTGCTGCAGGCCTATCGCTACCCGGCCCTGGTGGCGGTGATCACCGACTACGTCGACATGGCGCCAGGGCGCACCATCGATTACGGCTACCGCCCGTTCGGGCATGACGACTTCGTCACATGGGCGCAGCTGAAGCAGATGCACGACAGCGGCCTGATCGAAGTGGCCAGCCATACCGATGACCTGCACCACGGCGTGCTCGCCAATCCGCAGGGCAATTCCACGCCGGCGGTGGTCACCCGCATCTACAGTCCGGCCACGCACAGCTACGAAAGCGAGGCGCAGTACGAGCAGCGCCTGCGTGCCGACCTGTCGCGCAGCGTGCAACGCATCCAGCAGCATCTGGGCGTGCGCCCGCGCGCCATCGTCTGGCCATATGCGGCCTACAACCAGCTGAGCAACGACATCGCCGAGCAGCTGGGCATGCCGGTCTCGTTCGACCTGGAGGGCCGCAGCACGCCGGTGGCCAGCGACCTGCATGGACTGGCGCGGTTGCTGGTGAGCGACAACCCGACGGTGGAAGGCCTGGCCTATGAACTTCGCCGTGATGTCGCACTCGACGGTATCCGCGCCCTGCAGATCGATCTGGACGATGTGTATGACCCCGATCCGGCGCAGCAGGCGCGCAATCTCGATGCATTGATCGAGCGGGTCAAGCGCATCGCGCCGACCCACGTCTACCTGCAGGCCTTCGCGGATCCGGACGGCAACAACACTGCCGATGCGCTGTACTTCCCCAACCGCCACATGCCGATGCGGGCGGACCTGTTCAGCCGCGTCGCCTGGCAGCTGAAATCCCGCGCGGGCGTGAAGGTCTACGCGTGGCTGCCCGTGCTCGGCTTCGAGCTGCCCGACCCGGTGCAGCGCCAGGCGTTGGCGATCCACAACGGTGATGCAGATGGCATGTACCGGCTGGACTTCACCAACCCGAAGGCGCGCCAGATCATGCTCGACATCTACGAGGACCTGGCGGTCAACTCGTACTTCGAGGGCCTGCTGTTCCATGACGATGGCTACCTGCGCGACACCGAGTTGCCCAGGCTGGCGGCCGGCGATGGTGGCAGCGCCCGCACGCAGGCATTGATCGACTTCACCCTGGCCCTGCGTGACAGCGCGCAGCGCTGGCGACCGAAGCTGGCCACGGTGCGCAACCTGTATGCTGAGCCGGTACTCCGCCCGCAGAGCGAAGCCTGGTTCGCGCAGCGCCTGGACCTGTTCAACAAGGCCTACGACCAGACCGCACTGATGGCGATGCCGTGGATGGAAGGCAGCAAGCACCCCGAACGCTGGCTCGACCAGTTGCTGGCTGCGGTACGCGCGCACGACCCGCAGCTTCAGCACACGCTGTTCGAGCTGCAGACCGTCGATTGGCGCAGCGGGCAGCCGATTCCCGCCGAGCGCCTGCGTGCGCAGATCCGCCAGCTGCAGGCGCAGGGTGTACACCACTTCGCCTGGTACCCGGACGATTTCATCGCCGACCAGCCCTCCACCCGTGATGCCCGCGCGGCAATGTCCGCCGGCAACTTCCCGTACCCGGAGAAGTGACATGGACATGCATCCGTTGCTGCAGGTCCTGTTCCAGTTCGCCTTCTACTACCCGATGGTGATGGCGTTCTTCTGGATGTCCGGCGGGCTGTATTACTACTTCCGGCGCGAGCGCCACTCTCGACCGCGCAACGATCCGCCGCTGATGGTCGATCCTCCCTTCGCCAGCCTGCTGATTCCCTGCCACAACGAGTCCGCGAACCTCGACGACACGCTCGGCGCGGCACTGGCGCAGCGCTACCCGGCCGACTATGAAGTGATCGCCATTGATGACGGCAGCAGCGATGACACCGGCGCGAGGCTGGATGCGCTCGCTGCGAAGCATCCGCGGCTTCGCGTGCTGCACCTGGACCGCAACCTGGGCAAGGCCAACGCCCTGCGCATGGGCGCACTGGCGGCGCGCTCGGAGTACCTGGTGTGCATTGACGGCGACGCGATGCTGGAAGAACACGCGCTGCACTGGATGATCTGGCATCTGGTCAGCGGCAACCGGGTCGGTGCCGTCACCGGCAACCCCCGCATCCGCAACCGCTCCACCCTGCTCGGTCGCCTGCAGGTGGCCGAGTTTTCCTCGATCATCGGCATGATCAAGCGCGCGCAGCGCGTGTATGGACGCATCTTCACCATCTCCGGGGTGATCGCCGGCTTCCGACGCACCGCCCTGCACCAGGTCGGCTGGTGGTCCGATGACATGGTGACCGAGGACATCGACATCAGCTGGCGCCTGCAGCGCGCGCACTGGGACATCCGCTACGAGCCCAACGCACTGTGCTTCATCCTGATGCCGGAAACCCTGAAGGGACTGTGGCGGCAGCGGCTGCGCTGGGCCCAGGGCGGCGTGGAGGTGATGCTGCGCCATGCGCGCTCGCTGCTGCACTGGAAGGAGCGGCGCATGTGGGGCGTGCTGCTGGAGTACGTGCTGAGCGTGATCTGGGCCTACACCATGCTGTTCATCGTGCTGCTGTGGGCGCTGGGCAAGTTCATCGAGCTGCCGCCACAGCTGCATATCGCCAGCCTGCTGCCGGAGTGGCATGGCGTGATCCTGGCGATGGTCTGCCTGCTGCAGTTCGCCAGCAGCCTGATCATCGACCGGCGTTACGAAACACAGATTGGACGCAACTACTTCTGGGTCATCTGGTACCCGATGGCGTACTGGCTGATCAGCCTTTCCACCACCCTGGTGGCGCTTCCCAAGACCCTGCTGCGTCGTCGCAGCAAGCGCGCCACCTGGACCAGTCCTGATCGGGGTATCCGATGAACGCACAACACCCGTCCAACCGCTTCGACTCGCGGATGATCCGCAAGCCACACCATCAACCGCGCTTCCAGCGCACTGCCTGGGGGTTCGTCACGCTGGCGTTCTGGAGCTTCTACTTCTACCTGTGGGCGCCCTTGGTCACTCTGCTCTCGTGGCTGATCGGCGGCCAGCTGGCCTGGCGGCAGCTGTACGAACGGCAAAGCCAGTTCGATCCCTATGTGCTGGTGGCACTGCCGCTGATGCTGTTATGTGCCAGCGTGCTGCTGATCGGCTGGGCCGAATACAACCGCGCGCGCTTCCGTGGCCACGAGCGACGCCTGCCGCGACCACTGGCCAGCCTCAATGAAGTCGCGGCCGATCTGGGTGCCAGCACCGGCCTTGCCGAGCGCCTGCTGGGCTGCAAGGCCGCCACGCTGCACATGGACGATCATGCGCGGCCGATCGGCATCCGCCGGGAAGTGGTGTAACTCGATTGCCCTGGGTGCCGACCTTGGTCGGCACTTGCTTTGGTAGATGCCGACCTTGGTCGGCGCATGGGCCTGGTGGGTGCCGACCTTGGTCGGTACCGGGGTCTACCGCGAAGAGCATCCACGCATGGCGTGGCTCTACTTGCGGGTCTGCCCTTCGCCGCGCACAACGAAGCGCTCGACGGTGAGTGCCTCCAACCCCATCGGGCCATACGCGTGCAGGCGCGTGGTGGAGATGCCGATCTCGCTGCCCAGGCCCAGCTGGCCGCCGTCGGAGAAACGCGAGGACGCATTGACCATCACCACCGCCGAGCGCAGTGCGTTGACGAAGCGCTCGGCATGGCCGGCGTCTTCGGTGGCGATCACTTCGGTGTGGTCGGAGGTATAGGTGCGGATGTGCGCGATAGCCGCATCGAGGTCGTCGACCACGCGCACCGCCAGCACCAGATCGAGGAACTCGGCGGCATAGTCGTCTTCGGTGGCGGCGGTGCTGCCCGGCAGCAGCGGTTGCGCCAATGCATCGGCGCGCAGCTGCACACCGCGCTCACCCAGCGCCTGCGCCACGCGCGGCAGGAACGATTTGGCCACGTCGTGGTGCACCAGCAGCGTCTCCAGCGAGTTGCAGGCTGCAGGGCGGCTGCATTTGCCATCCACCAGCAGGTCAATGGCCTTGCCGAGGTCGGCACTGGCATCCACGAACAGGTGGCAGACGCCCTTGTAGTGCTTGATCACCGGCACCCGCGCATGCTCGGCAACGAAGCGGATCAGGCCTTCGCCGCCTCGCGGAATCGCCAGATCGATCAGCTCATGCAGCTGCAGCAGTTCCAGCATCGCTTCGCGGCGCAGGTCGGTCAGCACGGTCACCGCCGCCGGCGGTACGCCGTTGGCCTTCAATGCGCCGGACAACGCTTGGGCGATGGCGGTGTTGGAGTGGATCGCCTCGGAGCCTCCGCGCAGGATCACGCCATTGCCGGCCTTCAGGCACAGGGCGGCCGCTTCGGCGGTCACATTCGGGCGGGCTTCGTAGATCATCGCGATCACCCCCAGCGGAACGCGCACCTTCTGCACACGGATGCCGTTTGGACGCACATCGTCGCGGGTGACCTGGCCGACCGGATCGGGCAGCGCAGCGACCTCACGCACGGCTTCGGCCATCGCGAACAGGCGCGCTGGGTCCAACGCAAGGCGATCAAGCATGGCCGTGCCAACGCCCTTGTCGCGCGCGGCGGCGAGGTCACGCGCATTGCCGGCCAGGATCAGCCCGGCATTCACTTCCAATGCCTGTGCCATGGCCTTCAACAGCGTGCGGCGGGCCTCACTGTCGAGGCCGGCAATCACCTGGGCCGCATCACGGCAGGCACGCGCCTGCGCTTCGATTTCGCTCATCGGGGTGTCCTTCAAACCGGTCATGGCAGCACCAGATCGTCGCGATGGACGACACTGCCGCCGTAGTTGTAGCCGAGCACAGACTGGATGTCGCGCGAATGGCGACCGGCGATCCGGCGCACATCATCGGCGGCGTATTGACTGACACCGCGGGCGATGCAGACACGGCCCTGTGGTGCATTCCAGCACACCTGCACCATATCGCCACGCCGGAACGCGCCCTCCGCACCGGTGATGCCCCCGGGCAGCAGCGAGGCGCCCTTCTCGCGCATGGCCTGTGCCGCACCGGCATCGATCACGATCGCGCCTTCGGTCAGCGGTGCATGCCGCAGCCAGTGCTTGCGGGCCGCCTCGCGGCTGCGCGCGGCGTGGATGCGGGTGCCGAACAGGCGGTCCTGCGCCAGTGCACGCACCACGTCGCTGCTGCGGCCGTTGAAAAGGTAGGTCTCGATGCCGAGACGACCCGCCTTGGCCGCCGCCTCAAGCTTGGTGCGCATGCCGCCGGTACCGGCGCGCGAACCTGTGCCGCCGGCCATCGCCAGCACATCGTCACTCAGCTCCGGCACGTCGTGCAACGGCCGCGCATCGGCCACGGTGCGCGGGTCCGCGCTGTACAGTCCGTCGATGTCGGTGGCAATGAACAGCGCATCGGCATCGACCAGCGCAGCCACGGTTGCCGC
This sequence comes from Stenotrophomonas riyadhensis, assembly GCF_040256885.1. NCBI lineage: Bacteria > Pseudomonadati > Pseudomonadota > Gammaproteobacteria > Lysobacterales > Lysobacteraceae > Stenotrophomonas > Stenotrophomonas riyadhensis. The sequence goes on from NZ_CP155568.1 coordinate 3,114,152, forward strand.
CAGGTTGTCGTTGTCGCCGAGCTTGAGTTCGTCCACCGACACGGTGTCGTTCTCATTGACCACCGGCAACGCGCCCAGCCGCAGCAACTCATTGAGCGTGGCACGTGCGTTGAGGTAGCGGCGGCGGTTGCGCAGATCGTCATGGGTCAGCAGCACCTGCGCCGCCGGGCGCTCGAAGAAGCGCTGCCAGAGCCCGATCAGCTGGGCCTGACCGAGCGCAGCCAGCGCCTGCCGCGCCGCCATCGCCGCACCGGGCTCATCAGCCCGGGGAAGAATCGCGCGGCCAGCGGCGACCGCGCCCGAGGACACGATCACCACCTCGCGTCCGGCCAGCACATTGGCCGAGACGAACTGTGCCAGGCCCAGTGCGTGGCGTGGCGACAGACCGCCGCCATCGGCCGCCAACAGGCTGCTGCCAACCTTGAGCACCGCACGCCGCCACGGCGGCAGCGCCTGTTCGGGGAACGGCGAGGCGACGGTGGCGGCGTGCAGGGTCATCAGTCAGTGTCTCAGCGGGTGTTCCATTCGTGCACGGTCAGCTCGGAGGCCTGCATCGTCACCAGCGGATCGGTGGCGACGATGGCCTGCGCCTGTTCCAGGCTCTCGACGTTGCACAGCACATAGGCACCACCGCTGCCATCGGCGAAACCGCCGGTCAGCTGCAGCTTGCCTTGTGCCTGCAATGCATCGAGAAAGTCACGGTGCGGCTGCACGGCGGCGGCGTTGAAATCGGGCCGGCGCATGGCCAGCACCAGGTAGACGGTGCCGGCCATCAGGCCAGCGCCTGCCAGCGTGCGCGCAGTTCGTCCAGGCGCAGGTCGGCGGCCGAACCCGGCGACACGCGTGCGGCCAGGCTGCCTTCCGGGGTGCGTCCCTGCCCTGCACTGTCGGCGCCGGCAGCTGCGGCCTTGTAGGCCTCGCGGAACGGCACGCCGGCCACGGCCGCTTCCACGGCCACGTCGGTGGCATACATGCCCGAGTCGATGGCCGCGCGCAGCCGGTCGTCACGCCATTCCAGGTTGGCCAGCAGCGCCGGCAGCAGCTCCAGCGCGGCCAGGCCACGGCCGAAACCGTGGAAGATCGCGCCCTTGGACGACTGCAGGTCACGGTGATAACCGGACGGCAGCGACAGCAGCTGTTCGATCTCGGTGCGTGCAGCGGCGACGCTGGCGTGGGTCGCACGCATCAGTTCGATCACGTCCGGGTTGCGCTTGTTGGGCATGATCGAACTGCCGGTGGTGTACTGCGCCGGCAATGCCACGAAACCGAATTCGGCGCTGGTGAACAGCGACAGATCCCAGGCAATGCGGCGCAGGTCCAGCGTGGCACCGCCGAGGGCTTCCAGTGCGGCCAGCTCGAACTTGCCGCGCGACAGCTGCGCGTAGATCGGCGAAACCTGCATGCGGGCGAAACCGAGCGCGGCCGTGGTGTGCTCACGGTCCAGCGGCAGGTTCACACCGTAGCCGGCAGCCGTGCCAAGCGGGTTGGCGTCGACCAGCGCATGGGTATCCCGGGCACGGATGGCGTTGTCGATGAAGGCCTCGGCCCATCCGGCCCACCACATGCCGGCCGAGGACACCACGGCGCGCTGGATATGGGTGTAGCCGGGAATCGGCAGGTCCTTCTCGGCCTGCGCACGGTCCAGCGCGACCTTGGCAACTTCTGCGCTGAGCTGGGCCACACGCTGCAGCTTCTCCTTCAGCCACAGACGGGTGGCGACCAGGATCTGGTCATTGCGGCTGCGGCCGGTGTGGATCTTGCGGCCGGCATCGCCGAGGCGTTCGGTCAGGCGCGCTTCGATCGCCGAGTGGCCATCTTCGTACTGCGTGTCCAGCACGAAGCGTCCTTCACGGAAGTCCTGCGCCAACACGTCGAGCTCGCGCAGCAGGCCAGCCAGTTCATCGGCGCTGAGGATGCCGATGTGCTGCAGGCCTTGTGCATGGGCGGCGCTGGCGGCGATGTCATGCAGGAAGAACTCGCGGTCGAGGATCACGTCGTCGCCGGCGAGGAAGGTCTGGATCTGGGCGTCGACAGCGACGCCGGGCTTCTGCCAAAGAAGGTCTGCCATGGGGGCTCCGGAATACGTGTTCAGTGCGGGATCGACGTCAGTTCGTCGATGCCCAGCGCGAGGTTGAGGTTCTGCATGGCCTGGGTGGCCGCGCCCTTCAGCAGGTTGTCCAGGGTCGCCACCACCACCACCCGCTTGCCGCCCGGGGCCAGGGTGAAGCCACCGACCTGGGCACCGTGGCGGCCGGCGATGCGGCTGACCCACGGCGCTTCATCCACCACCTCGATCAGCGGTTCGCCCGCATAGGCCTGCTGGAAACGCTCGACGATCTGTTCGCGGGTCTGCACGCGGTTCAGCCACAGGTTGGCGGTGAGCGTGATGCCACGGAAATGCGGCGCGACGTGTGGCATGAATTCAACCGCCACGCCCAGCTGGACCGACACTTCGCGCTCGTGCACGTGGTTGGTCAGCGCATACGGCATCAGGTTGTCGGCCAGCAGTTCGACGTTGTTCTTGTCCGACGGCGTGGTGCCGGCGCCGGAATAGCCGGACACACCGAAGCACTGCGGCGGACCGGCCAGCAGGTCCAGCAGCGGATGCACCGCCAGCTGCATCGCCGTGGCATAGCAGCCCGGGTTGCTGATGTGCTTCTGGCCGTTGTAGCGGCCGCGGGTCAGCTCCGGCAGGCCGTAGTACCAGCTGTTGTCGAAGCGGTAGTCGGCCGACAGGTCGACGATGACGGTGTCCGGCTTCGCCGCGTCCAGTGCGGCCACGAACGGTGCGGCCAGGCCGTTGGGCAGGGCCAGGATCACCGCGTCCACGCCCTTGGCGGCCACGGCGTCGGCGTCCAGGTTCTCGTACTGCAGCTCGCCCTGGAATTCCGGATGGTGGTCGGACAGGCGCTGCCCGGCGCGTTCGCGCGAGGACACGAAGGCCAGCTTCAGCCGCGGGTGTGCGGCCACCAGCTTGATCAGCTCGGCGCCGGTATGGCCACGGGCGCCGACGATGCCCAGGGTGAAAGTCGAATCGTTCATGCGTGGCTGTCCAGGCGGTGCTGCAGGTGGCGCTTCACGCCCTGCCATTCCGTATCGATGATGGAGAAGATGACCGTGTCGCGCGGCGTGCCGTCGGCATGCCGCTTGTGGTTGCGCAGCACGCCGTCCTGCTTGGCGCCGAGGCGGGCGATGGCGGTGCGCGAGGTGAAGTTGAACCAGCTGGTTTCCAGCACCAGGCTGATGCAGCCCATGGTTTCGAAGGCGTGCTGCAGCAGCAACAGCTTGGTTTCGGTGTTGACGCCGGTACGCTGCACGCGCGGTGCATACCAGGTGTAGCCGAGGCTGAGCTTGGGCACGCCGGCATCCAGGTCGTAGAAGCGGGTGGTACCCACGATGTCACCTGCCGCATCGAGGATCACGAACGGCAGCACCTTGCCTTCCACCTGCGCCTGCAGCGCGGCCTGCACATAGTGCTCGACCCGCTCCGGCGAAGGCACCTGGGTGTACCAGAGCTGGTCCAGGCCACTGCCCTCCACGGCGGCGCGCAGGCCAGGCACATGCTCGGACTGCAGCGGTTGCAGTGTCACGTTCTGGCCGCGCAGGGTGGGAATCGTAGTCCAGTGATCGGAATGGTCCATCATTCAGCCCTGCAGGCTCGGTGCGCGCTGGGCGCAGTGGTCGACATAGGTGCTGATCCGGTCGATGCCATCGGCGCCGTACCAGAACACCTTCCAATGGCCCTGCTTGTAGCAGCCATCGGATTCAGCATAGTAGAAATGATTGATCGGGTTGCCATTGCGCGAACGCCAGAACAGCTGCGGCGTTTCATCCCGCATCACGTTCCACACCGCGCGGCCGAGGCCTTCACCCTGTGCATCATCGAGCACGGCGAACTTGTCCAGGTACACGCCCTCGGCTTCGTCGGTGAGGATCACCGCGGTGCGGTAGTTCTCGCTGACATAGGCGCGCAGCAGCTTGGTCTTCTGGAAATAGTCAGGCACCAGCGTGCGGCCGAAGCTGGATTCGATCAGACCCTTCAGCCGCGGCAGGTCCAGCTCGTTCCACGCGGTGGCGCGCAGCACCTTCTCGCCCTTGCGCACCAGCGTGCCCGAGCCCTTGTGGGTGAACAGTTCCTTGGCCAGGTCCGCCGGCCGCGTGATCGACACCGACGATTCCAGCGGCAGGCGGTCGAGCAGATCCTTGATCTGTTCGATCTTCACCTTCATGCCGCCGTGGATCCAAGGCTGCGCGATCAGGTGGTCGTACTCGGTGGACAGGTTGATCGAATCGATCACGCTGCCCTGCTCGTCCAGCAGGCCGCCGGTGCCGGTCAGGAAAATGATCTTGTACGGCTGCAGCTCCTGCACCAGCTCGTTGGCGGCGAAGTCGGCATTGACGTTGAGGATCTGGCCACCGGCGGTTTCGCCCAGGCTGGTGATGACCGGAATCGAACCGGCGCGCAGGCTGGCTTCGATCGGCGCCAGGTTGACCCGCTTCACTTCACCGACCAGGCCGTAGGTGTCCACGTCCAGGTACTCCGCCTCGAACACGCCACCGGTGATCGAGGTGGCACGCGCGCCGTTCTGCTGCAGGGCTTCGACCAGGCGCAGGTTGGACTGCTGGAACACCCGGCGCACGATCGCCAGTGCCTCCGGCGAGGTCACGCGCAGGCCGTTGACGGTCTGCTTTTCGATGCCGGCGGCCGACAGCTCGGCATCCAGCTGCGGGCCGGCGCCGTGCAGCACGATCGGGGTCAGGCCGACTTCCTGCAGGAACGACAGCGAAGAGGTCAGCGCGTCGAGGTCGTCGCGCAGCACCGCGCCGCCGACCTTGACCACGGCAAAGCGCTTGGCGTCCAGCTGCGAGAAGCGCTTGAGGTACTGGCTGATCTCCTTCGCACTGGCCATGCTGGAAAGCAGGCGCACGATGGTCTGGCGGGTCTGGCGGTGGGGCTGGAGGGCAGGAGACATTTCGGTTTCGTCACAGGCGGCGGTCGCCGCGTTGCAGTTCCACCCGGCCAGGGCCGGGCGGCGTTGTGGGGTCGATCAGGCGCCGGCGGCGATGATGCGGTGCACGGCGTCGGTGTAGCGCTGCAGCTGGTCCAGCGTCACGAACTCATCGGCGGTGTGGGCCTGGGCGATGTCGCCCGGGCCGAACACCAGCGTGGTGTAGCCAGCAGCGGAGAACAGCGAGGCTTCGGTCCAGAAGTCCACCGCGTTGCCGATCGGCAGCTCCAGCGCATCGGCCACGTCGCGCGCCAGCAGGCGGCGGTTCTCGGCCTCGGCGATGTCACCGGCCGGCAGGCTGGGGCCACGGAAAGTTTCGGTGAACAGTGCCGCTTCCGGTTCGGCGAAGCCGGCGAAAGTGGCCAGCAATCCATCAATATCCATCGACGGCAGCGGACGGAACCCGAAACGCACTTCGGCGGCCGGCGCGATCATGTTGGCCTTGATCCCACCTTCGACGCGACCGATGTTGAAGCGCAGGCCGGTGAGGCCACCGAAGCGTGCCGAGGCCAGCGATTCCACATGGTCCAATGCGCGGTTGCCCCAGCGCATGGCCTGGTGCAGCGCGCTGGCGGCCGCATCCTGCTTGCCCGAAGCGTGCCCGGCGCGGCCGGCGAACTGCATCAGCACCGAACTGATGCCACGGTGCGCCAGCACCGCTTCGCTCATGGTCGGCTCCGCCACCAGCACCGCTTCATACAGCAGGCCACGGGCCAGGAACGCGGCGATGCAGCGCGGATCGTTGGCTTCCTCATCGCTGGAGAACAGGAACGCGGCATCGCCATCACTGGCATTGGCCGCGGCCACCAGTGCAGCAGCGGCGCCCTTGATGTCACACACGCCCAGGCCGACCACACGGTCGTCCAGGCGCCGCATCACGTGCGGGTCTGCACTCCAGTGCGGCGAATCCGGCACGGTGTCCAGATGCACGTTGAACAGGTACTTCGGCGTGCCGCGCACGGCGTACAGGCTGACCGCACCGGCGCCATGGTCGATCACCTCGACGTTGAAGCCGGGCAGGTTCGCGCGCAGGTAATCGAAGATGCCACCGGTGGTGATCGCACGCGGCGGGTTGCGGGTGTCGAAGGACACCAGGGCCTGCAGGTGATCGAGCGTCTGTTCAAGCATGAATCAACAATCCTGTGGAATTCCGCCGGGCATGGCCCAGCGCTACCGGAGCGCATCTGGAGGAGAGCCCCCTTCTTGTTGAAGGGGGCGCGCCAACGGCGCAGGGTTAAGGTGAAATGCGCGGGCTCGTGCTCAAGTCAACCACGGTTGACTTGAGCAAAGAGCGTCGAGCTCATGCCGAACAGCTTGATGAAGCCCTCAGCCTCCTCCACGCCCCAGTCGGCCGACTGCGCGTAGGTGGCGCCCTTGGTGTTGAGCAGGTGCGGCGACTTCACCGCCACTGCATCGACGCGGCCGCCGCGGGTTTCCAGCACCACTTCGCCATTGACCTTGGCCTGCGAGGACTTCAGGAAGGCCTCGATGTCGGTCTTCAGCGGGTCGTGGTAGAAGCCTTCGTACACCAGCTCCACCCACTTGCGCGCCACGTCCGGCTTGAAGCGGTTCTGCTGCTTGGTCAGCACGGCGTCTTCCAGCGCGCGATGCGCGGCCAGCAGCGAAACCAGGCCCGGGGCCTCGAACACGATGCGACCCTTCAGACCAATCACGGTGTCACCGGTGTAGACGCCGCGGCCAACACCGTAGGGGGCGAACAGCTTGTTGAGCTGGGCCAGAATCTGGTCGCCCGGCAGCGCCTTGCCGTTCAGTTCGACGGCTTCGCCCTCAACGAACTTCAGGGTCACGGTCAGCGCCTGTTCCGGCCACTCGCTGCGCGGTGCGCACCAGCCGCGGGCGCCCTCGCCCGGGGCTTCCCAGCGGTCGATCTCGCCGCCGGACATGGTCAGGCCCAGCAAGTTCTCGTTGATGGTGTAGGCCTGCTGCTTGGCACGCACGCCGAAGCCGCGTTCTTCCAGGTACTTCTGCTCGTAGGCGCGGGTCTGGGTGTGTTCCTTCTGGATCTCGCGGATCGGCGCGATGATCTGGTAGTCGCCCAGCGCCTTCACGGCCAGGTCGAAGCGGACCTGGTCGTTGCCCATGCCGGTGCAGCCGTGGGCGATGATGTTGGTGCCCAGTTCGGCGGCACGCTTCAGCGCGGCATCGACGATCAAGTAGCGGTCGGAGACCAGCAGCGGGTACTGGCCCTGGTAGCCTTCGCCGGCCCACACGAACGGCTTGACGAAGCCTTCCCAGATGGCCGGGCCACCGTTGACGGTGACGTGGCTGGCCACGCCCAGTTCGGCGGCGCGCTTCTCGATGAAATCGCGCTCTTCATCATCCACGCCGCCGGTGTCGGCGAACACGGTGTGCACGTTGTAGCCGCGCTCCTGCAGGTACGGCACGCAGAAGCTGGTATCCAGGCCGCCGGAGAAGGCGAGAACGACGTCTTTGTTGCTCATGGGGATCAGGTCCACTTGGGGGATGGGAATTCGGTAGAGCCGACCGCTGGTCGGCTGAAATGTTGGATGCGCCGCTGCGGGAGCAGCCGACCAACGGTCGGCTCTACCCCTTGTTTGATTCAGCGCCCGGCAACCGCCGCCATGATCGCCTTCTGCACATGCAGGCGGTTCTCGGCCTCGTTGATGGCGATGCACTGCGGCGAATCCATCACCGCATCGGTGGCCTTCACGTTGCGGCGCAGCGGCAGGCAGTGGCTGAACACACCGTTGTTGGTCAGCGCCATCTTCCGCTCGTCCACGATGAAGTGCTTGAACTGGTCGCGGATCGGCTTTTCCGGTTCCCAGTTGCCGAAGAACGGCAGCGCGCCCCAGCTCTTGGCGTAGACCACGTCGGCACCGGCGTAGGCGCTGTCGATGTCATGGCTGATCTTCAGCGAGCCGCCGCTCTCGGCCACGTTCTGCTCGGCCCAGCCCATGTAGCGGTCGTCGAGGATGTAGTCGGCGGTCGGACACAGCAGGGTCACGTCCATGCCCATGCGGGTGGCGATGGTCAGCGCCGAATTGGCGACGGCGGTGTTCAGCGGCTTGGGGTGGTAGGTCCAGGTCAGCACGTACTTCTTGCCACGCAGGTCCTGGGTGCCGAAGTGCTCCTGCAGGGCCATGATGTGGGCCAGCTCCTGGCACGGATGGGTGATGGTCTCCATGTTGATGACCGGCACCGGCGAGTACTTGGCGAAGCTGTTGAGGACGATGTCCTGGCGGTCGTAGGCCCAGTCGATGAACTTGGGGAACGCGCGCACGGCGATGATGTCGCAGTAACGGCCCAGCACCTTGGCCACTTCAGCGATGTGCTCTTCGGTATCGCCGTCCATCACCGTGCCGAGGTTGAACTCGATCGGCCACGCATCCTTGCCCGGCTGCAGCACCACCGCGTGGGCACCCAGCTGGAACGCACCCAGTTCAAAGCTGGTGCGGGTGCGCATGGACGGATTGAAGAACACCAGCGCGATCGACTTGCCCTTGAGCTGGTCGCCGAGCTTGTTGCGCTTGAACAGCGCGGCCTGGGTCAGCAGCGCGTCGAGATCGCTGCGGTTCCAGTCCTGGGTGTTCAGGAAGTGCTTGGGGGACATCATCTTTCCTTGCGTGGCGGCGCCGGGTTCGACGCGATGGAAGGGAAAACAGGAACCAAAGGTGGAATGAAAAGGTTGCAGTTGCAGCTTTCAGAACGCGAAAACGAAAAAACCCAGCCGGCGGGCTGGGTTTTTTTCGGACGAACAGCAAAAAGCTCCGGTTACCCAGCGAGGATGTGGGGTTCCGGTCGACGCGCACGCGAGGTCATGCCCGACGCCTGTCGGGCTGCGCTGCTGTCGTGCTGGAAGTCGGTGAGCTTCATGGTCATCCATCTTTGCATGCGGCCGGGGCCGGCGCAAGGGGCCGGGGTCGCAGAATCAGGGATTGCTGGCTGTACCCTGCTCGGGGCCGACCCAGGGGGTGATCGACACCCGGATCTTCAGCCGGTTGCCAGGGTCTTCCGGCAGCCGCGAGCGGTACTTGGTGCCCTTGTAAACGTAGTCCACGTCGTAGGCGATGGGCCGGCGGAACTCACGCCCCACCGGCACGATGCGGCAGTCTCGGGTCAGCATCGGGCCGTTGTTGGCCGGCGCTGGCGCCGGCGTCTCGACGGCAGTCTCCTCGGAGACCTCTTCATCGCTGCGCTTGAACATCGAGCGCACCGAGTCCCAGAAGCGGCTGATCCGTCCCTTGTCCTCGACCGGCTCTTCACCGGTGACATTGACCGGGGCCAGGGTCCGGGTCGAGATCGGCTCGCAGTGCTCTTCGGTCCGCGTCGCGCGCAGGGTCTGGAACACCGGCTCGACGTTCAGCACCTGCGCATAGTCGAACTTCACGTTCTCGACGATCACCACCCGGTTGCGCGGCTCGGCCTCCTGCGCCTGGGCCACGGCAGCCGTCGCCGACAGGCAGGCCAGGGTCAGCAACGCGGTGGATTTCATTGGCGACGGGAGCAAGGACACGGCAATAGTGTAGGCAGTGGCGAGCGCAAGGGGCTGAACATTACCCGTCCGCGCCGCTCCTGCCCACCCCACCCCGGGTGGAGCTGGCGTCCACCGGTGGCAATGGGTGCCCCCAAAGGGGGCCGACACGTTCTAAAATCACAGGCTTGTCCCCCAGCCACAGCCCCATGACCCTGCGCCTGCACAACAACCTGACTCGCCAGCTCGAACCGTTCACCCCGCTCGACCCGGCCTGTCCGACCCTGTATGTGTGCGGCCCGACGGTCTACAACTACGTGCACATCGGCAACGCCCGTGGCCCAGTGGTGTTCGGGGTGCTGGCCGACCTGCTGCGGCGCCGTTTCGGCGCGCTGCGCTACGCGCGCAACATCACCGACGTGGACGACAAGATCAACAACGCCGCGCGTGAGCAGGGCGTGCCGATCAGCACCATCACCGACAGGTTCGCCGCCGCCTACCGTGAAGACATGGCCGCGCTGGGCGTGGTGCCGCCGGACATCGAGCCAGAAGTGACCGCGCACATCCCGCAGATCATCACCATGATCGAGCAGCTGATCGCCAATGGTCATGCCTACGCCGCCGAAGGCCACGTGCTGTTCGCGGTGGCCAGCTTCGAAGGCTACGGCAAGCTCTCGCGCCGCGACCCGGAAGAGATGCTGGCCGGCGCCCGCGTCGACGTGGCCCCGTACAAGCGCGACCCGGGCGATTTCGTGCTGTGGAAGCCGTCCAGCGACGACCTCCCTGGCTGGGCGTCTCCCTGGGGCCGTGGCCGCCCGGGCTGGCACATCGAGTGCTCGGCGATGGCCGCCGCCCATCTGGGCGAGACCATCGACATCCATGCCGGCGGCGTCGACCTGCAGTTCCCGCACCACGAGAACGAGCTTGCGCAGAGCGAGTGCGCCCACGGCGGCAAGATCTTCGCCCGCTTCTGGCTGCACAACGGCATGCTCAACTTCGGCGGCGCCAAGATGAGCAAGTCGCTGGGCAACATCGAACGCGTGCACGACCTGGTCCGCCAGCACCCGCCGGAAGCGCTGCGCCTGGCCCTGCTGTCGGCCCACTACCGGCAGCCGCTGGACTGGTCCGATGGCCTCATCGAGCAGTCGGTGCGCACCCTGGACCGCCTGTACGGCACGCTGCGCGAGCTGGCGTCGGTCGAGGCCGTCGTGGCGATCCCGGCCACGGTCGAGGCGACCCTGGATGACGACCTGAACACCCCGCAGGCACTGGCCGAAGTGGCCCGCATCGCCGCAGATGCACGCCGGGCCACCGACCCGGCCGAACAGGCGCGCCTGAAGGGCGAGCTGCTCGGTGCCGGCCTGGCCCTGGGCCTGCTGCAGGCCGATCCGGCGCAGTGGTTCGGCACCGCGGCCAGCGATGACGGCGAAGATGCCCGCATCCAGGGCCTGATCGACGAGCGTGCCGCCGCCAAGCAGGCGCGCGATTTCGCCCGTTCCGACGCCATCCGCGACCAGCTGGCGGCCGAGGGCATCGTGCTGGAAGACACCCCGCAGGGCGTGCGCTGGTCGCGCAAGCGCGGCTGACCACCCTGCCCCGTGGCCGGTCCGCCGGCCACGCTCCACTGTAGAGACTGTTGTGACTGACTCCCCGTTCCCGCTTGAACCCACCGCCGCCGAGGCCCAGACCGCCATCGCCGAGGAATTCGGCTTCTTCGGCGACTGGTCCGAGCGCTACCAGTACCTGATCGACCTCGGCCGCAAGCTGCCCGCCTTCCCGGACGAATGGAAGACCGAGGAGCACCGCCTGCTCGGCTGCCAGTCGATGGTCTGGATCGTGCCGGAAGGCAATGCGCAGTCGCTGCGCTTCCACGCCATCAGTGATTCGGCCATCGTTTCCGGCCTGATCTTCCTGGCCCTGCGCGTGTACTCCGGGCGCTCGGCGCAGGAGATCCTGGATACCGAGCCCAGCTACATCCAGGACATCGGCCTGGCCCGCCACCTCTCGCCCACCCGCAGCAACGGCGTGGCGGCGATGCTGGCCTTCATCCGCGAGACCGCGCAGGCCCAGCTGCAGCGCGACCCGTCGTGAGCGAACCCGCCACGGCCGAAGACACTGCGCTGGGGCTGCTGTCCCGGCCCGGTTTTGCCAAGCTGCTGGCCTACCGCATCTTCGCGATGCTGTCCTACCAGGTGGTCGCGGTCACCGTCGGCTGGCACATCTACGAAGTCACCCGCAATCCGTTCTCGCTGGGCCTGGTTGGCCTGGCCGAGGTACTGCCGTTCTTCTGCGTGGCGCCGTTCGCTGGTTATCTGGTCGACCACCTGCCACGCCGCCGGCTCGGCATGGTCGCCTGCTCCGGGTTGATCGCCACCGCGCTGGTGCTGACCGGCGTGGCCAAGGGCTGGCTGCCGTTCGAAGGCGTGTGGCCGATCTATGCGGCCATTGCGCTGACCGGCATGGTCCGCGCCTTCCTGTCGCCAATCTACAACGCACTGTTCGCCCGCGTGCTGGCCCGTGACCAGTTCGCACGTGGCGCTGGCCTCGGCGCCGTGGTGTTCCAGGCCGGCATGGTGGCCGGTCCGGCATTGGGCGGCGTGCTGGTCGGCTTCGGCGGCAAGGGCCTGTCCTACGCGGTGGCCACGGGCTTCGCGCTGGTGGCGATGGCCTGCCTGGCCACGCTTAAGGTGGAAGAACCGGTGCATACCGGCCCGGCCGCCCCGATCTTCAAGAGCATCGCTGAAGGCGCGCGCTTCGTGGTCGGCAACCGGATCATGGTCGGGGCGATGGCGCTGGACATGTTCTCGGTGCTGCTGGGCGGCGTGGTGGCGATGCTGCCGGCGTTCCTGCACGAGATCCTGCACCACGGCCCGGAAGGCCTGGGCATCCTGCGCGCAATGCCGGCGCTGGGCTCGGTCTGCGTTGGCCTGTGGCTGGCGCGCCACCCGCTGCACCGCAATGCCGGCCGCGTGCTGCTGTTCGCGGTGGCCGGCTTCGGCCTGTGCGTGATCGGCTTCGGGCTGTCGCAGCACTTCTGGCTGTCCGCGCTGATCCTGCTGTTCTACGGGGCCTTCGACGGCGTCTCGGTGGTGATCCGCTCGACCATCCTGCAGCTGGCCACGCCGGAAGAAATGCGCGGCCGGGTGTCGTCGATCAACGGCATCTTCATCAGTTCGTCCAACGAACTGGGCGCGTTCTATGCCGGCACGATGGCGAAGCTGCTCGGCCTGGTGCCGGCGGTGGTGCTGGGCGGGTTCGCAGTGCTGAGCGTGGCCGGGATCACCGCGTGGAAGAACCCGACGCTGCGGAAGCTGAATCTTCGCGACCTGCAGTGAGCCTGTAGAGCCGAGCCCATGCTCGGCTGCGTATTTCCGTGCGCCCACGCGCCGATAGCGCCAGGCCATGCCCGGCGGGCTCTTTCCGTGACCACGGTGGGGTGTCACTTTTCTTTTCACGCGAAAAGAAAAGTAACCAAAAGAAACTCGCCGCCATCCGCGAGCCGGCGCTGCGCGCCGGTACCCTGCGCTCCTCGGCGAATCAGGGGACGGCGCCGAACTCGCTGCGCTCAAACAGCGGCGCCTCTTCGCCCCTGATTCTCCTGCGGTGCTCGGCTCGCTACAAGGCGGACCCAACAGCCGCGAGCGCACGCAGGACCGTCCGCGGCATGGATGCCGCGGCCGAGCTTACAGGGATGTACTTGCAGCGTGTCCTGCCCGGCCCCACCCGCAGGCTCCCTCCTATACCTGGAAGGCGCCGTTCTACCCAGCCAACCACACCCAACAAAAAACCCGGCCGAGGCCGGGTTTTTCGCATGACCAGACAACGATCAGGAATCAGTCGCCCTGCTGCTTCTGCAGGTGCTCCCAACGCTCCTGGGCGTCGATGGTGCGCTCGGCGGTCAGGCGCGCTTCAAGGCGCTCCAGGCCGATTTCTTCGCCGGTGTCGACGCAGTAACCGTAGTCGCCGGCTTCCAGGCGCTTCAGGGTGCTGTCGATCTTGCCGATCAGCTTGCGGTAGCGGTCACGGGTACGCAGTTCCAGCGAGTTCTCGGTCTCGCGGGTCGCACGCTCGGCTTCGTCGCCGATGTCACGCACTTCCTCGCGCAGGTTCTCGATGGTCTGCTTGGACTCTTCCACCAGGTCCGCACGCCAGTTCTGCAGGCGCTGACGGAAATATTCCTGCTGCAGCGGGCTCATGTATTCCTCTTCCGAGGACGGCTTGTAGCCAGCCGGCAGGATCGGGCGGCCGGTGGCCTCGTCGGTCTTGTATTCGACCACCTTGTACTTGCTGCGCGGGGCCGGTGCCGCCGAGCGGGCGGCGACGGCCACGGCAACCTTGCCGACAGGGCGCGACACGGTCTTCGGGGCGGAATCGGATTTCACGGCGGTTTTGGCAGGCGATTTCGAAACGGGCACGGGATTCTTGGATTGCGGGGCCTTCGAAGCAGCAGGAGCGGCGGCCGGGGCCGGCTTGGGGGCCGGTTGGGCTGCTGCCACTGCCACGGTCTTGGCCGGGACAGGCTTGGCCGGAGCCGGCTTGGGGGCAGGCTTCGGTGCGGACTTCACTACGGGGGCCGGGGTCGGCTTTGCGGCCGGCGCGGCAACATTCTTGGTGACTTTCTTTACAGCGGCAGGCGTGGCCGCCGGTTTAGCCGCAGCAACCTTCTTCGCTGCAGGCTTGGCAACCGGCTTGACCGCAGCCTTCTTCACCACCGCCTTCGGCGCCGGCTTGGCTGCTGCCTTCTTCGCTACCGGCTTGGCGGCGGCCTTCTTCACCGGCGCGGCCTTGCTGGCAGCCTTCTTCACCACCGGCGCCTTCTTGCTGGCAACGGCAGGTTTGGCCTTGGCCGGCGCGGCGGCCTTCTTCGCCACCGGCTTGGTTGCCTTGACCGGCGTTTTCTTTGCGGTGGCCTTCCTGGCCGCCGGTTGCGAGGATGCTGCCTTGGTCGCCGGCTTGCTGGCCGGTTTCCTGGCAACGGGCTTTGCCGCCAACTTCTTCACAACAGGCTTGGCGGTTTTCTTGGCGGCCGTTGCGGCCTTCTTTGCAGTTTTTTTAGCAGCCACGAAACGCTCTTCCTTGGATTCCCCGGGGCCCGGGAAAGCGGGCCTTTATAGCCTACCCGACCCGCAGCAGCAACCTCGGCACCCTGCTCCATTCAGTCCTGGAGTCAAGGCGCCCAAGGGGCAGTCCGACGAACACGGACCGCCTTGCGCGGTACGGAACCTGGCCAGCACCCGAAGGTACTGGTACCGGTCGCAGGCCATCGGCGACATGCGACCAACGGCCCATCCTGCACAAATGCGGCCTTCATGCCAACTGGCATAAGATGACTGGGTGATCTCGCGCCTGCTCATTGCCCTGCTGCGCTTCTACAAGCGCTTCATCAGCCCCTTGCTGGGGCCACGCTGCCGTTTCGTGCCGAGCTGTTCTGAATACGCGATGGACGCCATCTCGCGGCACGGCCCGCTGCGCGGCAGCTGGCTGGCTGCGCGCCGGCTGGGCCGCTGCCATCCGTTCCATCCTGGCGGCTTCGACCCCGTGCCCGAGTCTCCCAACGCCCCCTCTTGCCGTTGCACAGGAAAACACTGACATGTCCTCCACCCTCATCACCAACGCCCGCATGGTCAACGAAGGCCGCACCTTCGACGGCGACCTGCGCATCGAGAACGGCCGCATCGCGCAGATCGGCAGTGGGCTGGCGCCGCGCGACGGCGAACAGGTGGTGGACGCAGCCGGGCGCTGGCTGCTGCCCGGCATGATCGACGACCAGGTGCACTTCCGCGAGCCGGGCCTGACCCACAAGGGCGACATCGCCAGCGAATCGGCGGCGGCCGTGGCCGGTGGCCTGACCAGCTTCATGGACATGCCCAACACCAACCCGCCGACGCTGGATTCGACCATCCTCGAAGCGAAGTACGAACTGGCGCGCGGTCGCGCCTGGGCCAACTATGGCTTCTACCACGGCGCCAGCAATGACAATCTGGACGCCATCCGTGCGCTGGACCCGAAGAAGGCGCCCGGCGTGAAGGTGTTCATGGGTGCTTCGACCGGCAACATGCTGGTCGACAACCCGGAAACGCTGGACGCGATCTTCCGCGAATGCCCGACGCCGATCATCACGCACTGCGAAGACACGCCGATGATCGATGCCAACCTGAAGGCCTTCCAGGAGAAATATGGCGACGCGCTGACCCCGGACATGCACCCGGACATCCGCTCGCGCGAGGCCTGCATCAAGTCGACCCGCCTGGCGATGTCGCTGGCGCGCAAGCACGGCACCCGCCTGCACGTGCTGCACATCTCCACCGCCGACGAACTGGCGCTGTTCGAGAAGGGCCCGCTGATCCGCGCCGACGGCAGCCGCAAGCAGATCACCGCCGAAACCTGCGTGCACTTCCTGCACTTCGCGCGCCCGGACTATGCGACCAAGGGCAACCTGATCAAGTGCAACCCGGCGATCAAGGAAGTGTCCGACCGCGAGGCGATCACCGCCGCGCTGGCCGACGACGTGCTGGACGTCCTGGCCACCGACCACGCGCCGCACACCTGGGAAGAGAAGCAGAAGCCGTACGCGCAGGCACCGTCGGGCCTGCCGCTGGTGCAGTACGCGCTGGTGGCCGCGCTGGAACGCGTGCACGAAGGCAAGCTGACCCGCGAGCAGGTGGTGCAGAAGTTCGCGCATGCGCCGGCACAGCTGTTCGACGTCGAGGAGCGCGGCTTCCTGCGCGAGGGCTACTTCGCCGACCTGGTGCTGGTCGAGGACGTGCCGTTCACGGTCAAGCGCGAGGACGTGCTGTCCAAGTGCGGCTGGTCGCCGTTCGAAGGCACGACCTTCCGTTCGCGCGTGGCCTCCACCTGGGTCAACGGCCAGCTGGTGTGGGACGGCAGCAAGCTCGTTGGCGAGCCGGCCGGCCAGCGCATGACCTACGACCGCTGATGCGCTCCGCACTTCTGATCGGGGCGCTGCTGGCCGCGCCCCTGTTCACCGCACCGTCGGCGCAGGCACAGGACGGCATCGGCAGCCTGATCGACAGCCGCGTGGTGTTCCCGGCCAGCGCGTCGCAGGGCGCACTGGTGATCGGCAAGGTACCCGCCGGCAGCCGCGTGCAGTACGCCGGCCGCCAACTGCGGGTGAGCGGCTATGGCAGCGTGGTGTTCGGCATCGGCCGCGACGAGAAGGGTCCGCTGCGCGTGCAGGTGCAACGCCCTGATGGTGGCAGCGAGACCGCGACCATTGCGGTGACCCCGCGCGACTGGCCCACCGAGCGGGTCAACGGCGTGCCGCCGAAGACGGTCAACCCGCCGCCGGCGATTGCCGAGCGGATCAAGCGCGAACAAGCACAGGTGACCGCCGCGCGTGCCCGCGATGACGACCGTACCGACTTCACCCAGACCTTCATCTGGCCGGTGCAGGGCCGCATCAGCGGCCGCTTCGGCAACGCACGCGTGTACAACGGACAGCCCGGTGCCGGTCATTCCGGCATGGACATCGCGGTACCGACCGGCACGCAGGTGAAGGCGCCGGCCGCCGGCATCGTCACCTTCGCCGGCCCCGACCTGTACCTGACCGGCGGCACCCTGCTGCTCGACCACGGTTTCGGGGTCAGCTCCAACTTCCTGCACCTGTCGCGCATCGACGTGAAGGTCGGCGACCGTGTGGAACAGGGCCAGGTGATCGCTGCGGTCGGCGCCACCGGCCGTGCCACCGGCCCGCACCTGCACTGGGGCATGAACTGGTTCGATACCCGAATCGATCCGCTGCTGGTGCTGGAACGCAAATAACGGTCGTGCCGGCCGCTGGCCGGCAACCCCATGATCTTCGCGGCGAATCTGGATGCCGGCCAGCGGCCGGCGCTACCGTGATGTTTCGACGCATGGAAACAAGGAACGTTGCATGCCCGCTACGGGAGATATCCACGTCGTCCACAACGCACGCCTGGGCGCCCACGTGGCCTACCAGCTCACCCACCAGAGTACGGAGGACGGCAGCTTCGCCATCCTGGCACTGGACTGGGTGGGCAGTGCCCTGCCGGATGCCGCCGCCGTTGCAGCCATGCAACCTGCCCGCTTCAGCCCGTTCCGTGCGGCGCCCGCGATCCTGCACCGCTGGGTAGGCAAGCGCGTCCCGCGCGATTTCCGGCAGGTGGGCTGGCGCGAGCCGCTGATCGCCGATCGTCCGAGGACTTATGGCAGCTGGCCCGATGGCGCCGAATGGGTCGGGCAACGCAAGTGGGATGCACTGGATACCGATGCCGTGCGCGAATTCCACGCCGCGATGTCCGCGCCG
This sequence comes from Stenotrophomonas riyadhensis, assembly GCF_040256885.1. Lineage (NCBI taxonomy): Bacteria > Pseudomonadati > Pseudomonadota > Gammaproteobacteria > Lysobacterales > Lysobacteraceae > Stenotrophomonas > Stenotrophomonas riyadhensis. Next base: position 3,131,901 of record NZ_CP155568.1, read on the forward strand.
CAAGACCAGAGCGTGGTACTGGAAAGCGATGCCTTTCCGGTGCGTCGCTGTACCCGCCAACTGGACAGCGCGACCCTGAACCGTGCGCCGTCACTGTCTGTATTCGATGCCCTGCCGCTGCTCACCCAGCTGGAGATCAGCACACCGGTGCCGGACCTGCTGCCGTGGCTGCGTACACGGCCATTGATCCATACCTTGCAGATCAGTGGCCAGCAGGAGACTGACGTCGATGTGCGAGGAACCAGGCTCCTGCAGATGACGATCGATGTCACCGGCCTGCGCTCGCTCCACCTCAACCCGCAGCTGGATCGCCTGACGCTGATCGGCAGCATCGATCCCGCGCTGATCATCCACGCCGAGGACGAGGGCCGCTGGCTGACCCTCATCAGCACCGATCCGCTGCTGCCAGGCCTGGGCCTGGCGCAGCTTGGTGAGCTGCAGCTGCGGGAGGTACGCGAACTCGACGCCGCACGCATCGCCCAGCAGTTCCCGCAACTGCAATCGCTCGCGATCAACGGCGCCCCCTGCCTGCTGCATCAGCTGCAGTGCCTCGGCGACCTGCAGCAGCTGCACACCCTCAGCGGCAGCGATCTCTTTCCGCCTGCTGGTTCGGTGTTTCCGGCACCGGAACGCTGGCCGCGCTTGTGCCGGCTGTGGCTGCACAGCCTACCGGCCGACCTTGGCACCGCCATCAGGAAGGCCTACAAGGGCGAGGCAGCAAGAGGCCTGGATCTGGACGTGGGACAACTGCGCAAGGCCGAATGGCTGGCCGCCAACCTGGACAACCCGTTCCGCGACTGGGACGGCAGCGCGCACATCAGCGCCGCGCAGGCAGGCAAGGCGGCGGCGCTCTATCGCAAGGCGTACACCGAGGCGCTGAAGGTGACGACGGCTGACGCCGGCACAACCGAATTGACCACGGCGCTGGCACAGATCGGCCGCCAGTACACCGAAGGCTTCAACGCACTGGATCGCCGCAGCGGCTTCATCGAAACCGAGGAACGCGAGCAGATCTACATGGCGTGGATGGGCATCATCGATGCCGTGGAAGCGAAGCGCACACTGGGCACGATGCCGCTGCAGCGCGACGTACTGCGCGAAGCAATGAACGAGGTCAGGACGTTCTGAGGCGCCCTGGAAGGGTAGCGCCGGCCGCTGGCCGGCCACCCCATCAATCCTGCATCGCCCGGGCTGCCGGCCAATGGCCGGCACTACCACGGCAATCAATCAGCCGCGCGCAGCCCACCACACACGCAGCAGCGTGCGTACCGGCGTGGCTTCGATCGGCTTGCCTGCCGCCTGCGCGGCCACACGGGCACGCGCCAGGCTGGACCACACGCGGCGCGGGCGCGGGCCGGGCACGCGGCTGCCCCAGCCCTTCAACAGATGCTGCGCCCAGCGCTGTGCGGCCGTGCTGGCATCACCGTCCAGCAGGCTGCGCGGCACACCGGCTACGCCGGCATCCTGCAGGCGCTGGGCCAGGATCTGCAGCTGCACTGCGCGACCGGCGCCGGTGCGCGGCTTGTCCGCGAACAGGGCTGCCTCCACCGCAGCCACGGCTTCAGCGTAATGGGCCAGCGCGCGCTCGGCGCCGGCCGCATCCAGCGCGACCGTGCGCGCTTCAACCAGATCCGGAAGTGCTTCGGCCAGCTGCGCCCACGGCGCACGCACCGGCTCCAGCAGGCGGCCCAGCGGGTGGCGCGAACGATGCGCGGCCCAGCTGCGCAGCTCCTCGCCCCACCACGCCAGCTTGGCGTCGGCCGGCAACGGGTCGCCGCTTGTGTTGAGCATGTCGTCGAATTCCTGCAGCAGCGCGAACCACGCCACCGCAAGCTCGCGTTGCGATTCGGCCACGAACGGGGCGGCCACCGACCATTCCGGCCAACGGCTGCGCCACTTGTCGAGGAAACTGTCCAGCGCGGTACTGCTCACTACGTGATTCCTTACGGCTGGGCCGGGGCTGCCGGCCGGGTCGGCCAGAGACTGGCCAGTTGCAGAAGTTCGGCGTTCTCGACCAGCACGTCGGCCTGCCAGGCCAGCGGATCGTCGCTGTGCAGGCGGTAGCCCCACAGTGCCGCCACCGACGGCATGGCGGCGGCGCGCGCAGCAATGATGTCGCGCTCGTCGTCGCCCACGTACACGCAGTCTTCGGCGGCGATGCCGATCGCCTGTGCGGCGTGCAGCAGCGGCAGCGGATGCGGCTTGCGTTCGGCCAGGCTGTCACCACCGACCAGCACCGCACAGCGCTGCTGCCAGCCGTGCTGCGGCAGGATCAAGCGCGCCAGGTATTCAGGCTTGTTGGTGACAATGCCCCACACTGTACCGGCGTCGTCCAACGCGGCGAGCATGCCGGCCACGCCATCGAACAGCACCGCGTGCTGGCCGATCAATGCTTCGTAGCGCTGCAGGAATTCCGGGATCAGCGCGTCACGTTCGGCTACGTCCAGTTCCGGGAACGCAGCCGAGACCATCGCCCGCGAGCCCTTCGACACCACCGGGCGCAGCGCGGCCGGATCGATGGGTGCGCGGCCGCGCTCGGCCAGCATCGCGTCGCAGGTGGCGACGAAGTCCGGTGCACTGTCCAGCAGCGTGCCATCCAGATCGAACAGCACCGCACGCGGGAAGCGGGCCGCGGTCATGCCGGCTTGATCGCGTAGGCCAGGTAGTTGATGTCGGTACGGCTGCTCAGGCGCGCATGGTTGCGCCACGGCTCGTAGGCCATGCCACTGACATCCACCAGTTGCATGTCGGCCTCGCGCAGCCAGCGCGCCAGCTCGGCCGGCTTGATGAATTCCTGGTAGTGGTGCGTGCCCTTGGGCAGCAGCCGCGCCACGTACTCGGCGCCGACGATCGCCACCGCGAAGGCGGCGGCGGTGCGGTTGATGGTCGACAGGAACAGGTGACCGCCTGGCTTCAGCAGGCGCTTGCAGGCCTCGATGATCGCGCCCGGATCGGGCACGTGTTCGAGCATTTCCATGCAGGTGACCACATCGAAGCTGCCCGGCTGCTCGGCGGCCAGATCTTCGGCAGCCTGCACCCGGTAATCGACCTTGGCGCCGCTTTCCAGCGCATGCAGGCGCGCGACCTTGACCAGTTCCGGGGCCAGGTCGATGGCGGTGACGTCAGCCCCGGCCTGCGCCAGTGCTTCACTCAACAGGCCACCACCACAACCGATGTCGAGCACGCGCGCACCGCGCAGCGGCACGCGATCGGCCACGTACTGCAGGCGCACCGGGTTCAGCGCATGCAGCGGCTTCTGCGGGCCGTCAGCGTCCCACCAGCGGTTGGCCAGTGCGGCGAACTTGTCCAGCTCGGCCTGATCGAAATTGGAGGAAGCGTGGGGGGCAGTCATGAGGGAGTCCTTGCGGCGCCGGGGTTCAGGCGCGGATATGACGGATGCGCTCGCGCCACTGGCGCGCGTTGGCGATGATGCCCGGCAGGTCCATGCCGACCAACTCGCGCTGCACCAGCTTCGGCTTGCCGGCAATCCAGACGTCGCTGACCTGCTGGCGGCCGGTGGCATACACCAGCTGCGACAGCACGTTGTGCAGCGGCTGGGTTTCCAGCGCGGACAGGTCGACGCAGACCAGGTCGGCCTGCTTGCCGACTTCGATGGAACCGATGCGGTCGCCGAAGCCCAGTGCGCGGGCGCCACCCAGGGTGGAGGCGCGCAGCGTGGTCGCCGCGTCGAGCGCGGTCGCATCGTCGGCCACGGCCTTGGCCAGGATCGCCGCGGTGCGGTTCTCGCTGAACATGTCCAGGTCGTTGTTGCTGGCGCAGCCATCGGTGCCGATCGCCAGGTTCACGCCGGCGCGCTGCAGGGCGCAGGCCGGGCAGAAACCGGAGGCCAGCTTCAGGTTCGATTCCGGGCAGTGCACCACGCTGACGCCGCGCTCGGCGCACAGGTGGATTTCCGCATCGGTCAGCTGGGTCATGTGCACCGCGATCAGGCGGTCGTTGACCAGGCCGAGCCGATCCAGCCGCGCCAGCGGGCGCTGGCCGTGCAGCTTGATCGAATCGTTGATCTCCTGCGCGGTCTCGTGGGTGTGCAGGTGCACCTGCATGTCGAGCTGGTCGGACAGCATCCGCACCCGCTCGAAGTTGGCATCGTTGACCGTGTACGGCGCATGCGGTGCGAACGCGGTGCCGATCAGCGGATCGGTGCGCCACTGGTCGTGCAGTTCACCGGCCTTGGCGAAGTATTCGTCGTCGGTCTTGGCCCAGGCGGTGGGGAAATCGATGATGACCGCGCCCACCAGTGCGCGGAAACCGTGCTTCTTGTAGACCGCGGCCTGCACGTCGCCGAAGAAGTAGTTCTCGTTGGCACAGGTGGTACCGCCGCGCAGCATCTCGGCGATGGCCAGGGTGGTGCCGTCGGCAACGAATTCGGGGCCGATCACCGCCGCTTCCACCGGCCAGATGTGCTGCTGCAGCCAGGTCATCAGCGGCAGGTCGTCGGCGACGCCACGCAGCAGCGTCATCGGGTTGTGCGTGTGCGCGTTGACCAGGCCCGGCATCAGCGCAGCCTCGGGGCGACTGACCACCTGGGTGGCGCGGAACCGCGCGCGCGCCTCGGCACGCGGCAGGATGGCCACGATTTCACTGCCACGCACGGCAACGGCATGGTCTTCCAGCACCACCGCATGCGGCTCGATCGGAACGACATAACCGGCTTCGATGAGCAGGTCGCAGGCTTCGGGGAGGTGCGGGCTATCGCTCATGCGGGCTCACTGGCTGGGGGTGGCGAGATACTTCTGGGGGACACGCCCCTGAGTCAGGGGCTGCCGCGAAGCGGCGGGGTCTGGAGACTCGTGAAGCGGGGCCCATGATCTGCCGAAGCAGATCATGGGAGCGCCAGCGCGAATGCGATGGCGCGTACCCGGCCAGCGGCCGGCACTACAGTAAGGTTGGCCTACGGCCTGAACCTTATTTGACGCGTGCGGAATATTCGCCCGAACGGGTGTCGACGCGGATCACTTCGTCCTGGTTCACGAACAGCGGCACGCGGACCACGGCGCCGGTTTCCAGGGTGGCCGGCTTGCCGCCGCCGCCCGAGGTGTCGCCACGGACGCCCGGATCGGTTTCGGTGATCTTCAGTTCAACGAAGTTCGGCGGCTGCACGAAGATCGGCTCACCGTTCCACAGGGTGACCACGCAGGACTCTTCGCCCTTCAGCCACTTCTCGGCGCCGCCCATGCCGGCCTTGGTGGCCTGGACCTGCTCGAAGGATTCCGGGTCCATGAAGTGCCAGTACTCGCCGTCGCTGTACATGAAGTTCATGTCGGTATCGACGACGTCGGCTGCATCCAGCGAGTCGGTCGACTTCATGGTGACTTCCTGGGTACGGCCGTCCTTGATCAGGCGGTACTTCACGCGGGTGAAGGCCTGGCCCTTGCCCGGCTTGACGTATTCGGTGTCGATGATGACGGCCGGTTGGTTGTTGACCAGGATCTTCATCCCGTTCTTGACGTCGTTCATGCCGTAGCTGGCCATGCGTAAACTCCTGAGTGGCAAAAACGCCGCGGGTGCGGCGAGCCGTTAGAATGGAAAGCCCACCGGATGCCGGTGGGCGACTGTTTTTCTGCCCCCATGATAACCGCAGGCCCCCTCTCCATGCAGCTTTCCGCCTTCCCACGGCCCCAGTCGCCAGGTACGCCCGCGCGCTGGCAGCAGCTCTGGCGCCAGGCGCTGCGTGACCCGCACGCCCTGCTGGCCCGGCTGCAGCTGGACCCGGCCGCGCTGGGCGTCTCGGAGGCGGCCATGGCACAGTTCGCGCTGCGCGTACCGGAGGGCTTCGTGGCCCGCATGCGCCCCGGCGATGCGGCCGACCCGCTGCTGCGCCAAGTGCTGCCGATCGACGAGGAAATGCGCCCGGCACCCGGGTTCAGCTTCGATGCGGTGGGTGATGGTGCCGCCAAGAAGGCCACCGGCGTCATCCAGAAGTACCGTGGCCGCGCCCTGCTGGTCGCCACCGGCAGCTGCGCGATCAACTGCCGCTACTGCTTCCGCCGCCACTTCGACTATGGCGCGGAAAACGCCGCCAAGGGCGGCTGGCAGGAGGCCGTAGCCGCCATCGCCGCTGACCCGGACATTGACGAAGTGATCCTGTCCGGCGGTGACCCGCTGTCACTGGCCACGCACAAGCTGGTGGAGCTGACCGACGCCCTGCGCGCGATTCCGCATCTCCGCCGCCTGCGCATCCATACCCGGCTGCCGATCGTGCTGCCGGAGCGCGTGGACGAGGAGCTGCTGGCCTGGCTGGGCAGCCTGCCGTGGCCGCTGGCGATCGTGGTCCATGCCAACCATGCCAACGAATTTGACGCCAGCGTGGACGCGGCAATGGGCCGCCTGCGCGGCGTCGGCGCCCAGCTGCTGAATCAGGCCGTCCTGCTGCGCGGGGTCAACGACAGCGTGCAGGCCCTGCAGGACCTGAGCGAGCGCAGCTTCGCCGCCGGCGTGCTGCCCTACTACCTGCACCAGCTGGACCGGGTCGAGGGCGTGGCCCACTTCGAAGTGGACGACAGCCAGGCCAAGGCGCTGATTGCCGGCCTGACCGCGCGCCTGTCCGGCTATCTGATCCCGAAGCTGGTGCGCGAACTGCCCGGCGACCCGAGCAAGCGCCCGGTGTAACAAAAAAGGGGACGGAGGGAATTAAGTCGCAAATGCACAAGCGACTTAATTCCCTCCGTCCCCTTTTTTTGCCGGCTACAGACCCGACTCGATCATCCGTACCACTTCAGTGGCGGTCACCGGATGGCTCAGCCAATAACCCTGGCCCAGATCGCAACCGCGCTGCGCCAACAGCTCGAACTGCGCCTGCTGTTCGATGCCTTCGGCCACCACCGTGATGCCCAGCGCGTGGGCCATTGCGATGATCGCCGTGGTCAGGGCCAGGTCGTCGGGATCACGCTGCATGTCCGCAACAAAGCTCTTGTCGATCTTCACGCCGTCCACGGGCACCTGGCGCAGATGACTGAGCCCGGAGAAGCCGGTACCGAAATCGTCCAGCCAGACCTTCACGCCGGTGCGGTGCAGCTTGTCCAGCAGCTGCGCGGCAACCATCTCGTCGCCGATCACGGCGGTTTCGGTCAGCTCCAGGTGCAGGCGCGACGCCGGCAGCCCGGACTCATGCAGGCATTGTGCGACCAGTGCCGGCAGTTCGCCGCCACGCAGCTGCCGCGGTGACACGTTGACCGACACGAACAGATCATCGCCGGCCGCCCCACGTGGCCACTGCGCGGCCTCCATGCAGGCCGCACGCAGCACCTTCGGGCCGATGATCTCGATCAGCCCGCTCTGCTCGGCCACTTCGATGAACACCGACGGCGGAATCGTGCCCAGGGTGGGGTGCTGCCAGCGCAACAGCACTTCGACGCCGATCATGCGGCGGTCACGCATGCGGAAGATCGGTTGGTAGGCAAGACGCAGCTCGCCACGCTCCCAGGCCCCGCGCAGCTCCTGTTCCATGTGCACGCGGCGCTCGACCGCATGGTCCATCGCCCGGCTGTAGTAGCGGTAGCAGTTCTTGCCGGCCATCTTCGCCTGGTACATGGCGATGTCGCCGTTCTTCAGCAGCGTGGTCGCATCGGCAGCATCGTCCGGGAACAGGGTCACGCCGATCGAGGTGCCAAGGAACAGTTCCCGGCCCTGCACCACCAGCGGCTTGCCCAGCTCGCGTACCAGCACCTCGGCCAGCAGCCGTGCGTTGGCCGCCACGTCGCCATCTCCGACCAGGATCACGAACTCGTCGCCGCCGAAACGCGCCAGCAGGGCCTCGTCGCCCCCGGCCTCGGTGACCGCGCGCCCGATACGCTGGGCGAACTGCAGCAACGCCTCATCGCCGGCTTCATGGCCGAGGGTATCGTTGACCCGCTTGAAGTCGTCGATGTCGGCAAACAGCAGGCCCAACCGATGATTGGACGCGCGTGCGGCCATCAACCGGTGGTCAAGGGCCTCGCGGAACGCCAGTCGATTGGTCAACCCAGTCAATGCATCGGTATAGGCCATGCGCCGGACCTCGCGGTCGTGGCGGGCGATCGCATCGCGCATGCGGGCGAAGCCGCGCACCAGTTCGCCCACCTCGTCATCGCGCGTGTTCTCGGCCAGCGGCGCCTGGTAGTCACCGGCTTCGATGCGCCGTGCGGCCGCGGCCAGGTCACGGATCGGTGCGACCAGGGTGCGCTGCACATACAGGATCACGGCCACACCGATCACCACCAGCAGACCCAGCATCAGCAGCAGCCAGCCCAGGTGGCGGCTGCCCGCCTGCTGCAGGCGTTCGCCCAGGGTCGCGTTGGCTGCCTGCTCGCGCTGCTGGACCTCATCCAGCGCCATGCCGACGCGGACGCCGCCAATGCGCTGGTTGCCGATCATGATCGGCATCGCGTTGTCGAGCACCTTCGGTGATTCCTGCACCACCAGCGCCTGTGCAGCGGCGGCCCTGGGGGCCAGCGGATCGGCCATGGGCTGGCCGAAACCGGATACTTCGATCGAACCGTCATGCACCAGCCGGCCACGTTCGTCGAACACCAGCACATAGCGCACCACCGGCTGTCGCGCGGTGCCGCGTACCAGCGCACCGACCTGGTCCAGATCGCGGTAGTACAGGGGATTGGCCAGCGAATCGGACAACTCGCGCGCCATCGCTTCGCCACGGCTGCGCACGCTGCGGTCGAACAGTTCATGGATGACACCACCACTGAGGCTGCGCACCTCACCCTGCATGGCCGTCTGGCGCCCCAGCAGCACCGCCAGGATCGCCACCACCACCACCATTGCTCCGCCCATCGCCAGCAGGAACCGGGCCTGCATCCCCGAGCCGAGCCACTTCATTCCACTTCCATCCGCACGCGCGTCAATCCTTGTTTCAATTCATCCAACCGCTGCTGCGCATGCGCATCGACGCGGTGGAAACCGGAAGTGCCAAAAAAACGATGCAACGCTCCCTGCGCCTGTGGATCACTGGCCGCCTGCAGCAGCACTTCCTGCAGGCGATCACGCACCCGCGGCTCGAGGTCGGCGCGGACCATCTCCACCGCACGCGGATAGGGTTCGGTGCGCAGCAGCTCACGGAAGTCGCGGCGGAACGCAGCCGGCACCCGGCGCTCGTCATTCCAGTCCACGCTGCTCACCGCCCCCACATCGACCACGCCCTTGTGCACGAAGGTCGCGATGTTCAGCTCGCTGCGCGCAAACACATAGCCCACGCTGTCCCGCCCTGGCATGTCCCACGTACCCGCCAGGATCTGCGGCGACAACCCTTGCTGCAGCAGGGTCATCACCGGCACCAGGTAGGCACTGGTGGACGCCGTGTTCTGCAGCGCCAGGCGGTGCCCGCGCAGATCCTGCACGCGCTGGATCGGGCTGTCGCTGCGCACGAAGAACACCGTCTGGTACTCGCGCACGCCATTGCGCTCGGTCAGCAGCAGGGGCCGTGCGCCACTGCGCTGGCCCAGCGCCACCGCCGTGCCCGACGTTTCCGTGACCCAGTCGACCCGCCCCCGCCGCAGATAGCTGGCCATCTGCTGTGGATCACGTGCCATCAGGATCCTCCCCTCCTTGATGCCAACGTCATGCATGCGCGCCACCACGTAGTCCAGCAATGGCTGCAGCTGCTCGTAGTGCGCCTTGGGATCATCGCTGATCCGGCCCAGCACCAGCACCGGGTCCGGTGCCGCACGCACCGTCCCGGCCAGCAGGACCATGGCCAGGCTCAGCAGTCCCCCCTGCATTGCCTTTCGCAGACCCGACACAGGCATCATCCCCCCTGGGTATCCGGACAGACTACCCGAAAAAATGAGAACGTCGTCAGCTGTCCTTGTTGCCCGCCTGGGCCAGCCGCGCCATGCGCTGGGTGTCGGCAAGGATGCCGCGCAGCAGGCGCACTTCCTGCTCGCTGGGCTCGCTGCGCAGGAACAGGCGGCGCAGCTTGCGCATCGCCGACTCCGGGGCGCGGCCCTTGTGGAAATCAATCTCGTCCAGCGTGTCGCCAAGCTGGGCGAAGAAGCTCTCCATCTGCTCGTGGCTGGCCGCCTGCTCGCGGAAGCCCGGCTCGGCGTCGGCCGCCGGCTGCGCACCCAGCAGCTGCATGCGCGTTTCATAGGCCAGCACCTGCACCGCGGCAGCCAGGTTGAGCGAGCTGAACTCCGGGTCGGACGGGATGTGCACCGCTGCATGGCAGAGCTGCAGTTCCTCGTTGGTCAGGCCGGTGCGCTCACGGCCGAACACCAGCGCCACCTCGGCGCCCTCGCCGGCCTTGGCCACCGCACGGGCAGCGGCATCGGCCGGCAGGTACTCCTCCAGCTGGACGCGGCGGGCACGGGCGGTGCAGCCCAGCACCAGACGGCAGTCAGCCACGGCCTCGGCCAGGGTGGCCACCACCGGGGCGTCCCCCAGCACGTCTTCGGCACCGGCCGAGCGGCGGAAGGCCTCCTCATCCAGCGGCTTTTCGGGGGCAACCAGCACCAGGCGGGCCAGGCCCATGGTCTTCAGGGCGCGGGCGGCAGCGCCCATGTTGCCGGGGTGCTGGGTACCGACCAGGACGAATCGGAGGCGGGTGGCGGCAGGAAACTGGGACATGAACAGGGAAAAGGTCGAGCTGGACGATGACCAATGGTAAACTGTGCGGCCGGCCACTGCGCCGGACCCGCTCTTTTCCCCCGCCAGTCCATCTCTTCTGCCTTTCCGGGAGCCCACGCCATGCAGAAACCCGCCGTAACCGTCATGGTCAAGGCCGCCCGCCTCGCCGGCAACGTCCTGTTGCGCAACATCAACAAGCTCGAGGCACTGAACGTGGTGCAGAAGGGCCGGATGGACTACGCCAGCGAAGTGGATGCGGACGCGGAAAAGGTCATCGTCAAGGAACTCAAGCGCGCTTACCCGGACTACGGCATCTTCGGTGAAGAAGGTGGCGTGCAGGGCGAGCGCCGCCAGATGTGGGTCATCGACCCCCTGGACGGCACCAGCAACTACCTGCGCGGCGTGCCGCATTACTGCGTGTCGATCGCCTTGGTCGAGAACGGCGAGCCGACCGATGCTGTCATCTTCGACCCGCTGCGCAATGAACTGTTCACCGCCAGCCGTGGCGCCGGCGCCGTGCTGAACGACCGCCGCATCCGCGTGGCCGACCGCAAGGATCTGGAAGGCACGATGATCCACACCGGCTTCGCCCCGCGCGAACGCAGCCGCGCCAGCGCGCAGCTGAAGTCGGTCGACACCCTGCTGGTCCAGGCCGAGGACATCCGCCGCACCGGTTCGGCCGCGCTGGACCTGGCCTACGTGGCCTGTGGCCGCGCTGATGCCTACTTCGAAGCCGGCGTGAAGGCATGGGACATCGCTGCCGGCCTGCTGCTGGTCCGCGAGGCGGGCGGCAAGGTCTGCGACTTCAAGGGCGCGACCCTGGGCCGCATGGACAACCGTGGCCCGGAGACCCACCAGATCGTGGCCGGCAACCTGAAGGTGGCCGAGTCGCTGCAGAAGGTGCTGGTGAACACTGGCTACGCGGCGGAGTTCGACGCGAAGTTCTGAGGTTCCGTGTAAAGCGGTTCATGGAGACGGCACCTGCGAAGGTGCCGTTTTCGTTTGCGCGCACGGCGATTTGTTTCCGCGACAGCGGAGGGGTGTCACTTTCTTTGCTCGTGCACCGCGCTGCAGGAGCAGCGTGGAACGGCGTAGCCGGCCCGTAGGGTGGCGCACACGGATGTGCGCCATCAAGAAAGTAACCAAAGAAACACGCCGCCGGGGCGCGAGCCGATGCTGTGCATCGGTACCCTGCGCTCCTCGGTCCGTCGAGGGACGGTGCGGGAACTCGCTGCGCTCAAACACCCGCACCTCTTCGCCCTCGCCGGACCTGCGGTGCTCGGCTCGCTCAAGGCGGACCCAAGGTCAAATGCCACAGCTGCACCCAGTAGATCCACGCCATGCGTGGATGCTGTTGCCGTTGATCTTGACCTTCCAGTCCGCCTGGAGCGAGCCGAGCATCGCAGGGGAATCAGGGGCGAAGAGGCGCCGGTGTTTGAGCGCAGCGAGTTCGGCGCCGTCCCCTGATTCGCCGAGAAGCGCAGGGAACCGTCGCGCAGCGACGGCTCGCGCCCTGGCGGCGTGTTTCTTTGGTTACTTTCTTTGCACGAGCAAAGAAAGTGACACCTCTCCGCAGGCGCGGAAACGATCCGCCGGGCACGACCCGGCATCCGCAATGCATCCCGCAAACAAAAACGCCCGGCGCGAGGCCAGGCGTTCCTGCACAACCGTGGAAGTACGGAGGCTTACGCCGCCGTCGACGCCCGCAGCGCGGCGATGCGCTCTTCCAGCGGCGGGTGGCTCATGAACAGCTTCTTCGCCGTCGAACCGGCAATACCGAACGCCGCGATCTGGGTCGGCAGCGTGCTCTGGCCGTGGTTGAGCTGCAGGCGCTCCAGCGCGGCGATCATCTTCTGGCGGCCGGCCAGCGAGGCACCGCCGGCGTCGGCGCGGAACTCGCGGTGGCGCGAGAACCACATCGAGATCATCGTTGCGAACAGGCCGAACACCATCTCCAGCACGAACACGATGATGTAGTAGGCGAAGCCGCGGCCGCCGCCTTCGCGGTTGCCCGACAGTGCGCTGTCGATGATGCCGCCGACCACGCGGGCCAGTACGATGACGAACGTGTTCAACACGCCCTGCAGCAGTGCCATGGTGATCATGTCACCGTTGGCGACGTGGGCGATCTCGTGGCCCAGCACCGCTTCGGCCTCGTCTTCGCTCATGTTGTGCAGCAGGCCGGTGGACACCGCGACCAGCGCATTGTTGCGGTTGGCGCCGGTGGCGAAGGCATTGATCTCCGGGCCTTCATACACGGCCACTTCGGGCATGCCGATACCGGCCGCCTTGGCCTGGCGCTCGACAGTAGCCAGCAGCCAGCGCTCGGTCTGGTTGCGCGGCTCGGTGATCACCACCGCGCCGGTGGAGCGCTTGGCCATCCACTTGGACAGCAACAGCGAGATGAAGGAACCACCGAAGCCGAAGATGCCGGCCATGACCAGCAGGCCGCTCATCGAGCGCGAGTCCACGCCCAGGAGGGACATCACGATGCTGGCCAGGATCAGCACCGCAAGGTTGGTCGCTAGAAAGAGGGCAATACGGGTGAACATGGGAAATTCCGGCTCGGAAGGGGTCGATATCGATCAATTTGCGGTGCGGTCAGCTTGAATTCAAGCGCCAACCTGACCGACGATTCAGCCAGCATGACCTCCCCTATTCCCACCGGCCGTTTCGCGCCCTCGCCGACCGGCCAGCTCCACCCCGGATCCCTGCTCGCCGCCTTCGGCAGCTGGCTGCTCGCCCGCCATCACGGCGGCCTGTGGCGCCTGCGCGTCGAAGACGTCGACCCGCCGCGCACCGTGCCCGGTGCAGCGGATGCGCAACTCCAGGCACTGTCGGCGTTCGGCCTGGTCCACGATGGCCCGGTACTCTGGCAGAGCACGCGTGGCGAGGCCTACCAGGCCGCGCTGGATGTGTTGCTGGCCAGCGACCAGGCCTTTGTCTGCCACTGCAGTCGCAGCGAACTGGCCGCCAGTGGCGGCATCCATCATCGCTGCGTCGCACGGCAATCACGACCGGACCCTGCCGTCCGCTTCCGCGTGCCAGCGGGCAGCATCGTGCGCTTCGACGATGGCCTGCGCGGCCCGCAGCAGCAGGACGTGCATGCCGAGGTCGGTGACTTCGTGCTGCGCCGTGCGGACGGCTGCTGGGCCTACCAGCTGGCGGTGGTGGTCGATGACGCCGCGCAGGGGGTGACCGAAGTGGTGCGCGGTGCCGACCTGCTCGACTCCACGGCACGGCAGATCCTGCTGCAGCAGGCATTGGGCCTGGCGGTGCCGCGCTACTGGCACCTGCCGCTGCTGCTGGATGCGCCGGGCCACAAACTGTCCAAGTCACTGGCGGCGCTGCCGGTGGACAGCGCACGCCCGCTGCCGGTGCTTCGCCAGCTCTGGCAGCTGCTCGGCCAAGCCCCTGAGGCGCTGGCGCAGGCACGCGATCTGGACGCGCTGCTGGCCGCCGCTCGACAGGCCTTCGACCCGGCGCGGCTGCCGCGTGCCGATATCCTGTTGCCCGCCGGCGCACTTTCCGCGCCGATGTTGCAGAATCCCCCTTCCCCCACCTGATACCCGGACAGCACTCCATGACATCTCGCGTCGCACTGGTCACCGGCGGAACCGGCGGCATCGGTACCGCCATCTGCCAACGCCTGGCCGACCAGGGCCACCGGGTCGCCACCAACTACCGCGACGAGGCCAAGGCCCACGCCTGGCAGCAGGCGATGACCGAACGCGGCTACAGCGTGTCGATCTTCCCGGGCGATGTCTCCGATCCGGACAGCGCCGAAGCGCTGGTGCGCGCGGTCGAGGCCGAACTGGGCCCGGTCGAGATCCTGGTCAACAACGCCGGCATCACCCGCGACACCACCTTCCACCGCATGCGCGCGGACCAGTGGCACGATGTGATCAACACCAACCTCAATTCGGTGTTCAACGTCACCCGTCCGGTCATCGAGGGCATGCGCCGCCGCGGCTGGGGCCGGGTCATCCAGATCAGCTCGATCAACGGACTGAAAGGCCAGTACGGCCAGGCCAACTACGCGGCGGCCAAGGCCGGCATGCACGGCTTCACCATCTCGCTGGCCCGCGAGAACGCCGGCTTCGGCATCACCGTCAACACCATTTCGCCCGGCTACGTCGCTACCGACATGGTGATGGCGGTGCCGGAGGAGGTGCGTGCCAAGATCATCGCCGACATCCCCACCGGACGCCTCGGCAAGCCGGAGGAAATCGCGTACGGCGTCTCGTTCCTGGTCGCCGACGAAGCCTCGTGGATCACCGGCAGCAACCTGGACATCAACGGCGGCCACCATATGGGTTGGTAAGCCGCGCAGCGGGCCCTCGCGGCGAACGCCGCCGGCCCCTGCCGATGGTCATGCTGCGCAACACGCAACCCCTTGTTGCGCAACATGATCGCCGCCGAAAGCCAAGCCTGGCGGGGGCTGAGGCGGTTGCAACGGCTGCTGCACTGCGCCATGCTGCGCGTCTACTGTGACGAGTACCGCTTCATGGCTGCGACCCGCATCATCAAGAAGTATCCGAACCGCCGTCTCTACGACACCGAGATCTCCAGCTACATCACCATCGAGGACGTGCGCCAGCTGATCCTGGACGGTGAAGACTTCGAAGTCCGCGACGCCAAGAGCGGCGACGACCTCACGCGATCGGTCCTGCTGCAGATCATCGCCGACCAGGAACAGGACGGCGAACCGATGCTGTCCACCCAGCTGCTGAGCCAGCTGATCCGCTTCTACGGCGACTCCCTGCAGGGCTTCATGGGCAATTACCTGGAGCGCAGCATGCAGGTCTTCCTCGACCAGCAGCAGCAGTTCCGCCAGCAGATGGGCAACCTGCTGGGCCAGACCCCGTGGGCGATGATGAACCAGCTGACCGAGCGCAACCTGGAGCTGTGGCAGGAATTCCAGCGCAACATGGGCACTGGCTTCGGTGGCCCGCGTCCAGGCGGCACCGGAACCGGAACCGGCGCAGGTACCGGAAACAAGCCGAACGAACCGGGCACCGGCACCGGCGGCAAGACCCGCCGCTGAGCTGCTGCAACGGCTGATACGAAAACGGCGCGCCACTGGCGCGCCGTTTTGTTTGGCATCGCGCCAACCGTATGTCAGCGTTTCGCCTTGCACCCCGTGCATACGCGCTCGACCTTGTAGCCCTTCGCCTTCAGCTTCTCGACCACGCCATCACTGCCCAGCAGGTGCAGCGTGCCGACCACCACCAGCGTACCGCCCTGCCCGGCCTGCAGGTACGGCAGCAGTTTCGGCACCCAGGCGTCATTGCGGCCGGTGTTGATGCGCTGATACAGCTGCGGATACTGCTGGCGCATTTCCGCCGCCATCCGGGTCCACAGCACGCGCTCGTCACCGCGGCGCCAGGCGTCGTGCAGCTGGCGTGCCTGCTCGTCGGCCTTGCCGGCCTGGTCCAGCGCTTCGGCCAGCATCTGCCGCTGTTCCTGCAGCGTCATTCCGTCAAGCATGCCGATCTGGGTGTCGATGTCTTCCAGTCCCGCGGTCTTGCGCCCGGTCTTCTGCGCACGCTCCATGAAGTGACGGTCCAGGCCCAGTGCCGGGTCCAGGCCCAGCTTCTGCATCTGACCGACCGAAATGCTCAGGCCGACAAACCACGGCTTCATCCCCTGCATCTGCGCCAGCGGCAGCTTGTTTTCGGTGGCGAACACCTGCAGCTTCTGCCAGGTCGCAGCATCGAGATCGCGCTTGAGCTCGCTGCCATCGGTGCGGACCGCGGCCTGCACCATGCGGCTGGCCAGCTGTGGCGACTGCATGTCTTCCGGCGACAGTTCGAACACGACCCGCTGCGAGGCTTCGAACGCCTGTTCGACATCGGGCGACAGTGGGTAGTCCTGCGGCTTCAGCAGGTGGAACGAACCCAGCAGATACACGCGCGCGTCACCAGGACCGGTCACCTTCCACAGCAACGGCACCGGCGGCTTGGCCGCCACTGCGCCAGTGGTATCGGCTTGCACGGTACGCGCCGCAACCAGCGGTGCCAGCGCACAGGCCGCCAACAGAACGGTGGCACGCAACAGGGATCTGATCGGCATATCAGCCTTCTCCTTCAGGCAGGTGGTAGGCCTTCTCGCCCGCTTCCACGCGCAGGTCCAACCGGTTTTCCGGTGGCGCCAGCGGACAGGTCGCATAGGCGGTGAATGCACACGGCGGGTTGTAGGCATGGTTGAAATCGATGCGCACGGTGCCATCGGCAGCGGGTGCATCGGTATCCAGATAGCGACCGGCCGGATAGCTGCCGCGGCCACTGGTGCGATCGGCAAAGATCAGGAACAGCGGCTGCCCCGGCGCACCGATCGCCTCCAGCCGCCAGCTGCGGCCATCACGCTGGAACTCGACCGCGCCGGCATTGGGCATTTCGGTGGTCAGGCCGGTGATGTCGACGATGGGCAGGGTCTTGCCCGGCGGGTGCGCGATGAAGCGCGCCTGCACCTGCCAGTCCGGACCACCCGGCCAGTACTCCAGGCTACCGAAATCGCGACGTGCCGGCGCATCGGCATGCTTGACCCGCAGCGCATCACGCGGACCACGGCGGATGATGCTCAGCTGGCCCTTGCCGCCATCGAATGCGAGCAGCGTCGGCTGCGGATCCTTGTCGGTGTCGACACGGATGCGGCCGCGTACCGGTTGCCCGTCGTGGCTGACGTCAACGCCGGCCTCAGGTGTAAACCACCACTGCGTCCCTTCGCGGCGCAGCAGGCCCAGCTTGTCCGGCCCAACCGCGAGGCGGATGCCATTGGTCGCGCCGCTGCCGACGAAGTGCGATTTGTTCTGCAGCCAGTGCAGGCCGACCAGCGCCGTCCAGCCATCCGGCCGGGTCAGGTCCTGGTAGCGCGCTACACGCCATTGCTGCTGCCCGGCCGCGTAGGCAGGATCTTCAGCGGCCGTCGGCGCCGGCGGTGTTGCCGGGTTGCAGGCGGCCAACACCACGGCGGCCAGCAGGCCCGCCATTCCCCGATAACGCATCGATGCTCCCCTCAACGTCCGCGCAGGAACCAGCGGTCGATCTCCGCCAGCGAAAAACGGGCCCAGGTCGGCCGGCCGTGGTTGCACTGGCCGGACCGCTCGGTGATTTCCATGTCGCGCAGCAGCGCGTTCATTTCCGGCACGGTCAGCCGCCGGTTGGCGCGCACCGCGCCATGGCAGGCCATGGTCGACAGCAGCTCATCGCGAGCACTGGCCACGCGCCGGCTCTGGCCGTGTTCGCGCAGGTCGGTCAGCACGTCGCGCAGCAGCCCTTCCGGTTCGGCATGCGCCAGCAGCGCTGGAATGCTGCGCACATGCAGCGATCCCGGGCCGGCACGGGTCACCTCGAAGCCGAGTGCGGCCAGCGTTTCGGCTTCGCTTTCAGCGGTATCCGCTTCGCGCTCGCCGACCGCCAGCGTGATCGGCACCAGCAACGGCTGCGACTGCAGGCCGATGCCATCGTGTGCGTTCTTCAGGCGCTCGTAGCCGATGCGCTCGTGCGCCGCATGCATGTCGACCACGATCAGGCCTTCTGCATTCTCGGCCAGGATGTAGATGCCGTGCAGCTGCGCGATGGCGTAGCCCAGCGGCGGTACGCCTGCGTCGGCACTGGTGACCGGCAGCCCATTCTCGGTGGGCATCGGTGGCAGTGCCGCTGCACGCTCGGCACCGGCCGGCGTGGCATACAGCGCGGCATAGGCCGCCGGTGCATCGGCCACCTGCAGGCCCAGTGGCTGCTGCGGTCGCCACCCGGAGAATCCACCGCCCCCGCCCGAGCCGGCACCGGGTGCCGGACCGCGCACCAGCCCGAAACCAGAGGCGCCCGCGCTCGATGCCATCGGAGCCATGGCCGCATCGACCGGATGCGCGGGGCCAGCACCGATCTCCTGCGCCGACATGCCGGCACGGGTATCAGCCAGCGCATCCTTCAGCGTGCGGTAGACGAAATCATGGACCAGCCGCGAATCACGGAAGCGCACCTCGTGCTTGGCCGGATGCACGTTGACGTCGACGCGGGTCGGGTCCAGTTCGAGGAACAGTACATAGGCCGGCTGGCGGCCGTGGTACAGCACATCGCCGTAGGCCATCTTCACTGCGTGTGCAACGCTGCGGTCACGCACCGAACGTCCATTGACGTACAGGTACTGCTGGTCCGCGCTGGCACGCGAATAATGCGGCTGCGCGATCCAGCCATGCAGGCGCAGGCCGGCACCGCTGTGGTCCACGCGCACGGCCTGGTTGGCGAAATCCTCGCCCAGCGTTTCGGCAAGGCGCGCATCGGAGTACAGATCGCCCGGCTTGTAGCGGCGCGAGGCCTTGCCGTTGTGCGATACGCGCAGCTCGACATCCGGCCGTGCCAGCGCCAGCGAACGCAGCCACTCTTCGATATGGCCCAGTTCGGTACGCTCGGCGCGCAGGAACTTGCGCCGCGCCGGCACGTTGTAGAACAGCTCGCGCACTTCCACCGTGGTACCCGGCGCATGCGCGCGCGGGGTCACCTCGCCGATCTTGCCGCCTTCGATCTGCAGCGCCGAACCGTGCTCGTCGTGCGCGCGGCGCGAGGACAGGGTGAAGCGGCTGACCGACGCGATCGACGGCAGCGCCTCACCACGGAAGCCGAGCGTGGCCACCGATTCAAGATCGTCCAGATCGGCGATCTTGCTGGTGGCGTGGCGTGAGACCGCCAGTGGCAACTGTTCCGGTGCGATGCCACTGCCGTTGTCACGGATGCGGATCAGGCGGACACCGCCCTCCTCAAGGTCGATATCGACGCGGCTGGCGCCGGCGTCGATCGCGTTCTCGACCAGTTCCTTGACCACCGACGCAGGACGTTCGACCACTTCACCTGCGGCGATCTGGTTGATGAGGATCTCCGGCAACGGCCGGATCGGGCGCGGATGGGTAGCAGACGTCATGCGGGGATGATAACTGAGCGGCCGAGGGTAGAGTCGAGCCATGCTCGACTGACGGGCTACCGGGAAGGCCCAGTCGAGCGCCGCTCGACTCTACAGAAAGCAGTAACCCGCCTTCGGCGGGTTACTTGCTGCCGCCGGCCATGGTGCCGGCTGCGTCGATCTCGGCCTGGGCGCGGGCCGCGTACAGCGTGCCCGGGGGCGGCTGGCGGCTGAAGAAGGTGTGCACACCATCCAGCACGGCCCCGGCGATTTTGCGCTGGTAGGCCGGATCGATCAGGCGGCGCTCTTCATCCGGATTGGAGATGAACGCGGTCTCCACCAGCATCGCCGGCATGTCCGAGGTGCGCAGCACTGCGAAGTTGGCGCGCTCGATGTTCGGCTTGTGGTTGTTGCCGATCCGCTTCAGGCCGCCCAGCACATGGCCGGCCGCGTCCTCGGACGCCTTCATGTAGCCGCTCTGGGCCAGGTCCAGCAGCACGTTGGCGAGCGTGCCTTCGGTCTGCTGCAGGCGCACGCCACCGACCAGGTCGGCCGCGTTTTCCTTGTCCGCCAGCCAGCGGGCGCGCTGCGAAGAGGCGCCCTTGGTCGACAGCACGTACACCGACGAACCGGTGGCCGAACGGTTTTCCGCCGCGTCGGCATGGATCGAAATGAAGATGTCGGCCTTGTTCGCACGCGCCTTCTGCGCACGCATCGGCAGCGGGATGAACACATCGCTGTCGCGGGTCAGGTAAGCCTTCAGGCCCGGCGTCGCGTTGACCTGGCGGGCCAGCTCACGCGCCACGGCCAGGGTCACATCCTTCTCGCGCTTGCCGGTCGGGCCGATCGCACCAGGGTCCTGGCCGCCGTGGCCTGGATCGATGGCCACCACCAGGTGGCGCATGCCGGCCTGCATGCGGATGCGCGAGGCATCGCTGGGCATGGCCGGACGCGGTGGCACCACCGTCGTCGGAACCGGCGCAGGCGCAGTGGCCGGCGGCGTGGTTACCACGGCGGCGGTACGCTGGCCGGCAAGGATCGCAGCCGGCGATGCGGACGGCGTGCTGCTGGCAGCCGTACCCGCTGCCGCGACCTGGGCTGGAGCGGTGGACGGCGCCGGGGTCGGCGTGGCCGGTGTGGCAGCGGCGGCGCTGGCCTGCTGCTGTACCTGCGCGGTCAACAGTGCGGTGGCGCGCGCGGCGTCGTTGCGCGACTGCGCGCTCTCGGCCGGCGTCGGTGCGGGCGTGCTGGCAGGGACCTGCGGCTGTACCGCCGGCGTCGCCGCAGGACGACTGGCGGCCACGGCAGGACCATCGCCCGGCCATTCGATCACCAGCTTGGATTCATTGCCCTCGCGCTGCATCTGCGGGCGGAACGGCGCCACCGATTCAGCGAGGTCGAAAACGACACGGAAAGTGCCCGGCACCGGCTGTCCGGTACGCACCGCCGTGACCACGCCCTGCGCGGCCGGCATCTTCAGGTTGCGTATGGCGCTGGAATCCGGGAAATCGACCACCAGGCGGTTCGGACCGGCCAACGACAGGGTCTTGTAACCGCCACTGCCGACCAGCGAGATCTCGGCACGGGTGCCGGTAGCGCCGGTATTCAGCAGGACCTGGCGGACTTCGCCGGCCCACGCACTGACGCTCGCCAGACCCAGTCCGACGGCGGCACAGATGGCAATGAGACGGTTCCCCGGGCGCATGGCTCAGGATTCAATCACCGCGCTGAACGGAATGCAACACCTTTTTCCTTAATAATCCGTAACCTGCCGGTGTTTGTTCTCGTCAGCCGACAGAAATGGCCTGCAAGTCGCCCCCTTGGGGGAGCCGTTCCAGCCATTCATGTCCGATGTCGCTGGCCCCAGTGAGACGGGCGCGACGCCCCTGCCCCTCGATCTCCAGCGCCACCACCAGGTCGGTCGGCGGCAGCGCGCCAGCGCCGCGTTCCGGCCATTCGACCAGCCACAACACCGCGCTGCCCTCGTCCAGCCCGAGAAAATCGAGCTCGCCGGCCTGGCCGATCCGGTACAGGTCCAGATGCCACGCCTCGCCACCGCTGGCCAGTGGGTAGCGCTCGACCAGGGTATAGGTCGGGCTGCGGATCGCGCCCTGCACGCCCAGCGCGCGCAGCAGCGCGCGGGCCGTGGTGGACTTGCCGGCGCCCAGGTCGCCGCGCAGTTCGACCAGCGCCTGCGGTGGTCGGGTGGCGGCCAGCCACTGCCCGAGCTGTTCGGTGGCATCGCTGTCGGCAAGAAAGAAGTCGGTCATGGAGAGAGGTCCGGGTTGGCCAGTCGCCGCAGCGGCGCCAGCAGGTCAGTGGGAAGCAGGCCACGCGCGCCGTCGGCGACCGCAGCATCGCCGGCGAGCGCGTGCAGCAACGCGCCAGCCGCAGCGGCGTCGAAGGCGGTCAGGCCCTGCGCACGCAGGCTGGCGATGATGCCGGTGAGCAGGTCGCCCATGCCCCCCACGGCCATGCCGGGATTGCCCGCAGCAATCAGCCGTGGCGTCTGCGCGGGTGCCGCCACGATGCTGCCCGCGCCCTTCAGCACCACCACGGCGTGGAAGCGCTCGGCCAATGCCTGTGCACTGCCATAGCGATCAGCCTGGAGGTCAGCGGTGCTGCACCCGAGCAGGCGCGCGGCCTCGCCCGGGTGTGGCGTGAGGATCGCGTGCGGCAGTGCGCGCGGATCCTTCGCCAGCAGATTCAGTGCATCGGCATCAACCACCAGCGGCTTGTCACACGCCAGCACCCGTGCAAAGAGTGCGCGCGCCCACTCGTCCTGGCCCAGCCCGGGGCCGATCGCCACCACTCCGGCCCTGTCCAGCAGCGCCGGCAGCGCGTCACCATCTTCCAGCGCGTGGGCCATGGCCTCGGGCAGGCGCGCCAGCAAGGGGCCGACGTGATCGCGACGGGTGCCAACGCTGAGCAGGCCCGCGCCAGCACGCAGCGCCGCCTCGGCAGCCATCACGACCGCGCCGCCACTGCCGTGGTTTCCACCGATGCAGAGAACGTGGCCCGATTCTCCCTTGTGGGTATTGGCGCGTCGCGGTGGCAGCAGCACCGGCAAGCGGTCGCCCGTCCAGCGCTGCGCGCTGGCGTGGACACCGTCCCAGGCCTGATCAGGCAGTTCAAGTGGCGCCAGCCGACGCTGGCCCACCTGTTCCAGGGCATCACCGGTGTACAGGCCGCGGTGACACGCGATGAACTGCAACGTGACAGTGGCCTTCACCGCCACGCCGGGCACACAACCGCTGTCGGCATCAACGCCACTCGGCACATCCATCGCCAGCACCGGCCGTTGCGCCGCATTGAGGGCCTCGATCAGCGACTGGGCCATGCCGGCTGGCGCCCGGTCCAGGCCAAGCCCGAACAGTGCGTCTACATAGACCTCGGCAGCCGGCAACTGACCGTCGAACGCAACGATGCAGCCGCCTGCCGCGGCAAATTCCGCTGCAGCCTGCGCCGCCAGCGCCGTGGAGGGCGCCGTGCCGGGCAGCGTGACCACCTGTACCTGCCGCCCTGACCGCACGGCATGGCGGGCCAGCACGTAACCGTCGCCGCCGTTGTTGCCGGCACCGGCCAGCACGCATAGCTGGAGGGCTTCCGGCCACTGCTGCAGGAGGCACTGCCAGCCGGCCAGACCGGCCTGGGCCATCAGGCTCCAGCCACCATCACCGGCCAGCGCCGATGCGCGTGCATCGAGCGCGCGCGCTGCTGCGGTGTCGAACAGAAGGGAAAGATCGGGCATGCAGGGATTTTATACTGGTGCGCATGTCCCCCGTCCCCGCCCCCGTCGATCCGGCCCAGGCCGTGCAGCGCATCCGCGAACTGGCCCGTGCGCATGGCTTCCAGCGCTGCGGCATCGCCGGCATCGAGCTGGGCGAGGATGAGGCGCATCTGGCCGACTGGCTGGGCCAGGGCCTGTACGGCACGATGGACTGGATGGCGCGCCACGGCACGCTGCGTGCGCGGCCGGCCGAGCTGCTGCCCGGCACCGTGCGGGTGATCTCGGTGGGCATGGACTACAGCCACAAGGACGACACCGAAGCCTGGGCGACCTTGGCCGATCCCGGCCGTGCCTACGTGGCCCGTTACGCGCTGGGCCGCGACTACCACAAGCTGATGCGCAACCGCCTGCAGAAGCTCGCCATGCAGATCAACGATGAGGTGGCGCCGCTGGGCTACCGCGTTTTCGTCGATTCGGCACCGGTGCTGGAACGCGCACTGGCGCGCAACGCCGGGCTCGGCTGGATCGGCAAGCACACCTGCCTGATCGACCGTCACGGCGGTTCCTGGTTCTTCATCGGCGAGATCTATATCGACATCCCCCTGCCGATCGACGCGCCGGCCACTGCCCACTGCGGTACCTGCACGCGCTGCATCGATGTCTGCCCCACCCAGGCCATCATCGGACCGCAGCGGCTGGACGCGCGGCGCTGCATTTCCTACCTGACCATCGAGCACGACGGTCCCATTCCCGAAGACATGCGGCCGCTGATGGGCAACCGCATCTACGGCTGCGACGACTGCCAGCTGGTCTGCCCCTGGAACAAATTCGCCAAGCGCACCGACGAAGCCGATTTCCGCGCGCGCAACAATCTCGATGCCGCGCGCCTGGACCAGTTGTTCGCCTGGGATGAAACCGAGTTCCTGCGCCGTACCGAAGGCAGCCCGATCCGGCGCAGCGGCCATGAACGCTGGCTGCGCAACATCGCGGTGGCGCTGGGCAACGCGCCGACCACGGCAGAGACGCTGGCCGCGCTGCATACCCGCGTCGATGATCCCTCGCCGTTGGTGCGTGAACACGTGCAGTGGGCGCTGGGCCAGCACGCGGTGCGCTGACGTGCGATCCTGAGCCCCCGTTCCGCCCGCAGCACGCCGTTCCCATGCAGCCACGCAACAACGACATCCTCACCCCCAGCCAGCTCAACACCCTGGCCCGCGACCTGCTGGAAGGCAGCTTCCCGGCGATCTGGGTCGAGGCCGAGCTGGGCAGCGTGGCGCGCCCTTCCTCCGGGCACCTGTATTTCACCCTGAAGGACGCACGTGCGCAGCTGCGCGCAGCGATGTTCCGGATGAAGGCGCAGTACCTGAAGTTCGTGCCGCGCGAAGGCATGCGCGTGCTGGTGCGCGGCAAGGTGACCCTGTACGACGCCCGTGGCGAGTACCAGATGGTGCTGGACCACATGGAAGAAGCCGGCGAAGGCGCGCTGCGCCGCGCCTTCGAGGAGCTGAAGGCACGCCTGGAGGCCGAGGGCCTGTTCGACGCGGCACGCAAGCGGCCGATGCCCGCACACGTGCAGCGCCTGGCAGTGATCACCTCGCCGACCGGCGCCGCCGTGCGCGACGTACTGAGCGTGCTTGAGCGCCGTTTCCCGCTGCTGGAAGTGGACCTGCTGCCGACCCTGGTGCAGGGCAGCAGCGCCGCTGCACAGATTACCCGCCTGCTGCAGGCCGCCGACGCCAGTGGCCGCTACGACGTGATCCTGCTGACCCGCGGTGGCGGTTCACTGGAAGACCTGTGGGCGTTCAACGATGAAGCGCTGGCCCGCGCCATCGCCGCCAGCAACACGCCGGTGGTCTCGGCGGTCGGCCACGAAACCGACTTCAGCCTCAGCGACTTCGCCGCCGACCTGCGCGCACCGACGCCTTCGGTGGCGGCCGAACTGCTGGTACCGGACCAGCGCGAACTGGCGTTGCGCCTGCGCCGGACTGCGGCGCGCATGGTGCAGCTGCAACGGCATGCGATGCAGCAGGTGATGCAGCGCGCCGATCGTGCCCTGCTGCGCCTGAACGCACAGAGCCCGCAGGCGCGGCTGGACCTGCTGCGCCGCCGCCAGCTCGATCTGGGCCGGCGCCTGCATGCCGCGTTCAACCAGCAGCAGGAGCGCCGCGCCGCGCGCCTGCGCCATGCGGCGGCGGTGCTGCGCGGGCACCATCCGCAACGCCAGCTCGACGCGATGCAGCGCCGCCTGGCTGCCCTGCGCGGGCGGCCGCAGGTGGCCATGCAGCGTCTGCTGGAGCGCGATGCCCTGCGCCTGCACGGACTGGCGCGTTCGCTGGAAGCGGTCAGCCCGCTGGCGACCGTGGCGCGTGGCTACAGCATCCTGACCCGCAGTGACGATGGCTCGCTGGTACGCCAGATCGACCAGGTACAGCCCGGTGATGCACTGCAGGCCCGCGTTGGCAACGGCGTGATCGACGTGCAGGTCAAGTAAAGAGTTGTTCGGCAGGGCTGCGCCCTGCACCTGCCGAAGCGTTCAAGCAACAGCAACAGCCGAAGCAACAGCCAAAGCTGGTATTCCGTGGGATGGCGGGGCGGTGTGGCTGTGCAGGACACGCCGTAAACCCATCCATGGGGGCTCGATGGCGCCATCCATGGCGCCAACGGTCCTGCACAACCACACCGCCCCGCCTCTGACAGATTCCGGAGGCTGTTGGTAGGTGTCGACCTTGGTCGACACGGTAGATCCACGCATGCGTGGATGAAAGCTGTCAGATATCGAATCAATTCGGGGTCAGATCCGTTTTCCTTAGGAAAACGGATCTGACCCCAAGCCATTCCGACAGGTCGCGAGAATCTGTCGAAGGCGGGGTGGGCCCGGTTGCGGGAGTGTCCGCGGCATGGATGCCGCGGCCAAGCCCCCATGGACGGGTTTACGGCGTCTCCCGCAACCGGACCCACCCCGCCATCCCACGGAATGCACGCTGTTGCTGTTGCTGCTGCCGGCCAGCGGCCGGCACTACCGCCGGTGCAGGGCTGCAAGCCCTGCCGCCCCCCTACTTTGCCTGCTCGCAGAATTTCTGCCGGTACTCGAGCGCCTTCGGCATCAGTGCCTGCAGGTTCTGGATACGGGTACCCGGATTCGGATGGGTCGAGGCGAACTCCGGCGGTGACTGGCCACCGCTGGCCTGGCCCATGCGCTGCCACAGCGGTACCGCCTCGCGTGGATCGAAGCACGCTGCCGCGGCCAGCATCAGCCCCACTTCATCCGCCTGCGTCTCGTGGCTGCGCGCATACGGCAACAAGTAACCATAGCCCATCGCCGACATCATCATCTGTTGCTGCTGTGCATCCATGCCGCTGGCGGCGCCGGCCATCTGCCCGATCTGGGTCAGCTTCTGCTGGGCCATGCGCTGTGCACCATGGCGCAGCAGTGCATGGGCGATCTCGTGGCCCATCACCACCGCCATCGCATCGCGCGTACGCGCCACCGGCACCAGCCCGGTGTAAACGGCCATCTTGCCGCCCGGGAGGCAGAACGCATTGGCCTGCTCGGACGGGATCACATTCACTTCCCACTGGAAATCCCGCGCGAAGTGCGCCGGCTGCACGCCATGCTCCTGTGCCAGCGCGGTCTCCACCACGTCGACCTTGGCGATCAGCCGCTGGGCGATGTCGCGCACGTCGCGCGCGATCGGTGCGTTCGGATCCATCGGCCGTTCCTGCGACAGGATCTGCTGGTAGGCCTGCAACCCCAGCGCCGTCTCCTGGCGCGCGTCCAGGCTGCTGTCGATCATCACCTTCTCGCCGGTATAGGGATCGACCGTGCGGTTGGAAAACCAGTAGAACACCGCGTAGCCGGCAGCCAGCAGCAACACCCACCAGCGGATGTTGCCGAACAGGCCGCGCCGTTGCGGGCCTTGCGGCGAGCGGGAGAAGGGATCATTGCGCATCGGGCGGTCTTCCGGCAGGTCCCGCCGGCTGGCGGGCACGGCGCAATCTTAGTGCGCCGATGCCCGCAGCGGGTGAAGCCCGGCGCCGCTCAGATGCCGCGTACCAGGCGGAAGCCGATGCGCGCGTTGGTGGTGTCCGAATCCTGTGACTGCCGCCAGGCGGCACGGGTCTGCTCCGGCGCATTGGCCCAGTTGCCGCCGCGGATCACCCGTGCGCGGCAACCCGGGTTGAACCAGGCGGCACCGTCAGACGGCGCGCGCCGGTAGCTGGCATGCCAGCAGTCGGCCACCCACTCGCTGAGGTTGCCACCCATGTCGTGCAGGCCGAAGGCATTGGCCTGGAAACTCCCTACCGGAGCCGGCCCCCACCAGCCATCGCCATAGCCGATGAAGGCGTTGTGCCAATGCCGGCCCGAAGGAGAAACGTCCTTGCTGCCAGTGAAGTTGCCGCTGCCAGGCGGCGGCGTGCCGGCATCGCCCCACGGATAGCGGCCGCTGCTGCCGGCGCGCAGTGCATATTCGAATTCGGCCTCACTGGGCAGCCGGTAGCTGCGCCCGGTCTGCTCGGACAGCCACGCTGCGTAGTTCTCGGCATCGCGGATGCTGACGTGCATCACCGGCGAATTGGCCATCGCGCGGCCACCGTCGTAGTCCGAGCGCCAGTCCACGCCGCTGCGGCGGATGAAGTTGCCGCTACGCTCGTCATAGACCACCGAATGGCCCCGCCGGGTCGCGCGCGGGCGCGCATTGGATGCCTTCACGTAGCGTTCGAAATCGCTGACCGTGACCTCGGTGATCGCCATCGCGAAGCCACGATCGAAGCGCACATAGTGCGAAGGGCGCTCGGAATCACTGGATCCCGGTTCGGCATCACCGGCACCCATCTGGAAGCCGCCATGTGGCACCACCACCATCTGCGGCCCGCGCCCGCCATCGCGCATGGCATCGCTGAACACCTGCCCCGGGCGGAAGCTGCCGTAATGGGTAGCCAGGTCGATGCGCTCCCGCAGCTGGCCCACCACCGCGTCGCCCGGCAGCGCGATGCGCAATGCCTCGGCCAGCTTCTCGCGGGCCGGCTTCAGGCCCTGCGGCGTGGCCAGGTCACGCAGACCGTCATCGCGCAGCTGCAGCAATGCCGCCGCACGGATCTGCTCGATGCGCTCGAACGCGTCGGCGATGGTCGGCGACGAATCGCGCACCTTGCTCGCTTCGGCCAACCAGGTGCCGGCGCTGGCGAAATCGCGCGTGCGTGCAGCGTCCTCGGCACGGCGGATCAGCCCGCTTTCGGCTGCGGCCAGTCCCTGCCGTGCGCGGCTGTTGTCCTCATCCAATGCCAGTGCCTCACGGAAGTTGCCGATGGCCCCATCCCCGTCTTCACCGATCCGGTCCGAGCGCAGGTCCTCTTCGCCGGCGCGGTTGTAAGCCACCACACGCTGGGCAAGCTCCACCCGTCCCTGCAGCGCACGCACCTTTTCGTCCTTTGGCGCCAGCGTCAGCAACACCAGCGCCTGGCGGCTGGCCTCGGCCAGCGCCTCACGCTGCTTCAGCGGCCGCACCAGCAGGGCGTCGGCCTGCTGCTGCAGGCGCTGGCGGGCACGTTGCAGGCCCAGCCGGGCCTGGCGGTCATCCGGGTCCTCTTCCTGCACGGCCAGCCACAACGGAATGGCGGCATCGGCATCCTCGTAGAGCCGGCCGTCGGCAAAGGCCTGTTCGGCCGCACGCCGCAACTGGGCAAGGCTGCGGCCCTGCCGGTCGACCCTGGGGGGCGTCCACTGCTGCACATCCTCGGCGGCATCCTCACCGCCGATGGTCACGCTGCCCTGCCCGGCCTGTGGGCTGGCATCGGTGCCGGTTTCGACGTCCTCGGCCTGCCGCGTGGCCCCACTGGCCGCCCGGTCCGCCGTCGCGGGCGGCGACGGCGTGCAGCCGGCCAGGGCGACGGCCAGCGCGGTGCACAGCACGGGCGACAACGGAAAACGCAAGCAGAGCCTCCTTCGGCACGGACGCGGATCGACGTTAGGCTATTCTCCCCTGCCTGAGCAAACCCGAGTAGTAGGCCCTGACCCGTGGCAACCTGGATCACCACCCCCGCCGAGCTGGATGCGTACTTCCAGCAGCGCCCGACCCGCATCGGCCTGGACACCGAATTCATCCGTGAACGCACCTTCTGGCCGCAGCTGGCGCTGGTGCAGATGGCGGTCGGCCAGGACATCCTGCTGATCGACCCGCTGATTCCGGGCATGACCGAGGCGCTGGCGCCGTGGCTGGCCGATGAATCGATCATCAAGGTGATGCACAGCGCCAGCGAAGACCTGGTCGCCTTCAAGTGGGCCTGCGGCGTACTGCCACGGCCGCTGTTCGACACCCAGATCGGCGCCTCGCTGGCCGGCATCGGCGGTGGCATGGGCTACCAGAAGCTGGTGGCGGAAATCACCGGCGTCGCACTGGCAAAGGGTGAGACCCGCTCGGACTGGATGCGCCGACCACTGTCGGAGTCGCAGCTGCAGTACGCCGCCGACGACGTCGAACACCTGTTCGCACTGCACGACGCCATCGATGCCAGGCTGCAGGCGCTGGGTCGCCAGCAGTGGCTGCATGACGACGGCGAGCGCCTGCTGGCCAGCGTTGCCAATGACGAGGACCGCTGGCCACACCTGTCGATGCGCTCGGCACAGTTCCTCGACGCCGCCGCACAGCATCGCCTGTTGCGCCTGCTGCGCTGGCGCGATGTGCAGGCGCGCAGCAGCGACCGCCCACGCAGCTGGATCCTGGACAACGAACTGGCCGCCACGCTGGCACGCACGCCACCGGCCGATGCCGCCGCGCTGGGCCAGCTGTTCGAGCAGTTCCCGAAGGCACCGCGCAAGCTCGCTGGCGCCGTGTGGCAGGCGCTGGAGACGCCGCTGGCCGATGAGGCCGACGCCCCGCTGGCGCTGCCGGCCAACGACAGCAACAAGCAAGCGCTGAAGAAGCTGCAGGATGCCGTGGCCGAACGCAGCCGCGAGCTGGGACTGCCGGATGGCATCCTTGCCTCGCGCAAGCACCTGGAAAGCTATCTGGAACGTCGCCAATGGCCCGCCGCACTGGCCGGCTGGCGCCAGCAGGAACTGGAGTCACGCCTGCAGGCGCTGCTGCCGGCACGCTGACACTGCGGGCGCCGGCACTGCGCCGGCGCCCGCAACACACAGAATGAGCATCTGCCACGCTTGCCGACGCGAGCGCGGGACTGTCCAATAGCGTCCCCGCCAATGTTGGATTGCATCAGATGACAAATGGAGTTGCGAAGGACGGCCTCTCCGCCGAGGACCTGGTGTGGCGCACAGGGGCGCGCGCTGCCTTGCAGGCGAAGCGCTACTCCGAACTGGACGCGCAGCTGGCGCCGCACGAACAAGCCTGGCTGGGCGGCGAACGGCCACTCCCCGGCATCCGCTGGCGCCTGCGCAACCTGCAGGATCCCACCCTGACCCTGGATGAGCGCCTGCAGCAGGCACAGCAGTGGGTCGCCGCCGCCCCCCACAGCTACTACGCCCATCTGCGCCTCGGTGCCTGCTGGGAAGAAGCGGCCGGTGCCTTGCGCAGCGCCGATGTGGCCGCGCTGGTGGAAGACAGCCAATGGCTGGCGGCGCAGCTGGCCCGCGATCATGCCGTGCATGCCTACCTGCAGGCGATTCCGCTGTCGCCACGACCTGCGTTGGCGCTGGATGGCATCAAGCGCATCACCAGCTACCTGCGCGAACCGAACTGGCTGCGTGCGCTGCAGGCCGGGGAGCCCGCCGCATCCGATGACGCCGCGCTGGCCGAGCACTACCCTCAAGCCTGGCCACAGGCATTGCAGCTGCTGTCGCGCTTCGGTGCGCCGTTGCAGACGCTGCCGGATACGCTGCCCCCGTTGCTGCGCGAGCGCAGCCAGGACGATTTCGACGCACCGCTGGCGTACTGGATGCGCCTGGTGCTGGAGCAGCGCCCGGACGATCTGGCCACGCTGGAAGACACCCTGTACTTCCTGTACCCGCGCTGGGGCGGCAGCCATGAGGCGATGGAGAACTTCATCGAGGGTGGCTGGTGCCGTGGCCTGGAACTGGCGCAGAGCAACGCGCTGCGCTGGCACAAGGAACAGGACTGGATGGGCGATCTGCCCCACCGCGAGGATGCCGACGCCGTGGCCGCGCACGAGCGCGCGTACGCGCAGATCCTCGACTGGCACCTGGACCGCAACCTGCGCGCGCAGGTGCTGGCCCAGCGTGCCGGGCTGCGCTACCGGCTTGGCCGCGTTGAAGACATCGAAGATGTCGTGCAGTGGGATCCGCACCACATGCAGGCCGTGCTTGAAGATCTGCAGCAGGCATGGGCACTGGACCGCGATGTGGTCCTGCATGAGGGGCTCAGCAACCTCGAGGCCTGCACCTGGTTCGCCCATGTCGACGGTGCCGAAGCACTGTTCGCACAGGTGGTGGACTATGCCGCGCGCGAAGGCGATTCGGCGATCGGCCTGCTCTGGGCCGCCACCGCCATCGAGCATGGCCTGCTCGGCCAGGCCAGCGACCCGACGCGCGCCAGTATCCTGCTGCAGCGCGCGTTGAAGCTTGCGCAGCAGGACAACACCTCGGCGGTGACGTTCGCCGCCAACCTGTTCTGTGATGTTTCGCAGGCCGCGGGCCTGTCACTGCTGCAGCGCATGGCTGAAACCGGTGACGCTGGTGCGATGTCGGCGCTGTGCGACCTGTACAAGGGCCGCCTCGGTGGCCGCGACCAACCGCAGTTCGCCGATGCGGAAAAGGCCGCCTACTGGCAGGAGCGTGCGGTGGAAGGCGGCGACCTGATCGCCACCTACAACCTGGCCGTGCGCCTCGTCGCCGCAGGCGGCGCGGAGAATGAAGCGCGTGCGCGCGAGCTGTACCTGCGCTGCTTGGATGAGGCCGAGGCCGGCGAGCGGGTGTGGGGCCCGACCTGCCGCAACCTGGCCTGCCTGGCGCTGGATGGCCAGAATGACGCGCACAAACGCGAAGCGGTCGAGCGCGCATTGATTCCGCTGTGGTGGCGCGGTGACGACGACGACAAGCTGTGGGCATCAGGCTACCTGGCCGACATCTA
Source organism: Stenotrophomonas riyadhensis (assembly GCF_040256885.1). Classification (NCBI taxonomy): domain Bacteria; kingdom Pseudomonadati; phylum Pseudomonadota; class Gammaproteobacteria; order Lysobacterales; family Lysobacteraceae; genus Stenotrophomonas; species Stenotrophomonas riyadhensis. The sequence continues at coordinate 3,164,151 of NZ_CP155568.1, forward strand.
CCACGTCGGCAACGGCGTCCCGGCCAATGCATTCCTCGCCCTGACCTGGCTGCAGCGTGCCAGCGAGATCGATCCGGAGTATGTGGACGTGGTGCGCATGGCGCCGCTGATCAACGGCGAGGGTCGCTGGTTCGGTGCCAGCCGCGCACGCAAGCAGCAGGAACAGGACCGCCAGCAGGTGGACAGCGCCACCTGGGCCCTGACCTTCGGCCAGCGCAGCCAGGACAGCAACCTCACTGCGGTCTGAACCAACGAAAAGGGCGGCCCGGTAATCCGGGCCGCCCTTTTCATTCCAGCAGCGCGATGGCGGGACGGCCCGCCACCGCGACAGCGCATTACCAGTTCATGTTCAGCGAGACACCCACGGTGCGCGGCTCGTTGTAGACCGCGGCCATGTAGTTCTCGATCACACCCTTGAGGTTCTTCTCGTTGGTGATGTTGCGCGCGAACAGCGCCACTTCGTAGGCACCGTAGTTGCCCGAGTAGCCGATCTTCAGGCCACCCTCGAAGTCACCCTTGGAATTGAACTCCTTGCTGTCGTACAGCACGAAGCTGGTGTAGCCCTGCTTGTTCCAGTCGGTGGAGACGAACATGGTGCCGGCATCGCTGACCGGGAAGTCATAGCGGGCGGCCAGGTTGACGTTGTACTTCGGCGCGTTCGGCAGCGGGTTGCCGTCGATCTGGGCGAAGGTGTTGGCACCGACCTTGATGGTCGGGTCATTCACCGTGCACACCACCTGGCCGTTGAGGCCGCAGACCTGCGCATACACGCGCTTGTCCTTGATCTCGCTGTGCAGCAGGCTCAGGCCGGCGCTCAGGGTCAGGTTCGGGATCGGGCGCAGCTCCATGTCGGCTTCGAAACCGTAGGCCTTGGCCTTGTCGGCGTTGAACAGCACGCCGTTGCCGTCCGAATCGTTGCCGTTGAGCTGGATGTCGTTGACGGTGTAGGTGAACGCGGTGGCGTTCAGGCGCAGGCGGTTGTCCCACAGGCTGCTCTTCACGCCCGCTTCCCAGGACAGGATGGTCTCGGAATCGGCGGTGGTGAAATCGGCATTGAACACCGCCGAACGGCCCTGGATGGTCGGGCCGCGGAAGCCGCGTGCGACCTTGGCGTAGACGCTCACGTCCGGCGTGATCTGGTACATCGCGCTCAGATCCCAGCTCGGGGTGGTATCGGACATCTTGACGTCGGTGCGGCCCTTGTAAGTGACCACGCCGGCGGCGGTATCAGCGGTCTTCAGCAGACGGGTGTGCTTCTCGTCCTTGGTCTGGCGCAGGCCGGCGGTGACGGTGAACTTGTCGGTGAAGGCGTAGCTGATCTGGCCGAAACCGGCCCACGAGGTGTTCTTGTTGCGCAGGCGCACCCAGTTGTTCGGGTTGCGTGCCGCGCCCTGCAGGAACCACGCGCGCTGGTAGAAGTCGGTGGTGTCGCTGCCGTTGAAATAGAACGCACCGGCCTGCCACTGCAGGGCGCTGTCGTCATGGCTGGCCAGGCGGAACTCCTGGGTCCACTGGTCCAGGTCGCGGATGCGGCCCATCGACTGGCCGTAGCCGTTCGGCACCCCGTTGACCGGGAAGTTCACCGCAGCGCCGCCGTCGGTGTCGCCGCGGCTGTAGCCGGAGGTGGTTTCGTAGGCGGTGATCGAGGTGAAGTCGATCGCGCCGAAGTCGTAACGTGCCTTCACCGAACCACCGTAGGTCTTGTAGGCCTGCGGGTTGTTGTCGGCTTCGTCGTAGGCGACCTTGTCGCGCGGCACGTCGGTCTTGTTCGAGCCCTTGGTCAGCGCACCGCGCAGGAACAGGGTCGAGGTGCCCTCGTAATCACGGGCGTGGGCCGAGGCCAGGATCGAGAACTGGTCGCTCGGGGTCAGCAGCAGCTGCGCACGCACGTTGCGGTCATCGAAGCCGCCCATGGCGTTCTTCTTCGGGCTGACCGTGCCGTCGGCGCTCGGGCCCTTGTAGGTGTTGTCGACGTAGTCGTCGCGGTGCTGGTACAGGGCCGACACGCGGAACGAGGCGATGTCGTTGATCGGGCCGCCGAAGCCGCCGTCGATCGACACGCTGTTGTAGGTCGCATAGCTGGCGCTGACGCGGCCGGTGTAGTCCTGGGTCGGCTTCAGGGTATCGAACTTGATGATGCCGGCGGTGGTGTTGCGGCCGAACAGCGAGCCCTGCGGGCCGCGCAGCACTTCCACCTGGTCCACGTCATAGACCGGGTTGGACTTCAGCACCACGTGTTCCAGCACCACGTCGTCCTGGATGATCGACACCGGCTGCGAGGCACCCAGGTAGAAATCGATGTTGCCCAGGCCGCGGATGTAGAAGCGCGGGAAGATGCGGCCGGTGGTGGTTTCCGCATACAGGCTCGGCACGCGGCCGGACAGTGCCAGCAGGGTGTCGTCGCCGCCGGCGGTGAAGTCGCGCATGCGCTCGCCCTGCACCACGCCGACCGAGACCGGCACTTCCTGCAGGTTCTGCTCGCGGTGTTCGGCGGTCACGGTGATCGTGTCCAGGCCGGTCGGGGTCGGCGCGCTATCCTGCGCGGCGGCACCGAAGCTGCCGACCAGGGCCAGGCCAGCACAGGCCAGGGCCAGCGGGTGGCGGCGGAAGGAAACGAAGGAAGACGACATACCCGACAGGCGGCGGGAATCGGAATGGGAGGGCATGAAATGCTCTGAGGAGGCGTCCGTGCGGCCTGCGCGAGCCGGGCGGCAAAAAGGAGGACAACTGCGCAAGCCGCCATTATCCCCCAAATTGTTACGATTTCGTTGCGCAGCACCCAAACCCGGCGAAACAAGCGGTTTCGGCACAGTCAGCCAGCACCGCCTGGGGTCAGATCCGTTTCCCAAGGGGAAACGGATCTGACCCCGGATCTCAGGGCAACGGGGTCAGCGCGATATCGACCATCGCCAGCAGTCGCTCGCGGCTGATGCCGTCGCGGGCCTGCACCGAGATGCCGTGCAGCACCGTGGCGAAGTGATCGCCCAGTGCCTGCACCGCCACATCGCCGGCCAGCTGCCCTTCGGACTGCGCCTGCTGCAGGCGCGCGATGATCGCCGCCGTACGCTGGCGACGATGGCTGGCCAACCAGTCCCGGACGCCCTCGCCATCGGGCGAGACGCTGCTGGCCGAAGACACCACCAGGCAACCGTGCGGCCGCCCACGCCGGGTGTAGGTCAACACGGCGTCACGCAGCATGGACCCGATCGCCTCGCGCAGCGTTGCCTGCTCCAGCGCGCGCGGCGCGAAGCCGCCCTCGCCGTCCTCGTACAGCGCAACGGCTTCGCGGAACAACTGCTCCTTGCTGCCGAACGCGGCGTAGATGCGTGCAGAGGCGATGCCCAGTGCCTCGACCAGTGCCGACATCGACGTGCCTTCATAACCGTGCTGCCAGAACAGCAGCATCGCCTTGCGCAACGCCTGGTCCCTGTCGAATTCGCGCGGTCGCCCTGCCATCTGCCTGCCTGCTCCAGTGAGGCGCGCAGTGTAACGCGGGTGTTGACCGCCGCGAGGGTCACGCCTATTCTTTGTTGATCGACAAACAATTGGAGCAACACATGCAGACCCTCAAGGGCCCCAGCCTGCACCTGGCGCAGTTCGCCGGCGACCAGGCCCCGTTCAACTCACTTGCCAGCATTGCCGCGTGGGCCGCCGGCCATGGCTTCAAGGCCCTGCAGATTCCTGCCTGGGATGCACGCCTGTTCGACCTGGCCACCGCTGCCGACAGCCAGGACTACTGCGATGACATCCGCGGCACACTGGCCGAGCACGGCCTGCAGGTCAGCGAACTGACCACCCACATCCTCGGCCAGCTGGTGGCCGTGCATCCGGCCTACGACGAACTCTGCGATGGCTTCGCCCCGGAAGCACTGCGCGGCAATCCGAGGGCGCGCAGCGAATGGGCGCAGCAGCAGCTGCACCTGGCCGCCCGTGCCTCGCGACGGCTCGGCCTGCAGGACATGGGCACCTTCTCCGGCTCGTTCGCTTGGCCGTACCTGTTCCCGTTCCCGCAGCGCCCGCCGGGCCTGATCGACGCGGCGTTCGACGAACTGGCACGACGCTGGCGGCCGATCCTCGATACCTGCGAGGACAACGGCATCAACCTCTGCTATGAGATCCATCCCAGCGAAGACCTGCATGACGGCACCAGCTTCGAGCGCTTCTTCGAACGCGTCGGCCAGCACGAGCGCTGCCGAATCCTGTTCGATCCCAGCCACTTCGTCCTGCAGCAGCTGGACTACCTGGAGTACCTGGACATCTATCACCCGCTGATCCGCATGTTCCACGTCAAGGATGCGGAGTTCCGCCCCAGCGGCCGCCAGGGCATCTATGGCGGCTATGCCGACTGGACCGAACGGGCCGGTCGCTTCCGCTCGCTGGGCGACGGCCAGGTCGATTTCAAGTCGATCTTCTCCAAGCTGGCCCAGTACGACTACCAGGGGTGGGCGACGCTGGAGTGGGAGTGCTGCCTGAAGGACCAGGAAGCCGGTGCACGCGAAGGCGCTGCATTCATCCGCGACCACATCATTCCGGTCACCGACAAGATCTTCGACGACTTCGCCGGTGCACCGATCAGCACCGCGCAGATGCAGCACATGCTCGGCATCGCCTGAGCCCCCACGGAGCACTCCCCCATGACCACTTCCCTTTCCGCTGGCGCTGCCGGCGACGCTTCGCTGCGCCACCACTACCTGCGCATCGATGGCCAGCGCGTGCATTGCGTGTCCGCGGGCCACGGTGAACCCGTGCTGCTGATTCCCGGCTGGCCGCAGACCTGGTACGCCTGGCGCCACGTACTGCACGCCCTGGCCGAGGCCGGCTTCGAAGCGATTGCCGTGGATCCGCCGGGCATCGGCGAATCCGATCGCCCCGCCCACGGCTACGACACCGGCAGCGCCGCCGCCGTCCTGCACCAGACCATGCAGGCGCTGGGCCACGACCGTTATCAGGTGGTCGGGCATGACATCGGCATGTGGATCGCCTATGCGCTGGCCAGCGACCAGCCGCAGGCGGTGCGCCAGCTGGCCGTCACCGAAGCGGTGATTCCCGGCCTGGCCCCGGAACCGGGCATCTTTGCCGCACCGGCCGACAACATCTTCCTCTGGCACTTCATGTTCAACCAGGTGGCCGACCTGCCCGAGGCACTGATCAGTGGCCGCGAGCGCGCCTACCTGGAATTCATGTTCGATCGCTGGTCGTACCGCCGCGATGCGGTGGCCGCCGACACCTACATTGCCGCCTACAGCCGTCCGGGCGCATTGCGCGCAGGTTTCGCCTGGTATCGCGCGATTCCGGAGACGATCCGCCAGAACAAGCAGCGTGCGCAGCGCCGCCTGCCAATGCCGGTACTGGCCATCGGCGCCGAGCACGCCACCGGCGATGCGCCGATGCTGACCCTGCAGCCACATGCCGACGATGTACGCGGCAGCATCGTGCCGGGCTGCGGCCACTTCATCATGGAAGAAGCACCGCAGGCGTTCCTGGCGCAGTTGCTGCCCTTCCTGCTGGAGGCACGCCATGCTGCTTGAACCGGCGCTGCAGGAGTTCGTCGACGCCGTCGCCGCCCATGCGCTGCCGGAAGACCTGCGCGAACTGCGGGTGATCAGCGAGAGCGCGCTGCCACAGTTGCAGGGAGCACCACAGGCCGTCGCACACGTGATCGAGCACACGGTAATCGCGCGCGACGGGCATGCGTTGGAGCTGCGTTTCTACACGCCGGAAGGGCTGCCCGATGGACCGGTACCGGCTCTGCTGTTCGCCCACGGTGGCGGCTGGTTCCAGTGCTCGCTGGCGGTCTATGACGGACCCTGCCGGGCATTGGCCAATGCCAGCGGCTGCGTGATCGCCGCGGTCGGCTACCGGCTGGCGCCGGAGCACCCGTTCCCGGTTCCACTACATGACGTCGCCGACGCTTGGCGGTGGTTGCAGGCCAATGCGGATCGCCTCGGCCTGGACCCACAGCGCCTGGCAATCGGTGGCGACAGCGCCGGTGGCAATCTCGCCGCCGCCTGCTGCCTGCTGCTGCGCGAACGGGGCCTGCCGCAACCGTGCCACCAGCTGCTGCTGTACCCGGCGCTGGATGCTGGCATGGGCAGCGATTCCTATCGGGACTACGCCACGGGCTATTACCTCAGCGCTAAACTGATGCAGCGCTGCTGGCAGGCCTATCTGGGTGGTCTGGCCCAACCGTCGGCGCTGGCCTCGCCCGCCCACGCAACCGACCTGCAGGGGCTGGCACCAGCCACCATCCTCAGCTGCGAGCACGACCCGCTGCGCGACGAGGCCGAGCAGTACGCAGGGCGGCTGCAGGCGGCAGGTATCGACTGCACGCTGGAACGCCTGCCCGGGATGATCCACGCCTGCATCCACCTGCGCACGGTCAGTGCCAGCACTGACGTAGCGGTTCAGCGCGCGGGCGCCTTGCTGCGCCGGGCCCTACACTGAACCGGATTAGGACGGTGGCAGGCCTTGTGCCGCCGCCGTCCCGGCCCGGCGCTTGGCAAGCCCGGCAGGCAGCGCTACACTGAAACCCTGCCGTGGGGCCATAGCTCAGCTGGGAGAGCGCGTCGTTCGCAATGACGAGGTCAGGAGTTCGATCCTCCTTGGCTCCACCACCATTCAGAAGAACCCGTAGATCTCCGTGATCTGCGGGTTTTTTCTTTTCAGCGCCCACGGTTCAGGCCGGATCCAGGCCCCCGTCCTTGCGCTGCGGGCTGCGCGAATGCGCATCACGCACCTGTTCATCACGCTGCGCTGGCCTGCGCTTCGCCACGTCATCCTGCTTCCGGTCCTGACGGCTTTCCTGCACACCCTGCTTCGGGTCGCTCTGATCGTTGTCGCGCTCACTCATCGCTCGCTCCTGCACTGGCACATGCCAGCCCTGGCTCCACGCTAGAGGCTGCCGGGTAATCCGCAGGTCAGCCCGGCGCGAACGCTGCGTGCAGCCGGCCCTCCTCAGCCTCCCGCGCAGCTGCGCACAGGGAACATGCGGCCGCACGCGCTGCACGGTGCTTCTCCAAAGGCTAATCCCAGCAGCCGCACGGCCTGGTGATCACCGTCGCGCAGGGCCTGCTGCAGCAACCACTGCTCTACTGCGTTCAGCGGCGATCCTGCCTGCAACGGAGTGCGGATCGTGGGCGCCCCATGCACCGGATCCTCATGGCAGAGATAGGGCGCTTCTTCGTCGAACTCGGCATACAGGTCAGCACCACAGCGATCGCACTCGCCTACCAATTCGCCTTCTTCCAACCGGTCCAGATGCAGGGACCACACCTTTTCCCCCTTCAGCCCGAGCCAGGCCTGGCGCAACGCGCGCCGTGCGAAGAGCTGTGCATCCGCGTCGATCACTGGCAGAGTCAGCCGGGCCTCCACCACGTCGATCAATGCCCCGATCGTCGACGAATGCGGGTGCAATCCCGGATCCTCCGGCACCGAACCGGCCACGATGGCTCCGGCCAGCAACAGGGCGTCATCCGCATCCAAACGAGCGTCCTGCAGGGCGATGCCCAGCAACACAGGCAGCGCCGCATGACTCGCTGGGTACACCGTGCCCTGGTGGCACAGATGTGACCACAGCTCCCCCCAGTCCTCCTGGTGTTCCGCGTTCTGCAGGGCGACCATCAGCTCGCCGGCATCACCAGCACTGCCATACGCCGCCTGCAGTGAAGGCCAGTCGATGTTGCTCGCATCGGCGGCGTGGAGCTGTTGCATGTACGATCCTGATGGCGAACGAGGTGCAGAGCATGACCGACATCGATGTGGCAACCAATGCATACGGGTTGCCGCGGGCATGCGGCACGTCCAGTTTCCAATGCATTATGCCTTCCGGGTACGCCATGCCCTTGTCTCCCCTGCACGCGGCGCACGCCGTACCGATGATCCTCAACCCTGCCGATGGCGGCATCCAGCTCGGCAACCTGCCGACGCTGATCGGCCCCACCTTGTCTCGGGATGAAGCGCGTGTCGCCTTTGCCGCGCTGGTGCGTGACGAGCGCGATGTCGGCACCGGCTATCACTGGCTCAGCCTGCACCGGCTCAGCCTGGGTGGTGCGCCCGCTGGCATCAGCCTGTGCTTCCACGGGCAACAGCTCGACATCTTGGCGATGGGCGCCGATCTACCCGGTGCAACACTGGAAGACGGCTGGCCAACCCAGGCAACCATCGATGCCGAAGTCGCCTTCATGCGCCGCACCTTGGCCACGGCATTGGGGCGAAAACTGGCCGGCGGCTGCGCCCGGTTCGACTGGGGCGAAGCCTGGGCCCGTTTCGATCCGAAAGGCTTCATGGCCTGCAGCGGTATTCGCTACTCACCACGCACGTGACCGCGCTCAGGTACGGGTGATCGACACCCCACCCTCCACGCGCATCGCGCTGCCGGTAACGAAACTGCTTTCATCGCTGGCCAGGAACAACGCGGCATTGGCGATCTCTTCCGGCTCGGCGAGGCGCTTGAGTGCGTGCAGCGAGCGCACGAAGTCGCGGGCATCGCCGGTCGGTGCGGCCTGCCGGCCCATTTCGGTATCGGTGCCACCGGGCAGCAGTACGTTGCTGCGCACGCCGCGCGCACCGTATTCGGCAGCGATCACCTGACTCAGGCCGATCAGCCCGGCCTTGCTCGACGCATAGGCTGCCATGCCCGGGAATCCCACGGTGTGGCCGACGAAGGTCCCGACGAACACCAGCGAGCCGCCGCCACGCGCAATCAGTGCCGGCAACTGTGCGCGTGCGGCATGGAAAGCGGCATCCAGATTGGTGGCCATCACCTCGCGCCAGGCGTCCAGCGGGAACTCCGCGGCCGGTACACCGGGGCCGAGCATGCCGGCATTGTTGAGCGCGACATCCAGGCCGCCGAAGGACTGCTGGGCCAGATCGACCAGCGCCTGCGCCGTGCCTGGGTCGGCCACGTCGGCAGCATGCACCACCACTTCCCCACCGGCGGCGCGGATCTGTTCGGCCAGCGCCTGCAGCGGTTCCAGCCGCCGTGCATTGAGCACCAGCTTTGCCCCTTCGGCGGCGAAGCGCAGCGCGCTGGCGCGGCCGATGCCGGCGCTGGCTCCGGTGATGAGGGCGATCTTGTTGTTCAGGCGCATGATCGTGGTACCGGTGGTGAAGTGGCCGCCACGATGCCGTGCCTTCGGCCCGCCAACACTCCGTTTCCGGACCTTGCTGACGGGTGCAGGAAACGGAGTTTCCGCAGCACCGGCACGTGCCAGAATCCGGCCATGGACAGTACCGCCACCACCGCCCTCAATGACCGCATCGAACGGGTCTGCCGGCACCTGCAGGCCAGCCTCGACGAACCCTCGCTGCAGGAACTGGCCGATATCGCTGGCTGCAGCCCGACGCGCCTGCATCGCCTGTTCAAGCAGTCCACCGGGCTGACCCCCAAGCAGTACGCCGCCGCGCTGCGCGCTGACCGCCTGCGCACCGGGCTGGAACAACAGGAACGCATCACCGACGCCTTCCACGATGCTGGCTTCGGTTCCAGTGGACGCTTCTACGAGAACGCACCGAAGTTGCTGGGCATGACGCCCAAGCAATGGCGCGCAGGGGGGCGCGGCGAAGTCATCCACTTCGCGCTTGCCGAAAGTTCCCTTGGCAGCGTGCTGGTGGCCAGCAGCGGGACCGGCGTGGTCGCGATCCTGCTCGGCGACGATCCGGAGACACTGCTGCAGTCGCTGCAGCAACGCTTCCGCCAGGCCGAACTGGTCGGCGCCGACCAGGGCTACGAGCAACTGGTGGCACAGGTGGTGGGCCTGGTCGAGGATCCTTCGCGAGGCGCCACGCTGCCGCTGGATATCCGTGGCACCGCGTTCCAGCAACGGGTGTGGCAGGCGCTGCAGCAGGTCCCACGTGGGCAGACCGCCTCGTATGCGGATATCGCCGCGCGCATCGGCGCGCCGCGCTCGAGCCGTGCCGTCGCACGCGCATGCGCAAGCAATCCGTTGGCGGTGGCCGTACCCTGCCACCGCGTGGTGCGCCGCGACGGCGACCTGTCCGGCTATGCCTGGGGCGTAGCGCGCAAGCGCGAACTGCTGCGCCGCGAGAAGGCCTCGACTGCCTGACGTGGGTGCCGACCTTGGTCGGCACGCCCAGCTTCCGGTAGGTGCCGACCTTGGTCGGCACGCCACCAAGCTCTCAATCCAGCTTCACCACCAGCTTGCCGAAGTTGTGCCCCTTCAGCAGCCCGAAGAACGCCTCCGGCGCATTCTCCAGCCCTTCCACCACATCCTCGCGGTACTGGACGCGGCCTTCGCGCAGCCATTGCGGCATCTCGCGTTCGAAGTCCGGCCACAGGTGGTTGAAGTCGTGCACGATGAAACCACGCACGGTCAGGCGCTGGCGCAGGATCTGGCTGAACAATGCCGGCAGGCGATCAGGGCCGGGCTGCTCGACGCCGCGCTCGTTGTAGGTGGCGATGGTGCCGCAGACCGGAATGCGGGCGAAGTCATTGAGCAGCGGCAGCACCGCATCCAGCACATGGCCGCCGACATTCTCGAAGTACACATCGATGCCCGCAGGCACCGCTGCGCGCAGCTGCGCGGCGAAATCAGCGGCGCGATGATCCAGCGCCACGTCCACCCCCAGCGTCTGCAGATAGGCGCGCTTGGCTTCGCCACCGGCGATGGCGACCACGCGCGCGCCCTGCAGCTTGGCCAGCTGCGCCACAGTCGCGCCGACCGGCCCGGTCGCGGCGGCCACCACCAGCGTCTCGCCTGGCTTCAGGCGGGCGATTTCATGCAGGCTGGAATAGGCGGTGAAACCGGGCATGCCATACACGCCCAGCGCCGTACTCAACGGCAGGCCGGCCGGATCCAGCCGACGCCCCAGCGCCTTGGCCGGCAGTACCACATGGGTCTGCCAACCGCCCGGCGCCAGCAGCAGATCTCCCACCGCCACACCTTCGGCGTTGGATCGCAGCACTTCGGCCACGGTCTGGCCCTCCATCACCGCGCCCACCGCCACCGGCGCGGCGTACGACGGGCCCTCGTCCATGCGTCCACGCATGTACGGGTCCAGCGACAGGTAGCGGTTGCGCAGCAGCACTTCGCCATCCGCCAATGCCGGCAGCGCAGCCTGTTCCAGGCGGAAGTTGGCCGCACTCGGCGCTCCCTGCGGACGCGACGCAAGCACGATGCGGGAGGTGGTCGAGGGATCGGACATGGCCAGGTCTCTGCTGTTGCCAGCATCAGGAAAGGACTGCCGACACTACGCCGCGACGACCCCCGATGGCGGCCACGAAAACAGCGTTCCATTGCCCGGACCCGCGCAGGTCCGGCGCAGCCCCTGCCCTTGCAGCATTCGCGCCTGCGGCGACCCGCTGATTTCCACGGCAGACGATGATCGATTGGCCACGCCCGCTCCACAACGGAGGATCAAGCACTTGCGAGCGCGCAGACGGCAATGTGAAGAAATCTTGGCGAAACGCTTGCCGAAGACTGCCGACCTCCGTAATATACGCCTCCTTGGCAGCGACCTCGCTGCTACGAAACATGTGGCCGAGTAGCTCAGTTGGTAGAGCAGGGGATTGAAAATCCCCGTGTCGGCGGTTCGATTCCGTCTTCGGCCACCACTTTCGAAGGCCTGCAGAAATGCGGGTCTTTTTTTTCCGGAAACCGGGTTTGATCACGGTTGCCACACAATTTGGCCGAGTAGCTCAGTTGGTAGAGCAGGGGATTGAAAATCCCCGTGTCGGCGGTTCGATTCCGTCTTCGGCCACCATCTTCAGAGACCTGCAGAAATGCAGGTCTTTTTTTGTTCGCGATACCCCCTCAACGCCTGACCTTCTTCCATGACAGGCGGCTACCTGTCGATTGACGAAACATTTACACCGGCCCGTGCCGTGGCACCTACGCTCCAGACTCCTGCCTGGAGCCTGCCGATGCCTCTGCGCCCCGCCCTGCTCGCCTGCCTGCTGCTGGCCGTCTTTCCGGTGATCGCCGCCGAACCGGTGCGTGCAGTCGACACGCTGGACATCGACCGCTATGCAGGCCAGTGGCACGAGATCGCGCACCTGCCGGTGTCGTTCCAGAAGCAGTGTGTCGGCGAGATCACCGCCAACTACGGGCTGCGCCGCGATGGCCGCATCAGTGTCACCAATGCCTGCCGCAACGGCGATGGCGAACGCGTGGTTGCTGAAGGCGTGGCGCGCCCGGTTGCCGGCCATCCCGGCCAGTTGCAGGTGCGCTTCGTGCCGGACTGGCTGAGCTGGGTGCCACTGGTCTGGGCCGACTACTGGGTTCTGGCACTGGACCCGGACTACCAATGGGCGCTGGTCGGTGAACCGGACCGCAAGTACCTGTGGATTCTCTCGCGCCTGCCGGAAATGGATCGCGCCCGGTTCGAACAGCTGAAAGAAAAAGCCGAAGCCATGGGCTACGACCTCGGACCACTGCGCCTGATGGCTCCGTTGCGCGATACGGCCACCGATTGAACCGCGCCGCAATCCGGCGCACCACGCGCGCTCGATCCGGCGCCGCGCACGCCCGTCCGCCATCTTCACGCGCTACCCTCTGCGACGGGTCGCCACAGGCGCTCCAAACAACCATACGCCGTAGTATGCTTATCCAACGCACCCCTCCAGAGGACCTGCGCCCATGCTCCACCGCTTCCGTATCGCCTTGATCGTCCTGTGCACCCTCGCCCTTGTTGCCTGCAACAACGGCATCGTCAAGCGTGTTTCGGAACCGGCGGCCAGCCTGCAGCAGCTGACCGTGCGCGCCGACGGCAACTGGACCGTGGCCCTGCGCCTGCAGAACTACAGTTCCATGCCGATGACCTTCGATGATGTCGCACTGGCGCTGACTGTCGGCGACAGCGACGCCGGCACCCTGATGGCCAAGCCCGGCATCTCCATCGGCGGCACCTCCGCCGACGTCATCAATGTCGACCTCGTGCCCAGCTCGGCCGCACGCCTGGTGGTGGCCGACGCGCTGGCCGGCAACCGCACCCTGGCCTATGGCCTGAAGGGAACGGTGGCGGCCACGCCGCAGGAAAAGAAGCAGCGCAGCTTCGACATCAGCAGCCGCAGCACCCTCAACCAGGCCCCCGGCCTGCCCGGCGTACTGCGCTGAACCCGCCTTTCGTCGCGGCGCCCCGCGCCGCTCTCCCCTGCCCTGATCAAATCGAGACGTACCGATGAGCAGCTACACCGCCCCGCTTTCCGACCTCCGTTTCGCCCTGCACGACGTGCTCAAGGTCGAACCCCTGTTCGCCCGCCTGGGCTTCACCGACGCCACCGCCGACGTGGTCGATGCCGTGCTGGAAGAAGCCGGCCGCTTCAGCGCCACCGTGCTGGCCCCGCTCAACAGCGTCGGCGACGAGATCGGCTGCGTGCTCGACCAGGCCACCGGCGAAGTGACCACCCCGCCCGGCTTCAAGCAGGCCTACGACCAGTTCGTCGATGGCGGCTGGACCGGCCTGACCGCCTCGCCGGAGCTGGGCGGCCAGGGACTGCCGCACACCCTGGGCGTGCCGCTCAACGAAATGATCAATGCCGCCAACCTGGCGTGGGGCAACTTCCCGCTGCTCTCGCACGGCGCCATCGAAGCGCTGAAGCAGCACGGCGAAGCCTGGCAGCACGAGGCCTTCCTGAAGCCGCTGATCGAGGGCCGCTGGACCGGCACCATGTGCCTGACCGAACCGCACTGCGGCACCGACCTGGGCCTGCTCAAGACCAAGGCCGAGCCGAATGCCGATGGCAGCTATTCGATCACCGGCACCAAGATCTTCATCACCGCCGGCGAGCATGACCTGACCGGCAACATCGTGCACCTGGTGCTGGCCAAACTGCCCGACGCTCCTCCGGGTGCCAAGGGCATCTCGCTGTTCGTCACCCCGAAGTTCAAGGTCGACCGCGAAGGCAACGTCGGCGAGCGCAACGCACTGCGCTGCGGCTCGATCGAGCACAAGATGGGCATCAAGGGGTCGGTTACCTGCGTGATGAACTTCGATGGTGCGCAGGGCTACCTGGTCGGCCAGCCGCACAAGGGCCTGCAGGCCATGTTCACCATGATGAACACCGCGCGCCTGGGCGTCGGCCTGCAGGGCATCGGCCTGTCCGAGCGCGCCTACCAGAACGCACTGAAGTACAGCCGTGAGCGCCTGCAGTCGCGCGCCCTGAGCGGCGCCAAGTTCCCGGACAAGCCGGCCGACCCGATCCTGGTCCATCCGGATGTGCGCCGCATGCTGCTGACGGTGAAGTCACTGGTCGAGGGCAGCCGCCTGCTGGCCCTGCACGCCGCCACCCTGATCGACGTCGCCCACCACGCCGAGGATGCCGCCGAGCGCGAGCGCGCCGACACCCTGGTGAGCTTCCTGACCCCGATCTCCAAGGCCTGCCAGACCGAATGGGGCATCGAGAACACCTACAACGCCCTGCAGTGCTTCGGTGGCCACGGCTACATCCGCGAACACGGCATGGAGCAGCTGGCCCGCGATGCCCGCATCACCACGCTGTATGAAGGCACCACCGGCATCCAGGCGCTGGACCTGATCGGCCGCAAGACCGCGTCCAGCCAGGGCGCCGGCCTGAAGCTGATGCTGGCCGAGATCGAGGCGTTCGCCAAGGCCAACGAGGGCAACGAAGCGCTGGCCGAGTTCATCGGCCCGCTGCGCGCCAAGGCCGCCGAATGGGGCAAGCTGACCCTGGACGTGCTGCAGCGCGCGGCCGCCAACCCGGACGAACTGGGCGCAGCCAGCTACGACTACCTGTTCTATTCGGGCTACGTGGTGCTGGCTTACTGGTGGGCCCGCAGCGTGGCGGCCGCCGATGCCAGCGCGCACGGCGCCGCTTTCGCCCAGGGCAAGCGCGAGACCGCACGGTTCTACTTCACCCGCGTGCTGCCGCGCACCCTCAGCCACGCCGCCGCGATCCAGGCCGGCGCCGCCCCGCTGATGGCAATGGACGACGAGCGCTTCGGCGCCTGAGCCGGGCTGCGCCCGGCACCCGCGGTAGTGCCGGCCGCTGGCCGGCCACCGCAACAGCAACATCAGCGGCAAGAGCTGGCTTCCTGCGGGGTGGCGAGGTGGGTCCAATTGCGGGGGACGCTGCAAGTACGTCCATGTAAGCTCGGTCGCCGCATCCATGCGGCTCACGCCCCCGCAACCGGACCCACCCCGCCTTCGACAGATTTCTGCTGCTGGTAGGTGTCGACCTTGGTCGACACGGCAGATCCACGCCATGCGTGGATGCGGGGTCAGAGCCCTTTCCTGCGGAAAGGGATCCGACCCCAGCCTGACAGCCCGCCCCACAATCCATCTGGAGAAGAGCCCCCCTTTGTTAAGGGGGGCGCGCCGACAGGCGCTGGGAATAGGTGGAATGCGTGGACCTGAATGTTGACGATTTGCGTATCGCCAACCGGCGATACACAAATCGTCAACATTCAGGTATAAGCTGTTCTCCCGATGGAGACAGACACTACACGCTTGGGTCTGATCGAAGCCGGAGCTCCGTTTTCTGCTCCGGGCGCCGAAGCATCGCCCAACGCCACGACGCTGCATCGCCCCGGTTCGGTCCGGCTGCTCTCGCTGGATGCCCACGGACGCGTACTGGACTGGATCACCTGGCAGGATGCGGCCTGCCTCTACGCTCGTGAAGCCGTGGCCTGGACGCTGGGCGATCCGTGCCTGCACATCCACGGCGGTACCAACCGCTTCAGCGGCCTGCAGAGCGGCATGGACCTGCACCCGATCATCGCCGCCCGCGGCCACGCCCGCTCCCGCGCGATCGACCCCACGCCGAACCTGACCAACCCGGCCCTGTTCGCCCGCGACGCGCACCTGTGCATGTACTGCGGCCAGCAGTTCAACCGCCCCACGCTCACCCGCGACCACGTCATGCCGCTGTCCAAGGGTGGCCTGGACTGCTGGGAAAACGTGGTCACCGCCTGCTTCCACTGCAACTCGCGCAAGAGCGACCGCACCCCGCAGCAGGCCGGAATGCCGTTGCTGGCGGTGCCTTACCGGCCCAGCTGGATCGAGCACCTGATCCTGTCCAACCGCAACATCCTGGCCGACCAGATGGCCTTCCTGAAGGCGCAATTGCCCAAGCGGTCAAAACTGAGCACCTGAATCGCTGAAAATGCAACCCTCACCGTCCTGTCACGGGCGGCGGCGTTTGCTTGCCCCACCCCCGTTTGAGGGCGAAAATGGGCGTTCAGAACAAGTGCGAACATGATGATCGACTCTGCCCGCTATCCCCGCCTCGCGCGCATCCAGACACCGGATGACCTGCGCACGTTCGACGAATCCGAATTGAGGGCGGTCGCCGACGAACTGCGCGCCTACCTCATCGAGTCGGTGGGCAAGAGCGGCGGCCACTTCGCCGCCGGCCTGGGCGTGATCGAACTCACCGTGGCCCTGCACTACCTGTACCAGACTCCGCAGGACCAGCTGGTCTGGGACGTCGGTCACCAGACCTACCCGCACAAGATCCTGACCGGTCGCCGCGACGAGATCCACACCGTCAAGCAGAAGGACGGCGTCGCGCCATTCCCGAAGCGCGAAGAGAGCGAGTACGACACCTTCGGCGTCGGCCACTCCTCGACCTCGATCTCGGCCGCACTCGGCATGGCCATCGCCCGCCAGTCCGAAGGCGACAACCGCCAGGTCGTTGCGGTGATCGGTGATGGTGCAATGACCGCCGGCATGGCCTTCGAAGCGCTGATGCACGCCGGCGGCATGGAGCCCGAGCCGAACCTGCTGGTGATCCTCAACGACAACAACATGTCGATCTCGGAGGCGGTGGGTGGCCTGACCAAGATGCTCGGCCGCGCCACCGGCAGCCGCACGCTCAACGCGCTGCGCGAAGGCGGCAAGAAGATCCTCGGCGACAAGAAGAACAACCCGGCGCGCTTCGTGAAGCGCTGGGAAGAACACTGGAAGGGCATGTTCGTGCCGTCCACGATGTTCGAGGAAATGGGCTTCCACTACACCGGTCCGATCGACGGTCACGACATGTCCGCCCTGCTGTCCACGCTGAAGACGCTGCGCGCCTCCAAGGGCCCGAAGCTGCTGCACGTGATGACCACCAAGGGCAAGGGCTACGAGCCGGCCGAAGGCGACCAGATCGGTTACCACGCCGTCGGCCCGTTCGATCCGGACAAGGGCCTGGTGGCCAAGGCCGGTGCCAAGAAGCCGACCTACACCGATGTGTTCAGCGACTGGCTGTGCGATGCCGCCGCCGCCGAGCCGCGCCTGTACGGCATCACCCCGGCGATGCGCGAGGGCTCCGGCCTGGTGCGCTTCAGCAAGGAATACCCGCAGCGCTATTTCGACGTGGCAATTGCCGAACAGCACGCGGTCACCCTCGCCGCCGGCATGGCCACCCAGGGTGGCAAGCCGGTGGTGGCGATCTACTCGACCTTCCTGCAGCGTGCGTACGACCAGCTGGTGCATGACGTGGCCATCCAGGACCTGGACGTGCTGTTCGCGATCGACCGCGCCGGCGTGGTCGGCCCGGACGGCGCCACCCATGCCGGCAACCTCGACCTGAGTTTCCTGCGCTGCGTGCCGAACATGGTGGTGATGGCACCGTCCAACGAAGCCGAGTGCCGGCAGATGCTCAGCACTGGCCTGCAGCATCCGGGCCCGGCTGCCGTGCGCTATCCGCGCGGCACCGGCACCGGCGTGGCCGCCGGCACCGACCTGTCGACCCTGCCGATCGGCAAGGGTGAGCGGCGCCTGCAGGGCAGCCGCGTGGCACTGCTGGCCTTTGGCAGCACCGTGGCGGCCGCCGAACAGGTCGGGCGCGAGCTGGGCCTGAGCGTGGTCAACATGCGCTTCATCAAGCCGCTGGACCGCGAGCTGGTGCTGGCCGTGGCCGCCCAGCACGAGGGCCTGGTGACGATCGAAGACAACGTGGTGGCCGGTGGCGCCGGTTCCGGCGTCGGCGAGCTGCTCAACGCCGAAGGCGTACTGCGCCCGATCCTGCATCTGGGCCTGCCAGACAGCTATCAGCACCACGCCAGCCGCGAGGACCTGCTGGCCGAGGCCGGCATCGATGCGGCGGGCATTCGTGCGGCAGTGCTCAAGCGCTGGCCGCAGCTGGCTGCCGGGACCCCGCCGCTCAGCGCGGCAGGCTGAAGCCGGTCACCACCAGTAGATCCACGCATGGCGTGGATCTACTGCGGAACAGGGGTCGATCCACGCCATGCGTGGAGACAGATGCAAAGTAGATCCACGCCGTGCGTGGCTAGCGGGCTCCGGAACGATGATCTGGCCGGAAACCCCAACCCTCAGCCGTAGCTGACCGCTTCCACGAACGCACCGCTGGCCTCCACCCGCACCGCAGCGCGCTGCCCGGTGTCGACGAAGTGGAGGCGTGCAAGGGTTTCAGCGAAATCGTAGGCCCGGGCACCATCGCGGAACTCGATCGGTTCCGGCCGGTCCGGGTGCAGCACGCGCCATTGGCGTTGCTCGCATTGCAGGCGGATCAACATGCAGCTCACTCCTTGAGGCAGCGTATCGACGGTGGCGGGACGGGCGTGCCGGTTACGGCAGACTTCATCGCGACGGATCAGGGGCACGCAGGGGTGCCCTGATCACAGAAGATACGACGTTCAAAATGTGAGCTGTATCAGATTATTCTGATTTTCGATGGGCGAGTTCAATTCACCTGGAACTGCGCCCGGCAGCCGTCGCTGACCCAGATGCCACGACGGTTCCAGCCCCAGGTCTGGCCCTCGATGCAGGCGCTGCGTGAATCCTGACGCACCAGGCGCACACCACGACGGATGCGGGCATCACAGTACTCCTGGCGGTGGCCGTTGGAATGGCAGGTGATCACCTCACCCCCGCCCCAGCCATTGCCACCGTTACCCCAGCCGTTGCCATGGCCACCACCCCAGCCACCGCCACGGCGGTACTCGCCAACGAACTCGGCACGGCAGCCCTGGGTGACCCACACACCGTAGCGCGATTGCCCCCAGGTCTCGCCTTCCACGCACGGCGAACCGGACAACTGGCGGATCATCCGGGCACGGCCTTCCAGGCGGCATTCATTGCTGCGGTTCTTGATCGATTCGCAGCGGACGATGCCGCCGCCATCACGACCGCCATAGCGATCGTCGTCATAACCGTAGCCATAGCTCTGCGCCTGCGCGCCGCCTGCGGCCGCCAGCATCGGCAGCAGCGTGCAGGCCAGGGTTCGCCAGGTGAGTGCCTTGCCCATCGGAATCTCCGGATGAATACGATGGCGCAAGCATCCGGGATTCGTGGCGCGGCGCACAGGGGGGCGACCACGGCGGTTTTTTCCCCATTCAAACAACTCAACCGTGGCTGACTGCGCCTCGGCCGGTGGCGTCACTCCCCGATATGGAGCGCATCCACGGTGCTGCCGAGCGCCTCGACCCGGACCGTGCTGCGCTGGCCGGTGCGACGATGGTGCTCGAGGGCCAGCGCAGCGGCCGCGTCGAAGGCATCGGCACCGCGGGCGTAACGGGTGGCGTCACCCGCCTTCGGATGCAACACGGACCAGTGCCGGGCAGTGCATTGGACAGTAAAGACCATGAGAAGCTCCTGCGGAAGGAAAGAGGCGGTGACAGGCGGCAGGGCCACGTGCCAGTACACCCTCAGGCTATCGATCGCGTCGGAGATGGCCTATCAGATTTGTACGAAAATGCCTCAGGATTCGGTCGGGCGCTTCCCAACCCTCACATCCCTGAGGCTGTTTAGTGAAGGCGTTCCGTGACCCTTGTCACGGAGTTGACGGAGCTTCACACTACCGTCACCAACAGGGGCCCCTTCCACATGCGCACCTTCTTCTCGCAGCAGCGCTGGACGCTGCTGAAGTTCTATTTCGTGGCCAGCTATCTGGTGCTGATTGAAGAGCTGATCCGCGCCGCCATGCACTGAGCGCTTGCTGGAGGGCTATTTGCGACAGACACTGTCGCTTTAGGCACGGAGCCCGCCCGATGAAAGCGCTTCTTCTGATTCCAGCCCTGCTGGTGCTGACCGCATGCGCCAACCAGCACGACGCCGCCGCACGTGCCGATGCGGCGCCCACCTCGTCTGCGATACCGAAGGTGGGCGGCGATCGCGATGCCCACGGATGCATTGGTTCGGCCGGCTACCAGTGGTGCGAGCACAGCCAGCGTTGCGAACGCCCGTGGGAACTGGCACAGGCACAGGGCCTGGCCAATACCGCCGAGGCCATCGATGCCTACTGCGCGAAGCCGGCCAGCCCGGCACGCAAGTGAGGCGCGCACCCCATGGCTGAGCTGAGCCCGCTACCCACCCTCGCCCCGGGTCGCTACCGCCACTTCAAGGGCGGCGAGTACGAAGTGCTCGATATCGTCCGCAGCAGCGAGACGCTGGAGCCACTGGTGCTGTATCGCGCGCTCTATGGCGAAGGCGGCCTGTGGGTGCGCCCGTATACCATGTTCGTCGAACAGGTAGCGGGCGAACACGGACCGCAGCCGCGTTTCGCCCGCATCGACGCATGACGGTTCCGCTGCCGGCCCTGGCCGGCAGCGCGGTAACGCCACGGGCCTGCGTTACAATCGTACCGTCCAGTCGGTTTCTTCCCGCCATGTCCGCATCCCCCTCCCGCTCGCGCCGCAAGGCGCCCGACAGCGTGCGCCAGTCACTGCTGCAGGCCACCATTGAAGTGATCGGCCGAGATGGCCTGGCCGCGTTGACCGTGCAGGACGTCGCACAGGCCGCCGGTGTCAGCAAGGGTGCGCTGTTCCATCATTTCAGCAGCAAGCAGGCACTGGTGGATGAAGCCATCGGAGCGCTCATCGGCGAATTCGAAGCGCGGGTGCGTGCCCTGCTGCAGGAAAACCCCGAAGGGCATGGCCGTTTCAGCCGCGCCTATGTGCAGGCCAATTTCGAGCATCTGCTGCAGCAGGAACAGGACAACGACATCGGCCTGACCCTGGGCAACCTGATGGAACCAGCCCTGCTCGCGCATTGGCGTACCTGGAAGCGTGCGATGCTGGCCGAGTTCGCCGGCGAAGCCAACGATCCGCGACTGTATGCGGCGCGCTGCGCTGCCGATGGCTACTGGGCCACGGCCTATGGGCGTCCGCTGGACGAGGAAGAACGCGCCAACGCATTGGCGATGGCCGAACAGGCCCTGAAACTATGCGACCCGCAGTGAGCAGGAGCGCTCAATGAATCCCTATCTCTACCTTGCCGCTGCCATCGTGCTGGAAGTAATTGCCACGTCGCTGCTGAAGGCATCCGACGGCATGAGCCGGCTGGCGCCGACACTGGGCGCGCTGGTCGGCTATGTACTGTGCTTCTACCTGCTGTCGGTGACCATGAAATCGATACCGACCGGCATTGCCTACGCCATCTGGTCCGGCGTCGGCATCGTGCTGATCTCGTTGATCGGGCTGGTGGTGTTCAAGCAGCGCCTGGATCCGCCGGCGTTGATCGGCATCGGCCTGATCTGTGCTGGCGTACTGGTGATCAATCTGTTCTCGCACAGCAGCGCACACTGAGTACGCTGCTGCGCGATCAACGTTAGCTGACCTTCTTCGCTACGGTCATGCCGAGCAGGAACAGCACCACGGCGATGATGATGCCGGCCCAGAACAGGAACTTGGCGATGCCGACCGCGGCGCCGGCAATGCCGCCGAAGCCGAGCACGCCCGCAATGACGCCGATGATGGCGAAGATGATGGCCCACTTGATCATGTCAAACCTTTCCCCGTGGGGACTGCGTACTGGATGATCAGGCTAGGCCGTAGCCGATGCGGCAGTCGTGAACAGGCCGCGTACGCGGCGTGAATCAGCGCGGGCGGAAACGCAGCAGGGCCACTGCAAAGGCCAGGAAAACGCTGCCCACCAGCCGCTCGAACCAGCGCCGCGCGAAGGGTTTGGCCAACCATCGGCGCAGGCCATGGCCACCGGCGGCATACATCACGTACCAGAACAGTTCGCAGCCGGCGAAGGTGGCGACCAGCACGCTGTACTGCAGCGCCTGGCCACGCGACGGGTCGACGAACTGCGGCAGGAACGCCGCAGCGAACAGCAGCAGCTTGGGATTGCTCAGGCCCACCAGAAGGCCACCACGGAACACCTTCCACGCGCCCAGCGACGCCGCAACCGGCAGCGCGGCATCGACCGTCACCGGTGGTGCCGGCCGGCAACTGTCACGCCATGCCTTCAGGCCCAGCCAGGCCAGATAGGCCACGCCCAGATAGCGCAGCACCTCAAACAGCATCGGCGAGGAATGCAGCAGCGCACTCAGGCCTGCTGCGGAGGCCGCCAGCACCAGCAGCATCGCCAGCAGGCAGCCAGCCATCGCCGGCACGCTACCGCGAAAGCCGAGCCCGACGCTGCGACCGAGGATATGCAGCATGTTCGGCCCCGGCGTACCACACAGAACGAACACCGTGGCGAGGAACCACCACCAGGTATGCAGGGCCATATCGGACATCCACTTCAGAAGATCCCACCAGCATAGAGTGCGCCGGCCTGGCGCGGCACACACAGCGCAGCATGGATGCGGTGGTTACAGAGGCAGGCTCAGGCCGCGAGCGCGTCGCGCCGTACCAGTACCTGGTCGATCAAGCCCCATTCGCATGCCTGCTCGGCACTCATGAAACGATCGCGGTCCAGGGTCTGCTCGACCTCCTCGACACTGCGTCCGCAATGCTGCGCATACAGCCGGGTGATGCGCTGCTTGGTGCGCTGCATTTCCTCGGCATGGATGAAGATGTCCGACGCCTGGCCCTGCACCCCGCCCAGCGGCTGATGCACATGCAGGCTGGCATTGGCCAACGCCGCACGGTGACCGGGCTCGCCGGCCATCAGCAGGAACGATCCCATCGACCGCGCGGTGCCCATGCACAGCGTATGCACCGGGGCCGAGATGTATTGCATGGTGTCGTACATCGCCAGGCCGCTGGAGATCACTCCACCCGGCGAGTTGATGTACAGATGGATCGGCTTCTCCGGGTTTTCCGATTCCAGGAACAGCAGCTGCGCGCAGACCAGCGCCGACACAGTGTCATCGACTTCACCGTTGAGAAAGATGATGCGCTCGCGCAGGAGCCGCGAGTAGATGTCATGGGAGCGCTCACCGCGCTCGCTGCGTTCCACCACCATTGGTATCAGCTGCATTCTGTCCCGCATGTGCCTGCTCCCTGTAGCGTTCGATCCAGGCGCCGGCTCAGGCCGCGCGCATCATGGTGCGATGATCGTCGTTGGCGGCCAACGGCAGCAGCGCGCGCAGGTCGGTGAGCCGATGCACGATGGTCAGCACCGTCCCCCCGCCGTCCGCGCGCAGCCGGAAACACACCAGGCTGTGCAGATGCGGGGGCTGCGCATCGCGCAGGTGGAACCCCAGTTCCCGCCCCTCCTCGCACAGGCAAGGCTGCGGATCGGCAAGATCGGCCGCAGGCAACCAGCGCTCACGCAGCGCCGGATCGAACAGTGCGCGCCAGACCCGTTCCGGTGGCGCTGGCAGCCACTGCTCCATCACCAACGCGGGAGCCGCTTCGTTCAGAACATCGTCCATCAGTCCATCTCCTTCAGCAGATCCTGCAAGGCATCCATCCGCGCGGGCCAGTAGGCCCGGTAGCGCTGCAGCCAGTTGCCGATGTGCGCCAGCCCGCGCGGATCGACCTCGTAGTGGACGAAACGGCCTTGGCGCTGTTCGCTCACCAGCCCGGCATCGCGCAGCACCGCCAGGTGCTGGGACATCGCAGACTGGCTGATCGCCATGCCCTCGCGCAGCGCGCTGGCATGCTGCCCGCCCTCGGCCAGCTTTTCGAAGATGTGGCGGCGGGTGGGGTCGGCCAGCGCTTTGAAGAGGGCGTTCTCGATCATGACCAACACATTAGCAATCACTAATGTGTAGTGCAACTTCCGCATCGGCTGTGCTGCAATGACGGCTCCCCGGCATGGAGCTGTGCATGAAGACCCTTGGCCTGATCGGCGGCATGAGCTGGGAAAGCTCGGCGCAGTATTACCGGCTCATCAACGAGGACGTGCGGCAGCGCCTCGGTGGCGCACATTCGGCGCAGCTGCTGCTGTGGTCGGTCGACTTCGCCCCGATCAAGCAGCTGCAGCATGACGGCGACTGGGATGCGCTGGGCGACCACATGGCCGACGCTGCACGGCGCCTGCAGGCCGGCGGCGCCGATCTGCTGCTGATCTGCACGAACACCATGCACAAGCTGGCCGACCGCATCGAGGCTGCCTGCCCCGTCCCGCTGCTGCATATCGCCGACCCCACCGCCCAGGCCATCGTGCAGGCAGGCGCTCGCAAGGTGGGCCTGCTCGGCACCGCCTTCACCATGGAACAGGACTTCTACCGCGGCCGGCTGCAGGAGCGCTTCGGGCTGGAGGTACTGGTACCCGAAGCCGATGATCGTCGCAGCGTGCACGACATCATCTACCAGGAGTTGATTGCCGGTGTGATCCGCGAACGCTCGCGGCAGGTCTACGCCGACGTGATCGCGCGCCTGGTGGCACGCGGTGCCGAAGCCATCATCCTGGGCTGTACCGAGATCATGCTGCTGGTAGGGCCGGAGGACAGCGCCGTGCCGCTGTTTGATACCACTGCACTGCATGCGCGGGCGGCGGTGGACGCGGCGCTGGCGTGAATCGATGCGCGCCGGAGCGCGGGATCAGTCCGCGCCCTGCACTTCCAGCGCGGTGATGAGCCAATCGACCACCGCCTGCGAATCACACAGGAAGAAGATGGCATCACCGGAGCGCGCTTCGGTGAGCAGGCGATAGACCGTGATCGCCACCGCCGACTGATTGGCGATGAACACTTCCGGGCTGCGCGGCCCCTCACTGTGGCCGGCAACCGCGTGCAGCGCCTTGCGTGCGGCCACGGTCGCTGCCGGGTCCGCGCTACGGGTCAGTTCCGGCCCGCGCAGGCCCCAGGCAATGAACACATGCTTGCCCTTGAACGTAGTGTCCAGGACCCGCACCTCGGCGCCGCCTGCGTCGGCCGAGCGATGAATGACGGTACTGCTGATCAACGCAACCCCCTGTGGTCGTCGTGGTCCGCGCATCCTCCCTCACAGGCCGCCCGCACGCCAGTGACGGCAGCCACAGGCTGCGCCGACAGGCGTGGAAGACATGTAAGAAGGTGTAAACCGATGCGATCGGATGTGCAGCGATGATACGGGATGTAAGCCTCTGCATGGGCCGGTGCGCACTACTAAATCCCTACTGAGCCACTTCCGGAACGATGCGTTCCGACGCCCCCGTGCTGGGTCATTCTTGCCGCCCGAATCCCCGCCCGAGGCTCCCCATGACCCTTCGCCTGCTGCTGCCGATCACCGGCGCCGCCCTTGCCCTGCTGCTGGCCGCCACCACCGTGGCCGCCCAGGACTACGACACTGATCACATTCCGGCGCTGCGCTGCGAATCCCAGTTCAACAAGACCGAGCAATGCCCCATCGAGGGCCCGATGCGCCTGGCCAGGCAACTGTCGGTCACCCGCTGCGTGGAGAACCAGAACTGGGGCCAGAGCCGCCGCACGTTGTGGGTGACCGACGGCTGCCGCGCCGAGTTCGTTGCCGACGGCTATGGGCGCGGACGCTGGCCGGGCCGCGGCAGGGACCGTGACGATGATGGCGAGCGCCTGGTCTGCGAGTCCTACGAAAAGAAGGACAAGGAATGCCGTATACGTGTGCGCCACGAGGTGCGCCTGGTCAAGCAGAAGTCGGTGACGGCCTGCATCGAGGACCAGAACTGGGGCTGGGACCGACGCGGGATCTGGGTCAGCGACGGCTGCCGTGCCGAGTTCCGGGTGTATTGACTGCCGAGCACGCGCTGGTTGCGGCGGGTGCGACTGCGCCTGCGGCAGAGCCGATAGACTGGGCCCTCCTGTCAGGAGCCCGATCATGCCCGCTGCGACCGTGCTGCGTGTCCGCGACGCGACGCCAACCGATGCCTCTGCGCTGATCGCACTCGACAGCGTGGCGGCAAGCGACCCTCGACGGGCGGAACAGATCGGCGAGTGGTTGGCGCAGGGCAACGTGCATGTTGCCGAACAGGAGCGCGAGATCGTCGGCTACATGACCCTCCATGAGCACTTCTTCGGCGAAGCCTTCGTCGAAATGCTGATGGTCGCGCGCGGGCGGCGCAGCCAGGGCGTCGGCGCCGCACTGCTGCGGCACGCGATCGCACAGCGTGGGCAACGCAAGCTGTTCACCTCGACCAATGCCTCCAACATCGCCATGCAGCGCCTGCTCGTTGCATCGGGCTTCATCGACAGCGGCATCGTGCATGGACTGGATGACGGCGACCCGGAGCTGATCTACCGTTTTGCCGGCAGCTGATCGAGATACGCCGTCACCTTGGTGTCCAGCAGATCCATCAGCACGGGATCCATGCAGCGATAGTCGTCGGGAACATCGAGGCAATGCAGGCGCTTGTGTTCCAGCAGGCGCGCGTATGCGGCCTGCAGTCGATGCTGATGCTTGGCCTCCATTACGAAGATGACATCGGCCCAGCGGATGTCCGCCGGGCCGATGGGGCGTCGTGCATGCGGGCTGGTGCCAGCCGACCGCGCAGTGAAGCCGGGCCGCCGTCGCCACATGGCTTCGGCGGTCGGGCTGCGCAGCTGGTTGCGGCTGCAGACGAACAGCAGGTTGATCATTCCTGTTCCTGCAGTTGGCGGGCGCTGAGCACCGGATAGGTGAAGCCCAGCTGGCGTGCGCGCGCGAGCTTGGCATCGCGCGTGTACAGCAGCTTCCAGTTCTTCTCGGGCTTGTAGCTGTCGGCGGTCGTGGCGCGGTCGCCACCACGGTTGCGGGCCTGGCTGCGACGCCAGGCACGGTTTCTTGCAGATTCCATGATGTGTTCTCGTGAGTACCGGGTTCAGCAGCCGCGGTAGTACGAGTGGCGCGCAGCATACACCGCGCGCACAAAAAAGCCCACGCATCGCTGCGCAGGCTTCTTGATTCATCACAGTGGTCGGGACGGCCGGATTCGAACCGACGACCCTCTGCCCCCCAGGCAGATGCGCTACCAGGCTGCGCTACGCCCCGACTGATGCTGCGATGTGCCCGCCAGTGCGGCGGGCCGTGAAGTATAGCGGATTACGATGGAAATGGGATCAGCGGCGCAACAACTGCAGCACTTCTTCCAGCTCCATGCGCACCTGCTTGATGATCTGGTTGCTCAGCGCCGATTCCTCGCGGGCATCGGGGCCATCCAGACGCAGGCGTGCACCACCGATGGTGTAGCCCTGTTCGTACAGCAGGCTGCGGATCTGCCGCACCATCAGCACGTCGTGGCGCTGGTAGTAGCGGCGGTTGCCTCGGCGCTTGGCCGGCTCAAGGCTGGGAAACTCGGTTTCCCAGTAGCGCAGCACGTGCGGCTTGACGTCGCACAGCTCGCTGACTTCACCGATGGTGAAGTAGCGCTTGGCCGGGATCGGCGGTAGTTCGCGGTTACTGCCCGGATCCAGCATAAGCTTCCACCCTCTCCTTGAGCTTCTGGCCCGGACGGAAGGTGACCACCGTACGGGCGGAAATCGGAATTTCCTCGCCGGTCTTGGGGTTGCGACCCGGGCGCTGGTTCTTGCGCCGCAGATCGAAATTGCCGAAGCCCGACAGCTTCACCTGACGTCCCTGTTCCAATGCTTCACGCAGCACATCGAAAAACGCGTCGACGAATTCCTTGGCTTCCCGCTTGTTCAGACCGACTTCGTCGAACAGCTTTTCCGCCATCTCCGCCTTGGTCAATGCCATTGCCTGCTACCCCCGAGTGCTGCCCGCTCAGCCGCGGATCCGGGCGTGATGTTCACGCTCGATGGCAGTGACCGCCTCGGCCACCACCGCATCCACGTCGCGGTCCGTCAGAGTGCGCGACTTGTCCTGCAAAATCAAGCCCATAGCGAGACTCTTGAATCCCGGCTCGACGCCCTGGCCGACGTAGCGGTCGAACAGGTTCAGGTCGCGCAGCAGCGGGCCAGCGGCCTGGCGGACGGTGGCCGCGAGATCGGCCCAGGCCACCTGTTCAGGCACCAGGAATGCCAGGTCACGACGCACTGCCGGGAAGCGCGACAGTTCGCCGGCACGCGGCAGGCGGCGGGCGGTCAGCGGCTCCAGGTCCAGTTCGAAGGCATAGACGTCGGCTTCGATGTCCATTGCCTTGGCCAGACGCGGGTGAATCTGGCCGATCCAGCCGATCGCCACGCCATCGCGGAACACCTCGGCCGAACGGGCCGGGTGGCCGTAAGGGCGGGCCGACGGGCGGAACTCCAGTACCGCACCACTGGCAGCGGCCAGCGACTCCAGGTCGCCCTTCAGGTCATGGAAATCGACCTTGCGGGCCGGCAGGCCCCACTGCAGTGCCTGTGCATCGCCACAGACCGCAGCGGCCACGCGCGGGGTCTCCAGCGGCGCCGGCCGGCTTTCGCCGAGCGACGCGTCGCCGGCCTGCTGGGCGAACACACGGCCCAACTCGAACAGGCGCACGCGGCCGATCTGGCGGGCGGCATTGCGGCCCAACGTGGCGACCAGGCCTGGCAGCAGCGACGGGCGCATCACCGCCAGTTCGGCCGACAGCGGGTTGGCCAGCGGTACCAGGCCGTCGCGCAGCTGCCACTGGCTCAGCAGCGCATCGTCGACGAAGGCGAAATTGACGGTTTCCTGCTGGTCACGGGCGATCAGCTGGCGGCGCACGCTCAGCGCGTCCAGCTGGGTCTCGCTCGGCATCGCCACGCGCGAGGCGCCGCCCGGCAGCGTGGTCGGGATCTGCTCGTAACCGTGGATGCGGGCCAGCTCTTCGATCAGGTCTTCTTCGATGGCGATGTCGAAGCGGCGGCTCGGCGCCGTGACCTGCCAGCCGTCGGCGGTGGCAACCACGTCCATGCCCAGCGCGCGCAGGATGCGCTCGACTTCCGCATCTTCGATGGTGATGCCGAGCACGCGGGTGATGCGGGCGCGGCGCAGCACGATGGTTGCCGGCTGCGGCAGATCGGCCTCACGCACGGCCTCGGTGACCGGCGCCGGGGTGCCGCCGGCCAGGTCCAGCACCAGGCGGGTGGCGTACTCGATGGCGGTACGCGGCAGTGCCGGGTCGACACCGCGCTCGAAGCGGTGGCCGGCATCCGTGTGCAAGCCCAGCTTGCGGCCACGGCCCATGATCGCGGCTGGCGCGAAATGCGCGGCCTCCAGGAACACGGCAGTGGTGGCATCGGTGACACGGGTGTCGAAACCGCCCATCAGGCCGGCCAGGCCGACCGCACGATCGGCGTCGGTGACCACCAGGAAGCTGTCGTCCAGCGCAGCATCGCGGCCGTCCAGCAGCTTCAGGCTCTCGCCGGCACGCGAACGGCGCACGGCGATGCTGCCCTGCAGGGTGCCCAGGTCGTAGGCATGCATCGGCTGGCCGAGCTCGAGCATCACGTACTGGGTGATGTCGACCAGCAGCGAGACCGGGCGCACGCCACTGCGGCGCAGGCGCTCGGCCATCCACAGCGGGGTCTCGGCGGCGGCGTTGACACCTTCGATGACGCGGCCCAGGTAACGCGGTGCTTCGGCGCCGGCGTCGAGCTGGATGGCCAGCTCACGGTTGCCGATGGCGGGAATCGTCTCGGTGGTGAAATCCAGCACGTCGCTGCGGGTGGCGGCGGCGACGTCATAGGCGATACCGCGCAGGCTGAAGCAGTCGGCGCGGTTCGGGGTCAGCTTGATCTCGATGCTGGCGTCCGGCAGGCCCAGGTACTCGACCAGAGCCTGGCCGACCGGTGCGTCATCCGGCAGCTCCAGCAGGCCGGAGGCATCGTTGTCCAGGCCCAGCTCCTTGGCCGAGCACAGCATGCCGTTGGACTCGACACCGCGCAGCTTGGCCGGCTTGATCTTCAGCTCGCCAATCTGCGCGCCGACCATCGCCAGCGGCGCAACCAGGCCCGGACGTGCGTTCGGTGCGCCGCACACGATCTGCAGCAGCTCGCCCTGCCCGGCATCGACCTTGCACACCTGCAGGCGGTCGGCTTCCGGATGGCGTACGGCGTCGACGATGCGCGCCACGACCACGTGCTCGAGGCCTTCGCCCAGCGCGGTCACGTCTTCCACTTCCAGGCCGATGGCGGTCAGCACCGCACTCAGTTCATCGCGCGAAGCGCGGGTCGGGACGTGGCTGCGCAGCCAGTTTTCGGAGAATTTCATGGTGTCACCCTGGTGGGCCCGGCGCATGCGCCTGGGCCTGCGAATTTAGAAGCAGTCGAGCAAGCTCGACTCTACGGACCGGCGCTTACGCGAACTGCTTGAGGAAGCGCACATCGTTCTCGAAGAACGCGCGCAGATCGTTGACGCCGTAACGCAGCATCGCAAAGCGCTCCACGCCCATGCCGAAGGCAAAGCCGGTGTAGCGCTCCGGATCGATGCCGACGTTGCGCAGCACGTTCGGATGGACCATGCCGCAGCCGAGCACTTCCAGCCAGCGGGTGCTGCCATCGGGCTGCTGCCAGGCGATGTCCACTTCCGCACCCGGTTCAACGAACGGGAAGTAGCTGGGGCGGAAGCGCATCTCGAAGTCGCGCTCGAAGAACGCACGCACGAACTCAGCCAGCGTGCCCTTCAGGTCGGCGAAGGTCGAATGCTCGTCCACCAGCAGGCCTTCCACCTGGTGGAACATCGGCGAATGGGTCTGGTCGCTGTCGCTGCGGTACACCTTGCCCGCGGCGATCATGCGCAGCGGCGGCGCGTGGTCGCCCATGTAGCGCACCTGCACGCCCGAGGTGTGCGTGCGCAGCAGGCGGCCGTCGCCGAAGTAGAAGGTGTCGTGCATGGCACGCGCCGGATGGTGCGGCGGGAAGTTCAGCGCCTCGAAGTTGTGCCAGTCGTCCTCGATCTCCGGACCTTCCGACAGCTCGTAGCCCAGCCGGGCGAAGATGCCGGTGATGCGCTCCAGGGTGCGGGTGATCGGATGCAGGCCGGCACGATCGCCATTGCGGCCCGGCAGGGTGATGTCGATGGTTTCGGCGGCCAGGCGTGCATCCAGTGCAGCGTCTTCCAGCAGCGCCTTGCGCTCTCCCAGCGCGCGGGTCAGCGCGTCGCGGGCCTGGTTGATCGCTTCACCGGCGGCCTTGCGCTCGTCGGCCGGCAGGGCGCCGAGCTGCTTGAGCTGCGAGGTGATGCTGCCACTCTTGCCAAGCAGGGCCACGCGCAGCTGTTCCAGCACGTCGGGGCTCTGTGCGGCGGCCACATCGGCCAGCGCCTGGGTGGTGAGGGATTGGATGTCGCTCATGGGGGGCCGGAACTCCAGTCGATCTGCCATCGCGATGCGCGAAGGGCCGACCCCTGTCGCCACCGCCGTCCCCGCGCTGCCGCTGTGGCCTCGCCGGGACCCAAAAAAGAATGGGGAAGGACTTGCGCCCTTCCCCATGCATTGCCTTGACCTGACACCGTTCCGAGTGAACGGTTACGGCATCGGGAAGGACTTATGCCGCCAGCGCGCCCTTGGCCTTTTCGGCCAGCGCGGTAAAGCCGGCTGCGTCGTGCACGGCGATGTCAGCCAGGACCTTGCGATCCAGGGTGATGCCGGCCTTCAGCAGACCGTTCATGAAGCGGCTGTAGCTCAGGCCGTTGATGCGGGCAGCCGCATTGATACGGGTGATCCACAGCGAACGGAAGTTGCGCTTCTTCTGCTTACGGCCGATGTAGGCGTACTGCTGTGCCTTGATGACCGCCTGCTTGGCGACGCGGAAGACCTTGCGACGGGCGTTGTAATAGCCCTTGGCGAGATCCAGAATCTTCTTGTGGCGGCGACGCGCCTGTACGCCACGCTTAACTCGTGCCATTTTTCAGTTCCTCAGAGGTAAGGGAGCATGCGGTCCAGACGGCCTGCGTCTTCTGCACGGACATGGCCCGTCTGACGCAGATTACGCTTACGCTTGGTCGCTTTCTTCGTGAGGATGTGGCTACGGTTGGCGTGGCCGCACTTGTACTTGCCCGAGGCGGTCTTGCGGAAACGCTTGGCCGCTGCCCGGTTGGTCTTGATCTTGGGCATTGCAATGTCCTTGATGGGATATGACCCTGGTTTCTGACTGATCTGGCGGCGGCCTGGGCCGCTCTTTCCGTCCTGCCATGATCGGCGTACGACCCGTCCTGGGTGGGTCGAGCCGGGCATGATACAGGCAAAACCGCCCTGCCACCAGCCCCTGCAACCCTTTCGCCGGCAATTCACCGGCTTCCTGCAAAAGCAAAGGGACGCCCATGGCGCCCCTCTACCCTGAACCATTCAGCCAGGCGCCCCGGAAGGCGGCCCGTCAGGCCTCAGGTCTTCTTCTTCGGCGCGATCATCATGACCATCTGACGCCCTTCCAGGCGCGGACGGGATTCAATGACGATGTCCTCGCCCAGATCGGTCTCGATCCGGTTGGCCATTTCGCGGCCCAGTTCCTGGTGGCTCATTTCACGGCCACGGAAACGGATGTTGACCTTGATCTTGTCACCATCCTCGAGGAACCCGCGCATCTTGCGCAGCTTGATCTGGTAGTCGCCCTCGTCCGTGACCGGACGGAACTTCACTTCCTTGATCTCGACCTGCTTGGTCTTCTTCTTGGCCTCGCTGGCCTTCTTCTGCGCTTCGAACTTGAACTTGCCGAAGTCCATGATCTTGCAGACCGGCGGATCGGCCTGCGGCTGGATTTCGACCAGGTCCAGGCCTTCATCTTCGGCCATGGACAGCGCTTCGTCGCGCGACAACACGCCGATCATTTCTCCGTCACTGCCGATCACGCGGACGCGCGGCACACGGATTTCCTGATTCTTGCGGTTCTGTTTGTTGTCAGGGGTGCTGATATTACGTTCTCCCAAGGGTATCGAACCGGTCCGGGTGCCTGTGCCCCCGGACCGGACCTTTGCTTACGCGCCCTCGGCCTCGAGCCGCTCGATGAAGGCCTGCAGGCTCATGCTGCCCAGGTCTTCGCCAGAACGCGTACGCACCGCCACAGCCCCATTTTCCTTCTCGCGGTCACCAATGACCAGCAGGTAGGGCACGCGCTGCAACGTATGCTCGCGGATTTTATAGCCGATCTTCTCGTTACGCAAATCCGAGCTGACGCGGAAGCCTTGCTCCGCAAGGGTTTTGGTCACGCCCGAGACGTACTCGGCCTGAGCGTCGGTGATGTTGGCCACCACCACCTGGGTCGGCGCCAGCCAGGTCGGGAACTGGCCGGCATGGTGCTCGATCAGGATGCCCAGGAAGCGCTCCATCGAGCCCACGATGGCGCGATGCAGCATGACCGGGTGCTTCTTCTGGCTGTTCTCGTCCACGTACTCGGCGCCCAGACGGCCCGGCATCATGAAGTCGACCTGCATCGTGCCCAGCTGCCAGGTACGGCCGATCGCGTCCTTCAGGTGGTACTCGATCTTCGGGCCGTAGAAGGCGCCCTCGCCCGGCAGCTCCTGCCACTCCACCCCGTTGCTGGACAGTGCCGAGCGCAGCGCGCCCTCGGCCTTGTCCCAGGTGGCGTCATCGCCCAGGCGCGATTCCGGACGCAGCGCGATCTTGACCTGGATCTCATCGAAGCCGAAGTGCTGGTAGACCGCCAGCGCCTGCTGGTGGAACGCGGTCACTTCCGCCTCGACCTGGTTTTCCGTGCAGAACACGTGGCCGTCGTCCTGGGTGAAACCACGCACGCGCAGGATGCCGTGCAGCGCGCCGGACGGCTCGTTGCGGTGGCAGGCACCGAACTCACCATAGCGGATCGGCAGGTCGCGGTAGCTGTGCAGGCCCTGGTTGAACACCTGCACGTGGCCCGGGCAGTTCATCGGCTTGAGCGCGTAGGTGCGCTTCTCCGATTCGGTGAAGAACATCGCGTCCTGGTAGTTGTCCCAGTGGCCGGATTTCTGCCACAGGCTCACGTCCAGGATCTGCGGGCAGCGCACTTCGCCGTAGCCGGTCTTGCGGTACACCTTGCGCATGTACTGCTCGACCACCTGCCACAGTGCCCAGCCCTTCGGGTGCCAGAACACCAGGCCCGGCGCTTCTTCCTGCAGGTGGAACAGGTCCTGCTGCTTGCCGATGCGGCGGTGGTCGCGCATCTCGGCTTCTTCGATGCGCTTG
The DNA here is from genome assembly GCF_040256885.1 of Stenotrophomonas riyadhensis. Classification (NCBI taxonomy): domain Bacteria; kingdom Pseudomonadati; phylum Pseudomonadota; class Gammaproteobacteria; order Lysobacterales; family Lysobacteraceae; genus Stenotrophomonas; species Stenotrophomonas riyadhensis. The sequence continues at coordinate 3,198,153 of NZ_CP155568.1, forward strand.
ATGTACGCCTCGAGCTGCTTCTTGTCGGCCCAGGCGGTGCCGTAGATGCGCTGCAGCTGTTCGTTCTGCGCGTCGCCACGCCAGTAGGCGCCGGAGATGCGGGTCAGCTTGAAGGCCTTCAGGAAGCGCGTGTTCGGCACGTGCGGGCCGCGGCACATGTCCACGTATTCCTGGTGGTAATACATGCCCATCGCCTGGATGTCGTCGGACATGTCCTCGATCAGGCGCAGCTTGTAGTCCTCGCCACGGGCCTTGAAGATCTCGATCACTTCGGCGCGCGGCGTCACCTTCTTGATGACGTCGTAGTCCTGGGCGATCAGTTCACCCATGCGCTTCTCGATCGCGGCCATGTCGTCCGGGGTGAACGGGCGCTCGGAGTAGATGTCGTAGTAGAAGCCCTCGGCGATCACCGGGCCGATCACCATCTTCACGTCCGGGTACAGCTGCTTGACGGCGTGGCCGACCAGGTGGGCGCAGGAGTGGCGGATGATCTCAACGCCCTCCTCGTCCTTGGCGGTGATGATGCGCAGGCTGGCATCGTGGTCGATGACGTCGCTGGCATCGACCAGCACGCCATCCACGGCACCGGCGATGGTGGCCTTGGCCAGGCCGGCGCCGATCGACTGGGCGACCTCCATGACGCTGACGGGGTTTTCGAATTCGCGGCGGCTGCCGTCGGGAAGAGTAATGTTGATCATCGCAGTGGCTTCGTGCGGGGCCCGCAGGGCGGGCTGGAAAGCGTTCCCGGGGCGGCGCCCGGGCAACAAAAAAGCGCCGCGAGGGCGCCTGGAACACAGGGCCTTCGGGGGCAGGTCAACAGTGGGCGGTGGTAGTGCTCATGTCGCACGCTCGGCCGGCGCTGGGCGCGGGCCACCTTGTTCCAGTCAGGGTTCTACGCTGATCTTAAACCAGCGCAGGGGAAAGCCCAAGGCCTACCGTACGGTCCGCTGAATGGGTCTCGCTGGCGGCGTGAAATTGCAATGATTACCATGTCGGCGCAGGCCGCCCTGTGCCAGCCTGCCCGCTTTCCCCCAGGACCCCGTGATGCGCCACCCGCTCCGACCGGCTCCCGCCGGCCCCGCCCGTGCCCCGCGTTCGCCGGCCCGCTGCCACGCTGGCCGCCCGCGATGATCACCGTCGGCCTTTCCACGCTCGGCTTCTGCAGCCTGGGCATGCTGGCGGCGATGTTCTCGGCGCTGGCCTTCTATGCCGCCTCGCCGCACTGCCGCTGGCCGCGCCTGCGCCGTGCCGGCCGCCTTGGCCGCCAGATCGGCCTGGTCGCCGCTGCCGCCGCGCTGTGGCTGTGGATGGCCGAGCTTGGTTTTGCCGCCGGCCTGGTGGCGATGCTGTGCACCTGGATGCTGGCCGCCATGCTGCTGCCGGCGCTGGCGGCCTGGCACCGCCCCGGCACGGAGTCGCCGTGATGTGGCCGCGCGCCTTCGCCGGCATCGTGGTCGGCTTCCTCCTGGCCGCCGCCGTCACCGGCCTGCTGGCATGGCTGCCGCCCGGCCCGTGGCAACGGGCGCTGGTGCCGACCCTCATCGCCTTCATCCCGCTATGGATGCTGGCCGCCCTGTGGGCGTTCAGTTTCCGCAGCGCGCTGCGCGCCTGGCTGGTGCTGGCCGGCAGCGCCGCCGCCGGCTTTGCCGTGCTCGGGCTGCTGCGCCTGACCGGCGCGGTGCAATGAGACCTTTCCCATGAAGTTCAGTTCGCAGACGCTGCGCACGTTCACCACCCTGCACACCTGGGTCGGCCTGGTTGCCGGCTTCGGCCTGTTCGTGGCCTTCTACGCGGGTGCGCTGACCCTGTTCCACCACGACCTGCCGCTGTGGCAGACGCCCGGTGCAGCCACCGCACTCCCCGCCGGCCTGGACGACGCGCAGTACCTGCTGGAAGACGTGCTTGCCGCGCATCCGGAAGCGCGCCGCCACGTCGGCATGACCTTCCCCGGCACCGAACACCCGCAGCCACTGGCCTACTGGCAGGCCGATGACGGCAGCTGGCGCTACGCCTGGCCGGGACAGATCGCCGGCAGCCCGACGCCGCCACAGACCGGGCTGGCCGAACTGGTCAACGAGCTGCATTACAGCCTCGGCCTGCCGGTGGCCGGCATCTACGTGATGGGCATCGTCAGCCTGCTGTATGGCATGGCACTGCTGAGTGGCCTGGTGATCCACCTGCCAAAGCTGTTCGGTGATCTGTTCGCACTGCGTCCGGGCCGCAACCTGAAACAACTGTGGCAGGACGCGCACAACGTGATCGGCGTGCTCAGCCTGCCCTTCCACCTGATGTTCGCGGTCACTGGCGCCCTGCTCTGCCTGGTGTTCGTGCAGATGGCCCTGCTCAACCCGCTGATCTACGACGGCAAGGCCCTGCAGGCGGTACCGACCGCAATGGACACCGCGCCCGTGCGCGACGCCAGCGGCATCCCGGCACCGCCGGGCAGCCTGCGCGTGCTGCATGCACGCGCGCTTGAAGTGGCCCGCGCACAGGGCGTGGCCAATTTCGAACCGGCCTACCTGAAGCTGGCCAACGCCGGCGATGCCAACGCCACCATCGAGATCACCGGCGAATCCACCGGAACGCTCGGCCCGCTCGGCGCGGTGGCACTGGACGTGGCCACCGGCAACGTCCTGGCCTCGCAGCTGCCCGGCCAGCGCGACGCCAACCACGCCACGCTCAGCGCGGCCTATGCCCTGCACTTCGGCGAGTTCGGCAACGGCGTAGTGGTCTGGCTGTACTTCCTGCTCGGCCTTGGCGGTGCCTTCCTGTTCTACTCCGGCAACCTGTTGTGGATCGAATCGCGGCGCAAGCGTCGCCAGCCGCAGCAACCGCGTGCCGGGGTGAACATGGCACGGGCCACGGTCGGCGTCTGCATCGGGCTGTGCGTTGCGATTTCGGTGGCGTTCGTCACCGCACTGGTGCTGGAGCGGCTGGCACCGTCCGCGGTCGACCACGGCATCCGCTGGGCCTGCTTCGGCAGCTGGGCGGCCTGTGCGCTGTGGGCCGCGCTGCGACGCCCGGCGCAGGCGGCACGCGAACTGCTGTGGGCGGCGGCGATCAGCACCGCGCTGGTGCCGATCCTGCATGGCGCGCTCAATGGTGACTGGCTGTGGCGTGCTGCTGCGCGTGGCCACTGGCCGCTGTTCTGGGTCGATGCCATCGCGCTGGCCATGGCCTTCGGCTTCGCCCGCCTGGCAGTGGCCAGCCAACGCCGCGCCCGCAACGGCGATCCCAACAGCGTCTGGGCCAACTGAGCCGTCGCCGGGCATGACCCGGCGCAGCCAGGCGAGGTTCAATCGCCGATGCGTGCCTTCTGCCAGGGACCCAGCATGGCGTTGAGCAGGCTCGCCTGTTCGTCGTCGCCGGTCAGCTCCCACATGAAGACGCCGGCCAGGCCCTGCTCACGGGCGAACTGCGCACGCAGGCCGATCGAGCGCGGGTCTTCATAGCTGATGAAAACCTTCTGCTCGGCGTTGTACAGCCACGGGCTCTGCGCCTGTGGTTGCCAGTGCTTCGTCCAGCCCGGCTGGTCGAGATAACGCGCCTTGATCACCCGCCAATCGCCGGCATCGGCCGGTGCGCTGTAGGCCTGATACAGACCGTCCGGTGCATCGCCGGTGACCTTGAAGCCGCGCCCGTAGAACGGCACGCCCAGCACCAGCTTGTCGGCCGGCACACCATGCTCGCGGTAGTACTGCACTGCGCCGGCGACGTTGTTCCAGCGCCGCAGCTCCGGCGCCAACGGATCGGTCGGCACTTCATGCAGGGGCGCATTGAACGTCGACACCGATGAGAAGCCGGTGCCCATGTCGTAGCTCATCAGGTTGATGAAATCGAACACCTTGGCCAGCGCCGGCAGGTCATAGCTTGCCGCTGGATCGTAGGGGCCATCGGTCTGCAGGCGACCGGCGGCCAGTGCGGCGGTCAACAGCATCGGCTGCCCCGCCTTGCGGCCATGCGCATCAAGGGCCACGCGGAACGCCTGCGCGAGCCGGGTCAGATTGGCGCGGTCCTGCGGACGGTGTGCCAGCTCCTTCGGCCCGCCACTGACCGGGAACTCCCAGTCGATGTCCACGCCATCGAAACTGCCAGCATGACGATCGAAGAACAGCGCCATGCATGAGTCGACCAGGCGCTTGCGGCTGGCCTCGGTCAGCGCTGCATCGGAGAATCCACCTGCCCCCCAGCCACCGATCGAAATCAGCGTGCGCAGATGCGGGTGCGCCTTCTTCAGCTCGGCCAGCGCCGCGAAATTCTTCGCCGCTTCCGCGCCGATCGTGCAGCGCCCGTCCTCGATGGTGGAGAACGCGTAGAACAGGTGGGTGAGGCGCTCGGCCGGAATGCTCGACACCGGGTAGCGCTCGGCCGAACCACCGGGGTAGTAGGCACCGAAGATCGGCGGCTGCGCGGGTGCCGCATGCACGGCAATGGGCAAGGCACCGGCAATCAGCACGGCAAGGGCAGCCACGGTCTGGCGGAACATGGGATCTCCCGGTTCGAAGGCGCAGCCACGTTAGCAAACGGATGGGGCTGTGGGACGGTTGTCGTGGCATGTCGTCCAGTGGACAGGTGCATCCCGCCGAATGACGACAACGCGCCAGTCATGCAACGACCCTCATGCACTGCAGCAGGACACGCGCCGACGCCGCGTTCGCGGGCTCGCGCATCGGCTAAGGTAGCCGCGGACCTTCAACCGCGCATGGACATGAGCACCGACCACGACAACCTCGACGACAGCGACCTGCTGGACGACGAAACCCTCGACGAAGGCCAGGCCCTGGAGGCACGCGCCTACGACGCGTTCCACGAAGGCGACCTGCAGCAGGCGGTGGCGCTGTTCGGCGAGCTGATCGCACTCGCCCCCGAAGTGCCGTACCTGCATTACATGCGCGGGCTGGCGCACAAGTACCTGCGCGACTGGGCTGCCTCACTGCAGGACAACCTGCAATCGGAGCAGCTGCGCGGCGAGTTCGATGTCGCCACTGCCTGGAATGCCGGCATCGCCGCCACCGGCGCCGATGACTGGGCCGAAGCACGCCGCCAATGGGCCCGCTGCGGCATCACCCTGCCCGAGGGCGAAGGCCCGATCGAGGGCCACTTCGGCGTGGCCTGCGTGCGCCTGGCACCGTGGTCGGATGCTGAAGTGGTGTACATGAGCCGCATTGATCCGGTGCGTGCACGCATCGACAACGTACCGCTGCCCGAAAGCGGCTTCCGCTTCGGCGACATCGTGCTGCACGACGGCGCCTCGACCGGCCAGCGTGCCTACGGCGAGCGCCAGGTGCCGGTGTTCAACGCGATGCAGCGCCTGCAGGCATCGGACATGGCGACCTTCACCGTGTTCGTGCAGTGCGATTCGGCCGATGACATCGCTGCCCTGGAGGCCATCACCCTGCCCGGCATCGGCATGGTCGAGGATTGGACAGCCACCGTGCGCCGGCTGTGCCGTCGCTGCAGCTACGGCACGCCGCACCAGCATGGTGATGAGGCGCCAGATGAAGACCAATGGAGACGCGAACGTGACCTCGGCGTGGCCGCACAGGGCCGGGCTGCGGTGGAAAAGCTCATGGCGGTGTGGGTCGCTGCAGCCCCCGGCCGGGTGCTGGAGGCCATCGAACAGCGCGAGCACCCGCTGAGCGACCCGGAGCCAGGCCAGGTCTGGTGGCTGGGTGAGGACGAAGAAGACGCGTAAGTGCAAGGACCAACGGTCCTCATCCACAGGATTACAGGCAAAGAAAAAGCGGGCCGAAGCCCGCTTTTTCATTTCAGCGATTCCAGAAGCGTGTCAACCAAGGTTGACACCTACCGTAATCGACCGGAGGTCGATTACTCGGCGCTGACGGCGTCGCCTTCTTCCACGGCCTTCATCGACAGGCGGATACGGCCCTGCTTGTCGACTTCCAGCACCTTGACCTTGACCACATCGCCTTCCTTCAGCACGTCGCCGACCTTCTCGACGCGATCGCTGGAGATCTGCGACACGTGGACCAGACCGTCCTTGCCCGGCAGGATGGTGACGAACGCACCGAAGTCCATGATCTTGGCGACCTTGCCTTCGTAGATGCGGCCCGGCTCGACGTCCGAGGTGATCTGCTCGATGCGGGCCTTGGCGGCCTGGGCAGCGATGGCATTGACCGAAGCGATGACGATGGTGCCGTCATCCTGGATGTCGATCTGGGTGCCGGTTTCCTTGGTGATGGCCTGGATGGTCGAACCACCCTTGCCGATCACTTCGCGGATCTTGTCCGGGTGGATCTTGATGGTCAGCAGGCGCGGCGCGTAGTCCGACAGCTCTTCACGCGGAGCGGTCAGGCCGTGGGCCATTTCGCCCAGGATGTGCAGACGGCCAGCCTTGGCCTGCTGCAGAGCCTGCTTCATGATCTCTTCGGTGATGCCTTCGATCTTGATGTCCATCTGCAGGGCGGAGATGCCCTCAGCGGTACCGGCCACCTTGAAGTCCATGTCGCCCAGGTGATCTTCGTCACCCAGGATGTCGGACAGGACGACGAAGCGCTCGCCTTCCTTGACCAGACCCATGGCGATACCGGCAACCGGCGCCTTCACCGGCACGCCGGCGTCCATCAGGGCCAGCGACGAACCGCAGACCGAGGCCATCGACGAGGAACCGTTCGACTCGGTGATTTCCGAGACGACGCGGATGGTGTACGGGAAGGCTTCCAGCGACGGCATGACAGCCAGCACGCCGCGCTTGGCCAGGCGACCGTGGCCGATTTCGCGGCGCTTCGGGCCCATCATGCGGCCGCACTCACCCACCGAGAACGGAGGGAAGTTGTAGTGGAACAGGAAGTTTTCCTTGTACTCACCGGCAACGGCGTCGATGACCTGGCCGTCACGGGCGGTGCCCAGGGTGATGGTCACGATGGCCTGGGTTTCGCCGCGGGTGAACAGCGAGGAACCGTGGGTACGCGGCAGCACGCCGGTCTTCACGGCGATCGGGCGGACGGTGTCCAGCGCACGGCCGTCGATACGGACCTTGGTGTCCAGCACCGAGTCACGCATGGTGCGGTACTCCAGCTCGCCGAATTCCTTCGACAGCTCGGCCGGGTTCCAGCCTTCAGCGGCCACGCGGCCAGCCAGGGTTTCGACCACGTCCTTCTTGATCGCCGAGATGGCGTCACGGCGCTGCAGCTTGTCACGCACCTGGAAGGCTTCGCCCAGGCGCGGGCCGATGGCTTCCTTCAGGGCGGAGATCAGCGCGTCGTTCTTGGCCGGGGCTTCCCAGGTCGACGGCTTGGTGCCGGCTTCGACTGTCAGCTCGTTGATCGCGTTGATGACCTTCTGCATTTCGCGGTGACCGAAGGTCACGGCGCCCAGCATCACTTCTTCGGACAGCAGCGCGGCTTCGGATTCGACCATCAGCACGGCGTTGGAGGTACCGGCGACAACCAGTTCCAGCTGCGAGTCAGCCAGTTCGCTGACGGTCGGGTTCAGGATGTACTCGCCGTTCTTGTAGCCGACCTTGGCAGCGCCGATCGGACCCATGAACGGGGTGCCGGCCAGGGCCAGAGCAGCCGAGGCGCCGATCAGGGCCGGGATGTCACCGTCCACGTCCGGGTTCAGCGACATGACCGTGGCGATGATCTGCACTTCGTTCTTGTAGTCTTCCGGGAACAGCGGACGGATCGGACGGTCGATCAGGCGCGAGATCAGGGTTTCCTTCTCGGTCGCACGGCCTTCACGCTTGAAGAAACCACCCGGGATACGGCCGCCGGCGTAGAACTTTTCCTGATAATCGACGGTCAGCGGGAAGAAGTCCTGGCCTTCGCGCGCGCTCTTGGCGGCGACGGCGGTGACCAGCAGTACGGTGTCGTCCATCTTGACGATGACGGCGCCGCTGGCCTGACGGGCGACTTCGCCGGTCTCAAGCGTGACGGTGTGCTTGCCGTACTGGAAGGTTTTGGTGATTTTTGCCACGGAGGGTGTCCTTGGGGATGCTGTCTGCGAATTTGGACCGTCGGCGACCCTTGCCGCCAGCGGGTGGCCGGATCGTTCCGGCCTGAATCGGGGATTGCGGTGCTACAAAACAAAACCGCGGCGCATCGCTGCGCCGCGGGGGATTCGTTGCTTAGCGACGCAGGCCAAGCTTCTCGATCAGGGCCTTGTAACGCTCGACGTCCTTCTTCTTCAGGTAGTCGAGCAGGCTGCGACGGCGGTTGACCATCTGCAGCAGGCCGCGGCGGCTGTGGTGGTCCTTCTTGTGGGTCTTGAAGTGGCCGGTCAGCAGTTCGATGCGGGCGGTCAGCAGTGCAACCTGGACTTCCGGGGAGCCGGTGTCAGCCGAGCTGCGCTTGTTGTCTTCAATGACCTTCTGGGTGTCGATCGACATTTCTTTTTTCTCTGTGATGCGTGGCCGGCAGGAACGCGCTTCGCGCACCGCCAGGCTCGCCGTGGACTACGAGGATGAAACCTGCGCGAGGCAGGCTGCCGGAAAACGGCCGCGAAATTGTAACGGTCGGGGGCTTCCGGGACAAGGACCGGGGCTGAACCGCCCGGCCCAGGTCAGAGGTTGAAACGACGCTGCGGGGCCAGCAGGCCACTGTCATCGACCTGGCCCAGGCCCTGGACAGCATCGTCCGGGCCAAACACGGCCACCAGGCCATGCGGCCAGGACAGGTCGCGCTGGCGCTGGCCGACGCAGAAGCGGTGGGCCTGGTCGGCATCGAGGTCGACCCGCGGGTATTCAGCCAGGCCGGCCGCCAGCGGCAGCAGCAGCGCGTCCATGCCGGCCTCGTCGCCCGCCTCGACCATCGCCCGCAGTTGATCCAGCGTGACCATGGCAGGCTCGCGGAACGGCTCGACCCACAGCCGGCGCAGCGCGCTGATGTGGGCGCCACAGCCCAGGCTTTCGCCGAGGTCGCGGGCCAGGCTGCGGATATAGGTGCCGGAACCACAGGTCACGCGCAGCCGCAGCCGTTCCGGCTGCTGCTCCAGTACCTCGATGGCATGCACCTGCACCTCGCGTTCCGGCGCTTCGATGACGTCACCGCGGCGGGCCTTCACATACAGCGGTTCCCCACCCTGCTTCAGCGCCGAATAGATCGGGGCACGCTGGCGGATGTTGCCGGTCAGCGGCACCAGCGCCGCCTGCAGGGCCTCGGCACTGATCGCCGGCACCGCGCGCTGCAGCAGCACCTGGCCTTCGGAGTCATCGGTGTCGGTGGTCTGGCCCAGCATGATCTCGGCGTCGTAGGCCTTGGCCGAGCCGAGCAACAGTCCGGCAATCTTGGTCGCCTCGCCGAAGCACAGCGGCAGCAGGCCGGTGGCCAGCGGATCGAGGCTGCCGGTATGGCCACCCTTTTCGGCACGGAACAGGCGACGGGCCACCTGCAGGGCGGCGTTGGAGCTCATGCCGGTCGACTTGTCGAGCAGCAGGATGCCATCCAGGCGGCGGAACTGAATTCGGGTCATGACAGGAGTTTGTAGAGTCGAGCCATGCTCGACTGCTGCAGCGCGGTCTGCATCAGACATCGCGCAGCCGGAATGCAACAACGCCGGGCATGCCCGGCGTCGCGCGGTTATTCTTCGTCGCTCTCGCGACGCTTCTCGGCGGCCAGCGTATCGGGCAGGTCGCGCAGGATGTTGTCGATGTGTTCACCACGGTCGACCGAGTCGTCGTAGTGGAAATGCAGCTCCGGCACGTGGCGCAGCTTCATCGCTCGGGCCAGGTCCATGCGCAGGCGATAGCCCAGCTCCTTCAGGCCGGCCACGGCTTCAGCCGAACGTTCCGGCATCAGCGCAGTGACGAATACCTTGGCATGGGCCATGTCGCGGGTGATTTCCACGTCGGACACGCTCACCGAGGGCAACCCGTGCTCGCGCACGGCGTTGTGCACCAGGGTGCCGAGTTCACGGCGCAGCTGGGCGGAGACACGGTCGGTTCGATGGAAAGTCTTGGGCACGCGGTCGGGCTCTCGATTCAAATGTGACCCGACCAAGGTCGGGTCCTACCAGGAGGAGCGGCCCGACCTTGGTCGGGTCCTACCAGGAGGAGCGGCCCGACCTTGATCGGGCCCCACCAGGGGGCGGACCGGCCCGTGAGGGCTGGTCCGTTGCAGCAATTACAGGGTGCGCGGCACTTCGATACGCTCGAAGCACTCGATCTGGTCACCCGGCTTGACGTCGTTGTAGGCCTTCACCGCGATACCGCATTCGGTACCGTTGCGGACTTCTTCGACGTTCTCCTTGAAGCGACGCAGCGATTCCAGCTCGCCCTCGAAGATCACCACGCTGTCGCGCAGCACGCGGATCGGCTTGTTGCGCTTGACCACGCCCTCGATGACCATCGAACCGGCGACGGCACCCAGCTTGGAGCTGCGGAAGACGTCGCGGACCTCGGCAATACCGATGATCTCTTCGCGGATCTCCACGCCCAGCAGACCGGAGGCCACCTGCTTCACCTGGTCGATCACGTCATAGATGATCGAGAAGTAACGCAGGTCAACGCCGTTGGATTCGATGATGCGACGGGCCGAAGCATCCGCACGCACGTTGAAGCCGATGACGGTGGCCTTCGAAGCGGCAGCCGAGTTGGCGTCCGACTCGGTGATGCCGCCCACGCCGGAGTGGATCACGTTGATGCGGATGTCTTCGTTGGACAGCGCGACCAGTGCCTGGCTCAGCGCCTGCACCGAACCCTGCACGTCGGCCTTGATGACCAGATTGAGGACCTGCTGGCCCTCGCCCTTGCCCAGGGTCGCCATGATGTCTTCCATGCGGCTGCCGGCGGTGGCGACCAGGCGCGATTCACGGCGCTTGGTTTCGCGCTGCTGGGCAACGTCCTTGGCCAGGCGCTCGTCCTCGACGACCACGAAGTCGTCACCCGCTTCCGGCACGCCGGACAGGCCCAGGACCTGCACCGGGATGGACGGGCCGGCAAACTCCGGCTGCTTGCCGGTTTCGTCGAACAGCGCACGCACGCGGCCGTACTGGATGCCGCACACCAGATAGTCGCCCTTCTTCAGGCGGCCCTGCTGCACCAGCACGGTGGCGACCGGGCCACGGCCCTTGTCCAGCGACGATTCGATCACCACGCCCGAGGCGCGGCCTTCGTCGACGGCCTTCAGTTCCAGCAGTTCGGCCTGGATCGAGATGGCGTCCAGCAGGTCGTCGATGCCCAGGCCGGTCTTGGCCGAGATCTCCACCATCTGGGTATCACCACCGAAGTCTTCGGCCACGACCTGCTCGGACAGCAGTTCGTTCTTGACCCGCATCGGGTCGGCGTCGGACTTGTCGATCTTGTTGATCGCCACGATCAGCGGCACACCCGCCGAACGGGCGTGCTGGATCGCTTCCTTGGTCTGCGGCATGACGCCGTCATCGGCGGCCACGACCAGCACCACGATATCGGTCAGCTTGGCGCCGCGCGCACGCATCGAGGTGAATGCCGCGTGGCCCGGGGTATCCAGGAAGCTGATCACGCCCTTCGGCGTATCCACGTGGTAGGCACCGATGTGCTGGGTGATGCCGCCGGCTTCGCCGGTGGCGACCTTGGTGCGGCGGATGTAATCCAGCAGCGAGGTCTTGCCGTGGTCGACGTGGCCCATGATGGTGACCACCGGCGGACGCTGGGTGGCTTCGCCCTGGTTTTCACCGGTCGAGGCCAGCAGTGCGTCTTCGGCGTCGTTGTCGTTGGCACGGATGGCCTTGTGGCCGAGTTCTTCGGTCACCAGCGCGGCGGTGTCATGGTCGATGGACTGGGTGATGGTGGCCATCACGCCCATCTTGAACAGCGCCTTGACCACCTCGCCGCCCTTCAGCGCGAGCTTCTGCGCCAGGTCGGCCACGGTGATCGTGTCGCCGATCGCCACTTCACGCACCACCGGCGCGGTCGGACGCTCGAAGGCGTGCGGACCTGCATTGTTGCCACCGCGCGACATGTCGCGACGGCCACCGGCCTGGTTACGCCCGCCCGGACGACCACGGGTGTTGCTGTTGTTGCTGTTGCCACGACGCGCGCGGTCGGCAGCCGACAGGTGCATCTGGCCGGCGAAACGGTCGCCCGGGCCACGCTCGTTGCGCGGAGCGCTGCGGTTGTTGCGGTCGTCGTTGCGCGGCGGCGGCGGAGCGCTGCGCGGCGCAGCCGGAGCGGCGGCCGGAGCACGCGGCGGGCGCGGCGCGGTTTCATCGATCGGAGCGCGCTTGGGCTTGCTGGCAGCCAGTGCCTCGGCAGCCTTGGCGGCGGCCGCAGCTTCCTCGGCGGCCTTCTTCTCGGCCTCTGCGCGTTCCTTGGCCGCAACCTCTTCCTCACGGGCACGGACGATGGCTTCGTCGCGCAGACGATCCTTCTCGGCCAGAGCCTGCTGTTCGGCGAGGTTGCGCGCACGCGACTCTTCCAGCTTGCGCAGGATGTCGGCGCGCTCTTCGTCCGGGGTCATGGCGCGAGCACCATCCTTGACGTAGGTACGCTTCTGGCGCACCTCGACATTCACGGTCGTCTTGCTGCGACCGGAGCTGACCGTCACTTCCTGCTGTTTCCGGCGGTTGAGCGTGATCTTCTTTGCGGACTGATCCGTCTCTTCCGGGGCCTGCTCGGGCTTGCCATGCGAACGACGAAGGAAGCCCAGGAGCTTCACCTTCTCGGTACTGGTCACGACCTGGTCGGGACCGCTGAACTTCATGCCGGCACCGGCCAGCTGTTCCAGCAGTTTTTCGACCGGCGTGTTGACCAGTTCGGCAAGCTTGCGGATGGTGGTTTGCTGCGACATTCGGATCCTATGATCTTGTGGGCGCCCCCCCGCATCTGGAGGTGGCGCGGATTCTACGCCCTGAGCGGCTCAGGGCCCTGTTCATTGCCGGCTCATTCGCCGCGTTCCAGTCGGGCGATCTCCTCGGCACGCGCGGCCAGGATCAGCGCAGCGGCGCGCGCCTGGTCCAGCCCTTCGATGCCGAAGTCCATGACCTCGTCGGCGGCCAGGTCGGACAAGTCCTCACTGGTGCGCACGCCGTGGCCGGCCAGCGCATACGCGGTGGCTTCGTCCATGCCCTTCAGGGACAGCAGGTCCTGCGCCGGCTGGCCGTCTTCAAGGCCTTCCTCGACTGCCAGGGCCTCATTGAGCAGCGCATCGCGGGCACGAGCGCGCAGCTCTTCGACGATGTCTTCGTCGAAACCTTCCACGGCCAGCAGTTCGCCAACCGGGACATACGCGATTTCCTCGACGGTGCCGAAGCCTTCGCTGACCAGGATGCCGGCGATCTCTTCGTCCACTTCCAGCTTGTCCATGAACAGCTGGCGGGCCGAAGCCTGCTCGGCCTCCGACTTGGCGGTGACCTGGTCCTGGGTCATCACGTTGAGCTGCCAGCCGGTCAGGCGGCTGGCCAGGCGCACGTTCTGGCCGCCCTTGCCGATCGCCTGGGCCAGGCGGTCTTCAGCGACAGCCAGGTCCATCGAGTGCTTGTCTTCATCGACGATGATCGACTGCACTTCGGCCGGCGCCATCGCGTTGATGACGAAGTTGGCCGGGTTGTCGTTCCACAGCACGATGTCCACGCGCTCGCCATTGAGCTCGTTGGACACGGCCTGCACGCGCGAACCGCGCATGCCGATGCAGGCGCCGATCGGATCGGTGCGCTGGTCGTGGGCCAGCACGGCGATCTTGGCGCGGTCGCCCGGATCGCGGGCGCAGGCCTTGATTTCCACCAGGCCCTGGCCGACTTCCGGCACTTCCAGCTTGAACAGCTCGATCATGAATTCCGGGGCGGCGCGGCTGATGAACAGCTGCGGGCCACGCGGTTCCGAACGGACTTCGGCCAGGTAGCCGCGCACGCGGTCACCGGCGCGCAGCACGTCGCGCGGAATGCCCTTGTCCTTCGGGATGAAGCCTTCGGCGTTGCCACCGAGGTCGACATAGATGTTGCCGCGCTCGGCGCGCTTGACCACGCCGGTGATCAGCTCACCCACGCGATCCTTCCATGCATCCACGACCTGCTGGCGCTCGGCTTCGCGCACGCGCTGGACGATGACCTGCTTGGCGGCCTGGGCAGCAATGCGGCCGAAGTCCGGGTTCTCGATCTGCTCTTCGATGTAGTCGCCGACGTCCACGCCTTCGGCTTCATCGACGGCGTCCATCAGGCGGATCTGGCGGTCCGGCGATTCCATGACCACGTCATCGGCCACCACTTCCCAGCGGCGGAAGGTTTCGTAGCTGCCATCCTTGTGGTCGATGACCACGCGGGTCAGCACTTCCTCGTCGGGATAGCGCTTCTTCGCTGCCGAGGCCAGGGCGGCCTCGATGGCATCGAAGATCACTTCACGCGGCACGCCCTTCTCGTTGGCGACCGCGTCGACTACCAGCAACAGTTCCTTGCTCATTGGCTCACTCCGCGCGCGGCTTCTTTGCCGCCGGCTCGTTGGAAGAAGAATTCGTGTTCGGCTTCGGACGCTTCGGTGCCGGACCGGTCGGCTTGCTCGGGGCCAGCCCCAGCGCCACCCAGTCGGGCATGATCCGTGCCTTGTCGATGTTGTCGGCCGACACGACCACTTCGGCCTTGTCGACGATGAAGGTGATGGTGCCCGCGGCCTCGTCGGTCGCTTCGATGCGGCCCTGCAGGCGACGGCGATTGTCCTGCGGCAGCTTCAGCGTGACCTTGGCCGATTCACCCTGGTGGCGGGCGAACTGCTCCAGGTTGAACAGCGGGCGGTCGACGCCCGGCGAGGACACTTCCAGCGTGTAATTGCCGCTGATCGGGTCTTCGACGTCCAACTGCGCCGACACTTCGCGGCTGACCCGCTCGCAGTCGTCGACATTGATGATGCGCTCGGGCTGTTCAGCCAGCGGCACGTCGATGTAAAGGCGCAGGGTCGCACCGCCGGGGGCCGGCAGATACTCAACGCCCAGCAGCTCCAGGCCCAGCGACACAACGGTCGGGGCGAGCAGATTCGCGATGTCGGTTGCCTTGTCGCTCACAGCCTGCCTTGATCTCTTGGTTGGGTGCCGGCCTTGGCCGGCGTGAAAACATGACGCCCCGGAAACGACAAAGGGCCCGCTGGGCCCCTTTTCCGGAAAGACTCCGGTGACTGGATTCCGGTTGCAACCTGCAGTGCCTGCCGGTTGCGGCCCTCCTTCCGGGTCCGGGCTCCCGCTGGGAGGCCGCCTTCAGGGGTACTGCTAGGTCGCTGATGATAGCGACTGCACCGCGCTGGTGCAAGGTGCGGACCCGGGGTCAGATCCCTTTTCCACGGGAAAAGGGATCTGACCCCAATCACGCAGAAACGATGCAGGCCCCAAAGAAAAACGCCCTCGAAGCAGGACTTCGAAGGCGATCTCTTTACTTGGTAGCGGGGGCAGGATTTGAACCTGCGACCTTCGGGTTATGAGCCCGACGAGCTGCCAGACTGCTCCACCCCGCATCAGAAGCGGAATTATGAGGCATAACTTCAAAACCTGCAAGCTTTTCCTCATTCATCGAACTGGTTGGCGCCGATTCGATGTGTTGGTAGCGGGGGCAGGATTTGAACCTGCGACCTTCGGGTTATGAGCCCGACGAGCTGCCAGACTGCTCCACCCCGCACCGGAAGTGTTTGAACTGCTGCCCTGCTCTTTCGAGGAGGGCTACCGCAACGATGTTCTGGCTGAACCGCTGCAGTGACAACTCAGGCTGCGCATATTACACGAATCGCGCAGCTTTGTGTCAACTTTTATGCAAGATGCGCAAATGCCTGCTGGCACCAGACCATGATCGGGTTCCAGGCCAGGCCCAGCGCCAGCAGCGCCAGCGCGTTCACGCCCAGCACCAGGCCCAGCACACGGTCGTTGCTGCGCGGCATGGCCTCGCCCACCGGCTCATCGAAGTACATGACCTTGATGACGCGCAGGTAGTAGAAGCAGCCGACCACGGCACACAGCACGCCAAGGATGGCCAGCCACAGCAGGCCCCCGTTGACGGCCGCGCCCAGCACCGCCAGCTTGGTCCAGAAGCCCAGGAACGGCGGGATGCCGGCCAGCGACGCCATGATGCACAGCACCAGGCCGGCCATCCACGGGTTGCGGGCGTTGAGGCCCTTGAAGTCTTCGATGTTCTCGGCTTCGAAGCCGGCACGCGACAGCGCGATGATCGCGCCGAAGGCGGCGGTCGACATGATGGCGTAGGCCAGTGCGTAGAACAGTGCGGCGGCATAGCCCTGCGAACCGCCACCGGCAATGCCCATCAGCAGGAAGCCGATGTGCGAGACGGTGGAGAACGCCAGCATGCGCTTGAGGTTGCTTTGCGCGATGGCCATCAGGTTGCCGATGACCAGCGAGACCGCGGCCAGGCCGGCGATCAGCAGCTGCAGTTCGGTCGACAGCGGGCCCACGCCCATTTCCAGCAGGCGGTAGGCCATGCCGAAGGCGGCCAGCTTCGGCGCCGAGCTGATGAACAGTGCGATCGGTGCCGGGGCACCCTGATACACGTCCGGCAGCCACATGTGGAACGGCGCGGCACCCAGCTTGAAGGCGACGCCGGCGATCATGAACACCGCACCGGTGATCAGCAGCACGCGCTCTTCCGAGTGCGGGATGGCCTCGCGGATGACGTCGAGGTGGAGGCTGCCGGTGGCGCCGTAGATCAGCGACATGCCGTACAGCAGCAGGCCGGAGGCCAGCGAACCCAGCACGATGTACTTCATCGCCGCTTCCGAGGCCAGGCCGTTCTCACGGTTGCTGGCGACCAGGGCGTAGGAGCACAGCGCCAGCAGTTCCAGGCCCAGGTAGACCATCAGCAGGCTGCCGGCCGAGACCAGGATCATCATGCCGGCGGTGCCGAACAGGATCAGCACCGGGATCTCGCCCTGGAACAGGTTGCGATCGCGCAGGTAGCGCCAGCCGTAGACCAGGGTCAGGCCGCTGAGCAGCACGATCCCGGTCTTCATCACGTCCGCGGCGGTATCACGCACGAACATGCCATGGAAGACCTCCCCCTGCCCGCCCACGCCGGTGGCCAGCATGAACAGCACCACGGCCAGCGCAGCGAGCGAGAACAGGTGGGTGACGATCTTGTTCCGGTTGCTGACGAACAGGTCGAGGATCATCAGGGCGAAGGCGCTGCCGATCAGCACCAGCTCGGGAGCGAGCGGTGGCAGGTCAGCGGCGGTCAATGGCAGCAGCGGCGAGGTGGTCATCATCAAATCCTGGAATTACAGCAGCTTGCTGGATGCGATCTGCATCGCCAGCTTCGCGATCGAGGGCTCCATCAGGTCGGTCAGCGGCTTGGGGTAGATGCCCAGGGCCAGCACGCCGATGGCGAACACGCCCAGCACCAGCCATTCGCGGCCGTTGATGTCCTTCAGTTCGGCAACATGGCTGTTGGCCACTTCACCGAAGAAGATGCGCTTGTACAGCCACAGGGTGTAGGCGGCGCCGATGATCAGGGTGGTGGCCGCGCCCAGCGCGATCCACGGATTACGCTGGAAGGCCGACAGGATGACCATGAACTCGCCGACGAAACCACTGGTACCCGGCAGGCCCGCGTTGGCCATGAAGAACAGCATGGCGAAGGTGGCGAACCACGGCATCACGTTGACCACGCCGCCGTAATCGGCGATGCGGCGGCTGTGCATGCGGTCGTACAGCACGCCGACGCAGGAGAACATCGCGCCCGACACGAAGCCGTGCGAGATCATCTGCACCATGGCGCCCTGCAGGCCCAGGCGGGCGGCATCGGCGTTGCCGGCTTCACGCACCAGCCACAGGGCAATGAACGTGCCCAGAGTGACGAAGCCCATGTGCGCGATCGACGAATAGGCGATCAGCTTCTTCATGTCGTCCTGCACCAGGGCGACGAGGCCGACGTAGATCACCGCGATCAGCGACAGCGCGATCACCAGCCACGCCCATTCCTGCGACGCGTCCGGGACGATCGGCAGGTTGAAGCGCAGGAAGCCGTAGCCACCGATCTTCAGGGCGATGGCGGCCAGGATCACCGAACCGGCGGTCGGCGCTTCCACGTGGGCATCCGGCAGCCAGGTGTGGACCGGGAACATCGGCACCTTGACCGCGAAGGCGATCAGGAAGGCGAAGAAGATCCAGGTCTGTTCCTTGGCCGACAGCGGCAGCGCGTACAGGTCGGCCAGCTGGAAGCTGCCCCCCTTCATGTACAGGTAGATCAGCGCCACCAGCATCAGCACCGAGCCGAGGAAGGTGTACAGGAAGAACTTCAGCGCGGCGTAGATGCGGCGCGGGCCGCCCCAGACACCGATGATCAGGAACATCGGGATCAGCATCGCCTCGAAGAACACGTAGAACAGCATCGCGTCCGTGGCCGAGAAGATACCGACCGTGACGCCTTCCAGGATCAGGAAGGCGGCCACGTACTGGTTGACGCGCTTGTCGATGGCGCTCCAGGCGCCGATCAGGGCAAGCACGCTGACCAGGGTGGTCAGCAGGATCAGCGCCACGGCGATGCCGTCCACGCCCAGGTTGTAGCCGATCTTGTACGCCGGGATCCAGGCATGGGTCTCGACGAACTGCAGACCGTCGATGCCCGCGTTGTAGCCGCTCAGCAGCGAGAGGCTCGCCACGAACGTCAGCACCGCTACGCCCAGCGACGCCCAGCGGGCGGTCTGCGCATCACGGATCGCAAGGATCAGGGCACCACCGATGATCGGCAGCCAGATGAGGACACTGAGTAGAGGCCAGTTCGACACGTCTTCTTATTCCGTACAGGTCATCAACGCAGGTAATGCATCAGCACGCCCAGAAGGGCAATCAGGCCGATGATCATCGCGAAGGCGTAGTGATAGAGGAAACCGGATTGGGTACGACGCAGCACGCCGGCTGCGACGTCCACAACACGTGCCGAAAGATTGACCACGCCGTCGACGATGTTGCTGTCGATCCAGCGTGCGACCTTGCCCAGCTTGACGCTGCCACCGGCAAAGCCATCGATCCACAGCTTGTCGAAGCCGTACTTGTTTTCCAGCACCGACACCAGCGGGGCGAAGGTCTTGCGCGCCTTGCCCGACAGGTCCGGCTTCCACAGGTAGAACAGTGCAGCCAGCAGGAAGCCCGCCAGGGTCAGCCAGAACGGCGGCAGCATCATGCCGTGCAGCGCGAACGCCACCGGACCATGGAACTCTTCGCCCAGGAAGCCAACGGTGTTCTTGGCCGGATCGTAGAAATTCACGATGCCGGTGAAGAACGTCTGCGCCTGGCCCTTGATGGCCTCGTGCGCATGGTGGCCGGCCCAGTCGGTGCCGTGCAGCATCGGACCGATGCTGAAGAAACCGATGGCGATCGACGGAATGGCCAGCAGGATCAGCGGCAGCGTCACCACCCACGGGGTTTCGTGCGGCTCATGCGCACCGTGGCCATGGCCGTGGTCGTCATGGGCATCGCCGTGGTGGGCGTCGGCGGCGTGATGATCGTCATGGCCATGGCCGTGATCATCATGCGCGTCGCGGAAGCGCTCCTTGCCGTGGAAGGTCAGGAACAGCAGGCGGAAGCTGTAGAAGCTGGTCACCAGCACGCCACCCAGCACTGCCCAGTAGCCATAGGTGGCCACCCAGCTGTTCTGCATGTGGGCGTGGATCTCGGCCGCCTCGATGATGGTGTCCTTCGAGTAGAAGCCGGAGAAGAACGGCGTACCGACCAGGGCCAGGGTACCGATCCACATGGTGACGAACGTGATCGGCATGTACTTGCGCAGGCCGCCCATCTTGCGCATGTCCTGCTCGTGGTGCATCGCGATGATGACCGAGCCGGCGCCCAGGAACAGCAGCGCCTTGAAGAAGGCGTGGGTCATCAGGTGGAACACGGCGGCCGAGTACGCCGACACGCCCAGTGCAACCGTCATGTAGCCCAGCTGCGACAGCGTGGAGTACGCGACGACGCGCTTGATGTCGTTCTGCACGATGCCGATCAGGCCGGTGAAGAAGGCCGTGGTGGCACCGATGAACAGGATGAAGTTCAGCGCGGTCTGCGACAGCTCGAACAGCGGCGACATGCGGGTGACCATGAAGATACCGGCGGTCACCATCGTCGCGGCGTGGATCAGCGCCGAGATCGGGGTCGGGCCTTCCATCGAATCCGGCAGCCACACGTGCAGCGGAACCTGGGCCGACTTGCCCATGGCACCGATGAACAGGCAGATGCAGATGACGGTGGCGATCGACCAGATCACCGGCTCGTTCAGCAGCTGCATGCCGAACAGGGTGCCGTCCCAGATCTGCAGCTGGGCGCGCGGGTCAGCCAGCATGCCGGCCTGCGAGAACACCTGCGAGTAGTCCAGGGTGCCGAACACCCACAGCACGCCGGCGATGCCCAGCAGGAAGCCGAAGTCACCAACGCGGTTGACCAGGAACGCCTTCATGTTGGCGAAGATCGCGGTCGGGCGCTTGAACCAGAAGCCGATCAGCAGGTACGACACCAGGCCCACCGCTTCCCAGCCGAAGAACAGCTGCAGGAAGTTGTTGCTCATCACCAGGGTGAGCATCGAGAAGGTGAACAGCGAGATGTAGCTGAAGAACCGCTGGTAGCCCGGATCGTCCTGCATGTAGCCGATCGTGTAGATGTGGACCAGCAGCGACACGAAGGTCACCACCACCATCATCATCGCGGTCAGCTTGTCGACCATGAAGCCGACGTGGGCCGAGTACTGGCCGACTTCGAAGAACGTGTAGATGTTCTGGTTGAACGGCTGCGCGCCGCCCCAGAGCAGCTGGTAGAGCGTGTACATCGACAGGCCGCAGGCCACCGCGACGCCGAGGATGGTGATGGTCTGCGCGCCGAAGCGCTTGACCTGGCGACCGAACAGGCCGGCGATGATGCTGCCGAACAGCGGTGCAAGCACCACTGCGATCAACAGACTCTTGGAGAGAGTGATTTCCATCTGTGGATCAGCCCTTCAACGAATCGACTTCGCCGACATTGATCGTGCGGCGGGTACGGAACAGGGTCACCAGGATCGCCAGGCCGATGGCGGCTTCCGCGGCGGCGACGGTCAGGATGAAGAACACGAACAGCTGGCCGGACGGATCGCCCAGCTGACGCGAGAAGCCGACGAAATTGATGTTCACCGACAGCAGCATCAGTTCGATCGACATCAGCAGGACGATGACGTTCTTCCGGTTGAGGAAGATGCCGGCCAGGCTGATGGCGAACAGCACCGCGCCAAGCGCAAGCATGTGGCCAAGGGTAATCACGGCTGGGTCTCCTCGCCGGCGGCCGGCTTGCTGTTGCTGTGCACGACCGGTGCTTCGGCGCCCATCTTGACCATGCGCAGGCGCTGGCCGGCCTTGACCATGGTCTGCTCGCCCGGGTTCTGGCTCTTCACGCCGGTACGGCGGCGCAGGGTCAGCATCACGGCGGCAACCACGGCCACGGTCAGGATGACCGCGGCGAACTCGAACGGCAGCAGGTACTCGGTGAACAGCGTGCGCGCCAGCCAGGTGACGTTGGAGCTGTCGGCGGCGACCGCAGCGGCGTTGTCGGCCGGGAACGGCGTGACAGAGCGCGCCTTGACGCCGATCAGGATCAGCATCTGCGCCAGCATCGCCACCGCGACGATGAGGCCGACCGGCAGGTAGCGCACCCAGCCCTCACGCAGCTTGGTGGGGTCGATGTCGAGCATCATCACCACGAACAGGAACAGCACCATCACCGCGCCGACGTAGACCAGCACCAGGGCGACGCCGAGGAACTCGGCACCCACCAGCAGCCACACGCAGGCAATGGAGAAGAAGGTCAGCACCAGGCAGAGCACGGCGTGAACCGGGTTGCGCACGCTGATCACCGCACCGGCCGAAACCGTTGCCGCGATGGCGAACACCCAGAAAGCGATATTTACCCAATCCATCTCTCGACCTCAGCGGTAAGCGGCATCGGCGGCGCGACGCTCGGCGATCTCGGACTCGAGACGGTCGCCCAGGGCCAGCAGCTGCGGCTTGGTAACGATGTTTTCGCCACGATTCTCGAAGTGGTACTCGAGGATGTGGGTTTCGACGATCGAGTCCACCGGGCAGCTTTCTTCGCAGAAGCCACAGAAGATGCACTTGAACAGATCGATGTCATAGCGCGTGGTACGGCGGGTGCCGTCTTCGCGCTTGGCCGAGTCGATGGTGATGGCCAGCGCCGGGCACACCGCTTCGCACAGCTTGCAGGCGATGCAGCGCTCTTCACCGTTGGGGTAACGGCGCAGGGCGTGCAGGCCACGGAAGCGCGGCGACTGCGGGAACTTCTCCATCGGGTACATCATCGTGTACTTGGGCTTGAAGCTGTACTTCAGCGTCAGCCAAAGGCCACCCAGGAGTTCGAGCAGCAGCAGGCTCTTGAAGTAATGGGTAATCCTGTTCATCACTTAGACGCCCTTTTGAATCACGCCGAAGAACACCATGACGGCGGTAACCGCGATCCACAGAATGGCCAGCGGGATGAAGACCTTCCAGCCCAGGCGCATGATCTGGTCATAGCGGAAGCGCGGGAAGCTGGCACGGAACCAGATGTAGGCACTGGCGAAGAAGAACACCTTGACGAACAGCCACGGTGCACCGCCCTTCCAGATCCAGTCGACCAGCGGCGAGACGTCGCCGAAGTTGACCCAGCCCTGGATGGGGCTCAGCCAGCCGCCGAGGAAGAAGATCGAGATCAGGAAGCTGATCAGGATCATGTTGGCGTATTCGGCCAGGAAGAACAGCGCGAACGCACCGCCCGAGTACTCGACCATGTGGCCAGCGACGATTTCCGATTCACCTTCCACCACGTCGAACGGCGCGCGGTTGGTTTCGGCAACGCCCGACACCCAGTAGATGACGAACAGCGGGAACAGCGGCAGCAGGAACCAGTCGAAGAAACCGGAATTGCCGGCCTGCGCCATCACGATGTTGCTCAGGTTCAGGCTGCCCGACGCGATCATCACGCCGACCAGGGCGAAGCCCATGGCGATTTCGTAGCTGATCATCTGCGCCGAGGCGCGCATCGCACCCAGGAACGCATACTTCGAGTTGGATGCCCAACCGGCCAGGATGATGCCGTAGATGCCCAGCGAGGTCATCGCCAGCAGGTACAGCAGGCCGGCGTTGGCGTTGGACAGCACGATCTGCGAATCGAAGGGAACCACCGACCAGGCCGCGAAGGCCGGGGCCAGGGTGATCAGCGGGGCCAGCAGGTAGATCGCCTTGTTGGCGCTGCTCGGCTGGACCACTTCCTTGAACAGCAGCTTGAAGACGTCGGCGAAGGCCTGGAAGATGCCCATGCCCACGTACATCGGGCCGTGGCGGACGTGCATCCAGCCGATCAGCTTGCGTTCCCAGACCACGTAGAAGGCCACCGAGATGATCACCGGAACGGTGATCACCAGGATCTTCAGGATGATCCAGATCAGCGCGCCGATGTCACCAAGGCCAAGCAGCCACTGGTGCAGCGGATCGACCGCGTTCAACAGCAATTCGTTCATGCAGCCACCACCGTTACGCGAGCGGCACCCAGCGGCGCGGTCGCGCCGTGGCCCGATTCAATCCAGACCGAACCCGCAGCGACGCGGGCGTCGATCACCACCGGCAGGGTGGCCTTGCCGGCATCGGTGCCGACCTTGGCCATCTGCCCTTCCTGCAGCTGCAGGCGAGCGGCATCTTCAGCGTTCAGCACGATGCGCGGGGCGTTGTTGAGCGGATGCGACTGCAGCGCCGGGGCGCGACGGACCACCGCATCGGTGCGGTAGATCGCGGCGGTCGAAGCCACTTCCAGGCCTTCGCCGGCAACCACCGGCTGTGCCGAGGCGGCAACGGCGACCGACACCGGGGCCAGGCTGGCGCGCAGGCCGGCCAGGTCGGTGAAGTCGAAACCGGCTACCGCCAGCTCACCGCCCAGGGCGCGCAGCACGCGCCAGCCCTCACGGGCCTCGCCCGGCAGCTTGCCGCCGGCACGCGCCGACTGCTCGCGACCATCGAGGTTGGTCAGGGTGGCGTCGATTTCCGGCAGCGCACCGATCGGCAGGATCACGTCGGCAACGTCGCGGGTGGAGACGCAGGCGAACTGGCTGAAGGCCACCACCTTGGCGCCGACCAGCGCCTTGCGCGCGGCGGGGGCGTCGGCGAAGTCCAGACCCGGCTCCAGGCCGTACACCACGTAGGCCTGGCGCGGCTGCGCCAGCATTGCGGCGACGTCCTTGCCGGCCGGCAGCACGCCTGCGCGGGTCAGGCCAACGGCGTTGGCACCCTGCGGGATGCGGCACAGCTTGGCACCGGTCGCAGCGGCGAAGTCACGCGCGGCGGCGCGGATCGCGGCAGCCTGCGGATGGTTTTCGGCGATGCCACCGACGATCAGCACGGTGTTGTTGCCGCCCTGCACCGCCGAACGCAGCTCGGCGTTGGCCAGCGCGTCGACGAACTTCGACGGCGCGACGATCTGCTTGCCGGCGATGCTGAAGGCGAAGTCGAAGTCCACCGGGTTGACGACGTGGATCTTCGCGCCGTTGGTGGTCTGCGCCTTGCGCAGGCGGGCGTGCAGCAGCGGCAGTTCGTGGCGGATGTTGCTGCCCAGAACGACGATGCGGTCGGCGCCTTCGATCTCGGCGAGCGGCAGGCCGAACACTTCGGCGGTTGCGGCGTCGGAGAAATCGCGGTTGTTGATGCGGTGGTCGATGTTGCTCGAGCCCAGGCCCTTGGCCAGGCGGGCCAGCAGCGCGCCTTCCTCGTTCGAGGTGGACGGGTGCACCAGCACGCCCAGGTTGTCGCCCTGGTTGGCCTTGAGGATCTCGGCGGCCGCGGCCAGGCCTTCGGCCCAGCTCACTTCCTTCCACTCGCCATTGACCTTGCGCAGCGGCTTGACCGCACGGTCTTCGCTGTACAGGCCCTGGTGCGAGTAGCGGTCACGGTCGGACAGCCAGCACTCGTTCACCGCTTCGTTGTCGCGCGGCACGGTGCGCAGCACTTCGCCGCGACGCACGTGCAGGAACAGGTTCGAACCCATCGCGTCGTGGTAACCCAGCGATTCGCGCGCGGTCAGTTCCCACGGGCGGGCGCGGAACTGGAACACCTTGTTGGTCAGCGCGCCGACCGGGCAGACGTCGACGACGTTGCCGGACAGCTCGGTGGTCAGCGGCTTGCCGTCGAAGGTACCGATCTGCAGGTTCTCACCGCGGTACATGCCACCCAGTTCATAGGTACCGGCAACGTCGGCGGTGAAGCGGACGCAGCGGGTGCACTGGATGCAGCGGGTCATCTCGGTGGCGACCAGCGGGCCCATGTCCTCGTCCGGCACCACGCGCTTGCGCTCGTTGAAGCGGCTGACCGAACGGCCATAGCCCAGCGACACGTCCTGCAGCTCGCACTCGCCGCCCTGATCACAGATCGGGCAGTCCAGCGGGTGGTTGATGAGCAGGAACTCCATCACCGAGCGCTGGAACTTCAGTGCCTTCTCGCTGCGGGTGGCGACCTTCATGCCATCCATCACCGGGGTGGCACAGGCCGGCGCCGGCTTCGGCGACTTTTCCACGTCCACCAGGCACATGCGGCAGTTGGCGGCGATCGGCAGCTTCTCGTGGTAGCAGAAGCGCGGAATCGAAATGCCGGCCTTGTCGGCCGCCTGGATGATCATCGAACCCTTGGGCACGACCAGCGACTTGCCATCGATTTCGATGGTCACGTGATCCGGTGGCACGTTCGGGTTTACGGGTTGCGCGCTCATGCGGCGGCTGCCTCCACCTTCTTGCCGTCAACCATCGAATGACCGTTGACGATGTAGTACTCGAATTCGTCCCAGAACTGGCGCAGGAAGCCCTGGATGGGCCATGCAGCCGCTTCACCGAACGCACAGATGGTGTGGCCTTCGATCTGGCCGGCCACCGCCTTCAGCTGGTGCAGGTCTTCCATCGTGGCCTTGCCGGCGACGATGCGCTCCAGCACGCGGTGCATCCAGCCGGTGCCTTCACGGCACGGGGTGCACTGGCCGCACGATTCCTTGTGGAAGAACTGGCTGATGCGGCAGGCGAACTTGACGCAGCAGACGCTGTCGTCCAGCACCACGATCGCACCCGAACCCAGGCCGGAGCCCAGCGCACGGATGGTGTCGTAGTCCATCGGCAGATCCTTCAGCTCGGCCGCGGTCAGTACCGGCATCGACACGCCGCCCGGGATCGCGCCCTTGAGGGTACGGCCCGGACGCAGGCCACCGGCCATTTCCAGCAGGTCGTGGAATTTGGTGCCCAGCGGCACTTCGAAGTTGCCGCCGTTCTGCACGCAGCCGGACACCGAGAAGCACTTCGGACCGCCGTTGGCGGTCAGGCTCAGGCCCTTGAACCACTCCGGACCGTTGCGGATGATCGCCGGCACCGAACCGTAGGTTTCGGTGTTGTTGATCGTCGACGGCTTGCCGTACAGGCCGAAGTTGGCCGGGAACGGCGGCTTGTAGCGCGGCTGGCCCTTCTTGCCTTCCAGCGATTCCATCAGCGCGGTTTCTTCGCCGCAGATGTACGCACCGGCGCCCAGCGCACCGTAGATGTCGATGTCCACGCCCGAGCCCATCACGTTCTTGCCCAGCCAGCCATTTGCATAGGCGTCGGCCAGGGCCTGCTCGAAGTGCTCGAACGGCTCGTGGTGGAACTCACCGCGCAGGTAGTTGTAACCCACGGTCGAACCGGTGGCGTAGCAGGCGATCGCCATGCCTTCCACCACCGAATGCGGGTTGTAGCGCAGGATGTCGCGGTCCTTGCAGGTGCCCGGCTCGGATTCGTCCGAGTTGCAGAGGATGTACTTCTGCATGTTGCCCTTGGGCATGAAGGACCACTTCAGGCCGGTCGGGAAGCCTGCGCCACCGCGCCCGCGCAGGCCCGAGGCCTTGACCATCTCGATGACCTGCTCCGGCGGGATCTTCTCTTCGAGGATCTTGCGCAGGGCAGCGTAGCCACCGGTCTTCAGGTAGCTTTCGTACGACCACGGGGTGTCGTAATGCAGGGTGGTGTAGACCACCTGGTGCGGCAGCGGCGCGGGGCCGACCGGACCCTTGGATTCGTGGTGATGTGCCATGCCCTTACTCCAGCCCGTCCAGCAGCTCGTCGACCTTTTCCAGGGTCAGACGCTCATGGTAGTGACCGTTGATGACCATCATCGGCGCGCCACCGCAGCCGGCCAGGCACTCTTCCTCGCGCTTGAGGTAGACGCGGCCGTCCGGGGTCGATTCACCGTGCTTGATGCCCAGCTTCTTCTCGCAATGGCGGACGATGTCCTCGGCGCCATTGAGCCAGCAGCTGATGTTGGTGCAGATGGCCACGTTGTTGCGGCCCACCTTCTCGGTCTCGAACATCGAGTAGAAGCTGGCGACCTCGTAGGCCCACACCGGCGGCAGGTCGAGGTACTTGGCCACGCCGGCGATCAGTTCGTCGGTCAGCCAGCCCTGGTTCTGCTCCTGGGCCGCATGCAGGCCCTGCAGCACGGCAGAGCGCTTGCGGTCCGGCGGGAACTTGGACAGCCAGTGATCGATGTGAGCGCGGGTCTTGTCGCTCAGCACCACCATCGGGTCGACGTCGCGCGCCGCCTCGAAATTACCTGTCGCCTTCATCGGCCGACCTCAGCGAAATGCATAACGTGAAATTCCAGAAACTGCGGCGCCGGCTTGCGCCGGCTGCCTGCAGCGGGCGTTGGCGTGGCGGACGGCATTACCGGTCAACCTCGCCGAACACCAGGTCGTAGGTACCGATCATCGCCACCACGTCGGCCAGCATGTGGCCGCGCACGATCGAATCGATCGAGGACAGGTGGGCGAAGCCCGGTGCGCGCAGGTGCACGCGGAACGGCTTGTTGGCGCCGTCGGAGACCAGGTAGCAGCCGAACTCGCCCTTGGGCGCTTCCACTGCCGCATAGGTCTCGCCGGCCGGCACGCAATAGCCTTCGCTGAACAGCTTGAAGTGGTGGATCAGCGCTTCCATGTCGTCCTTCATGTCCTCGCGCTTGGGCGGAGCGACCTTGAAGTTCTTGACCATGACCGGGCCGGGGTTGGCCTTCAGCCATGCCACGCACTGCTTGATGATGCGGTTGGACTCGCGCATTTCGGCAACGCGGACCAGGTAACGGTCGTAGCAGTCGCCTTCCTTGCCCAGCGGGATGTCGAAATCGACGGCATCGTACTTGGCATACGGACGCTTCTTGCGCAGGTCCCAGGCGATGCCCGAGCCGCGCAGCATCACGCCGGTCATGCCCCACTGGTGGGCCAGTTCCGGAGTGACCACGCCGATGCCGACGGTACGCTGCTTCCAGATACGGTTGTCGGTCAGCAGGGTTTCGTATTCGTCGATGCGCTTGGGGAACTCGACGGTGAAGTTCTCCAGGAAGTCCAGCAGCGAGCCCTCGCGCGAAGCATTGAGCTGCTTCAGCGCCTTGCCCTTGTGCCAGCGCGATTCCTTGTACTTCGGCATGTGGTCCGGCAGGTCGCGGTAGACACCGCCCGGACGGTAGTACGCCGCGTGCATGCGCGCGCCGGAGACCGCTTCATAGCAGTCCATCAGCTCTTCGCGCTCGCGGAAGGCGTACAGCATCACCGCCATCGCACCCAGGTCGAGCGCGTTGGAACCCAGCCACATCAGGTGGTTGAGGATGCGGGTGATTTCGTCGTACATGGTGCGGATGTACTGCGCACGCTCCGGCGCCTCGATGCCCATCAGGGTCTCGATCGCGCGCACGTAGGCGTGCTCGTTGCACATCATCGACACGTAGTCCAGGCGATCCATGTAGCCGATCGACTGGTTGAACGGCTTGGACTCGGCCAGCTTTTCGGTACCACGGTGCAGCAGACCCACGTGCGGGTCGGCGCGCATGATGGTTTCGCCGTCCATTTCCAGGATCAGGCGCAGCACACCGTGCGCGGCCGGATGCTGCGGGCCGAAGTTCATGGTGTAGTTGCGGATTTCCTGCCGTGCTTCGGCCGGATTGCTCGCGAACGCTTCGCGGGCCTGGTGGAACTCGCTCACTTCACTGCCTCCTGCGCGCGCTCACCTTCTGCGGTCTGCAGACGGGCGTCGTCGCGGATCACGCGCGGCACGCCGACACGCGGCTCCACCGAGGTGACCGGTTCGTAGATCACGCGCTTCTTTTCTTCGTCGTAGCGGACTTCGACATTGCCGATCAGCGGGAAATCCTTGCGGAACGGATGGCCGACGAAACCGTAGTCGGTCAGGATCCGGCGCAGGTCCGGGTGGCCTTCGAAGATCACGCCGTACAGGTCGAACGCTTCGCGCTCGAACCAGTTCAGGCCCGGCCAGATGCCGGTCAGCGAGGACACTACCGGCAGCGCTTCGTCAGGGGCGAAGCAGCGCAGGTGCATCATCAGGTTGTGCTGGTACGAACGCAGCTGGGCGACCACGGCAAAGCGCTGGGTCGGCATGTGCTGCGGGCGGGCACCGTCGGCACCGTTTTCCTCGGTGGGGAACTCGCCCCACGCGAAGCGGCCCTGGGCCTTGCCTTCGACGCCACGGCTGAAGCCCTGCGAGGACACGTCGGCGGTGTCCCATTCGTCGGAGCCATAGCCGAGGTAGTCGACGCCGCAGAGATCCACGGCCTGCTCGAAACCAAACTCGTCACGCAGCGCCAGGGCGGTGGCGTGCCACTCGGCGGCAGGCACTTCCAGCGTCACTTCGCCGCGGGGTTCGACCACGATGACCTTCGCACCTGCGAAACGTGCGGAGAGTCGGTCGATGAAGGATGCTTGCTCTGCCATGGGGGCTTGGCGCGCTCTTGTCAGGTGAAGGGGTCAGCGGGCGATGGTCTGTGTACGCCAGATCTTCTTCTGCAACTGCAGGATCCCGTACACCAGCGCCTCGGCGGTCGGCGGGCAGCCCGGGACGTAGACGTCCACCGGCACCACGCGATCACAGCCGCGCACCACAGAATAGGAGTAGTGGTAATAGCCACCGCCGTTGGCGCAGCTACCCATCGAGATGACCCACTTCGGGTCCGGCATCTGGTCGTAGACCTTGCGCAGCGCCGGGGCCATCTTGTTGACCAGGGTACCGGCCACGATCATCACGTCGGACTGACGCGGCGACGGACGGAACACCACGCCGTAGCGGTCAAGGTCCAGGCGCGCGGCGCCGGCGTGCATCATCTCGACCGCGCAGCAGGCCAGGCCAAAGGTCATCGGCCACATCGAGCCGGTGCGCGCCCAGTTCAGCAGTGCGTCGACGCTGGTGGTGACGAAGCCCTTTTCCAGCAGCGGGTTGTCGCCTTCCGGCCGCAGGATGTCATCAACCCGGCCTTCCGGCGACGGGTTGTTCATGAGGCCATCGAGAGTCTGAATCACTCCCATTCCAGCGCTCCCTTCTTCCAGACGTAAATGAAACCGAGGAACAGCATGCCGACGAACAGGCCCATGGTGATGAGCGAACGGGCACCCAGCTCCATGAAGACCTGGGTCCACGGCACGATGAAGATGATTTCCAGGTCGAAGACGATGAACTGGATCGCGATCAGGTAGTAGCGCACGTCGAACTTCATGCGCGCGTCTTCGAAGGCCTCGAAGCCGCACTCGTACGGCGACAGCTTTTCCAGATCGGGGCGGCGGGGACCGAGGAATCGACCAACCAGCATCAGCGTAATGCCGATACCGGTGGCAACGATCAGAAACAGCAGAGACGGCAAATATTCGGCCAGCACAGCGATTCTCTCTTGCCTCTGCCGCTGCGCCTGCAGGCGCTTTGGCATGGGGGAGTGGACGGGAATCTGCCTGGCGCCTTGCGCGCCAGACGAACCCGCTTTACTTACAAATGGTGCCCAAGAGGGGACTCGAACCCCTACGACTTGCGTCGCTACCACCTCAAGGTAGTGCGTCTACCAATTCCGCCACCTGGGCAAACGATCACATCAGACTATCTTCCCGATGCGCCGCGTATTGTAACCGGCTTCAGCGTTTCTGGGAGCCTTCCGAAGGCTTTTCTTCACCAGAAACCGAAGATTCCGCCTGAGCCGGCACATTCGCAGCCGGAACCGGGGCGACCGGGACCGCATCGGCCTTCGGAACGGCCGGCAGCTCGCCCGCCGGAGCCGCCGGAGCGACTGCCGCCGGGGCGGACATCAGACCCAGATCCTGGTCGGCCGCCGGGCGGCTGCCATGACCGGCATACCAGGCCATGAAGAGACTGATGCCGAAGAACACGACGGCCAGCCACTTGGTCGACTTGGACAGGAAATTCGAGGCGCCGCGCGCACCGAACACCGTACCCGAGGCACCGGCACCAAAGCCCGAACCCGCCGCCGCACCCGAACCACGCTGCATCAGGATCAGCGCGATCATGGCCACAGCGACCAGCACGTAGACGACATTGAGGATCAACATCAGCATTGGAAACCGCCCTCGGACAATACTTCTAGGATTAGTTCGCGGCCGCCGCCCTTGCGATGGCCAGGAAGTCCGCGGCCACCAGGGAGGCGCCGCCGACCAGCCCACCATCGACATCCGGCTGCGCGAACAGTTCCCCGGCATTGTCGGGTTTCACGCTACCGCCGTAAACAATGGGCAGTGAATCAGCGATTCTAGCATCGATACGCGCGACTTCGCCACGGATGAACGCGTGCACCTGCTGCGCCTGCTCCTTGGTAGCGGTACGGCCGGTACCGATGGCCCAGACCGGTTCGTAGGCGACCACGGCCTTGGCGAAGCCGGCTGCGCCGACCAGTTCCAGCACCGGCGCCAGCTGGCTGGCGATGACCGCTTCGGTCTGCCCGGCCTCGCGCTGTTCCAGGGTCTCGCCCACGCACAGCACCGGCACCAGGCCGGCGTGCTGGGCGGCGGCGAACTTGCGCGCGACCAGCTCGCTGCTCTCATGGTGGTACTGGCGGCGCTCGGAATGGCCGACCAGGCCATAGCGGGCGCCGACCTCGACCAGCATGGCCGCGCAGACCTCGCCGGTGTAGGCGCCCTTCTCGTTGCTGCTCACGTCCTGCGCGCCAAAGGCCAGGCCGGTATCACCAAAGTCCTCGACCAGCTCGCCCAGGTACGGCAACGGCGGCAGGATCACCACGTCCACCCCCTCCAGCGGCAGCCCGGCGGCGACCTGCCCCAGCAGTTCATTGGCGAATTGACGGCTGCCATGCAGCTTCCAGTTTCCGGCGACGATCTTGCGGCGCATGAGCGGGTGGCTCCTGTGTGAAGTCAGCCGGTCATGATACCCGCTACGGCAAAAATCCGTTTCCGTGTAAGCGGTTACATGGATTTTCAGCGAACGGCGCAGCCCCTCGTGGCGGGGGTGGGGTTGGTCGCGGATCGCCCGGTTGGATTGGTGAGCTTGGCCGGGCGGGTGGGGATGCCGGGGGACGCCGTAAACCCGTCCCTGGGGGCTTGGCCGCGGCATCCATGCCGCGGACACCCCCGCCATCCCCACCCGCCCGGCCTCTGACACATTCTGGCGGTTCCGCCCGCCACGGAAAGAAATAAGAAGAGCAAAAGCAAAAGCGGCATTGCGGGTAGCTGCCGGGGTCAGATCCCTTTTCCTGCGGAAAAGGGATCTGACCCCTACCCCACACGCATGGCGTGGATCTACCGTGTCGACCAAGGTCGACACCTACCGGGAATCGCGATTTACCCACCGTCACCAGGAAACTGTCGGGGGTGGGGCGGTGTGGGTTGGCAGGACCGTTGGCGCCATGGATGGCGCCATCGAGCCCCCAGGGACGGGTTCACGGCGTGTCCTGCCAGCCCACACCGCCCCGCCAAACCAGCAGAAACCCAGAGCCGCTTTGGCTTTGGCTTTGGCCTCTGCAGGTGCAGGGCGGCAGCCCTGCAAAGAAAAAGGCCGCCTTTCGGCGGCCTTCTCACTCATTACTTCAGCTTGATCTCGCGCAGGCGTTCCTCGAGGAAGCCGTGGGCGGTGATCGCCTCCGGGTACCGGCTCGGGTTCTCCGGGGTGATGCAGGACGGCAGCACGTCGATCAGGTAGTCGGGGTTCGGATGCAGGAAGAACGGCACCGAGTAGCGCGGCTGGCGCGCCAGGTCACCCGGGGGATTGACCACGCGATGGATCGTCGACGGATACACGTGGTTGGTCAGGCGCTGCAGCATGTCGCCGATGTTGACCACGATGGTGTCCGCGTCCGAAGTGAACGGCACCCATTCGCCCTCGTGCGACTGCACCTCCAGGCCAGCGGCACTGGCACCGACCAGCAGGGTGATGAAATTGATGTCGCCATGGGCGCCGGCGCGCACGTTCGGGATGTCGTCGGTGGTGATCGGCGGGTAGTGGATCGGGCGCAGGATCGAGTTGCCGAAGTTGGTCTTGTCGGCGAAGAAGTCTTCCGGCAGGCCGATGTGCAGGGCCAGCGCAGACAGCACGCGCGACCCCAGGTTGTCCAGCGCCTGGTACAGGCCGTAACCGCGCTCACGGAAGCCCTCGACCTCGGTCGGCCACAGATTCGGCGCCATCACGTCACGGTACTTCGAGTCATCGGCGATTTCACGGCCGATGTGCCAGAACTCCTTCAGGTCGAAATGCTTGGAGCCCTTGGCGGTCTCCACGCCGAACGGGGTGTAGCCACGGGCGCCGCCGCTGCCGGCCACGTGGTACTTCCGCTTGATCTCTTCCGGCAGGGCGAAGAAGGCCTTGAAGGCATCGTAGGCCGCATCGATGTCGGCCTGCGGGATGCCGTGGTTGCGGATGCCCGCGAATCCCCATTGGCGGTAGGCCGCGCCCAGCTCGGCCACGAAGGCCTCGCGGTCGCTGTCAAAACGGGTGATGTCGAGGGTGGGGATCTGGCTCACAGCGGTTCCTGGCTTGTCGTTGGGTCTGGGGGGCCAGCGCATTCATGGCCCGCCTGAACATTGTGACAGATCGCCCGGCGAACGCGACTCGATACAAGGAAACAAACCGATACAATGCGCGACCCGCGCGCATTTAACGAATCCATTACGTTGCCGGCGCGCCGCCCTCCCGCGCCGCCTCAACCCGCCAGCACCATGCCCACAGCCCCTGCCCCCGCTGCCACCTCCTACGCAGGCCCCGCCCGCCGCTGGCGCCGCCTCGCATGGTGGTCCCTGTTCGTCATGGGCAATGCATTGCTGGCGATGATGATCACCCTCGGCAACGTGCCGCTGCGCGACAACCCGGGCGGCAGCCTGGGGCTGGCCTATCTGGCGATCGCCCTGCCCGGCCACCTGCTTGCCTTCGGCGCGCTGGCCGGCCTGCTGCCGCTGCTGCTGGGCCTGTGGCAGCGCAGCGCGCGCACGCTGAGCATCAGCGCCGTGCTGCTGCAGGGCCTGTGGCTATGCCTGTTGCTGGTTGATGCGAAGGTTTTCACTCTGTATCGGTTCCACCTCAATGCCATGGTGGTGAACATGGTGTTCGGCGGCGCGCTGCAGGACCAGGTCGCGTTGTCCTGGAAAACCTGGCTGCAGGCCGGACTGCTGGTCGCCGCCATCTTCGCCGCCGAAGGCATCCTCGCCTGGGCCTGCTGGAAGCTGCTGCCTGCCGCGCCGCGCCGGCGGCGGGTACTGCAGGCCTGGGCGGTGGTCGTTCTGCTGATGGCCGGTGGCCAGGTGGCCACCGCCTACTACGATGCGCGCGGCGACCGCGACGTGATCGCCCAGTGGAACTACCTGCCCTGGGCGCAGCCGATCACTGCCAAGAGCTTCATGCGCAGGCTGGGCGTGGTCAGCGAGCAGCAGGTCGGCCTGCCCGATCCACGCCATGCGCAGCTGTTGTACCCGCTGCAGCCACTGCGCTGCCAGAATCCACACCGGCCGAATGTGCTGATGGTGGTCCTGGAATCACTGCGCCACGACGCCCTCACCCCGCAGATCATGCCGAACACCTCGGCACTGGCGCAGGACGCGCGCGTGTACGACCGCCACTTCAGCACCGGCAATGCCACCCGCTACGGACTGTTCGGCCTGCTCTACGGCCTTCCGGGCGGCTACTGGCAGAGCATGCTCGACGAGCAGCGCGGCTCGCAGTTGTTCAAGGTGCTGGGCCAGCAGGGCTACGACCTGCATCTGTACGGCAGTGCGCCGATGTACAGCCCAGAGTTCGACCGCACTGTGTTCGCGGATGTCCGCGACCAGCTGCACCAGGGGCCTTCCGAGCTGGGTTCGGAAGGACGCGACCGCAGCATCGTGGACGCGCTGCGGAAGGACATCCGGACCAGCCAGGCCGCGCACACGCCGTGGTTCGGGTTCGTCTTCCTCGATTCCACCCACGCGCCCTACCACATGCCCCCCGGCTACCCGCCGCTGGCGACCCCGATGGCGAGGGAAATCGACGTCATGAAGTTCGGCCCGGACCACGACCCGACCCCCGAACTGAACAAGTATCGGACGGCCGTGCACTACGCCGACAGTCTGGTCGGCACGCTGCTGGACGATCTTCGCGCGCAGGGCCTGGACCAGGACACGATCGTGCTGGTCACCGGCGACCATGCCGAGGAATTCAACGACCTCAAACTGAATTACTGGGGCCACAACGGCAACTTCTCCGACTACCAGCTGCAGGTACCGTTCGTGCTGCACTGGCCCGGAAAGGGCAATGCACATGAAACGCGCATCAGCTCGCACGAGGACTGGGTGCCGACCCTGATGCGCCACGCATTGGGCTGCGAGAACACGCTCACCGATTTCAGTACTGGCCAGGACCTGCTGGCCGAACCTGCGGGCGAGCGCGCGCTGGTGGTGGAAAGCTGGTCGCAACGGGCCGTCCGCCATGGCAACGCCATCTACGTGTTCGACAAGTTCGGCAACGCGACCTCGCTGGACCTGCACTACCGCCCACTGCCGCAGCAGGCCCCGGATGCCGCTGCCGTCCGTACCGCATGGGAAGCGCTGACCCGCTTCCGCAACCGCTGACCACAGAGGATGGTTTCCATGAAACGCGCACTGCGCATCCTGCACACCGAAGCCGCCAGGGGCATGGGGGGCCAGGAGATCTACATCTTCCGCCACATGCAGGTGATGCGTGCGCGTGGCCATGAGGTGTCGCTGCTGTGCCAGCCCGATGCACGCCTGGCCCAGCTGGCTCGCGATGATGGCTTCACCGTACATACCCTGCGCATGGGAGGCCTGGCACGGCTGCTGCGCGGCATCTGGTCGGTATCGCGCCTGGTGCGCCGCGAGCGCTATGACGTGGTCAATACCACCAGCCGCCGTGACGCGCTGATCGCTGCCGCCGGCGCGCGCCTGGGCGGTACACCGCTGGTGGTGCGCTCGCGCCACCTGATGAGCCCGGTCAACTCGCTGCTCACCTATACCCGCCTACCGCACCGGATCATCACCGTCAGCGACTTCGTCAAGCAGCTGCTGGTCGACCGTGGCATCGCTGCGGAGCGCATCGGCATCGTGCCCCCCATGGCGACACCACCACGCTGGAACGCCTCCGGGCAGGCCGATGCGTGGACCCGCCTGCAGGACACCCGCGCCCAGGTGCGTGCCGAACTCGGTTTCGCCGAGCGCGACATCGTGGTCGGCTGCGTGGCCGTGCTGCGCGAGCCCAAGGGCCATGCCGAACTGCTGCATGCCATTGCACCGTTGTGCAAGGCCAACCCCGACCTGCATCTGGCCGTGGTCGGCGACGGCGAGCCGGTGATGGGCCGCCTGCAGGCCCTGCGCGGCGAACTCGGGCTGGAGCGCCAGGTGCATCTGCTCGGCTTCCGCAGCGACGCCCACCGGCTGATGGCCGGTTTCGACATCTTCGCCCTGGCCACCCACAAGGAGGCTTCGGGCACGGTCTTCCTCGAAGCCGCGCAGGCGGCGCTGCCGATCGTCTCGCACCGCGTTGGTGGCGTACCTGAAATGCTGGTGGAAGGCAGCAATGCCATCCTCACCCGGCTGGGCGATGACGCCGCCCTCACCGGCGCGTTGCGCCTGCTGGTGGACGATCCGGAACGCCGGCGGCAGATGGGCCGTGCCGGTTGGGACTGGATCCGCAGCACTGCGCGGTTCAGCGCGGCCGGCCATGGCGAGGCCACCGAAAATTACTACCTCCAATGGTTGAAGGAGCTGGGTCATGGCTAATGCCAGAACCGTACCGGTGCTGATGCACCACCATGTCAGCAACTCTCCGGGCATGATCACCGTCTCCCCTGAGAACTTCGAGAGCCAGATCGCCTGGCTCGCACGTACCGGCTGGACATCGCTGACGCTGGACCAGTACGCCGACTTCCTTGCCGGCAAGCCGGTACCGCGCAAGTCGATCGTGATCACGTTCGATGACGGCTACCTGGACAACTGGGTCTACGCCCATCCGATCCTGCAGAAGTACGGCATGCATGCGGTGGTGTTCGTGGTCACCGGCTGGATGCACGAAGGACCGGTACGCCCGCACGCCGGCATCGAAGGCGCGGAGCTGCCGGTTACGCCGGAACACCGTGCCTGCGAAGACCTGATCTACAAGCAGGGCCGCAGCGACGAAGTGATGATGCGCTGGAGCGAAGCGCGCGCGGCGATCGAAGCGGGCACGTTCGAGGTCCACTGCCACACCCACAGCCACACGCGCTGGCTGAAGCGTGACGACCTGGATCGTGCACAGCGCCGCGAAGGCATCAGCGGTGACCTGGCGATGGCCAGGCAGACGCTGCTGGAGAAGCTCGGCGAAGTCTCCGACACGCTGTGCTGGCCCTATGGCGACTTCGACGATGACTACATCGAAGTGGCGCGCGAACAGGGTTTCCGCTACCTGCATACCACCCATCCGTTCGGCCGCAACGTGGTCGGTGGAGATCCGGAGCGCATCTACCGCTTCGCGATCCGCAACCGCCCGGCCAGCTGGCTTCGCAAACGCATCGCCTGGAGCTACAACCCGCTGATCGCACCGATCTTCAACGGCTTCAAGGCCCGGCAGAAGAAGATGGTGCCGGGCCCGTAAACGGCGCGAATGCACCGGTCCCGGCGATCGGGCAGCACCCGATTCTTGAATGGATTCGAAGGAACAGTGAAGGCAATGAACGTACTGGTGACCGGCGGCGCTGGCTATATCGGCTCGCATGCATGCGTCGAGCTGCAGCAGCAGGGGCACGATGTCGTCATCGTGGACTCGCTGTGCAACAGCGACGCCGGTGTCGTCGAGCGCATCGGGCGGATCACCGGCACGGCGCCGGTGTTCGTGCAGGCTGACATCCGTGATCGACCGCGCATGACCGCCCTGATGCAGCAGCATGCGATCGATGCCGTGCTGCACTTCGCGGCGCTCAAATCCGTGGGCGAATCGCAGAAGGTGCCCCTGCAGTACTTCGACAGCAACATCAGCGGCACGATCGCCCTGCTCGGTGCGATGCAGGATGCCGGGGTGACGCTGCTGGTCTTCAGCTCCTCCGCCACCGTGTACGGCAACCAGGAGCACTGCCCGGTGGCCGAGTCCGCTTCAACCTGTGCGATGACGCCCTATGGCCGTACCAAGCTGGTGGTGGAACAGCTGCTTGCAGACCTGATCGCCACGGGCCAGGACCTGCATGTGGCGACGCTGCGCTACTTCAATCCCGTCGGCGCGCATGGCACGGCATTGATCGGCGAGCTGCCGCAGGGGACACCGAGCAACCTGATGCCCTACATCGCGCAGGTTGCCGCCGGACTGCTGCCGGAAGTCCAGGTCTTCGGTGATGACTATCCGACCCATGACGGCACCGGCGTACGCGACTACATCCATGTGCAGGATGTAGCCAATGCCCATGTGCTGGCCCTGCGGTTCCTGCGCGATCAACGGCGCAGCATCACGCTCAACCTCGGCACCGGCCAGGGCCACAGCGTGCTGGAGCTGATCCAGGCGTTCGAGCAGGTCACCGGGACACGGATTCCGTTCCGCATCGTCCCGCGACGCAATGGCGACATCGCGGTCAGCTTCGCCGACGCCTCGCTGGCGCTGCGCGAGCTGGGCTGGAAGGCCCGGCACACGCTGGCCGACATGTGTCGCGACACCTGGAAGTGGCAGCGGGAAATGCCGACCCAAGCGCCACCGTCACGCCCGTGAGCGATACACCGCACCTGCCTGCGCCATGACGCAGGCTGGTTCCATCGGTCAGAAGAATCGCCCGTAGACGACCTGCACGATCTCGCCGTTGCCCGTGTTTATCAGCAGTGCATCGGGCCCATAGCGCACCCATTCAAAGCCCATCGGCGGCATGTCCAGGCCGAACAGCCAGAAATCGTTGAGGATATAGTCGCCGACCCAGTAGGGGCGCGGCAGGATCTGTCCGTAGTGCCAACGCTGGTAGGCGTAGCCGACCGGCGGATGATAGGGGCCGATGCGGAAGGCATGGTCGGCACGGAAATTGTGCCGGTAGTCTTCGCGGAACGCTGGGCGCGCATTACCCAGTTCGCGCGGGCGCTCCATCCGCGGGTAGCCCCACGGCGCCCGCAGGGGCTCTTCGCGTGGCGCGGACATGTGCGGCCCTCCTTCGGGCCGGCGTTCTGCGCTGGCAATGGAGACACCGCCCAGCAGCGGCAGCACCAGCAGCGCACCTGCCAGCAGGCGGCGGCTGTAGCGCAGTGAGGTGTTCATGGTCATGGTCCTTGCAACGAAGGAAGAAGGATGGAGCGTGGTCCGCTCCGACCGGGTCCCCACCTGCGCATGGCGTGCGTCGATGCAGGGATCCTGATGCCGGGGATACGCCGCGCATCGTTCAAAGCGCGTCACAAAGCGCACAGCAGCAGCTGAACGTGATCGCAGGTCGCGATCGGTTCAGCCAGTGGTGCTGGAAAGCGACATGGCCGCAGAAGCGGCCATGTCGGGGTGCCAGGTTGTACCGTCGCCAGCCTCAGGCCGCGGCGTCGCGCACCGCAGCGGACAGGCGGTCCAGCGTGTCCTGCATCAGCGTTGCATCATCGGCCTCGACCGTGACCCGCACCACCGGCTCGGTACCGGACGGGCGCAGGAATGCACGACCACGACCCGCCACCGATTGCTGCGCGACGGCCAGCGCGGCCTGCACGCTGTCGGCCTGCACCGTGGCCTTGGCCGAGACATTGCCCAGCCGCACGTTGACCGTCTTCTGCGGCACCCGCATCAGCCCCTTGAGTGCCTGGCGCAGGGTCTGCCCGCTGTTGCGCAGCGCCACCAGTACCTGCAGCGCGCTGACGATGCCGTCACCGGTGGTGGCCCGGTCCAGGCACAGCAGGTGGCCGGAGGCTTCGCCGCCGAGCACGCCGCCGCCTTCGATCAGCGCCTGGTGCACGTAGCGATCGCCGACATTGCTGCGCACGAACGGAATCTGCAGGTCGGCAAATGCCTTCTCCACACCGTAGTTGCTCATCAGCGTGCCGACCACCGGGCCGCGCAGGCGGCCTTCGTCCTTCCAGGCGCGAGCCAGGATGTACAGCAGGTCATCGCCGTCGACCGGATTGCCCTGGTCATCGGCCATCAGCACACGGTCGCCATCACCATCGAAGGCGATGCCGAGATCGGCACGGGTTTCGCGGACCTTGGCCGCCAGGTTGTCGATATGGGTGGAACCCACGCCGGCGTTGATGTTGACGCCGTTGGGCTCGGCACCAATGCCGATCACCTCGGCGCCCAGTTCGCGGAACAGCAGTGGTGCGATCTGGTAGGTGGCGCCGTGCGCGCAGTCCAGCACCAGGCGCACGCCACGCAGATCAAATGCGCGCGGCACGCTGGCCTTGCAGAACTCGATGTAGCGGCCGACCGCTTCGCGCGCACGCGACGCCTTGCCCAGCTTTTCCGATTCGGCAGTGGTGAACGGAACGTCGAGCGCCGCTTCCAGGGCCAACTCGGTGGCATCGTCGAGCTTCTCGCCCTGGGCGGAAAAGAACTTGATGCCGTTGTCGTAATGCGGATTGTGCGAAGCGCTGATGACGATGCCGGCATCCACGCCCAGCGTGCGGGTCAGGAACGCCACCGCCGGGGTCGGCATCGGCCCCAGCAGCTGTACGTCGGCGCCGGCGGCGACCAGGCCGGCTTCCAGTGCCGCTTCGAACATGTAGCCGGAAATGCGGGTGTCCTTGCCGATCACCACGATCGGCCGGCGCCCGTCCTGGCCGCGCTGGGCGACCAGGACACGGCCCAGGGCATTGCCCAGGCGCAGCACGAAGTCGGCCGAGATCACGCCCTGGCCGACCCGCCCACGGATGCCATCAGTACCGAAGTACTTGCGGCCTCCCATCAAGCCACCTCCGGCGCCGGCTGACGGCCCAGCATTGCCAGCAGATCGGACAGGCGGTCGCGCATTTCACGGCGGTCGCAGATCTGGTCGATGGCACCGTGCTCCAGCAGGAATTCCGAGCGCTGGAAGCCTTCCGGCAGCTTCTCGCGGACGGTCTGCTCGATCACGCGCGGGCCGGCGAAGCCGATCAGCGCCTGCGGCTCGGCGATGTTGATGTCGCCCAGCATTGCGAACGAGGCCGACACGCCACCGGTGGTCGGATGGGTCAGCACCGAGATGTACGGCAGGCCGGCTTCACGCAGCTTGCCCAGCGCGGCCGAGGTCTTGGCCATCTGCATCAGCGAGAACAGGCCTTCCTGCATGCGTGCGCCACCGCTCTGCGAGAAGCACACGTAGGGCGCACCGATCTCGACTGCGGTTTCGGCAGCGAGCGAGAAGCGCTCCCCCACCACCGAGCCCATCGACCCGCCCATGAAGGCGAAGTCGAACGACGAGGCGACCAGCGCGCGGCCCTTGAGCAGGCCACGCATGGCGATCAGCGCGTCATACTCGCCGGTGTTCTTCTGCGCGATCTTGATGCGCTCGCTGTACTTCTTCTGGTCCTTGAACTTGAGCAGGTCGGTCGGGCCCAGCCGCGCACCGATTTCGGTGGTGCTGTCGGCGTCGAACAGGGCGGCCAGGCGTGCGCGCGCGCGGATCGCCATGTGATGGCCGCACTTCGGGCAGACTTCCAGGTTCTCTTCCAGTTCCGGACGGTACAACGCGCTGCCGCAGTTGCTGCACTTTTCCCACAGGCCCTCGGGGACACTGCGCTTCTTGCTGGGGGTGTTGTCGGTGCGGATGCCGGACGGCATCAACTTGCTGAGCCAACTCATGCGGGAGGACACTTCCGTTCAGGGCGGCCCAGGGGCCGCAAAGGCGGACAGTCTAGCTCCGCTTTCCCCGCCCGTGCACCCCCTTGCCGGCCACGGGGCAGCTGGAAAAAACCATGCTGGGACGTACGTTTAGGTGCGGGGAAGTGCCAGCCGCTGGCCGGCAACCCTTGTCGCACACGCGGCCCAGGCGTGTGCCGGCCAGCGGCCGGCACTCCCCCTCAGG
The DNA here is from genome assembly GCF_040256885.1 of Stenotrophomonas riyadhensis. Taxonomy (NCBI): domain Bacteria; kingdom Pseudomonadati; phylum Pseudomonadota; class Gammaproteobacteria; order Lysobacterales; family Lysobacteraceae; genus Stenotrophomonas; species Stenotrophomonas riyadhensis. The sequence goes on from NZ_CP155568.1 coordinate 3,240,259, forward strand.
CATCCAGCGCCTGCCGCAGCGGGGCGAGGAAGGCCCGGGCGCGCTGCGCGGCCTCTTCCGCCGAGCCCGCTTCGGCCAACGCCGCCACCAGCGCGCTGCCCACCACCACGCCGTCGGCCTGGCGGGCCATGGCCGCAGCACTGTCGGCATCCTTGATGCCGAAGCCCGCCACCACCGGCACCGACGCGCGCACGCGCAATGCCTGCAGGCGGGCACTGGCGGCATCGCTGTCCAGGCGCTCGGACGCGCCGGTGACACCGGCAAAGCTGACGTAATAGAGATAGCCACGGGCCAGCGCCAGCAGCTTGTCGGCACGCGCCTCGCTGGTGGTCGGCGACGCCAGCAGGACCAGCGCCAGGCCGGCTGCGTCGAACGCCTGCAGGGCCTCGCCCGCTTCTTCCGGCGGCAGGTCGACCAGCAGCACACCGTCCACGCCGGCGTCCACGGCGGCCTTGGCGAAGGCCGCGTAGCCGTGGATCTCCACCGGGTTCAGGTAGCCCATCAGCACCACCGGGGTCTGCGCATCGCGCTCGCGGAACTGCGCCACGGCCTGCAGCACATAGCGGCTGCCGGCCCCCCGCGCCAGCGCGCGCTCGGAGCTGCGCTGGATGGTCGGGCCATCGGCCATCGGGTCGGAGAACGGCACGCCCAGTTCGATCACGTCGGCGCCGGCGTCCACCAGTGCGTGCATGACCGGCACGGTCGCTTCCAGCGACGGATCACCCGCCGTGACGAAGGGAATCAGCGCCTTGCGCTGCTGCTCGCGCAGGCGCTGGAAACAGGCATCGAGTCGGGATACAGGCATCTCAGGCACATCCTTCAATCAGTTCAATCGCATCGCTGGTCCCCCAGTACATCCGGGTGACCTTCCCTTCAAACAGTTCCAGGCGGATGCCCAGGTCCGAACCCGGGTCCTGCCAGGTGAGGTACTCGCCCTGGTCACCGTCGTAGGCATGGGGGCTGGACACCGGCGGCTTCGGGAACTGGGCCACGGCCTGGGCACGGGTCATGCCGATGCGCAGGCCGAACGGTCCCGGCTGTTCAACCGGCAGCTCCGGCTCGTCGCCCGGCTTCAGATCAAAACGGACCACGCGATCGTCGTCGGTCATCATCGACACGCCCGGCGGCAGCCCCTTGCCGTCGTAGTACTCGCAGTCGCCTTCGAAGAATTCCTTCGCGCCCTGCGCCTTCCAGGGCCCCAGGGCGTTCAGGTCACTCATGTGCTGGCCGACCAGCACCTCGCCGGCATGGTCCAGTGCAACCGAGGCGACGGCGGGTGCGTTGTCGCCATTACTGGCTTCCACAGACGGCGGATCGTCGATCGGCGTGCGCGCCATCGGGTCGAGGGCATCATTGGCGGCTAGCTGCTGCGCCGGCTGCGTGGTGGCCTTGGCGGCCGGCGCCAGCACCGGTGGCTCCGGCGGCTGGCACGCGGCCAACCCAAGCGCCAGCAGCAGCACCCCGCTGTTCCGCAGCCGCGCGCTCACAGCACCAGCCCTTCGCGCGCAGCGATGGTGTGCACGTCCTTGTCGCCACGGCCGGACAGATTGCACAGCACGATCTGGTCACGCGGTCGCTCACGCGCCAGCTTGATCGCCTGTGCCAGCGCATGGCTGGATTCCAGTGCCGGCAGGATGCCCTCGGTATGCGCCAGCAGGTGGAAGGCCTGCAGCGCTTCCTCGTCGGTGATGCCGAGGTAGCGTGCGCGGCCGGTATCGGCCAGGAACGCGTGCTCCGGGCCGACACCCGGATAGTCCAGGCCGGCTGATACCGAGTGGGTCTCGATGATCTGGCCGTCGTCGTCGCACAGCACATAGGTGCGGTTGCCATGCAGCACGCCCGGCCGACCCGCCGCGATCGATGCAGCGTGGCGCCCGGTGCTGATGCCATCACCGGCGGCTTCGGCACCGACGATCTCGACCTGGCGATCGTTGAGGAAGGCATGGAACAGGCCGATGGCATTGCTGCCGCCGCCGACGCAGGCAGTAATCGCATCGGGCAGGCGACCGTACTCGGCCAGCATCTGCTCGCGCGCCTCGCGGCCGACGATGGCGTTGAAGTCGCGCACCATGCGCGGATAGGGATCCGGACCGGCGACCGTACCGATGATGTAGAAGGTGTCCTGCACGTTGGTCACCCAGTCGCGCATCGCTTCGTTGAGCGCGTCCTTCAGGGTGGCCGAGCCGGAGGTGACCGGCACCACCGTCGCGCCCAGCAGCTTCATGCGGTAGACGTTGATCTTCTGCCGCTCGATGTCGGTGGCGCCCATGTACACCACGCATTCCAGGCCCAGCCGCGCGGCAACGGTGGCACTGGCCACGCCGTGCTGGCCGGCACCGGTCTCGGCGATGATGCGCTTCTTGCCCATCCGCGCGGCCAGCAGCGCCTGGCCGATGGTGTTGTTGATCTTGTGCGCGCCGGTGTGGTTCAGGTCCTCGCGCTTGAGCAGGATCTGCGCACCGCCGACATGATCGCTCAGGCGCTGGGCGTGATAGATCGGGCTCGGCCGGCCCACGTAGTGAGCCAGGTCACGGTCGTAGGCGGCCTGGAATGCCGGGTCCTGACGGGCCTGGTCATAGGCCTGGGCCAGTTCCTGCAGCGGGCCGACCAGGGTTTCGGCAACGAAGCTGCCGCCGTAGCGACCGAAGTGGCCCTGGGCGTCGGGGAAGGCGTGGTAGTCGGCAATGGGGGAGGCAGACATGGATACGACCGGTGGTTCAGACAGGTGGATACTCTAGCGCACGGGTCGTGACCGGAAAATGGATATTATCTGGCGCATATCGTCAGGAAATCTCACATGAGCCGTTCCCTGCTTCCGCCGCTCAATGCGCTGCGTGCGTTCGAGTCGACCGCCCGCCTGGGCGGGGTTGGCCGCGCCGCGCAGGATCTGCATGTCACCCACGGTGCGGTCAGCCGGCAGTTGAAGCTGCTGGAAGATCATCTGGGCATGGCCTTGTTCCAGCGTGCCGGGCGCGGGCTGCGCCTGACCGCTGCGGGCACGCGCCTGCAGGCAGCGTGCAGCGAGGCCTTCAGCGGCATCGAGGACTGCGTGCGTGAACTGCGACGGCCGGCGGCAGCGCAGGCGCTGGTGCTGGGGTGCAGTGGCAGCGTGCTGGCGCGCTGGATGATCCCGCGTCTGCCTGCACTGCAGGCCGCCCTGCCAGGCGTGCGCCTGCAGTGGTCGGCGCTGGATGGCAGTTTCACCGAAGCGCAGGCCGCACTGGATGCGGTGCTGCTGCTGGCGCAGGGGCCGTGGCCGCGTGGCTGGCAGGTACGCGAACTGGCACCGGAGCGGGTTGGCGTCGTGGTGGCCCCCTCGCATCCGGCGGCGCAGCGCCTGCGGCAGGCATCGCCCACGGCACTGCTGCCGGAAACATTGCTGTACACCAGCTCTCGGCCACAGGCGTGGCCCGCGTGGGCGCAAGCGCACGACCTGGATCCGTCGAAGCTGCAGCTGGGCACCGCCTTCGAGCATCTGTACTACCTGTTGGAGGCGGCGGTGGCCGGGTTGGGCCCGGCGATCGCACCGGAGCCACTGGTGGCCGAAGACCTGGCTGCGGGCAGGCTGGTCGCACCGTGGGGATTTGCCGCCACGGGCGGGTTCTGGGTGCTGGCGCGGCCAGAAGGACAGGCCGATGCGCGCGTGGAGGCGCTGGCCGACTGGCTGGGCCAGCAACTCCGCTGACAACAAAAAGGGGACGGAGGGGATTAAGTCGCAGGTGGCACAAACGACTTAATCCCCTCCGTCCCCTTTTTTCAGCTGGCGGTCGGGGTGGCCAGCCGCTGCTGCAGGTCCTCGCGCAGGCGCGACAGTTCCACCTCCGCCTGCTGCCGCTGCTGCATGCCTTCGCGATGGATGCTGCGCACTTCCTCGACCGTGGCGATCAACTGGTCGTGCACGTGGCGCAGCGTGGCCACGTCGATCACGCCGCGCTGGTTGCTGCGTGCGGTATCCACCGACGCCTGGCGCAGCAGGTCGGCATTGCGGCGCATCAGCTCGTTGGTGGCATCGTCGATGGCGGTGGACAGCTCGACCGCGGCCTTCTGCTCGCCGAGCGAAAGCTGGATGGCGAACTGGCGCTTCCACGACGGGATGGTGATCTCGCGCACCGTGTTGAACTTCTCGATCAGCTGCAGCGCGTTGGCCTGGATCAGGCGGATCATCGGCAGCGACTGATCGGCGGCGTGCTGCATCAGCTGCAGGTCGGACACGCGCTTTTCGATCAGGCGGATCGCGTTGTCCACATCGCTCTGGCGGATGCGCTGCTGCGGATCCTCACTGCCCTGCCCGGCCAGCTGTTCGGCCTGCAGTTCGGCCAGGCGCTGCTTGCCGGCGGCGGCGTACAGGCCGAGCGCATGGCGTTCTTCGCGGACGATGTCATGCATGCGGTCGAACTCACCCACACGCTTGCCCATCAGTACCTGCTGCGCGCCGACGTCTCCCAGCAGCTGTTCGATCTGCGCATTGGTGTCGCTGAATTTCTGCACCAGCTCACCCTTGGAGGCGCGCAGGCGATCGATCAGGCCACCAATCAGCGGCACCCTGGACCGCTGCGCGACCCCATCGAGCTTGAGGCTGCGTGCAATGCGCACTACTTCACCCAGCTTTTCGCCGCTGGCGTCCAGGTCGCGGTTGCGCACCTGGTCCAGCAGCTGGCTCGAGAACGCAGCCGTGCGGCTGGCGGCATCGCGACCGAACACCTGCAGGCTGCTGGGGCGCAGATCATCCAGTTCACGGCGGATCTCGGCGATGCGCGGCAGATCCTCGTGGGCCAGGCCAAGTGCCTTCAGCGTGCCTTCGTCGAGCGTGGAAACGGCGGTGTTGGCGGGCACCAGCGTGCCGGGGCTCTGACTGTCCTGGATCATCGGGCGATCTCCTTGCAATGGGTAAGCGGCGGCGGCCGATTCAGCGCAGTCTAGCCTGAGCGGCCGCAACCTCGTCATCGATCTGGGCGTGCAGCGTGGCAGCCTTGCCGGCCAATGCAGCGCCCGCGGCGGTCTGGTCGGCCAATGCGGCCTGTCGCCAGGCCGGCAGCAGGACATCATGGATGCGCGCGAAGCGTTGCAGCAGCACGTCGTCCTGGTCCTGCAGCAGCTGCCATTGACCGGCTTCCAGACGACGCAGCGTCGCCAGCCGTCGCAGGTGATCCCGCCGTTGTGACAGCGCGGCCTGGCCGGCGGCATCCAGCTGCGTCAGCCGCGACGTCGCCAGCTCGGCCCAGGCGTCCAGCGCCGTGGCCGCCGCTGAATGTTCGGCGATGGCCATGGCCCGCAGCTGCACGTGCTGCTGCAGGTGCTGTGCCTGCTCGCGTGCCCGCAGGGCCAGCACGCCCAGCTGCGACTGCAGCGCACGCCCTTCCGCCTCGCGATCGACATCACGCCCCAGCAGGCGCCCCCACCAGCTCTCCTGCTGCCGGATACGCGTCGGGTTGTCGGCCTGCAGGGCCAGCGCGATGCGTGCCAGTGCCGCCACCAGGCCCTCACCCGCACCCGGTGGCAACGCGGTCTCGCAGCGCGCCAGCGCCTGCAGCAGCGGTGCACCGTAATCGGCCAGCACGGCCACCTCGGCGGTGTCCGGCAGCATCGGTGACGGCAGTGGCGCCTGCATGGTCACAGCGGCGGCTGCGGCTGCGGTGTCAGCGTGGCGACGTCTTCGTTGTCATCCGGCGGCAACGACTCGCCGTAGAAGTGGCGCATCAGGGCTTCATCCAGCGCACGCTCTTCCGGCGTCGTGGCGCGGCGCACCCGCGCGCGCTGCGGCACCGCACTGCCAGGTCCGCCGCGCTCGACCTGCTGGCGCGCCCAACCGGCGAACGCGGCCAGGGTCTGCGACACTTGTACCTGCTGCGCCTGCGATGCCGCCAGCAGTTCCACCAACGGCGCAAGGCCGGCCTGCAGGTCCTCGGCCAGCAGTGTGGCCGGGCTGCTGGGTGCAGCAACGACCGGCATCGGTGCCGCGGGCACCGGCCGCGCTTCGGAAAGACGCTGCAAGGCATCCAGCAATGCCGGCCACGGTGCCGGATCTGCAACGGCAGTCACTTCCGGTGCGGCCGGGGGCAACTGCAACGCGCTGGCGATGTCAGCCAGCTGCGCCACTACACGCCCACCGACATCGCTGTCGTCGGCACCCATCGCCTTGTTGCGCAGGAAATCGCGCTTGATCTGCGCCCAGCGCTGCGCCTGCGTGTCATCCAGTACGCCGCGCAGTTCGGCCAGCTTCAACAGGTTCTCCTCGGCACCGGTGGTGAGCAGCTGTGCCTCGCCCAGGTAGTGGTCGGAGATCAGCTGCTGCAGCTCCTCCTCGTTCATCACCGGCGAGATCTTCTCGGCCAGCTTGTTCATGTTGCGGTAGCTGCCCTGCAGGCGGAACGGCGGTTCGGTGCGGTAGCGATCATCCTGCGCGGCACTGGCGATGTACTGCTGGTTGACCCGGTAGACCACGTCGCGCACGCGCAGCATGCGCTGCAGGGTGGCAGTGATCTCGTTGATCTCCGCGCTGCTGTAGGCATGGCTGAGGCCATTGGTCGAGACGTCCTTGCCCATCGCGCGCTCGACCAGTACATACAGATCGGCCATGTCACGCGTGGCCAGCGGCGCCAGCACCGGGTTGGAGGTCAGGCTGTTCTCGATGTAACTGAGCGTGAAAGCGGCTTCCATGCCACCGAGTACGTCGCCGAGGTTGTAGATGTCGGCACGGTTGGCCAGCATGTCGGGAATCTTGAACACCTCGCCGGACTCGGTATACGGGTTGCCAGCCATCACCACACAGAACTTCTTGCCACGCATGTCGTAGGTGCGGGTACGGCCGCGCCACACGCCTTCGATGCGGCGGGTGCCATCGCACAGCGAAATGAACTTCTGCAGGAACTCGGGATGGGTGTGCTGGATGTCGTCGACATACAGCATGGTGTTGTTGCCCATCTCCAATGCCAGATTGAGCTTCTCCAGCTCCTGCCGCGAGGTTGCGTCCGGTGCCTGGGCCGGGTCCAGCGAGCGCACCTCATGACCCAGCGCCGGACCGTTGATCTTCATGAAGACCAGGCCCAGGCGGTGCGCCACGTATTCCATCAGCGTGGTCTTGCCGTAGCCCGGGGGCGAAATCATCATCAGCAGGCCCATCAGGTCGCTGCGCTTGTTCTCGCCCACCGTGCCCATCTGCTTGGCCAGGTTGTCACCGATCACGCCCAGGTAGACGTCGTTGATCAGCTTGTTGCGCACGAACGAAGACAGCGGCCGCGCCTTGAACTCGGAAAGCCGCAGGGTCTCGCGCTCGCGGCCGATGATGCTCTGGCGCAACGCCTGATAGGCATGGAATGCCGGCACGAAGTGACGCAGGTGCTGCTGCAGGCGTGCCAGGAAATCGTCCAGTGACAACGCAAGCGTGCCATTGCCGATGCGCGCATGCTCGCCAAGCAGGCCATTGACCTCCACCCGCAACGCAGCGTCGCTGGCACGGGTGCGCAGCTGGCGCTGCACCAGGAGCAGTGCCGCCGCTTCATCGACATAGCCGGCATGCATGGCGTACGCCGGCGTTCCCGCAAGTGCACGCAGCCATTGCCTGGCCAGTGCCCAGCGCGTGGCCAGCGGATCCTGGCTGCGCTGCAGGGCACGCTCGACCGCTTCACGCTGCCCTGCCTGCTCCAGCTGTTGCGACAGTGCCTCCAGCAGGACCAGCGCATGGCGGCTGCTGCTGAACACCGGCTCGCCCGCCGCCAGCTCTTCACCCAGATAAGCCGCCGCAGCCTCTGCGGCATCGGCATCGAAAGGCAGGGCATGGGACTGCGCATAGGCCGACAGCGCTACGGCCATCTCCGCACGCAAGGCCTGGCGTCCCTCGTCGGATCCGAACAATCGCGCCAGTGCCTCGGCGCCGGCCTGCCGCGCTGGCCATTGTGCCACCGCCTCACGACGCTGCTCGGCCGCCCAGAACAGCAGTGCCAGCGCACGCACCTGCGGCAGGTGGCGCAGGCTGCCCGCGGCCTGCTGCAGCGGCAACAGTGCGCGCAGGATCAGCGCGGCATCGTGGTCATGGATGCCGCGCTCGTAGCCTTCGCGGTAGCGCGGTGCGGCGAACGCACGCACGCGCTGGTCCAGCGCTTCGGGCGTGGCGACGTCGTGCTGCAGCGTGGCCAGGTCAAGGCCGTCGCGGCCCTCCTGCGCGGCCATCAGCAAGCTGCCGGCCAGATACTCGCCGCGATACAGCGTGGGCGATTCCGAGTCCAGGGTGACTGGCCAGAACGGCTTCAGCGCATCCAGCTCCGGATCGTGCAGGGTCTCAAGGAAGTCCGTGCCGGTCAGGTGGATCGCCAGCGTGTCACCACGCGGCAGCAGGGTCAGGTCCAGCGCCTGGGTGTTGACGCTGAAGCGGTGGCGCGGTCCAAGCCGCACCACGTTGCCGCCGGCTTCGTACAGATCACTGCGGTCGCGCAGCTGGCGCACCGCCTGGTCCCGCACGCCCTTCAGCCGCGCCTCGATGTCGTCGGCCTTGACGTTGTCATGCAATGCGCGCAGGCGCTCGGCCAGCTCACGCAGCTTGAGGATCAGTGGATCGCCAGCGAAGAATGCGTTGAGCTCATCGGCGGTAGCGAAGCGCTCGGTGCGCTTGGCCAGGCCATCGAGAATGCGGTTGGCCGCATCCAGCACCGAGCGCGCCTTGCGCTGGCGGTCATCCAGCAACGCCTGCTTGTGCGTCTCGAAGGCTTCGACCAGCTCCTCGCGCTTGCTCAGGATGTCACCGAGGAACTGCTCATGTTCGCCGAACTGGCTCTCCAGCTCTTCCAGCTGCACCAGCAGGCGCGACAGCTGCTCGTCGGCGCGCTCCGGATCGGTAGCCAGGGCCAGCGCGCTGGTGATCGACTGTGAGAACAGCGCGAACTGTGCGGCGAACTGGGCCACGGCTTCGGCCGAACCGAGCGATCTGCGGCGCTGATCGGCGCGCGCACGCGCCTGGTTGAGACGCCCGTACAGCACAGAGATTGACTCGACCACGCGGGTACGGGCGGTGGCATCCTCCACCTTCAGGCCGGCCATCAGCTCGGACAGCATGTCCAGGTCGGCCGCCATGCCACGCAATCCTTCCAGCTGCTCGTCCAGCTGGCGGGCACTCTGTGCCTGCTGGGCCGCGTCATCCAGCGCCTGCAGGCGCGCGGTCAGCGGCGCCAGCGCGGCATCGCCAGCGAGGAAGTCACCCGTGGCGGCGCCGACGCGATCCTGGGCCTCCACCAGTTCGGCCGTCATCGTCTCGATGCGTGCGGTGTCGATGTAGCGCAGCTCGCGGATGGTCAGCAGGCGTCCACGCAATGCGGTGATTGCGTTGAGGGCCTCGACGAAGGCCTGCACCTCGTTCCAGTTCTGCGGCTGCAGGCGGCCCAGCAGGGCTTTGTGCGCGGCCTCGGCCTCGACCATCGCCTGCGCCGACTGCTGGCGGATCGACTGCACCTTTTCGTATTCGTCCAGCACCGATTCGCCGGTGGCGCTGATCTGCCGCAGCAGCGCCTCTGCACCATCGCAGGCCGCGTCGCCCAGCCAGTGGTGGGCATCGAACAGGCGTCGGGTGTCGGCCACCAGGCGCTGGTAGCGCTGCACCGACACGTCCTGGCCATCAATCTCGCGCGACAGGTTGAACAGGTTGGAAATGCCACGCACCAGCTCGGCGTTGCCGATGCGGCCCATGAAGGTGTTGCCGGGCGGTCGGCTGGCAGCAAACTCGTCACTGCTGAACGGGGTCTGCCAGACCTGCATCGGGTGGATGCGGGTCGGTTCGTTGCCTTCGGCATGGAACAGCACCATGCGCCCGTCCTGCAGGAAGGCGTAGCCATGGCCGAACACCGGGTTCTGCAGCACGCGCTGGATGGTGTTGTAGACGAACAGCGCCGAGCGCCCACCCTCGCGCTCGTAGAAGATGTACAGCACATCCTCGCCATTGGGCGAGCGGATGCTGCGCTTGAACTGCATGCCGGCCATCGAGGCGTCGAACGCCTTGTGCTCGCCTCCCTGCAGGTAGTAGCCGCCCGGGAAGATCACGCCGTGGTCCTCAGGCAGCTGCACGCAGGCCTGCACGATCGCATCGTTGCGCACGATGCCGCCGGTCAGAGTGTTGTAGATCAGGCCCCGCCACTCCGTCTCGCGGTACGGCAGCACCTTCAGCAGCACCAGCGAGCCCACCCGGGCGAATTCGAACTGGGCGTCGTCCAGCGACTGCGTGCTGTCCTCCACCGGTTCGCTGTAGATGCCCTGCCCGGTCTCGGTGTTGTTCTCGACCTTGATGGTGAGATCGCCGCCGGTAGTCTCCACGAACAGGGTGTCGAGGATGTTCAGGTGCGAATGGCGACCATTGACTGCCAGGTCGCGGGTGGCCTTGGTCCATTCGAAGTCGAACGGCGGCGGCAGCGCGATGTCACGCTCGCCGCGCGCATCCAGATAGGTCAGTTCGCCATCGCGCGACAGTGCCCAGCGGAACACGCGCACATCGCTGCTGCGTTCACCGATCTGGAACGAGGCCAGCAGCTTGTCGCCCACCACGATCAGCTGCAGCAGGCGTGCGTGCTTGTAGTAGGCGTACAGCTCGTTGAAGTCGTGCACGAAGCCGGGCTGGTCGAGGAAGCTGCCCTTCAGCTCCAGCGCGGCCACGTCGTAGCCATCGCTGCCCTGCACCAGCCGGTACAGGCCGAACACGTCCTCGATGCGGGTCTGGGTCTTCAGCCCGATGAACACGTTGTAGCCGAACAGCAGGCGGTCAGGACCCACCTGCACGATGTCGCGGCCGACGCAGTTGTTCTCGCTGCGGATGCGGAAGCGCCCAGCCACTTCCAACCGGCTGTCGCCGAATTCGGCCAGGCGCTGGCGGTTGAGCGTTTCGGCCAGGCCCTGCAGGCGCTGGCCCTGCTCGGCCAGGCGGCGGCGCAGGACTTCGTAGGCACCGCCCTGGGCGACGGCCTGGTCGACGGTGGTGCCGCCGGCCTCCGGCGCGGTGGTTTCGGCGGACGGATGGGTTTCAGACATCAGCAGGCTTCCAGCTCACGGGCGAACGGCCGCGTGTGCGGCCGGCACGGACGGGCGATGGCCACGGCGGCCACCGCCCCATGCATCAACGGGCGCTGTCGACCACGGTGGCCGACACGGTCGGCACCGCGTCGGCATCCTCGGTGATCTGGCGCGGGGCCGGTTCGGCCACGGCCACGCCCAGGTAGCGCTGCATCAGCTCCTGCACGATCGGGCTCTTGCCGGCGAAGCCTTCGATCGACTTGCCCAGCGAAACCGCCTTGACCAGATTCTCGAACATGCCGCCGTCGCCGCCGACCAGATCGATGTCGGCATTGCGCAGCGCACTGGCGATGACGTTGGCGTTCTCGCGCGAGACTTCCTTGCCGGCTTCGATCGAGGCCAGCGCCTGCTTCAGGCTGTTGTCCAGCATCATGCGGAACTCTTCGTGGCCACGTGCCTGGTCGCTCAGCGAGGCGATGGCCTCGAACTTGCGCACCAGGCCTTCGGCCTCGGCCAGCAGCTTCTTCTGCACCACGCCGGCTTCGGCATTGCCCAGCGATTCGGTGGCGGTGGCACGGGCCAGGCCCATCTTCTCCTCGCCCTGTGCCTGCGCCTGCAGGGTCTGCGCCAGCACCTGGGCCTCGTTGCTGCCCTGCTTCAGGCTGGCTTCGGCCTTGGCCTCGATCACGCGGGCCTCGGCGATGCCGACCTTCTCGATGGCCAGCGCGGAGGCTTCACGCACCTGCGCTTCGGCCAGGCCCGGCGCGGCCTGCTCGGCGCGCAGTGCGTCGGCCAGCAGTCGCTTGGCTTCGGCCTGCTTGCCGGCCGCTTCGTGTTCGGCCTGGGCCAGCGTGGTCAGTTCCACCGCGCGGTGCTTGGAGGCGGTTTCGCGTGCCTGCGCTTCCTTCACCTCGCGCACCAGCGATTCCTGCGCCTTGGCTTCGGCTTCCAGGATCAGCACCTGCTTCTGGCGGTCGGCCTCGGAGACCTCGCGCACTTCCTTGATGCGCTCCTCTTCCTGGGCCACGGTCTTGTCGATGGAGATGCGTTCGCGGGTGATGTTGGCCACATCCATCTTGCCCTGCTCGACCACCTTGTCGCGCTCCACGCCCTGCAGCTGCACTTCGCGGTCGGTGGTGACCTGCTCCAGCTGGCGCGCGCGCTCCACGCGCTCGGCCTCGATGGCCACGGCGCGCTGGCGGTTCTGCTCGGCCACTTCCACTTCGCGCAGGCGGTTCTGGTCGCGGATCTCGATCAGCTGCTGTGCTTCGATGCGGGCGTTCTCGGACAGCTGGCGCTGTTCTTCCTGCACCTTGGCGGTCTCGGCTTCCTCGCGGGCACGGATGGTCTCGATCTCGCGCTTCTGGCGTGCTTCGGCTTCGGCCTGCTGGCGTTCCAGCGCCAGCAGCGCTTCACGTGCCTCCACATTCTTCTTGGTGATGGCGAGCGTTTCGTTCTGTTCCAGCTCGTTGGTCACCACGTTCTGCGCGGCGGTCAGCTCGGTGATCTTGCGGATGCCCTGCGCGTCGAGAATGTTGAACTGGTCCAGCAGCGACTTCGGCGTCTGCTCCAGGTAGTCGATCGCCACGTCTTCCAGCACGTAGCCATTGAGGTCGTTGCCGATCACCGCGATGATCTCGTCGCGGAATTCCTGGCGCTTCTCGAACAGTTCGGTGAAGTCGAACTTCTTGCCAACCGTCTTCAGCGCTTCGGAGAACTTGGCGTTGAACAGCTCATCGACGGCGTGCTTGTCCGACGCACGGTCGGCACCGATGGCCTTGGCCACGCGCAGCACGTCGGCCTGGGTCTCGTTGACCCGCAGGTAGAAGGCCACGGCGATGTCGGCACGCATGTTGTCGCGGCAGATCAGGCCCTCCTTGCCGCGGCGATCGATCTGCAGGGTGATCAGGCTGATCCGCATCAGCTCGGCGCGGTACAGCACCGGGATGATCAGTGCGCCAGTGAAATGCACCTTGGGCGTGGAGCTCATGTCGTTGACGATCAGGGCCACACCCTGGTCGACCTTGCGGTAGAAGGCCTTGAACAGGCCGGCCAGGCCGAGCAGGCCGACCAGCAGGACCACCACGCCGATCAGGAAGGGGGCCATGGTTGCCAATGTCATCAGTGATTCTCCTTGTTGCCCGGAAGCAGGTTGTCCTGGAAATCGAGGGCGACCGCATCAGCGCGGACCACCCGGTAATAGTGTTGTTCGGCCATGTGCTCGACCAGCACGATGCGCTCGCCACGCTGCAGTTCGATGTCGCTGCGCACCTGCAGCACCAGCCCGGCACCACCGTCGTCGAAGGTGGCGTGACCGCTGCGGGCATCCACCCTGGGCGAGGCGACCACGCCGGTCCGTCCCAGCAGCGAGGCCTGCGCCACTGGTCGCAGGCGCAGCAGGAACCGGCGGATGGGCCGCAGCAGCAGCGCAGTGACCGGCACCGCTGGCAACGGCGCCAGCACGGCCACGACCGCGCCGATCGACCAGCGCAGCAGGTCGGGCAGCGGCAGCAGCACGAACAGATGGATGAAATAGGTGACGATCCAGGCGAAGAAGCCCAGCAGCGTCACCACCAGCATGAGCGGCACCCCGCCCAGGCCCCAGCGCGCCAGCAGCGCGGACAGGCCCTGCAGGTCGTGGTGATCGCCATGCAGCGCACCATCGGCGCCGGCATCGCCGAACCCGTCATCGACCAGGCCGAACGCCGCCAGCGCCCAATACAGCACCGCCACCGCCAGCACGATGCTGTACGGCAGGGTCGGGAAACCGAACACGACGGTGAGGAATTCCTGCATCGCTTTGCCTTCCTGGGCAGTGGGCGGTGTTCGCCCGTTCGGGACGCGCAGAGCGCGCCCCGTCGATCCCCGCGCCGGCCCTCTTGGCAGGCGCGTTGGCTCCATCCTATGTGAAGAATGCGTGCAGGCTCAAATCCGGCCGCAAATCACGACAAAGGGTGACGCGTATCACTCCAGAACCGTGCAGTCCGCGCGGCGCACTTCTTCGACGAAGGTGCGCATCTTGTACCCGTCCTTGATGCCCGGCTCCAGCTCGATGCCACTGGAGACGTCCACGCCCCACGGCAGCGTGGCCAGGACGGCGTCATAGACGTTTTCCGGGTTCAGGCCACCGGCCAGCAGGAACGGCCGGTGCAACCCGGTCGGAATGCGGCCCCAGTCGAACGCTACGCCGGTACCGCCACCACCACCCGGTGCGTGGCTGTCGAACAGGAAGCCAGCGGCGCTGGGATAGCGCAGCTGCAGGGTGCGGGCGTTGACCTCTTCACGCCCGCCCATGGCGATCGCCTTCAGGTAGGGCATGTTGAAGCTGCGGCAGAAGCTCTCGTCTTCCTCGCCATGGAACTGCAGCAGGGTCGGACGCACCGTGCGCAGCACCTCGCGCACCTCTTCCTTGCTGTTGTTGCGGAACAGCGCCACCACGTCGACCATCGGCGCGATCGCCTGGCGCATCGCGCGGGCCTCGGCCGGCGCGACCCGGCGGCTGCTCTCGCGGGCAAAGATGAAGCCCACCGCGTCCACGCCCAGTTCACCGGCCAGGCGGACATCGCCGGCACGGGTCATGCCACAGAACTTGATGCGTGTACGGTAGTAGGAGCGGCTCATAGCGTGACCTCGGCGGGCAGATGCCAGTTGTCGGGGTACAGGGGCCCAAGGAACACCAGGCCCTGCGGCGGTGCGGTGGGGCCAGCTACGGTGCGATCGCGCCCGGCCAGCAGTTCGGCGATCCATTCCACCGGCTTTTCGCCGCTGCCCACCAGGATCAACGATCCGACGATATTGCGGACCATGTGATGAAGGAATGCATTGCCCTGCACGGCGACCTCGATCACCTCGCCCTGGCGGCTGACCTGCAGTGACTGCAGTTCACGCCGGGCATGCAGCGCCTGGCACTGCACCGAACGGAACGCGCTGAAGTCGTTCTCGCCGAGCAGGGCCTGGCCGGCCGCATGCATCAGGGTCTCGTCCAGCGCCCGGCGCTCCCAGCTGAGGGTCTGGCGCTCCAGCGCCGGCCGTACTTCACGGTTGAGCAGGCGGTAGCGGTAGCGACGCGCACGCGCCGAGAAACGGGCATGGAAATCATCGGCCACCGGCACGCACCAACGCACTGCGATCGAGCGCGGCAGGCGGGTGGTGGTACCCAGCATCCAGGCGCGCGGATCGCGCACCACGTCGGTATCGAAGTGGACGACCTGGCATTGGCCATGCACACCGGCATCGGTGCGGCCGGCACAGACCACCTGCAGTGGCGCGTCGGCCACCGACGACAGGGCCTGCTCGAGGCTGGCCTGCACGCTGGGACCGCCCTCGCCCAGGTTCTGCCAGCCCCTGAAATCGCTGCCGTCGTACTCGACGCCAAGCGCGTAACGCATGTGCTACCTCGATGTTGCGGGTGGGCGGCGCTCAGGCCGGATCGCGTTCGGACCAGACCGCCAGTTCGTTGCCACCGGGCTCGACGAACTGGAAGCGGCTGCCGCCGGGGAAAGAAAACACCGGGCGCACGATCTCGCCGCCGGCATCACGCACCGCCGCCTCGATCGGCGCCAACTGGTCGGCGTACAGCACCAGCAAAGGCGCGCCGCTGTCACTGGCCCGTTGCGGCTGGCCGCGGAAGAAGCCGCCCTGCAGGCGGCCATCGTCGAAAGCGGTGTAGTCGCTGCCATAGTCGACGAACGACCAGCCGAACACCTTCTCGAAAAAGGCGCGGCTGGCGGCCGGATCACTGGAGGCGAACTCAACGTAGTCGATGCGGCGCTCGCGGCTCATGGCACGGTCCTTGTCGGCAGGTTCGGTCACGGCAGGCGCGCCAGCAATTCGCGCGCCTGTGCCTGGCTGTGCAGGTCGCCGCCTTCTGCGACCTCCAGCAGCAGGGTACGCGCAGTCTGCGCGTCGCCCAGGTCGAGATAGGCGATGGCCAGCTCCAGGCGCTCCTGGCCCGCACGGGGCGACCAGCCAGCGTCGGTGCCCGCCGCCGCGGTGATCGGCGCGGCATCCTCGTGATGCGGGGCATCGATGCCGTCGCGGTCGATGGGCGCCTGATCGATGGCATCGACCGGAGCGTCGACGTCATGCGTTTCTGCCGGCAGATCGAACACGCCACGGAACTGCGGTTGCTGTTCGGCATGCAGCGCATAGTCCGGCACACCGATGTCGGCCGGGGCTTCCGGTGCAATCGGTTCATCCTGCACCGGCTCGACGACGACACCCTCCCCGCTGGCGGTCGCGGGTTCGTCCCAGCGCGGCAGATCGGTCACCGCCTCGGGCAGTACGACCACGTCTTCGTCACGCAGTGAGTCAGCCCGCCACTCGGGCGGCGCCACGGGGTCGGTGATCGGATCGACTGCGGCTTCGGCCTGCACCTCGGGCTCGCTCGCCCAGGCCGGCATCGCCGGCTCGTGGCGGCCGCCATCGGCTACCGCCGACGACCATGAAGACTGCTCGGCCAGCGTATCCAGCGCCGCGCCCGCCGGCACCGCAGCCGTCAGGCCCGCGGCATCGTCTTCTTCACGCAGCGGCGGCAGCGGCGACGGCTTGCGACGGCGCAGCAGCCAGGCCGCACCGGCCGCCAGCAGCAGCACCGGCAGGCCCAGCCAGTACCACGGCGTCACCGCGTCACGGGCCCCCGGGGCCTGCGCCAGTCGCTGCTGCGCGGCCGCCAGGTCGTTGTCCTTCATCGCGATCAGCGACTGCTGCTGTTCCTTCAGCTTCTCCAGATCGGCCACGCGCTGCTTCAGCTCGCCGATCTCGGCATCGCGGGTGGCGATGTCTTCACGCGCCTGGCGCAGTTGTTCGTTGCCCAGCATGTCACCCTCGCTGCCGGCAGCGGTGCCGGTGGTTGTGCCCGCATGCGCGGCGTCGGACGCCAGCGCCGGAGCGATCTCAAGTCGTGCGCCATTGGCCGCAGCCGGGGAAGAAGCGCTCGTGGTTGCCGCCCTGGCGACCGGTGCGACCGTTCCCGCCGGCTGCGGAACGGTACGTGCCTGCCGCCATTGCGCGGCGTGCTCGCGCACCAGCGCAGCGGCCTCCGCCGCATCCACGGCGGCCAGCGCATCGCTGCCCGGCACACGCAGCACCGCGCCCTGCTTGAGCAGGTTGACGTTGCCACGGATGAAAGCTTCGGGATTGGCTCGCAGCAGGGCGATCATCGCGCGGTCGCGGCTGACCTGGTTGCCGCGCGCCACCGCACTGGCGATCTGCGAAAGGGTCTGACCGCGCTGCACGGTGATGCTGCCATCAACCGGAGTGGCCGCCACCGGTGCAGGTGCCGCACGCGGCCGTGCCGGTGCCGGCGGTGTCGCTGCAGCGGCACGGGTCGGCACATCGGGCGCCTCCGTTGCAGACACGGGCGCCGGCTCGCGGGCAATCGTGTTGGAAAGCGTGCCTGCCGGGGCAACGATCTCCGGTTCGGTTACTGCCAGCGCACTGGACGGTGCATCAACCAGCGCCGAATACTCGCGCACCAGCCGGCCCTGGCCCCAGTCGGCCTCGATCAGGAAGCTCAGCGACGGGGTCTCGACCGGCGCCTGCGAAGTCACCCGCACCACCGCCCTGCCCTGCGCATTGCGGGTCAGTTCGAACTGCAGTTCGCTGACCAGCCCGGTCGGCCGCTGCAGGCCGACACGCTCGAAGGTGACCGGTGAGGCCAGCGCGACGCGCAGGTTCTCCAGCTCGGACGGATCGGCCGAGACCACCGGGATTTCGGCCAGCAACGGCTGGCCCGGCTTGGACAGGACCCGGATGTCACCCAGGCCCAGGGCAAACGCCGAACTGCTGGCCAGGGCCAGCAGCGCGGCGGAAAGATAGCTGAGCGGGCGCTTTGCGCCCTTGGCCCGTTTATTCATGGGCGACACTATAAAGCGTGCGGACCAAGGTCCGCACCCACCGGAAAGACCCTTGAGGTAGTGCCGGCCGCTGGCCGGCAATCCCTTCAGCTGGTGGATCAGGGCAATGCCGGCCAGCGGCCGGCACTACCGACAAGCAGTCGAGCATGGCTCGACGCTACATAACCGGAGATCAGCGCTGCTCGGCGGCGACCAGTTCGGCCAGCTGCACGGCGTTCAGCGCCGCGCCCTTGCGCACGTTGTCCGACACGATCCACAGGTTCAGGCCGCGCGGATGCGACAGATCTTCGCGGATGCGGCCAACGTACACCGCGTCGGTGCCCGAGGCGTGGGTGACCGGGGTCGGGTAACCACCGGCCTCGTGGCGATCCACCACTTCGATGCCCGGCGACTGCTCCAGCAGCGCACGCGCTTCGGCGACGGTGACCTTGTCGCGGGTCTCGATCGCCACCGACTCGGAATGGCCGTAGAACACCGGCACGCGCACCGCGGTCGGGTTCACCAGGATGCTGTCGTCGCCGAGGATCTTGCGGGTCTCCCAGATCAGCTTCATCTCTTCCTTGGTGAAGCCGTTGTCCTGGAAGTCGTCGATGTGCGGGATCAGGTTGAAAGCGATCTGCACCGGGAAACGCTGCGGATCGATTTCCTGGAAGCTCAGCAGCTGGCCGGTCTGCTTGCCCAGCTCCTCGGTTGCCGAACGGCCACCGCCGGACACCGACTGGTAGGTGGAGACGTTGATGCGCTCGATGCCGTACTTGCGGTGCAGCGGCGCCAGCGCCACCAGCATCTGCATGGTCGAGCAGTTCGGGTTGGCGATGATGCCACGCGGACGGTTGGCGACCTGCTCCGGGTTGACCTCGGACACCACCAGCGGCACGTCATCGTCGTATCGGAACGCCGAGGAGTTGTCGATCACCACCGCACCGGCAGCCGCGAACTTCGGTGCGTATTCCTTGGACACGCTGCCACCGGCCGAGAACAGGGCGATCTCGACGCCGGTCGGATCAAAGGTGGCCAGGTCCTGGACCTTGACCTTCTGGCCGTTGAATTCGATCTCACCGCCGGCCGAACGCTCGGAGGCCAGGACACTCAGGGTACCGACCGGGAAACCACGCTCGGCCAGGATCGACAACATGGTCTCGCCAACCGCACCGGTGGCACCGACGACGGCGACGTGGAAACTGCGCTGTGCATTGCTCATGGGGGAAACTCTCACGAAAACGGGGATGGGAAAAAACACGCACGACAGCTGGGTTCGGGGAACCTCCTCAAGCGGGGCGCGCGGAGGTTCCCTATCGTTTCCCGGTTTTTTTGCCCAAAGTCACGCGCGCGGCCATCGCCGCGTCAGCGTTGATCGCGCTCGGCATGCGCGACGGGCCGCCGTCCAGGCCGAGCCCGGCAACCAGATTATCCACGGCCAGCTGTACCATCGCCGTGCGCGTAGCCAGCGAGGCGCTGCCGATGTGCGGAGTGAGCACGACGTTGCGCAGCGCCAGCAGTTCGGGGCGTACCTTTGGCTCGCCTTCGTACACATCCAGACCCGCTGCAGCAAGGCGGCCGTTGGCCAGCGCATCGGCCAGCGCGATCTCATCGACCAGGCCGCCGCGGGCGATGTTCACCAGCGTCGCCGACGTCTTCATCTTCGCCAGCGCGGCGGCATCGATCAGGTGGTGCGAGGCAGGGGTATACGGCAGCACCAGCAGCAGGTGATCGGACTGCGCCAGCAGCGTGTCCAGGTCCACATAACGGGCCCCCACCTCCGCTTCGGTCGCGGCCGGCAGCTGCGAACGGTTGTGGTACAGCACCTTCATGCCGAAACCGTGCGCGCCGCGACGGGCGATGCCCTGGCCGATGCGGCCCATGCCAAGGATGCCCAGCGTGCTGCCGTGGATGTCGGCACCGAGCATGGTCTGGAACGACCACTGCTGCCACTGGCCCTCGCGCAGCCAGCGCTCGGACTCGGTGATGCGGCGCGCGGTGGCCATCAGCAGTGCGAAGCCGAGATCGGCGGTGGTTTCGGTCAGGACGTCCGGCGTGTTGCTGGCCAGGATACCGACCGCACTGAGCGCGTCGACATCCAGGTTGTTGTAGCCGACACCGACATTGGCGATCACCTGCAGCTGCGCGGCATCGGCCACCTGCGCTGCGCCGATGCGCTCGTTGAGGGTGATGATGGCGCCGTCGGCGCTGGCCAGCTGTTCGGCGATCTGCTCGGGCGACCAGGCGGTGACGGTGTCGGTGATGCGCAGCTGCACGCGATCGCGCAGCGGCGCGATGGCCGCGTCGATCAGCGGCTGGCTCACCCACACGGTCGGCCGCGTGTCAGCCATCGATCTGCCCGGGAATGCGCGGGGTGATCGTGCCGACATCGCCGCACTGCGCGCGATGGCGCAGCGCCTGGTCCATCAGCACCATCGCCACCATTGCCTCGGCGATCGGGGTGGCGCGGATGCCGACGCAGGGATCGTGGCGACCGGTGGTGACCACCTCCACCACGTTGCCGGCGGTATCCAGCGACGGGCCCGGCAGGCGCAGGCTGGAGGTCGGCTTCAACGCGATCGAGGCGACCACCGGCTGGCCGGTGGAAATGCCGCCAAGGATGCCGCCGGCATGGTTGCTGGCGAAGCCCTGCGGGGTCAGCAGGTCGCGATGTTCGGTGCCCTTCTGTGCGGCGCTGGCGAAACCGTCGCCGATCTCAACGCCCTTCACCGCGTTGATGCTCATCAGCGCGGCGGCCAGTTCGCCATCGAGCTTGCCGTAGATCGGCTCGCCCCAGCCCGGCGGCACGTTGTCGGCCACCACGTCCACGCGCGCACCGACCGAATCACCGGACTTGCGCAACGCATCCATGTACGCCTCCAGCTCGGGCACCTGTGCGGCGTGCGGCCAGAAGAACGGATTGTCTTCCACCGCCGACCAGTCGAAACCGGCCGGGGTGATGTCGCCCAGCTGCGACAGGTAGCCGCGCACGGTCACGCCGAAGCGCTCGGCCAGCCATTTCTTGGCGACTACGCCGGCGGCCACGCGCATGGTGGTCTCGCGCGCGGAAGAACGACCGCCACCGCGCGGGTCGCGGATGCCGTACTTGTGCCAGTAGCTGTAGTCGGCATGGCCCGGCCGGAACTGCTGGCCGATGTTGGCGTAGTCCTTGCTGCGCTGGTCGGTGTTGCGGATCAGCAGCGCGATCGGCGTGCCGGTGGTCAGGCCCTCGTACACGCCGGACAGGATCTCGACCTCGTCCGCCTCGCGGCGGGCCGAGGTGTGCCGGCTCTTGCCGGTAGCGCGACGCTGCAGGTCGTGGGCGAATTCGGCCGCGTCCAGCGCCAGCCCCGGAGGACAGCCATCGATCACGCAGCCGATGGCCGGCCCGTGCGACTCGCCGAACGTGGTGACGGTGAACAGCTTGCCGAACGAATTGGAACTCACGGGCGCTGCGCCGCCAGTTCGGTGATGCGGGCGCTGTGGGCGATCAGCTCGCGGCATTCGACCGCGAAGATGCCCATCTGGCCAACCTTGAATTCGATCCAGGCGAAGTCGACTTCCGGCAGCAGCTTGATCAGGTGCTGCTCGGACTCGCCCACTTCACAGATCAGCAGGCCGTCCTCGCTCAGGTGCAGCGGGGCATCGCGCAGGATCTTCAGCACCAGGTCCAGGCCGTCGTCGCCGGCACGCAGGCCCATCTCCGGCTCGTAGGAGTACTCCTGCGGCAGGGCATCGGTCTCGTCGTTGGTGACGTACGGCGGATTGGTGACGATCAGGTCGTAGTGGCGGCCGGTCAGGCCATTGAACAGGTCCGACTTGAGCAGGGTGACGTTGTGCGCCTGCAGGCGCTCCTTGTTCTCCTCCGCCAACGACAGCGCGTCGTCGCTCAGGTCGACACCGTCCACTTCCCAGTTCGGGTAGTAGTGCCCCATGGCGATGGCGATGCAGCCCGAACCGGTGCACAGGTCCAGTGCACGATGCACGTCACGACCTGCCAGCCACGGCTCGAAACCGCACTCGATCAGCTCGGCGATCGGCGAGCGCGGCACCAGGGCGCGCGCGTCGCTCTTGAAACTCAGGCCGGCGAACCAGGCCTCACCGGTCAGGTAGGCGGCCGGGATGCGTTCGTCGATGCGACGCTGGAACAGTTCCAGCACGCGCAGCTTCTCGGCCTGCAGCAGGCGCGCCTGGCCGTAGGCCGGGCCGAGGTCGTGCGGCAGGTGCAGGCTGTGCAGCACCAGCTGGGTGGCCTCGTCCAGCGCGTTGTCATAGCTGTGCCCGAAGGTCAGCCCGGCTTCGTTGAAACGGCTGGTGCCGTAGCGGATCAGATCGATGATCGTGTGGAGTTCGGCGGCCGTTTCAGCGGTCATGGCGGTACTGCGGGCAAAGTGGCCCCCGATTATAGGGGCTGGCGCCCGCGGCGGCATCCGTTGCGGCGGAAACGATCGGGCCGCAGCCGGTATGATGGAGCCCATTTCGCGCGGGAGCCCCCATGTTCAATCGCAACGCCGGCATCATCCTGCTGATCGCCCTGGCGGCGGGGCTCGGCCTGCTGGCCGCCCAGCAGGTGTTCGCGCCGAAGCCGCCGGCCAACGCCCCGGCCACCGAAGCGATCACGCTGTACCCGCAACCGCGTGAACTGCCCGACTTCAACCTGGCCCAGTCCGACGGCACCCGGCTGATCCCGGGCGAGCTGAAGGGCCACTGGACCCTGGTGTTCCTGGGCTTCACCTTCTGCCCCGACGTCTGCCCAACCACGCTGGCCGAGCTGGCCGGCGCACAGAACCAGTGGGAGGCCCTGCCCGACAGCCTGCGCCCGCGCGTGCTGTTCATCTCGGTCGACCCCGACCGTGACAGCGCCACCCGCCTCGGCGAGTACGTGCACGGTTTCCACAAGGACACCCTGGCCGCCACCGCCGACGTTCCCTCGCTGGAACGTTTTGCCACCTCGCTGGGCTTCGTGTTCCAGAAGGTGCCGGGCAAGCACTTCGACGAAAATCCCGAGGATTACACCGTCGAGCATTCGGCCAGCCTGGCCGTGCTTGATCCGCAGGGCCGCCTGGCCGGCCTGGTACGCCCCCCGTTCAACGCGCCGGCGATTGCCCGCGACCTGCAGAAGCTGACCGAGAAAACCGCCCCATGAGTCTCACCACCGCCCTGACGTACGTCCTGCCCCACCGCCTGCTGTCCTCGATGGCGCGCTCGCTGGCGTACTCGGACGATCCGCGCGTGTCGCGCTGGCTGATCGACACGGTCACCCGCAAGTTCAACGTCAACCTGGACGAAGCGGCCAACCCGGACCCGCGCAGCTACGCCACCTTCAACCAGTTCTTCACCCGTGCCCTGAAGCCGGGCGCGCGCGTGGCCGATGCCGATCCGCGCAGCCTGGTGATGCCGGCCGACGGCCGCATCAGCCAGCTCGGCAGGATCGAGGCCGGACGCATTTTCCAGGCCAAGGGCCAGTCGTTCACCGCCGCCGAGCTGCTGGGCAGTGACGAGGATGCCAAGCCGTACAACGATGGCCTGTACGCCACCGTGTACCTGTCCCCGCGCGATTACCACCGCGTGCACATGCCGTGGACCGGCACCCTGCGCGAAACCGTGCACGTGCCGGGACGCCTGTTCAGCGTCGGCCCAGCGGCCGTCAACGGCGTGCCGCGCCTGTTTGCGCGCAACGAGCGCCTGGTCTGCCATTTCGACACCAGCTTCGGCCCGATGGTCAGCGTGATGGTCGGTGCGCTGTTGGTCTCCGGCGTGGAAACCGTATGGAGCGGCGAGGAGATCCCGGCCTATGGTGATCGCATCACCCGCAAGGACTACCGCGGCCAGGGCATCCAGCTGGAACGTTTTGCCGAGATGGCGCGCTTCAACTACGGCTCGACCGTGATCGTGCTGCTGCCGCCGGGCGTGGCCGAGTTCGCCCCGCAGCTGGGCGCCGAAAGCCCGGTGCAGCTGGGCCAGGCGCTGGCGAAGCTGCGCTGAGGCTTCGGTAGTGCCGGCCGCTGGCCGGCATCTCCGTTGATCCAACGCGACGAGCATTGCCGGCCAGCGGCCGGCACTACCGGTACGCGCGTTACTGCAGGGCCGGGGCCGGGCCGACGTCCATGCCGTCGTAGTCTTCCACGCCCTTTTCCGCGGCCAGGGCAGCGAATTCCTGGTTGCGGCGGTCCAGCGAGGCTTCGTCGTGGATTTCCACGCGCTCCACGTGCAGCACGTGGAACGGCGCGTCGCCCTCTTCCGGCTCCTGTTCGAACAGCTCGACGAAGCTGTAGCCCTGCGCCTGCAGGTGGTCGGCCAGTACCTGCAGCGGCTCGGCGCTGGAGTGGACGAAGAAATACCCCCACAGCAATGGGCCGTTGATGTCCCAGTCGGTGTTTTCGCGGAGGTTGGCGAACAGGTTGCGGGTGTCTTCGAGGTCCATGCGGGTTCCGGGGGGCGTGGGGATTACTTGTCGCAGCCCTGCAGCTTCAGCGTCTGGCCGTGGCGCAGACTGTAGGCCGGGGCTTTCAGGCCGTTGGCGCGGGCCAGGGTCGGCACGTCGCACTGGAACTTCGCGGCAATGGCGCCCAGGGTCTCGCCCTTGCCCACCTTGTGGCTGCGCACGGGTTTCGGTCGGGCCGGTGCCGGGCGTGGCGTCGCCACCGCGGCCACCGGTGCGGTCGGCACGCTGGTGGACGCTGCCGCATCGGCCACCGGCACCACGCCGCCCACCGCCACGCTGCCGGTATAGCTGGCCGCGGTCGGGCGCTTGATCGCCGCGTTCAGATCAGCGGTGATCAGGGTGCGGGCCAGGTCGGCACGCGGGCCACTGACGCAGTTGCGCTGGTACAGGCCAGCGATGCGGGTAGTGGCGTTGATCAGCGTGCCGGCCGGAATCCAGCCATCGGCTTCATAGCGCGGGTTGAGGTTGCGCAGCGCGCGCATGTAGCCATCACGGGTGCCGTGGCTGCCCAGGCAGATGGTCAGTTCGTAGATGGTGGTGGACTTGGCCAGGCGCAGCGTGGCCGGCTGCGCGCTGATCTTCGGGAACTCCACGCCGTACTGCTGCGGGTGCAGGAAGATCCAGGCCGCGGCGATCACCATCGGCACATAGTCCTTGGTCTCGCCAGGGAACTGGTTGTAGACGCTGTCGGTCCAGAAGCTCTGCCCAGCGCTCTGCTTGAACACGCGCGCGGCACGGCCTTCA
Source organism: Stenotrophomonas riyadhensis (assembly GCF_040256885.1). Classification (NCBI taxonomy): domain Bacteria; kingdom Pseudomonadati; phylum Pseudomonadota; class Gammaproteobacteria; order Lysobacterales; family Lysobacteraceae; genus Stenotrophomonas; species Stenotrophomonas riyadhensis. Next base: position 3,265,267 of record NZ_CP155568.1, read on the forward strand.
CCACCGTTGTAGGCGGCCACCGACATTTCCACGTTGTTGTTCAGTTCGCGCAGGCGTTCGTTGAGATAGCTGGCGCTGGCCTCGGCCGCGCTACGCGCGTCGAAACGGGTATCGAAGCCGGTGCCGTCCGGGCCCAGGCCGAAGCGGCGGCCGGTGGCCGGCATGAACTGCATCAGGCCAGCCGCGCCGGCACGCGAGGAGGCATGCACACGGCCATTGGATTCCTTGGCCATGATGCCGAACAGCAGTGCCTCGGGCAGGCCTCGCTTCTCCCACTCCGGCCACATCACCGCGCGCAGGTTCTGGTAATTCTCGTAGCTGGTCAGCAGCGCCGGGCGCATGTCGGTCAGCCAGCGGCGGATGCCGGCCTGCACCGCCGGGTTGTACTCGACCATGCTGTCGAAGGCGTGCCGCTTGTCGTTCAGCAGCGCGGCAGCGCGCGCGGCCTCCGGCACGTCGGCGGTGAGCGGGCCGATATGGTCGGGGTCGGCTTCCAGACGGTCGCCGCCCTCGTCGGCCACGTCATCGCTGGCAGCGGCATCGGCGTCATGCTTGAGCAGGCGCTTGTAGCTGGCCAGCAGGGTGCCCATCTGGCAGCCCTTCTGCTTGACGCAGTCGTTGAGGACATCCTCCATGTCCTCCAGCGCGGCGTCGGCCTCGTTGCTGCCCTTGGGGTCGGCATTGGCGACCAGCAGCAGCGCATCGCTGTAGCGCTTCTCGGCAACGGTCATGCGCTGCTGCAGCGCATCGACCTTCGCCTTGTCCCGGGCCGAAACCCGCTGCGCATGGGCGTCGGGCGCCAGGGAAACCAGGCCGGCCAGGGCCAGCAGCGGCCAACCACGGGAAATCAGGACAGGAACGGGCATTGATGGCACTGTGTGCGAAACAGGCAGGCAGAGTAGCGGCGCCGCCAAGGTCCGGGCAAGCCGACCTTCGGACCGTCACCGCCGGCGGTTAACATTGGGCTATTCACCACAAGGGCTGGACCATGGATCCGATTCTGCTCGGCAAAGGCATCACCGACGATATTGCCGTCACCCTGCTGCCGAAACTCGGCAACCGCCACGGCCTGGTGGCCGGCGCCACCGGTACCGGCAAGACCGTAACCCTGATGACCCTGGCCGAGGGCTTCTCGCGGCTGGGCGTGCCGGTGTTCCTGGCCGATGTGAAGGGCGATGTGTCAGGCCTGGCCGTGCCCGGCACCGGTGCCGAGAACCTGCTCAAGCGCGCGGCCGAGATCGGCGTGGCCGACTATGCGCCGGCCGCCAGCCCGACCATTTTCTGGGACCTGTACGGCAAGCTCGGCCACCCGGTGCGCACCACCGTCAGTGAGATGGGCCCGACCCTGCTGTCGCGCATCCTCGAATTGAACGACACCCAGGCCGGGGTGCTCGATATCGTATTCAAGCTGGCCGACGACCGCGGCCTGCTGCTGCTGGACATGGATGACCTGCGCGCCCTGCTCGGCCTGGTCGCCGAGGAGCGCAAGGACATCTCCACCGAGTACGGCCTGGTCAGCGCGCAGTCGATCGCCGCGATCCAGCGTTCGGTGCTGCGCCTGGCGCAGGACGGTGGCGAGAACTTCTTCGGCGAGCCGGCGCTGGAACTGGCCGACATCATGCGGGTCAACCACGACGGCCGCGGCATGATCGGCATCCTCGCCGCCGACCAGCTGGTGCTCAAGCCCAAGCTGTATTCCACCTTCCTGCTGTGGCTGCTGTCGGAACTGTTCGAGCAGCTGCCGGAAGTGGGCGACCTGGACAAGCCGAAGCTGGTCTTCATCTTCGACGAGGCCCACCTGCTGTTCGACGACGCACCGGCCTCGCTGGTGCAGCGTATCGAGCAGGTGGTGCGCCTGATCCGCTCCAAGGGCGTGGGTGTGTACTTCTGCTCGCAGTTCCCCGACGACGTGCCAGGCAACATCCTCGGCCAGCTCGGCAACCGCGTGCAGCATGCGCTGCGCGCGTTCACCCCGCGCGACCAGAAGGCGGTGAAGACCGCCGCCGAGACTTTCGTGCCGAACCCCAAGCTGGACGTGGCCAAGGTATTGAGCCAGCTCGGCACCGGTGAGGCCCTGGTCTCCACGCTGCAGGACAAGGGCGTACCGATGCCGGTGCAGCAGACGATGATCGCGCCGCCGCGCTGCCGGATGGGACCGATCACCGAGGCCGAGCGCGCCCAGGTGCGTGCCGGCAGCCCGGTCGGCACCCGCTACGACACCGCGATCAACCGCGAATCGGCCGCCGAGCTGCTGGCCCAGCGCGCGCAGAAGACGGTCGAGCAGGCGCAGGCTCCCGCCGCCCGCAGCCGCGAGCAGGACGAAGCGCAGGAAGGCGGTTTCGGCCAGGCGATCAAGGATGCGATCTTCGGCACCAAGCGCCGTCAGGGCATGATCGAGACCATGGCCAAGCAGACCACGCGTACCGTCGGCACCAAGCTGGGCAACCAGATCGTGCGCGGCCTGCTGGGTGGCATCTTCGGCGGCAAGCGCTGATCTGTCGCTGCCGGGGTCAGAGCCCTTTCCCCGGGAAAGGGATCTGACCCACGGGTCGGATCCCTCCCGCCAGGGAGGGCTCCGACCCCTCTCACCTTCGTCATCCAGAAAAGAAGTCGTATTGCATGTCCCGTTGGCGTCCCCCCGCAGAAAAAAGCACTGCCCTGATCACCGCCTCCGGCCATGCCCGGTTGAAGGCCGAACTGGATGAGCTGTGGCGGTTGCGACGGCCGGAAGTGGTCAAGGCCCTGGCCGCTGCTGCAGCGGAAGGCGACCGCTCCGAGAATGCCGAGTACACCTACCGCAAGAAGCAGCTGGGCGAGATCGACCGCCGCGTGCGCTACCTGACCAAGCGCCTGGAATCGCTGCGCGTGGTCGACACCACGCCGACCGATCCGCAGGCGGTGTTCTTCGGTGCGTGGGTGGAACTGGAGAACGTGGACAGCGGCGACACCAGCCGCTACCGAATCGTCGGGCCGGATGAGACCGATGCTGGCCTGGGCTGGATCAGCATCGATTCGCCGCTGGCACGTGCGCTGCTGAAGAAGCGGCTGGATGATGAATTTTCGGTGGAACTGCCCGGCGGCCAGTTCACCTTTGCGGTGATCGGGGTGGAATACGCGCCTGTGTAGCGTCGAGCCTTGCTCGACTGCCTGCCCTTTGTAGCGCCAGCGGCAACGGGTACTGGCGGCCGGCACGCAGCGGTCGGAAGTAATCGGTACTGGCGTAGAAGGCGGCATCCTGTCCTTCGTACCAACCCGGGATGCCAGCCAGCGGCAGCGGACGCAGCTGCAGGGGATCGGTCACAGCCCTGTGCTCGGCGATGGCGGCAGCCACCTCGGCAATGCTGGCCTCATCGTCCTTGCCCTGCACCACCACGCACTTGCCAACCAGCAAACGCCCCGGCAGCAGCGCCTGCTCCATCAGCGCGTGACCGAATACCGCAGCGATGGCGATGTCACCGCTCTGCCAGCATGCCGGTTCGAACAGCACACGCCAGTCGTGCAGGTCCCACGCGCGCAGCAACGTGTTGTCGCGCACGCGCACGATCACACCGGTTTCGTCGAACTGGGTCAGTGCCGCCTGCGCGCGGTTGCGCTGGCCCGGCGGCATGGCCTCGATATGCCGGCATTGCTGCGCATTGAGCGCCAGCTTGAGCTGCGGGTAGCGGGCCCACACCAGTGCATTGAACAGGTCATGCCAGTTGTCGGCGCGGGTGGCGATACAGCCCTGCGCGATGCGGGCTTCATAGTGCAGGCCGTCTGCCAGCAGCGTGGCATCCTGCTCGATCAAGTGCTTGCCGGGCAGTGACAGGCGCGCATCGAGCACGGCGACGGCCGGCCACTCCGGGCCTTCCAACAGATCACCAACGTCGCGCAACCCGGCAAACACCGGGTGCGCGAACACCTGCGGATCGACCGCCGCACGCGGCGGCGGCACGAAGCGGCGGACACCGCTGCCGTCACCGGCGGCGGCCGTCGCCGCGGTCACAGCATCTTGAGATCGAATGCCGGGCGGGTGGCGGCCGGCAGCGCGTCACCATACAGGTCGTGCTCGTCGCTCTCGGTGATTTCCACGTCGACGAACTCACCCACGCGCAACGGCACCTGGTCGGCGTTCTGGATGTGCACCAGGCCGTCGATCTCCGGCGCATCGGCCTTGGAACGGGCCACGGCGATATCACCTTCGATGGCGTCGACCAGGCACTGCTGCACGGTACCAATCTTGGCTTCCAGGCGTGCGGCGGAAATCTGCGCCTGCTTTTCCATGAAGCGGGCCAGGCGCTCCTGCTTCACTTCCTCCGGAACCGCATCCGGCAGGTCGTTGGCGGTGGCCCCCTCGACCGGCGAATAGGCGAACGCACCCACGCGGTCCAGCTGCGCTTCGTCCAGGAACGACAGCAGCTCTTCGAATTCGGCCTCGGTCTCGCCAGGGAAACCCACGATGAAGGTCGAACGCACGGTGATGTCCGGCGCGATGCGGCGCCAGTTCTGCACGCGCTCCAGGGTCTTCTCGACCGCGCCGGGGCGCTTCATCAGGCGCAGGATGCGCGGGCTGGCGTGCTGGAACGGGATGTCCAGGTACGGCAGGATGCGATTCTCGGCCATCAGCGGCACCACCTCGTCCACGTGCGGATACGGGTAGACGTAGTGCATGCGCACCCAGGCATCCAGCTCGGACAGGCCTTCGCACAGCGCCTTCAGACGGGTCTGGTAGGCCTTGTCGCGCCACATCTTCTCGGCGTACTTCACGTCCACGCCGTAGGCCGAGGTGTCCTGCGATACCACCAGCAGCTCACGCACGCCACCGCGCACCAGGCGCTCGGCTTCACGCAGCACCTCATCCACCGGGCGCGAAACCAGCTTGCCGCGCATCGACGGAATGATGCAGAAGCTGCACTTGTGGTTGCAGCCCTCGGAAATCTTCAGGTAGGCATAGTGACGCGGGGTCAGCTTGATGCCGTAGTCGGGCACCAGGTCCACGAACGGATCGTGCTTGGGCGGCAGCGCTTCGTGCACCGCTTCCATCACGCTCTGGTAGTCCTGCGGGCCGGACACCGCCAGCACGTTCGGATAGGCCTCGCGGATCTGCTCCGGGCGCTTGCCCAGGCAGCCGGTGACGATGACCTTGCCGTTCTGGTTCATCGCCTCGCCGATCGCGTCCAGCGACTCGGTCACCGCCGAATCGATGAAGCCGCAGGTATTGACCACCACCACGTCGGCCGAATCGTAGGACGGAACGATGTCGTATCCCTCGGACCGCAACTGGGTGAGGATGCGCTCGGAATCGACAAGGGCCTTCGGGCAGCCAAGGCTGACGAAGCCGACTTTGGGGTTCAGCTGGGACATGGAATCGCGGGACTCTGGGGGCCTGGGCCCCTGCCGCCATGGCAGGGGTTCCTGGGGGCCGGGGCCTGAAAGGGCGCCAGTATACCGGGGTTGGCTGCCTCGCTCTGAACGCCCAGTCGCCCGATCACGCACAGCCGCTGACACCGCGCTAACCCGCGCAGCACCGACAATGCAGTCCTGTTCCCCGCAACGAGGTAGATGACGATGGCCGAGTGGATCACCCTGGATACGCATCACGGCCCGGTACGGGCCTGGCAGGCCCTGCCGGAAGGTACCCCGCGTGGCGGGCTGGTGGTGGTGCAGGAGATCTTCGGCGCCAACCCGCACATCCGCAGCGTGGCCGAGCGCTTCGCCGCCGAGGGCTACGCGGTGCTGGCGCCGTCGTTCTTCGACCTGATCGACGGCCCCGATGCCGACCCCGACGCCCTCCCCTACAGCCCCGAGGGCGTGAAGGACGGCCTGGAACGGGTCGCCGCACTGGGCATGGAGAAGGCACTGGAAGTGGTCCGCGCCGCGGCAACCCGACTGGCTCCCTACGGCAAGGTCGGCACGGTCGGCTACTGCTGGGGCGGTACCGTGGCGATGCTGTCGGCAGTGCGGCTGGGCCTGCCCTCGGTCAGCTACTACGGTGCGCGCAACGTGCAGTTCCTCGATGAGGCGCCCAAGGCCCCGGTGATCTTCCACTTCGGCGCCCAGGACAAGAGCATCCCACCGGAGGCGGTCCAGGCCCACCGCGAGAAGCTGCCGCAGATGGCCACCTTCGTCTATCCGGCCGATCACGCCTTCAACCGCGAGGTCGGACATGCGTATGATCCAGACAGCGCTACCCTGGCGCTGCAACGCACCCTGGACTTCTTCTCGGAGCATCTTGGATGAGCGAATTCGAACTCGATTCACGCCTGGCCACCGATAGCGTGCTGGTGGCCGAAGGACCGTTGTCGCAAGTGCGGCTGATGAACGACGAACGATTCCCCTGGCTGGTGCTGGTACCGCGCCTGGCCGGGGTGACCGAGTGGATCGAGCTGGACGGCGAGCAGCAGGACAAGCTGCGCACCGAGCTCAACCGCGCCTGCAAGGCCCTGAAGGGCTCCGACGGGGTTGAAAAGATCAACATCGGGGCGCTGGGCAACATCGTGCGCCAATTGCATTTCCACGTGATCGGCCGCCATGACGGCGATCCGGCCTGGCCGGGTCCGGTCTGGGGCAGCGGGCCTGCCCACCGCTACGAGCCGGCCGCGCTGGACCAGCATGTCGCCTACTGGAAGGAAAGGCTAGGATATCCGGCCCACTCCTGAGCCCTTGCCGACCCGATGCGATTCAACCTCGTTGCCGCCATCCTGCTGATCCTGATCGGCCTGTTCATGCTCGCCAGCAACCTCGGCTGGACGCATCTGAACCTGTCCAAGCTGCTGATGACCTGGTGGCCGGTGGCCCTGGTGGGCGTCGGCATCGCGATGCTGTTCGGTCGCGGCAAATAAGGGTAGTGCCCGGCCATGTCCGGGCACGCGCCAGAAACGGAAACGCCGGGCATGTCCCGGCGTTTTCGATGGGTGATGACGCGAGCGATCAGGTCCGCGGCAGGGTCACGCCGGTCTGGCCCTGGTACTTGCCGCCACGATCGCGGTACGACGTCTCGCAGATGTCATCGGCGGCCGCCTGGAAGAACAGCATCTGAGCCACACCTTCGTTGGCGTAGATGCGCGCAGGCAGCGGCGTGGTGTTGCTGAATTCCAGGGTGACGTGGCCTTCCCACTCCGGTTCCAGCGGGGTCACGTTGACGATGATGCCGCAGCGCGCGTAGGTGCTCTTGCCCAGGCACACCACCAGGGTATCGCGCGGAATGCGGAAGTACTCGACGGTACGCGCCAGCGCGAAACTGTTCGGCGGGATGATGCATTCATCGCCGACGATATCCACGAAACTGCCCGGATCGAAGTGCTTGGGATCGACGATCGTCGAGTTGATGTTGGTGAACACCTTGAACTCGCGCGAGCAGCGCACGTCATAGCCATAGCTGGACGTGCCGTAGCTGACGATGCGTTCGCCGTTGGCCTGCTTGACCTGCCCGGCCTCGAACGGCTCGATCATGCCGTGCTGCTCGGACATGCGGCGGATCCAACGGTCACTCTTGATGCTCATGCTTTGTCCTGGGGGTACGAGGGGGCGCGAGGATTCTAGCAGGGGGCCGGCCTCGGCCGGCGGCACCGGCCTCGGCGCTTACAGCAGCGACGACAGGATCGGGATCGAGGCCCGCGGGCGCTTGCCGACTTCCTCGATCAGGCGCTGTGCGGCATGGCGGTAGGCCTGGGCCGGCGCCGAATCCGGCTGGGCCACGGTGATCGGGGTGCCTGCATCGCCCTGTTCGCGGATGCCGATCTGCAGCGGCAACGAGCCCAGCAGCGGCACGCCGTACTGCGCGGCCATGCGCTCGCCGCCGCCTTCGCCGAACAGGTGCTCGACATGGCCGCAGCTGCTGCAGGTATGCACCGCCATGTTCTCGACGATACCCAGCACCGGCACCTCGACCTTCTCGAACATCTTCAGCGCTTTTTTCGCATCCAGCGTGGCGATGTCCTGCGGGGTGGTGACGATCACCGCACCGGCCAGCGGAATCTTCTGGGTCAGGGTCAGCTGGATGTCACCGGTGCCCGGCGGCAGATCGATCAGCAGGAAATCCAGGTCGTCCCACAGGGTGTCGTTGAACAGCTGGGTCATCGCCGAGGTGGCCATCGGGCCACGCCAGATCATCGGCGTGTCTTCTTCGATCAGGTAGCCGATCGACATGGTATCCACACCGAACGCACGCAGCGGCTCGATGCTCTTGTTGTCCGGGCTTTCCGGGCGGCCGGACAGGCCCAGCATGGCCGGCACGCTGGGGCCATAGATGTCCGCATCCAGCACACCAACACGGGCGCCCAGCTGCTGCAGCGCCACGGCCAGGTTCACCGAAGTGGTGGACTTGCCGACGCCGCCCTTGCCCGAACCAACCGCGATCACATTGCGGATGCGGGCATGCGGCGTAAGTCCCTTCTGGACCTGGCTTGCATGAGGACGGCGGGGAGAACTGTTCACAACGAGCACCGGCGGGGTCAGGGGGAATAACCCAGCATCATACAAGCTGGACGCAACCTGACTGAAATTCAGGATTGCTACAGATTCGTGCACAGATTGTTAAGTTCATGTTACGTTCGATCCGCACTGTTTTGGGCTGCGGAGCTGGCATTTCCAGTCCGCGCGATGGCGCATGCGCAGTGCCGTTTTTGTTTTTGATCTCCATTGGAACTACATGAAATACGTAAGCAACACCGCACGTCGCAACACGCTCGCCGTCGCCCTGATTTCCGCTCTGATGGCCGCCGCACCGGCAATGGCCCAGGACAAGGCGACCAACCTGGACAAGATCACCGTCACCGGTTCGCTGATCCCGCAGACCCAGGTCGAGACCCAGACCCCGGTGATGTCCATCACCGCCGAAGACATCCAGACCCGCGGTTTCAGCAGTGTCGCTGAAGTGCTGCAGCAGTCCTCGCTGACCACCGGCGGCCTGCAGGGCGGCCAGACCTCGGGTTCGTTCACCCAGGGCGCCGAAGCCGCCGGCATGTTCGGCCTGAACCCGGGCTACACCAAGTACCTGATCAACGGCCGCCCGATGCTCTCGTATCCGGCGCTGTACAACGGCAGCGAAACCTTCAACAACATCAGCGGCATTCCGATCGACATCGTCGAACGCATCGAAGTGCTGCCGGGTGGCCAGTCCTCGCTGTACGGTTCGGACGCGATCGCCGGCGTGGTCAACATCATCCTCAAGGAGCGCATGGACGGCGGCACGATGACCGTCCGTGGCGGCACCTATACCGAAGGCGGCGGCAGCAACATCCGCTTCAGCGCTGCCAAGGGCATCAACGCGTTCGACGACCGCTTCCATGCACTGTTCAACGTGCAGATCGAGAACGGCAGCCCGATCTGGGGCTACCAGCGCGACATCACCCGCCAGAACAACCCGGTCGGTTACACCGCCCAGGTCCCGTCGAACGACTTCGCCGTCATCACCAACGCTGACAGCAAGCTGCTGATGATGGACCCGAGCCGTTGCGCCAACGTCGCCGGACTGTACGACGGCACCACCGTGGTCGGCCAGCGCCCGTCGGGCGAGTCCTGCGGTTCGGTGTACAGCGCCGGCTACAAGACCCTGAAGAACGGCAAGAACAGCGGCCAGTTCTACTCGTCGATGACCTTCGACGTGAACGACAACTTCCAGCTGTTCGCCGACGTGCTGTACAGCAAGGAAAAGACCGAGTTCACCTCCGGCGCCAGCGCCCTGTGGTGGGGCACCAAGTCGAGCATGGGCGGTTTCTACGACCAGAACTCCGGCAAGGTCGTGAACCTGCAGCGCTCCTTCGCTCCGGAAGAAATCGGCCAGGGCGACTACAACAACATCCTCAACTCCGATGAGAGCCGCGCCTACCAGGTCACCCTGGGCGGCAAGGGCATGGTCGGCAACTGGGATTACAGCGCCAGCTTCACCCGCGGCGAGTACCGCCTGGACCAGAACCGCTTCGTGCGCTGGAAGGACAAGATCGATGGCTTCTTCGGCCAGAACGTGATGGGCCAGCGTCTGGGCACCTACATCGACCCGAAGGACCCGGAAGCCAAGTTCGGCATCTACAACCCGAACTACGCGGCCTTCTACTCGCCGATCACCCCGGACCAGTTCGCCAGCTTCACCGGCTACGGCACCCACCGCAGCAAGACCTGGCAGAACCTGGGTCGCGTGCAGGTGACCAATGGTTCGCTGTTCAGCCTGCCGGGCGGCGACGCCGGCCTGGCCGTCGTGCTGGAAGGTGGCAGCGAAGGCTGGGACTATTCACCGGATCAGGCCTTCGTCAAGGGCAACGTGTGGGGCGCCACCGCTGTCGCCGGCGCCGGCCACCGCAGCAACTATGCGGTCACCAGCGAACTGCGCATGCCGCTGCATGACACGCTGACCGTCAGCGCATCGGGCCGCTATGACGCCTTCAAGATCGCCGACAAGACCGTCGACAAGGCGACCTACAGCATCGGCCTGGAATTCCGTCCGATCGAAAGCCTGCTGCTGCGCGGCAAGTACGGTACCGCGTTCCGCGCGCCGACCCTGTCCGATGCCTTCCAGGGCACGAGCGGCTCCTACGCATCCAACCAGAACGACTACTACCGCTGCAGCCAGCTGGGCTACGGCCTGCGTGACGAGGCCTGCTCGTTCTACAAGGGCACCTCGGTGTACAGCGAAAAGTCCGGCAATCCGGACCTGAAGCCGATCACCGCAGACGTCTGGAGCGCAGGTGTGGTGTGGGCCCCGGTCAGCAACTTTTCGCTGTCGGCCGACTACTACAACTGGAAGATCAAGAACGAGGTCAAGACCCTGAGCAGCGACCAGCTGCTGCTGGCCGAGTACCAGTGCCACAGCGGCCTGCCGAACAACACCTCGGCGAGCTGCCAGAACGTGACCGACTGGGTGTCCCGTGGCAAGGGTGGCAATCTGGAGCGCGTGTACACGCCGAAGCTCAACGTCGCCAGCCAGAACCTGGAAGCGGTGACCGTAGCGGCCAAGTACCAGCAGGATATCGGCCGCTTCGGCTCGCTGATGTTCTCCGGCAACTACACCAACATGCTGAAGCGTGAAGTGCAGCCGATGCCGGGCGCTGACAAGCTCGACCTGCTGAGCGATCCGTACAACATGTGGTACTACGACAACTTCGCCAAGGTTCGCGGCGATCTGTCGGTGGCCTGGAACATCGCCAAGTTCACCACCACCGTGTACGCCAACTACGTCGGCAGCACCCCGAACTACCTGGCCTATACCGGCCGCAGCTACGGCTATGTCCACTCCTCCGGCGCCAAGGCCGGCAAGTGGGGTTCGTACACCACGTACAACCTGAGCATGAACTACCAGGCACAGGACGATCTGGTCCTGTCGCTGATGGTCAACAACGTGTTCAACAAGCTGCCGGAAGGCCAGCGCTACAACTACCCGGGCAACGAATCGACCCCGTTCAATGACGGCTTCTACAGCGTCTACGGCCGCCAGATCTCGGCCCAGGTCAAGTACAACTTCTGATCCCGTCGTTTTCCGGACTTCGTGTCTGGACCAGGCCCCGCTTCGGCGGGGCCTTTTTTTTGGTCGCTCTCCCACCGCGGAGTTGGAGACAGCCGATTCGTGGTGGAACCTCCTGGCAGGCGCTTTCCCAGCGCCCTGCGCCAGGAGCAACCGGCATCTGCAGGTGGCGCCTCAAGCAGGGGCCAACGGCCCACCACGCGCTTGCGCCGCCGCGATCGGTGCCCGAGGAATCGGCTGAATGAACCGTTATGCCAGCCCTTCCGCCCCCGCTGGAAAGCAACTGTTGCGGACTACTGAAAGGCCTGTTTGCGCAAAGGGACCCGACTCCCACATTCAGCTACGCGTCATCCAGCCTTTACCTGCAAATCACAACTGATACTAAGTGACTGTAATTATTGCACTTTCATGTACTTTTGGAGTGACTTCAGAGACATTGCGTGACATTGGCATGCATTTCTCGTTAAGACCGTGTTAGGTTCCATGAACAACGCCCGTTATCTGAACTCAGATATAACGAGCGGACGGAACGGCACGCTTCACTTCAATAGGGGATCCATCACGATGACGTACAACCGCTCACCTGGCCGCCACCCGCTGACCAGCGCCCTGCTCGTCGGCCTGCTGGCCGCGACTTCGGCGCCCGCCTTCGCGCAGGAAGCCTCCTCCAACCCGGTCGATCTGGACCGCGTCAGCGTGACCGGCTCGCGCATTGCGCGTACGGGCTTCGTGACCTCTTCGCCGGTTACCGCCATCACCGCCGAAGAAATCCGCCAGACCGGCGCGCTGACCATCAGCGACCTGATGAACAAGATGCCGCAGCTGGCACCGTCGTTCACGCTGGGCAACTCCACCCGGTACATCGGTACCGCTGGCCTGGGCCTGATGGACCTGCGTGGCATGGGCTACGACCGCACTCTGGTGCTGGTCAACGGCCGCCGCCACGTCGGCGCCAGCCCGGGCAGCACCGCAGTCGACGTCAACACCATCCCGGTGGAGTGGATCGAGCGCGTTGAAGTCATCACCGGTGGCGCATCGGCCATCTATGGTGCGGATGCCGTGGCCGGCGTGGTCAACTTCATCATGAAGAAGAACTACGAAGGTTTCGAAGCCCGCGCCCAGAAGGGCATCGCGGGTGAAGGTGGCTTCAACCGCGGCTTCGTGTCGGCTACGGCAGGCACCAACTTCGCCGACGGCCGCGGCAATGTGGCCGTCGCCGTCGAGTACAGCCAGCAGGATCGTTTCGGCCGTGGCGACCGTTCGATCGGCCAGCGCTACGACGTGACTGTGCCCAACCCGAACTTCGATAGCTCCAGGCCGCCGAGCGAGAGCAACCCGCAGAACATCCTGGCCCGTCCTGGCGGCAACTATTCCACGTCCTATGGCGGCTCCTTCCAGGCCGGCGGTACGTTCGACTTCACCAAGCCGGAGACCTACAAGTACCGGTACCACTTCAATCCGGATGGCAGCTTCAGCCGCAACCGTTTCGATGGTCCTGTGGTCAGTCCGTCCTCGTGCGTCAACTGTGACTTCGCCGACCTGAATGCCGTTGCCGACCTGCAGCCGAAGTTCGATCGCGTCAGCGTCAACACCGTTGCCCACTTCGATCTGAACGACAAGCACCGCCTGTTCTTCGAAGGCAAGTACACCAAGACTGAATCGACCTTCTTTGGCCAGCCGGCTTTCGACAGCACCATCCGTATCCGACGCGACAACGCGTTCATCAGCCCGGAACTGGGCGCCCTGATGGATGCCAACGGGCTCCCCCAGCTGCAGATCGCTCGTTTCAACGTCGACGCCGGCCGCCGTGGTGAAGAAGTCAAGCGCGAAACCAAGCGCTTTGTCTTCGGCGTCGAAGGCATGTTTGGCGACAACTGGAACTACGAGGCTTCCGGCAACTACGGCGAGACCGAGATCAACCGTGTCAACGTCAACAACCGCATCAACGAGCGCTGGCAGGCCGGTCTGGATGCCGTGCGTGATGCCAACGGCAATATCGTTTGCCGCGTCGATCGCGATGCGAACGCTACCAATGCAAACGCCGGCGGCCGCGCCTACAACCGCAGCCTGATCGGTTCGGGCTGCATTCCGTTCAGCATCTTCGGCAACGGCGCTGTGCCGCAGGAAGCAGCCGACTGGTTCAATACCCGTTCGCACTACTTCGGCAAGCTTCAGCAGACCGTGTTCAGCGCATCGGTGAACAACAACGCGCTGTTCTCGCTGCCGGCCGGTGACGTGGGCATCGCCGCCGGTGTGGAGTACCGGAAGGAGAAGAGCCTGGAGCGCACCGATCCGCTGGCCGCCTCCGGTGCCACCTTCCTCAACGCCATCAACGGCGGTGGCGGTTCCTACAACGTGAAGGAAGTCTTTGCCGAGACCAACATTCCGCTGCTGGCTGACATTCCCGGCATCCGCCGCCTGTCGCTGGACGTGGCTGGCCGTTACTCGGACTACAGCACCATCGGCTCGACCAAGACCTGGAATGTCGGACTGGACTGGGAAGTCATCCCATCCCTGCGCGTCCGCGGCACCCTGGCCAAGGCCATCCGTGCTCCCAACATTGGCGAACTGTATGACGAGCAGTCGCAGAACTTCGCGACCATCAGCGACCCCTGCAATACCAACCGCACCAACCCGAACCGCCCCGGCACTGCCGGCGACCCGGCACTGCGCGCCGCAAACTGCGCAGCTCTGGGCATTCCGGCCAACTGGATCGACTCCTACAGCGCAAACCGTCCCGGCCTGAGCGGCGGCAACCCGGACCTGAAGCCGGAGCGTGCAACCACCAGCTCGATCGGCTTCGTCTGGCAGCCTGAGTTCTTCGAAGGCTTCGGCATGTCGGTCGACTACTGGCGCATCACGCTGAAGGACGCCATCGGTGCGGTTACCGCCGAAACCCTCGCCACCCGCTGCGTGGATTCGCCGGGGGGTATCAACAACTCGTTCTGCAGCAAGATCAAGCGCGCCCCGGTCGGCGGCGCAACCGGGGCCAACGGTGCCGAGTTCCCGGCATACAGCATCTATGACTGGACCGCGCTGCAGGAAAACCTGGCCAAGAAGCGCCGCACCGGCATCGATCTGGAAATGAACTACGACTTCGGCATGTTCGGTGGCCACACCAACCTGCGCCTGGTCGGTAGCCGCCTGCTGGAATCGCGTGAATGGGAGTTCCAGGACTTCCCGAGTGAGTACAAGGAACGCTCGAACTACGTGACCAATCCGCGCTGGCGCGGTCAGTTCACCGCCAAGTACACGCTGGGCAACTTCCGCGCCAGCTGGGACATGGTGTACATCCATCGCAACCTGCGCGTGTTCCCGGAGAGCTACAACAGCAACCCGGGTTCGCAGAGCCCGATCTGGAACCCGTCGTTCACCTACCACAACATGCAGATCGGCTACAAAATGGCTGATTCCGGTGTCGAGGTGTACCTGGGCGTGGACAACGTGTTCGACAAGGATCCGCCGGTCAATTACTTCGGCGCAGACCTCGGCTCGGCTTACTACGACAACATCGGCCGATTCATGTACATGGGCGTCAACTACAAGTTCTGATCCGTCCGAACTTGTTGCAACCCGCAGACCCGGCATTGTGCCGGGTCTGCTTTTTTGTGCGCGCGAAGCCCCCCTTGCGTCCGGCCATGACCTTCGACACCCTTGCAGGGCAGGCCGGCGGCGTATTGTTCGGCCCACGGCCGTCCCCGCGGCCCTTCCCTGACTCACTCGGCCTGGAGGCCATCAAAGTGACCCGTACTCCCAAGATCGTGCTGCTGACCCTGGCCGTTTCGGCCGCGCTGGTCGGCTGCGGCAAGACTGAAACCCCGGCCAAGGACGCCACCGCCTCCACGCCGGCTGCGGCCGAAGCCACCCACTACACGCTGGACGAGAGCAAGCTGCCGGCCTACAACGCCTTCCAGCCCAGCGACCTGGATGCCAGCAAGGACGCCTGCGGCGCCTTCGGCGACTACGTGAACAGCAAGTGGCTGGCCGCCAATGAAATTCCGGGCGACCGCACCAGCTGGGGCGCGTTCACCATCCTCGACGAGCGTTCGGTGGCCGTGCAGCACCAGCTGGCTGAACAGGTCGCGCAGGTCAAGAACCCGAACCATATCGAGAAGATCGTCGGCGACCTGTGGGCCACCGGCATGGACGAAGCCAAGATCAATGCCCAGGGCATCGAGCCGCTGAAGGCCGACCTGACCGCGATCGACGGCCTGCAGGACAAGGCGGCCATCGCCAACTACCTGCGCAGCAGCGCCGCCAAGGGCGACAACGTCCTGTTCGGCTTCGGCGCCGAAGCCGACTTCAAGAATTCGGCCGTGAACATGGCCTACGCCAGCCAGGGCGGCCTGGGCCTGCCGGACACCACCTATTACACCGATGCCAAGAACGCCGACAAGCTGAAGGCCTACCAGGCGCACGTCGCCAAGGTGCTGGAACTGTCCGGTGTCGCCGCCGCCGATGCGGCCAAGCAGGCCGAGGAAGTCGTCAAATTCGAGACCCGCCTGGCCAAGGCCTCCAAGTCGCGCGTCGAGCTCTCGCGCAACGTCGAGCTGTTCTACAACCCGGTCACCCTGGCCGACGCCGACAAGCTGACCCCGAACTTCAGCTGGACCGAGTTCTTCAAGTCGCAGGGCGTAGCCGCGCCGGAGAAGTTCTCGCTGGCCATGCCGGCTTTCCATGAGGAAGTGAGCAAGGCGCTGGGCGACACCGATCCGTCGGTGTGGCGTGCCTACCTGCGCTTCCACACCGTGGACAGCGCCTCGCCGTACCTCGCTGACGCCTTCGTGCAGGAGAACTACGAGTTCTACGGCAAGACCCTCAACGGCCAGAAGGAACAGAAGCCGCGCTGGAAGCGCGTGCTGGGTACGATCGAGAACGATGCCGGTGAAGCCTTCGGCCAGCTGTACGTGAAGGTAGCCTTCTCGCCGGAAGCCAAGGCGAAGATGGAAGAGCTGGTGAAGAACCTGGCCGCCTCGCTGAAGGAACGCATCCAGGGCCTGAGCTGGATGAGCGAGGAAACCAAGGCCAAGGCCATCGCCAAGTGGGAAACCTTCACCCCGAAGATCGGTTACCCGGACAAGTGGCGTGACTGGGCGGGCCTGCAGACCCAGCGTGACAGCTACCTGGGCAACGTGCGCGCCGCCAACGAGTTCAACTACAAGTTCAACCTGTCCAAGATCGGCAAGCCGGTGGACAAGACCGAGTGGGGCATGACCCCGCAGACGGTCAATGCCTACTACAACCCGCTGCAGAACGAGATCGTGTTCCCGGCCGCCATCCTGCAGCCGCCGTTCTTCGATCCGAAGGCCGACGACGCGCTGAACTACGGTGGTATCGGTGCGGTGATCGGCCATGAAATGACCCATGGTTACGACGACCAGGGCGCGCGCTTCGGGCCGACCGGCAACATGGAAGACTGGTGGACCCCGGCTGACAAGAAGAACTTCGAAGGCCTGACCGGCAAGCTGGTCAAGCAGTTCGACCAGTACAAGGTCGACGGCCAGGCCGTGAACGGTCACCTGACCCTGGGCGAGAACATCGCCGACCTGGGTGGCCTGGCCACTGCCTACGACGCCCTGCAGAAGGCCACCGCCGGCAAGGAAGACCCGAAGGTCGACGGCTTCACCCGCGACCAGCGCTTCTTCTTCAACTGGGCCACCGTGTGGCGCACCAAGTACACCCCGGAAAACGCCAAGGTCCGCCTGGCCACCGACCCGCACGCCCCGGCGCAGTTCCGCGCCATGGGTGCGCCGTCGAACCTGCCGACCTTTGCCGCGGCCTTCCAGTGCAAGGCCGGATCGCCGATGGCCCGCACCGGCGAGCAGCAGGTGGTGATCTGGTAAGCCCTGGCTGACGCTGCGGCAGACCTGCAAAGGCCCGGGAATTCCCGGGCCTTTGTTTTTTGGCGGTACCTCACATGTCACCCACGCATGGCGTGGATCTATGGATGCCGGTGTCCTGCGAAAGCGGTGTGATGCGTGCATGCCGCGCCCATGCCCGGCTTGCTATAGTGCGCGCGCCCTCAATCCATCACGGATTCGTTCCACATGCCCAACTTCCGTCCGCTTGCCATCGCCCTGGGCATCAGCCTGGCGACCCTGGTCCCGACCCACGATGCGTTCGCCGCCGCCAAGAAGAAGGCTGCACGCGCCCCGGCCGTCAGTGCCCAGTGCAGCGACTTCTACGACGCCACCAACGCAGGCTGGCTGAAGGCCAACCCGGTGCCGCAGACCGGTGCCACCACCGCACTCGGGCAGCTGGTTGATCGTAGCCGCCAGCAGCAGCGCGAACTGCTCGACGCCGCGATGAAGTCGCCGCAGGGCAACGTGCAGAAACTGCTGGGCGACTTCTGGGCCAGTGGCCTGGACGAAGCCGCCGTGGAAGCGGACGGCTCGAACCCGATCGCCCCGTTGCTGACCCGCATCAACGCCATCAAGAAGGCCAAGGATGTGCCGGCATCGATCGCTGCGCTGCATCAGGTCGGTATCCCGGTGGCCTTCAACTTCGGCCCGGATGTCGACCTGAAGGCGCTGGACCGCCATATCGGCTACTTCATGCAGGGCGGCATGGGCCTGCCGGATCCGGCGTTCTATACCCGCACCGACGCCGATACCGTGGCCCTGATGGGCCGCTACCGCAACTACGTCAAGCAGATCCTGGCGCTGACCGGCACCCCGGCCGCCAAGCTGGATGCCGAGTCGCAGGCGGTGATCGCGCTGGAAACCGAGCTGGCACGCAATGCGCAGTCGCTGGCCGGCATCAACAACCCGTTCAACAACTACGCGCCGATCTCCACCAAGGAGCTCAACAGCCGCTACCGCAACCTGCAGCTGGATGCCTTCCTGAAGGCACAGGGCGTGGACGACGACCTGGTCTCGCTGGCCGACCCGGGCCTGTTCAAGCAGCTGGACGGCATGGTCACCAAGCTCAAGCCGGACCAGTGGAAGGCCTACCTGCGCTGGCGCGTGGGCGACTCGATGGCGCCGTACCTGTCCAAGGCCTATCGCGACGCAGAGTTTGAGTTCCGTGGCCGCGTGCTGCGTGGCGAAACCCTGCCGCCGCAGCGCTGGGAAGATGTGCTGGATGCGATCAACGTGGCCGCCGGCCCGATGGTCGGTCGTGAGTACGCCGCCCGCTACCTGTCTGCCGAAGACCGCCGCCAGGCCGCGTGGATCGTCGACAAGGTGCGCGAAGTGCAGATCGAGGCGGTCAAGAACAGCAGCTGGATGAGTGCCGAGGCCAAGACCGAAGCACAGGCCAAGCTGGCCGCGCTGAAGATCGAGATCGGCACCCCGCTGCGCGATCTCGACTACACCGTGCAGCCGATGGGCCGCGGCTCGTTCGGTGGCAACATGCTGATCGCTTCGACCTGGCGTCATCGCGAAGAAATGCGTCGCATCGGCAAGGGCAACGCCGACCGCCGCTGGGACGTGCTGCCGCAGCAGCCGTCGCTGGCCTACGACCTGGCGCAGAACCGCCTGATCGTCACCGCCGCGATCCTGCAGGGCCCGGTGTTCAATGCCAAGGCCGATGCGGCTGACAAGTTCGGCAGCTTCGGTGGTCTGGTCGGCCACGAGCTGACCCGAGCCATCGATGCCAAGGGCGCGCTGGTGGACGCCAAGGGCGAACTGCGCAGCTGGTGGACTCCGGCCGACAAGACCGCCTGGACCCTGCTCGGCAACCGCGTCGCCGCGCAGTACGGCGCCTACGACTTCCCGGGCGTGAAGGGCGCCAAGGTCAACGGTGCGCTCACCCAGGAAGAGAACCTGGCCGACATCGCGGGCCTGGAACTGGCCTGGGCGGCCTACGTCGCACAGGAGCCAAAGGCCAAGCAGGCGCAGCAGCAGGGCTTCTTCCGTGCCTGGTCGGCGCTGTGGGCACAGCAGCTGTCGCCGAACGAGGCCGTACGCCGCCTGACCGCCGACATCCGTGCACCGGGCGTGTGGCGCAGCAACGGCACGCTGGCCAACCTGCCGGCCTTCGGTGCCACCTTCAGCTGCAAGGCCGGCCAGCCGATGCAGCGCAGCGAAGCCGACCAGATCAAAGTCTGGCGCTGATCGTGCGGCTATAGCGACAACAGGAAAAGGGCGCCTTCAGGGCGCCTTTTTCCTTGTGCTGCCCCGTCCTGAATTGGGTTGACACCTTTTCCCTCTGGAAAAGGAATGTTCAATGAAATCAACAATCAGGCGCAGCCAGCGGGATTACTCGCTGACCTTCAATCAGTCGGCAGGCGTTCTGTCAGACTGGACGCCGTCATCAGCGGCGACACGCTGTCGATGCCACGGCACAGGCACTGGTGAGCGATTGCCGTACGCCAGCCGCGGATCGTTACCCGCAAACTGCACCATTTGATCGAACCGAAGCTACAGGCGGTGGGCATCGCCCTGGGGCGCGACCGCGTGTCTGAGGTGTTTCAAGAAGCACGCCTGTTGGTGCCAACAGATCCGTTATCACAAGACCACCGACAGCCATCATCGCTTCCGGAGGCATCCGAACCTGCTCGAACCGGACGAAGGGTGCGTGACACCCACCGGTATCGAACAGGCATGGGTAGCGGATATCACCTATCTGCCGTCGCAGGGGAAATTCGTGTAACTGAGCCTGATCACGGATGCATGGTCACGCAAGATCGTGGTCTGGAACGTGCATGAAACGCTGCAGACAGAGCAGGTAGCTCAGGCACTGGAGATGACATTGAAAGGAAGAAAGACACAGCAGAAGCTGATCCATCACTCTGATCGCGGCATCCAGTACTGTTCGGACTACTACCAGAAGATCCATGCGCGGCAACGCTGAGCGCCCCACCTGTGCCTTAAAGTGCAGACGCCCGATGCGATGCATCGGGCGTCCTTGGCCGCCTGCCGGCGGCCGGACCATCCCCCCCCGTAGATGTCAACCTATGGTAGGCCGGGTCATGCGAGTCACTCCAAAAAAAGGACCCCGGCATTGCCGGGGCCCAATTCATCTCATGGAGAGGTCGACACGTGACTACGATCAGAAGTCGTAGGACGCACTGACACGGACCGAACGCGGTGCGCTGAAGAACGTGCCCATACCGTAGGTGTTCGACACGGTGTAGGGAGCATCCTCATATACCGCATCGGTCTGCACGGCACGACGCTGATTGAGCACATTGAAGACATCCAGACCGAAAGCCAACTTGTGATCGGCAAACGCAGGGCGATACATCACACCCAGATCCACGCGCGTGGTCCATGGCGTACGGCCGGCATCACCCGGGCGCGACGGCGTGCCACCACAATAGTGATACGCCGCATCGTAACCCAAAGGATCGCTTTCATCGGTGCCGTAGTAGCCCAGGCAGCTCTTCGGCATTCCAGACATGACACGCAGGGTCGCCGACGCCGACCACTCGTCATTGAACATGTATGCACCATAGCCCTTCAGCTGGTGGCGCCGGTCGTTGGCGAGGTACCCGCCCGCGTATTCCATCAACGCCCCAGCATCCCAGTCCTGCGTCTTGGAAACATCATCCTGTCCGATGTCCGACTTCACCTGGCCTTCGGTGTTGCCGAAGTTGCGCGACCAGGTGTAGTCCAGGCGGCCATACCACTTGTCACTCAGCGGGTGCTCGATGAACAGGTCCACAGCAATGTAATCGCGCTTGGCCTTCTTGTTCCCGAAACCCCAATCTGCCGAACTCATCCGTACCGGCGTATAGCCCGAACCATCGGCATGCTTGAGCATGATGGTGTTCGTCTTGCCGGGATTGAAGATCACGCAACCTGGGATCACCAGATCGCTTGAATCAACACCCATCGCGTCCAGCTTGTCGATGATGCGGTCCGAGTCACAGGTGTCGTCGATAGCTGACTGCAGGCGGCGATAGGTGAATTTAGCACCGGAGTTCCAGCGCTCACCCAGCGTCTTCTCGAAACCAAGAATGAGTTCGTCCTGGTACTGCGACTTCAGGTCTGTTGGAGCTACCGACAGCGGATCCGGGGTCTGGCCGTACTCGTTGTTGGACGACACGGGGCCCGGGCCAAGCGCGGTGAGGCCCGTCGGAACACCGTTCTCATCGATACCGCTGTAGGCAAAGTACTCGCGGGTGAAGGTCGATGCCGAAGCACCGCGAATGGCCACGCTGTTCGGAAGTGCCAGGTAGTAGCGACCGAGATTGGCGAACAACTTCAGCGACGAATCGCCGAACACGTCCCAGCTTGCTCCAAGGCGCGGCGCCCACTGATCGCCACTCTCCACATAGGGCCTGGCATCACTGTTGTAGTTGGTGAACTTGTCGTTGCGGACGCCGATGGTCAGCAGCCAGTTCGGCGTGACTTGCCAGCGATCCTCCAGGTAGTAGGCCTTCTGCTTGACTGACATGCTGGTGGTCGTGGAGAGGATGTACTTCTGCACGAAGTAGCCATCACCTGGCGGTGGCGCGATGTCGAAGCGCGGGCTCGGCGATTCGCCGGGTTCGACACGGCCATAGATCCACGCATAGCCGGGGCCCGTGACCTTCTGGCCTTCGTTGTGCCCCTGGTAATACATGTTGTCGATACCACCGGTCAGCTCGTGGTCACCGATGCGATACTGCAGATCCAGTCGCAAGCCGCGAGTCTTGCTGCCCGCATCTGCAGCCTTTTCATAGAGCTCAGGCTGGCTGTTGCGGATGGGACGCCCACCCGTGATGGCCGGGTCCTGGTTACCCGGGGCACTGAGATAGGGGATGCCGGACGAGGCAGGGTTGGATTCCAGGTTGATCTGCTTGCTGCGTCCCCAGACCGCGCTGAGGGTCAGGTCATCAGTCAGGTAGCCGGTGTACTTGAAAATATCGAAATCGTCCTTGACCTTCGTGGTGTTCGGGAAGGTACCGGTGCGATCGCCTTCGGTCAGGTCGTCGTACTCGAACGACCGGTAGTAGCCACCAGTGCGATCGGTGTTCTGCACACGTGTGTACTCAAGGGTATTGCTGTCGTTGATGTTCCAGTCGATCTTGCCATAGAACTTTGGCGTGTCGATCGTGTAGTGGTTGCGAACCTGTTGCGAAGCCGCCGCACTGTTCGTCGACACGCCTTCCGTACGGTCCTTCTCGGCGGCCAGATGGATGAACAGGCGATCCTCGATCAACGGGCCACTGGCATAACCGCTGTAGGTGGTGCGAGTCGCGGCATCGTCCTTGCGGTAGCGATAAAGGCTGCCACGTAGCGAGTCCTTGGTATAGGCATAGCCTGCAGGCAACTCGCGGTCCGGATACATCACCGTCGCTGCGGAGGCGGCCAACGAGTCAGGTGCCCACGTAGCTTGGACACCAAAATGCCATTCGTTGGTACCGCGCTTGCCCAGCTGATTGATCACGCCACCGGTGGAGCGACCATAGCCGGCACCGTAGCCGCCCATGTAGGTTTCCTGCTGGTCGATCGAGCCATAGGGCAGGCTGACACCACCGAGGTTGCTGAGCGGGTTGGAGGCGTTGAAGCCATTGAGGTAGTAGGCGTTCTCGGTAACGCTGGAGCCACCGAACGACAGCACCGACCGCGAACCATTGGTAAAGGATCCACTGCCAGACACCACGCCCGGCGCCAGCAGCGCAATGGCTTCGGCGCTACGGCCCAGGGGCAACACGTCGAGTTGCTCGGAGGTGATCACCGACTTGGAGACAGTATTGCTGACGTCGATCTTCGGCACGTTGGCCGCAACAACGTTCACAGTGCCAAGCGTAGTTGCTCCGGCCGCACCGCCGCCAAACGACACCTCGGTGCCACCGCCTACCCTCAGCAGCACATTCTCACGTCGCTCGATGGTCTGGCCATCACGCTGCTGGGTAATGGTGTATTTACCCACTGGCAAGGAACCTAGATTGTAGCGGCCGCTGCTGTCGACGGTCGCCGACCGGGTCAGGCCCGTGTCACTCTGCACGACGATGGTGGTACCGGCAGGCGCATTGCCAAACAACGAACCGGTCGTGCTCTGTGCCGCGGCGGCGCCAATGAAAGACGTCATGACCACCGCCAGCGCGGTGCGCTTCAACCTTGTGACGTGCTTGCTGCTGCTCATTGAGTTTCCTTGATTCGACGGAGATCAGGCTGCTGTTGCAGAAGCGCTGCACAGAAGCGACGCTCCTGTTTCAGCTGAACCAAATATTAATTTCCCCAATCCTCAATTTGCAATGCCAGCTGAACAAAAACAACCAATTGAAATTAAAAGAGAAATTTCGATACAAACGTGAACTCCGTTCACGTTCTGTTTGAAAATTAGCGACTTGGCTTCCAGATTGCAGTCTCCATCAACGGTGCGTGATGCCCCGGCGTGGAGATCCCGGGTTAACACCCGGCGTGCTATCGCTGCGGCTTCGTCCATCGCGGAGCCCCGACATGGCGCACAAGAACACGATCTGTGTCTGGTACGACAATGGCGCACTCGAAGCCGCCACCTTCTATGCCAGCCTCCTGCCAGACAGCGCAGTGACCGCCGTGCATCACGCCCCCGGTGACTATCCCGACGGCAAGGAAGGCAACGTGCTGACCGTCGAATTCACCGTCTGTGGCATCCCCTGCGTCGGCCTCAACGGCGGCACCGCGTTCAAGCAAAGCGAAGCCTTCTCTTTCCAGATCCAGACCGAAGACCAGGCCGAGACCGACCGCCTGTGGGATGCGATCGTCGGCAACGGTGGACAGGAGAGCCAATGCGGCTGGTGCAAGGACCGCTGGGGCATCTCCTGGCAGATCAGCCCGCGCATGCTGATCGAAGCGGTGACCAGCAAGGACAAGGCACTGGCCAAGCGCGCTTTCAACGCAATGATGCCGATGAAGAAGATCGACATCGCCACCATCGAAGCGGCAATCAAAAAAGGGGACGGGGGGGATTAAGTCGTTTCTCCCCATGTCCTGTGCGCAGATGCAGATTGCGACTTAATCCCCTCCGTCCCCTTTTCAGAGGTGCTGATGACCTGGGATGCGATCGTCGTTGGTGGTGGCCACAACGGCCTGGTCTGCGCGGCCTATCTGGCGCGCGCCGGAAAGAAGGTGCTGGTGCTGGAACGTCGTGGCGTTCTCGGCGGTGCCGCAGTCACCGAGGAATTCCATCCCGGTTTCCGCAACTCGGTGGCGTCGTACACGGTATCGCTGCTGCAGCCGAAGGTAATCGACGACCTGCAGTTGCATGCCCATGGACTGCGCATCGTCGCGCGTCCTGCCAACAACTTCCTGCCGTTGCCTGATGACCGCTATCTGCTGTCAGCACCCGGTCGCACCCAGGCCGAGGTGGCGAAGTTCTCCGAGCGGGATGCGCAGCACTTGCCCGCGTACGAGGCACGCCTGGAGATCTTCGCCGACGTACTGCGCGCATGGGCCCTGCGCGCGCCGCCGGACCTGGGTGCAGCAGGCGGTTGGCGCGCCCTGCCCGCCCTGTGGCAGATGGGCCGTCTCGGTCGTGAACTGGCGACGCTGGATGCCTCGCTTCGGCAGGAACTACTGGACCTGTTCACGCTGTCGGCCGCCGAGTACCTGGACCGCTGGTTCGAAAGCGAGCCGATCAAGGCCCTGTTCGGCTTCGATGGCATCGTCGGCAACTACGCAAGCCCGTATACACCGGGCAGTGCCTACGTACTGCTGCACCACGTATTCGGCCAGTGCAATGGTGTGAAAGGTGCGTGGGGCCATGCGATTGGTGGCATGGGCGCGATCAGCCAGGCGATTGCGGCCTCGGCACGCGAGGCCGGTGCGGAACTGCGCATGGAGGCCGGGGTGCAGCGCGTGCGGATTGAACAGGGCCGCGCGGTGGGCGTGGAACTGGCCAACGGCGAAATCCTGCGCGCACGCGCGGTGGTCGCCAACGTCAATCCGAAGCTACTGTACGAACAATTGCTGGAACCAGCACAGGTACCCAACGCAACGCGCGAACGCATGGCGAACTGGCGCTGTGGTTCGGGCACGTTCCGGATGAACGTGGCGCTGTCGCGGCTGCCGGATTTCAGCGCCCTGCCCGGCCCCGGCGATCACCTCAGCGCCGGCATCATCATGGCCCCCAGCCTGGACTACATGGACCGCGCCTGGCTGGATGCACGCCGCGACGGTTGGTCGCGCGAACCGATCGTGGAAATGCTGATACCCAGTACGCTGGACGATTCACTGGCACCGCCCGGGCAGCATGTGGCCAGCCTGTTCTGCCAGCACGTGGCACCGGTGTTGCCTGAGGGCCGCCATTGGGATGATCACCGGGAAACCGTGGCCGACCTGATGATTGCCACCGTTGAACGGTATGCGCCCGGCTTCGCCGACAGCGTGCTCGGTCGGCAGGTACTGTCACCGCTGGATCTGGAGCGGATCTTCGGCCTGGTCGGTGGCGACATCTTCCACGGCGCACTAAGTGCCAACCAGCTGTTCTCGGCACGGCCGATGGTCGGCCAGGCCGGCTATCGCGGCGCCCTGCCCGGCCTGTACCTGTGCGGTGCGGGCACCCATCCCGGCGGTGGCGTCACCGGTGCGCCGGGGCACAACGCCGCGCAGGTGGTGCTGCAGGATCTGTAGAGGTGTGCCGACCAACGGTCGGCACCTACAACATCTACAGCGTGCCAACCAAGGTTGGCACCTACCCGCGTGGGACAAGGTGTGCCGACCAACGGCCGGCACCTACAGCGTCAAATGATCCCATTCAAAGCGTGCCAACCAAGGTTGGCACCTACAGCGTCAAATGATCCTTCGGATCATTTGACGCTGCGCAGGTGGTTCGGGCGATTCGGCGGGCCGGGGGGGCGGCGCTTGTTGAACGGCGGCTGCCCGCGCCAGTAGCGGATCAGCAACCAGCCGAACAGCATGCCGCCCAGGTGCGCGAAATGGGCCACGCCGGGCTGCCAGCCGGTCATTCCCAGCACCAGCTCGCCCACACCGAACAGGATCACAAAGGTCCGTGCCTTCATCGGGATCGGCGGGAACAGCAGCATCACCCGCTGGTTGGGGAACAGCATGCCGTAGGCCAGCAGCAGGCCAAACACGCCGCCGGAGGCGCCCAGCACCGTGGCCGGGTTTTCCAGCAGCGTGCCCACCAACAGCTGGCAGACGCCTGCACCGGCCACGCACACCAGGTAATACAGCAGGAAGCGCTTCTCGCCCCAGGTCTGCTCCAGCGGCGCGCCGAACATGAAGACCGCCAGCATGTTGAAGAACAGATGGCCGAAGCTGCCATGCAGGAAGCCATAGGTCAGCAGCTGCCAGGGCTGGAAGTTGCCGCCCGGCGAGAACGCATCGAAGCCCTGCTGCAGCGGTTGCAGCATGAACGGCTCGAAGGTCTGCATGCCGAGCAGGAACGGCTGCTGCAGCAGGAACAGGATCGCGTTGGCGATCAGCAGGGCCTTGGTGACGGTTGGCAGTCGCGGGAACATGGGAGCACCGGCATGGAACGGCCTCCATCATAGCCGCAGCACCGTGTCTTGTTGGCGACCGGCAGGCGCGGCCCGTTCAGTCGCCAGCGGTGCTCAGCCCGGTCCCCACACGGCGGCATCCAGTGCCGCCGCCGGATCAGCCGCCGGCATCCGCACCCGGCCGTTCTCCACCACCACGCCCTCCGCGCGCAACCGCTGCGACTGTTCGCGCCAACCGGCCGAACCTTCCTCCATGGCAATACGCCCATCCGAGCGCAGCACGCGATGCCAGGGCAGGTCCGGGTCGTCGTTCTGGCCCAGGATGCGCGCGGTCAGGCGTGCACGCCCGGGCAGGCCCGCGCGCATCGCCACCTGCCCGTAGCCCATCACCTGCCCCGCCGGGATCGCGCGGATCACTGCCAGGATGCGCGCACGCGCCTGCTCCGGCGTCAGCGCCGCAGGCGGGTTACCAGCAGTACGCCGATCAGCACCAACACGGTGCCGGCGATCTGCGCCGGCCCCATCGGTTCGTCGAGCAGCCATAGGCTCATCACGATGGTGGAAACAGGGCCCAGCATACCGACCTGCGCGGCCAGCGACGAACCCACGCGCTGCACCGCCAGCATGATCGCAAGCACCGGCAACACCGTGCACACGGTGGCATTGACCAGCGACAACCACTGCACCGGCGCCGGTGCCTGCCACAACAACGGTAGCGGATGGGTAACCGCGAAATGCAGCAGCACCAGCACGCTGGCCACGCAGCTGGCGTAAGCGGTCAGCCGCACCGCGCCGATGCGCGCGACCACCTGCCCGCTGCCGAACAGGTACAGCGCATAGCTGAGCGCACTGCCCAGCACCAACAGGCTGCCAACGATGATCTGCCCACCCTCGCGCTGCAGGTCATGGCCGAACGCCAGCAGCACGCCCAGATAACTCAGCACCAGCGCGCCGATCTGCCATCGGCCCGGCCGCTGGCGCGCCAGCAGCACGTTGATCAGCAGCACCAGGGTCGGGTTCAAGTACAGGATCAGCCGTTCCAGCGTCACGCTGATGTACTGCAGGCCCTGGAAGTCGAGCAGGCTGGACAGGTAGTAGCCGGTGAAACCCAGCCACAGCACGCGGGCACGGTCGGCCCAGGACAGTGGTTCGGCCCGGCGCGCGGCCCACA
Organism: Stenotrophomonas riyadhensis; assembly: GCF_040256885.1. NCBI lineage: Bacteria > Pseudomonadati > Pseudomonadota > Gammaproteobacteria > Lysobacterales > Lysobacteraceae > Stenotrophomonas > Stenotrophomonas riyadhensis. The sequence goes on from NZ_CP155568.1 coordinate 3,293,191, forward strand.
GCGCCATCAGTACGAACAGCGGCAGCGCCATCAGCATGCGCAGGGCGAGCAAGGTGGTGGCATCAACGCCGTGGCGCAGGCCGAGCTTGACGATGATCGCCTTGCCGGAAGCAGCGATGGCGCCGATCGCGGCCAGGCCGATACCCCCCAGCGCGATGCGAGGAGAAGCGGTGGCGATACGGGAAGTGGGGCTGGACATCAGGACGACGGCGGGCCGCGTGGAGCGGCCCGGGAAGGCGTGGGGCGGCCATTGTCGCATGGGGGCGGCCAGTGCCCGCCTTGTAGAGTCGAGCCATGCTCGACTGTCTTTCCACCGCAGTCGAGCATGGCTCGACTCTACAAAGAGCGACGGCCGAGCATGGCTCGGCTCTACAACGGCCCGGGTCAGCGCATCAGCACCACTTCCTCGGCAGAAGTCGGATGGATCGCCACGGTGTCGTCGAACTGGGCCTTGGTCGCGCCCATCTTCACCGCCACCGCGAAGCCCTGCAGGATCTCGTCCGCCGCTTCGCCCAGCAGGTGGATGCCCACCACCCGTTCGTCCGGGCCCGCGCAGACCATCTTGAACAAGCTGCGCTGGGTACCATTGGCCAGCGCCTGCAGCATCGGGCGGAAACGGCTGTGGTAGACGCTCACCTGGTCGAAGCGCGCGCGCGCTTCTTCTTCGCTCATGCCCACCGCACCCAGCGGCGGGTGCGAGAACACCACGCTGGCCACATTCTCGTAGTCCATCTTCGACTGCGGGCGGCCACCGAACAGACGATCCATCAGCCGCCGCGACGCCGCCACCGCCACCGGGGTCAAGCCGACCTTGCCGGCGATGTCACCCACCGCGTGCACGCTCGGCACGCTGGTGGTCTGCCATTCGTCCACCTGCACCTGCTGGTGTTCGCCGATGCCGATGCCAAGCGCTTCCAGGCCGAGGTCACGACTGTTGCCGCGGCGACCGGTCGCGAAGAACACTGCGTCGAACACGTTGTCGAGCGGGCCGTCATGACCGAACGCACGCACGCGTTCGCCATCGCGCTGCAGCTCGCGCAGACGGTAGTCGAAATGGATGCGCACGCCCTGCTGCTTCAGGTTCTCGGCCAGCTGGTCGGTCAGCTCGTAGTCGAAGCGCTCCAGCAGCCGCTTGCCGCGCACCAGCAGGCTCACGCGGCTGCCGAGCGCCTGCAGCAAGCCAGCCAGTTCCACCGCGATGTAGCCACCGCCGATGATCGCCACCTCGGCCGGCGCGGCACGCAGGTCGAAGAAATCGTCGGAGACCAGGCCCAGTTCCGCGCCGGGAATGTCCGGACGCAACGGGTGTGCGCCGGTGGCGATCAGGATGTGCTCGGCGCTGTAACGCACGCCATCGCTGCAGGCCACGGTGTGCGCATCCAGTAGTTGGCCGCGTGCCGGAATGCGCACTACGCCGGTTTCGTCCAGGCGCTTGTGGTAGCTGGTATGGATGTTGCTGATGTAGGCTTGGCGATGGATCACCAGTTCCTTCCACGACAGCGCCGGACGCGCTTCAACATCGAAGCCCATCGCGCTGGCCAGGCCGATACGCTCATGCAGGTCAGCCGCCAGCCACATCGCTTTCTTCGGCACACAGCCAACATTGACGCAGGTCCCGCCCAGTTCACCAGGCTCCAGCATCGCCACGCGCTTGCCGTGCTGCGCAGCGCGGATCGCGCCGGCCAGGCCGGCGGAGCCACCGCCAAGGACGATCAGGTCGTAATCATAGGATGCAGTGCTCATCGGAATCGCTCGGGTCGGTAAGGGGCAGGATCGATCGCTGGCGTGCGGCCGCAGACGAGATCGGCGATCAGCTGGCCGGTGCCGGCGCTCATGCTGATGCCGAGCATGCCATGCCCCGCTGCAAGCCAGACGTGAGGATGTGCGGGCGCACGGCCGATCAATGGCACGTCGTCCACGCTCATGGGGCGCCACCCGCACCACTGCTCCTGCAGCTGCGCACCGCGTGGCGCGCGCAGGTAGTGGTCGGCGGCCTGCTGCAGGGCCTGCAGGCGGGCCGTGCGCAGCTGCGGGTCGGCACCGGCGAACTCCATGGTGCCGCCCAGTCGCAACGCCTCGCGCCAGGCAATCACGAACACGGAATGGTCCTTCAGCACGACTGGACGCTGCGGCACCTGCTCCGGTCGCGACCAGGTAAGCGAATAGCCCTTGCCGGGCTGGATCGGCACGCGCAGGTCCAGTTGCCGTGCCCAGTCGCGCGACCACGGGCCGGTGGCCAGCACCAGCTCACGCGCCCGCACGACCTGCCCGCCGACCTGCACACGTACCCCTTGTGCATCGTCGCTGAAACCCTGCACGTCCAGGCATTCGTCGATCACCACGCCCTGTGCGCGCAGCACACGCGCCATTTCCGCGGTGTAGCGGTCAGGCCGCAGCTGCGCATCACCGGGAAAGTGGATCGCACCGGCAAGGCGATCATGGAAGGCCGGATTGGCACGCGCATAGTCGGCCCCCTCGATGCAGTACGTGGCAATGCCCTGCGCGGCCAGTGCTTCGCATTCGGCTGCGTGGTGATCGAAGTTGCGCGTGTCACCGAACACATAGTCCAGCCCGCGGGTGTCGAACTCACAGTCCAGTGCATGCATCTGCACCCACTCGGCCAGGCGCAGCCGGGAATCATTCAGCAGCGCAGCGCGGGCGCGCGTGGCCTGCAGCCAGTCGCGGGCATTGCAGCGTGCGCCGAACTGCAGCAACCAGCGCCACAACGTTGGATCCAGCCGCGTGCGCACGTACAGCGGCGCGCGTGGATCAAGCATCCATCGCAGCGCGCGCAACGGTATGCCAGGAGCCGCCAGTGGCGGTGCATGGCTGGGAGTCACAGTGCCGCAGTTGCCGTGCGACGTGGCCGCGCCGATGCGCCCACGGTCGATCACCCGCACCTGCCGCCCCTGCGCGCGCAACGCGAGCGCGGCGGCCAGGCCGATGGCACCGGCGCCGACCACGATGACATCCTCGCGCGCGCCCTGCATCGATCAGCCCAGCCCAGCCCCGCGCCGCATCGGCGGCCACTGCCGGTAGGTCATCGCCCGCCACAGCCATTCCATCGGCCCGAAGCGGAAGCGCCGCAGCCACGCGTGCGAAATGCCCACCTGCACAGCGAACAGCAGTAGTGCGAACAGCAGCTGCACGCTGCGCGGCATCACCTCGAACCATCCCAGCCCGTAGTGATAGAAAAGCAGCGTGCAGAACAGCGACTGCGCCAGGTAATGGGTCAGCGCCATGCGCCCGACCGGCGCCAGCCACGCCAGCCGCGTGCGCCAGTGCACGATCCACGCCAGATAGCCCAGGCACATCGGCAGGCCGCCTATGGTCACCAGGCCCATCGCCGCCGTCACCGGCAGGTCATAGGCGCCCGGAGCCAGATAGGGTTTCCAGGCAACTCCGATCAACGTGACCAGCAGGCCCAGCGGCAGTGCAATCCAGCGCAGTGACGCATACAGGCGCGGGACGCGTTCCGGCGCCGCCAGCGCACCACTGGCGGCGAACCAACTGCCGATCAGGAACATGCCCAGCACTTCCGGACCGGTGATCAGCAGCGCACCCATTGACGATCCGAACTCGTGCAGGCGCTGCACATTGGCCTGCATCCAGCTGCCCTGCCCATAGACCTGCCGCTGCAGATCGATGCCCTGCTGCGCTTCGGCGAGCATCTTCTGCACGTCCTCCGTCGAGGCCATCGACACCATCGCGCCGACCAGCAGCATCATCGCCGCGCCGCCCAGGTAGACGATCACGCCCATCCACGGCAGCCAGCTGCGTGGTGCCTCGCGGCAGGCCAGCAGCGGCAACGAGATCAGCGCATACATCACCAGGATGTCGCCGGACCAGACCAGCAGCGCGTGGCAGAGGCCGATCAGCAGCAGCCCGGCGCTGCGGCGCAGGTAGAACGGGGTGAAGTCGCGTCCAGCCACTTCGGCGCGTTGCGCCATCACCGCAAAGCCGGCACCGAACAGCAGCGAGAACAGGGTGAAGAACTTGCCCTGCACGAACACGTAGACGAAGGCATCGGCCCAGTAGTCGATGCCCTGCCAATGCACGTCGATGCCGGTGAACGCCAGTTCCAGCGGACCGCTGAAGGCCTCGATGTTCATCAGCAGGATGCCCAGCAACGCGGCACCACGCAGCACGTCCAGCACGGCGATGCGTTCGCCGGAGGCCATCGGCTGCAGGGAAGGAGAAACGGCGTTCACGGGGCATCCGTCAGGCAGGTCCGCCATTATGCCGCCGGCCCACACGCCATGGATGCCCGCGCCGTGTTCCAGAAACGCAACGGCCCGCCGAAGCGGGCCGTTGCTGCCATCACGATCGCACTGCGATCAGTGCTGGTGGCCGCCGTCGCCGTGGACGTGGCCGTGGTCGATCTCTTCCTGGCCGGCTTCGCGCACATCAACGATTTCGACGTCGAAGTGCAGGTCCTTGCCAGCCATCGGGTGGTTCAGGTCGACGTCGACCACGCTCATGCCGACCTTCTGCACGGTCACCGCACGCGGGCCGAAGTTGGTCTGCAGCACGACCTGCTGGCCCGGAGCCAGCTTGGTGTTGCCGAAGTGCTTCTTCGGCACGCGCTGGGACAGGCCCTCGCGGCGCTCGCCGTAGGCATCGGCTGCGTTGACGTCGACGCTGAAGGTCGCGCCGGCTTCCTTGTCCATCATGGCGTTTTCCAGGCCCGGGATGATGTTGCCGTGGCCGATCAGGATCGCCAGCGGCTCGCCGCGGTCCTTGGACGATTCGATCGGCTCCTGGCCGACTTCGGAAACGGTGTAGTGGAAGCGGACAACGCGGTCTTTTTCGATCTTCATGCGCAACTCTGTCTGGATCTGCCGGAGGCAGGCGGGTTGGGGCGGGTTGTCGCCCGGCGGGGACGCCGCCATCATGACGGCCAATCCAAGGTGGCGCATTATCCGGAGATCATGCACATCACGCCAGTTTCGTCCGGCCCCCGCCGGTTCCTCGCCCCGGCCCTGCTGCTGGTCCTGCCCCTGCTGATGACCGCCTGCGGCGGCGGCAAGGCCACCCGTCCCGCGCCACCACCGCCAACCGCAAACTGGCCGAAGACCGTGCCGGACAATCCCGAGGCCGCCAACTCGGTGCTGATGCGAGCCATCAGCCTGGTCGGCACCCCCTATCGCTATGGCGGCAATACCCCCGACTCCGGCTTCGACTGCAGCGGCCTGGTCGCCTACGTCTACCGCGAGATGCTGGACCTGAAGCTGCCACGCACCTCGCGCGATCTGGCGGCGGTACAGGGCCCGAAGATCGACCCGCAGCGTCTGGCCACCGGCGACCTGGTGTTCTTCGGCAGCCGCGGCAGCGTCACCCATGTCGGTATTTATGTAGGTGAAGGTCGTTTCGTGCACGCGCCAAGCACCGGCGGCACCGTGCGCCTGGACTCGCTCAGCGGCCCCTACTGGAAAGACCACTACACCGGCGCGAAACGTGTCCTTCGCTAAAATGAACAGGCGATATGTTCAAAACTGTGACGCACATCACCCTGAAACTAACGGTTTTCTAACGGAATTTTTAACTTATTGCCGCTTTTACAGGGCATGATGCCCCATCGTTTTTTTCCTGTGACCGACGCGTGACGACTGACGACCTGAAAAGCGAAGGCCAGACTTCCGTATCTTCACGTAGTGCCCGCCCGCTGTTGCTTGGCCTGGCACTGTGTCTGACCAGCCTTCCGGCCTGGTCGCAGACTGCTCCGAACCGTTCCGATGTGACCCCGGCCCCGGTGGCCGAGAACACCACCCGACCGGCCGCCAAGGCCGAGGCTGCCGCTCCGCAGCGCAGCCGCGTCGATGCCGCCGCCAGTGCCACGCTGGCAGCCCTGCTGCCGCACCTGGCCGCCAATGACACCATTCCGCTGATGGACCGTTCGGCCGTGGTGGCCGGCGACCTCAGCCGTCTGCTCGCCAACTACGACACCAGCAGCGCCGCCAATGGCAGCGTTGTCGGTACCGCGGCCGACAACGGCAAGGTGCAGTCGCTGCTGCGCCGCGCGATGACCCTGCTGGGCACCCCGTACCGTTGGGGTGGCAGCAACCCGGACAGCGGTTTCGACTGCAGTGGCCTGGTCGGCTATGTGTTCCGTTCGGCCCTGGGCATCGAGCTGCCGCGCGTCTCGCGCGAGATGGCCCACGATGACAACGCCGAACTGATCAACGACCGCACCGCGCTGGCTGCCGGTGACCTGGTGTTCTTCGGGCGCAAGGGCCGTGTTGACCACGTCGGCATCTATGTCGGCGACGGCCGCTTCCTGCACGCGCCGAGCTCGGGCAAGGACGTCCGCGTGGACACCCTGCTCAGCGGCTACTGGGGCAACAAGTTCATGCAGGCCCGCCGGGTCGATCTCTGACCTGACCGGTTGGCGCTACCGCGCCGCCTGACACGAAAAAGCCGCTGCCCTGCAGCGGCTTTTTTGTTGGGCCTGCGTACGGTGGATACCTGCCAACCCTGGTCGGCACTGCCTTCATCCACGCATGGCGTGGATCTACTGTGGCTCCGCTCCCTACTGACCTTTGGTGGGGTGCCGAGCTTGGCCGGCACCGCCTCCGTCCACGCATGGCGTGGATCTACCAGGTGCCCGCCTCGGCCGGCACCGCGCCAGCCATTTCCCAAACGAAAGGCCCGCCGGTCAGGGCGGGCCTTTCATCTCCACGCAGCCTCAGGCGCGTGGCGGTGTTGGATCAGGATCGTCCACACCCACATTGCTGGACGGGTTGTCATACACCGCCTGGTCCAGCAGCCCGGTTTCCTTGGCCACGATCACCGGCACCAGCATCTGGCCCGTCACATTGGTCATCGTGCGCATCATGTCCAGGATGCGGTCGATGGCATACAGGTAGCCGATGGTCTCCAGCGGCAGGTTGGCTGCGCTCAGCACCACCGTGGCCATGATCACCGCGGTCCCCGGCACGCCGGCCGTACCGAAGCTGCCCAGCACCGAGGCGATCAGCACCACCACGTACTGCTCCGGGGTCAGCGGCACACCGCTGTACTGCGCGATGAACACCGCGCACAGCGCCGGGTAGATCGCGCCGCAGCCATCCATCTTGATGCTGGCACCCAGCGGCACCGCGAACGAACCGTAGTCCTTGTTCACGCCCAGGTTGTGGGTGATCGAACGCAGCGCCACCGGCATCGCGGCGAAGCTGGACGAGCTGACGAAGGCAACCTGCATGCCCGGCGCCGCGCCACGGAAGAACTTCAGCGGGTTCAGGCCGTGCGCCAGCAGCAGTGCGCTGTAGACCACCACGATGTGCAGGGCGCAGGCCACGTACAGCGCCAGCACGAAATGCCCCAGCGGCAGCAGCTTCTCGAAGCCGTAGCTGCCGACCAGGCCGGCGATCAGGCCGAAAGTACCGATCGGGGTGACTTCCAGCACGAAGCGGGTCACCTGGATCATGATGTCGCTCATCTGGCCGACCAGCTTGCGCGCCTCGGTCACCTTCTCGCCCAGCTTGACGATGGCAAAGCCCACCAGGCCAGCGAAGAAGATCACTGGCAGGATCGAGCCGCGACCGGCAGCCAGCACGGTTTCACCGGCCGCATTGACCTTGGTGCCGATGCCGGACAGCGCGTAGAAGACATTGGCCGGCACCACGTCCAGCAGCACCTGCACCACGCTGGGCACTTCGCGCGGCACGTAGTTGCTGGCCATCGACAATTGCAGGCCACCGGCGCCGGGCTGCAGCACGGTACCCACGCCCAGGCCGACGCACACCGCCAACGCGGCAGTGATCACGAACCACAGGAAGGTGCGGCCACTGAGCGCGGCGACCGACTTCTGGCCGTGCAGCGACGAGATTGCGTTGATGACCGCGAAGAACACCAGCGGCACGGCGATCATCTTGATCAGGGTGACGTACAGCTCGCCGAGCGGGCCGAACCACGTTTCCGCGGCCGGGCCGAGCGCCCAGCCGGCCAGCGCGCCGAGCACGAAGCCACCGACCACGCGCTGCCAGAATGGAATCCGCAGCCAGGCAGAGACCAGCTTCATAGGCAATCCAGAGGGGAAGGAAGGGATGCTGGCACGATAGCCCAAGGCGGCCCGCGGAACGACCGTCCGGCCGGCAAATCAGTGTGTCATCGGCGTGCCTTGCGAGGGCGGGCATAATGAACGTCCCGTTACAGTTTGTGAGATCCCAGCGTCCATGCGCCGTTCCGTCTCCCTGTTGGCCGCCTGCGCCACCACCCTGCTGCTGGGCGCCTGCGCCAGCACCGCCCCCGCGTCCGCCCCGGCCGGCCTGAAGGTCGCCGTCGCCCCCGTCGCCCATCCGGCCGGCGAGACCCCGCAGTGGTGGTACCGCAGCGGCGCCGCCCAGGCCGCCGCCAACGGCGCGATGTCCGGCAAGGCCAAGAACGTCATCCTGTTCCTCGGCGACGGCATGAGCCTGACCACCGTGGCGGCCTCGCGCATCTACGAAGGCCAGCAGAAGGGCGGCTCGGGTGAAGAGAACCTGCTGTCCTGGGAGCGCTTCCCGGCCACGGCGTTCAGCAAGACCTACAACACCGATTCGCAGACCCCGGATTCGGCCGGCACCATGACCGCCATCACCACCGGCGTGAAGACCCACATGGGTGCGATCGGCGTCAGCGCCGGCAGCCGCACCGACTGTGCCGACAGCCTGTCCAAGGGCCTGCTGACCTGGCTGCAGCTGGCTGACAGCGCCGGCCTGGCCACTGGCGTGGTGTCCACCGCACGCCTGACCCACGCCACCCCGGCCGCCACCTACGCGCACTCGCCCGAGCGCAACTGGGAAAACGACACCGACCTGACCGAAGCCGCGAAGGCGGCCGGCTGCAAGGACATCGCCCAGCAGCTGTTGTCGACCTCGCGCTATGGCCGTGGCCCGCTGGTCGCCCTCGGCGGCGGTCGCGGTGAATTCACCACGGTGGAGGAACGCGACCCGGAGTACGACGACAAGGTCGGCCAGCGCCTGGATGGCCGCAGCCTGGTCCAGGAATGGCAGCAGGCGCATCCGCAGGGTGCCTACGTGTGGAACAGCAAGCAGCTGGCAGCGGCCGCCAATGCGCCGGCCATCCTCGGCCTGTTCGAACCTGACCACATGCGCTACGAGTACGAGCGCCCGCAGGATCCGGGCGGTGAGCCGAGCCTGGCCGAACTGACAGCGGCAGCCATCAAGAATCTGGCCAGGCACCAGGAAGGCTACGTGCTGATGATCGAAGGCGCGCGCATCGACCACGCCAACCACAGCGGCAACGCCTACCGTGCCCTGACCGAGACCGTGGCGCTGTCCGACGCGGTGCGCGTGGCCAACGAACTGACCTCGGCCGATGACACCCTGATCATTGTCACCGCCGACCACTCGCACACCCTGAACTTCGTCGGCTACCCGGCGCGCGGCAACCCGATCCTGGGCAAGGTGAAGGACAAGGGCGGCGAAGATGGCGCCGGCAAGCTCGACTACGCGCTGGACGGCACCGGCCAGCCGTACACCACCCTGAGCTACGCCAATGGCCCGGGCCATACCGGCAGCAGCAACCAGCAGCCGGCCGGTCCGAAGCGTTACCCGCACAACCCGAGCAGCTTCGAACCGGCCAACGGCCGCCCGAACCTGCGCGAGGTCGACACCGAGCATCCGGACTACATGCAGGAAGCACTGGTGCCGATGAAGTCCGAGTCGCACGGCGGCGAAGACGTCGGTATCTGGGCACGCGGCCCGGGCAGCAAGGCGATCCGCGGCACGCTGGAACAGAACGCGATCTACCACATGATCGTGCAGGCCACCCCGGCCCTGCGCGAGCGCCTGTGCCAGGCCGGCACCTGCGACGACAAGGGCGTGCCGGTACAGCTGCCGGCGCCGACCGCGTTCGAGCGCAAGGCCGAGGCCAAGTGATCGTGCGGCAGGCCTACCCTGCTCCTGCCAGCGGCCGCTTCGCGCGCTCGCTGGTCCTGCTTGGCGTGCTGGTCAGTGCCAATGCAGCGGCACAGGCACCGGCGTGCAAGCTGCTGACCGACGAACACGGATTGTGGCCGCTGCCCAACTGCGAAGTGGTCGATCACCGGCCGAAGATCAGTGCCGACACCTTGAAGGACCTGAATTACGACGACCATGGCCTGGCCGTGGTGTACGCCGACCAAGGCTTCCACTATGTCAACCGCAAAGGCCGCAGCCTGCCGGTACTGACCTGGGACAACGGTCCGGAAACGCCGCAGGAAGGCCTGCTGCGCGCCCGCGTAGGCAACCGCGTGGCCTACTTCGATCTGAAGTTCCGCCAGGTGGTGCCCGGCACGTTCGATTTCGGCTGGCCGTTCCAGGATGGCGTGGCCGAGGTCTGCAATGGTTGCCGTCGTGGTACGCCGGATGCCGATGGCCACACGCCGATGGAAGGCGGAGAGCGGTTCCGGATCGACCGCTCGGGCCGTCGGGTGAAGTAGGTTTTTCGGCAGGGCTGCGCCCTGCACCTGCTGCAAGCCAGAGCAACAGCAACAGCAACAGCCGAAGCGGCTCTGGATTTCTGTGAGTTGGGTGGGGCGGTGTGGGTGGGCAGGACCGTTGGCGCCATGGATGGCGCCATCGAGCCCCCAGGGATGGGTTTACGGCGTGTCCTGCCCACCCACACCGCCCCACCCCCGACAGTTTCCCGATGACGGTTGGTAGATCCACGCCACGCGTGGATGAAATCCGTCAGATATCGAAATAAATCGGGGTCAGATCCGTTTTCCTGCGGAAAACGGATCTGACCCCAAGAGCATTTCCGACAGATCGCGAATATCTGTCGAAGGCGGGATGGGTCCGGTTGCGGGAGTGTCCGCGGCATGGATGCCGCGGCCAAGCCCCCATGGATGGGTTTACGGCGTCTCCCGCAACCGGACCCACCCCGCCAACCCTCAGGAACCCCGCTTCTGCTGTTGCTTCGGCTGTTGCTGTTGCTTGTAGCGGGTGCAGGGCGCAGCCCTGCCGAGCAACCCTATACTTGCCGCCGTGACCGAATTCCCTGCCCTCGTTCCGCTGGATGCGCCCGTGCTGGTGGGCTACAGCGGTGGTGTCGACTCCACCGTGCTGCTGCACTGGCTGTGGCGCTGCGCACAGGCCTCCGGCACCTCGCTGCGCGCGGTGCACGTGCACCATGGCCTGCAAGCCGATGCGGACGACTGGGTGCTGCACTGCCAACAGCAATGCGCGGCTCGGGGCATCGAACTGGCCGTGCGCCACGTGCAGGTTGAAAGCGGTACGGGGCTGGGTCTCGAAGGTGCGGCACGGCAGGCGCGACGTGCCGCGTTCGCGGCCGAACTGCGCGACGGCGAAACACTGGCGCTGGCGCAGCACTTGGACGACCAGGCCGAAACGTTCCTGCTGCGTGCCTTGCGTGGCTCCGGCGTCGATGGGCTTGCCGCGATGTCCGCGCACAGCCGCCTTGGCGAAAAGCCTCTATGGCGACCGCTGCTGGCGATGCCACGCAGTGCACTCCTCGACTACGCCCGCCAACATGCACTGCACTGGATCGAAGACCCCAGCAATGGCGACGACCACGCCGATCGCAACTTCCTGCGCCTGCAGGTGCTGCCGTTGCTGCGCCAGCGCTGGCCACACGCCGCTGCGGCATTGGCGGGCAGCGCGACACACTGCAGGCAGACCCGCGAACTGCTCGACGAGGAAGACGCCGAGCTGATTGTGCACCTGGAAGTCGCTCCACGTGTGCTGTCGCTGCAGCTGCTGCGCCAGGTCTCACCGGGTCGCGCCGCACGCGTGCTGCGTGCCTGGGTGGTGGGCCACGGTGCGGCACCGCTGCCGGCCACGGTGCTGCAGCAGACGCTGGACGAACTGCTGCCGGCCGACAACGATCGCCAGGCCCGGGTGAGTTGGCACGATCACGCGATCCAGCAATGGCGCGACCACGCCTATCTGCTACCGGCCAGGCTGCCTGCGCTTCCCCCCGAGTGGCAGGCCGAATGGGATGGACGCGCACCGCTGGCACTGCCCGATGGCGGACAGCTGCGCCTGCAGGGCACCCCGGCCTTCGAACGCCCGCTGCAGGTCCGTGCACGCGTGGGCGGTGAGCGCATTCTGCTGCCGGGTCGCCAGCATTCGCACGCGTTGAAGGACTGCCTGCAGCGCGAACACCTCGCCCCCTGGCGACGCGCGCAGCTGCCGCTGATCTTCGATGGCCCGCAGTTGCTGGCCGCCGCCGACGTGGTCATCGCCGCACCGCTGCAGGCCTGGTTGCAGGCGCATGGTGCGCAGTTGCAGTGGCGCCCGGGCGGCTGGTGAATTGACCCCCGCGCGCGGCCCGTCCACACTTGCCGCATGGCCAAGAAGTCCCCCGAAAACGCCTCCCCGGTCGCCCAGTTCGAGCAGTCGCTCGAATCGCTGGAGCAGCTGGTGGAGCAGATGGAAACCGGCGAGCTGAGCCTGGAAGCTTCGCTCAGTGCTTACGAACGTGGCGTCGGCCTGTACCGCCAGTGCCAGCAGGCGCTGGAGCAGGCCGAACTGCGCGTGCGCCTGCTCAGTGATCCGGCCCAGCCGGACGCCGCCGAGCCTTTCGATCCGCCCAGCCATGACGGCTGAGGCCTTGTTCGCGCGCTGGCGCGACCGTATCGAAAGCCAGCTCGACGCCGCCCTGCCCTCGCCTGCTGAAGCGCCCCAGGGCCTGCACAAGGCCATGCGCTATTCGGTGCTGGGCGGGGGCAAGCGGATGCGCCCGCTGCTGGTGTACGCCAGCGGCCACCTGTTCGGCGCGCCGCCGGAGCATCTGGATGCGGCGGCGATGGCGGTCGAACTGATCCACGCCTATTCACTGGTGCATGACGACCTGCCCGCGATGGACGACGACGCCCTGCGCCGCGGCAAGCCGACCACCCACGTCGCCTTCGACGAAGCCACCGCGATCCTTGCTGGCGACGCCCTGCAGACCCGCGCCTTTGGCCTTCTGGCCGATGCGCCGCTGCCGGCTACCCTGCGCGTCGCCTGCCTGCAGACCCTGGCCCACGCGTCCGGCGCTGCTGGCATGTGCGGCGGCCAGGCCCTGGACATCGATGCCACCGGCCAGCAGCAGACGCTGGCGGCGCTGACCCGCATGCACGCGCTGAAGACCGGTGCGTTGATCCGCGCGGCGGTGCGCATGGGCGCGCTGTGCGGCCAGGCCCACGAACCGCAGCTGGCCCAGCTGGACAGCTTCGCCGACGCGCTTGGCCTGGCCTTCCAGGTGCGCGATGACATCCTTGATGTCGAAGCCAGTTCGGAACAACTGGGCAAGACCGCCGGCAAGGACCAGGCGCAGGACAAGAGCACCTTCCCCGCCCTGCTCGGCATGGACGGGGCGAAGGCCCAGCTGCACGAACTCGCGGCACGCATGCAGGCGATCCTGGCCGGGTACGGCGAGGAAGCCGATCCGCTGCGCGCGCTGGCAACACTGGCGGTGGAGCGCGATCACTGATCGATCGCGTCACCCTGTGCGGCCCCCCAATGAAAACGCCCGGCAATGCCGGGCGTTGTTGTTTCCGCATGCAGCCGGTCTTACTTGATCAGGCGCAGGGTGAACGGGTAGCGGTAGGCTTCGCCGTTGTTGGCCTTCACGGCAGCAATGATGCAGAACACCAGGTTGATGATGCCCACGATCGGCGCCAGGATGCCGCCGATGATCACCACCATCAGGATGATGCTGATGACCATGGCGATGGTCACGGTGATCTGGAAGTTCAGGGCTTCCTTGGCCTGGTCGGTCACGAAGGCCTTGCCCGCGTCATCCTTGTTGATCAGCCAGATGATCAGCGCGCCGATGAAGCCGGTGAAGATGCCCAGCAGGTGCGCGGCCAGGGCCATGGTGCGCTGGTCGGCCGGCACATCGGTGGTGGCCGGCGGCGGCGGGACGTTATCGAATTCGCTCACGACAAAACTCCTTTTCATTGGGTGGTCTTGACCCACCAGCACCAAGCTGGCTGCGTCAGGCGGGCATAGCTTACGCCATCAATGCCATCAATCATTACCGGCGATGGTCATCCGCCCCAGCAGGATCGAACCGGTCCGGATGTGCGAGCGCGGGTCGACGTCGCTGCCGACCGCCTCGATGCTGCTGAACATCTCGCGCAGGTTGCCAGCAATGGTGATGCCATCCACCGGGTACTGGATCTCGCCGTTCTCGACGCGGAAGCCGCCGGCACCGCGCGAGTAGTCGCCGGTCACCCCGTTCACGCCCTGCCCCATCAGTTCGGTCACCAGCAGGCCATCGCCCATCTGGCGGGCGATCTCCTGCAGGCCGCCAGCGTTGGCGGCCAGCTGCAGGTTGTGCACGCCACCGGCATTGGCGGTGGTCTGCAGGCCCAGTTTGCGTGCCGAATAGCTGCCCAGTACATAGCGTTGCAGCACGCCGTTGCAGACCAGGGCCGAGGCGCGGGTGGCCACGCCGTCACCATCGAACACGGCCGAGCGCAGGCCGCGACGCAGGTGCGGAAGCTCCTCGATCTGCATCCATTCCGGGAACAGGCGCTGGCCGACGCTGTCGAGCAGGAAGCTGGCCTGGCGGTACAGGGCACCGCCCGATACCGCCGACAGCAGGTGTCCAACCAGGCTGCGCGCCACTTCCGGGGCGAACAGTACCGGCATGCTGCCGGTGGCCATCGAACGCGGCTGCAGGCGGGCAACAGTGCGTTCGGCGGCGCGACGGCCGACCAGGCCCACGTTTTCCAGGTCCTCCCGGGCCAACGCGCTGGTGTACCAGCCGTCACGCTGCATGCCATCGCCCTGGCCGGCAATCAGCGCACAACCGACGGAATGGTGGGTGCCGCGCTCCCGGCCGATGAAGCCATGCGAATTGGCATACACCGACAGGCTCTGCATGCTGGACACCGAGGCGCCGTCGGAATTGCGGATCTGTGCGTCGGCCTCGCGACCGGCACTTTCACAGGCCAGGGCCAGGTCCACCGCCTCGTCGGCCTGCAGCGCCCACGGGTGCCAGCCGTCCAGGTCGGGGAAGTCGGTGGCCATCAGCGCGGCTTCGGCCAGGCCGGCGGCCGGGTCGTCCTCGGTATGGCGGGCGATCGCGCAGGCCTGCTCGACAGTAGCAGCAAGGCTGGCCTCGTTCAGGTCGCCGGTGCTGGCACTGCCCTTGCGCTGGCCGAAATAGACCGTCACGGCGATACCGCGGTCACGGGTGGACTGCACCGTCTCAACCTCGCCGAGGCGGACATTGACCTCCAGGCCACGGTCTTCACTGCAGCTGACCTCGGCCTGGCTGGCGCCCAGCGCACGGGCGCGGTCGAGCAGCTGCTGGGAAAGGTCGGCCAGCCGTTCCAGCCGGGCCGGGCTGTCGTCGCCGACGGCGGCTTCAGGGGCGATCACGTTCAATGCTTTATCCTGTACAGGTTGGGCCCGGCATCACGCCGGGCGACTTTTTTTGAGATCAGGTAGGGACGATGCGCGGACGCGACGAAGAAACCGGTGAATTCCACGACAAGAGCCGCAGCCAGAACCGGCGCGACGCGCTCGACGTCCTGGCCCTGGGCGAGAAGCTGGTGTCGTTGACCCCGGCCCAGCTGGCGCGCCTGCCGATCCCGGAAGACCTGCTGCCGCACATCGCCGAGTGCAAGCGCATCACCGCCCACATCGCCCACAAGCGCCAGCTGGCGTTCCTGGCCAAGCACATGCGCCGCGAAGAAGACGCCACGCTGGATGCGATCCGCGATGCGCTGGACGCCAACAGCGAAACCGGCCGCCGCGAAGTGGCGATGATGCATCGCGTGGAAGACTGGCGCGACCGCCTGCTGGCCGAGGGTGACAAGGCGCTGGCTGCACTGCTGGACGACTACCCGCAGGCCGACCGCCAGCAGCTGCGCACGCTGGTGCGCAATGCGCAGGCCGAAAAGGCCAGGAACAAGCCGCCGCGCGCCTACCGCGAAATCTTCCAGGTGCTGCGTGGCCTGATGCTGCCCGCCGCGCTGGGCCTGAAAGCCAGCGCCGAAGACGCCGACCACGTCGAGAGCGACGACGCCGACGAGGACTGAGGCCTCGCCGGCCCGGGCGGTGGCACTGGCCATCGCCCGGCTCAGGCCTGGGTACCGCCGACGGTGATGCCCTCGATCAGCAGCGAGGGCTGGCCGACACCCACGGGCACGCTCTGCCCGTCCTTGCCACAGATACCCACGCCCTCGTCCAGGGCCAGGTCGTTGCCGACCATGCGCACCTTCTGCATGGTTTCCGGGCCGTTGCCGATCAGGGTCGCGCCCTTCACCGGCGCGGTGATGCGGCCATCCTCGATCAGGTAGGCCTCGGTGGCCGAGAACACGTACTTGCCGCTGGTGATGTCGACCTGGCCGCCGCCGAAGTTGACCGCATACAGGCCCTTCTTCACCGAACGGATCATCTCCTGTGGGTCGTGCTGGCCGGCGCGCATGTAGGTATTGGTCATGCGCGGCATGGTCAGGTGCGCGAACGATTCACGACGCCCGTTGCCGGTCGGCGCCATGCCCATCAGCCGTGCGTTGAGACTGTCCTGCATGTATCCCACCAGGATGCCGTCCTCGATCAGCGTGGTGCACTGGGTCGGGTGGCCTTCGTCGTCGATGTTCAACGAGCCACGGCGACCGTCCAGCGTGCCGTCGTCGACGATGGTCACGCCCGGCGCCGCCACCCGCTCGCCGATGCGGCCGGCGTAGACGCTGGTGCCCTTGCGGTTGAAGTCGCCCTCCAGGCCATGGCCGACCGCTTCGTGCAGCAGCACGCCGGGCCAGCCCGGTCCGAGCACCACCGGCATCACCCCGGCCGGTGCCGGAACGGCGTCCAGGTTCACCAGCGCCTGGCGCAGTGCCTCGCGGGCGAACGCTTCCGGACGCCCCTCGGCGAACAGTTCCCCGTAGCCATAGCGGCCACCGCCTCCCGCATAGCCGGACTCGCGACGGCCGTTCTGCTCGACGATCACCTGCACGTTCAGGCGCACCAACGGGCGCACGTCGGCTCCCAGTACACCGTCGCTGCGGGCGATCAGCACCGTATCGACGCCGCCGGACAGGCTGACCATGACCTGCTTCACGCGCGGATCGGCGGCACGCAGGTAGCCATCCAGGCGCTTGAGCACCTCGACCTTGGCCTCGTTGCCGATGCCGTCGATCGGATCCAGCGCCGGGTACAGCGCGCGCGCATTGCCGCGCAGCAGCGATTGCCCGGACTGGGCCCCGCCCTCACGCGAGATCGCGCGCGCCGACTGCGCTGCCGTCAGCAGCGCATCGGCATGGATGTCATCGGAGTAGGCGAAGCCGGTCTTCTCGCCGGAAATCGCACGCACGCCCACGCCCTGCTCGATGGAATGGGCACCATCCTTGACGATGCCGTCCTCCACGCTCCAGCTTTCGCGGCGGGCGTGCTGGAAGTAAAGGTCACCAAAGTCGACACCCGGGCCGAGCAACTGGCCGAAAGTGCGCTCCAGGCCAGCGGTATCCAGGCCACCGGGGCGCAGCAGGCGGTCTTGGGCAAGCGTCAGGGCGATGTCAGTCATGTGTCTCGATCTGGGGATGCGGGGGCGCTGAGGCAAGCCCCATGAACAGGAAAACCACGCTCAGCGCGAGTGCGAGTGCGAGCGTGGCAGGTCGGTGACCGTCGGCGGCACCTCTGGGGCTGGGCCCGGTGCAGGCGCCGGCGGGGTTTTGTCGCGGCTGCGTTCAATCACGTCCACCTTCGGCTCCTTCCATGGGCCGGTCACCTTGTAGGTACGGGCGCCGATCTCGCCGAGCGGTTTGGACAATACCGCATTGGTGGCGGCGCCGAGTGCCGCGCCCACCGGGCCGCCGGCCACTGCGCCGACCACGGTCAGCAGGTTGCCGGCGCGCGGGTTGACGTCGATGGTCTGGTCGAACTGCTGGTTGCGCAGATCGGCCTGGCCGCGGATGGTGATGTTCGCCGCCGGTCCCTCGATCAGTACTTTGTCGGTACGGGCCATGCCCTGGCCGAACTGCACGCTGCCATCGACCTGGTTGAACGCGAAGCCCTTGGAGAAGAAATCGCGGAAGTCGAACATCAGGCGCCTCGGCAGCTGCGCGACACTGAGCAGGCCGAGCACGCGGCCGGCGCCGGGCTCCAGCTCCAGCAATTGCCCATTGCGCGCGTGCAGGTCGAGCCGGCCCTGCAGATTGGCCAGCTGGAAGTCCGAGGGACCGCCGCTCCACGAAGCCTGCAGCTGGGCCTGGCCGGAGCCGCCACGCAGCTGGCCACCGTAGTCCAGGTTCTGCATCAGCCCGCCCAGGTCTTCACTGCGCACCTGCGCGGTCAGTTCGGTACGGGCGCCACCGGTACGGCCCAGCCAGCGACCACTGATGTCGATCTCCTGGTCCGGCGCGCGGAAGCGCAGCTCGTCCACGTTCAGGCCGTTGGCCAGCGGCCGCGTACGCAGCACCGCCTGGCCGAGTACGACCTTGCCGAACTGCAGATCGGCGATGTCCAGCGCGAACGGCGGCAGCTTGGCCGGATCCATGTCGTTGGCGCCGGCCTGCACCCGCGCCGGCGCAGCCGGCGCCCCCGGTGCGGCCGGCAGCGACTGCCAGTGCACGCGGTCGAGCTGGCCACTGATCGTGCCGCCCTCGGCATTGGGAACGGTCAGGCGTCCCGCCAGTGACGGTCCGTCCAGGCGTACATCCAGCGCCTGCGGACCGGGCTGCAGCTGCAGCCGCGTCTGCTCGAAGACGCCGCCGATCAGCATCAATCTGCCGACCTGCACATCCACCGCACGCAGCGGCATGCTGTCATCGTCACCACCGCCACGCGCCAGGCTGATCCATTCCAGCGCATCCAGGGTCGGGCTGCGACCGTTGACGGTCAGCCCGCTCGGTGGCGGCTCGCGGTCGACGTGGTCGCTGCCGAGCGTGACCTGGACGCCGGTCTGGTTGTTATGGCTGCGCGCGGCCAGGGCCAGGCGCTGGCCAAAGGCCACGTCGATGCGGCCAGCCCCCATCGGCAGCTGTGCGGCCACCGTGGTCGCCAGCGGTTCGGCGGCCGGCTTGTCCAGCGGTGCCGGCAGGTCCAGGCGGGTGCCCACCAGATCCGAACTCAAGCGCAGTTCGCTGGGCGGTGCAGGTGCCCCCGGCGCGACCTTCGGCAGGTTGACCGCGATGGTCCACGGCGAGGTGCCGGCGACGTAGGGCTTCAACCACGCCATTTCCGGTGCGCGGTCGATCAGCACGCCGGCATCGAGGTTGGCCGACAGCTGCGATTCAAAGGCCAGCTTGCTGTCGTGCACGTAACCGCCGGCGCGCAGGCTCAGGCGGCCGTCCTGGCCGAGGTGACGCACCGCCAGTTCCTCGGCGTCGAAACCGCCGTTGCTGTAGCGCGCCTGCCCATGCATGTTGTCGAAGGTCAACTGGAACCGCTTGTCGACCAGCTTCACACCGTTGAGGTCGACCGTGCCCTGCAGGTGGCCCTCGCCTTCATCCAGGTGCAACGGCTGCAGCAGGTCGAAGGTCACATGCGCCGGTCCCGCGGCGGTGAGGTTGTCGAGGGTGTCACCGTAGTCGTGGTGCAACGGGCTCTGCCGCAGCATCGCCAGCAGCTTGCCCGCTTCGCTCTGGGCATCGGCGCGCACGTACAGCGGCTGCTGGCCGAAATCAGGAATGCCGGCTTCGAACTGCTGTACCGCCACACCGGCCAGATCACCGCGTCCGCGCATGTCGAAGCCGGGGCCGATGAAGGCGATATCGGCATCGACCTGGCTCATCAGTGGCCAGTCGTGCTGGAAACGGATATCGCCGTTGGTGATGTGGCCGGTGGCCTCGAAGCGGCCATCGTTGTTGTCGAACGGCCAGTCGTCCAGGTCACCGCTGACCAGACCGACGCCATTGCGCACCTGGCCGCCGGCCAGCGCCATGTCCAGCCAGTCGGTGGCGCCCTTGCTCATCTTGGAGTGGATCCAGAAGCGCTTGGCCGCAGTCATCGGCACATCGTCCAGCTTGGCTGCCAGCTGCAGCCAGGGCCGCGTGCCGTCGCCCTGGAACCAGACGCCGCCACGCACATCGGCCGCATAGTCAGTGCCTTCCACGCGCATCGCTGCGGTGCCGATACGCCAGCCACCGCCCTCGTCGCGCCAGCCCACCACCTGCCCCGCCAGGTGCAGGTCATGGCGCACACCAAAGCCGGTCGGCCAATCGAACTGCAGCTGCCGTTGCGGCTCCAGCTGCAGGCTGAAGCCATCGGCATCGCCCTCGAAGCGCCCGCCCAGGCCGCGCAGGCCCGGGGAATGCCCCACACTGGCAAAGCCCAGCGACTGCAGCTCGCCCTGCGCCCTCAACGGACCATCACGCTCACCAGCCAGTTGCAGCTGACGCACATCCAGCTGCGGCCTGGACAGGAACAGCCAATGGCGCAGGCCGGGCTCGAGGCGATCACTCAGCGCCAGCGCACGCAATGCGGTACCCGCCTGGACTTCACCGGAACTCACCCGCAGTTGCTTGCCGACCTGCAACTGCAGGCCATCGAGCTGTTGTTCGCCGTCATCCGTCTTCAAACGAAGCCGCGGTACCTGCAGTGCCCAGCCATCGGCCTGGCGCTGCCAACGCAGGCGCGCCTGCAGGCGCTGCAGCTGCAGTTGCGGCGTCGCCACGTCAGGCATCGGCGCACCGTCGATGCGCACATCACGCAGGTCCGAGTCGGTGGTCAGCGCCACCGGCGCGAAATCGCGCAGGGTCAGCCACAGGTTCAGTTCCCCCTTGCCTTCGCGCAGGCGCACGCCGCCGGCGGCCAGCAACGGCGACCAGGCATGGAAATCAACAGGATCGGCGCCCAGCCAGGCCTGGCCGTTGCCGCGGGCGCGATCCACGTCCAGCACCGCGGTCAGCGGCAGGGCATCGGTCTGCGCCCAGGCACGCACGCCCACGCGCAGGCGGTCGCCATTGACGCGCAGGCGCAGATCGATACGCGGCAACGTTGTGTCGATACCCAGCCCTGGCGCATGCACGCCCAGGCGGCCATCGATCACCTGCAGCTCGCCCAGCCGGCGCAGCGCGTCCAGTGGGTCACCACCAGCGTCGGACTGCGGCAGGCCACGTACCGACCAGCGGCCGTCCTCGCCCTGCTGCAGGTCCAGTGCCAGGCCACGCAGGCGCAACTCGGTCAGCGAGCGCCCGGGCAGCAGCCCGCTGTACATCGACACCAGCACTTCGGCCTCGCCGATCGCCAGGCCCTGGCCGGCGCCGATGCGCAGGCCCTTCAGCTGCAGCAGCGGGCCGCGACGGGTCCATGCGGTCTGCAACTGGTCGAAACGCACCGGCTGGCCGGCACGCTCGCTCAGCCAGGCGGCAATCTTGTCGGGATGGCGCTCGGCCAGCGGCAGCAGCTGGCTGAGCGTGCCCACCAGCAGTGCAAGCCCGACCAGGCCCACCGCGCAGGCGGCAATGAAATGACGGCGGATCCTTCGCAGTCGCAGGCGCGGCGGCGCGCTCATCGGCCACCGCCGGCCTGCAGCCGGCGAGGGTCAGAGCAGAACGACATCGAATTGCTCCTGCAGGTACTGCTCGTCCGCCTGGAAACGGATGCTCTTGCCGAGGAACTCTTCCAGCTCGGCCACCGCCGAGGACTCCTCGTCGGTAATGCGCGCAACAACCTTGGTCGAAGCAATCACCAGCAGGCGCGCCGCATCGAACTGGCGCACCGCGCGGGTGATCTCGCGGAAGATCTCGTAGGTCACCGTCTCGGTGGTCTTGATGCTGCCACGGCCGCTGCACTGCGGGCAGGTTTCCGACAGCTGGCGCTCCAGGCTTTCCACCGTGCGCTTGCGGGTCATCTCCACCAGGCCCAGCGGCGAGAAGTCGTACACCGTGGTCTTGGCATGGTCGCGGGCCAGCGCCTTCTCCAGGGTGCGCAGCACCTGGCGCCGATGCTCGGCATCGTCCATGTCGATGAAATCGATGATGATGATGCCGCCCAGGTTGCGCAGCCGCAGCTGCCGGGCCACCGCCTGCGCGGCCTCCAGGTTGGTGCGGAACACCGTCTCTTCCAGGTTGCGCTGGCCGAGGAACGAACCGGTGTTGACGTCGATGGTGGTCATCGCCTCGGTCTGGTCGATCACCAGGTAGCCGCCGGATTTCAGCGGCACCTGCTTGTCCAGCGCGCGGCCGATCTCGTCCTCCACCCCGAACATGTCGAAGATCGGGCGATCGCCCGAATACAGTTCCAGCTTCTCGGCCAGCACCGGCATGTACTTGGCCACGAACGCCTGCAGCTGCGCGAAGGTTTCCTTGGAGTCCACCTTCACCTTGTCCACGTCCTTGCGGATCAGGTCGCGCACCGAACGCAGCGGCAGGCTCAGGTCTTCATAGATGTTGCTGCACGAAGGCGCTTCGCGGCCCCGTCGCTCGACCACGTTCCAGACCCGCGACAGGTAGGCGATGTCCTCGGCAATGGCCTCGGCCGGCTGCCCCTCGGCATTGGTACGCACGATGTAGCCGTAGCCGCCATGCTGGGCCGACAGTTCGGTCACCAGCGCCTTCAGCCGCGCGCGTTCGCCTTCATCCTCGATACGCGCCGACACGCCCACCACCTTGGACTGCGGCAGCAGCACCATGTAACGCGAGGGGATGCTGATCTGCGTGGTCAGGCGCGCCCCCTTGGTACCGATCGGGTCCTTCACCACCTGTACCACGATGTCCTGGCCATCGCGCAGCAGCTCGACGATGGGCACGCTGGACGGCGGTGGCAGCGTGGTGTTCTCGGTGTCGGCGCTGGCCACCGGCGCCGGCCGCACCACGTCGTTGGCGTGCAGGAACGCAGCGCGCTCCAGCCCGACCTCGACGAAGGCCGCCTGCATGCCGGGCATGACCCGCTGCACCTTGCCCTTGTAGATGTTGCCGACCACACCCCGGCGCCAGCCGCGCTCGATATGCAGCTCCTGCAGCATGCCGTTTTCGATCACTGCGACCCGGGTCTCGCGCGGGGTCACATTGACCAGGATTTCCTCAGACATCGGCAGCCTCCCTGGCGGCATCAGCAGTTGGGGCCGGCACGCCGCAGCGCGCCAGCAGACGATCGGTGTGCAGCAGCGGCAGTCCCATCACGCCGGAGTAGCTGCCGGAAAGATGTTCGATCCAGCGCTCGGCCCCGCCCTGGATGGCATAGGCCCCGGCCTTGTCCAGCGGTTCGCCGTTGGCCACGTAGGCAGCGATGTCGGCGGCGCTGATCGGCGCGAAGGTCACCTCGGAAATGACCAGCTCACTGTCCAGCCCGTCCGCAGCCACCACCACCACTGCGGTCATCACCTGATGGGTGCGCCCGGCCAGCCGGGCCAGCATCGCCCGCGCGTCGGCGGGATCGGCCGGCTTGCCGAACACTTCACCGTCCAGCACCACCTCGGTGTCCGAGCCGAGCACCCGCGCCTGCGGATCATCGGCCAGCACCCGGGCCAGGCCGGCGCGCGCCTTGTCGGCGGCGACCCGGCATACATACTGTTCGGCGCTTTCAGCGGGCGCGCGCTGCTCGACGACCTCCAGGTCCAGGGCCTGGAAGGGGCGTCCGAGTCGGGCCAGCAACTGGTTGCGTCGGGGGGAGCGGGAAGCAAGATAGAGCATCGGCACAGCATAACCTGAGGCCGCCACCTGAATCGTCGGCAACCCGTTCCGGAACGCGTTCAACCCCGAACGGGCTCACAGCGCGTTCATCGCTACGACACCACCCTCAACGGCACAACAAGGAGTTCTCCATGCGCCTGACCGCCACCCCGCTGCTGCTTGCCCTGTCCCTCGCCCTTGGAACCTCGATGACTGCCCATGCCGCCCCGTCGTCGCCGTCGATCGCCACCCCGGCCGAAGGCACGCTGCTGAACATCTCGGCCAATGCCGAAGCCACCCGCGTACCGGACGTGGCCACCCTGTCGGCCGGCGTGGTCACCCAGGCTGCCGATGGCAACAGCGCCATGCGCCAGAACGCCCAGCAGATGGACAAGGTGCTGGCCGCGATCAAGGCCGCCGGCATCGCCGAGCGTGACGTGCAGACCAGCGGCATCAGCCTCAATCCGCAGTACCGCTATGCCGACAACGAAGCGCCGAAGATCACCGGCTACCAGGCCAACAATACGGTCAGCCTGAAGGTGCGCGACATCGCCAAGCTCGGCAAGGTGCTGGACGCACTGGCCGCACAGGGCGCCAACCAGATCAATGGCCCCAGTTTCGAGATCGACCAGCCGGAACCGGTCTATGACGAAGCGCGCCTGGCTGCGCTGAAGAAGGCCCAGGCCCGCGCCCAGACCTACGCGAAATCACTGGGGCTGCAGGTGCGCCGCATCGTCAGCATCTCCGAAAACAGCAACGGCGGCTTCCGCCCGATGCCGATGATGCGGACGATGTCCGCCGGTGCGGCGATGGACAAGGCCACTACGGTCGCGCCGGGCGAATCGACGGTCTCGGTCAACCTGGACGTGGTGTTCGAACTGGGCCGCTGATCGCGTCCAGCACCGCCAACGAAGGCGGGTCCCGCAGGGGGCCCGCCTTTTTTCATGCGCACCACCGGTGCTGGCTGAAGGCCAGCCCAACGATGCCGCCCCTGCCTCTAGGCAGTGGCGGCCATGCCGCGCTACTGATGCACTGCCAGCCGCGTGCGGCAACCCCGCCACGGGCCCTGGTGCGTTGAGGACTTCGTCACTGGCATGGAGGTGGACCATGGTTCGTACGTATCCCGTTGCATCCCCGCACTTCGACCCCGCCCGCGTTGCCGCCTGGAGCGCGGCCATCGCCCTGCATCTGCTCGCATTCCTGCTGCTGCTCATACCGGCGACCTACCAAGCCGTACAGGTCCCGCGCGACAAGACCACGGTACGGCTGATCGAGAAGATCCCCCCACCGCCGGCACCGCCGAAACTGGACCCAAAGGAGATCGCTCGGGTCGTGCCGAAGCCGCATGCACAGCCGGCAACGCCGCCCCTGCCCGCTCCCACCGCGACCGTGGAGGACACCCAGGGCATCGCACTTCCAGCGGCCGAACCGGCCCCGCCACAGCTCGCGCCGAGCATCGACAGTGCTGCACCGCTGGCCGGAGCGCAGCTGCAATACCGCAGTGCACCGCCACCCACCTATCCGGTGCCGGCCCTGCGCAATCATGAGCAAGGCACGGTGCTGCTGCGGGTGGAAGTCGACAGCAGCGGCCAGCCGGTCATGGTCAGCATCGAGCGCAGCAGTGGCTCGCGCAGCCTGGACCAGGCCGCGCGCCAGCAGGTGCTCAAGCGCTGGCGTTTCGAACCGGCCCAGCGTGATGGCGTAGCGGTCCCGGCCATCGGCCTGGTGCCAGTGCAGTTCTCGCTGCCGGAGTGATCGTTCCGGGCCGGCCCGGCGACCCGTCGGGCCGGCTTTCACACGCGAAAAGACAGACTCGGCAAAGCCAGCAGTCAGTCGTTACGAATTAAGCAAAATTTCACTGCTTCGTCACCCATCGGAAACCTAGATTGGCCCGTCCCGGAACCTTCCGGAGACAGCCCTCAACGCTATGGTTTTCCAGTTAGGAGAGAAGCTGTGAAACACCTGATCCAACGGCCCGCCAGCCGCCGCCGCTGCACCCTGGCATCATCCATCACCCATATCCTTGCCGGCAGCACGCTGCTGCTGGTTGGTGCGGTAGCTTCCAACTCCGCCTTCGCGCAGGAGCAGGAGAAGGCCACCAACCTCGACCGCATCACGGTCACGGGCTCAAACATTCCGCGCACCAACACCGAAACGCCGTCGCCGGTGCAGGTGGTGACCCGCCAGGAAATCGACCGCACGGGCAAGACGTCGCTGTCGGAGTACCTGCAGACACTGACCGCTAATGGCGCAGGTTCGATTCCCAAGTCCTTCGGTACCGGCTTCGCCGGCGGCGGCTCGGGCGTGTCGCTGCGCGGCCTTGGCGCGGGGTCGACGCTGATCCTGTTGAACGGCCGCCGCATGGCCACCTATGGCCTGGCCGATGACGGCCAGAAGGTCTTCACCGACCTGAGCACCATTCCGATGGACGCCGTCGAGCGCGTCGAAGTCCTCAAGGACGGCGCCTCGGCGATCTATGGTTCCGACGCCATTGCCGGTGTGATCAACATCATCCTGCGCAGTGATTTCCAGGGGGCGACTCTGCGTGCCTCCTACGGCACGTCGGGCGACGGTGATGGTGACGAAAAGAAGGCAACCTTGACCGCTGGTACCGGTGACCTGGCCAAAGATGGCTGGAATGCCTTCATCAGCGTCGACGTCGGCAAGTCCGACGCAATCAAGGTCAGCGACCGCAAGAACCGGAAGTGGATCGGGACCGGCGACCTGCGTCGCTGGGGCTACGACTTCGACGGTTCGTATTTTGGTGCCGGCGGCGGTGCATACATCAACAACCGTACCGGCGGCGGCGTAGGCCCCAATGGCTCGGTATTCGATGATCGCAACGCGACTGCCGCCAACCCCGGTCAGTTGGTTCCGCTGCCGGGCTGCGCCGGGCTCAGCAATATTCCGGGCCAGACGGATGCATCGGCCGCGCAGCAGGGCTGCCTGTGGGATCCGAACCAGAAGTACCGTGACCTGACGCCGGAAGAAAAGTACGTCAACGTGTTCGGTCGTGCGACCTTCGCCTTCGGCGAGGGTGGTGAGATCTACACCGAGATCGGCTACTCGAAGAAGGAAACCACCTTCACCAATACGCCGTCCGGTGTCTCTGGTGGTTGGGGCTATCCTGGCCATACCGTCAATGCCAATAGTGGACCGGGTGCAACAGTGCTCGGCCCAACCCATCCGGACAATCCGATTCCCGGCCAGGCCTCGCGCCTACGTTACAGCGCGTGGGACGTGGGTCCGCGCGTGACCGAGAACACCAACGAGTTCAACCGCTTCCTGGTAGGGGCCAAGGGCAACTGGGGAGACTGGAGCTATGACGCCGGCTACCTGCACTCGGGTACCGATCTGGTCAGTGAGCGCACCGGCTTCCTGCGCTACAGTGCAGTGCGCTGTGCATTGGCCGACCCGAACTGTGCCGGTGGTGTGTGGCGCATCGGCGATGATGCCGGAAAGAATTCGCAGGCACTGTACGATTTCATTTCGCCGCGCATCAGTGCACGCGCCAAGACCAGCCTGGACTCCTTCAACGCTACTGTCTCGCGCAGCCTGATGGACCTCAAGGGCGGCCCCCTGGGCCTGGCAATCGGCACCGAATGGCGCCGCACCAGCAACAGCCTGACACCGCAGACCTATACCGACCAGGGCGACATCATCGGCCTGGGCTATTCGGCCTACGACGGCATCCAGAACGTGTACGCCGGCTACGTCGAACTGTCGGCGCCGGTGCTGGAATCGCTGGAGCTTTCCGGCGCCCTGCGCTATGACAAATATGATGGCGGCGATGGCAAGGCCACTCCGAAACTGGGTGTCAAGTGGACCCCGGCCGACTGGATCGCCCTGCGCGCAAGCTATGCCGAAGGTTTCCGTGCTCCCAATGTGGCCGAAAGCGGCGTCGGTGGTCTGGCGGGATTCTCCAGCATCAAGGATCCGATCCGATGCGCCCTCCAGGGAACCACCTCCAACTGCCAGTCGCGTCAGGTGGCGATCATCACCAACTCCAACCCAGCGCTCAAGCCTGAGGAGTCGAAGAGCTATTCGTTCGGTGTGGTCCTGCAGCCAACGCGCACTACGTCGTTGACCGTGGACGCCTGGGAGATCAAGCGCACCAACGAGATCGCTTCCAGTGAACCGTCCGACGAGATCCTTGCCGGCAACGTGGTGCGCGATTCCGACCTCATCAATGGCGTAGCAGGATCCGGTACGATTCTGGCGGTCAACAATCGTTATGTGAACGCTGCCTCTTCGCGTGTTCGTGGCATCGATACCGATATCCGGCAGACCTTCGATATCGGCCCCGGCCAGCTCGAGATGGACCTGCAGTGGAGCCACCTGCTGAAGTTCGAACGCACCAATGGTGGATCCACTTCCGACTATCTCGGTACACACGGCAACTGCGACGTTTCCAACTGCATCGGCACGCCCAAGGACAGGGCAAACCTCGGTGCCACCTGGAAGCAGGGCCCCTGGAGTGTCAGCGGTGTTGCCAACTACATCAGCAAACTGGAAAACATCGACAAGCGCGGTGGCGACTACCAGGCGTTCTATGCCGACGGCACGCCAGTGAAGAAGATCGCGTCGTTCACGAGCTTCGACCTGTCCGGCCGCTGGAACGTAACCGAGCAGTTCGAGCTCAATGCATCGGTGCAGAACGTATTTGATCGCATTGCACCGCTGGATCCAGTGACCTATGGCGCCGTGAACTACAATCCGATGCACTTTGCCGGTGCAGTCGGCCGCTTCTTCACCGTCGGTGCCAAGTACACCTTCAAGTAAGACCGGCAATACTGTTCAACGCAGTACTTTCGAAGGCCCGGGCACCTGCCCGGGCCTTCGTCATTGCGCCTCTTGCAGGCATGTTCACGAGCACGTGGCTACCGTATGCACGCGGCATCATCGCCGCAGGGGACCTGCATGGCCGCGACTTCGCAACGCCTGGGCCTGCCCGCGTTGACCGCACTGGTGGTCGGCTCGATGGTTGGTGCCGGCATCTTTTCATTGCCACAGAACGTGGCGCGCAGCGCCGGCCCGGCTGCGGCGCTGATCGGCTGGGCGGTAAGTGGCGCCGGCATGCTGATGCTGGCCTTCGTGTTCCAGGCCCTGGCCAACCGCCGGCCGGACCTGGATACCGGTATCTATGCGTACGCCCGCGAAGGCTTCGGCAACTACATCGGCTTCTCCGCGGCATGGGGCTACTGGGTTGCTTCCGTACTTGGCAACGCCAGCTTCTTCGTGCTGATCTTCAGTGGCCTCGGCCACTTCATGCCGGTCTTCGGCGAAGGCAATACCCCGGCCGCCGTTGCCGCTTCGTCACTGCTGCTGTGGACCGTGCACCTGCTGGTACTGCGCGGCCTGCGCACCGCAGCCATCGTCAACGGCCTGGTGACGGTGGCCAAGCTGCTGCCGATCGCGCTGTTCCTGGTCCTGGCCGCCGGCGCCTTCCGCATGGAGGTGTTCCGCGCCGATTTCCTCGGCACACCCGCGCTCGGCGACCTCGGCCAGCAGTTGCGCGGCATGATGCTGGTGACCGTGTGGGTGTTCATCGGCATCGAAGGCGCCAGCATCTATTCGCGACGTGCCGCGCGCCGTGCCGACGTTGGCCGCGCCACGGTGATCGGTTTCCTCGGCGTGTGGCTGCTGCTGGTGCTGGTCAGCCTGCTGTCGATGGGGGTGCTGTCACAGGCCGAACTGGCCGGGCTGCCCAATCCGTCGATGGCCTATGTACTGCGCGCGATCGTCGGCGAATGGGGCGCCACGGTGATCATCGTCGGTTCAATCATTTCCGTGCTCGGTGCGCTGCTGGCCTGGGTGCTGCTGTGCGCCGAAGTGCTGTACGCCGCGGCCGGCGACGGCACCATGCCGGCCTTCCTCGGCCGCGAGAATGCGCGCGGCGTTCCGGCCAATGCGCTCTGGTTGAGCAATGGGTTGATCCAGCTGTTCCTGCTGCTGGTACTGGTCAATTCCGGCAGCTACACCGGGCTGGTGCTGCTGGCCGCGTCGATGAGCCTGGTGCCCTACTTCCTGTCCACGGCATTCGGCGTACAGCTGGCCTGGCGTGGGCAGGCCTATGCCGGTGAACCCGTCGTGCGCTGGCGCGATTTTGGGGTCGCACTGCTGGCCAGCGCCTATGCGCTGTGGCTGGTATATGCTGGCGGCCTCGACAACCTGCTGCTGTCGGTACTGCTGTACGTGCCCGGCGTGGCGTTGTTTGCATTGACCCGGCGCCAGCGCGGCGAGCGTGTGTTCACGCGCTGGGAGTGGGTGCTGTTCGGTGCGATCCTGATCGTAGCGATCGCCACGCTGGTCGCGTTCTCCAGAGGTGAGCTGGCACTGTAGAGCCGAGCCCACGCTCGGCTTCGCACAGGCAGCCGAGCCGGCTCGGCTCTACAAGGCAAGGCAAGGCAAGGCAAGCCGAGCATGGCTCGGCTCTACAGCTGGCGTTCCGGCAGCATGCCGATGTCCCGCATCCAGCGCTCGGCAAGCTGCGGCCACGCCGCGACCGGTGCATCCTTCATGCGCAGCCCGAATGCGTGGCCGCCGCGTGCGAACAGATGCATTTCCACCGGCACGCCCGCGTCGACCAAGGCACGGTAATAGGCCAGCGATTCGCGCACGTCATCGGTGCGATCGTCGGTGGCCTGCGCGATGAACGTCGGCGGCACTTTGTCATCCACGGTGATGTCCTTGACCAGCGACAACCCCTTTCCGTGCCCCGCCCACAGGTGCCCGGAATACATCACCATCGCGAAATCGGGGCGGCTCGGCTGCTCATCTGCAGCATCGACCGGCGCGTAGCTGCGCAGTGCGTGCGTGCTCAGTCCCGCTACCACGTGACCACCGGCGGAAAAGCCGATCACCCCGATCCGCTTTGGATTGATTGACCAGCGCTCGGCCTGTGCGCGCAGCAGGCCCATTGCACGCTGTGCATCCTGCAGGGCCATCGGCACCTTTGGAATGTCGCGGCAGTTGCACACGGGGTCCCAGTTCGGGCCGGAGGCTGGCACCCGGTACTTCAGCAATGCACAGGTGATGCCCTGCGCGGCCAGCCAGTCGCAGATCTCGCTGCCTTCCAGGTCCATCGCCAGCACCCGATAGCCTCCGCCAGGCACCACCATCACCGCGGTGCCGGTGGCCGGCCCCTTCGGCGGAAACACGGTGAGGGTCGGCGCAGCGACGTTCTGCAGCATCATCCAGTGTTCGCCACTGGCTTCGGAGGTCACTTCGCTGACCTGCTCGGGCCCCTTCAACCTCGGCGGCGCGCTCACCGTGCCCTGCGGCCACAATGGAAGCTCGGTGGTGCCCAGTGGCGGATGCCAGGTGGAAGGCGCGGCCTTCGCTGTAGCGAACGGCACCATCGCAAGCAGCAGGAAGCTCGAGGACAGGAGCGCACGCATGATCGGCATCCATGGTTGGAGCAGCAGATTGTAGAGCCGAGCCCATGCTCGGCTTCGAGGATGCAGCCGAGCGTGGGCTCGGCTCTACAACACGGCAAAAAAAAACCTGCATCTCGCGATGCAGGTTTTTCAAGGTGGCGCCCGAAGTTGGACTCGAACCAACGACCCCCTGATTAACAGTCAAGTGCTCTAACCGGCTGAGCTATTCGGGCAGACGACTAGTATAACCACTCTTCACGCGCGATGGTAGGGGTGATTGGCAATCATTGCGGCAGCCCGATACAACTGCTCGGCTACCACCAGGCGCACCAGCATGTGCGGCAGCGTCAGCGGTCCGATCGACCACTTCTCGTCGGCCAGTGCGGATACTTCCGGCGAATGCCCTTCCGGGCCACCGATCAGGAATGCCAGGTCCCTGCCCTGCCCGCGCCAGTGTTCCAGGCGCTGCGCCAGTTGTTCCGAGCTGAGCTGGCGTCCGGGCACGTCCAGCGCCACTACATAGGCATTCTTCGGCAGCGCAGCGATCACCCGCTTGCCTTCATCTTCGGTGGCGCGGCGCGGATCACGCCCCTTGCCGCGCAGGCCGGGCTCGATTTCCACCAGTTCGAACGGCAGCCAGTGCGACAACCGTTTCTGGTATTCGGCGAAGCCCTGCGCCACCCAGCTGGGGGCGCGTTCACCGGTGGCGATCAGGCGGGCTTTCATCAACGGTCCTCCAAAACGTCGACGGCGCCATCGGCGCCGTCGAAGGGATGCATCAACGCGTGGCTCAGGCCACTTCGTCGTCGCTGGACGGCGGCTGGTCGCCGACGGTCCACAGGCGCTCGAGGGCGTAGAACTCACGCACGCGCGGCAGCATCACATGGACGATCACGTCGCCCAGATCGACCAGCACCCACTCGGCTTCGCGCTCGCCTTCCACGCCCAGCGGCATCACGTCGATGTTCTTGGCGAAGCGCACGACTTCATCGGCAATCGACTTGACGTGGCGGGTCGAAGTGCCCGAAACGACGATCATGTAGTCGGCAACGCTGGACCGGCCGCGCACGTCGATCTCGACCAGGTCCTTGGCCTTCAGGTCTTCGGTGGCTTGGCGGACGCTGGCCAGCAGTTCCGGCACGGACGGCGGCGGGCTGGGCAGATCGACCTTGATGGTCTGGGGCTGGGTCTGGTTGCTCAAAGTGAATCGACTCGATAAACGTGGGGGCGATTATACGGGGATGGCGCCGCTGCGCCATTCACGGCCTGGCCGGGCGGTACAGCCCGTGTGCAGCCACATAGTCCGCCACGGCCGGTGGCAGCAGTGCGCGCCAGGGCCCGCCAGCGGCGATCTGCGAGCGCACGGCGCTGGCCGACTCCTCGCGCAGCGGGTGGTGCAGGCGCAGGATGCGGCCGGCCGGGCTGGCGAACAGGGCCTGCTCGTTGTCGGCCCAGCGCCCTTCCAGCGCACGGCCCAGCTCGCCATCGACCGCGACCCGCAGCGGGCTGCCAGGCCGTTCAGCCACCACGAAGTGGGCCAACCCGAACAGGGCCTCCCATTCGTGCCAGCGGGTCAGGCCCAGCAGGCTGTCGGCGCCGACCAGCCAGGCCAGTGGCCGGCTCGGGCCCAGCTCGCCGCGCAGCTCGCGCAGGGTGTCCACGGTGTAGGACGGCCGACCGGGGAAGCGTGCCGCGCGATCCAGCTCGCGGCGGTCCAGCAGCAGTCCGGGTTCATCGCCGATGGCCAGCGACAGCATGCTGCAACGCTGCTCGGCGGTGGCACCAGGCACCGCACGGTGTGGAGGATCGGCCGCCGGCAGCATGCGCACGGCAACCTGCAGTTCGTCACGGGCGGCACGCGCGATCGCCAGGTGCCCGAGGTGCACCGGATCGAAGGTGCCCCCGTAATAGATCCGCAGGCTCATCGCTCAGGCCCGCGCCAGCAGGCGCACGGCACGCGGTTCGGCCACGGCCACCAGCAGGCGCTCCAGCGCCAGCCAGGCATCGCCGTCGGCCCGCCCCTTGGCGATACGGTCGACCAGTCCCGCTTCCGCCACGAAACGCTCCCAACGCTTGCTTTCCGGGTGCCGCTGCAGCGCGCGCTTGTACGGCGCCTGTCGCGATTCCCAGATGCCGCGTGATTTCATCTCGGCGGCCAGATTGCCGCCACGGGCCTGCACCCGGGCCAGGCCGGCCCCGGCCAGCAACTCTCGGATCACCATCGGCATCAGCGCGGCTACCGCCTCGCCTTCGCCGCGCAGGCCGGCCAGCATGCGCAGCACCGCCGGCGGCTGGCCGGAGAAGGTGGCCTCCACCAGCCGGAACACGTCATAGCGGGCGGCATCTGCCACCAGCGATTCCATCCGTTCCACGTCCAGCGGTTGGCCATCGGCCAGCAACGCCAGCTTGTCGATTTCCTGGGCGGCGGCCAGCAGGTTGCCTTCCACCCGCTCGGCCAATCGCTGCACGGCGGCCGGGTCCGCGCGCAGGCCCTTGCCGCGCAGTCGGCGCTCGATCCAGTCCGGCAGTTCATGCGGCTTGATCGCCCACGCCACCGACAGCACGCCGATGCGGTTGACCGCTTCGGCCCACTTGCCCTGGTGCGCCTTGCTCCATTCGTTGGCGGTGATCATCAGCACCACGTCCGGCGCCGGATTGGCGCAGAACTGGCTGATCACCTCGGCGCCGTCCTTGCCCGGCTTGCCGCTGGGCAGGCGCACCTCGACCAGGCGGCGGGCACTGAACAGGCTGGGCGCGTTGAAGCTGGCGTCGAGCTGGTTCCAGTCGAAATCGCGGCCATCGGCGTCGAACACCTCGCGCTCGCCGATGCCGGCGGCACGCGCCCGCGCACGGATGGCGTCAGCCGCCTCCAGCACGCGCAGGGTTTCCGGGCCGGCAATCAGGTAGACCGGCACCAGCGCGGTATCAGCGCTCTGGCTGGCCAGCTGCTCCGGACGCAGTTCCATCGCAGCGGCTCAGTGCTTGGTTGCGGGGACCGGCTCGGCCGGCACCGCACCTTCCACCGGCTTGGCCTTCGGTGCCGACAGGCTGCCACCCTTCTCGATCTCGGCACGGACCACGCTGTCGATGCGGCGGATGATCGACGCCGACATTTCGCGGCGCAGTTCATCGGCCAGGATCTCGCGTTCGGTAGTGGTACCGGTGGCGTCGGTCGGCGGCGACACGTAGTCGCGCGAGAGCTCGATCACCTGCTGCGGCACCAGCTCGCTGCCATCCTCGCGACGGAAGATGAAGATCACGGCATAGCGCAGGCTGTACTCCTGCGCGCGGCCCTGCGAGTCGATGGCGATCGGCAGGTCGCCCCAGCGCTCGGACAGCACCTGCAGCTGGGTACTGGGTTCCTTGCTGTCCTCATCGGCCAGCTTGGCACCGGACGCCAGCAGGCTGCGGTTGAGCAGCTTGACCAGTTCACTGTACGGGGCGGTGGAGACCACCTTCACCGGCGCCGTATCGGTCGGCAGCATCAGCTTGTTGCGCAGATGGAAACCGCAGCCGGCGAGGCCGAGGACAAGAACGAGGGCGAGCAGGATTCGGGTCATGGAGACAGTCTGGCGGAGCCGGGCGATCACGGCAACACACAGCGTGCCCGAAGCCGCGTGAA
The DNA here is from genome assembly GCF_040256885.1 of Stenotrophomonas riyadhensis. Taxonomy (NCBI): domain Bacteria; kingdom Pseudomonadati; phylum Pseudomonadota; class Gammaproteobacteria; order Lysobacterales; family Lysobacteraceae; genus Stenotrophomonas; species Stenotrophomonas riyadhensis. The sequence goes on from NZ_CP155568.1 coordinate 3,327,692, forward strand.
TGCAGGGCCATCAAGTGCGCTGCCCTGCACCGGAAAGGCACCGGCCACCGCACGGGTGGCCGGTGCGGGGTACATCAGGCGGCGACGATGTTCACGATCTTGCCCGGGACGATGATGATCTTGCGCACCGTCAGGCCTTCCATGAACTTGGCCGCGTTGGGCTCGGCCAGGGCCAGCGCCTCGACCTGCTCGCGCGCGGCATCGGCCGCCACCTCGATGGTGCCACGCAGCTTGCCGTTGACCTGTACCGCCAGGGTCAGCGCATCGCGCACCAGCGCGCTGCTGTCGGCCTGCGGGAACGGCTGGTCTTCCAGCAGCGTCTCGCCATGGCCCAGCACCTGCCACAGGGCATGGCTGGCATGCGGAGTGATCGGGTTCAGCAGCAGCACGATGGCCTGCAGCGCTTCCTGGCGCACCGCGCGGCCCTGCTCGCTGCCGTCCTCGAACTTGGCCAGCGCGTTCATCAATTCCATCACCGCAGCAATGGCGGTGTTGAAGCTGTGCCGGCGGCCATAGTCGTCGCCGACCTTGCCGATGGTCTCGTGGGTCTTGCGGCGCAGCGCCTTCTGGTTGGCATCCAGTGCGGCCACATCCAGTGCCGGCGCAGCACCGTCGGCAGCATGCTTCTGCACCTGCGCCCACAGGCGGCGCAGGAAGCGGGCCATGCCATCCACGCCGGCTTCGTTCCACTCCAGCGACTGTTCCGGCGGTGCGGCGAACATCGAGAACAGGCGCACGGTGTCGGCGCCGTACTTGCCGACCATTGCCTGCGGGTCCACGCCGTTGTTCTTCGACTTGGACATCTTCTCGGTGCCACCGACCACCACCGGCTGGCCGTCGGCAATCAGGGTGGCGCCAGTGATGCGGCCACGCTCGTCGCGCTGCACTTCCACATCGGCCGGGTTGATCCAGTCCTTCGAGCCGTCCGGGTTCGGGCGGTAGTAGGTCTCGGCGATCACCATGCCCTGGCACAGCAGGTTGCGCGCCGGCTCGTTGCTGTCCACCATCCGCGCGTCGCGCAGCAGCTTGTGGTAGAAGCGGAAATACATCAGGTGCAGGATCGCGTGCTCGATGCCACCGATGTACTGGTCGACCGGCAGCCAGTAGTTGCCGCGCTTGTCGACGGCATCACGGGCACCCGGCGAGGTGTAGCGGGCGTAGTACCAGCTCGACTCCATGAAGGTGTCGAAGGTGTCGGTCTCGCGCTCGGCCGCGCCGCCGCAGTCCGGGCAGGTGGTCTTGCGCCATTCCGGATCGGTCTTGATCGGCGAACCGGTACCCGAGAACGCCACGTCCTCCGGCAGCACCACCGGCAGCTGCTCTTCCGGCACCGGCACCGCACCGCACTTGGCGCAGTAGATCACCGGAATCGGGCAGCCCCAGTAGCGCTGGCGGCTCACGCCCCAGTCGCGCAGGCGGTAGTTGACCCGGCGCTGGCCCTGGGCCTTGCGCTCGAAACGTTCGGCCAGGGCTTCGAAGGCGCCCTGGAAGTCCAGGCCGTCGAATTCGGCCGAATTCACCAGTTCGAAGGCGCGGCTCTTGTCGCTGTACCAGTCCTGCCAGCGGCTGCCGTCCCAGTTGCGCTCCTCTTCAGTGCGCGCATCCTTCAGCGCGATCACCTGCTTGATCGGCAGGCCGTACTTGTTGGCCACTTCGTTGTCGCGCTGGTCATGGCCCGGGACGGCCATCACCGCGCCGGTGCCGTAGCCCATCAGCACGAAGTTGGCGACCCAGACCGGCACCGGTTCGCCGGTGACCGGATGCAGCGCGCGCAGGCCGGTGTCCATGCCGCGCTTTTCCTGGGTTTCCAGTTCAGCCTCGGACACGCCGCCCTGCTTCAGGTCGGCCAGCATCGCCGCCAGCTCCGGGTTGTTCTTCGCCGCATGCAACGCCAACGGATGCTCGGCGGCGATCGACACGAAGGTCACGCCCATCACGGTATCCGGACGGGTGGTGAACACGCGCAGCGGGTCCAGCGCGCTGCCATCGACGTCGCGCACGTCGAACTGGATTTCCAGACCTTCGGAACGGCCAATCCAGTTGCGCTGCATGGTCTTGACCGATTCCGGCCAGCCGTCCAGTTCGTCCAGGCCGTCCAGCAGTTCCTGGGCGTAGTCGGTGATGCGCAGGAACCACTGCGGGATCTCGCGCTTCTCGACCAGGGCGCCGGAGCGCCAGCCACGGCCGTCGATGACCTGCTCGTTGGCCAGCACGGTCTGGTCCACCGGGTCCCAGTTCACCACCGCGTTGCGGCGGTAGGCCAGGCCCTTGCGCATCAGGCGGGTGAACATGCGCTGCTCGTGGACGTAATAGTCCGGACGGCAGGTGGCGAACTCGCGCGACCAGTCGATGGCATAGCCCAGCGACTGCAGCTGGCTGCGCATGTGGTCGATGTTCTTGTAGGTCCAGGCCGCTGGCGCGGTCTTGTTCTTGATCGCGGCGTTTTCCGCCGGCAGACCGAACGCGTCCCAGCCCATCGGCTGCAGCACGTTGTGGCCGGTCATGCGCTTGTAGCGGCTGATCACGTCGCCGATGGTGTAATTGCGCACGTGGCCCATGTGCAGCGCACCGGACGGGTACGGAAGCATCGACAGGCAGTAGTACTTCGGCTTGTCCGAAGTCTCGTCGACTTCGAAGGCACGGGTGGCGTCCCAGTACTTCTGGGCGGCGGATTCAACCTGCTGCGGGTCGTAGGCGTTGGTTTCAGCGCTGGTCATGGAACACGCGGATGCGGCGGCAAAGCGGTACAGCGTACCGCAGTGCGGCAAACGTCTCCAATCCTGCCCGCCGACCGCCGGCGCCGCCAGCGCCCGGAGCCGGTCTCAGCGCGGTCGCGACAGCGGCAGGGCCAGTGCCAGCCAGACCGCCCAGCAGGCGAATGCAAGCCGTTGTGCCAGTGGTGCCGGCAGCACACCCTGCAGCGCAAAGGCAGCCAGCGCCGCCAGCACGCCACAGGCGAGCGCCACCCCGCCCAGGGCGCGACCGTGCGTCTGGCGCAGCTGCGAGATGCCCAGCAACAGGGTGCCGGCGACGAAGCCCAGCACCCAGACCATCCAGGCACTGGCGTGCAGCTGGCTGGCCGGCCCGTGCAGATCGTCCACATCCAGCGGCATCAAGCCCATCGCGGCGAAGGCCAGCCCGCCCAGCAACAGCATCTGGCTGCCCACCCGCGGCGCCCAGCCAGCGCTGGCCGGCAGCTGCCGGCGCAGGCACTCGGCCACGACCACCGCCAACAGGCCCGGCAGTACGAAACCCAGCAGATTGAAGGCCAGCGCGTGCGGCACACCCTGCGCGCCCAGCAGGGCCACCGGGTGCCGCGCCTGTGCATAACCTTCCAGGCCGGTGCCGAAACCCAGCACCGCCAGCACGAACAGCAGCGCGGCGATCAGCCCGGACAGGCGCAACAGCGGGGACAGTGAAGACATGCAGGCTCCGGAACAACAGCGACAGGAAGGCCGCATTGTCGGGTATTTGCCGCAGCCCGGGTTGAGACCGACATCGATCGTCACCATAGAATCGGTCTCCAGATGCCAAACGATGCCTCTCCCATGACCGAGACGACCTACGTATTCGACGCCACCACTGCGACCTTCGAGGCCGAAGTCCTGCAGAAGTCGCTGCAGACGCCGGTGCTGGTCGACTTCTGGGCCACCTGGTGCGGGCCGTGCAAGAGCCTCGGCCCGATGCTGGAAAAGCTGGCGGCCGAATACAACGGCGCCTTCGAACTGGCCAAGGTCGACGTCGACAAGGAGCAGCAGATCGCTGCGGCTTTCCAGATCCGCTCGGTGCCGACCGTGTTCCTGGTCAAGGGCGGCCAGCTGGTGGATGGCTTCCCCGGCGCCATTCCGGAAGGCCAGTTGCGCGAGTTCCTGGCCCAGCACGGCATCGTGCCGGCCGACGTCGGTGACACCGCTGCCGAGGACGAAGCACCGCTGGACCCGCAGGCACAGGTGGACGTGCTGCGCGCACAGATCGCCGCCGAGCCGGACAAGGATGAACTGAAGCTCGATCTGGCCCTTGCCCTGCTGCAGATCGGCGGTGTGGACGAGGCCGGCACGCTGATCGACGGCCTGCCCGCCAACCTCGCCACCGACGACCGCGCCGTGCGCGCCCGCGCGCGTCTGTCCTTCGCCGCTGCACTGAAGGACGCGCCCGCGGCCGAGGTGCTGGACGCGCGCATTGCCGCCGATGGCAACGACCTCAAGGCCCGCCACCTGCGTGGCGTGCAGTTGCTGCTGGGCGGCCACGACGAGGCCGCGCTGGCGCAGTTCCTGGAAATGCTGCGGATCGACCGCACCTTCGAAGAAGGACTGCCGCGCAAGGCCCTGATCGACGCCTTCAATGTGATCTCCGACGAGGACCTGGTCGGCCAGTACCGCCGCCGGATGGCCTCCCTGCTGTTCTGAACGGGAACATGCTTCGTTCAGAATCCCTGCACTGAACGCGGGCAATAATGCGCTGGATGGCGGCCGTACGGCCGCCACGATCCGTTCGGGGGGATGAGGTCGGGGCCATGGGGTCTTGCAGCTGCGCCCCCGCATTGCCGGGATTGCAAACTGTGACCTTCGTCCGCTCGCTGTTGTTCGCCATGCGCTTCCAGGGTGCCTTGCTCTGCGCCCTCCTCCTGCTGCCGGGTCTGGCCGGTGCCCAGGACTGGAACTACCGGGTCCGTCCCGGCGATACCCTGTGGGACCTGGGTGGCCTGTACCTCAAGCCTTCGGTGCCCTGGCAGCAACTGCAACAGCACAACCGCATCGACAATCCCTACCAGCTGCCCCCCGGCCAGCTGCTGCGCTTCCCCATCAGCTGGCTGCGCATCGAACCGGCGCCCGCCCGCGTACTGTCCGTGCGTGGCAAGGTCGAGCTGTCTGGCGCCGACGGCAGCGCCACGCGCGCGGTCCTGGCCGGCGAGCAGCTGCGTATCGGCGATACCGTGCAGACCGAAGGCGACTCCAGCATCACGCTTGAATTCGCCGATGCCTCGCGCCTGCAGTTGCGCGAGCATTCGCGCCTGCGCCTGGACCAACTCAGCCGCTATGGCCATACCGGCATGGTCGACACCCGCCTGCGCCTGCAGCAGGGACGCGCCAGCAACCGGGTGACGCCGGCCCGCGGTCCGGCATCGCGCTACATCATCGATGCCCCCACCGCCACCAGCAGCGTGCGCGGCACCGTGTTCCGGGTCAGTGCCGGCGACACCGGCCAGGTCGCGGCCACCGAGGTCCTGCAGGGCAAGGTGCAGGTCGGCAACATCCACGGCCAGCGCCTGGTCCGGCCAGGACAGGCCACCCGCAGCGGCAGCGCTGACGCAGCCCCCGCTGCGGTCTCTCCCCTGCTGCCCGCTCCGACGCTGCGCAACGACCAACTTCGGCTGGCGCCGCTGCCGACCCTGCTGGCCTGGGAAGCGGTTCCCGGCGCCGCACACTACCGCGTGGAAGTGGTACAAGCCGCAACACCGGAAATTCTGCTCTTTGCCGCGACCACCGCTGACACCCACCTGGCCATCGGCGATCTGCCGCCCGGCCAGCTGCGTATCCTGCTGCGTGCTGTCGACGCACAGGGTGTGGAAGGCCTGGATGCCAGCGCCGATTTCGAACTCAGCGACCAGCCGCCGCCGCCACTGACGGTGGCCCCGCTGCATGGGCAGACGATCAACAGCGACCGACCGCGCTTCCGTTGGAGCCAGGCCCCCGGCGCGCGCAGCAGCGTACTGCAGATCGCCGCCGAGCCGAGCTTCGTGCAACCGCTGCAGGAACAGACGACCCCTGGCACCGACCTGCGCCTGGCGCAGCCACTGCCGCCGGGCCAGTACTTCTGGCGCGTGGCCTCGCGCGATGGCAACGGCCACCAGGGCCGCTACGGCCAGGCGCTGCCGCTGCAGCTGAGCAATGAACCGGTTGATCCGGCGCTGCAGCCGCCGGAAGCCGCGCATGGCGAGCTGACGCTGCGCTGGCAGGCGGGCAGCGAAGGCCAGCGCTATCGGGTGCAGGTCGATCGCCGCGGAGACTTCAAGGCGCCGCTGGTCGATGAGACAGTGGTCGAGCCGCAGGTCAGCTTCAAGCGGCCCTGGAGCGGCACCCTGCACGTGCGCGTGCAGTACATCGACGATGACGGTCATGCAGGCGAGTACTCTCCTGCGCAGCAGATCAAGCTGCCCTGCCGCCTGTGCTACGGCGCTGGCGGCGGCGCCCTGCTGCTGTGGCTGTTGTTATGAGGCGCTCGCCACTGCCGTGGTCGAAGCGGATCCTGCTGGCGCTGCTGGCCGGCGTGCTGACCGTGATCGCCAGCCAGGGCCAGTGGCTGTGGCGGCAGGATGAAGCCGCCTACGATGCCATGGTCGGCAACTGGGACTATCGTCCCGATCCAAGCGTGCTGATCGTGGCGATCGACGAAGGCAGCCTGCAGCGCATCGGCCAGTGGCCGTGGCCGCGCTCGATCCACGCACGCCTGCTGGATCGCCTGACCGATGCCGGCGCCGAGCGCGTCGCGCTGGACCTGATGCTGTCCGAGCCGGACCGCCGCGACAGCCGCCAGGACGAGGCGCTGGCCGCGGCCATCCGCCGCAATGGCCGGGTGGTGCTGCCGGTGCTGGCCGCGCCCGCGGCCGGTGATCGCATGGCCGAGGAAATGCTGCCGGTACCGCAGATTGCGGCCAGTGCCGCCGCCATCGGCCACACCGATGTTGAAGTGGACGGCGATGGTGTCGCCCGCGGCGTCTACCTGCACGCTGGCATCGGCATGGCCCATTGGCCCGCGCTCGGATTGGCCCTTGCGGGCCTCCCCGCGGGCGCTGTGCGCGGCCTGCCCGACCCCGATCCGGGGGTGAGCTCGCCCTATCAATGGCGACGCGACGACTACGTGCGGGTGCGCTACGCCGGTCCGCCCGAGCGGCTGCCGCAGGTTTCCTACGTGGACGTGCTCGATGGCCATGTGGACATGGCGATGTTGCACGGCCGTCGCATCGTCGTCGGCATGACCGCCAGTGGCATCGCACCACGGCTGTTGACGCCGACCACCCGCGAGTTCTGGATGAGTGGCAGCGAGTACCAGGCCAACATCGCCTCGATGCTGCTGCAGCACAAGCAGATCGACCTGCTGCCGCGCCTCTGGCAGCACGCCATCAGTGGTGTGGTGGTTGCGCTGTGCGTGCTCCTGCTCGGCCTGCGCCTGCCGTGGCTGGCCGCGCTGGCATCACTGCCGGCGGCGCCGTTGCTGAGCTGGGTGCTGCTGCGCGCAAGCGACCTGTGGTGGGCGCCGGCTACCGCCATGCTGGGCGTTCTGCTGGTGTTGCTGGCCTGGGCGATCTGGCGGATCTCGGCCTGGCACCGCCAGGCCAACCGCGACGCGCTGACCGGTCTTGGCAACCGCCTGCGCTTCGAGCAGTCGCTGCAGCAGGAATGCGATGCCGCCCGGCGCAGTGGCAAGCCGTTGAGCCTGGCGCTGATCGACGTCGACCATTTCAAGCGCCACAACGACCGCCATGGCCACCAGGTGGGCGACCGCGTGCTGCGCGATGTCGCCCGCCTGATCGGCGCGCATGCGCGGCGCCCGCGTGACATGGCCGCACGTTACGGCGGTGACGAATTCGCACTGGTGCTGCCGGATACGCCAGCCGAGGGGGCGCGCCTGGTGATCGAGGACCTGATCGCATGCGTGCGGGCGCTGCCGGCGCCCGGCGATGCCAGCGACGGTGCCGTCACCCTCACCATCGGCGTGTTCACCCGCGTGCCTGACGGCGATCTGCAACCACACCATTTCGTCGAAGGCGCCGACACCGCGTTGTACCAGGCCAAGGCCAATGGGCGCGACGGGTATGTCATCGACGGCCCATGAGGCATGGATATGCACACCACCTGTAGAGTCGAGCTTGCTCGACTGCCTCCGCCTCATTCCAGCGGCCAGCGACACCACGCAAGCGGATAGTCTCCCAGCCGCGATGTCAGGCCCGTACGCACTGGGTTGGCCAGTACATACAGTGACTGTTGCCGAACATCCGCCTCATTCCGGATCAGATGATCGTAGTAGCCCCGCTGCCACACCGGCCGTCCTTCATCGGAGTGCGCAGTGACTGCAATGGCCACTCTGGACTTCAGTGACTGCATGCATCGCCCCAGGGTTCCTTGACGCAGCTGCATGACCCCAAGCTCGACTCAACAATTCGCCGGACCACGCCCGAATCGTGCGGACGCTCGCCCGGGGTGCAACATACGCATGCGAATGGTTAGACTGGACGCCTCGCCCTGCGCCCCGGACCCGCATGAACGCCCGCCTGTTCCGCTTCGGTATCAACCTCTGGCCGCCGTTCCTGTTCACCGGCATCCACGTCACCCGCATCACTCCCGACTACCGGCAGATCGATGTCGAACTGCGATTGCGGCCCTGGAACCGGAACTATGTCGGTACCCACTTCGGCGGCAGCCTGTTCGCGATGACCGATCCGTTCTGGATGCTCGGCCTGCTGCATATCCTTGGCCGTGACTACTACGTGTGGGACCGCGCCGGTGCCATCGATTTCCTCAAGCCCGGCCGCGGTACCGTGCGTACCTCGTTCCGCATCGACGACGCACTGCTGGACGAACTGCGCGCCGAAGCCGCCGCTGGTGACAAAGTGCTGAGATGGTTCAGCAATGATGTCGTCGATGAAAGCGGCGAGGTGGTCGCCCAGGTGCGCAAGCAGGTCTACCTGCGGTTGAAGCCACACGCACGCTGAGCGCGCTTCAGTCGCGTCCCGCCGCAGTCGAAGCCGATTCCTTCTGCAACGGCACCGACAGCCACGGGTTCTCATCAGCGCTGCGCGCTGGAGAGCGACGCGGCACCTGCAGGTGGCGGCCATCGGCCGACAGTTGCGGCGCCCGCACCGGCGAGCGGAACTGCACCGGCAGCCGCTGCAGTGCGTCCACCGGATCATCCGTCTGCTGCCGCAGCCAACGCTGCGCCCCCAGCAGCCGCACCATCGCCGCGGCATCCTGTGGCCGTGACGAATAGGCAGGATAGATCGGCGCGGCCATATCGGTCAGCACGCAGCCCATGACGTTCGACAGGCAACCGAAGTCATGCTGCGGTGGCGCCGGCACTGGCAACGGGCGATCCGCTTCCAGCGCCGCTGTGGCTGCCGCGCCACAGGCCCAGCCGAGATTGCCGGCCGCGCGGGCCAGGGTGCTGCTGCGATCCAGCACCAGCACGCCGCCGAACTCCCGCGCCGATGTCTCGATCGCCGCGCGGTTCATCGCATACTCGCCCTGCATTGCCCGGCACAGGCTCTGTTCCTCGGCCCGCATCGGCTGCAGCGCCTGTTCGCATTCCGTTGGCAGCGGGTGGCCGGCGGGTAGTTCGACCAGCATGTCGGCCAGCAGCTGGGCATTGGCCTGGACCAGGCTGGCGCCGATGATGCTCTCGATCAGATAGCTGCTACCGGGCACCAGCCGCCTTCCCAGCAGCAGTCCACGGCAGCTGCCGCGCAGTGCACCGTCGATATCGCCCTGCACGTAGTCCAGCGCGTGCGCGCTGGTGGCGTCCACCACCAGGCCATAGGTCGGCAACGGGACCAGAATGCCGTCGCCCTTCGGCTGGAACGGCGATATGAAGTAGTCCGCTTCGGCCAGCTGATCCAGCCGCGCATGCAACTGCTGGTGGCCGGCGTGGGCGTCCACGAAGCGTTGCGGGTTCGCGCGGACCTGGGCGAGGCAGCCGGTGGCGGCCGGCCCGCAACTGGCACCGGGCCGCGAGCGCAGCTCGGCATGGTTGGCCGCCAGGTGTGTCTGGCCGCCGCTGCTGCCCTGCAGGTCGGCCTCCCAACGGCGCACGTCCTCGGCCAACGCCTGCTCGCGCTGGCGGGCATCCAGATCGTCGAACGGCAACGTCCACAGCAGCGCATAACCATTGCGCCCGGCCGCCGGCAGGCGTGCCTCCAGCCGTTGCTGCGCCTGCAGGCGTGATTCAGGCACCGGCCACATGCGCGATGCGCACCACACCACGATGGCCAGCACCAGCAGGCCCGCCAGGGTCCAGCCCAGTCCGCGCAGAATCTTCAACACAGCTTCCCTTCCATGTGTCGTTGCCGCAGTCGATTCCCCAGCGTAATCGACCGGCGGTGGCCGCTACAATGCGCACATGTCGCTCGAAGCCCCCGCCCTGGTCCCCCGCCCCTCCCTGCAGCGCCTGTTCCTGACCGGCCTGCTGACCCTGCTGCCGATCTGGCTGACCTGGGTCGTGGTCAAGTTCGTGTTCGTGCTGCTGTCGGGCATTTCCAGCCCCTTGGTGGTACCGCTTTCCGAGCAGATCGCGACAAGCTTCCCGCATTACCTCGGCTGGGTTCGTGCCGAGTGGATCCAGGACACCATCGCCCTGCTGGCCACCCTGCTGGTGATCCTGGCGGTGGGCGTGGCCAGCCGCCGCGTGCTCGGCCAGCGCCTGCTGCGCTGGGTCGGCGCGATCATCAAGCGCATTCCCCTGGCCAGCATCATCTACGACAGCGCCAAGAAGCTGCTGGACATGCTGCAGACCGAACCGGGCAGTACCCAGCGCGTGGTGCTGATCGACTTTCCGCACCGCGACATGAAGTCGGTCGGCCTGGTCACCCGCGTCATCAAGGAACACGGCACCGACCGTGAGCTGGCGGCGGTGTACGTGCCGACCACGCCGAACCCGACCTCGGGTTACCTGGAAATCGTGCCGGTGGAGCTGCTGACCCCGACCGACTGGACCGTCGACCAGGCCATGAGCTTCATCATTTCCGGTGGTGCCGTCGCACCGTCCAGCGTTCCGTTCACGCGCGCAGGCGAACGCAGCGAATGACCGCGGCGCCGGTCGAGCGCCCGCTGCAGGACCGCGCGGTCCTGCTGTTCATCGTGCTGGCCGCATTTTTCTGCGGCAACGCGGTGCTGGCCGAGCTGATCGGGGTGAAGATCTTCGCGCTGGAAGACACCCTCGGCATCGATCCGCTGAACTGGAACCTGTTCGGCCAGACCGGCTCGCTCAGCTTCACCGCCGGCACCCTGTTGTGGCCGGTGGTGTTCATCATGACCGACACCATCAACGAGTTCTTCGGCAAGCGCGGCGTGCGCTTCATCTCGTGGCTGGCGGTGGTGCTGATCGGCTACGGCTTCCTGTTCGCCTTCGCCGCCATCTCGCTGGCGCCGGCCAGCTGGTGGGTCACCTCGATGGACGGCCACGGCGTGCCCGACTACCAGGCCGCGTTCGCGGCGGTGTTCGGCCAGGGCATGTGGACCATTGCCGGTTCGCTGGTGGCCTTCCTGCTCGGCCAGTTGATCGACGTGGCGGTGTTCCATCGCATCCGCCAGGCCACCGGCGAACGCCACGTGTGGCTGCGCGCGACCGGCTCGACCGCGATATCGCAGGTCGTGGACAGCTTCGTGGTGATCTGGATCGCCTTCGTGCTCGGCCCGCAGCACTGGCCGACCTCGCTGTTCCTTGCCGTCGCCAGCGTCAACTACGTGTACAAGATGGGCTTTGCGATTGCCCTGATTCCGTTGCTGTACCTGATGCGGCGGGCTATCACCCGCTATCTGGGCGCCGATCGAGCGGCGGCGTTGCGCGCCGCCGCGGCGGCTGACTGAAGCCCCAGCGCCACCAAGCTGACTGCGCCTTCACGCTGGCCGTACGCGCGCGGTTCGTGCAAGCTCCACGGTCTGTGTTCCACGGAAGCTTCTTGATGCCGTATTCCCCCCGCGTCCTGGCCGCCGCCATTGCCGCGTTGTTCCTGTTCAGTGCCGTGCCGTCGGCCGAAGCAGCGAAGAAGAAGGCCAGCCGCCCTGCCGCCGCGCAGACCCGCCAGGCCGCCAAGCCCAAGGCCAGGCCCGCCCGCGCCACCGCGCCGGCCCGTGGCAGTTCGGCGCGCCGCGCCGCGCCACGCCCGGTCGCACCGGCCCGTGCCGTACCCAAGCAGGTGCAGCTGGAGCGCCTGTATGACGAATACTGGGATGCCTCGATGCGGCTGAATCCGCTGCAGGCGACCTTCCAGGGCGAGCCCCGCTACAACGACCAGCTGCCCAACATCCTGTCCGCCGCCTGGCGCCAGCAGTCGCACGACTTCACCACCGAGTGGCTGGGCAAGGTCGAGAAACTCGGCAGCGACGGCCTGCAGGGCCAGGACCTGCTCAGCTACGAGATCTTCGTGCGCGACGCGCGCGCTTCGCTGGCCGCCGAGCGCTACCCGAGCTGGATGATGCCGATCAGCCAGTACTACAACATCGGCAGCATCATGGCGATCCTCGGTGCCGGTGCCGGCGCGCAGCCGTTCAACACCGTGCAGGACTACGACACCTGGTCGCGCCGTTCGCTCGGCATTCCCGAGCTGTTCGACCAGGCCATCGACAACATGCGCCAGGGCATGAAGGCCGGCGTGGTACAGCCGCGCGACCTGATGGAAAAAGTGCTGCCGCAGCTGGATGCGGTGATCAAGCCGACCGCCGAAGAGAGCATCTTCTGGTCGCCGATCCGCACCATGCCGAACACCATCCCGGCTGAGGACAAGGCGCGCATCAGCGCCGAGTACAAGCGCATGATCGAACTGCGCATCATGCCGGCCTACCGCGCCCTGCGCGGCTTCATCGCCACCGAATACCTGCCCGCCACGCGTGCCAGCAGTGGCCTCGGCGCGCTGCCCGATGGCCAGGCCTGGTACGCCAACCTGATCGTGCAGACCACCGCCAGCGACCAGACCGCTGCGCAGCTGCACGCGCTGGGCGAACAACGCGTGCAGGAACTGCAGGCCCAGATCGCCACGGTGATGAAGGATGCCAAGCTGCGTGGTACGCCATCCAAGCTGCTGCGCAGCATGCGCAATGACCGCCAGTTCCAGTACGGCGACGCCAATGCGCTGATCAACCGTTACCGCCAGGTGCAGCAGCAGGTCAATGCGCGCCTGCCGCAGGTACTGGACACCCTGCCCAAGTCCACCCTCGAAGTGCGCGCGGTGGAACCGGAACGTGCGTTGACCGCCGCCGCCGCGGCCTATCAGCCGTCACCGGCCGGGCAACCGGGCGTGCTGTACGTGAACACCCGCGACCTGCCCAGCCGCAAGCGCTGGAACGTGCCGGTGCAGTACCTGCATGAAGCGATCCCCGGCCACCACGTGCAGCTGGGCCTGCAGCAGGAACTGGCCAAGCTGCCGCGTTTCCGTCGCCTCGGTGGCGACCTCGCCTTCGTCGAAGGCTGGGGCCTGTACGCGGAAACGCTGGGCGAGGACCTGGGCGTCTACACCGATCCCTACGACCGCATCGGCTACCTGTACTCGCGCCTGCTGCGCGCCGCCCGCGTTGTGGCCGACACCGGCGTGAACGCCCAGGGCTGGAGCAAGCAGCAGGCCGTCGCCTACCTGCAGAAGACCGTGGACATGAGCAGCGACGATGCCAACGCCGAAGTCGAGCGGATCATGGCCCAGCCCGGCCAAGCGCTGTCCAACGTGGCTGGCCTGACCACCATTGTTGCCCTGCGCGACAAGGCCAAGGCACGCCAGGGCACCGCCTTCGACCTGCGCCGCTTCCACGCCGAACTGCTGAAGGACGGCTCGATGCCGCTGGACGTGCTGGACCGCAAGATGGAACGCTGGATGGCCCAGCCCGCCAGCGCTACGCCCGCCCCGTCACCCTGACCCTTCCGGAGCCGCCATGCGTCCTGCCGTCGCCCTGTTCGCCGTCGTGCTGGGCCTGCTGCCGCTGGCCACCTCCGCCGCTCCGGTGCTGACCCCACCGGATGCGGGCATCGACGGCCTGATGCAGGCCTACGATGGCCAGGTACCCGGCGCCGCCGTGCTGGTACTGCACGACGGGCAACCGGTATTCCGCCGCGGCTACGGCCTGGCGGTGGTGGAGGACGGCACCACGGTCACCGCGGCCAGCAACTTCCGGCTGGCCTCGGTCAGCAAGCAGTTCACCGCTGCGGCGGTGCTGCTGCTGGTGGAAGACGGGCGGCTCGGACTGGACCAGACCGCCCACCACTGGCTGCCCGAGTTGCCGCCGGCTGCAGCGGCCATCACGATCCGCCAGCTGCTCTCGCACACCGGTGGCCTGCTCGACTACGAAGACCTGATGGCCCCTGCCGACACCCGCCAGGTACATGACGCCGATGTGCTGACCCTGCTGTCGCACGAAGATCGCCTGAACTTCGCACCTGGCACGCAGTATCGCTACAGCAACAGCGGCTATGCATTGCTGGCACTGATCATCGGCCGCGCCTCCGGCCAGGATTTCGCGAGCTTCCTGCAGCAGCGCATCTTCCGCCCACTGGGCATGGCGCATACGGTGGCCCACCAGGATGGCGTGGACACGGTCGCCGCACGCGCCTATGGCTACAGCCAGATCGACGGTCACTGGCAGCGCACCGACCAGAGCACCACCAGCGCCGTGCTCGGTGATGGCGGCATCTATTCCTCGCTGGACGACCTGGCCCGCTGGGATGCGGCGCTGTACGACGACCGCCTGCTGTCGAAGGCCTCGCGCCGCGCGATGTTCAGCCCGGCCACGGCAACACCCGAACCGGATGTGCCGCACTACGGCTTCGGCTGGCGCCTGAATGGCCCGGTGCAATGGCACAGTGGCGAAAGCATCGGCTTCCGCAACGTGATCGTGCGCCATCCGGAGAAGCACCTGACCGTGATCGTGCTGACCAACCGCAACGACCCCGAACCCTATCCGCTGGCGCAGAAGATCGCCCAGCGCTGGCTGGACACCCTGCAATGAACACCGGTTCCGACGGCCTGCTGGGCATCCACCACGCCGCACTGATCTGCAGTGACTACGCGCGCTCGAAGGACTTCTACGTGCGCATCCTCGGCCTGCGCGTGCTGGCCGAGAACCACCGCAGCGCGCGCGACTCCTGGAAGCTGGACCTGGCCCTGCCCGATGGCGGCCAGCTGGAACTGTTCTCCTTCCCTTCCCCGCCCCCCCGGCCCAGCCGCCCGGAAGCCCAGGGCCTGCGCCACCTCGCCTTCCGAGTGGCCGCGCTGGAGCCGTTCATCCAACGCCTGGCTGCACATGGCGTGGCCTGCGAACCGATCCGCGTGGACGAATACACCGGCCGCCGCTTCACCTTCTTCGCCGACCCCGACGACCTGCCGCTGGAGCTGTACGAGGTCGGTTGAGCGTTTTTCAATCGTGATTTATCCATGCATGGCATGGATCTACGTGTCGACCAAGGTCGACACCCACCAAGAGCAGGCCGTGCCATTCCGACAGATTGCGGAGACCTGTCGAAGGCGGGGTGGGTCCGGTTGCGGGGGTGTCCGCGGCATGGATGCCGCGGCCAAGCCCCCAGGGACGGGTTTACGGCGTCCCCCGCAACCGGACCCACCCCGCCATCCCACGGAATGGTCGCTTTTGCCGTTGCCGTTGAGGTTGCCGGCCAGCGGCCGGCACTACCGTGGGTGCAGGGCGCAGCCCTGCAAAGCCCCCCTTCCCCATACCCCGCCGAATGGGTATACAGTCGACCCATACCGGCACCGTGCCGGAATGAACCCTGGGAGGGGACCATGCGCAACACCTTCAAGACCCTGCTGCTGGCACTGCCGCTGTGCCTGGCCGCCCTGTCGGCCCAGGCCGCCGACGGCGCCGCTGGCCGCTGGAAGACCATCGACGACAAGACCGGCAAGGTGAAGTCGATCGTCGAGATCACCGAGGCCGCCAACGGCACGCTGACCGGCAAGGTGGTCGACATCCTGCACTCGGACAAGGGCCCGAACCCGGTCTGCGATGGATGTGAAGGCGCCAACAAGAACAAGCCGGTGAAGGGCATGACCATCCTCTGGAACCTGAAGGCCGATGGCGCCAACAAGTGGTCCGGCGGCACCATCCTCGACCCGGCCAACGGCAAGACCTACAAGTCGAAGATGGAGCTGCAGCCGGGTGGCACCAAGCTGGACGTGTCCGGCTGCATCGCCTTCATCTGCCGCGCACAGACCTGGCAGCGCGAATAAGCGCCCCCGTCCCCGCTTGATCCCCGTGACCCGGCCCCGGCCGGGTCACGTCGTTGCGGGCATGCGATACTCTGCGGTTCCCCTCGGCTTCACCCCGCGACCATGACCCGTACCGCGCTCGTCACCACCGCCCTGCCCTACGCCAACGGCCCGCTGCATCTGGGCCACCTGGTCGGCTACATCCAGGCCGACATCTGGGTGCGTGCGCGGCGAATGAGCGGCGGCAAGGCCTGGTTCGTCTGCGCCGACGACACCCACGGCACGCCGATCATGCTGGCTGCGGAAAAGGCCGGGGTCACCCCGGAAGCCTTCATCGCCAACATCCAGGCCAGCCACGAACGTGACTTCGCCGCCTTCGGCGTGGCCTTCGACCATTACGACTCGACCAACTCGGCAGCCAACCAGGCGCTGACCGAGCAGTTCTACCTGAAGCTGGAGGCGGCCGGCCATATCAGCCGCCGTTCGGTCGCCCAGTTCTACGACCCGGCCAAGGGCATGTTCCTGCCCGACCGCTACGTCAAGGGCATCTGCCCGAACTGCGGCAGCCCCGACCAGTACGGCGACAACTGCGAAGTCTGCGGCGCCACCTATGCGCCGACCGACCTGAAGGAGCCGCGTTCGGTCATCTCCGGTGCCACGCCGGAAATGCGCGATTCGGAGCACTTCTTCTTCGAGGTGGGCCACTTCGATGCGTTCCTGCGCGAATGGCTGGCCGGCGATGTCGCCCTGCCGGGCGTGAAGGCCAAGCTCGGTGAGTGGCTCAATGCCGAAGGTGGCCTGCGCGCGTGGGACATCTCGCGCGATGCGCCGTACTTCGGTTTCCAGATTCCCGGCCAGCCGGGCAAGTACTTCTACGTCTGGCTGGATGCGCCGATCGGCTACCTGTCCAGCTTCCAGACCCTGTGCGGCAAGCTCGGCGAGGACTTCGAAGCGCACCTGCGTGCCGGCACCAGCACCGAGCTGCACCACTTCATCGGCAAGGACATCGTCAACTTCCACGGCCTGTTCTGGCCGGCGGTGCTGCACGGTACCGGCCACCGCGCGCCGACCCGCCTGCACGTCAACGGCTACCTGACCGTGGACGGCGCCAAGATGAGCAAGTCGCGTGGCACCTTCGTGATGGCCCGTACCTTCCTCGATGCCGGCCTGGAGCCGGAAGCGCTGCGCTATTACTACGCCGCCAAGTCCGGCGGCGGCGTCGACGATCTCGACCTGAACCTGGGTGACTTCATCGCCCGCGTCAACGCCGATCTGGTCGGCAAGTTCGTCAACCTGGCCAGCCGCTGCGCCGGCTTCATCAGCAAGCGCTTCGACGGCCTGTTGGCCGCGCAGCTGCCCGATGCGGCGCAATACCAGCGCTTCGTCGATGGCCTGGCGCCGATCCGTGAAGCCTACGAGCGCAATGACCCGGCCGCGGCGATCCGCCTGACCATGACCCTGGCTGACGAAGCCAACCGCTACATCGACGACGTCAAGCCGTGGGTCATCGCCAAGCAGGAAGGTGCCGACGCACAGCTGCAGGCCGTATGCAGCCAGGGCCTGAACCTGTTCCGCGTGCTGGTCACCGCACTGAAGCCGGTGCTGCCGGCCACCGCCGCGCAGGCCGAGGCCTTCCTGGCCGCGCCGGCAAACGACTGGACCGACCTGGTGCAGCCGCTGCTGGGCCACCGCATCACTGACTACACCCCGCTTTTCACCCGTATCGACCCGAAGAAGATTGACGCCATGATCGACGCCTCCAAGGACACCCTGCAGCCGGCCGCCGCTGCCGCCCCTGCCGCCAAGACCGATGCGGTCAAGCCGGCCGCACCGGCACCGGCCAAGGAAGAAGCCAAGAGCACCGACGCCCCGGCCTACATCGGCATCGACGATTTCGCCAAGCTCGACCTGCGCATCGGCAAGGTGCTGGTGTGCGAGTTCGTGGAAGGCTCGGACAAGCTGCTGCGCTTCGAACTGGACGCCGGCGAACTGGGCAAGCGCCAGATCTTCTCCGGCATCCGTGGCAGCTACGGCGAGCCGGAAGCCCTGGTCGGCCGCAGCGTGGTGTTCATCGCCAACCTGGCCCCGCGCAAGATGCGCTTCGGCCTGAGCGAAGGCATGATCCTGTCGGCCGGTTTCGACGGCGGCGCGCTGGCGCTGCTGGACGCCGACAGCGGCGCACAGCCGGGCATGCCGGTCCGCTGATGCCTGCAGCGGGCGTGGCCACCGCCACGCCCGCCGGCAGCACCGGCCACGGGGGCAACGCGATGGGAAGCAACGGAATGGAACTGGCGCTGTTCGACTTCGACCACACCGTGACCACCTGCGATACCTATGGCCGTTTCCTGCGCCGCGTGGCCACCGCCGAACAGCTGGCGCAGGCGTGGTGGAAGGTCGGCCCGTGGCTGGCCGCATACAAGCTGAAGCTGATCTCGGCCGAACGCATCCGCGCACGCGTCACCCGCCTGACCTTCAGCGACCGCCACAGCGATGACATCACCACGCTGGCGGCAGGCTTCTCGCGTGAGTTCCTGCCCGAGGTTGTGCGCCCGGAAATGCTGGAGCAGATCCGCTGGCACAAGGAACAGCAGCATACCGTGGTGATCGTGTCCGGCTCGCTGGACCTGTACCTGCGGCCGTGGTGCGAGCAGCTGGGCCTGCAGCTGATCTGCAACCGTCTGGAAAGCCAGGACGGCCGCCTGACCGGTCGTTATGCCGGAGGCGACTGCGGCCCGCGCAAGGTCGAGCACATCCGTCGCCAGTTCGATCTGTCGCGCTACGTGCGCATCCATGCCTACGGTGACAGTTCCGAAGACAAGCCGATGCTGGCGCTGGCCCACGAGCGCTGGTTCCGTGGCAAACCCCTGAAGTAACCCCCAACGCGCAGCCTTCGCCACGCATGAGCCTGATCCCGCCCCTGACCGAACGCCTCGACCGCTTGCTGCCGCAGACCCAATGCGGGCAATGCGGCTACGACGGCTGCCGCCCGTACGCGCAGGCGATGGCGCGCGGCGAGGTGGGCGTGGACCGCTGCCCACCGGGCGGCGACGCTGGCGCGCGCGCACTGGCGCAGGTACTGGGCGTGCCCGCCATTCCGTTTGATCGTTCGCGCGGCGAACACAAGGCGCCGCAGGTGGCGCTGATCGTGGAAGCCGACTGCATCGGCTGCACCAAGTGCATCCAGGCCTGCCCGGTGGATGCCATCGTCGGCGGCGCCAAGTACATGCACACGGTCATTGCCGATCTGTGCACCGGTTGCGAGCTGTGCATTCCACCGTGCCCGGTGGATTGCATCGAGATGCTGCCCCTGTAACGGGGTCTGCAGAAGGGGTCAGATCCCTTTTCCAACGGAAAAGGGATCTGACCCCGTTCAATGATTACGGCACCGCTGCCGTCACCACGATCTCGACCTTCCACTCGGCGTGGGCCAGCTTGGCTTCGAAGGTTGCGCGGGCCGGGGTCGCGCCCTCGACCACCCACTCGTCCCATGCCTTGTTCATGCCGTCGAAGTCGGCGATGTCGGCCAGGAACACTTCGGCGCGCAGCACATGCTGGCGATCACTGGCGACCAGCGCCAGCAGCTTGTCGATCTCGGCCAGCACCTGCCGGGTCTGCCCGGTAATGTCCTGGCTGGTGTCTTCCGGAATCTGGCCGGAGAGGTAGGCGACCTTGTTGTACACGGTCATTTCGGACATGCGCGGTCCGACGTCGTAACGCTCCATCATGGGCGTGGCTCCTGCGGGTGATCAGGCCTGCATTGTCCTCCAATCCGGTCAACGATGGGTGCAGGGGGAGCCTTCGCGCAGGATCACTACCGGGCTCCGACACGCCTGCTGGTCAAATGGCGGCGACAGGCGCACGATGCGCCACGCCCGCGTTGACACCGCACTCGCCCCGCCTGACGCACCCTTGCGCCGATGACACCAGCCACCGACCCCGCCACCGCTTCCTCCACCCCGGCATGGAAGCGGGTCCTCACCATCGTCGTTCCCCTGCTGATCCTCTCGCTGGCCCTGCATGGCCTGGCCAGTGAATTCGATGAGCACGGCTACCGCGCGATCCGTCAGGCGTTCCGCCACCTCAGTGCCACCCAGATCGCGCTCACCGTGGTGCTCGGTCTGGCCAGCTACGCCTGCCTGATCGGCTTCGATGCCATCGGCCTGCGACGCAGTGGCATCCGCGTGCATCCGGCGCGCATCGGCATCACCGCCTTCCTTGCGCATACGCTGGGCCAGACCGTGGGCTTTGCGGCATTGACCGGAGGCGCAGTGCGCCTGCGTGGCTACCGCAGCGCCGGCCTGGACCTGGCGCAGATCGGCCAGGTGGTGCTGATGAGCACGCTCGGCTTCGTGTTCGGTGCATGGCTGCTGATCAGTGTGGCGCTGTGCATGGAACCGGCTGCCGCAGCCTTGGCGCTGCCGCTGGATCCCAATGCGGTACGTATCGTCGGCATCGTCGCGTTGCTCGCCTACCTCGCCACGGTGCTGCTGGTCGGCCGCGATGGACGGCAGTTCAGCGTGTTCGGTCATGCGTTGTGGCTGCCCGACCGCCGCACCATGATCGGTGTCACCGTGCTCAGCGTGATCGAACTGGTGCTGGCCAGTGCCGCGTTCTATGTGCTGCTGCCGGACTCCACGCCGACCGGCCTGCCGGGCTTCGTCGGCCTGTACCTGGTGGCAGTGCTGGCCGGCCTGGTCTCGACGGTTCCCGCGGGCCTGGGCGTATTCGAATGGAGCCTGTTGAAGCTGTTGCCACAGGTGACACCGGCTGCGGTGCTGGCGGCTGCACTGATCTACCGCGTCACCTACTACGTGCTGCCGCTGGTGCTGGCCACGCTGCTCGCGCTCGCGCCGGCACTGCGTCAGCCGCTACAGGCCAGTGCCGGCGCAACCCGCGCCGGCTGGAACGCGCTGCGCCCGTGGCTGCCGCAGATCATCGCGCTGGCGGTGTTCAGCATCGGCGCCGCGCTGGTCATCGACGGCACGCTGCCGACGCCGCGCCGTCACCTGGTCAACGCCTCGCTGCCGATCCTGGAAACCTCGCACCTGATCGGCAGCCTCAGCGGTGTCGCGCTGCTGCTGATCGGCCAGGGCCTGGCCCGGCGCAGCCATGCGGCGTGGATGCTGGCGATGGCGGTGTGCGTGGTCACCCCGTTGCCGCTGTGGCTGCGTGGTGGCCAATGGCTGATCGCAGTTTCCGCAGTGCTGGCGGCGATGGCGCTGTGGGCCGCGCGCCGCGAGTTCTACCGCCAGGGCGCACTGCTGGATGAAGCCTGGTCGTGGCCGTGGCTGCGCAACCTCGGGCTGGTGCTGGTCGCGGTCACCTGGCTGCTGTTCTTCACTTACAGCCACGTCGAGTACCAGAACGAGCTGTGGTGGGAATTCGCGGTGTCCGGCAACGCGCCGCGCGCGCTGCGTGCCTTGCTGGTGGTGGCCATCGCGCTGGTGATGTTCGGCCTGGCGCGGCTGCTGCACAGCACACGCAGCCCGCTGCCGGCCGCCGATGAAGCCACGCTGCAATCGCTGGCACCGGTGCTGGCCGGCGCCACCGACACCCAGGCCTGTCTGGTGCTGACCGCCGACAAGGCCGTACTGCGCGACGAAGCGAAGCTGGGTTTCGTGATGATGCAGCGCTATGGCGGCTCGCTGATCGCAATGGGCGATCCGGTCGGCCCGCCGGACGTCGCCCGCGCATTGATCTGGCGCTTCCGCGAGGAAGCCGACCGGCTCGGCCTGCGCCCGGTGTTCTACCAGGTCGGCGAGACCTACTGGCAGACCTACCTTGACCTCGGACTGGGGCTGGTCAAGCTGGGCGAAGAGGCGATGGTGCCGCTGCACGACTTCGGCCTGGAAGGCCGCGAACGTGCCGATCTGCGCCAGGCCTGGAACCGCGGCAAGCGCAGCGGCCTGTCGTTCCGCGTGGCACAGGTGGAAGAAATTCCCAGCCTGCTGCCGCGCCTGCATGCGATTTCCAATGCCTGGCTGGAGGACAAGGCCGGCGACGAAAAGGGCTTCTCGCTGGGCAGCTACGACCCGGACTACCTGGTGCGCTTCCCGGTGGCGCTGGTCGAGGCCGAAAGCCAGATCGTGGCGTTCGCCAACCTGTGGCAGGCACCGGCCGGTGCCGAGCTGTCGGTGGACCTGATGCGCCACGTCAACGAGGCGCCGAAGGGCACGATGGACTTCCTTTTCATCGAACTGTTCCTGTGGGGCCGCGCGCAGGGCTATGCGCGCTTCTCGCTGGGCATGGCGCCGCTGTCCGGCCTTGCCCAGCATCGCCTGGCCGGTCGCTGGAACCGGTTGGCCGGCCTGCTGGCGCGGCATGGTGAACGCTTCTATGGATTCAGTGGCCTGCGCCGCTTCAAGTCGAAGTTCGACCCGCAGTGGCGACCGCGCTACCTGGCCGCACCGGGGGGCATGCACCTGCCGGCGGCGCTGCTGGATGCCACGCGCCTGATCTCGCTGGACCCGCGGCGGAATTGACGTCCCGTACCGCCGGGCATGGCCCGGCGCTACCGACCACCCAGTAGGTGTCGACCTTGGTCGACACGCTCATCCCCAAGGCGCCCTCAGCCCCAGCGCCGACCAAGGTCGGCGTCTACCAAGCGCTACGCCCCGCCCTTGAGGATCACTTCGGCCAAGCGGTCGTAATCACCATTGAAGTGGTGGTCGCCGGGCAGCTTCACCTTCTGCACGCCGTCATTGGCCGGAAGGCCCGGGCACAGCGCGTCATCGTCGTCCTGGCCGTACACGCACAGGGTCTTGCCGGCCGGGAGTCTGGCCACTTCCGGCGCGATCGGCAGGCCGTCGCCGCCACCACCCAGCCAGTTGCTGACGTGGAACTCGAAGTCGGCCTTCTTGCCTACCGACAGCAGCACGATGCGCTCCAGCGCCTCACGGGTGCCAGCGTCAAGCTGGTTGATGGTGGCCGGCAGCACGTCGGCGCCCTGCGAGAAACCGATCAGCATCACCTTGTCGCGGTGCCACTGCTGGCGGTAGTGGTCGATGATCTTCTGCAGGTCAGCAGCGAAGCCCTTCGGCGTGCGCTCGCTCCAGAAGTAGCGCAGCGAGTCGATGCCGACCACCGCCACGCCGTGCTCGTTGAGCGACGACGCCACGTCCTTGTCCAGGCCGGCCCAGCCACCGTCGCCGGAAACGAATACCGCCAGCGTGTCGCCGTTGCCGGTGGCCGGCACTTCCACCACCGGCAGGCCCTTCAGCGCGGCCGGCGGCGGTGCCAGGCTGACGCCGGCCTGCGCGCCGATCACCCGCGCCGCGGCCACCAGGCCGGGCGAGGCATCACCGCGCGCGGTGCGCTTGAACTCGCGTGCCATCGCGACCTGCTGCACGAATCGGCTGGCCTCGCCCACCTTGCAACCGTGATCACCGGCTGCACTCAACCATGGGAAGTTCAGCTCGGCGGGTTGCAGTTTGTTGCGCTTCACGCCATCGCCGCAGACCATGCGCTCGTGGTTGTGGTCGGGGCAGAAGCCGGTGGTCAGCAGGCCAGCGAACACCTGGGTGTCGGCCTGGGCCGCGAGCGAATAGGCCATCTCGGCACCTTCGCCATCACCGCCCACCAGCGGCAGGTGGTAGCCGGGCAGATGCAGGGATGCCTGCAGCCAGCGCGAGAAGTTCTCGACGTCACCGGAACCGAACGAGCAGGTCGGGTCACCCTCGCGCTTGAGCACCCCGCGCAGGTGCGCGATGTCCACCGCGGCAACCATGGCGCCGTCGGCACGCAGGGCCTCGATCGGCAGGCGGCTGGTGTCGCCACCGGCGCTGGGCTCATGGAACCAGATCACCACCCGCTGTGGCGTTCCCGACGGCATATGCACCGGAATCTGCTCGAACCGCCCATGGCTGAACTGCTGCGGGGTCACGGCCGCCGTTGCCGGCAGCGCGGCCAGCGCCAGTACCACACCCATTGCCCTGCCCAGCCCTGCACGCTTCATATCGCATCCCCGATGGAATGCGCACACGATACGCCGCCGCCGCGTGCACGGCACGTACCGGCGCAGGCCGTTGGGGATTCAGTGGGCCGTGGTTCGCCGACTGCGCCGGTACAGCGCCAGCGCCAGGTACAGCAGCCAGCCAACGATCACGACGATCACGGCCTTCTGGCCCAGCCCGCGGGGCGGACCAGCGCGCCACAGCACATGCAGCCACAGCAGCACGAACGCCAGCCAGGCCCAGGCCCAGAGCAGGCCGGCGGCGGACTGCCAGCCCGGCTCGCGGCGCAGGTACCAGGCCTGCAGCAGCATGCCGACGCTGGCGCACAGGAACGCGGTGTTGGCCGCCAGCCCATGGATGAACGGTGCCAGCAGCGGGGTTGCTTCGGGCAGCCAGCTGTCGCCGATGGCAACCGTCGCCAGGCCCAGCGCGGAAACCGTGAACAACAGCGGCGCCGCCGCACTGCGTCGCGGGCCGGTGCTGCTGCGGTACAGCGCGATGCCAAGCACCGCGATGGCCAGTGCCAGCAGGCAATAGGCCGCGCGCAACGCCAGCCCCCACGGCCCGTGCAGGTACAGGCTCAAGGTCGCCCGCACCCAGTCCAGGTCGGTGCGGGCGAACTGGGTCCATAGCGCGGTGGCCAGGAACAGCAGCAGCGCAACCAACGCCAGCATCGCCGCCGGACGCGCGCGGCTCATGGCGTCGCCTCCGGATGCCGTGTCTTCCACTCGGCCAGCGCCTTGCGATAGCGCTGCAGCTCGTCGGCATACAGGTCAAGCACGCACAGGGGGCAGCCGCTGCCGCAGCATTCGTTGGGGCCGGGCTCTTCCGGCGGCTGCGGGCGGGGATCTGGATCAGGGACGGACACGGTTGGAAGCGGCAGTCGGTGGAAACAGCTGCCAGTGTACCGGGCTGGCTCAGCGGCCCAGCTGACGGCGCAGGTTGTCGCGCGCGGCCGCATCCAGACGTTGGTGGAAGAACTCGCTAAGGAAGATCCGCGGTGCGCGCAGCAGGCCCTGCAGGAAACGGCGACGGCCGGCACGGTACAGGAAGCCCGGCACCACACCCTTGTATTCTTCGGCCACGCCACGGTCATAGGCGGCGAACACGGCTTCCGGCGCGGCCAGGATCGCCATGTCGCAGTCCAGGAACAGCGCCGCCTCGGCATCCACGTCGTCCGGCCCGAGCGCGCCATGGCGCGCGGTCAGCAGGATCAACTGCTCCACGCGGGCGGCATCGACACCGGCAAGCTCCGGTGCCTGTGCGATCGCCTGCACGGCGAGCGCTGCCGAACGTGCCTCGTTGTCCTTGCGCCCCGCCTCGTAGATCGCGTCGTGGTAGAGCACGGCCAGATAGACTTCGGCCGGCTGCTGCCAACCGGGGCCATCGGCCACCTCCTGGCAATGCTGCAGCACCGCGCGCACATGGCCGAAGTGGTGGTAGGCCCGCGGCGGCGATGCGTAACTGTCCTGCAGCGCCTGCCACTGCGCCGGTGCAAGCGTCAGCGGAGAGAAGTCCATGCCCGGATCATCCCGCCTGCGCCGACGCCCGGCAAGCTGGCGAGTTTTTCACCACACCCTCACGACGCTTGCCGGGCGGGGCCTGGGCGCGGTTGTCCACAGCTTTGTCGAGCGCTGGTCCACACCGGTTGTGGATGAACACGGCGCCGACCAGCGGTCGCTGCAGCCGGACATCCATGGGCATACACTCGCCACAGGCGGGAGCGCCCGCCGCTGCCGGGAACCGTCATGTACCGTCCTGCCGCCCACTGCCTCACCCTTTCGCTGCTGGCCTTCTGTGCTCCCGCCTTCGGCGCAGGCCAGGCACCGCCCGCCGATGTGGTGACGACCCCGACCATCACCGTGTCGGCCGCACGCGTGCCGACCCCGGAAGAAGTGTTCGCCATTCCGGCGGACCTGCGCACGATGCTCCAGAAGCAGGTGATCCAGCGCAGCTACTCACGCGGCCAGCGGCTGCAGGCGCTCGTGGAGATGATCTTCGATCAGCACGGGCTGGACCTGCAGTACGACGCCAATGCGACCTACACCGTCAGCGATATCTGGCAGCACCGCCGCGCCAACTGCCTGGCCTTCACCCTGCTGTTCGTGACGCTTGCGCGGGAGGCTGGCATCCAGGCCCGCGTGCAGGAAGTCGGGCAGGTCGTGTCCTGGTACCAGGACCAGGACGCGGGCGTGGTCTACAGCGTCGGCCACGTCAACGCCGGTGTCGACGTCGGTGGGCGTTTCGGTACAGTCGATCTGGATCGCAATGTGCTCTATGACCGCCGCGGCCCGGTTCCCGTCAGCCGTGCGCGGGCATTGGCGCACTTCTACAACAACCGGGGCGCGGAGCGCCTCGCCGACGGTGATTTCGGCGGCGCTCGTGCATTCTTCAACGCTTCCCTGGCCCAGGACAGCGGGTTCGCTCCGGTGTGGAACAACCTCGGCGTGCTCGACCACCGCGAAGGCAACAATGAGGCGGCGCGGCAGGCACTGGAACGATCGCTGCAGCTGGACAGCCGCCAGGATGCCGCACTGACCAATGCCTCCGCGCTGTTCCGCAGCCTGGGATTGACCGCGCAGGCGCAGTCACTTGAGCGCCGGTTGAAGTCGGTGCAGCGCGAAGACCCGTTCGCGCAGTACATGTTCGGCGCCAAGGCCGAACGCGCTGGCCAGCTGGATGCGGCGATCCGCTATTACCGGCAGGCCGTGCGCCTGTACGACACCGCGCATCAGTTCCACTTCGGGCTGGCGCGGGTCTATTTCCTGGCGGGCCAGCTCAAGCGCGCCGATCGCGAACTGCTGCGTGCACAGGAACTGGGTGGCGCGCCGGAGCAGGCGCGCTACCAGGCCAAGCTGGACAGCCTGGCCCGCTGGCGTGCGCAGCAGCAGGCCAAGCGCTGAAGGCGATCAGGCCTTCTTGAGGAAGCAGGTCTTCAGGACCAGGCCCTTGATCTTGTCCGAGTTGCCTTCGATGTGCTCGGCATCGTCCTCGACCAGGCGGATGTTGCGGATCACGGTGCCCTGCTTGAGCGGGATCGAGGAGCCCTTGACCTTCAGGTCCTTGATCACGGTGACGGTGTCGCCGGTCTGCAGGGTATTGCCGTTGCTGTCACGCACGACCAGGGTGGAACCGGCGCTTTCCTCAGCGGTCCATTCGAAACCGCAGTCGGCGCAGATCCACAGCGCGCCATCGGCATAGGTGTTTTCCAGGGTGCACTGCGGGCAGGCGGGAACAGAAGACATCAGCAAGTACCTCAAAGTGAATCAACAGCGGCCATTGTAACCGCCCAGCCCTTCCCCCCTCTTTTCGGGGGTGGTGCCCGGGAAACTCCTTGACGCGTTCCACACCGGCAAGCGACGGGAACTTGCAGTCGGCGACGAACTGCAGCAGAGTGCGCGGCCCCTGATCGCCCCCGGAACCCCCCATGCGCCTCGGCATCGACTTCGGTACCAGCAACTCCGCCGCCGCCATCGTGCATGAGGGGAAACTGCTGCCGATCCGCTTCGGCGACGCCGAGCAGTTCCGCACCAGCGTGTACTTCCCCGGCGTGGTGCCCGACCCGGACGACTTCCAGCTCGACGCCAGCCAGGAACACGAGCTGCAGCAGATGATCGACAGCGCCGCGCGCGCGGCGCGCGCCGCCGGCCAGGAACGCACGCCGCAGGCGCTGCGCCGCGAGGCCCTGCGCGCACTGCGCCGGGAATGGATGGAAGCCCGCGCAGGCAAGGAGCGCAGCGCCAGTGACCTGCTGCAGAACGCGGTCTACGGCGACGACGCGCTGGAAGCCTATTTCGAGGAACACGAAGGCAACCTGGTGCAGAGCCCGAAGTCGATGCTGGGCTACAACCTGCACCCGCGCGCGAAGCAGACCATCACCGGCATCGCCGCGCACATCCTCGAGCACATCCGCCTGACCGCCAGCGCCCAGCTTGGCCAGCCGCTGCGTGCCGCCCTGCTCGGCCGCCCGGTGCAGTTCCGCAGCTCGATCGGCGCGGCCGGCAACGACCAGGCGCTGGACATCCTGCGAGAAGCCGCCACCCAGGCCGGTTTCGACCAGATTGATTTCCTCGAGGAACCGGCCGCGGCGGCCATGCATTACCACGCCGAAAGCCGCGAGCGGCACCAGGCCGTGATCGTCGACATCGGCGGCGGCACCACCGACATCGCGCATGCCGAAGTCGGCGGCGACGACGCCCCGCGTATCCATCGCGCCTGGGGTATCGCCCGCGGCGGTAGCGACATCGATCTGGCGCTGAGCCTGTCCAGCTACATGCCGCTGTTCGGCCGCGGCGTCACCCGCGTGCCCGCCCACCACTATGTGGAAGCCGCCACCGTGCAGGACATGACGCGCCAGCGCGACTTCCGCCAGCACAAATACGATCACGTCGACGACCCGTGGGGCGCACGCCTGCAGGCCCTGCAGGACACCGGCAACACCGCCCGCCTGTACCGTGACGTCGAACGCGCCAAGATCGCCCTCAGCGCCGCCGGCGAACACCGCAGCACGCTGGACTACATCGCCCGCGACCTGCATGCCGACAGCAGCGCCGACGGCCTGGCCGCCGCCGCCCATGGCTACCTGGAGCAGATCCGTGAACTGCTTGCCCAGGTCCGCAGCGACATCGGCGGCGACCCGGACGCGGTGTTCCTGACCGGCGGCATGTCCCGTGCCGGTTACCTGCGCCAAGCCGTGGCGGAGGCCTTCCCGGGGGCCCGCATGGTCCACGGCGAGCCCTCGCTGGGCGTGGTCCAGGGCCTTGCGCTGGCGGCAGCCAGCCAGGATTAACAAAACGTTACGCGGTCTAAGTTACTCTTGGTCGGCTAGAACCCCGCTGCACCTTCCACCGGCCACGCCGGTGTGTGTCCACGGTACAGCCTGGCCCGCCCTGCGGGCCTAGCGGCCATGCCTTCCTGGCTCGTTCATGGTCCGCGCAGCACCTGAGCCGCCATCGAGACCCGCTTTGGGCACCCGCCAGGCCCCCGTGGCCTTACAACCTGACGCAGCACCTGCACCCATCGACTGCCGCCGTTGTGACGCGGTCTGTTGCCGGCTGCCCGTGCTGCTGCAGCCCGGCGACCACGTGCCTGGCCAGTTCCTTGCCCGCGACGCCCACGGCCGTGCCGTGATGGCGCGCAACGAGGAAGGCTGGTGCGCGGCGATCGATCCCTATCACCTGCGCTGCACGATCTATTCGCAGCGCCCGGCGATCTGCCGCCAGTTTTCGATGGGCGGCGATGACTGCCGCCGCGAGCGGCAGGACTACCTGCGCCAGGCCGACGCCTGGGCGCTTTCCTCCCCTTCCACCTGACAGGAGCAACCATGCCCCGCAAGGCAAAGACCCCCGCGAAGGCCAGCAACAGCATCCGCAGCGAACGCAAGGGCGCGGCCGCCAGCACCGTGGTCAGCAGCGATTCGATCGCTTCGGACCTGGCAGCGTTCCGCAAGGCCGGTGGCAAGATCGAAGTCCTCGGCACCACCTGGGCGCTGAAGAAAGCCAGCTGACCCAGCACCGACCGCGGCGGCGCTGCCGCCGCGGCCTGCCGGATCGTGCTCAGCGATCCAGGCGCACCCGCACGCTGCCCGAGTGCGACTGGATGCGGATGTCACCGTCGCCGCCGCCCAGCCGCGTATCGAGGTTGCTGCCCGGCCCATAGCGCGGCCGCTCCACCTGCCCGGCATCGCTGTTGATCGACCCGCTGAAGCTGTTCACTGACAGCTGCGCCGACACCGTGCGCGGCAGGCTCAGCGTGACCGACGCACTCACCGATTCGACATTGATGCGGCCCCCCGGCGCCAGCCCGGCCGCGGACAGGTCGATACTGCCCGATACGGTTTCCACCGCCAGCCGTTGCACGCGCCCGGCGTCGACCTCGACCCGGCCCGACACCGTCTGTGCACCGATATCGCCGGACACGCCGCCGCCGGCCTCGATGCGGCCACTGACCGTGTTCACATCCAGCTTCGGCGTCTGCAGGCGTGCGCTGACGCTGCCGCTGACCGTGTTGAGCTTGCTGTCACCACTGCGTCCGGCGGCGCTCAGGCTGCCGCTGACCGAGTCGGCCTGGAGCCGTCGCACATCGATGCCGCTGATGTCCTGGTTCGCGCTGACCGTGCTCAGCAGCAGTTCCACCGAGCGCGGCACGTTCAGCACCAGCGTGGCCCCACCGTTGTTGTTGCGGCGCGGGTATTCGATCTCCCAGCGCACGCGGTTGGCGCTCTTCTCCTGGCGCAGCTGCAGGCCATCGCTGAGCGTGCCGGTCAGCTGCACATCGTTGCGGTCCCAGCCACGCACGGTCACCTTGCCAGCCACGTTGCTCAGCTCGATGCGGCCACCGGCGGCCAGGTTGTGGCGCTCGTCGATCTGGGTGTCAGCCAGGGCCACTGCCGGCAGCAGCAACAGCGCGGCGCAGCAGGTCATCAGGGTTCGTGTCATCGGGGGTCTCCTCAGGTCGTCAGGCCGGACTCGGCGGCATAGGCCGCTTGCCGGGTCAGTTCCAGCCGCAGCGCATAGGTGCGCTTGAGCTGGCCAAGCAGGTGCGGCGCACGTGGATCCTGCGCAAGTGCGGCCTGGATCTGTGCCGCGCTTTCATCGAGTTCGTGCAGCGCCGGCTGCCATTCCGGTGCCCGGCCTGGGGGCAACGAGGCCACGGCCTGCTGGTACTGCTCGGTCATCGCTGCGGCCTGCAGCTGCAGGGTAGACGGCACCGGCGCGTCCGGCTGCGCATGGCGCCACGGCGCCACCGCGTAGAGCGCGAGGCTGGCCGCCAGGGCAGCGCCAGCCGGCAACCACCAGCGGTGCCGCGAACGCGCAGGCAGGGCCACCACGTTGCCCGGTGGCACGGGTGCTTCCTGCGATCCACGCGGCGGCAGCTGCGCCGACAGGCGCGCCCAGCCATCGGTGGGCAGGCTGCGTTCGGGTGGCAGTGCGCGCAGTCGGGCTGCCAGATCGTGGTCGGAATCGTGTTCGCGTGTACTCATGTCATGTCTCCCAGCCGTGCGCGCAACAGGCCACGCGCACGATGCAACTGTGCCTTCGAACTGCCGACAGCCATCTGCAGTTGTTCGGCGATTTCCTGGTGTTTCCAGCCTTCGATGTCGTGCAGCACCAGTACCGCACGCGCCCGTGGTGGCAGCGTCGACAGCGCCCGTTCGAGGTCGCGTTCGGTGCCGGCGCAGCGATCATGCACCGCTAGTTCCTGCAACCCTCCGTCCACCTCGTCGAGACTGTCATGGTCCTGCCCGGCAGCACGTCCGCGCAGCTCCATCAGCGCAGCGTTGACGCCCAGCCGGTGCAGCCAGGTCGACAGGCTGCTCTCGAAGCGGAACCCCGGCAGCGCTTTCCACGCCTGCAGGAAGGCCTCCTGCAATGCATCCTCGGCACGTGCCTGCTGGCCGCCACACAACCGCCAAAGCACAGCGAATACACGCGGCGCGTGGCGCCGGTACAGCAGTTCGTAGGCAGCGGTGTCGCCCGCGGCCGCCGCCCGCACCAGAGCGGGTTCGTCGACGGCGTCGTTGGCGGCAGGCGGCGCGGGCATGGTGGTGTCGAGCATATCGCTTGGATGCGGCAACCCGGGAAAAGGTTTAGAGCCGATCCGAGGTCGGGCAATGCAACCTTTTCGACCGTCCCTGCATCCATGAAAGGTCCTTCGCAAAAACGCCGTAGGGGAGTCCCCCATGTCCAGCCCATCCTGCGCCGCCCTGCTGGTGATCGCCGCCTGCGTCGTGCTGCAGGCACTGGGCCTGTCACTGCAGCTGCGCCCCGACAACGGCCGCGCCTGCCTGCAACAGCACCGCCAGGAGCTGGTCTGCCTGGCCTGGACACCGGCGGTCGAATCCCCCGCACGCGCCGGGTAACATCGGGGGCCGTCCCCGCCACCTGTTTTCGCCCCATGATGTTGTCGCTGAAGGATCACCTGCCCGCCTGGACCCACCCGTGGTTGAACTACGCGGGCGTCGCCCTGCAGATCGTACTGGTGCTGCTGGTCGCATGGCTCCTGCGCGTGCTCGCCCGTCGCCTGATCCGCCGCTTTGCCGAGCACTACACGCTGCCGCCTGAAATGGTGATGGGCGCACGCCGGATCACCAGTTTCGTGGTCTATTTCAGTGCCCTGCTGTACATCCTCAGCCTGCTCGGCGCGAAGCCCTCGGTACTGTGGACCGCGTTCACCGGCTTCGCCGCCGTGGGCGCGGTGGCCTTCTTCGCGGCGTGGAGCGTGCTGTCCAACATCTTCTGCACGCTGCTGATCTTCACCACCCGTCCGTTCCGCCTGCACGACTACATCGAGGTCCTGGAGAACGGCGAGAAACCTGGCCTGAAGGGCCGGGTGATCGACGTGAACCTGATCTACACCACGCTGCAGGAGACCGGCGACGGCCACGAGGGCACGGTGCTGCAGCTGCCGAACAACCTGTTCTTCCAGCGCACGGTGCGCCGCTGGCGTGACCCGGCGCAGGCCCCCGGCGGCATCCAGGGCGACGGCTGAGGGTGGTTTTCGGCAGGGCTGCGCCCTGCACCCGCTATGAGCTGGAGCAACAGCACCAGCAACAGCAAAGGCGAAAACAAAAGCCGGCATTCCGTGGGTTGGCGGGATGGATCCGGTGGCGGGAGACGCCGTAAACCCGTCCATGGGGGCTTGGCCGCGGCATCCATGCCGCGGACACTCCCGCCACCGGACCCACCCCGCCTTCGACAGATTTCCGCGAGCTGTCGGAACGACGCGTTGCCCTGGTGGGTGTCGACCTGGGTCGACACGGTAGATCCACGCCATGCGTGGATGACTCATTCGATATCTGACAGATGTGTCGACCAAGGTCGACACCTACCAACAGCCGCGGGAATCTGTCAGAGGCGGGACGGTGTGGGTAGGCAGGACCGTTGGCGCCATGGATGGCGCCATCGAGCCCCCATGGCTGAGGGCGCTTTGCTTGCGAAGCACTGCTCCGCAAGCGCCCGAACGCCCAGCCGCCAGCGGCTGGGCCGGACCCCGGAGGGGGGTTTACGGCGTGTCCTGCCTACCCACACCGTCCCGCCTACCTACGGAATGTCCGCTTTTGACGTTGAAGTTGCCTTGGCTTGAAGGCCTCGGCGGGTGCAGGGCGCAGCCCTGCCGAACAACCTTTACCTCAACTGGCTGTCCTTGCTGCCACGCCGGTTGTAGCCGGCATGCGCCTGCGCCTCATCGTCATGCGCCTGCTGGCACGCCACGCACAGCCGTACCCCGGGCACGGCCTGACGCCGCGCCAACGGGATCGGCGCGTCGCATTCCTCACAGTGTTCCAGACCCGGGCCCTCGCGCAGCTGGCGCCGCGCGCGGGCGATCGCATCGTCGACGGTGGCGTCGATCTGGTCCTGGACCGCGCTGTCTCCCGCCCAACCGGTGGCCATGGCCATCCTCCGCAGGTGTGTCGCCTGATATGGGGACGATACACCCGCGCCCAAAGGAGCAGACCTGGGTTGAGCCGAGCCATGCCCGGCAAGCCTTCAGCAAGCCGAGCAGGAAGTGGACGGATCCGATCAGGCCGATTGCGGCTTAATCCCCTCCGTCCCCTTTTTGCTTACCAGACCAGGTCGTCCGGCACCTGGAACTGCGCGTAGTAGGCGTCGTCCTCGGCATTGCCGGTGGAGATCTCGGCGGTCGAGCCCGGCTGGCCGTGGTCGACGATGATCGCCTCCGGGGCGCGCTCACGCACCTTTTCGGCAGCGGCACGCGGCAGCAGGGCGTAGCCCTCGCCGTGGGCAACGATGACCAGCACGCCCACCGACAGCGCCTTGCGCAGCTTGGGGTCGATCAGCAGGGTGCGGATCGCCGCGCCATCGCTGAAGCGGTACTCGTCGTCGCCCTTGTGGGGCACGGCATGGGCGGTGATGATCTGCTTGGCCTGCGCTTTCTGTTCAGCCTGCCTGGCCTGGGCGTTGCGCTCGGCGGCCAGCGCACGGTCGCGCTCGACCTTCTCAGCGCGGGCCCGTTCAGCCTCGCGCTGGACCTCGGCCGAGGTCGATTCGGCCTTGCCCTGGCGGGCCTTGGCCTGCGCGCTCGCGGCGGCGCTGGCCTGCGACTTCTTGGCCAGGCCGGCCTTGAGCAATTGTTCCTGCAGCGCGTTGGGCTTTGCCATGGTCGATGCGTACCGCGTGTAATCTTGGATGTCCCCATTCTACCGACGCCCCGCCGCCCCTGCATGGCAGTCCTGAAGTACCTCACCGGCTATCCCGAACCCCTGGTCGCCCAGGTCAGCGAACTGCTGGCGCAGGGCAAGCTTGGCCCCTGGCTGCAACAACGCTACCCCGACCCGCACGAGGTGCGCAGCGACCGCCAGCTGTACGACTACACCCAGGAGCTGAAGGACCGCTACCTGCGCAAGTCGGTGCCGCTCAACAAGGTCTGCTACGACAACACGCTGGAAGTGATCAAGCACGCGCTGGGCACCCATACCGCCATCTCCCGCGTGCACGGCGGCCGCCTCAAGGCCAGCCGCGAGATCCGCATCGCCACCGTGTTCCGCCAGGCGCCAGCGGCGTTCCTGCGCATGATCGTGGTGCATGAGCTGGCCCACCTGAAGGAAGCCGACCACAACAAGGCCTTCTACCAGCTGTGCCAGCACATGGAGCCGGAGTACCTGCAGCTGGAGTTCGATACCCGCCTGTACCTGACCGAGCTGGCCAACCGCGGCCAGCGCTGACCGGCCGCAGCAGCTACACTGCGCGCCCCCCGCCCGACCTGCCCGCCATGGAACCGATCCGTCTCGACAAACGCCTGTCCGCCCTGCTCGGCATCCCGCGCGGTGAAGCGCGGCGCTACATCGAAGGCGGCTGGGTCACGGTCAACGGCGATGTGGTGGAACAGCCGCAGCGCCCGGTCGATGACAACGCGGTGATCGTGGTGGCCGACCAGGCCAGCGATGAAAAGGCCGAGCGGGTCAGCATGCTGCTGCACAAGCCGGCCGGTGTCGCCGCCGAAACCCTGTGTGCCCTGGTCAGCAGTGACAGCCGCAGCGAACTTGATGCCAGCGACATCCGTCCGCTGCAGCGTCACTTCCACGGTCTGCAGCTGGCCGCCTCGCTTCCGGCCAGCGACAGCGGTCTGGTGGTGGTCAGCCAGGATCCGGCCACGCTGGCTCACCTGCAACGCAATCTGGGCCGCACCGAGCAGGAATACCTGATCGAAGTGGCCGAAGGCGGTCCCGAGCGCGGCCCGTGGCTGATGGCGCGGCTGCAGCAGGAATCGGGCGGCGCCAAGGTCAGCTGGCAGAGCGAGCAGCGCCTGCGCTTCGCCGGCAAGGGGCTGACTGCCAAAGGCCTGCGCGTGGCGGTCACCGCCGCCGGCCTGCAGGTCACGGCCGTGCGCCGCCTGCGCATCGGGCGCGTGGCGCTGGGGCCGCTGCCGCCGGGGCAGTGGCGCTACCTGGGCAGCGACGAGCGCTTCTGAGGCCGTCCAGGGTCAGAGCCCTTGCCTGCGACAAGGGGTCTGACCCTTAAACCCTCGGGGTCGGATCCCTTTCCGCGGGAAAGGACTCTGACCCCATCCACGCATGGCGTGGATCTACAGCAATGGGTCTTTCGGCTTTCATCCACGCGCGGCGTGGCTCTACCATCGGGGCATGAGCCTGCCCAAGCCTTTGTGGCGACGTCTGCTGCGCGTCGCTGCGATCATCCTCGCCGCGCTGTTGCTGCTGGTCCTGTCCGGCCTGCTGCTGGCCGACCACCTCACGCCGCAGGCACAGGGCGCGCCCTCGCACGTTCTGCCGCTGCAGCCGGCGCAGACCCGCATCGACCGGCAGATCGTGCCATTGCAGGAGGCCCATCCCGGCCAGTCCGGCGTGGCGTTCCTCAGCGATGGCATGGATGCGTTCGCCGCGCGCGCGATGATCACCGCGCACGCCGGGCGCAGCCTGGACCTGCAGTACTACATCTGGCACGACGACCTGATCGGCCACCTGATGGCCAAGGCGTTGTATGACGCCGCCGAGCGCGGCGTGCGCGTGCGCATCCTGCTCGACGACATGAACGCCAAGGACAAGGACGCACTGATGATGGCGCTCGATGCGCACCCGAACATCGAGATTCGCCTGTACAACCCGTTCCGCAACCGCAGCGGCATCGCACGTACGCTGGAACTGGTGCAGCGCGCCTTCAGCGTGAACCACCGCATGCACAACAAGAGCTGGATCGCCGATGGCCGCATCGCGATCGTCGGTGGCCGCAACATCGGCGAGGAGTACTTCAGCGCGCGCGACGATGTGAACTTCCAGGACCTGGACCTGGTGGTGGCCGGCCCCGCCGTGCAGCAGGCCAACCGGATCTTCGACGACTACTGGAACAGCAGCGCGGCCATCCCGATTTCCGCGCTGGCCTCGTACAGCGATGAACAGCTGCGGCAACTCGTGCAGCAGTCGGACCTGGATGCGATGCATGCCAAGGCCCAACCCTACCTGCAGCGCGTGGCCGACTCGCGCCGCCTGCAACGGCCCAGCCCGGAGCCACTGCACTGGAGCACGAACGTGCGCATCGCCTCCGATCCGCCGATGAAGCACCGCGACGATGATCGCCGCAACTGGCTGGTCAACACGCTCAGCGACGAGCTGGCAACCGCCCGTCGCAGCGCACTGCTGATCTCGCCCTACTTCGTCCCTGGCAGCGAAGGCGTTGAAGGCCTGTCGGCGCTGGCCGCGCGCGGTGCGCAGGTCGGCGTGGTCACCAACTCGCTGGCCGCCAACGACGTAGCGGCAGTGCACGGCGGCTACATGGGCTACCGCGTGCCGCTGTTGAAGGCTGGCATACAGCTGTACGAACTGAAGGCACACGGCCAGCTGGATACCAGCCTGTTCGGCAGCAGTGGCGCCAGCCTGCATACCAAGGCACTCGTGGTCGATGATCGCCGTGGCTTCGTCGGCTCGTTCAACCTCGATCCGCGCTCGGCCTACCTCAACACCGAAATGGGCGTGCTGTTCGACGACCCGGTGCTGGGCGCGCAGCTGCGCGACGAGTACCTGCGCCTGGCCAGCCCGGAACACAGTTGGTGGCTGGCACTGGGGCGCAATGATGAGCTGCGCTGGCTGCAGCGGCAGCCACCGCCGCACTGGGTGGAAGCCGAACCCGGTGCCAGCCTCGGCAAGCGCTGGACTGCGCGCGTGATCAGCTGGCTGCCGGTGGAATCGCAGCTGTAGCGCTCAGGCGGCCGGTCCAGCTTCGTCCTGCGCGGCCTCATCCAGCGTTTCCACGCTGCGCCCATGCAGGCGTCGCCAGATCCAGCGCAATGCATGCGGCGGCGCCGAAGGCAGCTGTTCCAGCAGGGCCAGCATGCGGCTCTGGCTGGCATGGCCATGCCGGCACAGCAGACTCGCTGCGGCCGCCGCACTGGCCAGGCGCAGGCTGTCAGCCAACGGTCCTTGCGCATTCACCGCCAAAGCCTGATGCACCGGCTCAGGCAACTCCCAGGCGGCGGCGACCCGCTGCGCCAGCGGCAACGACCACTGCTGCAACAGCTGCAGTGCCAGCGCCGGCTCCACGGTCTCGCCACGAGCCTGCGCTTCCTGCAGCAGCTGGCGCATCACCAGCGCTGCGCCCAGGCCCTGAACCAGGCCCAGCCACTGCGCGGCGAAGGCATCGCCAAAGGTGACCGTGCGTGCGTGGTCAGCGGCTGCGCGCGAGGCCAGCAGCGCGTGCTCCCAGATGATCGTGCTGAACTGTGGGAACACCTCGCACTGCACCTGCATCACCGGCTGCACCAGTACGGCGCTGATGATCTGTCGCACGCCCTCGGTGCCGACCAGGGTCACCGCCCGCTGCAGGCTTTCCACCGGCCGCTCGTGCACCTTGTAGGCCGGGCTGTTGGCGATACGCAACAAGTTGCCGGTGAGCACCGGATCCTGGCCGATGATTGCCGCCATCACCCGTGCCGAGGCGGCATCGTCGTTGACGGTCTGGATCAGCTGCGGCAGCAGTTGAGGACGGCGCGGCAGGTGCCGGGCCGCCCAGTCGCGGTCCTGCAGCGCGCGCGCCACCGCCTCGCCCAACCCCGCGGCCTGCACCGCCGTGGATTCACCGGCCAGGCGCGGGTACAGGGCCAGTGCATGCAGGCCACGCTGCAGATGTGCAGCGATCTCGGCCGAGGGCAGAGCCTCGCCCTGCAGGCTGGCCGCAGCCGCCGCCACCGCCTGCCGCGACGCCGCCGCCAACCGGGACGGTGCCGTCCCGGTCGAGCGCGCCAGCCAGCCACGCAGTGATCGCCACCAGGCCGGCGTCATCGCCGCCCGCCCTGTCGTTGTGGTGCCCTTGCCGTCACTGACCGCCCTGCCTCTTCACGCGAATCCGGCCACCCGCCGTCGTCGCAGCATCGGCCGCACTTTCACCTTCTTTAACCCGACGGCTGCCAAAGTCGACGGCAGCGGCCGGGGGAATGGACTAGAATGGCGCCGCGCGACCCGTCCCCCAGCCATGACGACGTCGCTTTTTTTGTTTTGGGACCCTACCGTTCACTGGCCGTTCGCTGCAGTTCGCCGCTGTTCGCGCCATCGGAGACGCCATGCTATTCGAAACCCTCGCCACCACCGGCCACGAACAAGTGGTGTTCTGCCACAACCACGATGCCGGCCTGCAGGCGATCATCGCCATCCACAACACCACCTTGGGCCCGGCGCTGGGCGGCGTGCGCATGCGCCCCTATGCCAGCACCGATGAAGCGCTGGCCGACGTGCTGCGGCTGAGCCGGACGATGACCTACAAGAATGCGCTGGCCGGCCTCAACGTGGGCGGCGGCAAGGCGGTGATCATCGGCGACCCCAAGGTGGACAAGACCGAGGTGCTGTTCCGCGCCTTCGGCCGCTACGTCGATTCGCTGGGTGGCCGCTACATCACCGCCGAAGACGTCGGCACCGACGTCAACGACATGGAGAACATCTACCTGGAGAGCCAGTTCGTGACCGGCGTGCACCAGGTCCATGGCGGTTCCGGTGACCCGGCCCCGTTCACCGCCTACGGCGCGCTGCAGGCGTTGATGGCGGCGATGCGCTTCAAGTTCGGCCACGAGGAAGTGGGCAAGACCAGCATCGCGGTGCAGGGCCTGGGCCATATCGGCATGGAACTGGTGAAGCTGCTGCGCGACCGCGGCGCCAAGCTGTATGTCACCGATCTGGACAGCGCGCTGGTCGATCGTGCAGTCAGCGATTTCGGCGCCGAAGCGGTCAAGCCGGACGAGATCCACGAAGTGAACGCCGATGTGTTCGCACCGTGCGCGCTGGAAGGCGCCATCAACGCCGACACGCTGCCGCGGATCAAGGCGAAGATCATCTGCGGCACCGCCAACAACCAGCTGTCCAGCCTGGAAATCGGCGACGAGCTGCATGCGCGCGGCATCCTGTATGCGCCGGATTACGCGGTCAACGCCGGTGGCGTGATGAACGTGTCGCTGGAGATCGATGGCTACAACCGCGAACGCGCGATGCGCCTGATCCGCAGCATCTATCACAACCTCACCCGCATCTTCGAACTGTCGCAGCGCGAGAACATCGCGCCGCAGCGTGCGGCCGACCGCATCGCCGAAAGCCGCATCCTGTCCATCGGCAAGCTGAAGATGCCGCTGGGTCGCAGCACCCCGCGCCTGGGCAACCTGCGCGGCGGCTGAGTCCTGCCGATGTCGCGCCGGGGCTGACGTCCCGGCGCGACTAGCCACTCAGAACCCGGTGCTGTAGCGCAGCGCCGCCTGGCGCGCGCCCTCACCACCGACGCGCTGGTCGAAGCCCAGGCTCAGGCGGCCATTGCGGCCCCACCACGATTCCAGCGCCACACCGATCAGCGCACTGCCGCGTGGCGCGTTCCAGCCCACCAGCGGCGCCCATGCATCCACGCCGACAAAGCTGGCCTGCCAATCGGCATCACCGCCGTCCAACCGCTGCTGCCACTCGGCATGCCCACGCAGCGTCCAGCGGCCCCAGCCACGCTCACCGCGGATGCCGGCCAGCATCTGGCTGCGCTGCACGCGATTGGCATCGCCACGCAGGCCGAAGCCGAAACCGCCCAGCTCATTGAAGGCATCGGTATCCACACGCGTGGTGCTGGCGCCGAGGTACGGCGTCAACGATGCACCCGCACGCCCCAGCCGATACCCGCCCTCCACGCTGGCACTGCTGAAACGGCCGCCGTACCGCGCAGAGACGCCATAGGCACCGGCGCCCAGCAGCAACTGGCGATCCAGCGCACGGGTGAACTGGCCGCTGCCGAACTGGGCCAGCGCATAGCCACGCCCCAGGTTCCAGCCTGCATACAGCTGCGCCTGCGCCTGACGATCACGCCCACGATCACCGCCGAAACTGCTGCCACCAGTGCTGCGGGTCTCGCCAAACGCCACGCCCATCAGGCCGTTGCTGCCCAGTGGCAGATCCTGGCCGGCCATCCAGCCCCGGCTGTCGGCAGCGTTGCCGGCGAAGCTGCCCTGCCCCGCCTCACCCAGCGCGCTCTGCCAGCTCCCGCGCAGGCGCGGTGCGGCCTGTACACGATCAAAGCGCTCGGCGATCGCACGCCGCGACATGTCGATACTGTCGAAGGTCGCTGCTTCGGCTCGCGCATGCGCTTGACCGGACAGGCTCTGCAGGCTGGCGGCCAGGCCCTGCGGGCCACCGCCGGTCCACTGCAGGGCACCGGCCGCTGCACCAAAAGCCGATCCCTGCAGGCCTGCGTTTTTGTCCAGCGCTGCGAATGCACCCTCCAGGCGCTGTGCTGCCGCCTGGGCGGACGCCCCCAGCCCGCTGGCCGCTGCAGTGACGCTGACCTGGGTCAGGTTCAACCACGCATTGTTGCTGTCATAGCCATAGCTGCTCTGCAGCAGTGACAGGCCCTGCAGGCCGCTGGAGGTAGCCGGCGTACTGAAGGCGCCGCTGAGTCCGCCTGCCGCATGGATCAGGTCCTGCCGGCTGCCGTTCTGTGGCACGTAGCCGGAAACGAAGCCATGCACGCGCACGCCACCGTCGATCGTGGCATTGCCGGTGACCTGCAGCGCATTGGCGCCCAGTGCGATCATCAACTGTGCGCCGGCCTGCTGCGTGTAGTTGCCCTCGATGGTGCCGGTGGTGTTGCCGGTGGTGAGGAATACGCTGCTGCCGTTGACCACATTGCCGATCACGCGGGGCGTGCCGCCATTGAACTGCAGGCCGGTCGAATCCGGATCGGACTGGCCGAGGATGGTCACGTTGGACCGGATCACACCGCCGTTCTGCAACGACAGGATGCCGCGTTCGATGCGGGTGGCGCCGCTGTAGCTGTTGTTGCCGGCCAGCACCAGGGTGCCTCCACCCTGCTTGACCAGGCCGCCGCTGCCGACGATGTCATTGCGCCACGCCGAACCGGTCGAGGCTGCATCCACGTTGACGACCACATCGCCCCAGTCGAAGCGACCGGGACCGTTGATCGCGCGACCGATGTCGAGCAGTCCATAGCCGAACACCGGATCAACGCCGGGCACGCCGATATCCTTGGCGGTACCCAGCAGGGTCTGCCGGACCAGGTCATTGTTGAAATACGGGAAGCGCTGCCAGACCAGGGCCGCCGCACCGGAAACCAACGGCGCAGCGAAGGATGTGCCGTAGTTCCAGTAGTAGCTGCCACCGTTGGCATCCGGATAGACCGCGCTGCCCGGCGCTGCCAGGCAGTAGCGGGCAGCCTGGCCGCAGGCATTTGCATAGCTGGCCAGTGCTCCGGGCGTATAGGGATCCACTGCCGTGGCCACCAGCCAACCGCGCTCCAGATCAGCAGCCGGAAGCGTGCCGGCCACGCCCTGCTGGCTGGGCAGCGCGGCCAGGCTGCTCGGCTCGCTGCGGCCATCATTGCCGGCCGCGAACACCACCAGCCCACCGTGGTTGATCACGAACGGCCGGTACTCGGCGGCCACCTGCGCGGTGGTCGGCAGGTCGGTCCAGTACAGGCCGCCCCACGAGTTGTTCATCACCTTCACGTTGTAATTGATCAGGTCCTGGTGGACCTGGGCCACGCCCAGCGGGCCGCTGAAGGCATTGCCCTTGCCACTGCCGTCATCGGCCGGCGGTTTGTCGGAAATGATCCGTGCCGACACGATCTGCGCGCCCGGCGCGATGCCGCCCGGCCAGGACCCTACCGCCGCACCGGCAGCAAGGCTGGCGACCGCAGTGCCATGCCCGACCACGTCGTCAACGCCCAGGTTGTTCCTGGCCGGATCAATGTAATTGAGGTTGGCGAGCACCCGGCCGTTCAGGGCCACCGCATTGCGCTGCACGCCCGAATCGACGATGCCGATGCGTACACCCTGTCCGGTCAGGCCGGCGGCCTGTGCGGCGCGCGCATTGGTGACTGACAGATGCGCGTCGAAGGCCGGCTCCTGCGGTTTGGCCGGCGGTGGCGTGGTGGGAGGCGGCGTGGTCGGCGGCGGAGGCGTGGTCGGCGGCGGATCGACGCGCACGTTGCTGCCGCCCCCACCGCCACCACAGGCCGTCAGCGCTACCGCCAGCGCGGTTCCCAGGGCAGACCTCACCATCATCGTGCGTTCCATCGATTCCTTCCCATGAACGTTGTCCTGCCTTCATCCCGGCAGGCGTGCGGCCGCGCCCAGCGGCGGCCCTCCCCGACCCTCTATACTTGGGCCGACCCCCACGCAGTCTGCCGGGAAACCGGGGCACATCCAACGGCCCCCGGTCTCCTTTCCGAACATTGCTTACGCATCAACGAGATTGCCATGTCCAACATCGTCATCGCCGCCGCCAAGCGCACCGCCATCGGCTCCTTCCTCGGCCAGTTCAACGGCGTGCCGACCCCGACCCTCGGCGCGGCCGCCATCGCTGCCGCCCTGGAACAGTCGGGCATCCCGGCCAGCGACGTTTCTGAAGTACTGATGGGCTGCGTGCTGCCGGCCAACCTTGGCCAGGCGCCGGCCCGCCAGGCGGCGATCGCCGCCGGCATCCCGCTGTCAACCGGTGCCACCACGCTGAACAAGGTGTGCGGCTCGGGCATGAAGACCATCATGCTTGGCCATGACCTGATCAAGGCCGGTTCGGCCCGCATCGTGGTCGCCGGCGGCATGGAATCGATGTCCAACGCCCCGCACATGCTGCCGAACTCGCGTACCGGCAACCGCTTCGGCAACTTCCAGGCGGTCGACCACATGGCCCACGACGGCCTGGTCAACGCCTACGACGGCAAGGCCATGGGCGAATTCGCCGAGTGCGCCGTGGACAAGTACCAGTTCAGCCGCGAAGAGCAGGACGCCTACGCTATCGAATCGGTCAAGCGTGCCCAGGCCGCGCAGGCCAACGGTGCATTCGCCGATGAAATCGTCGCGGTGAAGGTCGCCACCCGCAAGGGTGAGGTCGAAGTCACCACCGACGAGCAGCCCGGCCGCTCGGACATTGCCAAGATCCCGACCCTGCG
Organism: Stenotrophomonas riyadhensis; assembly: GCF_040256885.1. Lineage (NCBI taxonomy): Bacteria > Pseudomonadati > Pseudomonadota > Gammaproteobacteria > Lysobacterales > Lysobacteraceae > Stenotrophomonas > Stenotrophomonas riyadhensis. The sequence continues at coordinate 3,370,945 of NZ_CP155568.1, forward strand.
CCCGGCCTTCAAGAAGGACGGCAGCGTCACCGCCGCCAGTTCCTCCAGTATCTCCGACGGCGCCGCCGCGGTGGTCCTGCTGACCGAGGAAGATGCGGCCGCACGCGGCATCACCCCGCTGGCGCGCATCGTCGGCCATGCCACCCATTCGCAGGAACCGGAATGGTTCACCACCGCGCCGATCGGCGCACTGCACACGTTGCTGGAGAAGACCGGCTGGTCGCTGGACCAGGTCGACCTGTTCGAAATCAACGAAGCCTTCGCCGTGGTGGCGATGGCGCCGATGCGCGAGCTGGGCATTCCGCATGACAAGCTCAACGTGAATGGCGGCGCCTGCGCACTGGGCCATCCGATCGGTGCCTCCGGTGCACGCCTGGTGGTGACCTTGGTCAACGCCCTGCGCACGCGCGGTGGCAAGCGCGGCATTGCCACCCTGTGCATCGGTGGCGGCGAAGCAACGGCTATCGCCATCGAATTGATTTAAATGGGTTTAACGATGATTTCGCAAAAATGAATGCGGGATCGCTTGACACCCAATCTTGGCTTGTCATCATGTTGTCGGCGCGCAGCATGCGCGTTGCCTAATTCTAACGACGAGGATTTACACAATGAGCATCAACAAGCTGCTGGTCGCGATGTCCCTGGCTCTGGCCCTGGCCGCCTGCTCGAAGCAGGAAGCTGCCCAGGACGCCGCTGCTTCGGCCAACGAAGCCGCCACCGAAGCCCAGGCTGCTGCCGACCAGGCCGCCGCTGCTGGCGCCCAGACCGCCGACGCTGCCCAGCAGGCTGCTGACACCGCCGCCACCGCTGCTGACGCTTCGGTTGACGCTGCTGCCCAGGCTGGCGCTGCTGCCACCGACGCCGCTGCCGGCGCCGCTGCTGACGCTGCCAAGGCTGCTGAAGGCACCGCTGAGAAGGCCAAGGACGCTGCTGAAGAAGCCAAGAAGTAATAACTTCTTTCTTCACGCTGTTCTGGAAAAGCCGCTGGTTCGCCAGCGGCTTTTTCTTTTGTCGAATGCGCGCGACTGAGCCGCTGCATCGCGACCCCGTCTTCACAACGGCATGAATAGGCTGGCGTCCCCATCCATTGCAGTACCGGAGACCGCCATGAAGATTCGTCCGATCACCACCACCCTGCTGGCCGCCTCCCTGCTGCTGGCCCTGGCCGCCTGCAAGGGCCCGGAAGCCGAACAGGCCAAGCAGGACGCGCAGCAGGCCGCCGACAGCGCTGGCGCTGCCGCCCGTGACGCCGTGGACAAGGCCGCCGAAGCCACCCGCGACGCCGCCGACAAGACTGCTGCCGCGTCCGAGCAGGCCGCTGCCGATACCCAGCAGGCGCTGGACAAGGCTGCAGACGCCACTGCCAACGCTGCCGACAAGGCCAAGGACGCCGCAACCGACGCCGCCGCACATGCCAGCGACGCCACCGCCAACGCCGCACAGAAGGTCGCCGACAAGGCCCGCGATGTCGCCAATGACGCCAAGGCGACCGCCGCCAAGGAAGAAGCCAAGCACTAAGCCCTACCGGCAGCCGTGCATGGCCTCGGCGCTACAGGAAAAGCCGCGGCACTGCCGCGGCTTTTCTGCTTTTCGCTTTTCGCCTTTTCTGTTGATTCCGTGGTGTGCGCCCACGGAAATTGTCCGCGGCCGCGCGGGTGGGTTGCGCAGGGGCGTGAGCCGCATGGATGCGGCGATCGAGCTTACATGGACGTACTTGCAGCGCCCCCTGCGCAACCCACCCGCGCGGCCCGCTCACGACGCAGACTCCGCGCCGCCCACCACGAGGGGCTCCGCCGTTGGCCGCCTCCTACGGCAGCGCCCGCGCCAGCATCGCCGTCAGCTCCAACCCCGCCGGCAGCGTCCCGAACGCCAGGCCGTGCTCCCCTTCCAGCCGGCTACGCACGAACGCCTCCGCCATCGGGCTGCGCGCACGCAGCAGCACTGCCGCCTGCAGCAGCAGCGCAGTACGCTCGCAGAACAGCCGCGCCTGCGATTCTTCCGGTGGCGGCGCCGATGCCCAGCGCTGCAATGCCGCTGCGTAGCGCGCATCACGGTCAGCCACCGCCGCCAGCTCATCTCGCAGCGCCGCCAGCGCTTCCGGCTCACGGGCCAGCGCGCGCAGCACGTCCAGGCACTGGATGTTGCCGCTGCCCTCCCAGATCGAATTCAACGGTGCCTGCCGGTACAGCCGCGGCAGCATCGACTCCTCCACGTAGCCCGCCCCACCCAGGCATTCCTGCGCTTCATTGACGAATGCCGGCGCACGCTTGCACAGCCAGTACTTCCCGAGCGCCGTCCCCACCCGTGCCAACGCAGCTTCGTTGGCGTCCACACCGGCACGATCCACCGCGCGCGCGATGCGCATCGACAGCACCGTGGCCGCCTCCGACTCCAGCGCCAGGTCGGCGAGCACGTTGGTCATCAACGGGTGTTCGACCAGCGGCTTGCCGAAGGTGCGGCGATGGCGTGCATGGTGCAGTGCCTGCGCCAATGCCATGCGCATTTCCGCCGCTGCACCCAGCATGCAGTCCAGGCGGGTCATCATCACCATGCCGATGATGGTGGCCACGCCGCGCCCCTCTTCGCCTACGCGCCATGCCTGCGCGCCGCAGAACTCGACCTCGCTGGAGGCGTTGGCCCAATCGCCGAGCTTGTCCTTCAGCCGCATCAGCCGGAACGCATTGCGGTCACCGTCGGCCAGCCGGCGCGGCATCAACAGGCAGGTCAGGCCTCCCGGCGCCTGCGCCAGCACCAGGAAGCCGTCGCACATCGGTGCGGAGAAAAACCACTTGTGGCCGACCAGGCGATAGCGTTCGCCATCGATCGGTTCGGCACGCGTGCTGTTGGCGCGCACATCGGAACCGCCCTGCTTTTCGGTCATGCCCATACCCAGGGTGATGCCGGCCTTGTCCGCCACCGGTACATCGCGCGGGTCATAGACCGGTGCGGCGGCCTTGCGCGTCCACGCTGCGAGATGCGGTTGAGACTGCAGCACCGCCACCGCGGCATGGGTCATGGTCAATGGGCAGCTGGTACCGGCCTCGGCCTGGTGGTGCAGGTAGCTCAGCGCCGCACGCGCGACGTGTGCGCCGGGCTGCGGCTCGTGCCAGGACAATCCAGCGACACCGTGCGATTTCGCGGTTCCCATCAACTGGTGATAGGCCGGATGGAACTCCACCGTATCGATGCGATGGCCCTGCGCGTCATGCGTGCGCAGGCGCGGGCGATCACGGTTGGCGTCGAAGCCGATCCGGTACAGCTCATCACCGGCCAGCGCGCCGTACACCGCCAGCCGTGGCGCGAAGCTGGCGGCCCCTTCGCGTTGCACGGCGTCCATCAACGCCACGTCGTCGGTCCACAGCTGGTGGCCGGCAAACGGCGGCGGCTGGTTGAGCACCACGTGGGTTTCATAGGGCGCGTTGCTGCTGAAGCTGGGTCCACTCATCCGGTCCATCCTGGCGGCAAGAGGTGTGCGGTTCGATTGTGCCGCATCGCCTGCCAAGCCCGCGTTCAGGCCGGTTCTCACCCCGTGCACGAGCGGCAGGCCACAGTGATCGCATGGCAGTCAACGACGATCTGGTGGTGCTGCGCCCGGAAGGGCTGTACTGCGCCGCCGGCGATTTCCACATCGATCCCTGGCGACCGGTAGCGCGCGCGGTCATCACCCATGGTCATGGCGATCACGCGCGCCCAGGCATGAGCGAATACCACTGCAGCGACGGCAGCCTGCCGATCCTGCGCTGGCGTCTTGGCGATGTGCCGTTGCAGGCGCATGCGGAGGGCGTACCGTTCCGCCTGGGCCAGGTGCAGGTATCCCTGCATCCGGCCGGTCACGTCCTCGGCTCTTCGCAGGTGCGCATCGACGACGGGCGGCAGGTCTGGGTGGCCTCCGGCGACTACAAGCGCCAGCCTGATCCAACCTGTGCGCCATTTGAAGTAGTGCCCTGCGATACCTTCATCACCGAAGCCACCTTCGCCCTGCCGATCTACCGCTGGCCGGACACCCCGGCGGTCGCTGCGGAGATCGTGGCGTGGCGCCGCGAATGCGAACAACGCGGCGAGGCCGCGATCCTGCTGTGCTACGCACTGGGCAAGGCGCAGCGGGTGCTGGCCGAGCTGCTGCCGCTGGATGATCGCCCGGCGTGGCTGCACGGCGCCATCGCCAATGGCGTCGCGGTCTACCGGCAGGCCGGCGTGCCGATGCTGGAGACGCTCACCGTCGCCGAACAGGGCCGTCAGCCCGATGCCGCCGGTCAGCTGATCCTCGCACCACCCTCGGCCGCCGGCACACCGTGGATGCGCCGCTTCGGCCGCCACCAGCTGGGCTTTGCCTCGGGCTGGATGCAGCTGCGCGGCAACCGGCGTCGCCGCAACGTCGATCGTGGCTTCGTCATTTCCGATCACGCCGATTGGCCTGCGCTGCTGCAGACCATTGAACAGACCGGTGCGCAGCGGGTGATCGCCACCCATGGCAATACCGACGCATTGATTCCCTACCTGCGCGAGCGCGGCGTGGCTGCCGAAGCCTTCCGTACCGATTTCGGGAGCGAGGAATGAAGGCCTTCGCCGCGCTCTACCAGCGCCTGGACCGCAGCACCGCGACACTGGACAAGCGCGCGGCGCTGGTCGACTACTTCCGCCAGGCACGTGCGCATGATGCGGCGTGGGCGCTGTACCTGCTCAGCGGCGGCAAGGTAGGCGGCGCACGCCGCAGGATCGCCGCCAGTGGCGAACTGCGCGCCTGGATTGCCGAAGAATCGGCGCTGCCACCGTGGCTGGTCGAAGACAGCTATGCGCAGGTGGGTGACCTGGCCGAAACGCTGACCCTGCTGCTGGATGATCCATCGCAGCCAGCCGCCGACCGCCCGTTGGCTGATTGGATCGAACAGCATCTGCTGGCCGTGGCCAACCAACCCGAGGCAGTACGCCGCGCTGCGGTCGTCGCCGGGTGGCGGCAGCTGTGCAGCAGCGAACGCCTGGTGTTCAACAAGCTGCTGACCGGCGCCCTGCGCGTTGGCGTTTCGCAGCGACTGGTACAGCAGGCACTGGCGGAATGGTCCGGCCTGGACATCGCACGCATCGCCCAGCGCATGCTCGGCGAGTGGGTCCCCTCGCCCGGGCTGCTGGCTCAACTGCTGTCACCGGACGAGCTGCCGTCCGACCGCCAGCAGCCCTACCCCTTCTTCCTCGCCTCCCCTCTGGAAGGCGATCCTGCCGAACGCCTCGGCGCGATCGACGACTGGCTGCTGGAATGGAAATGGGATGGCATACGCCTGCAGCTGCTGCGCCGGCGTGGCGAAGTCGCGCTGTGGTCCCGTGGCGAGGAACGACTGGATGGCCGCTTCCCCGAGATCGAGCACGCCGCGATGGCGTTGCCGGAGGGCTGCGTGCTGGACGGAGAGCTGCTGGCCTGGGACGAGACCGCCAACCTGCCGCGCGCATTCACCGCCCTGCAGACCCGCATCCAGCGTCGCAAGCCAGGAGCAGCGACTCTGCGCAACACGCCGGTACGCGTGCTCGCCTATGACCTGCTTGAACTCGATGGCGTGGACCTGCGCGAGCGTCCGTTGCGGGAACGGCGTGCACGGCTCACCGCGGTCATCGGCGCCCTGGATGATGCGCGGATCCAGCTGTCACCCGACGTTGCCGCCGACGACTGGCTGCAGGCGGCGGCGATGCGCGACGCAGCACGCGAACGCGGTGTGGAAGGACTGATGCTGAAACGGCGCGCCTCGCCCTACCAGGCCGGGCGACGCCGCGGTGACTGGTGGAAATGGAAGGTCGATCCGCTCACGATCGATGCGGTGCTCTTGTATGCACAGGCCGGCCATGGGCGACGCAGCACCCTGTATACCGACTACACCTTCGGCGTCTGGGACGGCGACACGCTGGTACCGGTGGCCAAGGCCTACTCGGGCCTGGATGACAAGGAGATCCTCGCGCTCGATCGCTGGATCCGCGCCAACACCCGCGAGCGCTTCGGTCCGGTGCGCAGCGTACGCGCCGAACAGGTCTTCGAACTGGGCTTCGAGGCGGTCAATCGCAGCAGCCGACACAAGTCCGGCATCGCCGTGCGCTTTCCACGCATCCTGCGCTGGCGCCACGACAAGCCGGCCAGCGAGGCCGACCAGCTGGCCACCCTGCAGGCGCTGGCGCGATGAACCGCAGCCAGGCACTGCGCCGGCTGGAAGACTGGTTCGCGTCGAAAGGCTGGCGCTCACTGCCGTTCCAGCGCGCGATGTGGCGGCACTATCTCGCCGGCGGCTCCGGGTTGCTGCACACGCCGACCGGCAGCGGCAAGACACTGGCCATGTTCGGTGGCCCGCTGCTGCAGGCCATGATCGACCCACCGCCCTCACCCCGCCGCGCCAGCGCGGTACGCCCGCTGCAGGTGCTGTGGGTGACGCCCCTGCGCGCGTTGGCCAGCGACACCGCGCGCGCACTGCAGGCGGTGATCAACGGGCTGGGACTGGGCTGGCGTGTCGGCCTGCGCAGTGGTGATGCCAGCAACCGCGAACGACGACAGGCGCGCGAGGGGCGCATCGACGTACTGGTCACCACGCCGGAATCACTGGCGCTGCTGCTGAGCTACCCGGATACGCTGCCGCGCATGCGCCAGCTGCGTTGCGTGGTGGTGGACGAGTGGCACGAGTTGTTGGGCAACAAGCGCGGCGTCCTGCTGCAGTTGAATCTTGCGGTGTTGCGCGATGCTGCACCTGCATTGCAGTTGTGGGGGCTTTCGGCCACGCTGGGCAACCTGGATGAGGCGCGCGACGTGCTGCTGCCCGGACAGCCCGACGCGCCGATCGTGCAGGGCGTGCGCCCGCGCGCGATCAGCGTGCGCAGCCTGCTGCCGGAACCCGGCGAACGTTTTCCGTGGGCCGGGCATCTGGGCCTGGCGCAGCTGCCGCGGGTGCTGGACGCGTTGATGCGGGCACGCAGCAGCCTGTTGTTCACCAACACCCGTGCGCAGGCAGAACTGTGGCATCAGGCGCTGGCCGCGGTCTGGCCGGAAGCCCCGGACACGCTTGCGCTGCACCACGGCTCGCTGGATCCGGCGCTGCGCCAGCAGGTCGAGGATGGCCTGCGCGCGGGGGCGTTGCGCTGCGTGGTTGCCACCTCCAGCCTCGACCTCGGCGTGGACTTCCCCGAGGTTGAGCAGGTACTGCAGCTGGGCAGCCCGAAGGGCGTGGCCCGCCTGCGCCAACGCGCGGGACGTGCACGTCACCGCCCGGGCGCCAGCGGTTCCATCCTGTGCGTGCCCAGCCATGCACTGGAACTGGCCGAATACGCCGCGGTGCGCCGTGCGTTGGCCGAAGGCGTGGTCGAAGCACGCAGGCCGCCGACGCTGTCGCTGGATGTGCTGGCCCAGCATGCGGTCAGCCGCGCCCTGGCCGGTGGCTTCGACAGCGATGCGCTGCTGGCGCAGGTACGGCGTACCCATGCCTTCGCATCTCTCGGCGACGACGCATGGCAGGCCGTGCTGACGTTCATCGTGCAGGGTGGCCAGGCCCTGGCCCAGTACCCCGATTTCCACAAGGTCGTGCGTGATGCCGACGGCTACTACCGCATGCACGACCGCCGGCAGGCACTGCGGCACCGGTTGTCTATCGGCACCATCAGCAGCGATGGCAGCGTGCGAGTGCAGTTCCTGCGCGGTGGCGGGCTCGGCGCAGTCGAGGAGCAGTTCGCCAGTCGACTGCGCCGTGGTGATCGCTTCCAGTTTGCCGGGCGCCTGCTGGAACTGGTGCAGCTGCGTGACATGACCGCCTTCGTGCGACTGGCGCGTGGACGCGGCAACGGCGTCGTGCCACGCTGGCAGGGCGGCCAGCTGCCGTTGTCAACGGCGCTCGGCCGCGAACTGGAGTGGGTCCTGTCCGGTGCCGACGACAGCGCGGAATCACGCTGGCTGGCTCCGCTGTTGGCTCTGCAGGAACAGGTGTCCGCACGCCCCGGGCCGGACCATCTGCTGGTGGAAGACGTGCGGCGCCGCGACGGCCAGTTACTGTTCGTCTATCCGTTTGCCGGCCGCCACGTTCACGAGGCACTGGCCGCGCTGCTGGCGCTGCGGCTCACGCGCCGGCAGCGCAACAGCATCGGCTATGCAGTGAACGACCACGGCCTGGTGCTGGCCCCGGCGCAGACAGTCGATCTGGAGGCGCAGCAGTGGCGGGTGCTGTTCACTGCTGATCAACTGCTCGACGATCTGCGCGCGGCGGTGAACCTGGGCGAGCTGGCGCGACGCCAGTTCCGAGGCATCGCTCGCGTCGCCGGGCTGCTGGTTCCGAGCCTGCCCGGTGGCATGCCGCGTTCGCTGCGCCAGCTGCAGGCCTCGGCCGGCCTGCTGTACGACGTACTGCGCGAGCATGATCGCGACCACCTGCTGCTGGCGTTGGCCGAGCACGAGGCCCTGCACGACAACCTGGACCTTCCCGGACTGCAGCAGGTACTGGAACGGATCGGCACGCAGTCGCTGTCGGTGCAGCGCCCTGCATCGCTCACGCCGCTGGGCTTTCCACTATGGGCAGAGCGGCTGCGCGGGCAGTTCAGCAACGAAGACTGGCGCACCCGCGTGCAGCGCGCCGCACTACAGCTGGAACGCCGCCATGGCCGATGAACTGCCGCTGCTGCTGGCCAGCGAGCCGCTGACGCTGCTTGGCTCGCGTGCGCTGTACTGGCCCGCACGGCAGGCACTGCTGATCGCCGACCTGCACCTGGGCAAGGCCGATGTGTTCCGCCGTTCCGGCATCGCGCTGCCCGGTGGCGGCACCCGCGGCGACCTTCAGCGCCTGCAGTCACTGCTGGATGCGCACACCTCTCGCGAACTCTGGATCCTGGGCGACATCTTGCATGGGCCGGTCCATCGCGCCGCGTGGTACCAGCAGTGGCTGGCATGGCGCGAACGCAATGCCACGTTGGATGTGCATGTGCTGCGCGGCAATCACGACCGGCAGCTACCGCATGCGCAGCTGCAGGTACAGATCCACGATGAGGTACGACTGCCGCCGTTCCTGCTTCGCCATGAGCCGATGCCCGATGCGGCATTGCACGTGATCGCAGGTCATCTGCATCCGCAGATCGCCTTGCCACCGTTGCGGCGACGCTTCCCTGCATTCTGGTTGCGCGAGCGCACGATGATCCTGCCGGCGTTCTCCACGTTCACCGCTGGAATCGTGCCTGCACCTGCCCACGGCGAGCGGATGATCGCGTGTGTGGAGGGGGGCCTGGTGGAACTGCCCGTGCGTTGAATCAGGCCGGGCGGACGCCCAGCACCGGCATCAGGCGGAAGTCGGGCGAGTCATCGTCACGCCGCCGCGGCAGGGCCTGGATGGCCACCAGCATTTCCTGCGCACAGGCCCGGATGCGTGCGTGATGCTCGGGCGATGCATGACTGATCAGGCTGCCGACATGGAATTCGAATACGTCCTCCAGTACGTCGGGCTGGTCCTCGTGCAGCATCTGCAGCAGACCGCGCAGCTTGCAGATTTCCGATTCCAGCTCCTCGACCGCGAACAACATGGCGTCCTCCTCTTCAACTTCAGCGGCTCATCCGGGCCGCAGCAGGCCGCAACGGCGGCGCCACCCGGGCCACGCGCGATGTTGATCACGGAAAGGAAAACGGGCGACGCGGCTGTCGCGTGCTCCCCTCTTCTCGCATATCCGCAGTGAGGCAACCGTTAATTCACGTGACGGCGAGCTTCACGCACCGGCAGTTGCGGTGATGATGCGGGTCGGTTCGGCGGCGGTCGCCAACGCGTCGATGAAGGCCGGATCCAGTGCCAGCGAGCCGAACCAGCCGTGCTGCGTGCCACTGAGCACGCGCAGCATGTGGCCACGACCACCAGGCAGGCGCCCCATCGGCCCGAGCAGTACATCGCGCGCCTTTGCCCATGCATCACGATCGGACTGGAACAACGGCGTCAGCCAGCGGCTCCAGCGCTGATAGACCGCCACATGCGCGCGTCGCTGCGCCTGGTAGGCCTGCAGCGCGACCGTGCTGCCGCCATAGGTGCGCACCGCATCGCGCAGCGCCAGCGCATCCAACAGCGCCATGTTCACCCCCTGCCCCAGCTGCGGGCTCATCGCATGCGCGGCATCACCGGCCAGTACCATGCGGCCCTGATGCCAACGCGTCATCACTGCGTCGCGATAGATCGCGCGCGCCATCTGGCCGGGGTCGCGCAGATGGGCGAAGCGTGCAGCAGCCTGCGGCCACAGCGCGTGCAGTTCCTCCAACCAGGCTGGCATGCCATCGCTCTGCCAACGCTCGAAGTCGGCACGTGGCAGGCTCCAGAAGAAGCTCAGGCGCGGCGTGTCATCACCGGGGCGCGTGCCGACGGGCAGCAGCCCGATCATCTTGCGCGCGGCCACGTAACGCTGCCGCAGCTCCTGCACGTGTGGCCAGTCCTCGGCCGGCAGCAGGCACCACAGCGCCCCCCAGGGATACACACGGTCCAGCCCGGCACCACCGGCGATGGTGCCGCGCAGCGTCGATGCGGCGCCATCGGCGGCCACCACCAGGTCGAACGGGCCATGCGTGCGCCCATCGCTGTCGCGCAGACGGCCGTGTTCGGCATCCACCTCGGTAATGGTGGTACCGGCATGCAGCTGGCCCTCGCCTGCGCGCGCCTCGTCCAACAGCGAGAACAAGGCCCCGCGCTGCATGCCCAGGCCGTGCAGGCGCGCATCCAGTCCCTCGTAGCGCATGTCCATCACCGCGCGCTCGCACGGCGTGTCGCCATACAGGCGATGCACCGGCGCGGCATGTGCGCGCACGGAATCAAGCAGGCCCATCTGCCACAGTACCTGCAGGCCGCTGGGCTGCAGCAGGAAACCGGCACCCACCGGCCCCGGCGTGGGCACGCGTTCGAAGATATCCACCTCGTGGCCGTCACGGGTGAGCAGGATGGACACTGCCTGTCCAGCGGTGCCGTAGCCGATCACGGCGATGCGCAGTCGTTCCGTCATGGCCGCATTGTGCCCGAGGCGGGTGGATCGCGAGCGGGTCGCGGGCAATCCGCGCAAAAAAAACCCCGCCGAAGCGGGGTTTTCAACGCACTGTCGAGTGGATCACTCGGCCGGCGTGATGTTCGAAGCCTGGGCACCCTTCGGGCCCTGGGTCACGTCATAGGTGACACGCTGGCCTTCCTGCAGGCTGCGGAAGCCCTTGGAGTTGATGGCGGAGAAGTGCGCGAACACGTCGGCGCTGCCATCCTCCGGCGAGATGAAGCCAAATCCCTTGGCGTCGTTGAACCACTTGACGGTACCGTTCGGCATGGTGATGCGAGACCTTATGCAATGAATGGGTGGTGTACGCTGAACCCGCGCACAAGCTGAGTATGCAAAGCTTGCTCGGGGAAGACAATCACCCCCGTGCCAATTCGCCCACCAGTTCCGGAAGTCCGTTGCCGGCCGCCTGCACGTTGGCCAGCACTTCGGCCATCGTGATCTCCTCGCCATCACCACAGCCGGCAGCCCAGTTGGCGATGATCGCCAGGCAGGCGTAATCCAGCCCCAGCTCGCGTGCCAGCGCGGCTTCCGGCATGCCGGTCATGCCCACCAGATCGCAGCCGTCGCGGCGCATACGGGCGATTTCAGCGATGGTTTCCAGGCGCGGGCCCTGTGTTGCGCCGTAGCAGCCACCGTCATGGACCGTGACGCCGGTCACTTTGGCCGCAGCCAGGATCTTGCTGCGCAGCATTGGTGTGTACGGGTGGCCGAAATCAACGTGGACCACGTCGGTGCCTTCTTCCTCACAGATCGTGCTGATGCGGCCCCAGGTGTAGTCGATGATCTGGTCCGGGCAGGCCAGCACGCGCGGACCAAAGTGTTCGGTGATGCCCCCCACCGTGTTCAACGCCAGCACGCGCTGCGCGCCCAGCTGCTGCAGCGCGGCCAGGTTGGCGCGGTAGTTGATCTTGTGCGGCGGCAGCGAATGGCCTTCGCCATGCCGCGCCAGGAACGCCACGCGATGGCCGAGCAGCGTACCAACGCGCACCGGGCCGGACGGACGGCCGAAGCGGGTGTCGACCTCGTGGGTCTGCACGTCGTCAAGCTTGGCCAGGTTGTAGACACCGGTACCGCCGATCACGGCCAGGGCGATCTGTTGCATTCGAAGCACTCCATGAAAAGACGAACGCCGGCACCCGAGGATGCCGGCGGCAGAAGAAGACGCGCCGCGGGCGGCTGCGCCGTTATTCCTTCATCGCATAGATGGCCGGCACGCAGCGCAAGGTTTCGTTGACGTCCATGCCGAAGCCGAACACGTAACGGTCCGGCAGTTCGATGCCGGCGTAGTCGGCAGTCACGTCCGGCAGCGCGCGGTCGTGCTTCTTCACCGTCATCGCGGCGATGCGCACGTCGGTCGCGCCTTGTTCCAGGCACCAGGTGCGCACGCCCTGCAGGGTGTAACCCTCGTCGAGGATATCGTCGACCAGCAGCACGCGGCGACCGAACAGCGAGGTGGCCGGCTTGTGCTTCCAGACCAGGTCGCCGCCGGTGGTTTCACCGCGGTAACGGGTGGCGTGCAGGTAATCGAACTGCACGTCCTGGCCGCGCGCGCCCAGTTCCAGCGCCAGCTGGCCGGCGAACGGCAGCGCACCGTGCATGATGGACAGGAACAGCGGCACCTCGCCCTTGTAATCGCGCGCGATGGCGTCGGCGATACCAGCGATGGCCTTGTCGATGGTGGGGCGGTCGACCAGCAGGTCAGCCTGGGCCAGGGCCTGGGAAATGGTGAGGTTGGGCATCAGACGGTTCTTCCAAGGGTTTCAAGCAGACGGGATTGGGTGTCGCCATGGCGGGCATCGGCCAGCAGGCCGTCCCAGCCGAGCGCGCCGCGGCCCAGCAGGCCCAGCAGCGCAGCAGTATTGAGGGAGCGTCCCTGCACCGCGTGCAGGGCTTCATCGACCAGTTCCGGGTGGCAGACCAGCACCACGTCGCAGCCGGCATCCAGATGCGCGTGCACGCGCGCCGGCACGCCGCCCGCACTGTGCGAGGCAGCCATGCCGATGTCATCGGAGAACACCACGCCGCGGAACCCGAGCTCGCCGCGCAGGATGTCCTGGATCCAGCGCGGCGAATAGCCGGCCGGTTCCGGTGCCACTTGTGGATAGATCACGTGCGCCATCATCACCGCGTCGGCACCGGCGGCGATGCCGGCCTGGAACGGAACCAGGTCCTGCGCGCGCAGCTCGTCCAGCGCACGCGGGTCGATCGCGGTATCCACGTGGGTATCTTCCAGCACTGTGCCATGGCCGGGGAAATGCTTGAGCGTGGCAGCCATGCCGACCGCATGCATGCCGCGCACGTAGGCGGCGGTGAACGCGGCCACCACCTGCGGGTCTTCACTGAAGGCGCGGTTGCCGATGGCGCGGTTGCCACGGCCAAGGTCGACCACCGGCGCGAAGCTCAGGTCCAGGCCACTGGCGCGCACTTCGCTGGCCATCAGCCAGGCGTGCTGCTCGGCCAGCGTCAGCGCCTGCTGCGGATCGGTGGCGTACAGCGCCCCGATGTCCTGCAGCGGCGGCAGCTCGCTGTAGCCCTCGCGGAAACGCTGCACGCGACCGCCTTCCTGGTCCACGCAGATCAGCTGCGGGCGCGGCGCGGCGGCGCGGATCGCCGCGCTCAGATCGGTTACCTGCTGGCGCGAAGCGAAGTTGCGCTTGAACAGCACCACCCCGGCCACGGCATCGTGCTGCAGCCAGTCACGTTCCTGGGCAGTCAGTTCAGTGCCGGCAACGCCGATCAGCAGCATGGTCGATCTCCACAACGCGCGCCCGCATGGCGCAGTGCCGCATTGTCGCAGAACCGGCCGACAGGCGCAGTGGTCAGAAAAAGGGGACGGAGGGGATTAAGACGTATCCAGCCCACGGGGCCGATTGCGGCTTAATCCCCTCCGTCCCCTTTTCGGGTGCGATCAGACCTTGCAGCCGTCCGGGCCGCAGGCCTCGTCTCCGTCAGCCGGGGCCGCAGGCGCGCCCTGTTCGGCCGCGATCTGGCGCAGGGCGTTGGCGAAGGCCTCGGGGGGCTGCGCCCCGGAAATGGCCCACTTCCCATCGATGACGAAGGTCGGCACCGAAGAAACGCCCAATGCGTGGGCCTGCGCCAGCTTGGCTTCAACCTCGGCCAGGCCGCGGTCGGAGGCCAGCATCTGGGTGATTTCGCCTGCGTCGAGGCCCCCCGTCACGCCCGCCTTGATCAGCACCGAGGGGTCCGCCAGGTTCTGGCCGTGCTCGAAGTGGGCGCGGAACAGCGCCTCCCCGACCGCGTCCTGCACGCCGTGCTGGCCGGCCAGCCACAGCACCCGGTGCGCCGGCAGCGTGGTCACCCGCACCTGGCCCCGGCTGAAGTCCATCGGCAGGCCTTCCGCACGCGCCGTGGTCTGGGTCTGGCCGAGGATCTGCTCGGTGCGCTCGACGCCACCGAACTTGCGCACATAAGCCTCGCGCAGCGGCACCGGGGTGTCGTCCGCGTCCGGGTCCAGCTGGAACGGCTGCCAGTGGATATCGAGTTCAGGCGCATTGGCGCCCAGCAACTGCACACCCTGCTGGAAACGATGCTTGCCGATCCAGCACCAGGGGCAGACCACGTCGGAGTAGATGTCGATTCTCATCCACACGACATGGGGCCCCTCCCCCACGATAAAAGGGGACGGAGGGGATTAAGTCGTTTTCAGCACAGGCGGGGTAAAGACGACTTAATCCCCTCCGTCCCCTTTTTGGAATTTCACCACTGTGAATAGGGGTGACTGGCCAAGGCGACGTTGTAGTAGCGGGCGTCGTCGGTGACTTCCGCGCCGGCCCAGTCTGGCAGGTCGATCGCCTGGTCGGCGCTGTCCAGTTCGACTTCGGCCACGATCAGGCCGGCGTTGTCGCCGAGGAACTCGTCCACTTCCCAGGTCAGGCCGGCGTGCTCGACCAGATGGCGGCGCTTGTCGATCAGGCCACCCACGCACAGCGCCAGCAGCGCGCGCGCGTCCTCCACCGGAATCGGGTAATCGAATTCCTGCCGGGTGTGGCCGATGGTGCGCGACTTCAGGTTCAGCGCCGCATGGTCGCCCTCGATACGCACGCGCACCGAGGCGTTCTGGGTGCCGCGATCCAGCGCGCCCATGTCGTTGATGTAGCCCTGCGCCATCGGGATCACCCGGTGCGCAGCGGATCGCCAGCCATCGTTGATGACCAGGAATTTGCGTTCGATTTCAATGCCCATGGCGCGATTATGCGCCATGGGTGATGACAGACGCTCAGCGCTTCTCGAACACCGCGATGCTTTCCACGTGCGCGGTGTGCGGGAACATGTCCATCGCACCGGCGCTGACCAGGGTGAAGCCCTGCTCATTGACCAGATAGCCGGCATCGCGCGCCAGCGAGCCCGGGTGGCAGCTGACATAGACGATGCGCTTGAACTGCTTCAGCGGCAGCTGCTGCAGCACCTCGATCGCGCCCGAGCGCGGCGGGTCCAGCAGCAGCTTGTCGAAGCCCTGGCGCATCCACGCGGTGCTGCGCTGGTCCTGGGTCAGGTCGGCACTGAAGAACTGGGCATTGGCCAGGCCATTGCGCTCGGCATTCTCACGGGCACGCGCGACAAGGCCGGCATCACCTTCCACGCCGACCACTTCGCGCACACGGCGGGCCAGCGGCAGGGTGAAATTGCCCAGGCCGCAGAACAGATCCAGCACACGCTCGTCCTCACCCGGCTCAAGCAGGTCCAGGGCGTGGGCAATCATCTTCTCGTTGAGCTTGGCGTTGACCTGGATGAAGTCCAGCGGGCGGAACGCCAGCTCGACGTCCCACGGCGCCAGCCGGAACGACAGCGGCACGCCCTGCCCGTCCAGCGGCTGCACGGTGTCCACGCCACCGGACTGCAGGTAGATCACGAAGCCATGCTGCTGGCCGAAATCGGCCCAGGCCGCACGGTCGGCATCACTCAGCGGCTGCAGATGGCGCACGGTCAGGACCACGGCCTGGTCACCGGCAATGAATTCGATCTGCGGAATGTCACGCTTGCCATCGAGCGACTCGATGAAGGTGGACAGCGCCTCGACCTTGGTGCCGATCTCGGGGATCACGGTCAGGCACTGGCTGAGGTCGGCGACGAAGCGCGGATCCTGTTCACGGAAGCCGACCAGGGTCTTGTCCTTCTTCTCGACCCGGCGCACCGAGAAGCGGCCCTTGCGGCGGTAACCCCAGCTCTCGCCGACCAGCGGCGCCAGCACGGTGCCCGGCTTCACGTGGCCGATCCGCTCCAGGTTGTCCATCAGCACGCGCTGCTTGGCGACAATCTGCTGGTCTTCGTCCAGGTGCTGCAGCACGCAGCCAGCGCAGGTACCGAAGTGCGGACACTTCGGAGTCACGCGCTGCGGCGAGGCCTGCAGCACCTCCACCGTGCGTGCCTCGTCGAAATGTCGGCTGCGGGCGGTCTGTTCCGCCATGACCACCTCACCCGGCAGGGCGCCGCTGATGAAGGTGACCTTGCCGCCTTCACCTTCACGGCGGGCGACGCCGCGACCATCATGGCTGAGGTCGAGGATCTCGGTCTGGAACGGGGTACGGTCGATGCGGGAGCGGGATCGGGCCACGTGGCAACAGGCTGCGGGCAAAAATGGGGGCGTATTGTCGCAGATCCTGACTGGCAGGATCGGGACCCGCTTGCGCCCGCCGCCGCTGTGCTTGATGATTGGGCCAGCTGACATGGAGGCAGCCCTGATGCAGATGACCCCGCGGGCCAGCCGGCCTCGCTTCCTGCTTGTCGAGGACGACATCATCAGCCGCGGTTTTTTCAAGGCGGCGTTGGAAACGTTACCGGCGGACGTGGATACCGCAGATTCCCTGGCCAGTGCGCTGGCGAGCGCGGAGCCCGGCGCGCATGACCTGTGGCTGATCGACGTCAACCTACCCGACGGCAATGGCGCGCAGCTGCTGCGCCAACTGCGCCGTTCACACCCTGATACTCCCGCGTTGGCGCATACCGCCGACGGCGACACCTCCATTCATGCCCGGCTGCGCGAAGCCGGGTTCAGCGACACCCTGGTCAAACCCCTCGGCCGCGACCAGCTGCTGAAGGCCGTGCGCCGCGCGCTGGTGAACAGCCCGGCGGGGATCGTCATGGCACAGGCGCCAGCGGCGGTCGAGCTGCAGGTGCAGGACTGGGACGAGACTGCGGCATTGGCCGCGCTCAATGGCCAGCGCAACCACCTGATCGCCCTGCGCGAGCTGTTCTTGGCCGAGCTGCCGGGCGTACGCGATGCGGTCGAGCAGGCGGTGGACCAGCACGACGAGCGGCAGCTGCGCAGCCAATTGCACCGGTTGCAGGCAAGCTGCGGCTTCGTGGGCGCGGCACGTTTGGCCCGTGCGGTGCGCCAGTTGCATCATGCGCCGGAGTCCGGGCAGGCCCAAGCGGGGTTCCGCGACGCGGTGGCTGCCCTGCTGCATTGAGGGGTGTTCGGCAGGGCTGCGCCCTGCACCTGCCGAGGCTTTCAAGCCGGAGCAACACCAAGGGCCAGAGCCAGATCGGCTCTGGCTTTCTGCTTGTTGGGCGGGGCGGTGTGGATTGGCAGGACACACCGTAAACCCGTCCCTGGGGGCTCGATGGCGCCATCCATGGCGCCAACGGTCCTGCCAACCCACATCGGCCCACCCCCGACAGATTCCCGGTGACGGCTGGTAGATCCACGCCATGCGTGGATGAATCTCAATCGGAATCAAATATTTCGAATTGAAATCGAAACGCATCCACGCATGGCGTGGCTCTACTGTGTCGACCAAGGTCGACACCCACCAGAGCAGAGTGCCGTTCCGACAGCTCGCGAGAAACTGTCGAAGGCGGGGTGGGTCCGGTTGCGGGGGCGTGAGCCGCATGGATGCGGCGACCGAGCTTACAGGGACGTACTTGCAGCGGCCCCCGCAACCGGACCCACCCCGCCTACCCACGGATAGCCAGCTTTTGCAATTGACGTTGACGTTGATTCGGCGGGTGCAGGGCTGCAAGCCCTGCCGAAGCCCCCCCTACCTGCGGGGCGCGAGCTGCTCGAGCATTTCCCAGGACTTCAGGCCGCGCGGCCCCAGGTGATGGGCCAACACCCGCCGCATCGGCAGGCGCAGGCTGGCCAGGTCGGCGGCATCGGGCTCTTCGTCGGCGGCCAGCGCCAGCAGCGCAGAACCCGTCGCGGCCGCCCGGCGTTCCCCACCGCGCTCGCTGAGCAGGCGCTGCGCGCCTTCCTGTGGGTCCAGTTCGTAGCGCGCGGCCGGGTCGATCGGCTGGCCGTCGCTGGCGCTGTCCAGATCGAAACCCAGGCCCAGCGCGGACAGCAGCTCGCGTTCAAACCGGCGCAGGGTCCAGGCCAGGCCCGCCCCCACTCCCAGCCGCGCGCGTGCCTCGCCGTAGGCCAGGTAAAGCTCCGGCAGCGGGTCCTGGCGCGGGGCCAGGCGCAGGGTCAGCTCACTCAGGTAGAAGCCGGCCAGCATCGCCTGGCCGACCAGGCGCGGGGCCGCGTCCAGTGCCTCGGCGCCGCGCAGCTGGGCAAGCTCGCCACGTTGCTGGGCACTGAAGCGGATCCACTGCAGCGGTTGCAGGGCGGCGCGCAGCACCTGGCCCTTGGCAGTGGACACGCCGCGCGCGAGCAGGCCGATACGGCCATGCTGCGCGCTCAACACTTCGACCAGCAGGCTGGTCTCGCGATAGGCCCGTGCATGCAGCACGAAGCCGGTGTCGTCCTCGATCAGCATCGAAGCGACCGTTCCGGGTTACTCGTAACCGAAGGCCTTCAGTGCGGCCTCGTCGTCGGACCAGCCTTCACGCACGCGTACCCAGGTCTCGAGGAACACCTTGGCGCCGAACAGACGCTCCATCTGCAGGCGCGACTTGGCCCCGATTTCCTTCAGGCGGGTGCCGCCCTTGCCGATCACGATCGCCTTCTGGCCTTCGCGCTCGACCCAGATCACCGCACCGATGCGCAGCAGGTTGCCGTCCTCGGTGAAGCGCTCGATCTCCACCGTGGTGGCGTACGGCAGTTCCTCGCCGAGCTGGCGCATCAGCTGCTCGCGCACCAGTTCACCGGCCAGGAAACGCTGGCTGCGGTCGGTGATCTCGTCCTCGCCGAACATCGGCGGGGCTTCCGGCAGCAGCTTGAGCACGTCACGCACCAGCGCTTCCAGGCCGTTGCGCTTCTGCGCCGAGATCGGGTGCACGGCGGCGAAATCGCGGCCTTCGGTCACCTGCTGCAGGAACGGCAGCAGCGCGCCCTTTTCCTTCAGGCGGTCGATCTTGTTGACCACCAGCACCACCGGGATGCCGGCGTCGCGCAGCACGTTGAAGGCCAGGCTGTCCTCTTCGTCCCAGCGCCCGGCTTCGATCACCAGCAGGCCGGCATCGACGCCTTCCAGCGAACCGCGCGCGGCGCGGTTCATCACCCGGTTCATCGCCCGCTTCTGCACCTTGTGCAGGCCGGGGGTGTCGACCAGCACCAGCTGGCCTTCCGGATAAGTGGCGATGCCCAGCAGGCGATGGCGCGTGGTCTGCGGGCGGTTGGAAACGATGCTGACCTTGGCGCCGACCAGGGCATTGGTCAGGGTCGATTTGCCCACGTTCGGGCGGCCGATGACGGCCACGCTGCCGCAATGATGGGGAGTTTGTTCGCTCACTTGGAATCCAGTTGTTCTAGGACGGCCGCAGCCGCCTGTTGTTCGGCAAGCCGCCGCGAGGCGCCTTCGCCCTCGGTGCTGGCGGCCGGGTCGGCTACGATGCAGCGTACCCGGAAGTGTTTGGCATGGTCGTCACCGGATTCTGACACCAGTTCATACTGCGGCAACGCCTTCTGTCGGGCCTGCAGCCATTCCTGCAGGCGGGTCTTGGGGTCCTTCTCGGGCCGGCCGGAGGCCGGCAGTGCCTCGATCGAAGCGCTGAACCAGGGCAGTACCACCGCCCGGCAGGCCTCGAAGCCGGCATCCAGGTAGATCGCGGCCACCACGGCTTCCACCGCGTCGGCCAGGATCGAGTCGCGACGATGACCGCCGGACTTCATTTCGCCCGGGCCCAGGGTCAGCCGCTCGCCCAGTTCCAGGGTGCGCCCGATCACCGCCAGCGCGCCTTCACGCACCAGCTCGGCACGGGCACGGGTCATCGCCCCTTCGTCAGCCTTGGGCCAGCGCCGGTACAACGCCTCGGCCGCCATCATGTTGACGATGCTGTCGCCGAGGAACTCCAGGCGCTCGTTGTGCGGCGCGCCGGCACTGCGATGGGTCAGCGCCTGCTTGAGCAGGGCCGGATCGCGGAAAGGATGACCGATCAGGTCGCCACGTTGGATGAATTTACTGGGCACCGCTTCGTGTCAGGTCCTGGGAAGAATCGAATTTGCCAACCACATCGAGGTTGCCGATCAGCGGGCGACGCACTTCGTAGTTGACCTTGAGGGTCCAGCCATTGTCGCGACGATCGAACTTCACGTTGGCCGGCTTCACATTTTCCGAGTAGTTGATGTACAGGCGCTTGAAGAACAGATCCTGGATCCGTGAGGGCTCCATGCTGCCTACGCCCGGCTCGTTGGCCAGGCTCTTCATCGCCGAGCGCACGGCGTAGTACTCCTGGTACATCGGGAACAGCTTCATGCCGATGTAGAGGAAGAACCCGACCACGATCAGGACCGTCAGGAACGAGGTCAGGGTCATGCCGCGCTGCGTGTTCATCGTCTTCATTGCGTTCTCCCCAGATACGCGTTGGATGTGAAAGTGCTCAGTTGATGCCCGATCAGTTGATGCTCGAACCGATCCGCGACGGCTCGAAGCCATCCTTGCAGAACCAGCCCTGGCAGTTCAGCCAGATCAGGAACGCCTTGCCGCGCAGGTTCTCTTCCGGCAGCAGGCCCCAGAAACGGCCGTCGTCGCTGTTGTCGCGGTTGTCGCCCATCACCAGGTACTTGCCGGCCGGCACGGTCCATTGACCCTGGCCACGCGGGTAATCGGTCTCCAGCACGGTGTGGGTACGGCCCGGCAGGTGCTCGACCAGCAGGTTTGCGCCCTCGCCCTGGCCCTTGTGGCCGGCGTAGATACCCTTGTTGTCGTACTTCAGCGGCTCACCGTTGAGGATCACGCCGTCGCCTTCGAAGACCACGGTGTCGCCCGGCACGCCGATCACGCGCTTGATGAAGTTCTCGCCCTTGGCCGGGTCGTTGTCGCTGTGGCCGGGGAAGTGGAACACCACCACGTCGCCACGCGATGGCTCGCCGAACGGCACGATCTTGGTGTTGCTGATCGGCAGGCGCAGGCCGTAGGAGAACTTGTTGACCAGGATGAAATCGCCGATCAGCAGGTTCGGCATCATCGAGCTGGACGGGATCTTGTACGGCTCGGCGATGAAACTGCGCACGATCAGCACGATCGCCAGCACCGGGAAGAACGCACGCGAGTAATCCACCAGCACCGGCTCGGAATCGAGCAGGCCCGCGCGCTGGGCGCGACGCTTGGCGAGATACAGCTTGTCCGCGAGCAGGATCAGGCCCGAGGCCAGGGTCAGCACGACCAGGAGGATCTCAAACAGTTTCATTCAGGGTCCTTTGCAACGTCACCAGACGACCGGCCCCGCGGGGCCGGTGCGGGCTTACTTGTTGTCCATCTGCAGGACGGCCAGGAACGCTTCCTGCGGAATCTCCACGCGTCCGACCTGCTTCATGCGCTTCTTGCCTTCCTTCTGCTTTTCCAGAAGCTTCTTCTTGCGCGAAACGTCGCCACCATAGCACTTGGCCAGCACGTTCTTGCGCATGGCCTTGACCGTGGTACGGGCGATGATCTGCGAGCCGACGGCGGCCTGGATGGCCACGTCGAACATCTGGCGCGGGATCAGGTCCTTCATCTTCTCGCACAGCTCGCGGCCGCGGCGGTCGGCATGGCTGCGGTGCACGATCAGCGACAGCGCATCGACCTTGTCGCCGTTGATCAGCACGTCCACGCGCACGAACGGGCCCGCGTCGAAGCGCACGAAGTGGTAGTCCAGCGAGGCATAGCCGCGGCTGACCGACTTCAGCTTGTCGAAGAAGTCCAGCACCACTTCCGCCATCGGCAGCTCGTAGCTGATCTGCACCTGGCTGCCCAGGTAGTTGATGCCGATCTGGCTGCCGCGCTTCTCTTCGCACAGTTTGATGATGTTGCCGATGTACTCCTCGGGGGTGAGTACGTTGGCACGGATGATCGGCTCGCGGATCTCCTCGACCTGGTTCACCGGCGGCAGCTTGGCCGGGTTGTCCATGTTGATGATCGAGCCATCGGTCTTCAGGACTTCATACACCACCGTCGGCGCGGTGCTGATCAGGTCCAGGTTGTATTCGCGCTCCAGGCGCTCCTGCACGATTTCCATGTGCAGCATGCCGAGGAAGCCGCAGCGGAAGCCGAAGCCCATCGCCTCGGAGCTTTCCGGCTCGAAACGCAGCGCGGCATCGTTCAGGCGCAGCTTGTCCAGCGCTTCGCGCAGGTCCGGGTAGTCCTCGGCGTCGACCGGGAACAGGCCGGCGAACACGCGCGGCTGCATTTCCTGGAAACCCGGCAGCGGCTTCGGCGCCGGGTCGCCGGCCAGGGTCAGGGTGTCGCCGACCGGCGCACCGTGCACGTCCTTGATGCTGGCAGTGACCCAGCCCACTTCGCCAGCCTTCAGCGCCGGCAGCACCTTGCGCTTCGGGGTGAACACACCGACGTTGTCGACCTGGTGGTTGCGGCCGGTGGACATCACCTGCAGCTTGTCACCGGCCTTGATCTCGCCCTGCATCACGCGCACCAGCGAGACCACGCCCAGGTAATTGTCGAACCAGGAGTCGATGATCAGCGCCTGCAGCTTCTCGGTGTCGCGCGGCTTCGGCGGCGGGATGCGATGCACGATCGCTTCCAGCACGTCCTGCACGTTCAGCCCGGTCTTGGCGCTGACCGGCACGGCGTCGGAGGCATCGATGCCGATCACGGCCTCGATCTCGGCCTTGGCGCGCTCGATGTCCGCGGTCGGCAGGTCGATCTTGTTGATCACCGGCACCACTTCCAGGCCCTGCTCCACGGCGGTGTAGCAGTTGGCCACCGACTGCGCTTCCACGCCCTGGGCGGCATCGACCACCAGCAGCGCGCCTTCGCAGGCGGCCAGCGAGCGGCTGACTTCATAGGAGAAGTCGACGTGGCCGGGGGTGTCGATGAAGTTCAGGTGGTAGGTCTGCCCGTCCTTGGCCAGGTACGGCAGCGACACCGACTGCGCCTTGATCGTGATGCCACGCTCGCGCTCGATCGGGTTGGAGTCGAGCACCTGCGCTTCCATCTCGCGGGCCTGCAGGCCACCACAGAGCTGGATGATGCGGTCGGCCAGCGTGGACTTGCCGTGGTCGACATGGGCGATGATGGAGAAGTTGCGGATGTTCCGCATCGAATCAGAAGACATAGGTGGCGGCGGCGCGCGGCGTCGTCAGGGTAACGGTCGATTATCGCACGCCCGGCGCCCCGCCGCGAAAATGGCCTCATCGGCCCGGGCCCGGAACGGCCGAAGCCCCGCCAGAGCGGGGCTTCGGGGAACACGGCGGGGCCGACAGGACGGCCCGGGCGGGCCTTACTGGCCGGCCTTCACCGCCACGAACGCGCTGTTGCCGTTGCCGGTACGCACCAGCAGCATCACCACATCGTCCTTCTTGTAGCTGGACAGCGCGCGGTTCAGGCCATCCACGCTGCCGACCGGGGTGCGGCCGACCTGCAGGATCACCATGCCCGGAGACAGTCCGGCATCCCGCGCCGCCTGGCCCTTGACCCCGGTGATGCGCACGCCCTCGTTGCCATCCAGGCCGAACTGCTTGCGCTGCGGTGCGGTCAGGTCGCTGACATCCAGGCCCAGCAGGGCATTGGCGCCGGCCTGCGGTGCCGCATCGGGCTTGGCCGCAGCCGCCGCGCGGGCATTGCCCTGACCGTCGTCGCTCAGTGCGGTCAGCGTGGCGCTGAGGTCACGCGGCTTGCCGTCGCGGATCACGCCCAGAGTGACCCGGCTGCCCGGTGCCATCGCGCCGATCAGCGGCGGCAGGTCGGACCAGCTGTTGACCGGGCTGCCATTGACCGAGCGGACCACGTCGCCGATCTGCACCCCGGCTTTCTCGGCAGCACTGCCGGGCACGATCTGGTTGACCAGCGCACCACGGCTGTCCGGCAGCCCCAGGCCCTGTGCCTTCAGCGAATCGATCGGTTCGACCACCGCGCCGAGCTGGCCACGGGTGACCTTGCCGCTCTTCTTGATCTGTTCAACCGCACTCATCGCCAGGTCGATCGGGATCGCGAAGCTGATGCCCATGTAGCCGCCCGAGGCGGAGAATATCTGCGAGTTGATGCCGACCACTTCGCCCCGGGTGTTCAGCAACGGACCGCCGGAGTTGCCCTGGTTGATCGCCACATCGGTCTGGATGAACGGCACGTAGCGCTGGTCTGCACCGCCGGTGCTGCGACCCAGCGCGCTGACGATACCGGCGGTGACCGAATGGTCGAGACCGAACGGCGAGCCGATCGCGACGACCCACTGGCCCGGCTTCAGCGTGTTGGAATCACCCACGCGCACGGTCGGCAGGTTCTTGCCTTCGATCTTCAGCAGGGCTACGTCGTACTGCTGGTCGCTGCCCACCACCTTGGCCTTGAACTCGCGGCTGTCACCCAGCTTGACCTTCACCTCGCTGGCATCGGCCACCACGTGGTAATTGGTCAGCACGTAGCCGTCGGGTGAAATGATGAAGCCCGAGCCCATGCCGCGGCCCTTGATGCTGGGACCACCGTCCTGGCCACCCGGGCCCTGCCCCGGCATCGGGAAGTCCGGGCCGAAGAAGCGGCGGAAGAATTCAGGCATGTCATCGTCGCCCCCCATCGGGCCTCGCGAGGCCTGCCGGTTGTTGCGCACGATGGTGGTGTCGACGTTGACCACGCCCGGGCCGACCTGTTCGACCAGGTGGGTGAAGTCGGGCAATCCACTGACCAGCGGCTGTGCCGGCGCCCGCGGTGCGGCGGCCGGAGAGGCCTCGGTCTGCGCGGCCGGGGCCGGGGCCTGCGCGCAGGCCATCAGCGGCAGGGTCAGGGCCAGCAGGCCAATGGCCTGCGTGCGGAATCGGGGAGTCATCGGACGGCAACCTCCGGATCGGATGGAAAGAGGAATACGGGCCCCGCCGGCGGCGGGGCGTGAAAGCGCCCGGCTCAGTCGCGCGGACGCGGCGGCACCGGCAGGTCGTCCTGCAGGCGCGGCTCGAACGGGTAGAACGCGGCGCCACCGGCGTGGGCCGGGAAGCTGGCATTGAGCGCGCCGGCGGCGGCAGGTGCCAGGCTGGAGCGCGGCCACGGTCGTGCCTGCAGCCCGCCGACCTCACCGAATGGCAGGTTGCGGCCCGTGTTGGCCGGCACGGTCGGGGTCAACGGCGCCTGCGCGGCGGCCACCGCACGCTGCGGAACATCGTCGCGCTGGGCGGCTCGCGCAGCCTGCTGGCTGCGGGTCGCGCTGGCACGGCGGGTGTCCTGGCGGCGGCTGGCAGCGGCCATCGCCACGGCAGGCGCCGCCGCCACGGCCATCGCCGCAGTATCCACCGAGGCTTCGGTCACCGGGGCCGGGTTGCCCGGGGCCGGCGCAAGCTCGGCCTGGCTGGCGATCACCTGCGGTGCCAACGGCTCGCCCGGCGTGGCGTCCTGCAGCTTCTCGCCGCCCATGAACAGGGCCACGGCTGCCACCGAGGCGGCCAGTGCAGCGCCACCGCCCCACGCTCGCCAGCCGGTACGGCGCACCTGGCGACGCGGCTCGGCCCGTGGCGCCGGTTCGGCGGCAATGGCAGCGGCCACGGTCGCGCTGAAGCCGGCCGGCGCCAGCGCCGAGGCCTGCCCGCGCATCACATCGCCCAGCAGCTGCCAGCGTTCCTGGCAACCCGCCAGTTCGGGATCGTGTTCCATGCGACGCAGCAGGAAGCGGGCCTCATCGGCACCCAGCTCGCCATCGACCAGGGCCGACAGCTGTTCGCGGTGGCGCTGGTCCAGGCGCTGCCCGGCGGGCGAATGGTGATTCTGCGATTCGTTGAACGGATTACTGGTCATACGCGGCTCTTCTCACGGGTGGCGCTGCCGATGTCCAACAGCGGCCGGAGTTCGGTGTCGATCGCCTCGCGCGCCCGGAAGATCCGTGAACGCACGGTGCCGATCGGGCACCCCATTTTCTGCGCGATATCCTCGTAGCTCAGGCCTTCCACCTCGCGCAGGGTGATCGCCAGCCGGAGTTCTTCCGGAAGCGCGTTGACGGCCTTCATCACCGTCTGTTCCAGCTCCTGGCGCATCAACTCGCGTTCGGGCGTATCGGTGTCGCGCAGGCGCGTCCCGCTGTCGAACTGTTCGGCGTCACCGATGTCGATGTCATCGGTCGGCGGCCGTCGATTGTGTGAAGCCAGGTAGTTTTTGGCGGTATTCACGGCGATTCGATGCAACCAGGTTGAGAACTGGGCGTCGCCACGGAAACTCCCGATCGCGCGGTACGCACGGATGAAAGTGTCCTGGGCGACGTCCTGACATTCGCTCCAGTCGGCGATGTAGCGACCGACCAGGGCCACCACGCGATGCTGGTACTTGCGCACCAGGACATCGAACGCGGCGCTCTCGCCGTGCTGCACGCGCCGGACCAGTTCCAGATCCAGCTCCTGAGGTGTATCAACATCGGCCATGAGGGGCCGCACTCCTGTCAGCCCAACCGACGTCGGGCAATGAGACTGCCAATCCCGGGAAAAGTTCAGTCGCCGATCACCCGGCGCCGCACCAGCTTTTAACCACCGTTCCGTTAGCGTCCCGGTCCACGGCCATGGATCCGGGGGCGCCACTCCCCTGCTATTGGGATTTGACGCGGGGGAAACAACCTCTGGATCATAGCCGCTTCTCCATACACAACCGGATGGAACGTCCATGCTCTCAGGCTTCGATGGTCTCCGCTTCAGCCACTGGCACCCCGAGATCCGCGACGACGGCGTGGTGGTTCTCTCCCTGGATCGTCAGGACAGCAGCGTCAACGCCATGTCGCAGGACGTGCTGCTGGAACTGGGCGACCTGCTCGAGCGCATTGCGCTGGACCCGCCCAAGGGCGTGGTGATCCAGTCGCTGAAGAAGGCCGGCTTCATCGCTGGTGCGGACCTGAAGGAGTTCCAGGAGTTCGACCGCCGCGGCACCGTCAACGACGCCATCCGTCGCGGCCAGGCCACCTACCAGAAGCTGGCTGAACTGCCCTGCCCGACCGTGGCAGCCATCCACGGCCACTGCCTGGGCGGCGGTACCGAGCTGGCGCTGGCCTGCCGCTACCGCGTGGCCTCCAATGACAGCAGCACCCGCATCGGCCTGCCGGAGACCCAACTGGGCATATTCCCGGGCTGGGGTGGCAGCGCGCGCCTGCCGCAGCTGGTCGGCGCACCGGCGGCGATGGACATGATGCTGACCGGCCGCACCCTGTCAGCCTCGGCCGCGCGTGGGATCGGCCTGGTCGACAAGGTGGTGGCACCGGCGGTGGTACTCGACACCGCCGTCGCGCTGGCGCTGTCCGGCACCACCCGCCCGTTCAAGCAGCGCGCGACGGCCTGGGCCACCAACACCTGGCTGGCCCGCAGGCTGCTGGCGCCGCAGATGGTCAAGCAGGTCGCACGCAAGGCCAAGAAGGACCAGTATCCGGCGCCCTACGCGCTGATCAGCACCTGGCAGCGCAGCGGCGGCAAGCCGATCCAGGCGCGCCTGGATGCCGAACGCCGCGCCGTGGTGAAGCTGGCCAGCACGCCGACCGCGCGCAACCTGATCCGCATCTTCTTCCTGACCGAGCGCCTGAAGGGCCTCGGCAGTGGTGATTCCGGCATCCGCCACGTGCACGTGGTCGGCGCCGGCGTGATGGGCGGTGATATCGCCGCGTGGGCCGCCTACAAGGGCTTCGACGTGACCCTGCAGGACCGCGAGCAGCGCTTCATCGACCCGGCCATGGAGCGCGCGCAGGCCCTGTTCGCCAAGAAGGTACGCGATGAGAGCAAGCGTCCTGCGGTGGCCGCGCGCCTGCGTGCCGACCTGGAAGGCAACGGCGTGGCCGAGGCCGACCTGGTCATCGAAGCGATCATCGAGAACCCGGAGGCCAAGCGTGCGCTGTACCAGACGCTGGAACCGAAGATGAAGCTGGACGCGCTGCTGACCACCAACACCTCGTCGATTCCACTGGTGGAGCTGCGCGACCACATCCAGCGCCCGGCGCAGTTCGCCGGCCTGCACTACTTCAACCCGGTGGCGCAGATGCCGCTGGTGGAAATCATCCACCACGACGGCATGGCGCCTGAGACCGAGCGTCGCCTGGCCGCGTTCTGCAAGGCACTGGGCAAGTTCCCGGTGCCGGTGGCCGGAAGCCCGGGCTTCCTGGTCAACCGCGTGCTGTTCCCGTACATGCTGGAAGCCGCCACCGCGTATGCCGAGGGCATTCCGGGCCCGGTGATCGACAAGGCCGCAGTGAAGTTCGGCATGCCGATGGGCCCGATCGAACTGATCGATACCGTGGGCCTGGATGTGGCCGCCGGCGTCGGCCGCGAACTGGCCCCGTTCCTGGGCCTGCAGATTCCGGCCGCGCTGCAGACGGTGGAACCGGACAAGCGCGGCAAGAAGGATGGCCAGGGCATCTACACCTGGGAAAACGGCAAGCCGAAGAAGCCGGACGTGGCCAGCGACTACCAGGCCCCGGCCGATCTGGAGGACCGCCTGATCCTGCCGCTGTTGAACGAGGCAGTGGCCTGCCTGCACGAAGGCGTGGTGGCGGATGCGGACCTGCTGGATGCCGGCGTGATCTTCGGTACTGGTTTTGCACCGTTCCGCGGTGGTCCGATCCAGCACATCCGTGCGGTGGGTGCCGATGCGATCGTCGAGCGGTTGAAGGCGCTGCAGCAGCGCCACGGCGACCGTTTCGCACCGCGCCCGGGCTGGGACAACCCGGCCCTGCGCGAACCGGTGGTGTGAGTTGATCGGCCGGGCCTGCGGCCCGGCACCCGCTGGATCAACAGCCAGAGCCAGAGCTGGAGCAACAGCCGGCTCTGGCTTTTCTGTTTGTTGGGCGGGGCGGTGTGGGCAGGCAGGACACGCCGTAAACCCATCCATGGGGGCTCGATGGCGCCATCCATGGCGCCAACGGTCCTGCCTGCCCACACCGCCCCACCCCTGACAGTTTCCCGGTGACGGTTGGTGAACTGCGAATCTGGTTGATGGCTACTGCGAACTGGTGGGTGGCGACCTTGGTCGCCACCAGGAGCGAAGCGACCGGCGTTTGATTTTGACTTTGATTTTCTTTTTTCTTCTCCGTGGCTGGATGCACACGGAAACTGTCAGAGGCCGGGCGGTTGGGTGGCGCAGGGGCGTGAGCCGCATGGATGCGGCGACCGAGCTTACATGGACGTACTTGCAGCGGCCCCTGCGCCACCCACCCGCCCGGCCAAGCGCGGCTTCTGCTTCTGCCTTCAGCGACCAACCCACAGCCACGAGGGGCTGCGCCGTTGGCTGGAACAACCTGTTACCCATACGGGGCATGTCCCCGTCACAGCCGCATGCGATGCTGACCACCTGATCCCTGCCAGCGAGAACGCCCGCATGACCACCATCATCGCCCCGCGCGTGCACGACATCGGCGGACTCGAAGTCCGTCGCGCCGTCCCCACCCTGCAGGCGCGCAGCATCGGCTCGTTCGTGTTCGTCGACCAGATGGGCCCGGCACTCATGCATCCCGGCACCGCCATCGACGTGCGCCCGCATCCGCATATCGGCCTGGCCACCGTCACCTATCTGTGGTCGGGCGCGATCGGCCACCGCGACACGCTGGGGTCGGACCAGGTGATCCGTCCCGGTGACGTCAACTGGATGACCGCCGGCCGCGGCATCGCCCATTCCGAGCGCACGCCGCAACCGGACCGCGACCATGACAACCCGATCCACGGCATGCAGACCTGGGTGGCACTGCCGAAATCGCATGAGGAAATCGAACCGGCGTTCTACCACCATGCCGCGGCCACCCTGCCCGAGCAGCGCCGCAATGGTGCCTGGGTGCGGGTGATCGCCGGCCGCGCCTATGGCGAGGAATCGCCGGTGAAGGTGTTCGCCGACACCCTCAACGTGGCCATCGATCTCGACCCGGATGCGGAAATCGATATCGACAATGGCCACCGCGAGCGCGCGCTGTACATCCTCGAAGGCGACGCGCAGCTGGATGGCGTCGACATCCCCGCCCAGCATCTGGTAATCCCGGAAGCCGGTGCGGTGGGCCGCCTTCGCGCGAAGACGCCGGTGAAGGCCATGCTGTTTGGCGGCGAACCGCTGGATGGCCCGCGTCACCTGTGGTGGAACTTCGTGTCCAGCTCGAAGGAGCGTATCGAGCAGGCCAAGCACGACTGGGAAGCCGGCCGCTTCGGCACCATTCCGGGCGACGACAAGGAGTTCATTCCCCTGCCCCAGTACTGAACATCGCGTGTTGCACACACCCGAAGGTGTATCCCTGCACCCGGCGTTGACGCTATCGTCACTCGCCGGTCACTGAAATGTGACCGACCGCACAGTTCGGACATCTTTCAAAGGAGTGCAACACATGAGCATGGGTAAACGCTTGTCCGCCGAATTCCTCGGCACTTTCTGGCTGGTTCTGGGTGGCTGCGGCAGCGCGGTGCTGGCCGCCAAGTTCGGGGGCGACGGCAATCCGCTGGGTATCGGTTTCCTCGGCGTAGCGCTCGCCTTCGGCCTGACCGTGGTGACCGGCGCCTATGCGTTCGGCCATATCTCCGGCGCGCACTTCAATCCGGCGGTCAGTGTCGGCCTGTGGGCCGGCGGTCGTTTCCCGACCAAGGACCTGATCCCGTACATCATCGCCCAGGTCGCCGGCGGCCTGCTGGCCGGCTTCATCCTGCTGCAGATCGCATCGGGCGCCAGCGGCTTCGCCATTGATGGCAGCCAGGCCGGTGCATTCGCCAGCAACGGCTACGGCGCATTGTCCCCCGGCGGCTACAGCGTGGCCGCGGCCTTCCTGTGCGAAGTGGTGCTGACCGCCGTGTTCCTGATCGTGATCATGGGCGCCACCCACGGAAAGGCACCGGCAGGGTTCGCCCCGCTGGCGATCGGCCTGTCGCTGACCCTGATCCACCTGATCAGCATCCCGGTCACCAACACCTCGGTGAACCCGGCCCGTTCCACGGCGGTGGCCTTCTTCGCCGGCAGCGGCGCGGTCAGCCAGCTGTGGCTGTTCTGGGTCGCCCCGCTGCTGGGCGGCGCGATCGGCGGCATCATCTACAAGTGGATCGGCAACGACCGCTGAGGCCGGTGCGGACCATTGCGGCCGACCTTCGGCCGCAATGGTTACGCCTGTAACCGCGATTTGTGCGATCGCTCACGTTCCGTTAAGGTTGAGTTGACCGTCCGTGCACATGCCGGCCGGGGTGGCATCCGGGGATGGGATGCCAACGCTGCCCGCCCATCCGGCAGCGCCAAACGACACACCACCTTGGGGGATGCATGAAGTTCGCGCCTGTAGTGTTGTCGAGCCTGCTGTTCGCGGTGGCCCAGGCCGCCGCTGCACAGGCTCCCACCGAATGTCCTTCGCTGCCGGCCAGCAGTGGCCTGCAATGGCAGCAATTGGTGCAGACGGACTTCCTGGTCTGCCGCGCCAGTACCGGAGATGGCCGTGAAGTGTTGAGCCTGATGCTCAGCGCACGTGACCCGTCCATTCCACTGAACCGCTCATTGCGCCAGGAAAAGGGCAGCTTCGGCGGTGAATCACTGTACTGGTACCAGCCCGACCTCGGTGGCCAGCAGCCGCCGGGCTATGCCGAGCGCCGGATCAGCGTGGTCAAGCTCGACAAAGGGCGTTACGCGCAGATTTCACTGTATCCGGACAGCCCGCAGGAACTGGGCTCGCTGCAGCAGCTGGCGCAGGGCATGAGCCTGACGCCGTCGGCCGTGGCCGCCGGGCGCTGACCATGACGGGGATGCCTGCCTGGCAGCATCCCCGCAATGCGGCCCGATCACAGGGTAGTGCCGGCCGCTGGCCGGCACCTCGATCCGCCGTGACCGCAGGCAGTTGCCGGCCAGCGACCGGCACCGCCTCAGAACTTGCCTTCCTGGAAATCGACGAAGGCCTGCATCAGTTCCTGCCGCGTGTTCATCACGAACGGGCCATGCCGCATCACCGGCTCGCGCAGCGGACGGCCAGCCACCAGGATCAACCGCGCGCCTTCGTTGCCGGCCGAAAGGTGCAGCTGTTCGCCGCCGCCCAGCACCGCCAGTTCCTGGCGCGCCACGTCACGCGCAGCGTCCTGCTCACCTACGGTCACCGCACCTTCGAACACATAGGCAAACGCGTTGTGCCCTTCCGGCAACGCATAGGTCCACGCCCGATCCGGCGCCAGCGTGATGTCCAGGTAGAGCGGATCGGTGGCCGGCTGCACGATCGGGCCGTGGGTGCCGTCGACCGTGCCGGCGATCACCTTCACTTCCACGCCGGCATCCGGCTGCACCACGGGGATGCGCTCGGGTGCGAACTCCTGGTACTTCGGCTCGGTCATCTTCTCCTTCGCCGGCAGGTTCACCCACAACTGGAAACCGCGCATCTGCCCGCTTTCCTGCTCGGGCATCTCCGAATGCACCAGGCCGCGGCCGGCAGTCATCCACTGCACGCTGCCCGGAGTAAGGAGGCCCTCGTTGCCATGGTTGTCGCGATGCCGCATGCGCCCGTCGAGCATGTAGGTGACGGTCTCGAAGCCACGGTGCGGATGCTCCGGGAAGCCTGCGATGTAGTCTTCGGCACGGTCGGTGCCGAACTCATCCAGCAGCAGGAACGGATCCAGGTCGGGCAGCGTCGGGCCACCGATGACGCGGGTCAGGCGCACGCCGGCACCGTCGGAGGTGGGCATGCCACGGATGGTGCGCAGTACGCGGACCGGTTCGGGAAAGCTCATGGCGACTCCTGTTGGATGGATGCCACTGAAGATGGACGCCACACGACCGTAGGCCAATGGATGGCTCCGCAACCGATTGTTCCATCCCTGATGTTCGCTGCACGTCAGCACGCCCTGCGTACGACCAAAGTACTACCGCAGATTCGTCCTGTGCCAATTGACCCTGTCGTGGGCAAGCAGGACTCTTTGACTGTCTTTCCGGGAGAGAGCACCTCATGAAAGGGTTTTCCAAACTGGGCTGGGCGGTACTCGCGCTGCTCGGCGCATTCTGTCTGGGCACCGTGGCACTACGCCGCGGCGAACACATCAACGCCCTGTGGATCGTCGTCGCGGCGGTGTCGCTGTACCTCGTCGCCTATCGCTTCTACAGCCTGTTCATCGCCAACAAGGTGATGCAGCTCGATCCGACCCGGGCCACCCCGGCGGTGATCAACAACGATGGCCTGGACTACGTGCCGACCAACAAGCACGTGCTGTTCGGCCACCACTTCGCCGCCATTGCCGGCGCCGGTCCGCTGGTCGGCCCGGTGCTGGCCGCACAGATGGGCTACCTGCCCGGCCTGCTGTGGCTGGTGGTGGGCGTGGTACTGGCCGGCGCGGTGCAGGACTTCATGGTCCTGTTCCTGTCCAGCCGCCGCAATGGCCGCTCGCTGGGTGACCTGGTCCGCGAGGAGATGGGCCAGGTGCCCGGCACCATTGCCCTGTTCGGTGCGTTCCTGATCATGATCATCATCCTGGCAGTGCTGGCGATGGTGGTGGTCAAGGCGCTGGCCGAAAGCCCGTGGGGCATGTTCACGGTGATCGCAACGATGCCCATCGCGATCCTGATGGGCGTGTACATGCGCTACATCCGCCCTGGCAAGATCGGCGAGATCTCCGTGGTCGGCCTGATCCTGCTGCTGGCCGCGATCTGGTACGGCGGCAAGGTCGCCGCCGACCCGGTCTGGGGCCCGGCGTTCACCTTCACCGGCACCCAGATCACCTGGATGCTGATCGGCTACGGCTTCGTCGCCTCGGTGCTGCCGGTGTGGCTGCTGCTGGCTCCGCGCGACTACCTGTCGACCTTCCTCAAGATCGGCACCATCATCGCGCTGGCCATCGGCATCCTGGTGGTGATGCCGGAGCTGAAGATGCCGGCGCTGACCCAGTTCGCCGCCAGCGGCGATGGCCCGGTGTGGAAGGGCGGCATGTTCCCGTTCCTGTTCATCACCATCGCCTGCGGTGCGGTCTCCGGTTTCCATGCACTGATTTCCTCCGGCACCACGCCGAAGCTGCTCGCCAATGAAGCGCACATGCGTTACATCGGCTACGGCGGCATGCTGATGGAATCGTTCGTGGCGGTGATGGCGCTGGTGGCGGCCTCGATCATCGATCCGGGCATCTACTTCGCGATGAACAGCCCGGCGGCGGTGATCGGTGCCGATGCCGCGTCGGCGGCGCACTACATCACCAACACCTGGGGCTTCACCATCACGCCCGAACAGCTGACCGCAACTGCGGCGGCGATCGGTGAACCGACCATCCTGCACCGCGCCGGTGGCGCGCCCACGCTGGCGGTGGGCATCGCACAGATCCTGCACGAGGCGATTCCCAGTGGCAGCGACGCGATGATGGCGTTCTGGTACCACTTCGCGATCCTGTTCGAAGCGCTGTTCATCCTCACCGCGGTGGACGCCGGCACCCGCGCCGGTCGCTTCATGCTGCAGGACCTGCTGGGCAACTTCGTGCCGGCCCTGAAGAAGACCGAATCGTGGACCGCCAACATCATCGGTACCGCCGGCTGCGTGGCGCTGTGGGGCTACCTGCTGTACACCGGCGTGGTGGATCCGTTCGGCGGCATCCAGACGCTGTGGCCGCTGTTCGGCATCTCCAACCAGATGCTGGCCGGTATCGCGCTGATGCTGGGCACGGTGGTGCTGTTCAAGATGAAGCGTGACCGCTATGCGTGGGTCACCGCGGTTCCGGCCATATGGCTGCTGATCTGCACCACCTACGCCGGCTTCATCAAGATCTTCGACAGCAACCCGGCACAGGGCTTCCTGGCACAGGCACACAAGTTCCAGGCCGCGCTCGCCAGCGACACGATTACCGCACCGGCCAAGTCGGTGGCGCAGATGAAGCAGATCGTGGTCAACGCCTACGTCAACACCGGCCTGACCGCGCTGTTCCTGCTGGTGGTCGGTGCGGTGCTGGTGTATTCGATCAAGACCATCCTCGCGGCCCGCCGCAACCCGCAGCGTTCCGACCGCGAGACTCCGTACGTGGCGCTGAAGCCGCATGAAATGGTGGATCTGTGATGAGTACGCAACTGGTTCCCGCCGGCCAGTACCAGGCGCACCGCCGTATCTGGCGGCGCCTGGTGCAGACCGCACGGCTGTGCTGTGGCATTCCTGATTACGACAACTACGTCCGGCACATGCTGGAGAAGCACCCGGACCAGGAGCCGATGGACTACAAGACGTTCTTCCGCGAACGCCAGGAAGCGCGCTACGGCGGACGCAACGGCGGACGCTGCTGTTGAGGAGTGAGGCGGGTGCCGAGCTTGCAGCCCGGCACCCGCAGAAGCAACTGCAACGGCCAAAGCGCCGGCTCTGGGTTTTTGTTTGGCTGGCGGGCCGATGTGGATTGCCGGTGACGGCGAGATACAACCGGGGTCAGACCCGTTTTCCTTCGGAGAACGGATCTGACCCCATGTTGTTTGTCGACCTCTGACAGATTTCATCCACGCATGGCGCGGATCTACTGGACGCCCGCCATCCCGCGGAATGCCGCTCTTGATTTGACCGTTGCCGTTGCATCGAGCGGGTGCAGGGCTGCAAGCCCGGCTGGACTACTCCACCAGCGTGATCGGCGTCAGCGTGACCCTGGCGTTGTTCGCCGCGCCCATGCGATCGGTGTACGCCTGACCACGCTGCACCAGGTAGAAGCTGTCCAGGTAATCGATGTCGTTGGAGAACCACGATGTCGGCATCGCCTTCAGGATCGCACCGGCAATATCGGCGATCACCGCATACTCCGGTGCGAACGCGCCCAGTGCCGCCTTCACACCATTGCTCAGCGCCACCAGCAGGTCCTGGTAGTTGGTGTCACCGTCATCCTCGAACAACTGCACGTTGGCGGCGTTGAAGCGGTAGTTCCCCCACAGGATCAGTGCCTGCTGCGGTGTGTAATCGGTCTTGTCGTAGTCCAGGTACGGCATGTCGACCGTCGCCATTTCCGGCTCGGCCTTGCCGATCTGCAGCCCGGACACCACCGCGAACACCTCCGCCGCGCCCAGCGCCCATGGCTCCTGATCGTCAGCCAGGCGGATGCGATCGAGCCGGGTGATGTCCAGCGCGGCCCGCGTGCCATCGGCCGACAGCTGGATGCGCTCCGGCGATTGCAGGCCGCGTGCACGCAGGCCGGCGTTGACCAGCGCCATGCCCTCCTGCACCGAACGGCGGGTATCGACATCAACGATCAGCACCGGGAATGCCGGAGCCCGCTTTGCATCCAGCACATGCGCACGGCCCTGCGCGTCGTAGGCGGTCAACGTGGTCCAGTCGCGATCATTGCCGCGCGGCAGGCTGGCCACCCACAACTGGCGTGGAGCGATGTCCGCCAATGATTGGCCCTCAGGCACATAGGCGCGCAGCTGCAGCAGCCCTTCACCCTGCTCCGGCAGGCCCTTGGCCTGGCGCAGCTGCTGGTCGTTGCGGGCCAGGGAGGCACTGGCCCGGGTGCGGACACCCGGGTCGAAACGCTCCATCACTGCATCCAGCGCCACACCCTGCCCTGGTGAGGCCACCAGCGTGCCGCGCACGACGTCCGCAAAGCCGGGTTGCGCGATCAATGCCGCCACCTCACGCGCACTGGCCTCGGTCACCGCCTGCACCTGTGCGCCACGCGCAATAGCCGCGCCTTGCGCAGCCGCTCCCGCACTGGCCAGCAACAGTGCCAGCAGCGTGGCTCCCCGAATCATCCGTCGATGCGTCATTCCAGCCCCCGGCAACGTCGCTGCAGTCGAGCGACAGGAGCTGCCTACGCTACGACGCGGGCACCATACGTTCCGGTATGCGCCGCACAGTTCTGCGTGCGGCAGGCAAAAAAGAGCCGAGCATGAGCTCGGCTCCATGTGGGCCCCTGGTGCCGGAGAGGGTTCCCCACCCGGGACTCAGCCGTTGGCCATCCACTTCAGGATCAAGCCGGTGACGTAGGCCAGGCCGGTGCCGGTGGCATAGCCCACCGTGCCCAGCAGCACACCCACCGGGGCCAGCGTCGGATGGAATGCCGCCGCCACCACCGGGGCCGAGGCGGCCGCACCGATGTTGCCCTGCGAACCGATCGCAAAGAAGAACAGCGGCGCGCGCAGCAGCTTGGCCACCACCCACAGCACCAGCACGTGCGTGGCCATCCAGATCGCGCCGAGCAGGAACAGCCACGGCCGATCCAGCAGCGACAGCAGGTTCATCTGCATGCCGATGCAGGCGATCAGGAAATACAGGAACACCGTGCCCAAGCGCGACGCACCAGCTGCTTCCAGCCGGCGTGCGCGGGTGAAGCTCAGGCCCAGGCCCATCGCGGTGGACAGCAGGATGACCCAGACGAACTGGCTGTCCAGGCTGAACTGGCTGGCCCAGCTGACATTGGCCTTGAACCAGCCCGACAGCGGCGCCGCGATGGCGTGGGCCAGACCGACACCGCCCAGTGCCACGCCGACGATCACCATCAGGTCGGTCATGCTGGGAATGCGCGCGTTCTGTGCCTCATAGGCACTGATGCGTGCCTTCATCTCGTCGATGGCACGGGTGTCGGCACCATTGCGGGTGTCGATCTGCTGTGCGCGGTTGGCCAGGAACAGCAGGATCGCCATCCACAGACTGGCACAGGCCACGTCAACCACCGCGAACTGGCCGAAGGTGGTGGCATCGGTGCCGAACACTTCGCGCATGGCGACCATGTTGGCGCCGCCACCGATCCAGCTGCCGGCCAGCGCCGCCATGCCGGCCCAGGTATCACCGGCCACGGTTTCCGGATGGATCAGCTTCATCAGCTGGAACGAGACGATGGCGCCGAGCATGATGCCGGCGGTACCGGCACAGAACACGATCAGCAGTTTCGGGCCGAGCTTGGCGATGCCTTTCAGATCGATCGACAGGGTCAGCAGGACCAGCGCGGCCGGCAGCAGCACGTCGCGCGCGACCGGGTTGTACAGCGAGGTGTTGTGGCCATCGATGACACCGGCGGTGTTGTAGATGGCGGGGATGAAGTAGCACAGCAGCAGTGCCGGCACCCAGGCGAAGATTTTCTTCAGTAACGGGGTCGGACCACTGGCGGCCCAGAAGATCAGGGCCAGGGTGGCGGCAATCAGGCCCAGTCCAACGATGTCGTTGCTGATCAGGGCAGTAGCGGGTTCGGTCGGCATGGGATCCTCTGTCGATCGAAAGAGCGGAGAAAAAAAAGCGCCGCATAAAGCGGCGCAGGTCGAGATTAACATTGTCTTCACGCCGGGTCATGCCGCAGCGCGGAGCAGGACTGGGAGACCGGTCAGGCGGGGCGCGAGGCGCCGAAGTCCAGAGTGACGCGCGTTCCGCGCGGCTCGCAGGGCTGCAGCTGCAGGGTCCAGCCCAGGTGCTCGCACAGCCGTGCGATCAGGTCCAGGCCGATGCCGCCGCCACGATCGGCGCGCCCGCCACGGGCCATGCGGGCGTGGATGGCGGCAATCTCCTCCGGGCTCATGCCGTGCCCCGGGTCCTGCAGGGTCAGCACCGCCGACGCGCTCAGCTGCAGTTCGATATGGCCGCGGCCACTGTTCTCGATGGCGTTGCGCAGCAGGTTGCCGATCGCTGCCTGCACCACCGCCAGCGGCGCGACGATGTCCACCGGTGCGGCCTGGATGCCGATGCTCAGGTCCTTGTCGCCCAGCAGGTGGCGATGGTCGTCGACGATTTCCGGAAGCAGCTGGTCCAGCGCAATGCGCTCGGCACGAGCCGCCAGTCGCGCCGGATCACGGGCCAGCACCAGCAGCAGTTCGATCAGCTGCTCCACGCTCTGCGCCGTGCGCAGCACCCGCTGCATCTGCTGGCGCGCGCGATCGGGCAGGCCCGGCTGTTCCAGCGCCAGCTCGGCGGCACCGGTCATCACCGCGATCGGCGTGCGCAGCTCGTGGCTGGCGGTGCTGATGAAGACCCGCTCGCGCTCGACGAACTGCTCGTTGCGGTCCAGGTAGTCGTTCAGCGCATCGGCGATGGTATGCAGCTCGGAGCTGCCACGCGGGTCGACCTCGATGCGCTGGCCCTGCACCCCAGGTCGCAACCCGGCAATGCGCTGCGCCAGCAGGCTCAACGGACGCACCATCCGCTCCATGCCGAACGAAGCCATCAGCACGGTGACGAAGATCATGATCACGCCGGCCAGCATCACCCAGCGCGTGGCGAACTGTTCCAGGTCGTGGAAGTCGGAAATGTCCAGCGCCAGTGCCACCCGCCCCATCGAGCCGGTATCACGCACCATCACCGCAGTCTGCCGCCCCTTGATCGGGACCCCGTCATGCAGTCCCGGGTGCAGCGTACGCACGCTTTCCGGCATGTTGCCTTCGTCAAAGCGGAACAGGCTGAGCGTGTCCGAGTCCTGCCAGCGGTAATGCGGCTCGTGCTCGGTGTGCTCGACGATGCTGTCCAGTTCGGAATTGAGCAGCGCACGCCAGGCGGCGTGCTCGGCATGCTCGTGCACGTAGTTGCCAACGCTGAACACCGCGATCGACAGCAGCGCCAGGTAGCCCAGCAACCACCACACCACCCGCCGGTACAGCGGCCCCGGCTTACGCGCCTTCATCATCATCCTTGCCGGCATCGCTGGCCGTGGCCACCGCCAAGCGGTAGCCAACCCGCGGCAGGGTATGGATCAGCTTCTCGGCGAACGGCCCATCCACACTGCGGCGCAGCTCATAGACATGCGAACGCAGCAGGTCGCCATCCGGTGGCTCGTCGCCCCAGAGCGCGAACTCCAGCTGCTGGCGGGTCACCGCGCCCGGGCTGGCCCGCATCAGCACTTCCAGCAGCTTGCGACAGGCCGGGTACAGATGCAGCACCTGGCTGCCGCGCTGGGCCTCAAGGGTCGCCAGATCCAGCACCAGGTCGCCCACCTGCAGGCGCTTGCGCGGGTTGCGACCCTGCGCGCGCAGCAACAGGGCCTCCAGCCGCACCTCCAGCTCGGGCAGCGCGAAGGGCTTGGTCAGGTAGTCGTCGGCGCCAGCGCGGAAGCCGGCGATCTTGTCCGGCAGTTCGTCGCGCGCGGTCAGCATGATCACCGGCACCTCCGACGCATGCTCGGCGCGCAGCCGGCGCAGCACCTCGGGGCCTTCCATGCGCGGCAGCATCCAGTCCAGGATCACCGCGTCGTAGGGATGGCTGCCGGCCAGGTGCAGGCCAGTGATGCCATCCGGAGCCACGTCCAGCACATGCCCGCGCGACTCGAAATAGTCGAACAGGTTGGCCACCAGCTGGCGGTTGTCCTCGATCACCAACAGACGCATGCACGAAACATCCACGGAAGTTCGTAACATGGTAGCGCTGCCCATGTCGGAATGCGGTCGCCTTGGCCACCTCTGACGCTTTTCCCACCCCCGCCACCTCAGAATGGCTGTTTTGCTCCCGGAGCCTGCCGTGCCCGTAGCCCTGCCCCGCCGTTGGCGCCTGCCCCTGTTGTGGCTGCTGATCATTGCTGCGTTGGCGGCCGGTATCGGCCTGCGTCAGCCGCAGCCGCCGGACGAACCGCGCTTCGTGCTGGCGGCGCGGGCCATGGTCGAGAGCGGGCAATGGCTGCTGCCGCACCGCGGCGTGGAGCTCTACGCGGAAAAGCCGCCGGTCTTCATGTGGCTGCAGGCCGCGGCCTACGAGATCGTCGGCAGCTGGCAGTGGTCGTTCCTGCTGCCGTCGTTGCTGGGCGCCCTGCTCAGCCTGTGGCTGATCTCGGACCTGGCCCGCCGGCTGTGGTCGCCCCGGCATTCCGTCTATGCCCTCGCAGCGCTGTTCTGCACCCTGCAGTTCGGGCTGATGGCCAAGCGCGCGCAGATCGACATGGTGCTGGTGGGGATGACCACCGTGGCCCTGTGGGGGCTGATGCGCCACCTGTGTGAACGCCGCAACCTGCCCGCCCTGTGGCTGGCCGGCTTCGCCGCAGGCGTCGGCACGGTGACCAAGGGCGTGGGTTTCCTGCCGCTGCTGCTGGTGCTGCCCTGGTTCGGCTGGTGGCTGTACCAGCGCCGTCGCGGGCACCGAGTGGAGGGTCCGCACCCGGCAACGCTGCTGTGGTTGATCCCGGCGTTCCTGCTGGGCGCGGGCGTGTGGCTGGCGCCGCTGGGCTGGGCCCTGCTGCATACGCCCAGCGCCGAACTGCAGGCCTACGCGCACGAGCTGTTGTTCAAGCAGACCGGCACCCGCTACGCCAATGCCTGGCACCACCGGCAGCCGGCCTGGTATTACCTGCAGGTGATCCTGACCCTGTGGCTGCCGGGCAGCCTGCTGCTGCCGATGCTGTTCAAGCCCTGGTGGCGCCGCATCCGTCGTGGCGATCGCCGCCAGTGGCTGCTGCTGGGCTGGGCCGTACTGGTACTGGTGTTCTTCAGTGCCAGCCCGGGCAAGCGCGAGGTGTATCTGCTGCCGATGCTGCCGGCAATGGCGCTGGCCGTAGCGCCGCTGCTGCCGGGCCTGCTGCGTCGGCTGTGCGTGCGCCGCTACCTGTTCGGCTACAGCGTGGTACTGATGCTGGCGACGGGCGTGCTCGGCGTGATGCTGATGACCGAGCACCCGTGGGCCGTGGCCCAGCTGGAGCGCCGGGCCATGCCCGACACCCTGCTTCCGGTGCTGGGTGACGGCCTGCTGACCTTCGCCATCGCCCTGGCCACGTTGATCGTCTGGCTGCGGGTACGCCGCGCCGCAACGCTGGTACTGCTGACCCACGGCATGCTTTGGATGCTCTACGGTCTGGTGCTGATCCCGGCACTGGACCCCTACGCATCGGCGTCGGCACTGATGCGCCGGGTAGGCGCGCGGATCGGCCCAGACGCGGAGTTGGCACTGGTCGCCTGGCGCGAGCAGAACCTGCTGCAGGCAGACCGGCCGGTGCGCGAATTCGGCTTCAAGCGCCCCTGGGCAGAGCAATGGCACGACGCCGGCCCGTGGCTGGCCGAGGCACCGGACAAGCGCTGGCTGCTGGTACTGGATGATGCGATGAGTCCCTGCGTGGACCCAGCCAAGGTGATCGATATCGGTGTTGCCAATCGCAATCGTTGGCAACTGCTTCCCGGTACGGCCTGGGACCCGGAGTGCCACGCCGAGCGGACAGGATCGACCGCCGAAGAAGACTGAACGCTGACCCGTGCCGGGCAAGCATTAACCCGGCACGAACGAGCGTCCGACCCTTCTCCGACATCCAGGTGACGAGCATGGCCGCGGATTCCCGACCCGCCCTTTCCCAGCATGCCCGTCCGTCCCCTTGATTCGGTAGCGCCGCTTGCGACATCGCCACTGGCGTCAAAATTCGCCGTAACTCACCTCTGGCTGCCTGTCGCAATCGGTCTGCCCTTGTTTACGCTGCTGATGGGTTTCGGCGGCGATCAATGGGTAGCCGACCACCTGTTCCGTCTTGAAGGTGGCCATTGGGCGTTGCAGGACGCCTGGGTTACCCGCACGGTGGTGCACAAGGTGGGCAAATGGCTGAGCACGGCTGCAGCGCTCGTGGCGATCCTGTTGTGCTTCCATCACTGGCGCAAGGGTCGCGATCGCACCCTGCGGTGGGCGCTGCTTTATGTCGTTATTGCCATGGCCCTGGGTACCGGCGTGATCTCCCTGCTGAAGTCGCTGGTGCCGATGGAATGCCCGTGGGACCTGCTGCGCTACGGCGGCCAGCAGCCTTTCATCGGGCTTTTCACCGTGCGCCCGGCCGGCATGGCGCCGCAGGCCTGCTTCCCGGCCGGTCACGCCAGCGCTGGCTATGCATGGTTGTCTCTGTACTATTTCGCCCTGCTGTGGCGCCCGTCGTGGCGCTGGGCCGGACTGTGGATCGGCCTTGGCACTGGCCTGGTGTTCGGCATCAGCCAGCAGCTGCGGGGCGCGCATTTCCTTTCGCATGACGTTGCCACTGCGTTGATATGTTGGCTGCTTTCGCTCGGCCTGTATGTCCTGATCCGCCGTCAGCTGGACCGTCCCAACCGCCAGGAGGCAAACGCATGAGTGCATCGGTCCAACGCCCCGCCCGCCTTCCCGCACTGGCGAGTCTTCGCCGCTGGCGGCCGCAGCTGTCCACCGAAGCACTGATCGCCCTGACCAGCCTGTTCTTCGCGGTGGCCGGCAACGGCCTGTTCTGGCACAGCGCAATGGCCAGCCATCCGGGCAGCCTGCGCTACGCGCTCTCGCTGCTGCTGTTGCTGCTGGGTGCGCACGGCGTGCTGCTGGGCATCCTGGTCTGGCGCTGGAACGCCAAGGTGGTGATCAGCCTGCTGTTGCTGGTAACCGCCTTCGCTGCGCACTACATGAGCCGCTACCACATCTACCTGGATGCGGACATGCTGCGCAACGTGCTGGCGACCGATCCCAAGGAAAGCCGCGAGCTGATGACCATATCGCTGGTGTGGCCGGTGCTGTTGCTGGCAGTGCTGCCGATGGCGGTGCTGTGGCGCGTGCAGCTGCGCCGCCGCAGCTTGGGCCGCAGCCTGCTCTGGCGCGTCGGCTTCCTGGTCGTGGCGGCAGTGACCGCGGTCGGCGGCGCGTTGATCTCGTTCCAGGACGTCTCGGCACTGATGCGCAACCAGCGCGAAGTGCGTTACCTCGCCACCCCGGCCAATGTGCTGCTGGGCATGCCGCGTGCACTGCGTGGCGACAACCCGGTGCAGCGCGCACCGAAGTTGCCGATCGGTACCGATGCCAAGGCCACCCCGCGCGCGCCGGCCAGCAAGCCGCGCCTGCTGGTGATCGTCATGGGCGAGACCGTGCGCGCGCAGAACTGGGGGCTCAACGGTGGCCGTAACACCACCCCGGAACTGGCGCAGGCCAGCGTGATCAATTTCCCGGACATGCACTCGTGCGGCACCAGCACCGAGGTTTCACTGCCGTGCCTGTTCTCGCCATGGGGCCGGCACGACTACGACGAGAAGAAGATCCGCGCGCACCAGTCGCTGCTGCACGTATTGAACCGTGCCGGCATCGCGCCGCTGTGGCGTGACAACCAGTCCGGCTGCAAGGGCGTGTGCGAAGGCCTGGACTTCCAGTCATTGTCCGATGCGACCACCCCGGGCCTGTGCGCTGACGGCCGCTGCATGGACGAAATCCTGCTGCAGGACCTGGCCACCCAGGTACGTGCAAAGCCCGGCGACCGGGTGGTGGTGCTGCACCAGCTGGGCAACCACGGCCCGGCCTACTTCGAGCGCTACCCGCCCGCGTTCCGCCGCTTCACCCCCACCTGCGATACCCGCGACATCGGCCGCTGCTCGCGCGAAGAGATCACCAACAGTTACGACAACGCCGTGCTGTACACCGATCACTTCCTGACCAAGACCATCGGCACGCTGCAGGGCATGCAGGACTACGACACGGCGATGATCTACCTGTCCGACCACGGCGAGTCGCTGGGCGAGAAGGGCCTGTTCCTGC
This sequence comes from Stenotrophomonas riyadhensis, assembly GCF_040256885.1. NCBI lineage: Bacteria > Pseudomonadati > Pseudomonadota > Gammaproteobacteria > Lysobacterales > Lysobacteraceae > Stenotrophomonas > Stenotrophomonas riyadhensis. The sequence goes on from NZ_CP155568.1 coordinate 3,415,519, forward strand.
ATGGCGTGCCCTACGCCATCGCCCCGGCCGAGCAGACCCGGGTACCGATGACGATGTGGTTCTCGCAGGGCTTCGCCAGCAGCCGCGGGCTGGACCTGCAGTGCGTGCGCAAGCGTTCGGCGGCCTACACCGACCACGACAACCTGTTCCCGTCGGTACTGGGCCTGATGCAGGTAAAGACCTCGCTGTACGAGCGCGACCGCGACGTGTTCGCCAACTGCGAAGGGTGAGGGTTGTTCGGCAGGGCTTGCAGCCCTGCACCTGCAGAGGCAACGGCAACTTCAACAGCCGAAGCAACAGCAACAGCGTGCATTCCGTGGGATGGCGGGGTGGGTCCGGTGGCGGGAGACGCCGTAAACCCATCCCTGGGGGCTTGGCCGCGGCATCCATGCCGCGGACACTCCCGCCACCGGACCCGCCCCGCCTTCGACAGTTTTCCGCGATCTGTTGGAACGACCGTGGGGTCAGATCCGTTTTCCGGAGGAAAACGGATCTGACCCCATTCTTGTTTGTCGATACCTGACAGATGTGTCGACCAAGGTCGACACCCACCAACAGCCGCCGCGATCTGTCAGAGGTGGGGCGGTGTGGGCTTGCAGGACCGCTGGCGCCATGGATGGCGCCATCGAGCCCCCATGGATGGGTTTACGGCGTGTCCTGCAAGCCCACACCGCCGCGCCATCCCACGGATACCCTGCTTTTGCGGTTGCTTCGGCGTTTGCTGTTGCTTGTGCTCTGGCCTCTGCGGGTGCCGGGCGCCGCCCGGCCGACTTCCGCCACTTGCGGTGGCAGCAACTGCCCACTAGCCTTCGGCCGTCGTTCACCACCCAAGGACCGCCCGTGAAACACCGTCATCTCCTGCTGGCCTCGGCAATCGCCGCCGCCACGCTGGCCCTGGCCGCCTGCAAGAAGGAAGCTGCCCCAGGCACCGATACCGCCAGCAGCAGCGCCCCGGCCGGCGAAACCGCCGACCAGTTCGTGGCCCGCATCAATGCCGAATTCAAGGCCGCCTACCCGGAGATGACCTCGGCGCAGTGGCTGTCCTCCACCTACATCAACAGTGATTCGGAACGCATCGCGGCCAAGGCCAACGAGCGTTCGCTGACCCAGCTCAACAGCTGGATCGAACAGGCCGCCACGTTCGACGGCAAGCCGATGAGCGAGGACAGCAAGCGCGCGATCCACCTGCTGAAACTGATGTCCTCGATGCCGGCGCCGCGCGACCCGGCCAAGCTGGCCGAGCTGACCCAGATCGCCACCCGCATGGAAGGCAGCTACGGTGCCGGCAAGTACTGCACCGACGCCAACGATCCGAACTCCTGCCGCCAGCTGGGCGAGCTGGAGCAGGTGCTGGCGCGCAGCCGCGACTACGACAAGCAGCTCGATGCCTGGCAGGGCTGGCACAGCACCACCAAGAGCATGCGCGGCGACTACCAGAAGTTCGTCGGCCTGGTGAACGAAGGCGCCAAGGGCATGGGCTTCACCGATGCCGGCCAGATGTGGCGCAGCGGCTACGACATGCCGCCGGAGCAGATCGGCCCGGAAACCGACCGCCTGTGGGAACAGGTCAAGCCGATGTATGAGCAGCTGCACTGCTATGCGCGCGGCAAGCTGGACAAGACCTATGGCAAGGACAAGGCGGAAGTGGGCAACGGCCTGATCGCCGCACACCTGCTCGGCAACATGTGGCAGCAGGACTGGTCGAACCTGTGGGACCAGCTGGAACCGTACCCGGGTGCCGGCAGCCTGGACATCACTGCAGCGCTGGAAAAGCAGTACCAGACCAACCTGAGCGCAGCGCTGGCCAAGGCCGGCAAGGACGCCAACGTGGCCGCGCAGTACAAGGCGCAGCGCGAGGCCGAACTGCGTACCGCCAAGCAGATGACCGAGCGCGCGCAGGACTTCTACGTGTCGTTGGGCATGCCGTCGCTGCCGCAGTCGTACTGGGAGAAGACCCAGTTCATCAAGCCCGACGATCGCGACGTGGTCTGCCACGCCAGCGCCTGGGACATGAACATGGAAGGCGACGTGCGCACCAAGATGTGCATCAAGCCGAACGAAGAGAACTTCACCACCATCTACCACGAGCTGGGCCACATCTATTACGACCTGGCCTACAACCCGCTGCCGCCGCTGTTCCAGGGCGGTGCCAACGATGGCTTCCATGAAGCGATCGGCGACACCATCGTGCTGGCGATGACGCCCAAGTACCTCAGCTCGATCGGCCTGGTCGATGCACCGACCGAGAGCCGCGAGGCAGTCATCAACAACCAGATGCGCATGGCGCTGTCGGGCGTATCGTTCCTGCCGTTCGGGCTGATGATCGACCGCTGGCGCTGGGGCGTGTTCGATGGTTCGATCACCGCCGACAACTACAACAAGGCGTGGTGGGACCTGAAGGCAAAGTACCAGGGCGTGGCACCGGCCAGCACCCGTGGCGAAGAATTCTTCGACCCGGGCGCGAAGTACCACGTGCCGGGCAACACCCCGTACACGCGTTACTTCCTGGCGCGCATCCTGCAGTTCCAGTTCTACAAGGGCCTGTGCGACGCGGCCGGCTACAAGGGCCCGTTGCATGAGTGCACCTTCTACGGCAACAAGGAAGCCGGCCAGAAGTACTGGGCGATGCTGAGCAAGGGCGCCAGCCAGCCGTGGCAGGCCACGCTGAAGGAGTTGACCGGCACCGACAAGCTCGATGCCGGCCCGATGATCGAGTACTTCACCCCGGTCAACGAGTGGCTGAAGCAGCAGAACGAAGGCCAGATGTGCGGCTGGCAGGCCAACGCGGCACCGGCGGCGAAATGAAAAAAGGGGCGGATCCGCGAGGATCCGCCCCTTTCCGGTAGTGCCGGCCGCTGGCCGGCAACCACGCGATGAAGACCCAACGGGCAGCCGGCCAGCGGCCGGCCCTACCGAAATGCCTGTCAGCTGTCCTTCTTCGCCGCCATCGCGGCAACCAGTTCGGCCTTGAATTCTTCGAAGGTCTGGCCCTTCTCTTTCGCTTCGGCCTGCGCGGCATCGCGCAGCGCATCGGAATACATCAGGCGCACCGGCGTACCGTTGCGCTCGTGCAGTTCACCGGCCTGCATGATCAGCGCCAGCACCTGCGCGGCCGAGTCACTGTGCCCGGCGATGCGGCCATCCATGCCCAGCACCCATTCGCCATCACGGCGCACGACACCGGCCAGCAGGGTGCGCTGCGCATCGCGCAGCTCGGCATGCGGCTCCACCGGCGAGGCCTGGGCAGCGGCCTTGTTGGCGGCCTGCTTTTCCTGGCGACGGCGCTGGTCGCGGCGGGTCTTGGAGCTGGTGGACATGGTGCGGTACCGCTGCGAGGGGGGCGCAAGGATAGCGCACCCCGCCCGCAGCGCCGCTTCACGTCGCCTCAGTCCAGTACTTTGCCGTGCCTCCAGTAGCCCATGAAGGTGATCGCTCGGCGGTCCAGCCCACAGTCGCGGACCAGATGGCGGCGGATCGCCATCACGGCCCCTGCCTCGCCTGCCACCCAGGCATACAGCGGTCCGCCCACACTGGCATCGGCCTGCTCCCAGAGGATCTGCGCGTCGACGTCGATCTCTTCCAGCGCATCGTCGGCAGCCACGCTCGACGACGCCGCCAAGCGCGCCTGCACTGCCTGCAGCAGGGGCTGCCCGTACGTCGCCTGCCCGCGCGGCAACCAGACCAGCTCGGCCGTGGCCGGCGCCTTCAGGGGAACCGCATCACCGGCCTGCGCCACCTCCAGCAGGGCCAGCGTGCGCGGCGGATCCACCATGGCCGCCAGTTCCTCGAGAATCCCGGCCACTGCCGGCAACGCGGTCTCGTCAGCCACCAGCAGCACCTGGCCAACGCCGGCCGGCGGCTTCCATTCCCAGCCCTCGCTGCTCTCGGCGCAGTCGGCGTCCGGGGCCAGCAGCACCACGCGGTCTCCCGGCCTTGCATGCATGGCCCAGCGCGAAGCGGGCCCGGTCACGCCGTGGATGACGAAATCGACGTCGACCTCGCCCTGCTCGGCGCGTAGCTGGCGGATCGTGTAGGTGCGCATCGGCGGGCGCTGATCATCCGGCAGCGCCCGGTAGCGCGGGTACCAGTCCTCGCCGCTGGGGACCTGCGGCAGGTCCTGGCCGGGCAAGGGGAAGAACACCTTGATCCGCTGGTCCGGGCCTTCGGTCTTCATCCGCGCCACGTCGGCACCAGTGAACACCATGCGGTCCAGGGAAGGGGAGAGAACGCGGCGCTCCTTCAGCGCCACCTCGAACAGGCGGTAGGTCTGCTGCGCAGCCATGGGGGAACCTCATGCAACGACATCGGATTGGCTGGCTGTCGTGCACCTGTGCACCGGCTGGCTGGAGTGCCCAGCCTAGTCCCGTGGTTTCCCGTCGCAAGCGCTGCGGGCGTCGCGGCCTGCCCTACCCCTGCACGCTGCTCAGTGACCCGTGCAGACTGCCTGCGCCGCGCGTTCACGTTGGTGTTCCCAGTACCAGAACACGAAACCAGCACCGAAGAAGGCGGCCTGGCCCAACGCCAGGCGCAGCGGGCTGGCGCTCAGCAGCGGCGACACCACGCCGGCCACCACGGTGCTGATCATCAGCTGCACGAAGGCCTGCAGCGACGAGGCCAGGCCGCGCTGGTGCGGGTACATGTCCAGCACCGCCAGCGCCAGGATCGGGAAAATCAGCGCCATGCCCATGCCGCCCAGGAAGATCGGCAGCACCGCCCACGGCAGCACGAACTGCGGGGCCAGCGCCACGTAGCCGACGTTCAGCAGCACCGACAGCGCGCACAGGACGAAACCGATGGCGACCTGGCGGGTGGGCGTGGTGTGCCCGGCCATGCGCCCCGACAGAAACGAGCCGGTGGTCATGCCGCCGATGGTGGGGATGAACAGCCAGGCAAAACCACCCTCGCCCAGATGCAGGTGCTGCATCACGAACACCGGCGCCGAGGAGATGTACAGGAAGATGCCGCCGAAACCGATGCTGCCGGCCAGCGCCAGGCGCAGGAACCGCGGGTTGAAACCAATGCGCACGTAATCGCGCATCAGCACGCGCGGCGACAACGGCACCCGTGCCTCCACCGGATGGGTTTCCGGCAGGTAGCGTGCGGTCGCCGCCAGCAGGACCAGTGCGAACACCACCAGGAACCAGAAGATCAGTGGCCAGCCGGCGCCGCTGAGCAGGATCCAGCCACCGATGATCGGTGCGATCGCCGGTGCGATGCCGAACAGCATCGACACCTGGCTCATCAGTCGCTGCGCGTCGTGGCCGTGGTACAGGTCGCGGATCACCGCGCGGCCGACGATCATGCCGACGCCCGCGGACAGTCCCTGCAGCGCGCGGAACGCCAGCAGCGTGGTCAGGTCGGTGGACAGCGCGCAGCCAACCGAAGCGCCGACGAACACCACCAGGCCGCCAAGGATCACCCGCTTGCGGCCCCAGGCATCGGACAGCGGGCCGTGCGCCAGGCTCATCAGGCCGTAGAACAGCAGGTATACGCTGATGGTCTGCTGCACTGCCACCTCGTCCACCGCCAGGCGCTGGGCCAGCTGCGGGAACGCCGGGAAGATGGTGTCGATCGAGAACGGACCGAACATGGCCAGGCCGGCGAGCAGCAGGGCCATGCGGCGGGTGGAAGGAGCAACAGCGGCGGTCATGGAGAAGGCGTCCGGCAGGGCCATGCGCGGCACGCACGGCGGGCGCCGGTCCCCCTGCAGCAGGGACGGCGCCAGATGAATTCGGGTATCCGCCCATCATAGGTGGGGATTGCACCTGATGCCATGCAGCAGTGCACAAAACGCACGGACGGGCCATCGGCCATTCAGGCGCGGCGGCCAGGTCCGAAGGCGGCCGGCGCGCCCGCAACGGGCTATAATCGGCGGGCAACACGGTGGGAGAAGCGGAACACCGCTGCCGAAGGCGCAACGCCCGTAATCGCTCAGGCCCGATACCACCCGTAACACAACTCTGGAGAGACCGGTTCGATCCGGCGCCGAAGGGGCACGAAGCTGCGGTTCGCCGCGCTTCCAAACTCTCAGGCAAAAGGACAGAGGGGCGCCCCGCAGACCGCCAACCGGCGGCTTGTGCCCGTGCGTGTGCCCTTTCCTGACGGATCCTTCGCCATGTCCCAGAACACCCCTTCCCTGCGTGAGCTCGAGCATCATTCCGCGTTCGTCGAGCGCCACATCGGTCCCAACGATGCCGAGATCGCGCAGATGCTCGACGTCGTCGGCCACGCGTCGCTGGATGCGATGACCGATGCCATCGTGCCGGCCAAGATCAAGTCGCCGGCGCCGCTGGCGCTGCCGGAGTCGATGACCGAAGTGCAGGCACTGGCGAAGATCCGTGCGATCGCCGACAAGAACACCGTGCTGCGCAGCTTCATCGGCCAAGGCTACTACGGTACCCACACGCCGAACGTGATCCTGCGCAACATCCTGGAAAATCCGGCCTGGTACACCGCCTACACCCCGTACCAGGCGGAAATCTCGCAGGGCCGCATGGAAGCGCTGATCAACTTCCAGACCCTGTGCGCCGACCTCACCGGCATGGAAATCGCCAACGCCTCGCTGCTGGACGAAGCCACCGCCGCCGCTGAAGCGATGACCCTGGCCAAGCGTTCGGCCAAGTCGAAGTCGGACACCTTCTTCGTGCACGACGCCGTGCACCCGCAGACCCTGGAGCTGCTGCGCACCCGCGCCGAGCCCATGGGCATCGTGCTGCGCGTCGGCACTCCGGCCGAAGCGCTGGAAGCGGAAGCCTTCGGCCTGCTGCTGCAGTACCCGGACACCTTCGGCCAGGTCGGCGACTACAAGGCGCTGGTCGATGCCGTGCACGCACGCGGTGGCCTGGTGGCCGTGGCCACCGACCTGCTGGCGCTGACCCTGCTGGCCGCCCCGGGCGAATGGGGTGCGGACATCGTGGTCGGCAACAGCCAGCGTTTCGGCGTGCCGTTCGGCTTCGGTGGCCCGCACGCGGCCTTCATGGCCTGCCGCGACGCCTACAAGCGCTCGATGCCGGGCCGCCTGATCGGCGTCTCGGTCGATGCCCAGGGCAACCCGGCCTACCGCCTGACCCTGCAGACCCGCGAGCAGCACATCCGCCGCGAGAAGGCCACCTCCAACATCTGTACCGCGCAGGTGCTGCTGGCAGTGATGGCGTCGATGTATGCCGTCTACCACGGCCCGGAAGGCCTGACCCGCATCGCCCGCCGCACCCATCGCCTGGCCTCGATCCTGGCTGCGGCGCTGCGCAAGGCCGGCGTGCAGGTTGGTGGCGACTTCTTCGACACCCTGCATGTCACTGGCGTGCACGCCGATGAGATCCACGCCAAGGCCCGCGCCGCCGGCTACAACCTGCGCGCGATCGACAGCGACTCGGTCGGCATCAGCCTGGACGAGACCACCACCCGCGCCGACATCGTTGCCGTGGCTGCCGTATTCGGTGCCGCACTGGATGTCGACGCGCTGGATGCCAGCACCGCCGATGCCCTGCCGGCCGGCCTGCTGCGCCAGTCCGCATTCCTGACCCACCCGGTGTTCAACACCCACCACAGCGAGCACGAACTGCTGCGCTACCTGCGTTCGCTGGCCGACAAGGACCTGGCGATGGACCGCACGATGATCCCGCTGGGCTCGTGCACCATGAAGCTCAACGCCACCGCCGAGATGATCCCGGTGACCTGGCCGGAGTTCTCGCAGATCCACCCGCTGGTGCCGGCCGACCAGGCGCTGGGCTACAAGGAACTGATCGATACGCTGGAAGCGATGCTGGTCGAGTGCACCGGCTACGATGCGGTCAGCCTGCAGCCGAACTCCGGCGCGCAGGGCGAGTACGCCGGCCTGCTGGCGATCCGCGCCTTCCACCGCTCGCGCGGTGAGGAACATCGCGACATCTGCCTGATTCCGGACTCGGCGCACGGCACCAACCCGGCCTCGGCACAGATGTGCGGCATGAAGGTGGTGGTCACCAAGACCGATGCCAACGGCAACGTCGATGTCGAGGACATCCGCCTCAATGCCGAAAAGTACAGCGACCGCCTGGCCGCGATCATGATGACCTACCCGTCCACGCACGGCGTGTTCGAGGAAGAGGTGGTGGAGATCTGCGAGATCATCCACAAGCACGGCGGCCAGGTGTACACCGACGGTGCCAACATGAACGCCCTGGTCGGCGTGGCCAAGCCGGGCAAGTGGGGTTCGGACGTTTCGCACCTGAACCTGCACAAGACCTTCTGCATCCCCCACGGCGGTGGCGGCCCGGGCGTCGGCCCGTGCGCGGTCAAGGAGCACCTGGCGCCGTTCCTGCCGGGCAAGCTGGGTGACCACGGCCCGGTCGGCATGGTCAGCGCAGCCAGCTTCGGCAGCGCCTCGATCCTGCCGATCAGCTGGATGTACATCGCGATGATGGGCACCGAAGGCCTGCGCAAGGCCACCCAGGTCGCGCAGCTCAATGCCAACTACATCGCCAAGCGCCTGGCCCCGCACTTCAAGACCCTGTACACCGGCCGCAACGGCCTGGTGGCGCATGAGTGCATCCTGGACGTGCGCCCGCTGGAGAAGACCAGCGGCATCGGTGCCGAGGACGTGGCCAAGCGCCTGATCGACTTCGGCTTCCACGCCCCGACCCTGAGCTTCCCGGTGGCCGGCACGCTGATGGTCGAACCGACCGAGAGCGAGTCGCTGCACGAGCTGGATCGCTTCATCAACGCGATGATCCAGATCCGCGAGGAAATCACCGCGATCGAAGACGGCCGCCTGGACCGCGAGGACAACCCGCTGAAGAACGCACCGCACACTGCCACCGCAGTGACCGCGAGCGAGTGGACCCACGCCTACCCGCGCGAACTTGCCGCCTTCCCGCTGGCCAGCCTGAAGCAGAGCAAGTACTGGCCGCCGGTGGCCCGTGTCGACAACGTGTACGGCGACAAGAACGTGATGTGCGCCTGCATCCCGGTCGATGCCTACAAGGATGATGAAGTCGAAGCGTGATTCCTCGCTGCATCGGTAAAGAAAACGGCCCGCGCAAGCGGGCCGTTTTCATAAGGGCGTATGGACCAGGGCCCACACCCACAAACATCTGATCACGGGTCCGGCATCTGCCCCAAGCTCAACTGCCACGACACGCCGAAGCGGTCCTGCACCCAGCCGTAGCGGTTGCTGAAGTCATAGTCGCCCACCGGCATCAACCAATGGCCGCCCTCACCCAGCACGCGTGCGGCACGTTCGAACTGCTCGGCACCGGAACACTCGACGAACAACGAGATCGACGGGGTGAAGGTGAAATCGTGCACGTCCAGGCTGTCGAAGCACAGGTAGTGGGTGCCACCGAGCAGGAAGATCGCCTGGCGGACCTGCCCCGGCACGCCGGCGCCGGCCCCCTCGGGATGGCGTTGCAGGGCCAGCAGGCGGAAATCGGCAAAGGCTTCGGCGTACAGGGCCAAGGCGGCCTCGGCCTGGCCGGTGAACATCAGGAAGGGGCGGCTGCGCAGCATGCGGTACTCCTGGTCGACGGGCCGCTGACGGCCCACACGATCAGGATGGCACGGCAGATGTGCAGCCCCCGTGGTAGTGCCGGCCGCTGGCCGGCAGCTTCAGTCACGCCTCGCGCATGCGCCGTGCGATGGCGCTGCTGGCGGCAATCGTGGCGGTCAACGCCACCATCGACAGGAACTGCAGGCGGGTATGCGACTCACTCAACAGCAGGCCGAAGATCAGTGCCAGAATCGCCAGCGCGCAGCAGGTCAGCCACGGGAAGCCGGCCATGCGGAACGGCAGCCGGGTACCCAGGCGATCCGCGCGACGACGCAGTACCAGCTGCGACACCAGCGACAGCGTCCACACCAGCAGGCAGGTGGAACCGACGATGTTCAGCAGCACCGGCAGCACCCGGTCCGGGAACAGCAGCTCCATCACCGTGGCGGCGAAACCGAACAGCACGCTGGCCAGCACAGCGATCACCGGCACCTGGCGCGGATCGGTCCAGCCCAACACGGCCGGCGCCTCACGACGCTGCGCCAGCGAATACATCATGCGCGAGGCACCGTAGAGGTTGGCATTGAGCGCCGACAGCAGCGCGATCACGGCAATCAGGGTGATGGCGGTACCGGCGCCCGGGATGCGAGCGATGTCCAGCACGGCGGCGAACGGCGACTTCAGTGCCTCGCTGGTCCATGGCACCACGGCGATGATCACGCTCAGCGAGCCGATGTAGAACACCAGGATGCGCCAGGCCACGGTGCGGATGGCACGGGCAATGCTGCGCTCGGGATCTTCGGTTTCGGCCGCCGCCACGGCCACGATCTCGGTGCCACCGAAGGCAAAAACGACAACCAGCAGCGCCGCACCGATCCCGGCCAGCCCCTTCGGCGCGAAGCCGCCATGCTCGGTGAAGTTGCTCAGGCCCGGCGAGGTCACCTGCGGCAGCCAGCCCATCAGCAGCGCCACACCGATGGCGATGAAGGCCAGGATCGCCGCCACCTTGAGGATGGCGAACCAGAATTCGAACTCGCCGAAGTTCTTCACCCCCAGCAGGTTGATCGCGGTGAAGAACAGCATGAAGGCCAACGCCGCCATTGGTACCGGTATTGCCGGCCAGACCGTGGCCAGCAGCCCGGCAGCCCCCACTGCTTCGGCGGCGATCACGATCACCAGCTGCACCCACCACAGCCAGCCCACGGTGGCACCGGCGGTAGCACCCATGGCGTCGGCTGCATACACCGAGAACGCGCCGCTGGTGGGCTTGGCCGCCGCCATCTCACCCAGCGCGTTCATCACGATGATCACCAGCGCACCAGCGACCAGATACGACACCAGAACCGCCGGACCGGCCGCCTGCACACCCACGCCCGAGCCGAGGAACAGGCCGGCGCCGATGGCGCTGCCCAGACCCATCATGATCAGCTGGCGGGGCTTGAGCGAATGTCCGAGGCGGGACGGCGAAGCGGTCGGAATCGAGTTGGGCATCGGCGGGGCTGGCTGCGGGCTACAGGGGCGACACCTTACCCTGTCCCATGCCCACGGGGATAGGCACAGCGCAGCAGGCGACTCAGGCCAGCGCCGGCTCGCCGACGTTCCCACCGATACGGGCGCGGTAGGCGCGCGGCGAGAAACCGGTTTCAGCCTTGAACTTGCGGGTAAAGGCGCTCTGGTCGCTGAAACCGCAGGCCTGGCCGATGCAGGCGATGCTGTCGTCACCGTGCAGCAGGTGCATGGCCATCTGGATCCGCAGCCGGGTCAGCACCTGCTGCGGGGTCATCTGGAACACCTTGCGGAAACTGCGTTCCAGCTTCGACAGCGAGAAGCCGGTGATGTCGAGCAGGGTCTGCATGCGCACGTTCTCGGCGTAGTGCGCATTGAGGTGGGCCAGGGCCAGCCGCAGCTGCTCGTACTGGGTGCCCAGGCTGTCCTTCTGGCCAAGGTCGCGGGAAATGCCGATCAGGCCCTCGATGGTCCCATCGACCACCAGCGGGCGCTTGCAGGTCAGGCACCAGCCCGGTTCGCGGTTGGCGAACAGGTGCAGCTCCATCAGGTTCTCGATCACCTCACCGGACAGCACGCGGGCGTCCTGGTCGACGTAGTCCGCACTGAGGCCGGTCGGGTAGATTTCAGCCGCGGTACGCCCGATGACGTCCTTGCGCGCGCGCAGGCCCAGCCGCCGCAGCATGGTCTGGTTGACGTGGGTGTAACGCCCCTGAAGGTCCTTGATGAAGAACAGCACATCCGGGATGGCGTCGAACAGGGCTTCGATGTCGGCGGGCTCGACTCGCATGCCACAAGCATAGCCGAGGCCCCTTGCCGGTGCGATCACCCTTGCGGGACTTGCGCTTAACGCCGCCAGGCCCACCGTGGGGGCCAGCCCCCACCGGAGAACCGGCCATGCCCCGCGGTGACAAGTCCGCCTATACCGAAAAGCAGAAGCGCCAGGCCGAGCACATCGAAGAGAGCGAGCGCGAGCGCGGTGCCAGCGAAAGCACCGCAGAGCGCATCGCCTGGGCCACGGTGAACAAGCAGGATGGTGGCGGCAAGCGCAGTGGCAGTGGGCGCAAGGTGGCGAAGAAGCTCGCCACCAGGAAGTCTTCCGCCCGCAGCTGACACCCACGATGACAGCCCTTGCCCTTGTGCCCGAACTCTCCGATAGGCTTGCGCCACCTGCCGGAAGGTCAAATCATCAAAGGCGCCGCTCCTGGAGCCTTCAGAAATCCTGAAACTGCACGGGATCGGACCTCCCCATCCGCACTCTTGGTCTACATGAATCCAGAAACGCTGCTCAACGCTTTCCAGAATGCACACAACGAATACTTCCATCTACTGATGAAGCACTACCCGTCTGGCAGACAGCAGGACCAAGACGACGATTTCGCGGCTCCCCGGCTCTACGAGCTCGCAATTGAGGTTCATGCGTGCTCGATTGCATTGGGCCCAACGCCCTTGAAACGATTGTGCGCGCTGGGGCTGGAGCAGCTCTATCCATTCGACAATCCCGTGGATATCTACACGTGGCGAGTCGAGGTAAGGCAAAAGAACATTCCGCACACCCTGTTCGCGTCGATTGCCATTCGGATCGATTCCGAACTTGCCAGAATGCGTCGACTACTCGCACTGACGCCAGATGCGCCGATTGACGAGCTTCTGCCCGACCGGCAGTTCCTGCGTCGCAGCGGTGAACCCTTCTTCCCCGAATCCAAGACTGAAGTCGCCGATACAACACTTGCATCAATAGACAATCCGGCCTCGGCGTCGGTGATGTACGTCGGCAGTATTCATGTGAACTCAGCACCAGAGCATCAAGCCGTGAGCAAGCTAGAACGCCTGGAGAAAACCACGGCCATCGGCTCACACTCATCGACCATCATCAATGCGATCCGGCTGTTCTTCGGCACCTAGCATTGGCATGAACAACTCCAATGCGCGCTGGAGGTACTCCAGCGCGCGAACCATTCATCACGCGGCGGACTTAGGCCGCATATACTTGTCTTGCGCTTCGCCTTCCACCTTGAACACCGACACCGACGTGGTCAGTGCATGCGCCTGTTCTTCCAGTGCGCGGCTGGCGGCAGTGGCTTCTTCCACCAGCGCGGCGTTCTGCTGGGTCACCTGGTCCATCTGCACCACCACCTGGTTGACCTGCTCGATACCGGCGGCCTGTTCCTTGCTGGCCGCAGCGATATCGCTCATCAGCTGGGTCGTGCGCGAACTTGCCTGTGCCACGCGCGCGATCGCGGCTTCCGATTCAACGGTCACTGCCAGGCCACTCTTCACCTTGGCAGCGGCATCTTCGATCAGTTCCTTGATCTCCTTGGCGGCGACACCGGCACGCTGCGCGAGCGTGCGCACTTCACTGGCGACCACGGCGAAACCACGGCCCTGCTCACCTGCACGCGCAGCTTCCACTGCAGCATTCAGCGCCAGGATGTTGGTCTGGAACGCGATGCCGTCGATCACCGTGGAGATTTCCGAGATGCGTGCCGAGGACTGGTCGATCTCACCCATGACCGACGCCATCTGTGCCATCGCCTGTTCGGTCTCGCGCACGGCGGCACCGGCCGCATGTGCTTCACTGTCGGCCTGACGCGCCAGCTCGGCGTTCTGGCGCACGGTGGAAGTCAGCTCCTCCATCGATGCGGCGGCTTCTTCCAGATTGGCCGCCTGCTGCTCGGTACGGCGCGACAGGTCGTTGTTGCCGGCGGCCAGTTCCTGCGCCGCGTTGTTGATGCTGTCGGCAGCCACCTGGATGCCCCGCACGATGCCGGTCAGCTGTGCGGTGGTGGTATTGGCGTCGTCACGCATGCGTGCGAACACGCCGTCGTACTCGCCGTCCATGCGTGCGGTCAGGTCGCCGTGCGAGATCGCGCGCAGCACGTCGGAGACATCGGCGATGCTGGCCTGTGAACTGGCCATCATGCCGTTGAGGTGCTCGACCATCGCCTTGAACTGGAACTGGAATGCAGCGGCGTCGCCACGCATGCTGAAATCACCGGCGCGCGCGGCGCGGGCCAGTTCATCGATCTGCGCGTTGATTGCCATCAGGCTCTGCTTCACTGCCGCCAGGGTGCGGGTCAGCGTGCCCTTCTCGCCCGGGTAATCCGGCAGGTCACGGCTGAGGTCGCCGATGGCGTAGCGCTGCATCACCTCGGCCATCAGCAGCTCCACCTGCACGTGCGATTCGACCAGGCTGTTGGTGGCCTGCACCATGCGGCCGAAGTCACCGGGGAACGCCGTGACGTCCATGCGATAGCGGATCGCGCCGGCCTCATGCTGCTCTGCCATCTGCAGCTGTGCGCCGATCGCCGCCTGCACACTCTGCCGCACACTGGCCATGGCTTCGCCTAGCTGGGTCAGTTCATCGCGGCCACCAAGACGAAACTCCTGGTCCAACTGTCCCTTGGACAGGCGTTCGGCCAGGTTCACGGCGCGGGCCAGCGGGCCGGTCAGGCTGCGGCCGATCATCACCGAGGCACCGATGCCCACCAGCAGCGCGACACCGCCCAGCACCAGCAGCTGCAGCAGACTGCGCTCACCCAGACGAATCGCCTCGGCGGCGGCATCACGGCTTTCCTTCTCTTCGAAGTCCACGCCATCGGACAGCGCCTTGTTCCAGCCATTGGCCGCTTCCTGCACCGGCCCCAGGGTCAGCGCCACGGCGCCCGGGTAGTCGCCCTGCTCCATCAGTTCGCTGGTCTGCTTGTTGAGCGGGCGCGCAATGGCACGCTTGGCCGCGATGGTTTCGGCAATGGCCTTGCCGTCGGCGTCGCTGGGCAGCGCCTGGTAGGCGGTCCAGCTGGCCTCGTAGCGCTTCACCAGATCGGCGATGCGCTGCTCGTCGTGGCCGCGGTCTTCGCCCTGGCGGATCAGCATCTCGCGGCGCACCACCATCATCTGGTTGTTGGCATCGAGCATCTGCGACAGCAGGCGCACCTTGGCCACGCTGACGTCGACCACCTGCTGCATCGCGCGCTTCTGCACGACACTGGCGGTGGCGCCGGTGGCCACCACGGCGGCGACCAGCAGCAGCAACAGGCCAAAGCCCAGCCCAAGACGCCAGGCAACCCTGACATTCCTCAAGTAGTTCATCGGTACATCCAAAACGGGGGGATGCGCCCCTATCGGCCGCTGCCGGGCGTGGCTTGATGGCGACCATGCCATCCGGCCGGGTACGGTTCAGAGAGGTGATGGCACGGCGGTCACGGCACCCGGCGCTGCCAGCGCCGCAGGGTGAAGGTGAACACCGCCAGCGCAGCGCCCGGAATCAGCAGGAACAACGCCGCCACCTTCCAGAAGAAGAACGGCCACAGCCACACGTAGTCCAGGTCAGTCAGCTTCAGCACGTCCATCGGTGGCAGCAGTTCCACCGAGGCCACGCGCCCCGCCAGCGCGGGCTCGACCTCCAGAACGGTCACCCGCAGCCACGAACGCCCGCGCGGCAGCGCATCCCCCCGGCCATAGCCGAAGTACGAGGCGGCAAATCCACCAGGCTCAACCGATTCCAGCGCGCGGGTAATGCCGGAGCCCGGCACGCCCGAACGCGTTTCGGCGCGGAAGTCAGTTTGATCTGTCGGGGTTTCCGCGCGCAGGCGCACCTCAGGGTCGATCGCCGTGGCAGTACCGTCATCCGCGTAACGCAGGCGCAGCCGCAATTGGTCATCAATGAAGCGGTAGACCGTGACCTCGGCCGTCGCACCCGGGCTCAGCACCAGAGGCAGCACCTGCGTGCGTGAGGCCATGTAGTTGGCGATCGCGCCCAGCACCAGCACCGCGCAGGCAAGCGCCCACAGGCTCCACAGCACCCACAGGGTGATCCGCACCACCGTTACGCCCTTCACGCTGACATCCGGGTCATCACGTCACTTCCCTGCTGGCCGTGCCGACACAGTAACGAAAAAGCCCCGCTTTCGCGGGGCTCTTCCTGTCACCTACGCCGGGCAGCGCCCGGCGCTACCTCAGGCGAACGGATCCTGCAGGACCATGGTGTGGTCGCGGTCCGGGCCGGTGGAGACGATGCTGATCGGGCAACCGGCCAGCTCTTCCAGCGAACGCAGGTAGGCACGTGCGGCCGGCGGCAGCTCGTCCCAGTTGGTGATGCCGTGGGTGTTCTCGCTCCAGCCCGGGAACTCCAGGTACACCGGGGTGCAGTCTTCCCAGCCCTGCGCGTCCAGCGGCGCGTATTCGGTGCGCTTGCCGTTGTATTCGTAGGCGATGCAGACCTTCAGCTTTTCCATGCCATCCAGCACGTCCAGCTTGGTGATGCACAGGCCGCTGATGCCGTTGATGGCCACGGCGCGCTTCAGCGCGACGATGTCCATCCAGCCGCAACGACGCGGACGACCGGTCGAGGCACCGTATTCGGCGCCGCGGTCACGGATGCCCTGGCCGACTTCGTCGTCCAGTTCGGTCGGGAACGGGCCGCCGCCGACGCGGGTGGCGTAGGCCTTGGCGATGCCCAGCACGTAGTCGATCGAATCGGCGCCGACGCCGGAACCGGCCAGCGCACCACCAACAGTGGTGTTGGAGCTGGTGACGTACGGGTAGGTGCCGTGGTCGATGTCCAGCAGCGCACCCTGCGCGCCTTCGAACAGCACGCGCTTACCCTGCTTGCGCAGGTCGTGCAGGATGCCGGCCACGTCGGACTTCATCGGCTGCACGTATTCGCCGAAGGCCAGCGCTTCGTCGAAGGTCTTCTGGAAATCGACCGCGTCAGTGTTCAGATACTTGGTCAGCACGAAGTTGTGGTAATCCAGCGCAGTGCGCAGGAGTTCTTCCAGCTGCTTCGGGTAATGCAGGTCGGCGATGCGGATACCGCGACGCGCCACCTTGTCTTCGTAGGCCGGGCCGATGCCACGGCCGGTGGTGCCGATCGCCTTGCCGCCGGCAGCGCGCTCGCGCGCCTGGTCCAGGGCGATGTGGTACGGCATGATCAGCGGCGCGGCCGGGGAGATCTTCAGGCGCGAACGCACTTCCACGCCGGAGGCTTCCAGCTCGGCGATTTCCTTCTGCAGCGCGGCCGGCGAGATCACCACGCCGTTGCCGATCAGGCACAGCGCGTCGTCACGCAGGATGCCCGACGGAATCAGGTGCAGGACGGTCTTCTTGCCGTTGATGACCAGGGTGTGGCCGGCATTGTGGCCGCCCTGGAAGCGCACGACGGCGCCGATTTCCTCAGTGAGCAGATCGACGATCTTGCCCTTGCCTTCATCGCCCCACTGGGCACCCAACACTACGACAGACTGACCCATGACGGGCTCCTCGATTTGTTGCGGCCATCGGGGCCGCGGACGGTTGAACCGTGGCGGGGCTGGCCAGCACCTGGAAGGCGGCTCCAAACGGGGAGCAGCCGGCGATGGAAGGCCCAGACACGGAAAAAGCCGAACGGGGAGGCCCGTCCGGCTTTTGTGCATTATCCGGGTTTCCGGGGTCGGGTGCCACCTTTCCGACGGACGGCTTCACCGGCCGGTCAGGCGCCCCGCCCGGTCGTGCCGGCCGCTGGCCGGCAATGCCAACCAAGGTTGGCATCTACCAGAGCCGCGCCACGCATGTACCGGCCGGTCAGGCACTACCCTTTCAATGCCGCACCCACCACAGCAGGCTCAGGCCGGCCAGCAGCACCAGCCCGCCAAAGCTGCGCAGGGCCGGGCTGGGCAGGTCCAGCAGGCGCTCGGCCATGCGCTTCCAGGCGAACGGGGCGACGAACAGGAACAGGCCTTCCAGCACCGCCACCAGGCAGACGGCGGCGAACAGATCTTTCATGGGGGACTCCGGAAAAAGCACGGGGCCCGGCATCTGGCCGGGCCCCGTGGGGTACTGCCCTGCGACCTCAGCGGTCGTTCTTCAGGTACTGCAGGAACGGGTCGTTCTTGTCGAGCACGATCACGCCGTTGCCGTCGCTCATGGAGCCACGGTAGGCCTCCAGGCTGCGGTAGAACGCATAGAACGACGGGTCGGCCGAGCCGGCCTTGCCGTAGATGCGCGCCGCATCGGCGTCGCCTTCACCGCGCAGGCGCTGTGCATCACGCTCGGCCTCAGCGATCAGCACGGTGCTGTCACGGTCGGCCTGGGCGCGGATGGTCAGCGACTGCTCCTCGCCCTCCGCACGCAGCTTGGCCGCTTCCTGCTTGCGCTGCGCACGCATGCGCTCGTACACGTCATTGATCACCTGACTGTCGGTCGGCAGGTCCACCTGCTTGATGCGCAGGTCGATCATCTGCATGCCGAGGCCGGCCACCGCTTCGTTGATCCCCTTCAGCTGCTCGGCGATCAGCTCGCTGCGGTCGCCGGACACCAGCTGCTGCAGGGTGCGCGAGTTGATCTGGTTGCGCAGCGAGTCGGTGATGATCGGCGCCAGGCGGGCATTGGCGATACGCGGATCGCCGCCGGTGGCACGGAAGTAGTCACCCACGTTGGAGATGTAGCCGATGGCGAAGAAGTCGACGCTGACGTCCTTCTGCTCGGCGGTGAAGTAACGCGCCGGGGCGGTGTCGAGCACCTGGAAGCGGCGGTCGAAGACCTTCACCGTTTCCACCACCGGCACCTTGAAGTGCAGGCCCGGCTTGATGTCCGAACGCACCACCTTGCCCAGGTTCAGCACCATGGCGGTCTGGTCCTCGCGGACCACGTACACCGAGCCAAGCAGGCCCAGCACCACCGCCACGATCACGGCGATCCAGATAGGACTCTTCATCGGCTGCCCTCCTCACGGCCGCTCGGTCGCCCGGTCGGGCGGCCCACCGGCCGGCCCGGATCACGGGAAGCTTCCGCCGCTGCACCCGGCAGCGACGGCATCACCACCTCCGGATTGGTCACTCCCGGCGGCGCCGAGGTGGTGGGACGGGTATCGCCGGTCATCGGCACGTAGATCAGCTGGCGGCCATCGCCACCGATCACCTTGCGGTTCTCGCTCAGCACCTGCTGCACGGTCTCCAGCCACAGGCGCTTGCGGGTCACTTCCGGGGCGTCCTTGTACTGGGCCTGCAACAGGCTGAAGCGCTGCGCGTCACCCTCGGCCTTGGAGACCACGGCCTGCTTGTAGCCTTCGGCGGTGGTACGGGCGCGCGAGGCCTGGCCTCGGGCTTCCGGCACGACCTTGGCGGCGTAGGCCTGGGCTTCGTTGATCAGGCGTTCCTTGACCTGCTGGGCACCGTTGACCTCGTCGAAGGCCGGCTTCACTTCTTCCGGCGGACGGGCGTCCTGCAGGGTCAGGCCGGTCACGGTCAGGCCGGTCTTGAACGCCTTCAGCAGTGCCTGCAGGCGCTCCTCGGCGGCCACGGCCAGCGGGCCACGGTTGTTCAGCACCGCGTTGAGGTCGGCACGGCCGACTTCCTCGCGCACCGCGCTCTGCGCCGACTGCTCCAGCACCTGGTTGGCATCGACCGTGCCGAACAGGTACTGCTGCGGGTCGTCGATGCGGTACTGGACGTTCAGCGAGACGTTGACGATGTTCTCGTCGCGGGTCAGCACCGGCACCTGGATCGAGAAGGTCTTGATCTCGGTGGCATTGACCTTGGTGACCGATTCGATCGGCCACGGCAGCTTGAAGTTCGGGCCGGGCTGCAGGATGCGCGAGAACTGGCCGAAGCGCAGCACCACGCCACGCTGCTGTTCGCCGATCAGCTGGAAGCTGGAGAACAGCACCAGCAACACGACAGCCGCCACCACCCAACGCATGATGCCGCCGTCGAACAGGTCCTTCAGCGGCCCGGGCAGTCCGCCCCAGCCACCACCATTGCCACCGCCGCGCGACCCGAACGGCCCGCGTCGATTGTCCTCGGGGCCTTGTCCGCCCTTGTTGCCGCCGGGTGTATTCCAGGCCATGCACGCTCCATCAAGATTTGGGCTGCGGCGCGGGCCCTTCCCGCACCACCAGCCGTGAAACCATCACCGATCATACAAGATGGGGCGGATCGGCAGGATCGAAAGGGGGGCAACGGGGTAAGGTGGCGTTTTCCTCGAAGTCAGGCAACGCCGATGGCCCCCACCACCCCGTTCACCGCCTTCCGCATCGAAAACGACGCCGCCGGTTACCGCAGTGGCCTGGCCCAGCTCAATGTCGACGACCTCAACCCCGGCCAGGTACTGATCCGCGCCCACTGGTCTTCGGTCAACTACAAGGATGCCCTGGCCGGCACCGGCAAGGGCAGGATCCTGCGCCGTTTCCCGCTGGTGGGGGGCATCGACGTGGCCGGCACCGTGGTTGCCAGCACCGATCCAGACTGGCGTGAAGGCGATGCGGTGCTGGCCACCGGCTGCGGCCTCAGCGAAACCCGCGATGGCGGCTACAGCCAGTATGTGCGGCTGGAGTCGCGTGCGGTGATTGCCCAGCCGGCCGGGCTCAGCCCGCGCGAGGCGATGGTGCTGGGCACCGCCGGCTTCACGGCGGCGCTGGCGCTGCTGCGCATGCAGGACAACCGGCAGGTGCCGGAACTCGGCCCGCTGGCGGTCACCGGCGCCAGCGGCGGTGTCGGTGCGCTGGCGCTGTCGATCTTCAGTCGTGCCGGCTACACCGTGCACGCAGTCAGCGGCAAACCGGACCAGGCCGAGTTCCTGCATGGTATCGGCGCCGCTGAAGTACTACCGCGCGAGGCACTGTCCGACACCGGCCCGCTGCAGTCGGCCCGCTTCGGCGGGGGCCTCGACAATGCCGGAGGCGACATGCTTGCCAGCCTGCTGGCGCAGACCGTGCCCTACGGCAGCGTGGTCAGTGCCGGCCTGGCCGCCAGTCCGACGCTGGATATGACGGTGATGCCGTTCATCCTGCGCGGCGTGTCGCTGCTGGGGGTGTCCTCGGCCAATGCACCGCGTGGGCTGCGCGAAGAAGTGTGGTCGCGGCTGGGCAGTGACTGGAAGCCGCAGCACCTGGACCGCATCTGCACCGCCGAAGTCGGCCTCGATGGCCTTCCTGCCGTATTCGAACGGATGCTGGTGGGTGGTTCGCTGGGCCGTACCGTGGTGCGGATCGACTGAACGTCGCAGGCAGGCGACGGACGGCAGATGCGCCCCTCCCGCCAGTAATGTGCCCGCACTACACTGCGGGCATTACATGGGGAACAACATGGCACGCATTCTGATCGTCGACGACTCACCGTCGCAGCTGTTGGGGATACAGCGCATCGTCGAGAAGCTCGGGCACCAGATCCTGACCGCCACCGATGGCGCCGCCGGGGTCGAAACCGCCAAGGCCGAGCTGCCCGACCTGGTCCTGATGGACGTGGTGATGCCCAACCTCAATGGCTTCCAGGCCACCCGTACCCTCGCCCGCGACGAGGCGACCCGGCATATCCCGGTGATCCTGGTGACCACCAAGGACCAGGACACCGACCGCATGTGGGGCATGCGCCAGGGCGCCAAGGCCTACATCACCAAGCCGTTCTCGGAAGACGAACTGTCCGAGGTGCTGGAACGGGTGTTCGCCGGGCAGGGCTGAGACACGCGCGGTAGTGCCGGCCGCTGGCCGGCAACCACGCATCACCGTCCCGGGCAATGAAGTTGCCGGCCAGCGGCCGGCACTACCTTCAAATGGTCTCGCCGAAGGCCTTGGCCAGGTTCCGGTAGGCCTTCTTCTGCGCCTCGTCGGTCGCGGCCGGGGCCACGATCTCGATCTCGACGATCTGGTCGCCATCCGGGTTGCCCGGCAGGCCGCGGCCGCGCAGGCGCAGCTTGCGGCCGGCATCGGAATCGGCCGGGATCTTCAGTTCCACCGTGCCACCCAGCGTCGGGACGCTCAGGCTGGTGCCCAGCGCGGCCTGCCACGGCGTGACGGGCAGCGTGTAGAGGATGTTGCGGCCGTCGACCTCGAACTGCGGGTGGGCGGCGTACTCCACTTCCAGCAGCAGGTTGCCGCCCTGGTTGCCCTGCCCGGCCAGCCGGATCACCTGGCCTGGGCGGATGCCCTTGGGCACGCGCACGTCCAGCTGCTTGCCGTTGACGGTGATGCGCAGGCTGTCGCCGCTATAGGCCGCTTCCAGCGGAACCGACAGCTTGGCGCGGGTGTCGCGGTTGGGCGCGTGGCCCTGGCTGCTGAAGCCCGGCCCCGGACCGGCTCCGCCACCGCGCTGACGCGCGAACAGGCTCTCGAAGAAGTCGCTGAAGCCGCCATTGGGGCCGCCACCGCCGAATACTTCCTCGAAATTGAAGCCGCCGGCACCGCCGTAGTTCGGCGGTACGTTGAACTCCTCGCCCGGGCGATAGCCCTGTGCGCGCAGCTGGTCATACGCCGCCCGCTTTTCGGGGTCGCGCAGCGCCTCGTAGGCCTCGTTGACCGCCTTGAACTTGTCTTCGGCCCCGGCCTCCTTGCTGACGTCCGGGTGGTACTTGCGTGCCAGCCGGCGGTAGGCGGTCTTGATCTCCGCCTCGCCCGCGCTCGGTTCCACCCCCAGGGTGGCGTAGTAATCCTTGAATTCCATCCAGCTACCTCGATCTGCTTCGGCCGCGCCGGTGGCGCCGCCCCGGGTTCATTCTACGCGCCGGCGATGCTACGCCGCCCCTCGTGCGGCCCCGGTGAGGCCGACTGATCCTGCGCAATGCGGCTGCCATCCCGATGCCCCAGGCTGTGGCTGGAAGCCCCCGCCGCAAAGCCTGAAGATGGGGCCTGCACGCCGGGTTTCGAATGTCTTGACGCCCCTGTCCCATCCGGCCCACTAGCCTGCCCCAGCAAGGAGTTCCCCATGACCATCCATGTCGGCGACCGCGTTCCGGAAGTGACCCTCAAGCGCATCCGCGAGGGCATCGAAACGCTCGATACGCACTCGCTGTTCGACGCACGCAAGGTGGTGCTGTTCGCGGTGCCCGGCGCGTTCACCCCGACCTGCTCGGCGCGCCACCTGCCCGGCTACGTCGAGAAATTCCAGGCGTTCCGCCAGCGCGGCATCGACGTCTACTGCATGGCCGTCAACGACCCGTTCGTGATGAAGGCCTGGGCGGCAGACCAGAGCGTGCCGGACGGCCTGCTGATGCTCTCCGACGGCAATGCCGAACTGACCCGCGCGCTCGGCCTGGAGCTCGACGCGAGCGCCTCGGGCATGGGCATCCGCTCACGCCGCTTCGCCCTGTACGTGGTGGATGGCGTGGTACGCGCGGCCTGGATCGAACAGCCCGGCCAGTTCGAGGTGTCTTCGGCCGAATACGTGCTGGACCACCTGCCCACCTGATCTTCCACCGCAGAGGAAACGGCCAGCCATGTCCAGCAAGCCAGCCAAAGCTCCCAGATCTGCCGCCAAGGTACCCGGCATCAGCGATCGCAAGACGCTGCGCGAGCGTGCACGACGCAACATCGAGGACGGTGCAATCACCGACAGCTACAGCGCCGACCGCAAGGTGGTGATCAAGCTGCTCAACGATGCGTTGGCCACCGAGTACGTATGCGTGCTGCGCTACTACCGGCACTATTTCATGGCCAAGGGCATGCTGGCCGACGCGGTGAAAGCCGAATTCCTCGAACATGCACAGCAGGAACAGGCGCACGCCGGCAAGCTGGCCGAGCGCATCGTCCAGCTCGGCGGCGAGCCGGACTTCAACCCCGATACGCTGACCGCGCGTTCGCATGCCGAATACAAGGAAGGCAGCGACCTGCGCGACATGGTCCGTGAGAACCTGGTCGCCGAACGGATTGCCATCGACAGCTACCGCGAGATGATCAACTTCATCGGCGACCGCGATACCACCACCAAGCGCATCCTCGAAGAAATCCTCGCGCAGGAAGAGGAGCACGCCGACGAATTCGCCGACCTGCTGGATGGGTGGATCGGGGAATAGCGGCCCAACGCTCTCTGTAGAGTCGAGCCATGCTCGACTGGGGAAAAGCAGTCGAGCATGGCTCGACTCTACAAGGGCCCGGTACCTACCGCAGGACATTTACCGGAGAACGTTGAACCGCACCTGCGTCCACGCGCCGTCGGTCGCCAGCGCGGTCAGGGTGTGTGCGCCCGGCTCGGCGAACTCGCGCTGCATCAACTGCGCGCCGTGGGTCTGCGCGATCCAGCGTCCATCCAGCAACCAGTCCACTGCCTGCTCACTGCCCAGCGCGCGCAGCTGCAGGCGCACGCCATGTTCCGCATTCGGCGCGCGCGCCAGCGTGGCGCCGTCGTTGAGCCCGTCCACATGCAGCGCCACACTGGCTTCACGCCCATCGTCGCGGCAGTCTGGCGACAACGCCGGCAACTGCGAGGCAGCGCGCGTGGCCTTGGGCAACCACGGCGACAACAACGCCGGCCAGCGCGCGATCTCGCGCGCTACTTCCTCATGTGGATTGCGGCAATCGGCCGATACACGCAGACCGGTGTGCGCATCAGCCAGGTAACGCTGCCGGCCCGGTTGCCAGCGCCGCGCCTCGCGCTCGGGGAAGGTCGGTGGTGCCGCGCCGTCCAGCAGATAGGCCGACATCCGCCGCTGGCACAGTGCCGTCGGCAGGCCTTCGGCGCGTTCACCGGTCGGCCAGCAGATGTCTTCCTGGCTGACACTGGCCGGCATCGGTGCAGCAGCCGAATCGCCGCGCTGGCGCGGCAGGCTGTCCACCACTTCGAACATCAGCGGCAGCGCGGTCACCGCGCCGTACTGGCCCGGTAGCGGTGTGCCGTCCGGCCGGCCCACCCACACGCCCACGGTGTAGTGGCGCGTGCTGCCGATTGCCCACGCATCGCGGTACCCGTAACTGGTGCCGGTCTTCCACGCCACGCGCGGGCGTCCACCGACATCGAAGGTGCCGACGCTGTAGCCTGGGCGAGGGTTCGATTCCAGCATCTCGCGCACGATCCAGCTGGCGCCCGGCGAGGCCAGGCGCCGCTCGATCATCGGTTCGTCATCGGTGTAGCGCACGCGCCCGGCGATGCCGTTGCGGTTGAGCGCTGCGAACGCACCCACCAGATCTTCCAGCCGCGCACCGGTGCCGCCCAGGATCAGCGACAGGTTGGGCGTGCTGCCCGGCGGGAAGCGCAGCTGGATGCCGGAGTGCGACAGGCGTGCGGCGAAGCGCGCCGGACCGACCCGCTGCAGCAGGTCCACCGAGGGCACGTTGAGCGACAGCCGCAATGCGCTGGAGGCACCAATCGGCCCATTGAAGGCCATGTCGAAGTTGCCGGGCCGGTAGCTGCCGAAACTCTGCGGCGCATCGACCAGCAGGCTTTCCGAATGGATCAGGCCATCGTCCAGCGCCATCGCATACAGGAACGGCTTGAGCGTGGAGCCCGGCGAGCGCCATGCCTGCACCATGTCGACGTGACCGAGGCGCTGGCGGTCACCGAAGGACAACGTGCCGACATAGGCGCGCGCCTGCAGGGTCTGGTTGTCGACCACCAGCAACGCCGCCGAGGTGCGCTCGGGCAGCGTCGAGAAATAGCTGGCCACGCGTTCTTCCAGCGTGCGCTGCAGGCCGATGTCGATGCTGCTCTGGATGCGCGCCTGTCCTGGATGCGCCGAATGCAGGCGCTGCGCCAGCAGCGCGGCGTGCATCGGAGGTCGCAGCGAGCGTGCCACCACGTTCTCGATGCGCGCATCCTGCACTTCCTCCGGCGTCCACGCGCCCAGTTCGGCCATGCGTGACAGCACCTTGTCGCGCGCTTTCTGCGCCGCTTCCGGGTGGCGGTCCGGGCGCAGCCGGCTTGGCGCCTGCGGCAGCACCGCCAGCAACGCGGCCTCGGCGTGCGACAGCTGCGCCGCCGGCTTGCCCAGATAGGCCCAGCTGGCCGCTTCCACGCCCTCGATGGTGCCGCCGTAGGGCGCGCGTTCCAGGTACAGGGCCAGGATCTGCGGCTTGCTCAGGTGTACTTCCAGCTGCACCGCGCGCAGCATCTGCTTGAGCTTTCCCCAGGGCGTGCGCGTATGCGGATCGAGGATGCGGGCGACCTGCATGGTCAGGGTCGAGCCACCGGACACGATGCGACCGCCGCGCAGCAGCTGGC
The DNA here is from genome assembly GCF_040256885.1 of Stenotrophomonas riyadhensis. NCBI lineage: Bacteria > Pseudomonadati > Pseudomonadota > Gammaproteobacteria > Lysobacterales > Lysobacteraceae > Stenotrophomonas > Stenotrophomonas riyadhensis. The sequence continues at coordinate 3,441,391 of NZ_CP155568.1, forward strand.
CGCTGGCGCGCAGGATCGCCAGCGGGTTGATGCCTGGATGGCGCCAGAACCAGCGGTCCTCGTAGGTCAGCAGCGCCTGCAGGTACAGCGGCGAGACGCTGTCGATGGAAGCAGGATAGCGCCACACGCCCTCGGCATCGGCGAACGCACGCAACGGTGTGCCGTCTGCAGCCACCACGAGGGTGCTGGTATCACGCTGCTTCGGCAGCGGCGGCGGGAAGGCGAAATCCAGCACCAGCAGCAGTGCCAACAGACCCGCCGTACCCCAGCGCAGCCACGGCCACAGCGGCCGCAGCCGGCGGCGCAGGGCCGCCAGCCGGGTCGTCATCGTGTTCTTCATTGCGGGTTGCCAGCAGGACGGGCCGCGCCGTCGCGGCCCGTCCGCGCGGTCACGGCTGTACCACCGTGATCGTGGTCGGGTTGCTGCGGCCGACGCCGCGCAGCTGCGGCCGGTACATGTCCTCCACCAGCGGCGGCGGCACCGAGTAGGTACCCGGGGTCACCGCACGCACCAGATAGAACACGTTGGCCTTGCTGCCACGCGAGAGCTTCAGCGCGGCCACATAGCGGTCGTCGCGGAACTCCTCATGCTTGGTGTCGGCGGCTTCACCGCGGTCGCTGATGGTGATGCCATCAACCACCACATCGGCCCACTGCTTGGCGTCGCCCAGATTGAAGTTCTCGATCTCCAGGCCGGCCGGCAAAAGGTCGGTCAGCAATGCATCGGGCATCGTGGTGTCGGCGGTAACGGTGACCCGCACGATCAGGGCTTCGCCCTCCTTCAGCGGACGCGGCGACCACGGTTTGCCATCGGTGCCGTAGTAGCTGCGCTCGACGCCCAGCACGCTGTTATCCGGTGCCGGCGCGCTGCGCGGGATACCGGCCACGTCGATGCTGGCGAACATCGGCGGCTGCCCCTGCGGAGTGAAGCGCACGCCGCTGGCCAGCTCGCTGGCGCTGAAGTTGCGGCCGAACAGCTTGCGCTCGCCGATCGCTTCGGTCGTGCCGCCGATCACCAGTTCACCGGCCACCAGCGCCTTCTGGTTGGCGGCCAGTGCCTTGCCAAGGCGGGCAATCGCTACCTGTTCCTGCGTGCTCAGCCACATCCAGCCGGCATTGCGGCGCGCATCCAGGCCACGGCCGAGGTCAACCGCACGTGCATCCCAGGCTGGCTTGGCCAGCTTGTTTTCGTGGGTCAGCGCGATCATCAGCGCGTCATCACGGATCGCACTTCCGTAGTCGCCGAAGTACGACGGGCGTTCGCTGCTGGACTTGGCGAAGGCGGCGGCCAATGCCGCCTGGCCACGCTTGGCATCGCCCTGCAGCGACAGCGCCACGCCCAGATGGACCAGCGACAGGCCGCCGACCGCCTTGCTGCGCTCGTTGTCATACAGCGTGCGCAGCGTCCCCAGCGGAGCGCGGTTGACCCGGGCCAGCACGTAGCCCGAATAGGCCTGGTTGGCGAACTTCAGCTTCTCGCGGTCGTCCTGGCCGTAGAACTGGTTGCCGCCGGACAGCAGATCCTCGCTGAGACGGTTGAGCGCCTTCTGCAGCACGTTGTCGGGCACCGCGAAACCGGCGTCCTTCGCGTCGAGCAGGAACTCGGTGATGTACGGGGTCAGCCACGGGTTCACGTAGCCGTCGTCACCCCACATCGAGAAGTTGCCATTGGCCACCTGCATCGACGCCAGGCGGCCAAACGCACCTTCCATGCGCTCGCGACGGGTCTTGGCATCCAGCCCGTCGGCACCGAGCATCGACGACGTCGCCTGGTCCAGGATCAACGCAGCGTAGCCCTTGCTGGTGGTCTGCTCGGCACAGCCATACGGGTAGTTCAGCGCGCCCTGCAGTGCACTGGCGAACGGAATCGGCGGCAGCGGACTGACCAGCAGGCGAGCATTCACCGACTCGGACATCAGGCCATCGGTCAGGCTGTTGTCGAGGCTGACCGCGGCCAGCGGATCCAGCGTACGCACCTGCGAACGCAATACCTGCGGCCACGCCGCACGCACCGGCAGGTCGTAGCGGCGATCGGCCTTGAAGCCGTTGCCGTCCACCCGCACCCGCACCTTGGCCACGCTGTGGCCCTCGCGCGCCGACAGCGGGAAGCTCAGCGTGGTCTTGGCATCGGCATTCAACTGCACGCTGCGGCTGCCCTCGCCCAGGTTCAACGGGCCTTCGCTTTCCACCTTCACGATGAACTGGCCCGGCTTGCCGGTGAAGTTCTGCACGTCCAGGGTCACCGTGCTGCGGTCGCCCGGGGCGAGTACGCGTGGCATGCTGGCTTCGGCCAGGATCGGCGCGCGCACGATGGTTTCCACATCGCGCTTGCCGTACTGGTCATCGCTGTAGACCAACGCCGACACGCGCAGGGTACCGTTGAAGTCCGGCACCTTCAGGCGGATCCGGGCGATGCCCTTGGCGTCGAGCTGCACCGGGCCGGAGAACAGGTCCACGGTCTGCACGCGCGCGGTCGGGCGCTTGGCCTGCGGCAACGCCTGCAGCGCCATGTCGCCACCGAACTTCAGCTTGCCGGCACCGCCATCAAAGCTCTCGATCACCCGGCTGTAGATGTCGTAGGCATCGATGCCGAGGCGACGCTGGGCGAAGAAGTGCGCACCGGCATCGGGCACCGGGAAGCGGGTGATGTTGAGGATGCCCACGTCCACCGCCGAGACGGTGACGTGCGCCATCTTGCCGGCCAGCTGCGGTGCGCTGACCGTCACCGGCAGGTCCTGCTCCGGGCGCATCTGCTTGGGCGCAGCCAGGCCGACGGCCACGGTGCGGCCCTTGCGGTCCATCGGCACGTGCACCACGCCCACGGCACGGGCCGGGGTGATCTTGCTCGGCGCACTGCCGCCACGGAACACCAGCGCGGTGATATAGACGTCGTGGCGTTCCCAGTCGGCGGTGACCGGAATCTTGAAGGTCGAACCCGGCTTGGCCTCGATGTCCTGCACGTACAGCATGCGGTCGGTCTCGACCATCAGGATGCCCTTGCCGGCATGCGGCGGGGTCACCGTCACTTCCAGGGTGTCACCGGCCTTGTAGCCGGTCTTGTCCAGGCCCAGCTTGACCTTGTCCGGGCGCGCGTCCAGGCCGCGGTTGTCGTCGCCCCAGCTCCAGCCGGCGCGGAACGGGTAGCGGCTGGTCAGGCCGGTGGACGGATCGAACACGTCCACCCGGTACTCACCCCACTCCACCGGGAAGTCGAAGGCGACCGCGCTGCTGCCGGCATCGACGGTGCGGGTTTCCTTGTTCTCGAAGCGGCGGGTGTAGTCGTAGTCCCAGCGGTTGTCGTTGAAAGTCCAGTGGTAGTCGCGCAGTTCGCGCACCAGGGTGATCTTCAAACCCTTGGCCGGCTGCGGCGCACCGGCGGCATCCACACGCATCAGTTCGAAGCGCGCATTGCCGTTGGAATCGGCGCCGTCCTCGGGGTTGAACAGCGGGCGCACGCCGACCAGCGCATTGGCCGGCCACATCACCCGCTTCAGGGTACGGGTGACCGTGCGGCCACCGGTTTCATACAGGCTGCCGGACAGCACCACGGCGATCGGTGCCTTGGCCTTGGCCGCCTCTTCCGGCAACGCAACGTCCTCACGCAGCTGGCCATTGGCCGGCAGCGTGGTATCGATCACGTCCTTGGCCTCGCGCGGCAGCTGCAGGGTCGGGTCACCGAAGAAATAGCCCGGCAGGCCGTCCACCGGCTTCTGCTCGACGGCCACCGCCATGCGCGCGGTGAAACGGTTGCCATCGGCCGGCGCGCCATACAGATAGGCGCCATTGGCCTGCAGGCGCAGGTCCTCACCCGGCTTCAGCGTCTTCTGCGCGCTGTCCAGGTCAAGCTTCATGCGCTCGGGCAGGAACTCTTCGATGCGCAGGGTCATGCCCTGGATCGCTTCCTTGCTGGCCGGATCGGTGCGGAACTCGACCTGCCAGCGCCCGGTCGGCGCCTCGGCGGGGATCACCTGCTCGAAGTTGATGTAGCCCTGCTCGCCCGGCTGCAGGCGAGTCTCGCGGAAGGTCTTGCCGTCGGGCTGCTTCAGGCGCAGGAACACCGGCTGAGCCTTGACCGGCTTGCCGTCGTTGTCGCGCAGCAGCGCGGACAGGCGCACGGTTTCGCCCGGGCGATACAGGTCGCGCCCGGACCAGGCGTAGACGTCGAACCAGGCGTTGTCACGGCCGGCCACGGCGAATTCGCTCAGGTCCAGCGCCGGCTGGTTGAACGGCAGGAAGCTGGTGTCCTTGCCGCTGCTGGCGACCAGCACGTGGGTGGCATCCAGGGTGTAGTTCAGCAGCGCATTGCCATTGCCGTCGGTGCTGCCCTTGAGCACCACCTCGCCCTTGGCATCCAGCACGCGCAGGTCGATGTTCTTCAGCGGCGCACCGTCCTTGAGGCCGGCGGTATGTACGAACAGCTTGTCCTTGTAGGCACGGGTATGCAGGCCGATGTCGCTGACCGAGAAAAACGCGGTGTCGAACTCGCCTTCATAGTCACCGGTGCGCTTGAGCAGGGCGAAGTACAGGCCCGGCTCCTGCAGTTCCTTGATGTCCTGGGTCGGCAGGTAGGTCAGCACCCGCTCGTTCTTCTTGCCGCCGAGGATGAAGCGGTTGACGTAGACCGGCTCGGCCAGCTTGTTGATCGGGCTGCGCTCGTAGTCGCTGCTCAGCTCCCAGCTGCCACGGCGGCCGCCGCGCTGGTACTGGCTGAAGAAGGTCGGCAGGTCCTTCTCGCGCACGCGCAGGAACTCGACGTCGACCTCGGGCACGTTCACCGAGACCACCGGCAGGCCTCGGCTGTCCTTGGCCGGCAGCACGCTGCCCTGTGACGCGAAACCGACCACCGGCTTCAGCTCGCCGCTGAACACCTTCTGCTTCAGTTCCTTGCCCAGGCGGCTGCCATCGGCGGCGAGCAGGTCGGCCGAGACCACCAGGCTGAACTCCTTGCCAGCCTCGACGAACGGGTAACGCAGGGTCAGGCCGTCATCGGACAGCGTCCAGCTGCTGTCGTCGGTGCCGACCTTCTCTTCGAAGCGCACCAGCTTGTCGAAATCCTGGGTGCCGACCAGCGGGCGCGAGAACTCCAGCGCCAGCGACAGGCCGTCATTCTTCTGGTCCGGGTAGGCGCGCAGCAGGGTGAATTCCTTCACCTGCTCGGCCTTGGTGGTGATCGCTTCACCGCTGGTCTTGGGCAGCTGCCCGCTGTCGTTGCGGCAGCCGGCCAGGCCCAGCAACAGGCCTCCTGCCAGTACAGCCGCCGCCCATCCCCACCGCTTCCGCCGTGCCGGACCGCTCATGTCGTCACTCCTTGATCGAGGCGGCCATTATAGGCGGGCTGCGTCAAGGTGTTGACGCGAATTCGGCAATTGCTCCGGGCGCGGGTAGCACCGGCCGCCGGCCGGCGGGATCGGTAGTCGCCAACCTTGGTTGGCGTCGGCCGTGCCAACCAAGGTTGGCACCTACCAAAGCAGGTGCAGCCACGTGCCCGGCAAGCAGGCGCAGCGCCAGATCCGGCGAAGCCCCCTACCCCGGCAGGTACAGATCCACGTAGTCGGTCACCGGCATCGCCGCCAGCGCCACCGGGTCCAGCGAGGCGGCCAGGATGCGCTGCTGCTGGGCGGTCGGGAAGCGGTGGGCCAGGTGCCGGCGGAACTTGTCCATCAGCAGCGGAATGCCCTCCCCGCGGCGCCGGGCGTGGCCGAGCGGGTACTCCACCAGCACCTCCGGCAGTTCACTGCCATCGTTGAAGCGCACGCTGAGGCCGTTGGCGATGCTGCGCTTGCCCGGGTCCAGGTAGTCGGCGCTGAGCTGCGGATCCTCGTGGCAGGCCATCTTTGCGCGCAATGCGTCGATGCGCGGATCGGCAGCGACGTCGTCCTCATAGTCCTCGGCCACCAACCGCCCATGCAGCAGCGCGATGGCGACCATGTACTGCACGCAGTGGTCGCGGTCGGCCGGGTTGTGCAGCGGCCCCTGCTTGTCGATGATGCGGATGCAGGCTTCCTGGGTGCGGATCGCGATGTGCGCGATGTCCTCGACCCGCCGCCCCATCATGCGCAACTGCTGGTGCAGCGTGATCGCCGCCTCCACCGCGGTCTGGCCGTGGAACTCGGCCGGGTAGCTGATCTTGAACAGCACGTTCTCCATCACATAGCTGCCCAGCGGTCGCCCCAGCGTCAGCCTCTGGCCATGCATGGACACCGCTTCGAAGCCCCAGGTCGGTGCGCTGAGCACGCTGGGGTAGCCCATCTCGCCGCTGGCCGCCATCAGCGCCAGGCGCACGCCACGGCTGGTCGCGTCGCCGGCCGCCCAGCTCTTGCGCGAGCCGGTGTTGGGCGCATGCCGGTAGGTTCGCAGCGCCTGGCCATCGACCCAGGCCAGCGACAGCGCATTGAGCATGCGTTCGCGATCCAGCCCGAGCAGCTGCGCCACCACAGCGGTGGTGGCGACCTTGACCAGCACCACATGGTCCAGCCCGACCCGATTGAAGGAATTCTGCAGGGCCAGTACACCCTGGATCTCGTGCGCCTTGATCATCGCCAGCAGCACGTCGTGCACGGTCGGCGGCGGGCGGCGCAGGGCCTGCGCGTTGCGACCCAGCCAATCGCAGACGGCAAGGATGCCGCCCAGGTTGTCCGACGGATGGCCCCATTCGGCCGCCAGCCAGGTGTCGTTGAAATCCAGCCAGCGCACCATCGCGCCGAGGTTGAAGGCGGCCTGCACCGGGTCCAGCACGTAGTGCGTACCCGGCACACGCGCACCGTTGACCACGCTGATGCCCGGCACCAGTGGACCGAGCAGCTTGCTGCAGGCCGGGAAAGACAGCGCCTCCAGGCCACAGCCCAGCGTGTCGAGCAGGCAGTGATGCGCGGTCTGGAACGCCAGCGGTGAGTCGATGCGTGCGTCGCGCACGTAATCGACGATGTCCACCAACAGCGCATCCCACGCTGCACGCTCGTTGGAGGGGGTGTGGCTGTCGGACATCGTCGATCTCCTCGTTGGGGTGCACGGTTGCCCGTGCACCATGCCAACCAAGGTTGGCATCTACCAAAGCAATCGGTCTCTGCGGCCCGGTAGTCGCCAACCTTGGTTGGCGTTTACCAACGCATCACTCGGCCGGTACCCGCACCTTGCCTTCCATCAGCACGCGGGCGCTGCGGCTCATGATGGCCTTGGTCACCGTCCACTGGCCGTCAACGAGACCGGCCTGCGCACCCACGCGCAGCGTGCCGGAGGGATGGCCGAAGGTCACCGCTTCGCGTTCGCCACCACCGGCGGCACGGTTGACCAGGGTGCCCGGAATCGCCGCCGCAGTACCGATCGCCACGGCGGCCGTGCCCATCATCGCGTGGTGCAGCTTGCCCATCGACAGCGCACGTGCGTGCAGGTCGATGGCCGAGGCCGCAATGGCCTTGCCGCTGGACGACACATAGTCCTGCGCCGGCGCCACGAAGGCCACCTTCGGCGTGTGCTGGCGGGTCGCCGCATCTTCCAGGTTCTTGATCAGACCCATGCGCAGCGCGCCATGTGCGCGGATGGTCTCGAATTTCTGCAGTGCGGCCTTGTCCTCGTTGATCGCCGGCTGCAGCTCGGTGCCGGTGTAGCCCAGGTCGGCGGCGTTGAGGAAGATGGTCGGGATGCCGGCGGTGATCATCGTCACCTCGAAGCTACCCACGCCGGGCACTTCCAGGGTATCGACCAGATTGCCGGTCGGGAACATCGCGCCCGCATCGCCGTCATCGGACGGATCGATGAATTCCAGCTGGATCTCGGCGGCCGGGAAGGTCACGCCATCCAGCTCGAAATCGCCGATCTCCTGTACTTCGCCATCGCGCATCGGCACGTGCGCGATGATGGTCTTGCCGATGTTGGCCTGCCAGATGCGCACGGTGCACAGGCCGTCACGCGGCACGCGGGCCGGATCGATCAGACCATTGGCGATCGCGAACGGACCCACCGCAGTGCTGAGGTTGCCGCAGTTGCCGCTCCAGTCGACGAAGGCGGTGTCGATCGACACCTGTCCATACAGATAGTCCACGTCGTGGTCAGGCACCGAGGCAGTGGAGATGATCACGCACTTGCTGGTGCTGGAGGTGGCGCCGCCCATGCCGTCGGTCTGCTTGCCATACGGATCGGGCGAACCGATCACGCGCATCAGCAGCGCATCGCGTGCGGCGCCAGGCACCTGCGCGGCCTCGGGCAGGTCCTGCAGGCGGAAGAACACGCCCTTGCTGGTGCCGCCGCGCATGTAGGTGGCGGGAATACGGAGTTGCGGGAGGAAGGTCATGGATCAGTATCCTGGATGCGACGAACCAATATCGGGGTTGAGCTCCTCGTCTTCGAACAGTGCTTCCATGCCCCGCGAAGCATTCCAGATGCGCACGATGGAAACGTGCCCAGGTAGCTCCACGTAGTAGACCAGGTAGCCGTTGAAGCGACGAACCGGATGAAAGCGCAACGGGGCGGCGAGGCAGGGCAACAAATCCGCATGCAGTGCGGAACCAGCACCCGGGTGCGCCTCGATCAGCTTTACAACGGATTCCACCGCATCGATGAAGCCGATTTCCAGCACTTCTCCGCCTTGATCTGCATACCAGCCTGCTGCCTGGTCAAGATCTCGAACCGCTGCGGGGGACCAGTGCGAGGGCTTCACTTGCGGTTCCGTGCACGCTCACGCAGCTTGTCGAAGTGATCCGGCGGCAGAGGCGCCGAAGGTCCCGACGCCAGCCCCTCGGCAATCAACTGCTTGAGCAGCGCTTCAGCCTTGCTGCGCTGACGCTGGCGGATCAGGTCACGCACGTAGTCCGACGTACTGGAGTAGCCGCCTTCGCGCACTTCTTCGTCCACGAACTGCTTGAGCGGATCGGTCAGCGAAATGTTCATGGTGGCCATGAAACTCTCCTTTGGCAGTTTTTGCCAAGTCAGTGTGCGCCCTGCCCTGGTGTCGGACAAGCCCGCCCCCGGCCTCCGGGGGCAGGCATTCAGCCCGGCATCACGCCACCCTGGCGCCTTCCAGGAAGTCCTGGGCGAAGCGCTGCAGCACGCCACCGGCTTCGTAGATCGCCACTTCCTCGTCGCTGTCCAGGCGGCAGGTGACCGGCACGATCACGTCCTGGCCGTCGCGGCGGTGGATGACCAGGGTCAGGTCGGCGCGCGGGGTGCGCTCGCCGACCACGTCGAAGGTCTCGGTGCCGTCGATGCCCAGGGTCAGGCGGGTGGTGCCCGGCTTGAACTCCAGCGGCAGCACGCCCATGCCGATCAGGTTGGTGCGGTGGATGCGCTCGAAGCCTTCGGCCACGATCGCCTCCACGCCAGCCAGGCGCACGCCCTTGGCGGCCCAGTCACGCGAGCTGCCCTGGCCGTAGTCGGCACCGGCGATGATGATCAGCGGCTGTTTGCGGTCCATGTAGGTTTCGATCGCTTCCCACATGCGCATGACCTTGCCTTCCGGCTCCACGCGCGCCAGCGAACCCTGCTTCACGCTGCCGTCGTCGTTGCGCACCATCTCGTTGAACAGCTTCGGATTGGCGAACGTGGCGCGCTGCGCGGTCAGGTGGTCGCCGCGGTGGGTGGCGTACGAATTGAAGTCCTCTTCCGGCAGGCCCATCTTCGCCAGGTATTCACCGGCGGCACTGGACGCCAGGATCGCGTTGGACGGCGACAGATGGTCGGTGGTGATGTTGTCCGGCAGCACCGCCAGCGCGCGCATGCCAGACAGCGTGCGCTCACCCGCCAGTGCACCCTCCCAGTATGGCGGCCGGCGGATGTAGGTGCTCTGCGGGCGCCAGTCGTACAGCGGGCTGACCGCCGCACCGTGCTCCACGCGCACGTTGAACATCGGGTTGTAGACACGGCGGAACTGCTCCGGCTTCACCGCGGCCTTCACCACCGCGTCGATCTCGGCGTCGCTCGGCCAGATGTCCTTCAGGCGCACCTCGTTGCCGTCGGTGTCCACGCCCAGCACGTCCTTCTCGATATCGAAGCGCACGGTGCCAGCGATGGCATAGGCGATCACCAGCGGCGGCGAGGCCAGGAAGGCCTGCTTCGCGTACGGGTGGATGCGGCCGTCGAAGTTGCGGTTGCCCGACAGCACGGCGGTGGAATACAGGTCGCGGTCGATGATTTCCTGCTGGATCTTCGGGTCCAGCGCACCGCTCATGCCGTTGCAGGTGGTGCAGGCGAAGGCGACGATGCCGAAGCCCAGCTTCTCCAGGTCCGGCAGCAGGCCGGATTCTTCCAGGTACAGCTGCACCGCCTTGGAGCCCGGCGCCAGCGAGGACTTCACCCACGGCTTGCGCAGCAGGCCACGTTCGTTGGCCTTGCGCGCCAGCAGCGCGGCGGCGATCACGTTGCGCGGATTGGAGGTGTTGGTGCAGCTGGTGATGGCGGCGATGATCACCGCGCCATCGGGCATCAGCCCCTGCGACTGTTCGGCCTTGCCCGCTTCCAGCTTGGCTGCGTCGGCAATGCCGCGCTCGGCCAGTTCGGCGGTGGCCACGCGCTTGTGCGGGTTCGACGGACCGGCCATGTTGCGCACCACGCTGGACAGGTCGAAGCGCAGCACACGCTCGTACTGCGCGGTGGCCAGGTCATCGGCCCACAGGCCGGTGGTGCGTGCGTAGTTTTCGACCAACGCCACCTGCGATTCCTCGCGGCCGGTCAGGCGCAGGTAATCGATGGTCTGCCCGTCGATGTAGAACATCGCGGCAGTCGCGCCGTACTCCGGGCACATGTTGGAAATGGTGGCGCGGTCACCGATGGTCAGTGCCGCGGCACCCTCGCCGAAGAATTCAAGATACGCACCCACCACGCGTTCCTTGCGCAGGAACTCGGTCAGTGCCAGCACCACGTCGGTGGCGGTGATGCCCGGCTGCGGCCTGCCGGTCAGCTCGACACCGATGATGTCCGGCAGGCGCATCCAAGAGGCGCGGCCCAGCATCACGTTCTCGGCTTCCAGGCCGCCAACACCAATCGCGATCACGCCCAGCGCGTCCACGTGCGGGGTATGGCTGTCGGTGCCCACGCAGGTATCCGGGAAGGCCACGCCGTCCTGCACGTAGACCACCGGCGACATCTTCTCCAGGTTGATCTGGTGCATGATGCCGTTGCCCGGCGGAATCACGTCCACGTTCTCGAACGCCAGCTTGGTCCAGTCGATGAAGTGGAAACGGTCTTCGTTGCGGCGATCTTCGATGGCGCGGTTCTTCTCGAACGCCTGCGGATCGAAACCACCGCACTCCACCGCCAGCGAGTGATCGACGATCAGCTGCACCGGCACCACCGGATTGACCTTGGCCGGGTCACCGCCCTTGTCGGCGATCGCATCACGCAGGCCGGCCAGGTCGACCAGTGCGGTCTGGCCGAGGATGTCGTGGCAGACCACGCGTGCCGGGAACCACGGGAAGTCGAGGTCGCGGCGGCGCTCGATCAGCTGCTTCAGCGAATCGCCAAGCGTAGCCGGATCGCAGCGGCGCACCAGGTTCTCGGCCAGCACGCGCGAGGTGTATGGCAGGGTGGCATAGGCGCCGGGCTGGATTGCATCGACAGCGGCGCGCGCGTCGAAATAATCCAGCGTGCTGCCGGGGAGGTTCTTGCGGTAATCGGTATTCATGGGCTGGCGGAGTGCTTGAGGCGGGCCGGGTGCCGGCGGTGCGGCGGCGAAAGCATCCGGCCGGCACGGGGCCGGCCGGATGGGTACAGCAGGGGGATCAGACGCGCTTGTCGATGGCGACGAAGTCGCGGTCTTCCGGACCGATGTAGTTGGCGCTCGGGCGGATGATCTTGCCGTCGATGCGCTGCTCGACGATGTGCGCGCTCCAGCCGGCGGTGCGGGCGATCACGAACAGCGGGGTGAACATCGCGGTCGGCACGCCCATCATGTGGTAGCTGACGGCACTGAACCAGTCCAGGTTCGGGAACATCTTCTTGATGTCCCACATCACCGATTCCAGGCGCTCGGCGATGTCGTACATCTTCATGCTGGACTGTTCTTCGGACAGCTCGCGGGCCACGTCCTTGATCACCTTGTTGCGCGGATCGGAGACGGTGTAGACCGGGTGGCCGAAACCGATCACCACTTCCTTGCGCTCGACGCGGGCCTTGATGTCTTCCTCGGCCTCATCCGGGTTGTCGTAGCGCTTCTGCACTTCGAACGCCACTTCGTTGGCGCCGCCGTGCTTCGGGCCGCGCAGCGCGCCGATGCCACCGCAGATCGCGCTGTACATGTCGCTGCCGGTACCGGCGATGACGCGGCAGGTGAAGGTCGAGGCGTTGAACTCGTGTTCCGCGTACAGGATCAGCGAGGTGTGCATCGCCTTCACCCACGATTCCTGCGGCTTCTCGCCGTGCAGCAGGTGCAGGAAGTGGCCACCGATCGAGTCGTCGTCGGTTTCCACGTCGATGGCGCGGCCGTTGTGGCTCCAGTGGTACCAGTACAGCAGCATCGAACCAAGGCAGGCCATCAGCTTGTCGGCGATGTCGCGCGCGCCCGGATGGTTGTGGTCGTCCTTCTCCGGCGCCACGCAGCCGAGCACGGACACGCCGGTGCGCATCACGTCCATCGGGTGCGCCGACGGCGGCAGTTCTTCCAGCGCCGCCTTCACCGCGGCCGGGATGCCACGCAGCGACTTCAGCTTGGCCTTGTACGAAACCAGCTCGGCGCGGGTCGGCAGCTTGCCGTGCACCAGCAGGTAGGCGATTTCCTCGAACTCGCTGGTGTTGGCCAGGTCCAGGATGTCGTAGCCACGGTAGTGCAGATCGTTGCCACTGCGGCCCACGCTGCACAGCGCGGTGTTGCCGGCGGCGGTGCCGGACAGGGCGACGGACTTCTTCGGCTTGAAGGTCGGGGTTGCGGTCGTATCGTTCATGTTTCCCTCCGAAAACTTGATGGTGCAGGGTACTGCTTATTTCTTGGCGGCGAACAGTGCATCGAGCTGCTGCTCGAACGCGTGGTAGCCGATGCGGTCGTAGAGTTCTTCGCGGGTCTGCATGGTCTCGACCACATTGCGCTGGTGGCCATCACGGCGCACCGCCTGGTAGACGTTCTCGGCGGCCTTGTTGGCGGCACGGAACGCCGACAGCGGGAACAGCTGGATGGCGACGCCGGCCGAGGCCAGTTCATCACGGCTGAACAGCGGGGTGGCACCGAATTCGGTGATGTTGGCCAGCACCGGCACCTTCACCGCGTCGACGAAGCGGCGGTAGGTCTCCAGGTCGTAGGCGGCCTCGGCAAAGATGCCATCGGCACCGGCCTCGACACAGGCGATGGCGCGCTCGATGGCCTTGTCCACGCCGTCCACCTGGATGGCGTCGGTGCGCGCGATCAGGAAGAAGTCCGGATCGGTCTTGGCATCGGCGGCCGCCTTCACCCGGTCGACCATTTCACCCTGCGAGACGATCTCCTTGCCCGGGCGGTGGCCGCAGCGCTTGGCGCCGACCTGGTCCTCGATGTGGCAGGCGGCTGCGCCGGCCTTGATCAGCGACTTCACGGTGCGCGCGATGTTGAACGCGCTCGGGCCGAAACCGGTATCGATGTCGACCATCAGCGGCAGGTCGCAGACATCGGTGATGCGGCGCACGTCCACCAGCACGTCTTCCAGGGTGTTGATGCCCAGGTCCGGCAGGCCCAGCGAGCCCGCGGCAACGCCGCCGCCCGACAGGTAGATGGCGCGAAAGCCGGCGCGCTTGGCCAGCAGGGCGTGGTTGGCGTTGATCGCGCCGATCACCTGCAGCGGCGATTCGGCAGCCAGCGCCTCACGGAAACGGGCACCGGCGGAGAAAGGGGCGGAAGCAGTCATGCGGCAATCCAGGTTGAAGAACGGATGGGTAGGCGCAAGCACCATGCCAAGCTGCAAGCAGTTGATTTCACGGGGATGACCGACACGCAGCCGCGAAACAAATGAAACATTGAAACAGATGTATCATGAAACACCCCGTCTGAACCCGTCGCCATGTACCTGCCCCGCTCGCCCCTGCGCCATGCCGATGCCGACCCCGGCCGACCGGTGATCTGGACGGTCAGCGTCTCGCGACTGACCGGCCTGCTCGGCGACGTCATTCCCGAGTTCGACCGCCGCGCGCGCATCGAACAGATCAACCTCGGCTTCGAGGAAGCGGTGGAGGTGATCGGGCAACGCCTGCGCCGCGAGCACTGCGATGTGGTGATTGCTGGCGGCTCCAACGCCGCCTGGCTGCGTGGCCGGCTGGATCTGCCGCTGGTGCCGATCCAGGCCAACGGCTTCGACCTGATGGAGGCGCTGGCGCGCGCGCGACGCATCGCCGGCCGCATCGGCCTGGTCACCCACGCCAGCGACGTGCCGGTGTTCAGCAACTTCCAGCAGAGTTTCGGCCTGGATATCGAGCATCGGCGCTTCGTCACCCGCGAGGACGCGCGCGACTGCATCGCCGACCTGCGCGCCAACGGCATCGAAGTGATCGTCGGCACCGGCATGGCCATCGACCACGCCGAACAGGCCGGCCTGCCCGGGGTGCTGCTGTATTCGGCCGACTCGGTGCGGCAGGCCTTCGAGCATGCGCTGGAACTGACCCAGACCCTGGCCCGCTCCAGCGGCAATCGGCCTACCCCACGCCGACGCCCCGCAGCGCGCGCCGACGCGCATGAACTGCTCGGCGACAGCGAGGCGATGGCGCAGGTGCGCGCGCAGATCGCGCTCTACGCCCCACATGACAGCACCGTACTGGTCAACGGCGAAACCGGCACCGGCAAGGAACTGGTTGCGCGCCAGCTGCACGCGGCCAGCGGCCGTCGAGGCCGCTTCGTCGCGTTGAACTGCGGCGCGATCAGCGAATCGCTGCTGGAGGCGGAGCTGTTCGGCTACAGCGATGGCGCCTTCACCGGCGCACGCCGTGGCGGCCGTGTCGGCCTGGTCGAGGCGGCAGATGGCGGCACCCTGTTCCTGGACGAAATCGGCGAACTGCCGCTGCCGCTGCAGACCCGCCTGCTGCGGGTTCTGGAAGAACGTGAAGTACTGCGCGTGGGCGCCACCGAACCGACACCGGTGGACCTGCGCGTGGTCGCCGCCACCCTGCAGTCGCTGGAGCAGCGCGCGGCGGCCGGCAGCTTCCGCCGCGACCTGTATTACCGTCTGGCCGCGCTGCGCATCGCCCTGCCCTCGCTGCGTGCGCGACGCAGTGACATCCCACTGTTGGCGCAGCACTTCTTCCGCCTGCTGCGTGGCATCGATGCGCCACTGGATGAGGATGCGCTGGCGGTGCTGACCGCCGCCAGTTGGCCAGGCAACGTGCGTGAGCTGCGTAATCTGGTGGATCGGCTGCGCATCCACTGGCAGCCCGGTGAAGGGCTGATTGATGCTGCGCGACTGCTGCAGCTGGCACCCGAACTGGTGAATGAGGGCGCCGCTGCGCTACCACTGGAAAGCAACGGCAAGCGCCCGCCGCGTGCGCAGTTGGAAACGCTGTTGCAGGAACATCGCAATGATCGCGAGGGCATGGCGCAGTCGCTGGGCGTGTCACGCACCACGCTATGGCGCTGGCTGCGCGCGGAGGGATTGTAACCACTCGTTGCCTGGTGGGTGCGAACCTTGGTTCGCACCGCTCTTCCGTCAAGCATCTCATCCACGCATGGCGTGGATCTACCGGAACACACCAAATGCTACAGGCGCACTCCGGCTGCGCGCGGACGATGAGCACTCACCGTACCCAGCGCGCCTCGATGGCGAACCGTCCACTCCCCACCGCCGCAATCCAAAGCAGCAACACCCCCAGCGGCACTTCGCTCAGGTAGAAGAACCAGCTCAGCCAATCGGGCAGGCTCAATCCCGCAGGAATGCGCGCGATGCCATCGGTCATTGCGGCCACCGCACAGATACCCGCCAGCAGCAGGGCCGAGGGGCGACTCAACAGACCCAGCACCAGCAGGCCGCCGGCGATCCATTCAATCGCGCCGAGTACCGGCGCACTGAACACCGGGAACGGAATGCCCGCATCAACCAGCGTATGCACCATGCGCTCGCGCCCCGCGTCGGTGAACACCTTGTTCCAGCCGGACACGCAGAACATCACCCCGGCGACGATGCGGGCAAGCAGCAGCAGGAAGGCTTCCACGCCGCGGCGCGGTGGAGGCACGGCAAACAGGCAACGCCAGGAGGGCATGGCAATTCCGGAAGTCGAGGGCATCCAGCCGAGTGTGCAGGTCACTGGCCTGCTCGCAGATGAAGCGAACCCGTCGGTTCGCGACAATCTGCTCCTGTAGCGTCGATCCATGCTCGACTGCTTTTCGTACCGGAGCAACAGCAGTCGAGCATGGCTCGACACTACGGGAGCATCGCCAACCAAGGTTGGCGGCTACCGGGGCAGCTCGGCATCCAACGCCATGCGGAAATACACGACGCGCTCGGTTTCCTCGAAGCCACACGCGCGATGCGCGGCGTGCGCCTGTACGTCTTCCATGCGACTGTCAGAGGCCAGCTCGCTGCAGCCGGCTGCGCGCGTCCACGCCTGCACTGCCGCCAGCAGAGCGCGGCCCACGGCGTGGCCCTGCCACGGCGGCTGCACGTACCAGCCTTCCAGGAAGCCGACTGGCGAAGACTCGGTGCCATTCACGTAGTCATGACGCAGGCGTACTTCGGCAAAGCCCACCGTTTCGCCACCGGCCAGACAAGCGAGGAATACCGCGCCTTCGGCATCGGCCAGCGACTCCGCCAGTTCCTCCAGCGGATCATCGGCATCGGGCCACAGGCCCAGCCGCAACTGCGCCCACGCGGCCGCATCGGCCGGCGTGGCCTGGCGGATCGTGGGCGCGCTGTCGATCACGGGTACAGCAGGCGCTTGCTCCAGCGCCCTTCGGCACCGGCTTCATAGCACCAGCGTTCGTGCAGGCGGAACTGCGCGCCGTACCAGAACTCGATGCGGTCAGGCACCACGCGCAGGCCGCTCCAGCCGTCCGGGCGCGGCACGTCCTTGCCCTCGAAGCGGGTTTCGATCTCGGCCACGCGCGCGTCGAATTCCTCGCGCGTCGCCAACGTCTTCGACTGCTGCGAGGCCCAGGCGCCGATCTGGCTCATGCGCGGGCGGCTGGCGAAATAGGCATCGGCCTCGGCGTCGGCAACCTGCTCGACACGGCCTTCGATGCGCACCTGGATGCCGGCCTCGCGCAGGCTGCGCCACAGGAACAGCAGCGCGGCCTGCGGATTGGCCTGCAGCTCCTGGCCCTTGTGGCTGTCCAGGTGGGTGTAGAAGACGAAGCCACGCTCGTCGAAGGCCTTCAGCAGCACGGTGCGCGCCGAGGGACGGCCCTGCGTATCGGCGGTGGCCACGGTCATCGCGTTCGGCTCGACCTCGCGGCTCTGTTTGGCCTCTTCGAACAGGCCGGCAAACGTGGACAGGGCTTCGGCGTACAGGTCGCTCATGATTGCGTTCTTCTCACACGGATTGGGCTATTGTGGCTGCATGGCCGCTGCTGCGTATATGCCCCAGGTGAAAGGATTCCCCGAAACATTGGCCGAACAGGCGCTGGATGATGCGCTGGGCAGCGGTGCAGCGGTTCCAGTATTGGCGATCAGCGGCCTGCAGGGGAGCGGCAAATCGACGCTGGCCGCGCAGGTGGTGGCGCGTGCCCAGGCACGCGGCCTGAACGCGGCCACGCTGTCGATCGATGACGTCTACCTCACCCGTGCACAGCGCCAGCGACTGGCCCGCCAGGTGCATCCGCTGCTGATCACTCGCGGCCCGCCCGGCACCCACGACCTGCCGCTGGCCCATGCCGTGCTGGACGCGGTGGCCGCACGCCAGCCCTTCGCCATGCCGCGCTTCGACAAGCTGGCCGACGAACGCCTGCCCGAAGCGCAATGGCCGCAGCTGCAACAAACGCTGGACCTGCTGGTATTCGAAGGCTGGTTCCTGGGCACGCCCGCGCAGGACGACGACGCGCTGGACAGCCCGCTGAACGCGCTGGAACGCGAGGCCGACGCCGATGGCCGATGGCGTCGCTGGTGCAACCAGGCGCTGGCCCGAGACTACCCGGCGCTGTGGCAGCGCTGCGACCGCCTGTGGTTCCTGCAGCCACCGGATTTTTCGGTGGTACCGCGCTGGCGCTGGCAGCAGGAACAGAACCTGCAGGCCGCGCAGCCGGGCCGGCACGGCATGAGCCGGCCACAGCTGGAGCGCTTCGTGCAGTACTACGAGCGGGTCAGCCGGCAGGCACTGCACGCCCTGCCCGCCTTGGCCGACCACGTGGTGGTGCTGGACGGCCAGCGCCAGGTACAGGACGTGCGCTGAGCGCGCCTATTCCACCAGGAACGTCACCCGCAGGTTGACCCGCCATTCGGTGATCTCGCCGCTGCCATTGGTGACCACCTTGGTCTCGTTCACCCAGGCGCCCTGGATGCCCTTGACCGTCTCGGAGACCTTCTTCAGCCCGCTGCGCACGGCGTCTTCCACGCTCTTCGGCGAGGAGGCGGTGATTTCGATGACCTTGGCGACCGTCATGGCCTGTACTCCGGCTGGCGCGGGAGACCCCGCAGGAACGCCTACCCTGACGTGAAGAACGTAAAGGCCGGGGCACGGAGGTGTTAGCATCAGAGGGCATGAATCCTGCTCCGAACCTGATCCTGATCGGCCCGATGGGCGCCGGCAAAACCTGCATCGGCCGCCGCCTGGCCGAGCGCTTCACGCTGGACTTCGTCGATGTCGACCAGGCCATCGTCGATGCCGCCGGCGCCAGCATTCCGACCCTCTTCGAGCACTCCGGCGAAGCCGGCTTCCGCAGCCATGAACGCGAGGCGCTTGCGCGCGTGCTGGAAGGCCGTAACCAGCTGGTCTCCACCGGTGGCGGCGCGGTGCTGGATCCCGGCAACCGTGCACTGATCGCCCGGCGTGGCTTCGTGGTCTACCTGCGGGTCAGCGTGGCCGCGCAGCTGGAACGCCTGGCCCGCGACAAGGGCCGGCCGCTGCTGCAACGCCCGGACCGCGAGCAGGTGCTGCACGATCTGGCTGCTCACCGCGACCCGCTGTACCGCGAACTGGCCGACCTCACCCTCGATACCGACCCGTATACCGCTGCCGACGCGACCGCCCACCTGGTGGTCAAGCTGGCCACGCAATGGCAGCGCCAGGACCTGACCGCATGACTCCCCCCGCCCTGCTGCAGGTCGCCGTTGGCGGCGACCGCCCTTACTCCATCACCATCGGCGCCGGTGCCCAGGCCGACGGCGCTGCGCTGGCCTCGCATGTCCGCGGCCGCCACGTGCTGCTGCTCAGCGACAGCGAAGTGGCCCCGCGCTACCTGGACGCCGTGAAGCAGACACTGTTGGCCGCACGCCCCGACCTGATCGTCGGCGAGCACGTGCTGGCCGCCGGCGAAGCCTCCAAGACCCTGGCCGAATTCGGCCGCGCGATCGAAGCGCTGGCCGCGCTCGGCGCCACCCGCGACGCCTGCGTGTTCGCCCTCGGCGGCGGCGTGGTCGGTGACCTCGCCGGTTTCGCCGCCGCCTGCTGGATGCGCGGCGTGGACTGCGTGCAGCTGCCGACCACCCTGTTGGCGATGGTTGATTCATCGGTGGGCGGCAAGACCGCGGTCGACATTCCGGCCGGCAAGAACCTGGTCGGCGCGTTCCATCCGCCGCGCGCGGTGATCGCCGATACCCGCGTGCTGGCCACCCTGCCGCCGCGCGAGCTGCGCGCCGGCCTGGCCGAAGTGGTGAAGTACGGCGCGCTGGGCGATGCGGTGTTCTTCGAATGGCTGCAGCAGCACGCCGATGCGCTGCTGGCCGGCGAGGATGCGGTGCTGGCCGAGGCAATTGCACGCAGCTGCCGGCACAAAGCCGCCATCGTCGAACGCGATCCGTTCGAGAAGGGGGAGCGTGCCCTGCTCAACCTGGGACACACCTTCGGCCACGCCATCGAGACCGAACAGGGCTATTCCGCCCCGGGCCGTGATGCGCTGAACCATGGCGAGGCGGTGGCGGTGGGCATGGTCCTGGCGGCAAAGCTGTCCACCGACCTCGGCCTGGCCGACGATGCCGACCGCGTGCGCCTGCAGGCACTGCTGGAGCGTCTGGGTCTGCCGGTGACGATCCCCGCAGGACTGGACCCGCAGGCCTTGCTCGGCCGCATGCGGCTGGACAAGAAGAACGTGGCCGGCCGCCTGCGCCTGGTGCTGTGGCGCGGCATGGGCCGCGCCGAAGTGGTGCCGGACGTGGATGAGGCGGCAGTGCTGAAGGTGCTGGGCGCGGGCTGACCGTATCCGGGGTCCGGTAGTGCCGGCCGCTGGCCGGCAACTTCAGCAAACGGGGAAGCCGGCCAGCGGCCGGCACTACCGGGCTGCGCGGCAGGATTGCCGGCCAACGGCCGGTACGACCGCGTTGCGGCCGGGGTCACCCTGGCCCCGCTACAATCGGCGCCATGCACGTCTACCTGCAACATCCCGACGCCGGTGCGCAGGCACCGCGCTTCCTGCGCCTGAGCCTGCAGCCGGATCTGTTCGGCGGCTGGGAACTGCTGCGCGAGAGCGGTCGCGTCGGCAGCCGCTCGCAGCTGCGGCGCGAGCTGTTCCTGCAGGCCGACGAAGCCCGCCACGCCTTCGAGAAGGCCCGCGATGCCGAACTGCATCGCGGCTTC
This sequence comes from Stenotrophomonas riyadhensis, assembly GCF_040256885.1. Lineage (NCBI taxonomy): Bacteria > Pseudomonadati > Pseudomonadota > Gammaproteobacteria > Lysobacterales > Lysobacteraceae > Stenotrophomonas > Stenotrophomonas riyadhensis. Next base: position 3,461,986 of record NZ_CP155568.1, read on the forward strand.
CAGATCCTTTCGCACGGCGACTGACGCCGCTGCCTCATTCGCCCAAGGAATGCCCATCGTGACCAGCCCTCTCCGCAACGATCGCCTGCTGCGCGCCCTGCGCCGCGAACCGGTGGACTGCACCCCCGTCTGGCTGATGCGCCAGGCCGGCCGCTACCTGCCGGAGTACCGCGCCACCCGGGCCAAGGCCGGCAGCTTCCTGGCCATGGCCAAGAATCCGGAGATTGCCTGCGAGGTCACCCTGCAGCCGCTGCGCCGCTTCCCGCTGGATGCGGCCATCCTGTTCTCGGACATCCTCACCATTCCCGATGCGATGGGCCTGGAGCTGTACTTCGTCGAAGGCGAGGGCCCGAAATTCCGCCACCCGGTGCGTGATGAAGCAGCCATCGCCAGGCTGGCGGTGCCGGACATGGAACAGGACCTGGGCTACGTGATGGACGCGGTGCGCCTGATCCGCCGTGAGCTGGACGGCCAGGTGCCGCTGATCGGTTTCTCCGGCAGCCCGTGGACGCTGGCCTGCTACATGGTGGAAGGCGGCGGCAGCAAGGACTTCGCGCGGATCAAGGCGATGGCACTGAACCATCCGCAGGCCCTGCACCGCCTGCTGGAGGTCACCACCGAGGCGGTGATCGCCTATCTCGGCGCGCAGCGCGCGGCCGGCGCACAGGCCCTGCAGGTGTTCGATACCTGGGGCGGCGTGCTGTCGCCGTCGATGTACCGCGAGTTCTCGCTGCGCTACCTGCAGCGGATTGCCGAGGGTCTGGAGCGTGGCGAAGGCAGCGAGCGCACGCCGCTGATCCTGTTCGGCAAGGGCACCGGCCTGCACCTGGAAGCGCTGTCGCAGACCGGCGCCGATGCGCTGGGCCTGGACTGGACCCTGGACCTGGACGAGGCGATGCGCCGCACCGGTGGCCGCGTCGCCCTGCAGGGCAACCTCGACCCGACCACGTTGTACGCCTCGCCGGATGCGATCGCCGCCGCTGCAGCACGCGTGCTCGACACCTATGCCGCCGGCAACGGTGGTTCGCGCGAGGGCCATGTGTTCAACCTCGGCCACGGCATGTCGCCGGACATGGACCCGGCGCACGTGCAGGTGCTGGTCGACGCGGTGCACGCGCACAGCCAGCGCTGAACAATGCCCATGCGGTTGCGGCGCGATGTTGATCGCGCCGTGACCCGCAGTGCGCGATCATGGCGGCCCCCACGCTGCACCGGCCGCACCCCATGTCCACATCGCCATCGACCTACAACCGCCAGCGCCCCCTGCTGTGGCTGGTTTCGTTGGCGATCTTCATGCAGATGCTGGACTCGACCATCGTCAACACGGCCTTGCCGGCGATGGCGGCCAGCCTGGGCGAGAGCCCGCTGCAGATGCAGTCGGTGGTGTTCAGCTACGCGCTGGCGGTGGCCACCTTCATTCCCGCCTCCGGCTGGATCGCCGACCGCTACGGCACCCGCCGTACCTTCCTGGTGGCGATCATCCTGTTCACCCTCGGCTCGCTGGCCTGCGCGCTGGCCCAGCACCTGCACCAGCTGGTCGGTGCGCGCGTGCTGCAGGGCATCGGCGGTGCGATGCTGCTGCCGGTCGGTCGCCTGGCGGTGATGCGTTCGGTGCCGCGTGAGGATTTCCTGCGCGCGATGAGCTTCATCGCCATCCCGGCCCTGGTCGGCCCGTTGATCGGCCCGACACTGGGCGGCTGGCTGGTCGAGATCGCGTCGTGGCACTGGGTGTTCCTGATCAACCTGCCAATCGGCGTGATCGGTTTCATCGCTGCGATGAAGATCATGCCCGACCACTACGCCAGCCATCGCACCCGTTTCGACCTGCGCGGCTACATCATGCTGGCCTTCGCGATGGTGGTGCTGTCGTTGGCACTGGACGGCATCTCCGGGCTCGGAACGCCACATGCGCTGGTGATGCTGATGACCGTGGCTGGCCTGGCCGCGCTGGTCGGTTACTGGCTGCATGCCGCCAACTCCACCGCACCCTTGTTCTCGCTGGCCCTGTTCCGCGTGCCCAGCTACCGCATCGGCATCCTCGGCAACCTGTTCTCGCGCATCGGCAGCAGCGCCATGCCGATGCTGATCCCGCTGCTGCTGCAGGTCGGCCTCGGCCTGGGCCCGATGAATGCCGGCCTGATGATGGTGCCGGTGGCGGCGGCCGGAATGGTGTCGAAGAAGCTGGCGGTGAAGCTGGTCGAGCGCTACGGCTACCGCCGCGTGCTGATGGTCAACACCGTGCTGGTGGGCCTGGCGATGGCCAGCTTCATCCTGATGACACCCGGCCAGCATCTGGCCTGGCGCCTGCTGCAGCTGGCGTTCTTCGGCGCGGTCAATTCACTGCAGTTCACCGTGATGAACACCGTGACGCTGCGGGATCTGGACCGCGAGTTCGCCAGTTCCGGCAACAGCCTGCTGTCGATGGTGATGATGCTGGCCGCCGGTTTCGGCGCCGCGGCCGCCGGCAGCCTGCTGGCCGCATTCGGCAATCACCTGGACAGCAACAGCGCGACCGCCGCGCTGCACGCCACCTTCCTGTGCGTGGGCGCGATCACCCTGACCTCGACGATGATCTTCTGGCAGCTGCCGGACACCAAGCCCGAACCACGGCAGGTCGAGCACGTCGCGGAGTGAGGCGGTTCGGCAGGGTTGCACCCTGCACCCGCAGAGGCCGAAGCCGAAGCGACAGCGAGCATTCCGTGGGATGGCGCGGCGGTGTGGGCTTGCAGGACACGCCGTAAACCCGTCCATGGGGGCTCGATGGCGCCATCCATGGCGCCAACGGTCCTGCAAGCCCACACCGCCCCACCTCTGACAGGTTCACGCGGCTTTGGGTAACGGCGACTGTTGGAACGCGCGGTTGTTGGTAGGTGTCGACCTTGGTCGACACATCTGTCAGATATCGAATTCCAGATTGGGGTCAGAGCCCGTTGCGCAGCAACGGGATCCGACCCCGTGCTCCGACAGATCGCGGAAAACTGTCGAAGGCGGGGTGGGTCCGGTGGCGGGAGTGTCCGCGGCATGGGTCCGAGGCATGCCTCGGGCGGGTTGGGCAGGATGCCCAGCCCCGGTCTTGCCGTGTGCGCAGCAAGCCGCGGCCAAGCCCCCAGGGACGGGTTTACGGCGTCTCCCGCCACCGGACCCACCCCGCCATCCCACGGAATGCAGGCATTTGACGTTGACGTTGACGTTGGCGTTGATTCTGCAGGTGCAGGGCTGCAAGCCCCGCAATAAACCCTACCTTCCCATCACCCTGGCAATTGCTTCGACCAGCAGTTCCCCGGTCACCGGCTTGCGCAGGAAGCCGCCGATGCCGGCCGCTTCCACCTGCTGCTGAAGGTCCGGATCAGTGCGCGCGGTCACCGCCAGCAGCGGCAGCATGTAGCCCTGGTTGCGCAGGTGCTGCGCCAGTTCGAAACCACTCAGGCCCGGCAGGTCCAGATCCAGCAGGCCGACATCGAAATCACCCGCGCTGATCTCGCGCAGCGCCGCCAGTGCATGGCCTGCATGCACCACCTCATGCCCGCGCGCACTCAACAGGCCTCGCACCACGTCGGCCACGGTGGCATCGTCCTCGACCAGCAGCACCCGCAACGGCGGCATGTTGGCTACGTCCTCGCGATGCGCTTCGCCCTCGGCCTCGGCACTGGCATCGACCACCAACGGCAACGGCAGGGTCACGCCGAAGCAGGTACCGCGGCCCAGCTGGCTCTCCACCTGGATTCGTCCCTGCATCGCCTGCGCCAGTTCGCGGCAGATCGCCAGGCCCAGACCACTGCCACCGTACTGCGCGGCAGTGCGGGCACCATCGGCCTGCTCGAAGCGGCGGAACAACCGCTGCTGCTGTTCCTGGCTGATGCCCGGACCTGTGTCGCGTACCTCGAAATGCAACGCGCGCAGCTCGCCATCACTGCGTGCATGCAGGGTAATGGTGCCACGGCTGGTGAACTTGACCGCATTCGAGAGCAGGTTGAGCAGGATCTGGCGTACCCGCATCGAGTCGCCGGTGGCCTGCAGGCCTGGGGGCAACTGGTTGTCGAGGGTGAAGCGCAGGCCCTTCTGTGCGGCCAACGGGCCCATCAACGCCGTCAGATCCTGCAGCAGGCAGCTCAGCGCGAACGGCTTGGACTGCAGCTCCAGGCGGCCGGACTCGATGCGTGCCAGGTCCAGCGCATCGTTGACCAGGTGCAGCAGATGTTCGCCAGCGTGGCGGATCGACTGCGTGTAGCCGCGCTGCTGCGGATCCAGGTGCGAAGCCAGCAGCAGCTCGCTCATGCCGAGCACGCCGGTCATCGGGGTACGGATTTCGTGGCCGAGGTTGGCCAGGAAACGGGTCTTCGCCGCCGAGGCCTGCTCAGCCAGTTCCTGCTTGTGCAGCGCCAGCTGATAGGCGTGGCGGCGCTGCAGGCGGCGGCGATACAGCCAGGCGAACCAGCTGGTCAGCAGCAGCGCGATCGAGGCCAGCACCAGCAACCCGGACAGACTACGCCACCACGGCGGCTGTACGCGGAACTCCAGACTCTGCACCCGCGACCAGACGTGATCGGCCGAACGCGCCTGCACTTCCAGGCGGTAACTGCCCGGTGGCAGGCGCGAGAAAAGACGCTCACCGGCCGGTCCCACTTCCACCCAATCGGGGTCGTAGCCGGCCAGCCGGTAGCGGTAGCTGTTGGACGCCGAATCAGCGAACGACAGCAGGCGCGCGACGATGCGCAGGTCACGATCACCATCGGCAATCTGCAACGGCGTGTCGTGGGTCAGGTCGAGCACCTGGTCATTGCGACGCACCTCGACCCGCTCGATCACCAGCGGTGCACGCCGCACCGACGGTCGTACCTGCTCGGGGTCGAACACCACCACACCGGCCGGTGTACCGGCCACCAGGTGTCCGTCCTCCGACATCACCAGCGTGTGCTCGCGGAACTCCTGGCTGGGCAGGCCATCGTGCACACCGTACAGGCGCACGCTCTGGCCATCGGCGCCGATCCGTACCAGGCCGCGCGCGCTGGTGGCCCAGACCACCCCTTGCGCGTCGACCACCAGCCCGGACGCGGAAATCGCCGGATAGCCCTGCTCGGCGCCGACCACGGCCTGCCGTTCCAGCCGGCCCTGGCTCCAGCGGTAGCGCGAGAGGCGACCATCCTCGGACAGCCATACCTGGCCATCGGCACCCACGTGCAGTGCGTGGATCGCCGTCGCCGGCGCACCCGGCACCGGCTGGAATCGTTCGCTTTCCGGCAACCACTGCAGCAGGCCGCGGCTGCTGGCCAGCCAGATGTGGTCCTGCGGCCCGCATTCCACGTCGAGGTTGAGCTGCCCCTGCTGCAGGCCGCGCTGGCCGTTGTCCAGCTGACGGCGCAGGCGCCCGTCGAGGTCGCGCTGCTGCAGGCCGGACGACAGCATCAGCCAGAGGCTGTCGCCATCACAGGTCGTCATCGACTCGATGATGCCTTCCATGGTTGCGTCGGCGCCGGCGTCGCGGCCCCAGCGACGTAGATCGCGCTGCTCCGGGTCATAGCGCAGCAGGGCATCGTTCGAACCGATCCAGACCTGTCCACGGCGGTCCTCGCGCACCGAGCTCAGCCAGTGCATGCCGTTGACCCAGGTGCGGTGCTGTTCGATCTTGCCGGTCTTCGGGTCGAAGCGGTCCAGCGCACCATGGCTACCCACCGTCCAGATGCCGCCATTCCGGGATGGGCTGGTGCCCAGCACGTAGGCGTTGCGCAGCGAGCGGGAATCGTCCTCCAGCCGCGACAGCACCGAGAACTGCCACCAGCGGGGCAGCAGATGCCACAGCCCGGCGTTGGTGCTGGCCAGCCAGATGCCGCCTTCACGGTCCTCGTAGGCACCGGTCCAGTTCGGCCGTACCGGTCCACGTGCCACCGCGCTGTACAGCGGTACGGTCCGGTACTGGCCGTCGACCGCGCGGCCGAGGCCTGTACGGGTGTCCAGCCAGTTCCCGCCCTGTTCATCGCGCAGCATCATGCCCAGCACCTGCTCGCCTTCAGGCAGCTTCCACGGCGGCGCCTCGAAGCGACCATCAGGGCGGCGCACGATGGCGCCGGCCATCGTACTGATCCACAGGCTGCCGTCGGGCTCGGTGGTCAGGCCATTGATCAGGAGACTGGGAATGACGTCGGTGCCAATGCGTTCGAAATCGGTGCCGGTCCAGCGCGCAACGCCGTGCTTGGTGCCGATCCACAGGCTGCCGTCGGCCAGGGTAGCCAGATACGGAACCGATGCCGCAGGCAGACTGCGCGGATTGTTGGCTTCCGGCAGGAAGCGCTGCAACCGATCCTGGTTGTCCAGTCGGTACAACCCACCCTCGTGGGTTCCGAACCAGATCGAACCGTCGGGCGTAGTCGCCAGGCTCCAGACCGTGTTGGTGCCCATCAACGGCTGGCTGCTGCGGTCGTAGAAATGCAGTTGGCGGCGATCGGCCGACATCCGCACCAGACCGGCATTCTCGGTACCGATCCAGAGCTGGTTGCGCGCATCGACCAGCACCGTCCAGATGCGGTTGTCGCGCAACCCGTCTTCCGAGCGCCAGATCCGGTAGTTGCGTCCGTCGTAGCGGGCCAGGCCATCGTTGGTGGCGATCCACAGGTAGCCGTAGCGATCTTCGGCCATGCGATTGACGGTATTGGACGGCAGGCCGTCGAACACCGTCACCTGGCGCGGGCTTGGCGGCACCGGCTGCGCTGCAGCGGGTGACAGGCAGCACAGGAGGACCAGCAGCAGCATCGCCGCCCGCAGATACGCCACCGATTGCCTCCTCACGCTGCCCTGATGATTCCCGCGCTGCGGGCGTCGGCATGGTAAACCGAAAGTCGCGCCGTTCACGCCCGGCGCCGACGCTTTCACGTTGCGGTCTGTCGTTTTGTACGGGCCTGGGCGATCGCCGCCACCAGCATGTCGCCGGTGACCGGTTTGCGCAGGAAGCCATCGAAACCGGCAGCCAGCACCTGCGATTCGGCATAGGCATCGGAGCGCGCGGTCACCGCCACCAACGGCAGCTCATACCCCAGGGCACGCAGCTGGCGGGCGATGGCGGTTCCGTCCAGCGCCGGCAGGTCGAGGTCGAGCAGGCCGACATCAAAGCCGTCGGTGGCGATCTCCGACAGCGCGCCCAGACCATGCAGAACGTGCACCACGTCATGGCCACGGCTGCGCAACAGGCCTGCGATGACCTCGGCCACGGTGGCATCGTCTTCGACCAGCAGGATGCGCAACGGCGGCAATACCGGCTGCGCCGGAGCATCGCCCACTGCGACGGCCGCCTGCCGGGTCCAGGGCAGCGGCAACCGTACCCGGAAGCGCGCGCCCTTGCCCGGTTGGCTGTCCACTTCGATGCGCCCGCCCATCGCCACGGCCAGCTCCTGGCAGATCGCCAGGCCCAGCCCGCTGCCGCCGTAGCGCGATGCTGTGCGTGGGCCATCGGCCTGTTCGAAGCGGTGGAACAGGCGGTCCTGCTGCTCGGCATTGATGCCCGGGCCACTGTCATGCACCTCGAAGCAAAGGCCACCGCCGTTCTCCTCCAGGCGCACCGCCAGGCCGACATGGCCACGCTCGGTGAACTTGATCGCATTGCCCAGCAGGTTGAGCAGGATCTGCCGCACGCGCATCTCGTCGCCGCTGACACTGATCGGGCCTGGCGGATCGTCGCCACGCTGGAAATCCAGCTTGCGCTGTTTCGCCATCGGCTGCATCAGCGTCTGTACCTGGTCGAGCAGGCCGGCCAGGTCGAACGGACGCAGATCCAGCTCCAGTCGACCGGCTTCGATGCGCGCGAGGTCCAGCGCATCATTCACCAGCCGCAGCAGATGGCTTCCAGCCTGCTGGATCGAACCGGCATAGCTGCGTTGCACCGGGTCCAGCGGCGTGGCCAGCAGCAGCTCGCTCATGCCCAGCACCCCGGTCATCGGCGTGCGCACCTCATGGCCCAGCGTGGCCAGGAACCGGCTTTTGGCCTGCGAGGCCTGTTCGGCCAGTTCCTGCTTGTGCACGGTCAACTGCCATTGCTGGCGGCGACGCAGGCGCACCCGGATCGACCACACCAGGGTGAGCAGCAGCAGCGAGCCGATCAGGATGTAGCCGAAGATCGCCATGCCGCTGCGCCACCAGGGCGGCAGCACCTTCACCTGCAGCTTCTGTGAGGGTGTCCATGCACCACTGGCAGTGGCTGCCTGCACTTCGATGACATAGCTTCCGGTAGGCAAACGCGAAAGCGTACGCTGGCCGTTGCCGCCCTGCTCCACCCAGTTCTGGTCGTAACCGCGTACCTGGAAGCGGTAGCGGTTGCCCTGGGGATTGGCATATGACAGCAGTCGAGCGTCGATCTGCAGATCGCGATCATCCGGCCCCAGCAGCAATGTGCCAGCGTTCGGCAGTGGCTGCCAGCCACGCGCATCGTCGCGGCGCACGCGCACGTCGGCAATCACCAGCGACGATTCCGGCAGCACGACGTCAGCGGCATTCACATCGAAGGCGACCAGGCCGGTCTGGGCGACTGCCAGCACGCGGCCATCGGCATTCACCGCTGGCGGTCGGCTGGTGAATTCGGCGTCGGACAGGCCATCGCGTTCGTTGAACTGCTGCAGGCGCCGTGCCTTGGGGTCCCAACGCAGCAGACCACGCGGCGTGGTCGCCCACAGGCGTCCGTTGTCGGCCAATGCCAGGCCCCCCATGCTGACCGGTGGTACGCCGGCACTTCCATCGATGCGCTGGATCAGGCGCAGGCTCATGCCATCCCACTGGTAGCGCTCGAGCGCCCCTTGGCGGGCCAGCCACAGTTGTTGCGGATCAACCCACACCAGATCGTAGATCAAACCACGCGAGACACCCGGCACCGCCTCGAAGCGCCCGGCATGCTCGCGCCAGATGCCCATGTCGCCCATCACCCAGACCTTGCCCTGGGCGTCGAAACGGATCTGCTCGATCGGTGAATCGGCCGCCTTGCGGAAATCGTCCAGCGGATAGCTGCGCAGCACGCGGCCGTCGGCACTACGCTGCTGCAGACCCAGGTTCATGACTGAAAGCCAGACCGTGCCATCAGGCGCCTGGCGCATCAGATCGATGCGCTGGCGCAGGTCGGCGCCACCATCGATGTGCCAATCCTGCAGTGCGCGTGTCGTCGGGTCATACACAGTGATGCGACCAGCACGCCCCAGCCACAGGCGCCCATCCGGGCGCGGCAGCACCGACCACACCGCACCGCTGCCGATCTCACGATCGCTGGCCAGCAGGCGCAGCGTGCCGCGCGTATCCAGCTGGTACACGCCGTGCGCCGATCCCACGTAATAATTCTGGCCGTCACTGGCAGCGCTCAACAGGTACTGGCTGTCCAGTGGCTTGCCATCGAGCTGGTTCCAGATCGAAAAGCGGCGCCAATCCGGCGGCAGGTAGGCCAGGCCCTGGGTCAGCAGCGCCACCCACAATCCGCCCTCATGGTCCTGCAGCAGATCAAGCACGCCACTCTGCGCCGTGAGGAAGCCGCTGCCGCGGTCGCCCTCGAGCCGCCGCAGTGCGCTGGCATCGCCACGCAGCAGACCGTCTGATGTACCCGCCCAGTAGCCCCCCTGGCGATCGGCCAGCACCAGTGCCGAACGCAGGCGGGCACTGTCGATCCAGCGCGGGCGGCTGACCCGGTCCTGCGCATCGATGCGGTACAGACCGTCGTTCTGGCTGCCGATCCAGATCGAGCCATCCGGATCGCGACTCATCCGCAGCACGCTCAACACGCCCAGCTCGCGTGGTGCCACAGATTCGAATCCGCGGCCGTTCCAGCGTGCCACCCCACGCTCGGTGCCGATCCACAGGCGCCCCTGCGCATCAACCAGGCTGCTGTAGATGGTGTTGCTGGGCAGGCCGTCCAGGCGCGCGGGGTCGTGCTTGAAGAAGCGCAGGGTGCCATCCTCCCCGAATCGGCAGACACCCTGGCTGCTGGTGCCGATCCAAAGCGCATCCTCGGCGTAGGCCAGCGTCCAGAACTGGCCCAGGCACGGACCATTGACGGCATCGAAGGTCCTGAATCGCTCGCGGTCCGCATCCAGGCGTGCCACACCCTTGCCATTGATACCCACCCAGACGCGGTCCAGCGGATCGACCAGCAGGGTCTCGATCTCATTGCCGGGCAGCGAGCCCGGCTGTTCCGGATCATGTTCCCAGACCCGCAGGGTATCGCCGTCATAGCGCACCAGGCCACCGTCGGTGGCCGCCCAGATGTGCCCCTGGCGGTCCTCGGCCAACGCCAGCACCATGCGCGAGGGCATGCCTTCGGCTGCACCGAAACGGCGCAGGCGCGGTGTTTCTGCCATGTCCGGGGCCGCAGCTGCCGAGCTCAACGCCATCAGCAACAGCCCCATGCCCACGATGCCTCGGCACCACCGGCGCCAGCCACTCGTCATCCTGAACCCCCTGTCCTGGCCCGATTGTCACACAGGGCCGGGTTCATGGCTGCAACAGCCTGTTTCCACGGGTGGTCCCACCACGAACTGTTGCAGCCATGTGCGCATCGTTGGCAGGGGCCTGTGCGTATGATCACAGCGTCCCCTTCCGGAGCCCGCCATCGATGCGTCCCTGCCTGGCCCTGCTGCCCATGCTGCTCGCCACCGCCCCCGCCTGGGCGGACGCAGACACCTATCGCCTCGATCCGGTGCATACACGGGTGTTGTTCACCATCGACCATGCGGGCTACTCGCAGGCCATGGGTACGGTCTCCGGCAGTGAAGGCCGCCTGCAGTTCGATCCCGACAACTGGCGCGAAGCCACGCTGGACGTCGAGGTACCCGTGTCGCGATTGGACCTTGGTGACGCCAAATGGAACCAGGCCACGCTGGCCCGCAGCCTGCTCGACGGCGAGCGTTTCCCCAGCGCACGCTTCGTCTCCAGCCGGGTCGAACCGATCGATGCCAAGCGTGCGCACGTGATCGGTACCCTGACCCTGCGCGGCGTCAGCCAGGAAGTCACCCTGGACGTGACCCTCAATGCCATCAAGCGCTACCCCCTCCCCCCGTTCCGACGCACCGCCGGTTTTTCCGCCAGCACCACGCTGAGCCGGCGCGCGTTCGGCATCACCGCCTGGCCGGGCGTCATCGGTGATGCAGTACAGCTGAGGATCGAGGCTGAAGCCACCCTCGACCGCAGCGACGCCCCGGGAACTCCCGCTCCCGTTCCGCACTCCGACCCCAAGACGGCCCGCTAGAGGACCTTTCATGACCGCCAAGAACACCCCCGCCGCCTGGGGGAGTGTCAGCCAGATCCTGCATTGGTTGATCGCACTGCTGATCCTCGCCCTGGGCGTGGTCGGCCTGACCATGGGCGAACTGCCCAAGACCCCCAAGTACTTCTGGGTCTACACCGCACACAAGTCGATCGGCATTACCGTACTGGCGCTGGTGCTGTTCCGCCTCGGCTGGCGCCTGTACGCCGGCGCCCCCAAGCCGGTGCCGGGCGTGCCCAGCTGGCAGGAGCGCATCGCCAGCGCCACCCACGTGCTGTTGTATGTGCTGATGTTCGCCATCCCGCTGTCGGGCTGGCTGTACGACTCGGCCAGTGGCCTGCGCCCGTTCCGCTGGTTCGGCCTGGTCGACGTGCCCAAGCTGAGTGGCCCGGATCCGCAGGTCGTCGCGGTGTCCCATGCCCTCCACGAATACGGCTTCTGGCTGTTGATCGCGGTGGTGCTGGCCCATGCCGGTGCTGCCCTCTACCACCACCTGTTCCAGCGCGATGCGACGTTGTCCCGCATGTTGCCGCGCGGCTGGCTCGCCTCCCCTCAGAAGGACTGACCGATGAACCTGAAACTGACCACCCCGGCCGCCGTGGCCGCCGCCCTGGCCGGCATGCTGGCCACTGCTCCGGCGCTCGCCGCCGACTACGCGCAGGCTCCCGGCGCCGGTTCGATCCTGGTGTTCGCCACCAAGTACGACGGTGAAGTGTTCACCGGCAGCTTCCCGGGCTTTGCCACCAAGCTCAGCTTCGACCCGGCCAATCCGGCCGCCGGTTCGCTGGACGTGGTGATTCCGCTGGCCGGTGCCAAGAGCGGCAACAGCGACCGCGACTCGACCCTGCAGGGCGCCGACTTCTTCAACGTCGGCAAGTTCGCCACTGCGCGCTACACCGCCAAGGGCTTCCGCGCGGTGGGCAATGACCAGTTCGCCGCCGATGGCACGCTGGAGCTGCGCGGCGTCAGCAAGCCGGTCACCCTTACTTTCACCTGGAAGCCGGGCACCCAGCCGGTGCTGACCGGCAAGGCCACGGTCAAGCGCCTGGACTTCGGTGTCGGCGGCGGTGACTGGGCCGATACCAAGACCATCCCGGACGACACCGCGATCAGCACGATCGTGAAGTTCAACGCGAAATAAGCAACAGGCCGGGGCACCGCCCCGGCCATCATCTCCGGTAGTGCCGGCCACTGGCCGGCAACCTCACCGATCCGGGCAGTTGCCGGCCAGCGGCCGGCACTACCGATCGACGGCCAGCCAGGCCTGCACCGTGGCGGCATCGAACGGCCAGTCCAGCTCACGCTCGCCGCGCTCGTCACGCAGCACCGGCACCCGCGCGCCGTAGCGTGCTTCCAGCGCCGGCTGGTCATCCAGGAACACCGATTCGAACTCCGGGGCCCGCGCCTTGGCCAGTTCGGCCAGGGCCATGTCGCACAGGTGGCAATCGTCACGTTGGATCAGGGTCAACACCGGTCGGGCTCCCATGGCGGAAATGCTGCGCCGCAGCCATCGGATGGCCCGGCAAGCCGTTAGAATAGCGGCTTGTCCGGTACCCGCAGTTTGGCATCCATGGCTGTCAGCACGTTCGACGTTTTCAAGATCGGCATTGGTCCGAGTTCCTCGCACACCGTCGGGCCGATGAAGGCCGCCGAGCGATTCATCCATCGCTGGCTGCTCGATCCGGGCCGCCTGCACGAGGTCGCGCGCATCCGCGCCGATGTCTATGGCTCGCTGGCGCTGACCGGCCGCGGCCATGGCACCGACAAGGCAATCCTGCTGGGCCTGGAGGGCCAGCGGCCGAACCTGATCGACCCGGACATCATCCCGGCCACCCTGGAGCGCATCCGCAGCAGCAAGCGCATCCAGCTGATGGGCCAGCACGAGATCGCCTTCGACGAGAAGCGCGACCTCGGCATGAACAAGCGCCAGAAGCTGCCGTACCACACCAACGGCATGCGTTTCACCGCGTACAACGCCGACGATGAAGTGATCGCCACCCGCGATTACTACTCGGTCGGAGGCGGCTTCGTGGTCAACCAGGACGACGCGGCCGATGACCGCATCGTGCCCGACGAGACCCCGCTGCCCTACCCGTTCAAGAGCGGCGACGAGCTGCTGGCGCAGACCGCACGCAGCGGCCTGAGCATCGCCCAGCTGATGTTCGAGAACGAGAAGTGCTGGCGCAGCGAAGACGAGATCCGCGCCAACCTGCGCGAGATCTGGAGCGCGATGCAGTCGTGCGTCGCGCGAGGCATCCGCGAGGAAGGCGTGCTGCCGGGTGGCCTGAAGGTCGGCCGTCGTGCACCGGCGCTGTACCGCGAGCTGTCGTCGAAGCCGGAAGCGGCGATGCGCGACCCGCTGACCACGCTGGACTGGGTCAACCTGTACGCACTGGCAGTGAACGAGGAAAACGCTGCCGGTGGCCGCGTGGTGACCGCGCCGACCAACGGTGCAGCCGGCGTACTGCCGGCGGTGCTGCATTACTTCGACCGTTTCTGCCCGGGCGCGAACGAGCAGCGTGTGTTCGATTTCCTGCTGACCTCGGCGGCGATCGGCATCCTGTACAAGGAAAATGCTTCGATTTCCGGTGCCGAAGTGGGCTGCCAGGGCGAAGTGGGCGTGGCCTGCTCGATGGCGGCCGGGGGCCTGGTTGCGGCGCTGGGTGGCAACCCGAGCCAGATCGAGAACGCCGCGGAAATCGGCATGGAACACAACCTTGGCCTGACCTGCGACCCGATCGGCGGCCTGGTGCAGATCCCCTGCATCGAGCGCAACGCGATGGGCGCGGTGAAGGCGATCAATGCCTCCCGCATGGCGATGCGTGGCGACGGCAAGCACAAGGTGTCGCTGGACAAGGTCATCAAGACCATGCGCGATACCGGCCGCGACATGCAGGACAAGTACAAGGAAACCAGCCGCGGTGGCCTGGCGGTGAACGTCATCGAGTGCTGAGTTGTAGAGCCGAGTCCATGCTCGGCTGATCGGGTAGGAGCAGCCGAGCATGGGCTCGGCTCTACATCGGACGACACCGTCACCATGTTCCGGTTAGGCTCGGGGCTCCCCTGCCCCGGATTGCCCCCATGCGCGTGATCGCTGCTGCCCTGCTTGCCTGCCTGCCGCTGTCCGCGCTTGCCGCGCCGACCTATGGTCCGCGGCTGGAAGGTTTCGACTACGGCTATCCGGTGAAGATCTTCGCGCTGGAGTCGCAGCGGCAGCCACTGGAAATGGCCTATCTGGATGTCCTGCCCAAACGCCGCGCCATCGGCGTGGTGGTGCTGCTGCACGGCAAGAATTTCTGCGCAGCCACCTGGCAGCAGACCATCGCGCCGCTGCTGAACGCCGGCTACCGGGTGATCGCCCCGGACCAGGTGGGCTTCTGCAAATCCAGCAAGCCCGAGCGTTACCAGTACACGTTCGCGCAGCTGGCGGCCAATACCCACGCCCTGCTGCAGCAGCTGCAGCTGGAGGACATGCCGGTGCACCTGGTCGGCCACTCGATGGGCGGCATGCTGGCGGTGCGCTACGCGTTGATGTACCCGCAGGACCTGCACAGCCTGTCACTGGTCAATCCGATCGGGCTGGAGGACTGGAAGGCGCTGGGCGTGCCATGGCGCAGCGTCGATGCATGGTATGCCGGCGAACTGAAAACCAGCTATGACAGCATCCGCCGCTACCAGCTGGACGTGTACTACGACGGCACGTGGAAGCCGGCGTACGAACCATGGGCACGCATGCAATCAGGCATGTATGAAGGCCCGGGCAAGCAGGCCGTTGCGTGGAGCCAGGCACTGGCCTCGGACATGGTGTTCAACCAGCCGGTGGTCTACGAACTGAAGAACCTGCAGGTACCGACCACGCTGTTCATCGGCCAGAAGGACCGCACCGCGATCGGCCGTGACCTGGCGCCGCCGGAGGTGAAGGCGACGCTGGGCAATTATCCGGCGCTGGGCAGAGCAGCGGCCGAGGCGATTCCCGGCGCGACGCTGGTCGAGTTCCCCGAACTGGGCCATTCACCACAGGTGCAGAACCCCAAGCAGTTCAACAGCGCATTGTTGAAGGCCTTGAAGTCCCGCTGACCGACGGCTGCTTGTGTAGAGCCGAGCCCATGCTCGGCTCATCCAGCAGGAGGCGATTCCGCCAGGAGCAGCCGAGCATGGGCTCGGCTCTACACAAGCGATGCGGTCAACCTACGATCCGCAGTACATCATCCAGCAGCGCGGCTGCGGTGACTTCCGCGCCCGCGCCCGGTCCCTGGATCAACAACGGTTGGCGGCGGTAGCGATCACTGTGGATGGCCACGCGGTTGTCGGTGCCCGCGCCCTGTGCCAGCGGATGATCGGCCGGCAGCTCGCGCAGGCCCACCTGCGCCCCTTCGCCATCAACGCGGCCGACGAAACGCAGCACACGACCGTTGTCACGCGCCTGCTGCCAACGCGCCTGCAACGGCGCATCCAGTTGCTCCAGTGCGGCCACCGCATCTTCCAGCGGCAATGCCGCCAGCGCGTCAGGCACCAGCGAATCCACCTGTACCTGCGACGCATCCAATGCCAGGCCGCTGCTGCGCGCCAGGATCAGCAGCTTGCGGCGTACATCTTCGCCGGACAGGTCCAGGCGTGGATCCGGCTCGGTGTAGCCCGCCGCCAGTGCTTCCCGCACCGCCACCGAAAACGGCGACTGGCCGTCATAGCGATGGAACAGCCATGCCAGCGAACCGGACAGCACGCCTTCGATGGCATGGATGTGATCGCCACCGGCCACCAGCGCACGCAGGCTGCTCAACAGCGGCAGGCCCGCGCCCACCGTCGCGCTGTCGCCATAGCGTGCGCCACTGTCGGCACAGCTTTCAGCAATGGCCTGCGCGCGGGCCAGCTGCGCACCACGGCCCAGCTTGTTGGCGGTCACCACGTGCACGCCGCGCGCAAGCCACTGCACGTGGCGTGCGGCGACGTCTTCGCTGGCGGTGGCGTCGACCACCACGTCACCCCGTTCCAGCCCTTCGGCGCTCGCCCACGGCGGCGAACTCTGGCCATCGCGGGGTGCACGACGTGCCAGTTCCAAGGGCAGCGCCAGGTCGCGATCAATCTCCAGCGCGGTGCGTGAATTGGCCAGCCACTGCACGCTGGGCAGTTCCAGGCCACGTGCCTGCAACGCCTGGTAGCGCTGCACGAAGGCTGAGCCGACCGTGCCAGTGCCGAGCAGCGCCAGGCGCCCCGCGCCCAGCGCAGGAATGTCAGCGGCGAGCGCGCTCATGCATCCACCACCTGTTTGCGGCGCGCAGCCGCATCGATCACGGCTTCGGCGCGCTGCAGCGCTGCGCCGAGATCAGCCAGCAGGTCACGCTCGGCCTCGATGCCGACCGACAGGCGCAGCAGGCCCTCGCTGATGCCGGCGGCCGCGCGCGCTTCGGCGGTCATCGCTGCATGGGTCATGGTGGCCGGGTGCGCGATCAGGCTTTCGACGCCACCCAGCGATTCGGCCAGGGTGAAACAGCGCAGGCCATCGACGAACGCACGCACCGCCGCATGCGGATCATCGCCGGCGCAGTGCGCCAGTTCGAATGACAGCATCGCGCCGAAGCCATTCTGCTGGCGCGCGGCGATGGCGTGGCCCGGGTGATCGGCCAGGCCCGGGTAGTACACCGCGCCGACCGCCGGATGCTGGTCCAGCAGGGCGACGATCGACGCGGTGTTTTCCTGGTGCACGCGCAGGCGCGCATCCAGCGTGCGCAGGCCGCGCAGGGTCAGGAACGCATCGAACGGCGAACCGGTCAGGCCCAGTGCGTTGCCCCACCACACCAGCTGCTCGTGCAGTGCCGGATCGCGCGCGACCACCGCACCACCCACCACATCGCTGTGGCCATTGATGTACTTGGTGGTGGAATGCAGCACCAGGTCCGCACCGAACGACAGCGGCTGCTGCAGCGCCGGCGACAGGAAGGTGTTGTCGACCACCACGAGCGCACCGGCCTTGTGCGCGGCCTCGATGACGAAGCGCAGGTCGGTGATGCGCAGCAGCGGGTTGGACGGGGTTTCCACCAGCACCAGCTTCGGCTGCGTGGCCAGCGCCTGTGCCAGCGCGCGCGGATCGGTCAGGTCGGCGGTGACCAGCTCGAAGTGGCCCTTCTTCGCCAACGCGTTGAACAGGCGCCAGCTGCCGCCGTACGCATCGTGCGGAACCACCAGGGTGTCGCCCGGCTGCAGCAGCGCGTTCAACACCAGGTTGATCGCGCCCATGCCGGTGGCGGTGATGACGCCGCCGGCGCCACCTTCCAGTTCGGCCAGCGCTTCACCCAGCAGGTCGCGGGTCGGGTTGCCACTGCGCGTGTAGTCGTAGTGGCGCTTGTTGCCGAAACCTTCAAAGCTGAAGTTCGACGACAGCACGATCGGCGGCGTGACCGCGCCATGTGCGGTGTCCCGATCGATGCCGGCACGGACGGCGGCAGTGGTGCGACTACAGGACGGCTCGTTGGCGTGCAGGCTCATGCGGACTCTCCAGAGGTGCGGAAGGCGGTGACGAGGATCGCGTCGATGCGATCGGTTTCTTTGAGGAAGGCATCGTGGCCATAGGGCGAGCGCAGCACGCGCAGGCTGCCGCGCGGGCCCAGCCCTTCGACCAGGCCGACCAGGTCGGCCAGCGGCACCAGGCGGTCGCCCTCCACGGCCACCACCACGGTCGGCGGCAGGATCGCGGTGGGGTCGACGCGGTGCAGGTCGATCGATTCAGACAGGCGCAGGTAAGCGGTCACCGGCGTGCGCGCGACGTACTGCGCACCGGCCGCATCGAGATAATCTTCGGCGGCCACGCGCACGCGGCCATTGATCACTTCCGGCGCGGCATCGAAGCGCTCGCCGAACTCTTCCGGGGTGCGGTAGCTGAGCATGGCGAACTGCCGGGCCAGGGCCAGGCCGTGGTCTTCGCCGCACTGCAGCTGGCCCAGCGCGACCGCGCGGCGCTGCAATGCGCGCCAGGCGGCGGCATACGGATGCGGGCGATGCGCGCCACTGGCCAGCACCAGCTGGTGCACGCGTGCACGGTGGCGGATCGCGAACTGCTGGCCGACCAGCGCCCCGTAGGAGTAGCCCACGAACGCCTTCAGCGTGCGGATGCCGAGATGGTCCAGCAGCAGCGCCAGTGCATCGGCCTGGTCGGCGGTATCGATCGGCACATCCAGTGCACCGTCGGCGCCGATGAAGTCGAAGGCCAGTACACGCAGCTGCTGCGGATCCAGCGCGCGCCCGCTGCCGACCAAGTCTTCGGCCCAGCCCTTCTCGCTGAACTGTGCATTGGACGCCACATGGCGATGGGCGGAAATGCCGCCGGCCAGCACCACCACCGGCGCATTGGCCGGGCCGACCCACTCATAGCGCAGGCGCACCGGGCTGGGGCCGGCGTGACGCATCGACAGCACCGCGGCGAACTCACCGCGCTCGGCATGCACGCGGTCTTCGACCGGCACGCTGACGGGGACAAAGGGTTCGGGGCGAAGCGCGGTACTGGCGGCGAAGCTCATGGCGGGATCCGGTTGGGGAATCGGCCATCGAGCCTTCGCGGGGCCCGCGTTCGAGATGCACGTGGGGTGCATGGTTCGAACCATCTTTCGGTGGACGCCACGGTCCCCGCAGGATTTGGCACCTACGCAGACGCTTGCGCGCCTGCGGGCTGCCCCGGCTTCAAAGGGCCTGTCCCTCTGCCGGTCTCGATGGTGGAGCCACGATGCCAGCCCTTTCCGGCACTGTCAATCCCTTCATACGGATAAAGCGATGAATATTTTCAACGCAACTATGCGAAGGCGGTCGCGGCCGTCCTGTTCAGGATCGGCTACAGTCCCGGCGGTCCCTACCCACTGGAACCACTGATGCTGCGCCTGCCCCTGACCTGCCTGCTGTTGTCCCTGCTGGTGAGCACGACGGCCAGCGCCGGTGACTGGCGCCAGGGCTGGGGACTGGTGCCCAAGGCCGCCCCGGCCGCTCCGCCCCCCCGTGGCGAGGCCGCGCAGAGCGCTGCGCCGATGGCCCAGCTGCGCCTGCAGCCGCTCGGCGAGCACTGGCAGGCCCGGGTCGACAACGCACTGGCCGGTCCGCTGCAGGTCGAACTGCGCGCCGCGCCCGGACGCCCGGTCGAAGGCCTGCCGGTGCAGTCGCTGATACAGGGCGACAGCAGCCTGGTGGTCGGCCACCTGCCCGCCCCGCTCGATGGCCGCACGCTGGATCTGCGCCTGCAGTCGGTGCCGGGCAACCCGGCCGCACAGGCCGAGGATGTCGCCTACCGCCTGCCGTTCGATACGACCCGCCCACGCGTGGACCAGGCGCCACAGGGCCGATTCAGCCACGATGACGAGGAAAACCGCGATGCGGTCGACTTCGCGCTGCCGGAGGGCACCCTGGTGCTGGCCGCGCGCGAGGGCACGGTGATGCAGATCCAGGATGGCTTCCGTGGCAACGGCCAGGACCGCGAACGCGATGGTGCCCGCGCCAATTTCATCCGCGTGCTGCACAGCGACGGCAGCATGGCCCTGTACGGCCACCTGCAGGCCGGCGGCATGCGCGTGCGCCGTGGCCAGGCAGTGGGCGCCGGGCAGCCGATCGGCCTGTCCGGCAACAGCGGCTACAGCAGCGCGCCGCACCTGCACTTCGTGGTGCAGGTCAACCGCGGCATGGGCCTGCGCTCGGTACCGGTGCGCATCTTTGCCGAGCAGGGCCAGTTGCAGTTCGCCCGCCAGGGCGAGGCCGACGGCGGTACCGGGCGCTGACCGGCCCTGGCCGGTATAATCGAGCGCTTATCTCTTTGAAAAGCGCCCCGGGCGGGCGCCACTGCCATGTCCGAAGTCGCCAACGAAGCGTCGCGTCGCCGCACCTTCGCCATCATCTCCCACCCTGACGCCGGCAAGACCACGCTGACCGAAAAGCTGCTGCTGTTCGGAGGCGCGATCCAGATGGCCGGTTCGGTCAAGGGCCGCAAGGCCGCCCGCCACGCCACTTCCGACTGGATGGCGCTGGAAAAGGAACGCGGCATCTCCGTCACCTCCTCGGTGATGCAGTTCCCGTACGAAGGCAAGATCGTCAACCTGCTCGACACCCCCGGCCACGCCGACTTCGGCGAGGACACCTACCGCGTGCTGACCGCGGTGGACTCCGCGCTGATGGTGATCGACGTGGCCAAGGGCGTGGAAGAGCGCACCATCAAGCTGATGGAAGTCT
The DNA here is from genome assembly GCF_040256885.1 of Stenotrophomonas riyadhensis. Lineage (NCBI taxonomy): Bacteria > Pseudomonadati > Pseudomonadota > Gammaproteobacteria > Lysobacterales > Lysobacteraceae > Stenotrophomonas > Stenotrophomonas riyadhensis. The sequence goes on from NZ_CP155568.1 coordinate 3,482,405, forward strand.
GCCGCCTGCGCGACACCCCGATCATGACCTTCATCAACAAGCTCGACCGCGAGGGCAAGGACCCGATCGAGCTGCTGGATGAAGTGGAAACCGTGCTGGGCATCCAGTGCGCGCCGGTGACCTGGCCGATCGGCATGGGCCAGCGCCTGAAGGGCGTGGTCCACCTGCTGACCGGCGAAGTGCACCTGTACGAACCGGGCCGCAACTTCACCCGCCAGGACTCGACCATCTTCCCGTCCATCGATGCGCCCGGCCTGGCCGAGAAGATCGGTGCGCAGATGCTGGCCGACCTGCGCGACGAGCTGGAGCTGGTGCAGGGCGCCAGCCACCCGTTCGACCTGCAGGCCTACCGCGCCGGCAAGCAGACCCCGGTGTTCTTCGGCTCGGGCGTGAACAACTTCGGCGTGCAGCCGTTGCTGGACTTCTTCGTCGAGCATGCGCCGTCGCCGCAGGCACGCTCCACCACCGGCCGAGAGATCGCCCCGGAAGAGAACAAGCTGACCGGCTTCGTGTTCAAGATCCAGGCCAACATGGACCCGCAGCACCGTGACCGCGTGGCGTTCATGCGCGTCTGCTCGGGCCGCTTCAGCGCCGGCATGAAGACCTTCCACGTGCGCACCGGCAAGGAAATGAAGCTGGCCAACGCGCTGACCTTCATGGCCAGCGACCGCGAGATCGCCGCCGAGGCGTGGCCGGGCGATGTGATCGGCATCCACAACCACGGCACCATTTCCATCGGCGATACCTTCACCGAAGGCGAAGCGGTCACCTTCACCGGCATCCCCAACTTCGCCCCGGAACTGTTCCGCCGCGCACGCCTGCGTGATCCGCTCAAGCTCAAGCAGCTGCAGAAGGGCCTGGCCCAGCTGTCCGAGGAAGGTGCGACCCAGTTCTTCCGCCCGCTGACCAGCAACGACCTGATCCTGGGTGCGGTCGGCGTGCTGCAGTTCGACGTGGCCGCCTACCGCCTGAAGGACGAGTACGGCGTGGAAGCCACCTTCGAGCCGGTCAGCGTGACCACTGCGCGTTGGGTCCACTGCAGCAACGAGAAGAAGCTGGAAGAGTTCCGCGAGAAGAATGCGCTGAACCTGGCGCTGGATGCGGCCGGCCACCTGGTCTACCTGGCACCGACCCGGGTCAACCTGCAGCTGGCCCAGGAACGCTCGCCGGACGTGCGCTTCTCGGCTACCCGCGAAGCGGCGCATACCGTTTCGGTGGGCTGATGCCACGGGGTCGGATCCCTTTCCGGCAGGAAAGGGCTCTGACCCCGGCCGTCGCAGGCGGTTCATCCCCGCAACACAGGAATTCACCGACCATACGGTGACGGGCGTGCACACACCGCCCATCGCGGCGATGATAGGGGGGTGCGGGTCCCCCTCCCCGCGAACGATGCCTACGCCATGTCCACGACTTCCGTTGCTTCGATCCGCGAAGAAATCGCCAGCGCCCTGACCCACGGCCTCGGTGCCGTGTTTGCCCTCGGCGCCGGTGCGGTGCTGATCACCCTGGCCGCCATCTACAGCGATGGCTGGCAGCTGGCCGGCGCCATCGTGTTCGGCATCGCGCTGCTGCTGCTGTACACCGCCTCCACCCTCTACCACGCCATCCAGCACCCGGTCGCCAAGGGACGCCTCAAGGTGTTCGACCACTGCGCGATCTACGTGCTGATCGCCGGCACCTACACCCCATTCACCCTGATCGGCCTGCGCGGCCCGTGGGGCTGGGGCCTGTTCGCCGCAATCTGGACCCTGGCCCTGGCCGGCGTGGTGTTCAAGCTGTTCTACACCGGCCGCTTCAAGCGCCTCTCGACTGCCATCTACGTGGCCATGGGCTGGCTGGTAATCGTGGCGATCAAGCCAATGCTGGCCTCGATCGACGGCTGGACGCTGGGCTGGCTGCTGGCCGGTGGCCTGTCGTACACGCTGGGCACCTACTTCTATCACCGCGAATCGATCCCTTACTCGCACGCGATCTGGCACCTGTTCGTGATCGGCGGCAGCGTCTGCCACTTCGTCGCGGTCACCATGCAGGTGCTGTAGATCCCAGTCCGTGCGCGGTGCGTGCACACCGCGCACATGGACGCTTCGCGCCCCGTCCACGATGAGGGAGCAACCATGGCCGCGTGAATGCCGCCGCCTCCCCCGCCGCGCCGCGCACCTCGCGCTGGCGCCTCCGTCGACCCGGCCCACGTGGCCGACGCTGGCTGACCGCCCTGGTCTTCCTGCTGGCGGCGATCCTGGTGCTGATCGCCCTGTGGGACTGGAACTGGTTCAAGGGACCGGTCGAGCGTGCCGTGCAGGCGCGTACCGGCCGTGTGCTGCACATCGGGAACCTTGATGTCGACCTCGGCCGCACCAGTACGATCCGCGCCGATGCGATCACCTTCGCCAATGCCAGCTGGGCGAAACAACCCGATATGGCCAGCGCCGACCGCGTCGAGATCGATGTGCGGGTCTGGCCCCTGCTGCGCGGCAGCGTACAGCTGCCTGAAGTACGCCTGACCCGGCCGGACGTGCTGCTGGAAACCGCGCCGCGCAAGGGTGAACCCGGCAACTGGGATTTCCTCGGTGACAGCTCCGGCGGTACAACTCTCCAGCTCAAGCGCCTGCGCATCGACGACGGCCGCCTGCAGTTCCTCGATGCGCTGGGCCGTACCGACATCCGCGTGGACGTGCGCAGCGGCCAACCCAAGCAGGCCGACGCCGCACCACCCCTGCTGGTGCAGGGTAAGGGGCACTGGCAGGGCAATCCGTTCACCCTTCGCGGCGGCACCGAATCTCCACTGCAGCTGACCGACAGCGACCACCCGTTCCGCATCCACCTCGACGGCCGGGCCGGCGCCACCCACGCCATAGCCAGCGGTACGTTGACCAACCCCTTCCAGCTGCGCGTGTTCGACCTGCAGTTCGCGCTCAGCGGGCAGGACCTGGCCGACCTCTACCCGCTGCTTGGCATTGCCATTCCGCCCTCCCCGCCCTACGCGTTGAATGGCCGCCTCAAGCGCGACCACAACGTCTGGCGCTACGACGCTTTCACCGGCAAGGTCGGTGACAGCGACCTCGGCGGCAATCTGCAGTTCGAAGTGGGTGGCGCACGCCCGCGGTTGACCGCTACGCTGGAATCCAAGCGCTTGGACTTCGATGATCTGGCCGGTTTCGTCGGCGCCCCACCGAAGACCGGCGGTGGCGAAACCGCGAACGCGGAACAGAAGATCGAGGCCGCGCGCATCGCCGCGCGCGCGCGGGTGCTGCCCGATACGCCCTACAACCTCGGCAAGCTGCGTGCGATGGATGCCGACGTGCGCTGGAAGGCCCACCGCATCAACGCGCCATCGCTGCCATTGGATGACATGGATGCGCACCTGTTGCTGGATGACGGCGTACTGCGGCTGGACCCGCTGAACTTCGGCGTGGCCGGAGGCGATATCCGCAGCACGATCCGCATGGACGCGCGCCAGCCGCAGATCAGTACCGCGCTGAAGGCCAGTGTGCGCGGCGTGCAGCTGGGCCAGTTGTTCCCCGACGCCAAACTGGCCGAACAGGCCAAGGGCGGCATCGGCGGCGAAGTGGACCTGAGCGGTCGCGGCAACTCGATCGCCGCAATGCTCGGCAGCAGCAGCGGCAAGGTCGGCCTGGCGATGGGTCGTGGTCACGCCGGCAACCTGGTGATGGAACTGGCAGGGCTGGATATCACCGAATCACTGAAATTCCTGGTGACCGGCGACAAGCAGATTCCCCTGCGTTGCGCCTTCGCCGACTTCGGCGTGCGCGACGGCCTGATGACCAGCCAGGCACTGGCGGTGGACACCACCGACACGATCATCATCGGCGAGGGCACGGTCAGCCTGCGCGACGAGACCCTGGACCTGCTGCTGAAGCCACGACCAAAGGACAAGAGCATCCTGGTACTGCGCTCGCCGTTGCACATCGCCGGCACCTTCAAGGACCCGTCATTCCGCCCGGACTTCAAGGCGCTGGGCATCCGCGGCGCGGTGGCCCTGGCACTGGGCAGCATCGCCCCGCCGGCGGCGCTGTTGGCAACCATTGAACTGGGGCCGGGCAAGGACGCCGACTGCGGTGGGCAATATGCGAAGTAGGAGCGGATGTTCGCGGCGCCCCGTTTTTCCGCGCGTAGAGCCGGAGCAAGGCGACAGGCAGGACACGCCGTAAATACGTCCCTGTAGGCTCGGTCGGCGCATCCATGCGCCTCACGGTCCTGCCTGCCGCCTTGCTCCGGCTCCGGACAGTTTCCAGCGCGCGGAACGAGAGCGGAAATTCAAAGTCAAAAGAAGAAAGCAAAGTCAAAAGCTGTTGCCAACCAAGGTTGGCAGCTACCAAAGGCGAGGCACCGCGCATGTGCGCACCGCGCTCGCAGGAACGTGTCCAGAGGCGGAAGGCATGGCCGTGCAGGACCGTTGGCGCCATGGATGGCGCCATCGAGCCTACAGGGACGTACTTGCGGCGTGTCCTGCACGCCCATGCCCTCCGCCTCCCGACGTATCAGATAGGCGCTGCTTTGGCTTTGGCTTTGAGCTTCGAAAAGCGGGCCGGCGGGCCGCAGGCCCGCCAGCGAACAACTCACCCCGCCACGATGTACTGCTGCAGCTGATCCAGCTCGCGCCGCTGCGCATCGATCACCGACTTCACCAGGTCACCGATGGAAATCACCCCCAGCACCTGCGCGCCCTCAACCACCGGCAGGTGGCGGATGCGGTAGTCGGTCACCAGCTGCAGGCAATGCTCCACCTGCTCGCCCGGCGAGACCGTCACCACCTGCGCCGTCATGATCTCCGCCACTGCCGTATCCCGCGACGAACGATCACGCAGCACGATCTTGCGCGCGTAATCGCGCTCGGACAGGATCCCGACCAACCGCGGCCCGTCCATCACCAGCACCGCGCCAATGCCCTTTTCCGCCATCAACCGGATCGCATCGATCACCGCCGCGTCCGGCGCGACCGCGTGAACTTCAGGAGACTTGCCGTCCAACAGTTGCCGTACCGTGGTCATCTGCCTTCCCTCCGAGGGTGGGTTGCAGGGCCGAGTCTGCCACGGCGGATGCTAGCCACGCGTCAACCAGGTACAACGGCCGCTGCTTGGACTCTTCGTACAGCCGCCCCAGGTACTCGCCGATCAGGCCCAGCGCGATCAGCTGCACCCCGCCCAGGAACAGGATCACCGCCATCATCGTCGGCCAACCCGCCACCCGGTCACCGTACAGGGCCGCCTTGGCGATCACCCACACGCCGAATACGAAAGCCACCGCCGCCGTTGCCAGCCCCATGTAGGTCGCCGCCCGCAGGGGAACGGTCGAGAACCCGGTAATGCCCTCCAGCGCGAAGTTCCACAGTCGCCACAGGCTGAACTTGCTGGTGCCGGCCACGCGTGCATGGCGGTGATAGGGCACCGCAATCCGCTTGAAACCGACCCAGCTGAAGAGGCCCTTCATGAAGCGGTGGCGCTCGCGCATCTCGCGCAGCGCACTCAGTGCGCGTGCCGAAAGCAGGCGGAAATCGCCGGTATCGGCAGGGATCGGCGTGCGCGACAGGCGACCGATCACCCGGTAGAACATCGCGGCCGTGGCCCGCTTGATCCAGTTCTCGCCATCACGCACCAAGCGCGTGCCATAGACGTTGTCGTAGCCTTCGCGCCATCGCTCGACGAACTGCGGCACGAGTTCCGGTGGATCCTGCCCGTCAGCATCGAGGATCATCGCCGCTCCGTCGCGCACCAGGTCCAGGCCCGCAGTCAGCGCGGCTTCCTTGCCGAAGTTGCGCGACAGCTTCAACGCCGACACGCGCGTGTCGGCCTGAGCCAATCCTGCGATCACTTCCCAGGTGCCGTCGTGGCTGCCGTCGTCCACATAGAGGATGTGGCCCTCGATATCGGGCATGCCGTCCAGCACCGCGCACAGGCGTGGATGCAGGCAGGGCAGCGCCTGGGCTTCGTTGTAGGCGGCAATGACTAAAGTGAGTCGTTCGCGGGTCATGCACGGATTGTACGTTGCCTGCCGACCCGACAACCCGCGCGCTCAATCCTCCGACAGGTACGCCGCACCGCCCAGCTGCCGTGCCTGGCGCTGGATCCATGCCGCACGGCGCTGCACATACGGCCCCGGTGCCGCCGCGTTGTAGCGCCGCGGTGCCGGCAGCACCGCCGCCAACCGCGCGCTCTCGGCCGGGCTCAGCCTGGCCGCGTCCTTGCCCCAGAATTTCTGCGCCGCCGCCTGCGCGCCATAGACGCCGTCGCCGAACTCGGCGATGTTGGCGTACATCTCCAGGATGCGTTCCTTCGGCCACAACGCTTCGATCAGCACCGTGTACCAGACCTCCAGGCCCTTGCGGATCCAGCTGCGGCCCTGCCAGAGGAACAGGTTCTTGGCCACCTGCTGGCTGATCGTGCTGGCGCCACGCAGGCGCCCCCCCTTGGCGTTGTGGTCGCGGGCCTTCTCGATCGCCTGCAGATCGAAGCCGTTGTGGTCGGGGAAGCGCTGGTCCTCGGCGGCCACCAGCGAAATCGGCAGGCTCGGTGCCATCTGGTCCAGGTCGCGCCACTGGTAATGCAGACGATACGACCAGTCAGCCTCGCCCAGCGCCTCGCCATAGCGCCACAGCATGACCGTGGACAGCGGCGGGTCGATGAACCGCAGTACCAGCACCTGCAGGCAACTGAAGGCGGCCAGCAGCACCGGCAGCCACAGCAGCCGTTTCCAGCGCCAGCGCCTGCGGCGCGGGACATCCGCCCCGGCCTCTACCTTGTGCTGCTCTCCCCCTGCCCCCATTACTGGTGCATCCTTCTTCTGTCTGGTTGTCGGCGCATTATCCGGCAACCGTCCCCGTTTACGCGCGATGTGAGCCGATGACCGCCAACCCCGATTCCCTGATCCGCTTCCTGCTCCCCGACGCCGGCGTCCGAGGTGTCCATGTGCGCCTGCAGGCCACCTGGCAGGAAATCCTGTCCCACGCCGAATACCCGGATACCGCCGCCGAACTGCTCGGCGAGGCCTGCGTGGCCTCGGCGCTGTTCACCGGCCACACCAAGATCGATGGCCGCTTGTCGATCCAGCTGCGCAGCAGCACCGCCCTGCGCACCCTGTTCGCCGAGTGCACCGCCGCCGGCACCCTGCGCGGCATCGCCCAGCTCAGCGAGGGCGCCGATGCGCCGCGCGACCTGTCCAGCCTGGGTGATGACGCCCTGCTCGCGATCACCATCGAGAACCCGGGCCTGGACCCGCGCGAGCCGCAGCGCTACCAGAGCCTGGTCGGTCTGACCGCGCCGGAGCTCGACGAGGCCTTCGAGGATTATTTCCGCCAGTCCGAACAGCTGCCGACCCGCCTGCTGCTGGCCGCCGACCGCAACGGCGCCGCCGGCCTGCTGCTGCAGAAGCTGCCGGGCGACGAAGGTGACGAGGACGGCTGGGCGCGCGCCAGCGCCCTGTTCGAGACCCTGGGCAAGGCCGAGCTGCTGGCGACCCCGGCCGAGCAGCTGCTGCACCGCCTGTTCCACGAAGAGAAGCCGGAGCTGATGGGCGACAAGCCACTGTCCTTCGCCTGCTCCTGCTCCCGCGAACGGGTCGCGTCGATGCTGCAGTCGCTGGGCGAGGACGAGGCCCGCGCCGCGGCCGCAGATACCGGCGCCGTCGAGGTCCGTTGCGAATTCTGCGGGCGGGAGTATCACTTTGCTTTGACGGAGTTCGGCATACTGTTCCACGGTGCCGAGGGGACTGTACCGGCACCTGAACGGCTTCAGTAAACAGCTTGTCTTGCATCTGGGGGGATCAAGGCTTGTTAAGAATTCATAAACACCCTAGGATCAAGTTCCCGTCTCCACGGGAACTTCCGTTGTCCGTCCCTGTCTGAACTGGTCCGATGCGTACCTTCCTGCGTCTACCGCTGGCTTTGATGATCGCCCTTGGCGCGATCACGGGCGTGCATGCGCAGAGCAAGGACACCCGCACCGTGCTTCCGGTGTGGAACAAGGGCAGCGGCAAGGTCGAGGCCCTGCTGTACCTGGAGCCGACCGGCGAACAGGCAGCTGGCGCCCGCTGGCACTTCGGCCGCAATTCGCTGGACGCGGCCTTCGGCCTGTCCTCGGGCGACTCGCTGGGCCTGCTCTGCAACAGCAGCAGCGGGACCAGCATCAGCGGCCTGGCCAGCCATTGCATGCTGGCCAGCCTCGGCGACGAGGATGACCTCAACAGCCGTCGTTTCACCGGCACCGCCGCGCTGAACCGCGGCAACAGCCGTCTGGGCATCACCGCCGGTACCGGCCGCGAAACCCTGCCGGCGTGGCTGGCAGGCCCCAACAAGACCCCTTCGCTGCGCGCCGAACAGAACGATCTGACCGTGTTCGCGCAGAAGAACATCGGCCGCGAAGGCTTCGTTTCCATCGCCGGCACCTACGCCAAGGCCCGTCTGGTGCCGCTGGCCGATGCCTCGCCAGCCCTGGTCGATCGCTGGGACAGCAAGAGCCTGAGCATCGGCGCCGGCTACGGCAACTTCACCGGCAGCATCATCGGCCGCGTCGTCGACGTACCGGGCAAGCCCGGCAAGTGGGAAGGCCTCGGTATTGGCCTGACCTGGCGCACCCCGTGGTCCGGCCAGCTCACCGTAGGCGCCGAGAACGTGATCAGCCGCGGCAAGAATCCGTTCTCCCCGCGCAATGAAAGCAACGACGACGGCACCGTGCCGTACGTGCGTTACGAACAGGACCTGTAACTCCAGTTGCGGCGCAGCATGCGGCCCCGCATGGCCGCCAAGCCCAACAGCTGCAAGTCCTTGGGTCAACGCGCTGAACGCCCGTCACACTAGGCATTGCGGCTGCGGCACGGCGCGAGTCCGAGGCCTGCCTTCATCTATTTCATACAAGTCATTAACAGCCCTTTAATTATTGGAAAAGGGCAGTTAGTATCGGCTCAGCTTCACGTGTTTTGGTGGCGCCTTTCGCCTCCCGCGTGAAGCACTCAGCAGCACCACCAAGAATCCTTGGAGAGAGAGCCAATGAACAGCAAGACCTGCAAGCTGCGCGATGCAGTTGTCCTCGCGTTGATCGCAAGTGCCGGTACGGCGGCTACCGCCAGTGCCCAGGAAGGGAAGTCGGGGCAGGCGGGTACGACCCAGCTCGACCGTATCGAAGTAACCGGTTCGCGCATCAAGCGCACGGATGTTGAAGGCCCCAGCCCGGTCAGCGTGATTTCCCGCCAGGACATCGAAACTTCCGGCGAAATCTCGGTCGCGGACTTCCTCCGCAACAACATCTACAACTCGTTCGGTTCCACCCGTGAGTCGTCGGGCTCGGCAACCGGTTCCGCAGCCACCATCAGCCTGCGCGGCCTCGGCTCTGAGTACACGCTGGTCCTGCTGGACGGCCGTCGCATGACGTCTTCGCCGACCCTCGGTGGCGGTGCGCAGAACATCAACCTGATTCCGACGGCCGCCGTCGAGCGCATTGAAATCCTGCGCGAAGGCGCAGGTGCAGTGTACGGTTCGGATGCCATCGGCGGCGTGGTCAACGTGATCCTGCGTAAGGATTATGAAGGCCTGGGCTTCAGCGTCGGCTATGAAAATCCTGAAATCGGCCCGGCCGGTCGCACCGGCAGCCTGTCCGGTGGCATCAGCTCCGACCGTGGCAACCTGACGTTCGTGATCGACCATCAGGAACGCGAGTTGATGTACAACCGTGACATCAAGAAATACGTCACTGATGCAGGGCTGACCTGGGGCCTCAGCCCGTACAACTCGAGCGCGACCTTCTCCGGCGCCCGCACCGGCAGCGCCAGCGTCGCCAACTGCGACACCTTCGAGAACAGCGTCCGCATCAGCCCGACCCGCTGCGGCTTCGACCACGGCGCGACCTCGGCCAACGAAGCCTCGATGTCGCGTGACTCGCTGCTGCTGAACGGCAACTACCAGCTGACCGACAACACCTCGTTCTTCTTCCGTGCAATTGCGTCGGATACCAAGAGCGTTGGCGTTTATGCGTCGGCCCCGGTCGACAACGCCGGCGGCGGCCGTCCGCTGACCATCGCAGCCAACAATCCATTCAATCCGTTTGGCGAGGACGGCGTCCTGTCCTACCGGTTCACCCCGCTGGGTACCCGTGATGCCGTCCGTCGCGATACCTATCGCGATTTCAACTTCGGCCTGCGCGGTACGCTGGACCTGTTCGGCGGCGCCGACTGGGAAGTCGGTGTTGGCCATGGCCGTGTCCGCCAGAGCTCGGTGAACTACAACTACGGCATCGGCAGCATCCTGCAGGACATGGTTGATTCGGGCGAGTACAACCCGTTCGATCCCACCCATCCGAGCGTGGCCGCTGCGGCTCCGAAGATCGCACACACCGTGTACGTGGAATCGGAACAGCGCACGGTCTCGGCCGACGGCAACATCTCCTTCGACCTGTTCCAGATGCCGGCCGGCGCCGTCAGCTTCGTGACCGGCTTCGAGTACCGCGATGACCGCCTGTCCATGGCCTACGACGCACAGAGCGCCGCAGGCAACGTGTTCGGCTCGGCAGGTGCAGGTACGGGTGGTGAGCGCTCCTACTACGCAGGCTACTTCGAAACCCTGATCCCGCTGTTCAGCAGCCTGACCGCCACTGTGGCGGGCCGCTATGACAGCTACAACGATCTGGGCAGCAAGTTCTCGCCGCGCGTATCGCTGGAGTTCCGTCCGATCGACTCGCTGCTGGTTCGTGGCTCTTGGGGTAAGGGCTTCCGTGCTCCGACCCTGGATGACATGTACGGCTCCAACTCCACGACCAACCTGAACAGCCCGGTCCTGAGTGCCATCGGCCACAACGGCGGCGACGAACTGGCATGCAAGGCCTTGTCCGCCGTCCGCGCTTCGACCGGCAATACCGGTTACCAGCCGTACCCGGTTGATCCCTGCAGCACCAGCAGCCAGTACCAGTGGCTGGTTTCCTCGAACCGCAATCTGAAGCCGGAGGAATCGAAGAACTGGAATGTCGGCTTCGTGTTCAGCCCGACCGAAGCACTGTCGATGGCAGTCGACTACTACGATGTGCAGATCGACAACGTGATCACTTCGGTGCCGCGTCCGCTGGCATGGCGCTACGGCGACGCAGGCCAGCCCGGCTATGGCGTTGATCGTGGTCCGGACATCACTGCACCGAATGGCGCAGTACTGCCGGGCATCCCGTTCCAGATCAAGCTGCCGATCGACAACGGTGCTTCGAAGAAGGTCCGTGGTATCGACGCCGAGTTGAACTTCCGCCAGAGCCTGGGCACCTACGGGGACCTGATGGCAAGGCTGAACTGGGCCCACCAGATCGAATTCACCGAAACCTCGATCATCAATGACAAGGTTGAACTGCTGGGCACCGGCGGCTATCCGAAGGATCGCGCGCAGTTCACCCTGGGCTGGAGCTACGGCGACGTCAGCATTGCGGCGATCACCAACTACATCGGCAAGAGCGGTTCGGAAGACACGCGCCTGCCGAGCTGGATCACCAATGATCTGCAGTTGACCTGGAATGCGCCGTGGAAGGGCAAGGTGACTCTGGGCGTCCGCAATGTCGGCAACAAGCTGCCGCCGTTCAACGATGCACTGAACTCCTTCCCGTATTACGACAACAGCCTGTACAACATCTGGGGCCGTACCCCGTACATGCGTTACGAACAGAACTTCTGATCCACGCCTGTCAGCAGTAACGCAGCGACCCGCTTGTGCGGGTCGCTGCTTTTGGGCAGTCTTGCAACTGCGTCAACTCCCCATGAGGGGCATAACCTGTGCACCGGGCCCCGCCGACAATGCATGACGGAAGCGCCACAATGAGCGCAGATCCCCACTCCCTCTCGCAGGCAGCGCACTGGACCCAGCTCTGGCGCACCGGCGTGCTTCATTCGTGCAGTCACGGCATCGAAGGAAACTACGATGGCGAGCTGCGTCTCTTCTGGGAGCGCAACGCCGCGGTTCTACCACAAGGCGCGCGGGTGCTTGACGTGGGCACCGGCAACGGCGCCATCGCCCTCTTGATCCATCGGTTCCGCCCCGATCTTCAAGTGGTGGGCACCGACCTGGCCGATGTCGACCCTCGCTCGAATGTCGCCAATGGCACGGAGATTTTCTCCGAAATCACCTTCCTGCCTCGTACGCCGATGCACGCCATTCCACTGGCAGACGGTAGCGTGGACCTTCTGGCATCTCAGTATGCATTCGAATATGCAGCGCAGGACCCAGCACTTCAGGAGTTTTCCCGGCTGATCGGGCCGGGAGGGCGAATCGCGTGGATCCTGCACAGCACGAACAGCGAAATCGCGCGCATCTCAGCGCGCCAAGCCCAGGCCATCACCGATGTACTTCGGAACGATGGCATCTTCGATCGGGCTGAACAGGTGATCAAGGAACTGTACTTGGCCAGGGCCCGCGGCCCCTCCTCCCTTTCGGGGAACGAAGCTGCGGAGCGATCCCGCCTAGCCTTCAACGAGGCAGCAGGCGCACTTGTCGAGCGTACCCTGGCGGAGCGGGATCTGCCGGTCCTGGGCAGGAGCGTGGGCATTCTGCAAGACGCGTTGGGCCCCGCCGCGCAGGATCCATCGACCGCGCTGCGGCGCCTTCAGAGTGGTCGTGCCGTGCTTGCAGAGGAAGCCGCCCGCCTGCAGGAGCTCATGCGGGCGACCCGAAGCGAGGACGAGATGAAGTGTCTGGCGGAAGCATTGCATGCCCATGGCATGCATTCAGGATTTGAACCTCTGATGTATCGCGGGGTGAACATGGGCTGGGCCCTGGAGGCAGTGCGTGAATGAGGCCGCAGAGGCGCGCCGGTATCACCATGCGGCTCGGCTGGATGACGCCCTCCCACACTACAAGCGAGCACTGCTGCTGGATCCGTCTGACGATGTTCTTCGCTACGACACAGCGCTTTGCATGATGCAACTCGGCCACGCAGAAGAGGCCACAGTACTGTTCCAGCAGATCCATCCCGCATCCATCGCCTGGCAACCGGCACGCGCCCCTCTTGCGATCTGTCTGCGCGACAGCCATCGTGCAGAAGAGGCGCTTGAACCCGCACGCCAGGCGATCACGACGGCAGAGCCACAAGCGTGGCAATGGATGCTGCTTGGTGACCTGCAGCAACGCACAGGCCAACAAATGGCTGCTGTCGGCAGCCTCCAACGCGCGCTCGCGCTGGATCCCACCCTTCTTGAGGCCCATCACCTGCTGGGTCTCGCCCTGCAGGAAGCGGGCAGGTACGAGGAGGCGATCACCAGTTATGAAGTTGTAGCCGCCCAACTTCCCATGGAGCTCATCAACATCGCTCAGTGCCTTCAGCACCTCGGCCGATGGGAATCCGCACGTGACGCACTGGCGCAGCTTCACACGCTGCAGCCAGCACGTGTGGACGTAATGTGCTGGCTCGCGCATGTCCATGCACAGCTGTGCGAATTCGATGCGATGGACCGGATCGTTGCGCGGCTCATCGCACAGTTGCGTGTGGCCGCGCCCACAGCCGACGACATACCGCAACCATTCACCTTCGCGACGCTGCCATTGAGCAACGACCTGCACCGGCAGCTGCTGGATCATGCGGCCGAATCGATCCAGGCCGGCCGGCAACCGTTGGTACGGGCGACTACCCGTCGGGGCGGCCGTCCAAGAATCGGCTACCTTTCCAATGACCTGCGCCACCACACCGTGGGCACCCTGTTGCACGGATTCTTCGCAGCCCATGATCGAAGCCGCTTCGAAGTGCATGTGTACGATTCCGGCCGCCAGCCGGCGTCCATCAACGACGCAGAACACATCGAGCACGTTGGCGCGCTGAGCGACGCTGAACTGGCGAGGCGCCTGCACGAAGCGGATCTGGATATTCTCATAGATCTCAATGGCCCAACGTACGGAAGTCGGTCCGGAGCCCTGGCGTATCGACCGGCGCGCATGCAACTGGGATGGCTGGGCTACCTCTCCGGACAACAATCGCCGTGGCTTGATGGCGTCATCCTCGACCACAGCCTGGCACCGGCGGACACCCCGTGGCCATTCTCCGACCGGGTACTTCGCCTGGCTGGCAGCGTATTTCCCGCAGCAGAGTCCCGCTCTCCGCCTGGGCGAGACCGTGCGCGCTGGAAGCTACCCCACGCATCACCGGTAGCAGCCAGCTTCAACAGCAGCCACAAACTGAGCAGGTCGCTGCTGCAATGCTGGACGCAAATCCTGCGCGAGGTACCCGATGCGCTCTTGCTGGTCTGCTTGGCACCACAGGCACACCGCGGTTTTCTGCAGTCGTGGGACCTTCTCGGGGGTGAACGCGACCGACTTCGCCTGCTATCACCCATGCCGGCCGAGCAATACCTGGAGTGTATGGCATCATGCGATCTGTTCCTTGATGCATTCAACTACCAGGCCGGTGCGACCGCGATTGATGCAGCATTGGCAGGGTTGCCACTGCTGACCTGCCCCGGGGAGCTACCGCTTGCACGGCTGGGGAGCAGTGTGAACAGGCAACTGGGAATGCCTGACCTGATCTGCAACGGACGGCATGATTATGTGAAGCGCGCCGTGACGCTGCTCCGCAACCCGGCTGTGCTCGCAGAACTCCGCCAGCGGGTCACCGTCCGAAACAAAGACAGCGCGTTGCATTCGGCAGCACGAGCGGCTACCGATCTTCAAGCGCTTTATCAAGGCCTGCTGGGGGAGTGAACACCCATGGAGACACTGGACCATATCCCTGATGTGGGACTTGAGCGCGAGATCGCCATGTTGTTTCTATCCGGCGAGAAGGACCGCGCGCTGCTCCGCCTGCAGGATGACCAGCTTGCGCAAACCCATCCCAGACTGGCATTCCAGCTGGCTCTGCTTCTGATCGAAATCGGCGACTGGAAACGAGCGAAGCAACAGCTTGATCGGGTAATCAGCCTTGAGCCGCGCTTTCTGCCAGCACTGCGACGTCGCGCAGCGCTGCTGGCCCGTGATGACGATCTCACCGCAGCAGAGGAAGACTTCCAGCGCATCGTGAAGATCGCGCCAGATGAAACGTCGGCTGTCGCCAACATCGGTGTTGTTCTGTTGCGGCGCGGCAACCACGCGGCTGCATTGCCTTGGCTGCAACGGGCTGCAACTCAGTCGCCTGCTGACACTCGCATCCAGCACAGCCTGGCCAACGCCCTCAGCGGAGCCGGTCAGCATGCCCTGGCACTGGATCTGTTCCAACGGCTTGCGCAGATTTCTCCCGGTAACATCGATCTGGCCGCAGACCAGGCCACGGCCCTGCTGCGCGGCGGTGATGCGGCGTCGGCCCACGCACGTTTTCTGACCCTTCTTTCAGAACATCCCTACGATCAGCGCTGCTGGGCCGGGCGCTATCTGTCCGCATGCGCCCTGAAGCTACCGGAAGCCCGCATGTTGATGGACTACCCGCTCCTGCTGCGGCGGATCAGGACTGATCTGGACACCGATGCGTTGATCAACGCAGTGCTGCAGTTGCCGTCATTGCGCTGGGAGCCTGCGGGCAAAACCACTCTTGGCGGCCTTCAAAGCGCGATGCTCGACCTGACACCGCCAAGTCCATTCCACGGGTTCGGCCAGCAGGTGAGCAACGCACTCCACGATCATCTGCTGCAGTTGCACGGCAGCCTGTTCGACGCCCCCACCGACGCCTGGCGACTGAGCCTGCCCTCACGATGGACGCTGCAGGCCTGGGCAACGGTGCTGCATGGCGATGGAGGACACCAGGATCCACACCTGCATCCTGCCGGACGCATCAGCGGGGTGCTTTACCTCGATGCCGGCAACTCTGCAGAGGGAGACGGCGATCTCGTGTTTGGCCACGCCCCCAGGGACATCGACACAGCAGGCGAACCGCATGCTCATCGTCATGTGGCCCGCAGCGGCGAAATGCTGATTTTTCCCTCCTGGTTCCTCCATCACACAACGCCTTACCACGGAACGCGGCCGCGCATCAGTCTGGCATTCGACCTGCTGCCAGCGTCTCCGTGAACAAATCCCCTCCATTCGCTGGAGCAATTCACATGGAACGTCGAATAGTTACGGAACGCCTCATTCTGCAGCCCCACTGCCGGGATGACCTCGATGAATGCACCAGCATGTGGTCAGACCCGGCGGTCCTGCGCATGATCCGCGACCACCCTTTCAGCCGGCACGAGACCTGGCTTCGCATACTGCGATATGCAGGCCACTGGGCAATGCTTGGATATGGCTACTGGACCATCCGTCATCGCAACGATGGAAGATTCTACGGAGAGCTCGGCTTCGCGCTTACCCTGCGTGACCTGCCTGGAGAGGCCGCCGGCCTGCCTGAGTTCGGCTGCACGTTGTCACGTCGTGGCTGGGGACGCGGCATCGCCCAGGAGGCCACTGCCGGCGTGCTGGAATGGATGGATCGCGTTGCTCGGATCGAAGCCACTTCAGCGATTACCGATCTCCGCAACCGATCGGCGCTGGCGTTGGCCAACGCCGTCGGCTACAGCATCGTCGAGGAAATGGATTTTGAAGGCAATCCATTCGCAGTGCTCACACGCACCTCCAGCCTCTCGACGCTCACTTCATGATGTAGTTCCGGCAACAGACGCCGGATGACGGGCAACGTCAGGCGTCGTGGCGACGATTGGCGCCATCGTGCCGCGAATAGAAATAGACCAGCGCATTGCGCTCGCCGGCCGTCACCCGTGCGACCTCGTGCCGCAACTTGCAGGTCGTAAGCAGCACCGTGCCGTAGGTCGCCGCATAGGCATGGCGCGCACCGGCATCGTCGTGGACGACGAAATCACCGCCTGCGAAATCGTGCCCCAACTGGATGATCATCGAGTAGTCATAGTCCGGATTGCTGGCAGCATCCAGATGCAGGCCGATGAAGGAACCCGCCGTCATGCGGTTCATCTGTGCCCGACGGATATGGAAGGCATCCTGTGACTGGAACAGTTCTGCAATCGCGTTCCGGCACTCCTCCCGGTTGAGAATGTCCAGGATCTGGTCTGCGTGCGGGCGATTGACCACCTGCGGAACCTCGCCTTGCCGATCAACCATGATGCGACGCACGTAGATGTCATGCGTGTCGCCCGCGTCGCCCTGCGTCACGGCTTCTTCAGGCAGCAATGACTGGAGCCTTTCAAGCTCCTTCAATGTCGAAGCATCAAACACAACGCCCATCGGGATCAACGTACTGCCGGTCGTTTTCAACTCATCCGCATAGCGGGAAAGTCGAGAGGCTTCCAATACCATACTCATGCAGCGTCCTCCTTTCGTTTGGGAAAGCAATCAATCAAGCCAGGGCAGAAAATTTCTCCAGGAATGCGCCGCGCTCATCGGGGTTCAGTACCGGTGCCCAGCCGATGCTGGCGCCACTGCTGGCATTGACAACCCGATTGCCAACCGCTGAGCGCACGACGCAACCGCTGGCCGCGCCCTCATGCAGGTACACGCCCACCACTGTACGGTGAGGCGCCAAGCCAAGGTCGCGATCGTCCAGATGGACCAGTTCCGGAACATCGAGCATCGGCTGCTGGACCCAGTCGCCAGCTCCAGTTGTGCTCAACCGGCGCGCCAACAGGGCAGCGGCGGCGCTACCGGAGGGAACGACATCCTGCCCGCCGTAGCCGTACTTTTTCTTGAACACGATGTTGCTGTCGGATTCGTTCAATGCGGCTACATCGTCGACAGTGACGAAATGCGTGGGCACCACCCAGCGCTGTACTGCCTCCCATTCCATCGGCGTCAGTACCTGCCGGTAGCCCTCATCCCACAGCAATGCCAGCCATGCCTTGCTCATCAGCAGTTCGGCTTCAAGGCCATTGGAGAACCTCGCACCGCTGTCGAGGATGTCCAGGTACACATCGTGATCAGAAAGCACGTCGTCATAGGTAAAGCGACGATGGACCAGTGTCCTGCTCATATCCATGCCCGAGCGCCGCGCATCGCGCCAGCTACGTTCATCATGCACCGAAATGTCCAGTCCAGGCAGAGAACGCCGCAACCACTGCCGGCTGAGATCGCCACTGGGATAACCCATTGCCGAATGCGTGCTCCAGTCGAGCAGATGGAGGCTAAGGTAGCCCTCACGCACGATGCTTCGCGCGTACATGCTGGCAAGATTGTTTACCGGTACCGCCTGACTACCCTCTGCGTCCCAGCCAAGCACGTCGGCGAACGCTCGATAGTGTTCGAACAATTCGAAGCCACCCACCGCTGCGGAGAAATTGAGCTCGCATATCCGCATGCCATCTGCGCAAGGCAACAGATCGGCACGCATCACGCGATGTTGGCCGCTGCGAAGCTGCTCCCAGTCCACCAAGGGTGCCCATGCAGCGTCGACCCCCATCAGCTGCATAAGGTCACTACGCGCATGCCGACGCAATGCTTCGTCGACCACGCGCTGCAGGCCGGATGCAACCAGCTGCAAGCCGTCTACCAGTTGCTCGTAGTCGTTGCGATCAAACAACAACGGATGCGCGGAAAAGCGCATCCGAGGTGCGTTCAAGGCGATCCGGAAGGCCTCAAGGCGTCGCTGTATCTCTGCGTATGCCATGGTGCCGGGCAACGATTGGAAGGCCGGCAATGCCTGCTGATTGATTCCGTGGAACATCCCTGTCCTCGCCCGAGATCCGTGAAGGCATCCTGAACATTCAATCATCCAGCACTTGCTGTCAAGCGACGGGCAGCCGGCTATTGGCCGCAGGCTTTCAACTTCAGCCGTTCGGGATCAGCGTCTCGATCAGGTGCTCGACATAGGCTTCGAAATCCTCGCGCGCCTGCTTGGGCTGCTGCAGCTGCAGCGACAGCTGCAGGAAGCCGACATAGGCCGCGTAGGCCAGGCGCGCGCGATGCCGCGCGTCGGTCGAACTGAGCCCGGCCTGGCGGAACGAGGCGATCAGATAGTCGAGGCGGCGCTGCGATACGCGATCGATCACCGGTCGCACCATCGGGTGGTCCAGCGCCTTCAGCAGTTCGCTGTAGATGATGTGCGGCTGCACTTCATGCGCGACCATCTGGAACAGCTGGCGCAGGCGCACGCGCGGATCCGGCACGTCTTCCAGGCTGCCGAACACCTGTTCCTGTTCGAACAGTTCCCAGCGTTCCAACGCGGCCTGCAGCAGTGCGTCACGCGAGGGAAAATGCCAGTAGAAACTGCCCTTGGTCACGCCCAGCCGCCGTGCCAGCGGCTCCACCGCGACGGCGCCTACGCCTTGTTCAGCAATCAGGTCGAGGGCCGCCTGGGCCCAGTCTTCGGCACTCAGGCGGCTGTTGCGGCCGGCGCGCGGTTCGCCGGCGGAAGCGTCAGGTTGATTCATGCGCTGATTTAACCATACGCCGGGGTTCGTTGCAGTACGCGGTTGCTGTCGAAACCGTCAGAACCCGAGCCGGAAGGCCTGCCGCACCGCACCATACGATACAGTATTGACTTCCCATTCAAGCGATCCATACTAGCAAGTATGGTTACGTCCCCTACTCCCGCTGCGTTCCATGATCTGCGCCTGGATGCTGCCCATGGCGCGCGCCTGGCGGCGACCGCCAGCGACCACGGCCGGCGCGGCCGCGTCCTGTTCGCACATGGCTTCGGCCAGACCCGCCACGCTTGGATTGCCACCGCCCGCGCCCTGTCCGCAGCGGGCCTGCAGACCCTGGCTTACGACGCACGTGGCCACGGCGATTCGGACTGGAATGCCGCCGACCTGCCCTATCACGGCGAACAGTTCGCCGATGACCTGATCGTGCTGGCCGGTGAACAGCCGCGCCCGCCGGTGCTGGTCGCGGCATCGATGGGCGGCCTGTTCGGCCTGCTGGCCGAGTCGCGCTGGCCGGGCCTGTTCTCGGCGATGGTGCTGGTCGACATCACCCCGCGCTGGGATACCGCCGGTGTCGAACGCATCCTGGCCTTCATGACCGCCCACCCCGACGGCTTCGCCTCGCTGACCCAGGCCGCCGACGTGATCTCGGCCTACATGCCGCACCGCCCGCGCAAATCCGAGCAGTCGCTGCGTGCGTTGCTGCGCGAAGACGGCCACGGGCGTTGGCGCTGGCACTGGGACCCGCGCCTGGTGGCCGAGCTGGCCCGCGACAGCGAGCAGCACCAGGATGCACTGGCCGAGGCCGCACGCCAGGTCAAGTGCCCGCTGCTGCTGGTCAGCGGCGGCCGCAGTGACCTGGTCACGCCGCAGACCGTGGCCGAATTCCTGGCGTTGGCGCCGCACGCGCGCCATGTACAGCTGCCGCAGGCCACGCACATGGTCGCCGGCGATGACAACGACGCCTTTACCGCTACTGTGTTGGACTATCTGGACGTGTTGCCCGCAGCGGACGCTGCGGCTTCGTCCGCCACAAACGAGCACGTCACCGGAGCACGCTCATGAGCATCGTTCTTCCCTTCCTCGCCCTGCTGCTGGCAGGCGCGTTCGTCGCCTACCACCGCATGCGGCTGGTTACCTGGACGCTGATCAGCGTGGCCCTGCTGGCCGCCTGCTGGTTCATTCCCTACGTCAACCAGACCGCTACGATCGTCGCGGCCGCCGTGCTGGCGGTGATCGCCGTGCCGCTGCTGCTGCCGTTCATCCGCAAGCCGCTGCTGACCGGCCCGATGATGAAGGTGTTCCGCAAGGTGCTGCCGCCGCTGTCGCAGACCGAGCGCATCGCGCTGGAAACCGGCTCGGTGGGTTTCGAGGGCGAACTGTTCACTGGTGATCCGGACTGGAACATCCTGCTGAACTATCCCAAGCCGCAGCTGACCGCCGAGGAACAGGCCTTCCTGGATGGCCCGGTGGAAGAACTATGCACCATGGTCAACGACTGGGAAATCACCCACGTCCACGCCGACCTGCCGCCGGAGCTGTGGGCCTTCATCAAGAAGAACAAGTTCTTCGGCATGATCATTCCGAAGGAATACGGCGGTCTGGGCTTCTCCGCGCTGGCCCACCACAAGGTCATCCAGAAGCTGGCGTCGGTGTCGTCGGTGGTCAGCTCCACGGTCGGCGTGCCGAACTCGCTGGGCCCGGGTGAACTGCTGGTGCATTACGGCACCCAGGAACAGAAGGACCAGTACCTGCCGCGCCTAGCCGATGGCCGCGAAGTGCCCTGCTTCGGCCTGACCGGTCCGTTCGCCGGCTCCGACGCCACCTCGATTCCGGATTACGGCATCGTCTGCAAGGGCGAATGGAACGGCGAGCAGGTGCTCGGCGTCAAGCTGACCTTCGACAAGCGCTACATTACCTTGGCCCCGGTCGCTTCGCTGATCGGCCTGGCCTTCCGCATGTACGACCCGGATGGCCTGATCGGCGATACCCGCGACATCGGCATCACCCTGGGCCTGCTGCCGCGCGACACCGCCGGCGTTGAAATCGGCCGTCGCCACTTCCCGCTGAACTCGACGTTCCAGAACGGCCCGATCCGCGGCAAGGACGTGTTCATTCCGCTGACCCAGCTGATCGGTGGCGCCGCCATGGCCGGCAAGGGCTGGAACATGCTCAACGAGTGCCTGGCCGTGGGCCGCTCGATCACCCTGCCGTCCACCGCCAGCGGCGGTGCCAAGGCCGGTGCCGCGGTGACCGGCGCCTATGCGCGCATCCGCAAGCAGTTCGGCCTGTCGGTCGGCCGCTTCGAAGGCGTGGAAGAAGCGCTGGCCCGCATCGGCGGCAAGGCGTACAAGATCAGCGCACTGTCGCAGGCCACCGCCGCCGCGGTTGACCGTGGTGACGTGCCGTCGGTGCCGTCGGCGATCGCCAAGTACCACTGCACCAACATGAGCCGCGAAGTGATCTCGGACATGATGGACGTGATCGGCGGCAAGGGCATCATCCTGGGGCCGCGCAACTTCGCCGGACGCAGCTGGCAGGCCGCGCCGATCGCGATCACCGTGGAAGGCGCCAACATCATGACCCGCAGCCTGCTGATCTTCGGCCAGGGTGCGATCCTCTGCCACCCGTGGGTGCTGAAGGAGATGAAGGCCGCGCAGGATCCGGATACCCGTGCCGGCCTGCAGGAGTTCGACCGCAGCCTGTTCGGCCACATCCGCTATGGCCTCTCCAACGCCGTGCGTTCGTTCTGGTTCGGCCTGACCGGTGCGCGCTTCGGTGCTGCCCCGGGTGACGCCTACACCCGCCGCTACTTCCGCAAGCTGGATCGTTACTCGGCCAACCTGGCGCTGATGGCCGACATCTCGATGATGACCCTCGGTGGCAAGCTGAAGTTCAAGGAATCGCTGTCCGGCCGCCTGGGCGACGTGCTGAGCCACGTCTACATGACCAGCGCCATGCTCAAGCGCTACCACGACGAAGGCGCACCGCAGGCCGACCAGCCGCTGCTGGCTTGGGCCTTCCATGACAGCGTGCACAAGATCGAGGAATCGCTGTCGGCCGCGCTGCGCAACTTCCCGATCCGTCCGATCGGTTGGCTGATGTGGGCGCTGATCTTCCCGCTGGGCCGTCGCGCCGAGGCCCCGGGCGACCGCCTGAGCCGTCGCGTCGCCGCTCTGCTGATGGCGCCGAACGAAGCCCGCGACCGTCTGGCCAGTGGCGTGTTCCTGACCCCGTGCGAGAACAACCCGGGCGGCCGCATCAACAGCTACCTGAGCAAGGCGATCATGGCCGAGCCGGTGGAGCGCAAGTTCCTGAAGGCGCTGAAGAGCAAGGGCATCGAAGCACTGGATTTCAAGGCGCAGCTGGACGAAGCCGTGGCCGAAGGCGTGATCACCCAGGACGAGCGCAGCCTGCTGGAAGAACTGCGTACGCTGACCCTGGACACCATCACCGTGGACGACTTCGACACCCACGAACTGCGCGCGGCCAGCTACTACGACCGCCAGCACAAGGACCCGCATTCGCAGGCGGCCTGATCGCCCGCGACACGCGTTGCCTCGACGGCGGGCTTCGGCCCGCCGTCGCTTTGTCCGCCGACCGGAATACCCCTCATGTCCACGCCCCTGCTCTCGCTCTACCACCGCCTGCAGCGCTGGCCTGCCGGCAACTGGCTGTTCTCACGCGCGGTGTGCTTCAAGGCGCCCTACTTCGCCAGCATCGCACCGCGCATCACGCGCCTGGAACACGGCCGCTGCGAAGGCACGCTGGCCGACCGCCGCAAGGTGCGCAACCACATCGGTACGGTGCACGCGATCGCGATGTGCAACCTGGCCGAACTGACCGCCGGGCTGATGGTCGATGCATCGCTGCCGAAGGGCATGCGCTGGATTCCAAAGGGGATGCAGGTGCAGTACCTGGCCAAGGCGCGTGGCACGTTGCAGGCGGTAGCGCTTCCGGCGCAGCCGATCGTGGCCGCTGCCGAGGGCTATGCGCTGCCGGTGACGGTGAGCGTGCGCGACCGTGCGGGCACGGAGGTGTTCAGCGCGGTGATCGACATGTGGATGTCGCCGGCGAAGTAGCGTTCCCGCGAACGGCGCAGCCCCTCGTGGGGTGGACGGTTGGTCACGGAAAGCCTGGGTTTGGCTGGGGGCGGTGGGTTCGTGGGGGACGCCGTGAACCCGTCCCTGGGGGCTTGGCCGCGGCATCCATGCCGCGGACACCCCCGCGAACCCACCGCCCCCAGCCTCTGACAGATCTCTGCGGCGTCCAGCCCACGGAAGAGAAAAAAGAAGAGCAACAGCAAAAGCGGCCCACCGGCCGCTTTTTGCTGTTGCTGTTGATCTTCTTTTTCTTCTCCGTGGGCTGGCCGCGCACGGAAACTGTCAGGGGTGTGGCGGGTGGGCCGTGCAGGGGCGTTGGCGCCATGGATGGCGCCATCGAGCTTACATGGACGTACTTGCAGCGTCCCCTGCACGGCCCGCCCGCCACACCGAACACATGACCCGCTCTACGCGACCATCCCACGAGGGGCTGCGCCGTTGGCTGGAAACTACGCCACCGCGCGAAACACCAACGCCAGGATCGCCGGCAGCGCCTGGATCATGAAAATGCGACGGCTCACGCTGTACGCGCCATAGCACCCCGCCGCCACCACGCAGGCCAGCGAGAACGTCACCAGCACCGGCTGATCGATCACCAGCCCCACCACGATGCCCGCCGCCAGGAAGCCGTTGTACAGGCCCTGGTTGGCCGCCAGCACGCGCGTGGCCTCTGCCTTCTCCGGCGTGTTGCGGAAGGTCTTCAGGCCCAGCGGGCGGGTCCACAGGAACATCTCCAGCACCAGGAAATAGACGTGCAGCAGGGCGACCAGCAGGGTCAGGGCGAGTGCGATCCAGTACATGGCGGTTCCTTGGATGGATGGGGTGATGGGGTCAGAGCCCTCTCCGTGGAAGAGGGATCCGACCCCGCGCGGCTCAGCGGTCGCGCGGAAGCTTCTTTTCTTCGCGTAGCACACCGAATGCGGCGGCGGTCATGCACGCGGCAACCACCACGCCACCGATGAACACCACGTGTGAACCGAACAGCGACAAGCCCTTGTGCACCCACGCAAAGCTCAGGTCCGCGCCGCGGTACACCACGGTATCGATGGCCGCACCGGCCTTGTAGCGCCACTGCCGGTCCACGCGGGTATAGATGGTTTCGCGTGCCGGCTTGGCCAATGCGAACTCGCTGGCGCGGGTCATCACCTGCACCACTGCGACCATCAACGGCATGGGTGAAGCGGCAAGCACCGAGAAGCCGATCAGGATCGCAAAGCCAGGGATCAACAGGGCCGGCGCGATGCCGTGACGCGACAGCAGCCAGCGGGTCAGGCCGAGCTGCATCAGCAGCGCCAGTGCGTTCACCGCCAGGTCGATACGCGAGAAGAAGGCCGTGGCAGCGCCTGCATCGTTGAACGCCGCACGCACGATGCTGGCCTGCTGGTTGTACAACAGGGTGCCCACGCCCACACCGAACACCACCATGATCGCCAGCCAGCGCAGCAACGGCTCACGCACGATCAGTTTCAAGCCGTCCAGCACGCTGCCACCCATCGGCTGCTCGCCGGATACCAACTGCTGCTCCTGCTCGCGCAGCACCGCCCAGTGCCGTAGCCGCCAGATGCTCAACAGGCAGATGGCGAGGAATCCGGCCGAAACCAGCATCAGGTTGGCGATGCCCACGCGCTGTACCAGCGCACCGGTGATGATCGGACCGAGAAAAGCACCGATGGTGCCGGCCGCGCCGATGTAACCGTAGAAAGCACGTGCCTGCGCGTTGGAAAACACATCGGCCATGAAGCTCCAGAACACCGCCACCGCGAACAGGTTGAAGACGGTGATCCAGAAAAAGAACGCCATGCCGCGGCCCGGCACACCGCTGTCGAACAGTATGTAGAAACCCAGCAAGGTGACGATGAAGAACCCATACACCGCCGGCAGGAACACCCGCCGCGGGAAGCGGCTGACCAGCCAGCCGTACACCGGCTGCAGCACCAGCATGATCACGAACACGCAGGAGAACAGGAACTGCAGCACGAAGTCCTTGAGCGCGATGCCATGGCTGGCGAACCAGGCAATGAGCATCGGCGGGAACACCGTTTCCAGGTCGGCCGAGGCGGCCATCGCCTCCCGCACCGGGCGCAGCACGTAGTAGCCGCTGAGCAGGCAGAAGAAATACAGGAACGACCACCACAACGCCGGCGACTCGCGCAGCGCCACCATCAGGCCCCGCAGCGGCCCCCTGCCCTGTACCGCGCTCACGCGGCGTCCCTCGCCAGAAGACGGCGGTTGGACAGCGGCATGGCAGGCTCCGGGGGGCGGTGAAGCGCGTACGTTAGCCAATGCACTGCAACATCGCTAGCAGGAGGCCGTTTGAAGGCTGCAACGCAGTGTCATGAGGAGTCCGGATGACACGTTCCGATACACGCCTTGAGAGCGTCAAAATTCCAACTTTTTCAACGAGATGCGCATTCATCTTCGCTTTGTTTGTGCACAAGGGAAAAGCGGCGCTAGAATCGCCATCAGCAGTCGCGCACGGGTCCAACCGATGAAAAAGAACAGCCTGCGTCGTCCGATCCGTTCGGCGGCCACCGGTTTGCTGGGCATGTTGATGCCCGTTGCCTTGTCCACCACCGCGCAGACACCGCCGGCATTGCCGCCGATGCCGACCAACATCGAATCCGCTACGGCTCCCACCGTCGCCCACACCCAGCCAGCCGCCTACCGCACCGGCCTGGTGCCGCAGGTGCAGGCCCCGGCGGCTGGCTTCAACGTCGCCAACATCGAATCAATGGCGCAGCAGCTCACCTATGGTGAGCGCGTGCCCGGCATGGCGGTGGCGATCGTGCAGGGCGGCCGCGTGCTCAGTGCGCGCGGCTATGGCGTCACCGACGTCAACAACCCGCTGCCGGTCGATGCCCACACCGTGTTCCGCCTGGCGTCGCTGTCCAAGGCCTTCGCCGGCACCATGGCCGGCCTGCTGGTCAACGACGGCACCCTGCGCTGGGACAGCAAGGTCACCGACTACGTGCCCGGCTTCCGCCTCAACTCGCCCGAAGCCACCGATCGCCTGACCGTGGCCGACGTGCTCAGCCATCGCGTCGGCCTGCCCTACAACGCCTACGACCGCGACATCGAAGGCAATGCCGAGTACTACTCGCTGACCCAGAAGCTGGCCAACACCAGCCTGAAGTGCCTGCCGGGCGACTGCTACGCCTACCAGAACGTGGCCTTCAGCCTGATCGGCGACGTCGTCTATGCCGCCTCCGGCAGCTTCTACGAGCAGTCGGTCGAGCGCCGCATCTTCAAGCCGCTGGGCATGAACGACGCCAGCCTCGGCCTGGCCGGCATCCAGGCCAGCTCGCGCTGGGCGCGCCCGCACGTGCGCAGCCGCAACGGCTGGGTGTCGCTGACACCGAAGCCGACCTACTACCGTGTTGCCCCGGCAGCCGGCGTCAACGCCAGCGCCAGCGACATGGCGCAGTGGCTGCTGGCCCACACCGGCCATCGCCCCGATGTGCTGCCGGCACCGTTGCTGGCCACCCTGCACTCCAGCCTGATCAACACCCCCGGCGAGATGCGTTCGGGCTGGCGCCGCGAGCGCCTGCACTCGGCCGGCTACGCCCTGGGCTGGCGCACCTTCGATTACGCCGGTCACGACGTGGTGTTCCATGCCGGTGCCGTGCAGGGCTACCGCGGCCTGGTCGCGCTGGTACCGGAACGCGATCTCGGCATCGCCATCATGTGGAACGGCGAAAGCGGCCTGCCCAGCGGCCTGCTGCCGACCGTGCTCGATTCCGCC
The DNA here is from genome assembly GCF_040256885.1 of Stenotrophomonas riyadhensis. Lineage (NCBI taxonomy): Bacteria > Pseudomonadati > Pseudomonadota > Gammaproteobacteria > Lysobacterales > Lysobacteraceae > Stenotrophomonas > Stenotrophomonas riyadhensis. Next base: position 3,509,507 of record NZ_CP155568.1, read on the forward strand.
CTGGGCCTGCCGACGCAGCGCTGGCTGGACGTGGACACCGACTTCGGCAGCGACAACCTGATGGCCGAGGGCGCGGGTCCCGCGCAGCAGGACAAGCGCAAGGGCAAGGGTGCCTCGGGCAATCGCGCGGTGGCTTCGCCGCGCTGATCTGTCGGACTCGACCGTGTGTGCGAAGGGCGGCCTGCGGGTCGCCCTTTTTGTTGGCTCTTGTAGAGTCGAGCCGTGCTCGACTGTTCGGGCAAAGCCGTCGAGCATGGCTCGCCTCTACAAACGGAAGGCTAATGCGCGAAGTAGTGCATGCCGCCATCCACCGGAATCACCGCGCCGGTAATGTAGGCGGCCAAGGGCGAGGCCAGGAAGGCCACCAGCGGCGCCACCTCCTCCGGATCACCAAAACGCCCGATCGGAATGTTGCGTTCGATGAACTCACGCCGGCTTTCCTCGGTGGGATGCAGGCGCTCCCGGATCTGTGCGCTGTTGATCCGTCCCGGCGCGATTGCATTGACCGTGATGCCCTGTGAGGCCAGCGCCGACGACAGCCCTTTGCTCCACAGATGCAACGCCGCCTTCGCCGCGGTAGCCGCGTTCACCGCGCGTGGTTCCATCGAACCGCTGAAGTTGATCACCCGTCCCCAGCCCTGCGCCTGCATCGCCGGCAGCAGGGCCTGGGTCAGGCGCCGCGCCGCAGAGAAGTTCAATGCGATCGCCTCTTCCCAGACATCGTCACCGGCATCCACTGTGGTCGGCCGCGATCCACCCGCCGTGTTGACCAGGATGTCGACGCGCTGCAGCGCCGCCAGGGCGGTTTCGGCAATACGGCGTACATCTCCGGCATCCGTGACATCGCCCAACACGATGATCGGTGCCTGTCCGCCTGCAGATTCGATCTCCGCCGCCAGTGCCTGCAGCGGCTCGATGCGGCGGGCGCTGATCGCGATGCGTGCGCCCTGTGCCGCCAGCAGCCTGGCCACACCGGCACCGATGCCACTGCCCGCCCCGGTGACCAGCGCGGTACGCCCTTCAAGCCCCAGATCCATGTTGTTCTCCCAATCAGCCAGCCGGCACATCCGGCGCGTGCTGTGCATGCTGTTTGATCACCCCTGATTGATAAACTCCGCGCAGGTTTCAGCATTCAACACCCGGAGTGTCAGATGAACCTGCTGGAAAGCATGCAGGTCTACGTGCTGATCGTGGACAAAGGCAGTCTCAGTGCCGCCGCTACGGCACTGGATATCTCCGCGACGATGGCCGGCAAGCACCTGCGTGCACTGGAAGCACGCCTGGGCATGCAGCTGCTGAGCCGAACCACGCGGCGCCAGCACATGACGCCCTTCGGCGAGGACTACTACGCCCGTTGCAGGGAGATCCTGCGTCTGGTGGACGAAACCGATGCCCAGGCCCAACATCAGCAGTTGGCACCGGCAGGCACGCTGCGCATCAGCGCACCGGTGATCTTCGGCACGCATGCGCTGGTGCCAGCACTGGCCGACTACATGGCGCGCCACCCTGGCGTCCGGGTCGAAGCAACGCTGACCGACCGCGTCGTCGACCTCGCCGAAGAAGGATTCGAAGCGGCGCTGCGCATCGGCACGCTGGCCGACAGCAGCACGCTGGTCGCGCGCGCACTCGCGCCCTACCGGTTGATGATGTGCGCCTCCCCCGGGTACCTCGCCCGGCATGGCACGCCCACCAACCTGCAGGCACTTGCCCGGCACCAGTGCCTGTCCTTCGAACCGACGGCACTCGCGCAGTGGCTGCAGGCCGACGCTGGCGAACTCGTCCGTACGCCCGACGGCCGGCTGCAGGTCAACAATGGTGAGGCGCTGCGCTTGGCCGCATTGCATGGCATGGGCATCGTCCTGCAATCGGCATTGCTGCTGTCCGCGGATGTCGAGGCAGGTCGGCTGGTGCCGCTGTTCCCCGAACATGGCCAGGCCGGTCGACCGATGCACCTGGTCTACGCCCACGACCGCTACCGCTCGACCCGTCTGCGCAGCTTCATCGACTTCCTGGTGGAACGTTTCCCACCAGCGCCGCAGCGCTAGCGTCGACCGCCAGAAAAGCAGTCGAGCATGGCTCGACCCTACAAACGGCCCCATAAAAAAACCCCCTCCCCGCTGGGCAGCCGGGGAAGGGGGTTTCAGGATGCGGCTATCGGGAAGTACTTAGATCAGCGGCGCCGGGGTGGCCGGCAGAGCGACCGGAGCGGCCTTCTTCTTGCGGGCGGCCGGCTTGCGCTTGGCAACCTTCTTCGCTGCCTTCTTCGGGGCAGCCTTCTTGGTGGCCTTCTTCGCGGTCTTCTTCACTGCCTTCTTGGCGGTCTTCTTGACGGCCTTCTTGGCAGTGGCCTTCTTCGCGACCTTCTTGGCCGGCTTGCGGGCCGTTGCCTTCTTGGCAGTCTTCTTGGTGGCCTTCTTGGCTACCTTCTTGACGGCCTTCTTCGCGGTCTTCTTGACGGCCTTCTTGGCGGTGGACTTCTTGGCTACCTTCTTCGCCGCCTTCTTCACTGCCTTCTTCGCAGTGGTCTTCTTGGCGACCTTCTTCGCAGCCTTCTTCACTGCCTTCTTGGCGGTCGCCTTCTTCGCGACCTTCTTCACTGCCTTCTTGGCAGCGGCCTTCTTCGCGACCTTCTTCACCGCTTTCTTGGCGGCGGGCTTCTTCTTCGCAGCTTTCTTGGTTGCCATGGGATGGCTCCTCGTCAGTGATAGGGAGTTGAAACGCCCAGGTGGATCAAACCCGCGGATGCTGCGTGCGGGGACCGCCGGCGCGTCAGGCGCGCCGTTACGGATGCGGCAATGCCCGCCTCGATCGGCGGAGCGGGCATCGGAACGGGAGTTGCCTTGCATTTCTCCGGGGGAAGCGGGGCCATGTCCACCGTCATCAGGGTCGCGGTGGTCTTGAAGGGGCTGCTTCGCATCGGACGATTGATTCTGCGCACTCGGTTGGGCAGGCAAGGTCTGCTGAGGCGAAACCTAATCACGGTTTTTTTTACTGTCAACAACCCCCGCGAAAAATTTTCACATCCGCGCCATCCCGGACGCCGCCCTCGCCACCGCCGTGCGCGCCCTGCAACGACCATTGAAGCGGCGCGCACGCGCGCCGCATACGACGAAGTCGATGCGCTCTCTGAACAAAAAACACTTGAAATAAGCACTCTGCGCAGATAGGCACATGTTCCGGACAACAGCGCACGTGCATCGCCGATGGTCACCCGCACCGTCGCCGACGCCAGCACAACGGGGCCGCAACGGGGGGCGAAAAGTTTTCACATTCGATCGCTTCGGCGCGGGGCGGAAACGCGGATTTGCGCAAAACTGCGCACGCTGATCGGCACCGTTCGTCTGTCGGCTGATGCCACGCCGAGGGTGCAGAGCGAACCCGCCGTCATGAGTCCGACGCACTCGCCAAAACAAAAACGGCCACCCGAAGGTGGCCGTTCCAGAACCCGGAAGTGACGACTCAGTGGTCGTCGTTTTCCAGGGCTTCGGCATACGCGTCCGGATCCAGCAGTTCGTTGACCTCTTCAGCGTTGGTCAGTTCGACCACGAACATCCAGCCTTCGCCGTAGGCATCTTCATTGATGGTTTCCGGCTTGTCGGACAGCGCCGAGTTGACCTCGACGACCTTGCCGCTGATCGGGCTGTAGACGTCCGAGGCGGCCTTCACCGACTCGACAACGGCGATCTGCTCGCCAGCCTTTGCGTCGGCGCCGACTTCCGGCAGTTCGACGTAGACCAGGTCACCCAGCAGGCCCTGGGCGTGGTCGGAAATACCGACGGTGACGCGGCCATTGCCTTCGACACGGGCCCACTCATGGGACTTGAGGAACTTGAGGTCGCCGGGGATCTCGCTCATGGGACTGCTCCAGAGATATGCAGGGGGTGGAAAAAACGGGGCTAGTGTAACCAACCGGCCGCCACTGCTGTCAGTGACGATCGGCAGTTTCGGATCAGGCGTCGGCGAGCACGCCGGGCTGGGCCTGGCCTTCGCGCACGAACGGGAACTTGACCACGCGCACCGGCACCTGCCGGCCGCGGATGTCGACGGTGACCTCGCCAAGCTCACCGGCCGGCACGCGGGCAAAGGCGATGCCCTTGGCCAGGGTCGGCGAGAAGGTGCCGGACAGGATCTCGCCCTGGCCGCCCGCGGTGGTCACCGCCTGGCCGTGGCGCAGCACGCCCTTCTCGTCCATCACCAGGCCGATCATCTGGCGTGCGGTGCCGGCAGCCTTCTGCGCTTCCAGCACGTCGCGGCCGATGAAGTCGCGGCCTTCGTCCAGCGACACGGTCCAGGCCAGTGCCGCTTCGTACGGGCTGATCTCTTCGTCCATGTCCTGGCCGTACAGGTTCATGCCAGCTTCGAGGCGCAAGGTGTCGCGCGCGCCGAGGCCGGCCGGCTTCACGCCAGCCGCCAGCAGGCGGTTCCAGAACGCGACCACGGCATCCTGCGGCAGCAGGATCTCGAAACCGTCCTCACCGGTGTACCCGGTGCGAGCGACAAACAGCTCGACAGCGTCGTCCGACTGCACCTGCAGGGCGGCGAAACGGCCCAGCTTGGCCAGCGCTGCGCGATCGCTTTCGCGGGCCAGGCCGATGACGATGTCGCGTGCCTGCGGGCCCTGCACGGCGAGGATGGCCAGGTCCGGGCGCTGTTCGACCGAAACGCCGAACGGCGCAGCCTGCTCACGCAGCCAGGCCAGGTCCTTCTCGCGGGTGGAGGCATTGACCACCATGCGGAAGAAATCGTCGCCCAGGTAGTAGACGATCAGGTCATCGATGACGCCGCCGCGCGGATTCAGCATGCACGAATACAGTGCCTTGCCGGTCACCTTCAGCTTGTCGACCGAGTTGGCCAGCAGGCGGCGCAGGAACGGCTTGACCTGGTCACCGTGCAGGTCGACCACGGTCATGTGGCTGACGTCGAATACACCGGACTCGCGACGCACCAGGTGGTGCTCGTCGAGCTGCGAGCCGTAGTGGATGGGCATGTCCCAACCCCCGAAATCGACCATCTTGGCGCCAAGGGCGCGGTGGGTATCGTTGAGCAGCGTCTTCTGGGTCATGACCGGGTCCGGCAGCAGAGGAAACAAGAATCCCCATTATCCCAGATCGGTCGCCCGCAGGCGTGCCGCAGCGCAGCGGGAGAGCTGTAGAGCCGAGCCCATGTTCGGCTGCTCTTCGTGCAGGAGCCGAGCGTGGGCTCGGCTCTACAGGGGACGGTCTGCAGCCTCGACCCGTAGCGTGCTGCCCTGCACCGCCACCACCCGTACCAGGCTACCGGCCTGCAGATCCGGTCCACTCACCTGCCAGGACGCATCATCGATGCTGACCCGTCCCTGGCCGCCGACGATGGCCTGCTGCAGTGCGACCTCCCGGCCGATCAACTGCTCCGTGCGGCGGTTGAGCAGCGGCGCATCGCTGGGCCGTGCCCGCGATCGCCCCCAGCGCCGGTAGCACTGGATCGAGACCACGCTCAGCAGGACGAAAGCAATCACCTGCCACAACAGCGGAATGTCACTGAACACCGCAACCAGTACGAACACCGCCGCCGCACCAATGCCGATCCACAGCATGAACGCACCCGGCGCCAGCGCTTCGGCCGCGAACAGCAGCAGCGCCAACGCACCCCAACCGACGACTTCCCAGCGCATGTCAGCCTCCGAGCGGCGGCGGCCGCTTGCCGGCGGCCTTGTTGTCCTGGCTGGCCAGCGCCTGTTTTGCCAGTTCGGCCACGCCTGCGATCGAACCGATCACGCCACTGGCCTCCATCGGCATCAGCACCAGCTTCTGGTTCGGCGAACTGGCCAGTTCCTTGAACGCTTCCACGTACTTCTGCGCGACAAAGTAGTTGATCGCCTGCACGTCACCCTCGGCGATCGCTGCCGACACCACCTTGGTCGCCATCGCTTCGGCCTCGGCCAGGCGTTCGCGCGCCTCGGCATCGCGGAACGCGGCTTCGCGGCGGCCTTCAGCCTCCAGCACGGTGGCCTGCTTCTCGCCATCGGCGCGCAGGATCTCCGACTGCCGTGAACCTTCCGCTTCGAGGATCTGCGCACGCTTCTCGCGCTCGGCCTTCATCTGCCGCGCCATCGCATCCAGCAGATCGCGTGGCGGCTGGATGTCGCGGATCTCGATACGATTGACCTTCACACCCCAGGGATTGGTGGCATGGTCGACCACGCTCAGCAGCTGGGCATTGATCACCTCGCGCTGGCTGAGCGATTCATCCAGGTCCATCGAACCGATCACGGTACGGATGTTGGTCTGCACCAGGGCGATCATCGCCACTTCCAGGTTGGCCACCTCGTAGGCGGCCTTGGCCGCATCCAGGACCTGGAAGAACACCACGCCATCCACGCGCACGGCCGCGTTGTCCTTGGTGATCACTTCCTGGCTGGGCACGTCCAGCACCTGTTCCATCATGTTCACCTTGCGCCCGACCCCGTAGACGATCGGGATCAGGAAGTGCAGGCCCGGCGTCATGGTGTGGGTGTAGCGGCCGAAGCGCTCAACGGTCCATTCATACCCCTGCGGCACCATCCGCACCGCCTTGAACAGGATCACCACGGCCACGAAGGCCAGTACCACGGTAAAGAACATGGTCGGGAACATCGCGCTTTCCTTATCTATATCTATGTCGCCCAGGCCCCAGCATAGCGCGTGAGGACGGCGGGCACAGCGAGGCTACCAGGGCACCCGCCCACGCAGGATGTCGGCGAACATCACCCAGTCGCCCATGAATGAATACAGCGGGTGCTGGAAGGTGGCCGGGCGGTTCTTCTCGAAGAAAAAATGGCCGACCCAGGCGAATCCGTAACCACAGAACAGAGCACCGAGCAGAAACATCGGCTGGCCGCGCAGCGCGGCAACGGCGACCAGCAACAGCACGCCGCAGCTGCCGATGAAATGCAGGCGCCGCGAGACCGGGTGGCGGTGCTCGTCCAGATAGAACGGGTAGAACTCACGGAAGCTGGCGAAGCGGGACATGTGTGTGCTCCGGGCCATCACTGCCTACATCATGCACCTTCGGAGGCGGCAGCGCTGCGCGAGCATCCTTGCCCTTGGAGAGCCGAGCCATGCTCGGCTGCCTAGGCTCGACGGATACTGGCAGAAGCAGTCGAGCATGGCTCGACGCTACACCGAGGGCGTGCGCGGCCCGAACATGATCACCGCCATGCCGGCCAGGCACAGGGCTGCACCGAGCAGGTCCCAGCGGCTGGGGCGGATGCCGTCGACCAGCCACAGCCAGAACAGCGCGGTACCGATATAAACGCCACCGTAGGCGGCATAGACGCGGCCACTGGCGGTCGGATGCAGGGTCAGCAGCCACGCGAACAGGGCCAGGCTGGCCGCCGCCGGCAGCAGCAGCCAGATGCTGCCACCCTTGCGCAGCCACAACCACGGCAGGTAGCAGCCGACGATTTCGGCCAGCGCGGTCAGCAGGAACAGCGCAAGCGTCTTCACGCCTTCTCCGCCGCCTTGGCGTGCTGCCACAGCGCTTCCTGCGCATCCAGGTCCATCGACGCCAGCGCCCCACCCTGGGCGTCGGCCTGCGCTTCCATCGCACGGAAGCGGCGTTCGAACTTGTGGTTGGCCCCGCGCAGCGCCGCGCCCAGATCGATATCGGCGTGGCGGGCCAGGTTGGCGCAGACGAACAGCAGGTCGCCCAGCTCTTCCTGCAGGCGCGCCTTGTTGCCGGCGATGTCGCCGCGCTCGAACTCCTCGCGCAGCTCCTGCAGTTCCTCGGCGGCCTTGTCCAGCACCGGCAACGGGCCCGGCCAGTCGAAGCCGACCTTGGCCGCGCGCGACTGCAGCTTCACCGCCCGCTGCCATTCCGGCAGCCCGCGCGAGATGCCGGCCAGCGCGGAGGTATCCTGCTCGCCCTTGGCCGCGCGCTCGGCGCGCTTGATCGCCTCCCAGTTACGCGTCACGCCGTCGGCATCGTCAACGCTGACGTCGGCGAACACGTGCGGATGGCGGCGCTGCATCTTGTCGCTGATCGCGCGTGCGACTTCGGCGAAGGCAAAGGCGCCCTGCTCCTCGGCCATGCGCGCATGGAACACCACCTGCAGCAGCAGGTCGCCCAGTTCGTCGCAGAGATCATCCAGGTCGCCGCGGTCGATCGCATCGGCCACCTCGTAGGCTTCCTCGATGGTGTACGGCGCGATGGTCGCGAAGGTCTGCTCCAGGTCCCAGGGGCAGCCACCCTGCGGATCGCGCAGGCGCGCCATGATCGCCAGCAGGCGTTCCAGTTCATGGGCGGCGGCGCTGCCGCTGGTAGGGGTGTCATGCGCGCTCATGCGGCCTCCAGGGTCAATCGGACAACCAGTCGCGCCACGGCAGGCTGGTATCACCAAGGGCAATGAAATCGCCGTTCAACAGGGTCTCGCGGCGGTTGTAGCGGAACGGCTTGCCGGTCGCTGCCGACAGTACCGCACCGCCGGCGGCGTGCAGTACGCACTGGCCGGCGGCGGTATCCCATTCAGAGGTCGGGCCCAGCCGCGGATAGACATCCAGGCCACCTTCGGCGATCCGGCAGAATTTCAGCGACGAGCCCTGCGCGATGGTCTCGATGCGGCCCATGCGCGCCAGCAGCGCTTCGGTTTCCGGCGACCGGTGCGAGCGGCTGGCGGCAACCCGCAACGGTGCGGTGGCCGGTGTGCGGGTACGCAGCACAGTGTCGTGCAGGCCCTGGCGCCGATACGCCAGCTCGCCGCGCATGGCATGCCAGACGATGCCGGTCACCGGGGCCAGCACCACGCCGAAGGCCGGCGCGCCCTGGTAGATCAGCGCGATATTGACGCTGAACTCGCCGTTGCGCTTGACGAACTCACGGGTGCCATCGAGCGGATCGACCAGCCAGTAGGCGCCCCAGTGGCGGCGCTGTTCCCAGGGGACCTGCGCCGATTCCTCGGACAGGATCGGCAGATCCGGGGTCAACTGCTGCAGGCCCTGCTCGATCACCTGGTTGGCGGCCAGGTCGGCGGCGGTGACCGGGCTGTTGTCATCCTTGATCTGCACATCGAAGCCATCGGCATAGACCTGCATGATGGCCTGTCCGGCTTCCTGGGCAATGGCGATGGCGGTCTCGCGCAGGTCCGTGGTCAGTTTGATCATCGCGTTCCCTGCAGCCACTGGCGGGCGATGAACAGCGCTGCCAGCGAGCGTCCCTCGGAGAAGTCTTCGCGCAGCATCAGCTGGTCCAGCTCGGCCAGCCTCCACGGTACGACTTCCAGTTCTTCCGGCTCGTCGCCGGCCAGCTTTTCCGGGTACAGGTCGCGCGCCACCACCAACCACGACTGGTGGCTCATGTAGGTCGGGGCCAGGGTCATCGCGCGCAGCACGTCCACCCGGCGCGCGCCGTAACCGGCCTCTTCCTTCAGTTCGCGGTCGGCCGCCTGCTCCGGCGTCTCGCCGGCATCGATCCGGCCCTTGACCAGGCCCAGCTCGTAGCGGTGCATGCCGGCCGCGTATTCACGTACCAGCAGTACGGTCTCGTCATCGAGCATCGGCACCACCACCACCGCGCCATGACCCCGGCTGACCAGGCGCTCGAAGCGGCGGCGTTCGCCGTTGGAGAACTCCAGGTCCAGGTGCTGGCGCTGGAAGGGGCCGTTCTCCTCATCGGTGATCCGATGGATGATCGGCAAGCGACGGCCGGCACGGTCATCGTTCATGCGGAATCTCCGCGGCGGCCGGCGCCTGCGCCGGGGCCGATAGAATGTGCAGGCAGCAACATGTTCATGAGCCCGAAATGCTAGCAGACCCAACCCCTTCCCCGCTGGCCCAGCACTGGCGGCAGCGCGACCTGCAGGTGCTGTGGCACCCGTGCACGCAGATGCGTGAACACCCGGACACCCTGCCGCTGGTACCGATCGCCCGCGGCGAAGGTGCCTGGCTGATCGACCACGACGGCAACCGCTATCTGGATGCGGTCAGCAGCTGGTGGACCAACCTGTTCGGCCATGCCGAACCGCGCATCGGTGGCGCCATCGCCGCCCAGGCCACGCAGCTGGAACAGGTGATGCTGGCCGGATTCGGCCATGAGCCGGCCATCACCCTGGCCGAACGCCTGCTGGCGCTGGCCCCGCGCCAGCCTGGCCGCGAACCGCTGGCCAAGGTGTTCTACGCCGACAACGGTTCCGCCGGCGTGGAAGTGGCGCTGAAGATGGCCTTCCAGTATTTCCAGAACCGTGGCGAGCCGCGGCGCACGCGCTTCATCGCACTCGAAAATGGCTACCACGGCGAAACCCTGGGCGCGCTGGCGCTGGGTGACATCCCGCTGTATCGCCGCGTCTACGCGCCGCTGCTGGCCGAAGGACTGTTCGCGCCCTCGCCCGACGCTTACCTGGCCGAGCCCGGCCAAAGCGCAGCCGATCGCGCGCGGCAGGCGGCGGATGGACTGGCCACGCTGTTCGACCAGCATCCGGGCGAGATCTGCGCTGTGATCCTGGAACCTCGCCTGCAGTGCGCGGGCGGCATGCGCATGCATGACCCGGTGTACCTGCAGCGCGTGCGCGAACTGTGCGATGCCCACGGCGCGTTCATGATCGCCGACGAGATCGCCACCGGCTTCGGCCGCACCGGCACCCTGTTCGCCTGCGAGCAGGCCGGGGTGATGCCGGACCTGATGTGCCTGTCCAAGGGCCTGACCGGCGGCTTCCTGCCACTGGCCGCCGTGCTGGCGACGCAGGCACTGTACGACGCCTTCCTCGACGACTCGCGCGAGCGCGCGTTCCTGCACTCGCACAGCTACACCGGCAACCCGCTGGCCTGCGCGGCCGCGCTGGCGACGCTGGACATCTTCCGCGACGACGATGTGATCGCCCGCAACCGCGGCATCGCCTCGGTGATGGGCACGCTGACTGCACCGTTCAGCGACCATCCGCACGTGGCCGACGTGCGCCAGGCGGGCATGGTGGTGGCGTTCGAGCTGTCGCGCGACGGCAACAAGCGCACCCCGTTCGACCCGGCGCTGCGGCTCGGCCTGCACGCCTACAAGGCCGCGCTGAAGCGCGGTGTGGTGCTGCGACCACTGGGCGACGTGCTGTACTGGATGCCACCCTACTGCGTGGATGACGAACAACTGGAGCTGCTGGCACATACCACGCTGGCAGCGATTGACGAGGCGATTGCATGCGCGTGACCCGCTGTCCCATCGACCTGGCGCTGCACAGCGGCCAGACCGTGACCCTGCCGGAAGAGACGGCCAACCACCTGGTGCGGGTGATGCGCCTGCGCGAGGGCGATACCTGCGTACTGTTCAACGGTGACGGCCACGACTACAGCGCCACCCTGACTGTGGCCGGCAAGCGCGAGGTACAGGTCCGCATCGACGCCGTGCAGGCCATCGACACTGAATCGCCGCTGGCGATCACTCTGCTGCAGGGCATCGCCCGCGGCGAGAAGATGGACCTGATCCTGCAGAAGGCCACCGAACTGGGCGTGGCGGCGATCATTCCGGTCAACGCCGAGCGTACCGAGGTGAAGCTCGATGCAGCACGGGCGGAGAAGCGCGTGGCGCACTGGAACAACGTGGTGACCTCAGCCTGTGGCCAGTCCGGGCGCGCGCGCATTCCGCAGGTGGGCCCGCCGCTGTCGCTTGCGCAGGCGGCAGCGGCGCTGCCAGTGGATACGCTTCGGTTGACCCTGGACCCGCAAGGCGCGCACCGGCTGTCGACGCTGGACGCCGCCCCCGTCGGGGGCATCGTGATCGCGATCGGTCCGGAAGGCGGCTGGTCGCCGCGCGACCGGGATCAACTGGCGGCGGCGGGGTTCCAGGGCCTGCAGCTGGGCCCGCGCATTCTGCGCACCGAAACCGCCGGCCTGGCCGCGATTGCAGCACTGCAGGCGCGGTTGGGCGATCTGGGCTGAGGCTGATTCGTGGTAGTGCCGGCCGCAGGCCGGCATCCACGGGATCATGAGGCTGCCGGCCAGCGGCCGGCACTACCGGGAATCCGACCGGCGGATGTCCGATCAGGCCGCCAGCGATTCCAGCGCGGCTTCCAGCGCATCCAGGTTCGGCAGCAGCGCACTCTTTTCGCCCAGCAGCACGCGCATGTGCACGATCTGCGGCAGGGTTTCCTCGGAGGCGTCGGCCAGCAGGCCGTCGCGCGGCACCGAGATCAACTGCGGGAAATTCTGCGTCAGCAGCGCATAGTAGGGGCGCTGCGCGTTGCCGCTCAGGGCCTTCAGCACCACTACCTTGTTGTGGCCGCTCACGGCTTCTTCGCCCAGACCGGACAGCCGTGCGAACGACACCAACGGCACCTGCCAGCCATGCCAGCCGATCTCGCCGACCAACCAGCGCGGGGCATCGGAGACTGGCTGCACCGGCACGCGCGACATCATTTCGGCCACCGTGGCATTGGGCAGCAGCACGCGCTCATTGCCGGCCTGGATCAGGACGCCGCGGATCTCATCATTGCTGGCGTAGCTCATGGTGCCTCTCCGTTGTCGTCTTCCACGCCCCAGCGCGCGGCAATGGCCTGCGCCAGTTCCTGCGGTTCTCCGGCGACCCTGCCGGCCGCAACCACGGCCGTGGCCGCAGCCGGGTCATAGCAGCCCTCACCCACCTGCCCGGCCACCCAGGCACCGGCGGCCGCCAGGTCCAACGCCGGTCCGACGTGGGCCAGATCGGCACCACTGAGCAGTACCAGCGCGGTGTGGTCAGCCGGCAGCGCGGCAATCGCGATCCCCTGCGCGTCGCTGATGAAATGCAGGCCATCGCTGGCCGCACGTACGCCGATATCATCGGCCAGCACGTGCACTTCACCGGGTGTGGCGCGCTGGCCGGCTTCGGCCAGTTGCACCGGCAGCGGCGATACGCGTGCCATCTGCTTGACGAGATTGCCGTAACGACCGCCATCCAGGCGCATGTGCACCAGGACCGGCACGCTCAGCGAAGACGGCAACGCGCCGAGCAGGCGACGCAGCGCATCCGGGCCACCGATGCCGGCCAGCACCAGCAACGATCCGGCACGTGCACCCACAGGCGCAGCAGCGTCCAGATCGACCAGGCTGAGGTGGTCGGTATCGAAAGAAGGCAACGGCGCGTCGTCGGCAATGTTGCTGACGGTGGCCGGCGCGTCCACCGCGTCCTCGACCAGCGACCACGCGGTGTGGTCGAAGGAGATCGGCGGCACGGCCGGTGCTGCAGCAACGGGCTCAGCCAGCGACGGCGGTACTGCTGCCTCCAGCGGCTCCGACACGATCGGCTGCAGCGCGGCCAGTGCCTGCTCCAGTGCGATCGGCTCGTGCAGTTGTGCAGGGGGGGAATACAGGCTGTCGGCCGGCACCTCGTCGGCCCAGCTCAGCGCCTGGTCCAGATGCGGTTGCAGCGCCTCTTCCTGCGGTGCCGGTGCCGGTGCCGGGTGGCCCGGTTCCAGCTGCAGGCTGGGCTCGTCCTCGGCCCCTGGCGGCAGTACCTGCTGGTGGCCGTGCAGCTTGGCGGCCAAGTGGCGGCCCCAGCGCTGGGCTTCCCAGCCATCGCGGCGCGCGGCCAGCTCGGCCTCGTCGAAGACCAGGGTCAGGCCCGGGGCGGACAGCACGCTTTCCAGGCGCTCAAGTGCATCCTCGATGGCCGCCTCGAGGGCGATCACCACGATCTGCGGACGGGCGTCCTGCAGCAGCTGCGGCTCCAGGCTGTTCGGGTCGTCTTCCAGCACCAGCTGCACATCCGCATGCGACAGCGCCTCGCGCAGGCGCTCACGCGCCGCACCGGGGCGGGCCAGCAGGGCCACGGCCGGAGCCGCTTGGGTTTCACTCACGGACACGGGCGATCCCCAGCAGGTCGTACACGTTACGCATCAGGTCCAGTTCCTGGTACGGCTTGCCCAGGTAACGCTGGACGCCGATCTCGAAGGCGCGCTGGCGGTGTTTGTCGCCGCTGCGCGAAGTGATCATCACGATCGGCACATCCTTGTAGCGCGGGTCGGCACGCATCGCGGTGGCGAGCTCGTAGCCATCCATGCGCGGCATCTCGATATCCAGCAGCATCAGGTCGGGCACGCGCTCTTCCAGGCGTTCCAGCGCTTCCACGCCATCGCGGGCGACGCTGACCTCGAAGTTGTGGCGTTCGAGGATGCGGCCGGTGACCTTGCGCATGGTCAGCGAGTCGTCGACCACCATCACCAGCGGCACCTGGCGCTCCTGGCGCGGCGCATTGGCCAGCACGGGCAAGGTCGGGTTGGCGAGGAAGCGGCGCACCAGCGGCGCCACGTCCAGGATCACCACCACGCGACCATCGCCGGTGATGGTGGCGCCGTAGATGCCCGGCACCGATGCGATCTGCAGGCCGACCGGCTTGACCACGATTTCGCGGTTGCCCAGCACCTGGTCGATCGCCACGGCGGCACGCAGATCACCGGCGCGGACCAGCAGCAGCGGCACCTGGTCCTGGCCATCGGCACGCGCCGGGGCCTGGCCTACCAGGCTGCCGAGGTCGTACAGCGGATAGTCCTCGCCGCTGTAGCGGTAGCTGCTGTCGGCGGCTTCGAAACGCTCGCGCGACAGACGGCCGATACCACTGACCGAGGCGACCGGCACTGCAAAGGTGGTCTCGCCGATCTGTACGAACACCGCCTGGGTGACCGCCAGCGTCTGCGGCAGGCGCAGGGTGAAGCGCACGCCCTGGCCCCGCACCGACTGGATGTCGACCGAGCCACCGAGCTGGCGCACTTCGTTGCGCACCACGTCCATGCCCACGCCACGGCCGGCCAGCTGGCTGACCTGGTCGGCGGTCGTGAAGCCGGAAGCGAAGATCAGGTTGTCCAGCTCCTGCTCGTTCGGTTGTGCGTCGGCCGCCAGCAGGCCCCGGTCGATGGCACGGCGGCGGATCGCTTCGCGATCCAGGCCAGCGCCGTCATCGGCCACTTCCAGCACGATTTCCGAGCCTTCGCGGTGCAGGCGGATGGCGATCTCGCCTTCCTCCGGCTTGCCGGCGGCGCGACGCTGTTCCGGCGCTTCCAGGCCATGGGCCACGGAGTTGCGCAGCATGTGTTCCAGCGGCGCGACCATGCGGTCGAGGACGTTGCGGTCCAGTTCGCCGTGGGTGCCTTCCAGGGTCAGGTGGACCTGCTTGCCGGTATCCATGCCGGACTGGCGGACCACGCGGCGCAGGCGCGGCACCAGACCATCGAACGGCACCATGCGCGCACGCATCAGGCCATCCTGCAGCTCGGAGCTGACGCGTGACTGCTGCTGCAGCAGCGAATCGTACTGGCGCGACAGATCGTCCAGCACGCCCTGCAGGCCCCCCAGGTCGGCCGCCGACTCGTTCAGCGCACGGCTGAGCTGCTGCAGGGTGGAGAAGCGGTCCAGTTCCAGCGGATCGAACTTCTGGTCGGCCTGGTCCTGTTCGCGCTGGTAGCGGGCGACGATCTGCGCCTCGGTTTCCAGGTCGAGGCGGCGCAGCTGGTCGCGCAGTCGCGCATTGGTGCGTTCCAGTTCGCCCATGGCGCCACGGAAGGCACCCAGCTGCTGTTCCAGGCGCGAGCGGTAGATCGCCACTTCACCGGCATGGTTGACCAGGCGGTCGAGCAGATCGGCGCGCACGCGCACCTGCTCCTGCTGCGGACGCGCCAGCGGATCTTCATCGACCACGCCCTCGGCCGGCAGCGGTGCCGACAGCGGGATATCGACCAGGGCAGTCGATGGGCTGATGGTCTGCGCCGGAGCCGCCTCGACCACACTGGCCCCGTGCGCGGCCGCCACGGCCGCTGCGATATCGGTGGTGGTGCGGACTTCAAAGGCTTCGACCAGATCCTGCGCCGGCTCCACCACGCGGTGCGCGCCGGTGCGGGTGAGCAGCTGGTGCAGGCGATCGAACCCACGCTCCAGCAACTGCACGTCGCGGCGCTCGATCTCGGTACGGCCCGCGGCCACGGCCTCCAGCAGCGATTCGATGCTGTGGCCAAGGTCGCCGATGGCGTTGATGCCAGCCATGCGTGCGCCACCCTTCAGGGTGTGCAGATCACGCTGCAGGCCGGCCAGTACCTCGCGGTCCTGCGGCGCATCGCGCAGTTCGCTGATCAGGCCATCGCAATGATCCAGCAGGTCCTTGCCTTCCTCGACGAAGATATCGACCAGTTCGCGGTCGTACACGCTGAAATCGAGCGCATCAACGCCATCGGCGCTGTCTTCCAGAGCGGCGGCTCCATCGTGGGCCGGCAGGTTGGCGGCGGCTTCGGACTCGACAGGCTCGGCATCGACATGGACCGTGCCCTGCCCCGGTGCGTCTTCGAGTTCGAAGAAGCGTACCGGCCCGCCGGAGGCCTGCAGTGCGTCCGCTGCGACCTCCTCATTCACCGTCGCCGGGGACGGCTGATCGGCGCTCTCTCCTTCACCGATCGCCGCCTCCCCGCCGACGTCCGCATCCTCGGCAAAGGCTTCCGCCTCGCCCGGCGCGAGTTCGCTGGCCTGGAGGCCGAGCACGGGCCATTGCCCGTCGTCGTCCAGGGTCTGCTCTTCGTCGATCACGTGCAGGCCGGCCTCGAGCGCGGCTGCCAGCGTGACCGGTTCTGCAAAACCCGGCGCAGCCATTTCATCCTGCAGGCTCGACAGCTCGCTGTCGAGTGGCAGTGCAGCAGTGTCGTCGAAGTCGTTGCCGTCGACATCGCCCGGGCCTGCGGGCTGCTGCGTATTCAGGTCGATCGCGTCAGTTTCCGCAGGCGCAGCCAGCTCATCCGTGTCGCGGTCGTCCACCGGCAATGCGCTGGCGTCGAGGTACGGCGACAGGTCGTCCGCGGCAGTCAGTTCGGCTTCGGCGGCCGGCGTCGGTGCAGCCTCCACTTCGGCCGGCGCAACAACCGGCTCACTTTCAACCGGCTGGATCGATTCAAGCGATCCGGCATCCACGGTGACGGCTTCGCCCTCGCCCGGCACCGACGGCCATCCGGCATCGAAGTAGCGCGAAAGATCATCGCTGCCGGTCAGTTCACCGACGTCGAGACCGGTGTCGATCACGTCCGTGGTTTCCGGCACCTGCGCGCCAGCTGCAATCGGTTCCAGCACCGGCTCGGCAGGCTCGATCCCAGACCCGGTCGGCTCGAACGCGGAGGCATCCGGCGTGTCGACAGCGGCATCGAACTCCGGATCGGTCTCCAGCGGCAGCTCGTCGTCCTCGTCCTCGTCCTCCAGCCCGACCATCGGCCAGCGCGCTTCCGGCAGTTCGCCGGCCAGCGCCTGCAGGCGCTGCACCAGCGCTTCCTGCGGAACAATGCGCGGCTGCTCGGCCTGCAGCGCTTCCATGGTCGCGGTGATCGCCTGCGCGGTCGCCCCCAGTGCGGCAACGCCTTCGTCACCAGGCACCACGTCTGCAGCCAGTGCACGCTTGATGTAGGACTCGGCACCGCCAGTGACGGCAGTGATTTCCGGCACTTCGGTCATCGCGAAGGCGCCGTTCATGGTGTGCACCGCGCGCAGCAGCGCGTCGCTGACCGGCTGCGGTGCCTGCTGCGCCGAACGCAGCCAGTCCTGCAGGGTGGCCTGGTGGACTTCCACTTCGGCTTCGAGGATCTCGCGCAGCACGCTGTCGATATTGGCTGGCGTGCCCACGGCCTCGGGCACCGGCTCGGCTTCGGCCTGCACCGACGCGATGGCTTCGGCCTCGAGGATGCGGCTGATGTCGTCCTCGCCTTCGCTCCCGGCCTCCACCACCGGTGTCGCAGGTGCGACCGCAACCGGCAACGGTACGTAGTAGGTTTCCTCACCAGCGCCGACACGGTCGGCGATGGCCTGCATCGCCTGCAGGTCCACGCTGATGCGCTGGCCGTGGCGAAGCGCTGCGTTCAGCTGCGGCAACGCCGCGTGCGCGTTGTCGACCATGGCCAGCACGGCCGGCGAGGCCGGACGGCTACCGTCCAGCACGCGATTGAGCATGCCCTCGATCTTCCACGCGAACTCACCCAGGGTGCGGGCACCGACCAGGCGGCCACTGCCCTTGAGGGTGTGGAAGATGCGGCGGATCGGCCGCAGCCGGTCCATGTTGTCCGGCTGCATGCGCCATGCCGGCAGCAAGGTACCGAGGTTGGCCAGTTCGTCATCGAACTCTTCCAGGAACACCTCACGGATGTCCTCGTCGATGTTCTCGGCGTCATCATCGAAGCCCGCTTCAAAGCCCTCCTCGGCATCCACCGCGACTGGCGCTTCGACGACGGTCGGTGCCGCCGTTGCCTGCGGATTGAAGTCCGCAGCAGCCGCGCTCAGCTCGGCGAAGAACTGCGCGTCGGCTTCGCTGAAATCGATCGGCGCGATGGTGTCGATGTCGATCACCGACACCGCAGGTGCATCCGCCACAGGCGTCGGCGCGTCGGCACCGGGTGCCGGCGTGTCAATCGGTGCATCCGCAGGAGCGGTGCCCATTTCGACGGCAACAGGATTTTCGTCCTCCATCGTTGGCGCGCCGGCATCGGCGATCTCCAGCGACGGGTGCAGCGGGGCATCGTCGTCCAGCGACAGCGTCTCCATCGCATGCAGCGACAGCACATCGTCAGCGTTGTCCAGCGCGTCGGCGTCGAAGCGGAACACCACGTCGTCACTCGCCGGAGCAGCCTCGTGCTCGGCGGCCACCGGATCAAACACCGGCGCGGCATACGCATCGGCGTCGATGCTTGTCGTCGCAACTGCGCCTTCGTCGGCGTCCAGCGCGACTTCATCCGCCGGTGCCGGAGGCGTTGCCTCCGACAGCGTCCAGTGTGTTGCAGCGCCCTGCCCCGCGTCGGCCTGTTCGAAACTGACCGGATCGAAGCTGGCAAAGGTCGGGCTGCGCTCGTCGGCAGACGCGAGCGGATCGGCTTCCGGATGGAACGGCGCGAGATCCCACTGCGGCACCTCGGGCGCAGGCGCGCTCGAAGCCGCAAACACCAGCGGTGCATCCGCGTCGTCATGCAGCGACAGCGGTGCGGACGCAACCGTCCCCAGCGCGCCAAACATCAGGCTGTTGTCCACCACGTCCGGTGCAGGCGCGGCCGGTGGCGGGTCGAAGGTAAAGTCCGGCAGCGGCACCGGCACCGTGCCGGCGGCAGGCGCGGCCGGCTGCACCGGAATCTCGATGTGCTCCGGCTGCAGCGGCTCGGCCTGCAGCGTGACCGGCTCGCGCTCGATCAGCAGCGACGCAAACGCAATCGGCGCGGCTGCAACAGGTTCCGCCGCGTTGCGCTCCGGCAACGGCCAATAGCGCAGCGCTTCAAGGCTGCTGCGGGTGATGTCGAGGATGTCCTCGCGCCCCGGCCGACGGTCGCGCAGGGCTTCGAGGTAATACTCCAGGCTGGCCATGGCGTCGGCCAGGGTGTCCAGCTGGCGGCCACTGGGCACGCGCTGGCGACCGATCAGCTCGGCTTCGATGTACTGCTGCACACCGCGCAGGTAATCGGCAGCCATGCCCAGATCCAGCATGCGCAGCGCGCCGGACACATCGCCCAGCAGGCGCGGCACGTCCTGCAGCTCAGCATGGTTCCAGCTGGTTTCGATGAAGGCGACGAAATGCTCGCGGGCGGCGGCGAAGTTGGCGATGGCCTCATGTGCCAGCACCTCCACCGTGCGCCGGTTCTCGACCGCGCTCGGATCATCTTCGCCACTGCCACCGGCACCCAGATGGGCGACCTGGTCGTCCAGCGACGCGTCCACGTAGAGCAATGCGCCGGCGATATCCAGCAGCAGGTTCTCGTCGATCTGCTGGCGGCCTTCGACCACGCCACGCAGCGCATCGCGCTGCTGCACGACCACGCCACGGGCCACGCCCAGGCCCATCATGCCCAGCGTATCGGCCACGGCGCCAAGTTCGTTGGCCTGGGTCTGCAGCTGTTCGGGCGCACCGCCAGTACGCAGGTGCAGGTCCAGCGCATCCTTGATGCGCAGCAGTTCTTCCTTCACCGCGCTGCCCACGGTATCCAGCAGCTCGCGGTTGCGCCCGCTCAGGCTGCCACGGGCATGGTCCAGCTCGGCCTCGGTGGCGCTGACGCTGTCCGGCGCGAACGCCAGCAGCACGCTGTCATGCACCCCTTCTTCGCCCCGCGCGGCACGGATTTCGTTGAGCAGCGGCATCAGCACGATCGGAATGTCGCGGTGACCGTTCTGCAGGCGCTCCAGGTAATCGGGCAGCAGCACGCTGCCGCGCATCAGGGTCGCGCAGGCTTCATCGCGATCGGCCACGCCACCGGCACCGATGGCATTGGCCAGCTGCTCCAGCTCCTCGGCCACCATCGCCGGGGCGTACAGCTCGACCATGCGCAGGGTGCCCTGCACCTGGTGCAGGAAGCCGGCGCAGATGCGCATGCGGCTGGCATCGGTCGGGTCTTCCGCGTAGTACTCGACCTCGTTGCGCACCTGGCGCAGGGTCTCGTCCAGCTCGGGCTTGACCCAGCCCAGCGCTGCGTGGCTCATCGCATCGCGCAGACTGCTCATGGACGCGCTCCGTTCGCCGCCGCGCGGAGGCCGCGCGAGTTCTGGCGTGGGGAATGGAAATGCTTCATCGACTGGTTCCTTGCTCGCCGCCCTGCCCGCGTCACGCCGGCAGCTTGAAGTCGGCGACCGAACGACGCAGGTCGGCCGCCAGCTGCGCGAGGTGGCCGATCGATTCGGCGGTCTGCCCGGCACCCTGCGAGGTCTGGCCGGTGATCTGCCGGATCACGCCCATGGTGCGGGTGATGTCCGAGGCCGCAGCCGACTGCTGCTGGGCGGCGATGGAGATGTTCTTGATGAGGGTGTTCAGGGCGTTGGACACGCGCTCGATTTCGGTCAGCGCGGTGCCGGCGTCCTCGGCCAGGCGTGCACCGGACACCACTTCGGCGGTGGTCTGTTCCATCGAGGTGACCGCTTCGTTGGTATCGGCCTGGATCGCCTGCACCAGGTTCTCGATGCGTCGGGTCGCGCCCGAGGTGCGTTCTGCCAGGCGCTGCACTTCGTCGGCCACGACCGCGAAACCGCGGCCCGCTTCACCGGCCGAGGCCGCCTGCACCGCTGCGTTCAACGCCAGGATGTTGGTCTGCTCGGAAATGTCGTTGATCAGCTCCACGATCGAGCCGATTTCCTGCGAGGACTCACCCAGGCGCTTGATGCGCTTGGAGGTTTCCTGGATCTGGTCACGGATCTGGTCCATGCCCTGGATGGTCTCGCGCACCACGCCGGCACCTTCGGCGGCGATTACCACCGAGCGTTGTGCCACGTCGGCCGACTCGGCCGAGTTGCGCGACACCTGTTCGATGCTCGCCGCGATTTCGCCGATGCGGTCCGAAGCCGAGGTGATCTGGTTGGCCTGGTGGCCCGCCGCTTCTGCCAGCTGCATGGCGGTGGCCTGGGTTTCCTGGGTGGACAGCGCGACCTTGGCCGAGGTGTCGTTGATGGTGGTCACCAGGTGGCGCAGCTCGTCGACGGCGTAGTTGATCGCGTCGGCGATGGCGCCGGTCATGTCCTCGGTCACCGAGGCCTTCACCGTCAGGTCGCCCTCACCCAGCGAGGAGATTTCGTCCAGCAGCCGCATGATCGCCTGCTGGTTGCGGCTGTTGAACTCCACCTGGGTCTGGTAGCGCAGTTCCTGCTCGCGCGAGCGGCTGCGCACGTTGGTGGAGACGAAGCCGATGATCGCGATCAGCGACAGCGCACCGGACACCACGCCGATCCAGAAGTTCGGGAACAGGCGGGTATCGGACACCGAGCCGAACGAGGAGAACGCCTCGAACAGCTTGCGGCTGTCGTCCAGCATGTGTGCCGACCCCTGGCCCAGCGCAGTGGCCGCCGACTGTGCGGCGAACAGCTGGCGCGAGCTGGCCAGGATCGCGTCGGCGTCCTGCTTCATCGCTTCCCACTTCTGCTGCGACTGCTCCAGCGCGGCCACGGCGGCAGCACCGCGCACGGCGGTGATGCCCAGTTCCTCGTTGCCGTTGCGCAGGCCGTCGAGCACCTGCGAGAACACGGTGATGTCGCGTGCCAGTGCATCGCCGGACGTCGCCGCAGCGCTGCCACCGGCGCGCATTTCGGTCACGCGACGGGCCATGGAGCCGGCCACCACCACCTGCTGCAGGGCGCTGTACACCTGCGACGACGGCGCGCCGGAGGCGGACATCGCACGCACCAGCTCGTTCAGCTGTGCCTGCAGGCCCGGCACCGCGCCGGTGAAGTTGTTGGCATTGCCGGCCAGCGCCAGCACCGCCGGTTCACTGGCGACCAGCTGCCCGGCCTGCTTGCCCAGCGGCGCCCAGGTTTCGGCCAGGGTGGCGATCGCACCCGACACGCCCGGCTCCTTGCCGTAGCGCCCCTGCAGGGTCGACACGTTCTGTTCGATCGCGTTGCGGGTCGCCTTGAAGGCGGTGAACGCCTGCGCGTTGCCGCCCACCGCGTCACGGCCCTGGTTGGCCAGCTGCTGCGACAGCACCTGCAGGTCGGCTGCCTTGGAACCGGCATCGGCCAGGCGACTGCCCTGCCAGGTGGCGACGCCGGTGTTGACGCCGAACAGGATCATCGATGCCAGCAGCAGGAACAGCCAGAGGTTGCTGCCGCCCAGCCGCAGCTTGCCGGTCTTGGTGGCGTCCGAAGCAGTACTCATCGTTCAACCTCGATCTTCAATGCAGGGGGCGATGCCCGGCCTCAGGCCGCGGCTTGCCGGAATTCAGGGGTACGCGACAGCAGCGAGAGCGAGAACACGCCCCAGTCATGGCCGTCGGCATGGAAGGCGCGATCGACGAAGTGGCCGTAGCGCCCTTCGGCCAGCGTGCCGGCCGCGATCTGCTGGTCCAGTTCGAAGCTGCGCTGGCCGAACAGTTCATCGATGGTCAGCGCGACGTCGCCGCCGGCCTGGCGCATGATCAGCACGCGCTGGCCTTCCTGCTGCACGGTACGCGTGCCTTCCAGGAAGTACTTCAGGTCGACCACCGGGAACAGGTTGCCGCGCAGGTTGCCCACGCCCAGCAGCCACGGCTGCGCGCACGGTACCGGGGTCACCGGCGGCATCGGCACGATTTCCACCACTTCGCGGAAATCGGACACCAGCCGGCGCTGGCCGACGCGGTAACCCACGCCACGCCAGAGGTCCTGGGCGAACTGCCGTTCGGGCAGCTGCACCGCGTGGGCCAGGCTGCGCCGTTCGTAGGCTTCGAGAATGTCGAAGGGCGAGCGCATCAGGCCACCAGTTCGTTGATCCGCGCGATCAGTTCATCCTCGCGCGGCGGCTTGACGATGTAATCGGCCGCGCCCTGGCGCAGTCCCCATGCCTTGTCGGTTTCCATCGCCTTGGTGCTGACGATGATCACCGGAATGTGTTTGATCGCCGCATCACGGGCCATCGCACGGGTGGCCTGGAAGCCGCTCATGCCGGGCAGGACCACGTCCATCAGCACCAGCTGCGGCACCTGGTCGCGGACCAGCTGCAGTCCATCCTCGGCGTTGTCCGCTTCCAGCACCTCGTGGCCGGCACGGCGCAGCCACTGGGTGAACACCGCGCGGTCGGTCGGTGAATCCTCGATCAGAACGATACGAGCCATTGTGCCTTTCCCCCCTGGTCAGGCGTTGACGTATGTGCGGATGGCACCCAGCAGTTCTTCACGCGTGAAAGGCTTCGTCAGGTACTGCTCCGAGCCGACGATGCGTCCCCGCGCCTTGTCGAACAGGCCATCCTTGGACGACAGCATGATGACCGGGGTCGCCTTGAACAGCTGGTTGCCCTTGATCAGCGCACAGGTCTGGTACCCGTCCAGGCGCGGCATCATGATGTCGACGAAGATGATCTGCGGTTGCTGGTCTGCGATCTTGGCAAGCGCTTCGAAGCCGTCGGTGGCGGTGACCACCTCGCAGCCTTCGCGCTTGAGCAGCGTTTCCGCAGTCCTGCGGATGGTCTTCGAATCATCGATGACCATCACCCGGAGTCCTGCGAGTTCCCCGCCCGCAGTCGTGTTTTCAGTCATTGCCTATCCCCAAGCGCACGGCCCGATCTCTGGCGGGGGCCGCTACGAAAGCGTATCTATATCGCACTTTCCGCGCCCGCTTCAAGGCCGCCCCATGGCGCGGGGCATGGCGCCCTCCTGAACGTGACGGGTTTCGCAATGCGTGCGCGACCGCCGGGCGGACGCTGCGTTGCAGTACGGCGGGGAGGCGCGCGAGCGGCGTTGCCGCTACCATCAACGCCTTGCCTGACAGGTGCGCCCATGCCGTTGAACGTCATCGTGGTGATGGACCCCATCGCCCACATCAAGATCGCCAAGGACACCACCTTCGCCATGCTGCTGGAAGCCCAGCGCCGCGGCCATGCCCTGCACTACGTGCGCCCGGGCGGCCTGGCCCTGGAAGGTGGCGTGGCGGTGGCCCAGACCGCGCCGCTGCAGGTGCGCGACGACCCGGCCGGCTGGTATGAGCTGGGCGCGTTCAGCCGTACCGAGTTCGGCCCCGGCCAGATCGTGCTGATGCGCAGGGACCCGCCGGTCGACGCCGAATACATCTACGACACCCAGGTGTTGGACGTGGCCGCGGCCGCCGGCGCCTGCGTGGTCAACAATCCGCAGGGGCTGCGCGACTACAACGAGAAGCTGGCCGCCCTGCTGTTCCCGCAGTGCTGCCCGCCGACCCTGGTCAGCCGCGATGCCAAGGCGCTGAAGGCCTTTGCCCTGGAACACGGCCAGGCCGTCCTGAAGCCGCTGGATGGCATGGGCGGACGCTCGATCTTCCGCAGCGGCCAGGGCGACCCGAACCTGAATGTGATTCTGGAAACGCTGACCGACGGCGGCCACAGGATGGCACTGGCGCAGAAGTTCATTCCCGACATCACCGCCGGCGACAAGCGCATCCTGCTGGTCGATGGTGAGCCGGTCGATTACTGCCTGGCGCGCATCCCGCAGGGCGACGAATTCCGCGGCAATCTGGCCGCCGGCGGCCGCGGCGAAGGCCGCCCGCTGAGCGAGCGCGACCGCTGGATCGCCGCCCAGGTGGGCCCGGAGATGAAGCGTCGTGGCATGCGTTTCGTCGGCCTGGACGTGATCGGTGATTACCTGACCGAGGTCAACGTGACCAGCCCGACCTGCGTGCGCGAACTGGACGCCCAGTACGGGCTGAACATCGCTGGCACCCTGTTCGACGCACTCGAGGCCGGCCTGCGCTGATGCCGTCCGCCCCTGCCGTCCTGCCCCCGCCGCCGCGCGAAGCGCAACGGCTGGGGGCGACCATCGCGCTGTCTGTGCTGGTCCACGCCCTGCTGATCCTGGGCGTGGGCTTTGCCGTGAAGGGCGATGCACCGCTGGTGCCGACGCTGGAAGTGATCTTCAGCCAGACCCGCACCGCATTGACGCCGAAGCAGGCCGATTTCCTGGCCGCAGCCAACCAGGAAGGCGGTGGCGAGCACGACCGCGCGCAGCGTCCGCGCGACAACCAGGCCGGCATCGTGCCGCAGGCCCAGTCCGGAATCAGCCCGGTGCCACAGCAGCAGCAATCGGCCGCACCGGTTCCGCCGCCGCAGGCACGGGTGGTCAGCAGCCGCAATGGCGAAGAAATGGTGGCGCAGGCGCAGTCCCGGCCCACGCCGGATCAGCCCGAACCGGACGCACCGCTGAGCGCGCGCGAACAGCGCGACGTGGAGATGGCGCGCTTGGCCGCCGAAGTGCACCTGCGCTCGGCGCAGTACGCCAAGCGTCCGAACCGCAAGTTCGTGTCGGCCAGCACGCGCGAATATGCCTATGCCAATTACCTGCGCGCGTGGGTCGATCGCGCCGAGCGCGTAGGCAATCTGAATTACCCGGATGAGGCGCGGCAGCGGCGCCTGGGTGGCCAGGTGGTGATCAGCGTGGGCGTGCGCCGCGATGGCAGCGTGGAGAGCAGCCGGATCCTGCGTTCGAGCGGGACCCCGCTGCTGGATGAGGCGGCACTGCGGGTGGTGAAGCTAGCCCAGCCGTTCCCGCCGTTGCCGAAGACCGAGGATGAGATCGATATCCTGCAGGTCACCCGCACGTGGGTGTTCCTGCCGGGCGGCACCCTGCACGACGATCGGTAGGGTTTTGTTGCCCGGACCTGCGGCCCGGGACCCGCTGCAAGCCCAAGCAACTGCAACAGCAAGATCAAGAGCTGCGGTTGGGCTTTGGGTTTGGCGGGGCGGTGTGGGCTTGCAGGACACGCCGTAAACCCATCCCTGGGGGCTCGATGGCGCCATCCATGGCGCCAACGGTCCTGCAAGCCCACACCGCCCCACCTTTGACAGATCGCGGCGCATTTTTGCTATTGGTAGGTGTCGACCTTGGTCGACACACATCCACGCCACGCGTGGATGCGAGCGAAGCGACCCGCTTTTGACTTTGATTTTTTTGATTTTCCGTGGCGGACGCACACGGAAACTGTCCGTGGCCGGGCGGGGTGGGTTCGCGGGGGTGTCCGCGGCATGGATGCCGCGGCCAAGCCCCCAGGGATGGGTTCACGGCGTCCCCCGCGAACCCACCCCGCCCGGCCCAGCGCGGCTTGTGCTTTCGCCCCCCGCCACGAGGGGCTCAGCCGTTGGCCTTCGCCTTCGCCTCGCGCGCCGCCTGTTGCTCGACCAGGGTCAGCGCCACGTTGTCACGCAGGTACGCCGGCTCGACCTTCTCCGGTGCGATGGCTTCGCCGCGCGCGAAGGCCGGCACCGCCAGTGCCAGCACGTCCGATGCCCGCGGCAGCGCAGTGGCATCAAAGCCGCGCAGGCCAGCGCCCAACTGCAAAACAAGCGCGCCCTCGGCTGCACCGAAACCGGTACCGACGCCGTAGGCGGACAGCCCTTCCGGCAGCGCCACCGCGGCAGGTGCGCACACACGTTCTGCATCGCGCGCCACCGGCAGGCCGTCCACGCGCTCGAAGCGGGCAACGTAGAGTTCGCCCATCCGCGCATCGATCGCCGACAGGATCTGCGTTTCTTCCGCCGGTGCCCGCAGCGCCAGCACCTGCAGTGTCGAGACCGGCAGCAATGGCCGATCCAGTGCCAGCGCAATGCCTTGGGCAATGGCGATCGCCAGGCGCACGCCGGTGAACGCACCCGGGCCGCGGCTGAGCGCGATACCGTCCAGCTGGCGGCGGCTGATGCCGGCTTCGGCCAGCAGCGCCTCCGCCCACGGCAGGCTCAGTTCGGCGTGCCGACGCGGGGCAATCTCGAAGCGTTCCAGTACCTGTCCATCGACATGCAGGGCAACGGAACAGGCTTCGGTGGCGGTTTCAAAGGCGAGCAGTTTCATCGGATCGGGTCAGAACAGGGGGAACGTGGCACCGGGCGCCGGCTCGGGACCGGTCGCTACAGCGACCGGGGCAGCCGCATCATCGGCCACGGGCGCCCATTGTGGCGTAAAGAAGGCCTGCACATCGGCCAGGCTGCGGGTACGGCGGAATGGCGGCAGCGAATCGAGGAAGACCCGGCCATACCCCCGATTGAGCAGGCGCGGGTCGCACAGCACCAGCACGCCGCGGTCGCTCTCGCTGCGGATCAGACGGCCGACGCCCTGCTTCAGTGCGATCACCGCCTGCGGCAACTGCTCGTCGCGGAACGGATTGCCGCCCTGGCTGCGGATCGCCTCCAGCCGCGCCTCGTACACCGGGTCATCCGGTGCCGCGAACGGCAGCTTGTCGATCATCACCACGCTCAGTGCTTCGCCGACCACGTCCACACCCTCGCGGAAACTGGCCGAACCGAGCAGCACGCCATTGCCGGATTCACGGAAGCGCTGCAGCAGCGTCGCGCGCGGCGCCTCGCCCTGCACGAACAACGGCCATGGCCCGTCGCGCAGTGCCTCGGCGGCCTCGCGCAGCGCGCGATGCGAAGCGAACAACAGGAAGGCCCTGCCCTGCGAGGCCTGCAGCACGGGTCGCAGGGTCTGGATCAGCGCAGTGCCGAAGCCCCGCGCGGCCGGATCAGGCAGGCCTTCGGGCAGGTAGCACAACGCCTGCTCCGGCCAGTTGAACGGGCTTGGCTGGACCAGCGTGTGGGGGTCGTCCAGGCCCAGGCGCGTGGCGATGTGATCGAAACCGCCACCGACGGTCAGCGTCGCCGAGGTGAAGATCCATGCCGCACGACTGCGTTCGCGGTGCTCGCGCAACGGACCGGACACATCCATCGGCGTGCGCTGGCAGCGGAAACCGCGCGGGGTGAGTTCGTACCAGAGCACATCGGCGGCAGTGGCGGTTTCCGCCGGGTCGGTATCGAAATCGAGGGCAGGTTCGTCATCGCCCAGCCAGCGGCTGAGCCGCGAGACCGCCTCGCGCGCCCGTGCATGGCAGGCATCCAGGCCCGCCGCCGCTTCGCGCAGCGGCTGCAATGCCTGCTCCAGCGTTACCAACCCTGCCATCACCGTATCGAAGCCGTCGCGTACCTGCGGCATCGCCAGTGCGCGCCATTGCGTGCCACGTGGCGGCAGCCCCTCCATCGCCGAACGCAGCGCCAACAACGCCTGCTGCAACTGGTCGACCGGCTCCTGCAACGCCGACTGCGCGCCGCCCACCCCGCGTGCTTCTGCCAGGCAATCGCGCCCGAGCTCCTGCCACGGTCGCATGCCGAAACCCTCGCCGAAGAACTGTGCAGCCAGTTCCGGCAGCTGGTGCGCCTCGTCGATGACGAAGGCCTGCGCGCCCGGCAACAGTTCACCGAAGCCATCCTGCTTCAGTGCCAGGTCGGCCAGCAACAGATGATGGTTGACCACCACCACGTCGGCGGCCTGCGCGCGTTGTCGCGCGCGCACCACGAAGCAATCGTCCCAGAACGGGCAATCGGTGCCCAGGCAATTGTCGACGGTGGAGGTAACCATCGGCAGCAGCGGCGAGTCATCGGCCAGGCCTTCCAGTTCGGCGATGTCACCGAACTCCGAGCGACCGGACCAGGCCAGGATGCGCTGGAACTGCGCCGCCTGTTCGGGGCTGGAAAAACGCGGCTCACCGCGCGCCTGCTGCAGGCGATAGCGGCACAGGTAGTTCGCACGCCCTTTCAGCAGCGCACTGCGCAGGCCGACCCCGAGTGCCTGGCGCACCCGTGGCAGGTCGCGGTGGTAGAGCTGGTCCTGCAGCGCGCGGGTACCGGTGGAGATGATGGTGCGCAACCCGGACAGCAACACCGGCACCAGGTAGGCGAAGGTCTTGCCGGTACCGGTACCGGCCTCGGCCAGCAACAGGTCCCGCTGCTGCAGCGCATCGGCGATGGCTTCGGTCAGGTGCAGCTGGGCTGGACGCGGGACGAAGGCATCCAGATGCGAGGCGAGCGCGCCGCCGTCGCTGAGGGCTTCGCGGCTGGCATGGACAAGGTCGGACATCGGAGGGAAAGGATACCCGGCCGGGCGCTGCCCGGCACCCGTTTCAAGCCGGAGCCAGAGCACCAGCAACGGCAACGGCGGTCATGGCTCTGGGTTGCACCGAGGGCTGGCAGGGGACTGTGGGTTTGCGGGGACGCCGTAAACCCGTCCCTGTGGGCTTGGCCGCGGCATCCATGCCGCGGACACCCCGCAAACCCACAGTCCCCTGCCTTCGACAGTTTCCCGGTGACGGAGGCACGCGCTTCGTAGCGTCGAGCTTGCTCGACTGGGATGTCAAAAGCGGTGGAGGGAACGGGGAAAAACGATGAATTACCGCGAGTGCGCGCAGCGCGCGACCCGCTTTTGATTTTGATTTTGTTCTTGCCTGCGGCCCGCGCGATGTATGGCGGGCCGGGTGGGTGGGGCGTGCAGGACCGTTGGCGCCATGGATGGCGCCATCGAGCCCCCAGGGATGGGTTTACGGCGTGTCCTGCACGCCCCACCCACCCGGCCCATCACCAGTATCCATCAGTGCGAGCGCGCGCCGCAGAGGGGGCAGCGCCCGATGGAGTGGAATACCTCAGTACCGCTTGATCCCCGGCACCGTGCAACCTTCAATCTGCGCATGCGCCGACACCGCATTTTCCTTCTCGCCCCGCGCCAGGCGCGACTGCTCGATCGTCGCCCAGTGCCGGCGGCACAGCGGCCCCGTCTTCGAACCCAGGTCGATCGCCTTGCGTGCGAACGTCTCCGCCTGCGCCCACTGGCCCTGCAGCAGCGCCAGCTCGGCGCGCTCCTGCAGCACCGCCGGGTCACCCGCCACGATCTCCAGCGCATGGTCCAGGCTGCTGGCGGCACCGGCCAGATCGTTGGCCTGGCGCTGCGCCTGCGCGGTCACCCGCAGATCTTCCACCTGCGAATCACGCAGCGGCTGCACCGACAGCTCCTTGTCGTCCGGACCCGCAGCTGCGTTCACGGCGGCCAGACGCTGCGCCGGCGTGGTGGTATCGACCGGCTTGACCACTGGCGGTGCGCTGCTCACGCAGGCGGCCAGGGCCAGACTGAGGCCGGTCAAGGCCAGGGGCTGCAACAGGGATCGCATGTTCATCGACATCATCGGCTCGGAGGAGGAGAGGCTGCGGCAGGTGCCGCGGCAGGTTCGGCAGGCGCTTCCGGCTTGCGGTCCAGTCCGAACCAGCTACGCCAGCCACCGCCTTCGCCTTCGGCACCGCCCTGCCCATCCGGCGACGTCGCCGGTGCGCACGGTGCATACGCCGGAGCGTAGCCGACCACGAACGGGAAGCGGCGGGCACCCGGGCAGCCTTCATCGGTCGTGTTGAGACCGGTGGGTGCCACCGACTGCCAGTCCAGGCCCTTGTTGCTGACCCGCAGCGGGGCACTCGGCAGGCGCTGGAAGATACCCGACCACACCCGCATCGCACCGGTGGCGCCGTACAGGCCGGCCTGCTCGTTCTGGTCGTTGCCGATCCAGATCACCGCCAGATGATCACCGGTATAGCCGGCATACCAGCTGTCACGGCCGTCGTTGGTGGTGCCGGTCTTGCCGGCCGGCTGCAGGCGGCCCAGGCCATCGGCATTCAGTCGCTGCGCGGTACCACTGGCGACCACCTGCTGCAGGCCGACGCTGATCAGGTTGGCGGCGATCGAGTCACCTTCCTGGGCCGGTGCCGGAGTCTTGTCATACCGCTTGAGCAGTTTGCCCTGCGGGTCGAGCACGCCACGCACCGCGTGCAGCGGCTGGATCTCACCGCCGGACGCGAGGAACTGGTACAGCTGCGCCATCGCGTACGGGCTCTGGTCGGTCGAGCCGAGGATCACCGCCGGATTCGCCTCGGCCTTGATGCCGGCCAGCACGTGGATCAGCTGGGTCACGCGTTCGGGGCCGACCTGCATGCCCACGCGCACCGTGGCCTGGTTGTAGGAATGCGCCAGCGCGTCGATCAGGCGCACGGTGCCATGGCTGCGGTTGTCCGCGTTGCCAGGGGTCCAGTTGCGGCCACGGCCGAGCTGGACGGTCACCGGTGAATCGTCGACCCAGCTGGCCAGCGAATAGCGGTCCGGCTGTGCCAGCGCCAGCAGGTACACGAACGGCTTCAGCAGCGAACCGACCGGGCGCTGTGCCTCGATCGCACGGTTGAAACCGACCTCGGACACTTCACGGCTGCCGATCACGGCCAGCACGTCGCCGTTGTGCACGTCGGTCAGCACCATGCCGGCCTGCAGTTCGGGGCGACGCTTGCTTTCCAGCGACTTGATGGTGCGGGTCACCGCACCTTCGGCATAGGCCTGCGCGGACGGCGACATGCCGGTCATCACGCTCAGGCCGGCCCCCTGCAGTGCCGATTCCGGATAATCATGGCCGAGCTGGCGGCGAACCAGATCGACGTAGGCCGGGAAGCGGTTGGCCGCAACCAGGCCGGGGGTCTTGGGCACCCCCAGCGGCGCTTTCAGCGCACGTTGGTACTCGGCGTCGTCGATCAGCGTGGCCTCGTGCAGCTTGCCCAGCACGAAGTTGCGGCGGTCCAGCGCACGTTCCGGGTTGCGCCGCGGATCATAGAAGGACGGGCCTTTGACCAGGCCGATCAGCAGCGCGATCTGCTCGGTTTCCAGCGACGACAGGTCGCGGCCGAACCAGAACTCGGCACCGGAGGACATGCCATGGATCGCCTGGCTGCCGCGCTGGCCCAGGTACACCTGGTTGAGGTAGGCCTCGAAGATGGTGCGCTTGTCGTAGCGCGCTTCCATGATCAGCGCGTAGAGCACTTCGTTGAACTTACGGGTGACCGTCTGTTCCTTGCCGATGCCGAGCAGGCCGCTGCGGGCCAGCTGCTGGGTCAGCGTAGAGGCGCCCTGGCGGCTCTGGCCACCGGAGCGGATGGTCACCCACACCGCACGGGCGATGCCGGACAGGTCGATGCCGTGGTGGCGGTTGAAGTCCTTGTCCTCGACCGCCTGCAGGCCGGTCACCAGCAGGTCCGGCGCCTCATCCATGCGGATCAGGCGGCGTTCTTCCTGCTTCTGCCCGTACAGGGTGGCGATGCGCGCCGGGTCCAGCCGTGCGGCCTTCAGCGCCTTGCGGTTGTCGGCATCACGCAGCGACGCGACCGCACCGTCGGACAACGACAGTTCCAGCCGGCGCGGGGCAACCCGGCCGTCGACATCGTTGTAGCCGCGGCTGGAAATGACGAAACGCCCGCCGTTCACCGCATAGGTGGCTGGCTCCTTGCCCTGGCCGTCATCGCGGTAGGCAGAAGCGGCCAGCTCGGTCTTCAGGGTCGCCGCATCCATTGCCTTGCCGGGCGTGAGCACCAGCGGACGCGCGTACACACGGGTCGGAATCTGCCAGCGCAGTTCACCGAAGCGTTGGGTGACCTGCTGGTTCAGGTACAGCGTATAGGGGATGAGGAAACCCAATCCCAACGCGACCGCAGCCATGCTCCAGGTGATCAGCCGGCGCCGCCACAGCGGGCCGTTGTCCTGCTGGTCGTCGTCGTCGAAATCGTCGATGTCGTCGGAATCGTAGCGTCGGGGCACGGGGATGCGAGAATGTAAGGTCTGGCGAGTCTACCCCAGCCGCTGCGGCTGGCGGATTCTCCCGGGTTCCCCTGCTTAAGCTGGAGTTGCAACCGGATGGCGATGTCCCTGGCCGAGATCCGATACCTGATCAACCGCCTGTCGGGCCTGGCCCGCCGGAGCCTGGCCAGCCTGCGTACCCGTGGGTGGCGGGCGACCTGGCAGCGCATCCGCGTGCACACCCAGCGCGCCGTCCCCGCCCCACGCACGCCGTTGTTCCTGCCACCGGAACAAGCGTTCGCCCCCTTCACGGTGCCGTTCAGTGAAACGCCGGAAGTGAGCATCGTCATCCCGGTCTACAACCACGTCGGCCACACCCTGGCCTGCCTGCGCGCCCTGGCAGCGCACCCGCCGGCGGCGGCCTGCGAGATCCTGGTGGTGGATGACGGCAGCAGTGATACCACCCCGCAGTGGATGCCACAGGTGGCCGGACTGCGCTATGAGGTACGTGAGCGCAATGGCGGCTTCATCGAAGCCTGCAATGACGGCGTCGCACGCGCACGCGGCCGCTTCGTGGTGCTGCTCAACAACGATACGGTGCCGCAGCCGGGCTGGCTGGATGCACTGCTGGACACGTTCGCCAATACCCCCGAGGCCGGGCTGGTCGGCAGCCAACTGCTGTACCCGGATGGCCGACTGCAGGAATCGGGGGGCGTGATCTTCGCCGACGGCAGCGGCTGGAGCTACGGCCGCTTCGAGGCCGCCGACGACCCGCGCTTTGCCAGCCTGCGTGACGTCGACTACTGCTCCGGCGCGGCGCTGATGTTGCCGCGCGCCCTCTGGCAGCAGCTGGGCGGCTTCGATACCCGTTACAAGCCGGCGTACTACGAGGACACCGATCTGGCTTTCCGCGTTCGCGCCCAGGGCCTGCGAGTGCTGGTGCAGCCGGCCAGCCGCGTGGTCCACGATGAAGGCACCAGCAACGGCACCGATACCGGCAGCGGGGTGAAGGCCTACCAGGTGCGCAACCAGGCCATCTTTGCGACCAAGTGGGCGGCCGAGCTGGCCCACCATCCTGCAGTGGGTGCGGTGCCGTCGCCTGCGCTGCTGCAGCGCGGCCGCCGCCAGGTGCTGATCCTCGATGAGGAAGTCCCGAGGCCCGATCGCGATTCCGCCTCGCTGCGCCAGGTCAACCTGATCCGCCTGCTGCTGCAGGGCGGCGCTCACGTGGTGTTCGTCCCCACCCGCCGCGAACACGGCGGCGCTGCCACCGAGGCGCTGCAGCGGATGGGCGTGGAAGTCTGGTACGCGCCGTTCATTGATGGCGTGGCCGGCTGGCTGCGCACGCACGGTGCGCGCTTCGACGTGGCGCTGCTGGTCCGCCATCATGTTGCCCACGAGTGCCTGCCGCTGCTGAAGCGCTATGCCCCGCAGGCACGCACGGTATTCGACACCGTGGACCTGCACTACCTGCGCGAACGCCGCGGTGCCGAAGTCGCCGGCGACACCAGCCTGCTACGGGCCGCCGAGCGCACCCGTACCAGCGAACTGGCGGTGATGGAGCAGTGCGACATCACCGTGCTGGTCAGTGCCGCCGAGCGCGAGCAGCTGCAGGCCGACGCACCCGCCGTGCAGGTGGAACTGATCTCCAACCTGCATGACCTCGCCGGTGCCGGCAAGCCGTTCGAACAGCGCCATGACCTGGTGTTCGTCGGTGGCTTCCGCCATCCGCCGAACCTGGATGCCATGGAGTGGTTCATCGGCGAAGTCTTTGCCGGCATCCGCGCCCGTCTGCCCGAGGTACGCCTGCACTGCATCGGTGCCGCCACGCCGGAATCGCTGCTGGCGTTGGCCGCTCGCCAGCCGGGCGTGCAGATGCATGGCTTCGTCGAGGACATCACGCCTTACATGGACGGTGCCCGCATTTCCATCGCGCCACTGCGCTTCGGCGCCGGCGTGAAGGGCAAGATCAACCTGAGCATGGCCCATGGCCAGCCGGTGGTCGGTACCACCTGCGCCGTGGAAGGGATGCACCTGCACCCGGGCCAGGACGTACTGGTGGCCGATGATGCGGCGGGCTTCGCCGATGCGGTGGTCCGCCTGTACCAGGATCCGCAGCTGTGGCAGCAGTTGTCCGACGCCGGCCTGGCCAACATCGCAGAGCACTTCTCCCTCGACGCTGCCCGCGCGACCGTGCAGCGGGTGTTCTTCACCTAATCCGGGCGACCGCCGGCGCGGCGCAGGCGGTCTTCGAACGCCGGCAGCTCGGCCAGGTCCGGTTGCAGCAACCGGGCCTGTTCGGCAGCGTGTGCGGCAAACGCCAGGTCTCCATTGCCGAGCCGTTCGCTGCCGATCGCCAGCCAGCGCTGGGCCAGGCGCAGGCGTGCCGCGGGAAGTCCAGCCGCGGTCGGCGACAGGGTCTGCCACGCCTGCAGGCAGGCACCGGCCGCCTGCACGCGATTCTGCCGCAGGTTGTCGTCGAAACAACTTCGGCTGGCCGGCAACAGGCGGGCTGCAGCGGCCTTCACCCGTGCATCGCGTGGCGCCAGTGACTGCGCTTCGCGCAACGCGTCGAACGCACTGTGGCCGGGCGGACTGATCCACTGCCCAGCGCGTTCGGCGCGCTCGATCCTGCGCAGGTGGTCGCGCAGTTGGCGCTCGCGCTGCGTGTTGCTGACCGACGGCTGCTGCAGCGCCTTCTGCGCCTGGTGTGCGCGCTGCAGACGCTGTGCGAGCTGCTGTCGTGCGGCCGGCGAGGCGCCCAGTTCTTCCGCCAGCGCTGCATCCGCCTGCGCCGCCTCGAACTGGAAGTCGTCGGCCTGCTTCTGGCTGCGTGCCAGTACGGCCTGCAACGCCTGTTCGCGGCCACGCTGGGCATTGGGATCATCGGCCGCCACCCCAAGAACCGCCAGGAACCCCTTGGCCGCCACGTCCAGCTGCCGCCGCTGCAATGCACGTTGCGCCTGCCTCAGGCGCTGATCGACTGCCCGCGCCAACGCCTCCTGGCTGGCGGGCAGATCGGCGTGGCCGGCATCGAACTGGCGCGCGCGCTGCACGATCGCAGCGGCTTCGGCCAGGTCCCCGCGCCCGGCCAGCGTACGCGCATGCTGCAGCAGATCGCTCAGTGCATCTTCGCGCCCTTCCAGCGCCGGCAGGTTGTCTGGCTGCAGTGCCAGGATGCGCTGGAACAGCGGCAGTGCACTGCTGTCGCCATCGTCGAGCCGCCCGGCAGCGAGGGCATTGCGGGCCAGCGCCAGCAGCGCACCGATGCCCGCCCCGGCACTGCGACGTGCCTGCAACTGGCGGGCGACGGCATCTGCATCGCCTTGCGGCACCTGCAGTTCGCGGGCCAGTGCCAGCGCCTGCGCACTGCCGTCGAGATCATTGCTCTCAAGTTTGTCGCGGGCCTGCTGCAGGGCGGCGGCGGCCGTTCGTGCCAGGCCTTCACGGGCCTGCGGACGGTCGCCATCCAATGCCAGCACGGCCTGGTAACGTTCGCGTGCGCCACTGCCGTCGGCCGCGCTCAGTCGGCCGCTGGCAAGCGCACGATCGCCCTCGACCAGCAGCTGTTCGATCTGCGGTTCATCCCAGAACCAGTCAGCCAACGGCTTGCGCAGCAGCACCAGCAGCACGAACACCGCCAGCGCTGCGACCAGCGCCCAGCGCCACACCCGGCGCGCGTGGCGGGCCTGCAGCCACCACCAACGGCCTTCGCGGCGGACGCGGTCCAGCGCAGGATGTTCAGCGCCATGCGGGCGATGCGGAGGCTCGCGTTCCATGCGTGCAGGGTAGCCGGGGCAGCGTGAAGCTCAGCCGAGGCGACGCGCCTCGCTCACGCCGGGCAGCGCATCCAGCTTGCCCAGCAGGGTCGACAGCTGGCCGTAGTCGCTCACCTTCAGGCGCAGGCGCAGATGGGCACGGCCACTGTTGCGCACGTTGTCACTGTGGATGTCGAGCACGTAGGCGTCTTCCTGGGCGATCAGGTTGGTGATGTCCTTCAGCAGCCAGCGGCGGTCGACTGCAGTGACCACCACGTCCACCTCGTAGCCACCGCCGGCCTGGCCCCACTCCACCGGCAGGATGCGCTGCGGGCTGGTGGCTGCCAGCCGGGCCAGCGCAGCACAGTCTGCACGATGTACGGTGACACCCCGGCTACGGGTCAGGTAGCCGACGATCGGTTCGCCGGCCACCGGCTGGCAGCAACGCGCCAGCTGTACCAGCAGGTTGCCCACGCCCTGCACGGTGAACTTGGACTTGCCCAGGTTCTCGCGGCGCGCGGTCGGGCGTGGCAGGCTCGGCGCAGGTGCCGGCTGGCTGGCCGCACGCTCCGCCTCCAGCAGGGTACGGCTGACCTGGTTCGGGCCGGTATCACCCAGCGCCACCTGGATGTAGAGATCGTCGACGCTGTCGGCATGGAACTTCTTCGCCGCCACCGACAGGTCCGAATGCTGCAGGCCGAGCCGCTTCAGTTCGCGCTCAAGCAGTTCGCGGCCGGCCTGCACGTTGCGCGCGCGATCCAGCTTGTGGAACCAGCTGCGCACCTTTTCGCGCGAGCGGTTGCTGGCCAGGAAGCCGTTGGCCGGCATCAGCCAGTCGCGACGCGGGTCGGCCTCCTTGCCGGTCAGGATCTCGACGCGGTCGCCGCTGCGCAGGCGGTAGGTCAGCGGCACGATACGGCCATTGACCTTCGCACCACGGCAACGGTGGCCCACCATCGTGTGCACCTGGTAGGCGAAATCGAGCGGCGTGGCCCCCTGCGGCAGGTCCAGCACCTCGTCCTTCGGGCTCAGCGCATAGACCCGGTCCTCGGTCAGTTCGGCATCGAGCGCCCCGGCCAGTTCATTGCCCTGCCCATCCTGCGCCTGCTCCAGCAGTTGGCGCATCCAGGTGATCTTGCGGTCGAAGGACTTTTCCGCGCCCTTGCCGCCTTCCTTGTACTTCCAGTGCGCGGCCACGCCCAGCTCGGCCTGCGAATGCATCTCGTGGGTACGGATCTGCACTTCGATGGTGCGGCCTTCCGGACCGACCACGGCGGTATGCAGCGAGCGATAGTCGTTGGCCTTGGGCCGGGCGATGTAATCGTCGAACTCGCTCGGCACCGGCGCCCACAGCGCATGCACCACGCCCAGCGCGGCATAGCAGGCGGCGACATCATCGACCATCACCCGCACCGCGCGGATGTCGTACAGCTGGTCGAACGCCAGCCGCTTCTTCTGCATCTTCCGCCAGATGCTGTAGATGTGCTTCGGGCGGCCACTGACCTCGGCCTTGATGCCCTGCGCGACCAGTTCGCGCGACAGCACCTTCTTGACGTTCTCGACGTAGCGCTCGCGGGCGATGCGGGTTTCGTCGACCTCGCGGGCGATGCGCCGATAGGTCTCCGGCTCCAGGTGGCGGAACGCCAGGTCCTCCAGCTCCCATTTCAGCTGCCAGATGCCCAATCGATTGGCCAGCGGTGCATGGATGTCACGGGTCAGCTGCGCCAGCGCGCGACGCTGCTCATCGTCCAGCTTGTCGGCCGCGCGCATGCGCGCCAGCTGCCGCGCCAGCAGGATGGGCACCACGCGCAGGTCACGGATGATCGCCAGCAGCAGGCGGCGCAGGCCCTCGCTGTTGCGCCCTGCCTCACGTCCGGCATGCAGTGCCCAGACCGGGTCGGCCGCATCCTGGCCATCCAGCAGGCCGATCACTGCGGCCTTGTGGTTGCCCAGCGGCAGTTGCTCCAGGCTGGCGCGCAGGCCGGGCAGATCGAACAGCAGGGCCGCGACCACCGCGCCTTCGTCGGCCGAGAGCATCGCCAGTGCGTCGAGGGTGTCGCCCAGCACCGACCAGCTGGCGCGCATCTGATGGTCGCAGTCCGGCGCTTCCCAGTGCCCGCGCAGGGCCTGGCGCAGCGGAGCAGGCAGCACGGCTGCCGAGGGGCGGTTCAACAAGGCATCCAGGCCGGGGACGGAAGCGCGGTTCACAGCATCGAGCAGGCAAGACAGAGGCCCCTACACTAGCGCCGGCGCCGTTCAGGGACAATCACCGCGGCCACCATCACCCGGCATGAAGACATGCCGCTACACTCGCGGGCAAACCCAGGAGAGTCCCGACATGTCCTCGATCGTCCCGCGTTTCCGTCTACGGCTGCTGGCCTGTGCCGCACTGTTGCTGTCCCTGTCGGCGCCTGCGCTGGCCCAGCGCGTGGTGGAGGGTGACCTGCAGCAGCAGATGTCACCGGCCGAGTTCAAGGCGGCCGGCCTGGACAAGCTCAACGCGCAGGAACTGGCCACGCTGAACCGCTGGCTGCAGGGCAAGGTCGAAGCGGCCACCACCCAGGCGGTTGCGGCCGTACGGGAAACGGCGCGCGAGGAAGGCCGTCAGGAAGTGATCGTGAAGAACCGCGGCTTCTTCGATTTCGGCAGCAGCGAACCGATCACCGGTGTGCTGCAGGGCGAGTTCCGCGGCTTCGGCAAGGGCCGCATCTACGTGCTGGACAACGGCCAGGAATGGGAGCAGACCGACACGTCCACGACCCCTGGGGTGCGCAAGCAGTCGCCAAACGTCAGTATCAAGCCCGGAATGCTCGGTGTCTGGTACATGAAGATCGAAGGCGTGAACGTACAACCGAAGGTACGCCGTACCAAGTAACGGATTGCCTGTCCTGTGGAGCCTGGCGGATGCTCGGCTGCTTTCCGATGGAACGCGATCGTCCATCGCCAGCAGTCGAGCATCGGCTCGGCTCGGCGCTACAGGACAGGATTCACGCCTGGCGCAGTGCGGTCACCCGCTGCGCCAGCTTCTTCGCCGAGATGCCGGTGCGTGCACCCAGCTCCTGCGCGAACAGCGATACCCGCAGCTCTTCCAGGTCCCAGCGCAGGGCCTGCCACTGCGGGCGCTCGCGCAGTCCCTGCTGCTCCCCCGCTTCCAGCGCTTCCAGGAAGGGATGCAGTTCCAGCATGCGTGCCTGGTCACGTGGCGGATCACGCTTGGCGCGCTCGGTGCGCAGGATCATCGCCTTCAGATAGCGCGGGTACTGTGCCAGCGCGTCAGCCGGCGTATCGCGCAGGAAGCCGGGATGGATCAGGCCGACCAGCTGCGCTTCCATGTCGTCCAGATTGCCGCGCGCCCAGCCCATCAACGGTGCTTCCAGCATCGGCTTCAGTTCCGCCACCAGCGCCAGGATGGTCTCGGCCAGTTTCAGCCGCGACATGGCCTCGCCGAACAACGCCTTGGCCGCATGCTCACGTCGCTGTTCGAAGGCCGCCGCATCGCGGATGTCTTCCAGGCCCTCGGCCAGCACCGCGTTCATCGCCGCATCGACCAGGTCGCCACGCAGGCGCTCCTGCGACTCGATCGCCGCATACAACAGGCCGGTCTTGGCACCGACCGGCAGCTGCTTGCGCGCCTGCTTCACCTTCTCGGCCAGGGCAATCTCCAGCAGCCGGCGCACGCCCAGCGGATGGGCCTCCTGCGCCTGCTGGCGATCGGCGAAGATGCGCAGCGCCACGCTGTCGCCCTCGTCCAGCAGCGCCGGATAGGCCGGCACGCCCGCTTCACCGGGTACCTGCAGCGGAATCGGCGTGGCCGGGAACGTGCGCAGGCCATCGGCGGCCATCTCGCGCCCAGCGCGTGCAGCGAACGCATCGCCGGCACGACCACCGAATTTCGCGCGCAGTGCGTCCAGATCGCGCGAGGTCGCCAGCACCTTGCCCTGCTCGTCGCGCAGCCGCAGGTTCATGTGCAGGTGCGGTTCGATCGAACCAGGCTCGAAATCGAGCGCGGTCACCGTTGCGCCGGTCGCACGTGACAGGAAGCGCGCCAGTTCGCCGGTAATGGCATCGGCGCTGGGCTGCGGGAACGCCTCGTAGAACGCGCGGCCGAAGTCCGGTGCCGGCACGTAGTTGCGGCGCATCGCCTTGGGCAGGCTGCGGATCAGTGCCGAGGCCTTGTCGGCGACGAAACCCGGCGCCAGCCAGCCCAGTTGCACCGGGTCCAGTGCGTTGAGCAGGTGCAGCGGTACGTCCAGGGTCACGCCATCGTCGTCGGCACCCGGTTCGAAGCGGTAATGCAGCGGCAGGCGCGCCTGGCCCAGCGGCAGGT
Organism: Stenotrophomonas riyadhensis; assembly: GCF_040256885.1. NCBI lineage: Bacteria > Pseudomonadati > Pseudomonadota > Gammaproteobacteria > Lysobacterales > Lysobacteraceae > Stenotrophomonas > Stenotrophomonas riyadhensis. The sequence continues at coordinate 3,550,329 of NZ_CP155568.1, forward strand.
ACTTCGGATAGCGCTCCTGTTCGCTGCCCTCACCCGGCAACAGATCGACCAGGGACCAGTGCAGGGTCTTGCGTTGTTCCGGCGCCAGCCCCTTCCACCAGGTGTCCAGCCCCGCCGCCGAATGGATCTGCGGCGGCACCCGGTCCAGGTACCAGCGCGCCTGCCAGTCCTCGTCGGCAACGATGCCAGCACGGCGCAGCTTGGCTTCTTCCTCGCGGGCGATCTCCAGCACTTTCTGGTTGTCGGCCACGAAGCTGGCGCGGGTGTTGATCTCACCGGTCACCAGTGCCTGGCGCACGAAGATGTCGTGCGCTTCGCCCGGCGCGATGCGGCCGTAGTGCACCGGCTTCTTCGGCGCCAGCACCAGGCCGAACAGGCTGATCTGCTCGGAGGCCAGCACCTGGCCCTGCGCGCGCGACCAGTGCGGATCGAAGTGCTTGCGCTGCAGCAGGTGCGGCAGTTCGGCGATCACCCAGTCCGGCTCGATCGCCGCCAGGGTCATGCCCCACACCTTCTGCGTATCCAGCAGGTTGGCCACCAGCAGCCACGGCGGCGGCCGCTTGGACAGCGCCGAACCCGGGAACGGCAGGAAGCGGCGCTGGCGTGGCGCCTGGAAATCGCCCTTCTCGGTGCGGTGGCCGATCTGCGTCGGCAGGCCCGCCACAAGCGCCCGATGCAGGGTCTGGTACGCAGCGGCACGCACGCGTTCGCTGAAACCGCCGCCAACCGGTGCCTGTTCCTTCTGCGCGCGCACGGGCACTGGCGCCGGGGCCGCCTCGGCCTTGCCTTCGCGGGCCAGGCGCGCGGCACGGTGCAGCTGGCCACGGGTGGCCTTCACTGCAGCGGCGTCATCGCGCGCCGGAGCCGGTGCACTGCTGCCAGCCAGCAACGGCGCCATCGAGGCCTCGTTGGCCTCTTCCTTCCAGCCCAGTTCTTCGCACAGCAGGCGCAGCTGTCGATGCAGCTCGCGCCATTCGCGCATGCGCAGGAAACCGAGGAAATGGCGACCGCACCAGTCGCGCAGCTTGGACTGGGTCAGGTCTTCGTGAGCCTGCCGATAGGCATCCCACAGGCGCAGCACGCCGACGAATTCGGACCGCCCATCGGCGAACTGCGCATGCGCGCTGTCGGCCGCGCCACGCGCTTCGGGCGGGCGCTCGCGCGGGTCCTGGATGCCCAGGAACGAGGCGATCACCAGCATCGGCCGCAGGCAGCCGGCGGCCTGCGCGGCGACCAGCATGCGCGCCAGCTTCACGTCCACCGGCAGGCGTGCCATCTGCTTGCCGATGGTGGTCATGCGCCGCTCGGCGTCGATCGCGCCCAGTTCGGTCAGCTGTTGCCAGCCATCGGCCACCGCGCGTTCGTCCGGCGCTTCCAGGAACGGGAACTCCTCGATGCGGCCCAGGCCCAGCTGCAGCATGCGCAGGATCACCCCGGCCAGGCTGGAGCGGCGGATTTCCGGATCGGTGAACTCCGGCCGCGCCTGGAAATCGGCCTCGGCATATAGGCGGTAGCAGATGCCCTCGGCGATACGGCCGCAGCGGCCCTTGCGCTGGTTGGCGCTGGCCTGCGAGATCGGCTCGATGTGCAGGCGGTCCAGCTTGTTGCGCGGGCTGTAGCGCTTGACGCGGGCAAAGCCCGGATCGACCACGTAGCGGATGCGCGGCACCGTCAGCGAGGTTTCCGCCACGTTGGTGGCCAGCACGATGCGCCGGTTCGGCCCGGGATTGAACACCCGGTCCTGGTCCTGGTTGGACAGGCGCGCGTACAGTGGCAGCACCTCGGTGTTGCGGTACTTGCGCCGTTCCAGCGACTGGTGCGCATCGCGGATCTCGCGCTCACCCGGCAGGAAGATCAGCACGTCGCCGCGCCCATCCAGGCGGGTGATCTCGTCGATGGCCGACACGATGGCGTCGTTGACGGTGCGCTCGCCCTGCTCTTCGCCCTCGCCTTCCAGCGCGCGGTAACGCACTTCCACCGGATAGGTGCGGCCTTCGACGCTGATCACCGGCGCATTGTCGAAATGCTGGGCGAAGCGTTCGGTGTCGATGGTGGCCGAAGTGACGATCAGCTTCAGGTCCGGGCGCTTGCGCAGCAGCTGCTTCAGGTAGCCCAGCAGGAAGTCGATGTTGAGGCTGCGTTCGTGCGCCTCGTCGACGATGATCGTGTCGTAGTTCGACAACCAGCGATCGCTGGCGATTTCCGCCAGCAGGATGCCGTCGGTCATGAACTTGATGCGGCTGTCTTCGCTGACCTTGTCGTTGAAGCGCACCTGGTAGCCGACCAGCTGGCCCAGTTCGCTCTGCAGTTCCTGCGCCACGCGGCTGGCCACCGCACGCGCGGCAATCCGTCGCGGCTGGGTGCAGCCGATCATGCCGGCCTGGCCACGGCCTGCGGCCAAGCACAGTTTCGGCAGCTGGGTGGTCTTGCCCGAGCCGGTTTCACCGGCGATCACCACGACCTGGTGGTCGCGGATCAACCCGATGATGGCGTCGGCTTCACGCGCAATCGGCAGCTGCGGGTCCAGAGTAATGGACGGCTGCTGCTGCGCCCGGACCTGCCGGCGCTGCACCGACGCCTGCAAGGCCTGCTCGAAGGTGGCGGCCAGCACCGCATCCTGTGGCTTGGCCTGGCAACGCGAGAGCATTCCCAGCAAACGGCCCCGGTCGCGGCTCATGGCGCCGTCGATGGCGGCACGCTGTTGGCGCAGGCGGGGCGGCGGATTTTTATCGATAGAGTTCATCAATCGGTTCGTTCAAAACTTTGAAAGCGACCAGTCATCACGACCGGTTTATTGTGAAGGCCAACGATTCCACAAGGAGGAACCCCATGGCGAAGACCAAGAGCACGACCAAGGCCAAGACCGGCAAGCAGAAGCTTGCAGCGGCGGCACCGTCGGCGCCGAACATCGATATCGGGATCACCCAGGGCGACCGCAAGAAGATCGCCGACGGTCTGTCGCGCTTCCAGGCCGATGCGTTCACGCTCTACCTGAAGACGCACAACTTCCACTGGAACGTGACCGGGTCGATGTTCAACTCGCTGCACACCATGTTCGAGACGCAGTACACCGAGCAGTGGGCGGCACTGGACGACGTGGCCGAGCGCATCCGCGCGCTGGGCTTCAATGCCCCGGGCTCCTACCGGGAATTCGCTGCGCTGACCTCGATCGCCGAGGAACCGGGCCTGACCGACAGTGCGGACTGGCGTGAAATGGTACGCCAGTTGGTGGTCGCCAACGAAGCGGTCTGCCGTACGGCACGTGAAGTGCTGGAGGTGGCGGCCAAGGGTGACGACGCGCCGACCGAGGATCTGATGACCCAGCGCCTGCAGACTCACGAGAAGTACGCCTGGATGCTGCGTTCCCTGCTGCAGTAAGGGTTGGGGGCGGCAGGGCTTGCAGCCCTGCACCCGCCGAAGCCTTCAAGCCAGAGCCAGAGCAAAAGCCAGTTTCCTGAAGGTTGGCGGGGTGGGTCCGGTTGAGGGGGACGCCGTAAACCCGTCCATGGGGGCTTGGTCGCGGCATCCATGCCGCTCACACCCCCTCAACCGGACCCACCCCGCCTTCGACAGATTTTCGCGATCTGCCAGGGCATTGCTTGGGGTCAGATCCGTTTTCCGCAGGAAAACGGATCTGACCCCATTTTGTTTGTCGATATCTGACAGATTTCATCCACGCATGGCGTGGATGGATCCACCGTCACCGGGAAACTGTCGGGGGTGGGGCGGTGTGGGCTTGCAGGACCGTTGGCGCCATGGATGGCGCCATCGAGCCCCCAAGGACGGGTTTACGGCGTGTCCTGCAAGCCCACACCGCCCCGCCCAGCCAGAAGACACCCCAGAGCCGGCTGTTGCCTTTGACGTTGCTCTGGCTTGTAGCAGGTGCAGGGCGCAGCCCTGCCGCCGCCTCCGGGAGGTAAACTAGCCGGATGCCTTCCCGTCCCGCGCACGACCTGCTCCAACGCGTCTTTGGTTACGACGATTTCCGTGGTCCGCAGCAGGACATCGTGGAGCATGTGGCTGCCGGTCATGATGCCCTGGTACTGATGCCCACCGGCGGTGGCAAGTCGCTGTGCTACCAGGTCCCGGCCCTGCTGCGTGACGGATGTGGCATCGTCATCTCGCCGCTGATCGCGCTCATGCAGGACCAGGTCGAGGCCCTGCGCCAGCTCGGCGTGCGTGCCGAGTACCTGAACTCGACCCTGGACGCCGAGACCGCTGGCCGCGTCGAGCGCGAACTGCTCGCGGGCGAGCTGGACATGCTCTATGTCGCCCCCGAGCGCCTGCTGACCGGCCGCTTCCTGTCGCTGCTGTCGCGCAGCCAGATCGCCCTGTTCGCCATCGATGAAGCACACTGCGTGTCGCAGTGGGGCCATGATTTCCGCCCCGAGTACCGCCAGCTGACCGTGCTGCACGAGCGTTGGCCACAGATCCCGCGGATCGCGCTGACCGCCACCGCCGATCCGCCGACCCAGCGCGAGATCGCCGAGCGCCTCGATCTGCAGGAAGCACGCCACTTCGTCAGCTCCTTCGACCGCCCCAACATCCGCTACACCGTGGTGCAGAAGGACAACGCCCGCAAGCAGCTGACCGATTTCCTGCGCGGCCACCGTGGCGAGGCCGGCATCGTCTACTGCATGTCGCGGCGCAAGGTCGAAGAGACCGCCGAATTCCTCTGCGGCCAGGGCTTCAACGCCCTGCCCTACCATGCCGGCCTGCCACCGGAAGTACGCGCCAGCAACCAGCGCCGCTTCCTGCGCGAGGACGGCATCGTGATGTGCGCCACCATCGCCTTCGGCATGGGCATCGACAAGCCGGACGTGCGCTTCGTCGCGCATACCGACCTGCCCAAGTCGATGGAAGGCTACTACCAGGAAACCGGTCGCGCCGGCCGCGATGGCGAGGCCGCCGAGGCCTGGCTGTGCTACGGCCTGGGCGACGTGGTGCTGCTCAAGCAGATGATCGAGCAGTCCGAAGCCGGCGAAGAGCGCAAGCAGCTGGAGCGGTCCAAGCTGGACCACCTGCTGGGCTACTGCGAGTCGATGCAGTGCCGTCGCCAGGTGCTGCTGGCCGGTTTCGGCGAGACCTATCCCCAGCCCTGCGGCAACTGCGACAACTGCCTGACGCCGCCGGCCTCGTGGGACGCGACCATTCCGGCGCAGAAGGCGCTGAGCTGCGTCTACCGCAGTGGCCAGCGTTTCGGCGTCGGCCACCTGATCGACGTCCTGCGCGGCAGCGAGAACGAGAAGGTCAAGCAGCAGGGCCACGACAAGCTCAGCACCTACGCGATCGGCCGCGACCTCGACGCGCGCACCTGGCGCAGCGTGTTCCGCCAGCTGGTTGCCGCCAGCCTGCTGGAAGTGGACAGCGAGGGCCACGGTGGCCTGCGCCTGACCGACGCCAGCCGCGACGTGCTGACCGGCCGCCGCCAGATCAGCATGCGCCGCGATCCGGCCAGCAGCACCAGCGGCCGCGAGCGCAGCGCGCAGCGCACCGGCCTGTCGGTGCTGCCGCAGGATCTGGCGCTGTTCAACGCGCTGCGCGGCCTGCGTGCCGAACTGGCCCGCGAACAGAACGTGCCGGCCTTCGTGATCTTCCACGACAGCACCCTGCGCAACATCGCCGAACAGCGCCCGACGAGCCTGGACGAACTGGCCCGGGTCGGCGGCATCGGCGGCACCAAGCTGAGCCGCTACGGCCCGCGCCTGGTCGAGATCGTGCGCGAAGAAGGGTAGCGGCGGGCCATGCCCGGCGGCCCGTGGATCGGCCGCGCTTCGCGCTCGCTTGGCATGACCCGGCGCTACTCCTACGCTGCTGCCCTTGTAGAGCCGAGCCCACGCTCGGCTGCTTCTGCGGGGACGACAGCCGAGCATGGGCTCGGCTCTACATACATTGGTGCTGCTCCAACCTTGAACCGGCCATTCAGCCGGAAGTGCATCCGCGCTCGCTTGCAGCTAGATTAGCGCCATGTCCCTGGCCTCGACTCTGCTCCGTGTCGTGCTCATGCTCAGCCTGTTGCTCAACGGGTTGAACGCGGCCATGGCCAGCGGTCACGAGGAAATGGGCCGGATGGCCCACGCCGCAGCCACTGCTGTTGATGGCGACACTGCCGACTGCCACCACCACGCGGGTATGCAGGCCGACGAGGCCCCGCAGGCCAAGGCGCCCGCCCACGACGCCCACTGCCAGATCAAGGACTGCGTGCGCAGTTGTGCCCAGCACCCGCTGCTGATGGTACTGCCGCTGCCGGTCATGGCCGGCCCGGCGCTGTCGCTGGCCCCGCAGCCGATGCCGGCCACTGGCCGTCCGGCGCCGCCGCTGCCGCCGATCTCGCGTCCTCCCATCGGCTGATTCCACACGCACCGTGCGCCCTGCGCACCGTAGCCGGCCGCCTGCCGGCGTCTTTACGTGTCTGGAGTCACCACCATGAATACCCGCATTCCCCCCGGTCCGGGCGCTGTGCCCATGCCGTCGCGCCGCCTGTTCGTGCAGGGCCTGGCCGCCGGCGGCGTGGTTGCCGGCATCGCCGCTGTCGGCGTTCCGCAGCGCGCGCTCGCCGCCGCCACGGCCGCCCCACGGCTGGCCGGCGCCCCCGCCGTGCTCAGCGACACCCGCATCGAACTGGCCATCGGCGAATCGCTGGCCAACTTCACCGGCCGCACCCGCCCGGCGATCACCGTCAACGGCTCGCTGCCGGCACCGATCCTGCGCTGGCGCGAAGGCCAGACTGTGGACCTGTTCGTGCGCAACACGCTGGAACGCCATCCGACCTCGATCCACTGGCACGGCATCCTGCTGCCAGCCAACATGGACGGCGTGCCCGGCCTGAGCTTCAACGGCATCGGCCCCGGTGAGACCTATCACTACCACTTCGAGCTGAAGCAGTCGGGCACCTACTGGTACCACAGCCACTCGATGTTCCAGGAGCAGGCCGGCCTGTACGGTGCACTGATCATCGACCCCGCCGAGCCGGCGCCGTACCGGCACGACCGCGAGCACGTGATCATGCTGTCCGACTGGACCGACATGGACCCGGGCGCGCTGTTCCGCCGCATGAAGAAGCTGGCGGCGTACGACAACTACTACATGCGCACGCTGCCGGATTTCCTGCGCGACGTGAAGCGCGACGGCTGGTCGGCGGCGCTGTCTGACCGCGGCATGTGGGGACGGATGCGGATGACGCCGACCGACCTGTCCGACGTCAACGCCAACACCTACACCTACCTGATGAACGGCACCGCCCCGGCGGGCAACTGGACCGGGCTGTTCCGCAGTGGCGAGAAGGTGCTGCTGCGCTTCATCAATGGCGGGTCGATGACCTACTTCGACGTGCGCATTCCTGGTTTGAAGATGACCGTGGTCGCCGCCGATGGCCAGTACATCCACCCGGTGAGCATCGATGAGTTCCGCATCGCCCCGGCCGAAACCTACGATGTGATCGTCGAACCGAGCGGCCAGGATGCCTACACGATCTTCTGCCAGGACATGGGCCGCACCGGCTACGCCGCCGGCACGCTGGCGGTTCGCCACGGCCTGCAGGCGCCGATTCCCGAGCGCGACCCACGCGTGCTGCTGACCATGGCCGACATGGGCCATGGCATGTCGGGCCATGACATGGGCGGTGGTGGCCACGGCGGCCACGACATGGCCGCGATGAAGGGCATGGAAGGCGGCTGCGGCGCCAGCATGGGCCACGGGGCACAGGCTGGCGCCGATACCGCCAGCAAGGCACCGAAGCACCCGGCCAGCGAGCGCAACAACCCGCTGGTGGACATGCAGAGTTCGGCTACCGAACCAAAGCTGGACGACCCCGGCATCGGCCTGCGCGACAACGGCCGCCAGGTACTAACCTACGGCGCGATGCGCAGCCTGTTCGAAGACCCGGATGGCCGCGAGCCGAGCCGCGAGATCGAGCTGCACCTGACCGGACACATGGAGAAGTTCTCCTGGTCGTTCGATGGCATTCCGTTTGCCAGCGCCGAACCGCTGCGGCTGAACTACGGCGAGCGCATGCGCATCGTGCTGGTCAACGACACCATGATGCAGCACCCGATCCACCTGCACGGCGTGTGGAGCGATCTGGAAAACGCGCAGGGCGAGTTCCAGCTGCGCAAGCACACCATCGACATGCCACCCGGCACCCGCCGCAGCTACCGCGTGCGCGCCGATGCGCTCGGCCGCTGGGCCTACCACTGCCATCTGCTGTACCACATGGAAGCGGGCATGATGCGCGAAGTGAGGATCGAAGAATGAGCCGCTCACTGCTTTCCCCCAGCCTGCTGGCCCTGGGCCTGGCCGCCGCATTGCCGGTGTTCGCGCAGTCGCACGCTGGTCATGACATGGCCGCGATGGATCCGCCGGCGAAGACCGTGAAGGCACCGGTCGAACCTGTCGATCATTCGAAGATGGACCATTCCAGGATGGATCATGCGGCGATGGGTCACGGCGCGCCCGCGCCCACCGAACCGCGCGAGCCGATCCCGGTCCCGACCGATGCTGACCGTGCCGCTGCCTTCCCGCCCATCGCCCACGGTGCGATGGAGCATGCGCCAGAGATCAACAGCCTGCTGCTGATCGACCGGCTTGAGCATTGGGACGGCAAGAGCAGCAACGGCCAGGCCTGGGAGGCCACTGGCTGGATCGGCGGCAACATCAACCGCCTGTGGCTGCGCACCGATGGCGAACGCAGTCGTGGCCGCACCGAATCGTCGTCACTGGAAGCGCTGTATGGCCGCAGCGTGTCGCCGTGGTGGGACGTGCTGGTCGGCGTGCGCCAGGACTTCCGCCCGGCCGACTCGCGCACCTGGGCAGCGGTCGGCATCCAGGGCCTGGCGCCGTACAAGTTCGAAAGCTCGGCCACGCTGTACATGGGCTCCGGCGGCCAGGTGCTGGCCAAGGCCGAGGTCGAGTACGACGTGCTGCTGACCAACCGCCTGATTCTGCAGCCGCTGCTGGAAGCCACCGTCGCGGCCAAGGATGAACCGGAGTACGGCATCGGTCGCGGACTGAACAAGGTGGAGGCCGGTCTGCGCCTGCGCTATGAGTTCAGCCGCCGCTTCGCGCCGTACATCGGCATCAGCCACGAACGCACGTTTGGCGACACCGCCGACTACGCCGGTGACCACGCGCGCGACACACGCTGGGTGGCCGGCGTGCGCATGTGGTTCTGAGCAGCGGTTCGTGAGCAATGGCCAGCCCCGGCAGTCGCCGGGGCCGGCTACACTGCGCCACGCTCCATTGCAGGCCCCGCCATGTCGTTGCAGATCCGCCGCGCCACCCTTGCCGATGTCGACGCCCTGTCGGCGATCGCCATCACCACCTACAACGAAACCTGGGGCGACTCGTATCCGCCGCAGGAGCTGCACGATTTCCTGCAGGACCACTACAGCAGCAAGCCGCAGCGCATCGAACTGTCCGATCCACGCAGTGCCATCTGGCTGTTGATGGACGGTGAGTCGGTGGTCGGCTATCTGGCCGCCGGTGCCAACACCCTGCCGCATGCCGAGTCACGCGAGGGCGACATCGAACTGAAGCGGTTCTACATCCTGGCCACACACCAGAACGGCGGCCACGGTGCACGCCTGATGGACGCGTTCATGGCGTGGCTGGACCAACCGCAGCGCCGCACCCTGTGGGTGGGCGTGTGGGAAGAAAATTTCGGCGCACAGCGCTTCTATGCGCGTTACGGCTGCAACAAGGTCGGCGAGTACGACTTCATCGTCGGCGACACCCACGACCGCGAGTTCATCCTGCGGCGGACGTGATCACGCGCCCCCTGTAGAGTCGAGCCATGCTCGACTATTGGCGGCAACAGCCAGTCGAGCATGGCTCGACTCCACAAAGCGCGAAGCGCCTAGAAGTCGAACAGCTCCGACAGGAAGCTGTCCTTCTTCTTTTTCTTGTATCCGTGGCCCCGATTGTCCTCGTAGCGCTGGCCCAAGTGGCGGGTATCACGGTGCATCACCGGCGGCGGAGAGGATGCCGGATGCTGCTGTACAGGCGCGGGCGGCGGCACGGCCGCACCGGCGCCGGCGCGCTCGATGATCTTGTCCAGTTCACCACGATCCAGCCACACGCCCCGACAGCCGGGGCAATAGTCGATCTCGATGCCATGGCGTTCGGCCATCTGCAGGGTCTGGGTCTTGCACACGGGGCACAGCATCGGCATTGCTCCTGTCGGTCCTGCATCGACTGTACCTGTGCGGTGATGACTGTGCGGCAACGCATGACCGATGGCACAGGGACTTCCGACGCACGCCGATGCGGCGGCAGTCGCACACACTGGGCCCCTGTTCCGCAGGGAGTGCGTACATGACCGCGTTGTCCCGCCTGCCCACCACCGCGCGCCTGCTGCTGGTCCTGCTGGGCGTTGGCCTGGGCCTGAACCTGCGCGATATCGCCGCGGCCGCAGGGACTCCGATTCCTGCCCTGCCCATGCCCTACGGCGGCAGCCTGCTGGACAATGCGCTGGCGGTGCTGGCGGCACTACTGTTGGCCGCGCTGCTGCGGCCCCGTGGCATGGGTCTGTCGGCCAGCCTCGGGCTGCGCGGAAATGGCTGGGGAGGCCCGATGTGGGTGCTGTTGGCCAGCCTGCCGTGCTGGCTGGGCCTGGCGCTGCTCGGTACCCCGAACACGGCGTTGACCACGCTGGATGCCACGATGCTGGGCGTGCTGTTCCCGCTGGCCGAGGAAGTGCTGTTCCGCGGCCTGGGCTTCGTGCTGCTGGTGAAGATCGTGCGTGGTCCGTGGCCGCTGCTCGCGCTGCCGCAGGCATTGCTGTTCGGCATGGTGCACTGGCTCGGCTTCGGCGGCTTCAACGGTGGCGGCATCGCGCTGTTCATTGGCGCGGTAATCGCCCTGGGCGGCTTCATCTTCGCCTGGCTGGACCATCTGGATGGCGACACCCTCTGGTGTGGCCTGGTCCTGCACGTGTCGATGAACCTGGCCTGGAATGTGTTCAGCCTTGATGACGCCGTCGCGCTCGGCTGGCAGGCCACCAGCCTGCGCATCGGCACGGCCCTGCTGGCGGTGCTGGTGCTGGCCTGGCACGTGCGCCGCCAGCGGCGCGGGCGGCTGTAACGCCCACTTAGCTTGCCGTGCACGCCGGGCTCACTACCGGCTTGCGCATACTTGCGCGCCTTTCGCTCCCCCTGTTGTCCGGAGTTGCCGCGTCATGTTGCTGTCCAAGCGCTTTGTGGAACCGCGCGTCCTGCTGATCGAGGACGCCGAGGAAACCCAGGAACTCAGTCGCCTCGCCCTGGAAAGCCAGGCCTGCCAGGTCACCGCTGTCAGCAGCGCCGAGGCCGCACTGGGCCTGCTCAACGCCGGCGAACCATTCGACCTGCTGTTCACCGACGTCTGCCTGGGCGGCATCAGCGGCATCGAAACCGCCAACCGCGTGCGCGAGCACCTGCCGCAGCTGCCGATCCTGGTCACCTCCGGCATGGACCAGCACCGCGTGCTGCCGCAGCTGCGCGCCGGCATCCACTTCCTGCCCAAGCCGTACAGCATGAGCGAACTGCTCGATGCCATCCGCCTGTGTTTCCGCCATGCAGCGGATGCCACGTTGATACCGCCGCCGCAGGCCAGCGCGGCCTGAGGCAATCATCCACGCCATGCGTGGATGCAACCGGTCGTCAACCGCTGCTGTACGGCCCGGTACCCGGGAACACCTTCAACAACGCGCGGGTGATCATGTCCGGGTAGACCGTGAAGTGGTCCTCGTCATCGATCACCATGTTCTCCACTTTCAACGAATGCCCGCTGGCGCGTAGCTGCTCGGCGAATTCGGCGTTGTGGCGCAGCATGTCGTTGCGGGTGAAGTAGCGCGGTTCGGGCTTGACCGTCTCGAAGCTGCCGACTGACAGCACCACCGTGGTCGGCTGCGCAGGCGCCTTGGCCTCGGCCTGCAGGCGCGGCACAAAGTGGTTGTCGAACCACAGCGACGGGCTGGACAGGATGTAGGTCCGGAACATGTCCGGACGCGTGGTCAGCACGTAGGCACCGAACAGGCCGCCATAGGAATGGCCGGCATAGGCGCGTCGCGCCGGATCGGTGCGGTAGCGCGCATCGATCATCGGCAACACGCGTTCGGCGAGGAAATCGCGGTAGTGTGCGGCGCCGCCATAGCTGACGTCATCGCTGTAGTCACGCGGATCGGTGCGCGCCGGATTGCTGGGGGTGTAATCACGCGAGCGGCTCTGCTTCGACGTCAGCCCCTCCTGCGGCGGCAAACCGACCAGGATGAAATCCTCGATGTTGACGCCCTTCTGCCCGACCATGTTGCGCACGCTGCGCACCAAGGGGAAGCTGTACAGCGCATCGGTCACGTACAGCACCGGATAGTGCTTTTCAGGGTGCGCGGCATAGTCGGCCGGCAGCGCCACCCAGATCGGATAGTCGCGGCCCATGGGGTCATGTATGCGCAACGCTTCCGTATCCGGCAGCACCACGCCTGGCGCAGCGGCTGCCGCGCTCTCCTTCGCTTCACTCTGCGCTGCCGGCGGCGCCACCGACATCGCACAGCCACTCACGGCCAGGCAGGCCGCCACACTCCATCCACGCACACGCTGCATCCACACGCTCCCGTTGCGGGCGGCGCACCGGATGGCACCGCTGCCGCATCCTTGCATGGCATGCGACACGGTGCCAGTGCGGTCAGGGCGAGGCCGGGGACGGCGCCGGGAAGAGCGTGCGCAGCGCCTGCAATGCGGCCGGATGATAGATCGTCGCGTGGGTTTCCTCCGGCAGTGGCAGGTACTTCACCAGCGGAGATGGCGATGACTGCTGCAGCAACTCGGCCAGTCGTGCAGTGGATGCGGCCAGCTCCGGCTGCCCACTGCTGGCCAGGAACACGCGCGGCTGCGCACGCGTCACCGCCGGCAGCTGCTTGGCCGCCCCGGCCAGCATTGCACCACGGTTCCACCACAGGCTGGGGTCCAGCGCGATGTAGCTGTTGAACAGTGTTGGCTCCTGCAGCAGCGTCTCGACCACGAACAGGCCGGCCAGCGATTCACCGATCAGCGCGCGCTCGTCGGTGGTCGGGTAGCGCTGGCGTACCTGTGGCATCAGTTCATCGCGCAGGAACGCGCGGTAGGCCGCCGATCCCCCAATGCGGGGCGCGATCTTCTGGTCCTGCGGGTCCTTGCTGGGGCCAGTCATGTCGCGGCGGCGTTCGGTGTTCTCGATGCCAACCAGCAGGAACGGACGCATGCTGCCGTTGCCGCTCAGCACCTGCACCAGCCCGGCCACATGCAGGAAGTCTTCACCGATGCCGCCGTCGGGCATGTACAACACCGGCAACGGCGCCTTCGGGTCCAGGCCCCATGGCTGCGGGCGATAGACATTGATGCGACGGGTTTCGCCAAGCACCTTCGACTCAATGGTGAAGGTCTCGCCGATCACCAGGGGTGTGGCGGCAGCGGGCGACGTGGTTTCGGCGGCCATCAGCGGTGCGGCGGAGACGACGGACAACAACAGCGACAGCACGATCAGACGCATGGGACGGCCCATCCTGGGAAAGTGCCGAGCATAGCGTCAGGGCCTCGAGCCGGGTGGGTCGCACTGCAATGCGATGGATTCACGCGAAGGCACATCCCTGCCGAACGCTCGATTCTGGTCCATGCGTGCTGGAACCATGATGCGCCCGCCGAGCGACGACGGGCCAGGATGGCGCTATGCTCGAAGCTGACAGCCCCAGCCGCCCTAGCCGACCACTACAAGGAGGTTTCGATGTTGAGTGCATTGATTGCTGTTGCCCTTGCCGCAGGCTCACCGCAACCCACAGGGAGCCAATCCACATCTGCGTCGTATGCGGACTGCCTGCTGGGTCATATCCAGCCGGGGTTGTCCGATCACGCGGTGCAGCTGGTGCAACAGGCCTGTGCCTCGAAGTATCCGGAGAGCTTCGTCGCATCGATGGAACTGGAGCGCAGGATGAGTGCACAGCGCCGGGCCGATTTCGAGGCGGAACGCGTCGCGATCGAGCGCTCTGCGAATGCCGCAGCAACGGCTGCACAGGAGGCTGCTGACGCAGCAGCCGCAACGGCAAAGGGAGCGCGGACGAAGTAGGAGCCCGGCACCGGGAGCAACAAAAAAGGCACCGCTTGGCGGTGCCTTTCTGAATGACCTGGGTCATTGGATGCAATGGTGGGCCGTGAAGGATTCGAACCTTCGACCAAAAGATTAAAAGTCTTCTGCTCTACCGACTGAGCTAACGGCCCATTGCACTGCCCCAGCCTTTCGGCGGGGTGGGCATTCTACCCTACTTTGGCGGGCAGCGCGAAGCCCGGGTGTGCCGAAGGTGCCGGCCAGCGGCCGGCACTACCCGATCTGGTGAGCCCGCTTAAACCTTCCGGGCCGCCGTCGCATCCCATCTGTGATCCTTCCCCGGAGCCATGGATGCGTCTGATCGTCAGCCTGATTGCTGCCTTGTTGCTGCCATGTTCGGTACTGGCCGCCCCTTCCCAGGTCGTCACCGATGATATCGGCCGCTTCTGGGCCACCTATGACGCGGTGCGCGCCGAGCCCGACGTCGAACGCCAGGTGGCACTCGTCCAGCAGCGCTACATCGATCCGGGCAGCCCTGGCCTGCGTGCACTGATGCAGGTGCGCCACTACACCGCCCGCGAGTACGCCGAGGCCATGCGTGCGTGGCCGCGCTTCTGGACGTCGGTACGCCCATTGACCGCCAACGCGCAGCAGGCCAGCGCCACCCTGGAACGGGACCTGGCCGCGTTCCGGGAGCTTTACCCGGCGCTGCGCCCGGCCACCATCACCTACGCGGTCGGTGTGCTGCGCACCGGCGGCACCACGCTGGGTGACAAGGTGCTGATCGGCGCGGAGATGGCGCTGGGCGATGAACGCGTGGACGTGAGCGAGCTGCCGGAGCCGATGCGCAGCCGCCTGCGGATCTTCTACGACAGCCGCCCGGGGGCGAACAACGCGCAGAACAACCTGCACGAGTACGTACATACCCAGCAGCGCGAGACCACCGGCAGCCTGGCCCAGTACGCGGTACGCGAGGGTGTTGCCGAGTATGTGGCCGAGCGACTGAGCGGGCGCCGGCCGGCATTGCCCTTCTACGACTACGGCGCAACACACGAGGCGGAAATCCGCACGCGCTTCATCGCTGAGATGGACGGCGATGACCTGGACAACTGGCTGTACAACAGCGCCCGCAATCCGTTCGGGGTGAGTGATGTGGGCTATTACGCCGGGTATCGCATCGCGCAGGAGTACATGCGACAGCAGGCTGATGAGAAGGCGGCGATCGCGCGGATGATCGAGCTGGACTATGCCGACCCGGGGGCGGTGCGGGCGTTTATTGACGCGTCGGGGTGGTTGCGGCAGAGATAACGCCGGGCCTTGCCTGGCAGACAGTGCCAACCAAGGTTGGCACCCACCATAGTCAGACCTGCCCGGCGGGTCAGGGAGTGCGAACCAAGGTTCGCACCCACCGAGGAGCAGTTCGCACCCACCATCTTGGAATTCACACCCATCAGGGAAGCCGGCCAGCGGCCGGCTCTACCAGACGCGGTCAGGCGTACAGCGTCGGGTCGGCGACGCCGGCTTCGGCAAAGCCTTGCGCGCGCAGGCGGCAGGCATCGCAGTGGCCACAGGCGGCGCCGTTGGCGTCGGCGTTGTAGCAGGACACGGTCAGGCCGAAGTCCACGCCCAGACGCACGCCTTCGCTGACGATCTGGCCCTTGCTGAGGAACTGCAGCGGCGCGTGCACCTTGATGCCTGCGCCTTCCACGCCCGACTTGGTAGCCAGGTTGGCCAGTGCCTGGAACGCGGCCACGAACTCTGGGCGGCAGTCCGGGTAGCCGGAGTAGTCCACGGCGTTGACGCCGCAGAAGATGTCGTTGGCGCCAAGCACTTCGGCCCAGCCCAGCGCCAGCGACAACATGATGGTGTTGCGCGCCGGTACGTAGGTGACCGGGATGCCGGCACCGCCGGCCTCGGGCACGTCGATATCGTCGGTCAGCGCCGAGCCACCAATGCTGCGCAGGTCCACGTCCACGGTCTTGTGCGCGACCACGCCCTGGGCCTTGGCCACGCGGGCGGCGGCATCCAGTTCGGAGGTATGGCGCTGGCCGTAGCGCACGCTCAGGGCATGCACGGCGAAGCCCTGTTCCTGGGCCATGGCGATGACGGCGGCTGAATCCATGCCGCCGGAGAGAAGCACGACTGCCTTCTTCATGGGTAAAACATCCGGTTGGGAGGGGAAAGCCAGCACGCTGTCCCGCGCCGGAGCTACATCAGGGAACGCTGCGCCGGCTCATCGGCCCGGCTCGTCGTTCCACAGGATTTTATGCAACTGCATCTGGAAGCGCACCGGCAGCCGGTCTTCGACGATCCAGTCGGCCAGCTGGCGCGCGGTGATCTCACCCTTGCTCGGCGAGAAGAACACGGTGCAACGCTTCACCAGATCGTGCTCGGCCACCATCGCCTTGGCCCAGTCGTAATCCTCGCGGTTGCAGATGACGAACTTGATCTGGTCGCGCGCGGTCAGCAGCGGCAGGTTTTCCAGGCGGTTGCGCGCCACTTCGGCCGAACCCGGGGTCTTGATGTCGACCACGCGCGATACCCGGGGGTCCACGGCGCTGACGTCCAGCGCGCCGGAGGTTTCCAGCGAGACGTCCATGCCGGCGTCGCACAGCTTCTGCAGCAGTACCAGGCAGCGCTTCTGTGCCAGCGGCTCGCCACCGGTCACGCAGACGTGGCGCACGCCCTGGGCCAGCACCTCGGCCACGATGTCGTCGATGTCCCACCAGGTGCCGCCGTGGAAGGCATAGGCGGTGTCGCAGTACTGGCAACGCAGCGGGCAGCCGGTCAGGCGCACGAACACGGTCGGCCAGCCGGCGGTATCGGCTTCGCCCTGCAGCGAGGTGAAGATCTCGGTGATCTTCAGGCGTGGCAGGGGCGACTGCACGATCTCGCTGGGCGTGGCGGCGGCGCTGGACGGGGTAACGGCGGTCATGGCGGGGACTTCTTGGTGGGACACGTGGCGGGTGGGCTACCGTGGCCGGTAACGAAAGCAGCCGAGCATGGCTCGGCTCTACAACAGCAACCGGACGGGCACGGCCCAGCCGGTAACGAAAGCAGCCGAGCATGGCTCGGCTCTACAACAGCGGCCGGTCGGGTGTGGCCCAGCCGGTAATGCGAGCCGCCGGGCATGGCCCGGCGCTGCCGGATCCGGGCGGGTTTGCCGAACCGGAAACGAAAGCAGCCGAGCGTGGGCTCGGCTCTACAGGACACATATTGTACGCCCGGTCAGCGGATCAGCGGATCTGCTTGCCGAGACGGATCGACTGCAGGCGGTCCTGCGCGGTACGCGCGGCGTCCGAGCCGGGGTACTGTGCCACGACGGTCTCCAGCGTCTGCTGGGCCTGGTCGACCTTGCCCTCGCCGTACTGCGAGAGGCCAACCTTGAGCAGGCCGCCAGCGGCCTTGTCGTGGGTCGGATAGCGCGAGAGCAGTTCACGGAACTGGGTCTCGGCCATCGGGAAATTGCGGGTGGCGTAGTAGCTCTCGCCCAGCCAGTACAGCGCGTTCGGCGCATAGACGCCGTTCGGGTACAGCTGCAGGAAGCTCAGGAACAGCTGCGCCGAATCATCGTACTTGCCGGCCTTCAGCGAATCGAAGGCGACGTTGTAGGAAGTGCGCTCGTCGCCGGTGGCGGCAAGGCTGCCGGCATCCCCATGGACGGAAGGCGGCCGCTCGGAAGTGGCCGCCGCTGCGGGTTTTGCCGGGGCCGGGGCGGCCTTCGGCGCGCTCGCCGGAACGGGCGGCAGGGCCGGGGCGGCATTGCCCCCTTCCAACCGGTTCAGGCGGCTGTCCAGATCCAGGTACTGGTCCTGGGCGGACTGCTTGAGCTGGGCGTTGTCGTGCTGCAACTGCTCGATCGAGGCCTGCAGGCTGGTGACCTGCTGCCGCAGCTGATTGATCTGGTTCAACAGGTCCTGGTTGGCACTGTTGTTGTACATCTGCTGCTCGAGCGCGCCGACGCGGTCAGCCAGGCTCTGTCGCTGTGCATGCGCCGGTGCGGCAGCCACGAGGGCTGCCGCAACGACCAGCATCAGTTTGATGCCAATGCGCATGGATTACTGCGCGGTGTAGACGATTTCGACGCGACGGTTCTGCGACCAGCAGGACTCGTTCGACTCGGTGCAGACCGGACGCTCTTCACCGTAGGACACGACGGTCAGCTGCGAAGCCGAGCCACCGTTGGCCTGCAGGGCCGAGTTGACGCCGTTGCCACGACGCTCGCCCAGGGCCTGGTTGTACGCGCGCGAACCGCGCTCGTCGGTGTGGCCCTGCAGGGTGATGCGCGAGGACGGACGGTCACGCAGGTACTTGGCGTGGCACGCCATGATGGCCTGGAATTCCGGCTTCACGTCTTCCTTGTCCAGGTCGAAGTAGACAACGCGCTGGCGCAGGCAAGCGTCGGTGTCCAGGTCGCCCGGGCCGTACAGGCCGGAGGTCGACGGAGCGGTCGGGGTGGTGGTCGAGGTGCCGGTGTCGACCGGGGCTGCCGGCTCTTCCTTCACCTTCTTCGAGCAACCGGCCAGGACGGCCACAGACAGCAGGGAAACAAGCAGAACGCGGGTGGACTTGTTCATGGCGATACCTTTGTGGCTCCTAGGCCGATGAGGGGTTCAAGACAGCGAAAATATTAACACTCTTTTAGCGCTGGGTACGGTATGGGGACCATGCCGGTTCGCGCACATCTCCGTCAGCCAGAACCAACCGCTGGCGCACGCGCGCATCGGCAGAAACGGCGTACAGGACACCACGGCCACCCTCGCGGGCGGCGTACAACACCATGCTTGCGTTGGGCGCAAAGCTCGGAGATTCATCCAGCGAACCCGGGGACAGCGTGCTCCAGCGAGGCGACCCCAGCGAGCTGTCCATCATCGCGATCTTGTAGCTGTTGCCCGAGCCCTGGGCGACGGCGATCTTCTTGCCATCGTAGGACACCGAGGGCTTGGCGTTGTAGTTGCCCTGGAAGGTCACGCGTTCGGCACTGCCGCCGCCCGCACCGACCTTGTAGACCTGCGGACGGCCGCCGCGGTCGGAGGTGAAGTACACCGCGCTGCCGTCCGGCGCCCAGGTCGGCTCGGTATCGATGGCGAAGTGGTTGGTCAGCTGGGTCAGCTGCTTGCTGCCCAGGTCCATCACGTAGATTTCCGGGTTGCCCGAACGCGACAGGGTCAGGGCCAGCTTGCGGCCGTCCGGCGAGAACGCCGGGGCGCTGTTGATGCCACGGAAGCTGGTGACCAGCTCACGCGCGCCGGTGCCGATGTTCTGGATGTAGATCGCCGAGTTGCCACGCTCGAAGCTGACATAGGCCAGCTTGCTGCCATCCGGGCTCCACGACGGCGACAGCAGCGGCTCGGCCGAGCGCACGATGGTCTGCGGATTGAAGCCGTCGGAGTCGGCCACCATCAGCGCGTAGCGCATGGCGTCGCCCTTGCCGCTGGCGGTCACGTAGGCGATGCGGGTCCAGAAGGCGCCACGGATGCCGGTGATCTTCTCGTAGATGGCGTCGGCCATCTGGTGGGCGACGTCACGCATGGCGTTGCCACGGGCGGTCATCGCCAGGCCCAGCAGGCGCTCACCCTTGGGCACGTCGAACAGTTCGTACTCGACGCGGTAGGCACCGGCACCGGCGTCGAGCACGCGGCCGACCACGATGTAGTTCTGCTTCAGCGCGCGCCAGGTGGCGAACTGGATGTCGCCGCCACGGACCGGCTTTTCGACGATCTGTGCTTCCGGCAGCGTGCGGAACTGCCCCGAACGCTCGAGGTCGGCGCGGACCACGCCAGCGACGTCGGTCTGCGGTGCGGCGGCCGAACCCTGGTAGGGCATCGGCACGATGGTGATCGGCAACGCGGAGGCATTGCCACCGATGATGTCGATATCCAGTCCCCTCTGCTGCGCAACGGCAGCGAAGGGCAGCAACAGGGCCGCAAACACGGCAAGCCAGCGAGGCATCTTTTTCATGGAGCGCTCAATAGGGGGAAACCGGAACGAGGGATAGCAAAGCGGGAGTGAACCGCTTCGCAATCATGAACCAAGGGTACGTGAATTCCGGGTCAGTTCCAGCCCGTCCTCTCACGCACCGTTAACGTCGTGGCTAACATCGCACCCGCCTGCCCCGATCACGCCACCCGGCCGGGCAGCGTTCGACAGCAGGCTCAGCCTGCCCGGTCGAAACCGGGCCTGCCAGAGGCAAGCGCGACATCCATGGGCGCGGGTGGCTCCCTGGCCACCCTGCCCTGCCCGCCTCAGCGATCCTGGGCGGTAAAGGTGAAGTTGAGCGTGCGCGCGAACACCGACTCGAACCCGCGGTACGGCAGCGGCTGCGCATTGAGCACGGCGGCCTCGATCGAACGCCTGCCGGCCTCGTCGTACGGGCAGTTCGGGCTGACCTTGGCCTGCATCACCGTGCCCCCCGGAATCTGGGTGATGGTGATGGTGCAGCGCTGGCCCAGCGGCACCGTATCCGGGCGCACCCACTGCGACAGCACCTTGGCCTGGATCGCGGCCGCGTACTTGGCCGAAAGATCATCGCTGTTGCCACCGCCACCCGCAGCCGGCTGGGACGCACCGCTGGCACCGGCGGCCGCACTGCCGGCGGCATTGCGCGCGGCGGCGACCTGGCGCAGCTTCTGCTCGGCCAGCTTGGCTTCCTTCTCGGCCTGCTCGCGGCGGGCGCGGATCTCGGCGATCTTCTTCTGCTTCTCGGCCTCGGCCTTGTCAGCCGCCACGCGCTCCTGCTCGGCCTGCTTCTTCTTTTCGTCCGCTTCCTGCTGCTTGGCCAGGCGCAGCTTCTGCTCCGCTTCTTCCTGGCGCTTGCGTTCGGTCAGGTCGATCTGCTCCTGGCGGCGCTTGGCTTCCTGTTCCTGCTTGGCCTTCTCCTGCGAGATGGCCAGCGCGCTCACCGCTTCCTGGTCCTTGGTGTCCGGCTGTGCGACACGCTCCTGCGCCTGTTGCTGCTGCGGCGTGGGGGCGTCCTGCGGGCGCGGCTCGGGAATCGGCTGCGGTGGCGGGATGGTGTCTTCGGGCACCGGAATCGGCTCGGCGACCGGTGGCGGCAGGTCTTCCAGCTTCTCCGACTGGCGCAGGGCCTGACGCGCGGCGGACGCCTCGGACGCGGACAGCGCAAGGCTGGCCTCGACCGACGGGTCGCCGGCAGCGGCATCGGTGTTGCGCTCGGGCGACCAGAACCAGGCCACGATGAAGACCAGCGCGACCAGCAGATGCACCAGCAACGCCAGCGCCAAGGGCAGGCCCCAGCCGGGTTCGCGCTGATGCGAAGGTGGCAGGGCGTCAGCGTGCATCGGTGGCCAGGCCTACCTTGTCTACCTTGGCGCGCTTGATCACATCCATCGCGGCGATGACCTTTTCATAGGCCACGGCGCGGTCGGCGGCAACGATCACGCGCACGCCCTTGTCCTGGGCGGCAATGCCGGCCAGGCGGCCTTCCAGTTCCTCGGCCGACACGGCGGTCGGTTCCTTGGCGTCAGCCAGCTTCAGGCTGAGCTGGCCGTCCTGGCGCACCGAGACGATCACCGGGTCCTGCTTGCTCTCCAGCGCCTTGGCGTTGGACTGCGGCAGGTCGACGTCGAAGCTCAGGGTGAGCAGCGGCGCGGTGACCATGAAGATGATCAGCAGCACCAGCATGACGTCGATGTAGGGAACGACGTTGATTTCCGATTTCAGCTTGCGGCGCTTGCGGCGACCGATGGCAGCGGACATGGCTTGGACTCCCGGGTCAGGCGCTTACTCGTCGCCAGCGCTCTGGCGCTGCAGGATGGAGCTGAACTCTTCGGCGAAGGTCTCGAACCGCACCGACATGCGCTCCACGCGCGTGGTGAAGCGGTTGTAGGCCCACACCGCCGGGATCGCCACGAACAGACCGATGGCGGTGGCGAACAGCGCTTCGGAGATGCCCGGCGCAACGGCGGCGATGCCCGCCTGCGCGCCACTGCTGATCATGTCGTGCATGGTCACCATGATGCCGAACACGGTACCGACCAGACCCACGTACGGCGCGGTCGAGCCGATGTTGGCCAGCAGTTCCAGGTTGCGCTCGAGCTGGTCCACTTCGCGGGTGTAGGTGGTGCGCATGGCACGCTGTGCGCCTTCCAGCTGCGCGCGGCCATCCAGACGGCGCTTGTCGCGCAGGCGGGTGTACTCGCGGAAGCCTGCTTCGAAGATCGCTTCCAGGCCGCCGACGTTGCGGCTGCGGTCGGTGGCCGAGCTGTACAGCTTGCCCAGGTCGGCGCCGGACCAGAAGCGGTTCTCGAACTCGTCGGCTTCACGGGTGGCCTGCTTGAACACGCGGGCCTTGCGGAAAATGATCACCCAGCTGACGAACGAGCCGACCAGCAGCAGCAGCACGATGATCTTCACCGGCAGGCTGGCCTTGGCCATCAGTTCGAGGTAGTTGATGCCGCCGCCGGTGGTGGCCTGGGCAAGGGTCTGTGTCGCGGCGTTGCTGACGTCGGCCGGCAGTGCCTCGGTGACCGTGGCCTGCAGGGCCAGGAGCGTTGCGATCATCCGTTGTTCCTCAGTGTTCGGATTCGGGGTGGAGGTGGGGTTGCAGCACGGCAAGGACGGCCTCGTCCATGCCACGCGGGCGGAAACTGGCCGCTTCCAGTGCGGCGATGCGGACCTGCGCCGACAGCAGCAGTTCGCCGTCGCGCAGGATCTGCTGGTCGAAGACCATGCTGGCCTTCTTCAGCTGGACCAGGCGGGCGCTCACCTGCAGGGTGTCATCCAGCCGTGCCGGCTTGATGAAATCCATCTGCATCGAGCGCACCGCGAAGACCATCCCGTGCTCGGCGCGCATGCGCTCCTGGCCGTAGCCCAGCGCTCGCATCCATTCGGTCCGGGCCCGTTCCATGAAGGCCACGTAGCGGGCGTGGTAGACCACGCCACCTGCGTCGGTATCTTCCCAGTAAATGCGTGTCAGCCAACTGAATCGGGGCTCAACCGGCATCGGGAACCTCCGCGAACAGGTCCTGCGGCGGGTTCTTCGGCTTCAGGCCCATGTGCCGGTAGGCCTTGTGGGTGGCCATGCGGCCACGCGCGGTGCGCACCAGGAAGCCCTGCTGGATCAGGTACGGCTCGACCACGTCTTCCAGCGTGCCACGCTCTTCGGACAGCGCCGCCGCCAGCGATTCGATGCCGACCGGGCCGCCATCGAAGTAGTCGACCATGGTCTTGAGCAGGCGCCGGTCAAGCTCGTCGAAGCCCTCCGGGTCGACCTTCAGCATCTTCATCGCGGCCTGGGCCACGGCCTCGTCGATGTGGCCGCCGGCCTTGACCTGCGCGTAGTCGCGCACGCGCCGCAGCAGGCGGTTGGCGATACGCGGGGTGCCACGCGCGCGGCGTGCGATCTCGCCGGCGCCATCGGCGGTGCAGTCGATGGCCAGGATGGCTGCCGAGCGGCGCACGATCCGGGTCAGCTCCTCGACGCTGTAGAACTCCAGGCGCTGGACGATGCCGAAGCGATCGCGCAGCGGCGCGGTCAGCAGGCCGGCCCGGGTGGTGGCACCGATCAGGGTGAACGGCGGCAGGTCGATCTTGATCGAGCGGGCGGCGGGGCCCTCGCCGATCATGATGTCGATCTGGAAATCTTCCATCGCCGGATATAACACTTCTTCCACCACCGGCGACAGGCGATGGATCTCGTCGATGAACAGCACATCGTGCGGCTGCAGGTTGGTCAGCAGCGCGGCG
The DNA here is from genome assembly GCF_040256885.1 of Stenotrophomonas riyadhensis. Taxonomy (NCBI): domain Bacteria; kingdom Pseudomonadati; phylum Pseudomonadota; class Gammaproteobacteria; order Lysobacterales; family Lysobacteraceae; genus Stenotrophomonas; species Stenotrophomonas riyadhensis. Next base: position 3,574,086 of record NZ_CP155568.1, read on the forward strand.
AGGTCGCCGGCCTTCTCGATCACCGGGCCGGAGGTCACCCGCAGGGCCACGCCCAGTTCGTTGGCGATGACATGGCTGAGGGTGGTCTTGCCCAGGCCGGGCGGCCCGAAGATCAGCACATGGTCGAGCGCGTCGCCGCGCCCCTTGGCCGCCTGGATGTAGATCTCCATCTGCTCGCGCACCGGCACCTGGCCGAGGTAGTCGGCAAGGCGCTTGGGGCGGATGCTGGCGTCGGCGGCGTCATCCTCGCGGGTGGCGCCGGCGCCGATGATGCGGTCGTCGGTCATGTGCTGATTATGCGGCAAAAGCGCGGGTTTCGGCCGGGCTGCGCCCGGCACCCGCAGAAGCAACTGCAACGGCCAAAGCAACAGCCAAAGCTGAGTTCCTGGGGAATGGCGGGGTGGGTCCGGTTGCGGGGGACGCTGCAAGTACGTCCATGTAAGCTCGGTCGCCGCATCCATGCGGCTCACGCCCCCGCAACCGGACCCACCCCGCCTTCGACAGAGTCCTGCGATCTGTCGGGCTGACATGGGCTGCTCTTGGTGGGTGTCGACCTTGGTCGACACGGTAGATCCACACCGTGCGTGGATGGACCTGAGGAGCCGGGTGGATTCTGCTTCCAGCGCGCGCCGTCTCCACAAGTGCCCCCCCCCTTGTTGTTCAAGGGGGCGCGCCGACAAGCGCGGGGATAAGGTGGAATGCGCGGAACGCCGGCGCCCAAGGCGCCTGCGTTTCAAGGGGGCGCGCCGACAGGCGCGGGGACAAGGTGGAATGCGTGCGGGGCCCACGGTTTGCGCAGCAAATCGTGGGACGTAGCGCAGGTGGGGATTAAATCTCCACCTGCGCGCCCAGTTCCACGAGGCGGTTGCCCGGAATCCGGAAGAAGCCGGTGGCCGGGGCGGCGTTGCGATGCATCAGCGCGAACAGCTTGTCGCGCCAGATCGGCATGCCACGGTTGGCGGTGGCGACGATGGTTTCGCGGCTGGCGAAGAAGGTGGTGTCCATCGGGTCGAAGTAGATACCGCCGTGGTCGCAGGAACGCATCAGCGCCAGCGGCACGTCCGGGGTCTCCATGAAACCGAAGCGCACGTAGACGCGGTAGAACTCGTCACCCACCGATTCGATCTTCAGCCGCTGCCCTTCCATCGCATAGGGAATGGGCAGGGTTTCCACGTGCAGGAACACGTTGCGCTCGTGCAGCACCTTGTTGTGCTTGAGGTTGTGCATCAGCGCGTGCGGGGCCACGGTCGGGTCGGCGGTGAGGAACACCGCGGTGCCCGGCACGCGTACCGGCGGTGCCAGCATCAGGCCCGGCAGGAAGGTGTCCAGGCGGATGCCGTCCTTGCGGATCTCATCACGCAGCAACTCGCGGCCACGGCGCCAGGTGCGCATCATGGTGAACAGGAAGATGCCCAGCACCACCGGGAACCAGGCGCCCTGCAGCAGCTTGGCACCGTTGGCGATGACGAAGCCGAGGTCGATGATGAAGAACACCACGCACAGCGGCAGGATCCACTTGCGCGCCTTCGGCCACAGCGATCGCGCCACCAGGGCCAGCAGCAGGGTGTCGATCAGCATGGTGGCCGACACCGAGATGCCGTAGGCCACGGCCAGGTTGGAGGAGCTGCGGAAGGCCAGCACCAGGCCGATCACCATCACCGCGATGCCCCAGTTGATGCCCGGGATGTAGATCTGGCCGATGGTGTCGTGCGAGGTGTGCTTGATCCGCATGCGCGGGATGTAACCCAGCTGCATGGCCTGGCGCGAGACCGAGAACGCACCGGTGATGACCGACTGCGACGCGATCACCGCCGCCATCGTGGCCAGGATGATCATCGGGTACAGCGCCCACGGCGGTACTGCCTCGAAGAACGGGTTCTTCAGCGCCTCGGGGTGGTTGAGCACCAGTGCGCCCTGCCCCAGGTAGTTCAGCACCAGGCACGGCAGCACGAAGAAATACCAGGCGTGGCGGATGGGTTTGGCACCGAAGTGGCCCATGTCGGCGTACAGCGCCTCGCCACCGGTCACGGCCAGTACCACCGCACCGAGGATGAAGATACCGTGCCAGCTGTGCTCCATGAAGAAGCGGATCGCCCACCACGGGTTGAAGGCCTTCAACACTTCCGGCGCGTCGACGATGTTGTAGATGCCGATCGCGGCCAACGAGATGAACCAGACCGAGGTGATCGGGCCGAACGCCTTGCCGATCTTCTCGGTGCCGAAGCGCTGCGCGGCGAACACCGCCAGCAGCACGACCACGGTGATCGGCACGATGAAGGCATGCAGGCCGGGCGCGGCCACCTCCAGGCCCTCGACCGCGCCAAGCACGGAGATCGCCGGGGTAATCACGCCATCACCGAAGAACAGCGAGGCACCGAAGATGCCGAGGATGCCGACCACATAGGCCGAGCGCGACCCGTTGCGCAGCGTGCGCTGGGTCAGCGCCATCAGCGCCATGATGCCGCCCTCGCCGTCGTTGTCGGCGCGCATGATGATGGTCACGTACTTCAGGGTGACCACGATGTTCAGCGCCCAGAACGCCAGCGACAGCACGCCCAGCACGGTGTCATGGTCACTGTTGAGCCCGTAGTGCGGCGAGAACGCCTCCTTCAGGGTGTACAGCGGGCTGGTACCGATATCGCCGAAGACCACGCCGATCGCACCGATGATCAGCGCCATGCCTCCGGCTGGAGGGGCGTGACCGTGGCCGCTGGGGGCGGCTGTGTGCGGGGTTTGACTGCTGGACATGGGACTCCTGGCGAAGCTCAGGCGGTAGGTTGGGGGAAAGGGACGCGGCTCAGCGCAGCGCGGACTGCAGCGCCTTGCGGATCACGGTGGCCACTTCGTCGCCTTCATTGAAGGCATCACGGGCCATGCGCGCCGCTTCGGCCGGCTTGTAGCCCAACTGCTGCAGGGCCACGGTGGCATCGGACAGCGGATCGGCCGGGGCCGGGCCGCTGCCGGTGGGCAGCGCGCCGCCGGCACCGAACTGGGCCGCGCGGTCACGCAGCTCCAGCACCATGCGCTCGGCGGTCTTCTTGCCGATGCCCGGAATGCGGGTCAGCGCGGTGATGTCACCGGCCTGCACCATGCGCGCGAACTCCTCGACAGTGACGCCGGACAGCACGGCCAGCGCGATCTTCGCGCCGATGCCACTGACCTTCTGCACGTCGCGGAACAGGCGCCGCTCACCTTCGCGCAGGAAGCCGTACAGCGAAACGCTGTCTTCCTTCTGCGAGTAATGGGTGTACAGGGTGACCTCGCGGCCAAGCTCGGGCAGGTCGTAGAAGGTGCTCATCGGCGCCTCCAGTTCGTAGCCCACTCCGTTCACGTCCACCACCAGCCACGGCGGCGCCTTGTAGGCGACGATGCCGCGCAGTCGACCGATCATTGCGTGCAGCTCCTCATTTGCGGCCCCACGCCTGGCGGGCACTGAGCCCCAGGCGGTTGGCCGTCGCCCTTACGTGGGCATGGGTGATCGCCACCGCCAACGCGTCGGCCGCGTCGGCCTGCAGCTTGGTTTTCAGGTTGAGCATGAGCCCGACCATGTGTTGAACCTGTTGCTTTTCGGCGCCACCGCGCCCGACCACTGCCAGCTTGATCTCGCTGGCGGCGTATTCGTGCACCGGCAGGTCGCGCAGCACCACGGCGGAGATCGCCGCGCCACGGGCCTGGCCCAGCTTCAATGCCGAATCGGGATTGCGCGCCATGAACACCTTTTCGATGGCCACTTCGTTCGGCTGGTATTCCCGGCACAGGTCGGCCAGGCCCAGCACCAGCAGCTTCATGCGCTGCGGGAAATCGTCGGCGCCCAGCAGCACCAGTGGCTGGTGGTGCACGTGGCTGACCTTGCCGGTGGCGTCAACATCGATGATGCCGACCCCGGTCCGCTGCGAACCGGGGTCGATGCCGAGAATGCGGGTCATGCTGCACTCCTGGCGGGGAGGAACGGAATGCGCTGGCAGGCGTATGGGCTCATGACTGTCCGCGGTGACCGTTCAACGGCCCGCGCCCAGGCCGTCGAAGACGGCTCAGGCGTAGGCGTCGGCGCCGAGTTCGGCGTTGGAATACACGTCCTGCACGTCGTCCAGGTCTTCAAGCATGTCCAGCAGCTTCTTGACCTGCAGGGCAACCTCGCCCTCGACCTTGATGTCGTTGTCCGCGCGGAAGGTGATCTCGGCGTGGTCGGCGACATGGCCGGCGGCAGCCATCGCATCCTTGACCGCGTTGAACGCGTCAGGGCTGGTGACCACGTCGATCGAACCGTCATCCGGATAGACCACGATGTCATCGGCGCCGGCGTCGATAGCGGCCTCGGTGATGGCTTCCTCATCGGCGCCCGGGGCGAAGCTGAGCACGCCCAGGCGCTTGAACATGAAGGCCACCGAGCCTTCGGTGCCCATGTTGCCACCGCACTTGCTGAACGCATGGCGGACATCGGCCACGGTGCGCACGCGGTTGTCGGTCAGGCAATCGACGATCACGGCCACGCCACCCGGAGCGTAGCCCTCGTAGCGGATTTCCTCGTAGTCGACGCCTTCCAGTTCACCGGTGGCCTTCTTGATGGCGCGCTCGATCACGTCCTTGGACATGTTCACGGCCAGGCCCTTGTCCACGGCCACGCGCAGGCGCGGGTTGTTGTTGGGGTCGCCTCCACCGCCGCGCGCGGCAACGCCGATCTCGCGGATGATCTTGGTGAAAATCTTGCCGCGCTTCGCGTCGGACGCGTTCTTGCGGGCTTCGATGGAGGGGCCTCTACCCATGGGTGCTACCGTCTGGCTGCTTCAGGATCAAGGCGCGGATTCTACCTGATCGGGCGCTGCAACCGTGTCTAGGGGCGAAGGATGCCGCCGGGCATGGCCCGGCGAAGAGCGTGCGAACCAAGGTTCGCACCCACCAAGGTAGGACGGTTCGCACCCACCATCTTATGCGGCGGCGGCGTCGCGGCTGTGGTCGAACTGGCCGTGGCGCAGGAAATGCGCGGTCTGCCGCGCGGCGTCGGGCGACACCACCAGACCGCTGTGGCTGGTACGCACCACGCAATGGTCGGCCAGGCCCGGCAGGCGGGTCTCGGCCAGGGCCACGGTGCCGTCGGAGGCATCGTCGATGGCGCCCAGCAGGCTGCCCAGCCCGTGCGGCACTGAACCGGCGATCAGGCCAACCTCGGCCCTGCCCTGCCAGTCCGGCAGGCCATCCAGCAGCAGCTCGCTGCTGCGCCCCAGCGCCAGGCCCCAGCCGTGATCGGACAACGAGCGCGCGGTACCGCTGCCGCGCAGCGGCGAGCCCAGACAGACCACGCGCTGCACCGGCAGCTGCGGATTGCGGCGCAGCGCTTCCAGCGCCAGCAGGCCTCCCAGGCTGTGGCCGACCAGCGACAACGGCCCGGCATCGGCCAGCCGCTCCAGCAGCTGCGGCACCGCCACGTCGGGGCCACCGAAGACCGAGGAGTAACCGAATGCGTGCACCTGGAAACCGCGCGCGCGCAGACGCCAGGCCAGCGGCCCGACCCAGGCACGGGCATTCCAGATGCCATGCAGCAGCAATACGGGGGGAGTCATGCAAACAGCCTGGCGGTCAGCGGGGCAGGAACGTACGGTGATTGAACACGCGCGCGCAGCAAGCGGCGGTGAACGTCAGGCTGCGCGCGGTGCGCGGCGCAGGATGAATTCAAGATCGTGGGTGTCGCCGACCGGGAACAGGTACTCGCCCGCCTTCTCGAATCCATAGCGGGCGTAGAAGCGCTGTGCGCCGAAGTTCTCCGACCACACGCCCAGCCACAGCGTGCGTGGGCCTTCGTGTTCCAGCCAGGCCAGCGCGGTTTCCAGCAGGCGGCTGCCCCAGCCGCAGCTCTGCTGGGTCTTGACCAGGTACAGGCGCTTGAGTTCGCCGTCACCGGGTTTCACATCCGGATGCGGCAGGCCACAGGGGCCGGCGGCGGCGTGGCCGACCGCCTCCCCATCCAGCTCCAGCAGCCACACCGCGTAATCCGGGTGGGCCAGGATCACGCGCTGGCGCTCGACCGTGTAGGCCTCCTCGAGGAAGGCCTGCAGGTCCTGCGGCGGATACAGATGGCCGAAGGTTTCGGTGAACGTGCGGGCGGCCAGCGCCGACAGGGTCGGCGCGTCGTCCACGGTAGCGCGGCGGATCGAATACATGCAGGAAGTTGACGTCAGGGCGAAGCGCGGGTCAAGCCTTTTCAGACGATTCCGCTTCTTCTTCCTCGTCCTCTTCCTCGTATTCCTCTTCGTCTTCGTCCTCTTCTTCCTCGCCTTCCTCGTCCTCGTCGTACTCTTCCTCTTCGTCGTCTTCGTAATCCTCGACGCCGAAGTCTTCACCGTCCCAACGGCCTTCGCCGTCGGCGACGAAGGTCAGGGCCATCGCCGCCGGGTTGGTACCGACGCGGACCAGCCAACCCCCGAACACGCGTGCACGCTCGGTGACCAGGGTGGCCTCGGAGCCTTCATTGCCCAGCTTTTCCCACTCCAGCGAAAACGCAAACTCGGTCATTGCCTGGATCTCCTGATCAGTTGGTCTTGGGGCGAACCTGGATGTGCACTTCGGCCAGCTGCGCGTCGACGATCGGCGACGGCGCGTCGGTCATCAGATCCTGTGCACCGGTGGTCTTCGGGAACGGGATGACGTCGCGGATCGACTCGGTGCCGGCCATCAGCGCGGCGATGCGGTCGATGCCGAAGGCGATGCCACCGTGCGGCGGCGCGCCGTAGTTCAGCGCGTCGAGCAGGAAGCCGAACTTGGCACGGGCTTCTTCGGCGCCGATGCCGAGCAGCTCGAATACCGCGCTCTGCATGTCCGGACGGTGGATACGGATGGAACCGCCGCCGATTTCATTGCCGTTGAGCACCATGTCGTAGCCGCGCGAGACGGCGGTACGGGCGTTGGCGCGCAGGTCGGCGATGTCGTCCACGGCCGGTGCGGTGAAGGGGTGATGCAGGGCGACGTAGCGCTGTTCTTCCTCGTCCCACTCGAACATCGGGAAATCGGTGACCCACAGCGGCGCCCAACCGTCGGCGACCAGGCCGAAGTCCTTGCCGGCCTTCAGGCGCAGGGCGCCCATGAAGTCCGAGACCTTGTTGTAGCCACCGGCGCCGAAGAACACGATGTCGCCGTTACCGGCGCCGACGTGGGCGACCAGCGCAGCGAAGGCGGCTTCGCTGAAGAACTTCTGGATCGGCGAGCTGATCTCGCCGTTGTCGGCGATCTTGATGTAGGCCAGGCCCTTCGCGCCGTACTTGGCGGCATGCGCGGCATATTCGTCGATCTGCTTGCGGCTCAGCGACGCACCGCCCGGGATGCGCAGCGCGGCGACGCGGCCTTCGGCATCATTGGCCGGGCCGGTGAACACCGGGAACTCGCTGTCCTTGACCAGCTCGGCGACGTCGACCAGCTCCAGCGCGATGCGCAGGTCCGGCTTGTCCGAACCGTAGCGACGCATCGCCTCGGCCCAGGTCATGCGCGGGAAGCTGGCGTCCAGCTGGACGTCGACCACTTCCTTGAAGATGGCACGGATCATGTCCTCGACGAAGTCCTGCACGTCGCGCTCGCGGACGAAGGCGAATTCCATGTCCAGCTGGGTGAATTCCAGCTGGCGGTCGGCACGCAGGGCCTCGTCGCGGAAGCAGCGCGCGATCTGGTAGTAGCGGTCGAAGCCGGCCACCATCAGGATCTGCTTGAACAGCTGCGGGCTCTGCGGCAGGGCGTAGAACTCGCCCGGATGCATGCGCGCCGGCACCAGGAAATCGCGCGCGCCTTCCGGGGTGGCCTTGGTCAGGATCGGGGTCTCGATGTCCTGGAAGCCCTTTTCGTCCAGATGGCGGCGCAGGGCCTGCACCAGCTTGATGCGGGTGCGCTGCATGCGCTGCATTTCCGGGCGGCGCAGGTCCAGGTAGCGGTACTTCAGGCGGGTTTCCTCGCCCGGATTCTCGTGGGCGTGGAACGGCAGCGGCGCGGCCTTGTTCAGCACGGTGATGGCGGTGGCGATCACTTCCACCTTGCCGGTGCGCATCTTGTCGTTCACCGCGTGGCGGGCACGCACGACGCCTTCCACCTGCAGCACGTCCTCGTAGCCCAGCGACGCGGCCACGGCGAACACTTCGGCGTTGTCGACTTCCACGGTCACCTGCACGATGCCTTCATGATCTCGAAGATCGATGAAGCAGACGCCGCCCTGGTTACGGGCCACGTCGGTCCAGCCGGCGAGGGTGACAGTCTGGCCAATCAGGGTCTCATCGACCAGGCCGCAGAAGTGGGTACGCATGGGGGGAAGCTCCGCTGGAGAACGCCGGCACCGGATGGGGGCCGGAAAGCCTCGTATTCTGCGGCCGAGGCCCCGGCCGGGGCAAATCCGGCCAGTCACACCGGCTTGATCGCCCCCCTCCCTATAGTCGGGCACCTGCCACCGTATGGGATGCCGCCATGAAACCGCTGTCCCTGGCCAGCCTGGCCCTGACCCTCGCCCTGGGTGCACTGGGCACCCTTGCCCTGCCCGCCCCTTCCGCGCATGCGCAGAGCGGGGTGGTCCGCTGCGAAAGCCAGAACAACCGCGAACGGGTCTGCAACACCGGCTGGCGCAATGCGCAGCTGGTCCGCCAGTTGTCCGGCAGCGCCTGCGACGAAGGCCGCACCTGGGGCAGCCGCAATGGCAGCATCTGGGTCACCAATGGCTGCCGCGCCGAATTCGTCGAGGCCCGCGGTGGCTGGGGCGGCGGCAATGGCGGTGGCTGGGGCGGCAACAACGGCCGCCCCGGCGAGACGATCCGCTGCGAGAGCCAGAACAACCGCGAGCGCAGCTGCCCGGTCGGCTGGCGCAATGCCCGCCTGGTCCGCCAGCTGTCCGGCAGCCCCTGCGACGAGGGCCGCACCTGGGGCGTGCGCAATGGCGCGATCTGGGTCAGCGGCGGCTGCCGCGCCGAGTTCGCCGAAACCCGCGGCTGGGGCGGTGGTGGCGGTGGCTGGGGCGGTGGCAACAGCAATTACTCGGTCACCTGCAGCAGCAACAACAACCGCTCGCAGACCTGCGACTGGGATGAGCGCCAGGGCCGCCCGGTGCTGCAGCAGCAGCTGTCCGGCAGTGCCTGCCAGGAAGGCCGCAGCTGGGGCTACTCACGTGGCCAGGTGTGGGTGAGCAACGGCTGCCGCGCGCGTTTCGGTACGCGGTAAGTACACGGCCGGATCCCTGGCCGACGGCCAGGGCTCTGGCCCCGGTCCGGTATCCCGCATCCACACATGGCGTGGATCTACTGAGGGTCCTTCTGGGGTCGGGGCCCTCCGCAGGAGGGATCCGACCCCGGGATCACGGCGCGGGTGCTGTGTCGTCGCCCCACGGTGGCGGTGGCAGGTCGACCGGCTTGCCCAGGTCGAACTGCACGCGGAAGCGGCGGCCATCCGGGCGGGTCAGCTCGTAGACGAAGGTCTGGTCGGGATCAATCTCCATCGCCCAGGTGTTGTGCGTGGAGGCCAGCATGTCGGCGCGGCGGAACATCGCCACCGAATCGCTGTCGGCCGGGAACTGCTGGCGCTCGGCAGTGCCGGGTGGCGTGCTGTCGCCACCGTACAGGGTGATCGCGTCAGGGCTGCCGTCTTCGTGGCGATGATCGTGCTTCAGGCGCAGGCCGGTTTCCGTGCGGGTCAGCACCCAGGTCCGCGAGTGGTCATCGCCGACATGGAACGGGATGCGCAGCTCGTGCGCCGGATCGGCACAGCCGCGCACGTGCATGACCAGGCGCTGCCCGGCGAACGGATCCTTGCCGGTCGGTGCCGGCGTGTCCTCCACTACCTTGCCGGCATAGGCCTGGCCGCAATGTGCGGCCACGGCAGCCATGAAGGCGTCGGCCGGTGCGGTCGCCAGATCATGGGCGACCGTATCGGAGCGCTGCGAACACGCAGCAAGGCTGAGCAGGAGGGCGGAAGCGGTGACAACGGCAGGCAGTTTCATGCCCCAACCCTAACGGCCATGGCCGACGGGCGCAAACCGCGTGCGGCAACCGCTCAGCGTTCGGCGATGTGCGGTTCCGGCAGCGTCTCGGTGGCCGCCACCGGTGCAGCCGCGCCCTCGCCTGCCGGCTCCTGTTCGACCGGATCGACATCGAACGGCGTGCGGAACACCAGCGACGGCAGCAGCGTGGTCAGCGCCGCATACAGCAGCAGCGCGCCGAACAGCACCGCCGGAATCTGGAAGCGCTCGCGCATGATCGCGGCCAGCACCAGGGTGAAGATCAGCGTCGGCGCCAGCGCCAGCGAGACCCGCAGGCTGCTGCGGAAGCTCTCGCCGAACATCACCCGGCGCTGCAGCCAGACCACACCGATGCGCAGCGGCAGCACCACCAGAGTGATCACGATGCCCAGCCCCAGCGCCTCGAAACTGAGTGCTTCGCTGGGCACCTTGGTGCCGGCATTGAAGAAATAGAACGGCACGAAGAACGAGGCGAACAGGCGCAGCGCGTGCAGGTTCTCATGCGAGGCCAGCAGCGGCATGCGCTGGTGCAGCAGGCGCGCGACCAGGCCGGCGATGAACGCACCGACCAGGTAGTACACGCCCAGCAGATAGGTGATGTAGGCCGCGACCATGCCCACCATCACCAGCAACGAGAACTCCGAGCCCGGCGCATGCGGCGCCACCCAGCGGCCCAGCGCGATGAACAGCAGCGGCAGGCCGATCATCATCGCCAGCAGCGCCAGGCTGGACAGCGCCATGTGGCCCGGATCACCCGCCTGCAGCACGATGAACAACGCCGCCAGCGCCAGCAGTTCGCCAGCGATGGCCTTGCTGGTCACCCAGAACCGCTCGTCCTCGCTCAGGCCCAGCCGCGACAGCGAATCCATGATGAAGCCGGTGGAAGGCGTCAGCAGCGCCAGCGCCAGCAGGCCGGCGGCCTGCCACGGCAGCCCCGCGTAGCGCCAGGCCAGCCAGCCCACACCGAACAGCGTGCCGGTACGGATCACCAGATGCGCCAGCAGCGGCCACATGCCACGGCGCAGCGCCTGCAGGTCCACTTCCAGGCCGGCGAACAGGAACAGCGAGGAAATGCCCAGCGTGGCCAGCAGACCAATCACCGCGTCGTGCGCCTGGTCGCCCAGCCAGAGCATGCCGATGATGCCGAACAGCAGGCAGGTCAGCGGCGCGGGCAGGCTGAAACGCTGCAGCGCGCGCGGGATCACCAGCAGCGCGAAGATCAGCAGCAGGTAGATCAGTTCATGGCTCATGGGGGACTTCCGTGTGGTTCGAACGCGCGCAGGATGCGCGCGCCGAACCGATCCGGCAAGCCGTTTCTGGATGACTCCCGGTTACCTCATCCGATCAGGCGATCGGCAATGCGCCCCACCTGTGCCAGCACGGTAGCGCGTTGCTCGTAGCTGATCGCACCTGCCTGCAGATAAGCCGTCAGCACCCACGGTGCGCCGCCGGCCACGGGCCACAGCACGGCGATGTCGTTGCGCGCGTCCTCGCCGTTGCTGCCGGTCTTGTCACCGACGCGCCAGCGCTTGCCCAGACCCGCGCGCAGGCAGGCGTCGCCGGTTTCGTTGTCGATCAGCCAATCGGCCAGCTGCTGCCGCGACGCCGGCTGCAGCACCTCGCCCAGCATCACGCGCTGCAGGGTCGCAGCCATTGCCGCCGGCGTGGTGGTGTCGCGCGGATCGCCCTTGGCAAAGCTGTTCAGCTCCGGCTCCAGGCGATCACTGCGGCTCACCGCATCACCGCTGGCGCGCAGGAACGCAGTCACCGCGGGCGGGCCACCGACCACGCCGAACAGCAGGTTGGCGGCGGTATTGTCGCTGGTGATGATCGTGGCACGGCACAGATCGCGCACAGTCATGTCCTTGCCGGCGTGGCGGCGGGCGACCGGCGCGTGCGAGAGAAGATCGGCATCGCGCACCGGCACGCGCGTGTCCAGCAACGCGGGCCTGCGCTCGGCCTGGCTGAGCACGGTGGCGACCAGAACGCTCTTGAACGTGCTGCACATCGGGAAACGCTCGTCCTGGCGATGACCGATGCGGCGACCGCTCGCAGTGTCCAACAGGGTCACGCCGAGGCGTCCGGCGCACGCCTTCTCCAGCGTGGCGAAGTCGGTGGCGGCGGTGAGGGCGGCATCGGTCGGTGCACTGGCGGTGGTCTTGCCCGCCGCACGGGCCAGCAACGGCAGGGCAAGCGAGGAAGCAACAGCGGCACCACTGAACTGCAGGAATCGGCGACGGGCGAGCATGCGGGGTTCTCCTGGGGACCGCCCGATTATTGAAGCCCTCCCCGGAGCCGACCAGCGCGAAATATCAGCGGAAGCCATGAACTTAATTCATGCCTGTCGTAATCAACTCGTTGAGATTTACGAAATTCCTCACTGAAGGGTAGGATCAGCCATCACCCTGGCTCACGGCTTCCCGATGCTGCACCCGACCCTGCCGCTGAACGCGCTGCGCGCCTTCGAGGCCGCTGCGCGCCACCAGAACTTCACCCGCGCCGCGCTGGAGCTGTGTGTCAGCCAGGCCGCGCTGAGCCACCAGATCCGCGGGCTGGAGGACCGGCTCGGCATCCGTCTGTTCCATCGCCTGCCGCGCGGCGTGGCGCTCACCGAGGAGGGCGCGGCGCTGTATCCAGTGCTCAATGAATCGTTCGAGCGCATCTCGGCCAGCATCGCGCGCTACACCGGTGGCCCGGCCCGTGAAGTACTGACGTTGGGCGTGGTCGGCACCTTCGCCACCGGTTGGCTGCTGCCACGGCTGGCTGCGTTCGAGGCCGCGCACCCGGACATCGAGCTGCGCCTGCAGACCCACAACAACCGCATCGATCTGGCCGGCGAGGGCCTGGACCTGGCGATCCGCTTCGGTGATGGCGACTGGCAGGGCCAGGCCTGCACGGCAATCCTCGACGCGCCGTTCGCGCCACTGTGCGCGCCGGCGCTGGCGCGGCGGCTGAAACAGCCACGCGACCTGGGCACCCTGCCGCTGCTGCGCTCCTACCGCAGCGACGAGTGGCCGCGCTGGCTGCAGGCGGCAGGAGTGAGTGGCGTGGAAGCCCGCGGGCCGGTGTTCGATTCGTCGTTGACGGTGGCGATGGCCGCGGTCGGCGGTGCCGGCGTGGCGCTGCTGCCGCTGCGCATGTTCGAGCAGGAGCTGGCCGAGGGTCGCCTGCTGCAGCCGTTCAGCACCACGCTGGAGCTGGGGCGCTACTGGCTGACGCGGCTGCGCTCGCGGGCCGAGCGTGAGCCTGCCAAACGCTTCCGCGAGTGGCTGCAGACGCAGGGCGCGTAGGTAGTGCCGGCCGCTGGCCGGCCCCCCCCTTGATCGTCGTGGGCGCATCGCGCTGCCGGCCAGCGGCCGGCACTACCGGTCAGGACTCCAGCAGTTCCATCCACGCGGCTTCGGCTTTTTCCAGCTGGGCGGCAGCGGTTTCGCGGTCACGGCCGATCACCGCCATGCGGGTGGCATCGGCGTAGTTGGCCGGGTCGGCCAGCTGGCGGTCCAGTTCGGCCAGGGCGCCTTCCAGCTCGGCCACCTTGGCTTCGGCGGCGGCCAGCTTGTGCGGGTTCACCGGCTTCTTCTGCACCACCTGCGCGACCGGTGCGGTCTTGACCACCACCGGCTCTTCCACCTGCTCCATGCGCGCCTTGGTGCCCTGCGCCTGCGGACGGGTGCGCAGCCACGCCGCGTAGGCGTCGAGGTCGCCGTCGAACGGCTCGACCACACCATCGGCCACGCGCCAGTAGGTATCGCAGACCAGGCCGATCAGGTGGCGGTCATGCGAGACCATCACGATCGCGCCCTCGAAGGTGGCCAGTGCTTCGGCCAGCGCTTCGCGCATTTCCAGGTCAAGGTGGTTGGTCGGTTCGTCCAGCAGCAGCACGTTCGGCTGCTGCCAGGCGATCAGCGCCAGCGCCAGGCGCGCGCGCTCGCCACCGGAGAAACCATCCACCGGCTCGAACGCGCGGTCGCCCGGGAAGTTCCACTTGCCGAGGAAATCGCGGAACGACTGGTTCGGTGCGTCCGGCGCGATCTCGCGGAAATGCTCCATCGGCGACTGGCCTTCGTGCAGCGACTCCACCGTGTGCTGGGCGAAGTAGCCGATCTTCAGGTCCGGGTGCGCCATGCGCTCGCCGACGATCGGCGCCAGCTCGCCTACCAGGGTCTTCACCAGGGTGGTCTTACCGGCACCGTTGGGGCCGAGCAGGCCGATGCGCTGGCCCGCTTCCAGGCCGAAGCCGACGTTGTGCAGGATCACCGCGTCCTTGCCGTAGCCAGCCTCGACGTGGTTCAGGCGGATCAGCGAGAACGGCAGCTTGGCCGGCGGCGCGAACTCGATGCGGAATTCGCGCTCGGCACGCACCGCTTCGGTGCCGGCCAGCTTGGCCAGGCGCTTCATGCGGCTCTGCGCCTGCGCGGCCTTGCTGGCCTGCGCCTTGAAGCGGTCGATGAAGCTCTGCAGGTGGGCGCGCTCGGCCTGTTCCTTCTCGTGCGCGATCTGCTGCTGGCGCAGCTGTTCGGCGCGCTGGCGCTCGAAGTCGGTGTAGCCGCCCGGGTAGAGCTTGGCGCCGCCACCGTGCAGGTGCAGGGTGTGGGTGGCCACGTTGTCGAGGAACTCGCGGTCATGCGAGATCAGCAGCAGGGTGCCGGGATACTTCAGCAGCCACTGCTCCAGCCAGTACACCGCGTCCAGATCCAGGTGGTTGGTCGGTTCGTCCAGCAGCAGCAGATCGCTGGGCATCATCAGCGCGCGTGCCAGGTTCAGGCGCACGCGCCAGCCGCCGGAGAACGAAGACACCGCGCGATGGTGGGTCTCGGCCGGGAAGCCCAGGCCATGCAGCAGCTTGCCGGCACGCGCTTCGGCGTCGTAGGCATTGAGCTCGGCCATCTTCGTATGCGCTTCGGCCACCGCTTCCCAGTCTTCGCGGGCGGTCGCCTCGGCCTCGGCAGCCAGCACCGCGGCCACCTCGATGTCGCCGCCGAGCACGAAGCTCAGCGCCGGGTCGGGCAGCGACGGGGTTTCCTGGGCAACGCTGGCGATGCGCACCTTGCCGGGCAGATCGACATCGCCCTTGTCGGCCTCCAGCTCACCCTTCACTGCCGCGAACAGGCTGGACTTGCCAGCACCGTTGCGGCCGACCACACCCACCCGGTAACCGGCGTGCAGGGTCAGGTCGACATTGGACAACAGCAGCCGCTCGCCGCGGCGCAAGGCGAAATTACGAAGGGAGATCATCGGGGGAGGCGTCCATATAACCGAATGGAATGTGCTGGTGAGCACTGTTCCTGCGACGCAATTCTAGCGTTAACGAATACTTGACGCGTCCCGGGATGCGCGGCGGCCGGCGTTCCTCTCTCCCACGTCCTCGCCGCGCGCGTCCCGGGCTCCCTCCCCCGCCAGTGCCGATCCGGGCTAAATGGTTGCTGCTGCAACGTTTTTTCCGATGACCGGCATTTGACAGGCACTGAATATCCCGTTAATTCCTGCTTTGCGCACCGCAACAACCGCCGTCCGCCTCACCCCCGTGATGTCGATTCCGGTGCCGCCCCCGCCAACCGGAGCTCCGTCCCGATGACCCGCAAGACCAGCCTGATCGCCGCCGCCGTCGCTGTCGCACTCGGTGGCTCTCCGTTCGTTGCCGCTGCCCAGCAGGCCGGCACCGCCGCCAACACCCTGGACACGGTGATCGTGACCGGTACCCGCGTGGCCGACCGCACGGTGGCCGAGTCGCAGTCGCCGATCGACATCATCACCCCCGAAGCCCTGCAGTCCACCGGTACCAGTGAGCTGGCCACCGCACTGTCGCGCGCCCTGCCCTCACTGAACTTCCCGCGCCCGGCGCTGACCGACGGCACCAGCGGTGTGCGCCCGGCGCAGCTGCGTGGCCTGTCGCCGGACCAGGTGCTGGTGCTGGTCAACGGCAAGCGCCGCCACACCTCGGCGATGATCAACGTCAACGGCAGCATCGGCCGTGGCTCGTCGGCGGTGGACATCAACGCGATCCCGATCGCTGCCATCGAGCGCGTGGAAGTGCTGCGCGACGGCGCGTCGGCGCAGTACGGCTCGGATGCCATCGCCGGCGTCATCAACATCGTGCTCAAGGGCAGCGGCCGCGGCGGCAGCCTGGCGGTGGACTACGGCCAGTATTCGGCCGGTGACGGCAACAAGTACCAGCTGTCCGGCGACACCGGCGTCGAGTTCGGCAATGGCCGCGGCCGCGTGCACGTGGCCGGCCAGATCAGCCAGCAGGACGAGAGCAACCGCGCCGGCCCGTACCGCGGCACCACCCCCAACACCGGCAATTTCCCCAGCATCGGCCAGACCACCTTCATCGTCGGCGACCCGCGCGTGGATGCCACCGCCGCCTCGGCCAACGCCAGCTTCGACTTCAGCGACCACGTGACCGGCTACGCCAGCGCGCTGCTGAGCAACCGCGACATCACTTCGTTCGCGTTCTACCGCTCGCGCAACCACAACGGGCAGAGCGCGCTGCTGGCGCAGACCTACCCGGACGGCTTCGTGCCGGAGATCAACCAGTACTCCAAGGACCGCTCGCTGGTGGCCGGGGTCAAGGGCAACACCGACAACGGCTGGACCTGGGACCTGAGCCTGAACCATGGCGAGAACACCCTGGACTTCCACACCCGCAACAGCATCAACTACAGCCTGGGTGCAACCAGCCCGCGCTCGTTCTACGACGGCACGCTGAAGTACCAGCAGGACATCTTCAATGCCGACCTGACCAAGTCGCTGGACTGGGGCCTGGCCTATCCGGTCACGCTGTCCTTCGGCGGTGAGTACCGCAAGGAGAAGTGGGACCAGAAGCCAGGCGAACTGAACTCGTACACCGGCAGTGGCGCGCAGGGCTTCGGTGGCTTCACCCCGACCAATGAAGTGCATGCCGACCGCCACAACTACGCGGTCTACGCCGGCCTGGAAGCGGACCTGACCGAGAAGTTCTCGGCCGGCATCACCGGCCGCTACGAGGACTACTCGGACTTCGGCGACCGCTTCTCCGGCAAGCTGTCGGCGCGCTACGCATTCACCGACAAGGTCGCGCTGCGGGCCACCGCCTCCAGCGGCTTCCGCGCACCGTCGCTGGCGCAGCAGGGCTACCAGGCGGTCACCAGCCAGTTCACCAACGGCGTGTTCGTCGAGCGCGGCACCTTCCCCACCACCAGCCAGGCCGCACAGGCACTGGGCGCCTCGCCGCTGAAGGCCGAGACCTCTACCTCCTACAGCGTGGGCCTGGTGCTGCAGCCGGTCGACCGCCTGTACATCACTGTCGACGCCTACCAGATCGACATCGATGACCGTATCGCGCTGTCGTCCAGCATCACCACCAATGACGCCAGCAGCGCGTTGCTGACCAGCCTGGGCCTGCCGCAGGTGACCGCGTTCTCGTACTTCACCAACGGCCTCGATACGCGCACCCGCGGTGTCGATTTCGTGTCCAGCTACACGGTGCCCTTCAGCGCCAGCAGCCTGGAACTGACCGCCGCGTACAGCTACAACGACACCGAAGTACGCCGCGTTGGCGGTACCCCGGCGGTGTTCGGCACGCTGGGCCTGAACCAGTCGCTGATCGGCCGCGATGAGATCGGCCGCATCGAGGACAGCTATCCGCGCGACAAGGCGATCCTGAGCGGCACCTGGCGTTCGGACCACTGGGAACTGGGCCTGGCCGCGACCCGCTACGGCAAGTTCACCGTGCGCAACTCGGCCACCGCACTGCGCGACCAGACCTATGGCGACGCCTGGGTGGTGGATGCCTCGGCCAGCTACAAGCCGAGCAGCAACTGGACCCTGACCGTGGGCGCCGACAACCTGCTGGACAAGTATCCGGACCGCACCGAAGACCTGCAGAACTCCACCTTCGGCATGCTGCCGTACAGCAACTACTCACCGTTCGGCTTCAACGGCGCGTACGTGTACGGCCGGGTCAAGTACACCTGGTAAGCGGTATCGGTAGCGCCGGGCCATGCCCGGCGCCGCTCTGGTAGTGCCGGCCGCTGGCCGGCAATCCCCTGGTGGGGTCAGATCCCTTTTCCTTCGGGAAAAGGGATCTGACCCCAATCGCATTTAAGGTTTGCCGTATCTGGCCTCATCGGTGAAAATCGGGATACCCCCGATTTCCTGCGAGTGCCGATGCACCATGACACCGACCTGATCAACATCGTTGCCGTTGGCCTCGGGCTCGCCTTCATCTTCGGCGCACTGGCCAACAAGCTCCGCTTGTCTCCCCTGGTCGGTTACCTGGTTGCTGGCATCTGCGTAGGCCCGTTCACTCCCGGCTTCGTTGCCGACCAGGCGCTGGCCAACCAGCTGGCCGAGCTGGGCGTGATGCTGCTGATGTTCGGCGTCGGCCTGCACTTCTCGCTGAAGGACCTGATGGCGGTCAAGGCCATCGCCATCCCCGGTGCCATCGGCCAGATCGCGGTCGCTACCCTGCTCGGCTGGGGCGTAGCCTCGCTGATGGGCTGGCCCGCCATCCATGGCGTCATCTTCGGTTTCTCGCTGGCCACCGCCAGTACCGTGGTACTGCTGCGGGCGATGGAGGAACGCCGCCTGCTGGAAACCATGCGCGGCAAGATCGCGGTCGGCTGGCTGATCGTGGAAGACCTGGCCTGTGTGCTGGCGCTGGTGATGATGCCGGTGATGGCCGGTGTCTTCGGCCCCGACGCGGCCAAGGAATCGCACTCGCTGGGCAGCGTGCTGGCCGACATCGGCTGGACCTTCGTGCAGCTGGGCCTGTTCGTGGCGGTGATGCTGGTGGTCGGGCGCCGGGTCATTCCGTGGATCCTCGAACGCATCGCCGGTACCGGCTCGCGCGAGCTGTTCACCCTGTCGGTGCTGGCGATCGCGCTGGGCGTGGCATTCGGCTCGGCGATGCTGTTCGGCGTCTCGTTCGCGCTGGGCGCGTTCTTCGCCGGCATGCTGCTCAACGAATCGGAGCTGAGCCACAAGGCCGCGCATGATTCACTGCCGCTGCGCGATGCGTTCGCGGTGCTGTTCTTCGTCTCGGTGGGCATGCTGTTCGATCCGAACATCCTCATCCAGCACCCGTGGCAGGTGCTGGCCACGGTGCTGATCATCATGTTCGGCAAGTCGGCGGCGGCGTTCTTCATCGTGCGCGCCTTCGGCCACCCGACCAGCACCGCGCTGACCATCTCGGCCAGCCTGGCGCAGATCGGCGAATTCGCCTTCATCATCGCCGGCCTCGGCGTGGCGCTGCAGATCCTGCCGAAGGAAGGCCAATCGCTGGTACTGGCCGGTGCGCTGGTGTCGATCATGCTCAACCCGCTGGTATTCGGGCTGCTGGACCGTTGGCAGGCCAAGCAGGAACAGCAGCCGCAGCCGGCCGAGCCGGAAGAGGCCATCGGCCCATCGCGTGATCTGAACGGGCACGCGATCGTGATCGGCTACGGCCGGGTCGGCAGCGAGCTGGCACAGGTGCTGCGCGATCGCGGCGTGCCGGTGCTGGTGATCGATGACAACAAGGAACATGTCGAGCAGGCGCACGCCAAGGGCCTGGCGGCGATCCGTGGCAGTGCTGCCGCCGACCGGGTGCTGGCCGAGGCCCATCCGGAGCGCGCGAAGATTGCGGTGCTGGCGATTCCACAGCCACTGGAGGCCGGTGAGGCGCTGGCCAAGCTGCGGGCGATCAACCCGGAGCTGACGCTGCTGGCGCGTGCGCACAGCGATGCGGAGGTGAAGCATCTGCTGGAACACGGTGCGGATGGCACGGTGATGGCCGAGCGTGAGCTGGCGTACTCGCTGGCGGAGATGGTGATGTCCACGCCGCCGTATCGCGGGCTGGGACAGCACAGTATTCCGGTGGTGTGAGGGGTGTGGGTGCGGCAGGGCTTGCAGCCCTGCACCTGCTGAAGCAACGTCAACGACAAAAGCAAAAGCTGGCATTCCGTGGGATGGCGGGGGGGGGCCGGTGGCGGGAGACGCCGTAAACCCTTCCATGGGGGCTTGGCCGCGGCATCCATGCCGCGGACACTCCCGCCACCGGACCCACCCCGCCTTCGACAATTTCCTGCGGCTGTTGGTAGGTGTCGACCTTGGTCGACACGGCGGTGCATGGGGTCAGATCCGTTTTCCGCAGGAAAACGGATCTGACCCGGAAACAAAAGAATCCCCGGTCGACCCGCATCGACCGGGGATCTGGATCGCCACGTTGCCACACCTTGGAGAGGCAGTTCCACCGTAGCGCATCGCGGCGTGCGTGGTGATCGCCTGTGGCGATGACGACCAAGCGTGCGGCTATCAGGCGCCGGCCAGGGCCTGTTCCAGGTCGGCGCGCAGGTCGCCGATGTGCTCGATGCCGATCGACAGCCGCACCGTGTCTTCGCTGACGCCGGCCTTGGCCAGTTCGGCGGCGTCCAGCTGGCGATGGGTGGTCGAGGCGGGATGGGTGGCCAGTGACTTCGCGTCGCCCAGGTTGACCAGGCGGGTGAACAGCTTCAGTGCATCGAGGAAGCGTGCGCCGGCTTCACGGCCGCCCGGCAGGCCGAAGGTCAGTACGCCCGAGCCGTGCCCGCCCAGGTAGCGCTGCGCGGCGGCGTGCTCGGGGTCGTCGGCCAGTCCGGCGTAGCGCACCCAGGCCACCTTTGCGTGTGACTTCAGGAACTGCGCGACGGCCAGTGCGTTGGCGTTGATGCGTTCCATGCGCAGCGCCAGGGTCTCGATGCCCTGCAGGATCAGGAACGCGTTGAACGGTGACAGCGCCGCGCCGGTATTGCGCAGCGGCACCACCCGCGCGCGGCCGATGTAGGCCGCTGGCCCCAGCGCTTCGGTATAGACCACGCCGTGGTAGCTGGGGTCGGGCTGGTTGAGCCGCGCGAAGCGCTGGGGTTGTGCAGCCCAGTCGAAGCGGCCGGAATCGACGATCGCGCCGCCCAGGCTGTTGCCGTGGCCGCCAAGGTACTTGGTCAGCGAATGCACCACGATGTCGGCGCCGTGCTCGAACGGGCGCAGCAGGAACGGGGTGGCCACCGTGTTGTCGACGATCAGCGGCACGCCGGCGGCATGCGCGACCTCGGCGATGGCGGCGATGTCGGTGACGTTGCCACGCGGGTTGCCGATCGATTCGACGAACACGGCCTTCGTGCGTTCATCGATCAACGCGGCGAACGCGGACGGATCGGCCGGGTCGGCGAAGCGCGCCTGGATGCCGTACTGCGGCAGGGTGTGCGCCAGCAGGTTGAGGCTGCCGCCATACAGCGCACTGGAGGCGACGATGTTGTCGCCCGCCTCGGCGATGGTCTGGATGGCATAGGTGATGGCCGCCTGCCCCGAGGCCAGCGCCAGCGCACCGATGCCGCCTTCCAGCGCGGCCAGGCGCTGCTCCAGTACGTCGGTGGTGGGGTTCATGATGCGCGTGTAGATGTTGCCCGGCACCTTCAGATCGAACAGGTCGGCACCGTGCTGGGTGTCATCGAAGGCATAGGCCACGGTCTGGTAGATCGGTACCGCCACCGCACGTGTGGTCGGGTCGGGACGGTAGCCGCCGTGCACGGCCAGGGTTTCCAGTTGCCACTGCGGGTCGCTCATTGCACCAGGCCCCATCCGGGGAAACCGCCACCATAGGCCAGCCGGGAGCATCCGCTGAGAGCCGCTGGCGATGACGCCAGTACCACCGGTTATCAGGTTGGCCACGATTCAGGCAGCCGTCATGGGCCATTGCTAGGCTTCGCCACCGGGCGCCCCTGCCCGGGCACGGAGGCCCAACGCGCATGCAGCCATCCCCTTGGACACCCACCGCCAGCGGTACGCCGACCCCGGTCCTGCTGGTGGAGGACGACCGCCGCCTGGCAGAGCTGGTCAGCGACTATCTCCACGAACATGGCTTCGCCGTGCAGCATGTGGCCCGTGGCGACCTGGCCGGTGCCGCCTGCCGCCAGCACGCGCCGGAACTGGTGGTGCTGGACCTGATGCTGCCCGGCCTGGGCGGCATCGACGTGTGCCGGCAGATCCGCAGCTTCTCCGATGTGCCGATCCTGATGCTGACGGCCTGCGAGGACGACATCGAGCAGGTGCTCGGCCTGGAATCGGGCGCCGACGACTATGTGCACAAGCCGATCGAGCCGCGCCTGCTGCTGGCTCGCCTGCGCGCCCTGCTGCGCCGCCGCCATGGCAGCAGCAACACCGGCACCCCCTGCCGCCTGATGCACGGCGAGCTGCTGATCGACCGCATGCAGCGCGAGGTGCACCTGCACGGCCAGCCGGTGGACATGGGCACCACCGAATTCGAGATCCTGTGGCTGCTGGCCAGCCAGCCGGGGCAGATCCTCTCGCGTGACCAGATCCTGCAGGCGGTGCGCGGCATCGGCTTCGACGGGTTGGACCGCAGTGTCGATGTCAGCATCGGCAAGCTGCGCCGCAAGCTGGGGGATGACGCGCGCGAACCGCGGCGGATCAAGACGGTGTGGGGCCGCGGCTACCAGTTCAATCCCTCGTCCTGGTCGGCATGAAGCGGCTGTTCCTGCGCCTGTGGCTGGTGGTCGGCGCGAGCTTCCTGATCACCCTGCTGCTGATCAACGTGATCTTCGATCGCATCTACCTGCCGTTCCAGCAGCGTGTATTCGCAGAGCAGGTGCGCGGCCAGTTGTATGCATTGCGGCAGGGGCTGGACGGAAAGGACTCCGCCGCCCAGCAGGACCAGCTGGCGCAATGGCAACCCCACTATGGCATTGCACTGGCACTGCTGCCGTCAGCGCCGGCCCTCGAGGCCGGCGAACAGGAACAGCTGCGGCGCAACGGGCTCATCTCCCGGCAGAAGTTCGAGATCGTACTGGCGCCGCTTGATCCACTGCATCCCGATGGCCCCTGGCTGCGCCTGCACCTGCCAGGCGAGCCGTCGATGACCCTCTATCTCACCCTGATCGCCTATTCGGTGATGCTGGCCCTGTTCGGGCTGTGCCTGTACGCCTGGGTGCGCCTGCTCTGGCGCGATCTGGACGCTCTGCGCGAGCATGCCGACCGCATCGGCGCCGGCGATCTACAGGCACGCGCGCAGGTCTCGCCGCGCTCGCAGATCCGGGTCATCGTCGACCATTCCAACCGCATGGCCGCACGCGTGGCCGAGCTGGTGCAGCGCCAGCGCGACCTGACCCATGCGATCTCGCACGAACTGCGTACCCCCATCGCACGCGTGGCCTTCGGCCTGGACCTGATGCAGGACAGCGATGATCGCGATCGCCGCGCACGGCTGGCCCAGGGCCTGCATGGCGACCTGGCCGAACTCAACCGGCTGGTCAGCGAACTGTTGGCCTATGAACGCCTGGAACACCCCAGCGACGGCGAGCCTCTGCAACGCATCGAGGCCAATGACTGGCTGCAGGACTGCCTGGCCGATGCGCGACGCGACGCGGAACGGACCGGACTTGTCGTGCGCGTGCAGCCCAGTGCGTTGCCGCGGGTGGATGCCGAACCGCGGCTGCTGCAGCTGGCGCTGAGCAACCTGGTCGGCAACGCACTGCGTCATGCGCATTCGCAGGTCGAAGTCTCACTGGTTGGTGTGGGTGGCCGCGCCTGCCTGCGCGTGGATGATGACGGCCCGGGCATCGCCGAGGCCGACCACGAAAAAGTGATGCGCCCGTTCACCCGCCTGGATGACAGCCGCAGCCGCGATACCGGCGGCTTCGGCCTGGGCCTGGCCATCGTCAACCGCATTGCAGCCCGCCACGGCGGCGAGCTGCGCATCAGCCGCGCCACGCTGGGCGGCGCGCGCCTGGAAATGCACTGGCCGCTGGCTGCCAGCTGAACGCCTACGGGCGCGATTACAGTTGATTACAACTCCCGCACAACTGCGGACGGATCGGTCGCCGGCATATCGCCACGCTGGCGACCCTGCAGCACACGCCGGATGCGCGTGCTGCACTCCTCCCATTGTCGAGAGTGCCCATGTCCCAGCGTCACCGTTCCCCGTCCCTGCTCTGCCTGGCCCTGCTGCCCCTGTTCGCCGCGCCGATCGCCCATGCCAAGGATGATCACTGGACCTTCGAAGTCGCCGCCGGTGGTGGCGTGACCCCGCGCTACAGCGGCAGCGAGGACTATCGTGCGACGCCATCGCTGTCCTTCGATGTCACCTCGCCGGGGGGATGGTTTCTTGGCACCAGTGGCATCGGCTGGGGCACCTCCATCGGCGAGCACACCCGCGTACGGGCCTACGTCGGCGCCAGCGGCATCCGCAAGGACAAGGACTCCCTGCTCGGCGGTTCGGATTTCCTGCGCGGCATGGGTGATATCGATACCCGTCCCCTGGTCGGCGTCTCGGCTGGTTATACGCTGGGCGAAGCCGTGCTGAGTGGCGCCTGGCAGTTCACCCGCAAGGACGAGGACAAGGCCGAGAACGGCCTGGCCACCCAGCAGATCCACCTGAACCTGACGATGCCGCTGTTCGACCTGGCCGGCGGCGTGGTCAGCGGCAGCGTGTCCACCGACTACGGCAACCGTGGCTACATGCAGACCTGGTACGGCGTCAGCCCGGAACAGGCGGCGCGCACCGGCTTTGCCCAGCACACGCCGAAAGCCGGCCTGGTCAGTGCCGGTCTTGGCCTGAAATGGAGCCACCGCGTGGGCCGCAACGGCAACTGGTACATCTCGGCCGAGGGCACGCGACTGCTTGGCGACGCCGCCGACAGCCCGATCGTGCAGAAGCCCAACCAGTTCGGCCTGATGAGCGGCTACACGCACCGCTTCTGAGTGGGCGCCGGGCATGGCCCGGCGTACTCCGCAGGAAACGGGGCGCCGCGATCAGGCAGCGCCCCGTGTGAATCACGCCTTGGCGAACACCAGGTGGCCGCCGTCGTTGCCGACTTCGATGGTGTCGCCGTTGGCGAAGGCACCGGACAGGATCTTCTGCGCCAGCGGGTTCTCCAGCTGCGCCTGGATCGCGCGCTTCAACGGGCGTGCGCCATACACCGGATCGAAACCGACGTTGCCAAGCAGGTCGAACGCTGCATCGGACACCACCAGCTTCAAGCCACGCTCGGCCAGCCGCTTTTCCAGGCCACGCATCTGGATGCGCGCGATCTGCTTGATCTGCTGCTTGTCCAGCGGGTGGAACACCACGATATCGTCCAGGCGGTTGATGAACTCCGGACGGAAGTGCGCCTGCACCACGCCCATCACCGCCGCCTTCATCTGCGTGTAGGCCTCCGGGCTGTCATCAGCGCTCATGTCCTGGATCTGGTGCGAACCCAGGTTCGAGGTCATCACGATGACGGTGTTGCGGAAGTCCACGGTGCGGCCCTGGCCATCGGTCAGGCGGCCATCGTCCAGTACCTGCAGCAGGATGTTGAACACATCCGGATGCGCCTTCTCCACTTCGTCCAGCAGGATCAGCGAGTACGGACGGCGACGCACGGCCTCGGTCAGGTAGCCACCCTCTTCGTAACCGACGTAGCCCGGGGGCGCACCGATCAGGCGGGCGACGCTGTGCTTCTCCATGAATTCGCTCATGTCGATGCGGATCATCGCGTCGGCACTGTCGAACAGGAACTCGGCCAGCGACTTGCACAGCTCGGTCTTGCCGACGCCGGTCGGGCCGAGGAACAGGAACGAACCGGCCGGGCGATTCGGATCGGACAGGCCCGCACGCGAACGGCGCACCGCATCGGAGACGACCTTGATCGCTTCCTCCTGGCCGACCACGCGGTTGTGCAGCACCTCTTCCATCCGCAGCAGCTTGTCGCGCTCACCTTCGAGCATCTTGTTGACCGGAATGCCGGTCCAGCGCGACACGACCTCGGCGATCTCCTCGTCGGTGACCCGGTCCTGCACCAGCTTGAAGTCCCTGTGTTCGGCTTCCTGCGCGGCGGCCAGCTGTTTTTCCAGCTGCGGCAGCAGGCCGTACTGGATCTCGCTCATCTTGGCGAAATCCTGGCGGCGCTGCGCGGCTTCCAGCTCCAGCTTGGCCTGCTCGACCTGCTCCTTGATCTTGGTCGCGCCCTGCAGCGCGGCCTTCTCCGACTTCCAGATTTCATTGAGGTCGGAGAACTCGCGCTCCAGCGCCTCGATGTCGTTCTCCAGATCGGCCAGGCGCTGCCGCGAGGCCTCGTCCTTTTCCTTCTTCAGCATCTCGCGCTGGATCTTCAGTTGGATCACCCGGCGTTCCAGGCGGTCCAGCTCCTCCGGCTTGGAGTCGATCTCCATGCGCAGGCGCGAAGCGGCCTCGTCCATCAGGTCGATGGCCTTGTCCGGCAGCTGGCGGTCGGTGATGTAGCGGTTGGACAGCGTGGCGGCGGCGACGATGGCCGGGTCGGTGATCTCCACGCCATGGTGCAGCGCGTACTTTTCCTTCAGGCCGCGCAGGATGGCGATGGTGTCCTCCACCGACGGCTCACCAACGAAGACCTTCTGGAAGCGGCGCTCCAGCGCGGCATCCTTCTCGATGTACTTGCGGTACTCGTCCAGCGTGGTCGCGCCGATGCAATGCAGCTCACCGCGTGCCAGCGCCGGCTTCAGCATGTTGCCGGCATCCATCGCGCCATCGGCCTTGCCGGCGCCGACCATGGTGTGCAGTTCGTCGATGAACAGGATGATCTGGCCCTCGTTCTTGGCCAGGTCGTTGAGCACGCCCTTGAGGCGCTCCTCGAATTCGCCGCGGAACTTGGCCCCGGCAATCAGCGCGCCCATGTCCAGCGACAGCACGCGCTTGCCGCGCAGGCCCTCGGGCACTTCGTCGTTGATGATGCGCTGGGCCAGGCCTTCCACGATCGCGGTCTTGCCCACGCCGGGTTCGCCGATCAGCACCGGGTTGTTCTTGGTCCGGCGCTGCAGCACCTGGATGGTGCGGCGGATTTCCTCGTCACGGCCGATCACCGGATCGAGCTTGCCGCTCTCGGCACGCGCGGTCAGGTCGATGGTGTACTTCTCCAGCGCCTGCCGCTGTTCCTCGGCATTCTCCGACTGCACGTTCTCGCCGCCACGCAGCTTGTCGATCGCGGCCTGCAGGCGGGTCTTGTCGGCACCGGCGGCGCGCAGCGCCATGCCCAGCGTGCCACTGTCTTCCAGCGCCGCCAGCACGAACCACTCGCTGGCGATGAAAGCATCGCCGTTCTGCTGGGCCAGCTTGTCAGTCTGGTTCAGCAGACGCCCCAGGTCATTGCCCATCGAGACGTTGCCGGCCTGGCCGGACACCTTGGGCAGTGCATCCAGCGCCTCGGTCAGGCGCTCGCGCAGGACCGGCACGTTCACCCCCGCCTGGGCCAGCAGCGGGCGCGTGCTGCCGCCCTGCTGGTCCAGCAACGCGCTGAACAGGTGAACCGGTTCGATGATGCTGTTGTCGCGGCCTACGGCCAGCGACTGTGCGTCTGCCAGCGCCTGCTGGAAACGCGAGGTGAGCTTGTCCATCCGCATTGCGAAACCTCATCGGTCATCAGGGCCGGCCCGCGCCGGCGATGCTGGAAAGATGCGGTTGCCCCACCCCGTTTCAAGGGTGACTGCGACTGCACCCCGAGGCCAGTCAGCCTGCGGCCAGCATGCCGGAACGGGTGTGGTCGGCGCGTTGATCCCGATCAGTTCTGCGCGGTGGACGGGCTCAGCGGGTGATCGCGCTGCGGATCGCCCGCAGCTGCTGCTTGACCGCCCTTGCCTGCGCCACATCCATGCGCAGCAGGGCCTTCTGGCCGATGGACCTCGACTGCAGGGTGGGATCGACGAAGCGATAGCGGCCGCGTTCATCGCGTGCCACCTGCGGCGCCTGGGCCAGTTCCGGGGTCTCCAGCAGGTGGTCGATCACCGTGACCAGACGATCGTTGAAGTAGCCCTCGGGCCGGCCCAGGTCGACGTAAGCCTGCTGGATCAACGGATAGAAGCGCTTGTAGGTTGTCGCCGTTGCCGCCGGGTCCAGCGCGGTGAAGGCCTGCACGTAGGGCGCATAGCGCGCCGCGTTGCTGACGGCGATGTGTTCACCGCCTTCGCCTGGCTCCACCTGCAGGTTGCCCGGCAGCGGCCGCGCGGCCAGCGCGGTCGGCGGCACGCTGGGCTTGTCCAGATTGTCGACCTGGGTGACCAGGCGTTGGATCAGGTGGTCGCGCAGCAACAGGGTCAGCGGCCCCTCGCCCTGGAACAACTGGCTCAGTGCGCCCCAGGCCGCGGCATCGCTGTCAGCCAGCCTGGGCAACGCCGGGTCGGCCGCAGCCTCGGCATCCAGCGGATGCTTGATCGGGGGTGGTGCTGGCGCGGGCTCTGCGGCCGCCTTCGGTTGTGGTGGTGCACCGGTACTGGCGGGGGTTGATTGCACCGGCACCGAGACACCGTCCGCCAGGCTCTTCAGCTGGTCGCGGAACAGCCAACCGCCCGCGCCACCGACCACCACCACGCCCAACACCCAGGGCCATACCGCCTTTCCACTCTGCATGATGCAGTCCCTCATCGTTTCACCTGCATGGACAAGGTGTGACCCCGCTGATTCCAGCCGGTTCCCCGCTTGTTCCGCTGCCGTTCGGGTTGAGGCACCCGTCTTTCACGCTCACGTCTGCTTTGCACTGCCCGCGCGAGGCTATGTGTCCTTGTCCTGTGGAGACACCGCCATGCAGTACGCGCTGTATTACTGGACCGGCATCCAGGGCCGTGGCGAGTTCGTGCGGCTGGCGCTGGAAGATGCCGGTGCCGACTACATCGACATGGCGCGGGTGCACGGCGATGCAGTGATGCAGGCGTTTCTCGATGGCAGCAGTGAAGGTGCACAGCCCTTCGCGCCGCCGTTCCTGAAGGCCGGTCGCCAGGTCATCGCGCAGGTCGCGGCAATCCTGGATTTCCTGGGCCCGACGCTGGACCTGGTGCCGCAGGCGGCCTCGCGGCGGATACAGGCGCTGCAACTGCAGCTGACCATCGCTGATCTGGTGACCGAGGTGCATGACACCCATCATCCGATTGCCGCATCGAAGTACTACGAAGAGCAGAAGACCGAGGCCAAGGCACGTGCTGCGTCGCTGCGCAGCGAACGGCTGCCGAAGTTCCTCGGCTACTTCGAGCAGGTGCTGGCCGCCAACGGTGGCCGTCATGCACTGCGCGAGCACTCGTATGTGGATCTGTCGCTGTTCCAGCTGCTGAGCGGGCTGGACTACATGTTCCCGCGCCGCATGCAGGCACTGGTGCCGACCCTGCCCCTGCTGCGTGCGCTGCAGGAGCGGGTGGCGAAGCGGCCGAACATCGCCGCCTATCTGGGCTCGGAACGGCGGTTGCCGTTCAACACCAACGGCATCTTCCGCCACTATCCCGAGCTGGATGGGGAGCGGTAGTGCCGGCCGCTGGCCGGCAGCTGCACACTGCGTCCGAGGTCCATGAGGATGCCGGCCAGCGGCCCGCACTACTCTGGGGTCAGCTGTTTTCAGCCAGCGGCTTCACCGCCTGCTTCTGCAGCGACAGCAGGCCCAGCAGCACTGCCAAAGCCACGTACGCGCCGGCAAACTGCCAGCTGATGATGCGCGCCAGTCCGTCCAGGTCCCACGGCAGGTAGATGCCACCGCGCGGGTCCACCGAGTGGATCAGGCCGAACAAGGTCAGCACGGCGGCCACCAGCAGAAAGCCGCAGGCGCGGCGCAGGCGTCCATCGACCATGGCCGCCACCGCCGAGATCCACAGCATCGACGTGATGATGAAGCCGTTGCCAAGGGTGAAGATCACCGCCAGCTCGGGCAGGCCGTGGCCGTCGAGCTTGGTCAGCAGCTGCGGCAGCTGGTCCGGTGCGATCCAGCCCGGCGCCTTGATCGCCAGCAGGTAGGCCACCGACGGCAGGAAACCGAACACCATCGCGCCGGTATGGTGACGCGGCGTGGCCTGGAAGGCCTGGGTGGTGATATCGATGGCCACGTACACGATGATCGGTGCCAGCACCGCCAGCGGCAGCCACTGCACCAGCCCGGAGATGATGCCCAGCATGCCGCCGATGCCGACAAACAGGCCGGTCAGCAGCGTGTAGCCGCTGCGCGCGCCCATGTGCTTGTAGGCCGGCTGGCCGATGTACGGTGTGGTCTGCGCCACGCCGCCGCAGACACCGGCCACCAGCGTAGCCACCGCTTCCACCAGCAGGATGTCGCGGGTGCGGTAGTCATCACCAGCGGCGCGTGCGCTTTCGGACACGTTGATGCCACCGACCACCATCAGCAGGCCGAACGGCAGCAGCAGCGGCAGGTAGGTCATCGCCGTGGGCAGGCCTTCGAGGAAGCCCAGCGTCGGCAGCGGCAGCACCACCTGCGGCGGCACCCACGCCGGCACATGGAAGCCCGGTGCGCCCAGCCCGGCGATACCGAGGCCGTAATACAGCACGGTACCGAACACGAAGGCCAGCAGCACGCCGGGGCCACGCACCGGCAGCTTGCCCTTGGCAATCAGCACGTACAGCAGCAGGCCCAGGGTGGTGAAGCCGACCAGCGGCGAGCGCAGCGTTTCCAGCAGCGGTAGCAGGCCCATCAGCACCAGCGCGATACCCGCGATGGAACCCAGCAGCGCAGCCCGCGGCAGCGCGCGGGTGACCGCCTCGCCGAAGAACGACAGCACGAACTTGAGCACGCCCATGATGACCAGCGCGGCCATGCCCAGCTGCCAGGTGGCGATGCCCGCAGCATGCGGGTCCATGCCCTGCTGCTTGAAGGCGATGAAGGCCGGGCCGAGCACCAGCAGCGCCATGCCGATGCTGGTGGGTGCATCCAGGCCCAGCGGCATGGCGGTGACATCGTCGCGGCCGGTACGCGCAGCCAGCCGGCGCGCCATCAGGGTGTACAGCAGGTTGCCGACCAGCACGCCGAAGGCGGTGCCGGGGAACATGCGGCCGAACACCACGTCGGCGGGGAACTGGAAGATCCCGACCAGGGCCATGGCGATGAAGCCGAGGATGGAGAGGTTGTCGACGACCAGGCCGAAGAAGCCGTTGAAGTCGCCGGCGACGAACCAGCGACGCGGCGCGGCGGAAGCGGGAGCGGACATGGAAGGGGTGGTGGGGGTGGGGACCGCCGATGGTAGGCCCAGCGGGGCCGGCGCGCCAATTCCGTCGTGGAATGATGGGTTCCAGCCAACGGCGGAGCCCCTCGTGGCTGGGGGTGGGTCGTCAAAAGCAGCTTTATCGGAGTGGGCCGGTCGGGATGGGCTGCGCAGGACACGCCGTAAACCCATCCCTGGGGGCTCGATGGCGCCATCCATGGCGCCAACGGTCCTGCGCAGCCCATCCCGACCGGCCCCTGACAGTTTCCTGCGGGTGCCAACCACGGAAGAGAATCAAAAGTTCAAAAGCAAAGGCAGGCGCTCGTTGTAGAGCCGAACCCATGCTCGGCTGCTGTACGCGAAGCCTCTGAGCCGAGCATGGCTCGGCTCTACAGAAGATCATTTCGATCATTCTTGCGTTATCCACGCATGGCGTGGATCTACCGGCAGATCGCGATGATCTGTCGAAGGCGGGGTGGGTCCGGTTGCGGGGGCGTGAGCCGCATGGATGCGGCGACCGAGCTTACATGGATGTACTTGCAGCGTCCCCCGCAACCGGACCCACCCCGCCATCCCTCAGCAAACCCGCTTCTGCTCTGCCTCCGGCTCGTAGCGGGTGCAGGGCGCAGCCCTGCATCGACCAACCCCCTACTTCTTCAGGAAGTTGTCCACCAGCAGATGCTTCACGTCGTCGAAGCGGCCGTTCAACACCGCCTTGGCTGCGTACAACGCGGTACCGGCCACCTGCTTGGCCTCGATCTGCGGCGGCATCACCAGTTCAGCGCGGCTGGTATGCACATCCAACAGCGCCGGGCCGCGCTGCGCCAGGAAGTCCTGCACCGCCTCCTCCAGGTCCTCGCTGCGGGTGACCGTGCGGCCATGGAAGCCGATCACCTCGGCCAGACGGCCGAAGTCCGGGTTCTTCAGGTCGGTGTAGTTGTCCAGCAGGCCTTCCACCTTCTGCTCCAGCTCGACGAAATTCAGCGAGCCGTTGTTGAACACCACCACCTTGATCGGCAGATTCTCCTGTACCGCCGTCAGCAGGTCGCCCAACAGCATCGCCAGACCACCGTCACCGGACAGCGAGATCACCTGGCGGTCGGGGAACGCCTTCTGCAGGCCGAGTGCCTGCGGCATCGCATTGGCCATCGTGCCGTGCAGCAGGCTGGTCAGCGTGCGGCGGCGTCCGTTGACACGGATGTGACGCAACACCCACACCATCGGCGAGCCACCGTCGGCGGTGAACAGCGCATCATCGGTGGCATGTTTCGACAGGAGCGCGGTCAGGTGCTGCGGGTGGATCAACTCACCTTCGCCCGGCTGTTCTTCCTGCTCGCGCTTCTTCAGCGCCTTGTCACGGCGCTCGATGCATTCGTCCAGGAAGCTGCTGTCCTCGCGCGGCGGCAACATCGGCAGCAAGGCGTCCAGCGTCGGTGCGATATCGCCGACCACGCCGAGGCTCACCGGATGGCGGCGGCCGAGATGACTGCCATCGCGGTCGACCTGGATGATAGTCGCCTTGTCGGGGTAGAACTGGCCCCAGGCGAAGTCGGCGCCGAGCAGCAGCAGCGTGTCGCATTCCATCAGCGTGTGGAAGCCGGATTCGATGCCGAAGATGCCGGTCATGCCCATGTTGTACGGGTTGTCCGGCTCGACGAAGTCCTTGGCACGCGAGGTGTGCGCAACCGGTGCCTGCAACCTGCGCGCAAGTTCCAACAGCTGCACGTGTGCGCCCTGGCAGCCGGCGCCGGCATAGATGCCAATGCGCTTGCCCTGCCCCAACAGTTCAGCGATGCGCTGCAGCTCGGCATCCGACGGGCGCAGCACCGGTTGGGTGTAATGCACGGAGAACGGCACATCGTGCTTCACCTCGGCCTGGCTGATATCGGCGGGCAGGATCACCACCGCTACGCCACGGCGGCTGATCGCCGCCTGGCAGGCCAGCGTGACCACACGTCGCGCCTGCTCGGCACTGTGCACCTGCTCGCAGAACACCGAACAACTGGCGTACACCGCCTTGAAGTCCACTTCCTGCGGGAATTCCATGCCCAGCTCACTGGTCACCACCTGGCTGGCGATCAGCACCATCGGCGCGCGGTTGCGGTTGCTCTCGAACACGCCATTGATGAAATGCAGGCTGCCGGGCCCGCACGAACCGGCACAGGCGGTCAGCTCGCCACTTACCAGCGAATCGGCACCGGCGGCGAATGCGGCCACTTCCTCATGCCGTACGTGCACCCAGGCGATGTCACTGCCATGCATCGCATCGGTCACATGGTTGAGCGTATCGCCCACGATGCCGTAGCAACGGCGGACACCGGCCTGCTGCAGGGCGTCCACCACGATTTCGGCCACGCGCTTGCTCATCGGATACATCCTCGAACGGGGGAACATCCGAGGCTAGACCCGATGAAGTGATGCCACCGCAAAAAAAGGGGACGGAGGGAATTAAGTCGTATGTGCCGCAAACGACTTAATTCCCTCCGTCCCCTTTTTTCTTCAATCGTTGACGTTGATCCAACCTTCCACCGCGCCCAGCTTCGGATTGCGGTAGCGCAGCTTCATCCAGCCATCCTGCTCATCCAGCATCTCCACATGGTCGCCCTGCACCAGGTAGCGTTTGGTGCTGGATGCGCCGGGCCGATCGAACAGGAACAGGCGCGCTGGCACCACGGTGGCCTGCTGGCCACGTAGCGGCCCGTCGGGCGGTGCGCCCAGGCCATCGGCGATGGCGGTCTCCAGCACGCGACCGGCGGGATCATAGGTGCGCCAGACCGCCAGCGGACCCTGCTCGTCGGTCTGTTCCCATTGCAACGCAGCGTTCACCGTGTCGCCCAGCATCAGCACACTCTCGCTGCGGTAGAGGTAGAGCGTCGCGCCCGAGAACCGGTACTGGTCGGCGTACCACATCGGGCCACTGCGGCAGCTGCTGGTCAGGGTTCGAGTGGCAGCATCCACGCTCAACCCCATCAGGTCACCGCAGCTGTCCTTGCCATGGGTGTCCGCCTGCAGCGCGCGGAACCCAGCACTGGCCGGATCGAAGCGATACACCGCCACCGCCTCGTTGACCATGCCCACCGATGCACGCGCAACCAGTTCCGGGTAGCCATCGAAATCGACGTCTTCCAGCGACCATTGCGAATTGCCATCGGCATCGGCCGCGCCCTCAAGCGTCTGGCGCTTGCCCGACGGTGACAGCTGCACCGCGATGCTGCCGTCCTGCTGGGGATCGGCGTGCGCCTGCACGTGAGCGGCCACCTGGAACCGCAGCGTCTCGCTGTCGTCCCCACGCGCCTGCGCCGTCGGTGCCAGCACGCCGGCCAACACCAGGCCCAGCAGGCATTCCCTGTAGTTCATCACTGCTCCCTGCGGCACCGCGGCGGCACCTTCACCTCAGAACGATACCTCGACCGGCTGCCGCGACCACAGCACCGATTGATGCTTGGTCTGCTGCTTCCACGCCAGGCGGATCGCTTCGATATCAGCACGGCGCTGCGGGGTGTCCTCGTGCAGCACCACCAGCACCTTGGTGCGCAGGCGGTTGGGCGAGGCATCACCGCGGAACAGCCACTGGCCGTAGGCATCGAATACGGTCAGGCCATCCGGGAAGCGCGGGGTCACTTCCTTGTCCAGGAAGGTGCGCCACTGCGTCTCGCTGATGGTGTCGGCCTGCGGACGGTTGCCGGCACCCTGCTCTTCGCCCACGCCGAAGTACAGCTCGCTGCGCACCCAGCCGTGGCCGGCGGACGGCCGTGCGGCATCGCCCTTCAGTTCGGCGGTGGTGGCCGTGGCATAGGCGCTGGGCGCCTGCGAGGACAGGCTGGCGCAGCCACTGGTGGCCAGCAGCACGGCGAAGACGAGGCCAAGGTGTTTCATCGGTACAGCTCCGGGGAAGGGGGACAAGGCGAGCCGGCAGCGTACAGCGCCACTGGCCCGGCGTGCTGATGCCAACCGGGCATCAGCTCATGCCGGACCGGCAGGGGCTTGCATCGGCACCGGTCATCACGCGAAGATAATATATCGCTTCATCCGGATGGATGTAAGTGAAACCATCTCCCCCTTCCCCGTCGTCGTAGTTGCTGGAGCCCCCATGTCCGTCCGCCTGCCCGCGTCGCCGCTCGGCCTCGCCATCGCCCTCGCGCTTTCCTCCGCCGCCGTCCCGGCCCTGGCCCAGGACGCCACCAACCTCGACACCGTGATCGTCACCGGCACCCGTGCGGCTGACCGCACCGTGCTCGAATCCACCTCGCCAGTGGATGTGCTGACCGCCGAGGACATCCGCAAGGCCGGCGTGGTCAACGGGGAACTGGGCAGTGCGCTGCAGGCGCTGCTGCCATCGTTCAATTTCCCGCGCCAGTCCAACTCAGGCGGCGCCGACCACGTGCGCGCCGCTCAGCTGCGTGGCCTGTCGCCGGACCAGGTGCTGGTACTGGTCAATGGCAAGCGTCGCCACCACACCGCGCTGGTCAACACCGACAGCAAGATCGGCAAGGGCACCACGCCGGTCGACTTCAATTCGATCCCGGTCAGCGCGATCAAGCGCATCGAAGTGCTGCGCGACGGCGCCGGTGCGCTGTACGGATCGGACGCCGTGGCCGGCGTGATCAACGTGATCCTCGACAACGGCGGTGACGGCGGCGAGATCGAGGCCAGCTACGGTGCCAACCACACCGACCTCAAGCCGATCGGCCGCACCCTCACCGACGGCCAGACCGGCAACATCAGCGCCAAGGTCGGCACCTCGCTGGGCGAGGACGGCGGCTTCCTGCGCGTCGGCCTGGAATACAAGCACCGCAACGGCACCAACCGCGCCGGCTTCGACCAGATTCCGCCGTGGGACCAGACCCCGGGCAACCTGGCGCTGCAGGGCAAGCGCAACTACGTGCTGGGCGATGGCAAGAGCAAGGACATCAACCTGTGGCTGAATACCGAGATTCCGGTGGGCCAGACGTCGACGTTCTACGCGTTCGGCACCTTCAACCAGCGCGATACCGAAGGCGCGAACTACTTCCGCTATCCCGATGGCGATGCCAACTGGAAGCAGGTGTATCCGAACGGTTACCGGCCGATCTCCGAAGGCGAGAACCGCGACGTGCAGGCGGTGGCCGGCGTGCGCGGCCAGTGGGGCGAGTGGAGCTACGACGGCAGCCTGGATTACGGCCAGAACGACTTCACCTACCGCCTGCGTGATTCGCTCAACGCGTCGCTGGGCCCGACCAGCCCGACCCGCTTCAAGACCGCCGACTACGAATACGCACAGACCGTGGGCAACCTCGACCTGAGTCGTGTGTTCACCCAGAGCGACAGCATCAGCCACACCCTGGGCCTGGGCGTGGAAGCACGCCACGAGCGCTACCAGACCCGTCCCGGCGACCCGGCCAGCTACGCCGCCGGCCCCTACACCGATCGCCCGACCGGCTCGCAGGCCGGTGGCGGCCTGACCCCGCAGGATGCGGCGCGCCTGTCGCGCGATGTGGCCAGCGCCTACGCCAGCCTGTCCAGCCAGTTCGGCGAGAAGTTCTCCACCGATCTGGCCGCGCGCTACGAGCACAACGACGACTTCGGCGGTGAACTGACCGGCAAGCTCGGCCTGCGCTATGAGTTCACCCCGGCGTTCGCGTTGCGCGGCGCCATCTCCAACAACTTCCGTGCGCCGTCGCTGGCACAGATCGGCTACGAATCCACTTCAACCGGCTACAACGCTGGCGGCCAGCTGGTGCAGGGCCGCCTGTTGTCGGTCAACAATCCGATCGCACGTGGCCTGGGTGCGCAGAACCTGAAGCCGGAAAAGTCGATCAATACCTCGCTGGGCTTCACCAGCCGCATCGGTGAGCACTTCGACCTGTC
Source organism: Stenotrophomonas riyadhensis (assembly GCF_040256885.1). Lineage (NCBI taxonomy): Bacteria > Pseudomonadati > Pseudomonadota > Gammaproteobacteria > Lysobacterales > Lysobacteraceae > Stenotrophomonas > Stenotrophomonas riyadhensis. The sequence continues at coordinate 3,610,840 of NZ_CP155568.1, forward strand.
GCTGGACTTCTTCCAGATCGACATCGACGACCGCATCGCGCTGTCGGAGAGCATCACCGGCGATGCGCTGACCGACTACGTGGCGGCCAACTACGGCGTCAGCGGCCTGCAGAGCGCCAGCTTCTTCGTCAATGCCGCCGATACCCGCACCCGCGGCGCCGAGCTGGTCACCAACTGGCGCCAGTCGCTGGGCGATGGCCAGCTGCTGCTGACCGGCACCTATGCGTACACCAAGACCACGCTGAAGAACGTGCTGGCCACGCCGGCGCAGCTGCGCGCGCTGAACCCGGACTACGTGCTGTTCGGCATCGAAGAGACCAACACCCTCACCGATGCCACGCCGCGCACGCGCGGCAGCTTCTCGGCCGCATGGAGCAACGACCACTGGTCGCTGAGCACCCGCGTGAACCGCTATGGCAGCGCCACACGCGTGTTCAACTTCGGTGATGGCTACATCCCGCGCCAGACCTACCAGGCCGAGTGGCAGCTGGATGCGGAAGTCGAGTACCGCATCACGCCGCAGTGGAGCGTGGCCATCGGCGGGCAGAACCTGACCGACAACTACCCGGATCGATCCAACAGCGATATCCACTACTTCGGCAACCTGCCGTACGACGTACTGTCGCCGATCGGCAGCAACGGCGCGTATTACTACGGCCGTGTCCGCTATACGTTCTGATTCACCCGTACGGTAGTGCCGGCCGCTGGCCGGCAACGTCACGGTCCATGGATGCACCCTGAGGTTGCCGGCCAGCGGCCGGCACTACCCTGATTCGTAGCCTGCCCTCGACCCCACGTACACGCCCACGCTGGCAAGCTGGGCGTCATGGCTGAACCGCTCCCCCTGCGTCCGCCACCGCCATTGCTGGATGACGCCTGTGCGTTGTTCCTCGATGTCGACGGCACTCTGATCGAATTCGCTGCACGCCCGGATGCCGTGCAGCTGCTGCCGGATGTGCGTGAAGCCATCGGCCGCATCAGCGACCGCCTGGAAGGTGCCGTGGCACTGGTCAGTGGTCGCCCGCTTGAACAGCTGGATCAACTGTTCGCTCCCCTGCAATTGCCTGCCGCCGGCCTGCACGGCCATGAACTGCGTGGCCAGGATGGTCGTGTACTGCGCGACGAACACGACGACGACACCGCCGAGTGGCTGCACGCGCTGCACCAGCAGGCGATGCGCTTCGCCCACGGCCATCCCGGCGTGCTGGTGGAAGACAAGGGCGTCGGTCTGGCCCTGCATTGGCGAGGCGCGCCGCACGCGGCGAGTGATGTCCGCGCCTTCGCCGACCGCCATGTGCGCGGCCGTGCCAGCTACCGCCTGCAGCCCGGCGACCATGTGGTCGAATTCGTGCCGGTTGGCACCGACAAGGGCCGCGCCGTGCGGCGGATGATGCAGTACCTGCCGTTCCGCGGCCGCCTGCCGGTGTTCCTCGGCGACGACCTCACCGATGAGTTCGGCTTCGACGCCGCCAACAGCCAGCATGGCTGGAGCGTGCTGGTGGGCGAACGGGAACCCAGCAAAGCGGTATTCGCGTTGCCCGACATACGCAGCGTGCACGCCTGGCTGCGTGAGAATGCCTATTGACCCGGCCCCCACGGCCGCAACCGAGATGTACCGCGTGATGACCCAACCCGATCTTGATCTGGGCGTGGTCGGCAACGGCAGCTTCGGCGCCCTGGTCGACAAACGTGCCCGCGTTGTCTGGAGCTGCCTGCCCACCTTCGACGGCGACCCCACCTTCTGTGCCCTGCTCGGCCCCAACCAGCAGACCGGTGGCGACTTCGCCATCGAGCTTGAGGACTTCGCGAGCAGCGAGCAGGAATACCTGACCAACACCGCGATCCTGCGCACCGTGCTGCGCGACGCGCACGGTGGTGAACTGGAAATCCTCGATTTCGCGCCGCGCTGGCGCCAGAACGACCGCTTCTACCGCCCGGTCAGCCTGATCCGCCAGGTGCGCCCGCTGGCCGGCAGCCCCCGCATCACCGTGCGTGCACGTCCGCTGGCGGACTGGGGCGCGCGCGTGCCCGAGTCCACCTGGGGCAGCAACCATGTGCGCTGGATCCTGCCCGAGCACGTGCTGCGGCTGACCACCGATGTGCCGGTGCGCTTCATCCGCGATGGCCTGCCGTTCGTGCTCAACCATCCCATCCACCTGATCCTGGGCGTGGATGAATCGCTCAACCGCTCGATCAGTGGCTACGTGCAGGAAGCCTTCCAGCGCACCCGCGACTACTGGCGCGAATGGGTGCGCTACCTGTCCATTCCGCTGGAATGGCAGGACGCGGTGATCCGCAGTGCGATCACGTTGAAACTGTGCCAGTACGAGGACAGCGGCGCGATCATCGCGGCGATGACCACCTCCATACCGGAAGCCCCCGGCAGCGTGCGCAACTGGGACTACCGCTATTGCTGGCTGCGCGATGCGGCGTTCGTGGTGCGTGCGCTGAACCGCCTCGGCGCCACGCGCACAATGGAACAGTTCCTCGGCTACATCTTCAACCTGGCCACCACCGACGGCACGCTGCAGCCGTTGTACGGCATCGGCTTCGAGGCCAAGCTGGACGAAGACGAAGTACCGAGCCTGTCCGGCTACCGCGGCATGGGCCCGGTGCGGCGCGGCAACCTGGCCTGGGTGCAGCGCCAGCACGATGTCTACGGCAGCGTGGTGCTGGCGTCCACCCAGTTGTTCTTTGACCGCCGCCTGCAGGACCCGGGCGATGCGCACACCTTCGCCCGCCTGGAACCCTTGGGTGAACAGGCGTTCGCCCTGCACGACGTGCCTGATGCCGGCCTGTGGGAGTTCCGCGGCCGCACCGAAGTGCACACCTACACCAGCGCGATGTGCTGGGCCGCCTGCGACCGCCTGTGCAAGATCGCCGTACGCCTGAAGCGCGATGATCGTGCCCACTACTGGCGCGAGCGTGCCGACACCATCCATGCGCGCATCATGGCCGAGTCCTGGAGCGAGGCGCTGGGCCACTTCACCGACACCTTCGGTGGTCATCGGCTGGACGCCTCGTTGCTGCTGCTGGCCGACATCGGCTTCATCGATGCGCTGGATGCCCGCTTCGTGGCCACCGTCGACGCCATCGGCCGCGACCTCAAGCATGGCAATTCGCTGTACCGCTATGTCGCACCGGATGACTTCGGTGAGCCGGAAACCAGCTTCACCATCTGCACCTTCTGGTACATCGATGCGCTGGCAGCGATCGGGCGCATGGACGAAGCGCGCGGGATGTTTGAGCTGCTGCTGAAACAGCGCAACCACCTGGGCCTGCTGTCGGAGGATCTGGCCTTCGACAGCGGCGAGGCCTGGGGCAATTTCCCGCAGACCTATTCGCATGTCGGCCTGATCACCGCCGCGATGCGCCTGTCGCGGTCCTGGCAGGAGGCATCGTGAGTCGTCTGGTGGTGGTTTCAAACCGTGTGGCCGTACCGGGCGAGAACCGTGCAGGCGGCCTGGCGGTGGGCCTGCTGGCCGCGTTGAAGGAACGCGGCGGCATGTGGTTCGGCTGGAGCGGCAAGAGCGTGCGCGAGGGTAGCGGCACGCTGCACACGCAGAAGGATGGCGATATCGAATTCGTCACCCTGGACCTGAGCAAGCGCGAGGTCGATGGCTACTACAACGGTTTCGCCAACCGCACGCTCTGGCCGTTGCTGCACTTCCGCCTGGACCTGGTCGATTACGATCGCGGCACCCGCGAGACCTATCACAAGGTCAATGCGCTGTTCGCCGACAAGCTCGCGCCACTGCTGCGCGAGGACGACATCGTCTGGATCCACGACTACCACCTGATCCCGCTCGGTGCGCTGCTGCGCGAGCGTGGCATCGGCTGCCGCATTGGCTTCTTCCTGCATATCCCGATGCCCTCGGCCGACCTGCTGCAGGCGATGCCGGACCATCTGCGGTTGTTCTCCGCGCTGTATGCCTACGACCTGGTCGGCTTCCAGACCCAGCGCGACGCCGATCGCTTCCAGACCTACCTGCGCCTGTTCGGCGGAGGCCGCGTACTCGACAACGGCGAGCTGGAAGCACCGGGCGGGCGCCGCTTCCGTGCGGCGGCGTTCCCGATCGGCATCGACACCGAGCTGATCGCACGCCAGGCCGGCACCGCTGCCACCAAGGCCGCCGTAAAGAACCTGCGCGCCAGCCTGCGCGACCGCCAGTTGGCCATCGGCGTGGATCGTCTGGACTATTCCAAGGGCCTACCCGAGCGCTTCCTCGGCTTCGAGCGCTACCTGGAGCGGCATCCGGACCAGCACGGCTCGCTGACCTACCTGCAGATCGCCCCGGTCTCGCGCGGCGATGTCACCGAGTACCGGCAGCTGCGCAGCCAGCTGGAACAGATCGCCGGGCACATCAATGGCGGCCACGCCGCTCCCGACTGGACACCGCTGCGCTACGTCAACCAGAACTTCACCCATGCCACGCTGACCGGCTTCTACCGTGCGGCGGCAGTGGGCCTGGTCACGCCGCTGCGCGATGGCATGAACCTGGTGGCCAAGGAGTACGTGGCCTCGCAGGACCCGGAAGACCCCGGCGTGCTCGTGCTGTCGCTGCTGGCCGGCGCCGCCGACGAGCTGAAGCAGGCGCTGCTGGTGAACCCGCATGATCTGGACGGCGTGGCCGACGCCATCGCCACCGCGGCAACGATGTCACTGCGCAGGCGCAAGGAACGCTGGCACGCGATGATGGAGCACCTGCGCACCTACGACATCAACCACTGGCGACGCAGCTACCTGGACGCGCTGGAGGGTTGACGAGGCCGCGCCTGTAGCGTCGAGCCTGCTCGACTGGCTCTTGTAGAGTCGAGCCATGCTCGACTGCTATCGGCAGGGAAAAAAAACCCCAGTCGAGCATGGCTCGACTCTACAGAAGGCCGGCGGTCAATCCAGGAACCGCGCGGCCTGCTCCGGTGCGGGCAGGTAACAGGCGTCATGCCGCCCGAACCAGCGGTAGCGGTTGCGGGCCAGCGCGCGGTACGCGGCATCACGCCAGCTGCGCGGCAGCACGCGCAATGCACCACTCAGACGCCAGGCGCCGCCCAGCCCCGCCAGCACCCGCAGGATCGCATCGGTATCGGTCCAGGCCCCTTGCGCGTCCAGCAACAGGAACGACATCGGGTCCTGCGGGTCCAGCCCGTGCGCGCGCAACAGCGCGCTGCCCTGCGCACCCTGCATCGCCGCAAAGCGGTAGCAGCCCTTGCGGTCGAAACGCAGCAGGAAGCGCACCCAGCGGTTGCACAGCGCGCACACGCCATCGAACACGATCACCGCGCTGCCGGCCTCGGCGGCGGAATCACTGCGGTTCGAGCCAGCCTTCATAGCGGATCAGGGCTCCGGCCCAGGGCAAGGTCACATCGACCAGGAAAGTGTAGCGCTGGCCGTGCCACGCTTCGCGACATCGCACGCCGCCGAACCAGCGCTTGGGCAGCGGCAGCAGCCCGAACGCCCAGACCCGCCGCACCGACCAGTCGATGCCACCGTCGCGGGCCTGCAGGTCGAACTCGAAGCGCACCGCCCCCAGCTGCTCGCGCAGGTATCCCTCGTGTACCCACAGCCGCGACACCATCGGCCAGCGACCGAATCGTCGCGCCCAGCGTTCGCCCTGCCCGTGCGCGCTGAACGCCACTTCGGTGGGCAGCGCGTCACCGTCCTTCGGCAACCGCGCCAACGCGGCCAGCAGCGGCACCAGCCAGTGCCGCCCTCTCACGATGCGCGCCTGCCCCACGTAGCGGCAAGGCAACGGCGCGGCATGCAGCACCTGCACCGGCGCGGCCAGGGTGGCGAAGGCCGGCCCCAGCACGCGCGCGAACAGCGGCGTGGTCAGGGCGCGATCCAGGCCAGGGTCGCCATGCGCCCGGTGCGACGGTCGCGCCGGTGCGAATACAGGTCCGGATCGGCCATGGTCGACACCGTGCCGCCATACACCTGCGCCGGGTCCATGCCCGCCGCCTGCAGGCGCTGGCGTGCCAGGGCGAACAGGTCCACCTTCCAGTGCCCCGGGCGCGTCGCCGCGAACGCCACCTCGGCCGCCGGATCATGGCCGACGAAAGCGTGGAAGACCTCCTCGCCGATCTCGTAGTCGGCCGGCCCGGCCGCCGGGCCCAGCCACGCGCGCAGCTGCGCGGGCGGGGTCTGCATGGCGGCCACCGTGGCCTCCAGCATGCCGTCGGCCAGCCCACGCCAACCGGCATGGGCCGCGCCCACTTCACTGCCATCGGCCGCGGCAAACACCACGGGCAGGCAGTCGGCGGTCAGGATCGCCAGCACCACGCCCGGCACCGAGGTCACCGCAGCGTCAGCCACCGGTTCGCTGGCGCCTGCCACCGGCGGCGCGGTGAAGCGCAGCACGGTGCTGCTGTGCACCTGGCGCAGCCAGTGCGGTGCCGAGGGCAGTGCCAGCCCCTGCTGCAGCAGCTGGCGGTTGTGCTCCACGTTGGCCGGGGTATCACCATCGGCCGCGTGCCGGTTGCCCAGGTTGAACTGCGCGAACGGCGCCGGCGAGATGCCCGCACCGTGCCGACGCGTGGTCAGCGCATGGACGCCCGGAGGCGCCGGCCAGTCCGCCTGCAGCAATGGCAGCGCGGCGGCCATCACCAGCGGTCCCGCTCGCGCGCGGCGAAGGCTTCGCTGTCCTCGCGCAGCACCTTCATCAGGTGCAGCATGTCGTCCGGCACCGGCGCGGTGTTGCGCACCGGCTCACCGGTAATCGGATGCGTGAACTCCAGGGTCTCGGCGTGCAGGGCCTGGCGCTTGAAGCCGCGCAGCGCGGCCACCAGCTCGTCGCTGGCGCCCTTGGGCAGCTTCAGCGCACCGCCGTACAGCGGGTCACCGATGATCGGATGGCGAACGTGCGCCATGTGCACGCGGATCTGGTGGGTACGGCCGGTTTCCAGGCGGCACTCCAGCGCGGTGTGCGCACGGAAGCGCTCGCGCAGGCGGTAATGGGTGATCGCTTCCTTGCCGTCCTCGCGCACGGCCATCTTCAGGCGGTCGCGCGGGTGGCGGTCGATCGGGGCATCGGCGGTACCGCCGGCCACCAGCGCACCCATCACGATGGCCAGGTACTGGCGGTGCACGTCGCGCGCGGCCAGCTGCTCGACCAGCGCGGTCTGCGCTTCCAGGGTCTTGGCCACCACCATCACGCCGCTGGTGTCCTTGTCCAGGCGGTGCACGATGCCGGCGCGCGGCAGCACCGCCACCGAGGGGTCGCGGAACAGCAGGGCATTCACCAGGGTGCCGCTGTGGTTGCCCGCGCCCGGGTGCACCACCAGGCCCACCGGCTTGTTGATCACCAGCAGGTGCTCGTCCTCGAACAGCACGTCCAGCGGGATGTCCTCCGGCTGGGCGTCGGTCTGGGTCTCGAGCACCACATTGAGGGTCACGAGCTCGCCGCCGCGCAGCGGATCGCGCGGGCGCGCCTGGGCGCCGTCCAGCAGCACCTCACCGGCCTTGATCCACTCGGTCAGGCGCGAACGCGAGTATTCGGGGAACAATTCGGCCACCACGGCGTCGAAACGACGGCCGGCAGCGGTGTCGGGGACGATGGCCTGGCGGGCCGATTCAGAGGGTTGTTCAGACATGGCAGGGGGCATTCTTTGAAATTTTGGGGTCCCGGCGGCCGGTTTCAGTCGCTGGACAGGACACTAGGCTATCATCGACCCTTCGTATTCCAGCCGCGTCCCGCCTCGACCTCATGATCCGACGCTCCGCCATGCTCTCCGCGCCCGTCCGCCTCACCGCCCTGCTGCTGGTGCTGGTCATCGCCGCCACCGGCTGCCACCGTGGTGCCAAGAAGGGTGATCGCCCCGATGAAGGGACGCCGGTCGAACAGTTGTACGAGAAGAGCCACAAGCTGATGCAGGGTGGCAACTGGAGCGGCGCTGAAACCAGCTTCCGCCGTCTGGTGGCCCAGTATCCGTACGGTCCGTACACCGAACAGGCGATGATCGAAACCGCCTACGCGCAGTACAAGGCCGGCAAGCACGATGACGCGGTGTCCAGCATCGACCGCTTCATCCGTACCTACCCGACCCATCGCAACATCGCGTACCTGTACTACCTGCGCGGCCTGGCCAACTCCAACCGCAGTACGGTTTTCCTGCGCCGCGTATGGTCGCTGGATGCCAGCCGCCGCGACCTGTCCACGCCGCACCAGGCGTATTCGGACTTCAACATCGTGGTCGACCGCTACCCGAACAGCCGCTACGCCGCCGATGCGCGCCAGCGCATGCTGGAGCTGCGTGACGTGTTCGCCCAGCACGAGCTGGACAACGCCCTGTACTACATGCGCCGCGGCGCCTGGGTCTCGGCCGCCGGCCGCGCCAACTACCTGCTGGAAACCTACCCGCAGAGCGCATTCCAGTACGACGCCGTGGCTGTGCTGGCCGATTCCTACACCCACCTGGGCAACAAGACCCTGGCCGACGACGCCCGCCGCGTCCTGCAGCTGAACCAGCCGGACCACCCGTGGCTGGAAGGCAAGTGGCCGAAGTACCCGTGGATGATCCGCAAGCTGAACCCGTTCGCCGGCGAGAAGTCCGCCAGCACCGGCCAGCGCAACGCGCGACTGGAAAAGAAATAAGAAAAAGGCCCCGAAAGGGGCCTTTCTTCTTTCTGCAGAGTCGAGCCATGCTCGACTGCTTCCTGCAGGACGCTCAGCGCGCGGCGGCGTCCCGGGGCCCACCTAGGAATCCTACGAATCCCCAAGGGTTGCGACGCTGGTCCCAATCGGCTCGGACGAGCCCCTCCACACTGCGGCGCAACGGCCATCCCGGCCGTGAAGGAGCGCCCATGTCCCCACTGCCCCGTCGTTTCCGGCCCCTCTCGAGCGTCATCGCCACGGCCCTGCTGGCCCTGACGTCCAGTCCCCTGAGCGCCGCGCCGGCCGCGCCGGGTGATCTGCTGTCCGCCGCGCCCTATCGCGCGTCATGGGTGCCCTCCAAGGCCACGCAAGCGTACAAGCTGCACTACCGCACCCCCGACCACCGCGGCCAGCTGGCCGAAGGCACCGGCCTGCTGTATCTCCCCGCGGGCGCGGCGCCCATCGGGGGCTGGCCGGTGGTGTCGTGGGCACATGGCACCCAGGGCATCGCCGATCGCTGCGCGCCCTCGGTCTCGGGCCCCTACCAGCCCGAACGCGACGGGCGTTTCCTCGACCAGTTCCTGGCCCAGGGCTATGCCGTCGTCGCTGCCGACTACCAGGGGCTCGGCAGCCCCGGCAACCACGCCTACCTGCACGTCCGCACGGCGGCCCGCAACGCCATCGATCTGGTCAAGGCCAGCCGCCAGTATCTGGGCGCATCAGCGCTGTCGCCGCGCTGGGTCTCGGTTGGTCATTCGCAGGGTGGTGCCGCTGCGCTCACGGCCGGGCATCTGGCGCCCACCTATGGTGGTCCTTCCCTGCACTACCGCGGCAGCTTCACAACCGGCACGCCTACCGCAGTCGAGCTGACCGCGCTGGTGATGAAGCCCGACAACCGCACCGCCAATCCTGGCGCGCTCAACGCCTATCACGCGTACCTGCTTGATGGCCTGCTGCAGGTCGCGCCGCAGATCGACCGCGTCCTCAGCGACACCGGCCGCGCCCGCGTGGCAGTGGCACGCGAGCAGTGCCTGGGCGAACTGGCCGCCACGCTGGACGGCGCGGATACCGGCAGCATGTTCACTGCACCGCTGACCAGCGTGCCAGGCATCTGGGCAGTGCTGTACGACTATCTCGGCGTACCGCGCCGCGGTTTCAGCCAGCCGCTGATGCTGGGCCATGGCAGTGAGGACCGCGACGTGCCCTACCTGACCACCCTGCTGTATGCCGCAGGCCTGGCCCTGCGTGGCGAGCCGGTCGCGTTCCGGCGCTACCCGGTCGACCATCGCGGCACGCTGGACGCGGCTGCTGCGGAGGGTCTGGCGTTCGTGCGGGCACGGCTGGGGGACGGCCACTTCGACGATGCTGCGGAAACCGCCAGCCTCGAACAGCTGCTTGAGGAAGTCCGGTAGATCCACGCCAAGCGTGGATGGTCTTCGACCATTGTGCGGACCAAGGTCCGCACCCACCGGAGAGGGGCCAACGGGTTGCCGGCCAGCGGCCGGCACTACCCGCCAACCGCTGCTTCAGCCCTTGTAGCCGTTGCTGATCGGGTAACGACGTTCGCGGCCGAAGGCGCGGCGCGAGACCTTCGGCCCCGGCGCGGCCTGGTGCCGCTTCCACTCGCTGATGCGCACCAGGCGCAGCACGCGGTCGACCACGGCCGCATCGTAGCCGGCGGCCACGATCTCCGTGCGCGACTGCTCCTGGTCAATGTAGCGGTACAGGATGCCGTCCAGCACGTCGTAGGCCGGCAGCGAATCCTGGTCCAGCTGGTTCTCGCGCAGCTCGGCCGACGGCGGGCGGCTGATCACGGCCGGCGGGATCACCGGCGCGCCGCCCACGGTGTTGCGCCACTTGGAAAGACCGAACACTTCCGTCTTGTACAGGTCCTTCAGTGGCGCGTAGCCACCGCACATGTCGCCGTAGATGGTGGCGTAGCCGACCGCGTACTCGCTCTTGTTGCCGGTGGTCAGCAGCAGGCCACCGAACTTGTTGGCCAGCGCCATCAGGATCACGCCACGGCTGCGCGACTGCAGGTTCTCTTCGGTCACGTCCGGGGTCGTGCCCTCGAACATCGGCGCCAGCGATTCCATCAGGCCCTTGAACGCCGGTTCGATCGAGACTGCCTCCAGCTTCACGCCCAGTGCCTGGCACTGCTCGGCGGCCAGGTCGTTGGAAAGGCCTGCGGTGTAGCGCGAGGGCAGGCGCACCGCGGTGACGTTCTCGGCGCCCATCGCATCCACTGCCATGGCCAGCACGATCGCCGAGTCGATGCCGCCGGACAGACCCAGCCACACCTTCTTGAAGCCGTTCTTGCGGCAGTAGTCCTGGATGCCACGGGTCACCGCGCGCCAGGCCAGCGCGTCCATGCTCTCGTCGCCGTCGTCCATCCACACGTGCGGCATGAAGCGGCGGGTTTCACCCTCGTACTCCACCACCAGCCACTGGTCGACGAAGGCGGCGGCGGCCGGGTGCACCGTGCCGTCACCATCGGCCACTACCGAGGCGCCGTCGAACACCAGCGCGTCCTGGCCACCGACCACGTTGAGGTAGGCAATCGCCGCGCCGCTTTCGCGGGTGCGCGCCGCCAGCACGGCATCGCGCTGGGCGTGCTTGCCACGCTCGTACGGCGAAGCATTGGGCACCACCACCAGCTGCGCACCGGCGCGCATGGTGTCGGCCAGCGGTTCGGCGAACCACAGGTCCTCGCAGATCAGCAGGCCCACCGGAATGCCGTTGACCTCGAACACGCAGCTGCCGCCATCCGGATCGACATCGAAGTAGCGGCGCTCATCGAACACCGCGTAGTTGGGCAGCTCGCGCTTGCGGTAGGTCTGTTCGACCAGGCCGTCACGCAGCACGCTGGCGGCGTTGTAGACCACCGCGCCAGCCGCCTGCGGCCAGCCGACCACGGCGGTGATGCCACGGCAGGCAGCAGCGATACGGCCCATCGCCTGCTCGCATTCGTACAGGAAGCCGGGACGCAGCAGCAGGTCCTCCGGCGGATAACCGCTCACCGCCAGCTCGGGGAACATCACCAGCTCGGCGCCATACTCGTCGCGCGCCTGGCCGATCATCTCGATGATGCGCTCGGTGTTGCCGGCGACATCGCCGACCGGGAAATCGAACTGCGCCATCGCGATGCGGATCGAAGCCATGGGAATCCAGCCTGTGGTTGCAATTGCACCATTCTAGGCCTTTGGACACGGACCGGTCAGGCCCGATGCATGCGATCGGTCCGCCCCGCGTCGCGCAGACCTGGACCACGTTTCCCTGCCGGCCAGGCACTGCCATCGCCTCCTCGAATGTCCGTCCTGGGGCTATTGATTTTCGCCTTCATCAGTAGCACTCTCCCATTCACGAAAAATTCAGGGTGATCACCTTCGACGGCTCAGATCACCGCGCAAGCTGGTTCAAAAAGGAATTTGGACGTTGTGTCCAGATTGGCCGGCCAATTCGGTCCGGCTATTGATCGCTGTATCCAATTGGAATGGAGAATCAGGATGAGTTCTATGGCATTGGATGTCGCAGGCTTTGAAGCTGGGATGCTGCAGAGGGCCGAAGACGCAACGTCGATTGGCACCGCATTTGAAGTGGTGAGGAATGGTGCGGTAGCACTGTTCTGCTCGGACTGTTGCGGCAGCAACGGCAATGACTGCGTGCCGGAAATCGACCCGGGCATCAACTGACGCAGATCGAGGGCGAAGGCGGTTGCCTTCGCCCTCTTCATTATCGAGAGCACATTCCATGGATGGATTCAACGCACCGGAGGAGTTCGAGCGGAGCCTCCATGCCTATGCAGGCAGTGACCACGCTGGCACCAACGCGCTTGCGCTGGTCCTGCCATCCACGCGTGCAGTCTTGACCAGAAGCAGACAGCTCGCAGATGCAGGGCGCCTACGCGTTGTGTGTAACGAGAACAGCCCTGGGTTGAGCGCAAGCGGCATGGTTCGGCTGGCGCAGTCCGGCCAGCGACCAGCACTCGTCATTTTCTCGGACCAGCTTGTCTCAGCACACGAAGCAACCCTGCTGATTCGGACCTCGCGCGAGGACATCTACGTCTCGCCGCTCGAAATGATCCTCAATCAGCGCTACGGCTATGCACTGTCGTTCTGGGGCATACAGGGCTATTCCACGATCGAGGCCCATTCGGCCGACAGCAGCGCGATCCTGCACGGGATCATCGACCATCTTCACCAGTGCAGCAGCCTGGGGGATCAATGGTTGCTGCGCGAACAACAGTCACTGCGCAGGCCGGCGATCAGGACATACAACGCGCGCAGAAAGATCAGGATGTTCCGATCCGCACTGCTGGCACAGTACCAACCCGACAGTATCGATGCCGAACTCGACGCCTTGATGGAAGCGATCGATACGCTTGAAGGCGATGTCGTTGATCGACAGGGAAGGCTTGCATGCTGATTCCGCAATTGTTGACTCAACTTGCCCGTCCCTTGCGCCGCCTTGATCGGCGGATTGCCTGGATCGAGTCGATCATCAAGACCCCTCTGACCGACGACGACGAGCACTACCTGCGTGTTGCCTGCGCCGAATCGGGAAACACGAGATTTGGCGAATACTACTACTGGTACCTGCAGAAGCTGTTCGTTGCCAACGTTCTGCGGCGTGGGAACCGGACCGAGTTCCTGTCCCTGCTCAGTCGCGCCGACCGAACGGACTACAGCGCATTCGATGAACTGGCACGTACGCCACGCGGGCTTCTGATCGCAGTGCCGCACCATGCCCACTACATTCTGTCGATCATCATGCTGGCGGAGCGTTTACGGCACGAGCGGAAAACCTTCCTGTTCTATGGAAACCCGGAAACCCATCCAGGCAACGAAATCTTCGACAGGCTCAACGGCTGGTTCTGGAACGAGGACAACGGTGTTGGTTTCGTCCATGACACCCGCAAAGGCCTGGCAACAGCCATCCGTGAACTGAGGGCAGGCGCAGCCGTCTTCATCCTGCCGGACGTTTTCAAGGACGAGAACGCCACGTACCCCATCAGCTTCTGCAAGCGCTCGATGAGCATCATGCTCGGCACCGCCGCATTGTCCCGCAGAACCGATGCGCTGATCGTCCCGATGATCTCCACCCCCGTCGCGTCGGGCCTGGGCTTCAGGAGCGTTTTCGCACCGCCGTGCGCTGAGCCGGCACCTGCAGCACAGGGCCAGTCCGAACGCAGGCTGCTTGCAGACGACTACCGCGTCATGCGCGGGCTCTTCGCCTTCTATGAACACCACATGCAGCACCAGCTGATCTACTGGCAGAACGTACGGCAACACATCGCCCAGAACGGCCCTCATCTTGAGGTGCCGAGGTCCGATGTGGCGCGCGTGGCCGGGCTGCTGGCCCGCGACCCCGACATGCTCGCCCCTACCGCAGTAATTGACCTGAGAAGAGACGCAACGGCACCCACATGCTGAAACAGAAATCACGTCTTGTGCTCCTCATTGCATTGGCGCTTTTCGCGGCGGGCATCAACTGTGCCGCCGCAGCAGATGCCACCGAGTCCCCATTGCGCACCCTTGATACCGTCGTGGTGTCCGGGGTTGCACCGGGTCCCGGACTCTGGAGAGTCTCGCGTGGCGAGCACACACTCTGGATCCTGGGCACGCTCAAGCCGGTGCCATCCTCGATCACATGGGATTCGGCAGCGGTGCGAGAGGTGATTGCCGAGGCTCAGGCCGTGCTGTGGGAGCCATCCTTCACCGTAGACGTCGACACCGGCTGGCTCGGCAAGCTGTCGCTTGGCTACAGCTACATGAAGGCACAGAACAATCCTGGCAATGCGCAACTCAAAGACATCCTGGCACCGGATGTATACGCGCGCTGGCAGAATCTGCGCGACACGTACCTCGCTGGCCGCAGCAACCTCGAAGGCAAGCGCCCGCTTGCTGCGGCGGACGAGCTGATGTCGGCGGTGATGGCCCAGCGTGGCCTGAGCAGCAAGGGGGTGGTCGCTCCCGTCATCGTCGCCGAAGTGAAGGCGCGCGGCATCGGACTGCACACACCTCGATATACGCTCAAGCTCTCGCGCCAGAACGCCGCGCAGATGCTCAAGGCAGTCAGGTCAACGTCGATCGACGACAGCGCCTGCCTGGTGGCAACCATGGATCTTGTCGAATCCGGCATGGATCGCCTGGTAACCAACGCAAATGCATGGTCTACGGGCGAGACCGCCCGGATCGACGTATCCCTGACCTCGAAACGGGATGAACTATGCACGGACTCGCTCAGCAACGCGCCCGCAGCCCGTGCTTTTGGCATGCCCGACATCCGCACGGTCGTAAGGGAGAAATGGCTTGCGGCCGCAGACAAGGCACTGCAGACCAACACGACGACGCTCGCGGTGCTTCCCATCGCCGACCTGTCCGGCAACGACGGATACATCGATGCGCTGCGCCAGCGCGGATACGAGGTCGAGTCACCTTGAACGCCCTCCCGCAGTGACCGACCGATGTCGCCTCGAGTGGATCGACTATCGGCGCTTTTCCTGGCATCGGCAGCACAACTGGCCTTGCTGATCCTGCTGTGCCAGCTCGCCGGCAAGTCACCTGTAAACGCCGGGGATGATGAAACGAGGGTATCGCTCGTGTTCATCGAGCGCCCTCTCGCGCGGGCGCCCGTTCCCGCTGCCATGCCCCGGGCATTGGGAGGGCCCGGCAGGACTGCTGGCCCGGCGCTGCCAGTTGCATCTGCGGCGCCCCGCAGGCCCACGCTGGACGTGGTCGATGAAGCACCTGGACCTGCGATGGCTGTTGCCCCCGCACCGCTCGACCTTGCCATTCGTCCAGATGATATCTCGTTCAAGCGCCCCTCCCTGACAAGACCGGCCCAGGCCGCCTTTCCGGCGCGCGAGCCCACATTGCAGGTGAGCGTCGAAGACAACTCATGGATGGGAAGGTATGCACGCATGGGGCGGAGGATGGCGTGCGCAGAACTGCGGCAGGCGCTTGCATCAAACCCCGGCAGTGCCGAGGCCATCATCAGGACGATGGAGCAGCGCAAGTGCATGAACTAGCTATCGCCATGGTGCTTGCTCCAGCAACTGGAACTGACAGGAGCGCCGGGTGTGAATAAAGCCCTCGAGAAAGCCATGCCGGTGGCACGTACCCTCCGGCTGCTGGCGAGTCTTTCGCGCAACCACCTGCCACTCCTGGCGGGTGCACTGACCAGCATCGTGGTTGCAACCACGTTCGCCCTTGCCGTTCCCATCGCCGCAAGGGGCAACCGCGGCCTGGACCTGAACAGCCTGGAGAAGATCGACAACATCTTCCTGACACTTGCCTTGATCTCAGTGGCGATTGGCGTGGCCACCGCAATGCGGGTCTACTTCATCAATCGCCTCGCTGACGAAGTCACCAATGACCTGCGGGGGCAGCTGTTCTCACGATTGCTCGTCCAGCCGCTGGAATTCCATCAGCAGCAGCCATCAACGGAACTGCTTTCACGATTGACCTCGGATATCGAGCACCTGCGGATAGCCATCGGGGTCAGCTTCTCTGTGGCAATACGCAGCGGAATCATGCTGGCCGGTGCGGTCACCATGTTGTTCATTACCGACCCTGGCCTGGCGCTGCTGACGATCGCCGCCATCCCGTTTGCATCGGTTCCCATCGCCGTGGGCTCCAAGCACCTGCGGGCCAGCGCGCGCGACTACAATGATCTGCTTGCGCAATCGCGCGTCGTTGCGGCGGAAGCGCTGGGCCATATCAGGGCGGTGAAGGATTTCGCCCGCGAACCCTTCGAGACAGAGCGCCATGCGGTGACGCTCGATGCCAGCGTCAGCGGAGCTCGTCGGCGCACGACCTGGCAGTCTGTGCTGACGGCATTGTCATTGATCGTCATGCTGCTGGGCATCACCGCTGT
Organism: Stenotrophomonas riyadhensis; assembly: GCF_040256885.1. Classification (NCBI taxonomy): domain Bacteria; kingdom Pseudomonadati; phylum Pseudomonadota; class Gammaproteobacteria; order Lysobacterales; family Lysobacteraceae; genus Stenotrophomonas; species Stenotrophomonas riyadhensis. The sequence goes on from NZ_CP155568.1 coordinate 3,627,309, forward strand.
GTTATGGACAGGCACCCACAAGGTCATGGACCGGACGCTCTCGGCGGGCCAGCTGGGACAGTTCGCCATGTATGCCGTGATGTGCGGCATGGCCGCCGCCGCGCTTCTGGACACATGGGGCGCGCTGCAGCGCTCCGCCGGAGCGACTGATCGCATCACCGCATTTGGTGACCTGCCACACCATGAGGCGCAGGAAACCAGGCTGGTGCAGGCTCTGCAGGGATGCATCCGATTCGAGAATGTCGATTTCTGGTATGCCGCTGCGCCCGACAGGCCCGTCCTGCGACGCTTGAACCTGGACATTGCGAAGGGGGAAAAGGTCGCCATCGTGGGCGCATCCGGCGCGGGCAAGAGTACGCTGCTGTCGCTGCTTCTGCGCCTGCATCCCGTGCGGGCGGGCGCCATCTTCATCGACGGCCACGATATCTCCACGTTCCAGCCTGCAAGCATCCGCAACGCAATCGGCACGATCTCGCAGGCGCCGGCGATTTTCGGCCGATCCGTGCTTGAGAACATCCGATACGGCAAGCTCGATGCTACCGACGAGGATGTCAGGAACGCAGCAGTGTCTTCAGGCGCAGATGCCTTCATCAATGAATTGCCCGCTGGCTACGATGAGCCCTTGGGCGAACGCGGAGCCCGATTGTCAGGCGGCCAGCAGCAACGGGTAGCCATTGCGCGCGCACTGTTGAAGCGGGCCGATATCCTGCTGCTCGACGAGCCGACATCGGCGCTCGATTCACACGCCGAACAGGCGGTACATGACCATGTTTTCGGAACGGGCACGGGGCCGACCACGCTCATCGTCGCACACCGGTTGCAGACCATTCTTGCCGCCGATCGAATCGTACTCATCGATGAAGGTGCGGTCGCCGCCACCGGGTCGCACGAAGAACTGCTGATCCGCAGCGCTCGATACCGCGACCTGATCAGGCCGCAGATGCAGGCCATGGTCGAATAATGGCCACCATAGCGTGCCACCCGCAGAACAGGAAAGGCCGCCCGGAGGCGGCCTTTCTGTTTCAAGCAGCCGGCCAGCGGCCGGCTCTACAGAATCGTCTGCCGGAGGCAGTCGATCTTATTTCACCAGCTTGGCGATGGCAGCGCCCAGGTCGCCCGGCGAGCGGACGGTGACAACACCGGCAGCTTCCATCGCGGCGAACTTGCCTTCAGCAGTGCCCTTGCCGCCCGAGGCGATCGCACCGGCGTGGCCCATGCGCTTGCCGGCCGGAGCCGACGCACCGGCGATGAAACCGACGACCGGCTTCTTCACGTGGTTCTTGATGTACTCGGCGCCGGCTTCTTCAGCGTCGCCGCCGATTTCGCCAACCATGATGATGCCTTCGGTCTGCGGGTCTTCGTTGAACAGCTTCAGGCAGTCGACGAAGTTCAGGCCGTTGATCGGGTCACCACCGATGCCGATGCAGGTGGACTGGCCCAGGCCGACTTCAGTGGTCTGCTTGACCGCTTCATAGGTCAGGGTGCCCGAACGCGACACGATGCCGATCTTGCCCGGCTGGTGGATGTGGCCCGGCATGATGCCGATCTTGCACTCACCCGGGGTGATGACGCCCGGGCAGTTCGGCCCGATCAGCACGGTGTCCGGATGCGAGCGGGTCAGCACGTTCTTGACGCGCAGCATGTCCAGCACCGGGATGCCTTCGGTGATGCAGACGATGACCTTGATGCCGGCAGCAGCGGCTTCCAGGATCGCGTCGGCCGCGTACGGCGGCGGCACGTAGATGACCGAAGCGTTGGCGCCGGTGCTCTGCACGGCGTCGGCAACGGTGTTGAAGACCGGCAGGTCGATATGGGTGGTGCCACCCTTGCCCGGGGTCACGCCGCCAACAACCTGGGTGCCGTACTCGATCATCTGAGTGGCGTGGAAGGTGCCCTGCTGGCCGGTGAAGCCCTGCACGATCACCTTGGTGTTCTTGTTAATCAAAACAGACATGGGAATTCCTTGGTGTCGGATCAGGCAGCGTTCTTGACAGCTTCAACGATCTTCTTGGCGCCATCGTTGATGTTGTCAGCCGGGATGATGGCCATGCCACTGTCGCGCAGCAGCTGCTTGCCTTCTTCCACGTTGGTGCCTTCCAGGCGCACCACGACCGGAACCTTGACGCCCACTTCCTTCACGGCGGCGATGATGCCTTCGGCAATCATGTCGCAGCGGACGATGCCGCCGAAGATGTTGACGAAGATGCCTTCAACCTTGTCCGAGGACAGGATCAGCTTGAACGCTTCGATGACGCGCTGCTTGTTGGCGCCGCCGCCCACGTCCAGGAAGTTCGCCGGCTCGCCGCCGTTGAGCTTGATGACGTCCATGGTGGCCATGGCCAGGCCGGCGCCGTTCACCATGCAGCCGATGTTGCCGTCCATGGTGACGTAGTTGATGTCCAGCTCCGAAGCGATCACTTCGGTCGGATCTTCCTGGGTCTTGTCGCGCATGGCGACCAGGGCCTTCTGGCGGAACGCGGCGTTGTCGTCGCTGTCGAACTTGCCGTCCAGCGCGTACAGGTTGCCGTCGTCCAGGATGGCCAGCGGGTTGATTTCAACCAGCGCCAGGTCCTTTTCGTTGAACAGGCGGTACAGGTTCACCATGATGCTGGCGAACTGGCCGGCCTGCTTGGCGGTCAGGCCCAGCTTGAAGCCGAAATCACGGCCGTGGTAACCCTGCACGCCTTCGACGAAGTCGACGTTCAGCGAGTGGATCAGCTCCGGGGTTTCAGCCGCGACCTGCTCGATCTCCACGCCGCCTTCCGAAGAGGCGATGTAGGTGATGGTCTTGGTGCCACGGTCGACCAGCACCGACAGGTACAGTTCCTTGACGATCTCGCCGGCGGTGGTCACCAGCACCAGATTGACCGGCAGTTCAACGCCAGCGGTCTGGTAGGTGGCCATCTTGGTGCCGAGCATCTTGGCCGCGGCGGCCTTCACGTCGTCGGTGGTCTTGCAGAACTTGACGCCGCCAGCCTTGCCGCGGCCGCCAGCGTGGATCTGCGCCTTGACCATCCAGGGGCCCTGGCCCAGGGAGTTGGCAGCGGCAACAGCTTCGTCCGGGGTCGCAGCGACCTTGCCGGCCGGGACCGGGATGCCGTACTCGGCAAGCAGTTGTTTTGACTGGTATTCGTGGAAATTCATGCGTCACCGTGGGAATAGGAACGACCGCACGCAATTCCTCAGGGCCCCGGCGGGGCGCCGGCATGGACCGCGGCGGGCCCACTATTGTGGCCGAGCCGGCGCCGGGGCGCAAAGAAGTCTGTACAAAACGCCACACCCGGCCAGATTTCCACCGTCATTCAGGCAGTTGCGCCGGGGCCGCCGTTGCCCACCGGTATCCACGGCGGGCCAAATGCGCGATCCAGGGCGCTCCGGCGGCACCTGCGCGGGGGCCCTATACTGGTCAACCAGGGTGTGTAGAGTCGGGGGTGCTCGACGGCTTCCACCGCAGGCCACATCGAAGCGACATGCCCGCCCGGCCTCAGGGGACGCCAGGCAGGCCTGTCGCAGATTCCAGACCCAGGCAGCCAGAAGGGGAGTTCCGGCGTGTCACCCAGTGCTTCATTGATCGACCGCATCGAATCGATCCCGCGGCGTGAGCTGTACTTCTTCGCGCTGTACCGGGTGCTGATCGCCTCGGTCATCGCCGCCCTGCTCTACAGCCCCTTGTCGGCCATGGTCGGCGAAGCCCACCACCCACGACTGGCCGATGTGGTTGCGGTCATCTATCTGGCCTTGTCGCTGCTGGCCCTGGTGATCGGCCGCAACGAACGCTGGCTGCGCCCGATCGTGGTCACCGGGGTGATGGTGGACATCGTCGCCGCCACCCTGCTGTCACACGCGCTGCCCGGTGCCAGTGCCGGCATCTCGATGTCGCTGCTGTTCAACATCGCCGCCGCCGCCACCCTGCTGCCGCTCAGCCTGGGCCTGGGCCTGGCGTTGGCCGCCAGCCTCGCCACGGGTGTCGAGTACACCTGGAAGCTGCTGGAAGGCGGCGACCCCACCCGTACCCTGGCCGAGCTGGCCATGTTTGCCACCAGCTACCTGGCACTGGCCTTCATCAGCTACCAGGTGGGCAGCCGCGCCCGCCGCAACCAGCAGCTGGCCAACCAGCGCGGCGACGAAGTGGCCAACCTGTTCCAGATCAACGAACTGATCATCCGGCGCATGCGTACCGGCGTGCTGGTGGTGGACGCCGACAACCGCATCACCCTGGCCAACGAAGCCGCGTCGATGCTGCTCGGCGACAACGACGGCATCGGTGAGACGGGACGCCTGGACCTGGCCAGCGCCGCGCCGGAACTGGCGCGCCGCCTGCAGCGCTGGCGCAACGGCTGGGCCCAGGACGAACTGCCGCTGCAGCTCAACCCCGACCAACCGGAAGTGCAGCCGCGCTTCGCCCGCCTGCTGGCCGGCAGCGAGCTCTCGCTGGTGTTCCTGGACGATTCCAGCGTGGTCTCACGCCGCGCCGAATCGCTCACCCTGTCGGCGATGGGCCGCTTCTCGGCCAGCCTCGCCCACGAGATCCGCAACCCGCTGGCGGCGATCAACTACGCCGTGCAGCTGCTCGAGGAAGGCACCGGTTTCAACGAGAGCGACCGCCGCCTGCTGCAGATCATCCGCCAGCAGTGCCAGCGCACCAACGGCATCGTCGAGAGCGTGCTGGGCCTGGCCCGTCGCGAACGCGCCACGCCCGAGAACGTGGACCTGGTCGCCTTCGTGCGCCGCTTCGTGCTGGAGTACAAACAGGGCCAGACGCTGGAGACCGACAGCATCGAACCGATCATCAGCGAGATCTCGGTGATGGCCCAGGTCGACACGAAACACCTCTACCAGGTGCTGACCGTCCTGGTGCACAACGCCCTGAAATACGGCCGCATCGGCCAGCAGCCGGCCCGCGTGCGCCTGCGCGTGGCGCAGCACGAACGCAGCGCAGTGATTGACGTGATGGATCGCGGCCCCGGTATTCCCGAGACCGTGGCGGCGCAGTTGTTCCGCCCGTTCTTCACCACCTCGGAGCACGGTACCGGGCTGGGCCTGTACATCGCCCGCGAGCTGTGCCGGGCCAACCAGGCCCGCCTCGACTACATCCCGGTGCCCGCCGGTGGCTCCTGCTTCCGCCTGGTGCTGCCCGGCCCGCACACGCTGCTGCCCACCTGATTCCGATTCTGTGCGTCAAACATTTGTCGCTTCCAGCCCCCTCGTTTATCTTTCACGCCCATGAACGAAACCCGCAGCGCCCTCGTCGTCGACGATGAACGCGACATCCGCGAACTGCTGGTACTGACCCTCGGCCGCATGGGGCTGCGCATCAGTACCGCCGCCAACCTGGCCGAAGCGCGCGAGCTGCTGGCCAGCAATCCGTACGACCTGTGCATCACCGACATGCGGCTGCCGGATGGCAACGGTATCGAGCTGGTCAGCGAGATCGCCCAGCACTACCCGCGCACGCCGGTGGCGATGATCACCGCGTTCGGCAGCATGGACCTGGCGGTGGAGGCGCTGAAAGCCGGCGCCTTCGACTTCGTCAGCAAGCCGGTGGACATCTCGGTGCTGCGCGGCCTGGTCAAGCACGCACTGGAACTCAACAACGCCGAACGCCCCGCGCCCGGCCCTGCTGCCGAACAAGGCGCACGCCTGCTGGGTGCTTCGCCGGCCATGGACGTGCTGCGCACCACCATCGGCAAGGTCGCGCGCAGCCAGGCACCGGTCTACATCCTCGGCGAATCGGGCGTGGGCAAGGAACTGGTGGCACGCACCATCCACGCCCAGGGCGCACGTGCGGCCGGCCCGTTCGTGCCGGTCAACTGCGGTGCCATTCCCGGCGAGCTGATGGAGAGCGAATTCTTCGGCCACCGCAAGGGCAGCTTCAGCGGTGCGCATGCCGACAAGCCCGGCCTGTTCCAGGCTGCGCACGGCGGCACCCTGTTCCTGGATGAAGTGGCCGAGCTGCCGCTGCAGATGCAGGTGAAGCTGCTGCGCGCGATCCAGGAAAAGTCGGTGCGCGCGGTCGGTGCGGCGAATGAGGAGCCGGTGGACGTGCGCATCCTCTCGGCCACCCACAAGGATCTGGCCGAGCTGGTCGAGGACGGGCGCTTCCGCCACGACCTGTACTACCGCATCAACGTGATTGAACTGAAGGTGCCGCCGCTGCGCGAGCGCCGCCAGGACCTGCCGGAACTGGCCGCCGCGGTATTGGCACGCCTGGCCCGCAGCCATGGCCGCGCCACCCCGCTGCTGGCACCCTCGGCACTGGAGGCGCTGGCGCAGTACGCCTTCCCCGGCAACGTGCGCGAACTGGAGAACATCCTGGAACGCGCGCTGGCCCTGGCCGAGGAAGACTGCATCGGCGCCGACGACCTGCGCCTGCCGCAGCACGCCCCGCGCGCGCCCGGCAGCGCAGCGCACGCCGAAGCGGTGGTGGACCTGCAACCTGGCAGCGCCGCCCTGCCCTCGTATATCGAGCAGCTGGAACGCAGTGCCATCCAGCGCGCATTGGAAGAGAACCGCTGGAACAAGACCCGCACCGCCGCGCAGCTGGGAATTACCTTCCGCGCGCTGCGCTACAAGCTGAAGAAGCTGGGGATGGAGTAAGGGCCGGGTCGGATCCCTTTCCAAAGGAAAGGGCTCTGACCCGACGCGGACCCACCAACCTGGTAGTGCCGGCCGCTGGCCGGCAACCCCATGCATCGCGCATCCACGCATGGCGTGGATCTACTACCTCAATCCTTGGTAACGCGATTGATCTCGGCCAGGCTGGTGATGCCCGCCGCCGCCTTCTTCAGCGCGGATTGGCGCAGATCATTCACCCCGATCTGCTGCGCTGCCTCGGCAATCTGCAGCGCATTACCGCCAGCCAGCACGATGGTGGCGATCTCATCGGTCATCGGCATCACCTGGTAAAGCCCGGTACGGCCCTTGTAGCCCTCAGTGCACTCATCGCAGCCCACCGCCTCGTACAACTGCACGCCTGCATCCAACTGCGCCTGGGTGAAGCCCTCGGCCAGCAACGCGTGCGCGGGAAGATCGGAAGGCTTCTTGCAGTTGCCGCACAGCCGGCGCGCCAGGCGCTGGGCGATCACCAGCGTCACCGAGCTGGTGATGTTGTAGGGCGCAATACCCATGTTCATCAGTCGCGCGATGGTCTGCGGCGCATCGTTGGTATGCAGGGTGGACAGCACCATGTGGCCGGTCTGCGCCGCCTTGATCGCAATCTCGGCCGTCTCCAGGTCGCGGATTTCGCCGACCATGATGATGTCCGGATCCTGTCGCAGGAACGAGCGCAGCGCCGCCGCGAAGGTCATGCCGCGCTTGTTGTTCTGCTGCACCTGGTTGACGCCGGGCAGGCGGATTTCCACCGGGTCTTCGGCGGTGGAGATGTTGCGCGTCTCATCGTTGAGGATGCCCAGCGCGGTATACAGCGACACCGTCTTGCCCGAACCGGTCGGGCCGGTCACCAGCACCATGCCGTAGGGCTTGTGGATGGCTTCCAGGAACAGCTTCTGCTGGTCCGGCTCGTAACCCAGCTTGTCGATGCCCAGCTTGGCCGCGCTGCCATCGAGGATACGCAGCACCACCTTCTCGCCGAACAGGGTCGGCAGCGTGCTGACGCGGAAGTCGATCTGCTTGGACTTGGACAGGTTCAACTTGATGCGACCGTCCTGCGGCACGCGCTTCTCGGCGATATCCAGCTGCGCCATCACCTTCAGGCGCGCGGCAATGCGCTGGTTCAATTTCACCGGCGCGCGCGCCACCATCTTCAGCAGGCCGTCGATGCGCAGGCGCACCCGGTAATCGTCTTCGTAGGGTTCGAAGTGGATGTCCGAAGCGCCCTTGCGGATCGCATCCACCAGCACCTTGTTGACGAACTTCACCACCGGGGTGTCGTCACCCTTGGCGTCGATGCCGGAGTCGCCACCGGCCCCCAGGTCCTCGTCGCCAGCCGCGACTTCCAGGTTTCCCATGCCCTCGTCGTCGCCACCCAGGGCGTCACCGAGGGTGTCATGGCTGGCGTGCCACTGCTCCAACGTCCGGCGGATCTGGTCCTCATCGACGATGATCGGCTCCACCACCAGGTTGGTGTGGAACTTGATCTCATCCAGCGAGTGGGTCGGGTTGCTGGTGCCGACGAACAGCTTGCCGCCGCGCTTGAACAGCGGCAGCACATTGTGTTTCCGCAGCAGCTCCTCACTGACCAGGCTCATGGCGTTCTGGCTGGCGTCGAACGTGGATACGTCGAACAGCGGCATGCCGAACTCGACCGCGTTGGCAGCTGCCAGCTGGGCTGCCCCAACCACCTTGTTCTGCGCGAACCAGGTCGGCAGCGGCTGCCGGGCGGCGGCAGCCTTGGCCATGGCATCGCGGGCGGAAGCCTCGTCCAGCGCACCATCCTGGACCAGGCGACGGGCCAGGCCGGTGATGCCGACGAGATTGGCGGTGGTTACGGCGTTCATAGGGATCCTTGCTCGTGGTCTGACAGTGCTACGCACCTTCCAAGGGCGCAGCACAGGGCAGCAGAGCCCGTCGATGCCTGATGATCGACGACGATGCCAGTCCTTCAGCAATGCGGCCTATCGAAGATCATCTTCTCCAACAGGCACGGCCCCTACTCCCGCGAACATGATAGCGCTGCCAGATCAGTGGGAGTGTGACTGAGCCAACAACTGACTCAGCCTCGGCATTCGGCAGGAACACGCTGTTGCTCACCGGCCCTGATCGAGCAACTCCAACTGATTGCGGAATCGCCTCCCAACGTTGGAGTCAACAGTAGCTCGATCGCACCCGCCCGTTCGGTCGTGGTGACCTTGAGCACTCCATTTCCCTCGCACTCAATCGCCTCGACATTGGTCGTCTTTCCACCGATACCCGCCATGTTGTCACAGGCCGAAGAAGTCAGCTTGGCTTGCGCCGCAACGTTCTCGGCAACCAGCGACTTGTATGACCCGACCCCGACCAAGGCCTCGGCGACACGGGCACGGATGGTGTAGTCCTGATACGCAGGAATCGCCAATGCAGTCAGAATCGAGATGATGGCAACCACCACCATCAGCTCAATCAATGTAAACCCCTTGTTCATTCCTCTCCCCCTTGAGGATGCCCGCTTGCTTTCCCCATGCAAGCAGAAAAAAAAAGGGCCCCTCACCAGCGGCAAAGGACCCTCTTCCACTGTGCGAGCAATTCAGCTCACACAGTAGTCATTCGTCACGAACCCTTACGGCATTCCGACGGAACGTACTTGTTGTTGGCAGCGTTGGCGACTTCGCACTTCCAGGTGATCACGTCACCCGGAACACTGCCCGCAGCGAGGGCAGCACCACCGCTCATCGGGGTCAGGGTGAAGCTCACAGCCTTGGCGTTGTCCTGCATGCCAACAGTGATGACGCCGGTTTCCTTGGTGACCGCGATCGTCTTCACATTCTTGGTGTCAGCCTTCGTGACGTCGAATGCATAGCCCTGGCCCAGGTCGGCAGCGCCGTTGCTGGCATTTTCGGCGACGATGGTCTTGGCGGCCGAAGCGAGGGTCAGGCCTTCCGAGACGCGGGCGCGCACGGTGTAGTCCTGGTAAGCCGGCAGCGCAATGGCGGCCAGGATGGCGATGATCGCGACAACGATCATCAGTTCGATAAGGGTGAAGCCCTTCTGGTTCTTCATTTGGTACATCCCCAAGATAAGTGGTGGTTGATGTCAGCGGACAGGATCGGTCCGACCATTGGCCGGTTGAGCGGGACCTGCCCCTGCGGGTGGATCAACGCAGGTTGCGTGCCAACCCCGGCACGCCTCCCCCTGGATTTCCCCGCGCCCATGATGGCAGCAATTTCGCGGATGGGAACCCCCCGCATGCGAATCTGCGATGGACGCGGCAATGTGACGCAGTACGTCACCTTTGGTCGCCCCCTGCCACGAATTCGCACACTGAGCCGCCCGCCAACTGCCCAGATGGCCCTGAACCCGCTACCATCAACAGCTAGTTGCCCGCCTGGGGATGGCGGGCCTTGGGGAGCCAACATGTCTGTCAGTCGCAGTGCGATCAAGAAAGAGCCGGTGGCGCGCGCCACCATGGACTTGCAGCCGTTTGTCTGGGAGGGGACCGACAAGCGGGGCGTGAAGATGAAGGGCGAGCAGCTGGCAAAGAACGCCAACCTGCTGCGCGCCGAGCTGCGCCGTCAGGGGATCAATCCCGGCCAGGTCAAGTCCAAGCCCAAGCCGCTGTTCGGTGCGGCGGGGAAGCCGATCAAGCCCAAGGACATTGCCTTCTTCAGCCGCCAGATGGCGACCATGATGAAGTCAGGCGTGCCGATTGTTTCAGCACTGGAGATCATCGGCAGCGGGCACAAGAACCCCCGCATGAAGAAGATGGTTGAGAGCGTCCGCGCGGATATCGAGGGCGGCTCTTCGCTGCATGAGGCCATCAGCAAGCATCCTGTGCAGTTCGACGAGCTCTACCGGAATCTGGTGCGTGCCGGCGAGGGCGCCGGCGTACTGGAAACCGTACTGGACACGGTCGCTACCTACAAAGAGAACATGGAAGCCCTCAAGGGCAAGATCAAAAAAGCCCTGTTCTATCCGGCGATGGTCGTCGTGGTGGCCTTTGTCGTATCTGCAATCCTGCTGATGTTCGTCGTCCCGCAGTTCGAGGAGGTCTTCCAGAGCTTCGGCGCGGAACTCCCCGCGTTCACTCAGATGATCGTGGCAGCATCCCGCCTCATGCTGTCCTGGTGGTGGCTGCTTCTGATCATCCTTGTAGGTGGCAGCGTCGGACTCCTGATGGCTTACAAGCGCTCACCCTCGATGCAGCACTCGTTTGATCGCCTGATCCTGAAGGTCCCGGTGATCGGCCAGCTGATGCACAACAGTTCGATCGCCCGTTTCGCCCGTACCACCGCCGTGACCTTCAAGGCCGGCGTACCGCTGGTGGAGGCGCTGGGCATCGTGGCCGGCGCCACTGGCAACAAGGTCTATGAGGAATCCGTGCTGCGCATGCGCGACGATGTCTCGGTCGGCTATCCGGTCAACATGGCCATGAAGCAGACCAACCTGTTCCCGCACATGGTCATCCAGATGACCGGCATCGGCGAGGAGGCCGGCGCCCTGGATGCCATGCTGTTCAAGGTAGCCGAGTATTATGAGCAGGAAGTCAACAATACTGTGGATGCTCTGAGCAGCCTGCTGGAACCGATGATCATGGTATTCATTGGCACCATCGTAGGCGGCATTGTCATCGGCATGTACCTGCCCATCTTCAAACTCGGCGCCGTCGTCGGCTAAAGGTATCAATGGCATTTCTCGACCAGCATCCCGGCCTCGGCTACCCCGCCGCGGCCGCCCTGGGACTGCTGCTGGGCAGTTTCCTGAACGTCGTCATCCTGCGCCTGCCCAAGCGGCTGGAGTGGCAGTGGAAGCGCGATGCGCGCGAGGTCCTGGAGGAACCGGACTTCTATGAACCGCCCCCACCGGGGATCGTGGTCGAGCCGTCGCACTGCCCGCACTGCAAGCACAAGCTGAGCTGGTACGAGAACATCCCGCTGTTCAGCTGGATCATCCAGGGCGGCAAGTGCCGCCACTGCAAGGCGCCGATCTCGCTGCAGTACCCGCTGGTGGAGGCCCTGACCTCGGTGCTGGTGCTGGCCTGCGTCTGGCAGTTCGGCTTCGGCTGGCAGGGCTTCGGCGCCATCGTGCTGACCTGCTTCCTGATCGCCCTGTCCGGCATCGACCTGCGCACCCAGCTGCTGCCCGACCAATTGACCCTGCCGCTGATGTGGCTGGGGCTGATAGGCAGCATCGACAACCTGTACATGCCGGCCAAGCCCGCCCTGGTGGGCGCGGCGGTGGGTTACCTGTCGCTGTGGACGGTCTGGTGGCTGTTCAAGCAGCTGACCGGCAAGGAAGGCATGGGCCACGGCGACTTCAAGCTGCTGGCGGCACTCGGCGCCTGGTGTGGCCTGAAGGGCATCCTGCCGATCATCCTGCTGTCCTCGGTACTGGGCGCCATCATCGGTTCGATCTGGCTGTACAGCCGGGGCCGTGACCGCGCCACGCCCATCCCGTTTGGGCCGTACCTGGCCGTTGCCGGCTGGCTGTACTTCATGTGGGGTGCGCCACTGGTGGAGCAGTATCTGGTGATGAGCGGGCTGCGCTGAGGGGAGTCCCCATGAGCCGCTATGTGGTTGGCCTGACCGGTGGCATCGCCTCGGGCAAAAGTGAGGTGACCCGGCGCTTCGAGGCGCTGGGCATCGTGGTGGCCGATGCCGACCTGGCTGCCCGCGCCGTGGTGGCCGCCGGCAGCCCGGCGCTGGCCCGCATTGCCGAGCGCTTCGGCGCCGACATGCTGCTGGCCGATGGCAGCCTGGACCGGGCCCGCCTGCGCGCCCACGTGTTCGCCGACCCGGCGGAGCGGACGGCATTGGAAGCCATCACCCACCCGGCCATCCGCCTGCTGATGCAACAGCAGTGTGAGCAGGCCACCAGCGCCTATGCGATTGCCGCCATTCCGCTGCTGACCGAGGTCGGTGGGCGAAAGGCCTACCCTTGGCTGGACCGGGTGCTGCTGGTGGATGCGCCCGAGGCCGTGCGGCATGCACGGCTGATGCAACGCGACGGCATCGACGCCGCGCTGGCCGACCGGATGATTGCTGCGCAGGCCAGCCGGGCGCAGCGGCTGGCACTGGCGGATGACGTGGTGGTCAATGATGGGCAGCCGGAAGACCTGCAGGCGCAGGTGGAACAGCTGCATGCGCGGTATCTGGGGTTGGCTGCGGGCTGAGGCCGGGTTGCCGGCCAGCGGCCGGCACTACCAAAGCGTATCCACGCGTGGCCGGGATCTGGGGATCTGCTGTAGAGCCGAGCCCATGCTCGGCTGCGATCACAGATGGCATTCCGCATATGTACGGACCTACCCCACCTGTTGACGCGCGTGGCGAACCAGCTCGCGGGCGCCCAGCAGCAGACCATCGACCACATCCGGGCTGAGCTGCTGGTGGGCGCCGCCCTGTTCACGCGCGGCGGCGGCAGCGTGCAGTACCTGGACCAGCACGTCCAGACCCGCCAGAGTACGGTCGAGCCCGGCCCGGGCTGCGGCCTGCGCCGGGCTGAGACCCTCTACCTCCAGCCGCTGACCATCGGCACCGTCGCGGCCATCCATGCGGGCCAGCAGGGTGGGCAGCAGATCTTCGGGATCATCGAGCAGGGTTTCGAGCCGCTCGGCCGCTTCGGCGGGCAGCCGGTTGACGGCGTCGCCAATCAGGGCGGAAAGATGGGGAAACACGGGGCGTGCGGACATGAGGTTCCTCGCAGACGGCGAACCACCCGCAAAGGCGAGGTGGCGGACGGTGCGGGTTGGCGTACCGGACAACTCCCGACAGGTGGAAACTCCGGCGGATTCCCAGGAATCCCCACGCACCGTCCGCCGCAGGCGAGCCACGGTGCATTGTCCTCGATGCGCAACACAACATCGGAGACTTCCTGTCGAAGAGTTGATTTCAGGACGCCAATCCCGGCCAGGGCACCCGCCCCGGCTCAGCCATCAGGCCACCCGAAGAAAGTCAGTTCTGTAGGGGAAATCCCAAGCGGCGCGCGGGCGTGCCGATTCGTGCGGCACAGCACGGCCATGCCGCGGCACGCATCACGCAGGTGTCGCTATGGGCCGCGATGCTGGGCCGTCATGGCGGTCAACTACGCGCCGGTTACGACAATCCGCGCGATGGCTATGCGGCAGCATCCTTTACGCCCAGCCCCCTGCGCGCCGACGCCTCCGCAATCGCCACACCGGGTGGATTGAGATAGCAGGTGCGCCAGCGCAGATAGCCCCACTGCCAGTAATACTCGCGGCCAGTCAGCTGCAGTACTTCCTCATAATTCTCCGGATGCTCGCGCCAGGCTGTCAGCTCCTCCAGTTCCTGCACCGACATCGCCAGCGGCACCCGTGGCTGGAACAGCTGCCCGGCTCGTTGCATGCGCTCCCGCTCCTGCCGGTGGGCCTGCTCGATCGCATCCAACTCCTGCATCCGCTGCCGGTAGGAATCGCGTTCGCGCTGCTGCACATGCAGCCACTCGTCATCGTCCAACCCGAACGGCTTGAACCAAGCCCGCGAGTCGTGCACATAGCCATCCAGAAACGTTGCCACAGCCAGCGGTGGTGCCTGCTGCGATTCCCAGATCTGCTCGATATGCCCATCCAGCCACTGCTGTTCCTTCTGGCCACGCAGCTTTGCCTGCACGAAATCAAACGCCGGAATGCTGTTGTACGGGGGCGGCGTAGCCATGCCGTGGTGCGAGGTGACAACGGTGCTGCGCACTCGCCGCGTAGCGTTGTTGTAGCGCATGCCCCATACCTCCTGGGCCAGCTCGGTGTTGCCACCACGCAGGTCCGCGCGGTCCTGCGCCGACGCACCCTGGAAACCCGGCAGCGCGGCGAAGTCGTCCAGATGCTGGCGCCGCCACAACAGATACTGGCGGTAGTGCGCATACATCAGCGCCGCCGTGCGATTGGCTCTGGATGCGGGATTCACAGCCGGCAGGAACGGCGCCATCGCCTGCAGATAAGCGTTGTAGTGCTGGCGCAGGGTGGCGGAGATCTGGAACTGGCGCTGCAGCTCCACGCGCGCCTCTGCGATAGGCAGCAGCGGCACACCTGCCGCCAGAGCGTGCTTGTACATGTCGCACAACGGAATCTGGGAGAGCTTGTCAGCGTCATGCGGCGAACGTCCCTGCTCACCCGGTGCGTAACCGCCACCCACATCCGAATGCACCCCGGGGTAGATGATCTGCTCACAGTTCGCGCCGTCCACCAGGTCCACCGGGAACGAACCACGCACCTCATGTGCGGCCACCATATGCACGCAGCGGCGCACATCGGCGGGAATACGCAGGTCTTCGGCTTCCGCCCAGCCGCCGTGACCATCGAATACCGACTCAAAGAAGCTCTGCGCAGCACCGACCGACGCCACCGTATCGAACAGCCCCATGAAATCGATCTGCACCGGAATGCCACACAGCCGCAGCGGTCCGGGACCGGGGTCACAGGCGTCGCCGAGCCAGTTACAGAATACGCGCGCCTCGGTGGCGCCGCGCGAGAAGCCAAACACCGAAATGCGGATGCGGTCCACCCGGGGATTCTGCTTCTGGAATGGAGCCACCTTCTTTTCCAGAAAGGCGCGCCGTTCCTGCAACACCGCACGGCGCGCCGTGTGATCGGCGCGCGCGAGATGGGTGCCACGCACCCGCTGCAACGCGCCGACCATATTCCAGAAGCCGCCGCTGAGCGAGTTGCGCAGGTCGAGCTCTTTCTCGCCCTGGTTGACAGCCAGATAGTTGGAAAGCGGCATTCGTGCTGCCTGCGCCAGACGCTCCACGTCCTGAAGGCTCAGGCGGAGATCGGCACTCATCTTGCGCGCGACAGGGACCGTGGAATCGAAGCCCATTGCTTTGGTGACGGTGGTACCCGCGAAATGATCGAAAAGGTGATCCTGAACCTGCATCAGCATCCAATTCACCCGCCCCTCGCCTCCCCAACCCGCTGCCGCGCCGGCGCGCGCGTGCCAGCCAGTGCCGGTGTCGCCAATCTCATTCAGCGCCTCGGTTCCTACGCCTTGGATGTAGCTTGAGAACTTTTGTCTGCGTCGCCCCTCACTCCGCAATCGGTCTGCATCATAGACATCGAAAAGCCGTGATACGTTGCTCTCACTCATATCCCCACGCTTTTTGGACACCAGCCTGTGGTTACGTGTCCCGTCAAAGAAGCAGCCTATTGAAAGATCCACACCACAGTCGGATCCGGATTCCGACAATGACGCTGCATATCGCCCCGCTTCATTGGAACTGAGCTGCGTTGGTTGCTCTGACGTCGGAGTAGATACTCTTACCCTCACTATTCCGCCTCCTTGCCCGATGTTGCTTCCAGAAATTTCTTAATCTTTGCTAGATCACCGTTTCCATCACCGAAGTCAATGTCGTAAGCGAAGCCCGGATATCCTGGGGAGTAGGGAGTGGCCACGACCCGCACTTGATCACCCGGAAAGTAGAAGAAATAGATGAACCCATCAAGAAACGGCTCATAGGGCGCAACAAGAACGTCCTTCTCAACATAGCTTTTGGGATCCTTGATAAACATGCTGCTGGTGCGGTAGGCCACTGCCACTTTGAGCCCCGGATGCCAAAGACGAGGGAGCATCACGCAGCAAGTGCGTCCGTTACTGCTGGCGTACGGTTGCATGCCGCCCCCCCATACGTCATTAATGAAGACTTTTCCAAGGCCTTCGTCGGAATAGTTGACGATGCCAATCTTCAAATGCATCTCCGGCGGAGCGTCGGTAATGTCGCGACCAGTATCAGGCTCAATTATGCGTGGCTTCGGGGGAGCTGCCGGTGGTGGACCGACCCTGAAATCCATGATCTTTAGTACTAGGCCTGCCAAAGCAAACAGCGCCAGCCCGATCAGAACGATGCTTACGAACACCTTCTTCACCACGACCATTCGGTGGACACTATTCATTCAAACGCACCCTCGCCTGCGACGCATGTTGGGGTAGATGATCTGCTCACAGTTCGCGCCATCCACCAGGTCCACCGGGAACGAGCCACGCACCTCATGCGCAGCCACCATATCCACACAGCGACGCACATCGGCGGGAATGCGCAGGTCTTCGGCTGTTGCCCAGCCGCCATGGTCATCGAACAGCGACTCAAAGAAGCTCTGCGCGGCGCCTACCGAAGCGACCGTATCGAACAGACCCATGAAATCGATCTTTACCGGAATGCCATATAGGCACAACGACCCAGGGCCGGGGTCGCAGGCATCACCGAGCGAGTTGCAGAACGCGCTCGTCTCAGTGGCGCCGCGCGAGAAGCCGAATACCGAGATGCGGATGCGGTCCACCCGGGGATTCTGCTTCTGGAATGGAGCCACCTTCTTTCCCAGAAAGGCGCGCCGTTCCTGCAACACCGCACGGCGCGCCACGTGATCGGCCCGCGCGAGATGGGTGCCACGCACCCGCTGCAACGCGCCGACCATATTCCAGAAGCCGCCGCTGAGCGAGTTGCGCAGGTCGAGCTCTTTCTCACCCTGGTTGACAGCCAGATAGTTGGAAAGCGGCATCCGCGCCGCCTGCGCCAGGCGCTCCACGTCCTGCAGGCTCAGGCGGAGATCGGCGCTCATTTTCCGCGCGACAGGGGCAGTGGAATCGAAGCCCATCGCGGTGGTGACGGTTGTCTCTGCGAAATGGGTCAAGAGGTGGTCCTGGACCTTCAGCAGCATCCAATTCACCCGACCCTCGCCGCCCCAGCCGGCTGCCGCGCCGGCACGGGCATGCCAGCCGGTGCCGGTATCGCCAATTTCCTTTAGCGCCTCGGTTCCCACACCTTGGATGTAGCTCGCAAAGCGAGCTGCACGCCCACCGGGACTTGAACCCTGATCGCGGTCATAGACATCAAAGAGTCGTGCGATGTTTGATTCCGTCTTATCTTGCCGACGATGAGAGTCCAACTTGTGGTTTCGCGTTCCATCGAAAAAGCAGCCAAGAAAGACATCGGTACCACAATCTGAGGATGACCCGGAGCTCGCTCCAGCATTGCGAGCTGCTTCGCGATCATTCAACCTGGTCAAATGCTCAGAAGCTGGAGAAGATACCGCCACCCTCATTCGTCCACCTCATTGGGCAAAGTCTGCAACAGGAACTGCGTGACTCTCTCTTCGTCGCGCTCACGGCTAGCGAACTCTATGTCGTATTGGAATTTCGGATAACCAGGAAAATACGGCGTCGCGACCACTCGCACCTGGTCATCCGGGAAGTACATGAAATAGATGAACCCATCAAGAAACGGCTTATAGCGCGCAACGAGGACGTCTTTCTCAACATAGCTTTGAGGATCCTTGAGAAACATGCTGCTGGTACGGTAGGCCACCGTCACCTTCAACCCCGGATGCCAGAGGCGTGGCAACGTCACACAGCAGGTGGCAGCATTACCACTCGATCGCGGCTCC
Organism: Stenotrophomonas riyadhensis; assembly: GCF_040256885.1. Classification (NCBI taxonomy): domain Bacteria; kingdom Pseudomonadati; phylum Pseudomonadota; class Gammaproteobacteria; order Lysobacterales; family Lysobacteraceae; genus Stenotrophomonas; species Stenotrophomonas riyadhensis. The sequence goes on from NZ_CP155568.1 coordinate 3,645,286, forward strand.
ATCCCCCCCGCCCAAGCATCGTTGATGTAGACCCTACCCAACCCATCATCCGAGTAGTTCGCCACACCAATCATCAGATGCATCTCTGGCGGCGCATCGGTAATGTCGTGGCCGGACGCGTAGTCAATGATGCGCGGCTTCGGGGGAGCTGGCGGTGGTGGACCAATCCTGAAGTCCATGACCTTCAGCACCAAGCCAGTCAAGGCAAACAGCGCCAGCCCGATCAGAGCAGTCCTGACAAACACCTTCTTCAGCAGAGCCATTCGCTCGACACCGTTCATTCAAACGCACCCTCGAATGCGGGACATTCTGGGGTAGATGGTCTGCTCACAGTTCGCGCCATCCACCAAGTCCACCGGGAACGAGCCACGCACCTCATGCGCAGCCACCATATGCACGCAGCGGCGTACATCCGCAGGAATACGCAGGTCTTCGGCTGCCACCCGGCTCTCTTCATGGCATCTCATCATCACCATGGCGGGCGCTCCAGCAGGCAACAGCCTTGATCGTCATCCGATGTGCCAGCGCAAGATGATCGATGCCTCGGCGTGCCAGACGTCCCAGCACGTGTTCCGCACAGCGATGCACCTGCGAGGGCTGCATGTCCTCCGGCCGCAGCACGGGTCGTTGCAGAATGAAGCGCGTGATGGCATCGGCCTGGCTTCCGCTCCGTAATGCGGTTTCCTGAGCCGCAGTGAACGTCAGTGGTCTTGCGTCGGCATCGAACTGCGTCCCGCCCTTGCCGGTCACGCACATCCAATCTCCGATGCGGGTAGGCAGGTGCCAGTCGTGCAGACCAGCCAGCACGCGTATCCGCTGTGCTTCGTCCAACGCATCCAGCAGGCGGGAGGCGGTGCGCCCATCGGCCCAGCGCAACAGCCACGGCTGGCCGGTGCTGGAACAGCCCTCCCAGATCCGCCGTAGATGCGCGGCCAATGCGTTCGGGTTGGCGGTGCTGCGCAGCACCGACAGCATCGGCGCGCCGCGGCTCAGGTCCAGCAGCGCCTGCCAAAACCGTTCGCGTGCTCCGGCTTCGTCCGGCAGGGCAACCAGGCACGGCGACAATCGGTCCAATCCATTGCCGGCATAGCGATGCGTGAACAGCGGCTCCATTTCTGCGGTCAGCGCGCTCAGCTGCGTCCAGGCGTCCGGCGCGAATGCCATGTCCAGCAGCGCACAGGCGGGCCGCGCGTCCGCGCGCAGATCGCCGGGGCTCTGCCACGGCAACCGGGAATGCCGCCACGGATCGATCCACGGGGCGTCAGCCATTCTTCGCAGACCATGGCAGGCCGGCCTGCATCGCCTTCAGCAGGCACTCCACGCAGACCGTCTGCGCGAACTGCGGCAGCAGAAACAGCTCCTGCACTGGGCCAGTGAAGTGCCGTTCGCCGGTCTTGAAGGTCAGCGTGCCCGGGCAGGTCACGTGCAGGTTGCCGTCCTTCAAGGTAATTGCCGCGCCGCCTCCCGTCGCAATGTGCAAGGTGCCTCCCGCAGCCAGCTGCACCTCCTCCTGGCGACTGGCCGCCACCAGCCCAGCGCGCGCCTGCAGGTGCACAGCGTCTGCCTGCGCCTGCACGTCGAGCGGCTGTTCGCCAGCCACCACACTCAACCCGGCACTATCAGGATTGCGTGTCGCGCCAGCCAGCACGCCGATGGCCTGGCGGCACTGCCAACGCACATGGTCGCCTGCGATCACGCCCGAACTGGCGCCGCTGGCCAGCAGCGTGCTGTGCCCTGCCGCCAGCTGGATCGACTGCCCGGCCACCTGGCAGATGCCTGCCGGTGCCGACAGTCCCAGCACCGCAGACCCGGTTGCGGGGATGTCTTCGTCAGTACCCTGCAGCCGCTGCGATGCCGCCACGCTGTCGGCCAGGGTCTGCAGCACGCTCGCGCCATCGCCCTCGATGGCAGGGCCACGCAGCCGCACTGTGCGCTGCTGCCGTGCAGCTTCGTCAAAGGTCTGCGCCAGCACGACGGTCTGCCGCAGCAGGGACACCGGCGCAGCGCGCAGGCCGGCCGGGGCGGACGCGGCGCGCTGCATGCTGTCCAGCCATAGGCCTGCCGTTGCACGCACGGCGCCCCACGCATCGCTGCGCAGTTCGAACCCACTTCCGCGCAGGCTGCCGCGGAAGTTGTGCTGCCGGTGACACAGATGCCCCATGCTGAGTGCGCTGTGGCACTGCGTTGTGGCGAGTCGCACCTGCAGCTGGTCGTCGCTGTCATCAAACGCCAGACTGTTGCCGCCATCGCCGTCCCAACTCTGCGAGCTGATGCCCCACACAGCGCCTGCATTGCGCTGGGCCGGTTCGCCCGCGCCTACGGCATGCCAGCGCGGGGCGTTGCCACCGGCAAGGTTGTTCTGGGCGCTGCTGCCAGCATCGCTGGACTGCGCGAGCGCTTCAGCGCGCGCCTCGCCACGGCCGTTGTAGAGCGCGCCAATCACGATGGGGCGGCAGAGGTCGCCGTTGACGAAATCCACCACCACCTCCTGGCCGACGCGGGGCAAGAACTGACTGCCCACGCCAGGGCCGGCGAAGGTCTGGGCAACCCGCAGCCAGCCGCTGTCAGCCCTGCTGTCGGTGGCAAAGCCGAACCGCACACGGATGCGCCCGTTGCTGTCCATGTACAGCGGTGCACCGTCATCGCCGCCGAGCACGGTAGCCAGTTGTGGCCCGGGGGCCATCGACCGCCCTGCCCTGCCCTCCAGCGAACGTCGCCATCGACGGTCGAACGGCATGGCCTCGAAGCGGTTGGCATAGCCCAGCTTCAGCGCGCGGTCTGCGGGCACGGTGTCGGGCAAAGCGTGCAGCGGCAGGTGCTGCTGCAGTTCGACAACGGCAGGCAGTTGATTGACCGCCGCGTGTTGCACCGCCGTAAGCAGCAACGCAGGCACCGCCCGCTGCCCGGGTTCTGGCAGCACCTCGAACGCGTAGCCGGGCTGGAAGTCCGGCTCGGTCCCCTCACCGGTCCAGCGCCGCTGCTCACACAGCGCCGCTTCGGTGTCGCGCATCACCTCGGCCAAGGCGTCGTGCGAGGTCTCCCACGCCGCGCGGCGGGCCGGCGAATAGTCCTCCAAGGGGCCACGGGCCACTGTACGAACAGGCAGGCTGGCCGAAACCACCCGCAACGGATCGTCCAGGTCTGTCACGCGGGTCATGTGGGTCGGTACTACCCGCCAGGCTTCATGCAACAGTGCGATGCCCCCGCCATCCAGCACGCGCTGGCTCTGGTGAAGGCGCCGCGGCGGTGACAGCAGCGAGCATCGCGTGCTGTCGCCGAAGATCATCAGCGTGTGCCCGCCCGGTGCCTCGGGCAGCGTGCGGATGCACCAGCCCAGGCCTTCATCGGCCATCAACTGCTGCAGGAATGCCATGTCCGATTGGCGATACTGCACGCGGTAGCCCCGGCACCGACGCTCCAGCGCATGGGCACTTCCGAGGTGCCAGGACCAATGCGCCAGGGGCGCATGCACCGAAAGTACCGTGTGGATGATGCTGGCCACATCCTCATCCTGGAAGACGCGGCTGTGGCGACTGTCATGCAGCCAAGCGGTCCAGTCGGCCAGGTGAACGCGGTACCGCACCAGACGGCCTGCGTAACCCAGGCGCTCGACGCTGCGGATCAGCCCGGCGCGGACAACCTCGGCGCCGTCCGGCTGGCGTGTGGTGATGCTTGCCGGTCGGGTCAGCCAGTCATCCAGGCTGTGCCCGCATGCCTCGCCCAGCAGATCAACCTGGCAGCACAGGCCTTCGGACAACGACTCGCTGCCGTGCCAGCGCTCCACGATCAACCGCAGGGCGGTAGGACCGCAGAATCGATGGACGCGCGACGACGCCTCGTAGGCGGCAACAAACGATGATGGGTGATCCATGGCAGTTCCTCGACGAACACGGCACGCGAGGGCGCGCTTGTCTGTAGTCCAAGCCTTGGCGGATCAATGCGGAGGACGCAATCTGAAAAGTGTCTGAAAAGCGTCGAGGATCAATTTCTGCCCGGCACGAGAGGCCTCACCGGCATCAACGTCAGGGCGTGCAGGCAAGACCTGACAGCCAGGGAGGCGGAATGCGACAAAGGATGCGCCGACCCACGACGACTACTGCAGCGTTGCTCCGCCCCGGATCTTTTCAGCCCGCAACTGCTGTTGCGCGTGGCAGGTCAGCTCGCGTGCAGCCAGCAGCAGGCCTTCCATCGCATCCGAAGGTACGACCTGCAACGGACCTCCGCGGGTGCGTGCGATATGCACGGCGTACATCATCCGGGTCAGGATGGTGATACCTGCGACGGTATGCCTGATGCCGGCCAGCGTGCCGGCCTCCGACGTTTTCAACCCGGCGCGTTGTGCAGCCTCCCCGGTGATGCGGTCGACGTCCATCTGGACCTTCAGGAGCGGCATCAGGCCATCGGGCCGGGACAGCGTGTCCTCGACACGCTGGGCGATATCGGCGGACAGCTGGCTGATCGATTCGCCGACCAGTTGATACAGATTCGGGTAACGGGTGCGGTGTGGCATGGCGAGCCTCCTGGCGGACGGCGGGTGATTCCGGCGCAGGCATCTGGCCATCTGCACGTCAGTCTGTCAGGAGGCAAATGCGGCAATGGCAGCGGGGATCACCGGAACCGTGAGCCGCGACACGCCCCCACAACCACGCGGCTCCCAGCCCGAACTGGCAGGAAGAGGCACTTCCGTGCTCCTTGCGACATTGAATCCACCCGAAGCCTCGCGGATGCAGTGCCGACCAAGGTCGGCGCCTACCGAAGCGGGTGTGTCGGCCGTCCGCGCTTACAACGGCTTCGGCGAGAACGTCAGGGTGGCGATCACGCCACGCTCGCCACCGGGGCGCACGCTCACCTGCCAGCCGTACAGATCGCACAGGCGGCTGACGATCGACAGGCCGATGCCACCGCCCTGCGAATGGCCGGCGTGGGTGCCGCGATAACCACGCTGGAACAGCTTGGCAGCGTCTTCCTCGCTCAGGCCAGGCCCACTGTCGGTCACCGACACCGAATTGGTGCCGACGAACACGCGCACTTCGCCATCCTGCGAGTACTTCACCGCGTTGCCGATCAGGTTGCCCAGCGCCACCGACAGCGCGGCTTCGGGCGCGTCGATCACCAGGTTGCGCTCGCCTTCCAGCGCCAGCTCCAGTGGCTTGCCACCCAGCTGGGCGCGATGCGCGTCCAGCAACTGTTCGGCCACGCGGGCGACGTTGCTGGTGCCCTGCCCGCGCTCGTTGCGCGACAGCAGCAGCAGTGCGCCGATCAGATCGCTGCATTGTTGTTCCGCACGCTGGATACGCTGCAGGCGCTGCAGTACCTTCTCATCCAGCCCGGGCCGGGTCAGCAACAGCTCGGTGGCGCCACGGATCACCGCCAGCGGCGTGCGCAGCTCGTGGCTGACGTCTGCATTGAATTCGCGGTCGCGCTGCACCACTTCGGTCAGCCGCGAGGAATAGTCGTCCAGTGCCTGGGCCAGCTGCCCCACTTCGTCATCGGGGAAGCGTGGTGCCAGCGGCTCAGGGTCACTGGTGCCGCCGCGATAGGCGCGCAGCCGCGCGGCCAGGTCCGAGACCGGCTTCATCACCTTCGATGCCGACCACCAGCCCAGCACCAGCGACAGCAGGCTGAACACCAGTACCGACAGCACCAGCGCGCGGTTGAGCTGCTGCCCACCCCGCACGCTGTCGGTCATGTCATAGGCCAGGAACGCCCAGGCGTCGGGCGTCTTGCGCACGGCCAGCTTGTAGGCGTACGGCTGACCACGTTCGTCGGTACCGGAAATGTTGTGGTTGCCATCAGGCAACGCTGCCCAATCCGGCTCTTCCTCGCGCAATGCCTCGAACTTGTCGGGTTTCACCAGGCGCGCGCGCATCTGCTGCACGGGCAGGTCGGGGTTTCGATCCGGGCTCTCGTAGAACCGACGCACGTACTCGTTGATGTTGCGGTTCATCACGTCTTCCACCAACTGGTTTTCCACGCGCATGCGGGCCCAGTTGGTGGCGAACGCGAACAGTGTTGTCAGGCAGAAGCCCAACAACACGAACGAGACGATGATGCGGCTGCGCAGGCGCCGCCGATAGGGCGTGCGCCGGCGCTCCCCCTTGGTTGCCACGGAATCAGGCTTCCGGGGTGGCGATGCGATATCCGATGCCATGGCGGGTCTGGATCAGCGGCACTTCAAACGGCTTGTCGACCACCGCACGCAGGCCATGAATGTGCACGCGCAGCGAGTCCGAGTCGGGCAGTTCCTCACCCCACACGCGGGTTTCCAGTTCCTGGCGGGTCACCACGGCGGGGGCCGCCTCCATCAGCGCCTGCAGGATCTTCAGCGCGGTCGGGTTGAGCTGCAGCAGCTTGCCCTGGCGGCGCACTTCCAGCGTGTCCAGGTTGTATTCCAGGTCGCCGGTTTCCAGCACGCGGGTCTGCACGCCCTTGCCGCGGCGCGACAGGGCATTCAGGCGCACTTCCACTTCCTGCAGCGCGAACGGCTTGATCAGGTAGTCGTCGGCGCCGGAATCGAAACCGGCCAGCTTGTTGTCCAGCGAGTCGCGGGCGGTCAACATCAGCACCGGGGTCTGCTTGCGCGCTTCGTTGCGCAGCTTGCGGCACACTTCGATGCCATCCATGCCGGGCAGATTGAGATCCAGCACGATCGCGTCGAACTCGTGCACCACAGCCAGGTGCAGGCCGGTAACCCCATCAGCTGCGAAGTCCACGGTGTGTCCCCGGTCCTCCAGGTAGTCGCCGAGGTTGGCCGCAATGTCGCTGTTGTCTTCGATTACCAGGATTCTCACTGTCACCTCTAATTAAAAATCAGTTGTATCCATACGTGTACCGAGACGTTGGACCCGCTGCAGCTCGTTGCCGCCTTCTTCTCTCTTGCGATTCCGTTCCGCCACGGTCATGCAACTCGTCTGCTGGCGATTGGAACCCACAGTTCGTTCGCGCCTGCATATTAGACGACTATCTTCACGCGCCTGTGTCAAAACGGTGTTCACGATCTGCTGGTCATTGAACACTTGAGTTCGTGCCGATTCAGGCATGGCCGATGCGTCCGGGAAGCGTTCCGAAGCGGATCGCAGGCGGCCCAGCACCTCGCGCACGCGGCTGCGATCATCGGGTTTGAGCTCCGAATAGGTCTTGCCATCATTTAGATCGGTTTCGATCCGTTCGACTTCGGCCAGCAGGGGCTGGCCCGGTCGGATCACCTCAGTCTTGTCCTTCGCCGCCAATGCAATGGGAGGAAGAACCGCGCAGGAAAGCAGGCAAGTCATGAGCAGTGCGCGTTTCATGGCAAACGTATCCTTGTCCGAAGGTGAATGCAGACTGTATTGACGTCCCTTCACATGAGCAAGTGCCACTCGGGAGTGGTGAGCAGGAGGGGCTCCAGACACAAGCGAAGCTGGATCGCCATAAAAAAGACCCAGGCGGTGCCCCCGCCTGGGTCTGAAGTTGTATCCCGATACCGATCCTGCTGAGAGGCAGAGCTGCGGTTCGCTGAAGGCTACGCCGGGGCCGATTAAAGGCATGTTAAACCCGGCCTCATTCACTCATGAGAATTTCAAGCCACTGAATAATCAGGGCTTTTTGAGCTTTTCAACATGTTCGATGATGCGTGTGGCCACATCCACCCCGCAGGCGGCTTCGATCCCTTCCAGCCCCGGCGTGGAGTTGACCTCCAGCACCAGCGGCCCACGCGCGGAGCGGATCAGGTCCACCCCGCATACCGACAGGCCCAGCGCTTTCGCCGAGCGCACCGCTACCTGCTGCTCGGCACGGCTGGCCTTGGCTGCCACCGCGGTGCCACCGGCATGCAGATTGGAGCGGAAGTCGCCTTCCGGGGCCTGCCGTTGCATCGAGGCCACCACCTGGTCGCCAACCACGAAGCAGCGCAGGTCGGCGCCCTTGGCCTCGCCGATGAACTCCTGCATCAGGAAGTTGGCATACAGCCCACGCAGCGCCTCGACGATGCCGCGCGAGGCACTGGCCTTCTCGGTGAGGATCACGCCCCGTCCCTGGGTGCCCTCGTTGAGCTTCACCACATGCGGCGGCGGGCCGAGCATGGACAACAGATCGACAGTGTCGTCGGGGTTGTCGCCGAACACGGTGACCGGCATGTCGATGCCCTTGGCCGCCAGCAACTGGTGCGCACGCAGCTTGTCGCGCGAACGCAGGATCGCGTCGGACGGATTGGGCGTGCGCGCGCCCATCAGCTCGAACTGGCGCAGCACGGCGGTGCCATAGCGGGTGATGGAGGCACCGATGCGCGGGATGACCATGTCCACCCCGGTCATCGGCCTGCCCTTGTAATGCATCGAGAAACCATCGGCCGCGATGCGCATGTAGCAGCGCAGCGGGTCGAGGATGCGCACGGTGTGGCCGCGCGCGCGGGCCGCCTCGACCAGCCGGCGGGTGGAGTACAGGGAGCTGTTGCGGGACAGGAGAGCGAGCTTCATCGCGGCAGGATCGGGCGGCAGGCGCGCAGCATAGCGCGGGCGTGTGGCGGGTGGATGATGCTCTGCGGCGTGGCCTGGCCGGAAACGGACGGCACACTGCCAGGATCTGGACAGACCGGAAGGAAGCCCATGTCGATCACCGTGTTCCCACGCTTTTCGGAGGTGGACGTGCTTGGCCACGTCACCAACACCGCCCTGCCCGTCTGGTTCGAGGAGGGCCGCCAGGAGATCTTCCGGTACTTCAGCCGCGAGGCCGGCATGCGCGACCTGACGCTGATCCTGCGCCGCTACGAAATCGACTTCCTGCAGCAGATCCAGCCGGGACACGACGTGCGCATCGAGACCCGCATCGAGAGCATCGGCCGCTCTTCGCTGACGATCGTGCAGCAGGCGTTCCAGTTCGAGGCCCTGGTGGCCAGCGGGCGCTGCGTGATGGTGCATTTCGACTACACGACCAACGCTTCGCGCGAGATCGATGCGGGGCAGCGCCGGGCGTTGTCGGGGCTGTTTACCGAGGAGTATGCGCAGTCGCTGCGGGAAACGCGCGAGCGCGCCGCCGAGGCCTGATCAGGGCGAAGGGATGCGAAGGTTGAAGCGTCCATTGCGAGCACGCAGTGCCAACGGAGTGTCCCGCCACTCCACGGGAAGCGCCAGCGACGTGTGTACTGTCGGGCAACGCGTGATGTCATCAAACTCCCAGCGTTCCTCGTAGGCCTCGCATCGGAGCGTGCCGTCATCGCCGGCCTCGATCACATCGATCCAGGCCCCACTCCGGGCCTTGCCGCTGCCGCCCATCGCACGGCGGCCAATGGCTTGCCAACGCCCCTGCCAGTGGACGAGCCATACGCCCTCGATGGGACGCAGCTCCCCATCGAGCACGCTGCCCGCCACCACCACGCATCGACCGGACGGGCTGGCAATGACCGTCTCCAGATCGCAGGCGTGACGGTCACTGGGCTCGCCATCAAGACAGAGCGCGTACGGGCAGATGCGCGCGAACAAGGTCGGATACGCAGTCAGGCGCAGGTCGTCGGGAAGCAGCGGGATGGCCTGCAGCACCCGGGCATCAGGCAGGACATGCCGCAACGCCTTCGGCACTCCAGCGCTCAGCGCCGGGTGCGCCTGGTGCAGCCACAGACCGCGACAGGGATACAGCTGGCGCGCGCTGCTGGGCAGGCTGCGCAGCCACGACACGGCGCCAGCGTCTCCTTCGGATTGCCGCTGCGCATTCAGTTGCTGCCAGAACTGCCAGCCAGGCATCGCCAGCACATACACCACCTTGTGATGCTCGTCGTAGACGATGACGGCCTCGCACCGGTCAACATAGCAGGAGGCCCAGCGCAGTGCGCTTCCCGGAACGTCCTTCCATCCGCAACTGGCATCACGACCACCTGCAATGGCGATGTCTTCGACGATGGCACCATCACGCAGCATCTGGGTGCTGTAGACGGGCCCTCCCATGCCCAGCTCGCCCCATTCCAGCTGCACATCGTGGGCAGGCGGCCGGTTGGCAAAGCGCCCTGGTGTTCGCGAGCGCAACCGTTCACCGCCTACTGCATCGCCGATCAGATCGAAGCGCTGCAGCACGCCCCCCAACGCAAGACACGCAGCCAAGCCGGCGATCACTCCCAGAGGTGACCACCACGCCACACCGATGACAACCCAGACCAGAATGGGCAGCCATTGGGTGTAACGGCGAAGCGTGCTTGGATTCAAAGCCATGCAGATCAGGCAGAGTGTTCGTTGTGATCCATCACGTCGACCTCCAGAATGTGCGCTCACAGGCTAAGAGAAGCCAAGCGCGATATCCAGCGTTGTATATGTCGTGCTTTGGCACCTTCGATCACTCAACCGCGGACGGACACGATGGCGGAATGGACCGGCTATCCCACGATCATCTACACCAACCGCCCCCTCCTTGATCTGGCCAAGGACCTCATGGCCTGTTTCCGGGATACGTTCGGCTATCAGATGGAGGTGGACCGCCTCGGGAACGGCCTGGGCTTCCTGTTCTACCGCGACAGGGACATGCTGGATCACCACCTCGACGTAGGATTCAACGTTGACCGGGCCGGTCGCGGATGTGTTGGCATTGAAGTGGACGAAGTCGACTTCTACGCCAGGCTTTCCCTGTTCGAGTTCGAGGGCGAATCGGACTTCGACCCCTACGACGTCGGCATGATGCTGAGCGGGGTTCTTCATGTCACCGTGGTGCTGCCCGCAGCAACCGAGGAGAACACGTTCTGCTCGCAGGTGCTCAGTGACATTGAAAAGCTGACGAAAATGCCGGTGGACACTTCCCGGCACGAGCGCCTCAAGGAACATCTTTCCGGGATCAAAGCGCTTTCAGCCGAAGCGGATCGGCTGGGTGGCCTGCTCGATCAGGAGTGATCGAGAGGCGGGATGGAGCGGGCGATGGGAATCGAACCCACGTCAGTAGCTTGGGAAGCTACAGCTCTACCATTGAGCTACGCCCGCAGCGCGGATGAAAGTCTATGCGGAGGGACCGGTACAGCGCAATGGTGGCCACCGCATCCGCGAGGGGTCAGAGCCCTCTCCTTGCGGAAAGGGATCCGACCCCCGCGGTTGCTGCTTAGAACGTGCCGCTGAAGTTGGCGAACAGCGTCGCGTCCTGGGCACGCTTCTGCCCGGCCGATGCGCTCAGGCCGAAGTTGCTCTGCAGCCCGAACAGCTCGGTACGGGCACCCAGCACCACGGTGGCGTAGTTCTTGTCGAAGTTCAGGCCCGGCACGCGGTAGCTGCCCAGTTCCGGCAGGGTCTGCAGCCAGGCACTGGCCTGCTTGGTGTCTTCGAACTCGTGGTCGTAGGTCACCTGCGCGTACGGCTTGACGGTGCCGCCATCGAAGCGGGCCTGCCAACCGATGCGGCCGACGGTCGAGTCGACGTTCTGGCGGTCATAGCCCAGTGCGGTGGCCAGGGTGCCGGCCGCAGCACTTTCGGTGTAACCGTCGATCTTCACCTTCTGCCAGATCACCGAAGCGATCGGGCCGTGGCGGAAACCGCCCTCGGTGCCGAACTCGTAACCAGCGTTCAGGGCAGCGGTCAGGTTGCTGCCGTCCGGCGAACCACCGTGCTCGCGGGTGGCCGGGCCCAGCTGGACCTTGCGGTTCACGTCATAGGACAACCAGGTGTAGCTGACCTGGCCATTGACCCAGATGCGGTCGTGGTACCAGCCCGCGAACAGACCGGCGGTGGTGTCCTTCTGGGTGAAGTCACCACGGCTGTTGCCGAAGTCGGCATTGAGGCGGCCAAAGCCGGCGAAGCCGCCGAACACCATGCCGTCGCGCGCCCAGTCGATACCGAACAGGCCGGCCGGCGCCAGGCCGTCGTACAGGTCGGCGTGGTCATAGCGCTGCAGGTCACCGCGCACGCCGCCCCACCAGGACAGGCCGTCGGCCGGACGACCCCCCAGATGCATGCTGACCTGGTCGGCGCGCGAGCGGCCGATGGTCTGCGCCGAGTGGCTCAGCACCTGCTGCAGACGCGGGCCTTCCAGCACCGAAACCGCGTACTGGCCCAGCAGCTGGTGGCCGGCGGTGGTCGGATGCACGCCGTCGGCGAACAGGTAGGTGTTGGCCGCATCCGGGCTGACGTAGCTGGTCGGGTTGCAGGTCAGGATGCTCTGCGTCGAGTTGGCCGGGTCGATCTTGCAGGCGGTGCTGGTGACGTTGGTGAAACCGTACATGCCCGGGTTGGCAGCCACTTCGCCCAGCACGGTGAAGGTATCGAGCGGGATGAACTCGATGCCGGCCTGCTTCAGGCCGCCGTACAGGGCCTTGTTGTAACCGGCCGACAGCGCGGTGGCGGCTGCGGCATTCGGGCCACGGAAGGCCGGGGTCAGGCCCACGTTCGGCAGGTTCGGCACCAGCACGTACTGCGCTCCAGCCTGCTTCAGCGCGCCGACCAGGGCGATCTGGTCGGTGACGGCCGCGCCGATGATGGCCTGCGCCTGCGCCGGCGCAGCGGCGGCGGCGAACAGGTCGTTGGCACCGCCCCACACCGTATACAGGACATTGGCGTCAGCCTTGCCGCCGTTCGCGGCCAGGTAGCGGGCCGCCTGCGACTTCAGCGACGGGATGGTTCCCATCGCGCTCGGAACGTCCACGCCGACGCGGGCACCACCCACCGCATAGTTGTCGCCGCTCTGGCCGTTGCCGTTGGCGGCGCCGTTGAGACCGTAGTAGTTGGCCACCTGCTGCGACCACACCCAGCCCGGGTTGGTGGTGAACTGGCCGGTGACCGGCTGCACGCCAGGCGGCAGCAACGGCCGGAAGTAGCCGGCATCGGTGAGGCTGTCACCGAAGAACACGGCCTTGGAATACGGGGATTCGCCTGCCATGGCCGGAAGCGCGGCCAGCGCGATCGCGGCCGCCATCAGGGAGCGGATCGGGCGTTTGCTGAGCAGCATGTAAAGAACTCCTGTGGGGATATCGTTGAGGACCCGGCGGACGTACGCCGGCGCACGGTGAATGGTTTCACTGCGCCGCCGTTTGCTCACGCTGCGCCGCCGCATGGATTGTCGCCTGACCGCGTGAAAACCGGTTGTGCCAGAGCTGGCGCCCGGTTCAATTTGCAAACGTTCCGATCCCACCGGGCTATCGGCGACAATGCACGGATGAACATCCAGCTCAACGGCGAACCCCGTACCCTGCCCGCTCTGGCGACCCTCCACGACCTGCTCGAAGCCGAGCAGCTGCTGCAGCGCCGGGTGGCGGTGGAGGTCAATGGCGAGATCGTCAGCCGCAGCCGCCATGGCGAGCATGTCCTTGCCGAAGGCGACGTGGTGGAGATCGTGCACGCGCTGGGCGGGGGCTGAGGCTGCTCGGGTCTTCAGGGGTCAGATCCCTTTGCCACAGGCAAAGGGATCTGACCCCACGCTCGACCCCGCCCGCTGCGTGACCCCATCTTCAGGCGGATAAGCGATAATCGCGCCATGAACGTTCATGTCTCCCCCGATTCGCTGGTGATCGCCGGCAAGACCTATGGCTCGCGGCTGCTGACCGGCACCGGCAAGTTCAAGGACCTGGAAGAAACCCGCCTGGCCACCGAGGCTGCGGGCGCCCAGATCGTCACCGTGGCCATCCGCCGCACCAACATCGGGCAGAACCCGGGCGAGCCGAACCTGCTCGACGTGCTGCCGCCGGAGCGCTACACCATCCTGCCCAACACTGCGGGCTGCTACACCGCCGAAGACGCGGTGCGTACCTGCCGGCTGGCCCGTGAGCTGCTGGACGGCCACAACCTGACCAAGCTGGAAGTGCTGGGCGACCAGAAGTCGCTGTACCCGGACGTGGTGCAGACCCTCAAGGCCGCCGAACAGCTGGTCAAGGACGGCTTCGACGTGATGGTCTACACCTCCGACGACCCGATCCTGGCCAAGCGCCTGGAAGAAATCGGCTGCGCTGCGGTGATGCCGCTGGCCGCGCCGATCGGCTCGGGCCTGGGCATCCAGAACAAGTACAACCTGCTGCAGATCATCGAAGACGCCAAGGTGCCGATCATCGTCGACGCCGGCGTGGGCACCGCGTCGGATGCGGCGATCGCGATGGAGCTGGGCTGCGACGGCGTGCTGATGAACACCGCCATTGCCGGTGCACGCAGCCCGGTGCTGATGGCCAGTGCCATGCGCAAGGCCGTCGAAGCCGGCCGCGAGGCCTTCCTGGCCGGGCGCATCCCGCGCAAGCGCTACGCCAGCGCCTCCTCCCCGGTGGATGGGTTGATCGGCTGATGACCAATCCCTTCGACAGCGCCGGTTCCAAGGCCCCGCCCAAGCCCTTCACCGTGAGCGAGGGCCGCCGCGAAGTGCGCAGCTTCGTATTGCGCCAGGGCCGCTTCACGCCCGCCCAGCAGCGCGCGTTCGACGAACGCTGGCCGCGCTTCGGCATCGACTACAACGGCCAGCCGCGTGACCTGGACGCCACCTTCGGCCGCCCGGCGCACAAGGTGCTGGAAATCGGCTTCGGCAATGGTGCCGCGCTGCGCTTCGCTGCCCAGCACGACCCGTCGCGCGACTACATCGGCATCGAGGTGCACGCCCCCGGCGTGGGTCGCCTGCTGAACGCGCTGGCCGACGACAACGCCGACCATGTGCGCCTGTACCACCACGATGCGGTGGAAGTGCTGCAGAACGAGATTGCCGATGGCGCGCTGGATGAAGTGCGCATCTACTTCCCGGACCCGTGGCACAAGAAGCGCCACAACAAGCGCCGCCTGCTGCAGCCTGCATTTGCCGAGCTGCTGGTGCGCAAGCTGCGCCCGGGTGGCCGCCTGCACTGCGCCACCGACTGGGAGGACTACGCCGAGCAGATGTGGGACGTGCTCGATGCCACCGCCGGCCTGGTCAACCGCGCCGGCCCGCGTGGCAGCGTGCCGCGCCCGGACTGGCGTCCGCAGACCCACTTCGAGACCCGCGGCCAGAAGCTCGGCCATGGCGTCTGGGACCTGCTGTACGACCGCACCTGACGATCGCCTGAGGACACCGCTCCCCACATGGATACCGCGCTGACGCTGACCAACGACATGAAGCTCGTGCTCGGGCTGGTCGGCTTCACGATGGCGATGTTCCTGTTCGAGCGCATCCGCGCCGACGTGGTCGCGCTGGTGGTCCTGGTGGTGCTCGGTGTCACCGGGCTGATCGCGCCGGAGGAAATCTTCGGCGGCTTCTCCGGTAACGCGGTGATGAGCATCATCGCCACCACCATCCTCGGTGCGGGCCTGGACCGCACCGGGGCGCTGAACCGGCTGGCCGCGTGGCTGCTGCGGCGCGGCCATGGCGTCGAGCAGCGGCTGTTGATGATGACCACGGCCATTGCCGGCCTGAATTCCTCTTTCATGCAGAACCCGTCGGTGATGGCGCTGTACCTGCCGGTCGCCTCGCGACTGGCCGCGCGCACCGGGTTGACCCTGCAGCGCCTGCTGCTGCCCATTTCGGCGGCAATCGTGATGGGTGGTGCGCTGACCATGGTCGGCAATTCACCGCTGATCCTGCTGAACGATCTGCTGGCCTCGGCCAACAACAACCTGCCTTCCGGCCTGGCCACCATCGAGCCGCTGCGCATGTTCGCGCCACTGCCGATCGGCGTGGCACTGCTGATCGCCTCGCTGCTGTACTTCCGCTATTACGGCGACCGCAAGCTGGTGGAAGAGGAAAGCCTGGTCAACGACGGGGTCACCCCGGCACGCACCGAGAGTTACTTCGCCAAGACCTACGGCATCGAAGGCGATGTGTTCGAGCTGGTGGTCAGTGCCGAAAGCCCGCTGGTCGGCATGACCCTGGGCGAGGCGGAGAACCTGCACGATGCCCCGCTGCTGCTTGCCTTGAAGACCGGCAACGACACCCGCCTGGCACCGCCGGCGGAGATGCGCATCTGGGTCGGCAGCGTGCTCGGCGCGATGGGCCCGCGCGAGCAGATCAGCGACTTCGCGCAGAACCAGTTCCTGCGCATGTCCTCTCGCCTGAAGCATCTGGGCGACCTGTTCAACCCCAGCCGCGCCGGCATTTCCGAGGCCGTGGTGCCGCCGACCTCGAACGTGATCGGCAAGAGCGCGGCCGACCTGCGCCTGCGCAAGGAGCGCGGTATCAGCCTGCTGGCGATCAACCGCGACAAGCAGGTGATCCGCGAGGACGTGCGCGACGTGCAGCTGCGCGCCGGCGACATGCTGGTGTTCCACAGCATCTGGACCGACCTGGCGCAGGCCGCCCGCAGCCGCGACTTCGTGGTGGTGACCGACTACCCGACCGGCGAGCAGCGCCCGCACAAGTTCAAGATCGCGATGGCGATCTTCGCGCTGACCATCCTGATCGCGCTGACCAGCAAGCTGCCGGTGGCGCTGACGCTGATGACCGGCGTGGCCGGCATGCTGCTGACCGGCGTGCTGCGCATGGACGAGGCCTATGCCTCGATCAACTGGAAGACGGTGTTCATGATGGCCGGGCTGATTCCGCTCGGCTGGGCGATGGATTCCAGTGGCGCGGCGGCATGGGTGGCCGGCCATACCATCGACAAGCTGCCCACCGGCATTCCGGTGTGGGTACTGGAGGTGGCGCTGGCGCTGCTGACCACGGCGTTCTCGCTGGTGATCAGCCATGTGGGCGCGACCATCGTGATGGTGCCCATTGCAGTGAACCTGGCGTTGGCGGCGGGCGGCAATCCGACGGCGTTCGCGCTGATCGTGGCGCTGTCGGCGTCCAACAACCTGATGACGGCCTCCAATCCGGTGATCTCGATGATCACGGGGCCGGCCAACTACACACCGCGTGAGATGTGGCGGGTCGGCGGCCCGCTGTCGCTGATCTACACGCTGGTGGTGGTGTTGATGATCAACCTGATGTTCTGAGGTTGGGGTTTGTTGGCAGGGCTGCGCCCTGCACCCCGGTAGTGCCGGCCGCTGGCCGGCAACCTCAACAGCAAAAGCGTGCATTTCGTGGGATGCCGGGGTGGGTCCGGTTGCGGGGGACGCCGTAAACCCGTCCGTGGGGGCTTGGCCGCGGCATCCATGCCGCGGACACCCCCGCAACCGGACCCACCCCGCCTTCGACAGATTCATGCGAGCTGTCGAAACGGCATTCCGTGCTGCTGTTGGTAGGTGTCGACCTTGGTCGACACGGCTTTTGTAGCGTCGAGCCATGCTCGACTGCTCCTGGCTTGATGGGGTAAGAGCCGCTTTCCTGCGGAAAACGGATCCGACCCCTGGCCTGGACTCAGGCGAGATAAACCTGCCCGTCGCGCACGTCCACCGGCACCGCGCGCAGGCGGTCGCCCTTGCAGGGGCCAGCGATGCAGTCGCCGCTGTCCAGCGCGAACGAGGCACCGTGGGCGGCACACACCAGGTGGCCCTCGCGGCTCTTCAGGAACTGGCCCGGGGCCCAGTCCAGGCGACGGCCCGCGTGCGGGCAGATGTTCAGGAACGCACGCACCTGCGCGCCATCGCGGTACAGCACCAGCGATTCGGCATCGCCATCGACCACCGCTTCGACCTCGGCAAACGCGCCATCGGCAATGGCATCAAGGGCGATCAGGGCAGCGGCGGCAGTCATGGCGAAGGCTCGGACAGTAAACCTGCATTGTCGCACGCCCACTCAGGTGACTGGCTGCGACATGAACACAAGTCATTGATCCGTAATAAGCACAGGCTATATTTAACGAGTTTTTCACTCAATGACAGTGGCGCGTCCCGATACTCTGGTTTCGCTGATCCCAGCCTATCGAGCCGCCATGTTCAATCGCGCATCCGCCTTCAACCAGTTCCGCACCCTGTTCGCGCCGCGCAAGCCGCGTCACCCGCTGGTGCGCGTGGCCGTGGGCCTGCTTGGCCTGGCGATCCTGGCCGCGATGGTGTTCATCGGCGTATTCGTCGGTGCGGCAATGATCCTGGTCGGCCTGGCGTGGAAGCTGCTGGCCTCGCGCAAGCCGGGCGCCGCGCGTCCGGTCGACCCGACCGTGGTCGAGGGTGAGTACCGCGTGGTGCGCAAGCCGGTGCTGCCGGCCTCGCGCTGATCCACGCCCTCCGCGCCCGCTGACGGCGGGCGCCATGCGTTCTAGACTGCGGGCACGCCCCTCCTGGATGCCCGCATGTCCGATGTCTCCGATGTGATCCCTGCCGTAGCCCTGCCGCGTGTGCCGGTGGTGGGCGGCGGCAGCTTCCCCGTGCACCGCATCTACTGCGTCGGCCGCAACTTCGCCGACCATGCCCGCGAAATGGGCGCGGCGGTACCGGCAGCCGATGACCGCGGCCGCCCGATGTTCTTCAGCAAGCCAGCCGATGCGATCGTGGTCGGCCACGACGATGCCATCCCCTACCCCCCAGCAACCGCCAACCTGCACCACGAAGTGGAGCTGGTGGTGGCGATCGGCCGCGATGCGCCCGCGGGCGAGCTGGCCGTGGCCGATGCCGAAGCGCTGGTCTACGGCTATGCCGTCGGCCTGGACCTGACCCGCCGCGACCTGCAGGCCGCCGCCAAGGACAAGGGCCACCCGTGGGATGCGGCCAAGGGCTTCGATGCCTCTGCGCCGATCAGCGAGATCGTGCATGCCGCTGAAGTGGGCGACCTCGCCGCGCTGAACCTGTCGCTGGAGGTCAACGGCGAGGTACGCCAACAGGCGCTGCTGGACCAGATGATCTGGAACGTGCCGGAGATCCTGCACGAGCTGTCCAAGCTGTGGCAGCTGCGTGCCGGCGACCTGGTGTTCATGGGCACCCCGTCCGGGGTGGCTGCGCTGAAACCCGGCGACCGCTTCAGTGCCCGACTGGAAAACGTGGCCGAGCGCCACGGCGTGATCGCCGGCTGACATCACCTGCGCTACCCTGCGCGCTGTCCACTTCCCCCACCGGAGAAAAACAACAATGGGAATGCTCACCGAGTTCAAGGAATTCGCGATGCGCGGCAACGTCATCGACCTCGCCGTCGGCGTGGTGATCGGCGCGGCCTTCGGCAAGATCGTGACCGCCCTGGTCGAGAAGATCATCATGCCGCCGCTGGGCATGCTGATCGGCAAGGTGGATTTCTCGCAGCTGGCCTGGACGTTGTCACCGGCCAGCGTCGGCGCCGATGGCAAGGAGATCCCGGCCGTGGTGATCGGCTACGGTGACTTCATCAATACGCTGATCCAGTTCGTGATCGTGGCCTTCGCCATCTTCCTGGTGGTCAAGACGATCAACCGCCTGTCGCGCAAGCAGGAAGCCGCACCGGCCGCACCGGCCGAGGAAGTGGTGCTGCTGCGCGAGATCCGCGACAGCCTGAAGAAGTAAGGCCGCCTACCGGTAGTGCCGGCCGCTGGCCGGCAAGGTCGGAACAAGCGGGGAGCCGGCCGGCGGCCGGCACTACCGCGGCTGCACGAAAGCCCCGCCCCGGCGGGGCTTTCGCTTTGCCGGACGTGGCGGAAAACAGCGTTCGCGGCAGCCATGACCTCCCGCCCATGCGCCGGGCTGAACGACTGTTAAGCTCCAAGGCTTAGGTCCCTTCCCGGAGTTGTCCATGCGTCGCCGCGTCCTTGCCATCGCATCCTCCCTCGCCCTGCTGGCCGCCCCGGCCTTCGCGGCGCCGCGTACCACCACCCTGCCCCCGGCGTCGCTGGCCACCGCCGCACAGCTGCGCGACCAGGCGCTGGCCGATGACACCGGCTGGAAGGTGGTCGAATCGCTCACCACCGAGATCGGTCCGCGCATCGCCGGCAGCGAGGCCGACGCCCGCGCCGTGGCCTGGGCCGAAGCCAAGTTCAAGGCCCTCGGCTTCGACAAGGTGTGGAAGGAACCGGTGACGTTCCCGAAGTGGGAGCGCCGCAGTGAACACGCCGCGGTGACCGGCAGGAACCCGCAGCCGCTGCAGATCACCGCGCTGGGCGGCAGCCCGGGCGGCACCGTTGAAGCCGAAGTGGTCCGCTTCGCCGACCTGGCCGCGCTGCAGGCGGCACCGGCCGGTTCGCTGAAGGGCAAGATCGCCTTCGTTGATTACCAGATGCTGCCGTTCCGCGATGGCCGCGACTACGGCCGTGGCGGCGCGATCCGCAGCAAGGGCCCGTCCGAAGCGATCCGCAAGGGCGCGGTCGGCTTCCTGATGCGCTCGGCCGGTACCGACTCGCACCGCGTGCCGCACACCGGCATCACCCGTTTCGATGAAGGCCTGACCCCGGTGCCGTCGGCGGCGCTGTCGGTGCCCGATGCCGACCAGTTGGCGCGCCTGCTGGCACGTGGCAGCACCACGGTGAAGGTGGCGCTGGACTGCGGTTGGGATGGCACCGCCACCTCGTACAACGTGATCGGTGAGATCACCGGCCGCAGCCTGCCGAAGGAAGTAGTGGTGATCGGTGGTCATCTGGATTCGTGGGACCTGGGCACCGGCGCGGTGGATGACGGCGCAGGCGTGGGCATCACCATGGCCGCCGGCCACCTGATCGGCCAGCTCAAGCAGGCGCCGAAGCGCACCATTCGCGTGATCGCGTTCGCCAACGAGGAACAGGGGCTGTACGGCGGCAAGGCCTACGCCGAAGCGCACGCCAAGGATGTGGCCCTGCACCAGCTGGCTGCCGAGAGTGACTTCGGTGCCGGCCGCATCTATGCCTTCAATACCGGTTCGCCGAACCCGGAAGGCTCGCGCGAAGCGACGAAGCAGATTGCCGAGGTGATGAAACCGCTGGGCATCGAGTACCAGGCCGACAAGGGTGGCCCGGGTCCGGACGTCGGTCCGCTGGCTGCCAAGGGCGGTGCGTGGGCATGGCTGGCGCAGGACGGCTCGGATTACTTCCACCTGCACCACACCGCCGACGACACGCTGGACAAGATCGACCCGAAGGCGCTGGCGCAGAACGTGGCTGCCTACACTGTGTTCGCGTACCTGGCGGCGGAAGCCGATGGCAGCTTCGGCAGCGAGGCCAAGGCGACCACGCCGCCGAACGAGTGATGCGGTAGTGCCGGGCCATGCCCGGCGAACGCAACTGGAAGCGCGGTGCGAACCAAGGTTCGCACCCACCGGCAATGGCGCACCCACCGGGTAATGGCGTGCGGCCAGAGCCCTCGCCGTGACGAGGGATCTGACCCCGGTCCTGTCAGCCCTCCCACACGCTGGTGTTGTGTACACCCAGCAGCTTCGGATTGAACAGCGGATCCTTGCCCGCCTGGCGGTGCTGTTCGTAGTCGCGCAGCGCCGCCAGCGCCGGCTTCTGCAGCAGCAGGATGGCGATGATGTTCAACCAGCTCATCAGGCCGACGCCGATGTCGCCCAGCGACCACGCGATCGTTGCACTGTTCACCGCTGAGTAGCCGGTCGCGGCCAGGAACAGCAGCTGGAACCCGCCCATCACCCACGGCGCGGGACGATCACGGCACAGGTAGCTGATGTTGGTCTCGGCCATGTAGTACAGCGCCAGGATGGTGGTGAACGCGAACGGCAGGATCGCCAGCGCCACGAACGAGCGGCCGAAGCCCGGCAACGCGGATTCCACCGCATGCTGCACGAAGCGCGGCCCGGCCTCGACGCCGGGCAGATTGCCCAGCAGCAGGCGCGCCTCATCCGGAATGCCATTCACTGCCGGGTCGTAGACGTTGTACAGACCCGTGGACAGGATCAGGAACGCGGTGGCACTGCACACCACCATCGTGTCGATGTAGACCGAGAACGACTGCACCAGGCCCTGCTTGACCGGATGCGAAACTTCGGCGGCAGCGGCCGGATGCGCACCGCTGCCCATGCCGGCCTCGTTGGACAGCACGCCACGGCGCACGCCCCACTGGATGGCGGTACCGATCATTGCACCGAAGGCGGCATCCACACCGAATGCGCTGCGCAGCACCAGCATGATCACCTCCGGTACTTTCTCTGCATTGAGCACCATCACCAGCGCCGCCACCAGCAGATACGCCACTGCCATCAGCGGCACCACCCATTCGGCAACCCGCGCGATGCGGCGCACGCCGCCGATCAGGATCGCACCCAGCACCACCAGCAGTACCGCCGTAGTGGTCATCACCGGCACGTTCCAGGCTTCGTTCACCGCACTGGTGATGGCGTTGGACTGGGTGCCGGCCAGCATCGCGCCGGCCAGTACGGTCACCAGTGCGAACAGCACCGCGTACCAGCGCTGGCCCAGGCCTTTTTCGATGTAGTAGGCGGGCCCACCGCGATACTGGCCCTTGGCATCGCGGTCCTTGTAGATCTGCGCCAGCGTGGATTCGATGAAGGCACTGGACGCGCCGAGGAAGGCGACGATCCACATCCAGAAGATCGCGCCCGGGCCGCCAAAGGCGATCGCCATCGCCACGCCGGCGATGTTGCCGACCCCGACCCGGCTGGACAACGACAGCGACAGGGCCTGGAACGGTGACACGCCGGATTCGGAGCGCTCATGACGGAACATCAGGCGCAGCATGTCCGGCAGCGCACGCAACTGGATGAAGCGGGTGCGCACGCTGAAGTACAGGCCAGCGAGCAGGCACAGCACCACCAGGTACGGGCTCCAGACGACGCCGAGGATCGTGTTGACGATGGATTCGATGTTCATCGGCCGCCCCTCAGAAGAACATGCCCAGGGCGACCTGGGGGCTGATGATGCGGCCGGCGTTGCGCCCGGCCACGGTGAATTCGATGCCGGCGATCAGGCCCAGCGACGGACTGAAGTGGTACTCCACGGCCGGCGCCAGGCTGACGTTGCGGCTGGCCGGACGGTGCTCTTCAATCCGTTCGATCACACCACTGCTGTTGCGTGCGAAGCCGCTCAGGCGCTGGCCGGTCTCGCGGCTTGCGGCCATTTCCATCACGCCCACCCAGCGTGAGTTGAAGCTGTACTCGGCGCCCACCGACAGGCCCAGTACCGAGCCGCGCGAAATGTGCCCCTGGAAGCTGTCGTCGGTGCCATACACGCTGGTGCCGGAAATGGCGGTGCGCGATGGAGCAGGACCGGCGCTGAGCTGGGCGCGCCAGCGCAGCGGGCGATCGTTGCCCAGCCACACCACCTGCTGCACGCCCAGCGCGGCGGTGGTGCGCTGCACGCCATCGCCCTGCGCATCCAGCGGATTGCCGGTGATGCGGTCGTGGCTGCCGGTGCTGAAGCGCTGCACCAGCGCGACCGAGATGGCCGGACGGGTGCCATCGGCATTCGGCGCCTGCAGCAGGTACTGCAGGCGTGCCGTGGTGTCGCCGGCACGGAAGCCGCTGCTGCGCGCACTGCCGGATTCCGAGCGTGAGGCGCTGAGATTGACCTGGCCCATGACCCGGTCGCTGAAGCCGTAGATGATCGGCACCACGGTCGCCCACGCACCACTGCGCTCGGCGCTGCGGCGGCGATCCCCGTTGTTGTCGTAGTGGTCGCGGCTGTCGACCCGCACCAGATAGGGCTCGATGTACCAGTTGCCCTGCGGCAGGCCGGCCGGATTCGGCGTGATCAACGGGCCGGTGAAATTGATCCCGTCGAGGCTGCGTTCTCCGGCCTGCACCGCGGGTGACGCAAGCGCAGCGAGTGCCAGCACCAGGCAAGTGCGGCGAGTGCGGCGTTGGATTCGATGCATGGAACCACTCCTGTACGACGTTGGAAGGATCTCCACCGTGCGGCGCGGGAAACGGCCCAGCAATGAGATAAGTTCTAAAATTGCCTGTCGTTCGGTCAAGCGTGCTTGAAACAACGTGAGCTGACGCAGATGACCCAATTCCCCTGGCATGCACCGCTTGCGCTCTTGCACCGCGCAAAAGAAAACCCGGCCACAAGGGCCGGGTCCGGGCATCAGCACGGCATTGAAACCGCGCGATCAGCCGTTGCGTCGGCTCGCCCACTGCGCCAGCAGCACCGCCGTGGCTGAGGCCACGTTCAGGCTCTCCACCGCGCCACTGCCGGGAATCGAGACCTGCAGGTCGCACTGGCCGGCCAGGCTGCGGTCCATGCCCTCGCCCTCTGCGCCCATCACGTACACCAACCGTTCCGGCAGCGATGCGCGGAATACGTCGTCACCGCCATCGACCAGGGTTGCCGCCAGGCCAAAACCGGCCGCACGCAGCTGCGACATTGCCTGCGCGGTCTCCGGCAGCTGTACCAGCGGGACGGCTTCGGCACCGCCCTCAGCCACACGCGCGGCGGCACCGGACAACGCCAGCGTGCTGGCGGCCGGCAGCAGCAGTGCCTTGGCACCGAAGTGCGCGGCCGAGCGCAGGATCGCGCCCAGGTTGTGCGGGTTGCCCACGCCATCCAGCCACAGCGCCAGCGCCGGGCCGTCGCCGACCTGCTCCAGCCACTGCGCCAGCGGCAGTGCCGGTGCACGCAGCACATCGGCCACCACGCCTTCGTGATGGGTGGTGCCGGCGAGCTTGTTCAGATCGCCGTCTTCAACCACGCGGTACCCCACGCGGTTGGCCACGCACCACTTCAGCAGCGGCTGCAGCCGCGCAATGCGCGCCTCCAGCAGGTACAGCTTGCGCAGCGCCTGCGGCCGCGCCTCGAACGCGGCCAGCACGGCATTCAGGCCGTACAGGCGCAGCTCATCGCTGCCACCGCGCCCGCCACCGCCCGTGGCCGGCACCTCCGGGCGCGGCAACGGCGTTGCGCGCGGCGGACGGGCGGACGGGCGGCGGTTGTTCCAAGGGTTGTTCACTTACACACTCTCCTGCTTGCGCTGGCGCCAGAAATCAGCGTTCTTGATGCCCAGGGCATCAGGGTCGAACACCGGATCCAGGCCGAGCTTCTTCTGTCGTTCGTAGTCACGCAGGGCCAGCATTGCCGGCTTCTGGATGATGAGGATGGCAATGATGTTCAGCCAGGCCATCAGGCCCACGCCGATGTCACCCAGCGCCCAGGCCAGGGTTGCATTATGGAACGCGCCGAACACCACCATGGCGATGATGCCCAGGCGCAGCACCAGCACGGTCAGCGGGCGCTTCTTGTTGTGGTTCACATAGCTGAGATTGGTCTCGGCCATGTAGTAGTACGCCATGATGGTGGTGAAGGCGAAGAAGAAGATGGCGATGGACACGAACGCCGAACCCCAGCCCGGCAGCACCGCTTCCACGCCGGCCTGAGCGTAGCCCGCGCCTTCCGGAATGCCGGCCAGACCCTGGAAGATCGGCGGGGCGCCGGCACCTGCTGGCGAATACACGTTGTAGGTGCCGCTGGCCAGGATCAGGAACGCGGTGGCGGTGCACACCATCATGGTGTCGAAGTAGATGGCGAAGGCCTGCACGTAACCCTGCTTGGCCGGGTGCGAGACTTCCGAGGCCGCTGCCGCGTGCGGGCCCGAGCCCTGGCCGGCCTCGTTGGCATAGATGCCGCGCTTGATGCCCCACTCCACCGCCAGGCCCATCATCGCGCCGAACGCGGCGTGGGTGCCGAAGGCGCTGCTGAAGATGATGTTGAACATCTCCGGCACGCGGTCGTAGTTGATGATCATGATGACGATGGCCATCAGGATGAAGCCGGCGGCCATGAACGGCACCACCACTTCGGCGAAGTTGGCGATGCGCTTGACGCCACCGAAGATCACCACGCCCAGCAGCAGCGCGACCACGATGCCGATGCCCAGCTTCAGCGCCTGCACCGATTCCATGCCGAAGGCCTGGCCATCGAGCGGACCGCACAGCGCAGTGCCGCGGCAGGCGTTGATGATGCTGTCGGCGATGGCGTTCGCCTGCACACCGGGCATCAGGAAACCGGCGGCAATGATCGTGGCGATGGCAAAGGCCAGCGCGTACCACTTCAGGCCCATGGCCTTTTCGATGTAGTACGCCGGGCCACCGCGATAACGGCCTTCGGCATCCTTGGTCTTGTAGATCTGCGCCAGGGTGCATTCCACGTACGAGGTGGACGCGCCGAGGAAGCCCATCACCCACATCCAGAAGATCGCACCGGGGCCGCCGAAGGCGATGGCGGTAGCCACGCCGGCGATGTTACCGATGCCCATGCGGCCGGCCATCGACATGGCCAGGGCCTGGAAGGACGACACGCCAGCGTCGGATTTCTCACCCCTGACGGTGAGGCGGCACATCTCGAGGAAGCCGCGGATCTGCATGAAGCGCGTGCGCAGGCTGAAGAACAGGCCGGCGCCCAGGCACACGAAGATCAGTGCCTTGCTCCAGATGATGCTGTTGATGAAGTGTACGGTTGCTTCCACGCGCGCTCTCTCCAGTCGGCGGGTTGTAAGGACGTCCCGTCGGCTGGAGGGGACCGGTCGATTCTCCCTGATCGAAGGCCGCTGCGGTAGCGCCAGAAGGATGGGGTCGGATCCCTTGCGCAGCGCGCAGGGGCTCTGACCCCGGTTCTACCGTTTAGCGGGTTGGGGGTCAGAGCCCTTTTCTGCGAAAAGGGATCTGACCCCGGGCCATTCAGGGCAGCTGCGTGCGTACCCGGGCAAAACGGCGCAGGTCGTGCAGCACGCCGCGCTTGTAGACCGCGCAGCGGTCCACGCCTTCTTCCTGGAAACCGTTCTTTTCCAGCACACGGGCCGAGCCGAGGTTGAAGTCGACCACCCCGGCCTGCAGCCTGAACAGGCAAAGTTCGTCCATCACCCAGGGGGCGAACAGGCCGACCACCCGGGTCATCACTCCTTGGCCCCAGTAGGCCTGGCCCAACCAGTAGCCCAGCTCGGCCATGTGCCCGCGCTCGGCACTGCCCTGCTGGGCCCCGACGCTGCCGCAGGCCTGGCCGTCGATCTCGATGGCCAGGTTCAGGGTACCGGGGGCCAGCACGCGGCCGGCCAGGAAGGCCTCGCCATCCTCGCGCGTGTACGGATACGGGAAGCGGTCGCGCAGGCCGCGCGACACCTCGGCGTCGTTGGCGTGGTGCAGCAGGGATTCGAGGTCTTCATTGCGCCAGGGGCGCAGCAGGAAGCCCTGGCCCTGCAGGTATGGGGTCAGAGCCCTTTCCCCTTGGGAAAGGGATCCGACCCCGCCTGCCATCCCGTTGGCGGTTGGATCAGGCATGGCCACCCACCGAGGGCGATTCCGCTTCCTGCTTCTCCAGCTCGCGCTTCACCGCTTCCGGCGAGCGGGTGTACGGGGCCAGCCGCGCGTAGAACGCCGGCACCACGAACAGCGACAGGAAGGTCGAGAGGGTCACGCCGAAGATGATCACGATGCCGATCGTGCCACGGCTGGCCGAACCGGGGCCACCGGCCACCACCAGCGGAATCGCGCCGACCACGGTGGCGATCGAGGTCATCAGGATCGGGCGCAGGCGCACCATCGCCGATTCGATGATCGCCTCGCGCACGGTTCTTCCGTCGTCACGCAGCTGGTTGGCGAATTCGACGATGAGGATGCCGTTCTTCGCGGCCAGGCCGACCAGCATGACGATGCCGATCTGGCTGAACAGGTTCACCGTGCCGCCGCTCACCCACAACCCGACCAGCGCGCCGAGCACGCCCAGCGGCACGGTCAGCATGATGGTGAGCGGGTGGATGAAGCTCTCGAACTGCGCGGCCAGCACCAGGTAGACCACCAGCAGGGCCATCGCGAAGGTCAGCAGTACGGCACCACCGGCGCTCTGGTACTCACGCGATTCGCCCTTCCAGTTCACCTGTGCGTACTGCGGCAGCTCCTCGCGAGCCACGTTCTGCGCCCAGGCAATGGCCTCGCCCAGCGGATAGCCCGGCGCCAGGCCGGCGTTGATGGTGATCGAGCGCAGGCGGTTGAAGCGGTTCAGGGTGCCGGCCTCGGCCACTTCGCTCAGCGTGACCAGGTTGGACAGCGGCACCAGTTCGCCGGAAGTCGCGCGCACGCGGATCGCCGCCAGGTCGGCCGGGCTGGCACGGCCATCGCGGCCGGCCTGCACCAGCACGTCGTACTCCTCGCCGTTGTCGACGAAGGTGGTGACGCGGCGCGAACCCATCATGGTTTCCAGCGCCGAACCGATCGCGGTGACCGGCACGCCGAGGTCGGCCGCACGCTGGCGGTCGATGTTGACCCGCATCTGCGGCCGGGTCTCCTTGTAGTCCGAGTCGGGGCCGACCAGGCCGGGATTGTCGGCCATGCGCAGCAGGATGCGGTCGCGCCACTGCGCGATCTCGGCATATTCCGGACCACCCAGCACGATCTGGAACGGCTGGCCGCCGCTGCGCACCAGGCCACCGCCCACCTGCGTGCGTACGCGCACGCCACGGATGGTATCCAGCTCCTTCTGCAGTTCGTTGGCTACTTCCGGCGTGCCCTCGCTGCGCTGGCGCCACGGCTGCAGGAAGATGCTGACGCGGCCGGTGTGCATTTCCTCGCTGGCGCCCCAGCCACCCGGCACGCGCGGGTTGGCGCGCACGATTGGCTTGTCCGGGCCGACATGCGGTGCCAGCATCGCTTCCACCTGCTGCACCTGCTGCACGGTGTAGTCGTAGCCGGCGCCTTCCGGGCCGTCGATCATGATCTGGAACGAACCGCGGTCTTCGGCCGGCGCCAGTTCCGACGGCAGCAGCTTGAGCAGGCCCCAGCTGGCGGCCAGTGCAGCCACCATCACCAGCAGGTAGATCCAGGTGCGGTCCACGTGGTGGTCGAGCACCCGCCCATAGGCCCCTGCCAGGCGCTCCAGGTTGCGGTTGACGAAGCCATGCAGGCCACGCGGCGCGTGCCCGGTGTGCGGCTTGAGCAGCTTGGAGGCCATCATCGGCGTCAGCGTCAGCGCCACGAAGGCGGACAATGCCACCGCGGCGGCCAGCGCCACCGCCAGCTCGCGGAACAGGCGCCCGGTGTTGCCTTCCAGGAAACCGACCGGCAGGAACACCGCCACCAGCACCGCGGTGGTAGCAATCACCGCGAAGGCGACCTGCGCGGTGCCGCGCTTTGACGCCACCAGCGGCGGTTCGCCCAGATCGATGCGGCGCTGCACGTTCTCCACCACCACGATCGCATCGTCCACCACCAGGCCGATGCACAGCACCAGCGCCAACAGGGTCAGCAGGTTGATCGAGAAATCAAACGCATACAGTGCGATGAACGCCGCGACCAGGCAGACCGGCACGGTCACCGCCGGAATCAGCGCGGCGCGGAAGCTGCCGAGGAACAGCCAGATCACCGCCAGCACCAGGATCATCGCCTCCACCAGCGTGGCGTAGACGCGGTCCACCGCGGCTTCGATGAAGGTGGTGTTGTCGAAGGCAACGAAGATCTGCGTGCCCTTGGGCAGGGTCAGCGCGACCCGTTCGGCTTCAGCGCGCGCAGTACGCGCCACGTCCAGCGAGTTGGCGGTGGAGGTCTTGACGATGCCCAGGCCGATGCCCGGCTCGCCGTTGCTGCGGTAGTACGCGCGGCGCTCGGCCGAGGCCAGCTCGATCTTCGCCACATCGCCCATGCGCACCACGTAGCCATCGCGTCCCTTGCCCAGCGGGATGGTCGCGAAGTCTTCCGGCTTGATGTAGTTGCGCTCCACGCGCAGGGTGAAATCGCGGTCGGTCGACTCGATGCGGCCGGCCGGCAGTTCCACGTTCTCGTTGCGCAGCGCGGTTTCGACGTCGCCGGTGGTCAGCCCGCGCGCCGCCAGCTGGTCGCGGTCCAGCCAGATCCGCATCGCGTAACGCTGGCGGCCGCCGATGCGGACCTGGGCCACGCCGTCGAGGCTGGAGAAACGATCGACCACGTAGCGGTCGGCGTAGTCGCTCAGCTCCAGCGTGTCCATGGTCGAGGAGACCATGTTGAACCAGATGATCGGGTCGGCATCGCTCTCGACCTTGGCGATCTCCGGCGGACGCGCTTCCTCCGGCATGCGGTCGGCGACGCGGCTGACCGCATCGCGCACGTCATTGGCCGCCGCTTCGATATCACGGTTGGAGGTGAATTCGATGCTGACCTGCGAGCGGCCGTTGTTGCTGCGCGCATTGATCGTATCGATGCCTTCGATGCCGGCCAGCGCGTCTTCCAGTACCTGGGTGATGCGGCTTTCGATGACTGCGGCCGAGGCGCCGGTGTAGTCCACCGACACCGAGACGATCGGCGGATCGATGGCCGGCAGCTCACGCAGGGTCAGGCGGGTGAAGGACATCACGCCCAGCACCAGCAGCAACAGGCTCATCACCACGGCAAACACCGGCCGCTGGATGGAGATGTCGGACAGCTTCATCCGCCGTGGCCCTCGGCCGCGACCGGCGCTGCAGCGTCAGCGGGCTTCGCACCGCTGGCCGGGGCCGCGTCCTTGGCCGCGACCTTCAGGCCCGGGCGCAGCTTGCCGGTGCCATCGACCACGATGCGCTGGCCCGCTTCCAGGCCCTGCCTGATCTCGACCACGCCGGCACGGCGCGCGCCGGTGACCACGTCCACGCGCTCGACGCTGTCGTCGGCCTTGATGCGGTACATGAAGGTATCGCGGCCGACCTGCACCACGGCGATCTCCGGCACCACCAGCGCCGGGCGCTCGGGCCGGAACAGGCGCACGTCCAGCAACATGCCCGGACGCAGCGCATGGTCGCCGTTGGCGAAATCGGCGCGCACGGTCACCGCACGGGTGGCCGGGTCGATGCGCGCATCGATGGTGCTGACCACACCCTCGAAGGTGCGGCCGGGCCACGCCACGCTGGTGGCACTGACCTTGTCACCGACGCCCAGTGCGGCCAGTTCCACTTCCGGCACCTGGAAATCGATGTGCATGTGCTCGATGTCGTCGAGCGTGGCGATCACCGTGGTCGGCGTCAGCAGCGTGCCCGGGCTGACCTGGCGGATACCCAGGACGCCAGCGAACGGCGCACGCACGCGACGGTCGCCGATATCCGACTGCATCTGCGCCACACGCGCCTCGGCGGCATCGCGGATCGACTTCTGCGTATCCAGCGTGGCGCTGGACACCAGCCGCTGGGTGGCCAGCTCGCGCTGGCGCTTGTACAGCTGGTCGGCCTCGTGGAAGGTGGCCTGCGCCTGCACCAGCGCAGCCTCCTGGGCCTGGCCGCGCAGGGTCACGATCGGCGCCCCGGCAGCGATGTGCTGGCCGCTTTCGAAGTGCACCTTCTCGACGATTTCGCTGACCTTGGCGGTCACGCTGATGGATTCACGCGCCTTGGCCGTGCCCAGTGCCTGCAGGGTGTCGTTCCACTGCGTGGACTGCACGACCTGCGCGGTGACCGGCACCGCTTCTCCCTGCCGACGGGCGGCGGCCTCCTGTTTGCCTGCGCACCCGGCCAGCACGGCCAGGCTGAGGCCAAGGGCCAGGGTCGAAGCGATACGAGCCAACATGAACGGTCCTGAGTGATCCACGGCCGCCGAGTGTAGGCAAGGGCCCGCAAAAGCGGTATGTGCCAAGCGTTTACCGGCGTGGAACCAGGGCTGCGATAGCGCCTTGAACCCGTTCCGTGCAAGGCTGATATCAGCGGTGTCGGCGTGTGTCGAGGTGTATCCAGCCGCCCACTGTGGCCGCTGCCATCGTAGAGTCGAAGCTGCCCGACGGAGGGCGTCGGGCGGGGACGGATCCTGGCGGGGATCCGGCCCCGTTTTTTTGCATCCAACGGATCAATACCGGTAGTTCACCTTCATCCACAGGCTGCGGCCCGGCTCGTTGATGCGCACCGGATCGGCCGGGAAGCCGAAGTCGGCGCTGCCGGCAAGGTTCAGGTGCTCGCTGTAGGCACGGTCGAACAGGTTGTCGACGCCCGCGCTGAGCTGCAGCTGCGAACTGAAGCGGTACGCCGCGTTGAGCGCGAAAGTGGCGAAGCCGGCACTCGGCCCGAGATCCTGGGCGACGACGTTGCCTTGGCCATCTGCGACACGATGCTGGTGGGTCACCGCGCGCAGCAGTGCACCGGCACTCCAGCGCTGGCCCTCCCAGTTCGCGCTCAGGCGTGCTTCCAGCGGTGGCATCTGCGGCAACGGGCGATGCTGGTCGCGGTTCTCGCCCCACGCATAGGCCAGCGTGCCGCCCAGCGTCCATTGTTCGGCCACGCTCACTTCCAGGCCCGCCTCGGCACCAGCGATACGCGCATCAACGTTGCTGGCTTGGCTCATGCCCATCATGCCGCTGCCGTGGTAGGTGAACAGGATGTAGTCCTGGATCTGCCCGGCGTACGCCGAAACCCAGGCCTGCACGCGCGGTCCCTTGTACTGCAGGCCGACATCGAGCTGGGTGGTGCGCTCCGGCTGGATACCGGCAAACGCGTTCACTGCACCGGCCGGGCCGTGGTTGGGCGAGAACAGCTCCCAGTAGTCGGGCATGCGTTCACTGTGGCCGAGGCCGGCATACCAGGTCAGGCCGTCGGCCAGGTCCTGCTCGTAGCGCAGGAAGCCACTGCCGAGCCATTCCTTGCGGCGTTGGCCCGCAGTCGGATTGGGCATGTTGCCCATCATTCCGCGGATCGACTGCCGCTCGTCGCGCACGCTGGCACGGTCGATGCGCAGGCCGCTGATCCAGCGCTGATCGGTGCCGGCACCGAGGGTCAACTCGGTGAACACACCATAGCGACGGAAGTTGGCATCGGTCTCCCACGCCGCCTGCCGGTAGGTGTCGCGGCCCATGCCCATGCGCCCACGATGGCGGCTGTCTTCGCCATCCACACCCGCCACCAGCTGCACATCCTGCCAGCGCCACTCGGAACTGACCCGGCCGCCCTGGGTTCGGCGATCCACGTTCGATGCCATCGGCATCGGCATCATGCTGTGCGGGTTCGGCGTGCGCAGCGTGTAGTTGTCCATCACGTGGTCGGCGTTGTTGTAGTACACGTTGGCCTGCACCGTGTCCCATGCCCCCGGCAGGTTGCGCTTCTCGAAACGCGCGGCGTAGCTGGTGCGTTCGAACGCGGCACCGTCCATGCCACGGCCCGCGTAGCGTGCGATGGCATCACCGGCACCGGCGGAAATCTCCAGCAGCGTGTCGGCATCCGGCGTCCAGCCGATGGCCACGTCACCGTTCCACTTGCGCCACTTCGACGGCACCACGTCACCGTTGCCATCCTTGTAGTCATCGGCTTCGGAACGGTTGCCACTGGCGCGCACGTAGCCGGTCGGATTGCCCAGGGTCAGGTCCAGCACCTGGTCGTTGCGGTTGCGCGAACCGACCAGCGCACTGGCATCGGCACGCACGCCCGGTTCCTCGAAACGCGGGGTATCGCGCTCGAACCGAACGGTGCCGGCCGACGCGCCGGCCCCCCAGCGCACGCTCTGCGGGCCCTTGATGATGGTCAGCCGGTCGAAGCTTTCCGGCGCGATGTAGGACAGCGGATTGTCCATGCGCGATGGGCAGGCGCCGATCAGGTTGCCGTCATTGCTGAGGATGTTCAGGCGCGAACCGAACATGCCGCGCAGCACCGGGTCGCCGTTGGTGCCGCCGTTGCGGATGGAGGAGAAGCCGGGGACGGTCTTCAGGTAATCAGCGCCATCACTGGCAGGCACGGGCTGCCGCGGCAGGCGCGGATCGGTCACCCAGTGCAACGGGGACGACGGTGCGGCGGCGGTGACCACCATCGTGTCGAGGGTACGCGCCTCTTCGGCAGGCGCAGCGTGGGCCAGTGACGCGGCCACGGCCAGGCCAAGGGCAACCGGCAGGCGCGCGCAGGCGCCCGCGGGGCGGGAAGTCATTTTCATCGGAACAGCTCCAAAGTACGCACGCGCGCACGGCGCCCGGTCAGGCGTCGTGCGGCAGATTCGATAGGGACATCAGCGGACGATGGAGAAACGCGGCGGCCCGCGCGCGGCATGTGCCGGCCAGCGCAGCGCGGGCAGTACCTGCTGTGACCACGGGAATACCAGCCGCGGCCGCCACAGCAGCGGCAACAGCAGCACCAGCACCGCCAGCCACGGCAGCAGGCGCATGGCCAGCACGCAGTATTCGCAGGCTTCGCCGTGCATGGCGTGGGGATCGGGCGGACGGCTGGGCGCGGCCGGCGCGGCGCCGTGCTGATCGTGCCCGGGCATGGCCATGGCGTGCATGTCATGGCCCATCGCGGCATGGTCCATGCCCGCCATCGCCGCGTGCTCCATCGGCGATGCCTGCAGCGCGCGGCTGACCAGCGGCGCGAGCACCATCAGCAGCGTCGCCAGGACGGCGAGCTGGAGCAGAAGGCGCTGCGGGCGGGACAGGCGGGTCACCCCGCTAGTGTAGAGCCGGGTCCAGAGTTACCCGTGCGACGAACCGTCGCAGGCATTTACGACACCCCGTCGTGGGGGTGTTCGGCAGGGCTGCGCCCTGCACCTGCAGATGCCACGTCCACGGCAAGAGCCGAAGCAACAGCAGAAGCTGGTTTCCTGAGGGATGGCGGGGCGGGTCCGGTTGCGGGAGACGCCGTAAACCCGTCCCTGGGGGCTTGGCCGCGGCATCCATGCCGCGGACACTCCCGCAACCGGCCCCACCCCGCCTTCGACAGTTTTCCGCGATCTGTCGGAACAACTCTCGGGGTCAGATCCGTTTTCCGAAGGAAAACGGATCTGACCCCAGATGTATTTCGATATCTGACAGTTTTCATCCACGCATGGCGTGGATCAACCGTGTCGACCAAGGTCGACACCTACCAACAGCCATCGGAATCTGTCAGAGGTGGGGCGGTGTGGGCGGGCAGGACCGTTGGCGCCATGGATGGCGCCATCGAGCCCCCATGGATGGGTTTACGGCGTGTCCTGCCTGCCCACACCGCCCCGCCATCCCACAGGAAACCCGCATTTGATGTTGATGTTGCTACTGAGGTTGCCGGCCAGCGGCCGGCACTACCGCGGGTGCAGGGCTGCAAGCCCTGCTCGACCCACCTCACACCGTGATGGTCTGGGTCAGTGACTCCCAGGTCGGTGGCACCGGCCACGCCGCCGCCTGGTTGCCATCCAGCACCCTTCGCAGGTCGCGCGGATCAATCTGCGGTGCCAGCACGTGCACCAGCTCCAGCGCGTAATCACGCAGCACGCGGTCGCGCGGCAGCACCGCCCACGCGATGCATTCGCTGATCGGGTCCGGCGCCGGCCACGATCTCAGGTCTTCGTCGTTGGAACTGACCGCCATCTCCGCCAGCAGGCCCACGCCCAGCCCGGTACGCACATAGGTCTTGATCAGGTCCGCATCAAGCGCGGTCAGCGCCAGGTCCGGCACCAGGCCGTTCGCAGCGAAGGCGCGCTGCAACGAGGAATTCGGCCGGGTCGAGGATTCGTAGCTGATCAGCGGTTGCCGGGCCAACGCGGCCAGGTCCGGTGCGCGACCCGCGCGGTCCAGCGGGTGGCCCTTCGGTACCACCACCAGACGTCGCCAGCGGAACAGCGGCACCGCGATGCCATCGGTGGGCTCACCGCCGGCGGTGCTGATGATGGCGATATCGGCATCACCCTGGTTCAAGCGGTCCAGCGCGTCGGCTTCACCGGCCTGCTGCAGGTGCACGCTCACCTGGGGATAGGCCTGCTTGATCGCCGCCACCGCCGGCGGCAGCACGAAGCGCGCCTGGGTGTGGGTGGTGGTCAGGATCAGCTGGCCCTGGCTCTCGCGGCGCTGGTTGGCCGCGTAGGTGCGGATGTTGTTGGCCTCGGCCAGCACCGCGCGGGCACGGGCGATGACCTCGGTGCCGGCCGGGGTGACCGACTCCAGGCTGCGGCCCTTGCGCACGAACAACAGGAAACCCAGCTCATCCTCCAGCTGCTTGAGCTGCTTGGACAGACCGGGCTGGGTGGCGTGCACGCGCGAGGCGGCCAGCGTGATGTTCAGCTCGGCGTCGGCGATGGCAACCAGGTAGCGCAGCTGGGTCAGCGTCATAGGAGGCAGGCGGCGTGGGGCGGAGGTCCACTCTAGGGTCAATTGCCGTCACCAGCTTATAACCAAAGGTTGTTTAAGAAAGGTATCTGGTCATTTCCGGGCGTCATATGCCGGCGCTACGGTCAGCCGGCAGCCGCTGGCCTGAACAGCCAGCCCTCCCCCTTCGCCCGCCGAAGCCCGGCGCGGCCCCGTTTCCGGAGCGCTTCCATGGCCCTGTACGACTCCATCCTCGATACCGTCGGCAACACCCCCATCGTCAGGCTGCAGCGCCTGGCGCCCCCGCAGGTCAGCGTCTACGCCAAGGTCGAGTCGTTCAACCCGGGCGGCTCGGTGAAGGACCGTCTGGCGCTGGCGATCATCCTCGACGCCGAGGCACGCGGCCTGCTCAAGCCGGGCGACACCATCGTCGAAGCCACTTCAGGCAACACTGGCGTGGCACTGGCGATGGTCGCCGCCGCGCGCGGCTACAAGTTCGTGGCCACCATGGTCGAGACCTTCTCGGTGGAGCGCCGCAAGCTGATGCGCGCCTATGGTGCCAAGGTGATCCTGACCCCGGCCGCCGAGCGCGGCAGCGGCATGGTGCGCAAGGCGGCCGAACTGGCCGAGCAGCACGGCTGGTTCCTGGCCAGCCAGTTCGCCAACCCGGCCAATCCGGCCTATCACCGCAACACCACCGCTGCCGAGATCCTGCGCGACTTCGCCGGCAAGCGGCTGGACTATTTCGTCAGCGGCTGGGGCACGGGCGGCACGCTTACCGGCGTGGGCGAAGTGCTGAAGGTCGCGCGCCCGCAGACCCGCATCATCGCCACCGAACCGGCCGGCGCTGCACTGCTCAAGGGCGATGACTGGAAGCCGCACAAGATCCAGGGCTGGACCCCGGACTTCGTGCCGGACGTGCTCAACCGCGATGTGGTGGACGAACTGGTCTCGGTCGAAGATGACCGCGCCATCACCACCGCGCGTCGCCTGGCTGCCGAGGAAGGCATCTTCGTCGGCATCT
Source organism: Stenotrophomonas riyadhensis (assembly GCF_040256885.1). Taxonomy (NCBI): domain Bacteria; kingdom Pseudomonadati; phylum Pseudomonadota; class Gammaproteobacteria; order Lysobacterales; family Lysobacteraceae; genus Stenotrophomonas; species Stenotrophomonas riyadhensis. Next base: position 3,681,849 of record NZ_CP155568.1, read on the forward strand.
CCGCCGGCGCCACCGTGGCCAGTGCGTTGGACGTGGCCGCCCGCGCTGAACCGGGCTCGGTGATCCTGGCGATGCTGCCGGACACCGGTGAACGCTATTTCTCCACACCGCTGTTCGCCGATGTGAATGAAGGGTCCGACGACGAGTGGTTGGCCGGCCTGCCGTGACACCCGGGGTCAGAGCCTTTTCCGTTCGGAAAAGGATCCGACCCCATCCTGCTGGATGCCCGGGGTCGGATCCCTTTTCGGCAGGCAAAGGGCTCTGACCCCCTTCTGCTTCAGCCTGCGTGAAGGCGCCGCCCGCCATCGTGCGTGAAGGCCGTCGGATCGCAGCGCGTGAGACGGTCATGACGCAATATCGATGCCCTGTCCCCTACCGTGGGAACAGCCGGCGCAGATGCTGCGCGGATCACCTCACAGGCAGGAGACGGACGCATGAAGATCGAGGTTTGGCAGGGCGACATCACGACCCTGGCGGTGGATGCGATCGTCAACGCGGCCAATGAAACACTGCTCGGTGGCGGTGGTGTCGACGGCGCGATCCATCGCGCAGCCGGCCCCGCACTGCTGGCCGAGTGCGAGCAGTTGCCGGAGCTGCGTCCGGGCGTGCGTTGTCCGACCGGCGAAGTGCGCGCCACCGGCGCCCATGCGTTGCCAGCGCGCCACGTACTGCACACGGTGGGCCCGGTCTGGCATGACGGCCAGCGCGACGAACCGGCGCTGTTGGCCAACTGTTACTGGAAATCGCTGCAGCTGGCCGAATCACTGGGCGTGCAGTCGATCGCGTTCCCGGCGATCAGCTGCGGCGTGTATGGCTATCCGCTGTACCAGGCCGCGCAGATCGCGGTGACGGAAACGCTGGCCTGGCAGCGCAGCCACGCGCAGCCGATGCGCATCGTGCTGGTGGCATTCAATACGGCCACGGCCAAGGCGTACCAGCAGGCGCTGGCTGCCGCCGGCCAGAACACGGACAGTGAACCGCGCACTTCGATGTTGCCGCCGCTGGGCGATGCAGGCTTCGCTGCAGCGCATTGATCCGCAGCGCTGCAGGCAAGAGAAAAGGCCGGGCATTGCCCGGCCTTCTGCATCACACCGTTGTTTTCATCCACGCATGCGTGGATCACGCTCAACGGCTGGCGGCTTCCACCGCAGCAGCATCATCAGCCACCGCCGCCGCAGCGTCGGCCGCAGCACGTGCAGCCGAGGCCGCAGCACCATCGGCGCTGGCACCCTCCACCTGCACGCGCACTTCCACCAGGCCCGCGCCATTGTTCAGGCCGGACACGTCCACGGTGTAGTGACCGGCCGGCAGCGTCTCTTCCAGGCGCGCGTTGGTGCCGTTGCCACCATCATCGTCGGCCAGCTCGACATCGCCGCCCACCACGCGCAGCACGGTATCGACCTGGCTGGAGATCGCATCCAGGCGTACATCGGCCGGGCGGTCCAGGGACAGCAGGAAGCGGCGGCGGCCATCATTGTCGAGCATGGTGTACACGCTGCCCGACTTCGGCAGGGCGCTGCCATCGCGCTCGACCAGGTTGCCCGGCAGTTCGATGCGGGTGGCCGACAGAGTGAACATGCCACTGACGCCGTCGCCCAGGCCACGCGCGGTCAGGGTGTACTTGCCCGGCTTCAGCGACAGGGTCAGGCGCGAGTTGGTGCTGTCGCCACCATCGTCATTCTCCGCATCAACCCCCTGGCCCGACAGCTTCAGCACCGGATCGAAGACATCCGAGACCAGGCGGATCTCATACAGGCCTGCCATGTCCACCTGCAGGGTGTAGTCCTGCGAACCGCCGGCCAGCATGTCGACGATCTCGCCACTGCCGGCCAACGGCTTGCCGTCGTACGGCACCAGCTTCTCGGCGCGCAGGCGGTACGGGCCGTAATCGGTCGAGCCATTGGCGTTGACCGCCACCTGGTAGGTGCCGCCACCGTTGGCACGGAAGGCCAGCGAGACGTCGCCTTCGCGCTCGTAACCGGTGTTGCTGCTGGCCACCAGGCTGCCGTTGCTGAACACCGCGATCGAGCCACTCAGCGATCCGGTCAGCTTCAGCCCAACCAGCTGCTTGTCTTCCAGCTTGATCTGGTAGAGCTGGTGGTGGCTGCCGTCATTGAAGTTGATGCCGCTGCGCGAGGTGATCTCGCCGGACACCGGCTTGTCGAAATCGAGCGACGCGGCCTTGCCTGCCTCTGCGCCGCCGCCACCGATGCGGTTGCACCCGCCGGCGACCAGGACCGTGGCTACGGCCAGTGTGATTGCTGCCAAACGCATGTTGTTTCTCCTTGGCCTTCCATGTGGTTCCCGCGTACCGGCCGGGCACGCGGGGGCGGAAAAGATACCCGCAAAAGCAAACGCCGGCGTGATGCCGGCGCTGCCTTGTTCATCCAGCGATGGGACGGATCAACCGTTCCACTTGCCCAGCGCAGCCAGGCCGTTGTCCTTGGCACGCTCGTACACGGTCTTCTGGGCAGCGGCGTAGTTGCCCTTCATGTCCTTGGCCCACAGCTTCAGCGCGGCCTGCTGCATGGCACGGCCGTAGGAGAAGCTCAGCGGCCACGGCAGGTTGCCCAGCTGGTTCATCGCGTTCAGGTGCTCGGTGGACTGCTCATCGCTCTGGCCACCGGACAGGAACACCACGCCCGGCAGGATCGCCGGCACGGTGCTCTTCAGGCACATCACGGTAGATTCGGCCACTTCCTCGACGTCGGCCTGCTCATCGCAGCCCTTGCCGGAGATGACCATCGAGGCCTTCAGGATGGTGCCTTCCAGCAGCACGTTCTGCTGGTAGAGCGCGTCGAACAGCGAACGCAGGGTGGCTTCGGTGACTTCGTAGCAGGTCTCGATGTCGTGGTCGCCGTCCATGATCACTTCCGGCTCGACCATCGGCACCAGGCCACATTCCTGGCACAGGGCGGCATAGCGGGCCAGCGCGTGGGCGTTGGACTCGATGCAGGTGCCCGACGGAATGCTCTCGCCGATGTTGATCACCGCACGCCACTTGGCGAAGCGCGCACCCAGCTTGTAGTACTCCTGCAGGCGCTCGCGCAGGCCGTCCAGGCCTTCGGTCACCAGCTCGCCCGGGCAGCCGGCCAGCGGGTGCGCACCCTTGTCCACCTTGATGCCCGGAATCATGCCGTGGTCGGCCATGTACTTGGCGAACGGCACGCCGTCCTTGGTCGACTGACGGATGGTTTCGTCAAACAGGATGGCGCCGGAAATGTGCTCGTTGAGCTTCGGCGTGGTCAGCAGCAGCTCGCGGTAGGCGCGACGGTTCTCCTCGGTGTTCTCGATGCCGACGCCAGCGAAACGCTTGGCGATGGTAGCGGTGGATTCGTCGATCGCGATGATGCCCTTGCCCGGGGCAACCATGGCCTGGGCGGTTTCAGCCAGCTGTTCGATGCTCATGTACTTCCTGTGGCGGGTGCGGGAAAAACGTAAGTATAGCCCCGCTGCCCGTTGCCCCGACGTGGAGGCCAGTCTGGAAACGATTCCAATGTCCGCACCGGACAAGGGATGTCCTGCGGCGTGGGGTCAGAGCCCCTTCGGGAATCTGACCCCGGGTCGGACCCGCGCCGCGGCTCCGACCCGGGGCCGACTGGGTTTACAGATCGCCCAGGCCGATCGCGCGGCCGTCGTCGCCCACTTCCAGCAGGCGCAGGGTGTTGGTTGCGCCCAGGGTTTCCATGTGCTCGCCGCTGGTAAACACCACGCGGTCACCGGCCTGCAGCAGTTCGGCTTCCACCAGCAGGCGGATGCTGCCGCGTGCGGCTTCGCGCGGGGTCAGGCCACGGCTGTCGAAGTTGATCGGGTAGACATCGCGCATCAGCGCCATCTGGCGACGTGCGCCGTCGTGGCGGGTCACCGCGAACACCGGCGCCTTGGCGCGGAAACGCGACAGATAGCGGGCGGTACCACCGGATTCGGTCATGGCCACGATTGCGCGCACGCCCACGTGCTGCGACAGGAACATGGTGGCCATGGCGATGGCTTGGTCAGCACGCTCGAGGTTGCGCGGCGAGGCGTTGAAGTCGGTCTCGGTCTGGAACTGGCGCTCGGCCCCCAGGCAGATGCGCGCCATTGCTTCCACAGCCTTGACCGGCCACGCACCGGCAGCGGTCTCGGCCGACAGCATCACCGCGTCCGTGCCATCGATGACCGAGTTGGCCACGTCCAGCACTTCGGCACGGGTCGGGATCGGGCTTTCGACCATCGACTGCAGCATCTGCGTGGCAGTGATCACCACCTTGTTCTGTGCCAGCGAGGCCTTGATGATCTTCTTCTGCAGGCCCGGCAGTTCGGCATCGCCGATCTCCACGCCGAGGTCGCCACGGGCCACCATCACCACGTCGCTGGCCTCGACGATTTCTTCCAGGTTCTCGATCGCCTCGGTACGCTCGATCTTCGACACCAGCGCGGCATCGCAGCCGTGCGAGCGGGCGATCTCACGCGCGTCGTTCATGTCCTGCGCATTGCGGCAGAACGACACGGCGATGAAGTCGACACCGATCTTGGCGACAATGCCGATCAGCTCCTTGTCACGCTCGGTCAGCGCGCCCAGCGACAGGCCGCCGCCCTGCTTGTTCAGGCCCTTGCGGTCGGACAGCACACCGTCGTTGAGCACGGTGTTGATGATGCGTTCGCCCTGCACCTCCACCACCTGCAGCTGCATCAGGCCGTCGTCGAGCAGCAGCACATCGCCCGGACCCACGTCCTGCGGCAGGCCGAGGTAGCTCACGCCTACCTGGGTGGCGTCACCCGGGCCGGCGCTGGTGCTGGCGATCAGGTCGAAGCGGTTGCCCGCCTTCAGCTGCACCTTGCCTTCAGCGAAGCGCTCGATGCGGATCTTCGGGCCCGGCAGGTCAGCCAGGATGCCGACTTCCACGCCGACGCGGGCGGCGGCGGCGCGCACTTCGGCGGCGCGCTTGGCCTGGCCGGAGGGATCGCCGTGGCTGAAGTTCAGGCGCACCACGTTGACGCCAGCGCGGAACAGATCCTCCAGCACGCCCGGCGGATCAGTGGCCGGACCGAGGGTGGCAAGGATCTTGGTGCGACGCTGACGCTCGAACATGGTGAATGGGCCTCTCCCGATAAAGAACGGAAATTAGCACATCCTTCACGCCGCATGTATACGGTTACAGCCTTGCGCTGCCTGACTTCGCGGGTCATGGAACGGACATCGTCCGGACATTCGCTGGCGCAGGGAGTTCTGCAGAGCCGAGCATGGGCTCGGCTCTGCAGGGGACTAGGCCAGCAGCGTTTCCAACTGCGACGGCGCGTGCGCCAGCTGCCCGGCACCGGCTTCGATGAGCTCGGCCTCACCGCCAAAGCCCCACAGCACACCGACACTGCGCAGGCCGTGGTGGTGTGCGCCTTCGATGTCCATGCGGCGATCGCCGATCATCCAGCATTGTTCGGGCTTCACCTGCAGCCGACGCAGCGCCTCGCCGACCAGTTCCGGCTTGTGGCTGCGCGAGCCGTCCAGGGTCGAACCGACGATTTCCTCGAACAGCCCGCCGAACGGCAGGTGGGCCAGGATGCGGCGCGCATGCGGCTCGTTCTTGGCGGTGACCACCGCCAGGCGGTGGCCACGCCCATGCAGCGTGCGCAGGGTGTCTTCCACCTGCGGGTACACCGTGTGCTCGCGCCAGCCCTCGGCGTCGAAGCGTTCACGGTAGTAGCCCACCGCCTGTTCCACCCGCGCCGGTTCAATGAACAGCGGCGCGAAGGTGGTGCGCAGCGACGGACCGATCCAGCCCAGCAGCGTCTCCTGCGGCGGCACCGGATGGTCCATCTTCTGCAGCGCGTAGGCGATGCAGGCGGTGATGCCCACCTGCGAATCGATCAGCGTGCCATCGAGGTCGAAGAACAGGACATCCTTGCTGCACTCGGCACTCATGCGCCGCGCGCGTCGAGTGCGGCCACCGCCGGCAGGGTCTTGCCTTCCAGGAATTCCAGGAACGCACCGCCGCCGGTGGAGATGTAGCTGACCTGCTTGGCGATGTCGAACTTGTCGACCGCCGCCAGCGTGTCACCGCCACCGGCGATGGAGAACGCCTTGGAGCTGGCGATGGCGCGGGCCAGCGCTTCGGTGCCCTTGCTGAAGGCTTCGAACTCGAACACACCGACCGGACCGTTCCAGACCACGGTACCGGCCTTCTCGATCAGCTGCGCGTACTGCGCCGCGGTCTGCGGGCCGATGTCCAGGATCAGGTCGTCTTCGGCAACGGCGTCGACCGCCTTCACCTCGGCGACCGCATCCGGCATGAACTGCTTGGCGGTGACCACGTCGACCGGCAGCGGGATGTCGGCGCCGCGCGCCTTGGCATCGGCCACGATCTTCTTCGCGGTGTCCAGCAGGTCCGGCTCGTACAGCGACTTGCCGACGTTGTAGCCGGCGGCAGCGATGAAGGTGTTGGCGATGCCACCACCGACGATCAGCTGGTCGACCTTGCCGACCAGGTTGGCCAGCAGTTCCAGCTTGGTGCTGACCTTGCTGCCGGCGACGATGGCCAGCAGCGGCGTGGCCGGTGCATCCAGCGCCTGCGCCAGCGCATCCAGTTCGGCCATCAGCAGCGGGCCACCGGCAGCGACCGGGGCGAAGCGGATGACACCATGGGTGGAGGCCTGCGCACGGTGTGCGGTGCCGAAGGCATCCATCACGAACACATCGCACAGCGCGGCGTACTTCTTCGACAGGGCCTCATCGTCCTTGCCCTCGCCGACGTTCATGCGGCAGTTTTCCAGCAGCACCAGCTGGCCCGGCTGCACGTCGACGCCGTCGACCCAGTCGCGCACCAGCGGAACCTCGCGACCGAGCAGTTCGGACAGGCGCTGGGCGACCGGCGCCAGCGAATCGGCTTCGCTCCACACACCTTCCTTCGGGCGCCCCAGGTGCGAGGTGACCATCACCGCCGCGCCCTGCTCCAGCGCGCGCTTGAGCGTCGGCAGCGAAGCCGTGATGCGCTGTTCGGAGGTGATGCGGCCATTCTCGATCGGCACGTTCAGATCCTGGCGGATCAGCACGCGCTTGCCGGAGAGGTCGAGGTCGGTCATGCGGACGATGGACATGGGCAACTCTTTGGCTCAGGGACGGGATGCCGGGGTACGGCAGACGGACATTGTATCGGGTGCGGGTGGTGGGAGGGCCGATGCCTGCGGCAGGCAGAGGCGCAACTGCAACTGCGAGAGCCAAAGCGCTGGCGCCTTGTGATGCTGTGGCTGGGCCGGGGCGGTGTGGGCTGGCAGGGGACGCCGTAAACCCGTCCTTGGGGGCTTGGCCGCGGCATCCATGCCGCGGACACCCCTGCCAGCCCACACCACCCCGGCCTCGACAGGTTCATGAGGTGACGCGGGCGGCAAAGGCGGAAGCAAGAGCGGTTTCTGGTGTCGGAGGAGAAAGAAGGGGGCAGATCCGTTTTCCTGCGGAAAACGGATCTGACCCCGATGGCCGTCTCCGCGAACAGCAGCCGAGCGTGGGCTCGGCTCCACAAAGAGCGCGCAGCCAAGCTGCTTTTGCTTTTGCTCTTCTTTTTTCTTCCGTGGGTGGACGCACCCGGAAATTGTCAGAGGCCTGGCGGGTGGGCTGGGCAGGGGTATCCGCGCCATGGATGGCGCGGCTAAGCCCCAGGGACGGATTCACGGCGTCCCCTGCCCAGCCCACCCGCCCGGCCAAGCGCGGCTTCTGCTTTTGCTTTACACGACCACCCCACCCACGAGGGGCTGCGCCGTTCGCCGGAACCTACGCCGAAGGCGCCGGCTTCTGCCGAAGCAGACTGACCGCCAGGCCGCCAACAACCAACACCCCCAGCCCCAGCAACGCCCACAGCAACCACGACTTCCAATCGCGCTGCGGCTTCAGCGCCGCGTCGCCGGCCAGCGGCTCCGGGCTGCCCTCCAGGCGCGCCAGCGTCGGCTGCCACGACGGGTCATTGCGCTGCCGCAGTTCCTCGATCAGCACACCAATCGGCGCTTCCATGCGGCGCGCGGTCGCACTGCCCACTGCCAGTGCATACGGCGCGGCCCCCTGGCTCAGGAACACCAGCACCTCCGGCTGGTAGCCCAGGCGCAGGGTCGGTGCGGTCGCCGTTTCCGCCGGGTTCGCCACCAGCTTCCAATAGCGGTCACGATGCACGCTACCCAGCGGCTGGGCCGCTGATTGCTGGCGCTGGCCCAGCGTGCCCTGCTGCAGCTGGTACGCAATCCACGGCGCACTGCGGCGCTGCCACTCGGCACTCTCGTCATCGCGGCTGAACAACGTCCACTGCACCAGGCTGTTGTCGGTGCTGGCCACATCGGCGCGTGCTACCGGGAAACGACCATCGAGTTCGAAGGTGTATTCGCCCTTGCCCTTCGAGACCGGCTCCAGCGACAGCCATTCCCACGGCAGCGTGGCCGGTGCCGGCGGCAGTTCGGCCAGCACGCTGCGCAGCGTCGGCAGGCGCGCATCGCCCTGTGCCAGCACACGCAGGTAACGTGCTTCGCCATTCACCTGCAGGCGACGCTGCAGCAGGCGCTTGCCAGCGCGCTGCAGATCCACCAGCGGAACGTCACGCCCGACCGCACGCCAGTGCTGCAGATCGTCGCTGGCATCCAGCTGCACCTGCGCCTGCAGCGGCTGTCCGCTGTCGGCCCAATCCAGCACCAGCGCCGCCAATGGTTGCTGGCCGAGCACGCTGGCATCGATCAGCCAACCGCCCTGCCCATTCGCCACCGCACCACCACTCACGCGCGCCTCGACCCGGCGTACGCGCCCATCGGTATCGCGTTCGGTCAGCAGCTGCAGATCATTGCGCTGTGCCTCGGCCAACGGCGGCAGCGCGAACCACGGCAGTTCACGCTGCACCGGCGGCTGCGCCAGCGGTTGGTCCGGCGCCAGCAGCGCCGATGGCAACGACTGGCCAGCGGCATTGAACACCTGCAGATCGCCGAGATCGGCGGCACCTGCACGGCGATAGATCGCCGGCTCCAGAACAACCCTGTACGCACCGGACTGTGCGCTGGACAGCGTCAGCGGCCACTGTTCGGCGTACTGCGTGCGGTAATCGGCGGCCTGCACCACGACGGCGGCCAGCATGCCGAACATCGCCGGCAGCAGCGCCCTGCTCCACTTCCTCATTGCTTCTCCTCCACGGACGGCGCCGCGCTGGGCGGTGCCGGTGCCAGATAACCCACGACCGTGCACAGCAGGCCGTAGGCGATGAACGATGCGATGCCCAGCAGGTTGCCCAGGTGCTGGCGATCGACGATGACCAGCTTGGCCAGCACCACGCCCATCAGCACGGCACCGACCATCCACAACACGCGCTGGCCACGGCGCGATCCCCACACCCAGGCAATCACGCCGAGCACGCTCCACAGCACGGTCAGGCTGGTCTGCGCCAGGCTGAAGCGCATCATCGACGCGTTCCACGACAGGCCGCCCCACTGATGCACGCCATGCAGCACAACGCTGGTCAGCGCGACGAAGGTTGCCAGTGACAGCAGCGGCATGCGGATACCCAGCAGCGCCTGCGGCGCCTGATCGCTGTACAGCCAACGCGCCAGCAGCAGCAGGCTCAGCCACTGCCCGAGCTCCGCCGGATTCAGCACCGGCAGCCACAGCAGCGGCGCAGCATCGCCCGGCAGCAGCTGGCCGGACAGCCAGCCGATCGACAACAGGCCGAACAGCACGCACTGCAGCGGCTGACGCACGCGGTCGAACGCTGCACCCAGCGGCCAGCGCAGCGCATTCCAGCGCCACAGCGACAACGCCGCCATCAGCAGCCACGGCAGGGTCACCAGCAGCGTCGTCCAGCCCTGTGCCAGATCGGCCTCGCCACCGCCCCACAAGGCCAGCAGCGAAAGCAGCGACGGCCACAGCAGCCACCACAGGAACTGCGCGATGCGCGCCACGGTGTCGCCCCCCTGGCGCAGGCACAGCAGCGTGCGCACGCCCAGCACCGCGAACACCGCCCAGGCCAGCGCGCCGTAGCCGGCGAACGGCTGATGGTGCGCGTCGCTCTGCAACAGCGCCAGCGGGAAGCCCAGCGCCAGCATCGCCAGTGCGGTCACCCCCAGCGCACGCGCTGGCTGGCGCCGCTGTACTTCGGCGGCCAGCCATGCGGTAACGGCAGCCAGCACCAGCAATGCATCCACTTCGGTGCGGTACGGGAAGAAACGGGTGATCTCATGCACCAGGCCACCCAGCCACCACAGCAGGCCCCACAGGTAGTAGACCAGGGCAATCTCGTGGCGGGACCTGCGCTGGTAGCTCCAGGCCGACGCGAAGCCGGCCAGGGCCAGCAGCAGCGCCCCGATGGCGGTCGGATTGATCAGGAAGCGCAGGTCCTCATGCCAGTGATCGCCACCGGCCACGAAGGCGAACGCAGCGCCGATCTGCAGCAGCGCGCCGGACACCTGCGGCAGCCAGCGCTTCTGGCGCAGGCCCAACCAGGCCAGGCCGGCGCCTTCCAGCGCAAAGACCGCGCCGGTGGCACGCGCCGACAAGGCCAGCGGCACCGCCAGCGTGGCGAAGCCCACCGCCAGCACCGCGTGCGACTGTGCCAGCACGGTGTACGACGCACGCGCGATCAGCGCACGTGCCAGCACCGCGTAGATCGCCGCCAGGGCCAGCGCGCACAGCGCCAGCGTCATCGGCTGCTGGTACAGCATGCCCGCCTGCAACGAGAACGCGACCAAAGGCGTACCGAACACCAGGCTGCCATCGATCAGGTCACGCCGCCCGGCGGGCTGCCGGCGTGCATACAGCAACGGGATCAGCAGGTAGAAGGCAAAGAACAGCAGCAGGAACGGCTCGGTGCTGCTGAACTTGTCAGGCGCGTACTGCAGCACGCCCCAGAACGTACCGATACCGAAGGTGAAGGCGAAGCCCAGCAGGTTCAGCGCGCGCCACGGTCGGAACCAGGCAATGGCGAAGATGCCGGCGTTGAGCACCGCGTAGTAGCTGAACAAGCCCACGTGGTTGCCGCTGCCGGTGGACAGCCACAGCGGTGCCATGAAGCCGGCGAGGATGCCCAGCACCGCCAGCGTGCGCGAGTTCTGCACCACCGCCAGCACGCACAGCCCGGCCACCAGTGCAATGGAGCTGACGAACGCGAAGCCCGGGGGAATCAGGTCGAAGCGCTTGAAGGCCGCGAAGATCGTCAGCAGCAGCACCCCGATGGCGCCGCCCTGCAGGGCCAGCGCAAACAGGCGCCTGCGCTCGCGCTGGTGCCAGCCGAACGCCAGCAGGCCGAGTGCGCCGACGGTGACGCCGGCCAGGCGCAGCTCGATCGGCAGCACCAGCCAGCCCTGGTCACTGACGTACTTCAGCAGTGCGGCGACACCGGCCAGCAGCACCAGCATGCCGATCTTGACTGGCACGTTGCCCTCGGTGAACCAGCGCTTGACCGCACCGACGCCGCGCTCGATGAAATTCGGCAGCACCGGTTCTGGCGGCAACGGCGGCTGCACCGGCGCCGGCGGTACCGGCGGTGGCGCAGCAGGACGGGGGGCAGGCGCCTCGGTGGGCGGGGCCTCTCGCACCGGCGGTTGTGGGGGTTGCGGCGCAGCCGCAGCGACCGGGCGCAGGAACGGTGGATCGGCACTGGCCGCAGGCGTGACCATCGGCCGTTCAGGGGCGGGCGTGACGGCCGCCGGCTTGGCAGCGGCAGGCGCGGCGGCCATGGCGCTTTCCAGCGCGGCGACGCGGCGGCGCAGGCCGGCAATCATCACCAGCGCCACCACCAGCAGCAGCGGGATGGCCAGCAGGACCAGTACGACCAGGGCTATCAGTGCTTCCATTGCGTGCTTCCATTGCGTTCCCGCGCCCCAGCGGCAGCGGTCGACCGCCCCATGCTACGACAGGGCCGGCCCCATAAACGACGAACCCCGGCCAGGCCGGGGTCCGTCTGCGATCTACGCCGGCCTTACTTGGCGGCGATGACCTTGGCCATTTCCAGGCACTTGTTCGAGTAGCCCCACTCGTTGTCGTACCAGGTCACCAGCTTGACGAAGGTGCCGTCCAGGGCGATGCCAGCGTCGGCGTCGAACACCGAGGTGCAGGTTTCGCCGCGGAAATCGGTGGCCACGACCTTGTCTTCGGTGTAGCCCAGGATGCCCTTCAGCGGGCCTTCGCTCTGTGCCTTCACTTCCGCGCAGATCTCGGCGTAGGTGGCTTCCTTCTCCAGCTCGACGGTCAGGTCGACCACCGACACGTCCGAGGTCGGGACGCGGAAGCTCATGCCGGTCAGCTTCTTGTTCAGTTCCGGGATGACCACACCGACGGCCTTGGCCGCACCGGTGGACGACGGAATGATGTTTTCCAGGATGCCACGACCGCCGCGCCAGTCCTTGTTGGACGGGCCATCGACGGTCTTCTGGGTGGCGGTGGCCGCATGCACGGTGGTCATCAGGCCGCGCTTGATGCCCCACTTGTCGTTGATGACCTTGGCCAGCGGCGCCAGGCAGTTGGTGGTGCACGATGCGTTGGAGATGATCGCCTGGCCGGCGTAGGTCTTGTCGTTCACGCCGTACACGAACATCGGCGTGTCGTCCTTCGACGGGGCCGACATGATGACCTTCTTGGCGCCGGCATCGATGTGCTTCTGCGCGGTTTCCTTGGTCAGGAACAGGCCAGTGGCTTCCAGCACCACGTCGGCGCCGACTTCGTCCCACTTCAGGTTGGCCGGGTCACGTTCCTGGGTCAGGCGGATCTTCTTGCCGTTGACCAGCAGGTCGTTGCCCTGCACCGCCACGTCGGCCTTGAAACGGCCGTGCACGGAGTCGTACTTGAGCATGTAAGCCAGATAGTCCGGCTCCAGCAGATCGTTGATGGCCACGATTTCGATGTCGTCGCCGAAGTTCAGCACCGCCGAGCGCAGGACGTTACGCCCGATGCGACCGAAACCGTTGATACCAACCTTGATTGCCATGTTCTCAAGCTCCTGCAGCCGCGACGGGTGCGGCGGGATGGATAGGGCCCACAAGTCTAGCAAACCGGGGCTGGCCACCGTGGGCCGGCCGGGGCCCGCAGCGGGCTGGCGGACAGGATTTGATCCGGATCAAAGCGTTAGCGCGGCGTGAGGCCGAGACTGTCGCCATCCACCCAGCAACGAGAACACCCCCATGCGCAAGATGTCCCCCCTGATCGTGGCCAGCCTGGCCGCCGCCCTGTCCCTCGCCGCCGCACCGGCCATGGCCCAGTCCAAGGGCGACTGGACGCTCTCCGCCGGCATCCACCAGGTGGCGCCGAAGTCGAACAACGGCTGGCTGGCCAACCACACCCTGAAGGTCGACGTCGACAACGACGTCAAGCCGACCATCACCGGTGAGTACTTCATCGCCGACAACCTGGGCATCGAAGTGCTGGCCGCGCTGCCGTTCAAGCACGACATCAACATCAATGGCCTGGGCCGCGTGGGCAGCACCAAGCAGCTGCCGCCGGTGGTGACCGTGCAGTACCACTTCAACAGCAAGGGCAAGGTGTCGCCGTTCATCGGTGCGGGCGTGAACTACACGACCTTCTTCAGCGAAGACACCACCGGTGCGCTGAAGGACAGCCGCCTGAAGCTGCAGGATTCGTGGGGCCTGGCCGCGCATGCGGGCGTGGACTTCGCGATCGGCGAGAAGGGCGCGCTGCGCGTGGACATGCGCTGGATCGACATCGACAGCAAGGTGAAGTTGAACGGCGAGAAGATCGGCACGGTCAACATCGATCCGCTGGTCTACGGCGCGTCGTACGTCTTCAAGTTCTAAGCGGTGTGTTGAGCGCGGGGGCTTCGCCCCCGCTCCCCCGCTACCAGCAAAACCCTCGCAGCATGTTGCCCCGGTGATTGCCGGGGCTTTTTTGTTTGCGCGAAAGGCACCGGCATCTGGAATTGGGCGGAGAGGGTGGGGTGATCGGGACACGCCGTAAATACGTCCCTGTAGGCTCGATCGCCGCATCCATGCGGCGAACGGTCCCGATCACCCCACCCTCTCCACCCTTCCCATCTGCGCGCGCGTGCCAGCTCAAGCAAAGGCAGGAACAAGCCGCGCACATCCAAGGTGTAGTGGTTGCCTGCCGCTAACGGCGGCAGGTTTTGATCCTGCATTTGTTTTTGGAGTTGCCTTTGACGTTTGCATCCGCCTCCGCGGCCATGTCTGGAGGGGAGCGCAGAGGGAGGGGCGGCGGGACCGTTGGCGCCATGGATGGCGCCATCGAGCCTCCAGGGACGGATTTACGGCGTGTCCCGCCGTCCCTCCCTCTGCGCTCCCACTTCGGAACAGGTAACGCGCCGCTCTTCAATCCACCTACCCCGCTAGAATGTGCGCATGAAAGCCCTGCACTCCCTCTTCCTCGCCGCCGCCCTGGCGCCGGCCCTGCTGTCCCTCTCCGCCCCCGCCCATGCCTGGGGCGCGCAAGGCCACCGTCTGGTCGCCGAAGTCGCCGACGCCCGCCTCACCCCCACCGCCCGCGCTGAAGTGGACCGCCTGCTGGCCATCGAACCGGATGCCACCCTGGCCAGCATCGCGCCATGGGCCGACCAGCTGCGTGCAAAGGATCCGGGCCTGGGCCGTCGCTCGGCCGGCTGGCACTACGTCAACATCGCCGAAGACAACTGCCATTACGAAGCACCGAAGCACTGCAAGAACGGCAACTGCATCGTCGAGGCCCTGAAGGCCCAGAGCGCCATCCTCGGTGACCGCGGCCTGACCGACGGCGAGCGCCTGCAGGCACTGAAGTTCGTCGTGCACCTGGTCGGCGACATCCACCAGCCGATGCACGCCGGTTACGCCCACGACAAGGGCGGCAACGATTTCCAGCTGCAGTTCGGCAACCGCGGTACCAACCTGCACTCGCTGTGGGACAGCGGCATGCTCAACACCCGCAAGCTGGATGACGCAGGCTATCTGCCGCTGCTGCAGAGCCAGCGCGCGCCGAAGCTGGCGCGCCAGTCCAACCCGCAGCGCGACCCGCAGACGTGGGCCGAGGCCAGCTGCCGCATCTCCATGCAAGCTGGCGTTTATCCGGCCACGCGTAAAATCGGTGACGAGTACACCGAGCGCTACCGGCCGCTGGCCGAAGCGCAGCTGCGACTGGCCGGTGAGAACCTGGCGCAGTTGCTGAACCGCGTGCTCGGCGCGCGCTGAGGAGAGTTCCGATGTCGGTCCAGGTGCAGTCGTTCTTCCACCGTGACAGCAACACCTTCAGCTACCTGGTCAGCGACCCGGCCAGCGGCGAGGCAGCGCTGATCGACCCGGTCCTGGACTACGACCCGGATACCGACGCCAGCAGTGAAGCACCGCTGCATGCCGCGTTGCAGGCCATCGAGCAACAAGGCCTGCAGCTGCGCTGGCTGCTGGAAACCCATGCCCACGCTGACCATGTGTCGGCCGGGCGCCGCCTGAAGCATCGTTTCCCGCAGGCCACGCTGGCCATCGGCGAAGGCATCCGCGCGGTGCAGGCCACGTTCGCACCTCGCTATGGCCTGCAGCTTCCGGCGTCCGATGAGATCTTCGACCACCTGTTCAGCGATGGCGAGACCTTCGCCCTCGGCGAACTGCGCGGCCAGGTGATCGCCGTGCCCGGGCACACCAGCGACAGCATCGCCTACCTGATCGGCGACGCGCTGTTCACCGGCGACTCGCTGTTCATGCCTGACGGCGGCACCGCACGCTGCGACTTCCCGGGTGGCGATGCAGCGCAGCTGTACCGCTCGATCCAGCGCCTGCTGGCCCTGCCCGAGGCCACCCGCGTATTCGTCTGCCATGACTACGGCCCGGGCGGTCGCGACGTCGCCAACGAAACCACCATCGGCGAGCAGCGCGCGCACAACATCCACGTGCATGACGGTGTGGCCGAGGCGGAGTTCGTCAGCGTGCGCCAGGCCCGCGATGCGACGCTGGAAGAGCCGAAGCTGATGCAGCCCGCGGTGAAGGCCAACATCCAGGGCGGGGCCTGACATACACCGCTGCGCTCGCCGGGCATGGCCCGGCGCTACCGTTTTCGGTCAGGCATCGCGGGCGTTCATTTCCCCTGCGTGCGCACCACATGCTGCCCCTTCACGACCTCGAAGGTGAAGGCGTACTGCAGAGTGACCGCCACCGGCTCGACGCGCTCGGCGCCGCGGCAGTCGCCGCGATCAGCTGGCACCTTGCCGGGTGCGAAGTGGCAGACCGCGGCGGACGAGTACTTCCACATCGCAACCGCCTCCTGCGCGGCCTGCAGCAAGGGCGCATTTTCACCTGCAGCACCTGCCGCGCACTCCGGGCGATCGGTGAGCGGCACGCTGCGTTCGACGCTGCCCTGCGCATCGACCACCACCTGCAGGCAGATGGTGGTCGGCGCCAGTTCCGCACGCGGGTCGCGATCGCCAACCTGCGGATCCGGTGCCACGTGCAGCTGCGGCATCCGGTAGCCCTCGCTCGCACCCAGCGAATACGTCTGCACTTGCCCGCTGCCGCCACCGGCCTGCGGCTGCAGGCGCTGATGGCCGACATTCTCGCTGCGGGTATCCACGGTGGTCAGCCGGTCCTGGGTCGCGCATCCTGCCAACAGCGCCGCCATCATCAACAGCGGCGCGGTCTTCACTGGGAGTCCTCGGTGTTGTCCATGGCATAGGTGATCGGAATCTTCACAGCCCCTGCAACGGGCTTTCCGTTCTTTATCGCCGGACGATAGGTCCAGCTGCGCGCTGCGGCGATCGACACCGCGTCGAACACCCCCGGATTGGTGGCGCTGAGCACCTGGACGTCGTTGGGATGGCCCTGGGCGTCCACTTCCACGCGCAGGTTCACTACGCCCACCTGGCGCTGCTCGACCGCAGATTTCGGATAGGACGGTGGCGGCATCTTGTCGACCTGGATCTCCCGGTCCATGACGGACCCTGCGGCGCCTCCCGCGCCTCCCGCGCCTCCGCCCTGGCTGGCCCACGCCACCGCGCCCATTCCCAGACACAAGCCGACCACCAGCACCTGCCCCGACACCCACGGCAATGCCTTCCGCTTGGACTGCTTCAACATGGCGATACGCTCCTTCAACACGGGTTGGCTGCGCCAATGGCAGACCGCTGGCGCAACCGGATGGACCAGCTGCGCCTTCAGCAGCGTGCTGGCGTAGAGACCGCGCAGCGCAGGCTGCGGGGCAATGGTGCGGGCATCGCAGGCCAGTTCCTGGTCCCGCAGGAAGCGGCGTGCAGCCCATGGCACGAGCGGGTGGAACCAGAACACCGCGCGTGCCATCAGCAGCGCCCCATTGGCCCAGTGATCGCCATTGCGACGGTGGCTGCGCTCGTGCTGCAGGATCAGGCCCTGCTCCTGTGCGGTGAACTGCTGGTCGAAGTCCGGGCCTACCACGATGCGCGGACGCCACAGGCCGACCAGCGCGGGCAGCCCGGGATCAGCGCTGGCCTGCCAGCTGCCATCTGCGCGTGCACACAGTTGGCCCATGCCACGTTCAAAGCGCCGCTGCGCACGTAGATCGCGTAGCAGACAAAGGACCGCCCCCAGCGTCCATGCCAGCAGCAACAGCCCGGCCCACGGCAGCGACTGCCCCGCCATGCCTTCGACGGCGCCGGGTACCACTTTCAGCGGCAACGTCGGCACATGCTCCAGAAGTGCCACCTGCGGCAACGGCAGCATCAGTGCCAGCAGCAGCATCGGCAGCAGCCACCAGCTGCGATAGGCCAGCGCAACGCCCCCCAATCGCACCAGCAGCGGCCGCATCACCGCCAGCAGGACCACGCCCACCGCCAACCACAGGCTGGCCTGCCACACTCCGTTGAGCAGCTCAGTCATGGTCCAGCTCCTGGATCAGCTTCTTCAGTTCGGCGATGTCCTGCGCACTCAACTGGCCGCGTTCGCTGAAGTGCGCGACCAACGGCGCAACGCGCCCTTCGAAGACACGGCCGATGAAGTCCTGGCTCTGCGCCTCCACCCACGCCTGGCGCTGCAGCAACGGCCGGTACAGGTAGCGCCGGCCATCACGCTCGGCAGCAATCGCGCCCTTGGTCAGCAGGCGATTGAGCAGGGTCTTGATGGTCGGCTCGGCCCAGTCACGGTGGGCCAGCGCGGCCACCACGTCGTCGGCGCTGCGCGGTGCCTGCTGCCAGAGCACCTCCATCACAACGGCTTCGGCTTCGCTGATCGGGGTCATGATTTACATCCGTAATCGACGATTTGATTACGCGCGTAATCGAAAGCCTTGTCAACCCCCTCGACTCCAGGTTCATCGCACCTGCGCCAGCATCGATGCCTCCCGCCCCAGGCCCCGGATGAAAGCGCTGCCCAGGAAGGACGTCCCGGTCGAGCACGCCCGCCGCTTCCTCGAACCCGGCCCGATCGTGCTGGTCAGCACGGCGTGGCGTGGCCAACGCAACCTGATGACGATGGGCTGGCACATGGTGATGGGCATGTCGCCTTCGCTGGTCGCCACCTACCTGTGGCGCGAAAACCACAGCCACGCATTGGCGCGCGGCAGCGGCGAATGCGTGATCAACGTGCCGGGGGTGGAACTGCTCGATACCGTCGTGGACATCGGCAACTGCAGCGGCCGCGAGGTCGACAAATTCGCCCGTTTCGGGCTCGATGCGCAGCCCGCGCGTGAGGTTGGCGCACCGCTGGTCGGGCAGTGTCATTCCTGCTTCGAATGCCGCCTCTACGACGACAGCCAGGTCGCAGCGAACAACCTGTTCATCTGGGAAATCGTGCGCGCCCACGTGGCGCCACGGCCGAAGCTGCCGCGCACGGTGCATTACCGCGGCGATGGGCAGTTCATGGTGTCCGGTGCGGAAGTCTCGCGTCGACGGCGGTTCAAGCCCGACATGCTGTAATGCCCGCACTCCCCCACACGCAGGACCGCCGCGCATGACCGAACACCTCACCGACCTGGACGCCGCCGTCGATTGGTTGTTTGCGCGCGTGGACGGGCCGCTGCGGATCGGGGCACCGCTGGCACTGGGCAAGCCGCATCGGCTGCTCAATGCCCTCTACGCACGCGTCGAACACGATCCCTCGCGGCCGCTACAACTGTATACCGCGCTGTCGTTGAACCCGCCGAAGGCGCGCGGCAACGGCCTGGAAGCGCGCTTCATGGCGCCGTTCACGCAGCGCCATTTCGGCGACGATTTCCCTCGCCTGGCCTATGCCGATGCGATCGCGCGCGACGCGCTGCCGGCGCACGTGCAGGTGGAAGAGTTCTACATGCAGTCCGGCGCCCTGCTCGGTTCGCGCCAAGCGCAGTCCAGCTATACCAGCCTGAACTACACCCACGCCGCCGATGCCGTAGCGCAGCGCGCGCCGCAGGTGATCGTGCAGAAGGTGGCGATGCGCCCGGATGACCGCCGGCTCTCGCTGTCGTGCAACAACGACATCACCCAGGACACGCTGGATGCGATGACCGCGCGCGGCCTGCCGCGCCCATTGATGATCGCCGAGATCGATCCCCAGCTGCCCTATCTGGGGGGCTCGGCGACGGTCGATGTGTCGTTCTTCGATCTGGTGATCACCCCACCGCCGCCGTACCCGGCGCTGTTCGGGCTGCCGCGGCAGCCGGTCGGCGATGCCGACTACGCCATTGGCCTGTACGCCAGCACGCTGGTGCGCGATGGCGGCACCCTGCAGATCGGCATCGGCACGCTGGCCGACGCGCTCAGCCATGCGCTGGTGCTGCGCCACACCGACAACGCCCGCTACCGCCGCGTGCTGCATGCGCTGGATCCACAGCTGGCCAGCCACCCGCTGGTGCAGGAAATCGGCGGACTGGATCCGTTCGAGGTCGGCCTGTATGGCTGCAGCGAAATGCTCAACGAAGGCTTCCGCCGGCTGGTGCAGACCGGGGTGATCAAGCGCAAGGTGCACGACGACCTGGCGCTGATGCAGCGCATCGAGAACGGCAGCACGCTGTCCATCGACCACGCCACCCTGGCGGCCGAGGGCGAGTACCTGCACGGCGCGTTCTACCTGGGCTCGCCGGAGTTCTACGAGTGGCTGCGCACGCTGCCGGAAGACGAATGCCGTGCGATCGGCATGCGCCGCATCAGCGAAATCAACCAGCTGTATGGCGGCAACGAGACGCTGGAGCGCCTGCAGCGCCGCCATGCGCGCTTCTTCAACTCCTGCATGATGGCCACCGCGCTGGGCGCGGCGGTGTCGGATGCGCTGGACGATGGCCGCGTGGTGTCCGGCGTGGGCGGCCAGTACAACTTCGTGGCGATGGCACATGCGCTGCCGGAAGCCCGCAGCGTCTTGATGTTCCGCGCGGCGCGCGATGACAAGGGCCGGCGCGAATCCAACGTGCGCTGGAACTACGGGCACACCACCATCCCGCGCCACCTGCGCGACATCTACCTCAACGAATACGGCATCGCCGATCTGCGCGGCCTGACCGACGAGGACTGCGTGCATGCGATGACCGCGATCACCGAGGCCCCGTTCCAGGGTGGCCTGCTGCAGCAGGCACACGCCTCGCGCAAGCTGCTGGCGGCCACGCAGCCGGATCCACAGCATCAGCAGCGCAACACGCCGCAGGCACTGGCCGCGGCACTGGCCCCATTCCGCACCGATGGCAGCCTGCCCGACTATCCGTTGGGCAGCGACTTCAACGAGATCGAGCAGGTGCTGGTGAAGGCGCTGGGTTGGCTGAAGGCCAACACGCAGACCCGTGGCGACAAGCTGCGTACCGTCTGGTCAGCGCTGCGCCAACCGGCTGGCGACGGCGATGCGGTGTACCTGCAGCGCATGGGCCTGCAGGCCCCGAAGGATTTCGCCGAGCGCCTGGACGCGCGACTGCTGCGCCTCGCACTGGCACGCACCGCCTGAAAAAAGGGGACGGAGGGGATTAAGTCGTTTGTGCACATGCGACTTAATCCCCTCCGTCCCCTTTTTCTCATCCACGCATGGCGTGGATCTACCGCTCTATCCTCACTGCATCCTCAAGATACAGACGGGCAATCGGTGGATGCGCTCGATGCTCGACCTGCCACAGGTCATATGCCGCCTGCATCGCCAGCCACATGCGGGCATTGCCCAGACCTGCAAGCTCAAGGCGGAATGCGAGTTCCGCGGAGATGCCCGCGTGCCCGTTGATGATCGTCGACAGCTGTCCGCGCGAATAGCCAAGATGCTGCGCCAGCGCACTGATCGACATACTGATCGCTGGCAGGATGTCTTCGCGCAGCGATTCCCCGGGATGCGGCGGATCATGCAACGGCATCGAGCAGACTCCTAGTGGTAATCAAGGTAATCGACCAGTTCGACGTCGAGCCCACGAAAGCGGAACACCAATCGCCAACTCGCCGAGACACTTACAGCCCAGTAGCCGCTATAGCTCCCGCGCAGGGGATGCAGGCGATTTCCGGGCAGCCCCATGTCCCCAGGCACGCGTGCCTGATCCAGCTGCAGAAGCAAACGCCGCAACCGAGCGAAATGATCGGCACGGACTCCGGAAATGTCGCCCCGCTCATAGAGCGCTTTCAGGCCCTTGTGCCTGAAGCTGACGATCATGCGGCCCCAGTGTAAGGCATCACCTTACACCCCCGCAAATCCACCATGGGTTTCTGCGCCGCTCTTCTTGTCCATGACTACTTCCGGGGGTACCTCGGCAGGCCCTCCTTTTCGCAAGGAATGCAGGTCAGATGAAGAGGCCAACGCGACACTGGTGCCGCGGGGGGCAACATGCCGGACAAAAAAAGGGACGGAGGGGATTAAGTCGTTTGTGCAAAAACGACTTAATCCCCTCCGTCCCCTTTTTCTTCCGGCAACGAGAAAGGCCGGCTTGCGCCGGCCTTTCCCTTCCTGCTTCGCGAGGCTGCTTACAGCGCCTTGGCGGCTTCCACCACGTGGGCAGTGGTGATGCCGAAGTGCTTGTACAGCTGGTCGGCCGGGGCCGAGGCACCGAAGGTGTCGATACCGATCACGGCACCGTCCAGGCCGACGAACTGGCGCCAGAAACCGGTGACACCGGCTTCCACCGCCACGCGCTTGCGCACGGCGTTCGGCAGTACCGATTCACGGTAGGCCGCATCCTGGCGCAGGAACACGTCGGTGGACGGCATCGAGACCACGCGGGTCTTGATACCGGCCGCGTCCAGCTGGGCCTTGGCTTCGGTCGCCAGCGAAACTTCCGAACCGGTGGCGATCAGGATCACGTCCGGGGTACCGGCGGCATCGGCCAGCACGTAGCCACCGCGCTCGATCTGGGCGATCTGCTCGGCGTTGCGCGGCTGGTGCGGCTGGTTCTGGCGGCTGAACACCAGGCAGCTCGGGCCGTCCTGGCGGGTGATCGCAGCCTTCCAGCTCACCGCCGACTCGACCGCATCGCACGGACGCCACACATCGTTGTTCGGGATGTAGCGCAGCGAGGCCAGGTGCTCCACCGGCTGGTGGGTCGGGCCGTCTTCGCCCAGGCCGATCGAGTCGTGGGTGTAGACGTGGATGGCGTGGGCCGGAATCAGCGCGCTCATGCGCACGCCGTTGCGGGCGTAGTCGCTGAACACCAGGAAGGTGGCGTCGAACGGAATGAAGCCGCCGTGCAGGGCCAGGCCGTTGGCAATGGCGGTCATGCCGAACTCGCGCACGCCGTAGTACACGTAGTTGGCGTTGGCGTCGTCGCTGGCCACCGACTTGCTGCCCTTCCACAGGGTCAGGTTGGAGTGCGCCAGGTCGGCCGAGCCGCCGACGATTTCCGGCAGCAGCGGGGCATAGGCTTCGATGGCCAGCTGCGAGGCCTTGCGCGAGGCGATCGTCGGGCCTTCAGCGGCCACCTGGGCGATGTAGGCATCGGCCTTGGCAACGAAGTCGGCCGGCAGTTCGCCGTGCGAACGGCGGGTCAGCTCGGATGCTTCAGCCGGGTACTGGCTGGCGTACTTGTCGAACAGCTGCTCCCACTCGGCCTGGCGCAGCGTACCGGCGCCATTGGCGCGCCAGCCGTCGTAGATCGCCTGCGGGATCTCGAACGGACCGTATTCCCAGCCCAGCTGCTTGCGGGTGGCTTCCAGTTCGTCCTTGCCCAGCGGGGCGCCGTGGCTGGATTCCTTGCCCGCCTTGTTCGGCGAACCAAAACCAATGGTGGTGCGGCAGCAGATCAGGGTCGGCTTGTCGCTCTGCGACAGCGCGGCCTCGATGCCGGCCTTGATGCTTTCCGGGTCATGGCCATCGACATCGCGCACCACGTTCCAGCCATAGGCCTCGAAACGCTCCGGGGTGTTGTCGGTGAACCAGCCCTCGACATTGCCGTCGATGGAGATGTGGTTGTTGTCCCAGAAGCAGACCAGCTTGTGCAGGCCCCAGGTACCGGCCAGCGAAGCGGCTTCATGCGACACGCCTTCCATCAGGCAGCCATCGCCCATGAACACCCAGGTGCGGTGGTCGACCACTTCCAGCTCCGGGCGGTTGAAGCGCTGTGCCAGCAGCTTCTCCGCCAGGGCGAAGCCCACGGCGTTGGCGAAACCCTGGCCCAGCGGGCCGGTGGTGGTTTCCACGCCCGGGGTCTCGTGGCGTTCCGGGTGGCCGGCGGTGTGGCTGCCCAGCTGGCGGAACAGCTTCAGCTGCTCGATCGGCAGGTCGTAACCACTCAGGTGCAGCAGCGCGTACTGCAGCATCGAACCGTGGCCGTTGGACAGCACGAAACGGTCGCGGTTGAACCAGTGCGGGTTGCTCGGGTTATGGCGGAGGTAGTCGTTCCAGAGGACTTCGGCGATGTCGGCCATGCCCATGGGCATGCCGGGGTGGCCGGACTTTGCGGTTTCAACCGCATCGGCGGCAAGGAAGCGGATGGCGTTGGCCAACTGGCGACGGGTAGGCTGCGTCATGGTTCTGTCGGAATCGGGAGGCGGCCGCGGACGTGCGGGCGGCCTATTGTCCCATAGTCGCCGGGCGGGGGGTCGGTTCACCTTGCCCGGTCGTGCCGGCCGCTGCCCGGCAACGTCGTCACCTCCGCCGGATTCCGCATGTGAAACGGGGTCGGAGCCCTTTCCCTGCGGAAAGGAATCCGACCCCGATCAGGTCGCCAGCAGTGGCGTTGGACTCAGTCCTGCTGCGGGCCCAGCGCCGGGCCGTCGTGCGATTCGCCCTTGGCCACCAGGGTGGTCAGGGCCAGGTCGCCGGTCACGTTCAGGGCGGTGCGGCACATGTCCAGGAAGTGGTTCACGCCCAGGATCAGGCCGATGCCCAGCGGGTTCACGCCCACCATCGCGCAGATCATCGCCACCACCGGCAGCGAGCCCGACGGCACGCCGGCCGTGCCGATGCCACCGAGGATGCAGACCGCCATCACCATGATCTGCTGGCCGATGCTCAGGTCCACGCCGAAGAACTGGGCCAGGAAGATCACCGTCACGCCCTCGAACAGCGCGGTGCCGTTCTGGTTGGCGGTGGCGCCCACGGTCAGCACGAAGCGCGACACGCGCTGCGGCAGGCCCATCTGGTCGGCCACGCGCAGCGCGGTCGGCAGGGTAGCGTTGCTGGACGCGGTGGAGAACGCCATCACCGTCGCTTCCTGGGTATCGCGGAAGAACGACAGCGGCGAACGTCCGGACAGCCACACCGCGGTGCCGTAGGTCACGATCATGTGCAGGCCCAGCGCCAGCACCACCACGCCCACGTAGGCACCAAGGCGGATGATCAGCTCGAAGCCGAACAGTGCGGCCAGGTTGAACATGAAGCAGGCCACCGCATACGGGGCCAGGCGGATGACCAGGTTGATCAGGGTCATCGAGATTTCGAACACGCCTTCGATGGCGCGGCGCAGCGGGGCAACCTTCTCGTTGTCGGTCAGCACCATGCCGATGCCGAACATCAGCGCGAAGAACATCAGCGAGAGGATCGCGCCGTTGTCCGACGCCGCCTGCAGCACGTTGCTCGGCACGATCGACAGCAGCATGTCCATGCCTTTCGGCGTGCCATGGATGCCCGCGACGATTTCCTTGCTGCGCTCGGCGTTCTCAGAGAGCATCATCGCGGCGACCTGCGGGTCGACGCCGGCACCCGGCTTGAGCAGGTTGACCAGCACCAGGCCGATGCCCACGGCGATGCCGGACAGCAGCACGGTGTAGGCCAGGGTCTTCCAGCCGATGCGGCCGAGGGCGCGGATGTCGCCCATTTCCGACACGCCCATGATCAGCGCCGAGAAGATCAACGGCACGATCAGCATGAAGATCAGATTGAGGAACAGGCCCGACGCCGGGGTGGTGACGTAGTCCATTACCCACTTGGCACCGGCCTGCAGACCATCGACGCTGCCGCCCAGGGCGTGCACGATCAGTCCCAGGACCAGGCCGATCGCAAAGCCGATGCCCATCTTCCAATGCAGGGGCAACTTCTTCTTGTCGGCAGCAGCTGCTGTCATACGCGGGTTTCCTCGAAAAATGAATGCACTCTAACAAAGCGCGCAAGCGGCGCCGGTTCAGGTTCGCCGTGGCGGATACAGCGGCGCCAGGCCAGTGTCGGCGGTGCCCGTAGCCGCCGACCAGTGCGGTCCGTCACGGAAGACCTCGCGCAGGCGCACACGCAGCGGCGCCAGATCACCCTGCCCGCCCCAGCGCGCCTGCTGCAGGTCCTGCAGCACCTGGCGCTGGGCGGCATCCTCAAGCCGCGCGATGACCTGCTCGATGCGTTCAACGCCGGCCATCGCACACAGCTGTGCTTCCACCTGGTCGAAGCCTTCGCCATCCAGCGCCCGGCGCAGTTCGGCCAGGCCGGCACGCCCGCTCGCCACAGTCGGCACAGCGGGCTTGCCCGCCACAGGCGCCACTGCACGCGGGCGCCGGCCACGCTGCCAGCCCCACAGCAGGGTCAACAGCCACAGCAATGCCAGGCCGATGGCGGCGCCCATCCATGGCCACGGACGTTCGGCCAGGCCACTAGCGCGTGGATCGGCCGCCGCGATGCGGCTGTCCTGGCCATCGGCACCGGGCAGCGCCGCATCGGTGTCGATCGGCGGCAACGGTGCCGGTGTGGCCGTGCCACCCCCATTACCCGCGGCGACGACCAACGTCAGGTCCGGCAGCTTCGCTTCCTGTGCCTTGCCATTGCGCACGTCCCACCAGGGCAGGCGCGGCCCCGGCACCACCAGCGAACCCGGCTGGCGCGGCACGATCGAATAGCGGCGGGTGATCTTCAGGCGCGGCGTGCTGCCGTTGAAGGTCTCTTCGTACTGTGCCGGTTCGGCGAACACCTGCGCAGCGTTGCCGACGTCCGACACCGGCAGATCGGTGAACTGCGCGCGGGTCGCGCCTTCGGCAACCGCTTCGACCACCACGTTGGCGGCCTCACCGCTGCGGGCGCTGGTCGGCGCACTGGTGTAGCGCAGCTGCAGGCTCTGCAGCGGCAGCCATGGCTGCGGTGCCTGTGCCGGTTGTGCCTGCACCTGCAGCGTGCGGTCCGCACCGGTGGCATTCATGCGGCCGTCGCCGCCACCGAAGAAGTCATCGAAGAAACCGCCGGCACTGCGCCCGTTGAAGCGGGCACCGGCGAGGCGCAACGCACCACTGCGCTCCGGAATCAGCAGGAAGCGGCGTTCGACCATGTTGTAGCGGCGGCCGTTGACCTGGCGCACATCGGTGCGGTCGTCACCTACCCGCTGCAGCGACGCACCCGCCGGGGTATCCAGCACCAGTTCGCCCGACGCCAGCTGCGACGCGAAGTACAGACGCACGACCACGCCCACGCTCTGTTGCACGTAAGGCGTCTCGTCATCGACCACGGTCTCGATGAAGGCCATCGCATTGCTGTCCGGACCGGCCACGACGGCCGCATCCACCTGCAGGGTCAGCGGCGCGGTGCGCGTGCTGCCCACCTGCAGGCCCGGAACCACCAGCGCGCCGCTGCGCCGTGGCGTCAGCGCCACGCCATACAGGTTGCGCTGCTGCATGCTGCCGTTGCTCCACTCCACCTGGCGGCTGCTGGTCTGCCCGCTGAGATCGAAGTCGGTACGCAGCGGTGTGAAGTCTGGCGCGCCCTGATCACTCTCGACATTGAGAGTGACCGTGTCGCCCATCGCGATGCGGTCGCGGTCCAGCCAGGCACGCGGCTGCGCCCAGGCCAGCAGCGGCAGCCACAGCAGCAGTGCCGCCAGTACCTGCAATGGCCAGCGCCCGTGCATGTTGATCGCCCGCGTCATCGCCCTTCCCTCTTCCTGCGTTCGTTTTCCAGCTGGAACTTGGCCCGCAACAGCGCACCCGGATCATCCGGTACGCGCCGCATCCACGCCTCCACCGCCTGTTGCTCCTCGCGCTGGCGCGGGGTGCTGCCCTCACTGCCCGGCACCGGCTTGCCGTCCTTGTCAGCCTTGCCCTCGCGCGCCTGCTGCATTGCCTGCTGCATGCGCTGGCGCTGCTGTTGGTCGGCCTGCGCCTGTGCCTTGGCATCTTCCACCTGCGGCGGTGCCTGCTGGCCATCGCGGCCACGCTCGCCGGGCTGCGGGCTCGACTGGGATGTGTCGTCACCCGCCTTGGGCTGCCCCTGCTGGCCCGACCGCGGCTGCCCTTGGCCGGGATCCTGCTGGCCCTGCTGCGGTTGCTGGCCCTGCGGGTTCTGCTTGCCCCGCGAATCGTCCTGCTGCGTCTGCTGGCCGTTCTGCGGCGGCTTCTGCTGATCCTGGCCCTGCCCGCCCGACTGCTTGCGCTTGCGCGCGGCATCGACCACGGCACGGTTGGCCACCGCATCGGCCATGCCGGGATGCAGTGCCAGCGCGCGGTCGTAGGCGGCGATGGCCTCATCGTAGTTGCCCTGGCGTGCCAGCGCGTTGGCCAGGTTGTACCAGCCTGCATCGCTGTCGATGCCTTCGAACTGCTTGCGTGCACTGGCAAAGTCGCCATTGCGGTAGGCCTGTACGCCTTCGGCCAGGCGCTGGTGCTGCAGTTGGTCGGCGCGCTTCCACAGGGTGCCCTGCACGGGCGGCGAAGACGGTGCAGCAGGCGTCTGTGCCTGTACATCCGTCATCCACGGCAACAGGCCAACCGCCAGCACGGCGGCCAGCACCGCGCGGCGACGGAAGGCCAGCAGCGCCAGCAGCATCACCGGCGGCAGCAGCCAGAAGCCCTCGTCACGCCATTGCTTGCCTTCGCCCGGCCGTTGCGCTGCCGTACCCTCGCGCGCATCCAGCACGCCCAGTGCGCGCAGGTCACTGTCATCGGCCGCGATGCGCGCATAGCGCCCACCGCCTGCCGTGGCCAGCGCGCGCAGGCTGCCTTCATCCAGCGCGGTCTGGCGGATCTGGCCACTGCTGTCGCGATAGGCGGCACCGGCTGGCGTGCCCAGGCCCAGCACCGACACCTGCATGCCGAGACTGCGCGCCTGCGTGGCCGCCAGCGTCGCTTCACCGTCGGCCTGATCGGTGACCAGCAGGATCTGCCCCTGCGGCGCAGCAATCTGCCGCATCAACCGGGTGGCCCAGTCGATGCCGCGGTCGGCGCGCTGGCCCTCGCGCGGCATCACATCGGGCGACAAGGCATCCAGATACAACGCAACATTGCTGCCGTCGTCGGTCAGCGGCGCGACGGTATAGGCATCGTCGGCATACACCACCAGGCCGACCTGTCCGCCCTGGCGTGCGCGCAGCAGTTCACCCACCTTGGCCCGCGCCTGCAGCAGGCGCGAGGGCGGCAGATCGGTGGCGGTGATCCGGCTGGACAGGTCCAGCACCACCAGCAACGGCGCGCTGGCCTGGAACATCGGTTGCGCCTGCTGGCGCCAGCTCGGTCCGGCCATCGCCAGCGAGGCCAGCGTCCAGCCCAGCAGCAGTGCCCACGGCAGGCGCGCACGACGGCGCGTTCCGGCAGCCAGCAGATGCGGCAACAGGTGTGCATCCACCGCCTGTCGCCACACATCGCTGCGTCGCTGCCGGTACAGCGCAAGCACCAGGATCACTGGCAACGCGAGCAAGGCCCACAGCCATTCCGGGCGCAGGAAGTGCAGCGCGTTCCAGTCAGGAAGATTCGACGCCAATGCGATCATCGGCGTCGCTCCGGCCACAGCCAGGCCAATGCGCCCAGCAGCAACGCCAGGCCCAACGGCCATGCATAGCGTTCTTCGCGCGGGCGCAGGCTCGGCCCCTTCGCCGCGATCGGCTCCAGCCGATCCAGTTCGGCATAGATGCCGGCCAGCTGCACGGTATCGCGGGCGCGGAAGAACTGGCCACCGGTCATGCTCGCGATCTTCTTCAAGGTGGCCTCGTCAACCGGGTCCTGATCGGCGGAAATGGGAATGCCGAACAGGCGCATGCTGCCATCGCCACCAAACGCAACGGTGTGGATGCGTACGCCCTCGGCACGCGCGACTTCGGCGGCACGCAGGGGTTCCAGCACGCCGGCATTGCTGACGCCGTCGGTCAGCAGGATCAGCACGCGCTGGCCTTCGGGCTGGCTGCGCAGGCGTTTCACCGCCAGGCCGATGGCATCACCGATGGCGGTCTCGCGCCCGGCCAGACCAACCACGCTGTCGCGCAACTGGTCGCGCACGCTGGCCAGATCGGCAGTCAGCGGCGTGAGTGTGTAAGCGCGGTCGCCGAACACCAGCAGGCCGATGCGGTCACCGGCACGGCGGTCGAGGAAGTCGGCCAGCACGGCCTTGGCGGCGGTGAGGCGATCGACCGCCTGCCCGCCCAGCACCATGTCGCCCTCGCCCATGCTGCCGGACACGTCCATCGCCAGCATCATCTGCCGGCCCTCCTGCGGTGGCGTGACTGCCTCACCCAACTGCTGCGGACGGGTCAGCGCGATGCACAGCGCGCACCAGCCCAGCCACAGCAGCAGCGTACGCAGCCACGACACATCAACGCGTCCACCACCGGCCAGCGCTTCCAGTTCGGTGGCCGCATATGGCACGCGCAGCGCGGCGCCCGGATCAGCACGACGTTTCCACCAATGCATCAGCAATGGCAACGGCAACGCCAGCAGCGCCAGCGGCCACGCCAGCTGCAGGTCCGGCCACGGCCAGTAGCTCGCCAGCAGGTTCATCGACGGCGCTCCAGCAGCATGGCCAGATAGCGCTCGCGCGCCCAACTGCGCACGGCGCCCACTTCGCTGGCGTCAACGCGTGGACGGTAGGCCCCTTCGGCCAGCAGGCTGCGGCGGGCATCGGGCAACGTGCCCTGCGGATCCACCCGCTGCCACCAAGCGTCGTCGCGCAGGGATTCACTGCCGGGCCGTGCCTGACGTGCGGCGCGACGCAGCAGTCCTGCGATCGCCGCCAGTTCCGCAGCAGCATCGGCGGTCGATGCCAGCTCCCGGTCGAACAGCTGCAACCAGCGTTGGCGGCGACGGCGACGCTGCCAGCCGAAGAATGCGACCACCAGCAGCACCAGCAGGACCGCACCTGCGATCATCAGATAGCCCGGTGCCGGCGGCCACCATGAGGGCGCGGGCGGCAGCTGCACGTCGCGCAGCGGCAGGTTCGCGCTCATGCCGGCACCTCGGTCGGTGACGGCGCCAGCCAGGCGTCGCTGGCTGCATCGGTGGACAGTACCTGCACGTCGACGCGGCGTGCGCCGAGCTGGCGCCGCAGCGCCTGCAACGGTTCGACGAAGTGCGCCTGCCAATGTGCCTGCACCTCGCTGCGGCGCAGGTCGAGACCGATGCGCTGCTGCGCGGTCTGGAACTGCAGCGCGGCCGAGGGCGGCCGCATCTCCAACGGATCGACCAGCAGCACCAGGCTGAGGTCATGGTGCTGGGCCAGCGCGCCCCAGCGCGCCGGTGGAATGCGGATGGCCTGCTGCGGATCGGCCAGCACCAGCATGCGCGCACCCGGGCGCAGCACGCGGGCGGCGTGGTCCAGCGCGCGCTCCAGGCCGAGGTCATCGGCAGGCGGCTGTGCATACCAGCGGGTGAGTGCATCGAGCACGCGCAACACGCCACGCGGGCCGCCGGCGGGTGCGATGGGCGGCTCACGATCACTGCCGCGCAATGCACCGATGCGGTCGCCCCGACGCTGCGCCGACCATGCGGCGACGGCGCCCGCGCGCGCGGCCTGCACCGACTTGAAGCGTACGCGGGTGCCGAAATACAGGGCCGGCGACGTATCGGCCACGATCAGGCTGACCCGCTCGCGCTCGGCCTGGAACAGCTTGGTGTGGGCACGGCCGGTCCGCGCGGTCACCCGCCAGTCGATATGCCGCGCATCATCACCGGCCACGTACTCGCGTGACTCGGCGTATTCCATGCCGCGCCCACGCAGCGGCGACGGCGCCTGCCCGGCGTTGCCCGCACGGCCACGGCGCTGCGGTGGCGGCCGCTGTGCAAGGCGGCGCAGCGCCACCAGTTCGGACAGCTGCGGGCGCAGCCCGTCGCCATCGCTGGCGTTGGATGCAGGTTCCAGGGACGGATCGGTCATGCGCAGGCTCAGGGTGCCGGCACCCGGGCCAGCAGCTCCTGCACCAGGCGCTCACCATCCCAGCCTTCGGCGGTGGCCTCGTAGCTGGGCAGCACGCGATGGCGCAGCACGTCGGCAGCGACCGCACGCACGTCATCAGGGGTGACGAAATCGCGGCCGGCCAGCCAGGCGCGCGCACGTGCGCAGCGTTCCAGCGCGATCGATCCACGCGGGCTTGCACCCCAGGCGATGCGGCGGCCGAGACCCGCGTCATAGCGCGACGGATCGCGCGAGGCCAGCACCAGTTCGATCAGGTAGCGCTCCAGCGCTGGTGCCATGTGCAGGTCCAGTACTTCGCGACGGGCATCGAACACATCCTGCATCGGCAGCTTCTCCGGTGCCGGTGCCGCCTCGCCCAGCGCGCCACGGGCGCGCTCGCGGGCCAGCCGCAGGATCTCCGATTCGGCGGCCTGGTCGGGGTAGCTGATGCGCACATGCATCAGGAAACGGTCCAGCTGCGCTTCGGGCAGCGGGAAGGTGCCTTCCTGCTCGATCGGGTTCTGCGTGGCCATCACCAGGAACAGCGACGGCAGTGCGTAGGTGTGGCGACCCACGGTGACCTGGCGCTCGCCCATCGCTTCCAGCAGCGCCGACTGCACCTTGGCCGGTGCGCGGTTGATTTCGTCGGCCAGCAGGATCGGATGGAAGATCGGACCGGGCACGAATTCGAAGCGACCTTCCTGCGGGCGCCAGATCTCGGTGCCGGTCAGATCGGCCGGCAGCAGGTCGGGGGTGAACTGCACACGGGCGAAATCGGCCTCCAAGCGCGCGGCCAGCGCGCGGATGGCGGTGGTCTTGGCCAGGCCCGGGGCACCTTCCACCAGCAGATGGCCGTCGGCCAGCAGGGCAATCAGCAGACGTTCGACCAGTGCGGCCTGGCCCACGATCTCCGCTGACAGCGCGTCGCGCAGCTGGGTGAAGGCGGCATGCAGGCGGGAGGTGGCCGGCGCAGGCGGCGGCGAGGCGGTTTCGGGCATCGGCGGTGGCAGGTTCATGGGGGCCTTTGACCGGCGCGGGACGGCACGGGTTCCCGACATCATCGCAGGGTGCCCTGCGATTGGCATCAAGAACGGCTGAACGGCCCATCCGCGCATGGCGTGGATCTACCGGCGGAAACGAAGAAGGGCCGCACGCGGCGGCCCTTCTTCGCATCATGGGTTGCGCGGGCTTAGTTCTGCTTGGCCACGCGCAGCACCTTCGGGGTGACGAACACCAGCAGCTCGGCCTTGTCCTTGTTGCGGCCACGCTTCTTGAACAGGTTGCCGAGGAACGGCACGTCGCCGAGGAACGGCACCTTGTTGATGCTGCTGCGGTCGGTGAACTCATATACGCCACCGATGACCACGGTCTGCCCATCCTCGACCAGTACCGCGGTGTTGACCTCGCGGCGGTTGATCGACGGCACCGTGCCGTAACCGTCCAGCTGGATGAGCTGGTCCACTTCGTCCTTCTTCACCTGCATGTTGAGGAAGACGCGGTTGTCGTTGGTGATGGTCGGGGTGACCTTCAGCTCCAGCACCACTTCCTTGAACTGCACGTTCGGCGTGGCAATGCCGCTGGCACCACCACCGCTGATGGTGACGTAGCCGATTTCCTTGCCCTGCTTGATCAGCGCTTCGCGCTGGTTGGTGGTGACCACGCGCGGGTTGGAGATCACTTCGCCACGGGACTCTTCCTGCATGGCCGACAGCTCCACATCCAGCAGGTACCCGGCGTTGAGGATCGACAGGGCCAGCGAACCCGGATTGCTGGCCGTCGCGACCGGCAGGCTCCAGTTCAGGCCACGGGTGATGGTCGAGCCCGTCGGCACCGGCGGGGGACCGACGCGGCCGCCAGCAATCCAGTCACGCTCGGCCTTGGCATTGTCCTGCGCCGTCTTGACCTGCGATTCGCGGGTCAGGCGATTGGATTCCAGATTGCCGCTGAAGTACACATTGTCACGGCTGCCACTGATGCCGAACTTCGCACCCAGCTCGCGGGCGAAGGTATCGGTGGCGATGACGATGCGGCTTTCGATCAGCACCTGGTCGACCGGGCGATCAATCACACCGATCAGTTCGCGCATGCGCGCGATCTTCTTCGGAATGTCGCTGATCATCAGCGTGTTGGTGCGCTCGTCGGCGACGATGCGGCCACGCGAGGACAGGAAGCCGCTGTCTTCCTGCGACGGCGAGCCCGAGCCACCTGCACCACCGCTTCCGCTGCCGCCGATACCCTTGGCTTCGGTCAGCGCTTTGAAGATCTGGGTGGCGCTGTGGTAGTTGATCTGGACGTAGTCGGTAACCAGGTCCTCGCGGTTCTCGATGGCGATGCGCGCGTCTTCCTTCTCCTGCTCGAACTTGGCCAGTTCAGCCTGCGGAGCGACCCAGATCACGCTGCCGTCGCGGCGCTTGTCCAGGCCCTTGGCACGCAGCACGATGTCCAGCGCCTGGTCCCACGGCACATTGACCAGGCGCAGGGTCACATTGCCCTGTACCGAATCGGACGCCACCACGTTGAGATTGGATTCTTCAGCGATCAACTGCAGCACGGTGCGCACCGGCACGTCCTGGAAGTTGAAGGTCACCGGCTTGCCGGTGAAACCGCGCTGGCCGACAGCCTTGGCGGCCTGGGTGACGCTGCCGGCAGTGACCGCACCGACGGCGGCCGGAGCCTGCCGCGGGCTGATCTCCACCACGTACTCGTTGCCGCTCTGGTAGGCCAGCGATTCCACGGCGCCACCGGTGCTCAGCACCAGCTGGGTGCCGGCACCGGACGGCTTGGCATCAATGCGCTGCACCGGCGTGGCGAAGTCGGTGACGTTCATCGGCTTCTGCAGGTTGGCCGGCAGTCGGGCGTTGCCGACGTCGACCACCACGCTGTTGCCCTGCGTGCGCAGGTCCGGGATCGCACCCTGGCCGTCGAACTGGACGATCAGGCGCCCGGCGCCGTCATCGCCACGCTTGAAATCGATCTTGGCCACCGACAGGCCGGCCGGCGCGTTCGCCGGGGCCACGGTAGCGCCCACCGGCTTTTCCGCCGGTGCGGCGGCCAGCGCCGGAGCGCAGGCCAGCATCAGCGCGACTCCCAACGCGCTGACACGGTTCAAGGTAGAGCGCCGGATGGGACGCAGCCCCTTGGCTTGGTGAAAGGTCATCGTGCTATCCCCAGTAAACGATCATTGATCTTCAAGCGAGAGCGTTGCCGGCCGTTCCAGCCAGCCGCCCGCGCCATCCGGCACCAGTTCGATCAGCTCCACGCGGTCTTCGAAGACCGCCGTGACCCGCCCGTCGCTCTGCCCGAGGTAACCGCCCGGGCGCACCCGGTAGGTCACCTTGTCCGGCCCCATCACCAGCGCGACGGTGCCTGCACCGGTGCCGATGGTACCGACCATGTCCAGTGCATCCAGCGGGAAGCCTTCCAACGGCTCCTTGCGCCGGTTCGGATCCGGACGCATTCCGCCATTCCCCTGCTGCGGATTGGTCCAGGCATCGGTGAACGGGTCGCGCATGCCCTGCGCGGAGTACTCGAAGGTCTCGAACTGCTGCATCACCGGCAGCGGCTCCAGCGGCTGTGCCGGTCGTGCACGCTCGCCCTCCACCCACTTTTCAAGATTCGGCGCATCACCCGGCGTGCTGGTCACGCCGCGGCCGCATGCGGCCAGCAGCAGCACGGCAGCCGCCATTCCACAACGTGCAAAGAAGGAACGGATCACTTCTTGTCCTCCTTGCCGGCCTCAGCCTTCTGCTGTTCCTGCACCTCGGTCTCGTCCAGGTAGCGATAGGTCTTGACCGTGCCGGACAGTTCCAGCGCGCCACTGCGGACGTTGCCGCTGGTTTTGTCCTTGGGCTTGAGGTTGATGTCGTGCATGGTCAGGATCACCACCCGCGGCAGCGAGGCCACGCCGCTGACGAACGCGCCGAACTGGTGGTAGCTGCCCACCATCCGCAGCTTGATCGGCTTCTCGGCGTAGAACTCCTTGACCTGCTCCTGCTCGGGCTCGAACAGCTCGTTGGTCAGGCCGCTGGACAGCGCGGTCTGCGAAATGTCGATGATCAGGTCCGGCATTTCGGTCTTGCTGGGCAGCTGCCGCAGCATCTGCTGCAGCACCTGCTCCATCTGCGCCAGCTGCTGCTTCAGCGGCGCCAGGTTCACCGCGCGTTCCTGCTGCTTGGTGAACTCCGAACGCAGCTCGGTTTCCTTCGATTCCAGGCCGGCCAGTTCCTCGCGCTTGCCGCTGATCAGCAGCATCCACGCCAGGAACATGATCACCAGTGCCAGCAGCGAACAGAAGACGATCTTGGCCTTCTGCGGCCAGTTGCCGATGTCGTTGAAATCCAGGTTCTTCAGATCGATCTTCTGGCTCATGCGCGGTCCCCCTGCAGCGGGGCATTGAAGGCCTGCGGCGGCTGCGCCAGGCGGCTGCCCTCAGGCTTCGGGGCAGGCTGGGCAGCCGGTACGGCCGGTTGGTTCGGCTTGGCCGGAGCAGCGGCCGGCGCACTTGCCGGCGCGGCAGCAGGTGCCGCCGGCGTCGGTGCAGCCGGGTTCGCTGCCGGACCTGCAGCCGGAGCCGCAGGCGTGGCCGCATCCGGGCCAGCGGCGAGCGGTGCCACCGGCGCCGGCGCAGCCGTCGCCACCGAACCGTCGGCGTTCAGGCCCGGCGTCGCCGCCACTTCCTCGCTCTGTGCCGGCAGTTTCACCTTGACCACGAACACGTACGGCAGCGCCTTGATATCCGCAACCGGGCCGGTCTTGCCGTCCTTGTCCTTCTCGGGGTCACGCGCTTCGATGATCGACAGCTCCGGGTTGGTCATCCAACCGGAGGTCTCCAGGTTGCGCATGTAGGCCGAAACACGGGCATTGGACTGGGTACGGCCTTCCAGGGTCAGCACATCGCCTTCCTGCTTCAGCGCGGTCAGCACCAGGCCATCGGGGATCGTGCGCACCAGCGCATCGAACAGGTGCACCATCTGCGAGCGCTTGGCCTGCAGTTCCTCGATCACCTTCTTGCGGGCCAGCAGGCGGTCCTTCTGCGCGTCGAGGCGGTCGATCTCCTTGTTCTGTTCCTTGACCTTCTCGATCTCGGCTTCCAGATAGGCGTTGCGGTCCATCTGGCCGCTCACCTGGCGGTCGTAATAGAACCAGATCAGCAGCGACAGCAGCAGGCCACCGATCGCGGCCATGCCCAGCATTGCGTAGAACTCGCGCTGGCGTTGCTTGCGCCGTTCGGCGCGCCAGGGCAATAGATTGATGCGTGCCATCAGTCGAAGCTCCTCAGCGCCAGACCGGTGGCGATCATCAGCGCGGGGGCATCCTGGGCCAGCGCATGCGCGTTCACCTTCGGGCCCAGGGTCATCTGTGCCAGCGGGTTGGCGACCACGGTCGGCACGCCCAGCTGTTCCTCGACCATTTCCGGCAGACCGCCGAGCACGGCGCAGCCGCCGGCCAGCACGATGTGGTCGACGCGGTTGAACTCACTGCCCGCATAGAAGAACTGCAGCAGGCGGCTGATCTGCTGGACCGTGGCTTCCTTGAACGGCTCCAGCACTTCCATCTCGTAGCTTTCCGGCAGCCCGCCCTGGCGCTTGGCCAGTCCGGCTTCCTCGTAGCTCAGGCCGTAGCGGCGCATGATCTCGTCGGTCAGCTGCTTGCCACCGAACACCTGTTCGCGGCTGTACAGGCTGCGGCCGCCGCGCAGGACATTGAGGGTGGTCATGGTGGCACCGATGTCGACCAGCGCGACCACGCCCTCGATGGATACCGGCAGCTCGCTGGCGACCAGGGCATAGGCGTTCTCGACCGCGAAGGCCTCCACGTCCATCACCTTGGCCTGCAGGCCACCCAGCTCCAGCGCCGACTGGCGCAGTTCCACGTTCTCCGAACGCGACGCGGCCAGCAGCACCTGGACCATCTCCGGGTTGTTCGGGATCGCCCCGATCACCTCGAAGTCCAGGTTCACTTCCTCGATCGGGTACGGAATGTAGTTGACCGCTTCCAGCTCGATCTGGGCTTCCATGTCGTTTTCGTCGAGCTCGGCCGGCATCGGGATCACCTTGGTGATCACCGCCGACCCGGCGACGGCGGCAGCGGCCAGCTTGGCCTTGCTCCCCGAGCGGTTCATCGCACGGCGGATGGCCTCACCCACGGCCTCCACTTCCACGATGTTCTTCTCCACCACCGCATTCGGCGGAAGAGGTTCCACAGCGTAATGTTCCACACGAAAACGGTTGCCACTGCGGGACAGCTGCAAAAGCTTTACCGCAGTCGAACTGATGTCGACGCCCACAAGCGGCGACTGACTTTTTGGGATGAGCCCCACGGTTTCTCCCCTGCCGACGGGCACTTGGACGCAAGACCTGCGCCCGAGCATTAATAACGTATTCTTAGCAAATGGCAACGGCCCTGCTGTGAAGTCCCTCACGGATTCACCATGCAGCCCCTGACTGTTCCCTTTGCGCTCCCCGGCGGCGACCCCAGCCGCCACCTTGCGTAATCTATACTCTGCGACCACGAAATTCGCAATCGGAATCTGAACCCGATGACTCGACTCCGCCGCTGGCTGCGCTGGATCTTCCTGATTGTCCTGGTCCTGGCGCTGATCGGCGCGGCCGCCGTGGGCGGTCTGTACTACGCTGTGTCCTCCAAGCTGCCCGACGTGCAGACCCTGCGCGACGTTGAAATGCAGGAGCCGATGTACGTCTACGCTGCCGACGGCAAGCTGATGGCCGTGTTCGGCGAGACCCGGCGTACCCCGATCACCATGAAGGACGTGCCGGAGAAGCTGAAGCAGGCGTTCCTGGCCACCGAGGACGCCCGCTTCTACGAGCATGGCGGCGTGGACTACATGGGTATCGGCCGCGCGGTGTGGCTGCTGGCCACCACCAACGACAAGCGCGTGCCGGGTGGCTCCACCATCACCCAGCAGGTCGCCCGCCAGTTCTTCCTCAGCTCCGAGTACAGCTATACCCGCAAGCTGGCCGAGATCCTGCTGGCGCGGAAGATCGAGTCCGAGCTGAGCAAGGACGAGATCTTCGAGCTGTACCTGAACAAGAGTTTCTTCGGCAACCGCGCCTACGGCGTGGCCGCCGCTGCCGAGTTCTACTACGGCAAGAAGCTGAACGAGCTGGACCTGGACGAGATGGCCTCGCTGGCCGGCATCCCCAAGTTCCCGTCCTCGGGCAACCCGATCTCCAACCCGGAGCGTGCCCGCCAGCGCCGCGACAACTATGTGCTGCAGCGCATGGCCGACCTGAAGTTCGTCAGCCAGGCCGAGGCCGACGCGGCCAAGGCGGTGCCGATGCACGCCACCGCGCATGAGCCGCCGGTGCAGGTCGATGCCCCGTACGTGGCCGAGCTGGTGCGCCAGGAAATGATCGCCCGCTTCGGCGGCGATGTGGTCAACAAGGGTTACCACGTCACCACCACCATCGACTCGACCCTGCAGACCGCCGCCAACCTGGCTGTCCGCGATGGCCTGCTGCTGTACGACCACCGCCACGGCTGGCACGGCGTGGAGAAGCAGGTCCAGGTGAGTGCCGGCGAAGACGCCGCCGCCCTGGCCGAGCACCTGCGTGGCATGTTCGCCCAGGCCGGACTGCTGCCGGCCATCGTCGCCAGCACCGGCGCCGACGGCAGCGCCACCGTGGTGCTGGCCAACCGCAGCGAGATCGTGCTGCCGGCCGGTGCCGCCAAGTGGACCAACAAGACCCCGGGCAAGCTGGTGCAGCGCGGCGACATCGTGCGCGTACGCGCCGGTGCCAAGGACGGTGAGTGGCTGCTGGACCAGCTGCCGCGCGGCCAGTCCGCGCTGGTCTCGCTGGATGCCCACAACGGCGCGCTGAAAGCGCTGGTGGGTGGCTTCAGCTTCTCCGGCAACAAGTTCAACCGCGCCACCCAGGCCCGTCGCCAGCCGGGTTCGAGCTTCAAGCCGTTCGTCTACGCGGCTGCCTTCGACAAGGGTTACAACCCGGCCTCGATCGTGCTCGACGCCCCGGTCGTGTTCCGCGACCGCCGCGGCAAGACCTGGGCCCCGCAGAACGACGGCGGCGGCTTCCGCGGCCCGATGCGCCTGCGTGAAGCGCTGGTGCAGTCGCGCAACCTGGTCTCGGTGCGCCTGCTCGATGGCATGGGCGTGGACTACGCGCGCAAGTACATCAGCGAGTTTGGCTTCGCCGAATCGGAACTGCCGCCGAACCTGTCGATGTCACTGGGTACTGCCTCGCTGACCCCGCTGTCGGTGGCCCGTGGCTACGCCGTGTTCGCCAACGGCGGCTCGCGCGTGGACACCTGGCTCATCGACCAGGTGAACGACCGCGACGGCAACCTGGTGTTCAAGGAAAACCCGGCACTGGCCTGCCGCGACTGCGCCGGCAGCAGCGACCAGCCGGTCAACCAGGTGGTGGACGGCTTCAACTTCGGTGCCCCGGCCCCGAAGGTGGACCCGGCCGCCGCGGCCAAGGCCGAAGCCAAGACCGAAACCCCGGCGGCTCCGGCCAACCCGGATGCCCGCACCGCCCCGCGCGCGATCGACGCCCGCACCGCCTACCAGCTGGTGTCGATGATGCGCGACGTGGTCCAGCGCGGTACCGGTGCCCAGGCCAAGGTGCTCGGCCGCGAGGACGTGGGCGGCAAGACCGGCTCCACCAACGACCACCGCGACGCCTGGTTCTCCGGCTTCGGCGGCCCGTACGTGACCACCGTGTGGGTGGGCCGCGACGACTTCCGCTCGCTGGGTTACCGCGAATACGGTGGCAAGGCCGCGCTGCCGATCTGGATCGACTACATGCGCACCGCGCTGAAGGACACCCCGATCGCGCAGAACGACCCGCCCAGCGGCATGGTCCAGGCCACCCTCAACGGCGCCACCGAGTGGGTGAAGGTGGAAGACATGGACCGCCTGACCGACTACGACCTGAACCTCAATACGCCGCAGGCCGACGCCGCCGCGTTCGATATCTTCTGAGGAAGGGTTTGGTGGGTGCCAACCGTGGGTTGGCACCGATGCGGCTCTGGTAGATGCCAACCTTGGTTGGCGCCCCGTGCCGACCAAGGTCGGCACCTACCAGAGCGTTGGTGGGTGCCAACCTTGGTTGGCACTGATGCTGCCCTGGTAGACGCCAACCTTGGTTGGCGCCTCGTGCCGACCAAGGTCGGCACCCACCAGAGCGTTGGTGGGTGCCAACCTTGGTTGGCACTGATGCTGCCCTTGTAGACACCAACCTCGGTTGGCGCCCTGTGCCGACCAAGGTCGGCACCCACCAGAGCGGTTGCATCCGCCATACCCACGCAGATGTCACATCCGTGCGCTAGTCTGTAGCCAGGTCGCAACAGGGAGTCATCGCATGCATCGCGCCCGTCAGCATGCTGCCAGCCAGACCCGCGAGCGGCGTCACCGCCTCGCCCACGAAGCCGCCCGCCTGATGGCCGAAGGCGGCATCCGCGACTACCACCAGGCCAAATTGAAGGCCGCCAGCCGGCTCGGCATCCACGACGATGCCTCCCTTCCCCGCAACACCGAGATCGAAGACGCCCTGCGCGAGTACCAGCGGCTGTTCTCCGGGCCCCAGCACGGCAACGAACTGCAGCGCCGCCGTGAAGCCGCGATGCGCGCGCTGGAGTTCCTGCACGGCTTCTCCCCGCGCCTGGCCGGTCCCGTACTGGACGGCACCGCCGACGCCAACAGCCCCGTGCAACTGCACCTGCACAGTGACGACCCGGAAGCCGTGCACCGCTTCCTGGACGAACACGGCATTCCCGCCGAATCGCGGACGCGTCGCCTGCGCATGGACCGCGAACGCTGCCTGGACGTGCCGGTGTGGGTGTTCAGTGCCGAGGAGCTGACCTTCGACCTGGCCGTGCTGCCGTACGACGCACTGCGTCAGGCGCCGCTGTCACCGGTGGATGAGAAGCCGATGCGGCGCGCGTCTGTAGCGCAGTTGCGGCAGGTGCTGGCCGAGGCGGAGATCACCGCGTACATCGGCGGGTGACGGTAGCGCCGGTCCATGGCCGGCGAGCGCAGCGGTGCCTGCCTTGGGTGGGTGCGGACCGTTGGTCCGCACTGTGCTTCGGGCATTTCGATGGCTGACCGGAGAACAGTCGAGCATGGCTCGACTCTACAGGGGCGCTGCACCCGTGTTTGGTAGGTGCGGACCGCTGGTCCGCACTGTGCTTCGTGCATTTCGATGGCTGAGCGGAGAGCAGTCGAGCAAGCTCGACTCTACAAAAGCGGTATTACCTGCTCTGGCAGATGATGCCCATCTTGCTCCCGCTACCAGACAAAACGGGTATCGCGCAGCGGGTCGCTGAGCAGCCGCGGCAACCACGGTGCGGGGGCACGCTGCGGATATTCCCGCATCATCTGTGCGTGCATGGCCTGCAGGTCCCGCAACACCCAGGACTGGTAGTAGATGTCGTTGAACCCATCCGACCAACCACTCTTCACCCGCTCATGCTCGTCTGCCTCCAACGACGGCATCTGGTCCAACGACACCTCCAGGATCGTCGCCAGCGCAGCGTTGATCTGCGCATTCTCAACACCCGCCTGGCGCACGTAGTCCAATCGATCGAGGACCCGCCGGCAATCGTAGGGAAAGCACCCACCTGTGGCCATGATGTAGTCAGCGATGTCCGCCAGCATGTCGGCTTTCAGCCGCCACACCACTTCGCTGTCCATCACCTGCCGTACCCGTATCGTGCGCAGCGTGCTTGCCCGCACCTCCTCCGGCGTAGTGAACGGAGCACCCGGCGTGCTGCCCGCGTGGCGCACCAGCACGATGCGATGGATCGCCTCCCTGGTGACACCCTCGATGCGCAGCGCCGCTGTCTCCGGGTGCACGCGCGGCGTCGGCACGCTCAGCATCCGCCACATGTACCACAGCACCAGCAACAGACCGGCGATGCATAGTCCGCTCATCAGCGTCCACAGATCCAGGTTCCGTGTGTAGTAGCGATAGCGCGCCCGCCAGATGTAGAACGTGCGATAGCTGATGATTCCCTTTACCCATCTGTACATCGCCATCTCCTGGGCGAGGACCCCGGCGCGGCGGGGTGGATTACGCGCGTCACGCCGGGGCTCCATGGCTTACCAGCCGATGCCCACACCGACGCCCATGCTGCGCTCACCGCTGTTGGTGAACGCACCATTGAGGCTGAAGGTGGCCGAGCCCTTCTCATTGAGCACGCGCTGGTAGCCCACCGCCATCGCCGACTCACCCTCGCTGTAGCCCACGCCCGCACCAAGGCGGTTGTAGGTGGCCAGGCCGGCGGTGTTCATCGCCATCGCCGTCTGTGCGCTGCTCATCGCCGCCATGCGGTTGAAGCGCTTGTCCATCTTGTCCAGGCGGCGCTCGAAGTTGCTGATCGCCCCATCGGTGTACTCGTTGGCACGGGCCAGCATCTTCTCCAGCTCGGCGGTGTCCACCTGCGGCTTCGGCGAGTCGTCCTTGTTGATCTTCGGCTGCGGTATGGGCTTGTCGCCCTCGCCTACCGACGCGACCTGCTGGGAATCCTTGCCTTCCGGTACCACCGAAGTTTCATCGGTCTGCGGCTTCGGCACCGAGGACGACGCCAGGGCACGCGGTGCCGGGGCATCGTCGATGCGCTGCTCCAGCCCATCCATGCGGCCATTGAGCTGCTGCTGCATCGAATGCAGCTGGTCACCGTTGACCGCATCGCGGCTGCCGGCCGCGATCAGGCCGTTGGCCACGTTGGAGATGACCATGCCGTTGGCGCCGGCGAGGGTGAGCTGGTTGACACCATCGACGCGGACCGAGGGGGTGTCCTGGAAGACGGAGCGGAGCTGGGTCTCGACCTTGTCCACGCGCGAGGTGTTGGTGACGAGCGCGCCATCCAGTGCTTCAAGTGCGCCATTCAAGGTGGACTGCGCCTGGCCCTGGACGTTGAAGCGCGGGGCGACGATGTTGCCGTTGGCATCCACCTCGCCACCGAGGGCGGAGAGTGCACCACGCAGCTGGCCGACGGTGGCGGCGTTGTGGTTGGCGGTGCCGTTGGCGATGTTTACGAGGCGGCGTTCAGTTCCCGCACTCCCGAAGGATGCAGTTCCTGCCTCAGTGGCTTCAGACCCCACACCCAGCGCCAATGATCCCTCTGCGCCCACGTGGACTCTTGAACTTGCACCAATTGAAACCCCGTTCGTCGACGCGACATGTGCACCAGCCCCCACCGCGAAGCCATTCAAAGCGTTCGCTGACACGGAAGATCCACGGCCTATAGCGACAGAATTTACGCCCAGCGAAGAGGCAAACGAACCGATAGCCGTCCCTCCCTCGCCCTGCGTGCGAGCCGAGTCACCAATTGCAACCCCCAAGAAGCCCGCAAACGCATCTTCGCTGAGCTGATCCGTATTAATTCTGAGGAACCGTCCCTGATGCTCAATCTCGGATACGCGGTCACTTACCGAAAACAACTGTCGACCCGTAACTACATCTCGACTATCTGCCGAGATAGAGCCGTCGGCCACGCCAGTCAAGCGCGCACCACCGAAGTCGATTGGGCCGTTTGCATCCATCTCTCGCATTGCCTGCTGCCCCATCTCCCGATCCTTGCGCATCGC
The DNA here is from genome assembly GCF_040256885.1 of Stenotrophomonas riyadhensis. Lineage (NCBI taxonomy): Bacteria > Pseudomonadati > Pseudomonadota > Gammaproteobacteria > Lysobacterales > Lysobacteraceae > Stenotrophomonas > Stenotrophomonas riyadhensis. The sequence goes on from NZ_CP155568.1 coordinate 3,725,725, forward strand.
GTCCAGATCATTCCGATTCTGCGAGATCTTCTGCTCTGCGGCGTACAGCTGGTTGCCCGTTACGGCATCACGGCTTCCTGGGGCCACCCGGCCATCGGCAAGATTGGTCAGTACCATGCCGTTCACGCCATTCAGCGCGATCTGGCTCATGCCGTCGGTACGCGCCGAAGGTGAATCCTGGAAGATCGAGCTGAGCTGACCTTCCACCTTGTCCGCGCGACGGCCGGCGGTGATGACGGCGCCATCGAGTGCCGTCAGCGCATCCTCGACGGTGCTCTGCGTTCCGCCCTGCACCGTGTAGGTCGGGGCGATGATGTTGCCATTGGCATCCATGCCTGCGGCGCCGCCGAGCGTGGCGAGGGAATCCTTGAGCTGGGAGACGGTGGTGGCGTTGTGGTCAGCGGCGCCTCTTTCAACATTGACAAGTCGGCGCTTTAGCAGCCCACCACCGACAGAAACCGTGGAAGCCTCCTCAGCGATTGAACCATTGCCAAGCGCAACGGAGTTCGTAGCTCCCTTCTGCACGTAGCTGCCTGCGCCAACCGCCAGCCCATTCGCTTCCTCAACTCGCGAGCGTGAGCCCAATGCAAAACCGTTCTCCGCATCCTCAGCAACTCCGGACGCGCGCCCGATCGCTACCGAGTTTGTTGCCCGCGCCTTCGCATAACTTCCGATAGCAACACCACCCTCGCCAACAAGTGACGCCTCCGCGGAATCTCCAAGTGCAATTCCCAAGCGACCAGCCTGCGCCTTCACATCATCTATCGGCGCGCCAACCGCCATGAATTTCGATTTCCCCTCAATCTCCCCGATCCTACGACCGGCTTCTTCAACAGCGACCGTGGCTGCCTGCACTGCGGTGTTGGTCGTATACAACTGCCCACCATTCACGGCATCGTTGCTCCCTAGACTCAACACGCCGTTCGCGACACCCGTAATCCGTCGACTCAAACCGAGGCTGTTATGCACATCCAGTAGGCTGCCGCTGTTCCTCTCACCCAGACGTACACTGCCAGCCGGAGAAGCTTGTGCTACCAGCCCGCCCAGCACCGCTGTCTCGGCCAGCGCCTTGGACGCATCCCCCTTTGCGGCCGCAGCTTCCGTGCCCGCAGTCCTGGCAATGCCCTCCACCGTCGCCACCTTGTCATTGGTCGCGTTGAGCTGCCTGCCGTTGACGGCCTCATAGCTGCTGGCGCTGACCACTCCATCAGCCACACCAGTCAGCTTCCGATTCGCGTTCGCGCTATTGCGCACATCCAGCACGGTGCCGCTGTTCTTCTCGCCCACGCGAACATTGCCGCTGGTACTGGCCTGGCTGAGCAATCCATTGAGCGTTCCTACCTGGGTCAGAGCGGTGTTCGCAGTAGTCTTGGCTGCACTGGCGTCACTCAGTGCGGTGCTGACGTTGCTGTTGGTGGTATTGAGCTGCCGGCCTGTCACCGCATCGGTGCTGGTGGTGGACAACGCTGCATCGGCAACACCGGTGATCTTGCGGCTCGCATTGGCGCTGTTCCGCACGTCCAGTACGGTGCCGCTGTTGGCTGCGCCCAGGCGGACATTGCCCGAGGCAGAGGTCTGGCTCAGAAGCCCGGAGAGGGTGTTGGCCTTGGTCAGCGCGCTGTCGGCACTGGTCTTTGCGGCGTCAGCTGTCGTCTGAGCCTTGGCTACAGTCTGCTGGGTATCGAACAGCTGGCTGCCGGTAACAGCATCCGTACTGCTCTTGCTGATACTGCCGTCTGCAACGTACTGGATCTTTCGCCTGACCGAGGCGTTACCCACCGAGACCGAGTTGGCAGAGTAGGTGACGGACCCGGCTCCCAGTGCCACCGCGTTCTCATGCTTGGCCTGGGCACGATCGCCCAGCGCGACCGCGCTGACCGCAGTTGCTTTCGAAAGGTTTCCGAATGCACTGGTATACAGCGCAGTTGCTTCGCTGCTGCGACCCAATGCAGTGCTCTGGCCAGCAGTCGCCTTGCTCTGATAGCCGACAGCGGTACTATGATCGGCCTGGGCCTTGGCATCGGCCCCCATCGCCACGCTCCAGGCGCCAGTGGAGTCGGCCCTGAAGCCCGCAGCGACGCCCCCATTGCCACTTCGGCTGTTGGCGCCCAGGGAGACACCTGAGTTCGACCCGACAATCTTCTTTCCGTCCACGTCCACACCCGCCAACGCGTTGGCCCCCAAGGCCACGCTGCCGCTGTTGTAGGCCTTGGCGGCATCGCCAAGCGCAGTGCTGGCGCCGTAGGCGCCCGTTTCTGCAAGCGCGCCCCTGCCCAGCGCCGGTGCGGCCGCGTCAATACGATTGGCGGCCTTCTGCGCGAGGTCGCGCACTGCAACAAGATCCGCCTTCGCGGCATCGGCAGTCTTCTCGACGGCCGCCACCTTCGTGTTGGTGGCATGCAGCTGGTTACCCGTCATGGCATCCGTGCTGCCGGCACCAATCACGCCATCGGCAAGGTACTGGATGCGGCGTTTCTTGCTCGCATTGCCCACCGATACGGTGCTCGCCGAGGAAGAGACCGAGCCCGCCCCGATCACAAAGGAGTCGGAATGCGAGCCTGCCTTGATCATTCCATTCAAGGAACCGATTTTCTGCTCGGTGGCGTAGAGCTGCTTGCCGGTAACCGCATCGGTGCTGGAACTGCTCACACGAGCGTCGGCAAGATTGACGATGCGGCGTTTGATCGTCTCATTGCCGACCGAAACGGTGTTCCCTTCATTTGCGAGAGAATGCACACCCAACGCCACCGAGCTAGCCGCAGTCGTTCGTGATTCGTAGCCGATTGCCACACTGTCGTGGCTTGCCTGTGACTGCCCCCCCAGCGCAACTGCACCGGTCCAGCCACTCGTGCCCGCGTAGGCGTTTCCACCGATGGCGATCTTTGAAATTCCGCCCGTTGAGTTCGTGCGGGATCCACTACCAACAGAAATCGAGTTGAGGGTTACGGCCCGCGAATCGTGCCCAACTGCAACCGTTCCAGTTCCATCTGCCAGAGCATTGGCGCCCAGTGCTGTCGCATGACCGCCCTTCGCATCCGTTCTGTATCCAAACGCAACACTGAGCATCCCCTCAATTTCTGCCCTTGGTCCAAATGCCGAACTTTTCTCACCTTGGACAATCGTCCCAGATCCAATTGCGGCACTGCCGTTTCCAATGGCGGTTGCACCATATCCAAACGCGCTGCTGTGCTCTCCTGGTGCATTCGCTCTGTCACCATAGGTTGTCGACCATGGTCCGGCCGCCATGATTCCGGCACCTGCCGAATGCATGCCACGCTCCATCGCAGCTGCACTGAACACAGATAGCTCAGATCCACCTTCCAAACACTGGCTTTCATCGCTGAGTTCTTCTGTACACCGAGGCCCAATTTCCGCATGAACCGGCGATGCACCCAGCAGTGCCACGAGCAGGAGAGCGCCGCGAACCCGGGAACCAGCGCTGCCTTTCTTGCCTCCCCTAGCAGGGGACAGCTCGCTGGCCACCACCCAGCACTGCTTGACCTTGTTCCAGATACGGCGATAGATGTGGTTCATGTTTATTCCTTAACAAACAAGGGAAATGAAGCTCCGCGCATGCGCGGAGCAAAGAACGTCAGGCGCTGGGCGCCAGGGTCGTTACGTGATCGCGATAGCTGTCGTTCGACAGTCGGTACTGCAGCTGCAGGGTGCTGCCCGGCTGAAGCTGGAACGGCAAGGTCAGCGCAGCGTCGGGGTACAGGCTTCTGGACAGCTCAAGCGGTGTGCACACACCACTGGTACTGCACTCGGCAGCACCGGTGATGCCCACGCGCAGCGTGCCGGTGTTGCGCAGGGTGTTGCCCTGCAGTTGCAGATCCACGCTGCCCTTGGCAGGCACCACGTTCACCAGCGCGCCCCAGACCAGGCTGACACCAACGTTGGCCTGCGCCGCCTGTTCATCGCCTTCCAGGATCGTGCCGTCGGGGCCCTTCACCCCTTCGAAGTAGATGCGGTAGGCCGCCTCTTTCTCCACCGTCTGCAGCGGAATCACCCGGATCAGGCGATTGCCTCCACCGCTGAGTGCGAACTTGCCAGGCGTGATGGCAATCGCAGCATCGGCGGCCTCCACTTCAATCTCTTCTTCACCCACCTGTGCCGGGTTGGTGATGCGCAGCAGGCGTGCCTGCACGTACTGCGGCTGGGTGGATTGCGAGTACACGCGGATCTTCGTGCCGTGCTTGGCATCCACCGCTGCACGCATCGGATGAATGGACAGATTGGCCTGTGCCGGCGGGGCCAGCAGTGCGCTCAACGGCAACAGGCAGAACAGCAGCTTCTTCATGATGAGCCTCCGAAGGGATCAGGGTTTGGCAGTCGGCACGCGCAGCTCTACCGTCAGCTCGCCGTCGTAGAGACCGGGGCGTTTACTGGCGATGGGCGTGGGCGGTGTTTCCAGCGTCAGTGGCGTGGGCACGCAGTACACGGGTTGGCTGATGCCCGGCAGCAGCACCATGCGTAGTTGCGCGCTGTCGATGCCGCGCAGCAGCTGTTCCTCGCCGTGCTTCATCGCCAGTAGGTTGCCGCCGTAGTTCAGGCCAACCTGGTAGTCGAGGCGCTGGGTGTCGTCGCTGCCGCCATCCTGATGCCAGACCGCGAAGTCGCGCCCCGGCGGTGGGCGCGGCCCGCTATCGCGCACGGTGACGCCGAGGAATTCGCTCTGCGAGCCCACGCCGTCGTAGAGGCACATGTCCACCTCCTTGCGCCCGGCGACCACCTTGCGGATCGGGTCGTAGCGCAGGTCCATGTTGACCAGGGGTGCAACGCCGTCGAAGCCGGGGAAGTAGATCGAGATCGCGTCGTAGTCGGTGACGGTGAAGTCGAAGTTGAAGACGTACTTTGCTAGATGCTGGGCTGGCGGCTTCCTCAGATAGAGATCAAGCGCACCCCGCCAATGTCCTGCTGTTAGATGAGTTAGCTCAGGGGCAAGAATTCGAAGTCCTGCTCCCGTCCCCGCGGGCGGATTCCAGTCGCAAGGAGCGCCAAATGTAGTCCATGGGACATACGATAGGTTGGACCAGTAGCTCGAGTGACAGGCCGCAGTCTGGTCAGCGCGGTAGACGGATGCCAGAAGCGTGAAATCTGCACTCAAGCCGCCGCGCTGCTCAACCAACCGAACGACTACCTTTCCCTCTACTGCCGAAGGTTCAGAAGTATTCTCCGTTGGGCAACGACCGGTGGCCGAATCCGTCGCCGAAGCACACGTGATAAAGAGCGCTCCATATTGTTTTAGTGGATCACGGTCATATGCGACTAAGGTCTTTCTCGCCCATATCTCGATATCCCCGGGCATCGCCGAGCGATCCCATCCCAGCTTGATGTCGCGTGTAATCACTCCGCTTGGCGGATCCGTATCGGGCGGACGTTGCGCCCACGCCCTCGGCGCCAGCACCACCAGCGCACACACCAGCATCAACACCAACAACACACGCCGGTTCATGGCGTTCCTCCTGCAGCAGCGGTCTGGGGCGTGGCGGCAATCAATGCGCGTTCCTGCAGCAGGCGCGTCACCCGGGCCTGCTGGCGGATCTGCGGCGGCAGCTGGGCCACGGCCAGCGGCTCGCAGTGCACGGCGCCGACCAGCAGCACCACCTGGCGGCGCTCGCGCACCTGCAGCGGGCAGTGCAGCAGGCGGTCGTCCTGCAGCAGGTACAGCGTTGTCTCGCGACGCGGGAAGTCGGCAACGAAGCTGCCGTTGGCGCTGGTGCCGGGCACCGGCGCGTTGAGGATGCGGGCACCGCCCAGCGGCGCTCCGGCAAGGTCCTTGGCGTTGCCGATGAAGGTGTAGGTCACCTCGATCGGCACCGGCATGCGCATCAGCCGTCCGGGGCTGAGGAACATCGGCCGTGCGCCGCCCCCCCCGGTCACGCGGATGGCGGCGATGCTGTCCAGCGTGCTGGCGTCCTGTACTTCGGCGCGGTGCGACTGGTACGACGACAGCGGCAGCAATCGGCGCTCGCCAATCTGCAGGCGTTGCCGGCGCAGGCCGCCCACCTGCAGTTCGGCCGCCACGCCACGCAGGTCGACGTCGTCGGTGTCGGCCACCTGCACGGCCAGGCCGGCGTCGGCGCCGTTGCTGCCGCTCCAGTAGAAGCCGCGCTTGCCCAGTGCAAAGCCAGAGCTGTGCATGCCGCTGTAGGCGGTCTCGCTGCGGCCGCGCTGCTGGTAGTGCGCCAGCGTGGCGCCACTCTGGCCGAGGCTGTTCTGCAGCTGGCCGCTGAGCGTGGCGCTGTAACGGTCGCTGTTGTTGGCGCGCAGTTCGGTCGACAGCTCGCGGTACTGCGCGTCCACCTCCTGGCGCAGGCTGTGGCCGACGCTGTAGTTGATGTCCGGGCGCTGGTGCTGCGGCTGGCGCACGTCCACGCTGTAGCGGCGCTGGCCGCTGCCGGCGGTACCGCGCAGCAGACGGGTCAGACTCAGGTTGAAGTAGATGCCGCGGTCGCGTTGGTCACTGCCGCGCAGGCTGTCGCTGGCACGCTGCTGCCACACACCCATGCGGGTGGAGACGCTGAAATCTTGCCAGCGATGGCTGCGGCTGAAGCTGGCCTGCCAGGTGCGGCTGAGCTGCGGCTCGCGGCGCGGTTGCCACGGCGCCGGCGGCGGCAGCAACGGGTCCAGCCCGGCCAGCGGATCGTCTTCCGCACCGGGAAGCTCGCGCCCGGCGCGCCAGGTCTGCCGCCGCGTGTAGCCCACGTAAGCGCTACCACCGGCCAGCGGCAGCGCCATCGAGGCGCTGAGGGAGTTGGCACAGCCCAGCTGATCGCGCGCGTCAGCCTCGAACTGGCAGGCCTTGCCGCGCATGCGCTGCTGGTAGATGTTCCAGGATGCGGTGCGGCGGTACGACAGCTGGTGCTGCTGGCCGGTGCTGCCATCGTTGCCGCGCATGCCGCCGAAGCTGGCGCGTAGTTCCTGGGTGGCGTACAGGCGGCGCAGGTCTACGCGCAGCTCGCCGTAGCGGAAGCCGCCCAGGTCGGCGGCGCCGGCCACCATCGCCACGTCGCGGCCCAGCGGCACGCGCATGCCGGCCACCGCCACGCGTTCGCCATCGAAGCGATCACTGCGACGCTCGTTGCGCCTGCCGCCCTGCACGAACCACTGCCACTGGCTGTTGGTCCAGTCGCCGCCCTTGTCGAACGGCGCGTCTTCGCTGCGCACCAGCACGCCGTCTTCGTAGATGCGCAGGGTGATGGTGTAGTTGCCGAAAGGGAAGTTGCGGGTGTCGATCTGGTTGATGCCGGCCTGCAGGTAGGAGGTCTGCAGCAGGCGCGTGCCGTCGTAGGCATCCACGCGTGCGTCGCGGGCCAGCAGCACGGTCAACGGCGTGGCCTGCACGGCGGCATCGGAGTCGACATAGGCCTGGGTGGTACCCACGCGCAGGCCCTGCAGGCGGTCCAGCGGCAGCATGCTGAAACTGAAAGTGCCGCCCTGCGGGCTGGACAGGTTGCGGCGGTCCATGCGCCCGGCCTGCAGGTAGTGCGCCTGCCCCAGGTCGTGGCGGTAGTAGACGTTGTCGAACTGGAACGCGCTGTCACTGCCACGGCTGCGGTAGCGCTGCTGGTTGAAGTTCCATTCGGCGGAGACATGCCCGCGATCGAACAGGCCCAGCACACCGGTGCCGCGCGCGGACAGCGTCTGGTAGTCGCGGCTGCCGCTGACATTGATCACCTGCTGGTGCAGGAAAGCGTTCTCGGCGTTGGCACTGACGGTGTGGAAGCGTTCGGCAGCCGGCTTGCCCGGAATCCACTGGCGGGCGACGAACAGGCGCACCGCGCCCTCGCCTTCGTCGTACAGCGCGCGCACGGCGGCGGGGTCTTCTGGTGGATCGAGATAGCCGCAACCAGCAGTGGCGCCACCGAAGCGGCAGGCCAGGTGGCTGTTGCGCGGCATGGGCTGCGACAACGCGGGCAGCAGCGCGGCCTGCGCCTCGGCCGGGAGGTCGAGCGACTGCAGCACGCTTGCTGGATCTTCCAGCTGCACGTGCTCCAGAGTCACGCGCACCGGCGACAGCCCGGCCGAGCGGCCGAACAGCTGGATATCGAGTTGTTCGGTCTGGCCTTGGACCAGATCCTCGAAGCCGGGCGGGACGCCGCGTGCGGCCACCAGTGGAGTGGACAACGCCAGGGCGAGCGCGACCGCCAGCCGGGTGATGGCGGGGGCGTGTGGGGTCATGGGGGCACCGCTGGAGAAACGGCCGGCCCGCAATGCGGGCCGGCGCTGGGGAAGCCTTCGATCAGGGCTTCTGGCTCAGCACGATGTTGACGATGCCCGAGTAGCGCCCCTGGGTCGTAAGCGGCGCCGGAGCGGTCTGGGCGATGACCAGCGGCATCGAGATCGACGCGCCCGGGGTCGAACCGGCACCGGTGAACAGATCGGCTGCCTTGAATTCGACGGCAGTGAGGCCGAGTGCGCGATTGTTGAGGCTGACCGTCATCGGCACGGTGATCTTGCCGTCACCGTTGGCCAACACGAATGCACCACCGATCTTGGCTTCGATATCAGCGGTGTCGTCGTTGGAGTGGATGCGCACGTGCTGGGTGTCCGGAATCAGGCCACGCAGCGGATCGTGGGTCAGGGTGACGGCGTCCGGCAGTGCGCTGCCGTCATCACGCAGCAGGGCCAGGGTCGGGTCGACGTCGGCGTAGACGGAGATCTTGGTTTCCACGGCGTGCGCGGACAGCGAAGCCGTGGCCAGCGCTGCAGCGAGCGCGGCCTTCTTGATAATGGCGTGCATGGGTGTCTCTCTCGGACAAGGGGGAATATGAAAGCCCCCCTCCCCTAAGGAGAAAGGGAGGGAGGCGCCGCCCGCAGAGGTGGTTGCGGGCGACGGAGAGAATGTTAGAAATCCCTTGTCCTGCCGGCCATTCAAGCATTCCTAAAACATTGAATGCTAAGGAAGATTCTTGAAGGCGCTCAATGTTTGAGGGTTATGCAATTTCCCTCATTCGTTGAATGCAACAAACCTCATTGCCTTGCCCTTGTAGAGTCGACTGCTCTTCCGACACTACGCGAAACGCCCGCGCTGCGCGCGTTAGTCGAGCATCGCTCGACTCTACCTCTTGGGCAATGACAACAGAAAGGACTCCATGGCCCCCACCAGGGCCAAGGGTGTCTCATTCATCGGGTAGTGCCCTGCATCCTCCAGAACCTCCAGCGTGGCCTGCCGGTAGCGGCGCAGATAGGTGCGCTCCATCAGTGATCGGTTGAAAGTGGGATCATTCCCACCCACCACCACCTTCAACCGGTGCTCGCCGACGATCTCGTCGCTGAAATCCGTATCTGCCCACGCGGCTAGATAGGCAGCAAACGCGTCGGGCGCTGAGTGCTCCATTGAATAACGGGCCTTCCAATCCAGCCAGGCTGCGGGCAGTCTGCCGCCAGTACTGCGATCGATGATGGCCCTTCGGCTGGCCACGCTGCCGGAAGCGCTCTCCAGAAGTCCTCGCGTGAGTGCGTCATAGGCCATGCCGCCGCAGGGAACGGGCGCGATGGCCAGCATGGACCGCACCCGCTGGGGGGCGAGCACGGCGATGCGCTCGATCGCCATGCCTCCCATGGAATGCCCCGCTACGCTGAACGTTTCCAGCTGAAGTGCATCGGCGAGCGAGAGTGCGTCACGGGCGATTTCGTCGATGCTGTACTGCCCCGCCACATCGCGCATGCCGCCGTAGCCACGGCAGTCCATGAAGATGTAGCTGAAGTGGTCGCGTGACAGCCACGGCTCGATCGGTTCGAACGCGTGTGCGTCGCCGAACCAGCCATGCAGGACCAGGACGGAGTGAGGCCCCTGCCCCACGCGATGAAAAGTGTTGGCCATGAAGCATTGCCGCAATGAGGAGGAGTGTTGATGCTAGGCAACGCAGGCCCGGCCCACCGTCGATGACAGGTCAACCGCTATAGAATCCGGGCCATGCGCAATTCGCTGCTCGATCCCTATGAAGACCTGCCGCGCGATGTCGTGGTCACCTCGAACGACTACGCAGCGTCGTCCACCTTTCCGCGCCATGCCCATCGACGCGGACAGTTCGCGTTCGCCGCGCGCGGCACCATCAGCGTGACGACACCGCAGGGGCGCTGGCTGGTGCCGCCACAGCGCGCCTGCTGGGTTCCCGCCGGGCTGGCCCACGAGATGACGATGCGCGGGCCGGTGACGATGCTCAACGCCTTCCTTTCCATCGAGGCCGCTGCTGCGGTGACGATGCCGGCGCAGTGCCACGTGTATGCCGTTTCGCCGCTGCTGCGGCAGCTGCTGGAAGGCGCAGTGGACCTACCTGCGCTGTACGACGAGGACGGGCGTGCGGGCAAGCTGATGCAGTTGCTGGTCGCGGAGATCGCGTCGATGCCGATGCTTTCCCTGCATGCGCCGTTGCCTGCCGATGCACGCCTGGCGCACGTCTGCCGGGCGCTGTTCGATGCGCCCTCACTCGCCATCGGGCTTGATGAGGTGGCTGCGGATGCAGGCATGAGCCGGCGCACCTTCACGCGGACGTTCCGCGCGGATACCGGGGTGAGTTTCGCCGAGTGGCGGCAGCAGGTGTGCCTGCTGGCGGCCATCGAACGGCTGGGCCAGGGGCAGGCGGTGACACGCGTGGCCCTGGACCTGGGGTATGCGAGTCCCAGTGCGTTTTCCGCCGCGTTCCGGCGCGAACTGGGGTGTTCGCCGAGCCAGTATTCAGAGGTGTAGTGCTCTGCTTTTGTAGAGTCGAGCCATGCTCGACTCAGCAAGAGCAGTCGAGCATGGCTCGACTCTACAAAAGCGTGCCGACCAAGGTTGGCACCCACCAGGGCGGCAAAAAAAACGCCCCGCGGATGCGGGGCGTTCTCGGCACAACCTACGCGGGCGATCAGCCCTGGTAGTCGCGCACGTCGCTGCCGGTGTAGACCTGGCGCGGACGGCCGATCTTCATTTCCGGGTCAACCTGCTGTTCGAGCCAATGCGAGACCCAGCCGGAGGTACGGCCCAGGGCGAACATGACGGTGAACATTTCGGTCGGGATCTGCAGCGCCTTGTAGATGATGCCGCTGTAGAAATCGACGTTCGGGTACAGCTTGCGGGCGACGAAGTACTCGTCCTGCAGCGCGGCCTGTTCCAGCTTCACGGCCACGTCCAGCAGCGGATCCTGCACGCCCAGCTGCTTGAGCACCTTGCTGGTCATCTCGCCGATGACCTTGGCGCGCGGATCGAAGTTCTTGTAGACGCGGTGGCCGAAGCCCATCAGGCGGAAGCCGGAGGTCTTGTCCTTGGCCTTGACCACGGCGGACTCGACGTTGTCGGCGCTGCCGATCTCTTCCAGCATCTTCAGCACGGCTTCGTTGGCACCGCCGTGGGCCGGACCCCACAGCGCGGTGACGCCAGCGGCGACCGACGCGTACGGGTTGGCACCGGTCGAGCCGACCAGGCGCACGGTCGAGGTCGAGGCGTTCTGCTCGTGGTCGGCGTGCAGGATGAACAGCAGGTCCAGCGCCTTGACCACGTCCGGGTTCAGGTCGTACTGGCCATCAGCCGACTCGAAGGTCTGCTTCAGGAAGCGGCTGACGTAGTCCAGCGAGGTATCCGGCTTGTTGGCCGGCAGGCCCTTGCCATGGCGGTAGATCAGCGCCGACAGGGTCGGCACCTTGGCGATCAGGCGCACGGCGGCCTGGCGGCGCTGTTCGGCGTCGGACAGGTCCAGCGAGTCGTGGTAGATGGCCGACAGCTGCGCGATCGCGGCAGCCAGGATGGCCATCGGGTGGGCGTCCTTGGCGAAGCTGCCGATCAGGGTGTTGATCGACGCATCGACGTTGGCTTCGGCGGTCAGCTCATCGGTGAAGGCCTTCAGCTGCTCGGCGCTCGGGCGCTCGCCGTTGATCAGCAGGTAGGCCACTTCGACGTAGCTCGACTTTTCCGACAGCTGTTCGATCGGGTAGCCGCGGTACAGCAGCACGCCCTTGTCGCCGTCGATGTAAGTGATGGCGGACTTGCAGCTGGCCGTCGCGGTGAAGCCGGAATCGTAGGTGAAGAACCCCGTTTCCTTGGTCAGCTTCGCGATGTCGACGCAGTCGTTGCCAAGGGTGGGTTTGATGACGGGCAGAACGACGGACTTATCGCCGGCGTTGAGCGTGACCTGATCAAGATCGGACACTGTGTGCGCTCCTTCATGGGAAGGCGCCTGCCCAAGCGCATTGGTCAGGCACGTGAATGACGTCCTCGGCCTGTGCCGGGGATCACGCCATTATCGCACAGCAGCATTTGCCCGGCGCTAGACAGAAGTCGTATACGACAGGCGGCCAGACGCCGGCCGTTGAGCGGCCCGGATCGGCAAAAGCGTTGTCACACGAACGCAGTGTTCCGTCCATCCAAACGCCCGTTGGGTTGGCGTTGGGGAAAAACAAACGGCCGCGCAGAGCGCGGCCGTCGGTTCGAAGCTGGATCGACAGATCAGCGCGCGTAGCGCTTCTGGAACTTGTCGATACGGCCCGAGGTGTCGATGACCTTGTGCTTGCCCGTGTAGAACGGGTGCGAAGCCGAGGAAATTTCAACCTTCACCAGCGGGTAGTCGTTGCCGTCTTCCCACTTGATGGTTTCCTTCGTCGCCATGGTCGAGCGGGTCAGGATCTTGAAATCGGAGGTGACGTCATGGAAGACGACGTCGCGGTAGTTCGGATGGATATCGGCCTTCATGGGCTCACACCGTAAATGGGCTGGTGGTCAAGAGCGGCATTATAAGCACCGGTTGCCGCTCGGGGCAACCGGTGCCGGTCAATCAACTTCAGTCCGCGCCCAGGGCCTGGCGCACCAGGGCCTCGAAACGCTGCTGGTCGTAGGCCATCAGCAGATCGCAGTTGTCCGGCTGGCCGGTCTGGCGGTTCCAGTCGACGATGGTGGCGCCGCGGCTGAACGTGCCGTTCAGTTCCACGTTCAGCGGACGCGATTCGACCTGCAGCTGCCCTTCCGGGTTCAGTGCCCAGGCCATGGCCACCGCATCGGCGGTGTACCAGCGCCCGCCCTTGCTGTCTTCGGACAGGCCACGGGTCTTGCGCGAGATCAGCTCGTAGAAGCGGGCACGATCGGAATCGGCCTGCAGCCACTTCTCGGCGTCCTGCAGCGGCAGGCCATGGGCGACGGTGGCCTCCCAGTCCGACACCAGCAGGTGCTTGAACGAAGTGAACACCACGTGCGCCGCTTCCGGATCGAACGCAATGTTGAATTCGGCCGCCGGGGTGATGTTGCCGTGGCAGGTGACCGCACCGCCCATGACCACGATGCGCTTGATGCGCTCGGGCAGGGTCGGGTCCAGCTTCAGTGCCAGCGCCAGGTTGGTTAGCGGGCCAAGCATCACCAGCATCAGTTCGCCGGCGTGCTCGTGCGACAGGCGCAGGATGGCCAGCGCGGCATGCTCGGCCTCGGCCTGGCGGCTCGGCGGCGGCAGGTCCACGTCGCCGTAGCCGTCACGGCCATGCACGTGGGCGGCGTCAACGGAGGGATGCAGCAGCGGATCCGGGCTGCCGGCAAACACCGGCACGTCGGCGCGGCCGACGATGTCGCAGAGCTTGAGGGCGTTGCGGACGGTGTACTGCAGGCCGACATTGCCGGCGGCGATGGTCAGGGCGACCACGTCATGCCGTTCGTCGGCAAAGGCCATCAGCAGGGCCAGGGCGTCGTCCACACCGGGGTCGGTGTCGATCAACAGGGGGATCTTGTGGGTCATCGTTGCCGTCTTCAGATCGGCAACGAAGTGTGGACCGGGATGATGACCGTTGCAAGTACGGGGGGTTGGGGTTCGGCAGGGCTGCGCCCTGCACCCGCAGAGGCAGGAGCAACGGCAACAGCAACGGCAACGTCAGAAGCTGGTTTTCTGGAGGATGGCGGGATGGGTCCGGTGGCAGGGGCCGCCGTGAACCCGTCCATGGGGGCTTGGTCGCGGCATCCATGCCGCTCACACCCCTACCACCGGACCCATCCCGCCTTCGACAGATTTCCGCGATCTGTCGGAACGGCGTTCTGCTCTGGTGGGTGTCGACCTCGGTCCACACATCCACGCAATGCGTGGAGGAACATGTAAATGATCGAATTGGCTCTCTGTAGAGTCGAGCCATGCTCGACTCCCGCGCGCAGCGCGAAAAGCAGCCGAGCGTGGGCTCGGCTCTACAGTAGATCCACGCCATGCGTGGATGAGCGTCCCGGGGATGGGGTCAGAGCCCTTTGCTGTGCAAAGGGGTCTGACCCCGCCACTTACGCCGAGGCGTAACGCACGGCGGTGCCGATCCAGCGCTGCACCACGCGATCGGCCAGCGCGGGTTGCTGGGCCAGCAGGCGTTCGGCAAGATCGTGCACGCCGGGCAGCAGGCCGGCGTCGCGGGCCAGATCGGCAATGCGGAAACCGGCCAGGCCGGTCTGGCGGGTACCGAGTAGTTCGCCCGGGCCACGCAGTTCCAGATCCTTTTCGGCGATGACGAACCCATCGTTGGTTTCGCGCATGGTCTGCAAACGCTCGCGCGCCATCTGCGAAAGCGGCGCCTGGTACAGCAGCACGCAGCGCGACACCGCCGAACCGCGGCCCACGCGGCCGCGTAACTGGTGCAGCTGGGCCAGGCCGAGGCGCTCGGCATTCTCGATCACCATCAGCGAAGCGTTCGGTACGTCCACGCCCACTTCGATGACCGTGGTCGCCACCAGCAGATCGATCTCACCCGCCTTGAACGCCACCATCGTCGCCAGCTTCTCGGCGGCCTTCAGGCGGCCATGCACCAGCCCCACGCGCACGCCCGGCAGCAGCGCCTGCAGCGATTCGTAGGTGGCCTGCGCCGGCGTGGCGTCGAGCTCTTCGCTTTCCTCGATGAGCGTGCACACCCAGTACACCTGCCGCCCTTCCTGGCAGGCCAGCGCGATGCGCTCGATCAGTTCGGGACGGCGATCGTTGTTGAGTGCCACGGTCTGCACCGGTGTGCGGCCGGGAGGCAGTTCGTCAATGGCCGACACATCCAGATCCGCGTATTCGGACATCGCCAGCGTGCGCGGAATCGGCGTGGCGGTCATCACCAGCTGGTGCGGCACGCTGTTGCCACCCGCGCCCTTGTCGCGCAGGGCCAGCCGCTGGTGCACGCCGAAGCGGTGCTGTTCGTCGACGATGGCCAGAGCCAGATCCTGGAATACCACCGCCTCCTGCATCAGTGCATGGGTACCGACCACCACCTGCGCTTCGCCGTTGGCGACCTGCTCCATCACCTTGGCGCGCGCCTTGCCGGTGACCTTGCCGGCCAGCCAGGCGATACGCACGCCCAGCGGTTCCAGCCAGCCGCGCAGGTTGTTGAGATGCTGCTCGGCCAGCAGTTCGGTGGGCGCTGCCAATGCGACCTGCTTACCCTGCTCGACTGCCAGCATCGCGGCCAGTGCGGCGACCACGGTCTTGCCGGAGCCGACGTCGCCCTGCACCAGCCGCAGCATCGGGCTGGGCCGTGCGAGGTCTTCGCGAATCTGCTTGAACACACGCGCCTGTGCACCCGTCAGCGCGAACGGCAGCTGTTTCAGCAGCGCCTTGGCCAGCTTGCCGGGGCCGGCCAGCGGCGGCGCATGGTGCGCCTGCAAGGCAATACGCTGGCGGCGCAGGCTAAGGTGATGGGCCAGCAGCTCTTCCATTGCCAGACGACGCTGCGCCGGGTGGGTGCCTGCTGCCAAGGCGGCCAGATCGGCATCCGGCGGCGGCCGATGCACGGTCAGCAGCGCACTGCGCAGCGACGGTAGGCCGAGGCCATCCAGCCAGCCGCTGGGCAGCAGTTCCAGCGTGCTTTCCTCAGGCAGGCGATCCAGCGCCTGACCGATCAGCTTGCGCATGGTCATCGGGCCGACGCCTTCGACGGTGGGATACACCGGGTCGAGGCGGTCGCCGAGTTCGGGATCGTCGTTGCGGCCCAGCAGCTGGTAGCTGGGATGGACGATTTCCAGGCCGAGGTGGCCGGGTTTGGGCGTGCCGAAGCAGCGCAGCCGGTTGCCGACCGCGAACTGGCCGACCTGCTGCTGGCGGAAATGGAAGAAGCGCAGCACCAGGGTGCCCTGCCCCTCATCCTCCACCGCCACTTTCAG
Organism: Stenotrophomonas riyadhensis; assembly: GCF_040256885.1. NCBI lineage: Bacteria > Pseudomonadati > Pseudomonadota > Gammaproteobacteria > Lysobacterales > Lysobacteraceae > Stenotrophomonas > Stenotrophomonas riyadhensis. Next base: position 3,741,797 of record NZ_CP155568.1, read on the forward strand.
CATCGGCCGGTAGCGCATGCCGCGCTCGACCGCGACCACCCGCACTTCCACCTGCGCCGGCACGCCATTGCGCAGGTCTTCGATGCGGGTCAGCCGGGTCCGGTCTTCATAGCGCAGCGGCAGATGAAGCCAGAGATCCTGCAGGGTGGCCAGGCCACGCGCCTGCAGTTTGGCGGCCACGGCCGGGCCCACGCCAGCGAGCATCGCCAGGGATGCTTCGCCGGACGGTGACAGGACCGGGGTGACCGCCGCCTTGCGTGCCACGTGGCGGTCAGTCGATGACCATCACCGCGTCGACCTCGAAGTTGGCGCCCTTCGGCAGGCCGGAGACTTCGATGGTGGAACGGGCCGGGTACGGGGCCTGGAAGTAGTCCTGCATGACGGCGTTGACCTTGGCGAACTCGCCCAGGTCGGTCAGGTACAGGCCCAGGCGCACGACCTTGTCCAGCGAGCCGCCAGCGGCTTCGGCCACGGCCTTGAGGTTGTCGAAGGCGCGGCGGGCCTGGGCTTCGACGTCACCGGCGCCGACGATGTCGCCGGTGGCCGGGTCGAGCGGGATCTGGCCGGAGAAATACACGGTGTTGCCGGCGCGCACGGCCTGCGAGTACGGGCCGATGGCGGCGGGGGCCTTTTCGGTGTTGATGATCTGGCGGGACATGGGTCGCTCCGGTGCTTGGGGGAAAACAGAGCGGTGATTGTACCGGGTGGGGGCGCGCGTCGGCTGGGGTCGGATCCGTTTCCCGGCGGGAAACGGCTCTGACCCTGCACGGTGATGGTAGTGCCGGCCGCTGGCCGGCAACTCCATGAACGTTTGCCGGCATCGCAAGGTTGCCGGTCAGCGGCCGGCACAACCGGGAATATCCACGCATGGCTTGGATCTACTGCGATACAACCGGTAGCGTCGGGCCATTCCCGGCGAACGCGCGATCATCCACGCATTGTGTGGACCTACGGCGGGATTCAATGGGGTCAGAGCCCTCTCCGCAGGAGAGGGATCCGACCCCGGGTTCGCGTTACTGGCGGCGTACCGATTGCACGACCGACAGGCGGCGCAGGCGGCGCATCACTTCGGCCAGGTGGTTGCGGTCGCGCACCTGGATGTTGAACGCCAGCACGGCAGCGTTGAAGTCACGGTCCAGGTAGTCCACCCGTTCGATGTTGGAGTGGCTCTGGGCGATGGCGGCGGCCAGCTGCGCCAGCACGCCGGTGCCGTTCTCCACTTCCACCACCAGCGATGTGTCGTAGTCGCCGGAAACGGTGGTGTCCCAGCCGATCGGCACCCAGCGCTCGGGCGACTTGCGCAGCTCGGCCAGGTTCGGGCAGTCCATGCGGTGCACCACGATGCCCTTGCCGGCGGTGTGGTAGCCCATGATCTCGTCGCCGGGAATCGGCTGGCAGCAACCGGCGAAGGTGACCACGCCGCGCTCGCTGCCGTTGATCAGGATCTTTTCCTGCGAGTGGTGGCGCGAATGCGGGCCGCCACGCAGTTCGGCATAGGCCATCAGCGCCTGCGCGGCCTGGGTCGGCATCCAGTTGCCCAGTGCGACCTCGGCCAGCAGTGCCTCCAGGCGCGGGAAGCGGTGCTCGGCCAGGAACGCATCCAGGCGCCCCTTCGGCAGCCGCTCCAGCGACGAATCCATCGCCTCCAGCGCACGGTCGAGCATGCGGTGGCCGAGCTGCACGGCGTCTTCGTGCTCCAGCTGCTTGAGCTGGTGGCGGATGGCGGTGCGCGCCTTGCTGGTGACCACGAATTCCAGCCACTGCGGTTTCGGCGTGGCCGAGCGGGCGGTGATGATCTCCACCGACTGCCCGGACACCAGCTTGGTGCGCAGTGGCACCAGTTTCTTGTCCACGCGCGAGGCCACGGCCATGTTGCCGACATCGGTATGCACGGCGTAGGCGAAGTCCAGCGCGGTGGAGTTGCGCGGCAGGGCCAGGATCTTGCCCTTCGGGGTGAACAGGTAGACCTCGTCCGGGAACAGGTCGACCTTGACGTTGTCGAGGAACTCCAGCGAGGACCCGGCGGCGCGCTGCGAGTCGATCAGCTCGACGATCCAGGCGTGCGCGCGGCTCTGCGCGCTGTTGGGCGAATCACCACCGAACTTGTAGGTCCAGTGCGCGGCCACGCCGCGTTCGGCAATCAGGTCCATTTCCTCGGTGCGGATCTGCACCTCGATCGGCGAGCCATAAGGCCCGAACAGCACGGTGTGCAGCGACTGGTAACCGTTGGCCTTGGGAATGGCGATGAAGTCGCGGAAGCGGCCATCCAGCGGCTTGAAGGTGGCATGCACCGAACCCAGCGCGTGGTAGCAGCTGGGCACGCTGCGCACGACCAGGCGGAAGCCGAACACGTCCATCACCTGGTCGAAGGATTTGTTCTCGTCGCGCATCTTGTTGTAGATGCTCCACGGGGTCTTGATGCGGCTGACCAGGCGGTGCTCGATCCCTTCTTTGGCCAGGCGCTGCGACAGCTGCACTTCCACCTGCGCCATCGCCTCGCGGCGCACTACCGGCTGACTGCGGATGTGTTTCTCGATGATGGCGTGGCGCCACGGGTACAGCGCCTTGAAACCGAGGTTCTGCAGCTCGCTCTTGACCAGGCTCATGCCCAGGCGCTGGGCGATGGGTGCGTAGATCTCCAGCGTCTCGCGGGCAATGCGGCCGCGTGCTTCGCGGCTCTGCGCGCCCAGCGTGCGCATGTTGTGCAGGCGGTCGGCCAGCTTGATCATGATCACGCGCAGGTCGCGCGACATCGCCAGCAGCATCTTGCGGAAGCTCTCGGCGGCTGCTTCCTGGCGGTCGCGGAACTTCAGCTTGTCCAGCTTGGTCACGCCGTCGACCAGTTCGGCCACGGCTTCGCCGAACTCGGCGGCCAGCGCCTCACGGGTCAGCGGGGTGTCTTCGATGGTGTCGTGCAGGATCGCGGCGATCAGCGCTTCCACGTCCAGGCCGAGCTCGGCCAGCACCTGGGCCACGGCCACTGGATGGGTGATATAGGGCTCGCCCGACTTGCGCGTCTGCCCAGCGTGCGCGGCGGCGCCGACTTCCCAGGCACGGCGCAACAGCGGCAGCTGTTCCGGCGGCAGGTAATGGGCGGCGCGTTCAAGCTGGAGGACGTAGTCGGGTACGGCGGCAGCGGGGGCTGCGGCGACCTTGGCAGTGGGGCCTGGGTTCATGCCCGAAGCCTATTCCAGCGCGACGTTTACGGCAAATCCTGAATGCGAAACAGCCCGCACGGGGCGGGCTGTTCGGCACATCCAACGATTACGTTGATCGATGCGATCAATCGTCGTTCTTGGACATGTCTTCGTCGGCGACCACTTCCGCGGCAGCCCACTCCAGCGCTTCGCGCTCGGCGCGCTCACGCTCGGCCTTCTCGACTTCGTCGATCAGCGCGTTGTCGATCTTGCGGGCAGCGATTTCGCGCAGCGCCAGCACGGTCGGCTTGTCCTCGGTCTCGCTGTTGTCCAGCGTGGCCTGCACGCCGTTGGCGAGCTGGCGGGCACGCTTGGAAGCCATCATGACCAGTTCGAAACGGTTGTTAACGACTTCCAGGCAATCTTCTACGGTGATGCGGGCCATACGGGCTCCCGGCGACCGGTCGGCCGCTCAGTCGAATGAGGGAAAGGGGACGGAGTGTACTGGCAGGGGCTGGACAAAATCAAGCCAACCCCTACCCGATTCTTTTGGAATCAGTCAGTTGCGCCCGGATCGGGGGTCAACAGGGCCTGGATCAGGCCAGCGTGGCGGACCTTCTGGGCCTCCCGGCGCAGCCGGCTGGCGGTGAAGATGGCGCACAGCTCGTCCACGGCGGTGTCGAACACCTCGTTGACGATCACGTAATCGAACTCGTTGAAGTGCAGCATCTCGTCACGGGCCGCGCCCAGGCGCTGGGCGATGACCGCCTCGCTGTCCTGGCCGCGCTTGCGCATGCGGTCCTGCAGGGCCTGCTTGGACGGCGGCAGGATGAACACGGTGACCGTGCCCGGCACCAGCTGGCGCACCTGCTGCGCGCCCTGCCAGTCGATCTCCAGCAGCACGTCCTGGCCGGCGGCCAGCTGCGGTTCCACCGACTGGCGGGCGGTGCCCTTCCAGTCACCGTGCACCCAGGCATGCTCGAAGAAGTCGCCGGCAGCGATCATCTGTTCGAACTTCTCGGCGCTGACGAAGTGGTAGTGCTGGCCGTTCACTTCACCGGGGCGCATCGCGCGCGAGGTGAAGGAGATCGACAGGGCGATCTGCGGGTCACGCGCCAGGGTGGCGTTGACGATGCTGCTCTTGCCGGCGCCGGAGGGCGCCGCAACGATGTACAGCGTGCCGCGCGCGACGGCGTCCGACGGAGTAGACGGGGCGCTCATGCACGGAACCCAACTGGTTGATTTCGCAAAATTTTTCCTCGATGTTCCAGATCCGGCGCGGAGGATCGCGCCAGGACGGCGGGGGCTGCGCGGAACATCCTGGAACCAGGCCCGGCAGACGACTCCCCGGGGTGCGGGCACGCAACTTTACCAGAGCCGCCCCTTGCCGCGCCCGCCCGGCAGGCGCCGGGCCTTGTGCCACATGGGCATGCGGGGGCCTGTGCTATAACCGGGCCGTACCCAACGACAGCCCGGAGGCCCGTGCCTCCCCGCCATCCCAGGAGAACGGCATGCCATCGATGAGCCGCCGCCAGTTCCTGAAAGTGACCGGGACAACCCTGGTCGGCTCCAGCCTGGCACTGATGGGCTTCGCGCCCGGCATCGCGCTCGCGGAGGTTCGGCAATACAAGCTGACCCGCGCGACCGAGACCCGCAACACCTGTACATACTGTTCGGTGGCCTGCGGCATCCTGATGTACAGCCTCGGCGACGGCGCCAAGAACGCCGAGTCGAGCATCTTCCATATCGAGGGCGACCCGGACCATCCGGTCAACCGCGGCACGCTGTGCCCGAAGGGTGCCGGCCTGGCCGACATCATCCACAGCAAGTCGCGCCTGCTCTACCCCGAGTACCGCGCACCGGGCTCGAACGAGTGGAAGCGGCTGAGCTGGGACGATGCGCTGGACCGCATCGCGCGGCTGATGAAGGAAGACCGCGATGCAAACTTCGTGCAGAAGAACGAGGCCGGGCAGACGGTCAACCGCTGGCTGACCACCGGCATGCTGGCGGCCTCGGCGACCAGCAATGAAACCGCGGTGCTGACCCACAAGGTCGTCCGCTCCCTTGGCATGTTGGCATTCGACAACCAGGCACGTGTCTGACACGGCCCGACGGTGGCAGGTCTTGCCCCGACGCTAGGCCGTGGTGCGATGACGAATCACTGGGTCGACATCAAGAATGCCGACCTGATCCTGATCATGGGTGGCAATGCCGCCGAGGCACACCCGTGCGGGTTCAAATGGGTGACCGAGGCGAAGGCACACAACAAGGCCCGACTGATCGTGGTCGATCCGCGCTTCAACCGCTCGGCCGCGGTGGCCGACGTGTATGCGCCGATCCGTACCGGCACCGACATCGTGTTCCTGGGCGGCCTGATCAACTACCTGTTGACCGAGGACCGCATCCAGCACGAGTACGTGCTGAACTACACCGACATGTCGTTCCTGGTGAAGGACGAGTTCGCCTTCAAGGACGGCCTGTATTCGGGCTACAACGAAGAGAAGCGCAGCTACGACCGCTCCAGCTGGGACTACGCCTACGGTGACGATGGCTTCGTGCGCAGCGACCCGACGCTGAAGGACCCGCGCTGCGTCTACACCCTGCTCAAGCAGCACTACGCGCGCTACACCGTGGAGATGGTCGAACGCATCTGCGGCACGCCCGCCGACAGCATCCGCCAGGTCTGGGACATGATCGCGTCCACCGCCGGCAAGGACAAGGCGATGACCATCCTGTACGCGCTGGGTTGGACGCAGCACTCGATCGGCGCGCAGAACGTGCGCGCCGGCACCATGGTGCAGCTGCTGCTGGGCAACATCGGCGTGGCCGGCGGCGGCATGAACGCGCTGCGCGGGCATTCCAACATCCAGGGCCTGACCGACATCGGCTTGATGTCCGACCTGCTGCCCGGCTACCTGACGCTGCCGAAACAGGACGAGCAGGACTACGACGCTTACATCGCCAAGCGCACGCAGAAGCCACTGCGCGCCAACCAGATGTCGTTCTGGCAGAACTACCCGAAGTTCCACGTCAGCCTGATGAAGTCGTGGTGGGGCGACGCCGCTACCGCCGACAACAACTGGTGCTTCGACCATCTGCCCAAGCTCGACAAGCCGTACGACATGCTGCAGGCGTACGAGCTGATGAACGAGGGCAAGATCCACGGCTACATCTGCCAGGGGTTCAACCCGCTGGCTTCGGCGCCGAACAAGGGCAAGCTGATCAGTGCGTTCTCCAAGCTGAAGTTCATGGTCAGCATGGACCCGCTGGAAACCGAGACCATTGCCTTCTGGCAGAACCATGGTGCGTTGAACGACGTCGATCCGGGCACGATCCAGACCGAAGTATTCCGCCTGCCGACCACCTCCTTCGCCGAGGAGAACGGCGCGGTGGTGAACTCCTCGCGTTGGCTGCAGTGGCACTGGAAGGGTGCCAATCCGCCGGGCGAAGCACGCAGCGACATCGAGATCATGTCCGAGCTGTTCCATCGCATCAAAGCGATGTACGAGAAGGACGGCGGTGCGTGGTGGGAGCCGGTGCGCGACCTGGCCTGGAAGTACTCCAACTCGGAACTGCCAACGCCGGAAGAACTGGCGATGGAATACAACGGCAAGGCGCTGGCCGACGTGTTCGATCCGAAGGACCCGACCAAGCTGGTGCGCAAGGCCGGCGAGCAGCTGGCCGCGTTCGGCGACCTGCGCGACGACGGCAGCACCTCCTCCGGCTGCTGGATCTACATCGGTGCCTGGGGCCCGACCGGCAACATGATGGCGCGGCGTGACAACAGCGACCCCACCGGCATCGGCAACACGCTGGGCTGGGCCTGGGCGTGGCCTGCCAACCGCCGCGTGATGTACAACCGCGCGTCGTGCGACGTGGCTGGCCAACCCTTCGATCCGCGCCGCACGCTGCTGGCCTGGAACGGCAAGAACTGGGGCAGCGTGGACGTGCCGGACTTCAAGGCCGACGAAGATCCCGCCGGCGGCATGGGCCCGTTCATCATGAACCCAGAGGGTATCGCCCGCTTCTTCGCCAAGGCCGGCATGGCCGAGGGCCCGTTCCCGGAGCACTACGAACCGTTCGACACCCCGCTGCGCAGCAACCCGCTCAGCCCGGGGCAGGCACTGACGCTGAACAACCCGGCGGCACGCGTGTTCGCCAGCGATCGCGCACAGATCGGCTCGCCGGACGAGTTCCCGCATGTGGCCACCACCTACCGCCTGACCGAGCATTTCCACTTCTGGACCAAGCACGGCAAGCTCAACGCGATCATCCAGCCCGAGCAGTTCGTCGAGATCGGCGCGGCCCTGGCCGACGAGCTGGGCATCAACAACGGCAGCCGCGTGCGGGTCAGTTCCAAGCGCGGGCACATCGAAGCGGTGGCGATGGTGACCAAGCGCATCAAGGCCCTGCAGATCGATGGCAGAACCGTGCACCAGGTGGGCGTGCCGATCCACTGGGGCTTCCTCGGTGCGGCCAAGCCCGGATACATCGCCAATACGCTGACCAACGCCATCGGTGACGGCAACTCGCAGACGCCCGAATCGAAGTGCATCCTGGTCAAGGTCGAGAAGGTGTAGGAGACACGCCATGTCACTGCAATCCCTGGACATCATCCGCCGCTCGGCCACGACCACGCCCTCGCCGGAGGCGCGCGGTGCGCACACCGGCCAGGTCGCCAAGCTGATCGATGTGAGCAAGTGCATCGGCTGCAAGGCCTGCCAGGTCGCCTGCATGGAGTGGAACGACCTGCGCGACGAGGTCGGCAGCTGCGTTGGCAGCTACGACAACCCGCCCGACCTGAGCGAACAGTCGTGGACGGTGATGAAGTTCCGCGAGTACGAGGACGAGAAGGGCAAGCTGGAGTGGCTGATCCGCAAGGAAGGCTGCATGCACTGCAGCGATCCGGGCTGCCTGAAGGCCTGCCCGTCGCCGGGCGCGATCATCCAGTACGCCAACGGCATCGTCGACTTCCAGGAAGAGAACTGCATCGGCTGCGGCTACTGCGTGACCGGTTGCCCGTTCGACGTGCCGCGCATTTCCAAGAAGGACCACAAGGCCTACAAGTGCACGCTGTGTTCGGACCGGGTGGCGGTGGGCCAGGAACCGGCCTGCGTGAAGACCTGCCCGACCGGTGCGATCACCTTCGGCAGCAAGCAGGCGATGACCGAGCATGCCGCCGGCCGCGTGGAGGACCTGAAATCGCGTGGCTACGAGAACGCCGGCCTGTACGACCCGCAGGGCGTCGGCGGCACCCATGTGATGTACGTGCTGCAGCACGTGGACAAGCCCGAGCTGTACGCCGACCTGCCCAAGGACCCGCGCATCAGCCCGATGGTGGAAGTGTGGAAGGGCGTGGCCAAGCCGCTGGGCGTGCTGGCGATCGCCGCCACGGCCTTCGCCGGCTTCCTGCATTACATCGGCATCGGCCGCAACACGGTGGACGAGGAAGAGGAAGAACACGCCGAGCGTGAGGCCGAGAAGATCGAGGAGGACCGGTCATGAGCCGCGCCCCGCGCCCCCGCGAGATCATCCGCTACCGTGCGCCGACCCGCATCAACCACTGGATCGTGGCGATCTGCTTCGTGCTGACCGCGCTGTCCGGGCTGGCGCTGTTCCACCCTGCCCTGTTCCCGCTGACCCAGCTGTTCGGTGGCGGGCCGTGGACGCGCATCCTGCATCCGTTCATCGGCCTGGCCATGGTGATCGGCTTTGCGCTGCTGGCGCTGCGGATGTGGCGTGACAACTTCCTCAGCGCCGATGACCGCGCGTGGATGCGCGGCATGCGCGATGTACTGCGCAACGAGGATGAGAAGCTGCCACCGGTGGGCCGCTTCAATGCCGGCCAGAAGCTGCTGTTCTGGGCCATCATCGGTTGCCTGTCGGCGCTGCTGCTGACCGGCTTCGTGATCTGGCGGCAGTACTTCAGCCACTTCTTCCCGATCGGGGTGATCCGCTTCTCGGTGCTTGCCCATGCGCTGTTCGGCTGGGTACTGGTCTGCGCGATCGTGGTGCACATCTATGCAGCGATCTGGATCAAGGGCTCGGTGCGGGCGATGACCCAGGGCAAGGTGACCTACGGGTGGGCGTACAAGCATCACCGGCAGTGGTTCCGGGACATCCTGCGCGGGCGGCGGGAACAGGGTTAGCGGCAGGGCCTGCGGCCCTGCACCCGCTTCAAGCCAAGGCAACAGCAACAGCGGCTATCCGTGGGATGGCGGGGTGGGTCCGGTTGCGGGGGACGCCGTAAACCCTTCCATGGGGGCTTGGCCGCGGCATCCATGCCGCGGACACCCCCGCAACCGGACCCACCCCGCCTTCGACAGGTTCCTGCGATCTGTCGGGACGGCGTTCTGCGTTGCTGTTGGTGGGTGTCGACCTTGGTCGACACAATGAACACGGTAACAACCGATGGGGTCAGATCCGTTTTCCTATGGAAAACGGATCTGACCCCAACCATTTCAAATGGCCCGCAGTGCGCTGGACGGCAGCGCTGACAACGGCGAGGATGGAGGCTGGTTCTTCTGGCTGGCCCTGCATGGCGCAACGCATCCTTGAACCCGGTGAGATCGAGACGCTGGCCTCGCGCGATGTTCCGCGCATCATCCTGCCCGATACCGCGTCGCTGTTTGCCGGACGTGCGGACCGGCTGCGCAGTCTGGCGGGACACAGTGCCATCGGTGGTTACCTGCAGCTTCTGGCGGCGTTGGCCGATGCGCAGCAGGCGCTGCTGGAGGATCTGACACCGCCGCAACGCGAGGAACTTCAGGCACAGGCGCGTGCACAGCAGTCGAGTGCGGCGGCCGGCGCCGGGATGCCGTTGCGGCCGGCCAACACGCTTCAGCTGGATGGCTGTTGGCGCGGCTGGCTGCGCACGCTATGCCAGCACTGCGCTGAAGAAGCCGGGCTGCCGGCGGAAACCCGGCTGGAACTGCAGCGCGTTGCCGCTGCCGATGACGCGTGGCTGGATGCACAAGCGCATGCGGTGCTGGAACGTGATGACGCGCCGTCGGTGGATGCGGTGGCTGCGCTGCTGGTGATGAACGCGCTGCAGGTCTACTGGGCGGTACTGGCGGACAGCTTCCGCCCCACCGACCTGAAGCCGCTGGCCGATGCACCGGGGCTGTGCCCGCTGTGCGGCACCCTGCCGGTGGTCAGCGTGGTGCAGGCGCGGCCGCCCTATGCGTCCTACCGCTACCTGTCGTGCTCACTGTGTGCCTGCCAGTGGCACTACGTGCGCGTGCAGTGCAGCCAGTGTGGCACCGCCGGCAAGGACATCGCCTACCGCGCCCTGGCCGATGTGGATGGCGACAGCGGCGAGGCTGTGCGCGAGAGCGCGGTCCGTGCCGAGACCTGCGACCACTGCCACAGCTACCGCAAGATCCTGTATCTGGAAAAAGACCCGTCACTGGAACCGGTGGCCGACGACCTCGGCACGCTGGCGCTGGACCTGCTGCTGGGCGAGGAAGGGTATGCGCGCGCCAGCCAGAATCCGCTGCTGTGGCAGTCCGACAGCGAGTGAGGCGATGACAGGCACGCCCCCCACCCCGGCATCGGCCGCTGCCCTGCCCTCGCTGGACCGGCTGCTGCGCCTGCCGGCCCTGGGAGCACTGATCGAGGGCCACGGCCGCAGCCGTATCACCCAGCTGCTGCGTTCGCACCTGCAGGTGCTGCGCGACCGTATCAGCGCCGGCCAGCTCTCGGCCACGCAGCTGCAGGAAGCGGTTGACGGCCCGGCGCTGGTGGCAGCAGTCGAGGTCGCACTGGCCGCTGACGCACGGCTGGATCTGCAGCCGATGTTCAACCTGACCGGCACCGTGCTGCACACCAATCTTGGCCGCGCATTGCTGCCCGATGCCGCCGTGCACGCGGTCACCCGCGCGATGACCGCACCGGTGGATCTGGAGTTCGACGTCAGCCGCGGCCGTCGCGGCGACCGCGATGCACGGGTGCAGGCATTGATCTGCGAACTGACCGGCGCAGAAGCCGCCACCGTGGTCAACAACAATGCCGCGGCGGTCCTGCTGCTGCTCAACAGCCTGGCCAACCGCCGCGACGTGGTGGTGTCACGCGGCGAGCTGGTGGAGATCGGTGGCGCCTTCCGCATTCCCGACGTGATGCGCAGTGCCGGTGCGCGGCTGCTGGAAGTCGGCACCACCAACCGTACCCATCCGGCTGACTTCGCCAATGCCATCGGCGCGCGCACCGCGCTGCTGATGGAGGTGCACGCCAGCAACTACGCGATCACCGGCTTCACCGCCAAGGTCGACACCGCGGCGATGGCCGCGATCGCGCACGAGCATGGCCTGCCGCTGGTGGTGGACCTGGGCAGTGGCAGCCTGTGTGATCTGGCGGCCTTCGGCCTGCCGCACGAGCCCACCGTGCAGGAAACGCTGGCGGCCGGCGCTGACCTGGTGTCGTTCAGTGGCGACAAGCTGCTGGGCGGGCCGCAGGCCGGCATCATCGCCGGCCGCGCCGACCTGATCGCGCGGATCAACCGCAACCCGCTGAAGCGGGCACTGCGCATGGACAAGATGGGCCTGGCCGCACTGGAAGCGGTGCTGGCCCTGTACCGCGAACCGGAGCTGCTGGCACAGCGGCTGCCGACCCTGCGCACCCTGTCACGCACGCAGGAGGACCTCGACGTGCAGGCTCAGCGCCTGCTGCAGCCGATGCGTTCCGTGCTCGCGGCCGACTACGATATTGAACGGTCACCAATGCAGAGCCAGATCGGCAGCGGCGCCCAGCCACAGGCGCAGCTGGCCAGCGCCGGACTGCGCATTACCAGCGCGCGCCGTGGCGGACTGGATCGCCTGGCCAAGCGCCTGCGTCAACTGCCGCGCCCGGTATTGGGCCGTATCACTGACGATGCCTTGTGGCTGGACCTGCGCTGCCTGGAACCGGCCGACGAAGCCGACTTCCTCGCCCAGTGGAGCACGCTGCAGGCATGATCGTCGGCACCGCCGGGCATATCGACCATGGCAAAACCCGCCTGGTACGCGCACTGACCGGCATCGAAACCGATCGCCTGCAGGAAGAGCGAACGCGCGGTATATCGATCGAACTGGGCTACGCCTATGTCCCGGTGGAAAGCAGGGACGTCGAAGGCCCCGCCGCGACGCTGGGTTTCGTCGACGTGCCAGGCCATGAGCGCTTCGTGCATACGATGGTGGCCGGCGCCACGGGTATCGATGTCGCTCTGCTGGTGATCGCTGCCGACGACGGCGTGATGCCACAGACCCGCGAGCATCTGGCGATCCTGCAGCTGCTGGGCGTGGATCGTGGTGCGGTGGCCCTGACCAAGATCGACCGTGTGGATGCGGCGCGCCTCGCCCGGGTCGAGATCGAGATTGCCGCGCTGCTGGCCGCGACACCGCTGCAGGATTCCCCTCTGTTCGCCTGCAACAGCACCGCACCCGACGATGCCGGCATCAGCGCACTGCGTACCCAGCTGCACGCGTGGGCGGCGGACGATGCCAGCACACGCCAGGCCGAACTGCGCAGCGAACTGTTCCGCATGCCGGTGGACCGCGTGTTCTCGCTGGCCGGCCACGGCACGCTGGTGACCGGCGCGGTGCATGGCGGCATCGCGGCGGTGGGTGAGCATCTGCAGCTGATGCCGGCCGCCACCGACGTGCGCGTGCGCAGCATCCACGCGCAGAACCAGGCCAGCGAGCACGCGATGGCAGGGCAACGCTGCGCGCTGAACCTGGCCGCCATCGCCCGCGACGACATCCACCGGGGCGACTGGATCGCCGATCCACGCGCGCTGCTGGCCACCACCCGCGTTGATGTGCGGCTGCGGCTTTCCGCACTGGCGCCGCCACTGCGCGACTGGTCACCGCTGCACATCCACTGGGGCACGATGCACCGGCAGGCGCATATGGTGCTGCTGGAAGACCACGACCACGACCACGACCACGACCACGACCACGGCGATGGTCAGTTGGTGCAGCTGGTGTTCGATGCACCGGTCTGCGCGATGTGTGGCGATCGTTTCATCGCCCGTGATTCAGCGGCCACCCACACACTGGGCGGTGGCGTCGTGCTCGATCCGGATCCTCCGCAGCGGCGTCGGCGCAGTCCTGCACGGCTGGCCTGGCTGGCGGCACTGGAGCAGCTGGCGGCCGGTGCCGGTGTTGTCCCGCTGCTGCAGCAGGCACCTGCCGGCATTCCCCTCACTGCGCTGCAACGCTATTGCCGACGCGCCGCCGACCGCATCGACCTGCCCGAGGACGCGCGACGCATCGCGACCCGCGATGACACAGTGATCATCCTCGCACCGCACTGGCAGGCACTGCGCGAGCAGGTGATCACCTCGCTGCGCGGCTGGCACGAGCGACGCCCGGACGAACCCGGTGTCGACAGCGGGCGCCTGCAGCGCAGTACCCTGCCCTCGCTTGCAGCGAGCCTCTGGAATGCGCTGCTGCAGGACCTGCTGGCCGATGGCACGCTGCAGCGCGTGGGCGCGTGGTGGCGCCTGCCCGGCCATGACCATGTGCCACCGGAACGCGAACGTCTCCTGCTGGAACGCGTGCTGCCGCAACTGCACGCCGGTGGCTTCGATCCACCGTGGGTGCGCACCCTGGCCGCCGACGTCGGTCTGGCCGAAGATGAGGTCCGCGCGGTCCTGCGCCGCGCCGCCGCACGTGGTGAACTGTTCCAGGTGGTGCCGGACCTGTTCTATGCGCCGGCCCGCATCGCCGAGCTGGCCGCGATTGTCGCGCAGCTGTCACAGGCCACCGGCACGGTGGATGCGGCGGCCTTCCGCGATGCCATCGGCCTGGGCCGCAAACGCAGCATCCAGATCTTGGAGTTCTTCAATCGCGTTGGCTACACTCGACGCGTCGGTGACCAGCATCGGCCGCGCGGCGACCTGCAGTGGAACGCAGCCCGCGACTGAGCCCACCGGTACCGCCGTACTTTCGGAAGGCATGCGCATCCGGGCATGCGGCTGGGCTTCAAACCCAGTAGGGGGCGTCGATCGTTCCCTGGTAGGTTCGACTCCTGCTGCCTTCCGCCATTCGTGTTTCCGCAGGAGATGTCGGCATGGCCACGCACGCGCAGTCCCCCGCTCCTTCAACGGCTGATGCCCCGCAACGACTGACGTCTCTCGCGCATGGCGGTGGCTGCGGCTGCAAGATCGCGCCCGGCGTGCTGACCGAACTGCTGCGTGGCGTTCCAGCGCTTCCGGCACCGGCCGAGCTGCTGGTCGGCCGCGAGACCAGCGACGACGCCGCGGTGTATCGCCTCGATGACCGGCAGGCAATCGTCGCCACCACCGACTTCTTCATGCCGATTGTCGACGACCCGTTCGACTTCGGCCGCATCGCCGCCACCAATGCGCTGTCGGACCTGTACGCGATGGGCGCGCGGCCATTGTTCGCGCTGGCCATCGTCGGCATGCCGATCAACACGCTGCCGCAGGACACCATCCGCGGCATCCTGCAGGGCGGCGAACGCGCCTGCGCTGATGCCGGCATCGTGGTGGCTGGTGGCCACAGCATCGATTCGGTGGAACCCATCTATGGCCTGGCCGCGATCGGCGTGCTCGATCCGCAACGCCTCAAGCGCAATGCCGATGCCCGCGCCGGCGATGTGCTGGTGCTGGGCAAGCCGTTGGGCGTGGGCGTGTATTCGTCAGCACTGAAGAAGGAAGTGCTGGACGCCGACGGGTACCGGCAGATGATCGAGTCGACCACGCGCCTGAACACTGTCGGCGTGCCACTGGCTGCGCTGGACGGCGTGCACGCGATGACCGACGTCACCGGTTTCGGCCTGCTGGGCCACCTGCTGGAAGTGTGCCGGGCCAGTGGGGTGGCTGCCGAGGTGGACAGTACCCAGGTGCCGCTGCTGCCGCAGACCTTGGACCTGCTGCAACGCGGCTGCGTAACCGGCGCCTCCAACCGCAACTGGGCCTCGTATGGCGCCGAGGTGCGCTTCGCCGAGGGCTTGGCCGCCCACTGGCAGCCACTGCTGACCGACCCGCAGACCAGCGGCGGCCTGCTGGTGTCCTGTGCGCCGGAAGCGGTGGATGCGGTGCTGGCCTGCTTCCACGACGCCGGGTTCGGCCAGGCGGCCGTGGTGGGACGGTTGGGCGAGGGAACGCCGGGCGTCAGCGTCCGCTGAGGCGCTGGAACGGCAAGGGCGCCCGAAGGCGCCCCTGCTGTAGCGCTGGATGCAGCATCACTCGATGTTCTGCACCTGTTCGCGGATCTGGTCGATCAGCACCTTCAGCTCCACCGCGGCATTGGAGGTGCGGCTGTCCACCGACTTCGAGCCCAGCGTGTTCGCTTCGCGATTGAACTCCTGCAGCAGGAAGTCCAGGCGACGGCCGACCGGCTCGCGCTGCTTGAGCACGCGGCGGATCTCGACGATATGGCTGCCAAGACGGTCCAGTTCTTCATCCACGTCCAGCTTCTGCAGCCACAGCACCAGTTCCTGCTCGGCGCGGCCGGGGTCGACCGGGTGCGGCAGGTCGGCCAGGCGTGCGGCCAGCTTGGCGCGCTGGCCGTCGCGAATGGCCGGAATCAGCGTGCGGACGTCGGTGGCGATACGCTCGATGCCGTCCACGCGCTCGCTGATGGCCGCGGACAACTTGCCGCCTTCGCGCTCACGGGCCTCGACGAAGCCGTCCAGCACCTGGTCCAGCAGGACCAGTGCCTCGACCTGCAGGGCGGCGGCATCGGTGGCCTCGCCGCGGGTCACGCCCGGCAGCTGCAGCAGGTCGGTGAAACTGACCTGCAGGTTGGGGAAATCGGAGGTCAGACGGTGCGCCAGGCGGCCCAGCTGGCCCAGCAGGGCCTCGTCCACCTGCAGGTTGGCGGCCGCTTCCGGCGCGCGCAGGCGCATCACCAGATCCAGCTTGCCGCGGCTCAGGCGCGCGGCGATACGCTCGCGCAGCTGCGGCTCGAGCGCCCGCAGTTCCTCGGGCAGGCGGGTGCCGACCTCCAGGAAGCGGTGGTTGACCGAGCGCAGCTCGCAGCCCAGCGTGCCCCACGGGGTGACCCGCTCGCCGCCGGCGTAGGCGGTCATGCTTCGAATCATGGATTGTGTCCGGTGCGTGCAAAGGGGGAATGGTACCCTAGCGCCCTCACCAGAGCCCCCTTGCCCGCCCCGTGAAGGCCGCGGGCGTGGCGGCGTACTCCCACGCCATTACGGAACCCGCACCATGTCCGATTCCCGCCCCAGCGGCCGCCAGCCCGACCAGCTCCGCCCGGTCGTCATCCAACGCGGCTTCACCCGCCACGCCGAAGGTTCGGTGCTGGTGTGCTTCGGTGAAACCCGTGTGCTGTGCACCGCCAGCGTCGAGAACCGCGTGCCGGGCTTCCTGCGCGGCAAGGGCGAAGGCTGGGTGACCGCCGAATACGGCATGCTGCCGCGCGCCACCCACACCCGCAGCGACCGTGAAGCCGCCCGTGGCAAGCAAGGCGGCCGCACGCTGGAGATCCAGCGCCTGATCGGCCGCAGCCTGCGTGCCTGCGTGGACCGCAACGCGCTGGGCGAACGCACCATCACCCTCGACTGCGACGTGCTGCAGGCCGACGGCGGCACCCGCACCGCCGCCATCACCGGCGCCTACGTGGCCCTGGTCGATGCGGTGAACGTGCTGATGAAGCGCGGCGACATCAAGCGCAACCCGATCCTGGGCGCGGTGGCAGCGGTGTCGGTGGGCGTGTACCGCGGCACCCCGGTGCTGGACCTGGACTACGCTGAAGACAGCGACTGCGACACCGACATGAACGTGGTGATGAACGACGGCGGCGGCTTCATCGAACTGCAGGGCACCGCCGAAGGCCATGCCTTCCGTCGTGACGAACTGGATGCGCTGCTGGGCCTGGCCGAAAAGGGCGTGGCCGAACTGCTGGCCGCACAGCAGGCAGCGCTGTCGGCATGAACCGGCGCCTTGCCCTGACCACCCTGGTGGTGGCCGACTATGACGAAGCCATTGCCTGGTACACCGGCAAGCTCGGCTTCGCACTGCTGGAGGACATCGACCAGGGCCACAAGCGCTGGGTGGTGGTGGGGCCGACCGACGGCAGCGCTGCCGCCCTGCTGCTGGCCCGTGCCAGCGACGAGGAACAGCGCAGCCGCATCGGCAACCAGACCGGTGGCCGCGTCGCCTTCTTCCTCAACACCGATGACTTCCACCGCGACCACACGGCGATGCTGGCCGCCGGGGTCGAGTTCCTGGAAGCGCCGCGCGAAGAACCCTATGCAACGGTCGCGGTGTTCCGCGATCTGTATGGCAACACCTGGGACCTGCTGGAGCCCCGTCAATGAAGAAACTGGTACTGGCCAGCCACAACGCCGGCAAGCTGGTGGAGATGCAGGAGATCCTCGCCGACCTGCCGCTGCAGATCACCTCGGCCGCCGAGCTGGGCCTTGGCGACGTGGAAGAGACCGGCCTGACCTTCGTCGAGAACGCACTGCTGAAGGCGCGCGCGGCCTGCGAAGCGACCGGCCTGCCGGCGCTGGCCGATGATTCGGGCCTGATCGTCGATGCCCTCGGCGGCGCACCCGGCCTGTACAGCGCGCGCTATGCCGGCCACCCGACCAACGCCGCAGCCAACAACGCCAAGCTGCTGGAGGCGATGGCCGACGTTCCCGATGGCCAGCGCGGTGCCCGCTTCTATGCGGTGATCGTGCTGCTGCGCCACGCCACCGACCCGCAGCCACTGATCTGCGAAGGTCGCTGGGAAGGGCAGATCATCCGTGAACTGCGCGGCACGAATGGTTTCGGCTACAACCCGGTGTTCCTGGACACCACCCACGGCCTGACTGCCGCGGAGATGGAGCCGGCCCTGAAAAACGCCATCAGCCACCGTGCCATTGCCCTGCAACAGCTCAAGCAGCAGCTGGCGACGCTGTACTGACGCCACCCGATCGAACCAGGGAAGCCGGCCAGCGGCCGGCACTACCGAAGAAGCCCATGCCGCACGCCCACGACCACTGCAACCACCTGCCCGGCGAAGCCTGCTCCGCTGACCACGACAGCCCGCCGCGACTGGTGCCACCACCGCTGTCGCTGTACGTGCACCTGCCGTGGTGCGTGCGCAAGTGCCCGTACTGCGATTTCAATTCGCACCAGGCCAAGGGCGAACTGCCGTTCGACGCCTACATCGATGCGCTGCTGCGCGATCTCGACCAGGACCTGCCGCTGGTCTGGGGCCGGGTGGTGCACAGCGTGTTCTTCGGTGGCGGCACACCCAGCCTGTTCCCGCCGGAAGCAATCGACCGTTTCCTGCAACAGGCCAGCGCACGCCTGCGCTTCGCACCCAACGCCGAAATCACCCTGGAAACCAACCCGGGCACGGCCGAGCATGGCCGTTTCGACCGCTACCGCGCGGCCGGCGTGAACCGCCTCAGCTTCGGCATCCAGAGTTTCGACGATGCGATGCTCAAGCGCCTGGGCCGCATCCACGACAGTGGCGAAGCCGAGCGCGCGGTGAAGATGGCGCAGGACGCGGGCTACGACAACTTCAACATCGACCTGATGTACGCGCTGCCGGAACAGACCCTGGCCGGCGCCGAGGCCGATCTGGAGCGCGCGTTCGCACTGCAGCCGGCGCATATCTCGCACTACCAGCTGACCCTGGAACCGAACACGGTGTTCTTCGCGCGGCCGCCGCAGGGCATTCCCGATGAAGACAATGCCTGGGACATGCAGGAACACTGCCAGGCCCTGCTGGCGCAGGCCGGTTTCGGCCAGTACGAGGTGAGCGCCTACGCACGCCCTGGCCGGCAGAGCGCGCACAACCTGAACTACTGGCGTTTCGGCGACTACCTGGGCATCGGTGCCGGCGCGCACGGCAAGATCAGTTCGGGTGCCGAGGAACACGTGCTGCGACGCTGGAAGCTGAAGCATCCGCAGGCTTATCTGGACAGCGCGGGTACCCCGGCCTCGTTCGGCGGTGACGATGTGATCGCGCCTGAGCGCCTGCCCTTCGAGTACATGCTGAATCTGCTGCGCCTGCATGAAGGCTTCGGCCTGCGCGATTTCGAGTCGCGCACCGGGCTGCCGCGCCGCGTGCTCGATGCACCGCTGGCCGAGGCCGTGCAGCGCGGCTGGCTGGAGGTGACGGATGGCCATGTGCAGCCGACCGAGCTGGGCCGCCGATTCACCAACGATGTGGTGAGCCTGTTCCTGGAGGAGTGATCCTCGCCTGACAGGGGGTAGTGCCGGCCGCTGGCCGGCAGCTCGATCGGCGCGGATTGCCGGCCAGCGGCCGGCACTACCGTTCATCGGTCGGGCCATGCCTGGCGAATGGGATGCACATTCACCCTAAAGTAGCGCCGACTGCGGCCGACACGGTAGATTCACAAGATCGATCCGCGGGAATCCGGGTACCGCCTGCCGATGTCAGCTGTCTTCTCCATTACCTCTGCCGACAAAGCCCGCCTGGCTGCCAGCAACCTGCCACCGCGGGTGCGTGAGCTGCTGGGCGCCTTGATCGGCCTGTGCCGGCAGACGCTGGCCGCCCCTCTGATCCTGACCGTCGAAGCGCTGGAACAGACGCTGCTGCACGACGCCGATCGCGCGCGCAATCCACAGCTGCAGGCCGAACTGATGGCCCAGCGCGGCCAACTGCATGCCTTTTCCGGCCATTTCGCCGACCGCATGCTCGATGCCGTGGCCGATGCACTGATACGGCTGCGCGAACCCGCCACCGGCGCCAGCGTCGGTGCCACGCCCCCGCCGTTGCCCGGCATGCTCGGGCTGTCGCTGGTCGATGAACATGAAGTGGACCGCGACCTGCTGCTGACCGAGATGATCCGGCGCGAGACGCTGCGCTCGACCAACACACTGAACCTGCTGGGCCAACGCCTGGGCGTGCTGGCCGCGGCACCGGCCTTCGAGGCCGATACCCTGCCACTGGCACCGCAGGCACTGTGCGCGATGCTGCGCCGGATCGCCGAACAGGATGCGCTCAGCGTCGAAGTCCAGTTAGCGCTGTATCGCAGCTTCGAACGCCAGGTGCTGGAACGCCTGGGCGACATCCTCGACCGCGCCAATGCTCTGCTGGCCCAGCACGGCGTGCTGCCCGGCCTGGTCTACACCCCCTACCTGGCGCGCTCGTCGAGCACGCGGCGGATCATCACCCAGTCGGTGGGCGGAGGACGTGCCACCCAGCCGGCAAAGCGCGCTGCGGCGCCACTGACCGGCTGGAACGGATCGGCACCCGCCGGTTCCTGGTCGAGCCTGGTGCAGGACGCCTTCCAGGATGGCGGCGCAACCGGCGCGGCCCTCCCGGGCCTGACCACCGCCACCGGCAGCGCGCTGCATGAGCTGCTGCAGCAGGCACGCCATGCCAGCGCAGCCCCTGCGGACCGCGATGCCGTGCCGAGCGCGGCAGTGGATGCGGTGCTCGCACGCCTGCAGGCCCAGTCCAGCTCGGCCACCGGCGTTGCCGACCTGCAGGCCGCCGTCGTGGCGCAGCTGCGCAGCGAGCACGGTACGCAGGCGCAGCTGGGCAGCCACGACCGTGACAACCTCGACCTGCTGCGCATGCTGATGCAGCAGGTGCAGCAGCAACAGCGCCCCGACCCGGTGCCGGCCGCCCTGCTGGCGCGCCTGCAGGTGCCCTTGGCACGTGCGGCAATGGCCGATCCGGGCTTCTTCGTACGCGACGAGCACCCGGCGCGCGAGCTGCTCAACCAGATTGCCGAAGTCGGCGCCAACTGGCTGGGCGACGATGACGTCGACCCACAGCTGCTGCAGCGCATGGCGCAGAGCGTGCAGGGCCTGCTGGGCCAGGACGCACGGACGCCGGAGGCTTTCGCCACCGCCAATGAAGACGTGCAGCAGCACCAGCGTGCCGCGGCGCATCGCGCCGAGCTGGCCGAGCGCCGCCATGTCGAGGCTGCGCGCGGCAAGGAGCGGCTGGAACTGGCCCGGCGCCAGGCCAGCGCACAGATCGACCAGTGCTGCGACATGCAGGAACCGCCGCGCTTCGTGCAGACCCTGCTGCGCCAGGCCTGGGCCGACGCCCTGACCCTCACCCGCCTGCGCCATGGCGACGACTCACCGCAGTGGCAGGAACGCCTGCAGCAGACCCAGCGCATCGCTGCCATCACCGCGCAGGCCGTCGATGCCCCCGGTGGCACCGATGCCGCACTTGCTGCCGATGTCGAGGCCGCCCTGCTGCAGGTCGGCTACCACGCCGAGGAAGCCGCCGCCGTCGCGCGCAGGCTGGCCACGCCCGGCGGCGAGGACGAAAGCACCTCGCGTACCGAACTCAGTGCCCGCCTGAAGGCGCGTGCACGCCTGGGCGAACACGCCGGCACGCCCACCGGCACGGCGCCTGCAACACCCCGCAACAGTGCCGAAGAAGCCGCCTACCAGCAGCTGTCAACGCTGCCGTTCGGCAGCTGGTTCGACATCGATACCGGTGATGGCACGCTGCGCCGCCAGCGCCTGTCCTGGTACAGCCTGCTGACCGGCCACGCCCTGTTCGTCAATCCGCGCGGGCAGAAGATCGCCGAGACCGACCTGGATACGCTGGCCCGGCAGATCAGCGCCGGCCGTGCGCAGCTGGTCACCGAAGACAAGGCCCGGCTGGTCGACCGCGCCTGGGAAGCCAGCCTTGGCGCATTGCGTGCGCTGGCGGCCGGCCACACGCAGGAGACCTCCGCATGAACACCCAGCCGCCACAGGACACCCGTCGCGCACCGCGCCGCCAGGTCTCGGACCTGGTCCCGGTCACCGACCAGATGCGCGAATGCGTGGTCGGCCGTCTCGGCAATGTTTCCGAAACCGGCATGCTGATGCTGGCCAGTGCGCCGCTGCGTGAGGACGCGCTGTACCAGCTGCGCTTCCCGCTGCCACTGGGTGATGGCCGCCAGCAGGACATCGATGTGGGCGTGCACCTGCTGTGGAGCGAGCCCGCACATGCACCCGGCCAGAGCTGGACCGGCTTCCGATTCCTCACCCTGTCGCGCGAACATCGGCAGCTGCTGCGCCAGTGGGTGGGCGAGGACAGCGACGAGGGACCGGTTTCGACGGCCTGAGTGCCGGTTCCGGCACAGCGGTTTTTCGCGGTATGCGGCAGAATCTAGGGCCGTTTTCCGTGTCGAGCCACCGCAATGATCCAGCAAGACCCCGGCGCCCTGTATTCCGACCACCTGGCCGTGCTGTGCCGACGCGCCGAACAGGCGCTGGACCGCGGCGGCTTCGATCACCTGGTGGTGCCCAGCGGCACCCTGCACTACCAGGTGTTCGACGATCGCGACTACCCGTATGCGGTGAATCCGCAGTTCAAGGCCTGGCTGCCGCTGACCCGCGTGCCCAACAGCTGGATCGTGTTCACCCCCGGCAAGCGTCCGGCGGTGATCTTCCACCAGCCCTTCGATTACTGGCACGTGGTACCGGACGCCCCCAGCGGCTGGTGGGTGGAGCACTTCGACATCCACATCATCCGCAAGCCCGAAGAGGCGCTGGCGCTGCTGCCGGCCGACCCGTCGCGCTGCGCGATCCTCGGCGAGCCGCAGAGCGCGCTGGGCAACTACGTGCCGAACAACCCGGCACCGGTGGTGAACTACCTGGAGTGGCATCGCGGCAGCAAGACGCCGTATGAAATCGCGCTGATGCGTCAGGCGCAGGTGCTGGGCGTGCGCGGCCACCGCGCCGCCGAGGCCGCGTTCCGCAACGGCGCCGACGAGTTCAGCATCCACATGGCCTACTGCCAGGCCGTTGGCCAGGACGCCAACGAGTTGCCCTACGGCAACATCGTGGCGCTGAACGAACATGCCGCCGTGCTGCATTACACCGAGCTGGGCCGCAAGGCACCGCAGCCGCTGCGCAGCTTCCTGATCGATGCCGGTGCCAGCGCGCACGGCTACGCCAGCGACATCACCCGCACCTACGCCGCGCAAGGCCACGACGAGTTCGCCGCGATGATCGCCGCCGTCGATGCGGCCCAGCAGCAGATGTGCGCAGCGGTGCGCCCGGGCTTTGACTACAAGCAGCTGCACGTGGATGCACATCTTTCACTGATGGGCGTGCTGAAGGACTTCGGCGTGATCAAGGTCTCGCCACAGACTGCAGTGGAAACCGGCGTCAGCGCCGCGTTCTTCCCGCATGGCATCGGCCACCTGATCGGCCTGCAGGTGCACGACGTGGCCGGTTTCGCGGCCAGCGACGAGGGTGGCCGCATCGAGCGCCCGGCGGGCCACCCGTACCTGCGCCTGACCCGCGTGCTGGAACCGGGCATGGTGGTGACCATCGAACCGGGCCTGTACTTCATCGACATGCTGTTGAATGAAGTGAAGGATGCCGGCCATGGCGATGCGATCAACTGGGACCGCGTGGATTTCTTCCGTCCGTATGGCGGCATCCGCATCGAAGACGAAGTGCTGTGCACCGAGGGCGAAGCGGACAACCTGACGCGGCCGGAGTTTGCGGTGGCGAACGGCTGAGTCGCTCGTGGTTGGATGCTGAAGTCAAAAGCCGCGCTTGGCGGGGCGGGTGGGCCATGCAGGGGACGCTGCAAGTACGTCCCTGTAAGCTCGATGGCGCCATCCATGGCGCCAACGCCCCTGCATGGCCCACCCGCCCCACCTCTGACAGTTTTCTGCGCGCGTCCAACCACGGAAAAGAACAAAGAAAAGCAAAAGCGGGTCGCTCGCTGCGCTTGCTCTGTGTCGACCAAGGTCGACACCTACCAACAGCCGCGCGTTCCAACGGCCGCAGTGGCCAGTAGATCCACGCCATGCGTGGATGATTCATTCGATATCTGACAGATGTGCCGACCAACGGTCGGCACCCACCAACAGCCCCGTCAGCCTGTCGAAGGCGGGGCACTGTGGGCTTGCGGGGTGTGAGCGGCATGGATGCCGCGACCAAGCCCCGATGGATAGGTTCACGGCGCCTCCGCGAACCCACCCCGCCCGGCCTTTGACAGTTTCCTGCGCGCGTCCAACCGCGGAAAAGAACAAAGAAAAGCAAAAGCGGGTCGCTCGCTGCGCTCGCTCTGTGTCGACCAAGGTCGACACCTACCAATCATCGTTCGTTCCAACAACCGCCGTTACCAACAGCCGCAGGAATCTGTCAGAGGTGGGGCGGTGTGGGTGGGCAGGACCGTTGGCGCCATGGATGGCGCCATCGAGCCCCCACGGATGGGTTTACGGCGCGTCCTGACCACCCACACCGCCCCGCCATCCCACGGAATGCCGCTCTGGCTTTGGCAGTTGCCGTTGATTGCAGCAGGTGCAGGGCTGCAAGCCCTGCCGAAACCCCTTACCCCGCCATCACCGCTTCAATCTCGTCGGCGCTGCGCGCCAGGCCTTCGGTCAGCACGCGATGGCCGTCATCGGTGATCAGCACATCGTCTTCGGTGCGGATACCAATACCGCGCCAGCGCGGTTCCACCGTCGTGTCGTCCACGCCGACATACAGCCCCGGCTCGATGGTGAACGCCATGCCCGGCTCCAGCAGGCGCGAATCGCCCGCCAGGCGGTAATCGCCCACGTCGTGCACGTCCAGCCCGATCCAGTGCCCGGTCTTGTGCCGGTAGAAGCGCTGGTACAGGCCTTCGGACAGGTTCTTTTCCAGCGTGCCCTTCAGCAGCCCCAGCCGCAGCAGGCCTTCGGTCAGGGTCTGCACCGCAGCCAGGTGGCCGGCCTCGTACGGCACGCCCGGCTTGGCCTGGGCCAGTGCCGCGGCCTGCGCGTCACCGACCAGGTCGTGCAGCGCGCGCTGCTCGGCGCTGAAGCGGCCATTCACCGGGAACGTGCGGGTGATGTCGCTGGCATAGCCGCGGTATTCGGCGCCGGCGTCGATCAGCACCAGCTCGCCATCACGCGAACGGGCGTTGTTGTCGCGGTAATGCAGGATGCAGCCGTTGCGGCCGGCACCGACGATGCTGCAGTAGGCCGGCACGGCATCGTTGGCGCGGAACACGCGTTCCAGTTCGGCCTGCAGTTCGTATTCGTGGATGCCGGCCTTCGCCGCTTTCATCGCCGCCAGATGTGCACGCACGCTGATCTGCGCGGCGTGGTGCATCAGCGCCACTTCAGCACCGGACTTGAACAGGCGCTGCTCGTGCAGCAGGTGACCCAGCTCCAGGAACTCATGCGGCGGCTGCGCGCCGTGGCGCACCTGCGAACGCACGCGGTTGACCCAGCCGATCAGCTTCAGGTCGAAATCGGCGTCGCGGCCGAAGTGGTAGTAGACGCGCGAACGACCTTCCAGCAGGCCTGGCAGGATGTCGTCCAGATCGTCGATCGGGTACGCATCGTCCATCCCGTACTGCGCCACCGCACCTTCCTGGCCGGCGCGGCTGCCATCCCAGGCCTCGCGTTCGGCATCGCGCTCGCGGCAGAACAGGATGGCCTCGCCGTGGCGGCGGCCCGGGATCAGCACCAGCACCGCCTCCGGTTCCGGGAAGCCGCTCAGGTACTGGAAGTCCGAATCCTGCCGGAACGGGTAATGGGTATCGAGGCTGCGCACCTTCTCGGCGGCGGCGGGAAGCACCAGGATCGCGTCTTCGCCGGCCATGTCCATCAGCTGGCGGCGGCGACGCTTGTATTCGCCGGCCGCGATGCCGGTGCGCTGCTTGATGTCCATCAGTTCAGGCGCTGCCGATGGCGCGAGGCCAGCACCACGTCACCGTGCAGCAGCAGTACCGCCACGCGGATGAATTCCTCGATCTCCGACAGGGCTTCGTCGTCATCGTCACCACCCGCCTCGAAATCCTCGCTGGAGGCACGCGCCAGGCTGGCCATGTCGGTCAGCGCTTCTTCGCCCTCTTCGGACAGGGTCGGACGGCGGCCGCCGCTGCCCAGGCCGAAGCCGCCCAGGAAGGAACGGGTCCAGCTGAACATGGCATCGGCCTGCGCGGACACGTCGTCGCCGTCGGTCAGCAGCAGTTCGAAGGCGAAATCGCGGTCTTCCAGTTGCTTGATGGTGACCTGCAGCAGCTGCCCCAGCACGCTGTCGGCGGCCACCGGCGGCAGGTTGTCGTCGGCCAGCACACGCGCCGGCCAATCATTGCCGGGGGCACCGCCGGCGGCCAGCCAGCCGCACAGTGCGCCGTGCAGCTCGGCAGCGGTGGCGCCCAGGCCCAGTTCCTGGCTGGCGCGGGTAACGTCGTCGACGGAGGGAAGTTCGGTCATCGTGCGGCTCGTTCGGAAAGGAAACCCGGGGCGCGCACGCGCGCGCCCGTGAGACCCGGTAGTGTAGCAACCCGACGGCATCCGCTCTGCGACCGTCAGGCCTTGCTGCGACAACGCTTGACCGCCCTTACCCGGCTTGCCTATCGTGCCCGCATGGAACCCGCCGATCCCCTTGCCCAGCTGCAGGACTTCGCTGCCCGCGTGGAAGCGTTGCTTGAACGCAACCAGCGCCTGGCCGAGGAGAACCGCAGCCTGCGCCACCAGCAGGAACAGCTGGTGGCCGAGCGTTCCACGCTGCTGGCCAAGAACGAGCAGGCACGCTCGCGGGTGGAAGCAATGATCAGCCGGCTCAAATCCCTGGAGCAGCACACATGAGCGCCGAACCGGTCAGTGTCCGCATCCTCGATCGTGAATACACCGTGGGTGTCGGCGGCGATGAACGCGACAGCCTGATGGCGGCCGCGCGCCTGCTCGATGCGCGCATGCGCGAAATCCGCGGCAGCAACCGCATGGCTGCGGTCGACCGCGTCGCCGTGCTGGCGGCGTTGAACCTGGCCCACGAACTGCAGTTGCTGCGCGATGAGAACGCCCGCCAGGCGGTGGCGCTGCAGCAGACGCTGGCCGACCTGAACCGGCGCCTGGACCGCGCGATCGACGGCACCCCGTAGAAGAGGGGACGGAGGGAATCAAGGCGCATTCGCCCCTTCCGTGCTGGAAACGTCTTAATCCCCTCCGTCCCCTTTTCTCATATCTGAATTGGCACGGACTGTTGCCGACGAACGGCCTATCCAGATCCTGCGTGCTGGCTATAATGGCCACGCGTTCTCTGCGGTACTCGACGGCATGTGCAAACATTCGCCTTGTCCCTTAAGAACGACACCGGGAGCGCGACAGCGCCGGGAGTGCAGGTCCGCCTTGTAGCGGGAAGCCCGATGGTTCTCCAGCGTTCCCACTTGAGCCCCCGGGTTCAAGGTCGTTTCGCATGCATCGACATTGCGGAGAATGCAATATTCCAGCAAGGGCGGCGTCTTCGGGCGTCGCCCTTGTTCTTTCCGGCACAATGGCGACTGATCCTTGCCGCACGCTGCCATGACCGACCCGCGCCAGGCCCTGCGCCACGACCTGCGGCAACGCCGCCGCGACCTTTCCGCCGCTGAGCGCATCGCCGCCGCTGAATCGCTTGCCGATGCCCTGCTGGCCCTCCCATTCGCCCCGCGCGAAGGCGCCGTGGCCGGCTACTGGGCGCTGGATGGCGAAATCGCCCTGCACCGCTGGCAGCTGCAACTGCCCGAAGGACTCACCTACTGCCTGCCAGTGCTGGCTGGCGAGGTGCTGCGCTTCGCGCCGTGGCGGCCCGGGCAGCCGCTGACCAGCAACCGCTATGGCATTCCCGAGCCGGACGTAGCCGTGGAAGACACCCTGGAACCGGCGCAGATGGCGTTGGTCGTGACCCCGCTGGTGGGCTTCGACACACAGTGCCGGCGGCTGGGCATGGGGGGCGGCTGGTATGATCGCAGCTTCGCCTTCCGCCACGACCGGCCGGCGCCGCCCTGGCTGGTCGGTGCTGCATTCGCGGTGCAGCAGGTCGAGTCCTTGCCGGTGGCGTCGTGGGACGTACCGGTGGATGCGATCTGCACCGAAGACGGCACCCTGCTCCCCTCCGCTGCCCCCGTGAACGCATGACCGCCCGCAAGCGCTACTGGCTGATGAAGTCCGAACCGGACGCCTTCTCCATCGATGACCTGGCCAAGGTCAAGGTCGAACCCTGGAACGGGGTGCGCAACTACCAGGCGCGCAATTTCATGCGCGATGGCATGCAGGTGGGCGACGGCATCCTGTTCTACCACTCCAATACCAAGGTGCCCGGCATCGTCGGCCTGGCCACGGTGGCCAGCCCGGCCTATCCGGACGACACCCAGTTCGACCCGAAATCCGACTACCACGACCCCAAGAGCACGCGCGAGAACCCGCGCTGGATGCTGGTGGACGTGGCCTTCGACCGCAAGCTCAAGCAGGTGATCGCGCTGGACGAGATCAAGCTGCACGCCGAAGAACTTGGCGAGGGCTTCCCGCTGGTTGCCAAGGGCAACCGCCTGTCGGTGTTCCCGGTGACGGCTGCGCAGTGGAAGCTGCTGCTGTCGCTGGAAAAGAAATCCTGATTCCCTGCCTGAGAGTTCTCCCATGTCCGAAGCCAAGCGCCTGGCCGCCGAGAAAGCCATCGAGTACGTAGAAGACGGCATGATCGTCGGTGTCGGCACCGGTTCCACCGTCGCCTATTTCATCGATGCCCTGGCCCGCATCCAGCACCGCATCAAGGGTGCCGTGTCCAGCTCCGAGCAGAGCACCGCGCGCCTGAAGCAGCATGGCATCGAAGTGATCGAGCTGAACCACAGCGGCAACCTGTCACTGTACGTGGACGGCGCCGATGAGTGCGATGCCAACAAGTGCCTGATCAAGGGCGGCGGCGCCGCGCTGACCCGCGAGAAGATCATCGCCGAGGCCAGCGAGCGCTTCATCTGCATCGTCGACCCGAGCAAGCAGGTGCCGGTGCTGGGCAAGTTCCCGCTGCCGGTGGAAGTGATCCCGATGGCGCGCAGCCTGGTCGCCCGCCAGATCCGCGACATGACCGGCGGCCAGCCGACCTGGCGCGAAGGCGTGGTCACCGACAACGGCAACCAGATCCTGGACATCCACAACCTGCAGATCACCGATCCGGAAAAGCTGGAGCGCGAGCTCAACCAGCTGCCGGGCGTGGTCTGCGTCGGCCTGTTCGCGCGCCGTCGCGCCGATGTGGTGATCGTCGGCGGCGAGCCGCCGGTCGTGCTCTGACCCTTCCGAAGGATCCTGACGATGTCGCTGTTGCGTTCGCTGCTGATGCTTCCGCTGCTGGCCCTGACCGGCTGTGCCACCGACGCGGCCCGCCACTGGGTCGAGCTGGATGGCGCCCGCTACCAGGTTGAGCTGGCCACCAACGATGAAACCCGCGCGCGCGGGCTGATGTTCCGCGACCAGATGTCGGCCGACCACGGCATGCTGTTCATCCACGACCGCGAAGAAATGCAGGCGTACTGGATGAAGAACACCAAGATCGCACTGGACATCCTGTACTTCGACAGCCAGCGCAAGCTGGTCAGCCAGCAGCGCGATGTGCCGCCGTGCTCGGCCGGCGACATGTGCCCGCCCTACCCCAGCGGCGGCCCGGCGCGCTATGTGCTGGAGCTCAACGCCGGCCAGGCCGAGAAGCTCAAGCTGAAGGACGGAACCCAGCTGACCTTCGGCCCGGGCATCGAGAAGTAAACGATGCGACCGGCCAGCGGCCGGCACCCGCGGTAGTGCCGGCCGCTGGCCGGCAACCCTGCAGGGGTCAGATCCCTTTCGCACGCGAAAGGGATCTGACCCCTGAATTTTTCACGCGGCACCGCTTGAAACCGCCTGCGAATGACGCCAGTCTGTGGTCATGCAGGACCAGATCTCACTCCCCGACTGGGATGCACTGGCCGACCTCGAAGACGAGGCGCTGCCACTGTTGCCGACCGCGCTGCTGATCGCGCGCGATGAATACCCCGATCTGCAGCCGTCCACCTACGACGCGCTGATCCAGAGCCATGTCGACCACCTCCGTTCGGAAGTGGACAGCATCGACAACAGCCCGTTGAAGATGGCGGCGATCAACCGCCACCTGTTCGACGAACTGGGCTACAGCGGCGACCACGACGAGTACTACGACCCGCGCAACAGCTACCTCAACCAGGTATTCGAGCGCCGCCTGGGCAACCCGATCTCGCTGGCACTGGTGCAGATGGAAGTCGCGCGCCGGCTGGGCATTCCGCTCGACGGCGTGTCCTTCCCTGGCCACTTCCTGGTGCGCCTGCCGGTGGACGACGGTGTGCTGGTGATGGACCCGTTCAATGGCGGCCGCCCGCTGGACGTGGACGAACTGCGCGAGCGGGCCAAGTCACACCTGGGCGGGCAGATGCCCGACGACCAGGTGCTGGCGCAGATCCTCGACCCGGCGCCAGCGCGCGCGATCCTGATGCGCATGCTGCGCAACCTGCACGGCGTGTATGCCGAAGCAGGCGAATGGGACCGCGCTGCACGCAGTGCCGACCGCCTGCTGAAACTGGCCCCCGAGCAGGACGACGCGCTGCGCGACCGCGGCCTGGCCTACCTGCAGCTGGAGTACCTGGCCGGCGCCCGCCACGACCTGGGGCAGTACCTGAAGCGCAATCCCGAGGCCAGCGATGCGCAGTGGCTGCGCGAGAAGCTGATCGACCTCGGCGGGCCGATGCCGCGGCTGCATTGAGGGTGTCCGGTGTGTGGACCAACGGTCCACACCCACAGAAGGGCCTGCAGGCCCCGCCATCAATCGACCTCGACCATCTCGAAATCAGCCTTGGTCACCCCGCAGTCCGGGCAGGTCCAGGTCTCGGGAATGTCCTCCCAGCGCGTCCCCGGCGCGATGCCCTCCTCCGGCAAGCCTTCCGCTTCGCTGTAAAGGAAGCCGCAGACCACGCACATCCAAGTGCGCAAGGTGGTGGGGGTGGCATCGCTCATCGGATAATCAGGGCTGGATTCACGGGCCGCCATTGTCCCATCGCGGTCCACTCACCGGTAGCCATCGATGACTTCTGCTTCCCCGGCGCCCCGCGGCGTCTACCTGATCACCCCGGACGAGCCCGATACCGCACGCCTGCTGGCCCGCACCGCGCCGCTGCTGGCCACGGGCGCCACCTGGCTGCAGTACCGCAACAAGACCGCCAGCGGCGCGCTGCGGCGGGAGCAGGCCACCGCCCTGCAGGCGCTGTGCGCGGAACACCGCGTGCCGCTGATCGTCAACGACGACCCGGTGCTGGCCAAGACGGTCGGCGCCGCCGGCGTGCATCTGGGCGGCACCGACTGTGACATCCCCAACGCGCGCGCGCTGCTTGGTGCCGAGGCCATCATCGGCGCCTCCTGCTACGACCAGCTGGCCAATGCCGAGCAGGCCGTGGCCGCCGGCGCCAGCTACGTGGCCTTCGGCGCGTTCTTCCCGACCACCACCAAGATCACCACCAGCCGCGCCCATACCGACCTGCTGCGGCAAAGCGCCGCACTGGGCGTGCCGCGGGTGGCGATCGGCGGCCTGACGCCGGACAATGTCGGTCCCATCATCGACGCCGGCGCCGATCTGGTCGCCGTGGTCAGCAGCGTGTTCGCCGCCGAAGACCCGGTCGCGGTCCAGCGCGCCTACCTCGCCCAGTTCGCGTAATGCCCAGGAAATCCGCATGAACCACGACCAGTCCCACGCCCTGTTCTCCCGCGCCCAGCAGCTGCTGCCGGGCGGCGTCAATTCGCCGGTACGCGCGTTCAAGTCGGTCGGTGGCGAACCGTTCTTCGTCGAGCGTGCCGACGGCGCCTACCTGTACGACGTCGACGGCAACTGCTACATCGACTATGTCGGTTCCTGGGGCCCGATGATCGTCGGCCACAACCATCCGGCCGTGCGCCAGGCGGTGAAGAAGGCGATCGACAACGGCCTGTCGTTCGGCGCGCCGTGCGCGGCCGAAGTGACCATGGCCGAGACCATCACCCGACTGGTGCCGTCATGCGAGATGGTGCGCATGGTCAACTCCGGCACCGAAGCCACGCTGTCGGCGATCCGCCTGGCGCGCGGCGCCACCGGCCGCAACCGCATCGTCAAGTTCGAAGGCTGCTACCACGGCCACGGTGACTCGTTCCTGGTCAAGGCCGGCAGCGGCATGCTGACCCTGGGCGTGCCGACCTCGCCGGGCGTCCCGGCCGGCCTGAGCGAACTGACCCTGACCCTGCCCTACAACGACTTCGAAGCGGCCACTGCACTGTTCGAGCAGCAGGGCGATGACATCGCCGGCCTGATCATCGAGCCGGTGGTCGGCAACGCCAACTGCATTCCGCCACGCGAAGGCTACCTGCAGCACCTGCGCGACCTGTGCACGAAGCATGGCGCGCTGCTGATCTTCGACGAAGTGATGACCGGCTTCCGCGTTGCCCTTGGCGGTGCACAGGCGCACTACGGCATCACCCCGGACCTGACCACCTTCGGCAAGATCATCGGCGGTGGCATGCCGGTGGGCGCCTACGGCGGCCGTCGCGAGCTGATGCAGCAGATCGCACCAGCCGGCCCGATCTACCAGGCCGGTACGCTGAGCGGCAACCCGGTGGCGATGGCCGCTGGCCTGGCGATGCTGGAGCTGATCCAGCAACCGGGTTTCCACGCCGATCTGGCCGAGCGCACCGCGCGCCTGTGTGCCGGCCTGGAGGCGGCCGCCGCCGAAGCCGGCGTAGCCGTAACCACCACCCGCGTGGGCGCAATGTTCGGCCTGTTCTTCACCAGTGAGAAGGTGGAGACCTATGCGCAGGCCACCGCCTGTGACATTCCGGCGTTCAATCGCTTCTTCCACGCGATGCTGGAGCAGGGCGTGTTCCTGGCACCGTCGGCGTACGAAGCCGGCTTCCTGTCCAGCGCCCACGACGATGCGGTGATCGAGGCCACCCTCGCCGCTGCACGCGTGGCGTTCAAGGCCGCCAAGGGCTGATCCCGCTCTGGTGGGTGCCAACCTTGGTTGGCACTGTTGCATCTGGTAGGTGCCAACCTTGGTTGGCACGGAGCAGTCGAGCATGGCTCGACTCTACAGGCGGCATCAACCGAACACGAATTTGCCCTTCATCATCGCGAAGTGGCCGGGGAACGAGCAGAAGAAGGTGTAGTCGCCACCCTTCTGCAGGCCCTGGGTGGAAAAGCGCACGCGCGTGGTCTCGCCGCCGCCGATCACCTTGGTGTGCGCCAGCACGCGCTTGTCGGCCTTCGGCAGGTAGCTGTCGGCCAGGGTCATGCGCATGCCGGCCATCGCTACCGGCTGGTAATCTGCGCTGCGGGTCAGTACCCAGTTGTGGCCCATCGCGGTAGTGGCCAGCTTGCCGGTGTGGCGCAGGGTCAGATCCACGGCGGTGCAGTCGGCCGCCACCTTGATCTCGCGGCTGCTGAAGCTCATCTGGTCGGTGCTGTCGATGCTGACCGCACATACCCGCGCCATCGCCGACGGCGCAAGCATCAGCGCGCCCAGTCCCACTGCCACCATCCAAGCCTTCATCGTTGCATCTCCTGCGGATCTAGGCGCCATTCTAGGCAGGCCCCTGCGGCGCCGTCTGCGACCGTCTGTCGCATGCCCACTCCAGGGTTTCCCGCGTGTTCACTGCAATGGCATGCTCGACCAATGCGGATCGACCTGTTGCTGCTGGATGTGGATGGCGTTCTGGTGCAGTACCAGCGCACGCAGCGTGTGCTGCACCTGGCGGAGGCGCTGGATGTCGCGCCGGAAACCGTGCAGGCCGCACTGTACGACAGCGGGCTGGAAGCGGCGCATGACAATGGCACGCTGGATGGCCCGGCCTATCTGGCGCAGCTGAGCAAACAGCTGGGCCGCACCGTTGATGTGCACACCTGGATCGCGGCGCGACAGGCCGCCAGCCATCCACAGCCGGCCGTGCTGCAGCGGCTGCAGACACTGCAGCTGCCGATGGCGGTGCTGACCAACAATGGCGCACTGATGCAGCAGGCCTTGCCCACCCTGCTACCGGAACTGTTCCCTGCCCTGCAGGGCCGCGTGTTCTGCAGCGCGGATTTCGGTCTGCGCAAACCGGCGCCTGCGGTATTCCTGCGTACGCTGGAAGCGCTCGGCGTGGCACCTGCGCGCACGCTGTTCGTCGATGACCTGTTCGCCAACGTGCGCGGCGCACGCGCCGCCGGCCTGCACGCGGAAACCGTGCGCGATGGCCGGGGATTGGGCAAGGTGTTGAAGCGTTACGCGGTGAGCTGATCGGGGTCAGAGCCCTCTCCGCAGGAGAGGGATCCGATCCCAGCGCCATGGCTTCAGCGCGCGGCGATGAACGCGGCAATCGCCGCGCGCAGGCGCTTCAGGCCTTCGGCCACTTCTTCGTCGGTGATGTTCAGCGACGGCACGAAGCGCAGTACATCCGGGCCGGCCTGCAGGGTCAGCAGGCCCTGCTCGGCGGCATGGTCGAGGATCGCCCCGGCCTGGCCGGCGAAGTCCTTGCTCAGCACCGCGCCCAGCATCAGGCCACGGCCGCGCACGTCGCTGAACACGCCGAACTCGTCATTGATGCGGGCAAAGCCATCGCGCAGTGCCTTTGACTGGCGGCTGACATTGGCGGCGATCTCCGCCGAGGCCAGCTTGCGCAGTGCCACGCGGGCCACCGCAGCAGCCAGCGGGTTGCCGCCAAAGGTGGTGCCATGCGCACCGAACTGCATGGTCTCGGCCACCTTCGGGCCGGCCAGCATCGCGCCGATCGGGAAGCCACCACCCAGTGCCTTGGCCAGGGTGACCATGTCCGGCACCACGTCGTCCTGCCAGTGCGCGAACAGCGTACCGGTACGGCCCATGCCGGCCTGGATCTCGTCCAGCACCAGCAGCGCGTTGTGCTGGTCGCACAGCTCGCGCACGCGCTTGAGGAAACCGGATTTGGCCGGCATCACGCCGCCCTCGCCCTGGATCGGCTCCAGCATCACTGCGGCCACGTCGCCGGCAGCCATCGCGGTTTCCAGCTGCACCTCATCGTTGAAATCGATGTAGCGGAAGCCACCGGGCAGCGGCTCGTAGCCTTCCTGGTACTTCGGCTGAGCGGTGGCGGTCACCGCGCCCATGGTGCGGCCGTGGAAGCTGCCGCGGAAGGTGATGATCACCCGCTTGTCGGCCGGACGCCCCTGGCTGGAGGCCCACTTGCGGACCATCTTGATCGCCACTTCATTGGCTTCGGCGCCGGAATTGCACAGGAACACGCGCTCGGCGAAGCGGCTGGCCTTCACCAGCTCCTCGGCCAGGTGCAGCGGCGGCGCGCTGTAGAACACGTTGCTGGTGTGCCAGAGCTTGCCGGCCTGCTCGACCAGCGCGGCCACCAGGTCCGGGTCGTTGTGGCCCAGGCCGCACACGGCGATGCCGGCAGCCAGGTCGATGAACTCACGGCCCTGGCTGTCCCACACGCGGGCGCCCTGGCCTCGCTCCAGTACCACCTGGCGGGGCTTGTAGACCGGCAGGTAATAGTGCGAAAGGGAGATCAGCGGATCGGTAGCGGCGGTCATGGCAGTCGACAGGGTTCAGGAATCCCCATTCTCGCGCCGGAACCCCTGCGGCACAATGCGCCCATGCGACCGTTTTCCGCCCCCCAGCTGAACCCCGCCACCGAGACCGGCTGGCGCCGTCGGTGGTTCGACATCATCTACCGCCATGACTCGCGGCCCTCGCGCAATTTCGA
This sequence comes from Stenotrophomonas riyadhensis, assembly GCF_040256885.1. Classification (NCBI taxonomy): domain Bacteria; kingdom Pseudomonadati; phylum Pseudomonadota; class Gammaproteobacteria; order Lysobacterales; family Lysobacteraceae; genus Stenotrophomonas; species Stenotrophomonas riyadhensis. The sequence goes on from NZ_CP155568.1 coordinate 3,777,337, forward strand.
CCTGATCCTGGTGGTGGCGATCATCGCCAGCATCCTGGTGGTGATGATCGACAGCGTGCAGCACCTGCATGCCGAATGGTCCACCGGCCTGTACATCCTGGAATGGGGCTTCACGATCATCTTCACCGCCGAGTACCTGCTGCGGCTGGCGGTGGTCAAGCGCCCGCTGCGTTACGCGGTGAGCATCTGGGGCATCATCGACCTGCTGTCGATCCTGCCCGCCTACCTGTCGATGTTCATCCCCGGCGCGCAGAGCCTGCTGGTGGTGCGCGCGCTGCGCATCCTGCGCGTGTTCCGCATCCTCAAGCTGACCCGCTACATCGAGGAAAGCGGCGTGTTGATGACGTCGCTGTGGCGCAGCCGGCGCAAGGTGCTGGTGTTCCTGTTCACGGTGATCACCATCACCATCATCGCCGGCGCACTGATGTACGTGATCGAGGGCCCCGAACACGGCTTCACCAACATCCCGGCCAGCATGTACTGGGCGGTGGTGACCATGGCCACGGTCGGCTTTGGCGACATCGTGCCGCAGACCGTGCTCGGCCGCTTCGTCACCTCGGTACTGATCCTGATCGGCTACAGCATCATCGCCGTGCCCACCGGCATCTACACCGCCGAACTGGCCAGCACCATGCGCGAAGCCGAGCTGGCCGCGCGTCGTGATGCACGTGGCTGCCCGGAGTGTGGACTGGAAGGGCACGAGCCGGATGCGCGCCATTGCCGCAAGTGTGGTGGCCAGCTGCCGGATGCGTTCAGTCATTGATGCGGGCGCCGGCGATGTACACCGGCGCTCGCTGATCACGCGATGAGCGGGAGCGCTACTGGCGGTTGCTCTGGAAAACGAGCGTGTTGTATTCCTGCATCAGCTTGTTGGCAGAGCCACGCGGCGCCATCGACGGCGAATCAAGCATGCGTCGTTCGAAATCGGTGTAAGGCTTCTTCTCGCTGACGCGCTGCAGCCGCTCCTTGCCTTCGCGCCGGAAATTCTCGGCCCCTCGTTCGAAGCCTTCCCAGTCCGACTTGCCCGGTTCCTGGTCGGCAACCTTGGCGTGCGCTTCATCGGAAATGCGGTTGAAGGCATCCAGGCGTTCGCGGGCCTTGGCCTGATCGAAATCATCCTCGCTCATCAGATCCATGATGGCCTTGGCTTCCAGCATCATCGCCAGACGGTAGTACTCGCGCGTGCGCCCCTCGGCCTGCTCCAGAACCTTGAGCTGCTCGCGTTGGGCAGCATCGTTCTGGCGCTCCAGCTCGGCATTGAACGTTTCGCTGGCAGCCACGAAATCCTTGAAAGCGGCCATCAAGGGCGCGTGCAGCTGCTTGCCCTTGGCGAACTGGTCGTCTTCGTAGTCCTGGCGATCGTAGTAGTCATGCGCGTCCTTGCTGAGCGGCACCAGCGCCTTCAGCGCCTGCTGGTAATGGCCTGCAGCGGCATCCAGATCGGCCAGCGCCGGCTTGGCAGCAATCGCCTCGGTCACCGGAGCGTCGCACTGCTTCATGTCGTAGCCGCTGATCTCGAACGGACCGTAAACGTGCGTCTCGCGTCCGGTCGGGCCAGCGTCGACATCCTTGATCCAGCGCGTGTAGGACTGGATGCTGCCGTGGGTTTTCGAATCCAGCGCGTTGAAGCAGCCGATGTAGGCGTTGAGCTTGGCGGTCAACTGCTGCTGTGTATCGGACGGGGCCGCGCTGGCCTCCGGCGTGCCGGAGGCAGCGGCGCCGCCTGCAGCTGCGGGGGCCTTGCCACCGCAGGCGGTCAGGATCAACGACAGCGAAGCGGCCAGCGCCGCGACGGAAAGAGTGCGTGACATGTGCTCACATCCTTGTTGAAAACGATTACAGCCACGCATTCTAGCGCAGCAGGCCGAGGGTCGCAGCCCTCGGCCTCTTCCGGCGACGCGCGGTCAATCCAGGAACAGGTCCGGCAACAACGCGCGCGACGGATCCACTGCATAGCCGGAAAGATCGGTGACACCGGCCTGCGCCAGCACTTCATCGTCGATCAGGAACTGGCCGTGGAAGCCGGCCGCTTCGCGCACCAGCACCGCATGGGCGGCATCGGCCATGATCTGTGGCGTGCGGCAGCCGGCCGCATCCACGCCCGGAATCATGTTGATCGCATCGGTGGCGATCACCGTGCGCGGCCACAGCGCATTCACCGCCACGCCCTGCGGACCGAATTCTGCGGCCAGGCCCAGGGTGACGAAGCTCATGCCCATCTTCGCCAGCGTGTAGCCGGTGTGCGGTGCCCACCACTTCGGCGCCAGGCTCGGCGGCGGTGCCAGGGTCAGGATGTGCGGATTCGGCGCCTGCTGCAGGTACGGCAGGCAGGCCTGCGCGCACAGGAAGCTGCCGCGTGAGTTGACCTGCTGCATCAGGTCGAAACGCTTCATCGGCGTATCCAGCGTGCCGCGCAACCAGATCGCGCTGGCGTTGTTGATCAGGATGTCGATGCCACCGAAGGTATCGACCGTGGCCGCCACCGCCGCCTGCACCTGCTCTTCCTCGCGGATGTCGCACTTCAGGGCCAGGCCCTGGCCGCCGGCCGCCGTTACCGCTTCGGCAGCGCTGTGGATGGTGCCCGGCAGTTTCGGATTCGGCACCGACGACTTGGCCGCGATGGCCACGTTGGCGCCGTCGCGCGCGGCGCGCAGTGCGATGGCCAGGCCGATGCCACGCGAGGCACCGGTGATGAAAAGGGTTTTGCCCTGCAGACTGCCCACGTTCCACACTCCAGCGTATGCAATGAGCCGCTAGTATGCCGCGCCGACGCGGAGTTCACCCGGCCTTGACGATACTCAGGCCTCCAGACAACGCACGAGGTCCACGCCATGCGCCGTTCCCGCCTGTTGCTGCCTGCCCTGGGGCTTGCCCTGCTGACTGCCTGCCAGGGCCGTTCGCCGGAACCCGGAAAGGAGCCGCCCGCCGGTGACGCGCCCAGCGCGGAGAAGGCCGCCGCCGACGGCAAGATGCGCTGGAGCGAGGCGGTGGTCTGGGATGGCGACCTCAACGCCTGCCGCCAGGGCGAGAATGCTGCGACCCGTGATTGCCTGCGCGATGCGATGCGCGCGGGTGGCGCCAGCACCGATGCCATCACTGCCGCCGAGCAGTTGTCCAGCGGCGGTGAGCTGGCCTATGTGACCGCCTGGCACGAGAACGAAGGGCTGGGCATTGCCACGGTCGAGTATCCCTTCCGCGCCAATACCAACGAGGGCACGCGACTGGTCGATGCCAGCGGCAAGCGCATCGACGTGGATGCCGTGCAGTTGGACGACACCCTGCGTGCCGACCCGACCGTGCAGGAACTGCTGAAGGCCAGCCCGCAGGCCACGCCGTTCGCGCCGGCACAGTCGGCCGGCGCTTCGCCATTGGATAACGGCGGCATCCGCCTGCTGTACCGCACGCCGCTGCGCGACTGCCACGCCTGCCCGGATGTGGGGCAGTTGCAGATCGCCTATGACTTCGATGCCAAGCGCAACTTCATCGGCCAGCAGGTGGTGCCGGCGACGCCGTAAGGCGTTGAGCGTCGCGATGCTGTGGTCGCCGGGCCATGCCCGGCGACATCGACCGAGCGGACCGTGGATATTGGCTTTCCCCTGACCAAAAGCCGAACGACGACCAGAGCGGCAGTACCTCATATTTCGCGACGGAGAGAATCAAAGGGATCGTCGATAGAATGATTCAGTCGCCAACCGGCTTTCAATTACCGATCTAACATAGGTAGCCCGCGCCTTGCCGGACTGTGAGTACTCGGCAAAAATCGCCATTGCCTCGGACCTCATCTCGGCACCACCGGTGGCCGTAAATACGAAAAATGAGGGCTCAAGATAACCAACAGTCTCTCGCATGAATCGCCTGCACTCATCAAGCGGAAAATCTATGGCGTAATCCGCCCAATCGATGTAGCGCCTCCAGAAACCAGCCACCCCCCATTTCCCGCGTTTCTCATCAACGAAGAGCTTCAACTCAGAGAGCATATTGGCACATGCATCTACAGTTTCGTCATCCAAATCCAGGGAAGCGACGCGACCGGGATCAACCGCCTGCCAACAAAAAACCATAAAGTCTGCAACAAAGTCCTCTTCACAGCCTTCGAAGAAATTGCTCTTGTACCAAGCAATAGTTTTCGCCACATCAGCCAATTCATCAGAATCAATCATCATCTCACCTTTCCGCCGGTTCCCTCGATGTTGGCGTTGAAGTTTCCAGCCCCCACCAGATCCATCTCGACGCTGAAGCGACGCCGCATCTGCACAGGCAGTGCGTTGTTGCCGGGAAGGCTGACATCGGTCACGGCAAATGCGGTCTTGCCGTTGTAGAGGCTGACACTCTCACCAAAGAGATCGTCCTTCAGCGCGGTCAGATTCTGCGCGGACTCGATGAGCTTGCGATTCTCCTGATACGGCTGGACCGCCGAGACCGTTCCCGCACCCACACACAGCACCAGTACCGCAACAGCGCGGTACTGCCAAGCAGAAAATCGACTCACAGCATTCCCCTCGCGTCCGCATGCGAGCCCGCGCAAGGGCGGCGCGACGACGCTTCCATGCGACTCTCTCGCTCTCGATTCTAGGTGAGTACCACGAGCAGATGAAAGATGTTCTCAGCGCCAATTATCTGGCGTCTGTGCGCAATCATTGAATTGCGAACAGCACCCACGCATGGCGTGGATCTACCGGTACAACCGCACCTGCTTCTCCAGCAGATGCGGCACGATCAGCCGATGCACGGGCGCAACCGGCAGCATGTACACGCGCCCGAACGCGTTGTGCGTATGCACCACCGTCGCCACCTCCAGCAGGTCACCCTGCCACTGCAGCGCCAGCTGCACGCGAAGATGGCGGTCGTCGTCTTCCAGCACGATGGCATCGTCGTCCAGCGACTGCAGGGTGAAGATGCCCAGCCGCTGGCCGGGTTGCGGATCCTCAACAACCTGCACCGCACGCAACGAGCCCAGGTGCTTCATGCCGAGCAGGCGCATGCCGCGATTGCGCAGCGCCATCAGCCCATCGAACCAGCCGGGAATGGTCGCCGCCATATCGCGATAGGCCTGCAAGGCCGAGCGCCCATCGCGACGGGTCGTCGCCTGGCAGGCGTGCACGAAGTCGGCACCGGGCAACTGCGCACGCAGCACACTGCAGGCAGTTGGCGGCCTGCTCACGACGGACGCACTGCTCACGGCTTCGGCCCCTGCCCTTCGTTGTCTTCCCAATGCAGGATGCGGCGGGTGACGAAGCGATAGACCGGCTTGCCGGTAGCAAACCACAGTTCGCGCACCCACGAGGTGCGCTTGAGCAACCGCTTCTCCACCGGGGTGAGCGACTCGCGGCAATACATGCGCTTGTGCTTGAGCAGGTGGCGCAGGTCCTCGCGGGCCAGCAGCCGCATCCAGCGCGAGCGCGGGTTGCCGATCACCGCCAGCTGGAAGTCGATCAGCGCTGGACGACCGTCTTCGGTGACCAGCCAGTTGGCTTCCTTGGCCAGATCGTTGTGGGCCACGCCATTGCGGTGCAGCTGCTGCAGCAGCCGACGCGCCGAGCGGAACCAGGCCAGATCGCCACGCGGCGGGCGCTGGTACATGGCATCGCCGGCCATGAAGCTGCGGTCGAGATGACGGCCATCCCACGCCAGCAGCTGCGGCACATCGGCCATGCCGTGGATGTGGCGCAGCGCGCGTGCTTCGCGGCGGGCCAGCCACCAGGCCGGCAGCCGCAGCCACAGCGGCGTGGCGCCCAGATCACGGCGCACGAAGGGGCCATCGGGCCCTTTCACAAGAAGGATCTGGCCGAAGCTGTCGGCCTTCAATGCGTGCGGTGGAGCGTCTGGCGAATGCGGCATGGGCCCATTCTAGGCGATGGCGACGGTTGCAAACGGTCACGAAGCGGCTGGGAACCAGTCACCTTCACGCCCCTATAATCGGGCAATGGACTCTTCATGGATCGACGCCACGCTCGCGTGGATTGCCGCTCACCCCGTGCTGGCGGGTGCCGTTATCTTCCTCATCGCCTTCTGCGATGCGGTGATCATTCTTGGCGCCATCGTGCCGGCGCTGCCGCTGCTGTTCGCGGTGGGCGTGTTCATCGGCCTGGGCCAGATCTCCGGGCCGTACGCGGTGGCGGCAGCGGCACTGGGCGCGTTCGCCGGTGATGGCATCAGCTACTGGATCGGCCGCCGCTGGGGTGACCGCCTGCGCGGCGTGTGGCCGTTCAGCCGCTACCCGCAGCTGCTCGACCGCGGTGAGAACCTGTTCCGCCGCAATGCCTTCAAGAGCATCCTGATCGCACGCTACGTGGGCGCGATCCGACCGTTCGTGCCGGCCATCGCCGGCATGATGAAGATGCCCGCCAGCCGTTACGTGCAGGCCAGCGGCATCGCCAGCATCTCCTGGGCGGTGCTGTTCCTGGCGCCGGGCTGGATTCTTGGCGAAGCTTACGACGCAGTCGCGGCGGTGGCCGGGCGTCTGGTGGTGGTGGTCGGCCTGCTGGCGGTGATCCTCGGCCTGGTCTGGGCCATCGTGCTGTACGGCTATCGCTGGTCGGCCGCGCGCATGGACAACTGGCTGGCGCGCCTGCTGGATTGGTCCAATCGTCACCCGACGCTGGGCCGCTACACCGTCGGCGTGCTTGATCCCAAGCGCCGCGAATCGGTGCCGCTGGCGATGCTGGCGTTGATGCTGCTGGTACTGGGCTGGGGCTGGTTCGCGCTGCTGACCGTGGTGGTCGCACACGGCGAGCCGCTGGCGATCGACCTGCTGGTGCACCAGGCCATGCTGGCACTGCGCAACCCGCTGGCCGACTACCCGATGGCCGCGCTGGCGTCGCTGGGGGCCTGGCAGGTACTGCTGCCGGCCACGGCGGCGGCGATGGGCTACCTGATCTGGCGCCGGCGCTGGATGGCCGCCGCGCACTGGCTGGCCGCGCTTGCCTTCGGCCTGGCGCTGACCATGCTGCTCGGTGCCACCGTGGATGTGGTGCGCCCGGTCGACGCCAGCAGCGGCTTCGGCTTCCCGTCGGTGTCGGTGACCATGGCCACCATCACCTTCGGTTTCTTCGCAGTGCTGATCGCCCGCGAGATGCCCGGCCGCACCCGCGTCTGGCCGTACCTGGTGTCGGGCATCGTGGTCAGCCTGATCGGCTTCTCGCGCCTGTACCTGGGCGCGCATTGGCTGAGCGATGTGATCGGCGGCATGCTGTTCGGCACGTTCTGGCTGCTGGTGCTGGGCATCGCCTACCGCCGCCGCTTCAACCGCTCGTTCTGGGTGAAGCCGGTGGCCTGGCTGTTCTACGGCGTCTTCGCCGTGGCGGCGATGTGGTACGCACCGCGCCATATTCCGGTGAAGCTGGAACGCTTCGAGCCGACCCTGCCGGCACCGCAGGCGATGGACATGCAGGCGTGGTGGCAGCACGACTGGGCCACGCTGCCGGCGCGCCGCAACGAGTTCGACGACGACCAGCGCTGGCCGCTGGACGTGCAGGTGGCGGGCCCGCTGGCGCCGCTGCAGGCACAGCTGGAAGCCCGTGGCTGGAAGCGGCAGGAGCAGGCCGGCTGGCAGCAGGCGCTGCTGATGCTGGACAAGAACACCGGCGCCGACGAGCTGCCGGTGTTGCCGGCAACGCTGGACACCCGCGTGGAAGCATTGCTGATGGTGCGCCAGGGCGCGCAGCCGGATGAGCGCTACGTGCTGCGCCTGTGGCCGGCGCCTGCGCAGCTGCAGCCGGGCAACACGCCGTTGTGGCTGGGCAGCGCACAGACACTGCGTTACGAGCGCCACTTCGAATGGATCGGCATGTGGCACCCGCTGCGTGGCGTCGACCCGGCCATGAATGCCGTGAAGGAAGCCGTACAGGGCTTGCCGCAGCACGAGGATGTGCACAGCGAAACCGGATTGCCGGTGCTGCGGTTGAAGACAACCGCGCCCTGACCGGCACCGGTGCGCGATCACCCACTGTAGAGCCGAGCCCATGCTCGGCTGCTCTTCGCGGGATCCATCAAGCCGAGCATAGGCTCGGCTGTACAGCAGATCCACGCCATGCGTGGATGGCTGCTATGGCATCCAGCCCAGCAACTGCTGCAGGCGTTGGTGCGGGTCGTCCATCTGCAGCAGCTGCAGGCGCTGCTGCTCGCTCAGTGGCAGCAGTTCGGCCAACCGCCAGCCGACCCAGCTGGCCTGGTCCAGCAGTGCCGGGTTGGCCGGCGCATAGGCCTCGCCAGCCTGTTCGATGATGTGCCCCAGCAGCGTGGCCAGCAGCGCGTGCTGCGGCCGCAGTTCATCGTCCGGGTCTTCCTCGCACCAGCGCACGTCGGCCACCACCAGGCCGTTGTCGCGCACGCGGGTGCGCTCGACGTGGAAGCGGCGGGTGCCGCGCAGGCGCAATTGCAGCACGCCGTCGGCGCCGACATCGAAGTCTTCGATACGCACCTGCACGCCATAGGCGGCCGGCGTCGCTGGTGCACCGACCTCCTGGCCATCGAGGATCAGGCAGACGCCAAACCCCTCACCACTGCGGCCGCTATCGCGGACCAGGTCCAGGTAGCGGCGCTCGAATACGCGCAGGCCCACCGCCGCACCCGGTACCAGCGTGGTGTGCAGCGGAAACAGCGGCAGCGAATCGTCGACGCTCATCGGGCCTGCAGGGCGGCGAGGAAGCGACGCGGCGCGCCGTCGAAGCCACCGTTGGACATGAACACCACGTGGTCGCCGCTGCGCGCGCTGGCCTGCAGTTGCGCCAGCAACGCGTCGGTATCCGGTACCGCGTGTGCTTCGCCGCGCACCGCGGCGATCACCGCAGCGGCATCCCAGACCAGTTCCGGGCGATGCAGGAACACCACTTCATCGGCCAGCGCCAGCGAGGGTGCCAGGGCCTGCGCATGTGCGCCCAGTCGCATCGAGTTGCTGCGCGGTTCCATCGCGACCACGATGCGCGCATCGCCGACCTTGGCACGCAGGCCTTCCAGCGTGGTGGCGATCGCGGTCGGGTGATGGGCGAAGTCGTCGTAGACGGTGATGCCGTCATGGCTGCCGATCACTTCCATGCGGCGCTTGACGCTGCGGAAGCGCGCCAGTGCCGGAATCACGTCGGCCGGTGCCACGCCCACCGCATGCGCGGCGGCCAGCGCGGCCAGGCCGTTGAGCACGTTGTGGCGGCCCAGCAGCGACCACTGCACATCACCCAGTGCCTGGCCGCGATGGTGCACGCGGAAGGCACTGCCATCGGCGGCCAGCAGTTCGGCGTGCCATTCCAGCGACGGATCGAATCCGAAGCGCTCGACCGGGGTCCAGCAGCCCATCGCCAGCACTTCGGCCAGATGCGGGTCCTCGCCGTTGACGATCAGTCGGCCACGCGCCGGCACCGTGCGCACCAGATGGTGGAACTGGCGCTGGATCGCGGCTACGTCCGGGAAGATATCGGCGTGGTCGTATTCAAGGTTGTTGAGGATGGCCACCAGCGGCCGGTAGTGCACGAACTTGCTGCGCTTGTCGAAGAACGCGGTGTCGTACTCGTCGGCCTCGACCACGAACTCGCGGCCCTGGCCCAGGCGGGCGGAGACGCCGAAATCTTCGGCGACGCCGCCGATCAGGAAGCCCGGCGATCGCCCGGCGCTTTCCAGCAGCCAGGTGAGGATGGTGGTGGTAGTGGTCTTGCCGTGGGTGCCGGCCACGGCCAGCGTGTCGCGGCCCGGCAGCACCTGCTCGGACAGCCACTGCGCGCCCGAAATGTAACGCTGGCCAGCATCGAGCACGGCTTCCACGGCTGCGTTGCCGCGCGAGAGCGCGTTGCCGATCACCACTTCGTCCGTCCCGGCCGGCACGCTGTCGGCGCGGTAGCCCTGGTCCAGGGTGATGCCCAGCTGCTCGAGCTGGGTCGACATCGGCGGATAGATGGCCTGGTCGCTGCCGCTGACCGAATGGCCCAGTTCCCGCGCCAGGGCGGCCACGCCGCCCATGAAGGTGCCGGCGATTGCAAGGATATGTACGCTGCTCATGACCGAGGATTGTGACCGATGACGGCTGTATAGGGCCAATGTCCGCTCCCGGGTAAGACAAGTCCTACACGGGATGTGAGAAAACTCCAATCTTCTGTCAGGGAATTCCCGATAGCGATGTTCTGTGAACCCGGACACAATTCGAACTGCCAGCCGCAGTACCCGAACCGGTCCTACTCCCCAAGAGGCCATCCCCAAGGGAGCTCATGCTGCGGGGCCCTGAGCAAGCCCTCTGCTGGCGCCTATCAAACGACACAGGCCTGATCCTCGCGGACCAGGCCTGTGTTTTTTTGCGCCCGAGGGGCCGGCAGCTCGCGCCGGCCCGGCCGGATCAGGCCTTGATCGCCGCCAGGATGCGGGCTTCGATCTCGTCCAGCTCACCGACGCCGTCGACGCGGGCCAGGGTGCCACGGCCGGCGTAGAAGTCGACCACCGGAGCGGTCTGGTCGTTGTAGACCTGCAGGCGCTGACGCACCGCTTCCGGATTGTCATCGGCGCGCCCCTGCTCCTTGGCACGACCGGCAATACGGTCGACCAGCAGCTCGGTGGCCACGTCCAGCTGCACCACGGCATCCAGCGGCTGGCCGATCTTGGCCAGCAGGCCGTCCATCGCATTGGCCTGGGCCACATTGCGCGGGTAGCCATCGAGGATGAAGCCCTTGGCGACATCAGCCTGGGTCAGGCGCGACTCCAGCATGCCCAGCAGGATGTCGTCCGACACCAGGTTGCCGGCATCCATCACCGTCTTGGCCTGCTTGCCCAGGTCCGTGCCGGCGGCGATTTCCGCGCGCAGCATGTCACCGGTCGAAATGTGGGCGATCCCCAGCTTTTCCTTCAGGCGCGTCGCCTGTGTCCCCTTGCCCGAACCGGGCGGTCCCAACAGAACCAATCGCATTGACCTGACTCCAACGTGTTGAAAACAAAGAAGGTTCGCGTCCCGGACGGACCGGTATCGCTGCACCGCAATAGCGCCACTTTACCGCATCCGGGTAATGTCCCTGCAATGTCCCCTCCCCCGAGCAGGTAGAAGCATGCGCAACGGTACTCTCCTCTACGCCCAGTCCGGCGGCGTCACCGCCGTCATCAACGCCACGGCGGCAGCGGTGATCGAGCAGGCCCGGGCCAAGGGCATCAAGGTCCTGGCCGCCCGCAACGGCATCCTCGGCGCGCTGCGCGAGGAACTGATCGACACCAGCAAGGAGAGCGCTGCGGCCATCCGCGCGCTGGCCCATACCCCGGGCGGCGCCTTCGGCTCGTGCCGGGTCAAGCTGAAATCGCTGGACGCCGACCGTGCCCGCTACGACCGCCTGCTGGAGGTCCTGCAGGCCCACGACGTGCGCTGGTTCCTCTACAACGGCGGCAACGACTCGGCCGATACCGCGCTGAAAGTCTCGCAGCTGGCCAAGGCGTCCGGCTACGACCTGACCTGCATCGGCGTGCCCAAGACCATCGACAACGACCTGGCGGTGACCGACACCTGCCCCGGCTTCGGCTCGGCCGCCAAGTACACCGCAGTGTCGGTGCGCGAGGCGGCGCTGGACGTGGCGGCGATGGCCGAGACCTCCACCCGCGTCTTCATCTACGAGGCGATGGGCCGTCACGCCGGCTGGCTGGCCGCGGCCGCCGGCCTGGCCGGCAACGGCGATGACGAAGCGCCGCACATCATCCTGCTGCCCGAGCGCGCCTATGACGAGGCGGTGTTCCTGGCCAAGGTCAAGGCCGTGGTCGAACGTGTCGGCTATTGCGTGGTGGTGGCCTCGGAAGGTATCGCGACCGCCGATGGCCGCTTCGTCGCCGACGCTGGTGGCGGCAAGGACTCGTTCGGTCATTCGCAGCTGGGTGGCGTGGCGGCCCACCTTGCGGGACGGGTCAAGGACCAGCTCGGCCTGAAGGTGCATTGGGCGCTGCCCGATTACCTGCAGCGCTCGGCCCGCCACCTGGCCAGCAGGACCGACTGGGAGCAGGCGCAGGCGGTGGGCAAGGCCGCCGTGCAGCTGGCACTGAAGGGACAGAACGGCGTGATGCCGGTGATCGTGCGCAGCAGCGATGCGCCGTACCGCTGGAAGATCGAAGCCGCGCCGCTGTCGAAGATCGCCAACCACGAGAAGAAGATGCCGGCAGGCTTCATCCGCCGCGATGGCTTCGGCATCACCGCCAAGGCACGCGCCTACCTGTCGCCGCTGATCAAGGGCGAAGCACCACTGCCGTACGGCAGCGACGGCCTGCCGAAGTACGTCACCCTGAAGAACGTGGCGGTGAAGCAGAAGCTGCCAGCCTTCGAGGGCTGAGCCGAAAAAGGGGACGGAGGGGATTAAGTCGCATCTGCCCCTCCGTCATCTCCTACAGCGTCAGCAGTGGGTCGGATACGACTTAATCCCCTCCGTCCCCTTTTTAGTGGAGGCACACCTTGGCACTGCGAGTTGTTCGACTGGGTACGCCGCGCGCTCCCGGCGAGGGCCTGCGTATCGGTACCGTGCGACGACCACCGCGCGGCGTGCCACGCAGCGAATTCGCGACACAGGACTGGTACGACGTCTGGTTCCCGACCCTGTCACCCAGCGCGGAACTGGTGAAGCAGGCGCACGAGGCAAAAACCGCGGCCGACTGGAATGCGTTCTTCCGCCACTACAGGGCCGAGATGAAGGCGCCCGATGCGGCCCACGCGCTGGACCTGCTGGCCGCGATGTCACAACACAGCGACATCAGCGTGGGGTGCTACTGCGAGGATGAAGCGCATTGCCATCGCAGGGCCCTGCGCGAGCTGCTGGTGGCGCGCGGGGCGACGCTGGCGGAGTGAAGATCGCAGGGTTGCCGGCCAGCGGCCGGCACTATGCGTGGATGACCGCGTGGGTACACCGCCCACGCAATTTCAATTGCAGGCCTTGCCTTCCATCTGCAGCTGCGCGGCGAACATCGTCACCTGCGGAATCTGGCCGGCGGCGGCCTGCTTCTTGGCCTCTTCCAGATAGATGCGCGACTGGCCCTGCCCGTCCAGCTCGACCTTGTTGCTCGACGGCAGGCGCCATACCCGCACCACGGCCTGCTGTGCCGGGCAGGCGGCGCTGGGAACGCGGATCACATCATTGAGCTTCCAGCCCTTGTCGGCGCTTGGCTGCGCCTTGGCGTAGTCGACGAAGCGCGCGCGCGGCTGGCACTGCTCGCTGGTACGCACGGCGGAGAAGCGATACGGCTCGGCCGCCTGACCGGTGAAGGCACCTTCCAGGCGCGCGCAGGCCTCGGGAATCTGCCGCAGGGTGTGCACCGCGCCCACGGCCTGGGGGGCACCCACGGCGCGCTGCAGCTCCGGGGTTTCCGCGGCGAGTGCCGGTACGGCCGGGACCAGGGCGGCAAGCATCAACAGGGACAGGCGCATGGGGGATCTCCTTCAGGACTCCGCGCAGGCTTGCAGAGGCTGGCTTAACGGGGTGCAAAGGCCTGCAGCTTTCGAATCATGCCCATGGACTGGCGGCATGCGCCGCGGTTCGCAGGAGCCAGTCGAGCACGGCTCGACTCTACAGTGCGCGGCACGCATACTGCGGGCACCAGGGAATGCTGAACACCGCCATACGTCGGACGACCACCAAGGTCGGTACGGGTTGGTTCCAGGCTGCAGCCCGTCGTCCCCCTCGTGGTGCCGTTCATCGCCACTGGATGCCTACATCCATTCTGCGGAGGGGTCTAATGCTGGAACGTCACGGGCTGTCATTGGCGCTGGGCTGCGCCATTCTCGCGATCCTGTTCGGAATCGTCTCGGCGCGCTGGATCCTGCGCCAACCCACCGGCAATGAACGCATGATCGCGATCGCCACCGCGATCCAGGAAGGTGCGCGTGCCTACCTCAACCGCCAGTACCTGACCATCGGCGTCGCCGGCGTGGTGCTGTTCGTGCTGGTCGGCATCTTCCTCAGCTGGTACACCGCGATTGGTTTCGCGGTCGGCGCGGTGCTGTCCGGCGCCGCCGGCTACATCGGCATGAACGTGTCGGTACGCGCCAACGTGCGCACTGCCGAAGCTGCACGCCACGGCATCAGCGCCGCAATGGACGTCGCCTTCCGCGGCGGTGCGATCACCGGCATGCTGGTGGTCGGACTCGGCCTGCTGGGCGTGGCCGGCTACTACGCACTGCTGCTGCGCATGGGCCTGCCGATGGAACAGGCGCTGCATGCCCTGGTCGGCCTGGCCTTCGGCTCCTCGCTGATCTCGATCTTCGCGCGGTTGGGCGGTGGCATCTTCACCAAAGGCGCCGACGTCGGTGCCGACCTGGTCGGCAAGGTCGAAGCCGGCATTCCCGAGGACGACCCGCGCAACCCGGCGGTGATCGCCGACAACGTCGGTGACAACGTCGGCGACTGCGCCGGCATGGCCGCCGACCTGTTCGAGACCTATGCGGTGACTGTCATCGCCACCATGCTGCTGGGCAGCCTGATGCTGGCCGAGGCCGGCGCCAACGCGGTGCTGTATCCGCTGGTGCTGGGCGGCGTGTCGATCATCGCCTCGATCATTGGCGCGCTGTTCGTCAAGGTGAAGCCGGGCGGTTCGATCATGGGTGCGCTGTACAAGGGCGTGATCGTCTCCGGCGTGCTGGCTGCGATCGCGTTCTACCCGATCACCACCGGGTTGATGAGTGACAACGTGCATGGGCCGATGGCGCTGTATGGCTGCGCGTTGATCGGGCTGGTGCTGACCGGCCTGATCGTGTGGATCACCGAGTACTACACCGGCACCCAGTACAAGCCGGTACAGCACGTGGCGCAGGCCTCGACCACCGGGCATGGCACCAACATCATCGCCGGCCTTGGCATCTCGATGAAGTCCACCGCGCTGCCGGTAGTGGCGGTGTGTGCGGCGATCTGGGGCGCATTCGCGCTGGGCGGCCTGTACGGCATCGCCATCGCCGCCACCGCGATGCTGTCGATGGCCGGCATGATCGTCGCCCTGGATGCCTACGGACCGATCACCGACAACGCCGGCGGCATCGCCGAAATGGCCGAGCTGCCCTCGGAGATCCGCGACATCACCGATCCGCTGGATGCAGTTGGCAACACCACCAAGGCGGTGACCAAGGGCTACGCGATCGGATCGGCGGCGCTGGCGGCACTGGTGCTGTTCGCCGACTACACCCACAACCTGCAGGCCGCGCATCCCGGGCAGGAATTCCGCTTCGACCTCAGCGACCACACGGTGATCATCGGCCTGCTGATCGGCGGCCTGATTCCCTACCTGTTCGGTGCGATGGCGATGGAAGCGGTCGGCCGCGCCGCCGGTGCGGTGGTGGAAGAGGTTCGCCGCCAGTTCCGCGAGATCCCCGGCATCATGCAGGGCACCGGCAAGCCGCAGTACGACAAGGCGGTGGACATGCTGACCCGCTCGGCGATCCGCGAAATGATCGTGCCCTCGCTGCTGCCGGTGGCGGTGCCGGTGGTGGTCGGCCTGCTGCTGGGGCCGCGCGCACTGGGCGGCCTGCTGATCGGCACGATCGTAACCGGCCTGTTCGTGGCCATCTCGATGACCACCGGCGGCGGTGCCTGGGACAACGCCAAGAAGTACATCGAGGACGGCCACTTCGGCGGCAAGGGCAGCGAAGCGCACAAGGCCGCGGTGACCGGCGATACCGTCGGTGACCCGTACAAGGACACGGCCGGCCCGGCAATCAATCCGCTGATCAAGATCATCAACATCGTGGCACTGCTGCTGGTGCCGCTGTTGTAGATCCACGCCATGCGTGGATGATCAGCCCGACGGGGTCGGAGCCCTTTCCTGCGGAAAGGGCTCCGACCCCATCGTCAATCACCGCCCGCGCAGGAAGAACGACACCGGCACCATCACTTCCACCGGGTCGCCGGCCACGTCGGCCGGCGGCGCCGGTACCGGGCTGGCGCGCTGCACGGTGTCCAGCGTCTCCTGGTCAAGCAGCACGAAGCCACTGCTGCGGCCCAGTTTCAACCCCGAGACCGCGCCATCGCGGGCCACGGCAAAGCGCACGTAGACCACGCCCTGCTGGCGCAGCCGCTCGGCCTGGCGCGGATAGCGCCGATGCCTCTGCAGATGCCCGAGCAGGCGTCCTTCCCAGGTCGCCTCGGCACGACTGCGCTCACCCGCCGTGGTCTGCGGTGCGGTGTAGCGTGTAGCCGCGTCAGCCGCCACCTGCGGCGGTGCGCTGGTCTGCGCGACGTTGGCGTCAGCGGTGTCCGGCGACGGCGTCGGCTCCGGTGTACGCGGCGGTGGCAGGTCGCCCTGCGGCTGCACCGGCGCCTTGGGCTGTTCACGCAGGGCCGGCGTCGGCGCCTGCCGCTGCTGTTGCTGCTGCAGCGGCCCGGTGGCGACCTCGCGCGGCGGCACCGGCGGTGCCTGCGCCATCGGCGCCAGTTCCAGCATCAGTGCCGCGGGCGGCGCCGTTGCAGCCAGTGCTGGCGCACGGGCCGCCCACCAGCAGGCCGCGCCGATCAACAGCGCATGCACCAGCAGCACGATCGCCAGGCTGGTCGCCCAGCGCCGCAGTCCACTCATCGTGCGCCCTGCTCCAGGCCGACCAGCGCCACCTTCAGGTAGCCGGCCGCGCGCAGCGCATCCAGCGTGGCCATCAGTTCGCCATAGGGCACACGGGTATCGGCACGCAGGAAGATGCGCTGTGCGGTGTCTTCGTGGGTGGCGGCCTTCAATGCGGCAGCGAGTCCCTCGCGCGCCACCGGCTGCTCGCCAACGCGCACCGACAGATCGGCCTGCACGGTCACGTACACCGGCGCCTGTTCCGGCGGCGTGGCGCTGGCATTGCTGGCCGGCAGCTGGACCGGCACCGACACGGTGGCCAGCGGTGCGGCCACCATGAAGATGATCAGCAGTACCAGCATCACGTCGATGAAGGGCGTGACGTTGATCTCGTGCGCTTCTTCCGGTGCATCGTCACGGCCGGACGCGGTCCTGATCGCCATCGTCGTGCCTCAGTGCACCGCACGCAGCGGTGCCGCTGCGGTACGCAGCACGGCACGATCGAGATCGCGCGAGACCAGCTGCTGCACGGCCGCCGACAGATCGCCGAGCAGACCCCGCAGGCCGGCCAGCACACGGCTGAAGTGGTTGTAGACCAGCACGGCGGGAATCGCTGCGACCAGACCCAGCGCGGTCGCCAGCAGGGCCTCGGCGATGCCGGGCGCAACCACCGCCAGGTTGGTGGTGTTGCTCTGGGCGATGCCGATGAAACTGTTCATGATGCCCCACACCGTACCGAACAGGCCGACGAACGGCGCCACCGCGCCGATGCTGGCGAGCACGCCGATGCCACGTCGCTGCACGCGCGCGGTTTCCAGTTCAATGCGGTCCAGGCGCGAGGCGACGCGTTCCTTGATGCCGTCGCGGCTGTCCAGTTCCTGCGACAGGCGCAGCTCGGTGCGGACAGCGTCCAGCATGGCGAGTGCGGTGCCCTGCTGCAGGCAGGCCTCGGCGCTCTCGCCGGACAGGCTCGGCGCCTGCAGCAACAGCGTGCGCGCTGCGCGCAGCTGCCGGCCCTGGCGAGCCAGCTCCCAGCCCTTGGCCAGCAGCACGGTCCAGGTGGCCAGCGACGCCAGTGCCAGCGCGATCATCACCGTCTTCACCACCACGTCGGCGGCCAGGTACATGCCCCACGGGGTCAATGCGTGGGCGGCCACGGGGGCCAGGTCAGCAGGCAGCATCGTCTCGGTTTCCATCAGCATCAGGTGTCGCTGCGCGGCGGCGGGCCGCGCGCGGATCATTGGCGTCGTCCACTTCCACGACCGGATTGGGCTCCAGCCGCGGTGCGGGCCGACTGAGCACGTAGCCGGCGCTGACCGCGAAGAACAGGCCTACGCCCAGCAGCAGGCGCCAGGACGGGTGCGCACCCCAGCAGAACAGTGCGAAGCCCACCGCCATGCCGGCGCTGGCGAACGCCTTGCCCTTGCGTGACACCGCGCCTTGTTCGCGCCACAGCCGCAATGACGGGCCGTAGCGCGGATGCGCCAGCAGGCGCTGTTCGAACTTTGGTGAACTGCGCGCGAAGCAGCCCACGGCCAGGATCAGGAAGATGGTGGTCGGCATCACCGGCAGCAGCGCGCCGATCACTCCGAGGCCGACCATCAGCCAGCCCAGCGCGAACCAGAGCCAGCGCATCAGCGTTGCGCCGATAGGCGGGAGGCGTGCATCAGGCGAATTCCACTTCAACGTGGCCGTGCACGCTGCGGAACGCAGCATCGGCCGCATCGATCACCTGCTGCTCCTGCTCGGCGCTCAGCGGCACCGCGTCCAGCGCAGCAGTGAATTCACGCCAGTGGCGCGCAGCACCATCCGGATGCGCGGCCAGGTGGCGGGCGCCGAAATCGCGGTCCAGGCCCAGCTTGGCGGCCATCTTGTACAGCACCGTGCCGCCCAGGTTGGAGCCCTCGGCCACATACAGCCACCCCAACGCGGCGGGCAGTTCCAGATCAGACGGCAACGCCGCGATGTCGGCCCCCGGCAGGGTCTGCTCCAGATCCTGCAGGTCGCGCGCGACCTGGGTCAGGCGGCGGCGCTCGCCCAGGTCCGGCAGCAGTGCGTCCAGCGCAGGATTGGCATACAACGCATCGATGCTGCGGTGGAAGCGGTACTGCACGCGCAGGAAACGGGCGAAGTTGCTGCGGTCGGCGAAGATGTCGCCGGCCATGATGCGCTTGTCCAGCGCGCCATGGCTGTCGCGGGTGGCGGCCTTGAGCCGCAGGCTGCGGCTGTCTTCAGGGGCGATGTGTGCGTTCATGGGGATGCCAAAGGGGTCGTCCTGCTGTAGACGTTCGCCACGGGGCTTTCCCCAAGGCCATGTGCACCGATAATGGCGCATCCCTTCTTCCCGCAGGAACCGACGATGATCACCACCGAACCGCGCATGACCAACCTGTTCCTGCAGCTGGGCCTGGATGCCAGCGCCGAGGGCATCGCCCGCTTCATCCGCGAACACCAGCTGGCCACCGACGTGGAAGTGGTCGAAGCACCGTACTGGAACGATGCCCAGCGCCAGTTCCTGTCCGAGTCGCTGCAGGCCGATGCTGCATGGAGCACAGTGGTGGATGAGCTGAACGAGTCGCTGCACGAAGATGCGGTGAAGGCGGCGACCGGGCTGTAAGCGGGCTACGCAGGCTCGCTGGGGTCAGAGCCCTTTCCGCAGGAAAGGGATCCGACCCCACCACTCATCCGCGACCGATCAGTACTTCCAGGTCAACGCCAACCGCGCGGTACGGCCCGGGGCCGGCATCACGCCCAGGGCAAGCGGGTCCAGGTAGTAGCGGTCGGTCAGGTTGTCCACGCCGGCTTCCACCGACAGCTGGTCGTTGAAGCTCCAGCTGGCGAACAGGTCGACCAGGGTGGTCGGCCGGTACAGCTGCTGGATCGCCGACAGGCCCACGTTCCAGTCCTTGTCCAGCTTGCTGATCGGGCCGGCGTTGTGGACCACGCGGGTGCCGAAGGTCAGGCGCTCGTCGAACAGGCGCGAGCCCAGGGTCAGGTTGACCATGTAGCGCGGCGGGTTCTGGGTATTGGTGTACGAGCCCTCGAAGCCGCCGTCCACGCAGTTGGGCGTGTTGGCCAGCTCATCGTTCCTGCGCTGCGCACCATAGGCACGGCGCTCGGCGGCGATGTCCGGCGCGCAGGTCTTGGCCTTGAAGTAGTAGTGCGCGGACAGGTCGGCGAAAACCTTGCCGCTGTCATAGCTGGACTGGAACTCCATGCCCGAGACCTTGAACTGGTCGACGTTGCGGATCAGGCCAGCCGACAGCGTGCGGTAGTCGCGGGTGATCAGGTCGTCGATGCGGGTATCGAAGTACGCCAGCTTCAGCGCCAGGCGGTCGCCGGCGGTGAACAGGTCATAGCGGATGGTGCTGGCACCGATCTCCCAGCTGCGCGCACGCTCCGGCTTCAGCTCGCCCACCGGCTTGGCGGCGGTGAACAGACCCAGCGTGGTCTCGAACAGGCTCGGCAGCTTGGTGCCTTCGGCGTACTTCACGTAGACCATGGTGTCTTCGCTGAAGCGGTAGGCCACGCTGGCGGTCGGCGAGAACGCGGTGTCGCGGCGACGGATCGGCTGCGACCAGGTCCAGCTGACCGGCACTTCCAGGTCCTGCGCCTTGCCGGCGTCGTAGAAGTTCCAGCCACCGATGTCGCCCACCGTGCCCTTCTTGTACGGCGAAGCCAGCAGCGATTCCTGGGTGAAATTGCCGTTGGCGTCCGGATACCAGTTCAGCAGCGCGATGCGCTTGGCCCGCCACGACGGCAGCGCCGGGTTGCCATTGAGCAGCTCGGTGTAGCGGTACTGGCCCTGCACCTCGTAGGCATCGGGCGTGGCCAGGCGGTTGCGGTCGTGCACATCCACGCGGTTCCAGCGGCCGCCGGCCAGCAGTTCCCAGTGCTCATCGGGCTGCCACTTCAGCGAGGCCACGGCGCTGTATTCCTTGCGCTCGGCGTTGCGCAGGAAGCGGTTGTTGATCAGGTCATCGTGCATGACCGGCCCCGAGCTGCCCGGTGCGATGTCCTCATCGCTGTAGGACAGGCCGTAGTCGAGGGTGAATGCACCGGCGCGGGTATCGAACTTCGAGGTATTGCTGGCATCCAGCCCGAAGCGCTTCTGCCGCAGCGGATTGCGGTAGGCATCCTTGTAACCGGGGTCGCCACTGAAGCTGGGCGCGTCGTACCACTCGGTACGACGATCGAAATACCACGGGGTGATGCCGGTCAGGCTGTTGTACATCACGCTGTCGGTGTCGGTGTACGCGGCATTGACGCGCAGGTCGACCAGCTCGCTGTCCGGGTTGAAGCGATAGCGCAGGGTGTAGCTGTCCATGTCGACGTGGCCCGGATCCCATTGCGGAATGCGGTCGCGATCGACGCGGATGATCTGCGAGGCCATGATCTCGCCGGCGGTGCCCTCGTAGCGGCGGTAGCCCGCTTCCAGGGTCTGTGCATCGTCGATGCGCCAGGTGCCCTTGAGCAGCGCCGACTTCGAGCGCGCCGAGGTATTGAAGACCTCGGTACGCGGCGGGTTCAGCGGCGCCAGCGTGCGCCGGGTCTGCGGAAAGTCGTCGTAGCCGTGCTTGCCGGAGAAGTAGTTGCCATTGTCGCGGTAGGCGTAGGCGGCGACCAGATCGAAGCGATCCCAGTGTCCCGCAGCGGCGACGTTGAAGAACTGGCTGCCGGTGGCACTGCGATCGATGCGCGGCGCGGCACTGTAGGAAGGCAGGTTGTTGGCGCTGTTGTTGGCCAGGCCGCCACGCACGCGCACACCGAAGTCCCGGCCTTCGCGCAGCACGTCGCCGATCTTCAGCGTCTCCATCTCGACCACGCCGCCGATGCCACCGGAGGCGTTGGCCTGCAGGCTCGGGCCTTTGGTGATGGTCAGGCTGGAGATCAGGTCCGGGTCGAGGTAGGTGCGCTGCGACTGGCCGGCATAACCACGGTAGGTATCGATGCTGGACTGGCCACCGTCGATGATCACCGGCACGCGGCCCTGGCCCTGGATGCCACGGATGTTGACGTCGAAGCCGTTGCCCACGCGCGGATCACCGGCGGTGACGCCAGCCACACCCTTGACGATGTCGCCGTTGGACGTACCGCGGAATCGCTCCAGGTGCGTGCGGTTGAGCGTGGTGGTGGAGCCGACGCTGCGATAGCCGTCGAGCAGCCGCGCCTCGTCGCTGGTTGCGCCGCTGTCGATACGGTCGCCGGCCACGCTCAGCGTATCGGTGACGATCACACCGCTGTCGGCCTGCGCCGACGCTGCCGCTTCCAGGGTCACCGCATCGGCACTGACCCGGCGCACCGCCAGGCCACTGCCCTGCAGCAGGTGCTGCAACGCCTCGCTGGCCGACAGGCTGCCGCTGACCGCACGCGAGGTCACACCCCGGGCCAGGGTGGCCGGGTACACGACCTGCACGCCGGACTGGCGCATGTAGCTGCGCAGCGCCTCGTCCAGTGGCTGCGCGGGGATATCGAAGCGCTGCACGGCAGCGTGGTCACCGCTTGCATCCTGCGCGAGTACGGACGGCGCGGCGCTGGCCAGGCCGGCCGCCAGCAGGGCGATGCACAGGCGGGACGGGCGCGGCATGCGGCCCGGACGATGGAAATCGAACATGGGGGAACCTGTCAGGTAATCGGTGCCGCGGGCGCGGCGACATCCGCAACACGGGCGGACACGGCGACGTACTGGCGGCGGCGGGTACGTTCGCGGAGTAAGACGGATGACAGCGTGGCAACCCCAAGAGCGATTTGCGGCCGCGGCAGGTGCCGACCGCTGGGCGGCACAGGGACGGTCATCCACGCATGGTGTGGATCTACTGCACGATGGCGACGCCGAATGGCAGACGAGTAACCCGAAGACCTGCTGTTGCCGCCAACGCATCCAGCGCCTGCTCCGGGCGATCAATGCGCAACGCCGCACTGACAGCCGGCAGCTGCGACAGATCGCCACGCACGAAGGTCGGGCCAGCGCGATAGCGCCCGACCCACTGCACGGCGTCGGCGACGCTGGCCTGCTCCAGCAGCAGTTCGCCCTGCCGCCACGCGCCGACACTGTCGGCCACCACATCCTGCAGACGCGTCACGCCACTGCGCTCGCCATAGACCGCACGCTGTCCCACCTGCAGATAGGTCCAGCCACCGTCGACCGGGCTGGCCACACGCACCCTGCCCTGCCCGACCTGGGTTTCCACCCGGCCATCGCTGCGTGCCACGCTGAAGGCAGTGGAAATGTCTTCGACCAGGCCATTGCCAGCGCGCACGCTGAAACGTCGCTGCGCATCCGGGCTGACCTCGAACCAGGCCCGCCCGCGCAGCAGCTCGATCTCGCGCGCATGTGCATCGAAACGCACAGCAATCGCACTGTCCGCATCCAGCACGGCGCGACTGCCATCGGGCAGATTCACGCTCTGCACGACATGCGTACTGCGATGGTCGGCCTGCAGCCGCAACCAGGCCTCCGGCCATGCCACCAGCATCGCCAGCGCAGCTGCAGCGGCCATTGCCCAGCGCATTCGATGCGGGCGCCGGCGTCCGACGGGCGTGGCCTGCGGGCGTGGTCCGACGCTGCGCCACAGCGCGCGCTCGTGCTCGAAGGCGCGGCGGTGCCCCGGTTGTTCCAGCCAGTGCTCGAACTCGTGCATGCGTCCCTCGCCGATGTCACCCGAGGCCAGCCACGCGATCCAGCCCCGGGCCTGTTCGGCCAGGGCATCGTCATTGGCGGCGGGCAGCGTGTTCGGCGGGCTCATCGGCTGGCGGACAGGCGCATTCAAGCGCGGGCGGAGGAACTAGACCGCATCCACGGTCCAGTGATCAAGACGTTTCAGCGAGGGCCAGCCCCAAGCCGGGGCGTTCATCGGCCGCTGCGCGCCCAGGCCAGGCGTTGCAGCGCGGTGCGCACATGGTTCTCGACGGTAGTCACCGACACACCCAGACGGCGTGCGATCTCGGCCTGGGTCAGGCCCTGCAGGCGGTTGAGCCGGAAGATGGTGCGGGTCGGCTCCGGCAGGTGTCCCGCCGCGTCGAGCACCCGCTGCAGCTCGTCCTGTGCCATCGCCTGCTCTTCGGTCGAGATCACCTCGTCCGGCCCCCACAGGTAGTGGTCGGCCAGCAGGCGGTTGCGCCGGGTCGATTCGCGGCCATGGTCGGTGGCCAGGTTGGCGGCCAACCGGTACAGATAGGCGCGCGGGTTGTCGATGGCCTGGCTGTCGTCGACCCCGCGCGCCTTGAACCACACCGCCTGGATCACGTCTTCGGCGCCGTTGTCGCCCCCCAGGATGCGTTGCACCCGGCGCAGCAGCGCGGGCCGCTCGCGGATCAGCAGTTCGGTGAGGGAGGCGGCATTGGAGGACATGCGCGGAACCGGGACGACAGACGGAAGGCGCCGCGCATGCTACTCCGTTAATGAGAATCAGTCACGTTCGCATCAATGAATGCACCCGGTCAGCCCGTCATAGACGCTCTGCGAGGTCCCCGGCAGCGGGTCATGCAGGGGATTGCGGGCGGCCAGCGCGGCATGGAAGGCTTCCACCGGGGTTCCCGCCACCAGCGGCAGGCGGCACAGCCAGGTCGGTTGCCGGGCCACGATCGCGCCATCGCTGCGGGACACCTCCAGATCGCTGGCGGCGAATGCCCACAGGCACTCATGGATGGTTCCCCGCACCGCATCCACCGAACAGCGCAGGCGCAGCGCCCGGATGTCGCTGTATTCGCCCTCGCAGAAGGTGTCGCCACAGATCGCATCGAAGCCATGCTGCAAACGGCCTTCCAGAGCAAAAAAGCGGTCCCAGTTGGCCTCCTGGTGCGGGTAGTCGATCAGGTCGACATAGGGAAATGCCTGTACCGGCGGCGCCATCAGCAGCGCGCAGCTCAGGCCGAACGGCAGGGCAGATGCTTTCATGCGGGAGCTCCTTGGGATGAGGGTTCCAGCCTGCACCCGGCGTCCCGACGTCCCCATCGGGCAACCCCACCAGCACGTGTGGGCGGCCGCCGTGCCGTACTGTCGGCACCCTCCCCTGCACAGCGCCCGGCAAAGGCATAAAATGGGGGGCTATCCGTCTATATCCCCCACCTGGAGCACGACCATGGGTCTGGAACTCGTCTCGCCCGGCAAGAACCCGCCGGAAGAAATCAACGTCATCATCGAGATCCCGAAGGACTCGGAGCCGGTGAAGTACGAAGTGGACAAGGAAACCGGCGCGATCTTCGTCGACCGCATCCTGTCCACCCCGATGCGCTACCCCTGCAACTACGGCTACGTGCCGAGCACCCTGTGCGGCGACGGCGATCCGGCCGACGTGCTGGTGGTGCTGCCGCTGCCGCTGGTGCCGGGCTCGGTCGTGCGCTGCCGTCCGGTCGGCGTGCTGAAGATGAGCGATGAGGCAGGCAGCGACGAGAAGATCCTGGCCGTGCCGGTCTCGAAGATCTTCAGTGGCTATGCCCACGTCGAAGACATCGCCCAGGTGTCCAGCCACTGGCTGGAGCGCATCGGCCACTTCTTTGAGCACTACAAGGACCTGGAGAAGGGCAAGTGGGTCAAGCTGGACGGTTGGGGCGGCGCCGCTGAGGCCAAGCAGATCCTGATCGAGGCGCACCAGCGCCATCTCGACAGCAAGGCCTGAGCCTGAACCGGATTGCTCCGGCAGGCCCTGCCGGAGCGATGCGGGTCACGTTTCACGACGACGGCACATCACACGTGCCGCCGTATTAGGTAAATTGCGTCACTTCACACGTCATCGACATCCATCGTCGAGACAGCCAGGGGAATGTGTCGTGCGTATTCTGCTTGTTGGGGATGCAGCCAGCCTGCCGGCCGAGCTGACCGAATTCATTGCCGATCTTGGGGAAGACTGGCAGCCGCTGACCGCCACTGATGGCCAGACCGCGATGACCGCGGTGGCTACGCAGGGTGTGGATGCGGTGATCGTCTGCCCGCAGCTGCCGGACCTCAATGCCACCACGCTGCTGGGCCAGATCCGGACCTTGCGCCCGGAAACCATCCGCATTGCGCTGGTGGATGCCCAGCATGGCAACCGGCCGCCACCGGCACGCCTGATCGGTGTCGCTCACCGTTTCCTGCCGTTGCCACTGGCACCGGAAGTGCTGCTGGAGGCACTGACCAGCCTGGAAGAGCTGCGCGAAGTACTGGACAGCCCACGCCTGCGCGATGCCATCGGCCGTATCGAGAAACTGCCTTCGCCGCCGCACCTGTACCTGAGCCTGACCCAGGCACTGGAGCATGACGACGACGCCGACAGCGCCGACGTGGCCAAGCTGGTGGCGGCCGATCCGGCCATTGCCGCCAAGGTGCTGCAGCTGTCGAACTCGGCGTTCTTCAGCCAGGGACGCACCATCGCTGACCTGCGCACGGCAGTGACCCGCCTGGGCCTGTCGACGCTGCGCGACCTGGTGCTGGCCAGCGAGGTGTTTTCCGCACCCACGCTGTCCACCGCCGAACGCAATTCGCTGCAGCAGCGCGCCCTGCTCGCTTCGCGCCTGGCCGCGCGCCTGCTGCCCGAATCCAGTGCCGAACTGGGCGCGACCGCCGCACTGCTGGCCGACATCGGCCTGCTGCTGCCCGGCGTACGCAACGAACGCAGCGAGCCGACGCTGGCCGGTGACACGCGCCCGGGCCACGCGGAAGCCGGCGCTTATCTTCTCGGCCTGTGGGGCCTGCCGATGCCGATCATCGAAGCGGTGGCGTTCCACCTGCAGCCGCAACGCGCCAATACGCGCAGCTTCTGGGTGACCGGAGCGGTGCATGTGGCGCTGGCGCTGGTCAACGGCGATCCGGTGGATGAGGACTACCTGCAACGCGCGGGTGTACTCAACAGGCTGCCGCAGTGGCGGGAGCATGCCAATGCGTTGATGGGACTGGTACCCAGCGACGCCTGAGCCCCCTGCATGCCAGGAAGACTCAAGGGGCGCGCCTGACGGCGCGCCCTTTTTTGCATCAGCGCGCGCCGCAGGCGTCCTGCACGCAGTGACGATACTGCAGATCGCACAGAACCTTCGACTTGCCTGCGGCCAGGCATTCCTGACGCAGCTCCTCGCAGTACAGCCCGCCCCCACAGACGCCCCCGGTCTGGGCAAACACCGCACCGACCAGCGTCGCATAGATCAGTGCAGCGGCAGACAGCTTGTGCAACAGCGTGCTCTTCATCTCTCTCTCCATGTGCAGGCGTCCGTGAGTGGACCCGTCAACTGTGTCGAATACGACACGACAGGAATGAGACTCCACTCACCTTCCAACATGTTTCGGAATTTCCCTACAAAAAAAGAGGGCGGACCTTGCGGTCCGCCCTCCCGGTACTGCTATCGCACTTCGAACGATCAGAAGCGCTGGGTGTACTTCATGTACAGGAAGCGACCGACGTCGAAGCCGCCGTAATAGGCGAAGCTCGAGTTCGGCTGGGTGAACATGATCGGACCCTTGTGGTCGAACACGTTGTTGGCACCCAGGGCGATCGTGGCATCCCACGGCGCCTTCCAGCTGACCTGCAGGTCGTGGAAGGTGTTCGAGCCCGTCTTGCGCAGCGGCGACTTCTCGCCGTTCTGATAACGGTCGGCGACGTCGCAGGGACGGTTGGCCACGCAGGCTTCGTTCATGCCCGAGTAGTAACGCGCCATGTAGGACACACCGAAGTCACCCTTCGACCAGGTAACACCGACGTTCGAGCGCAGACGGAACAGGCCGGCTTCGCCGACACGGCCGATGGTGATGTTGTTGCCATCAGCATTCTGGCCCTGCTCGTCGTACTTGGACAGATAGCTGGTCTGCCAATCGATGTTGAACTGGCCGATCGCCAGTTCCGGCAGGCGGTACTTGATACCCAGATCGTAGCCTTGGGTCTCCATCTGGCCCAGGTTGGCCAAACCATAGGTCATCGCGGAGATGTGGCCATCGCCAGCACGGGTGTGACCGGCGCAACGGGCCGAATCACCCAGCACGTAGCAGTCGCGCAGGATACGATCGACGCTGTCGGCGATGATCATGTCGCTGATTTCGTACTTGTACCAGTCCAGCGAGATGTCCAGACCCTGCACCCAACGCGGGCTCCACACCACACCCACGGTGGTGCTCTTGGAGGTTTCCGGCTTCAGTGCGGAGTTGGAACCGGAAATGAACTGGTCCGGGGTAGCGCACGGGGTCGAGGTGCAGGGAACAAGGCCCTGACCCAACTGCGTGTAACCCACCGGCACGCCACGCGAGGAACAAGCGCCGTTGCCATTGACCGAGCCCGGAGCGGTGACGCCGCAGGGATCGGTGTAGGACTCGAAGCTGCTGCTCAGGCCACCGTACAGATCATCGATGGTCGGGGCGCGGAAGCCTTCAGCCCAGGTGCCACGGACCAGCAGCTCGTCCAGCGGGCGCCAGGTGAAGCCGAACTTGGAATTCAGGGTGTTGCCGAAGTTGCTGTAATCCGAGTAACGGGTCGCAGCATTCAGGGTCAGCTCCTTGGCGAACGGCATGTCGGCGAGGACCGGCACGTTCAGCTCCAGGTAGACTTCATCCAGCGAGTAGTCACCCTGGGTGGTCTGCTTGCCCAGACCGGTGGACTCACCCGACTGTGCGAAGGCGTCCGGCGAGAAGCGGCCTTCTTCCTTGCGGTGCTCCACGCCCACGGCGAAGCCCAGATCACCGGCCGGCAGGGTCACGATCGAACCGGACAGGTTGGCGGTGAAGCTGGTGGTCTTGGTCAAACCGGTGTCGGTGAAGTACGGGAACAGGAACGACTGGGCAGCCGGGTCAGCCAGCGAGCCATTGCCTGCCACGCCGTACGGCAGCAGCGGGTTCCACGGACGGCAATTGCTGGTGGCCAGCGGGTCAGCCATGCTGGTGCCGCAACGGGCCACGCCGTCCGGACCAACGAACGAAGCACCCAGCGCCTGGCGCGAGGCGATCAGGCTCATGTCGCCGTGACCGGTCTTGGTCGATTCGTTGCGGTTCCACAGCGCACCGACGTCCCAGTCGAAAGTCCTGCCGGCGAACTCGAAGAAGCCGCTGACGCTCGGCGCAAAGCGCAGGGTCTTCAGCTTGCTTTCGGTGGTACGCGGCATTTCCCACAGACGGCGACGGAAGGTGAGGTCCTGATCGGTCGGGTTGAACGCGCTGTCCTTCGACAGCGGGGTATCGAACGAAGCCGACTGGTACGGGTAACCGGCGATCTGCTGGTTGGTGGTGCGCTCGTTGTAGATCACGTCCGCATTGAACGCGATCGAGTCGGTGAAGTCGTAGTTGCCGTTGACGTACAGCGACTTACGCTCGATGCCGGTCTGCACCATCATCTGCTCGTTGGCATTGACGGCGTCAGCACTGGTTTCCAGACGGTAGTCCGAACGCTTGGTCGGGTCGCCGCCATCGCGCAGGGTGTACCAGCGCTGGTCGTTCGGACCGATGTAGCCGGGCTCACCCTTCTTCAGGTCGGGGGTCACGCACGGGTCGCAGAAGCCACCCTTCTGGTTGATCGGGCTGGCACCCGAACCCGGGTAGTTCGGGCCGGCGTTGCCGTCACGGCTGAACCAGCGGTCCTTGGCCCACACCGGGTCCTGCTTGGAGTACTCGGCGGCCAGCGTCACACCACCGCGCTCGCCTTCGCTGCCGAGGGTGAACGAATAGGTGGTGGTGTCGCCGTCGCCCTTGCCGTACTGGCCGACATAGACACTGGCTTCAGCACCGTCAAAGCGCTTGCGGGTGATCACGTTGACCACGGCGGCGATCGCGTCCGAACCGTAGATGGCGGAGGCGCCATCCTTCAGGATTTCGATGCGCTCGATGGCCGACATCGGGATCTGGCTCAGATCCTGGTAACCCGAAGTGGTCGCGCCCAGGCGCTTGCCATTCATCAGCACCAGAGTGCGCTGGGCGCCCAGGTTGCGGATGTCGACGTAGTAGCCGCCGACGTTTTCGCCGGAAGCCAGCGATTCCGAACGCGAGATGGCCGGGGAACCGGCCGAGGTCAGGTTCTGCAGGACGTCGGCAACCGAGGTGTAGCCCTGCTTTTCCAGGTTCTCACGGCTGAGGGTAACGACCGGCTGCTGGGTTTCGACTGCAGCGCCGCGGATACGCGAGCCGGTGACCGAAATGCGGTCCAGGTCGGTGGTGCCCTTTGCTTCCTGAGCCGAAGCAAAGGCCGGCGCCAGCGCCAGCGCGATGCCGGCCGGCAGCAAGCCGAACCGCACTGCGGGATTACGAACGTTCATCAATCTCTCCAAGGTACGTGTTAGCAGCGTGTTAAAACACCCCAGCACGTTACGATTGCGTTGCAGCGCTGTATTTGCGCGAACCAACCGGAGACTTTGCAGATTGTGGCGGCAGCAAGCCGCCGTTCTCCCTGAAGCGCGAGGCCGACTGGCCGTAGCGGGCACGGAACGCACGCGCGAAGCTGCAGCAGTTGTCGAAACCACTGGCCGCAGCGACCTCGCCGACCATCATGTCGGTGTCACGCAGCAGGTCGGCGGCGCGCTCAAGGCGCAGGCGTGCGGAGAGCGACTGCGGGCTTTCTTCGTAGAGGCTCTGGAAGGTCTTGGAGAGATACCAGCTGGAAAAATTGGTCAGCTCGGCCAGTTCACCGATGCGCACCACGCGGTGGCTGTTGCCTTCCAGGTACAGGCGGGCACGCTGCATGCGGCCGAACACCTGGCGCTTGCGGCTGCGCGAACGGCCCGGGCAACGCTGTACGTTGTCGGCCAGCCCACGCTGCAGGCCTGCCAGGTGCAACAGCAACGGCCGCAGGGCCTGTGCCGGCTGCCCGCTGGCCAGCGCGTCGCGCCACAGGCGCAACGCAACGCGGGCATCGCCACGGTTCATGCGGCCACGACCTGCATACAGGCCACAGTCGGCCATCTCGGCCAGCACGCGCAGCGCTTCGGCGTTCAGGTTCAGGCCGACGCACAGCCCGTTTCGGCCGGCCTGCACCAGCGGCCGCGATTCCTTCTCGAAGGCGATCCACTCGCCCTGGCGCAAGCGGAAGCGTCCTTCCTTGGCTTCCACCCAGGAGCTTCCACGCACCTGCATCCAGACAGTGAAGCTGCTGCCGGCGGTCTGCAGGCTGCCCAGCCGGGCCACGCCCAGGCAAGTCGGCGCAGCATCATCGAGCGACCGGTCCAGAGAGACGGATTGGCCGCGATCGGCCAGCGAGAGTTGACGCATGGGGGCACCACGGATTTGCCTAGTACAGGACTCCGTTTTGCCAAATCAGGCGGCACCGCGTCAGGAAAGTCAGACGAGATCGCCACGAATTCGCGACGAGGTCCAGACGAAAAACTTACGAAGGCCCATTTCCTTTGAACAACAACAGCTTGGAGAATGCCGGCAGCAGCGCTGGCGAGCGTTCGGGCAAGCGCATCACACCAATGTCGGCACCGTCGCTGACCGCCATCGCGACAAACAGCGAGCGCCCATCGGCGCTGGCGCTCAGCCCATTGCCAGCGCTGAGCCGTTCCGCGTCCAGGCAGCGTTCCGGCTCCTCGCGTCCGGCCTGGATCCGCACCAGCGTGGTGCCACAGGTGGTGGACGTGCCGAGGTAACCAATCGCGCTGTTGCCGGCCACGGTCCAGGCCCGGTACCGCCAACGGCTGGGTCGGTCATCACTGATCTGCTGCACGCTGTCCGCGGCCAACCCTGCGTCCACCGACCACAGTCCTCCGGCCGCCAACCGCGTGAACAGGACCCGTCCGCTGCTGCGGTCGAACCGGGCCTGCGACACGCCATCGATGCTGGCCAGCCGACGCCACGGCTGAACGCTGCGATCGAACAGGCTCAGCCGGGTCTGTTGCTGGTCATCGCGTTCGACCACCAGCAACTGGTCGGGCGTTGCTCCGTACAGCGCCTGCAGGGGCTGCTCCGAAGGCACGGGCAGTGGCTGCAGGCGTTCATCACGCGGCGCGATCTCGTAGACCACCGTGCGCCCATGCTCGTCGCGCCCCACCACCAGCAATCGCCGGCTGTCGGCTGACCAGTCCGGGGCCTGGCGCGCCTCCGGCCGCAATCCCTCGATCGGTCGCAGCGAGTCGGGACGATCCATGTCCGCCCACCACAGCGCGAAGCTGCCTGAACGATCAGACGTGAACACCAGTTGCCGCCCATCCGGCGCCGCCATGGGTTGACCATCGCGGCCACTGGAAGCGAACAGGCGGACGGGCGGCGAGTGGCCCTCCACCGGTACCTTGAAGATGCCGAACTGCGCGCGCCGGTGGACGAACGCCAACATGCCACCGCGGCGCGATGTCGCCGGCCATTGCGCGTCGTCCAGCCCTGCGTCGCGCAGCGTGCGGCTTTCAACATCCAGGTAGTAGAGACGCACTTCACTGTCGACACGCCGCCCGAACACGATCGTGCGGCCATCATGCAGCCAGGCCCAACCGCGCAACTCCGCCGCCTCGTTGGTCAGCTGCTCGGGCGTCCCCCCCGTGGCCGGCATGCGCCACAGGTCGCCCAGCTGTGGGTTGCGTACGAACACCAGCCAGTTGCCATCGGGCGAGTAGCGGGGCGCATAGTCGAAGTCATCCGCATCGACAGCGTAGTCCAGTGCCTGCCATTGGCCGCTGGCCAGATCAAGCGTCCGGATCCCGCGATGGGCATAGCGGCCCACCATGCTGCCGAACACCAGGCCGCGACCATCCGGCGTCCAGTCGAAACTGAGCAGTTCGGTGCCATCGCAACGCGTGGCCTGGCGCAGTGCGCCGCCGGTCGCGCTGGCAATCAGCACCTGGCAGCTGCCATTGTCACCGAAGCGTGCAAAAGCAATCTCGCGTCCATCCGGCGACCAGCTCGGGAAGCGATCAACCGAACCCGCTGGCGGAGCCAGCAATTGCCGCGCCGGCGCATTGCCGGAAGTCTGCACCTTGATGGCACCGCCCCCCAACCCATCCTCGTTGGCACCTTCATAGGCCACCAGCGAACCATCGGGCGAGAGCGTGGGATAGGTTTCGAAACCGCTGGTCGCAGTGATCAGTCGATAGGGACGCTGCGGACTGCCGATCACACGCGTGCCGTTCTCAACGGCCGCATCCACGGGCGAGCTGCCAGCCGGTGTCCGGCGCAGCAACAGCGCGGCCAGCACCACCACGGTAGCGAGGAGCAGCACGCCCACTGCCAGCAGCGCACGCCGGCGAACATGGCGCCAACGGTGGCGTGAGGGCTGCCCAGGCACTGCGGGTGCCACTCCGACGGCCAGCGCGGGTTGCACATCCTCAGCGTGGTCGTCGGACGATCCTGTCGGTGTCGACTCGACATCGTCCAGCACCTGTACCGGTACCAGCAGGCGATAGCCGGTCTTGGCGATGGTTTCGATGTAGGCCTGGCCGTTGTCATCGTCGTTGCTGAACGCCTTGCGCAGCTGGGTGACGGCCTGGGTCAGCACATCATTGGTCGGCAGCGTGTCCGGCCAGACTTCCGCGAACAGTTCGTCGCGGGTGACAACACGCCCCGGCTGGCGCAGCAGTACACGCAGCACGCCCAGCGCCTTCGGCGTCAGCCGACGCGGGCGACGCGCACCGACGACCTCGACTTCGCGCGAGGACAGAGTGACAGTGCACTCTCCTATCCGGATCCGATCGAATCCGGGGGGCTGGTTTTCACTGCTGTTCATTTTCCGCTACACAGTAGAGACAGGTCCGGGGCAGCGTTTGCCTTCGATACCCTCCCGTCCTGGGAACAGCAAAAAGCCAGACTCCGCACAAAGCATCGGCGCATACCGCAAAAACAATGAAGCGGGCGAATACTAGCCTATGCGGGTTACCTCGCCTATCGCGTGGTCGACATCCAGGCTCTCTCTCGCCGACGAATTCACATAATCTGCAGCACCATTCGCGCCCTTCGGGGCGCGAAATTTTTATCTGGCGTTCATGTTCACATGCGCCTCAACATGGTCAGTCCGACCAGTCGCGAAACCACCAAAGCTACGTACATCACGCCGGAAAACTGCTCCAGCATGACCAGTGCACGCGCCTGCGGATGCAGTGGTACAACGTCGCTCAATCCCACCCCGGACAGCAAGCTGAAGCTCAGATAAAGCAGCTCCATCCAGCTGCGCTGATCGCCACCGCCGGTGCCGTGGAAACTGCCCGGATACCACTGCTGGCACACGGCGAACGCAAATGCGAACGCCCAGGCCAGCAATGTGAAGGTCGCGCCCGCAGCGAACAGTTCGTCGCGGGTGACCTTATGGTCCTGCAGCATGTAGGCGATCAACGCCCCCGCCGTATAGAAATACAGCAGGCTCTCCAGCAGCTGCGCCGTGGTGAGCAGGCCGGTGCGGTCCAACAGCGCGCCGGCCAGCGAGAACACCACCGAGGGGATGGCCAGCAGCAGCGCCAGCCACGTACCCAGCGGACTGCGCTGGACCACCCACAGCGCCAGGCCGAGCACCGCCATGCCGAACATGCCCAGCGCCGCACGGCCGCCAGCGGTGTCATCGAGTGCGGGATACAGCAGCACCGCGATCAACTGGGCCGCGAGCAGCCAGGCCGAAGGATGGCGGCGGGCGATGGCCAGCCAACGGGTGGTCATGGCAACGGGCATGGCGTCCTTTCCCCTGGGCAATGGGCGGAGCATAGCCGGGCGCGGCGTGATGAGCGGTAGTGCCGGCCGCTGGCCGGCACCCCCGTTTCCGCATCATCCCTGGTGGTAGACCTCGGCCCCCGCAGCGCGGAACTCCTCCGACTTCTCCTTCATGCCGGCCTCGGCGTAGTCGCGCACGTCCTGGGTGATCTTCATCGAACAGAAATGCGGGCCGCACATCGAACAGAAGTGCGCCAGCTTGTGCGCATCCTTCGGCAAGGTCTCGTCATGGAACTCCTTGGCCTTCTCCGGATCCAGGCCAAGGTGGAACTGGTCTTCCCAGCGGAACTCGAAGCGCGCCTTGCTCAGCGCGTTGTCGCGCACCTGCGCACCCGGGTGGCCCTTGGCCAGATCGGCCGCATGTGCGGCGATGCGGTAGGCCATGATGCCGTCGCGCACGTCCTGGCGGTTGGGCAGGCCGAGGTGCTCCTTCGGCGTCACGTAGCAGAGCATCGCCGTACCGAACCAGCCGATCATCGCCGCACCGATCGCGCTGGTGATGTGGTCGTAGCCCGGCGCGATGTCGGTGGTCAGCGGCCCCAGCGTATAGAACGGCGCTTCGCCGCACTCGCGCAACTGCTTGTCCATGTTTTCCTTGATCAGCTGCATCGGCACGTGGCCAGGGCCTTCGATCATGGTCTGCACATCGTGTTTCCAGGCGATCTTCGTCAGTTCACCCAGCGTTTCCAGCTCGCCGAACTGCGCCGCGTCGTTGGCATCGGCGATGCAGCCCGGGCGCAGGCCATCCCCCAGCGAGAAGGTCACGTCGTAGGCCTTCATGATCTCGCAGATCTCTTCGAAATGCGTGTAGAGGAAGTTCTCCTTGTGGTGCGCCAGGCACCACTTGGCCATGATCGAGCCGCCGCGGCTGACGATACCGGTCACACGCTTGGCGGTGAGCGGCACATAGCGCAGCAACACGCCGGCGTGGATGGTGAAGTAGTCCACGCCCTGCTCGGCCTGTTCGATCAGCGTGTCGCGGAAGATCTCCCAGGTGAGTGCCTCGGCACGGCCATCGACCTTTTCCAGCGCCTGGTAGATCGGCACGGTACCGATCGCCACCGGCGAGTTGCGGATGATCCACTCGCGGGTCTCATGGATGTGCTTGCCGGTGGACAGATCCATCACCGTGTCACCGCCCCAGCGGATCGCCCACACCAGCTTCTCCACTTCCTCGGCAATACCCGAGGACACGGCGCTGTTGCCGATGTTGGCGTTGATCTTGGTCAGGAAGTTGCGGCCGATGATCATCGGCTCGCTTTCCGGGTGGTTGATGTTGTTGGGCAGCACCGCGCGGCCGCGGGCAATTTCGTCGCGCACGAATTCCGGGGTGATGATCTTCTGGATCGAGGCACCGAACGCCTCGCCCGGGTGCTGCTGCAGCAGGCCTGCATCGCGGATCGCGTCCAGTCGCTGGTTTTCGCGGATGGCGACGAATTCCATTTCCGGCGTGATGATGCCGCGGCGCGCGTAGTGCATCTGGGTGACGTTCGCGCCTGCGCGTGCACGCCGTGGCAGGCTGCGCGCGGGGAAGCGTACTGCATCAAGCTTTGGATCATGCTCACGGTCGCGGCCGAACGACGAGCTGAGGCCGTCGAGCTGTTCGGTATCACCGCGTTCCTCCACCCAACCACGACGCAGCGTCGGCAGGCCGACGGACAGATCGATACGCACGTCCGGATCGGTATACGGGCCCGACGTGTCGTAGACCGTGACCGGTGCATTCTCTTCACCGCCGAACAGCGTCGGCGTGCGGGTCAGCGCGATCTCGCGCATCGGCACCTGAAGATCCGGGCGTGAACCGGGCACATGGATCTTGCGCGAACCGGGTATCGGCCGGGTCACGGATTCGGAGAGTTGCTGGGCCTGTTGCTGCAGGGCGGAGAGCTGTGCGTTCATCGGGCATCGTCCAGGAAGGTCAGGGACGAAGCGGCGGCGCACTGCGACCGCGCACGAACGGTCCTTGGGCGGAGTCCGGGCACGGCTGCATTGCAAAGCTTCCCTACGCCGGTATGAGCCGGATCAGGTTCCAAGGGACTGTCTCAACCGTGGCCACATGGCCGCGGTACCCCCGCTTCTTGGCGTGCATTAGAGCATAGAAATCACTGCAGCTCATGGCCGTTCATCCATGCATGGCGTGGCGCTGCTCCATCGGCATTAACAGAACCGTGACATCGCGTTCAGTAACGTGCACGCGCATCGTGCCGCTGCGGCCGGTGTTTTCCTCGCCGCCTTCGCGGCCCCTGCCCGGTCTGTGCTGCATGTCGCCGGCCCCTCGCAGCAAGCTCTGCTCGCTCCCCTCAATCCCTTGATCGGAGAAGCTCCTTCATGGTGTTTCGCGTTTCCATCGCACTGGTTCTGCTTCTGGTGCTGCTTGCCGGTGTTGCACCGGGCCCCTTCAATGCCGTGGTGCAGAGCATCCTCGGTGAACTCATCCGCGGCATCGGCTGGCTGTACCTGCTGGTCGTGTTCCTCGCGCTGGTGTTCCTGATGTATCTGGCCTTCGGTCGTTTCGGCAACCTGCGCATCGGTGGCGAAGACGCTGAACCGGAATTCTCGCGCGCCAGCTGGATGTCGATGCTGTTCGCCGCCGGCATGGGCATCGGCCTGGTGTTCTGGGGTGCCGCCGAACCCATCTCGCACTTCAGCAAGCCACCGGAAGGGCTGGCACCTGAAAGCATGGATGCCGCGCGCGCCTCAATGCGCTATGCGTTCTTCCACTGGGGCCTGCACCCGTGGGCCATCTATGCGCTGATCGGCCTGGCAATGGCCTGGTTCCAGTTCAACCGCAACGGCCGCGGCCTGGTCAGCGACATGCTGCAGCCGATCATCGGCCGCCATCACCGCGGCTGGATCGGGCGCGTGGTCAACATCGCCGCCGTCGTCGCCACCGCAATTGGCGTTGCCACCACGCTGGGCTTCGGCACCATCCAGATCGCGGCCGGCATGGAGCGTGTGTTCGGCCTGCACGCAGGCGTTCCGCTGCAACTGACCGTCATCGCAGTCGCGTTCGTGCTGTACATGGCCTCCACGCTCAGTGGTGTCGAGCGTGGCGTGAAGTGGCTGTCGAATTTCAACCTGGCGCTGGCCGCTCTGCTGCTGGCGCTGGTGCTGGTGCTGGGCCCCACCGGCGCGATCTTCAACACCTTTACCACCACGCTGGGCTCGTATCTGAACCAGCTGGTGACGATGAGCCTGCGCATGTCACCGTTCTCGTCCAGCACCTGGGTGGCCGACTGGACGATCTTCTACTGGGCCTGGTGGATTTCCTGGGCACCGTTCGTCGGTTCGTTCATCGCCCGCATCTCGCGCGGGCGCAGCGTGCGCGAGTTCGTCATCGGCGTGGTGCTGGCACCAACGCTGCTCGGCTTCTTCTGGTTTTCGGTGTTCGGCGGCACGGCGATCTGGATGCAGATCTTCGGCCAGGCCGATCTACTGCAGGCACTGGGTAATGGCTATGAAACGGTGCTGTTCACCATGTTCGACAGCATGCCGCTGCCGTTGCTGCTGTCGTGCATCGCGCTGGTGCTTCTGATGATTTTCTTCGTGACCTCGGCTGATTCCGCAGTGTTGGTACTGGCGAGCATGTCCACCGATGAAGCCGGCGATCCGCCGCCCAAGCGCAAGCTGGCCTGGGGCGTGGGGGTTGCGTTGATCGCCGGTGCGCTGCTGCTGGCCGGTGGCCTGGACGCGCTGCAGGGGGTCATCACCATCGCGGCGTTGCCATTCGCGCTGCTGATGGTGCTGGTGATGGTGTCGCTGTACCGGGTGCTGGACCAGGAGTACACGCGCGAGCGGCGGCAAGCGCAGCGCCAGCGGCACATGATCGATGCGTGGATCGCACGCGAGATGGCGGCACAGGAGGAGACCCAGGCGGAGGCCGCACGCGCGCAGGATTCGGATTGAGGATGTTTTGCAGCCTGCGGCTGCACTGCTTCTTTCAGGCAACAGCAACAGCAACTTCAACTGCGGCTCTGGGTTGCTGCTGGTTTGGCGGGTCGGTGTGGGCTGGCAGGACACGCCGTAAACCCATCCATGGGGGCTCGATGGCGCCATCCATGGCGCCAACGGTCCTGCCAGCCCACACCGACCCACCCCCGACAGTTTCCGTGTGACGGTGGGTTTTCCACGCTATGCGTGGATGAGGTGTATCGGAAAACAGGAAGGGGTCGGATCCGTTTTCCTGTGGAAAACGGATCCGACCCCAACCCACAGTGCGCGGCTGTTGGCTTTGCTCTTGCTCTTCTCTTTTCTTTTCCTGCGGTGACGGCCACGGAAACTGTCAGGGGCCGGGCGGGTGGGCTGGGCGGGGGTGTCCGCGGCATGGATGCCGCGGCCAAGCCTCCAGGGACGGATCCACGGCGTCCCCCGACCAGCCCACCCGCCCGGCCCAATCACATGATCCCGCTTCCACGAACCATCTCCGCGGAGGGGGCTGCGCCCGGTGGCCGGGAAACCTCAATACCCCGCCGCCTGCCCATCCTTGCGGCTCTCCGAAGCACCGTAGTAGACCCCGGTCTCGGGATCACGCATGATCGCCTGGTACCCACCATACGGACCATCGGCGAACACGATGCGATGCCCCTTGCGCATCAACGCACGCACCGTTTCATACGGGAAGCCGGTTTCCAGATTCACTTCGCCGCCATCGGTCATCGCCGTGGCCTGACCCGTCGGTTCAGTCGACCCTTCGTGCTGGATGCGCGGCGCATCACCGGCCTCCTGCAGGTTCATCCCGAAATCCACCAGGTTCATCACGATCTGCGCGTGGCCCTGCGGCTGCATCGCGCCACCCATCACGCCGAAGCTGGCATACGGCTTGCCGCCCTTGGTGATGAACGCCGGGATGATGGTCTGGAACGGACGCTTGCCCGGTGCATAGCCGTTGGGATGGTTCTTCTGCAGCACGAACATCTCGCCACGATCCTGCAGGATGAAGCCCAGCCCCGGCGGTGCCATGCCGCTGCCCATGCCGCGGTAGTTGGACTGGATCAGCGACACCATCATGCCGTCGGCGTCGGCCACGGTCATGTAGATCGTGTCGCCCTCCTCCAGCTGCTTCGGCGTGCCCGGCTGCACTTCCTTCAACGCCTTGTCCATCGAGATCAGTGCACGGCGCTGCGCGGCGTACTCCTTGGAAATCAGCTTCTGCACCGGCGCCGGCTGGAACGCCATGTCGGCATAGAAGCGCGCGCGATCGGCGAAAGCCAGCTTCTTTGCTTCAACGAACAGATGCACATGCTCCGGTGAACCGAACGGAATCTTCGAGAAGTCGTAGCCTTCCAGCACATTGAGGATCTGCAATGCAGCGATACCCTGGCTGTTCGGCGGCAGCTCCCACACGTCGTAGCCGCGATAGTTGCTGCTGACCGGTTCAACCCACTCACCGTGGTGGTCGGCCATGTCCTGGTAGCTCAGGTAGCCACCGTTGGCCTTGAAGTAGTCGCCGATGGTATGGGCGATGGCGCCCTTGTAGAAGGCATCGCGGCCGCCATCGGCAATCTGCTGCAGGGTGTTGGCCAGGTTCGGGTTCTTCCACATCTCGCCCTTGCGCGGGGCGTGGCCGTTGATCGTGAACTGTTCCTTGAAGCCCGGGTACTGCGACAGCTTGGGCACCGAACGGTCCCAGTAATAGGCGATCACCTCGGCCACCGGATGGCCCTCGCGGGCGTAACGGATCGCCGGCGCCAGGTTGTCGGCCATCGGCTTGCGGCCGAAGCGGTCGTGCAGCGCGAACCAGCCATCGACCGCGCCGGGTACCGAGACCGGCAGCGGGCCGGTGGCCGGGATGTCCTTCAGGCCACGACGCTGGAATTCGGCCAGGGTCAGCGACTTCGGCGAACGGCCCGAACCGTTGTAGCCATAGAGCTTCTGCGTCTTCGGGTCCCAGACGATGGCGAACAGGTCGCCGCCGATGCCGTTGCCGGTCGGCTCCATCAAGCCAAGCGCGGCGTTGGCGGCGATCGCCGCGTCCACCGCCGAGCCACCGCCCTTCATCACGTCCAGCGCGATCTGGGTGGCCAGTGGCTGCGAGGTGGCGGCCATCGCATGCGGGGCGATCACCTCCGAACGGGTAGCGAAGGCGTGGCCGGTGATGCGGTCGGCGGCAAAGGACAGCGCGGGCACGGCAGCCAGCACGGCGGCAGCGAGCAGGGAACGGGCAAGGCGTCGGGACACGGTCGGGTTCCGATGGAAGGGTGGTCCCCGATCTTCGCCGCTGCGGCCTTCACGCGGTATCGGGCAGAGGTCATGGACGTTGATCCTGGGGTGGGTGCGGAGGTCCGCACCCAACAAGGCGAAAATCCGCTGAATTCCGCGCAGAAGCCGACCTGAAAGGAGTGAATTCGGGTTCACCGAAACACTTTCAGCGGCAACCATCCTTGTGCCACAAGCGATTGCGCTGGATGCAGCGGAAACCGATAAAAATTCCGTCGCGAGGGTTGACATCGCCGAAACGGTTGTGTTCATCTCGATCACATGTTGCATCACAACACGCCACCGCGAACCCACATCGAAGCCGCCGACACCGGCGCCGCCTCGCTGCGTTCGATTCTTGTGCTCGTACTTATTACCCAACCAACAGGTGCGGGACGAGCCAGCGTGTAAGCAACAAACACACCGGAACTCTTCAAAAACCCGCACCCGCCCCGGTGCGGGTTTTTTCATTTCAGGACCTGGTTTCAGACGCAACCACCATGACCAACGCCGATCGCACAACCCGGACCTGCACCACCGCGACGCCTCGTGGTGGCTGTGCCTGTGCGATGCGCGGCGCCTCCTCCACCGCTTTCCCCTGACCGGCCGGCACGTCACCTCGACGACCGGCCGTTCTTTTTTCTTCCCACCGCAAGGAACCTCCCCCATGAGCACCAACGACCTGCCCCAGACCAAGATCGCCGTCATCGGCTACGGCAGCCAGGGCCGCGCCCACGCACTGAACCTGCGCGAATCCGGCTTCGACGTGGTGGTAGGCCTGCGTCCGGGCGGCCCGACCGAAGCCAAGGCCCAGGCCGATGGCTTCACCGTGATCGCGCCCGCCGATGCGGTGAAGGATGCCGACCTGGTCGCCGTGCTGACCCCGGACATGGTGCAGAAGAAGCTCTACAACGACGTGCTGGCGCCGAACATGAAGCAGGGCGCCTGCCTGCTGTTCGCGCATGGCCTGAACGTGCACTACGGCATGATCGAGCCGCGCGCCGACCTGGACGTGGTGCTGGTTGCGCCGAAGGGCCCGGGTGCGCTGGTGCGTCGTGAGTACGAGATCGGGCGCGGCGTACCGTGCATCTGGGCGGTCTACCAGGATGTCAGCGGCAAGGCCGCGCAGCACGCGCAGGCCTACGCGGCCGGCCTCGGCGGCGCCCGCGCCAACCTGATCCAGACCACCTTCAAGGAAGAGACCGAGACCGACCTGTTCGGCGAACAGGCGGTGCTGTGCGGTGGCGCCTCGGCGCTGGTGCAGGCCGGTTTCGAGACCCTGGTCGAAGCCGGTTACCAGCCGGAGATCGCCTATTACGAAGTGCTGCACGAACTGAAGCTGATCGTGGACCTGTTCTACGAAGGCGGCATCTCGCGCATGCTGGAGTTCATCTCCGAGACCGCGCAGTACGGCGACTACGTCAGCGGCCCGCGGGTGATCGACGCCGGCACCAAGGCACGCATGAAGGAAGTGCTGAAGGACATCCAGGACGGCACCTTCACCAAGAACTGGGTGGCCGAGTACGAAGCGGGCCTGCCGAACTACAACAGGTTCAAGCAGGCCGACCTGGAGCACCCGATCGAGAAGGTGGGCAAGGAACTGCGCGCCAAGATGGTCTGGTTGCAAGGACAGGCCGCGTAACCACGCGGCCCTCCCCCACCCGCTTTGCAAGGTTCCCCATGAACTCTTCCACACATCGCAGCGCGCCGCCCAACGGCGCGCGCTGGCTGACCCAGGCGCTGGAGGCCGAGGGCGTCCGCACGCTGTTCGGCTATCCCGGCGGCACCATCATGCCGTTCTACGACGCGCTGGTGGATTCGTCGCTGAAGCACATCCTGGTCCGCCATGAGCAGGGCGCGGCACTGGCCGCCAACGGCTTCGCCCGCGCCAGCAACCAGGTGGGCGTCTGCGTGGCCACCTCCGGCCCGGGCGCCTCCAACCTGGTCACCGGCATCGCCGACGCGATGCTGGATTCGGTGCCGATGGTCTGCATCACCGGCCAGGTCGCCACGCCGCTGCTGGGCACCGACGCCTTCCAGGAACTGGATGTGTTCGGCCTGACCCTGCCGATCGTCAAGCACAGCTGGCTGGTGCGCAGCGTCGATGACCTGCCGCGCGTGGTCGCCGATGCGTTCCGCATCGCCCGCGAAGGCCGGCCCGGCCCGGTGCTGATCGACCTGCCCAAGGACGTGCAGCTGGCCGATGCCAGTCATCTGCCGGCGCACGTGCCAAGCAGCGTCGAGCCGCCGCCTGCCCCGGCCGAAGCCGCCATCGCCGAGGCCATCGCCGCACTGGCAGCCGCCGAAAAGCCGGTGGTCTACGCCGGTGGCGGCATCGCGCTGGGCGATGCGGTGCAGGACCTGCGCGACTTCGTCGAGGCCAGTGCCATCCCCACCGTGATGACCCTGCGTGGGCTGGGCGCGCTGCCGGCCAACCACCCGCAGTCGCTGGGCATGCTGGGCATGCACGGCACCCGCGCGGCCAACATGGCGGTGCAGGAAAGCGACCTGCTGCTGGTGCTGGGGGCGCGTTTCGATGACCGCGCCACCGGCAAGCTGGCCGAGTTCGCACCGTTCGCCCGCGTCGTCCACATCGATGCGGACGCGTATGAGATCTCCAAGCTGCGCAGCGCCGATGTCGCCGTGGCTGGCAATGTCGGCCATGCCATCCGCGCCCTGCGTGCGGCCTTCCCCTCCCCCAAGGCCCACCAGGACGCATGGCGCAAGCGTTGCGCGCAGCATCGCGATCGCTTCGCCGCACGCTACGACGCGCCGGGCCAGCACATCTACGCACCGGCCATGCTGAAGCGCCTGAGCGAACTGGCACCGGCCGATGCGGTGATCGCCTGCGATGTCGGCCAGCATCAGATGTGGGTGGCACAGCACTGCCGCTTCAACCACCCGCGCAACCACCTGACCAGTGGCGCGCTGGGCACCATGGGCTTCGGCCTGCCGGCCGCGATGGGTGCGCAGTTCGCCTGCCCCGATCGCACCGTGGTGCTGGTCTCCGGCGACGGCAGCTTCATGATGAACGTGCAGGAGCTGGCCACCATCGCGCGTTGCCGCCTGCCGGTGAAGATCGTGCTGCTGGACAACAGTTCGCTGGGCATGGTGCGGCAGTGGCAGGAGCTGTTCTTCGCCGAGCGTTACAGCGAGATCGACCTGTCCGACAACCCGGACTTCGTGGCACTGGCACAGGTGTTCGGCATCGCCGCCACCCGCATCGACAACCGCGACGACGTGGAAGGCGGCCTGGCCGCGCTGCTGGCCGAACCGGGACCGGCACTGCTGCACGTGGCCATCGATGCGCGCGCCAACGTGTGGCCGCTGGTGCCGCCGAACACCGCCAACAGCACGATGCTGGAAAGCAATCCCGCCCACGCCCGCCAGGAGACCCCCAATGCAATACCGGCTTGACCTGGTGCTGCACCCGGCCGAAGGCGCGCTGCTGCGCGTGATCGGCATGGCCGAACGCCGTGGCTTCGCGCCGCGCGCGATCAGCGGTGCGCCAGTGGCCGCCGACGATGGCCGCTGGCACCTGCAGCTGGTGGTGGATGGCCAGCGCCCGGCGGAAACGCTGTGCCGGCAGATCGAGAAGATCTACGACTGCGTGTCCGTGCAGGTCACC
The DNA here is from genome assembly GCF_040256885.1 of Stenotrophomonas riyadhensis. Taxonomy (NCBI): domain Bacteria; kingdom Pseudomonadati; phylum Pseudomonadota; class Gammaproteobacteria; order Lysobacterales; family Lysobacteraceae; genus Stenotrophomonas; species Stenotrophomonas riyadhensis. The sequence continues at coordinate 3,821,190 of NZ_CP155568.1, forward strand.
GCCGTGGAAGGAGCATCCGTATGAACACCCGTACCGTAGCGACCACGGTGCCGGTACGGAGGCGTCTTCTTCGCCGCCCGTGCCCGCATGCGGCGGTCTTCTGCACTGCGCTGGTGGCCCATGCCGGCCGCTGACACCAGCCAGGAAAGCGATGTCGGCGACGTAAGCGTCGCCGACGTACTGGCGGCGCAGGCTCGTCTGCGCCGCTTCCTGCCGCCCACCCCGCTGCACCATGCCGAACGCTTCGGCACCTGGCTGAAGCTGGAGAACCTGCAGCGCACCGGCTCCTACAAGGTACGCGGCGCGTTGAACGCGCTGCTGGCCGGTCGCGAGCGCGGCGATACCCGGCCAGTGATCTGCGCTTCGGCCGGCAACCATGCCCAGGGCGTGGCGTGGGCGGCCTACCGCCTGGACGTGCCGGCCATCACCGTGATGCCGCACGGCGCGCCGGCCACCAAGATCGCCGGCGTCGCCCACTGGGGCGCGACCGTGCGCCAGCACGGCACCAGCTATGACGAGGCCTACGCCTTCGCGGTCGAACTGGCACAACGCCACGGCTACCGCTTCCTGTCCGCGTTCGACGATGCCGACGTGATCGCCGGCCAGGGCACGGTCGGCATCGAGCTGGCCGCGCACGCGCCGGACGTGGTGATCGTGCCGATCGGCGGCGGCGGCCTGGCCTCCGGCGTTGCGCTGGCGCTGAAATCGCAGGGCGTCCGCGTCGTTGGCGCGCAGGTGGAAGGTGTCGATTCGATGGCGCGTGCGATCCGTGGCGACGTGCGCGAGATTGCCCCCGTTGCCTCGCTGGCCGACGGCGTGCGGGTGAAGATTCCCGGCTTCCTGACCCGCCGCCTGTGCACCTCGCTGCTGGACGATGTGGTGATCGTGCGCGAAGCCGAACTGCGCGAAACCCTGGTGCGGCTGGCACTGGAAGAACACATCATCGCCGAGGGCGCTGGTGCGCTGGCGCTGGCGGCCGGCCGCCGCGTCGCCGGCCGCCGCAAGTGTGCGGTGGTCTCCGGCGGCAACATCGATGCCGGCGTCCTGGCCGGCCTGCTCACCGACATCCGCCCGCGCCCGCCACGCAAACCGCGGCGACGGCGCAGCGAAACCCCGCGCTCGCCCGCCAGGGCCAGCGCCACCGCTTCCCCCACCTCTTCCCCTTCCCCCCTGCAAGCCGTCGCACCCGCTGTCGAGGAGATTTCCCTGTGACCACCATCGAACGAATTACCACCCCGCGCATCCGCATCTTCGACACCACCCTGCGTGACGGCGAGCAGTCCCCCGGCTGCAGCATGAGCCCGCCGCAGAAGCTGGTGATGGCGCGTGCGCTGGACGAACTGGGCGTGGACATCATCGAGACCGGCTTCCCGGCCAGCTCGCAGTCCGACCGTGAGGCGATGGCACTGATCGGCCGCGAACTGCGCCGCCCGAGCCTGACCCTGGCGGTGCTGTCGCGCTGCCTGCAGGCCGACATCGAAACCTCCGCACGTGCGCTCGAGGCCGCTGCCAACCCGCGCCTGCACGTGTTCCTGTCGACCAGCCCGCTGCACCGCGAGCACAAGCTGCGGATGACCCGCGAGCAGGTACTGGAGTCGGTACGCAAGCACGTCTCGCTGGCCCGCTCCTACATCGACGATGTCGAATTCTCGGCCGAGGATGCCACCCGCACCGAGCTGGACTACCTGATCGAAGTCGCGCGCGTGGCCATTGCTGCCGGCGCCACCACCATCAACCTGCCCGACACCGTCGGCTTCACCACGCCGGAAGAGATCCGCGCGATGTTCCAGCAGGTCATTGCCGGCGTCGCCGACGTTCCCAATGCCGCCAACGTGATCTTCAGCGCGCACTGCCACAACGACCTGGGCTTGGCCGTGGCCAACTCGCTGGCCGCCATCGAGGGCGGCGCGCGCCAGGTCGAATGCACCGTCAATGGCATCGGCGAGCGCGCCGGCAACTGTTCGCTGGAAGAGATCGCGATGGTGCTGAAGGTGCGCCAGGCCTTCTACGAGCAGGACAGCGCGATCAACACCCCGCGCATCGTCGGCACCTCGCAGCTGCTGCAGCGCCTGGTCGGCATGCCGGTACAGCGCAACAAGGCCATCGTCGGCGCCAATGCCTTCGCCCACGAATCGGGCATCCACCAGCACGGCATGCTGCGCCACCGCGGCACCTACGAAATCATGCGTCCGGAAGACGTGGGCTGGGAAGATTCGCAGATGGTGCTGGGCCGCCACAGTGGCCGCGCCGCCGTCGAAGCCCGCTTGCGTGCGCTGGGCTTCTGGCTGGACGAAGACGAACTGAAGCTGGTGTTCGAGCAGTTCAAGGGTCTGTGCGAACAGCAGCGCGTGGTCACCGATGCCGACCTGCAAACCTTGATGCAGGGCGGCTCCAACGCGCAGGGCTACCGCCTGGCATCGATGACCATCAGCGATGTCGGCAGCCGCGCCAATGCGCTGGTCGAACTGTCCGACCCGGACGGCAACCGCGTGGCCGAGACCGCGCAGGGCGATGGCCCGGTCGATGCGCTGTTCGGCGCGCTGTCGGCCGCTACCGGCGTGCAGCTGATGCTGGACAGCTACCACGTGCACAGCGTCGGCATCGGCGCCGACGCGCGCGGCGAAGCCAATCTGAGCGTGCGACACGAGGGCGTGGAGTACGACGGGACCGGCACCAGCAAGGACATCATCGAAGCCTCCGCACTGGCCTGGCTGGATGTTGCCAACCGCCTGCTGCGCCAGCGCCAGGCTGCCGCCCACAGCAACACCGACGTTGCCACCCCCGCCACCGCCTGAGGACCCCGCCATGAGCGCCTTCGACACCCCCACCCCGGCCAGCGCCGCTGGCCAGCAGTGGAACGCCCAGGATTATGCGATCGACGCCGGCTTCGTGCCGCTGCTCGGCGGCGCTGTATCGCGCCTGCTCGACCCGCGCGCCGGTGAACGCATCCTCGACCTGGGCTGTGGCGATGGCGTGCTCAGCACCGAGCTGGCGCTGAGCGGCGCGCACATCCACGGTGTGGATGCCTCACCGGAACTGGTGATCGCCGCGCGTGCGCGCGGCGTCGATGCGCAGGTGATGGATGGCCACGCGCTGTCGTTCGACAGCGAGTTCGATGCGGTGTTCAGCAATGCGGCGCTGCACTGGATGGGCACCCCGGACCGCGTGCTGGAAGGTGTGCGCCGCGCCCTGCGCCCCGGTGGCCGCTTCGTCGCCGAATTCGGCGGCCATGGCAACGTGGCCACCATCATCGCGGCGGTGCAGGCCGCGCGCGCGGCCCACGGCCACGGCGCCAGTGCCTTCCAGTGGTACTTCCCCACTGCCGATGCCTATGCCGACCGCCTGCGCCAGCATGGCTTCCAGGTTCAACTGATCGAGTGCACACCGCGCCCGACCGCACTGCCGACCGGCGTGGCCGGCTGGCTGCGGGTATTCGCTGCGCCGCTGCTGGACGACCTGCCGGCCGAGGCACGCGCCACCGTGCGCGAGGCCGCCACCGCATTGCTGGCCGAGCTGCCGCGCAATGCCGCCGGCCAGCCGCTGGCCGACTACGTGCGGCTGCGGGTGCTCGCCCGCCGCCGCTGACATGGCCTTTTCGCTATCTTTCCTGATGTCCGCTATTTCGTACTTCTGCCAGGCACACGCATGACTTCCGCACCCCGCACCCTGTACGACAAACTGTGGGACGCCCACGTGGTGGTTCCCGAATCCGACAGCGCGCCCGCCGTGCTGTACATCGACCTGCACCTGATCCACGAGGTCACTTCGCCGCAGGCGTTCACCGAACTGCGCGAGCGCGGCCTGTCGCCGCGCCGCCCGGATCGCACCAAGGCGACGATGGACCACTCCACGCCGACCCTGCCGGCTGCCGCCGATGGCACGCTGCCCTATGCCAGCGCCGCCTCCGAAGCCCAGGTCGCCACGCTGGCACGTAACTGCGCCGAGCACGGCATCGAGCTGTTCGACATGGCCTCGGACAATCGCGGCATCGTCCACGTGATCGCGCCGGAACAAGGCTTCACCCAGCCGGGCATGACCATCGTCTGTGGCGACAGCCACACCTCCACCCACGGGGCCTTCGGCTCGCTGGCGTTCGGCATCGGTACCAGTGAAGTCGGCCACGTGCTGGCCACGCAGTGCCTGCTGCAGCGCAAGGCGAAGACGTTCGCGATCACCGTTGATGGGCCGCTGGCGCCGGGCGTCGGTGCCAAGGACGTGGTCCTGCACATCATCGGCGTGATTGGCGTCAACGGCGGAACCGGCCACGTGATCGAATTCCGTGGCAGCACCATCGAAGCGATGGACATGGAACAGCGCATGACCCTGTGCAACATGTCGATCGAGGCCGGCGCACGCGCCGGTATGGTGGCGCCGGACCAGGTCACCTTCGACTTCGTCGCCGCGACCCCACGTGGTCCCAAGGGCACCGACTTCGACGCTGCCGTGGCGCGCTGGCAGCAGCTGCGCAGCGATGAGGGCGCGCGTTTCGACAGTGAAGTGCACATCGACGCTGCCGATATCCGCCCGACCCTGACCTGGGGCACCCATCCGGGCACCGCCATCGCAGTGGATGCGCCGATTCCGGCGGCCAACGATGCTGCCGCACAGAAAGGCCTGGACTACATGCATTTCCAGGCCGGCAAGGCGCTGGCCGGAACACCGGTGGACGTGGTGTTCGTCGGCTCGTGCACCAACGGCCGCCTGAGCGACATGCGCGAAGTGGCGCAGGTGCTGCGCGGTCGCCGCGTCGCCGAGCGGGTGCGCATGCTGGTGGTGCCAGGCTCGGAGATCGTCAAGCGCGAAGCCGAAGCCGAAGGCATCCATGAGATCGTGCGCGCGGCCGGTGCCGAATGGCGCGAGCCGGGCTGTTCGATGTGCATTGCCATGAATGGCGATCTGGTCGCACCCGGCCAGCTGGCCGTGAGCACCAGCAACCGCAATTTCGAGGGGCGCCAGGGCCCCGGTTCGCGCACGCTGCTGGCCTCGCCGATGAGCGCGGCGTGGGCCGCGGTGAACGGGCACGTCGCCGATACCCGCGAACTGTTCGCACAGGAGGTGGCGTGATGGCCGGTTTCCGTACCCTGACCTCGGCCAGCGTGGTGCTGCGCCAGACCAACATCGACACCGACCAGATCATCCCGGCGCGGTTCCTGTCCACCACCGAGCGCGCCGGCCTGGGCCGCAACGCGTTCAATGACTGGCGCTGGCAGGCCGATGGTTCGCCGGTGGCCGACTTCGCCTTCAACCAGCCGCACAACGCCGGCCGCAGCATCCTGCTGGCCGGCCGCAACTTCGGCTGCGGTTCCTCGCGCGAGCATGCACCGTGGGCGCTGACCGACCTCGGCCTGCGCGCCATCGTCAGCAGCGAGATCGCCGACATCTTCCGCGGCAACTCGCTGAAGAACGGCCTGTTGCCGATCGTGCTGGACGAGGCCGATGTGCAGGCGCTGATGCAGCGCCCGGACGACGAGCTGACCATCGACGTGGCCGCGCGCGAACTGCGCACGCCCGATGGTCGCGTCTATTCCTTCCCGCTGGATGGCTTCTCGCAGACCTGCCTGCTGGAAGGTGTCGACCAGTTGGGGTATCTGTTGGGCCGTGTCCCTGAAATTGAACGTTACGAGAGTGAGCATGCACGCTGAAATTGTTGTCCTGCCCGGTGATGGCATCGGCCCGGAAGTCGCCGCCGCCGCGGTTGCGGTCCTGAAGACCGTCGCCGAACGCTTCAACCACACCTTCACCTTCAGCGAGCACGACATCGGTGGCATCGCCATCGACCGCCACGGTGAACCGCTGCCGGCGTCGACCCTGGCGGCCTGCCAGGCCGCGAACGCGGTGCTGCTGGGCGCGGTCGGTGGCCCGAAGTGGTCCGACCCGAACGCCAAGGTGCGCCCGGAGCGGGGCCTGCTGGCGATCCGCAAGGCGCTGGGGCTGTATGCCAACCTGCGCCCGGTGCGTACCCATGAAGCCGCCCTGCACGCCTCGCCGATCAAGGCCGAGCTGCTGCAGGGGGTGGACTTCGTGGTGGTGCGTGAACTGACCGGCGGCATCTACTTCGGCGACAAGACCCGCGACGCCGACAGCGCCAGCGATCTGTGCCGCTACACCGTAGCCGAGATCGAGCGAGTGCTGCGCAGTGCGTTCCGTCTGGCGCAACAGCGTCGCGGCAAGGTCACCTCGGTGGACAAGGCCAACGTGCTGGAAACCTCGCGCCTGTGGCGTGACGTGGCCGCGCGCATCGGCCGCGAGGAGTTCCCGGACGTGGCGCTGGAACACCAGCTGGTCGATTCGATGGCGATGCACCTGCTGGCCAAGCCGCGCGAGTACGACGTGATCGTCACCGAGAACATGTTCGGTGACATCCTCACCGACGAAGCCTCGATGCTGGCCGGCTCGCTCGGCCTGCTGCCGTCGGCCTCGCTGGGCGAGCCCGGTGCGGTCGGCATCTACGAGCCGATCCACGGTTCGGCCCCGGACATCGCCGGCAAGGGCATCGCCAATCCCTACGCAACGATCTTCAGTGCGGCGATGCTGCTGCGCCATTCGCTGGGGCTGGAAGCCGAAGCCGCCGCGGTGGAAGCCGCCGTGCACGCCGTGCTGGACGACGGCGTGTTCACCGCCGACCTCGCGGCGAAGGGAACGGCAGTGAGTACCGCAGCCGCCACGGATGCGGTGCTGGCGAAGCTGGGCTGACCTATCCGGCAACACTTGTAGAGTCGAGCCATGCTCGACTGCTGTTGCCTGAGTCGAGCATGGCTCGACTCTACAGGGACCTCGCGGCCACGCCCTGCGTGGCTGCGTTACTTGGTGGTGTACCCACCATTGACCAGAATCGTCTGCCCGGTCATCCACCAGCCGTCGGTGACCAGGAAGCGGATCCACGGCACGATGTCGGCGATGTCGGTCAGTCCGGTACGGGTGAACGCCGACAGTGCGGCTGCGGTCTTGTGATACGCCTGCGCGTCGGAACTCTCGGCGGGATAGAAGAACGGCGTGTCCATCGGACCCGGGCCGATCGCGGTCACCGAGATGCCACGCTCACCGAACTCCTTGGACGCCGCGCGGGTGAAATGCTCGACCGGTGCCTTGGTGCCTGCATAGCTGGAATAGAACGGGGTGAACGCCCCCAGCAGCGAGGTGACCAGCGTGCAGATGCGGCCACCGTCGTTGACGTGGCGGCCGGCCTCCTTCAGGAAGAAGAACGCAGCCTTGGCATTGACCGCACTCATCTCGTCGTACTCGGCTTCACTGATCTCAAGCAGCGGCTTCTTCAGTACCTTGCCGACCGTATTGATCGCGATGTCAGGGCGACCGACTGCAGCCACGGCATCGGCGAACAGGCGCTCCATCGCTGCGGCCGACGTCAGGTCGCCCTGCAGCGCCACCGCCGTGCTGCCAGCGGCCTGCACGGCGGCGACGGTCGCCTCTGCATCGGCCTGGGTGGCGGCGCTGTTGTAGTGGATGACGATGGCTTTGGCGCCCTGGCTGGCGAAGTCGCGGGCGATCAGTCCGCCGAGGTTCTTGGCGCCACCGGCGATCAGCACGGTCTTGCCCTTGAGGGAATGGTCGGTCATGGCGTTTGTCTCGGGAGGGGGCTGCCCGGGGTGGCAACCCTGCCCTGACGACGATATCGTGCAGAAAAAGCGGATAAAGCCCGCCACATTGACTTAACTTTCCAGAGCCAACGAACAATGGACCGGATCGATCGCTTCCGCATCTTCACCCGGGTGGTGGAGTGCGCCAGCTTCACCCGCGCCGCCGACCAGCTCGGCCTGCCCCGCTCCACCGTCTCGGCGGCCATTGCGGAGCTGGAGCAGCGGCTCGGCACCCGCCTGCTGCAGCGCTCGACCCGGCGGGTCTCCACCACCCACGACGGCGACGTGTTCCATGCCCGCTGCCTGCGACTGATCGCAGAGGTTGAAGACGCCGAATCGTTGTTCCGACAGGATGACGCACAGCCGGTGGGCCTGCTGAAGATCGACGTGCCCAGCCGCATCGGCCGCCGCATCCTCGCCCCTGCGCTGCCGGATTTCTTCGCTCGCCATCCACAGGTGGAAGTGGACCTGGGCATGACCGACCGCGCGGTGAACCTGATCGAAGACGGCTGTGATGCGGTCCTGCGGGTCGGGCAGCTGGGTGACTCCAGCCTGGTCGCGCGCACGCTGGGACAGCTCGACTTCGTCAACGTCGCCGCGCCGGCCTACCTGCGCGAGCATGGCGTACCGCAGCATCCTGCCGACCTGCAGCAGCACCGCGCGGTGAACTATGCATCGCCGACGACAGCGCGGGTGGAAGCGTGGGAGTGGCAGGACGGCAGCCAGCTGCGCACGTTGCCGATGCCCGGCTGGGTGCGGGTCAACAGTGCCGAGGCCTCGATCGCCTGCTGCGTGGCCGGACTGGGGCTGCTGCAGATTCCGCGCTACGACGTACAGGCTGAACTGCAGTCAGGCGCATTGGTGGAGGTGATGCCGCAGTACGTGGCGCAGCCGTTACCGGTGACCCTGCTGCAGCCGCACCGGCAACACCGCGCGCAACGCGTGCAGGTGTTCATCGAATGGCTGCTGCCGGTGCTGCGGAACGGCCTGCAGCTGCAGTAGATCGGCGCCATGCGTGGATGCACGCATCAGTGCCAACCAAGGTTGGCACCTACCAGGGCGAAGACCCGCTGCGATAAATCCACGCCATGCGTGGATGCGTGCATCAGTGCCAACCAAGGTTGGCACCTACCAGGGCGAAGACCCGCTGCGGTAAATCCACGCCATGCGTGGATGCATGCATCAGTGCCAACCAAGGTTGGCACCTACCAGGGCCAAGACCCGCTGCGGTAAATCCACGCCATGCGTGGATGCATGCATCAGTGCCAACCAAGGTTGGCACCTGCCAGGGCGAAGACCCGCTGCGGTAAATCCACGCCATGCGTGGATGCATGCATCAGTGCCAACCAAGGTTGGCACCTGCCAGGGCGAAGACCCGCTGCGGTAAATCCACGCCATGCGTGGATGCGTGCATCAGTGCCAACCAAGGTTGGCACCTACCAGGGCGAAGACCCGCTGCGATAAATCCACGCCATGCGTGGATGCATGCATCAGTGCCGACCAAGGTTGGCACCCACCAGGCGCACCGCGGTAGATCCACGCCATGCGTGGATGTGCACAACGTGGATGGGGTCAGAGCCCATTCCCAGCGGGAAAGGGATCCGACCCCGGCCGCAGAAGCCGGGGCATCACGCCCCGGATTCGTCCGGCTTCACCCGGAACCATGCCGCATACAGTGCCGGCAGGAACACCAGGGTCAGCACCGTGCCCACGATCAGGCCACCCATGATCGAGATCGCCATCGAGCCATAGAACGCACTGCGCGACAGCGGAATCATCGCCAGCACCGCCGCCAGCGCGGTCAGCACGATCGGGCGGAAACGGCGCACCGTGGCATCGATGATCGAATGCCAGCGGTCATGCCCGGCATCGATGTCCTGCTGGATCTGGTCGATCAGGATCACCGAGTTACGCATGATCATGCCCGCCAGCGCGATCGTGCCCAGCAGCGCCACGAAGCCGAACGGCGCGCGGAACAGCAGCAGGAACAGGGTCGCACCGATGATGCCCAGCGGCGCGGTCACCAGCACCATCGCCGCACGCGAGAAGCTGCGCAGCTGCAGCATCAGCAGCGTGGCCACCACCACCAGGAACAGCGGCATGCCGGCCTTGATCGAGTTCTGGCCACGTGCCGAATCTTCCACGGTACCGCCGGTTTCCAGCAGGTAGCCGCTGGGCAGCTCGGCGCGGATGCCGTCGAGCGTCGGCAGGATCTGGTGCACCACGTCCAGCGGCTGCATGCCATCACTGATGTCGGCGCGCACGGTCACCGTCGGCAGGCGGTTGCGGTGCCAGATGATGCCGTCCTCGAAGCCGTACTCCATCGTCGCCACCTGCGACAGCGTGATGCTGCCGCCGTTGGCGGTCGGCATCGACAGGCTCGACAGCAGCTCCAGCTGGTTGCGTTCATCGGCCGGCCCACGCAGCAGCATCTCGATCTGGCGGTTGCCTTCGCGATACACACTCACCGACTGCCCGGCCAGCGAGCTGGACAGGAACTGGCTGACCTGGGCACTGCTCACGCCCAGCGCGCGGGCACGCTCCTGGTCGATCACCAGCCGCACCACCTTGCTCGGCTCGCTCCAGTCCAGGTTGACGTTCATCACGTGCGGGTTTTCACGCACCTTGGCCTCGACCTGGCGTGCGATCGCCTGCACCTTCTCGATGTGCTCGCCGGAGATGCGCATCTGCACCGGGTAACCGACCGGCGGACCATTCTCCAGGCGGGTCACGCGCATCTGCACGTCCGGGAACTTCGGGATCACCTCATGCAGCAGCCAGTCACGGGTGCTTTCGCGCGACTTGATGTCCTTGGCCAGCACCACGAACTGGGCGAAGTTGGTGGCCGGCAGCTGCTGGTCCAGCGGCAGGTAGAAGCGCGGCGAACCGGTGCCCACGTAGGACACATAGTTGGCGATGCCCTCGCGGTTGGACAGCAGTTTCTCCAGCTTCTCGGCCTGGGCCTGGGTCGAGCGCAGCGACGCGCCCTCGGCCAGCTCGATGTCCACCATCAGTTCCGGCCGGGTCGAATCCGGGAAGAACTGCTGCGGCACGAAGCGGAACATCATCAGCGAGAACACGAACAGGCCGATGGTCGCGGCGATCACCCACCAGCGATGACGCAGGCAGGCATCCAGGAAGCGGCGGAAGCTGCGGTAGAACGGGCGCTGGTACGGATCATGGTCGTGCCCGTGCTGTGGCGGTGCGATCAGGTTGGCCAGCGCCGGATAGCGGTCGGCCCACTGCTGGCGCTTGGCCAGCCAGCGCGCGGACAGGCTGCCCGGCTTCGGCGGCTGCGGATTGAAGAGGTCCGGCAGCATCTTGTCGCCCAGGTACGGGATGAACAGCACTGCGGCAATCCACGACACCACCAGTGCGATGGTCACCACCTGGAACAGCGAGCGGGTGTATTCACCGGTGCTCGATGCGGCCGTGGCGATCGGCAGGAAGCCGGCCGCCGTGATCAGGGTGCCGGTCAGCATCGGGAACGCGGTCGATTCCCAGGCGAAACTGGCCGCACGCAGGCGGTCGTAGCCCTGTTCCATCTTGGTGGCCATCATCTCCACCGCGATGATCGCATCGTCCACCAGCAGGCCCAGCGCCAGCACCAGCGCGCCCAGCGAGATCTTGTGCAGGCCGATGTCGAAGTAGTGCATGACGAAGAAGGTCATCGCCAGCACCAGCGGGATGGTCACACCTACCACCAGGCCGGTGCGCAGGCCCAGCGAGAAGAAGCTGACCAGCAGCACGATCACCACCGCTTCGGTCAGCACCTGCACGAACTCGCCGACCGACTCCTCCACCGATTGCGGCTGGTCAGACACCTTGCGCAACTGCATGCCCGCCGGCAGGGTCTTCTGCAGGCGTTCGAACTCGGCATCGAGGTTGGCGCCCAGCTTGAGAATGTCACCGCCGTCCTTCATTGCCACGGCCAGGCCGATCGCCTCCTCGCCCATGAAGCGCATCTTCGGCGACGCCGGGTCGGCGAAGCCGCGCTTGACCTCGGCGATGTCGCCCAGGTGCACGGTGCGGTCGCCAGCGCGGATCGGGAACTGGCGGATGGCGTCGATGTCATTGAACTGGCCGGTCACGCGCAGCTGCACGCGATCGGTGGCGGTCTCGAAGAAGCTGGTGCCGGTGATTGCATTCTGGTCGGCCAGTGCCTGCTGCACCTGCTGCATCGACACGCCCAGCGTCGCCAGGCGGGTGTTGGACAGCTCGATCCACACCTTCTCGTCCTGCAGGCCGACCAGGTCGATCTTGCCGACGTCAGGCACGCGCTGCAGTTCCAGCTGGATGCGGTCGGCGTAATCACGCATCACCGCATAGTCGAAGCCCTTGCCGGTCAACGCATAGATGTTGCCGTAGGTGTCGCCGAACTCATCGTTGAAGAACGGGCCGACGATTTCGCGCGGCAGCGTCGGGCGGATGTCGCCCACGCGTTTGCGTACCTGGTACCAGAGGTCGGGGATCTGCTTGGAACGCAGGCTGTCGCGCGCCATGAAGATGATCTGCGACTCGCCCGGTCGCGAGTACGAGCGGATGAACTCATACTCGCCGGTGTTCATCAGTGCCTTCTCGAGCGGCTCGGTCACCTGCCGCGAGACCTGTTCGGCGGTGGCACCCGGCCACAGCGTGCGTACCACCATCGCCTTGAAGGTGAACGGTGGATCTTCGGACTGGCCCAGATGCTTGTACGACCACGCACCGATCAGCGCGAACGCCAGCATCGCGAACAGCACCAGGGGTCGGTTGGCCAGCGCCCACTCGGATAGATTGAAGCGGCGCACCGGCTTACTCCTTGGCCTTGGCGGCAGCCGCCGGCGCGGTCGGCTTCAGCACCGGGCGGTTCTGCCGATCCACGGCGATCACCGGCTGGCCCGCCCGCAACAGGTGGCCACCGGCGGCAACCACCCAGTCACCCGCGCCCACACCGGACAGCACCGGCACCGTTTCGCTGCCGTAAGCCCCGGTGGTGATCGCTGCGGACTTCAGCGTGCTGTTGGCCGGATCGACCACCCAGACGCTGGCGGCCCCATTGGCGCCACGCTGCAGCGCGCCCAACGGCAGCTGCAGGGTACCGTGGCGACCGGCACTGCTGTAGACGCGCGCGCTCTGGCCCAGTTCGACATCGGCCAGCGCATCGGCGGCCAGACTGACCCGGGTCGCATAGGTACGCGCCTGCGGATCGGCGGCGGCAGCGATCTCGCGGATCGTGCCCGGCAGGCGCTGGCCCGGGCGGTTCCACAGCTCCACCTCGACCGGCTGGCCGACCGCGTAGTCACGGATGGTGGCCTCGGGCAGGTCGATCAGTACTTCGCGCCCGCCATCGGCAGCCAGGTTGAAGATGGTCTGGCCGGCGGACACCACCTGCCCGGCTTCGGCCTCGCGGCTGGCGATCACGCCGTCGGCCGGTGCGCGCAGCTGTGCGTAGTCGGCCTGGTTGCGCAGCACATCGAGGTTGGCGCGGGCGGCGTTGGCCTGGCCCTGCGCGGCCTTGAACGCCGCGGACTGCTGGTCCAGCTGCGAGCGGCTGACCAGTTGCTGGTCGGCCAGCACCTGGTAACGCTTGAGGTCATCGCGGGCACGCACCAGATCAGCTTCCGCCGCAGCCAGCTGCGCCTGCGAGGCGCGGGCCTGCAGCGCGAAGTCGGCCACGTCCAGCTCGGCCAGCACGTCGCCCTTCTTGACCCGCTGCCCGGCATCGACATGGCGCTTGACCAGGTTGCCACCGACGCGGAACGACAGCGGGCTTTCCTGCCGGGCACGCACCGTGCCCGGGAACGCCGCCGGGGCCTGCCCGGCCTGTTCGCCGGGGTGAACCACCAGCACCGGTACGGCCGCCTGTGGCGCCTGTTCCTGTCCCGAACAGGCTGCCAGCGCAGCCACCCACACCATACCGCCCATCCAGCGCACGATCTTCATCGGTCAACGTCCTGAAAACGCAGGGTTGCAACTAAGGGGGGAGCCGCGACTGCCGGCCCAATTTAATAAACCGGCCGGTATAGTATAAATATCGAACCGCTTGGTCTAGTATTGTCGCGATGAGTTCTCCCACTTCCCGCAAGCCGTCGGCCAAGCCCGCTGCCAAGGCCGCCGGACCCGGGCGTCCCAAGGACCTCGGCAAGCGCGCGGCGATCCTTGAAGCAGCCAAGGCACTGTTCATCGAACAGGGCTATACCGGCGTGAGCATGGACACCATCGCCGCTCAGGCCGGCGTCTCGAAGCTGACTGTGTACAGCCACTTCGGCGACAAGGAGACCCTGTTCTCCGAGGCCGTGCAGTCAAAATGCATTGAAATGCTGCCTGATGCGCTGTTCGTGGCCGACGCGGACGGCCCCCTGCGCGACCAGCTGATCGGCATCGGCCTGGCCTTCTTCGAGCTGATCACCTCCGACGCAGCGATCTCGATCCAGCGCATGATGATGGCGCCGGAGACCGACGAACGCCTGCGCGAGCTGTTCTGGCAGGCCGGCCCGGAACGTACCTGCGAGGCCCTGGCCGATTTCCTGCGCGCGCGCGGCGAACGCGGCGAACTGGACATCCCCGACTATTACCTGGCTGGCCAGCAGTTCCTTACCCTGGTCAAGGGCGAAGTGCACATGCATATGATGTGCGGCATGCCACTGTCACCGGTGGAGTGCGACCCTCTTGCCCATGTGACCGCCAGCATCGACTTCTTCCTGCGCGCCTACGCGCCAAGAGGGGCCGGGACGGCCGGATAACCAAAACTGAACGAACCGGAGGTCGCGATGACTTCCGGCACTGCGACCCCGGCCACCCGGCAGCTGATGCTCTGGGCGCGCCGCCGGCCTCCGGCACCGGTAAAATGGCCGGCCCACTGCGCTGGATTTGAACCTCATGACGATTGATTACGCCCACGCCCGCGAACTGATGGTGGAACAGCAGATCCGTCCCTGGGACGTGCTGGACATCAAGGTGCTCGACGTCCTGGCCCGCCTGCCGCGCGAGGCCTTTGTCGCCGACGCGCACCGGGCACTGGCCTACGCCGATGTCGAACTGCCGATCGGCCATGGCCAGAAGATGATGAAGCCGGTCATCGAGGGCCGTACCCTGCAGGCACTGGATCTGCAGCCGGGTGACGAAGTGCTGGAAATCGGTACCGGCAGCGGCTTCCTGTCGGCCTGCATCGGCGCGCTGGCGCGCGACGTGCTGAGCCTGGAGATCGACCCGGAACTGGCCGCCGCCGCGCGTGCCCGCCTGGACGCCTCCGGCCTGGGCACCAACGTCCGCGTGGAAGTGGCCGATGCCCTGTCCTGGCAGACCGAACGCCGCTTTGACGTGATCTGTGTCACTGGTGCGGTCGACGTGGTGCCGTCACAGTTCGCCTCGTGGCTGCGTCCGGGTGGTCGCCTGTTCGTGATCCATGGCCGTTCGCCGGCGATGGAGGCCCTGCTGGTCAAGGCCGACGGCAGCACCGAGTCCCTGTTCGAGACCGATATTGATTACCTGCGTGGTGCCGCCCCGGCCCCCCAGTTCCACCTCTGAGTCCAAGGAAGCCGCAATGATCCGCCGATCCCTCGCTGTTGCGCTGGCCACTGCCCTGCTGCCGTTGTCCGCCCATGCCGCCGACCTGCTGCAGGTCTACGAAATGGCGCGCAATGGCGATCCGCAGCTGTCCGCCGCCGAATCCACCCGGCTGTACGACAAGGAAGGCGCCGTGCAGGCCCGCGCTGCCCTGCTGCCGCAGATCAACGGCCAGGCCACGCTGAACCGCTCGCGCAGCGAGGCGGACCATGACGCCAACTCCGGCACCGTGACCAGCAAGCGCCGCAACTACACGATCGAAGGGAGCCAGACGCTGTTCAACTGGACCCAGATCAACAACCTGCGTTCGCAGCGCGAGCTGAGCAAGGCGGCGGACTTCACCCTCGATTCGGCCAACGACAGCCTGATCGTGCGCACCTCGGCGGCCTACTTCAACGTGCTGGTGGCAATCGAATCGCTGAACGCCGCACAGACCAATGAAGCGGCTGCGAAGAAGCAGTTCGACTTCGCCGACAAGCGCCTGGAAGTGGGCCTGGCGCCGATCACCGACGTGCACGAAGCACGCGCCCAGTACGACCAGGCGCGCGCCAACACCATCGTTGCGCAGAACACCCTGGCCGATAACTACCAGGCCCTGACCGAACTGACCGGCCAGCCGGTGACCAACCTGCGTGGGCTGCCGGCCGACTTCCGCCCGGAAGTGCCGGCCAACCGTGGCAACATCGACGAGCTGGTGCACCAGGCCACCAACCAGAATCCGGCGCTGAAGGCCCAGGAACTGAAGGTCAGCGCCGCCGAGGCTGGCGTGCAGGCCGCTCGTGGCGGCCATTACCCGACCCTGTCGCTGGGCGGCAGCTGGGGCAAGAGCGCAACCTGGGGTGACAGCACCGGTGCCGGCTCGTTGTCGCCGGATGCACGCACCAACAGCATCGGGCTGACCCTGAGCGTGCCGATCTTCGCCGGTGGCGCCACCCAGTCCGGCGTCCGCCAGGCACTGGCCCAGCGTGACATCGCCCAGGATGGCTACGAGCAGCAGAAGCGTGCCCTCGACCGCAACACCCGCAATGCCTACCAGACCCTGGTGCAGGGCATCAGCGAAGTGGAAGCCCGCCGCCTGGCGGTGGTCTCGGCGCAGAGCGCGTACGACGCCTCGCAGGTCGGCCTGGAAGTCGGTACCCGCACCGTGCTGGACGTGATCCAGAACCAGCGCATCCTGTTCTCGGCGCAGCTGGACTACGCCCAGGCCCGCTACACCTTCCTGCAGAACCGCCTGCTGCTGAGCCAGTCGCTGGGTGCGCTGGACGTGGCCGAGCTGCAGGACGTCAACCGCCTGCTGACCCAGGACGCGGGCAACCCGGCAACGACCACGCACTGAGTCGTCGCCCTGCCGGCAATGAAGAAGCCACCCGCGAGGGTGGCTTTTTTGTTGCCTTTGCACGGCCGTCAGCCAGGCCAGGCGCGCATCCGCTCCACTGCGGCCAACAGGCACAGTACGGCGGCCATGGGCGCAAGCACCGGCAGGACGCGCGAGGGTGGCACCTGCACGTGAAGCACGGCCAGGCACAAGGCCGCCATCACCAGCAGGGTGGCCGGACCCGGCAGCACCGGCAGCGCACCGATGGGTGCCAGCAGCGCCAGCAGTGCCGCCGACAGGACCACCGCGACCCACGTCAGTCGCGCCTGGAAGCCGGGCGCTGCAGGGCCGGCCGCAGACCGCAGCTGCGTCGCCAGGCGCGCGGCCAACATCATCAGTACCAGAAGCAGCGCCGCCAACCCGGCCGCGCCGGCCAGTGGCAGCAACGGCATCATCCAGTGCAGCTGCGGGTGCTGCTGCAGCGCCACCGACAACGGTCGCGTGCTGGCCAATGCCGGGAACTCCACCAGGCCCGCCTGCAGCGCAGCAAGTACGATCAACAGCAGCATGGCCAACAGCAGCATCCCCGCCAGCAGCAGCGGCTGTCGTGCCCTCGCCTGCCGGCCCATGCCGGGAATTCCCAGCGCAAGGCCGACGCTGGCGAACACGCCGAGCAGCGGCACGCTCGCCGCCAGTACCCCACCCAGCCCGTAGCGATACGGCGCCGTGGCTTCCGGCAACCATGGAATCCAAAGTGCGTAGTGCACGTAACGGGCCGCCAGTGCCAGCAGCAGCAGGCCAATGCCGATCTTCACCGTCAGCAGCGCACAGACAATCAATGCGACGTGACGTGGCGGCAGCAGCCCGACCATGCCAAGCAGCCATAGTCCGGTGGCGGCCAGCAGCTGAACCGGCATCCCGTTTCCGGCCTCGATACCGCAGCGGGCCAGCAGCACCTGCAGGTGGCTGGCGATGGACTGCGCCACGCCCGCACTGGTCACCACCAGTTCCAGCAGCAGCACGCCGCTGAGTACACCCGCTCCCGCCCTGCCCCAGCTGGCCTGCAGCACGCCATGCAGGCCCCCGCCGGCGGGTCGCTGCTGGTTCAGGACATGCAGGCAATACAGCACCGGCGCAGTACCCAGCGCGGCCAATACCAGGCTCAGTACGATGGCCGGTCCCGCCCGCGCGGCGGTGTGCTGGCCGACCAGGGCGATCACGCTGCCCCCCAGCAGTAGCGCCAGTGCCAGCGCCGCGACATGATCCATGCCAAGGCAGGCATCCCGGTCGCGGCCGTTGTCGCTGTCCATCGCAAGTCCCCTTGATATCCGCCCAAGTGCGGTCGACAGCAGGCTGGCAGCCTGCGCCGAGGGGCGGTATCAGAAACCGTACCGGGGGCGCTGCGATGTGATCGAAGACACGATGAAAGGCCCGTACCCGGTCCTGCTGCGACAGGATTCCGATCGCTAAGCAGAATTGATGCAGTCGATCACGTCAGTCGACGCGCCGGCTGCCGGCGCCCGTCTCAGCTGCGCGGTGGCGGCAGATGCGGCGCGACCAGCGCCAGCGTGCGCTGCAGGGCGCCGCGGCCATTGCTCACCAGCGTGCAGCCAGCGCGCGCCATGTCTTCGCGTGCCTGTGCATCGTCGAGCAGGTGCTGCAACAGGTCACCGACCGCCTGCACGTCCTCACCGATCAGCAGTGCACCCGCCTCACGCATGCGGCGCGAGATCTCCGCGAAGTTGTGCAGGTGCGGGCCGGTCACGGCAGCGGTGCCCATCGCTGCCGGCTCCAGCAGGTTGTGGCCGCCGATCGGCTGCAGGCTGCCGCCGACAAAGGCGACCTGGGCACAGGCGTAGAACGGCATCAGTTCACCGAGGGTGTCGATGACGAACACGTCGGTGCCCGCTTCCGGCCACTGCTTCGCGCGCCGGGTGGCCACGTTCCAGCCCTGCTCGCGCGCCAGCGCCTCCACCTTCGGGAAGCGCTCGGGATGCCGCGGCGCCCACAGCAGCAGCAGGTCGGGATGCTGCTGGCGCAGGCGGCGGTGCAGGTCGACCACTGCCTGTTCTTCGCCATCGTGGGTACTGGCGGCGATCCACACCGGACGCCCGGCTGGCACCCGGGCATGAAACTGCTCGACGAAGCCCTGCACCTCCGGCGTGGTGATGTCGAACTTCAGGTTGCCCAGCGCCTGCACCTGCTCCGGGGCAGCGCCGAGCTGCACGAAGCGGTCCGCATCGTCCTGCGACTGCGCGGCCACGCAGGTGACGGTGCGCAGAGCGCGCCGGATCAGCGCCGCCAGCAGCCGGTAGCCGCGCAGCGAACGTGCCGACAGGCGCGCATTGAGGATGTAGACCGGAATCCCACGGTCACGGCAGCCGAACAGCATGTTCGGCCACAGCTCGGTTTCCAGGATCAGTGCCAGGCTGGGCCGGAAATGGCCGAGGAAGCGGTTGACGCTGCCCGGCACGTCGTACGGCAGGTAGACGTGGTCCAGCGCATCGCCCCACAGCGCGCGCACGCGCTCCGAACCAGTCGGGGTGATGGTGGTGATCACCCAGCGGATGTCCGGGCGCTGCTCGCGCAGGGCGTTCACCAGTGGTGCGGCGGCATTGACCTCGCCCACCGACACCGCGTGCAGCCAGACCCGTGGCTGGCCGGTCGGCTGTGGATAGGAGGCGTAGCGCTCGTCCCAGCGCCGGAAATACTCGCGAACCCGGAAGCCGCGCCAGACCAGGTGGTACACGGTGATCGGCAGCAGGATGTAGAGCACAGCCGAGTACAGGCCGCGCAGGATCCATTCGACAGGGTCTTTACGCATGCGGCAAGGATACGGGAGCCCCCCGGGAAAGACACGCGGCCGCCTTGGTAGAATGGCCCCATGTCAGATGCCTCCACCGCCGTCCGCCCGTCGCTGCGCGATCCGCGCAACTGGCCGATGTTCGCCGCCATGTTCGGCGCCTTCGCCATCGCCCGCCTGCCGTGGATGCTGCAGCGCGCGCTGGGCCGGGGCGTCGGCTGGATCACCTGGCGCCTGCTCGGCAGCCGCCGCCGCGCCGCCGAGGTCAACCTGCAACTGTGCTTCCCCGAGAAGGACGAAGCCTGGCGCCAGCGCCTGGTGCGCGACAGCTTCGATGCGCTGGGCGTGGGCGTGTTCGAGTGCATCCGCGCCTGGTGGGGCAGCATCGACAGCATCCGCCCGCAGGTGCGGATCGAAGGCCTGGAACACCTGCGGCAGATGCAGGCCGAAGGACGTGGCGTGCTGCTGGTCTCCGGCCACTTCATGACCCTGGAGATGTGCGGCCGCCTGCTGTGCGACTACGTCGACCTGTCCGGCATGTACCGCAAGCACAAGAACCCGGTATACGAGTGGGCGGTGAAGTTCGGCCGCCTGCGCTATGCCAAGGCGATGTTCGCCAACGAGGACATCCGCGCCACCGTGCGCCACCTGAAGAAGGGCGGCTTCCTCTGGTATGCGCCGGACCAGGACATGCGTGGCAAGGACACCGTGTTCGTGCCGTTCTTCGGCCACACCGCTTCCACCATCACCGCCACCCACCAGCTGGCGCGGATGACCGGTTGCGCGGTGATCCCCTATTTCCACCGCCGCGAAGGTGGGAAGTACATCCTGAAGATTGGTGCACCGCTGGAGAATTTCCCCAGCGAGGATGTGGAAGCCGATACCACGCGGGTCAACCAGGCCATCGAGGAAATGGTGCGCGAGGCGCCCGACCAGTACCTGTGGATCCACCGCCGTTTCAAGCGCCAGCCCGGCGGCCGGAGCGATTTCTACAAATAACCGGATGCGGTGGAAGGGCCGGCGTGCACGTGGTAGTCGCCAACCTTGGTTGGCGCCGATGAACCGAGGCCGGTCCCGGGGAGCCAACCAAGGTTGGCAGCTACTGCATCGGCGGGGAATCGTCTGCGTCGCGGGCCAGCAGGCTGCCGGCGAACAGGGCCGCCAGCAGCACGGTCAGACCACCCCAGAACGCGGAATAGAACGCCAGGTGCGTGTTGAGCGGGAACACCGTGACTGCCAGCGCCAGCATCGCCGGCCGCGCACGCTCACGGGCGGCGGCCGGCGCGTAGCGCCATGCCCGCCAGGCCTGGGCGACCGCCGCCAGCCACAGCAGCAGGCCGAGCACACCGGTCTCCGCCAGGATCTCCAACACGATCTGATGGGCGTGCAATGCCGGCGCACTGCCCCACACCGCCGGGTCTTCATCGGCCACGCAGGCCGGATAGGCATCGCGGAAGCCACGCGCGCCGACACCGTTGATCGGGTGCTCCTCGATCATGCAGACAGCCGCTTCCCAGATCCTCGCACGGCCGGACAGCGCCTCGTCGACACCACGGTCGCCGCCCTCCCAGGCCATCGCCGTACGTGCGAAGCGCTCACGCAGCTGCGGCACGCTGGCGGTCAGCACGCCAGCTCCGAGAACGGCCACCAGTGCCAGCACCGCCAACCGCTTCCAGCCGAACTGGCGCACGCCGCTGTAGGCCAGCACCAGTGCGAAGGTGATCCACGAGGCGCGCGAGCCGGCCAGCAGCAGCACACTTCCCAGCGTGGCGGCCGCCAGCAGCCAGCCCCGATTACCGAAGCGGCGCGCCACCGGCAGCAACAGGAACGGCGACAGGCTGGCCAGCACCTGGCCGAATTTCAGGTTGCACGGCCCCAGGGCGCCACTGAGCCGGTCGGCCAATGCGGCCTCATCTGCCGGGCACAGTGCACGACCGCTCACCGCAAGCTTCAGGTGTTCCAGCGACCAGAACCACGGGCTGGTACCCGCTGCCGCCTGCACCAGCGCATCCAGCGTCCACGCAGCGGTGATCAACGCAAGGCCACCGAAGGTCAGGCGTCGCCGTTCCGGCGTGGCCACAGCAATCGCCACCAGCCACATGAAGGGCAGGTAGCGCAGACCCGCAGCAGCCTTGGTCCAGGACGCCGCCGGATCAATGGCATCGATGGCCGAGAACGCCTGCGGCAGCCAGTAGCCGAGGAACAGGATCGAGGTCAGTGCCCAGGCTGCCGTGCTCAGCAGGTGCGGGCGGCGCTGCAGCCGGCGCATGACCATGCGCGCGGCGGCGTACAGCGCGCCAAGCCCGAGCACGGTTTCAGCGATGCCCGGCAGCGGCCACAGCGCCACGTACGCCAGCACCCACCAGGGCGCCCAGCGCCCGGCGCGGTCGTCGCGCAGGATGACGGCGGGATCAGCCGGCGAGATCGGCATAGAGGCGGAGGGTATCGCGCTGCATGGCCTGCAGGGTAAACGGGATGCGGGTCGGCAACGACGGTGGCTGCGCCAGCAGGGCCAGCGCACGTTCACCCAGCGCGCGTGCATCACCGAGCGGCACCGCGCCGCTGGGTTGCAGCTGCCGAAGCAGTTCGCCGACGCCACCATGGTCCCAGCCCAGCACCGGGCGGCCGACCGACAGCGCCTCGACCACGGTGCGGCCGAACGCTTCGGGCTTGTCCGACAACTGCAGCACCAGGTCGCTGGCCGCATAGGCCTGGGCGATGCGCGCGGTCGGCGTGCTGATCTGCACGGCATCGGTCACGCCCAAAGCAACGGCCTGCCGGCGCAGGTCGGCCACGTAGGCTTCACGGCCCGGCTCATTGGTGCCCAGCATCCACAGCTGTGCCGGCACGCCGGCGGCACGCACATCCGCCAGCAGCTGCAATGCGTGTGCGTGGCCCTTCAGCCGGGTGCCACGCCCCGGCAGCAGCAGCAGCGGGCCTTCAACCTGCGCCAGCCATGGGTAATCGGCCGCAAGCGCCAGCCGCGGACGGCGATCGGCACGCGCCACGCGTGGGAACTGGCCGACATCGACGCCACGCGGAATCACCTGCAGGGTCGCTTCGGGAACGGTCGGGTAATGCCGCTGCACGTAGTCGCGTACGGTATTGGATACGCAGATCACGCGTTCACCGCTGGTCATCACCGCGCTGTAGCGGCTGGGCGAGTTCAACCCGTGCACGGTAGTCACCCAATGCGGGCGCTGCGCGGCGGGCATCGCACGGATCGCGTACAGGCCCAGCCAGGCTGGCAGCCGCGAACGGGCATGCACGATGTCGGCGCCAACCTCGGCGAACAGGCGGCGCAGGGTCGGCAGGTGGCGCAGGGTCAGCAGCGACTTGCGGCCGATGTCGAGCGTGAGATGCTCGGCACCGCTGTCGAGCAGTGGCTGCACCAGGCGGCCACCGGCAGAGACCACCAGCGCACGATGGCCGGCGGCGACCAGGGCCGCAGCAATTTCCAGGGTCGAGCGCTCGACACCGCCGGAGTGCAGCGCCGGCAGCAACTGCACCACGGTCAATCGGCGCATCGAAGGGGCGGCCGCTTAGTCGGCCAGCACGAACACGGAACCGCAGTACGGGCACTGCGCTTCGCCGTTGGGCTCGTCTTCGATCGGCAGGTACACGCGCGGATGCGAGTTCCACAGCGCCATTTCCGGGGTCGGGCAGCTCAGCGGCAGATCGCTGCGGTGCACGGTGTAGCGCTTCTCGGCGTTGGCGGGCGCGGTGGCGGTATGGCTCATGGCGGATGTCGATGAACGGGTTGCGAGGCCTGTGATTCTAGCATCCGGGCCGCCTCGACATTGCGCCGCAACAGGCCTTTGCGTGCCGCCGGGCATTTCCTCGCAGCGATGCATGGCAGATCCAAGGCCGGGCACGGGCGGAAATTCTCCCATCGATCCTGCAGGTTCCCCCCGAAAACCTCTCGACCACGATATTTCCCGCATTTGGATCGAACTAAATGGCACTTGTCAGGCCGCTGCGGCTGTTGCAGGATCGGGCCAGGTCGCAGCCCGACCTGCCCAATCCGACCCGATCGCATGGCCCGCCCCACCGGACCAGCATCGCCTCTTCCACTGCCATCCAGGCGGGCGGAGCGATGCTGCCCGTGGTGTCTGCCGATGCGGGTTCTGCCCGCCGCCTGCCCTCCCGGGAGACCCTTGCATGACCCTGTCCGATCCACGCCGCGCCCTGCTTCCGCTCGCCCTGGCCCTTGCCTGTGCGACCACTGCGATGCCGGTACTGGCACAGGGGCTGCAGACCTCGTTCGAACCGGGCCAGCCGGCTCCGGCACCGGCCACAGGCGCATTGCAGGTCACGATCGGCAACGGCCCCGCGGCGCCCTACGCCGCCAAGCGCAATGCCGGCTACAGCGGCCTGCACGCACTGCGCTACAGCAGCGAAGGCGGCAGCGCGCGGCGCGAGCTGTTCAAGGCGGACATGACCATCGAGGCCGATACCACCCTGTCGTGGCTGGTGCTGCCGGAGATCGTCGGCAAGGACACCGTGGCCTCGACCTATGTATCACTGGACCTGCTGCTGGACGATGGCAGTCGGGTTTCGGCCGGCACTGCACGCGACCAGCACGGCGTAGCCATCGGCGCACGCGCGCAGGGTGACTCGAAGACGCTGTACCCGCAGCAATGGGCACGCAAGGCGGTGCGGCTGGGCGATGTGCCCGCGCTGAAGGGCCGCCGCGTGGTGGCGATCGAACTGGAGGTGGCCAGTGCCGACGGCGCACCGGTCTCCGGCTGGATTGATGACGTGCGCCTGGACACAGTGCCACGTCAGCAGCCAGCGCGCGTCTCCGACTGGGTGCTGACCACCCGCGGCACCCAGGCCAACGGCACCTTCTCGCGCGGCAACAATTTCCCGGCCACGGCGGTGCCGCACGGGTTCAACTTCTGGACCCCGGTCACCGATGCCGGTGCGCTGAACTGGCTGTACCGCTGGAACGAGCAGAACGACGCGCAGAACCGCCCGCAGCTGCAGGCGCTTGCGCTGAGCCATCAGCCCAGCCCGTGGATGGGCGACCGCCAGACCTTCCAGGTGATGCCCTCGGCCAGTCGTGGTGTGCCGGAGGCCGACCGCCGCAAGCGCGCGCTGTCGTTCGACCGCAGCCATGAAAGCGCGCGCCCGTATCGCTACGACGTTCGCTTCGACAACGGCATCGCGGCCGCCATCGCGCCGACCGATCATGCCGCGCTGTTCCGCTTTGATTTCCCCGAAGGCGGCGACGCCAACCTGCTGTTCGACAATGTCGATGCACGCGGTGGCCTGACCCTGGACGCTGCCACGCAGACACTGTCCGGCTACACCGATACGCGCAGCGGGCTGTCCAACGGCGCCAGCCGCATGTACGTGGCAGCCAGCTTCGACAGGCCGTGGCGCAGCAGTGGGCGCCTCAACACCGGCCGACCGACCGGTTACATCAAGTTCGATGCCGGCAGCGACCGGCGGGTGACCATGCGCATCGCCACCTCGCTGATCTCGGTGGAGCAGGCACGGCACAACCTGGCCCTGGAAATCGCCGCAGTCGATACGCTGGAAAGCGTGGCCGGCCGTGCGCAGGATGCATGGGATGCGCGCCTGGCCCGTTTCGACATCGGCGATGCCAGCGACGACCAGAAGACCACGCTGTATTCCAGCCTGTATCGGCTGTTCCTGTACCCCAATTCCGGCCACGAGAACGTGGGCAGCGCCGCCGCACCGGAGTGGCGCTACGCCAACCAGGCCAGCGCCAGCGATGACAACACCGAGGGCAGCGCGACCCGCAGCTATGCCGCCGTGCGCGACGGCAAGGTATTCGTCAACAACGGCTTCTGGGACACCTTCCGCACCACCTGGCCGGCCTATGCGCTGTTCACTCCGGAGGATGCCGGGCAGCTGGTACAGGGCTTCATCGAGCAGTACCGTGCCGGCGGCTGGATCGCGCGCTGGTCGTCGCCGGGCTACGCCGACCTGATGGTCGGCACCAGCTCTGACGTGGCGTTCGCCGATGCCTGGCTGAAGGGCATCGGCGGTTTCGATCCGGCCGAGGCCTATGCCGCCGCGCTGAAGAACGCGACCGTGGTACCACCCGACCGCCATGTCGGCCGCAAGGGCATGGACCGTTCGACCTTCCGGGGCTACGCCAGCGCCGACGTGCATGAGGGCATGTCGTGGACGATGGAAGGCGCACTCAATGACTTCGGCATCGCCAACATGGCCGATGCCCTGGCCAAGCGCGCGACCGCACCTGCCGCACGCGAGCGCTACAGCACCGAGGCCGACTACTTCCGCCACCGCGCCGCCAGCTACGCGACGATGTTCGACCCTGCCGCCGGCTTCTTCCAGGGCCGCAAGGCCGATGGCCGCTGGCGCGTGGACGCCAAGGACTACGACCCGCGCGTGTGGGGCCACGATTACACCGAATCCAACGGCTGGACCTTCGCCTTCACCGCCGCCCATGACGGCGAAGGCCTGGCCGCGCTGTACGGTGGCCGCGAAAAGCTGGCGGCGAAGCTGGATACCTTCTTCGCCACGCCGGAAACCGCGGATCCGGCACTTGCGGGCTCCTACGGCGGCACCATCCACGAGATGACCGAAGCACGCGACGTGCGCATGGGCATGTACGCGCACAGCAACCAGCCTGCGCACCACATCCCGTGGATGTACCTGTATGCCGGGCAGCCGTGGAAAACCCAGCAGCACGTGCGCGAGATCCTGTCGCGGCTGTACGTCGGCAGCGAGATCGGCCAGGGCTATCCGGGCGATGAGGACAACGGCGAAACCTCGGCATGGTACGTGCTGGCCTCGCTGGGCCTGTACCCGCTGCGCATGGGCGCCCCGGAGTACGTGATCGGCTCGCCGGCATTCGAGCACGCACGGGTGGAGCTGCAGGGTGGCGCGGTGCTGACCGTGAACGCGGCCAACAACTCGCGCGAGAACGTCTACGTGCAGTCGCTGAAGATCAACGGTACGCCGTGGACGAAGACCTGGGTGCCGCACGACCTGATCGCCAAGGGCGCGACCCTCGACTTCGTGATGGGACCCCGTCCCTCGCGCTGGGGCAGCGGCGTGGACGATGTGCCGCGCTCGTTGACCGCGCGCGGCCAGCGTCCGCAGCTGCTGCACGACCTGCTCGGCAGCGGCGCGAAGGCGATGCTGGCCGATGGCCGTGCCCTGCCCGCACTGGTCGATGACGATGCGAGCACCACCGTGGGCCTGGGCGGCGGCGCAACCATCGCGCTGACCGGACTGAGCGACGGCACGCCGACGATGTACACGCTCACCAGCGGTGACGGCCGCATCCAGGGCGGTGAGTGGACGTTGGAGGCACGCTACGGCGGCGGCAGCTGGACCGTGCTCGACCAGCGCAGCGGCGAAGACTTCGAATCCGCCCGCCAGACCCGTCCGTTCCGCATCGCCAAACCCGGCCGCTACAGCGAATACCGACTGCGCTTGGTCGCACCGGGCCGGATGCCGCTGGCGGAGATCGAGCTGCTGGCGCCGAGCACGGCGCAGTAAGCCGCGTGCACGATGGGCACGGATGCCCGACGTGCCGTGGCGGCTGGCGGCCTCAGCGCGACCGCACGAAACCGGCGTAGAGCGCGAACAGCTGCTGGAAGTACCGCCGGGTCACTCGATTGCGCATGACACTTTCGCCGATGGGGAGATGGTCGGGCCCAGGGTGGGAAGGCCGGTCCGGTCCCTTCCCACGGCCGGGCCGCGTGGGCGTATTGGGCCGCAATGGCGTTGCAGGGAAATGACCGGGCTGCGTAGCGCGTGTGGCACGGACCGGGGTAGAGCCGGCCGCTGGCCGGCTGTCGTCGTACCTGGACATCATTGTGGTTGCCGGCCAGCGGCCGGCTCTACCCGTTTCCGCTTCGCGGAAACAGAAACGCGCCCCATGGGGCGCGTTTCTGCAGCTGTCGCTGGAAAGAAGGCTTACGCCTTCTTTTCCGCTTCCAGCTGTTTCCTGATCTGCGCATCGACCGCGGCGATCGCGGTCATGTTCAGGATCCGGCGCGAGGTCGCGCTGGTGGTCAGGATGTGCACCGGCTTGTTCACGCCCATCAGGATCGGGCCGATCGCCACGCCGTCGGTGAACACACGCACCAGGTTGTAGGCGATGTTGGCCGCTTCCAAGTTCGGCAGCACGAACAGGTTGGCACGGCCCTGCAGGGTCGAGCCCGGCAGCAGCTTCTGGCGCAGCGCTTCGTCCCATGCGGTGTCGCCCTGCATTTCCCCGTCCACGTTCAGACGCGGGTTGCGCTTGAGCAGCAGCTCGCGCACCTGGCGCATCTTCAGCGCGTCCTTCGAATCATGGCTGCCAAAGTTGGAGTGCGACAGCAGCGCGACCTTCGGCTCTATGCCGAACAGCTTCATGCGGTAGGCCGCCTGCAGGGTCGCTTCGCACAGCTGCTCGGCGGTCGGGTCTTCCTGCACGTGGGTATCGACGAAGAAGAACACGCCCTGCTGGTTGATCACGCCGGTCATCGCCGAGGTCGAGGTGACCTTCGGCTCCAGCGGCAGCACGCTGCGCACGTAGCCCAGCTTCTTGTGGAAGCGGCCGACGATGCCGGTCAGCATCGCATCGGCTTCGCCACGCGCCACCATCACTGCGGCGATCAGGGTCGGGCGCGAACGCATCAGGTTCTTCGCCGCGGCCACGGTCACGCCACGACGGCCGGTCAGGCCGTGGTAGTACTGCCAGTACTCGTTGAAGCGCGGGTCGTCGTTGATGTTGGTGACTTCAACGTTCTCGCCGATCTTCAGGCGCAGGCCGAGGCGCTCGATGCGCGATTCGATCACTTCCGGGCGACCGATCAGGATCGGGTGCGCCAGGCCGTCATCGACCACGTTCTGCACCGCCTGCAGCACCACTTCCTCTTCGCCTTCGGCGTACACCACGCGCTGCTTGTCGCTGCGCGCGCGGTCGTAGACCGGCTTCATCATCAGGCTGGTGCGGTAGACGAACTGGGCCAGCTTGTCGCGGTAGGCGCCCATGTCGTCGATCGGGCGCGAGGCCACGCCCGAGTCCATCGCGGCCTGGGCCACGGCGGCCGACAGCTCCACCAGCAGGCGGCGGTCGAACGGACGCGGGATCAGGTATTCACGGCCGAAGCTCGGGGTGTCGCCGCCGTAGGCCGAGCCCATGTCGGTGGCGGCGCGGCGGGCCAGTGCAGCGATGGCACGCACGCAGGCGATCTTCATTTCCTCGTTGATCGCGGTGGCGCCCACGTCCAGCGCACCACGGAACAGGTACGGGAAGCACAGCACGTTGTTGACCTGGTTCGGGTAGTCCGAACGGCCGGTGCCGATGATCGCGTCCGGACGCGCGGCGCGCGCCAGTTCCGGCATGATTTCCGGGGTCGGGTTGGCCAGCGCGAAGATCACCGGATCCGGCGCCATGGTCTTGACCATGTCGGCGGTCAGGATGCCCGGTGCCGACAGGCCCAGGAAGATGTCCGCGCCGTCGACGATCTCGGCCAGGGTGCGCTTGTCGGTGTCGCGCGCATAGCGCTGCTTTTCCGGGTCCAGGTCGGTACGACCGGTGTGGATCACGCCCTCGCGGTCGAAGGCCAGGATGTTCTCCGGCTTCAGGCCCAGCTGCACCAGCATGTTCACGCAGGAAATGCCGGCCGCGCCCATGCCCGTGGTCGCCAGCTTCACTTCCTCGATCTTCTTGCCGGTGATCGCCATGGCGTTGAGCACCGCCGCGCCGACGATGATCGCCGTGCCGTGCTGGTCGTCATGGAACACCGGGATCTTCATGCGCTCGCGCAGCTTGCGCTCGACCACGAAGCATTCCGGCGCCTTGATGTCTTCCAGGTTGATGCCGCCGAAGGTCGGCTCCAGCGAGGCGATGATGTCGACCAGCTTGTCCGGGTCGGTCTCATCGACTTCGATGTCGAACACATCGATGCCGGCGAACTTCTGGAACAGCACGCCCTTGCCTTCCATCACCGGCTTGCCGGCCAGCGCGCCGATGTTGCCCAGGCCCAGCACCGCGGTGCCGTTGGAGATCACCGCCACCAGGTTGCCGCGAGCGGTCAGCTCGCTGGCCTGCTGCGGGTCGGCCTTGATCGCTTCACAGGCGTACGCCACGCCCGGCGAATACGCCAGCGACAGGTCGCGCTGGGTCAGCATGGGCTTGGTAGCGGAAACCTTGATCTTTCCCGGCGGGGACATCCGGTGGTAATCGAGGGCGGCCTGTTTGAAATCTTCGTTGGACATCGATGTGGGTTACATGAATGGGCAGAAGGGACAGGGGATGATACCCCCGTTGGAGCGTCTGGACCTGTCGCTATCCTGTCGCAAGCATGCTGCGACCGCACAATTCCGTGCCGTATGCGACGGTACCGCGAGACCAGCTTCGGCGCTCCGCATGACAGCCATGGGTCGCCTTGAAACGCCGCGGGGCCGTACCACTGTCGTGATCGGCCCCGCGGTACCACACACCTGGATCAGCCCTTGGCCGGCAGCGCCTCGGGCAGCGCATCGACCGGCGGCGGCAGTTCGCTCTCGCGGCCATCCAGCGCCAGCTGCAGGCGGTTGCGGTCCAGTGCGCCTTCCCAGCGCGAGACCACCACGGTAGCGACCGCATTGCCGATGAAGTTGGTCAACGAGCGGCATTCGCTCATGAAGCGGTCCACGCCCAGGATCAGCGCCATGCCGGCCACCGGCACTTCCGGCACCACGGCCAGGGTAGCAGCCAGGGTGATGAAGCCGGCGCCGGTGACGCCGGCCGCGCCCTTGGAGCTGAGCATGGCAACCAGCAGCAGGGCGATCTGGTGGCCCAGGGTCAGTTCGGTGTTGGTGGCCTGGGCGATGAACAGCGCGGCCAGCGTCATGTAGATGTTGGTGCCGTCCAGGTTGAACGAGTAGCCGGTCGGAACCACCAGGCCGACCACCGACTTGCTGCAGCCGGCACGCTCCATCTTCTCCATCAGCGACGGCAGCGCCGACTCCGACGACGACGTGCCCAGCACCAGCAGCAGTTCGGCCTTCAGGTAGCGTGCCAGCTTGAACACCGAAAACCCGCACAGGCGGCAGACCACACCCAGGATCACCGCCACGAACAGGAACGCGGTGAGGTAGAACGAGCCCACCAGCCAGGCCAGGTTGACCAGCGAACCGACGCCATACTTGCCGATGGTGAAGGCGATCGCGCCGAAGGCACCAATCGGGGCAGCCTTCATCAGGATGTGCACCAGCTTGAACACCGGGGCGACCAGCGCCTCCAGGAAATTCAGGATCGGCTTGCCCTTCTCGCCCACCGATGCCAGCGCGATGCCGAACAGCACCGCGATGAACAGCACCTGCAGGATGTTGCCGTCGACGAAGGCGCTCACCAGCGTCTTCGGAATGATGTCCATCAGGAAGCCGACCAGGGTCAGGTCGTGCGACTTCTCGACGTAGCTGTGCACCGCGGTCTGGTCCAGCTCGGCCGGGTTGATGTTCATGCCGGCGCCGGGCTGCACCACGTGCGCCACGACCATGCCGACGATCAGCGCCAGCGTGGAGAAGAACAGGAAGTACGCCATCGCCTTGGCGAACACGCGGCCCACCGTGCGCAGGTGGGTCATGCTGGCGATGCCGGTGACGATGGTCAGGAAGATCACCGGCGCGATGATCATCTTCACCAGGTTGATGAAGGCATCGCCGAGCGGCTTCATCTTCTCGCCAACCAGCGGCTCGTAGTGGCCGAGGATGGCGCCCAGGACGATCGCCACGATCACCTGGAAGTACAGCTGGCGATAGATCGGCAACGGCTTTGCAGGCGCCGGGGCTGCGGTCGGGATGTGCATGGCGTACTCCGGAAGGGGCGTTTTCAGGCACGTACGGCCCCGGGACAGCGCGGGAACCGTTACCGTGGAAACTGCTCGCAGGCCCTGTGCAGCACGCGCAGGGGGTGCGACCAATGGACGCCTTTGTACGCGCCGGGCACGCCGGCGCAGATAACCTATTGGTACTAGCCCCCCGGTTCAGGTGGCCACGGTGCCTACACTGGCGCCGCACCGCCCGATCCTGGGGAGGCCGGTGGCCCGAGCTGAACGGCCGGGCGCGTCTTTGCGAAAGTTCCGGCCCTTGCGGCCGTTGTTGTCCTGTCCACACGCAATCTGAGAGAGCCGCACCCAACATGCGCCCGATTCCCACCTTGCTGGCCCTGTCGCTGGCCGCCCTTCCCGCCTTCGCCTCCGCTGCCGATTTCGACAACTGGCCGACCAAGTACACCTTCGGCGATGGCACCGAACTGGCGGCCACCGCCAACATCGCCTACGACTACAACGACTTCTCTTCGGCCAGTGGCCTCGAGGACGACGATGCCGTGCGCCGCAAGGAATTCGGCGCGACGCTGAAGAAGAAGGGCGTCTACGATGCAATGGTCTACTACGACTTCCAGGCTGACACCTGGCTGGACGTGTTCGTGCGCTTCGAGAGCAAGGCGTTCTTCGGCCGCGACGTCGGCCGTTTCCGCTTCGGCTACATGAAGACCCCGGTCGGCCTGGATGCGAATACCTCTTCGCGTGCCGGCAGCTTCCTTGAGACCTCCTTGCCGGTGCAGGCCTTCTACGAAGGCCGCCGTACCGGTGTGGAATGGGTGCTGGAGCGTCCGCAGTACCTGCTGCAGGCCGGCGCCTATGGCGGCAAGGACCTGCAGGGCGACAACCCCGGCACCACCCAGGCCGTGCGTGCGGTATGGACGCCGGTGAAGGCACCGGGTGATGTGATCCACCTGGGCCTGGCCTACTCGCAGGAAAACCCGCGTGGCTACAGCGATGGCCGCGACGTGCACCACGAGGCCAGCGCCCGCCTGCGCGCGCGCCCGGAAGCCGGCCTCACCGACATCCGCTACGTCGATTCCGGCGCGCTGGTCACTGCCGACCAGATCCGTCGCACCGGTCTGGAAGGCATCTGGATCCGCGGCCCGTTCTCGCTGCAGGCCGAAGCGCTGCGCGCCACGGTCACCCGCCATGACGGCAAGCCCGACTACACCGGCAGCGGCCAGTACGCGATGGCCAGCTGGGTACTGACCGGCGAATCGCGCCCATACAACGCCGGCGCGGTGGCCAACATCAAGCCGGCGCACAACTACGGTGCGGTGGAACTGGTGGCCCGCTACAGCCGCCTGGATCTCGATGACGGCGACATCCTCGGTGGCCGCCAGCATGACCTCACCCTGGGTGCGAACTGGTACCTGACCAGCCACTTCAAGTTCCAGGCCAACTACGTGAAGGTCGACGCCAGCCGTCGTGGCGTGCACAGCACGCCGGAGATCTTCGAGCTGCGCGCGCAGATGCACTTCTGACCCCTTCCACGTCAGACCCCGGCGGGCGTGCACGCCACGCCCGCCGGCCCTGCGTAGACTGCCGCCATGTACTGGCTCAGCCGACATCGGATGCTGTTGCTGACCCTGCTGGTGATGGTCGGCGGTACCGCGCTGTGCGCGGTCGCCGCAGGCCACTACGCCTGGCGCCGCGCGCTCGGCGAGGAAAGCAGCCAGGTGCAGCGCCAGCTGCAGCTGTACGGCCAGGGCCTGCAGCAGCGCATCGACCGCTTCGGTACGTTGCCGCAGGTGCTGGCGCTTGACCCGGACCTTCTGCACGCACTGCGCGTGCCGCCCTCCCCTGTTGAACGGCAGCGGCTGAACCTCAAGCTGCAACGCGCCAACGAAGTCACCCGCACTTCCACCCTGACCCTGGTCGGTCACGATGGCGTGGCGGTGGCGGCGAGCAACTGGAACCAGCCGACCACCAATGTCGGCGAGAACTACAGCTATCGCCCCTATTACCGCCAGGCGCTGGCGCAGGGCCGCGGCCGCTTCTACGGCATCGGCATGACCACCGGCGTTCCCGGTTACTACCTGTCGCAGGCCATCGAGGAAGACGGCAAGCGGCTCGGCGTGGTGGTGATCAAGGTCGAGCTGTCGGCACTGGAGCAGGAGTGGCTGAGCAGCCCGGATGTGGTGCTCGCCAGTGACGACCACGATGTGGTGTTCCTGGCCAACCGTGACAGCTGGCGCTACCGCCTGCTGCGCCCACTGGGCGCCGATGAGCGCCGCGAAATGCTGGACGCCCGCCAGTACGCCGACCGCACCCTGCAGCCACTGCGCGCACGCACCGAGGATGTACTGGCCGACGGCGGCCGCATGGTACGCCTGCTGGATCCGGCGTTGCCGCAGCCGATGCTGTGGCAGAGTCTGCCGCTGCCCGCTGAGGGCTGGAACCTGCACCTGCTGCACGACGCCAGTGCGGCCACCACTGCCGGCCGTGCGGCCGCACTCACCGGCGGTGCCGCGTGGCTGGCGCTGGGCTTCCTGGTGCTGTTCGTACAGCAGCGCCGGCGCCTGGCCAAGCATCGCCTGCGCAGCCGCCGCGAGCTGGAAACCCTGCTCAAGCAGCATGCACAGGAACTGCGCACCGCGCAGGATGGCCTGCTGCAGGCCGCTACCGATGCCGACAGCGGCCTCAGCCGCAGCCTCGAACACCTACCGCAGGGCGTGGTGGTGATCGACCGCGAACTGCGTCTGGTCGCGTGGAATTCGCGCTACCTGGAGCTGTTCCGCTTCCCGGTGGACCTGGTACGCGTGGGCCGGCCGATCGAAGAACTGTTCCGCTTCAACGCACGCCGTGGCCTGCTCGGTCCCGGCCCGGTGGACGAGGCCATCGAGCGCCGCCTGAACCACCTGCGCAGCGGCCGCCCGCACATGCGCGAGAGTGAGAAGGACGACGGTACGGTGCTGGAAATCCGCGGCAATCCCCTGCCCGATGGTGGCTTCGTCACCAGCTACGCCGACATCACCAGCTACAAGAACGCCGCGCGCGAACTGCGCTCGCTGGCCGATGCACTGGAACACCGTATTGCCGAACGCACCCACGACCTGGACGAAGCACGCCGCGAAGCCGAACAGGCCAACCGCTACAAGAGCCGCTTCGTGGCCTCGGCCGTGCACGACCTGCTGCAACCGCTCAATGCCGCGCGCATGTTCGTCTCGGTGCTGCGCGGCAAGCTGAGCGACCCTGCGCAGCAGCAGACCAGCGATCACATCGACGCTGCATTGGCCGCGCAGGATGCGATTCTCAACAGCCTGCTGGATATCTCGCGGTTGGAATCAGGATCGTTGCAGCTACGCGTGCGCGCTTTCGCGATTTCGCCGCTACTGGAGACTCTGGCGCGT
This sequence comes from Stenotrophomonas riyadhensis, assembly GCF_040256885.1. Classification (NCBI taxonomy): domain Bacteria; kingdom Pseudomonadati; phylum Pseudomonadota; class Gammaproteobacteria; order Lysobacterales; family Lysobacteraceae; genus Stenotrophomonas; species Stenotrophomonas riyadhensis. The sequence continues at coordinate 3,855,614 of NZ_CP155568.1, forward strand.
GAGTTCGGCATCGCCGCGCAGAGCCGCAGCCTGCAGCTTGATTGGGTGGACACCCACGCGGTGGTGGTCAGTGATGAAGCGCTGCTGCGCCGTATCCTGCAGAATTTCCTGTCCAACGCGCTGCGTTACACACCACAGGGACGCGTGCTGATCGGCTGTCGGCGTGCGGGCGACCAGCTGCGCATTGAGGTGCATGACCAGGGCCCGGGCATTCCGGAAAGCCTGCAGGGTGAGATCTTCGAAGAGTTCCGTCGCCTGAACGATGGTGTGGAGCAGGAACGTGGCGCCGGCCTGGGCCTGGCCATCGTCGAACGCATCGGCCGCCTGCTCGGCCACCGCATCAGCCTGCGCTCCACACTGGGCAAGGGCAGCGTATTCGCTGTGAGCGTGGCACTCGGGCGCGCCGACGATGTGATCGCACCTGCCGCAGCGCCTGTCATCGCGAGCGAACCCTCCGATGACAGCCCACTGCGACAATGCCGAGTGTGGAGCATCGACGATGATCCCCACGTCTGTGCGGCGACCCGCGCGCTGCTGGAACGCTGGGGCTGCCAGGTGGAACTTGCCGACGGTCCGCAGGGTGCACTGGAAATCGCCAGTGCGCTGAACGTACCGCAGTTGCTGCTGCTGGACGTGCGCATGGGGCAATGGCACGGACCGGACCTGTATGAAGCGCTTTGCACGCTGTGGAAGGCGCGACCGCCGGTGATCCTGGTGACCGCCGAGCGTGATGATGCACTGAAGGCGCATGCCGCCGAGAACGGCTGGGGCTTCCTGCTCAAGCCGGTGCGACCGCCCGCGTTGCGGGCATTGATGACGCAGATGTTGTTGCGGCATCGGGGGTGACAGCAGCCGCGCATGGCTCGGCTCTACAGAAGTGGACGTTCGCCTCTGCGGCTAGTTGACCTCTGAATCTCGTAGCGGCAGGTCCAATTCGGGTCTGGCCAGATTCCAGCCCAGGTCGTACTCCATCTGGAACTGCCACGCCCGCACCGGCTCGGACGTGGCAAGCAGGTGCTGCAAGCCATCATTCGCCTGCTCGGGATCATGCACGCGGTACAACAGCACGCGCTCGCCACGAACAGTGATGCGCGCGAGGAAAACCGCATTGCCATCCACTTCAACGGCCGCTTCCAGGCACTCTCCCAGACGGGTGATCACCGCCACTTCTTCCGGGTTGGGCATACCCTTCTCCCCCAACCCCCTGCAGGCGATAACGATCCGCAGGTGCCAGGGAAATGCATCTCGCCCGTCGAAGGTCCGCAGCGCCGTGTTGACCACAACCACGGCGGGATCCCCATCGAGGGTCGTGTTGATGAGGGAGTAGAACGGCGCCGGAGTCCCCCGCATCGGTCAGATCCCGCCTGGGTCGCCTTCCGGCTCCAGCGCCTTCACCAGCACCGCCGCCTGCGTGCGGCTATGGCATTCGAGCTTCTTCAGGATCGCCGTAACATGCACCTTCACCGTGTTCTCTGCCAGGCCCAGCTCGTAGGCGATCTGTTTGTTGAGCAGGCCATCGGCCAGACACAGCAGCACGCGGAACTGCTGCGGGGTCAGCTGGGCCAGGCGGCTGGCCAGCAGTGCGTCGGCCTCCGAACGCTCGGCGGCCATCGCCGGGAACCACAGGCCACCATCCAGCACCGCCTGCACGGCCTCGCCGATGGTCTCGGCCGGGGCCGACTTCGGGATGAAACCGGCGGCGCCGAACTGCTGCGCGCGGCGGATCACCCGCGGATGGTCATTGGACGAGAGGATCACCACCGGGATGTCCGGATGCGAGCCACGCACGTGCAGCAGCGCGGAGAAACCGTGCGCGCCAGGCATGGTCAGGTCGAGCAGCACCAGGTCCACATCCGGGTGCGCGTCGAGGGCCTCGGCCAGCGCATCAGCGCTGGCGACCTCGCGCACCTGCGCCAGCGGCAGGCTCTGCCGCAATGACTGCACCACCGCCGAACGCAGCAGCGGATGGTCATCGGCGATCAGGATGGTGTATTCGCTCATGCCGCCATTGTACGGGCAGGCCGCCGCGTCAGCGCCCTGCCGGCTCCACGCTGCTGCGCCAGGCATCGAGGAACTGGCGGCGCTTGAGCGCGTCCAGGTACACCAGCAGGCCCGGGCCAAGCTGGATCGGACGGCGGCTGCGGCCGGGCGCATCGTCGCCACGTGCGTTGCCGGTCACGATCGGCATCAGACGCGCTTCGCGCGACAGCACCTGCTGGCCTCGCGGCGACAGCAGGTAGTCGAGGAAACGCCGTGCCTCCTCCGGATGCGGGCCGGTACGCGGAATCACCGCGGTACGCAGCACCACCAGCGTGTAATCCTCGGGTTCGACGATGGCCAGCGGCGCGCCGGCATCGACACGTGCCTGCGCATAGGAGCCAAGTACGTTGTAGACCAGCGACAGCTGGCCACTGGCCAGCTGGTCCAGCAGCACGCCAGTGCGCTCCTCACGCACCACGTCGTTGTCGCCGAGCGCGCCCAGCAATGCGCCGGCGATGCTGCCACGCTGCGCATCCTGGGTCGCCAGCAGGTAGCCGACACTGCTGCGCTCGATGTCATAGGTGCCGACCTTTCCGCGTAGCGGTGCGCCCTCCGCACGCAGCCGGTCCAGCAGCTGGCGGCGCGTGTGCGGCACCTTCGCCGACGGCAGTGCGCGGGTGTTGTAGACCATCACCACCGGCTCATAGCTGATGCCGAATGCCTCGTTGCGCCACTGCGCCCAGGCCGGCAGCGCGGCGGTCTGTGCCGAACGGTGTGGCAGCGCATGGCCATCGTTGACCAGCTTGGTCTGCAGGTCCATGCCACTGGAGATCAGCAGGTCCGGCGATGCCGGCCCGCCGCGGTCGTGCAGGTACCGCGCGTACAGGTCCTGGGTGATGATGTCCTCGTACACCACTTCGGTGCCCGGGTGCAGGCGCTGGTAGTCGGCGATGACCACGGCGAACACTTCGATGTCGGTGGTGCCGTGGATGCGCAGCTGTGCCATGGCGGCTCCCTGCGCAGGGAAACGGCGCACATCGCCCGGTGCGGCCAGCACCGGCAGGGCCAACAGCAGGGCAACGGCGGTGGCGAACAGGCGGATCATGAACTGCTCCGGGGCAGGCGGATGGTAGCGATCAAACCACCCTGCGGACGGTTGCTGAGATCGATGCGGCCGCCATGGCTGTCGACCACGCGCTTGACGATGGCAAGGCCAAGCCCGGCGCCGCCGGACGGCGCGCCCTCGCCACGGGCGAAGCGCTCGAACACGCGTTCGGCATCGCCAGGCGCGATGCCCGCACCGTGATCGGCGATGGTCAGCACCGCCTGCCCACCTTCCACGGTCAAGGCAATCTGCAACGGGCCATCACCACCGTACTTCAACGCGTTGTCGACCAGGTTCTTGATCGCCTCGCGCAGCAGCAGCGCATCGCCATGCACCTGTACCGGCTCGGCGGTCATCGCCAGCTGCACGCGCGGCGCAGGGCCGGCCTGCGGCAGCGCTTCATGCAGGGCCTGGTGCACGGTCTCGGCCAGATCCACTGCAGCAAAGCGCTGCAGGTGCGAACGATGGATCACGCTGGCATCGCTGAGCAGCTGGTTGAGCAGGCGGCTCATGTGGGTGGCGTTGCGCTCGATCGCCTGCAGGCTGCGCCGCATGTCCTCCGGATCGTCATCGTCCAGCGCCAGCTGCGCCTGCGCACGCAATGCCGCCAGCGGCGTGCGCATCTGGTGCGCGGCCTCGGCCATGAACGCGCGCAGCGTCTCGTTGCTGCTGGACAGGCGATCCATGAAGCGGTTCAACGCTGCCACCATCTGGTCCATCTCGCGCGGCACGCGGGCATCGAGCGGCTTCAGGTCGGACGGTTCCCGTCGCGACAGCTCGCGCTCCACCCGCACCAGCGGACGGAATGCGCGATGCACGCCGAAGGCCACCAGCGCCAGCAGCAGGCCGGACAACACGCCGATCGCCAACAGCGCGCGATTGACCATGTCCTGCGCGACGGCTTCCCGTGCACGCCGGGTCTGGCCCACCTGGACCTGCACCTCGCCCTGCGCCGACGCGGCGGCAAAACTGCGGCCGACCACCACGAAGCGCACGGTCTCGTCGCTGTAGGGGGCATCGAACAGCTGCGGTTGCGTACCGGGCCGTCGCGGCGGCGCGGGCAGATCGCCGTAGCCGGTAATCAGGTTGCCGCGGCTGTCGGCCACCCGATAGAACACGCGGTCTTCCGGCGCCATCGCCAGCAGGTCCAGCGCTGCATAAGGCAGATCCACCTGCCACTGGCCATCAACCAGCGCCACCGAATCGGCGATGGACAGCGCCGAAGAGACCAGCAAGTGATCGTAGGAACGGTTGGCGGCGCGCTGGCCGTAGTCACGTGCAGCAAACAGCAGGGCCACTGCGAACACCGCCAGCAGTGCCCCGAGATAGAGCAACAGCGTGCGCCGCAGCGAGCCCGGTGCGGCGTTCGCAGCGCGGGCGTCAGCCATCGGCATCGGTGTTGCCGTCACTGGCTTCCAGCAGGTAGCCGACGCCGCGCACCGTGGTGATGCGCAGCGGCGCGGCGGCCAGCTTCTTTCTCAGACGCCCCACATACAGTTCGATGGCATTCGGACCGGCCTCATCATCGAAGCCGAACAGCCCGTTGCCGATCTCATCCTTGCCGACCACCTGGCCGAGACGACCGACCAGGATCTCCAGCAGCCGGTACTCGCGGTTCGGCAGTTCGATCGGTTCGCCGTCGAGGCTGACCCGGTGCGCGGCATTGTCGAACTGGAAGCCGCCGATCTGCACCACTTCGCTGGCCTGGCCGCGCGCGCGTCGCAGCAGCACGCGGCAGCGCGCTTCGAACTCGCGGAAATCGAACGGCTTGCCCAGGTAGTCGTCGGCACCCACGTCCAGCGCCTGCACGCGATCTTCGATGCCATCACGCGCGGTCAGCATCAGCACCGGTGTGCTGTCACCGCGCTCGCGCATGCCGGCCAGCACGCGCAGGCCATCAAGCTTGGGCAACCCGATATCCAGCACCACCAGGTCGAAGCTCTGGTAGCGCAGCACGCTGGCGGCGGCCAGGCCATCGGCCTGCCAGTCCACGGCGTGGCCGCTGCGACGCATGCGACGGATGATCGCATCGGCCAGATCCGGGTTGTCTTCGACCAGCAGCAGGCGCATGGGCACACGGGTGGGAGGGGAAACGAATGCTACCGCATGCCGCCGCCGCGCTTGCCGGGCGTGGCCCAGTGAGCGCAGCGGCCGGTTTTACGCTGCACCGCACAAACCGTTGACAGGACGATGACAGCTTGCCCGACCCAGACTGCGGCCGCGCACCGTCCGGTGCCCACGATTGCCGCGCGCCTGGCGCGCACCTGGGAGGGTTTGTGGAATTCACGTTTGCCTGGCGGCGTCCTGCCGCCATGATGGCTCTGGCTGCCCTGTCGGCGCCGGCCTTCGCCGCCGAAGACGACCGCCCGGTCACCGCCACCCTCGGTGGCCGCCTGCACCTGGACTTCGCCACCTTCGACAACGACAACCGCGGTACGCCGAACAAGGACGACACCGAGATCCGTCGCGCCTGGCTGGACGTGTCCGGCAAGTTCTTCGTGGTCGACTACAAGCTGGAAGCTGACTTCTCCGGCGACCGCGTCGAGGCCAAGGACGTGTACCTGGCACGCAGCTTCGGCAAGGCCGGCAAGCTGACCGTGGGCCAGTTCAAGCAGTACTTCTCGCTGGATGACCGCACCAGCTCCAACTACGGCAGCTTCCTGGAGCGCGGCAACGCCGGCACCACGCTGGCGCCGCTGTACCGCCTGGGTGCGTCGTGGCAGGCCAACCCCGGTGACTTCACCTGGGCGGCCAGCATCTACAGCCTGGAAAGCATCGACGCCTGGCAGGTGAAGGGCCGCGCCGCCGGTGGCCGCGTCACCTGGGCACCTTCGCCCAGCGAGGGCGACGTGCTGCACCTGGGCCTGTCGCTGGCCCGCGAGGCCTACGACAACCCCGGCGCCAACGGCACCCCGGGCCTGAGCATCCGCCCTCGCCCGGCCGGCCATCTGTCCGATGAAAGCCGCCTGACCCTGGTCAACTTCTCCGCCGGCCGCGATACCGACGTCAACAAGTGGTCGCTGGAATACGCGCAGGTGCGCGGCCCGCTGTCGTGGCAGGGCGAATTCAGTGGCGCCACCTTCGACGACGGCGCGCAGCGCGGTGACGTGATGGCCGCCTACGGCATGCTCAGCTGGTTCGTCACCGGCGAAAGCCGCGCCTACGACCGCAAGACCGGCCGCTTCGCGCGGGTGAAGGATATCCGCCACAAGGCCGGTGCCTTCGAAGTGGCGCTGCGCTACGACCAGATGTGGGGCGCACAGCACCTCGACGGTGCACCCGACCTGCGCCGCGGCAGCACCGAAGCGTGGACGCTGGGTGGCAACTGGTACCTGCGCGACAACCTGCGCTTCATGCTCAACGTGATCGAAAGCCGCAACCGCGACCGCCTGGCCGGGGTCACGGTGGACCGCACGCGCGCGGTCACCGGCCGCCTGCAGTACGACTTCTAAGCCCGGCATCCCGGGCACGCCGCCCGGGCCTTTTCCACTCCCCCACGTCCTGTTTTCGCAAGGAGTCCGCAGATGATGCTGAGCATCCTCGGCTTTGGCATGGTCATTACGTTCATGTACTTGATCATGAGCAAACGCCTGTCGCCGCTCGTCGCCCTGATCACCATCCCCATCCTGTTCGCGCTGATCGGCGGCTTCGGCGCCGGCATCGACGAGATGATGCTGGAGGGCATCAAGAAGATCGCGCCGACCGGCGTGATGCTGATGTTCGCCATCCTCTACTTCGGCGTGATGATCGACGCCGGCCTGTTCGATCCGCTGGTGCGGGTGATCCTGCGCTTCGTCAAGGGCGATCCGATGAAGATCGTGCTCGGCACCGCGGTGCTGGCGATGCTGATCTCGCTCGACGGTGACGGCTCGACCACCTACATGATCACCGTCTCGGCGATGCTGCCGCTGTACCAGCGGCTGGGCATGAACGCGCTGAACATGACCTGCGTGACCATCCTCGCCGGCGGCGTGATGAACCTGACCCCGTGGGGTGGCCCGACCGCCCGCGCGGCCACCGCGCTGCACGTTGACCCGGCCGATGTGTTCGTGCCGCTGATCCCGTCGATGGTGATCGCCTGTGCCGGCGTGCTGCTGCTGGCCTGGTACCTGGGCCTGAAGGAACGCCGTCGCCTGGGCGTGGTGACCCTGCCCAAGGGCGGCAGCTGGATGGACAGCAGCGTGTCCGACGACAGCAATCCGCTGCCGACGGTGGAAGACGCCGAGGACATCAAGCGTCCGAAGCTGCTGTGGGTCAACCTGGCCCTGACCGTGGCGCTGATGACCGCGCTGATCATCGGCGTGCTGCCGATGCCGGTGCTGTTCATGGTCGGCTTCGCCATCGCCCTGGTGATCAACTATCCGAACCTGGCCGAGCAGCGCCGCCGCGTGGTCAACCACGCCGGCAACGTGCTGTCGGTGGTGTCGCTGATCTTCGCCGCTGGCATCTTCACCGGCATCCTCAACAACACCGGCATGGTCGAAGCGATGTCGCACAGCTTCCTGGCGGTGATTCCGGAATCGTGGGGCCCGTACCTGGCGGTGATCACGGCGGTGGCGTCGATGCCGTTCACCTTCTTCATGTCCAACGACGCGTTCTACTTCGGCGTGCTGCCGATCCTGTCCGAGGCCGCCGGCAACTACGGCATCACCCCGGTGGAAATGGCGCGTGCCTCGCTGGCCGGCCAACCGGTGCACCTGCTCAGCCCGCTGGTGCCGTCCACCTACCTGCTGGTGGGCCTGGCCAAGGTCGAGTTCGCCGACCACCAGAAGTTCACCCTGAAGTGGGCCATCGCCATCTCGATGCTGCTGATGGTCGGCAGCCTGCTGTTCGGCCTGTACCCGCTCGCGGCCTGATCCCTTACCAAAGGAGCCTTCTGCAATGACGCTTCGAATCGCTTACGTCACCAGCGGCATGGGCAGTGTCGGTACTGCCATCTGCCAGAGCCTGGCCCGCAGCGGCCACACCGTGGTTGCCGGCTGCGCGCCGAACTCGCCGCGCAAGGCCAACTGGCTGCGCGAGCAGCGCGAACAGGGCTTTGACTTCATCGCCTCCGAAGGCAACGCGACCGACTGGGCCTCGACCAGCGCGGCGTTCGCCAAGGTCCGCGCCGAAGTCGGCGAGGTGGATGTACTGGTCAACAATTCCGGCGGCAGCCGCGACCTGCTGTTCCGGCAGATGACGGTGGAAGACTGGAACGCGGTGATCGCCTCCAACCTCAATGCGCTGTTCAACCTGACCAAGCAGGTGGTCGATGGGATGGCCACGCGTGGCTGGGGCCGCATCATCAACATCGGCTCGGTCAGCGCCCACAAGGGCCAGATCGGCCAGGTGAACTACGCCACCGCCAAGGCCGCGATGCATGGTTTCAGCCGTGCGCTGGCCGCGGAAGTAGCCTCGCGCGGGGTGACCGTCAACACGCTGTCGCCGGGCTACATCGCCAGCCAGGCAATCAGCAGCTTCCCGCCGGATGTACTGGACCGGCTCGCCGCCTCGGTACCGGTGCGCCGCCTGGGTCGCCCCGAGGAAGTAGCCGGCCTGTGCGCCTGGCTGGCCTCGGACGAAGCCTCGTACGTGACCGGCGCCGACTATCCGGTCAACGGTGGCCTGTACATGGGTTGAGCCCTCCTCCACGCAGTGCGTGGACCGCCTCCCCCACGGAGTGCGCGGGGCCGGTGAACCTTCGTTCGCGAGGGGGATCCGGCCCCTTTTTGTTTCTGCATTTCTGAGACGCACTTCCCGATACATCGGCAGAACCGGTGCTATACCTGCCAGCGCTCGCTGAGCCCGATGGATGAACGGCTGGAATCGCGGATCAAGGAGGTTGGCATGCGTGCATTGCTGATTGCGCTTCTCGTGGTCGCCACTACGCTGCTGGCGACACCGGCCCGCGCGGAGCCCCCGCCCATGCGGGTGATCACGGGTCTGGGCTGCCCCGACTGGCTGATCCCAGGCGCGCCCACGCTCGACGCGCAGATCACCGGCCATCCGGAGTGGACCTTCGCCTGGGCTCCCGCGTCCTATACCAATCGCAATCCCATCCGGATCTACATCCAGTCCTTCGACTGCGATTCCTCCGACATTGCAGGCTATTACTTCCGGATCGCAGCCATTGCCCATGAAGTGGGACACGCACTGTACTTCGAAGGTATCGCCTTGAGCACCCGAGGTGCGTTCATCCAGCACTTCTGCACCATGGAGGGGAAAGCGGTACTCAACAACCTCACCGCGCGCAGTGAGCTTCTGGTGACCAGCCTGGGGTACTACGACATCGGCGTAGCTGCATCCAACGGTCCTGGCCTCATCGCACAGGCCGATGCCGGCGGTGAAGACCTGGACCGGCGGGTAGGTAAGCTGTTCTGCGACAACAACGTAACTTCAACCACCGGCGAGAACTACAACGACTTCTACGGAAGAATCTACGATGAAGCGATCGCAGCCCGTCCCTGAACTTCTTCTGCTCCTGAGCCTGTTGGTTGCCGGTTCTGCAGCTGCAGCCACGTCCGCTGCCACTGCGGAAGAGGCGGACGCAACCTGGCGGCTCGTGGAGCGCTGGTCCTTGCAACTGGCACGCTCTGACCTTGTCGCGCAGCTGTCACCCCTGGCTCCGGCCGGCTCGCGTTCGGAAGCAAGAAGGGGCCGGGGCGACAGCGCCACCATCGATCTGGCGCCATTCGTGGTCGCTGGGAGGATCAAGGGGCCTTCTGGCCAGATCTACACCGATGCGTCGGGGCGAATCATCAAAGGCATTACGCTGTCGCTGGGCGGCGCCTGCATCTCGCGAAAGCAGATGGGTCGTCGCTACCCCGACTTCAACGTCCTTTCCGTCCCGTCAGGGCATAGCCTCGACGAGTCCACGGTGTTCGGTACGGTAGTGAACGGCATCCAGATCGGGTTCTCATTCTCCGAACATGACCGTGACTGCATGGACCAGCTCAAATTGAGCTGGCCAGGGGAGCGCTTCTGATTCCCACCGACATACCACCATGACGAACAGGTTGCAGGACGCACACCACTGCCCTGCATCGTTCGTTGGTTTTTCGTAAAGAAGGTTTCATGTTCCGTTCGCATAGTGGCCATGCACCGCGCACGCGTGCCGGTGACCACCCCCAATGCAACGGACCACCATGCAGACCCGACACCTGACGATCGCCGTGGCGATCGCGCTCTCCGCCGCCGCCAGCGCCCATGCCGCCACCGCCGCCGATACCGGCGCCAGCACCGAGGCCGCGCTGAGCGCGCAGACGCTGGATACCGTCTCCGTGATCGGCCAGGGCGAGACCCGCCAGGTGCAGCGCATCACCACCGTCGACAAGCAGGTGCTGCCGCCGGGCACCAGCGGCCAGAAGATCCTCGACCGCCTGCCGGGCGTGTCGGTGCAGTCCAACGACGCCTTCGGTGCCAACGAGGAATCGCAGACCATCAGCCTGCGTGGCTTCGACAAGAGCCGCCTGGGCTACACGCTGGACGGCATCCCGCTGGGCGACAACAGCTACGGCAACTACAACGGCCTGAGCATCGCCCGCGCGATCATCGCCGAGAACCTGGCCGGTGCCGAGCTGTCGCAGGGCATCGGTTCGCTGGGCGTGGCCTCGACCAGCAACCTGGGCGGCACCATCCAGTATTTCTCGATGGACCCGTCCACCGAATTCGGTGGCCGCGCCAGCGTCACCGTCGGCGACAACAGCCAGCGCCGTGGCTACCTGCGCGTGGATACCGGCGACATCAACGGCTTCTCGGCCTATGTGTCCGGCGTGCACCAGGACCAGGACATGTGGGCCGCGCCGTACCAGAACCAGACCACCCGCCAGTTCAATGCCAAGGCGGTGTGGAATGTCGGCGACCACCGCTTCGGTGCGTTCGTGGCCACCTCGCGCGCCAGCCAGGCCAACTACGCCTACCTGTCCAAGGACATGCTGGCCCGCGGCCTGGGCTATGACTGGAACATCTATGCACCGGACTGGGATCGCGCCGTCGCCGCCGCGTACTGCGCGCCGGGCACCTACAACAAGGCGCGCTGCGCATTCAGCGGCGGCGTCAACAGCATCGACGATGCGTACTACCAGAGCCGTGCGCTGCGCGACGACAACCTGTATTCGGTGGATGCCGACCTGCGCCTGGGCGAGCAGGGCCGCCTGAAGCTGCTGGCCTATCACCACGACAACCGTGGCCAGGGCCACTGGTGGGCACCGGGCCAGCCGTCCTACCCGGGTACCGACAGGATGCTGCCGATCTCGATCCGCAGCACCAACTACACGATCAACCGCGATGGCCTGACCGCCGCGCTGTCGTGGACGGTGGGCATCCACGAACTGGAAGCCGGCCTGTGGTACGAGCAGAACGACCATAACGTGTCGCGCAACTTCTACTACATCAGCGGTCCGTTCCTGGACGACCTGTACCTGAAGAACCCGGACCGCCTGTTGTTCAACCAGGACTTCGACATCCGCACCCGCCAGTTCTACGTACAGGACCGCATGCGCTTCCTGGACCAGCGCCTGACCGTGGATGTCGGCATCAAGAGCCCCAACACCCGCATGCGCGCCACCGCCCAGCCGGGCGTGGAAACCAGCATTGCCTCGGGCACGCTGACCGCCAAGAAGTCGGTACTGCCGCAGGTGGGCCTGGGCTTCAAGCTCAATGCCAACAACGAGCTGTTCGCCTCCTACGCCGAGAACATCGCCGCCTTCGTCGGTGGTGGCAGCGGCGGCCCGCTGCAGGTGTCGCCGGAATCGTTCGCGGCCAGTGCCGGGCTGGAGCCGGAGAAGTCCAAGAGCCTGGAAGCCGGCTTCCGTACCTTCGGCGAGAAGTACCAGGCGTCGATCGCGGCCTACAACGTGAAGTTCGACAACCGCCTGCTGTCGCTGAACCCGTGCTCGAGCATCGAAGTCGGCACGCGTCCGGAGTGCGTGACGCGCTTCATCAACGTCGGTTCGGTGAAGAGCCACGGTGCGGAGCTGACCTTCATCCTCAAGCCGATCGACGGCCTGCAGTGGTACAACGCGCTGTCCTGGAACAAGACCACCTACGAGGACGACTACCTGTCCGGCGGTGCGGTGGTGCCGGTGGCCGGCAAGATCACCGTGGATACGCCGCAGCGCATGGCCTCCAGTGAAATCAGCTGGAACCGCGATGGCTTCTTCGCCAGCCTGCGTGCCAAGTACACCGGCAAGCGCTACTACACCTACACCAACGACCAGTCGGTGCCGGGCGTGACCACCTTCGACGCCGGTGCGGGCTACGATTTCGGCCCGGGCCTGGGCCTGCGCAACGTTCGGGTGTCGTTGAACGCGACCAACCTGACCAACAAGCGCTACGCCGGCCAGCTGAGCTCGTTCGCACCGACCGATCCGAAGGGCACGCGGTATGCGATCCATGCGAGCGCACCGCGGCAGTTGTTCATGACGGTGGCGGCGGAGTTCTAAATCGAAAGCGGGCGCTGCGGCGCGTTGATTGTTCCTGCATAGCGTGGGTAGGCAGGCCCATGCAGGACACGCCGTAAACCCATCCATGGGGGCTCGATCGGCGCATCCATGCGCCTCACGGTCCTGCATGGGCCTGCCTACCCACGCTGGACAGTTCCCCGCGCCGGCGCGGAGGCAATGGAAAGCAAGAGCAAGAGCAAAGAGCCGGGCACTGCCCGGCTCTTTGCTTTTCAAGCGCAATCCCTTCGGCGCGGTGATGTGCTGCCGCCCGCGCGGGAAACTGTCTGGCGGCGGTGGGGCACCCTGGCCAGGACCGTGAGGCGCATGGATGCGCCGATCGAGCCCCCATGGATGGGTTTACGGCGTGTCCTGGCCAGGGTGCCCCACCGCCGCCCAGCGATATCAATCGAGGCGCCAGCGCATCATCCCGCCAACGCATTTCATTCCGGCGCCAGCTGGTCCATCCGTATCCGGTTGGCGAACAGCGAGAACGCCAGCATGCCGGCCAGGCCGTTCGCCCGGCTCACCCAATGCGGCAGCCAGCGCGGCGGCTTCAGCACCCCCGCCTCGAACAACGGCGCGAACGCGATCGCATCGGTCAGGCTCATCTTGCCGGCGAACAACCAGCGGCAGACCTGCAGGCGGTCCTCGGCCAGCATGTGGCGGAAAAAGGTATGCACCGACACCAGGCCGCGCAGGTACACCGTGTCCTTGGTGAAGGCCAGACCGCCACTTGGCGGCACGCCGCGGAACACGCGCTGCGCCGAAGCGAAACTCTCTTCCGCGTTCTGCCCGGCATCACAGAAATAGCGGAACACTTCGATGAAATCGGCGCCTTCGCGCGCCATCGCAATCGCTTCGGTACGCAGGCTGATGCGCTTGAGGCGCTCGATGTCGATGCTGCCGGTGATCTGCTCGGCGAAGGTGGCCAGCCCTTCCTGGGTCGCGGTCACCCGCGGCGAGGACAATGCCAGGCTCGGCAGCACCGGCTGCTCGCGGCCGTTCAGGGCGGTCAGCGAATGCACCAGCGCTTCATGGTGGAACAGCTGCGCGCGGTCGTAGGCACTGAAGCGCGCACTGGTGCGCAGGCGGATGCGGGTCGGGCCTGCAGCCGCCTTGGACACCAGTTCCGGATCCAGCTGCACCTGGATGATGCGTGATTCGAAGAAGGCGTCCAGATCGTTCTGCAGCTGCAGTTGCAGCGCGATGGCCGAAACCGGCACCTGCTCTTCCGGTGCCAGCAGTTCGTGGTCCAGCTCGGCGGCAATCTGGATGAAGTGGCGCGCCGCTTCGCGCGTGCTCGGGCCATTGCCCGGCAGCGGCTGCTCGGGTGCGCCGAACAGCTGCACCGAACAGGAGTCGACGGCAGCAGTGCCCAACCCTTCCAGCAGCTGTGCAGCCAGGTCCCAGCTCTGCGCCGACTGCCGCACGTAGTGACCCAGCGGATGGCTGTCGTCGCAGTCGGCGGCGATCGCGGCCAGTGCGCGGCGTTCTTCGCTGAAGTCCAGCTTCGGGTAATCCACCTTCGGCAGTACCGGCTGGCCACGCGCCACGCTGGCCAGGAACGGCGCCTGCACCGTGGCTGGCCAGCTGGTCAGGCCCAGCAGGCGGATGCCTCCCACGGCCTCGACCAGGCGCGCATCGAGCGCTGCATGGTGGGCCACGTCACGGTCCAGCGTCGCGATCGGTTCCATGCGCGGACTATAGCGCTCTGCCCGCGCGTTGGTAGGTGCCAACCTGGGTTGGCATCCGCCGAGGGCGGGCTTTGGAACCATTCGTGCCAACCAAGGTTGGCACCTACCAGGAGCGGGCAGTTAGCACTCATCCGAAGCAGGCAGACGCGGGTTCATTGCAGGGGTCAGAGCCCATTGCGGTGCAATGGGATCCGACCCCGCGATACCGATCAGCGCCGACGCGGCTTGCCTGCCGGGCGGAACTGCTGGCCCTTGCCCTTCTTGCCACCGCGTTCCTGCGCGGTCTCGGCCTGGCGCACCGCCAGCTTGGCGGCGGCGGCGGCGACTTCTTCCTTCAGCTTGAAGTAGTTCAGCAGCCGGCTCTCTTCAATCTCGCCGGCCTCGATCGCTGCACGCACGGCACAGCCCGGTTCCTGCTGGTGCTTGCAGTCGTTGAAGCGGCACTGTGCGGCCAGCGCTTCGATGTCGGCGAAGCCACCTTCGGACAGCGTCTCTTCACCGGTCGGCTTCAACTCGCGCATGCCCGGGGTGTCGATCAGGCAGGCGCCCATCGGCAACGGCATCAGCGCGCGGTGCGTGGTGGTATGGCGGCCACGTGAATCGTTGGCGCGCACTGCGTTGGTCTTCATCCGCTGCTCGCCGAGCAGGGTGTTGGTCAGCGTGGACTTGCCGGCACCGGAGGAACCGACCAGCACCACCGTGCGGCCCGGGCCCAGCCACGGCTGCAGCACCGCCACGCTGTCGGCATCCAGGCCGTTGATCGCATGCAGCGCGATGCCCTGCATCTCCAGCTCTTCCAGCACCGCCAGCGCATCCTCGCTGTACTCGGTCTGGTCGGCCTTGGTCAGCACCACTACCGGTTCGGCACCACCACCACCGACCAGCAGCAGGTAGCGCTCGATGCGGCGCGGATTGAAGTCGGCATCCAGGCCACAGACGATGAACACCGTATCGATGTTGGCGGCGATCACCTGCTGATGATAGTGCTCGCCGGCCGCACCGCGCTTGATCGCGGTACGCCGCGGCAGCAGCGCGACGATGCGGATGCCGTCGAGCAATACCCAGTCACCTACCGCCGGCCGTTCATGGCTGGGGAAGCGCGGGCGCTGCCATTCCGGCAGCGACTCGGCCTTGATCGACGCATCCGGGCCATCGGCCACCACATAGTGGGTGCGGTGCTGTTCGATCACCCGCGCCGGGCGGGCCTGCGGGTGAGCGGCCATGGCGGCCTGCCAGTCGGCCTGCTGCGCCGGGCCCGGCCAGGGCCAGCCGATGGTCTGCAGGGCGATGAAATCGGGGGTCTGGGTCATCACTGCCATTCTACCTGTGCCGGCGCCCTGCCAGCCCAGCATTGACGGGGCCCGAGCCCTTGCCATGCATTGCAGCAATTCCGGTAGGATGGAAGCCCCATGCCTTTTGACGGCCCAGCTCCCATGTCCACCAACTCGCCCAAGCCCCTGGCCATCCGCGAGCGCCTTTCCGAAGTGCGCTACGAAATCCGCGGAGAACTGGCGCGGCGAGCGCGGGAGCTGGAGGCGCAGGGCCGCAAGCTGATCAAGCTCAACATCGGCAACCCCGGCGCCTTCGGCTTCCGTGCGCCTGAGCACCTGCAGCGCGCGATCGCCGATGACATGGGCCGCACCGACCCGTACACCCACCAGCAGGGCCTGCCGGTGGCACGTGAAGCCATCGCGGCGTACTACGCCCGCCGTGGCGCGCCCGATGCCCATCCGGACCGCGTCTTCCTCGGCAATGGCGTCAGCGAACTGATCGACCTGTCGCTGCGTGCGCTGCTCAATCCCGGCGACGAAGTGCTGGTGCCCTCACCGGACTATCCGCTGTGGTCGGCCTCGACCATCCTCAACGATGGCCGCCCGGTGTACTACCGCTGCGCACCGGAGAACGGCTTCCAGCCGGACCCGAGCGAGATCGAGACGCTGGTGTCCTCGCGCACCCGCGCCATCGTGCTGATCAACCCGAACAACCCCAGCGGCGCCAGCTATCCGCGCGAACTGCTGGAGCGCGTGGTGGAGATCGCGCGCCGCCACAACCTGTTGCTGCTGGTCGACGAGATCTACGACCAGATCCTGTACGACGACGCGGTGTTCCAGCCGGTCGCACCGCTGGCCGGTGATCATCCGTGCCTGACCTTCAGCGGCCTGAGCAAGGTGCACCGCGCCTGCGGCTGGCGCGTGGGCTGGGCCCACCTCAGCGGCGATGATGCCCGCCTGGGTGACTTCCGCGCGGCGCTGGACCTGCTCGGCGCGCTGCGCCTGTGCGCCAACGTGCCGGGCCAGTACGCCATCGAGGCCGCGGTGAACGGCCCGGACACCATTTCCGAGCTGTGCACGCCGGGCGGTCGCCTGTATGAAACCCGCCGCGCGGTGATCGAGGCCTGCGAAGCCAGCGAGCACCTGTCGCTGGTCGCTCCCGCCGGTGCGCTGTACGCGTTCCCGGCCGTGGTCGGCGCTGCGGCGAAGGGCTTCGACGACCACAACTTCGCGCTGGACCTGATGAACAACGAGGGCGTGCTGGTGGTGCCGGGCTCGAGCTTCAACGTGCCCTACCGCCACCATTTCCGCGTGACCCTGATGCCGGAAGCCTCGGTGATGCGCGATGTATTCGCGCGCATTGACCGTGCCCTGGCCCGCCGTGCCGAGGACGCGACCAAGGTCGTGCCGCTGAAGCCGCGCCGTTCGGTGGCCTGACCTGTGACCCTGTCCTACCTGGCGCTGGGCGATTCGTACACCATCGGTGAAGCGGTTGCAGTCGAAGGCCGCTGGCCGCACCAGCTGGCTGCCGCGCTGCGTGCACAGGGCACTGAGCTGTCCGATCCGCAGACCATTGCGACCACCGGCTGGACCACCGACGAACTCGATGCGGGCATCGATGCGGCCGCGCCGCAGGGGCCGTTCGATTTCGTCAGCCTGCTGATCGGCGTCAACAACCAGTACCGCGGGCGTCCGCTGGACGAATACCGCAGCCAGTTCCAGGCCCTGCTGCAGCGGGCGATCGGCTTCGCTGGCGGTGACGCCGGCCGCGTGCTGGTGCTGTCCTTCCCCGATTGGGGTGCGACCCCGTTCGGCGCCGGCAGTGGCCGCGACCTGGCCGCCATCGAGATCGAGACCGACGAGTTCAACGCGGCTGCCGAGGTGATCAGCACCCAGCAGGGCGTGGCCTTCGTCGACATCACCGATATCAGCCGTGACCACGGTGACGACCCGGCGATGATTGCCGAAGACGGCCTGCACCCTTCGGCGCGGATGTACGCGCTGTGGAGCGCGCGCGCCCTGCCGGTGGCCGCGCACCTGCTTGGCGGCACGGACTGAGGCGATGGACGGCACGCCACGGACTGGCACGCCCCTGCCCTGCACTCCCCTGGCGGCCCCGCAAGCCCGCTTGATCGCCGACGCATTCCGGCCGGCGCAGGTCTGGGGCAGTCGCCGCGACTACTACTACACACGCGGCAAACTCGGCAGCGATCCGCTGTACGACGGCGTGCTGCAGCATCTGCCTGACGATGGGCAGCCGGTGCTGGACCTGGGTTGCGGCCTCGGCCTGTTCGCCCATGTGCTGCGCCAGCGCGGCGGTAGCCAGCGCTACCTGGGCCTGGACGTGGATGCCGGCAAGATCGCGCGTGCCCGGCGTGCAGCCGCCGACCTGCCCGATGTGCACTTCGACTGCCTGGATGTGCAGGCGCCGCTGCCGACCCAATCCGGGCACGTCCTGCTGCTGGACGTACTGCAGTATCTGGACGCGGGGCCGCAAAAGGCGCTGCTGCACGCGGCAAGCACACGGGTGGCCGCTGGTGGTCGCCTGCTGCTGCGCACGCCGCTGGCCACTGGCGACAGCCGCGACCGCACCACGCGGGTGGCTGACCGGCTGGCCTGGCTGGTCGGCTGGATGGGCACACGGCCGCGTCACTACCCCGACCCACAGGTACTGCAGGCGACGCTGACCGAAGCTGGATTGCAGGTGACTGCCCCCCGGCCGCTGCACGGGCGTACCCCGTTCAACAGCTGGCTGCTGGTGGCCGAACGCCCTTCGTTGTAGCGCCGAGCTCACGCCCGGCTGCCCTCCGACGTCTTCCAGTGCTGCGCACCGCCGCCCGAGCATCGGCTCGGGCGCTACAGGATGATCGCCAGCCCTTGTAGAGCCGAGCCCATGCTCGGCTGCCTCAAGCGACCAGAACCCTGGGTTACAGGGCCGGCAGTTGCGCCTTCAGGCCACGCTCGTCCAGCGCCTGCAGCACGCGCTCGATGATCGCCAGGTTGTGACCGTGGGCAGCCCCCTCATGCAGCAGCACGATGGCGCCCGGGCGCAGGTCGGGCAGCAGCCGATCGAGCACGCCCTGCGCCGTGCAGTCGATGCCGTCGAAGCCGCGCGCACTCCAGCCCACCCGGACCAGCCCCAACCGCTGCAGTACCGGCGCCACGAACGGATTGGTCATGCCCACCACCGAGCGGTACCAGTGCACCGGCTGGCCACCCAGGGTCTGCAATGCATGCTGGCAACCCTCGATCTCGGCGCGCATCGCGGCCGGGCCCAGCCGCCAGAAGCGTGCCTGCGGATGGCTGTGGCTGTGATTGCCGAGGTCGTGGCCACGGCGCAGGATCTCGGCTACCAGTTCCGGCTGCGCCAGCGCACGTTCGCCCACCAGGAAGAAGGTGGCGCGCGCCTGGTGGCGGTCCAGCAGGTCGAGCACGGCGCGGGTTTCCGGGCCAGGACCGTCATCGATCGTCAGCCATACCGTGTTGCCGGCCTCCGGCAGCCGGCTCAGCACCGGCGCATAGAAGCGGCTGTTGGGCAGGAACACCGGCACCATGAACAGCGCATGGCTGGCCACCATCAGTGGCAGCCCCCAGTGCCAGCCGGCCAGGGCCCAGACCAGGATCACGGCCAGCTGCGACGCCACCAGCCAGGGCAGCCAGCGCCAGGGGCGGGCCGGGATGCGATGCAATGTTCCTGCGTTGCTCATCCCCCATGATGCCATGGGGGTTAGAATTGATGATTCGAATTCCCGGAACCCCGACGTCCATGTCCCTCGATCCCGCCCTGCGTTCGCGCATCGAATCCATCCTCAACGCCAACCGCGTCGTGCTGTTCATGAAGGGCCAGCCGTCGATGCCGCAGTGCGGCTTCTCGGCCAAGGCCGTGGGCGCCCTGCAGGACCTCGGCGTCGAGTTCGCCCACGTCAACGTGCTGGCCGACCAGGAAATCCGTGAAGGCATCAAGGCCTATGGCGACTGGCCGACCATCCCGCAGCTGTACATCGACGGCGAACTGGTCGGCGGCAGCGACATCGTGCTGCAGATGGCCGCCAGCGGCGAGCTGAGCAGCGTGCTGGGCCTGGCTGCGCCGGACCGTACCCCGCCGAGCATCACCGTCACCCCGGCCGCCGTGGAAATGCTCAAGGGCGCGCTGGCCGATGCTCCGGGCGCTGCCCTGCAGCTGTCCATCGACGCCGGTTTCCAGCCGAACTTCCAGCTGGCCCCGCACGACGAAGGCGCGATTGCCGCCGAGTCCAACGGCCTGCGCGTGCAGTTCGACCTGGCCAGCGCGCGTCGCGCCAACGGCATCACCATCGACTGGGTGGACGACATCCGCGGCAAGGGCCTGGCGATCGACAACCCGAATGCGCCCAAGCCGGTGCAGGAAATCAGCGTGCGTGATGCCGACGACCTGGTGCGTGCCGGCAACATCACCCTGGTGGACGTGCGCCCGGCCGACGAGCGTGAAATCGCCGCCGTGGGCGTGCCGTTCAAGACCTTCGACGGCACCGGCCGCGCCGCGCTGGAAGCCCTGCCGAAGGACACCGCACTGGCCTTCATGTGCCACCACGGTGGCCGCAGCGCGCAGGCCGCCGAGCAGTTCCGCGCCCTGGGCTTCACCAAGGTCTTCAACGTCACCGGCGGCATCAACGCCTGGTCGGAAGACGTGGACAACGGCGTGCCGAAGTACTGATCGGCACCGAAAAAGGGGACGGAGGGGATTAAGTCGTTTGTGCCTCAAACGACTTAATCCCCTCCGTCCCCTTTTTCTTAGCCGGCGAAACCGCCTTCGGCCAGGTAATCCAGTTCTTCCGGCGAGGGAATGCGACCCAGCACGGCGTTGCGATGCGGGAAACGGCCGAAGCGGCGGATGATGTCGCGATGCAGTTCGGCGTACTGCAGGTATTCCTTGTCACCCAGCACATCGAACATCGCCACCGAGCGGTCCTGGTCCAACGGGTCCTCGGAGTGCTCGAACGGCAGGTAGATGAAGGCGCGCAGCTTCGGCACCAGCTGCAGGTCCAAGCCTTCCTCGATGGCGCGCATGGCGTAATGCCGGGCCAGGCCATCGGTGGCGTAGGAATGGGCGGTACCGCGGAAGCAGTTGCGCGGAAACTGGTCCAGTAGCAGCATCAAGGCGAGTGCGCCCTCGGCGCTGCCCAGCCAATGCTCGCGCGCGCGCGACGCCGCAGCGAAATGCTCGTCCAGAAACAACTGGCGGAACTGCGCGTCGAACGCATCGTCGCGGGCGAACCACTTCGCCGGGCCCGCCTCCTTCCAGAAATCCACCACTTGCGCGGCAACGTCCATCACCTACTCCCCAGGGCCGGCGCGCTGCGCGCGGCCATCATCATCATTCGTCGAAGCGCAGGTGGCGGACCGACTTGCCGTTGCGCCGGATAAGCTTAAGCGCCTCGATACCGATCTGGATATGATTTTCCACGAACTGGGAGCTGACCTTGGCATCGGAGGCCTCGGTCTTGACCCCGTCGGGGATCATCGGCTGGTCCGAGACCAGCAGCAGCGCGCCACTGGGGATGTGGTTGGCGAAGCCGGCGGCGAACACCGTGGCCGTTTCCATGTCGATGGCCATGCAGCGCATCGCCCGCAGGCGCTCCTTGAAGGCCTCGTCGTGCTCCCAGACCCGGCGGTTGGTGGTGTAGACGGTGCCGGTCCAGTAATCGTGGCCGAGGTCGCGGATCATGGTCGAGACCGCACGCTGCAGCGCGAAGGCCGGCAGCGCTGGCACTTCCGGCGGCAGGTAGTCACCCGAGGTGCCCTCGCCGCGGATCGCCGCGATCGGCAGCACCAGGTCGCCCAGCTGGTTCTTGCGCTTGAGGCCACCGCACTTGCCCAGGAACAACACGGCCTTGGGCATCACCGCCGACAGCAGGTCCATGATGATCGCGGCATTGGGGCTGCCCATGCCGAAGTTGATCATGGTGATGCCGTCGATGGTGGCACTGGCCATCGGCCGGTCCAGGCCGATGATGGGCGCGCCGGTCAGCTCGGAAAAGGTATGCAGGTAGCCGCCGAAGTTGGTCAGCAGAATGTGCTGGCCGAACTGGTCCAGCGGTACGCCGGTATAGCGCGGCAGCCAGTTGTCGACGATTTCCTGCTTGCTCTTCATGGGCAGTCCGGTACGGCGGGGGACCGGGTATTTTCAGCCACCCGGCCGGTGCCGTCGAGCCACCGTCGGCAGGCCTGTGAAGAAGGTCACTTGGCAAGCCCGCCGCCTCCGGGCTAGCGTCGGCGGCTGGATCACGCTGCAAGGGGAACTGCATGGCATCGACGTTGTTGCGCGCCGGGGTGGCACTGGCGCTGCTTTCATTGAGCACGGCACCGGCGGTGGGCGCCTCGCGCTTCGTCGCCGATCCCTACCCAAGCACCTACCAGGCGCATCCCGATGCGCCGGTGCTGATCCAGAACGCCACCGTGCTGACCGGCACCGGCCAGCGCCTGGACAATGCCGACGTGCTGCTGCGCGACGGTCGCATCGTCGCCGTCGGCCGCCAGCTGCAGACCGACGCCGGTGTCACCCGCATCGATGCGCAGGGCAAGTGGGTCACGCCGGGCCTGATCGACGTGCACTCGCACCTGGGCGTGTACCCCAGCCCCGGCGTTGGCGCGCACAGCGATGGCAATGAGATGACCGCACCGGTCACCGCCAACGTCTGGGCCGAGCACTCGGTGTGGCCGCAGGACCCGGGCTTCGCCACCGCGCTGGCCGGCGGCGTGACCAGCATGCAGGTGCTGCCGGGCTCGGCCAACCTGGTGGGTGGCCGCGGCGTGACCCTCAAGAACGTACCCGCGGTGACCTACCAGGCGATGAAGTTCCCCGGTGCACCGTGGGGCCTGAAAATGGCCTGCGGCGAGAACCCCAAGCGCGTCTATGGCGAAGGCAAGGGCGTTGCACCCGCCACGCGCATGGGCAACGTGGCCGGCTACCGCGCCGCCTTCATCGATGCCGCCGACTACATCGCCAAGAACAAGCCGAAGCCAGCCAAGCGCAAGGGCTGGTTCGGCAGTGACAAGGGTGACAGCGCCGGTGATGCCGGCGGCAAGCGCGATCTCAAGCTGGACACGCTGGCCGGCGCGATCGAAGGCGACATCCGCGTGCACATCCACTGCTACCGCGCCGACGAGATGGCCACCATGCTCGACCTGGCCAAGGAGTTCGGTTTCAAGGTCGCTGCGTTCCACCACGGCGTGGAGGCCTACAAGCTGGCCGACCGGCTGGCCGCCGACGGCGTCTGCGGTGCGCTGTGGGCCGACTGGTGGGGCTTCAAGATGGAAGCCTTCGACGGCATCCCGGAGAACATCGCGCTGGTCGACCGGCCGAAGAACAGCTGCGCCATCGTCCACTCCGATTCACCCGAGGGCATCCAGCGCCTGAACCAGGAAGCGGCCAAGGTGATGGCGTCCGCGCGCCGCGCGCGCATGCCGGAGATCACGCCCGAGCACGCCATCACCTGGATGACCGCCAACGCCGCCAAGGCGCTGGGCATCGAGGGCCAGACCGGCACCCTGGAGGCCGGCAAGATGGCCGATGTGGTGGTCTGGAACGGCAATCCCTTCAGTTCGTATGCGCTGGCCGAGCAGGTCTTCATTGATGGCCGCAGGTTGTACGACCGCAGTGCACCGGCAGCGACGCCGCGTTCCGATTTCCAGCTTGGCCAGGAGGTGCGCTGATGGTGGTGCTCAAGCAATTGGCGCAGTCTGCCGCGAAGGGCAGCCGAGCATGGCTCGGCGCTACTGCCGTCGTGCTGGCCTGCATCTCCACATCCGCACAGGCACAGGACCTGCTGGTGCGCAACGCTACGGTGCACACCGCCAGCGCACGTGGTAGCCTGCAGAACGCGGACGTGCTGGTGCAGGGCGGCATCATCCGTGCGGTGGGCAATGGTCTGTCGGCGCCGGCCGGCGCCAGCGTGGTCGAGGCCAATGGCCGTCCCCTGACACCGGCGCTGTTTGGTGGCATCACCGAAACCGGTATCGAAGAGGTCTCGGGTGAATCAAGCACGGTGGACAGTTCGTTGAAGCTCGGTGAGCAGCCGCTGCGCCCGGAATTCGACGTCACGCTCGCCTACAACCCGGCCTCGGTGCTGATTCCGGTCACGCGCCTGGAAGGCATCGGCTTCACTGCGCTGGGCGCTGCCACCGGCGGTGGTTTCGTCGCCGGCCAGGGCGGCGTGATGCGGCTCGATGGCAGCACCGATCCGATCGGCCCGCGTGCCCTGTTCCTGCGCATCGGCGCGGCAGCCTCCGAACTGACCGGGCATTCGCGCGCCGCGCAATGGATGCTGTTGCAGCAGATGATCGACGAAGCACGCGGCCAGGTGGCTGCGGACTCGCCGCACGCGCTGCTGACGCCGGCTGGACGCCGCACACTCAGTCGCTACCTGGCCGGCCAGGGCCGCATCGTGGTGGAGGTGGATCGCGCCGCCGACATCCGCCAGCTGCTGCGCTGGGCCACCCGCGAAAAGGTGAAGATCGCCATCGCCGGTGCCAGCGAAGCCTGGCAGGTGGCTCCGGAGCTGGCCGCCGCGCACGTGCCGGTGTTCGTCGACGTGCTGGCCAACCTGCCGGCGAGCTTCGACCAGCTCGGCGCCACCCTGGAAAACGCCGCGCGCCTGCAGCGTGCCGGCGTGGCGGTTTCCTTCGTGCAGCGCGGTGACGCCACCCACAACGCGCGCAAGATGCGCCAGCTGGCCGGCAACGCGGTGGCCAACGGTCTGCCGTGGGCCGATGGCCTGGCTGGGCTGACCCGGGTGCCTGCACAGGCATTCGGGGTGGCCGACCAGATCGGCAGCATCGAGCCGGGCAAGCGCGCCGACCTGGTGCTGTGGGAGGGCGATCCGCTGGACGTGGTGCACTATGCCGAGCAGGTCTGGCTGGGCGGCCGTGCGATGCCGATGCGCTCGCGCCAGACCGAACTGCGTGACCGCTACCTGCAGCGCAACGCGCAGCCCTGACCGCACACGAGGACACACCGATGGCGACGCTGCGCTGGTACTTCGACTTCATCTCTCCGTACTCCTACCTGCACTGGCAGAAGCTGAAGCGGCTGCCGCAGTTCGCGCAGATCCAGACCGTACCGATCGCCTTCGGTGCGGTGCTGCACCACCTGGGCAACCTGGGGCCAGCCGAGATCCCGGCCAAGCGCCGCTTCATCTACCGCCAGCTGCTGTGGACCGCACAGGCCGAGGGCACACCGCTGCGGTTCCCACCGGGCCATCCGTTCAACCCGTTGTCCGCCCTGCGCCTGTGCCTGGCCGCCGGCGCCAGCGTGCAGGCGGTGGACGTCCTGTTCGACTGGATCTGGCGCGACGGCAACGCGGCCGACAGCCCTGAAGCCCTGCGCGAACCTGCTGCGCAGCTGGGTATCGAGGATGTCGCCAGCGCCATCGCCGACCCGGCGGTGAAGGAGCAGCTGCGCCGCAACACCGAGGCCGCGATCAGCGCCGGCGTGTTCGGTGTGCCGACCCTGGCGATCGACGATGAACTGTTCTGGGGCAACGATGCGCACCCGCTGATGGCTGCCGTTCTGGCCGATCCTGACCTGCTGCAGCAGCCCGAATGGCAACGGCTGGCCACCCTGCCAGTGGCGGTGCAGCGCAATCGCTGAACAGGGCGTGGCGCGTTTCCCTCGCGCGCCACGCCGGGTTTTGAGATAGATTTCACGTTTCCGAACCTACAACCGCCCTGGAGGGGGAGCCGCGGATGCGCATCGGAATCGTCGTCGACTCGGCCTGCGACCTGCCACAGGACTTCATCGCCGAGCACAACATCGTGCTGCTGCCGATCACCGTACGCATCGGCGAAGCCGTGCTCGCCGATCACCGCGATGAGCAGGCTACCCTCAGCTTCCTGCACGCGCACGTGGCCGAGCACGGCGCTGAAGCGGAGACCATCCCCTTCAGCGTCAACCAGATCCGCGACCTGTTCCTGCAGCAGCTGGTGATCGATTACGACCACGTGTTCTGCATGACCATCACCAAGACCCGCAGCCCGATCCATGACAACGCGCTGCAGGCCAGCTTCGCCATCCTCAACGACTACAAGCCGGTTCGGCAGGCGGCGGGCTACAACTCGCCATTCGCGCTGCGCGTGCTCGACACCCAGAACCTGTTCGCCGCGCAGGCGGTAACCGCGGTGGAAGCGGTACGCCTGCGCGACAGCAATGCCAGCGTGCAGCAGATCCGCGAACGGCTGGAAGAACTGGCCAGCAACGTGCACGGCTACATGGTCACCCGCGACCTGTACTACATGCGCGCGCGTGCACGGCACAAGGGCGACCGCAGCGTCGGCCTGCTCAGCGCCGCGCTGGGCAGTGCCCTGGACATCAAGCCGGTGCTGCATGGGTACCGGGGCGAGACCGGACCGGTGGCCAAGATCAAGGGTTTCGACAACGCCGTGCAGAAACTGTTTTCGGTGGTCGGCCAGCGCGTGCGTGCCGGGCTGATGACGCCGACGGTCTGCGTCAGCTACGGCGGTGAGCTGGACGAATTGCGCAGCCTTCCCGGCTACGCCCAGTTGAAGGAGGTCTGCGCCAGCCATGGCGTGACCGTGTACGAATCGGTGATGAGCCTGACCGGCATGGTCAACGTCGGCAAGGGCGCGGTCACCGTGGGCTTCGCCGATGGGCCGCATCGGTTCGAGTGAGGCCCCAGCGCGGCGCGGATCTGCACATCGATTCCACCGCGGTTGTGCCAGTCTTCCCGCACTTCAAGGAGAACTCCATGCCTGCGCAGTACCACATCAGCCTGCCCGACCCGTCCAAGGCCCGCGGCAACGATCCTGACCTGTCCTTCCATTCGCAGGGCGCCGCCGGTTTCGCCGAAGAGCTGCAGGACGCCCTGCGCAGCGGCACGCTGTTCGAGCGCTGGAAGGCCAAGCAGCCTGACCCGGACGCGGTGGAACCGCAGTGGGGCGTGACCGACCCGGATGCCACCGTGACCGGCGAGCAGAAGGACCTGCGCATCAACCTGGTGGCCACCACGCGCATCGACAGCGATGTGTTCAAGCAGCGCCTGCGCCTGCTGGCCGGCAGCCACTGGGAGCTGCGCGACGTGCGCTGAGGCCATGCCCTGGTAGTGCCGGCCGCTGGCCGGCACCTCCATGGATGTTATCGCTGCCGGCCAGCGGCCGGCACTACCCCGACGATTTCCTACCAGCCGCCGCGCAAGGCCGTGCTCTGGTAGACGCCAACCTTGGTTGGCGCTTCCGGGAAAATCGCCAACCAAGGTTGGCAACTACAGACGAGCCGCCGGGCGTGGCCCGGCGTTTCCATTTCCCTACCAGCCACCGCCCAGCGCGCGGTACAGCTCCACCCGCGCGATCGCAGCCGTGGCCTGGCTGTTGGCCAGCGCGGCCTGGTTGTCCAGCGCGATGCGCTGGGTGGTCAGCACATCCAGCATGTCGACCACGCCAGCCTGGTACTGCCGGCGCGCCGCGCCCAGTGCGCTCTCGCTCTCGTCCACCGCCACATGCAGCTGCACCGTGCGCTGCTGCTCGGCGGCATAGCCATCGATGGCGTCGTCCACTTCATGCCAGGCCTGCAGCACGGTACGGCGGAACTGCAGCGCCGACTGTTGCTGCTGCAGCCTGCTCAGCGCCAGGTTGGCCTTCAGCCGCCCGCCCTGGAAGATCGGCACGCTGATCGACGGCCCGATGCTGAAGCGGTGCGCGTTCCAGCCATCCAGATCATCCAGCTGCTTGGCCTGGAAACCAGCGTCGCCATTCAAGGTGATGCGCGGCAGGAAACTGGCCTTGGCCACGCCGATGCCGGCGGTTGCCGCATGCAGTGCCGCTTCGGCACGACGGATGTCCGGGCGACGCTCGGCCAGTTCACTGGGCAGCCCCACCGCCACCGCCGGCAACGCCGGCCAGTCACGGCGTGCATCCTGCAGCTGCGCGTCCAGCGCCTGCGGCGGCTGCGCCAGCAGGAACGCCAGCGCATTGCGCAGTTGCGATTCACGATGCCGCAGCGGCGCGATGCGGGCCTGCAGCGATGCCACCTGCGCGGACGCGCTGGACACCTGCAGCGTGCTGGCCACGCCCTGCTGCTGGCGTGCCTCGGTCAGGCGCTTCATGTCGAGGGCGATGCTGAGGTTGTCCTCGGTGATCGCCAGCAGCTGCCGCGTCGCGCGCAGCTGCAGGTAATCACGAGCGGTTTCCGCCAGCAGCGCGATGCGCACCGCGTGTGCATCCTCCTCCGCCATCTGCACGCGTGCGTCGGCCGCTTCCACCTGGCGGCGCACACGCCCCCACAGGTCCAGTTCCCAGCTCAGGCCGATGCCGGCCTGGAACAGCCCGTAGTCATCACGGCCGCCGTTGCCGGACGGATCATTCAGGCCCACCTCGCTGTTGCGTGCACGCACGCCACTGGCGCTCGCGCTGACGCTGGGCAGGCGATCGGCGGCGGTGAAGCCACGTGCGGCGCGGCTCTGCTGCACGCGGTTGGCCGCCAGCTGCAGGTCCAGGTTGGCCGCGAGCACCTGGCCGGCAAGCTGCCCCAGCAGTGGATCGTCGAAGCCGGCCCACCAGGCCGCGTCCTGGTCGATGGCGTTGCCAGCGACCGCCTCACCCTGCCAGTGGCTGGGCAGTTCCGCCTGCGGG
Organism: Stenotrophomonas riyadhensis; assembly: GCF_040256885.1. Classification (NCBI taxonomy): domain Bacteria; kingdom Pseudomonadati; phylum Pseudomonadota; class Gammaproteobacteria; order Lysobacterales; family Lysobacteraceae; genus Stenotrophomonas; species Stenotrophomonas riyadhensis. The sequence goes on from NZ_CP155568.1 coordinate 3,883,710, forward strand.
CGTACGAAGTCCGGACCCATCGTGCAGGCAGCCAGGGCCGTGCACAGGGTGGCCGCAACGAAGGTGCGGAACACGGTGGCTGCGCTCATGCACCCTCCCCGCTCTTGTGGCCCGGACTGTGCTGCACGCTCTGCGCGCGGGCGCGGCTGCCCAGGTCAACACTGGCTTCCACCGACATGCCGGCACGCAGCTGGTCCAGCAGTGGCTGGCCGGGTTCCAGCACGATCTTGACCGGAATGCGCTGCACCACCTTGGTGAAGTTGCCGGTGGCGTTTTCCGGTGCGACGGCGGCGAAGGTGACGCCGGTGGCCGGTGCGATGCTGTCGATGTGCCCGCGCAGCGGCTTGCCCGGGAACACGTCCACCTTCAGCTCGACCTGCTGGCCGGCCTGCATGCGGGTCATCTGCGTTTCCTGGAAGTTGGCGACCACGAAGGCGCGCTTCAGCGGTACCACCGCAGCCACCGGCGTACCCGGGGTCAGGTAGGCTCCCACGCGCACAGCGCGGCGGCCGACCATGCCGTCAATCGGCGCGCGCAGCACGGTGTGCGACAGGTCCAGTTCGGCGCGCGCCTGCGCCGCTTCTGCACGCTGCACCGCCGCCTGCGCGGCCTGCACGCCAGCGCTGAGGATGTCGGTGCGCTGGCGTGCGGTCGACAGCGCGGCCTGGCCCTGCTGCAGATGCGCACTGGCCACGGCCTGCTTCGACTGCGCCTGCTGGGCGTTCTGCACGGTGCCGGCGCCATCACGGGCCAGTTCGCGGTAACGCTGCTGGTCGGCGCTGGCCAGGGTCAGTTCGGAGCGGCTGACATCGACACTGGCCCTGGCCTGTTCAATCAGCGAGTCCTGCTGGGCCAGTGCGGCCTGCGCGTTGGCCAGCTGTGCACGGGCGTTGGCGAGGTCGGCACGGGCCGCCTGCAGGGCCACCTGGTAGTCGCGGTCGTCGATGCGGGCAAGCACGTCGCCGGCCTTCACCGACTGGTTGTCCTCTACTTCCACGGCACTGACGAAGCCGGGAATCTTCGGCGCGACCAGCGTGTAGTCGGCAACGACATAGGCATTGTTGGTGGTCTGGTGACCGCCGTCGCGCAGCAGCAGCCAGGCACCGATGGCCAGGGCCAGCACGCCCAGGCCCAGGCCGGTATTGAGAGTGGTTCGATTGATCGTCATGAGGGGGTTCCTGCGAAAGGTTCAGGCCACGGCACGTGGCGGATGGATGCGGGTGGGCATCCAGGCAATGAGGGGAATGAAGGCCAGCGCCACCAGCGCGACCACCCAGTACAGGTCGGCCGAGGTCAGCGCCTGCACCTGCGCATGCAGGCGCGCGCCCAGCTGCGGGCCCTCGGCCAGCCACGGCTGCTCGCCAAGGCGGTCGACCAGCACGGTGGAATGGAAATGACGGCGGCCCTGGGCGACGGCATCCAGCACGCCGCTGGCGAGCACGGCAGCAAAGCCCTTGACCGTGTTGAACCACGCCGAGGCGAACGGACCGTCCTGCGGTGCCAGCCCGCCAGTGGCCAGCATCAGCAGCGGCAACACCGCCATCGGCTGGGCGAATACCTGCAGCAGCTGTACCCACAGGAAGTTGTCGCGGATCCAGGCCACATCCAGGTGCGAGCCCAGCCAGCAGGCCAGCGCCAGCATCGCCAGGCCGGTGGCCTGCACCCAGCGGCAATCCACTGCGCGGATGTTCAACAACGCCGCCACCAACGGCAGTGCGATCACCTGTGGCAGCGCCACCCACAGCAGCATCGGTGCGGTCTGCAATGGCCGGTAGCCCTGCACGCTGGCCAGGAATCCGGAGGGAATCGAGATCACCGCCAGCAGCACGAACAGCACGCCGCCCAGGGTCACCAGCGAGTAGCTGAGGTTGCGGTTGGCCAGCAGCTGCAGCTTGAAGAACGGCAGCGGGTGGAACCATTCATTGATCATGAACAGCACCATCAGGCCGGCGCCGCCACCGATCATCAGGGTGATCATCGGCGAGTCGAACCAGTTCAGGCGCGGGCCCTGCACCAGGCCCAGCACCAGCAGCACCAGCGCCGGCAGGCCCAGCGCCAGGCCCACACCATCGAACTGGGCAAAACGCTCCAGCCGCAGCGGGTCCTGCGGCAGGCCCCAGCTGACCATCGCCATGGCCGCCAGGCAGTACGGCACGATCTGCCAGAACGCCCAGTGCCAGCCCACCTGCTCGACCCAGAACGCGGCCAGCGGCGTGCCCATGCTCGGGCCGAAGGTAGCGGTCAACGCGTAACCCGCCAGGCCATACAGCTTGATGCCCGGCGGCAGGAAGCGCAGCGCCACGCTCATCAGCAGCGGCGGCAGCGCACCACCGCACAGGCCCTGCAGCGCGCGCAGCAGCAGGAACACCTGCAGGTTCGGGGCAAGCGGGCAGAGCACGCCCAGCACCATGAAGCCACCGATCATCGCCAGCGCGAAACGGCGCAGCGAGAAGGTGGCGGCACACCACGGGGCGAAGGCCATCGCGCTGACCGACATCGCGCTGTAGAGGGCGACGATCCAGCTGCCGTCGTCGACGCTGAAACCCATCGCACCGCGGATGTCGGCCAGGGCGACCTTGGTGATGTTCTCGTTGAAGCCCGACACCAGCACCGCCAGCAGCACGCCACACAGGCCGACCAGGACGCGGCGGTCGAGCCCGGGGGCGGCGGCAGGACGGGGCGCTGCAGCGGCCGGGACAGCGGCGGCCGGCGTATTCATCGCCGGGCACCAATCCGTGCAGTGCACGGCATGTTGGGGGTCATTGGAATGCGCTCAGTGAAACTCCGGGGAGCGCAGTCTAGGGAGCCGGTACCCTGCGAAAAATGGTGCCATCGGCATCCCAGGCGTGCGCCGCGCGCACGCCTGCAGGTGTCACCGGTGGGTGTCCTCGACACGCTCGCACATGGTCTTGATCGAGCGGCGCAGCCACTGGTGCGCAGCATCGTTGTCCAGCCGCGGGTGCCAGGCCTGCACGATGGCGGCGGTGCGCACCGGGATCGGCAGCGGGAACAGGCGCAGCGGCAGGCGCATGCTGACGATCCGCTCCAGCATCACGCTCGGCATCTGCGGCAGGATCAGGTCCGACTCGGCCGCAGCGAAGATCGCGCCGTGGAAGGTCGGGCTGATCAGCGCCACCCGCCGCTGCAGGCCCAGCGTGGCCAGGTCGTCATCGATCGGGCCACGCGGCAGCCCCCGCCGCGACACCGCGATGTGATCGCAGGCAGCAAAACGCTCGGCGCTGATCTCCTCATCGAACAGCGGATGGTCCTCGCGCGCGGCGCCCATGAACGAGGTACTGAACAGGTTCTGCACCTTGGTATCGGGTGCATGCTTGCCGGCGGTGCTGATGTACAGGTCGATCCGGCCCTGCGCCATCGCATCGTCGTCGGTATCGCCCTCGGGCACGAAGCGCAGCACCGCGCGCGGCGCCTGCTGGCGGAACAGTTCACGCAGGCGTCCGCCGAATCCACCGATGAAGACATCATTGGCGCGGACATTGAAGGTGCGCTCCAGGGTGCGCAGGTCGATCTCGCGACCGGCGTTGAACACACGATGGGCCTGCTCGATCACATCGCGGACCTGCTCACGCAGCTGCAGCGCACGCGGCGTGGGCGCCAGCCCGCGGCCGGCACGCACCAGCACCGGATCGCCCAGGGCGGTGCGGATCCGGCCAAGGGTACGGCTCATCGCCGGCGCGCTCAGGTTCATCCGCCGCGCGGCGGCGGCCACGCTGCATTCGTCGATCAGCACGTCCAGTGCCAGCAACAGGTTCAGGTCCGGCAGGGGCATGGCAGTCTCCAGTGGAACATTTTCCAGTAATCCGGATGACTCTACGGCACGCGTGGCCCCCATGGATTGCGCCTGGCGCATTCATTGACTGCCGCGCACGGCATGGGTGCGCGCGGTGACATCGGCGACCATCCCCGGCCTGCCAAGGAGACATCCATGTTCACTACCCTGCTGGTCGCCCTGGACGGCGGCCCCCAGCACGCTCGCGTGCTGGACCTGGCCGCCGCCATTGCCGGCCCCCGCAGCCGCCTGCACCTGCTGTGCGTGCTCGACCCCGAATTCGCGCTGGCGGCCGATGCCAGCGACGCCGACCGCATCGAGTACCCGGAAGCCGCCCGCCAGCGCTCGCGGGCCGAAGCGGTGCTGGCCGAAGCCCTGGCCGAGCTGCGCGAGCGCGGCGTCGACGCCATCGCGCAGATTCCCTCCGGTGACCCGGGCGAAGTGATCAGCGAGCAGGCCCGGCGCCTGAAGTGCGACCTGATCGTGATCGGCCACCGCCACCTGTCCCGCCTGGAACGCCTGTTCGAACCCTCGATCGGGCAATGGACCATCGACCACGCGCCCTGTCCCGTGCTGGTGGAAACCCGCGACCCACAACCCTAGCTGCCATGGCCTCCCGTTCCCCCTTGTTTCCTACCCGCGTCAACTACCGGGCATTCGGCCGCCAGTTTGGTCGAGGCGAGCAGGCACTGCTCGCCGCGATACGCCAGCTCCGTGATCCTACGCTGCAGGCCGAAGGGCTGGCGGGTTTGAGCCACCTTGGCCTGGACCGCGAGGGCTGCGATGCGTTCGTCGCCCTGCTGCCATTGCTGGCCGCGCCCGCCGCCCCGATCGACCTGCTGCCCGCAGGCTCTCCCTTCATTGCCGCCAGCGAACTGGACCTGCTGGTCTGCCTGCTGCGCATTGCCCAGTGGCGACATGCGCGCCCCCGCGAAGATGACACGCTGGCACCGTTGCGCCAGCAACTGGCGCGCTGCGCATTTGCTGTCCACGCGGCGAATCTGCCATTGCGACAGCGCTCGCTGTCACCGGTCGGGCTGAGGTTGCTGGACCCGGCCGGCTGGCTGCGCCAGCGCTGAACCATCCACGGGCGGACGCGGCCGCATGGCATTCAGCAGTCGATCGTTCCATGTGCGCTGTCTTCGTCGTCAAGCACCTGCGCATGCAGTACCACCCGGTTGCGGCCGGCACGCTTGGCGGCGTACAGGCCGGCGTCGGCATCGGCCAGCAGCTGGCCTGCGCTGGCCAGCGCAGGCGGATGCAGGTAGCCCACGCCAATGCTGATGCTGACCCGCCCCTCCGGCAGCGGCAGCCCTTCCACCGCCTCGCGCAGGCGTTCGGCCAGTGCCAGCACGCCCGACAACGGGCTTGCCGGCACGATCACCGCGAATTCTTCGCCGCCGTAACGCGCAACACTGTCGCCGCCGCGACCGGCAATGACCTTCAGCACCGCGGCCACGGCCTGCAGGCAGCGATCTCCGGCGGGATGCCCGTGCTGGTCGTTGAACGCCTTGAAGTGATCGATGTCGACCAGCAGCAGCGCCAGCTCGGTGCCACTGCGACGCGCCCGGTTCCACTCCGCCAGCAGCAGTGCATCGAACTCGCGCCGGTTGGCCACGCCAGTCAGGCCATCCTGCCGTGCCAGCTGGTCCAGCGATGCCTGCCGTTCCATCAGGTCCACCTGCAGCAGGATGCTGCGCACGCCGAAGCCCAGCGTGGCCACCACGAACCCACTGACCGCCAGTGGCCGTGCATGGTCGACCACCAGCGTACCCACCACCAGCAGCAGCAACGGCAGGATCATCGGCCCGGCCGCCTGCACCGTGCGTGCCAACCGCGGATGCGGCAGGGCAGCCGGCAGCGGCGTGTGGCTCAGTGCCAGCAGCGCCAGCAACAGGAACGGAAGATCGATCAACAGATCGTTGTAGGCGCCAAAGGAATCTTCCGAGGTGTAATGGTTGATGTAGTACGCCACCAGCAGGTAAGCCAGCGCGTAGAGCGCCAGCGCGCGGAAGAAGCTGCGCCGCTCGGGTACATCAACGGCCAGCCAGCGCACCACCGCGAACCCGGCGATGCACAGGTTCTGGATATCGAACATGCGCTGCATGCTGACCAGCGCCAGGGGATCGATCTCGACCCGGTCGGCGAACGACCGCGTATGTACGAAGAACAGCACGCCCAGCAGTGCCGCCATCGCCGCATCGATCAGGCTGATGCTCATTCGTTCGCGGCGCGCGCGGGCCAGGATGAACACCAGCGGGACGCCATACAGCACGTACAGGAACAGGCTTGCCTGCGGGGTGATATCGGCGCGGCCAGCCCCCAGCGCATCGACCATGTTGGAGGCCATGCCGCCCGCCCACAGCAGCAGCGCAAGCGCGGTGGCGCGCCAGCCCAAGGCCGCCCGGTCGCGGCGCGCCCGCCACAGGCAGGCGCCCGCCGCCAGCAACGGTGCGCCGGTGAGGAACACGAACGATCCCACCCCGGCGGGGCCCGGCCACAGGGTCAGCACCAGGCCATGGCACAGCACATACAGCAGCGCCAGCACTACCGGCATGCATCCCCCGATCCGCAAGGCCGTACGCGCGCACGATAGTCCTGCCCGCGCCACAGCGGCGTGATCCACTACGGCAAGACGACACGCCGCGTGCCCGCCATGGCAGTGCCGGCCGCTGGCCGGCAATCCCGGGGAATCACTGGGCTGCAGGTTGCCGGCCAGCGGCCGGCACTACCGGAAAGCCGTCAGCCGTGCAGTGCCCGAGCGTGGTGGGCGATGTGCTCGCCGATGAAGCTGGCGATGAAGTAGTAGCTATGGTCGTAGCCCGGCTGCAGGCGCAGGGTCAGCGGGTGGTTGGCCGCATCGCAGGCCTGCTGCAGGCGCTGCGGCTGCAGCTGGGTCTGCAGGAACTCGTCCGCCTCGCCCTGGTCGACCAGCAGCGGCAGGCGCTCGTCAGCCACAGCGATCAGCTCGCAGGCATCCCACTGTGCCCAGTCGGCCGGGTTGTCGCCCAGGTAGGCATGGAAGGCCTTCTGCCCCCACGGCACGTGGCTGGGCGCGACGATCGGCGAAAACGCCGACACGCTGCGGTAGCGCCCGGGGTTGCGCAGCGCGATCACCAGCGCGCCATGGCCGCCCATCGAATGGCCACTGATCGCGCGCGCGTCGGTCACCGCGAAGTTCGCCTCGATCAGCGCCGGCAGTTCCTGCGCCACATAGTCGTGCATGCGGTAGTGCTTCGCCCACGGTGCGCGGGTGGCATTGAGGTAGAAGCCTGCCCCCTTGCCCAGGTCGTAGCCCTCGGCATCGGCCACGTCATCACCGCGCGGGCTGGTGTCGGGCGCGACGATGATCACACCGTGCTCGGCCGCATAGCGCTGCGCGCCGGCCTTGGTGATGAAGTTCTGCTCGGTGCAGGTCAGGCCGCTCAGCCAGTACAGCACCGGCAGCTTCTGCGTTTCCGCCTGCGGCGGCAGGTACACGGCGAACTGCATGTCGCAGCCCAGCGTGCTGGAATGATGGCGGTAGACGTCCTGCCGGCCGCCAAAACAGGCCCGGTGTTCAATACGCTCCATGGTGCTCTCCTGCGCGGCGCGTCAGCGCACGCGTGCTTCTGGTAGATGCCGACCTTGGTCGGCTTATCCACGCGCGGCGTGGATGCCTTTGTTGATCCGTTCATCCAGCTGTGCCAACAGGCGCAGCAAGGGCTCGACACCGGGCTGGCCGTCCAGGTTGCGATACGCCGCCACCGCCACGTTGCTGTGCGGTGGCCATTGGCCATCGGCGCGGGCTTCGTGCAGGCGCGGCAGGAACACCTGCGCCAGCCAGTGCTCGAACGGTATCTCGTCGATGCCGAAGGCGGAATCCACCGCGCGAGGCGGCCCGACCACACCCTCGACCCAGCCCAGTGCACGCAGGGCCTGCTCGATCGGATCGACCAAAGCCGCGCGCGGATCGTCCGCACGCGGCCTGCGCAGGGCATCGAACCAGCCCATGCCGCGCCTCAGTAATGGACCACCGACCGGATCGACTTGCCTTCATGCATCAGGTCGAAGGCTTCGTTGATCTTGTCCAGGTCCATGGTATGGGTGACGAACGGTGCCAGTTCGATATCGCCCTTCATCGCGTCCTCGACCATGCCCGGCAGCTGGCTGCGGCCCTTCACGCCACCGAAGGCGGTGCCCATCCACTTGCGGCCGGTCACCAGCTGGAACGGACGGGTGGAGATTTCCTGGCCCGAACCGGCCACGCCGATCACCACGCTCTGGCCCCAGCCACGGTGCGCGCATTCCAGCGCCGCGCGCATCACGTTGACGTTGCCGATGCATTCGAAGCTGTGGTCCACGCCCCAGGTGGTCATCTCGACGATGACCTGCTGGATGGGCTTGTCGTGGTCTTTCGGGTTGATGCAGTCGGTGGCGCCGAATTCGCGGGCCAGCTCGAACTTGGACGGATTGGTGTCCACCGCGATGATGCGGCCCGCCTTGGCCTGGCGCGCGCCCTGGATCACCGCCAGGCCGATGCCACCGAGGCCGAACACCGCCACGCTGTCGCCTTCCTGCACTTTGGCGGTGTTGTGCACCGCGCCGATGCCGGTGGTGACGCCGCAACCGAGCAGGCAGACGTGCTCCGGGTTCGCGTCCGGATTGATCTTCGCCAGTGAGACTTCGGCCACCACGGTGTACTCGCTGAAGGTCGAGCAGCCCATGTAGTGGTACAGCGGCTCGCCGTTGTAGCTGAAGCGGCTGGTGCCGTCGGGCATCACGCCCTTGCCCTGGGTGGCACGCACCGACACGCACAGGTTGGTCTTGCCGCTCTTGCAGAACAGGCATTCGCCGCACTCGGCGGTGTACAGCGGAATCACGTGGTCGCCCGGCTTGACGCTGGTCACGCCCTCGCCCACTTCCACCACGATGCCGGCGCCTTCATGGCCCAGCACCACCGGGAACAGGCCTTCCGGATCATCGCCGGACAGGGTGAACGCATCGGTGTGGCAGACACCGGTATGGGTGATCTTCACCAGCACTTCGCCCTTCTTCGGCGGGGCGACGTCGATCTCGACGATCTGCAGCGGCTGACCGGGACCAAAGGCGACGGCGGCACGGGACTTCATGGTGGTTTCTCCAAAAACAGGCAATGACAGGATGGGCGGCGCCATGTTGCGCCATCGTTTATTTCAGGTACGAGCGGATCAACGCGCTCATGTCGCGCACGCGTTCGGCGCGTTGTTCGTCAGAGGCCGCGGGCTGGCCGAACTCCTCGCGCAGATGGGCCTCCATCACCTCGGACATCAGGCCATTGACCGCGCCACGGATGGCGGCGATCTGCTGCAGCACCGGCCCGCAGTCGGCACCGGCTTCCAGCGCGCGGTCCAGCGCATCGCACTGGCCGCGGATGCGGCGCACGCGGGCCAGGACCTTCTTCTTCTCTTCGGGGGAGTGCGGCATGGCGGGGCCACCTCGGAACTATACTGGGGGATAGTATACACAGCTGCACGAATGTGGCCACGCCGCGCCCAGCGCCGGCTGTTCCGCAGCAGGCCGGCGCGGCAAAATGAATGCACCATGAATAGATTCAATTGTTACTTTTTCATGGCGTAGGGTGCCTGCCCTCCGCCTGCGTTTATCCCCGAGTCACATTGGCGTGACCAGGGAGAAATCATGTACCGACCGTTGTTCGCCCGCAGTCGCTTGTCTGTCGCGCTGGGTTCGGCATTGATGCTGGTGGCCGCCGCACCGGCCATGGCGCAGCAGGCCGCCACGCAGGAACAGAAAGCCGAGCCCGCCAGCAGCAAGACCCCCGTGCAGCTGGACCGGATGACCGTCACCGGCTCGCGCATTTACCGCGCCGGCTTCGATACGCTGGAGCCCGCCGCGGTGGTCAGCCGTGAATCGATCGAGAACTATGGCGACACCAACCTCATCGACGCAGTGACCCGGATTCCCGGCGTCAGTGCTGGCGTGAGTTCACGTGGCGACCAGGCCGGGTTCGGCGCCGGCGTCAACTTCGCCAGCAAGTTCGGCCTGGGCAGCAATCGCCTGCTGACTCTGGTCAATGGACGCCGCTTCGTCACCTCCACACCGCCCACCATCTTCGGTGCCGGCGGTGGCTCGGGCATCCAGGTCGACATGAACGCCATTCCCAGCGTCATGGTGCAACGCATTGAAAGCCTGAGCGTTGGCGGTGCACCCACCTATGGCTCGGATGCGATCTCCGGCGTCAACAACATCATCCTGCGCGACCGGTTCGAGGGTGCCGAAGTCGAACTGGGCTATGGCAGAACCAGCAAGAACGACAACGAGCGCTACTCCTGGTCGGCCATCTTCGGTACCGGATTCGCCGATGGGCGTGGTCACATCGTGGTGGCGGCGGAACTGGACAATGCCGATGGCGTGAACGCGCTGCAGCGCGATTTCTACCGCCAGGGCTACAGCCTGCAGGCCAATCCCACGGCGGCCAACGCCACTGCCCAGCCCCTGCGCCGGCCAACCAATGATGGCCGCATCGACGGCAGCATTCCGTTCAATACCGGGCCGGCCGACGGCATCCCCGACCAGGTCTGGATCCGCAACCGGCGCATTGCCAGCATGACCTTCGGTGGCCTGGTGATGCCGGCGACCGGCAGCTACACGCGCAACGGCCTGGGCGACATCCTTGGCTTCGGCCCGAACAAAGACAAACTGTGGCAGTTCAACAACGAGGGCAAGCTGGTCGAGTTCAACCCCGGCATCAGCTACGCGGGCGGCAACGCCTCGGGCGGGGACGGCCTGAACCTGTTCGAGACGGTGCCGCTGATCGCCGACCTCGAACGACGCTCGGTGTTCTCCACAGGCAGCTTCGACTTCACCGACAACGTGCGCGGCTTCTTCGAGCTTTCGCGATACGAAGCGACCGCCCGCGAAACCCTGGACCAGAACGTCTACAACGCCGTGTCCTTCGGCAATGCGCGCCTGGACGGCGGCGGTGCCGCCAGCGGTGCACTGACCTTCAGCGCCAGCAATCCGTTCCTGAGTGCGGAAACCCGCAAGATCCTCGCGGACAACGGCATCACCTCGTTCCGCCTGTCGCGTTCTTCGCGAGACCTGTCGATGAACAACGCCAGCACCGAGACCCGCCTGACCCGCGCGGTGCTCGGCCTGAACGGCTTCTTCGATATTGGAAAGCGCAGCTTCAACTGGGAAGCCAGCGTCACCCACGGCCGCGGTGACTTCGACTACCTCGGCACCGGCCTGATCCAGCAGAACTTCATCAATGCAATCAACGTCACCACCGACGCCAGCGGGCGCATCATCTGTGATGCCACCCGTCCGGGCACCACGGCCGATGCGAACTGCCGCCCGCTGAATCTGTTCGGCGAGAACCAGGCGTCGCGCGAAGCCCTGGACTATGTCTCCACCCGGACCGTGGCCAAGGCGCAGACCCGCCAGACCGTCATCAATGCGTCGGTATCCGGCGGCCTGTTCGATCTTCCCGGCGGCGAGCTGTCCGCGGCGGCCGGCTTCGAACACCGCCGCGAAGAAGGCTCCTTCACCCCCAGCGAGTACCAGCGTCTGGGCCAGGGCCGTTCGGTGCCGACCCAGGCGGCGGAAGGCAAATACCACACCAATGAAGTGTTCGCCGAAGTGCTGGCACCGCTGTTCAATCCCGACTGGGATATCCCGGGCCTGCATCGCCTGGACCTGACCGCCAAGTTCCGCCGCGTCGACAATTCCGTCGCCGGCGCGTTCAATGCGTTCACCTACGGCATCCAGTACGAACCGATCGCCGGCCTGCAGCTGCGCGGCAACAAGACCCAGTCACTGCGCGCGCCGTCCATCGCCGAGCTCTACACCACCCAGCAGCCGGCCTACTACAACATCCCGGAAGTGTGCTCGCTGGACAACATCAGCGGCGGCTCCAATCCGGCGGTGCGTCGCCGCAACTGCCAGGCGTTCTTCGCCGCCTACCCGGGCGCCGATCCGAACACCTTCCGCCAGCAGCCGACCAATACGCTGGGCTCGACCAACGGCAGCACCCGCCTGCAGAACGAAACGGCGAAGTCGTGGACGGCCGGCATCGTGTTCGCGCCGGAATGGATCCCGGGCCTGCGCGTCGCCGCCGACTGGTATGACATCAAGATCAACAACGTGATCACGTCGCTGAGTGCCAACGACATCATCACCGGTTGCTTCGACACTGCCGACTTCAACGCCGCCAACGTGCCCAACGCCAACCGCTTCTGCAGCTTGGTGACGCGTGATCCGAACACCGGCGTGGCTACCGACATCAAGACCGAGTATGGCAACGGCCCGGTGCTGATGTTCCGCGGCTGGACCGCCGAAGTCGGCTACCGTTGGGACCTGTCGCGCTTCGGCGTGCTGGACCTGGACTTCTACGGCTACATGCCGAAGAACCGTGGCCAGGCCGCGAACCGGGACGTGCCGTTCGTCGAACAGGCGGGCAGCTTCAATGAACCCAAGCGCCAGTTCCGCTGGACCGCCCAGCATCGCATCGGCAACTGGAACTACGGCGTGGCCTCCAACTACACCAGCCGCGCCCAGTACACCATGACCGATACCCCGGAAAGTCGTCAGTATTTCTATCGCGACAGCTGGACCACCTGGGACGCCAACGTCACGTACCGCATTACCGACGCCGCACGGGTGACGTTGTCGGTGATCAACGTGGGCGATGACATCGGGCCGTTCCCGTATGTGCTGGATTCACTGGGCCGCCGCTACATGGCCAGCCTGCGCTACAACTTCAAGTAGGCCAGGCGCAGCGGTTCCACAGGCGGGGCCCGGTTTCCGGGCCCCGCTCAATCAAACAGACCTTCTTCCGCCAACCGGGTCAGTTCATCCACCACGTAGCGCACCTTCGGCCGCAGGTGACGCGTCGGTGGCCACAGCGCATGGATGTCGATGTGCCGCTGCATGTGTTCGTCCAGCACCGATTGCAGCACGCCGGAATCGAGATGGCGGCGCACCAGTGAAATGGGCATCTGGCAGATGCCGAGGCCGGCGATTGCCGCTTCGATCACCGCATCGCCATCATTGAGTTGATAGGGCGCACTGGGAATGAACGTTCCCTCGTCCTCCTCGCTGCCGATCCGCCACCAGATCGGCTGGCCATGGCGGAAGCCGACGATGCTGCGGTGCTGCGCCAGTTCCTCCACCGTGCGCGGCACGCCATGCGCCCGCAGGTACTCCGGCGATGCGCAGGTGACCAGGCGTTGGCGCCCCAACCGGCGCGCGACCAGGTGCTCGGCCTGGTGCAGCCCACCGAAGCGGATCAGCAGGTCGATGCCCTCTTCGACTGGATCGACGAAGTGATCGGTGAAGGTCATCGTCAACTGCAGGTCCGGATACTGCCGGCACAACCGCAGCAGCACCGGCAGCACCACCAGCCGCCCGAACGAGGACGGCATGTCGATGCGCAGCCGCCCGCTGGGCAGGCCCGCCGAACCCAGACAGGCCTCGGCCGCGGAGATTTCTTCCAGCGCCGCCGCACAGGAGGCGTAGTACGCCTCGCCATCAGTGGTCAGTGCGATGCGCCGCGTAGTGCGATGGAACAGGCGCACACCCAGCCGCGTTTCCAGCCGGGCGATGGCCTTGCCCACCGCCGAGCGCGAGATGCCCAGCGCGTCTGCCGCCTCGGTGAAGCTGCCCGAGCGTGCGGTCGTGACGAACGTCACCAGGCCATTCAAGGATTCCAGCGGCAGCATCGTTCGCACTCCATTGGGGACAAATAGTCCCGCCCCAAGGGAGATCGAAGCGCTTTATGCACCCGCATGTCAACTCCATCCTGTGTGCATCGCGCCGCTGGCGCCTCTCCCCCGCACCGAGATGACCGACATGACCACCGCCCTCTTCCGCCCGTTCGACCTGTCAGGAACCGCCCTGCGCAACCGCATCGCAATGGCGCCGATGACCCGCGCCCGCAATCCCGGCGCGATCGCCAACGCGCTCACCGCGCAGTACTACCGGCAGCGCGCCAGCGCCGGCCTGATCATCAGCGAAGGCACGCCGGTCTCGCCGCAGGGCCAAGGCTACATCGATGTGCCGGGCATCTGGTCGGCCGAGCAGGTGGCCGGCTGGAAGCTGGTCACCGAGGCCGTACATGCCGAGCAGGGCAGGATCTTCGCCCAGCTCTGGCATGTGGGCCGCATGTCGCATGCCTCGCTGCAGCCCGGGGGCGGTCAACCGGTCAGCGCGGGTACGCGCCCGGTGGCCAGCGCACCGAAGAACACCTCGTTCGTGTACCTGGACGATGGCAGCCGTGGCCACGCCGATCCCACTCCGGCACGTGCACTGCAGACCGCGGAGATGCCCGGCATCATCGACGACTTCGTACGCGGGGCGGACAACGCCATTGCGGCCGGCTTCGACGGTATCGAGCTGCATGCCGCCAACGGTTACCTGTTCGAGCAGTTCCTCAACCCGCTCATCAACCAGCGCGAGGACCGCTACGGCGGCTCATTGCCGAACCGTGCGCGGTTGATCCTGGAGACGGTCGATGCGATGGCCGAGCGCATCGGCGCGCATCGCATCGGCGTGCGCCTGGCACCGAACAACCTCACCTTCGACATGCCGTTCTACCCCGACAACGAAGCCACCTATCTGTACCTGGCCGAGGAGCTGGGCAAGCGCGGGCTGGCCTATGTGCATCTCAACGACAACCTGCAGGCGGGGCAGTCGGTGCTGGGCGAGGCCTTCCTGCGGCAGTTCAAGCAGGCCTACGGTGGCACCGTGATCCTGGCCGGTGGCATGACCCGCGAGCGTGCCCTGCAGCTGGTCGAGGCCGGAACCATCGACCTGGCCGCATTCGGCCAGCCGTTCATCGCCAACCCGGATCTGGTCGAGCGTCTGCAGCACGACGTCGCGCTGGCCACGCCCGACCGCAACACCTATTACGGTGGTGGCGAAGCAGGCTACCTCGACTACCCGCGCGCGCCGTAGAGCCACGCGATGCGTGGATGCGACGCGCCACTCGCCACAGGACACATCACGGCGCCTTCTCCACCTTGGTCGAGTCCGAATCAAAGGTCAGCACACGGGTGCTGATTTCGCCCTTGGCCGAGTCCTTGCGACTCAGCTCAAGCCGCCCCTGGTTGCCCTGCGCCACCAGGCTGGCGGCAAAGCTGCCCTCGTTGGACAGTGCCGTGATCACGGCGGAGCCATCGGCAGCGACCCTCATGCCCGCCCGATCGCGAACCTTGTAACCCACGCCAACCGGTGCATCCAACGCCATCACTGCGCTGCCGTTGGCCATGGTGCCGATGCCACCGCGCTCATCGCCCTTCGCATCGTAGATGGTCATGCCCGTTGCGCGTGAGTTGCGGGCAATGTCACTGGCATCCTCGGCAATCTGCACGCGCGTGCGCCCTTCACTGTCGAGCACGGTCAGCTTGTAGGTACGGATCTCCGGCACCACGCCGGCATCAGGTGTGGCCACGCTGGTTCCGATCAGGGCCAACGATGCGCCCAGCGCGAACATCGAGGCCGCCAGCAAATTCCTGCGGCGCAGCCGGTGTTCCAGGCGTTCCAAGCGTAGGGCTATATCCTGTTCATGCATGTTGCGCTCCCTGTTTGAGTCTGTGGTTGTTGCTCCGTCACTTGCCATCAGCGTCCACGTGGATCACACGGGTGGATGCGCCGCCTTCGGCGGACTCCATGCGGCTCAGCTCCAGCTGTCCTTCCGCGCCCTGCGCGACCAGCCTGGCGGCAAAACCCCCGGCGTTGGACAGGACACCGATAAGCGCCGAACCGTCCGCTCCCACGTTCATTCCAGCCCGATCTGACACGCGATAGCCAACGCCGCGCGGCGCATCCAGGGCAACCGTGGCACTGCCATCGTCGGCCGTGACCATGCCTCCACGCTCCTGTTCATTGCCATCGAAGATGATCAACCCCGCCACCCGGGCGTTGCGCTTGATGTCCAGGTCCGGCGCGTCCTCACCGATCTCCACCCGCTTGCGCCCTTCCTGATCAAGCACGATCAGGCGCTGGGTTCGGATCTCCGGAACAATGCCGGCCTCCGGCCTGGCAAAACCGCGACCGGCCAGCACGATCGACATCATCAGCACGGGCGCTGCCACCAGCAGCCAGCGCCATCGGGCTGCCTGTTGCTCCAGCGTGCGTAGTCGCGCTTCCACTTCCAGATCCCGCATGGAATCCTCCCTGGCAACGAGGCCACCAGTCGCAACGACCGGACACTCCGATCCTGAACTACAGTGCGATCCTAGACCGCCCATCCGTGCCCAACAACATGACGAAAGTCCCCATGAACTCCGTCACCACGTCGTTCATCGTCAACCTCGACGTGCCCGATCTTGCTGCCGCTGAAACCTTCTACACCGAAGCCTTCGGCCTGCGCATCGGCCGCCGTCTCGGGCCGGAGGCCGTGGAACTGCTCGGCGGGCCAACACCGTTGTACCTGCTGCAGAACGAAGCTGGCAGCGTCGCTACTGAAGACGGCGACGTGCGCGACTACGAGCGCCATTGGACGCCGCTGCACCTGGATTGGGTGGTGGATGACATCGAAGCTGGAGTGGTACGTGCGGTTGCGGCCGGGGCGACACTTGAGCAGTCCGTGCGCGAGCGTCGCTGGGGGCGCATCGCCGTGCTGGCCGATCCATTCGGCCATGGCTTCTGTCTGATCCAGTTCAGTGGCGAAGGCTACGACGTGCTGGTCGAATGACCGGCGCATCGTTCACCACGGCAACGGCACCGCTTCGCCGTTGGCACGCTCGCCGTAGTACAGCGACGGCAGCAGGCGCGAGAGGAAACTGAACTCCGTATAGCAGTGCTTGAGCAGGCCCAGGCCGACCGCATCGCCGGCATCGCGGTGCGGATCGGTGCTGTCCAGGCCGAGTACGAAGCGGCTGCGCAGCACGCAGCCAAACGGCGTATCGCGCGCCACGTGCAGCATCTGCCCGTCGCAGGGATCACCGTTTGCATCCAGGCGTACGTGGTCACCGAAGCCGATGCGCGCGGCGATCACCGCCGATACATCGCCTGCATCCTGTGCCACCTGCAGGCGCTCGGGCACCAGCAACGTGCGCGGGTCATGGAACTTCAGGCGCGCCGCCACCGGCGGAATGTCAGCCAGCGATTCCACGGCATGGATGCTGGCACCGTGGTAGCTGCGTCCACGCTGCCAGGCCGCGTCCCAGCCGCGATGCTCGACATGGTCGACCGGATGCCACCAGCGGATGTGCTGGGTGGTCTCGAAGAAGGTGAACCACCAGTCCAGCATGCGGCCCTTGCAGCCGTGCAGATCGGTACGCACCGCCACCAGCAGGGTGCCGTCTTCGCGGCGCTGGATGCCGGTTTCCAGATGCATCGGTGCCGGGTCCAGCAGGTCGTGGTGGTCCAGCCAGGCGCGAGCGTTCACAGCGGTATCCATCGGGGGTCTCCTGCGGGGTTGGGAGGCCCGACAATACGGAAACGCATTTCGTTTCGCAATTATCCGAATGCGGTAAGATGGGCGCAATGAACAGCACCACCCTGCCCGAGCCACCCTCACCAATCCGCCGCCGCGGCCGCCCTGCGCGGCCGGAAGCCGAAGTCCGCCACGCCGTGCTGCAGGCCACGCTGGAGCTGCTGCTGGCACAGGGTTACGAGGCCACCACCATCGAAGCGGTGGCGGCGCACGCCGGGGTGGCGAAGAAAACCGTGTACCGCCACGCCAGCAACCGCGAGGAACTGGTCGGGTTGGCAGTGCGCGAGTGGACCGACGGCTTCGCGCCGCAGTTGCAGCGCGATGCGCGCAATGCCGACGAGGTGCTGCCGTTGCTGCAGGACATCCTGCAGGCGGTCTGCGCGCAGGCACTGTCGGCGCAGGCGGTGCAGGTGTTCCGGCTGCTGGCCACTGACTTTCCTGGCAAGGACGCGCTGCTGCAGGCCTACCTGGACAACGGCATCGAACGCGGCCGTGCGCTGCTGGCCGACTGGCTGGCGCGGCAGCAGCAGCGCGGGCTGCTGCGCGAGGGAGATGTCGCGTGCATGGCGCGACTGATCCTGGCGATGGCCGTGGCCGAGCCGCTGCGCGAACGTGTGATCGGCGTGGTGGCCGCAGATGCCCCCGTAGAGGTGCATCTGCGTGATTGCCTGGAATTGTTGGCACCCGTACTGCAGGTACCGTAGCCGGCCGCATCCACGCATGGCGTGGATCTACCGGCAACGCTTCGGATCAGGTCACGACTGCACGTAGGGCATTTCGCTGTCGATACCATCGAACGCGATCAGCTGCAGCAGCGGCTGCACGTCCTCGTCACTGATCTCACCCGCAGTGATGTCCTCCACGCGTGCATACAACGCCTGCAGCGCAGCTGCCTGCTCCCCTCGCAGCCAGCCACGATGGGTACCGAGCCAGGCCTGCAGATTGGTTCCGATATCGCCCTCCGAAAGCAGCGAATCCTCTTCCTCCAGCTCCACCACCGCTTCGGCCATCTTGCGGAACAGGAAGTCCTGGAAGTTCGCAGCCAGCAGATCGGCGCGATCATCGTCATGCCAGACCAGCAGCACCGGCGACTCACTGGAGCCCGGTGCATTGGTCCAGAAACAGTAGTGATCACCCGCGCCAGTGCGCGCGAACGGCAGCAGTTTCAGGTCATCGCGCAGCGGGTTGTAATGATCTTCGGCAGTCAGATCTTCCCAGGCTGCGCGCAGTTCGCTCGGCTCGATCGGTTCATAGTCGTTGGCATACAGCAGTACCGGCGGCTGCGGCTGCACCTGCGGGAACACCGTGCGGTACCAGTTCGGGCCCTGCTCGCCCCAGCTGAAACGGTTGCCTTCCACCAGCTGGCGGAACAACGGCGGGAAGGTCTGGCCGGAAGCCTGTTCGAGATCGGCGAGCATGCTCAATGACGTCCTTTTGTTGAGAAGACTCACTCTAGCGGGTGAACGCCATCCCCGCATGGCGCGGATCTACTCGGAAACCTCTCGCTGGAGCCGGTCATTGGACGGCTCTGCGCCATCCGCTGCGATTCACTCGCGCAGCATATCCACGAACGCACGCAGTGCGGCAGGCATCTGCCGCTGCTTCGGGTAGTACAGCGCGAAACCGGCGAACGGTTCGCTCCAGTCTTCCAGCACCGCCACCATCTGCCCCGAGTCGATGTACGGCCGCGCGGAGTCTTCCAGCACATAGGCCAGGCCGATGCCATCGAGCACCGCACTGACCACGGTGCCCTGCTCGCCCAGCGTCAGCCGCCCCGGCACATCGATCTCCAACGCCCGTCCCTCGCGTTCGAACTGCCACTTGTACAGATGGCCACTGGCGAAGCGGAAGCGGATGCATTCGTGCGCGGCCAGGTCGCGCGGGTGCTGCGGCGCCGGGTGCCGGCGCAGGTAGTCCGGCGAGCCGACGATCAGCCCGCGCAGCGGTGGCCCCATCGGCACCGCCACCATGTCCTCCGGCACGAACTCATGCAGGCGCACGCCGGCGTCGTAGCCCTCGGCGACGATGTCGACCAGGCCATCGTTCTCGGTCAGTTCCACCCGGATGTCCGGATGCGCGTGCAGGAAACGCGCCAGCCGCGGCCGCAACTGGGTCGGCACCGCCGCGCGGGTGGCGTTGATGCGCAGCAGGCCGGCCGGGACGGCCCGGAACTGGTTCATCTCTTCCAGCGCGTCATGCACCTGCCCCAAGGCCGGCTGCAGGCGCTCGAGCAGGCGCTGCCCGGCCTCGGTCAGGGCCACGCTGCGGGTGGTGCGATGGAACAGGCCCACGCCCAAGCGTTCTTCCAGCGCGCGGATCGCATAGCTCACCGCCGAGGTCGACAGCGCCAGCTCGGCGCCGGCGCGGCGGAAGCTGCGGTGGCGGGCGACCGCCGCGAACGCGGCCAGGTGCGAGAGGTTGTCAGTGGCCATGATTGTGCAGTTCCACTTGATGAATCATGCCGATATCCGCGCTTCTTGCAGCTGGGTACGGGGCGTATTGTAAAACGCCTTTCGACAAACCCTGCCAAGGATTCCCCATGTCCCTCGCCCGTGGTTACGCCGCCCATTCACATACCGACCCGCTGATCCCGTACGAGTTCGAACGCCGCGCGGTCGGCCCGGACGATGTGCGCATCGAGATCCTTTACAGCGGCATCTGCCACTCCGACCTGCACCAGGCCCGCGACGACTGGGGTGGCTCGATCTACCCGATGGTGCCGGGCCACGAGATCATCGGCCGCGTCACCGAGGTCGGCAGCAACGTCACCCGCTTCAAGGTCGGCGACCACGCCGGCGTGGGCTGCATGGTCGACTCGTGCCGCCACTGCGACGCCTGCGAGCACGACCTGGAGCAGTACTGCGCCGAAGGCGCGACCTGGACCTATAACGGCCGTGAACGCGAAAGCGGTGCGCCGACCTACGGCGGCTATTCCGACCACGTGGTGGTCGAGCAGCGCTTCGTGGTGAAGGTATCCGACACCCTCGACCTGAAGGCGGCCGCGCCGCTGCTGTGCGCCGGCATCACCACCTGGTCGCCGCTGCGCCACTGGAAGGTCGGCCCGGGCCAGAAGGTCGGCGTGATCGGCCTCGGTGGCCTCGGCCACATGGGCGTGAAGTTCGCCAAGGCACTCGGCGCGCATGTGGTGATGATCACCACCACGCCGGAAAAGGGCGCCGACGCCAAGCGCCTGGGCGCCGACGAAGTGCTGGTCTCGCGCGACGCCGCGCAGATGAAGGCGCACGCCGGCAGCTTCGACTTCCTGCTCAACACCATTCCGGTTGGCCATGACACCAACCCGTACATGGGCCTGCTCAAGCGCGAGGCCACCATGTGCCTGGTCGGCGTACTGACCGAGCTGGATCCGCCGCTGACCGGCGGCAGCGTGATCTTCGGCCGCAAGCACCTGACCGGCTCGGCGATCGGCGGCATGGCCGAAACCCAGGAAATGATGGACTTCTGTGCCGAGCACGGCATCGTCAGCGACGTCGAGATGATCGATATCAAGAACGTCAACGAAGCCTGGGAACGCATGGCGAAGAACGATGTGCGCTACCGCTTCGTGATCGACATGGCGACGATGAAGAACGCCGCCTGATCGATCGGCGACTGTGAACGAAGAACCCCGGCACTGCCGGGGTTTCTTTCTGGTCGTGCCGGCCGCTGGCTGGCACCATCCATACGTTGGCATGACGAAGGTCAAGGCAGCGGCCGCCCCCTCCGGCGCAGACTCGCTGCATGGCCCGCCTGCCCTCCCCTGCGATGCTGATGCGCGCGCCGCACCGGCTGCTGTTCTTCATCGGCGCCAGCAACCTGCTGCTGGCAATGCTGTGGTGGGCGTTGTGGCTGGGCGCTCTGCGCGGACTGTGGACGCCGCAGCCATCGCCGCTGCCTCCGGCCTGGCTGCACGCGCTGCTGATGCAGTACCTGGTGCTGCCCAGTTTCATCTTCGGCTTCCTGCTCACCGTGTTCCCGCGCTGGATGGCACAGCCGGAGCTGCCACGCAGCCGTTATGCGCCGGTCGGCATCGGCCTGTTTGGTGGGCAGGCGCTGCTGATTGCCGCCGCCTGCGGGTGGACACCCGGACTGTGGCCCGGCCTGCTGCTGGCACTGGCCGGCTGGAACGCCGGACTGATCGTGCTGGGACGCGTGCTCAAGGCCGCCGGTCCCAACCGCAACTGGCATGCGCGCGCCTGCTATGCCGCACTGCTGCTGGGCTGCCTGGGGCTGCTGCTGTTCATGGCAGTGGTGCGCGGCCACGCCACCCTGATGCCGGTCACGGTGGCACTCGGCACCTTCGGCCTGCTGCTGCCGGTCTACCTCACCGTCGCGCACCGGATGATCCCGTTCTTCGCCAACAACGTGGTGGACGGCTACGTGCCGTGGCGACCGCTGCGCTGGTTGGCCGCGATGTGGGCGCTGCTGATGCTGCGCCTGCTGTTGAGC
Organism: Stenotrophomonas riyadhensis; assembly: GCF_040256885.1. NCBI lineage: Bacteria > Pseudomonadati > Pseudomonadota > Gammaproteobacteria > Lysobacterales > Lysobacteraceae > Stenotrophomonas > Stenotrophomonas riyadhensis. The sequence continues at coordinate 3,905,366 of NZ_CP155568.1, forward strand.
GCGTTGCAGATCGACCACCTGCTGTGGCTGGCCGATGCGCCGCTGCTGATGTTGTCGCTGCAGGCGCTATGGCACTGGTGGCCACGCGGGCCGATGCCGGGCCTGCTCGCGGCCCTGTTCCTGGCGCTGGCGTGGCTGCCGATCAGCTTCGCGTTGTATCTGCTGCAGGACATCGGCCAGATGCTGGGCCATCTGCAACTGCTCGGCCGCGCGCCGCTGCATGCCCTCGCCGTGGGCCTGTTCGGCAGCCTGCTGGTGGCGATGGTGACCCGGGTCACCCAGGGGCATTCCGGGCGACCGCTGGTGATGCCGGCAGTGGCCTGGTTTGCGTTCGTCGCGCTGCAGGCGGTGGCGATCATGCGCATCGCTGCCGAACTGATGCCCGACGCCTATGCGTGGCATTTCGCCGCAGCCATCGGCTGGTTGCTGGCCTTGGCACCGTGGGTGGCGCGGCTGGGCTGGATCTACCTGTGCCCACGGCGCGACGGCAAGCCGGGCTGACATCACCGCTGGGCATGGCACCATGGTGGGCATGTCCGATATCCCGTTCGATCCCACCGCAATCACCACCTTCGCCGATGGCGACCCTGAGGAGAATCCCTGGGTTCTCGGCGCGCCGCAGCCGGAAGCGCTGCAGGTGGTGCCCTGGTCCACGCTGTGGGCCGACCAGTTCGAGCAGCAGCGCACGCAGCTGCAGGCGACACTCGGCAACACCGCGCTGGGCATTGAACATGTCGGCTCCACCGCGGTGCCGGGCCTGCCGGCCAAACCGGTACTGGACATCGACCTGCTGGTTGCCGATCCCGCCGACGAAGCGGCCTGGCTGCCACCGCTGCAGGCACTGGGCTACGTGCTTACCATCCGCGAACCCTCGTGGTACCAGCACCGCATGCTGCGGCTGGACGTGCCGCGCGTGAACCTGCACGTGTTCGCACCTGGTTGCGCCGAGCACCTCCGCCACTGCTTGTTCCGCGATTGGCTGCGCAGCCATGAAGACGACCGCAGGCGCTATGCACAGGCCAAGCAGGCAGCACTGCAGGGCAATGCCAACGTGCAGGCCTACAACCGCAGCAAGCAGGATGTGGTTCGCGGCATCTACGCGCGCCTGTTCGCAGCGCGCGGGTGGTGACGCAACGGCAGGTGCCGGCCCCGGTTGGCACCTGCCGGAACAGTGTCAGTACGCGAACTCGCGGAACACCGGATCGACGTCGCCGTGCCAGCGGCCATGGAACAGCGCCAGCTTGCGTTCGGCCGGGGTCAGGCCGGACTCGACGATCTCCTGCAGCACGTCCAGGAACTTGCTCTCGTCCTGGCCGTCGGCATTGCGCGCCGCGCGGCGCTTGAGGCCTTCGACGGAAATCTTCACCGCTTCACGGGCCAGGTCGCGCACGCTGCCAGTGCGGAACGGCAGGTTCATCGCATGCTTCGGCACGCCGTCGCGCAGTGCGTGGCGCTCGGCCAGGGTGAAATCACGCACCAGGTCCCAGGCCGCATCCAGTGCGGTGTCGTCGTACAACAGGCCCACCCAGAATGCCGGCAGCGCACACAGGCGGCTCCACGGGCCACCGTCGGCACCGCGCATTTCCAGATACTTCTTCAGGCGCACTTCCGGGAACGCGGTGGTCATGTGGTCCGACCAGTCGCGCAGCGTCGGCAGCGCACCCGGCAGCACCGGCAGTCTGGCCTGCATGAAATCGCGGAAGCTCTGCCCGCTGGCGTCGTGGTAGATGCCATCGCGGTAGGAGAAGTACATCGGCACGTCGAGCAGGTAGTCGACATAGCGCTCGTAACCGAAGCCATCCTCGAACACGAAGTCGAGCATGCCGGTGCGGTCGGCGTCGGTGTCGGTCCAGATGTGCGAGCGGTAGCTCAGATAGCCGTTGGGCTTGCCTTCGGTGAACGGCGAATCGGCGAACAGCGCGGTGGCGATCGGCTGCAGCGCCAGCGACACGCGGAACTTCTTCACCATGTCCGCTTCGGTGGCGTAGTCCAGGTTCACCTGCACCGTGCAGGTGCGGGTCATCATGTCCAGGCCCAGCGAGCCGACCTTGGGCATGTACGCGCGCATGATCTTGTAGCGGCCCTTCGGCATCCACGGCATCTCATCGCGCTTCCACTTCGGCTGGAAGCCCATGCCGAGGAAGCCCAGCTGCAGCTCACCGGCCACCTGTGCCACCTCGTTGAGGTGGGTGCCGGTCTCCACGCAGGTCTGGTGGATGGTCTCCAGCGCCGCGCCGGACAGTTCCAACTGGCCCGCCGGTTCCAGCGTGACCGAGGCGCCATCGCGCAGCAGGGCGATGGTGTTGCCGTTCTCCTGCACCGGCTCCCAGCCGAAGCGGACCAGGCCGTTGAGCAGTGCCTCAATGCCACGCCCGCCCTCGAAGGTCGGCGGTCGCAGGTCATCCAGGCGGAACCCGAACTTCTCGTGCTCGGTGCCGATGCGCCACTGCGCGCGGGGCTTCTCGCCGGAGGCGATCACCTCCACCAGCTGCGAGCGGTCGGTAATGGGGGTATCGGCGACGTGGCTGGGGCTCGACAAGGGAAAGGCTCGCTGGACGGTGGCGGGGGATGTGGGGCCCGGGGCCTTCCATCGCAAGGGCGCACTATAGCGTGGCCCCCCGTCACGTCATGCGACGGTGACGGGTTTCAGCATCCTACCGACGCCCTCTTGACCCTCGTACACTCAAGCCATGAGCCGCCATTCACGACACCCCGAACTGCACCGCTCCGAGCGCGTCGGCTGGCTGCGTGCCGCCGTGCTGGGGGCCAACGATGGCATCGTCTCGGTGGCCGGCCTGGTGGTCGGCGTGGCCGCCAGTGGCGCCTCCGCGGCGACCATCCTGGCCACCGGCGTGGCTGGCACCGTGGCCGGCGCGATGTCGATGGCTGCTGGCGAGTACGTCTCGGTACAGACCCAGGCCGACACCGAAGACGCCGACCTGGCGATGGAAAAACGCGAACTGCACGAAGACCCGCACAGCGAGCTGGAAGAGCTGGCCGCGATCTACCGCCACCGCGGCCTGGACCCGGCGCTGGCACGGCAGGTGGCCGAGCAGCTCACCGCGCACGATGCCTTGGGTGCCCACGCACGCGACGAGCTGGGCATCACCGATACCCTGCGCGCGCGCCCGCTGCAGGCGGCGCTGGCCTCGGCCGGGGCGTTCACCTGCGGCGCCGCATTGCCGGTGCTGACATCGCTGCTCGCCCCGGTGGACAAGGTTGCAGTGATCACCACCGGCAGCACCCTGCTGGGCCTGTGCCTGACCGGCGCGATGGCGGCCCGGGCCGGCGGCGCACCGCCGGTGCGTGGCGCGATCCGGGTGATGTTCTGGGGCGCGCTGGCAATGGCCGCCGCTGCAGGCGTCGGACGTCTGTTCGGCGCCCACGTGGCATGACCACCATGCTGCCCCCGGCCACCGCACTGCTGGCCGAGATGACCAGCCTGGCCGGCTGCGCACGCGCCGAAGGCTATGCATGCATCACCGCTCGCCAAGAGCATGGCGCCAGCTCGGTGGAGATTCCGCAACCACAGTTCGCGATCCTGCTGGAAGGCCGCAAGCAGGTGCGTACCGCGCACCAGTCGCTGGAATTCATCCCCGGCGACATCCTGCTGCTGACCCAGCGCTGCCGTATCGACGTGGTCAACAGCCCCGATCCGCGCAGTGGCCGCTACCTCAGCGCCATCGTGCCGCTGTGTACCGAAGTGCTGGCGGCCGCACGCACGCTGTGGAGCGAGGACCTTCCCGCCCCGGGCCAGGCGATGGCGCGACTGTCGTTGATCGACCATGGCACGGTGCTGCGCCAGTGGCGGCAATCGCTGCAGGACGGCCGTTACAGCGAAGCCCGGCTGGCCCTGGCCTCACTGGTATTGACCCTGTGCCGGCAGGGCCACGGCAACCTCTTGCTGCCACAGGCACCGAGCCTGGGCGAACAGATCCGCGACCGCATCGCCGCCGAACCGGCTCGCGACTGGCAATCGCGTGATGTGGAAGAACAGTTCGCGCTGAGCGGTGCGACCCTGCGCCGTCGCCTTGCGGCCGAGGACACCAGCCTGCGCCAGCTGCTCACCGAGGCGCGCCTGGCTCACGGGATGCAGCTGCTTTACACCACCGACCTGCCGTTGAAGACCGTCGCCGCACGCGCGGGCTACCGGTCTGCGGCGAGTTTCAGCAAGCGCTTCGCCGAGCAGTACGGACTGGCTCCCACAGACATTTGAGGGGGTTCGGCAGGGCTGCGCCCTGCACCTGCCGAGGCAACAGCAAGAGCCGAAGCAACAGCAACAGCAACAGCGGCTATCCGTGGGATGGCGGGGCGGTGTGGGTGGGCAGGACACGCCGTAAACCCATCCATGGGGGCTCGATGGCGCCATCCATGGCGCCAACGGTCCTGCCCACCCACACCGCCCCACCTTCGACAGGTTCACTCGGCTGTTGGCAACTGCGGCTTTGTTCCGCGCGGCTGTTGGTAGGTGTCGACCTTGGTCGACACGATTTTTCTCTCAGATATCGAATGAGTCATCCACGCATGGCGTGGATCTACTGTGTCGACCAAGGTCGACACCCACCAGAGCAATACGTCGTTCCAACAGATCGCGGAAAACTGTCGAAGGCGGGGTGGGTCCGGTTGCGGGGGCGTGAGCCGCATGGATGCGGCGACCGAGCTTACATGGACGTACTTGCAGCGGCCCCCGCAACCGGACCCACCCCGCCATCCCACGGATAGCCCGCTGTTGCTGTTGCTTCGCCTGTTGCTGTTGCTTCGGCCGTTGCTGTTGCCTCTACGGGTGCAGGGCGCAGCCCTGCAGACAACACCCCTTCCCTGAGCATTCCGCGCAGTGGTTTGAGCGCCGTGCACACGCCGGCCACGGCACGCTGGGCGCAACGGAACCGCCCGTCATCCACCGAGAACCGCCATGACCCTGCGTCCCTTGCCGCTACGCGGCGCCCTGCTGCTGGCCCTGTCGTCCCTGCCGCTGGCCGCGCTGGCCGAAGCCACTTCGCCCGCCCCCACCCAGCAGGTCCCCGGCGTCTACCACCAGCGCATCGGAGCGCTGCAGGTCACCGCCCTGTTCGACGGCGTGGTCGCACTGGGCCGGCAGGAAGTGGTCGACGTGCCGCCAACGCTGGTCAGCCGCCTGCTGGAGGGCCGCTACGTGCCTGAAGACAAGAAGGGCCTGCAGACCGCGATCAACGCCTTCCTGGTGCGCCAGGGCAACCACCTGACCCTGGTCGATACCGGCACCGCGCAGTGCTTCGGCCCCGGCCTGGGCCAGGTGCTGGGCAACCTGCGCGCCTCCGGCGTGGACCCGGCCGAGGTGGATGAGGTGCTGCTGACCCACGCCCATCCGGACCATCTGTGCGGCGTGCTCGACGCGCAGGGCAAGCCGGCCTACCCGAATGCCACGGTGTGGCTGTCCAAGGCCGATGCCGATTACTGGCTCAATCCGGCCAGCGAGGCCACCGCGCCGAAGGGGGTGCGCTTCGCCTTCCCGCTGGCGCGCAACGCGGTGGCGCCGTACCAGACCAGCGGCCACCTGCGCACGTTCAGCCCCGGCGATGCCCTGCCCGGTGGCGCGGTGGCGATGGATACCCATGGCCACACGCCCGGCCATGTCTCCTACCGGTTCGACAGCCAGGGCCAGTCGCTGCTGGTGTGGGGCGATGTGCTGCACTTCCATGCGGTGCAGTTCGCCCACCCGGAAGCCGCGTTCGAGGCCGATTCGGACCGCAAGGCGGCCACCGCCAGCCGTCGCAGCCTGCTGCAGCAGGCCACCGCCCACGGTTGGTGGGTGGCCGGTGCACACCTGCCGTTCCCCGGCCTGGGCCATGTGCGCAGCGAAGGCCAGGCCTATGCCTGGGTGCCGGCGGAATATTCGCCGTTGTGAGGGTGTGCCGACCAAGGTCGGCACCCACCCGATCCGGTAGCGCCCGGCTGCCAGCCGGGCGACGGGGGAGCGCTTACTCCAACCCCAGCCAGCCGCCGATCACGCCGCGGGCTTCATCCACGCCGGTGCGGTCTTCGCCGGAGAACACCTGCACGCTGACGCTGTCGCCGTAGGCCGAGTGCAGTTCCTTGCGCACTTTCTGCAGGGTCTGCATCTGCTGGCTGCGGCTGAGCTTGTCGGCCTTGGTCAGCAGCGCGTGCGCCGGCAAACCGCGCTGCACCGCATAGGACAGCATCTGCCGGTCGTAGTCCTTCAGCGGATGGCGGATGTCCATCACCACCACCAGCCCCTTCAGGGCCTCGCGGGTGCGGAAATACTTGTCGATGAAGGCCTGCCAGTGCGCCTGCAGGTCCAGCGGCACCTTGGCGTAGCCGTAACCGGGCAGATCGACCAGATGGGCTTCCGGGGTGATCTGGAAGAACACCAGCTGCTGGGTGCGGCCGGGGGTCTTGGAGACACGGGCCAGCGCGTTCTGGCGGGTCAGCGCGTTGAGCGCACTGGACTTGCCGGCGTTGGAGCGGCCGGCGAAGGCCACTTCGGCCCCTTCGTCGGGCGGCAGCTGCCGCACGTTGTGGGCCGAAAGGTGGTAACGGGCGCGTTCGATGAGCAATGACATGCGCCTAGGATCGCATGTTGCGGCGCCGCGCGCCCGTGCCGGCGGCCTTTGCGGGCATTTTGCTGCACTGCTGCGTTGACCGTGCGCGGAAACGGCGTTGATAATCCGGGCGATGCCGGCGGCCACCGCCCGGCCCGGTCCATACGGAGCTTTAGCATGCGCCACGCTCGCGTTCTTGCCGTATCCGCCCTTGCCACTGCTGTAGTCGTTGCCGCTGCTGCGTTCGCGCAGACCACGTTGACCCCGCTGCCCGACAACGGGCCGATCAACACCGCCTCGCTGGAGGTGGATTTCAGCAAGACCCACTGGGGCGATGCCAAGGCCGGCCAGACCAAGGCCTCGGCCTGCGCGGCCTGCCATGGCGCCGACGGCAATTCCACGGTGGAGATGTACCCGTCCATCGCCGGCCAGAGCGAACGTTACGTGGCCCAGCAGATGGCCCTGATCGCCAATGGCCAGCGCAGCTCCGGTGCGGCGGTGGCGATGGTGCCGTTCGTGCAGAACCTCACCCCGCAGGACATGCGCGACATCGGCGCGTTCTTCGCCACGCAGAAGGCCACCGCCGGCATCGCCGACGACACCCTGGTTGCCGACGGCCCCTACAAGGGCATGAAGTTCTACGAGATCGGCCAGCAGCTGTACCGCGGTGGCGACGCCAAGCGCGGCCTGCCGGCCTGCATGGCCTGCCACGGCCCCAGTGGCGCCGGCAATCCGGGCCCGGCCTATCCGCACATCGGTGGCCAGCACGCCAGCTATGTCGCGCGGCGCCTGCAGGAATACCAGGCCGGGCAGACCCACGAGACCGACAAGGCGCACTTCCAGATCATGGCCACGGTCGCGCAGAAGCTCAGCGAGCAGGAGGTGCAGGCGCTGTCGAGCTACCTGCAGGGCCTGCACAACAAGGCCGACGACGTTGCCGTGACGACCACGCCGGCACAACCGGCTGCCGCGCCCTGACCACCGCTGGTCGGCCCGGGCCGCCACTGCGGCCCTCGCCTGCGGTATGTTTCCTTCACGCCGGCGACCGCGCCGGCGTTGCTTTTTTCAACGGAGATGCGTGTCGATGAGGTTGATTTCCCGCCTGCTGTTGTCCGTGCTGGTGCTGCTGCCGCTGGTAGCCTGCGCCGCCACTCCCGCCAATGCCCCGCTGGTCGAGGGCAAAGACTACGAGCGCATCGCCCAGCCGGGTCCGTTCCAGCCGCTGGCCGGCAAGATCGAGGTGGTCGAGGTCTTCGGTTACACCTGCCCGCACTGCGCCCACTTCGAACCGCAGCTGGAAGCCTGGGCGGCCAAGCTGCCGGCCGACGTGCGCTTCACCCCGGTCCCGGCCGCCTTCGGTGGTGCCTGGGATGCCTGGGCGCTGGCCTATTACGCCGCTGACGAAGTCGGCGTGGCCAAGCGCAGCCACGCCGCCGTGTTCAAGGCCCTGCACGAACAGGGTTCGCTGCCGATGCAGAACGTCTCGGCCGATGAGCTCGCCACCTTCTACAAGGCCTATGGCGTCACTCCGGACCGCTACATCCAGGCCCTGCGCGGCGAGGCCGTGCAGAAGAAGGTCGATGCCGCCCGCGCGTTCGCCCAGCGCACCAAGGTGCCGGGCACCCCGGCCATCATCATCAATGGCCAGTACCTGGTGCGCGGCAACAGCTTCGACGACCAGCTGCGCATCGCCTCGGCCTTGATCGCCCAGGCCCGCGCCGCCCGCGGCCGCTGAACCAACGCCCACCACCGACACGGCGCTGTCGCCGCCGCATGTCATCATTTCCCTCTGGCCGGCGCCTGACGCCGGCCCCACCTTTCCAGATGCTGGAGACGTTTCCATGAAGATCCGTTACGCCCTCGCACTCGCAGCGCTGCTGCCGATCCTGGCGGCCTGCAAGGCCGACGACGGCAGCACCAACACCACCGCGGCCCCGGCCGAACCGGCGACCGCTCCGGCCACCACCGAGCCCGCCGCTGCACCGGCCGCGGGCAGCGAAGGCACCGCTCCGGCTGTCGCCGAAGGCGAGAAGGCCCCAGCCGAAGCCGCACCGGCTGCCGCACCGGCTCCGAGCACCGCCGCGCTGACCGGCCCGGCTCCGGTGGAAGGCGCCGATTACCAGGTCATCCCGAACGGCCAGCCGTTCCAGCCGGCCGCCGGCAAGATCGAAGTGACCGAGATCTTCGGCTATGTCTGCCCGGCCTGCGCCGCATTCCAGCCGCTGGTCGGCCCGTGGAAGGCCGGCCTGCCGAGCGACGTGAACTTCGTCTACGTGCCGGCCATGTTCGGCGGCACCTGGGATGACTACGCCCGTGCCTTCTACGCCGCGCAGACCCTGGGCGTGCAGGAGAAGACCCACGAAGCGCTGTACGCCGCCATCCACTCGCAGAAGACCCTGAAGGGCGAGCGTGGCCGTGATTCGGTGGACGACATTGCCAAGTTCTACGGTGCCTACGGCGTGGATCCGAAGCAGTTCGCCGCCACCATGGGCAGCTTCGCGGTGAACGCCAAGACCAACTCGGCCAAGCAGTTCGCCCAGCGCAGCCAGATCAGCGGCACCCCGTCGATCATCGTCAACGGCAAGTACCTGGTGAAGGGCAAGAGCTTCCCGGACATGCTGCGCATTGCCGACCACCTGATCGCCCGCGAACGCGGTGCGGCCCAGGCTCACTGATCCAAGAGAAGCGTTTCCCGGCCGTGAATTCCCCCCGTACACGGACCCTGCGCTTGCTGACGGCCAACATCCAGGCCGGCTCAAGTACCCGCCGCTACAGCGACTATGTGACCCGCAGCTGGTCACATGCGCTGCCGGCGGGCCGCAAGCGCAGCAGCCTGGACGCGATCGCCACCCTGGCGCGCGAACATGACATCGTCGGCCTGCAGGAGGCCGACCCGGGCAGCCTGCGCTCGGGCTTCACCAACCAGACCCACTACCTGGCCCAGCGTGCCGGCTTCAACTACTGGAGCCACCAGCCGAACCGGCGCATGGGCGGGGTCGCCTCCAGCGCCAACGGCCTGCTGAGCAAGCTGGAACCGGTGGAAGTGCAGGATCACGCCCTGCCCGGCCGCATCGGCGGGCGCGGCGTGCTGCTGGCCAAGTTCGGCGACGGCGCCGATGGCCTGGCGGTAGCGGTGGCCCATCTGTCGCTGGGCGCGGGCTCGCGGATGTCGCAGCTGGGCTTCATTGCCGAGCTGCTGTCCGACCATCCCAATGCCGTCCTGATGGGCGACTTCAACTGCCTGGCCGAACGCCCGGAAATGCAGGTGCTGTACCAGAAGACCCGGCTGCAGCCCCCCGGCTGCATCGTGCCGACCTTCCCCAGCTGGCGCCCCGATCGCGCCATCGACCACATCCTGGTCAGCAGCGGCCTGCAGACCCGCACCGTGGAAGCCGTACCGGCCGCGTTCTCCGATCACCTCGCCCTGGCGATGCAGATCGACGTCCCGGCGGACGCCCTGCGCTGACCGCTCCTGGTGGGTGCCAACCTTGGTTGGCACGCTCTCCGCCGGGCATGGCCCGGCGCTACCCCGCCTGCACCACCGGCACCTTCAGCCGCCGCGCGGTCATCGTGCTGCCCACCGAGGCCAGCACCGTGCAGCCGATCGCCAGCCACTGCAATCCATGCAGGTGCTCGTGCAGCAGCAGCATCGCCCACAGCGCGGCCACTGCCGGCTCCATGCTGATCAGGATGCCGAAGGTCTCCTTGGGCAGGCGCTTGAGCGCCATCATCTCCAGCGACATCGGAATCGCGCTGGAGACCAGCGCTACCAGCAGGCCAGCGGCCAGGATCTTCGGATCGAGCAGTGCGGCGCCGGCATGCACCACGCCCACCGGCACCACCACCAGCGACGCCGCCAGCAGCCCCAGCGACACCGAATGCCCGGCGTGCAGATGGCCGGCACGCTTGCCGAACACGATGTACAGGCCCCAGCACGCCGCCGCACCCATGGCATACAGCACGCCGGCCGGGTCCAGCGCCGGGCCGCCACCGATCGGCAACAGCAACAGCAGCCCCACCGCCGCGCAGCCTACCCACAGGAAGTCGATCGGTCGTCGTGATGACAGCATCGCCACCGTCAGCGGCCCGGTGAACTCGATGGCCACCGCGATGCCGAAGGGAATCGTGCGCAGGGCCATGTAGAACAGCAGGTTCATCAGGCCCAGGGTGAGCCCGTAGCGCAGGATAGTGATCGCATCCACGCGGCTGGTCTTCCAGCGCCATGGCCGCCAGAACAGCAGCAGCAACAGCGCCGAAAAGCCCACGCGCAGCGCGCTGGTGCCCTGGGCACCGATCAGCGGGAACAGGTGTTTTGCGTAGGAGGTGCCGATGGCCAGCGAGGTGACCGAGCCGAGCACCGCCAGCGCCGGCAACATCGGCGCGAGTCGTGAGGTCTGCATGCGCAAAGTCTATTGCGCCGGCGCCGAGCACTTGGCTCAATTGACGGCCCGTTCGTGCAACTTCTGCTCGCCATGTCCATCGCCCCCGTGCTCGACAGTTTCGACCGCGCCATCCTCGACCTGCTGCAGCGGGACAACACCCTGCCGCAGCGCGAAATCGCCGAGGCCGTGCACCTGTCCACCCCGGCCGTGCAGCGTCGCATCAAGCGCCTGCAGGACAGCGGCGTGATCGCGGCCAATGTAGCGGTGGTCGCCGCCGCCAAGGTCGGGCGGCCGCTGACCATCATCGTCGAGGTGCGCGTGGTCAGCGAGCAGCGCGAGCGGGTGGCGCCGTTCAAGCGCCGCGTGCAGGACGACCCGGCCGTGCAGCAGTGCTACTCGATCACCGGCGATGGCGATTTCCTGCTGCTGCTTTCAGCGGCGTCGATGGAGGAGTACGAGGCGATCACCGAGCGCTTGTTCGGTGGCGATGACAACATCGAGCGCTTCCGTACCTCGGTGGCACTGGGCACCTTGAAGCGGAGTTTCGAGGTCCCGCTGGCACCGGTTCTGTAGCGTCGAGCCATGCTCGACTGCGCTTTTACCGCAAAGCAACAGCCGTCGAGCATGGCTCGACGCTACAGTCGGAGACCATGAGCACTCCGTCCTCTCCTGCCGGTCGCCTGCGCCGCTGGCTGCTGCGCGGCCTGTGGCTGGCCATTGCCGTCGTTGCCGCGATGGCGCTGTGGAACAGCCCGTGGGCGGCCACGCCGAGGATGCTGTGGGCACTCTCGCGCATGCCGCCGGCCACCGAACTTCCGGTGCCGGTGGAGGGTGTGCGCCCCCGCCAGATCGCCGATACCTTCGGCGCGCCGCGCGGCCGCGACCGCTCCCACACCGGCATCGACATCTTCGCCCAGCGCGGCACGCCGGTGCGCAGCGTCACTGCCGGAGTCATCGCGGATGTCAGCGAACGCGGCCTCGGTGGTCGCCAGGTCTGGGTGATCGGGCCCGGGCGGGAACGCTACTACTACGCGCATCTGGAAGGCTGGGCCGAGGGCCTGGCGCGCGGCCAGGTGGTGCAGGCCGGTGACCTGCTCGGCCACGTGGGCGACAGCGGCAATGCCAAGGGCACGCCGCCGCATCTGCACTGGGGCATCTACGGCACGAACGGCCCCCGCAACCCGTTGCCGTTGCTGCGCTGATCGCCACGGCGCACCCGCGCACCGAACCGTTCATGATTTGTAAATAGGAATAGTTCGTATTACCATTTCTTTCGTTTCCGGTGGTGCCAGGACGGCCTGCCCGCCCTTCCCCTACCCGTAGCGCCTCGCCTCCTGGATGCCGGCCGAACGCGCGTGCTCGTCCAGGACCCCCATGACCCGTCCCGCCTTCCGTACCCTGCAGCCGCAGCGGCTGTCCGTTGCCGTGCTTGCCGTTCTCTGCGCCGTGGCCCCGGCCGCCTTCGCCGACACCGCCGCCGATCCGACCACGCTGGACAAGGTGGTGGTCAAGGGCGAACGTGCCGAAGGCTATTCGGTGCGCCGCACCTCGGCCGGTACCCGCTTCGATCTGGCACCGCGCGAGATCCCGCAGTCGGTCAGCATCATCAGCCACCAGCGCATCGAAGATCAGAAGCTGGACGACATCATCGACGTGCTGGCCAACACCACCGGCGTGACCAGCACCCAGTCCGACAGCGAGCGCACCGAGTTCTACGCGCGTGGCTTCTACATCGATGCCTACCAGTTCGATGGCCTGCCGACGCAGATGGTGCAGAACTGGAGCTACGGCGATTCCGGCCTCGATCTTGCGCTGTACGACCGCGTGGAAGTGGTACGCGGCGCTACCGGCCTGCTCAGCGGTGCCGGCAATCCGTCCGCCTCGGTGAACCTCATCCGCAAACACGCCGACAGCGCAGAACTGACCGGCAGCGTCTCGGTGAACGTCGGCAGTTGGGGCCGCACGCGCACCACCGTGGACGTGGGCACCGCGCTGAACGCCAGTGGCACGGTGCGCGGCCGGGTGATCGGCAGCTACCTGGACACCGATGGTCAGATGGACCGCTACAACCAGCGCAAGACGCTGGGTTATGCCGTCATCGACGCCGACCTGACCCCGGACACGCAGCTCAGCGTGGGCTACGACTACCAGCAGAAGCGCGCCAACGGCGCGACCTGGGGCGGCTTCCCGATGTGGTACGCCGATGGCAGCCCGACCAACTATCCGACCTCGTTCAATCCGTCGCCGAACTGGACCTACTGGGACACCACCAGCAAGCGTGCGTTCGCCACCCTGCAGCATGCCTTCAGCAACGGCTGGAAGTTCAAGATCGGCGCCACCCACGACCGCACCAAGGCCGACGACAAGCTGTTCTATCCGGCCTACACCGCGTTCAACAAGACCACGGGCGCCGGCATCACGCCGATGGCCGGCTTCTACAACACCGAGCGCAAGGTTGATGGCATCGATGGCTACATCGATGGGCCGTTCCAGCTGTTCGGCCGCGAGCACCAGTTCATGGCCGGCCTGAGCTACAACAAGCGTGAGTTCGCCAACTATGGTGATTTCCAGCCTGACTTCAACGATCCGAATGCACAGTACCTGCCGCTGGCCAGCTACTTCGGCTGGACCGGTGATTTCCCGCAGCCGAACTGGCGACCGCTGAAGCTTGCCAGCCAGGGCACCATCACACAGAAGGCCGGCTATGCCGCCGCACGCCTGTCGCTGGCCGATCCACTGAAGCTGATCATCGGTGCGCGCTACACCGACTGGAAGAGCGAAGACGAAGGCAACGACCGCTCGCACAAAGTGACCACGCCGTATGCCGGCCTGGTCTACGACATCAACGATACCTACTCCGCCTACGCCAGCTATACCGAGATCTTCCAGCCGCAGACGCTGCGCAACAAGCAGGGCAGCTACCTCGATCCGGTCGATGGCAAGAGCTACGAAGTCGGCGTCAAGGGCGCGTGGTTCGACAACCGGCTGAATGCATCCGTGGCAGTGTTCCGCATCGAGCAGGACAACGTTGGCCAGGGAACCATGGACAAGGTCGACGGGCAAATGAACGAGACCGCCTACATCGCTGCACGTGGCACCGTCAGCCGCGGCTTCGAGTTCGAAGTGAACGGCGAACTGGCACCGGGCTGGAACGCGACCTTCGGTGCTTCACGTTACGTGGCCAAGGACATCAACGGCGCCGACATCAACACCAACCTGCCGCAGACCGCGCTGAAGCTGTTCACCAGCTACACCCCGCAATCGCTGCAGGAACTGACCGTCGGCGGCGGTGCCAACTGGCAGAACCGCATCTACTACGCTGCGCCGGTAGTGGGCCGTTTCGAACAGGAAGGCTACGCGCTGGTCAGTGCCTTCGTGCGCTACCGCATCTCGCCGGAGTTCAGCGTGCAGGCCAACCTCAACAACCTGCTGGACAAGAAGTACTACTCGCAGATCACCGGTTACGGTGCCTACGGCGACGGCCGCAATGGCTCGCTGACGTTCACCTGGGCGTTCTGATTCAACCGGCCTTGTAGCGTCGAGCCATGCTCGACTCGATCATACGGGGTCGTCGAGCACAGCTCGACGCTACAACGGGGGCGCTCCGCGCCCCCGTTGCCGCGCTGACCTTGCAGGTGTAGCGTCGCGCAGACGGATACCTCCGCGCCTTCCCCCTCCAGGACGACCGGCCATGCGCACCCGCACGAAACTCGGTCTCTCGCTCCTGGCCCTGTTCTCTTCGCTGCCGCTGATGGTCGCTACAGGCAATGGCTACTTCATCCTGCTTCTGCTGATCGGCCTGCCCGCAGCGATCCTGTTCTGGTTCGATCTGGGCCGTGAACTGCGCGCCATCCCCACTCCCACCCGCTCCGAGCGCGCGCTGGGATTGGCAATGGGCATTCCACAGGTGCTGTTCGGATTGTTGTGCGCGGGGATCGGCCTGATCCTGGTGGCCTGGATCCTGTACAACCTGCTGGTCCAAACGCTGCCACAGTTCCGCATTCCCTCACTGCCCGCCTTCGCGGTCGGGCCGATGATGATCGTGGCCGGACTGGGATGGGCACGCACCGCGTTCCGCCGTGCCAGCCTTGAACAGGATGACCCGGAACAGGACATTCCGGATTGACCACCTTCATGGAGTCGAGCATGGCTCGACGCTGCAACGGCGCCGGGCTGAGCCCGGCGCCGTCCCTTCATCAGAAACGCAGGTCCGCGCGCAGGTACCAGTAGCGGCCACGCGGGATGTCGTAGGTCGAAGCGTCGTAACCGTTCAACGAGCACGACAGGCAGATCGGCGGATCCTTGTCGAACACGTTGTTCAGGCCAGCGGTCAGCTGCAGCCCCTTCATCCAGTCGATCTTGTAGCCCACCTGCATGTCATGGAAGGTGGTGGCCGACAGCGTATTGGTGCCTGCGGCCTGGTTGCTGCACACCGGGAAGGCAGCGGCATCACCGCAGTTTTCGGTCAGCTCGGAGATGTGCCGTACGGTCCAGTTGGCACTCCAGCGGTCCATCGTCCAGCCGATGCTGGCATTGCTGGTCCATTCCGGAATCGAACTGTCGGCTACTTCCACGCCTGGCTTCTGCGGCTGCTTCTGGCCGGCCGCGCCGGTGGCCTCGTAACGGCCGACGAAGGTGTTCTTCCAGCCCAGCTTGAACTGGCCGATGGAGGTCTGCGGCAAGGTCCAGAACAGATCCACGTCCCAACCATCGGTCTTGATCGACCCCAGGTTGGTCAGGCGGTTGTTGAAGCTGCTCACTGCGCCGGTGCTGGCACGGGTGATGCCGTCGCAGTAGATCGGATCGAGCGTATCCACGCACAGGTCCAGCTGGGTCTGCGCGTTGATCGCCTGGATGGCACCATCGATGGCGTGGCGGTAGAAGGTCACTTCCACGTCGAAGCGCTCCGACCACGACGCATTGTTGCCGAACCACGGGCTCCACACGAAGCCGGCACTGAAGCTGCGCGAGCGTTCCGGATCAAGCTCGCGGTTGCCGCCGGTGGTCACCGAGATCTGCGAGTTGGCCTGCTGGAAACCAGCCGGCACGCCCAGCGCAGCACAGTTGGCGGCGCTGCCACGCGGCGGCGTACCGCCCAGGCCCACCGAGCATGGATCGAACAACTGCAGGTCGGCACGTGCCGCCGAGCCGTACAGCTCACCGATCGACGGTGCGCGGAAGCCTTCGGCATAGGTCGTGCGCAGCACGAAGTCATCGGTCACCTGCCAGCGCAGGCCGTACTTGGGCGTGAATTCACCACCAAAGGTGGAGTAGTCCGAATAGCGGCCGGCCAGGCTCAGGTCCAGCTTCTTGCCGAACGAAGAGTCGGCGAAGATCGGCACGCTCAACTCCAGGTAAGCTTCATTGACGTCATAGGAGCCCGAGGTCGGCTGCGAGGGCACGCCGTTGTAGTGGCCCGCCACCGTCAACGGATCCGGCTGGTAGGAGCCCTTGTACCTGCGGTGTTCGACACCGGTGGCGAACGACACCGGGCCGGCCGGGAGCGTGAACAGCTCGCTGGACAGGTTGGCGGTGAACAGGCTCAGCTCGTTCTGGCTGCGGTCACGCACCACCGGCTGGATCCACTTCAGCATGTCCGGCGTGATCGAGCCCACGCCACCGAAGATGTTCAGCGGCACGCACCCTGGCGTGGCGGCGCAGATGGCAGGATCGCCCAGCGCCATGTTGACGTTGTAGATGTTGTAGCTGCCGTAGTTGGTCTGTTCGGCCTTGTTCTTGCTGTACATGCCGTTGACGTCCCAGTACCAGCTGCGGTCAGCCGCCTGGAAGTTGCCGACCAGGCCGGTGGCGAAGTACGTGGTGTCCACCTTCTGCTTGAACACGCGCGCACCGCCCTCCACCGGACGGCGACCGATCAGGCTCAGGTTGTCACCCGAGACCAGGTCGAAGCCGAACGGGTTGTACGGGTTGAGCGCAGACACGGTGATGTTGTCAGCCAGCGGGTTGCCGGTGGCGCCATCGGGACCGAAGAACAGCGGCTCCGGACCGGCCTGGTTGGTCGACTCGCGGCGGTTGCCCAGTGCCTTGACGTACCACTGCACGTTGTCGGTGATGTCGAAGCGGAACTGGCCGAACAGGCCCTTACGCTCCGAGGGTGTCAGCACCATGTTGTATTCGGCGAAATTGAACCGATCAGCACTGGTGAAGCAGTGATAGTCATCGGTGCGCGTGCAGCCGGCACTGCCGTCGTAACGCGGGTTGCTCACACCGGTATTGGGCACGATGTTCTGCACCGCACCGGTGTTCGGATCGGTGAACATGAAACGGCCCTGCGGAATGCCACCACTGCCGAAGGCCAGGCCGGTGCCCGGAATCGGGAAGCGCGACTGTTCGCGGTCCTTGGCAAACACCGGATCCTGCTTGGTCCAGCTCGCGCCCAGGAACAGGCTGTAGCGGTCACCGCTCTTGCCCCAGGCCAGGTCCACGCCCTTCTGCGTACCATCGCCCTTGCTGTACTCGCCGTAGTTCAGGGTCACCTGGCCGCCATCGAAATCACGGCGGGTGATGATGTTGACCACGCCGGCAATGGCATCGGAGCCGTACAGCGACGACGCGCCATCTTCCAGCACTTCGATGCGCTCGACGATGGCCAGCGGAATGGTGTTGAGGTCGGTGGCCGAGCCCACACCGGAGGCAGACGACTCATTGACCCAGCGGATGCCATCGACCAGCACCAGCACGCGCTTGGCCCCCAGATGACGCAGATCAACCTGCGCGGAACCGGCACCCACGCCACTGCCATCGGGCGGGAAGCCGAAGTTGCCGGACGAGTTGAACTTGGCATTGAGCGCGGAACCAGACCCGGTGAGCTGCTGCAGCACTTCGCCGATCGAGGTCAGGCCGGTGCGTTCGATATCACCGCGGGTCAGCGTCTGGATCGGCACCTGGCCTTCGACTTCAGCGCGCTTGATGCGGGTACCGGTGACTTCCACCGCATCGAGGTTGGTGGTGGATTGTGCAGCGGCACCCAACGGTGCCAGGGCCGTCACGCACAGCGCAACGGCAACCGCCAACGGGCGGTGATGCAGGTGAATCATTCGCTCTCTCTCCAAAGGAATGTCGGGACATGGACTGCCGCGCTCCCCCCTGCATGGCGGCAGCGTCTCCTTTGTAAACAAGTGGTAAAAACCACGGCGTGATGATCGACACTCTTTCACGCGGAATTGACGCAATTGCAGGCCGATTGCGTCAGATGGCTGCAGGTTATGACCGGACGATATTGTTCACGACAGGCAGCCTTGATGCCGGCTGCGACAGCGCGCGCCGGGGGCTGCCACATTCATGGAAAAGGTCTTTGCCGGACCGTTTCAGGAATAGTTTGAAATTCCCTCTTTCAGAAGGCGCCGCTAGTCGATCCAGCGCAGACTCGCACCTCCAGCCATTCGCGGGAGGGTCGATCATGAAAGCGGTGAGTGCGGTGCTGGGTGTCACGACGGTGATGACGCTGCTTTTTTCCCTGGCGGGCGAATCGAGAGCAGGCGGCGTGATCGAGTGCAACAACTGCCCCTCTCCCAGCGATGCGGCCTTGGCCTCGGGAGAGGGATTGACGGTTGTGGTGGATTTCGAGAGAGCCGAGTTGACTGCTTTCGACGTTGAACGTGCCCCTGGGACCGGAAGGTGGCGAGCACATCCAACCCCGGTTCCAGCGCAGATTGAAATGGCCTTTCTGCGGATCCTGGATGCGACGCTGTCAGCAGGGGAAGCGCCGCTCATGCAGCAATCACCGCATGAGCGGCAGTGAGACATCGCACTACCGCACGAACGCAATGCGCTCCATGCCGGTCGCCTCGGCTGCGGCCAAAATCCTCGCCATGCCTTCGTATTCGGCCGCCGGATCGGTGGCGATACGCAGCTCCGGCAGGTTGCCGGCATGTTCGCCCGCCTGTGCCTGCAGGCGCGCCTGCAGCTCACTGATCACCATCGGCTGACCATTCCAGCTGAGCTGGTTGGCAGCGTCCAGGCGCAGCTCGATCGGCGGTGGCGGTTCGGGACGGTCGACCACGCGATCGGTGGCCTGTGGCAACTGCACGGCTATCGGCCGGGCCACGATCGGCGCGGTCACGATGAAGATGATCAACAGCACCAGCATCACATCCACCAGTGGCGTGACATTGATGTCCGCCAGCGGGCCGCTTCTTCCTGTGCTACTGAACGCCATGTGCCGCTCCCTGCAGCCGGGCCGTTCGCCCAAGCTCGACACTACGTCGCCCGCAGGCTCGCGAGGCAGTGCCTGCAGCACGAGCATTCAGCTGCCGTTGCCGACCCATCGCGTGCACGCAATGCGAAACTGAATTCAGCCATTGCCCGCTATGCTGCCCGCCATGACCCGACGCTCTTCGACCGCCCTGTCCCTGCTGCCCTTGGCCACCACGCTGCTGATCGGCTGCGCCAATGCCCAGTCCCTCGACGCCCAGAACGCGCAGCTGAAGGCCGCGATCGCTGCCGCCGAACGCGGCCAGTTCGATCCCGGCCAAGCCGCCGCACTCAGCCGCCATCCTGCATACGGCTGGCTGGAGTACGCCAACCTGCGCCGCAACATCGACACCGTCGATACCGCGCAGGCGCAGGCCTTCCTCAAGCGCTACGACGGCCAGGCCGTGGCTACCACCTTCCGCAGCGTGTGGCTGCCCTCGGTCGCACGCCGCCAGGACTGGCCGACCCTGCTCGCCAACTGGGCGCCCACCGACAACGCCGGCCTGCGCTGTGCGCAGCTGACCGCGCGCCAGGTGACCGGCAAGGTTGATCCGCAGTGGATCAGCGAAGCGCAGGATCTGTGGCGCAAGAACGGCAAGTCGCTGCCGGACGGCTGTGATGCCGTTTTCGCCGTGCTGCAGGCGCAGGGTGGTCTGAGCGACGCGCTGCGCTGGGAACGCATCGATGCCGCCGCCGACGCCCAGCAACCCGCTGTGATGCGCAGCGCCGCACGGGGCCTGCCTGCCACCGACCTGGCGCTGGCCAGCAATTACGCCGCCTTTGTCGACAAGCCCAACGCCAGCGCGTTGAACTGGCCGCGCACCGAGCGCAGCCGGCGCATCGCCACCGATGGCCTGGCCAAGCTGGCCAAGGCCGATCCCGGCGCCACCGAACAGCAGCTGCCGCAGTACGCGCAGGCACTGGGCCTGAGTGCCGAGCAGCAGGGCCAGGTGCTGTACCAGATCGCACTGTGGACGGTGGCGTCCTACCTGCCCGATTCGGCGCGGCGCCTCAACGCGGTGCCGGAATCGGCGTACGACGAACGCCTGCACGAGTGGCGCGTGCGCGAAGCGATGTCGCGCGGTGACTGGCCGGCGGCGCTGACCGCGATCCGCAAGATGGGCAGCAAGCAGCGCAGCGACCCGCGCTGGCGCTACTTCGAAGGCCGCATGCTGGAGAAGACCGGCCAGGCCCAACAGGCGCAGCCGCTGTTCCGCGAGGCCGCGCGCGCACCGACCTTCCATGGTTTCCTCGCCGCCGACAAACTGCAGCAGGGCTACACGCTGTGCCCGTGGAAGCCGAACGACAGCGCGCAGGCTCAAACGGTGATCGCGCGTGATCCGGCCATCCAGCGCGCGATGGCGCTGTACCAGATCGACCGCGCCGGCTGGGCCGTGGCCGAATGGAACAGCGCGCTGTCGCGCTTCGATGACACCCAGCGCCGCCTCGCCGTTCGCGTGGCGCAGGACAATGGCTGGTTCGACCGCGCCGTGTTCGCACTCGGCAAGCAGCCGCAGGAACAGCGCCTGTACGACCTGCGTTTCCCGCTGCACCACGACGCCACCATCCGCCGCGAATCGGCACGCAACGCGATCGATCCGGCCTGGGTGGCGGCAGAGATCCGCGCCGAGAGCACCTTCACCCCGCGCGCGCGCTCGCCTGCCAACGCCATGGGCCTGATGCAGGTGCTGCCGGCCACCGGTGCAGGCGTGGCCAAGTCGATCGGCCTGACCGGCTACGGCGGCGCCGACAGCCTGTACGACCCGGACACCAACATCGCCATCGGTACCGCCTATCTGCGCCAGCTGATGAACAAGTACGACGGTCTGCCGTACGTGACCATCGCCGCCTACAACGCCGGCCCGACCCCGACCGCGCGTTGGCAGGGCCAGCGCCCGGGTTATGACCCGGACCTGTGGATCGAGACCATCAGCTACAAGGAAACCCGCGAGTACGTCGCGCGCGTGCTGGCCTTCAGCGTGATCTACGACTGGCGCCTCAATGGTGATGCGCTGCCGCTGAGCGACCGTCTGATGGGCCGCCTGGTGGACAAGCGCAAGAGCTTCAGCTGCGCCGCCAACGCTGACCAGGGCGGCGATTGATCGCACCACGGTCGTGCCGGCCGCTGGCCGGCTTCGGCCATTATCCAAGGGTTGCCGGCCAGCGGCCGGCACTACCCGGCATCCATTTCCCGGGGAGGGGAAAGCGATGAGCCTGCTGGCCTGGATCGGGATATTCGCCGCCTGGAGCCTGTTCGCCACCTGGGTGCTGCGCTGGGGTGGCGCGGCCTGGATGGAAGGCTGGAAGTCGCTGGCCTTCGTCGACAGCTGGGGCAGCCTGTGGGACGAAGCGCAGATCAAGCTGTATTTCCTCTGCCTGTGGATCGTCTACGGCCTGTGGTTCCTGGCCGGCCTGTTCGTGCCGGAGTGGCGCGGCCTGCCGTGATGCATCTGCGTCGGTAGTGCCGGCCGCTGGCCGGCAACCGCCATTGTCCAAGGATTGCCGGCCAGCGGCCGGCACTACCGATGCTCATGCACCTACCGTGCGATCATCCCCCCATGAAGATCTATCTTGTCGGCGGCGCCGTACGCGACCGCCTGCTGCAGCGCCCTGCCGGCGACCGTGACTGGGTGGTGGTTGGCGCCACGCCCGCGCAGATGGAAGCGCAGGGCTACACCGCCGTCGGCCGCGATTTCCCGGTGTTCCTGCATCCGAAGACGGGTGAGGAGTACGCGCTGGCGCGCACCGAGCGCAAATCCGGCCGCGGCTATCGCGGCTTCGTGGTCGACGCCGATCCGGCGGTGACGCTGGAAGAGGACCTGCAGCGCCGTGACTTCACCATCAACGCGATTGCCTGCGACCAAGACACCGGCACCCTGGTCGATCCTTACGGTGGCGTGCGCGATCTTGAGCAGCGCGTGCTGCGCCACGTCGGACCTGCGTTCGTGGAAGACCCGCTGCGCGTGCTGCGTGCGGCGCGCTTCATGGCGCGCTTCGCGCCACTGGGCTTCACCGTCGCCGAAGAGACCATGGCGCTGATGCGCGAGGTCGCCGCCAGTGGCGAGCTGGACGCGCTGGTGCCGGAACGCGTCTGGCAGGAACTGCGCAAGGCGCTGGCCAGTGAACGGCCCTCCGCCTTCCTGCGCACGCTGCACGCTGCGCAGGCACTGGGCCCGATCCTGCCCGAGCTCGAAGCGCTGTATGGCGTGCCGCAGCGTGCCGAATTCCACCCGGAAGTCGATACCGGCATCCACCAGGAAATGGTCAGCGACATGGCCGCAAAGCTGGCACCGGGTGATGACCTGGTCGGCTTCGCTGCCCTCACCCACGACCTCGGCAAGGGCCTGACCCCGCCGGAGGAATGGCCGCGCCACATCATGCACGAGCAGCGCGGCATCAAACCGCTGAAGGCATTGTGCGCGCGGTTGAAGATTCCCACCGAGCACCAGCAACTGGCCGAAGCGGTCTGCCGCGAGCACTTGAACGTGCACCGCATCGACGAACTGCGCGATGCCACCGTGCTGGAACTGCTGGGCCGCTGCGATGCACTACGCCGGCCGGAACGCGTGGCCCGCATCGTACTGTGCTGCGAGGCCGACAAGCGCGGCCGGCTCGGTTTCGAGGACGCCAACTACCCACAGGGCGAAACGCTCAAGCGCCTGCACCAGGCGGCGCTGTCAGTGCAGGCGCGGGATCTGGATACCACGCATCTGAAGGGTCCCGCCATCGGCGAAGCACTGGCCAAGGCGCGGGTGAAAGCCATCGCCGCCGCCCGCTGAAGCACCGGGTAGTGCCGGTCGCTGGCCGGCACCTTCACATCTCCCGTCTATCGACGACGCTTGCGCGAAAAATGGTCGACAGCATGAGCACCCAACAAGATGGGTTGCATCAAGAGGAACAGCCATCCACCCAACCGGAGCGTCTCCACCGGATTGAACCGGGTGATGAACGCAGCTGCCAGTGCCAAACCCGCAAGAAGGCCGATCTCATAGACCCACAGCGATCGGCTAGAACGCTTGCCCACGATGCTCCTCTCCATTGAACAGGACGCACTTGCAAGCCATCGCCGCCGTCCGGCACCACGGGGAGTGCCGGCCGCTGGCCGGCACCCAGACAATCCCTGGATTCAGTGCGCCATGCCGCGGGTGATCGCCGCCGCACGCTGCTTCAGCTGGGCCACGGCATCGGGAATCATCTCCATGCCCACGTCCAGGCCCGGGTTCAGCACCAGGCCGACGCCGTCGCCGATACCGGCCAACAGCGCGTGCACCGCAATCGGCATGGCATGGGCGAACTGCGGCAGCTGCTCGTGCCACAGGCCAGCACGCTCGGGCGCGGTGAACACCGCGAACATCGGCTCGCCGCTCTCGCTGGTCAGCACCAGCGGCGAGATGCTCTCGTCCCAGGCGCCATCTTCACCAATGGCCTTGTCCAGCAGCACGAACGCCGTCGAGGTCAGCAGGCCGTCGAGGAACTGCGCTGCGGTCAGCGTGCCGTCCTGGGCCTGCAGCAGGCGCACCTCGAGGTCGTTGAGGGGTTCGAACGGGGTGTCGTGGTCCATGGTCGGTTCCGGTACGTGATTGCAGGACAGACTTTAACAGCCCCGGCCCTCAACCGATGAATCCGTGCCGCCACAGCCAGCCCAGCGCGGCCAGCCCGGCCACGACCACCAGCATCAGCGGCAGGCCGAAGCGGTGCCGCCACGGGATCGGCACCCCACCCAGCTGCTGGTCCATGGTCTCGGTATCCAGCACCCAGCCGTGCGCGCACCGGGTGCAGGCCAGCTCGTAGCGGCGCTGGTAGGTTAGGCCGAACAGCAGGTCGATGCGCGCCATCCTGTAGCGCAGCTGGGGCGCGAACTCGGTTTCCGTCTGGCAGCGCAGGCAGTGATGCGCTTCGGTGGGGCCGACAACCACCACCCGTTCCTGCTGGCCGATCAGGATCATGGATCAGCGGCCCTGGCAGGCGGGTTGGGCCAGCAGCCAGGCTTGGGCGGCGGCCAAAGTGGCGGCATCACCCTCGATGCGCTGGTCGGGCTCGATCTTCAACCCATCACCACGATCATTGCGGTCGCGCATCACGGTGGTGGTCAACAACAGGCGGCTGCCATCGGCCAGTGTGCGCACGTTGTTGCCAGTCGAGACCCCTGCCGTCGGCTGGCCGAAGCTGCGCGTCTGCGCACGGCCACGCCACGCCAGCGCCGAGGCCTCGCCCGAACTGCCGGTACGCTGTCCGAACAGCACCGCCACCGGCGCGCCAGGCTGCCGCAGCACATAGCCGGTCTGGCCGAAGTCCAGCACCGGCTTGCCTGCACGCTGCACGGCGGTCGCGGTCAACGTCCAGCGCTCCGGCCCCTGTGCGGTTTCGAACGACCCCACATCTTCGTTGTTCACCACCGAGGTGCGCAGCAGCGGTGCCATGCCCAGCAGCATCGGCCACATGTTGCCACCGCTGTTGTCACGCAGGTCGACGATCCAGCCACAGCGCATGCCGTCGTCCTTGCTGCGGATGACCTGCTGCCACCGCGCGGCGCGCTGGATGTTCTGGCGGAACGCTTCCTGTGGCGTCGCGCCGGGCGTGGAGGCATATCCCTCGATGACCAACCAGCCGATGCGCGCATCCACCGCATCGGCGGCCTTGGCCCTTTCCACGGCGGCGGCGCCGACCTGCTGCGCGCGCGCAAGGGATTCGCTCTGGCGCTGGGTCGTCGTCCATACGCCATGATTGCCCGTGCTGACCGCAATGGCTTCGCGCAGCAACGCCAGCCGCTTCACGGGGTCACCCTGCACCGATTGCAGTCGTGTGCGGGTGCCAGGCCAGTCCACCCGGTCGCGATACAGCGCCTGCCGTTCAAGCAGGTTGAGGATCTCGG
This sequence comes from Stenotrophomonas riyadhensis, assembly GCF_040256885.1. NCBI lineage: Bacteria > Pseudomonadati > Pseudomonadota > Gammaproteobacteria > Lysobacterales > Lysobacteraceae > Stenotrophomonas > Stenotrophomonas riyadhensis. The sequence goes on from NZ_CP155568.1 coordinate 3,930,373, forward strand.
CCTCCGCCTCCGGCGAGGGCACCTCGATTGCCTTGGGCGTATCGGCCATGGCGTTGGCAGCCACCAGCGCGATCACCAGCGCACCAATGCGACGCACTCCCTTGCGAACCTGCATGTGACGTTTCCTTGTCGTTGAGGCAGGCGCACAGCATAGCCCGCAGGTGATGGCTTTCGCCATGCGCGGACTGTCGTATCTGGCCCCGCCGCGGATTGCAGCAAGACAGCTTGCACGCGATCAGTAGATTGCAACTTTGCCCATGTCATCGCCACGTAGAACGCGAGAAGGTTGCCTCCGTCGGCGCCTCCTGCGCTGGCCGGGATTGGCGTCCTGAATGAAGCTACCTGAAGTCGGGCTTGCGACCATGTCGCGGGCTCGAATAATGCACCGTCCGTCGTCCTGCGGCGGGCGGTGCGTGGGGATCCTTCCGATCCGCCGGCTTCGTTTCCTTTGGGTAGCTTCACCGGCACGCCAACCCGCACCGCCCGCCACCTCGCATCCCGCAGGTGGCCTTGCCTTGTGAGGTTGCCGTCATGAACACGCCCTTCCCCACCTATCCACGCCTGCAGGCACTGCTCGGCGCTGCACTGCCCGGCCTGCAGCTGTCCACTACCGCAGCAGAAGCGTTGGAAGATGCGCTCACCGAAGTCCACGAACAGGCGCCGCCCTCCGCGTTCTTCGCGCGGTTGCGCGGCATCGCGCACAGCCACGCGGTCGATGGGCAGTCGTGGCGCGAGCGGCAACTCAGCGAGGCGCGCGGCCGGGAACTGGCCGAGGCGACGCGCTGTCTGGCGGCAGTGTCTGCGTGTGGGGGCGTGTTGCTGGCGGCGCAGTCGGCGCGCGAGATGGATGATGCGCAGGCGCAGTGTCCGCCGCAGGTGGAGGAAGGGTTGCTGCATGCGGTGGTGGTGCTGGCCGATCATGCCGGGGCGCTGGTGGAGCCCGATACACACGCCAGTGTGTTGTAGAGCCGAGCCTATGCTCGGCTTTGTGGAATTACGACCGAAGCAGCCGAGCATGGCTCGCCTCTACAGGGTCATGGCAGCGGCAGGGTTCGTGTCGACCAAGGTCGACACCTACCAGAGCGAAGCATGGCGGTGACGGGATGAGTGCCGACCCAGGTCGGCACCTACCCAAGCCTGCGGGGGTCACCAATCCGCGCGCAGGCCGATGTTGCCTTCGATGATGCGGCGCTTCTCGTTGCGGTCGCCACCTAGCTCGCGCGTGTAATCGGCCACGGCATAGGCGCTGATGGTGCGGTTGAAGCGCCCGACCACGCCTACACCGGCTTCCAGCGCACGCGAGCGCTGCGAATTGATGATCACGTCGTCGTCGAAACGGATGCGATCCTCGCCGGAACGGCCATGCCAGTAGTTGAGCTTGAAATACGGCTGCCAGCCGTTGTCGGCCAACTGGTAATCGCCAGCCAGGCGCAGGCCGATGCGGCCGGTCCAGGCGTTGTCGTTGTCGAAACGCACGCTCGATACCACATCGCGGCGGTCGTCCAGCGCGGTGCGCTGCCAGATTACCTGTACCTGCGGTTCCAGCCACCATGCGGACTGACCGACGTGCAGCAGCGGCTTGCCGGCTTCCACCGATACGCTGGTGCCATCGCCCTTGATCCCGAAGCCAAGCCCGCGCGAGGAACGTACGCGGCCGTCGTAGCGGCTCTGCATCGCCACGGCGTCGATGTAGCCGCCGCTGCTGTCGGTGAACGTCCAGTACAGGCCCACGTGCTTGTCGTCCAGGCGGTTCTGGCCCACCTGTACGTTCTCCCAACCCAGCGCCAGGCCGGTGGTCTTGCCCTGCGCGCGGGTGCGGCCGACGAACACGCCGATCTGGTTGCGATGGTTGTCAGAGGCCGCGGCCCACACATCGAGGCCGGCCTGCAGGCCCATCACATCGCCATCGAAGCCGGGCTGCGCATCACCCTTCCAGTGGATCTCGCTGCTCTGCCCCACCAGACGGCCCCAGGCAGTGCGGAATGCGCCCTGGTTGTACAGCAGGCGCTGCTCGCCCTGCCGCTCGTGGAACGTGCCGAGGCTGGCCAGCGAGGTCTCGCGCAGCAGCGGCGGCACCACGGCGTAGGCGGCGGTCTCCACGCGGTACAGCGGCACCACCGCGCCCTCGGCGGGGCGTGCACCCGGCGTCGGCGGCGCACCGGTACCGGGCAGGCTGCCACCCGCCACCGGCACGTCCGGCACCGCCGGGTCGCTGGGCGGCGCCACCGGAGCGGGTTCCGGTGGCGGCGGTGGCGGCGCGGTCTCGCCGGCAGTCAGGTCCGGATCGGTAGCGCCTTCGGGCGGCGGTGGCGGTGCCGGGGTGATCGGTGGTGGGGGTGCGACGGGTGGCGTCGGCGGCGGCGGCACGCCATTGATACCGCTTCCGTTGGGCGCCGGTGCAGGCCCGGCCACCACGGTCGAGCGCAGGTACCAGTTCTCGCTGGTACCGGCACTGACACCGCCCTTGAACAGGAAGTACTCGTAGGCACCGGCCGCAACCGGTGCGAACAGCGAGAACGCGCCCGGCGCGGTACGGCCACCATTCAACGCCTGCACCACCAGGATGCCATCGGCCAGCGTGGCCGCGCCGCTGCCGCCGGCATTGAGCACACCGATGCCGGTGGTCCCGGTGGCAGTACCGCCATCGATCACCAGGCGGTCGCTGTTGGAATTGTCCGCGCCCAGCACGGTACGCAGGTACAGCCCACCGCCCTCACCGCGGTAGTTGCCACGCACGGTGAACACGTCGCCAGCGCCGGTACCGGTCAGGTCGATGCGCCCGGCATTGACCATCTCCACCAGTGCGCCACTGTTGAACGGCCGGATGGCATGACCGCCACTGCCCGCGTAGACGGTACTGGTGTCATCCACCGTGAGCGTACCGGTACCGGTCCCGCTGTCGCCCAGCACCAGATCCCCATCGAAGCTCAGCTCGGTGCTGTTGGCCAGGCTGATCGCCTCCCAGTTCTGGAAACGGCCTACGCCGGCGGTCTTGACGTTGCTGAGGTTGAGCTGGTCGACGCCACTGCCACCGTCGAACAGCGGTACCGCACCGAGGTTGGCCTGGTTGAGATTGCTGAGGTTGGCCACGTCGTTGTCCGGCCCCATGTCGATCGCGCCGTAGACGATGCCGCCGCCGTTCCAGTTGAAGGTGTCATTGCCGGTACTGAGCAGCACCTGGCCACGCACGGTGCCATCGGTGATGGTCACGCTGTCATTGCCGCCGCTGACGCTGATGTTGCCACCGATGTAGGCCGTACCCGAGATGATGATGGTGTCGGTGTCGAAGCCGGTCACCACGTTGCCGTCCACGGTGCCGCCGGACTGGTCCCACAGGTTCTTGTCCAGCTTCATGTTGACGCGGCCGATGCGGCCACCGGTCATCCACGCCTGGTCGCCATCCTCGAACGCGCCGATGATGCGGCCACCGCTCATGCGGAACGTATCGATGTTGTCGCCCTGCTGCAGCGCGCCGATCGTGCCGCCACTCATGACGAAATCGTCGCGGCCGCTGCCCTGCGCCACCACGCCGGTGACAGTGCCGCCAGTGACGGTCATCTGATCATCGCCGCTGCCCTGGTCGACGCTGTCGATGGTGCCATTGCTCAGCAGCAGCACGTCGTTGCCGTCGCCCTGCAGGACACCGCCGGTGATGCTGCCGGCCTGCATTTCCAGGCGATCATTGCCGGCGCCGAACTGCACGCCGGTGCGCCCGCTGATCGTTCCGCGGTTGACCAGCACGCTGTCGCCGGCGCCAACGAACTGCAGGGCCGTGTTGTTGCCGGTACTGATGCTGCCGGCATTTTCGACGCGGCTGCCACCGCCAAGCTGGACCGCCACGCCCCCCACCGAACTGATCGTGCCGAGGTTGGACAGCAGGTGCCCGCCGGCCCCGACCAGCGAAATCGCGCTGCCACCACCGCTCTGCTGCAGTTGTGCCGTGTTGGCGACATTGACGGTGATACCGGCCGCGCCAGTGGCGGTGACGGGAACGGTCTGTGGATTCGGCGCGTTGGCATCGCAGCTGACCGTCTGGCCCGCAGTCGGGGTGGCATTGTCACAGCCGGCCCAGGCGACACTGGCGGTCAACAGCAGGACGGACGGGACAGCCAGGGTCTGAAGCACGGAAACGGTGAGGCGGCGCGGACGGAACGCGCGCGGGACGGCACGGGACATACAGCACTCCTGGACAGGGGATCAGGAACTGCGGATATGCGGTACTGCGAAGGCAGTCTGCCGTGTGGTGAATGGTTTCGATAGGTGAAATTGAGTGCCCGTTATCACGGTTCAGATGCGAACCTGATCAGGCATCACCTCGCCTCTACGTGGCTGAAACCGTTCATCAAGGCGGCGATCGCAAGCCACGCGGAGAGCATCCACGCATGGCGTGGATCTACTGACCATTCCGCCTGCATCGCGTTCGCCTCTCGCCCGGTAGATCCACGCCATGCGTGGATATGGCGCGCCGCCGGGGGTCAGATCTTCAGATAGATCTTCCGCCGGTCCAGCCACCACGCCACGCCCCACCACAGCGCGACAAACACCAGTGCCTGCAGCATCGACGCCAGTTCCAGCGACTGCGGCATCGCGCTGGCCAGCTGCTGCCAGATCCAGCCCCAGGCGCCGGTCGCCATCAGCACCACCGACATCACCGATGCCCCCAGGTACGCGGTGATCGCGTTGACACCGAAGCGCCGGCCCAGCGCCGGCCAGCCCTTCTGGTCGATCAGCATGTGGCCCAGCCACAGCGCCAGCGCGGCCAGGCCGCCGGTCCACAGCACGTAGCTGGGCGTCCACAGTTGCTTGTTCAGCGGCAGCACGATGGCCAGCAACAGGCCGAGCACAGCGGTCGCCACGCCCAGCCCAGCCAATGCCCCCGAACGCCCGTTGCGCAGCAGGCCACCGGCAAGCAGGCCGAGCACCGTGCTGGCAAGCGCACCCAGCGTACTCAGCAATCCTTCCGGGTCATGTCCGAGCCCGGTATCGGCATGCCACTGGTAGATCCACGGTGCGAACAGCGTGGTATCCAGACGACTGGCCGGATTGGTCCACGGCGCCAGATCGCCGACGCCCAGCAGCAGCACGGTATACCCCACCAGCAGACTGACCAGTACGGCCGCCTGTGCGCGCGGACGCGCATACACCGCCAGTACGCCCACCAGCGCCGCGCATACCGCGATCCGCTGCAGCACGCCCCAGATGCGGAAGTGAGGGGTATGCAACGCCCACCAGATCAGCAGGTGCAGCAACGCACCGGCCACCAGGATGCGCAGTGCGCGCTCCAGAACGCCGCGCACCAACGCGGGTCGCGCCGCCGTGTCCAGCGCGCGTGGCGCCACGCTGAAGGCCATCGACACGCCCACCAGGAACAGGAAGAACGGGAACACCAGATCGGTGGGTGTGCAGCCATGCCATTCCGAATGGCGCAGCGGCGCGAACACCGCGCTCCAGTCACCCGGGTTGTTGACCAGCAGCATTGCCGCCACGGTGATGCCGCGCAGGGCATCGATCGAGCCCAGCCGGCGTGGCGGTGTGCTTCCCTTCAACGGCTCGGCCATCAGGCAGCCTCGTACTGTCCGGCAATCCAGGTGCCGCGCACCTGCAGCGCGTAGTCCAGCAGCACCAGATCAGCCTGGTAGCCCTCGGCGATATGACCCAGGCGATCGTCAACGTTGAGGAACTGCGCCGGATAGGTCGAGGCCATGCGTGCGGCTTCGGCCAGCGGTTGGCCGAGCAGCTGCACGGTATTGCGCACGGCGGTGGCCATGTCCAGCGCCGAACCCGCCAACGAACCGGCAGCGTTGCGCACCACACCGTCGATGGCGGTGATGGTTTCGCCATACAGCACGTAGCTGGGATCGTCGGCACCGACCGGCGGCATCGCATCGGTCACCAGCAGCAGGCGACCGCGCGGCTTGGCCGCCAGCGCCACGCGCAGGCTGGCCGGATGCACATGCACGCCATCGACGATGATGCCGATCCAGCTGTCGCGGTCTTCCAGCGCAGCGCCCACCGCGCCGGGCTCACGCCCCTGCAGCGGCGACATCGCGTTGTACAGGTGGGTGAAGCCGCGCACGCCGGCATCCAGACCGGCGCGGATCTCTTCGTAGGTGCCTGCGGTATGCCCAGCGGCAACGACCACGCCGCGCTCGACCAGCGCGCGAATGGTCTCCAGCGGCACGCGTTCCGGTGCCAGCGTCAGCAGGGTCACGCCGTTGTCCAGCGATGCGGCCAGCGCGATCTCCTCTTCGTCGGGCACACGGAACTTGCTGGCATCGTGCGTGCCCTTGCGCGCCGGCGCGATGTACGGTCCTTCCAGATGGATGCCGATCACGCCTGGCACACCCTGCGCGATCGCCTCGCGCATCGCACCGATGGCTTCACGCATCACCGCCACGTCATCGCTGATCAGCGTTGGCAGCATTGCGGTGGTGCCGAAGCGACGGTGCGCCTGCGCGATGGTGCGCAGTGCCGCCACGTCCGGCGTGTTGTTGAACAGCGCACCGCCACCACCGTTGACCTGCACATCGATGAAACCGGGCAGCAGCCAGCCACCGCCCAGGTCCACCTGCTCGGCGGCCTGGCCGAGCTGCGGTGCAGCGTCAGGCAGCAGCGCGCTGATGCGACCGCCCTCGATCACCACCGCCAGATCGTCTCGGAATTCATCGCCGGCAAGGATGCGGGCGTTGCGCAGGACCGTTGCCATCACACCGTCTCCGTAACCTTGTTCAGGTGCGGCGGCAGGTCCGGATTGAAGCCACGACGCAGCGCCAACGCGTTGATCGCGCGGTAGAAGCTCTGCACGGTCAGCAGCGGTGCGCACAGCGGATGCGGCGCGGCGGCCACCGGCAGATTGCCACCGGCACCGGCCATCCACACCTGCGCGCCACGTGCGGTGAACTCATCGACCACCGCGCGGGTACCGGCGCCGGTCTCATCCGGCTGGGCGAAGGCCAGCACCGGGAAACCACGATCAACCAGCGCCATCGGGCCATGCTTGACCTCGGCCGAGCTGTAGGCCTCAGCGTGCAGGCTGCAGGTTTCCTTGAACTTCAGCGCAGCTTCCTGCGCCGCGCCCAGGCCCAGGCCGCGGCCGAGCACGAACAGGTTGGTGGCATCGACCAGGCCCTCGGTCACCGACGTCCAGTCGCACTGCCAGGCCTCACGCATCGCGTCCGGCAGCAGGTCCAGCGCGGCACGCAGGCTGCTGTCCTGCTTCCAATAGGCAGCCAGCTGCAGCAGCGCGGCCAGCGACGCCAGGTAGCTCTTGGTCGCCGCCACGCTCTTTTCGGCACCGGCATGCAGCGGAATGACCGTGTCGGCCAGCTGCGCCAGCGGCGAATCCTCGACGTTGACCAGCGCGATCACGCGCGCGCCGGCGGCCTTGGCAGCTTCCGCGTTGCGCAGCAGGTCCGGGCTCTTGCCCGACTGCGAGATGACGATGAACAGCGCGCCACGCAGCTGCAGCGGTGCGGCATAGACCGACCCCACCGACGGCGAGGCCGATGCGACCACCAGGCCCAGCTGGGTTTCCAGCAGGTACTTGCCATAGGTGGCGGCATGGTCGGAGCTGCCGCGGGCGCAGGTGACCACGAACGGCGGCGGCGCCGCACGCAGGCTGGCGGCCAGGGTTTCCATGGTGGCGTGGTTGCGCGAGAACTGGCGCGCGACCACGTCGGCCGCTTCAGCGGCCTCGGCGAACATCAGGGTGGACGTGGGGTCTGACAGCGACATGGCAGGCTCAGGCAGGATCGGAAGGAAGGGGGCGTGCGCCGGCTGGGCGCATCGGCGCGGTCGAGCCGCGCACCACCAGCTGCGGCACGAAGCCCTGGTTGTGCAGCGGTGCCGGTGCATCGTCGTAGGCGTCGCTGCGCAGCTGTGCGATCAGCAGGCGCGCGGCATGGCGGGCAATGTCCTCGGTGGCCTGCTTGGCGGTGGTCAGCGGCGGCCACGACTGGCGCGAGAACGGGCTGTCCTCGAAACCGGCGATGGACAGGTCGTACGGCACGTTCATGCCCGCCGACTTCGCGGCGGCCAGCACACCGGCGGCGATTTCGTCGTTGGAACCGAAGATGGCGGTGGGCGGCTCGCGCAGCGCCAGCAGGCGGCGCGCACCGCGGAAACCATCGTCGAAGGTGTAGTCGCCCTGCACCACCAGGTGCTTGTCCACGGTCATGCCGTAGTCCTTCAGCGCGGCTTCGTAACCGGCATAGCGCTCGCCCGAGGAGCGGTGCGAAATGCCGCCCCAGAGGAAGCCGATGCGCTGGTGACCCAGCTGGATCAGGTGCTCGGTGATCTCGTAGGCGGCCTCGCGGTCGTCGACGAACACGCAGGCACCGTCGGCCGGGTCTTCGGTGGCGGCAATGATGCGCACCAGCTTGATGCCGCGCGCGGTCAGTGCCTGGATCAGGTCGCGGCGTTCGGACATCGGCGCGGTCAGCACCAGCCCGGCCAGGCGCGAACGCTGCACCCAGTCGGCCAGTTCATCGGCCAGCAGCGGCGAGCTGGAATCACAGGGATGGATCTGCAGGCCGAAGCCGGTCTCGCGGCAGGCAGCGAGCACGCCGTTCTGCACGCCGATGATGTGGTACGGGTTCGGGTTGTCGTAGACCAGCCCGATCACGAAGGTGGTGCCGCTGCGCAGGTTGCGCGCGGACGGATCGGGCTCGTAATCGAGTTCGGCGATGGCACGCAGCACCCGCGCACGGGTGGCCTGCATCACCGAAGGCTCGTTGTTGATCACCCGCGAGACCGTCTTCAGCGAGACCTTGGCCTTTTCCGCAACGTCCTTGATGGTCGCTCTGCGCATGGGTTTTCCCTGGGGTTGGCTGCCGTCCATCATCGCCGATCAGCGCTCCTGCGGCAGGCCGGCGCGGTGGCCGATCACCGAGTAGAACAGGATGTACAGGTAGCACGGCACCATCAGCAGCACGAACACCAGCTGGAAGTCGATGTGCTGCTTGAGCACGGCGAACAGCTGCGGAATGATCGCGCCACCGGCAATACCCATCACCAGCAAGGCCGAGCCGGTCTCGGTGAAGCGGCCCAGGCCGCGGATCGCCAGCGGGAAGATCGCCGGCCACATCATCGCGTTGGCGAAGCCCAGCAGGGCCACGAAGGCCACCGATACATAGCCGTGGGTGGCCCAGGCGCCGAGGCAGAACACCACGCCCAGCACCGCTGAAATGGTCAGGTAGCGCGACTGCGAGACCACCTTGGGAATCAGCAGCAGGCCGACCACATAGCCGACCAGCATCGCGCCCAGCGTGAGCGAGGTGAACATCTTGGTCTGGTCCAGCGGCAGGTCGAAACCATGGCCGTAGGTACCGATCGCATCACCGGCCATCACCTCCACGCCCACGTAGACGAACAGGCACAACACGCCCAGCCACAGGTGCGGGAACTGGAAGATGCTGCGGCGTTCGGCGGCACCGGCCGCCACCGGCGTAGCGTTGGCTTCGGACGACTTGATTTCCGGCAGCGGCGAGAACAGCACGGCCACCGCCAGCAGCACCAGCAGGCCGGCCATCGCCAGGTACGGCGCATGGATCTTGGCGGCGAATTCGTTCAACAACTGCGCCTTGGTGGCTTCATCGGCAGCGGCCACCGTGGCCGACAGATCACCGATGCCATGCAGCACCACGGTACCGATCAGCACCGGGGCGAGCATGCCGGCGATCTTGTTGCAGATGCCCATCAGCGCGATGCGGCGTGCCGCCGTCTCGATCGGGCCGAGGATGGAGATGTAGGGGTTGATCGCGGTCTGCAGCAGGGCCAGGCCACTGCCGATCACGAACAGGCCGCCAAGCGCGCCCGGGTACCAGCGCTGGGTGGCGAACTCACCGAACAACGCAGCACCACCGGCCATCACCAGCAGGCTCAGGCTCAGGCCCTTCTTCATGCCGGTGCGGCGCAGGATCCACGATGCCGGCAGGGCCAGGAAGAAGTAGGACAGGTAGAACACCATCAGCACCAGGAAGGCACCCACCTCGCTGAGTTCGAAGGCGAGCTTGACGAAGGTGATCAGCGGGCCGTTGAGCCAGGTGAAGAAGCCGATCAGGAAGAACAACACGCCAACGATGGCGATGGAGGTGGCCACGTTCGGGCGCGCGCTTGCAGCGGGGACGGCGGACATCAGGAGGGCTCCTGCGGCGACGGCCGCAGAACGCGGCGTCGGAGAGTGGCTGGGAACAACGTTGTCACATTCTTTCGATGGACAACCGCGGTTTGTCAACTTCCATGCGCAGCCCCGTGAACCTCGTGCTGCACTGCGCAACCCGATCACAGCGCCGTGTGCTGAATGCGCCACAGCCCTTGAGCCCCTTGCAGCAACGGTTCCCGCGTGAAACCCATGCTCACGCCATGTAAACGTTTACTGCATGTCGCATTCGTTGCGACGCAGCAACGAAAGTGTCACGAACTCGTTGACATCGTTGTCAGCGGGGTTACAGACTCCGCCCCAATCGCCGCCCCCGATCCCGGGTCCGGCCCCACCTGCAGCAGGAGCCCGCGTGACCGCCAGCCACCCCGCCCCGGCCCATGTCCTGTCCCGAGTCGCGCCCTCGTTCCTGGCCGCCGACGTCGGTGGCACCCATGTGCGCGTGGCCCGGGTCCAGGCCAGCGGTGATGCTGCCCACCCGGTGCAGGTGCTGGAGTACCGCAAGTACCGCAATGCCGACCATGCCGGCCTCAGCGCGATCCTGTCCGACTTCCTTGGCGAAGGCCCGCGGCCCACGCATTGCGTGGTTGCCAGCGCCGGCTACGCCCGCGAGGACGGCACGGTGATCACCGCCAACCTGCCGTGGCCGCTGTCGGCGCGCCAGGTGGAAGCAGACGTCGGCCTGCAGCGGGTCTACATCGTCAATGACTTCGAAGCGGTGGCCTATGCCGCCGCGCAGGTGGACGCCAGCGGCGTGCTGCACCTGTGCGGGCCGGACACCGCTGCGCGTGGCCCGACCCTGGTGGTCGGCCCCGGCACCGGCCTCGGCGCCGCGCTGTGGATTCCCACCGCGCACGGCCCGGTGGTCCTGCCGACCGAAGCCGGCCAGCCGACCCTGGCGGCCAGCACCGAACTGGAAATGGCCATCGTCCGCCACATGCAGCGCGACCGCGCCCACGTGTCGATCGAGCATGCAATCTCCGGCCCGGGCCTGATGAACCTGTACCGCGCGGTGTGCGCGCTGCAGGGGCAGGCACCGACCCTGACCAGCCCCGATGCTGTCACCGCTGCGGCCATGGTCGATACCGACGTGCACGCGCGCCAGGCGCTGGATGTGTTCTGTGGCCTGCTCGGCAGCACCATCGGCGACATGGCGCTGTTCTACGGCGCCCACGGTGGCGTCTACCTGGCCGGCGGCATCCTGCCGCAGATCCGCGAATACCTGCACGCCAGCACCTTCGTCGAACGCTACCTGCAGAAGGGGCCGATGGGCGAAGCGCTGGCACGCATCCCGGTGAAGGTCGTCGAACACGGCCAGCTGGGCGTGGTCGGCGCTGCCAGCTGGTACCTGCAGCAGCAGTCGGCCGCCTGACACCGCAACAGGCTTCAACGCAATCGCAGCACGCAGTACGTGGCACGCCAACGCACGGGACTTCGCCGCCGCCCCGCGCATGTCTTCGCAACCGTAATCGAACACCGCCGCCGGCATCCAATCGAGTGATGAGGAGAGACATCATGAACACCCGCAAGACCCTGCTTTCGGCCGCCATCGTCAGCTGCATCGCCTTCAGTGCGCACGCGCAGCAGGCCTCCCAGACCGCCACCGACCTGGATACCGTGCAGGTCACCGGCATCCGTGGCTCGATGGAAAAATCGCTGGACACCAAGCGCGAAGCGAACGCACGCGTGGAAGTGGTCACCGCTGAAGACGTGGGCAAGCTGCCCGCGCACAACGTCGCTGACACCCTGCAGCGCCTGCCGGGTGTGAACATCAGCTCGTCCAGCGCCGACGAAGGCGGCTTCGACGAAGCCGACCGTGTCAGCCTGCGCGGCACCAGCCCTAGCCTGACCCAGACCCTGATCAACGGCCACACCGTCGGCTCGGCCGACTGGTTCGTGCTCAGCCAGGGCAACAACGTCGGCCGCAGCGTCAGCTACGCCCTGCTGCCGTCGGAACTGGTTCGCTCGGTGGAAGTGAACAAGTCCTCGCAGGCCAAGCTGCAGGACGGCGGCACCACCGGTACCGTCAACATCCTCACCCGCAAGCCGCTGGAGTTCTCCAAGCAGATCTCGGCTGAGGCCTCGATCGGTGCGGTGCGTTCGGACCAGGCGAAGTCGAATGACCCGCAGCTGTCGGCGTTGTTCAACTACAAGAACGACGACAACACCTTCGGCGTGATGGTGCAGGCCTTCAGCCAGAAGCGCGAGCTGCGCCGCGAAGCGCAGGAAATCCCGGGTGGCTTCTTCAAGATCGATCCGACCGGCACGGTGGCCCAGTCCAATCCGGATCTGGCCGGCGTGTACGCGCCGGGCCTGCTCGGCTCGACGCTGTTCGAACAGACCCGCGAGCGCAAGGGCGGCCTGATCTCGCTGCAGTTCAAGCCTATGGGCAACCTGACCCTGGGCCTGGAAGGCTTCAGCTCGGAACTGAAGGCGAACAACTACAACCGCAATTTCATGCTGTGGGGCGGCCGCATCCTCAACGACCGCACCGTTGAAGATGCCAATGGCAACAAGATCCTGATTCCGGGCCAGGCCCCGAACCCGGGCTATGTGGTCAAGGATGGCGTGCTGACCAACGCCACCTTCGCTGGCCAGGCCGACCGCGATTACGCGGTGTACGACATGATCTACCGCGAGTCGAAGGCCAAGACCAACTACATCACCTTCGATGCCGACTGGCAGATCAATGACAACCTGGGCATGAAGTTCCAGGCTGGCAGCACCAAGGGTACCGGCGATACACCGCGCCAGTACATCGCCGAGGTCAACCTCGCCCGCGGTGGTGGTGCAACCTGGGCCACCCACGGCAATGGTTCGCCGATCGACTGGAATGTCGGTGGCAACATCAGCCCGGGCGGCGTGACCGAATTCGGCACCTGGGGCAACCAGCAGGTGACCGCGATCGATAAGGAAAAGTGGGTCAACGTTGACTTCAACCAGTACTTCAGCGATGCCGGCGCACTGAACTCGATCGACTTCGGTGCCCGTTTCGCCGACCACAAGCGCGAATCCAAGTCGCCGGAAGGCGCAACCCCGGGCGCGATCTGGGATGCACTGAAGAACGGTGCGACCGCAGGCTTCCCGGGTGGTTTCGCCAGCAGCATCGGTGGCAGCTTCCCGCGCGACCTGTGGTATTTCACCCCGGGCGCGCTGAAGGATGCGGTGACCAACAACTCCACCTGGCTGTCCGGCAATGACGGCCCGACCGGCCGCCACAACTACGGTGCCGAGTGGAAGGTTGCCGAGAAGAACTTCGCCGCCTATGTGCAGGGCAACTTCAGCGGCGACCGCTGGAGCGGCAACGTCGGCCTGCGCTATGTCAACATCAAGCAGGACATCGACACCTACCAGGCCGTCACCGACGCGGCAAACGCCGACGTCCGCAGCCTGTTCGGCATGTGGAAGTCGCTGTCGTTCGACAACAAGCACGACCGCATCCTGCCCAGCGCGAACCTGAAGTTCGATCTGGCCGATGACCTGGTGTTCCGCTTCGCCGCGTCGCAGACCCAGACCCTGCCGGACTTCTCGGCGCTGGGTGCTTCGACCTGGGGCTCGGATCTGAACAAGACTGGTGGCGGCGGCAATCCGAAGCTGAAGCCGGTGCTGTCGACCAACTTCGACGCCAACGTCGAGTGGTACTTCATGCCGCGCGGCCTGCTGTCGGTGGGTGCGTACTCGATGAACCTGAAGGACTACGTGGCCTTCGGCACCCAGACCCAGATGCTGTTCAGCGAACTGACCCACCAGCTGGAGGCCTACCAGGTCTCGGTGCCGGTCAACGCCGACGGCAAGGTCACCGGCATGGAAGTGGCGTACGAGCAGCCGATCGGTGAGTACTTCGGCGTCAACGCCAACTACACCTACGCCGATGGCAGCACCTCGCACACCTGGGCCGACGGCAGCCACAACCTGCTGGGCACCTCGAAGAACACCTACAACGTGGGTGCCTACTTCGAGAACGATACCTTCGGCGCACGCGTCAGCTACACCCGCCGCTCGTCGTTCCTGATCGGCCTGTCCGGTGCCAACCCCTACTACCAGGACGCGTTCGGCACCCTGTCGGTATCGCTGAGCTACAAGGCCACCGACTGGATGAGCGTCAGCTTCGATGCGCTGAACCTCAACAACCCGACCTACAAGTACTACCAGAGCGCGGCCACCCCGACCTCGTTCTACAGCAACGGTCGCCAGTACTACCTCAACTTCCGCTTCAAGTACTGATCCAGCGGCGGCAACATCGCCGAGTCGTGCACGCACGCCGGGCCTGGGTCATTCCGGGCCCGGCGTTTTTCATGTATAGCGTTCATCGCACCGTTCCAAGGAGTCGTTCCGATGGTCAAGCCTTCCCGCGCCCGGATGCGCAGCGCAGTGCTGCTGGGCAGCCTGCTCGCCCTGCTGCCGGCAATGCCGGCGCTCGCCGCCGATCCCACGCCCGCCGCCGAAGCACCCGGTCCGCAGCTGCGTGCTGGCAGCCTGATGCTGATCCCCGCCCCGGTCACTGTGCAACGTGGCCAGGGCAGCGGCATCACCGTGCGCGCCGATACCGTGCTGCAGGCCGAAGGCGAAGCCGCACAGCGCGTCGCTGCCCAGTTCGCGGACCTGCTGGCCCGCAGTGGTGGCCCGCGCCTGGTCCTGGCCAAGAGCAAGGCTGCAGCCAGGGCCGGCAGCATCCGCTTCCAGATCGTGCCCACCTTCCGCGACAGCGGTGAGGGATACACGCTGGACAGCACCGCGCAGGGCGTGGTGATCCAGGCCGGCAACGAAACCGGCCTGTTCTATGGCGCGACCACCCTCGCCCAGCTGGCCACCGGCGGCAGCAACGGCGTGCTGCCAGCGGTGCAGATCCAGGACGCGCCGCGCTTCAGCTGGCGCGGCTTCATGCTCGACTCGGCGCGGCATTTCCAGAGCCTGGACGAGATCAAGCGCGTGCTCGACGCGATGGCCGCGCACAAGCTCAACACCTTCCACTGGCACCTCACCGATGACCAGGGCTGGCGCATGGAGATCAAGCGCTACCCGAAGCTGACCGAGGTGGGCAGCTGCCGCCTGCCGGCCGGCGATGGCGGCATCGATCCGGCCAGCGGCCAGGAGCACCCGTACTGCGGCTTCTACACGCAGGACCAGATCCGCGAGGTGATCGCCTATGCCGCGAAGCTGCATATCCAGGTGATTCCGGAAATCGATGTGCCGGGGCACGCGACCGCAGCGATCGCCGCGTATCCGGAACTGGGTTCGATCAATACCCCGCTGAAGCCGATCAGCGAATGGGGCGTGTTCCCGAACCTGTTCAACGTGGAAGACAGCACCGTCACCTTCCTCGAGAACGTCCTGGAGGAAGTGATCGAACTGTTCCCGGCCAAGTACGTGCACGTGGGCGGCGACGAGGCGGTCAAGGACCAGTGGGAAGCCTCGAAGCAGGTGCAGCAGCGCATGCGTGCGCTGGGCATCAAGAATGAAATGGCCATGCAGAGCCACATCATCAAGCGCCTGGAGACGTTCCTGGAGGAACACGACCGGCGCCTGATCGGCTGGGATGAGATCCTCGAAGGTGGTCTGCCACCGCAGGCCACGGTGATGTCGTGGCAGGGCACCGAAGGTGGCCTCGCTGCGGCCAGTGCCGGGCATGACGTGATCATGTCGCCCGTCGGCTACCTGTACCTGGACTACCTGCAGACGGCCTCACCGAACGAACCGCCGGGCCGCCCGACCCAGGTCAACCTTGGCAAGCTCTACAACTTCGAGCCGGTGCCGGCCGAACTGGCCGCCGACAAGCGCGGGCACATCCTCGGCCTGCAGGCCAACATGTTCACCGAACACACGCGCAGCTATGCACGCCTGCAGCACAACCTGTTCCCGCGCCTGGCCGCCGTGGCCGAGACCGGCTGGAGCATGCCGGAACATCGCGACTTCCGCGATTTCCTCGCACGCCTGCCGGCGCAGCTGCAGCGCTACCGTGCCTGGGGCCTGGCCTATGCGCAGACTCCGTTCGAAGTAGGCGTGGACTACACCGATGATCGCGCGAAGAACACGGTGACCGTGTCGCTGGCCAATCCGCTGGGCTATGAAGTGCGCTACAGCACCGATGGCCAGCCGGTGACCGCGCAGTCGCCGCTGTACCAGCAGCCGCTGACGGCGCAGCTGCCCGCCGCCGTGCAGGCCGCCGCGTTCTACCAGGGCCAGATGCTGGCGGCGAAGCCGACGGTCGCGGACTTCAGCGCACAATCGCTGCTCAGCCGCCGCAGCGATGAACTGCTCAGCTGCGTGGGCAAGAAGGGGCTGGTGCTGCGCCTGGAAGACGATGGCCCACGCGAGGGCCCCCGTGCGGTGTTCAACGTGGACATCTTCCAGCCGTGCTGGCGCTGGCCGCAGGCGCAGCTGGACGGCATCGGCAGCGTGGAAGTGCGTGCAGGTCGCATCCCGTACTACTTCCAGCTGGCCCACGACGAACCCAAGCGCCGTTTCGAGAAGGCCAAGCGCGCGCGCGGCGAGATGCAGGTGCGTCGTGGCGACTGCAGCGGCAAGGTGCTGGCTGAAGTAGCGTTGCCGGCCAAGCCCGATGCCGATGGCTTCGTGACGCTGAAGGCCACGCTGCCGAAGGACACCCAGGGCACGGGTGACCTGTGCATCAACTTCACCGGCGATACGCGCCCGGCGATGTGGGTGCTGGATGAGGTCACGCTGGGGAAGTAATGACAGGTCTGTCATGGTGGGTGCCGAACTTGGTCGGCACCCCGGGCAGCTCATCCACGCATGGCCACGCATGGCGTGGATCTACGGATTCCATCCGCGCATGGCGTGGATCTACAGGTGGGTGCCAACCTTGGTTGGCACGCCTTTACCCGCGCCAGCGCAGCAGCAGATCGCGCAGCGGGGTCAGTGCCGTAGCCAGACCGACCAGCACGCCGATCGTGTTGGCCAGCGCATCCATCGGGTCGGCGGTGCGGTTGCTGGTCAGCGCGCCCTGCGCGAACTCGATGCCGATCCCCATCAGCACCAGACCCACGCCCACCCACAGCAGCGGACGTCCGCGCCGGAACAGCTGCACCGCGCTGCCCGCCAGGATGAAGTAGGCGAGGAAGTGCTCGCCCTTGTCGCTGTTTTCCGGCAGCGGAATCGGCGGCGGCGGAATCAGGCAGACCACGATCACCAGCAGCACCGCCGTCGCCCACAGTACGGTCCACAACCGTGGCCGACGCAGCGGCTTGATCACCGGCAACGCCGCGCTCACAGGCGCCAGCTCAGGTCACCCAGCTCGAAGGCCGGTTCGAAGTCGACGCCGCGCTGCAGGCCGATGGCCTGGAAGCGCTCGCCCATTTCGGTCGGCAGGGTCAGCTTCTTCACCTGGTCGCGCAGCTGGATGCGGCCCACTTCATCGGTGCGTTCCTCGGCCAGCAGCAGCACCTGGTCCAGCCCGTTGCCGAGCAGGAAACTGGCCTGGCTGCAGTAGCCGGCCAGCTCGAAGCCACCGTGCATGCCGGCCTCGGCCATGGCGGTGAAATCCACCGACGCCGTGATGTCCTGCAGGCCCGGCCAACGATGCACGTCGTTATGCACGTGATGGCGGTAGAAGGCGCGCACGGTGCCATCGTCGCGGTCGTGCTGGTAGAACTCGCCGCGGTTGTAGCCGTAATCGACGAACAGCATCGCGCCGCGCTGCAGGCCGCCGGCCACCGCCTGCAGCCAGTACGGCAGCTGCGGCAGCACCTCGGAGCGGTAGCCCTCGGCGAAGGGTTTTTCCAGGTAGCGCTCGATATGGCGCACTGCGCCGTTGAGCAGGATGTCGGCCGGCTGCGCGCCGCGGATGAAGTTGCCTTCGGCATCCAGCTCCACGGTTTCCTCGTAGACCTCGCCATCCCGGATCAGGAAGCGCGGGGTCGGCAATGCGTCGATCACCTCGTTGGCGAACACCACGCCCTCCCAGTCCTCTTCGAACGGGCGGTCGACCCAGTCCACGCGTGCGGCCAGCTCGGCCGGCAGGTTCTGCTGCAGGCGCAGCTGCTGGCGCTCACGCAGGTCGGCGCTGGGTTCGAGGATGGCGTACCGCGACGGCAGCGCGTCGAGCTCGGCCAGGCGCAGCAGCACGGCTTCGGCGAAGGCGCCGGTTCCGCCGCCCAGTTCCAGCATCCGCGCCTGCGCGCCCAACTGGGCGAACACCGGCGCCAGCGCATTGGCCACGCTGCCGGCGAACAGGCTGCCGAGCTCGGGCGCGGTGGTGAAGTCGCCACTACCGCCGAATTTGCTGGCGCCGGCGCTGTAATAGCCCCAGCCGGGGGTGTACAGGCACAGCTCCATGAAGCGGGAGAACGGCATCGCCCCGCCCTGCGCAAGGATTTCGGCGCGCAGGGCGGCGGCCAGCTGGTCGCTGTGGGCCAGGGCATCGGCTTCGGGCAGGGGGAAGGTGGGCTGCATGGCGTCTTCGAATGCGGTGACAATGGTGCACAGGATAGCCGAGCCTTGGAGGACCCTCGATGAGCGACACCCACCCCGTGGTCCTGATCACCGGCAGCGCGCGCCGGATCGGTGCGGCCATCGCCCGCCAGTTCCATGCCTGTGGCTGGTCGGTGGTGCTGCACGCCAACACCTCCAGCGCCGAGCTGCAGCAGGCCGCGTTCGATTTCGACAACGTGCGCCCCGGCAGCGTGCTGGCCCTGCAGGCCGACCTGCGTGACGCCGACGCCCTGGCCGACCTGGTGGAACAGGCCGCCACCCACTTCGGCCGGCTGGATGCGCTGGTCAACAACGCCTCCAACTTCTTCCCCACCCCGCTCGGCCAGGTCACCGCCGAAGCGATGGACGAGCTGTATGCGGTCAATGCACGTGCGCCGCTGCTGCTGTCACAGGCGGCGGCGCCCTACCTGCGCCGCCAGCAGGGCTGCATCGTCAACCTGACCGACCTGCACGGCACCGACCCGATGCGCGACCACATCGCCTACACCATGGCCAAGGCCGCGCTGGAGATGGCCACCCGCTCGCTGGCGCTGGAGCTGGCGCCGAAGGTGCGGGTCAATGCGGTAGCGCCGGGGGCGATCCTGTGGCCGGAACAGGGCAAGGACGATTTCGCCCGCGAAGCGCTGCTGGCGCGTACACCGCTGGCGCGGATCGGCACCGTCGAGGAGATCGCCGAGGCGGTGTACTGGCTGGTGGCCGAAGCCAGCTTCGTCACTGGCCATACCCTGCGCGTGGATGGCGGGCGTACGGTCAGTTGAAATGTTGCCGGCCAGCGGCCGGCACTACCGGTAGTGCCGGCCGCTGGCCGGCAACCACCCTCATTCCAGGTCCACCACCTCGAACGTCTCGCCAAACTGTCTGTGCGCACGCCACAACGTGGCCAGGTCCTGCCCGCTGACCGGGTCGATGAAGCCCGGCGCGATGTCGGCCAGCGGCTTCAGCACGAAGGCATGCTTCAGCTCCGGGCGCGGAATGCGCAGGTGGCCGGGACCTTCCACCACCAGATCCCCGTAGAACACCACGTCGATGTCCAGGGTCCGGTCGGAGAAGCGCGGCCCGCTACGGTCGCGGCCGTGTGCGTCTTCCAGCGCATGCAGCCAGTCGTCCAGTTCCTGCAGCGGCAGGTCGGTTTCGATCGCCACCGCATTGTTGAGGAAGGCCGGGCCATCGAAGCCGACCGCGGCGGTACGGTAGGCGGGCGACACCTGCAGCGCGCCGAAGCGCTCGCGCAGGGCCGCCACCGCGGCGTGGAGGTAGCGACGGGGCTGGACGTTGCTGCCCAGGCTCAGGAGCACGGTGGTCATGCGGTTCAGGTGACGGCACTTGGGGGGCGTGGACATGCCGTCGTCACGGCGGCCTGCCTACAATCCGGGACGCACATGATAGGGCACCGACATGACCTATTGCGTTGGAATCGAGGTGGACGAAGGCCTGGTCTTCGCTGCCGACACCCGGACCAATGCCTCGCTGGACGATGTGCGCGTGCACCGCAAGCTGCACGTGTTCGAGTACCCCGGCCAGGCAGCCTACGTGCTGATGGCGGCTGGCAACCTGGCCACCACCCAGCTGCTGGTGTCGCGCCTGGGGCGCGATGCCGACGAAGGGCGCGCGCCCAACCTGCGCGACATAACCCACCTGTTCGAAGCCGCCGAGTACGTCGGCCAGCTGCTGGTGGACAGCCAGGTGCACAGCAACCACAGCGAACATGGCCACGATGGGGTCAATACCCAGGCCACGCTGATCTTCGGCGGCCAGATCGCCGGCGAGCGCCCCGGGCTGTACATGATCTATCCGCTCGGCAACGCCATCGCCGCCTCGCCGGAGACGCCGTACCTGCAGATCGGTGAATCCAAGTACGGCAAGCCGATCCTCGACCGCATCCTCAGCCCGGCCACACACCTGGAGGATGCCGCGCGCACGGCCATCGTCTCGCTGGACTCCACCATCCGTTCCAACCTGTCGGTGGGCCTGCCGATCGACCTGGCGCTGCTGCGCGACGGCGAGTTGCGCATCGGCCAGCAGCTGCGGCTGGGCGCGGATTCAGCGCTGTATGCAGACATCCACCAGAACTGGTCGCGGCGGTTGGAACAGGCGGTGGATGCGCTGCCACGGTTCCCCTGGGAAACCCTGGACCGGTAGTGCCGGCCGCTGGCCGGCAACCGCAGTGATCCCACCGCACGCGGATGCCGGCCAGCGGCCGGCACTACCGCGGCATCAGCCCAGCGCTTCGGCCACCGCGCGGAAGACCTGCTGCATCTGCAGCGGCTTGTGCAGCACATGCACCTCGACACCCGCAGGGAACGTATCGGCCGGTACCGTCACTGCCGCATCCTCCAGCACCAGCGCGGGGCCGCGATAGCCCAACGTCGCCATCTCGCCCAGCAGCTGGCTGGCCGGCAGCAGCTTGGAGCCAGCATCGGCAATCACCAGCGCCGGCATCGCCTCCTGCTGCATCCAGCGCAGCGCCGCCGGGCCATCGGAGGCCAGCTGCAACTGGTAGCCCTGGCTGGACAGCGCGTTGCCGAGCAGCGACAGGCGCGTGGCTTCGCCATCGACCACCAGGATCGACTGGCCGCTGCCCAGCGCCACCAGCTGCTCGATCGGCTCGCTGCCATCGATGGCCTCGTGCATCGGCAGCCGCAGTTCGAAGCAGGTGCCCTGCCCCGGCTGGCTGCTGACGTGGATGCTGCCGCCGGCGCCTTCAACGATGCGCTTGCAGGAAATCAGGCCCAGGCCCGTGCCATCGGCCTTGGTGGTGAAGAACGGATTGAACAGGTGCGACAGCGTGTCCGCATCCATGCCGATGCCTTCGTCGGCGACCCGGATGTGCATCCAGTCCACGCCATCGCGCTGGCCGGCATGGCTGGCGGTCAGGCTCAGGCGGCCGCCATTGGGCATCGCCTGGATCGCGTTGAGCGCCAGGTTCAGCATCACCTGCTGCAGTTCGGTGTAGTTGGCGTCGACCACCAGGCCTTCGTCCTGCACCTGCAGTTCCAGGCGCACGGCATCGGGCACGTTGCTGCGCAACAGCAGCGCCACCGCATCGAACAGGCCATCGATCTCGATGCGCTCGCTCGGCTTGCGCGAACCGCGCACGAACGACAGCATTGATTCGGCCATCTCGTGGCCACGCCGGCCGCACTCGGCGATGACATCGGCCAGATGGTGCAGCTGCGGATCCTCGGTACGCGCCTTCAGCAGGTCCGGCATGATCAGCAACGGCTGCAGGATGTTGCGCAGGTCATGGCTGAGGCCGGCGGCAAGCAGCGACAGGCTTTCCAGGCGCTGCGCGCGCATCAGTTCGGTTTCCACCCGTGCACGCTCCACCGCGCTGCGTGCATCGCGGATCGCACGCGCCACCGCCGACGGCAGGCGCGCCGGCAGGTGCTTGATGATGTAATCGTTGGCGCCCTTCTGCAGCGCCGCCACTGCGTTCTCCTCACCCATGGTGCCGGAGACGAAGATGAAGGGCACTTCCGGCGAGGTCTCGCGCACGATGCGCAGCGCGTCATCACCGGAGAACCCCGGCATGCTCAGGTCGGACAGCACGATGTCCGGCTGGAACCTGGCCAGTGCCTGGCGTAGTTCGGCCTCGCTCTCGACACGCTCGAAGCGGGCTTCCAGGCCCGCGTCGAGCATCTGTTCAGACATCAGCTCGGCATCTTCCGGTGAGTCTTCCACCAGCAGGATGCGCAGCGCCCCCAGGGCGGGACCGGTCAGGGGCATGGGCTCACTCGAGTTCCGGTGCCTGGTTGATCAACGCCCAGAACTTGCCCAGGGTCTGCACCGCGCCGAAGAACTGGTCCACGTCGACCGGCTTGACCACATAGGCGTTCACGCCCATGTCCCAGCTGCGGGCCAGGTCGCTTTCCTCCCGTGAGGACGACAGGATCACCACCGGCAGGCGCTTGAGTTCTTCGTGCTCGCGGATCTGCCGCAGCACTTCCAGCCCATCCATGCGCGGCATCTTGATGTCCAGCAACAGCACCGCCGGCAGGCCTTCCTCGCGATTGGCGAAGGCACCACGGCGCAACAGGTAGTCCATCACTTCCACGCCGTCTTCGACGTGCACGATGGGATTGGCCAGACGCGCCTCTTCCAGGGCGTCGATCGCCATTTCGGCATCAGCCGGGCTGTCTTCGGCGAGAAGAATGGTGCGCAGAGTGGTCATGCAGAAGGCCCTTGTTTGTCCGCATCGATCGCGGGAGGCAGGTAGAAGTGGAAGGTGGCGCCGACGTCCGGTTCGGCCTCGGCCCAGATACGGCCGCCATGGCGGGTCAGCACGCGGCGCACGCTGGCCAGGCCGATGCCGGTACCCGGGTAGTCACTGGCCTTGTGCAGGCGCTGGAACACACCAAACAGCTTGCCGGCGTAGGCCATGTCAAAGCCTGCACCATTGTCGCTGACCGTGAACTGATGACCGCCATCGGGCTGCGGCTGGTAATCCACGCGGATCTTCGCCGGCTCGCGGTTGCCCGAGTACTTCACCGCATTGCCGAGCAGGTTCAGCCAGACCTGGCGGATCATGTTCTCGTCCGCCACCACGATCGGCAGCGGCGCGATGCTCCACTCCACCTGGTGCGCGTGGCCGCTGCTTTCGGCCTCCGCCTGCAGGTTGGAATCGAGCATCGCACGGGTATCGGCCACCAGCGACTGCATGTCCACCGCCTGCTGGCGCATCGCCGCGCGGCCCAGCCGCGAGTAGACCAGCAGGTCGTCGATCAGTGCCGCCATGCGACGGGCCGAACTGGAGATCACTTCCAGGTAATGGCGGCTCTTGTCGTCGGCAGCGTCGCCGAGGTGGCGCGACAGCTTGTCGGAGAAACCGGCCACGTGGCGCAGCGGTGCGCGCAGGTCGTGCGACACCGAGTAGCTGAAGGCCTCCAGCTCACGGTTGACCTCGGACACCTGGGCCACCTTGCCTTCCAGCTGGCGATTCAGCTCTTCCACGCGCAGCTGAACCGCACGTTGCATGGTCACGTCACTGACCGTCAGCAGCACCACTTCATCATCGGTATCCGGCAGCGGCATGCGCCGCGCATTGAGCAGCATGTAACGCGCCATGCCATCGGCAGTGCGCTGCTCGTGCTCGAAGTCCCACAGCTCCCGACCACGCGAGAGCACGTCGGACAGGCGCTGACGCACCACCGTGTCCTTCCACGCACCATCACCGACGGATTCCAGCAGCAGGCCATCGGCACGTTCGTCCTGCAGCCCGTACAGCTCGGCGAAGGCAGGGTTGTGCAGCTGTACACGCAGGTCACGGTCAAGCAGCACGATCGGTTCGCGCACCGTCTGCAGTACCGACGCGGCACGTGCCGCCGCGCGCAGTGATTGCCGTTCGGCATGCAGGCGACGGCCGATCTGCCGCTGCAGCAGCCACAACACCAGGCCGAGCAGCGCCAGCTGGATCACCAGCGAACTCCACGACACCAGCTCGGTCTGCTTGCGCTGGCGCGCAGCCTGCTCCGCACGCAGGGTCAGCAGTTTCTGCTCGCTGGCCTGCAGTTCTTCAACCAGGCCGCGAATCGGATAGCGCGTGCTCAGGTCCTTCACCAGCCCGCGCTGATCACTGTTGGGCTCAGACTTGGCCAGCTCACGGGCAAGCGCCATGCGCCCTTCCAGCATCGACTCGATACGGCCGATGCGGATCAGCTGGTCAGGATTGTCGCGGGTCATCCGGCCCAGTTCGGCCAGGCGCCCGGGAATGTCGTTGGCCTTGGCCATGCGCTCGCGCAGCCCCGGCGCGTCCACACCCTTGGACAGCGTCAGCGCCGCCGACTCGACATCGCGTACGTCCGCCTGCAGCTGCTGCAAGGCTACGCCGACGGCCTGGGTGTGATTGACCCAGGCCATCGCCTGTTCGTTGTCCTGCTGCAGTTTGCGCAGGGTCAACCACGGCACCACGATGATCGCGGCGGCGGCCAGCGCCAAGGCTGGCAATCGCCAACGGTCCCAGATGTCGTCACTGAAAACCAGCGCCATAGTTCCTCGTCAGCACAGCCGCGAAGCGTTGTCCGGGACGAGCCCGGTTGCGGCGGAACCGGCAATATAGCGCAGGCGGTCACAAGTCTGGGGCTTCCAGCGCGGTTGCCTGAACGGGTTACGACATTTCCTGTGGAGCCGAGCATGGCTCGGCTCCACAGGGGGTGGGCGCCCCGCCTGGGGCGCCCACCGGGGTCAGCGCTTGGCAGCAGCGCTGACCTTCAATGCAGCGGCATCGACGCGAGTCACGCCCTTGATGCCCTTGGCGGTGGTGACCGCCTTGTCCTTCTCAGCCTGGGTGGCCACGGCACCGCTCAGGCTGACCACGCCGTTCACGGTTTCCACCTTGATTTCAGTGCCCGGAACGTTGCTGCTGGCCAGCAGATCGGCCTTCACCTTGGTGGTGATCCAGGTATCGGTCACCGGCTCGTTGGAGTCATGGCGATCGGCATGGGTTGCCGGATGGGTGCTGGTCGGCGGGCTCTTCGCGGCCGGATCCTTGGCGAACGCAGCCGAGGAGGACAGCGCCAGGCCCAGGGTCAGGGCGGAAGCAATCAGCGTGCGGGTGGTATTGCTCATCGTGTCGTACTCCTTCGGGATGTGCTGCCAGTCTGGACACGCGGCCGTAGAGCAGGCGTGGCGTTGCGGTCATGCCGCCGTGAATCGAAACGTTTCCAACGGCAACGGTTCAGTTTTGGACTGCCAGCAGTCCTCGTTTACCCTGCCCTTCCCACTGCCGGAGGCCTCTCATGCGCCCCGACCTGCAACTGGCCCTGATCGGCTACGGCTTCGCCGGCCGCGTCTTCCATGCGCCGCTGATCCAGCACACGCCGGGCCTGGTGCTGCACAGCATCGTCAGTTCGCAGCGCGACACGTTGCTGCGCGCGTTCAGCGACGTGCACGTGCGCGCCACGCCGCAGGAGGTGTTCGACGACCCGGCGGTGGACGCGGTGGTGATCGCCACACCGAACGCACAACATGCACCGCTGGCGATCGCGGCATTGGCCGCGGGCAAGCATGTGCTGGTCGACAAGCCGTTCGCGCTGGATGTCGCTGAAGCCGTAGCGGTGCTGGCTGCGGCACGTGATGCCGGACGCATCGCCACCGTGTTCCAGAACCGGCGTTTCGATGCGGATTTCCTCACCCTGCAGGCGCTGCTGGCCGAAGGCACGCTCGGTGACGTGGCCGAGTGCCACGCGCACTTCGACCGCTACCGGCCGCAGGTGCGCGACCGCTGGCGCGAACAGGACGGCCCGGGCAGTGGCCTGTGGTACGACCTTGGCCCGCATCTGCTGGACCAGATGCTGGCGCTGTTCGGCTGGCCCGAGGCGATCGATGCCGATCTGGCCGTGCAGCGCGAAGGCGGCAGCGGCATCGATTACTTCCACGCGGTACTGCACTACCCGTGGCATCGCGCGATCGTGCATGCCGGTTCGCTGGTGGCGGCCCCCACGCCGCACTTCAGTGTGCATGGCAGTCGTGGCAGCTGGATCAAGCATGGGCTGGACGTGCAGGAGGCACAGCTGCGGCGCGGTGTTGCGCCAGGGGCGCCGGGCTGGGGCATCGACCCACGGCACGGCGAGTTGGTGCGCTGCGATGCAGAGGACAATGTGCAGCGCAGTACCGTGGACAACCTGCCGGGCGACTACCGGCGGCTGTATTCGCAGTTTGCGGCGGCGATGCACGGCGATGGCGAGCCGACGGTCAGTCCGGTGCAGGCACTGCAGTTGATGCGGTTGCTGCAGGCCGGCATGGACAGCGCGCGCGAAGGGCGGCGAATCGCGTTGGGGTGACCGGCAGGGCTGCGCCCTGCACCTGCCGAATCAACGGCAACGTCAACGTCAACGACAAAAGCAAGCTATCCGTGAGATGGCGGGATGGGTCCGGTTGCGGGGGACGCCGTAAATACGTCCATGTAGGCTCGGTCGCGCCTTGCTCGTGTGCGCTGTCCTGCGCACACGGCAAGACCGGGGTTGGGCGTCCTGCCCAACCCGCCCGAGGCATGCCTCGGGCCCATGGCGCTCACGCCCCCGCAACCGGCCCCACCCCACCTTCGACAGATTCCAGCGCCCGACGGTAGGTGTCGACCTTGGTCGACACATCGACGTGGAAACGATCGGAAACGGCTCTTCTAGAGTCGAACCGTGCTCGACTGGCTGCATGGGTTTAGAGCCCTTTCCTGCGGAAAGGGATCCGACCCCGATCTGCTTGGGGTCGGATCCCTTCGGCAACGCCGAAGGGCTCTGACCCCACCGCAGTGCTTACGACTTCTTGATGGCGTGGCCGCCGAATTCATTGCGCATCGCCGACAGCAGGCGATCGGTGAACGAATTCGATTCGCGCGACCGCAGGCGTTCCAGCAGCGACAGGGTGATCACCGGTGCCGGCACGTCCAGCGCGATGGCTTCGGCGACCGTCCAGCGGCCTTCACCGGAGTCCTCCACGTACGGGGCGATGCCATCCAGCGAGGGATTGCGCTTGAGGGCTTCGGTGCTCAGGTCCAGCAGCCACGAACGCACCACGCTGCCGTGGCGCCAGACGTCGGCGACCTGGGCCAGGTCCAGTTCCATTTCCTGCTTGCGCTCCATCAGCGCGAAGCCTTCGGCGTAGGCCTGCATCATTCCGTATTCGATGCCGTTGTGGACCATCTTGGTGAAGTGGCCAGCCCCAGACGGGCCGACACGCGCCCAGCCGCGGTCTTCGGCCGGTGCCAGCGTGCGCAGCAGCGGTGCGATCTGCTCCACCACCGACGCTTCACCACCGACCATCAGGCTGTAGCCTTCCTGCAGGCCCCACACGCCACCGCTGGTGCCGCAGTCGACGTAGCCCAGATCGTCTTCGGCCAGGGCCTTGGCGCGGCGGATCGAGTCCTGGTAGTTGGAGTTGCCGCCGTCGATGACGATGTCACCTTCGGCCAGGTGCGGGGTCAGCTGGCCCAGGGTCTGGTCGACGGTTTCGCCGGCCGGCACCATCAGCCACACCACGCGCGGCACCGGCAGCGCGGCAACCGCGGCGGCCAGCGAATCAACCACCTCCAGGCCAGCCTCGGCGGCGCGCTGGCGGGCGCCTTCGCCCGGGTCGTAGCCGACCACGCGGTGGCCGCCACGATGCAGGCGCTGGGCCATGTTGGCGCCCATGCGGCCGAGGCCGATCATTGCAATGTCCATTGTTTCACCTTCAGTTGGGGTCTAGGGTCAGGCTGCCTGGCCTGCCGGTAGCCGCGCAGTGGCGCAGCTGCGCCTCGCGCCAACGCCGGTAGAGCGTGGTATGCAGATTGTGCACCGCCAGGTCGATCGAAAACGGCGTTCGCGGGTTGCGATCAAGCAGGCGGGCGACGTGGTAGCCGATGGGACGTATACCGCGTGGGTGCACATAGATCACGAACTGCTGGTAGAACGGATCGTCCAGCAGCTGGTCCATGCGTTCCAGCGTGGCGTGGTAGCGCGGTTCCAGCCGTGCACGAAGGTTGGGATCGCGCTCGAACAGCAGGCGCTCGAAGTAGCGCTGGCCGATGCGCGGGATGCCCTGCGCGAGTTTCCAGAGTTCGACATTGCGCTGGTCGTACCAGGCCAGCCCACCGTGCATCGCCAGTGCCTGCGCAGCGTCTGCACCCACATCGACCACCACGAAGTTCTCGGCCTGGTTGCTCAGATCGTCCAGCGTGCTCTTGTCGTACACATGTTCGATGAAACCGGGCACGCCGACGAAGGCCTGCCGTCCCATCGCCGAGGTGCGCACCGCTTTGCCATCGGCGAAGAAGTCGCCTGCATGTGCGCCGAGCAGGATGCTGTCGGTGTCATGCAGGGCGAGGAAGGTGCCGATCGACAGTTCATCCGCTGCGAACTCCGTATCGAACGCGGCATCGCCATACAGCTCTCGTTGCGTGGCCAACTGCGCGACCTGGCGGCCGACCCCGCATTCGGCGCGCACGGCACCGCTGTAGAACGCCTCCAGTGCATGACTGTTGCCCGCGCTCGGCACGAAGCCACGACCGAAACTGCGCGTGCGCTGCCAGCCTTGCGCGCGTGGGCCCTGCAGGCCGAAGCCGATCCAGCCCAGCTGCGGGCCGGAGAAGCGGAAGGTGGGATTGTCCTGCAGTGCCGAGGCCGCACGTTGCGTGGCTGCGCCCAGCTGGAACGCATAGGCACAGACCGTGGCCGGATCGTCCAGCAATTGTTGCAGCAACGCCTGGCGTGCTGCAGCGGACATTCCGGCCGGCCACCCCACGCGCAGATCGCCTGCCGCCTGTGCTTCAGCCAGCGAGGCACGTGTACACACCGGGCCGCCGTGCACCTGTGGTGCACCGGCCGTGACCTCGTCAAAGCGCCATCCCAGCCGCTGCAGCAGGCCCTGCGTGCAGTCCGGCGTTGCGGACGCAATGCCCAGCGCGGGCATCAGCAGGAGTGCCACGCCCATCAACCTGCCGCGCACGATCACCCTTGATCCGTGCTGCGGGCCGGTGCGGGCTCGGACGATGCAGGCGCGGGCGGCGCGGGTTTGCCGGCATCCGCCGGCAGGTACTGTTGCAGGCGCTGGAAGAAGCGCTGATAGAACCCGGCATCGGTGACGGTGCTGCTGGCCACTTTCACCAGCGAATCGTCATTGCTGCCGAACGGCAGCGACACCGAGCCCAATGCACCCACGCCCACGCTGGCCGACGTCGGGCTCTTCTTCAGCGCGTAGCGGTCCTGCACCGCGCTGACGAACACCAGCGTCTGGCTGCCACGCGGCGCGCAGGAGATGCGCAGCACCAGCTGCTCGTGGTCGTCCTCGCGTGGCTGGAAATTCTTGTTGCCCTCCACCTGTGCCTCGTCGGAGCGGGCGATGGCGTAGCCCTGGCTGAGCAGGGTGCGCCGCGCGGCCTCGCAGGCGTCACCGGGACGGCCATCGACGGTGCGCGAGAAGGTGTCGCCGGAATCAAAGGATTCGCGCAGCAACGTGCTGTCGGCGGCGCGGCCACCACAGGCCGACAGGATCAGGGCGCTGGCGAGCGCCACGGCAGCACTGGAAAGACGGGAGGCCCGCATGGGTACTCCTGCGAGGACGGTACCGCCAAGGGTAGTCCTGCGGCCGTGTGCGGCAGGTCGAAACCGGCGTGACCGAGCCACCCCGTTGCTGCCGGTTCATGCACAGAAAAGGGGACGGAGGGGATTAAGTCGCTTGTGCCACAAACGACTTAATCCCCTCCGTCCCCTTTTACGCAGAAGGGCCGGCAATGCCGGCCCCTCGGGTATCACATGCCGTCGCCGGCTCAGTCGGCCCAGCGACCAGCGCCGGTCGACTGCGGCAGCACCTGCGCCGACAGCGGGCGATCATTGGCCAGCAGGTTCACCGCATCGGCCAGGATCGAGGCCGACTCGCGCAGCAGCGGGTCCGGACGCTTCTCGGCGGCCTTCTCGCGCGCTGCATCCTTGACGATGTCGCGCTCGTTGCCAGTCAGGCCGTCGTCGTTGCTGTCATCGGCCAGCGGGTCCAGGGCCAGGCCCAGTTCCTTGCGCATCGCCTGGCGCTCCTTGCGCTGGGTGTCCTGGCGCTCACGCTCGGCGCGGCGGGTGGCCTCGTTGAGCGAGATGTACTTCTTCGCGGCCTCGGTGCGGAACTGCTGCACGTCCTCGTTCCACCACTGGAATTCCTTGTCGGCGGCGATGCGCGCGTCATGGCGGGTTTCCAGCTTCGGCAGCAGCGGCGCGAAGTTGCCGTACTGGGTGTGCGGCACGGCGGCGATGCGGGTCCACGGCAGCGCGTTGTCGTAGGTGCTCTCGCCGAATTCGGTGGCATCGACGCTGGCCGGGAAGGCCAGGTCCGGCACCACACCCTTGTGCTGGGTGCTGCTGCCGCTGATGCGGAAGAACTGGGCGATGGTCAGCTTCACCTGGCCGAAGCGCTGGGTCTCGCCACTCGGCCAACGGTCCAGGTCGACGATGTTCTGCACGGTACCCTTGCCGAAGCTGGTCTCACCGATCACCAGGCCACGTCCGTAATCCTGGATGGCACCGGCAAAGATTTCCGAAGCCGAGGCCGAACCGCGGTTGATCAGCACCGCCAGCGGGCCATCCCATGCCACGCCCTGGTTGCGGTCGCTGTTGACGGTGACGCGGCCACCGGACTCGCGCACCTGCACCACCGGGCCCTGCTCGATGAACAGACCAGTCAGTTCAATGGCTTCATCCAGCGAACCACCACCGTTGTTGCGCAGGTCCAGCACCACGCCGTCCAGCTTGTCGTTCTTGAAACCAGCCAGCAGCTTGGCCACGTCGCGGGTAGCCGAGGCATAGTCGGCGGCATTGCGGCGACGGCCTTCGAAGTCCTGGTAGAAGGTCGGCAGCTTGATCACGCCGATCTTCCGTGCCGGCTCGCCGTTGGCGGCCGGAATGGTCATGGTCTCGCCCTTGGCGGCCTGTTCGGCCAGGCGCACCTTCTGCCGGGTCAGCACCAGGGTGTGGTGCTTGCCGTCGGCACCTTCGGCGGCCGGAATGAATTCCAGCTTGACCTGGGTGTCCTTGGCGCCGCGGATCTTGGCCACGACATCGTCGATGCGCCAGCCGATCACGTCCTCGACCAGACCGGACTTGCCCTGGCCAACGCCGACGATGCGGTCACCCGGCTTCAGCGTGCCATCCACGGCGGCCGGACCACCGGCGATGATCTCGCGGATCACCACCACGTCGTCCTGGCGCTGCAGCTGCGCACCGATGCCTTCCAGCGACAGCGACATCGCCTGGTTGAAGTTCTCGGCGGTGCGCGGGGTGAAGTAATCGGTGTGCGGATCAACCGCGCTGGTGTACGAGTTCATGAAGAACTGGAAGACGTCTTCGCCCTTCAGCTCGTTGACCGACTTCTCCAGCGTCGCGTAGCGCTTGTCCAGCGTCTTGCGGATGTCATCCGGCTTCTTGCCAGCCAGCTTCAGGCGCAGCCAGTCGTTCTTCACCGACTTGCGCCACAGCTCGTCCAGTTCGGCGCTGCTGGCCGCCCACGGCACCTTCTTGCGGTCGTATTCGAAGCGCTCGTCGGTGGTGAAATCCGGCTCCTGCTTGAGCAGCTTGCGCGCGTAGGCCACGCGTTCGCCGACGCGCTGCTTGTAGACCGCGAACACCTGGAACGCCGGCTCCAGCTCGCCGCCACGGATGGCCGAGGAAATGTTGGCTTCGAACGGCGCGAAGCGCGCCACGTCGGCCTGGGTGAAGTACTGCTTGCCGCCGTCCAGCGTCTCCAGGTAGCGCTTGAACACGTCCTTGGAGGTGGCCTCGTCCAGCGCACGCGGGCGATAGGCGTAACGGCTGTCGGACAGCAGGCCGTACACCAGCTTGGAGGTGGTCACCTGATCGGCGGTTGCCGCAGCGGGCAATGCCGGCGAATCGGCCTTGGCCGCCAGCGCCAGCGGCGCGACCAGCGCCAGGGCCATCAGGAATGCGGGGGCTTTGAATTTCATTGACGTGCTCGGAGGCGCCTTGCCAAGGGGGAGACTGCGGGGTGTTAAGACACCACGACAGTGCCGAAAGTTGCCGGGTTTGTCACCCGGCCGCGCTCGGTGGAAAACCAGCCTAGCCGGGCCGGTGTAGCAAATTGTGAATGCAGGCGAAGGCACGGCAGAGCCCTTGCTCGGCAGGCCGCCAGCAAGCAAGCCGAGCATGGGCTCGGCTCTACAGCAGGCAAAGGCGTGCGAACCAAGGTTCGCACCCACCGAAGGTGGCGGGCCGCGCCCGCCTGGGGCGTCAGGAGACCCCGGCGCCCTTGGCCTGCACGTCGGCGTGGTACGACGAGCGCACCATCGGGCCGGACGCCACGTGGCTGAAGCCCAGCTCGTAGCCGTAGTCTTCCAGCGCCTTGTAGTCCTCGGGGGTCCAGTACTTCAGCACCGGGTGGTGGTGCGCGGTCGGCTGCAGGTACTGGCCGATGGTGATCATGTCCACGTCGTGCGCGCGCAGGTCACGCAGGGTGGCCTTGATCTGTTCGAACTCTTCGCCCAGGCCCAGCATGATGCCGCTCTTGGTCGGCACGTCCGGGTGCTGCGCCTTGAAGTTCTTCAACAGGTTCAGCGACCACTGGTAGTCCGCACCCGGGCGCACGTTGCGGTACAGGTCCGGCACGGTCTCGATGTTGTGGTTGAACACATCCGGCGGGTTCTGCGCCAGGATCTCCAGCGCGCGCTCCATGCGGCCCTTGCCGCGGAAGTCCGGGGTCAGCACTTCGATGCGGGTGCCCGGCGACTTCTCGCGGATGGCGCTGATGCAGTCGACGAAGTGCTGGGCACCGCCGTCGCGCAGGTCATCGCGGTCGACGCTGGTCACCACCACGTACTTCAGCCCCATGTCGGCCACGGTCTGGCCGAGGCTGGCCGGTTCGTTGGCATCCGGCGGCTTCGGGCGGCCGTGGGCCACGTCGCAGAACGAGCAGCGGCGGGTGCAGACCTCGCCGAGGATCATGAACGTTGCCGTGCCGTGGCCGAAGCACTCGTGGATGTTCGGGCAGCTGGCTTCCTCGCACACCGTCACCAGGCGGTTCTCGCGCAGCTTGGCCTTCAGGTTCTGCACGGCATTGCCCGAAGGAATGCGCACGCGGATCCAGGACGGCTTGCGCAGTACCGGCGCGTCGGCGAACTGCACCGGCGAGCGGTTGATCTTGTCACCGCCCAGCTGCTTGACCCCGGCCTGCAACGGCGCGGCGGACGGAGAGTCGCCCTGCACGATCTGCAGGGGAATGGAACGGGCGGTGGTTTCAGTCATGGCAGTTCCGGGGGGCGGTCAGGCGGCCGCAGAAAGATCAGGCAGTTCGGGCGTGGGCTGCAGCAGCAGGCCGAACTGGCGGGCCAGGTGGTCCAGCAGCACCGGCTTGACGGCCTCCATCCCGGAGGGCCCGCCCAAGTCTACTACCGAGGTCACCTGCAACCCCTGATAGCCACAGGGGTTGATACGGTGGAAAGGTTCCAGGTCCATGGCCACGTTGAAGGCCAGGCCATGGAAGGTACAGCCGCGGCGCACGCGGATGCCGAGCGCGGCGATCTTGGCGCCACCAACATAGACGCCCGGGGCGCCCTCGCGGCGTTCGGCGCCGATGTTCCACTCGGCCAGGGTATCGATGATGGCCTGCTCGATGCGGCACACGTAGTCGCGCACACCGATGCCCAGCCGTGGCAGGCGCAGCAGCGGATAGACCACCAGCTGGCCGGGGCCGTGATAGGTCACCTGGCCGCCGCGGTCCACGTGCAGCACCGGGATCTCGCCCGGCGCCAGCACATGCTCGTCCTTGCCGGCCTGGCCCAGGGTGAATACCGGGTCGTGCTCGACCACCCACAGCTCATCGGCGTCGGCCTCGCTGCGCTGGTCGGTGAAGCGCTGCATGGCGCGCCACACCGGTTCATAGGCCTGGCGGCCGAGGTCGCGGACCAGCGCCGGGCGCGGCGCGCGGTCTTCCGGGGCGGCTTCGGCCGGGCAGCTGTCGGCTACAGCGTCCACTTCACTTCCGGGTGGTCGCGCAGTGCCTGGTGCGCCAGGTCGTACTGTTCGCGGCTCTCGGCCTTGAACACGATGCGCACGGACACGTACTTGCCGTTGGAGGAATGCTTCCAGCTGATGCGTTCATTCACCACATCGATGCCGGCAGCCAGCAGCAGGCGGGGAAGCTCATGTTCCAGGCCGCGGTTGGCCGGGCCCATGGCACTGAGCTCGAACTGGCCGGGGAACTGGAAGCCGTGGTCGGGGTTGTCGGACTTGATTTCCATGCCCCCATTATCGGGCCGCAGGCCAACAAACCCAAGAGTATTCATCAACGTCAAACAGTGCACCGGTGAGTCGCTGCGTTGCAGCTGAACGGCCGTTCAGCATTGGCCGTTGCCCCTTGGGGCGCCGCAGGACAGTGCAGGATTGTCTTCACGAGACAATGTCGTTTTCGGAACAGACAAGTGATTCGAACGCGCTCGTTCCATCACGCCCGCACGAGTACCGTGTCGCGGCATATAACGACAGACAGAAAAAACCTCCACATGAGCCCCCCTTCCCAACGCCGCCTTGCAGCCCTCGGGCTGTCCGGCCTGCTGGCTGCTGCCCTCCCCCTCGCCGCCCAGGCGGCCGAACAATGTGGCCCGGACGCGATGCGCGACCACCCTCCGCAGGTCAATTTCCGCGTTGACAACGACCTGTTCGGCGGCCGCCACCAGGACCAGGGCTATACCAATGGTGCACTGTTGACCCTGGTCTCGCCCAATCTGGTCGATTACACCGACGACCCCTGCCTGCCACGCATGGCCCGCTGGGTGAACCAGTACCTGGAAGGGCTGCATCCGGGCAAGTTCGAACAGCAGAACATGATCTTCAGCATCGGCCAGGGCATCTTCACCCCGACCGATTTCAGCCGCAGGGACCTGATTGAGGACGACCGCCCTTACGCCGGCGTACTGATCGCAAACTTCGGTTTCAATGCGCGCAGCGGCGACCGCCTGCAGACCACCCAGCTGACGCTGGGCGTGGTTGGCCCGTGGGCACAGGGCAAGCAGGTGCAGAATGCCGTGCACGAAGTGCTGGGCGACGAGAAATTCAAGGGCTGGGACAACCAGCTGCACAACGAGCCGCTGTTCATGCTGACCCATGAGCGCATGCGCCGCTGGCCGGGCGATGCCAGCGTCAATGCCGACGGCTGGGGTTGGGACGCGATCAGCCACTACGGTGGATCGATCGGCAACCTGGAAACCAAGGCCAATCTCGGCGGTGAAGTGCGCTTCGGCTGGAAGCTGCCGGACGACTTCGGCAGCACGCCGCTGCGCCCGGCCGGTGAGAACACTGCGCCGACCCGCGGCGGCCGTCCCAATGGCTGGTCCTGGCACCTGTTCGCGACCTCGGACGCCGCCTGGGTGATCCGTGACATCACGCTGGATGGCAACACGTTCCGCAACAGTCACAGTGTGGACAAGCGCCATGTGGTGGCCTACGGCGGCTATGGCGTGGCGGTGATGTACGGACGCTGGAAGTTCGCTGCGGCGCGTTACCACAGCACGCGCGAGTTCAACGGCCAGCGCGAAGCGCCGGTGTTCGGCAGCTTCACCATCAGCCGCTCGATGTAGGTAGGTGCCGACCGTTGGTCGGCACACCGGCCGGCATATCCGGATGGGTTCATGAGGAGCCGGCCAGCGGCCGGCACTACCCGCATCCGGGCCGAACCGGCATCCCGAAAACGGAAAAGGCCGGCTTTCGCCGGCCTTTTCCTTCACCACGCGGGGGCGTGGATCATTCCGATTCCCACCACATCCAGAAGCTGTCCCACAGGCGCTTGAAGAAGCCGGCCTGCTCGACCGCGGCCACGGCCACCAGCGGTGCCTCGGCGATGACCTTGCCATCCAGGGTGACCTTCACGGTACCGATCTGCTGGCCGGCGGTGAACGGTGCTTCCAGGGTCTTGGGCACGTCGATGCTCGGCTTCAGGTCGTTGTAGCGGCCGCGCGGCACACTCACCAGCATCGGCTGGGCCACGCCCAGCTGCACCTTGTCGGTGGTGCCCTTCCAGACCTTGTGCTCGGCCACGGCCTTGCCCGGCTCGTACAGGCGGTGGGTCTCGAAGAAGCGGAAGCCCCAGTTCAGCAGGGCCAGGCTGTCATCGGCACGCTGCTTTTCCGACGCACCGCCCAGCACCACGGCGATCAGGCGCTGGTCGCCACGCTGGGCCGAGCTCATCAGGCAGTAACCGGCTTCGGAGGTGTGGCCGGTCTTGATGCCGTCCACGCTGCCATCGCGCCACAGCAGCAGGTTGCGGTTCGGCTGCTTGATGTTGCCGACCTGGAATTCCTTGATCTTGTTGTACGCGTAGGTTTCCGGGTAATCGCGCACCATCGCGCGGCCCAGCAGTGCCAGATCGTAGGCGGTGCTGTGGTGACCCTGCGCGGTCAGGCCGTGGGCGTTGACGAAGTGCGAGTCCTTCATCCCGATCTTGGCGGCGTAGCTGTTCATCAGCGACGCAAAGGCTTCTTCGCTGCCAGCCACGTGCTCCGCCAGGGCGATCGCGGCGTCATTGCCGGACTGGATCGCCATGCCCTTTTCCATGTCTTCCAGGCGCGCGGTCTGGTTGACCGGGAAGCCGCTGTAGCTGCCGTCGGTACCGGCGCCACCTTCGCGCCAGGCGCGCTCGCTCATCATCACCTGGTCATCCGCACGGACCTTGCCGTTCTTGACCTCGGCAGCGATCACGTAGGACGTCATCACCTTGGTGATGCTGGCCGGGGCCAGCTGTTCGTGGACGTTCTCGCCGGCCAGCACCTGGCCGGTGGCGTAATCCATCAGGACCCAGGCTTTGGACACGCTCGGCGCCGGGGCCGGCGGAGTGGCAACGGTAGCCGGGGCAGCAGCGGCGGCGGCGGGCGCCGGCGTAGCCGGGGTCGGCAGCGGCGTCTGGGCGGAAGCCAGGCCGACCACCAGGGTGGCGGCCAGGGCGGTGGCGGCGGAACGGAAATTCATTGGACAGCAGGCTCCAGGGGACGGCCGGGAATGGAGGGTGGAACGTAGCGGCCATTGTAAGGCCGGGGCAGCATGGGCCGGCAGCACCGGTCCGGGTGGATCAATCCTTGACGATCTGCGGCGAACCCAGGCCCAGACCGGCGATGCGGCCGACAAGTTCCGCGGCACTGGCATGGTCGCTGGCGGGAACGCGCAGGCGGAACAGGGTACGGCCACCGGCGGCGATGTCGCTGATGGTCGCACCGACGATACCGGCGGCATTGAGCTGGCCCATCGCGCGGTTGGCGTTGTCACGGTTGGAGAAGCTGGCGACCTGCACCATGACCGCGCCCACCACCTGCTGCGACAGGCTGGGGCTAGCTGCCGCGGTGCGGACCGGTGCCGGCGCAACGGCGCGCGGCGTGGTGCTGGCAACGACCGCCGGAGCCGGTGCGTATGCGGTGCTGCGCACCGGCGGTGCACTCGGCGGCAGGCTGCTGACCGCCACGTCCGGCACGGTGCTGGCCACGCCCTGGGTGGTGGCCGGCTGGCCACGCGCCGGCATGCCATCGGCCGGCAGCCCCTTGACCAGGCGATCGATGTCGCTGTCGGCGGCAGCACGTGCGGTCGGTGCCGGGCGCGCACTGGCTACAGCGCTGGCGGCGGCCGCTTCGGCGGCACGACGCTCGCGGCGCGACGGCTTCTGCGCCAGCAGGTTGCTCTCGCCCGGCTGCAGCGCGCGCACTTCGACGTTGCCGGTACCGCGCTGGGTGATGCCCAGTCGCACGGCGGCGGCATAACTGAGATCGACCACACGACCATCGTGGAACGGGCCACGGTCGTTGACGCGCACGATCACCGACTCACCGTTGTCGAGGTTGGTCACGCGGGCGAAGCTGGGCAGCGGCAGCGTCTTGTGCGCAGCGGTGAACTGGTACATGTCGTAGACCTCGCGGTTGGAGGTCAGGCGCCCATGGAACTTGGCGCCGTAGTACGACGCAGTGCCACGCTCGACATAGTTGCGGGTGTCGTCGAGCACTTTGTACGACTTGCCCAGCACCACGTACGGCGTCTTGTTGCCGATCGCCGACCGCTCTTCCGCGGTCACTTCCGGTTCGGGGATGCAGGCCACGTTCGGAATGTAGTCCGGGGTGCTGTCGCGCACGCCCGGCTTGTACAGGCCACCGGCGGTGTAGTTGCCGCGGGTGCTCAGGTCTTCCTTGGCCGCCGCGTACGGCGAGCCTTCCGGGCAATGTGCCGGGCGCGAGCCACGGCCCTGCACCAGGGTGCCGCCCGACTTGCCACCATGGCCGGCCGTGGCCGGCTTCTTCGGCGCGCTGCTGCAGGCAGCCAGCGCGAGGACGATCAAGCCTGGGACCAGCCATCTGATGTTCATGCCGGGGGCAGCTCCTGTCCGGCGATGGCCAGGGACAACTGGAACACGGCCATCGCGTACATCTTCGAGAGGTTGTAGCGGGTGATCGCGTAGTAGTTCTGGAAGCCCAGCCAGTACTGCTTGCCGGTGCTGCCTTCAAGCGTGATCGGGGTGGCGGTGGCACCCGGCTGCACCGCAGCGCTGGGCTGGTAGCCGCGCTGCGCCAGGTCGGCCAGCGACCAGGTCGGCATCCATTCGGTCGGATTGAACTCCTCGCGGCCCGGCGCCAGCGTGGCCGGCACGGCCACCTGCCCGCCACGCACCCAGCCGCCCTTCTTCACGAAGTAGTTGGCGATGGACGAGAACACGTCGTCGTAGCTGGTGAACAGGTCGCGACGGCCATCGCCATTACCGTCCACGGCGTAATCGAGGTAGCTGGACGGCATGAACTGGCCCATGCCCATCGCGCCGGCATAGCTGCCCTTGAGCGTGGTGATGTCCAGGTTTTCTTCGCGGCCCAGCTCGAACAGCTTGGCCAGCTCATCGCGGAAGAACAGCTCGCGGCGCACTTCGCGCTCCAGCTTGGCCGGGTCGCCACTGCGCGGGTAATAGAACGCCAGCGTGTACAGCGCATCGAGCACGCGATGGCTGCCTGCATTCTTTCCGTAGCTGGTTTCCACGCCGATGATCGCCACGATTACTTCGGCCGGCACACCGGTGCGCTGCTGCACGCGATCCAGTTCGGCACGGTGCTGGGCCAGGAACGCGCGGCCGCCATCGATGCGCGCCTTGCTGATGAACATCGGCCGGTATTCGTTCCACGGCTTGACCCGTTCGGCCGGGCGCGACATCGCGGCGATGATCGGTTGGCGCACCTGCGCCTGGTCGAGCACGCTGCTGATCTGCTCCGGCTTCAGGCCATAGCGCTTGGCGGTATCGGCAATGAAGCGGGCCCGCGCGACTTCGAACGGTACCGGGGTGAGATCGACCGGCGGCGCAGTGGCGGCGGTGGCTTCGGGCGCCGCCTCTGCCGGGCCATGGGCCTTGGCGGCGGGCTGGCGCGGCGTACTGCTGGCCTGGGGCGAAGACGGTGGGGACTTCGGCTGGGTCGCGCAGGCGACCAGGCCGAGGGTGAGCATGCAGGCCAGAGTGCGTCGAATCATCGTCGCAGGTTAGCAGGTCATGGATGAATTAAAACCCCTAACACCATGAATCACAACGATTTGCCTGCAAGCAGCGGGAAATGTGAAGACGTCGTGATCACCCTTCCCCATTCAGATAGAGGTTGCCGGTTGCGTCCCCATCCCCGCAGACGCAACCGGCGACCGGATCCGGTCGGTACCTGCACGGCTGCCGCTCCCCAGTGGCAGTGCTCCGCGCTCCCTGTACCCGTTGGATCAGTACTGCTTCCCGCCCGACGCCCCCTCGCGCTGCATCGATTGACGGCGCGCCGTGCCGAACGGGCCGCCATTGTGCAGGCCGATTACGACAAGTCCATTGATCAAGATCAACGCGCTGTAAAAGTGTGAACCAGCTAACGTTTTTTGCGGACTTTGGTCAGTGGGTGTGCTGCCATGCATCGTTGTGAGAACGCTTCCACAACGAGCGTTGCGCAGAGTCAGGAAGGTTCCAGCCAACGGCGCAGCCCCTCGTGGGTGGAATTGGTCGCTGAAAGCCGGATTGCTGAGGGCTGGCCGGGTGGGTGGGCACTGCGGGGACGCCGTGAACCCATCCATGGGGGCTTGGCCGCGGCATCCATGCCGAGGACACCCCGCACTGCCCACCCACCCGGCCGCTGGCAGATTCCGTGTTCGTCCACCCACGGATAAGAAAGAGAAGATCAAAAGCAAAACCAGCTTGGCCGCCCGCTTCATTGCTTCCTGTAGAGCCGAATGCTGCGGCAGGAGCCGCTGCCAACGTCGCCCATGGCGACGGCCCGAAGGGTGCCGGTCAGGACGACCGGCATAGCCTTGCTCGGCTCACGAACAAGCGCAGCGCCGCGACCCGCTTTTGATCTTCTCTTTCTTATCCGTGGGTAGACGCGCACGGAACCTGTCCGTGGCCCGGTAGATGGGCTGCGCAGGGGCGTGAGCCGCATGGGCCCGAGGCATGCCTAGGGCGGGTTGGGCAGGACGCCCAACCCGGGTCTTGCCGTGTGCGCAGGACAGCGCACACGAGCAAGCGGCGACCGAGCTTACATGGACGTACTTGCAGCGTCCCCTGCGCAGCCCATCTACCCGGCCCCACCCATGAACTGCTTTGCGCGACCACCCACGAGGGGCTGCGCCGTTGGCTGGGAACCCTATCCCCCGTGTACGGGCCGGTGCCCACGTACGGCCATCACCAGTCCGATGCCGGCCAGCAGCGAGACCGCCGAGGTCCCGCCGTAGCTGATCAGCGGCATCGGAATGCCCACCACCGGCAGCAGGCCAGAGATCATTCCGCCATTCACCAGCACATAGACGAAGAACGCCAGCCCCAGGCTGCCGGCCAGCAACCGCGCATGCGTGTCGCGCGCGTGCACTGCGATCCACAGGCAACGCCCGACCACGAACAGGTACAGCGCGAACAGCGTCGCCACGCCGATCCAGCCGAACTCCTCGGCCAGCACCGAAAACGCGAAGTCGGTGGTGTACTCGGGCAGGAAATCCAGCGTCGCCTGCGTGCCCTGCCCCCAGCCACGCCCCTCCCAACCACCGGAACCGATCGCGATGCGCGACTGCAGGATGTTCCAGCCGGTGCCAAGCGGGTCTGCTGCCGGGTCGAGGAAGGTCAGTACGCGATCCTTCTGGTACTGCCGCAACAGGCCGAACCAGGCCAGTGGCGCGGCCACCGCCAGCCCTGCCGCGCCGGTGGCCACCCAGCCCCAGTGCAGGCCCGCCAGCAACAACGCGAACACGCCGCTGGCGGTGACCAGCGTGGCGGTGCCGAGGTTGGGCTGCATCAGGATCAGCACGGCGGGAACGCCGATCAGCACTGCGGCCGTCAGTACCGTGCGTGGCGACGGTGGCAGCGGTTGGCGGTGCAGGTACCAGGCCATCATCAGCGGCAGGCTGAGCTTGAGCAGCTCGGAGGGCTGCAGGTAGAACACCCCCAGGTTGAGCCAGCGCTGCCCGTACTTGCCGGTGCCGATCACGTACACCGCCATCAGCGGCAGCATCGACAGCGCGTACAGCGCCGGTGTCCATGCGCGCAGGCGCAGCAGCGACACCCTCGACAGCAGCCACATCGCCAACAGGCCACCGGCGAAGCGCGCCGCCTGCCCGCCCACCGGGCCGGACACGCTGTGCAGCACCGCCAGGCCTGCGGCCATCAGGATCAACAGCGCGATGAGCAACGGCAGATCGATCGTGCGCACCGCCTCACGGCAGCCGCCAAACATTCGTTTCCAGTCCACGCGCAGCACGGTAACAACGGGCGCTTGCGTGAAGCTGTCAGGGTGCTCCTGCTCTCCGTCGCCGAGCTCTGGGGTCAGATCCCTTTTTCCTGTGGAAAAAGGGATCTGACCCCGACGCCGGACTCAACCGTAACCGCCATGCACCGGGTTGTGGCTGCGCACCGCCATCACCAACCCGAAGCCGGCCAGCAGCGAGACCGCCGAAGTGCCGCCATAGCTGATCAGCGGCATCGGCACGCCCACCACCGGCAGCAGGCCGGAAATCATCCCGCCGTTCACCAGCACATAGACGAAGAACGCCAGGCCGGTGGCGCCGGCCAGCAGCCGCGAATAGGAATCACGCGACTGGCTGGCGATCCACAGGCAGCGCCCGATCACCACCAGGTACAGCGCCAGAACGGTCGCTACGCCGATCCAGCCGAATTCCTCGCTCAGCACCGAGAACGCGAAGTCGGTGGTCTGTTCGGGAATGAAGTTCAGGTGCGACTGCGAGCCCTCGCCCCAGCCCTTGCCATCGAAGCCGCCGGAACCGATCGCGATCTTCGACTGGATGATGTTCCAGCCAGCACCCAGCGCATCCATCTCGGGGTCCAGGAACATCATGATGCGGTCCTTCTGGTACGGCCGCAGCAGCCAGAACCAGGCCACCGGCGCGACCGCGGCCACGCCGCCCACACCCAGGCCGACCCACCACCACGGCAGGCCCGCCAGCAACAGCACGAACACACCACTGGCGGCGATCAGCACACCGGTACCGAAGTCCGGCTGCAGCATCACCAGGCCGGTTGGCACGCCGATGATGACCAGCGCCACGAGCACGGTGTTGAAGCGCGGCGGCAACGGCATCTTGTGCAGGTACCAGGCCACCATCATCGGCAGACTGACCTTCAGCAGCTCGGCCGGCTGCAGGTAGAAGAATTTCAGGTCCAGCCACTGCCGGCCGTACTTGCCGGTGCCGAGCACGAACACCGCCAGCAACGGAATCATCGAGATCGCGTAGATCATCGGCGTGGCCGAGCGGATGCGCAGGATCGGTACCCGTGAGATGCCCCACAGCGCCGCCATGCCCACTGCGAAGCGCGCGCCCTGGGCCATCACCAGACCATCGCCACCGGCGCTCTTCAAGGTGGCCAGGCCGATCACCATCAGCGCGCCGAGGGCCAGGCACAACACCCAGTCCAGCGTGCTGAAGAAGCGGCGCAGCATGTCGCCGGCCCAGCGCAGGAATACTCTCATCGTGCGGGCTCCGCGACGGTCGGGCGCGGCGTGGCCGGCAGCGCGGCGGCGGCCGGCGTCCCCGGCT
Source organism: Stenotrophomonas riyadhensis (assembly GCF_040256885.1). Taxonomy (NCBI): domain Bacteria; kingdom Pseudomonadati; phylum Pseudomonadota; class Gammaproteobacteria; order Lysobacterales; family Lysobacteraceae; genus Stenotrophomonas; species Stenotrophomonas riyadhensis. Next base: position 3,973,459 of record NZ_CP155568.1, read on the forward strand.
GCGGTGCGGGTTGCGGTTCCGGCGCAGGCATGCCGACCAGCACCGGATGTTCTCCCAGCTGCGCCGCGGCGAGATCGCCCGCCTGGCGCGCGCCGGCGTCTTCGTTGTCGAACGCGGTAGCGCCGATGGCGGTGGTGCCGCGCTCGCTGTCCAGCGGCTGCATGCCTTCGGGCATCTTGCCCAGCAGGTAGGCGTCGAACACCTTGCGCGCGATCGGCGCGGCCGCCGAACCGCCGTAACCGCCGCCTTCCACGGCCACCGCAATCGCGATCACCGGGTTCTCGACCGGTGCGAAGCCGACGAACAGCGCGCGGTGGCGCAGGTGCATCGGCAGGCTCTTTGGATTCACCGCCGCCGTGCCCTTGCGACTGATGACCTGCGCGGTACCGGTCTTGCCGGCCATCACGTACGGTGCACCCACCGCCACGCGCCAACCGCTGCCGCCGGGCCGCATGGTCGCCATCATGCCCTCGCGCACGGCCTGCACGTTGTTGGGGTTGGGGCTGACCGGCTTGCTCTCGCCTGCCGGCATCGCCGACCAGTCGCTGTCGAATCCGTCGCGCTGCTGGATCACCAGGTGCGGGGTGCGCAGCTGGCCGTCGGCCAGACCGCTGACGCCGCGCGCCAGCTGCAGCGGGGTGACCTTCCAGTCGCCCTGGCCGATGCTGATGTTGACCGTATCACCGGGATACCAGGCTTCCTTGCGGCTCTTCCGCTTGTAGGCCGGCGACGGCAGGATGCCGCCGATCTCACCGGTCAGGTCGATGCCGGTCGGCTGGCCGAAGCCGTAGTACTCCATGTAGTGGTCGAAGCGCTCGATGCCCAGGTCCAGCGCCAGCTTGTAGTAGTAGGTGTTGACCGATTCGGCGATGGACTTGCGCAGGTCGGTCCAGCCGTGGCCGCCACGATGGGCGTCACCCCAGCCGCGCGAGGTCCCCGGCAGGTAGAACATGCCGGTGGACAGCACCTTGTCCTCCGGGCGGCGCACGCCGGAATCCAGGCCGGCCAGGCCGATCAGCGGCTTCAGCGTGGAACCGGGCGCGACACCACCGAGCACCAGGCGGTTGAACTGCGGCCGCGACGGATTTTCGTTCAGCGCCTTGAAATCGGCATGCGAAATGCCGTTGACGAACAGGTTGGGGTCGTAGGACGGCAGGCTGACCATCGCCAACACCTCGCCGCTACGCGGGTCCATCGCCACTGCCGAGCCTTCCTGGTCGCCAAAGGCGGCCACCATGGCGCGCTGCAGGTCGGCGTCGATCGACAGCCGCAGGTCGGCACCGGACTGCGCGGCGACGCGACCGATAGTGCGGATCGCACGCCCCTGCACGTTGGTCTCGACCTGCTCGTAGCCGACCTTGCCGCGCAGCTGTTGCTCGTAATAGCGCTCCAGGCCGGATTTGCCGATGTGGGTCAGCGCGGCATTGCCTTCGCCGAGGATCTCCAGGTCCTTGTCATCGACGCGGCCGACGTAGCCGATGATGTGCGCGAACAGATCGCCGTACGGGTAGCGCCGGGTCAGGTAGGGCTCCAGCTCGACGCCGGGGAAACGCCAGCGGTCGACGGCGAAGCGCGCCATCTCCTCGTCGCTCATGCGCAGCTTCAGCGTGACCGGCAGGAACTTGCGGCGCGCCTTGCGCGACTTGTTGAACGCTTCCAGTTCTTCCGGGCTGATGCTGATGATCTTCGCCAGCCCCTCGAGGGTGGCATCCATGTCCTTGACCTTGTCCGGGGTCACGTCCAGGCGGAAGGCCGGCACGTTCTCGGCCAGCAGGCGGCCATTGCGGTCGTAGATCATGCCGCGCCCGGGCACCACCGGCCGTGGCTTGATGCGGTTGGCTTCCGAGCGCGTGGCGTAGACGTCGTGGTCCAGCACCTGCAGCTTGAAGTACCAGCCGCCCAGGCCCAGCAGGCAGACCAGCACGCCCAGGAAGCCCAGCGCCGCACGACGGCGGAACTGTTCGGCTTCGGCATGCGGATTCTTGACCTGGCGGCGCGGGATCATGGCTCAGCGCCCGCGCTTGCCGAAACGCACCGCGTCCAGCAGCACGAATACCAGCGGCCACAGGCCCATGCCCAGCAGCGGTGCCCACCAGTACGACCACGGCAGGGTCGGCTCATCCACCACGATGTGGACCAGCGCGCTGACGATGCGGTCGTTGAACAGCAGGCCGCCGATGGCGAGCATCTGCTGCGACATCGGGAAGAAACGGATACGGGCACGGAAGCGCTGCAGGATGAAGGCCAGCATCACCAGCCGCAGCGACTGTTCACCGAGTACCCCACCGTACAGCAGATCGGCGATGACGCCGCTGGCGAAGGCAATGCCCAAGCCAACACGCTCCGGCGCTTCGATCACCCAGTACGCGAGCACCAGCGCCAGCCAGTACGGACGCAGCGGCTGCAACAGCGCCGGCAACGGCAGCAGGCCCAGCAGCAATGCCACCACCAGGCTGGCCGGCAGCACCCACGGATTGTCGCGCAAGCGGCTCATCGCTGGGCCTCCGGCGTGGTCGGCACTACCGTAGCGCCGGCTGGGGTGGAGCCCCCTTGTTGTTCAAGGGGGCGCGCCAACGGCGCGGGGTTAAGGGAGGATGCGCGGGCCGGTTGCACCGAAGGTGCAGTCGGCTGCAATTCGCTGACCGCAGGCAAGCGAATTGCCGCACCCGGGCGCAGCAGCAACACGTCGCGGCCGCGGTCGAGCTGGGCCGCCGGCTTCAGCTCGCCAACCAGGAAGGCATGGGTATCGTCCGGACGCAGGCCGGTGATGGTGCCTACCGGGAAGCCGGCCGGGAAGCGGCCGCCGAGGCCGGAGGTGACGATCTCATCGCCCACTTCCACGCCAGCGCTGAGCGGAATGTCGCGCAGTTCCAGTTTGTCACCGCGGCCGTACACGATCAGGCGCACGCCGTTGCGGGCCACGGTCACTGGCACCGCGTGGTCGGGGTCGGTCAGCAGCAGCACGGTGGAGGTGCCGCCGGTGACGCTGATCACCTGACCCATCAGGCCGCCGGCATCGATCACCGCCTGGCCGACATGCACACCTTCACGACTGCCAGCGTCGAGCACCAGACGCTGCTTCACCGGGTCCAGGTCAATGTCCAGGATCGGTGCCAGCTGCACGTCCAGGCCGCTGCGCTCGGCCACGTTCAGCAGCTCGCGCAGCTGGGCATTGTCCAGCGCGGCGGTCTGCAGGCGGGTCAGGCGCGCGTTGGCCAGCAGCAGCTGGTTGCGCAGTTCGCGGTTCTCGGTGACCAGCTGGGTGTGGCTGGCAGCGGAATCCTTGACCTGGTTGCCGAGCTTGCCGGGCAGGCCAGCCAGTGCCCATACCGGCTGCACCAGGCTGTTGGCCTGCCCGCGCAGCTGCGCAAGCCAGCCGGCCTGGTCGTCGAGGACGATCAGGGTGATGGCCAGTGCGAGATAAGCCAGCAGACGCAGCGGGCTGGCGGCATCACCGGATCGGGAAGCAACGGGAGGTCCGGCGTAGGGCGGCACGGCAACGATTCAACTGGCAGAAGGCGGAAGGGAAACACGCGGACGCCCCGCCGGTGCCGGCCTACCCTCATGGTGGGCCGCACCCCGGAGGGGCGCTGCGGGCGCAGGCAGCCGGGACGGCTTATTCCGGCGCAAAGAACTCGTTGCCGTGCATGTCGACCAGCTCCAGCGCACGGCCACCGCCGCGGGCCACGCAGGTCAGCGGATCGTCCGCCACCTGCACGTGCAGGCCGGTTTCCTCGGAAATCAGGCGGTCCAGGTCACGCAGCAGGGCGCCACCACCGGTCAGCACGATGCCGCGCTCGGCGACGTCGGCGCACAGTTCCGGCGGGGTCTGCTCCAGCGCCAGCTTGACCGCGCTGACAATGCCCGACAGCGGTTCGTGCAGGGCCTCGAGCACCTCGTTGGAGCTGATCTTGATCATCTTCGGCACGCCCTCGGCGAGGTTGCGGCCGGAGATTTCCATCTCGATCACTTCCGCCTGCGGGTAGGCACAGCCCAGCTCGACCTTGATGCGCTCGGCGGTGGCTTCACCGATCAGCATGCCGTGGTTGCGGCGCACGTAGTTGGTGATCGACTCGTCGAAGCGGTCGCCGCCGATGCGGACCGAGGCCGAATAGACGATGCCGTTGAGCGAAATCACCGCAACTTCGGTGGTGCCGCCGCCGATGTCGATGACCATCGAGCCACGGGCTTCGGTGACCGGCATGCCGGCGCCGATCGCGGCGGCCATCGGTTCTTCGATCAGGAACACGTCACGGGCACCGGCTTCCTCGGCCGATTCCTTGATCGCGCGGCGCTCGACCTGGGTCGAGCCGGCCGGCACGCAGACCAGCACGCGCGGGCTCGGGCGCAGCACGCGCGACTTGTGCACCTTCTTGATGAAGTGCTTGAGCATCGCCTCGGTGTAGGTGAAGTCGGCGATGACGCCGTCCTTCATCGGGCGGATGGTGGTGATGTGGCCCGGGGTACGGCCCAGCATCTGCTTGGCTTCGGCGCCCACGGCTGCCACCGAGCGGGTACCACCGATGGCACGGTCCTGGCGCACGGCCACGACCGACGGCTCGTTCAGCACGATCCCCTGCCCGCGCACGTAGATGAGGGTGTTGGCCGTGCCCAGGTCGATGGACAGGTCATTGGAGAACATGCCACGGAGTTTCTTGAACATCTGAGGAAGGAGTCCTGAGGGGTGTCGTGCCCGCCGCGGGATGGCGAAAAAATGGGCAGAAATCGAGGCCGACAAGCCTAGCAACCCGCCTGCCGCCGAGCAAGGAAAAAACTAGCTGAACCCGCGTCTTCACAGGCTTTCGGCCTGATCGGGTCTCACCCGGTTCTGGCCCTGAGCGGCACCAGCGGGTAACCTTTGCGCCGTCGGGCGCCCAAGGGCGCCGTTTGCTTGCCCGCTGAACCGGGCCGGCCCACCCCAAAATTCACCGCATAGGCTTACATCGATGTCCGCTCTGATCTGTGGTTCTCTTGCCTTCGACACCATCATGGTGTTCCCGGACCAGTTCAAGAATCACATCCTGCCGGACAAGGTGCACATCCTGAACGTGTCCTTCCTGGTGCCGCGCATGCGCCGCGAGTTCGGCGGCTGCGCCGGCAACATCGCCTACAACCTGCACCTGCTGGGCGGCCAGCCGATCCCGATGGGCACCGTGGGTTCGGACTTCGGCCCGTACCGCGAGTACTTCGAAGGCCTGGGCATCGACCTGACGCGCGTGCGCGTGATCGATGAGCTGTTCACCCCGCAGGCGTTCATCACCACCGACCACGACAACAACCAGATCACCGCCTTCCACCCGGGCGCGATGATGCGTTCCTACGAGAACCACGTGCGTGGCGTGCCGGGCGTGACCCTGGGCCTGGTCGGCCCGGATGGCCGCGAAGGCATGATCCAGAACGCGCAGGAATTCCACGAAGACGGCATTCCGTTCATCTTCGACCCGGGCCAGGCCATGCCGCTGTTCAACGGCCCGGAGCTGCGCGCCTTCATCGACCAGGCCGACTACGTGGTGGTCAACGACTACGAGTCGAACCTGCTGCAGGAACGCACCGGCTGGGACGAGAAGGAGATCGTCAGCCGGGTCAAGGCCTACATCACCACCCGCGGCCCGAAGGGCGCGGTCATCCACACCCCGGAAAAGAGCTACGACATCCCGCCGGCGCACGAGCGCCGCGTGGTCGACCCGACCGGCTGTGGCGACGCCTTCCGTGCGGGCCTGATCTACGGCATCCAGAAGGGCTACGACTGGCTGACCATCGGCCGCATGGGCAACCTGATGGGCGCACTGAAGGTCGAGCACCCGGGCACGCAGAACCAGCGCTTCACCTTTGACGAGTTCAACGAGCAGTTCAAGCAGCAGTTCGGTTACGCGCTGGGCGCGTAAACGAACTGCCCGCGCACCCGCTCGGTGGGTGTCGACCTTGGTCGACACGCTGTGGCCTGGTAGGTGTCGACCTTGGTCGACACGCTGTGGCCTGGTAGGTGTCGACCTTGGTCGACACGCTGTGGCCTGGTAGGTGTCGACCTTGGTCGACACGCTGTGGCCTGGTAGGTGTCGACCTTGGTCGACACTGCCGGCCAGCGGCCGGCACTACCCCCTGCGCTGCCAGGCGGCCAACAGGTCGCGGCAATCGGCGAAATGCCAGTCGGCACGGCCCGGCCACGGGTTCTCCGGCAGGTTGACCAGCACGGTGTGCGTGCCTGCGGCGCGGCCGCACTCCAGGTCGTAGGCGTGGTCACCGACCATCACCGCCTCCGACGCTGCGATGCCCCAATGCCGCAGGTGCTGCTGCAGCCCATCCGGTGAGGGCTTGGGCACCGCTTCATCGCGGCCAATGATGTCGGCATCGTCGAACAGCTCCCCGACCCCGATTGCGTCCAGGGTCAGCTTCGCCAGCGCATGGTCGTTGCGGGTCAGGATGCCCAGCCGGCAGCCAGCCGCCGCCAGCGCGCGCAGCAGCTTCACCGCGCCCGGTGCCGGCAGCGCGTCCTCGGCCAGCGTGCGCTCGTGATCCAGCAGCCACTCACGCTTGGCCTGCGCCGATGCGTCCGGCAGCGCCGCGATGTGATCGAGGATGTCTTCCTCCGCGGCGATCTCCAGCGCGCGGCGGATCGCGGCGAAGTCATGCACGGCCACCGTCAGAGTGCCGTCCATGTCAAACACCCAGTGCCGGATCGCGGACAACGCGTGCACTGCGCTGCCCGCCGCAACCATCACTGCCACCACTGCGGCATGCGGCTGGCGTCGACACCACCGGTTTCGAACACGGCAGTACGCGTGCCGCCGGCCTTGACCGGGAACTCGATGCTGATCGACTTGCCCTTGCGCGCCAGCTTCCACAACGCCTTCTGGTCGGTGATGAACAGCGCGATGGCTTCATCGGTCTTCGGGCGCCAGGCTGCCATCGACACCGGCTTGCCGTCGTCCACGGTCACCTTCACCGTGCACTGCGGGCAGCGGAAGTCGCCGGCCTGCAGCACCAGGTAGGCATGCCGCTTCCACTCCGGGTGATCGCGGAACACCAGCTGCACCGGCTTGGCGCCGCTGCCGTCCACGTCCACCCGTTCCTTGCTGTAGATCTGCGCCGAAACCTGGTTGCCCTTGTTGCCCACCGGGATCTGGTTGTACTGCCACAGCGCCTGCATGCGGCGCAGGTCGCGCGCGGCATCGCCCTTGGCCTTGACCTCGTCGAAGCCTGCGGCGATGCGCTCGGCGGCGGCGGTGTCCTTGTACTGGTCCAGCAGCGAGGCGCCATGCAGGCGCGCACGCTCCCAGTCCTGCGCGGCCACGGCCATGTCGTACTGCTTGGCCACGTCTTCGGCCTTGGCTTCCTTCTGCGCCTGCACGGCGGCAGCGGCGGCTTCCTGCGCCTTGCGCTCTTCCTCGGGGTTGCTGCAGGCAGCCAGGGCCAGCGTACAGGCGGTGAGCAGGATCAGTCGTTTCATGGCGGAGGTCCTTGGTGTTTTCGTATTCTTGTAGAGTCGAGCCATGCTCGACTGCTGTTGAAGAGCCAGTCGAGCATGGCTCGACTCTACAAAGAAAAGCGCCGGGGGGTGCCCGGCGCGTTTTCTTACTTGGCTTCAGCCTTGGACAGCATGTCCTGCACCGAGCCGGTGGTGATCGGGTGGTATCCCGGCTTGGCCTTTTCGAAGGCCTGCTTGGCCAGCTCCAGGCCCTTCGGCGTCTTCACCAGTTCGGCGTAGATCGGCAGGATCAGCTTGCGACGACCGACGCGCTCGATGAATGCAGCCGCCCCTTCATTGGCCTGCTCGTAACCGCTGCGGATCGCCAGCGGATACCAGCGCATGGCGATCTCGCCATTCGGGGTGCCGGTGAAGTGGAACGCCTTGTCCAGCGTGGCCAGCTTGTCCAGCGGCTGGGTCGCGCCCAGGCCGTCGATGAAGCGCACCCATTCCTGCGTGCTCCAGTCAGCGATGACCTGGCTGCTCGGCACGGTGCCGGCGCTGGCGAAGGCGATGCGTGCGGTATCCACGCTGCTGAAGTTGCGCGACTGCGCCTTGGCCGCGAACGCCGGAATGCCCGGCTCGTCCAGCCACGCCTTCAGTTCGGCTTCCGTCACTGCCGACGGGTTCTTCGGCAGCAGCTTTTCCTTCATGTAGGCAACGAACTGATCGGTGTTCGCGCTCTGGAAGGCGTGGTCATCGAACCAGCCACGCAGGAACGGATCGAAGGTTTCGCGGCCGAAGCGCTGTTCCAGGAATTCCAGGAACCACGCACCCTTGACGTAGGCCACCTGGCTGAGGGCTTCATCGGGATCGCGCTCGTTCAGCGGCGGCAGCGCCAGCGCCTGGTCGGCCGGGCTCATGTCCTTCACTTCGGCCAGCAGGTCGGTCTGGTCGATCTGCTTCTCCATCTCGGCCATCTCCTTGCCGTACAGGGCTTCGGTGATGCGGCCCTGGACGTAGGTGGTGAAGCCTTCATTGAGCCAGATGTCCTTCCAGCTGGCGTTGGTCACCAGGTTGCCCGACCAGCTGTGCGCCAGTTCGTGGGCCACCAGCGAGACCAGCGACTTGTCGCCGACGATCACGGTCGGGGTAGCGAAGGTCAGGCGCGGATTCTCCATGCCGCCGAACGGGAACGACGGCGGCAGCACCAGCATGTCGTAGCGGCCCCAGCGGTATTCGCCGTACAGCTTCTCGGCGGCACCGATCATCTTCTCGGTGTCTTCGAATTCCTTGGCGGCCTTGTTGACCATGGTCGGCTCGGCCCAGACGCCGGAGCGGCCGGAGATCGGCTCGAACACCAGGTCGCCGGCGGCGATGGCCAGCAGGTACGACGGAATCGGCTGCGGCATCTTGAAGGTGTAGTCACCGTCACGCGCCGCCTTCGGATCGTTGTCGGCGCTCATCAGCACCATCACGTCCGGGCGCGAGACCACGTGCGCGCTGTAGGTGAAGCGCACGCTCGGGGTGTCCTGCAGCGGCACCCAGGAACGGGCGTGGATGGCCTGCGACTGGCTGAACATGAAAGGCAGCTTCTTGCCTTCGGTCATCGACGGCGCCAGCCACTGCAGCCCCGAAGCGGTCGGTGCGGTGTGGTAGGTCACTTCCACCTTGGCCGGCTGTTCCGGGGTCTCGATGGTCAGCTTGCTGCCGAACACTTTGTCGGCCGGGGCCAGCGCGAACTGCAGCGGGCTGCGCGCGCCATCGGCGGCAACGGCCTCGACCTTGGACACGGTCAGCTCGCGGGTGTCGAGCACCAGCTGCCTGGCGTCCTTCTGCTTCCATTCCAGGGAGTAGGTGGCGGTGCCGCCGATCTGCTTCTGGTCGAAGTCCAGCTTCAGATCCAGCGCGATGTCCTTGATGACGACCTTGTCCGGCTCGGCGTACGAGCTTTCGTCGTGGCTGCGGTTCTCGGCGTTCACGGGGGCGGCGGGGGCCTTGGCGGCAGTCGGGGCGGCGGCGGGCGCGGCCGCCTCCTGGGAGCAGCCGGCGGCCAGGGCCACGGCCAGCGGAAGGAGCATCAGCGGATTACGCATGAATCGGGACCGTTACGGGGATCAGACCCCCAATGGTACCTCCCTCCGGCCCCGCAGGCGTTGCGCGGTGCGGGGTAATGGCGGGCGGGGCCGATCCTGCGCCTGCGGCGCATGCCAACCAAGGTTGGCATCCACAGGTAGGTGCCAACCTTGGTTGGCACGGATGTGTCAGCGCCCGGTGCAAGCGTGTGCCAACCAAGGTTGGCACCTACCAGAACAGGTAGCGCCGGGCCATGCCCGGCGGCCCCACACGCTTTACAGCTTGTAACCGGAGTGGATCGAAACGATGCCGCCGGTCAGGTTCTTGTAGTGGCAGCGCTCGAAGCCGGCCTGCCCCATCATCGCCTTCAGCTCATCCTGCGGCGGGTGCTTGCGGATGCTCTCGGCCAGGTACTGGTAGCTGTCCGAATCGTTGGCGAACAGCTTGCCCAGCTTGGGCAGGATCTTGAACGAATGGAAGTCGTAGATCGGCTTGAACCAGTCGGCGGTGACTTCGGAGAATTCCAGCACGCGGGCCTGGCCGCCGACCTTCAGCACGCGGTACATCTCGCGCAGGCCGGCGTCCTTGTCGGTCACGTTGCGCAGGCCGAAGGCGATGGTGACCAGATCGAAGCTGTTGTCCGGGAACGGCAGGGCTTCGGCGTTGCACTGCACGTAGTCCAGGCCGAGCACCAGGCCGCGATTGGTCAGGCGGTCACGGCCGACCGACAGCATGCCGGCGTTGATGTCGCCCAGCACCACCGAGCCCTCGGCGCCGACGCGCTCCTTCAGCAGGGCGGCGATATCGCCGGTGCCGCCGGCCAGGTCGAGCACGCGGTCGCCCGGCTTCACCTGCGCGGTGGCCACGTAGTAGCGCTTCCACGCCCGGTGCACACCCAGGCTCATCAGGTCGTTCATCAGGTCGTAGTTGCGCGCGACCGAGGTGAACACCTGGCCGACCAGCTTCTGCTTGTCCTTGGCGGCGACGTCGCGGAACCCGAAATGGGTGGTACCGGCTTTGTAGGGGGATTCGCTCATGGCCCCGATTATCGCACCGCCGGCGGCCAGCGGCACCCCCTGCCCGTATCATGGCGGGCCACGACTTACCGGAGCCCCCGCATGATCACCACGCCCGACTACCAGGCCCTGCTGCAGACCGCCATCGCCGAAGCCCGCCAGGGCCTGGCCGAGGGCGGCGTGCCGATCGGCGCGGCGCTGTACCACAACGATGGCCGCCTGCTCGGCTGCGGCCACAACCGCCGGGTGCAGGAAGGCGACCCCTCCGTGCACGGCGAAACCGACGCCTTCCGCAAGGCCGGCCGCCAGCGCCGCTACCAGGACACCATCATGGTCACCACGCTGGCGCCTTGCTGGTACTGCTCGGGCCTGGTGCGCCAGTTCAACATCGGCACCGTGGTGGTGGGCGAATCGCGCACATTCCAGGGCGGCATCGACTGGTTGCGCGAAAACGGCGTCAACGTGATCGACCTCGACAACCAGGAATGCGTCGATCTGCTCGGCGGCTTCATTGCGCAGCATCCCGAGATCTGGAACGAAGACATCGGTGAATGAGCACCACGCAGTGTGCTGTTGAACCCGCTTAATGAACGCTTCAGTGCCGGCACGCCCTAGTGCCGGCAGCGTTTGCGGCGCCAGCCGTGAACCCGTGCACAGTCAGCCGTGCCCCGTGCACACGCTGCGGTAACACCCCGCCCCAGCGTCGCGCCTAGGGTGGGGCTACCGGGACCTTCCTTCCCCGGCGGAGCCAGCCATGTGCGCGCACGCCGTACGCCCCACGCCCGACCCGATCCTTGACGCCATCCGCAAGCGCCTGCAGCAGCAGTTCGCGCTGCATCAGCGTGGCGCCCGGTTCTGGACCGCTTACCAGGGCCTGCAGCTGGAACTGGTGCGCGGCCATCCGCTCGAACACGAACGCCTCTGCAATGCCATGGCCGACATGGCCGAAGAGATGGGCGCGGTCGAGCATGCGCAACTGATAGGCAATCGCAACGCCGGCTGCACATCTCCCTGACGCGGTATCCACCGGGGTCCGGGCCACACTGCGATGAACCCCCACTCCCATCCACTTCAACCGATTGGATCGACATGCACGCCGAAGTCCCCACCATTCCCCCGGTCATCAATGTTGACGCTGAGCTTGACCACTGGCGCCGCCAGCATGCCGACGGTGCATTGGCGCACAACTCGTTCGGCTCGTACGTACCGTGGATCAAGTTCGCCTGCGATTCGCTGATCACCCAGCCGCGCGCCAGCAATGCGCAGCGCGACGAGATGTTCCAGACTCAGTACGCGCTGCAGATCATGCCGCGCCTGAGCGAAGCCCAGGCCCGCGAATTCGTCGACCGCTGCTGGCAGCACGTCTACCAGACCAGTCCGATACGGCTGCAGGACGCCCCGCGCCTGCGCGCCTGAGCTGCACGGCGCCTGCACGAGCGCTGCCGATCATCCTCGTCACCTGAGTGGGACGACGACGATGAAAGCACGCAACCTGTTCAATACGATCGCCAAGAAGGCCGCGGCCGCCACCGGATCGCCGTGGACCTTCCTGGCCGCAGTGGCGATCGTGGTGATCTGGGGCATCAGCGGCCCGGTGTTCGGCTTCAACGATACCTGGCAGCTGGTGATCAATACCGGCACCACGATCATCACCTTCCTGATGGTGTTCCTGATCCAGCACACGCAGAACGCGGATACCGCCGCGATGCAGATCAAGCTGGACGAGCTGATCCGCGCGACGGCCGAAGCCAACAACGAACTGTTGGATCTGGAAGAACTGGACGAGGAGCGGCTGGAGGAGATCCGCCGCGAGTACGAGCAGATGGCGCGCGAAGCCGGCGACGCGCTGGCGCGGGTACGCGCCTGCCACGTCCCGCACCGTGACGACGAAGCGGTGTAGCAGGCCCCGGAATGACAATGCCGGCCCGCGGCCGGCATTACCATCGATCATCAAGGTAGAGCCGGCCGCTGGCCGGCTGTCCTTCAGCTGCGCTCGTGCCAGCCGCCGCCCAGCACCTTGTAAAGGGTGATGCGGTTGGCCTGCTGGGCCAGCTGCGCCTGCAGCTGGGTCTGCTGCGCGTTGTAGGCGGTACGGCGCGCATCAAGCAGGGTGACGAAGCTGTCCAGGCCTGCGTCGTAGCGTGCCTGCGACAGGCGGTTGGCCTGTTCGGCCGCTTCCACCAACCGCTGCTGTGAACTCACCTGCTCATCCAGGCTGACATTCAACGCCAGCGCATCGGCGGTTTCGCGGAAGCCCACCTGGATCGACTTCTCGTACTGTGCCAGCGCGATGTCACGGTCCGCGTTGGCGATGGCCAGGTTGGCGCGCAGCTTGCCGCCCTGGAAGATCGGCAGCGTGATCTTCGGCAGGAAGCTCCACACGCGGGTGCCGCTGTCGAACAGGTTGGACAGTTCGCTCGAACCACTACCGATGCTGCCGGTCAGCGAGATGCTCGGGAAGAACGCCGCGCGTGCCGCACCGATGTTGGCGTTGGCCGCCAGCAGCTGGTGTTCGGCGGCCATGATGTCCGGGCGCTGCAGCAGCACGTCGCTGGGCAGGCCCGCCGGCGGCGGTGCCAGCGCCAGCAACTGCGGTTCGATGCTGTCCGGCAGCAGCGCCGGATCCAGCTGGCCGCCGGCCAGCAGGGCCAGAGCGTTGCGGTCCTGGGCCAACTGCCCACGCAGGCGCGCGGCATCGGTGCGCGCGGTCTCGACCAGGGTACGGGTCTGGGTCAGCTCCAGCGCCGAACTGCCACCACGCTCGTGGCGGGCCTCGGCCAGGCGCAGCGAATCCTCGTAGGTCTTCAGCGTGGCATCGGCGATCTTCAGCCGCTGCGCATCAGCCCCATAGGTCAACCACGCGGTGGCGGTCTCGGCCACCAGGCTCAGCTGCGCGTTGCGGCGGTTGGCGGCCACGGCGAAGTACTGCTGCAGCGCCGCTTCACTGAGATTGCGCACGCGGCCGAACAGGTCCAGCTCGAACTCGGCTACGCCGACACCGGCGGTGAACTGCTCGGTGACACCGGCGTCGGTACCACGGCGGTCCATCTGGCCGGTGACGGCCACGCCGGGCACACGGTCGGCGCGCTGTACGCGGTACTGGCCGCGCGCGCGTTCAACGTTGAGTACGGCCACGCGCAGGTCGCGGTTGTTCTGCAGCGACTGGTCAATCACCTGCTGCAGGCGCGCATCGGTGAAGAAGTCGCGCCAGCCGACGGCAGCAACATCGGCCACCTGGCCCTGCGTGGCCTCGGCCGGCCACTGCGCCGGAATGGCCGGAGCAACGGCGGTGTTCTTCGGCACCAGGGTGGAGCAGCCGGCCAGCGCGAGCGCGGCGGCAATGGAAAGGAACAGGGATGCACTTTTCATGGGAATGACTTCCATCGGTACTGCCAGATGGCAGGAGGCAATGCCGGCCAACGGCCGGCATTACCGTTTCGCTTACGTGGAGGATTTGCGCTTGAACACGCGCTGCACCACCACGAAGAACAGCGGCACGAAGAACACGCCGAGCACGGTGCCGACGATCATGCCGCCGAGCACGCCGGTGCCGATCGCCTGCTTGGCACCGGAGCCGGCACCGGTGGAGATCGCCAGCGGCACCACGCCCATGCCGAAGGCCAGCGAAGTCATCACGATCGGGCGCAAACGGTCGCGCACGGCGTGCATGATCGATTCGATCAGGCTGGCCCCCTTCTCCAGGTTTTCCTTGGCGAACTCGACGATCAGGATCGCGTTCTTGCTGGTCAGGCCCACCGTGGTCAGCATCGCCACCTGGAAGTAGATGTCGCGTTCCAGGCCCTTGAAGGTATTGGCCAGCACCGCGCCGAGGATACCCAGCGGGGCCGCCAGCAGCACCGCGGTCGGCACGCTCCAGCTTTCATACATCGCGGCCAGGCACAGGAACACGATCATCAGCGACAGCGTGTACAGCAGCGGCGTCTGCGAGCCGGCCTGGCGTTCCTGGTAGGACATCGCCGTCCACTCGATGCCGAAGCCCGCCGGCAGCTGCTTGGCCAGCTGTTCGATCTCGGCCATGGCGTCACCGGACGCGACACCCGGTGCCGGTTCGCCCTGGATTTCCATCGCCGACACACCGTTGTAGCGTTCCAGGCGCGGCGAACCGTAATCCCAGTGCTTGGTGGCGAAGGCACTGAACGGCACCATCTCACCCTTGTCGTTCTTCACGGACCAGAGATCGAAGTCCTCCGGCACCATGCGGAACGGCTGGTCGGCCTGCACGAACACGCGCTTGACGCGGCCACGATCGACGAAGTCGTCGATGTACGAGCTACCCCATGCGGCGGCCAAGGTACCGTTGATCTGGTCGATCGACAGCCCCAGCGAGGTCGCCTTGGCCGCATCGATGTCGATGCGGAACTGCGGCGTGTCTTCCTGGCCGTTCGGGCGCACGTTGGCCAGCTTCTTGCTGCCGGCGGCGAGGCCCAGCAGCTGGTTGCGCGCGGCCACCAGTGCCTCGTGGCCCTGGCCGCTGTTGTCCTTCAGGAAGAAGGTGTAGCCCGAGGCGGTACCCAGTTCCGGAATGGCCGGCGGCGGGAAGGCGAAGATGAAGGCATCCTTGATCTGGCCCAGCGCTGCCATGGCGCGACCGGTGATCGGCATCACGCCATTGTTGGCGTCACGCTCGCTCCAGTCCTTCAGCTTGACGAATGCCATGCCCGCGTTCTGGCCCATGCCGGCGAAGCTGAAGCCCTGCACCGAGAACACCGAGTCCACCGCATCCTTCTCGTTCTGCAGGAAGTGGTTTTCCAGTGCCGCGATCGATTCCAGCGTACGTTCCTGGGTGGCACCGACCGGCGCCTGCACCAGCGCCATCAGCACGCCCTGGTCTTCGTTGGGCAGGAACGAGCTGGGCAGGCGCACGAACAGCACGCCCATCAGCACGAACAGTGCCGCCACGATGCCCATGAAGCGCCACGGACGGTGGATGATGCCGCGCACGCCGCGCTGGTAGCTTTCGCTGGTGCGGTCGAAGCCGCGGTTGAAACCGTTGAAGAAGCGACCGGACCAGCCCTTGTGTGCGACGTGGTGCTCACCCTTCTTCAGCGGCTTGAGCATGGTCGCGCACAGCGCCGGGGTCAGCACGATCGCGACCAGCACCGACAGCGCCATCGCCGAAACGATCGTGGCCGAGAACTGGCGGTAGATCACGCCGGTGGAACCGCTCATGAAGGCCATCGGCACGAACACGGCCGACAGCACCAGGCCGATACCCACCAGCGCGCCGGTGATCTGGCCCATCGACTTGCGGGTGGCCTCGAGCGGCGACAGTCCTTCCTCGGACATGATGCGCTCGACGTTCTCCACCACCACGATGGCATCGTCCACCAGCAGGCCGATCGCCAGCACCATCGCGAACATGGTCAGCATGTTCACCGAGAAGCCCAGCATCGCCAGCACGCCGAAGGTACCCAGCAGCACCACCGGCACGGCGATGGTCGGGATCAGGGTGGCGCGGAAGTTCTGCAGGAACAGGTACATCACCACGAACACCAGCACGATCGCTTCGATCAGGGTCTGCACCACGCCCTTGATCGACACGCGCACGAACGGGGTGGTGTCGTACGGGATCTCGGCCTTCAGGCCGGCCGGGAAGAAGCTCTTCATGTCCTGCAGCGCGGCATCCACGCCGGCCGCAGTATCCAGCGCGTTGGCGCCGGTGGCCAGGGTGACCGCCAGGCCGCTGGCCGGCTGGCCGTTGTAGCGGGTGACGAAGTCGTAGGACTCTGCACCCAGTTCGACACGGGCGACATCGCCCAGGCGCAGCTCGGCACCGTCCTGCGCACCGCGCACGATGATGTTGCGGAACTGTTCCGGGGTCTGCAGGCGCGACTGCGCATTGATGGTGGCGTTGAGCTGCTGGCCCTTGATCGACGGCGCGCCGCCGAGCTGGCCGATGGCCACCTGGGCGTTCTGTGCCTTGATCGCTGCGGTCACTTCCGCAACGGACAGGCCGTAGGTGTGCAGCTTGTTCGGGTCCAGCCAGATACGCATGGCGTACTTGCCACCGAACACCTGGATGTTGCCCACGCCCGGCACGCGGCTCAGACGGTCGACGACATTGGAACCGACGTAGTCGGCGATGTCGTTGGCGTCCATGCTGCCGTTCTCGGACACGAACGCGATGACGTTCAGGAAGCCCGAGCTGGACTTGGCCACGTTGATGCCCTGCCGCTGTACTTCCTGCGGCAGCAGCGGCATGGCCAGCTGCAGCTTGTTCTGCACCTGCACCTGGGCGATGTCCGGGTTGGTGCCGCTCTCGAAGGTCAGGGTGATGGTGGCCTGGCCATTGGACGAGCTGTTGGAGGAGAAATAGATCAGGCCATCAAGGCCCTTCATGTTCTGCTCGATGATCTGCGTCACCGAGTCCTCGACCACCTTGGCCGATGCACCCGGGTAGGTGGCGCTGATTTCCACCGCCGGCGGTGCGACGTTGGGGTACATCGAGACCGGCAGCTTGAACAGGGCCAGGCCGCCGGCGAGCATGATGATGATGGCGATCACCCACGCGAAGATGGGTCGATCGATGAAAAAGCGTGCCATGGGGTTCTCCGCTTACTTCGCGTCGCCGGCCGGAGCGGCAGGCTGGGCGGCCGCTGCCGGCTTGGCCGGAGCAGCGCCCTTCTCGGTGGCCTTGACCGGCATGCCGGGGCCGATCTTCTGCAGGCCTTCGACGATGACCTTGTCGCCGGCCTTCAGACCGTCCTCGACCAGCCACTTGTCGCCGACCGTGCGGCTGACCTTGACCGGGCGCACTTCGACCTTGTTGTCCTTGTCGACCACCATCGCCGAGGTGTCACCCTTCGGATCGCGGGCGATGCCGGCCATCGGCACCAGCACCGCATCGCTGCGCACGCCGCCGCCGATCACCGCGCGCACGTACGTGCCCGGCATCAGCAGGCCGTCCGGATTGTCCACCTTCACGCGCAGGCCGAAGCTGCCAGTGGCCGGGTCGACGCTGACTTCGGAGAATTCCAGCGTACCCTTGTGCTCGAAGGTGCTGCCGTCTTCCATCAGGATGCTGACCGGCAGCGTCTGGTTGTCCTGCAGGCGGCCAGCGGCCAGTTCGCGGCGCAGCTGCAGCAGCTCGGCCGAGGACTGGGTCAGGTCGACATAGATCGGGTCCAGCTGCTGCACGGTGGCCAGTGCATTGGCCTGGCCGGCGCTGACCAGCGCACCCTGGGTGACGCTGGACTTGCCGATGCGGCCGCTGATCGGGGCGGTGATGCGGGCGTAGCCCAGAGTGACGTTGGCCGCATCCAGCGAGGCCTTGGCGGCGCCGACGTCAGCCTCGGCCTGCTTCTGCGCGGCCACCGCGTTTTCCAGGTCCTGCTGGCTGACCGCATCAACCTTGGCCAGCTCGGTGATGCGCTTGGCGCTCAGGCGCGCGGCGTTGGCGGTGGCCTCGGCACGCGCCAGCTGGGCACGGGCACTGTTGGCCTGCGCGCGGTAGCTCGCGTCCTCGATCTGGTACAGCGGCTCGCCGGCCTTGACCATGCCGCCCTCGGTGAACAGGCGCTTGGCGACGATGCCGTTGACCTGCGGACGCACTTCGGCGACCAGGAAGGCGTTGGTACGGCCCGGCAGCTCGCGGGTCAGGCCCACGGTCTCGGACTTCAGCGTGACCACGGTGACGTCACCCGGGCCCTGTTCGGGGGCCTGGGGTTGGCCGCCGCAGGCAGCCACGGTCGCGGCGATTGCCAGCGACAGTGCAAAGGGTCGGATTCGGCTCAGCAACATGACGGAAAGGCTCTTGGAGGAAAGGGTCTCAGCCAGCGCTGATACGGCGGACCCTCCACCAGCAAAGGTGAAGACCGTGCGAACAGCGCCCACCCGGGTGGAGTGGGAGCCGGACGGGCCTGCCACGCACACGACGGGAATGATGGGTGCGAAATATACATACATGCTTGTTTGTTTGTAAACCGGTACAATTCAGCCACGTTTCACCCGCACTCGTACCCTACCCATGGCCCGCAAGACCAAAGAGGACACCCAGGCAACCCGGGAAGGCATCCTTGACGCCGCCGAAGCCTGCTTCCATGAACACGGCGTGGCCCGTACCACGCTGGAGATGATCGGCGCCCGCGCCGGCTATACCCGTGGCGCGGTGTACTGGCACTTCAAGAACAAGAGCGAGGTGCTCGCCGCGATCGTCGAGCGCGTGCACCTGCCCTTCATGCAGGAACTGGAGCGTACCTCCACCGACCAGCGCGACACCCCGGTGCACGACCTGCGCGCGGTGATGATCCACTCGTTCATCGAGCTGTCCGAGGACGAGCGCCTGCGCAAGACCATGGAGATCATGCTGCGCAGCGACGCCTCGGCCGATACCAAGGTGCTGACCGAAATGCAGCAGGCCGGCTTCCGCGATGCGCTGGACCGGATGGAGCGCGCCCTGCGCCGTGCCCAGGACCTGGGCCAGCTGCGCGAAGGCGCCGACCCCAAGATCGCCGCGCGCATGCTGCACGCCACTGTGCTGGGCGTGCTGCACGGCGCGATGGTCGAACCGGAACTGATGGACCTCAAGCGCGATGGCATGCTCGCGCTGGACATGACCCTGGCCGCCTACGTGAAAGAAGGCGTGTTCGTGCCCGGAACGGTGCCCGAGCCGCTGCCGGAAGCATGAGCGGCATTGCTGCCGCCACTGCGGCACTGCACGATCTCTACCTGCCCGCAGGGCTGCAGTTGACCGGACCGATCGTGGCGGAAGCGGAAAGCGCAGAGTACGGTGCCTGCCGCTTTGCCCTTGAGGGTCACAGCATCGTGTTCCGCGTCGCGAAGATCACCCCCACCAAGACCGGCCAGTTCGTAACCCTGTGGAAGCGCCCCGCCCCCGGTTCTGATATCGCTCCATTGGATGCAGCCGATGCTGTGCACTTCGTGGTGATCGCGGTCTTCGACGGAACACAGCGCGGGCAGTTCATCTTCAGTCGTGACCTGCTGATCGAGCGCGGCGTGATGTCGCGCGATGGCGAGGGCGGAAAGCGCGCCCTCCGTGTCTATCCGCCGTGGAGCACGCCGACCGCAAAGGACGCGATCCGGACCCGGCAGTGGCAGCTTCGTTGCTTCCTGCCCACCGGTCCCGATGTCTCCGCCTCCGCCGGTGATCGATTACGCTCACTGTTGGGTTGAACCCGGCGGACCTTCCCTTTTCTGGACGCATCGTGATGATCCTGGACAACGTGGTGTGGGGCTTCATCGGCTGTGGCAGCGTCACCGAGAAGAAGAGCGGGCCGGCCCTGGCCAACACGCCGGGCTCACGGGTGGCCGCGGTCATGCGCCGCAATGCGGCGTTGGCCGAGGATTATGCGCGGCGCCATGCGATTCCCCGCTGGTACGCGGACGCCGATGCACTCATCGCCGACCCGGAAGTGAACGCGATCTACGTTGCGACGCCGCCCTCCACGCACATGCACTACGCATTGCAGGCGATTGCCGCGGGCAAGCCGGTCTACATCGAAAAACCGATGGCCATGGACCACGGCGAGTGCCAGCGCATCATTGAAGCCAGCGCCCGCAGCGGCGTGCCGGTGTTCGTGGCCTACTACCGCCGCGCCCTGCCCCGCTTCGCGCAGGTGAAGCAGCTGCTGGACAGCGGCGCGATCGGCACACCGCGCAGCGTGCGCGCCACCCTGCACCGGCCGCATTCGGCGAACGCTGCATCGCCGGACTTCTGGCGGACCAACCCGGCGATCGCTGGCGGCGGGCTGTTCGTCGATCTGGGCTCGCACACCCTGGACCTGCTGGATCATCTGCTGGGGCCGCTGAGCGATGTGCGTGGCCTGGCCAGCTCGTTGACCGGCGCCTACGCCGCCGAGGACAGCGTCTCGATGTGCTTCCGCACCGGGACGGGGGTGCACGGCATCGCGCAATGGAGCTTCTGCGCGTTCCGCCGCCAGGATGAGATCGAGATCACCGGCGATCGCGGACAACTGCGCTTTGCCACCTTCGAGGATGTTCCAGTGGTACTGGAAACCGAAGCCGGTATGCAGACGTTCGATATCCCGAACCCGCCGTCGATCCAGCAGCCGTTGATCGCTACCATGGTCGATGAGTTGCGTGGCTGGGGTCACTCGCCGTCGAACGGCATCAGCGCCGCCCGCACCAGTGCGGTGATCGACCAGGTGCTGCAGGCCTACCGCGTCAGACATCCGCACTGACCACCAACAAAAAGGCCGCCTTTCGGCGGCCTCATGCTTTGCAGCGTCAGGCATTACAGGATGTAGCGGCTCAGGTCCGGATCCTGCACCAGCTCACCCAGATGCGCATCGACATAAGCACTGTCGATGGCCAGGGTCTCGCCGTCGCGGTCCGGTGCCTCGTAGCTGAGCGAATCCAACAGGCGCTCCAGTACGGTGTGCAGGCGACGGGCACCGATGTTCTCCTGGCGCTCGTTCACCTGGAAGGCGATCTCGGCCAGGCGGTCGATGGCGTCGGCAGTGAAGCTGACCTTGACGCCCTCGGTGGCCAGCAGTGCTTCGTACTGCTTGGTCAGCGCGGCCTTCGGCTCGGTCAGGATGCGAACGAAATCACCCTTGCTCAGCGCACCCAGTTCAACGCGGATCGGGAAGCGGCCCTGCAGCTCCGGAATCAGATCGCTCGGCTTGGCCAGGTGGAACGCACCCGAAGCAATGAACAGGATGTGGTCGGTCTTGATCGTGCCGTACTTGGTCGACACGTTGGAGCCCTCCACCAGCGGCAGCAGGTCGCGCTGCACGCCTTCGCGCGAGACGTCGCCACCACCCACGTTGTCACCACGCTTGGCAACCTTGTCGATCTCGTCGATGAAGACGATGCCGTGCTGCTCGCAGGCCTCGATCGCCGCGGTGCGGATGTCGTCCTCGTTGACCAGCTTGCCTGCCTCTTCCTCGATCAGCAGCGGACGCGCGGCCTTGATGGTCAGCGTGCGCTTGTGCGCCTTGGCGCCACCGCCGAGGTTGGCGAACATCGACTTCAGCTGCTGGCCCATTTCCTCCATGCCCGGCGGGGTCATGATGTCCATGCTGACGTTGGCAGCCAGGTCGAGCTCGATCTCGCGCTCGTCCAGCTCACCGTTGCGCAGCATCTTGCGGAACTTGATGCGGGTCTCGTTGTCCTGCGCCGACGGTTCGTTGCGGGCGACTTCCGGATCGAAGCCGATACCACCGCTGCGGCGCGGCAGCAGCGCATCGAGGATGCGGTCTTCGGCGCGTTCTTCGGCCTGGGTACGCACGCGCACCTTGGCCTGCTCGCGATAGAGCTTCACAGCGGTATCGGCCAGGTCGCGGATGATCTGCTCGACGTCCTTGCCGACGTAGCCGACTTCGGTGAAGCGGGTGGCTTCAACCTTCACGAACGGTGCGTTGGCCAGGGTGGCCAGGCGACGCGCGATCTCGGTCTTGCCGACGCCGGTCGGGCCGATCATCAGGATGTTCTTCGGCA
The DNA here is from genome assembly GCF_040256885.1 of Stenotrophomonas riyadhensis. Taxonomy (NCBI): domain Bacteria; kingdom Pseudomonadati; phylum Pseudomonadota; class Gammaproteobacteria; order Lysobacterales; family Lysobacteraceae; genus Stenotrophomonas; species Stenotrophomonas riyadhensis. The sequence continues at coordinate 3,995,398 of NZ_CP155568.1, forward strand.
TCACTTCATTGCGCAGCTCGGGCACCAGCTGCATGCGGCGCCAGCGGTTGCGCAGGGCAATGGCCACGGCGCGCTTGGCGTCGTGCTGGCCCACGATATGCCGGTCCAGTTCCTGCACGATCTCGCGCGGGGTCATGGTGGCGGAGGAAACTTCGATCTTCGACATGGATGTGCTCACGGATTCAGTGTCGGTAGTGCCGGCCGCTGGCCTGCAACCAGGCACGCGTGGGGGGGATCATGAGGTTGCCGGCCAGCGGCCGGCACGACCCTCACAGCTCCTCGACCACCACGTTGCGGTTGGTGTAGATGCAGATGTCGCCGGCAATGCCGATCGCTTCGCTGGCAATGGTGCGCGCATCCAGTTCGGTGTGCGCCATCAGTGCGCGCGCGGCCGACAGTGCATAGGAACCACCGGAACCGATGGCGATGATGCCGTCCTCCGGCTCGATCACATCGCCGGTGCCGCTGATGATCAGCGAGGTTTCCTTGTCGGCCACCGCCAGCAGGGCTTCGAGCTTGCCGAGGCGGCGCTCGGTGCGCCAATCCTTGGCCAGCTCGACCGCAGCGCGCTGCAGCTGGCCGTGCTTTTCCAGCTTGGCCTCGAACAGCTCGAACAGGGTGAAGGCATCGGCGGCGGCACCGGCGAAGCCGGCCAGCACCTGGCCGTCACGACCGAGGCGGCGCACCTTGCGCGCATTGCCCTTCATCACGGTGTGGCCCAGCGTGACCTGGCCGTCGCCGGCAATGGCCACGTGCTCGCCGCGACGGACGCAGACGATGGTGGTGGCGTGGAAAACGTTGGGATTCTGACTGGGGTCCATGCGGCCTCCGATAGCTGTTCCCGGGACATGGGGACAGCGCCGGGTACGATCAAGCCTGTGCGGATGGCTGCCGTTCAGCGCTTGGTGGCGCCCCATGGGAAGAGGGCGCCCTTTTAACGAGCGCATCGCAATGCGCGCGGACCCCGCCGCCCGAACGTGGAACGCCTGCCGTTCAGCGCTTGGCCTGCGAAGGCCGATCCGGATTCGGCTCGATGCCCCAGGCGAGGTACCAGTCTTCGCCCTGCGTCTCGATCGGGTGCTGGGTGCGGCCGGAACCATTGCCGCAGGCCAGCGCGTCGGCCGCGCAATAGCGGTCGCAGCCCCAGCAGATGCGCTCGGGATGCCTGGGGTGCAGCGGAATGGGCTTCGCCATGGTGGCAGTGTCCTCGTGGCCTGCGGCCACGATGCGCCGGTAGCGCCCGCCCTGCCCTGATCCAGATCAAGGGCGGGCTATTCAGCCTTGTCGTCCCTGCTGCGGCGCTTCGCACGTGGATGCGCGGCGTCGTAGACCTTGGCCAGATGCTGGAAATCAAGGTGGGTGTAGATCTGGGTGGTTGCGATGTCGGCATGGCCAAGCAGTTCCTGCACACCGCGCAGGTCGCCGGACGATTCCAGGATATGGCTGGCAAAACTGTGCCGCAGCATGTGCGGGTGCACGTGCTTGAACAGGCCCTGGCGCTGCGCCAGCTGGCGGATGCGGATCTGCACCGCACGCTGGCTGATCGGCCCGTTGCGGCCGGGAAACACCGGCGAGGCCGGGCCGCCGCCACTTTCCGCACGCCACGCCTGCAGCGCTTCGCGCGCCGGCCGGCCGAACGGCACGCGGCGCTGGCGGTTGCCCTTGCCCAGCACGTTGACCAGGCCGCTGTCGAAATCCAGGTCGCGCCAGGTCAGCGCGCAGACTTCACTCAGGCGCAGGCCGGAGGAATAGAACAGTTCCAGCAGCGCGCGATCACGGCGGCCGAGTTCACCTTCCGGCTCCAGCTCGACCAGCTGCACGGCTTCGTCGGCATCGAGCACCTGCGGCAACCGGCGCGGTGCGCGTGGCGCCTTCAGCGTCGCCGCCGGGCTGACCTCGATGCGTCCATGCTTCAACAGCCAGGCGTAGAAGCTGCGGCACGCCGACAAGCGGCGCTGCAGGCTCTTGGCCGACAGGCCACGCCGGTGCTCATCGGCGACGAACTGACGCAGCGCCTCGGCATCGAGTGCCTCCACCGCAACACCGCGTGGCTCGGCCCAGGCCGACAGCGCGTCCAGGTCGCGGCGGTAGGCGTCGAGCGTATGCGCCGACATCCGCCGCTCCACCTGCAGGTGCTGCAGGAAGGCCTGTACCGCGCTCATCGTCGTCGTGCCCTGCTCAGTCCTGGAATCGCTTCAAGCCGGTAACCAGGGCGTCACCCATCATGCGCAGGAACAGCGTCCCCATGCCCGGATAGAAGCGGTTCGGGTCGTGGCTGCCCACGGCAATCAGGCCCACGCCCGGCAGCGGCAGCAGTGCGGTGGTCTGCACTTCCTCGCTGCGCACGCCATACAGCACGGCATTCTTTTCCGGCTGCAGGCGGCCGCAGATCGGCTCGCCGTCGTTCAGGCAATCGCGGAACGGGCCCAGCTGCGGATCGTCCGCGGCGATCACCTGCAGCCAGTCGGCCTGTTCCAGCCCGGCCACCGGTGTGTGCACCACCAATCGCACCAGGTCGCCAGCGAAATCCTCCTGCAGCGATGCCGCCATTGCACGCAGGGTATCGGCAGCGTTGCCCTGCTTCATCAGCGCCAGGGTCAGCTGGTGCGTGCGCACCGCCAGGCGCTCGTTGACCTGGGCGGTGGCGCCCAGATCGGCCAACCGTCGCGCCAGCTCGCGGTTCTTCTCGCGCAGCACTTCCAGCTGGTAGCTGGCCAGCGATGCGGTCGGGCCGTCATCGCGCGGCACCACCAGGGTCAGGGCCAGGTCCGGGAACTGCTTGAGGAAGCCGGGATGGCGCCGCAACCAAGCAGCGACTTCATGGGCCCCGAGCTTGTCGACGGTTTCGGTCATGCGATCCACTCCCCTTCGAAGACGAATGCAGTCGGGCCGGCCATCACCACCGGCTGGCCATCGCCCGGCCACTGGATGCGCAGGTCGCCACCGGGCAGGCTGATGCGCGCATCGCGCTGCAGGCGGCCACGCTGCATCAGGGTCACCGCGGCGGCACAGGCACCGCTGCCGCAGGCCAGGGTTTCACCGACGCCGCGCTCGAACACCCGCAGGCGTGCATGCGCGGGGCTCATCACCTGGGCGAAGCCCACGTTCACCGAGCGCGGGAACGACGCATGCTGCTGCAGCAGCGAACCGACGCGCTCGACCGGGGCCGCATCGATCAGGCCCACTTCGATCACCGCATGCGGGTTGCCCATCGACACCGCAGCGAAACGTACGCTCTCGCCCTGCAACGGCAGCAGGTATTCCTCGCGTGCGTGGGCAAAGCCCATCAGCGGCACGTTGGTCGGCTCGAACGCGGGCACGCCCATGGTTACCGCGAACTGCCCCTCGCCCAGCACCTTCACTTCGTGGCTGGCCAACGGGCTGTCGATGACGAATGCATCGCCCTGCGCACTGCCTTCGCGCACCAGCCAGGCCGCGATGCAGCGCGCGCCATTGCCGCACTGTTCGGAGTTGGAACCGTCGGCATTCCAGATGCGGTACGAAGCCACCGAGCCTTCCGCACGCGGCGCTTCGATGGTCAGGATCTGGTCGCAGCCGACGCCGGTGTGGCGGTCGGCCAGGCGCGCGGCCAGTTCAGGCGTGGGCGGCGACGTACCGTCACGCAGGTCGATCACTACGAAATCATTGCCCGCGCCGTGCATCTTGCTGAAGCGCAGGGCCTTGGAACCGGCCTTACTCATTCCCGCCGCCCACCTTCTTTGCCGGCGCAGGCGCCGGCTGGGTGGTCGGTGCGGCCGGCTCCACGGTCGTGGCCGGGGTGCCGCTGCCCTGGGTCTCCGCCGGGGTCGCCTCGGTGGCGGGCTCGGCAGCGGGCTCGACGGTTTCTTCCACCGGCACCGGCTTCTGCGGCAGTACCAGCGGGCCCTTGTTGCCGCAGGCGGCGAGGAGCAGCAGCGAGGCCGCTGCCAGCGGAATCAGGATGGCGTTTCGATGGGGGATCTTCATGCCCCGAGTATAGCCATTGGCGGCTGAGCGGTTGGTGCAGGGGCTCGGGTTGCCGGCCAGCGGCCGGCACTACCGCAGGCGCTCAATCCGCGGGCGGTGGCAGCGGCCGCGTCCACAGCCAGATCGCCACCACGGTCATGCTGCCGATCGAGAACCACTTCACCCAGGCGATCGGCACGCACCACAGCATGATGCCGGCGCACACCGCCATGGTGATCGTCGCCATCCACTTGCCGTAGCGGCTGACCGCACCGTGCGCCTGCCAGTTGGCGATGGCCGGGCCGAAGCGCGGATGCTGCAGCAGCCAGGTATGCAGACGCTCGGAACCCCGCGACGCAGCCCACGCGGAGATCAGGATGAATACGGTGGTCGGCAGGCCCGGAACGAAGATGCCAACGATGCCGGTACCGAGGCTGACATACGCCAGCAGCCACCACGCCCAGCGGAAACGCACCACGCGCGGTGGCGTGGCAGCATCGCGGGGTGCGGGGGGTTCAGGCGGGTTCATGGCCGCAAGGATACCGGTTCGGGGTGCCAGGCAACGCCCGGCACCCCTGTGCCCTTACGGTTGGGCGATGCCCAGCTGCTGCAGCACGAACGCATACGACTCGGACAGCTCGCGGTAGCGCTGGAAGCGACCCGACTTGCCACCGTGGCCGGCTTCCATGTTGGTGCGGAACAGGATCGGGTAGTGGCCGGTGTTGTCGTCACGCAGCTTGGCCACCCACTTGGCCGGCTCCCAGTACTGCACCTGCGAATCCCACAGGCCAGTACCCACGAACAGCGCCGGATAGGCCTGCTTCCTGACGTTGTCGTAGGGCGAGTAGGACAGCATGTAGTCGTAGTACGGCTTCTGCTCCGGGTTGCCCCACTCGTCGTACTCGTTGGTGGTCAGCGGAATGGTCGGGTCGAGCATGGTGGTGACCACGTCGACGAACGGTACCTGCGCCACCATCACCCGGTAATCCTGCGGCGCCTGGTTGGCCACCGCGCCCATCAGCAGGCCACCGGCGCTGCCACCCGAGGCGGCAACGCGATCCTTCGCCGCCCAGCCCTGCGCCACCAGGCTACGGGTGACGTCGATGAAGTCGTTGAAAGTGTTCTGCTTGTGCAGCAGCTTGCCGTTCTCGTACCAGTCGCGGCCCATCTCCTGGCCGCCGCGGATGTGGGCGATGGCATAGACCACGCCACGGTCGAGCAGGCTCACTGCGGTCTGGTTGAAGTACGGATCCATCGACATGCCGTAGCTGCCGTAGGCGTACTGGAACAACGCACCCTTGCCATCCTTCTGGTAGCCCTTGCGGTAGACCAGCGACACCGGCACCTTCACGCCATCGCGTGCGGTGATCCAGACGCGGTCGGTCTCGTACTTCGACGCGTCATAGCCGATCACCGGCTGCACCTTCAGCTGGCGGCGCTCACCGGTGGCGGTGTTCAGCTCGAACACGGTGGTGGGGGTGGTCATCGAGGTGTAGACGTAGCGCAGCCACGGCGTATCGGCCTCGGTGTTGTCGCCCAGGCCCATCGAATACGCCGGCTCATCGGCCTTCACGTAGTCGCTGCGGCCATCCTTGAACAGCAGGCGGATGCGCTCCAGGCCCTCGGAACGTTCGGCGATGGCGGTGTACGCATCGAACAGCTCGAAGCCTTCGATGAACACCGCATCGTCGTGCGCGATCCAGTCCTTCCACTGTGCGCGCGAGGTCGCATCGGTCGGTGCGGTGACCAGCTTGAAGTTCTTCGCACCGTCGTTGGTGCGGATCACCCAGCGACCATCGTAGTGGTCAGCGTCGTACTCCACATCGCGCTGGCGCGGCGCCAGTACGGTGAACGTGGTCGGGTCGCTGGCCGGCGCGTAGCGCTCTTCCGAGGACACGGTGCTGTGCACGCCGATGGTGATGAAGCGATCATCGCGGGTACGGCCGATACCCATGTAGAAGCTGTCGTCCTTCTCTTCGTAGACGACGGTGTCGGCGCTGGCCGGGGTGCCCAGCACGTGCTTCTTCACGCGCACGGTCAACAGCGTTTCCGGATCGTTCTCGACGTACAGCACGGTGCGGTTGTCGTCGGCCCAGACCAGGTCACCGGAGCTGCCGGTGATCACATCGGGCAGCACCTTGCCGGTGGCCAGGTCCTTGAAGCGGATGGTGTACTGGCGCCGGCCGACATCATCATCGGCCCAGGCCAGCAGCTGGTTGTCCTGGCTGACTTCCATCGAGCCAACGCTGAAGTAGCCCTTGCCGGCGGCCATCGTGTTGACGTCCAGCAGGATTTCCTCGGCGGCATCCATGCCGCCCTTGCGGCGTGCGTGGATCGGGTAGTCCTGGCCGGTCTCGAAGCGGCTGTAGTACCAGTAGCCGCGCTCGCGCGCCGGCACACTGGAATCGTCCTGCTTGATGCGGCCGACGATTTCCTTGTACAGGGTGTCTTCCAGCGGCTTCAGCGGCGCCAGCAGCTGGTCGGCGTAGGCATTCTCGGCCTGCAGGTAGGCCAGCATGTCCTTGTTCTCGCGCTTGTCGTCGCGCAGCCAGTAATAGTCGTCGTTGCGGGTCGCGCCGAACGGCGCCTTGACCACATGCGGATGCTTGGCGGCATCCGGCGGAACGGGCGGCGTGGCGGCGGTGGCAGTGGTGGTCATCAGGCTGGCAAGCAACAGGCAGAGGGTGGATTTCATGAGATAAGGCTCCTTGAGCGGCAATGCAATGGCGTCCTTGTGCCCGAGTCTGGGTCGCGGAAGGACTGCCGGCAACCCTGCCGGTAGTGCCGGCCGCTGGCCGGCAACCTCATGAGCTCCGGAATGGGTCGGAATGCCGGCCAGCGGCCGGCACTACCCGAACGCATGCTCCCCGCGCGCGGCGTACCATGGGCTCCATGAGTACCCTGCCCCACACGCCGGGCTACAGCCGGCGCAGCCATGAAATCGCTCCGTTCCACGTGATGTCCCTGCTGGCCCGCGCGCAGGCGCTGGAACAGGCGGGCCACGATGTGATCCACCTGGAAATCGGCGAACCGGACTTCACCACGGCCGAACCGGTCGTGCGGGCCGGCCAGGCCGCATTGGCCGCCGGCCATACCCGCTACACCGCCGCACGTGGCCTGCCGGCCCTGCGCCAGGCGATCAGCGGCTTCTATCGCAGCCACTACGGGCTGGACATCGACCCCGAACGCATCCTGATCACTCCCGGCGGCTCCGGTGCGCTGCTGCTGGCCAGCAGCCTGCTGGTCGATCCGGGCCGCCACTGGCTGCTGGCCGACCCCGGCTACCCCTGCAACCGCCATTTCCTGCGTCTCGTTGAAGGTGGCGCGCAACTGGTGCCGGTCGGCCCGGACACCGCCTACCAGCTCACACCGTCGCTGGTGGAACAGCACTGGAATGCCGACAGCGTCGGCGCACTGGTCGCCTCCCCCGCCAATCCGACCGGCACCGTGCTGTCCGCCGACGAACTGGCTGCACTGTCGCAGGCCCTGCACGCGCGCGGCGGCCACCTGGTGGTGGACGAGATCTACCACGGCCTGACCTACGGCCTGGATGCACCCAGCGTGCTGCAGGTGGATGACAGCGCGTTCGTGCTGAACAGCTTCTCCAAGTATTTCGGCATGACCGGCTGGCGGCTGGGCTGGCTGGTGGCCCCACCGGCCGCGGTACCGGACCTGGAGAAGCTGGCGCAGAACCTGTACATCAGCGCCTCAAGCATCGCCCAGCACGCCGCACTGGCCTGCTTCAGCGAGGAATCGATGGCGATCTTCGAACAGCGCCGTGATGCGTTCCGCCAGCGCCGTGATTTCCTGCTGCCGGCACTGCGTGAACTGGGCTTCCGTATCGAAGTCGAGCCGCAGGGTGCGTTCTACCTGTACGCCGACGTCAGCGCGTTCACCGACGACGCACAGGCCTTCTGTGCCCATTTCCTGGAAACCGAGCACGTGGCGTTCACCCCGGGGCTGGATTTCGGCTTCCATCGCGCCAACCAGCATGTGCGCCTGGCCTACACCCAGGAAGTGCCGCGATTGCAGGAGGCGGTGGCGCGGATCGCGCGCGGGTTGAAGCGTTGGCAAGGATCACGTTGACGGTCGTGCCGGCCGCTGGCCGGCAACCCGGGAATGCGTGAATGATGCAGTTGCCGGCCAGCGGCCGGCACTACCGGTAATGAAAAACGCCGCCCTGGGGCGGCGTTTTCCGTTCTGCTTACTTACCGCCCAACCGCTCCCACAGGAAGCTGTAGGCCAGCGCCGACATGTGCGCGGCCTGCGCATTGTTGGCTGCGCCGCCGTGGCCACCTTCGATGTTCTCGTAGTAGGTCACGTCCTTGCCGGCGTCGATCATCTTCGCCGCCATCTTGCGGGCATGGCCCGGGTGCACGCGGTCATCGCGGGTGGAGGTGGTGAACAGCACCGGCGGGTACTTCTTCTTCGCGTCGAACAGGTGGTACGGCGAGAAGGTCTTGATGAACTCCCAGTCGCTGGTGTCCGGGTTGCCGTATTCGGCCATCCACGACGCGCCGGCCAGCAGGTGGCTGTAGCGCTTCATGTCCAGCAGAGGCACCTGCACGACCACTGCACCGAACAGTTCCGGGTACTGGGTCAACATGTTGCCGGTCAGCAGGCCACCGTTGCTGCCGCCCTGCACGCCCAGGTGCTTGGCGGTGGTGATCTTGCGCTTGACCAGATCCCGCGCCACGGCGGCCATGTCTTCGTAGGCCTTGTGGCGGTTCTGCTTCAGCGCTGCCTGGTGCCAACGCGGGCCGTACTCGCCGCCGCCACGGATGTTGGCAACCACGTACACGCCGCCCTTCTCCAGCCAGGCGCGGCCCATGCCACCGGAATAGCTCGGGGTCAGCGAGATCTCGAAGCCACCATAGCCGTACAGCAGGGTCGGGTTGGAGCCGTCCAGCTTCATCGCCTTGTCATGCACCACGAAGTACGGCACGCGGGTGCCGTCCTTGCTGGTGGCGAAGTGCTGCTCGATCACCTTGCCCTTGGCATCGAAGAAGGCCGGCATGGTCTTCAGCGTTTCCGGCGCCTGCCCGATCTCGGCCAGGGCCAGGGTGGTCGGGGTGAGGTAGTCGGTGGCGGTCAGCCACACCGCGTCGCTGTCGTTGCTGTCGACCGCGGCCACGCCCAGCGTGCCGAAGGCCGGCGCGCCGACGAAGCGGCTGGTCTGCCAGCCATTGGCGCCCGGGGTCAGCACCGACAGGCGGTTCTTGACGTCATCCAGCACGTTCAGCACCAGGTGGCTCTTGGTCCAGGTGGCGCTGGCCAGCGAGGTGGTCGCGGTCGGGGTGAACAGCACCTCGAAGTCGCGCTTGCCGGCCAGGAAGTCGTCCAGCTTCGTCGCCAGCAGCGAACCGGACGCGTAGGTCTTGCCGCCCACGGTCCACGGATCGCGCAGTTCCAGGGTCAGCCACTGCTTGTGCAGGCCCTTCTCGGCCGAGTTCGGCGCGTCGATCTTGGTCAGCGTGCCGTCGTCGCCACGCAGGTAGATCTCGTTGTTGTAGAACGCCAGCGTGCGGCTGACCAGGTTGCGCTCGAAGCCCGGGGTGTCATCGTGCATCGCCGCGATGTACATGTCTTCCGGCTTGCCTTCATACACCACGGTGGCCGAGGCCATCGGCGTGCCGCGCTTCCACAGTTTGGCCACACGCGGATAGCCCGACGTGGTCATCGTGCCGGCACCGAAGTCGGTGTAGACGAACACCGTGTCGCGGTCGACCCAGTTGAGGCCGCCCTTGGACTCGGGGCGGAAGAAGCCGTCCTTGATCCAGGTCTTGTTGGCCAGGTCGAATTCGCGGGTGACGTCGGCGTCGGCGCCGCCGCGCGACAGCGCGATCAGGCAGCGGCTGTAGTCCGGGCGCAGGCAGTCGGCACCGTGCCAGACCCAGTTCTCACCCTCGGCCTTGTTCAGCGCATCCAGGTCGAGCACGGTCTCCCACTGCGGCGAGGCCTTGCGGTATTCGGCCAAGGTGGTGCGCCGCCACAGGCCGCGCTCGTGCTGCTGGTCCTTCCAGAAGTTGTAGTAGTAGTCGCCGATCTTCTGCACGCCGGGGATCTTGGCATCGGAGTCGAGCACCTCGCGGATGCTGGTCTCCATCTGCTTGAAGGCCGGGGTCTGCGCCAGGCGCGCCTCGGACTTGGCGTTCTGTTCCTTGACCCAGGTCAGCGGCTTGTCGCCGGTGACGTCTTCGAGCCAGGCGTAGCGATCGGTGTCTTCAGCGGCCACGGCGGTCCCCACCGAGGCAGCGGTCATCATGCCGGCCAGCAGGCAGGCGGAAGCAAGTCGAGACATTGCAGCTCCAGGCAGTCATAAGCCGTGGAACGCTAGCATGGATCGCCGCGGCCGCCCCCGTGTCGAAGGTCAGGCCGCGGCGGTCGAGCCGCGACGGCCTCGCACCGCCCCGCCGCTACGGCGACGCGCCTGTCCACCGGTACGACGCGCCAGCCGCAGCCACGACAGGCGCGGCAACGGGAAGCGCAGCAACGCCCACCAGGCCACCAGCGGCATGCCCACCAGCCACATCGGCAGCCAACCCAGCCAGGCACTGCTGCCGCGCGCGGCCGGCCAGACCAGTACCAGTGCCACGCCGGCCAGGGCCAGCTGCTGCACGCTGCGCAGCAGGCGGGGGTCGGCACGCTCGAGAATGACGCGTTCAGCTGCAGGGCGGCGGACGGAACGTGCGTTCATGGGGCTTCTCCGATGGACAATGCAACACAGCATGGGCAAGGCCCTTCTCACAGGTTGCGACACCATTGACGGATCGCGTGCACACAGTCGACCATGCGCGTGCAAGCCCACTGGAGCCCGCTCCCGCATGACTTCGATCCGCCCGCTCTGCGCCGTGCTGCTGGCCCTGTCCCTGGCGGGCCCCGCCGTGGCCGCCAGTGAGCCGCCGTCGCCCCGCGCCAGCGCCCCCGACGCGGCCGACCCGGGGGCGCCGATCGACCTGAAGCGCTTCATGGGCACCTGGTATGTGATCGGCCGCGTGCCGAACTTCATCGAACGCGGGCATGTCGCCAGCGTCAACGAGTATGAGCTCCGCGACGCGCACAAGGTCGGCATCACCTACCGCTACCGCGATGGCTTCGGCGAACCGCTGCAGGAAGTCCGCGCGCGTGCCAGCGTCGACCCGGACAGCGGCAACCACGGCTGGCGCACCTGGTTCTACCGCGTGGTGCCCACCCATTCGCGGGTACTGGAAGTGGCCCCGGACTATTCGTGGGCGCTGATCGGCTATCCCGGCCGTGAAATGGCCTGGATCTTCTCTCGTACGCCGGACATGGACAAAGCCCTGTACAAGGAGCTCGCAGAGCGACTGCGCGACGAGTACGGCGTGAACACCGACAAGCTCAAGCGCGTGCCGCAGCACCCGGAGCAGGTCGGCAAGCTGGGCTACGAAGTACCGAACGTGCGTTGATTGCAGGTGGGATTGCCGGCCAGCGGCCGGCACTACCATTTCCAGGCAATGGGGTAGAGCCGGCCGCTGGCCGGCTGCCGCGATGCACCGGGCGACGCCGGGGCAGCGCCCCGGCGCCTCGTCATTTGCGGCTGTAATGCGCGACCAGGCGGTCGCCGAGCATCTGCAGCAGCTGCACCAGGACCAACAGCAGGACCACGGTAACCAGGGCCACGTCGGTGTGCGAACGCTGGTAGCCATCGCGGAACGCCAGGTCACCAAGGCCGCCGGAACCAATCGCGCCGCCCATCGCGGTGAAGCCGATCAGGGCCACGGTGGTGACCGTCGCACCGGCGATCAGGCCAGGACGCGCTTCCGGCAGCAGCACGCGGGTGACCAGCTGCCAGGTGGTGGCGCCCATCGCCTGGGTGGCCTCGATCACGCCACGGTCCACTTCGCGCAGCGCGGTCTCGACCAGGCGCGCGTAGAACGGCGCTGCGCCGATCACCAGTGGCACGATCGCACCACGCACGCCCAGCGACGTCCCCATCAGGAACAGGGTGACCGGAATCAGCACGATCATCAGGATGATGAAAGGCACCGAGCGCAGCAGGTTCACCACCAGCGCCAGCACGCCATAGGCGAACGGACGGCGCTTCATCTGCGGTGCGCCGAACAGGTACAGCAGCACGCCCAGCGGCAGGCCGATGGCCAGGGTCAGCGGCAGCGAACCGAGCAGCATCAGCAGGGTGTCGATGGTGGCCTGGCCGATGTCGGCCCACTTGCCCGCATCCAGGTGGCGGAAGAAACCGCCGGCAGTGGCGATGATCATCGACGCAGTTCCTCAACGTGCACGCCGGCGGCCACGAACGCGGCCTGCGCGGCGGACTGGTCACCGCCCACCAGGGCGACAACCAGCTGGCCATACGGGGTGTCCTTGATCCGGTCGATACGGCCGGACAGGATGTTGTAATCGACACCGGTCTCCCGCGCGACGCTGCCGAGCAGGGGTTCGTAGGTGTCTCCGCCGAGGAAGGTCAGGCGCACGATGCGGCCACCGACGGCATCGAAATCACGGTGCAGCGCGCCTTCATCCACGTGCTCCGATTCGCTGACGAAACGGCGCGTGGTCGGGTGCTGCGGGTGCAGGAACACCCGGGTGACCGGCCCGGTCTCGACCATCTGGCCGGCATCGAGGACGGCGACGCGGTCGCAGACGCGGCGGATCACGTCCATCTCGTGGGTGATCAGCACGATCGTCAGGCCGAGCTCGCGATTGATCTTCGACAGCAGCGACAACACCGAGGCGGTGGTCTGCGGGTCCAGCGCACTGGTGGCCTCGTCGCACAGCAGGATCTGCGGGCGTGTCGCCAGCGCACGGGCGATGCCGACGCGCTGCTTCTGGCCACCGGAAAGCTGTGCGGGGTACTTCTGCGCATGCGCCTCCAGGCCCACGGTCTGCAGCAATTCGGCCACGCGCGCGTCGATCTCCGCCTTCGGCGTGCCGGCCAGCTCCAGCGGGAAGGCGACATTGCCGGCCACCGTGCGCGACGACAGCAGGTTGAAGTGCTGGAAGATCATGCCGATTCGCCGGCGCAACGCGCGCAGGCCATCCGCGTCCAGTGCGGTGACATCCTCGCCACCGATCAGCAGCCGGCCACCGCTGGGTTCTTCCAGACGGTTGATCATGCGGATCAGGGTCGACTTGCCGGCGCCGGAGTGGCCGATGATGCCGAATACCTCACCGGCCTCGATGGTCAGGTCCAGCGGCTGCAGCGCGCTGACTTCGCGGCCGGCAACGGCATAGGATTTGTGCAGGCGCTGGAACTCGATCACGGGCGTGGCTCACCGGCTGGGTGACGGAAGGGGGCGTGCAGCCTACCAGCGCAGGCGGTCGCGCGCCCGCGCCATGGGCCAGAATGTTATTCCTTTTGGTTCTAAGGCGCCCGCACCGACGCGTTGGCTGGGGTCAGAGCCCCTGCGGGGATCCGACCCCGGGGTCGGATCCCCGCAGGGGCTCTGACCCCATTCCCCGGCCAAACCGACTCAGGGATGGTCCAGCGGCTTCGGCGGCTCCTGCCGGTTCACCCGCTCACGGTGCAGCAGGTACAGCCCCGAGGCGACGATGATCGCCGCACCCACCCAGGTATAGCTGTCTGGCAGCTGGCCCCAGAAGGCCAGATCCCAGCCGATCACCCAGACCAGGCCGCTGTACTCCAGCGGCGCGATCATCGAGGCCTCGCCCAGCTGGAACGCCTTGGTCAGGGCGATCTGGCCGAGCGCGCCGGCCAGGCCCATGCCGGCGATCAGCGGCGCATGCGCCAGCTGCAGCGGCACCCAGCCGGGAAGGGCCAGCAGGCCGGCGCCGATGGCCATGATCACAAGGAACCAGACCACCATCGACTGCGAGGTATCGGTGCGGGTGAGCAGGCTGACCGTGATCGCCGCCACGGCATAGGCGGTGGCGGCGGCCAGCACCATCAGGCCGGGCACCGAGATGAAACCGTCCACACCCGGCCGCAGCACCACCAGCACGCCGACCAGGCCGATGCCGATGGCCACCCAGCGCCGTGGCCCGACCCGCTCGCCCAGCAGCGGCACCGACAATGCGGCGATCAGCAGCGGGGCGACGAAATAGATGGTGTAGGCGGTGGACAGCGGCAGGTCGCGCAGGGCGAACACGAAGCAGCCGATCATCGCCATGCCCAGCGCGCCACGCAGCAGGTGCAGCCCCCAGCGACGCGGCACCAGCGAGCGCGGGCCGGCGCTGGCCAGCACCCAGACCAGCACGAACGGCAACGAGGCCGCGCCGCGCAGGAAGGTCACTTCCAGGGTCGGATAGCTGGCCGACAGCTGCTTCATGCCAGCGTCCATCAGCGAGAAACAGGCGACCGCAGCGACCATCCAGGCCACCGCACGCGAAGGGGAGCGTTGCACGTTCATGGCCCATTATCGCCGACCGCACCGGATTGTAGAGTCGAGCTTGCTCGACTGCCGCCCTTCTGTAGAGTCGAGCCATGCTCGACTGCCTTGTGAAGAGCAGTCGAGCATGGCTCGACTCTACAGAAAGCGGGCATGCGGGCCCTCGCGATAGAATGGCCACCACTGAATCCTGCGGAGCATCGCCCATGCCTTCCTTCGACGTCGTGTCCGAAGTCGACACCCACGAGCTGACCAACGCCATCGACCAGGCCAACCGCGAACTGGCCACCCGCTTCGACTTCAAGGGCGTGGACGCCAAGTTCGAGCGCGATGGCGATGTGATCAACCAGACGGCGCCGACCGAGTTCCAGCTCAAGCAGATGAACGACATCCTGCGCGCCCGCCTGGCCGCACGCGGCATCGACGTGCTCAGCCTGGAGTTCGGCGACATCGAGACCAACCTGGCCCAGGCCCGGCAGAAGATCACCGTCAAGCAGGGCATCGAGCAGAAGATCGCCAAGAAGATCGCGGCGGCACTGAAGGACGCCAAGCTGAAGGTGGAAAGCCAGATCAACGGCGACAAGCTGCGCGTGCAGGGCAAGAAGCGCGATGACCTGCAGGACGCCATCGCCGTGCTCAAGGCTGGCAAGTTCGAACTGCCGCTGCAGTTCAACAACTTCCGCGACTGATGCCCCCGCCGGGCCCTGCCCGGTGGACTACACGGTCAATCGCGCAGCAGCTTGTACAGCGTGGTGCGCGAGATTCCCAACTGGCGTGCGGCCAGGCTGAGGTTGCCGTCAGCGGCCTGGGCCGCGCGGCGCGCGGCCTCACGCTGCTGGTCACGCAGCAGCGGCGCGCCTGGATCTGCTGGGGTGCTCCGCACAGTAGACCGGTGCGCCGCGCCTCGCGGCCCCTGCAGACGCTGCAGGTAGACCGCACTGCCCTCGCCCAGCCGGACCCGATGCGCTGCGCCCGGCTGCAGCAGCCGACGCCGTTGCGCCGCACTGGCACCGGCAAACAGCGCTTCCAGACTCAGCAGCGGCAACGGCCCGCGCCGTGGCAGGCCCAGCAGGCGCCGTGCAACGCGGTTGGCTGCACGCAGCTGGCCATCCTCCTGCACCGCCAGCAGCCCCTGCAGCGGTGACGCCAGCCAGCGCGGATCATGTTGCACGGCCAGCAGGTGCACGTCGGTAAGGCTGTGGAACAAGCGATTTTCGCTGGCCAGCGCAGCCTGCCGGAAATAGCCCTGCAGCAGGGCGGGATCGCGCTCGCCAAGACCGGTGATGTCGATCACTCCGCAGACCCGACCGTCGAGATCGTGCAGTGGCTCGCTCAGGCAGAACACCGGCGCGAACCGCTGCAGGTAGTGTTCGTTGCCGCGCACCAGTGCCGGCACATCGTCGGCCAGGCTGACCGCTGGCGCGGTGGTGCCGATCTCGGTCTCGCCCAGCTGTCGCCCGACCTGGATCGGCCGCAGCAAGGGAGCATCTTCCAGCCCGTGGGCCTGCTGCGCGATCACCATGCCATCGCGGTTTGCGCAGAACATCGTCCAGCCACGCCCACCGAAGGCCGCCCAGAGCTGTTCCAGCTCCGGCTGCACGCAACGCGCCAGGCGCCGGTCATCGGGATGGGACAGATGGCGGCCATCGCCCAGCAGCGGCCGATAGTCCGGCTCCTGCCCCGGCTGCAGGCCCGCCGCGCGCGAACGCAGCCATGACTGCTGCAGCGGCAGCGGCAACACGCCCAATGAGCGCGCATCGCCGTCGGCGAAAGCGGCACGTGCCGCCACCAGTTGTTGCTGCCCGACTGTCGTGGCCATCATGGACGCAGCGTACACCCGCCAGCGGCAACGCCATGTTACGTCTCGGCAACGGAGCGTTTCCGTTTCAAGACGCGTTCAAACAAAGGGGCAGAGCCGTTATCTTCTGGAAACGGATCTGCCCCATGCCGGCCAGCGGCCGGCACTACCAACAGGGGAAACTACGCCGCGATGCGCAGCACCGGCTTCAGGGTAATGCCACGGGTACTGTCTTCTGCGGCCTGGTTGATCTGTTCCAGCGGATAGAACTTCACCAGCTTGTCGAACGGGAAGCGTCCCTGCTGGAACAGGGTCACCAACTGCGGAATGAACACCTGCGGCACACTGTCGCCCTCGACGATGCCGCGGATGCTGCGACCGCCGAGCAGCAGGTTGTTCACATCGAAGCTGGCCGTCGTGCCCAGTTTCGGCGCGCCCACCACGCCCATCATGCCCAGCCCACCCAGCGCCTCGACGCCAGCGGACAGCACGTCCGGACGACCGGTCGATTCCAGCGCGAAGTCAGCACCCCCACCCGTGATCGCACGCACCGCCTCGACCACATCGGTCTCCCGGCTGTTGACCACGTGGGTGGCCCCCAGCTCCAGAGCAAGCTCCAGGCGCGAAGGCACCACGTCGATGGCAATGATGGTGGTGGCCCCGGCCACCTTGGCCGCCATCACCGCGCTCAGGCCCACCGCACCGGCACCATAGCTTGCAAAGCTGCTGCCCGACCGCACCTGCAGCGAGTTGAGCACCGCACCGGCACCGGTCTGGATGCCGCACCCCAGCGGGCCCAGCAGTTCCAGTGGTGCGTCATCAGGCACCTTGATCGCATTGATCTCGCGGGCCAGCGCGTAGGTGGCAAACGAGGACTGGGCGAAGAAATGATCGTGCAGCGGCTGGCCCTGCGCATCGGTGATCGCGGTACGTCCGTGGCCATCATCGCCACCGAAGTTCAGGGCGAAGAAATCCCTGCAGTAGGCACCGTGTCCACCCCGGCAGGGATTGCAGTGACCACAGGCGCCGTAGGTCAGCACCACGTGATCCCCCGCCTTGAGGTCGCGCACGTTCGGGCCAACCGATTCGACGATGCCCGCCCCCTCATGGCCCAGCACCGCCGGCAGCGGCACCGGATAGTACTGATCGCGCACGATCAGGTCGGTATGGCACAGGCCGGTGGCCACCACCTTCACCAGCACCTCGTCGTCCTGCGGACCGCGCAGCGTCGCCTGCTCGATGACGAAGGGCTGCTCCTTGCCGCGTACCACGGCGGCGGTGATCTCACGTGTTGCGTTGTTGTCGTTCATCGTGATGGCTCCTTCGATCAGATCGGGTATGCGGGCGCTTCGCCCTTGACGGTCAACCACTGCCACTGGGTGAACTCCTCGCCATTGGCCGGGCCACCGATGCTGGTGCCGTTGCCGGACGCGCCGACGCCGCCGAAGGGGTTGATCACCTCGTCATTCACGGTCTGGTCGTTGATGTGCAGCAGACCGGTACGCAGGCGCTCGCCGATCTTCAGCGCGCGGCCGACGTTGCTGGACACGATCGCCATCGACAGCCCGTACTCGCTGTCGTTGGCCAGGCGCACGGCTTCGTCGTCATCGTCGAACGGCACCACCACCGCCACCGGCGCGAAGATCTCCTCGCTGAAGGCCGGATTGTCGGCCGCAACGTTGCCGAGCACGGTGGGTGCGAAGAACAGCTCCCGGTGCGTGCCGCCCGCTTCCAGCGTGGCACCGGCCTGCACCGCCTGCTCGACCACGCGTGCGGCATGGTCGCGCTGGCCGGCATTGATCAGCGGGCCGATCGCCACGTCCTCACGTGCCGGGTCGCCTACCTTCAGCGCGTTGGCCTTGGCCACCAGTTTCTGCAGGAACGTGTCGTGGATCTTCCGGTGCACCAGCACGCGCCCGGTCGCCATGCAGATCTGGCCCTGGTGCAGGTAGACGCCCCACGCGGTGTTGGCCACCGCCAGGTCCAGGTCCGCATCGTCCAGGATGATCAACGAATTCTTGCCACCCAGCTCCAGCGAAACCTTTTTCAGGTGCTTGCCCGCCGCTTCGCCGACCTTGCGCCCGGCGGCGGTGGAACCGGTGAACTGGATCATCGCCACGTGCGGGTCACTGGTCAGTGTAGCCCCGGCCGCGCCATCGCCGGGCAGCATGTGCAGCACGCCTGCCGGAAGGCCCGCCTGCTCGAACAGGCGTGCGATCACCGCGCCACCACACACTGCCGTACGCGGGTCCGGCTTGAGGACCACAGCGTTGCCCAGCGCGATCGCCGGGGCCACCGCGCGCATCGCCAGGTAGAGCGGGAAGTTGAACGGCGAGATGACCCCGACCACGCCCAGCGGCCTGCGCCGTGCCAGGTTCAGCCGGCCCGGTTCGGAGGGCAGGATCTCGCCCACGCTGCGCGACGGCAGTGCGGCGGCTTCATGCAGCGCCTTGATCGTCACCTTGGCCTCGAAGCCGGCCTTGAGGCGGGTCGAGCCGCTTTCGCGCACCAGCCACTCGACCAGGGTGTCGATGTTCTCTTCGGCCAGACGCGCGGCCTTGCGCAGCACGTCGGCACGCTGTTCGTAGGGCGCCGCCGCCCACGCCTGCTGCGCCTGTGCCGCGGCAGCCGCCGAACGCGCGATCTGCGCCGGATCGGCCAGGCCGATCTCGCCCAGCTCCCGGCCAGTGGCCGGTTCAATCACCAGGTGCCGTTGCGGGGCAGCCTGCCAGTGGCCATCAAAGAAGGCGCCGGCCCAGAGGGCGTCCGGCAGCCACGGGGAAGATGCAGTCATGGGTGTCCTCCTGTGTCGTGCATCCATTCCACGCCCGTCGCCCCGGGCTGGCAATCGGCCATCCATCGGTAGCGCGCAACAGTTTGAATCTTCGGGGATTTCCAGCTTCGCCTCTGTCCAGTTCCTGCACAGTGGACAGCGCAGCACCGGCACACTGCCTACAATGGCGGCACCGCCAGCCGACGTGCCCGCCATGACCGATTCCCACCTGCCCACCGATGACCCGATCGCCGCCACCCGCCTGTGGCTGGAGCGCATCGTCATCGGCCTGAACCTGTGCCCGTTCGCCAAAGCGGTGTACGTGAAGGACCAGGTCCGCATCGTGCTCAGCGATGCGACCACGCCGGAAGCCCTGGTTGAACAGCTGGCCGAGGAACTGGTGCTGCTGCGTGACACACCCGCCGAGCAGGTCGACACCACCCTGATCGTGCACCCACAGGTGCTGACCGACTTCCTCGACTACAACGATTTCCTCGATAACGCCGACGCCGCGATCGAAGCGCTGGACCTGCAGGGCATCCTGCAGGTGGCCAGCTTCCACCCGGACTATCAGTTCGACGGCGTGGCCGCGGACGACGCCAGCAACTACACCAACCGCGCGCCCTTCCCCACCCTGCACCTGCTGCGCGAAGACAGCGTGGCGCGCGCGGTGGATGTCTATCCGGACCCGGACGTGATCGTCGAGCGCAACATCCAGACGCTGGACCGCATCGGTGTGGACGGCTGGCATCGCCGCCTGCGTGGCGAAGACCTGACGTGAGCACGGTGCCGCCGATTGCCACATGGCCGGCCGCGCCGCTGTCGGGCAAGGCGGTGCTGGTCACCGGCGGCGCCAACGGCATCGGTCGCGGCATCGCCCAGGCCGTGCTCGGTGCCGGCGGACGCGTGCTGATCGGCGACCTGGATGAGGAGGCCGGCGAGGCGTGTCTGGCGGAATGGCAGCGTGGCGAGGATGCCGCGTTCCAGCGCCTGGACATCACCGACGAAGCCAGCGTGCGCGACTTCATCGCCGTGGCCCAGCAGCGTTTCGGCCGCATCGACGGGCTGGTCAACAACGCGGGGATCGCCGGCCCGCACGGCACGCTGCTGCAGGACATGGACTGGGACGAGTGGCAGCGCCGGCTGTCTTCGCTGCACGGCGCCTTCCTGTGCAGCAAGCACGCGTTGCCCGCGCTGACTACCAGCGCCTCCGGTGCGATCATCAACATCGCCTCCACCCGCGCCTGGCAATCCGAAGCACACAGTGAAGCCTATGCCGCGGCCAAGGGTGGGCTGGTGGCCTTCACCCATGCACTGGCGATCAGCGCCGGCCCGGCGGTGCGGGTGAACAGCATCAGTCCCGGCTGGATCGGCACCACTGCGTGGCAGGCACCCTCACGGCGCCTTGAGCCGGAGTACTCGGCCATCGACCAGGCGCAACACCCGGTCGGCCGGGTCGGTCACCCCGAAGACATCGGTGCACTGGCGGTGTACCTGCTATCGTCACTGTCCGGTTTCACCACCGGCCAGGACTTCATCGTCGACGGCGGCATGACCCGGAAGATGATCTACGCTGAATGACCCCAAGGCGCGACGCCTGGTAGAGGCCAACCTTGGTTGGCCTGGGCTTTTCACCAACCAAGGTTGGCGCCTACCAAGGCGTTACGCCATGTCCGAACATTCCGGTAGATCCACGCCATGCGTGGATAGCGGTAACGTGCCAACCAAGGTTGGCACCCACCACAACGGCTTACGCCATGCCCGAGTGGCGCAGCAGCGCGTCAATCTGCGGCGCGCGGCCGCGGAAGGCCTTGAAGTTCTCCGCCGCCGGGCGGCTGCCACCACGCGACAGGATCTCATCGCGGAAGCGTGCACCGGTTTCAGCCAGTGCCTGCGGCGCTTCCTCGAATGCGGCGTAGGCATCGGCGCTGAGCACCTCGGCCCACTTGTAGCTGTAGTAACCCGCGGCGTAACCGCCGGCGAAGATATGGCTGAACTGGTGCGGGAAGCGGTTCCAGACCGGCGGGTGGTTCACTGCCACTTCCGCACGCACGCGGTCGAGCAGTGCCAGCACGCTGTCCTGCGCCGGTTCGAACTGGCTGTGCAGCAGCATGTCGAACAGGCCGAACTCCAGCTGGCGCACCGTGGCCATGCCGCTGTGGAAATTGCGCGCGGCCAGCATGCGCTCGTACAGCGCGCGCGGCAGTGGCTCACCCGTTTCAACATGCGCGGTCATGCCCTGCAGGTGGTCCCATTCCCAGCAGAAGTTCTCCATGAACTGGCTGGGCAGCTCCACCGCGTCCCATTCCACGCCGTTGATGCCGGCCACACCCAGTTCGCCGATGCGGGTCAGCAGCTGGTGCAGGCCGTGGCCCATCTCATGGAACAACGTGGTTACTTCGTTGTGGCTGAAGGTCGCCGGCTTGCCGTTGGCACCACGGCCGAAGTTGCACACCAGGTAGACCAGCGGCGTCTGCACGCTGCCATCCCCACGCACGCGACGGTTGCGGCAATCGTCCATCCACGCGCCACCGCGCTTGCCTTCGCGCGCGTACAAGTCCAGGTAGAACTGGCCAACCAGCGCGCCCTGCGCATCGACCAGGCGGAAGAAGCGCACATCTTCGTGCCACACCGGCGCGCTGTCCTCCTGCACGCGCAGGCCGTACAGCTGCTCGATCACCGAGAACAGGCCGCCCAGCACCTTCGGTTCGGTGAAGTACTGCTTCACCTCCTGCTCGGAGTAGCTGTAGCGCGCCTGCTTCAGACGGTCGGCGGCGAACGCCAGGTCCCAGGCCTGCAGGCTGTCGATGCCGAGCTGTTCGCGTGCAAACTGCTCCAGCTCAGCGCGGTCCTTGGCCGCAAACGGCTTGGCGCGCGTGGCCAGGTCGCGCAGGAAACCGAGCACCTCGGCCGGGTCCTGCGCCATCTTGGTGGCCACCGAATAGTCACCATACGAACCGAAGCCGAGCAGTGCGGCCAGCTCCGCGCGCAAGGCAAGGATGCGGTCGATGTTGCCGCTGTTGTCCAGCGCGTCGTCGCCGAATTCGGACGCACGCTGCGCGCTGGCACGGTACAGGATCTCGCGCAGGTCGCGATCTTCGGCCCAGGTCTGCACCGGCAGGTAGCACGGCATCTGCAGGGTCAGTTTCCAGCCGGTCTTGCCGTCCTTTTCCGCCGCAGCGTGCGCAGCGGCCTTCACGTCCTTCGGCAGCCCCTTCAGTCGCGCTTCGTCCTCGATGATCAGCGACCACGCATCGGTAGCATCGAGCACGTTCTGCGAGAACTTCGCCGACAGCGCCGACAGTTCCTCCTTGATCGCCGCGAAGCGCTGCTGTGCCTCGGGCGCCAGCTCGGCACCGCCAAGGCGGAAGTCACGCAGCGTGTTGTCCAGCACCTTGCGCTGGGCCTCGTCGAAGCCCGCGGCCTCCGCGCTGGCGGCCAGTGCCTGGTACTGGCGGTACAGCGCCAGGTTCTGGCCCAGCGCACTGGCGAAGCGGGTCACCCGCGGCAGGTTGCTGTTGTAGGCCTCACGCAGTTCCGGGGTGTTGACCACGCCCTGCAGGTGGCCGACCAGGCCCCAGGCGCGCCACAGGCGCTCGGTGGCGTCATCCAGCGGGGCCACGAAGGTCTCCCAGCGCACCGGCTGCACCTGCTCGGCCGCGCTGACGGCGGCTTCGGCCTCGGCCAGCAGCACGTCCAACGCCGGTGCCACGTGCTCGGGGCGGATGGCCTCGAAGCGCGGCAGGCCGGAAAAATCGAGCAAGGGGTTGGCAACGGTCACGGCAGATCTCCAGGGAACGGGCCCGGCGGGCGGGCAGCTTGGTAGATATGGCGCTGGCAGGCGTGGCTGACAAGGGGGCGCGGCATTCACATCGGCCTTACGGTCACGCATCGAAGCTCTGGCTGCGGGGGAGTCCGCAGCGGTAGGTACTGAACGAGGCCCCACATGGAAGGTCTGGCTGCAGTTGCATCCGCCCCACCGGCGCGGTCGTTGGCGTTGTCCGCCAGCCCGGCCGAACTGACCTGGATCGCCGCGCTGTGCGATGCCGGCGATGACGCCCCGCGCCATCTGCAGCAACTGCAGGCGGTGCTACAGCAGGGCGGCACCTTCAACGACGCCCAGGAGTGGTACCCGTTCGAGGTGATCGAGCGCGGCGCCAGCCAACTGCGGCTGGGCCATGAGCGCGAGTTCGTGATCTGCGTGCTGCTGTGGCTGCAGGCGCTGGCCCAGGGCCGTGCCAGCAGCCTGGACCCGAGCCTGCATCTGGATGACCGCGCGATGGACATCGAGGCATTGCCCGATGCACTGCGCGATGCGGTGCTGGATGCGTTCACTGCGGCGGGGTATTGAATCTGTAGCGTCGAGCCATGCTCGACGGCTCTTTCCCGGAGTGTCGAGCACGGCTCGGCTCTACGAGGACGCTACAGCGCTTCCAGGCTGCACCACGGCAGTTCGGGCAACCCCTGCCCGGCCACCGCCGCTGCCAGCTGCGCATCGGCACCGTCGACATCGATGCCCTGGCGCACGTACCACGCCGGGTCGTAATAACTCTGCGCATAACGCTCGCCGCTGTCGCACAGGATGCTGACAATGCTGCCCTGGTGGCCCGCGTCTCGCATCCACTGCGCCGCCTGCAGCACTCCGATGAAGTTGGTGCCGGTGGAGCCACCGACACGGCGGCCAAGCTGGCGGCTGACATGGCGCATCGCGGCCAGGCTCAGTGCATCGGGCACCTTCACCATTGCATCCACACTGGTCGGGATGAAGCTCGGCTCCACCCGCGGCCGGCCGATGCCTTCCACGCGCGAACCACCGCTGCAGGTCAGGCCCCGCCAGTCCTGCTCGCCGGCCACGGCAGCCTGGTAGCCATCGAAGAACACCGACACTTCCGGGTCCGCGCACAGGATGCGGGTGTCATGCCGGCGGTAGCTGACATAGCGGCCCAGCGTCGCTGCGGTACCGCCGGTACCGGGGCTGCACACGATCCACTCAGGAACCGGGCTGGGCTCCTCGGCCATCTGCTTGAAGATGGATTCGGCAATGTTGTTGTTGGCGCGCCAGTCGGTAGCGCGCTCGGCATAGGTGAACTGGTCCATGAAGTGGCCGCCGGTTTCGCGGGCCAGCTTCTCCGATTCACCGTTGAGGTCACAGGCACGTTCGACCAGGTGGCAGCGGCCCCCGTGGAACTCGATCGCCGCGATCTTTTCCGGCGAGGTGGTTGCCGGGATCACCGCAATGAACGGCAGGCCCAGCAGGCGCGCGAAATAGGCTTCGGAGACGGCGGTCGAGCCGCTGGAGGCCTCGATCACCGGCCGGCCTTCGCGCAACCAGCCGTTGGTCAACGCATACAGGAACAGCGAGCGCGCCAGCCGGTGCTTGAGACTGCCGGTGGGATGGCTCGACTCGTCCTTCAGGTACACATCGATGCCCTCGAACCCGGGCAGCGCCAGCGGGATCAGGTGGGTATCGGCGGAACGGTTGAAATCGGCTTCGATCTTGCGGATGGCGGCGGCCACCCATTCACGCTGCGACATGGCGGGCAATGCTCAGAACGGAACGGTGCGATCCGGCCATTGTACGTCGCGGTGCCGTCAGGTGACGGCCGGTAGAATGGGCCCATCCGGCCGGCAACGGCCCTGTCTGAAGGACCTCCCCCATGACCATTCCCGCCCTGCGCGATGTCCCCGGCGTCGCCACCCAGGCCCCGGCCGAAACCAGCGGCTTCGTGTTCAACCACACAATGCTGCGGGTGAAGGACATCACCGCCTCGCTGGACTTCTACACCCGCGTGCTCGGCTACCAGCTGATCGACAAGCGCGACTTCCCGGAAGCCCAGTTCAGCCTGTACTTCCTGGCCTACGTGCAGGCCGGCGCGGTGGTGCCGGAAGACGACAGCCAGCGCCGCGTGTGGATGGCCGGCCTGCCGGGCGTGCTGGAACTGACCCACAACCACGGCACCGAGACCCAGGACGGCGCGGTCTACCACGATGGCAACAGCGACCCGCGCGGCTTCGGCCACATCTGCGTGTCGGTGCCGGACATCGAGACCGCCTGCCAGCGATTTGAAGACCTGGGCGTGACCTTCCAGAAGCGCCTGACCGACGGCCGCATGAAGAACCTGGCCTTCATCAAGGACCCGGACGGCTACTGGGTCGAGATCATCTCCAACGTCTGACCCAAAAAGGGGACGGAGGGGATTAAGTCGTTTCTGGCACTATTGGCTGGAAGCGACTTAATCCCCTCCGTCCCCTTTTTTGCGAGGTTCGTATGGAAACGATGGAACTCCACCGCGGCCGCTTGATCGACCATCTGCAGTTGGTGGTGCGTGACCTGGCCGCCAGCCGCCGCTTCTACCAGGCGGTGTTCGACACCATCGGCGTGCCGCTGGGCGGCGAAGGGCCGGACTTCTTCTGGGCCGATGAGCTGTTCATTTCCAGCGCCAGCAGCGAGGCCGCCGCCGGCCAGCTGACCGGGCGCCACCATTTGGCCTTCCAGGCCCGCGACAGCGCCACCGTCGATGCCTTCCATACCGCCGCGATCGCCGCCGGCGGCACCGATAACGGCGCGCCGGGCGAACGCCCTTACCACCCGGGCTACTACGGCGCCTTCGTGCTCGACCCGGACGGCAACAACATCGAAGTGGTCTACCACGGCCCGGCGAACTACAGCGCCGATTCGGTGAAGGTCACTTTCTGATTTCATCGGTGCCGTGAACGAAGAAGCCGGGCAATGCCCGGCTTCTCTGCTTCCAGCGCTGCAGCCCTCAGTGGGCGGCCATGTAGATGTCCTGCAACACGGCCTTTTCCAGCTCCAGCTCGCCCAGCAGGTTCTTCACGATGTCGCCCAGGCTGAGGATGCCGACCAGGCGGGTGCCGTCGGTGACCATCAGATGACGGCGCCGCGAATACGTCATCAACGACATGGCCTGCTTCAGGGTGGCTTCCGGCGCGATGCCTTCCAGACCGGTGGACGGCAGGCTGGAGATCACCCGGCGGCCAGCCTGCGGGCCGTCGTCGGCCAGGGTACGCACGATGTCCTTCTCGGAAATGATGCCGACCGGGGCATCGTCCTTCATCACCACCAGCGCAGCGATCTTGTTCGCGCTCATCTTGTGGGCGGCGGCACCGATGGTGTCTTCGGCGTCGATGGTGATGACAGCTTCTTTCTTGGATTGCAGGAGTTCGCGGACGTTCATTCTTGTTTCCTGGTGCAGGTCACTGAAGTCAAAAAAGTGTGCTCTTCCGATACGCCCCCTCCCCGGGAACAGACCTTTCAGCGCACGTCTGGCGCACCCGGCTGCCGGTGGAAATGGATCGGCAGACGTCGTGCTGCAACGCGAACGAGGTGGGCTCAACCGCTCAACCCGGACCTCGGTCAAATCGATTCTACGACTGCGACCATCAGTCACTACCGGCATCGATAGGACAGTTCGTCGTGGGAACCAACTGACGATCCAGAGAATGGCACCGCGGCTGAAACCGCCGCTGAATACAGGCCATGCCGCGCATTAAAGATTGGTTGCCTGCTGCCGACGGCGGACAGAACACCCGGCGGCCGTCCCACTTGGCATTGCCAGCGACGCAAACGAAAGGGGCCCTCGTGGGGCCCCTTCGCATGCAGCATCCAATGGATCCGGCGGGGTTACTCCACCGTCACGCTCTTGGCCAGGTTGCGCGGCTTGTCCACGTCGGTGCCACGCGCCAGTGCGGTGTGATACGCCAGCAACTGCACCGGGATGGTGTGCACGATCGGGCTGAGCACGCCGGCATGGCGCGGCGTGCGGATCACGTGCACGCCTTCGGACTCGTTGAAGTTGCTGTCCTGGTCAGCGAACACGAACAGCTCGCCGCCACGCGCGCGCACTTCCTGCATGTTCGACTTCACCTTCTCCAGCAGGCTGTCGTTGGGCGCGATCACCACCACCGGCATGTCCTCGTCCACCAGCGCCAACGGGCCGTGCTTCAGTTCGCCCGCCGGATAGGCCTCAGCGTGGATGTAGGAGATTTCCTTGAGCTTGAGCGAGCCTTCCAGCGCGATCGGGTAATGCAGGCCACGGCCGAGGAACAGTGCGCTGCTCTTGCGCGCGAAACGTTCCGCCCAGGCGGCGATCTGCGGCTCCATGTTCAGTGCATGCTGCACGCTGCCCGGCAGGAAGCGCAGCTGCTCCAGGTAGTCCGCTTCCTGCGCCGCGTCGATGCGGCCATGCAGCTTGCCCAGCACCACGGTCAGCTGGAACAGTGCGGCCAGCTGGGTGGTGAAGGCCTTGGTCGAGGCCACGCCGATCTCGGCACCGGCGCGGGTGTAGCAGACCAGTTCGCTGGCGCGCGGAATCGCACTTTCCGGCACGTTGCAGATTGACAGCGTGTGCGTGTGGCCGAGCGACTTGGCGTACTTCAGCGCTTCCATCGTATCCAGCGTTTCGCCGGACTGGGAGATGGTGACGATCAGGTGCTTCGGGTTCGCATAGGCGGCGCGGTAGCGGTACTCGCTGGCGATCTCCACGCTGCACGGCAGGCCGGCGATGGCTTCGATCCAGTAGCGTGCGGTCAGGCCGGAGTAATAGCTGGTACCACAGGCGATGATCTGCACGCCTTCGATGCCCGACAGCACCGCTTCGGCGTTCTTGCCGAACAGCTCGGCCGGGAAGCCACCGGCGTCGATCGCCGCCTCGATGGTATCGCCCAGCGCGCGCGGCTGTTCGTGGATTTCCTTCTGCATGAAGTGGCGGTACGGGCCCAGCTCCAGCGATGCCAGCGATACATCGGACAGGTGCACGTCGCGCTCGATCGGCTGGTCGTGCTCATCGAAGATGCGCACGCCATCGCGGCGGATCTCGGCGGTGTCGCCCTCTTCCAGGAAGATCACCTTGCGGGTGGCCGAGATCACCGCCGAGACGTCGGAGGCGACGAAGTTTTCGCCCTCGCCCAGGCCGATCAGCAGCGGGCAGCCCATGCGCGCGCAAACGAAGCGCTCCGGCTCGGCGCGGCTGACCACGGCCAGCGCATAGGCACCGGTCAGCTCCTTCACCGTGTGCTGCAACGCCACCAGCAGGTCGTCGCCGCCCTTCAGGTGATGGTGGATCAGGTGCGCGATGACTTCGGTATCGGTCTGCGACTCGAACGTGTAACCCATCGCGCGCAGCTTCTCGCGCTGCTCTTCGTGGTTCTCGATGATGCCGTTGTGCACCAGCGCCACGCCCTGGCTGATGTGCGGATGCGCGTTGGCCTCGGTGACACCCCCATGGGTGGCCCAGCGGGTGTGGCCGATGCCCAGCACTGCATTGAAGCCTTCGGCTTCGGCTGCCGTGGCCATTTCCGACACGCGGCCGGTACGACGGACGCGACGTACTTCGGGGCGCTCGGCATGGTCGATCACCGCAATACCCGAGGAGTCGTAACCACGGTACTCAAGCCGCTTCAGGCCCTCGATCAGCACCGGCACTACGTCGCGATCGGCGATTGCACCCACGATTCCACACATGTCACGCGTTTCCTTGAAGACGATCGGCGCATTCTAGCCCGCATGTCCGGCTTCCCCCTCCTGTCCGCTTAATGAAAGTGTCCGGAAAGGTGTCCGCGGACACCCGGACACTTCAGGGCGCCTCCCAACCCATTGACCCACAATGAAATAAAGTTGGCACGCTACGTGCTTGGTATTGGCTACCACCGTCAGGCACACACCCGATGATCCGCGACACTTCCGCACAGGACCAGATCGTTTCCTCCGCCCCGGCCAGCACCACCCGCGCCAGCTGGCAGCGCTACCGCTGGCCGGCGTTGGGCGCCATCGCGCTGCTCGCCGGCATCGGCTGGGCCGTGCACGCCTGGTCCAATGCCAGTCGCTCCTACGACAGCAGCCGCGTGCGAATTGCCGAAGTGAAGCGCGGCGACCTGGTCCGTGACATCGCCGCCGACGGCCGGGTGATCGCCGCCAACAGCCCGATCCTGTACGCCATCTCGGCCGGTACCGTGGACCTGAAGGTGGTTGCCGGTGACGTGGTCAAGAAGGGCCAGGAACTGGCGGTCATCGACAGCCCGGAACTGCGCAGCAAGCTGGCCCAGGAGCAGGCCACCCTGGCCGGCCTGGAAGCCGAGGCCAGCCGCGCCGCGCTGGACGCCACCCTGGCCCGCGCCAAGTCGCGCAAGGAAACCGACCAGGCCACCATCGAGCGGCAGGCGGCCGACCGCGACCTGCAGCGCTACCAGCGTGGCTACGACGGCGGCGCAGTCCCGCAGATCGATCTTGCCAAGGCCAAGGACTCGCTGAAGAAGGCCGACATCACCCTGGCCAACGCCACCACCGATGCCCGCCTGCAGAGCCAGGGCGCGGACCTGGACGCCCGCAACAAGCGCCTGCTGGCCGACCGCCAGAAGGCCGTGGTGGCCGAGGTGCAGCGCCAGGTCGATGCACTGACCCTGCGTGCACCGTTCGACGGCCAGGTCGGCCAGGTGCAGGCCATCCAGTCCACCAACCTGGCGGCCAACGCACCGGTACTGGGCGTGGTCGACCTGTCCAAGTTCGAGGTCGAGATCAAGGTGCCGGAAAGCTTCGCCCGCGACCTGGCGATCGGCATGCCGGCACAGTTGACCGGCGGCAACGGCAAACCGTTCCCGGGCGAGATCAGCGCGGTGTCGCCGGAAGTGGTCAACGGCGAAGTCAACGCCCGCGTGCGCTTTGCCAGCGCGCAACCGGAAGGTCTGCGCCAGAGCCAGCGGATGTCGGTGCGCGTGCTGCTCGATACCCGCAAAGACGTACTCAAGGTCGAGCGCGGCCCGTTCGTCGAACAGGGCAACGGCATCGCCTACGTAATGGACGGCCGCACCGCGGTGCGGCGTCCGGTGGAACTGGGCGTCAGCAGCCTGGGCGAAGTGGAAATCAAGTCGGGTGTGCAGCCAGGCGACCGCATCGTGGTCTCCGGCAGCGACCTGTTCAAGGACGCCGAACGCGTCTCCGTCAACTGATACCTGATACCTGAATCTTGGAGAGAGGACACCCCATGTACATGCTCGAAATGCGTTCGGTCGCCAAGGTCTTCCGCACCGAACAGGTGGAAACCCACGCACTGCGCTCGCTGGAACTGCAGGTCAAGGAAGGCGAGTTCGTCGCCGTCACCGGCCCGTCCGGCTCCGGCAAGACCACCTTCCTCAACATCGCCGGCCTGCTGGAAACCTTCACCAGCGGCACCTACATGCTTGACGGCCAGGACGTGAGCACGCTGGGCGATGACGCCCGCAGCCGCCTGCGCAACCAGAAGATCGGTTTCATCTTCCAGGGCTTCAATCTGATTCCCGACCTGAACCTGTTCGACAACGTCGACGTGCCGCTGCGCTACCGGAAGATGAGCGCCAACGAGCGCCGCGAACGCATCGAAAAGGCGCTGACCCAGGTCGGCCTGGGCTCGCGCATGAAGCACTATCCAAATGAACTTTCCGGTGGCCAGCAGCAGCGTGCGGCGATCGCGCGTGCCCTGGCCGGCAGCCCGCGCCTGCTGCTGGCCGACGAACCGACCGGCAACCTGG
Source organism: Stenotrophomonas riyadhensis (assembly GCF_040256885.1). Taxonomy (NCBI): domain Bacteria; kingdom Pseudomonadati; phylum Pseudomonadota; class Gammaproteobacteria; order Lysobacterales; family Lysobacteraceae; genus Stenotrophomonas; species Stenotrophomonas riyadhensis. The sequence goes on from NZ_CP155568.1 coordinate 4,025,762, forward strand.
ACACGCAGATGGCCCGCGGCGTGATGGAACTGCTGGAGGAGATCAATGCCGCCGGCACCACCATCGTGATGGTTACCCACGATCCGGAGCTGGCCGCGCGCGCACAGCGCAACGTGCACATCGTCGATGGCCAGGTGACCGACCTGGTCCGCGAGCCGGTGCTGGCCACCCCGCCGCGCCACATCGTCGCCGTCAACGAGTGAGGGCCCGACCATGTTCGCCTACTACGCCCGATTGGCGGCGCGCAGCTTCCGCCGCAACAAGGTACTGACCGCGCTGATGGTGGTCGCCATCGCACTCGGCATCGGTGCCTCGATGACCACGCTGACCGTGTTCCACGTGCTCTCCGGCGATCCGATTCCCGGCAAGAGCGACCGTCTGTTCTACGTCCAGCTCGACCCCGGCGGACGCGGTGGCTATGTGCCGGGCGAAGAGCCGGAGACCCAGCTGACGCGGTTCGACGGTGAAGCGCTGCTGCGCGAAGCCAAGGGCGAGCGCCAGGCGCTGATGAGCGGCGGCGGCGGCACCATCGAACCGACCAGCGCCACGCTCAAGCCGTTCACCATCGATACCCGATGGACCTCGGCTGACTTCTTCCCGATGTTCGAAGTGCCGATGCAGTACGGGCGTCCGTGGACGCGTGAGGACGACACCGCCCGCGCCCGGGTCGTGGTCATCTCCAAGGCGCTCAACGACAAGCTGTTCCAGGGCGCCAACAGCGTGGGCCGTGACATCCGCATGGAAGGCCAGTCCTACCGCATCGTCGGTGTGATGAAGGAGTGGAGCCCGGAACCGCACTTCTACGACCTGACCACTGGCAGCTACGGCAAGGATGAAGACCTGCTGCTGCCGATCACCACTTCGTTCGACCTGAAGCTCGGCAACAACGGCAACATGAACTGCTTCGGCGAGAACCCGGACGACAACAGCCATTCACTCAATGCGCCGTGCGCGTGGCTGCAGTACTGGGTAGAGATGGATCCGGCCAAGGCCGGCGACTATCGCCGCTACCTGGAGAATTACTCCAACCAGCAGCGCGAAGCCGGTCGCTTCCAGCGTCCGCCGAACGTGCGCCTGCGCAACGTGATGGAGTGGCTCGACTTCAACGGCGCAGTACCCAGCGATGTGCGCCTGCAGCTGTGGCTGGCACTGGGCTTCCTCGGCGTCTGCCTGGTCAACACGGTCGGCCTGCTGCTGGCCAAGTTCCTGCGCCGCAGCGGCGAAATCGGCGTGCGCCGCGCACTGGGTGCCAGCCGTGGGCAGATCTTCCTGCAATGCCTGGTGGAAGCCGGTGCGGTCGGCGTGGTCGGTGGCGTGCTCGGTATCGGCCTGGCCCTGCTTGGCCTGTATGCGGTGCGCCAGCAACCTGTCGACTACGCGAAGCTGGCCCACCTGGACGGCAGCATGCTGCTGCTCGCACTGGGCCTGACCCTGCTCGCCAGTCTTGCCGCGGGTTTCCTGCCCGCCTGGCGCGCCATGCAGGTAACTCCGGCCATCCAGCTCAAGTCGCAGTAAGCACGAGAACGAGGACTCCCATGGACATCCGCCCCATCCTCAGCACCCTGCGCCGGCACAAGACCGCCGCCGCCCTGATCGTGCTGGAAGTCGCACTGACCTGTGCCATCGTCTGCAACGCGTTGTTCCTGGTCAGCCAGCGCATCGAGAAGATCAGCATGCCCAGCGGCATCGCCGAGAACGAACTGGTGATGCTGCGTGTCAGCGGCATCGGCGAGCAGACCAACGCCATGGCCCGTACCCGCGAAGACCTGGCCTCGCTGCGCGCCATTCCCGGCGTCACCAGCGCCACCATCATCAACCAGGTTCCATTCCGCAATGGCTCCTCCAGCAGCAGCATCTCGCGCGTGCTCGACCAGGAGCGCCCGACCACGAATGCCTCGATGTACACCCTGTCCGAGGGTGGCTTGGGCACCATGGGCATCAACCTGATCGCCGGCCGTGATTTCCTGCCCAGCGAATACAAGGACATCAAGGAAGCCACCAAGGGCGGCGCCAAGGAACAGGCGATCCCGGTGATCCTCACCCAGAGTACCGCTGCCAAGATGGAACCCAACGGCAGCGCCTTGAACAAGACCTACTACATGGGCAAGCAGCCCCTGAACGTGGTCGGCATCGTCGACACGCTCAGCACGCCCAACGGCTGGAGTGACAACTGGACCAACTCGATGCTGCTGCCGTTGCGGCGCACCTTCGATGACGGTGGCACCTACGTGCTGCGCACCGATCCGGCGCGCCGCGAGGAAGTGCTCAATGCCGCCGCTGCCGCCTTGGAGCGCAACGATCCCAACCGGCTGATGCGCGACAAACTGAGCTACGAAGACCAGCGCAAGGATTTCTTCAAGAACGACCGCGCAATGGTCGGCCTGCTGATCACGGTCAGCGTCTCGTTGCTGGTGGTCACCGCCCTGGGCATCATCGGCCTGGCCAGCTTCTGGGTGCAGCAGCGCAGCAAGCAGATCGGCATCCGCCGCGCGCTCGGCGCGACGCGTGGGCAGATCCTGCGCTACTTCCAGACCGAGAACTTCCTGCTGGCAACGCTGGGCATCGTGCTCGGCATGCTCGCGGCCTATGCAATCAACCTCGCACTGATGAACATGTACGAGCTGCCGCGCATGCCCTTGTTCTACCTGCCACTGGGTGCGCTGCTGCTGTGGGTGCTGGGCCAGATCGCGGTGTTCGGGCCGGCCCGGCGCGCTGCAGCGGTACCGCCCGCGGTCGCCACGCGGGGCGCATGAGATGCGTGCGCGCTGGTTGCTGTTGATGATGCTCCTGCCACTGCCGGCTTTGGCCGGCGGTGGCAGCTCGCAGACACTGGAATGGCGCCAGAACGATGCACGGCTGGCGCTGCGCTCGACCGAGGGCCAGGTGCGCGTGGACGCGGCCAGTCCGGAAGCCCGCTTCGGCGTGCGCAGCGGCGATCGCATCCTGCGGGTGGACGACACCGCCGTACGGCGGATCGAGCACTTGGCCGACGCCCTGCGTCACTCCAACGCTTCGACTGCGTATCTTCTGCTGCGCCGCGACAGACGCGAGTTCACGGTCTCGGTGGATGCTGCCGCCTGGCGACTGGCGCTGGTCGCTCCACCGCCACCGACACCACCGCCTCTCCCACCGCGGCGCTGAGACCGGCCCGCCCCCTGCGGCCACAGGTTTGGCTATGCTTGATGGGTGGCGCCGGGCTCTCCCGGTGCGTGGACACGAACGGCTCCATCGGCGCCGCCCATCCCTTTCCGCAGAACTGCTTGATGCCTTCGATCCTGATCATCGACGACAACGCCAGTGTGGGCACCGCACTGGACGTGCTGTTCTCCCTGCACGACATCGATACCCTGCAGGCGCAGAGCCCGGCCGAAGGGCTGGCCCTGCTCGAATCGCAGCCGGTCGACCTGGTGATCCAGGACATGAATTTCAGCGAGGACACGACTTCCGGCGAAGAAGGCGAAGACCTGTTCGCACAGATCCGCGCACGCCACCCGGACCTGCCGGTGATCCTGCTCACCGCATGGACCCACCTGAGCAGCGCGGTGGACCTGGTCAAGGCCGGTGCCGCCGACTACCTGGCCAAGCCCTGGGACGACCGCAAACTGATGACCACGGTCAACAACCTGCTGGAACTGTCCGAGGCGCGCCGCGAACTGGATCGGCGCCGCAGCCGTGAATTGCGTCAGCGCAACGCGCTGGAAGAGAAGTACGACCTGTGCGGCGCGGTCTTCGCCGATCCGGCCAGCGAGCGCGTCATCGCCCTGGCCTGCCAGGTCGCGCGCTCGGAACTGCCGGTACTGATCACCGGCCCCAATGGTGCCGGCAAGGAAAAGATCGCGCAGATCATCCAGGCCAATTCGCTGGTGGCCAAGGGCCCGTTCATCACGGTCAACTGCGGTGCACTGCCGTCGGAGCTGATCGAGGCCGAACTGTTCGGTGCCGAGGCCGGCGCCTACACCGGTGCCAACAAGGCACGCGAAGGCAAGTTCGAAGCCGCCGACGGAGGCACCCTGTTCCTGGATGAGATCGGCAACCTGTCGCTGGGCGGGCAGATGAAGCTGCTGCGTGTGCTGGAAACCGGCCGCTTCGAGCGCCTGGGCTCCAACCGGGAGCGCCAGGTCAAGGTGCGCGTGGTCAGCGCCACCAACGCCGACCTGCCGGCCATGATCCGCGACGGCACCTTCCGCGAAGACCTCTATTACCGCCTCAATACGGTGGAACTGGTGCTGCCCCCGTTGGCCGAGCGCGCGGGCGACATCGTGCCACTGGCCGAGCGCTTCCTGGCGGCCGGCAAGCCATTGTCCAGTGCTGCCAGCGCCGCCCTGCAACGGCACCCGTGGCCGGGCAACGTCCGCGAACTGCGCAACGTGATCCAGCGTGCCGAACTGCTGGCGACCGGCAACCGCATCGAAGTGGCCGATCTCAATCTGCCACGCGCCGCCCCGGCGCCGCGCCCGGCACCGAGTGCCGGCCATGATCCCGACCGCGCGCGCATCGAGGACGTACTGGCACGCAACCACGGTGTCATCGCCCAGGCCGCCGCCGAACTCGGCCTGAGCCGCCAGGCGCTGTACCGGCGCATGGACAGGCACGGCATCCCACGCGAATGAAACGGCGTTCGTTCACCTTCCGCCTGTTCCTGCGCCTGCTGCCCGTGCTGGCGCTGGCCGCGGCATTGCCGTGGCTGCTGGCGTACTGGATGAACCATGGCTGGGTGGTGACCACGGTGTCGACCATGATCCTGCTGGCGCTGATGTGGTGGACCCTGCGCCGTGCCACCGCACCCGTGCGCTCGCTGATGCGTGCACTGTCCGGCACCACCAGCAGCTACCGCGACGGCGAGTACAACTTCGGTGTGTACTGGCCAGGCAACGACGAACTGGGCGATCTGGTGCAGGCGCACCGCGAGTTGGGGGACGTGCTGCGCGAGCAGCGGCAGGGCCTGGTGCAGCGCGAACTGCTGCTGGACACCATGGTGCAGAACACACCGGTGGCGATGCTGCTGATTGCCTCCGGCGGCGACGGCATCGCGCGCGTGGTGTTCTCCAACCTGGCCGCGCGCAAGCTGCTGCATGGTGGCTGGAAGCTGGAGGGCCAGCGCCTGGAAGAGGTGCTGGAACAGGTGCCCGTGGAGCTGCGCGATGCCATCGCCCGTGGCGGCGACAGCCTGTTCGCCGTGCATGCGGAAGGCGAAGACGGTGATGAGGATGACGAGCAGGTCTACCACCTGTCGCGCCGCGCGTTCCAGCTCAACGGCCGTCCGCACGATCTGCTGCTGGTGCGCCTGCTGACCGCCGAGCTGCGCCGCCAGGAAGTACAGACCTGGAAGAAAGTAATCCGGGTGATCAGTCACGAGCTGAACAACTCGTTGGCACCGATTGCCTCGCTGGCCCATTCCGGCGGTGTGCTGGTGCAGCGCGAGCGCTTCGATCGGCTGCCCGAGATCTTCACCACCATCGAGGACCGCGCACGCCATCTGGAAGGCTTCATCCGTGGCTATGCTCGCTTCGCCAAGCTGCCGCAGCCACAGTTGCAGACCGTGCACTGGGCGCCGTTCCTGTCCAGCCTGCGCCAGCAGATCCCGTTCACCATGGAACGCGAGCCGGACGAGGAACTGAACAGCCGCATCGACATCGCGCAGTTCGGGCAGGCACTGTTGAATCTTCTGAAGAACGCGCATGAAGCCTGCGCCGAAGCTGATCCGCCCAACGATGATGTACAGGTGCAACTCACGCGGCTGCCGCAGTGGCTGCGCCTGGACGTACTGGACCGCGGCAAGGGCATGAACGAGCAGGTGCTGCAGAACGCACTGATGCCCTTCTATTCGACCAAGCGCAATGGCACCGGGCTGGGGCTGGCGCTGACCCGCGAGATCGTGGAAGCGCACGGTGGACGGGTGTCGCTGCAGAACCGCGGTGATGGAGGGTTGTGCGTGTCGATCCTGTTGCCGGTGGGTTGAGTGGGCCGATCAGGTAGATCCATGCCATGCATGGATGTGCCGACCAAGATCCGCACCTACCAGACCCGCCGCATCGCCACCCGCAGGTGCATCGGGAATCCGAGCGCAGCCTCTTCGGCCATGACTGCGCGCAGGCCGTCGTTCCACTCAGCCTCAGGCACCACGTCGAAGCCTTCGCTGGCATAGAAGGCTGCATTCCACGGCACATCGCTCAACGTGGTCAGCACCGCTGCAGCGAAGCCGGCGGCCCTGGCCTGCGCCAAGGCATGCCGCAGCAACGCTCGGCCATGGCCGCGACGCGCATGTGCCGGGTCCACGTCCATCTGCAGGACATGGAACTCACCGCACAGCTCGCCCGCCAGCAGGTAACCCGCAATACCGCCCTCGGCGGCATCGACTACCCACAGCTGCTCACGCAGGAGGCCGTCCTGCAATGCCGGCAGGTCCAGGCCGTGCCCGGCAAACACCGGATACGCCTCGTGGCCCTTCAACAGCTCGCCGGCACGCTGCTCGATCGCCGGCAGCACGCCGAGTTCGTCGGCGTGCGGGATGCGGGGCTCAGGACTTCTTGACCGGGCGCTTCCAGCCATCGATGGTTTCCTGTCGTGCACGTGCCAGTGTCAGCTTGCCGTCCGGGGCGGTGCGGGTGATGACCGAGCCGGCGGCGATGGTCGCGCCCTCGCCGATCGTCAGCGGCGCCACCAGCGAACTATTGGAACCGATGAACGCGTTGTCGCCGATGGTGGTGGTCGACTTGTTCACGCCGTCGTAATTGCAGGTGATGGTGCCGGCACCGATGTTCACCCTGCTGCCGATCACCGCATCACCCAGGTAGGTGAGGTGGTTGGCCTTGCTGCCAACGCCGAGGGTCACCTTCTTGGTCTCGACGAAGTTGCCCACGTGCACGCCATCGGCCAGCACGGTACCCGGCCGCAGGCGCGCGAACGGACCGACCAGTGCTGCGCCTTCGGTGACCACGCCTTCCAGATCACAGTGCGCACGTACTTCGGTGCCCGGACCGAGAGCAACGTCCTTCAGGCGGTTGAATGGACCGATGGTCACGCCATCGCCCAGCACGATATTGCCTTCGAGAACGACATCGACATCGATCAGCACGTCACTGCCCACGGTGACAGTGCCACGGATATCGAGACGTGCCGGATCGCGTACGCGCGCGCCCTGCGCGCACAGCGCTCGCACCGCGCGGCGCTGCCAGGCACGCTCCAGCTGCGAAAGCTGCCAGGGATCGTTTGCCCCCTCCGCTTCCTGCGCGTCGGCCACCAGCGCCATCTCGGCCGGGGTGTACTCGTGCGCGGCAAAGGCGAACACGTCGGTCAGGTAGTACTCGCCCTGTGCATTGCTGTTGGACAGCTGCGACAACCAGCGCCGCAACGCGGTCGACTCGGCGGCAATGATGCCGGTGTTGATCGTGCGCACGCGCAGCTGATCGTCATTGGCATCCTTCTGCTCGACGATCGAACCCACCTTGCCTTCGGCATCGCGCAGCACGCGGCCGTAACCGGTCGGATCGTCAACATCGGCGACCAGAACGGCCAGCCGCCCCGGCTGCGCCAGCAGGTCGCGCAGGGTCTGCGCGCGGATCAGCGGCACGTCGCCGTACAGCACCAGCACCTGCGCGGCATCCGGCACCTGCGGCATCGCCTGCGCCACTGCGTGGCCAGTACCCAGCTGCTGCGCCTGTTCGGCCCATTGCAGATCGGGCTGGTCGGCGAAGTACTGCCGCACCGCTTCACCACCATGGCCATGGACCACGTGGATGGCCGCCGGCTGCAGCTCGCGGGCCGCGTCGATCACGTGCGCCAGCATCGGTTGACCGGCGATCGGCTGCAGCACCTTCGGCAGCACCGACTTCATGCGCTTGCCCGCGCCGGCGGCGAGGATGATGACGTGCAGGGCTTGGGTCATGGGAACGGCAGTCCGTGGTTCGTTGCCGGTGATTCTAGAGCGTGGGCCGTTAACATGGGCACCCTTCCTCCTTCACCATGCCGATGGGCCTCGTCCGCCAGGGAAGCACCTATCTCATCATCGGACTCGTGCAGCTGCTGCTCGACTGGCTGGTGTTCGTCGCCGCCACCGCGCTGGGCATGCCGGTGGCGCCGGCCAACGTCGCCGGACGCCTGGCCGGGATGCTGCTGGGCTTCTGGCTCAACGGCCGATACACCTTCGCCCATGCGGATGGTGCACGCCTCGGCTGGCGTCGATTCACACGTTTCTTCGGGGTGTGGGCTGCACTTACCGCTGCCAGCACGGTGCTGGTGGCTTTGACCAGCCGCCATCTTGGATTGGATTGGGCCTGGCTGGCCAAGCCGCTGATCGAAGGTGGGATCGCCCTGATCTCCTTCCTGCTGCTGCGACATGTGGTATTCCGCTGAGCCGCTCAGTGGACCGCATCCGCCGCGAAGCGCTGCCACAGGCCGTCCCGCCACAGCTGCAGCGGGCTGTACCCGAGCTCCACGCTGTGCCGCCCCGCAGGTACACACACCGCATGGAACAGCCCATTGGCTCGCAGCAGCGGCAGAGACACGCCGCCATTCAGCCGGGCCTGCCAGCCGCGAGCGGTCACCTCATTGATCACCAGCCATGCCGGCTGCTCAGCCTCCACCTCAAGCACGATACTGCCCGGCTTGTAGGCCTGCGACAGCAACCGCAGTCGGCCTGCTTCGTGCTCTGGGCACTCCGCGTGCTGCCCGCCAGGCAGCCAGACCACCTGGCTGAAGTCGGTCTGGTTGAACTCAGCGGCCGGTGGCAGGCGTTCACTGTGCCGCCGCACCCGTTGCGGGTTGAGCGTACGCGGCAGCACACTTCCGCGTAGCGCCAGCTGCACGTCGCTGCCTTGGTCATCGGACCCTGCAAACGGCTCCGGTGACAGCAACCAGCGGACCCCCAGCAGGTCGTACACGGGTGCGTCCATGTCCGCAGCCCAAGGGGTCGTCGCCTTCTGCTGGAAGGCAGCCACGGGCTCCGTCGGCATGCCCACCATCTGCTGGTAGTCACTGGACAACAGTGGGTTGTATCCATTGGCTAGCGGAATCGCATGCACCGCTGCGCCATTGGTCAGTACGCCGATGCCGAAGATGATGGCGCGTTCCGGGAGGCCAGCCCCCCGCTCGGCGGCAAGCAGGGCATACGCGCGCTGCGTGGCGCCATTGCGGTCCGCGGTCATTACCGGCGGACGGGCGCCGGACGTGTTGAAGCGCGCTCCCACGTTGAACAGCAGCATGTCGAACATGACCAGTGCGATCAGCCAGCGCACCGGAGCCGGATGCCGGCGCAGCAGCTGCACCGCGGCGATACCGATGCCGCCGCTGGCCACCAGCCACGCAAAGGCTTCCAGGTGCCCGTGGCTCATGGCCAACCATGAGGCAACGAACATCAGGACGACGGCCAGCCCCAAGGACACCCGATGCGGGCACAGGGTGCGATCCTGCAGCGCGGACTGCAGCGACTGCGCGCCCAGCCAGGCAGCTGCCGGCACGCCAAGGAACAGTGCATCGGAGGGCCGTCTGAACAGGTCAAGGCCCGGCAACCAGCTGAAGAGCCAGGCGAACAGGGGGGTAGCTCCTCCCAGTGCGACCAGCGTGGTGAAAAGCAGTACTGCCAGCGCCAGCCGGGTTGCGCCCGGTTGCCTGCGCATCACGCCCCCCCCCCACGCCAGCCACAGCGCCAGTGGCACCGAGCCGAAGTAGAGGTAATCGGTGCTGATATCGCCGAAGGACCAGCTGACCCCACGTCCCTGCGAGAACAGGTTTCCAGAGAGCAGTGTCGCCAGCCCCTGCCAGTGCATCGCGCCGCGCAGTGCCGTCTCCAGGGTCATGCCGTCGCGATTGGTGTCCCCCAGCCATGCCAGCGTGGAAAGCCATTGGGGGGCACACGCCACGGCGGCGATCAATGCCACCGCTGCCAGCTGTGATGCAAGGCGGAGGCGGTTGCCGGGCGCCAACAGTACGGCGCCCATTGCGTACAACGCAGAGGCCAGGATGATGAAGTAGGTCACCTGGGTCAGCTGCAGCGCACACAGGCCACCTGCCGTTCCCGCCAGCAGCACGTCGCGCGCGCGGCCTTGGCGCCGGACCCTCGACAAGCCCAGCCACAGCCAGGGAAGCAGGCTGTAGCTGACAATCATCGGGGTGTGCTGCAGGCGGGAGGCGGCCACTCCACCGAACATCAGCACCATTGCGAAGAGCCATTGTGCAGGAGCTGAAAGACCGAACGAACGCGCCAGGCGCAACGCGCCGAGGCCGCCGATCAGCACATGCAGCAACACCACCACGGTGAACAGATGCAGCGAGGCAGGTGCCAGCATCATTGGCAGGACCATGGTCGGCTGCAGGGTCATCATCTGCGGGTCGGCGACCTGCGGATAGCCGCCGAACAGATAAGGGTTCCACCAGGGCGCCTGCAGGTGCCGAAGCTGCTCGGCACTGAAACTGACCGCCGGGAAGAACTGCTGCACGGCGTCGTAGGGGATGACCTTGGTACCGATCAGCCACGGCAGGCACAGCAACAACCAGCTTGCCAGCCACAGGGTCTCAGGCCGAGTCCAGGGCGAACGGGTTGAATCCACCGCGTGGATGCTCGTCGTCGATGCGTACTGCATTCCGTGCATGCCTCCCTTCTCCTGAACGAAAATCGCCGGCACTGAGCCGGCGATCTTCCATCACTACCGGCATTGCTGCCGATGGCCTCCGAGCACGTTTCAGTGCTTGAGGGTCTTGCGCAGGCGCTCCAGCGCCTGCAGCTGGACGACGGCTTCAGCCAGCTTCTGCTGGGCTTCGGCCACTTCCATCGCTTCGCCGCGGTTGGCCAGGATGCGCTCGGCTTCTTCCTTGGCCTTGCGGACCGAGGCTTCGTCGATGTCCTGCGCGCGGATCGCGGTGTCGGCCAGCACGGTCACCACCTGCGGCTGCACTTCCAGGATGCCGCCGGAAATGGCGAAATCCAGCTGCTCGCCGTTCGGCGTGGTCACCACCACCTTGCCCGGCTTCAGGCGGGTGATCAGCGGCGCGTGCTTGGGCGCGATGCCCAGTTCGCCCAGCTCACCGGTGGCCACGACCAGGGTCGCTTCGCCACGGAAGATTTCCTGCTCGGCGCTGACGATGTCGCAACGGATCGTGCTCATGCAAATCTCTTCGCTGTTCGCGGCGGCGCAATGCCACCGTGGGAGTCCACCGGCGCGGGCGGTTGCCCGGCGCCGGCGTCAGGTCGGGCAGGATCGCTCCCGCCCGTCCCGGATCAGGCCTTCTCGGCCATCTTCTTGGCCTTCTCGACCGCTTCTTCGATGCCGCCGACCATGTAGAACGCCTGCTCCGGCAGGTGGTCGTACTCGCCATCGACGATGGCCTTGAAGCCACGGATGGTGTCCTTCAGCGGCACGTACTTGCCCGGCGAACCGGTGAACACTTCGGCCACGTGGAACGGCTGGCTGAAGAAGCGCTCGATCTTACGGGCGCGCGACACGGCCTGCTTGTCCTCTTCGGACAGCTCGTCCATGCCCAGGATCGCGATGATGTCCTTCAGTTCCTTGTACTTCTGCAGGGTCTGCTGGACGCGCTGGGCGGTGTCGTAGTGCTCGTGGCCGATGACCAGCGGATCCATCTGGCGGCTGGTGGAGTCCAGCGGATCGACGGCCGGGTAGATACCCAGCGAGGCGATCGAACGCGACAGGGTAACGGTCGAGTCCAGGTGGGCGAAGGTGGTCGCCGGCGACGGGTCGGTCAGGTCGTCCGCGGGAACGTAGACGGCCTGGATCGAGGTGATCGAACCGTTCTTGGTCGAGGTGATGCGTTCCTGCAGGACGCCCATTTCCTCGGCCAGGGTCGGCTGGTAACCCACGGCGGACGGCATACGGCCCAGCAGTGCCGACACTTCGGTACCGGCCAGGGTGTAGCGGTAGATGTTGTCAACGAACAGCAGGACGTCCTTGCCCTTGCCGTTTTCGTCCTTCTCGTCGCGGAAGTACTCGGCCATGGTCAGGCCGGTCAGGGCGACGCGCAGACGGTTGCCCGGCGGCTCGTTCATCTGGCCGTACACCATCGCCACCTTGTCGAGGACGTTGGAGTCCTTCATTTCGTGGTAGAAGTCGTTGCCCTCACGGGTACGCTCACCCACGCCGGCGAACACGGACAGACCGCTGTGCGCCTTGGCGATGTTGTTGATCAGTTCCATCATGTTGACGGTCTTGCCGACGCCGGCGCCGCCGAACAGGCCGACCTTGCCGCCCTTGGCGAACGGGCACATCAGGTCGATGACCTTGATGCCGGTTTCCAGCAGCTCGGTGGCCGGGGACTGGTCTTCGTACGACGGGGCCGCACGGTGGATTTCCCAGCTGTCGCTGGCGGCCACCGGGCCGGCTTCGTCGATCGGACGGCCGAGCACGTCCATGATGCGGCCCAGGGTGCCAGCACCGACCGGCACGGAGATGCCGCGGTTGGTGTTGGTGGCGACCAGGTTGCGCTTCAGGCCGTCGGTGGAACCGAGGGCGATGGTACGCACCACGCCGTCGCCCAGCTGCTGCTGGACTTCGAGGGTGATTTCGGTGTTGTCGACCTTCAGTGCGTCGTACACCTTCGGCACCGACTCACGCGGGAATTCGACGTCGACGACCGCGCCGATGATCTGAACGATCTTGCCCTGACTCATTGCTGCATCCTCTAAATGTGTGCTTTGAACGAACGCGGTCAGACTGCTGCCGCGCCGCCGACGATTTCGGAGATTTCCTGGGTGATCGCTGCCTGGCGCGCCTTGTTGTAGACGAGCTGCAGGGTGCCGATCAGCTTGTTGGCGTTGTCGCTCGCCGCCTTCATCGCAACCATGCGTGCCGCATGCTCGGAGGCGACGTTTTCCAGCAGGGCCTGGTACACCAGCGACTCGATATAACGCGTCATCACGTGCTCGAGCACGGTCGCGGCATCGGGTTCGTACAGGTAGTCCCAGTCGTGGTGAGCGACCTGCTTCTCAGCCGGCGGCAGCGGCAGCAGCTGATCGAAGCTGGCCTTCTGCGTCATGGTGTTCACGAAGCGGTTGTAGACCAGGTACACGCGGTCGACCTTGCCTTCGGTGAAGGCGTCGAGCATGACCTTGATCACACCGATCAGCGACTCCAGCTTCGGCACGTCGCCGATGTGGGTCACGCTGCCGACCATGTTGACCTTCACGCGGCGGAAGAAGGTCGATGCCTTCTGGCCGATGGTCACCAGGTCCACTTCCGCACCCTTGTCCTGCCATGCCTTGGCTTCGCCCAGCATCTTGCGGAACAGGTTGTTGTTCAGGCCGCCGGCCAGGCCGCGATCAGAGGAGATCACGATGAAGCCGACCCGCTTGACCTGCTCGCGCTCGACCAGGAACGGATGCTGGTAGTCGGTGCTGGCCTGGGCCAGATGACCGATCACCTGCTTCATCGCCTGCGCGTACGGACGCGAGGTCTTCATCCGATCCTGCGCCTTGCGGATCTTGGAGGCCGAGACCATCTCCAGGGCGCGCGTCACCTTGCGGGTGTTCTGCACGCTCTTGATCTTGGTTTTGATTTCGCGTCCGCTTGCCATCTCTTGTTTCCCGTGGCGCGGGGCTGTTGCCCCGCGTTGTTCAACCGTTTGTCATCTGGTCCAGCGGAGCCAGCGGCTCCGCTCTACAGGACCGCGATTACCAGCTGCCGGTGGTCTTGAACTCGGCGATGCCCTTCTTGAAGGCACCTTCGATGTCGTTGTCCCAACCGCCGGTGGCGTTGACCTTGCTGACCAGTTCGCCCTGGGTGTTGGCGAAGTGGGCGTGCAGGCCTTCTTCGAACGCCAGCAGCTTGTTGACCGGCACGTCGTCGAGGTAACCCTCGTTGACGGCGTAGATCGACAGCGCCTGGTTGGCGATCGACATCGGCGCGTACTGCTTCTGCTTCATCAGCTCGGTGACGCGCTGGCCGCGCTCCAGCTGCTTGCGGGTCGCTTCGTCCAGGTCCGAGGCGAACTGCGCGAACGCAGCCAGCTCACGGTACTGGGCCAGCGAGATACGGATGCCGCCCGACAGCTTCTTGATGATCTTGGTCTGGGCCGAGCCACCGACGCGCGACACCGAGATACCGGCGTTCACGGCCGGGCGGATGCCGGCGTTGAACAGGTCGGTTTCCAGGAAGATCTGGCCGTCGGTGATCGAGATCACGTTGGTCGGAACGAAGGCGGACACGTCGCCGGCCTGGGTTTCGATGATCGGCAGCGCGGTCAGCGAACCGGTCTTGCCGGTGACCTTGCCTTCGGTGAACTTCTCGACGTATTCCTCGGACACGCGGGCAGCGCGTTCCAGCAGGCGCGAGTGCAGGTAGAACACGTCACCCGGGTAGGCTTCACGGCCCGGCGGGCGCTTCAGCAGCAGCGAGATCTGGCGGTAGGCAACGGCCTGCTTGGACAGATCGTCGTACACGATCAGCGCGTCTTCGCCGCGGTCCATGAAGTACTCACCCATGGTGCAGCCCGAGTAGGCGCTGATGTACTGCATGGCAGCCGATTCGGAAGCGGTCGCGGCCACCACGATGGTGTGGGCCAGCGCGCCGTTCTCTTCCAGCTTGCGCACGATGTTGGCGATGGTCGAAGCCTTCTGGCCGATCGCAACGTACACGCACTTGATGCCGGTGCCCTTCTGGTTGATCACCGCGTCGATCGCCATCGCGGTCTTGCCGGTCTGGCGGTCACCGATGATCAGCTCGCGCTGGCCACGGCCGATCGGGATCATGGCGTCGACCGACTTGTAACCGGTCTGCACCGGCTGGTCGACCGACTTGCGCCAGATCACGCCCGGAGCAACGCGCTCCACCGGAGCGGTCAGGTCGGTGCCCAGCGGGCCCTTGCCGTCGATCGGCTCGCCCAGCGCGTTCACGACGCGGCCCAGCAGTTCCGGACCGACCGGCACTTCCAGGATGCGGCCGGTGGTCTTGGCGACGTCGCCTTCGCGCAGGTGCTCGTAGTCACCCAGGACCACGGCGCCGACCGAGTCGCGCTCCAGGTTCAGGGCCAGGGCGAAGGTGTTGTTCGGCAGTTCGATCATTTCGCCCTGCATCACGTCGGCCAGACCGAAGATGCGCACGATGCCGTCGGACACGCTGGTCACGGTGCCTTCGTTGCGCGATTCCGCGGCCAGCTTGACCTTCTCGATGCGGTTCTTGATCAGTTCGCTGATTTCGGAGGGGTTGAGCGTGGTTGCCATCGTCAAGTCCTAGTGCCGGCAGCGGGGCCGGACGTTAAATGAATTCAGTTAGCGAGCGCGGTCTGCAGACGGGCCAGCTTGCCCTTCAGCGAACCATCGATGACCACGTCGCCGGCGTCGATCACGGCGCCGCCGATCAGCGAGGCATCCACCGCGGTGGTCACGTCGACCTCGCGGTTGAAGCGCTTGCGCAGCGCGACCTTGATCGCATCCAGCTCGCCGGCCGACAGTTCGGCCGCCGAGGTCACCGTGGCCTTGACCACGTGCTCGGCTTCGGCGCGCAGGGCGTCGAACATGCCGGAGATTTCCGGCAGCAGCGGCAGACGATGCGAGTCGGCCAGGATGGCCAGGAAGCGCGAGTAGGTCTCGCCGTGGGACACCGGCGCCAGCAGGGCGACGGCGTCGTCACGACCCAGCTCCGGGTTGGCGAGCAGGGCCGCCACGCGCGGGTCGGCGGCGACGTGGGCGGAGAACGCCAGGGCGTCCGACCACGGCGCGAACGCGCCTTCGTCGCGCGCGGTCGCGAACGCGGCGCGGGCGTACGGGCGGGCAAGCGTGAGGGCCTGGCTCATCCTTAGATCTCCGAGGCCAGCTCGTCGAGCAGCGCCTTGTGGGCGTTGGCGTCGATTTCGCGCTTGAGCAGCTTTTCGGCACCGGTCACGGCCAGCGCGGACACCTGCTTGCGCAGATCTTCACGGGCACGGTTGGCGGCGGCGTCGATTTCAGCCTGGGCCAGTTCCTTCTGACGGGTGGCTTCGGTGATCGCTTCGTTACGGGCAGCATCAACGATCTGGTTGGCACGCGCGTGGGCCTGATCGATGATCTCGTTGGCCTTGGTGCGGGCTTCCTTCAGCGCTTCGTTGACCTTCTCCTGCGCCTGGGCCAGATCTTTCTGGCTGCGGTCGGCAGCAGCGAGGCCTTCAGCAATCTTCTGCTGGCGCTCTTCGATCGCGTTCATCAGCGGCGGCCAGATCTTGGTCGCGATGATCCAGATCAGACCAGCGAAGGCCAGCGCCTGCGCAAGAAGGGTGAAATTGATATTCATGGTTAGCTCGATCGCTGGTTTCGGGGTGGACGCGCCGCCGTAGCGGCGCATCCGGCCTTCATCCGAAACCGGGTGCATCAGCACCCGGTCGTCTCAAACCGCTGTATCAGCCGGCCAGAGCCTTGGTGACGGCGCCAGCAAAGGCAGCCGACAGCGGGTTGGCGAAGGCCAGCAGCAGGCCAACGGCGACCGAGATGATGAACGCGGCGTCGATCAGGCCGGCGGTGATGAACATGCGGACCTGCAGGACCGGGATCAGTTCCGGCTGGCGGGCGGCCGACTCCAGGAACTTACCAGCCATGATGGCCAGACCCAGACCGGCGCCCAGCGCGGCCAGGCCGATCATGATGCCGACGGCAAGGGCGGTGGAGCTCTGAATCTGCGCGAAGTTGGTCAGGACGGCGAAGTACATGGTTATCTCCAGGAACTTAAGTTGCTAAGGGTGATGAAACGGATGAAGGTTGAAACGCGTTGAAGCTTGAAACTCAGTGAGCGTCTTCCGACAGGCTCAGGTACACGATCGACAGCATCATGAAGATGAAGGCCTGCAGCGGGATCACCAGCAGGTGGAACAGCATCCAGCCGAGGCCGAACGCACCACCGGCAATGGCACCGAAGAAACCGGCACCACCCAGCACCCAGATCAGCAGGAACACGATTTCGCCGCCGAACATGTTGCCGAACAGTCGCATCGCCAGCGAGATCGGCTTGCTCAGCCACTCGACGATGTTGAGGATCAGGTTGAACGGCATCATCCACTTGCCGAACGGCGCCGTCAGGAATTCCTTGATGAAGCCAAGCAGGCCCTTGGACTTCAGCGCGAAGAACAGCATCAGGAAGAACACGCTGATGGCCATGCCCAGGGTGGCGTTGACGTCGGCGGTCGGCACCGGCTTCCAGTAGTGGATGCCCGCCCATTCCAGCGGCTTGGCGATGAAATCGGCCGGGATCATCTTGATCAGGTTCATCATCAGGATCCAGAAGAAGATCGTGATGGCGATCGGCGTGACCAGCTTGCTCTTGCCGTGGTAGGTATCCTTGGCCTGGCGGTCGACGAACTCCAGGCAGATCTCGACGAAGGCCTGCCACTTGCCCGGCACGCCGGCGGTGGCCTTGCGGGTCCCCAGCCAGAACGCGACCACGATCACCAGGCCCATCAGGACCGCGGTGAGGAAGGTATCGACGTGGATATGCCAGAACATACCCTCACCCTTGCCGACCGGCGCGGTCAGGTTGTGCAGGTGATGCTGGATGTAGCTGGTAGGGGTTAGAGCCTCGCCCGCCATGTGTCCGGAACCTTCAGTTAATTGAATTCTGTCAACGCCTGGCCATGGCCAGGACCTGGAACATCAAGCCGACGGCGATACCGGCCAACAGCGCCAATGCAGGCAGCTTGAAGACCAGGAACCCCACCAGCAGGACGCCGAAAACCACCACCCACTTGGCCACGATCGCAATGATCAGGCGAGCCATCGCCGATCCTGCGGCCAGTGCCCCACCGCCCAGTGCCATCCGTGCCGCCACCCAGCCACCGGCCGAAATGGCCACACCGGACGCCAGCGCGCCGAGGGCATATTTCGGACCTACCAGCAGGAAGGCCAGGGCCAGGACAGCCACTGCGGCCAGCGGGTAGACCGCGGCGCGCAGCATCAGTCGCCGACCCGCATCAACGGAGTTCAGCACAGGACGTCCCGCGTGGTTGCAAGTGGAGGGCTGAGGCGGCTAAAGCAGGGGGGCCTCATCGAGCCGCCAAATTATAGCAATGGGACAATTTGCGAGACAACCGCTCCCTGTTCATCCCGGGAGGCCGCAAGTTGCGGTAACGGTTACATTTTTGCGTGCCACCCTGGGGACAATGACGTCCGTATGATGTTGCAGCGCAGCATTGAACTTTGGTCGCAGGCTGCGGAACTTTCGCCGAATGCGCCGGTCCGATCTTTCGACCTGCCTGCAGCAACCTCGTCGACGCTCCGCCCCGCAGGTCCCACGATGGCCCCGAAGCCCGGCTCCGGGGCCATCTTTTTGCATCGTCGCGACAGCGCTGAACCGTGCACACCTCGTGGACCATACGTTCACGGATGGTGGACGGGCCTGTCCGGCACAGTGGTTTTCATTCTGATGAACCACTGCAAGGACTCTTCGATGCGCTCCGTACCCACCCTGCTCGCCCTCTCCCTGCTCGCCGCCGGTGCTTCGTTCGCCACTGCCGCCCATGCCGCCGAAGGCGATGACCGCTTCGCCATCCGCCTGGGTGCGATGAACATCGACTCGGACAACACGATCCGCGGCAAGACCAACGTGGCTGGCCAGGATGTCTCCCTGAACCAGGACTTCAAGCTGGGGGGCAAGGAATGGGAACCGCGCATCGATGGCATGTTCCGCATCAGCAATCGCCAGCGCCTGCTGTTCAACTACTTCAAGTACGACAAGGACCGCCGCGAGACCCTCGACCAGGGCATTTCCTTCGGCGGTGAGAACGTGCCGGCCGGTAGCTTCGTGAAGGGTGAACTGAAGTACCAGGTGGCCAGCCTGGTCTACGACTACTCGGTCGTCGATACCGACACCTTCGACCTCGGCCTGCAGATCGGTGGCGAGTACGCCAAGGTCAGCACCAAGGGCTACGCCGACCTGGGCACCGTGTACGACGGCCAGTTCCTCAACGAGAAGGCTGACGGCATCGCGCCGGTGGTGGGTGCGCGCATGACCTTCACGCCGTCCGAGCGCTGGATGATCACGCTGCAGGGCCAGTATCTCAACACGCGCTGGGGCAGCTTCGATGACTACAAGGGCGACCTGAGCCGCGCCAACGCCATCGTCGATTACCGCTTCACGAAGAACTTCGGTGTGTTCGCCGGCTACGACTGGTTCAAGCTGGACGTGGACAAGAAGGGCAGCGACGGCACTGTCGGCCTGAAGCAGGAATTCAAGGGTCCGGTGGCCGGCGTCAGCTTCGTGTTCTGATCCCCCGCCCCTTCCACGGCACTCGCTCTCCTGGCGCGGCCTCCGGAACATCGGGGCCGCGCTTTTTTGTGGGTTCCTGTCAGAAAAGCAGAAGCGGATTGGTCGAGCGCTTGAGGGAGCGGGGGCTGGGTGCGAATGTCCCCCGGCGCCGGCCTGCGGCCGTCACCTCCTCCTTTACTTCGCACCCAGCCCCCGCTCCCTCCGCGTGTCAGGCGTCCAGACGGCCTGGGCAGTGGCCCTCGACTGTCCGCAAGCCGAGCCGCTGCGCGGGTGGCAGGCGTTTGGACAAAGTAAAGGAGGAGGCGACCGCCGCAGGCGGGCGACGGGGGACATTTGTCCAAACGCCTGCCACCCGCGCAGTGGCCCCACCGCTCGCAAAAATCCGGAGCGGAGAAACAAAAAACCCCGGCAGAGGCCGGGGCTTTTCGTTCGGAACGGCGCGGACGCCTTACTTCTTCTTCGGCATGTACAGATCGGTGATCGTGCCGTCGTAGATTTCCGAGGCCATCGCCACCGACTCGCTCAGCGTCGGGTGGGCATGGATGGTGTGGCCGATGTCTTCCGCCTCCGCACCCATCTCGATGGCCAGGCCGATCTCGGCCAGCAGGTCACCGGCGTGCACGCCGACGATCGCACCACCGATGATGCGGTGGGTCTCTTCGTCGAAGATCAGCTTGGTGAAGCCCTCGGTGCGGCCGATGCCGATCGCACGGCCACTGGCGGCCCACGGGAACTTGGCCACGCCGACCTTCAGGCCCTTGGCCTTGGCTTCGGTCTCGGTCACACCGACCCAGGCGATTTCCGGGTTGGTATAGGCCACCGACGGAATCACGCGGGCCACCCACTCCTTCTTGTGGCCAGCAGCCACTTCGGCGGCAAGCTTGCCCTCATGCGTGGCCTTGTGGGCCAGCATCGGGTTACCGACGATGTCGCCGATGGCAAAGATGTGCGGCACGTTGGTGCGCATCTGGCGATCGACCGGGATGAAGCCACGGTCGGTGACCTGCACGCCGGCCTTCTCGGCATCGATCTTCTTGCCGTTCGGCGAACGACCCACGGCCACCAGCACGCGGTCGAAGGTGCCCTGCGCCAGCGCAGGCGCCTGGCCTTCCTCGGCGGCGTCGAAGGTCACGGTGATGCCCTTGGCATCGGCGGTGACGCCCGAAGCCTTGGTCTTCAGGTGGACTTCGATGCCCTGCTTCTTCAGGCGGTCGGCCAGCGGCTTGACCAGGTCCTTGTCGGCGCCCGGCATCAGCTGGTCCATGAACTCGACAACGGTGACCTTGCTGCCCAGCGCGCTGTACACGGTGGCCATTTCCAGGCCGATGATGCCGCCGCCGACGACCAGCAGCGAGCCCGGCACTTCGGCCAGCTCCAGCGCGTCGGTGGAGTCCATCACGCGCTTGTCGTCCCACGGGAAGTTCGGCAGCTTCACCGCCTGCGAACCGGCGGCGATGATGCACTTCTGGAAGCGCAGCAGCTGGGTGCTGCCATCAGCGGCGGTGATTTCCAGCTCGTTGGCCGAAACGAATTTGCCGACGCCCTGCACGCTGCGGACCTTGCGCTGCTTGGCCATGCCGGCCAGGCCCTTGGTCAGCTGGTTGACGACCTTTTCCTTGTACTCGCGCAGCTTGTCCAGGGTGATGGTCGGCTTGCCGAACTCGACGCCGAAATCACCGGCATGGGCCACTTCGTCGATCACCGCTGCGGCGTGCAGCAGCGCCTTGGACGGAATGCAGCCCACGTTGAGGCAGACGCCACCGAGGCTGGCGTAACGCTCGACCAGCACCGTATCCAGGCCGACGTCGGCGGCGCGGAAGGCGGCGGTATAGCCGCCCGGGCCCGAGCCCAGCACGACCATTTCGCATTCGATGTCGGCCGGCTTGCCGCTGGACAGCGCCGGCTTCGGCGCAGCCGGTTCGGCCGGGGCGCGGTGCGACGGGGTCACCGGCGGCTTGCTGGCCGGGGCGGCCGGAGCCGGCGCGGCGGCCTTGGCCGGGGCTTCGGCGGCGCCTTCGGCGTCCAGCACCACGACCACAGCGCCTTCGGACAGGGTGTCGCCCAGCTTGACCTTGATTTCCTTGACCACACCGGCGGCCGAGGACGGCACTTCCAGGGTGGCCTTGTCCGACTCCAGGGTCACCAGACCCTGATCCTTCTTCACCGTGTCGCCGACGGCGACCAACACTTCGATCACCGGCACATCGCTGTAATCGCCGATGTCGGGAACCTTGACTTCAATCGTGGCCATGGTGGGTTTTCCTCGTGCCCGCGCGGCGGTGCCGGCGGGCTGTCACTGCATCTGTTCACGCGGCCGCGCCAGGGGCGGCGGCCGCACGGTGGGGGCGAAGCGGTGCCTTACAGCAGCACGCGGCGCATGTCGGCCAGTACCTGCGACAGGTACGTGGTGAAGCGTGCGGCCAGGGCGCCATCGATGACACGGTGGTCGTAGCTCAGCGACAGCGGCAGCATCAGCTTCGGTGCGAACTCCTTGCCGTTCCAGACCGGCTGGATGGACGACTTGGAGACGCCGAGGATGGCCACTTCCGGTGCATTGACGATCGGGGTGAACGCGGTGCCGCCGATGCCGCCCAGCGAGCTGATCGAGAAGCAGCCGCCACTCATGTCGGCCGGGCCCAGCTTGCCGTCGCGCGCCTTCTTGGCCAGTTCGCCGGTTTCCTGCGCGATCTGCACCACGCCCTTCTTGTCCACGTCGCGGATGACCGGCACGACCAGGCCGTTCGGCGTGTCGGCGGCAAAGCCAATGTGGAAGTACTTCTTCAGGGTCAGGTTTTCACCGCTGGCATCGAGCGAGGCGTTGAATTCCGGGAACTTCTTCAGCGCCGCGGCGCTGGCCTTGATCAGGAAGGCGAGCATGGTCAGCTTGATGCCGGCCTTCTCGTTTTCCTTGTTCAGCGCCACGCGCAGGCCTTCCAGGTCGGTGATGTCGGCCTGTTCGAACTGGGTGACGTGCGGGATCATGGCCCAGTTGCGGGCCAGGTTCGCACCCGAGATCTTCTTGATGCGCGACAGCGGCTGGACTTCAGTCTCGCCGAACTTGCTGAAATCGACCTTCGGCCACGGCAGCAGGTTCAGGCCACCACCGCCAGCCACGGCGCCGCCGGCAGCCGCCGGCACGCCGCCGCTGAGTGCGGCCTTGACGAACTTCTGCACGTCACCCTTGGTGATGCGGCCGCCCTTCTCGGTGCCGCTGATCTGCAGCAGGTCCACGCCCAGCTCGCGGGCGAACACGCGCACCGCCGGGGTGGCGTACGGCACCTTGGCCGGCAGCACGCCATCGGCATTGAACTGCACCGGCGGGCTGGAGGGAGCGCCGGCCGACGGTGCGGCGGCTGCCGGAGCAGGTGCCGCAACCGGTGCGGCAACCTGAGGAGCCGACGGCGCAGCCGCCGGAGCCGGAGCAGCGGCCTTGGCTGGTGCCGGTGCAGCAGCGCCCTCGGCCTCGATGATGGCGACCACGTTGCCCTGCGACAGAGTGTCGCCGACCTTGACCTTGATCTCCTTGACCACACCGGCCACTGAAGACGGCACTTCCATGGTGGCCTTGTCGCTTTCCAGCGTGACCAGGCCCTGGTCCTTCTTGACCGTGTCGCCGACGGCGACCAGCACTTCGATGACCGGAATGCCGGAATAGTCGCCGATATCCGGCACCAGCGCTTCAACCGCACCACCGCTGGCAGCCGGAGCGGCCGGCGCAGCTGCGGCCGGGGCCGGCGCGCTCTGGGTGGCGGCAGCCGGGGCAGCGGCCTTGGCCGGTGCCGGGGCGGCAGCCGCCGGCTTGGCGGCTTCGGCTTCACCTTCGGCCACTTCGATCAGGGCCACGACCTTGCCTTCGGACAGGCTGTCGCCAACCTTGACCTTCAGTTCCTTGACCACGCCCGCCACCGAGGACGGCACTTCCATGGTCGCCTTGTCGCTTTCCAGCGTCACCAGGCCCTGGTCCTTCTTGACCGTGTCGCCGACGGCGACAAGCACCTCGATTACCGGGATATCGCTGTAGTCACCGATATCGGGGACAAGTGCTTCCTTGATTTCGGCCATGGGGATAACTCCGGCAATCTGGTGTAGGGAAACGTCTATTGTGCGGCCAGCGGGGTCCAGCGCCAACCGTTACAGGTGTTTTCAGTACGCACGCAGCCGGGACACGCTGTTGCTCATGGGTTGCGGCCGTGACCAGTCGGTAGCGTATTGTCCGGACGATGTCCGCTTGATGTCGCCAGTGCGTCGGCCACCGGCTGCCAGGCCTGGCGCAGGCGCGGCAGCGACCACGCCGCATTGGCCGGGCTGGTGGACGGCAGTGCCAGCAGCCTGGGCGGGGCCTCCAGCCGTGGCAGCACCCAGCGCTGGAACGCCTGCAGTGACGCAGCACCATTGCAGCCGATCAGCTCCAGCTCAGGGAGGGTGGCGATCAGTTCGGGCAGCGCATTGGTCACTTCCGTGCCACGCACGATGTCCGCATCCAGGCTGCCACGCCGCTCGCACTGACCGATCACATCCCACAGACCGATACCTGCGGCGTTCAACGCCTGCAGCCGCTGTGCATAGGCCAGATCCGCATCGAAACCGCAGATATCCGCCATCAGCGGCCAGAAGCGGTTGCGCGGATGGGCGTAGTAGCGCTGCTCCTGCAGCGACGCCACGCCCGGCATCGAGCCCAGCAGCAGCACCCTGCAATCCACGTTCACCTGCGCTTGCAGGCCGATGCACATCGTCGCCGCGCTCACATCTTCTCCAACTGAATGAATGCCACTGATGGCCGAAAACCCCATGAATACAGGCTTTTCGAGCTGATCGCTGAACAAGGAAAACTATTTTTTAACGTGCGTCGGATTCGATTCATGTTGGGGCGACTACGGTGTGCTCGCCCCGCAACCGGGGGCCCAAAACAAGAAACATTAGGAGATACCCCCATGCGCTCCATCCGTATCCTGAGTCTCGCCCTGCTGACCTCCGCCGCCTTCGCACCGGCCGCTTTCGCCCAGGACAGCAGCAGCACCGACACCGCTTCGGGCAAGCATTTTGCCGTTGTTGGCGGCATCTCGCTGCTGCAGCCGAAGAACGACCCGATCACCGGCGTGAAGAAGACCGATGGCGGCCCGGCGCCGACCGTCAGCTTCAGCTACTACATCAACGACAACTGGGCCGTTGAACTGTGGGGCGCCGCCGACAAGTTCGACAACAAGTTCAAGGGCCCGAACAACGCCCGCCTGGGCTCGGTCGAGCAGCAGCCGGTCGCGCTGAGCGGCCAGTACCACTTCGGCCAGGCTGACAACGTGTTCCGTCCGTTCGTGGGCGTGGGCTACTACCAGTCGAGCTTCAGCAACGAGAAGCTGGGCAACGGCGCTGACACCGACATCCGCTTCAAGGATGCCAAGGGCGTGATCGGCACCGTCGGCGTCGACATGAACATCAACTCCACCTGGTTCGCCCGTGCTGACGCCCGCTACATGCGCGCCCGCCCGGACATCAAGGTTGGCGGCGAGAAGATCGGCGAAGCCAAGATGGACCCGTGGACCGTCGGCTTCGGCATCGGCGCCCGCTTCTGATCC
Source organism: Stenotrophomonas riyadhensis (assembly GCF_040256885.1). Classification (NCBI taxonomy): domain Bacteria; kingdom Pseudomonadati; phylum Pseudomonadota; class Gammaproteobacteria; order Lysobacterales; family Lysobacteraceae; genus Stenotrophomonas; species Stenotrophomonas riyadhensis. The sequence goes on from NZ_CP155568.1 coordinate 4,050,504, forward strand.
AGGCTGCACCTGCTTCACTGATGCAACGCGACGGGCCCTTCGGGGCCCGTCGTCGTTTCCGTCACCTGCTGTCTGTAGAGTCGACTGTCAGTCGACTGCTCTTGTAGAGCCGAGCCCATGCTCGGCTATCGAAAAAGCAGTCGACTGACAGTCGACTCTACACACACACAGGAGGCGGAGGCACGATGGACGACGTCGACCTGCTGGTGATCGGTGGCGGCATCAATGGCACCGGCATCGCCCGTGACGCCAGCGGCCGCGGCCTGCGCGTGCTGCTGTGCGAACAGCACGACCTGGCCGCGCACACCTCCAGTGCCAGCAGCAAACTGATCCATGGCGGCCTGCGCTACCTGGAACAGGGCGAGTTCGGCCTGGTACGCAAGGCCTTGGGCGAACGCGAGGTGGTACGCCGGCAGGCGCCCTATCTGGTCCGCCCGCTGCGTTTCGTGCTGCCGTGGGAACCCCACCTGCGCCCACGCTGGATGCTGCGCGTGGGACTGTGGTTGTACGACCACCTCGGCCGGCGCAGCCCTGCTTTTCCAGCATCTCGCGCGCTGGATCTGCAGCGGGATCCGCTTGGCCTCTGGCTCTCCCCGGATCTGCGGCAGGCCTTCAGCTACGCCGATGCGCAGATCGATGATGCGCGCCTGGTAGTGCTCAACGCATTGGACGCCACGCAGCGCGGCGCGCAGGTCCACGTGCGCAGCCGCTGCATCGAACTGCGCCCTGTGCAGGGCCGTTGGCAGGCCGTGCTGGAATCCTCCGATGGCCAGCGGCATGTGACCGCGCGCGCCATCGCCAATGCGGCGGGCCCATGGGCCGGCGGTCTGCTGGAGCAGATGGAGGCACGCAGCGGCGGCCCCACGCTGCGGCTGGTGCAGGGCAGCCACATCGTGCTGCGCCGTTCCTGGCCCGATGACAGTGCCTGCCTGCTGCAGCAGCCCGATGGCCGCGTGGTGTTCCTGCTCCCGTTCGCCCACGATCACCTGCTGGTCGGCACCACCGACACCGACTACCGCGGTGACCCGGCACGCTGCAGCGTACTGCCTTCCGAGGTGAGCTACCTGTGCGCATCCGCCAACCGCTATCTGCGCGAACCGATCACTCCGCAGGACGTGGTCTGGCAGTTCGCCGGTGTACGTCCCCTACTGGCCGACCCGGACCCACGTGCGGCGAAGCTGAGCCGCGACTACCGCCTGCAGCTGCAGTCCGATCCGGCGCCGGCGCTGCATGTGCTGGGCGGCAAGCTGACCACCTACCGCGTGCTGGCCGAGGAAGCGCTGGACCTGCTGCGCCCTGCCCTGCCACAGATGGGGCCGGCCTGGACCGCAGGCGGAGACCCGCTGCCGGGCAGCGACTGGGGCAACGCCGCGCAGGCGCGCTCCCGTCTGCAGGCACTGGCACCGTGGTTGCCCGTGGAGATCGCACGGCGTTGGGCCGAAGCCTACGGCAGCCGCAGCGCCGCCCTTCTGCAGGGTGTGCGGGGCATGGACGATCTTGGAGAGGACTTCGGCGGCGGCCTGCATGCGCGTGAAGTGGCTTTCCTGCGCGACCACGAATGGGCCTGGGACGCCGAGGACGTGATGTGGCGGCGGAGCAAGCTGGGGTTGCGGCTGGATGCTGCGCAGGTGGCGCGGCTGCAGGCGTGGATGCGGGGGCGGATCCCTTTCCCGCGGAAAGGGCTCTGACCCCGGTGTTTCCACGTGTGCCAACCAAGGTTGGCAGCTACCAGGGCGGCCGCGCGCGACGCGACCGATGCATTAGGATTTCCCCATCGCTACCGGAGACGCTGCATGACGCCCCGCTACGTGCTGGCCATCGACCAGGGCACCACCAGTTCGCGCGCGATCCTGTTTGACCGTGCCGGCGACATCGTCGGCAGCGCGCAGCGCGAATTCGCGCAGATCTTCCCGCACCCCGGCTGGGTCGAGCATGACCCGCGCGAAATTCTCACCAGCGTCTATGCCACGCTGACCGAACTGCTCAGCCGCGGGCAGATCGACCCGCGCCATATTGCGGCACTGGGCATCACCAACCAGCGTGAAACCACCGTGGTCTGGGACCGTGCCACCGGCCAGCCGATCCACAACGCCATCGTCTGGCAGTCGCGGCAGAGCCACGCCATCTGCGAGCGGCTGAAGTCCGAAGGGCATGAGGCGCTGATCCGCGAGCGCACCGGCCTGCTGATCGACGCCTATTTCTCCGCCACCAAGGTGCGCTGGATCCTCGACCACGTGGAGGGCGCGCAGCAGCGCGCCGAACGTGGCGAGCTGCTGTTCGGCACCATCGACAGCTGGCTGGTCTGGAACCTCAGCGGCGGCCAGGCGCACGTGACCGACTACAGCAACGCGGCGCGCACGCTGCTGTTCAACATCCACACGCTGGACTGGGATGACGACCTGCTGGCGCTGCTGGACATCCCGCGCGCGATGCTGCCGCAGGTGCGCGATTCCAGCGCGGTGTACGCGCATACCCGGCCGCAGTTCTTCTTCGATCACCCGATTCCGATCGCCGGCATCGCCGGTGACCAGCAGGCGGCGCTGTTCGGCCAGGCCTGCTTCCAGCCGGGCATGGTCAAGAACACCTATGGCACCGGCTGTTTCATGCTGATGCACACCGGTGCGCAGGCGGTGCGTTCGCGCAATGGCCTGCTGACCACCATCGCCTGGGGCCTGGACGGGCGCGTGGAATATGCGCTGGAAGGCTCGATCTTCATCGCCGGCTCGGTGGTGCAGTGGCTGCGCGACGGTCTGCGCATGATCGAACGCGCCAGCGACAGCCAGGCGCTGGCCGCGCAGGTGCCCGACAGTGGCGGTGCTTACCTGGTACCAGCATTTGTCGGCCTCGGTGCGCCCTATTGGCGCAGTGATGTGCGCGGCGCGATGTTCGGCCTGACCCGTGGCACCCGCAAGGCGCACTTCGTGCGTGCCGCGCTGGAGGCGATGGCCTACCAGACCCGCGACGTGCTTGATGCGATGCAGTCCGATGCGGGTATCGCGCTGACCGAGCTGCGCGCCGATGGCGGTGCGATCGGCAACGACTTCCTGGCCGGTTTCCAGGCCGACATCCTCGGCGTGCCGCTGCTGCGGCCGCGACTGACCGAGACCACCGCACTGGGTGCGGCCTACCTGGCCGGCCTGGCGGTGGGGTTCTGGACCAGCCGCGAACAGATCGCCGCGCAATGGGGCCTGGACCGGCGCTTCGAGCCACAGATGGAGGTGGCGCGGCGCGAGAAGCTGTATGCGGGATGGCAACAGGCCGTGGCGGCCACCCTCGCCTTCCACGTCGACTGACGGTAGTGCCGGCCGCTGGCCGGCAACCCTATGATGTTTGGGGGCGCCTGGAGATTGCCGGCCAGCGGCCGGCACTACCACATGGCCAGCGGCCGTCAGAACGCCGGCAGCACCGCGCCCTTGTACTTGGTCTCGATGAAGGCCTTCACCTGCGGGCTGGTCAGGGCCTTGGCCAGCTTCTGCACGCGGGCGTCGTCCTTGTTGTCCGGGCGCGCGACCAGGAAGTTCACGTACGGCGAATCCTTGCTTTCGATCGCCAGTGCGTCCTTGGTCGGGTTGAGGCCAGCGTCCAGCGCATAGTTGGTGTTGATCAGGGCCAGGTCGACCTGGTCCAGCACGCGCGGCAGCATCGCCGAGTCCAGCTCGCGGAACTTCAGGTTCTTCGGGTTGGCAGTGATGTCGCGCTGGGTCGACAGCGCGTTGGTCGGATCCTTCAGCTCGATCACACCGGCCTTGTGCAGCAGGATCAGCGCGCGGCTGTTGTTGCTCGGGTCGTTCGGGATCACCACGTCGGCGCCTTCGCGCAGTTCGGCCAGCGACTTGATCTTGCGCGAGTACGCACCGAACGGCTCGATGTGCACGCCGATCACCTTCACCAGGTCGGTCTTGCGGTCGCGGTTGTAGGCATCCAGGTACGGCTCGGTCTGGAAGTAGTTGGCGTCCACCTGCTTCTGCACCAGCTGGTCGTTGGGCTGCACATAGTCGTTGAACACGCGCACGTCCAGGTCCACGCCTTCCTGCTTGAGGATCGGCTTGACCACCTCGAGGATCTCGGCATGCGGCACGGCCGTGGCGGCCACCACCAGCTTCTGCGAGGGCTCGCCGGACTTGCCGCAGGCGGTCAGGGCCAGCGCAGCGGCGAGCAGGGGCAGCAACAGGGTCTTTTTCATGGGCGGAAGGGTTCTCGGGGGGAGTGTCAGGAGTTGTCGTAGTTGCTCAGGGCGAGCTCGAGCAGCGCCTTGGCCTGCTCACGCAGCATCACCGGCTCGATGATCTCGGCATCCGAGCCGTAGTGCAGCACGTCCATCAGCAGCTCGCGCGAGACGCTGTACGGCACCTTCAGTTCATAGCGGCCATCGGCCAGGAAGCGGCCCTGCTGCTTGGAATGCCAGTGCTCGTCGGCCACCCAGCGCGCGGCCTTGGCGCTGAACAGGATGGTCGCCCAGCCCTTCGGCGCACCGGAGAAGATGCCGTAGCTGGCGCCCAGCTGCTCGTCCAGCTCGCTGTCGGCCACGTCACGGGCGGTACTGTCGATCACCCGCGCCTTGTGGATGCGATCCACGGCAAAGCTGCGCAGGGCCTCGCGGTCATGGTCCCAGGCATCCAGGTACCAGTTGTCGCGGTAGTGGGTCAGGCGCTGCGGCGAGACCGTGCGCCGGGTCGGCTCATCGGTGGAACGCGCACGGTACTCGAACGCCAGCTGGCGGCGCTCAAGCACGGCGGAGGCGACGCTGCGGAAGCTGCCTTCGTCGAACTTGCGGCCACGGTGCGGAATCACCCGCACGCGGTCGACCGGCCAGCTGGAGACGCCGGCCTGGGCCGCCAGCAGGCTCTCGATGCGCTGCTGCAGCGGTGCCAGCACCGACGACAGCACGCCGCCGCCGGTCCGCGCCAGCAGGTGCTGCGAGGCCAGCAGGGCATGCAGTTCCTCCGAACTCAGCCACAGGCCGGGCAGCTCGAAGCGGTCGCTCTCGTCAGCCTGGTAGCGGAAGCCCGCCTCGCCGTCGCCCTCGATCGGTGCCATCAGCGCATCGCGCAGGAAGGCCAGGTCGCGGTAGACGGTGGCGCGGGAACAACCGAGCTTGTCCTGCAGGGTCGCCACCGTCACCGGATAGCGCGCGGACTTGAGCAGACGATGCAGGGCGGTGATGCGTTCGTATCGGTCCATACCCCCGATTATGTCCGAGTCGCGGGTCTTGTGTGGGACGTTTGGGCTATCGTGTTCGCCCCCACCCCTCTGGAACACCCGATGCGCCGGTTGCCTGCCCTGTCCCTGCTGGCCTGCCTGCTGCTGGCCGCCTGCGATCGCACACCGGCACCGGCCAGTACCGAAGCCCCGGTACCGGCCGCGGACCCGGCGCAGGCGGTCCTGGGCGCCAGCCAGCGCTTCGCAGCCCTGCGCAGCTTCCACGCCGAGCTGGAGGTGCTGGGCGCGCCACAGCCGGTGCGCAGCGCCATGGACTTCGTCGCCCCCGATCGTTTCCGGGTGCAGACACCGGCCGGGCCGCAGACCATCATCGGTGACACCATGTTCCTGCAGGCCGACGGTGCGGTCCGCCAGGTGCCAACCCCGCCGGGCCTGCTCGAGCAGTGGCGCAACCCGTTGCCGGCCGACGCCCTGCCCGCCGACCTGCAGGCCGAGGATCTGGGCAGCCAGTCGCTGGATGGAGTCGAAACCCGTCACTATCGGCTGCGCGGCGCCCAGCCCGGCGAACGCCTGGAATACTGGGTGGATGCGCAGGGCCTGCCGCGCCAGATCGTGCGCAGCGGCAGCAGCAATGGCCGCAGTTTCCAGCTGCGCCTGCGCTATTCGCGCTTCAACGACCCGGCATTGCGCGTCGATCTGCCCTGAATAGGCAATCGTGGCAACGTTCGCTGAAGCGCGCATTGGATCGATTCGGACCGCCATCACGCTTCCAGTATCATCACCGGCTGTCAATCGCTTCGGAGAAGCCCCGATGTCCCTGCGCGTGTCCCTGCTGATCCCCCTGCTGCTGTGCGCGCCTCTCGCGTATGCGCAGGATGCCTCCGAGCTGGCGGCGATGTCCTCGCCGTGGAGCGGCAGTGGCGGCGAGCTCGGTTTCGCCTCGGCACGTGGCAACAGCAGCACCGAGAGCTTCAACGGCCGCCTCCGCCTGCGTTACACCGACGGCGACTGGGTGCACAGCATGGACCTGTTCGGCCTGCGCTCCAGCTCCAAGGTGACCGAGACCAACGACGACGGCACCACCACCCGCCGCAACAACACCACCGCCAACCGCTACACCGGCAGTGCCGGCAGCGCGCTGCAGCTGGGCGAGCACCGCCAGCTGACCGCGACGGTACGTACCGAACGCGATGACTTCGCCACCTACGACCGCCAGAGTTCGTTCGGTCTGGGTTACGGCACCCGCCTGTGGAACACCGAGCGCTTCTCGTTCGACGCGCAGATCGGCCCCGGTGTGCGTCGTACCCACAGCACCGAGGACGACCGCACCCGTACCGGCATGATCGGCCGCGGCCTGTTCGACATGAAGTACTCGCTGACCGACAACACCGACCTGGTCAACACGCTGCTGGTCGAATCCGGTTCGTACAACACCTTCGGCCAGAACGACTTCGGCGTTTCGGTGAGCATGAACGAACACCTGGCGCTGAAGGCCGGCTGGCAGGCGCGCTACAACAGTGACGTGGCCGAGGACAAGCGCAAGACCGATACGCTGACCACGATGAACGTGGTCTACAAGTTCAAGTAAGAAACGGGCGCCAAAGGCGCCCGTTCTTCTTTCGGTAGTGCCGGCCGCTGGCCGGCAACTGCATTCAACCGGGGGCGCGAGGTTGCCGGCCAGCGGCCGGCACTACCTGCAATGCTCAGACGTTCAGCAGTTCGCCGGCACCGGCATCCAGCAGCATCGTCGCCACGCGCTGGCCCAGTGCTTCCGGGTCGCTGGCCGGCCCTACGGCCTCGGCACGCACCGCACGACCATCACTGGCACTACCGACCAGGCCCTGCAGGTGCAGGTCGGTGCCCTGCCACTGCGCGATCGCCGCCACCGGCACGTGGCAGCTGCCATGCAACGCACGGTTCATCGCCCGCTCGGCTTCCACGCAGGCACGGGTTTCCGCGTCATCCAGGCCGGCGAACAGCGCCATCAAGCGCGCGTTGCCACCATCGCACTCCACCGCCACCGCGCCCTGCGCCGGAGCCGGCAGCCACTGCGGTGGTTGCAGGCGCGCGACGATGCGCTCGCCCAGGCCCAGACGCTCCAGGCCGGCCACGGCCAGCACGATGGCGTCGTAGCCACCGTTGTCGAGTTTGGCCAAGCGGGTGTTGACGTTGCCGCGCAGGTCCAGCAGTTCCAGGTCCGGGCGCAGCGCGCGCAGCTGGGCCTGGCGGCGCAGCGACGAGGTACCGACCCGCGCACCGATCGGCAGCGCGTCCAGCGAGGCGTACAGGTTGGAGACGAAACCATCGGCCGGATCGTGGCGGGTCAGCATTGCCGGCAACGCGAACGGTGCGTCCAGCTCCATCGGCACATCCTTCAGCGAGTGCACGGCGCAGTCGGCCTCGCCACGCAGCATGGCCAACTCCAGCTCCTTCAGGAACAGGCCCTTGCCACCGATGGCGGCCAGCGAGCGGTCCAGCACCTCGTCGCCGCGGGTGCTCATCGGCACCAGTTCCACATGCAGGCCGGGATGGGCCTGGCGCAGGCGGTCGGCGACGTGTTCGCTCTGCCAGAGGGCGAGCGGGCTCTTGCGGGTGGCGATGCGGACGGTTTCCATCCGGTCATTATCGCGCCTTCGGCGCGGATACGGCCAACGGCGGAGCCCCTCGTGGCTGCTGCATCGGCTGAATCTATGGCGCTTGGCCGGGGCGGTGGGGTCATGCGGGGGCGCCGTAAACCCGTCCTTGGGGGCTTGGCCGCGGCATCCATGCCGCGGACACCCCGCCTGCCCCCACCGCCCCGGCCTCTGACAGTTTCCGTGCGCGTCAGCCACGGAAGATCAAAAGAAAAAAAAAGCAGAAGCAAAAGCAACAGCCGACGGCTTCCGGGGTCAGATCCCTTTTCCGCAGGAAAAGGGATCTGACCCCTCTTTCCCAGCCGATAACACCAATGCTCTTGCCGTCCGTCACCGGGAAGTTCGTGAGGGTGAGGCGGGATGGGCGGGCGGGACCGTTGGCGCCATGGATGGCGCCATCGAGCCCCCATGGATGGGTTTACGGCGTGTCCCGCCCGCCCATCCCGCCTCACCCAACACGCAACAACACAGAGCCGACAATTTGCTGTTGCTGTTGCTTCGGACGTTGCTCGTAAGCAGTCGCGGCCGCAGGCCGCGCGGAACACTCACAGATGCCGCAGTTCCTGCTTCAGCGTCGCCACGCAGCGGCGGCTGACTTCCAGCGGCTGCTTGCCATGCCGCAGCACCGCCTGCACCTGCCCGCCCGAGCCGCGGCGCAGTTCCACCAGCTCGTGACGCGCCACCAGGCAGTTGCGATGGATGCGGATGAAACGGCTGGCGAACTCTTCCTCCAGCGACTTCAATGATTCCTCGATCAGGTCCTCGCCGCGTGCGTGGTGCACCACCACGTACTTTTCCTCGGCCTGCAGGTAGTGGATATCGTCCAGCGGAATCAACCGCAGGCTGCCGCGCAGGCGTGCGCACAGCACGCTGCGTGCCTGCTGCCCGCTGTGTTCCTGCGGCTGGCCGTCGCGGCCGGCCAGGAACGTGCGCGCGCGTGCGATCGCCGCCGCCAGCCGCTCTGCGCGTACCGGCTTCATCAGGTAATCGATCGCTGCGGCCTCGAACGCCGACAGCGCATGCGCATCGTAGGCGGTGCAGAACACCACGGCCGGCCGCGGCTCGAAGCTGGCCAGATGGCGGGCGGCTTCCAGGCCGTCCAGCCCGGGCATCGCGATATCCAACAGGACCAGGTCCGGTTGCAGCTCCGCGCACGCGTGCAGGGCCTGCTCGCCGTTGCCGGCCTCGGCCACCACATCCACGCCGTCCTGCGCGGCCAGCAGGCTGCGCAGGCGCTCACGTGCCAGCGGTTCGTCATCAGCGATGACTACCCTCACGATCATCCCCTCACTGGATCGGCACTGTCACCTGGCAGGCATAGTAGCCCTCGCTCCAGCCAGCCGTCATCCGCGCGGCGCTGCCGAAGCGCCAGGCCAGCCGATGGCCGATGCTGTGCTGGGCATGGCCGGCACCACGTGCCAGCGCCAATCCCGGGGCCTGTGGATCGGGCGCGGGATTGCGCACGCGGATCTGCAGCTCGTTGCCCGCACGCAGCACCTGCAGCTCGATGGTGCCGCCTTCGGGCAAGCGCGAGATGCCGTGCAGCACCGCGTTTTCCACCAGTGGCTGCAGTACCAGCCTCGGCAATGGCAGGTCCCACGGCAGCGGTTCATCGCGTTGCCAGCGCACCTGCAGGCGTTCTCCAAGGCGCAGGGATTCGATCGACAGATAGCGCTCGGCCAGCTCGCATTCGTCACGCAGGGTGGAATCACCCTCGCCTGCCCCAAGGGCTGCACGGAACAGATCGGACAGATCGAGCACCGCACGTTCGGCCACCGCCGGGTCGCGATGCAGCAGGCTGGCGATCAGGTTCATGCTGTTGAACAGGAAATGCGGGCGGATCCGCGCCTGCAGGGCGTCTGCCTGCGCCCGGGCATTGGCCTGCACCTGTGCGGCCCAGCGGTCACTCACGTAGAAATAGCGCAGGGCCAGCGCGGTGATCAGCGCAGTGGTGGCCGCGCTGCCCAGGGTAAAGCGCCAGAAGCTGATTCCCCGGGCAAAGTTGTCCCCCAGCACCGCGTACAGCGCATGCACGATGCCGGCGCAGATCACCGCGATCAGGGTCGCCAGCGTGATCGCCGCGACGGCCCCCAGCAGCTGCGGCAGCCTCGACAGCACCTGCCGCAGCAGGCACAGGCTGGCGGTCACCGCCAGCGCCAGCCACAACGCGAAGCCACTGGCCGACAGCAGTTCGCCGAAGGTCCAGTGACGGCTACCGTCGGGCGCAAGCGCCAGCACCACCACCACCAGCTCGGCCAGGCCGAGCATCGCCGCCAGCCGCGGCAGGCGGCACAGTTCCGGCATCCACGGCGGTGTGCTGGCCGGGGCCATGGCTCAGGCAGCGCCCAGCCGTTCCTGCAACCAGTCACCCAGCGCCTGGATCTCTTCGGCGCAAACCTGGTGGGCCATCGGGTAGCTGTGCCATTCCACTTCCAGGCCCAGCGCCTGCAGAGCCTGTGCGCTGTGTACGGCCACCGCCTGCGGAATCACCGGATCGCTGCTGCCATGGGCCATGAACACCGGCACCTGCACGGCCCCCTCAATGCGCTTGGCGCTTTCAGCTTCGGGCAGGTAGGTGGACAGCGCGATCAGGCCGGCCAGCGGCGCGGTGCGCGACAGCGCGGCGGTAAGAATGATCGCGCCCCCCTGCGAAAAGCCTGCCAGGAAGATCTTCCCGGGCGCGATGCCGCGCTCGATCTCGCGCGCGATCAGCGCGTCCAGCTGCACCACCGATTCCTGCACGCCCACCATGTCGGCGCGCGAACGGAAATCCATGCCGACGATGTCGTACCAGCCGCGCATCGGCACACCGTTGTTGATCGTGATCGGCCGCACCGGCGCATGCGGGAACACGAAGCGCAGGGCCGGCCAGTGCGGGCGCACCAGTTCCGGCACGATCGGCGCGAAGTCATGGCCATCGGCCCCGAGGCCGTGCAGCCAGATCACCGACCATTGCGGCGAGGCGCCGGTTTCCTGTTCCACCGTTTGCAGCATGATGCGGCTCCTTCAAGTTCGAGCCGCATTATGCCGCTGGCGCAGGGGGATCAGTACAGCGGCGGCTGCTCGGCCGCTTCCCGGCGCAGTTGTGCCGCACGCACAAGCACCGGTGGCGGAATGTTCTCTTCGGGAATATCGAGCAGGCCAAGGCGATGCAGGAAGGCACCCGGGCCGCGTGAAGAGGTCAGCGCCACCACCGGCACCGCCAGCACCATGCCGATCACCACCGGTGCCATCCACGCGGCCAGCGACGGCGAAACCGCCCAGGCCAGCACGCCCATGAAGGCACCGAAGACACCCAGGCCGCCATAGCCGCGGATCAGCGCCAGCCACGAGATGCCGCCATCGTCACGCTGCTGCGCGTCCCAGCCCGAGTCGCGCCCGGACAGCACCTCGGCGACGCCGCGCGACTGCACGTACATCACCACCGGCGCCATCAGTGCGGCCAGCACCGTTTCCACCAGCATCGACACGAAGGCGCGGATCGCACCGCCACAGCCACGGCGGTCGACCGGGTCCAGCAGCATCGCCAGGTAGCCCAGCACCTTGGGCAACAGCAGCACCGCCATGGTGGCCGCGAACAGGCGCACCACCTGCTCTTCGTCCTGGGCGCGCCAGTACACGCTGGGCGACAGGTGCAGCAGGGCGTTGAAATCGATGCCCTCCTGGAACAGCGGGATGGCGATGCCGATCAGCATCAGCATCGCCCACATCGGCGCGGTGAAATAGTGGCCGATGCCGATCAGCATGTGCGTGCGGCTGATCCAGTGCAGCCCGCGGCTGCCGACCACCTTGCCGTGCTGCAGGTTGCCCTGGCACCAGCGGCGGTCGCGCACCAGCAGGTCGGTAAGGGTCGGCGGGCCTTCCTCGTAGCTGCCGCCCAGGTACGGCACCATGTGCGCAGCCCAGCCACCACGGCGCATCAGCGCTGCCTCAACGAAATCATGGCTGAGCACGTGGCCGCCGAAGGGCTTGCGTCCCGGCAGCGCCGGCAGGCCGGCGTGGTCGGCGAAAGCGCGGGTGCGGATGATCGCGTTGTGGCCCCAGTAATTGCTCTCGGCACCATGCCACCAGGCCACGCCGCGCGCGATCACCGGGCCGTACACGCGGCCACCGAACTGCTGCATGCGGGCGAACAGGGTGCGGCCGCCGATCACCGACGGCAGGGTCTGGATCAGACCGACATCGGCGTTGTGCTCCATGCCAGCCACCAGGCGTACGATGCTGTCGCCGGTCATCAGGCTGTCGGCATCGAGGATCAGCATCTGCGGGTAGGCACCGCCGAAGCGGCGGACCCAGTCGGCGATGTTGCCTGCCTTGCGTCCGCTGTTGTCGCCGCGGCGACGGTAGAACAGGCGCGTTCGGCCATCCGGCACACGCTCGCGCAGCTCGGCGAACACCTGTTCCTCGGCGCGTGCGATGTCCTCGCGGCGGGTGTCGCTGAGCACGAAGAAGTCGAAGCGCTCCAGCTGGCCGGTGGCGGCCACTGATTCGTAGATGGCCTGCAGGCCCGCCAGCAGGCGCCGCGGGTCTTCGTTGTAGGTCGGCATCAGCAGCGCGGTGCGGCTGTGCACGGTCGGCAGCGGTTTGTCCGGATCGATGCCGAGGCGGTAGCCACGATCGAACACGGCGGTCAGGAAGCCGGCCAGGGCACTGGCGAAGGACAGTGCGATCCAGGCGAACAGGCCGACGAACAGCACCAGCAGGCACGCTTCGAGCACGCTGATGCCATTGGCCGACAGCACTCGCCACATCATGCGGGTGGCGATGGCGGTCATGCCCAGGGTGCCACCGAAGATATACAGCCGGCGCAGGCCGATCAGGCGCGGCGAGGTGCGGTGGCGGCGGACCTTGAGCTCGCCTTCGCGCAGGGTCTGCTCGGGCATCTGCAGCGGCGACTCGGCCGGCAGCAGCGCCCAGCCGGCGTCGAGCCGGGGTGCATCCGCTTCCGCGTGGATGGTTTGACCCCCCATCACCGCTTACTCCCCACGGTCGGCATGGCCGGCCGTCCCGGCCGGGCTGCATGCACGAAGGTTCCCGGCGCGCCTTCCCGGCGCCCGCACTTGTCCTGGCTGTGCCGGCGCTTGGCCGCACAGTCGATGTCTGTCACTACCGGAACCCACACGATCTCCAACGGGGCGGAATCGAAAATGCGGCTCAGTCTAGGGCGCCGGATGTAAGCCGCGTGCGAAGGTCTACGCCCGCATTTATCCCCATTCAGCAAACAGCAGGCGTGCCGTGACGGTGCGGCAGGTTGTCGCTTTGTCACCGGGGGTACTGGATCGCAACAAACGCGAACGGTTATCATTTCATTAACCAGGCAGGTTGCCGTCTTCCGCACGGCTGAGACCCACCCAGCTGCGCCGGTCCACACCGCGCGCCGACGACCCATGGAAGGGGCTGCCTGCGGTCCGCCTGCGCCTGCCGTTTCCACCGGGTCCCTACTCTCTCCGATGGAAGCCGTCATGTCCCTGCCGTCCCGTTCCCGTTCCCCGCGCCTGCCGCGCACCCACCTGGCCACCGCCCTGGCCACCGCCTGCCTGCTGGCCCTGCCCGGCCTGGCCGCCGCCGAAGCCAGCGCAGATGCCTCCACCAAGGACCTGGATACCGTGGTGGTCACCGCCTCGGGCAACCAGCAATGGATCAAGGATGCCCCGGCCAGCATCAGCGTGATCAGCCGCGAGGACATCGAGCGCCAGCCGGTGCACGACCTGGCCACCCTGCTCAGCCGCGTGCCGGGCGTAACCGGCGGCCTCAGCGCGGCGGGCGAGCAGTCCAAGATCAAGCTGCGCGGCATGCCCTCCAACTACACGCTGGTGCTGGTGGACGGCAAGCGCATGGGCAGCTCGGCCTCGACCAATTACCGCCCCGACCTCGGCCGCCAGGATCTGAACTGGATCTCGCCCGACCAGATCGAACGCATCGAGGTGGTACGCGGACCGATGTCGTCGCTGTACGGCTCCGACGCCATGGGCGGCGTGATCAACATCATCACCAAGCGCATCGGCGATGACTGGAATGGCAGCGCCACCCACAGCTATACCCGCCCGGGCGATGGCAAGCGCGGCGATACCCAGCAGATCGGCGCGACGTTCTCCGGCCCGCTTGGTGAACGCTTCGGCCTGCGTATCGGCGCCAACAGCATGCGCCGCGACTCGGACCGGTCCAACGGCGGCGTCTATGGCAATGCCTACGCCGGCGAGAAGGACCGCAATGTTGACGCCCTGCTGCAATGGAAGCTCAGCGACGCCCAGGATCTGTCGCTGGAAGCTGGTCATGGCGTGCAGCAGGCCTTCATCGATGCCTCGTTGGAAAAACAGGACGAAGGCGCCTGGGGCGCCAGTGAACTCAAGCGCAGCTCGCTGGCCCTCAATCACGATGGCAAGTGGAGCTTCGGCAACTCGAAGCTCAGCGCCTACTGGACCGAGTACAAGAACGACATCGGTGCCACCGGCCGCTCCGAGGCCACCGATACGATCATCGAAGGCAGCCTGACCACGCCGTTCACCCTGGGGGTTGAACACCAGTTTGCCGTGGGCGGCCAGTGGAAGCGCCAGGAACTGACCAACACCGATACCATCGGCCGTGCGCCGATCGACTATGCCGGCAATGCCGTCAGCGGCTCCAACCTGGAAGTGGACACCTGGGCGCTGTTCGTCGAGGACGAACTGAAGCTGCACCGCACCCTGGCGCTGACCCTGGGCGCACGCCTGGACCACCATGAGAAGTTCGGCAGCCACGTCAGCCCGCGTGCCTACCTGGTCTGGCATCCGGCCGAGCAGTGGACGATCCGAGGCGGCGTTTCCAAAGGCTTCCGCGCGCCCAGCCTGACCGAGAATTCGGCCACCGCCGCCACCCAGTCCGGTGGTCGTGGCTGCACCTCGCTGATTCCGCTGGGCTATACCCGTGGCGGCTGCTACATGGCCGGCAACCCGGACCTGGATCCGGAAACCAGCACCAACCGTGAGATCGGCATCAGCTTCGACAACGATCTGGTGGATGCCGGCCTGACCTACTTCCATACCGACTTCAGGAACAAGATCGAGTACGCCCCACTGGGCCAGTTCAACGGCATCTGGTGGACGCGCATGAGCAACGTGCAGCGGGCGCGCACCAGCGGCATGGAAGGCAACCTCAACTTCCGCTTCGGTGAGCACTGGCGCTGGCGTACCTCGGCCACCTGGATGAAGGAGGCCAAGAACCTGACCACCGGCAGGAACCTGATCGATACACCGGAATTCTCCGGCTACTCGTCGCTGGACTGGACGCCCGGTACGGTGTTCTCCAGCAGCCTGTCGGCGCAGTACACCGGCAAGCAGACCGGCACGGCGACGACCTTCCTCAAGGCCTACACCCTGTATGACCTGACCGCAGCGTGGAACGTCAACGAGGTGCTGACCCTGCGCGGCGGCGTCAGCAACCTGGCCGACAAGAAGCTGTATGCCGAAGGCTCCACCGACTACTTCGTGGCCGGACGCAGCTATTTCCTGAGCATGACCGCGCGGTTCTGACCGGCGGCGCGCGCCGCGATCGCGCTGGCGACAGGCCAGCGCGATCGGCGGTGTTGCGGATCACTCGCTTTCCAGGGCGGCCTGGGCCGCATCCTGCGTGGCAGCCGTGCGCGCACGGTCCATTGCCACCGCCAGTTGCTGGCGTGCGAGCAGTTGTTGTGCCTGCACCACTTCAGGTGTCGGCAGGAGCACCGGTCCCGGTGCGTTTTCCGGTGTAGCAGGTGTGGTCATGCAACCTCCATGGACATCCCGCCGCCGCACGGATTCAGCTGGGGCGGCAGCGGAACTGCGCACCCTATCCTAAAAACAAGGCGGATGGGTGACGGTGCGGCGCACAGCCGCAGCTTCACACGGCAAAGAACGTCACATTTTTGACGCCGGAGGGTAGTTTCCTGAATTCGCGACATCTATCATGGAACCGTTTTCCTACAAGGACGTATACGTCAATGAACACAGTCGACCTCTCCCGCTTCAGCCCGAAGTGGCAGTTCCGCTTCAACTTCTTCCAGCAGCACGGCGCGCCCAAGGAGCCGGGTTTCAAGCAGGCCTGGAAGGCGTTGTCCTTCGGCGACCGGCTGAAGGTCAACATCAATTTCTTCGCCTTCTTCTTCGGCTTCATCTACCTGCTCATCCTGGGCATGTGGCGCAAGGCGCTGGTCGTGCTCGGCATCAACATCGTGCTGACCCTCGTCGCCCTGTTCCTGCCGGACATCGTCGCCCGTGCGCTGTTCATCGCCATGAACTTCCTGGTCGCCTCCAGCACCAACTACAGCTACTACCTGGAACAGGTGAAGGGCAGGGCCAGCTGGAACCCCTTCGAAGGGATGTTCTGAGCCATTGCAGCTGCCGGACCTGATTCCGGCACACCGGCGAGCAGAAACGACGACGCCCGGCTTTGGCCGGGCGTCTTCTTTTGCGCATGCCGGGACTCAGGCCGCGTGGCGTGCCACGGCGACCGGCTCGGCCTGCAGGCGGAAACGCGAGACCGCCACCGCCAGCTGCTCGGCCTGTTCTTCCATCGCCCGCGCGGCGGCGCTGGCTTCTTCCACCAGCGCGGCGTTCTGCTGGGTGGTCTCGTCCATCTGCACCACGGTCTGGTTGACCTGCTCGATGCCCGCCGACTGCTCGCGCGAGGCCGCCGAGATCTCGGCCATGATCTCGTTGACCCGGCCGACCTGGCCGACGATTTCCTGCATGGTACGGCCCGCGCCGTGCACCAGCTGCGCACCGGCACCGACCTGCGCCACCGAGGCGTCGATCAGCTCCTTGATCTCCTTGGCCGCACCCGCCGATCGCTGTGCCAGCGCACGCACTTCGCTGGCGACCACGGCGAAGCCACGGCCCTGCTCGCCGGCACGCGCCGCTTCCACCGCCGCATTCAGCGCCAGGATGTTGGTCTGGAAGGCGATCCCATCGATCACCGAAATGATCTCGGCAATGCGCTGCGAGGAGGCTTCGATCTGCTCCATCGTCTGCACCACCTGGCTGACCACCTGCCCGCCTTCGCTGGCAACGCCGGCCGCGGAACCGGCCAGGGTATTGGCCTGCAGCGCGTGGTCGGCGTTCTGGCGCACGGTGGAGGTCAATTCCTCCATCGAGGCCGCCGTTTCTTCCAGGTTGGCGGCCTGCTGCTCGGTACGCCGCGACAGGTCGCTGTTGCCCGCGGCAATTTCACCCGCGGCCAGGCGGATGCTGGCCGCCGACTGCTGGATCTGGCCGACGATCCGGGTCAGCTGCTGCACGGTGCTGTTGGCATCGTCGCGCATCACCGCGAACACGCCGTGGAAGTCGCCCTGCATGCGCGCGCTGAGGTCGCCTGCGGCGATCGCGCGCAGCAGTGTCGACAGCTCGGCCAGGTTGTGGTCGCTCACCTGCATCATGGTATTGAGGGTTTCCACCATGCGGCGGAAGTCGTGGTCGAAGCACAGGGCATCGCCACGCACCGCGAAGTCACCGGCAGCGGCCGCAGCAGCCAGCTGCTGGATCTGTTCATTGATCGCGGCCAGGTTCCGCTTGGTGGTGGCCATCGCGGCGGTGAACACCGCCTTCTCGCCCGGCAGCGCTTCCATGTCCTGACTGAGGTCGCCAACGGCGTAGCGCTGCATCACTTCAACCAGGCGCTGGGTGACCGCGTTGCTGGAGGCCACCAGCTGGTTGCTATCGGCCACCATGCGGCCGTACTCGCCCGGGAACGCCGCGGCGTCCATGCGGTAACTGAGCTCGCCGGCATCGTGGCGGCGCGCCATTTCCGCCTGCGCCGCCATCACCGCCTGCAGCTGGCCGCGCATGCCCTGCATCGCGTCCAGCAGGCGCCCCACTTCGTCATTGCTGCGTGCCGGCAGGGTGCTGTCCAGCTTGCCAGCGGCGACATCACCGGCCACGCGCACAGCTTCGGCCAACGGACGGATTGCCAACCGGCGCAGCAGAACATAGACACCCGCACTGAGGGTCAATGCTGCCACCACACCGACCAGCAGGGTCAGCCACAGCAACTGACGTGCCTCTGCGACGATCACCGAATGCGGCATCACCACGCCCAGCGCGAAGCGCTGCGGGGCGTCGCCCACGCGCAGCGGCACGTACACGCGCACGTTGCCGGCCGCATCGGGGCTGAAAGCCTCGAACGGACGGTCGGCAGCGATGTCGGCCAGCATGCTGCGGGTCAGCGCGTCGCTGCGTGGCTTGCCGATCTCAGCGGCATTGGCCGAGGCCAGCACCACGCCCTTCGGCGACAGCAGTTCGACGCTGCCAGCCCCCATCGGCTTCAACGTCGCCAGGTGCTTCTGCAGCGCCGCCAGCGAGAAATCGACGGTGAACACGCCGAGGAACCTGCCATTCTCGACAATGGGCGTGCTCAGCGTGCTCATCAGCACCTGCTGGCCGGCGATGTCATAGGCATAGGGCTCGCTGACCTTGGGCAGCTGGTCGCGGCTGGGCACCATGTACCAGTCACCGGAACCGCTGGCGGTCTCGGTGTAGTCGGTCATCTGCGACTGCTGCGGCTTGCCGTCGTGCCAGGCCCAGTAGCTCATGTAGCGACCGGTGGCGTCGTGCGCTTCAGTGTTGACGAACTCGGCATCCTTGCCGTCGAAGGCATCGGCCTCCCACATGGTGCTCTTGCCCAGCCACTCCGGGTGGGTACGCAGCTGTTCGCCGAGTACTGCCGCCAGGCTGGCGCGATCGGGCACGTCACCGCGCGCACGCTGGGCGAGCACGGTTTCGACCATGGCATCGTTGCTGGCGAAAGCGGTGCCCAGGTCAGCCGAGACCTGGCGCGCTTCGGCGGTGGCTTCGCTGGACAGGGTCTGGCGCGAGGCGTTGATCAGGCTGGCGCTGGCCTGGCGGTAGATCAGGAACGCGGTCAGGCCGAAGCACAGCAGTGCGATCACAGCGGTGCCCAGCATCAGCTTGTGGGCAATGCTGCCCGGGCGGCGGGCAGCGGCGGAGCGGGAAGGAGGCATGGAAAGGTCCGCAAGGCAGTTCAGGACGACCGGCGCCGCGAGGGCACCGCGCAGGCGCGCGATCCATCGCGCAGGCCACCGGCCGCCGGGGCATGCCCGGCACTGGAAGCGCACCGGGTTAGCGGCCGCCTGCCAACGAGGTTGAGGCGGCCGGCCTGCACATTCCTGAACCTGCTCAGGGTCGGGTCAGGAACCCGCCCCGCGGCCGCCCTATTCGGCCACGCGGTCCTTGATCCATTCCGCCCGCGGCAGCACTTCGATGCTGCCAGCGGCGTACTGCTGGAGCACATCGTCCGGACCGAAGCGCGGCTGCCAGCCGAGTTCGCTGCGCATGAGCGCACTGTCGTAGACGCGGTCGATGCTCAGCGGCAGCGGCCAGCCACGGCGCTCGAACTCGGCCAGCAACTGCGGGGCGCGGCGGGCCAGCACCCCGCGTGGTTGGGTCGCCAGTTCCAGGCAATCCTCGCGCCGGAACGGCGTCGGTGCGCAGGCAATGTAGCGGGCGAAGGCAGCGCCCTCATCGTGCAGCAGCGCGGCATGTGCGCTGGCCACGTCGCGCGCGTCGATGCCACGGTGCAGGCGGAACATCGCCATGCGCTCGGGCGGTTCCGGGAAGCAGCGGCCCATGCGCAGCACGCGCACACTGAAACCGGGCGCGGTTGCGGCTTCGGCCAGAGCCTCGGCCTGCAGCTTGGTGCGATGGTAGATGGTGCGCGGCAGAGGCTCGGTGTCCTCGTCGATCCAGCGGCAGCCGCCGGCCACCACCGCGTGACCGTAGAGGGCGGTGGTGCTGGTCAGCACGAAGCGCCGTGCACCGGCCTCGCGTGCCGCCTGCAGCAGGTGCGCGGTGGCGTCCACATTGATCTGCTGGAACACCGCATCCGGCACCAGCCCGACGTGCGGGGCATGCAACGCTGCGGTATGGATGACCGCGTCGACACCCTGCACCGCCCGCGTGACCGCCTGACGATCAGTGACATCGGCAATGATTCGCGTCGTGGCGAACGGGCTGCGATCCAGCCCCACCACTTCATGGGCCGCCGCCAACGCGCCGAAGATCGCCCGCCCGATCCGCCCGGAACTGCCGGTCAACAGAATCTTCATTGAGTCCATTCACTCGAAGCGCCCGGGAACTACCGGGATGCTTCGATTCTAGGCATGCAGCCGCGCATCCGCGATAGGACGGCGTTGCAGATATGCGTTCATCCTGACGACTTCATCGGGGCCAGCAGCTGCCGTGCGATGAACAACGGATCATCACCTCCTGGCGTATCAGGCATGACGCCGCGCTTCTCCCAGTTGCCGCCGGTGCGCAGATTGATCGGCTGCCGGTCCGGAATGCTGATCTGATAGCCATCCGGCAGCAGCACAGGATCATCGAACATATGCGCGGCGCCGCCGCTGCGACTGCCGACGATCTGCGCTCGTCCCAGCGCCTGCAGCGAGTACGCCACGAACTCGGCGGCCGAACCGGTACGGCGGTCGATCAGCACCACTAGCGGCTTCAGGTACAAAGGCAGGCTCGCTGGCGGCAGCAGTACGGGGGTACGCCTGCCACGCTGCTCAAGCGCCTGCACTGCGGTGACGCCTGGCTCCAGCAGCGTGCGCACCAGCAGGTCCGCGCTGCCATCATCACCGCCCCCGTTCTGGCGCAGGTCCAGCACCAGGCCATCGGTGTCGGCCAGCAGGCTGAACGCCGCCGCCAGCTTGGGCCGGGCCAGATCCAGCGGGTAGAAGCTGCTCAGGCGCAGGTAACCGATGTTGCCCTCCAGCACCCGCACTTCGCGCACGCCCGCAGCATTGCCACGCGCATCCGCGCGCCAGGCCATCAGCCAATCGTCCTGCCCGGCGCGGGCATCCACCCGTTCCACATGGAAGTGGCCGTCGAACACGTCCAGGTCCTGGTTCAGGCGCGCACTGAAGACCTTCGGGTCCGCGCAGCTGTCCACATAGCGCTGCTGGCTGGACCAGCCGCGCACGGCCCCGGCAATGCGCGCGCCCTCGGCCACGTCCAGGTAGTGCGCCTGTATCGCCGTGGCCGCCGCCTGCAGCACCGCGTCCTGGGCCGGGCAGGACGCCGCCAGCACCGCGCCCAGCATCCACGAAACCGCCATGACCGCACCCCACGTTGATGATATGTAAGTGCTTATATATCATCGCGCCCATGGATCTCCAACACGCCACCCTGGGCACCCTGCTGCGCGCCCTGCTTGATCAGCTCGATCCGGCGGTCGAACAGGCCTATCGCGACCTGCAGCTGGACTACCGGCCGCGCTACACCCCGGTGCTGCGCACGTTGATGGCGCAGGGCCCCTGCCGCATCAAGGACCTGGCACTGGCCTGCGGGCTCAGCCATTCGGCGCTCAGCCAGACGGTTTCAGCGATGGTGCACGACGGCTGGCTGCATACCGCCATCGGCGAGGACAGCCGCGAGCGCATCCTGCAGCTCAGCCCGCAGGCGCTGCAGGTCCTGCCGGCGCTGCAGGCACAGTGGCAGGCTACGGCGCGCGCGGCGCGCAGCCTGGATACCGATCTCGGGCAGTCACTGGAGCAGGTGCTGCGCGACGCACTGCAGGCGCTTGAACAGCAGCCGTTCGCACAGCGGCTGCACGACGCACGCCAACGCTGACATCGCTACTGCTCGGCCGCGATCTCGATCTCGCTGAGGAAGGTCCAGTTGCCATTGGCCAGCCGCAGCTCCAGTGTACGGCACTGCGCAGCCAGGGGCGCCGCGTTGCCCAGCACGTATTCCTCCTCGGTCGATCCACTGAGTCCGGCCTGGGTGAACGGCGCCGACAACATGCCGATGCTGGTTGCTGCAGTACCCGGCTCAGTGCACATCACCTCCACCGACGTCGGCGTGACGATGCCCCATCCGGGGCGAGTCATCGTGTGCAGGCCGATCCAGTCCACCCGCCGACGCTGGCCGAGGTCGATGGTGATGCTGACGTTGCCGTGCACGCCCACCCAGCCGGCATCCATCGGATTGCGCGGGTCCCCCACCCGACGATCGAACAGCTCGTGGCCACTGCTGTCCGGATAGTTCGCATCCGGTGCCACGCTGTAGCTGTACGCGGTCTGCACCGGATCGACGAGGTAGGACGCGCCGAGCCCATACAGCCCGCGATAGGTGTTCATCATCCGCGGCGATTCGGCATAGCCCTGGCCGGGACCGACCACCTCGGACATGTGGTACTGGTTGAGCCAGGCAACGCGCTTGCCGGCCGAACGCGCACTCCACAACTGCTGGTTGATGCGCTGCACCGAAGCGGAGCGGTAGGCGCCGGACAACCCGTTGCCGGCCTCCAGGAACAACGGACTGCCATGGTTGAACAGTTCGATATCGGCCCACAGGCCGCTGGCACCCAACGCCGCCGACAGCGCCTCGTAATACGCCTCGGTGGAATGACCCGGGCGATCCCACTGGAACAAGCGCGCATGCGAGGCGGCGCCGATGCCGTCCTGCCAGATCTGCACATCCACCCCGGTAGCCGTGCGGAACTGCGCCGCCGCACGCGCGACACTTGCCGGATCCACGCTGGATGACGCCAGGTAGGGGGCGACCATCACCGGCCTGGACGGGGTACTGCCCTTCAGCGCGGTCACGATCGCACGATAGAAGGGCGCACGGTCAGCCGGTACCTGTGCCGGCTCGTCGGTGATGTACCAGCCGGCGAAGGCCGGATGCGATCCGTACTGCTGGCCAAGCTGGGCCAGCGACTGCGCGGCGTCCTGCGCCACAGCCGTTGCGTTCTGGCCTTGCCAGAAGGTGCCGCACTGTCCCGAACTGTAGGTGGTACCGACCACGACCTTCATGCCGCGCGCGGCCGCCGCATCGAGGACGGTGCCCAGCTTGCCGGGGAAACCGGCGATCCATTCGAAATCCTGCACACCGCTGGCGCACCCCACACCCGCACGCGTGGCACGCACCTGACCGAGGATGAGGGTGTCGTTGCCCAGGTCCTGCAGTTCATCCAGGAACAGCGGCAACTGCGTGGCCGGTAGTTGTTCGTCGGTAGCCGAATAGCCGACGTGGACAAAGCTGCCGGACAACAGGGGACTGGCCGCATGGACGGGGGCGGTACAGGCCAGCAATGCGATCAATCCAATCCTGTTCATGTTCTACGTCCCTGTCGTGGCCAGGCGAGTGGCGTTGTTGCGCATCCTATCAACAGGGGCGGTGGCCCCATCATGATCATCGGTGGATGCGCGTGTGCTTCTACGCAACACTCCATCCTCACTGTGTTCCTGCGGCCCTGCTGTCGCAGTTGAGCGAGATCGCGGCAGCGAAGGCGGCGCCCGCCTGAATGGCTGCGTCTTCAGCCCCGTGCGCAGGGCGCGTGAAAGCCATGGCGAAGATGGCGACCTGGACTTAGCGTGCGATGGCCAAGCATGGGTGCCGTCGTCTACGAAGGCGGCGCCCACACCGCAGGAGATTTCACATGACTGAGCAGAACCCGCGCAGCTCCAACCGGGGTTTCGCATCAATGGACCAGGAAAAGCAGCGCGCCATCGCTGCCAAGGGCGGGCGTGCCGCACATGCCTCTGGCAACGCGCATGAATTCAGTCCAGCCGAAGCACGTGTCGCTGGCCGCAAGGGCGGCGAGGCGATCAGCCGCAACCGCCAGCACATGGCCGCGATCGGTCGTGAAGGTGGACACGCTCGCCACGCCAATGCGCGCCAGCAGCAACAACAGCCTCAGGAGATCGAACGCACCGCAGAGGGCCGGCAACGCCAGCAGGGCTGAATGCTGCGCGTCAGGCCGGTGCGCGCTGCCGATGCAGGCCGAAGGCTGCAAGCAGGGTCAGCGCGCCGGCCACGGCCATGGCCCAGCCGAAGCCGCTGGCCATCGCACTGCGATACCACGCCAGCAGTGGTGGTGCCGCCTGCAGCGGGGTAGGCTGCAGGATCAGTTCGCGCGCGTGTGCGGCCAACCCCGGCTGCCCTGCGGCCTGCGCGGATGCAGCGAAATGCCACACGGCACGCAGGCTCATCAGGCTGCCCAGCAGCGCGATGCCCAGGCTCATGCCGGCCTGGCGCAATGCGTTCATGGTGGCTGAAGCGATACCTGCGCGCTCGGCCGGCACGCTGGCCATGACCGCCATGCCGGTCGCGGGAACCGCCAGCCCCATTCCAATGCCGAGCAGCATCAGCAAGCCGCTGGCATATCCGCGCGAGGTCAGCGGCTCGAACGCGGCCATCGCACAGAGCGCCACGCCGGCCAACGCATAGCCCGAGACCAGCGCAGCCTGCAGCCCCACGCGCACGACCAAGCGCCCGAACAGCAACGAGACCACACCCATCAACAGGAACTGCGGTGCCAACTGTGCGCCTGCCAGTGCTGCGCTGTGCCCCTGCGCCTGCTGGAAGAACAGTGACAGGAAGAACAGGCTCGCGTAGGCGGTGAAGCCCAGCACGAACGATGCCAGATTGAGCATGCCGAAACGGCGATCGGCAAACAGGTCCAACGGCAGCAGTGGGCGTGCCACCCGGCGTTCGACGATGCCGAACAGGATCAGGCCAGCGCCCGCGATGCTCATGGCCGACAGGGTCAGTGGCGCCAGCAGGCCGTGCTCGCCGATCGCGATCAGGCCGTAACTCAGCGCACCCAGCGCGACCATGCTGAGCAGCTGCCCGGCAGGATCCAGCGCGGCATGCTCTGGATGCCGCCGCTCGGGAATCCCCCAGGCACCGAGCATGAGCGCCAGCAGGCCCAGTGGCAGGTTGATCAGGAAGATGCTCGGCCACCCAGCGCGCTGTACCAGCACCCCGCCCAGCAACGGCCCAAGCACCAGGGCCAACGCACTGAACGCCGACCAGCCACCGATCGCCCGCGCGCGCTGGCGCGGATCAGGGAATGCATGACTGAGAATCGGCATCGCGCTGGGAATCAGCAGCGCGCCCGCGATGCCCTGCACCGCGCGTCCAGCCACCAGCGTCGCAAGATTGCCGGCACAGGCACAGAGCAACGAGCCAAGAGTGAAGGTGGCGACGCTGAGCAACCACATCCGCCGATGGCCGTAACGGTCCCCGAGCGGCCCCGCCGACAGCATCAGCGCCGACAACGCGATCGCATACGCATTGATCACCCACTGCAGGCCGGCCATGTCGGTATTCAACGCCTGCTGCAGGGTCGGCAGTGCGACGTTGACGATGCTGATGTCCAGCGAGGCGAGGAACGTGCCGAGGTAGGCGGCCAGCACCAGGGCCGGACGTTGGAAGCGCTGCATGTGCGGATCCCGGGGGGAGGATGTGCGCGCATCGTAGCCATTGACTGACCGTCGGTCAATGACTGGCGGTCAGTCAATGCCGAAGGGCAGCTAGAATGGCGGCCGTCGCACCCGGACCTTGCCCACCATGCAGACCCCAGCTGTTGCCAGGCCTCGCACCAAGCCCGCGGAAACCCGCCAGGAAGAACTGATGGATGCCGCGCAGGCGCTGTTCCTGTCGCAGGGCGTGGACGCCACCACCATCAGCGACATCGTTGCTGCGGCCGACGTGGCCAAGGGCACCTTCTATACCTATTTCGCCTCACGCACCGAGATCCTGCAGGCACTGGCGCAGCGCTATACCCAGCGTTTCATGCAAGACGTCGACCGCGCCGTGCAGCAGTACCCTGCCAGCGATGGCGTGGCGCGCCTGCGTGCCTGGATCCGCGCCAACATCGAGCTCTACGTGCGCACCCATGCGCTGCACGATGTGGTGTACGCCAACCATCACCACCACCAGCGTGGCAACGCCGAACGCAACGCAATCCAGCAGCAACTGTTGGCCATCCTCGACGCCGGCATCACCGATGGCCTCTGGCAGCTGCCCGCGCCGCAGGTCACCGCCTCACTGATCTATGCCGGCGTGCACGGCGCCACCGACGACCTGATCGCCGCACCAGCGCAGGATGCCGATGCCTTCATCGGCGCGGTGGTGGACGATTGCCTGCGCATGGTCGGCGTGTCGCCAGCCCCGAAGCGAGGCGGCACGCGCCGCTGAAGTCCTCGCCGCTGCTCAGGAATGGGCGAGGATGTTCAACAACCGGCCGAACGGATCGCGGACGAAGAAGCGGCGCACGCCCCAGGGTTCGTCGACCGGGCCGTACTCCAGCGCAACGCCTGCCGCGCGCAGGCGGTCCAGCACCTCCTGCAGATTGTCCACTTCGATCGACAGGTCCGGCACTGCGGTGCCCGAACCCCCTTCGCTGGCGAAGCTGACCTGCGCCAGCGCGCTGCCCTGCCCGCCATGAGTGACGATCCAGCCGTGGTCCATCACCACCGGCATGCCGAGCAGCTCGCCGTAGAAGGCAGCAGCCCGTTGCGGCTCCGCCGTGGCAATGTTGGCGACAACACGTTTGACGGCCATGGCACTCCTCTGCCCATGAAGACATGCCGAGACTACCGTATCGCTGACGGCATCCTCGATTGAAACAGAAGAGCCCCGTCGATGACGGGGCTCCACGGAACGCAACGCTCAAACGGCGCGACTCACACGCCCATGCACAGATCGACCACGCAGGTGTTGTACGCCTGCTGGCATTCACCGGCATCGGCACCACTGGCCAGGCACATCTGGTAAGCCCGCCAGCACGGCTTGTCGCAGGGCTCGACCGGCCCTGCCACCGCCACCGAACCGGTACATGCCAGCGCGAACACAGCGCCTGCGATCACTTTCCTGAAAACGCGCATTGCATCACTCCCTGATACGCCTGGTGAGCCCAGGCTGGGTCACGGTAGCGGGACCGCCGGGAGACGAAGTGAATGCCCATGTCACGAAACCTTAACTCGTTCATTAAATTTTCTTCACACCACTGGGGGTGATCGGCGCGCTGCGGGGTTAACGGCCTTTGATGTCCGTCAATCAAGGAAGTTGTCCGATGAATCACCCGCTGTACGGCCGTTCGTCCCGCTCCCTGTCGCACCGCCCGCTGGCGCTTGCCGTCGCCAGCTCGCTGTTGCTGGTCACCGCACTCCCGACCATGGCCAGCGAATCACTCGATGCCTGGCAGCAGCAGCGCCAGCTACAGGCTGCGTGGGCGCAGCCCGCTTCCAGCACGGCGCCTGCAGCCACGGCCACTGCACCTGCCGCCAGTAGCACCGCCGTTCTCGGCAACCCAGGCGATCCGGCCAGCTGGCGCAGCGATGAATTCAACGCCGATTGGGGCCTGGGTGCGATGGGCGCCGACTACGCCTATGCACGCGGTCTGACCGGCAAGGGTGTACGCCTTGCGCTGTTCGACTCGGGCTCCGCGCTGGCGCATCCGGAGTTTGCAGGACGCAATACCTCCAGCATCACCATCGGTGCCGACTGCGCGACGCCGGGTGTCGTCGCAGGTACCGGTGCCTGCGGGCAGACCCGCGGCGAACAGCCCGGCTACAACTACTACGGACTCGGCGCCGGCGTTCCGGCCTCACTGGCGGCACGCCTGATCGCCGCCGGCCAGCCCTATGGCTTCAGCTATGCCGATCACGGAACACATGTGCTTGGCACCATCGGCGCCAACCGCAATGGCACCGGCATGCATGGCGTGGCCTTTGGTGCGGATCTCACCGCCGCCCGCGTGTTCGGTGACACCTACTACGAGTGGCGCCTGGACCCCGACAATTTCTATCGGCCGCGCGCGGTGTACCGCACCGATCCGGATGATGCCGCCACGCTGGACATGTATGCGCAGATCCAGGCGCAGGGTGTCCGCGCCATCAACCACAGCTGGGGCATTTCCACCCGCAACATGACCGCCGCCGCGCTGGACCAGCAGTACGCCAGCATCGGTGCCGACTACGGCGTGTACGGCAGCATCTACGCCAGCAACGGCGATACACCCAGCTCCACCCTCATCCAGGTGTGGTCGGCCGGCAACGGCAGCGGCGCGGTTGCCGGCATCACCGCCTCGATGCCGCGCTGGAAGCCCGAACTGGAACCGTACTGGCTGGCGGTCGCCAATGTCCGCCGGCCCAACGCCGCCGCAGGTGAAACCGACTACGTGATCGATGGCAGTTCCAGCATCTGCGGCGTTGCCGCCAACTGGTGCATCTCGGCCCCCGGCACCGACATCCTCAGCACCATCGTCTCCGGTGATATCCAGGGCCGCATCGAGAACACCTCCGCCTACGTGCGGCTGATCATCGATAGCGAGAACACCAATTACGTCTATGGCACCAAGACCGGCACGTCGATGGCCGCGCCGCACATCACGGGCGCTCTTGGCCTGCTGATGGAGCGCTTCCCGTATCTGGACAACGCACAGGTCCGCGACGTGCTGCTGACCACCGCCCGCGACCTGGGCGATCCGGGCATTGATGAGATCTACGGCTGGGGCATGGTCGACCTGCGCAAGGCCATCGAAGGCTACGGTTCGCTGCGTGTGGACACCAACGTGGTGATGAACCAGAAGGCCGGTGGCCTGAAGGTGTGGGAAGGCGACGCCTGGGATGACTGGACCAACGACATCGGCGGCCCCGGCAAGCTGACCAAGTCCGGCATCGGCTGGCTGCGCCTGAGCGGCAACAACACCTTCAACGGCGCAGTGCTGCAGGACGGCACGCTGGAATTGAACGGTGCCAACACGCTCACGTCCGCGATCGACGTCCAGGGTGGCCAGTTCCTGCTCAACGGCAGTCTGGTCTCCACCGCGCTGAACACCACCGGTGGCGTAAGCACGGTCAACGCCAGCGGCCTGCTGAAGGACAGCAACCTGACCGTCAACGGTGGCGTGGTGTCCTTCAACGGCACACAGACCGGCGGCAGCACCACGGTCGGCGCCAACGGCCTGTTGAAGGGCATCGGCACGCTGGGCAACACCCGTGTGGACGGCATCATCGCGCCCGGAAACTCGATCGGCACGCTGACCATCAACGGCGACTACGTGCAGGGCGCAACCGGTATCTATGCGGCCGAACTCGCGCCGGGCGGGCGCAGTGATCAGCTGCACGTAACCGGCACCGCCACCCTCGGCGGCACCCTGGTCGCACTGCCGGAGCCGGGCACCTACTACCTCGGTGAACAGTTCAACTTCATCCGCGCCGATGGCGGCGTCAGCGGCCAGTTTGCCAAGACCGACTTCAGTGCGTTCTCGCCCTTCCTGCAGTTCAGCCTGGCCTATGGGGCCAATGGCACCCGCATCGACGTCGCCCGTGGCGCCTCGCTGGCCAGTGCCGCCACCACACCGAATCAACGCGCGGTGGCCGGCGCCGCTGACGTGCTGGCGATCAACCAGGGCCTGCCCAAGCCGCTGACGCAACTGTTCCCGCAGCAGGTGGGCGGCGTGCTCGACGGCCTCAGCGGCGAGCTGCATCCGGCCACGGCATTGGCCCTGGTCGAGGGCAGCCGCTACGTGCGCGATGCTGCACTGTCACGTCGTGCCGGTGCAGTCGCCCCGGGTGCCGATGCGGGCGACGCCACCGGTGCATGGGTGCAGGCCCTTGGTGGCAACAGCAAGCTGGATGGCAACAGCAATACCGCCCGCACCGAAGCCAACAGCAATGGCCTGTTGGTCGGCATCGACCGCGAGTTCTCCGGCTGGCAGGTCGGCGTGCTGGCCGGCACCGGCCGTACCGACGTGAAGCAGCAGGAGCGTCGAGCCAAGTCGAAGATCGACAACACCCATTTCGGTGCCTATGCGGGCCACAACTGGGGTGGTTTCGGCCTGCGCGGTGGCGTGGCCTGGAGCAAGCACAAGGTGAAGAGCACGCGTGATGTCGACTTCGCTGGCTTCAGCGACAGCCTGAGCGCTCGCTACAACGCGCATACCCGCCAGGCCTTCATCGAAGCCGGCTATCGCTTTGGTGGTCCAGAGGCCGGACTGGAGCCGTACCTGCAGGTCGCACGCGTGGAGGTCGACCTGAAGCAGATCAACGAACGCGGCGGTGCGGCTGCCCTGCACGGCAAGGTGGACGACACCGGCACCACGATCGCCACGGCGGGCGTGCGCTTCGACAAGGGCCTGAAGGCATCGTTCCAGCAGGACAGCTGGCTGCACCTGCGTGGCGGAGTCGGCTATCGCCGTGCCTCCGGCGACCGCAGCCAGGTCGGCAACCTCGCCTTCGCCAACAGCAGCACCACCTTCGTGGTCGAGGGCGCTCCGATTGCAGACAACGCCATAGTGGCCGAGCTGGGCCTGGCGGCGTGGCTGACGCCGCGCCAGCAGCTGGAGCTGGGCTACAGCGGCCAGTACGGCAGCGAGAGCCGCGATCACAGTGCGAACGTGCGCTGGTCGGTGCGCTTCTAGTTCCAGGCACGTGTTCTCTTGACGGGTTGGGGCGGCCTCAGGGCCGCCCCCTTTTTCATCCACCGCCCAAGGCTATGCGCGGCACGGCCACGCCGCGACAGCGATCAGGCTGGCCAGTGGCAGCAGCAGGCCATAGGCCACCAACGGCCACACCGTATCCCCCGGCAGCAGCACGGTAGCCAATGTCCCGAAGCCGGCTACGATCACGCTCTGTACGGCGTAATACAGCGCCACCGCCATGCCGGACACATCGGCGAAGTCTCGCAGCGCGCCGTTGGCGGCCACCGAGACCACCATCACCAGCCCTACGGCAATGCCCCACATGGGCAGCACGACAGTGGCGAATGAGAACGGCAACGCCGTACCGAGTGCCATCAGCAGCACCCCTGCCACCATCACGCACAGGCCACGCACGAAGGTTCCGCGCGTATTCCAGCGTGCGATGAAGACGTTCGCCATTCGCGAGGTGATGATCATCATCAGCGCCACCGTTGCGAATGCCAGGCTGAACGCGATCGACGAGTACTGCATGCGCCCGACCAGCACGCGCGGTGCGATCGAGAAGAACACAAAGAACGTCCCCATCGCGGCACTGAACCCCAGCGTGTATGTCCAGAAGGCGCCACTGCCAAGCATCCTCCGCAGTGCCGGACGCGCCTCTCTGCTGCCTGCTGGCCGGGTTTCCTGCCACTGGCGCTGCGCGCGCAGCCAGGCGATCAGGCCAAGCACACCCAGCAACACGAAGATCGCACGCCAGCCCGCTGCCGTGGCCACCAGCGCACCCAGCATCGGCCCCAGCGCCGGCACGAAGGCCAGCATCGAGGCGAACAGCCCATACAGCGACGCG
This sequence comes from Stenotrophomonas riyadhensis, assembly GCF_040256885.1. Classification (NCBI taxonomy): domain Bacteria; kingdom Pseudomonadati; phylum Pseudomonadota; class Gammaproteobacteria; order Lysobacterales; family Lysobacteraceae; genus Stenotrophomonas; species Stenotrophomonas riyadhensis. The sequence continues at coordinate 4,081,329 of NZ_CP155568.1, forward strand.
CCTTCGGGTGTATCGGCATACACATCACGCACCGTGGCAAAGGTCGCCACCAATGCCGCCGACGCTCCCACCGCCTGCACGGTTCGCCAGGCCAGGAATGCTGCGCCGCTGCTGGACATGGCCAACGCAAGCGACGCAAGCGCGAACAGCAACGCCCCCAGCAACAGGACCGGCCGCCGCCCGATGCGGTCGGACAACGGACCGAACAGCAACTGGCCCAGGCCGAGCACCAGCAGGTAGATGCTCAGCGTGAGCTGCACCACCGCTGGTGATGTCTGCAATGCCTGCGGCATCACCGGTACCACGGGAAGATAGATATCCATGGCCAGCGAGGCCAGGAGGTCGAACGGCGCCATCAGCGCAATGGCCGATGGCAGGGTATGGGCCCAACGCGGGGTCTGACGATTGAACATGGGGAATCTCCGCCCAGAGTGAATCCGGCGGTGATCCATCCACCTCGCGTGCATCGCAGGGGTGATCACCGCAACAACGTATGCATCGTTGTTGCGGCTCAGCGAACTGTCTGCGGACCGTTCCCGTTGTTCATGGTGTCCATCGAATGCGAATGCAGGTGGCGCAAGTGTAGCAATCGTCCAGCTGCCGGGCGGAGCTCAGGCCAGGGGCAACATGTCGATGCGCCTGCACGGCGTTTCCTTCACCTGCTCGATCAGCCGTCGCACCACGGGCGAGGTCTCCCCACGCCGGTACTGCACAGCGATGGTCGAGACGATGGTGGGACCGGCCAGTGGCAGGTAGATCATCCCGGGCAGCACCAGCGTGCGTTGCAGCACCGATGGCACGATCGCCACCGAACCGACGCCGACCGATACCTCGGCCAACACCGCCGCCAGATGCCCGGGTTGGGAACGGATACGAGGAATGAAACCGCCGCGACGCCCGACTTCCATTGCACCCACCGGCTGCTCCGGCATGACGAAGCCCTCCCGGGCCAAAGATGCCGGCTGTACCGGCGCCCTGGCCCGCGCCAGCGGATGGGTTTCCGGCAGCGCCACGCAGAACTGGTCTTCGACCAGGGTGTGTTCGCCGAAACTGTCGGGTACATCCATCGGAGGCCGGCAGAACACCACATCCACCCGTCCTTCCTGCAGCAGCTGCGGGAGCTCGCCCATCGGCCATTCGCTCACCTGCAGTTCCACGCCCGGGTAGCGGCTGCGGAACCGGCTGAGCTGATCCTGCAACGCGCCGGCATACAGCGCCGAGCCGACGTAGCCAATCTCGATCTTGCCGATCTCCCCCCGCCCGGCGCGCCGGCCCAGGGTTTCGGCCTGTTCGAACCGGCGCAGCACATCACGGGCTTCCACCAGGAACACCTCGCCTGCGGAGGTCAGCAGCACCTCCCGCCGGCCGCGGTCGAACAGGCGCGTGCCGAGCCGACGCTCGATGTCCTGGATCTGCACGCTCAGCGTGGGAGTGGCAATTCCCAGGCGCAGGGCCGCACGACCGAAGTGCAGCTCCTCGGCCAGGGTGACGAAGTACTCCAGGTGACGGCGTTCCATGGGCGGTTTTTCGTTAGGTTCAATCTAACGTAACCAGAAAACACCGAGAATGAAACAAACACCGATCATTGATGGAATGGCCGTCCTCCCCTTCCTGCGAGTGACCGGTGCCGCCCTCTCCTCCCCCTTCGCCTGCACGGCACACGCTGCCTGACGCCGTCCTGCTGGTGGCCTCGCTGGGCTGTACGATGACCGTGCTGGAGACCAATGCCGTCGCGGTCGCATTGCCCAGCATCGCGCGTGACCTGCACGCCGGATTCGCCGATATCGAGTGGGTGATCAGTGCCTACATCCTGTCCTTCACCTCACTGCTGCTGCCCGCCGGCGCTGTCGCCGACCGCTACGGCCGCCGCCGGGTGCTGCTGATCGGCATCAGCCTGTTCGCCCTCACCTCTCTGCTCTGTGCACTGGCGCCCGGTGCCACCCTGCTCTACCTGGCGCGGGCACTGCAGGGCATTGGTGCTGCCTTTCTGCTGGCACCCTCGCTGTCGATCATCGGCCACACGTACCACGAGGGGGCTGCCAAAGACACCGCATGGGCGTTCTGGGGCACCGCCATGGGCGTGATGATGGTGCTCTCACCGCTGATCGGCGGCCTGTTGTCCGCGCTCTGGGGCTGGCGCGCGGTGTTCATCGCGATCCTGCCGTTCCTGGCCCTGCTCGGCTACGGCACGCTGCGCTGGATACCCGAGTCGTCCGACAGCGTGGTCCGCCCGCTCGATCCGCCCGGCATCATCACGTTCAGCGTTGCCATCTTCTGCATCGTGTTCTTCCTGGTGGAAGGACTGGCAGAAGGATGGACATCAGCCCCAGCGCTGATCGGGCTGGGCCTGGCCATCATCATGGCTGTTGCCTTCGTCATCGTTGAACGGGCACGGTCACATCCCATGGTCGATCTCGGGCTGCTGGCCAGTCCGCGTTTCGTCGGCGCACTCATTGCCATGGTCGGCTATTCGGTCAGCGCACAGGTGATGGCCTCGATGCTGCCGCAGTACCTGCAGAACGGCATCGGCCTGAGCGTACTGGCTGCCGGTGCTGGCATGCTTCCGTTCGCTGCGGCGATGCTGCTGTTTCCCAGCGTGGGCCGGCGGCTCGGTCGTCATCTGACCAGTTCGGCCGTGCTGGCGATCGGGCTGTCGGTCACCGCCGCAGGCAATGCCGTGGCCGGACTGGCCGCGTGGCAGCACCGGCCGTGGCTGGCACTCGTGGCAATGGTGGTGATCGGTGCCGGCGGCGGCATCCTCAATGGCGAGACATCCAAGGCCATCATCGGCGCGGCACCGCGCGAGCGGGCCGGCATGGCCTCCGGCATCAGCGCGACCACGCGCTTTGTCGGCATCCTGCTCGGTTTCACCGTACTGTCCAGTGCCTTGAGCCTGGGCATCCGCAGCGCACTGGCCGCGGCGGTTCCTGCGCGCGATGTACTGCAGATGGCCGATGCGATCGCTACCGGTACCTTCGCCGATGCGCGCACCGCCGCCTTCGCACAGGCGATCTACAGCCATGGATTCGCCAGTGCACTGTGGACGTCGGCCATCGCCGCGCTGCTGGCCTGCCTTGCGGTGTTGCTGCTGGGCCGTGGCCGGTCTGCGGCAGAAGCACCATCCCTCCTGCAACGCACGGAACCGCGCGCATGCGACTGAACCTCCCGCTGATCCTGTTTCTGTTCGCCATGCCGGTAGCCACCACAGGAGCGGCATCGTCCAGTTCTCCCATCGAACCACCTCGTGCAGCGCTGCTCAGCCAGATCGACCAGGGCATGGCGAACGCCGTGGCATGGGAGTACGCGTTCAACGCCATCGCCTCCTGTGATGTCGCACGGATCGACTACACCCTGCGCAACCAGCACGACAGCCATCCCGTGCAGGTCCAGCCGCTGCTGGATGCCGGCTACACCGCAACCTATCGCACGGCCGAACCCTATCCGGTCCTGCAGGACCGGCTGGCCACGCTGCGCGATGCGGAGATCGCCTGCATGGCTGTTGCCGATGGCCGCAGCCACGCCAATGTCATCGACCGTGCTTCCGCACTGCTGGCCTACATCGCCGGGCAACCGCTGTAACCATTGTCTCGATGCCCCATCGCATGCGCACCCCCACCATGGCACCACGCCGCGCGCGTGCCCATGACTTCCGACGCCGCTACCGCCTGACCTGTGCCGCACTGGCCGTGCTGGCGGGCCTGCTGCTGGCGCGGGCCGCTGACGTCCAGATCGTCCATCACCACTTCTACCGGCACCAGGCCGAAGCACGGATGCTCCGCCACCATCCGCTGCGCGCGCATCGCGGTACGCTGTACGACCGCCACGGCATCGTCATTGCCGGATCGGCTCCCGTGGCATCGCTGTGGATCGATCCGCGCACCTTCTTCGACGCATCAGGTTCAGTCGAGCAGCTGGCCTCGGTACTGGATGCCGATGCGGCGGTGCTGACCAGACTGCTGGCCCGCAACCGGCAACGACGCTTTGTCTATCTGCCTGGCTTCCGTCGCGGCGATCCAGCCCGCCTTGAAGCACTGCAGGCCAGGGCACCCATAGGCGTCCACCTGCAGCAGGAGTTCAAACGCTTCTATCCACAGTCGGAGCTGTTCGCGCAGACCGTCGGCGTCACCGATATCGAAGGCCGTGGCCTTGAAGGCCTTGAGCGCCTGTTCGACGCGCGCCTGAGCGGACAGGCCGGCTACCGTGACGTCATCATCGATCGCAAGGGCCGCCCGGTCGAACTGCGCGACCGTGGCCGTCCGGCGCGTCCCGGCGAGGACATCGTGCTGTCGCTGGACAGCCGTATGCAGCACATCCTGCAGGCAGGACTCGGACCGGCAGTACAGCGCCACGGCGCGGCTGCCGCCAGCATCGTGGTGCTGGAAGTCGGCACCGGCCAGATCCTGGCGATGGCCAACTGGCCCACCTACAACAGCAACGCGCCCGGCACCGGCGCCGCCGATGCACGCCGCAACCGTGCGGTGACCGATGTGTTCGAGCCCGGCAGCACGGTGAAACCCTTCACCGTGGCTGCAGCGCTCGAGGCCGGCGTGATCACGTCTGCCAGCACGTTCGACACCCACCCAGGCTGGATCCGCAATGGGCGCTTCACCACCCGTGACTATCGGGATCTGGGCGTACTGGATACCAGCGACGTCCTGAAAAAAAGCTCAAACGTGGGCATATCGTTGATTTCGCACCGCCTGAGCCGCGAGCAGCTGCACGCGATGTTTGCCGCACTGGGCGCAGGGCATGTCTCGGGCAGCGGATTTCCCGGCGAGCGCAACGGTGTACTGGCCGCTCCTGCTGCATGGAGCGGCACCAGCAAGCAGACCCTGGCTTATGGGTACGGGCTGTCGATGACCACGCTGCAGCTGGCCAATGCCTACGCAACACTGGCCAACCATGGCCTGCGCGTGCAACCGACCTTCGAGCATGGTCGCGCAACAGCGGTGAGCCGTGCCATGCCCGCAAACGTGGCCGACCAGGTGATGGACATGATTGCCACCACCACCGAGCCCGGCGGCACCGCGACGCGGGCCCGCATCAGCGGCTACGCCATCGCCGGAAAGACCGGAACCGCGCGCAAAGCGGCTGCCGGTGGATACGCGCGCCACTACATGTCCCTGTTTGCGGGGGTCATACCAGCGCGACATCCACGCTATGCGGTCGCCGTGGTAGTGGACGATCCCGATGCACGCCGCGGAGGCTACGGTGGTGGAGCAGTCGCCGCCCCCATCTTCAGCGAGTTGATGGGGCGTGTTCTGCACCTGCAGGACATCGCGCCCGATGCGCCCCGCTGAGTCCTGCACGCCACCTCCAGGTTGGCCGGGGCAGCCACGCTGCCCCGACCGTGGCGGCCCCGGGGAGAAGGCCGCCGATGATCGTCAGGCCGCCTTCATGGCGTGCTTGCGCGCACGCATCACGTTGTGGCACTCCTGCACTTCAGGCAGCAACTGGGTGACTTCCTGGCGCACGGCCGGCGGCAGTTCGTTGTCCTTCAGCACGTCCTTGAACGCGCCAAGCAGCCGGTCTTCGGACTCTTCCAGCTCGGCCACGTAACCATAGTTGGTGTCGCCGAATGCGGCGCGGACCTTGCCATAGAACTGCTGCATCGAACCGACCACGGTGCCGTGCTCGGCCGGCTTGCCACCGCTGGCAGCAACCGAGCCGCTCAGTGCGGAGACGATGCGGCCCTTGACGCCGGCAATGCGGGTGAACAGGGCCGACAGCTCGGCGTCCTTTACCTTGGTCGCCGCTTCTTCATAGAACGACTTGCCATCACGGGCAATCTCGATCAGGTCGTTGAGGCGGTGTTCGATGGTGGACTGGGTGCTCATGGAATCGCTCCTGTGTGCTCGATGGTCTATGGAGAATGACAGCGCGAGTGCGTTGCCTTCGGGACCACTGTGGAGGTTTGAATGTGCCGATTGGGTGAGTACGAATTGATGCATGCATCACCACCCTCAACGCGCCCTGACTCCTTCATCCCGTCGCATTTCCGCGTTCACGGCACCTGAGCAGAACGCCGACGATTCACCATGGCGCGATGACGATGATCAGCGTCACCAGCAGTGCGATGGCAAGCACCAGCAACAGCACATGCCACTGCTTCCACGTGGGTTCTGGTTTGCCGGGGATATTCATCGGATGTCTCCTGGAGTCTGTCATCAGCATGCAGCCAGACTGAAGCAGAGCGCCCTTGGTGCGCGTCGCGGTTTCGTGCATGGCCTGTGCATGAACGTTGTATCCGGCGCGCGACGATAACGCGTCCATAACGTAATCGAGTTGTAAACGGAGTGTTAGGTTCCTTCCGATTCCGCACAGCGGGATTTCAGATCGGTTTCCACGCAGCGATGCGGAAACCCATTCAACTGGATTTGGAGAGAGCCAAATGCACCACAAGTACACCCTGCTTTCCCTGGCGGTGGGCACAGCCCTGGCCGCCGCCTGGTCGCCGGCTGCGCATGCGCAGAATGACGGCGACAAGACACCGAAGAACCTGGATCGGATCCAGGTGACCGGCTCGGCCATCCGCAGCGTGGATATCGAAACGCAGCAGCCGATCGTCGCCATCACCCGCGCGATGATCGAACAGCAGGGCTTCACCACCATCGCCGACCTGCTGCAGAACCTGACCTCCACCGGCGCGCCGACCATCTCGCGTGCGCGCGCGTTGGCGTCCGGCGAGAACGTTGGCGGCTACTACGTCAACATCCGCAATCTGGGTGCCACGCGCACCCTGGTGCTGGTCAACGGCAAGCGGCTCGGCGCCACCACCAGCGGCCTGCAGGATCTCAGCCAGATTCCGATGAGCGCGGTGGAACGCATCGACGTGCTGAAGGACGGCGCCTCCTCGCTGTACGGCTCGGATGCAATCGCTGGCGTGGTCAACATCATCACCCGCAAGAACTACGAAGGCCTGGAAGTGTCCATGCAGCACGGACAGTTCAGCCAGGGCGATGGCAAGGACAGCACGTTCTCGCTGGTCACCGGCGCCCGTGGGGAGCGTGGCGGATACACCCTCGCACTGGAATACCAGAAGTCAGACCCGGTGTTTGCCCGCGACCGCGAGTTCTCCCGGTACGGCGGCGCCGGCCCCAACTATCCGGGCGCGGACTGGAGCAACATCAGCCAGAACGGTTCGTGGTGCGACCCGGCGCTCTACAAGTGCAATACCGGTGATGCGGTGTTCAAGACCCTCAATCGTGGTGGCGATCCAAAGAACCCGAACGACTACCACCCGATAACGCCGGCCGAGTTCGCCAACGGCAACGAGCAGATGCACCTGCAGACCGGCATCGAGCGCCGCTCGCTGTTCCTCAGCACCGACTACGCGCTGACCGACCAGATCAAGTTCACTGCCGACATCGGTTACAACGAGCGCACCACCGACCAGCAGATCGCGGGCTACCCGTACCAGTCGACCAAGTTCGGCACGCCGCTGGATGCGGCCAGCGTGTTCAACCCGGTCGACCACAGCATTGCGTTCAATCGCCGCCTGTGGGAGGTGCCACGCACCACCGAGAGCAAGCTGAAGTCGCTGCGGGTTGCACCCAGTCTGTCCGGCTACTTCGAGCTGGGCACCAAGACATACGACTGGGAAGTCGGCGCGTTGTTCAACCGCAATGAAGTTACAAAAACAGGCCGTGGCGACATGAGCCTGATCGCTTCCCGGCAGGCATTGGGGCCCTCCTACCTCGATGCCAACGGTGTGGCCCGGTGTGGCACGGCGGCATCGCCGGTCTCGGGTTGCCTGGCCTGGAATCCTTTGCTGCCGTTCGGAGTCGCGGGGGCTGGCTCTCTCTCCGATCCCGAACTGCAGCGCTTCTTGTTCCCGACGTTCAACGATACCGGCATCACCAAGACCCGCAGTTACTTCGCCAACATCTCCGGCCCGGTGATCGAACTGCCCGCCGGTGACCTGTCCGTCGCGCTAGGCTACCAGTACCGCAAGGAAGAAGGCCGCTTCGTGCCTGATGCCTTCGCCCAGTCGCGCCAGAGCACTGCACTGGGCGCCTCCACCACCGCCGGTGACTACAGCCTCAACGAGTTCTTCGCTGAAGTGAACGTGCCGATCCTGCGCGACCTGCCGTTCGCCAAGGAACTGACCGTGAACCTGGCTACGCGCTACTCCGACTACAGCAACTTCGGCAGCACCACCAATTCCAAGGCGAGCTTCGCCTGGCGTCCGATCGAAGAGCTCATGATCCGCGGCACCTTCGCCGAAGGCTTCCGCGCACCGAGCATCTCCGATCTGTATGGCGGCCTGGGCACCAGCTTCGAAACCTATGTCGACCCGTGCGGCATCGGCGCCACCAACAGCGTCAACGGCAACGCTGCCTGCAACGCTGCCGGCGTCCCGCTGGGCTACCAGCAGCTGAACCAGAGCCTGAAGCCCTGCGCCAGCTATCCGTGCGCCACGCCTGACGAGTTCACCACCGGCTCCGATCCGAAGCTGCGCCCGGAAGAGTCCAAGAGCAAGACCGTGGGCGTGGTCTGGAGCCCGCGCTGGGTCGACGGGCTGGACATCAACCTCGACTGGTACAGCTACAAGATCACCAACATGATCATCCAGGACAGCGTCGACCGTATCCTGCGTGACTGCTACGTGCTCGGCAACGCGTCGCGCTGCGGCAGCGTCAAGCGCGCTGGCGATGGCCACATCACCAGCATGTTCTACGGCCTGGCCAATCTGGGCTCGATGGAAACCGAAGGCTGGGACCTGGGCATCCGCTACCGCCTGCCCGAGTTCTCGTTCGGCCGCTTCACCATTGACCTGCAGAACAGCTATGTCTCCAAGTACGACGAGCAGAACCAGAATTCGGCCGGCGATACGATCATGATGGGCCGGATCGGCCAGCCGGGTATTTCCCGCCTGCGCTCGAACCTGGGCGTGAACTGGCAGCTCGGCAACTTCAGCACGCAGTACACCGTGCGCTACTACTCCGGCATGGTGGAAAACTGCGTACCGAACCGTCCTTGCACCCTGCCCGACCGCTACGCCTACGGTGAACCGGATGCCCTGCGCAAGGTCGGTTCGAATGCCTTCCACGACATCCAGGTCAGCTACAAGCTGCCGTGGGATGGCACCGTGGCGCTGGGTTCGAACAACGTGTTCAACCACCAGGGCCCGATCATGTTCTCCAAGCCGTCCAGCTCCTTCCCCTACTACGGTGGCTTCGATATCGGCCGCACCGTGTACGTGAAGTACTCGCAGCGCTTCTGACGGGCATGTCCGTGCTCGTGGCCGGCGGAAGGGGAGTCCGCCGGCCACGATGCACACCGCCTCCACCCAATCTCCATTGTTCTTCGACGGAATCTCCAAGGTTCCCGGCAACACTGATGTCATGACGGCTGAGGAGCAGGACCGCATGGATTGCCACGCGCCCCGACACTGCACGTCCGTCTCCAGGTTCACCACTGAATGTGACGGTGTGGCCGGGTTCCGATCTTCCGGACATGCCGCCGCAAGGGAAGTACGAGATGACGACGGCAGTTCGCACCGGCCTGACCGACCTGGTCGCTGACGCGCAGCGGTACCTGCGCAGGATTCTCCCGGGGCTTGCCTCGGCGGTGCATCCACTTGCTTCATCGCATGCCATTCCACACGCCATGGCATCGCGTTACCACCTCGCCGGGCTGATGCTGTACGGGGAAACCCCCGCCATGCTCGCCGTGGCCCGCGAACCAGGCGAATCCAGCACCCGCGTGATCCAGGATGTGCGCTGCCTGCGCTCTGCAGCGAATGCACTGGTGCTGTACGTCTCGCCCTATCTCACGCCGACCCAGCGCCGCTTCCTGGTCGAGAACCACATCGACTTCGTGGTCCCGCACACTCAGTTGTTCGCGCCCAGCCTGGCCATTGAGTTCCGCGACGACCCCGATCATGAGAAGAAGGCCATCTCGCTGCTGCCTTCGGCGCAGGCCGTGCTGATCCATGTGCTGCTGAGCGGCCAGTCGCGCTGGTGGTCACCGCGCGAGATCAGTGCCGTCGCCGGCTACACCTCGATGACGGCGTCGCGCCTGTCTGCCGAACTGGTCGGTCGCGGCCTGGTCGAGCGCTCCACCGGTGGCCGCGAGCGCTTCCTGAAGCTGGCCGGCAACCGCGACGAGGTCTGGGCCAGGGCACAGCCGTTCCTGCGTTCCCCCATCCTGAAGGAAGTGGATGTCTGCTGGGGCCCGACCGCCGAGGCACTCCGCGATGCGGGGCATCCGGCGCCGACGGCAGGCCTCGACGCGCTTGCTGAAACGTCACCGCCCCCGATCGGTGGCACCCGCGCACTGCACATCGATGCGTGGCGCCTGCTGGGCGCACTTCCCCTGCCCGGTCCGGACTGCCTCCAGAGCGCACGGCTGCAGATCTGGGCCTATCCGCCGGCATTCACCAGTATTGGCGATGTGGTGGACCCTCTTTCGCTGTATCTCAGCCTGCAGGGCAAACGCGGCCATGATGCAGACGCGCTGCAACAGCGGGTGGAACAGGCGCTGAGCGGAGACACGTATCCCGCATGACCGAAGCCCTATGCGGGCTGCTCGCTCGGCACTGCAGCAGCGCGCCTGGCGCTGTACTCGGCGAACACCACGCCGGACACCGCCAGCAGGCCACCGCCCAGTACCCAGCCACTGAGCGATTCTCCCAGCAGCAGTACAGCCAGTGCGGCGGTCACGATCGGCACCAGGTTGAAGAAGCCAGAGACGCGCGCAGCGCCCAGGCGTGACAGTCCGGTCATCCAGGTCAGCGGCGCCAGGATCGAAGCGCACACGGCGGCGAAGCCGATGCAGCCGACCGCCGTGAGGTTGTTCACCCCGGTGCCGACCAGCAGCTGTACCGGCAACAGGATCAGCGATGCAGCGGTGGCCTGCAGGAACAGCGACTCCAGCACCGACAGCGGAATCTTCCAGCGCTGCATCAGCACGTTGTAGGCGGCGAACGCCAATGCACCGATCAGCATGATCGCGTCGCCGCGGTTCAGGCCCTGCGCTGCCAACCGCGCCAGGTCGCCCTGCGAGACCACCGCCACCACACCGGCAGTGGAGATCACCGCGCCAAGAATGGAAGTGCCTCGCACCGGATGGCCCATGAACACGCGCGACAGCGCCAGCGCGATCAACGGAATCAGCGCCTGGATCACCCCCATGTTGGTGGCCGAGGTGAAGTGCGCCGCATAGTAGGCCAGGCACTGGTACATCACCCCACCCAGGCAGCCCAGCACCAGGAAGCGCCCGAGATTGGCGCGCACGGTCGGCAGGTTTTCGCGCAGACGTGGCAGCGCGAACGGCAGCAGGACCACCGCCGCGACCAGCCAGCGGAAGAAGCCGATGTCGATGGGGCCGACCGAGCCCGAGGCGAGCTTGGTGACGATGGTGTTCGCGCCCCACAGCAGGCAGGCGAGGATCGGGAAAAGATAGTTCACGGAACGCGGGTGTACGTGGGGGATTGCCCAGCGTACGCTTGGCGCATATCGAGGACATCCCGAAAATGCGCCACACCGACCCCGGCTTGCGGCAACCGATGGAGCCAATCCCCACCTTCCGCCAGCTGCCCGGTCCGATCTACTTCCGGCAGGGTGCGATGGAGCCCACGGACTGGGGGACGCACAGCCATCCGTGGGGCCAGTTCAACTTCGTCGCGCAGGGTGTGATGGAGATGAAGATCGACGGCGAATGGATGGTGTCCCCGCCGCACTACGCGATCTGGATTCCACCGGGAATGGCCCACTACTCGCGCAACCGCTCGCAGCTGGCCTACCGCTCGGCCTATCTGTCGCCGGCCTTGTCACGCCGCTTGCCTGATCGCTGCCGTGCACTGGAAGTCAGCCCGCTGCTGCGCGAGCTGCTGCACGAACTGGCACGGCAGGGCGTGACCGATCCGCGGACCCCGGCCCAGCGGCGCATGGCCGCCGTGGTGATCGACCAGATCGTCAATGCGGCCGTACTGCCCAGCTTCCTGCCGATCGCCAGCAGCGATGCACTGAAGCAGGTGATGGCGTACATGGAGAAACACCTGTCGATGGCCGAATCGGTTGCCGAAATCGCGCAGCGCCACCACATGAGCGTGCGCAAGCTGGAGCGCATGGCACGTAGCGAGCTGGGCATGTCGCTCGGCGACTGGCGTGGACGGGTGAAGTTCGTGCGCGCCACCGAGGCGCTGTGCACCCGCCGGCCGATCAGCCGGATCGCCGAGGAGCTGGGCTATTCCGGCGTCAGCGCCTTCGCCGAGATGTTCAAGCGGCACGCGCAGTGCACGCCGGATCAGTACCGGAAGCTGCATCGGGCGGGGTGAGGGCGGCCTAGAGAGCGATCAGCAGGTCCGCAAGCAGCCTCGGCAGGAACAAGGCGGCCAGAACGCAGGCGAACAGGATGAGAATGACCTTTGCCGTCAATGGGCGACGGCGGGGATTGCTGAAATAGAGGTGCAGATCGCGCAGTTCATCTTCCAGTCCCCTCCGCACGCCTGCGTTCTGTGTACCGGGTTCGAGCAGCTGGCGCTCAAGCGCCTTCAGGCGCTTCATCAGTTCACGCGGTGGTGTAGCCCGCAGGATCAGCTGATTGAGCTCCTGAAGCCGGCGCGACTGCGGCATCAGCGCTGCCACGAGATCATCCGGCGGAAGCTGTGAGACCCATCGCTGGGCGTCCGCATCCATCTCAGCCTGCAGCACATCGCGTTGCTGCTGCAGTTCGGCCAGGGAAGTGCGGCGCTGCCACATGAGGAGGCACAGGAGTGGTGGGTGGGGGGCAGTGTATCGCCCGCCGTCCCGGGAAGGGTGTCGATTTCCCGCCCCGTCGTTCGTCGGAACAGGAAAGGCAGGCCCTTCGACCTGCAGGAGTGCCACGATGTGCCCGATCCTCACCGCCTTCGCTACTTCCCCGGACCGCGGCCAGGGCCTGGCCCGTGACATGCGCGTGCGCTGGGCGCTGGAGGAGCTGGGCGTGCCCTACAACGTGCAGCTGCTCGGCTTTGCCGAGCTGAAGCAGCCCGCGCACCTGGCCCGCAACCCCTTCGGGCAGATCCCCACCTGGCAGGACGGCGGCCAGGTCCTGTTCGAATCCGGCGCGATCGTGCTGTACCTGGCCGAGCAGCATGCCGGCCTGCTTCCTGCTGATCCAGATGCACGCATGCGCGCGATCATGTGGGTGTTCGCTGCATTGAATACGGTGGAGCCGCCCATCGTCGAGCGCTCGATGGCCTGGGTGCTGGAGCGCGAACAGCCCTGGTATGCGCAGCGCCTGCCGATGCTCGATGAGCGTGTGCGTATGCGGCTGGCGCAGCTGTCCGCCTGGTTGGGATCGGCGTTGTGGCTGGAGGGCGAGTTCAGCGCCGGCGACCTGATGATGGTTTCGGTGCTGCTGCGCCTGAAGAGCAGCGGCCTCCTCGATGAGTACCCGCAGGTGGTGGCCTATGTGGGCCGTGCAACGCAGCGCCCCGCCTACCAGCGTGCGTTTGCTGCGCAGCTGGCGGTGTTCCAGAACGCCTGACGCTACGCCCGTGGGCAGGCCTCAGTGCAGACTGCGCCGACATGCGGCCTGCACCAGCATCAGCTGCGCCACCAGGATCAGCATCGCGCAACCTGACAGCAGCCACGGGTCGATGTACCACTGCGCGTTGAAGCTGAAATCTCCGGCGGAAATGCGCTTCCAGCCGTTGAAGTGCTGCATCGCCGCGACCATGAACGCGAAGCCACCCGCGGTGTACGACAACCACGGCACGATGAGGCCGCCCGGTCGCGCGAACAGCGTCAGCACACCCAGCACGCCGATGACCGTGCGCTGCACGCGGCAGTATGGGCAGACATAGGCCATCCCGCTCCATTCCACCGCCCAGGCCAGCAGGCTGACCAGCACGGCCGCGCCTGCGGCTGTGTACAGGACTTTCGGCGTGATCGTCATGCCACCCTCGTGTGCCATCCCGTGCTCCTTGGTTGAAAGACCCGGGCAGCGTAGCAGTGCCGCAGCCTCATCCCTTCTTGATGACGGTCCGCTTGCCGATGGTGCTGGTCTTGCCGGCGGTCGGCTTGGCCAGGCCAGGAATCAGGAAATCGGTGGCCTTGTGACCCATCGACACCTTGGACGCCAACCAGCGCGGCATGCGTCCGCGACCGGTCCAGGTCAGGCGCTTGTATTCCGGGTCGCGATACTTGGGCGCGACTTTGCCGGATTTCCGGCGGGCGGGCTTGCGGGCGGGCGCAGGTGTTTCCGAGGCTTCGCCACCGAAGAGTTCTTCGAGGGTGTAACCGGCCTCCGCCGCGGCGGCCTTCAACATCCGCCGCACCGCGCTGGCCGGGCGGCGGCTGGAAATGAGCTGTTTCCGCTGTTCAGCGGCAACCACCAAGGCGCCCAGCTCCCGAAGGCTGAGCGATTCAATATCAATCGTCATGGGAGAAAGGTCTCCTGCGGACGGCCAGCTGTCAAGGCGTCTTGCCCTTGGCGTAGACACGGGCTTCACTGCCGGTGGGCTCCGATCGCCTTCGCCGGCCACCTCCGAGGACACCGACGTGAGCCACTCATCCCATTCGCTCGCTTACCTGCTTGCACGCATCCTGCTGATGGCGCTGTTCCTCATCTCCGGCCTGGGCAAGCTCGGTGATCTCAGCGGCACCCAGGGCTACATGGAAGCGATGGGCGTGCCCGGCATCCTGCTCTGGCCGACCATCGCCTTCGAGATCGGCAGCGGACTGTGCATCCTGTTCGGCTTCCAGACCCGGCTGGTGTCGATCGTGCTGGTGGGTTTCAGCCTGGTCACCGCTTTCATCTTCCATCACAACTTCGCCGACCAGACCCAGCAGATCATGTTCCTGAAGAACCTGGGGCTGGCCGGTGGCTTCCTGCTGCTGGCCTGCACTGGGGCTGGGCGGTACAGCATTGATGGCAGGGGGCGGCGCGGGTGAAATTCATCGCTGTGCGCGCCGCCTGATCCGGAAATGATTCCGGTAGGCCGAAGGGGACATGCCAACGATGCTCTGGAATGCCTTGCGAAATGCGCTCACATCGTCGTATCCCAATGTCGAGGCCAGTTGCGCAACAGGGATATCGCCGAGCTGCAGCGCATCCCTGGCCTTGGCCATCCTGACCTGCCGGATGTAGTCAGCCGGATTGAGTCCCGTGGCCTTCTGGAATCGCCGGATGAATGTTCTTTCGGTCAGGTGGGCACGCTCAGCCAGGGTACTGACCGTGTGGCGCAATCCGGGTTCGGCAAGGATGGATCGCTGGACAGCCAGCAGCGCTGCGTCATCGTGATCCAGCTTTGGCAGGAATCCCTGCAGTGGCCGCTGGTCCTGCCGGATTCCGTCACTGAGCATGAAGCGTGCCGTTGCCAACATCACGCTGGAGCCCATCGTGCGATCGACGATCAACAGGCCCAGATCATTCCACGCAAGGATCGCGCCTGACGTAATGACGTCGCCATCATCGATGACGACGTTCTCGGTGGTCACCTGGACGTCGGTGTAGGTGCCGGCAAGCAGGCCCGCGAACGCCCAGTGCGTCGTGACCCGTCGCCGTGCAAGCAGGCCGGTCTGGGCAAGCACGAAAGCACCCGCGCAGACGGAGCACATGATCGTGCCGCCTGAATGGAGCGTTTTTAGCCACTGCGCCTCGTTTGGCATCGCGGACATGCGCTCAGGCATCGCCACGCTCGGCGGCGAGATCAAGAAGCCAGGGGCGTTCACATCGCCGGGATCGCTGTCCCAGCAACATTCCATGCGGCCCGATTGCGGGTTCCATTGCCAATGCGTCACCCGGATGAAGCACCGCCGGTCATCCTCGTGAGGATACGCAGCCCATTCATTCGCGATCCGAAACAGATCGGTCAGGCCATGGATGGCCGCCATCTGGCAATCCGGGTAGATCAGCAGAGCGACTTCGATCCGCTTGTCAGTTTCGATACGCATGAATGTCACCTCCGCCAATTTCAATTGATAGAGCGCTACCTAGAATGGATTCGGGCGGAGTGATGGCTGCCTCAGCATAGAAGGAATCGCATGCCTGGGGCCACTCCCGCGAGATTCACCGTCAGCGTCCCTGCTCCTGCACCGATGCAGGCCGCCGCGACGCAGGACGTTCTCCAAACCCAACAGCGAGGAACCCCGAAATGGCTACGGTTACCACCAAAGACGGCGTCGAGATCTTCTACAAGGACTGGGGTCCGCGCGACGCCAAGGTCATCCATTTCCATCATGGCTGGCCGCTCACCGCCGACGATTGGGACGCGCAGATGCTGTTCTTCGTCAACAAGGGCTATCGCGTGGTCGCGCACGATCGCCGCGGACACGGCCGCTCCAGCCAGGTATGGGACGGGCATGACATGGACCACTATGCCGACGATGTTGCTGCAGTGGTCGAAAAGCTGGGCACCCAGGGTGCCATGCATGTGGGCCATTCCACCGGCGGCGGCCAGGTGGTGCGCTACATCGCGCGCCATGGCGAGAAGAACGTGTCCAAGGCGGTATTGATCAGCTCGGTGCCGCCGTTGATGGTCAAGACCGCAGCCAACCCACAGGGCACGCCCAAGGAGGTCTTCGACGATTTCCAGGCACAGCTGGCCGCCAATCGTGCGCAGTTCTACCATGACGTACCGGCCGGACCGTTCTACGGCTACAACCGCCCCGGCGCGAAGCCGTCGGACGCGGTGATCTGGAACTGGTGGCGGCAGGGCATGCAAGGCTCGGCCAAGGCGCACTACGACGGCATCGTTGCCTTCTCGCAGACCGATTTCACCGAAGATCTGAAGGGCATTTCCATTCCGGTGCTGGTGATCCACGGCGATGACGACCAGGTGGTGCCGTATTCCGACTCCGGCGTCCTTTCCGCGAAGCTGGTAAAGAACGGCACGCTGATCACCTACGAGGGTGCACCGCACGGCATTCCGACCACGCACGCCGACCGGATCAACGCCGACCTGCTGGCGTTCCTGGAGAGCTGATCGTGAAGGATCCGGGAAGTGCTTCAGGCACTTCCCGGACCATCCGGCAGGCGGATTCCATTCGCGGCAACGAAAGCGCGCGACGCATGCCAATAGGCCTGTGGTGGCGTGTGCAGCTCCGGCTGCGACCAGTAGTCATCGAGGTGCAGCGCACCCATCACGCCGCCCCATGCAGCACGCGCATCGTGGACGCGCATCCGCCAACGATGATGCGGCGGAAAGTAGGCGTAGTGTTCGAGCGCCTGCTGCTGCGCCTGCTCTTCGGCAATGCCTGCCTGATGGATCAGCGTCCACGCATGCATATGGCGGGCATGGGCAAGCGCACCGAGATACTCGTCCTCATCCAGCAAGGGAACCGACTCACCGCGAGCCAGGCACAACGCATCCGACTCGGTGTCGTACGCCAGCGACGGCTGCGCCAGTTCCGGGTTCTGGTGCCAGTACCCTTCACCCAACACGTGCAGCATCGCCCAGTGCCAGGGCTCGTCGTGGAAGATCAGTGCGTGCTCGTACTCGCAGCCAGGGGCCTGGTCGGGATAGCGTTGGCGTGCGTGTTCGATTGCCAGCGCTTCGGGAATCTGGCCGTAGCGCACCAGGCACCAGGCGAACAGATGCCGGCTGTCTTCGATTTCAGTGGTGAAGTCTTCCACGGACGTATCGGTGTTGGGCATGGTCGATCCCTGCATGCGAGCCACCCACCATCGGGCCCGACAAGTGTGCCGGAATGCACCAGCGAGCAGATCATCTTCGAAGTCAGCTGACGGACCAGACCACAGCAACGTAAACGAAAACTGAATCCGGACCACGGGTGACTGGGGGAGGGTGCACCACTTCTCCGTTGTATGCAGGCGATCCAGATATGCGCAATACGAATTCAACGCAAGGAACCTGTCCCGGCATCATGGAAAACCGAAGTTCATCGCAGAAATTCGCTGCAGCACTCATCATTGCCGTACTCGCCACGGGAGCAGTAGCGGCCTTTCTCCTCCTTCGCCCCACGCCACAGCCCTCGCAAACAGCACCGAGTGTTGAACAGGCGGGCGGGCAGCGCAGCGATCCAGCCACCTCACCATCCCTAGTGGCATCGACCGCGTCACGGCCTGCAAGCAGCACGAGCATGCTGTTTCCTGGTGTTCCGCAGAATCGCGATGCCATGGAGCCCAAGGACGATGATCCATTTGATGGGCGTAGCCGCGAAGAGCAACGCTGGCTGGACGAACACGGCTATCCGAATACCGCACAGTGGGCTTCCTATTCCAGCGCGCCCGATGCGTTGCTGGAACAGGCCGCCAGTAACGGCGACAAGCTTGCCCGCACGATGCTGGACTCGCGAAGGCTCCCCGATCGAGCGGCCCTGGACCAGATGATGTCGTCCGCAGTGGACGGCAACTACTTTGCGCTGCAGTTGCTTGCGACACATTTCGCATCCACCGGTCGAGCGGGAAACATCAACGCATACGCGGTTTCGCGTGTCCTGGAGATGCGCGCAGACCCTTCCGCCGCGCTTGGCAGGGAAATCATGTTCTCTGCGCCACTCACTATCGAGGAGCGGATGCAGGGGGAGGCCGAAGCACTTCGTCTGAACGCTACTTTCAACCAGCTTTACCAGGGAAGAACCGGCAACGCGTTCGTTCCCGATTACCGCCCGTTCCCCGTTGACAACTCGCAAGGATGGCAATGAAACCTGTAAGTAAATTCGTCCTGGCCACCGCAGCTTTCACCGTTACCGGTGTTGCTCTGGCCTGCACCGTTCTTCCAATGCTCCCGTTCTCGATATCGGTCGACCTGAAAGATATCGCGGCAGCCAAGCAAGCCGGCGCCTCCTCTGCAGAGGCACCCAACAAGGCATTCCTCAAGAAACTGGATGAGACCGCTGAAAGGACCTTCGGTGCGGATGCATGGCGCAACACGTCTTTCGTCGGCAACGTCATGTACAAGACAAAAATCATGATGATGACCGGCTCAAGCATGATCACCGTCAGCAAGCCGTGCGGGAAGTCGGCAGAAGAGTCAGGCGGCACTGAAGACAGCTTCGCCTCGACACCCCCGTCTGGCGGCGGCGGAGGTGGTGGCAGCACTGGCGGTGGTGGCGGGATCGGCGGCTGGTTCCCCGGTGGTGGTGGGTGCTTCGGCAACTGTCAGCCGCCCCCGCCCGGTCGCGTGGGTCCGATCGAGAATCTTCCGCGATCCTGAGGGCACTTCAATGGAAGGGCATCGCCGCAAGGTGCTGCCCTTGGTGCCCCCCCTGATGCATCAGCCAGAAGCCATCGGGGCGTCGTCACTGGACTTCGTCGGACGTTGATGTGGTGTCCACCAGCACCCACAAAATCCTCGAAAATGATTGATTTTATTAAAAATCAGTCTAATTCAATCTACTTTTGAATCACTAATCGACTCACACATCGCTCTACTGCTCGCGGCATCCGTTCTGCCGTGAACAGACCTGGGGACGTATAGGACCCCAGATCCATTCAGCCGAATAGCCATCCTCAGCCACCAGAATCAGAGCGGGAGTAGCTTCGCTTTATCCAAGCCTCGTAGATGCTGCCGGCCTCTGCCCAATCGTCATAGGGTGAACCCGCGTCGGTTGTCTCCTTGAGAATTCGGCCTGTGTACGCTTGCTGCAGCTCCCTTTTTCGCCCGGCCGCCAGCGAGTCGATATTCTCTGGCCGTTCTCCAATGTCATAGCCCACCCACCAAGCACGGTTGTATCCGTTCGGCGTGGCAGCCAGTACCGCGAAGCCGGTGGCGGTGTGATCCGTGTTGGGTTCGGGATTCAATGCAACGTCATAGTCCGGAGCGTTCACGTACGGCCTCGCATTCGTTGATGCCGCCTTATGCTCGTCCAAGATAGCTTTGAGTGTTTGGCAGACATCCTCCCAGCCAAGGTAGCTGGTCGAGCCATCAATAGCGCTGATTGGTGCGCTGTTGATTCTCAGCCCATCCAGCGAGCCATCTGGTAGCCGCAAGAAGTAGCTTGTCGTATTCCCACAGTCGCATCCGGTAATGGGGCGGCCATTGAACCAGTTCACCCCCCAAATCAGCGGATTTGGTCCAGTAGCCAAGCGACAAGACTCCAATGCTCCCTGCTCTCGTGCACTCCACCATCCAGGAACCGGTCCGCCCCCTGCATCGCCAGCCGTGAGGTAAATAAAGACCACTCTGGCGCCCGATTGAATATCGAGATATGCCTGCTCCCCACGGAACAGCTGCCAGTCATCCTGATGCGGCCCAACGTAGAAGGTCACATTCGTCATCTGAGACTCCCAAGCTTCACCCCTAATGGGCTCTGCCAGCTTAGGTCGCGCGACGCTCATAGACTGAGACGCGGCGCTCCCAACTTCCAACATCTACTAGGCATGCTCATGGCTGACATTGATATCAGCTGGGTCCAACCAGCTCTCCAGAATCTGTCCACAGAAATTGAGGGTCTGAGATCTCAGCTATCGATCATGCGCGTCGATCTCTCAGGCAAGGACTGGCGTACTGCAGACGAGGCCGCCCACTACCCCGGCGTGTCGTCCCGTCAGTTTCGAAGGAACGCCCCTGATCTGGGCCTTGTGCCCAGAAGCTTCATGGGCAAGCAGCTCTATGCGAAGAACGAGCTGTACAGAGCAACCGAAAACTCCCGCAACTGGAAATCTCGAGGGAACACCTGGCGCCTCCCTGGTTCCTACCTCGCCCCAGATGGAGGAAGCGCTGGCTCGGCTGCGGCACCATGACGAGCGCAAGGGGAAACCCTAGTGGCTCCTTCCGACAAGCTAATGACCGTTGCAGAAGCGGCAGAACAAAGCACGTGCTCTGCCAAGACGATACGCAGAGCTATTGATAGCGGGCGACTGACCGCTGTAAGACTCAGGCAGAGAGCCAAGTCGGATCGTATCCATCGAGAAGACTTGGAGGCTTGGTGGAGGCAGTGCCGCCTGCGACCCGCAGCAGTCCCAATAGACCCATACGTGACATCACCCCATCGCTCGATACGGCGAAGGCAAGGGGTCGAGAGAAGGCCAGGAATCAGTGCCAAGGGCAACACGCGCTGCCAGCGCTCTTGCCTTGGACAAGGCTGGCCGCCCATTCGTCCTTGGTCTGCCACATCTTCTGGACACCGATGTGCACACGCCCCCCGCGTTCCTTGGCTGGGGAAACTTGGGCGATCTGCCGACCGCTCCACCTCAGCACCCAGTTGTCACTCAGCTGGCCCCAGCCAGAGGGGACGGGAGCGGTGCGGAAACCCTGGTAGCCGTGCATGGGAAGCATGACCAGAAGGATATTGCCGAGCGTCTCAGCCGCTGCGATTCGCTCAACCGCAAGTTTTAACCGCTCAGGAAGCCCTGCCCCCCCCCTACCACTGCTGCCTCGTAGGCGTTTCCCTATATGTCGGCGAGTGATTTTCCTATTGCGAATATCCAAGTCCGTTGAGACCTTCCAGCTGCCCATCGGGCATTCATCAACTTGACAGTGGAGTGATCATGAAGATCCAAAATGTCTTGCTTGGTTTGATCGTTGCTGCCGCTGCAGCGGCCGGGACCGTAGGCGTTGTGCCCACCGCCAATGCCGCTTCCTTCCACACTTCGTGCGTCCCCGCCGGCGGCGGCATGGCTCGCTGCACCCAAACCTTCTGTCATGAAGGAGCGTGCGTAGTCACTGATACCTGGACGCAACCGATGCGCGAGGTCATCGAGTTCCAGTGACACCCAGGCGCAGCGGTATATGCCGCTGCGCTATTCAACGGAGTGCGGCATCCAGTATGCGGCCCATGTCAGAGAGCCCCAAGATCTTTCACCACCGACTGCCCCTGCTGAAGGAACCCGATCAGCAGACGGCCGCCGGCGACTTGCCGACCCATCTGCTCATTGAGGTAATTGGCCTGGAGCCGTCCCGCCGTCATCAGGTCGGCGTGCACATGCTGGGCATCACGGCCTTGAGTGGATCACCTGGTGACGCGAACTGGCCGCCGATGGGCAGCACTGACGTAGCCTGCCGGCTGTCGATCTTGGCGTAAACCGTGGCCATCGTCCTGCCGCCTCTGATGGTACTAATTTGAAAATCGCTACATCCAAAAGGAAATTGAAATGAAGCGTCTTCGTATTGCCGGAATTGCTGCAGCTGCGCTGTTTTCGTTCTACTCCAGCCATGCGCTGTGTTCTTCAGAGTTTGAGACCGAGGACAACAGCACCCCAATAGCTACATACTCAAGGATGTTCGGGGTATCCAAGATTGAAGCTCAGGCGCGATTCCTCGTCATGGCGGAATCGACCAAAGTACAAGAGATCCTTCGAACCAAGTATCCAACGACATTCGGCGGACTGTATGTGGAGCACCAGCCCCAATTCCGTGTTGTTGTACGTTTCACAGAGTCCCCGGTAGAAAGTCTGCGTTCAGTGACCGCGGACCCCGCCTTCGTTGCTCTGCCAGCATCCCATTCGTTGGTTGAACTTGGTGCGGCTCAACAAGCCGTTGGTGAGGAGCTCCATCGAAATGGGATCAATTTCCTCTCACGCCTGGACTTGGAGCATTCAACCGTTGAATTTTCTGTTGAAGATCCGCAGCTGGTGGAACAGCCCATGCGTTCCCTACGCTCGGAAATTCCGTTCATTCGATTTAAGAGAACCACTGGCTTCTTGCAGCCCACGCTACTGGAAATATCGCTGAGCTCTGCCCAGAAGCTCAAGGAGCCACCGGGATCCTACTGCACCAGCGGGTTTGGCGTTAAGAGCGGCACGACTCGCGGCATCACTACAGCGGGGCACTGCGATAACACGTTGACGCATAGTGGAAATCCCTTGACCTTTCAGGCCGAAAAAAAATCCGGCTCAGAGGACATTCAATGGCATACCTATCCAGACACGAGCCGGTATCACTACGTTCCCTCCCACCGCGTCGAGGCAGGATCTCAGAGCCGTCTTATGGTCGCCGTAAGGCCGCGCTCAGAGATGAAGGTGGGGGACATTGTCTGTAAGTACGGAAAATCAACGTATGAGACGTGCGGCCTCATCACCGATCTTAAATTTCAAGCAACCTTTGAAAACGCTATCGGCGAATTCGTTCGGGTGGTTAGCCCGGAAGGCCGCACCATGACGGATTTTGGCGATAGCGGTGGCCCTGTCTATGGGACGCAGAAGCCTGATGGGCGCTTCTACGACACCGCGTATGGCATGGTTCATGGGCGGGGCAATTCAGGGACAGAGTTCTATAAAGATCTCTTCTTCATGCCTACCGACTATTTCGCCAGCTTGGGCCTGCAGATCCTTACCACTGCGGATGATCCGTAACTCACAGAGGAACCCCCGGCTCGCCGGGGGTTCATTTCCCGCACTCCGCCGATGCAGTCGTCTATTGGCCAAGAGCACCTAGGTCCACGTCACCGTCCCGCTAAAACGGCATTTTCCAATTAGCCGGTCGCCACGATTGTCGGTCAAATCCACCTAGAACCAAGTCAATCCATCGCCTGTTGCTGAAAATGTCCAGCTGGAGATCACCAGAGGTCGTCCTCTGGATCACATCGTCATTGACAACCGGCGGGTTACGACTCGAGCCCAAGTCTAAGGGGAAAGATTTTCAGGCAATTGATGAATGCACATCAGCATGAGTTGGCCATCCCGGCCAACTTATGCCTACGCCCACAACTCTGGACTTCGCTGGACGTTGATGTGGTGGGCCCATCAGGATTCGAACCTGAAACCAAGGGATTATGAGTCCCCTGCTCTAACCGTTGAGCTATAGGCCCTGCGCAGCGTCACAGTGTAGTGGAGGCCGCGCACGATCGGCTACCCGGCAGCAGCAAGAACCTCAGCAACGTGCCCCAACCGCTTCTCCGCCGCTTCCGCGAACCACGCCTGCCGCCGCAGGTGGGCGTGGAACAGCGCCACCGTCCTCCTGGCCTCTTCCAGCCCAATCTGGTTGCCGCCGCCGAAGCCAGCAAGCAATCCGGCACCCGACTGTGTCAGCAATGCCAACGTCGCTCGTCGGGCGAACCCCAGTGGATCCTCGCGCTCATCACGCAGCACATCGTCCCAGTCCAACAACGGGGGGAAGTCGCAGCCACGCGTATCCGAGCCACCCCAGCCGCACCCACCGTCAATCTCCGTCAGCCCCATATTCACTCTCCTACGATTCGTCGAACCTCTTCCGCCTCCTGTTGAGAGAGGCGACCGGGTGCTTCAACACGGTCGTAGGGCCGCCCGCAGCTTTCCCCTTGCAGGGTCTTGTATGGCTGCGCGCCACCCGGCCAGAAACCCTTGGGCTCACCGGAATGGCGAGAGTTGCGGTTTGGCCTTGGATTGCCTGCTGTTGCGGCAGACAGTCCGCCTACGACGGTGTGTTGAGCACCTGCGGAGGACTGTGTGGAAGGAAGGCTAGAGGCTTCAATTGGTGAATGCGACATTGCGTGCGCTTGTCACTCCCATCCGACTACACATTTCATTGAGGCACTTGGGGTTTCGGCTGAATGACCACTTCCCCCGGCAGCGAATCGCGGCGAAGGCCTCAACAATTCTCAAGCCAGTTGCGTCACAAGGCTCAGCAATGAGGCCTGTGTGCGTTCACGTGCGTAGCCGGATACGTCACCGCGAACAGCAGCCGAGCATGGCTCGGCTCTACAGGAGAGAGCAGGCAAAGCACACGCCATCCCAAAAAGAAAAACCCCGCACCAGGCGGGGTTTTTCTCAACGCTTCAACAGCCGCCGGATATCAATCGATATCCAGGAAGCTGCGCAGCTGTTCCGAACGGCTCGGGTGACGCAGCTTGCGCAAGGCCTTCGCTTCGATCTGGCGGATGCGCTCGCGGGTCACGTCGAACTGCTTGCCGACCTCTTCCAGCGTGTGGTCGGTGTTCATGTCGATGCCGAAGCGCATGCGCAGCACCTTGGCTTCCCTCGGGGTGAGGCCGGCCAGCACGTCGCGCACGGTTTCAGACAGGTTGATGTTGGTGGTGTTCTCGATCGGGGACTCCACGTTGGTGTCCTCGATGAAGTCGCCCAGATGGGAATCCTCGTCGTCGCCGATCGGGGTTTCCATCGAGATCGGCTCCTTGGCGATCTTCATCACCTTGCGGATCTTGTCTTCCGGCATGTCCATTTCCTTGGCCAGCTCCTCCGGCGTAGCCTCGCGGCCGTACTGCTGGAGCATCTGGCGGGAAATGCGGTTCAACTTGTTGATCGTCTCGATCATGTGCACCGGAATACGGATGGTGCGCGCCTGGTCGGCGATCGAGCGGGTGATCGCCTGGCGGATCCACCAGGTGGCGTAGGTCGAGAACTTGTAACCGCGGCGGTACTCGAACTTGTCCACGGCCTTCATCAGGCCGATGTTGCCTTCCTGGATCAGGTCGAGGAACTGCAGGCCGCGGTTGGTGTACTTCTTGGCGATCGAGATCACCAGGCGCAGGTTGGCCTCGACCATTTCCTTCTTGGCCTTGCGCGCCTTGGCTTCACCGTAGGCCATGGCACGGCTGATTTCCTTCAGCTCTTCCAGGTCCAGCTGGGTCAGCTTCTCGATGTCGATCGTCGCCTGCTGTTCGGCGATGATCTGGTCCTTCACTTCACGCAGGGCCGAAGACCACTTCTGCTTGCGCTTCAGTGCGTCTTCCACCCACTCCAGGTTGGTCTGGTTGCCTTCCCAGGAGCGGATGAAGTCCTTGCGCGGCATGCGGGCGGTGACAGTGGCCAGGTTCAGCACGCGGCGCTCGTGGGCCTTGATCGACGCCATGGTGTCGCGCAGCTGCTTGGTCAGCACGTCGGTCAGCGGCAGCGGCAGCTTCAGGGTGACGAACACCGCCGACATCTCTTCGCGCAGGCGCGGCAGGTTCTTCTTGTCGCCCTTGGTCGCCGCCTTCTTGAAGGCGTTGAAGGCATCGCTCAGCGCCTGCATGCGCGCAGCGACTTCCTCCGGATCCGGACCGGTCGGTGCGGCTTCTTCCTCGCCACCCTCGACATCATCGTCCTCGTCCTCGTCGCCTTCGGCGTCGGCATCGCTGCTGTCATCGGCAGCAGCCGCCGGCGGCGCCGGCTCTTCGTCGGCCAGGTCGTTGAAGCCAACGATCACTTCGGCCAGGCGCTTCTTGCCTTCCTTGTGGGCTTCGTAGTCGGTCAGCAGCGACTCGACCGAGACCGGGAACTGGCCCAGGGCGGCCTGGACCTGCGAAAGGCCTTCCTCGATGCGCTTGGCGATGGCGATTTCGCCTTCGCGGGTCAGCAGCTCGACCGTGCCCATTTCGCGCATGTACATGCGCACCGGGTCGGTGGTACGGCCACCTTCGGTGTCGAGCGCGCTCAGCGCGGCGGCGGCTTCTTCGGCCGCGGTGTCATCGACTTCGCGGTTACCGGTGTTGCCATCGTTGAGAAGCAGGGTTTCCACATCCGGCGCAACTTCATGGACATCAATGCCCATGCCGTTGATCATGCCGATGATGTCTTCGATCTGTTCCGGGTCGACCATGTCGTCCGGCAGATGGTCATTGACTTCGGCGTAGGTCAGGTAGCCCTGTTCCAGGCCCTTGCTGATCAGTTGCTTGATTTCGGATTGGGCAGGACGTTCGTTGGCCATGTAGTGCTCGCGCCACCGGCTAGGGAGAAATAGGGAACGTAGCATTATACCAGCCCGGGGCCCCACCTGCCGGGCGGTGGTCCCGCAGGCTCAGGGCCTGAGAAGGAAGGTCACGGGACCGTCATTGACCAGGCTGACGACCATATGGGCACCAAATCGGCCCGTTTCCACCCCTGGCGCGTGATTTTCACGACAGATCTCGACAAATCGATTGAACCCGCGTTCAGCCTCGTCCGGCGCTGCAGCGCTGGTGAAGCTGGGCCGCATGCCCGAACGGGTATCGGCCGCCAGGGTGAACTGGCTGACCAGCAGCAGGCCGCCGCCGGTGTCGCGCAGCGACCGGTTCATCTTCCCGGCCTCGTCGGCGAACACCCGGTAGCCCAGCAGGCGCTCGGCCATGCGCCGCAGCTGGGCCTCGGTATCGCCCGGCTCCATGCCGACCAGGGCCAGCAGGCCCGGGCCAATCTGCCCCACCGCTTCGTCATCGACATGGACGGCGGCCTGGCTGACACGTTGGATCAGGACGAGCATCGTGGGCTTCCAATGAACGGGGCCGGCCACGATAGCAGCGGCCTTGGCTAAACTGGCACCGATGAATCCGCAACGCAAAGCCCGGCTGGTCTACCGCGCCACCACCCTGTTCGCCCGCCTGCCCTGGCCAGTACTGCGGGGATTCGCGCGCGCGCTGGCGTGGGCCTGGATCAATCTCAACGCCCGTGAGAGCCGTGTCACCCGGCGCAACCTGGAACTGGCCTACCCGGAGCTGGACGGCGCCGCACGCGATCGCCTGCACCGCGATCTGCTGCGCTCCACCGCGCTGCAGGCCATCGAGACCCTGCGCCTGTGGAGCCAGGCGCCGGCCGACAACCTGCGCCTGCACCTGAAGCAGCGCCACGGCGAGGCCCTGTACGACGTGGCCCTGGCCAGCGGCAAGGGCGTGATCGTGGCCGCACCTCACTTCGGCAACTGGGAGCTGCTGAACCAGTGGCTGGCCTCGCGCGGGCAGATCGCCATTGTCTACAAGCCGCCGGAGGACGAAGCCAGCGATGCCTTCCTGCAGCTGGTGCGGGGCGGCCAGAACGTACAGCAGGTGCGCGCCGAAGGCCCGGCCGTGCGCCAGCTGTTCAAGGTGCTCAAGGACGGCGGTGCCACCGGCATCCTGCCCGACCAGCAGCCCAAGGCCGGCGACGGCGTGTTCGTGCCGTTCTTCGGCGTGCAGGCGCTGACCATGACCCTGGTCAACCGGCTGGCCGAGCGCACCGGCGCCACCGTGCTGTACGGCTGGTGCGAGCGCATCGGGCCGGACATGGAATTCGCCCTGCACATCGAGCCGACCGACCCGGCCGTGGCCGACCCGGACCCGCAGGTGGCCGCCACCGCGCTCAATGCCGGCATCGAGCGCATTGCGCGCCGCGATCCGGCGCAGTACCAGTGGACCTACAAGCGCTATACGCTGCGGCCACCAGGCAGCGGCGAGGAAGACCCGTACGCGACCGAAGAGCATCCGCACTGACGGCTGCCGCACTCAGGCCCACATGGCACCTGCGACCGGCGGCCGCACCACGTTGAATACGACGCCGGCGCCCCCATAGAGACTGCGATGTCCGCCTCCCCCGGTCCTGCCATGCCTGCTGCCCCTTCCCTGTTCGGCGATCCCGCCGCGATCCGCTGCGAACGCGCGGTGGCCGAACTGCGCGCCGGTCGCCCGGTGCTACTCCACGATGGTCAGGGCCAGCGCCTGGCGGTGATCGCACTGGACAGCGCCACCGCCAGCAGCTTCGCCACGTTCGCCAGCGCCGCGTGCGAGCGCCACTACCTGTTCCTGACCGCCACCCGCGCCCGCGTGCTCGGCGTGGAGGCCCCGGAAGGAGCACGCCTGCCGCTGGCGGGTGTTGCCTTCGATGCGCTGCCCTCGCTGGGCTACCTGCGCGAGCCGGGCCCGATGCCGGACGGCTGGAGCGCGGGTGACGCCTTCGATGCCGGCGCGGTGGAACTGGCCCGCCTCGGCCTGCTGCTGCCGGCAATGGTGGCGGTGCGCCTGGACGCCGAAGACCGCACCTTTGACGGTGCTGCCGAAGTGGCCCTGTGCGACCTGGCCGAAGGCGCTGCCCATGCGGCCCACGATTACGAACTGGTGGCACGTTCGCCGGTACCGCTGCGCGACGTCGGCATGACCACCTTCGCGGTGTTCCGCGGCGGCGTGGCCCAGCGCGACCAGGTCGCGATCATCGTCGGCGAACCGGACCTGTCGGCAGTGGTGCCTGTGCGCGTGCACTCCTCGTGCCTGACCGGCGACCTGTTCGGTTCGCTGAAGTGCGACTGCGGCGACCAGCTGCGGCGTGGCCTGCGCAAGCTGAAGGAACTGGGCGGCGGTGTGCTGCTGTACCTGGACCAGGAAGGACGCGGCACCGGCATTGCCGCCAAGATGCGCGCCTACGGCTACCAGCACGACGGCCTGGACACCATCGATGCCGATGCACAGCTGGGCTTCGGTGCCGACGAGCGCCGCTACGGCAGTGCGGTGGCGATGCTGCGTGGCCTGGGCATTTCGCGCGTGGCCCTGCTCAGCAACAACCCGACCAAGGCACAGCGCCTGCGCAACGCTGGCATCGAGGTGCTGGACTGCATTCCGGTCACCGGCGAGATCACCGCCGAGAACGAGCATTACCTGCGCACCAAGGCTGATCGCGCAGGCCACATGCTGGATGTGGACGCGCTGATCCAGGCTGCCCAGTAACGCAGCCGACCTGCTACCGTCTGCGCGGTGCGGCCACGGCCGCCACCGCCCGCCCTGCCACCTGACGGAGCCCGCGTGACCGACGTTCCCCCGCCCTCCTCGCCCACCGATGCCTGGCAGTCGCTGCCGCAACGCGCTGCCCGCCTCGCTGCACTGGAAGGCGCCTTCGGCGGCCTGTTCGTGCCGGGCCTGCCGCTGGCCGCAGCCGCGTGGTTCTTCGACCTGCCCGGCGGCCTGTGGACGGCCGCCCTTGGGCTGCTGATCGGCATCGTCTTCGGCGCCTGGCTCGGCCGCCGGCGCTTGACCCGCACCCGCTGGCGGCTGGATGCCCAAGGGCTGGGCCTGCGCCGCGACCTGATGTGGCAGCTGGAAACGCGCGTCCCCATTTCGCGCGTACAGCACCTGGACCTGCGCCGGGGCCCGCTGGAACGCCGTGCCAGGCTGGCCACGCTGATCGTGCACACCGCCGGTACCCGCATGAGCGCGGTGACCGTCAGCGGCCTGGACGAGGCCGATGCCGAGCGCCTGCGTGACACCCTGTCGCACCAGCTCGACCAGGACGCCGACGCCCTGTGAGCCTGCCGCCGCCCCTGCCCGCATCGCTGCCTGCCGGTGGCGAGGACCATCGCCTGCATCCGTGGTCGTGGCTGTTCGTGCTGCTGATGCAGCTGCGCCACTACTTCCTGCCGCTGGTGGCGTTGCTGGTATTCGGCCAGCGCGGCGACCGCGATCCAATGTGGGCGCAGCTGATTCCACTGGCAGCGATCGTCGCGCTGGTGCTGGTGTCGGTGCTGCAGTACCTCAGCTACCGCTACCGCATCGGCAGCGATGCGATCACCGTGCGCAGCGGCCTGCTGGCGCGCAACCGCCGCGAGATCCCGTTCGCGCGCATCCACAACGTGGAAGTACGGCAGAACCCGCTGCATCGCCTGTTCGGCGTGGCCGAACTGCGCCTGGAGTCGGCCGGTGGCGTGCGTCCGGAAGCCGAGATGCGGGTGCTGAAGCTGGACCAGGCGCTGGCGCTGGAGCGATTGGTACGCCAGCGTGGACAGGCGCCACAGGCCGTTGACGCCGTTGATGCGCCGCCCATTGCCGAGGTCGACAGCGAGCACGTGCTGCTGCGCCTGTCGAGCTGGGACGTGGTGCGCATGGGCCTGCTCTCCAACCGTGGCTGGGCACTGGCGCTGGCCGCGTTCGGCGTGCTGTTCCAGACCGTGCCGCGGCCAGTGATGGACGATGCCATCCAGCGTGGTGGCCGCGAGGCCTTCGGCTATGCCAGCCACCTGCATCCCGGCGTAACCGGCGCGTTCCTGCTCTTGGCCGCCGCGCTGCTGGTGGGCTGGCTGGGGCTGCGCCTGCTGTCGGTGGTGCTGACCCTGCTGCGCTACCACGGCTTTACGCTCAGCGAGCAGGATCGCCGCTTGACCGTTTCGGCCGGCCTGCTCAGCCGCACCCGCAGCAGCGTGGCGCGTCGTCGCATCCAGGCCTGGACGCTGCGCGAAGGCACTCTGCCGCGCTGGTTCGGGCTGCGCCAGCTGCGTATCGACAGCGCCGCCGGTGGCCCCTCGCGCGAAGAGGACCGCGCCCTGCGCGAACTCGCGCCACTGGCGTCGAGCGAGCGCTGCACGGAGCTGGTGCAGCATCTGCTGCCACAGCTGCAATGGCCACCGGCGCAGTGGCAGTCCGTTCCGCAGCGCGGCTGGTGGCGGCTGTGCCTGGGTGCGCTGGTGCTGGTGCCGCTGCTGGCGGCGGCCGCGTACTGGCGCTGGGGCCCATGGGGCCTGCTGGTGCTGGCGTGGCTGCCGGTGGCGCTGCTGGTCGCGCACCGGCAGATGGCACGCATGGGCTGGTATCTGGATGACCACTACGTGGCGGTGCGGGGCGGCTGGTGGAAGCGCTGGTGGCGCTGGGCCGAACTGGACAAGGTGCAGGGACTGCGCCTGCAACGCTCGCCGCTGGACAAGCTGCTCGGCACCAGCAGCCTGCAGCTGGATACCGCCGGCGCGCACGGCGATGTGGCGCTGACCCTGCACCATCTGCCGCAGGCACAGGCCCAGCAGGTGATGGAGCAGCTGGCCGCGGCACTGGCTCGGCGCAAGCTGCGCTGGTGATGGGGCACCGCGCACCCCGGCCTTGAAACAGGTAGTGCCGGCCGCTGGCCGGCATCCGCCGACATTACCGAGATTGCCGGCCAGCGGCCGGCACTACCGCGAGCGGGGTCAGCGAGGCTTCAGCGCTGCGACGGGCCCCAATACCCCAGGTCCTTGCGGATCTGCAGATCGCGCACCCAGCTGCCGAACGGCTTGCGCCGCAACGCACCCATTTCACCGGACAGGAAATCCTCGGTGGCCGCGATCACCCGTTCGCTGGAGCGGCCATCGCGGTAAGGGTGGATGGCGTCGGCGTAGCGCACGATCTCCGCCTGCAGCACGGCGTCCGGGTGCAGCGCGCGCTGCAGCATCGCCGGCAGCTGCGCAGGATCATCGAAGTCGATCATGTGCGGCTTGGGCACGCGGTTGCGGAAGGTCACCACCGGCTTGTGCTGGACGATGAACTCCGAAACGATCGACGAGGTATCCGAGACCAGCACGTCGGCGGCACGCTGCGCGGCCATCACCTGTTCCGGCTCGATGAAGCGGGCATTGGCACCGGCCAGCGCGCGGTAGCGTTCGAACAGTTCCGGCGGGCACTTCGGGTGCAGGGTCAGCAGCCAGTAGTGGTCGCCGGCGGCGATATCAGCGGCGATCTGCGCATGCAGGTGTGGGGCCGCACTCAACCGTTCAGTGAAGGTCGAGCCGAACAGGATCACCGGGCGGTCTCCGGCCGGTGCGCGCAGCGCGGAACTCTCGCCACCGTCATCGCGGAACAGCGGGTCCAGCTTCGGCCAGCCGGTCTCGGCCACCGCGAAGTGGCCCTGCAGGCTGGCCATCTCCCGGAACGGCGCGGTGGTGGCCGGGCCCTGCGTGCAGTACAGGTCGAACATGCCGCGCACCCGGAAGTGGCCGCGCGCGCTGTCCCGCTTCTCCACGTTGAAGCCATGGAACAGCTGCACCTTGGCCCCGGACAGGAATGTCGGCACCCAGTTGGCCGCGCTGAACACCGCCCGCGGACGCATCGCCAGGGCCTGCTTGAGGCCGATGTTGGGCACCCCCGGCAGGCTGCTGCCAGCCGCGCCGCCTTCGAACCAGGCCGCCACCTCCTGCCCGGAGGCGTGCAAGGCCTGCGCCAACGGGGCGAGAATAGGCAGCGCATAACGCTCCGTCGCAAACAACAGGTACCCGGCCATCATGTCCTCCACGACCGCTCCCATCGAACGGCCTCGCATCTCGGCGTGCATTATCGCGTTCAACGAAGCCGGGCGCATCGGCGACTGCCTGGCCTCGCTGGCCTTCTGCGATGAGATCGTGGTGGTGGACTCGTATTCCACCGATGCCACCGTAGCCATCGCCGAGGCCGCCGGTGCCCGCGTGCTGCAGCGCCCGTTCGACGGCTTCCGCAGCCAGAAGGCGTTCTGCGTCGAGCAGGCCCGCCACGACTGGGTGCTGTGCCTGGATGCCGACGAACGGATCAGCCCGGCGCTGCGCACGGCCATCGAACAGGTCCGTGACGGCGGCTTCGCCGGCCATGCCGGCTATCGCTTCGCACGCCTGTCGGAGTACTTCGGCAAGTTCCTGCGCCATGGCAATGCCTATCCGGACCGGGTGATGCGCCTGTTCGACCGCCGCCGCGGGGGCTGGCGCGGCAAGCGCGAGATCCACGAGGCCGCCAGCGTCGACGGCAGCGTGGGCACCCTGCCCGGCGACCTGATCCACTACCCGTACCGGTCTTTGCAGCAGCAGTTGGCCAAGACCGAGAAGTACGCGCGGATGATGGCCGAGCACGAGTTCGCGCGCGGCAAGCGGGCCACACTGGGCAAGCTGGTGCTGGCCCCGGCCTGGCGGTTCTGGCGCGGATTCCTGTTCCGCGGCGGCTTCCGCGATGGCTGGCACGGTCTGGTCTACGCCTATGTACGGGCCAACTACGTGCGGCAGAAGACCATCATGTTGTGGATGCTGGGCAATGGACAGGCGGTGGCCGACCCGGCGCCTTCCGCGGACCGGCCTTGACCACGCTGTGTCACACTGCGCGGGCGTTGCCTGAAGACCCCCCATGAAAATCCTGTACACCAACTTCCACTACGGCGACGGTGGCGGTCACACCACGTACATCGTCTCGCTGGCGCGGGCCCTGCATGGCCAGCACACGCTCCATGTCGCCGCACCGGCCGACAGCCGCCTGCTGCGGACCATGGCCGATGAAGGCATCGCCCGCACACTGCCGATTGCGTTCGGCAGCGGCCTGCCAACGCTGCCCCGGCAGCTGGCCGAACAGCGCGCGCTGCGCAGGCTGGTGCGCGAAGAAGGCATCGACCTGATCCACGTCAACGGTGCACGTGACCACCGCTTCGTGATGCAGGGCCTGCTCGGCATGCGCCGCCCGCCGATCATCCTCACCAAGCACAACAGCAAGCCGACCAACACCCTGGGCAACGCCTTCCGTGCCCGCCTGGCCACCGACCGCGTGATCGCAGTATCGGCCGACACCAAGCGCCTGCTGGAACAGGGCCCGTACCGTCGCTGCCCGATCGACGTCGTCCGCAACGGCGTGGACCTCGAGCGTTACTCGCCACAGCCGGCCGGCACCGGTTGCGCGTTGCGCCAGCAATGGACGCAGGATCCACAGGCGCTGGTGCTGGTCAGCAACGCCGGCACCGACGATTACAAAGGCTGGATCGACCTGGCCAAGGCCATCGCGCGGCTACCCGATGCGGTGCGTCCGCACGTGCACATGGCCGTGGCCGGCCACCTGCCCAGCGCGCAGCAGCGCGAACAGGTGCAGGCGCTGGGCGAGGTCGCCGCACAGGTGCACTTCACAGGCCTGCTGGCCGATACCCGCGTGCTGATCGCTGCCGGCGACGCTGGCTTCGTACTGTCCCATGACGTCGAGACGATCTCCTTCGCCTGCCGCGAAATGATGGCCAGCGGCAAGCCGATGCTGGTCAGCGACTATGCGGGCCTGCCGGAGAACATCGAACCAGGTGTCGATGGCTGGGTGGTTGCCACCCGCGACATCGACGCCATCGCCGCACAGGTTCAGACGCTGTACGCACAGCGCGATGCGCTGCCGGAACACGGACGTGCAGCACGCCGCCATGCACAGCGGGAGTTCGGCCTGCAGACATTCGCCGACGCCACGCTGGCCAGCTACCACGCCGCCCTGGCCAGCACCTGAGCCGCGT
Organism: Stenotrophomonas riyadhensis; assembly: GCF_040256885.1. Taxonomy (NCBI): domain Bacteria; kingdom Pseudomonadati; phylum Pseudomonadota; class Gammaproteobacteria; order Lysobacterales; family Lysobacteraceae; genus Stenotrophomonas; species Stenotrophomonas riyadhensis. Next base: position 4,115,805 of record NZ_CP155568.1, read on the forward strand.
TGCCCGAACGCTCAATCGGCGATCCCGGGTCCCTGCAGGCGGCGCTCGTGCTCGAGTTCCGCCGCCGACGGCCGGCAGGTGCCTGCAACCGCGTCGGCAGGCACCAGCCACCAGCGGCGACGATTGGAAATGCCCGCCATCTCGGCCCGCGCACGATCAATGCAGGCCTGCATCGCATCCTCGTTCACCAGCAGCCAGCGCTGCTGCGGAACCAGCCGCTGCCAGCGCACGGCCGCCTGCAGCTGTTCATGCCAACGCGCTTCGAATCCAAAGGTGGCCGCCGGGCGATCGGCCATCAGCAGGTTCTGCTCTTTCCATGCCACCAGTCCCAGCTCGGCCTGCGGGCCGATGCGTGCGCTGACTTCACGCATCAGGCCACGGGCCGAGCTGGAATCGTTCAACACCGGATAACCGACCAGGCTGTACAGCACCCAGACCCCGGCCAGGCTGGAAACCAGGGCCACGTGCCGACGCCGGCGCCCGCACACCCCTAGGCTCAGGGCCGCCCAGATCGCCATCGCCAGCGCCGCCCAGGCCAGCGCATCGGTGGCGCCGGGAAGCAGCCCGCGGCCATGGGTGAGGCGCACTTCGAAACCGGGATCACCCAGCAGCGCCAGCGCACCGACCAGGCCCAGCGCCAATGCCAGCACCATGGTGAAAGCGCCCAGCACGCGCTGCACGTCGCGCCGCCTCAGCAGCCCGGGCAGCAACGGCGCCAACGCCAGGCAGAACATCGGCAATGCCGGCAGGATGTAGACGTCGCGCTTGCCGTGCGGAATGGAGAAGAACAGCACGACCAGCAGCCACCAGGCCAACGGCAGCAGGTAGCGCGCATCGCGCCGACGCAGCCGCCGGAACCAGGCCGGAACTGCCCACGGCAGCAGCAGGAACGCGGGAATCCACATCGACGGCATGATCGCCAGGAAATACCACCACGGCTGGTGATGGTCCCAGGACTGCGTATAGCGCCGCGCAGTCTGCCGGAACAGGATGTCGTCCATGTAGGCGCGGTACGGCTCCGAGCCGGTGGCCAGGCCGGCCAGCAGCATCGGCGCCAGCCACAACGACACCGCCAGCAGGAAGACGAGCGGTGCCAGCCAGAAACGCAGGTCGCGCACATGCAGGCGCACCCGCGGCCAATGCAGCATGGATGCGATTGCGGCCGGCGCGATCATCATCAGCGCCAGCACGCCTACGCCCTTGGTGATCACCCCGATGCCGGCGAAGAACCAGCCGAGCCACCACCAGCGCCAGGCCGGACCCAGCAGCAGATGGCGCAGCAGGCCGTAGTTGGCCAGGGTGATGAACAGCACCACCAGCGGATCGATCTGCGCCTTCTTCGCCTGGAAGGTGAAGTGCAGCGCGAACAGCAGTGCCCAGCCCGCGTACAGCCCCACCTGCCGCGTCCACAGGCGGCGGCCGAGGTCGACCACGCACCACAGCGTGCCCAGCGCAGCCAGCAAGGAGGGCAGCAGGAACGCCACCCGCCAGTGGCCGACCAGGCTGTACAGCGTGGCCTGCCACCACATCAGCATCGGCGGCTTGTCCGAATACAGTTCGGGGCCGCGATGCGGGAACAACCAGTAACCGCTGTCGACCATCTGCTTGGCCACCAGCGCGAAACGTGGCTCATCCGAGGGCCACGGATCACGGAGGCCCAGACCGGCCCCCAGCACCAGCAGGGCCATCAGCACGAACAACCACGTCTGGCGCGACGCGTGGGTTTTCAGCATGGGACTCGAAACGGCAGCGGGGGTCAGGCTGCTTTTATCAGACGCGCGTAGAAGAAACCGTCAGCATCGTTGTCACCCGGCAGTCGCTGGCGTGCCACGCCTTCGCAATCCACGCCGAACTCGTCACCCAACGGCTGCGCCACGGCGTCCGGATGCCACTTCAGGAACGCGCGCACCTGATCGATGTTCTCGGCACGCAGGATCGAACAGGTGGCATACAGCAGCACGCCACCCGGCCGCAGCATCGACCAGCAGGCTTCCAGCAGGCGCGCCTGCACGCCGACCAGCGCGTCGATGTCTTCCGCACGGCGATGGAACATCACGTCCGGCTGGCGACGGATCACACCGGTGGCTGAACACGGTGCATCCAGCAGGATCGCGTCGAACGGCACGCCGTCCCACCACGAACCGGGATCACTGGCATCGGCAACCAGCGTCTGTGCATGCTCGCCCACCCCGGTGCGGGTGTAGGTGTCGCGTGCACGGGCCAGCCGGCGCGCGTCGATATCCAGCGCCAGCAGGCGCAGGCTGGGGTCACGCTCCAGCAGGTGCGCCGACTTGCCGCCCGGTGCCGCACAGGCATCCAGCACGCGCGCACCGGCCACCGGCGCCAGCGCATCGGCCGCGCATTGCGCCGACAGGTCCTGCACCGACAGCGCACCGTCTGCGAAGCCAGGCAACTGGTTCACGGCAACGGGGGCCGCCAGGCGCAATGCGTCGGTGCAGAGCGCACTGGCTTCGGCGCCGATGCCGGCGTCGGACAGCGTGGCCAGCACCTTGTCGCGACCACCATGCTGGCGGTTGGCGCGCAGCCACAGCGGTGCCGGCTGCAGGCTGGCGTTGAAGATCGCCTCGGCCTGCGCCGGCCAATCGCGCTCGATCGCATCGGCCAGCCAGTCCGGGAAGGCGTCGCGTGCAGGCTGCTCCGGGAAACCCTCGCGCTGCGCGCGGCGCAGGATCGCATTGACCAGGCCCGCCTGGCGCTCGCGACCCAGCGCGCGTGCCGCATCGACGGTGGCCGACAGCGCCGCGTGTGCCGGCAGCTCCAGCACGTCCAGCTGGGCGAAGCCGACCATCAGCAGCGTGCGCAGATCGGCGTCACGCGCCGACAGCGGCTTCTGCATCCATGCCTGCAAGGCAGCGTCATAGGTACTGCGGCGACGCAGGACAGCGAAACACAGTGCTTCCAGCAGCGCGCGGTCGCGGCTGTCGGCCAGCTTCGGCAATGCCCAGGCCAGCTCTGCCTTCAACGAACGGCCACGGGTGAACACCTGGGCCAGCACGCGTGCGGCCAGCATGCGCGTCGCCGCGCCCGGCGCCGCCTTGGCGATGGAAAAATCGTTCTGCTTCGACACCGCTTACGCTCCCACGCGCAGGTCGCGGCGAGCGTTGAGGTAGTCGGCGGCGGTGATCGCCTTGCCGCCTTCACGCTGCAGCACGCGCAGGCGCAGAGCGCCCTGGCCACAGGCGATGTCGATGCCATCGCGGCCGGCGGCCAGCACCGTACCCGGTGCCTGGCCGTGGTCCGCCTCCAGCGCCACCGCGCCATGGATGCGCACGCGTTCGCCGGCCAGCGTCGCCTCGGCGATCGGCCACGGATTGAACGCGCGCACGGTGCGCGCCAGCGCGCCTGCATCCTGCGCCCAGTCCAGCTTCGCTTCGGCCTTGTCCAGCTTGTGTGCGTAGGTCACGCCCTGTTCCGGCTGCGGTCGCGCGATCGGCTTGATGCCGGCGCGCAGCAGGCCCAGGCCGTCGGAGAGCACCTGTGCGCCCAGCTCGGCCAGCTTGTCGTGCAGCTGGCCACCGGTATCGGTGGCGGCGATCGGCAGCTCCTGGTGCAGCAGCACCGGGCCGGTATCCAGGCCGGCCTCCATCTGCATCAGGCACACACCGGTCTTTGCGTCACCGGCCTGGATCGCACGCTGGATCGGCGCGGCACCGCGCCAGCGCGGCAGCAGTGAGGCATGCACGTTCCAGCAGCCATGGGTCGGAATGGCCAACACCGCCTTGGGCAGGATCAGGCCGTAGGCCACCACCACCATCAGGTCCGGCTGCAGGTCGCGCAGTTGCTGCTGGGCGGCTTCACCCTTCAGCAACTCCGGCTGGTAGACCGGAATGCCGCGGGCCACGGCTTCGAGCTTGACCGGCGACGGCGCCAGGCCACGGCCGCGCCCGGCCGGGCGATCAGGCTGGGTGTAGACGGCCACGACCTCGTGATGGCGCGCAGCCGCGCGCAGCGATGACACCGCGAATTCCGGCGTACCGGCAAAGACAATCCTCATGGCTACCCCACTTGCAGGATGGATTCGTGCAGGAAAGAAAACGGCGCCGTCGGCCGGCGCCGTACAGCCCGCGCGCGTCGCGCAGGCACGGGCCACCCGAAGGGCGGCCCGGATTGGCGATCACGCCACGTGCTTGCGCTGCTTGGCCAGCTTCTTGCGCACCATCTCGCGCTTGAGCGGCGACAGATAGTCGATGAACAGCTTGCCGTCCAGGTGATCCATCTCGTGCTGGATGCAGGTGGCCAGCACTTCGCCGGCTTCCAGCTCCTGCTGCTGGCCATTGCGGTCCAGGTACTTCACGGTGATGGTGTCGGCGCGGGTCACGTCGGCGAAGATGCCCGGGACCGACAGGCAGCCCTCTTGGTACACCCGGCCTCCGTCCTTGGCGACGATTTCCGGGTTGATGAACACATGCGGTTCATTCTTTTCTTCGCTGACATCGATGACCATGAAGCGCTTGTGCACGTCCACCTGGGTGGCGGCCAGGCCAATGCCCGGGGCGTCGTACATGGTCTGGAACATGTTGTCGATCAGTTCCTGGAAGGCCGGCGTGGTGACTTCGGCGGCTTCGATCAACGCGGCCTTGGTGCGCAGGCGCGGATCGGGGAACTCGAGAATGGGGAGAAGGGCCATGGCTGTTTCCGGATAGGGGGCCGGCACGCCGGCATACGTCGCAGATTCTAGCTCCAACGCTTGCCTTGCGCCCCGGTTTCTGGACTATAGTGCGCGGACCTGTTGGGGAATCAGGGCTTCACACCTATGTTGCTTCGTTTTCGTACGGTCGTCGCCGCGGCGATGCTGACCGTGGCTGCCTATGCTACCGCCGTGGAAGTGAATGGCGGGCACCCGGACACCTATGTGGTCCGAAAAGGGGACACGTTGTGGGATATCGCCGCACGTTTCCTGCAGAAGCCGTGGCTGTGGCCGGAGATCTGGCAGGCCAATCCGCAGATCGCCAATCCGCACCTGATCTATCCCGGTGACGTACTCAGCCTGGCCTATCTGGACCGGGTGACCGTGGCGGCCCGGCCCGGCCCGCGCCAGGAGGCCCCGATCGACGCCATTCCGCTGGCCCAGGTCGAGCCGTTCCTGAAGCAGCTGAGCGTGGTCGACAGCGTCAAGCAGCTGCCCTACGTGGTCGGCCTGGAGGACAGCCGCCTGCGCGTGTCCGGTGGCGACACCGTCTACGTGCGCCTGGCCGATGCCCAGGTGGGCCAGCGCTGGGCCGTGGTACGCCCGACCGTGCGCTACGCCCAGCCCAAGCCGACCGAGGACCTGACCGCCAATGGCGACGTCACCCCCGGCAGCGGCAACCTGTGGAAGGCCTACAACGCCCCCAACGCACGGCGTGGCGTGCTCGGCTACGAGCTGGCCCAGGTCGCCACCGGCACCATCACCCAGATCGCCGGCGGCAAGGTCGAGGCCTCCACGCTGGTGCTGGACAAGAACGTCGGTGGCCGCGAAGTGCGCGCCGGCGACCGCCTGGTGCCGGTCGAAGCCAAGCCGTACGACCTGCAGTTCGTGCCCCACGTGCCCGCCGCGGGTGTCGAGGGCGTGGACGTGCGCGTACTGGCGGTGACCGACATGTTCACCGCCGGTGGCCCGCGCGACGTGATCGCGATTTCCGCAGGTCGCGCCCAGGGTGTGGACAACGGCACCGTGTTCTCGCTGTGGCGCCCCGGCCGCCACGTGGCGCACCGCATGAAGTACCCGACCTCGTCGCGCATGGACGACTCGCTCAGCACCGGCGCGGGCCGGGTCTCGCTGCCGGACGAATATGCCGCGCACGCGATGGTGTTCCGCACCTTCGACAATGTCAGCTACGCGCTGGTGATGCAGGGCGTGAAGCCGGTGCGGGTGGGCTACAACGCGCTGCACCCGGACGCGAAGTAGCGGTTGCCGGGCTGCCCCGGCCACCGCAGGGAGTGCCAGCCACCGGCCGGCAGGCACCTCCGGCAAAACCTGACAGTCACATGCGAAGGCGCCCTAGGGCGCCTTTGTTGTGTGCGGCCGATAGTGGGGGATGACCACGCATGCATATGAGGCGCTGCTGCGCCTGCTGATGGCGGGAGGCGCACTGGCGCCCCGACGGGCCCTGCTGCAGGCCGCAGGCGGTGCGGAAGCCGCCATCGCGCAAGGCACTGCGACCTGGCGCGCACACGGTTGCACGCCGGAGCAGTGCGCCGCGCTGGAACACCCCGATATCCGGGCATGGACAGCCGCACGGCGCTGGCTGGATGACGACAACCACCACCTGTTGGCCTTCACCGATCCGGGATTCCCTCCCCCCCTGCTGGATGTGCCCAACCCGCCTCTGGCGCTGTTCATCGCCGGCGACCCCAGCCTTGCCTGGCGCCCCTCGGTGGCGCTGGTCGGCAGCCGCTCGCCGACGCCAGGCGGACGCGCGCTGGCCGCCCGGTTTGCTGGCTGCTTCGTCGAAGCGGGCCTGGCGGTGACCAGCGGACTGGCGGCAGGCATCGACGCGGCCGCTCACCAGGCCACGCTGGACGCCGGTGGCTGCACCGTGGCGGTGATCGGCACCGGCCCGGACCGGACCTATCCGGACAACCATGCCCGGCTGCAGGCCCGCATCGCCGCCGAAGGCGCGGTGCTCAGCGAGTACCTGCCGGGCACACCGGCACGCCCCGGTCACTTTCCAGCCCGCAACCGCCTGGTGGCCGGGCTGGCGCTGGCGACGGTGGTGGTCGAGGCCGCCCAGCGCTCCGGCGCATTGATCACCGCGCGCCTGGCCGCCGAGGCCGGCCGCGAGGTCTGCGCCCTGCCCGGTTCGGTACTCAACCCACGCGCGGCGGGCTGCCACCGGTTGATCCGCGAGGGTGCGGCACTGGTCGAGCGCCCGGAGGAGGTCCTTGAACTGCTGGCCCCCGCCCTTCGCCAGCAGTTGCCGGGCTTGCAATCACGGCTCGCCACCCCCACTGAACAGGCACCGCCGGCGCTCCTGCCGGCGCGCTGGGCCGACGACCCTGACTACCAGTGCTTGTGGCGGGCCCTGGACCACAACCCAAGCGGTATGGATTCACTGATCACGCGCTGTGGATTGACGGCGCCCCAGGTGTCCTCCATGCTGCTGGCCATGGAACTGGCGGGAATCGTGGTGTGCGTACACGGCCGCTACTGTCGAACTCCCTAGTTTCTTCACCTCCACAGCGTCGCGCGACGCAGGCCGAGGGGCAATGAAAGAGAGCATCCTGGACGTACTGCTGTACCTGTTTGAACACTATTTCAGCGAAGATGCGGACCTGATCCGTGACCGCGATTCGCTTCAGAACGGCCTGATCCAGGCCGGTTTCAGCCCAACCGAGATCAACAAGGCGTTCGACTGGCTCGATGCCCTGGCCGCGCAGCGGCCGAGCGTGGCCCAGGCGCGGGTCGATGGCCCCGTGCGCGTCTACCACGGCCCCGAGCTGGACAAGCTGGACGTGGAATGCCGTGGTTTCCTGTTGTACCTGGAACAGCACGGCATCCTCGACGCCGACCAGCGCGAGCTGGTGCTGGACCGGGCCATGGCCCTGGACCAGGACGAACTGGACCTGGACGACCTGAAGTGGGTCGTGCTGATGGTGCTGTTCAACCAGCCCGGCTCCGAAGCGGCGTACGCCTGGATGGAGACGCAGATGTTCATGGACGAGCCAGAACCCCTGCACTGACCGTACACTTGGGGGCATAGCGCATTCAGGAGCGTCCCCGTGAGCGAGTGGTTCCATGCAGAAGGCAACCGGCAGCAGGGTCCGCTGCCGGCGGAACAGTTGGTCGAGTTGTTCCGCAACAACCAGATCTCCCTGGACACCCTGGTCTGGCGCGACGGCCTGCCGCAATGGCAGCCGTTGCGCACCGTGGTGGACGAACTCGGCCTGATCGTGCCGGCACTCGACGCTTCCGCACCAACCATCGAGCCGGAACCGGAACCGGAACAGGCACCGGCGGCACCGCCTCCGCCGCAGCCGCCGGTGCTGCCGCCGTCCACGCCGTATGCCGCCACCCCGCCGGCCGGCGTGTTGCCGCCACCGAAGAAGAAGCTGTCCGGCTGCGCCCTCACTGCGATCATCGGCGGCGGCCTGCTGCTGGTGCTGGTACCAATCCTGGCCATCCTGGCCGCCATCGCCCTGCCCGCCTACAAGGACTACACCGTGCGCGCCAAGGTTGCCGGCGCAGTGGCCGCGCTGCAGCCGTTGAAGGACCAGGTGCAGCATTTCGCCGATGACGAAGGCCGTTGCCCCGGTGCCAACGACGCTGGCTTCCCGGCCCCTGGCGACTTCACCCAGGTCGGTCTCTCGGCGGTGAACATCGGCCGCTTCAACAACGGCCACTGCGGCATCGAAGCCACCCTGGCGCTGCCCGGCAAGAGCCTCGATGGCGATCTGCTGTGGCTGGAATACGATCGCGACAGTGGCCGCTGGGAATGCAGCGGCGAAAGCGACGACAAGTACCTGCCGCCGTCGTGCCGCGGCTGAACCGCGCACACACCGGCACCTCCAAGGACGATCCAACAGGGAACATGCAATGACTGAGTGGTATTACGCAGAAGGACAGCAACGCCAGGGGCCCTTGCCGGTCGAGGAGATCCGCCAGCGCTTCCAGCGCGGCCAACTGAACCTGGACACCCTGGTCTGGCGCGAAGGCATGGCGCAGTGGGCTGCGCTGCGCCAGGTGGTCGACGAACTCGGACTGCAGACACTGGCTGACGCCAGCACGGCCACCGCCAGCGGCGGCTTCGACCTGCGTGGCGACTATGCCGCCATCGACAACGGTACGGCGCCACTGCCGGGCACCGGCGCCCTCAGCAGTTCGCCCTACAGCGCCCCTGCGGCGCTCGGCGGCGGCGGCCATGCCCAGCCGGTGATGGGGGGCGAGGTGGTCTATGCCGGCTTCTGGAAGCGCGTAGCGGCCTACATGATCGACTACTTCGTGCTGGTCATCCCGGGCAGCATCATCGGCGCCATCCTCGGCGTGGTGCTCGGCGCCAGCATGGGCGCGGTGGGCAGCGGCGAATCGGCCATCGAAGTGGTCGCCCAGCTGTCCAGCGCACTGATCAACTTCGCCATCGGCATGGCGTACTACACCTGGTTCCATGCCTCGAAGGGTGGCGCCACGCTGGGCAAGATGGCGGTCGGCATCAAGGTCGTGCGCAGCAATGGCGAACGCCTGACCAAGGGCCGCGCATTTGGTCGCTACTGGGCCATGCTGCTGAGCAGCTTCACCCTCGGCATCGGCTTCCTGATGGCGGCGTTCACCGAGCGCAAGCAGGGCCTGCACGACATGATCTGCGACACCCTGGTGGTCGACCGCTGGGCCTACACCGACCAGCCGCAGCTGCAGCGCCGGGAGCTGGGAACGGTCACCGTGCTGGTACTGGTGCTGACCGGCCTGCTGTCGCTGGTGGGCCTGGCCCTGCTGGTATTCGCGGTCGGCTTCATCGCCAAGATGGCCTCCTGAACGGCCATCCTCACGACTGGCTGCTTGACAGGGGCTGGCCGGGCGTGATTCCTCTAACAAGGTGAAACCTGAACGCCCGGCACATTACCGGGCGTTCAGTTTATGGATTTGCCCGTGGCCGCTTCACTAATGCGGCCGTTTGCTCCACCCTAGCGGCCCCTTCCCCACGGTTCGCCCCACAGACCCTGCTGCCATGCCCAAGCACCTGCTCATCGTCGAATCGCCGGCCAAGGCCAAGACGATCAACAAATACCTCGGCAAGGACTACACGGTCCTGGCCTCGTATGGGCATGTGCGTGACCTGATTCCGAAGGAAGGCGCAGTCGACCCGGACAACGGGTTCGCCATGCACTACGACGTCATCGACAAGAACGAGAAGCACGTCGATGCAATCGCCAAAGCCGCCAAGGGCGCCGACGACATCCTGCTGGCGACCGACCCGGATCGCGAGGGTGAAGCGATCAGCTGGCACATCGCCGAGATCCTGAAGGAACGCGGGCTGGTCAAGGACAAGCCGATGCAGCGCGTGGTGTTCACCGAGATCACCCCGCGCGCCATCAAGGAAGCCATCAGCCAGCCACGCGCGATCGCCAGCGACCTGGTCGACGCCCAGCAGGCGCGCCGCGCGCTGGACTACCTGGTCGGTTTCAACCTGTCGCCGGTGCTGTGGCGCAAGGTCCAGCGCGGCCTGTCCGCCGGCCGCGTGCAGAGCCCGGCGCTGCGCATGATCGTCGAGCGCGAGGAAGAGATCGAAGCCTTCATCGCCCGCGAGTACTGGTCGATCGCCGCCGAGTGCGCGCACCCGTCGCAGCACTTCAACGCCAAGCTGATCAAGCTGGACGGGCAGAAGTTCGAACAGTTCACCATCACCGACGGCGACACCGCCGAGGCCGCCCGCCTGCGCATCCAGCAGGCCGCGCAGGGCTCGCTGCATGTCACCGACGTGGCCAGCAAGGAGCGCAAGCGCCGCCCGGCACCGCCGTTCACCACCTCCACCCTGCAGCAGGAAGCCTCGCGCAAGCTCGGCTTCACCACCCGCAAGACCATGCAGGTGGCGCAGAAGCTGTATGAAGGCGTGGCCATCGGCGACGAGGGCACCGTCGGCCTGATCTCGTACATGCGTACCGACTCGGTGAACCTGTCGCAGGACGCACTGGCCGAGATCCGCGACGTGATCGCCCGCGACTACGGCATCGCCTCGCTGCCGGACCAGCCGAACACCTACCAGACCAAGTCGAAGAACGCCCAGGAAGCGCACGAAGCGGTGCGCCCGACCTCGGCCCTGCGTACCCCGGCCCAGGTGGCACGCTTCCTCACCGACGACGAGCGCCGCCTGTATGAGCTGATCTGGAAGCGTGCAGTGGCCTGCCAGATGATTCCGGCCACCCTCAACACCGTCAGCGTCGATCTGTCCGCCGGCAGCGAACACGTGTTCCGCGCCAGCGGCACGACCGTGGTGGTGCCCGGCTTCCTGGCCGTGTACGAGGAAGGCAAGGACAGCAAGAGCGCCGAGGACGAGGACGAAGGCCGCAAGCTGCCGGCGATGAAGCCCGGTGACCGCATCCCGCTGGAACGCATCCAGGCCGAACAGCATTTCACCCAGCCGCCGCCGCGCTACACCGAAGCGGCGCTGGTGAAGGCGCTGGAAGAGTACGGCATCGGCCGTCCCTCGACCTACGCCTCGATCATCCAGACCCTGCTGTTCCGCAAGTACGTGGAAATGGAAGGCCGCAGCTTCCGCCCGTCCGACGTCGGCCGTGCGGTGTCCAAGTTCCTGTCCAGCCATTTCACCCGGTACGTGGACTACGACTTCACCGCCAAACTCGAAGACGAGCTCGACGCCGTCTCGCGTGGCGAAGAAGAGTGGATCCCGCTGATGGCCCGCTTCTGGGAGCCGTTCAAGGAACTGGTCGAGGACAAGAAGGAATCGGTTGATCGCGCTGAAGCCAGTGGCGCGCGCGAGCTCGGCACCGACCCGAAGACCGGCAAGCCGGTCAGCGTACGCCTCGGCCGCTTCGGGCCCTACGCAGCCATCGGCAGCACCGCCGAGGACGCCGAGGAGAAGCCGAAGTTCGCCTCGCTGCGCCCCGGCCAGTCGATGCACACCATCTCGCTGGAAGACGCGCTGGAACTGTTCCTGATGCCGCGCGCGCTGGGTGAGGACAAGGGCGAGCCGGTCAGCGTCGGCATCGGCCGCTTCGGTCCGTTCGCCAAGCGTGGCAGCACCTATGCCTCGCTGAAGAAGGAAGACGACCCGTACACCATCGACCTGGCCCGCGCCGTGTTCCTGATCGAAGAGAAGGAAGAGATCGCGCGCAACCGGATCATCAAGGAGTTCGAGGGCAGCGACATCCAGGTGCTGAACGGCCGTTTCGGCCCGTACATCAGCGACGGCAAGATGAACGGCAAGATCCCCAAGGATCGCGAGCCGGCATCGCTGACCCTGGCCGAAGTGCAGCAGCTGATGGAAGAAACCGGCAAGCCGGTGCGCAAGGGCTTCGGCGCCAAGAAGGCCGCCGCGAAGAAGGCCCCGGCAAAGAAGGCGGCGGTGAAGAAGGAAGCGGCGCCGAAAAAGGCCGCTGCCAAGAAGGCCCCGGCCAAGAAGGCCGTCAAGAAGGCCGCCAAGAAGTAGGTCCACGCCATGCGTGGATGAGGGGGTAGTGCCGGCCGCTGGCCGGCACCCTCCATAAGCATCAGATGCCGGCCAGCGACCGGCACTACCGGGTGCCAGGGTCCACCCCATCTGCACGCAGCGGGGGGATAATGAAGGCCCACGCCGGGCCGGTCGCCGCCATGAAAGAACTCACCCTCGACTCTGCTGTCGCCACGCTCCGCGCGGGCGGCGTGATCGCCTACCCCACCGAAGCGGTCTGGGGCCTGGGCTGCGATCCTTCGCACGAAGCCGCCGTGCACATGGTGCTGCGGCTGAAGCAACGCCCGATCGAGAAGGGCATGATCCTAGTCGCCGCCGAGTTGGCGCAGCTGGAAGGCTGGGTGCGCCTGCAGGCGCTGCCCGACGCCCGCCAGCGCGCGGTGCTGGCCAGCTGGCCCGGTGCCAACACCTGGATCCTGCCTGCCGGCCCGCGCGCGCAACCCTGGGTCACCGGCGAACACAGCGGTATCGCGGTGCGCATCAGCGCGCACCCGCTGGTGGCCGAACTCTGCCGCGCCTGGGGCGGCCCGCTGGTCTCCACCAGCGCCAACCTGGCCGGCGAGCCACCAGCCCGCAGCCGCGAAGAGCTGGATCCGCGCCTGCTGCGCCTGCTCGATGGCATCCTCGATGGACAGACCGGCGGCCTGGCCCAGCCCACCCCGATCCGCGACGCGCTCAGCGGCAACGTGCTGCGCTCCTGAGCCGGCGATTGCGCTGCCGCGGACAATCACGCACCCTGCCGCCATGACCCTGCTGCGCGCCACCCTCAGCCTGTGCCTGCTGCTGCCGTGGACGGCACCCGCCGCCGAGGCCGAGGACGTGCGTGTCTACCGCTGCGTTGCCAGCAACGGTGCCGTCGCCCTGCAGGACAGGCCGTGCAACAGTGGCCACCAGGAAGTACGCGACCTGCAGCGCCCGCGCGCTCCCGCCCCGCGCGTGGTGCGCAGTGATGCCACGCCCCCGCCGCCCAGCGAAACGCCGGTCATCCGCGAGCGCGAAGTCCGCCACGTCTACATCCAGCCGCCGCAGCCGATGTACGAATGCGTGAGCGAGGACGGCCGGCGCTATACCAGCGACAACAACGAAGGCAATCCACGCTGGGTACCGCTGTGGACCAGTGTCTGGCTGCCACACGGCCATCGTGGTCCAGCCTACCCCGGACCACGCCCGGCCATCGGCACGCCGGCCGGTACCCCCATCGGCGAAGGTGCGGGCTATCGCCCGCCGTCGGTGGGCGTGGGTGTGCAGGTTCCAGCCGGCAGCGTGCTGGTCCGCGACAGCTGCCATGCATTGCCGCCGCAGGAAGTCTGTGCACGCCTGCGCGACCGCCGCTGGGAACTGGACCGGCGCTACAACAGCGCACTGCAGAGCGAACGCACGGCCATCAGCAACGAACAGCGCGGCATCGACGCACGCCTGTCGCGCGACTGCGAGCGCTGAGCGCAGTACTCCGTCGCAGGCTGTACGCTGTGCGCATGAACAGAGTGATCTGGCTGCTCCTGGTGCTGCTGCCCGGAAGCGCATTGGCCGAAGAGGGTGTGATCTACCGCTGTACCTCCAGCAGTAGTGACGTCCCTACCCTGCAGCGCACGCCGTGCCCGTCCGGCAGCAAGCAACAGGTGCTGCGCGTGCCCGCCCCGTCCAGTCCGCAACCTGCCGCGGTCGAGCCCTCATCAGCGCCGGCTCCTGTTTCCCCTCGGGTTCCGGCAGTGACCGAACCCGCGCCCGGCACGGCGGCCACATCGGCGCCACGGCGCGCGGACCAAGGGCGCACGATCATGGAAGCAGGCATGGTTGAACGCGAGGGCGAGAATCAGATCCTCGACAGCGCGACGCTGCGGCGCGATGCCGACGCCCGCGCCGCCGCCGGCGACGGACCACCGAAGCCGCCACTGCCGCCGATCTTCCAGTGCACCGACAGCCAGGGCAGTGGCTACCTGCACGAATACGAGCCTGCACCCGGCCGCTGCGAACTGATGACGGTGCAGGGTCTGGGCGGCGTCACGCCGGTGAATGCGGCCAGCTGCGAGGTGGTACGCGACCGCTGCGAGGAACTGCCCGAAACGCAGCGCTGCGGCAGCTGGCAGCAGCGCTTCCGCGATGCACGCGGCCGTGAGCGCTTCGCCGCCCCGGAGAACCGCGATGCCGCACGCAGTGAACGCGAGCGGCTGCAGGGCGTGCTGGAGGCCAGCAACTGCCCGGTGCCGGGGTGACGGCCACCCGGTAGTGCCGGCCGCTGGCCGGCAACCACAGGATCTTCAGATGAGTGCAGTTGCCGGCCAGCGGCCGGCACTACCTGCTGAAAGATCAGAACCCGTAGCGCAGGAAACCACCATCCACCGCGATGCACTCGCCGGTCACATAGCCGGCCGCCGGCAGGCACAGGAAGCCCACGGCTGCGGCCACTTCCTCCGGCTCGCCGATGCGGCGCATCGGCGTGCGGTTGATCACTTCCTCGTAGTAATCCGGGTCCGACAGCGGACCGGACGTGCGCCGCGTCCGGATGTACCAGGGCGCCACCGCGTTGACCCGGATGCCATCCTCGGCCCACTCGACGGCCAGGTTGCGGGTCATCTGGTGCATCGCGGCCTTGGTCATGCCGTAGACCACGCCGCTGCGCACATGGGTCAGACCGGACACGCTGCCGACATTGACGATCGACGACGAGGCGTGCCGGGCCAGCAGCGGATGCGCGTAGCGCGACAGCTCGAAGGCCGAGAACAGGTTGGTCTCGAAGATCCTGCGCCATTCATCCTCGGAGTATTCCGTCGCCGCCTTGGTGACATTGCCACCCGCGTTGTTGACCAGGATGTGCAGGGCATCACTATGATCCTCCACCCAGTCCAGGATCTGGCGGCGGTCCTCGTCGTCTGAGACATCGGCGGCCAGCGCATGCACCTGCATCTGCGGATACACGTCCAGCAGTTCGTCGCGCGCGGTCTCCAGCATGTCGATATCACGGCCGACGATCATCAGATCGGCGCCGAAGCCAGCCAGTTCATGCGCGATGGCCAGGCCAATGCCGGCGCTGGCGCCGGTGATCAGGGCGGTCTGGCCGTCCAGGCGCCACCGTTGCTGGGTCATGTGTTCTCCCGGGCCGCGCCCGCTGTGTTTCGATGCGGCAAGGATACGCGCTCACGGCCGCCCCCTGCCGAGGATGCGACACTGCCGGTACGCCCACTGCGGAGAGCCGCCATGCGCATCCTGATCCTGTCCATGCCCCTGCTGGCCAGCGTGCTGCTGGCGGCCTGCCAGCGGCCGCCGACACCGAACCCGGAGAAGCCGCCAGCACCGCAGGCGATGGCGCGCGCGATGCATGAGCCGCTGGACCGCGCCAAGGACGTGCAGAAAACCGTGGACGATGCTGCCGCGCGTGAGCGCAAGGCAGAGGCCGACGCAACGCAGTGACCTGTGGGGTCAGAGCCCTTTGCGGGGCAGAGGGATCCGACCCCACCAACGAAAACGCCCGGCCAGGGCCGGGCGTTTTCATTCGTCACCGTTGCCGATCAGAACCCGCAGAAGCAGTACGCCAGCGCCTTCACCGGCGTGCCGTTGCCCTTCTCGCGGGCCGCGTTCTCGACGAAACGCAGCTGCGTATCCACTTCCGGCATCGTGCGTGCCAGCATCATCCGCGCCATGCCCGAGTCGGACAGCATCCAGGCACCGGCGCGGCTGCCGGCGAAACCGCTGACGAACTGCGCGAACGGCGTCGCCGCCTTCTCGATGTAACGCACACGGTAGGCATCGGCCTTGCCCAGCTTGGCGCGGCTGGCGGCGTCGGCCACGGCATCCTTCAGGCCACCGAAGGCGTCGACCAGGCCGCGTTCCTTGGCCTGTGCACCGCTCCACACGCGGCCGCGGGCCACCTCGTCCACCGCCTCGATCGGCTTCTTGCGGGCGTCGGCGACGCGACCGGTGAAGTCGGCGTAACCCTTGTTGATCACCGTCTGGATGACCTGGCCCACGGCCGGATCCATCGGGCGGGTGACATCGAAGGCACCGGCGAAGCGGGTGGTACCGACACCGTCGGTATGCACACCGATCTTGTCCAGCGCGCGGCTGAAGTTCGGGACCATGCCGAAGATGCCGATCGAACCGGTGATGGTCGACGGATCGGCGTAGATGCGATCGGCGTTCATGCTGATCCAGTAGCCACCGGAAGCGGCCAGATCGCCCATCGACACCACCACCGGCTTGCCGGCGGCCTGCAGGGCCACCACTTCGCGGCGGATCTGCTCGGAGGCGAACACTTCACCACCCGGCGAATCCACGCGCAGCACCACCGCCTTCACGTTCTCGTCGTCACGCGCGGCACGCAGCAGTGCCGAGGTCGACTCGCCACCGATGCGGCCGGCCGGCAGGTCGCCGCCGCTGATCTCGCCTTCCGCCACCACCACGGCCACCTGCGGACGCGAGTCCACCGGGTTGCGGCGCGCATCGAGCTGGCCCAGGTAGGTGCCGAAGTCGACGTTGCGGAAACCACCGTCGGCATCGTCGTCGGCCACGCCGCGCTCGATCATCAGATCCTCGAATTCCTCGCGGGTCTTCAGCGCGGTCACCAGCTTCTGCTGCAGCGCAAACTTGGCCAGGTCGCCACCGGCGGCAGCAATGCCTTCCGGCAGCGTGTCGATGCCGGCGGCCAGCTGTGCCGGGTCCAGGCGACGCGCCTTGGCGATGTCCGCCAGGTAGCGCTGCCACACGTCGTTCATCCAGAACAGGTCGGCTTCCTTGGAGGCCGGCGAGGCGGCGTCGAGCACGTACGGCTCGGCCGCGGACTTGTACTCGCCCACCTTGAACAGGTGCACGTCCACGCCCAGCTTGTCCTGCAGGCCGGTGCGGAAGTACTGGCGGTAGCGGCCCAGGCCCTCGAGCACCACCGACCCCATCGGGTCCAGGTAGACCTCGTCGGCCTGTGCGGCCAGCAGGTACTGCGACTGGCCCATGCTCTCGCTGTAGGCCACCAGCTGCTTGCCGGAGGCACGCAGGTCCTGCAGCGCGGTGGCCACTTCACGCAGCGAAGCGAAGCCCGACGGCTGCAGCTTGTCCAGCTCCAGCACCACGCGCTCGATCTTCTTGTCTTCCTTGGCCGACTCGATCACCCGCAGCAGGTCGCGCAGCTGGATCTCCTCGGCGCCGTTGTCGCCCACCGCCTTGGCCAGCGCGCGGCTGACCGGATCGGCGCTGAACTGCTCGACCAGGCGGCCCTCCGGCGCGATCACCAGGGTGGTGCGGTCCTGCAGCGACTTGCTGGCACCGGCGCCCATGCCGGCGGCGATGACGAACATCACCAGCAGCAGGAACAGCAGGCCGAAGAACACCAGGTTGAGGATCAACCGGCGGGTGAAGTTCATGACGTCCCACAGCCCGATGAAGAAACTGGCGACGGGGTTGCGACGCGCCGGGGGCAGCGGGGGCACGGGTTGATTCATGGAACGCTCCGGATGGCTTCTTGCCGTGGTGCCAGCATAGCCGGTGCCGCGTGATGCGGCATCGGACACAAGTCAGGGGATCGCCCGCCACGGATCATCGTGGCGGGCGGGAGGTCAGGACAGCGCGGACTGGCCGATGCGCAGGCTGCTGCGGCGCAGGCGCCAGCCCATCAGGATGGCGGCGGCGGTCAGGCCGACGATCAGGCCGATCCACATGCCCTGCGGCCCCATGCCCAACCCCAGGCCGAGCCCGGCGCCGAGCGGCATGCCCAGGCCCCAGTACGCGAACATGGCGATGAACATCGGCACGCGGGTGTCCTTCAGGCCGCGCAGCGCGCCGGCCGACAGTACCTGGATGCCATCCGGGAACTGGAAGGTGGCCGCGTACAGCAGCAGGGTCGAGGCCAGGCCGGCCACCGCCAGGTCGTTGGTGTAGACGCCGACGATGGCATCGTGGCCGAACAGCAGCACTGCCGCCGACAGCGTCTGCGTACCCATGATGATCGCGTAGCCGGCCCAGGCCGCACGCCGTACGCCGAAGCCATCGCCACGGCCAACCGCATGGCCGACGCGCACGGTGGTGGCCTCGGCCACGCCCATCGGGATCATGAAGCACAGCTGGGCGACGTTGATCGCGATCTGGTGCGCGGCCGCTTCATTGGCACCGAGGCGGCCGATCAGCAGCGCGGTGACGATGAACAGGCCGCCTTCCATCAGCACGGTGATGCCGATCGGCAGGCCGGTGCGCAGCAGGTCCCAGATCGCCTTCCAGCGCGGTCCTTCGAAGTGCGAGAACAGCTGCAGGTGGGCGAAGCGCTTGGTGAACCACAGGTAGGTGGCGAACGCGATCGCCTGCAGCCACATCATCACCGCCGAAGCGATGCCCAGGCCTTCGGCGCCCATTTCCGGGAAGCCGAGCTTGCCGTTGGCCAGCACATAGCCCATCGGTGCCAGCACCAGCAGGCCGCCGAAGCCGAGCAGCATGGTCGGCAGCGTCCAGTGCATGCCCTCGCTGAGATAGCGCATGCAGAAATACAGGGTCAGCGCCGGGCCGCCCCAGCGCACCGCGTGCAGGAATGCGGTGGCCCCCGGCACGATGTCCGGCGCGATGCCGAAGGCCGGCAGCAGCGGCGGCACCACGGTGAGGAAGGTGAACATGATCAGGCCCAGGCCCAGCGCCAGCCACAGTGCCTGGCGGAACAGCGGACCGATCTCGCGCTCGCGGCCGGCGCCATGCAGCTGCGACACCGAGGCGGTGAGCGAGATCAGGGTGCCGATCGGGATCAGCATCGGCAGCCACAGCAGGGCGGTGCCGATGGTCACCGCGGCCAGGGTCGCCGTGGCGTGGTGGCCGGCAATCACGTTGTCGACGAAGGAGATCAGACCGGTGGACACATGCCCGAGCACAAGCGGCAGGGCGAGCAGACCGGTAGCGCCGACTTCCTTGCTGAAGCGCGGCGTGGAGGTTGCAGTAGACATAAGGTGCTTGACGCGAACTACGGTTGCGCGCGAAGGGCACAGGCACCGGGTTGCGGGCCGCCATCTTACGCGTGCGGCGTGCGCATTCCCATGACATGGCGTGAATGCTGGGTTTCAGCAGGCCCCGGCATCACGCGTTGCGATCACGTTACGAACAGAAAAAGGGGACGGAGGGGATTAAGTCGTTTCAAGCCCGACTGTGCCGAGTACGACTTAATCCCCTCCGTCCCCTTTGTTTACTGACCCGCCTGGCGCTTGAGCCAGGTGTCGCGCTCGGCGGGTGGCACCGCGAGGAACGCGCCGCGTACTTTGTCGCGCTCCTGCGGCGGGGTGCGCTGCGCGACCAGGGTGAGCTGGGCCAGCTGCGCCGGGCTGAGCTGGCGCAGCACGGCCAGCGCGGCCTCGCGCTGTTCCGGCGGCACGAACCCGAACAGGCCGTGCAGCTTGGGGAATTCCAGGCCCAGCTGCGGGCCCAGCCGCCAGCCTTCGCGGAACGCCTGGTCCTGCGCCTCGAACTGCTGGCGCATACGTTGCTGTTGATCAGCCGGCAGCGCATTGAAGCGCGCCGCGGCCTGGCGGATGCGCTCACGCTCGCCTTCCGGCAATGCCTGCCATGCGGCGTAGTCGGCGCGGCGCTGGCGCTGCTGCTGGGCATCGAACTGGCTAAACGCAGCGGGCGTCGTACTTGTGATGGCCGGGGCCGGGGCCGGGGCCGCCGATGAACTGCCCGGCACTGGCGGCGGCAGCGGTACGTTCAAGGTCTGCGGCGCGGCGGACAGCGACAACGGCAAGGCCAGCAACAGGCTGGGGAATACGGTCTTATTCATCGGCAGCAGCGGTCTCCAGCGTGGCGCTGGCCGGCTCCGGCCGGCTCGGCTTGGATTGCGACTCGTCCACCGGCAGCGGGCCGCCCGCGGCGGTCCACGCATACAGATCGGCATCGGCCACCAGCGGGTAGTCGCGGTCGGCCAGCATCACAGCGTCGTCCGTGGCCTGGGCCGGGGCCGCATCCGGCGCAGCGCTGACCGTGCTCGGCGGCAGTGCTTCCACCGTGACCGGACCCGCTTCACCGACCACGCCTTCCGGCAGCGGAGCATTGCTGCCGAACGAATGCCCCTGCCAATAGCGCCAGCCCAGCGCCGCGGCCAACAGCACCGCCACCGTCACCAGCAGGATCAGCGGACCGCGCCAGCGTGGCTTGGCATTCGTACGGCGGCGCTTGCCGCTGGCAGCCGCACGCTCGTCCCGCTGCGGTGCACGCCAGCTGGAGGTCGGGGGTTCATTGTTGGCAGCCGGGGCAGCCGGTTGCTGCAGCTGCTGCAGGCGCTTGGCCGGCAGATCGCGGATGCGCAGCTGCACCTGCTCGGCAAGCTGGCGCCAGGCCGATGCATCGGGCTGGCCGTGCGCATCGCGCGGGCAGGCATCGGCCAACAAGCGCTGGTAGCTGGCCTCGTCCTGGTCGAGCACGCGCATGGCGATGCCTTCGTCCAGGCTGCCGCCCACCCGCAGCAACAGCGCCAGGCGCGGCATCGATCCCATCTCGCCCAGCGCAGCCAACGGCGGCGCCCATTGGCCGCCCACCGGTTCGCGCAGTACCTGGCGCTGGCCCAGCAGGGTCCAGAAGCGGGTCGGCCACTGCGCCATCGGCAGGTCGCTGGCAACCGCCGCAAACGCGCGCATCACCGCCACCAGGGTCTGTTCGGCACGGGCAGCATCGCCGCACTGCAGTTCAGCCACCACCAGGGCACGGCGCTCGACGCCACGCAGGAACGCCGACAGCGCGCCGGCCGCGGTCGAGGAAACAGGGGCGGGCACAGCCGTCATCGGTCACTCCAAAGGTCTGCCGGCATGATAGCGGCAGGCCATCGGCGCCCGTAGGACTTGCGCCCGCAGGCACTTCGTGCTGCAGGTTGTGCACAGCACCAAGGCCCCGCTGCGGAAAACTGGGGCATCCAGCTGAATTCACTCTGTTTCAGCATTGTTTCACACTTAAGTTGTTGATTTTGAATGTTTTTACTATGTGGCGATTTTTTGACCAACCCGAGTGTGAGGCCGTCGCCATCGGCCTTCTGCGTTTCCGCTGCCGGTTAACGCACAACGTTATCCACAGAACATGTGGATAAGACTGAATCTCCAATGGACACCGATATTTAGGTGACATTTATGATTCAACGGGCGTCGCCCGGCTACACCCGCGCCCGCCATTCGCGCCCGCATGGGCCGTTACACTGGCCCGATGCTTTCACCGATTCCGACCCTGCAGGTCGCCCTGCCCGTCCCCCTGCCCCGCCTGTTCGACTACCTGTCGCCGGAGGGCGAGGCCCCCACGGTTGTGGTCGGCTGCCGTGTGAAGGTGCCGTTCGGCAACCGCGAGCTGGTCGGCGTGGTGGTCGGCCTCGGCCAGACCGACGACGGCCAGGGACTGCGCCAGGCCCTAGCCTGGTGCGACCCGCAACCGCTGCTGCAGGGTGAACTGTGGCAGAGCCTGCAGTGGCTGGCGCGCTATACCCACGCCCCCCTGGGCGAAGTACTGAGTACCGCCCTGCCCGGTCCACTGCGCCATGGCGACGCCCTGCCCGACACCCATCACTGGGGCTGGCAGCTGACTGCGGAGGGCCATGCCCAGCGCGGGACGCTGCGCGCCGGCAGCCGCCCGCGGCAGTTGGCCGAACTGCTGGCCGACGCCGTGGTGGATGAGGATGTACTGGGCGAACGCATGGAGGACTGGCGCACCGCCGCGCGCAGCCTGGCCAAGCGCGCGCTGGCCGAGCGCGTGGCGATGACGGTGGCACCGCAGCATGCGCAGCCGCTGCCCGGCCCCGCGCTCAACCCGGACCAGGCCGAGGCGGTGGCCGCGATCAACGCCGCCGACGGCTTCCAGCCCTTCCTGCTGGATGGCGTGACCGGCAGCGGCAAGACCGAGGTCTACCTGCAGGCGATCATCCATTGCCTGGCGCAGGGCAGGCAGGCGTTGGTGCTGGTGCCGGAAATCGGCCTGACCCCGCAGACCCTGGCACGCTTCCGCGGCCGCCTCGGCATCGCCGTGCACGCGCTGCACTCCGGGTTGAACGACAACGAGCGCGCGCGCGTCTGGGCGGCGGCTTCGCGTGGCGAGGCACGGGTCATCGTCGGCACCCGCTCGGCGGTGTTCACGCCCCTTCCCCAGGCCGGCCTGCTGATCGTCGACGAGGAACACGATGGCAGCTACAAGCAGCAGGACGGCATCCGTTACCACGCGCGCGATTTCGCCCTGGTCCGGGCCAAGGCGCTCGGCATTCCGGTGCTGCTCGGCAGTGCCACGCCCTCGCTGGAAACCCTGCACAACGCCTACGCCGGGCGCTACACCCACCTGCGCCTGAAGCAGCGTGCCGGCGATGCACGGCCACCGCGCGTGCGCATCCTCGATGTGCGCAAGCGGCCATTGCACGATGGCCTCTCGGCCGATGTGCTGGCCGGCATCGGCGAGCACCTGCAGCGGGGCCAGCAGGTGCTGGTGTTCAAGAACCGCCGTGGCTACGCACCAGTGCTGCTGTGCCACGACTGCGGCTGGACCGCGCCGTGCCAGCGCTGCGATGCGCCGATGACCGTGCATGGCGGCGGCCGTCGCCTGCAGTGCCATCACTGCGGCGCGCGGCAACCGGCGCCGCTGGCGTGCCCCGCGTGCGGGAGCCTGGCGCTGCAACCGCAGGGCATCGGCACCGAACGCCTGGAAGAGCACCTCACCGCCGCCTTCGCCGACTTTCCGGTGGTGCGCATCGATCGCGGCACCACCTCGCGCCGCGATGCACTGGAACAACAGCTCGCCAAGCTGGGTGACCAGCCCGGCATCCTGGTGGGCACACAGATCCTGGCCAAGGGCCACGACCTGCCCAAGCTGACCCTGGTGGTGGTGGTGGGCATCGACGAAGGTCTGTTCTCCGCCGACTTCCGCGCCAGCGAGAAACTGGCGCAGCAGCTGATCCAGGTCGCAGGACGCGCGGGACGTGCGCGTGATCCTGGCGAGGTCTGGCTGCAGACCCATCACCCCGGGCACCCGCTGCTGGAAACCCTGGTAAGCGGTGGCTACCACCCATTCGCCCAGGCCGAATTGAACCAGCGCCAGGCCGCCGGATTCCCGCCGTTCGCGCATCTGGCGCTGATGCGTGCCGAAGCGCAGCAGGTGGAGCATGCCAATGCATTCCTGCTGGCCGCGCGGCAACTGCTGGGGGAACAGAATGTGGTCGAGGCCTACGGGCCGATGCCGGCGCCGATGCCTCGGCGTGCCGGCTACCAGCGCACGCAGCTGCTGCTGTCTGCCCTGCAGCGGCCGCCGTTGCATGGGGTGCTTTCGCAATTGGTGCCGCAGCTGTACGCGCTGCCGGAAGCCCGCAAGGTGCGCTGGTCGCTGGATGTGGATCCGACGGATCTGTACTGAGGGGTCGGATCCCTTTTCGCAGAAAAGGGCTCTGACCCCGACCGCCACCGCTTACGTCAGCGGCGACATCACGCCGCGCTGGTAGGCCGGCCGCTCGCGCAGGCGCGCATACCAATCGGCCAGGTGCGGCAGTTCCGGGCGCTGGATCGGCAGTTCGAACCAGGCGTAGATCAGCGAGCCCAGCGGAATGTCACCCATCGCGAACGTCTCGCCCGACAGCCACGGCTGTCTGGCCAACGTGGCATCGGCCATCGCCAGGTAGTCACCGGCACGCACGATGGCGGCATTGATGCGCGCTTCGTCACGGTCGGCCGGGGCGGTGCGCATGATGCCCCAGATCAGGTCGGTGTACAGCGGCGCCATGCGCGAGGTGCTCCAGTCCATCCACTTCTCGGCCTGGGCGCGTTCCATCGGGTCTTCGGCGTACAGCGTGCCCAGCGCGTAGCGCGCACTCAGATAGCGCACGATGGCATTCGATTCCCACAGCGGCAGGCCATGGTCTTCGATCACCGGCACCAGGCTGTTGGGATTCATCGCCAGGTACTCCGGCGTCTGCGTGCCGCCGTGGCTGCCACCGACTTCGATGGATTCATACGGCAGGCCGATCTCCTCGGCGCACCACAGCACCTTGCGAACGTTGCTGGAATTGCGGCGGCCCCAGATCTTCAACATGCGGGTTTTCCTTGCTGGCAATGCGAGCGGCAACGATACGCCTGATCGGAGTGGAGATGTGCGTGCCGGATGCGGGATCTGGCATCTGGGGCTTGCCGGCCAGCGGCCGGCACTACCGGTTCTTTCTTGGCCAGCGGCCGGAACTACCTGTTCTTTTTTGGCAGCGCGCGGACGTAGGACGACTTGCCGTCCTTCTTCAGCTCGAACAGCCCGATCGCCGCCAGCAGGTCACTGAGCTTGCCGTAGCCGTAGTTGCGCGGGTCGAACGACGCCTGGTTGCCGATCTGGCTGCCGACCGGGCCGAGGTGCGACCAGCCATCCTCGCCCTCGGCCGCGGACACCGCGCGGCGCAGCATCTTCACCAGCCGCGTGTCGCTGCGCATTTCCGCACCACTCTTGCGCGGCCGCGCATCATCATTGGCGACAGGTTCGTTCGATGCCTGTTCGCTGGACGCCTGTTCGGTATCCGGCACGCTGGCATGGGTCTGGCCCAGCGCTTCCAGATAGGTGAACTTCGAGCAGGCGTTGACGAACGGCTCCGGGGTTTTCTTCTCGCCGAAGCCATACACCTTCACGCCATCGGTCAGCAGGCGCATCACCATCGGGGTGAAATCGGCATCGCTGGACACGATGGCGAAGCCATCGAGATTGCGCGCGTACAGCAGGTCCATGGCATCGATCACCATCGCCATGTCCGAGGCATTCTTGCCCTTGCTGTAGGCGAACTGCTGGATCGGGCGGATCGCATATTCGTGCAGCACGGCCTCCCAACCCTTCAACCGCGGGCTCTTCCAGTTGCCATAGGCGCGGCGCACGTTGGCCACGCCGTAGCGGGCGACTTCAGCCAGGACCTCGTCGATCTTCGAGGCCGGCGCATTGTCGGCGTCGATCAACAGGGCGATGCGCTTTTCCGGTTCGCTCATGGGCTCCTCACGGGCGGTTGCCTGAACCCGAGTATCGCCGATCCATGCGGGCGCTGACGTGACAGGGCGCCATCGTGCGAAGATGCCAGGCGCTTCCCCCAATGCCCCCACTGGAGTGAGTCGATGAGTCGCGAGCGCGTTCCCCACCTGGTTGTTGTCGGCGGCGGTTTTGCCGGCCTCTGGGCCACCCGTGCCCTGGCCCGCGAGCGCATACGCATCACCCTGGTCGACCGCCGCAACCACCATCTGTTCCAGCCGCTGCTGTACCAGGTGGCCACCGCCGGCCTGTCCGCGCCGGACATCGCCGCGCCGCTGCGCCACATCCTCGGCCACCAGCGCAATGTGGAAGTCCGCCTCGGCGAAGTGGTGACCATCGACAAGCAGGCCCGGCAGATCCGCATGGCCGATGGCAGCACGCTGGACTACGACAGCCTGCTGCTGGCTACCGGCGCCACCCACGCCTACTTCGGCAACGACCAATGGGCCGATGATGCGCCCGGGCTGAAGACGCTGGACGATGCCATCGCACTGCGCCGCAAGCTGCTGCTGGCGTTCGAACGCGCCGAGGCCGAGCCGGACCCGGCGAAGAAAGCGGCGTGGTTGAGCTTTGCCGTGGTCGGCGGCGGCCCCACCGGTGTTGAACTGGCCGGTACCTTGGCCGAAATCGCGCGGCATACGCTGCGCAACGAGTTCCGCCATATCGATCCGGCCAGCGCCAAGGTGCGGCTGGTCGAAGCCGGCCCGCGCGTGTTGTCTTCGTTCCCGGAAGTGCTTTCGCTGAAGGCACGGCGGCAACTGGAAAAACTGGGCGTGGAAGTATTGACCGGTACCCCGGTGAGCGACATCGACAGCCAGGGCTTCAAGCTCGGCGATCAGTTCGTGCCGGCCCGCACCGTGGTCTGGGCCGCCGGTGTGGCCGCTTCACCGCTGGCGCGCACCCTGGATGTGCCGCTGGACCGCGCCGGCCGCGTGCAGGTGCAGCCGGACCTCACCCTGCCTGGGCACCCCGAGCTGTTCGTGGCCGGTGACCTGGCCGCACTGAATCAAGCCAACGGCAAGCCGGTACCCGGCGTCGCGCCCGCCGCCAAGCAGATGGGCAAGTACGTGGCCGAGGTGATCCGCGCGCGCCTGGACGACAAGCCGGCACCAGGTCCCTTCAAGTACGCCGACTTCGGCAACCTGGCCACCATCGGCCGCATGGCCGCGATCGTGCACCTGGGCAGGCTGCAACTCTCGGGCGTCCTCGCCTGGTGGTTCTGGCTGGCCGCACACGTGTTCTTCCTGATCGGTTTCCGCAACCGCGTCGTGGTGCTGCTGAACTGGGCGGTGGCGTACTGGAGCTATCAGCGCAGCGCGCGCATCATCTTCGGTGATGACCAGGAAGACCGGCGACCGAGGCGCTAGGGCCGAAGACGGACACGGGTTCTCTGCCTGGGAGTAGATCCACGCCATGCGTGGATGAATGTCTGTGCAGGCCGCATGGAGCTCAGCCACGCATGGCGTGGCTCTACTGCCTCATCAGGCCGCCGGGCACTCGCCGTTTCGACCAAACCCGGCAGAGGTCTTCCTTTCTCGCAGTACCGGCAATTGAAAGCCAAGCTCTACCTGCGGCGCCCATCGCTCACTGCGCCTTTGGTTTCGGGTACCACAGCGCGTTGACGATGACCCAGCGCTGGTCGAAGCGCCCCATGTGGAAGTAGTCGACGAACCACGGCGTTTCCAGCCGTACCGAGGCCGCGTTGCCGGTCACGTCCAGCACCGTGCAGCGGCGGTCCCATTGATCCTTCGGGGTCTTCAGCGCGCCCTGCTTCGTCAACGAGACCAGCTCTTCCTTCGACATACGTCGCAGGCCCAAGCGTTCGTCGGGTGTATCGCCGAGGACCGCGCGCTTGGCCAGGTCCGGGTGCAGGGAGCGGGCGACGCGCTGCGGGTCGGCCGCCAGCTGGCCGTCGACGTAATCGTGGCAGGTGGCTTCGATGGCCGCGATCGTGGCCGGGTCGGCAGCGGGGCTCGTTGCTGCGGAGAGAGCGAACAGCAGGGCAATCGTGGACATCCGGGTCTCCAGCTCTGGGCGCGGGGCGATCATGGCATGGGCCAAGTGGCCCATCCACGCATGGCGTGGATCTACAGGACCGGCGCCTGCAACCAGGCCAGCTTGCGTTCGCGCGGCTGCTGCTTGAGCTGCCACTCGGCCCGCGAGGCGGCGGCCCGGTCCGGGTACTCGCGCACGGCCAGCACGCGCAGTGGCGGCCGTGCCCGGGTGTAGCGCGCGCCCTTGCCGGCCTGGTGGGCGGCGAAACGCGCCTCCACATCGGTGCTGATGCCGGCGTAGTAGCTGCCATCGCGGCATTCGAGCAGGTACAGGAACCACGGGCGGAGGGACGGGGCCATGCCCGGATTATGCCGTGCTGCACTGCAGCGGATATACTGGCGCCCGAATGCAGGAGAGAGGCGCCGCGCTGGCGCCCGCCGAAGGCGCAGGCTCCCATGATCGCTCAGGCCGGTGGGCTGGAATCCCACCAACCATGCATTCGACTCGCCGAGCTGGAGAGAGGTCACCGGGCACGCCCGGGACGATCCGCCGAAGGGGCACGCGGCCAACGCCGCTGAACTCTCAGGCAAAAGGACAGCGGGAGCGGCACCGGTCATCGTCATCCCGTCATTGCGCAGGCAGTGGCGGTAGTCGCGCATGGCCGGCCCCACCGCGCCCGGAGCCTGTCCCATGCTGCTGTCCATCATCTACCTGATCGCCATTTCCGCCGAAGCCATGACCGGCGCGCTGTCCGCCGGCCGTCGCCGCATGGACCTGTTCGGCGTGGTCATGATCGCCTGCGTCACCGCCCTCGGGGGCGGTTCGCTGCGCGACATCCTGCTCGGCCACTACCCGCTGGGCTGGGTGAAGCATCCCGAGTACCTGGGCTTCACCGTGTGCGCGGCGCTGATCGCCACCTGGGTGGCGCGCTGGATGCACCACTTCCGCCGCACCTTCCTGGTGCTCGATGGCCTGGGCCTGATCGCCTTCACCCTGATCGGCTGCTCGATCGCGCGCGAGGCCGGCCATGCCATGCCGATCGTGCTGATCGCCGGCATGCTGACCGGCGCCTTCGGCGGCGTGCTGCGCGACATTCTCTGCAACGAGGTGCCGCTGATCTTCCAGAAGGAGCTGTACGCGATCATCGCGCTGCTGACCGGCGCGGCCTACCTGTTGCTGCTGCACTGGGGCGTGGCCGACGCCACCGCGATCCTGTGCTGCCTCGGCGGCGGCTTCGCGCTGCGCCTGCTGGCGATCCACTACCGCTGGGAAATGCCGAAGTTCGTCTATCACGACGAAGTGCATTGATTGTTTGACGGTAGTGCCGGCCGCTGGCCGGCAACACGGCACACGCCCGCAGATTCCGGCAGGTTGCCGGCCAGCGGCCGGCACTACCGAATGCGTTGCATGACCATGGTCATGCGGCATTGGCCGGGGTGATTGGCTACCATTGTCACCCCGTCGCTGCCGCGACGGCATCCAGCCACGCCGCGCCCGCGGCCCCGCCAGACAACTCCCTCCCCGCTGCCCGTGGTGCCGTGAACGCGCCGACGGGCCCGCATGTCCCTGCGCGCGCAGGGCGCAGGATGCCCCATGTCTGTCGCCGAAAATTCCCGCTTCCGTCGTGCCCGCCTGTTATGGGCGGTGCTGGCCATCGCCCTCGTCGCCGTTCTGGCGTGGTGGCTGTGGCCCCGGAATGGTGCCGGCAGCAGCGACGATGCGCCGGGCAAGACGGTGCCGGTACGCGTGGCACGCGCCAGCGCCGAGCCGCTGGTGCTGCGCCTGAAGGCGGTCGGTACGGTCACCCCGCTGCACAGCGTGGTGGTACGCAGCCGCGTGGATGGCGAACTGCTGCGGCTGCATTTCCAGGAAGGCCAGCAGGTGAAGGCCGGCGATCTGCTGGCGCAGATCGACCCGCGCCCGTATGAGGTGAAGCTGGCACAGGCGCAGGGTACCCAGCAGCAGAATCTGGCCGAGCTGGAAAACGCCGAGCGCCAGCTGCAGCGCTACCGCGAACTGCAGAAGCAGAACTACGTGTCCGGGCAGGAACTGAGCGACCAGCAGAGCAAGGTGCGCCAGCTGCAGGGCCGCCGCCTCAGCGATCAGGCGTCTGTTGATGAAGCGCGCCTGCAGCTGCAGTACACCCGCATCACCGCGCCGGTCAGTGGCCGCGTCGGGCTGCGCCGTTTGGACGTGGGCAACCTGGTGCGCGCCAGCGATGCCGAAGGCCTGGTGACGCTGGCGCAGACCGCGCCGATCAGCGTGCTGTTCACGGTGCCCGAACCCGAGCTGCCTGCGCTGCTCGATGCCGTGCAGGCGCAACCGGCACTGGCGGTGGAAACCTGGGACCGCGAAGAACGCCGGCAGCTGGCCCGCGGCTCGCTGTCCAGCGTCGACAACCGCATCGATACCACCACCGGCACGTTGAAACTGCGTGCGCACTTCGACAACCACGATCTGGCGCTGTTCCCCAACCAGTTCGTCAACGTCCGCCTGCAGCTGGGCGAGCAGCCCGCGCTGCTGATTCCCGATGCCGCCGTGCAGTTCGGCAGCCAGGGCAACTACGTGCATATCGTCGACAAGGACAGCAAGGCACAGCGCCGCACCGTGGTGCTCGGTCCAGCCGATGATGGACGCGTGGCCGTGCGCTCCGGGCTGGCCGCAGGGGACAAGGTGGTGATCGAAGGCATCGACGGGCTGGAAGACGGCACGGCGGTGGAGATCATCACCGAGGAGGCCGCGACCAAGGCCGGCGCATGAACCTCTCGCGCCCGTTCATCCTGCGCCCGGTCGCAACGACTCTCCTGATGGTGGCGCTGCTGCTGTCCGGCGTGCTGGCCTATCGCCTGCTGCCGGTGGCGGCGCTGCCGCAGGTCGATTACCCGATCATCCAGATCACCACGCTGTATCCGGGGGCCAGCCCCGAACTGACCACACGCACCATCACCGCACCGCTGGAGCGCCAGCTCGGCCAGATTCCCGGCCTGAAACAACTGTCGTCGACCAGTTCCGGTGGCGCCTCGGTCATTACCCTGCAGTTCGGGCTGGAGGTGTCGCTGGGTGTGGCCGAGCAGGACGTGCAGGCCGCCATCAACGCGGCGGGCAGCTTCTTGCCCGGGGACCTGCCGGTGCCGCCGGTGTACCGCAAGGTCAACCCGGCCGACACCCCCATCCTGACCTTGGCGGTGACCTCGCAAGGCCTGTCGCTGCCGCAGGTGCACGATCTGGTGGATACGCGCATCGCCCAGCGCCTGGCGCAGTTGCCCGGCGTCGGCCTGGTCAGCCTGGCCGGGGGCCAGCGCCCGGCGGTGCGCATCCAGGTCAATCCAGCGGCGCTGGCCGCCAACAACCTGGGCATGGACCACATCCGCACCGCCATCGCCGCCGCCAACGTCAACCTGCCCAAGGGCAGTTTCGATGGCCCGATCCGCGCGGTGATGCTCGATGCCAACGATCAGATGCGCAGCGTGGATGAGTACCGTGCCCTGGTACTGGCCTGGCGCGACGGCGCGCCGCTGCGGCTGGGCGATGTAGCCACCATTGCCGATGGCGCCGAGAACCGCCAGTTGGCTGCGTGGAGCGGTACCACGCCGGCAGTGCTGGTGAACATCCAGCGCCAGCCCGGCGCCAACGTGATCGCCGTGGTCGAGCAGGTGCGTACGCTGCTGCCGCAGCTGCAGGCCACGCTGCCCGCCGGCGTGCAGATGAATGTACTGAGCGACCGCACCGAATCGATCCGCGCGTCGGTGCGCGGCGTGCAGAAAGAACTGGTACTGGCCATCGGCCTGGTGGTGCTGGTCACCTGGGTGTTCCTGCGCAATCTGCCGGCCACGCTCATTCCCAGCGTCGCGGTGCCGCTGTCGCTCATCGGCACCTTCGCGGTGATGCTGCTGGCCGGCTATTCGCTCAACAACCTCACGCTGATGGCGCTGACCATCGCCACCGGCTTCGTGGTGGACGATGCCATCGTGATGCTGGAGAACATCGCCCGCCATCTGGAGGAAGGCGAAAGCCCCCGCGATGCAGCGCTGAAAGGCGCAGCCGAGATCGGCTTCACCCTGGTGTCGCTGACTGTTTCGCTGATCGCGGTGCTGATCCCGCTGCTGTTCATGGCCGACCTGGTGGGTGCACTGTTCCATGAGTTCGCAGTGACACTGGCTGTAGCCATCGGCATTTCGCTGGTGGTCTCGCTGACGCTGACGCCGATGCTGTGCGCGCGGTTCCTGAAGCCGCACGCGAAGACTGCACATGCGCCCGATGTCTTCGACCGCGTCATCGGCCTCTACGACCGCCAGCTGCGCTGGGTGCTGCAGCGCCAGCCGCTGATGCTGCTGGCCACCGTTGCCACCCTCGCACTGACCGTGGCGCTGTACTTCGCCGTGCCCAAGGGTTTCTTCCCGGTGCAGGATGCCGGCCTGGTGCAGGGCATCAGCGAAGCGCCGCAGGCGATCTCATTCCAGG
The DNA here is from genome assembly GCF_040256885.1 of Stenotrophomonas riyadhensis. Classification (NCBI taxonomy): domain Bacteria; kingdom Pseudomonadati; phylum Pseudomonadota; class Gammaproteobacteria; order Lysobacterales; family Lysobacteraceae; genus Stenotrophomonas; species Stenotrophomonas riyadhensis. Next base: position 4,147,337 of record NZ_CP155568.1, read on the forward strand.
CGATGCGCGAGCGCCAGCAGGCGCTGGCGGCGGCCATCGAAGCCGACGAGGCGGTGGCCAGCGTCTCGTCCTACATCGGCGTGGACGGCAACAATGCCACGCTCAATACCGGCCGCCTGCTGATCGAGCTGAAACCGCACGGCGACCGCGATGGCGCCGCCGTGGTGATGGCGCGCCTGCAACAGCGCGTGTCGAAGATCCCCGGCATCACCCTGTACCTGCAGCCGGTACAGGAGCTGGGCATCGAAGACCGCATCAGCCGCACCCAGTACCAGTTCACCCTGACCACGCCGGATCTTGAAACACTGGAACGCTGGACCCCGAAGCTGCTGCAGGCGCTACGCCAGCAACCTGCACTGCGCGATGTCGCCAGCGATCTGCAGATGCAGGGCCGGCAGGCGCGCGTGGCGATCGACCGCGATGCGGCGGCGCGCCTGGGCGTGAGCGTGGAAGCAGTAGCCGATGCGCTGTACGACGCCTATGGGCAGCGCCAGATTTCGACCATCTTCACCCAGGCCAGCCAGTACCGGGTGGTGCTGGAGGCCGATCCTTCACGACAGCCCGGGCCGGAGGCGATCACGGGCCTGCGTGTGCGCAGCAGCAGTGGGCAGACCGTGCCGCTGGGTGCGGTGGCACGCGTGGATCTGGGCCCGACCGCTCTGCTGCGCAACCATGTCGGCCAGTTCCCGGCGGCCACGCTGTCGTTCAACCTTGCCCCGGGCGCATCACTGGGCGAAGCGGTGGAGGCTGTGCACGCCGCGCGCGCACAGGTGAACCTGCCGCAGAGCATCGAACTTCGCCTGCAGGGTGCCGCAGCGGCCTTCAGCAGCTCGCTGTCGTCCACACTGTGGCTGATCCTGGCCGCGGTGGTGGTGATGTACATCGTGCTGGGCGTGCTCTACGAGAGCTTCATCCACCCCATCACCATCCTCTCCACCCTGCCCTCGGCCACCGTCGGTGCGTTGGCGGCACTGTGGGTAAGCGGACGCAGCCTGGACCTGATCGCGGTGATCGGCATCGTGCTGCTGATCGGCCTGGTGAAGAAGAACGCGATCATGATGATCGACTTCGCGCTGGACGCGCAGCGCACACGCGGCATGTCACCGCGCGAGGCGATCCATCAGGCCGCGCTGCTGCGCTTCCGGCCGATCCTGATGACCACGCTGGCCGCGCTGTTCGGCGCAATCCCGCTGATGCTGGCCAGTGGTTCCGGCGCAGAGCTGCGGCAGCCACTCGGCTGGGTGATGGTGGGGGGGCTGCTGGTCAGCCAGGTACTGACCCTGTTCACCACGCCGGTGATCTACCTGGCCTTTGATCGCCTGCAGCGTGGCCGTGCGACGTCCCCGGTGGCCGTTGACGAGGCGCGCGCGTGACCCCCAGCGCGCGCCTGGCGCAGGCCTGCGTGCAGCGCCCGGTAGCGACGATCCTGCTGGCGGTGGCGCTGGTGCTGGCCGGCCTGCTGGCATTGCGCCTGTTGCCGGTGGCGCCGCTGCCACAGGTCGATTACCCGGCCATTGAAGTCAGTGCCAGCCTGCCCGGCGCCTCGCCCGAGTCGATGGCAGCCACCGTCGCCACGCCGCTGGAGCGCGCACTGGGCAGCCTGCCCGGCATCTCACGCATCGACTCGGCCAGCACCCAGGGCCAGACCCAGATCGAACTGAAGTTCGTACTCGGCCGCGACATCGATGAGGCAGCGCGTGAAGTGCAGGCCGCCATCAATCTTGCACGCGGGCAGTTGCCCAGTGGCATGCCCGGCATGCCGCAGTACCGCAAGGTCAATCCCTCACAGGCACCGATCCTGGCGCTGGCACTGACCTCGGACACGCGTTCGCCAGGCCAGCTGTATGATCTGGCCTCCACCGTGCTGGCGCAGAAGCTGTCGCAGGTACCGGGCGTGGGCGAAGTGCAGGTGGGCGGCAGCGCCTTGCCCGCCGTGCGTGTATCGCTGGACCCGAATGCACTGAACCATGCAGGCCTGGCGCTGGAGGACGTGGCCCAGGCCATCGGCCGCGCCAACGCCATGCGCCCGCTGGGTGCCGTGGGCGATGACCGCCAGCAGTGGCAGCTGGAAGCGCCGCTGCAGCTGCGCCAGGCCGCGCAGTACCGCGAACTGGCATTGAAGGTCAGCGACGACCGCACGCTGCGGCTGGGCGATGTCGCCGCCGTTGCCGATGGCGTGGAAGACCGTTACGCCAGCGGCTTCCACAACGAACGCCCCGCCGTGCTGCTGATCGTCAGCCGCCAACCCGGCGCCAACATCATCGCCACCGTTGATGCCATCCAGGCGCAGCTACCGCAACTGCATGCGCTGTTGCCCTCCAGCGTGGACATGCGGCTGGTGATGGACCGCTCGCCGGTGATCCGCGCCACCCTGCATGAGGCAGAGCTCACCCTGGTGCTGGCGATCGTACTGGTGGTGCTGGTGGTGCTCGGCTTCCTCGGCCACTGGCGTGCAGCGCTGGTCCCCAGCGTGGCGATTCCGGTGGTGCTGTTCGGCACGCTGGCGCTGATCGCGCTGATGGGCTTCTCGCTCAATACGCTTTCATTGATGGCGCTGATCGTCGCCGCCGTGCTGGTGGTGGACGATGCCATCGTGGTGCTGGAGAACATCGCCCGCCATCGCGAACTGGGCGCCGACCGCTGGCAGGCGGCAGTACGGGGTGCATCGGAAGTCGGTGCCACGCTGCTGTCGATGAACGTTGCACTGGCCGTGGTGTTCGTCTCCATCCTGTTCCTGGACGACTTCGTCGAACGCCTGTTCCGCGAATTCTCGTTGACCCTGGTGGCGGCCATGACGGTCTCTGTGCTGGTCGCGCTGAGCCTGGTGCCGATGCTGTGTGCACGATTGTTCGTGGATGCCGCACAGCAACCCTCGCGTTGGCAGCGCGGCAGCAACGCACTGTTCGAGCGCCTGCGCGGCGCCTACCTGCGCACCCTGCAGGCGAGCATGCGCCGGTTGCGCTGGCCGTTGCTGGCGTTCGTGGCCGTGATCGCCCTCAACGCCTGGTTGTTCCAACAGGTGCCCAAGGGCATCGTGCCCAAGCAGGACACCGCGCAGCTGCGTGGCTTCGCGCGCGGTGATGACGGCCTGTCCTTCCAGGCCATGCAACCGAAGATCGATGCGTACAGGAAGCTGTTGCTGTCCGATCCGGCCATCGAGGACATCATCGGCTACATCGGTGGTAGCAACGGGGTCAACAACGCCTTCATCATGATCAAGATGAAGCCGCTGGCCGAGCGCAAGGTGTCCAGCCAACAGGTGATCGACCGCCTGCGCGCGCGGCTGCCCAAGCTGCCCGGCGGCAATCTCTATCTGTGGGTCGACCAGGACATCCGCCTGGAGGGCGCAGGCAGCAGTGGCAAGTACGAGTTCCAGCTGCTGTCGGCCGATACCGCGCCGCTGCGCGAATGGGCGCCGAAGGTGGCGGCCGCCCTGCGTGGCCTGCCCGAACTGGTTGACGTGGAAGCACAGGGTGAAGCGGGCATGCGCCAGGTGGTGCTGGATATCGACCGCGAAGCAGCCGCGCGCCACGGCGTGGACCTGCGCACCGTCGCCAACATGCTCAACAACTCCTTCAGCCAGCGTCAGGTCGCCACGCTGTACGACAGCCTCAACCAGTACCGCGTGGTGATGGAGCTGGACCCGAAGCACACCCAGGACCCGGGCACGCTGTCACGCCTGCAGGTGATCGATGGCAACGGCCAGCGCATTCCGCTGTCGAGCATCGCCAGCTGGCGCTATGGCATGGCACCGGACCGGGTGTACCACAGCGAGCAGTTCGCCTCGATCTGGATCGAGTTCGCGCTGGCACCGGGGATGGGCCTGGAACAGGCCACGCAGGCGATCGATGGTGCGATGTCGAAACTGATGCTGCCGCGTTCGGTCCAGGGAAAACTGTCCGGTGAAGCCGGCGGGCTGGATCAGCTGCGCGCGCGCCAGCTATGGCTGGTGCTGGGCGCCACGCTGGCGGTCTACCTGGTGCTGGGCATCCTCTACGAGAGCTTCCTGCAGCCGCTGGTGATCCTGTCCACCCTGCCCTCGGCCGGTGTCGGTGCGCTGCTGGCGCTGTGGCTGTTCGGCAACGAGCTGAACCTGATCGCCCTGCTCGGCCTGTTCCTGCTGGTGGGCGTGGTGATGAAGAACACCATCCTGCTGGTGGATTTCGCGCTGGCCGGCGAGCGGCGCGGGCTGAGCGCGCAGGATTCAGTGATGGAAGCCGCGCGGTTGCGCCTGCGGCCGATCCTGATGACCTCGCTGGCGGCGCTGCTGGGCACGCTGCCGCTGATGCTGGCCAACGGCGAAGGCTGGGAGCTGCGGCAACCGCTGGGCATTGCGATTGTCGGCGGCTTGCTGGTCAGCCAGTGGCTGACGCTGTACACGACCCCGGCGATGTATCTGGCGTTGGCGAGGATTCGGGCGAAGCAGTGAATGTGGGGCGGGGAATTCATCCACGCGTGGCGTGGATCTACCGTCAATGCCGCACGACGAACCCGCCGGACCGGCCGCTGGATGGCGCCTGCAGCTCCTCGTTGAAGGCTGCCTTGATGGCCTCGACCACCACGTCACGGTCCATGCCCTCACTGGTCACCAGCGCGTCGGCAACGTGCTGGGCAACGTCGGCAAGAATTCGCCCCCAGGCACGTTCTTCGCGGATGTCGGGGCGATCCTCGTACAGCCCCACTTTCAATGATGCATGCAGCCCGCGCTCAGCGATCCACACGCGAATCATCTCGACCGAAGATTCGTCGCGTTGGGCAGCTTCAGGGATGATCAGTTCTTTCATGGCGGCAGCCGCAAGGAGAAGTGATCGCATTGTGGCCCACATCCATGCATGGCGTGGATCTACTGCGGACCTTGAGTAGAGTCGAGCTTGCTCGACTGCCGTTGGTGCACGTTTTTCCGCAGTCGAGCAAGCTCGACTCTACGTGTCCAAGGCGGATCATCGCACTGTGCGGACTGGACCACTTGGCGTGCCGGGTGCGACCCGACGGGCCCGCGACAAATGTGGCCTCCAGCGGGTCGTAGCCGTCATTGCCGGGGACGGCGAATCGTCCACGCATGGCGTGGATCTACTGCCACCCCGGCGATGTACCTGGCGCTGTCGCTCATGCGCAGCGCCAGGCGCATCGCCGGTGCAGATGGGCCGGTCTCCAACTCCGACCGGCCCTGATCGCGGCCGCACCCCCGCAGGCGCTGGCCGCCATCCACACACGCGCCGCACTCAGGCGGCTTCCATCAAGCTGCTTCGGACACCTTCACGTTGCGACGGGCGCGCACGGCCGCAGCCAGTCGCTCCAGCACCGTCACGGTGGTGTCCCAGTCGATGCAGCCATCGGTGATGCTCTGCCCATAGACCAGCGGCTGGCCTTCCACCAGTTCCTGGCGGCCACCGACCAGATGGCTCTCGATCATCACGCCAACGATGCGCTGTTCGCCGTCTTCCAGCTGAACGGCGATGTCGTCGATCACCTTCGGCTGGTTCTCCGGGTTCTTCAGGCTGTTGGCATGGCTGGCGTCGATCATCAGACGCGTCGGCAGCTTGGCCTTGGCCAGCACCTGGCAGGCCTCGGCAACACTGCCTGCGTCGTAGTTCGGCTGCTTGCCGCCGCGCAGGATCACATGGCAATCCGGGTTGCCGGTGGTCGACACGATGGCGGTACCGCCCTGCTTGGTGACCGACAGGAAGTGATGAGGATTGGACGCCGCACCCACCGCGTCAGCGGCGATCTTCACGTTGCCATCGGTGCCGTTCTTGAAGCCGACCGGGCACGACAGCCCCGACGCCAGCTCGCGATGCACCTGGCTTTCGGTGGTGCGTGCGCCGATCGCGCCCCATGCCACCAGGTCGGCGATGTACTGCGGCGAGATCACGTCGAGGAACTCGACACCGGCCGGCAGGCCGAGCTTGTTGATGTCGCGCAGCAGGCCGCGGGCGATGCGCAGGCCCTTGTCGATCTTGAAGCTGCCGTCCAGGTCCGGGTCGTTGATCAGGCCCTTCCAGCCCACCGTGGTGCGCGGCTTCTCGAAGTACACGCGCATGACGATCTCCAGCTCACCGGCCAGCGCGTCACGCAGCGGCTTCAGGCGCTGGGCGTACTCGATGGCGGCCTTCGGGTCGTGGATCGAGCATGGGCCAACCACCACCGCCAGGCGGTCGTCACGGCCATGCAGGATCTGGTGCAGGGCCGCGCGCGAGGCGCTGACGGTGTCGGAGGCTTCATCGTCACAGGGCAGCATCGCCAGCAGCTGGGCAGGCGGTGTCAGCGGTTCGATGGTGCGGATACGCAGGTCGTCGGTGTGCGGGGGCATTGCGGGAGATCTCCGGAACGTTGGGGGTCCCCAGCGTGGCGGCATGAAAAAAGCCGCCAGGTTCGCTGGCGGCTTTCGGGAATGCGTCTGAAGCTTTCTTCAGGGTGAGCGCAGTCCTTCCTCCGCCAGTGGCTTCGGAAAGTAATACCAGTAAAAGCGGGTGGCGGCTGCGTTCATGGGATCTATTGATAGCACAGCTTTTGCGCAGTGCAAAATGTTTCATCCGCAACTGGGGACGCGGTTCAGCGAGGTGCGCGCCAGCCCTGCCTACGCGGCGGCAGCCACGCGAAGTTGCTCATTTACCATGCACTTCCACGTCCAGCAGCAGGCCCTCATGGATGTCGGCCCAGCGCTCCAGCACGCGGTCCAGCTCCTGCCTGGCTTCGTCCAGCTGCTCGGGGTTGAGCAGGGAACGCGCGGTGTAGAGGTCGGAAACCAACCGCCGCAGGGCCGATTCCGGGATGGCCACCGACGGCCCTTCCAGCCCCGGCAACTGCAACGCCGGACTGTCGCCAAGAGGGCCGAACAGCGTGACCTGGAGCGTGCTCTGCATGATCGACTTCCCTGCGGATGGACATGGGCAATGTCCTGTTTACCGTGTCTGGGTGACAGGCGCATGTGCCACTCATGCCGAGGACCGGGATCTGTCGGCGTCTGCCACGCCGCTACAACCCCGCCAGGTCGGCCAGGTGCTGGGCCATGCTGTCCGTCGCGCCTATCGCATGGGTAGTGGTGAAGTACGCATGCCAGCCGGTCGCGGCAATGCCGGCGACCAGCGCATCGACCTCCTCGCGGCTGGCGCAGCGCCAGACCGCATAGAACTGCTCATCGCTGCCGTGCGGTACGTCCGTGGCAATGCGGCCCATCGCCAGCGGCGTGATGCGGGCTGGATCGAACTGCTGCATGCCGGCTCCGATACGGGCGAAGAAGGCATTCCGCTGCTCGGGTGGGAGTGTGGTCCAGGCAGGTGTGGCGGTGTAGAGCTCGATGAAGGTATGGGACATGAGGTTCTTCCTTGAGGTTTACGAGGTTGCGGGGTTGCCGGCCAGCGGCCGGCACTACCGGAACGAGCGCAGTGCGCGTTTGCGGATGTAGGTGTTGGCGTCGCTGTGGCGCTCGTGCTGCCAACGCGTGCACAGCTCGCGCAGCCACTGCGGCCGAGTCTTGCCGGCGTCATTGAGCCAGTTGCCGACTGAGTCCTGCACGTAGCGTTCCGGGTCGTCAGCCAGTGCTTCCAGCAGCGCGGAAGCATGCTCCGGGTGCTGCTTGAACAGCGCGATATGCGTGGCCCAGACACCGCGCGGACGCAGTGCTTCACAGGCGAAGCGACGCAAGTACGGCGACGCTTCCAGCGTCCACGGTTGCAGGTACTCAAGCGCCTGCATCGGCGCGGCAACGATGTCCGTGCGTAGCGCCAGCCACGCCCATTCGCGCACACCGAAGTGTGGGTCATCGGCCAGCGTGCGCATCTGCTGCAGCTTCTCTGCCAACGTTGCGCGGGCATCACTGCCGATCAGGTAGCAGGCCCAGCCGCGCACGGTATCGGAGCGGTGATGCTGCCAGAGCAGAGGCGCGCCCTGCCCCGCCTCACGCAGCAGTTGCGCGGCCAAGGCCATGCGCAGCGTGATGCCCTTGCCTGAGGCATCCCGCATGCGCTGCAGCGCTTCCGGCGCAAGCGCAGGCGCCACCACCTGCAGCAGTGCGGCGAAATCCACTGCCAGGCATTCGCCCAGATGGGTGGCGGGGACGTTGCCGGTGTTGAGTTCATGCAGCCGTTCCGCCGCAATCGCCGGGCTCATGCTGCGGGCTCTCGTCCAGCAGCGGTGTGCTGCCAGACCTTGTGCAGCAACCGCGACAGCTGCTGCTGTTCATCGGTGTCCAGACCATTGAACAGGCCACCGATCCACTGCGTGTGCTGATCGAACAGCGTCTCGGCCAAGCGTTTTCCCTGTGCGGTCAACACGATCTGGAGACGACGGCCATCTTCGGGGTCGCTGCGCCGCTGCAGCTGGCCTTCGCGCTGCAGGCCATCGAGGAGGCCGCTGATGGTGGCGCGGGTGACGCCAGCGCGCTCGGCAAGCTCATGGGGCGGCAGCGTGCCACCGGCGCCGTGCAGCAGGAACAGCACGATGAAGCGCCCTTCGCTGAGCCCATGTGGCGCCAGCCGGGTGGCGCAATCGTGGTCGATGGACGACGACAACGACAGCAGCTGGAAGCACAGGCGCAGCTGCGCGACATTGGCATGGCCGCGTCGCAGCGCCTCTTCCAGCAGGGCATTGTGCTTGGCTTCGATCATCATCCATACCGATATGATTAGGCGCCTAATCATAAATCGAAAGGGCGGGGCCGCGTCAATCCGTACGTGCTGTCAGGGAGCCGTCCCCAGCAGCAGGCGGGCGATCAATCCACCGCCATCACGTTGCAGCAGCTGCAGTTCGCCTGCATGCCGCCGTGCCACGTTGGCCGCCACTGCCAGCCCAAGTCCCGCTCCGCCGGTGGCGCGACTGCGCGAACTCTCGCTGCGCTGGAACGGTTGCAGCAGGCGTACACGGTCGCCCTCGGCGATGCCCGGTCCGCGGTCCATCACATCCAGCTGCGCCCTGCGCCCCACCACCGCGACCCGCAGTTCCACTGCGCCGGCATAGCGAGCGGCGTTGTCGATGAGGTTGTCGATCGCCCGCCGCAGCAGGAGCGCATCGCCCTGCCAAGGCAGCACGTCCGGTCCCTCGGCGGAGATTTCGATGCCGCGCAGGAGAGCACTCTGCACGCACTCTTCCAGCAACGCCGCCAGGTCAAGCCGCCGCAACTCCAGCGGTTGCAGTTCGCCGCGTGCGTAGTCGAGCACCTGCTCGATCATCGTATCCATGCGTTCGATGTCGGCCACCATCCGTGCGGCCTGTGCCGGTGGTGCGAACTCCGCACGCAGGCGCAGGCCGGTCAGCGGCGTGCGCAGGTCGTGCGCTACAGCAGCCAGCATGCGGGTCATGTCCTGTGCCTGTTCGCGCAGCCGCCCACGACCCGCGCTGATCGCCGCAGCCAGCACCTGCACTTCGCGCGGGCCGTCATCCGGCAAGGGTGTGTCGGCCTGCAGATCCACACGTGCACTGGCTTCGGCCAAGCGTCGCAACGGGCGCCCCAAGCGGATTGACGCCCATGCTGCCAACGGCGCCAGCAGTACGGCACCGCCCAGCAGGGCAAGCACCACCTGGCGGCGCCAGGCCGCCAGATCGCTGTGATCGCTGCCCACCACCCGCCAACGGCCATCGGCCTGGCGCACGCCCAGTTCGAACGGCGGCCATTGCATGGCGGTCAGCACTGCTGACTGCGCCTTCAGTACGCCGGCCCGCGCCGTGGCATCCAGCACCGCGCCACCTTCGATGATCTGCACATCGGGCGCCTTGCCTTGTCCACTCCATACCAGCCGAACATCCTCCACCGGCGAGCCCAGCTGCAGCGCCGCCAGCTGCGTAAGCCAGTCGCTGGCGCTGCCTTGCGGCGGCGCTGCCTGCGTCGCCAGATGCAGGCCCAGCGACGCCGGCGCCTGTTCCCCCCGCAGCACCTGCGTGGCCTGGTCCAACCGCATCGGCGGCGGCGCGGGGCGTGGCATCCAGCCCACCACCGCGACGCTGACCAGGGTGGCCAGCAACAGGCTGGCCAGGGCCAGCACCGCGATCCAGCGCGCAGTGGACCAGCGCGTATTCACAGCACCTGGACCTCGGTACCGAAGCGATAGCCTTCCCCGCGCAGTGTCTGCACCAGGGTTTCAGCGCCGGGCACAGCGTGTCCCAGCTTGCGGCGCAACCGGCTGATCGCCAGATCGATGGCACGATCGACGCTGTCGCTGGGTTCGCCGTGCATCAGCTGCAGCAACTGCTCGCGGCCGAGCACCCGCCCGGGGCGCTCGGCCAGCACCAGCAGCAGGGAGAATTCACCACGGCTCAAGGCCAGCTCAGCGCCATCCGGCGTGATCAGGCGGCGCTGCCCAGGAAGCAACCGCCATCCAGAAAAGCGCAGCTCGTTGGCCACCTGCTCACGCAGCTTGTGCTGGCGGCGCAACAGCGCCCGCACCCGTGCCAGCAGCTCACGCGGATCAAACGGTTTGGCCAGGTAGTCGTCTGCCCCCATCTCCAGACCGATCACCCGGTCCGGCGCGCTGCCCATCGCCGACAGCATCAGGATCGGGATCGCCCGCGCCTGCAGCCGGCGGCAGACCGACAGGCCATCCTCGCCGGGCATCATCCAGTCGAGGATGATCACGTCCGGGCGCTCGGCCTGCAGCAGCACATCCAACGCTGCCGCACCGCCCGCCACCCGCACATCGTAGCCATGCAGCTGCAGGCAGTCGGCGATGGCATCACGGATGCTGGCGTCGTCATCGACAACGATGACCCGGGCGGGAGCGTTCATGGGGTCAGTATCGGGCCGTTGTGTATCAGGACGGTATCAGCGCCGATATTCCCGCGATACGCCAGCGCGCGCCAATGGTCGTCATCGATCACAACGGAGATGCCCCTTGCGCCTCACCCTGCTTCCCCTGCTTGCCCTCCCGCTGCCTGCGCTGGCAGGCGATGCCCCCGAACACGTGCTGCCGATGTGGATGCAGGGCGGGCATCCGGCCGTGGCCGTCTCGCTGGACGGGCGTGCGGAGCCGTTGCGCTTCGTGGTCGACAGTGCAGCCGGTGCGACCCTGGTGGATGACCGCGTGACCCGGCGCTATGGTCTGGAGGACGCCGATGCAGCGGTGTCGCATGCGCAGGGTGCCAGTGCGAAGACGGCCCAGCTGCGACGGATGCGTACCACGTCCTGGCGGCTGGGCAGCTGGCAGCTGCAGGCCAGTGGCGTTCAGGCCGATCTGTCCTCGTTGGCGAAGGATGATGAGGCGGTCATTGATGGCCTGGTTGGCAATGACCTGACCGGACGCTGGGATACCCGCTGGGACTTCGGCCGCCAAGAGCTCGCGCTGTGGACCCCGGGCCGGCTCGCGCTGGATGGAAACGGGTGCCAGGCCAACGCGCTGCCGGATCGCAAGGCTGGATTGCGCCACTTCGGTTTCATCACGGTGGCACTGGGTGATGCCGGTGTGGAAGCCATCGCCGTAATCGATACCGGCGCGGCGCAGACCGTGCTCAATGCCGAAGCCGCACGCGCATTGGGCGTGCATACCGACGGCAGCGACCAGCGCGTGCGTGTTCGCGGGAAAGGCACTGAAGGCCTGGGTGGCGGAAGCCAGGCCACCTGGCTGTACACCCTGCCCAGCATGGCCAGCGCTGGCTGGCGACATCCCCCGATGGAAGTACGGATCAGCGAGCTGCCGGTATTCAAGGCCATTGGCCTGGAGGCACGGCCGGCGCTGATCCTCGGTGCCGACGCAATGCGCGGCGGCCAGGTGGACATCGGTGCCGCCGCCGCAAGGATCTGCCTGCGTCGGCCGGCCAACTGAGCAGCGGCCGGCGCCTGCGAACGTGCTACCAGTCCATCACCTGCGGCGCCGGCCCCGGGTGCGACGGGAACAAGGGCAGCACTTCTTCAGCCATCTCCTGCAGCACCTCGCCGGCAGGCCGCTCGGCGAACTGGATGCCCAGCGCGGCATGGTTGACGCCGGCCCGCTGCCAGGCCTGCAGCAGATCGATCAGGCCCTTGCGGCCGGTGCGCAGGGTGAAGCCCCCCCGCAGCGGCATGCGTGGATGATCCGGATCGTCCACCAGGTCGATCCATTCGTTGGTCATGTGCGGACGGAAGCCGCCATCCGGAATCAGCGCGCGCCAGGCGCCGATCTTCGCGGCCAGCCGCTGCGGACCGGCGTTGTCATGGGTGGCCTCTGGATAGGTCAGCCACCCATCGGCATGCTGGCCGATCCACTCCAGTGGCTGACGTGCGCCACCGGTGACAACCAGCGGAACGCGGCCACTGACCGTGGGCGGCAGCAACTGCACGCCCTGCTCGGCACCGGCATGTGTCATCCGCCCATCCGTGCCCGGCTGCAGCCAACGGCGCATCTCGTTCATTGCGGTGGCGAAACGCTCTCCGCGCGCCGCGTGCTCCAGTCCATAGGCCGGGAACTCCAGCGGTCGATCACCGGACGCCACACCCATCACCAGCCGCCCACCGGACAGCTGATCGAGCGACGCCGCGGCCTTGGCCAGATCGATCGGATGGCGCAGTGGCAGCACCACGCTGCCGGTGGCCAGGGCCACGCGCTGCGTGCGCGCTGCCAGCCACGCAAGGTAGGTGAATGGATCGAACAGCTGGCCTGCATCACCGAACAGCGGATCGAACAGCGGCACGTCGCGCACCCATACCGCGGCAAAGTCGTGGCGGTCGATCTCCTCCACCAGCCGCGCCTGGCCCTGCAGCACGGCCATGTCGCCCTGGTAGAAGCGCAGCGGCAGGTAGATGCCCAGGGTCAGCGCGTCGGCGCGGAACATGCGCTGGTAGCCCGGGTGCGCGGCAAAGACCGGCGCCGACGCGCCCGGCATCGCAATGGAATCATTCATCAGCATCGCCTCCTTACGGACCGGTGGCCGGCTCGGGCAGCTGCACGCCGCGCTGTACCGCAGGGCGTGCTGCAACCCGCGCGTACCACGCATCCAGATGGCGATGCCGCGAGAAATCGATGTCGATGATGCGGGCGATGTGCAGCCAGCCGAAGTGGGCGATATCGGCAATCGAGTAGTGATCGCCAGCCAACCACTCGCGTCCCTGCAGACGCTGGTCGAGTACCGCGAACAGGTCGTCGCTCAGGCGGCGGTAGCGTTCGATTGCCGCGGAATCGGGCTGTTGTGCAAAATGCTCGAAGTGCACGCGCTGGCCGAGGATCGGGCCGACGCTGGCGGCATGGAACATCAGCCAGGTCAGCGTCTCCCAGCGCGCAGCCGGTTCGGAAGGCAGCAACGCATTGCCCTGTTCGGCCAGGTACATCAGGATCGCCGCCGATTCGAAGACAACGAGGCCGCGCGCGCGATCTTCCAGCACCGGAATGCGCCCATGCGGATTGAGCCGCAGGAAGTCGGGATGGCGATGTTCGCCATCGGCGATGTGGACGTGGTGAAGGCGATACGGCAGGCCAAGCTCTTCCAGTGCGATGGTGGCCTTGAAGCCATTGGGAGAACTGTCGGAGTACAGGTGCAGCGAAGGTTCGTTCATGGGAATCCTGGACGGCAGGGAGCGACGGCATGCATCGGCCGTTGAAGGTGGCCGGGCGATGCGGGAACGGGCGCTGCAGCAGCCGTGCAGGCAGTCTAGGAAAGGCCTGCGTCGCGGGGAAACGATGTCTCCTGCACGAGGAGTTGAGCGGGGCTCAACGTGCGCGACGCGCGCGCGACAGCCTGCAGTGCGGTCGATATGCTGTCGCAGCGCGGCGCGTGCCGACGCGGTTACAGGAGAGTTGAGATGGGTGCGGTGCTGCCGCTGCTGGGCCTGCGGGCCTTCGTTGAAACCGGCCGACATGGCAGCCTGACCACCGCCGCCGATGCGATGGGGGTGACACCTGGTGCAATCAGCCAGCAGCTTCGACAGCTGCAGGAGCGGCTGGGCGTGAGCCTGTTCGACCGCACCCGGCATGGCGTGGTGCTCAGTGCAGCCGGCGCGCGTGTGTATCCGGAGCTGCTGCAGGCCTTCGATCAGATCGCACAGAGCCTGCAGACACTCGAACGCTGGGAAACACGGTGCACGCTACGCATCAGCGCGGCACCGAGCTTCGCCGCACAGTGGTTGGCGCCGCGACTGGGCGGGTTCAGTGCGTTGCATCCGCAGGTGGACGTGCAGCTGGACTCGAGCGCGGCGTTGGTCGACCTGCGCCGCGAGGGGGTGGACATCGCGATCCGTCATGGACTGGGCCGCTACCCTGGCCTGCATGCCGAGCACCTGATGGCACCGGTACTGCTGCCGGTGGCCAGCCCTGCGCTGCTGGCCAGCGCGCCTGCCGTGGGTACAGTGCAGGATTGCCTGCAGCTGCCGCTGCTGCAGGACGCCGACCGCAGCGACTGGCGGCTGTGGTTCCAGGCACTGGATCTGCCCGTCGATGAACGACTGGAGCGCGGCCCTGCGTTCGATGACGACCTGTTGCTGATCCGCGCGGCGGTGGCCGGGCAAGGCATCGCCCTGGTGCGCGACATCCATGCGGCCGAAGAACTCGCCAATGGCCGGCTGCAGGTGGTGATTGACCAGCCCTGGCCACAGGCCTTTGCCTACTACGCGGTGACGCGTGCGGACGGCGAGGCCAACGCTGCGATACCTGCTTTCATGACCTGGTTGCATGCAGCACTGATGACGCCGCAGGCAGCAGGCACACACACCCTGCAGGACGCAGGATGAGCCGCTCGGAAAGCGATGCCATTGCAGCCGGCCACAAAAAAACCCCGCCTTGCGGCGGGGTTTTTCATTGCGGGGCGAACGTGGGGACTTAGAAGTCCATGCCGCCCATGCCACCCATGCCGCCCATGCCACCGGCGCCACCCATGGCCGGCTCGTCCTTCTTCGGAGCTTCGGCAACCATGGCTTCGGTGGTGATCATCAGGCCAGCGATCGAGGCCGCGTTCTGCAGCGCCGAACGGGTCACCTTGGTCGGGTCCAGGATGCCGAACTGCAGCATGTCGCCGAACTCGCCGGTGGCGGCGTTGTAGCCGAAGCTGCCGGTGCCTTCCTTGACCTTGTTGATGATGACCGACGGCTCTTCACCGGCGTTGGCCACGATTTCGCGCAGCGGGGCTTCCATCGCGCGCAGGGCGATCTGGATGCCGTGGTTCTGGTCTTCGTTGGCACCCTTCAGGCCGGCCAGTGCGGTGACCGCACGGACCAGGGCCACGCCGCCGCCCGGGACCACGCCTTCTTCAACGGCTGCACGGGTAGCGTGCAGGGCGTCGTCGACGCGATCCTTCTTTTCCTTCATTTCGATTTCGGTCGAAGCACCGACCTTGATCACGGCAACGCCGCCGGCCAGCTTGGCCACGCGTTCCTGCAGCTTCTCGCGGTCGTAATCCGAGGAGGTGTCCTGGATCTGGGTCTTGATCTGGCCGACGCGTGCGTCGACGGCAGCCTTGTCACCCACGCCATCGATGATGGTGGTGTTCTCCTTGGAGACCTGCACCTTCTTGGCGCGGCCCAGGTCCTTGATGGTGGCCTTTTCCAGCGACAGGCCAACTTCTTCGGAGATCACGGTGCCGCCGGTCAGCACGGCCATGTCTTCCAGCATCGCCTTGCGACGGTCGCCGAAGCCCGGAGCCTTGACGGCCACGACCTTGACGATGCCACGGATGGTGTTGACGACCAGGGTGGCCAGCGCTTCGCCTTCGACTTCTTCGGCAACGATCAGCAGCGGCTTGCCGGCCTTGGCGACGCCTTCCAGCACCGGCAGCAGGTCACGGACGTTGGAGATCTTCTTGTCGTGCAGCAGGATGAACGGGTCATCCAGGTCAGCGGTCTGCGACTGCTGGTTGTTGATGAAGTACGGGGACAGGTAGCCGCGGTCGAACTGCATGCCCTTGACCACGTCCAGCTCGTTGTCCAGGCCCGAGCCTTCTTCAACGGTGATCACGCCTTCCTTGCCGACTTCCTTCATCGCGTCAGCGATGATCTGGCCGATCGACTCGTCCGAGTTGGCCGAGATGGTACCGACCTGGGCGATCGCCTTGTCGTCGGCGGTCGGCTTGGAGATGTTCTTCAGCTCGGAGACGGCGGCCACGACGGCCTTGTCGATACCGCGCTTCAGGTCCATCGGGTTCATGCCGGCGGCCACGGCCTTGGCACCTTCGCGGATCAGGGCCTGGGCCAGCACGGTGGCGGTGGTGGTGCCGTCGCCAGCGTCGTCGTTGGTGCGGGAAGCGACTTCCTTCACCATCTGCGCGCCCATGTTCTCGAACTTGTCAGCCAGTTCGATTTCCTTGGCGACGGAAACGCCGTCCTTGGTGATGGTCGGAGCACCGAAGCTCTTTTCCAGCACGACGTTGCGGCCCTTCGGGCCCAGGGTGGCCTTGACGGCATTGGCAAGAACGTTGACGCCGCGCACCATGCGCGAACGGGCGTCTTCACCGAAACGAATATCCTTGGCAGCCATTGCAATTACCTCATTGGTAGCGCCGGACCGGGCCCGGCGGCTGGGATTTGGGGATCAGGTTGAAGCAGGTCGCGCCGGGGCTCAGCCGATGACGGCGAGCACGTCGTCTTCGCGCAGGACCTTGTACTCGACGCCTTCGCTCTTGTACGAGCTGCCGGCGTACTGGCCGTAGATGACCTTGTCGCCGACCTTCAGCGACGGAGCGCGCACGCTGCCGTTGTCCAGCGGCTTGCCCGGGCCGACGGCCACGACTTCACCCTTGGTGGACTTTTCCTTGGCCGAATCCGGAATGACGATGCCACCGGCGGAGATTTCGTCGGCTTCGATCGGCTTGACCACAACGCGGTCGTGCAGCGGCTTGATGCTCATGAGAGACCTCTTAAGTTATTGATTGGTCTGAAAAAGTCTGGCGATGTTAGCACTCACCCCAGGTGACTGCCAGCATTGCTCGCGAAAAAGCCCGATGAATCGGGAGCAGGACAGAGATGGAGCTGGCCCCGGACCTTTCAAGGCCGCTCGCGGAAAAAATTTCACTGCCCCGGGCCCGCTCGATCCGCGCCGGTGTGAAGGCCTGGAGGCCGGTGCAACGCGGCAACCCTGTCGCTGGAACCCTCGACTTTTGGTGACTGGCGTCGCACTGTCAGATATCTGACGTTCATTTACGACAAAGTGTCACTGGATCGGCCTTAGGCTCGGCCGCGCATTCCCAATCACAAGGAGTAGTCGATGCGATTGCTGTCCCCGCTTGCCGCCGCCTGCCTGCTGGCGCTGGCCGCCGCGCCGGCCCAGGCCGAGGTCTTCATCAACGAACTGCACTACGACGACAGCACCGCCGCCGGTGACGTCGGCGAAGCGATCGAGGTCGTGGCCACTGCCGGTGAGGACCTGTCCGGCTACCGCCTGTATCTGTACAACGGCGCCAACGCCTCGGCCGCGGTGGTCTACGCCAACAACCCGGTCCCGGCAGGCACCGCCGCCGGCTGCGGCAGCGCGACCATCGCCGTGGTCAGTTACCCGACCAACGGCATCCAGAACGGCCCCAACGACGGCATCGCCCTGGTCGATGCCAGCGGCAAGGTGGTGCAGTTCCTCAGCTACGAGGGCGCCATCACCGCCTCCGGTGGCCCCGCCGCCGGCATGACCAGCCAGAACATTCCGGTAGCCGAGACCAACAGCACGGCGCCGGGCACCTCGCTGCAGCTGACCGGCAGCGGCAGCCAGTACGCCCACTTCACCTGGGCCGAGTCGGCCAAACAGACATTCGGCAGCTGCAACAACGGCCAGACCTTCAGCGGTGGCGGCACCCCGGGCCCGAACACGCCGCCGTCAGTGTCCACCACCACCCCGGCGCAGGGCAGCAGCACCTTCCCGGCCGCGGCCGATCTGGAAGTGGTGTTCAGCGAAACGGTGAACCTGGCCAGTGGTGCGTTCGCCCTGAGCTGCGGCACCTCCGGCAGCGTACCGCTGACCTACCCGGCCAGCGGCCGCAGCGTGAAACTGTCCACCAACACCGCGCTGGTGGCCGGTGAAGCCTGCCGCTTCGACATCCGCGCCGCGCGCATCACCGACCTGCAGGGCGCACACCCCGCCGCCGACAGCCGCATCGCCTTCACCGTGGCCAGCACCGGCGGCAATCCGGACCCCGGCAACCCGGGCGTGCCGGCCGGGTACTACTCCAAGGTCAATACCAGCAGCCCCAGCCAGCTGCGCTGCTCGCTGCACGCGACCATCAAGGGCCACACCGCCTACCCGTACAGCGGCTCGGGCACCAGCACCTGGACCATCCTGGAAATCGCCGACGAGGATCCGAACAACAGCGGCAGGATCCTGGATGCGTACCGCAACCGCAGCTACGCCAAGGTGACCGATCGCGCCGGCAGTGGCAGTGGCCTGAAGTACAACCGCGAGCACACCTGGCCGAACTCGCTGGGCTTTGCCAGCACCACCGGCGACAAGGGCCTGCCGTACGCGCCGTACACCGACACCCACATGCTGTACCTGACCGACGCGCAGTGGAACGCCGACCGTGGCAACAAGCCGTTCGGCAAGTGCGATGCGAGCTGCGGCGAACGCGCCACCGAGGCCAACAACGGCCAGGGCGGCGGCAGCGGCGGCTACCCGGGCAACTCCAACTGGGTGCGCACGCCGGACGGCAACACCGGTACCTTCGAGGTGTGGGGCAAGCGCAAGGGCGACATGGCGCGTGCGGTGATGTACATGGCGATCCGCTACGAGGGCGGCAAGGATGCGGCCACCGGCCAGTCCGAGCCGGACCTGGAGCTGACCGACGACCGCAGCAGGATCGTCAAGACCAGCAGTTCGCCGGCCTACATGGGCCTGCTGTCAACGCTGATCGACTGGCACCTGTCCGATCCGCCGGATGATGCCGAGCGTGCGCGCAATGACGTGGTCTACAGCTTCCAGGGCAACCGCAACCCGTTCATCGACCACCCCGAGTGGGCGACCCCGGCCCTGTTCACCTCGGCCAAGCCGGCCACCTGCCAGCTGGCCAACTGACCGCGCAACGCAGCGGTCCACTGCCGCCGCCGGGCCCTGACCCGGCGGCGGCCCTATACTCGACGGTCATGTCGACCGTCGATCCCGTCCTGCTGCTGTTGACCACCTGCCCGGACCGGGCCAGTGCCGAGCGCATCGCGCACGCGCTGGTCGGCGAGCGCCTGGCCGCGTGCGTGACCCGCCTCGATGGCGCGCAGTCGACCTACCGCTGGCAGGGCGAGGTGACCACCGACGCCGAGCTGCAGCTGCTGGTGAAAACCACCGCGAGTCGCGTCGATGACGCGATTGCCCGGATCGTCGAACTGCATCCGTATGAACTCCCGGAGTGCATTGCGGTCGAAACCCGGGCCGGCCTGCCGGCGTATCTGGACTGGATCCGGGCACAGACCCGGGAGGACACTGATTGAAGACTCTGTTTGCGCGTGGCGCCGCCCTGTGCGCCCTGTTGTGGCTCTCGCTGCCGGCGTTCGCCCTGGATGAGAAAGACCTGCTGCCGGTGGACCAGGCGTTCGCACTGACCGCGACCGCCGCCGAGCGTGGCCAGGTGCAACTGCAGTTCAAGATCGCACCGGGCTATTACCTGTATCGCCACCGCACCAGCGTCAAGGCGGATCCGGCCTTCAATGCCGGCGCGCTGCAGATGCCCAAGGGCGACAAGCACCACGACGATTTCTTCGGCGAAGTCGAAACCTATCGCGAACGCCTGCAGGCCACCCTGCCCGGCACGCCGACCGACGCCGCCGGCACCATCAGCCTGGAAGTGCGTTACCAGGGCTGCGCCGATGCCGGTGTCTGCTACCCGCCGCAGAAGCGCGTGGTGCAGGTCACCCTGCCCGGTGCCGGTGCACAGGCCAACGCCCCGGCTGCACGCACCGGTGCGGCCAGCCCGTTCAACAACCCGCTGGCCGGTGCCGGCAACAGCGGCGGCCTGCGCCTGCCGGGTGCGGCCAGCAACAGCCAGGCGCTGCCGCTGCCGTCGGAGCAGGCGTTCGGCTTCGACGCCATCGCCAGCGACGGCAATACCCTGCTGCTGCGCTTCAGCCCGGCACCGGGCTACTACCTGTATCGCGACCGCACCTCGCTGAAGCTGGAAGGCAGCACCGGTGTGCTGGCCGACAAGCCGCGCTGGCCGGCCGCGCAGTCGCATCGCGACGAGCACTTCGGCGATGTCTCGGTCTACTTCAACCAGGTGGAAGTGCCGCTGCCGCTGCGCCGCTCCGTCGCCGCTGCGGTCGACAGCACCCTGGTGGTGACCTTCCAGGGCTGCCAGACCGATGGCATCTGCTACCCGCCGATGACCCGCCGGGTGAAGCTGTCGATCCCTGCCGGCAAGATCAGCGCCAGTGCCGATCAGGCGCCACCGCGCAACGAGGTGATCAGCCCGCTACCCGCTGCCAGTGGCGCACCGCGCGAAGCCGCCAACGGCGCCCCGTTGCGCCTGCTGCCGACCGTGCCCAACGATGGTGCAGCGGCCCCGGCAACCGTCGGCAGTGAAGGCGCAGGCAATGAATTCGCCCCCGACGCGCGCGGTGACAACGCGCTGCGCACGCGACCGCCGGTGACCACGCCGAATCCGGACCGCTCGTTCGTCTGGGTGCTGCTGCTGGCGCTGGCCGGTGGCCTGGTGTTGAACCTGATGCCCTGCGTGCTGCCGATCCTCTCGCTGAAGGTCCTGAGCCTGGCGCAGAGTGGCGAAAGCCCGCAGCGCGCGCGCAGCCACGCCCTCTGGTACACGCTGGGCGTGCTGGTCGCGTTCGCGGTGATCGGTGCGTTGATGGTTGGCCTGCGCGCGATCGGCAACGCCGTCGGCATCGGCTTCCAGCTGCAGCACCCGGGCGTGGTGGCGGCGCTGGCCTACATCATGTTCGCGGTGGGCCTGAGTCTGTCCGGCGTGTTCACCCTCGGCGGCGGCATCGGCAACCTCGGCCAGTCGCTGGCCAGCCGCAGTGGCCCGGCCGGTGATTTCTTCACCGGTGCGTTGGCCTGCGTGGTCGGCAGTGCCTGCGTCGGCCCGTTCATGGGCGGCGCGATTGCCTACGCGTTCATTGCCCCGCCGCTGAAGGCGATGACCGTGTTCCTGTTCCTCGGCCTGGGCCTGGCGCTGCCGTTCCTGCTGATCGGCTTCGTGCCGGCGCTGGCACGCCGCCTGCCCAAGCCGGGCCCGTGGATGGAAACGCTCAAGCACGTGCTGGCCTTCCCGATGTATGCCACCGTGCTGTGGCTGCTGTGGGTGCTGGGCAAGCAGCGCGGCGTGGACGGCATGGCGCTGGTACTGGGTGGCCTGCTGCTGCTGGCCTTCGGCCTGTGGCTGTTTGAACGCAACCGCTGGACCGGCTCGCGCGCCGTCACCCTGCTCGGCGTACTGCTGGCGATCGGTGCACTGGTCCCCGCCTGGGGCGTGACCCAGCTGGCAGCGCCGGCGCGTGCCGCACAGGCCGCCAGCGACAACGTGGTGGAGTATTCGCCGCAGTTGCTGGACCGCCTGCGTGCCGACAACCGCGTGGTGTTCGTGAACATGACCGCCGACTGGTGCGTGAGCTGCAAGGCCAACGAGCGCGCCGTGCTGTCGCGGCCGGAGTTCAAGGAACTGCTGAAGCGCACCAACGCGGTGTACATGCGCGGTGACTACACCAATGTGGACCCGCAGATCACCACGTTCCTGGAAGAGCACAAGGCCGTGGGCGTGCCGCTGTACGTGGTGTACGGCCCCGGCGCACCGCCGACCGTGCTGCCGACCCTGCTGACCCAGGCGGTGGTCGAGGAAGCGCTGCTGCGCACCGCACGATGAAGTGGCAACGGCCAGCGCTGCTGTGGACAGCGGTGCTGGCCGCCGGCCTTGGCCTGTGGGCCGGGCATCGGCTGGCACCAGCACCAGCGGCATCCGACACACCGCCTGCCGCGTCCCCTGCTGCCGCCGCGACGCCTGCACTGCAGGTGGGCGACCTGCTGCCGGCGCTGACGCTGCCGGATCTCGATGACCGACCGCTGGACCTGCGCCAGCGCTTCGCCGGCCGCCCCCTGCTGATCAACGTCTGGGCCAGCTGGTGCGCGCCCTGCGTGGAAGAAATGCCCGAGCTGGCCCGCTTCGCCCGCGGCCAGGGCGACAATGGTGTGCAGGTTCTTGGCCTGGCGCTGGATACCCCGGAGGACGTGCGTGGCTTCCTGCAACGGGTGCCGGTGGGCTACCCGATCGTGATCGAGACACCCGGGCCGCGCGATGCCAGCGTGCAGCTGGGCAATACCCAGGGCCTGCTGCCCTACAGCGTGCTGTTCGATGCACAGGGGCGGCTGGTGAAGGCGAAGCTGGGACCGTTCGCCCACGGCGAGATCGACCGCTGGGTGAAGTGAGGGTGTTTTTTGCAGGGCTTGCAGCCCTGCACCCTGCTCAATGCAACGGCAACGGCAACGGCAACAACCAAAGCCAAAGCGGGCATTCCGTGGGATGGCGGGGCACTGTGGGTGGTCAGGACACGCCGTAAACCCGTCCATGGGGGCTCGATGGCGCCATCCATGGCGCCAACGGTCCTGACCACCCACACCGCCCCACCTCTGACAGATCTTCGCGGCTGTTGGTAGGTGTCGACCTTGGTCGACACATCTGTCAGATATCGATATTCAGAACGGAATCAGACCCCGTGCCGACCAACGGTCGGCACCCACCAAAGCAGAACGCCGTTCCGACAGATCGCAGGAAACTGTCGAAGGCGGGGTGGGTCCGGTTGAGGGGGCGTGAGCGCCATGGATGGCGCGACCGAGGCTACATGGACGTATTCACGCCGCCCCCCGCAACCGGACCCACCCCGCCATCCCACGGATAGCCCGCTTTTGACGTTGACGTTGCCTCGGCGGGTGCCGGGCGCCGCCCGGCCGGTACCCCCCTGCTTGACCGCAGCCGGAGCGCCACGGAGAATTCCGCGACTAATTCTCATTTGCTGTTGCGCAGGATGCGGGCGGCAGCCTTCCAGGCCCTCCTCCTTCGATGTTCAAGAACGTCCTGTTCCAACTGCACTGGCTGCTGGGCATCACCGCCGGTGCCGTCCTGGCCGTGATGGGCCTCAGCGGCGCCGTGCTGTCCTTCGAGGACGAACTGCTGCGCGCAGCCAACCGCGGCTTCGCCGAGATCGCCGAACACCATGCCGACGGCCAGCTTCCACTTGCGCTCAGCGAGCTGGTGCCGCTGCTGCAGGCTGGCAGCGAACGCCCGCTGCAGCGCCTGCGCGTGGATGCCACCGGACAGCGGCCGTCGGTGGCGCGCTTTGCCGGCGGCAAGGAACACTGGGTGTACTTCGACCCGTACAGCGGTGAGCGCTTCAGCGCCTTGCGCGGGCAGGCGTTCTTCGACTTCGTCGAAGACCTGCACCGCCACCTG
Source organism: Stenotrophomonas riyadhensis (assembly GCF_040256885.1). NCBI lineage: Bacteria > Pseudomonadati > Pseudomonadota > Gammaproteobacteria > Lysobacterales > Lysobacteraceae > Stenotrophomonas > Stenotrophomonas riyadhensis. Next base: position 4,170,584 of record NZ_CP155568.1, read on the forward strand.
GCCGCGGGCGAGCGCGGCAAGTGGATCACCGGCAGCTGTGCGATCGCGCTGCTGTTCTTCACACTGTCCGGCCTCTACCTGCGCTGGCCTCGCCGCTGGTGGCACTGGCGCAGCTGGCTGGCGGTGGAATGGACGCGCAGCGGCCGTGGTTTCCTGTGGAGCCTGCACTCGGTGATCGGCACCTGGGTGCTGCTGATCTATCTGATGAGTGCGCTGACCGGCCTGTGGTGGTCCTTCGACTGGTATCGCAGCGCGGCCAACACCCTGTTGGGCGTCGCACCGGCCGCCAAGCACAAGGTCGCCACCGACGCCGCCCTGAACCTGGAACGCATCGAAGCCACGCTGTATGCACTGCCCGGCGTGCGCACCGGCTTCATCGACCTGCGCCTGCCAGAGAAATCGGGGCAGGCACTGAATGTCCGGGTGATGGCCGGTGATCCGTCGCAACGTGGCGGCCACCACGATCGTGCGCATGATCTGCTGCAGCTCGATCCGTCCAGCGGTGCGGTTCTCGAGGCCCGTCCGTACGTGCGCCAGGGCGCTGGCGGACAGCTGGCCACCAGCGTGTTCGCGCTGCATTCGGGCAGCTACTTCGGTGTGCCCGGGCGCGTGGTGGTGATGCTCAGCAGCCTGGGCATGAGCCTGTTCTTCATCACCGGCTGGATGCTGTACCTGGACCGCCGACGCAGCCAGCGTGCGGCGCGAGGGCTGCGCCGGTCGCTGCCCACGACGTCTGCCGAGGGTGCCGGCGCACCGTGGCTGGTGGTGCACGCCAGCCAGAGCGGCCTGGCCGAACAGCTGGCGTGGCGTGCGGCCGCACAGCTGCAGGCCGCCGGTCATGCGGTGCAGGTGCTGCCGCTGGCCCGCGCCGATGCCGCGAAGCTGCAGGCCACCTCCCAGGCATTGTTCGTGCTGAGCACCTTCGGCGACGGCGAGCCACCGGATGCAGCGCGGCGCGCTGCACGGCTGCTGCTCGCGCAACGCCTGGACCTGTCGCGCCTGCAGTTCGGCCTGCTCGCACTGGGTGACCGCCAGTACCCGCGGTACTGCGGCTTCGGCCGCCAGTTCGATGGCTGGTTGATCGGCAACGGCGCGCGGCCGCTGTTCGAGCGCATCGATGTCGATGCCGCCTCGGTGCCGACCCTGCGCCAGTGGCAGCAACAGTTGGGTGCACTGACCGGTATCACCACCGATGACAGCGTGCTGCCAGCCGCCACGCAGATGCATGACTGGCGCCTGCTCGGCCGTGACCGTCTCAACCCGGGCAGCATCGGTGGCGCGATCTGGCGTATCCGCCTTGCCACGCCGGCCGATGTGCAGTGGCAGGCAGGTGACATCCTGCACATCGCGCCGCGCCACAACGCGCGGCATGCCAGCGCGGTGTTGAAGGCGCATGGATTGGATCCGCTGCAGCCGCTGCTGGTCGACGGCCATCCGCGCACACTGCTGGCGCTGGCCAGTGAACGCGAGCTGCCCGATGCCGATGCCGCGCTGGCGGTGCAGGACGCCTGCCTGTGGCTGGCAGCGCTGCCGCTGCTGCCTGGCCGCGAGTACTCGATCGCCTCCTGTACGGATGATGGCGTGGTGGAGCTGGTGGTGCGGCTGGTGCAGGACGCCTCAGGGCGGGCAGGGCTGGGTTCGGGCTGGCTGTCGCTGCATGCGCCGATCGGTGCTAGCATCGTCGCCCGTGTGCACCACAATCCTGGATTCCATCGTGTCGGCACTGCCCCGATGGTGCTGATCGGCAACGGCACCGGCATTGCCGGCCTGCGCAGCCTGTTGCGCGAAGCTGCCCACGCAGGCGAGCACGGGCACTGGCTGCTGTTCGGTGAGCGCCAGCGCGCACACGACTTCCTGTTCGCCGACGAGATCGAGGCCTGGCAGGCCGACGGCCATCTTGCACGGGTGGACCTGGCGTTCTCGCGCGATGGTGAGGGTGGCTACGTACAGGATCGCCTGGGTGCGGCCGTCGATGCGCTGCGCGAGTGGATGCAGCGCGGTGCGGTGATCCATGTCTGCGGCTCGCTGCAGGGCATGGCCGAAGGCGTGGACCAGGTGCTGCGCGCCGCGCTGGGTGATGACGCAGTGGAAACGCTGCTGGAGACCGGGCGCTACCGCCGCGACGTGTATTGAGCCACAAGGGTAGTGCCGGCCGCTGGCCGGCATGATCATGGACGGTGCCGGCCAGCGGCCGGCACTACCGGAACAGAATCAGGCCGCAGCGCGCGCCCGTGGCATTGGCTGCAAACGGAACGCGCCCACGGCTTCTGCCAGGGCATGCACCTGCGCCTGCATCTGCGCAGTCGAGGCCCCCGCCTCTTCCACCAGACTGGCGTTGCGCTGGGTACTGGCCTCCATCTGCACGATGGTCTGGTTCACCTGTGCGATGCCGGCATGCTGGTCCTGCGACGCGCTGCGGATCCCGGCCAGCAGATCCGCCAGCTGCTGCACGCTGCCGACAATTTCGCCCATCGTGGTGCCAGCCTGTTCGGCCTGCTGGTTGCCCTGGCCCACACGCGTCACCGAATCCTCGATCAATCCCTTGATCTGCTTGGCCGCCTCGGCACTGCGCTGTGCCAGCAGGCGCACTTCGGCAGCCACGACGGCGAAGCTGCGGCCCTGCTCTCCGGCACGTGCCGCTTCCACCGCCGCGTTGAGCGCGAGGATGTTGGTCTGGAAGGCGATGCCATCAATCAGCTGGGTGATGTCACCGATCCGCCGTGAGGCTTCGCTGATGCCATGCATGGTTGCCACCACCTGGCCGACCGCCTCACCGCCGCGCTGGGCCACTGCCGCCGCGCCCTTGACCAGCGCATCCGCACGGCCAGCGGCGTCAGCATTGCGGCCCACGGTATCGGTCAGCTCATGCATCGACGCTGCGGTCTCTTCCAGGTTGGCGGCCTGCTGCTCGGTGCGCTGTGACAGGTCGTGGTGACCGGCGACGATCTCGCCAACGCCGGTATCGAGGCTGGACGTGGCCTGCTGGATCCGGGTGACGATGCGGCCCAGTTGCGCGACGGTGGCGTTGGCATCATCGCGCATGCGCGCGAACACGCCCTGCAGTTCACCCTCCATGCGTACGCTGAGATCACCACGGGCGAGCGCAGCCAACAGCGCCTGCAGATCGCCGAGGTTGGCCTCGAAGGTGGCCAGCAAGCGGTTGATGCTGGTGGACAATGTACGTACGAAGCCCTGCTTGCCCTCCAGCGCGATGCGCCCGTGCAGGTCACCGTGCGCGGCCGCGTCGACCAGGGCCGCCACTTCGGTTTCCAGCAGGGTTTCCAGCGCACGGCTGCGCCACTCCACCGCCACGCCGAGGAAATGCCCCTCGTCGACAATGGGATTGGCAACCAGCTGATAGCGCACACCGGAATGGCCGATCTCGCGTTCTTCGCGTTGTCGCACGCCAGCCAGGCTGGCCAGCGCCGGATGCAGGCCTACTGCATCGCTGCCCACCAGCTCATCGCCCTGGCGTTCCAGCTGCAGCAGCAGCGCCGGGTTGGCATAGGCCACCTGGCCTTCGGCATCGACCACCATCAGCCCGGTCTGCGCACTGTCCAGCGCCTGGCGCACGCGGGTGTTGCCGCGCGCCACAGCACGTTCGGTCTCGATGCGCGCGCGCAGGCGCTGCTGCATGTCGACCAGGCGCTGGGCAAGCTGACCGATCTCATCGTTGGCGTTGTACACACGCAACGTCGTGTCCAAGCGGTCGTCGGCGATATCGCTGGCGAAGCGCAGGGTGTCCTGGATCGGCTGGCGCACCGCGCGCAGCACCAGCACCAGGCTGGTGATCAGCACGCCAGCGACCAGCAGCAGGGTCAGTACGAACAGCACGCTCATGGTGCGTGCGCCGGCCTGCTGGCGCGCCTGCGCCCTGGCCAGCGCCGCCACCTGGGCCTGCTGGAAGGCGGCCAGCGCCGGTGCCACGCCGGCAGCGGTATCCAGCAGCGACTGCGCCTCCACATCCAGGCCGACGCGGGCCGCGGTGTAACCCAGCAGGGCAACCTGGTAGCCCTCCATTCCGCTGCGCAGGGCATCCTGCACGTCGGTGGACAGGCCCGCCAGCGCGAGATCGAACGGCAGCTTCTCCTCGCTGGCGCGGTCGGCATGGACGGAGTCACCATCCAGCAGCAGCAACGCCTCCTGGCGGCGCATCTTCTGCAGGGACAGCGCCAGCGCGGGCCGCTGCTGCGCATCCACCTGCGCCTGCAGCGTGTCTGCAGCCTGTTGCAGTTGCGCAGCGAGGCCGGCCTCACCGCGGCCCATCTCGTCGACCCGTTCGAACAGGGCCGCCACGCCCTGCGAGAAGGCGTCGGCGGCTTCGGTCAGCGCCTGCAGCGCCTTGCGCCGGCCGGCATCCATCGGCATCGCGCGCAGCGCCTGCAGGTCGGCCTGCAGCGCCTTCTGCATGGCCAGCAGCTGGCTGCGGTCAGCATCATCGAAACTGCGTGCATACTGGGTCTGCAGGCGACGCGCTTCCGCCACGCGGGTGGCCAGGCTGGCGGCCAGGTCACTACCGCGCTGGTAGCTGGCCTGGGTGCGTGCGGCCTGCGCACTGCCATGTCCAGTCCAGGCGTGGACGGCGGCGATCGCCACCAGCCCCAGGCCACAGACCCACAGGGTCGCCTTGAGCTTGTTGGCTACGCTGAGCCGGTGTGGTTGCAGCCACAGCAGCAGGCCGGGGGACACCGAACGCAACGTGGCAAGACGCGTGCGCAGGGACCGGAGGTGGGGAACAACGGCCGACATGACAGACTCCAGGCGGAAGGACGCACCTGTATCGGCTGGATATGGAGCAACTTTAGGGGTTTTTTTGGTTCAGTCGCACCGACTGCTGGCGGACGCCGCCTTTGTACCCGGCACACGCGACGGGGCGATGACACCAGCACGGTGCTTGACCTCAACCCCGGTTGGGGGAGCACAGTGGACCTCCCTTCCCCGCCCGGTGCCCCCATGACGACGCTCGATGTTCCCCGCTACCTGCAGCGCCTGCAGCTGGATGCGCCGCCGCCGCTGACGCTGGCCGGCCTGACCCTGCTGCAGCAGCGCCACAACGCGCTGCTGCCGTTCGAGACCCTCAGCTGCCTGCTGCGCGATGCGGTACCGATCGACCTGGACAGCGTGCAGCGCAAGCTGCTTGACGACCGCCGTGGCGGTTACTGCTTCGAGCTCAACGGCGGCCTGCTGGCGCTGCTGCAGGCGCTGGGCTTCGATGCGCAACCGTTGAGCGCGCGCGTGCTGCTGGCCGCCCAGGACGGCCAGCTGACGGCGCGTACCCACCTGCTGCTGCGCGTGCACGTGGACGGTGATGACTGGCTGGTGGACGCCGGTTTCGGCAGCCTGACCCCGACCGTACCGCTGCGCCTGCATGACCCGCAGCCGCAGGCCACGCCGCACGAACGCTACCTGTTGCAGCGGTTGGAAGACGGTGGTGATTTCGTGCTGTCGGCCGAATCCAGCGAGGGCTGGCGGGCGATGTACCGCTTCGATCTGCAGGCGCCGGCGCCGATCGACAACGTGGTGGGCAACTGGTACGTGTGCACCCATCCCGACTCCAGTTTCCCCGGCCAGCTGCGCGCATCGCTGACCGGCCCGGACTGGCGCCGCACCATCGGCAGCGGCAACTACACCGAGTATCGCCTCGGGCAGGCGCCGGACAAGCGCCCGCTGCATGACGTCGGAGACGTGCGCGACGTGCTGGAGCAGCGCTTCGGCATCCAGCTTCCGGACGACCCGCGGCTGGATCCCGCGATCAACGACTGGCTGCAGCGCTCACGCGCCGCGACGGTGTAGAGCCGAGCCGATGCTCGGCTGAGCGTTGGCAGCTGGGTCAACAGCAGCCGAGCATCGGCTCGGCTCTACAGAACCGCGCGCGCCTGCAATGCAATCCGGTTGCCTTCGCTGTCGCGGATCTCGGCCACGCGCCAGTCGCCGGCATCGGCCGGGCCGAAGCGCAGCTCGGCCCCGGCCTGCAGCGCACGCTCGAGGCTGGCATCCAGGTCATCGACACCGATATAGATGCGCGTGCCCTGCTCGGAGGGCAGATAGTCCGCGCCGTGCACCAGAGCAATGCTGGCACCGGCGGCCTCATCGGAAAACGGTAGATAGGCCATCCGGCAGTCGTGCAGCACGATGGGTTCGTCCACCGCAACCTGCAGCCATCGCTGGTAGAACGTGATGGCCCGGTCCAGGTCACTGGCCGGGATTTCCACATGCAGGATCGGGTTCACTGACATTCCTTGCCACGTCCACTCAGATGATGCGCAGGGTAATCGCCTTCAGCACTGCACGGGTGCGATCGCGGGTGCCCAGCTTGTCGAGTATGGCGGACACGTAGTTCTTCACCGTGCCCTCGGCCAGGAACAGGCTGCGCGCGATCTCCTTGTTGCTGTAGCCCCCGGCCAGCAGGCGCAGGATTGCCACTTCACGTTCGCCGAAGGTATCGGTGGGCGGCGCTTCATCGTGGAAGCGGTAACGCGCGCGCACCGGATCGGTACTGACCGGCAGCAGCAGGGTCTCGCCAGCGGCAACGCGTTCGATGGCCTCGCGCAGGTCGGCCGGCGCGGCATCCTTGAGCAGGAAGCCCTGCGCACCGGCCTCGCTGGCGCGCAGCAGCAGATCACTTTCATCGAAGGTGGTCAGCAGCAGCCACGGCGTGGCATCGCCGCGCGCGCGCAGCTGGCGCAGTGCCTCGATCCCATCCAGCCCGGGCATGCGGATGTCACTGAGCACCACGTCCACGCGCTGCGTATCCAGCGCATCCAGCAGGGCCTGGCCATCCTCGGCCTCCAGCACCACGTCCACCCCCAGGCCCTGCAGCAGCGCACGCAGGCCTGCACGCACCAATGCCTGGTCGTCGGCCAGCGCTACGCGGATTGCCGCCGGGCTCATGCCGGCAACCGCGCGGTCAGATGCATGCCGCCCTGCGCGGTTCGGGCCAACTCCAGCCGCCCCTGCACAGCCGCCAGGCGCTCGCGCATGCCGGCGATGCCATTGCCCTCGCGGATGCGTTCGGCGCGCTGGCCATCATCGCGAATATCGATACGCAACTGGGATTCCTCTTCATTGATCGTCAACCACACGGTGTCTGCATTGCCGTGCCGGGCGGCATTGGTCAGGGCTTCCTGTACCAGCCGCAGCACGGTCTCGGCCATCAATGGGTCAGCCACGCGCACCCCGTCGCCGATCTGCAGCTGCAGCTTCGGTCGTGGGAAGGGTGCGGCCAGCGCATGCAGCGCGGTGGCCAGATCGAGGCCGCGATCATCGCGCATCGATTGCACTACCTGGCGGATGTCGGCCAGCAACTCGCCGGACAACTGTTCGGCCAGCACCAGCCCTTCGCGACCGGCCAGCGCAGGGTCAGCGGCCAGGGCGCGCAGGTTGAGCCGCATCGCGGTGAGCTTGTGCCCGGCCACATCATGCAGTTCGCGGGCCAGGCGCAGGCGCTCGGCATCGCGTGCACTGTCAGCCAGCAGCGCGCGGGTGGCCAGCAGGTCGGCGTTGACCCGGGCCAGGTCATCGCGGGCCAGCGCCGTGCTGCGGGCATAGTGCGCGGTCAGCGCGGCAAAGGCCTGGAAACCACCATACAGCAGCACCACCAGCAGGGGCTGGCTGAAGCCGCTGTGGCGCAGCACGGCATACACCGCCAGGTTGGCCAGCAGCGCAACACCCAGCACAAAGCGCGGCGGCCAGTGCTCGGCCAGCTGTGCAACCAGCACCACCAGCAGCACCGGGGCGGTGCCGGTACGCGGCTGCAGCGCAACCAGCACAACCGCCAACAGCGCCTGCAACACCGCAGCGACGGCGCGCACGCGGGATGGCATCGACGCCCAGCCGTGCACCACGAACAGCAGCAGGAACACAGCAAGCAGCAGCAGGCTCAGCCCGGCGCCGCTGCGCTGCACTGCGAACGACAGGCCGACCACCAGCACGGTGACCAGGCCGGCGAGGCTGAGCGGACGCAACAGATGGCGGAACAGGCTGGGCATGGCCAGATGCTGACGGCCGCGCACGCCGGCGGCAATGGGTCCGGCGCAGAAAGTGACTTCTGGCACGTCGAATCGATGACCACTGGCCCTGAACCCGGTGCACCGCCCCACGCAGACTGGCTCCACACCGCCTCACCCACTTCCGGAGCCACCGCCATGATCCGCACCGCCCTGCTCAGCACCGCCCTGACTGCCCTGGCCCTGGCCGGCAGTGCCCACGCCGCCGACCTGGCCGTGACCGTGCACGACGTCCGCGTGCAGACCGGCACCCTGCGTGCTGCCCTGGTTGACAGCGCGGCCGCCTGGGACGGCAAGGCCAGGCCCGTGCAGGCCCAGCAGGCGGCGCCCAGCGGTGACAGCGCCCGCTTCGTGTTCAAGAACCTGCCGGCCGGCACCTATGCCGTACTGCTCACCCACGACGAGAACGACAACGGCAAGCTCGACACCAACCTGGTCGGCATGCCGGTGGAAGGCTACGGCTTCAGCAACAACCCGCAGGTGATGCGCAAGCCGACCTTCGACGAGGCGCGCGTCGACGTGCCGGCGGCTGGCACCGCCATCGACATCACCCTGCGCTGATTCCCGCATCCAGACCCGAGGCCACCATGGACCGTCGCCGCTTCCTTCGTACCCTGCTCAGCAGCAGTGCCTGCCTGGCCCTGGGCGCCACCGCGCTGCGCAGCGCTCCCGCCTACGCCGGCGACCCGGCGCGGTTCGCGCAGGGCATGCAGGAACACCCGTGGCTGCTCGGCTGGCGCAGCGTCGGCAGCGAAAGCCTCGGCCCGGCCACCGTGCAACTGCAGGGAAAGCTGCCAGCGGGCCTGGCCGGCACGCTGTACCGCAACGGCCCGGCCTGGACCGAGCGCGATGGCTTCCGCTACGACCACTGGTTCGACGGTGACGGCATGGTGCATGGCTGGCGCTTCAATGGTGACGGCAGCCTGACCCATCACGGGCGCATGGTCGCCACGCCGAAATTCACCCGTGAACAGAAGGCCGGCCGCTTCCAGTATCCAGCTGCCGGCACCAGCGTTCCCGGTGCGCTGGCAGTTCGAAACAACGACGATGCCAACGTGGCCAATACCTCGGTAACCATGATCAATGGCCGCCTGTTCGCGCTGTGCGAGTCCGGCTCGGCATTCGAAGTAGACCCCGATTCCCTGCAGACGCTGGGTCCGGTGACCTGGCGTCCGGACCTCGCCGCACTGCCGTTCTCGGCGCACCCGCTGCGCGACCGCGACGGCAGCGTCTGGAACTTCGGCTCGATCAGCCTGATGGGTGGCCATGGCCTGCTGGTCTGGCACATCGGTGCGAACGGCCAGCTGCGCAGCGCCAATGTGATCGAAACACCCGAGCATGGCTACCTGCATGCCTTCGCGATGACCGACCAGCACCTGGTGTTCGTGATGATGCCGTTCGATTTCACCGGCGCAGGCAGCAGCTTCTTCGAGCGCATGCAGTTCGCGCCTCAGCGTCCTGTGCGCATCGCGGTGGTCGCCAAGGATGCGCCGGACAAGGCGCAATGGTTCGAGGCCCCGTTCGCGGCGATCTACCACTTCGGCGACGCGTTCACCCGCGATGGCGGCATCGTGCTGCGTGCAGTGCGCCACGACGACATCAATGAGGCGCGCTCGCCGATGAAGGAAGCGATGGCCGGTGATGGCGCACACGCTGCCAACAGTGGCGCCAGCCTGGTCGAGCTGCATCTGGACCTGCGTCGTGGCCAGGCCGGCTGGCAAATGTTGGGCATCAGCGCAGTGGAGTTCCCGTTGTTCGACCCGCGCTCGGCGAACACACGTGGCGCACGGCTGTATGCGCCGACCATCGACGGCACGGCCAATGCGCCGTACTTCAACGCCGTGGCCGCGTTCGACATCGAGCACGGGCGCCGCCAGCTGTGGAACTATGGACCGGACATCATGGCCGAAGAGCATGTGTTCGTGCCGCGCCAGGGCAGCCGCAACGCCGATGATGGCTGGCTGATCGGCACCCTGCTTGACCCGGTGAACAAGCGCAGCGGCCTGGCGGTGCTCGATGCCCGCCACCTGGACGACGGTCCGCTGGCACAGGCCTGGCTGCCGTATGCGGTGCCATTGGGCTTCCACGGCACCTTCGCCGCGCGCGGCTGATTCCACGCCACGCGGACACCGTTATTGGCATGCTGGGTCTCCCCTGCCCCGTGGAGTCCCGCATGTCCCTGGCCGACCACCGACGTACGCTGGCACCGCACGGTTTTCTGCGCGTGGCGATCAACCTGGGCAACCCGGTGCTGGCACAGGGCGATGCGCGCTCACCGCGCGGCCCCTCACTGGAACTGGCTACCGCATTGGCGCAACGGATGGGGGTGCAGGCTCGCTTCACCTGCCACGATGCCGCAGCCTCGGTGGTCGAGGCAGCAGGCGAAGACGGCTGGGATCTGGCCTTCCTGGCCATCGATCCGGCACGCGCCGACCGCATTGCCTTCAGTGCTCCGTATGTGGAGATCGAAGGTACCTATCTGGTGCGCGCGGACAGCCCTGCGCAGCAGGTAGCCGACCTGGATCGCGAGGGGCTGCGCATCGCGGTGGGGCGTGGCGCGGCCTATGACCTGTTCCTCAGTCGCGAACTGCGCCATGCCACGATCGAGCGGGCGGAGACCTCGGCGGCGGCCATCACCCTGTTCGATCAGCAGCGCCTGGATGCCGACGCCGGTGTACGCCAGCCGCTGGAAGCATGGGCGCAGGCGCATCCCGGCCACCGTGTGCTGGCCGACCGCTTCACCGCGATCCAGCAGGCAGTGGCGGCGCCGGCCTCACGCCCGGCCGATGCATTGCGGGCGTTGTTCGAGGAAGTGGAGGCGATCAAGGCCGGCCCGTTGCTTGAGGAAGCGTTCGCGCGTGCCGGGCAGGCGGTCACGCTGGTGCGATGACTGTAGAGTCGAGCACCAGCAGTCGAGCATGGCTCGACGCTACAGATCCAGATGCAATGGTCGAGCATGGCTCGACGCTATAGATGTGCGTCTGCCATGTGCCGCACGTGCTCGGCGGCCTGCGCATGCAGCCAGTCGCGGAACGCGAGGAAGCCACGATGGCTGGCCGAGCGCTGCGGGTACACCAGCCAATGTGGCCAGGCGGTTTTCAGGCGCAGGCTGGACAGCGCGACCAGCTGACCGGATTCCAGCAGCAAGCGTGCCCGCGTCACCCGCCCGAGCGCTACGCCTACCCCGTCCAGCGCCGCACGGTGGTGTGCCTCCGAATCATCCAGCACCGCCACGAAGCGCGGTGGCGGACTCTGCCCACTCAAGGCGAACCAGGCGCCCCACGCGCCGTCGGGATCACCGAGCAGCGGCCACTGGGTCAGCGGTACACGGTCGATGCCCCCCATGCGTTCGATCAGTGCCGGGCTGGCCATCGGCAGCAGCCACTCGTCGAACAGCGGTTCCACCACCAGCCCGGGCCACTGCCCGGTGCCCAACCGCAGCGCGGCGTCGAACTGGCGCTGCCGCTCGAAATCGACCAGGCGTTCACTCGACTGCAGGTTGATCTCGATCTGCGGGTGCGCGGCCACGAAGTGGCCCAGGCGTGGCACCAGCCAGGCCGAGGCCATCGACGGCACCGCACTGATCGTCAGCACGTGCTCGGCGCGTGCCGCATAGGGTTGGAAGGCTTCGTTGATCGCATCCAGATGCGGTCCGACCTGGTCGAGCAGGCGCTGCCCTTCCAGGGTGAGGGTGACACCACGCGGCTGGCGGATCAGCAACGGTTGGCCAAGGCGCTCTTCCAGCTGCCGCATCTGGTGGCTGAGCGCACTGACGGTCACATTCATCGACGCGGCGGCACGCGACAGGTTGCCGAGCCGGGCGGCAGCCACGAAGCCCTGCAGGGCATGGAGTGGAGGGCGGGACATCAGGCTTGAATTCCTCTCAAGGCCACCTTGCGGAAATGTCGCTTTTTACCCGTCCATGCTGCCCGTATCGTGCAATCCACTCAAGTGGAGGCACGCTCATGAACATCTTCAGCGGCTTGTTGTTCCTGCACGGCCACGTGGCCAGCACCGAGCTGGCACGCCAGCTGGCCAGCCCGTCGCCGCCGCCCAGCACCATCCCCGGTAGTGCCGGCCGCTGGCCGGCAACCTCGTCGACCGGGAAACCTGCAGCTGCCAGCCAGCGCCCCGCGCACCCCTAACGCTGCAGTGCCTCCTGCACCGCCGCAGCCACATCGGTGTTGTCGATGTAGCTGCCGTCGTTCCAGCGCACATGCTGGCGGTAACCGGCATCGACGCCCCGCACGCGCTGGCCCAGCAGCTCCGCGCCCGCGCCCTTGGCCCACAACGGCACCAGCGCATTGGAATGGTTGCCGGTCGGGCGGAAGCTCATCCCCGGCATGCGTCCACGGCCGTTGTTGCGTACCGGCTCGAAGGCAACGTTCTGTGCATCCGGGCCCATCGGCATGCTGTTGTCGTGGTCGGTGGTGACGATCAACAGGTTGCGTTCCCAGCCACCGTTGCGCTCGATCCAGTCGACCACCGCCGCCACCGCGTCGTTGAACTCCACGGTTTCCTCGATCAGCCGGCCGTACTGCGGCTGGTCGCTGCACTGGCCGTAGTGCCATTCGGTGCCGCAGGCACTGGTATGCGCCGCCCAGTCGGTGGCGCCGCCTTCCACCATCAGGAACAGGCCCTTGGCCGAACGCTGCTGCAGGAACTGCAGCGCGCCACGCGTCATGGTCGCAAGATCCGGCACGCTGTCGATCTTCCTCACACCGGAAGGCGTGGCCGCATCCTTGCCCAGCACCTGCAGCTGGCGCGCCTGCTGCAGCGTGTTGGCCACGCGCGGCACGCCGATCAGCGGCCGGTCGGCCGGCAGCCGTCCCTGCGCCAGCGCGGCGAACGCCTCCTTGCTGCGGATCAGGCGCCACGGCCCCGACGGATTGCCGGCAATGGTGCTGCCCGCTTCCAGCTGCTGCCAATCCTGCTGCGACACCCATTCCCACGGGTTCGCGCAGCCCTCGGCCTTGGCCGCGCCGGCACTCTCGTCACAGGCGCGACCATCAACGCTGTAGCCGGGACCGCCGGTGCCCATCACCAGGTCCATGTGGCCCTGCGCCAGCATCTGGTGCGCGATCGCGTGATAGTTGTTGCGCGATTCGTTCTGCGCCGCGAACGCGGCCGGCGTGGCATGCGCGAACGGTACCGAAGTCACCACACCGGTCGCCATGCCCAGCCGCTTGGCGCGCAGCGTGTTGAACTCGACCGGATTGCCATCGTTGTTGTAATTGATGGCGTTGTTGTAGGTCTTGATGCCCGAGGACAACGCCGTACCGGCCGCAGCACTGTCGGTGGCGACTGCGGCCAGGTACTGGTAGCCGACGAATGGCAGGTCCTGCGCCGGTACCGGTTCGCCGTCCCAGGCCTTTCCCGCGTCGTAGCCCAGGGTCTGCGCGTTGTCGCGGGTCGGCTGGCTGCTGGCGTTCAACGGGAAGGTGGTTACCGCCAGGCGCTGCGGAAAATCCGCATACGGCGCCCCTTCGCGGCTGCCGTATTGCCAGTAGGCGGCGGCGTCCCAGGTACCCCAACCGGCACCGTCGTTGATCATCACGATCACGTTGTGCGGGCGCGCTGGGCCGGAAGCAACAGCCTCGGCGCGCAGGTTGGGCTGGCAGCCACCCAGCGTAGCCAACGCAAGCAGCAGCGAGGAATGGAGCCAACGGCGTGGCATGCGTGCAGTCATCGGATGTCCCGTCGGGCCAACGGCGGCCCACAATGACGGTACGTTATATCGTTTCAATATTGCAGCTTCATGCAGCCGCCGCGGGCTATCCTGCAAGCCCTCCTCCATCGGCCCATCCATGCCGTCTCCTGCTACTGAGCGCGCGCCGTTGTCCTCGATCACCCTCGATGCGGCGACTTTCGCGGTGGTCCATCAGCACAACGCGGACATCGCGCGGCAACCGGCCTCGCTGACCAAGCTGATGACCGCCTATGCGGCATACGAATGCGTCGAAGAGAACGGAGGCGCGTGGGACGAAGCGGTCACCATCGCCGCCGAGGATGTGCACGCGGTGGCCGATGATGAAACGCGCATGGGCCTGGTGCCCGGTGAAACAGTCACCCTCGCGCGCCTGCTGGAAGGACTGATGATCGTCTCCGGCAATGACGCGGCGCTGGCCATCGCGCGCCATCTGGACGGATCACAGCCTGCGTTCCTGGACCGCATGAACCGGCACGCGCGCCAGCTTGGCCTGCGCAGCAGTTGGTTCGCCAGCGTATCCGGCATCACCACCCCGCACCATGCTTCCAGCGCGCGCGACATGGCAGTACTCGCCGCCTGCCTGCTGAATGACCATCCGCAGATACTGGCAATCACCGCGCAGCGCACGTTCGCGCATGGCAGCTTCGGCCGCAACAACCAGAACGCGCTGCTTGGCGATGACGGCGTGGATGGCTTGAAGACCGGCTACACCCAGGCCGCAGGCTTCTGCCTGGCCGCCACCGCATGCCGGGCAGTGCCCGGGCGGGATCAGCCGGTACGCCTGATCACCGTGGTGCTGGGTTCTGAAAGCCGCGACGCACGCGATGCCCTTGTGCGCGAACGGCTGGCCGCCGGGTTTGCGGCGCTGGCCGACAGCACCGCCGACGCCTGAAGGGCTCAGCGTCGCTTGACCGTTGCCACGATCAAGCGCTGCAGCTCGGCTTCGGCTGCGGCCTTGTCCAGCGCGCCTGCTGCTACGGCTTCGGACAGGGCTTCGGCCGCACCGAGAATCGCCCAGCGCCCGGCCAGTGGCACCGTGCCGTCGGCAGCAAACGGGCCCAGCCAGGTGCCGCAGTTGTCGATGAAATCCTGCTGGTAGCGCCGCCGCACCTCGTGCAGTTCAGGTGCACCGACCAGCGCGGCAAGGATGCCCTGCACTTCACTGCCCTGGCTGAGGATGCAGTCGATGTAGCCGGAGGCGATGGCCGCCGCACGATCGGCCAACTGCGCCCGGGCGCGGCCGATGCGCTCGTTGAAGACCCGCGTCTGGCGGCCGTCGTAGTCATCGTAGAGCGCGGCCAGCAGCCCATTGCGGGTCACGAAGTGATCGTAGGCCACCGGCTTGGTCACGCCCGCAGCCTCGGCCAGCCGCCCCAGCGTCAGCGCGTCGGTGCCTTCGTCGCCGACCAGCGCCCAGGCCACATCCAGCAACTGGCGGCCGCGTTGCTCACGGGTCAATCGGCGGCGCGTGGGAGCGGCATTGGCAGGCATCGGCAGGGCACGGCGGTCAGCGCATCGGAGTACCGATTTTACGTCCGATCGACTCTGCCGACTGCAGATGCGCTTCGGCCGCACCGGAATCCGCATCCAGCAGCAGTTCGGACGACCGCACGCGCGCGCCGCAGTAGTCGAAGATGCCCATGTCGATCTGGGTCTTCATCGCCGCGCCGTAGCCGCGCCGTTCGATCATGTCCGCGCCGGCCCCACCGATGCCGACCAGATGCACGCGCAACCGCTGCAGCTTCTTCTGCACCTTGCCGTCGGCACCGTCCTGGTAGGCCCAGCCCTGGGTGAACACGCGATCGATCCAGCCCTTCAGCAGTGCGGGGAATGACCACCAGTACAGCGGGTAGACCAGTACCAGCGTGTCGGCAGCATCCAGCCGCGCCTGCTCGGCGGCAACGTCGGCTGGTGTTGCGCCGGTGCCACGGAACAGCGCCTGGTCGTGCGTGTTGAAGCGCGGATCGAAGCCTTCGGCCATCAGATCGGCGAGGGTCACGGTGTTGGCGGCATCCGTTGCGGTGATGGCTTCGCCGATGCGCCTGGCGATGGCATGGGTCAACGCGGCGGATTCAGGATGGGCGGCAACGATGAGGGTGTGCATGGGGGATGTCCGGAATTCACTAACTACTAATAGTAAGTAATGACGCCCGGGGCACCAGCGCCATGCGTGGGACGCTGTTTCCGCATCCACCGTATAGTGCGCCGGTTCCCGCTGAGATACCCGACGATGCACCGATACCTGCTTGCCCTTCTGCTGGCCCTGCCGATGGCAATGGCCGTTGCGCCAGCGTTGGCCGGTGAACTCAGCCCGGAAGACTCAGCCACATTGCGCAAGGAGGTGCAGGCGATGATGGACGCCTTCGCCCGTGGCGATACCGAGCTGATCATCGCGCGCACCCATCCCAGCCTGAAGCAGCTGGCCGGCGGCGACGAGGCCTATGCACGGATGACCCGCGACACGGTAAAGGAACTGCGCAAGGCCGGCGTCACCATCATCAGCGACGAAGCGGGCGTGCCGGGCCGCACCTATGCGGCCGGTGACGAGGAAGTCTGCTTCGTACCGCGCCAGTCACTGCTGCGCGTGCGCGAAGCGCCGATGCGCAGCACGTCATTCATGGTCGCTGTGCGGCGCGTCGGTACCACGCAATGGCGCTATCTGGATGGCGCCGCGCTGCCGGACAACCCCGGGCTGTTGCAGCAGCTGCTGCCCGACCTGGAACCAGGCGTGGTCCTGCCGGAGAGTGAGACGGAAGCGCTGTAGGCGTAGGCGCATCCATCCACGCATGGCGTGGATCTACTGTCCCTGCTGGTCAGAGTCCGCACCGAGGTTTCCGTCAATGGAACAGCGCGTTCAGCGCCGCACCCGAGGCCGCCTGCTGCAGGCCATCGAAGCGTCCGTCCTGCACGATCGGCTGGGTCGCCTGCATCAGCCCACCCCACGCCGCACGCGCCAGCGCACCGCCCAGGCTGACCCGGCGCACGCCGAGTGCGGCGATGTCCTGCAGGCTCAGCGGTGTCGGTCCACCGACCAATAGGTTCACCGGCTTCGATCCCGCAGCGGCGACCACCGCGCTGATCTGCTCGCGTGTGTTGATGCCCGGTGCATACAGCACATCGGCACCGGCCTCGGCATAGGCGCGCAGGCGCTGCAGGGTGTCCTGCAGATCCGGCACGCCGACGAAGAAGTTCTCGGCACGGCCGACCAGCAGCACGTCGCCACCCGCGCGGTCGATGGCTGCACGGGCAGCGCGCAGGCGCTCGACCGCCTGATCGATCGAACGCAGCGGTGCATCGGCGACGCCGCTGGCATCCTCGATCGACAATGCCGCGATGCCGGTGTCGATCGCCGCCGCCACCGCCTCCTGCACCGCTTGCGGCGTATCACCGAAGCCATCGCCGAAATCGGCGTTCAACGGCAGCGGCGTCGCTGCCGCCATCAGGCGCAGATGGTCCAGCGTGGCCTGCAGCGAAACCGCTCCGTCCGGCCGCCCTTCACTCCAGGCGCAGCCGGCACTGGTCGTGGCCAGCGCCTGGAAGCCCTGCCGCTGCAGGTAGCGGGCACTGCCCACGTCCCACGGATTGGGCAGTACGAAGCACCCTGCTGCATGCAGCTGGCGGAAGGTCGCGCGCTTGCGTTGGGTATCGGCATCGGGCGAGGTCATGGCAGGCTCCGGGGCGACAGACCTGCACCCTAGCCCGCCCCGCAGCCGCGCTCAATGACGACCAGGTCGAACCTGCATGAGGTGATGCCGCCTGCTTATTGGACGCTGTGGATGCAGGTGCCCGAGCGTGCTTGCCTGCCCACACGATGCCGCCACGGAGCCCTCCATGCACCCGGACCCGCAGACCCTCGTCGACGCCGGCGACGATGACGCCCACTGGGCCGACCTGCTCTCACCCACGCGCCGACGCCTGATCGCCTCGGCCGGACTGGCCGCCGGTGGGCTGGCCAGCGCGTCGACCGCCACCGCAGCCCCGCGCGGCGACAGTACGGTGAACACCACCGAACCCGGGCGCGCTGGCTTCCGCGCCATCGTCCCGCCGCCGGTGAAGGGCAGCAGCCCCTGGGGCCAGGCCACGGCCAGCGAACCGACCCCGCGCCCGGCCAGTGTGCGTCCCGGCGAAGCCACGCTACCCAGCGCCCCGCGCGCGTACACCGACATCAAGAGCTACCACGCGCATATCTACTTCGACGAGGGCAGCTTCGAGAAGGCGGCCCTGCTGCGACGCTGGGCCGCCGAGCGCTTCCCGGTCGAGCTGGGCAACTGGAACCTGGAGCCCCGTGGACCGCACGTCACGCCCTCGTTCTATTTCGGCTTCACCAACGACCTGCTGCCGGTGCTGGTGCCCTGGCTGCAGCTCAACAGCCTGGGCCTGACCATCCTGATCCACCCCAATACCGGTGATGGCCGCGCCGACCATCTGTATTACGCGTTGTGGGTGAACCGGGCGCAGCCGGTCAATGCCTACAATTGGCCGGCGCCGAAGCCCGGGGAACGGGAGCCGCTGGAGGAGGTGTTCCCGAACGTGGTGCCGACGGTGCCGCTGGAGACCTGAGCCGCCCGGTACCAGGGGGCTTCGTGGTGGGTGCGTCGCTCGCTGCGCACCGAACTCCGCCATCCACGCATGGCCTGGATCTACGGCATCACGGCCCATGGCGGCAGCCGCCATCGCCCGGCCTGCCGCCATCGTCGGCCTACGTGCATGCATCCCCGGCCTGCAAGGCGTTCAGCGCGCCGTGATCCAGCGCCCGCCATACGGCCACAAGCGCTCCGGCAGATTTCAAACGTTCGATTGAAACGCTGCAAACTTCGCCGAACTGGACAGCATCCACCGGTTCCGCCAGACTGCCGCCCTTTCCCGTCTTCCGGATCCCATGGCGAAGCTGCTGGTCCTGCACGGCCCCAACCTCAACCTGCTCGGCACCCGCGAGCCGGAGGTCTACGGCCACACCACGCTGGCCGACATCGACCAGGCCCTGGCCAGCCAGGCATCGGCCGCCGGGCACGCGGTGGAGAGCCTGCAGTCCAATGCCGAGCATGTGCTGGTGGACCGCGTGCAGGCCGCACGCAACGACGGAACCGCTTTCATCCTGATCAACCCCGCCGCCTTCACCCACACCTCGGTTGCCCTGCGCGATGCGCTGGCAGCGGTGGCGGTGCCGTTCATCGAGATCCACCTGTCCAACCCGCATACCCGCGAACCGTTCCGCCAGCACAGCTACTTCAGTGACAAGGCGGTGGGCGTGGTGTGCGGCTTCGGTGCCGACAGCTACCGCTACGCGATGGACGCGGCGCTGCTGCGGGTATCCGCCACCTGATTGTCGACCCGGGCGCCCACGGCGCTCTCCTCACCTAGATAGAAACCAAAGAGGCCCTCATGGATCTGCGCAAAATCAAGAAGCTGATCGACCTGCTGGAAGAGTCGAACCTGGCTGAAATCGAAATCAAGGAAGGCGAAGAGTCGGTGCGCCTGTCGCGTGCCCCGGTGGCCGGCTATGCCGCCCCGATTGCGGCCCCGGTGTACGCCGCTCCGGCCGCCCCGGCGCCGCAGGCGATGCCGATGCAGTCGCCGACCGAGGCCTCCACCGGCGGCACCGCCAAGCCGGGCCCGGCACTGCCGGAAGGCCACGTGCTGCGCTCGCCGATGGTCGGCACCTTCTACGCGTCGTCCGCTCCGGACAAGCCCGCCTTCGTCACCGTTGGCCAGCAGGTCAAGGAAGGCGAGACCCTGGCCATCATCGAAGCGATGAAGATGTTCAACCCGATCGAAGCCGACAAGTCCGGCACCATCGTCGCCATCCTCGGTGAGAACGGCCAGCCGGTGGAGTTCGACCAGCCGCTGTTCGTGATCGGCTGAGGGGCACGCCATGCTCGACAAAGTCGTCATTGCCAACCGAGGGGAGATCGCGCTGCGCATCCTGCGCGCGTGCCACACCCTCGGCATCCGCACGGTGGCCGTGCACTCCACGGTCGACCGCAACCTCAAGCACGTGGCCATGGCCGACGAGTCGGTCTGCATCGGCCCGGCACCGTCGCCGCAGAGCTACCTCAACATTCCGGCACTGATCGCCGCCGCTGAAGTCACTGACGCCCAGGCCATCCACCCGGGCTACGGCTTCCTGTCGGAGAACGCCGACTTCGCCGAACGCGTGGAGGAATCCGGCTTCATCTTCATCGGCCCCAAGGCCGACACCATCCGCATGATGGGCGACAAGGTCGAAGCCATCCGCGCGATGAAGTCCGCCGGCGTGCCGTGCGTACCCGGTTCGGGCGGCCCGCTGGGCGAAGACATCGTCGCCAACACCAAGATCGCCCGTGAGATCGGCTACCCGGTCATCATCAAGGCGGCCGGTGGTGGCGGTGGCCGTGGCATGCGCGTGGTGCACGCCGAAGCCTCGCTGAAGACCTCGATCGAAACCACCAAGAGCGAGGCCAAGGCCGCGTTCGGCAATGGCGAGGTCTACATGGAGAAGTTCCTGGAAAATCCGCGCCACGTGGAGATCCAGGTGCTGGCCGACGGCCAGGGCAACGCCATCCATCTGGGTGAGCGCGACTGCTCGATGCAGCGCCGCCACCAGAAGGTGGTGGAAGAAGCACCGGCACCGGGCATCACCGCCGAACAGCGCGAGCAGATCGGCAAGGTGTGCGTGGAAGCCTGCATCCGCATCGGCTACCGCGGCGCCGGCACGTTCGAGTTCCTCTACGAGGACGGCCGCTTCTACTTCATCGAAATGAACACCCGCATCCAGGTGGAGCACCCGGTCACCGAAATGGTCACCGGCATCGACCTGGTGGCCGAGCAGCTGAAGATCGCCGCCGGCCAGAAGCTGTCGATCAAGCAGAGCGACGTGGTGCTGAACGGTCATGCGATCGAGTGCCGCATCAACGCCGAGGACGCTGAAACCTTCGTGCCGAGCCCGGGCACCATCACCGGCTTCCATCCGCCGGGTGGCCCCGGCGTGCGCGTGGATACCCACATCTACAGTGGCTACCGCGTGCCGTCGAACTACGACTCGATGATCGGCAAGCTGATCGTGCACGGCCCGGACCGCGAAACCGCCATCGCCCGCATGCAGGTGGCGCTGAGCGAAATGGTGGTTGATGGCATCAAGACCAACGTCGCACTGCAGCAGCGGATCATGCGCGACAAGGGCTTCCAGGCCGGTGGCCAGAACATCCACTACCTGGAAAAGCGCCTTGCCGAGCGCAAGAACAAGCCGATCGCGTTGACCTGATCGGCAGCAGGTGCTGGACATGAAAAGGGCGGGGAAATCCCCGCCCTTTTCTGTTGCTGTAGCGCCGAGCGTGGGCTCGGCTCTATGGCAGGCGCTTCAGCGCTTGTCGGCAGCTTCGGCCGGAATCTGCGAGTTCGCCAACGGACGCACGCCATTGGGCGAGGTCGGATCGACGATCACCATGGTCTCGGTCGAACCATCGGGCCACACCACCTGGAAAGTGCTGCCGGCGGGCAACGAGGCGAACGGCATGCCACTCTGCGCGCGATAGACCGCGGCGACCTGGCTGGCACCCGCGCGGCGCACGTCTTCCTGCGCCTTCACCGTGGTCAGTTCCACTTTCGACAGATGCCGGTAACGATCTTCGTAGGTATCGATCATCAACAGCCCGACCGCACCGGCCGAGTAAGCCACGAACAGCGCCACCCAGAACCAGAACTTGGCCCCATGCAGGAATCGACGGTAATTCATTGCCCGTCCCTCTTTCCAACCAATCGCTTGATCCACTGCTTCATCTTCCCCGCACCTTGCCGCGAAACCGCAGCGTCATACACAAAATCCCGGAAATCCTGCGTCCCATCCTGCGAACAGATCCCTCCATTCGCACAAAAACTGTTGACCAGCACACTGTCGGCCCCACACGGTAGACCGAGTTCGCAGGCCGCAAGCCGCCATGCCAGTTCACTGAGCTGCTCGCCGGCCACCAGCCCATCGAGTGCGCGGTCCCCCGCCGCGCGCGCGCCCATGCCCGGCGCGATCGCCATGAAGGCTTCCGGATCACGCGAAGTGCGCACCCGCTCGACCAGGTCACGGCGGTACTCGGGGCTGTCCTGCAGCGGCTCGCCTTCGGCGAACAAGGATGCTTCCGCGGCCAGGTTGCCCTGCGCGGCCGCCGTGCGACGTTCAGCCAGCACCAGGGCCGACCCCAGCTTGTCGCCCGGCACGAAACCACCGCAGCGCTGTGCCACGCGCTCACGCGCCTGCACCATCGCCGGTGCGGCGGTCAGGCCCAACCCGGCCAGCACGTTGTTGTCCAAGCGGTAGCCACCGGGATCGATGGCGTACTGCGCGCAGTAGTCATAGACCCGGCTCAGCATCCAGCGCGCCTCGTGGTTGCCGTCGTCGGCCTGCACGCGCAGGCGCTGCGCATAGGCGTAGAGATCGGTGGCATCCTCGATGTCGGCGCGCAGGTCCAGCGGCAGGCCCGAAGGCAGCGCATTGCCGCGCTCGAACGCCGCCAGGCGACGCGCCAGCGCTTCCGGTATCACCGGCAACGGCGGGTTGCTGTCACCGGCAGCCAGTGCCGTCGACAGTTCCGGCGAAGGCACAGTGACCGCCCCGGCATGCCCGCTGGCCCGATACCCGGCCACGCCCAGCACGGCCACCGCCGGCAGCACGAGCAACCAGGTTTTCAGGGTCGGAGCCAAGGCCATCGGCAACAGTGAGCGTTCACGGCGCACAGGAAAGCACGGAGTTTAGCAAGGCCCGGCAGACCTGTCTGAACTGGCCCCGTTCATCCCCGGGCAGCATCTCAGGCAATACGGAGACGCCCCGATGGTCTAGCATGGCCCCCTTTCCCGTGATTGCCCCCACCGCCATGCCGTTCCTGGAACTGACCCTGCGTTGCACCGAAGCCACCCAGCCCCGCTATGAAAATGCGCTGGAGGACGTCGGCGCACTGGCCGTCACCCTGCTCGATGCCGAAGCCGATACCAGCAACGAACAGGCCATCCTCGAGCCGGGTGTGGGCGAGACCCCGCTGTGGGACACCCTGGTGCTGAGCGCGCTGTTCCCCGCCGACAGCAACGCCCTGTTGCTGCTTGCCGCGCTGGAAGCCTTCGATCCGGAACTGGACTGGAGCAACGGCAGCTTCCGCGCCGTAGAGGACGAAGACTGGGAGCGCGCGTGGCTGGACCAGTTCCAGCCGATGGATTTCGGCAGCCGCACCTGGATCGTGCCGTGGAACCATGAACTGCCGGAAGCTGCACAGGCCGCCGATGCTGCCGTGGTGCGGCTGGACCCGGGCCTGGCCTTCGGTTCGGGCACCCACCCGACCACGGCCCTGTGCCTGCGCTGGCTCGACCAGTTGGCCGTCGACGGCGTGCTGCAGGGCCAGCGCGTGCTCGACTTCGGTTGCGGTTCGGGCATCCTCGCGCTGGCCGCGCTGAAGCTGGGTGCCGCTGAAGCCATCGGCGTGGACAACGATCCGCAGGCTCTGGTCGCCACCGCCGACAACGCCGAGCGCAACGGCGAGCAGGCGCGCATGCATGTGTACCTGCCGCAGGACGAACCCGTCGCGACCTACCCGATCGTGGTCGCCAACATCCTCGCCTCGGCGCTGGATGCGCTGGCCGAACTGCTGGCCGCGCGCGTCGCTGCCGGTGGCCGCATCGCTCTGTCGGGCATCCTGCATGGCCAGGAAGGCGAGCTGCTGCAGCGCTACGCCGCGTGGTTCGACGACCTGCAGGCCACCCAGGATGGCGACTGGATGCGCATCACCGGCGTGCGCCGCGCCTGATCGTGGTTGAATGACCGCTGGATCCGAGCCCGCACCCTGAGCATGTCCGAGCCGAACCCACCGCGCCGTCCCCTGGCCACCTTCCTGCGCACGACGCCGGAGGGTGAGGCTGCGCCTGCGACCGATGCGCGCACGCAGCACGACGTTGAGCAAACAGCGCCTGCAATGCAGGCGCCGACCGAGCCCGTTGATCTGGCACATGCGCCGACGGCGGAGATGCGACACGACGATGACATGGTCATCGTTGATGACTCCTCGGCCATCGAACCGGCACCGGTCGTACTACCGGCAACGACGGTTGCCACCGATGCACCCAGTTTCCTCGGCAACCCGCGCCCACGTGCCCTGCCAACGCCGCGCTGGCACTGGGTGCTGGTCGCCGCGCTGGCGCTGCTGCTGGTCCTGCAGAGCGTGCTGGCCGACCGCACGCGGCTGGCCGCCGACGCCGGCAACCGCGCATGGCTGGGCACGCTGTGCGGCGTCCTGCGCTGCAGCCTGCCCGCTTGGCACGAGCCCACTGCATTCACCATGACCAGCCGCGAGATCCGCCCCCTGCCGGGCCAGGCCGGCGTGCTGCAGGTGCAGGCCAGCATCCGCAACGATGCGCGCTGGGCACAGGCATGGCCAGACCTGCGGTTGTCATTGTCCGATGCCGATGGCCGGGTGATCGGCAGTGGCGTGTTCACGCCCGCGCAGTACCTGGGGGAGAACCCCGGGGCGGCCCTGCTGGAACCGGGACAGAGCGCCCGCGTCGCCTTCCGCGTACAGGAGCCCGCCGCATCCACCGTCGCATTCACCTTCGACTTCCTATGACCGCAAGTGGCCGCCCGGTCATGGCAGGCCGGGCACGCTCGCGCTAGACTGACCGCCACCACCTCATCCGGCCGCGCGCTTCGCGCGCACGGGCCAACCGAATCGGGAACCCCCTTGAACGCTGTCCTTTCTCGTCCTGACAACAGTCGTGGCGCTCCCCGGCCACCGCTGCGTGAACATGTCGCCCAGTCCGTGCGCCGTTACCTGCGTGACCTTGATGGCTGCGACGCGGACGATGTCTACGAGATCGTGCTGCGCGAGATGGAAATCCCGTTGTTCGTGGAAGTGCTCAACCATTGCGAAGGCAACCAGAGCCGTGCCGCCGCGATGCTGGGCATCCACCGCGCCACCCTGCGCAAGAAGCTGAAGGAATACGGCATCAGCGCCTGAGCGCGCGCGTGGGTAGTGCCGGCCGCCGGCCGGCAACCCCATGAACGATGGCAGGATGTTGCAGTTGCCGGCCAGCGGCCGGCACAACCCGTAGTTCCACGCCATGCGTGGATGAAGCCCCCGCGGAATCAGCCGCCGCCGCCCGCCTTCCAGTAGTACCGCACCACGTGGAAGAACACCGGCGCAGCAAAGCACACCGAGTCCAGCCGGTCGAGCATGCCGCCATGGCCCTCGATCATGTGGCCCCAGTCCTTGATGCCGCGATCGCGCTTGATTGCCGACATCACCAGGCCGCCCCAGAACCCCATCAGGTTGATCAGCAGCGACAGGCCGAACGCCTGCAACGGCGTGAACGGGGTGATCCACCACAGCGCCGCACCCAGCGCACTGGCGCTCAACACACCGCCCACGAAGCCCTCCACCGTCTTCGACGGCGACAGCTTGGGCGCGATCAGATGCCTGCCCAGCAACTTGCCCCAGATGTACTGCAGCACGTCCGAGGACTGCACCACGATCACCAGGAAAGCGAACAGCAGCACGTTGCGCGACGGATCATGCCCGGGCACATGCAGGTTCAACAGCAGCGGCACGTGCGAGATGCAGAACACGCAGATCATCAATCCCCACTGCACCTTCGCGGTCCGCTCCAGGTAGTGGGTGGTGTCACCGCCGATGGTCGACAGGATCGGCAGGAACAGGAACGCATAGACCGGGATCAGCAGCGTGTACATGCCGTACCAGTCGATCCACACCAGGTAGTACTGCCAAGGCAGCACGATGTAGAACGCGGCCAGCAGCGCGTAGTAGTCGCCTGAACGGGTCGGCGCCAGGGTGATGAACTCGCGCAGCGCGAACAGCGAGATGATCGCGAACAGCACGATCACCCCGGCACGGCCGAAGAACAGCGCCAGCCCGACCACGATCGCCATCACCCACCACGCGCGGATGCGCGAGACCAGGTTGGCGATGACCGCGCTGGGCTGCCCGCGCTGACGCCAGCGCAGGGTCTCGGCCACCAGCGTGGCCAGTACCAGCACCGCACCCACGCCAGCGAACAGCAGGCCGGTCTGCTGGCCCACGCTGCGCGCGGCCAGGTCACCGGACACCTCCATCAGATAACTCATGCGCGCCCTCCATTCGGCGCCAGGTCCAGCAGCGCCTGCCGGCTGCGGGCCAGGAACGCGGCCTTGTCTTCATCGGCCTGCAGCCGCAGCGGCGTGCCGAAGGTGGCCGTGCACAGCAGCGGCAGCGGCAGGAACCGGCCCTTCGGCATCACCCGCTTCAGGTTGTCGATCCACACCGGCACGAACTCCAGCTCCGGCCGTTGCCGCGCCAGATGGTAGATACCACTCTTGAACGGCAGCAGCGGCTCATCGCCGACATTGCGGGTGCCTTCTGGGAACAGGATCAGCGAGCAGTCTTCGTCCACCGCATCGCGCAGTACCTGCAGTGGATCCTGCTGGCGATGGCCGGCCTCGCGCTCGACCAGCACACCGTTGAACACCGCATCGATCAGGTAGCGGCGCAGGCCGTCGCGCTGCCAGTACTCGGCTGCGGCAACCGGGCGCACCTGGCGCCGCAGTGCCGGTGGCATCGACGACCAGATCAGCACGAAGTCACCATGGCTGGCATGGTTGCCGTAGTACACGCGACGCTCGCTGGACGGCGCGCAGCCGATCCACAGCGCGCGCGCACCGGTCACTACGTGGATCGCGCCACTGCAGGCGCGGGCAATCAGTTCGGCGAACATCGGTTCCTCCCGTTCACGTCTGCGGCCACACCACGGCCAGCACCAGCAGCACTACCTGTACACCTGTCAGCAGGTACTGCCGCAGCAGCAGGCGGCGCATGCCGGCCCAGCGCAGGTCCCAACCGCGCAGCGGCGCATCGGGCGGTGCGCGGCGCAGACCGCTGTCGTGCAGCAGCTGGTCGGTGCGGCGCGCGGCAGCCTCCCCTTCCAGGCCTTCATCACGCAGCAGCTGCAGCAGGCTCGCGTCCAGTCCAACCCGCCACGCGTGATACGCCTGCACCAGCCCTGCCCCAGCGCTGGCCAGCAGCAGGCCGGCGGCAATCATCGCCAGGCCCGGCTCGGTGCCGAGCAGCAGCAGCGCCACCAGCAGCAGGCCCAGCGACAGGCCGGCCGGCCAACGGCCCTGCCGCAGCAGCAGCTGCATGGTCGCCAGGTCGGGAACCGTACTCATGCGCGCGCGCCTGCTGCAGCAGTGATGGCATGCAGATGCGCGACGCCCAGCACGACGCCGGGACGCGCAGCACGCACGATCGCCACCGCACCATCGGCGTCGGCGGCGCGACCACTGCGCAGCAGCCAGGTCGCTACGCTGGCGGCGCTGCGCGAATAGCCCAGCGCGCAGCACACCAGCAGCGGTCCGTGCGCGCGCAGCCGCTCGATGACCTCTGCAGCCTCGAGCAATTGCTCCGGCGCAGGCGCCACCAGGTCCAGCATCGGCACGCTGGCGTACGCCGCGGCCGGTGCACCACAGGACAGCTCGGCACAGGCATCGACCACGCCCACCAAGGGTGCCGGCAATGCAGCGCAGGGAATACGCCCCAGCCACACACCGTCCATCACCGGCACCGGCTGCGGTGCGCGGCGCGTCCACAACCGTGAATTGATCCAGGCCGCACCCAGGTACGGCGCCAGCAGCCAGCGTGACGCCATGGTCAGGCGTCCGTCGGCGCGCTTCTGGAACACCGCCGTACCCAGCCCGGCATAGGCCAGCGCCACCAGCAGCAGCGATACCACCGGCCACAGCAGCCACAACGCCACACCCCGCAGCAGGATCACTGGCACCAGCAGCAGCGCCGCCCCGAGCAGGTACAGCCCCGCCAGGCGCCAGCGCTTGGCATCCCGCGTCGTGCGCCACGCACGCAACGGTGGTGTGCCCTGCTCGGGCCACAGCCAGACGCACAGCCAGCCGGCCAGCAGGCCGGTCGGGATGTCGATGAAATGATGCTGGAACGTGGTCAGCACCGAAACGCCGATCAGCAGCGCCCACACATGCAGCACCCAGCGCCACACCCCGTGCAGGTACTGCGCGAACTTCACCCACAGCACGATGAGCAGCACGATGTGCAGCGATGGCGCCTGGTTGAACGGCTTGTCGAAGCCCAGCAACACATCGAACAGCCAACCGAACACGCCGCCGATCTCCGGCCGCTCGAAGCTGAAGCGCAACGGCCACAGCAGGAAGCAGGTCACTGCGATCAGCTGTGCACTGAACAGGCGCAGCGCGTGCCGGTCCAGTTCCAGCCGACGCCGGCACAGGAAGAACGAGATCGCGTAGAACAGATCGATCGACCAGTACGGCACGATCGTCCACGGCACGAACGGAATCTGCGTTTCCCATCCGAAGGCCATCACCGGCAGTTCGGCATGGCGGCCCGCCATCCAGTTGGCGAAGCCATAGCTGGCGAAGAAGAACGGGCCCAGCAGGGCCAGCCACAGCAGGGCGCGCCGCCAGGGGCGCCCCTCCGCGGCCAGAGGGGTGGCGGCGAGCGTCGCCATCACGCGGTCCGGCGTGCCAGCGACACGGTGAAAATGCCGAAGTCGTCGATACGCTGCGCCACCTTCTCGAACCCGGCCAGGCGCACCAGCTCGTCCATTTCCTGCTGGGTACGGCGGCGCATCACCCACGCTGCGCCACCACGATGGCTGGTCAGTGCGCGTGCGATGAACTCCAGCTGCGGGTGCCAGGGCTGGCCGGTATAGGCCAGGTAGCCGCCCACCGGCACCGTCGCGGCAATACCCTGCAGCGAGCGCAGCACTGCATCGTTGTCGGGGAACAGTTCGTACAGGCCCGATACCACGGCCAGCGTCGGTGCGGGTTCCACCTTGGCCAGCTGCGCCGGATCGAACGCGTCGCCCTGTTCGAAGCGGGCAATAGCGGCCGCCCCCAGGCGCTCAATCAACGCTTGGCCCTGGGCCACGTTCAGATCGCTGAAATCACGCAGCACGATGCGATCGGCGCGCTGTTCGCCCTGCCCCAGCGCTTCCAGCACGTAGCGACCATGGCCAGCAGCTACGTCCAGCACGTGCACCGGCGTGCCCTGCCCACGCAGGCGCTGGGCAGCGTCGCGCAGCAGTTCCTGCAGGTGCTGGCCACGCACGCGGATGCCACGCCAGCCGATCGCATCCAGATAGTTGCGGTCGACCATGCGACCCAGCGGGCCCTTGCCACGCGCTTCGTCGCGATAGATGTAGTCCAGCGTGCTGCCGGAATCGAAACCGGTCTGCAGGCCCAGCGCGATGCCTTCGGACAACGTTCCGCCAAAACGCAGGCCGCCACGTACCACGCGCCAGCGCAGGTCGGCCAGGCTGTTGCGCTCCGGTGGCCAGGCCAGGATCTCCGATTCCTCGAAGGTCGGCCCGTGGCGGTGCGCGTCGCGCCGTGACAGCTCGCGCAGCGGCTCGGCAAAACGCGCCTGGATGAAGCTGCGGATGCGCGCCAGTGCTGGTGCACGATCGCGCTCGCCCAGCGTGTCGTGGAAGAAGCCCGGCAGATGCACGCGCTCCTTGATCGGGCTGGACAGGCGCTCGTAGAAGCGGTCCTGCGGGCCACGGTGCACGACGAAATCCGAGCCGGACACCAGCAGCTGCACCGGTACGCTGATCGCCTGCGCATCGGCCACGATGCGGTCGGCCGCCTCGTACAGGCCCAGCAGCACGCGCACCGAGATCGGCCGGGTGATCAGCGGGTCGGTGCGGTAGCTCTCCACCCGCGCCGGGTCATGGGTCAGCCACTGCGGCTTGACGTAGCTGTTGACGAAGAAATTGCCACGCAGCTTCTGCATCAAGGCCAGGCCCGGCCGCGCGAACGGCACGTACAGCTTCACCTTGAACGCCGGCGAAGCCATCACCAGCGCGCGCAGGCGTGGTGCGTAGTCGTGCACCCAGGTCGCGGCGACCACCGCCCCCACGCTCTGTGCGATCACCACGATGTCCTGCACCGCGATGCCGTGCTCGGCGCCGATATGGGCGATGAAGCTGTCCAGATCGCGCACCAGCGCCGGGAAGCCTGGTGCATCGCCACGCGCACCCGGCGAACGGCCATTGCCGCGCGCATCCCAGGCGAAGAAGGCGGTGTCGGGCAGGTCCAGCTCATCGACCAGGTGGGTGACACGCCCGGAGTGCTCGTGGCCGCGGTGCAGCAGCACGATGGCCTTGGTGGCCGGCGTTGCGGTGGTGCCCGCCCAGTACCGGTAGAACAGCGGTACCTGGTCGAAGCTGTGGAATTCCCGTTCCTGCGCCTGACGCATGCAATCTCCTGATTGTCTTTTTGTATCTGCTTGATTAATTCGGCGAAACCGCCGCTTCCCGCAGTCCGCGACGGACGCGGTTGATCATGGTCAGCATGCACAGCGCCGCCATGGCCGCGGCCACGCCAGTGACCGTCATTGCGCCACCCCACTCAAGCGCCAGCAGCAGGCCCAGCGCACCGATCACGAACGCGCGGTCGCTCTTGCCCATCGGGCCGTCGTAGCGGCGGCTGGCACCGACCATCAGCCCCAGCACCCCGGCGTACTCGCTCAGCGCCGCCGTCCAGGCCAGCAGCCACAGCGTTTCCGGGCGTACCCCAGGCACGCTGAGCAGGCTCAGGTACAGCGCCGCATCGGCAATCACATCGCACAACTCGTTCAGATAGGCGCCCAGCCGCGACTGCTGGCCGAACTCGCGGGCCAGCATGCCATCCACCGCGTTGAGCGCCATGCGCAGCAGCATCCACAGCGGCAGCAGCAGGTACAGCAGGGGCTGGGCCGGCGCGCAGCACCACACGGCAACGGCCACCAGCAGCGAAACCACGGCGGCGGCCACGGTCACCGCGTTGGCGGTGATCCCCATACGGTGCAGGCCGCGTACGGCCGGACGCAACAGGTCCTGGAAACGTCCTTTCAGTGCATAGATCGACACGATCTGTATCCGCTGGTCCTTGGCAGTGCGGCCACAGCCTACCCCATCAAATACGGGTACCGGCAAGTTCCGCCGGGCCCAGCCAGTCCTGCCATGGCAGCTGCGGATCGATATGGCGGCGCAACCAGACCGCGTCATGGCTGCGCTGCATGGCATTGCGCACCGCCTGCACGGCCCGCTCCCGCGCCCCAGCATCGGCGAACCCCGCCTGCAGCGCCAGCAGCCGGTACACACCGCCGGGCGAGCGCTGGAAGTGGATGATGCCGCCGGCGGGCAGCACGATGGCGCCCTCATCCAGGCCATCGGCGTACAGATACAGCTCGAACGGGTCCAGCCAGTACTGCGCATGCATCACCTGCAGCAGTTCGGCCACGCTCGGTGCGCGCCGGTAGGGCGCGATGGCATCGCCATACCAGCACTTGTCGTCGTCCAGGTAGACCTTGAACTCCAGCCGCCGCCAGCGCCGGCGTTCACGGCGCTGCACGTCCCAGGACAGGATCTCGGCCTGCTCACCCCAGCGCTCGGCGGCTTCAGCCTGCAGCGTCGGTACATCGGCCGAGGCGCACCAGGCCGCGGCCTGGCCACAACGCGCGTGGCGCACATAGCGGGCCAGGAACAGCAGCGCCCCTTCGGCATCGAGGGCGGCCTGCAGGCGCTTGGCGACGGTCATGGGGCGGCATCCTGCACACGGGGGACAGGCGGCACCGTGCCGTGCCCGGCGATGGCTGACAAGCCCGCCAATCGTGCCCATCACGGTCAAGCCGGCCTTGAACGCGGCGAATCTGCTCCTGCGGCACCCGCCACCGGCCCCCACCGCCTACAATATCGGCCCCGCTCCGCTGCCGATTCTGTCCCATGACTGCCGATCTGTTGCCCGTCCGCCGGGCCCTCCTCTCCGTTTCCGACAAGACCGGCCTGGTCGAGCTGGCCACTGCGCTGGCCGCACGTGGCGTGGAACTGCTGTCCACCGGCGGCACCGCAAAAGCCATTCGCGACATGGGCCTGGCCGTGAAGGACGTCGCCGACGTCACCGGTTTCCCGGAGATGATGGACGGCCGGGTCAAGACCCTGCACCCGATGGTGCACGGCGGCCTGCTGGGCCGTTCCGGCCTGGATGATGCGGTGATGGCCGAGCACGGCATCGGCGCCATCGACCTGCTGGTGCTGAACCTGTACCCGTTCGAATCGGTCACCGCCAAGGCCGACTGCACCCTCGCCGACGCGGTCGAGAACATCGACATTGGCGGCCCGGCGATGCTGCGTTCGGCAGCCAAGAACTTCGCCCGCGTGGCGGTGGCCACCGACCCGTCGCAGTACGCCGAGCTGCTGGCCTCGCTGGACGCCAACGACGGCCAGCTGTCGGCCGCCACCCGCTTCGCGTTCTCGGTGGCCGCGTTCAACCGCGTCGCCCAGTACGATGCCGCGATCAGCAACTACCTGTCGGCGGTCACCGCCACCGACGCCGCCGTACCGGCACGTGCCGAGTACCCGGCGCAGATGAACTCCACCTTCGTGAAGGTGATGGACCTGCGCTACGGCGAGAACCCGCACCAGAGCGGCGCGTTCTACCGCGACCTGTATCCGGTGCCGGGCACGCTGGCCACCTTCCAGCAGCTGCAGGGCAAGGAACTGAGCTACAACAACCTGGCCGATGCCGACGCGGCGTGGGAATGCGTGCGCCAGTTCGATGCGCCGGCCTGCGTCATCGTCAAGCACGCCAACCCGTGCGGCGTGGCGGTCGGTGCCGGCAATGGCGATGCCTACGAGCTGGCCTACGCCACCGACCCGACCAGCGCCTTCGGCGGCATCATTGCCTTCAACAAACCGCTGGACGCCGCCACCGCCAAGGTGATCCTGGACCGCCAGTTCGTCGAAGTGCTGATTGCCCCGGACTACGAGCCGGCCGCGCTGGAATACGCACAGAAGAAGGCCAACGTGCGCGTGCTGCGCATCCCGCACGGCGATGGCCTGAACAACTTCGACAGCAAGCGCGTCGGCTCGGGCCTGCTGCTGCAGTCCTCGGACAACCGCGGCATGACCCGCGACGAACTGAAGGTGGTCAGCAAGCTGGCGCCGACCGACAAGCAGTTCACCGACCTGCTGTTCGCCTGGAAGGTGGCCAAGTTCGTGAAGTCCAACGCGATCGTCTATGCCAAGGACAACCGCACCATTGGTGTCGGCGCCGGCCAGATGAGCCGCGTGTACTCGGCCCGCATCGCCGGCATCAAGGCCGCCGATGCGAACCTGGTGGTCGAGGGCTCGGTGATGGCCTCCGATGCGTTCTTCCCGTTCCGCGACGGCATCGATGCCGCTGCCGCCGCCGGCATCAAGGCGGTCATCCAGCCGGGCGGTTCGATGCGCGATGCCGAAGTGATCGCCGCCGCCGATGAACATGGCCTGGCCATGGTGTTCACCGGCGTGCGCCACTTCCGCCATTGATCCTGGAGCGACACGGATGTCCACAGTTTCAATGAAATCGCTGGCCGCCCTCGCCCTCGCGGGTGCGGCCATACTGGCGGGCTGCAAGCCTGCCGGCGAGCCCAGCGTGGCGCCGAAGGTGGATGCGCCTGCAGTGGCCCCCGCCTCACCGGCGCAGCATGTCAGCCGCACCGCACGACTGCAGGCGTTCCTGGTCCAGCGCTACGGCAGCAACGCCACGCTCTCCGCTGAATGGCGCGGCAGCTGGACCGACGATGGCGATACCCATGCGGTGGACTGGCAGGTCTGCGCGGAACAACCGGTGGTGAGCGGGGACAGCTGGCAGCAGTTGTTGGCCGTGTGCGGTGCGCTGGTCGATGGCGCGCACATCGACCCGGGAACCATCGAGTTCTTTGTGCTGCGCCCCAAGGGCGATGGCTTCGAGGTGACCAGCGAACTGACCGGCGAGCGCTTCGGTAGCGGCGGCCAGCCCGGCACCGCCAGCATCATCCGCGCCGGCAGTGACTTCTATGGTTTCCGCGTCGAGGACGGCTGGTTCGGGCAGGGCTTCTCGCTGCTCTCGCAGTCGCTGATCCTGCCGGGCCCGAACGGCCTGGTGGCCAGTGGCAGCGTGCGCAGCCATATCGACAATGACGCCCAGTACGAGTGCGACGCCAGCACCGACCCCGACACGGCCAACGACTGCCGCACCCGCCGTTTCAGCATCGATTTCGCACTGCGTTTCGACGACAGCGACCGCAGCGCGCGGGTCTGGCCGCTGCTGATCGAAGAAACCGGAACCACCTGTGGCGGCAAGCAGGTCCGGCAGCAGCACCGCTTCACCCTGGACCCGAAGACCTGGGCCTATTCCTTCCCCGAATCGCTGCGACGCGAAGGCTGCGAGTGAAGCACGCGCGCCGCCGGGGATATCGATCTTCCCTTCCCACGCAATCTGGAATCTCGTGATGAACGTACTTGTCATCGGCTCTGGCGGCCGCGAACACGCCCTGGCATGGAAGCTGGCCCAGTCCTCCCGTGTCACCGAAGTGATCGTGGCGCCCGGCAACGCCGGCACCGCCAGCGAAGACAAGTGCCGCAACGTGGCGGTCAAGGTTGCCGATATCGACGGCCTGCTGGCGCTGGCACAGGCCGAAGGCGTGGCGCTGACCGTGGTCGGCCCGGAAGTACCGCTGGTGGCCGGCGTGGTCGACCGCTTCCGCGCCGCCGGCCTGCGCATCTTCGGGCCGACCGCCGCTGCCGCGCAGCTGGAAGGCAGCAAGGCCTACGCCAAGGACTTCCTGGCCCGCCACAACATCCCCACCGCGTTCTACGCCGTGCACACCGACGTGGACGCCGCCCTGGCCTACATCCGCGAGAAGGGCGCACCGATCGTGGTCAAGGCCGATGGCCTGGCCGCCGGCAAGGGCGTGATCGTCGCAATGACCCTGGCCGAAGCCGAAGACGCGGTGCGTGACATGCTCTCCGGCAACGCGTTCGGCGATGCCGGTGCACGTGTGGTGATCGAGGAATTCCTCGACGGCGAGGAAGCCAGCTTCATTTCGATGGTGGACGGCGTGCATGCGCTGCCGATGGCCACCTCGCAGGACCACAAGCGCGTCGGCGACGGCGATACCGGCCCGAACACCGGCGGCATGGGCGCCTATTCGCCGGCCCCGGTGGTGACGCCGGAGGTGCATGCCCGCGTGATGCGCGAGGTGGTGAACCCGACCGTGCAGGGCATGATCGCCGACGGCATCCCGTTCACCGGCTTCCTCTACGCCGGCCTGATGATCGATGCCAGCGGCGCGCCGAAGGTGATCGAATTCAACGTGCGCTTCGGCGATCCGGAAACCCAGCCGGTGATGCTGCGCCTGCAGTCGGACCTGGTGGAGCTGGTGGAAGCCGCCATCGACGGCCGCCTGGACCAGGTGGAAGCGCACTGGGATGCACGCCCGTCGCTGGGCGTGGTGCTGGCCGCCAGGCCGTACCCGGAATCGCCGATCACCGGCGACGTGATTTCCGGCCTGGACGACGTGCCGGCCAGTGCCAAGGTGTTCCATGCCGGCACCACGCTGGACGCACAGGGCCAGGTGGTCAGTGCCGGCGGCCGCGTGCTGTGCGTGGCGGCGCTGGGCGACAGCGTGCGCGACGCGCAGGCCAATGCCTATGCCGGCGTGGCCAAGGTCAGCTGGGCCAACGAATTCCACCGCAACGACATCGGCTGGCGCGCGATCGCACGCGAAGGCTGAGGCCCACGCGATAGCAGAGCAGCCACGCATGGCGTGGCTCTACTGGAATCAGCAGTAGATCCACGCCGTGCGTGGATTGAACACCTCGGAAAAGCAAAGGCCCGGCAGAACCGGGCCTTTGCTTTACAGGACTGCTTCGAGTCCCTTCCGATCAATCAGGTTCAGCAACTTCAGTGATGGTCCGCTGGGCTTCTTCTCGCCCTGTTCCCAGCTGCGTACGGTGGAAACGCTGGTATTGAGAACTCCAGCAAAGACCGGCTGACTGAGCTGTAATGACGCACGCAGGGCACGGATCTGGGCACTGCTGTATTCAGGGACCGGCTCAAGGCAAAGCGCTTCGTAGCTGCTCAACCGACGCTTATCGATGAAGCCATGTGCGTGCAGACTCACAGCCGCATCATGCACCGCCTCAAGAAGCGCACTTTTCGCGCGCCGTCGCTCAGGGGTCTTCGTCATGGCTGATCTCCTGTAGATCCCCGTACTGCACGGCACGATTCAGCTGCGCCGTACTCATTTTCAAGAACTCCGATGCGTACAGCTGCAGCGCATCGCGTTCCGCATTCGTGATTGCAGCACGTTCATTCTTCTCGTAGCCGAAAAGGAAGAACCAATGCCCGCCTCGCTGTGTGGCGACGATGGTTCGGACGCTCCCACGCTTTCCTCGCCCCGGCAAGGCAACGCGCTTCTTGAAGATTCCGCCGCCAAGATCAGCATCCACCAGACCCCCTTCCATTTCACGTACCGACCGGTACAGCGCAGCGTCGGACAGGGTGGTCCTGCGCATGCTGCGATTGAAACTTCGTGTGCGGAAGACGCGTGGCATGATCATACCGTGCCACTGCGTGGTACGGCGTGAACATCAGCATCCAGCACATGATCCGGTCGGCGCAATCACCGCTTTGGCGTCAGACTAGAGCCACGCCATGCGTGGATGAGAACGCCACCAAAAAGAAAAAGCCCGGCATTGCCGGGCCTTTCTTCAATCCAGCGCCACCCCGCTTACGCGGTGAACAGCGCCTTCATCTTCTTCAGCGCATTCGCTTCAACCTGGCGGATGCGCTCGGCCGACACGCCGTATTCGTCAGCCAGTTCCTGCAGCGTCACCTTGCTGTCCGCATCCAGCCAGCGACGGCGGATGATGTCGCGCGAGCGGGCGTCCAGCTCGGCCAGGCCTTCGCGCAGCAGCTGCATCTGGTTGTCTTCGCTGTCAGCACGTTCGTAGGCCATCGACGGGTCTTCGTCGTTGGCGACCAGGAACGCGGCCGGCGACGGCGGCGCGTGCTCGTTGTCCTCATCGGTCGGCGCATCGAAACCGATATCGCGACCTGACAGGCGCGACTCCATTTCCATGACCTCGCGCTCGGACACGTTCAGGTCCTTGGCCACCGCGCTCACTTCAGCCGCGTTCATCCAGCCCAGGCGCGTCTTCGACTTGCGCAGGTTGAAGAACAGCTTGCGCTGCGCCTTGGTGGTGGCGACCTTCACGATGCGCCAGTTCTTCAGGATGAACTCGTGCATCTCGGCACGGATCCAGTGCACGGCGAAGGAGACCAGGCGCACGCCCATGTCCGGGTCGAAGCGCTTGACCGCCTTCATCAGGCCGATGTTGCCTTCCTGGATCAGGTCACCCAGGGCAAGGCCGTAGCCGTTGTAACCGCGGGCCACGTGCACCACGAAGCGCAGGTGCGAATGCACCAGCTCGCGGGCGGCGTCCAGATCGTTGCCGTCGCGGAAGCGACGGGCCAGGTCCTGTTCGTCATCGACCGACAGCACCGGAATCTGGTGCACGGCACCGATGTAGGCGTCCAGCGAACCGAGCGCACTGGGAATCGGGAGATTGTTTGCCACAAGGGCAGTAGAGGTGTTCTGGCTCATAGGCACCCATCTTAGCAGTCCGGCATTTGGACTGCTAAAGGAGGAAAAAGTTCCAGCATCCCATTGATGCAACACTGGTCCCAAACAGAGCCCTACCGTAGCGCGATTTGATGACAGTGGCGAGCATGCTTTTCGGGATTCACAATCCCTTGGAATTCAAGCAATTACCTGCCGGAAACCGGCCGATTCCGGTCAAGCGGAGCTGAACGGGCCGTTCTTGAGGCCCATTCAGGCCAGAAGACGTTGCCGGGTGTTCAGGCCCGAAGGCTGAGGGCCGCACCTTTACTACTAAGAAACCCGTTGACAGCCATCCGGCGACATGCTCCGATGCATCAACTAATTCATACGTAGAAGCGCATGGCCCGCCCTGTCTCGCAGAATCCCACCCCCGCCGAGCAGGCCATCCTCGACATCCTCTGGGACAAGGGCGAAGCGTCCGTCCGCGATGTGGCGGATGTGCTCGGCGAACACAAGCCGGTCGCGTACACCACGGTGCTGACCATGTTCAACGTGCTGGCGAAGAAGGGCTTTGTCAGTCATCGCCAGGAAGGTCGCGCCTACATCTATCACGCCACGCTCAGCCGCGAGCAGGCCCGCCGGCAAGCGCTCGACCATCTGCTGCATCAGTTCTTCGACGGCTCACCGAACGTGTTGGCACAGCACCTGGTGGACGAACGCGAAATCGACCGCAACGAACTGCAGGCACTGCAGCAGCGCATAAGCGATGCCAGGGCCGGGAGGAAGGAATGAACCTCATCGACATGGCGATGGCACTGGGCCTTCGGCAGTTGCTGTTGTCTGCCGTTGTGCTGCTGCCCGCGCTGTGGCTGGCACGGCGGCGGGCCCTCAGTGCCGAACAACGCTCCTGGCTGCTGACCGCCGCGATGGCAGCGGCCCTGCTGTTGCCGCTCAGCGCCTTCCTGCCGGGCTGGTCAACCACCCTGCCCGCACCGGCGCCACCCGCCGCCGCGTTCCACCCCCTCCCCGGCGAAGGCGCAACGGCGGGAGAGGCCATCTTCGAAGCTGGACGGCAGCCCGACATCTATTACGTCGAACTACCGAAGACCCTGCCGACAGTGCTTGCAGTGGTGTGGCTGCTTGGCACCCTGTGGCTGGGCATGCGCCTGCTGGACGCGATGCTGCACGCGCGCCGGCTGCGGCGGCTGGCACAACCGGCGTCCGCCGGACTGCGCGCGGCCCTGGCCGACATCGTGCCCGCCCACGTGACGATCGCCACCTGCGCCGTCGACGGGCCGATGGTGGTCGGCCTGTGGCGCCCGCAGATCCTGCTGCCCCGCCCCTTGCTGGCACGGCTGGACAACAACGTGCTGCGCGACATCGTCCGCCACGAGGTTGCACACCTGGATCGACGCGATCTGTGGACAAGCACGCTGCTGCGGGCGGGAACAGCACTGTTCTGGTGGAATCCACTCCTGCACCTTGCCCAGGCACGCCTGGCGCTACTGCGCGAAATGGCCTGTGATGCACGCGCTGCGATGCAGGCACGCGAACCGCTGGACTATGCAGGCTCGCTGCTGGCCGGTATCGAACAGCTTCAGGCCCTGCGCGAAGAGGCGCCGACGCTTGCACTGGGCATGTTCAGTGCACGCAGCCAGCTGGCGCAGCGCATCGACCAACTGCTGGACGCCCCGTCGTACGCCCCTCGGCGCCGCAGTCTGTTGATGCTGGGCCTGCTGCTTCTGCTGGCCTGCGTCGGCACCGCGGTGGCTGTCTCACCACGACTGGCCTCACCAGCGGCCAGCACCTCCGATACGCGCGTCAACACTCTGCTCCAGGCCGCCAGCACGCATGACGTCGCGCAGGTCCACGCGTTGGCGGTGGCGGGCGTCGATCTCGATGCGCGCGTGCTCGGCGATGGCACGGCGCTGATCCAGGCCATCCGCGCACGCGATCCGGTGATGGTCGACGCCCTGCTGCAGCTGGGAGCCGACCCTGATCGCGCTGCGCTGGGCGAAGGCAATCCGTTGATCGTCGCCTCCGCGCTGGGCCTGCAACCCATCGTCGAGCAGCTGGTGCAGGCCGGTGCAGACGTCAACCGGGTCGTGACCTATGACGAGACGCCGCTGATCAATGCCTCGCGCGAAGGGCATCTGGTCACCGTGCAGTACCTGCTCGCGCACGGCGCCGATATCAACCTGGGGGTGGAAGCCGACGGCTGGCTGGGCCGCTGGCGGACACCGTTGAACCAGGCCGGCACCGCGGCCGTACGCGATTACCTGCTGACGCAGGGCGCCCGCCGCGAACGACGCTGACTCCGCCGCCGCATCGCCTTCTGCGCTGCGGCGGCAACCTGTTCCACCCGCAACGATCGGACGCGGCAGGCGTGCGTGGCAACGCCTGCGCCGATCCCAACCCTCTTCCACTCCCGCAAGGATGTCGATGATGAACCGCCTGTTGCTGTGTTCGCTGCTGGTCTGCCTGACCCCGTTCCACGTGATGGCCACTGACGCCAGCGCTGAAGACGCTGCGCGCTTTGCCCAGGCAATGGCCCATGGCCTGCGCCCCAGCACCGCGCAGCTGGGCGCGGCGCTGCCGCAGTGGTCGATCGAGGAACGCCTTGCCCATTACAAGGTGCCGGGTGCCGCCGTTGCGGTGATCCGCGATGGCAAGGTGGTGTACGCCGCCGGATACGGCCTGCGCCAGGCGGGCACGCACGACGCGGTGGATGCCGATACCGTGTTCTCGGTGGGCTCGGTCAGCAAGATGGGCGCTGCGGCGACCACCCTGAAGCTGGTTGCTGCCGGCAAGGTCTCGCTGAAGGAGAACATCGATCCACGCCTGCGCCGCTGGCATGTGCCTGCCGATGCGCAGGGACTGCACCCGCCGATCAACCTGCGCATGCTGCTCTCGCACACCGCCGGCTTCAATGTGCATGGCTTCCAGGACTACCAGCCCGCCGAACGCTTGCCGACCTTGCTGCAGACACTGGATGGACTGGCGCCCGCAAAGAATGAACCGATACGCCTGATCCACGCGCCCGGCCAGCAGGTCGACTATTCCGGTGGCGGCTACACGGTGGTGCAGCTGGCGATCGAAGACCTGACGGGCAGAGCATTCGCCGACGTCGCACGTCGCGAGGTGTTCGCGCCACTGGGCATGTCCCGCAGCACGTACCAGAGCCCCTTGCCTGCCGGCTACGGCAACGTTGCCCATGCGCACGACAACAAAGGCCTGCCGGAGGCCCTGCCACGCGGCTGGCAGAGCTTTCCGGAACAGGCGGCGTCCGGGCTGTGGACCAGCGCCAACGACATGGGCCTGTTCGTCGCGGCCCTGCTGCGCAGCATCCGCACCAAGGATGGATGGCTGCCGCAGTCATTGGCCCTGCAGATGGTCAGCGAAGTGGCGCCGGCCGGTCGTGGCCTGGGACCGGAGCTCGCCGGCAACGGCGCCAGTCGCCGCTTCTTCCACAATGGCAGCAATGACAGCTATCACGCCGGCATCGAAGGCTACCCGGAGAGCGGCGATGGATTCGTCATCCTGACCAATGGCGACAACGGCCCCGCACTGCGCGGGGAAATCCGCAATGCCCTTTCCGACGCACTCGGCCACAATGCCAAACCAGTCATCCGCACGCTTGACCCGGCGCTTCTGCGCGACAGCTACCCAGGTTTCAGCGGCCACTTCGTACTCGATGGCGCGCTGCCGATGGACGTCCGCGGCGGTCTCGCTGACTGGTTCGAAGCCACGACGTTGGACGTACAGGCAGGCCAAGCGGGACTGGAATTGCGCCTTCCAGGACGGGGCAAGGCCGTCATGCTCCAGGCACTGACCCCTGTTCGCTTCCTCGCCGGCAGCGTAGGTGCGGAGCTGCTGTTCCACCGTGGTGGCGACGGCACGGTCCAAGCCCTCAGCGTGATCGCCGAAGGCGCGCGTGCCTACTATCGGCGCGCGGATATCGCGCCAGCAGCGGGCCATTGATCCATCGCTGGCGGCGCCGGGCTAATGCCCGGCCCGCTCAGAGCGCCGAGCGTGGCGGCAGCGACCAGTCGATCGGGGCCTGGCTGCGGCGCTGCAGGTACTCGTTGGCCATCGAGAAATGCCGGCAGCCGAGGAAGCCACGATGGGCCGACAGCGGCGACGGATGCGGCGACTTCAGCAC
Organism: Stenotrophomonas riyadhensis; assembly: GCF_040256885.1. Lineage (NCBI taxonomy): Bacteria > Pseudomonadati > Pseudomonadota > Gammaproteobacteria > Lysobacterales > Lysobacteraceae > Stenotrophomonas > Stenotrophomonas riyadhensis. The sequence goes on from NZ_CP155568.1 coordinate 4,211,852, forward strand.
GCGATGGCGGCGGGTATCGATGACCTTGCCCTTCTGCTGCGCATACGCGCCCCAGAGCATGAACACCAGGCCTTCGCGTTCGCGGTTGAGCACATCCACCACGTGGTCGGTGAAGCCTTCCCAGCCCCGGCCCTGGTGCGCACCGGCCTTGCCCTCCTCCACCGTCAGCACCGCATTGAGCAGCAGCACGCCACGCTGCGCCCACGGGATCAGGCAGCCGTGGTCCGGGCGCGGGATACCGAGATCGCTCTCGATCTCCTTGTAGATGTTCAGCAGCGACGGCGGCACCGGCACGCCCGGCGCCACCGAGAAGCTCAGGCCATGCGCCTGCCCGCGGCCGTGGTACGGGTCCTGGCCGAGGATCACCACCTTCACCTGCTCGAACGGCGTGGCGTCGAACGCGGCGAAGATCTGCGGGCCGGGCGGGAACACCGCCGCGCCACTGGCCTTGCGCTGGCGCAGGAAGCTGGACAGCTCGCGCATCTGCGGCTGCAACAGGTAATCGCCGACATGCTGCTTCCAGCTCGGTTCCAGCTGGATCGTCGGGGTGTCGGCTGCTTCATCAATCATCACGCCACTTCATCGAATCAGGGGGCCATCGTTCAACCGGGCCAGCCGCAGCTGGAACAGCACCTTGGTGACCAGCAGCCGTTCTTCGATCGGCTTCAGCACCAGGTCGTTGGCACCGGACTGCAGCAGCCCGGTCTGGTTGTGCGGATTGCCGTCGCCGGTCATCACCAGCACCGGCAGGCGGCGCTTGCCGTAACCGAAGTCCACGCGCACCCGCTGCACCACGTCGCGGCCGCTCAGTTCGCCCTTCAGGGTAACGTCGGTCAGCACCAGGTCGATGCGATGGCGGCTGCGGCCCAGCGACTCGGCGGTGAGCAGGGTGAACGCTTCTTCGGCGCTGACCACGTGCAGCACGTTCAACTGCTGGCGTTCCAGCATGCGCTTGGTGGCCTCGGCGACCACGCGACTGTCCTCGATATAGAGGATGGTGGCGCCGGGAATGGTCTGCGGCTGCACATAGCCGCGGATGAAGGTCGCCAGTGCCTCGTGGCCCAGCGCCTTGTCGAAATAGTCGGTGACGTACTCGGTGAAGCGGCGCTGCTCCAGGTGCTGCTGGGCATCGCCGGAGACCACGATCACCGGCACATAGGCCTGGCCTGCGGCTTCGCGGACCATCCGCGCCAGCGCCAGGCCGTCGCCATCACGCAGGGTCAGCGAGGTGGTCACCAGATCCACCGGCCCCTGTGCCAGCGCCTGCTGTGCGTCCTCGATGCTGTCGCAGCCGATCACCTCCACGCCCGGCAGGTCACGCTGCAGGACGTCGGCGATCAGCTTGCGCACCAGCTTCGAGCCATCGACCACCATCACCCGCGTCGCGGGCCCCTCAAGGTGCTTCAGCGCTTGCGGTTGCATGCCGGTCTCAGGTGTCGGTCGGGCGGGTCTGGCGGAGGAAGTGGCCGGTCACCAGCCATGCCCCCAGCCAGCCCAGCAGCAGCGTGCCGAGCAGGACCAGGCCGCCATGCAGCAGGTCCAGGCCATGCAGCACGAACGGGCTGCCGTAGCTGCGGGAGAGTTCGGCCAGCGGCACGCGCAGCGCGGCACCGGCGCCGCCGATCAGGGCCAGTGCCACCGCGCCGGCACCCAGGCCGTACCACGCGCCCAGGTACAGGAACGGGCGGCGGATGAAGCCATCGCTGGCCCCCAGCAGCTGCAGCACGCCGATTTCCTCGCGACGGGCCTGGATGTCCAGACGCACGGTGTTGCCGACCACCAGCGCGGCGCCCACGCCGAGCAGCACCGACAGCACCTGCACCAGCCGCGCACCGAACGCCAGCCAGGCATCCAGACGCTGGCGCCACAGTGCATCGTGTTGCACCAGGTCGGCCTCGGGCAGGCTTTCCAGCGCGCGCGCCAGGCGCGCGTCGTCCTTGCCCTGGCCGGGGGTGATCACCAGCAGCGAGGGCAGTGGATTGTCGTTGAGTGCGTCGATCGCCTCACCGAGGCCGGCATCGCGCAGTTCCTGCAGGCCCTGCTCGGGCGTGCGCACGTTCACTTCGGCCACGTCGTCGCGGTCGCGCAGCTGGCCCGCCAGGCGCAGCGCGCCGGGACCATCGACGTTGCCCTTCAGGAACACGTTGATGTCGCGCGACTGCTGCACGCTGCCGGCGAACTGCTTGAGGTTGTCCAGCGCGATCGACAGGCCCAGCGGCAGGGCCAGTGCCAGCGCCATGACCATCACCGTCAGCAGGGTCGCCCATGGCTTGCGGCAGGCGCGGCCCAGGCTGAACACCACGCTGTGCACGTGGTGCTGGAACCAGACGCCCACGCGCGACGGGGCGGCGGCTTCGCTGTTTTCGTTCTTCGCCATCGGTTACTCCGCCAGATCCTGCGGCGAGATGTCATCCACCAGCCGGCCGTGGTCGAGGATCAGCACGCGCTTGCGCATGCGGCGCAGCAGCGGCAGGTCGTGGCTGACCACCAGCACGCTGGTGCCGCGCGAGGGCAGCTCGGCGAACAGGGCCATGATCTCCGCCGCCAGGGTCGGGTCGAGGTTGCCGGTTGGTTCATCGGCCACCAGCAGCTTGGGCTCGCCGACGATCGCGCGGGCGATGCCGACGCGCTGCTGCTCGCCGGCCGACAGCTGCGAGGGCAGCGCCTTCTCGCGGTGGCCCAGGCCCATCCGTTCCAGCACCGAGCGCACGCGCTTGCTGATGTCGCCACGGCGGGTGCCGCGCAGGATCAGCGGCAGCGCCACGTTCTCGGCGATCGAGCGGTCCATCAGCAGGCGATGGTCCTGGTAGACCGCCCCCACTGCGCGCCGATGGCGCGGCACATCGCCGCCACGCACCTTCAGCAGGTTGCGCTCGTCGAACACCACCGCGCCGCGGCTGGGCCGCTCGTCCAGGTGGATCAACTTGAGCAGGGTGCTCTTGCCCGCACCGGAATGGCCGGTGACGAACAGCATCTCGCCCGGCGCGACCTCGAAGCTGACATCGGTCAGTGCCTCGTGGCCACCGGCGTACTGTTTGCTGACATTATCGAAGCGCAGGACACTCATGCCCCGATTATGCAGGAGCGGCGCCACCGATCGGTAGCGCCTGGCGTTGCCCGGCGGAATCTTCGATCTGCCACTGCGCCCGCCGGACCTCCCCGGGCGCTACCCTTCCCTGCGGGCGTGCAGGACCACCAACGCGTTGTTGTCGCGGTATTCATCCCAGAAGCCGGGAGGCCGGTCCTTGCATTCCGCCGCTGTCGGCACCGGCGCCTGCCACTGCAGCCCGGGCAGCCCCGCGCGGGCGGCCGCCTGCTCGTGCTGGTCCGCGCGCCATTGATGGTCGGTGACGCGGGCCACGGCCGCATCGGCGAACGCGACCTCGACCAGGTGATGATCATCCAGCGCCTGCTGCCGGACGATACGCGCGCCGTAACGCGAAAAGTCGCCCTTGGCCAACCGGAAGGCAGGATGGGTGACGATGCCCAGCAGCCGTCCGCCCGGTTTGAGGACGCTGGCTGCTGCCCGGTACATGCGCTCCAGTTCCTGCAGCGTATCGGCGTGGTTGAACAGCCAGACCGCCACGGCAACATCGAAGCGGGCCGGCATGTCCAGGCGGGTCGCGTCGCCGTGCAGGAACTGCATGGCGTCACCGCCCTGCGCGGAAAGCCGGCGCGCCTGTTCGATCATCGCGGCGGACAGATCGACGCCGAGGGCGCTACGGGCCCCGTGCAGCAGGAGGTGGCGGCCGAAATCACCGGAACCGCAGGCCAGATCGATGACATCCCGCCCCTGCAGTGGGCCGGCCAGCTCCAGCAGTGTCCGGCGTTCCAGCGGACGGGATGCAGAGGCCGCCACATGCTGCGCGTAATGCAGATCGAATGCGTCGTAACAGGGTACGGATGCCATCGCGTGACGCCTCCGGATGCGGGAGGCGTCAGCTTGGATGGAAGCCGGCGGGCGCGGCCAGAGTCAGATGCGACAAGGTTGCGTGGCCGGCGCCTGCGCGGCATGCCGGTCCCGGCCAGCGGCCGGCACTACCATGCCTCGTGAGGCTGTAGAGCCGAGCATGGGCTCGGCTCGGTGCGGACCAAGGTCCGCACCCACCCGCGGTGGCTTAGTTGCCCGACAGCATCCGGCGGATCTTGCGGCCGATGCGGGTCAGGAACGAATCACCGGTATCGGCCGCGGTGCGCACCGGCTTGGCCACCACCTGCACCGGGGTGACCGGGCTGGCGCCATTGCCGGCCGTGGCCTGCACGCCTTCGGCACCTTCGACCGGACGGCCGTGGCGACGACGACGACGCTTGCGCGGCTTGCGCTCGCCATCCACCGCACCTTCCGGCGCACCTTCGGCACGCGGCGGACGCGGCGGGCGCGGAGCCTGGGCGACAGCGGCTTCAGCACCTTCCACCGGAGCGGCCGCAGCCTGCTCGCCTTCCACGCGCGGCTTGCGCGGGCCACGCGAACGGCGCTCGCCGCTGCGCTCACCGTCGCGACGCTCACCGCGGCCACCGCTGGAGCGGCCACCACTGCGGCCACCGCCACGACGCTCTTCCTCGGCGGCGCGGGCTTCGCGCGCTTCCCGGAAGATCTGGCCAACGCTCTCGTTCTCTTCGCCGTCCTCGCCTGCGGCCGGGGCCGGGCGTTCCGGGCGCGGCAGCGCGGTCAGCAGCTCCTTGGTGACCGGCTCGGACGGAATCTTCTGCTCGATGTAGGCCTCGATGTCCGGCAGGCTCATCGCATAGCGTTCGCAGGCGAAGCTGATCGCATCGCCTTCCTCGCCCAGGCGGGCGGTACGGCCGATGCGGTGCACGTAGTCTTCGGCGTCGAACGGCAGGTCGTAGTTGTAGACGTACTTGATGCCGTCGATGTGCAGGCCGCGCGCGGCCACGTCGGTGGCCACCAGGATTTCCAGCTGGCCCTTCTGGAAGCGGTTGAGCAGGCTCTCACGCTTCTTCTGCGGCACGTCGCCGGACAGCACGCCGACGCGGTAGCCGGCCTTTTCCAGCGAACGGGCGACGCGCTCGACGAACACCTTGGTGTTGACGAACACCATGGTGCGGGCGCCTTCGCTGCGCGACAGCAGGCCCAGCAGCAGCGGGATCTTCTCTTCGTCGGCCGGGAAGTACAGCTTCTGGCGCACGCGTGCGGCAGTGACCGTCTCGGCTTCGACCACCAGCTTCTGCGGCTCGTTCATGTGCTCGTAGGCCAGCTCCAGCACGCGGTGGCTGAGGGTGGCGCTGAACAGCAGGGTCTGGCGGGTGGTGCGCTCCGGCATGCGGCGCAGCAGGAAGCGGATGTCCTTGATGAAGCCGAGGTCGAACATGCGGTCGGCTTCGTCCAGCACGCAGATCTCGCAGGCATGCAGCGAAACCACCTTGTGCTGCTTCACGTAATCGATCAGGCGGCCCGGGGTGGCGATGATCACGTCCACGCCCTGCTGCAGGATCTCGCGCTGCTTGTCGTAGTCGACACCGCCATAGACCAGCGCGAAGCGCAGGCCCAGGTCGGAACCGAACTTCACCGCGTCCTTGTGGATCTGGATGGCCAGTTCGCGGGTCGGGGCGAGGATCAGCGCGCGCGGGTCTTCCGGCTTGCGGTCGGCCAGCGCCGGCTTGCTCAGCAGGCGGTTCACGACCGCGACCAGGAAGGCCAGGGTCTTGCCGGTGCCGGTCTGGGCCTGGCCGGCAACATCACCGCCGGCCAGCGCGACCGGCAGGGTCAGCGCCTGGATCGGGGTGCAGCGGGTGAATCCGGCTCCTTCAAGGCCGGCCTGCAGGGCCGGATGCAGCTCGAAGGAGGAGAAGGTCAAATCGGTCAGCGGTTTGTCGCTCATGAGTCCGTCTTGGTATGGCCGCCGGCCCGTAAGGCGGCTGGCACTTCATCGTCTAGGGGCACCGTCGCAAACTGCGGCCCCTGCGGCGGGTTGGCAGGCTGGGACCACCGGGTCCGCGCGCCGCACAATGCCCCAGTTTAACGCACTCGGGCGGGCAAACCGGAATGAGCCGTCTCAAAGATACGAGAGACGCTCGACCTTCACCCAGCAACACCGGACTTGAACGGTCCTTCCAGAGGCGCTGGTGTCGCCCACTGCCAGCCCCATGTACAGGAAGACAGTGAAATCCGACACATACCGGCCATCGAAGCGATCACGATACGCTGGGTTCCAGCCGGCGCCTGTCCCTGCCCTGCGATAGGGGTACACTGCCGGCCGTGAGCGTCCAGGCATCCCGCCGAACGCACCGCGGCAGTGCGCCGCGAGGCAACGACGAGGGTCGCGCCACCGGGCATGGCCCAGTTCACCCACCTCCGGCATGACCGGGTGCAATCCAAGACGAGAAACCAAGATGAGCGACAAGGTTGTACATGTCGGCGACGCCGACTTTGATAGCGCAGTGCTGAATTCCAAGGAACCGGTGCTGGTCGATTTCTGGGCCGAGTGGTGTGGCCCGTGCAAGATGATCGCCCCGGCGCTGGACGAGCTGGCCGATGCCTACCAGGGCCGCGCCAAGATCGCCAAGGTCAACGTCGACCACAACCGTGCGCTGGCCGCCAAGTACCACGTGCGTTCGATTCCGTACCTGGTCGTGTTCAAGGATGGCGAGAAGGTCGCCGAGCAGATCGGTGCGGTGGGCAAGGCCCAGCTGGCCGGCCTGCTGGACAAGGCCCTGGCCTGATCCCGCTGTTCCCCGGCAGCCGTCGACCACGGCTGCCGGTGGGGCGCCCCGCGCCCATGATGAATGCTGTTCCCGGTGACCCTTGCATGGCGCCGCGGGCCGATGATAGTGTCGGCATATCCGGCCGCGTTCGCGTGCCGCACCCTCTGGACGCAGTTTCTTCCAGACCCATTCCCAACGTTCGCCGCCCCAGCCGGGCGCTCGCACCTTCAAGCGAGGAATAACGCTCTTGTCCGATAACACTTCCGAAACCGGCAGCGCCGATGCGCCCGCCGAAAAGCGCGTGCGCAAGCCCCGCGTGAGCAAGGCCGCCGCTCCGGCAGCCGCCGAAACCAGCGCCGCTCCGGCGCAGCCGACCCTGCCGCTGGCCGCCGCGCCCGAAGCGCCGGCACCGGCCGCCGCCGCCCCCGCACCGAGCGCGCCCGCCGCCGAGGCCCCTGCCAGCAGTGGCGGCGGCGAAGGTGGTGAGGGTCGCGAATCCGGCCAGCCGCGCCAGCAGAACCACCAGGGGGGCGGCCAGAACCAGGGCCAGAACCCGTACAACCAGAACGGCCAGCAGGGCCAGGGGCAAGGTCAGGGCAATCGCCGCGACCGCTTCCGCAACCGCCGCGACCGTGACCGCAACAACCGCTTCCGCGACGATGGCCTGCCCAACGACGGCGGCGAGCAGCAGCCGTTCGTGCCGCGCCCGCACGCCAACGTGCCCGAGGGCTTCCCGGTCTACTCGCTGAGCGACCTCAAGCGGATGCCGGCGCAGAAGCTGCTGGAAATCGCCGAGCAGCTGCAGATCTCCGAAGGCGTGGCACGCGCCCGCAAGCAGGATGTGATCTTCGCCCTGCTGAAGGTACTGACCCGCCACGGTGACGGCGTCGCCGCCGACGGCGTGCTGGAAATCCTGCCGGACGGCTTCGGCTTCCTGCGCGCGGCCGAAGCCAGCTACCTGGCCGGCCCGGACGATACCTACATCTCGCCCAGCCAGATCCGCCGCTTCAACCTGCGCACCGGCGACCATATCTCCGGCCGCATCCGCTTCCCGAAGGACGGCGAGCGCTACTTCGCGCTGAACATCGTCGACACCATCAACGGCGAGCCGATCGAAGCGTCGAAGAACAAGGTGCTGTTCGAGAACCTGACCGCCCTGTTCCCGCGCCGCCGCTTCACCCTGGAGCGCGGCAACGGTTCGTCGGAAGACATCACCGGCCGCATCCTCGACCTGATGGCGCCGCAGGGCAAGGGCCAGCGCTCGCTCATCGTGTCGCAGCCGAAGGCCGGCAAGACGATGATGATGCAGCAGGTCGCCACCGCCATCACCACCAACCACCCGGACGTGCACCTGATCGTGCTGCTGATCGACGAGCGCCCGGAAGAAGTGACCGAAATGCAGCGCACCGTGCGCGGCGAGGTCATCAGCTCGACCTTCGACGAGCCGGCCGCGCGCCACGTGCAGGTGGCCGAAATGGTCATCGAGCGCGCCAAGCGCCTGGTCGAGCACAAGAAGGACGTGGTCATCCTGCTCGACTCGATCACCCGCCTGGCCCGTGCCTACAACAACGTGGTGCCGAGCTCGGGCAAGGTGCTGACCGGTGGTGTGGACGCCAACGCCCTGCACCGCCCGAAGCGCTTCTTCGGTGCCGCGCGCAACGTGGAAGAAGGCGGCAGCCTGACCATCATCGCCACCGCGCTGGTCGACACCGGCTCGAAGATGGACGAGGTGATCTACGAAGAGTTCAAGGGCACCGGCAACAGCGAAGTGCACCTGAGCCGCCGCATCGCTGAAAAGCGTGTGTTCCCGGCCATCGACATCAACCGTTCCGGCACCCGCCGCGAAGACCTGCTGATCGAACCGGAACTGCTGCAGAAGATCTGGATCCTGCGCAAGCTGCTGCATCCGATGGATGAAATGGCCGCGATGGAATTCCTGCTCGACAAGATGAAGAACACCAAGTCCAACGACGAGTTCTTCGGTTCGATGAAGCGCTGAGCCCCGGCGCTGCATCGGAAGAAACCTGCCGCTCGCTGCGGCAGGTTTTTTTTTGCCTGCAGGGCGACGCACTTCACTTCGCTGGCGCCCGCTTTTGGCGATAATCCGCGCGATACCCTGCCCGGCCCCCGTGGGCCCGGCCACCGATTCCCGCTGTCGCCCCTTCCGGAGAACCGGTCGGGTCCAGCCTCCTGCCGGATCCGTCGACGCATGCGAACGCTGTCCCCCCGCCTCAACCTGGGCAAGCTGATCCTCGCCCTGGCCCTGCTCAGCGCCATCATCGCGCTGGCCAATACCCTGCTGGCGAGCTACCGGGTGCAGCGCGACCAGCTGGTCGGCAATACCCTGGAAGCCAACCGCGTCTACGCCACCAAGCTGGCCGAGACCACCCAGAACTTCCTGCTGGCCGCGCAGCAGCAGCTGGCCTATGCAGCCACCCGGCTCGGCCAGGGCGACCTTGATCCGAAGCAGGCCCAGGACGAAGCCAGCCGCCTGCAGTTGCAGTCCAGCAGCTTCAACTCCTCGCTGGTAGTGGATGCCGATGGCCTGGTGATCGCCACCTCGCCGCAGACCCTGCAGCTGCAGGGTGAGGTGCTGCACAGTGTCGGCAACAATGCGGCACTGGCCGCGCGCCAGCCGATGATCAGCGATCCGTACCAATCGGCCACCGGCAAGCTGCTGGTCTCGCTGTCGCACCCGATCTTCGACCGCCAGGGCCGCTATCGCGGCTATGTCAGCGGCACTCTGTACCTGCGCCAGCGCAGCGCCCTGCATACGCTGCTGGGCAAGCACTACTACCGCGACGGCTCCTACCTGTACGTGGTCGACCGCCATGGCCGCCTGCTGTACCACGCCGACGGCAAGCGGGTTGGCGACTACGTGGTTGGCAACCCCGCGGTGAAGGCCGTTGTGCGGGGCGAGCGCGGCGCGCAGCAGGTGCGCAACAACCGCGGCGTGTCGATGCTGGCTGGCTACGCACCGGTCGCAGCCACCGGCTGGGGCATCATCGCCCAGCGCCCGACCGAGGCCACGCTACAGCCGCTGTCGCGGCTGATGACGGCGGTGATCTGGAACGCGATTCCGCTCGGCCTGCTGTCGCTGCTGGTCACCTGGTGGTTCGCGCGCCGCATCTCGATGCCACTGTGGCAGCTGGCACGCAATGTTCAGGGCGGCGAGGACACCGGCAACGCCATCAACCATGTCAGCGGCATCCGCGCCTGGTACTTCGAGGTCGCCCAGCTCAAGCAGGCGGTGCTGCACAGCTTCAATGCCCTGCAGGATCGCATCGGCACGCTCAACCGCGCCAGCCGTACCGACCCGCTGACCGGTCTGTTCAACCGCCGCGGACTGCAGCAGGCGCTGGACGCGCTGCAGGTGCAGAGCATCCCGTTCGCGATCCTGGCGCTGGACATCGATCGCTTCAAGTCGATCAACGACAGCCATGGGCATGACGTCGGCGACAACGCCATCGTCCATATCGCCGACCAGATGCGCCGCTACTCGCGCGACAGCGACATCCTCTGCCGCGCCGGTGGCGAGGAATTCCTGCTGCTGCTGCCGGGCATCAGTACTGAATCGGCGCGCCAGGCCGGCGAACGCCTGCGCCAGCACATCGCCGACCATCCGTTCGAACCGGTCGGCACCATCACCGTATCGCTGGGCGTGGCCCACTTCCCCAGCTTCCATGTCGACGCAGAACAGGCGCTGCGGCTGGCCGACAAGGCGCTGTACATGGCCAAGGAACAGGGCCGCAACCGGGTGGTGGTCTACCCGTATGCGGACTGACGCGGAGCCGGATTGCCCGGCTCCGCTCCCACAATCAGCCCTGTTCCAGCGGGGTCAACAGGCGCACGCCGCGCTTGGCGCCATCGACCATGTACACCCCACCCTCCGGCAGCAGGTCGCTGCCGGCCTGCTCGATCGACCGGCGTTCGCGCCACGGCGCAGCCTGGCGGGGCCCGGGGATGAAGGCGCGCCAGCGGCCATAGCGTTCCTGCCCTGCGTTGCGGTCATTGCCCAGGGCGAAGCTCACCGGGATGCGTACCGTCCAGCTGTCGTGTGTGCTGCTTTCGCCGGTGGTCGGTGGGTTGAAGGTCCAGCTGCGGGCGCTGCTGATACTGGCCTTGGCCAGGATGTCGCGCATCTTGGCCATGGCCCGTTCCGGGCCGACCACGGCCATGTTCACCTGCTCGGCGATGACATCGGCCACCGTGCCGTCACGCGCCACCTTGACCATCAGCAGCACTTCACCCTGCGCACCATTCCGATAGGCGTCTTCCGGATAGCGCGGCGGAGCCATCTGCTTCCGGGTCACCGAATCGGTAGCCTTCGGATCATATTCACTGAAATCGACACTGGTCATGCTGACCTGGTAGCCACCATCGGCCATCTGCGTCCCCCTCAGCCGCACCCGCATCGGGGCGCGTGCAGCCACTGCCTTGCCATCGCGCAGCGTGGGTTCGAAGCGCCAGCCGCCGATCGTGCCTTCCACGAAGGAGGCGATGCTCGGAGTCAAGGCCGATTTCTGGTCCAGTACCAGCGAGCTGACCTCACCCTCAGGCGTGATCTCGATATGGCCGGACAGCACCATGCTCATTTCCGCGGTGGCACGCACCGCACGCGCGGTCTGTGCACTGGCCTCGCCAGCAAGCAACGGGGTGCCGGCACCTACGGCCAGCGCGAGAGCGAGAAACAAAGGGGAACGCATCATTGCCGGATCCTTGGTGATGAACGGCGAGCGTACCCCAGTCCCAGCCGCCATGACAGCCGCCTCAGGCCAACCGGTGCACACCCGCATAAGGGGGCGTATCCGGATAGTCACCGCGGGCGAAGCGTTCCTGCAGGCCCTGCCACCAACCCGGGTCGAACAGGTGCCGGTAGTGCTCGCGCACTGCGGCCAGTTCACCTGCCGGCAGGCCCATGAACGGGCCGAAGCGCTCCGGGAACACATCACGCGGGCCGACATGGAACCAGGGCTCGTCGGCCATCGCTTCCTCAGGCGTGCGTGGCTGCGGCCACGCGCGGAACACGCAGTCGCTGACCAGGCACAGCTCGTCATAGTCGTAGAACACGGCCCGGCCATGCCGCGATACGCCGAAGTTCTTCGGCAGCATGTCGCCAGGGAAGATGTTGTTGCGCGCCATGTCGGTGATGGCCTGCGCGTAGTCGAGCACCGCCGCGCGCACGGCCTCGCCTCCCTGCTCGCGCAGGTACAGGTTCAAGGGGCGGAAGCGGCGCTGCACATAGCACAGTGCGACTTCAACCTCATCGCCATCGATGCGTACGCTCTGCGCGCATTGCTGCAGCAGCTCTTCCAGCAAGGCCGGTGCGAAGCGGTCGCCTGGAAAGCGCAGATGACGATAGGGCTGTGCATCGAGCAGGCGGCCGACACGGTCCAGGTTGAACACCAGCGCGTATTTCTCTTCCACCTGCTGGCGCGACATCGACTTCGGCCACGCGAAGCGGTCGCGGATCAGCTTGAACACCAGCGGGTAACTGGGCAGGGTGAACACCGCCATGACCATGCCCGGTGTGCCCTCTGCATGCACCAGCCGCTCCTGCGGGTGCTCGTTGAAATGACGGAAGAAGGTGCGGTAGCGCTCGGTCTTGCCCTGCTTGGCACGGCCCAGCACCGTGTAGATCTCGTCGATGGGCTTGCCCGGCAGCAGGCTGCGCAGGAACACCACGGCGTCGCCCACCGTGCCCAGGTCAGCCTGGAAGTAGCTGCGGGACACGCCGAACAGATGAGCAACATCACGGCGCCGGGTCAGCACTGCATCGGCACGCAGGCCGCGCTCGTCGTTGACCAGGGCGATCACGCACGGCGAGAAGCGGTGCTCGCCGAACACGCGTCCGACCAGGTAGGCGCGACGCTCGCGGTAGAACACGGTGTCGAGCAGCTCGATGCTGCGTACCGGCGTGTCCCCCCAATGGGCGAGGTCGTCCTGCAGGCGCACGGCAATGGCCGCCGCGCAGCGCAGCTGGTGCGCATAGGGGATGTCGAAGCGATAGTCGGCCAGCACCCGCTGCAACGCCTCCACCGGCCGCGTCGGCGAGACGGCATAGGTATGCCGTGCCACGGGATGGGTGATTGCATCGGAAGGTTCGACATCGAAGGCGATGAACTCCAGCGCCGGGTCCACGCCCCGGGTGGCGAACAGGCGCCGCGACAGCGTGTTGTAGAAGGTCTTGTACAGCTCGGCGTCGATCAGCCCCTGCAGCAGCGCGCTGTAGCGGGCATGCACCTGCAGCCACAGCGCGCGCTCGCCGATCGCGTCACCGGCGAGGCGACGCAACGCATCCATCTGCTCGGCGATGCACAGGTCGTACAGGGCGATGCGCTCGACCGCATCCTGGCGTGCCGCTGCCCAGTCGCGCTGCTCGAAACGCAGCCGCGCACGGGCGGTGATTGCCGCAAAGCGGGCGTGGTACTGCTCGAAACCATCGCGGATGGCGCCGGCGATACGCGGCGCCAGTTCGGCAGCGATGTCAGGCTCGGACATGCACGGCTCACCGGGGAGGACCGGCTTTACCATACGCTGGCGTGTGTGATGCCGTCGAGCGCAGAGGTAGTGCCGGCCGCTGGCCGGCAGCCCCTGGACCGCCGGTGGATCCATGCAGATGCCGGCCAGCGGCCGGCACTACCGGCTCAGATCGCCAGTTCGGCCTCTACGTCCTGCACCTTGCGCCGGGCCAGCGCCAGGTTGGACTTGGTACGGTCCAGCACGAGGTAGAAGAACAGGCCCTTCTTCTTCGCCACCGGGCGCATGATGTGGTACGCCTTGCCCAGCGAGATCAGGATGTCCTCGATGCTGTCGTTGAGGTTCAGCGACGCGGCGGTCTTCATCTTGGCGCGGATCACTTCGGTGTTGCCGGCGGCGGCCACTTCCATGTCCATGCCGGTACCGGCTTCACCCAGCAGCATGCCGCTTTCGTAGTCGACCAGCGCCACTGCCTGCGCGCCGTCGATGCCCATCAGTGCGTTCAACGATTCATTCAATCCAGCCACGTCGCACCCCTTGTCGAAGTTGGTTCGAGCCCCTCGTTCCCCTGCGGCCGGGCTCACGATCCGCCGAGTTCGGCCAGGATCGCCTGGCCACATTCCCTGCTCTGCCACAGCACCTGGCCGATCACGCTGCGCTGGTCGCAGGCCGCCATCAGCAGCAGCGGTGCGCGCCCTTCAGCCAGGATCGCCAGCATCAGCACCTTGCCGCCCACAGCCTCCAGCATCAGCGTCTGCAGATCGCCCAGCACCAGTTCGCGGCCCACCGCCGCGGCCAGTGCCAGCATCGCGCTGGTCATCGCTGCCAGTCGTTCGCCACGCCCATCGGCGCCGGCACTGACCAGGGCAAAGCCATCGACGCTGGCCAGCACTACCGTACGCACGCCTTCGACGCGCTGCTGCAGGTCCTGCAGCAAGGGCTGCAGGCGCTCACGCTGGCCGGCATCGGGCAGGACTGCCGCCTGCCCGTCAGCCATGTGCCGCCACCAGCGCGTGCGCTTCCATTTCGCTCATCAACACATCCATCAGCAGCAGCCCCTGTTCGCGGTCGCGGGCGTCCACCGCCAGCAGCGGTAGTGGTTGGTCGTCGAGGCAGGCGCGCGTGGCCCAGTCATCCAGCGCGGCGCGTGGCGCCTGGTCGAGATGGGTCACCGCCACCACCAGCGCCAATGACGATGCGAACGGCTGCAGCACCTGCAGGTAGTCCTCCAGCTCGCTGGCCAGCCCGGCACGACGCGCATCCAGCAGCAGCACCGCACCACGTGCCCCCTGCAGCAGGATCGGCCACAGGAAATCGAAGCGCTGCTGGCCAGGTGTGCCGTAGAGACGCAGGCGTTCGCCGTTGGGCAGGTCGATGTCTGCGTAGTCCAGCGCCACGGTGGTGGACGCCTTGTCGGCGCCGAGGCGGTCACTGTTGGCCACATCGGTGTCGATCACCGCGCCCGCTGCGATGCTGCGCACCAGGGTCGACTTGCCGCTGCCCATGCCACCCAGCACCACCACCTTGTGCTCACGCATTGCGTTCGCTCCCGCGCAGGTGCCGCCACAGGCGGGCAAGCAGGCCGTTGTCGGTGCCCGTGCCGCTGCCACGTCCTGCCGCCATCGGGGCCACCGGGGCGCTCTGCAACTGCGCGTAACCGCACAGGTAGGCGGCATGGATGAAATCGCGCACCGCCGCAGCCGGCAACTCAAGCAGCATCGCGCACTCGTCAACCGTGCACGCGCGCTTGAGCAGCAGCGAACACAGGCGGAAGCCATCATGGTCGTGGCCCAGTACGCGGAAGTCCGGCCAGCGCAGCAGCTTCACTGAGGCGCCACGCAGGCGTTCGTCCAATGCCTGCCAATGGCGGCTGCGCTGTGCCCACTGCCACAGCAGCGGTCGCAGTGGTTGGCGTGGCCGCTCGCCGGCCAGCGCCTGCAGGCGTGCCGGCGTCAGCGCATCCAGTTGCAGGCGTTCGAAGGCATCGGCCAAACGCTCCACCAGCGCCGCAGCCGGTTCCTGCAGCAGCACGGCCTGGTCGTGCTCCAGATCCATCAGCAGCAGAGGCTCGCC
Source organism: Stenotrophomonas riyadhensis (assembly GCF_040256885.1). NCBI lineage: Bacteria > Pseudomonadati > Pseudomonadota > Gammaproteobacteria > Lysobacterales > Lysobacteraceae > Stenotrophomonas > Stenotrophomonas riyadhensis. The sequence continues at coordinate 4,227,068 of NZ_CP155568.1, forward strand.
CGCATCACTCAACAGTGCCTGGCCCTGTCGCAGCGGCAGCCGCTCGCGCAGCAGACGGGTGATGGCATGCGCACCATCAGCCAGACGGATCGGTGCGGCTGCGTGCATGGCCATGGGCTCCACTGCCAACTGCATGCCGCGCAATGCACGGCCGATGGCACTGTCATCAAGTACATCCTGGTGCCCATCACCGTCGCGCAGCTGGCCTCCCAGGTCCTCGATCCAGCACTGCAGTCGCGGACGCTGCTGGCGCATGCGCAGGGCCGCGTTGCGCAGCGCCGGCGTATCGCGGATGACCAGCAGATCGCAATCATCCAGGTCCTGGCTGCGGCGGATCTGGCCGTCCGGCAGGGCCGATGCCACGCGCAGCCGCTGCAGCAGGGCCTGCTCGCCCTGGATGTCGGTTCCCACTACCAGCACGCGTGCCATCCGTGTTCCCCGTGCGGCCACCTCCCCGGTGGCCTCGCGTCGCCAAGGCTAGGGCATCGCCAGCGGCAGCCGTCGTGATCGACTGCTCAGATCGAGGGCGGCTGCAGATCCGCTCATATCGGTTCTGCGACGGCCATCGCGGGCAAGTTTCATGCCCCTTTGACGGCATTCCGACAGCCGACGGAAGTCGCGGTTTCATCGCCTGGGGTCAGATCCCTTTTGCATGGCGAAGGGGATCTGACCCCAGAGCCAAAAAAGAAACCCGCGCCGAAGCGCGGGTTCCGGTGTCACGACAGAATGGCGATGGATCAGCCGCGCAGCTGCTCCAGCGCGGCGTTGAAGGTCGCGCTCGGGCGCATCGCCTTGCTGGCCTTGGCCACGTCCGGGCGGTAGTAGCCGCCGATGTCCACGGCCTTGCCCTGCACCGCGATCAGTTCTTCAACGATCTTCTGCTCGTTGTCGGTCAGCGCCTTGGCCAGCGGCGCGAAGCGTGCCTTCAGTGCAGCATCTTCATTCTGCGCGGCCAGGGCCTGGGCCCAGTACAGCGCGATGTAGAAGTGGCTGCCGCGGTTGTCGATGCCACCCAGCTTGCGCGACGGCGACTTGTCGTTGTCCAGGAACTGGCCGTTGGCTTCGTCCAGCGCCTTGGCCAGCACGCGGGCTGCGGCGTTGTCGTAGCGGTTGCCCAAGTGTTCCAGCGACGCTGCCAGGGCCAAGAACTCACCCAGCGAATCCCAACGCAGGTAGTCCTCTTCAACGAACTGCTGCACGTGCTTCGGAGCCGAACCACCAGCACCGGTCTCGAACAGGCCGCCACCGGCCATCAGCGGCACGATCGACAGCATCTTGGCGCTGGTGCCCAGCTCCATGATCGGGAACAGGTCGGTCAGGTAGTCGCGCAGCACGTTGCCGGTCACCGAGATGGTGTCCTCGCCCTTGCGGATGCGGTCCAGCGAGAACGCGGTGGCTTCCACCGGCGGCAGGATGCGGATGTCCAGGCCGTTGGTGTCGTGGTCCTTCAGGTACTGCTCGACCTTGGCGATGACCTGCGCGTCGTGGGCGCGGGCGGCATCCAGCCAGAACACGGCCGGGGTGCTGCTCAGGCGGGCGCGTTCGACGGCCAGCTTCACCCAGTCCTGGATCGGCGCGTCCTTGGTCTGGCACATGCGCCAGATGTCACCGGCCTCCACGGCGTGCTCGAACACCACGGTGCCGGCGTCGTCGGTGACCTTGACCACGCCATCGGCAGCGATCTGGAAAGTCTTGTCGTGCGAGCCGTACTCTTCGGCCTTCTGCGCCATCAGGCCGACGTTCGGCACCGAACCCATGGTGGCCGGATCGAAGGCGCCGTGCGCCTTGCAGTCGTCGATGACGGCCTGGTACACGCCGGCGTAGCAGCGGTCCGGAATGACCGCCTTGGTGTCCTGCAGCTTGCCTTCGGCGTTCCACATCTTGCCGGAGTCGCGGATCATCGCCGGCATCGAGGCGTCGACGATCACGTCGCTCGGCACGTGCAGGTTGGTGATGCCCTTGTCCGAGTTGACCATGGCCACGCCCGGGCGCTGCGCGTACTCGGCAGCCAGGTCGGCTTCGATCGCCGCACGGGTGGCTTCAGGCAGCGACGGCAGGCGCGCAGCCAGGTCACCGATGCCGTTGTTGGCATCGAAACCCGCCTGCTTGAGCACGTCGGCATGCTTGGCCAGCACGTCCTTGTAGAACTCGTTGACCGCCACGCCGAACATGATCGGATCGGAGACCTTCATCATGGTCGCCTTCAGGTGCAGCGAGAACAGCACGCCCTGGGCCTTGGCATCGGCGATCTGCTCGCCGATGAAGGCGGCCAGTGCCTTGCGGCTCATGACGGCGGCGTCGACGATCTCACCCGCCTTCACTGCGGTCTTTTCCTTCAGCACGACGGTGCTGCCGTCCTTGCCGTGGAAGGTGATCTTCAGTGAACCGGCGTTGGCCAGGGTGGCCGACTTTTCGCTGCCGTAGAAATCACCGGCGGCCATGTGCGCGACGTGCGACTTCGAATCCGACGCCCAGGCGCCCATGCGGTGCGGATGCTTGCGCGCATAGTTCTTCACCGACAGCGGTGCGCGGCGGTCGGAGTTGCCTTCGCGCAGCACCGGGTTCACCGCGCTGCCCTTGACCTTGTCATAGCGCGCCTTGTAGTCGCGCTGCTGGTCGTCAGCCGGGGTTTCCGGGTAATCCGGCAGCGGATAGCCCTGGTCCTGCAGTTCCTTGATGGCCGCCTTCAGCTGCGGCACCGAGGCGGAGATGTTCGGCAGCTTGATGATGTTGGCGTCCGGGGTGGTCGCCAGCTGGCCCAGCTCGGCCAGGTCGTCGCTGACCTTCTGCGCGTCGCTGAGCAGTTCCGGGAACAGCGACAGGATGCGGCCGGACAGCGAGATGTCACGGGTTTCCACCACGATGCCGGCAGTGGCGGTGTAGGCACCAACGATCGGCAGCAGCGACTGGGTGGCCAGGAACGGTGCTTCGTCGGTCAGCGTGTAGAGGATCTTGGACATGGGGGACTTGGACTCTGTAGCAATGCTCAGGGGAAGGCCGGCACCAGCGCCGGGCCACGTGCAACCGTGTCGCGCGCGGGGCCGGGCCCCACGCTTTCCCCCGTCGCCGTCAGGGTGGGCGCGCGGCGGGGAAACCCCTGCATTGTCGCGTTTTCAGCCGCGCGGGGCAAAGCCACGCCATACGCGGCGGTACTGCACCACTGTGTTGCGCCGCTGGCTCGCTTCCGGTCTGGAAGCTGAGGCTTGATGGCTAATTCGACTTCCCGCTCGTTGAGGCACGCATGACCCACTCCGACAATCGCGGCCCCCACTCGGCATGCCTTGGACAGGTCAATGTCTGTGAGCGCTTGCTTTGCTGGAAGTTGCAGATGCGGAATCCCCCAACAACGGCGGCCAGGCTGGCGAGTTCATCAGCCGTCGCTGCAGAGCCTCGGATGTGCAGCGAACCGGCGCCAGACGATCCGGGCCGAACGTAGACGTCGTACCGGGTGGAACCTCCTTCCGCCCTTGCATACCCCGACACGACATATCCGCCGTCCGTGAAGCGCAGATCCGGCGTGCTTCCTGACGCAGGCTTTTCGGGGGCATCGCCCTCGTAGATCAAGGCGACTTCCCGATCATCGCTTCTGACGCGGTGCACGCCGAAGTCAACAGGTGCCTCGTAGGTCACGGACATGCCTGTTGGCACGCGCAGACAAGCGCCATATAGGAAGTGGTCGCAACTGTAGCTCCACAGGCTAGATTCCTGGGCCCACGAAGTGAGCAGGCACAAGAAAGCGAAGAAAACCAAAATGCGTGAAAGCATCTCAACGCTCCCGTTTTTGAACCGCCGAATCGCCTTCTACAATTCCACCGATGGTATGGCTGTCAACCACACCGGGAACCCTATTCATGATTCCGTCGCCACGTGCAGGATTGGGCAGCCCCGTCGTCTTGTCATAAAGATCATCCACACCGCCAAGATGTGACACTTCATGAGGAACAACACCCTTGTCAAATCTATCCAGGACATTGATCTCGCCCTTCTTTCCGCCCAACTCCGCGAAACTCCGTCCGCTGCGGTGGGAGGTTTCCCCGTTGACAAGCTTTATCTCATTACGGGCGGCCCGCGGAGTACTTCCGAGTATCGCCCAATAAAAAAGGACGCAGCCTCGCGGCTGCGTCCATCGTGAGCCCTGCCGGGAGAGAGTCGGCAGGACTTACTTGACCTCGAACTCCTGCGGCGTTCCGGCCGCCTTGCCATCGACGGTGACTTCGGCGCGGTACTTGCCGGCCGGCCAGCCCTTTGCATTCTTGAACGTGACGTTGGTGGTTTCCGCGCCACTGGTGTTCAGGGTGGCGTTCTGTTCGCCGGCCACCTGGCCGTCCTGGTAGGTCAGCTTCGCGCCAACAGTGACGTTGTTGGCAGCGCCGTCGGTCTTGACCGAGACGATGACGTCATCCTTCGGTGCGAACAATGCCGTCGTCGCAACCGACTTGTCGGCGGCTGCGGTCTTGCCGACGGTCACTGCCGAGACGCTGACTGCAGCGGCTTCGGCCATCGGCGGCGGTGCGCCGGTCATCGGTGCAGGTGCTGCCGGTTCGGCCGGCGCGGTCGCTGCCGGAGCGGCGTTGCTGTCGGTCGACTCTTCTTTCTTCTTGCAACCTACCAAGGCAACGCTGCCCAGCAGGGCGGCGATCAGGGCGGTCTGGAGCGGGGTGGTCTTGATCATTCGGGGTTCCTCCCAGGGATTGTCGGACGGCGTTCGATGGCCGGCTTACTTCGGCGGCAGCTTCAGGGTCTGGCCCGGGAAAATCTTGTCCGGGTCATCAAGCACATCGCGATTGGCTTCGAAGATCTTCTTCCAGGCGTTGGCATCGCCCAGATGCTGCTTGGCGATCTTCGACAGCGAGTCACCCTTCTGCACGGTATAGGTGCCGCCGCTGACAACGTCTGCGGTGCTGTCCACCGAGGCGCTGACGCCGGAGAAGTCCGCCTTCGGCACCTGCTCGGCGGTACTGTCGACACTGCCACTGACACCGGAGAAATCGGCTTTCTTCTCGGTACTCATCCACAACTCCCGTCTGCATGACTACGTGGTTCGCACGGTGCCATGGAGGTTGTTAAATGGGGATGGTGCAGATGTGAAGCCGCCCCCGGGGGCGGCTGAACAATCGGGAGAGCCGGTGCCCGGTAGTGCCGGCCGCTGGCCGGCTTGCGCTGGTCCTGGATGCGGGTTCCCTGCGGTTGCCGGCCAGCGGCCGGCACTACCCGTAACCGCCTGCGGCGGTTACTGCCGCAGTTCGCGGTAGGTCGCGGCCGGGGCAGCGATGCCGGGGCTGGCACGCCAGGGATTGATATCCAGGCCACCACGGCGGGTGTAGCGGGCCTCCACTTCCAGCCACTGCGGCTGGCAGCGGGCGGACACCTCGCTGAAGATCCGTTCAACGCACTGCTCGTGGAACTCGGCGTGCTCGCGGTAGCTGACCAGGTAGCGCAGCAGGCCCGCGCGGTCGATCTTCGGCCCACGGTAACGCAGGCTGACCGTGGCCCAGTCCGGCTGGCCGGTGACCGGGCAGTTGGACTTCAGCAGCGCCGAGACCAGGGTCTCCTCCACCACCTCGCCCGCATCGGCCGCGAGGAAGTCCGCCTGTGGCGGGCCGTAGCAGTCGATCTCCACGTCCAGCCCGTCGATGGATTCACCGAGCGGCGTCTCGCGCAGGCCCGGCAGGCCGAACTCGACCTGGACCGGCGCACCGGCGCAGGCCGACAGGTCCGCGATGATGCGCGCGCGCAGCGCTTCGGCAGTGTCGATGCGGGTACTGTTGAGGGAATTCAGGTACAGCTTGAACGACTTCGATTCGATCAGCCGCGGCGAGGTGCACGGCACCTGCACGGTGGCGACGGCGACCTGCGGCTTGCCACGCGGGTCGAGCCAGCTCAGCTCGAAGGCATGCCAGCGGTCATGGCCGACGAATGGCAGCGCGGCGTCATCGAGGCCGATCTCGGCGCGGGCACCGCTGCGGGGGATGGGAAACAGCAGGCCGGGATCGTACTGCGACGGGTAACTGACCTCGCGACCGAGGCTGGAATCCTGTGGGGTGTTCATGGGGGTCATTGTATCGCGCGGAAGGCGGGCCTTCGGCCCGGCCGGCCAACGGCGGAGCCCCTCCGTGGTGGTTCTGTTGGTTGGTCGTGGAAGGCGGTCTATCGGCTTGGCCGGGTGGGTAGGCGGGTCGGGGGACGCCGTAAACCCGTCCTTGGGGGCTTGGCCGCGGCATCCATGCCGCGGACACCCCCGCCCCGCCTACCCACCCGGCCCCTGACAGTTCCCTGCACGCGGCCACCACCACGGGAAAGATCAGAAAAATCAAAATCAAAAGCCAATCCTTCAGACATTCCGGATGTCTGCCCGTGTCGACCAAGGTCGACACCTACCAACAGCCGCGTGAACCTGTCGGGGGCAGGGCTGCAAGCCCTGCCGGAAACCCTCACCCCGCAGGAGTGCCGGCACCGTTCAAGTAATCCAGGCTCACCTGCAGCAGCGCGCGCAGTCCCACATCCAGCGCCTTCTCATCCAGCAGGAACTTCGGTGAATGATTCGCCGGTGCCGTCGCCGGGTCGATGCCCACGCTGGTCGAACCGACGAAGAAGAACATCCCCGGCACTTCCTTCGCGTACAGCGAGAAATCCTCCGCACCCATCTGCAGCGGTGGCTCGTACACGTTGTCCTTGCCCACCACTGCCTGCAGGCTCGGCAGCATCTTCGCGGTCAGCGCCGGGTCGTTCACCGTGGCCGGATTGCCCTCCGACTCGTAGATGTCCGTCACCGCCTTGGCACCGTGCGCGGCGGCGGTGTGCTCGGCCACATTGCGCAGGTCGGCGAAGATCTGCTGCCGCATGCCTTCGTCGAAGGTACGGATGGTGCCGACCATTTCCACTTCATCCGGAATGATGTTGTAGCGGATGCCCCCGTTGATCGCGCCGAAGGTCAGCACCGCCGGCTGCTTGGACAGGTTCGCGCGGCGGCTGACGATGGTCTGCGCGGTGCCGACCAGGTCAGCGGTGGCCACGATCGGATCAACACCGTTCCACGGCGCCGAGCCATGCGTCTGGCGACCGATCACCTTGATCCCGAAACGATCCGAGGCGGCCATCAGCGGGCCACCGCGCACCGCGATCTGCCCAGCCTGCACGCTGGAAAACACATGCAGGCCAAACACGGCTTCCGGCTTGAAGTCGGCGAACAGGCCTTCCTTCAGCATCAGGGCAGCACCACCCTCTTCCGGCGGCGGTGCACCCTCTTCGGCCGGCTGGAAGATCAGCATCACCTGGCCCGGCAGATCCTTCTTCATCGACACCAGTGCCTCGGCCACGCCGAGCAGGGTGGCGGTGTGCGCGTCATGGCCGCAGGCATGCATCACGCCCACGGTCTGCCCGCGGTACTGGTCGGTGGCTTTCGAGGCGAACGGCAGGCCGGTCTGTTCGGTCACCGGCAGCGCGTCCATGTCCGCGCGCAGGGCGATCTTCGGCCCGGGCTTGCCGCCTTCGATGATCGCCACCACGCCGTGGTGGGCGATGCCGGTCTTCGGCTTCAGGCCCATCGCACGCAGCCGCTTGGCGACCTCGGCCGAGGTGCGCACCTCACGGTTGGACAGTTCCGGGTGCTGGTGGAAATCGCGCCGCCATTCCACCACCTTGGCCTGCAGCCGCTGGGCGGCAGCGGTCACCTCCGGGCGCTGCCCGTCCTGGGCGTGGGCAAGAGCCGGCAAGGCCAGCAGCAGGGCGGACAGCAGCAGCGAACGGCGCATCACGATCTCCACGGCAGGGGGTTCCAGCTGAATGTAGGGCAACACCGCCGCTACGGGAACCTCCGCGGCCGGATCCGGTCTTAGCGCCCGTCCCATCCGTCATGCAGGAAACGTGATGTGGCGCAGGTATGCTTTGCGCATTGCCAACCGGGGCCGTGCCCCGTCCAGCCCTCTTGGAGTCCTTGAATGTCACGTGTTTGGAAGATCGTGCTGCTGGTCGTGGCGGTACTGGTGCTGGCCGTGGTCGGCCTGCGCGTACTCGGCGGGGGCAAGGACAAGGCCGGTAGCCCAGCGGCAGCTGCGCGCCAGGGCGGTGAAGACCCGGATGCCGGCCCGGTGCCGGTGACCGTGGTGGATGCGGCACGCCAGGACGTGCCGGTCTATGCCAGCGCGCTGGGTACGGTGACCGCAATGAACACCGTCACCGTCAGCCCGCAGGTTGGCGGCCAGCTGATGAGCCTGAATTTCCGCGAAGGCCAGGAAGTGAAGAAGGGCGATGTGCTGGCGGTGATCGACCCGCGCACCGCCCAGGCCAGCTATGACCAGGCCGTGGCCTCCAAGCGCCAGAACGAGGCGCTGCTGGCCACCGCGCGTTCCAACTACCAGCGCTCGAACGCGCCGGAGTATCGCCAGTACGTCGCCAAGACCGATCTGGATACACAGCGAAACCAAGTGGCACAGTACGAAAGCGCAGTCGCAGCGAACGAGGCCAGCATGCGCTCGGCGCAGGTGCAGCTGCAGTACACCAAGGTCACCGCACCGATCACCGGCATCGCCGGCATCCGCGCGGTCGATGCTGGCAACGTGGTCAATGCCGGCACCGCGCTGGTCACGCTGACCCAGATCCACCCGATCCACGTACTGTTCAACCTGCCCGAGCGCCAGCTTGGCGACGTGCGCCAGGCGCAGGCCGCCGGCGCGGTACCGGTGGCGGCGCTGGACCGCGCCGACTCGCACGTGCTGTCCGGTGACGGCAAGCTGGATGTGGTCGACAACCTGATCAGTGCCGACAGCGGCACGTTCAAGGCGCGCGCCCTGTTCGACAACACCGACAACGGTCTGTGGCCGGGTCAGTTCGTCAACGTGCGCATGCAGCTGCGCACGATTGCCGGCGGCGTGGTCATCCCCACCCAGGCGGTGCTGCGTGGCCCGGACGGCGAGTACGTCTACATCGTGCAGGGCGACAACACGGTAAAGATGCAGACCGTGCGCAGCGGCGTGGAAGTGGGCGACAGCCAGGTGCAGATCGCCGAAGGCCTGAAGGGCGGCGAGCGGGTGGTCAGTGAAGGCCAGTTCCGCCTGAAGCCGGGCAGCAAGGTCAACGCGCTGAAGCCGGGCGAGACCCCGGCCGCACCGACCGAGGCCGAGCTGAAGGCGGCCGAGCAGAAGAACGGTGGCGGCAGTGGCCGTCGCGGTGGTGGCCCGCGCTGAGCGCAGGCCACAGTTCTCCCTCGCGCCGGCACACCTGCCGGCGCCGACATTGAAGTGCCAGCAAGGATCAGTCCGTGGGCTTTTCGACGATCTTCATCCGCCGCCCGATCGCCACCTCGCTGCTGATGGCGGGCCTGTTGCTGCTCGGCATCCTCGGTTACCGCAAGCTGCCGGTCTCGGCGCTGCCGGAAATCGATGCCCCCAGCCTGGTGGTCACCACCCAGTATCCGGGTGCCAACGCCACCACCATGGCCTCGCTGGTCACCACGCCGCTGGAGCGCCAGTTCGGGCAGATCTCCGGGCTGGAACTGATGACCTCCGACTCGTCGGCGGGCCTGTCGACGATCATCCTGCAATTCTCGATGGACCGCGACATCGACATCGCCGCGCAGGACGTGCAGGCGGCGATCCGCCAGGCCACCCTGCCCTCGTCGCTGCCCTACCAGCCGGTCTACAACCGGGTGAATCCGGCCGACGCGGCCATCGTTACCCTGAAACTGACCTCTGACACGCGCCCGCTGCGCGACGTCAACAACTACGCCGACTCGATCCTGGCCCAGCGACTGTCGCAGGTGCAGGGCGTGGGCCTGGTCTCGATCGCCGGCAACGTGCGCCCGGCCGTGCGCATCCAGGTCAATCCGGCGCAGCTGTCGAACATGGGCCTGACCCTGGAACAGCTGCGCAGCGCACTGACCCAGGCCAACGTCAATGCGCCGAAGGGTTCGTTGAACGGCAAGACGCAGTCCTACAGCATCGGTACCAACGACCAGCTGGCCAGTGCCGCCGAGTACCGCGACACCATCATCAGCTACAAGAACGGACGTCCCATGCGTTTGTCCGACGTGGCCGAAGTGGTTGATGGCGTGGAGAACGACCAGCTGGCCGCCTGGGCCGATGGCAAGCCGGCGGTGCTGCTGGAAGTGCGCCGCCAGCCCGGCGCCAACATCGTGCAGACCGTCGAGCGCATCCGCGCGATCCTGCCGCAGCTGCAGGGCGTGCTGCCAGCCGACGTGCACCTGGAGATCTTCAACGACCGTACGGAGACCATCCGCGCCTCGGTGCATGAGGTGCAGTTCACCCTGATCCTGACCATCGGCCTGGTGGTGGCGGTGATCTTCGTGTTCCTGCGCCGCCTGTGGGCCACGATCATTCCCTCGGTGGCGGTGCCGTTGTCGCTGGCCGGCACCTTCGCGGTGATGGCCTTTGCCGGCATGTCGCTGGACAACCTCTCGCTGATGGCGCTGGTGGTGGCCACCGGCTTCGTGGTCGACGATGCGATCGTGATGATCGAGAACATCGTGCGTTACATCGAGCAGGGCAAGAGTGGCAAGGAAGCGGCCGAAATCGGTGCGCGCCAGATCGGCTTCACCGTGCTGTCGCTGACCGTTTCGCTGGTGGCGGTGTTCCTGCCGCTGCTGCTGATGCCCGGCGTCACCGGCCGCCTGTTCCACGAGTTCGCGTGGGTGCTGAGCATCGCCGTCGTGCTGTCGATGCTGATCTCGCTGACGCTGACCCCGATGATGTGCGCCTACCTGCTCAAGCCCGACGCCTTGCCCGAAGGCGAGGACGCACATGAGCGTGCGGCGGCGGCCGGCAAGCAGAACCTGTGGACGCGCACCGTCGGCCTGTACGAGCGCAGCCTGGACTGGGTGCTGGACCACCAGCGCCTGACCCTGGCCGTGGCCGGCGGCGCACTGGTGCTGACCGTGCTGCTGTACGTGCTGATTCCCAAGGGCCTGCTGCCCGAACAGGACACCGGCCTGATCACCGGCGTGGTCCAGGCTGACCAGAACATCGCCTTCCCGCAGATGGAGCAGCGCACCAAGCAGGTGGCCGAAGCGCTGCGCCAGGACCCGGACGTGACCGGCGTGTCAGCCTTCATCGGCGCGGGCAGCATGAACCCCACGCTCAACCAGGGCCAGCTGTCGATCGTGCTGAAGGAACGCGGCGAGCGCGACGGCCTGGACAAGATCCTGCCGCGCCTGCAGAAGGCCGTCGCCGGTATTCCGGGCGTGGCCCTGTACCTGAAGCCGGTCCAGGACGTGACGCTGGATACCCGCGTGGCCGCCACCGAGTACCAGTACTCGCTGTCGGACGTCGATCCGGCGACCGTGGCCACCCAGGCCACGCGCCTGACCGAAGCACTGCGCAAGCGCCCGGAACTGGCCGACGTCGACAACAACCTGTCCAACCAGGGCCGCGCGCTTGAACTGAACATCGACCGCGACAAGGCCAGCGTGCTGGGCGTGCCGATGCAGACCATCGACGACACCCTCTACGATGCGTTCGGGCAGCGCCAGATCTCGACCATCTTCACCGAGCTCAACCAGTACCGCGTGGTACTGGAAGTGGCGCCGGAGTTCCGCACCAGCACCGCGCTGATGGAACAGCTGGCCGTCGCCTCCAACGGCGCCGGTGCACTGACCGGTACCAACGCCACCAGCTTCGGCCAGGTCACCTCGTCGAACTCGTCGACCGCCACCGGCATCGGCGCGCAGAACACCGGCATCACCGTCGGCGCCGGCAACATCATCCCGCTGTCGGCCCTGGCCGAAGGCAAGGTCAGCAGCGCGCCGCTGCTGGTCAGCCACCAGCAGCAGCTGCCAGCAGTGACGGTGTCGTTCAACGTGGCGCCGGGCTATTCGCTGTCCGAAGCCGTGCGTGCGATCCAGGAGACCAAGGACAGCCTGGACATGCCCACCCACCTGCATGCCGAGTTCATCGGCAAGGCCGCCGAGTTCACCGGTAGCCAGACCGACGTGGTGTGGCTGCTGCTGGCGTCGCTGGTGGTGATCTACATCGTGCTGGGCGTGCTGTACGAGAGCTACATCCACCCGATCACGATCATCTCCACGCTGCCGCCGGCCGGTGTCGGCGCACTGCTGGCGCTGATGCTGTGCGGGCTGAGCCTGTCGGTGGACGGCATCGTCGGCATCGTGCTGCTGATCGGCATCGTCAAGAAGAACGGCATCATGATGGTCGACTTCGCGATCGAGGCGCGCCGCGCTGGTGCCAACGCGCACGAAGCGATCCGTCGTGCCTGCCTGCTGCGCTTCCGCCCGATCATGATGACCACCGCCGCGGCCATGCTCGGTGCACTGCCGCTGGCGCTGGGCACTGGCATCGGCTCGGAACTGCGCCGCCCGCTGGGCATCGCCATCGTCGGTGGCCTGCTGCTGTCGCAGCTGGTCACCCTGTACACCACGCCGGTGATCTACCTGTACATGGAGCGCTTCTCCGAGTGGCTGGCGCGCCGCCGCGAGCAGCGCGCCCTGCGTGACGGCACGCTGCAGGAGCCGCAGGCATGATCCACGCCCCGCTGCTGCGGGGGGCCGCACGATGAACCTGTCCGGCCCCTTCATCCGCCGCCCGATCGGCACCGCGCTGCTGGCCATCGGCCTGTTCATGGTCGGCCTGATCTGCTACCTGCGCCTGGGCGTGTCGGCACTGCCGAACATCGAGATCCCGGTGATCTTCGTGCACGCCAGCCAGTCCGGTGCCGATGCGGCAACCATGGCCTCCACGGTCACCGCGCCGCTGGAACGTCATCTCGGCCAGCTGCCGGGCATCGACCGCATGCGCTCGTCGAGCTCGGAAGGCAGCTCGCTGGTGTTCATGATCTTCCAGAGCGGCCACAACATCGATTCGGCCGCGCTGGACGTACAGACCGCGATCAATTCGGCGCAGGCCGACCTGCCCTCGGGCATGGGCTCGCCGATGTATCAGAAGGCGAACCCGAACGACGACCCGGTGATCGCCATCGCGCTGACTTCGCAGACGCAGTCGGCCGACGAGCTGTACAACGTCGCCGATTCGCTGCTGGCGCAGCGCATCCGCCAGATCAGCGGTGTTGCTTCGGTCGACATCGCCGGTGCCTCGACGCCGGCGGTGCGTGTGGACGTCAACCTGCGCCTGATGAACGCACTCGGCCTGACCGCCGATGACCTGCGCAACGCGGTGCGTGCGGCCAACGTGACCTCACCCACCGGCTTCCTCAGCGATGGCAACACCACCACCGCGATCATCGCCAACGATTCGGTGGCACGCGCCGCCGACTTCGCCGACCTGGTGGTCAAGACCCAGGGCGATGGCCGGGTGATCCGGCTGAAGGACATCGCCAACGTCTACGACGGCCAGCAGGATGCCTACCAGGCGGCGTGGTTCGACCACAAGCCGGCGGTGGTGATGTACGTGTTCACCCGCGCCGGCGCCAACATCGTGGAGACCGTGGACCGGGTCAAGGCACAGATCCCCGCGCTGCGCGACTACCTGCAGCCGGGCACCACGATGACACCGTACTTCGACCGTACGCCGACCATCCGCTCGTCGCTGCATGAAGTGCAGATCACTCTGCTGATCAGCCTGGCGATGGTGGTGCTGACCATGGCGCTGTTCCTGCGCCGGCTGGCACCCACGCTGATCGCCGCAGTGACCGTGCCGCTGTCGCTGGCCGGTGCCGCGCTGGTGATGTACGTGATGGGTTTCACCCTGAACAACCTGAGCCTGCTGGCGCTGGTGATCGCGATCGGCTTCGTGGTCGACGATGCGATCGTGGTGATCGAGAACATCATGCGCCACCTCGACGAAGGCATGCCGCGGATGCAGGCAGCGCTGACCGGCGCGCGCGAGATCGGCTTCACCATCGTCTCGATCACCGCCTCGCTGGTGGCGGTGTTCATCCCGCTGCTGTTCGCCAGCGGCATGATGGGCGCGTTCTTCCGCGAGTTCACCGTCACCCTGGTGGCGGCCATCGTGGTCTCGATGATCGTCTCGCTGACCCTGACCCCGGCGCTGTGCAGCCGCTTCCTCAGCGCCCACGACCACACGGCGCCGCCGTCGCGCTTCGGCCGTTGGCTGGATGCCGGCCACGAGCGCATGCTGCGCATCTACACCGTGTTCCTGGATTTCTCTCTGCGCCATGCGCTGCTGCTGTCGCTGACGCCGCTGCTGCTGATCGGTGTCACCGTGTTCCTGTTCGGTGCGGTGAAGAAGGGCGCGTTCCCGCCGCAGGACACCGGCCTGATCTGGGGCCGCGCCAACTCCAGCGCCACCGTCTCCTTCGAGGACATGGTCGCCCGCCAGCGCCGCATCACCGACATGCTGATGGCCGACCCGGCGGTGAAGACCGTGGGTGTGCGCCTGGGCAGCGGTCGCCAGGGCTCCAGCGCACAGTTCAACGTCGAGCTGAAATCACGCAAGGAAGGCCGCCGCGAAACCACCGCACATGCCCTGGCGCGACTGAGCGCCAAGGCCGACCGCTACCCCGACCTGCAGCTGCGCCTGCGCGCGATCCAGGACCTGCCCAGCAACGATGGCGGTGGCTCCAGCCAGGGCGCGCAGTACCGCATCTCGCTGCAGGGCAATGACCTGGCGTCACTGCAGGAATGGCTGCCCAAGCTGCAGGCGGAGCTGAAGAAGAACCCGAAGCTGCGCGACGTCGGCACCGATGTGGACAATGCCGGGCTGCGCCAGAACATCGAGATCGACCGTGCCAAGGCCGCCCGCCTGGGTGTTTCGGTCGGCGCCATCGACGGCGCCCTGTACGGTGCGTTCGGCCAGCGCCAGATCTCGACCATCTATTCGGACATCAACCAGTACAGCGTGGTGGTCAACGCCCTGCCCTCGCAGACCGCTACGCCGGCAGCGCTGGACGAGGTGCATGTGCGTGCGCGCAACGGCGACATGGTGCCGCTCACGGCGGTGGCCAAGCAGGTGCCGGGGCTGGCGCCTTCGCAGATCACCCATGAGAACCAGTACACGACGATGGACCTCAGCTACAACCTGGCGCCGAACGTGAGCATGGGCGAGGCCAAGGCGATCATCGACGCGACCGTGGCCGGCATGCGCATGCCCGGCGACATCCGCCTGGCTGATGACGCCGGCTTCGGCTTCAACTCCGACCCCAGCGACATGCTGATCCTGGTGTTTGCCGCGATCCTGACCGTGTACCTGGTGCTGGGCATGCTGTACGAGAGCCTGATCCACCCGGTCACCATCCTGTCCACGCTGCCGGCGGCGGGCGTGGGTGCGCTGCTGGCGTTGTTCGGCACCAATACCGAACTGTCGGTGATCTCGATGATCGCGCTGGTGCTGCTGATCGGCATCGTCAAGAAGAACGCGATCATGATGATCGACTTCGCGCTGGTGGCGCAGCGCGAGCACGGGCTGGCTCCGCGCGAAGCGGCACGCGAGGCCAGCATCGTGCGCTTCCGCCCGATCATGATGACCACGATGGTGGCGATCCTGGCTGCTGTGCCGCTGGCGATCGGCCTGGGCGAAGGGTCCGAGCTGCGGCGTCCGCTGGGTATCGCGATGATCGGCGGCCTGCTGTTCTCGCAGAGCCTGACCCTGCTCAGCACGCCGGCGCTGTACGTGATCTTCTCCTGCCTGGCCGAGCGCTGGCGCGCACGTCGCGCACGCAGGCGCGAAGCGAAGCTGCTCAAGCGCGCGCAACGGGCGTAGAAGAGCCCATCCACGCAGGGCGTGGATCTACTGGTAGCGCCGGCCGCTGGCCGGCGTTCTCCGTACAGCCAATCTGCCGGCCAGCGGCCGGCATTACCGTGGGTACGGACCGTGGGTACGGACCGTGGGTACGGACCGTGGGTACGGACCGTGGGTGCGGACCGTGGGTGCGGACCGTGGGTGCGGACCGTGGGTGCGGACCGTGGGTGCGGACCGTGGGCACGGATGGTGGGTGCGGACCGTTGGTCCGCATGCCTCCGGGTTTGACGCACGGTAACGAAAAGAGAACAATTCTCATCCAGCCATGGTCCTGCGCCCCTTCGCGGCGCCCCGCTGCCATCTCCGGCCAGCCTGCGTGATCCCAGCCACTGCCCCTTCCCCCACCCGTGGGCGGATGGCCTGTGGCCGTCCGTCGAGGACCACCATCGATGCTGCCTTCCCGTTCTCCCCGCCTGGCCCTGCTGGCCATCGCCCTGTCAGCCGCCTGCGCTGCCCATGCCGAAGCGCCGGCCGTCAGCCGTAACGCCACCGATCTGGATGCGGTGAAGGTCACCGCCGAACGCACCCATACCGACGCCGGCGCACTGGGCGACCGCGCCCTGCGCGACACTCCGTTCGCGATCACCGCTGTTGGCCGCGAGCAGATCGAGCAGCGCCAGGTGGTCTCGCTGGGCGAAGCCTTCCTGCTCGACCCTTCGGTCAGCACCCAGGTCAGCGCCTATGCCAGTGGCTGGAGCTCGCCCATCCGCAACCGCGGTCTGGAGCTGAACTACGACAGCTACCGGGTCAATGGCCTGCAGGTCTCTTCCTGGGGCACCGAATGGCCGCTGGAAGTGATGGAACAGGTCGATCTGCTGAAAGGCCCGGGCGGATTCCTGTATGGCTTCGGCACCCCCGGCGGCATCGTCAATTACATCACCAAGAAGCCGACGGACACGCCCACCTTCTCCGCCCAGCTGGGCTGGCGCGAACAAGGCATCGTCAGCGGCGGCGTCGACGTTGGCGGCCGCTTCGGCAACGAGCAGATGTTCGGCTACCGCTTCAACGCCTTCCAGGAAAAAGGCGAGACCTTCAATGGCGGACACGTCGATCGCAAGGTTGGCGCACTGTCGCTGGACGCGCGCCTGAGCGATGCGCTCACCTGGACCTTCGACGGTGTGTTCCAGTCGCGCGACCTGCGCGAGGAATCACCGCAGTACTACTTCCGTGGCCTGACCTCGTTGCCGCGGCCGATCGCCGGAGATACCGACAACAGCGTGCCCGGCACCTACTACGACACACGCTCCAGCCTGCTGTCGACCGGCTTGAACTGGCAGATCAACAGCGACTGGAAAGCCAGCCTGAGTTACGGCGTCACCACCTCGTGGAATGACGTCAACAAGATCTTCGCCTACATCGACGATCTCAACGGCGACTACGACGTCAACGTCTACGAACTGGGTGGCAAGAGCGAGTGGAAGCTGGCCCAGGCGATGCTGCAGGGCAGCTTCCGCACCGGCCCCCTTCAGCATCAGGTGGTGGCGGGCATCAGCCACCAGACCGGACTGGGCTGGGACCGCCCCTACGAGTGGAACCTGATTGGCCGCGCCAACCTGTACCAGCGCCATGCCATCCGCCACGACGCCGTTGGTTCGCGGGTGATGACCCGCGGCGACGAGACGGTGCAGCAGGCGGTGTTCGCAAGCGATACGGTGAACCTCGGCAGCGGCTGGTCGGTGCTGGCGGGCTGGCGCTACAACGACTTCGAAACCAAGGGGCGGTACCACACCTACCCGGTCACCCCGACCTACGCCGTGATGTTCAAGCCCAGCGAGGCGGTCACCCTCTACGCCAGCTACATCGAGTCGCTCGAAGCGGGCAGCCGCGTAGGCAACAGCTACATCAACGCCGGTGACGTGCTCGATCCCACCATCAGCAAGCAGTACGAGATCGGGGCCAAGGTCGAAGCGGCGCGTTGGAATGCGAACGTGGCCGCGTTCCGGCTGGAACGTGGTGCCAACATCGATGAGCTCACGCCGGCCGGCAAGCGCCTGGTGCAGGACGGCATCACGCTGTACGAAGGCATTGAAGCCAGTGCCGACCTGCACCTCAACGATGCACTGACCGTCGGCGGCGGCGTGACCTGGCTGGATCCGACCTACGACAAGCTGTCCCCGGGCAGTGCCGCACAGGAAGGCAACCGCACCGCCGGTGCTGCGCGCTGGAGCGGCGTACTGCACGCCACCTACCAGCTGCCGTGGGTAGACGGCTTGGAAACCTATGCCGCCGTGCGCTATTACGGCGGTGTCTGGTACGACGCCGACAACACCCTGAAGCTGCCTGACTACACGCTGGTGAATGCAGGCATCGGCTATCGCCTGCTGGCGTCCGGCCATCCGGTGACCCTGCGTGCCAGCGTCGAGAACCTGGCCAACCGGAAGTACTGGTCCAACGCCGGCGCCGGCCTGCCACGCACGTTCGCGGTGAGCGTGCGGTTCGACATGTAATGCCCGGCAAACCGGTAGTGCCGGCCGCCGGCCGGCTCCTCGCACCTCCGTCCGGGCGCATGAGAGCCGGCCAGCGGCCGGCACTACCGGGTATTCCCTCGCGGGCTGTCCCCTTCACCCCGTACCCGCAATAATGGTGGGAGACCCTTCCACCGAGCCTGCATGCCCGCCCGCGAATCCCGCCTCAGCCGCCTGTGGGCCCACGAAAAGGCCAGTTATGGCCTTCGGGTGTTCATCGCCCTGACCGCAGCGCTTGCCGTGTGCTGGCAGCTGGACGCGCTCACTGCCCTGCCCGGCGTGTTCCTCGGCATCATCGCCAGCGCCATCGCCGAGACCGATGACAACTGGTGGGGCCGTACCAAGGCGGTACTGCTGTCGCTGCTGTGCTTCTGCCTCGCCGCCGCCTCGGTGATCTGGCTGTTCCCCTGGCCGTGGATCTTCATCGGCGCGCTGGCGCTGTCCACCTTCGGGTTGACCCTGCTGGGTGCGCTCGGCGAGCGCTATGCGTCCATCGCCCAGGCCACGGTAACGCTGGCGATCTACACCATGATCGGGCTGGAGCAGCATGGCGCCAGCGACCTGCACAGCGCGCTGGACGCGGTCAGCCACCTGCTGGCCGGTGCGGTCTGGTACGGCCTGCTGTCGATCCTTTGGACCGCACTGTTCGCCAACCGTCCGGTACGCGAACGCGTGGCACGACTGTACGTTGAACTGGGCCGCTACCTGCAGTTGAAGGCAACACTGTTCGAGCCGGTGCGCGAGGCCGACCTGCAGCGTCGCCAGCTCGACCTGGCCGAACAGAACCGGCGCGTGGTTGGTGCATTGAATGAAGCCAAGACCGCGATCCTGGCCCGCTTCGGCCGTTCCGGGCGGCCCGGCGTGAACTCCGGCCTGTACCTGCGCCTCTATTACATGGCACAGGATTTCCACGAGCGCGCCAGCTCCTCGCACTACCCCTACGGTGCGCTGGTCGATGCCTTCTTCCACAGCGATGTGCTGTACCGCTGCCAGCGCCTGCTCGACCTGCAGGGGCAGGCCTGCGCACGGCTGGGCGAGGCGATCCGCCTGCGCCGTCCGTTCGTGTATGGCGAAAGCAACCAGCAGGCCGGGCGCGACCTGGCCGATGCGCTGGCCTACCTGCGCGACCAGCAGCGTCCGCAATGGCAGCGTCTGCTCGGATCGCTGGATCTGCTGGTGCACAACCTGCGCAGCATCGAGCGCCGCCTGCTGGATGCGGAGCGCTCCGAGGCCAGCCTGGACAACGTCGATACCCGCCTGCGCGACAGCAACCCGCACACCCTGCGCGAGATGGGCGTGCGCGTGCGCCAGCAGCTCACGCCCGGCTCGGTCCTGTTCCGCCACGGCCTGCGCATGGCATTGGCCCTGATCGCCGGCTTCGCGGCAATCCGCTTGTTCAATGCACAGAACGGCTCGTGGGTGCTGCTGACCATCGTGTTCGTGTGCCGCCCCAACTTCGGCGCGACCCGCCAGCGCCTTGCACAACGCATCGTCGGCACCGTGGCCGGCCTGGTGCTGACCTGGGCACTGCTGCAGCTGTTCCCACAGCTGCACGTACAGCTGCTGATCGCGCTGCTGTCGGCGCTGCTGTTCTTCTTCACCCGCACCGACCGCTACCTGGTGGCGTCGGCGGCAATCACGGTGATGGCCCTGACCTGCTTCAACCTGATCGGCGACGGCTTCGTGCTGATCGTGCCGCGCATGGTCGATACGCTGCTGGGTTGTGCAATCGCCGCCGCGGCCGCCTTCCTGATCCTGCCCGACTGGCAGGGCCGCCAGCTGCACCTTGTGCTGGCGCGCGTGCTGGACACCGCCGCGCGCTACCTGGATTCGGTACTGGGCCAGTACCGCAGCGGCATGCGTGACGATCTGGCCTACCGCATCGCCCGCCGCGACATGCACAACGCCGACGCCGCGCTGTCCACCGCGTTGTCGAACATGCTGCGTGAGCCCGGCCATGTGCGCCGCAATCTGGATGCCGGCTTCCACTTCCTGGCGCTGTCCAACACACTGCTCGGGCACCTGTCGGCCCTGGGTGCGCACCGCGACCAGGTGGACAGCTACGCCGGCGATCCGCTGGCGCTGGCTGCCGGTGAGCGCGTGCGCAAGGCGCTGCAGCAACTGGCGACGGCCCTGAGCGCTCGGCAGCCGGTCAGCGAGGACGACAACGACGCTGATCGCGCGGTGGCGGCCGAACTGGAACAGATCGACGAGGCGATGCCGCCGAAGCTGCAGCTGATCCGCACCCAGATGGCGCTGGTGCTGCGGATGCTGCCGAAGGTGCGGGCGGCGGCCAATGAGGCGGTACGCACGCTCACCTGACAGCCTGCCGCCGGGCATGGCCCGGCGCTACCGCCAACGCAACATCGCGTTGCATCCAGCGCTGCATCCCGATCACGCAGCCACGCGGATACTGGGTGATCCCCTGCCCCCCGGATTCCCCATGAAGATTGAACTCTCCGGCCGCACCGCGCTGGTCACCGCCTCCACCGCCGGCATCGGCCTGGCCATCGCCCAGGGCTTGGCCACCGCGGGTGCGCGGATCATTCTCAACGGCCGCAGCACCGACAGCGTCGAACGCGCCCGCCAGCGCCTGCTCGACGCTGTTCCGGGTGCCGACGTGGCCGGCGTCGCCGCCGATCTGTCCGATGCGGCCGGTGTCGATATGCTGCTGGCCGGCTTGCCAAAGGTCGACATCCTGGTCAACAACGCCGGCATTTTCGGCCCCGAGGACTTCTTCGAGACCGAAGACGCAACCTGGGAACGCTACTGGCAGACCAACGTGATGTCCGGCGTGCGCCTGTCGCGGGCACTGCTGCCGGCGATGGTCGATGCCGGCTGGGGTCGCGTGCTGTTCATCTCCTCCGAATCGGCACGCAACATTCCGGCCGACATGATCCACTACGGTGTCAGCAAGACCGCGCAGCTGTCGCTGTCGCGCGGCCTGGCCAAGCGAGTGGCCGGCAGCGGCGTCACCGTCAACGCAGTGCTGCCCGGCCCGACCCTGTCCGACGGCTTCGCGGCGATGTTCGAAGATGAACGCCAGCGCAGCGGCAAGCCCCTGGAGCAGATCGGCCGCGAGTTCGTGATGGCACACCGGCCGTCTTCGGTGATCCAGCGCACCGCCACGGTCGAGGAAGTGGCCAACATGGTGGTGTACCTGGCCTCGCCGCAGGCCTCGGCCACCTCGGGTGCGGCACTGCGCGTGGATGGCGGCGTGGTCGACGATATCGTCTGAGACCTTTCAAAGTGTGCGGACCAACGGTCCGCACCCACAGCGGATAGGCAGGAATGCTAGGCTGCGCCGGTCAAGGAGGCTCCATGTCCGGTCACAACCAGTTCGCCCTGCTGCGCCAGCGCCGTTTCCTGCCGTTCTTCGTGGTCCAGGCGCTCGGTGCGTTCAACGACAACGTGTACCGGCAGGCGATCATCAGCATGTTGCTGTTCATGGCCGTGCCGGAAGAAGAACTGGGGCTGTATGCCACGCTGGCGCCGGCCATCTTCATCCTGCCGTATTTCCTGTTCTCAGCGCTGGCCGGGCAGATCGCCGACAAACTGGAAAAATCGCGGCTGATCGTGATCACCACCACCATGGAGATCGTGATCATGTCGCTTGCGGCCACCGGCTTCCTCACCCAGAGCCTGCCGGTGCTGCTGGTCGCCCTGTTCTGCACCGGCATGCAGTCGACCCTGTTCGGCCCGGTGAAGTACTCGGTGCTGCCGTCGGTGCTCAAACCCGAAGAGCTGACCGGTGGCAACGGTCTGGTTGAAATGGGCACCTCGATGTCGATCCTGTCCGGCATGATCGTCGGCGGCCTGGTGTTCACCGTGGCCGGCAGCCACGGTACGGTGGTGGCAGCCTGCGCGATCATCGGCCTGGCGATCTGCGGCAACATCGCCGCCCGCCTGATTCCCAAGGTCGATGCCGGCGATCCCACCCTGAAGATCAACTGGAATCCGTTGCCCGAATCGCTGGCGGTGCTGCGCATGGCACGCCAGCAGAAGGCCGTGCGCAACTCGATCCTGGGCGTGTCCTGGTTCTGGTTCGTCGGCACCGTGCTGACCTCGCAGCTGCCGGCCTATGCGGTGACCAACCTCGGCGGTGAGCCGACCCTGTACATCTTTGCGCTGGCCCTGTTCTCGGTCGGCACCGGCATCGGCTCGCTGCTGTGCGAGAAGCTGTCGGCGCGCACAGTGGAAATCGGCCTGGTGCCGCTGGGTGCATTCGGCATGACCGCGTTCCTGCTCGACCTGTACTTCGCCCGCAGCGGCGAGGCGACGGTGCACGGGCTGACCATCGGCACCTTCCTGCAGCAGCCCGGCAGCATCCGCATCGTCATCGACCTGATCGGTATCGGCCTGTTCACCGGCATCTTCGTGGTGCCACTGTTCGCGCTGATCCAGAGCCGCACGCCGAAGGCGCAGATGTCGCGCGTGTTCGCGGCGCTGAACATCCAGAACTCCGGCTTCATCGTCGGCGCAGCCCTGTTGTCACTGGCCGCGCACAAGCTGCTGCACTGGAGCATCCCGCAGCAGTTCCTGGCGCTGGCCATCGCCAACGCGCTGGTGGCGATCTACATCTTCACCATCGTCCCCGAATTCCTGATGCGCTTCCTCAGCTGGCTGATGGTGCGCACCCTGTACCGGCTGCGCCCACACGGCATCGAGGCCAATGTGCCCGACGAGGGCGCCGCGCTGCTGGTCTGCAACCATGTCAGCTACATGGACGCACTGATCCTGTCGGCGACGATTCCGCGCCCGGTGCGCTTCGTCATGTACTACCGGATCTTCAACATCCCGGTGATGCGCTGGATCTTCCGCACCGCCAAGGCGATCCCGATCGCCGGCGCGCGTGAAGACCCGGCACTGATGCAGCGCGCGTTCGACGAGATCGACGCCGCGCTGGCCGAAGGCGAGCTGGTCTGCATCTTCCCGGAAGGCGCGCTGACCAAGGATGGCGCGATGGCACCGTTCAAGTCCGGCGTCGAGAAGATCCTCGAACGGCGGCCGGTACCGGTGGTGCCGATGGCGCTGCGCGGCATGTGGTCGAGCATGTGGAGCCGGCGCGACAGCCGCCTGGGTCGCATGCGTGTGCCGCGCCGTTTCCGTGCCACCGTCGAGGTTGTAGCGGCAGCGGCCGTGGATGGCCACAGCACCAGCGCCCCGGTACTGGAGGCCCAGGTGCGGGCCCTGCGCGGTGATCACGCCTGACGGAATCGGCCCGCCAGGCGGGTCCGGCAATCTCCCCCGCATACGTCACCGTTCACTGGCGTACGCGACATGTCGTGACTGTAAACGCATACATGCAACGCAGGTTGCGGTAGATTACGCACCCACAGGGGGGAGGTCCGGCCGATTCATCATGGCCGGCCACCAAGGAATGGAGTCTCGCTTTGAATCAACCACCACCGCTCAGCCGTCCGGTCTACATCCCCAACCATCTGGTCTGGGCGATCCTGACGACGCTGTTCTGCTGCCTGCCGTTGGGCGTGGTGTCGATCGTCTATGCCTCCCAGGTCGATGGCCGCCGCGCGGCCGGCGATCTTCCGGGGGCCTACAGTGCGTCGCGCAAGGCGGGCTGGTGGGCGGCGGCTTCGGCCGTGGCCCTGCCGGTCCTGTTGCTGTTGTGGTTCGGGCTGTTCGGCGGCTTGGCCGTACTGGGCGCTCTTTCCGACCAATGATCCACCACCACCACCCATCAAGGAGCTTGAACCCATGAATACTGCTACTCCGCAGGTCCCGAACAACCTGGTCTGGGCGATCCTGACCACCCTGTTCTGCTGCCTGCCGGCCGGCATCGTGTCGATCGTCTACGCCGCCCAGGTCAACGGCAAGCTGGCCGCTGGCGACATCGCCGGCGCCCAGGACTCCGCCGCCAAGGCCAAGAAGTGGGCCATGTGGTCGGCCATCGCCTGGGTTGTGCTGGTCGTGCTGTACGTGCTGTTCTTCGTTGTGCTCGGCGGCATGGGCGCGATGAGCAACGGCAGCTACTGATACGCCTGGACGGATCCGGCGCCAGCGCCGGATCCGTTGTTGCAATGTCCGCGCTTCCCGCTCGCTCCCGACTCGCCCGCTGGGCGCCGCTGCTGGTTTCCGCCGGCCTGGCCGTGGGTGCCACGGTGGTGCTGCGCAACGTCAATCCGTATGTCGCCGGCAATCCCCTGCCGAGCTGCCCGCTGTACGCGCTGACCGGCCTGTACTGCCCGGGCTGTGGCAGCACGCGCTGCCTGTACTCCCTGGTCCATTTCGACCTTCCCGGTGCGATGGCGATGAACCCGCTGCTGGTCATCAGCCTGCCGTTCCTGCTGCTGATGCTGCTGAACATCGCCGGCATCCGCCCGCGTGCGCTCGACCCGCTGATGCGGGTGCTGGCCAATCCCGTGTTCTGGCTCTGGGTGCTGCCCGGATATGCGCTGCTGCGCAACCTGCCGTGGGCACCGTTCACCGCACTGGCACCGATCTAGGTTTCCAGCCAACGGCGCAGCCCCTCGTGGTGGGCGGCGTTTGAAGGTAGAAGCCTTGTGGTTGGCCGGGTGGGTGGGCTGCGCAGGGGGCGCTGCAAGTACGTCCACGTAAGCTCGGTCGCCGCTTGCTCGTGCGCGCAGTCCTGCACGCACGGCAAGGCCAGGGTTGGGCGTCCTGCCCAACCCGCCCGAGGCATGCCTCGGGCCCATGCGGCTCACGCCCCTGCGCAGCCCACCCACCCGGCCACGGACAGTTTCCGTGTGCGTCCACCACGGAAAAGAAAGAGAAGATCAAAAGCGGAAGCGGATCGCTTCGCTCTGCATCCACGCATGGCGTGGATCTACCGTGTCGACCAAGGTCGACACCTACCAACAGCCGCGGGAATCTGTCGGGGGTGGGGCGGTGTGGGGCTGCAGGACCGTTGGCGCCATGGGCCCGAGGCATGCCTCGGGCGGGTTGGGCAGGAGGCCCAACCCCGGTCTTGCCGTGTGCGCAGGACAGCGCACACGAGCAAGGCGCCATCGAGCCCCCAGGGACGGGTTTACGGCGTGTCCTGCAGCCCCACACCTCCCCGCCCAACCCTCAGCAACCCAGAGCCGCTTTGGCTTTGGCTTTGGCCTCTGCAGGTGCAGGGCTGCAAGCCCTGCCAGAACACCTACGTCACCCAGCCTGCAATCACCAGCAGGGCGAGGATCGCCAGCCACAGCAGCAGCATCCGCCACACCAGGCTCATCGCATCACGCAGGTCCGGCAACCGCTGCCACACCGGCAACAGCCCCGCCTCGGTGTAATCGTGCGCATCCTCGCGCAGCTCGGCGTTGACGCTGGCCCGCGCCACTGCGCCGAGGAAACCGATGTCCCCCGTCAGGCGCTCGCCATGGGCCTGCCGCCAGGCCTTCCACGCCGTATCGAAGTTGCCCACCAACGCCATCGAGAATGCCATCAGCTGCGCCACCGGCCACTCGACCCAGCCCAGCAGGCGCTGCGCCAGTGCCAGCGGCTCCACCGGCACGCGGGCGCGCATCGGGCTTTCCGCCATCAACGCCAGCAGCCGGTAACCCAGCGCACCGGCCGGGCCCAGCAGCAGGAACCAGAACAGCACCGCGAACCAGCGCCGCAGCGCGTTGAGCACGGTTGCCTCGACCAGTGACGGCACATCCTCGCGCAGGCTGCCACCGGCCGCCTGCAGGTTGCGTACCGCGGCCTGGCGCGTCGCCGCGTCATCGGCATCGATGATGGCCTCGATATCGCGGTCCAGATCGCGCGGGCCCCAGCACCACGCCAGCACCGCCACGCCCAGCAGCAGCGACGGCAGGCCGAACAGCACCCCACGCAGCAGCCACGCCAGCAGCGCCATCAGCAGCAGCGGCGGCAGCAGCGCCAGCGCCACGCCTGCCGGCCCTTGCCAGGCCTTGCCACCGCGCGCGTCCAACCAGCCCAGCCAGCGCCGGAAGCCGTCGAAACGGCGCAGCGCCGCGGCAGCGGCCGGGGCAACATGGCCCAGGGCCAGTGCCACCAGCACGGCGGCCAGAGTGGTGAACATGGCAGGTCTCCCTACGAAACAGAACGCTCGGCGTCGCTACCTTACCTGTCGCAGCGACGCCCTCAGCGGTGACCCGCACTGTAACCCGGGCCGTGTTCAGGTGGCGGCAATACAGGCGCCACCATCAGCCCCGCTCAGCCCTTCTGCTGCCGGTACCAGTGTTCGATCAGGCCGCGCGAAATCGAGATCGGCGGCGACAGGCGGATGCCCTGGCCATCGTCCTCGACATCGCGGGCCAGCGCCGCGCCGACCTCGTCGGCACTGAACCAGCGCGCGTCTTCCAGCTCGCCGTCCACGGTCGGCAGATCGTCCTGCGCCTGCGCACGGAAGCCGACCATCAGTGCGCCCGGGAACGGCCACGGCTGCGAGCCCAGATACTGGCAGGCGGTCACCCGCACCTTGCTCTCCTCGTGCACTTCGCGCACCACGGTCTGCTCGAAGGTCTCACCCGGTTCAACGAAGCCGGCCAGTACCGAGTAACGACGCGGTGCCCAGTTCGACTGGCGGCCGAGCAGCAGCCGGCCCTGGTTCTCCACCGCCACGATCACGGCAGGATCGACCCGCGGATAGTGCTCGGTGGAACACTGCGCGCAACGGCCGACGAAGCCGCCACGGGCAAACGCCACAGCACCACCGCACACGCCGCAGAAGCGGGTGCGCGAATGCCAGTAGGACATGCCGCGGGCATAGCTGAAGGCGGTCGCATCGGCCATCGACCACAGCAGTGCGGCCTGGCGCAGGTCGAGGCGGCGCGGCGCGGTGACGGTAACGTTGGCGGCTTCGACCGAGAACCAGGCCTGCTCGCCACGCAGGCCGAGGAAGATCGCGGCACCGGGGCCACCGCCGATGTCGGCGCCGCTCAGCGCCAGTGGCTGATCGTCATCGCCAGTGAAGGCGCTGCCGTCCTGATCGAGCACGAGAATGCGCGCGCCCGGCCACAGGCGCGCCAGTGCATCGGCATCTTCGCGCAGGGCATCGGCGCGCTCCAGCGGTTCGCCAACGAAGGCGAAACCGGAAAGCGGCGAAGGAGTATTGGGCATCCGGCAAGCGTGCCGCCAATCGATGCGGGAGGCAAGGTCGGCGCTGTGCGCAATCTGCTGATGTGGGCGTGGAGGCACGGAACATCCACGCATGGCGTGGATCTACCGAGGTGCCAACCCTCGTTGGCACATGCCGGCCACAGGGTTCTTACATGCTGAAGCTGCTGCCGCAGCCGCAGGTGGTCTTCGCGTTCGGGTTGCGGATCACGAACTGGGCACCGGTCAGGCTCTCGGTGTAGTCCACCTCGGCGCCCATCAGGTACTGCAGGCTCAACGGGTCGACCAGCAGGGTCACCCCGCTGGTCTGCACCGCCAGGTCATCCTCGGCACGGTTCTCGTCGAACTCGAACCCGTACTGGAAGCCCGAACAGCCACCGCCTTCGATGTACACGCGCAGGGCCAGGTCGGGGTTGCCCTCTTCCTGGATCAGGGATTTGACCTTGGCGGCCGCCGACTCGGTGAAGTTCAGCGGGCGCTCCAGCGACTGGTAATCGGGCGCGGCAACCGGGGTGGCGCCGGGCAGGGAGACTAGCGTGCTCATGCCGTCAGCATGGGGGTGCCGGTGATGGCTTTCAAGCCATCGCCTCGGCCAGCTTGCGGCGTGCGGCGGTGTCGCCCTTGCCACCATTGGCGTCGTCGCCTTCCGGGGCCGGCAGGGCCGCCATCGGGGCGCTGGCATGGATCAGGCGGCCGTTCAGCTGGGCGCCCGCATTCATCTCCACCACCTGGTAGTGGACGTTGCCATTGACCCGTGCGCTCGGGGTCAGCTCGACCTTCTCGGTGGCGTGCACGTCGCCATCCAGACGGCCACTGATGACCACCACCTGGGCGCGGATCTCGCCCTCGATCACGCCATGCTCGGCGACCGTCAGGGTCGCGCCACTGGCGCCTTCGGCGGCGATCACCTTGCCATGGATGCGACCTTCCACATACAGGCCCCCACTGAATTCCACATCACCACGGATCACCACCTGGTTGCCGATCAGGGCATCCACCACCAGCTGGCCTTCACGGTTGGATTTGCTGCTTCCGAACATCTGCCTACTCCCCTTTGCTGGCCGGCGCACCGGCCTGTTTCCAGTCGAATACCTGGGTGGTACCCCCCGTACCACTCCCCAATGTCACCCGCACGCGTTGCGGGGTGAAGTCAGCCGGCAGCATCACGCTGCCGGTGATCTGCTGGAAGTACCGGAACGAGTAATCCTGTCCCGGCACCTTGCTGCGCTGGTGCAGATCATCCCAGCTGATCGTGGCCAGCTTGCCGTTCTTCACGCCTTCCACCGTGAAACGCATCTGCCCCTGGCTGATGGCGCCGCGGTTGAGGTTCTGGGTCAGCACGGCGGTGTACTGCCAGGTGCCGGCCGCTTCCGGGCTGAACTCGATCGAATGGGTGTTCAGGCCCTTGCGCTGGCTGGTCGAACCCACCAGGCGCTCATAGAAGGCAACGTCGGCACGCAGGCCGGCGATTTCCTCATCGCGCTCGGCCAGCGAGGACTGCACCTCGGTGTTGGCGGCGCGGCTGATGCGGTCGGAGGCTTCCAGCGTGGCCTGCTTCTGGCGCAGTTCGGTCAGCTGCGCCTGCAACGTCTCGGCACGCTTCTCGGCGGCCTGCAGGCGCTGGCCCTGGACATCGCGCGGCGTGGCCATCCAGCAGCCACCCAGCACCGCCAGCACCAGGCTGAGCAGCCAGATGCCGCCGATCACCAGCAGGCGGCGACGGTCGGCCGGCGGTTGCGGCGCGCCGGGCAGGCGGACCTGCACGCGCATGGGAGGACGGTTGGTCATGGGTGGTTTCCGGGGCATCGCGAGGGCGACACCGGTACGGCCCCTGTGGCAAACGACGGGCTAGTGTATGACAGGACGAGTGGGTTTCCTGCGCAGTGGCCGGCCGCGGTCTGTGGCGTTCAGGCACGCCATCGTCGATAGTGTGGCCCCCTGCACAGTTCCGTCGCCGGAGCACCGCCATGACCGAAGCCCACCTGTTCGTGATCGGCATCCTGCTGGCCTGGCTGGCCGGCATCCGCGTCTACCTCACCGTGTTCGGCGTCGGCCTGGCCGGCCTGCTCGGCTGGGTCGACCTGCCGCCGGCCCTGCAGGCCACCGAATCGTGGTGGGTGCTGGGCACGTCCGCAGCGCTGGCAGTGACCGAATTCTTCGCCGACAAGATCCCCGGTGTGGATTCGGTCTGGGACCTGGTGCAGACACTCGCGCGCGTGCCTGCCGGCGCCTTCCTTGCCGCTGCCACGCTGTCGCCGGACGGCCAGCTGGGCACCGGCGCACTTGCCGCCGGCGCCGGTGTGGCGCTGGCCAGCCATGGCCTGAAGGCCGGCACCCGCGCCCTGCTCAATACCTCGCCGGAGCCGGCCAGCAACTGGGTCGCATCCGCCGCCGAAGACACCGTGGTGATCGGCGGCCTCGCCCTGGCCCTGGCACATCCCTGGATCGCGCTGATCGTGGTGCTGGCCTGCAGCCTGGCCGGTGCACTGCTGGTGTGGCTGGTGTGGCGCGCCCTGTGGAAGGGCGTGCGCTGGCTGGCACGCAGCGCATCACCGGACAGTGCGCGGCAACCCGGCACCGGTTGATCGCCGGGCTTGTCGCATAATGGACGCGAACACCAGGAGCACCGATGGCCGCAAACGAATCCCCCGCGGGCGCCCGCCCGGGACGCGCTGAAACCCCTCCGGCCGATCATTGGCAACGCTGGACCGTCGAGACGGTCACCAGCGCTCCGGCAACACCTGTGGCGGTCATGCCGCAGAGCGCCGTTGCCGATGCTCCGTCGATCCACAGCGCACCACCGCCGCTTCCCGGCCCGGCCGTGCTGGCCGAGGCTGGCAACAACGACCAGGCACCGCCGCCGTCCGATTCGCCGTACCGCGTGCTGATCGTCGAGGACGATCGCGCCCAGGCGCTGTTCGCCCAGAGCGTGCTGCACGGTGCCGGCATGCAGGCGATCGTGCACAGCGATGCCGATGGCGCGCTGCAGGCGATCAGGGAACATCGCCCCGACCTGATCCTGATGGACCTGCACCTGCCTGGCCTCGATGGCATGCGCCTGACCGCGCTGATCCGCCAGCAACCCGGCCTGCAGCTGCTGCCGATCGTGTTCCTCAGCGGCGATCCGGACCCGGAGCGCCAGTTCGAAGTGCTCGACAGTGGCGCCGATGACTACCTGAGCAAGCCGATCCGCCCGCGCCACCTGATCGCTGCCGTGGCCAACCGCATCCGTCGCGCACGTGCGCAGGCCGCGACCCTGCCCGGTGCGAGCGGCGCACCGGCCACCAGCAATCCGGAAACGGGGTTGCCGACGCGTCATCACGTGCTGCAGCAGCTTAACGCTGCGCTCGCCCACCGCGACCCGGGCGGCGTGCTGTTCGTCGAAGTGTCCAGTGCGCTGGGGCTGCGCGAGCGCTATGGCTATGCGGCCTTCGAGCGTCTGATGGTGCAGGCCGGGCAGCGCCTGGCGGAAGCCGGTCACCCGCATCTGTTGGCACGCCTGAATGACAACAGCTTCCTGCTGCTCGTACGCAATACCGATGAGGACAGCCTGGAAGGTATCGCTGCGACGCTGCGCGAGCAGTTGTCGGCGCGCGCCTTCGTGATCCGCGACGATGAATCCGTGCACCTGCGCGGCGTGGTCGGCTACGCGCCGCTGTCGTCCGGCTTCGAGGATGCCAACAGTGCGCTGGAGGCCGTCGAACGCACCACCCTGCAGGCGCGCCTGCTCAGCGCCGGCGTGGCTGGCCACGTGCATCGCGACGTGATCAGCGAACAGGAGCACCTGGCGCTGCTGGAAGGCCAACTTGAGCTGGCCTATCAGCCGATCGTGGCTGTCGCCGGTGGCAACACCGCGCAGTACCAGCTGCTGCTGCGCCTGCGCCAGGCCGATGGCACGGTGCTGGCAGCCGGCCAGGTGATCCCGGCCGCGGAAGCCGCCGGGCGCATCGCCGACCTCGACCAGCAGGTGATGGATCACGCGCTGGGCCTGCTGGACCTGTACCGGCACGCAACGCAACCGCTGAACCTGTTCGTCTCGCAGTCGCTGCGCACCCTGCAGCGCGATGCGTTCGCCGACTGGCTGCTGGAATCGCTGCAGCAACGCGACCTGCCCGGCAGCGCACTGGTGATCGACGTGCGCCTGCCCGACGCGCTGATCCACACCGTGCCGCTGCAGCAGTTCTGCCAGCGCATGGCCGGGGCCGGCGTGCGCTTCTGCCTGAGCCAGTTCGAGCCCAGCGGCGAGGCCGATGCACTGCTGACCCAGCTGCCGCTGTCGTTCGTGCGCATGGCCGCGCGCTTCTCCAGCAGCCACTCCAATCCGGCCACGCGCGAAGAACTGCGCAAGGCGATTGAACGCGCACACGCCACCGGTCAGCAGATCATCGGCCAGCAGATCGAGGACCCGCAGGCTGCGGCCGCGATGTGGGTCGGCGGAGTCGATTACATCCAGGGCAACATGGTGCAGTCGGCCGGCAGCGACCTGAACTTCGACTTCCACAACGCGGTGCTCTGACGTGCCGCTGTGGGGCGTGCTGCTGGTTGCCCTTGCTGCGGCCGTCGCACTGCTGCTGTTGGGCCTGCGCCTGCGCGCGCGCAACCGGGCACTGGCCCAGCTGCAGCGCGAGCGCAGCCTGCTGGCCGCCGAGCGCGACCAGCTGCGCCACACCACTGAACGCCAGGGCCAGCTGGAGCAGCAGCTGCTGCAGGCCAAGCAGGCCGCCGAAGCGGCGGTGCTGGCCAAGGGCGAATTCCTGGCCACGATGAGCCACGAGATCCGCACGCCGCTCAACGGCATCCTGCCGATGCTGGAACTGATCGCGCGCGGGCCGCTGGGCGAGGACCAGCGGCAGATGCTGGCCACTGCTTCGGCCAGCTCGCAGCAGCTGCTGCGCATCGTCGACGACATTCTCGACTACTCACGGCTGGAAGCGCAGGCACTTGAGCTGGAGATCACCAGCTTCAACCTGCGTGATCTGCTCGATGGTGTCGTGCAGCTGATGCAGCGCGCGGCCGACTCCAAGGGCCTGTCGCTGGGCCTGCAGCTGGATCCCTCCGTGCGCCTGCCGGTGCGCGGCGACCCGGTGCGCCTGCGCCAGGTGCTGAGCAACCTGCTGGCCAACGCAATCAAGTTCACCGCGCGCGGCCAGGTACAGCTGCGCGTGCAGCGGCTGGGCGAAGGTCCTGCACAGCACCAGCTGCGCTTCGAGATCATCGATACCGGCATCGGCATCGATGCGGCCCTGCAGGCTCGCCTGTTCCAGTCCTTCAGCCAGGCCGACGCCTCCACCACGCGCATCTACGGTGGCACCGGCCTGGGCCTGGCCATCTGCAAGCGCATCATCGACCTGATGCACGGGCACATCGGCGTGCAGTCCACGCCGGGCCAGGGGGCGACGTTCTGGTTCGAGATCCCGCTGCTGAAAGTACCCGGCGACCTGCCTGCGATGGCGCGCGCCCCCGCAGCGCTACTGTTGTTCAGCGCCGATGCAACGCTGCAGGCGCGCATCGAGCGCATCGCCGCCCACCATGGGCTGCAGGTGCAGGTGCTGGCACAGCTGGATGCCGTGGTCGAGCGCCTGCGCGCTCCCGCGCGGCCCGGACAACCAGCACCGGCATGGCTGATTGTCGATTCCCGCACCCGCCGTAACGGCGAGGTCACGCTGCAGCAAGCGCTGGCCGAGCGCGGCGACGATGATGCACTGCAGGTGCTGTGGCTGCAGGAAGACACGCCTGCACAACGCCCGCGCCAACGCCAGCTGCTCCCGCATTTCGATGATGCAGCCCTGCATGCACTACTAGCGGCGCCTGCCACGCCTGCCCGCCCTGCCGCCCTGCTGGCCAATGCCGAAGACGGCTTGCCAACACCGACGCTGCCGCCACTGCACCTGCGCGTGCTGCTGGTGGAAGACAACACGGTCAACCGGATGGTGGCCGAGCATCTGCTGCGCGTGTTCCAGTGCGAGGTGCGCAACGCCGCCGACGGCGAGCAGGCACTGGCCGCCCTGCGCGAGGGCGGCGTGGACGTGGTGCTGATGGATTGCCAGATGCCGGTGCTGGACGGCTACGCCGCCACGCGCCGCTGGCGTGCGGAAGAAACGGAAACAGGGCGCTCGCGGTTGCCGATCATCGCGATGACGGCCAACGCCATGGCCGGTGACCGCGAACGCTGCCTGCAGGCCGGCATGGACGATTACCTGTCCAAGCCGATCGCACGCGCCACCTTGCATGCGCTGTTGAGGCGCTGGGGGGGCGGTAGAGCTGCATCACCTGCACGGCCTTCTGTAGAGCCGAGCCATGCTCGGCTGACGGCCAATAGCAGTCGCGCTCCATCAGCCGAGCATGGCTCGGCTCTACAAGACGATGACAGCCGAGTCGGCTCCAAGCCACAGCCGGTGCTGGACCGTGATGTGCTGGACGAACTGCACGCGGTGATCGGCGATACCGCCCTCCAGATCGTCTCGGTGTTCCTGGAGGATGCGCCGGCGATGGTGCAGCAGCTGCAGCAGGCCGCGCAGAGCAGCGACGAGCCGCGACTGCAGGCAATCGCCCACAGCCTTAAATCATCGAGTGCGAACGTGGGGGCGTTGTCGCTGTCGGCAATCGCGCAGCGGATCGAGCACGAAGCCCGTAGTGGCAGCCTGCAGCGCCCCGCGGTGGCGGTGGCGCTGCTGGTTGCCGAATTCGCCCGGGCGCGCGTGGCACTGACGGGCTACCTGGCACAGCATCGCGCCGGCCAGGCCGGCTGACTTACTCTTCCAGCTTGCTCAGCAGGTACTTCGGCTCGCCGATGCGCTCGATCAGGTCGAGCTGGGTCTCCAGCCAGTCGATGTGTTCTTCTTCCGAATCCAGGATCTTCACGAACAGCTGGCGGCTGACGTAGTCACCAACCGAGTCGGAATAGGCCACGGCCTCGCGCAGGGTCACTACGCCGTCGCGCTCCAGCGACAGGTCGCACTGCAGGATCTCGGTCGGGTTCTCGCCGATGCGCAGCTTGCCCAGCGCCTGGAAATTCGGCAGGCCTTCGAGGAACAGGATGCGGTCGGCAAGCATGTCGGCATGCTTCATCTCGTCGATCGATTCCTTGTACTCGTGTTCGGCCAGCTCCTTGATGCCCCAGTTCTTCAGCATCTTGGCATGCAGGAAGTACTGGTTGATCGCGGTCAGCTCGTTGTAGAGGACCTTGTTGAGGAATTCGATGACCTTGGTGTCGCCCTTCATGGGGGTGCTCCTGCACGCTGAAAACGCAGGCACTTTAACGCCTTGCGCGCGGCCGTGAAGGAACGCGAATCGTGCGCATTGGCCTGTGCGGCCGCACGTGAAGGATGCGAAAGCGCGGCGTCAACGCGCCGCGAAAGAGACGATCAGGCGACCTGGGCCAGACCGAGGACGGGCAGCGGCAGATCGTGGGTGGCACGCGCCTTGGCCAGCAGATCGCCGGCCATGTCCAGGCAGGAACCGCAGGTGGCACCACAACCGGTACGCATGGTCAGTTCGGCCACCGTGCTGACGCCATGGCTGGCGGCTTCGCGGATCTGGTGGTCGGTGACTCCGTTGCAGATGCAGACGTACACAGGCGTGAACCGGGCTGACAGGCCAAGAGTGGCCTGTTGGCTATTCCAATGGAAACGAGAATGGTTGTCAATCAGAGACCTGAACCATTCTCGATACGGTTCAGCCGGTCACGTGGCCGGACCATCGCCGGTGGCCTTCTTCGGCCAGTAGCCGCGGGTCCGTGGGCGCTTGCGTGGGCGGTCATGCCCGGCGGTATGGCCCGGCATCCAGGCCTCCGCAGCGCTCTTGGGCATGGCGGTCACGCCCTGCCCGGCCACCCCGCGCGCCAACGGCGCCAGATGTCGCAAGGCGCGCGCATAGACGCCACGCTTGAACATCACCACGTGCTCCACCGGGTACCAGAAGTCCACCCAGCGCCAGTGGTCGAACTCGGGTGAGTCGGTGTGGTCCAGCTTCACGTGGGACTCGTCGCCGGTCAGGCGCAGCAGGAACCAGACCTGCTTCTGGCCGATGCAGACCTGCCGCTCGTTGCGGCGGATGGCCCGCGCCGGCAGCTTGTAACGCAGCCAGCCGGGCGTTGCCCCGAGCACTTCCACGTGCTCAGGCAGCAGGCCGGTCTCTTCCTGCAGTTCACGATACATGGCCTCGACAGGCGTCTCGTCGGTATTCATGCCACCCTGCGGGAACTGCCAGCCGTCCCGGCGCACACGTCGTGCCCAGAACACCTGGCCGTCCTGCCGCATCAGCACAATGCCGACGTTCGGTCGATAGCCGTCCGGATCGATCACGATGCGGACTCCTAAAAAATCTACTGGTCGGGACTATCCCATGCCGCCTGTCGGCCCACAAGCACGATACAAAAGTGTTGACAGGGGCGATACACATCCGCAGAATAGCGGGCTCACCAAGGCTATGTAGCTCAGCCGGTTAGAGCACAGCACTCATAATGCTGGGGTCGGTGGTTCGAGTCCACCCATAGCCACCACACTGAAAATCAAGTTGTTTTTCAGCGTGAAAAGTGAGAAAATAGTTGCACGTTTTGCCCCGTCGCCAAGCGGTAAGGCACCTGACTCTGACTCAGGCATTCGGTGGTTCGAATCCATCCGGGGCAGCCAAATTAAAAGCAAAAGGCCAGATCGAAAGATCTGGCCTTTTGCTTTTAATTTGGTCGCGCATTCCACCTTATCCCCGCGCCTGTCGGCGCGCGCCCTTGAACATCAAGGGGACTCTTCTCCAGAGAGGTCCGGGGTCGGATCCTTTTCCAAAGGAAAAGGCTCTGACCCCACCCCATCGCCAGCCACTGGCCGGCAACCTGGAAATGCATGACCCCGAAACGACAAAAGCCCGGCCGAAGCCGGGCTTTTGCTTGTCCAACCAGCGGGCTCCCGGAGGAGCCCAACCAGGCGCGGTAGATCAGCGCTTGGAGAACTGGGTGGCGCGGCGGGCCTTGTGCAGACCGACCTTCTTACGCTCGACTTCACGGGCGTCACGGGTCATGAAGCCAGCCTTGCGCAGCTCGGACTTCAGGGTTTCGTCGTACTCGACCAGAGCACGGGCGATGCCCAGACGGATCGCACCGGCCTGGCCGGTGGTGCCGCCGCCAGCGGCGGTGACCAGGATGTCGAAGCTTTCGGTGTTCTTGGTCAGCTCGAGCGGCTGGCGCACGATCATGCGCGCGGTCTCACGACCGAAGAACTCGTCCAGCGGACGGCCATTGACGGTGATGTTGCCCGAACCCTTGCGCAGGAACACGCGAGCGGTGGAGGACTTGCGGCGGCCAGTGCCGTAGTTTTGAGTGATAGCCATGATTAGATATCCAGAACCTGCGGCTGCTGTGCGGCGTGCGGATGCTCAGTGCCGGCGTAGACCTTGAGCTTGCGGTACATCTGGCGACCCAGCGGGCCCTTCGGCAGCATGCCCTTCACGGCGATCTCGATCACGCGCTCCGGGTGGCGCTCCAGCGCCTGTGCCAGGGATTCGGTCTTCAGGTTGCCGATGTAACCGGTGAAACGGTGATACATCTTGTCCTGCAGCTTCTTGCCGGTGACGGCAATCTTTTCTGCATTGATGACGACCAGGTAGTCGCCGGTATCAACGTGCGGGGTGTAGACCGGCTTGTGCTTGCCACGCAGACGGCGGGCCAGCTCGGTGGCGAGACGGCCCAGGGTCTTGCCCTCGGCGTCGACGAGGTACCAGTCGCGCTGGACGGTCTCGTTCTTGGCAGTGAAAGTGCTCATGAAGAACTCTAGGTTAGGTCGGGCTCATTGCGGCGAAAGGCTCGCCGGAACTCTGCCACGCGTTGTGAAAAGGTGAAGCGTAAGGGGCGGGATTGTACGCAGGTCAGCCCAGGGTTGCAAGCAGGCCCCTGACCGGGTTGGCAGGGGCACGGGGCCGGGCGAGAATCGCGGGGTCTTCCGCCCCACCGTGTACCGCCATGACCGTGCTCCGCCAGATCACCCCGCTGGACCACCTGCTGACCGAGGCGCAGCGCGCCCTGGACACGGTGTTCGGCAACCCGCCGGCGGCCCGCCCCTACCCGGCCACGGAGACCGACGAGCCCGGCATGGACCGCGCCGAGCGCCGCCATGCCGCCGGGCTGATGCGGATCAACCACGTCGGCGAGGTCTGCGCACAGGGCCTGTACTTCGGCCAGGCGGCCGTGGCCCGCGACCCGGCCACGCGTGAACACCTGCTGGAAGCGGCCCAGGAAGAGACCGACCACCTGGCCTGGTGCGCCACCCGCCTGGGCGAACTGGACAGTCGTCCGAGCCTGTTCAACCCGCTCTGGTACGCCGGCAGCTACACCATCGGCACCCTGGCCGGGCTGCGTGGCGACGGCTGGAACCTGGGCTTCGTGGTCGAGACCGAGCGCCAGGTGGAGGCGCACCTGGACGAGCACCTGGTCGACCTGCCGGCCGGCGACCTGCGCAGCCGCGCGGTCATCGCCGTGATGAAGGAAGACGAGGCCCGCCATGCGGACCACGCCGAGCAGGCCGGCGCACGCCGCCTGCCGTTCCCGATCCCGGGCGCGATGGCGCTGGCTTCCAAGGTCATGAAGACCATCGCCTACCGGCTGTGACCGCCAGGTAGTGCCGGCCGCTGGCCGGCAACCACGCAGGCACCGCAGAAGATCAGGAGGTTGCCGGCCAGCGGCCGGCACTACCGATTAATTGGGCGAGACCAGCTTCAGGCCGATCACACCGGCCACGATCAGGCCCACGCAGGCCAGGCGGGCCGGCGATGCGCTGTCATTGAACAGGTAGATGCCCAGCACCGC
The DNA here is from genome assembly GCF_040256885.1 of Stenotrophomonas riyadhensis. Lineage (NCBI taxonomy): Bacteria > Pseudomonadati > Pseudomonadota > Gammaproteobacteria > Lysobacterales > Lysobacteraceae > Stenotrophomonas > Stenotrophomonas riyadhensis. Next base: position 4,265,053 of record NZ_CP155568.1, read on the forward strand.
CACGCCCATGGCGCCGATGCCGGTCCAGATCGCGTAGGCCGTACCAACCGGAATGCTCTTCATCGCCTGGCTCATCAGGTACAGGCTGATCAGGGCGGACACCACCGTGGCAACGGTGGGCAGGGGTTTGCTGAAGCCTTCGGAGTACTTCATTCCAAGGGCAAAACCGATCTCGAACAGGCCGGCCAGCAGCAGGTAGATCCAGGGCATGGGTGGGGGCTCCTTACCTTTTTTGAGAAAAACGAAACGGCCCGGTGTTTTCACACCGGGCCGTGGGTCGGTACATCACCGTGGAACTATAACGCGTGCGGGGCACTGGTTCCACGGGGCGGGTCGTCCCGCCTGAGCGGCGATGCCTGCGGGCATCGCACATGGGGTTTACTCGGACAGGTTCCGGCCGTGGAACAGCTCTTCGATCTCGCGCTTGAGCAGCGCTTCGATCTTCATGCGTTCCTTGAACGACAGGTTCTTGGCCTTTTCCTCGAACAGGTACTGGTCCAGGTCGAAGTCCTTCAGGTGCATCTTCGTGTGGAAGATGTTTTCCTGGTAGACGTTGACGTCGAACATCTCGTAACGCGACTTGATGTTCTTGGCCAGGAAGTTCTGGATCGAGTTGATCTTGTGATCGATGTAGTGCTTCTTGCCCTTCACATCGCGGGTGAAGCCACGGACGCGGTAGTCCATGATCACGATGTCCGACTCGAGGCTTTCGATCAGGTAGTTCAACGCCTTCAACGGCGAAATGACGCCACAGGTGGCCACGTCGATGTCGGCGCGGAAGGTGGCGATACCTTCCTGCGGGTGCGTTTCCGGATAGGTGTGCACGGTGATGTGCGACTTGTCCATGTGCGCGACCACGGCATCGGAGATCAGCTCCTTGCCGGCCTGCTTCTTGTCGATCACCGGTTCTTCGGAGATCAGGATGGTCACCGAGGCACCCTGCGGGTCGTAGTCCTGGCGGGCCACGTTCAGGATGTTGGCGCCGATGATCTCGGCGACATCGGTCAAGATTTGAGTCAGCCTGTCGGCGTTGTACTCTTCATCGATGTATTCAATGTAACGCTGACGCTCCTCTTCGGTGCGCGCGTAACACACGTCATAGATGTTGAAGCTCAGCGCCTTGGTGAGGTTGTTGAAACCCTGCAGCCTCAGGCGAGGCAACGGCTTGACCACGGCGGTCGATTCCTGTGTAAGAAGGGAAAGGGGGAATTATGGGGCAAACTGTCCCCGGGGGGAACGTGAAGAGCGCTCACATCTGGCACACTGTTTGCCCTTAACAATTGCGCTGGTTAAGCTCCGCTATCGACCCCGTGAATCCGTTCATGCGCAGAGGGAGCGCTCCTATCGTGTCAACCGTGCGCCTAGCTAGCAGTCCACTGGCCCTGGATATCGCCACAATCGATCGTTTCCTGGCGCACAGCCACAGGCGGCGATACCCCACCCGTACCGACGTCTTCCGACCCGGTGACCCGGCGGGAACCCTGTATTACGTCATCAGTGGCTCGGTTTCGATCATGGCCGAGGAAGATGACGATCGCGAGCTGGTGCTGGGCTACTTCGGTGCCGGCGAGTTCGTCGGCGAGATGGGCCTGTTCGTTGAATCGGACCGCCGCGAGGTGATCCTGAGGACCCGTACCGCCTGCGAGCTGGCCGAAATCAGCTACGAGCGCCTGCATCAGCTGTTCCTCGGCCCGCTGTCGGCCGATGCCCCGCGCCTGCTGTACGCGCTGGGCCAGCAGATCTCCAAGCGCCTGCTCGACACCAGCCGCAAGGCCAGCCGCCTGGCATTCCTGGACGTTACCGACCGGATCGTGCGCACCCTGCACGACCTGGCGCAGGAGCCGGAGGCGATGAGCCATCCGCAAGGCAGCCAGCTGCGCGTCTCGCGCCAGGAACTGGCCCGCCTGGTCGGCTGCTCGCGCGAAATGGCCGGCCGTGTGCTGAAGAAGCTGCAGACCGACGGCCTGCTGCATGCCCGCGGCAAGACCGTGGTGCTGTACGGCACCCGTTGACCGTTGAGCACCCGGTGGGTGGTGCGGACCTTGGTCCGCACTCCTTGGCGCGCTAGGCTCGGTACATGGAACTGAGCAGCGCATTCTGGTGGTTCATCCTCATCGGCCTGGGCGCCCAGCTGGTGGACGGCGCGCTGGGCATGGCGTTCGGCCTGGTGTCGTCGTCGGTGATGCTGGCCATGGGTATTCCGCCCGCGCAGGCCAGCGCCGCCATCCACACCGCCGAGGTGTTCACCACCGGCGCCTCCGGCGTGTCGCATCTGGTCGCCGGCAATGTCGATAAGCGCTTGTTCCTGCGCCTGGCGCTGCCCGGCGCTGTCGGCGGCGCCGTGGGTGCCTACGGCCTGACCCAGCTGCCCGGCGAGGTGATCCGCCCGCTCATCTATCTCTACCTGCTGGTGCTGGCCATCATCATCCTGGCGCGTGCCGCCGGCCGACTGATGCCCAAGGGCGAGGTCAAGCGGGTGCCCGTGCTGGGCTTCGTGGCCGGCTTCCTGGATGCCAGCGGCGGGGGCGGCTGGGGACCGGTGGCCACCTCCACCCTGCTCGCCCGCGGCGGCCAGGCGCGCACCACCATCGGCACGGTGAACGCGGCCGAATTCGTGGTCACCCTGACGGTTTCAGCTACGTTCCTGCTGTCGATGGGCCTGCATCACCTGCAGATCGTGGCCGGCCTGCTGATCGGCGGCATGATGGCCGCACCGGTGGCGGCACTGCTGGTGAAGCGCCTGAAGGAGCGCTGGGTACTGGTGGCTGTCGGCGTGCTGGTACTGGGCATCAGCCTGTTCCAGATCGGGCATGCGCTGACCGGGTATCTGGCGCGCTGAACGTTTGCCGGCCAGCGGCCGGCACTACCAGGACGGAAAAGGGGTAGTGCCGGCCGCTGGCCGGCAGATCCATCACCGTGCGGCGGGATCAGGCCTTGTCGCCGCCGCGGTCCACGCAGCCCCAGTTGAGGATGCGGGTGCCGGCCGGCAGCACGCGGCGGAAGAAGTCCACGCGGCTCGGCTTCGGGTTCACCACCACCGGCGCCTTGGCGGCCAGCAGCAGCGGCAGGTCGGCAGTACTGTCGGAGTACGCGACGTCGATGTCGCCATAGCCGCGCTCGCGCAGCATGCGCATCTTCTCTTCGTTGTGGCAGTGGCGGGTCGGGCCGACGCCGCCCAGCCGCGGGCCGACCTCGGTGCCGATCACCGGCACGTCCTGGTGGGCCACGAAGGCCAGGATCGCGCGCGCCAGTTCCGGCGGCGCGCCGGTAGCGACCACCACGCGGTCGCCCTTGGCGCGGTGCGCAGCAAAGACCTCCAGCGCCTGCGGCAGCAGCTTGGCGCGCATCTGCGCCTCGTTGCGCAGCACGTAGGCGTCGATCACCTTGTTGAAATCACGCGCACGGTGCAGGCCGAAGCTGCCGATCCACACATAGACCGAAATGCCGGTGCGACGCGTCGGCAGCATCGCCACCAGCGGCCCGGCGATCGGCGTGACCAGCAGCGCTGCCAGCATCCGCAGTGGGTTGCGCTTGATCAGCGAAGCGAACAGGTGAGTACCCGAATCGCCGTCGTAGAGGGTGTGGTCGAAGTCGAAGACCACCAGCGGCGCATCCTCGCGCGGCGTTGGATAGTGCGTTGTCATGCCGCGAAGAATAGCTGACGCAGGCCCTCGCCCGGCTCTTCCACGCGCATGAAGGCCTCGCCGACCAGGAACGCATGGATGCCGGCATCACGCATCAGCGCCACGTCCTGCGGACCGAGGATGCCGCTCTCGGTGACCAGCAGGCGATCGCGCGGCACCGCTTTCTGCATGTCCAGCGTGGTCTGCAGCGACACCTCAAAGGTGCGCAGGTTGCGGTTGTTGATGCCGATCATCGGCGCCGGCACCTGCAGCGCACGCTCCAGCTCGTCGATGTCGTGCACTTCCACCAGCACGTCCATGCCCAGCGACAACGCCAGTTCGGACAGCGTGGCCAGCTGGGTGTCGTCCAGCGCGGCGACGATCAGCAGGATGCAGTCGGCGCCCAGCACGCGCGCCTCGTACACCTGGTAGGCGTCGATCACGAAGTCCTTGCGCAGCACCGGCAGCGTGCAGGCTTCGCGGGCCTGCTGCAGGTAGGCGTCGGCGCCCTGGAAGAAGTCCACGTCGGTCAACACCGACAGGCAGCTGGCGCCACCGAACTCGTAGCTGACCGCGATGTCGGCCGGGCGGAAGTCCGGGCGGATCACACCCTTGGAGGGGCTGGCCTTCTTCACCTCGGCAATCACCGCCGGGTCGCCGTTGGCCACCGCCGCCTGCAGCGCGCGCACGAAGCCACGTACCGGCGGGGCGCTGGCCACGGCGGCCTGCAGCTCCTCGAGCGGGCGCTGGGCGCGGCGCTGGGCCACTTCTTCGGCCTTGCGGGCCAGGATCGTCTGCAGGATGTCGCTCATCGTCTTCGGTTCGGTGCGGGGGCGGTGAGGACGGCCATTATCGGCCATCAAGAGGGTCAGGCTGAACCGCGCGCTCAGGCAACCAGCGCGCGGGTGGTCTCCACATACTGCTGCAGGCGCTGGCGGGCGCTGCCGTTGGCGATGGCGGCACGGGCGCGGGCCAGGCCGTCGCCGATGTCGCTGGCCACGCCGGCCACGTACAGCGCGGCGCCGGCATTCAGGGCCACGATGTCCAGCGCCGGGCCGGGCTGGTTGTCCAGCACCGCGCGCAGCATGGCGATGGACTGCTCCGGGCTGTCCACGCGCAGGTTGCGGCTGGCCGACATGGCGATGCCGAAGTCCTCCGGGTGGATCTCGTACTCGCGCACCTTGCCATCGCGCAGCTCGCCCACCAGGGTGCCGGCGCCCAGCGAAATCTCGTCCATGTTGTCGCGGCCCCAGACCACCATGGCGCGTTCGGTACCCAGCTCGCGCAGCACCCGTGCCTGGATACCCACCAGATCGGGGTGGAACACGCCCATCAGTACCGACGGTGCGCTGGCCGGGTTGGTCAGCGGGCCAAGGATGTTGAAGATGGTGCGCACGCCCATCTCGCGGCGGACCGGCGCGACGACCTTCATCGACGGGTGATGGATCGGCGCGAACATGAAACCGATACCGGTCTGCTCGATCGCCGCGGCCACCTGGGCCGGCTGCAGCTCGATGGCCGCACCCAGTGCTTCCACCGCATCGGCGCTGCCGGACTTGGACGACACGCTGCGGTTGCCATGCTTGGCCACGCGCGCACCGGCCGCAGCGGCGACGAACATCGCGCAGGTAGAGATGTTGAAGGTGTGCGAGCCATCGCCACCGGTGCCGACGATGTCGACCAGGTGGGTGCTGTCGGCCACCGGCACCGCCAGCGCGAATTCACGCATGACCGTGGCCGCCGCGGCGATCTCGTCGATGGTTTCCTTCTTCACGCGCAGGCCGGTGAGGATCGCGGCGGTCATCATCGGCGAGACGTCGCCGCGCATGATCTGCCGCATCAGGTCGACCATTTCGTCGAAGAAGATTTCGCGGTGCTCGATGGTGCGTTGCAGGGCTTCCTGGGGGGAGAAGCTCATGGGAATGCTCCTTGGATCAGGCCGCCGGACGCTGCAGGAAATTGCGCAGCAGGGCGTGGCCGTGTTCGGTGAGGATGGATTCGGGATGGAACTGCACGCCTTCCACCGGGAACTGGCGGTGGCGCAGGCCCATGATCTCTTCGATCGAGCCGTCGTCGTTCTCGGTCCAGGCGGTCACTTCCAGGCAGTCCGGCAGGCTGTTCTTGTCCACCACCAGCGAGTGGTAGCGGGTGGCCTGGTAGCGGTCCGGCAGGCCAGCGAACACGCCCTTGCCTTCATGGCGGATCGGCGAGGTCTTGCCGTGCATGATGTTGCCGGCACGGATGACCGTGCCGCCGTAGACCTGGCCGATGCCCTGGTGGCCCAGGCAGACGCCGAGGATGGGCGTGGTCGGGCCCAGGCGCTGGATCAGCTCCAGCGACACGCCCGCTTCGTTGGGCGTGCACGGGCCGGGCGAGATGACGATGCGCTCGGGCTTCTGCGCGGCGATCTCGTCCACGCTCATCGCATCGTTGCGCACCACCTTCACCTCGGCGCCCAGCGTCTGCAGGTACTGCACGAGGTTGTAGGTGAAGCTGTCGTAGTTGTCGATCATCCACAACATGGTCAGGTTCCGTCGCTTATCAGGAAAATGGCGTACACGTTTTCGGTGTAGGTGATGGGACCGGCCTCGATCGACTCCGGTGCCATGGGTGCGGGCGCTGCAGCGCTGCCGGTCAGGGTGATATCGGTAAGGCGTGGCTCAGGCACGCCGCTCACCTCACCCTCGACCGGCTGTGGCCATCGGCCGGCCTGGATGCCATAGGCGAAGTCCGGGGCCACGTCGGAGATGCTGTACAGGCCTCGCAGCTGGGTGCCGTAGGCCTTGGCCAGGCCCTGTGCGGACTCGCGGGTCCTGGCCGCGGCCTCGCCCTTGAGTTCGCGGCGCAGCGCCACTTCGCCCGAGTAGGTCGGGGCCACGCTGCTGACCTGCAGGTTCTCGTTGGCCTTCAGTGCAGCCAGCGTTGCCTGCATGGCCTGCACACTGGCGAAGCTCGCACGCAGCTGGCGCGCCACGCGGGTACCGATGAAGACCTGCTTGCCATTGTCGTAGCGATGGGCTGGACCAATCCGCAGATTGTCCGCACGCACGCTGCCTTCCACCGCCTTGTTCTGCTTGAACAGCGCCAGCACGCGCGCGACGTTGTCCTGCACGCGGCGGCGCGCGGCGTCGGCATCCATGTCGGTCTCTTCGATGTTCAACTGCAGGCCGAACCGGTCCGGCATCACCACGCGGCGCGCCTCGCCCTTCACCAGCAGGTGCGGCTGCGAGGGAATGGTATTGGCCTGCGCCCACGCAGACGGGGCCATCGTGGCCAGCAGTGACGACCACAGCAATGCGCTCAGCAGCTTCATGCAGTACTCCTTGTCTTGAACGGGAACGGCGGAACGACCACGGCGCAGCGGCCGTGGCGAGGCAGGCTTACAGGCCCTTGGCGGCCTGGGCGACGGCGCGGAACAGCGCGCGGCCCTTGTTCATCGTCTCGTCCCATTCCTTGTCCGGGTCCGAGTCGTAGACGATGCCGGCGCCGGCCTGCACGTACAGGCGGCCATCCTTGATCACCGCGGTGCGGATCGCGATCGCGGTATCGGCATCGCCGTGCCAACCGATGTAGCCGATGCTGCCGGCGTAGACATTGCGCTTGATCGGTTCCAGCTCGCGGATCACTTCCAGCGCACGGATCTTCGGCGCACCGCTGACGGTGCCGGCCGGGAAGGTGGCGCGCAGCACGTCGGCGTAGCTCAGGCCCGGCTGCAGCTGCCCGGTCACTTCGCTGACGATATGCATGACGTGGCTGTAGCGCTCGATCACGAACTGCTCGCCCACTTCCACGGTGCCGGCCTTCGATACGCGACCAGCATCGTTGCGGCCGAGGTCGATCAGCATCAGGTGCTCGGCACGTTCCTTCGGATCGGCCAGCAGCTCGGCTTCCAGCGCCAGGTCCTGCTCGACGGTCGCACCGCGCGGACGCGTGCCGGCGATTGGACGCACGGTGACTTCGCCATCCTGCAGGCGCACCAGGATTTCCGGCGAGGAACCGACCACCTGCAGGTCGCCGACATCGAGGAAATACATGTACGGCGAGGGATTCAATGCGCGCAGCGCGCGGTACACATCCACCGGGCGCGCCTTGAACGGCACGCTCAGGCGCTGGCTCAGCACCACCTGGAAGATGTCGCCGGCACGGATGTATTCCTTGCTGCGCTGGACCGCATCGACGAAGCCTTCGCGGGTGAAGCCGGAGACGAAATCGGACTCGTCCAGCACGTCGCTGTTGAGCGGCGCGGGATAGCCGGCCCCCGGTGCGCGCAGCTTGGCGGTCAATGCATCCAGGCGTGCCTGGGCCTGCTCGAAGGCACCGTCGACACGCGGATCGGCATGCACGATCAGGTACAGCCGGCCCTTGAGGTTGTCGAACACCGCCAGCTCGTTGGAGTCCAGCAGCAGGATGTCCGGCGTGCCCAGCTCATCGCGGCCGGCCGGCGGCGCCAGGCGCGGTTCGATGTAGCCGATGCACTCGAAACCGAACCAGCCGACCAGGCCGCCGGTGAAGCCCGGCAGGCCTTCCAGCTTGGGTACCGAGTGGGCGCTGCGCAGCGCCTCGACTTCGGCGAACGGGTCGGCCACCTCGCGGGTTTCCACCACCTGGCCGTCTTCGCGCACGGTCAGCGTGTGGCCGTGGAAGGCGTACACGCGACGCGCCGGCAGGCCGATGATCGAGTAACGACCAAAACGCTCGCCGCCTTCGACGGATTCAAACAGGTAGGTATTGGGGCCGTCGGCGAGCTTCAGATAGACCGAAAGCGGCGTGTCCAGGTCGGACAGCACTTCACGGACGACGGGAATATGGGTGTGGCCTTCAGCGGCCTGCAGCTGAAACTGAGCGTGCGAGTTCAAGACGACTTTCCTTCCGGGACACAGCGTTATGGGGGCGGACGACGGCAACGGGCCACCATCGCCACCAACGGCGTGCGGAAGAAAGGGTATGCGGGGTCGTCAGGCTGGACACCCCTTGACTGTATCGCAGCTTGGACGGGAGGGGAACCCTGTGAAACTGAACCACGGGCCGCCCCGGGGCGGCCAGGGAGACCGGCGCTACGCCGGGGCATTCTCAGCAGAGGCCCCAGCAAGCAACGGGCATCCGGTCGGCAGATGCATCCGCACCCTGCCCGGCACGCACGCGATGCGGAACTGGCGGGCCTGTACCGGTTCGCCGTCCAGGTTGAGCGTCAACGGGCGCTCGGATTCCACCTGCAGCCACGGCAGGCGCGCGCGCGTGGCCAGCTGTTCCAGTGCGGCCTGGGTGCCCGACTTCAGCATCTGGCCGAGCGTGGCGGTGACTTCACCCTCCAGCTCCGGAAGCACCGTCACGTCCAGCTGCCCATCATCGATCAGTGCCTGCGGGCACAACTGCTGGCCACCACCGGCCTGGCGGCCATTGCCGATGCCGAGCGCGATGAAGTCGCCCTCCCATGCGAAATCCGGACCTGACAGGCGCGCATGGATCGGCTCGATCCGCCCCAGCTTGGCGATGCCGGTGATCACATACGCCAGCCCGCCCAGCATCTTCTTCAAGCCGGCATCGGTCTCCACCGTCACCTGCGTGCCGAAGCCCCCGCTGGCGAGATTGGCGCACCACCAGGGCGTGCCATCGGCGTCCACGCGCAGCAGATCGATGGCGTGCGGCACCGCCTGCGCGATCAAGGCCAAGGCCGCCTTCGGCTCGGTCGGGATGCCGGCCGCAGTCGCGAAGTCGTTGGCGGTCCCCATCGGAATCAGTGCAAGCGAGGGCAACGCATCTGCCGCTTCCTCACGGTGCGCCAGCGTCTCGGCCACGGCACTGAGCGTGCCATCACCACCGGCAGCGACGATCACGTCCACGCCATGATCGATGGCCTCGGCCACGTAGCGCTCGGCGTCACCGTCCTCCCAGGTCACCCGCACGTCCAGCTGCACGCCTTGCCCACGCCAATGACCGACCGCGTCGCGCAGCGCGTCATTGCCTGCGGATTTTCCGTTGAGGATCAGGCGCCAGCGCGGGGTGGTCATGCGGTGCTTCCAGGACGGGGGTGGCACAGGCTAGCAATGCGCCGTTTGTCCGCAGTGAATGTCACGCAGGTGTCATTCAGCTGCTGGAGAATGGAAGGCCATAGCAGGGACGACGGATGGAGGCAGGATCAGCCTCCCACGCATGCAGCGAGGCCACGCCAGTGATTGGCGTGGCTTTTTTTTCGGAGCTCGGAGGGCGTGCGAACCAAGGTTCGCACCCACCGGGTTGCGGTTCGCACACACCAGGTGGGTAGATCCACGCCATGCGTGGATGCACCTCGCCTCAGCCGTTGGCGAACTTGTGCAACGCCTGGCCCTGCAGCCGGTACACCGTCCACTCGTCCTGCGGCGTGGCACCAGCGGCGGTGTAGAACTCGATGGCCGGGGTGTTCCAGTCCAGCACCGACCATTCGAAACGGCCGCAGCCTTCGGCCACGGCCTGGCGTGCGATGTACTTCAGCAGCGCCTTGCCGGCACCGCCGCCGCGCTTTTCCTGGCTGACATACAGGTCTTCCAGGTAGATGCCCTTGCGGCCCAGCCAAGTCGAGTAGTTGTAGAAATACACGGCGTAACCAATGGGCTCGCCGTCGGCTTCGCAGATCAGCGCGCGCGCCGTGGCATCGGCACCGAACAGGCTCTCGGCGATGCCGATCTCATCGGTCTGCACCGAATGCTCGGCCTTCTCGTAGATGGCCAGTTCGCGGATGAAATGCAGGATCAGGCCGGCATCGGCCACAGTGGCCGGACGGATGTTCAACAGAGCCATGGGCGGAAAAGGGAGACGGAGGGAATCAGGCGAGCTTAATCCCCTCCGTCCCCTTTTTGTCAGCGTGCCGCAGCGACATTCGCGCGCATCTGCGCGATCACGTCCTGGTAGCTGGTCTTGGCATTGAAGATGGCCGAGCCGGCAACGAAGGTATCGGCGCCGGCGGCGGCGATCTCGCCGATGTTGTCGGCCTTCACGCCGCCGTCGATCTCCAGGCGGATGTCCTTGCCGCTGGCGTCGATCATCTTGCGCACCACGCGCAGCTTGTCCAGCGCCGAGGGAATGAAGGCCTGGCCACCGAAGCCCGGGTTGACCGACATCAGCAGCACCAGGTCCAGGTCATCCAGCACCCAGTCGAGGATGTCCACCGGCGTGGCCGGATTGAGCACGATGCCCGGCTTGCAGCCCAGCGAGCGGATCAGCTGGATGGTGCGGTGCACGTGGCGGCTCGCTTCCGGGTGGAAGCTGATGTAGGTGGCACCGGCTTCGGCGAAGTCCGGGATGATGCGGTCCACCGGCTCGACCATCAGGTGCACGTCGATCGGCGCGGTCACGCCGTGCTTGCGCAGGGCCTGGCAGACCATCGGGCCGATGGTCAGGTTCGGCACGTAGTGGTTGTCCATCACATCGAAGTGGACCCAGTCCGCGCCGGCGGCGAGGACGTTGTCGACTTCCTCGCCGAGGCGGGCGAAGTTGGCGGACAGGATGGAGGGGGCGATGAGGCAGTTGGACATGGCCGGGCCTTGCAATGAGGGGAAAGTGGGTCAGCGCTTGCGCAGGGTCTTGATGCGGTCGTAGGCGGCATTGATCCGCCGCGACTTCTGCTCGGCCTGCTGCTGCAGCTCGGGGGCGGCGCCGCCGAGCTTGTCGGGGTGGTACTGCGAGATCAGCCTGCGGTAGGCGCGCTCGACCTCGGCATCGGTGGCCTCGGAGGTCAGCCCCAGCTCCCGGTACGGGTTCTCCTTGTTCAGGCGGAACCAGTCCGAGTCGAAGGCGTGGCCGATCAACAGGCCGACCACCGCGCCGAACAGCGGATTGGGCCGGAACAGCAGGGCGCCGGCGATGAATCCGAGCAGTTTTCCGTACCAGCGCATGGCGCTCCGGGGTCGACCGACGAAATGGACGCTCATTTTACGTCACAGCGGGCCCGGACCGCTTTACACTAGGCCGCCCGCTGGTCAGCGGGCCCGCCGGGTCCGTTGGGCAGCAGCCGTATCGACAACGCCCCAGGAGTGCCCGTGCCAACCACGCTGTTGCAATCCGATCTCCCCGGCCTGCCCTTGCGCCATCGCGGCAAGGTGCGTGATGTGTTCGATATCCCGCGCGAGCGGCTGCCAGCCGGAACCCCGCCGGGCGAATACCTGCTGATGGTGGCCACCGATCGCCTGTCGGCGTTCGACGTGGTCCTGCCCGACCCGATCCCGGGCAAGGGCGAGATGCTCTGCCAGGTCTCCAACTTCTGGTTCGCCAAGACCGCGCACCTGATGCCCAACCACCTGACCGGCATCGACGTGGCCAGCGTGCTGCCCGAAGGCGTGGACCCGGCCCTGTACGCCAAGCGCGCGGTAGTCACCCGCAAGCTGAAGCCGGTGCCGGTGGAAGCGATCGCCCGCGGTTACCTGATCGGCAGCGGCTGGAAGGACTACCAGCGCACCGGCAAGGTCAGCGGCATCGACCTGCCGGACGGCCTGCGCCAGGCCGAGCAGCTGCCCGAGCCGATCTTCACCCCCTCGACCAAGGCCGCCGTGGGCGACCATGACGAGAACATCGATTTCGATGCGATGGTGAAGCAGGTCGGTGCCGAGATGGCCGAGCGCGTGCGCGACGCCACCCTGCGCATCTACAAGTTCGCCGCCGATTACGCCCGCGAGCGCGGCATCATCCTGGCCGATACCAAGTTCGAGTTCGGTACCGATGCCGATGGCCGCCTGTACATCATGGACGAGATGCTGACGCCGGATTCCTCGCGTTACTGGCCGGCCGATGAGTACGAGGTGGGCACCAGCCCGCCGAGCTACGACAAGCAGTTCGTGCGCGATTACCTGGAGACGCTGGACTGGGGCAAGACCGCCCCGGGCCCGACCATCCCGGCCGAGATCATCGAGCGCACCCGCGCCAAGTACGCCGAGGCGCTGCAGCGCCTGGCCGGGATCAGCGTCGACTGATCCCCTGCGCCCCCGGCCGGTCTGGCTGGGGGCGTTCTGAATGCGGTACCGCCGGCCGCTGGCCGGCAACCTCGCGAACCTGCAGCCAGGCATGGCCTGGCTCTACTGCCGGTTGCCTGGGGTAGTGCCGGCCGCTGGCCGGCAACCTCGCGAACTCGGCTATGCTCTGGCTTGCCGGCCAGCGGCCGGCACTACCGTTGTCCGAGGAAGCAACGCAGCATGCAGACATCCACCGAGCTTGCGCGGCCGATCGACCGCTATTTCGCCAGTTATTCCGACGACCACCGCAATGTGATCAACCAGCGCATCCACGTGGTGGCGGTACCGGCAATCCTGTGGTCGGTGGTGGCCCTGCTGTGGTGCCTGCCGCCACTGATCACCTGGCTCCAGTACGGCATCTGGTCGGCGTTCGCGATGTTCAGCGCCTGGTGCTTCTACAACAAGCTGTCGCGCCCGCTGGGCATCGGCATGCTCATCCAGTTCTTCGTGTTCGGCTGCCTGTGCCGCCTGCTGGAGGCCGAGATCGGCCTGCACAATCTGTTCTGGCTGGCGGTGGGCGTGTTCGTTGTGGCCTGGATCGCGCAGTTCATCGGTCACAAGTTCGAGGGCCGCAAGCCCAGCTTCCTGACCGACCTGACCTACCTGCTGATCGGCCCGGCCTGGGTGATGGCCAAGTTCTACCGCAAGCTCGACTGGCGCTACTGACCTGCCCGTGGCCGACCGCGCCCCTCGTTTCCTGAACGGGCAGATTCCGTCACCCGCACTCCACGACGGCCCTGCCAGCCTGCACCGGTGATCCGTTCCCCATCGCCCGCCCGTCGACGGCAGCCCCTGTGCGACAGGGCCTGCGGTCTCCCTGCGTGGGCGTAGGGTGTCCCCCGAGGGCAACCGGGGAGGGACCGCAGCAACGTGATGCTGCGCTGCAGAAAAAATGAATCAGCGGACGTTACATGCAATTGATCGCTGTTCGATGGGTTTCGGCGACATTTCGCAGCCTGTTATCCTCCCTGACCTGCTCGTGAATCATGGATTCCCTGCATGCTCCCCAGCCTGCCCCTGCTGCTGGCCCTGCCGTTCCTGATGGCAGCGGCTGTTGCGGCCTTCCCCCGTAGTTCGCGCTCGACTGCTGCCTGGCTGGCGGCGCTGGCGCCGTTGGGCGGGCTGGCCATCCTCGGCTGGCTGACCCCGTCGGTGCTCGACGGCCAGGTGGTGCGGACGATGGTCCCTTGGCTGCCGCAGATCGGCCTGGACTTCACCCTGCGCCTGGACGGGCTGGCCTGGATGTTCGCCGGGCTGGTGCTCGGCATCGGCGCGCTGGTGGTGCTGTATGCGCGCTACTACCTGAGCCAGCAGGACAACGCCCACCGCTTCTACTGCTACCTGCTGCTGTTCATGGGCGCCATGCTGGGCATGGTGCTGTCGGGCAACCTGCTGTTGCTGATGATCTTCTGGGAAATGACCAGCATCAGCTCGTTCCTGCTGATCGGCTTCTGGTCGCACCGCCAGGACGCCCGCGAGGGCGCACGCATGGCGCTGGTGATCACCGGCGGCGGTGGCCTGGCCCTGCTCGGTGGCGTGCTGCTGATCGGCCGCATCGTCGGCAGCTTCGACCTGGACGTGGTGCTGGCCGCCGGCGAGCAGATCCGCGCCAGCGCGCTGTACCCCTACGCCCTGTTCCTGGTGCTGGCCGGCATCTTCACCAAGAGCGCGCAGTTCCCGTTCCACTTCTGGCTGCCGCACGCGATGGCGGCGCCCACGCCGGTCTCGGCCTACCTGCATTCGGCCACCATGGTGAAGGCCGGCGTGTTCCTGCTGGCACGCCTGCACCCGGCGCTGGCCGGCAGCGACCTGTTCTTCTACACGGTCAGTGGCATCGGCGCGCTGACCCTGCTGATCGGTGCCTGGAATGCGATCTTCCAGCACGACCTGAAAGGCCTGCTGGCGTACTCGACCATTTCCCACCTTGGCCTGATCACCCTGCTGTTCGGCCTGTCCACGCCGATGGCGGTGGTGGCCGGCGTGTTCCACATCCTCAACCACGCCACCTTCAAGGCCTCGCTGTTCATGGCCGCCGGCATCATCGACCACGAAACCGGCACCCGTGACATGCGCAAGCTGGGCGGCCTGCGCAGGCTGATGCCGTTCACCAGCGCGCTGGCGATCATCGCCTCGCTGGCGATGGCCGGCATCCCGCTGCTCAACGGCTTCCTGTCCAAGGAAATGCTGTTCGCCGAAGCGCTGACCGCCGGCGGCGGCCCGGGCGCCATGCGCACGGCGGTGTCGATCGCGGCGCTGCTGGCCGGTGTGTTCGGCGTGGCCTACAGCCTGCGCTTCGTGCACGACACCTTCTTCGGCCCCGGCCCGCACGACCTCGACCGCGTGCCGCATGAGCCGCCGCGCTGGATGAAGGTGCCGGTGGAACTGCTGGTGGTGATCTGCGTGGCGGTGGGCATCGCCCCGGCACTGACCGTGGCGCCGGTGCTGCATGCCGCCGCGGCCTCGATCCTCGGCAATGCCATGCCCGAGTACAGCCTGGCGGTATGGCACGGTTTCAACCTGCCGCTGGCAATGAGTGCGATCGGCGTGGTCGGTGGCGTGGCGCTGTACTTCGGCCTGCGCAGGCTGATCAATCTGCACGGCGTGGAAACCCGCACCACCGGCCGCAACGTGTTCCATGCGCAGCTGGATGCGCTTTCCGCGCTGGCCATGCGCCTGACCAACGGCATCGCCAACGGCAGCCTGCAGCGCATGCTGCTGGGCCTGGTGCTGGTGGCGATCGTGGTCGCCGCCGCACCATTCGTGGCCAATCCGGCCTCGCCGAACTGGACCGCGCCGCAGCCGATCCCGCTGCTGGGCTGGGCGCTGTGGCTGGTGATGATGGCCTGTGCGGTCGCCACCCTGCGCGTCTACAAGCAGCGCCTGCTGGCGGTGCTGCTGGTCGGCGGCGTCGGCCTGATGGTGGCGCTGACCTTCGTGTTCCTGTCCGCGCCCGACCTCGCCCTGACCCAGCTGCTGGTGGAGATGGTGACCCTGGTGCTGATGCTGCTGGGCATGAACTACCTGCCCGCGCAGTCCGGGCCGGAGCGGCCGCGCTGGCGCAAGCGCCGTGATGCGGTGATCGCGATCATCGCCGGTGCCGGCCTTGGCGCGCTGGCGTACTCCGCGATGACCCTGCCGCCGAACACCATGGCCGGCGAGCTGCTGGGCCGGGCACTGCCCGAGGCGTACGGCCAGAACGTGGTCAACGTGATCCTGGTCGACTTCCGCGGCTTCGATACCTTCGGCGAGATCACCGTGTTCGGCATCGCCGCGCTGGTGGTGCACGCGCTGCTGCGGCGCACCCGCATGGCGCCGGAGCAGATCATGCCCGGCCCGCCGATCAAGCTGCCGGTGCCGGCCGACCTGGCGCAGATCATGTTCCCGCTGACCCTGACCGTATCGATCTTCCTGTTCCTGCGCGGCCACAACGCGCCGGGCGGTGGCTTCATCGCCGGCCTGGTGCTGGCGGTGCCGCTGCTGATCCAGTACGTGATCCAGGGCACCGCGTCGGTGGAATCGCGCTTCGGCTTCGACTACATCCGCTGCATCGGCACGGGCCTGTTGATCGCCCTGCTCAGCGGCAGCGCGTCGATGCTGTTCGGCGTGCCGTTCCTGACCAGCGGCCACCTCGACCTGCACCTGCCGCTGATCGGTGACGTGCCACTGGCCAGCGCCATCGGCTTCGACATCGGCGTGTACCTGGTGGTGTTCGGTGGCGCCATGCTGATGCTGTCGATGATGGGCACGATCAAGCCGTCGCGTACCCGTACCGCCCGCAAGGGTGAGATCGACCTGCAACGCCGTTCGGCACGCACCGGGGAGATGCACTGATGGAACTGGCCCTGGCTACCGCGATCGGCGTGCTGACCGCGATCGGCATCTACCTGCTGCTGCGTGCGCGCAGCTTCGACGTGATCCTCGGCATGACCTTCCTGTCCTATGCGACCAACCTGCTGATCTTCGCCGGTGGCCGCGTGGTGCTGGGCAAGGCGCCGGTGCTGCAGGAAGGCGTGGACAGCCACCTCGGCAACTACACCGACCCGCTGCCGCAGGCCCTGGTGCTGACCGCGATCGTGATCGCCTTCGCGATGACCGCCGTCAGCATCGTGCTGGCCATGCGCAGCCGCAGCGACAACCACAGCGACCATGTGGACGCCCACGAACCTGACGAAACCGGACCAGGCGACGACGCGCCGCCGCGCCAGGGCGAGGATCGCGCATGAACCATCTGGTGATCCTGCCGATCCTGATTCCGCTGCTCGGTGCCGCACTGTCGCTGTTCGTCGAGCACCGCCGCTATGGCCCCAGGGTGCAGCGCACGGTGGCCTGGACCTCGCTGTCGGCGCTGGCGCTGGCGGTGGGCCTGCTGTTCGCATCGACCGTGGGCGGTGACATCAACGTCTACCTGCTGGGCGACTGGCCGTCGCGGCTGGGCATCGCGCTGGTGGCCGACCGGCTGTCGGCGTGGATGCTGCTGACCACCCTGCTGCTGGCCATTCCCTGCCTGCTGCATGCCTGCTCGGGCTGGGACCGTCGCGCACCGCACTTCCATGCACTGTTCCAGTTCCAGCTGGTCGGCCTCAATGGCGCGTTCCTGACCGGCGACATCTTCAACCTGTTCGTGTTCTTCGAGGTGATGCTGATCGCCTCCTACGGCCTGCTGCTCAGTGGCGGCCGCGGCCTGCGCATGCGCATCGGCCTGCACTACGTGGTGTTCAACGTCACCGCCTCGACGTTGTTCCTGATCGCACTGGGCCTGCTGTACGCCTCGCTGGGCTCGCTGAACATGGCCGAGCTGTCGCAGCGCATCGCCGAGGTGCCGCCGGCGCAGTTGACCCTGGTGAAAGCGACGATGGGCCTGTTGCTGCTGGTGTTCTGCGCCAAGGCCGCATTGATGCCGCTGTACCTGTGGCTGCCGGAAGCCTATTCGCGCGCACCGGCTGCAGTCGCCGCCCTGTTCGCGATCATGACCAAGGTCGGCCTGTACTCGGTGCTGCGCATCCAGATGCTGTGGTTCGGCGACGATGCCGGTGTGATGGCCGGCTACGGCCGCGACTGGCTGCTGTGGGCCGGCGTGGCAACGCTGGTGCTTGGCGGCCTCGGTGCGCTGGCCGCGACCCGCCTGCGCGTGCTGATCTCGTACCTGGTGATCGTCTCGGCAGCCACGCTGTTCATCGCCTTCTCGGTAGGCACGCCGCAGGTGCTGTCCGCCGGCCTGTACTACCTGCCGCACAGCAGCTTCGTCGCCGCCGCACTGTTCCTGATTGCCGACCTGATCCGCCGCCGTCGCGGTGGCGCCAGCGACCGCAAGGAAGTGGTCGCGCCGATGCCGGGCAAGGAAACCCCGGCGGTGCTGTTCCTGATCGGCGCGGTGTCGGTGGCCGGCCTGCCGCCGCTGTCCGGTTTCCTGGCCAAGGCCGCGCTGCTGGCCGGCATGCCGGCGCAGTACACCGGGCCCGTGTGGACCGCGGTGCTGGTCAGCAGCCTGCTGGTGATCATGGGCCTGACCCGCGGCGGCATCCGCCTGTTCTGGCGCGTGCCGCCGGTCGAGGCCGATGCACCGAAGCCGCGCAAGGCACGCCTGCGCCGGGTCGAGCTGTACGCGGCCTGCATCCTGCTGGCCTATGGCATCGGCATGACCCTGGCCGCTGCACCGCTGATGCGCTACACCGACGCCACCGCTGCACAGCTGCTGCACCCCAGCGAGTATGTGCAGCAGGTGCGTGCGACCCCGCCGGAGATCCGCCAGCCATGACCGCCCAGCGTTCCCTGTTCCGCCGCATCATTCCCTCGCCGATGCTCAGCATCATGGTGGTGGCGTTCTGGCTGCTGATGTCCGACAGCTTCACCCTCGGCCAGTTCGTGCTGGGGCTGGTGCTGGGCGTGGTGGTGCCGCTGTTCGCCGCGCGCCTGGACCGCGAGTTCGCCCGCATCGGCACCCTGCGCCCGCTGCCCAAGCTGCTGTGTGTGACCCTGTGGGACATCCTGATGTCCAACATCCGCGTGGCGATCCAGGTACTGGGCCCGGAGAAGAACATCCACCCGGGTTTCATCTGGCTGCCGCTGGACATCGCCAACATCCACGGCATCGCCGCGCTGACCAGCATGATCACCCTGACCCCGGGCACGGTATCGGCCGCGCTCAGCGACGACCGCAGGTTCCTGCTGGTGCACGTGCTGCACCTGGAGGACCCGCAGGACCTGATCGACACGATCAAGCGACGTTACGAAGCCCCGTTGATGGAGATCTTCCCATGACTGGATTCCAGATCATCCAGACCACGCTGGTGGTGTGCATGCACGTGGTCGGGCTGGCGATGCTGCTGGCCACCTGGCGCCTGCTGCGCGGCCCGACCGTGCCCGACCGCATCCTCGCGCTGGACACCCTGTCGGTGACTGCCATTGCAGAGCTGATGCTGTTCGGCATGTACCTCAACTCAGCGATCTATTTCGAAGCCGCACTGGTCATCGCCATGCTCGGCTTCGGCAGCACCGTGGTGCTGAGCAAGTTCGTGCTGCGCCGGGACATCGTCGAATGATCACTGCGATCCAGATCGGCCTGTCGATCCTGCTGCTGTTCGGCTGCTTCTTCATCCTGGTCGGCGCACTGGGCCTGGTGAAGCTGTCCACCTTCTTCAAGCGGCTGCACGCACCGACCAAGGCCAGCACGCTGGGCGTGGGCTGCGTACTGGTGTGTTCGGTGTGCTACCACATCTTCCTCGGCCAGGACCCGCAGCCGCGCGAGCTGCTGATCACCGTGTTCCTGTTCATCACTGCACCGATCAGCGCACACATGATGGCCAAGGCCGCGCTGTCGCTGCTGATGGAAACCCGCCCCAGCCTGCCCGGCAACGAGCCGGCTGCCGAAGAGCAGCTGCCGCCGCCGGAACCGGTGCGGGAAGAAGAGACCACGCAGAACCGGTAAATCCGGTAGAGGCCGACCTTGGTCGGCGCCTTGTTTCCCCGAGTGCCAACCAAGGTTGGCAGCTACCGGGTAATCGGTGGTGGATGCCGACCTTGGTCGGCACGGAACCAACCGCATCCACGCATGGCGTGGATCTACAACGCCGGTGCGCCCACCAGCAGCAGTTCCAGCACGAACCAGCCCGTGAACGCGACCAGCAGGATCCCGCCTTCGCCGCGGCTGATCTTCAGATCGCCGCGCAGCATGGGGTACAGCACCAGTGCGAAGGCCAGCAGCGCCGGCAGTTCCAGGCGTACGAACGAGGCCGGCAGCGCCAGCGGCTGCAGCATCGCCATCGCGCCGATCACCAGCAGCAGGTTGACCACGCTGGAGCCCAGCACGTGCCCCAGCACCATGTCGCCGTGACCGCGACGCGCGGCGGCGATGGCGGTGGCCACCTCCGGCAATGCGGTGCCGATTGCCACTGGCAGCAGGCCGACCAGCAGTGGCGTCCAGCCCAGCGCCGCACCGAAGTCCGCTGCGGCACCCACCACCAGGCGCGCGCCCCAGTACAGGGTCAACGCCGCGATCAGCACGCGCAGCACGTTCAATGGCAGGCTGGTGCGGCTCAAGGCGGACTCGGCGATGGTCGCCTGCACGTCCGCGCTCTCGCTGCGGCCACGGCGCAGCAGCAGCACCTGCACGACGATGAAGCCGGCCACCAGCACGCCACCCTCCCAGCGCACCAGGCGCCCATCCAGCCCGAACAGGATCAGCAGCACGCCCGCTGCCAGCAGCGACCACCACAGCACCGTCTGCAGGCGCGCGCGCAGCAGCAGCGGGGCGGCGATCGCCGCCATGGCCAGGGTCAGGCCCACGTTGACGATGCTGCTGCCTACTGCATTGCCCAGCGCCAGCTCGGGTTGGCCGACCGCCAGCGCGCGCGCGTTGACCGCCAGTTCCGGCAACGAGGTGGCCACCCCGAGCAACAGCAGGCCCGCAGTGAACGGGCTGGCCCCGAAGCGCTGGGCCAGGCCGGACACGGCCTTGACGATGGAGTCCCCGCCCAGCGCCAGCAACAGCAGGCCGAGCAGGAACCAGGCAATGGCAATAGCGATCATCGAGCACTCCCCCAGCGGTCGTGGCGCGATTCTACGCTGGCCCCGCGCGCATGGCTGGGCCGTGGATCAAGGATCAGCCACAGCCTTCCACATAATCGACCTGCGGGGTCTGCCCGACCCGCCATGCACTCACCCGGCCATCAGCGCCAAGCGCAAAGTCGATCACCGCAGCGCCGTCCTGCGCCGGGCGCACGCGCAGGTGTTGGGCCTTCTCGTCGTATTTGTCAGGGCCGACGTCGGCGCGCTCGGGGTACAGCACCTGCAGCTCGCCGAGGGTCATGCCGACCTTGCCGCCACCCGGTGCGGTGATCGCGGGGCTGCGCACGTCATAGCGCACCAGCTTGCGACCTTCGATCATCAGGCGCGGGTCTTCGGCGTCCTGCGGATGCAGGAAATAGCAGCCGTCGTTGCTGTCGTCGGCCGGCAGCGGCGTGCCGCTGGCGTCGGCACCCAGCCCCTGCAGTGGCGCGCCGAAGCCGCTGCGGACCTCGGCGATGCCGGTGCCCAGCATCGCGCCGGCGAAGCCATCCAGGCGTGCCGGGCCCGGTTCCGCGGCTGCAATGGGTGTGGCTGCCGGGCTGGCGGAGGCGCCTGCGCTGGATGGCGTGGTGGCGTCGGCCGCGGCGGGTGCTTCGGCATTGCGGCTGCAGGCGGCGAGCGACAGCAGCAACAGACCAGCAATCGGGAGGTGCTTCATCGGTGCGGTTCCCTGGCACGAAGGTGGCTGCACGCTAGCGCAAGGTGCGTGCAGGCGCTGCATTGTCATCGCGGTTTCATCGCCTTCGTTCAGGCTCGGCGTGCACCGACTTGGCTGTCCCTCCCATGCAACCGCGCAAGACCGATCTCGCCCGAACCGCGCTGCAGGCCCACCGCGCGCCGCTGGACATGCGCCAGCGCCGGCTGCTGATCCTGTGCGACGGCCAGCGCAGCATCGCCGAACTGACCGGCCTGCTCGGTGCGGAGGCGCCGGCGATGGTCATCCAGCTGGTGCAGGCGGGCTACCTGAGCACAGGGCAGGCCACTGCGACGCCCACGCCCTCCCCCAGCACTGTCATCGCACCCGAACCGGTTGCTGCAGCACCGGCTCCGGCTGCAGCGACTGCCACACCGGTCGAACGCCGCCGCTCGCTGGTGGCCGCGCGCATCTACGTGCTGGGCATCCTGGAAATGCAGCGCCACCCGCAGGCGGCGGCGCTGTTCCGCGACCTGCAGCAGGCGCGTGCGGAAGACGAGGTGCTGCAGCGGCTGCAGTCGGCGATGCAGATGCTGCCCGCGCTGACCTCGGACGGCTACTGCCAGCGCGTGCGGCAACGCCTGCTGGAGGCGCTGCCGCTGGAGCATTGCGACGCATTCGCCGAGGCCGCTTGAAGAAAAAGGGGACGGAGGGGATTAAGTCGTTTCAAGCACACGTGCGCTGTTTGCGACTTAATCCCCTCCGTCCCCTTTTCCGGGTCAGCGGAAGTTGTTGCGCAGCCCGTTCCAGCACTGCTGGTAATCGCCCTGGCGATGGCCGGCCGCCAAGGCCTGCGCGGTCGGGCGGATCACCGCGCGTGTCTCGAACATGAAGGCCATCGTGTCCTTGATCACGTCCGCCTTGGACAGATCGGCATTGGAGGCCTTGTCGAAGGTCGGCGCATCCGGACCGTGGCCACTCATGCAGTTGTGCAGCGACGCGCCGCCCGGCACGAAGCCTTCGGCCTTGGCGTCGTAGGCGCCATGCACCAGACCCATGAACTCGCTGGCGATGTTGCGGTGGAACCACGGCGGGCGGAACGTGTTCTGCGCCACCAGCCAGCGCGGCGGGAAGATCGCGAAATCCATGTTGCTGGTGCCCGGCGTGTCGCTGGGCGAATGCAGCACCAGGAAGATCGACGGATCCGGGTGGTCGTAGCTGATCGAACCGATGGTGTTGAAGCGGCGCAGGTCGTAGCGGTACGGCGCGTAATTGCCATGCCAGGCCACCACGTCCAGCGGCGAATGGTCGATCGGCGCACGCCACAGGCGGCCCTCGAACTTGGCGATCAGCTCGAAATCACCATCGACATCCTCGAACGCCGCGTGCGGGGTTTCGAAGTCGCGCGGGTTGGCCAGGCCGTTGGAACCGATCGGACCGAGGTCCGGCAGTTTCAGCAGCGCACCGTAGTTTTCGCAGATGTAGCCGCGGCTCGGGCCATCGGGCAGTTCGACGCGGAAGCGCACGCCGCGCGGGATCACCGCGATCTGCTGCGGCTCGATCTCGATCACGCCCAGCTCGGTCAGCAGGCGCAGGCCGCCCAGCTGCGGCACGATCAGCAGCTCGCCATCGGCATCGTAGAAGTAGCGGCCGACCATGTCGCGGTTGGCGGCGTAGAGGTGGATGCCCACGCCGGCATGCGCATCGGGCGAGCCGTTGCCGCCCATCGTGTACAGGCCCTCGACGAAGTCGGTCGGCAGTTCCGGCAGCGGCAGCGGGCTCCAGCGCAGCTGGTTCGGCGAAGCCGGTTGAGCGCCGAAATCGCACTGCAGCTGCGACTGCGCGAACGGCGTGAATTCGCCATGGGTCACCGCCGGGCGGATCCGGTACAGCCAGCTGCGGCGGTTGCTGCCGCGCGGCGCGGTGAAGGCGGTGCCGGTCAGCTGTTCGGCGTACAGGCCGTGGGCCACCTTCTGCGGCGAGTTCTGCCCGACCGGCAGCGCGCCGGCGACGGCCTCGGTGGCGAATTCGTTGCCGAAACCGGACTGGTAGCCGCGGGCGGTGATGGCGGTGGACATGGAAACTCCAGAGATTGCCGGCCAGCGGCCGGCACTACCATTCGGACAGGCAATGTCGGCGGGAGGCCGACATTGCCTGCAGACCTTACAGCACGCCGCGGCGGATCTGGTCGCGCTCGATGCTTTCGAACAGCGCGGTGAAGTTGCCTTCGCCGAAACCTTCGTTGCCCTTGCGCTGGATGATCTCGAAGAAGATCGGGCCGATGCAGTTCTGGGTGAAGATCTGCAGCAGCTTGCGCTGGTGGGTTTCCGGATCGGCATCGATCAGGATCTTGTTCTTGGCCAGGCGCGCCACGTCTTCACCGTGGTTCGGCACGCGCTGGTCGATCACGTCGAAGTAGGTCTCCGGCGTATCGAGGAAATCCACGCCCTGCGCGCGCATCGCTTCGACGGTCTCGTAGATGTTCTCGGTGAAGCAGGCGATGTGCTGGATGCCCTCGCCCTTGTACGCGTCCAGATACTCGTTGATCTGGCTCTTCGGGTCGGACGATTCGTTCAGCGGGATGCGCACGATGCCGTCCGGCGCGGTCATCGCCTTGGACACCAGGCCGGTCTTCAGGCCCTTGATGTCGAAGTAGCGGATCTCGCGGAAGTTGAACAGGCGTTCGTAGTAGTCCGACCACTGCTGCATGTTGCCGAAGTACAGGTTGTGGGTCAGGTGGTCGATGAAGGTCAGGCCGAAGCCCACCGGGTGCAGGTCGGCACCTGCGATCGGCTCGTAATCGCCGTCGAAGATGCTGCCGGCGCTGCCGTAGCGGTCGACCAGGTACAGCATGCAGTCGCCGATGCCCTTGATGACCGGCGCGCTGACCGCCTTGCTGTCCGGCTTGAAGGCGATGGCTTCGGCGCCGTTGCCCAGCGCGGTCTGGTAGACCTCCTGGCCCGGCTTCTTGAAGCGGATGGCGAAGCCGCAGGCGCACGGGCCGTGCTTTTCGGCGAAGTCCGAGGCGAACGAATCGGGGTCTTCATTGACCAGGAAGTTGACGTCGCCCTGGCGATAGACGGTAATCGGACGCTGCTTGTGCTTGAGCACCGCGCTGAAGCCCATCTTCCGGAAGTACTCGTGCAGCTCCTGGCCACGGCCGGCCGGGGCGGCGAATTCGACGAACTCGAAGCCGTCGATGCCCATCGGGTTCTCGAAGGTGGTGACCTGCATGCCGGGGTTGGGGTGCGAGGCGGTCGGGACTGCGGTATTCATGGCGTGGCTCCGAATCGGTACCGCATCGGTACAAACCAGGTGCGGGCAGGTAGGGACCCGGCGAGAATGCAGGGTCTGGACCCAACCCTTATAGTTACACTTGAAACCACCAGCAAGGTGCACCGCAACATGAGCCCCGATCCCGCCTCGACCCGCCTGCGTGCCTCGCACGTCCTGCTCGACCTGGAACAGTTCCTGCCGTACCGGCTGAGCGTGCTGTCCAACCGGGTCAGCGGCAACATCGCCAAGCTATACGGCGATCGTTACGGTCTGGCGATTCCCGAGTGGCGGGTGATCACCATCCTGGCGCTGTACCCGGGCTCCTCGGCCAGCGAGGTCTCCGACCGCACGGCGATGGACAAGGTGGCGGTCAGCCGTGCCGTGGCCCGCCTGCTGGAGCGCGGCTTCATCAAGCGCGAGACCCACGGCGACGACCGCCGCCGCTCGGTGCTTGCCCTGTCTGCAGCCGGTTTCGAGGTGTACGAGACCATCGCGCCGATGGTGATCGAGATCACCCGCAAACTGATGTCGGTGCTGAGCGACGAGGAAGAGCAGGTGCTGGAAAAGCTGATCCTGCGCTTGGCCGGCGAAGGCCTGGAGCGGATGGGCGAAGGGGTCTGAAAGAAAAAGGGGACGGAGGGGATTAAGTCGTTTTGGACCCCAGGTTGCGGGTTCCGACCCCGAGCGGTAGCGGAACAGTGGCCGGGCGATTGTCGTCCGCCCCCTTTGATCTGACGGGACCCGCTCTTTGGCGGACTGCGGACCGACCGCAAGCGATGCCATCGGACGCATTCACCTCCCGCAGATCCCGCCCTGAAGTGTCGCCCTCGCCCAGCGACATTTCCGCATTGGCCCGTTACGGCCCGTTTCCGCCAGGCTGGTGTATCGAAACGGGCTGATTCAGTGAATTCTCCTATTGGACTGCTCACGTGTGCGGCCTGACGGTAAACGTTCAACGGGTATCAGCCCGGCCATGGATCCACATCGGACGGGCCCCCTCATGGATGACTCGCGTTCAACGCTGCCGCATGGCCAGGAATTGCTGGCCGATCTCAGGGAGCTGATCTGCGCGGCGCGCAACAGGATGCACAGGACCATCAACACCGAACTGACTCTGTTGTACTGGCGGATCGGGCGTCGCATCCACGTTGATCAGTTGAGGGGCCGACGGGCCCGCTACGGAGAGCTTGTCTTCACCCGGATAGCCAAGGCGCTGACGACCGAGTTCGGTACCTCCTTCGGTGAGAAGAGCCTGCGCCGGATGGTGCAGTTCTCCACCGCATTTGCAGACGAGCAGATTGTCGTATCGCTGATACGACAATTGAGCTGGACCCACTTCATCGCACTGATCCCGCTGGCGGATCCGCTAAAGCGTGACTTCTATGCGCAGATGGCCGCCACCGAAGGCTGGAGTGTGCGCACGCTGCGCCAGCGCATCGATTCGATGCTGTACGAGCGCACGGCGCTTTCCAGTCAACCCGAGCAGACCATCGCCGATGAGTTGGCGGCACTGCGCGACAACCAGCAGCTGTCTCCAGGGCTGGTACTGCGTGATCCCTACGTACTGGATTTTCTTGGCCTCAAGGACAGCTGGGACGAGCAGGACCTTGAAAGCGCGATCCTACGCGAGATGCAGGGTTTCCTGCTCGAACTTGGCACCGGCTTCAGTTTCGTCGCCCGCCAGAAGCGCATCCAGATCGACGGCGATGACTTCCACCTGGACCTGCTGTTCTACAACCGGCGTCTGCGCAGGCTGATCGCCATCGAGCTGAAGATCGGCGAATTCAAGCCCGCCTATAAAGGGCAGATGGAACTCTATCTGCGCTGGCTGGACCGCTACGAACGTGAGGACGGCGAGCAGGCGCCGTTGGGCATCATCCTCTGCACGGGGAAGAAGGCGGGTCAGATCGAATTGCTGGAGCTGGATCGCTCAGGCATCCATGTTGCGGAGTACCTGACCACGCTGCCCTCTCGTGAGGTCCTCAAACAAAGACTGCAGACCGCCATGGAGCGGGCCCGGCAACAGCTGCAGACCGCGGCACCCGGCCCCCTGTAGATCCACGCCGCGCGTGGATGGCGCTCATGCTTCAGCTCAGATGCTTGCGCCGCGCATGGATCCACGGCACCGCCAGCGCAGCGATGGCCCCCCCGGCGAAGCCGAGCGAGGCGGCAACCGTGGCCGCTTCGACCGCGCCCGGCAGCGCCAGCGCGGCAGCCACCAGCAGCAGCGACGGCAGGCCGACGAAGGTGCCCAGGAAGAAGTGCCAGCGCGGTGACCAGGTGTTGAGCTGCAGCAGGCTGACCGGCTGCCAGGCGTCAGACGCGGCGTCCTCGGCGATCTTCGCCACGACCTTGCCCAGGTCCACTTCCGGCAGCGCGCGCCCCTGCCGCGCGGTCGCCAGCAGTTCGGCCACCGCCTCCACCGGCGGGAAACTGGACGGCCACGCGACCGGCGCCGGCACGCCATAGGCGGTCAGCAGCGGCACGCTCAGCCACGGCGCCACCAGCGGGCGCATGCGGCGGCGGCCATGCACGCACCAGATCTGTGGCTGGCCGTGGGCGGTGACGCTGTACAGCGCCAGCTCCCCGGCTGGTGGGTAGCCGAGCATGGTCACCCGCGCCGCCAGGCTGTCCTGGCCCATCGCGCGCAGGAATCCAGGACGGCTGCGCCCTTCCTGCATCCACGCCAGGCCGAGTGCACCCACCAGATAGGCCTCGGCCACATCCTTGCTGCCGGCGGTAGCGCGTTCGTCGCTGGCCAGGTACCAGGCCAGCGACTTCGGTTCGGAGACATCGTCCAGGCCCCAGCGGCTGTCGTCCCCCAGCACATGGCGCACCGGCAGGCGTGCGGGCGCGGTTTCGCCGCGTTCGCCCGGCTGCAGGAACGGCAGTACGCCCTGGATGAACGTGGACAGTTCGATGGCCCGCACGCCATGGCCCTGCCATTCCGGCGGCAGCAGCCCGGCCAGCTGGCCTTCGGCGGCCAATGCATCGAGCCGTGATTTCTGCTCGACCAGCTTCTGCACCGCGCCCTTCAGCACCACGTTGTCGGGCAGCGCGATCTGTGGCAGGCGGTGACGCGGCGGTGCCAGTTCAACGGTGTCCTCGCCGGTACCCGCGTCATCCAGCAGTGCCTCCTGCGGCGGCAGGGTCACGCCATCGCCTGCTTCGCCGTCGGCCAGAGTGCTGGCAGGTTCGGGCAGTCGTTCGGCGTGGTCGCTGTGCATGGGCATTCCGGTAGGGTGCATCGACGGGATGTCGACTGAGGTCCTTGCCGGTAACGGCGTACGTGCGGTGAAGTTGAGACGCCGATTCGGAGAGTGTGACGGCGCGCGCAATCGACCCACTTCATGCGTGGATGTGCCTCAGTGCCGACCAACGGTCGGCACCCACCGGGGGTCGGCATCCACCGAAGCTGCCGGTCAGCGGCCGGCACTACCGGTCAGGTGCCCATTGCTTGAGGAAGGCGGTCACCCGTGCCGGCTGGAACGCTTCGCCCTTGCGCAGTTCGCCGGTCGCCTGCGACACCAGCAGGCTGCCATCGGCATTGAGCACCAGCAGGTGCGGGTAGTCGCGCTCCATCTCCGGGAACTGGGCGAAGAAGGCGGTGTTGGGCTGTTCGTCGCTGGCGTTGACCTTCACCCACACGTAGTGGGCATCGCGGAAGCGGCGCAGATCGCCGTTGCCTTCCACCAGCTCGTCCAGCGCCTGGCAGCGATCGCAGGCGGCGTTGCCGACCTCCAGCAGGATGCGCTTCTTGCCGCGCTGGGCTTCCACCTTGGCGGTGGCCAGATCGTCGGCGGGATCGCGGGCCGGGTCGAACTGCGCGCCGAGCCCGGCGATGGCGGCGATGTCCGCCGCCACCGGGGTGTTGCCCGAGGCCACCGGTTCGCTGGGGTCAGCGACCGGTGGCTCGGTGGGTCGGGTATCCAGAGGCTGCGTGGGCTCGGCGGCGGCAGGCGGTTGCGGTTGGGAACAGGCGCCGATCAGCGCCGCACAGACCACCACCATTGCACCACCGAGCTTGCTGCGCATGCCATCTACCCTCTCATCATCATTTGACGCCGTGCATCAGCTTGTTGATCAGCGGGGCGACCAGGAACAGCACCACGCCGGAGCCGATCAGGGCCCAGAACCCGAAGGTATACCCCTTCAGGGCCGACTCGACCGTCATGCCGCCTTCACCACTGACCACGCCAGCGAAGATGCCCGACAGGTTGTTGCCGATGCCGGTGGACAGGAACCAGCCACCCATGCCGAAGCCGACCAGGCGCACCGGGGCCAGCTTGGTCACCATCGACAGGCCGATCGGCGACAGGCACAGCTCACCCACGGACTGGATGACGTAGACCATGAACAGGGTCCAGAACGGGATCTTGCCGTCCACGACCATCTGCGACAGGGCGAACATCAGCAGCGCGAAGGCGGCGCCGTTGAACAGCAGGCCCAGGCCGAACTTGCGCGGGATGGACGGATTGGCGCGGCCCATGGCCACCCAGATCCAGGCGATGATCGGCGCCAGGGTGATGATGGCCACCGAGTTGACCGACTGGAACCACGCGGTCGGGAACGTCCAGTCACCGAACTGGCGGTTGACGATGTTCTCGGCCAGGAAGGTGAACGAGCTGCCGGCCTGTTCGAAGAACATCCAGAACATCACATTGAAGGCGAAGATGATCAGCATCGCGATCACGCGGTCGCGCTGCACCTTGCCTTCGCGGATGCCCTCGACCAGCAGCAGGATGGCCAGCGCGGTGAACATCGCGCCCAGGATCCAGGCCAGTGCGGTGGCGCCGGTGGCCAGCAGGAAGTAGGCGACCGGGATGGCGACCACGGCACCGGCCAGCACCATGATGATGCGGCCGAAGCCTTCAGCGCCGGCCGGCGGTGCACCGATGCCCTTCAGGCCGGCGCGACCGATGTAGAACCACACCAGCGAGATCAGCATGCCCACGCCCGAGGCGATGAACACGACCTTGTAGGACGGCATCGCGTCGGTACCGAAGACCTTGCGGGCCAGGTACTCGGTCAGCACCGGGGCGATCATCGCGCCGATGTTGATGCCCATGTAGAAGATGGTGAAGCCCGAATCGCGGCGCTCATCCTTCAGGCCGTACAGCTTGCCGACCATGGTCGAGATGTTGGGCTTGAACAGGCCGTTGCCGACGATGATCGTGGCCAGGCCGAGCTTGAAGATGTGCTCCTGCGGCAGCGAGATCATGAACAGGCCGGCGGCCATGATGATCGCGCCGGTCAGGATCGATCGCTGGTAACCCAGTACCCGGTCGGCCACGTAGCCACCGAAGATCGCTGCGGCATACACCAGGGCCAGGTAGGCGCCGTAGATGCGGCTGGCGTCGCCTTCACCGGCAGCGCTGCCGTTGTAGAACTGGGCGACGATGTACAGCACCAAGGCCCAGCGGATGCCGTAGAACGCAAAGCGCTCCCAGAACTCGGTCATGAACAGCATCCACAACGGGCGCGGGTGGCCCAGCGTGGTCTTGAAGTCCGGCAGCGCCGGCTCTGGGGTGTTCGCAGTGGCGTTTACGCTCATGCGGATTTCCTGGTTCGGTGGATGACGAGCACGTCCGATGTGCAGTTGGAGCAACGCGCGAGGATCACCGACTTCTGGCGTTCACGTCAAATACACGCCGTTTGAGGCAGGTGCCAGCCTGCTCCCTGAACTTGCATCTGAAACGATCCAGCCGCCGGCCGGGATCCAAGCTGAATACGGATCAGCCCTGTTCTGCCGGGGGCCCGGCCTGCAGGCTGGTCCGCACCTGGAACAGTTCAGGGAAGAAGGTCAGTTCCAGCGCCTTGGCCAGGAAGCCCACGCCGGACGAGCCGCCCGTGCCGCGCTTGAAGCCGATCACCCGCATCACGGTGCGCATGTGTCGGAATCGCCACAGCTGAAAGGCGGTCTCCAGGTCCACCAGGTCCTCGCACAGCGAGTACTCGCGCCAGTAGCGGTCGGTGTCCTGGTAGATGCGTTCGAAGACCGGCTGCAGTGCGTCATCGGCCACATGCGGCTGGGTCCAGTCGTGGGCCTCGTACACCGCCGGGACGGCATGGCCGAAGCGGGCCAGGTATTTCAGGAATTCCTCGTACAGGCTGGGCGCCTCCAGCACGGTGCGCAGCTGCGCCTGCCCGGCCGCATCGTGCTCGAACACCTGCAGCATCTGTGCGTTCTTGTTGCCCAGCAGGAACTCGATGTAGCGGTACTGCAGCGACTGGAAGCCCGACGACGGGCCCAGCACGTCGCGGAAGCCCATGTACTCGGACGGGGTCAGCGTTTCCAGCACCGACCACTGCTCGGTGAGCTGGCGCAGCACCTGCTTGCTGCGCGCCAGCACCTTGCGGCATTGCCAGACTTCATCGCGCTGCAGGAAGCCGATCGCGGCACGCAGTTCGTGGCCCAGCAGCTTCAGCCACAGCTCCGAGGTCTGGTGCTGGATGATGAAAAGCATCTCATCGTGGTGCGGCGGGTTGGACAGCGGCTGCTGCGCGCTGAGCAGCTGGTCCAGCCGCAGGTAGCCGCCATAGGTCAGGCGCCCCTGCAGATCGGTGTGGATGCCGGCTTCGAGATCGCGTTGGTTGTTGTCGACGGACATGGGTGCGGCCAGATCGGGGGCGGCAAGGGTAGCGCGTTGCCGCCGTGCTGGCAGCCGCCACCTCCATACCCGGGCGTGCGGAAGGCCGTGGAGCATCGCCCGATGCCGGGCCTGCGCGTGGAACCGATCAGGCCGTTGCGCGGGCAGTCAGCCAGAGGCATATTCTGATGCTTTGCAGCAACGACTGAATACGTTGTTGTTATTGGCCCCCCACCCGCCGGCAGGGGTAAAACGGGGAATCGCCGTGTTGCGGCGCAGGAAGGCTATTCCGTACGCGTTCCTTAACATGGCGATTCATATCATTTGTAACTTCTCTGTCGAAGGTGCAGTACGCAATGACGGTTGCCGCTGAATTCAAGATCGAATACCTGCAGTACCTGGATACGGACGGCACGCTCGTCCGCGATGACCTGCCCGCGTCGCTGCGCGACCCCAAGGTCCTGGTACCGCTGTTCAAGCAGATGCTGTTCGTACGTACGTTCGACAGCAAATCCATCGCGCTGCAGCGCACCGGCAAGCTCGGCACCTACGCCGCCTGCCTGGGCCATGAAGCCGCGCACGTGGGCATCGGTGCCGCGATGCAGAAGGACGACGTGTTCGCACCTTCGTACCGCGAGTATGGCGCGATGTTCATGCGTGGCGTGCGCCCGCACGACGTGCTGATGTACTGGGGCGGCGACGAACGCGGCAACGATTACGGCGGCAACGCGGCCAAGGACTTCCCGTTCTGCGTGCCGATTTCCACCCAGTGCCTGCATGCCGCAGGCGCCGCGCTGAAGTTCAAGCTCAACAAGGAACCGCAGATCGCGGTGGCCGTGTGTGGCGACGGCGGCAGCTCCAAGACCGACTTCTACGCGGCACTGAATTCGGCGGGCGCCTACAAGCTGCCCCTGATCCTGTGCATCGTCAACAACGGCTGGGCCATCTCGGTTCCGCGTTCGGCCCAGACCGGTGCCGAGACGCTGGCGCAGAAGGGCCTGGCCGGCGGCCTGCACTGCCTGCAGGTGGACGGCAACGACCTGATCGCAGTGCTGGCGGCAATGGAGCAGGCACGCGAACGTGCGCTGGCCGGCAACGGTGGCACCGTGCTGGAACTGATGACCTACCGCCTGTCCGACCACACCACCGCCGATGACGCGCGCCGCTACCGCGACGACGCCGAAGTGAAGGATGCCTGGCAGCGCGAGCCGATGCTGCGCCTGCGCAAGTACCTGATCAACGCCGGTGTGTGGAGCGAAGAAGAGGAAACTGCTTGGGTCGCCGAATGCGGCACGCGCGTGGACGAGGAAGTGAACCTGTACCTCAACACGCCGGTGCAGCCGGTCGAGGCGATGTTCGACTTCCTGTATGCCGATCCGCCGCCGGACCTGCTGGCCCAGCGTGCCCAGGCGATCGCCCTGGAGAAGCGCCATGGATGAGATCAAGAACGGCGCGCCCGGCGCGCACACCAACGCCGCCGACAGCGCCGCCGTCGCGCGCGGAGAAGAGAGCATGACCACCACCCCCATCACCCTGATCGAAGCCATCACCCAGGCACTGGCCTGGGAGCTGGAGCACGACCCGTCGGTGCTGGTGCTGGGCGAGGACGTGGGCGTCAACGGCGGCGTGTTCCGCGCCACCGCCGGCCTGCAGCAGCGCTTCGGCTCCGAACGCATCCTCGACACCCCGCTGGATGAAACCACCATTGCCGGCCTGACCATCGGTCTGGCCGCGCAGGGCATGAAGCCCGTGGCCGAGGCCCAGTTCGACGGTTTCATGTACCCGATGGTCGACCATATCGTCTGCCACGCCGCACGCCTGCGTTACCGCACGCGTGGCCGCCTGCACTGCCCGATGGTGCTGCGCGTGCCGTGGGGCGGTGGCATCCGCGCGCCGGAACACCACAGCGAAGCCAACGAGGCGATCTTCACCAACGTGCCGGGCCTGCGCGTGGTGCTGCCGTCGTCGCCGCAGCGCGCCTACGGCCTGCTGCTGGCCGCGATCCGCGAGCCGGATCCGGTGATCTACATGGAGCCCAAGCGCATCTACCGCCAGTACAAGGAAGTGGTCGTCAACGACGGCGAAGCCTTGCCGCTGGACGTCTGCTTCGTGCTGCGCGATGGCACCGACGTGACCCTGGTGACCTGGGGCGCGCAGGTGAAGGAAGCGCTGGAAGCGGCCGACAAGCTGGCCGGTGAAGGCATCAGCGCCGAAGTCATCGACGTGGCCACGCTGCGTCCGCTGGACTTCGCCACCATCGCCGAATCGGTGGCCAAGACCGGCCGCTGCGTGATCGTGCAGGAGGCCCCGAAGACCGCGGGCTTCGGCGCCGAAATCGCTGCGCGCCTGGCCGAGGAATCGATCTACGACCTGCTGGCCCCGGTCGAGCGCGTTACTGGCTACGACACCCACATTCCGCTGTTCCGCCTGGAAATGAAGTACCTGCCGAGCGTTGAGCGGATCGTGGCTGCGGCCAAGCGCGCGGTGGCGGCCGGCTGACATGCGGGCCCGCCTTCTGGGGGCTTACCGCAGCCAGTATCCCAACCCGCTCCGGTTCCACACCGGCCAGATCGTCGAAGTAGGTGTCCGTGACGAGGAATGGCCGGCGTTTGCCTGGGTACGCACCAACGATGGGCGCGCTGGATGGGCGCCCATCGCCTGGTTGCAGCTGCTGGACGAGGGTCGCGCCGAAGCCCTGTGCGACTACGACGCCCGCGAGCTGGATGTGGAAAGCGGCGAGATGGTGAAGCTTCATCACGAACACGGCGGGTGGTGGTGGTCCGAGCGCGCCAATGGCGCGACGGGTTGGCTGCCGGCCCGCGAACTGGAACTGCTGGAAGAGAACTGCAAATGAGCCAGACCAAGAACTTCAACCTGCCCGACCTGGGCGAAGGCCTGCCGGACGCGACCATCGTCGAGTGGTTCGTCAAGGAAGGCGATGTGATCAAGCTGGACGAGCCGCTGGTCTCGATGGAGACCGCCAAGGCCGTCGTCGAAGTGCCGTCGCCGTTCTCCGGCAAGGTGCTGAAGCTGTCCGGCGCAGCCGGCGACATCATCCCGACCGGCTCGGTGCTGGCCAGCTTCGAACTGGACCCCAACCTGCCGCAGCGCGCGGATGGCCAGGACACCGGCCACAGCCACGGCCATGCTGCACCTGCCGCAGCACCGACCCCGCCGCCGCTGCCGGCCGCTGCCGCACCGGTGGCCGCCGAAGCGGCCAAGCCCGCCGCCGCCGAGCGTGATGACGCCGGTACCGTGGTCGGCGCCATGCAGAGTTCCAACGCCGTGCACGCCGAGCAGGCGCTGGCCGTCGGTGGCGTCAAGGCCGTGCCGGCCGTGCGTGCCACCGCGCGCAAGCTGGGCGTGGACCTGTCCCGCGTGCGCGCCACCGGCGCCGATGGCGCGGTGACCATGGCCGACGTCAAGCAGGCGGCTGCGGATGG
The DNA here is from genome assembly GCF_040256885.1 of Stenotrophomonas riyadhensis. Classification (NCBI taxonomy): domain Bacteria; kingdom Pseudomonadati; phylum Pseudomonadota; class Gammaproteobacteria; order Lysobacterales; family Lysobacteraceae; genus Stenotrophomonas; species Stenotrophomonas riyadhensis. Next base: position 4,299,661 of record NZ_CP155568.1, read on the forward strand.
CAGCGCCAAGATCGGTGCCGCTCCGGCTCCAGCCGCTGCTGCCTATGCCGCGCCGGCCCCGGCGCAGGTGTCTGCCCCGGTGCAGAGCGAAGCCCGCACCCCGCTGTCTGCCGCCGGCAAGCCGATGCGTACCCAGCCGCCGGGCGTGATCGCCAAGGGTCAGCCGGAACCGCTGAAGGGCGTGCGCCGCAACATGGCGCGCGTGATGGCCGATGCGCATAGCAAGGTCGTGCCGACCACGCTGAACGACGATGCCGACATCCACGCCTGGCTGCCGGGCAACGACGTCACCGCGCGCCTGGTGCGTTCGATCGTGGTCGCCGCGCAGAAGGTGCCGGCGATGAACGCCTGGTTCGACGGCGAAGCGCTGACCCGCACCCTGCACGCGCAGGTGGACATCGGCATCGCCGTGGACACCGACGACGGCCTGTTCGTGCCGGCCCTGCGCAACGCCGACATGCTCGATGCACGCGGCATCCGCGAAGGCGTCAACCGCCTGCGCGAGCAGGTCGAATCGCGTTCGATCGCCGCCTCGGAACTGAGCGGCTACACCATCTCGCTGTCCAACTTCGGCATGTTCGCCGGCCGCTACGCGACCCCGGTCGTGGTGCCGCCGTGCGTGGCCATCGTCGGTGCCGGCCGTGCCCGCCACCAGATGACCCCGGTGATGGGCGGCGTGGAAGCGCACAAGGTGATCCCGCTGTCGGTCACCTTCGACCACCGCGCGGCCACCGGTGGTGAAGCGGCCCGCTTCCTGCGCGCGATGATGGACGATCTGGCGCTGGCCAGCTGATCGGCCACCTTATCGGTGGGTGCCGACCTTGGTTTGGCACATGAACTGGAAAAACGCCGGGCACTGCCCGGCGTTTTTTTGTGCCTGCATCCACGCATGGCGTGGATCTACACAATGCGGGCGATCAATCGCGCGCGACCATGCCTTCCGCGCGGCTGTAGACACGCAGGCGGTGGCCATCCGGATCGGCGCCGACGAAGGTATGGCCGAATTCCAGGGTCACCGGTGCCTGCAGAATCTGCACACCGAGTGCGCGCCACGCATCGTGCATCTGCTGCACGGCCTCCGGGTTGCCGACCACCATCGCCAGTTCGGCGGCACCGGCCTGTGCGGACACCGGCGGCTGCACGTCGTCGCGTTGCCACAGGCCCAGTGCGGCGCCATCGCCGAGCAGGAACAGGGCGAAACCGGGCGACTGCTCGACCGGTGGCTTGCCGAGAATCCCACTGTAGAAGGTGGCGCTGGTGGCGACGTCGCGCACGTACTGCAGCAGGGTGCTGGGCGTGAACATGGGGAAGCTCCGTTGTTGGGAGCGATCATGGTGGTACGGCCCTGCTGACAGATTCTGTCAGTAGCGTCGAGCGTGCTCGACTGCTGTTGCCCCGGCCCTGGTAGATGTCGAGCTTGCTCGACTGCTGTTCGCGAAGATCAAAGGCGGTCGAGCAAGCTCGACCCCTACCAGAAGCAAAGAGCGAAGGCCCCCTCCCCCAGAAGCAGGAAGCGAAGCACAGAAGCGGTCGAGCAAGCTCGACCCTACGAACGGTCCAACCAGTCCGGCGCGATGCCCTGCGCCTTCTGCCAGCGCCGCAGCAGGGTGGCGCGCGGCACGAGGTAGCGATCCTCCAGCACGCGCACCTGGCGGATGCGGTCCAGGCGGAAATGGCGGAAGTCCTCGCGGCCTTCGCACCACGCCGCCAGCATCGGCACTTCATCGAAGTAGCCCAGCGCGAACGGCCACACAATGCGCTCGGTACGTTGGCCCTGCGCATCCTGGTAGCCGAACTGCAGTCGTTGTTGCGCGCTCACCGCTTCGCGCACAGCCTGCAGGCGCGCAGCGGGTACCTTGGCCGCAGCGCGCGAAGGGCCAACGCGCAGGCCGCTATCACGCAAGGCTTCCCGGCGTGCTGCTGGCAATACATGCGCGATACGCGCCAGAGCATCGCGTGCGGCCTCAGCCAACGCCGGCTCGGTGCGCGCCGCAACCCAGCGCAGGCCCAGCACCAGCGCGTCGATCTCGGCCGGTGGCAGGGTCATGGGAGGCAAGGTATCGCTCGGTGCCAGCTGGTAGCCGACGCCGGCCTCACCACGCAGGTCGGCGCCTTGCTCGCGCAGGGTCTCGATATCGCGGTACAGCGTTCGCAAGCTGATGCCCAGCGCTTCGGCCAGCACCTGCCCGGCCACCGGCCGTCGATGGCGGCGCAGCAGCTGTTGAAGCTGGGTCAGGCGCAGCGCACGCGACATCAGCCGACCAGCGCGCTCGATGCCACCACATGCTCACCCGGTTGCGGGGCCAGCGCGGCCTCGACCAGTGCCTTGGCGATTTCGCTGGCCGGGTTGATCCGCCACGCCCGTGGCAGCAGCGGCCCCAATGCCCCCAACACCGTCAGCGCCAGGCGCTCGCCACGTCGCACCTCGGTGCGCTCGCCGCCGATCAGCCCGGGGCGGACCAGGGTCAACGAGTTGAAGCCCAGCGCGCGCAGGTCATGCTCCAACTCACCCTTCACCCGGCTGTAGAAGATCGACGACTGCAGGTTGGCGCCGGCTGCGGAGTTCAGCGCATAGGTCTGCGCACCCTGCGCCTGCGCCAGGCGGGCGAACGCCAGCGGGTAGTCATGGTCGATGCGATGGAAGGCCTCGCGGCTGCCGGCCTGGGCGATGGTGCTGCCGAGCGCGCAGATGACTGCGTCCACATCCGCCCACTCGGGCGAGGCAGGCAGCGCATCGAAGGCCAGCACCGGGTTCTCCAGCTTGGCGTGGGCCACAGCCAACGGGCGGCGGGTCGGCGCGATCACGGCGCTGCAGCGCGGGTCGTCCAGCAGCCTGGACAGGGTCAGCCCACCGACCAGCCCGGTCGCCCCCAGCAACATCACGCGCATCACCACCTCCACTGCGGCATCCTGTCGCCCATCCTAGCCGTTCAAGCCGTCGGCGGCCGCGCCGATATGCTGGAACCAGTCCCTGCCAGCCCCAGGATTTGCTCGATGACGGACCAGCCCGACCACCGCCCTGCCCCCGGTACCGCCCTTGGGCCGCCGGCACGCGTGCGCGCGGTGGTGGACGATGGCCTGGGTGACCGGGTGGTGCTGCAGGGCGGCGGTGGCGTGGCGCTGCAGCAGCTGTTTGCCGGTGCCGACGCGCCGGAGCCGCTACTGGCCGCGTTCGCCAACGGCATGGCCACCCTGCCCGGCGAACTGGGTGACATGGGTGATCGCCTGCAGTCGGCGCAGGCCAGTGCCGATTGGCCGCGCTACGGGCGCGCGATGCGGCAGCTGATCGACAAGTACATCCGCACCATCGAGCAGCATTCACCGGACGGGCAGCCGGAAAGCCTGCGCCTGTCCGAGCAGCTGCGCCTGCTGCTGGGCGGCGCCGTGGTGGCCCTGCTGCAGCACGACCCGGATCTGCGCGAGCAGGCCCAAGCGCTGGCCACGCGCCTGCGCCAGTGGCAGCCGGGTACCGCACTGGAGCCGATCGAACAGGGTGTGCGCGAACTCGGCCACCAGGTCGGCGTGCGTGCCGAGAGCTGGCAGGAGCAGCAGGCGCTGCTGCTGGAGCTGTTCGCGCTGCTGCTGGAGAACGTGAGCGAGCTGCTGGATGACCGCAGCTGGCTGCAGGGCCAGATCGCGGCGGTGCGCCAGTTGCTGGACGGGCCGTTGGAAGCTGAGGCGGTCGAGCGCACCCGCGCCGAACTGCGCGAAGTGATCTACAAGCAGGGGCTGCTGCGCCAGGGCATCGACGATTCGAAGGCGGCGATGCGCGGGTTGATGGGCGAGTTCATCGAGCGCATGGACGGCATGGCCACCAGCACCGGTGAGTACCACGACCGCATCGGCAGCTACGCGCTGCAGTTGCGCGAGGCACGCAGCATCGCCGACCTCAACCAGCTGCTGCAGGACGTGATGCGCGACACCGGCAAGGTGCAGCAGCAGGCCGCGCAGGCGCGCGATCACCTGGCCAACGCGCGGCAGGAAGTGGAACGTGCAGAGCAACGCATTGCCGAGCTGGAGCAGGAACTGCGCGCCGCCGGTGACCTGGCGCGCATCGATCCACTGACCCAGGCGCTGAACCGCCGTGGCCTGGACGAACTGCTGCAGCGCGAGCTGGCGCGCGCCGCGCGCAACAACTCACCACTGGGCGTGGCGGTGATCGACCTGGATGATTTCCACCAGACCAACGATGCACACGGCCATGCCGGTGGTGATGCACTGCTGCAGCACCTGGTGGCCGTCTGCAAGCTGCTGCTGCGCGCCACCGACGGCATCGCGCGGCTGGGTGGCGACGAGTTCGTGCTGGTGCTGCCGGAGACCCAGGGCGCCGACAGCATGGCCACCGTGCAGCGCCTGCAGCGTTCACTGGCACACCGCGTGCTGACCGTGCAGGACCAGCGCGTGCCGGTGCATTTCAGTGCCGGGCTGGCGCAATGGCAGCCCGGCGACGATACCGAGACCCTGCTGCGCCGCGCCGATGACGCGCTGTATGCAGCCAAGCGGCAAGGCAAGAACCGGGTACAGGCGGGGTAGTTCTCCGGTACACCGGAAACCGCTTTGGTAGGTGCCAACCTTGGTTGGCACGCGCCGGAACAAAGCGCCGACCAAGGTCGGCCTCTACCAACGCCAAGGACAGCGCTTCGGTAGGTGCCAACCTTGGTTGGCACGCGCGGAAACAAAGCGCCGACCAAGGTCGGCCTCTACCAACGCCAAGGACAGCGCTTCGGTAGGTGCCAACCTTGGTTGGCACGCGCCGGAGCAAAGCGCCGACCAAGGTCGGCCTCTACCAATGCAAAGGACAACGCTTCGGTAGGTGCCAACCTTGGTTGGCACGCGCGGAAACAAAGCGCCGACCAAGGTCGGCCTCTACCAACGCAAAGGACAGCGCTCCGGTAGGTGCCAACCTTGGTTGGCACGCGCGGAAACACAGCGCCGACCAAGGTCGGCCTCTACCAATACAAAGGACAACGCTTTGGTAGGTGCCAACCTTGGTTGGCACGCGCGGAAACACAGCGCCGACCAAGGTCGGCCTCTACCAGGCAATGGGCCGGCGCCTACTTCCCGCGCAGCTTCTGGAACCCGGTCACCGCGGCCAGCACGATGGCGCCGGCGATGATGCCGACCACCATGTTGCCCACCGCACTGATCAGCCAGCCCCACTGCCCTTCCCCGCCCAGCGCCTGCACCGCGTGGTGCAGCGCCGGCACGTTGTGCACCAGGATGCCACCGCCCACGAGGAACATGGCGATGGTCCCGGCTACCGACAGGAACTTCATCAGCCACGGCGCGGAGGCGACCAGGCCACGACCGAAGGCAGCGATGGCCCCTCCCTTGCGCGACAGGTACAGGCCGACGTCATCGAGCTTGACGATGCCCGCCACCAGTCCGTAAACGAAGATCGTCATCGCCAGCGCCACCACCGCCAGGGTGATCACCTGGTTGGTGAACGGCGCAGTGGCGACCACGCCCAGGGTCAGTACGATGATCTCGGCCGAGAGGATGAAATCGGTGCGGATCGCGCCCTTCACCTTGTCCTTCTCCCACGCGACCATGTCCACCTGCCCATCGGCCAGCGCCTTGCGACGCTCGGCCAGGCGCTCGGCATCGTCGTCAGCCGAATGCAGGAAGCGGTGCGCCAGCTTCTCCACGCCCTCGAAACACAGGAAGGCACCACCGATCATCATCAGCGGCACGATCAGCGGCACGTTCCAGCCACGGCTGTGCAGCCAGGCTTCCAGCGCACTGATCGCCAGGGCCGCCGGCACCAGGATCACCTTGTTCACCAGCGAGCCCTTGGCCACCGCCCACACCACCGGCAGTTCGCGGTTGGCGTTGACCCCGGTCACCTGCTGCGCGTTCAGCGCCAGATCGTCGCCCAGCACGCCCGCGGTCTTCTTCGCCGCGACCTTGGTCAGCACCGAGACATCGTCCAGCAGGGAGGCGATATCGTCGAGCAGGGCAAACAGGCTGGCACCGGCCATGGGGCGTCCAAGAGAGGGAATGAGCGGATTCTGACCGATACCGGGGCAGCTGCGGAAGCGGTCGGATTCACCGCGTGCCTACCGGCCCCCGGCGACACTGCGGAATCCGGACATTGCCGGCCAGCGGCCGGCACTACCTGTATTCGTCGCATGGGAGTGTCGCTTGAGCAATCCGCCCACCGCCAATGGCAACCCTCCGCTGGTCAAAGGCATGAACCGGCGCAGCCAGATCCTGCGCCTGCTGATGCGCTACCGCCATTCGGGTGTGTTCTCGGGCATGAACCTGGACGCCGCCAGCAACCAGGCCGACGTGCCCGCCGATGGCAACCCGGAACAGTTCGTCAGCGACCTGGAAGCGCTGGGACCGACCTTCGTCAAGCTGGGCCAGATGCTGTCCACCCGCCCGGACATGGTGCCGGTGGAGTTCGCCACCGCGCTGGAGCGCATGCAGGAAAAGGTGGCCGAGATTCCGGTCGAGCGCATCCATGCCATCGTCGAGCAGGAGCTGGGCGCGCCGGTGAACAAGCTGTTCGCTGCGTTCGATCCCGAGCCACTGGGATGCGCGTCGATCGCGCAGGTGCATCGCGCGGTGCTGCACGATGGCCGCCAGGTGGCGGTGAAGGTGCAGAAGCCCGAGGTCGCCGCGCAGCTGCGTTCGGACCTGGAGGCGTTGCGCAGCTTCGCGCTGGCGGCCGACCACCTGACCCAGGTCGGCCGCCGCGTACGCCTGCGCGACTGGCTCAACGAGTTCGCCAAGACCCTGATGCAGGAGCTGGACTACCACGCCGAGGCCGAAAACCTGGCCCGTTTCGGCCGCCATCTCAAGCCGTTCCGGCGGCTGTGGATTCCGCAGCCGCTGTGGGATTACAGCAGCCAGCGCGTGCTGACCATGGAACTGGCCACCGGCGTGCGCGTGGATGCGATTCCCGATGTGCGCCGCACCGAGCAGTCGATGGACCCGCTGGCGGCGGCGCTGATCCGCGGCTACCTGGACCAGATCTTCGTGCACGGCGAGATCCATGCGGATCCACACCCGGGCAATCTGCGGGTGATGCCCGATGGCAGGCTGGCGATCTTCGACCTGGGCATGGTCGCGCACATGCCGCCGCGCCTGCGCGAGCGGCTGCTGAAGATCCTGTTCGCTGCCGTCGATGGCCGCGGCGAAGAAGTGGCCGACGACCTGATCAGCATCAGCACGCGGCTGGAGGCGTTCGACGAAGAACGCTACCTGCGCGAGACCGGCCAGCTGATCGCACGCTATGCGGCCAGTGGCAGCTTCTCCGAAGGCCGCGTGGTGCTGGACATGGTGCGCATCGCCACCGCCTGCGGCCTGCGCACGCCGCCGGAACTGAGCCTGCTGGGCAAGGCCCTGCTCAACCTGGAAACCGTGTGCCGGCTGCTGGCACCCGAGCTGGAAACCCGCCGCATCGTCGAGCGTCAGCTGCAGCACGTGATGCGTGCGCGCCTGAAGAAATCGCTGTCGGCCGCCAACATCGCCAGCGAGGCGATGGAGCTGCAGCAGCTGCTGCGCGATGGGCCGCGCAAGCTGTCGGACATCATGGCGCTGCTGGCCGAGAACCGCCTGCAGATGAAGGTAACCGGGCTGGAAGAATCGCGATTGATGGAGAACCTGCAGAAGATCGCCAACCGCGTGGCGGCCGGCATCATCAGCGCCGCATTGATCATGGCTGCGGCAATGATGATGAAGATCGACACCGGCTGGCACCTGTTCGGCTACCCGCTCATCGCCCTGATCCTGTTGTTCATCGGCGTGGTACTCGGCCTGGGCATCGTGACCAGTGCATTGCTGTTCGACCGTCGTGCGCGGGCACGCGAAGAGCGCGGGCACCGCTAGCGCGTCGACGAAAACACCCGTATTCATGCGGTTTTTAATGCAATCCAACGAAGCCTTTCACGCTCGTTTTACCTTCTGAGCGCGATTGCACACGCGTCATTTCAACAAACATTTCAGTCAGGTTCGTGCATGCACTATCGGGTCATCGGCCTGTCATGTGGATGTGCTTGTGGCAGCGCCGGTCGGATGGACACGCGTCGGTACGACGTCCATCACCACCACCCCGTCACTGCCGAAGCTGCCTATGCTCTGGATACTGCTGCTGTCGTTGTTGCTGTTGTGCTGGTTGTTCCTCGCGTCCGAAAAGTGGGTGTGGTGGAAGGCCGCTGCGTTCTCGCTGCTGCTGCTGACGCTCAGCGCATGGTGGCTGATCGACAAGCTGTCGGGTGATGGGCTCAACGCTGCAACGCTGTACCACCTGGGCGCCGACATGGAAGGCGCCGGTGTCTCCGACTTCAAGGGCTATATCGCCGGCTTCATCGTGCTGGCGCTGGTCTCGCTGCTGCCGCTGTTCGCCACACGGGTCAAGCGCTGGCGCCGGCCCGGCCACGGTGGCGCATTGTTTGCCGGTTTCGCGGCCGTATGGGTGGCCACGATCATGATCAGCCCGCTGGCCCGCGACGGCCAGCGCCTCTACCAGCAGCTGCGGCCGGTCGACTTCGCCCGCATCGCGCCCGAATACCAGGTGCCGACGCAGCCGCTGCAGCGCCCGCGCAACATCGTCTGGATCTATGGCGAAAGCCTGGAACGCACCTACCTGGACGAGAACGTGTTCCCGGGCCTGATGCCCAATCTCAACCGTCTGGCCACGAAGTCGCTGGACGTGCGCGGCCTGGCCTCGGCCGAAGGCAGCGGCTGGACCATCGCCGGTCTGGTCTCGTCGATGTGCGGTGTGCCGCTGACCACCTCCCAAGGCGACGAGAACAGCATGGACCGCATGGGCAGCTTCCTGCCCAAGGCCGTGTGCCTGGGCGACTACCTGAAGCAGCAGGGCTACACCAACCACTATCTGGGTGGCGCCAACGGCCAGTTCGCCGGCAAGGGCCAGTTCCTGGCCAGCCACGGTTTCGATGAAGTACACGACCTGGCGTGGTTCAAGCAGCAGAAGAAGATCGGCCGCATCCACTACTCGGCCTGGGGCGTGCACGACGACGTGCTGCTGGACACCGCCTACCAACGCTTTGAACAGCTCTCGCGCGCCGGCTCACCGTTCATGCTCACCACGCTGACCATGGACACCCACCATCCGGCGGGCCACCTGCCGGTGTCGTGCAAGGGCGAGCGCTACCAGAGCCAGTACGGCAACATCAACATGCTCAACGCGCTCAAGTGCAGCGACCGCCTGATCTCGCAGCTGGTGCAGCGCATCCAGGCCAGCCCGTACGGCAAGGACACGCTGATCGTGATCGCCTCCGATCACCTGGCGATGCCCAACGATCTGACCCATATCCTGACCCGGCAGAAGCGCGAGAACCTGCTGCTGTTCCTGGGCGATGGCGTTGCCCCGCAGCAGCTCAGCGCCGACGCCGGTACCACCCTGGATTCGGGTGCGACCCTGCTCAGCCTGCTGGACCCGAACCTGAAGACGATGGGCTTCGGCCGTTCGCTGATCGACAGCCAGCGCGCGCCCAGCGCCAGCGTGGCCACCCAGCGCGATGGTGGCCGTGACTATCCGCAGTACCTGGCCTTCGCGCGTTCACTGTGGCTGGGCGAACCGACCCGCGAACTGAAGATCGATGGCGATGACCAGGTGGTGGTCGGCCTGCAGCACGTGCAGCCGCCGGTGCTGCTGGAGTACGACAAGGACTGGGGGTTGAAGTCGGTGTACCTGGAGAACACCTCGCGCCAGTTCGACGATGCCAACCCGGACAACACCCTGGCCTATGTCGATCGCTGCACCGCGTTCGAGGATGGCTCAGCCGATGGTGACTGGTGCGCCCTGCTGGTCAACCGTGACAACGGCATCAAGCTGTACCGCGACAATGACCTGCGCGGTGGCATTGCCGTGGATGCACCGCTGGATGCGTTCCAGGGCCCGCGCCCGAGCGTGCGCCAGGCGCACATGATCACCCAGAAGGGCCGCCGTACCCGTGCCGGCCAGTACATGCTGCAGCTGGTGGCAAGCACGCGCCCGGATCGTGGTTTCTGGATCGAGGCGGTGTCCTCGCAACGCAAGGTGGTGCTGGCCCAGCAGTGGGTGCAGCCCGATGCCAACGGCAAGATCAACGTGTCGTTCGGGCTGGACCACGAAGTGGATGATCTGGAGATCCGCGCGTGGTTGAACCACGCCGAGAAGCTGGCGGTGGATACGTTCGCACTGGTGCCCTCGCGCAGCCGACCACGAGGATAGGGGTTTCTTTGCAGGGCTGCGCCCTGCACCTGCTACAGGCCGGAGCAAAGGCAACATCAACGGCAACAGCGTGCATTCCGTGGTTTGGCGGGGCGGTGTCGGAGTGCGGGGACGCCGTGAACCCATCCCTGGGGGCTTGGCAGCCGCTTGCTCGTGTGCGCAGTCCTGCGCACACGGCAAGACCGGGGTTGGGCGTCCTGCCCAACCCGCCCGAGGCATGCCTCGGGCCCATGCGGCTGACACCCCGCACTCCGACACCGCCCCACCTCTGACAGATTCCTGCGGCTGTTGGTAGGTGTCGACCTTGGTCGACACTTCTGTCAGATATCGAAATCAATCTGGGGTCAGATCCGTTTTCCTCCGGAAAACGGATCTGACCCCAAGAGCATGTCCAGCAGATCACGGAAATCTGTCGAAGGCGGGGTGGGTCCGGTTGCGGGGGCGTGAGCCGCATGGATGCGGCGACCGAGCTTACATGGACGTACTTGCAGCGTCCCCCGCAACCGGACCCACCCCGCCAAACCACGGAATGCACGCTGTTGCTGTTGCCTTTGCTCCGGCCTGTAGCGGGTGCAGGGCGCAGCCCTGCAGAACACCCCCTACTCCTGCGGATCGCGGGTGATGTGGATGTCGGTCGGGGTCGACAGCGGGATGTTCCGCTCGGCCAGGATGTGCAGCAGGCTGAAGTACAGATCGCTGCGGGTGGCATACACCTGCCGCGGGCTGGCCACGTACGCAAAACTGTTGATGGTGATCTGGCCACCGGCAATGCTGTCGATGTAGACCGTCGGCGCCGGCTGCTTCAGCACGTTGGTGTGCGCGGTATAAGCATCCAGCAGCGCCTGCCGCAGGTTGCCGACATCGGTGCTGGGTGGCACCGCGAACTGGATCTGGATGCGGCCCTGGTTGTTGCCCATCGTCATGTTGCGCACGGTCTTGGTGACCAGCTCGGAGTTGGGCACGATCAACGTCGACTTGTCTCCCACCTGGATCTCGGTCGAGCGCAGGCTGATGCGGCGGATGTCGCCCTCCTGGTCGCCCAGCTTCACCCAGTCGCCGATCTTCACCGGGCGCTCGGCCAGCAGGATCAGGCCGGAGACGAAGTTCTGGGTGATCACCTGCAGGCCAAAACCAATACCCACCGACAGCGCGCTGACCAGCAATGCCAGCTTGCTCAGCTGCAGGCCCATGGCCGACAGCGCCCAGATCACCGCGATGATGATGCCCACGTAGCGGGCGACGGTACTGACCGAGTTGCGTGCGCCCAGGTCCAGCTCGGTCTTGGGCAGGTAGGTGTCGGTCAGCCAGCGCTGCACCAGCTGGGTGATCGCCAGACCGGCCAGCAGCACCAGCACCGCCAGCACGATCCGCACCGGTTCCAGCTTCGTTCCACCGACATCGAATCCCGAGGTGAACAGCGAAGAGAAGCGCTCGACCACCGCGCCGATGTTGCCGAACGGCGCCACCAGCGCCAGCAGGGCAAGCAGCACGACAATCGTGCGCAGCGCCGCCGACAGCAGCACGCCGGCCTGCTCCAGCCGCGACACACTCAGGCCGGTACTGAGCAGGATGGTCTGGCCGACCTTGCTGTCGGCGTTGAGCATCCAGGTGCTCAGGTCATCGACGAACTTGAACAGCAACGTCGCGGCCAGCACCACGATGCTGCCGCCGATCAGCTGCTGGTTCACGAACTTGGCGAAGTTCAGGTAGCCCAGCAACGTGGCAATGATGGCCGCCACCACCGCGATGTTGCCCGCTACCCGGGCCAGTACCAGCCAGCTGCTGCGGCGCACTGGCGTACTCACGCCAAGGCCATCGGCCTGCGCTTCCAGCTTGGCCTCGGCCTCGGCGGTCTGCCGCCGATGCAGGCGCGCCAGCGTCACCAGCATGGCCATGATCAGGCCCAGGTAGGTCAGGGCAATCAGGCCATCCAGCGCCACCGTGGTGACGTCGCTGGTGCGCGTGGCCTGGTCGAGGGCGACCAGCACCGTGCTCAGCCAGGCCAGCGCCGCCGCGCCCCACGCGTACTTGCGCAGCTTGAGCGCGGCGGTGTCGTCCAGGTTCAGCAGCCGCCACGACGGGCGCTTGGGCACCAGCAGGCAGGCGCTGAGTGCGGCGATGAACGCGGCGCGGAACGTTGCGGTCTCCAGCCCGTCGGCCACCACCTGCAGGCGCGGCGCGATCGCATCGATGGCATCCAGCGCCGTCATCAGCACCACCACCGCATAGCCAGGCAGCAGTGTGCCCACCAGCAGCAGCCACATGGCCAGGCCGGACCGGCGCAGGCGACCATCGGGCGCGCGTTCGGACGCGGCAAAGCGCCGCCCCAGCCTGCGCAGCCACAGCCGCAGCGGGAACATCATCACCAGCGCGGCCAACAGGCCCAGCAACGGCGTGCCCCAGCCATTGGCGCGGATGCCGGCGATCAGCGTGTCACGCCCCTGTTCAGCCAGCGGCGCAACGCGTGCGATATCGATCGGCAGACGCTCGGCGACCTTGCTCCACAGCGCAGGCGACAACGGCGAGGCCACCTTCTGCCCCAGCTCTTCGGTCCGTTGCGCGGCACGCTGCTGGTCGATGTCGGTCGCCAGCTGCTGGGCACGCACGGCACTGGTCTTGGCCTGCGCTACGGACGCGGCCAGGCCGTCGCGCTGCTTGTTGATGGTGCGCCGTTGCGCTGCCAGTTCCGGCGGCTCGGTCGTGCCTTCCGCTGGCGTGCCCAGCTGCGCCAGCTGCTCGTCGAGGCGGTCCAGCTGCGGCTGCAGCGCCTTCTCCAGCGCCTCGGCGTCACGCCGTGCCTTCGAGGCGTCCTCGGACAGCATGGCCAGTGTTTCGATGGCCGAGGCATCACCACGCTTGCGGTCGACCTCCTTCAGCCTCGCATCGATATCCGCCAGCTGCTGCTTCGGCGTGGGGTCCTCATCCTGTGCCAGCACCGGCGCGGACAGCAGGAAGGCAGTGCACAGCAGCAGGACCCACCAGGGCCCCCGTGCACGGATCGATCGCAGGAAAGAAGACACGCAGCCACACCGGTTCGCGCGGACCACCGCGCCTGCGCGCGACTATACGGCAGAGCCGGTCAAGGCCGGATGGGCCCCCCCGCCAGCGTCGCGCATCAGTACTTCAGGCGCAGCTCTTCCACGGCCGGCTGCTGCAGCGCGTACCAGTCCTGGAACTCTTCCTCGGTGATCTCATCGGGCGCATACACCGCCACCGGGTGCCAGTCGTGGTCGGTCGGCAGCGGCTGGCGCGGGCCGGCACGCAGGCTGTAGGCCACGCCTTCATAGTCGACCAGGTCATCGACCTGCGGCCACTGTTCGCGTGCGAACGCGGATTCACTCTTCAACAGGATCACCTGGTACATCGGCACCTCCACCTCGGTTGGATCAGGAAAACACGGCGCTGGCAGCAGGATACCGCCACGCCGGTGACAACGGGCGCTCCGCCGGGGCGACGGAACGTTCTGGACACGGCCATCGCCCCGGCTTCACCCGCCCATGGCAAGGCCATCGGCATCGTGGAGGCCCACCCCTGCCACGACCACCGATGACCGAGCACCCGCCGCTGAAGACCGTTGCCGACCTCAAGCTGCCCCGCTACCTGGGCACCTGGTACGAGATCGCGCGCCTGCCGATGCGCCATGAACCGGAAGGCTGTACCGACGTGTCGGCGCACTACACCCTGCTCGACAACGGCAACGTCGGCGTCACCAACCGCTGCCGCATGGACGGCGAGGTCGAGGAAGCCACCGGCGAGGCCTGCGCCGTCGACAACGACAGCGCGCGCCTGGAAGTGAGCTTCCTGCCCAAGGGCCTGCGCTGGTTGCCGTTCGCCAAGGGCGATTACTGGGTGATCCAGGTCGCTCCGGACTACAGCGTGTCGCTGGTCGGCAGCCCCGATCGCAAGTACCTGTGGCTGCTGGCCCGCGAACCGCAGCTGGACGCCACCGTGCAGGACCATTATCTGGCGGCGGCCCGCCTGCAGGGCTTCGATCTGTCCGAACTGATCCAGACGCCGCATACCGGCCAGCCCACTGCCTGAGCGGCGCCACGCATGGACCTGAAGAGTGGCTACCCGTGGTGGGCGGTACGCAACGGCCTGATCCACGCCTTTCCTCCGCTGCAGCAGGACCTGCGCTGCGACGTACTGGTGGTCGGCGGCGGCATCACCGGCGCGCTGATCGCAGACGAGCTGTCCCATCACGGCCACGACGTTGCAGTGATCGAACAGCGCGACATCGGCTGGGGCAGCACCGCCGCCAGCACCGCCCTGCTGCAGTACGAGATCGATACCCACCTGCTGGAGCTTACCGAGCGCTACGGGCAGGACGCCGCTGCACTGGCGTACCGGGCCTGCGCGGAGGCAATCCCGGCACTGGGCGAAGTGGCGCGCGGGGTGAAGGACGTGGATTTCCAGCGCATGGACAGCCTGTACCTGGCCAGCCGCCATCGCGACGTGCCGCGCCTGATGGCCGAGGGGGAGGCGCGGCGCAGCATCGGCCTGGATGCCCGCTGGCTGGGCCCGGAGGCACTACGGGAACGCTTCGATGTGGACGCTGATGGTGCCCTGCTGACCCGGCAGGCCGCGCGGGTCGATCCCTACCGCCTGACCTATGCGCTGCTGCAACGCGTGCGCCGGCGCGGCGGCAATGTGCATGACCGCACGGTGCTGCACACGCTGACACCCACCGCGCGCGGCGTGAGCGCGGTCACCGAGGGCGGCGCCACCATCCACGCCCGCCACGTGGTGCTGGCAATGGGCTATGCCAACCAGACATGGCTGCAGCAGCGGGTCGCACGCAACCGCAGCAGCTATGCCTTCATCACCGATCCCATCGATGCGGACGTGCTCGGCCGGCTGCGCAACACGATGGTGTGGGAGAGCGCACGCCCGTACCTGTACCTGCGTGCCACCGGCGACCGCCGCCTGCTGGTGGGCGGGCTGGATGACGCCATCGACATCCCCGCGCGCCGGGACCGCCGGGTGCAGGCCAAGGCCGGCAAGCTGATGAAGCAGCTGCGGCACTGGTTCCCACGGCTGGACCCGATACCCGCCTTCTCCTGGGCCGGCACCTTCGCCGAAACCGCCGACGGCCTGCCGTTCTTCGGCCCGCACGAACAGTGGGGCCCGCGGGTGCACTTCGCCATGGCCTACGGCGGCAACGGCATCACCTACTCGATGATCGGCGCGCAGCTGCTGCGGGCCCGGATCGAACGGCGCAAGCATCCGCTGGCGGGGCTGTTCGGGTTCGGGCGGTTGTGACCTGCAGCCAGGCATGGCCTGGCTCTACCCCAATCCGGCGCCGACAGGCATCATTCAAGCAGTCCCTGCTAGCGTCGGCCTGTACCGCCGCGTGTTGCGTGGCCACCTGTCCGCTGGAGCGCCGTCATGATCCGCCCCCTGACCCTGCTGCTGTGCCTGGCCCTGCCGGGAACCGTGCTGGCCCAGTCTGCTGCAGGCGCCACCGCGCCGCAGGCGGCCGGCCTGGATCTGTCGCTGCCGCAGGCGCCGATGCGCTATCTGAACGACCCGGCCCTGCAGCAGGACCCGCCGGGCACGTACTACGGCGACAAGAGCGGCCCGCGCGTACACAACGACGCCAAGATCGCCGACGTGACCGACGACAAGGTCAAGGTGTCCGGCAGCTTCACCACCGGCATCGGCTACTCCAAGAACGGCGGCAACAGCCACTACAACGCCGCCACGCTCAACCTCAGCAAGAACTACACCACCGATGAGGGCAAGACCCACGGGGTCAACGTCAACATCCACGTGAGCGAAGGCAAGGGCCCGGGCTTCTTCGGCCCGTACGGCGGCTACTACGGCCGCGGCCCGGGCTATTGGGATTACCCGCCGCCGTTTGGCTGGTAAGCCCCGCGTCGGGCCTGGGCCGACCAAGAGCGGCCGCTACCGCTGCATGTGCCGGTGGGTGTCGACCTTGCATGTGCCGGTGGGTGTCGACCTTGGTCGACACGCTCTGCGCTCTGTGCCGGCCAGCGGTCGGCACCTACCGGCACGCGAATCAATCCAGCCAGCCATCGCGCTCGCTGTGCAGGATGCGACCGTCGTAACCGCTCAGGCGCACGTCCACCTTCTGGTTGCGGGCATTGCGCGCTTCCAGCGACCACGTCGCGCCATCACGTTCCAGTGAATGGATCTCGCGCAGGCCATGCGCCTGTGCCCGTGCCAGCACCTGATCGGCCCCCAGCAGCGCGCGGCCGTTGTGCTCGTCGAAGATCTCGCCGGTCTTCGGGTCTACGTAGACCTCGCTGAAACGGCCGTCGGCGCGGCTCACGTCGGCCTCCCACAGGCCGTCATCGCGTTCGATCTCGTGGATCTGGGTGTAGCCGGCCTTGCGCAGGGTCTGTTCAACCTGGGCCATGCCCAGCGGTGCGGCCTGTACGGCCGGCACAAGGGCCAGGGTGGCAACGGTGGCGAGGGTGAGCGACTTCAACATGGGGGTTCTCCTGTTCGTGGCCGGACCATCCCGGCAACGCCACGATGCCTGCCCCAGTTAACAGCGCCTTAGCCGTGGCTGTTAGCCCACTGTTAGTCGCCACGGCCAGACTCGCGCCTGTTCCCCCCTTTGCCCACCCCGCATGCTCTCGACCCTGCCCCTGCTGCTGGCCCTGGCCAACACCCCGACCGCCGCGCCCGTGCAGGATCCGGCGCAGCAGGTCGCACGCCGTGCCGTGCAGCAAGGCCGCTATGTGCCGCTGGAAGGCGTGGTGCGCGATGCGCTCCGTCGTTACCCCGGCCAGCTGTTGGAAGTGGAGCTGGACGATGGCGTCTACGAAGTGGAGATCCTGCGCGGCGACGGCGTGGTGGTGGAGCTGGACTATGATGCGCGGAGTGGAAAGCTGCTGAAGACGGAACTGGACGACTGATGCGCATCCTGTTGGCTGAAGACGATGCCGCGCTGGCACAGCGCCTGCTGCCGTTGCTGGAGCAGGCAGGCTACGTGGTCGAGGTGGTCGCCGACGGCCGCCAGGCCGAGGAGATCGGCCAGATCGAGGATCTGCAGGCGGCCATCGTCGACCTGGGCCTGCCCGGGCTGGATGGATTGAGCGTGATCGAGCGCTGGCGCGGCAATGGCCGCAGCTTCCCGGTGCTGATACTGACCGCGCGCGGGCGCTGGCACGACAAGCTGGCCGGCTTTGACGCCGGTGCCGACGATTACCTCACCAAACCCTTCCAGCCCGACGAACTGGTGCTGCGCCTGCGTGCACTGATCCGCCGCAGCCACGGCCACGCCAGCCCGCGCCTGCACTGCGGTCCGCTGCAGCTGGACGTCAACGCCGGCCGCTTTGAACTGGATGGGCAGGTGTTGCCGCTGAGCCCGCAGGAGTTCCGCGTGTTGAGTTACTTCATCCACCACACCGGCAGCGTGATCAGCCGCGACCGCCTCGGCGAGCAGGTCTTCGAAGGCGGCTACGATCCGGATTCGAACGCGCTGGACGTGCTGCTCGGGCGGTTGCGCCGCAAGCTGGGCATTGAGCTGATCCATACCGTGCGCGGCCAGGGTTGGCGGCTGGCAGAGGCATGAGCGCGCGGCAACCTTCGCTGCGCCGGCGGCTGCTGCTGGTGGCCGGCATCGGCCTGGTGCTGGTCTCGGCACTGGCCAGCGTCCTGCTGGGCGAACTGTTCAAGCGCAGCGCGCATGACCGCCTCGACCACGAACTGCAGCAGGACATGCTGACCCTGCTCGCGCAGGCGGAAGTGGATCCGGAAGGGCAGCTGCGCCTGCGCCAGGAACCGAACGACGCGCGCTTCCAGCGGGTGTTTTCCGGTGCGTACTGGCAGATCGCCGACAGCCAGGGCAAGGTGCTGCTGCAGTCACGCTCGTTGTGGGACCAGACCCTGGCCGCCAGCGCCGATGGCCCGGTCGAACGCAACCTGGGCGGGCCGATGCAGCAATCGCTGCGCGCGCGCGTGCAGCAGGTGCGCCTGCCCCGCGCCACGCAGACCTATGTGGCCGTGGTGGCCAACGACCGCAGTGCGCTGGATGCCGACATCGCCGCATTCCGCCAGCGCAGTGCGTTGGCACTGGGCATCCTGGTTGCGGCCTGGCTGGCGGTGCTGGCCAGCCAGGTGCACTTCGGCCTGCGCCCGCTGCGTGGGCTGGGCCAGCAGCTGGAACGCATCCGCCGTGGCGAGGCCGAACGCATCGACCGCAGCCAGCTGGACCGGGAAATCGCGCCGCTGGCCGATGAGCTCGATGCGTTGCTGGACCACCACCAGCGCATGGTCGCGCGCGCGCGCAGCAGCGCCGAAGACCTGGCACATGCACTGAAAACGCCGCTGAGCGTTCTGGCCGCTGAAGCGCAGGGCGAAGGCCGCGATTGGCGCCGCACCCTGCACGAACAGGGCGCACGCATGCGCGCCAGCATCGACCGCTATCTGGCCGCCGGTCTGGCCGTGGACCATCGCCAGCGCAGCGAGGTGGCCCCGGCTGCCGAAGCACTGTGCCGGCTGATGACCCGTGTGCATGCCGGCCGTCGCATCCGCTTCCAGATGGACGTTGCGCCGGGCCTGACCTTTGCCGGTGCCAGCACCGACCTGGAGGAAATGCTCGGCAACCTGATGGACAACGCCGGCAAGTGGGCGCGCAGCGAAGTCCGCCTGCGTGCCCTGGCCCAGAACGATCGGCTGCACATCGAAGTGCGCGATGACGGCCCCGGGCTGGACAAGACCAAGCTGGAAAGTGTCCTGCAGCGCGGCGTGCGCCTGGACGAACGGGTGGAAGGCAGTGGATTGGGCCTGGCGATCGCTGCGGAGATCGCGGCCAGCCACGATGGGTCACTGCGCCTGTCGAATGAGAACCCGGGATTGCGCGCGCGGCTGGAACTGCCGCTGGCGCCGACTGACTGAGTGGAGCCGAGGCGTACCCAGGCGCAGCCGAGCGTGGGTTCGCTCTACAACGGACGATGAGGCAACGGGCTGCTGTGGGGCCGAGCCCATGCTCGGCTCGGCGCGTCCCATCAACGGTGATGCATCCACCAGCAGTCAATCGCGTCCAGCACGATGTGGATGATCAAACCGATGCCGAACAACCGCGTTTTCTTCGGCACGCACAGCCCTGCATAGACCGCAATCGCCGGTGCAGTGTGCAGCGGATGGAACCCGATGCTGCAGCGGTTCGGCGCATAGATCGGATCGGCCAGCAGATGATCCAGATCGATGATCCAACCCAGCAGCATCAGCAACCACGCCGAGGCGAAGCGCTTGCGCCAGAACAGCCATGCCAGCAGGGCTGGCACGGCGGCATGCAGGAACAGGTGGAAGATCGCGCGCGCGCTCATCGGGACCGGTAGCGCCGGGCCGTGCCCGGCGTTCCCGTTGACCTCACACCAGCGGTTCGTCGGACAGGTAGGTGTAACCGGTCAGGCCGGCTTCCAGCGCCTCCGAAAGCTCCTGCGCACGTTCCGGCGACAGCTGCGCCTCGGCCACGCGCTGCGCATAGGTGGCGCGCAGTTCGTCCAGGCGGTAACCCACGTAATCCAGCATCACGTCGGTGGTGTCGCCACGGCGCTGCTGGGTGATGGCATAGCCATCGGCATCGGCCAGCACTTCCACCGCGTCGGTATCGCCGAACAGGTTGTGGATGTCGCCCAGGATTTCCTGGTAGGCGCCGACCATGAAGAAGCCGATGCGGTAGCTCTCGCCCGGCTTCATCTTGTGCAGCGGCAGCGAGCTGTCCAGGCTCTCGTTCTCGACATAGGTTTCCACCATGCCGTCCGAGTCGCAGGTCATGTCGGCGATGATGCCGCGACGGTCCGGGGTTTCGTCCAGGCGCTCGATCGGCACGATCGGGAACACCTGGTCGATCGCCCACACGTCCGGGATCGATTCGAACACGCTGAAGTTGACGAAGTACTTGTCGACCAGGCGCTCGTTCAGTTCGTCCAGCACCGGGCGATGGCTCTTCTCGTCGTAGCTCAGGCGCGCACGCACGCCATGGGCGATGGCGTAGAACAGATCGTCGATGCGCGCACGCTGCGGCAGGTCGATCTGGCCCAGCGCATAGCTGGCCAGGCCTTCGGCGTGGAAGTGCTGTGCTTCCTGGAACAGTTCCACCGCCGGACGCACGTCCAGCTCGTCGTGGATCTCGCGCAGGTGGCGGATCGCCGCCGGCTCGTCGTCGTGCTGGTCCGGCACGCGGCCTTCCTGCGCCTCCTCCACTTCCGACACGTTGGCGATCAGCACCGCGTGGTGCGCGGTCATCGCGCGGCCGCACTCGGTGACGATGCGCGGCGGGGTCAGGCCGAACTCTTCGCAGGCATTGGCCAGCGGCTGCACGATGTTGCTGGCATAGGAATGCAGGCCGTAGTTGATCGAGCAGAAGCTGCGCGAACGGGTGCCTTCGTAATCCACGCCCAGGCCACCGCCCACATCGACGTGGGTGATCTTCGCGCCCAGGCGCGACAACTCCACGAAGTAGCGGGTGGCTTCGCGCATGCCGTTGGCGATGTCGCGCACGTTGGAGATCTGCGAACCCATGTGGAAGTGCAGCAGGTTCAGGCAGTCGGCGTACTCGGTGTCACGCAGCGACTTCCACAGGTCCAGCAGCTGGCGCGGCGACAGGCCGAACTTGGCCTTGTCGCCACCGCTGTTCTGCCACTTGCCGGCGCCCAGCGAGGCCAGGCGCATGCGCACGCCCAGGCCCGGCTTCACGTCCAGCGCCTTGGACTCTTCCAGCACCAGCTTCAGTTCGGAAGGCTTCTCGATGACGATGAAGGTCTGCAGGCCCAGCTTGCGGCCGATCAGGGCCAGGCGGATGTACTCGCGGTCCTTGTAGCCATTGCAGACGATCAGGCCACCCGGGCGCGACAGCGCCAGCACGGCCATCAGCTCGGGCTTGCTGCCTGCTTCCAGGCCAAAGCCTTCGCCGTGGTGGCTGGCCAGGGTGCCGGCCACGCCGCGGGTCTGGTTGACCTTGATCGGGTACACGGCGGTGTAGCCGCCGCTGTATTCCCAGTCCTGCTGGGCCTGGCCGAAGGCCGCCTGCAGCTTGCCCAGGCGCTGGCCGAGGATGTCCGGGAAGCGCACCAGCAACGGCAGCTTGGCGCCGGCCGCACGGGCCGCGTCGACCACCTTGGGCAGCGACACCACCGGGCCGTCCGCCCCGGTCGGTCTCACCACCATGTGCCCGGCCTGATCCACGTCGAAGTAACCGTCCGCCCAATGCGGGATCGAGTAGGTCTTGCGGGCTTGGTCGAGGGACCAATCGGTCATTTCAGTCGGCCTTGTTGGCAATAAAAGGGGGGGCATGATAACGCCTATATGCCCACAGGTTCGTTATCATGCGCGCCCGCGCCCGTGACAGGTTTCAACCTGAACGGGCCGATCCGTCCGGATGTGGCATCTGTGCCACGCGGCCCCGCCCGCCAGCCCGGCTTCACCCCTCCGAACAGGACTGTTTTCAAATGACTGACAGCAACAACTGGTACATCGAGCACTTCGAGCGCACCGGCTCGGCCATCGGCTACCGCATCACCGGCAAGCTGGACGAGGTGCAGTCGCCGTTCCAGAAGATCGAGATCTTCCAGACCACCGACTGGGGCAACCTGATGACCATCGACGGGGCCATCATGCTGACCAGCAAGGACAACTTCTTCTACCACGAGATGATCAGCCACCCGGTGCTGTTCACCCACGCCGCGCCCAAGCGCGTGGTGATCATCGGCGGCGGCGACTGCGGCACCCTGCGCGAAGTGCTCAAGCACAAGGGCGTGGAGAGCGTGACCCAGTGTGATATCGACGAGCAGGTCACGGTGATGGCGCGCAAGCACTTCCCGGAACTGTGCGACTCCAACGACGACGCCCGCGCCGAGCTGCTGTTCGACGACGGCGTGGCCTACATGGCCAACTGCCCGGCCGGCAGCGTGGACGTGGTGATCGTCGATTCGACCGACCCGGTCGGCCCCGGCGAAGGCCTGTTCAACAAGGCCTTCTACGAGAGCTGCTTCAAGGCCCTGAAGGACGACGGCATCCTGGTGCAGCAGTCCGAGTCGCCGCTGATGCAGCTGGACCTGATCAACGAAATGCGCACCGAGATGGGCAAGGCCGGCTTCGGCTCGTTCAAGACCCTGCCGTTCCCGCAGCCGTGCTACCCCACCGGCTGGTGGAGCGTGACCATGGCGCGCAAGGGCGACAGCAGCTTCGACTTCCGCCAGGCCGACTCGGCCGCCAAGACCTTCAACACCCTGTACTACACCGCCGCGCTGCACACCGGCGTGCTGGTGACCCCGCCGTTCGTACAGGCGGCACTGAAGGGCTGATCGGAAAGCGTGCCAACCAAGGTTGGCACCTACCGGGGTTGAGGCGTGCCGGCCAACGGTCGGCACCCACCCATGCAAAAGAAAAACCCGCGCTGGCGACAGCGCGGGTTTTTTCATGTTGCGGTAGTGCCGGCCGCTGGCCGGCAACCTCATGTAACGATCAAAGCGCCCAGATACCCGCGATCACCGCCACCACCAGGCCCCACTTGATCAGCTGGTAGGCCACCACGCTGCGCTCGCGCAGTGCCTTGGCCTTCAGGCGCACCTTGTAGACGCTGCCGAACGCCTTGTTGACGCCACCGGTCGGGTCACCCGGCAGGTTCGGCGAGGCACCACCGGCCAGCAGCGTGGCCGCCACCGCGCGGTTGAACAGCCCCGGCAGGCCGAAGCGCAGCGGGCGGGCGATGTCACAGAACAGGATCACGCGGTCATCCGGCGTCTCGTTGTGCGCGTGGTGGATGTAGGTCTCGTCGAACATCATCCACTCGCCGTCGCGCCAGCTCTTCTTGATGCCGTCCACTTCGATGTAGCAGCCGTCGTTGTTCGGCGTGGCCAGGCCCAGGTGCAGGCGCAGCGAACCGGCGAACGGGTCGCGGTGCGGGCGCAGTTCGCTGCCCGACGGCAGCTGCGCGAACATCGCCGCGCGCACATCCGGCAGCGACTCCAGCAGCGCGGTGGTCTTGGGACACATCGCCTTCGCCGACGGGTGCGACGGGCCGTACCACTTCAGGTAGAAGCGCTTCCAGCCACGGCGGAAGAACGAGTTGAAGCCGGCGTCGTTGAACGTGCTGGACGCAGCGATCTTCTGTGCATCGCGCAGCGCCAGCGCCTCGTCGCGGATCATCTGCCAGTTCTGGCGCAGCGGCTCCAGCTGCGGGAATTCCTTGGCCGGGTCCAGGAACGGCGTGGTCGGCACCTTCGAGAACATGTACATGACCACGTTGATCGGGGCCATGAAACTGGAGTGGTCCAGCAGCTGGCGCGACCAGCGCGCGCGGACCTTGCCACGGAAGTGGATGTACAGCACGCAGGCGACGAACAGCGCTGCAATGACGATTTTGATGATCAAAACACTTTCCTCCAGCCGCAGCCGGAACGGGAATCAGGGCGATGCACGGCCGGACGGCCAGCACCGGTGGGGACCGCGGCAGGGGACGGGGACGTGCCGGAGGGGGCGGCCGCCGATGTCGCGGGTTAACAGCTTATGGTCGGCAGGGCGTGCGCCGGGGTCAAGCCGGACGTACGTCGCGTTCAGCGGAACGCGAATGAATGGGCGGGATGAAGCCACAACTGCTTGATTCGCAAGCCCCCTCCCCACAAGTGAGACATAATTGTCCGATTCAGCGTGACGAACTGTTCCAGCCACGGCCCCGACATTTCTCCGACAAATCGTGGAATA
The DNA here is from genome assembly GCF_040256885.1 of Stenotrophomonas riyadhensis. Taxonomy (NCBI): domain Bacteria; kingdom Pseudomonadati; phylum Pseudomonadota; class Gammaproteobacteria; order Lysobacterales; family Lysobacteraceae; genus Stenotrophomonas; species Stenotrophomonas riyadhensis. Next base: position 4,323,527 of record NZ_CP155568.1, read on the forward strand.
GCGAACTGGCGAGTACTAAAATTAACGAAAGCTTAGTAACTCCCTGTAATACCGGTTCGCTTGACGCTTTGCGCCACCCACCGGGTCGTCCGAGACCCCGACATGTATCTCCCTGCACCTCCCCCCTCCTCCTGCGGCGATGACGCCGCCGCCCCGCTGCTGCTCAAGCGCGGCGAACGCTTCCTGGCCCCCGACGTCTACCGCACCTGCCTGGACGGGCGCGAGGCGGTCATCAAGGACTATTCCCGCTACCGCGGCACTCCCGTTTCGCTGATCGCGCGGCTGATGGTTCGCCGTGAAGCACGCATGCTGCAACGCCTCGGCGGCTGGAAGCATGCCCCCGCGCTGCTCGGCACCCTCGGCGGCCTCGCACTTGGCATGGAATTCATTCCTGGCCAGACCCTGAGCACCGCGCAGGCGGTCGGCAACGACGTGTTCGAGCAGCTGCAGCACGCGCTCAGCCGCCTGCATGCCGCCGGCATCACCCACAACGACCTGCATGGCACCAACGTGGTGGTCAGTGGCGGCGTGCCGGTGCTGCTGGACTTCACCTCCGCCTGGCGCGTACCCCGCTGGCTGCGCCGCGGCCCGCTGAGCCGGCAGATGCGCCGCAGCGACATGAAGAACCTGTTGAAGATCCGCCAGCGCGTGACCGGCCAGGCGCCGAGTGCCGCGCAGGCTGCGCTGGTGGCCGACCCGGGTTGGGTCGCCGCCGTGCGACAGGGCTGGAAGCGGTTCTACAAGTGGGCCAAGCGCCGGTAGGGCTTTGCTTTGGTAGGGGTCGAGCTTGCTCGACCGCTTTACCGCTCTTTGGTAGAGCCGAGCCCACGCTCGGCTGCTGTTCCTGCATCGCGCGAAATGCAGCCGAGCATCGGCTCGGCTCTACAACATCCCGCCGAACGGGTTACAACGCGTCCGCGTCCAGTTCCCCGGTACGAATACGCACCACGCTGCCCAGGTCGTACACAAACACCTTGCCGTCACCAATCTTCCCGGTGCCGGCGGCCTTCACGATGGCCTCAACCACCGCCTCAACCTGGTCATCGGTCACTGCCACTTCCAGCTTCACCTTCGGCAGGAAATCGACCACATACTCCGCGCCACGGTACAGCTCGGTATGGCCCTTCTGGCGACCAAAGCCCTTCACTTCCGTCACCGTGATCCCGGTGACCCCACGCTCGGCCAGCGCTTCGCGCACGTCGTCGAGCTTGAACGGCTTGATCACCGCCATGACCATCTTCATCGTCTATCTCCTGTCTTCCGGCGTGGAGGATAGCGCCTGAACGCGGCCCGTGCGAAGCCGCTGCCGCCTGTCCGGGCGATGGGTGCCGGCAGTATCCTTGTGCCCGATCGGCCTGCCCGCGCCGGATGCACGGGCCCACCCCCACGGAGCACCCCATGATCGACCTGAACCAAATCGATGACCTCGCCCGTCGCCTCAGCGACCTGGTGCCGCCGGGCCTGCGCGAATCGCGCGAGGAACTGCAGGCCACCTTCAAGAGCGCGCTGCAGGCCGGCCTGGCCAAGCTCGACCTGGTCACCCGCGAGGAGTTCGAAGTGCAGCGCGCCGTGCTGCTGAAGACCCGCGAGAAGCTGGATGCGCTGGAAACCGCCGTGCGCGAACTGGAAGGGCGCGGCGCCGCAGAATGAAAAAAGGAGGCGCACCGCGCCTCCCACTACAGAGTATTTCCCGGATGGGGCCTTGCAGCAAGGCCCACCGGGCGCCCTAGACTCGCCGGCCTGTCGATCCGGCAGGACACCCAGGGGCAGTGCCGATGGCGCAGGACACCGAATGGACACCCGTTTCGCATGACACCTGTGACCAGGTCGCCGGGCCGTTCTATCACGGCACCCGCGCCGACCTCGCGGTGGGCGAACTGCTGAGCGCGGGCTTTCGCTCCAACTATCGCGACAGCGTGGTGATGAACCACATCTACTTCACCACCATTGCCAAGGGCGCCGGGCTGGCTGCGGAGATGGCCCGGGGTGAGGGGCGACCGCGCGTGTATGTGGTGGAGCCGACCGGGCCGTTCGAGGACGATCCGAACGTGACCAACAAGAAATTTCCCGGGAACCCGACGCGCTCGTATCGGAGTGCGCAGCCGTTGCGGGTGGTTGGGGAGATTAGGGAGTGGGAAGCCTACGACGCGGAGTTCGTTCGGCAGTTGAGGGCGTTTGTTGCTTCGGGAAGTGGGGAGATCATCAATTGATGGCCTCTGGGCACGGAGCATTGCACGCTTCCTCATCGGCATCGTAGATGTCCAGTCCGAACTCGATGCCGCGCCGTCCCAAGGCAAGCAGCGCGCGGGGCGAAAGCGAGACACCATCGTTGCTGCTGCCCATGAAGAGACCACAGAACAGATCAGGCCGGAAGCGCGCCAATGACTGCCATACGGCGAGATCGCCGGTGAGTTGATCGAGGATTTCGAAGATCTGAGCGTCCAGGTCTTCGGGCTCACGACGCTCCGCATCAAGTTGCCAGCTGCCGGTCCTGGCGACACGCACGTTGCCTGGTCGGCTGCCTCTGAGTTCCTGGCCCTTTTGATGCGAGGCGGTCGGAGTCGCTCCGAGCAAGGCACTGATCTCGTCGGGCAGGAGGTCGTCACCGAAGAATCGGAGGATCACCAGAGAGTGATCGAATGCGGTCATTGGAACTCAGTTGCGCCTTGGTAGTCCCTGTCATTCTGCATGCCTCTTCGATATCACCGAGCGGCCGGAAGCGGTCGTTCGCCGCAGACAATCAGGCCAAGCAGCGGAGCGGCTTCGGCTTGAATGAAGTGTTGTTCCTTTCTGAGAACTTCATGCCGAAATCGCCGCACATACCTTGGTTCCAGCCGCTCTACCGCATGAAGTACTTGGGCCACATCGAAGGTTTTCCCCTCAAGCGCCAGGAGCGCTTGAGGGTGAAGAGAGTAGGCAAGCCATGCGGCATCACTTGCTAGGCTTTGCTCCTCGGGGCCGAGGTGCCCCGCAAGAAGAACCCTCAGATTAAACAAGGCAGCAGCCAGAAGTTGCTTCTCTAGATCAACCTGCTGGTCGTCTGACATGAGCCCTAACGCCTGAACTAGGCCGAGCCGCGAAGCGGCTTCGGCTTGAATGAACCGCTAGCCTGCTACGTCAGAGTCATCGCTCTCGGCTGGCAGTTGGTGAAAAAGGTATCTGTAGTACAGTTCGATCTCGCCTTCCTTCAGCGAGAATCCCAGATTGCCGGCGCCCAAAAGTTGGCGAGCAACTTTAACGGCGTCTATCGCGAGATCAGTGAACGCTCGTTGGTTAATGCGAGTGCGATGGGCGCATGTCAAGTTCTTCAGATCTCCGTCCCACGGGATCGACGGTAGATCTACGATCTTTTGGCTGTCTGATCCCAGGATAAAGTGATGGTACGGACCGCTCCATTTGCCTGAGTTATAGCGACCACGGTACAGAATACTTCCGTCGTGCATCAGCGAGTTGCGCAACCCATAGAGCGCCTTCATTTCCTCTGAGTCATACGGCATGTTGCAGAAGTAGTAGAGAGCCTTCTTGATGCCGGAGGCGTCCGCGTTAGGGCAGGGTGGAATGGACTTGTTCACGTAGCAGGATCCGATTTGATCCAGCAGTGCGAAACTCCCATAGAGCGGGCTAAAGATGCGTGTATACATGAGCCCCCGCGACTGCTGAATCTCGGTTATGAGGCCCCCAATGCAAGATCGAACGTATCCGACAGCAAGAGATTTTGGCGTATCGTAGATATCAAGATGGATCGAGGCGAGCTCTTCGAGTGAGAGTTGCTCAAGGGTCTTTTGCATCATAATCTCGTGAACGTTGGTGAGCAGGCTAACTAATAGACGGATCCCTTGGTCCGGCTAACAAGCCAGCGTAAACCGGACCCAGCGGCGGGCTCGGCCACCGCGCCAATGTCCGCCATGGATCGAATGCTGCCATGTCGAGCCCACGACTGCTAGCGGCCAGGAGCGGAAGCTCGCAGTGCCTCGGCCAGGCCCAACCACAAAACGGCTTGGCCTCGGAAGGGATATTGAGCCAACCCCTACTTGAACATATCCAACAGATCCTTGTCTTCATGCCGCTGCTCCCACGTGGATAGAAGGGAGAAGCTCACACCACTTTGCATGGCGGCCTTCTGAAATCCTGCCAGTTCTTCCTTCGTGACCGGATACTCAACCGGATCAAAGTGCAGAAGCCCCCACGGCTTGACGAAAGAGAACCCAGGCATGAGTTCCGAGAAGATCGCCTTGAGCAGGGGCCGGATAGTCGAAAAGTCCGTGATCGGACCCGCGCGATTGCCAAGGGCGTGACACTGGCGACGAATGGTCCTGTCTCCACCAACCACGCGGGCAATGAAGTGGTCCTGGTGCACTTGAACGTAGATCAGCTGACAGCGAAAAATCTTCATCCCCTTCTCAACCCCACATGCTCAATGGTCGTCCATGTGCCTGCATGCCTTTCCATCAAAGCGTCGGCCGCGCCTTCAGCGCGTGTGAACCCCTTCGCAGGAGGTACAGCGCCACCAGGAACGGCCACAGCGAGTTGATCGATGAGAACAGCCGCTGTGTCAGCCCCCTGAACCCTTCCGGATCCATCCCCACCACGTTCAACCAGAGATAGACGACGCCCGCGATGCTCACCAAAGCGGTCACGGCGTACGCCCTTCGGTTGGCAGACCACGCGCTCATCTCGATGTGCGACATCGCAGGTGCAATGATGTTTGCGATACCGATGGTGTAGAAGCCGTGCATCGGATGGCCCATGGGCCAGAGCCCGTTGGTCAGCATGGAGACGCCAAAGATCATCCAGCAAATCGCGCCTACGGCGATCCGGCGACCGGACTCCCGCCATACCCCGATGGCAAACGCCACGAAGCCCACGCCGCAGCCGATGGGGGCAATCCTGGCGCAGATGCTTGCAAGCGTTGGTGCCTGCAGCAGCTCGCTGGCGTGCTGTGCAAGCGGGTTGTAGCCCGGCGCGAACACGGCGGCAACGCTGGTCCAGAACAGGAACCACGGAAGCGGGATCAGACCCGCAAACAGTAGAAGTCGATTGCGGCGTAACACGTACCGTGATCCTTGTATTGGCCTGTGCCAGTGGGTTGAATCCGTTCAAACGCCGCAGAACCTTCCTACTGCGGGCAGGACAGTTCCGGTTGACTACAGCGGTAGTCAGATTCTGCGTGACGCCCTGCGGGGTCAATAGGCAGAAAGTCACTCACGCATGGAGGCGAAGTACGCGGCACCCTTCAACGGCCGCCGCACCGATTCCTTCGCACGAGCGATCACACATTGCCTTCGGCTCCATGCTGTCGCATTTGCCGCGCCCTGCATCTCTGGCGGAAGGTTCTGACGACTCCGTTCCAGAAGTGCCGCACCGCCTAGCACGCCAAGGCTCTCGCCGCTTCCGGCGCTATGCGACAATGCCAAAAGCGTCTCGGGTTTTGGCGGCATTGACCCCAACCCGTTGGCATTCCGAACAACAGCAGGTAATCGTTACTGCGCCACCGTGCATCGGTGGTCGGGACTCGAAAGCCCGTTTTGTTGGGAAGTAGTTTGCGCTTGCCAGCCGGCATCACCTTGCGTGGTGCCGGCTGGCAATCCGTCTGCCGGCTATGGCGGGCGGGGCGTGGGGGTCTTGTACCCGCCGGTTCCCAACATCCGGTTTTCGAGCCACGCTCTGCCCGCCACCTTTATCGGTGGCGGCTTCTGCTTGCATGCACGGAGCCCGCCATGACTACACCGCACTCCCCTCCCCCGCGCCCGATCCAGGAAGTGCCGTCACCCGCGCCTGCGCTGGACCCCAACAGCCTCATCGCCATCCTGCACGCCATCGGTGCCGGTGCTGCGGCCGACGGCCAGCCCTGGCCCGAGCGCCACCTGTTGCGCAGCCGACAGATGGCGATGTCCGACGCCGACTGCGCGGCAACCGGCCAGCGCATCGTGCAGGAAATCCTGCTGGCAGCCGAACGCACCCGCCAGAACGGTGGGCCCGAGCAGTACGTGGGTGACCGGGTGATGGAGGGGCTGGTGATGGCCGATATGGCACTCACAGCCTTCATCCACGAGCGGATGCGTCCCAAGGACTGAGCGCCCGCGTGCGGTGCCTACCGTTCTGCCTGGGTGTGGGGGTGACGAATGAAGAAGCACGGTCTTGCTGCAGCGGCGGTATGCGCCGCGATCACGGTGGCGGTGTGGATGGGGTGGCCCGAGCCCGCGGGCGACCAGGTGTGGGCCTACCAGAAGCTGCGGCCGGCCGACTATCGGATGCTGCACAGCGAGGCGCTCGGTTTCGTGGCCGCGAAGACTGATGAGGGCTTTGAACTGCACGCGCGCCATGTCGGGGCGACGTCCTTCGAGATCCGGTGCAAGGGCGTTCTGGTGATGGACGTGGAGAACGCGCCCTCGCGCGTGCTGATCCGCATGCCTGCCGATGCCGTGTGGCGTGCGCCGGATATCGAACGGCTGCGTATCAGCTTCGAGCGTTGGCTGGATCTGCACCAGAGCCAAGGAAATTTGCTGGCGGAAAGTGCAGGGCCTTCTTGGGTTGAGGCGCGTTTTGGGCGCTTCACTGGGTTGGTGCCTGATGAGCAGCGGTGTGTATTCAAGGACCCAGGCCCCCCTTGGCCGAAATCTCCCTCGTCGCTTCGTCCATCCAGCAGCCCATTGCAGGCAGTCGAATGAATCGCAGCACCTTCTTCTGCGTTGCTCCGAACTTTCCCAGAATGCACGCGATTCGAGTGGCCAGGCAGCGTCTCGGCGCAACCCGAGCGTCCCCACCTGGTTCACGCACCCGAGAAGGGCGGCGTCCTACGCGATCTGGAAGAGCTCGCTGGCATATGAATTGTGTTGGAGCTGTTGAAGCAGCTGTTTGAGCAGATGGACACCGAGGCCTTTGCTTCTCCAGCGTACGGTTGCGCGATGTAGCCGACATCCAAGGCCGGCTCGTTCAAACGGATTCTTGAACGAAGTCGCGCGCGTGGCCGGCACACCAGTTTCTCAGGGACACCATCTGATCGAACAGACTCTGTTCGAACAAGGCCAGCTGCTGAAGTCGCTTGCCAGTCAAGTTTCCCGGGCGTTGGCCCATGCTCCCGCGATGCTTACTGCCGGAACTGCCACGGTACTACCGCTCTGTTCTGCCAAGTCATACACCACCAACGCCTGGTCTCCAGTTCCGGCGCTGCATCTCAGCACACCATTGTTGTTCCAGGCGGCAGACCCTCCCGTCATCTCGAATCCATCGGCATGGCCCACGCCATTGGATACCAAGACGGTCATCCCAAGCTCCCGCGCCACTGTTGCGTAGTGGCGGTGAGCGCGCTCCATACCGATCATGTTCTTTGCAACACTGGCAACGTAGACCGTTGCTCCCGCATCCTTGGCCCGCAATGCGCTATCCATCTGTAGCGACTCGAAGCAGATGGCGGGGACCAGAACTTCCTCTCCAAGGGTTACTGACAGGGGCGTAGTTCCTGCCCTGAAGTAAGGCAGTTCGTCGCCATGGAGCATCTGCTTGGTGTAGACAGCAGGTGTCTGGCCGCTCCGGAACACGAACATGCCGATCTCCGGCCCGTCTTTGCCACGATAAGGCCCACCGACTGCGACCAGAATCTGGTGCCGATCGCTCAGAGATTGGAATACCTCCAGACGTGCATCATCTGCGGTCATTGCCAGCTGTTCGGCCAACCGCGGCTCATAGCCGGTCAGCGACATCTCCGGAAAGAAGACCGCTGCACCCTCACACGAAGCGGCCAGTTCAATGAAGTGCACGTGCCGTTCGATATTGCCATCGATGTCGCCAGGAGCTGATCGCATCTGTGCTGCAACAATCTTCATTCCATCCTCTCCACTCAGATGCAGGCCGAAGTAAGAACCGCCTCGTACGCTGATTATGCAGCCGCCGGTTAAGTGCATCCATCGAGGATCGAGGCGCGATCTTGGCGCTTCAGTGAGGGAGCTCCTGATGCTCAGCGATGTCTGTTCAGGGAAAACGATCGCCCTTGACCAGAATCCCCCTAGCCGTTTCACCCGCAATGCCCGATGGTGCCCTGCGGAACGCCTGTCGCACCATCGAGCATCCCTCTGCAGGAAACCACACATGAGCCTGGCGCTGGTCCACAGCCGTGCCCGCGCCGGAGTCGACGCCCCGCTGGTGCGGGTGGAAGTGCATCTCTCTGGCGGCCTTCCTGTCACTCAGATCGTGGGACTGGCCGAGACCAGCGTGCGTGAGTCCCGCGAGCGCGTGCGTGCCGCCTTGTTGTGCGCGCGCTTCGATTTTCCGCAGCGGCGCATCACCTTGAACCTCGCGCCTGCCGACCTACCCAAGGAAGGTGGGCGTTACGACCTGGCGATCGCGCTGGGCATTCTGGCGGCCAGCGGCCAGGTCGATCCGCAGTCGCTGCTGCAGTACGAGTTCCTGGGCAGCTTGGCCTGACCGGTGAACTGCGCCCAGTGGCCGGCGCGCTGCCGGCGGCGATGGCGGCGATGGCGGCGATGGCCGAGCATGCGGATATGCGCGTGGCGCGTACCCTGCTGGAGTGCTGCGCCGGGTTGGGCAATCCGCGCCTGCTGCCGCCCGCGGGGCACGTGGACACACCACTCCTGCCACGGCCCTACTTGGCCGGCTCGCATGGGCAAGCGCCTGCTACGCATGCTATGCAGGCTTGCCTGGCAACGCCTGCTATTGCCACACACGAGCGGTTCAAAGTACAGCGTGCCGTGCCGTTGAAAACCCGCAAGAAGCTGAAGCGCCGAATATGGCCATGCGCAAACTCGAAGGGCGCAGAGTAGGCAAAGATTGCTCCTTCATCCTGCCTGCGGAAGCCGACGCACGACCTTCCGTCAGAACGGAGATCGCGCGCCAGGAGTCCTTCATCAACTACGGGTCATGAGTGGGCAGCCAAGCTCCGTCGCGTCGCCGGAAAGAAATCCGCGTGTCCAGAACTTCATCCTCGCTGGGTCCAAGGCCACCGTCCCGTCTTCCGCCAACGCGCCCACCACGTTCCCTTCGCTTGCTAACGCGACGGTACACTTCCCTATGCGACCATCGGCTCTGATCAGCATATGGTTGGGCTTGGCCGCATAACAGACATGACTGACCCGCAGTCCCGACACGCTCATGGCCTGGAGTTCCGCATTTGAATCCGAGAGCCCCGAGATTGATACTTGGCTTTCGAACTCCGTCTCGACCCCGTTCTCGACCCTGAACCCTTCGCTCTCAAAGTCGGCTTGAAGTTCCCTCGAAATCCTCACCGCCTCGGCATGGCTGATCAACTCGAGCGATTGCCCTTGCCCGCCCAGGTTCGAGATGTCGCGCAGATAGATCGTGAATCTTTCATCACCGCCGAAATCACTGCAAAGCCGACTCGACAGGTCCCGAAGGCTCTCTTCATTTCCCGGCATGATGTGTACACGCAACATCACCGTGAAAATCAGCGGAGACTCCCTCATTGCGAGCAGGTTCTCATAGATTCGTTGAAAAGTTCCTGCTCCCGATGCGTATCGGCGAGTCATGTCGTGGGCAGGGGCGTCTCCATCAAGCGAAATCTGGAAGAAGTTCACACCCAGGCCTACAAGCTCATTGAAGAGTTCAGGTATCAGTTCATACCCGTTCGTCGTCATGCTGCAATCGAGCAGATCCAGAGCCCCCGACGAGTGATGGGCGTGAAATGCCCTTGAAAGATCCAGAACCACCATCTTTGCAAGAAGCGGCTCGCCCCCAAACCACTCGACACGGAGCTCCTTCAATCCGTGCTTCTCCACCCGCCGTCGAACAAGCGCCTTGATCCCCTTGATCGTTGGATCCCTCATGCGGCCGATCTCGAAATCCTCATAACAGTACACACACCGGAAGTTGCATTTCTCGGTTGGCATGATCGTAAGCTCCAACCGCCTGTTCAGTCGTTCCTGAAACGTTTCCATTCAATCCTCCTCCATTGATCCACCCAGCCTTATCACACGTACATCCTCAGGCAGGGCATATACCCGGTGCGTGACAATGACACGGGTCATTTTCAGCGCCAGGAGCGTTGTCAGAATCTGCTGCTCCGCTTCATAATCAAGCTGGCTCAGCGTTTCATCCAGAACAAGAATTTTGGGGACGCGATAGAGCGCGCGTGCGAGCAAGAGCCGCTTCTGCTGGCCACCGGACAACAGGCGCCCCTCATCCCCCACCTGGGTACCGAGCGACATTGGCTGCTCCGCGACAAAGCCGTCCAGGCCTGCGGCGCACAGGCAGCTCCACGCTTCATCCACATTCGCAACTTCACCCAGCGTTACATTGTCCAGAATCGTTCCGGAAAGCAGTGTGTCCTGCTGGAGCACTGTGCCGATGTGGCTACGCAGATTGGCAATCTGGCCGCGCCCCACACCGCGACCATCAATTTCCATCACGCCCTCGGTTGGCGGGATCAATCCGGTAAGAATTCTCAACAGCGTTGATTTCCCAACGCCCGACGGACCAACAATTGCCACCATCTCCCCGGCCTCAATACTCACATTCAAGCCTCTGATCACCCAGGGGTCATCAATCGAGTAGCGGAAGCCGATATCCCGACAGCCAATCGAAAGCGAATCCCGATGAATTCCCGCCACCTCCCATGGCGTGCATTCCTCCTCAGCCTCTGAAAGAACTTCCGAAATTCTCTGCAAGTGCACTCGGGCCATCCGTATGTCCATGACCTTCGGTACGATTGAACTCGCACGCTGGCCCAGCATCTCCACATAGATCGTCACCGCTACCAGAGCACCGATCGACATCGAACCTTCGTGGACAGCAAGAGCGCCCATGTAGACGACTACGACCCTCATCAAGCCAAGAATCAGATCACTCGCGCAGCTGGAGGCAATAGATATCCGTTGAAGCGTGGTGCTCGCATTGATCAATCCAACATTGCTTTCACGGAATCGGATCTCCCTCACGCGCTCCGCACCATTGGCCTTGACTGTCTGAGCGGCGCGTACGGTCTCTATAACTTCTCGATCCTGCGAAGAAAGCCGGCTTGAAAGAACGTTGCAGGCAACGCCCGCATCGTCCGACATGAACACGCGCACCAGGACGCAGGCAATCACTCCCGCTGCGGCCAGCGCCGCAAGCAGCGAGCTATGCAACCAGCACGCCACCAGAAGAATGAGCAGCGCAATTGAGTCAACCGAGCACTCAACGATTTTGGAGGACGCGATCTCTTGCACCTCGTGCACCGAACTCAGTCGGGAAATGACATCAGCGGGATGCCTACGTAGGAAGTACGCTGGAGGAAGACTCAGGATCTTCCCGAAGACTCTCGTCGAAAGCGCGCCGACGATGTTCGCTCCGAGCTTCACGGTCAGCATGGAACGGGACGCCACCGCCAAGCCCCTGGCAGCGGCAATGGCGACGAAGATCACCAGTAGGCGCTCTGGATTGAAGGCCGCATCAGCAATCTGCAGGCCATCGATGATGGACTGGAGATAGAGGGGTGATACGACCAGGAGGATCTCTGCCGCAATGGCCAGCAGCACTATTGGAAGATACCTGCGCTTCTGATGACGCACTTCTGACGCCAATGTCTGCCAAGGACTGATCTCGACAGCGAACTCCTCGCACTGTCTTCTCCCGCCGGTGAACATCAGCAGCGCCCCTGAGAATCGCCTCTCCAGTTCGGCAAAGGACACTGCAATCTCACCAGCCGCAGGGTCGAGCAACGTGAAACGCTCCGGGCTCACTCTTTGCATGACGACGAAGTGCCCACCATCGACCAGCAGGATGCACTCCGACTCGATGCATCGAAGCGCTGTTGCTTGACCCGCGAGCACGCGGTGCCGCAGACCAAGTTCGCACGCAATCTGCGAGATTCGCCCCACTGTCGTACCACGGAGGGAAACCATGTATCGGCGCCTCAGCCACCGAAGGGTTACGCGCTTGTCATATCTGGATGCAACCATTGCCAGACAGGCTAGGCCACACTCAGTCGACTCCGACTGGAGAACCACGTCGATCCTTCTTCGTTTCCATCGCTTCCAGAACGCCAACATTCTCTGTCCCTGCCGATGCTGATTTCAGCGCAACCGGAAGGCCAACGCCGGTTCCACCTTGGCCGCGCTGAACGCCGGGATGATTGCGGCCACCGAGCAGCCAAAGAACGTCACGCCCGCACCTGCCACCATGGCCAACCCACTTACCGGAACAAGTTCTACTTGGCGCCCCAGGAGTAGATTCATAAGTATCGCCAGTCCCATCCCGGCCAGCACGCCGATACTCGATATCAGTGCACTCTCGGTTGCGAAGAGGACAACTACATCACGCCGCGACGCCCCAAGCGCGCGACGGATCGCCGTGGACCAGCGCCTGCGGGAGACCCAGAAATGAGTCAAACCAAATACACCCAGCGCCGACGATACTGTCACGATTGCCGCGACGAGCAGGAGCACCTGTGATCTCGCCACATCCTTCCTGAAATTCCTCACTCTCAGTTCGGCCACTGTGCGAACTGGTTCCTGCACAAACCCCGGCATCGAAAGGGAGAGCGCGGTGAGCAGCCCTTGCTTCCCTCGATGATCAAAGGAGGCACTTCGCCGGGCAACATACAGGCCGCCGATGCTCTCACTTTCAATCTTCACTTCCGCAATCACGGCATCGCTGTCGCTTGGCGAGCGCGTGGATGCACTTCTGAAGTCGGCGACAACTCCTACAATTCTCAGAGCTATCGGGTAGCTACCCCATACCTCGGCATGAATGATCCGCCCGAGGGGATTGCCTGCAGGAAATAGACGTTTGGATAGGCTGCTGGTTACCACAGCGGGAACGTGCAGCGATCCGCCGGCCTGCAGTGCGTCTTCCACCGCAGGCGCTCGGAGCGTTCTGAGACCAACTCCTTGAAGAACTGAGACACCCAATGTGTCGGAAAGACTCTCACTTCCAAAGTAGATATAGGGCCTGGCCGCCGATAGCTCCTTGGAGGGCTCCAGGTAGACGTCCCCCCGCTCCACTGCAAATGGCGCTGGACCGATCGCCGCCATGGTTATCCCTGGCACTGCGCGCATCGCGCGCAAACCGGCAGCCGAGCTGGTCGCAGCCTCCTCCAGACCGATGATTCCGATGTTCTGGACAACAGCGATATGGCTCTCGCTGAGACCCGAATGCGTCCTGCTTCGCTGTGACGCATCCAGAACTACAGTGAACAGATTGCAAAGTACCGCCATGGCGATGGCGACCTGGACGATCAGCAATGCAGCTATAGCGGCGTGCTTTCGTAGCGATCTCATTGTCATTGCTGCCGAACTGACGAACATCATCGCGCTTCTCCAGTGAGAAGGGATGCTGGCAGGCGACTGGTCCTCCAAACAGGCACTGCGGCCGACAACATCGCAGAAAGCAACGCTATGACCGGGCAAAGCAGAAGAAGCCATACGGGAAGTGAAAGATGCGCCGTGTGCTCTGGCGCAAGCCCTTTGACAATGTGGAATCCGACCAGTACCAATGGAACGGACAGGGCGCCGCCCAGGGTTCCCAGCATGGTCGATTGCAGGGCGAACTGCATGACCACGTCCCGCCGTGTTGCTCCCAATGATCTTCGAATTCCAGTTTCCCTGGCGTTGTCAACGAATCCAGCAAGGAACAACCCGGAAGCATTCACCAGGCAGATGATCAGTATGCCTATCGCAAACCATAGTTGCGTATGGACATCCTCGGGAACGACGTCATTGATCTCCAGCCACTCCAACAACGACATCACATTGGGGTAGGCGTGAGTCGACCTGCCGCCTTCAATCTGTTCTTCCGCATAGTTCTTCAGCGCGCCCCGGAATGCATCAAGTGTGGAGGCACTTTCCAATCGGACCCAGAACTGAAGCCATGCGCAGGAGGGGTGGTTCGGGTCGTCAAGAACACCTTGCCGACAAGTCATCCCTCCCATTCCATAGTCAGTCGGAAGCGCAATCCACGATGACAACGGAATGTACAGCCGCTCGTTATCCGTGTATGCGCCTCCACGAAGGTCATGGAATCGCGGTGCAGGATTCCAGTCCTCGACGATCCCTATGATCACGAATGACCTTGTGGCGAGTTCCAGTTCCTTGCCGAGCGCTGATTCCGTTCCGAAGAGCTCCCTGGAAAGGGAACGGGAAATAACGGCCACCCGACTGCCGGCGTCATCATCCTCCCTTCGCCAGAAGCTCCCCGAGATCAGGTTAAGATCAAATACTGACTGCGCGCCATAGGTGAATCCCCGTACTGGTAGCATTCCCGTTCGACGCTCCGAACCGTAGGATCTGTAGGGCAACCAGGATGATGAGGTCGCTGCGCTCGGCACTCCAGTACGATCCGAGAGCGCTTTCACGTCGTATAGCGCCATTGTGGGAAGTCGTCTGTTGTCAGACTCCCGGGATGAGCCATCCCTAAGATCAAGCTCTACGTGATAAAGCGTTCGGCTGACGGCTGGTGCAGGATCAGCACTCAATCCAATCCTGATCATCAGCATGGTCGCAAACGCGCTGATGCCGATTGCCAGCGAAGCGACAATCAACAGACTGAGCAGCCATGACCTTCCGATTCCCAACAGCGCGAGCTGAAGCGCGTAGCGCATCAATGCATCTCCCCGATTACATGCGGCACGTGCGCCGCCGGATCGGCGGCGCACTCCCATCAGCGATCAGGATGCTTTACACGCGCAACCGGAAACACAGTTTCCGCTGTTGACTTTGCAGACTGCTCCGGACGCTTGGACGCCGCCGGCTCCGAGCAATTCAATGGCACGTGGATCACGCACTTCGCAAAGGCCGTTCTCGTCATAGACGAATGGATAGCAATCTTTGCCACGCTGTTTCAGCTCGTTCATGTCATCTCCCTGGTGCTGTCATTGCCCACATCGGACTCTCTAGTCCGAGGGGATCTGCCGGAGTTCGGCAAATTCGATGCTTCCGTTCGCGAGTGATCTGGCTTCGTTTCTTTCACTGTCTGGGGCAGGCATCCAATAGGTTTTCTCTATCTGGGAGGGACCTGGCAACGCTTCCTTGGCTAATCCTTTGAAATGGTTGGGATTAAGTTCGACGGCGGCGCGTATGACTTGATGTCGTGGCCGTCAGAGGCAGAAGAGAAGTGTGGCCGAACACGTCATATGGCGGATGTAATCACTCAGTACGGCCCTGCCGCGTTCGAAATTAATGCCGGAACTTTTCGCCAATCACCGCTTCTCCAGCGCTGGTAGCTATCACGGATCCTGTCGCGTCGCTTACCAGCAGTTCTAAGAGGAAAGCGGAATTGGGTGACCACTCATGGCCAGTCGAACGGGGCCGGAGTTGGTCGGAATGTTCTTAGCCACCTCAACACCAAATCCCGATAGTCCGCTGCAGTTCGCGTAACGCACCATCAAGCGCCTCTCTGCAGGAAACCACACATGAGCCTAGCGCTGGTCCACAGCCGTGCCCGCGCCGGGGTCGATGCCCCGCTGGTGCGGGTGGAAGTGCACCTCTCTGGCGGCCTGCCTGCCACCCAGATTGTCGGACTGGCAGAGACCAGCGTGCGCGAATCGCGCGAGCGCGTGCGCGCCGCCCTGCTCTGCGCGCGCTTCGACTTTCCACAGCGGCGCATCACCTTGAACCTCGCGCCTGCCGACCTGCCCAAGGAAGGTGGGCGTTACGACCTGGCGATCGCGCTGGGCATTCTGGCGGCCAGCGGCCAGGTCGATCCGCAGTCGCTGCTGCAGTACGAGTTCCTGGGCGAGCTTGGCCTGACCGGTGAACTGCGCCCAGTGGCCGGCGCGCTGCCGGCGGCGATTGCGGCGGCCGAAGCCGGACGCATCCTGGTGGTGCCGCCGGGCAATGCCGCAGAGGCAGCTTTGGCCGAGAACGCTGATGTGCGGGTGGCCCGTACGCTACTGGAGTGCTGCGCCGGGTTGGGCAACCCGCGCCTGCTGCCGCCCGTGGAGCGCGTGGACACGACGCCATTGCCGCTGCCGGATCTGGCCGACGTGCGCGGGCAGGCGCACGCACGGCGCGCGTTGGAAGTGGCCGCAGCGGGTGGGCACCATCTGTTGTTGATCGGCAGTCCTGGCTGCGGCAAGACACTGCTGGCCTCGCGCCTGCCCAGCCTGTTGCCGGATACCGAAGAGACTGAGGCGCTGCAGCTGGCCGCGATTGCATCGGTGAGTGGCGAAGGACTGGACCCACGACGGTGGCGGCAGCGGCCCTTTCGGGCACCGCATCACAGTGCCAGTGCGGCGGCGCTGGTAGGTGGGGGCAACCCGCCCTGCCCCGGTGAGATATCACTGGCCCACCATGGAGTCCTCTTCCTTGATGAACTTCCAGAGTGGAACCGCAGCGCGCTGGAGACCCTGCGCGAGCCACTGGAGTCCGGCCACATCCGCATCGCCCGCGCGGCACGCAGCGTGCAGTACCCCGCGCGGTTCCAACTGGTGGCCGCGATGAATCCCTGCCCGTGCGGCTGGGCCGGCGACCGCAGCAACCGCTGCCTGTGCAGCGATGAACGGATCAACCGCTACCGCGCGCGCGTCTCCGGCCCGCTGCTGGACCGCATCGACCTGCATATCAGTGTGGCGCGCATGGATGCTGTGGAGCTACGGGAAAGCACGCCGCTGGGCGAGCCCAGTGCCGCGGTACGTGCACGGGTGGAAGCCGCGCATGCGCGGCAGCAGGTGCGTGGCGGGCTCAATGCGCATCTGCCGCCAGCGGAGCTGCGGGCGTGCACGAAGCTGAGCGAGGCCGATCAGGACTTACTGGAGCAAGCAATTGAACGCCTGCAACTTTCCGCGCGGGCCATGCACCGGATTCTGCGCGTGGCGCGCACGATTGCGGATCTGGCGGGTTGCGAGGGTATCCAGACCGCGCATCTGGCTGAGGCGATCGGGTATCGGCAGTTGGATCGGGGAAAGCCGGGGGTATGATGAAAGATCACATCAGGATGAAGGAGGCGCGCCGCGTCTCGTCAAACTGCAGGCTATTCACTGAAAGGACGCCAATGTCGGGCAGTAACCCAAGAGTGTGACGCTCCCATACCTCCGAAGGCCCCGCGATATCAGCATCCACGGCATGAACGCGATATACCGGCGCGTAGCCATCCCGTTCGTCCTCGAACGGACAGTCAAGCACCCAGCGCTTTGATGCGCTATCGGTTACCAGCATCATTCGCGGCAGGTCATGGAATCCGCGATACGCCAGGATGCGGTACTGCCCCGGAAGAAGAACCATCGGAACTCTCGGCAGATTCGCGGTTCAGCGGCCGCGTCCGAACAGTACACCCCGCTTCGCCAGCAACGCCACCCGACGGCTGACCAGCGCGTGCAGCTCCGCCAGCTCCGACGCCCGGTCAGCCGTCATGTTCCCGCCAAACAGCACCCGCGACAACGCCGCCTCGTCGTTGTCGTCCGGGTGCTGCCACCGGTCCCGGTACACCTTCTGGCACACCAGCCAGGCCAGCCGCAGCCCCCCACCGGGCAACGGACGGACCACACGCTCGTAGACGTGCCAGAACTGGTACTCGGCCTGCAGGTCGATCACAGGCGCCACGGACAGCGCCTGCCGGGGCCGTCCATGACTCCGTATGCCGAACAACGGTGATCGGGGGTTGTCCTGAGCCATGCCGACAGCATGACCCAGCAACATTGTGGGAACCTTGCGTCGCTGCCAGAAAACCCCTGTTGATTGCGCAAGGCGGGTTTCTGGAGGGGCTTGGGGTCAGAGCCCTTTGCGGTGCAAAGGGATCTGACCCCGGTCATGGGTGGCTTCGGGGTCGGATCCCTTTGCACCGCAAAGGGCTCTGACCCCGTTCCTCGTCGCCTCAGAACGCCATCGACGTACTGAACATCAGCTGCCGGGGCGCGCTGCGCTGCAGGGTCTGGTAATCCCCCGAGAACGACGAGCCGGCGATGGTGGCGGTGCCGATGTTGTGGCGGTTGAACAGGTTGCTCACGTCCAGCCGCAGCTCCAGGCCCGGTACGGCGCTGTCCACGCCAAAGCGGTAGGCGGCATAGGTGTTGACCTGCCAGAAGGTCGGCACGCGGATGTCGTTCTCGTAGGTGAAGGGCTGGCGCAGGTAGGAGGTGCTGGTGGCACCGAAGCGCCAGTCACCGAAATGCGCCGACAGGTCGCTGACCAGCGAGATCTGCGGATAGCCCGGTTGGGCGTTGCCCTTGATCGGGTACACCGTGTCGCCCACCACGAAATCGCTGTCGTAGTACGAACGGGCCACGGCCACGCCCTGGTAGAACTGCAGGTGGTCGGTCAGGTCGGCGGTGATGCCGAGGTCAGCACCGATCACGTGCATCTTCGGCATCAATCGCACGGTGTTGATCTGCGCGAACTGGGTACCGATGGCGGCCGACAGCAGACGGTTGCGGATGTCGTTGTAGAACACGTCGCCGGTGATCGTCAGCCGGTCGAAGCGATGCGATGCGCCGACGGTCAGGTTCCAGTTCTTCTCCGGGCGCAGCGTGCCGGCCACGCGGTCGAACTCCTCCTGGTCGGTGATGGTCCACGCCGAGGCGGTGTAGCCGATGTTGCCGCGCTGGGCCACGCGGTAGCCGTTCATGGTGTTGGCCAGGTCGATGAAGGCATCGGTGGATTCGGTCGGGCTCCAGAACAGCGAGACGTGCGGCAGGAAGTTGCTTTTCGCGCGCAGCGTTCCGTTCACCGGCCGGTCCTTGGCGTCACCGAGGCCGCCGCCGCTGGTGCGGAAGTCCACGGCCTTGAAGCCGACACCCAGCTTCAGCGTGTCGTTCAGCACGATGTCGTCCTGCAGGTAGAACTGGCGCGAGCGGGTCACCCAGCTCGAGGCGTTGTCGGTCTTGAACGCGGGGCCATACACATCGAACGGACCGGTGGCCTTCAGCGGCGGGCCCTCGCCCAGCAGCGGCTGCTGGTACCACTCGGTCTTGGCCGCGGCCTTGCTCTTCTCCTGCCAGAAGCCGGCGGTGAAGGTGTGCGCGCCGGCCTCGAACTGCAGGTTGAACATGCCACCCAGCCGATTCACGCGCGGCGTCTGCACCTGTTCGGAGAATGGCGCGCCGTTGGGCGACGGCACGGTCGGGTCGGTGAGCGTGGCCTGGGTGTGGCTGTTGGCGTTGTACAGCTGCACGTTGCCGCTCAGCGCCGGGGTGATCTGGAAACGGTGGTTGATCGACGACACGCGATCGCGGGTGATCTGGCCGGTGTCGTACGGGATCAGTTCGGACAGCTCACCGCAGGTGTAGGCGCCGCAGGATTTGTCCGCATTCTCCGGCGAGGCCACGTACCAGGCCCACGCATAATCGGGATAGAAGATGTCGGCCTTCCAGCCCAGCTTGCGGATCATGTCGAAGGAGATGTTGTTGTAGCCCCAGACCTTGGCCTTGCTGTCGGACAGGAACACGGTGAAGTCACCCCAGGCGACATCCTGCTGCAGCTTCAGGTCGCCGCGCAGGAAGTTCTGGGTGCCCTCGCCCTGGTACTTGTCGGCAGACACACGCTGCAGGTCGACCAGCACCTTCGGGCCGTGCTCACCGAGCTGGCCGCTCTGCCCGGATACGGTGGTGACCAGCGTGTTGTTGCTGCCCACGCCCTGTTTCACGCGCAGGCTGGGTGTGTCCTGCAGCTCGCGCAGGCGGTATTCCAGGCTGCCGCCGTTGACGCTGCTGGAGAACACGCTGACCGGTGCGCCACCGGGGCTGACCGTGATCGCGCCGATGCCATCGGGCACGCCCACGTTCACCACGCTGGTGCCGGTGAGCGAGAGGAAGCCGTTGTCGTTCAGCGGCACGCCCTCGAAGGTGATGCCCATTTCGTTCATGCGGAAGCCGCGCACGAACAGGCTCGTGGCCGAGATATCCAGGCCCAGCCCGTCGGTGGCGGTGTAGCTGGCGCCCGGTACCTGCTTCAGCATGGCCAGACCATTGTTGCCGGTGACCATCGCGTCGAGGTCTTCAGCCTTGATGATGTAGCGGTTGGGGCCGACCACCTGGGTAGGCGCAACGGCCGCGCCGCGCGGCGTGGCGATGACCTGCAGGGCGTTCAAGGTGGTGGGGGTGTCATGCGTGGCATCGTGCGTTTCTGCAGCATATGCAGGTGCAGCGATGGCCGCGATGATGGCCAGGGCGAGGCGCGTCGTGGGTGGGGTGTTCATGGGCAGATCCAGGTGCAGGGAGAGAGCGGCGCAGGCGCACGCCCAGCGCGTTGCAGCACCGGTGTCGGCGCCTTGGCTGGCGATGCGATTGCGTTGAGGGAGTGACGGCGCGGTGCGCGCCGGTCAGCAGACGAAGGCGATCATCTGCCGTGGGATTTGGTGGGGTGATTTCGACGTGCGAAATTCTTGCATCGCACTGCCGCATTCGCCATTGCACCGTGGTACAGCGCGAATGGCGATGGGGATGGGTGGGCTATACGTGGGTATAGCCTGGCGCTTGCCGTCTGCGTGCGCCAACCAAGGTTGGCGCCTACCGGGGTCTGCGAGGCATGGTAGAGGCCGACCTTGGTCGGCGCTTACGGTCTGCGTGTGCCAACCAAGGTTGGCACCTACCGGGGACCGCGAGACATGGTAGAGGCCGACCTTGGTCGGCGCTTGCCGTCTGCGTGTGCCAACCGAGGTTGCACCTACCAGGGCATAGGGACGCGCGGTTACTGCAGGACGAAACGCTCAATGGCGCGCGCCACGCCTTCGTCTGCATTGCTGGTGGTCTCGAATCGCGCCACCGCCTTCGCCGCGTCGATGGCATTGCCCATCGCCACGCTGGTACCGGCGTACTGCAGCATGGTCAGGTCGTTCTCCTGGTCACCGATGGCCATCACGTTGGCGCGGTCGATGCCCAGGTGCTCGGCCAGCTTCTGCAGGCTCGGCCCCTTGCCGGCGCGGTGGTCGAATACTTCCAGGAAGAACGGCGCGCTCTTCAGCACCGCGAAGCGCTCGGTCAGTTCGCTGGGCAGGCGCGCGATGGCGGCATCCAGCACGTCGGGTTCGTCGATCATCATCAGCTTGATGAACGACATGGACGGGTCCATGTCGGCCACGCGGCGATAGGACAGCGGCATCCGCGAGAGATGCGAGTCGGCCACGGTGTAGTAGCTGATGTCCTGGTTGGGCGTATACATGCGCCGACTGTCCAGCGCCTGGAAGTGCACGCCCAGGTCGCGGGCCACCTGCTCGCAGAACAGGAAGTCGTCGAAGCTGAGCGGATACTCGACCACGGTTTCGCGTGTGCCGATGCGCTGCACCAGGCCGCCATTGCAGGCGATGCAGTAGTCGTCGTCGCCGGTGATGCCCAGCTCGTGCAGGAACGGTGCCAGGCCGGGAACCGGGCGGCCACTGGTCAGCACGATGTGCACGCCCAGCGCGCGCGCCTGCGCGATCGCCTGCTTGGCCCGCGCGGTGAGCGTGTGGGTGGGATCCAGCAGGGTGCCATCCATGTCGATGGCGACCAGTTCGATGGTCGATTGCCTGCGGCCCATGTCCATTGCGTTCAACTCGTGCGGGGCACGCCAGTTTAACCCCTCATGCCCGGTTCACCTCTTTGCCCACGTTGGCCGGGATACTGCGGGAGCCTGTGCGTCCCCCACCGCAGGACGGCCCATTGACCGCCCTTCCCTGGAGAACCTTGCGACGCATGACCTACCGTGCCCCCGAAACCAATGACAGCGCGCCCCTGGCCCAGCAGATCGAGCAGATGATCGACGAGCTGCCCGGCGACCAGGTGAGCGTCGGCACCCTGCTCAGCGCGCTGGGCGATGAAGGCCTGCTGCTGATCGTGATCCTGCTCTCGGCCATCTTCATCATTCCGGTGTCGATTCCCGGGCTGAGTACGGTGTTTGGTGCCTCGATCCTGCTGATCGGCCTGAGCCGCGTACGCAACCGCCCGCTGTGGGTGCCGCAGAAGCTGGCGCGCCGCGAGATCGCCACCGACAAGTTGAAGGCCAACCTGGGCCGTGCGCTGAAGTGGGTGCACCGCATGGAGCGGCTGTCGCGGCCGATGCGGCTGGCGGTGATGGTGCGCTCGAAGAAGATGATGCGCCTGAACAACCTGATGCTGGTGTTCGCGACCCTGCTGCTGATGGCGCCCGCCGGGCCGATTCCGTTCAGCAATACCTTGCCGGCGCTGGCGCTGATGTCGTTTGCGATTGGCTTCATCCAGCGCGATGGTGCGGCGGTGGCGGCGGGTTACAGCTTCGTGGTGGCCACGGTGGTGTATTTCGGCGTGCTGCTGGGGGGCGTGGGGTTCGCTGCCGAATCGGTGTTCAGCGGGCTGCGCGCGGCGCCGTCGGAAGTGTAGAGCCGGGCCCAGGCTCGGCTGCTTATGGTCTTCTGTAGAGTCGAGCCATGCTCGACTGCTGCTGGCAAAAGCAGTCGAGCATGGCTCGACTCTACAAGGGCCAGATCCACAGCAGTCGAGCGTGGCTCGACGCTACAGAGTTACTTGGCAGACACCCGCCACACCACATCACCCACGTCGTCGGCGACCAGCAGTGCGCCTTCGGCGTCCATCGCCATGCCTACCGGTGCGCCCATCAAGGTCTTCTCGTCCTTCGAGGCGAAACCGCTGACCACGGTCTGCGGCCGCCCGGTCGGCTTGCCGTCCTTGAACGGTACGTAGACCACTTCGTAGCCGCTCAGCGGTGAACGATCCCAGCTGCCGTGCTCGCCGATGAAGGCGCCGCCGTGGTACTGCGCCGGCAGTGCCTGGCCGGTGTAGAACAACAGGCCCAGCGGTGCCACGTGCGAGCCGATGGCGTAGTCCGGCACGATCGCCTTGGCCACCAGGTCCGGCCGCTGCGGCTGCACGCGCTCGTCCACGTGCTGGCCGTAGTAGCTGTAGGGCCAACCGTAGAAGCCATCCTCCTTCACCGAGGTGAGGTAGTCCGGCACGAGGTCGGCACCGATCTCATCGCGTTCGTTCGCGACTGCCCACAGCTGGCCGGTGCTCGGCTCCCAGTCCAGTCCGGTCGGGTTGCGGATGCCCGACGCAAAGATACGGCTGCCACGGGTGGCGACGTCCACTTCCAGCACCACCGCGCGGCGGTACTCGACGGCCAGGCCGTTCTCGGTGATGTTGCTGTTGGAGCCCACGCCCACGTACAGCTTGCGGCCATCGCGGCTGGCCAGCAGTTCCTTGGTCCAGTGGTGGTTGATGGTGCTGGGCAGGTCGGTGAACTCACGGCCCTTGTCGGACATGCGGGTTTCACCAGGCACGTAGTGGTACTGCACGATGTTGCCGGTGTTGGCCACGTACAGCGTGTCGCCGATCAGCTGGATGCCGAACGGCGAATGCAGGCCTTCGATGTAAACGTGTTGGGCCCAGGTGTTCGTTCCCGGCGTGCGGCGCAGCAGGGTGACCCGGTTGCCGCCCTTGCCGGCCTTGCCCGAGCGCGCCTTGACCTTGCCGGCGATCCACTGCTTGGGCGAGGTGACCGGTTCTTCGCCGGGGCCATTGCCCTCCACCACCAGCACATCGCCGTTGGGCAGGGTCAACAATCGCCGCGGATGCAGCAGGTTGGCGGCGATGCGTTCGATCTTCAGGCCCTCGGCCACCGTGGGTGACTGGCCCTCGGCCCAGCCCACGCCGCGCGGCACCTGCATCGGCGGCATCAGGAAGTTCTTCGGTGCCGGCAGCGGCGGCTGCGCACCGGACTGGTCGGCGGGATGGTATTCGGCCTTGCCGGCACAGGCCGACAGCATCACGGCCAGCGCCAGGGCGCCGACGGTGGGCAGGATGTGCTTAGCCATGACGGCCTCCCTGCAGCAACGGCGGCTGCAACGACAGCAGGATCAGGCCCAGTGCGATCAGCGCCACGGTCAGCGCCGACAGGATCGTGCCGGGCACCGCAACGGCATAGGCATCGCGGCTGTGCACGAAGGCGTTCCAGATGGCCAGCACCACCGCGACCAGGTTGAGGAAGAAGTCGATGCGGTCGATGCGCGTGGCGGTGCCGTTGCGGCGCCAGACCGTGAACAGGTTGATCAGCCGAGGAATGATGGCGATCAGCAGGCCGAAGGTGATCAGCCAGGCCGCAGCCTTGCCCCACATCACCTCGGCACTGTTGAGATAGATGGCGTCGAAGATCAGCGCGCCGACGAAGAAGCCGAAGGGTATCGGGTTCAGCAGGCTGAACAGCGTGGTGCCAAGGCCGCGATGCGCCTGGGCCAGGGGGTTGACCATCATCGTGCTCCGTGCGGAAGGGTGCACGGGCTGTAGTAGCACAGCGTGATGTGAGGGCGCGCGATGATGCTGGGTAGATCCGCGCCATGCGTGGATACGCGTGCCAACCAAGGTTGGCACCTACCAGATGCGGGCCGCTGCAGTCGTCATTACCCCACGGCATAAGTGTTTGTGACGCAATTGGCACATCTGCAGATTGCTTGTGTGAAGAGGTAGGGGGTTGTTCGTTGTGTCGCGTTTGGCTCGTTGCGATGGGGCAGTTCCGCCCCGCCGTCCTGCCATGCCGATTCACAACAGAAGGATTCGTGTATGAAGCGACACACGCAACGCTCCGCGCCACCGCGCTCCGCGCGCCTGGCCTTGGCCACTGCCCTGGTACTGGGCAGCCTGGCCGTCACCGCACAGGCCCAGCAGGCCGATCCGCTGGCCGGGCGTCAGTGGCATCTGCTCAACACCGGACAGGCCGTACTGGGCGATACCCTGCCGGTGGCCGGCAACGATCTGAACGTGGATGGCCTGTACCGCAACGGCATCCGCGGCCAGGGCGTCACCATCGCCATCGTCGATGACGGCCTGCAGATCGCCCACCCGGACCTGGCCGCCAACGTCGCGGCGGTCGCCGGCAAGAACTTCGCCAACCAGAGCAACAACCCTTCACCGTCCAATCCCGACCGCGACAATCACGGCACCATGGTCGGCGGCATCGCCGGTGCGGTGGGCGCCAACAACCTGGGCGTGCGCGGCGTCGCCTCGGCCGCCACACTCAAGGGCTTCAACTTCCTGGCGTCCAATGCCCAGGGCAATTCGAATTCCAACATCGAGTACTCGTGGTGGGATGGCGCCGAAGTGGCCGACGTGGGGGTCTTCAACAACAGCTGGGGCTCCAGCCCGGGCAACCCCAACCTGCCGCTGGCCTACAGCCAGAACGACATCGCCGCCTATGAGCAGGCCATGTCCGGCACCCGTGGCGGGCGCGGTGGCATCTACGTGAAGGCCGCTGGCAACAATCACAACAACGGTGCACGCTCGGATGGCACCGACATCTGCTCGGCAGACACCAAGAACCGCAACACGGGTTGCATTCCGGCCGGCCGCGACCCGCGTAACAACCTGTTCAACGTGATCACCGTTGCCGCCGTGCGCGCCGATGGCGTGCGCTCGTCCTACTCGTCCACCGGCTCGGCGCTGTGGGTGTCCGGCTTCGGCGGCGAGAACGGCTGGCAGCGCCAGGTCGTGCCGGGGCAGCTGGCGATCCGCTACGATCCGGCCATCCTCACCACCGATGTCACCGGCTGCGCGCAGGGCAGCAACAAGAACACGAGCCTGCGCAACACCTTGGACGGCGACCAGTCTGCCATCGACAGCACCTGCAACTACACAGGAAAAATGAACGGCACCTCGGCAGCAACACCGATGGTGTCGGGTGTCGCGGCGCTGTTGCTGGAGACCAACCCGAACCTGTCCTACCGCGATGTGAAGTACATCCTGGCCACCACCGCCACCCGCACCGATCCGAACCGGGCAGCGGTGACCCACTCCGACGGCCGCGTGCTGGTGCCGGGCTGGACGGTGAATGCCGCCGGCCGTGCCTACAGCAACTGGTACGGTTTCGGTGTGGTCAATGCAGCACGCGCAGTACAGGTCGCAGAGGACTTCCAGCCGCTGGGTGCACTGGTGGATAGTGGCTGGCGCAACACGACGCGTACCGTGGCCATCGGCAATACCTCGGCGGCCGCGGCGCGCCTGACCTTCCAGCTCGCCAACGGTGCGCGCAACATCGAGAGCGTGCAGCTCGGCTTCCGCGTCAACCACAGCAACACCCGCCAGCTGCAGTTCGTGCTGATCTCGCCCAGTGGCACCCGCAGCGTGGTGCAGCCGGCATTCACCGCGATCGGCTCTGGCCTCAATGGTGTCCAGCGCAACTTCACCAACTGGGACCTGCTGTCCAGCAATGCCTTCCTGGATGAGAACGCCACGGGCACCTGGACGCTGGAAGTCACCGACCTGGGGCAGGCCGCGAACGCTGCATCGCGTGGCAACCTCGAATTCTTCAAGATCCGCGTTCTGGGGCACTGATGATGAAGACGACCATTCTGTTGAGCACCCTCGCCCTTGCGGCGATGACCACCACCGCCTGGGCACAGAGTTCGGGCCAGACACCTCCGGCGAAGACCTTGTCGACCGTAGACACGCAGCAGTTGAAGGCGGAGGCCACTGGCCGTTCGTTCAATGTGGGCGGCTCGCGCTTCCAGCTGGCGCCGTCGGCAACCGTGCAGCAGGCCAGCGGCGGCCAGTTCCGGATCACCACCGGGGCTGATGCCAGCGCTGCGGCCGTCGGCACCCGCAGCAAGCGGTCCACGGATGCGTCTACCGGTGTGGCCGCACGTGCGGATGCCGGTACCAGCAAGTTTGCGGCCGCTGTCTCCAACGATGGCGCACCGGTCGTGGCGACCTCGCGGGTCAAGGTGTTCTTCACCGATGCGGCTTCGGCGCAGCGTGCGGCCACCGCCACCGGCGGCACCGTGGTGAAGGTATCCAAGGCCTCCGGCCGCGCGATCGTGGAGTACTCCTCGGTGAACGCGGCGCTGGATGCGACCACCAAGCTGCTGTCGACCGCTGGCATCAAGGCAGCCGAGCCGGACGTGGTGCAGTGGGAAGAAACCAAGTAAGGCGTTGAGTGGTGCCCCCGGCCGGTTGGCTCTCCTGGCCGGCCGGGGGATTGGTGTGGCGGGATGTGCCGACCAACGATCGGCACCCACCCGATTCATTCATCGCGTGTCGACCAAGGTCGACACCTACCGGGGCAGCGGGCGCGACGAACAGTTGGTATCAATCGCGCATGGCCCGGCACTACCGGGCGGCGAGCGTGTCGCTTCGCTTGAGGTGGCAGCTGGCCAACGGGCCGTTGCCGGCGGCCGGGTGGCCGGGCTCCAGCAGCAGGCGCTGCACGTCGGAGAACAGCTTGTCCACCGGCATGCCATAGGGCGCGAACAGGCGCAGGCGGCCCTGGCGGTCGAACACGTAGCCACCGGCGATGTGGCTCATGGTGTAGGTCTCCGGTATCTGACCGGGTTCCTTTTCGTAGAACGCCTTGAAGTCGCTGGCCATCGCGGCCAGTTGTGCTTCGTTGCCGACCAGCGCGATCGCCTTGGGGTCGAAGGCTTCCACATAGGTGCGGGCGACTTCCGGCGTGTCGCGTGCGGGATCGACGCTGACGAAAACCACCTGCAGCTGGTCGGCATCCTTGCCCATCAGGTGCTTGACCTGGCTGAGCTCGACCATGGTGGTCGGGCACACGTCCGGGCAGCTGGTGAAGCCGAAGAACAGATAGGTCACCTGCCCCTGCAGATCCTTGGGCCCGCGCACGGCGCCGTGGCTGTCAGGCATCGACCAGTGCTGGCCGAGCTCTTCGCAGGCAATGTCCTTGGAGTAGAAATCCATGCGCGACTGCGCGCTGCAGCCAGCCAGCAGGCCGATGGCCAGGCCTGCCAGCAGCGGCAGGCGGAATCGGGGAGAGAACAACGAACGGACAACAGCAGCAGGACGCTTCACGGGTACCACCAACGCAGACGCGGGCGGGGTCTCGGTCAGGCCTGCCCTTGGGGGGGAAAGAGGACGGAGGTGCCGGGGTGATCGCGCGGTCCATGCCGATCACCCCGGCCACGGTCAGTTGATCATCATGTGGTAGTGCATGCTCCAGATGATCCAGACCGACAGTGCGACGACGATGAACAGGATCACCAGGGTGAACACGAAGCTGGCCAGGTTCCAGCCGCCTTCGGACTTGCGGTCCATGTGCAGGAAATAGACCAGCTGCACCAGGATCTGCGCCACCGCGAAGCCGACCAGCAGGAACAGCGTGAGCGGCCGCGACAGCACCGGGTTCATCACCAGCGCGAACGGCACCACGGTCAGCAGCGCGCACAGCACGAAGCCGATCAGGTAGGACTTGGTGGAGCCGTGCGCATTGCCGGCGCGCGAGGTTTCGACGTGGGCCATGTCAGAAGGCTCCGATCAGGTAGACGAAGGTGAAGACGCAGATCCACACCAGGTCCAGGAAGTGCCAGAACAGGCTCAGGCACGACACGCGGGTGATGTTGGTCGGGGTCAGGCCGCGGCTGTAGACCTGGTGCATGACCACCGCCATCCAGATCAGGCCGCTGGCGACGTGCAGGCCGTGGGTGGCGACCAGGGCGAAGAACGCCGACAGGTAGGCACTGGTGCTCGGGCCCGCGCCTTCGTGGATCAGGTGCGAGAACTCGTAGATCTCCATGCCGATGAACGAGGCACCGAGCACGAAGGTCACGCCCAGCCAGCGCAGCACCGCCGAGGTGTCGTGGCGATGCATCGCCAGCACGGCCTGGCCGTAGGTGATGCTGGAGACCAGCAGCAGGAAGGTCTCGGCCATCACGAACGGCAGCGAGAACAGCTCCTTGCCGGTGGGGCCGCCGGCATAGGCGGTGCTGAGCACCGCGTATGAGGCGAACAGCGAACCGAACAGCACCAGGTCGGACATGAGGTAGACCCACATGCCGAACACCTTCATGCCGCCCTGTTCGTGGCCATGGTCGTGTTCGTGGTGGTCCTCGTGCGCCTGCGTGTCGCTGGCCAGCTCGGGGCGGGTCAACAGGTTCATGCGCGTACCTCCTTCAGCTTGGCAAGGTTGGCTGCTTCGGTGCGTGCCACCTCTTCGGAACTGACGTAGTAGTCCACGTCCTCGTCATAGGACCGCACGATCAGGGTGACGATCATCGCGATGAAGCTGGCTGCGGCCATCCACCAGATGTGCCAGACCAGGGCGAAGCACAGCACCAGGATCCAGATGTTGAGGATCAGCGGCACGCCGGTGTTCTTCGGCATGTGGATCGGTGCGTACTTCTTCGGCGGCGGCGGCAGGCCACGCTTCTTCGCTTCGTGGAAGGCATCCAGCTCATCGGCCTTGGGCACCACGGCGAAGTTGTAGAACGGCGGCGGCGACGGCGTGGCCCATTCCA
Source organism: Stenotrophomonas riyadhensis (assembly GCF_040256885.1). Taxonomy (NCBI): domain Bacteria; kingdom Pseudomonadati; phylum Pseudomonadota; class Gammaproteobacteria; order Lysobacterales; family Lysobacteraceae; genus Stenotrophomonas; species Stenotrophomonas riyadhensis. The sequence continues at coordinate 4,352,618 of NZ_CP155568.1, forward strand.
GCGTGCGTGCATTCCACGGGTCGCCGGTCAGGTCCAGGTTGCGCTTGCGGTCGCGCACGCTCACGTAGATCTGCACCAACATCAGGATGATGCCCGCGAACACGAACAGTGCACCGATGAAGGCGGCGATCAGGTACGGCGTCCACGCCGGGTTGTCGTACTGGTTCATGCGGCGGGTCATGCCCATGAAGCCGAGCATGTACAGCGGCATGAAGGCCAGGTAGAAACCGATCACCCAGCAGGCGAACGACCACTTGCCCAGGCGCTCGTTGAGGGTGAAGCCGAACACCTTCGGGAACCAGTAGGCGAAGCCGGCCAGGTAGCCGAACAGCGCGCCGCCGATGATGGTGTTGTGGAAGTGCGCGACCAGGAACAGGCTGTTATGCAGCAGGAAGTCCGCGCCCGGAATGGCCAGCAGCACGCCGGTCATGCCACCGATGGTGAAGGTGACCAGGAAGGCGATGGTCCACAGCATCGGCACGCTGAACTCAACGCGACCGCCGTACATGGTGAACAGCCAGGTGAAGATCTTCACGCCGGTGGGGATGGCGATGATCATCGTCATGATGCCGAAGAAGGCATTGACGCTGGCACCGGAACCCATGGTGAAGAAGTGGTGCAGCCAGACGATGAACGACAGGATGCCGATCGCCAGGGTGGCGCCCACCATCGACTTGTAGCCGAACAGCTTCTTGCGCGCGAACGTGGCGGTCACTTCAGAGAAGATGCCGAACGCCGGCAACACCAGGATGTACACCTCCGGGTGGCCCCAGGCCCACACCAGGTTCACGTACATCATCGGGTTGCCACCCAACGTGTTGGTGTAGAAGTTGAAGTCCAGGTAGCGGTCCAGGGTGAGCGCACCCAATGCCACGGTCAGGATCGGGAAGGCGGCGATGATGATCACGCTGGTGACCAGCACGGTCCAGGTGAACACCGGCATCTTCATCAGGGTCATGCCCGGCGCACGCATGCGCAGGATGGTGATGAACAGGTTGACGCCGGTCAGCAATGTGCCGATGCCCGAAGCCTGCAACGCCCAGATGTAGTAATCGACACCCACGCCTGGACTGAACTCGATGCCCGACAGCGGCGGATACGCCACCCAGCCGGTCATGGCGAATTCGCCGACACCCAGCGAGATCATCATCAGCGCGGCGCCGACCACGAAGATCCAGAAGCTGAAGGCGTTGAGGAACGGGAACGCCATGTCGCGCGCACCGATCTGCAGCGGCACGATGATGTTCATCAGGCCGACCACGAACGGGGTGGCCACGAAGAAGATCATGATCACGCCATGCGCGGTGAAGATCTGGTCGTAGTGCTCCGGCGGCAGGAAGCCGTCACTGCCCGGGCCAGCCGCGGCCAGCTGCGCGCGCATCATCAGCGCATCGGCAAAGCCACGCACCAGCATGACCAGCGCCACCACCACGTACATGATGCCGATCTTCTTGTGGTCCACGGTGGTGAACCAGTCACGCCACAGCGGGCCCCACAGCTTGAAGTACGTCACCGCGCCGAGCAGCGCGAGGCCACCCAGCACCATGGCCGCCAATGTGACCACGACGATCGGCTCGTGCAGCGGCACGGCCTCCCACGTCAATTTACCCAACATGTTCGTTACTCCTGGGAAACCTGGACACCACCGGCAGCGCCCGCCGGGGTAGCAGCAGCGGTGTTCTCGCCAACGCCGATGAACTGGTCGATGACCTTCTTGAACAGCAGTGGTTCAACACTGGAGAAGTGCTGCACCGGTGCGTTCTTCGACGGCGCGGCCAGCGCCTTGAACTGCGTGAAACTGAGTGCGTCGGGCGCGCTGCGCACCTCGGCCACCCAGCGCTCGAAGTCTTCATTGCTGCTGGCGGTGGCGATGAACTTCATGTTCGAGAAGCCATGTCCGCTGTAGTTGCCGGACATGCCTCGGAACTGGCCGGGCTCGTTGGCGATCAGGTGCAGCTGCGTGCGCATGCCGGCCATCGCGTAGATCTGCCCACCCAGCTGCGGGATGAAGAAGGTATTCATCGTCGAGTTGGAGGTGATGTTGAACGCCAGCGGGCGGTTGGCCGGGAAGTTGAGCTGGTTGACCGTGGCGATGCCCAGATCCGGGTACACGAACACCCATTTCCAGTCGGTCGCGATCACGTCCACGTGCAGCGGTTCACCGGCCACGTCCAGCGGCTTGTACGGGTCCAGCTCGTGGGTCGACTTCCACACGATCACGGCCAGGCCGGCAATGATCAGCAGCGGCACGCCCCAGACCACGATCTCCACCTTGGTGGAGTGCGACCAGTCCGGCGTGTATTTCGCTTTGGTGTTGCCGGCACGGAAGCGCCAGGCGAACACGAAGGTCAGCACGATGGCCGGTATCACCACGATCAGCATCAGGCCGATGCAGATCAGGATCAGGTCGCGCTGGGCGAGCCCGACCATGCCCTTCGAATCCAGCAGCACCCAGTCACAGCCCGACAGGCCGACGCAGGCCAGGGCGACCAGCGCCAGGCGGATGCGGTTCCAGCAGATATTCATTGGAGGTCAACCCTGTTGAAGAAGCGCGCTTGACCGGCTCGCCTGCGCGCAGCGCCCGGGCGTGGAGCGGCTACACTGTGGGTACGAGGTCGCCTACAAGCAGGCGAACCACTCCAATCAAGCCCATACAAGATACATCATTGTATGGACTTGTGCATCTGTACGTATGGAAAAACTGACCGATGACGCCACCTGCCGCCGGCCGCCGCCTGAAACACCCCAATCGCACCTGGGTTCGCCCCTTCCGCGAGGGCGCCGGCCCGCTGTACCTGCAGATTGCCCAGCAGGTGCGCGAGGCGGTGGATGACGGGGTGCTGCGCCCGGGCGACCGCCTACCGCCCCAGCGCGACCTCGCCCAGCAGGTGGGGGTGGACCTGACCACGGTCACCCGTGCCTTCGCCGAGCTGCGCCAGGCCGGCCTGCTCGACGCCCAGGGCGCCGGCGGTACCTTCATCGCGCTGTCGGCCGGCAACCGCAGCACCTCGGTCGACCTGAGCATGAACATCCCGCCGCTGCTGGGCAGCGCGCCGTTCGCACAGGGCATGGAGGCCGGCTTCCAGCACGTGGGCCAGCAGCTGGGCCAGGGCGAACTGATGAGCTACCACGTCGGCGCCGGCACTCGCGAGGACCGCGCCGCTGCGGTGCAGTGGCTGGCGCCGATGCTGGGCACGGTCGGCGCCGACCAGGTGGTGATCTGCCCCGGCGCGCAGACCGCGCTGTGCGCGCTGATCCTGGCCCGCACCCAGCCGGGCGAACTGATCGCCGCCGAGCAGCTGACCTACCCGGGCCTGCTGGCCGCCGCGCGCGTGCTGCAGCGGGGCGTGGTGCCGGTGGCGATGGACGCCGAAGGCATGCTGCCTGAAGCGCTGGAAGAGGCCTGCCAGCTGCGTCGCCCACGCCTGCTGTACCTGGTGCCGACCATCCAGAATCCGACCACGGCAACGATGTCGGCACAGCGCCGGCAGGCGCTGCTGGCGGTCGCCAAGCGGCACGACATGACCGTGATCGAAGACGATCCGTACTGGTTGCTGGCCGGAGACGCCCCACCGCCGCTGGCCGCACACCGCGATGCCGGCTGCCCGGTCTATTACATCTCCACTCTGTCCAAGTGTCTGGCCCCGGGCCTGCGCACCGCCTACCTGGTGGTGCCGGCCGGCGAGCCGATGGAACCGGTGCTGGATGCGCTGCGCGCAATCGCGCTGATGCCGACCCAGTCGATGGTGGCGGTGGCCTCGCAGTGGATCCGCAGCGGCCAGGCCCAGGACATGGTGCAGCGCTTCCAGCAGGAACTGCGCGAGCGCCAGGCCATTGCCGCCCGTTACCTGCCAGCCCGTGCCCAGGCGCATCCGGCCGGCCTGCATGTGTGGCTGCCGCTGCCGCCGCGGCTCGACCAGTACCGGTTGATCCAGGCCGCACAGGAGCAGGGGCTGGGCATTGCCAGCTCCGATGCCTTCAGCGTGGAAGAACCGCCACCGGGCAATGCGATCCGCCTGTCGTTGGGCGGCGCGGTCGACCAGGGCGCGCTGGCCGGGGCACTCGCCAAGCTGAACGAGATCCTGTCCGAGGCCCCCGAGGCACGCCACAACGCCATCGTCTGAACGGGGCGCATGGCGCTTTATCCATACAAGATGATATTTTGTATGCAATGTATGGATGAAGGGACGTGCATCGATGCGCGCCGAGAAACTGAAGTTCCACCTGGTGATGGCCGGGTGCGGTGGCTTTGTGGTGCTAATGCTGGCCGCACTGGCCTGGGTCTGCCTGCAGCCACAGACCGTGGACGTACAGGCCGCCGAACGCCACGCCATCGAGCAATGCGTGCAGCGCAGCGAGGATCCGTCGCGTAGCGAGATCCAGCGCCGCGCGCAGGCCGATTCCTGCCGTGAGATGCGCAAGCAGTACGTGCACAAGTTCGGCCGGGAAGATTCCTGATGGGCGCAGCCGCGCCGCGTCGCCGCTGGCTGCTGCCGACGATGATCGCCCTCGCCTGCCTGTTCATGGCCGGCGTCGCGGCTGCGCTGTGGCAGTACTTCGGCTACAGCGCGCAGTCCACCTTCACCGAACAGGCCATCGTCTTCGACGATTCGCAGCTGCGCCTGCCGGCCGATCTGGCCGGTGATACCGGCCGCATCCGCGTGGTGCATTTCTGGGACCCGGCCTGCGGCGTGTGCAACCGCGAGACCGGTGCGCACCTGAGCTACCTGATCAGCATGTACCGCCGCGCCGGCATCGACTTCTATGCCATCCGCCGCCCGGGTACGCAGGGCGAGCTGCCCGAGCCACTGCGCAACAAGGTGATCAACCTGCCGACCATCGACGGCATCGAACACATTCCGGCCAGCCCCGCCGTAGCCATCTGGGATCGCCAGGGCCACCTCGCCTACGCAGGACCGTACAGCATCGGCATGGTCTGCAACTCGGCCAACAGCTTCGTCGAACCGCTGCTGGACAGACTGGTGCGCGGCGAGGCCGTGCGCCCGAAAGGACTGCTTGCCGTGGGCTGCTACTGCCCCTGGCAGGCCAAGCGCTGAGGACGCGCAATGACATCACTGACGCTGGCCGGCGTGGCCGCCGCAAACAACAACGGCGGTCACCTGTCCGAACCGACCGATGGTTATGGACAGGCTCCCGCCGTTGGAAGCAACGATACGCCCCGACATGCTCCGTACATGCCGCGACCGGATGTCGCAGCCCGCGAATGGGTGCAGGACGTACTCGCGCACAGCGGGCCGATCTACCTGCGCATCGTCAACTCGCTGGAACGCACGGTGCGCCGCGGTGGTCTCGCACCGGGACAGCGCCTGCCTTCGCAGCGCGCGTTGGCGCAGCAGCTCGGCATCGACCTGACCACGGTGACACGGGCATTCGATGAAGCACGCAAGCGCGGCCTGATCGAAGCGCGTGGACCACAGGGCAGCTTCATCGCACCGCCCAAGGCCGGCTTCGACCAGGTGGTGGACCTGAGCATGAACGTGCCGCCGGTGCCCGACGCCGATGCGCTGGCCGAGACGCTGCGCCGTGGCGCCGCCGCCGTGCTTGCACGCAGCAACGCACCGAACCTGATGACCTATCACCTGGGCGGCGGCAACCTGACCGATCGCCACGCGGCGGCGCGCTGGCTGCAGCCGATGCTGGGAAAGGTGGACGATGCCTGCCTGCTGCTGACCGAAGGTGCACAGGTGGCGCTGGCCGCGATCCTGGTCAGCCAGGGCCGCGACAACGACGCGATCCTCTGCGATGCGCTGGTCTATCCGGGCCTGCTGCAGGCCGCCGCCGCACTGGGCCGGCGCCTGCTGCCGGTGGACAGCGACGAACACGGCATGTGCCCCGATGCACTGGCCCGGCTGGCGCGCGAAAGCGGCGCGCGGTTGGTCTATCTCAATCCCACCTGCCAGAACCCGACCGCGCTGACCCTGCCGCTGCAACGGCGCGAAGCGCTGGCACGCGTGCTGGAGCGCGAAGGCCTGCTGGCGATCGAAGACGATCCGTACTGGCACCTCGCCGAGGATGCACCGACACCGCTGGCGGCGCTGGCACCGCGCCATGTGTTCTACGTGGCGACGCTGTCGAAGGTGATCAGCCCCGGCCTGCGCACCGCTTTCGTGCGCAGCCCGAGCGCGGCGCATGCCGAGGCGATGACGGCTGCACTGCGGGCAACGCGGTTGATGGGCCATCCGCTGGTCTCGGCGCTGGCCAGCCAGCTGCTGCTGGATGGTTCGGCGCAGTCACTGCTGGCGCAGGTGCGCACCGAGGCGCGCGAGCGCATGCGCATGGCCCGCTACCTGCTGGCGCCATCGCTGCTGCAGCGGGCTGAAGGCCTGCATGCCTGGTGCCGGATACCGGCACCGTGGACCGATGCCACGCTGGTGCGCACCGCGCAACTGCAGGGGCTGGCGATTGCACCGTCATCGGCGTTCTGCCCGCCGGGGGTACAGCATCAGAACGGGGTGCGGCTGTCGTTGGGGCTGGCGGCGGACCGTCGGCAGCTGGAAAGTGCGCTGCGGCGGATTGATCGGTTGTTGTTGTCGGATGCGTTGCCGGCGATCGAGCGGTAGGCCTGGTAGTGCCGGCCGCTGGCCGGCAACGGCGTGCACGGATCAGGAGGTTGCCGGCCAGCGGCCGGCACTACCCCAATGCCACCAGCGCCTTCACCAGCGCATCGATCTGCTCCGGCCGGGTGAACACTGACGGCGTCACCCGCACGCAGGCGCCGGAGTCCAAACCATCGCGATGGGTGGTGAACACGCGATGCTCATCCAGCAGGCGTTTCTGCAGCGCGAGGTTGTCAGCCACGCTGGTGTGCCCGCGCAGGCGGAAGCTGGCCAGCGCACTGGCCAGCGCCGGGTCCGCCGAGGACAGCACTTCGATATGCGCCATCTGCCGCGCCGGCACGGTCCAGCGCTCACGCAGGTAGCGCAGCCGCGCCTGCTTGTTGGCCACGCCGATGCGCTGATGCAGGGCAATGGCGTCCGGCAGTGCCAGGTAGGCGGCGAAGTTGACCGTACCGGTATGCACGCGACTGCCCACGCGGCCATCGTCGGTTTCACCCATGTAGGGATCCAGGTCGGCCACGCGCCCCTTGCGCACGTACATCGCGCCGACGCCCACCGGCGCACCGATCCACTTGTGCAGGTTGATGCCGACGAAATCGGCCTTCAGCTGCGGCACCGCGTAGTCGATCTGGCCAAACCCATGCGCGGCATCGACGATCACATCGATACCGCGTGCTCGCGCGCGTTCGGCAATCTCCGCCACCGGCAGCACCAGCCCATGGCGATGGCTGACCTGGGTCAGCAGCACCAGTTTCAGGCGTGGCAGCCGCGCGAATGCGTCCTCATACGCCTGCAGGATCTGCGCGTGGTCCGGCACCGCCGGCAGCGCGATACGCTCGACCTGCACGCCGCGACGCTGCTGCAGCCAGCGCATCGCGCCGATCATGCTGTCGTAGTCGATGTCGGCGTAGAGCACCTGGTCGCCGGGCTGCAGGCGGTTGTAGCCGCCGATCAGCGCCAGCATCGCCTCGGTGGCGCCGCGGGTCAGTGCAATCTCGTCGGCGGCCACGCCCAGCAGCTCGGCCACCTGCCGCTGCACCGCCATGTACTGCGCCGGAAACTCGCGACGGCCATACCACGCGTTGCCACGGTTCACCTCGGCGGTGTGGCGCTGGTAGCTGGCCAGCGTCTCGCGGCCCATCGCGCCCCAGTAGCCGTTCTCCAGATGGTTCACTTCGTCGGTGATGTCGAAGTGGCTGGCCACGGCGGCCCAGTAGCCTTCATCGCGGGCCAGCACGTCCGGCGCCACGGTCGTTGCGGGAATCTGCATGGGCGCAGCGTAACGCGCGGCGGCCATGGCGGGCAGTGACGACAATGCGGCTGCGGCGGGCAGCAAGGTGCCGGCACGCAGCAGGGAGCGGCGGGTACGGTCCATCAGAAGCTCAGCCGGTACTGCGCGTACAGGTTGGCGCCATCGGTGTCGTACGGTGCGTTGCGCGAGTAAACCAGGCCGCGGCTGGCCTGGAAGACCGCCTCATCCGGATAGCGGTCGAGCACGTTGTCGGCACCCACGCGCAGGCTGTGGTGCTCGTTGATGCGGTACCCCACGGCGAGGTCGAGGAAGCTCATCGCGCCGAAGCGCTGGTAGATGTCGCCCACCGCATTGCCGCTGGCGTCGGTCCAGGCACCGTAGTAGCGCATGCGCGCCATCAACGACCAGGCACCGATGTCCCAGCTGCCGGTCAGGCTGCCCTTGTGCTCGGGCAGGCGGTCTTCGAACAGCACGCGCTGGGTTTCGTTGGTGGCCACCGAGGTGCTGCCGTTGTCCACCCGCGTACGGTTGTAGTTGTAGGCCAGGGTCAGCGTCATGCGACCCGTGCCGAGGTCGCGCAGGTAGTTGCCGACCACGTCCACGCCGGTGGTGGTGGTATCGAAGTCGTTGGTGAAGTAGTTCACCGAGGTATAGCCCAGCGGATTCGGCGTGCCGGCCGGAATGGCGAAGCTGGCCGACTGGCTGAAGCGGTCGGTGAGCTTGATCTGGTAGACATCCACCGAGCCGGACAGCCCCAGGTCGGTGCGCCAGGTCAGGCCCAGCGACGCGGTACGCGATTCCTCCGGCTTCAGCGGCCTGGCACCGAGCAGCTGGGCCAGCGGATCGTTCGGCGACAGGCGGCCACTGGTGAAGATCTGCAGCGTGCGCGTATCCAGGCCCTGGGTGGTGCTGGTGGTATTGAGCTGCGCCGGTGTCGGTGCGCGGAAGCCTGTGGACACCGTGCCGCGCAGGGCCACGTCCGGGGTGATCGCGAAGCGTGCCGACAGTTTGCCGTCCAGCGTGCTGCCAAAGCTGGAGAAGTCCTCGTAGCGGCTGGCCGCACCGATGCTCCAGCGCTCGCCCAGCGGCACTTCCATATCCACGTAGGCGGCCTTGCTGCGCTGGCTCCACTGCCCGGCCTGGCTGGCCGAGAAGCCCGGCGCACCGTTGGAGTTGGCTTCCAGGCCAGCGGCAGCGCCCGGGCCCACTGCGTACGAAGCCGGATCACCGGCACGCACCTGGTAGGTCTCCTGGCGGAACTCGCCACCGAAGGCGACGTTGATCGGCTTGGACAGCGCAGCCACATCCCACTCGTAGTTGAAGTCGGCGTTGGCGTTCTTCTCGGTCTGGGTCAGGCGGCCGAGATCGAATGCGGTCGGGCTGACCGGGCCGAGCGAGGCGTTGATCGAATTCTTCAGGCTGTAGTCGATGGCGTTGCGGCCATACGACGCGCTGACATCCCAGCGCAGCTTCGGGGTGATCTCGCCACGCAGGCCACCGACCAGTTGCAGGTCGTTCTGGACGTTGCCGTACTGCGGGCTGAACCCCACTGGATAGATCGAACGCAGGTTCCAGCCGGGGAAGATCGCCGTGGTGCGGTAGGCACCGGTGGTGGTGTCCGGATTGCGCCAGTTGAAATCGCTGACGCCATCGCTGTGGCTGTACAGGCCGAACGCATACAACTCCAGCGTGTCGCTGGCATTGGCCTTCACGTTGAAGCCGACACGGCGGCTTTCCAGTTCCGGCTGGCCCCAGCGCTGTACCGGGTTGGGCACGTCCAGATCCGGATGCGCGGCCTGGAAGGCGATCGCATCCGGGCGCTGGCGGGTGCGGGAGGTGGCGTCGGAGTTGGACGATTCGGCGAACAGCACCAGGCTGCCATAGTCACCCAGCGACCAGCCGGTGCGTGCGCTGAAATCGCGCGAGGCGCCATCGCCCTGCGCATACTGCGAATAGCCGGCGGTGATCTCGGTACCGGGGCCATCCTCCAGAATGATGTTGATGACGCCGGCGATGGCATCCGAGCCGTACTGCGCCGACGCACCATCGCGCAGCACTTCGATGCGCTTGATCGCACTGGTCGGAATCTGTGCCAGGTCGGCCGCCTGCGCGCCACGGTTGCCGAGCAGCGCGCTGCGGTGGAAGCGACGACCGTTGACCAGCACCAACGTCTGATCCGGCGACAGGCCACGCAGCGTGGCCGGGCGCACGAACACCTGACCGTCCGCCATCGGCAGGCGCTGCACCACGAACGACGGCACCAGCTGCGCCAGCACGTCCTTCAGGTCGGTGGATTCAACGGACTTGATGTCTTCCTTGGTGAACACGTCCACCGGCGCCAACGTTTCGAACTGGGTGCGGTTGGAGGCGCGGGTGCCGGTGACCAGCATCGCGTCGAGCTGGGTGGGCGCCGCACGGCTGCCCGCCGGGGCATCGACCGCATCGGCCTGCGCTGCGATCGCGCCTCCTGCGCTGGCCATGGAAAGGGCGAGGAGGATGGAACGCGAAAGCTTCGAACGATGCACGGCAGGGCTCCGGGAGGACGCGACAGGGCCAGCACCTGCAGGGATATCGCAGGCCTGGACAAGGCGCGCAGTCTCGGCGCGATCTGTGAAGGAGCCATGACGTCAGTGCGACAGCTTGATGCCGCTGCAGCGCAAGAACTGCTAAACGCGGCGCCTGCCGATCCGCTACTGTGCCGGCATTGGATTCGGGGAACGGCAGGATGAGCGCGGCAGGCAAGGCGTTGTGGTACATCGAAACCCATGCGGACCGGCCATTGGCACTGGCCGATATTGCCGCCGCAGCGGGGCTGTCGCCGTTCCATCTGTCACGCCTGTTCCAGGCCCGTACCGGCACCTCGGTGGTGCGTTATCTGCGGGGACGGCGCCTGACCGCTGCCGCGCAGCGGCTGGCCAACGGGGCGGGCGACATCCTGCAGGTGGCACTGGGCGCGGGCTACACCACCCATGCCGCGTTCACCCGCGCCTTCAGCGAACAGTTCGGACAGACCCCGGAGCGGGTACGCGAACAAGGTACCGATGGACTGGCACTGGTGCAGGCGATCCGCGTGGACGATGCGCCGGCTGCCTGCGGTGAAGCGCCGCGCCTGCTCGATACCCCTGCCTTCCAGGTCGCGGGTATCGGCATGCGGCATACCCGCGACAGCGGCGGTGCGATTCCCGGGCAGTGGGCACAGCTCAACCGGGATTGGCCGGCGCCGGCGCCGATCAGCTTCGGCGTGTGCTGCAACAGCGATGACGACGGCGGCTTCGACTACGTCGCCGCGCTGCCGCTCAGCGCGCTGTCCACCGTGCCCGCGCATTGGCAGCGGATCGACGTACCGGCACGTCGCTACCTGGTGGCATGGCACGGTGGGCATATCTCGACCATCCGCTCGACCTGGTTCTGGCTGCTGGACCACTACCTTCCCGGCTCCGGGCTCAGCCTGGCCGATGCACCGGACCTGGAACGCTACGACTCCCGCTTCGATGAGCATACCGGCAACGGTGGCGTGGAGATCTGGCTGCCGGTGGACGGACGAGCGCCCACGCTGACAAGGAATCGACGATGCGCATGACAGCCACTGTGCTGGGACTGATGCTGATGGCCTCCGCGGGGGCCGCCAACGCCGCCGGGACCAGGGTGGCAGGCGAACGCCACGGCACCACCACAGTGGCCAGCGCCGCGGTGCGCGATGCGCAGCATCGCGACGCCCTGCGCTACACGGTCTGGTATCCCGCGCCCGCTGGCAGCACGGAAACCGCCCTGACCATCGGTCCGCCCGATGCGCCGCTGTTCGACGTCGGCCGCTCAGCCATGGATGCCCCGATCGCGGGCAAGCGCCTGCCGACCCTGCTGCTCTCCCACGGCAACGGCGGCAGCGCGCGCATGATGGGCTGGTTGGGCACGGCATTGGCGCGCGCCGGGTATCTGGTAATCGCGGTCGATCATCCCGGCAACAACGGCGTGGACGAGATGACCCTGCCCGGCAGCGTACTGAGCTGGTTGCGTGCGGATGACCTGCGCTCGGCACTCGCTGCAGTACAGGCCGATCCGCTGCTGGGTGCGCACGTCGACCCTGAGCGACTGGGTGTGGCCGGGTTCTCGGCCGGAGGCTACACCGCGCTGCTGGCCGCCGGTGCACGCCCCGACCTGCAGCGGCTGTTGGCCTTCTGCCGCGCGCATCCGGATGACGGCGTCTGCCGGCCACAACAGGAAACCGCCACGCACACGATGGAGGCGCGTGTTGCCGCTGCGGGCTCACCCGCGCTGTCCCCCTGGATCTCCCACGCCGACGACTCGCGCGCGATCCCTGGCGTGCGCGCGGCATTCCTGCTGGCGCCCGCGATCGTGCAGGCGTTCGCGCCCGAGCAGCTGTCCTCGCTGAGGCAGCCAGTGTCGATCATGCTCGGCGAGGCTGACACGGTTGCGCCACCGCAGAGTAATGGCGAGGCTGCACAGGCACTGATTCCGGGCGCTGCGCTGCAGCGTCTGCCGGATGTCGGTCACTACGACTTCCTGGCGGGCTGTACAGCGGTCGGTGTGCAGAGGCTGCCCGAGCTCTGCAGCAGTTCAGTTCCGAAGGCGGGCACCCACGCGCAGGCAGTGGATGCCGCGGTGCGATTCTTCGCCGAAGCACTGCGGTAGTGGCCGCCGGGCGTGGCCCGGCGCTACAGTGGGCGCATCCAAGGAGGATCGGCCATGCGCCTGCTTCACCTCACCCTGCCGGTGTCCGACGTCACCACCGTCGCCGCGTATTTCCACGATGTGCTGCAGCAGCGCGTGGTCGGCAATCATGTGCACATCGGCTGGAGCACGATCGAACTGCAGCCGGCGGGTGATCATCCGGTCGGTGGCGTGCACCTGGCCTTCAACGTACCGGACAACCGCTTCAGCGAGGCGATGACCTGGTTGCGTGAGCGCACGCCGCTGCAACGCAATCCGGCGGGACTGGACTACTTCGCGCTGGAGAGCAGCTGGCAGTCGCAGTCGGTGTACTTCACTGGCCCTGACGGCCTGATCCTGGAACTGATCGGCCGCCGCCGTTTGCCGGCCAGCACGCGCGAAGGCGCGTTCCACGGCAGCGAACTGACCTGCCTGAGCGAAGTCGGCCTGCCCAGCCACGATGTCGATGCCGTGCGCGCGCAGTCCAACCAGCACTTTGGCCTGCAGCCGATCAGTACGGCCTCGCCGAAGTTCGCACCGATGGGCAACGACGAGGGCCTGCTGATCGTGGTTGCGGCGGATCGTCGCTGGTTCCCCGAGCAGAAGGACCTGCCGAATGCGCGCGGCCTGCAGCTGCAGGTCGCCGATGTGGCCGGCCCGGGCGTTGTGGAGGACGCCGCGCTCGGCTGGCGGGTGCAGGCGGCCTGAGAACTACCAGCTGCCCGATGCGCCGCCGCCACCGCTGCGGCCGCCGCCTCCAGACCAGCTGCTGGAACTGCTCGACGACGAACTCGACGAGGACGGCGAACGGGACGACGTGCGTTCGCGGGATGAAGAAGCCCGGCCACGTGCGCGCTCGCCCGGCAGCATGGTGAACAACCACACGAAGTACAACAGTACGCCGCACACCCCGGACACGATCATCGCCAGCAATCGTGGATCGTCACCTTCGGCACGATGGATGACCAGCAACGCGCCCACACCGTAGCCCAGGGTGAGCAGGACCAGCGCCGCCATGCGCACGGCGAAGCTGCTGCGGTTCTTCTTCCAGCGCGTGCGGCAAGCCTGCACCAGCAGGAACACCATCAGGGTGAGAACGCCCGCGGCGGCCTGCAGCAGCAGGTGCCGGGCCAGGCTCGGTGGCAGCTGGCCACGAAGCAGCGCCTGCGCAAGGAAGACCACGCTGAGCACCAGCATGCCGCACAGCACGATGCGCACACCTTGGCTGCGGCGCCAGCACCAGCCCAGCAGGGCCGCCACCGGCACGCCCAGCGCCAGCACGAAGCACAGGCCCGGCAGCACATGGCGTGGCAGCAGCAGCGCCACGCAGAGCACGCCCGCACCCACAACAGCAGTCACCAGCATCGGGCGGCCCCAGGCCGGCAAGGTCGGCCAAGTTGGTTTTGGTGCCGATGCATTGGCGGCCAGCGCCTTGCGTCGGCGCTCGCGACGGCTGCCGCTGAAATCGGCCTCGGTCTTCGCCGGTGGGAAGGGCGGCGGCGAGCGCCACAGCCCGGCCAGGAAACCGGCCAGCAGGGTCAATGCCACCACCGAATCGGCGCGGCGCCAGTCTGCGGGCAGCACGTTGCTGGCCGTCGGTTCTTCCCATGCCGGCAGGTCCTCGCCATCGATCAGCGCCACCATGATCTTCGTGCCATCGAGCACGCCCTGGTCGACATCGCCCTCACGGAAGCGCGGCACGATCGCGTTATCGATGATGCGAGCGGCGTACGCGTCGGGCAGCGCTCCTTCCAGGCCATAGCCGGTCTGGATGCGCACGCGGCGGTCCTGCACCGCCACCAACAGCAGCACACCGTCATCGACACCGATCCGGCCCAGCTGCCACTGATCGAACACCCGCTGTGCGTAGGCCTCGATGCCCTCGCTGCCAACACTGGGCACCATCAGCACCTGCAGCTGCGCTCCTTTCCGCGCCTGCAGCTGCAGCGCCTGCGTGCGCAACGTGGCGCGGGTGTCGGCGGACAGCGCGTTGGCGGCATCCACCACCGGATCGTCCAGCGCAGGTATCGGGGTGACCGCCATCGCTGCCATCGGCAGCAGGCACAGCAGCAACAGCAGCCACACGGTGGCGATCGCCTGCTGCATGGGGCGCGCCGGGTTCACGTACCCTGCCCTGCCTCGATCCGCGCATGCAGTGCCTGCAGCTGTGCCGCCGTCTGGTTGAACACCTGCAGATCGGCATCCACCAGGGCCGCCCAGTCAGGCGCGTGCCCCAGCAGTTGCGCCACCTGCTCGCTCGGCGCGCGGTCGAAGCCCTCGCCAAGCACGGCAAGATAGCGCTCACGGAACCCTTCGGGGTCGCGCTGGTCCTGCACGTACAGCTGCACGGCCAACAGCCCCGCATACAGGTAGTTCACCAGATAGTTCGGGTCTTCATACATCAGGCGCTTGGCGATCCAGCTGTTGCGCAGCTGCGGATAGCGCTCCGGCTGCTGGCCGAAGCGCGCCAGCACCTGGCCGGTCAGCGCATCCAGATCATCGGCGGTGCCCAAGGTGCCCGCGGCCACGCCCCGATAGATCGACTGCTCCAGCTGCGCTTCCTCGGAAGAGGTGAACAGCTGCAGCACCATGTCGTCCAGCAACGATTTCAGGTAATAGGCTTTGGCGCGCGGATCCTCTGCCTGCTGGTACAGCTGGTCGCGGAAGCGCAGCTCGTTGTAGATCGCGAACGCCTCGGTCAGCCACTGGCTGCCATTGCGCTGCAGCGGCGACGCATGACCGCGCTGCATCCACTCGCCGTGCACGGCATGACCGGCTTCATGGGCGATCTCGACGTCGCTTTCCAGATCACCACGGCGCACGCCAACGAACAGCATTGCCGGCACGCCGGGAGCGCTCACCGGGAACGCGTCCTGGCTGCGGTCACCACGTTCGGTGGCCAGATCCATGCGCCGGTTGGCCGGATCGAGCAGCGCGCGCAGTTCGGCGACGTACGCCGGCCCCAGGTGCTGCATGGCATCGGCGGCGTTGTCGCGCAGCTGCGCCAGCGTCAGCACCGGTGGCGTGTATCCCGCATCGGGCAGCGTGGTATCCCAGAGCTGCGGCGCGTCGATGCCGGATCGCGCAGCGTGGCGCAGCAGCATGTCCTGATAGGCGCGGCGATCCCCGGCGTGCTGTTCGATCGCCACCAGCGTTGCATCCACTGCGGCAGTATCCAGGCCCATGCGCTGGTAGCCATATGCCGGCGCCGAGCCGTCACCCTGCAGGCGTGCGGCGGCGTCATTCACCTGCACCAGCCCCAGAAGCACCGAGGCCATCGGCTCACGGCGCGAGTGCAGCCCCTGCCAGTAGCCCTTCCAGCCGGCCTCGCGCAGGGCGCGGTCGGGCTGCTGGGCCAGCACCTGCTTGTCGCGCCCCGTGTCCCAGTGCCGACCGCCGTGCTCGATCTGCGGGTACTCGGCGCTGCGCAGGATCTGCCCGCGCAGGCGCGCGAAGCTGTCCAGCGCCGGATCGGCCAGTGCCTCCACGGCCTCATCCAACGCGGCGTTGGCCGGGGTGGCAGCCTCCTTCAGCGCCCGTGCGCGCAGGAAGCCATACGGTGCTGCCCACGCCGCATCTGCGGGCGCCTCGCGCAGTGCGGCGCGACCACTGCGAGCGATGCGGCTGCACAGCCCCGCTGCCTGCTCCATCGCCTGTGCCGGGCGAAGATCGCGCGCGTTGCGGGCGGACTGCAGATGCAGATAGGCGAGATGCCGCAGGCACTGCGCCTCCAGTGCCTCGGCCTGCTGGAAGCGTTCCGCCGGTGCGAGGGTGGACGCCTGTTGCAGGGCCTCGACGCGCTTGCCCAGCGCGTCGCGCGAGGTCTGTTCGGACGCGGCGCTGGCGAAGTAGGTGCGGTCATCGGCATGCACCGACTGTGCTTGCGCGCCGCTGAAGGGGGCTATCGCCAATACGGCGGCAATGGCGGCGGTGGTGGTGCGCTTCCTGAAAGCCTGCATCGGCGTCTCCCTGCCTGGACCAGGGATCGAGCCTAGCAGCCGCTGGCCCGCCGCGCCTGTGCCGGATCAGCCATCAGATCGACTCATCCTCACGCTTGACCAGCGTCCAGCAGGGCGCCTGCGCGAAGGTGTAGGTCTGCTGGTCGCTGCTGTCCGGCGTACGGATCTGCACCTGCCGCTGTCCATCGGCCAGGGGGCTGACCTGCATTTCGCGGCCCTGCCCGGCCAGTGCGGCGGGATCAGGCATCACCGGCCACTCGACATCGGCCAGCGCCAGCCGGCTTTCCACCTTGCGCGGTTCCGGCTCGGCCTCGGCATCGATGTAGCTGTCCAGCAGCGGATCGGCGGTGGCCTTTTCCTGCAACGCGATCTCGTTGCCGAAATGCTTCAGGAACGCATCGAAGTCCGGGTAGGGGCACTCACTGCGTGCAGCCACAGCCGTGGGCTCGGTAGCGGCGGTCGCCGGTACAGCTGCGGCAGGCACGGTTTCAGCCGCGGTCTGCGGTGGCTGCGGCGCTGGCGTGCAGGCAACCAGCACCACGCCGCAGGCAAGCGTCAGCAGTGCGGCAGAACGGTATCGACGCATGGGCTCATCCTGAATCCGGTCCGGTCGCTCCATGCTACCGCGCACCCTACAATTCCGGCATTCCGCCTGTCCGAGAGTCCTCATGCATCGCCTCCTGCTCCTGATCGGCCTGCTGCTGCCCGCCCTGTGGCCGGCGGTGGCGAGGGCCGTCGATGTCCACGAGGGCGACCTGCTGTTCGTCACCGCCGGCCGCAGCGGTCTCAGTGCGGCCATCGACGATGCCACCGGCAAGCAGGGCGCACCCAGCTTCGATCACGTCGCGCTGGTCGCTTCCGCGCCGAAGGGCTGGGAGGTATTGCATGCAGACGAGAAAGGATCGCGCCGGCAATCGCTGGTCGAATTCCGCCAGGAGGCGCGCGCCAAGCAGCGGCAGATCGTGGTCTATCGCCTGCGCGCGCCGCAGCAGGCGGCGATCAGGGATGCGGTCGCCACCGCGCGCACGATGCTGGGCAAGCCGTACAACACGTCGTATGTGTTGAACGAGGACAGCTACTACTGTTCCGACTTCATCGAACGTGCGTTTCGTGCGCACCATGTATTCGCGTTGCAGCCGATGAACTTCCGCAATCCGCAGACCGGGCAGATCGCCCAGCACTGGATTGATCTGTACCGCGGCATGGGCATGGAGGTGCCGCAGGATCAGCCTGGCACCAATCCGAACGACATGTCGGCGGCGCCGGTGCTGCAGCGCATCGGGGTGCTGGAATAAGCGAAGCCCCGCGCAAGGCGGGGCTTCACCGGTCACTCCGCATGCGCGGCGCGGTCATTCTTCTTCGTCGTGGCCGCCCTGCTGCTGGTTGCGCTCTTTGCGCTGCTGATCCTGCTGTTGTTGCTGCTGTTGCTGTTGGTCACGACGCCCCTGCTGCTGATCCTGCTGATCCTGCTGGTTCTGCTGGCCTTGCTGCTTCTGGTTCGGGTTCTGGTTCTGCTGTGCCATGTCCGTTCTCCGAAAGCCACGCGCGGAATGCGGTGGACGGGGCCATCGTCTGCAGCGAAGAGTTAATCGCGCGTTGGCGGACGGCTACACCTGTGTGTACGCCTGTGAATGAACGCGCAGAGCCCCTTGCAGCACAAGCGGCTGAAGGATTCATGCAGGTTCGGCATGTGCTCATGCAGGCGGCGCGGGTCCGCGCATTCATGGCGTGCTCCGCTGGAAACACGCGCTGAACGAGGCTGGCGTCCTGTTCGGGCACGGACGCCAGCCGTGCATTCAGGGCATCACCGGTGGCACATACGCCAGGGTCATGCCCAGCAGCCACAGCAGGCCCAGCACCAGCGGAATGTGCACCAGCAACTGGATGAAGGTGAAGCCGACGATGTCGCGTGCCTTCAGGCCCAGCACGCCCAGCAGCGGCAGCATCCAGAACGGGTTGATCAGGTTCGGCAGCGCTTCGGCCGCGTTGTAGACCTGCACCGCCCAGCCCAGGTGCGCTTTCAGTTCATTGGCGGCCTGCATCACGTACGGCGCCTCGATGATCCACTTGCCACCACCGGACGGTACGAAGAAGCCCAGCACCGCCGAGTAGACGCCCATCACCAGCGCGAACGAATCGGTGCTGGCCACGTGCACGAACAGGCTCGACAGCCGGTGCGCCAATGTCTGCCCATCGCCGCCGGCCGCGTGGGTGAGGATCATCGCGATGCCACCGTACAGCGGGAACTGGATCAGTACGCCGGTGGTGCTCGGTACCGCCTTGGCCACCGCATTGAGGAAACTGCGCGGACGCCAGTGCAACAGCAGGCCCAGCGAAATGAACAGGAAGTTGTAGGTATTGAGGTTGGCGATGGCGGTGATCACCGGCTTGTTGGCGAACTCGTTGAACAGCCAGCCGAACGCCAGCAGCGAGAGCAGTACGGTCAGCAGCGGGCTGTACTCCAGCCATTCGCCCGGGCGCGTGCGTCGCTGCAGCGGCTCCGGCTCGGCCTGCGCAGCGCCGGGGAACTCCTCGGCGGTGCGGGCGCTGGCGGCGGCGGGTGCGGTCAACCAGGCAATCAGCAGCGAGACCAGGATCAGCACCGAGGTCAGCGCGATCGACTGCCACAGGAAGATGGTTTCGGTGAACGGCAATACGCCGGTGATCTCGACCAGCCCCGGCGGCATGCTGGCCGGGTTGGCCTGCAGCTGTGCGGCCGAGGAACTCAGCCCCATCGCCCACACCGCACCGAGGCCGAGATACGCCGAAGCACCGGCCGCGCGGTAGTCCATGCGCAGTTCGGTACGGCGCGCCAGCGCGCGCACCAGCAGTCCGCCGAACACCAGCGAGAAACCCCAGCTGAGCAGCGAGGCCAGCATGCTGACCAGGCCCACGTACACCACCGCGCCACGGCCAGTGCGCGGCACGCGGGCGAGGAAGTCGATGAAGCGTGCGACCACCGGCGCGGTGGCCACGGCGTAGCCGCCGATGACCACGAAGGCCATCTGCATGGTGAAGGGAATCAGGCTCCAGAAGCCGTCACCGAAGGCGCTGGCGGTGGCCTGCGGGGTCGAGCCGAAGCCCATCGCGGCCAGCGCGACGATGACCACGCCCAGCACCGCGAATACATACGCATCGGGGAACCACTTTTCCGCCCAGGCGGCCGAGCGCAGCGCAGCGCGCGCCATCCAGCCGTCCTGTACTGCTGCCGTCGAGGCCATCGCCTACCCTCCCAGGTTCGATGGACCGATTCTGGGCGGTGGGGTGCGGGCTGTCTGCCACCTATTGGTCGTAGGTGGCGGGGTCGGATCCCTCTCCACAGGAGAGGGCTCTGACCCCGAGCCGGGTATCGGCGCGGCAGAAGGGTCAGAGCCCTTTCCCACAGGAAAAGGGATCCGACCCTGGGCTCAACGCAGCGCCAGGTCCACGGCGATACCGGCAAACAGCGCGGCGCCCACCCAGTTGTTGTGCAGGAACGCCTTGAAGCACGGGCCGCGTTCGCGGTTGCGGCAGATCCAGAATTCGTACACCACCAGCGCAGTGGCCACGGCCACGCCGGCCAGGTAGTACCCACCCAGCCCGCCGCGTACGCCTACCAGCGCCATGGTGGCCAGGAACAGTGCATACAACACGCCCTGGATGACCAGATCAAGGTCGCCGAACAGGATCGCGGTGGAGTGCGAGCCCATCTTCAGGTCGTCCTCGCGGTCGACCATGGCGTACCAGGTGTCGTAGGCGGTGGACCACAGGATGTTGCCGGCATACAGCAGCCAGCCCAGCATCGGCACCTCGCCCTGCACGGCGGCGAACGCCATCGGGATGCCCCAGCCGAACGACATGCCCAGGTAGACCTGCGGCAGATGGGTGTAGCGCTTCAGGTACGGGTAGCTGGCAGCCAGGAACACGCCGATGAAGCTGAGGCCGATGGTCAGCCCGTTCAGGGTCAGCACCAGGCCGAATGCCACCAGCATCAATACCGCAAACAACGCCAGCGCAGCGCGGCCACTGATCGCACCGGTGGCCAGCGGACGCGCCTTGGTACGCTCCACATGCGGGTCGAGCCAGCGGTCGGCGTAGTCGTTGATGACGCAACCGGCCGAACGGGTCAGCCACACGCCGGCGGTGAACACGAACAGCGTCCACAGCGGCGGCAGGCCGCCCGCGGCCAGCCACAACGCCCACCAGGTGGGCCACAGCAGCAGCAACGTGCCGATCGGGCGATCAGCGCGCATCAGACTCCAGTAATGCCGCCAACGCGGCGTCGCCGGCGACTGCGGCGAAGTGAGGGGGGTATCAGCCATGGCGATAGGATACTCCTGCCCCTCTGGCAGGGCTTTGCCCGTGGGGGGAGATTTGTTCGGCGAAACTGGATAGAATGCCGGTCCCGCACCGCTTCATGGCGCTGCGATGCCCGCCCCGGCACCGGCCGACGGCGCGGCGGTTCTACAACGCGCCCGTAGCTCAGCCGGATAGAGTAGTGGCTTCCGAAGCCATTGGTCGGGGGTTCGAATCCCTCCGGGCGCGCCATCTCCCCCGCTTGTTGCCTGCACGCTGCTATCCGCGCTGGACGTTGCCGCGCGCATCATCAACACTGCGCGCATGACGCCACCGGATCTGCTGCAGCTGGCGGCAGGCGCTGCGATTCTGGGCCTGGCCGCCTTGTCCACCGGAGTGAGCTTCGGCCGCGCTCGGCGTGGCAGTCATCTGCTCACCACCTTCTTCGCCTGTTTCGCCGCCGCCAATCTGTTCGGGCTGGTGCTGTTGGGTGGCCAGGCGTGGCTGTCGGCCGACGCGGTGCGCTGGCTGCGGGTCATCGAGGTGCCGCTGGTCTATCTGCTGGGCCCGTTGCTGTACGGCCATGCACGTGCACTGCTGGCGCCCGCGCGGGAGCATGCGTCGCCGTTGCCGGTCGCGCATCTGCTGCCGGCCGTTCTCGCGTTCGTCATTTCCCTGTTGAACGCAGTCGCGCCTTTCGAGACCTCGCCACTGGGCAATGCGCTGTTCCAGCTCAGCTTCCATGGCTGGCTGCTGCAGGGTGCACCCTACCTGCTGGCCACGCTGTGGCTCTCGCTGCGTACGCCTTCGGCCCCGCGCGGAACCGCCATCCAGCACAGCGGGCTGCGCGGGCTGGCGATCGTGATGGCGGGGTGCTGGCTTGCCAGCACGATGAACCGGTGGCCGCCGGATACCGCTCCGCTGCTGGCCAGCATCGGGCTCAGTCTGCTGACCACCGCCGGCATGTATCTGCTGGCCTGCCGCGTGGTGCGGCAGCAGCTGCGCGCGTCTGTGAGCGCCGCTGCACCGGGCATGGGGAACCTTGTCCCCGCGCCCACCGAGGACGTCGCCGTCGCACGCTACCAGCGCTCGGGCATCGACGCGGCGCAATGCGCGGCCATCGCCAGCGCGCTGACCGCATTGATGCAGGACCAACGCCTGCATGAAGCCCCCGGACTCGATCTCCAGGGCTTGAGCCAGCATAGCGGCTGGTCACCCAACCAGGTCTCGCAGGCGCTCAACCAGGGCCTGGGCCAGAGCTTCTCCGAGTTCGTGACCGGTTTCCGCATCACGGCGGCGAAATCCTGCCTCTCCGACCCGGCTGACCCACGCAGCGTGCTGGACATCGGCCTTGCCGCCGGCTTCGGCAGCAAGTCCACGTTCAACAGCGCGTTCAAGCGCGCCACCGGGCAGACCCCCAGCGAATACCGCCGCAGCCGCACCACGTCCGGCTGAACGTCCAATCCTTCACGCCCGGTCGAACGGCGCCCGCCGCTGCGTTGCCATCAGCGCTCGACCCGACGAAGAAGGTGATGCGATGCGATGGCAACGGATGATGTTCGGCCTGCTGTGGATGCTGGCGGTTCCCGTGCAGGCTGCGGTGGGGGATGCGGCGGGTGTGCTGGCCCGGGCCCGTGCAGCCAGTGGCGGCGAGCCGTGGCTGTCGGTACAGCGCCTGCAGGCTGAAGGCGAGCAGTCGGTCGGTGGCTTGCAGGGCCGCTGGCAGCTCAACCAGGACCTGCGCGCCGGTCGCTATGCCGAACAGGCGCAGCTGGGGGCCTTCACTGTTGCCCAGGGTTTCGACGGCCAGCGGTCCTGGCGGCGTGACTACGGCGGTGAGGTCGGCCTGCTGGACGGCACCGTGCCACGCCGCACCGCGCGCACGCAGGCGTGGCTGGCCACCCGCGCCTATTGGTCCAGCGCCTATCCCGCCTCCCGCTTCGCGGGCCCACGCACCGAGGTCCACGACGGGCAGCGCTATGACGTGCTGTCGACGACGCCGGAGGGCGCGGACCCGATCGAGCTCTGGTTCGACACCCGCAGCGGCCAGCTCGGCCGGGTGATCATCGCCTCCGCGCGCACACCCACCGCCACCACGCTGGAAGACTACCGGGCGGTCGATGGCCTGCTGCTGCCCCATCGCATCGTCACCGATACGCTCGATGCCCTGGGCCGTGCCGACCCGCGCCTGCGCAGCGACGTGCAGGTGCAGCGCTACCAGGTGGATGGGCCGGTAGCGGACACCGTGTATGCGCCGCCGGTGATGGCCCACGACAGCTACATCGAAGATGCCAGCGGCACCACCCGCATTCCGTTCGACCTGGTCAACAACCATGTCTACATCGAAGCCGAAGTGGACGGCCAGCCGGCGCGATTCCTGGTGGATACCGGCGCCATCAACCTGCTGACGCCCACCGGCGCCAAGCGCCTGGGGCTGACCACCACAGGCCGCCTGAGCGTGCATGGTGCCGGTGACAACGCCAGCGACCTGGGCCTGGCACAGGCCCGCCACCTGCGCATCGGTGGCGCGCACCTTGCAAACCCGGTGTTCCACATCATCGACCTCGGCCAGCAGATCAACTCGATGGGCGTGCCGCATGATGGCTTCATTGGCTACGAGACCTTCCTGCGCTTCGTCACCACCTTCGACTATGGCGCGCGCGTGCTCAGCTTCACCCGGCCAGGCCACTACCAGCCGCCCGCCAACGCGGTGGTGCTGCCGTTCGAACAGGACGACCGCGCGCCGGTACTGAATGGCGAGTTGGACGGCATTCCACTGCGCTTGTGGCTGGACACCGGCTCACGCAACTCGCTGAGCCTGAGCAGCCCGTTCGTGCGCACCCATCGTTTGTTGGAGAAGTACCACGCCAGTGAGGAGGCCGTGCTTGGATGGGGCCTCGGAGGCCCCGGCCGCGCGCGCCCCGCCCGGCTCGGTGTGCTGCGCATGGGCGACATCAAGGTCACCGGCCTGGTGGGTGATCTGTCCAGCACCGACAAGGGCGCGCTGGCCCTGGCCGACTATGGCGCGATCCTGGGCGGCGGCGTGCTGCGGCGCTTCTCCATGGGCATCGACTACGACGCCAAGCGCCTTTATCTGGTGCCCAACGCTGAAAGCACGCAGCCCGATGCCTTCGACCGCAGCGGACTGTGGCTGCAGGCCGAGGACGGTGCACTGCGCGTAGCCGATGTAGCGCCGACCAGCGCCGGTGCACGCGCCGGCCTGCGCAGGGATGACTGCATCGTCATGATTGCGGGAGAGCCGATTGCCGCACGGATACTGGGGGACTGGCGTGCGCAGCTGCGCGAGCGTCCGGTGGGAACGCGCGTTGGCGTCCGCTATCTACGCGATGGCCGGCAGATGGATACCGAACTGGTGCTGGCGGACCGGGTGGCAGCGGGTTGGCCTGCCGATTGAGCTGGGACCGACGCGAACACCGTAGGACATCCATCGATAGCCATCATGGAATGCGGCTGCACGGCGCCGGTTCTGCGGTGCCGCCGGTGGATGGTGCGCAAGGCCTGCGCGCGTAGCTGTAATCGGGATCCCGGCAGGCGCGCACGATCGGACTTCGTGCGTGCCTGATCACGCCTGGGAACCAGGACAACACCAACACCATGGCCCAGATCGCAGCCAACCAGAACCATCGGCCGGAAGCATAGGCCCAGATCATGGGCAATGCAGCGAGCAGCACGACGATCTGCGTATACAGCAGGTAGAGCGTATGCAGGCCCAAGCGGGGATCCGAGCGCAGCACCACGCCACATCCCCTGCATGCCGTCTTCGCCTGCCGTCTCGATGCGGAAAGCAGCGGGAATCGCTGCCCGGCAGCGCCGCAAAGTGGACAGGTGAAGGTCAGCACGCGCATCCGGAAGCTCCTCTCCACCGATTGGCGTCATCTGCCAGGTACGTATCCGAGCCTAGCATGGGCGTGGCAGAGGGGGGCCCACATACAGCAACGCCGGGCAGTGCCCGGCGTTGTGTTCAAAACAGTCGAGCATGGCCCGACGCTACAAAGAGCGGATCAGTACTTGCCGTCGAACGCGAAGATCGGCTTGCGCTGCTTCCACGCGCCAGCGGTGAAGTCCGGGAACTCCAGCGTCTGGAAGCTGTTGGCGATCGACTGCTCGCTCAGCGGGGTGATCGCGCTCCAGGTCACCGCGTCATAGATGTCGATCGGCATCGGCGCCTTGGCCTTCAATGCTTCCACGAAGGCGTGGATGACGAACCAGTCCATGCCGCCGTGGCCGGCGCTGGCGGCGGTGTCGGCATTCTGCTTCCACAGCGGGTGCTCGTACTCATCCTGGTACTTCTTGAACTCTTCCCACTGGTGCGGCGGGCTGCGGCCTTCGATGTGGATCGAATGGTTCACGTCCATCCACAGGCCCTTGGTGCCCTGCACGCGGAAGCCCATCGAATACGGACGCGGCAGCGAGGTGTCATGCTGCAGCAGGATGGTCTCGCCGTTCTCGCAGGCCAGCGTGGTGGTCACGATGTCGCCCAGCTTGAACTTCACCTTGGTGCTGGGATGCGTGGTGCCACCACTCTTGGCCACGGTGTACTCGTGCAGGCCACGCGCCTTGGTCGCGAAGGCATTGATGTGGGTGAAGCGGTTGCCACGGTTGATGCCGGTATACATCGCGCACGGGCCGATGCCGTGGCTGGGGTAGAGCTCACCATTTCGCTCCACCGAATGCTCGGTGCGCCAGCGTGCTTCGCTCCATCCCTTGGGGCCGAACTCCACGCCACTGTCGTAGGGCTGGTTCGGGTCGCCGGAATTGAACTTCACGCCGCGCAGGTCGTGCTGGTAGCCGGCCTGCAGGTGCACCAGCTCGCCGAACAGGCCCTGGCGCACCATCTGCAGCGCAGCCATCACGTCGCGGCGGTAGCAGACGTTCTCCAGCAGCATGTAGGGCGTGCCGGTGCTCAGCTGGGTCTTCAACACGTCCCAGTGGTCCTGCAGGGTGATGCCGGCCACCACTTCGCAGCCCACCGCCACGCCGGCCTGCATCGCGGCAATCGCCATCGGCGCGTGGTACTCCCACGGCGTGGCGATGATCACGCCATCGATGCCCTTCTGTTCCAGCAGGCGCTTCCAGGCATTGGTGTCGCGGTCCTGACCATAGGTCTTCGGCGCCGGCTTGCCCGCCTTGGCCACCATCTCGGTGGCGCGGCCGAGCATGATCGGCTCGATGTCGCACAGGGCGACCACTTCGACGTCGTCGCGGCGCACCAGTTCCTTCAGCAGCACCAGGCCGCGCATGCCGGTACCGATCATGGCCAGGCGCACCTTGCGCCCGCGTGCCCAGGCCGGGGTCTGCGGCAGCAGGCTGCTGGCGGCGACAGCGGCGCTGGCCGCGATGAATTCCCTACGCTTCATGGCAAACATCTCTCCTCTTGGCAGCGTGCCGGCCGCAGCCGGCACGCCAGGTCACGCAAACGGAATTACTTGAACCGGTAGCCGATGGTCACACTGTAACCACGACCGAAGATCGTTGCGTAGTCACTGGAGTCACCCAGGAAGCTGTTCGGATCGTAGAACGGCAGGCGGTTGAACAGGTTCTTGACCGTGAAGCTCAGGTTCCACGCATCATCCGGGCGCCAGGTGACGCTCATGTTGGCGGTCCACCACGATGGTGCACCGTCGCACTTGCTCTTCTGCAGGGCCAGGTAGCCGCCGGTGCAGGTTTCCTTGTTGTTGCTCTTTTCGTCGACCTGGTCGGTAGCCCACTTGGTACCACCCACGTAGTTGACGAACATGCTGGTGGTGACCTGCTTGTAGGTCCAGTCGGCATTGAGCGTGGCACGCAGGCGCGGGTTGTTGTAATAGCCCACCACGTCGCCGTAGTACCAGCCGTTCTCCGCGTCCATGTAGAAGCGGTTGCGGTTGGCGATGGTGGCGGCCAGGCCGATGTTCAGGTTGCCCCAGTCACCCAGCGAGAAGCGGCTGCGCGCATCGATGTCGAAGCCGTCGATCAGGGTCTTGCCACGGTTCTTGTACTGGCCCACCACGCTGGCCACGTTGCCGGCGGAGTAGCCCGGCAGTACCGACGGGCAGCTCACGCCACTGGCCGGGTCGGCACACATCGCCGCCAGCTGCGCCAGGTTGGCGCGGTCACTGTCGGTGATCGGCGAGCGCGACGAGGAGATGATGTCTTCCATGCGGCGGTAGTCCGGCGCGACGATTTCATTGTCGCGATAGATGAACCAGTAGTCGGCCGACACCGACAGCCACGTTGCCGGCTCGTAGACGAAGCCGAGGGTGGCGATCTTCGCCTTCTCCGGCTTCAGGTCCTTGTTCGGCTGGGTCATGCGGGCCACGGTGCGACTGCAATCGACGTTCAGCATCGTCTTGCCCAGATCGACATCACCCGGCCGCTGCGACTTCAGCAGCAGGTTGGCGATGGCGTTGGTCTCGTTGCAGCGCAGCTCGTCACGGTAGCCGCCCAGCTGCGCGAACACGCCGCCGTTGCCGGATTCGGCCAGGCTCGGTGCACGGAAACCGGTCGAGTAGGTGCCGCGCAGCATCAGCTGGTCGAACGCCTGGTACTTGAAGCCGATCTTCGGCGCGACGTTGGCGCTGAAGTTCGGGTACTTGTCCACGCGCACCGCCGCATCCAGTTCCAGCTTGTCGGTGATCGGTGCCACGGTCTCGGCGAACAGCGCGTAGGTGTTGCGCTTGCCGTCGAACCAGGAGCCACCCTGCTGGGAGATCAGGCCATTGGCCGCATCGGCATTGCCCGGGGTGTAGAAGGTTTCGCGGCTGGCGTTGAAGCCGAACGCGGCGCGCATTTCACCAGCCGGCAGCTGGAACAGCGGGCCTTCGATCTTGCCGTCGAGGGTATGCAGGCGGGTCCACGACTGGATGTCGAAGGTCGGGAACGCCTCACGGATCAGCGCAGCATTGGCTTCGCTGATCTCGCCGAATTTATACGCCGGGTGGTCGGAGATGATCACCCGACCGGTGCCCGGATCGATCGAGTACGGGCCGAAGGCCTTCTCGAAGCCCTTGATGTTGACGTTGATGGTCTGGTACGTGGTGGAATGGGTGCCGGCACTGGCGAAGGCGGTCTCCCAGTTCCAGTCACCCCGGTTGCCACGCGCACCGGCCAGCACGCGGTAGCTCTTGTCGGTGTTGCGCTGGCCGAAGTAGTTCGGGCCGGCATCCTGCAGCAGGTAATTCAAGCCGACCACGCCGCCCATCATCGCCTTCATCTGCGGGCTGGCGTGGTTGTACTCGTTGTTCGGGCCCAGGAACGGGTACAGGAACTGGTTGACGGTGTTGCCGGTGTTGCGCGAGAACCAGCTGGTCGGGTTGCCGGTGGTGGTGCCGTAGGTGCGCGGTGTGCCGCCGTTGGCGCGCAGGTCGATGTCGGTGTAGGTCGCCTCGGCGAAGATCTCGGTGCTGTCACCCACCAGGAAGGTGCCGTTGAGGTAGGCGGTGTTGCGCTCGGACTTGGCGCCGGCATCGATCTCGTTGTTCATCCAGGTTTCCCAGACGCAACGCGGACCGGCCGCTTCACTGGTCAGCACGTTCTTGCAGCCCGGCGCAGCTTCCTGCACGCGGCGGCCGGTGACCGGATCGAAGGCGAAGTAGGTGCCCGGGTTGAACTCGCCCGGCTTGCTGCCCACGCCCAGGCGCAGGTCGTTGAGGTAGTTCGGCTTGTTGACGTAGTACTGGTCGGGCCGCTTGTCGTAGAAATCGCTCAGCGGGATCGCGTCGCGGCGGTACATGTTCACCGCGCCGTAGATGTTGAAACGGTTCTCGGCCAGGTCGCCGAAGCCGGCGGTGATGCTGGCCTGGCGCTCGCCGTAGGAGTCGATGCGCGAGGAGGTGTCGTTGGTGAAGCTGATCTCGGCGCCCTGGAAGTTGCGCTTGGTGATCACGTTGATCACGCCGGCCACCGCGTCGGTGCCATACACCGCCGAAGCGCCATCGGTCAGCACTTCCATGCGCTCGATGGCCGCGGCCGGGATCGCATCGATGTTGACGAACTGGGTCTGGAAGCCGGCCGGTGCACCGTAGTACGACAGGCGACGACCGTTCAGCAGCACCAGCGTGCCCTGGGCACCGAGGCCACGCAGGTTGGCCTGCGAGGCACCATCGGAGCCGGTGAACAGCGAACGCGCGTCCTGCTGTGCCGGGCGTGCGGCCGGCAGGTTGTCGAGCACCTGCAGCAGCGTGCGCGCACCCATGTTCTGGATGTCCTGCTTGCTGATCACCTGCACCGGCGACGCGGTTTCAACGTCGGTGCGGCGGATGTTGGAGCCGGTGACCTCGATGCGGGCCAGGTCGGTGGCCTTGTCCTTGCTCTCCTGGGCGAAGGCAGGAACGGCGACCGACAGCAGCACGCCGGCGATGGCCAGCGACAGCGGAGCGATCGAACGACAGGGGGGGCGGTGGTGGCGTGCGGGCAACATCGGGGTTCTCTCCTGGCAGGGGTGCGGCGCAAAAAGTGAGCGCGTGGGCGTTCGGCGGGCAAAACGCTCCCGGGCCACGACCATGAGGGCCGTAGTCGGAATGGGCGGGGGGAGGAGCGGTGTTACGAGGGAGTCATGGGGCGACGATGCTGGCGGAGTCGCCCTCCTGGCCGATCAGCACGGCGTTGGCCCAGTTGGCACAGACCTGGGCGGGTTGGCTGCCCTGCGCACCCAGCGTGCGCAGGCTCAGGGTGGAAAGGCCTCGGATGTCCAGCTCCGGCTTGACCACGCCGGGCGCCTTCACCAGGCCGCTGTCGTACAGCAGGCGGTTGTCACCCCAGACCTGGAACTGCAGGCCACCGGCGCTGCGGCAGGCGTCATCGATGCCGAGGTCGGCACGCAGCAGGTGCCAGCCGCCCTGCAGGCGCAGGTCGATGCGGCTGTTGGCGCCGACACCCAGGCCACGGCGGAACTGCAGGCCGTTCATGCGCATGCCGGCGTCGCCATGGAAGGACTGGTCGGTGCGCAGCTGGCTGGCCAGCGCGGCCGGCACCGGCAGCTCGGAGAGATAGCGCTGCCGGGCCGGTCGCTCCGGTTCCTGGTGTTCGAGAATGTGGAAGGTGGACAGTGCGATCGGGCCGACATCGCGCGGCTGCAATGCATCGAACGCGCGGGCGCTGCCCTGTGCGGCAGTGACCATCGGGTCGGCGCTGCTGGCGCCGTCGCCTTCGGGGTTCTGCACGCTCAGCACGCGGAAACGCAGCAGGCGGCCGGCGTGGGCCGGGAAGTCGATGCGCTGCACGCCTTCCTTCAGCTGCAGGCGACCGCGGACGATCGGCTCGCCCCACTCGCCATTGCTGTCACCCAGGTACACCTCGTAGTCGCGGACCTGGCCGTGCTTCCAGTTCTTGTCGTTGCGCGGCGCGATGTCGATGCCGTCGATCATCCTGCGCTCGCCGAAGCCGATCACCCACTCGTGCGCACCGGTGCGCACGGCCTGGTTGCGCACGCTGCGGAACCAGGTGCCCGGATCATCATCGAAGGCATTTTCCAGCGCATGGCCGGGTTCTTCGGCCGGGCGGTTGACCACCAGCAGGCTGTCGGCCGGCAGTTCGCGGCCCAGCACCGGCGCGGCCGGATAGGCATCGTCGGCCACGGCAGCAGCGACTGCGAAGTCCAGCTGCAGCTGCAGCGGCTGGCGGATGTTCTGTGTGGCGGTGCGCACATGCAGCGTGCCGCGGCGCTCCTGGGCATCGAAGTACCAACCTTCGTTGGCGCTGTTGAAGGCGGCGGCATCGGCCAGCGCCGGCAGCGCGCGACCACCGGCCTGCACCGCGCGCGGCGCCTGGCGGCTGAGCACGCGCAGGCCATAGCGACGCTGCGCCAGCTGGCCGTTGTATTGGCCCTGCACGGCATCAATCTGCACCTGCACCGGGCCACTGCCCTGCGCCGGCGCCTGCACGCGGATCTGCTGCGTGCTCGATTCGCCCTGCTGGTAGCGGCGGGTGTTGCCGTCGTCTTCGTACAGCGTGTACTGCGAATCGCCCTGCGGGTACAGGTCGAACGTCACTTCATCGAGAGGCTTCTCGCCGTCGAACAGCATCGACGGGTACATCGGCAGGATCGCGCCGGCACGCACGAACACCGGCAGCGTGGCCAGGTCCACCTGGCGGTCGAGCTGGCGCCCATCGGCGGCGGCCTGCACGCGGCGGCCATCCCAGTAGTCGATCCAGCCGCCGGCCGGCAGATGGATGTCGCGGCGCCAGCCACGGCTGGCCGCCTGGCTGCGGTACACCGGCGCCACCAGCAGGTCGCGGCCGAGCAGGAACTGGTACTTGTAGGTTTCATCCTGCGCATGCGGATCGCGCGGGTTGTCCCACATCAGGCCCCGCACCGGCGGTGCACCGGTCTGCGCAGCCTCGTGCACCAGCCCGTACATGTACGGGGTCAGGCGCATCTTCAACTTCAGGTAATCGCGGTTGATGCTGCGGTAGGGCTCGTCGTACCACCACGGGTGCTTGCGCGCGTTCGACGACCAGCCGCTCATGCCCATCAGCACCGGGGTGAACGCCTTCCACTGCAGGTCGCGGGTGAATGTCTCGGCGCTGCCGCCGAAGATCGCATCGACGTCGCCGCTGGCGTAGGCCATGCCGGACAGGCCCGAACCGACCAGGGTCGGTACGTGCCAGCGGATGTAATCCCAGCTGCTGCTCTGGTCGCCGGTCCATGCCACCGCATAGCGCTGGATGCCGGCCCAGCCCATCACCGTCCACAGGAACGGGCGCGAATCGGAATTGTCGAGGATGCCGTTGAAGGCCTGGCGGTTGGCGTCCATCGCGAACTGGTAGCCCTTGCCGGTCCAGGCCACGTCCAGCTTCTGCACGCGGCTGCCGGCCTTGCCCACTTCCCAGGCGATCTTGTCGACGCCGTTCTCGGTCCACAGGCCGGTGCGGAAGCCGTACTTGGCCAGGCCCTTCACCGTTTCCGGCAACTGCTTGTAGCCGCAGCCGTAACCGTCATTGGGCAGGATCCAGCCTCCGGGCATGTCGTTGGCGCGGTACTGCCTGGCCACGCTGTCGATCACATCCGGGGTGGTGCCGGTCGGGCCGTCGCTCCAGCCTTCGGGTACGGTGCCGGGCTTCTTGCTGTTGTCGCCGTCGTTGTAGCAATCGGCATCGCCGTAGGACAGCGCCCAGCGCGCGACCATGTTGGGGCGGCCGGTCAGCTGGGTGTAGCGCTCGATCAGTTTCGGCAGGTCGGCGCCGACGAAGTAGTACGCATCGAAGCGGTCTTCGCGGTGCAGCAGCGTGACCTGGTCGGCCTCGCGCAGATCGTAGCTGCCGTCGCTCCAGGTATTGCGCAGCATGCCCCAACCGCGGCTGCTCAGCAGCATCGGCGCCGGGCTTGGGCGGTCGCCTTCTTCCCAGCCGCCGGAGTAGGACACTTCCAGCTCGCGGCCCTTGAACTGGTAACGGCCGTTCTGCTGGCCGCCACCGAAGTAGCCTTCATCGGCCTGCGAGGACAGCACCTGGACGCTCTGCGTGGCATCCAGGTCCAGCGGCTGCAGTTCCTGCCACAGCGCGGTGGGCTGGCCGTTGTCCAGCCGTTCCAGGCGCATGCGCAGCGGCTGCCGCTGTACATGCAGCACCAGTGACTCGGTGCGCACGCGGATTTCCTGTGCGTCTTCTTCCAGCTGCGCCTGCACGTTCGCCTTGGGCTGCGGCAGCACGATCGGCGCGGCCTTGTCGCCTGCACCGGTGAGCGTGCCGTTGCGACCGGCCTGCACGCGGATGATGTCGGTGGCCGGCAGTTCGATGCGGATGCGCGCGCCCTTGTCGGTCTGCAGGTCCCAGCCCTGCACGCCATCGCGGCTGGCGCTGGCGCTGACCGAACGCAGGTTGCCGACGGGCTCGGCCCGGGCCGGCATGGACGCCAGCATCAATGCCGGCAACAGGGCCAGCATCAGCGGCGAGCGACGAACGCAGTTTTCCACGCGGACTCCCAACCCGTTCACCGGGCGTTTCGAAAGCGATTGGGCCGACTCTAGGGCAGCGATTCGAAAGATGTCAACAAATTGAAAGGAAAAAGGAAGATATATTCTATTGAAACGAAAGTTGTTGCGCCGCAATACTTTGTGTAAGCGCTTGCAGGCGCCTGTTAAGCATTGTGCGATACGGCATCCGGCCCGTTCTTTCGTTTTCCCGAGCACACCCAGGCGGGAAAAGTCACCATGCCATTTTCTTTCTTTTTACTTTCGCTATTTGACATTTCGAAAGAAAACACAGATGGTGCGCTGGCCCAACTGGAACCTCCGAATGGACGTCACCCTGCTTTCCGATGTGTCCGCCTGGCAGCGCCTTGGCGGAGCCGATACCGCTACCGAAATCGCCCAGCAGCCTGCGCTGTGGGACGCCCTCGCACAGGACCTGTCGCGTGCCCGCGACCGCCTGCAGGCCTTCCTCGGCGACAGCCTCAACGATCCCAACCAGCGCGTGCTGTTCACCGGCGCCGGCAGCTCCGGCTTCATCGCCGAAATGGTGGCCGATGCAATCAACGCGCAATGGCCGGCCGATGTGCGCGTGGTGCACACCACCAGCCTGCTGACCCACCCGGCGCTGTACCTGCAGCGCGACCGTCCGACCCTGCTGGTCTCGTTCGGCCGCAGCGGCTCCAGCCCGGAAAGCGTGGCGGCGGTGGACCGCGTGCGCAGCGACGTGGATGACGCGCGCTTCCTCGACATCACCTGCAATGCCGATGGCGAACTGGCCCGTCGTGGCGCCGGCCGTGCCGACACCTGCACCCTGCTGATGCCGTCGGCCAGCTGCGACCGTGCCTTCGCCATGACCAGCAGCCTGACCTGCATGCTGCTGGCCGCACTGACCGTGTTCGATCGTTCGCCGTGGGATGCGCGTGTGGCGCGCCTGAAGCAGATCGCCACGCTGGCCCGCGAAGGCCAGGCGCAATGGGATGCACCGGTGGCGGCGCTGGCACAGCGCCCGTTCAACCGCATCATCTACCTCGGCAGCGGCCCGCTGGAAGCGCTGGCACGCGAGTGCGCGCTGAAGGTGCTGGAACTGACCGCCGGCCGCGTGCTGGCGCTGGCCAACACCCCGCTGGGCTTCCGCCATGGCCCGAAATCGACGCTGGACGGCAACACCCTGGTGGTGGTGCTGCGCAGCGTGCAGCCACTGGCGCGCCGCTACGAACAGGACCTGCTGGAAGAACTGCGCCGCGATGGCGTGGCCGGCCAGGTGCTGGCGATCGGCCCGCATTCGGACATCGGTGCGGACGACGAGTACACCCTCACCGTACCGGCACTGGATGATCCGTGGCTGGCACCGGTGTGGCTGGGCTTCGCGCAGCTGTTCGCGCTGCAGCGCTCGGCTGCGCTGGGCCTGACTCCGGACAATCCGTTCCCGGATGGCACCGTCAACCGCGTGGTCAAGGGCGTCACCATCCACCATGGCTGAGCTGATCGCCCACGCCTGCTACGGCATCGACATCGGCGGCACCAAGATCGAGCTGGTGGCGTGCGATGCGGCGATGCAGGTCACCTGGCGTCGCCGGGTGGCCACGCCGCAGGGCGACTACGACGGTTTCCTGCAGGCGGTGGTGACCCTGGTCGCCGAGGCCGATGCCGCGCTGG
This sequence comes from Stenotrophomonas riyadhensis, assembly GCF_040256885.1. Classification (NCBI taxonomy): domain Bacteria; kingdom Pseudomonadati; phylum Pseudomonadota; class Gammaproteobacteria; order Lysobacterales; family Lysobacteraceae; genus Stenotrophomonas; species Stenotrophomonas riyadhensis. Next base: position 4,386,915 of record NZ_CP155568.1, read on the forward strand.
GCCGCAGTGATGCGGCGATCGGCATCGCCCTGCCCGGCGTGCGCGACCGCCGCAGCGGCCGCCAGCTGAGCGCGAACGTGCCTGCGTTGACCGGCCACAGCGTGGCGGCCGACCTGCAGGCGCGCCTGCAGCGGCCGCTGCATTTCGGCAACGACCTGCAGTGTTTTGCCCTGTCGGAAGCACACGGCGGTGCCGCCGACGGCTATCCGAGCATGTTCGGCGCCATCCTCGGCACCGGCGCGGGCGGTGGTTTCTGCCTGCACGGCCGCCTGCTGTCCGGTTTCAACGGGCTGGCCGGCGAATGGGGCCACTGGAGCGTGCCCGGTCATCTGCTGCAGCGCCACGGCCTGCCGCTGATCGACTGCGCCTGCGGCCTGCAGGGCTGCGTGGAGCGTTATGTCTCCGGTAGTGGCGTGGCGATGATCGAGCGTCACCTCGGTGGCAGCGCCGCCGACGCCAGCGCGGTGATCGCCCTGGCCGACGCCGGTGATGCGCGCGCGCGCAAGGCGCTGGACATCCATCGCGACCTGCTCGGCCACAGCCTGGCGGCGTTGGTGCTGGCGCTGGACCCGCACGTGATCGTGCTCGGCGGCGGCCTTTCGCAGTACGCGCCGCTGTACGCGCACCTGCCCGCCGCCATCGCCGCCCATCTGTTCAAGGGTGTGCAGGTGCCACCGATCGTGCCACCACGCTTCGGCGATGCCGGTGGCGCACGTGGTGCTGCCCTGCTCGCCTGCCAACCCTCGTTTTCCTGATGTCCGGAGCCTGACCATGTCCCCGTTGCAGACCCTGCTTGCCTCCCACCGCGCCGGTGCCAACGTCGGCCTGTACAGCGTCTGCTGCAGCAACGAGCAGGTGCTGCGCGCGGCCATGCACGTGGCGCTGGCACACGGCACCGTGCTGCTGATCGAGGCCACCTCCAACCAGGTCGACCAGTTCGGCGGCTACACCGGCATGACCCCGCCGCAGTACCGCGATTACGTGGGCACGCTGGCCGATGAGGAAGGCTTCCCGCGCGAACGGCTGATCCTGGGCGGTGACCACCTCGGCCCGAATGCCTGGCAGAAGCGCCCGGCTGCCGAAGCGATGACCCACGCGCGCGTGCTGATCGAGGCCTACGTCGCTGCCGGCTTCCACAAGATCCACCTGGACTGCAGCATGTCCTGTGCCGATGACCCGGTGCCGCTGCCCGATGCCATCGTCGCCGCGCGTTCGGCCGAGCTGGCCGAGATCGCCGAACGCACCGCCGCCGAACACAGCCTGCCGCCGCCGGTCTACGTAATCGGTACCGAAGTGCCGATTCCCGGTGGCGAAGCCTCGCTTGCCGAGGGCCTGCAGGTGACCACGCCCGCCGCCGCCGCGCAGACCCTGGCCATCCACCAGCAGGCGTTCGATACCCCGCAGCTTCGCGACGCGTGGCAGCGCGTGATCGCGATGGTGGTGCAGCCGGGCGTGGACTTCGACCACAGCAGCGTGCACGAGTACGACGCGACCGCCGCCAGCACGCTGGCCGGCTTCCTCGAACAGCAGCCGCGCATCGTGTTCGAAGCGCATTCCACTGACTACCAGCGCGAAAGCGGCCTGCATGCACTGGTGCGCGACCACTTTGCCATCCTGAAGGTCGGCCCGGCCGCCACCTTCGCCTATCGCGAGGCGCTGTTCGCGCTGGCCGCGATCGAGGCCGAACTGCTGCCGGCCGCGCAGTGCTCGCGCCTGCCGCAGGTGCTGGACGAGGTGATGGTGGCGCAGCCGAAGTACTGGCAGTCCTACTACCAGGGCGATGAGGCGGCACTGCGCCTGCTGCGCAGTTACTCCTTCAGCGACCGCTGCCGCTACTACTGGGGCGAGCCGGCGCTGGTGCAGGCGGTGCAGACCCTGTTCGCCAACCTGGAACAGCACGCGCCGCCGCAGGTACTGCTCAGCCAGTACCTGCCGGAGCAGTACCGTGCGGTGCGCGAAGGCCGCCTGGCCAACACCCCCACCGCACTGGTGCAGCACCGTATCGGCCTGTGCCTGGGCGAATACGCCCGCGCCTGCAGCGCCAACCAGGCCGGCCCCCGCACGCAGAACGCGGGCTCGGCTGCCGGCGTTGCTGCGAACGGCTAATCTCTACCTTTTCCCGCGAAACCGAGAATGGCCATGCGCAACACCCGCTCCCGCCGGCAACAGATCCTGCAGCTGCTGATCGAGCACGGCTCGGTGCAGGTGGCCGATCTGGTCGAGCGCTTCGGCGTGTCGGCGGTGACCATCCGTGCCGACCTGACCCACTTCGAGTCGCAGGGCCTGGCCAACCGTACCCACGGCGGCGCCACGCTCGTTCGTACGCCGCCGCAGGAACAGGACATCCACGAGAAAGACGCGCTGAACCTGCCGCTGAAGGAATCGATCGGTGCGCGCGCTGCGCGCCTGGTGCAGCCCGGCGACAACATCATCATCGACTCCGGCTCGACCACGATGACCCTGGCCCGCCACCTGCGCGCGCATCGCGACGTGACGGTGATGACCAACGGCCTGAACATCGCCTGGGAACTGGCCAATGCCGCAGGCATCACCGTACTGCTGACCGGTGGGCTGCTGCGCCAGCAGTCGCTGTCGCTGCAGGGCAGCCAGGCTGAAGCCAGCCTCAACTCGTACAGCTTCGACACCCTGTTCCTGGGCGTGGACGGCCTGGACCTGCAGTTCGGCCTGACTACCCACGATGAAGCCGAAGCCCGCCTCAACCATCGCATGGTCGAGCGTGCGCGCCGCATCGTGGTGCTGACCGACGCCTCCAAGTTCGGCCGCGTCAGCCTGCATCGCATCGCCCTGCTGGATCAGATCCACGCCATCATCACCGACGCCGGCATTGACGACGCAACCCGTGAGGGGCTGCAGCGGCTGGGCATCGAAGTGATCATCGCCGAGCCCACCGCATGACCGACACCCGCACCCTGCATGGCCGCATCCTCACCCCGCTGGGTTGGCGGCGTGGCCACGTCCACTTCGATTCGCACGTGCGCCAGCTGCAGGTGGATGACCACAGCGGCGCTGACGACCTGCAGCTGCCGGTGATCCTGCCCGGCTTCATCGACCTGCATGTGCATGGCGCGGCCGGCGTGGACCTGATGCAGGGCGGCGACGTGGCGCGAACCATCGCCCGCACCCATCTTCGCTTCGGCACCACCACGCTGCTGGCGACCACCATGACCGCCGGGCTCGACGAGATCGAGCACGCGCTGCAGGGCGTGGCCGCCACCATGGCGGCACCCGATGCCGACGCCGCCAGCATCGTCGGTGTGCATCTGGAAGGACCGTTCATCAGCCCGCAGCGTCTGGGTGCGCAGCCCAACCGCACGATCGAGGCGACGCTGGCACTGGTGCAGCAGCTGCATGCGCTGGCACCGATCCGGGTGATGACGCTGGCCCCGGAAATCGGTGAGCACACCGCGCTGATTCCCGCGCTCTCGGCGATGGGCATCCGCGTACAGCTCGGCCACAGCGCCGGTACCTATGAGGAAGGCGTGGCGGCACTGCAGGCCGGCGCCTCCGGCTTCACCCACCTGTTCAACGGCATGACCGGCGTCGATCACTATCGCCCGGGCATTGCAGCGGCGGCGTTGGCACATGCGCAGTACGCCGAGATCATTCCCGACCTGCAGCACATCCACCCCGGCGTGATCCGGCTGGCCGCGCGCGCGATCCCGCGCCTGTACGCGGTGACCGACGCCACTGCCGCCACCGGCATGCCCGACGGCGAGTACGCGCTGGGCGAGCAGCGCGTGCACAAGTGCGGCGGCTGCGTGCGCCTGGCGACCGGTTCGCTGGCCGGCAGCGCGCTGACCATGGACCAGGCACTGCGCAATCTGGTGCGTGTGGGCCTGGACTTGGCCGACGCCTCGCAGCGTGTTTCCACGTTCCCGGCCGATTACCTGGGCCTGGACGATCGCGGCCGCATCGCGCCCGACGCCCGTGCCGACCTGGTGGTGCTGGACGCCGAACTGCGCCTGCAGCAGGTGGTGGTTGGTGGGCGCGTAGTTGATTTGAACGCCGCAAACGCCTGATATCTGCGTTTTTGTAGAGTCGAGCCATGCTCGACTCACCGCGCAACGCGCGGTGCAGGGAACCTCGATATCGGAACGAAGAGCAGTCGAGCATGGCTCGACTCTACAGAAAGCAATCTGCGACGAACCGTCGCCGGGCATAGCCCGGCGCTACCACAGGAACTGCCGATGACTGCAAGCACCGCTCCGCGCTGGCCCGTACGCTACCTGCTCTTCATCGGCGGCCTCGGTGGCCTGCTGTACGGCATCGACATCGGCATCATCGCCGGCGCCCTGCCCTATCTTGAAGCGACTGCCAGCCACGCCTGGCAGCTCAGCAGCCAGCAGCTCGGCTTCGTCGTCGCGGCAGTGCTGCTGGGCAGCGTGCTGTCCTCGCTGTTCGCCGGCATGGTCGCCGACCTGATCGGCCGCCGCGGTGCGATGCTGCTGGCCGGCCTGCTGTTCACTGCCTCGATCCCGATCATGGCACTGGCATCCGGCTACACGCCCCTGCTGCTCGGCCGGCTGCTGCAGGGCATCAGTGGCGGCCTGATCGGCGTAGTGATTCCGCTGTACCTGGCCGAAGTGCTCAGCCCAGAGCGACGCGGGCGCGGCGCGGCCATGTTCCAGCTGCTGCTGACCGTTGGCCTGGTGCTGGCTGCCCTGATCGGCCTGTACCACGCCCACGCCGTGGATGCCGCCGCCGAAGCCGTGCGCTCACTGCCGGTCGCGCAGCAGGCGCAGGAGCTGTTTGCGGTGAAGGACCACGCCTGGCGCACCATCTTCTGGACCTGCCTGGCGCCGGGCCTGCTGTTCTGCGCCGGCATCTTCTGGCTGTCCGAATCGCCGCGCTGGCTGGTGCGCCGCGGTCGCATCGATGATGCGCGCCGCAGCCTGCAGCGCGTACTGCCGGCTTCGGAGGTGGAGCCCACGCTTGCACAGATCCAGGCACCGGAATCGAGCGGCAGCAGCGGCAAGCGCGACCCGCTGCTCAGTCGCCGCTACGTGGTGCCGTTCCTGCTCGCCTGCGTGGTGCTGGCCTGCACCCAGGCCACCGGCATCAACTCGGTGCTGGCCTACGCGGTGAACATCCTCAACCAGGCCGGCCTGTCCGGCTCGGTGGCCAACGGCGCCGACGTGGCGATCAAGCTGCTCAATGCGGTGATGACCGTGGTCGCGCTGCTGCTGGTCGACCGCAAGGGCCGCAAGTTCCTGCTGATGCTCGGCAGTGGCGGCATCTGCGTGGCCCTGCTGGCCGCCGCCACCCTCTTCTTCCAGGCCGAACGCGGCCGCACCGACGTGCAGCCGCAGCTGCAGGCGGCGGTCAGCGGCGATGGGCTGCAACTGGTACTGGATGATGCGCAGTGGCAGCGCCTTGGCGCTGGCATCGACAGCGAAGGCCGGCCGCTGCAGCTGACCGTGTCGTATGCCTATGGCGACTTCACCAATGTGCGCGCCCTGCGCAGCGACAACCTGACCGACCGCGAGCTGCGCATCGAGCGTGCGGGCACCGTGCAGCCGGACAGCGTGATCGGCGCGTTCTTCCGCAAACTGCACCTGAACCCGTTCGCCGATCCGGCCAAGGCCGCGCAAGCACCGCTGCGCATCGAGCAGGCCCGCATCGGCCCGGTGCCGCCACCGGCACACGGCTGGGCAGTGGCCGCCTGCATCCTGGTGTTCGTCGCATTCTTCGCGGTCGGCCCCGGCGTCTGCGTATGGCTGGCACTGTCGGAGCTGATGCCGAACCGCATCCGCTCCAACGGCATGAGCATCGCGCTGCTGATCAACCAGTTCGTGTCCACCACCATCGCCGCCATCTTCCTGCCCACGGTGGGCCACTACGGCTACGCCAGCATGTTCGTGTTCTGGGCGGCGTGCACCTTCGTGTTCTTCCTGGTGGCCGCGTTCTGGCTGCCGGAGACCAAGGGCAAATCCCTGGAAGAGATCGAGGCCCGCTTCGCCCGGTAGCGGTCGACCTTGGTCGACCTCCGCGCGCAGCGCGGGTTCATGGCGCGCCCGTCATTCGCCAGTGATGTGCTTCGCCAGCTCCCGCGCCTCGGCAACGCTGGACAACCCGCTCAGCATCATCGATTCGCCGAACGGCCCCTGCACCGTCGCCACCATCAGCACGCGACCATCCACGCTGATCGCCGCACGCTGGCCCACCAGTGCCGCGGTGCCATCGTGGATGCGCTGATGCGCCTCCGGCCGATAGCGGATCTGCAGGCCCGGCTGCTTGCCTTCATCCAGCACATAGCGCACATCGGCAATATCCGCGCTGCCGGCAATCGGTGGCTCGCGCAGCGCCAGGGTCTCGCCCTGCCACTGCGCCGGCGTGCCCTTGCCGGCTGCATCGACCGCGCTCAGGCGCACATCCACGCCGGGGCGCGGCGCATGATCCTTGCCTGCCAACGCACCGGGCGTGGCGCCCTGCATGCATCCGGCCAAGCTCAATACCATGCCCAGCAATAGGGGAAGCGCAGCCCTCACTTCAGCTTCCGCAGCTTGAACGCCACCAGCACCTGCAACAGCCCGTACAGCAGGCTGCCGATGCCGATCCACAACGTGGTCACCGCCACGCCCGCATACGGATTGGCCGCAAACAGCAGGCCCAGCACCACCGCCAGCACGCCACTGAGGATCAGCAGCCACTCGCCCTGGATCTGCTTGCGCACGCGGATCGCGAACACGATGCGATAGATGCCGGCCACCAGCAGCCACGCTGCCAGGAACAGCACCAGGACGCTGGCGGTGGCCAGCGGATTGATCACCGCCAGGATGCCGAAACCCAACGAGGCGATGGCATACAGCGCCAGCCAGCCACGCGAGGCACCGCTGCCGCCGCTGACCAGTGCGAACAGGCTGATGACACCTTCAACGATGGCCATCACACCCAGCGTCCATGCCAATGCCATGGCTGCAGACAGCGGCCAGCCGATGGCGACGATGCCAAAGCCAAGCGCAACCAGCCCATACAGCAGCAGGATCCACCAACTGCGCCCAACCGCCGACAACAGGGGAGACAAGGGGGAATTCATGGCCACTCCTTCGATCCGGAACCGGGCTCATCCTAGCCCCTGGTGATGAAGAGGACGATCACGGCGCCCGCGCGCAGACCCATACCCGCACCTCGTCCGCTCCCACCCACCGCAGCGTCTCCGCAACCTCCATCACCGTGCTGCCGGTGGTCATCACATCGTCCACCACGGTCAGTCGCGGCGGCACCGGACCACGTACATCGAACGCATCGAACAGGTTCTCCCTGCGCTGTTCGGCCGTACGCTCGGACTGCGGCGCGGTATGCCGCCGCCGATACAGCCCCTGCCAGACCGGTATCGACAGCAGGCGGCACAGTTCTGCGGCCTGGTTGTAGCCGCGCTGGCGCAGGCGACGGGTGTGCAGCGGCACCGGCACCAGTAGAGGGCACCACCAGGGCGGCGGTGCGCGCTGCATCAACTGCGCGAGCAGGCGACCCGCTGCGAGATCCTGATGGAACTTGTAGCGCACCAGCAGCTGGTCGACCGGCGGCAGGTACAACAAGCTGGCATGGGTAGCGGCCTGCGGTGGCGCTTCCTCACGGCAGCTGCCGCAGACGATCAGCGCGTTGTCCGGCAACGGCAGTGCGCAGCGCAGGCAGGCGCGGCCCGACCACGGAAGTTCCGCATAGCACGCGGCGCACAGATCCAGCCCATCGTGGCCGGGGTCGTTGCAGACCAGGCAACGCAGTGGCAGCAGGACGCGAAGCAGCGCGTGAGGGACAGTGCTTGCCGCGTGCAGGAAGTTGATGCGCATGCGCCAGCCTTCCATCGCTGCGTCAGCTTCACCATCAGCGGACCGCGTGCTGCAGTGTCAGCGCTATCTGTTACCGCGCGCCCTTCAGGGCGTGCGTTCGCGATCCCCGGCATCCGACGGCGGCACGGCGGGCATCATCAACACCTCCGCCAGACCACGATAGATCGGCACCCGGCACACGAGCCCGGACACGCCACGCGCGATCAGCACCGTGGCCAGGATCGGCAGCAGCAGATCACCACTGTCGGTCAGCTCCAGCGAGATCACCGCCGAAGTCAGCGGTGCCTGGGTGACGCCGGTCAGATAGGCGCACATGCCCAACAGCACGAACGCGCGCGGGTCCACGCCCGGCATCAGGACCGCCAGGTTGTGGCCCAGTCCGGCACCGACCGCCAGCGCCGGCGAGAACAGGCCACCGGGAATGCCCGCCACATAGGACGCCAGGTTCGCGAGCAGCTTCATCAACCCGAACTCGTGGCCGACCATCGCCTGTCCCTGCACCAGGCTGCGCGCCTGCTCGTAGCCGGTGCCGAACGCGCCTTCACCGAAGACCAGGGCGAGCAGTACCACCACCAGGCCGCAGCCTGCGGCCAACAGAACCGGATGCCGCTGGCGCAGTTGCCCGAGCCAGCGCGGGCGGCCCGCCGCACTGGCCAGCACCGCACGCGCGAACAGGCCTCCCAGCAAGCCCGCCACCACGCCGCACAGCAGGATTGCCAGCCAGCCCTGGCCCAGCGGCAGGCGTGCGCTCACATGACCGAAGTAGGTGTAGTTGCCCAGCAGGCCCAGCGACACCACGCCACCGACGATCACCGCGGTCAGCAGGGTGCCGGAGAAGCGATGCTCGAAACGGCCGCTGAGCTCCTCGATGGCAAAGACGATACCGGCCAACGGCGTGTTGAACGCCGCCGCGATACCCGCTGCACCACCGGCCAGCAGGAAGTGCGAGAGTTCGCGCGGGTCCTTGAAGCCGAACCAGCGGCCGAACAGGTACATCAGGCTGGCACCCACATGCACCGTCGGGCCCTCGCGCCCGACCGACGCGCCGCCCAGCAGCGACAACGAGGTCAGCAGCAGCTTGCCGGCCGAGACTGCGGGCGAAAGATTGGTCCTGCGGAACGACTCATCGGGCTTGTCCAGTGCGGCAATGACCTGCGGAATGCCGCTGCCACGCGTGGGTTTCAGCACGCCCGCGGTCAACCAGGCCAACAGCGCGAAGATGCCCGGTGTGAGCAGCAGCGCCCACCACGGCGAGTGCGACGTGATGCGCTGGAACAGATGGAAGGCCGCGTCACTGGCCTTGGCGAACAGGATGGCCACCAGCGCCACGGCCACGGCGCCGCCCCAGAGCGCGGCACGGCGACGCCAGGCCTCGCTGAGAACCAGCGCGGTGATGCGGCCGCGGAGGCGGTGAAGATCGGTCATGCGGGGCAGTCTGGACGCTGCGGGGGAAGGCGGACAGCGGCTACTGTGGCTGAAGGCCTTGCAGGATGCGGTGAAATGCCCGGCCATGGATCCTCCCGACAGCCTGCCGCGTGCGTGCACTACTGGGCGGGCAATCGCTCCCGCCACCGGCGCTTTTCCACGCTGCGCACGTTGGGCTGCTGCCGCAGCCATTCCAGATAGAGCGGCAGATGTGCCAACTCATCATCGCTCGCATCACCGGTGAACTCGCGCACCTCGACCAGGTTTCCGTAGTTTCTGGCGTACTTGCCGGGCGTGTCGTCGATACCGATCATCTGCTCCAACCGGAAGCCGTGTCGCTTCAGCTTGCCCAACCGTTTCTGCGACGCATAGCCGCCAGTGTCCCAGTCACGCGCCGTGCTGCATCGCTGCGCGGACCACAGGAATGCGAGCGGGCGGCCCGGCATCAGGCGGGCCACCAGCGGCTCCGCATACAACTGCCCGGAAGACGTCCACACCCCCACCGTGAAATGGGCGAAGGCATAGTCGAGGAACGCCTGCAGGTGAGGCCGCAGGTAGACGTGGTAGCCGACAAGGCGGAAGTCCGCCGGCCGCTCCAGTTCGCGCTCGCTTGCGTGCACCAACGTCTCGTCCAGGTCGAGTACCAGCAGTTTTCCACCTGGCGGCATTGCATCCGGTTTCATACTCATTCCTCTTCCAAAGCCTCCGGCACCGCTACCTTCCGGATCAGCTTCAACGCATGCCCTTCCAGCACATAGAAGTAGGCGTAGTGACCGGTCCTGTCGTAGTTGCTGTCGTACTCGGTGCCTTCGGCCACCACCAGCGCGCTGTGCGGATCGATCCGGACGATGTTCGGGCCGAGCTCCCCACCCAGGCTCTGCGGCAGCGGCTTGCCGGTGCGCAGGCTGATGAAGGTCTGCGAGAAGCACCCCGTGCCGCAGCCCCAGCCGGCCACGGTGTACTCGCCGGCGAACTCGACCTTGCCGTCCTTCAATGCGGCGGACATCCGCGTCTTGAACATGCGCGCCTCATGCGTACTCATGTCCAGCGCAGCGGCAGGTCCGCCGTAGACCTTCGCCACAGGGTAATCAGTGAGCTGCGGGCCGCCCTGCTCGCCACGGAAGATCGCCTCACGGACGCGGGAGTTTTCGTCAATCTCCGCAGCAGTCGGCTCGGCCGCGCAGGCAGCCGCTGCTGCCAGTCCCAGGGCAAGGGCCACTACAGCAACCGCAGCGCGCGTGATCGATGCAGCGTTCATGGCCGTCCTTTGCGTGGGGGCTCCATTCTAGGCACGAACCCCGTAAACCAATCTAAATCAACAATGGTTGACAGTCCGGACACACCCACCCACACTGCCGCCCTCGCTCCACTCGTACCCAAGGTCCCGCCATGGCTGCTGCCATCCGCCACGACTGGCAACACGACGAACTGCAGGCACTGTTCGATCTGCCGTTCCCCGAGCTGCTGTTCCGCGCCGCAGCGGTCCACCGCGAGCACTTCGACCCCTCGCAGGTGCAGGTCTCCACGTTGCTGTCGGTGAAGACCGGCGGCTGCCCGGAAGACTGCGCGTACTGCCCGCAGGCGCAGCGCTACAACACCGGGGTGAACGCGCAGAAACTGATGGAGACCGACGCAGTGCTGGCCAAGGCACGCCAGGCCAAGGCCGCCGGTGCCTCGCGCTTCTGCATGGGTGCCGCGTGGCGTTCGCCGAAGGACCGCGACATTCCGAAGGTGGCGGCAATGATCGCCGGGGTGAAGGCGCTGGGCCTGGAGACCTGTGCCACGCTGGGCATGCTCAGTGGCGAACAGGCACGTGCGCTCAAGGACGCCGGCCTGGACTACTACAACCACAACCTCGACACCGCGCCGGACTACTACGATTCGATCATCCACACGCGCCAGTACCAGGACCGCCTGGATACGCTGGAGCACGTGCGCGATGCCGGCCTGAAGACCTGTTGCGGTGGCATCGTCGGCATGGGCGAGACGCGCGCGCAGCGCGTCGGCCTGCTGCTGGCGCTGGCCACGCTGCCGGCACATCCCGATTCGGTGCCGATCAACAAGCTGGTGCAGGTGGCGGGCACGCCGCTGCATGGCAGTGCCGAGCTGGACCCGTTCGAGTTCGTGCGCATGATCGCGGTAGCGCGCATCGCCATGCCGCGCTCGATGGTGCGGCTGTCGGCCGGGCGCGAAGCGATGAGCGACGAACTGCAGGCGCTGTGTTTCCTGGCCGGTGCCAATTCGATCTTCTACGGCGACAAGCTGCTGACCACCGGCAACCCGGAGAGCGAGCGCGACCTGGCCTTGTTCGCACGCCTGGGCCTGCAACCGATGGCGGTGCAGGTGGATGCCGAGGGCCACGACCACGGCGGCACCGTGCACGCCGATATCAGTGCCGATACGCCCGGCTGTGGCTGCGCTCACGCGGCCTGAGACGGGCCGCAAGCAGGCGCCGCGGCAACGCGCTACCCTAGCCGCCCCGTCGACGCATTCAGCCACCATGGCCCGCCCCGACCTGACCGCCCGCCTCCACGCCCAGCGCGCCCTGCGCGATGCCCAAGGCCGTCGCCGCCCGCGACGCACGGTCAGCCGTCGTGATGGCGTGCGCCTGGAAGTGGACGGCCAGTGGCTGACCGGCTTCTGCAGCAATGATTACCTGGGCCTGGCCCAGCAGTTCAGCGTGGTCAACGCGCTGCAGGACGCCGCCGCACGCGAAGGCGCTGGCGCCGGTGCCTCGCACCTGGTCTGTGGTCACCACGCCATGCACGAAGCGCTTGAACGCGAAGTGGCCGAGTGGCTGGGCTATCCGCGTGCGCTGCTGTTCGGCAGTGGCTTCGCCGCCAACCTGGCGGTGCAGCAGGCATTGCTGAGCGAAGAGAACGATGTCTGCGTACAGGACAAGCTCAACCACGCCAGCCTGCTGGATGCGACGCGGTTGGCCGGTGCACGCCTGCGCCGCTATCCGCATCTGGATGCGGAAGGCGCGATGCGTCAGCTCAAGCACGCGCCCGATGGCGCGGCGATGCTGGCCACCGATGGTGTCTTCAGCATGGATGGCGACATCGCACCGCTGCGTGCATTGTCGCTTGTGGCACGCCTGCAGCAGGCACTGTTCTACGTCGATGACGCGCACGGCGTGGGCGTGGTCGCTGATGGCCGTGGTGCCGTGGCCGCCGCCGGGCTGGGCGTGGACGACGTGCCGCTGCAACTGGTCACGCTGGGCAAGGCATTGGGCGGTTCCGGCGCACTGGTGCTGGGCCGCGACGACCTGATCGAGCACCTGGCCGAAACGGCGCGCCCGTACATCTACACAACCGCCGTGCCACCGGCGATGGCCGCTGCGGCGCTTGAAGCAGTGCGCCTGGCGCGCCGCGACCACTGGCGCCGCACCAAACTGACCGACCTGATCGCGCTGTTCCGCAGTGAAGCGCGTCGCCACGGCCTGGACCTGATGGCTTCGGAAACGCCGATCCAGCCGCTGCTATGTGGTGATGACCATACCGCCGTGGCGATGTCCACGGCGCTGGAACAGGCCGGCTGGCTGGTCGGCGCGATTCGCCCACCGACGGTGCCGGAAGGCAAGGCACGCTTGCGCGTCACCCTGTCCGCACTGCATACGCCGGAACAGGTGCGTGGCCTGGTGGAGGCCATCGCCAACGCGCGCGATCGCGTGACCCTGACCGTGCGTGAAGCCGCGCCACCGCCGCTGCCCGCCTTTGCCTGAGTTCCGTGTAGTTCCCCATGCATATTGAAGTGACCGGCCGTGGGCCGGACCTGGTACTGATCCACGGCTGGGCCCTGCAGGGCGGCGTGTTCGCGCCGCTGGTGCAGCGCCTGGCGGACCAGTTCACCCTGCATCGGGTAGACCTTCCCGGCCATGGCCACAGCCGCGACGACAGCACGCCGCTGCGCCTGCCGTTCGTGGTCAATGCCATTGCCGCGGCCACGCCGCCGGCGGTGTGGTGCGGCTGGTCGCTGGGCGGCCTGTTCGCGCTGCATGCGGCGGCCACCCTGCCGAAGGTGCGCGGGCTGGCGATGATCGCGGCCACGCCGCGCTTCGTGCGTGGTGAAGACTGGCCGCATGCGGTGGAACCGGCAGTGTTCGAACAGTTCGGGCGCGAGCTGGCCAGCGACTTCGGTGGCACGCTGGAGCGCTTCCTGGCGCTGGACGTGATGGGCTCGGCGCACGCCCGCGAAGAGCTGCGCACCCTGCGCCAGCGCCTGGTCGAGCGCGGTGCGCCCACCGAACGCGCGCTGCTGGAAGGCCTGCGCCTGCTGGAAAGCACCGACCTGCGCGGCGCCCTGCCGATGCTGGGCAAGCCCAGCCTGTGGATCGCCGGCCAACGCGACCGGCTGGTCTCACCGACGGCGATGCAGGCCGCCGCGGCAATGGCCCCGGACGCGCAGATGCTGACCATCGCCCACGGCGGCCATGCGCCCTTCCTCGGCCATGCCGACGAGGTCGCCGCCGCCCTGCAACACTTCGTTGCCGGCCTGTCACCGGCCGATGGCGGACAATGAGCGCCTTCCGAATTCCGCAGGATTGACGCATGGATCTGGGTATCAATGGCCGCTGGGCACTGGTCTGCGGCGCAAGCAAGGGGCTGGGCCTGGGCTGCGCGCGTGCGCTGGTGCGTGAAGGCGTCAACGTGGTGATCGTGGCCCGCGGCGAAGCCGCCCTGCAGGCCGCCGCTGAAGAGCTGCGCGCGCTGGCCGGTGCCGCCGAGGTGCGCGCGGTCGCCGCCGACGTCACCACCGAAGCCGGCCGCGTTGCCGCGCTGGCCGCGTGCCCGCAGGTGGACATCCTGGTCAACAACGCCGGTGGCCCGCCGCCCGGTGATTTCCGCAATTTCGAGCGCGATGACTGGATTGCCGCGCTGGACGCCAACATGCTGGCGCCGATCGCGCTGATCCGCGCCACCGTCGACGCGATGATCGCGCGCGGCTTCGGCCGTATCGTCAACATCACCTCGTCGGCGGTGAAAGCCCCGATCGATATCCTGGCGCTGTCCAACGGCGCGCGCAGTGGCCTGACCGGTTTCGTCGCCGGCCTGTCGCGCCGCACCGTGGCCCACAACGTCACCATCAACAACCTGCTGCCCGGCCAGTTCGACACCGACCGCCTGCGCGCCAACTTCGCCCACAGTGCGGGCAAGGACGGCAACGCCGGCGAAGTGGCCGAACGCCGCCGCCAGCAGATCCCCGCCGGCCGCTTCGGCACACCCGACGAATTCGGCGCCGCCTGCGCCTTCCTGTGCAGTGCACAGGCCGGTTACCTCACCGGGCAGAACCTGCTGATCGACGGCGGCGCCTACCCCGGTACGTTCTAAGAGACTTTCGCAATGCCGTCCCACTTCGATGCCCGCCATGTCCGCCGCGCGTTCGCCCGTGCCGCCAACAGCTACGACGCCGCCGCCGCCCTGCAGCGCGAAGTGCAGTCGCGGCTGATCGAATCGCTGGACTACCTGGAGGCGCGCAAGCCCGAGGTGGTGCTGGACATCGGTGCCGGCACCGGCCATGCCAGCGCGTTGATGAAGAAGCGCTGGCCGAAGGCGCAGGTGATCGCGCTGGATGTGGCGCTGCCGATGCTGGACCAGGCCAAGCGCCAGGCCGGCTGGTGGAAGCCGTTCCAGCGCCTGTGCGGCGACGCCGCCGCGCTGCCGCTGGCCGACAACAGCGTGGACGTGATCTTCAGCAACCTGTGCCTGCAGTGGGTGGACGACCTGCCGGCGGTGTTTGCCGGGTTCCGCCGTGTGCTCAAGCCCGGTGGCCTGCTGCTGTGCTCGACCTTCGGCCCGGAAACGCTGGTTGAACTCAATGAAGCGTTCGCGGCCGCCGATGACCGCCCGCACGTGAGCCGCTTCGCGCAGATCGCCCAGTTCGGCGATGCGCTGATGATGGCCGGCTTCCGCGACCCGGTGCTGGACCGCGATCTGTTCACCCTGACCTACGACGACCTGCCCTCGCTGATGCGCGAGCTGCGCGCGATGGGCGCGACCAATGCACGGGTGGACCGCCGCCATACGCTGACCGGGCGCGGCCGTTTCGCCGCTGCGGCGGCGGCGTATGAACCGATGCGCCGTGCCGACGGCAAGCTGCCCAGCAGCTGGGAAGTGATCTATGCCCACGCCTGGGCACCGGACCCGGGCGCACCGATCCGCGAAGGCGGGCATGACGTGGCCGCGGTGCCGGTGTCGGCGATTCCGATCCGGCGCAAGCAGACCTGATCGTCCGGTAGTGCCGGCCGCTGGCCGGCAACCTCACGATTCCATGGTGGGCATCTGCCGGCCAGCGGCCGGCACTACCGCATTCCACACCACACGCGAATCGCTCTGGTAGGTGCCAACCTTGGTTGGCACAACCCATCAGATCGCGGTGCCGCCAGCAGTGTGCCGACCAAGGTCGGCACCTACCAAAGGCAGGTATGGGCCGGCATTGTGCCAACCAAGGCAGGCTTCCGCCTCAGGTATTGGCCGGCGAACTCAGCGGCGGGCGCACCAGGTCGCGGTGGAAGAAATAGATCTCCTGCACCAGGAAGCGCCAACTCGTATGGAAGCTGCGGAAGCGCGTGCTGGGCGTGGACGAAGCCAGCGCATCGATGCCCAGCGCCCTGCTCAGGCGCAGCGCGCGCGCCATGTGCAGCGGGTCGCTGACGATGATCACCCGGTGCAGGTTGCGCTGGTCCATCAGCCGCTTGGCTTCGACCAGGTTCTGCACGGTGTTGCGCGAAGCGGTTTCGATCAGGATCGCATCGTCCGGCACGCCATGCTTGAGCGCATAACGCCGCGCCACCTGCGATTCGGAGAAGCGCGCGCCGGTGCCGCCATAGCCACCGGTGAAGATCAGCAGTGGCGCGTACTGGGCCTCGTAAAGGTCCAGGCCATGGCGGATGCGCTCTTCGAACACCGGTGACGGTTTGGCGTCATAGGCCGCCGCCCCGAGCACGATGATGGCGTCGGCCTTGGCGGCCTGGTCACGTTCACCGACCCAGACGATCCACGCAGTCACGCCCAGCAGCCAGATCACCAGCACCACGAAAAGCCGCCACAGCCAGCCCAGCAGGCCGGTGCGATGCCGGTTGCGCTCGCGGCTCAAGGCGCCCCCCAGCGAAGCGCTGGCAGGTCGACATTGCCACCGGACAGGACCAGGCCCACGCGCAGGCCGGCAAAACGCTGCGGCTGCGCCAGCACCGCAGCCAGCACGGTGGCCGAGGACGGCTCGACCACCTGCTTGAGGACCTCCCACAGCAGGCGCATCGCGGCCATCGTCGCCGCGTCATCGACCACGATCACCTCGGCACCGGCCGCACGCAGCAGTTCGTAATTGGGCGCGCCGATCAGGGTACGCAGTCCATCGCAGATCGTGTCCGGAGTGAACGCCCCCTGGCGCTCGCCTGCGGCCAGCGAGCGTGCGGTGTCATCGGCGCCGGCCGGTTCGGCCAGCACCAGCCGGGTCTGCGGGCTGGCGTGCTGCAGGGCCAGTGCGGTACCGCTGGCCAGGCCACCGCCGCCCACCGGCACCACCATCACGTCAAACGGGCCGTCGCTGTGCAGCAGTTCCAGGGCCGCGGTGCCCTGCCCGGCCATTACCACCGGGTCCGCATAGGGATGGACCAGGGTTGCGCCGGTATCGGCCTGCACCTTGGCGCAGGTGGCCTCACGGTCGGCAATGGTCGGCGGGCAGCGCCAGAGCGTCGCACCATGGCGGGCAATGTTGGCCAGCTTCGCCGCGACCGCGCCTTCGGGCACCACCACGTGGCAGGGAATGCCACGGGTCCGTGCGGCCAGGGCCAGGGCGGCACCGTGGTTGCCGGACGAATGGGTCACCACACCGGCACGGGCGCGATCGGCGTCCAGTGACCACACCGCATTGCAGGCGCCGCGGAACTTGAATGCACCACCACGCTGCAGGTGCTCGGCCTTGAAGGCCAGCTGTGCCCCGGCCATCGCATCCAGCGTGTGCGAGCGCAGCACCGGGGTCACGCTGGCATGCGGGGCGATCCTCGCGGCAGCAAGCAGGACGTCATCGGCGCGGGGCAACAGTGAATCGCTCATGACGCAAGATTAACGTAAGGCTCCCCGCTGGCGACCGGGGCACAGGTCATGCCAGCATGCGGGCCTTCACCTCCATTCATCCTGGCCGGTGGAATTAAGGGCCGATTCAATGCCGGCGCACGAAGCTGACTGCACACCCGTCCTCTGGGGGGACCCACCATGAAAACGCGCCTGATGCTTGCCGGTGGCCTGTTGCTGGCCCTGACCGGCTGCACCACCTACGACTATGTCGGCGGCGGCCGCAGTGGCAGCTACTACCACGGTGCGCCGTCGGTGGAGTACCGCTACCCGGCCGGCTATCCCTACAACTACGGCCCCTACTACGGTGGCTATGGCGGCTACTACGGCGGCTACGGCAACCCGTATTACTCGCGTCCGATCTACCGTCCGCCGCACAACCACCGCCCGCCACCGCGCCCGGGCAATGGCGGCGAGAACCGTCCGCCGCCGTCGCGGCCGTCGTACAACGGCGGTTCGCCATGGCGGAACATGGACTCGATGCGGCGCCCGCCGCAGTCGAACATCCAGCCGTCGGCACCACCGCCACAGGCCCGTCCGGCCCCCGTGCCGAGTGCGCCGAGGATGAACGGTTCCCCCTGGCGCAACATGGATCGTGGGACGCAGCGCACAGTTGAGCGCTGAACCGTCTTGCATTTCACACGGTCCAAGCCGCACTCTACGGGACCAGTGACGGCCCGCGTCACAATGTGACAAAAACGACACGGGCCGCCGCAAAAAGCTCTACGTCGATATCCGACAGGAACATCTGGATCCCCCCTGTTCCGGCCCTGTCGGATGTCGGCACCTCTGAAGGCAGACGGCCCCGCAATGCGGGGCCGTTTGTTTTGCCGGGCCGCGAACCGGCGAGAGCCCCAGCGTCAGTGAGATCCACGCCATGCGTGGATGGGGCCTTTCCCGCCGCCCCAAAAAACAGGGCCGGACAGTCCCCCGACTGCCGGCCCTCTGCTCCCCCACCGTGCGCCTGTACCGGCCCCTGTTCCAATTCCGGTCACGGGCGCCTACGGCGCCAGCCACGATGGGTGCTATTGGGTTATCTGCAAAAATCCTGCCAACTTTAGGGCTGATTTCGACGCCGGCCGGCCGGCACCGACGTCCCGCCCCCGAATGGCGCTAAAATCGCCACCCCGGCGCCGCCCCCCGGTCCGCGCCCGCCCCCAGCTGAACAGCCCCCCATGAACCCGTCCTTCCATCGTTACGACGTCATCGTCATCGGCGGTGGCCACGCCGGCACCGAAGCCGCGCTGGCCGCGGCCCGCACCGGCGTGCGCACCCTGCTGCTGACCCACAACATCGAAACGGTGGGCGCGATGAGCTGCAACCCGGCCATCGGCGGCATCGGCAAGGGCCACCTGGTCAAGGAAATCGACGCTCTCGGCGGTGCGATGGCGCATGCCGCCGACCGCGCCGGCATCCAGTGGCGCACGCTCAACGCCTCCAAGGGCCCGGCCGTGCGCGCCACCCGCTGCCAGGCCGACCGCAACCTGTATCGCATGGCGATCCGCGCCATCGTCGAAGGCCAGGCCAACCTGACCGTGTTCCAGGCCGCCGTCGATGACCTGGTCATCGAAGGCGACGCCGTGCGCGGGGTGATCACCCAGACCGGCCTGCGCTTTGACGCCGAGGCCGTGGTGCTGACCGCCGGCACCTTCCTGGCCGGCAAGATCCATGTTGGCCCAACCCAATACGCCGCCGGCCGCATGGGCGACCCGCCGGCCACCACGTTGGCCGCGCGCCTGCGCGAACGCCCGTTCCAGGTGGACCGCCTGAAGACCGGCACGCCGCCGCGCATCGACGGCCGCTCGCTGGACTACAGCGTGATGGACGAGCAGCCCGGCGATTCGCCGCGCCCGGTGATGTCCTTCCTCGGCTCGGTGGACGAGCATCCGCAGCAGGTCAGCTGCTGGATCACCCACACCACCGAACAGACCCACCAGATCATCCGCGACGCACTGCATCGCTCGCCGCTGTACAGCGGCCAGATCGAAGGCATCGGCCCGCGCTACTGCCCGTCCATCGAGGACAAGGTGGTGCGCTTCGCCGAAAAGGCCAGCCACCAGATCTTTGTCGAACCCGAAGGCCTGGGCATCGTCGAGATCTACCCCAACGGCATCTCCACCTCGCTGCCGTTCGACGTGCAGCTGGAGATGGTGCGCAGCATCCGCGGCTTCGAGAACGCGCACATCACCCGCCCCGGCTACGCGATCGAGTACGACTTCTTCGACCCACGCGGGCTGAAGGCCTCGCTGGAAACCAAGCTGGTCAACGGCCTGTTCTTCGCCGGCCAGATCAACGGCACCACCGGCTATGAAGAAGCCGCCGCGCAGGGCCTGCTGGCCGGCCTCAACGCCGCACGCCAGGTGCGTGGGCTGGACGGCTGGTGCCCGCGTCGCGACGAAGCCTACCTGGGCGTGCTGGTGGATGACCTGATCACCCACGGCACCAACGAGCCCTACCGCATGTTCACCAGCCGCGCCGAGTACCGCCTGCAGCTGCGCGAGGACAATGCCGACCAGCGCCTGACCCCGGCCGGCCGCGAAATGGGCCTGGTGGATGACCGCCGCTGGAACGCATTCGAGACCAAGCAGGCGGCCGTCGCCGCCGAACGCGCGCGCCTGGGTGCGCTGTGGGCAACCCCGGCCAATGCGCTGGGCCGCGAGGTGCAGGACACGCTGGGCGTAGCGGTCAGCCGCGAAACCAACGTGCTGGACCTGATCAAGCGCCCCGAGCTGGATTACGCGCAGCTGATGCAGGTGCCGTCGCTGGGCCCGGCCGTGGCCGACGGCAAGGTGGCCGAGCAGGTCGAGATCGGCGTGAAGTACGCCGGCTACCTGGACCGCCAGCGCGAGGAGATCGAGCGCCAGCAGCGGCATGAAGCCACGCCGATCGCCGAGGCCTTCGACTACGCGACGGTGCGCGGGCTGTCGGCCGAAGCGCTGCAGAAGCTGGAGCGCGTGCGGCCGCAGACCATCGGCCAGGCGCAACGCATCCCGGGCATGACCCCGGCCGCGATCTCGCTGCTGCTGGTGCACCTGGAGCGCGCACGCCGCGGCCGCGTGGCGTAACGCGGTCGAACCTGCTTCTGGTGGGTGCCGACCTTGGTCGGCACGAATCATCTGATCGCATGCTTCCGTGCCGACCAAGGTCGGCACCCACCGGAGCGGAAGACGCACACACCCGCGCAAGCGCGTTACCGTGCGTCCGCGCCGCCGCCCAGCACCTTGAACAACGTCACCCGGTTGCCCGCCTCCTGCTGCTGCAACGCGATCAGGTCCTGCTGCGCGGCATACAGGCTGCGCTGCGCGTCCAGCGCCTGCAGATAGCCGTCCAGCCCGGTGCGGTAACGCGCATCGGCCAGCGTGTAGCTGCGCTGGCTGGCGGCGACCAGCGCACGCTGGGCCTCCATCTGCGCGGTCAGGTGATCGCGCGTGGCCAACGCATCGGCCACTTCGCTGAAGGCCTGCTGGATTGCCTTCTCATACTGGGCGATGCCGATGTCCTTGCCGATCTTCGAGGCATCCAGCGAGGCCTTCAACGCACCGGCGTGGAAAATCGGCGCGGTGATGCTGGGCGCGAACGACCAGCCGCGGGTGCCGGCCGAGAACAGCGTCGACAACGCGGTGGAGCTGTGGCCGTAGTTGGCAGTCAGCGTCAGCGTCGGGAAGAACGCGGCGCGCGCGGCACCGATATCGGCATTGGCCGCCTGCAGCGCGTGTTCGGCAGACAGCACGTCCGGGCGGTGCAGCAGCACGCTTGAGGGCAGGTTGGAAGGCAACGGCGCCAGCGCCACGGTGCCGTCCAGTGCCTGTGCGCTGGGCAGCATCGCCGCCTCCAGCGGCGCGCCCACCAGCAACTGCAGCGCATCGCGATCCTGCGCCTGCTGGGTCTGCAGCTTGGCCAGCGCACCGCGCGCGGCGTCCACGCTGGTCTGCACCTGCGACAGGTCCAGGCCCGAGGCCAGGCCTTGTGCATGGCGGGCCTCGGTGCGCTGCAGGGTCTGCTGCTGGCTGTCCAGCGTCTGCCGGGTGAACGCCAGCGACTGCTCGTCGGCCGCCAGCGCCAGCCACACCGTCGCCACTTCGGCCACCAGGCTGGTGCGCGCGGCGCGCTGGTTCTCGACGCTGGCCAGCCAGTTCTGCAGGGCCTCGTTCTTCAGGCTGCGGACGCGCCCGAACAGGTCCAGTTCCCAGCTGCTGATGCCCACCTGCACCGCATCGGATTCGGTCACCTGGCTGACGCCGATCTCGCTGTTGGCATCACTCACCCGCGAGCGGGTGACACTGCCACTGGCATCCACCGACGGCAGCAGCGCCGCGCGCTGGATGCGGTACTGCGCGCGTTCCTTCTCCACCTGCAGCACCGCCACGCGCAGGTCGCGGTTGTTCTGCAGCGCCAGCGCGATCACCTGCTGCAGGCGCGGTTCCAGGAACACCTCACGCCAGGCCGGCATCGCCAGTGCCGGCCCGGTCTCGCCGGTGGCGGCATTGCCGAACTGTGCCGGCACCGGCGCCTCGGGGCGCTGGTAGTGCGGTGCCATGCTCACGCAGCCGCCCAGTACGGTGGTCATCGTTGCGGCCGCCAGGGCGCGCAGCAGCATCGGCTTCATGGGCTTGCCTCCGGGGCAGTGGCTTCGGCCGGCGCGCGGCCCGGGAACATGCGGCGCACCAGCAGGTAGAACAACGGCACGAAGAACATGCCCAGCACCATCGAGGCGACCGTACCACCGGCCACGCCGGTACCCAGCGAACGGCGCGCGGCCGAACCGGCGCCGGTGGCGAACACCAGCGGCAACACGCCCATCAGGAACGCCAGCGAGGTCATCACGATCGGACGCAGCCGCAGATAGACCGCCTGCAGGATCGCTTCGCGGGTGCGCTTGCCCTGCTGTTCGAGGATACGCGCGAATTCGACGATCAGGATGCCGTTCTTTGCTGCCAGACCAATCGTGGTCAGCAGACCGACCTGGAAGTACACGTCGTTGTTGAGGCCACGCAGGTTCATCATCAGCACCGCACCGAACACGCCCACCGGCACCGCCAGCATCACCGCGAACGGCACCGCCCAGCTTTCATACAACGCCGCCAGGCACAGGAACACGAACAGCAGCGAGATGGCATACAGCATCGGCGCCTGGTTGCCCGAGAGCTGCTCCTGGTAGGCCATGTCCGACCAGGCATGGCTGAAGCCTTCCGGCAGTGTGTCGGCCAGCCGCGCGATCTCGGCCATCGCCTCGCCGGAGCTGACGCCCGGTGCTGGCTGGCCGGTGATCTCCATCGCTGATACGCCGTTGTAGCGCTGCAATGCAGCCGGCGCACTGGTCCAATGCGTGCTGATCAGCGACGACAGCGGCACCATCTGGCCGGCCTGGTTGCGTACGCTCCAGCGCTCGATGTCCTGCGGCTGCATGCGTGCTTCGGCGGTGCCCTGGATGAACACCTTCTTGATGCGGCCCTTGTAGATGAAGTTGTTGACGAAGTCGCCGCCCAACGCCGCGTTCAAGGTGTCATTGACGTCCTGCGGGTTCACGCCCATGGCCTGCGCCTTGGCGTCGTCCACCTTCACCGCGTATACCGGCGCGTCTTCCAGGCTGGCGTAGCGCACGTTGACCAGCTTCGGGTCCTTGGCGGCTTCCTTCAGCAGCGTGTTGCGCGCGGCCACGGCGGCGGCATGGCCGGCACCGCCTTCGTCCTGCAGTTCCAGGGTGAAACCGCCCGCATCGCCCAGGCCGAGGATGGCCGGTGGCGAGGTGATGAATACCTGCGCATCGGGCACGCTGGCCATCGCCGCGGTCAAGCGCGCGGCGATGGTATCGGCATCGTCCTTGCGGTCATCCCAGTCCTTCAGGCGGATGAAGGCCTGGCCGACGTTCTGGCCGCTGCCGGTGACACTGAAACCAGCGGTGGCCTGGATCGAGAGCACGCTGTCGTCCTTCACCGCAGCGGCACTGAGGCGATCCATCACTGCACGGGTCTGCTCCAGGGTGGAGCCGGCTGGCAGCTTCACCAGCGCGTTGAGCATGCCCTGGTCCTCATCGGGCAGGAATGCGCCGGGCAGGTGCCACAGCAACAGGCCGGTGGCCACGCTCAGCACCAGGTAGAACAGTACGCCCAGCGTACGCCGGCCGAGGAAACCATCCACGCGATGGCGCAGGCCGTTGGAGGTGCGCTCGAAGCGGTGGTTGAACCAGATGAAGAACTTGCCCAGCAGGCTCGGCTCGCCGCCGTGGTCGCCATGCGGGTGGCCGCCCTTGGGAATCTGGTGCAGGATGCTGCCGCACAGCGCTGGGGTGATGGTCATCGCCACCAGCACCGACAGGATCATCGCGGCGGCGATCGTCACCGAGAACTGGCGATAGATCACGCCGGTGACACCACTGAAGAACGCCATCGGCAGGAACACCGCGGTCAGCACCAGCACGATGCCGACCAGCGCGCCGGTGATCTGGCCCATCGCCTTCAGCGTGGCCGGCTTCGGGGCCAGCCCTTCGAAGGTCATCACCCGCTCCACGTTCTCCACCACCACGATGGCATCGTCCACCAGCAGGCCGATGGCCAGCACCAGCGCGAACATGGTCAGCGTGTTGATCGAGTACCCGAAGGCCGCCAGCACGCCGAACGTGCCCAGCAGCACCACCGGCACCGCGATGGTCGGGATCAGCGTGGCCCGCCAGTTCTGCAGGAACAGGTACATCACCAGCACGACCAGCGCGATCGCCTCGATCAGGGTGATCACCACTTCCTTCAGCGAGATGGTCACGAACGGCGTGGTGGTGAATGCCACGTGGGCGGTGTAGCCATGCGGCCAGTACTTCTGCAGCTGCTGAAGCCGCGCATCGATGGCCTTGGACACGGCGATGGCGTTTGCACCGGCGTTGAGCTCGATGCCCAGCGAGGCCGACGGCTTGCCGTTGAAGGTGCTGATGCTGTCGTAGCTCTCCGGCCCCAGGCCGATCGTCGCCACGTCGCCCAGGTGCACCACGCTGCCATTGGCATCGGCCTTGAGCACCACCTGCGCGAACTGCTCGGGGGTGTGCAGGCGGCTGCGCGCGGTCACGGTCGCGTCCAGCTGCTGGCCCTTCAGCGCCGGCTGGCCACCGAGTTCACCCGCCGACACATCGGTGTTCTGCGCCTGCAGTGCGCTCTCGATGTCCGACGGCATCAGCGCGTACTGGCGCATCTTTTCCGGGTCCAGCCAGATGCGCATGGCGTATTCCTGGCCGATCGGCTGGATGTTGCCGACGCCGCTGACACGGCTGATCTGGTCGTCGATGCGCGCTTCCATGAAGTTGGCGACATCGAAGTTGTCCATGCTGCCGTCTTCGCTGGTGAACGACAGCACCTCGAAGATCGAACCACTGGACTTGGTGATGGTCAGGCCGTTCTGCTGCACCGCCTGCGGCAGCGTCGCCATGGCCGCCTGCAGCTGGTTCTGCACCTGCACCTGTGCGGTGTCCGGATTGGTACCGGTAGCGAACACCAGGTTGACCTGCGCCGAGCCGTCGGAGGCACTGGTCGAGGTCATGTACATCAGGTGGTCCAGGCTCTGCTGGGACTGCTCGATGACCTGGGTGACCGCGTTCTCCACGGTCTGCGACGAGGCGCCGGTGTAGGTGGCGCGGATGGTGATGGTGGGCGGGGCGATCTGCGGGTAGCGGTCCACCGGCAGGATCAGGATCGCGAGCAGGCCGAGCAGGCTGACCGCGATGGCGATCACCCAGGCGAAGATCGGCCGGTCGATGAAGAAACGAACCATGCGCGGCGGGCCTCAGTGCGACTTTTCGTCGGTGTTGCCGTTCGGGTCGACCGCCGGCATCGCCGCCAGCTGCGCCCTGCTGGCCGCCACCGCCTTCACCTGCTGGCCGAGCGATACCGCACTGCCATTGCTGACGATCACCCGCTCGCCGGCCTTCAGGCCCTGCGTGATCTGCCACTGGTTGCCCACCACCTGGCCGGTGCTGACCCGGCGTTCCACCACATGGTCCTTGGCATCGAGCAGGCGCAGCAGCGGCTCGCCACGCTCGTTGCGCAGCACCGCCTTCTGCGGCACCAGCAGGGCGCGCGCGTCGGTGGCCATCGGCAGCACCGCCTTCAGGTACATGCCCGGCAGCAGCAGGCCGTCCGGGTTCGGGATGACCGCGCGCAGCACCACGTTGCCGGTGCCCGGGTCGACCGCACTGCCAACGAACTCCAGCGTGCCTTCATGGGCATAGGTGCTGCCGTCCTCCAGCAGCACCTTCACCTGCGCCTTGCCATCGATGGCCTTCACCAGGCCGGCATCGAGCTGCTTGCGCAGCGCCAGCATCTGCGTGCTGGACTGGGTCACGTCCAGATAGACCGGGTCCAACCGCTGGATGGTGGCCAGCGCCGCGTCCTGGCCGGCTGCGACCAGCGCACCGGCGGTGACGCTGGAGGTGCCGATGCGGCCGTCGATCGGTGCGGTCACCCGGGTGTAGTCGAGGTTGATGCGCGCGGCCTGCAGCGCGGCGCGCGCGGCGATCACATTGGCCTGCGCCTGCTTCAGCGCCGAGGTGGCATCGTCGGCATCCTGCTTGCTGGCCGCATCCATGCCCAGCAGCGCGCGCGTGCGCTCGGCCTTGGGCTGCGCCGACAGCACGGTGGCCTCGGCCTGGGCCAGCTGGCCACGGGCGGTATCGAAGGCCGCCTGGTACGGTGCCGGATCGACCTGGTACAGCAGCTGGCCGGCCTTGACCTGCTGGCCTTCAGTAAACAGCCGCTGGCGGATCAGCCCACCGATCTGTGGCCGCACCTCGGACACCTCGAACGGCACCGCGCGGCCGGGCAGGGTCTGCTGCAGCGCCAGTGGCTGTGCGCTGGCGGTGATGATGCCCACTTCGGGCGTGGCCGGGACGTCGGTCCTGCCCGCCGAGCAGGCGGCCAGGGCCAGCAGCAGGGGCAACAGCAGCGGACGGGGGGAACGGGACAGCGGGCGCGGGAGTGACATGGGGGGCGTGGAGGCCTTGCGTTGACCCGTGCACGCTGCCGTGGAACTGTGCAGAGAATATGGAGATTGTGCGACCGGCTCAGCTGACGCTTGCTTTCAGCGCCGCATGCGCCGCTAATGGCCCCCGCGATGGCGAAGATTCGACTCAAATTCGGCCTGACCGCGAAGACCTTCCTCGCGATCTTCACCGCCTGCCTGCTGGTGCTGGCAGTGAACGGCATTGCCAGCCGCGTGGCGTTCCAGACCGGCTTCCTGGACTACCTCAACGACCAGGGCGACCTGCGCATGCAGCGCCTGATGCCCCACCTGCAGCGCGAGTACAGCGCCCACGGCGGCTGGGAGCATCTGCGCGGCGACAGTGACCGCTGGGCGCGGCTGCTGCGCCCGGACCTGGCCCATGGGCACGAAGGCCCGGTGCCGCCGCTGTCCGACCAGACCGGCGTTCCCTCACGGCTGGGCCTGTTCGATGAGCAGCATCGGTTCGTGGCCGGCAACCCCGATGCCACCAGTGATGACGATCCGCATCCGGTGCAGCTGGATGGGCACACCGTGGGCTGGCTGGGCATGGTGCCGTTCCAGACCGTCATCGCCACCAACGATCTGAATTTCTACAACACCCAGATGCGCGCATGGTGGGTGATCGGCATCTCGCTGCTGCTGGTGACGGTACTGCTGGCCTGGCTGGTGTCACGCGCGCTGCGCCAGCGCCTGGCCAAGCTGGCCGCCGCCACCCACCGGCTCGCCGCCGGCGACTACGCCACCCGCATCCAGCGCACCAGCGATGACGAGCTGGACGCACTGGTCAACGACTTCAACCGGATGGCACAAGCGCTGGATGATACCGAGCGCAACCGCCGCGCCTTCATCGCCGACATCTCGCACGAACTGCGTACGCCACTGGCGGTGGTACGCGCCGAACTGGAGGCGATCGAAGACGGCATCCGCCCGCTGGACCGCGCCAACCTCGGTGCCCTGCAGGGCGAGATCCGCCAGCTGGGCAAACTGATCGACGACCTGCACGACCTGTCGATGACCCAGTCCGGGGGCCTGGCCTACCGCTTCGCGCCGCTGGACCTGGTGGCACTGCTGCGCAGCGAGCTCAATGGCATGCGCGTGCGCTTCGCCAATGCGGGCCTGGCGCTGGAAGAAGACCTGCCGGCCGGCCCGCTGCCGGTCTCCGGCGATGAGCGGCGCCTGCAGCAGGTCCTCGCCAACCTGCTGGAAAACGCGCTGCGCTATACCCATACCGGCGGCCGCGTACGTGTGCAGGCCGCGCGCGTGCCCGCCGGCGTGCAGCTGGTCGTGGAAGACACCGCTCCGGGCGTACCGGCCGACAAATGCGCGCTGCTGTTCGAGCGCTTCTACCGGGTGGAGAGTTCGCGCAACCGTGCCAGCGGCGGCAGCGGGCTGGGCCTGGCCATCAGCCACAACATCATCCTCGCCCACCACGGCCACATCCACGCCGAGCCTTCGGTGCTGGGTGGCCTGCGCGTGGTCATCACCCTGCCGGAGCCTGCATGAGCACGTCCCCCGCTGCGTCCGCGAAGATCCTGATCGTCGAGGATGAGCCACGCCTGGCCTCGGTCCTGCGCGACTACCTGGCCGCCGCCGGCATGGCCAGCGAATGGGTGGACGATGGCGGCCAGGTGATCGACGCCTTCGCGCGCTACCAGCCTGATCTGGTGCTGCTGGACCTGATGCTGCCACAGCGCGACGGCGTCGACCTGTGCCGCGAACTGCGTGCCAGCAGTGACGTGCCGGTGATCATGGTCACCGCGCGGGTGGAAGAGATCGATCGCCTGCTGGGCCTGGAGATCGGCGCCGACGACTACATCTGCAAGCCGTTCAGTCCGCGCGAAGTGGTCGCGCGGGTGATGGCAGTGCTGCGCCGCTACCGCCCGGACCCCGCTGCACGCGCCAACAGCGGCCTGCACATCGATGAGCCGGCGGCACGCGCCACCTGGAACGGCAAAGGCCTGGACCTGACGCCGGTGGAGTACCGCCTGCTGCGCACCCTGCTGGCCACGCCCGGCCGGATCTGGGCCCGCGATGAGTTGCTCGACCGCCTCTATCTGGACCATCGCGTGGTGGTCGACCGTACCGTCGACAGCCACGTGCGCAACCTGCGCCGCAAGCTGGCCGACGCCGGCATGGAAGGCGAGCCGATCCGCTCGGTATACGGGATGGGTTACAGCTACGAACCCTAGCCGGTAGTGCCGGCCGCTGGCCGACAACCGCAGAATTCCAGGTGCGCCCATGAGGTTGCCGGCCAGCGGCCGGCACTACCCGTGCGCACCTGCGTTACAGTCGAGCACGCTCGACACTGCGAACACGACTGCATGGACGATATCCACCCGATCGCGCCGGACAAGCGCGCCGCCATCCTTTCCACCCTCGCCGCGATCGAACAGCGCCACGATGTGCGTGTGCTGCTGGCCTGCGAATCGGGCAGCCGCGGCTGGGGCTTCTCCTCGCCGGACAGTGACTACGACGCGCGCTTCATCTACGTGCATCGCCAGCCGTGGTACCTCAGCGTCAACGAGAGCACCGGTCCCGGCGAAGCGCAGCGTGATGTGATCGAGCTGCCGATCGATGAGGAGCTCGACGTCAGTGGCTGGGACCTGCGCAAGGCACTGCGGCTGGTCTCCAAGTCCAATCCAACGCTGATCGAGTGGCTGCGTTCGCCGATCGTGTACCAGCAGGATGACGCTGCGGTGGCGCAGCTGTGGGAGGCAGCGAAGGGGTTCTATTCGCCGCTGGGCAGCTGGTGGCACTACATGAGCATGGCGAAGACCACGTACAGCCGCCATCTGGGCGAGCCCACCGTCAGTACCAAGAAGTACCTGTATGTGCTGCGTGCCCTGCTTGCCTGCCAGTGGATCGAAAGCGAATCCACGCCGCCGCCGATGGCCTTCGAGGACCTGCTGGACCGGCTGCTGCCTGACGGTCCCGTGCGCAACGCCATCGACGCCCTGCTGGTGGTCAAGCGAGCCAGCGCCGAAGTCACCGCCCGTCCGCGCGTCGTCATCATCAGCGACTACATCGACCATGCAATGGCCGTGCGCACCGCGCAGGTCCCGCAGCTGGCGGCCGGACAGGGTGACAACGGCTGGCTGGACGCACTGTTCCGGAAGATGCTGGCCGAACTCGCGCCTGCATAGGCGACCGCGCCGGCTTCTGGTAGTGCCGGCCGCTGGCCGGCAACCACGGAAATCCAGATGCGCCCATGAGGTTGCCGGCCAGCGGCCGGCACTACCCCGCGGCAGGCACGCGGCGTGCGGACCACGCGGGTATCATCGCAGTGAACGCCCTGATTTCCGGAGACACCGATGAACCCGCTGCGCCCCTTCCGCGACAAGATGCCCGTCCTCGGCGAGCGCGTGTACATCGATCCGGCCTGCACCCTCATCGGCGACGTGGAAGTGGCCGATGACGTGTCGGTGTGGCCGGGCACGATCATCCGCGGTGACGTCAACTACGTGCGCATCGGTGCGCGCACCAATGTGCAGGACGGCACGATCATCCACGTCAGCCACCACAGCCCGTACAACAAGGCCGGCTACCCGACCCTGATCGGCGAAGGCGTGACGGTCGGCCATGGCTGCATCATCCACGCCTGCACCATTGGTGATTACAGCCTGATCGGCATGGGCGCCTGCATCCTCGATGGCGCCCGCGTGGAGCGCCATGGCTTCGTCGGTGCCGGTGCGGTGGTCGGCCCGGGCAAGGTGGTGGGCGAAGGCGAGCTCTGGGTCGGCAACCCGGCCCGCCCGGCCCGCACGCTGAGCGACAGGGAAATCGAGTCGCTGCACTACTCGGCCGACCACTACGTGCGGCTGAAGGATGAATACCTGGGCTGAGCAGCCAACGCCGCCATGCGGCTCTGCTAAAGTCTGGGCCCGACCAGGACCTGTCGAGACCCCCATGCCTGTGGACGCCTGCCGGAGAGGACTCCGGCGCCCACAACGAAGGCCATCGCACTGATGGCCGCACCGATGCTCGATACCTACCGCGAGGTGGTGACGCCGGAGGGTGTGCTGCTGCAGTTGCCGGCAGCCGGTCCGCTGCCGCGGGCGATGGCCTGGCTGATCGACCTGGGCGTACGCATCGCGGTGCTGGTACTGATGTCGATTCCGCTGGCGCTGCTGGACAAGTTCGGCTCCGGCCTCTACCTGGTGCTGATGTTCCTCGTCTACTGGGCCTACCCGATCGTCTGCGAGGCACTGTGGGGCCGTACCCTCGGCAAGCGCGCACTGGGCCTGCGGGTGCTGTCGCGCGATGGCGCACCGGTGGGCTGGATGGCGTCGATCACCCGCAATCTGCTGCGTACCGTGGACATGCTGCCGTTCGGCTATGCATTGGGCCTGATCAGCAGCCTGTTCGACCCGCATGGCCGGCGCCTGGGTGACCTGGTGGCCGGCACCGTGGTGGTGCACGCGCCTGCGCTGTATCTGCCGCCGCCACCCACCATCGACAGCGTACTGGCCCCGCCACAGCCGCTGCGCCCGGAAGAGCAGGCCGCGCTGATGGCCTTTGCCGAGCGCGCGCCACGGCTGTCGGCGGCACGCCAGCAGGAGCTGGCCGGCATTGCCGAGCCCCTGACCGGTACCCACGGCCAGGTCGCCGTGCTGCGCCTGTACGCCATGGCCAACTGGCTGCTGGGGCGGCGATGAAGCAGGAACAGTTCGTCGCCCGCTATCAACAGGAGTGGCAGGACCTGGAGCAGTGGCTGCTGCTGCGCGCCGGTGCCTCGCGCCGCACGCGCCGCAAGGCCAGCGGCCTGGCACTGGACGACACTGCCTTCCCGCAGCGCTACCGGCGCCTGTGCCAGCAGCTGGCGCTGGCCCGCGAGCGCGGCTACAGCCCACAGCTGGTGCAGCGCCTGCAGCAGCTGATGCAGCAGGGCCACAGCGTGCTGTACCGCACGCGGCCGACGCGCTGGCGCGCGGCACTGGAGTTCCTGGTGGCCGACTTTCCGCTGCTGGTCCGCAGCCAGGCACGCAGCATGTGGGTGGCACTGGCGATGTTCGCGTTGCCGGCGGTGGCCTGTTTCGTGCTGGCGCAGGCCTATCCGGACCTGATCCACATGCTGATGGACAACCGCCAGATTGCCGAGATGGAGCGCATGTACGACCCCGCGGCCGAACGCCTGGGCCGCGACAGCGGCACCGACTGGATGATGTTCGGCCACTACGTCATGAACAACATCAGCATCGCCCTGCGCACCTTCGCCAGCGGCCTGCTGGCCGGGCTGGGCACGCTGCTGGTACTGCTGTTCAACGGCGTGACCATCGGTGCGGTGGCCGGCCACCTGCAGCACATCGGCCACGGCGGCCCGTTCTGGCGCTTCGTGGTCGGCCATGGTGCCTTCGAGCTGACCGCGATCGTGATCGCCGGCGGCGCCGGGCTGCAGTTGGGCATGAAGCTGCTGGCACCGGGCCGGCGCAGCCGCCTGGATGCACTGGTCAACGGCGGCCGCATCGGCGCACGGCTGTGCCTCGGCGTCGCCTTCATGCTGCTGGTCGCGGCCTTCATCGAGGCCTTCTGGTCATCGATCGCCGAAGTACCCGCATGGGGCAAGTTCAGCGTGGCCGGCGTGCTGTGGGCCGGCGTGCTGTTGTGGCTGTGGCGCGGCGGACGTGGAGGCGGCGATGCGCATTGACCGCCTGGACGTGGTGCTGCGCGCGCGCAGCGGCTGGGAAGCCATGGAGCTGGGCAGCGCCCTCGCCCGCCGCCACGCACGTGCGGTCTGGGGCAGCTGGCTGCTGGCCAGCGCCCCGCTGTTCGTGATCTTCAACGCACTGGGCTGGTGGCTGGATGCGTTCGGCTGGGCCTGGCTGGCGATGTGGTGGTGCAAACCACTGTTCGAACGAGCGCCGTTGTACGTGCTGTCGCGCGGCATCTTCGGCGAGCCGGTCGGCACGCTGGCGGCGCTGCGCGCACAGGGTGCGTGGGGCAACAGCGGCTTCTGGGGCTACCTGGGCTGGCGCCGCTTCAGCGTGCTGCGCAGCCTGTGCCTGCCGGTGAACCTGCTGGAAGGCAACACGCCGGGCCAACGCGGTCCACGCCGTCGGGCGGTGGCAGCTGGCGCAGCGGGCGCGGCACTGGTGCTCACCGTGACCTGCATGGCGTTCGAAGCGGTGCTCGTGTCCGGCGCGATCGGCGCGGTGTTCATGTTCATGCCGCTGGAGCTGATGTCCGAATCGTGGCGCACCGCATGGGACATGATTGGCCAGGACACGCCCGCATGGGCGCGGCTGGGCTTCAACCTGGCATGCTGGCTGGCGTCGGTGCTGATCGGGCCCTTCTACGTTGGTGCCGGCTTCGGCCTGTATCTGAACCGGCGTACGCAGATGGAAGCCTGGGACGTGGAAATCGCCCTGCGGCGCCTGCGCGACCGCCTGCTGCCGGCGGCATCGACGCTGGCGCTGCTGCTGTGCCTGGCACTGCCGCTGCTCTCCACACCGGTGCATGCGCAGGACGCGGACACCGGGCCCGAACGTGCCATGGGCAAGCCCAACGACCGTGGCATCGACGCCGAGGAAGGCGACGAAGGACCGACCATCGACCCGGCCAACACGCCGGCAATGATCTTCGGCGGTACGCCGGTGGACACCGCCGGTTTCCGTCAGGCGGTGAACCGCGCCTATGAGGACCCGCTGCAGCGCCCGACCCGCGAGGTCACCCGCTGGAAGCCGATCGAGCAGGCCGAGGAAAAAAAGAAGGAAGACAAGCAGCTGCAGCGTGACGCCAACAGCAAAGGTGAACGCAAAGCGCGCAAGGACGGCATCGCCTGGCTGGCACGGCTGGCCGAATGGGGCCTGTGGGGCCTGCTCGGCATCCTGCTGCTGGTGCTGCTGCTGACCGCGCGGCTGTGGCTGCCGTGGCTGCGTGGCAGTGGCCGCCGCAAGGCCGACGCTGCACCGAAGGTGCTGGAGGAGCAGGTGGAGTTGCCGGTGGTGCTGCCGCCAGACGTGGCCACCCAGGCTGGCCTGCTGTGGGACCAGGGCCGGCCGCGGCAGGCGCTGGCCCTGCTGTACCGCGCCAGTGTGCGCACGGTGGGCGAGCGCAGCGGTATCGCGCTTCCACCCGGTGCCACCGAAGCGCAATGCCTGCGCGCATCGCGGCGCATGCCCCAGGCCAGCGACCGTGACCTGTTCGCGCGCATCGTGCGCATGTGGCAGTACGCCGCCTACGGTGGCCGCCTGCCCAGCCGCGCCGATTTCGATGCATTGGCCGGCACCCTGCGCCAGCAGTACGGGTGGCAGGCATGAGTCCGCGCCTGTTCTGGTCGTTGCTGCTGGGGGTGCTGGTGCTGCTCGGTGTGCCGCTGACCATCCTCTACCTGCGCACGCACGAGCGGGTGACCGAGACGATCCGGCTGCCGCCACAGGGCGAGGCCGCCTACAACCCGCTGTACGTACTCGGCCAGGCCCTGCGCGCCGATGGCATCGACGTGCATTCGCGACCGCGGCTGGAGTTGCAGCAGATGACGCTGGGGCGCCACGACACGGTGGTGCTGCTGCAGGACAGCAGCGAACTGCCGGCGCCGGCGGTGAAACAGCTGCTGGACTGGGTCGACCAGGGCGGCCACTTGCTGGTGCGTACACCGCCACCGGCCGAGGACGATGCCAGCAGCACGCAGGGTCCCCTGCTGGACCAGTTGAGCGTGGACAGCCTGTTCCAGCGCAGCGACTGCCAGGCCTTCCATGTCGACGACGATCCGGGCCACGTCGAATTCTGTGGTGGCCGCCGCTTCACCCTGGGGTTTGCGGCCAGTGCGCAGGCCGAACGCCGCTGGGGCACTGATCGCGACCTGGTGTTCGCGCGCCTGCGCCACGGCCAGGGCAGAGTGAGCGTGCTGGCCGACATGGAGTTCATGCGCAGCGAAGTGGACTCACCGGCAGCGCGCCTGGCCTCTGCCGCAGGCAAGGCCAGCGACGGCCTGCACGATCCTGCCCATCGCGACCTGACCCGCTACCTGCTCGATCCGAACTACGGCAAGGGTGCGGTCTGGCTGGTCTATGCCAGCCGCCCGCCGTCGTTGTGGTCGCGCATGTTCTATCAGGGCTGGCCGCTGTGGGCACCGTTGCTGCTGGCCCTGCTGGGTTGGCTGTGGGGCCGCTCGCAGCGCTTCGGCAGCCTGCTGCCGTCACCGGTGCTGGAACGCCGTTCGCTGCTGGAGCACGTGCGCGCCAGTGGCGAACTGCTGCTGCGCTTCGGTCACGGCATACGCCTGTACGAGGCCGTGCTCGCCCTGTTCCTGCACCGCCTGCGCCTGCGCGCACCGATTGCCGCCGCACTGGATGGTGCGCCGCGCGATCAGGCCATCGCCGAGCTGCTGAAGTGGCCGCAGGGCCGCGTCGCCAGCGCGCTCACGCCCCCACCGCCGCACGATTCCTCCGCCCTGCGCGAGCGCATCCGCTTGCTGCTCCAGATGAGATCCCTGCTATGACTGAAGTCCCCGAGCTGCCGGCGGCCGCCAACGCCCGCCTGATCGAACGCGTCGATGCCATCCGCGATGCCGTCGGCCACGCCTTCATCGGCCAGGCCGATGTGCTGGACCAGATCCTGGTGGCCCTGCTCGCCGGTGGTCACGTGCTGATCGAAGGCGTGCCCGGGCTGGGCAAGACCCTGCTGGTGCGCGCACTGGCACAGGCCCTGGAACTGGATTACGGCCGCGTACAGTTCACCCCCGACCTGATGCCCAGCGACGTCAGTGGCCACGCGGTGTACGACCCGAAGAGCGAGAGCTTCAAGATCCGTCGCGGCCCGGTGTTCACCAACCTGCTGCTGGCCGACGAGATCAACCGCGCACCGGCCAAGACCCAGTCGGCGCTGCTGGAAGTGATGCAGGAAGGCCAGGTGACCATCGAAGGCAAGGCCTTCACCCTGGCGCCGCCGTTCATGGCGCTGGCCACGCAGAACCCGCTGGAGCAGGAAGGCACCTACCCGCTGCCGGAAGCACAGCTGGACCGCTTCCTGCTGAAGGTGCTGATCGACTACCCGCAGCTGGAGGACGAGAAGCGCATGGTGACCGCAATCACCAGCGGCCGCGCCGCCAGCGATTTCGACCTCAGCCAGGTGCCGCGTGTGCTCGGCGCCGGCGAGCTGCTGGAACTGCAGCGCGCCACTGCGGCGATCACGGTCGATGACGAAGTCATCGATTACGCGGTACGCATCGTCGCGGCGACCCGGCAGTGGCCGGGTATCGCGGTCGGCGCTGGCCCGCGTGGCAGCATCGCGCTGGTGCGTGCCTCGCGTGCACAGGCGGTGCTGGCCGGTCGTGATTTCGTCACCCCGGATGATGTGCGCGACATCGCACGCCCGGCGCTGCGCCACCGCATCGCGCTGGCACCGGAACTGCAGATTGAAGGCCAGGACGCCGACGACGTGCTGGGCGCGCTGCTGGCCAAGGTGGAAGCGCCGCGCCGATGAGGCCGGCCCCGCTGCTGCTGGCGCTGCTGCTGGCCTGGGCTGTCCTGGGCGGCCTGGTGCTGGGCGGGTTGCTGCCGCGCTGGAGCTGGGCGCTGGCGGCGCTGGCGATTGCCGTGCCGGCGCTGGTGGATCTATGGCGCCAGTGGCGGCGTCCGTCGCCGCAGGTGCAGCGCGAACTGCCCGAAGCGCTGGCACTGGGCGTGCGCCGCGAGGCTGCACTGCGGCTGCAGGCGGACGCACCGATGACGGTGCAGGTGTTCGATCTGGTCCCCGGCGGCTGGCCGCTGGAGTCACTGCCGCAGCGCGTGCACCTGCAGGCCGGCAGTGCCTCCACCCTGCACTATCATCTGCAGCCGCTGCAGCGTGGGCATTTCCGCTTCGAAGGCGTGCACCTGCGCATGCGTTCACCGTGGCGCCTGTGGTGGCAGCAACGCACGCTGCCGCCAGCACTGGACGTGCGGGTCTATCCGAACTTCGTACCGCTCACCCGCTTCGCCCTGTTCAGTGCCGACCAGGCCTCGCGGCTGGTCGGCGCACATGTGAAGCGTCGCCGTGGTGAAGGCACCGACTTCCATCAGATGCGCGAGTACCGCATCGGCGACAGCCTGCGCCAGCTCGACTGGAAGGCCACCGCGCGTGCGCGCAAGCTGATCTCGCGCGAGTACCAGGACGAGAAGAACCAGCAGCTGCTGCTGATGCTCGACAGTGGCCGCCGCATGCTGGCCAGCGAAGGCGGGCTCTCGCACTTCGATCATGCATTGAACGCCTCGCTGGTGGTGGCCTACCTAGCGCTGCGCCAGGGCGATGCCGCCGGCCTGTTCGCCACCGGTGGCGAGCGCCGCTGGGTGGCACCGCAGCGCGGGATGGGCACCGTCGAGCACCTGCTGCGCGCCAGCTACGATCTGCAGCCTCGCGCGGTGGCCACCGACTATCTGGCCGCCGCTACCGAAGTGTCGCTGCGCCAGCGCCGGCGCGCGCTGGTGATGCTGGTCAGCAACGTGCGCGACGAAGACATCGAAGACCTGCTGGCGGCGGTGCGCCTGCTGCAGCAGCGCCATCTGGTATGCGTGGCCAGCCTGCGCGAGCGTGAGCTGGACGGCGTGCTGGACAGCGAAGTGCAGACACTGGAAGACGCCACCCAGGCCGGTGCAGCGGCGCTGTATCTGCAGCAGCGCGCGAAGGCGCATGAGGCGCTGCGCAGCGAGAAGGTGATGGTGCTGGACGTGACCGCCGATGCCCTGCCCGGTGCGCTGGTGGAACGCTACCTGGCGGTGAAGCGCGAAGGGCTGCTCTGATACCAGCGATCGCTCTGGTAGGTGCCAACCTTGGTTGGCACGAAACCCACAGCGCCGACCAAGGTCGGCATCTACCAACGGCGGTTGCCGGCCAGCGGCCGGCACTACCCCTGCCACAACCGACGCACCGCTCTGGTAGTTGCCAACCTTGGTTGGCACGAAACCCACAGCGCCGACCAGGGTCGGCATCTACCAACGGCGGTTGCCGGCCAGCGGCCGGCACTACCCCTGCAACGACCGACGCACCGCTCTGGTAGGTGCCAACCTTGGTTGGCACGGAATCCACAGTGCCGACCAAGGTCGGCATCTACCAACGGCGGTTGCCGGCCAGTGGCCGGCACTACCCCTGCCACAACCGCCGCACCGCCCTGGCAGGTGCCAACCTTGGTTGGCACGGAATCAACAGCACCGACCAAGGTCGGCCTCTACCTACAGGGGTTGTTCTACGACCGGCGTCGGTTGCCCACGCCGGCCCGGTTGCGCCGTACCGTCATCAGACGTAGATCCGCGTCGGCGCCTCATCAACGATCGCGTGCGGCACGAAGCGCGCACTGTCGCGGGTGATCGCGCTGTCGTCTTCGCGGATGCCGATGCCGCAGGCGTGGTCACCCACCACCCAGCTGCCGATCAGCGGGTAGCCGCCTTCGAAGCGGGTCAGCGGATGCGCACGCTGGATGATCGCCGGGCCATCGTAAGGCCCGTCGCTGCGCTGGGTGCTGCCATCGGCCAGGTGCATCTCGATGTTGGCGCCTTCGCGCGAGAACAGCGGCTTGCGCACCCAGCCCGACGCCAGCGTGCTGCCGTCATCGAAATGCGCCTCCAGCAGGTTCGGATGGCCCACGTTGCGCTGCCACAGCAGCGGCAGGATGCCCTTGTTGCTCAGCACCGCCTTCCACGCTGGCTCCAGCAGCTGCACGCCCGAGCCGGGCAGCGCGCGGCCGAACTCCTCGGCCATCAGGTCTTCCAGCGGGTACAGCTTGAACAGCGTGCCGATCACCGAATCGTCCAGCGCGGTGAAGCGACCGTCCTCGGACAGGCCGATATCCTCGATGGCGATGGCCTGGCCATGCAGGCCGGCCTGCGACGCACAGTCGCGCAGGTAGTCGACGGTGCCGCGGTCTTCTTCCGAACTGCCCACGGCGCTGAAATACAGCGGCGGCGGCAACTGCGTGGCCAGTTCGCCGAAGCGTTCGACCAGCGCTTCGTGGATCGCGTTGAACTGGTCAGCATGCTGCGGCAGGCGACCCGCATTGCGCTGGTCTTCCAACCACTGCCACTGGAAGAAGCTGGCCTCGAACAGCGAGGTCGGCGTGTCGTAGTTCAACTCGTACAGCTTGGCCGGGCCGGTACCGTCGTAGGCCAGGTCCAGGCGACCGTACAGATGCGGCTGGCGCTGGCGCCAGCTGTCGGCGATCCAGTCGCGGTAATGCGACGGAATCGCCAGCTGGTCCATCAGGCGCTCGCTGCCGATGACATCACCGACCAGGTCCAGCGCCATCTGGTGCAGCTCGGCGCTGGGGTCTTCGATGTCCTGTTCGATCTGGCGCAGGGTGAAGGCGTAGTACGCGCTTTCATCCCAATACGGCTGGCCGTCGATGGTGTGGAAGCGGAAACCCGCTTCATCCGCGCGTGCCCGCCACTGGGCACGCGCGGCAATCCGGATGCGCTGCATGGGTCGATCAGCCGCCGTAGCTGCCGCTGGTGCTGCGGCGTGCGCTGGTGTTGCCGAAGCCACCACGGCTGGCGGTGACCGCACGGTTCGGCTCGCTGGTGACCGGCGCCAGGCCAGCCTTGCCGGCGCCGATGCCGCTGGCGGTGTTCAGGCCACCGGTACCGCCCGGTGCCGGACGCGCCCAACCAGCGCTCTTGTCCTGGTAGGCCGGCGACGCCGCCGGCGCCTGCGGGGCGAGGCCGCCGCGGTTGCTCAGCATCTGCGACATGAAGAAGCCCATCATCATCGGGCCGATGAACGAGGTACCGGCCGAGGTGTGCTGCTGCACGCACTGTTCCGGCTTGTAGTCCTTCTCGCAGGCTTCCTTGCTGGCGTACTTCGGCGCCGCATCGGCGGCCTGCTTCTGCGCTTCGGCGAAGGCATTGCGGCACGACGACGGATCGCCGGTGGCCTCGGTGCAGGCCTCGACCGAGGTGTACAGGCCTTCCTGCACCTTCACCTCCGGCTCCTTCTGGCAGGCGGTGAACAGCAGCGGCGCAGCGCTCATCAGCAGCAGCGCGGTGGTGCGGGAACGTTTCATGGCCTCATGCCCTGTCGACGGATCAATGCCCCAATGATGCCAAATCCGGACCAGCAACCGGAATCGGCAAAGTCCGAAAGATGAACGGACTTTCATTTTCGTCGGGCATTGGGGTCAGAGCCCATCGCGCCGCGATGGGATCCGACCCCGGGCGGCGCACCGCTCTGGCAGGTGCCAACCTTGGTTGGCACACCCCCCGCGGCGCCCCGCTAGGCCCGGCGCGCGCAGCCAAGTCTCCGGCAAGAAGCCCCCTTAGTTGTTCAAGGGGGCGCGCCGAAGGCGCGGGGATAAGGGGAAATGCGCGGACCACCAAGCCGCTGCAAGCGGTGAAGGTGGTTGCAGCAGCAACCGAAAAAATTGGCCATGATCGGCTGACCCCCACGTCGTACGGCCCGCCCGTTCCGCCAGCCATGCCCGAATACCGTTCCCGCACCTCCACTGCCGGCCGCAACATGGCCGGCGCCCGCGCCCTGTGGCGTGCCACCGGCATGAAGGACGGCGACTTCCACAAGCCGATCATCGCCATCGCCAACTCCTTCACCCAGTTCGTGCCCGGCCACGTGCACCTGAAAGACCTCGGCCAGCTGGTCGCGCGCGAGATCGAACAGGTCGGCGGCGTCGCCAAGGAATTCAACACCATCGCCGTGGACGACGGCATCGCGATGGGCCACGACGGCATGCTGTATTCGCTGCCCAGCCGCGAGATCATCGCCGATGCCGTGGAGTACATGGTCAACGCGCACTGCGCCGACGCGCTGGTGTGCATCAGCAACTGCGACAAGATCACCCCCGGCATGCTGATGGCCGCCCTGCGCCTCAACATCCCGGTGGTGTTCGTCTCCGGTGGGCCGATGGAAGCGGGCAAGACCAAGCTGTCCGAGCACAAGCTGGACCTGGTCGATGCGATGGTGGTGGCCGCCGATGACAGCGCCTCCGACGAGAAAGTGGCGGCGTTCGAGCGCAGCGCCTGCCCCACCTGCGGCTCCTGCTCGGGCATGTTCACCGCCAACTCGATGAACTGCCTGACCGAAGCACTGGGCCTGTCGCTGCCGGGCAATGGCACCACGCTGGCCACCCATGCCGACCGCGAGGCGCTGTTCCGCCGTGCCGGCCGCCTGATCGTCGAACTCTGCCACCGCTGGTATGGCGGCGAAGACCCGAGCGCGCTGCCGCGCGGCATCGCCACCCAGGCCGCGTTCGCCAACGCGATGACCCTGGACATCGCCATGGGCGGATCGACCAACACCATCCTGCATCTGCTGGCTGCCGCGCAGGAAGCGGAGGTCGACTTCGACCTGACCCACATCGACGCGCTGTCGCGGCGCGTCCCGCAGCTGTGCAAGGTGGCGCCGAACACGCCGAAGTACCACATCGAGGACGTGCATCGCGCCGGCGGCGTGTTCGGCATCCTCGGTGAACTGGACCGCGCCGGCCTGCTCGAAACCACGGTGCCGACCGTACACAGCGCCAGCCTAGCCGAAGCACTGGAACGCTGGGACGTGGTGCGCAGTGACAACGACACCCTGCATACCTTCTTCAAGGCTGGCCCGGCCGGCATCCCCACCCAGGAAGCCTTCAGCCAGGCCACGCGCTGGCCGACGCTGGACGTGGACCGCGCCGAGGGCTGCATCCGCTCGCTGCAGCACGCGTATTCGCTGGAAGGCGGGCTGGCCGTGCTGCGCGGCAACCTGGCCGTGGATGGCTGCGTGGTGAAGACCGCCGGCGTGGACGAGTCGATCCACGTGTTCGAAGGCCCCGCGCGCGTCTACGAAAGCCAGGACGCCGCCGTTGCCGGCATCCTCGCCGACGAAGTGCAGCCGGGCGAGGTGGTGGTGATCCGCTACGAAGGCCCGAAGGGCGGCCCCGGCATGCAGGAGATGCTGTACCCGACCAGCTATCTGAAATCGAAGGGGCTGGGCAAGCAATGTGCGCTGCTCACCGATGGCCGCTTTTCCGGCGGCACCTCGGGCCTGTCGATCGGCCACGTCTCGCCGGAAGCCGCCAGCGGCGGTGTCATCGGCCTGGTGGAAAACGGCGACCGCATCCGCATCGACATCCCGGCCCGCCGCCTCGACCTGCTGCTGGACGAGGCCACGCTGGCCCAGCGCCACGCCGACGCCGATGCCCGCGGCTGGAAGCCGCGCGCACCGCGCCCGCGCAAGGTCACCAGTGCGCTGAAGGCTTACGCGCTGCTGGCCACCAGCGCTGACAAGGGTGCCGTACGCAACACCGCGCTGCTCGGCGATTGACCCCCGTGCGGTAGTGCCGGCCGCTGGCCGGCAGCCTCATCGATGTGGGCCATCGCGGTGCAGGTGCCGGCCAGCGGCCGGCACTACCCCTGCAACAACCGCCGCATCGTTCTGGTGGGTGCCAACCTTGGTTGGCACGGAACCCACAGCGCCAACCAAGGTCGGCATCTACCAACAACGGTTGCCGGCCAGCGGCCGGCGCTACCGATCCGGTACGCTGCGCGGCATGACCCACCGCCCGCCGCGCCAGCCCCTCATCGACGCCCTGCGTGGGTTCGCGCTGCTCGGCGTGTTCCTGGTCAACCTGCGCTTCTTCTCGCTCGATGCGTTGATGACCGAGGCCGCGCAGCAGGCACTGCCCAGCGCGGCCCTCGACCATGCCATCCGCACCGGCATGGCGTGGTTGGTGGACATGAAGGCGATCACCCTGTTCTCGCTGCTGTTCGGCATGGGCGTAGCAATGCAGATGGACGGCAACGCCCCCAGTAGCATGGCCGCGCACCTGCGGCGGATGGCAGTA
Organism: Stenotrophomonas riyadhensis; assembly: GCF_040256885.1. Taxonomy (NCBI): domain Bacteria; kingdom Pseudomonadati; phylum Pseudomonadota; class Gammaproteobacteria; order Lysobacterales; family Lysobacteraceae; genus Stenotrophomonas; species Stenotrophomonas riyadhensis. The sequence continues at coordinate 4,428,938 of NZ_CP155568.1, forward strand.
CTGCTGGTGATCGGCCTGCTGCATTCGGTGCTGGTCTGGTGGGGCGACATCCTGCTGGTCTATGCGCTGGTGGGCCTGCTGCTGCCATTGTTCCGTCACCTTGGTGATCGCGCACTGCTGTTCAGTGGGATGTTCATCGCCCTGTTGCTGCCACCGCTGCTGTCGCCGTGGATCCGCGAATGGGTCGCCCTGCTCACACCGCGCGCGCAGATGAACGCCATGGCGCTCGATGCCCTTGCGCACGGCACGCTGGCGCAGGCGTGGTGGCACAACCTGCAGCTGGCCGCATGGCTGAAGCTGAGCAACTGGGCGCTGTTGTTCTTCGTGCTCGGCCGCTTCCTGCTGGGCTACTGGGCCGGCCGCCGCGGACTGCTGCAGCAGCCGCAGGCGCATCTGCCGCTGCTGCGCTCGATCGCCATCGGCAGCCTGCTGCTGACGGCGGTGTTCCTGTGGATCGATGCCCAGGCCGATGCGCTCAAACAGGCATGGCCGGCGCTGCGCGCGGGCGTGCCCGGCTACCTGCTGCGCGTGTCCTATCGCGTTGCGCCGCTGGCACTCGGCATTGCTGCGGCGGCGATCTTCACCCTGCTCTATCTGCGCCCGTGGGCCGAGCGCATGCTGCGCGTGTTCGTGCCGGCCGGGCGCATGGCACTGAGCAACTACCTGCTGCAAAGCGCGATCTGCGTGCCGCTGTTTGCCGGCTTCGGGCTGGGCATCGGCCCGCAGTACGGGCTGTGGCCGGTGCTGCTGGTGGCAGCGGTGGTGTTCCCGCTGCAACTGTGGGCGAGCGCGTGGTGGCTGCGTGGCCATCGCTTCGGGCCAGCCGAATGGCTGTGGCGCAGCGCCAGCGAAGGGCAATGGCTGCCGTTACGGCGCTAGCGACCGGAGGCGGAGGGGATGAGGTCGTTTGTGCCACTTACGACTTAATTCCCTCCGTCCCCTTTTTGCCGGCCAGCGGCCGACACTACCGGTCAGCCGATCACGCGCTTGAACGGCGGCAGCGCGTCGATGATGCGCTTGCCGTAGCGGCGGGTCAGCAGCCGCGAATCCAGAATGACCACGCGGCCGGTGTCGGTGGAGGTGCGGATCAGGCGGCCGGCGAACTGGGTCAGCGTGCGCAACGCATGCGGAATGGCGATCAGGTTGAAGGCGTTGAGCCCGCGCCCCTCGAACCACTCACTGAGCGTAGCGGTCTGCGGATCGGTCGGCACCGCGAACGGCACCTGGGTGATCACCACCGTGGTGCAGGCCTCACCGGGCAGGTCGAGGCCTTCGCCGAACGAATTCAGCCCGAACAGCACTGAGCCCTCGCCCGCGGCCACGCGTCGCAGGTGCTCGTCGATCAGCCGGGTCTTGGACATCTCGCCCTGCACCAGCACCTGCTTGCGGCGCGCGGCCGACATCAGCCCGGCCACCTTCTCCATCTTCCAGCGCGAGGTGAACAGCACCATCGAGCCCTTGGCCCAGTCCAGTTCGGTGTCCAGGTAGCGCGCCACTTCGCGCGGGTGCCCTTCGCGGTCATCCGGGGTGACCGGGAACTTCGGCACGATCAGCTCGGCCTGGTTGGGCAGGTCGAACGGCGACGACAGCGAGACCATCTCGGCCTCTTCCGGAATGCCGTTGTCGATCGCCAGCGACTGGAAATCGCCGCCGCCGGTCAGCGTCGCCGAGGTCATCACCACCGAGTCCACTTCATCCCACAGCAGCTTGCGCAGCACGTGCGCGGCCGACACCGGCGAGCCATGCAGCACCAGGTCGCCGTCGCGGGTGGCGGTAACCCAGCGCGCCATCGGCGGCGCGCCGTCCTTGTCCTCGCGGCGCCACGCCTGCCACAGGTTGTACTGCTGCTCGATCATTTCCAGCGCCATGCCCAGGTTGCGCTGCAGGCGCTCGCGCGCGGCATCGTCCGGCTTGCCCTTGGCGACCTGCGCGGTGGCGGCATGCGCCCAGTTGTAGAGGCTGCGGGTGTCGTCGGCCAGCGCTTCGATCGGCTCGCGCCAGGCGTCGGGCAGGCGCCCATTGGCCGCGCGCCACATCGGCTCTTCGTCGGCCGGCGCCGGCATCCACACCCGTTCGATGTGGTCACGGAACGCACGCAGCTGCTTGGCGACGTTGCTGGCCACCTCGATCGCTTCGTTGGGCAGCAGGTTGCCGAGGCGGTCCTTGTCGACCGCACGGTAGGCACCGGCGATCAGGATCTGCAGGCGGCCGGTACGCTTGGCCATCTCATCCAGCGCGAGGCTGGCCGCACCCTGGTCGATCGCCACGTTGCCGATGTGATGGCCTTCGTCCAGCACCAGCAGCATGTCCGACGGCGGCGCGATCAATGGCTGGCCGTTGTCGCTGTCACCGATCGACAGTGCCGACAACAGCAGCGCGTGGTTGGTGACCACGATCTGTGCATCGCGCACCGTGTTGCGCGAACGCAGCACCGCGCACTGCGCCGAATAGGCACAGCGGCGCCCGGCGCAGCCCGAGGCCGGCGTGGTGATGCGGCTGCGCAGGCCGGGGCTGATGGTCTCCGGTGCGTTGTCGATGTCGCCATCCCAGCTGCCGCCGGTGAAGGCGTCGGTCAGGCGCTTGGCGATGTCCATCTCGATCGGCGCCAGCGGCCGGTCGAACAGCGGCGCGTCATCCTCGAACATGCCGCCCTGCGAGCCCTCGCCCTGCGCTTCGGCAGCATTGCGCGTGCACAGGTAGCGGGTACGGCCCTTGGCCAGCGCCACGGTCGCTTCCAGGCCGGTGGCCTTGAGGAAATTCGGGATATCGCGCTCGACCAGCTGTGACTGCAACGCCACGGTGCCGGTGCTGATCACCAGCTTCTTCTTGCTGGCCAGCGCGATCGGCACGCCTGCGGTGAGGTAGCCCAGGCTCTTGCCGACGCCGGTGGGCGCCTCGACCACGCCGACGCCACCGCTTTTCGACAGCGCGCGCGACACCACACCGATCATCTGGCTCTGCGAGCGACGGGTGGAGAAGCCGGGGGTATTGGCCTGCAGCGTCGTGTACGCCTTGCGGATCGCGTCCTTCAAGGTGTCATCGAGCGTGCGCGGAGCGGCGACGGTTTCGGTCACGCCGGGAACTACCGTGGCTGGATCAGGCCGGTCATTGTCGCATGGCCGGCCACCTCCGCCGCCGCTGGCTGCCTGAACGGGGCAGCGGCGACGCCCGGTGGCTGGATGAACACACCAGGCAGGACAGGTGACGGCCCGAGGCCGTCACCGGCGTGTCATTGCGCTGCGTTGCCGCGCAATCGCAGCAGGCGCACGAGGGCCCAGACCAGCAGGACCACACCGATGGCCTCGATCATCGCCAGCGCGAAATGCAGCACGCCGAGGATGGCGCTCAGGCTCGACACGGCACTGAAATCACCACTGCGGACCATCCACATCGGCAGGATGCCCGCCGCCATTCCACCGAGGCTGGTCAGCAGCAACAGCAGCAGGCCGACCAGGGCGCCGGTACGGGTGGCGTCGCGCGGTGCCCCGACCACCCAGACCAGGCCCACGCACAGCGCGATCAGCACCGGCAGGCGTACGCCGACCATGCTCAGCACGGTTACCAGCAGGGTTGTGCTGTCCATCGGTCAGTCCTCGCCGGCCAGTACCGCCGAGCCCTGGCGCAGCGACTGGTAGACCTCGTCGGTCTGCGGGCGCACACCGTGCCACTGCAGGAAGCTCTCGGCCGCCTGCTCGACCAGCATGCCCAGGCCGTCCACGGTATTGCGGCACTGCGCCGCACGGGCCCAGGCCAGGAAGGCGATGGCGGCCTCGCCGTAGTTCAGGTCGACGGCGGTGGTCATCGAGTTGACCAGCGACAGCGGCAGCTTGAACTCAACGGCGCGGTCGCGCCCGGCCGAGGTGGCATTGACGATCAGTTCGAAGTCGCCGAGGTCGCGCAGGTCTTCCCAGTAGCGGCTGATCGCGCGGCCCGGTTCGCCCATCGCGTCGATCAGCTCATCGGCTCGTTCCGGCGTGCGGTTGACCACCACCAGCTCGGTGATGCCGGCATCAAGCAGCGCCGGGGCGACGCTGCGCGCCGAACCGCCGGCGCCGATCAGCAGCATGCGGCGGCCGCGCAGGTCCAGGCCGTGGCGATCGGTCAGGTCGCGCACCAGGCCGATGCCATCGGTGGTGTCACCATGCCAGCGGTCGCCCTTGCGCAGCAGCGTGTTGACCGAGCCGGCGCGACGCGCCCGTGCGGTCAGCGTGGTGCACACCGAGAACGCGGATTCCTTGTGCGGCAGGGTGACGTTGGCACCGACACCGCCCTCGGCGGCGAAGGCCTCCAGGCCGGCCAGGAACGCATCCGGGGCCAGGTCGATCGCGCGGTAATCCACTGCGATGCCTTCCTGGCGACCGAACGTCGCGTGGATCTGCGGCGACTTCGAGTGGGCAACGGGGTGTCCGAAGACGGCGTAACGGTCGGTCATGGAATCCTCAAGCTGGCTAGACTGATGCTCTTTCGTGCACGGATCCGGATGATGCGCATCACCCCGCCCCTGCTGGTGCTTGCCGCCAGTCTACTCTCTGCCCCCGTGGCGATGGCGTTGAACGAGTACGGCATCGAAGGCATGGGCGTGGTCTCGACCCGCGCCGACGAGGGCCGCGCCACGATCAGCGCCGATGGCCAGCGCATCGTTTTCGCCCGCCGTGGCGAGGCCGGTTGGGGCCTGTGGGAGGCGCGCTTGGTGGACGGCCGCTGGCAGCAGGCGCAGGCCTTGCCGGTAGGCGTGGCCGGTGAGGCCCGTGATCCCTACTTCAGCCGCGATGGCCGCTGGCTGCTGTTCGCGGCCGGCCCCGACGGCAAGCTGGCGCTGTACCGCGCCGCGTTGGCCGCCGACGGCCAGCTGGGCCCGGCGCAGCCGCTGGCCGGCGACGCGGGCCGCCGGGAAGAGCGCGGGCCGGCCCTGAGCGCGGATGGCAGGCAGCTGTTGTTTGCCCGCCAGCAGGGCCGTGGCGCCGGCTGGGACCTGTTCGTGTCGACACTGGATGCCCAGGGCCTGCGTGGTCCGGCCACCGCACTGAGCGCGTTGAACAGCGCCGACGACGAGACCGATGGCGACTGGCTGGGCCATGACGGCGCCGTGGTGTTCAGCCGCGGCAGCGGCACGACCGCGCAGGTATGGAGCAGCGGCTGTGCGTGGACCGGCGCGGCGCTGCAGCCGTTGGGGTTGTCGTTCAACCAGACCGGCGGCTGGACCGGCGCGCCGGTGATCGACAACGCCAAGCCGGGCGAGATGATGGTTGCCAGCAGTGCGGCGAAGGCGCCGCGTGCCGGTGGCGTGGACGTGTACCGGTTGGCGGTGCCGAAGGTGGCGGCGGTTGCGGGGTGCCTGCCTGCCGCTCGGTAACGGCAAACGCCAACCGGGGTTGGCGGCCACCCGTAGATCCACGCCATGCGTGGATGATCGTTTGGTAGATGCCAACCTTGGTTGGCATGCGGGAAAGTGCCAACCAAGGTTGGCACCCACCCGTCAGCGCGACAACACCTTGGCGCGCAACTGCTCGTACTCCACCTCGCTCAGCTGGCCATTGTCCTTGCGCTGGTTCAGCGCGGCCAGTTCGGCCTGCACGCTGTCCGGCAGGGCCTGCTCACGGGCGACATGGCGGGCGGCGGAGAGCTGCTCCGGCGGGCGCTTGCCGGCCCGCCAGGCCGCGATGAAGACACCGACGATGATGGCGCCGAACACCAGCGTACCGATGCCCCAGATCAGCCATTGCATCCATCCCAGTTCGGGGCCCATCGCGTATTCCTCCGTCTATCCTGGCGCTATTGTCAGCGCTCGCGCAGCCATCGCGCCACCTGCGGCGCGAAATAGGTCAGCACGCCGTCGGCGCCGGCCCGCTTGAAGCCCAGCAGCGACTCCAGCACGCAGGCGCGCTCGTCCAGCCAGCCGTTGGCGAAAGCAGCCTTCATCATCGCGTACTCGCCACTCACCTGATAGGCGAAGGTCGGCACGCCGAATGTCTCCTTCACCCGGCGCACCAGGTCCAGGTACGGCATGCCCGGCTTGACCATCACCATGTCGGCGCCCTCTTCCAGGTCCAGCGCGATCTCGCGCAGGGCCTCGTCGCCGTTGGCAGGGTCCATCTGGTAGGTCTTCTTGTCGGCCTTGCCGAGGCTGGCGGCGCTGCCCACCGCATCACGGAACGGACCGTAGAACGCCGAGGCGTACTTGGCCGAGTAGGCCATGATGCGCACGTTGATGTGGTTGTCGGCATCCAGCGCACGGCGGATCGCGCCGATGCGGCCGTCCATCATGTCCGACGGCGAGACGATGTCCACGCCCGCTTCGGCATGCGAGACAGACTGCTTGACCAGCGCTTCGACGGTGACGTCGTTGAGCACATAGCCCTTGTCGTCGATGATGCCGTCCTGGCCGTGGGTGGTGTACGGGTCCAGCGCCACGTCGGTCATCACCCCCAGTTCCGGGAATCGCGACTTCAGCGCGCGGATCGCACGCTGCGCCAGCCCGTCTTCGGCCCATGCCGCCGATGCATCCAGCGACTTCAGCGAGGGGTCGATCACCGGGAACAGGTCGATCACCGGAATGCCCAGCTCCAGCGCCTCTTCGGCCACCTTCAGCAGTTCTTCGATCGACAGCCGCTCCACGCCCGGCATCGAGGGTACCGCGGTGCGGCCGGCAAGCTCGTGCACGAACACCGGGTAGATCAGGTCGTCGGTGGTCAGCGTGTTCTCGCGCATCAGGCGGCGCGAGAACTCGTCATGGCGCATGCGGCGCGGACGGTAAAGCGGGTGGGACATGGCAGGCTCCGAGGAGTGGCTATTGCAACAGGTAGCCCTGCGGCAGCAGGGGTTCGGGCAAGGGGCGTTCGCCGAGCGCGTCGAGCTGGTCGATCTCGATGGTGCGCACCAGCGCGTCCAGCGGCAGGTCGTTCGGCTCCAGGCCGAACGGGTCTTCCATTTCTTCGCCCAGCTGGTCCAGGCCGAAGAAGGCATAGGCCAGCACCGCCGACAGCACCGGCGTACCCCAGCCCAGCGAACTGGCCAGGCCGAATGGCAGCAGCACGCAGAACATCCACGCGCAGCGGTGCAGCAGCAGGGTGTAGGCGAACGGCAGCGGCGTGGTGAGGATGCGCTCGCAGCCCGCCTGGATCGACGACATCGCGTGCAGACGGTCCTCCAGCTGGGCGTAGAGGATCGGGTCGAGGTCACCGGCACGCAGGGCCTGGGCCAGCTCGGCGGCGACCATCGACAACAGCGCGTCCGGCACGTTCTCGCGCTGGCCGAGTTGTTCGCGCTGGCGCTTGTCCAGCCACGGCAGGGCCATCAGCGCGACGATGCGCCCGCGCAGGCGACCGGCCAGGGCATGGGCGAAGGCGGTGGTGAGGTAGGCGATGCGGCGACGGCGGCCCGCGTCATCGGCCAGCAGCAGGTTGACCTGGCGGGCCAGCGAGCGCGATTCGTAGACCAGCTGACCCCACAGCTTGCGGCCTTCCCACCAGCGGTCATAGCAAGCGCTGTTGCGGAAGCTGAGGAAGATCGACAGCACCAGGCCAAGCAGGGTGAACGGCGTGACCGAGACACGCTCGATGCCGGTCGGTGGCGCCAGTTCCACCACGGCGGCCACCGCAATGGACAGGATCAGGATGGCCAGCACCTTGGGCGCGATCGCTTTGACGATCGAGCCGCGCAGGATGTAGAGCAGTTGCCAGCCGTGGGGACGGGGTCGGATGATCATGGGGCTGCCGCGCCGGGCGCGGATTCACAGGCACGCGGGGGGCTCGCGCAGCCATTCATTGTACGCCCCTGCCCGGCCATGGACCGTGCGCCTGCGACGCCCTGTCGCACCCGGGTGCGGGCTCAGATCACGCCGCCACCCAGGCCAAGGCGCAGGATGCCGACCACCACCACGATGCCGTTCAGCACCAGCCCGGCCCAGGCCCGGCCACGCTTGCTCGGATGGGTGAACAGGATGCCCAGCGCGGCGATCACCGCGCCCACCGCAGCGAACGGGATCAGGAACCAGTTGCCCCAGCCGAGCAGTGGAATCAGCGCCAGGATCATCCACAACAGCGCCAGTACGCCCCACAACAGACTGATCACACCCATGCCGCTCTCCCGCAGTTGGTTCCTGCCCCAACCATAGACGTTCCCGCTGCCGCCGCCTACTGCCATTGGCGGGGCTGTCACCCGCCCCGTGCTAGCGTGCTGTCGTGCGTGCCCTGGCCCGGGTGTTGGCGCCGATTCAGAGTGGCCCGCCGATGATCGCAACCAGTCCTACAGGGGTCGTGCCATGAATATCCGTTGGGCCGCGTTGGCGGCCATCCTGCTGGTCGCCGCTGGCTGTGCCAGTACCTCCAAGGTGATGCTGGGCCGCGCCCGCGCACCGATCGATCCGGCGCTGGTGCAGATCTATTCGACGCCGCCGGCCGGTTCCCAGGAAATCGCGCAGCTGGAATCGGCTTCGGCCGTGGGCTTCGGCACCCAGGGCCAGACCGACGCCGCCGTGGCACGCCTGAAGCGTGAGGCCGCCGCGCTCGGCGCCAATGGCGTGGTACTGATGGGCGTGGGCAGCAGTGGTTCGCCGGTGGGCATGTCGGTCGGCGCCGGCACGTTTGGCTCGCATGTGGGCGGTGGCGTCGGCATCGGCATTCCGACCACGCAGAAGCGCGCCGCCGGCGTCGCAATCTGGGTGCCGAATCCGGCACCGCCGGCGCGGTTGCCGACACAGGTGATCACACCGCAGCCGCAGCGGTGACGCGGCAGCGTCACCGCGGGTAGTGCCGGCCGCTGGCCGGCAACTCTGCCCAAGGGGAATGCCGGCCAGCGGCCGGCACTACCCGCTGATGCTCAGCGCTTGTACTTCGGCACGAACACCTTGTTCACCGCATCGGCCAGCTGGTCCGGCGGCAGCAGGCCCTGGTCGAGCAAGAAGTTGTTGAACGCCAGGCGGTCGAACTTCGCGCCCAGTGCCAGCTCGGTCTGCATGCGCAGTTCGAGGATGCGGGTGTAGCCGTAGAAATAGCTGCCGGCCTGGCCCGGCATGCGCACCATGTAGCGGTCCAGTTCCTGGGTGGCCATCGCCTTGGACAGGCCGACCTGCTCCATCAGCACGCGCTCGCCGTTGGCACGGTCGGTCAGGCCAAGGTTGAGCATCGGGTCCAGCATCGCGCGTGCGGCGCGCAGCAGGCGGAACTGCAGGGCGATCATCTGCCCGTCCAGCGGCTCGTACGGCACCATCTCGGCTTCGGCATACAGCGCCCAGCCCTCCACGTTCACCGAATTGAACGCGAACATGGTGCGTGCCAGCGACACGCCGCGCTCGACCATGGCGGTGAACTGCAGCTCGTGACCCGGGCGGCCCTCATGCGCGCTCAGCGTCCACGCCGCCGCACCGAAGTTGAAGTCGTCGTACTGCGCACCCGGGCCCGCGGCCGGGTTGCCCAGCGGCAGCACGAACGTGCCCTGCTGCCCGGTGTTGTTGACCAGCGGCGCCGGCAGGAAATGCGGCGCCGGGCTCGCAGCACTCTCGGCGGCCGAGCCCAGGCGCATCTGCATCGCGCGCTTGGGCACGTCGACGATGGCGTGCTCGCGGATCAACGGGTCGATCGCATCGATCACCTTGCGGTAGTGGCCTTCCAGATGATCGTCGGCGATCTTGTCGGCCTTCAGCGCGCGGATCACCGCCACCGGGTCGCTCGGGTCGGCCACCTTCAGGCCCTTGTCCTTCACCACCAGCGGCGCCAGCTGCTGCATCGCCGAGCGGGTTTCCATGAATTCCAGCTGCGCGCGCTGCATCAACAGCTTCGGGTCGATGTCGATGCCTACCTGCTTGAGCTGGTAGGCGTACAGCGGCGCCGGCAGACGTGCGTCGGCACGTGCCTTCGGCAGCACGGTCGTGCGCGTCCAGGCGGCGTAGTCCTTCATCTGCCCGGCCAGTGTCTTCATCGCCTCATCGGCACCGGCGATCTGGTACTTCTTCAGCAGCGACTCGATGCCGGTGATGTAGGTCTCGACGTTGTCCAGCGACTGCTGCACTTCGATCTTGGTCGGCTGCAGCAGACTGCTGTCCTTCAATCGCTCTTCGTAGCGCTGGCGGGCCAGCGTGGTGAACGCGGTGCCGCCCGGCTGCAGGCCGGCATAGGCCTTGAGGCGTTCGATCGCCTTGGCCCGGCGCTCGGCTGGCACTTGGTCGGACAGCAGCAGGTTGAGGCCGCTGAACACGGTCTGCGGCGCGTCACTCCATGGCAGCAGGTACTTCTCGTTGAGCTCGCTGCCTTCGATGTTCTGGTTGGCGGCGTGGATCATGATCTCCAGGTCCTGGCGGACATTGGGATCCTGTTCGGTGGCCAGCTTCGCCTTCAGCTCGTCGCGGGCCTTGGCCATCGCGGCACGGTAGCGCTTGCCGTTGTCGGGGCCGAGATCGGCGACCTTTTCGTCATAGCCAGGCACGCCGAAGAAGCCGGTTTCCTCCGGCTGGAACGGGCCCTGCGCATCCAGCAGGATCTGCGCCAGCGCATTACTGCGGGCGACCCAGGCCGGGCTGGCGGGAGTCGCGGCCTTGGCAGCGGGTGCCGCCAGCGCCGGCGGCGCAGACAGCAGCGGGGCGGCAGTCAGGGCCAGGGCAACGGCCAACGCGATCGGCTTCATGGGACACTCCAGCAAAGGGTTGCCCGCACCCTACGCGCTCAGCGCGGTGGCGACAATCGGCCGGAGGTCACAACGCCGCGGTCATCGGGCATTCGCCGCGATCACGGCAGGCCTGCAGTTCGCATTCCTGTGCCGCCTCGTCGTCATCCAATGCGGTCAGGTCGAAGGTCTGCTTGTCCTCGGCCAGCACGTACATCACCGGGTAATCCCACACGTCATCGCTGCGGGTGCCCTTCACGAACAGCCGGCCGTGCGCGTGGGGTCCTTCCAGGGCCACGGTCAGGCCAACATCACGCTGGCCGTTGATCGCGGTCTGCATGCTGCCCAGCGGCATCGATTCGGTGCGCAGCGGCTCGCCGAAGGCTTCCACCAGTTCGATGCTGCATCCCGCGCGACGCATCGCTTCGCGCATCGGCGGGCTCTCGCGTGCCGCCTCGCTCCAGCGCAGCACGCTCCAGGTCACCACGCCCCCCACCGCGCCCAGCACCAGCACCACGGTCAACGGCATTGCCCAGCGCCAGTGTCGGCACCACCAGCTGGCAGGCCTCTGGCCATGGGCAGGAATCGGCGGTGGCAGGGTCATCGGCGGGCTCCTTCCCGGCTGTGGATCAAGGTTTCAGGCAGCGTCCCAGGAAGGCTTCGGCCACGCGGTAGCGATGCAGGGCATCGGCGCCGGACAGGCCATGCTTGGCACCCGGGTAGGTCATCAGCTCGAACGGCTGTGCACGCTTCTGCAACGCGCTCATCAGGCTGGTCGAATTGGTGAACAAGACGTTGTCGTCGGCCATGCCGTGGATCAGCAGCAGCGGCGAACGCAGGCCGTCGATATGGGTCAGCACGCGCGCTTCGCGGTAACCCGCTTCGTTGCGCGCCGGCAGATCCATGTAGCGCTCGGTGTAATGACTGTCGTACAGGCCCCAATCGGTCACCGGCGCACCGGCCACGCCGCAGGCGTACTGGTTCGAGGCCTTGGCCAGCAGCATCAGGGTCATGTAGCCGCCGTTGGACCAGCCCTGCACGCCGATGCGCGCCGGGTCCACCCACGGTTGCTGCTTCAGCCAGGTCACGCCACGCAGCTGGTCGGTCACTTCCACCGTGCCCTGCTTGCCATACAACGCGCCACCGAAGTCACGGCCACGTCGCGGGGTGCCACGGTTGTCCAGCGAGAACACCACGTAGCCCTGCTGGGCCAGGTACTGGTTGAACAGGTGGTCGCCACGGCCGGGCCAGCTGTCGGTAACGGTCTGGCTGGCCGGGCCACCGTAGACGTACACCGCCACCGGGTAGCGCTTGGACGGATCGAAGCCGGCCGGCTTGATCAGGCTGTAGTTGAGCGGGGTCTTGCCGTCGGCGGCGGTCAGCGTACCGAACTCGATCGGGCGCTGCGCATCGCGGTAACGCGCATACGGATGCTTGGGATCGGCCAGGTCGTTCTCGAGCAGGGTGGCGATCTTCTCGCCATTGGCGCGGAACAGTTCGATCTGCGGCGGCGTGGTGCTGTTGGACCAGCTGTCCACATAGACGCTGGCATTGCGGGCGAAGCTGGCGCTGTGCATGCCCGGAGCCTTGGACAGCCGCTGCGGCTCACCGCCCTGCAGCGACACCGCGTAGATCTGGCTTTCGCGCGAGGTCTCGATGCCGGCACGGAAGTAGGCCTTGCCGGCCTTTTCATCGACCGCCAGCAGCTCGTCCACCGGCCAGTTGCCGTGGGTCAACGCGGTGGCCTTGCCCTTGCTGTCGATGCGGTACAGGTGCTGGAAACCGGTGCGCTCGGACGACCACAGCACGCTGCCGTCGTCGAGGAAACGCAGGCTGTTGTGCAGCGGCACCCAGGTCGGGCTGGTTTCGTGCGCGAGCACGCGCTGGCGGTTGGAGTCGAGTGCCACTTCCACCAGGTCCAGCTGCTTCTGGTCACGCGACTGGCGCTGGAAGCTCAGGTGCTGGGCATCGCGCCAGTCGACGCGGGCCAGATAGATGTCCTGTTCCTTGCCGAGGTCGACCCAGCGCGGCTGCGCATCGGCGGCCGGTGCGATCACGCCCAGCTGCACGCGCACGTTGGCGTCGCCGGCGGCCGGGTAACGCTGCTCGATCACGTCGGTGCGGTCGGCGTAGACCTCGTAGCGCTTCTGCACCGGCACCGGTGCTTCATCGATGCGCGCGAAAGCGATGGCCGAATCATCCGGCGCCCACCAGTAACCGGTGTGGCGGTCCATTTCCTCGTCGGCGACGAACTCGGCCACGCCGTTGCCGATGGTGGTGCTGCCGTCGCGGGTGAGCTGCAACTGCTTGCCGCTGGCCAGGTCGATCACCCACAGGTTGCGGCCACGGATGAAGCTGACGAAACCGCCCTTGGGCGACAGCTTGGCGTCGGTAGCGAAGCCCTCGCCGTGGGTCAGCTGGCGCACTGCGGCCTGGCCCTGCTGCTTGAGGTCGTACAGGTACAGCTCGCCGCCCAACGGGAACAGCAGGCGCTGCGCGTCCGGCGACCACTGGTAATCGACGATGCCGGTCATCGCAGCGATGCGCTGGCGTTCGCGGCGGGCCTTTTCCTCATCGCTGAGGGTCTCGGTGCCGGGCAGCACCACCTTCGAATCCACCAGCAGACGGGTCTGGCCGCTGCCGATGTCGTAGGTCCACAGGTCCAGCTGGTTGCGGTCGCTGTCCTTGCCGCGCAGGAAGCTGACCTGCGAACCATCGGGGGCGACCTTCGGTTTCATCAGGGTCGGGCCGGACAGCGGCAGCGGGCCGGTGATGGCTTCCAGGGTCAGCTTTTCAGCGTGGGCGGCGGTACTGGTGGCGAGCATGAGGGCGAGCGAAGCGAACAGGTGGCGCATGGAGGATCCCGGCAAACGGCAGGTCCGCCCCCGCGATGGACGCGGAGCGGTCGTCCCCCATCCTAACCAAGCCCGTGCGGGAAGGCAGCATGACCTTCTGCCCATGCCGCGGTGCTGGGGTCAGAGCCCTTTGCGCTGCAAAGGGATCCGACCCCGCGGCGGGTCAACGCTGGCCGAACAGGTGCTTGCGCTCTTCGTCGCTGAGCGGCTTGCCGGCGTTGGGGTTCACCTGCTGGCGCAGGGCATAGGCGCGCTGGGTGGCCGGGCGTGCGGCGATCGCTTCATGCCAGCGCTTGAGGTTCGGGAAGGCGGCGAAATCCACCGGCAGCTTGTCGTAGGCGCCGATCCACGGGTAGCTGGCCATGTCGGCGATGGTGTACTCGTCCCCGGCCAGGAAGGCGTGCTGGGCCAGGCGCTTGTCCATCACCCCGTGCAGGCGGCGCACTTCGTTGTCATAGCGCTCGATCGCATACGGGATCTTCTCCGGCGCATACACATTGAAGTGGCCCATCTGGCCGCTCATCGGACCCAGGCCGGCCATCTGCCAGAACAGCCACTCCAGGGTGGTGACGCGGCCGCGCGGGTCGCGGGGCAGGAACTGGCCGGTCTTCTCGGCCAGGTACAGCAGGATCGCACCGGACTCGAACACGCTCTGCGGAGCACCGCCATCGGCCGGGGCCTGGTCGACGATGGCCGGCATCTTGTTGTTGGGCGAGATCGCAAGGAATTCCGGCTTGAACTGGTCGCCCGAACCGATGTTGACCGGGTGGATGCGGTACTCCAGGCCGGCTTCTTCCAGCAGCAGGGTCACTTTGTGACCGTTCGGGGTGGGCCAGTAATACAGGTCGATCATGGCGGCGGCTCGGGGTGCGGAAAGGAACCTGAAGTCTAGTGCGAGAGTTGGGTTGGCACCGTCATGGCGGGCCAGTAACCTCGCCACTCCCCCGCAACGCAGCATCCCCCGCATGAGTGCAAACCGACCGCCGCTCTCCCCCCTGTCCACCCTGATCTTCGCCTCGCGCTGGCTGCAGCTGCCGCTGTACCTGGGTTTGATCGTTGCCCAGTGCGTCTACGTGTTCCTGTTCGGCAAGGAACTGTGGCACCTGATCTCGCATTCGGCCACTATGGGCGAACAGCAGATCATGCTGATCGTGCTCGGCCTGATCGACGTGGTGATGATCTCCAACCTGCTGGTGATGGTGATCGTCGGCGGCTACGAAACCTTCGTCTCGCGCCTGCGCCTGGAAGGCCACCCGGACCAGCCGGAATGGCTGAGCCACGTCAACGCCAGCGTTCTGAAAGTGAAGCTGGCGATGGCGATCATCGGCATCTCCTCGATCCACCTGCTGAAGACCTTCATCGCCAGCGGTGCACTGAACGGCATCCCGCTGTGCCCGCCTGAACGAATGGCATCGGCCGCAGCCAACATCGGCGAGCAGACCTGCTCGACCTTCACTCCGGATGGCGTGCTGTGGCAGACCATCATCCACTGCGTGTTCATCCTGTCGGCGATCGGCATCGCCTGGACCGACAAGCTGATGTCCAACAGCCACAGCAAGTCGCACGACAAGGCGCACGAACACTGATCTCGTCGCCGGCGGCGGCATGACCACCGCTGCGCGTCCCGGCCACCGCCCCTTGCGCGCGGCGGTGGCCGGGATGCTAGATTGCACCCTCGCCGTTGCCGGCGATGGCGTCGGGAAACGTCATCGTTCCGTGCCCGGACCGCTGGTCCCGGCCATGCATATCAATGATTTACGTCACGTCGTCTTCTAGAGGGGAGCAGGATGTCGCACGTCTCAACGATCACCGCCGCGCGCCGGTGGCTGCCGGTTGCCCTGGCACTGGCACTGGCCGCCTGCTCGGGCAAGGAAGAAACCCCGGCACCCGCACCTGCCAGTGCACCCGCCGCCGCACCGGCCGCACCGGTGGTCGCCGCCAAGGTGCAGTCGATGGGCACCGAGCAGCTGCGTGAATCGGCCAGCCAGGCGCTGCGCGAGAACCGCATGTACGCGCCGGCCGGCGACAACGCCATCGAGTACTACCTCGCCCTGCGCGACAAGACCCCGGACGACGCCTCGGTGAAGAGCGCGCTGACCGACCTGCTGCCCTACACCCTGATCGCCGCCGAACAGCACCTGGGCCGCGAGGACTACACCGAAGCGCAGCGCCTGGTGGCGCTGATCGAGAAGGTGGATGCGTCCGCGCCGGCCCTGCCGCGCCTGAAGGAAGGCCTGGCCAAGGGCGTGCAGAACGCCGCCAAGCGCACCGAAGCAGAGGCAGAGAAGGCGAAGAAGGACGCCGAGGACCGCAGCAAGCAGCAGACCGAGCAGCAGCGCCTGGCCGAACAGCGTGCCAAGGAGGCCGATGCGGCCAAGCAGATTGCCGCGCAACAGGACGCCGCGCGCCGCGACAACGAGCGTCAGGAAGCCGAGCGCCAGGCCGCTGCCCGCCGCGAGGCCGAGCAGAAGCAGCAGCAGGCCGCCGCGCAGCAGGCCAGCGCCGCGCGCCAGGCTGCCGCCACCGCCGCGCCGACCCTGCGACCGGTCAGCACGCCGGCGCCGCGTTATCCGGCCGAAGCGCTGCGTGCCGGCACCTCCGGCGAAGTGCTGGTGGAAATCACCGTCGGCACTGACGGCTCGGTAGTCAACGCCCGCGTGCTGCGCGCGACACCGTCACGCATCTTCGATCGCGAAGCGATGAACGCGGTCAAGCGCTGGCGCTTCGAGCCGATCAGCGCACCGGTCACCACCCGCCGCACGCTGGTGTTCGCTCCCGGCGGCGGCTGACCGCAAAAAGGGGACGGAGGGGATTAAGTCGTTTCCGCCCACGCCATGACGCCAAGGCCCGGTCCGTCCGGGCCTTGTCCGTTTCAGGCTGCACCCTCGATCAGATCCTGCAGCGCAGGATCACGCGCGGCCAGCACCCGAAACAGGCCCAGTGCGTGCAGGCCCGGCAGCAGCGCACGCAGGTCGGCTTCGGCGGTGGCGCGGGTGGCATCATCGCTGGCGGGATCCTGCCAGTCACGGACGCTGGCCAGGAAGGCACCGACGCTGCCCTTGCGCACGGTGAGGCCATTTACCTGCACCTCGTTCTGATGGTCCGGAAGAATGTCCTGTGGCTGCATGGGGGCTGCTCGATTGAATGAGGGCTCCAGTGTGGATGCCCCGCAATGGCGGTTCTGCCGTATAACTGCCAACCTGTATGGCAGATCAGACATCCATCGTATTGATCGACCCGGCACTGGCCAATGCCAGCGACGGACCGGCGCTGCTGGCAGCCCAGCTACGCCTGCGCCGTCCGCGACGGACAGCCCGTCATCAGCACGCCCGTGGCCAGCTGCTGGGTGCACACCAGGGCCTGCTGCGGATCGAAGTGGGCGATCTGCACTGGCTGCTGCCGGCGGGGCATGTCGCCTGGATTCCACCCTTGCTGCCCCATGCACTGGCCAGCACCAGTGCGTTCGATGGCTGGAGCCTGTACTTCAGTGCGCCCGCCTGTGCCGATCTGCCAGCGACCCCTCGCATCTTCCAGGCCGATGCGTTGCTGCAGGCGAGCGTCATGCGCGCACTGCAATGGCCACACGCTGCACTGGATGCCGCACAGACGCGGCTGGCAGGAGTGATCGCCGATGAGATCGGCGCCAGCACGCCGTTGCCACTTGCCCTGCCACAACCGCGCGACCGACGCCTGCGGCGGATCGCGGCCGCGCTGGCGCGCGCACCGCACGACAACCGCAGCATCGAGGACTGGGCCACCCGCACCGGTTTGTCCAGCCGCAGTCTCGCCCGCCACTGGCTGGCCGAGACCCAGATGACGCTGAGTCAGTGGCGGCAACGCCTGCGGGTGTTGCTGGCGCTGCCACGCCTGCTGTCCGGCGAGCCGGTGATCAGCGTCGCGCTGTCGATGGGCTACGACACACCCAGTGCCTTCATCGCCGTGTTCAAGCGCGAGATGAGGGTGACGCCTGCGCGGTATGCCGGCGGATGACGCATTCAACGCTCCCGCTGTCTACCCTCGCGACCTAAGCTACTTTCCAAACTCAGGAGGAGAACCGATGAAGTACGACGACGCCAGCTGGCATTCCGGGGGTGACTTCCCTTCGGATCTTCCGGCTGAGGCCGGTGCCACTCACATCGGCATGTACCTGGCATGGCTGCTGTTACAGGGCATGGCAAGCGAAGAGCTCGCCGAGGACGCAGAAGAAGACCTGCAGGCGCTGCGGGAACGTAGTACGACGCCAGGCCTGCTCCTGCTTCAATGCAGCGACGGCAAATTCGTCGATGACCTGATCAGTGATGAAGCCAACGCGTTCACTGCTGCGTACTACGACCTCGAAAATGGCCAGTATCTCGAAGACTATGAGGAACAGCTGGGGGCCGAGGTCCCGTCGCTGTACCACGTCGCCGATACCTGGGAAAACTTTGATCGATTGGCACCGGTGATCGCCCAACGCTTCGCCGCTTGGCAGGCAACGCAATCCTGAAAACAACGAGGCCCGGAATGACCGGGCCTCGTTTCAAATCCGCCGGGCATGGCCCGGCGCTACCAGTGGCGGTCAGCCGGAGATCGCCAGACGCTCGTTGTGGTAACGGCGCACGGCGGCGAACCACAGCAGTGCGGCCAGGCCGAGGCTGGCACCGAGATAGATGGCCCAGACCGACGGCGTGATGGTCTCGTGGCGGATCACCTTCAACAGCATCTGGTTCTGCGACAGGAACGGCACGGCGTACTGCCACAGCTCGCTCTTCAGCGGATAGGCCACCAGCGCGTAGCCGGGCATCATCGGCAGCAGCATCAGCCAGGTCATGTGGCTCTGCGCTTCCTTCATGCTCTTGGCCGCCGCCGACAGGAAGGTCAGCAGCGAGGTGCCGATCATCAGCATCGGCAGCATCACCAGCAGCATCTGCAGCATCGAGGCGACGTTCATGTTGAACTGGCGGCCGATGTTGCCGGGCGCGATCTGTGCGCTCACCTTGAACGCCACCAGGGTCAGCAGCAGCGATACGAACCCGACCACGCAGGCAGCCGCGATCTTGCCGCTGACGATCGCGCTGCGCGAGCCGGGCGTGGCCAGCAGCGGTTCCAGTGACTGCCGCTCGCGCTCGCCGGCGGTGGCATCCATCACCAGATAGGCGCCGCCGATGAACGAGGTCAGCGTGAGCAGCACCGGCAGCAGCATCGACAGGATCATGCCGCGCTTGGCTTCGGCACTGGCCAGGTCCTGGCGTGCCACGTCCAGCGGCCGCGCCACCTGCGCGTCGATGCCACGCGCCATCAATCGCAGCGCGCCCACTTGGCCGTTGTAGGTCGCCAGCGCCGCCTCCAGACGCGCACTGGGCACTTCAGCGGCACGGCGGGTACTGTCCTTGATCACCTCCACCAGCGCCGGCTTGCCATCGGCCCAGTCCTTGCCGAAGTCCTCGCTGATGCGCAGCGCCACGTCGATCTCCTGGCTGCGGATGGCGTCGGGCAGGTCCTTCGGTGCCGGCGCGGTATTCAGCCCCTGTGCGGCGAGGAAGCGCACCAGGTTGGGGGCGTTCTCCGCACCGATGGTCGGAATCTGCAGCGGCTGTTCGATCTGGGTGCGTACCCGGCTCTCGGCCAGTTTGCCCATGCCCAGCAGCAGCACCGGGTACAACAGCGGACCGAACAGCAGGGTCAGCAGCAGCGTACGTCGATCACGGGAAAGATCGCGCAGCTCCTTGCGCATCACCGTCATCAGGGTCGACATCATGCTCATGCGTGCAGGCCCTCTTCGCTGCCGATCAGTTTCACGAACGCGTCTTCCAGGTTGGATTCGCCGGCTTGCGCACGCAGTTCATCGGCGCTGCCGGCGGCCATCACCGTGCCCTTGGCGATGATCACGATGTGGTCGCACAGCGCGGCCACCTCCTGCATGATGTGGCTGGACAGGATCACGCAGCGGCCCTCTTCGCGCAGGCCCAGCAGGAAGCGGCGCAGTGCGCGCGTGGTCATCACGTCCAGGCCGTTGGTCGGTTCGTCGAGAATCACGTTGCGCGGGTCGTGCACCAGCGCGCGGGCGATGGCGGTCTTGGTGCGCTGGCCCTGCGAGAAACCATCGGTCTGGCGGTCGAGGATGTCGCCCATGTCCAGCGCGTGCGACAGCACCTCGATGCGTTCGCGGATGCGCTCGGCTGTCAGGCCATGCAGTTCGCCGAAGTAGGTGATGTTCTCGCGTGCGGTCAGGCGCTTGTAGACACCGCGCGCGTCGGGCAGCACGCCCAGGTGGCGGCGTACTTCTACAGGGTTGCGTGCGGCATCGACCCCGTCGACGCTGATGCTGCCCTGGTCAGGGGTCATCAGCGTGTACAGCATGCGCATGGTGGTGGTCTTGCCGGCACCATTGGGGCCCAGCAGGCCGGTGATGCGGCCGTCCTCGGCGCGGAAGCCGACGTTGGACACCGCCTGGATACGGCCGGTACGGGTGTCGAAGGCCTTGTGCAGGTTGTCGGCGACGATCATGGTTCCCATCCATTGAACGAGGTGAACGCCGGCACGTAGCTCAGCGTGTCCAGGCAGCCGGCATCCAGCGCCTTGGCATCGATCTTGTCGATGAACTGGCCGAGCAGGCGCGGCATGCAGCCGGCGGTCAGCGTGCCGTGGCCCTGGCCACGGGCGACCAGTGCCCGGCCATTCGGCAGGCCCTTGAGGACCTGCTCGGCGTAGCGCGGCGGTGTCACTGGGTCCAGTTCACCGGACAGCAGCAGCGCCGGCACGTCACTGCGCAACGGCACTGCAGCGGCCGCCGCTGCCGCTCGATGCGGCCACACCGGGCAGGCGGCGAAGAAGGCGCTGGCGACTTCGTTGCCGAACAGGCGCTCGGGATCCTCGGCCGGCGCGTGGTAGCGCGGTGCATCCTCGCTGCAGATCACCGACCACTGCATGCCGCGGTTGATCTGGAAATCCATGCTGCGGTTCGCGCCGCGTGCCAGCGATGCCAACGGTGCATAGCGGCCCTGTGCGGCCTCATCGAGGACCAGCGGCAGCAGCGAGGAATACTGCGGCACGTAGGAAAACGCGAACGCCAGGCCGACCACGCTGTCCGGGGTCAGTACGTCTTTCCGGATATCGTAGGTGCCGGGGTCGCGGTACTCGACCGAGACCGGCGCACGGCGCAGGGTCTCCACCACGCTGCGCACCTGCGCGCGGGTATCGGTCGGGAAACGCTTGCTGCATCTGGCATCCTTGCGGCACTGCGCCGACTGCAGGGCGATCGCATCCTCGAACGTCGTGGCGAAGTCACCACCGACCACCAGTTCGTTCGGCACCACGCCGTCGATGACGATGCTGCGGGTGTGCTGCGGATAGGCGCCGGCGTAGCGCTGGGCCACGCGGGTACCGTAGGACCCGCCGACCAGGTTGATCCGGTCCACGCCCAAGGCCTGGCGTACCGCATCCAGGTCGGCGATGGCTTCGGTGGTCGTGTAGAAGCGTGCATCGGCACGCCCCTGCAGCGAGGCCGCGCAGCGCTGCGCGTAGTCGCGCAGCGACGCCTCGGTGGGAGCGGCGTCCTCGTCCATCTGCAGGTCCTTGCCGTCCGCGCCGAGGCAGCTGAGCGGGTTGGAGCCGCCGGTGCCGCGCTGGTCGATCAGGAACACGTCACGCTGCTTGCGTACCTGGCGCAGCGCGGTATCGACGATGACCGCCACCTCGCTGGCGGCCTGGCCCGGGCCACCGGCCAGGAAGAACACCGGGTCGGGCTGGCTGGAACCGCTGTTGCCCGACTCCAGCCAGGCGATGCGCAGGTCGATCCTGCGGCCATCTGGCTGGGCCCGGTCCTCCGGCACCTGCAGGGTGGCGCACTGCGCTTCCACGTTGGCGCTGGCGCCTTCGGTGGACAGCGTGCAGGGCTGGAAGTCGATCGTGCCGAAACGGCGGCTGGGCGCATCGTTGGCGCTTTCGGCGCCGGGTGGCGGTGACTGGCTGCACCCGGCAAGCATCAGGCTGGCCAGCATCCCGGCCAGCGCGAGGTGGTGTCTTTGCATCGTGCTCGTTTCCCCTGGAGGACGTTCCTGTCGACCACGACGGGCTGCCGCGGAAGATGTGACCCAACTTACACGGGCACGGCGCCGGCGGCGATGGGCAAAGGCGAAATCGTCGCCGGCACGGCACAGGCCAAGCGGTCACGGCCCTCGGCCTTGGCCCGGTAGAGTGCTGCATCGGCAGCCGCCAGCAGCGTCGACAGGTCACCCTGGCCCTCGTCCATGGCCAGGCCAACACTGGCCGTGACGAGCACAGGCCCCGTGTCCAGAAGGGCGGGATGTCGCTGCAGGCGGGTGCGGATCAGCGCTGCCAGCGCCACCGCGTCGCTCGACGTACTGCCGGCCAGGACCAGCACGAACTCCTCGCCCCCATAGCGGCCCAGCAGATGGGTCCGTCCCTGGGTGCTTTGCTGCAGCACCGAAGCGAAGTGACGCAGCACCTGGTCACCGGCCAGGTGGCCCCAGCGATCATTGATCCGCTTGAAGTGGTCGACATCGACCAGCAGCAGGGCCAGCGGACGGCCCTGCCGGCGCGACCGCTGCAACTGCACCTGGCCATCGGCCAGCACCGCGCTGCGGTTGAGCAGGCCGGTCAGGCCATCGGTGCGCGCGGCATGCCGCAGATCGACCAGCATGCGCTCGACCAGCAGCAGCACCATCGCGAAACATCGCGCCAGTTCCAGCATTACCCCGGCGATGTAGGTGGCGAACATCGGCGATCCGGTGCGCATGATGTCCTCGCCTGCATCCGGTGCCACCGGCAGCAACAGGCGCACGGCATACAGCGCGGCTTCGGCCAGGAACACCGACGCCGCCAACCGGCAGCTGGTGCGCTGCTGCACCGGCGCATGGCGCAGCAGCAACCAGGCGATCCAGCCATCGACGATCAGCGCGAACACACTGAATACCTGCAGGCGCAGGTGCAGGTTCGGCCAGAGCACCAGGAACGCGAAGATGCAGGCCATGAACGCCGCCGCGATCAGCAGCGGCCGCCACAGCGGCAGCGGCTGCTCCAGGTGCAGTGCCACCCCGCGCAGCATCATCAGGCCACAACCGGCCATCGCCGCGTTGCCGGCCAGCACGGCCGGGGCCAGCGGCAGATAGGGCCGCAGTGCCAGCAGGGTCACGCCCAGGGTCAGCAGCCACAGGCTGATGGTCCACTGGCGCAGCACCGGTTGCCCGCGCAGCACGACCAGCAGCAGCGAGAACCCCACGGCGATGCCGATGCAGAGCAGGAAGCCAAGCACGGTGATGGTGGGGAAATCCAGGGACATGCGGCGCTCGTCGGCCGGGGCGGCGCGCGCATCTTAGCGCCTTGTGGTGCAGTCGCCATGGCGCTGTCCGGCCCGGCGTGATGCGAGGTCGGAAAACGGCGAGCATCGCCGCCGATGCCCACGCAGACTCCGCGGAAACCAAAGGAGACGCTCATGCATGCGTGGTACCTCGGTGGCCTGGACCATCGCCCCTTCCAGCACCTGTTCGAGAAAAGCGAGCGCGAACTCGCCGCGCTGGGCATCCAGCGTCGCTGGGCCGGCGAAAATGGCGGCCATCCCTGCCGGATCAGCCTGAGCGACCCACCCAGCGGCAGCGAGCTGCTGCTGTTGTCCCATGTGCACCTGCCCCTGCACTCGCCCTATCACGCCTCGGGTCCGATCTTCGTGCAGCGTGGCGTAACGCGCTGCGTGCTGCCGCCGGGTGAGGTACCCGCCTATGTACAGCGCCGTACGATCTCGTTGCGCGCCTATGACCAGGCTGCATTGATGCTGGCCGCAGAGATCAGCGCGGGCACTGATGTTGCTGCCCGGCTGGACACGCTGTTTGCCGACCCTGCCGTGGCCTTCGTGCAGCTGCACAACGCGGCCCACGGCTGCTTCTCGTGCCAGGCAGATCGAGTGGGTATGGCGCCGACGTAGCATGATCTCCACGACGTGATCGATGCCACGCCGATCCCGTGACCGCCAACGCATCCGTTCAGCCCCACGTGAAGCCTGCGGGAAGGGCTTCACACCCCCAGTCACGGATCGGCGCTTCGGTGGTTCCGCCCCTTGCATCGCGACTCGATACTCGCCGTGGTGCCGCCGAAAGTCCGCCGTGCAGCGCAGCTCCTGCGGTCACCGTTCCCTTTCGACGACCACAAGGATGCGCCATGTCATTCCGATCCACACCGCTGTTGCTGGCCACCTCGTTCGCTGCTGCGGGCTTGTGCCTGGCCGGCAACGCGTTCGCCCACGGCACCATGACCACGCCGGTCAGCCGCGTCTATGCCTGTTTCCAGGGCAATCCGGAGAACCCGACCAACCCGGCCTGCGCCGCCGCGAAAGCGGTGGGCGGTTCGCAGGCGTTCTACGACTGGAATGGCATCAACCAGGCCAATGCCAACGGCAACCACCAGGCCGTGGTGCCCGACGGCAAGCTGTGCAGCGGCAACAACCCGACCTTCCGCGGGCTGGATGTAAACCGCAGCGACTGGCAGACCACACCGATCCAGCCAGACGCCAACGGCAAGTTCACCTTCGTGTTCAAGGCGACCGCACCGCACGCCACGCGCGACTGGCGCTTCTTCGTCACCCGCGACGGCTGGCAACCGGGCAGCCCGCTGCGCTGGGCCGACCTGCAGGAGTTCTGCACGCTGGGCAACACGCCGCTGTCGGCCGATGGCACCTACAAGCTGCAATGCACGCTGCCACAGCGCAGCGGCCAGCATGTGATCTACAACACCTGGCAGCGCTCGGATTCGACCGAGGCGTTCTACACCTGCATGGACGTGCGCTTTGAAGGAGGCGGTGGCAGCACCCCGCCCGCAGCGCAGTGGCAGGATGCCGGCCCGGTCACCGCGCGCGGCGAGCTACCGGTCGGCACCACCCTGGCGTTGCGCGTGTTCAACGCCAACGGCAATGATGTCGAACGCGTGGAAGAGACCCTCGCCAGTGGCCAGACCGCGGCCGCACAGTGGCCGTTGGCGCTGGCCCGCAAGGTCAATGCCAGCGCCCAGCACGCACGCGTGGGCGTGCTCAACAACGGCGTGATCACACCGACGGCCTCGGCCACCGCCAACCGCGTGTACCTGAAGGATGGCAACCGCTTCCAGCTCGATACCCAGGTGCCCGACCCCGGCACGCCATCACCGGGCGGTGATTTCGACCACGTGTATCCCGCCGGTATCGGCAGCTACGTGCCGGGCCAGACCGTGGTGAAGGGCGGCGACGGCAAGCTGTATGCCTGCCGCCCGTTCCCGGAAGGTGCATGGTGCAACGTCAACGCCGAAGCCTATCGGCCGGGTGCCGGCGCGGCTTGGCGTGATGCGTGGATCGCGTACTGAGGCAGTGATGCGGGAGGCGGTGCACTGTGCACCGCCTTTCGCCCGGATGGCGGCACAGTGAGCACCGTGTTGCAGATCGATCACGGCCTTCATCGATTTCAAACTTGTCCGATGTTGCCGACGGCCCTGCATGTGAAGACTGCGCGAGGTTTCCCACACTTCGCAAAGGAGTTCCTGCATGCACCTGTCCCACCGGGCAGTCCTCGCTCTGTCCGTCGTTGCCTGCCTGGCCCTGTCCGGCAGCGCCCTCGCCCACGGCACCATGTCCAAGCCGCTCAGCCGCGTGAAGCAGTGCCACGAAGGCAATCCGGAAAACCCGACCAACCCGGCCTGTGCCGCGGCCAAGGCCATCGGCGGCGCGCAGCCGTTCTATGACTGGAGTGCAATCGCCCACGGCAACGCCAATGGCAACCACCGCGACCTGGTGCGTGATGGCGAACTGTGCAGCGCCAGCATCCCCAAGTACCGCGGCCTCGATCTGAATCGCAGCGACTGGCCGACCACGCCGGTGCGCGCCGATTCGCGTGGCCGCTACACCTTCGAGTTCAAGGCACCGGCACCGCACGCCACCCGCGAGTGGAAGTTCTATGTCACCCGTGACGGCTGGCAACCGGGCAGCCCGCTGCGCTGGGCCGACCTGCAGGAATTCTGCACCCTGGGCAACGTGCCGCTGTCCGAAGGCGGTGTCTACAAGCTGGACTGCCCGCTGCCCAAGCGCAGTGGCCAGCACATCATCTACAACACCTGGCAGCGCTCGGATTCGCAGGAGGCGTTCTACACCTGCATGGACGTGCGCTTCGAAGGTGGCGGTGGCGTGGTTCCGCCGCCGCAGTGGCAGGATGCCGGCGCGGTGACCGCCAACGGCGCACTGGACGTGGACAGCACCGTGACCCTGCGCGTGTTCAATGCCAACGGCAACGACCTGGAGCGTGTGGAAACCCAGCTGGCCGCTGGCCAGACCAGTCCGACGCAGTGGCCGCTGGCCCTGGCCCGCAAGGTCAATGCCAGTGCACAGCATGCGCGCGTGGGTGTGATGAAGAACGGCGTGATCACGCCGGTCGCCTCGGCCACCGACAACCGCGTGTACCTGAAGCCGGGCAACCGCTTCCAGCTGGAAACCCAGGTACCGGGTCCGGGCCCGATCGATCCGGTCGATCCGCCGGGCGGCGACTTCGACTTCGTCTACCCGGCCGGCCTCGGCAGCTACACGCCGGGCGAGACCGTGGTGAAGGGCACCGACGGCAAGCTGTATGCCTGCCGCCCGTTCCCGGAAGGCGCCTGGTGCAACATCAATGCCGATGCCTATCGTCCGGGCACCGGTTTCGCCTGGCGCGACGCCTGGATCGCGTACTGAGACAGGACACCGGGGGCGGCGTGATGCCGCCTCCGGTTCATGGGGTTGCCGGCGAGCGGCCGGCACTACCAGGGTCCATGCGGTTGCCGGCCAGCGGCCGGCACTACCCTGGTTTACTTGCTGCTGACGTACTTCTCGCGGCGGATCTGCGGATTGCCCAGACCGGCGGCCTTCAGCAGTTCGGCACAGGCATCGACCATGTCCGGGTTGCCGCACAGGTAGGCGATGTCGGTGGCCGGGTCCGGGGTGAATCCGGCCAGCGCCTGCTGCACGTAACCGTGCTGCACGTCCGGGTGTGGTTCGGCCGGCAGTTCGCGCGACAGGCACGGAACATAGCGGAAGTTCGGGTGCTTTTCGGCGAAGCTGTAGAAGTCTTCGCTGTACAGCAGCTCACCCGGGCTGCGCGCGCCCTGCAGCAGCACGATCTGCACGCCGCGTTCGGCCATGGCCTTTTCCAGCAGCGGCAGCATCGAGCGGTACGGGGTAACGCCGGTACCGGTGGCGATCAGCAGGTAACGGGCGTTGTGATCGCCGGGGTTCAGGCAGAACCGGCCGTAGGGGCCGGACGCACTGATCTGGCCGCCCTGCTCCAGCGCCTCGAACAGCGCCGTAGCGGCGCCACCGGGCACGAAACTGACCGCGATATCCACCGCTTCGCCCGGGCCCAACGCGTGGTCGTGGATGGTCGCCAGCGAGTAGCTGCGCTTGGTTTCGGTGCCGTCGGCGTAGCTGAAATGGACCTGGATGAACTGACCGGGCTGGAAATCCAGCGGCTGCCCATCGTCACGCACGAACTGGTAGTGGCCGACGGTCGGGGCCAGCATGCGGCAACCGACCAGCTTGAGGGGGAATTGAACAGGCACGACTTTTCGGGACAGTGTGTAGCCGGGGCAAGCCCTCGGGGTCTTCTATAATAGCCCCTCCCCGCCCCTCTCCAGCGCCAGCCCATGGGCGCGAAGGCTTCGAGCTTGGCATCCCAGAACGATACGGCGCCCGCCCTGCGCGTGCGCGACCTGCGCAAGACCTATGACAACGGCACCCAAGCCCTGAAGGGGGTTTCCCTGGAAGTGGCCCCGGGCGACTTCTTCGCCCTGCTCGGCCCCAACGGTGCCGGCAAGTCCACCCTGATCGGCATCATCAGCTCCCTGGTCAACCTCAGCGAGGGCCAGGTGGAAGTGTTCGGCAGCGACCTGGTGCGCAACCGCAGCGCCACCATGCGCCTGATCGGGCTGGTGCCGCAGGAGATCAACTTCAACCTGTTCGAAAAGCCCTTCGACATCCTGGTGAACTACGCCGGTTTCTATGGCGTGCCGCGCGAGGAAGCCGAGCAGCGTGCCGAAGAGGAACTGAAGCGGGCGCACCTGTGGGAAAAGGCACAGGTGATGAGCCGTACGCTGTCCGGCGGCATGAAGCGCCGGCTGATGATCGCCCGTGCGATGATGACCCGCCCGCGCCTGCTGATCCTGGACGAGCCGACCGCCGGCGTGGACATCGAGATCCGCCGCGACATGTGGCGCGTGCTGAAGGAGATCAACGCCGCCGGCACCACGATCATCCTCACCACGCACTACCTGGAAGAAGCCGAGTACCTGTGCCGCCACCTGGCGATCATCAACCATGGCCAGATCGTCGAGCAGGGGCCGATGCGCACCCTGCTGGCCAAGCTGGACGTGGAAGGCTTCCTGCTGGACATCGACGGTGACCTGCCGGCGCAGCTGCCGGTGATCGAGGGCGCGACGCTGACCGCACCGGACCCGCACACGCTGGACATCGACATGCCGCGCGCAATGGACCTCAACCGCGTGTTTGCCACGCTCAACGAGTCCGGTATCCGCGTGCGATCGATGCGTACCAAGAGCAACCGCCTGGAGGAGCTGTTCGTGCGCCTCACCGGCAACCTGGAGAAGCCTGCATGAGCACCACCGAGCTGACCGACGGCCAGCGCAACCGCATCGCACTGATGACCATCGTGCGCCGCGAAGTCGCCCGCATCATGCGCATCTGGGGCCAGACCCTGGTGCCGCCGGCGATCACCATGACCCTGTACTTCCTGATCTTCGGCAACCTGATCGGGTCGCGCGTGGGGGACATGGGCGGCTACACCTACATGCAGTTCATCGTGCCGGGCCTGGTGATGATGAGCGTGATCCAGAACAGTTACGGCAACATCAGCTCCTCGTTCTTCGGTGCCAAATTCGGCCGCCACGTGGAAGAGCTGCTGGTCAGCCCGATGCCGAACTGGGTGATCCTGTGGGGCTACGTGGCCGGTGCGGTGCTGCGCGGGCTGATGGTGGGCGTGATCGTGCTGATCATCGCGATGTTCTTCACCCCGGTGCGCATTCCGCACCCGCTGGTGATGCTGACCACGGTGATCCTGGGTGCGACGATCTTCTCGCTGGCCGGTTTCATCAACGCGGTGTATGCGAAGAAGTTCGATGACGTGGCGATCGTGCCGACCTTCATCCTGACCCCGCTGACCTACCTGGGTGGCGTGTTCTATTCGGTGAAGCTGCTGCCGGGCTGGGCGGAAGCGGCCACGCACGCGAACCCGATCTTCTACATGGTCAATGCATTCCGCTATGGCCTGCTGGGCAGCAGTGACGTGCCGCTGCCGGTGGCCTACGGGTTGATGCTCGGCTTCGTGGTGGCGCTGACGGCGCTGGCGCTGTGGCTGCTGCGCCGTGGCGTGGGCATGCGCAGCTGAGGGGTGCCTGCAGGGCCTGCGGCCCTGCACCCGCCGAATCAACGTCAACTTCAACGGCAAAAGCTGACTATCCTTGGGATGGCGGGGTGGGTCCGGTTGCGGGAGACGCCGTAAACCCATCCCTGGGGGCTTGGCCGCGGCATCCATGCCGCGGACACTCCCGCAATCGGATCCACCCCGCCTTCGACAAATTCCTGCAACCTGCCGGGACGGCGTTCTCCGCTGCTGTTGGTGGGTGTCGACCTTGGTCGACACGGTAGATCCGCGCCCTGCGCGGACAAGGCATTACCTGTAGAGCCGAGCCCATGCTCGGCTCTTTTTTTGCCTGCAATCTCCGGCACAATCGCAGGTCTGATTCCCCAGAAAACGGTGAACGTGCAATGCGCATCCTGATCCTCGGCGCCGGCGGTACCGGCGGTTACTTCGGTGGTCGCCTGGCCCAGGCCGGCGTAGACGTGACCTTCCTCGTGCGCCCCGCACGCGCCGCCCAGCTGGACCGCGATGGTCTGGTCATCCGCAGCCCACTCGGCGATGCCAGCTTCCCGGTGCAGCACGTCACCGCCGATGCGCTACCCGCATTGGCCGCGCAGACGCCGTTCGACCTGGTCATCCTCAGCTGCAAGGCCTACGACCTCGACAGCTCGATCGACGCCATCGCTCCGGCCGTGGGCGCGAACACCACCGTGCTGCCGGTCCTCAACGGCCTGCATCACTACAACGCGCTGGACCTGCGCTTCGGCCGCGACGCTGTGCTCGGCGGCCTGTGCTTCATCAGTGCCACCAAGGCCCCCGACGGCGCCGTGCTGCACTTGGGCAAGCCGGCCAAGCTCACCTTCGGCGAGCGCGACGGCGGTGCCATCTCCGAACGCATGCGTGCCTTCGCCGCCGCCTGCGCGCAGGCCAACCTCGATCACCTGGCCAGCGAGCACATCGGCCAGGAACAGTGGATCAAGTACACCTTCCTGACCGCGCTGGCCGCCGCGACCTGCCTGCTGCGCGCGGATATCGGCAGCATCGTCGCCACCGATGATGGCGAGGCGCTCGTGCGTGGCCTGTACGACGAGTGCCTGGCCGTGGCCGAGGCTGCCGGTGAACCGATTCCTGATGCCGCGCAGGACACCGCACGCGGCACCCTGACCCAGGCCGGCTCGGCACTGAAGGCGTCGATGCTGCGCGATCTGGAAGCCGGCCAGCAGGTGGAGGCAGAACAGATCGTCGGCGACATGCTGGCGCGCGCGCGCAAGGCCGACCAGGAAGCTCTGCTGCTGCAGGTCGCCTACAGCAGCCTGCAGGCCTACCAGGCACTGCGCGGCGCGTGAGCGATACGACGAAGGCCAACGCCCTGCCCGCGCGGGTGTTGATCCTCGGCATGGGCTGGAGCGGGTGCGTGCTGGCCACGCATCTGCGGGCGTTGGGCGTACACGTGGCCGGCACGGTGCGCGACCTGGCATCAGCACCGCACGATGGCCTGCTGCGCCATCAGCTACGTGCCGACGCCACGCCATCGCCCGCTCTGCTCGGTGAGATCGCGCAGGCCGAGGCCGTGCTGTGCAGCGTGCCGCCCGATGCCGAGGGTGACCCGGCACTGCGTCTGCTGCTGCCGGCACTGCAGGAAAGTCCAGCACTTCACTGGGTGGGCTATCTGTCATCCACGTCGGTCTATGCCGATCGGGCCGGCGGCTGGGTCGACGAGCGCAGCGCAGCCGATGCCACAGAAGCAGCCGGCGTGCAGCGCCTGCGGGCCGAAGCGCAGTGGCGTGCGCTTGCGGAAGAACGTGGCGTCGCGTCGGCGGTGTTCCGTCTGCCCGGCCTGTACGGTCCCGGACGCAATGCCCTGCTGCAGCTGGCGCAGGGACGTGCGCGCCACGTGGTACGTCCTGGGCTGGTATTCAACCGACTGCACGTGGATGACCTGGCAACGGTCGTTATCGCATCGATGCAGCGGCCGTGCGTGGATGGGCTGTATCTGCCGGCCGACGACGAGCCGGCACCGCCGCAGCAGGTACTGGCCTTCGCCGCGCAGCTGGGCGGGTTTGCGATGCCGCCTGCCGTGGCCTGGGACGACCCGGTGCTGAGCCCAACGCTGCGGCGCTTCTACGAGAGCAGCAAGCGCATCGACAGTCGTGGCACGCGTGAAGCGCTTGGGTGGCAGCCGCGCTTCCCAAGCTACCGTGAGGGCCTGCGCGACCTGCTCCGGTAGTGCCGGCCGCTGGCCGGCAATCGCGCGATTTTTGCGGCGTTCATGCTGCTGCCGGCCAGCGGCCGGCACTACCTGATCAACCCGCGTCGGGCAGGCGGAAGAACGTACGCGTCGCGGCAGTTGCATTCGCGGCGGTCACCGCCACGTCCTCGCCACGGTCACGCGCCAGTTCTTCCACGATGTGCGAGAGGAACATCGGTTCGTTGCGGCGGTCCTTCGGCATCGGTCTCAGCGTGCGCGGCAGCAGGTACGGCGCGTCGGTCTCGATCATCAGGCGGTTGGCCGGGATGTTCTTCACCAGCTCGCGCAGGTGCGCGCCACGGCGTTCGTCGCACAGCCAGCCGGTGATGCCGATGTACCAGTCCTGGTCCAGGTAATCAAACAGCTCGTCACGCTCGCCGGTGAAGCAATGCACCACCGCCGGGCCGATACGGCCTTCGAAGTTCTTCATCTGTGCCATGAAATCGGCATGCGCGTCGCGCTGGTGCAGGAACAGCGGCTTGCCGTTGTCTGCGGCCAGCTGCAGCTGGCGCTCGAACGCGCGGTGCTGGGCCGGGCGCGGCGAGAAGTCACGGAAGTAGTCCAGCCCGCACTCACCCACCGCCACCACTTCCGGGTGGGCATGCAGCACGCGCATCTCGGCGTCGCATTCCTCGGTGTACTCCACCGCGTGATGCGGGTGCACGCCAGCGGTGGCGTACAGGAAGCCCGGGTGCTGCTGCGCCAGCTGCACAGCCAGTGGCGAGTGCTCTCGGCTGGCACCGGTGATGACCATCTGCACCACGCCGGCCTGCCGTGCGCGTTCAAGCACGGCATCGCGGTCACGGTCGAAGGAGTCGTGGGTCAGGTTGGCGCCGATATCGATCAGGTGCATGGTCATCGCGGGGGAAAAGTGCCCGCGCATTGTACCTGCGGCCGCCGTGGCCCCTTATCCTTTGCACATGAACGCCCCGCTCTTCCCGATTTCCCCGCTGCTGCCACAGATCCAGCAGCATCTGGCCGCGCAGCCGCGGCTGGTGCTGGAGGCGCCGCCCGGCGCCGGCAAGACCACCCAGGTCCCGCTGGCGCTGCTCGATGCACCGTGGCTGCAGGGGCTGAAGATCATCCTACTGGAACCGCGCCGGGTCGCCGCACGCAGCGCCGCGCTGTTCATGGCGCGGCAGCTGGGCGAAGAGGTGGGCGGCACGGTCGGCTACCGCATCCGCTTCGAGAACAAGGTTTCGGCACGCACCCGCATTGAAGTCGTCACCGAAGGCATCCTGACCCGCATGCTGCAGGACGACCCGATGCTGGAAGCGGTCGGCGCGATCCTGTTCGACGAGTTCCACGAGCGCCACCTCAGTGGCGATCTGGGCCTGGCGCTGGCGTTGGACGTGCAGGCACAGCTGCGCGATGACCTGCGCCTGGTGGTGATGTCGGCGACGCTGGATGGTGAGCGCCTGGCCCGTTTCCTGGATGCGCCGCGGCTGAGCAGCGAAGGCCGCAGCTACCCGGTGGCGATCAGCCATTTCCCGGCGCGCCGCGATGAGGCGCTGGAGCTGCAGGTGCGCCGCGCGGTGCAGCAGGCCCTGGCCGAACACCCCGGTGACCTGCTGGTGTTCCTGCCCGGCCAGCGCGAGATCGCGCGGGTGCAGGCTGGCCTGCAGGAATCACTGGATGCCGGCGTCGAAGTGCTGGCGCTGCACGGTGAACTGCCGGTGGAACAACAGGCGCGGGTGCTGCAGGCGGCCAGCGATGGTCGTCGGCGCGTGGTGCTGGCCACCAACGTGGCCGAGTCCTCGGTGACGCTGCCCGGCGTGCGCGTGGTGATCGACAGCGGCCAGGCGCGCGAACCGCGCTACGACCCCAACAGCGGCTTCACCCGGTTGGACGTGGTGGCCATCGCGCAGGCGTCGGCCGACCAGCGCGCGGGCCGTGCCGGTCGCGTCGCCGAAGGCGTGGCCTGGCGGCTGTGGCCGCAGTCGCAGCGACTGGAGCCGCAGCGCCGCGCCGAAATCGATCAGGTCGAGCTGGCCGGACTGGCGCTGGAACTGGCGGCCTGGGGCAGCAGCGACCTGCGCTTCCTCGATCCGCCACCGGCCGGCCCGATGGGCGCGGCACGCGAACTGCTGCAGCGGCTCGGCGCGCTGTCCAGCAGCGGTGCGATCACCGCACTTGGCCGCCGTGTGCTGGCGCTGGGCACGCATCCGCGGATGGCGGCGATGCTGCTGGCCGCGCCCGATGGACGGGGGCAGGCGCTGGCTGCCGACCTGGCCGCCCTGCTGGACGCGCGTGATCCGTTGCGCCAGGGCGGTGATGCGCTGGCCGCGCGTTGGCGTGCGCTGGCGGCATTCCGCAGTGGCCGCGCACCGGGCGACGCCAACCGCAGCGGCCTGGCCGCGATCGATGCCGCCGCCAAACAATGGCGACGTCGCCTGCGCTGCGAGGCCACGCCGCCGGCCAGCATCGAGGCGCACGAATTGGGGGATCTGCTCGCACATGCGTTCCCCGACCGCATCGGTGTCCAGCACCCCAGCGATCCGCTGCGCTACCTGCTGGCCAATGGTCGCAGCGCACGGCTGCACGAGCTGAGCGACCTGCGTGGCGAACCGTGGCTGGTAGCCAGTGAACTGCGCTTCGAGGCGCGCGACGCGCTGCTGCTGCGTGCCGCACCGGTGGACGAGGGCCAACTGCGCAAGGCGTGGCCGGAGCGGTTCGTCACCGAGGACGTGGTGCGCTGGGACAGCGAGCGTCGCGCCCTGGTGGCACTGCGCGAGACCCGTTTCGACCGCATCGTGCTGGACAGCCGCTCGGCCGGCCGGGTCGATCCGCAGCACGCCGCACAGGCCCTGACCGACGCGGTGGCCGAGCTCGGCCTGCAGGCGCTGCCGTGGACCGAAGGCCTGCGCCAGTGGCAGGCACGGGTGGAATCGCTGCGGCGCTGGATGCCGGAGCTGGACCTGCCCGACTGCAGCGACGACGCCCTGCTGGCCACGCGTGCGCAATGGCTGCAGCCCGCGTTCGCCGGCAAGAGCCGCCTGGATGCGCTGGACGAGGCCAGTTTCGGCGAAGCGCTGAAGTCGCCCCTGGAGTGGTCACAGCGTCAGCTGGTCGAGCGTCATGCACCGACCCGCATCACCGTGCCCTCCGGGCTGGAGCGGCCGATCACCTACGCGCTGGACAGCGAGAGCGGCGAACCGCTGCCCCCGGTGCTGGCGGTGAAACTGCAGGAACTGTTCGGCCTGGCCGACACGCCGCGCATCGCCGACGGCCGCGTGCCGCTCACCCTGCACCTGCTCTCGCCCGGTGGCCGCCCGCTGCAGGTCACCCAGGACCTGCGCAACTTCTGGGAAAACACCTACGCGGAAGTGAAAAAGGAAATGAAGGGCCGTTACCCGCGGCATCCGTGGCCGGATGATCCGTGGACAGCGACGGCCACGCATCGGGCCAAGCCGCGTGGCACCTGAGGGCGGGGGGCGGATCCCTTTGCAACGCAAAGGGCCCTGACCCCGGGCGTGGCGGTTGGGGTCAGAGCCCTTTCCCAAGGGAAAGGGATCCGACGCCACCCTGCCTGATCCTGAATGGCTGCGGTAAAGTCACACCACGTGCCACCCCGGCTGACATACCGTTTACGGGCAACACGCGACACTGGACTTCGACCCGAGGCAAAGGACCCCCGCATGAGCAAGCTGACCGTAATCACCGACCGCGCTCTGGAGCGCGCCCTGGAGCTGGCCCACACCGCCGGCGATGGCCTGAAGAGCGCCGGTGGCAGCCTGCGCAATGCGGACTGGATCAAGACCGGCGCCGCCATCGGCGCAGTGAAGACCGGCGGCAAGGCCGCCACCAAGTTCGTGCGCCGCAATCCGGCGGTGGCCGTGGCCGCTGCCGCGGTGGGTGTCGGCCTGCTCGGCTATGCGCTGTACCGCAAGCAGCAGAAGAAGAAGGCCACCAATGGCCACGTGGTGAACGGGCAGGCGCAGCGCATCAGCGCACGCGACCGCCGCAACGACACCGTGGTGGACGAGCACAGCGATATCGGCAGCGATGCGTGAGTCTGCCCGGGTCAGAGCCCTTTCTGCGGAAGGGGTCTGACCCCGATCCAGGGTCGGATCCCTTCCACAGGAAGGGCTCTGACCCCAAGGCACGGCATGAGGGTCGGACGCCGCAAGGCGTCCGGCCCTTTCCGTATCAACCGATCTGCCGCCACTGCCCAGGCTGCAGGTCATCCAGCCGGTACGGCCCCATCGACACCCGCACCAGCCGCAGCGTCGGCAGGTTCACCGCCGCGGTCATCCGCCGCACCTGGCGGTTGCGGCCCTCGCGGATCGTGATCGCCAGCCAGGCATCGGGCACGGTCTTGCGGAAGCGCACCGGCGGATCGCGTGTCCACAGCGACGGCGCCGGATCGAGGCGCTCGATCTTCGCCGGCAGGGTCGGCCCATCATTGAGCACCACGCCTTCGCGCAGCTGCTGCAGCTGTTCGTCGCTGGGCATGCCTTCCACCTGCACCCAGTAGGTCTTGTCGGCCTTGTGCTTCGGGTCGGTCAGCTTGTGCGCCAGCGTGCCGTTATCCGTCAGCAGCAGCAGGCCCTCGCTGTCATGGTCCAGGCGACCGGCGGCATACACGCGCGGCGGCAGGCCGAACCCGGCCAGGGTCGGCCGCGGCGGCACGCTGCGGTCGGTGAACTGGCAGAGCACGTTGAAGGGCTTGTTGAAGGCGATCAGCATTGCGGGCACGACGGGCGGCGGGTGGGATAGTGTCCCACGCCGCGCCACGCGCCACTCGGCTGTAGAGCCGAGCCCATGCTCGGCTCATCGCGCACAGCGCGGCGGAACGCAACAGCAGCCGAGCATGGGCTCGGCTCTACAGCGTCAACATGCACCAGCCCGGCGCTACCGCCTTACGGCTTGATGAAGCGCAGGGTCATGCGGTCGCTTTCGCCGATCCCCTGGTACTTCGCATCATCGGCCTTGTCGTGCTGGTTGGTCGGCGGCAGCGTCCACACGCCGTTCGGGTGGTCCTTGGTGTCGCGCGGGTTGGCGTTGACCTCGCTGCGCGCGTCCAGCTTGAAGCCGGCGGCCTCGGCCATCGCAATCACCTGCTGCTGGCCGACATAGCCGGTGTCATCGTCGTCGGCCACGTCGGCCTTGGCGCGGTGCTCGACCACGCCCAGCACGCCGCCCGGCTTGAGCACGTTGAAGAAGCCCTGGAACATGCCCTGTGCCTGGCCGGCCTTGCGCCAGTTGTGCACGTTGCGGAAGGTCAGCACCACGTCGGCTGAACTGGCCGGGCCGAACACCGGCTTGGCCGGATCGTAGGCCACCACGGCGGTCTTGCCGAACTGTGCCGGCGCACCGGCGTACTTCTTTTCCAGGCTGTCGCGGCTGCGCTGCTGGTAGTCACGGCCGCGCCCTTCGGCAACCGCCATTGGATCGACCACGGCAGCAATGTAATGGCCCTTGTCATGCAGCAGCGGCGCCAGGATTTCCGAGTACCAGCCGTTGCCGGGGGTGATCTCGATGACGGTCTTTTCCGGCGTCACCTTGAAGAACGACAGCGTCTGCGCCGGATGACGGAAGCCATCGCGCTTGACGTTGTTGGCATCACGGGTCGACGCCTTCACCGCCGCATCGATGGCCGGTGAGACCTGGATCTTCGCCGGTGCCACCGTGGCCGGTGCGGCGAACGCGGGAACAGCGGCAAGCAGGGCCGAAGCAAGCAGCAGGCGGCAACCACGCAGGGACGAAGCAGGCATCATCGGAGCGACTCCAGCGGAAGATGCGGCGAGACTAGCAGCCGCGGCGTCCCAGGTGTTCACAAAACGTTAGCTGCGTGCGTATCGCGGAACACTGTTTTGTGGTCACCGCCGCAGCACGGTCACACAACGCGTTTTATTCTGGAGCACTTCCCTCAAGGAGTCCGTGCCCATGACGGCAACCCGCGAACTGGGCCGTTCCGGCCTGCATGTACGTCCGCTCGCCTTCGGTGGCAACGTGTTCGGCTGGAGCGCCGATGAGAAGGCCAGCTTCGCCCTGCTCGATGCCTTCGTCGACGCCGGCTTCAACCTGGTCGACACCGCCGATGTGTATTCGGCCTGGGTGCCGGGCAATGCCGGTGGCGAATCGGAAACGCTGATCGGCAAGTGGTTCGCCCGCAGCGGCAAGCGCGACAAGGTGGTGCTGGCAACCAAGGTGGCCAAGTGGGCCGAGCGCCCCGGCCTGACCCCGGACAACATCAATGCCGCGGTGGAAGATTCGCTGCGCCGCCTGCAGACCGATGTCATCGATCTGTACCAGGCCCATGAAGACGATGAATCCACGCCGCTGGAAGCGACGCTGGCCGCGTTCGGGCGCCTGATCGAAGCCGGCAAGGTGCGTGCGATCGGTGCGTCCAACTACAGCGCCACGCGCCTGGCCGATGCGCTGAAGGTATCCACCGACTACAAGCTGCCGCGTTACGAAACCCTGCAGCCCGAGTACAACCTGTACGACCGCGCCGGCTACGAGAAGGAGCTGGAACCGCTGGTGCAGCGCGAACAGATCGGCGTGATCGGCTACTACGCCCTGGCCAGCGGCTTCCTCAGCGGCAAGTACCGCACGCCGGCCGATGCGGCCAAGAGCCCGGCACGTGGCGAGAACGTGGTGAAGCGCTATCTGAATCCGCGTGGCCTGCGCATCCTGCAGGCGCTGGATGACGTGGCCAGCAAGCACAGCGCCAGTGCCGCGCAGATCGCACTGGCGTGGCAGATCGCACGGCCGTCGATCACCGCGCCGATCGTCAGCGCCACCAGCGTCGAGCAGCTGCACGATCTGCTCGCGGCGGCGAACGTGTCGCTGAGCGTGCAGGATGTCGCGCAACTCGATGCCGCCAGCAAAGAAGGCTGAGGTGTAGTGCCGGCCGCTGGCCGGCATCGCACAATGCCGAAGAAAATAATTGAAAAAAATGGTTGCGCACGAGTAAATCGTGGTTTATCGTGCGCACCTCGTTTCAACAACCACTGGAAACTTCCCTTGAACGCGCATTCCGTCGCCATCGCCAAACTGCTGCCATGCCTGCGCATGGACGTGCTGGCGCGCGCGTTCGGCAAGGAAGTCCAGCTGACAACGGCCTGATACCCGCCCTGCGGAGATCGGCCACCCCGATCTCCGAGGCTTGACGACGCCCTCGGAACGCAAGTCCCGGGGGCGTTTTCGTTTGCGTCGGCACAAGGACCCGCGATGCCAGAACTGCACACCGCGCGGCAACCCGCCGCTCACTGACCCAGGTTTTTCCCGCCCCGCCGAAGGATTTACTTCGCGCGATTGGCGACACCTGGACATTATCTGCATCGCACCCAAACATTATCGCTCGCGATAATGTCGGTGGCCTGCACCCTCGATTCTCCAACGGTCCCGTT
Organism: Stenotrophomonas riyadhensis; assembly: GCF_040256885.1. Classification (NCBI taxonomy): domain Bacteria; kingdom Pseudomonadati; phylum Pseudomonadota; class Gammaproteobacteria; order Lysobacterales; family Lysobacteraceae; genus Stenotrophomonas; species Stenotrophomonas riyadhensis. The sequence goes on from NZ_CP155568.1 coordinate 4,467,351, forward strand.
TCCACCACGGGCTGGTGCGCGCGGCGTTGCCGTGGCGTATGCCGGAGGTCGCGGACATGCCATCGCCTGGATCGCCTGCTGGAAGCAGGCGCCGGTTCGCCGGTACGCGGTTCGATTCCGCGCGATCCCCAACTGGATAGCTCAGCTTGGTCAGAGCAACGGATCCTGATTCCGTCTGTCGTGGGTTCGACTCCCACTCCAACCACATGACCTCTCACGTCATGACTTGAAGCAACACCCGGGGCGCAAGCCCCAGCGGCCATCGTCGCCGTCCACGGACATCGCCTTCGGGCAGGAACGTGGAAGGCAACGGACCGCACGCCGGGCCCCGGCCCGCCGCTACTGCCAGCCACGTTCCGCACCGGTGCCGCCTGCCGGGAACGACGACGGCAGCAGAGCCGGTGCACCGAAGGCTCCGCGCGCGGACCGTCCGCCGATGGCCGCCCTCTTCCGCCGCCTGCACGTGGTGTGCAGCTGGCTGTGCCACGACCTGATCGACCCGGGTCATGGCGATTCATTCCCATCGGGTCGAACCACCAGAGCCATACAAGGAGAGACTCCCATGTTCTGGACCATCAAGGTCGTGATCGGCGACGGCGAGCGCGGCCTGGTGTATCGCAACCGTCGCTTCCAGCAGATCCTGCTGCCGGGCGTGCACCGCCTGTCGCTGTTCGGCGGCCGACCGCACGTGGACATCCACACCGCATCCAAGGGCGCGGCCTACACCGGCAGCGACCAGGACAGCCTGATCGAGGCACTGGGCGCGACGCTGGACACGCACTTCGTGCTGGCCAACGTCGGTGCCATCGAGGTCGGCCTGTTGCTGCGCAACGGCCGCATCGATGAAGTCCTGCCGCCGGGCAGCCGCCGTCTGTACTGGCGGGGTTCGGTCGACACCCAGGTGCGCGTGATGGCGCTGGGTGACGAGCCGCGCGTTCCGGCGGACGTGCAGCAGCGCCTGGGCCAGTTGGGCGTGCTGCCGCGTGTGGCAGTGATCAGCACCGTGCCGAGCGAGTCGGTCGGCCTGCTGTTCATCGATGGCACGCTGCGGCAGACGCTGGACGCCGGCCTGCACGCGTTCTGGAACTTCAACGGCAACGTATCGGTGGAGCGTGTGGAGCTGCGTGCCCGTTCGCTGGACGTGTCCGGCCAGGAACTGCTCAGCCGCGACAAGGTGACCCTGCGGGTGAACCTGGCTGCGACCGTGCAGGTGGTCGACCCGGTGCGTGCACACCGCACGCTCAGCAATGCCGACGAGTTCGTCTACCGGCAGCTGCAGTTCGGCCTGCGCCAGGCGATTGCCGCGCGCAGCCTGGACGAGCTGCTGGGCGACAAGGCCGCACTGGACGGCGAGATCGCCGCCCATGTGCAGGCGGCGATCGAGGGCCACGGCGTGCGGCTGCTCGGCGTGGGCATCAAGGACGTGATCCTGCCGGGTGAGATGAAGGAGATCCTCAACGGTGTGGTGCTGGCCGAGAAGCAGGCCCAGGCCAGCGTGATCCGCCGTCGCGAGGAGGCCAACGCCACGCGTTCGCAGCTCAACACCGCAAAGCTGATCGAGGACAACCCGGTGCTGATGCGCTTGAAGGAGCTGGAGGCGCTGGAGAAGGTCACCGAGAAGATCGACAAGCTCACCGTGTTCGGCGGCCTGGAGGGCGTGCTGAAGCAGTTGGTGACGATCAGGTAGGGGGTCGCGGCGGCGCAGGGACGCGCCGCCGGCCCATCAAGGACAAACACAAAGACATGGACACTCAACAGAACTATCAATGGCTGCACGCCGAGGGCACCACGCCGATCAAGGGCTGGGTCAACGGTGTGCCGCTGGAAGCGCAGGCGCATGAGCAGCTGCGCAACATCGCCGCGATCCCGTTCGTCGGGCCGTGGGTGGCCGTGATGCCGGACGTGCACCTGGGCAAGGGCGCGACCGTGGGCTCGGTGATCCCGACCCGCGGTGCGATCATCCCGGCCGCGGTCGGTGTCGATATCGGCTGCGGCATGGCCGCCGTGCGCACCACGCTGCGTGCCAACGACCTGCCCGATGACCTGCGGCAGCTGCGCAACAGCATCGAGCGCGGCATCCCGGTCGGCAACGGGCGCGGCGGCGAGCACCACCGCATGCCCGACAGCATCCACACGCGGCTGGTGCAGTCCGGGCTGGCCGCCGGTCTGGAGAAGATCAAGGACAAGCACCGCAGGATCCGCACCGACAAGCTCGACCGCCAGCTGGGTACGCTGGGCGGCGGCAACCACTTCATCGAACTGTGCCTGGACGAGACGGACACGGTGTGGGTGATGCTGCACAGCGGATCACGCGGCACCGGCAACCTGATCGGCACCTACTTCATCGAGAAGGCGCGCGAGGAACTGGCCCGGCGCGTGCTCGGCTTCCATCTGCCAGACAAGGACCTGGCGTTCTTCATGGAGGGCGAGCCGCTGTTCGATGACTACGTCGAGGCGGTGTCGTGGGCGCAGGACTATGCCCGGCAGAACCGCGAGGCAATGATGTCGCGGGTGCTGGCCGAGATGCGCCACCGGCTGCCGAAGTTCCAGCTGGCAGCGATGGCGGTGAACTGCCACCACAACTACGTGCAGAAGGAGACGCACCACGGCCAGGAACTGCTGGTGACGCGCAAGGGCGCGGTCAGCGCGCGCGAGGGCGAGCTGGGCATCATTCCCGGCAGCATGGGCACGCGCAGCTACATCGTGCGTGGCAAGGGCAACGCGGACAGCTTCCACAGCTGCAGCCACGGTGCCGGCCGGGTGATGAGCCGTGGCACTGCGCGCCAGCAGATCACGCTGGCCCAGCATCGCGAAGCAACCGCGCACGTGGAATGCCGCAAGGACAGCGGCGTGCTGGACGAGTCACCGGCCGCGTACAAGTCGATCGACGACGTGATGGCGGCGCAGCTCGACCTGGTGGACGTGGTGCACACCCTGCGCCAGGTGCTGTGCGTGAAGGGATGATGGAACGGTGCCGGCCACGGCCGGCCTCTACCAGAGCAACACGTCGCGTCGGGGGTCAGATCCCTTTCTGCGAAAGGGATCTGACCCCGGCACATTCAGCGCGGCACGCTGTCTTCGGCCACCAGCGCATGATGCACGCCGATCCCCGCGCGCACGCCCTCGGCGGTGGCCAGGGTGATGTTGCCGACCGTGGTCGCATCGCCTGCGGCATACACGCTCGGCACCGAGGTCTGCTTCATCATGTCGACCTCGATCAGCACCCCCAGCGGGCTCTCGACCAATGTGCACCCCAGCTGCTGCACCAGCGGCGTGGCCATCGCCTGGGTGGCCGGTACGAACAGCGCACGCTGGGCGATGCGGCGGCCATCGGCCAGCTCCACTTCCAGCCAGGTCGGCTGGTCGCCCTGCACACCCAGCACGGGTGACGTCTCGATGTGCACGCCACGCTGCTGCATGGCGGCGCGTTCCTCATCGGTGATCTCCAGACCCATGCTGAAGAACGTGACATTGCCCCAGTCGGCGAACAGCGGCGCTTTGCTGGCCGACATCGGATGGCCACCGAGCAGGCCGATGGCGCCACCACCGACTTCATAGCCGTGGCAGTAGGGGCAGTGCAGCACGGTGCTGCCCCAACGCTCGGCCAGTCCGGGCAGCGCCGGCAGCTGGTCGACGATACCGCTGGCCAGCAACAGCTTGCGCGCGGCCAGCACCTGGCCATCGGCGGTATGCACTTCCACGCCTTCGGCGGTGGTACGGGCGTGCTCTGCTTCGGCGTGCACCCAGCGTACCGTGGGATAGCCCAGCAACTGCTGGCGTGCGGTCTTCAGCAGCTCGGCACCGCTGATGCCGTCCAGTCCCAGCACACCGTGCGAATGGCTGGCGAAACGGTTGCGCGGCAAACCTGCGTCGATGACGGTGACCGGGCGGCGGGCACGGGCCAGGATCAGGCCGGCGGCGATGCCGGCATAGCTGCCGCCGACGATGAGCACATCAGGATTCATGGTGACCTTCCAGGGAACGGTGATGGGCGAGATGGCGGGCGAAGTCGGCGCCGAGCTGGTCCAGCGTGGTTGCCTGCAGCCGCGCCTCGAGCAGCCGCTGTGCTTCACGTGCGCCCTCCAGCAGGGCGCTGTTGACCAGTTGCTGGATCGGGCAGCCACCGCCGGAATCGCGGGCACCGACCTGCACCAGCGGCGGTGCGCCCACCGCCAGGTAGATGTCATGCAGGGTGATCGCTGCGGCATCGCGGGCCAGCAGGCTGCCGCCGCCGTGACCACGGGTGCTGCGCACCAGGCCGGCCTTGTGCAGTTGCGCCAGCAGGCGGCGGATCACCACCGGATGGGTCGGCAGGCATGACGCCAGCTGTTCGGAGGTGCGCGGCTGGGCATGCCCGACCAGATGCGCCATCACGTGCAGGGCGTCGGAAAGCGGGTTCGCGGATTTCATGTAACAACAATAGTTACATTTAATTCGCCTGTCGAGGGTCTGCTTTCGTTCCATATGGACACATCTGTCCTATGAAATAGTTTCTTCACATCGCTAAACGAAACACGAATGTGATGCGCGTCGCACTTCAGCGCGTGCGCAGCGGGTCGATACCGCAGTGCCCCTTCCCGAGAGTTCTTCCCCATGAATGCGTCTGTCCGTGCTCCGCGCCTGCAGTCCAAGCTGCTCGGCGCGGTTTCTGTTGGTCTGGCCGTGGTCCTGCTGTGCGCTCTGGCCGGCCTGGCCTCCGCCTGGTTGAAGTTGTCCACCGAGGTTCCACCCGAAGTCGCGCACAGCCGCGATGCCGAACGCCTGCAGCGCGAGTTCCGCGGCCAGGTGCAGGAATGGAAGAACGTGCTGCTGCGCGGCCACGACGACGCGTTGCGCCAACGCCACCTGGACGCGTTCGACAGCGAGGGCCGTCTGGTCGAACAGCTGGCCAAGGGCCTGGTGACGAGCCCGGACGCGCACACGCGTGAACTGGCGCAGGCGTTCATCGGCCTGCACGCGCAGTTGCAGCAGGACTACCACGCAGCGCTGCAGGCCTTCGCCGAGGCCGGCTACGATCCCGCCGCTGGCGACAATCTCGTGCGCGGCAAGGATCGCCCGGTGGCGGCGGCACTGGATGCACTGAGCACGCATGCCACGCAGGTGGCCGAGGCGGCGCTGGCGGCCCGTTCGCACCAGGCGCGGCAGACCCTGCTGCTGTGCGCGGCGTTGACCGTGCTGGCTGCCGTGCTGCTGTTGATCGGGCTGGCCTGGTGGCTGCGGCGTGCCGTGGTGCAGCCGGTGCTGGCGGTGGAAGCCGCTGCGCGTGCAGTGGCTGCCGGTGATCTGCAGCACGTTGTGCAGGTGCGCAGCCGCGACGAGATCGGTCGCCTCGCGCAGGCCATGCAGGCGGTGCAGTCGACGCTGCGTGGCGTGCTGGAGGCGCAGGCGGCGATGGCACAGGCGCATGACGCCGGCACCATCAGCCACCGCATGGATGCCCGTGCCTTCCCGGGCGCGTTCGGCGAAATGGTGGCCGACAGCAACGCACTGGTCGACGCGCATATCCAGGTCAAGATGCGCGCGATCGCGATCATGGGGCGCTACGCCATCGGCGACCTCAGCCAGGACATGGAGCGGCTGCCGGGCGAGAAGGCGGTGATCACCGAAGCACTGGATACCGCCAAGGCCAATCTGGGCACCATCAATGGCGAGATCCGCCGCCTGGCCGAAGCGGCCGCCGCCGGTGACTTCAGCCAGCGCGGCGACAGCGCACGTTTCGAGCATGATTTCCGCGCGATGGTCGATGGCCTGAACCGCCTGATGCAGGCCACTGAACTGAACCTGGGCGAGGTCTCCAGCATGCTGCGTGCGATCGCCGATGGCCGCCTTGGCGCGCGCATGCACGGTGATTTCCAGGGTGTGTTCGCACGCATCGCCGGCGATGCCAACACCACTGCCGCGCAGCTGGCCACCATCGTCACCGACATCAAGCACGCCTCCGGCAACATCCACACGGCTGCGGCGGAGATCGCCGCCGGCAACAATGATCTGTCGCGCCGCACCGAACAGCAGGCCGCCAACCTGGAAGAAACCGCTGCATCGATGGAGGAACTGACCTCCACCGTGCGCCAGAATGCCGAGCACGCCCGCCAGGCCAACCAGCTGGCGATCGGCGCGCACAACGTCGCCTCGCACGGCGGCAACGTGGTCGGCCAGGTGGTGGCAACGATGGGCGCGATCGAAACCTCGTCGCGGCAGATCGCCGAGATCATCAGCGTGATCGATGGCATCGCGTTCCAGACCAACATCCTGGCGCTGAATGCCGCGGTGGAAGCGGCGCGCGCCGGTGAACAGGGCCGCGGCTTCGCGGTGGTCGCCAGCGAAGTGCGCACACTGGCACAGCGTTCGGCCGCTGCGGCGAAGGAGATCAAGTCGCTGATCGAGACCTCGGTGGAACAGGTCGGCCACGGCGCACAGCGGGTGCGCGAGGCCGGTGACACCATGGCCGAGATCGTGGCGTCGGTGCAGCGGGTGACCGACATCATGGCCGAGATTTCGGCGGCCTCGCAGGAGCAGAGCGCAGGTATCGAGCAGGTCAGCCAGACCGTGATCCAGATGGATGGCACCACCCAGCAGAACGCCGCGCTGGTGGAGGAGGCCAGTGCCGCCGCACGCAGCCTGGAACAACAGGCGAACCGGTTGATCGACGCGGTGGATGTGTTCGATCTGTCGACCACGGCGGCAGCGAAGGGTGGACTGGCACGCGCGGCCTGATTGATCCGGTTGCCGGCCAGCGGCCGGCACTACCCGTGCGATGAGCGGTAGTGCCGGCCGCTGGCCGGCGACCTCAGCGCACGTAATCGCTCTGTGCCATCGCGTCGGCCAGGTAGTCGACGAATGAGCTGATCCGCGCCGACACCGCGGTGTTGCGGTAATACACCGCGTGGATCGGCTGGTATACATCCAGCGTCTGCGCCGCCAGCACTGGCACCAACGTGCCGGCAGCGCGGTCGCGATCGGTGACGAAGTCGGACAGGCAGGTGATGCCGACGCCTTCCACCGCCAGGCGGCGCAGCGTCTCGCCACTGGACACGGCGATGTCCGGGCGCACCAGCAGCAACCCCTCCGACTCACCGGGCAGCGGCCAGCGGTTCAGCGATTCCGGCTCGTTGAAGCTGAGCAGCGTGTGCTGGCCCAGCGCGGCGACGCTGGCCGGTTCACCGTGCCTGGCCAGGTAGGCCGGGCTCGCCACCAACCGCAGTTGGCAACGACCCAGCGGCCGCGCGTGCAGGGTGGAGTCGGCCAGCGGCCCGATCCGGATCGCCAGATCGGTGCGTCGCTCCAGCAGGTCGATGTAGCGGTCGGAACTGTTCAACTCCAGCTGCACGTCCGGGTAGCGCGCGCGATAACCGGCCACCAGCGGCGCGATCACGTGCAGCACGAACGGCATCGCCGCATCCACCCGCAGGCGCCCGGCCGGGCGCCCGCGGCGCGCCGCCATCTGTTCCTCGGCCGATTCCACCGCATCGACGATCGCGCGCGCATGGCGCAGGAACGCCTCGCCCTCGGCAGTCAGGTGCAGGCGGCGGGTGGTGCGGGTCAGCAGGGTGATCCCCAGCTTGTCCTCCAGCCGCCCCAGCGCACGGCTCACACCCGAGGGCGTCTGCCCCAGCTGCTCGGCGGCAGCACTGATCGAACCGCTGTCGATCACCGCCAGGAAGGCCTGCATTTCATCAAGCGTCGTCTTCATGCCCCTATTATTGACTGCACAGCAAGAGTGATTGGCGTGAAGACCGGTTTTTCCGCAAAGGTCGGCAGCGCAGACTGCGCAGCCTCTTCCTCCTGCTGGACCCTGTCATGATCCGTGGCATTCCCCTCGCCCTGCTGGCGTTGACCCTCGGTGCCTTCGCCATCGGCACCACCGAATTCGTCATCGTCGGCCTGATCCCGACCATTGCCGGCGACCTGCAGGTCAGCCTGCCTTCGGCCGGCCTGCTGGTCTCGCTGTACGCACTGGGCGTGGCCATCGGCGCACCGGTGCTGACCGCGCTCACCGGCCGCGTGCCGCGCAAGTCGCTGCTGGTTGCGCTGATGGTGCTGTTCACGCTCGGCAACGTCATCGCCTTCCTGGCACCGGGCTACACCTCGCTGATCCTTGCCCGCATCCTCACCGGCCTGGCCCACGGCGTGTTCTTCTCGATCGGCGCGATCATCGCCACCGCCGTAGTGCCGAAGGAGAAGGCCGCCAGCGCGATTGCCATCATGTTCACCGGCCTGACCGTGGCGCTGGTGACCGGCGTGCCGCTGGGCACCATCATCGGCCAGCACCTGGGCTGGCGCGCGACCTTCCTGGCGGTGGCCGGCCTCGGCGTGATCGCCCTGCTCGGCGCGCTGCTGTTCGTACCACGCAACCTGCCGCAGAGCGCACCGGCCAGCCTCCATCAGCAGCTGGCCGTACTGGGCCAGCCACGCCTGCTGCTGGTCTATGCGATGACCGCGCTGGGCTACGGCGGTACCTTCCTGGCCTTCACCTACCTGGCGCCGATCCTGCAGGACGTCACTGGCTTCTCCGCCAATGCGGTCAGCCTGGTGCTGCTGGTGTACGGCGTGTCGGTGGCGATCGGCAACCTGTGGGGCGGGCGCATGGCCGACCGCATGGGTCCGGTGCCCGCGCTGAAGCGCATCTTCGCATTGCTGGCCCTGGTGCTGTTCGTACTCACGTTCACGGCCTACAACACCTGGTTGATGCTGCTGACGGTGCTGGCGCTGGGCGCGGTGGCGTTCGGCAACGTGCCCGGCCTGCAGGTCTACGTGGTCAAGCAGGCGCAGCGCTACGCGCCGCAGGCGGCCGACGTGGCCTCGGGCCTGAACATCGCCGCGTTCAACGTTGGCATCGCCATGGGCGCCTCGCTGGGTGGCCTGGTGGTGGAGCACATCGGCCTGATGCATACGCCCTGGCTGGGCGCGCTGGTGGTCGCACTGGCCTACGTGCTGACCGCGCTCAGCGGCCGCCTCGACCGCCGTGATGGCATCGACCACCGCGCCGACGGCATTGCCGCCACCGCGCATTGATTCATGCAATGCACCGTTGCCGGCATGCATGCGGTGCCTGTCCTACCCTCTTCCTTCTGCTACTCCCTTCCCCCGTTGGAGCTTTCCATGACTGTCCCCGCTTTCGGTCTCGGCACCTTCCGCCTCAAAGACCAGACCGTGATCGACTCGGTGCGCAACGCACTGGAGGTCGGCTACCGCGCCATCGATACCGCGCAGATCTACGGCAATGAAGCCGAAGTCGGCCAGGCCATCGCCGAGTCGGGCGTGCCGCGCGATGATCTGTACCTGACCACCAAAGTGTGGATCACCGAGTTCAAGCGCGATGCGCTGCTGGCCAGCCTGCGTACCAGTCTGGAGAAGCTGCGCACCGATCGCGTCGACCTGGCGCTGATCCACTGGCCGTCACCGAATGACAAGGTCGATGTGCCGATGGAGGAATACCTGCCAGCACTGGCCGAGGCCAAGGCGCAGGGGCTGACCAAGGCGATCGGCATCTCCAACTTCACCATCGCGCAGACCCGCAAGGCGATCGAGATCCTCGGTGCCGATGCCATCGCCACCAACCAGATCGAGATCCACCCGTACCTGCAGAACCGCCTGCTGGTGAAGTTCCTGCAGGACAACGGCATCCACATCACCGCCTACATGAGTCTGGCCTATGGCGAAGTGCTGAAGGACCCGGTGATCCAGGCCATTGCCGGCCGTCACCAGGCCACGCCGGCGCAGGTTGCACTGGCCTGGGCGCTGCAGCAGGGCTTCTCGGTCATTCCGTCGTCGACCAAGCGCGAAAACCTGGCGGCCAACCTGGAAGCAGCGGCCGTACGCCTGACCGACGAAGACATGGCGCAGATCGCCAAGCTGGATCGCGGCCATCGTTTGGCGAATCCGGAAGGGATTGCCCCGGCCTGGGATTGAGGCATTGTTGTAGAGCCGAGCCCACGCTCGGCTCCTGGCCGCCTGCAGCCGAGCATGGCTCGGCTCTACAGGTAGATGCCGACCTTGGTCGGCGCTGGCCTCTGGTCAGTCGATGACACATCGTGCCGACCAAGGTCGGCACCTACCAAAGGCAGCGCTATCCCTCGCCTTGCAGCAACCACCCACGCATGGCCGCACTGACCTCGTCCGGCTTTTCCATCGGTGCCAGGTGCCCGCAATCAGGCACCACCACCAGCTGCGAATGCGGCGCCAGGGCGTGCATCTCCTCGCTCACCGCCAGCGGCGTGATGCGGTCGTTCGCACCGCAGACGATCAGCAGCGGATCACGGTAGCCGGCCAGCACGTCATGGCCGTCGCGGCGCTCCAGCGCGCTCTGGCGCAGGAACACTTCGGCGCCCAATCGCGCGGTCATGTCGCGCACACGCTGCACCAGCACGTAGTCGTCCAGCCGAGAAGCATCGATGTAGCTGCGCATCAGCACGTCACCGAAGCCGTGGAATTTTCCCGGCAGGCGCACGCTGGCACGTTGGCTGCGGCGCTGCTCGGCACGTTCCGGCGAATCGGCATGGATCGAGGTATCGATCAGCGCCAGCTGCAGCACACGTTCCGGCGCGATGCGCAGGATCTGCTGGGCGACGAAACCGCCCAGCGAGAAACCGGCCAGCGCAAAGCGTTCCGGCGCCTGCGCCAGCACGTCCTCGGCCACGCCCTGCAGGGTTTCGCCGCGGGTCTGGTCGCCCACCTTGCAATCAGCGATGTCGGCCAGGTCAGCCAGCTGTGCGCGCCAGAGATCGGCATCGTTGAGCAGGCCGGGCAGCAGCAACAGGGGGATACGGTCGGTCATGGGGGTATTGTCGCGCCGGTGCGGTGGCGGCGCCATGCCGCAACGGGCGGTTGCGTTGTAGAGTCGAGCCCTGCTCGACTGCTCCACAGCCAGTCGAGCAGGGCTCGACTCTACAGAAGGCAACGACACGGACGCGACCATGGCAGACCCCTACAACAGCGGTATCCCCTCCCCGCCCGCGCTGCGCTTCGACGATTCGCTGGTCACCACCGCCTTCGAGCTGCCCGGCCATCGCGTCGTGCGCAATCTGGGGGTAGTGCGCGGCATCACCGTGCGCTCGCGTTCGATCGTCGGCAACTTCCTGGGCGGCATCCAGACCCTCTTCGGCGGCAACATCACCATCTACACCGAGCTGTGCGAACAGGCCCGCGAGGAAACCTACCGCGACATGGTCAAGCACGCGCGGCAGCTGGGCGCCAACGCGATCATTGGCATGCGCTACGACGCCACCGACGTGATGACCGGGCTGACCGAGGTGCTGTGCTATGGCACGGCGGTGGTGGTGGAACCATTGCGTTGAAGCTGTAGAGCCGAGCCCATGCCCGGCTCAGGCGGCAATCAAGCCACCGGCGGAACGTCAGGCACCTCGACCTGCTGCACCGGCAGGGTCACCATCATCACCGTCGGGTCATCCGGATCCAGCTTCGTCTTGAAGCCCAGGCTCTGGCACATCGCCAGCATGGTGCTGTTCTCGCGCAGCACCTGGCCTTCGACCACGTCCAGGCCCAGCCACTTGGCGTACTCGATCATGATCGCCATCAACCGCCAGCCGATGCCGTGGCCCTTCAGGTCCGAACGGATCAGGATGCCGTACTCGCCACGGTGGTAATCGGCATCGGCGTGCAGGCGTACCGCGCCCAGCATTTCGCCGCTGCGCGGTTCGATCGCCACCAGCGCGATCGAGCGTGCGTAGTCGAGCTGGGTCAGGCGCGCGATGAACTCGTGGCTGAAGTGCTTCACCGACTGGAAGAAGCGCAGGCGCAGGTCCTCATCGCTGACACGAGCGAAGAACGCGCGGAACAGTGCGTCGTCCTCCGGCCGCACCGGGCGCACGAAGGCACGGCCGCCATCGGACAGCTCGATGGTGCGCTCCCACTCCTTCGGGTATGGGAACACCGAGAAACGCGGGTGGCCGCGGCCCTTGTGCAGGATGCGCGACGGCGCCACCGCCACGCGGGCGTCAAGGGCGAGGATGCCCTTGCCGTCGACCAGCAGCGGGTTGATGTCCAGCGTGCGCACTTCGGGAATGTCGGCGGCCAGTTGTGCCAGCTTCACCAGCGCCAGCGCCAGTGCGCGCTCGTCAGCCGCCGGCACGTCACCGTAAGCCTTGAGGATGCGCGAAGCGCGGGTCTGGCCGATCAGCTCGTGGGCCAGGCGCAGGTCCAGCGGCGGCAGCGCCAGCGCCTTGTCGTTGATCACTTCGACGGCAGTGCCGCCGCGACCGACCACAATCACCGGACCGAACGTCGCGTCATCGGCGATGCCGACAATCAACTCGCGCGCCTTCGGGCGGACGATGGTCGGCTGTACCAGCAGGCCATCGATGCGTGCATCCGGCCGCAGCTGGCGTGCGCGCGACAGGATCGCGTTGGCCGCGCTCTGCACCGCCGGCAGCGTGGACAGGTTCAGGCGCACGCCATCCACTTCCGACTTGTGCGGAATATCCGGCGAGAGAATCTTCAGTGCGACCGTGGCACCGCGCTCCAGCAGCGGCTGCGCCAGATCCATCGCCTCGTGCGCATCGCGCGCATGCATCACCGGCGCGGAGGGAATGCCATAGGCCTTTAGCAGTTCATGGGTGGCCAGCGGGTCCAGCCACTGCTGGCCGTTGGCCAGTGCGGCATCAACCAGCGTGCGCGCGGCGGCCGTGTCGACGCTGAAGTCCTGCGGCAGGCTGGGCGGCGTTTCCATCAACGCGTTCTGCGCTTCGCGGTAGCGCACCAGGTGCTGGAAGCCACGTACGGCTTCGGCCTCGGTCGGATAGGTCGGCACCCGTGCCGCGTTGAGCGTGGCGGTAGCCTGGTCGTCGTTGCCCAGCCACACCGCGAACACCGGCTTGTCGCGATGATGGCGCGGGCGCAGGCCGAGCGTGCGGGTGAGCGCTTGCGCGGCGTCCGCCGATGAGGTGAACGCGGTCGGCACGTTCACCACCATCACCGCGTCATTCTCGTTGTCGGCCAGCAGCGCTTCGATGGCCGCGGCATAGCGATCACCATCGGCGTCGACCACGATGTCGACCGGATTGCTGCGCGACCAGCCCTGCGGCAGCACCGCGTCGAGTTTCTCGACGGTGCTGTCGGACAGGTTGGCCAGCGTGCCGCGCAGCGCGATCAACTGGTCCACCGCAAGGCGACCCACGCCACCACCGTTGCTGAGGATGGCCAGGCGGCGACCGGGGAACGTCCCCAACCGACCCAGCGACTCGGCGGCGGTGAACAGTTCGTCCAGCGCCCCCACGCGCAGCAGGCCGGCGCGGTTGAAGGCCGCGCCGTACACATCATCGGCGCGGGCCAGGGCCTGCACATGGGTATCGCGGCTGCCCGGCTGCACACGCTCGGCGCGGCCGGACTTCACCACCACCACCGGCTTGGCGCGGGCCGCAGCACGCGCGGCCGACATGAACTTGCGCGCGTCCTTGATCTGCTCGACGTAGAGCAGGATGGCTCGAGTGCGGTAGTCGGTGGCGAAGTAGTCGAGCAGATCGCCGAAGTCGACGTCCATCGTGTCGCCCAGCGACACCACGGCAGAAAAGCCGACCGAGCGCGCCACGCCCCATTCCACCAGCGCGGCGGCAATGGCCGAGGATTCGGAGATCAGCGCGAGGTCGCCGGCCTGCGGGAAGTGCGCGGCGATGCTGGCATTGAGCCGCGCATGCGGTGCGATCACACCCAGGCAGTGCGGGCCCAGGATGCGCAGGCCATGCTTGCGCGCTACCGTTTCCACCTGTTCCGACAACGACCCCGGGCCTTCGCCCAGGTGCGCGGTGAGGATGATCGCCGCCTGCACGCCACGTTCGGCGGCGGTGCGCACCACCTGCGGCACGATCGCCGCCGGTGCGGTGATCACCACCAGGTCGGGCACCCAGTCCAGGTCCTTCAAGCGCTTGACCGTGCGGATGCCATCGATCTCGGCATGCCGCGGATTGATCCACGCCACCTTGCCGGGGAAGCCGGTGCCGCGCAGGTTGCGCATCACCGCGCGCCCGGCCGAGCGCTCGCGCGGGCTGCCGCCGATCACCGCGACCGACTGCGGACGGAACACGGACTGCAGGTGGTAGGTACTCATGCGCCTACGGTACACGCACCAGCGCATCGGGCGCATGATCCAGCGCAAGCCTCCGGTCTCCGGGGTCGGATCCCTTCGCACAGCGATGGGCTCTGACCCCTGCGTGCCGACCAAGGTCGGCACCTACCGGAGCACAGTGGTTCCGGCTTACAGCAGCGTGCCGTGCAGGATCATCGCGGCGATGCTGAAGTAGATCACCAGGCCGGTCACGTCCACCAGGGTGGCCACGAACGGCGCCGAAGCGCTGGCCGGGTCGAAGCCGAGCCGCTTCAGGATGAAGGGCAGCATCGAGCCGGACAGCGAACCGAAGGTGACGATGCCGACCAGCGCGGCGCCGATGGTGATCGCCAGCAGGATCCAGTGCTCGCCGTAGTCATGCAGGCCACCCAGCTGCCAGATCACGATGCGCACGATGGCCAGGCAGCCGAGGATGGCGCCCAGCACCATGCCGGTCGGGATTTCGCGCAGGGCCACCTTCCACCAGTCGCGCAGGCGCAGTTCGCGCAGCGCCAGGCTGCGGATCAGCAGCGAGGTGGCCTGCGAGCCGGAGTTGCCACCCGAGCTCATGATCAGCGGGATGAACAGGGTCAGCACCACCGCGCGTGCCAGTTCGTCTTCGTAGTGCTGCATCGCGCTGGCGGTCAGCATCTCACCCAGGAACAGCACGCTCAACCAACCGGCGCGCTTGCGCAGCATCTCGAAGAAGCCGATCTGCATATAGGGCTTGTCCAGCGCTTCCATGCCGCCGAACTTGTGCGCGTCCTCGGTGGATTCCTCGATCAGCGCATCAAGCACGTCGTCCACGGTGACGATGCCGAGCATCTGCTGCTGCGCGTCGACCACCGGGATCGCCAGCAGGTCGTGGCGGCGGATCAGCCGTGCCACTTCTTCCTGGTCCATCAGCGCATCCACGGTCACCGGCGGATTGACCTGGGCCACGTCCAGGATCGATTCCTCGGGCAGGCCGGTGATCAGCCGGCGCATGGTCACCACCTGCTGCAGCTGCTGGCTGGCCGGCTCCAGCACGTAGATCGCGTACACCGTCTCGCGGGTGCGCTCGACCTGGCGGATGTGCTGCAGGGTCTGCGCCACGGTCCAGCTGGCAGGCACCGCCACGTACTCGGTGGTCATCAGCGCGCCAGCGGTGTTCGGCGGGTAGCTGAGCAGCTTCTGGATGGCCTGGCGGGCGTCGGTGCCCAGCAGTGGGATCAGCCGCGCGCGCTCTTCTTCGTCCAGCTCGTGGACGATGTCGGTGGCCCGGTCGTCGGCCATCAGGCCCAGCAGCGCCGCAGCCCGCGCCGGTGGCAGCGCGGCCACCAGCTCACCGCTGCGATGCAGCTCCGGCGCTTCGAGCATCTTCACTGCACGCGGCAACTGCAGCGCAGCCAGCGTTTCCGCGGCGCGGGTCAGTTCCAGCGTGTTGAGGAATTCCACCGCGTCGGCGGTGTTGTAGTTCGCCAGCGGTGCGGCCAGTGCGGCGGCATCGGCCACCTGGCGCAGCAATTGCTTCTGGTTCATCGGTTTTGCCTTGTGGGGGTGCGACCTCGCGCAACGCCAACGCAGGCAAACCGTCCCGATGTCAGGCGGTGGCCATCGCTGGCGTCGAACGAGGTCGACTTCTACTGTCGCTGGACATGGGTTGGGGACTCCGGGATGCGTATGCCGACGGACGCGCCGCCAGCGGCGGGCAGTCTGGACCCGCGGGCCATGCAGGTCAACCCGGCAGCCCCGCACCGACGCCCGGCCGGTTGTTCTCGTGCGTACACAGACCGGCGCGCATAATGTCGCGGTGGTGCTCACCACGCCCTCCCCCACCCGAACGGACGCACAGCGGGCTCCCCCGATGACCAGGTATTCCCATGCATAGCGGTGGTCTGGAACTGGCCCTGGTGCTGCTGCTGGCGGCGGTCATCGCCGTGCCGGTGTTCAAGAAATTCGGCTTCGGCGCGGTGCTGGGCTACCTGGCGGCCGGCGTGGTGCTGGGCCCGGACGGGCTGGGCTTCGTGCAGGACGCCGACCGCATCCTCGGCGCCGCTGAGATCGGCGTGGTGATGCTGCTGTTCGTGATCGGTCTGGAACTGTCGCCGGCACGCCTGAAGGTGATGCGGCGCTCGGTGTTCGGCGCCGGTGCGGCACAGGTGGCGCTGTCCGGGCTGGTGCTGGGGGGATTGCTGCTGCTCGATCACTTCCAGTGGAAGAGCGCGCTGGTGGTGGGCGTGGCGCTGGCGCTGTCATCCACCGCGGTGGGCCTGCAGCTGCTGTCCGAGCACAAGGCGATCAACAGCGACCATGGCCGGCTGGGTTTTGCCATCCTGCTGTTCCAGGACCTGATCGCGATCCCGCTGCTGGCGGCCATCCCGCTGCTGGGCGGGGTGAAGAACGAGACCCTGCGCATCGAGGATGCGATGGTGGCGCTGGGTGCGCTGGCGGTGGTGATCCTGTGCGGGCGACCGGTGCTGCGCAAGGTGTTCAGCATCATCGCGCGCACCCGCAGCCCGGAAGTGTTCACCGCCACCGCCCTGCTGGTGGTGCTGGGTACCGCCTGGTTCATGCAGGAAGCCGGCCTCAGCCCCAGCCTGGGCGCCTTCCTGGCCGGGGT
This sequence comes from Stenotrophomonas riyadhensis, assembly GCF_040256885.1. NCBI lineage: Bacteria > Pseudomonadati > Pseudomonadota > Gammaproteobacteria > Lysobacterales > Lysobacteraceae > Stenotrophomonas > Stenotrophomonas riyadhensis. The sequence continues at coordinate 4,484,009 of NZ_CP155568.1, forward strand.
GCTGCTGTCCGATTCGGAGTTCCGGCACGAGCTGGAAGCACAGATCGAGCCGTTCAAGGGCCTGCTGCTGGGCCTGTTCTTCATCGCGGTGGGCATGGGCATCGACCTCGACCGCATCGCCGCCGAGCCCTGGCTGATCGCGGCGGGCGTGGCGATCCTGCTGGTGGTCAAGTTCGGCCTGCTGTACGTGATCGGGCGCATCGCCAGGCTCAGTTCACGGCAGTCGTTGCTGCTGGGCAGCGTGCTGTGGCTGGGTGGCGAGTTCGCCTTCGTGGTGTTCAACGAAGCGCAGCGCGCGCACCTGCTGGGCAACGCCAACCATGACCGGCTGGTGGCGATCGTCGGCCTGTCGATGGCGATCACGCCGCTGCTGATGATCGCGCTGCTCAAGCTGCTCGGCCAGGAAAAGGCCCCACCGCGCCAGGCGGCCGAGGCTGACAAGGTAGCGCCGGACAACCGGCCCAAGGTGCTGATCGCCGGCATGGGCCGCTTCGGCCAGGTGATCGCGCGCCTGTTGACCGCGCAGAAGGTGCCGTTCGTGGCGCTGGAGGCGAACCCGGACACCGTGGCCGACCTGCGCCGCTTCGGCAACCAGCTGTACTACGGCGACCCGACCCGGCCGGAGATGCTGCGCGCGGCCGGCGGCGAGCACATCGATGTGTTCGTGATCACCGTGGACGACCCGGAAACCAACCTGCGCGCGGTGCGCATGGTGCGCCGGCTGTACCCGGACGCGACAGTGCTGGCGCGTGCACGCAACCGCCAGCATGCCTGGCGCCTGATGGACATGTCGGCCGAGCCGTTCCGCGAAGTATTCGGCACCAGTCTGGAAATGAGCGGGCGCGTGCTGACCGCGCTCGGCGTTGCACCGAACGTGGCCGAACGGCATGTGCAGCGTTTCCGCGAACACGACGAACAGCTGCTGCGCGATCAGTACCTGGTCTACGACGACGAGGCCGCGGTGATCCAGACCTCGCGCGATGCACGCAACGACCTGATGCACCTGTTCGAGGCCGACGCGGAAAGCGACGGCGACAAGGAGCGCTGACGGCACCCACCCGATCAATGGTGGACCCGGTAGCGCCGGCCGCAGCAGATTCCGGCAGCGCGGTGTCGGGGTCAGAGCCCTTTCCCTTGGAAAGGGATCCGACCCCGGCCTGTCAGCCGTTGTCGCGCAGGAACCGCGCCATCGACGAAACGCCCGGCACGCGCGGTTCGAACTCGCCAGCAACGTCGATGAAGCCGCGCATCACCGCGATCTCGCGCGGGCTGCGGTTGAGGCTGTCGCGCACTTCCGGATCGGCACCGGCGCGCAGCAGGCGCTGCACCAGCAGTGGCAGGCCGTGCAGCGCGGCCAGATGCAGCGGGCCGAAGCCGCGCGGATCACGCACGTCCAGGCTGACGTCCTCGTCCAGCAGGCGCTCCACCGCCGCCATCACCACCTGCTCGTCGCACGCGGTACCCGGCTCGGCGCGTGCGCCCAGCAGCAGCAGCAGCGGCGTGACCGAACCGGCAGCGGCCTGGTCCGGTTCGGCACCGGCCAGCAGCAGGGTGTCGAGCAGGGCCAGCAGGCGCGAGCGATCGCGCGCACTGAAGCCGTACAGGGCAGCGCAATGCAGCGGCCCCAGCTGCTGCGCGTCACCGGCATGCACGTCGGCACCGGCGGTGAGCAGGCGCGCGACGATGTCCGGCAGGCCCAGCGCCGAGGCCAGCATCAGCACGGTCACGCCGCCCGGCAGGCGGTGTTCCAGCTTGGCGCCGGCATCGAGCAGGGCCGACACGATATCCACCTGGCGCATGCTGACCGCCGCCGACAGCGGCGTCGCACCACTGGCCGCAGCGTGCTGCGGATCGGCGCCACGCGCCAGCAGCAGGTCGGTCACCGCCAGATGGCCACCACCGGCCGCACGCAGCAGCGCGGTGCAGCCCTGTGCATCGACCGCATCAACGGCGAAGCCCAGATCGATCAGGCGACGCACCGCATCCACGTCACCGGCCATCGCGGCGGCCGGCAGATCGGCCTCGCGCAGGGTACGGCGCGGCAACGGCCACACCCGCCAGTCCAGCCAGTCGGCCAGGTCACGGCGACCGATCGACAGCGCCACACCCAGCGGCGTCTGGCCGTCGGCGGCACGTGCTTCCGGCGAGGCGCCGTGCTGCACCAGCAGCTTCAGCGCGCCTTCGCGGGCCAATGCGGTGGCCAGGTGCAGTGCGGTCATGCCGTGGCTGTCGCGTGCTTCGCGATCGACACCGGCCTTGAGCAGGGCCTGCTGCAGGCGCAGCCAGCCCAGACGCACCGCCAGCGACAGCGGCGGATCACCCGCCGGCGAGGCCGCGAACGGATCGGCGCCACGTTCCAGCAGCTCCAGTGCCAGCTGTTCCAGGCCACGGGCGGCCTGGTCGTGCTGCGCACAGGCGGCCAGGAAGCGCGCCAGGCCACCGCGTCCGGCCGGGGACAGGCCCCGCTGCAGCATCACCTGCAGCGCAGGCACCGCGTCGATGCCGCGCGACAGCAGCGCGAACATCGGCGTGTCGGCGCAGGCGTCACGCACATAGGGATCGGCGCCGTGGCCGAGCAGCCAGTCGACCGCACGCGGCTCCAGTGCCAGTTCCGGATCGAGCAGCAGGCCACCCAGTTCTTCCGGCTGGCACAGCTTGGCCAGCGCCGCCATGCCATCGGTGTTGCCGAAGCCCAGTGCCTCGCGCAGCAGGGTCAACGGCGGGCGGTCCGGCAGCAGGCCGCTGGCGCTGGCCGCTTCGCCGCGCTCGGCCAGGCCATCGCTGACCGCAGCCGGCAACGGATAGGACGGGTCCAGCAGGGCCACGATCGCCCAACGACCGGCTTCGGCGGCGTAGTCCACCGCACGGCGGCCGACCGGATCGGTGGCATCGGCGGCGATGCCCAGTTCAACCAGGCGCTTGATCAGCAGCGGCGAGACATCTTCGGCCATCGCTGCCAGCTGCACCGCGTTGCGGCCTTCGCCATCCACCGCGACCAGGTCTGGCTTGTGCGGCAGCAGATGCTCGATCACGGCAGCGCGACCGGCACGGGCCGCTTCCAGCCACGGCGTACGGCCCAGCGCATCGCGCGCTTCCAGATTGGCGCCGGCACCCAGCAGCACGCCGATGATCTCGACGTGGCCAGCCAGTGCGGCCTCATGCAGCGCGCTGCGGCGCTGGCGATCACGCGCGTCGGCCCGCGCCTTGTGCTTGAGCAGCAGCTGCACGCCGGCCGGATCGTCGTCTTCGGTGGCGGCGGCAGCCAGCAGCACCGGGGTGCCTTCGGCCGGCTCGCTGCGTGCACCGCGTTCGAGCAGGAACCGCGCCAGGCGCCAGTTGCCGACCTGGCAGGCCACCGCCAACGGCGACCAGCCATCGTGGTTCAGTGCGTCGACTTCGGCTGCGGCATCACGCAGCAGCGCGGCCACACCCGGGTCGGAGCTGCGCGCAGCATGGTGCAGCGGGGTGTTGCCATCGCTGTCGGTGGCACGCGAATCGGCGCCGTTGGCGAGCAGGGTCATCACCGCTTCGGGGCGGCCATGCCAGCTGTCACGGGTGGCGGCCAGCAGCGGGGTCATGCCCCGGTGCGGCGCATTCACGTCGACGCCGCGGGCAATCAGCTCGCGCAGCAGGCGCAGGTCCGGCAGCACTGCGGCCAGTACGGCCAGGCTGCGCTGGTCGCGCCAGTTGGGGTCGGGCAGCGCATAGGGATCGGCACCGGCCTGCAGCAGCTGCAGGCCACGGTCGATGCGGCCCTGGCGGGCGGCTTCATACAGGGCCGGGGTCAGCTCCTGCGGCGCCATCGCCTCCAGCGGCGCGGTTTCGGTGGCGGCAGCGAACATCGGTTCGCGCTCGCTGCTGGCCGCGGTCAACGGACTCGAGCGCAGCGACACCAGCGGCGCTGGCGCCACCCGCTGCAGCAGCAGGTGCAGCAGTGGCGACAGCACCACCACCGCCAGCGCGGCAGGCCAGCGCGCGCTTTCCGGCAGCAGGCCCGGCCAGGCCGGCAGCACCACCAGTGCGGACAGCGCAATCACCAGCGCGGCCACGCCCAGGCCACGCCACGCGGTCAGGTCGCGCCCGGCCAGCGCCTGCCAATGCTGGGCCAGGCTGCCGTCCAGGCGTTCAACATCGTTCCACAACGGCCAGGTACGCCATGCCGCCAGCAGGCCGGCACTGACCAGCACGCTCAGGCCCAGCACCGCGGCCAGGCTGCCGCTGTCGCGCAGCGCCGCCAGCGGCCAGGCCAGCAGCAGCGCCAGCAGCAGCGGTGCGGCCGCCCACAACGCCAGCAGCGCCGGCAGGTCCTGGCGCGCGACGACCTTCAGCGGCAGCAGCGCGCGGCTGCGACGCCACCACGACACACCCAGCGCGAACGCGGGCTGCGCCAGGGCGGCGAGGATCGCACCTGGAACGCCACCCACGGCAGCGCCCAACGCCAGTACGGCGCCAACGGCGAAGGCGATCGACAGGACGCGCGGACGGGAGGCGTCAGTCATAGTGCCGCGGCATCAGACTGGCCACCGACGGCGGCACCTGCAGGTAGAACCCGCGTTCGCTCATTTCGCTGCGGACCTTGTCCGGATCGGCCTGGGCCAGGCGGCGCTGGGCATCCAGGGCCACGTCCAGGACGAAGGTGAGCGCACCCAGCGAGGTGAGCAGCGGCGCGGGCAGCGCGCTGAAATCATCGCGTCGGGGAACGTAGACGTAGGTGTCGGGCTTGAGTTGGCTTTTATAGACGTAGGCGTGCATGTCCGCGGGACAATAACCCGGGAAGAGCCATGATTGTGTCGGAAAGCCGACACCGGGGAAAGCCGTCAGCCGACGATGGCGGCGTGATCGACGGCGTTTCCCCAGCGGGGTTCAGCAATGTGGCGGCGGCGTTCAGGCAGCGCCGCCGCCGCACGGTCGCTTACTTGACCTTGGCGTAGGTGCCCTTCAGCGCCACACCGGCGACGAAGGTGCCGGCCCAGCACTCGTAGTTGGTCGTGCTCTTGAACTCGTTCTTCTTGTAATAGCTGACGATGTCGACCACCGCGTTGGCGCCGCGCGACCTGGCGCCGTCCTGCAGCGCGCGCAGCGCCGACAGCGCAACCCAGCGGCAGGCCTCCGCGTCGCTCTTGTTGGCGGCGTTGGTCTTCTTGTTGGTCACGTCTTCGCCCAGGCGCTGCTGCACGCTCACCGGCTGTCCCGCCAGGTAGAAGCGCACGCTGCCGTCGATGCCGGCGTCCTTGGCAGCCTGCGAGCTGACCAGCTCCTGCAGGGACTGCTCGACGCGGGTATCGCGGGCGGAGGCGGTGGAGGTCAGGGCCAGCAGCGCGGTGGCCGTGGCGATCATCAGGGTGCGGCGCATCGGAACATCTCCTTGTCGAGGGTGCGGGTGGGTAGCGGAAACAGTGCAGTGAAGCGGTGGATCACTCGCGCCAGCGGCGGAACACCAGCGAGGTGTTGATGCCGCCGAAGGCGAAGTTGTTGCTCATCACGTATTCGGCCTGCAGTTCGCGGCCCTGCCCGGTGATGAAGTCGAGCTGGCCACAGCGCGGATCGACCTCGGCCAGGTTCAGGGTGGGCGCGAACCAGCCGGCGCGCATCATCTCGATGCTCAGCCAGGCCTCGAACGCGCCGCAGGCACCCAGCATGTGGCCGACATAGCTCTTCAGCGAGCTGATCGGGATGCGGCTGCCGAACACCTGCGCGGTCGCCTGGGTCTCGGCGATGTCACCGTGGTCGGTGGCGGTGCCGTGGGCGTTGACGTAGTCGATCTGCGCCGCGTCCAGCCCGGCATCCTCCAGCGCCAGGCGCATGGCCTGGGCCATGGTGTCGGCACTGGGCTGGGTGACGTGCTGGCCATCGCTGTTGGTGCCGTAGCCGACCACCTCGGCAAGGATGGTGGCGCCACGCGCCTGCGCGTGCTCCAGGTCTTCCAGGATCAGCGTGCAGGCGCCCTCGCCCAGCACCAGGCCATCACGGCCGGCATCGAACGGGCGCGGGGTGGTCTGTGGTGCATCGTTGCGCACGCTGGTGGCGAACAGGGTGTCGAACACCGCCGCGGCGGTGGCATCGAGCTGCTCGGCACCGCCGGCCACCATCACCGTCTGCTTGCCGCTGCGGATGGCCTCATAGGCCGCGCCCACGCCCTGGCTGCCCGAGGTGCAGGCACTGGAGGTGGTGTAGACGCGTCCGGACAAACCAAAGAACACACCGATGTTGACCGGCGCGGTGTGGCTCATCATCTTCAGGTAGGTGGTGGCACTGATGCCTTCGGTGGTGAATTCGTTGAGCATGCGCCCGAATTCGCCGGTGGCCTCGTGGCTGCCCGAGGACGAGCCGTAGGCCACGCCGGTACGGCCACTGCGCAGCACCGGGTGCTCGTGCAGGCCAGCCTCGCGCAGTGCCACCTCGGTGGCGCGCACCGACATGATCGCGACCTTGCCCATCGAGCGGGTGGTCTTGCGGTTGTAGTTCGGCGGCAGCTCGAAGTCCTGCGCCGGCGCGGCCAGCTTGGTGTTCAGGCCAGCGTAGACATCCCATTCGGGCATCGTGCGCACGGCATTGCGGCAGCTGCGCAGGTGCGCTTCGATGGTGGGCCAGTCGTGGCCGAGCGGACTGATGGCAGCGGCACCGGTGACCACCACGCGACGATCGGCAGCCATCAGAGCATGCCTCCGTTCACCGAGATCACCTGGCGGGTGATGTAGCCGGCCGGCTCGGACAGCAGGAACGCCACCGTGGCCGCCACTTCGTCGGGACGACCGACGCGGCCGGCGGGAATCAGCTTGAGCGCGTGTTCGATCACTTCATCGTTGAGCATTTCGGTCTCGATCAGGCCCGGGGCCACGCAGTTGACGGTGATCTGGCGGCTGGCCAGTTCCAGTGCCAGCGCCTTGGTGGCACCGATGATGCCGGCCTTGGCGGCGCTGTAGTTGACCTGCCCGCGGTTGCCGGCCAGGCCGGACACCGACGACAGGGTGACGATGCGACCGGGCTTGCGCCGCCGCACCATCGGCATGATCAACGGATGCAGTACGTTGTAGAAGCCATCCAGATTGGTGTGGATCACCTGGTCCCAATCGTCCGCCGACAGCGCCGGGAAGGCGCCATCACGGGCGATGCCGGCGTTGCAGACCACGCCGTAGTACGCGCCGTGCGCTTCGACATCGGCCTCCAGCGCCGCGCGTGCGGCCTCGCGGTCGGCTACGTCGAACGCCAGCACGCGGGCCTGCTGGCCCAAGGCCTGGATCTCGGCCACCACGGCCTGTGCTTCTTCCAGGCGGCTGCGGCAATGCACCACCACGTCGAAGCCATCGCGCGCGATGCGCAGCGCAATGGCCCGGCCGATGCCCCGGCTGGCGCCGGTCACCAGCACACTTCGATTCCCTGTCATGCCTGTCCACTCTCCAGATAGGCCATCGCGTCGGCCGGCTCGAACACCGACACGTTGGCTGTCGCCCATTCGTCCTCGCCCGCCAGGATGCGGCAGGCGAACATCCCCAATCCATTGTCGCCCAACAGCTCGCAGCGCGCCTGTACGCGCAGCCGGGTGCCACTGGGAAAGCCGCTGCAGCGGCTGCTGTAGCGCCGGCTGCCAAGCAGGAAGCCGAGCTGCGGCGGATTGCCGGCCGCACGTGCACGGCAACCGGCCCAGGCCGCGATGGCCTGCGCCATGTATTCGATGCCGACCCACGCCGGCACTTCGCCGTTCTCCACGAACAGCCCGGCTTCGGGCACCACCAGTTCGGCCTCGATGGCCTCCTGGTCCCACTGCGTGATGCGCTCCAGCAGGCACATGTCCTGACGGTGCGGCACCACGTCCTCGATCGCGTACAGGGTGTTCATCGGCGCTCCAGCGCCAGCACGGCATTGCTGCCGCCGAAGGCGAACGAATTGCTCAGCACCCGCCGCGGCGCCTGCGCCAGGCGGGAGCCCGGCGCGACCAGCGGCAGCACCGGCAGTGCGGGGTCGGCCACGCCGTCCCACCAGTGCGGTGGCAGCTGCTGCTGCGGGTTCTCGGCCAGCAGGATCCAGCACAGCGCTGCCTCGATCGCACCCGAAGCGCCCAGCGTATGGCCGGTCAACGGCTTGGTGGAGCTGGCCGGTACGCCATTGCCCAGCACCTGCGAGACCGCCAGGCTTTCCATCGCATCGTTGTGCCCGGTGGCGGTGCCATGCAGGTTCACGTAGTCCACTTCGTCGGCGCCCCAGCCCGCACGCAGCAGTGCCTGCTGCAGCGCGTCGATGGCGCCCAGCCCCTGCGGATCCGGCGCCGACATGTGATGGGCATCAGCCGATTCGCCCCACCCGGCCAGGCACACCGGACCCGGCTCGCGGGTAAGCAGGAACAGCGCGGCGCCCTCGCCGATGTTGATGCCGGCGCGGTGCTGCGAGAACGGATTGCAGCGCAGGGCCGACACCGATTCCAACGCGCTGAAGCCGGCCACGGTGAAGCGGCACAGCGAATCGGCACCGCCGGCAATCACCGCATCGACGATGCCGGCGCGCAGCATGCGCGCGGCCGACATCAGCGCCTTGGCGCTGGACGAACAGGCGGTGGACAGGGTCCATGCCGGCCCCTGCGCGCCGCTGCGCTGGCGCACGAACTGCGCGGCGGTGCCCATTTCCTGCTGGGCATAGTCGAACCCGGTCGGCCACTGGCCCTGCTCGGCGTGGCTGCGCAGGGCCTGCTCGGATTCACCGATGCCCGAGGTGCTGGTGCCCAGCACCACCGCCACGCGCTCGGCGCCATGGCGGGCGATCGCGGCGGCCACTGCCGGTGCGATCTGCGCCAGTGCCACGTCCAGTAGCGCGTTGTTGCGCCCGCGCAGGGGCACCGGCAGGTCCTCCAGCGCCGGCAGCGGCGTGCGCACTTCGCCCAGTGCCAGGGTGCGCCCCGGCAGCAGGCTGTCGTTGTCGCTGAGGCCGCCCGGCACATCGGCGAACATGGCCGAGGCCACCGCGGCGCGGCCATCGCCGAGCGCACAGACCACGCCCAGGTCGTTCAGGTAGATCGGTGCACTCATCGGTCCGGCCCGGCCATGTCGATCGATTCGATGCGCAGCGCGTAGCCTTCGGCGCGGTTGTCCAACTGCACACTGCCATCGTCCAGGCGCTGCAGCTGCAGCCACACCGTGCCGTCGCGCGACAGGCTGCGCTGATGGCCGTCATCGCTGACCTGCCAACCTGCCGGCAACGCGGCGGCGATGGCCGCGGTCGGCCACAGCGCGAACTGCAGGTCATCCAGTACGCGCTCGGCACGCACCTGCGGCGGCAGCCACGGCGCGCGCTGCTGGGTCAGCTGCTGGCCGTCCCACTGCAGGCGCACGCCGGTCTGGCCCATCGCCTGCACCGCCAGCTGCACCTGCTGCGCATCGGCTTCCAGCAGAGCATCCAGGTCGCGCTCATGCGTGCCGAAGCGGAAATGCAGCTGCTGCTGCAGCGCCAGCGGCGCCGGCAGGCTGGCCGGTGACAGGCGCAGCGGCGGCAGCTCCACCAATGGCTTGGGCATGCGGCCGGCACACGCGGCCAGCAGCAGGCACAGCAACAGCGCTGCAGTACGGGCGATCAGGCGCTGCACAGCTGCTCCAGCACGCGCATGCGGCGGCCGCTTTCGTCGGCCACGTACGGGTTGTTGGTGTCCCAGGCGTAGCCGGCCAGGATGGAGCTGATCATGTCGCGCACTTCAGGCTGCTGCTGCGGGTGGTAGATGATCTTCTGGAAACCGCCTTCGTACCAGCTTTCGACGAAGCGGCGGAAGGTCTTCACACCGGCGCGCAGCGGGATCGAGAAGTCGGCTTCCCAGTCGACGGTTTCGCCGGCATAGCGGCGCGCCAGGCACTCGCTGGCCAGCTGCGCGGACTTGAAGGCGATGGTGACGCCGGAGGAGAACACCGGGTCGAGGAACTCGCCGGCATTGCCCAGCAGGGCGTAGCCCCGGCCCCACAGCGAACTGACATTGGCCGAGTAACCGGTGATCCGCCGCACCGGCAGCACCGCCCATTCGGCGTTGGCCAGCAGCCGGGTCAGGTTGGGGTCCTCGCCGACGATGGCCTGCAGCTTCTGCAGGTCGTCGCCTTCGTAGCGCTCGAAGAACGACGGCTCGGCGACCACGCCCAGCGAGCAGCAGCCGTTGGAGAACGGGATCGTCCAGTACCAGACGTCGATGTGCTCGGGATGGGTGGTGATCAGGATCTTGTTGCGATCGAAGTCCGCTTCGGCCGGAATGTTGTCGCGCACGTGGCAGAAGATCGCCCCGCGCACCGGGAAGTTGGACGGCGATTCCAGCTGCAGCAGGCGCGGCAGCAGGCGCGCGAAGCCGGAGGCGTCGAGGATGAAATCGGCCTCGATGCGGTACTCGCTGCCATCCGGACGACGCACGGTCACCGCCGGATGCTCGCCCGGCTCGACCGCAAGCACTTCATCGCCGAAGCGCAGCGTAGTGCCCATGCGCTCGGCACCGCGCGCCAGCACGTTGTCGAAGTCGGCGCGCTGCACCTGGTAGGTGGTACCCCAACCCGGCGAGAACTTCTTCCTGAAGTCGAACGCGGTACGCGCCTCGCCATGCACGAAAGCGGCGCCGTTCTTGTGCTGGAACCCGGCCTCGACCACGTCCTGCAGCAGGCCTGCCGCTTCGATGTACTCCATGCTTTGCGGCAGCAGGCTTTCACCGATCGAGAAGCGCGGGAACTGCTGACGCTCCAGCATCAGCACCTGGCGACCCTGCTGGCGCAGCATCGCGGCGGCCACCGAGCCGGCCGGGCCCGCACCGATGATCAGGATTTCAGTACGTTCGACAGCATCCACAGCAGTATTCATCGGTGCGTCCTTGTTGCTCGATCAAGTGGAAAGAAGGAAGTCGGGAAACAGGCTCAGGCCGACGGCAGGTCGTGCGGCGGCGGCCTGAACAGCGGCGAGATCAGCCAGACCAGGCCGATGCCGAACAGCAGGGTCAGGCCGAACGCGCGCAGCGCCGGGGTCTGCGACAGGCCCAGCAGGCCGAACGACAACCAGGTGCTGGCCGCGCCCACGCACACCGCCAGCCAGGCGCTGGCATCGCCACGGTGCTCGATCAGGAAGATGCCGTAGTCGATGCCCATGCCCAGCAGCAGCATCAGTGCCAGTACGTTGAACAGCTGCAGCGGCTGGCCGAACAGGCCCAGCAGGCCCAGGGTCAGCGCACCGGCAATCAGGGTCGGCGCAAACACGCGCCAGGCCTGGCGGCGGTAGCGCAGCCACAGCGCGCCGAACACCAGCACGATGCCGACCAGCAGCAGCCCGCCCATCAGCTTGCGGTAGTGGCCCAGCAGCATGGAGAAGTCGGCGGTGCGATCCACCCAGCGCACGCCCGGCAGGCCTTCGGCCGCGCCCTGCAGGGTGGCCAGCGCATCGGCGCGCGACAGGTCATCGACCATCACCACGCTGATCATCTGCCCACCGACCTCACCCACCCACAGATGACGGAACGGCTGCGACGCCGGCGAGGCCAGGAACGCCTCTGCGGTCAGTGCCTTCGCGGCGAAGTCCGGGCGCGGCAGCGGTTCGCCGACCGCCTCGGACACCGCATCCAGCACGCCCGGTTCCACCTTCGCGGTCAGCGCGGCATCGGCCTGCTGGCGTGCCGGCGACGGCAGCCAGTCGCTGATCGCGCGGTAGCCACCAATGCGCTTGTCGTTGGCCAGCACACGCAGGCGTTCGGTCAGCGCTTCCTCACGCTGCAGCAGCTGCGCGGCGTCCGCACCCTGCACCAGGTAGAACTGCGCCGGGCTGGGCATGCCCAGCAGCTGGCTCAGGCGGATCTGCTGCGCCATCAGCGCCGGCGGCGAAGACTGCAGGCTGCGCAGGTCGTCGTTGCTGTGCAGGCGGGCGATGCCGATGGCAGACAGCGCCAGCGTGATCACCACGAACACCGTCACCGGGCGACGGCCATGCAACCGCGGGAAGCGCTCCAGCGTGTTGCCCAGCCACTGCGAGAAACGGGTCTGGCGGATCTCACCGCCATCCAGCCACGGGAACCAGAAGATCACCGTAAGGAAGGCGGCAGCCAGGCCGACCACTGAGAACAGCGCCATCTGGCGCAGGCCCGGGAACGGGGCCAGGCCCAATGCCAGGTAGGCCAGCGCACTGGTCAGCAGCGCCAGCCAGAGGCCAGGCAGCAGGTGCCGCAGCAGTTTCCAGCGACGATCAGCCGGCTCGGCCTGGCGCGAAGCGAACCAGTGGATGCCGTAATCCTCGGCCACGCCCACCAGCGATGCACCGAACACCAGGGTCAGCACGTGCACCTTGCCGAATACCAGCACGGTCACCGCCAGCGCCACGCCACAGCCGATCAGCAATGACGCGGCCACCAGCAGGATCGGCCGCAGCGAACGGAACGCCAGCCACACCAGCAGCAGTACCGCCGCCAGTGAGCCCCAACCGATCGTGTTGATCTCCTGGTTGGCCTGCACCGCGGCCGCTTCGGCATGCAGCGGCACGCCGGCATGCAGGATCTCCAGATCCGGAGCGGCCGCTTTTGCTGCCTGCCCGGCACGTTCCAGCAGGCCGTCAAGATGGCGTTCGCCGTCGAGCTGGAACGCCGAACCCGGCGTGTCGAACTGCAGCGCGGCCCAATGCCTGTCCTCGGCTTCGAGCAGGCCGTCATCACCCAGCCGCAGTCCCGAACCCTGCGCCTGCTGCTGCCACCACTGCGGCCACAGCGACAACGGGTCCTGCCGCCAGTCGGTCAGGCGCGGCGCGCCCATCGGGCCGTACAGCGCGGCCAACGCCTGTTCGGCCAACGCGCCCGGCTCGCTGCCCTGCAGCTGCTCGCGCTGGGCCGGGGTCAGCAGGCGGTCACGGTACGGCGCGTAGAACGCGCGCGCCTCATCGAACCAGCCTTCGATCGAGCCGCTGGGCACCAGCAAGGCGTGATCGGCGTCCTTGGCCATGGCCGCGGCAAAAGCCGCCTGCGCACGCTTGGCGGCAGCGCCGTCCTTGCTGCCCAGCAGCACCACCACCTGCCGCGAACTGCCATCGGCGATGCGCCGGGTGACATCGCTCAACAGGCGGTCGTGTGCATCCTGCGGCAGCAGGGCGAGGATGTCGGTGTCGATCCGCGATTGCTGGCTCCACAGGCGCCACTGCTGCGCGCCCATCACCAGCAGCACCAGCAGCCAGGCAATGCCCAGCAAGTGCCACCAGCGCCGCAACCGCTCCGGTGCGTTCGATGCGGCACCCTCACTCAAAGCGGCGCGCCTCGTCGGCATTGAGCGTGGCCGGCGTCTCGCTCAATGCGCTGAACTGGATCTGCGTGCGGTCCTTGTTGGCCTCCACGATCTCGACCTGGCGCACGTAGCGGTCACCCTGCAGGGTCAGCGATTCGAAAGCCTTGGCCAGCATCGCCGACTTCGGCGTCAGGCGCAGCCGCCAGCCCTGTCCTTCACGGCTGGCCGCCACGTTGAACTGGCTGGACAGCGCCTGCACGTCGCCACTCATCAGCGCGAACATGATCGCGTTCACCGAACGCATCGCCGGCTGCTGCCGTGCATCGAGCTCGACACGGGTGCTGCCATCGCGCTGGCGACTGAGGATGCGGTCGGCGGTGACCACTACTTCGGAAGGGAACGGCTTGAGCGTGGTCCAGATCACGCCGTGCTGGCGCGCGACCACGAACCGGCCCTGCGAGCGCAGCGGGTTCTTGAAGCCGCTGACCTGCTTTTCCTGGCTGAACTGGCCGCGCAGCACGTCCGGCCGCGCCACCGCCTGGGTAATCGCATCGATGGCGGGGTCGGCGGCCTGCACCAGCGGTGCGGCCAGCAGCAGCAACGCGCACAGCAGTGCGCGCGCAAAACGGTTGGCTCGGTTCATGGCGCAGGCACTCCCAGGCGTTCCCACAGTACCGGCGGGCACTGGTACAGCATTTCCTTGCTGGTCGCGTCCACCGCAACCTGGATGGTCATCGCACGGGTCAGCACCTGGCCGCTCTGCGCATCGAGAATTTCGTACTCGATCTTCAGCCGGTTCTCCCATTCCACGATGCGCGCGATCACGCGCAGGGCCTGGTTGAACAGCAACGGACGCACGTACTTCACCCGCGCATCGACCAGCGGCCACAGGTAGCCCGATTCAAGCATCTGCGGGTAGTCGTAGTCGTAGCGGCCGAGCAGCGCGCAGCGCGCGATCTCGAAGTACTTGAAGTAGTTGCCATGCCAGACCACATTCATCGGATCGCAGTCATGGAAGGCGGGGGTCAACGCAATCTCGCCAACCCGTTCGATGGCCTCATTCACCGGCATACAGCTCCCAACGTTGCGCGCGGATCTCCACCAGCAGTTCCCGCAGTTCGCGATCCAGCGCGCGGTCTTCTTCAACCAGGGCGATGCGCTGCCCCAGGTCGGCGTACATGTCGGCCAGACTGCCATGCAGCTGCGCGTTCAGGCCAACCCGTTCGCGCAGCGCCAGGCCCTGGCGGGCAGCGATCAGCATCGCGGCCACCACCTGTTCAGTCAGCTCGATCACGCGCAGGCAATCGCGCGCGGCAATGGTGCCCATGCTGACCTTGTCCTGGTTGTGGCACTCGGTGGAACGCGAGAACACACTGGCCGGCATGGTCTGCTTCAGCGCTTCGGCAGTCCAGGCCGACACGCTGATCTGCAGCGCCTTCAGGCCATGGTTGATGGCCGCGCGCGGGCCAGTGGCCGCCGACAGGTTGGCCGGCAGGCCATGGTTGTAACGGGCATCGACCACCAGCGCCAGCTGCCGGTCGAGCAGATCGGCAACGTTGGCCACGGTGTTCTTCAGGGTGTCCATCGCCAGCGCGATGTGGCCGCCGTAGAAGTGGCCGCCATGCAGGATGCGCTCGCCGTCGGCATCGATCAGCGGGTTGTCGTTGGCGCTGTTCAGTTCGGTTTCGATCAGCTGGCGCAGGAACGGCAGGCTGTCCTCCAGCACGCCGATCACATGCGGCGCGCAGCGCAGCGAGTAGCGGTCCTGCAGGCGCTGTTCATTGCGCGGCGGACGCTCACTGTGCAGGTCGCTGCGCAGGCGCGCGGCGATGCGGCCCTGGCCAGGATGCGGCTTGGCTGCGAACAGGGTTTCGTCGAAGTGGTGCGCATTGCCGTCGCTGGACAGCACGTTGAACGCGGTCAGGCGCGTGGCCATGCGCGCCAGGTAGTCGGCGCGCTGCCAGGCCAGGCAGGCCAGGCCGGTCATCACCGCGGTACCGTTCATGATCGCCAGGCCTTCCTTCGGCCGCAGCTTCAGCGGGGTCATGCCGATCTTCGCCAGCACCTCGGCCGCCGGCTGCACGCGACCGTCGTGCAGCACCTCGCGCTCGCCGCACAGCACCGCCGCCACGTACGACAGCGGCGTCAGGTCACCGCTGGCACCCACCGAGCCTTCGGCCGGAATCAGCGGCAGCACGTCGTGCTGCAGCAGCGTGGCCAGGCCTTCCAGCAGCGGCACGCTGACACCGGACATGCCGCGCACCAGCGAGGCCAGGCGCGCGGCCAGCACCGCACGGGTCTCTACCGGGTCCAGGTAACGGCCCAGGCCACAGCCATGGTAGGTGTACAGGTGGTGTGGCAGCTCAGCCACCAGCGCCGGCGGGATGTTCACCGTGCACGAATCGCCATAGCCGGTGGTCACACCGTAGATCACACCGTCCTCGCGCAGCAGGCGATCAAGGAAGTCGGCACCGCGCTGGATGTGCGCGCGGAACGCCGGCGCGTCGCTCAGCGCGGCCTCGCACTGGCGCTGGGCCAGGGCAACCACATCTTCGATGGTCAACGGTGCATCGCCAAAGCGGCACACGGGTACGGCGTCAGTCGTCATGCGGAGCCTGATCCCAGAAGGGGAAGAAATTGAACCAGTCCAACGGGGACTGGATGACCTGGAGTTCCAGCCAGCGCGCGAAGCGCTGCGCCTGTTCGGCCAGTGCGGCGTCGCGCGAGCCACGCGGCAGCACGATGCGTTCGGCGAACTGTTCGAATGCCACGCGATAGCCCTCGCCCTGGTGCAGGCAGGCCATGGTGTAGACCGGGCAACCCAGCGCGGCGGCGAGCACATAGGCGCCGATCGGGAACGGCGCGCGGTGGCCAAGGAAATCGGCGGTGACGCTGCGGCCGCCCTGCACCGGCGTGCGGTCGCCGACGATGGCGACGAAGCCACCCGCCGCCACGCGCTCGGCCAGCATCACCGCCGTGGCCGGGCCCATTTCGGTTACCTGCACCAGTTCCACCGCTGCCAGTGGGTCCAGCCGCTGCAGCAGGCGGTTGAAGCGCTGCGCGTGCGCGGTATGCACCAGCACGGTGATGCGGAAGCCCGGCACCTGTTCGGCCAGCACCTGGCACAGTTCCAGGCAGCCGATGTGCGCAGTGAGGATCAGCCCGCCTTCGCGGCGCGCGATCTTCTCCAGCACCAGGTCGCGATGCAGGTGGATGCGTTCGGCCGGATAGCGCCCGCCCAGGCCCAGGATCTTGTCCAGCATCGTGTCGGCAAACGCGAAGAAGTGGCGCAGGCTGTCACCCCGGGTCGGCGCGCGACCCAGCGCACCACTGTGCGCCTGCAGGCGCTGCAGGTACTGCATCGAGGCCTGGCGGCCGACGCGGTTGCCCAGCCAATGGCAGGCCACCACCGGCCACACGCACAGGCGGAACGGCCAGCGCCCGAACCAGCGGTGCACCCAGCACAGGAACAGCACGCCGGCCACCGACGTCGATTCGCCGATGTCGGCCCAGTGCGGGGCACCCTGCGCGGCAGCCATCTCAGCGCCGCCCCCACAGGCGGCGCCACAACAGGCGCGGTGCGCGCCAGAGCATGCCGAAGAACAGGCGGGTATGCATACGGCTGATGCGCACGTTGTCGCGCCACACATCGAAGTGCGACACGCCATCGGAGGGATAGGTCACGCGGGTGGCCAGATGCTCGACCGGCACCTGCCGCCAGTACAGGCGCACCATCACTTCGGTATCGAAATCCATGCGCCGGCCGATGGTTTCTTCACCGATCAGGCGCAGTACCGGCGGCAGCGGATACACGCGGAAGCCGCACATGGTGTCGCGCAGGTGCAGCGACAGCGTGTTGATCCAGACCCAGATGTGGGTGGCGTAGCGGCCGTACAGACGCGCCTTCGGCACGCTGGCGTCGTAGGCGGGGATACCGCAGATCACCGCATCCGGATGCACGCGCGCGGCCTCGATGAAGCGCGGTAGATCGCGGGTGTCGTGCTGGCCGTCGGCATCGATCTGCAGCACGTGGCTGTAGCCACGCGCGGCCGCCTCGGCGAAACCGGCCAGCATCGCCCCGCCCTTGCCCTGGTTGATGTCCAGGCGCAGCAGGTCGACCCCCTGGCGCTGTGCCAGCGAACGCAGTGCTGCCGCGCACGCCTCATGCGAGCCATCGTCGACCAGCAGGCACGGCAGGCCGGCGGCCTGCACGCCGTCGACCACCGCCGCGATGGCGTGCTCGTGGTCGTAGACGGGAATCACCACCAGTGGCGCGAACGCGGCACCGGCACCGGCCGGGTCAGTCCGCATCGGCGAAAACCACCTTGCCGCTGGCATGCACACCATGGCTGGAGGTGTAGCGGAAGGCCAGCACGTTGCGTGCGGCATCCCAGTCCAGCTGCAGGGTCAGCTCATCGCCCGGGCGGGCCACGTGCTGGAACTTCACCGCATCCATGCGCAGGAACACTGCCGGCATCGCGAACACCTGGCGGCCAAAACGTACCGCCCAGTCCAGCTGTGCCACGCCGGGCAGGATCGCCGCCTGCGGGAAGTGGCCCAGGAACGGCCGCAACGCGGGATCGAGGGTCATGCGCAATGTAGCGCTGGCCGCATCGCGGTGATCCCAGACCGGCACCGGCATCAGCGGTTGGAACAGCGCTGCCAGTGCCGCCTGGGTGACCTTGCCCTGTGCGTTGATCGGCAGCGCCTGCACCAGTCGCCAGCGGCGCGGCCGGGTGACGGCGTCATGGCCCTGTGCCAGGCGTGCCCCCAGACGTTGCGCGAGCGCGCGACGCGCGGCATCGCCACCGGCCAGCAATGCCGGGTCAGCCGGCACCACCACGGCGGCCAGCTGCTCGCGCTGCCCGGGCAGCACCAGCACGCGCACGTCATCCACTTCGGTGTCTTCGCGCAACGCACGTTCCAGTGCATCCAGCGAAACGCGGCGCTCTTCAATCTTGACGATGCGGTCGGCGCGGCCCAGCAGGCGGAAGCGGCCATCGGCCAACGCTTCAACGCGGTCCTGGGTACGCCACCAATCCGGGGTTTCCAGATGTGCAGAGGCCACCGCCAGGCAGCCCTCCTCGATGCGCCACTGCACGCCGGGCAGCGGCTGCCACGGCGGCAGGTCGGTGTCCCAGCGGCGCCAGGCGATGCCGCCGGTCTCGCTGCTGCCATAGACCTCGGTCGGGGCCACGCCCAGCCACTGCCGCACCTGGCGTGCGGCTTCTTCCGGCAGCGGGCCACCGGAGGAGAAGACCGCGCGCAGGCGGCCCTGCAGGCTGGCCCAGTCAAGCTGCTCAGGCAGGCGTTTGAGATGGGCCGGGGTCGCCACCAGCACCGTGTCGGTACCGGACAGCGCCGCCACCAGGTCTTCGTGGAAGAACCGGCGCGGGTGGATCAGGCGGCCGGCAGCCAGCGGCCACAGCACGCGGAACAACAGGCCATAGATGTGCTGGTGCGACACTGTGCCATGCACCTGCACGCCCTCCAGCTGCGTGCCGAACGCAGCCTGCAGCGCCTCCACCTCGCGCGCCAGCTGGTCCAGGCGCTTGCCGATCGCGCTCGGCTGGCCGGTGCTGCCGGAGGTGAACACGCACAGTTCGCAGGCACGCTCGTCCAGCGCCTGCAGTTCGTCATCCAGGGCGGCGTCCCGCGCCATCAACGGGCGGTAATCGGCGGACACGTCGCCTGCGAAGCCGCTTACCTGCGACTGCAGCGCCTGCAGCGTGGCCGGCAGGTTGTCGGCGGCCAGGAACACCCGCTTGCCGGCATGCCAGGCACCAAACAGCGCCGCGGCGAAGGCCACCGCGTCATCGAAGTACAGAGCCCAGTCACGGCCTTCGGCTGCCGCAAAGGCGCCGCGCCAGGCCAGCACCCGCTGGCGGAAGCCGGCGTGGTCGACCACCTCGCCGTCGCAGAGGCCGACGCCGCGCTGCGGCCGTGCCTCCAGCAGCAGCCGGTCCAGGGCGATCCACTCAGCCATGTGCGTGCGCCGCCTTCACCCGCCGCCGCACCAGCCACTCACCTGCGAACAACACGCCCATCATCACGTACGCCAACAATCCGTTGTAGAGCATCCAGACCCTGTCCGACGCGTACAGCGCGGTCAGCAGGGCCAGGCTGCCGTTGAAAACGAAGAAACCGCACCACACCTGGGTGACGCGGCGGGTATAGGCCACCGCGAACGGGGGCAGGTCCGGCTCCTGCAGCCGCGCCAGGCGCTCCACCAGCGGAGGCCCGAAACGCAGGCTGGTGCCAAACACCGCCAGCATCACCGCATTGACCAGCGCCGGGTACAGCTTCAACGGCAGGGCCTGGTTGAGCACGGTGGCCAGCACCGCCAGCAGGCCGGTGCCGGCGGCGGCCGCCCACCACAGTGGCTGTCGCGTGCTCAGCGCACGCAGCAGGGCCAGGGTGAACAGCAGCAGCGACAGCCAGCGCGGCTCGAAACGGCCCATCGCCAGGTACACCAGCAGTGGATAGGCAAGCGAAATCGCTGCCACCACGACGGTACGTGCGCGAGCCATGGCGAAGCCGCCGGCGCTGCGGTCAGGCGGCTGCCTGGTCCGGCAGCAGTCCATGCACGACATCGACGATGTCCTGCACGGTGCGCACGGCCTTGAACGCTTCCGGCTGCAGGTTGCGGCCGAGCAGCGGCTTCAGCTGAACGATCAGGTCGACCGCATCGATGCTGTCGATGTCCAGGTCGTCGTACAGGCGGGCCTCGGGGGTGATCCGGGCGGTTTCGATCTCGAAGCTGTCGGTCAGGATGCTGACGATGCGTTCGAACAGTTCATTCTTGGTCATGGCAATTCCTGGCGCCGTTACGACTGGCGGGCGGCGACGAACTCGCCGAGCGCGCGCACGCTGGAGAAATGGCGACGGGTTTCTTCCGAATCGGCCGAGAGGCTGACACCGTACTTCTTCTGCAGCGCCAGGCCCAGCTCCAGCGCGTCGATCGAATCCAGGCCGAGGCCCTCCACGAACAGCGGCGCGGTCGGATCGATGTCCTCCGGCGTGATGTCCTCCAGCGAAAGCGAGGAAATGATCAATTCCTTGATCTCGTGCTCAAGTGCTTGCACGGTTCGGATCTCCAGACAGGTCGAAGTAACGAGAAAGGTGCTCGGTGACGCGGCGTGCTGCCAAGGCATCCCCCCTTGGCGAGTCGTCATCGGCCAGGAAGGGCGCGATCGGGATATCTTCGCCGATCTGCAGCCGAACGTGAAAGCGACGTGAGGGGACACGATACCACTTCTGTCCCTTGGTCAACGTGGGTGGGGTACAGGTGATCCGCACCGGGGTGATGTCCAGCCGGCCCCGTACGGCGATGTTGGCGGCCCCGCGCTGCAGCCGCGGAGGCTGTCCGGGCACGCTGCGGGTGCCCTCCGGGAAGATCACCAGGGTGCCGCCGGCATGCACCGCCGCCACGCAGTCATCAACCAGGCCGGCGCCGTCATCGTTGGCGATGTAGCCGGCCGCCCGCACCGGGCCGCGCATGAACGGGTTGCAGGCCACGGCCCGCTTCACCACGCAGTCGGCGTTGGGCAGCAGCGAGATCAGGCAGACCACGTCGATCAGGGTCGGGTGATTGGCCAGCACCAGCAGACCGTCGCGCTGCAGGCGTTCACCGCCCTCGATCTGGTAGGTCATCACCCCCAGCGCGCGCATCAGGCGCAGGTGGCTGGCAAAGGCGACCTGGACCACGCGGCGGGCCCGGCGGCGGCGGACCACCGGGTCGCGCATCAGCAGCAGCACCGGCATCACCAGCACGCCCAGCAGCAGGCCGCCCACGCCGAATGCGACAAAGCTCAGGCCGGTGCCAAACACCCGCCAGGCATGATCGAGGCGGCGCAGCGCCTCAGCCACGGCGCCCCCAGCACCAGCGCTGGCCATGAGCGACATGCTCCAGCGCCGGCGCACCGGACAACAGGAACCGGTGCAGGTCCAGCGCATGCGGCAACAGACCTGGCGCGGTGGTGGCCTGGCCTTCCGCCGGATGCCACTGCAGCGACAGCGTCGGCCAGCCCTCTGCCGGGGCAGTCAGGCGCCAGCACCATGCAAAGAACGGGTCAGGTTCGTCGGCGAACGTCGCGTAAATCTGTGGAAGTGGCGATTCATAGACCACCACCCGCACCTCGCGGGCACCCTCGGCCAGCAGGCCAGCGGCTTCCAGGCAGGCCGCCTCCACCGTCGCCTGCCCGGCGGCCAGCGCCAGGTAATTGCCGCGGTGGCCGCGGGCGATGGAGTACAGCGCGGCGATCGCGTTGTGCACGGACAGGCCGAATCCGGTCGGCGACAGCGGCTGCTCGCCAACCAGCGCGCCCAGCAGGTCCATCGAACGGGCCACGTCGCCGTGGCGGCTGGCGAACACCAGCGGCACGTCACTGTCCGCGCCCTGTCCATCCTCGCACCAGCACGCGGCCTGGATCGCCATCCGGCCCAGCCGCTCGATGCGGCGGCGCTGCATCGCTGGCACTTCGGCCAGCGCCGGCGTGTCCCCGCCGTGCGGCAGGTACGGCGCATCGGCCCAGCCCAGCCACTGGCTACGCTCACTCAGGCCGGGCGCCCAGGCGGCCCAGTCGACGATGGAGAATTCGATCATTTAGCGATGGTGCTTCAACGGGAGAACGATAGGCACGAGCCACTACGGCGACGCGCGGCGGCCCCCCGTTCCTGCAGCCGTGCGTCCGTCCAGGACGTCGCCGGCTGCCCCCCTGGCCGCCGGAAAGGAGCGCACGCTAGCACGTCCCGCCCAGAGTGTGCAGGTTTCACATTCCCCAACACGGGGCCCGGCAACGGCAGGCCCCGTGTTCAATCGATCAGTGGTAACCGGTGTCGGCGTGCACCTTGCCGCGGAATACCCGGTAGGACCACGCCGTATAGCCGAGGATGACCGGCAGCAATATGACCAGCCCGACCAGCGTGAAGCCCAGCGACGACGCCGGCGCGGCGGCCTGCCACAGGGTCATCGACGGTGGCAGCAGATAAGGCCACATGCCCAGCACCAGGCCGAGGAAGCCGAGCACGAACAGGGCCAGGCTGAGCAGGAACGGCGGCAGGTCACGGCGCGGGTGGGTGGCACTGCGCCACAGCGCGGCGGCCACCGCCAGGGTCAGCAACGGCACCGGCGAGAGCCACCAGAAGTTGCCGTCGCTGAACCAGCGCGCCATCAGGCGCGAATCGAGGAACGGCAGCCAGCTGCTGACCAGGCCCATCGCCGCGATCACCGCCACCACCAGCGGCCGGGTCATCTGCCGCGCCAGCGCCTGCACGCGCCCTTCGGTCTTCAGGATCAGCCAGGTGCTGCCCAGCAGCGCATAGCCGGCCACCAGCGCGGCGCCGGTCAGCATCGCAAACGGGCTGAACCAGGCGAACGGCCCGCCCTGATAGACGCCGTCCACCAGCGGGATGCCCTGCACCAGGGTGCCGAGGATCACGCCCTGGGCGAACGTGGCCAGCAGCGAACCGAGGCCGAACGCCACGCTCCACAACCGGCGCGATCGATGCGCCTTGAAGCGGAACTCGAAGGCCACGCCGCGGAATACCAGTGCCACCACCAGCAGCAGCACCGGCAGGTACAGCGCCGACAGTAGAACTGCGTACGCCTTGGGGAACGCCGCCAGCAGGCCGGCGCCACCCAGTACCAGCCAGGTCTCGTTGCCGTCCCAGATCGGCGCGGCGGTGTTCATCATCAGGTCCAGCTGTTCCTCGTCCTCGGCGAACGGGGCAAGGATGCCGATGCCGAGCACGAAGCCGTCCAGCACCACGTACATCAGCACGCCGAAGCCGATCACCGCGAACCACGCCACCGGCAGCCAGGTCATCAGGTCCATGTCAGCGCTCCTCCAGCGGTTCGTCGGCGGCCGACAACGGACGTGCCGGGGTATGGCTGCCATGGTCCAGCGACGGCCCCTCGGCATACGGCTGCGGCCCATGCCGCAGGATCTTCACCAGGTACCAGATGCCCCAACCGAACACGAAGGCGTAGCCAACCACATAGACGCCCAGCGACAGCGCGGTCATCCACGCGCTCTGTGGCCCCACCGCATCGGCGGTGCGCAGCACGCCATACACCACCCACGGCTGGCGCCCCATCTCGGTGACGAACCAACCGGACAGCAGTGCGATGAAACCGCTGGGCAGCATCCAGTTCCAGCCGCGCAGCAGCCACGGCGAATCCAGCAGCTTCCTGCGCCACAGCTGGAACGCTGACACCCAGGCCAGCAGCAGCATCAACGTGCCCAGCCCGACCATGATGCGGAAGGCGAAGAACACCGGCGTCACCGGCGGACGTTCGCTGGCCGGCACCGAGGTGAGCGGATCGAAGGTGCCGTCCAGGCTGTGGGTGAGGATGACGCTGCCCAGCTTCGGGATGGCCACTTCGAAGTCGTTGCGCTCTTCCTTCTCGTTCGGCAGCGCGAACACCACCAGCGGCACGCCCTCGCCTTCCTTGGTTTCATGCCAATGCGCCTCCATCGCCGCGATCTTCATCGGCTGATGCTTGAGCGTGTTCAGGCCATGCATGTCGCCGACGAAGATCTGTACCGGCAAGGTCAGTGCGGCGAACGCCACCGCCGCGATCAGCATGCGCCGCCCCGCTTCCACGTGCGTGCCCTTGCGCAGGTACCACGCGCCCACGCCACCAATCACGAAACAGGTGGTGATGAACGAACCCAGCGCCATGTGCGCCAGGCGATAGGGGAACGAGGGGTTGAACACCACCTGCCACCAGTCCACCGGATGCACGATGCCGTTGACCATCTCGTAGCCGGCCGGCGTATGCAGCCAGCTGTTGGACGACAGGATCCAGAACGTGGAGAACAGCGTGCCCAGCGCCACCATGCAGGTGGACAGGAAATGCAGGCGTGGCGAGACCCGGCCCCAGCCGAACATCATCACGCCGAGGAAGCTGGCTTCCAGGAAGAACGCGGTCAGCACTTCATAGGTCAGCAACGGACCGATGACCGTGCCGGCCACTTCGCTCAATCGTGGCCAGTTGGTTCCGAACTGGAAGGCCATGACGATGCCGCTGACCACGCCCATGCCGAACGACACGGCGAAGATCTTCTGCCAGAAGAAATACAGCTCGCGCCACACGGGCAACTTCGTGCGCAGCCACCGCCATTCGATGAAGGCCAGCCAGCTGGCCGTACCAATGGTGAAGGCGGGGAACAGCACGTGGAAACTGATGACGAATCCGAACTGGATCCGGGACAACAACAACGCGTCCAAGGGACGCCTCCTGCCTGTGACCGGTGGGATACCGGACCACTTTAGGAGGATTTCGTTAAGCCGGGATGCGACCGGGTGACGCGCTGCTTCACTTTGTCGCAGGGACCGGCCGGGGAAGTGATGAACCGTCCTCAGCGCTGGGGGCCATTGGCCCCCAGTCGATTCATCATTGACGATTCTCCAGCAGGTATCCCCTGATCGCGGGGTCCAATCGGACCCTCAACGCAATCTCCTCGATCTGCGCCTCACTTAAACGATAGTTCGAGTCAGCAGGCATCTTCTTGACGAGGGGGACACTTTTCGGATTGGCGATGAACCATACATAGCCTCTCGCAACCCCAGCACGTGGCAGCCCGATCACATCGGAATCGGTCCCATCGGCCATACGCTCTGCTATGAGGCTCTTCGTATGCTCGGAGTTTTCATAGCGTGCGTTCATTGCCTGCAGCAGGGAGTTCTCATACTTCGCTCCCAATTCATCGCTCTGCATGAATCGGAAGTAGCCGTAGACGAAGCCAAGCACGACCGCAGACAGGAGAACCGCCGTTGAGACTTTCCGCATATGCGCCTCAATGATCCGGGTTGAACGACTCAAAGGCAGAGGGCGCAGTTGAGCCCTGCCAAAGCATGGAAATGCTTGCCGCGTTCATCGCTGCAATACCGCCCACCGATACTGGGAATGGGCTGCGGAACGGCATGAGCATCGAGCGAATTCCGCCGGCCGTCAGAGCGTCCTGGGTGCGCGTCGCGCAGGTGTCTCCCCAGGCTTTTACCGGTTCAGACTTGGGATTGGGCAGGCGAATTCCCCTCTTGGTCTCAAGCTGCGCGATCATTCGCGCCTCCTGCTCCGGACTGGTCTTGATCGTAATCAACGTACTGGTTCGGTACTCGGACTGCTTGTTTAGATAGTCTGTAAGTGAGCTACCGTAGTCCGTCAGGGTTCCATCGCTGTAAACACCCTTTCCCGTGAACGCGATGGCCACGTGTCCAGCGGCGTTGCCTGATGTCTCACCCCCGAGGATTACCAAGGTGTCCAGACCGAGAGGGTCCACACGGCTGATTGGATTGGCCCCGGTGTAGCTGTAGGTATTACTGCCCGCGGCCAGCCCGACCGGATCGCTTTGCACATACCGGCCTATGGCCGCGTCGTAGTCCCGGAATCCGTTGTACCAAAGCCCCGTTTCCTGATCGAAGTACTGACCGGGGAAACCGATGTTCAAACCACCGATGGAGTCCGTTCGCACAGAACGTCCATATGCATAGTTGTAGGCTTGCCAGACCACTGCCCGATCTGCGTTGCTGGCGGCCTCAGGACGGCCGAGGTGATCGCCGTGGATCTGGGAAATCGTCCCTTGCCGCGACAGTCCAACCAGCTCACCATCGAACCAAAGGTAATTGCTCCATATGCCACTGCCTCGTTCCGACATCAACCTGTTCTGCCCGGCGTACGTGTAATAGCTGGTACCGGCCGGGTTGATCTTCGCCAAGCGCTGGCCAAGCGGATTGAGAAGATACTGAGTGCCATATCCGTTGACCTGTGAGGATGTCATCCGGTTGAACGCTGAATAGCCGTAGGTGCGCTCGTCGCCAGCCGCATGCTCTGCGGTCCGGTTCCCCATCGCATCGTAGCTGTAGCTGCGTGATTCATCGCCAGGCTTGTTGGACGAGTACCCAAGCAGACGATTGCTGCCTGCATCGATGCTGAAGGTGCGGGTGTGGTTACCTTCGCCGAAAATCGTCCAGTTGCTGTTTTCATCGTAGCGCATCGTGTGGCCTTTCCCACCTCGCTGCTGCTCGGAAATACGGCCAAGACTGTCATAGCCGATCTGCTGGGAAGCACCGGGTTCAACTGCATCGTCGATTCGGGTAATTTCGTTGCCACTGCTGTAAGCGTAGGTTTTCGAAAGCACCGTTGAATTCGCGCCTGCGATAACCCTCGATTTCAAGCGCCCGTCGACGTCGAATTCCTGACGCTCCTGCAGCCCGTTGGCGAACTGCATGGATCGACGGGCACCGCCCGCCTGGTACTCTGCCTTGTCAACGAGGCGCACCGCCTGACCGTTCTGGATGACGGTCATCGCGTAGGGCGACCCATCCGAGTACTCGTATTGAACCTGCATACCATCGGGATAGGTGATGGTTCTCGGTCTGCGCATCTCGTCGTAGCTGTAGCGCATCGTCAGCAGCTGGCTGACGGTTCCCAGGCGCACGTCGTCACCGCGCTCGGCAACTTGTCCGTCCTGTGTGTAACTGAATGAGGTGATCGCTCCACCCTCTGTGACAGAGCACAACCTGCCTTTGCCGTTCATACAGTTGTCATAGCGGTAGGTCTGCACCTGCCCAGCGGCACTGGCCTGCAGCAGGCGTCCCTGGCCGTCGTACTGGTACGAGGTGTTTATGCCATCGCCGCGCGTGCTCGCCAACAACAGGCCCGCCGGACTGTACGCCAGCGTAGTCGTTCCCGAATCGGGGCTGTCCTGCGCAAGCAGGTTGCCCAGCCCGTCAAATTCATAGAGGGTAACCTTGCCACGAGGGTCTCTGATCTGGACCACGCGATCCGCCGTGTCATAGGTATATGAGGTCACCCCGCCATCGGGATGCGTCACCTTTGACATCCGCCCCAACGCGTCGTAAGTCATGACCAGCCTGCGTCCCAGAGAATCTACCGTCGCGGTGCGGCGGCCTTCTGCATCGTACTCATGGCGGGTCAGCTGACCGTTGTTTCCACGCTCAACGGTCATGCGGCCCAGTTCATCGTACTCAATCGACTTGCTGAGAATCACCGCCGACGCCAGTATCAACAATCCAGAACTCATCATTCTTCCTCGTAGCAGTTGACGCCGCTGCAGTTGGGGCCGCTGCCCTTCCCGCCAACGGTGATGCGATACTCGTGGTTCGGTCCGAAGCGGATACCCGCGTCCATCATCTGAAAGTAGCGGACGTGTGTTCTGGTCAGCGCTTCTGCAGTGGCCTCATAGCTCCAGTTGAACTGCGCTAGCTCGCCGGGGAGCACCCTGTGACCCAATGCGATCTGCTCCCCGGTGTTGAGCACCATCGCAGTACTTCCCGGATTCCAGACGGTGTTACCCGTGTTTCGTACCGTGAATGTAACGCTCCACGTCTGCTCATCACTGAGTGAAGTGCCGCGCTCGGGATTGATCAGATCAGCGCCACGCAGCATTGCGGGAACCGTAAATCCGCCCTGCGGTCCAACGAGCGAGTTCGGCCCTCCTGCCGGCGAAATGCCATGGATGAAAATACCTTTGCCGCCATGGGCACGACGCATCCCTGCGTCAAGCGGGAGAGTGAATCGATAAGCCCCTCCGCCAATCTGGCATGCCGCTGCCACTCCAGGCTCGCTTGCCTGATTCGCCGAACCCGAGACTGCGAACGTTCCTGCTCCTGCGGCCCCGCCTGCATAGAGGTGAACGTCGATGGAGCGAGCGACTCCGGTCGCGCATGCCCATCCGCGAACGTAGTAGTTCCAGTTAGAATCGTGACTGACTTCATCGATGTTCCCGACGACCATAGGCGCTGGCACGACCGAAGCTCCGCTTCCACCCAACGATCGATTCTGCCCGCCATCAACGGCGATACCGTAGACCGTTATCGTCTTCCCGCCATGCTGCAGGCGCAGATCGGCGGGCAGGCCAATGTGATACCGGTAGTTGCTTCCACCCGCCTTGCAGGACGTAGCAACCTGCGGCTCGCTCACGAGGTTGGCAGTGTTGCCACCAAGGAAGGAAGACCCGCCTGCAGCATCATTGGCGTAAACGTGGACGTCGATGGATCCGTCCATGCCCATGGAACACGCCCAGCCTTCAACGTACCAGTTCCAGTTGGTGTCGTAGGTCACGCGGTCAATCGCACCCGTCACCTGGGTGGTGACAGGGTATGCAGTTTCCATTACCTGCTCGAAGGTCACCTGCGATGCATTGTTGTAGCCGAATGCCCTTCGCGAGTACCCACCACGCTTGTTGGGAGACCACGTCTCCAAAAGACGCAGCGCGGAATCATAGTAGTTGTGGACCTGGCTGCCGTCGGGGTGGACAACCGTATCCACGAGGCCGGCGGGTGTATAGCTGTAGGTCGTGGTGAACGGCTTCCCGTCGACCGTGCTTGTTTCCTTGATCGTGCGGCCACGTGCATCGTACACATAGTCATTGATGGCGCCGTTGGCAGTCGTTATCCGACCCGGCTTTCCAAGGCCATTGTGATTCTCGAAGCGGATGCTGTGTCCCGATCCATTGGTATAGGCGATCAAGTCCCCCGCCACCGAGTACTGAAGGGTGGAGCGGTCTCCTGTACCCGGCAGTGGGCCATCGATCGTCATTTCGGCGACGAGGCCATTGCCGTGCAGGCGATAACCATAGGTAACCTGCTGCTCACGACCCGCACCAGCCGCAGTCAGGTCCTTGTTCGTGATGCTAAGGATGCGCCCCCTGGCGTCGTAGCTGTACCGTGTCGTGGCCTGGCCTGCCAGCGTCTGCGACAGCAGGCGATTGTTCGCCATGTCCCATTCGTAGGTCCAGGTCCGCGCCACGGGCGTACCTGCGGCTTCCACGCGCCGAAGGATGTGGCCCTGGCCGTCGTAGCTGTACTCGGTCACGACGCCCGCGAAGTCGGTGGTGCGTCGCTCGTAGCCGTTTTCGTCGTAGGCCTTCTCTTTGAAACTTGCAGGGCAGCTTCCGGCGGCACCGGACACCGAGACCAAGCGATCGTCTTGGTACGCATAGGTGGTCTTACGGCCCAGGGGCGTTGTCTCGGTAACATCTATGCGTACCGGAATCGCCTTTGCCGGGTCAGACGCTTGCGCGACCGGGGCCGAAGCAGCCATCGCAAACTGCTGCATGGGCTCATCCACCAGGCGTGGCCCGTGGCAGTTCTGCACACCATTGGGTCCGTACTCGCACATCCGCCGCTCTTCGTTGAATACGTAGCCGCCGGGCGGTAGCGGCGCAGGTGGCGGAATGACCGGCTTGCTGCTCTTCACATCGTAGGCGAACTGAAAGCGTTCAACGCCACCACTGTGCTGGGTCGAGGTTGCTCGCCCTTCAGCGTCGTAGGTGAAGGTCGAGTAGCGCGTGTCGTTGAATGCCTTACCGGTCAGTGCCCCGGGCAAGCGATTATCTTCGTAGAAGTACGTGATCGTGCTGCCCGGCAACAGAGCATTGGTCAGACGACCGGACCCTGCCCCACTTCCGAAGATGTTGTGGTCGTAATAGTAGCGATAGACATTCCCCGCCGGATCCGTGACCTTTGCCGCCATGCCGTTGGCCCATTCGAAGGCCACGAAGCGTCCCGACGTATGGGTCACCCGGTCGAGATAGTCCCCGCGATAGGTGAAAGTCCAACCTATTCCTTGTTCGTTCACGCGGGTGGTGATTCGCCCTGCTGCCGAGTATGTCTCATGCCCATTGACGTCGTTGAACAGGGTCAGCGAACCGTCCTGATTCCGCACGATGTAGGCGATCGGCAATGCCTTCTGTTCAACGAAGTTGCCGCTGGCGGCATCACGCTGGAAGCGGATCCGACGGCCATCGGGCCTCTGTGCCCAGATCGTCTTCCCGTCGGCGGCGACAGTAATCGAGTAGTCGAAGTTGCTCAGCCAGAATCGGCCAAAAAGACCACGGCCACTCCAGAAGGAGTTGTAGGTACGCGACAGTCGAAGCGGCATTGCACCTTCGCTGCTGAAATCGACTTCAGGTTCGACCTTATTGCCTGTCGAAAGCACAACGGGGTTGCCGCTCACTTCGCCAGCACAACGTGCCTTTTCCAGCTTGTCGGCGGTGCGCTGCTCTTCGACGCTTGGCGTGGTGATCGACCCGCCCGAACCAGCGCCGGGCCCACGATCCCAATCACCGTTGTTGCTGTTGCCACCGCCACCACCCCAGCCACCCCAGCCCATATCCACGATGCCATCGTCCCAGCATTCGACCTGGGACGCTGAGACCGGTTGGCTTTCCTGGTTGAACGTCATCCCCGTCACGGTCGTCACACAGTGGCGTGCTGCCTGCGCGTGTGGGGAGAAAGAGGAGGCTCCGAAGCCGACGATCGCCAACGCCAGAAGGCTGGGCCGACCAAGGTGGTACGAGTTTTCGAGTTGCACTTGCTGATTCCTGTCAGGCGCATTGCTCGCCATCGGGGAACGCGAAATGCTTCCGCCATCCATGGCGACACAACCAAGGCGGCGATCTTCACATTTGTATTCACAAAACACAATGTGTTCATGCTTCGTCCGGGACGTCGCTACGGCGGGGCCGGCGGGCCGGCCCAACGAGGTTGCGATTCAGCCCCGGAAGTACCAGACGCCTGCCGCCACCAACGCCCCAACCAGCACCACCTGCACCACCACGTACCACACACCACTGTCGCGCGATTCAGAAGTAATGCGCTTCTGCAGCGCCTCGCTCACATCCGGCGCGTCTTCCTGCTGCGCCTGCTCACGCAACGCCTGGGCCAGCGCGCGCTCTTCCGCATCGCGGGGGTCGGTTGGTAGGTTCACAGCAGTTCTCCAGCGGAGGCGTGCCGCGTCAGTTCCTGCTTCAGGACCTGGCGCGCGCGGTGCAGGTGGCTCTTGATGGTACCGCGCGCCAGCCCGGTCACCTGCTCGATCTCGGCCAGATCGAAATCCTCCAGGTAGTGCAACCCGACGATCAGCCGCTGTGGCGCACTCAGCCGTTCCAGTGCCGCGCCCAGCTGGCGCCCGGCCTGCAGCATCTCGCTCAGTTCGGCCGGGCCCGGGCCTTCATCACCGATGCCAAGTTCTTCCGGCACCTCCACCGCAACCATCCATTGCGCTTCCAGGCGTCGCCGTCGCAGGTGCTGCAGCGCGGTGGTGTAGGCCACCCGCGAAACCCAGGTACGCAACGAAGATTCAAATCGGAACCGGTGCAACTGGCGGAACACCGCCAGGAAGGTTTCCTGCAGCAGATCGGCCACCTGGTCGCGGTCGCCAACCATGCGACCGATCACGTGCGCGCAGGTGCGCTGATGCGCCTGCACCAGCTGCGCGAACGCCGGCTGCGAACCATCGATGATGGCGCGGACCAGAGCGCGGTCGTCATCTGCGTCGGGTATGGGCTCGGCGGGGACGTCGCGGCGACGCCCCCGCAATGCAGCCAATGCTCCACCCAGCAGGCTCATGCGCGGGGCGCCCCCTGTGCCCGTGGCATGCCTGCCTCAGCCCTTGCGGACGGCGGGACGGGTGAAGTGCCAGGCCAGCAGCTGGCCGAGGCCGGCGCTGCCGACCATCGCGGCGGCGGCGCCGAAGGTCAGTTCGCGTGCACCGATGGCTTCCAGCAGGGCCATGGCCAGGGCCAGGCAGACCAGGCTGATGCCCCAGCGCAGCGCGCCCTGGCGGCGGCGCTCTTCTTCCAGCACCGCCAGCGAGCGGATCACTTCCTCCGGCACGTGCGGGGCCACCAGCTTGCTGCGCGCGCGGGCATCGGCAATGGCGTGGATCGCGTAGGCGATGCAGATGAAGAGGGTGATCGGGATCAGTTCCTGCATGGTCGGGCTCCTGTTCGGTGGATGATGCGGGTTCAGGAGAATGGATGCGCGACCACGGCAACCGGTTGCACTAGGTATCTGCCACCTCGTCGCTGGTGCCGGGCGTATCCACCGGGTCCGGGAAATAGGTCTCCACCTGAAACTCCAGACGCAGGTCCGCCATGAGTCGCAGCAGCTGCTGATCCAGCACAAAACCCGCCCATGCGGTCTTTCCAAAGATGCCGACACGCAGGCCGATCGCGGCCCCCTCCTGCAGCAGCTCCCTGATCACGTCGGCGCGTGCCCGTAGGAGATCGATCAAGGCCGGCCAGGCATCCATCAGCCAGCCGTCCTTGCCCCTCTCCAGTACGAACACCACGCGGGTCTCCGCATGCACCCTGATCAGGCTGCCGTCGCGATCCCTATATCCGGTCCCGACATCTCGGGAGAACGCGGGTTCCAGATCCAGCCGGGCGGCAATCCCGGCGCCGGCCTCTGTGGGGTGCTGCACGCCCAGAGAGATCCTGTAGTCGTAGCAGTACATATCGGTTCCATCCGAACGGAATGGCCATCATGCCGCACACGCCGCCGCAGCGACCCGGGCGGTGCTATTTTGCCGATTCCGCTGCCATGACCTGTGGCCCCTGCCCCGGGCCCTTGCGGCTGCTACGCTTGCCCGGTTTCCTCTTCTGGTGCCGTCCGCCCATGTCCCGAGTGCTGCCCCTGTCCCTCCTGCTGTCGGCCGTGCTGGCCGCACCGGCTGCGCATGCCGCGCCGACGCCGATCACCATCGAACAGGCCATGGCCGACCCGGACTGGATTGGTCCGCCGGTCGAGAAGGCCTGGTGGTCGTGGAACAGCCAGCAGGTGGAATACCAGCTCAAGCGCAACGGCAGCCCGGTGCGCGATACCTTCCGCCAGCCGGTGGCCGGTGGCGTGGCCGCACAGGTGGCCGATGACCAGCGTGGCACCCTGGACGTGGCCGAGCCGGTCTACGACCGCAGCCGCAGCCGCAGCGCCTTCGTCCGCAATGGCGACGTGTTCGTACGCGACCTGCGCAGTGGCGCGCTGACCCAGCTGACCCGCAGCAACGAGCGCGCGGGCAACGTGAACTTCGCTGCCGACAATGGCGTGATCTGGCGCGTCGGCCAGAACTGGTTCCACTGGACCGCCGCCAGCGGTGTGCAGCAGGTGGCCAGCCTGAAGGCCGAGAAGGATCCGCGTACGCCGCCGAAGGCCGACGTGCTGCGCGACCAGCAGCTGCGCACGCTGGAAACCCTGCGCCGCGACCGCGACCAGCGCGAAGCACTGAAGGACCAGGACCAGCGCTGGCGCCAGGCCGACCCGACCCGCGCACCGGGTCCGGTGTACCTGGGCACCGACGTGGAGATCGCCGACAGCGTGCTGTCGCCGGACCTGACCCACCTGATCGTGGTGACCAAGCCGAAGGACTTCGATGACGGCCGCGGCGGCAAGATGCCGCTGTACGTGACCGAGTCGGGCTACGAGGAAACCGAAGACACCCGCACCCGCGTCGGCCGTAACGGCTTCGAGCCGCACACCCTGTGGTACGTGGACGTGCGCACCGGCAAGGCCGAGAAGGTTTCGCCGGCCGGCCTGCCTGGCATCAGCACCGATCCGCTGGCCGAGCTGCGCCGCAAGGCCGGCAAGGACGCGCTGAAGGGCGAGCGCAGCCTGCAGGTGATGAGCGACTTCATGGGCGGTGGCATCCGCTGGAGCCCCGATGGCCAGCAGGCCGCGGTGATGCTGCGTGCCAACGACAACAAGGACCGCTGGATCATCAGCGTCAACGCTGCCGATGGCCGCGTGCAGAACCGCCATCGCTTGACCGACAACGGCTGGATCAACTGGGGCTTCAATGATTTCGGCTGGATGGCCGATGGCCGCACGCTGTGGCTGCTGTCGGAGGAATCGGGCTTCTCGCACCTGTACACCCAGGCCGGCACCGCCAAGCCGCAGGCACTGACCAGCGGCAAGTGGGAAACCTCGGCGCCGGTGCCGTCGGCCGATGGCAAGGGCTTCTACTTCCTGTGCAACCAGCAGGCCCCGCATGACTACGAAGTCTGCGCGGTCGATACCGGCAGCCGCCAGGTGCGCGAGCTGACCAGCCTCAACGGCGTGGAAGACTTTTCGCTGTCGCCGGACGGCCAGCAGCTGCTGGTGCGCTACTCCGGCGCCTACCTGCCGCCGCAGCTGGCCGTGCTGCCGAGCACCGGCGGCCAGGCCCGCGTGCTGACCGACACCCGCACCGCCGACTACAAGGCGCGCCAGTGGATCCAGCCGAAGCTGGTGGCAGTGCCGTCCAAGCATGGCGCCGGCGTGGTCTGGGCCAAGTACTACGAGCCCGAGCACAAGGAACCGGGCCGGAAGTACCCGATCGTGATGTTCGTGCACGGCGCCGGCTACCTGCAGAACGTGCACCAGCGCTACCCGGCCTACTTCCGCGAGCAGATGTTCCACAACCTGCTGGTGCAGAAGGGCTACATCGTGCTGGACATGGATTACCGCGGCAGCGAGGGCTACGGCCGCGACTGGCGTACGGCGATCTACCGCAACATGGGCCACCCGGAACTGGAAGACTACAAGGACGGCCTGGACTGGCTGGTCGATACCCAGCAGGGTGACCGCGATCATGCCGGCATCTACGGCGGTTCCTACGGCGGCTTCATGACCTTCATGGCGCTGTTCCGCTCGCCGGGTACGTTCAAGGCCGGCGCCGCGCTGCGCCCGGTGGTCGACTGGCACCAGTACAACCATGGCTACACCAGCAACATCCTCAACACCCCGGACATCGATCCGGAGGCGTACCGCGTGTCCTCGCCGATCGAGTACGCGCAGAACCTGCAGGACAACCTGCTGATCGCCCACGGCATGATGGATGACAACGTGTTCTTCCAGGACTCGGTGAACCTGACCCAGCGCCTGATAGAACTGCACAAGGACAACTGGTCGATCGCTCCGTACCCGCTGGAGCGCCACGGCTACGTCCGCGCCGATTCCTGGCTGGACCAGTACAAGCGCATCCTCAAGCTGTTCGAGCAGAACCTGAAGTGAGCAACGCCGCGGCCACGATCCACATCGTGGCCGCGGTCATCCTGGATGACCGCGGCCGGGCGCTGGTGGTGCGCAAGCACGGCGCTGACCATTTCATCCAGCCGGGCGGCAAACCCGAACCCGGCGAAACGCCACTGCAGGCGCTGGCCCGTGAGCTGGACGAGGAACTCGGCGTGCAGCTGTGCACCGATGCCTCCATCGCGCTGGGCACGTTCCAGGACTGGGCGGTGAACGAGCCTGGCCACCGCGTGCAGGCCCAGGCCTGGTGGGTGCAGGTGGACGGCATGCCACAGGCACGCGCGGAGATCGCTGAACTGGCCTGGGTGCCGCTGCAGCCACCGCACGGCCTGCCCTTGGCACCGCTGAGCGAACACCATATCCTGCCGGCCGTCGCCACCCGGGTGACGGCCCGCTGATCGCGCGGGCACCGATTGCAAGGACACCGGATGTCAGTGCCGCTCCCGCCGCCCTCGTTGCAGCCTTCGCCCTACCACGCGTGGATTCGGCCACTGGTCCAGGCCTCCTTCTGGCTGTCCGCGCTGCTGACCGGCTATTTCGCGCTGCAGGGTCTGCTGGTGTGGCCGCTGCACGACGCTCCACTCTGGCAGCTGCTGGCGGGTGAAGCACAGCATCGGCAGATGCACAGCCTGACCTGGCTGCTGGCGCACCCGGTGGGTGCCTCGATGATCACCGCACTGCTCTGCCTGGTCTCGGCCGTGGCCAGCTGGGGGCTGCTGCGCGAGCGCCGCTGGGGCCTGTGGTGCTTCGTGGTGATGCTGCTGGTGAGCGCACTGGCCAATTTCGCGATCACCTGGTGGTTGGACGTGTTCATGCGCGACATGATCGTGCTGCTCGCCGACGAGCCGGAGATGCAGCAATCGCTGCAGCCGCGTCGCTGGATGATGACCTTCACCCTGCTGGGCACTTCGGTGCTGTTCCTGGGCCTGCAGGGCTGGCTGGCCTGGCGCCTGTTGCGGCCCGACATCCGCTCGCGCTTCCACTGAGCCCCGTCCCCTTCTCGCACGACAAGGACCGTCGCATGCGCTTGCTGACTCTTTTCCCTGCCCTGTTGCTGTTCGCCGCGCTGCCTGCCAGTGCCGATGCGCTGCGCTGCGGCGAGTACCGCAGCGTCGATGACGGCATGGCACTGGTGTTCACCACCCCCAGCAGCGGCTACCGCGACAACGGCATCGGTGAGCCGGAGCCGCTGTGGGTCGATCGCAGTGCGGCACAGACGCGTCTGGTCATGCTCGACGATGGCGTGGCGGAGCCGATCCGGATCAGCGCCGATGGGCGGCGCATCGAGGACGACGTGCTCGTGGTCTATACCCTGCGCCAGCCCAGGGCCTGCGCTGTCGAGCCCAGCGCTGTGGCCGGCAGCTGCCGCGCTGCTGGCAGTTACTGCATGGTGCAGCTGCCAACGGCCTCGCCCGGCCAGGCCCGGCGCGCCTGCGACGAGGGTGTGGGCGCCGGTTGCTCGGCGCTGCTGCAGCAGAGACTCGAAAGCAACACCGCGGCAGCGACCGATGGCGCCGGCAGTGCGCACTTCGAGCGCCCGCCAGCCTGCCGCGAGCACGCCCCCACCCACGATCCTCAGGTCTGCGAAGCGCTGACCGACGATGATCTGGCTGCCGCCATGCGACGGGTTGATCAGCGCCTGGAACAGGCCGAGAAGGCACCGAAGGGACCGCCGTTGCCCCTGGCGGCGCTGCAACAGCTGCAGCAGCTGTGCCTGCAACACCGTGGTGGCCGCTTCTGCGTCGAAGTAGCCGCGCAACAGTTGGACGCGCTGCAACCTGCGTTGGCGGTGCAGGCCCTGCAGGTGGTCTGCGATGCTGGACGCGTCAGTGCCTGCGAACGTACCGCACCGCTGCGTGAACTCGGCGCCGACCTGCACCTGGTGGCGCTCCAACATGTGCCGTGTGGCCGCTACCAGGCCGACGGTGGCCAGTTCGACAGTTTCGACTTCGGCGACGGCACGCAGGCCCGCCTGCACGAAGGCGCCGTCCAGCTACAACAGAACGGCGAAACGTTCGTGCTGCGCCAGCTCGGCAACGGCGACCTGCTCGGCATGGACAACCAGACGGCCTACCAGCGTTACCAGCCCGTGCCAGGCACGGCACAATGCATGCCCCCGCGCCAGGGCCGTGGTTCGCCGTAGCGCCTGGAGTTTCCCGTTCGATCGTCAAGGAGACGACATGCATTCACCCGCACCGCGCCGCCGCTGGCTGGCCTGGGCGCTGCTGCTGGCCGCGCCGATGGCCTCCGCACAGTCACTGCAATGCGGCCTGTTCAAGGCCGATGAAGGCAGCAGCACGCTGCGCATCAGCTCACCCAACCGTGGCGAGCAGAAGCACTTCGGCAGTGCGCCGTCTCCGGTCGTGTTCCAGCAGATCGACGGGAAGCTGCAACTGGTGAATCTGGAGTACGGCCTGCCCAGTGCGCTGCAGGTTCGCGATCGTGGCCGCACGGTCGAGGTGGATGGCACGGTCTACCTCCTGCAGACCCCCGCACAGTGCGCCGCAGCGGCCATACCGGCTGAAGGCAGCTGCCTGGCCGATGCGACGGCGTGCCTGGACAACCGTCGCGAAGCGACCCCGGCCGCCCTGGAAGCGGGGTGTCGCGAGGGCGTGCCCGGCATGTGCCTGCAACTGGCTGATCGTTGGCACGAGGAGGCTAAACCCACGGTCGAGGCCGATCCCGCCCTGGCAAAGGCAGCGCTCGACGCGGCCCTGTCGGGCATCAAACTCCCCGCCGCCTGTGACGATGGCGGCTTCGAACAGGGAACCCCGGCGTGTGCGGCCGCACTCGAGGCCGACCCCGCAGTGCAGGAGCAGCTGGTCAAGGCCGCGATGACGGCCGCCATGACCGAAGCCATGGTGACGATGGCTGGCCCGGACTCACCGGTGATCATGCCTGTACAGCGACGCCAGCAACTGCTGCAACTGTGCCGGGAGACAGCGCAGGCCGGCTTCTGCGAGCGCGTGGCCGAACTGTCCTGGGAGTCGGGAGATCACCTGCAGGCGGTGCAGGCCCTGGCGGCGGCCTGCACCGCCGGCAACGAGCGCTCCGTCTGTGAGCGTCTGCCCGCACTGCAGGCGGTGGTCGCATCGCTGCGACCGCAGCCCGCGACTGCATTGCCCTGCGGCAATTACCGGTCCGACGGCGGCCTGATGGACACGCTGGACTTCGGCGATGCCGGCCTGGTCGGTGTGGGCTGGAGCAGCCATCTTCGCGCACGCGTCGAAGCGGGCGACATCCGCATCCGCCACGACCGGGGCGGCGACTTCGTGCTGCGCCCGCTGCCTGGCGGCCAACTGCTGGGCCTGGATACCTGGACCCGTTTCCAGGTGTTCGTCCCCACCGGCGAGGGCCCGACCCGGTGCAGTGCACCAAAGCAGTTCAAGGTGCTGCCACTGCCGCAGGATTGCCCGCTGGCGCTGGCCAACGAGGGCGGTGCCGAAGCCTGCTGCTCGCAGGGCAAGCTGCAGGGCTGCAACATTCTCGGCAACCGCCTTGCGCTGTCCGGGAACTGGCTGCAGGCCGCCGAGCACTACACCACGGTCTGCCGCGCCGGCGTACGCGAAGGGTGCGAGAACCTGGTGACCGCGCAGGGCAACGGCGCGGAACTGGACGCACGGGCAACCCTGGAGCAGCTGTGCAAGGCCGACCGTAGTGGCCTGCATGTGGCCTGCGACGTGCTCGGCACCCAGAACTGGGAGCTGATCACGCTGGGCGGTGCTCTGCAGAAGGCGGTTGACGAGGCAGCCGAGGACGACGCTCCGGCGCCGCGCAACTCCAACCGCAAGCGCTGAGCCCGCCAGGGCCTGCCCGCAGCTTTGGGCAGGCCCTGCGGTAAAGTACGCGCCATGAACGAATTCGAGCGC
Organism: Stenotrophomonas riyadhensis; assembly: GCF_040256885.1. Taxonomy (NCBI): domain Bacteria; kingdom Pseudomonadati; phylum Pseudomonadota; class Gammaproteobacteria; order Lysobacterales; family Lysobacteraceae; genus Stenotrophomonas; species Stenotrophomonas riyadhensis. Next base: position 4,522,893 of record NZ_CP155568.1, read on the forward strand.
GTGCGCGCCTACCTCACCGACCTGCAGGACCGCATCTGTGCGGCGATCGAGGCCGTCGATGGCCGGGCCCGCTTCCAGGAAGACCTGTGGCAGCGTGCCGAGGGCGGTGGCGGACGTACCCGCGTACTGCGTGATGGCGCGGTGTTCGAGCAGGCCGGCATCGGCTTCTCCGACGTGGCCGGCAGCCGCCTGCCGCCGTCGGCCTCGGCCAACCGTCCGGAACTGGCCGGCGCCTCCTGGCGTGCCACCGGGGTGTCGCTGGTGTTCCACCCGCTCAACCCCTGCGTGCCGACCACCCATGCCAACGTGCGCTTCTTCCAGGCGCAGCGCGATGGCGAAGTGGTGGCCAGCTGGTTCGGCGGCGGCTTCGACCTGACCCCGTTCTATCCGTTCGACGAGGACGTGCAGCACTGGCACCGGGTCGCGCGCGACCTGTGCGCCCCGTTCGGCGATGAGCGCTATGCCGCGCACAAGCGCTGGTGCGACGAGTACTTCTTCCTGCGCCACCGCAATGAAACGCGCGGCGTCGGCGGCCTGTTCTTCGACGACCTGCACGGCGACTTCGAGCGCGATTTCGACTACCTGCGCGCGGTCGGCGATGGTTTCCTGGATGCCTACCTGCCGATCGTGCAGCAGCGCAAGGACACCCCCTACGGCGAGCGCGAGCGCGAGTTCCAGCTCTACCGTCGCGGCCGCTATGTGGAGTTCAACCTGGTCTATGACCGCGGCACGCTGTTCGGTCTGCAGAGCGGTGGCCGCAGCGAAAGCATCCTGATGAGCCTGCCGCCGCGGGTGCGTTGGGAGTACGGCTTCAGTCCGGAAGCGGGCAGCGCCGAGGCACGCCTGGCCGATTACCTGGTGCCGCGCGACTGGCTCTGATCTTCCAGCGCTACGCCTGAGGCGTGGTGCTTTCCCCTACCTGGTCCGTCCTGTATCGGACCGGTCGTGTTTTTCTTCTTCAAGGATGACGTCATGCCTGCTGCTGTTCCCCTCCGTCCCCGCGCTGCGGGCTGGCGCTTCCTGCTGTCGCTCGCACTGGCCTCGGCCAGCCTTCCGGCGGCCGCGCAGTCGATGGCCTGCGGCACCTACAAGGACAGCGGCGGCACTATCACGCTGACCATCGAGAGCGAAGGCCACGCCTTCCTGTCCGGCCCCTACCAGGCCACCGAGGAACTGCGCATCGCCCGCCAGGAAGACGTGCTCGGCACCGGCAACCTGTCCACGGGACGCCTGGAAAACTGGTTCTTCTCGGACAACGACCGCACGATCAACACGCCCTACCGCGAGTTCACCCGTGATCACGCCGCCGCCTGCAAGACGATGCCCGAGCCCATCGAAGATGGTTGCGTGATGAACACCTCCGAGTGCCTGGAGGCGCTGCCGGAGGCCGCACCGGTGAAGCTGCACGCGTGGTGTGCCGAGGGCGTGGGCGCGGCCTGCACGCAGCTGCTGGAGACCTACCAGCAGCAGGCCAAGGACGCAGCGCCGGAAACGTCCGAACCGCCGATGCCCGAGATCTGCAAGGAGGAGTCACCGTCGTTCGACGCCGAGGGCTGCACCGCAGTGGCCAGGAAGATCGCTTCGGAAATGATGGGCAAGGCCCTGCTCGGCCTGCAGCATTCGGTGGATGCGCCGCTGCCGCCCGCACAGCTGGATGAGCTGACCGAGCTGTGCCGCGTGCAACAGGGCGAAACATTCTGCGCCGACGTCGCCGAAGCCTTGTGGAGCGGTGGCCGCCTGCAGCAGGCCCGCGATGCGCTGCAGCGTTCCTGTGCTCAGCGCGCGGATGCCCCGGCCTGCGGGCCTGCCAAGGACCTTGCCGTTCTTGCCAGCGCCTCCGCGTCCGCGCTCACGTCAGTGCCAGCCACCGCGATGCCCTGTGGCAGCTTTGAAGCCGAGCGCAGCGTGCTGTCGCAGCTGCGCTTCCTCGAGGATGGCGTGGTCGAGGCCGGAGGCCGCGAACAGCCACTGCGTGCGAGCCTGCGCGAAGGCCGCATCCTCATCCATCGCGATATCGGCAGCGACTTCGTGCTGCAACTGCTGCAGAACGGCAACCTGGTCGGCATCGACAGCGGCAACCGTTTCGCCTATTACGAGCGCAAGCCTGCTGCGGGCAACGCCCGCTGCACGCCATGAACGATGCCGCGTAGCGCCGAGCCCATGTTCGGCTGAAACCCAGTGCAGCCGAGCATGGCTCGGCTCTACAAGTCAGGTGCTCTTCCTGGGGATGATGGTGATGTGCCCGTTGATCTCCAGCAGGGCCAGCTCGACATCTTCCACGCCAAGGCAGCCCTGCTGGCGCATGGCGGCCTCGAAATCCGAGCGGGTGACCTGTTCCCGCCGCAGAACGGCGTCGAACAGGCGGCCATCGCGTGCGATCACCACCGGTTCTCCTTCTACCAGGCGTTCAACCCGCCGGCTGCGGGTACTCACCCAACCCACTCCGTAGTTGAGCAGGATCAGGGTCGCCGCCAGCAGCAGGCCGCCGCCCAGCGAGGTATCGGTGCCCAGCAGCGCGTTCTGCACCGCGTTGCCCAGCAGCACCACCAGCAGCACGTCGAACGGGGTGATCTGCCCCAGCGGGCGCTTGCCACTGAGCCGGACCATGCCCAGCACCACGACATACACCGCCACCGCGCGCAGGATGAACTCCCACCACGGCATCGCCAGTGCGAACAGGTCGGGCATTGTCTTCCCCTGCGGATCGGTGGTCCAGCCTAGCATCCGGGGTCAGATCCCTTTGCCCGATCGGCAAAGGGATCTGACCCCATCCGAGGTTGTGACAGCACAAATAAAAAGCCCCGCTGACCAGGGGGAGGTCAACGGGGCCGGGGAACGGGCACTTGGGGAGGAGTCCCCGTTCCGAGATCTGCTCCAGGGGATGGGAGAGATCCACAACAGGCGTTGCGCCTGTCGAGAGTTATAGAAGCACTCCGAACACTAACGGTTCGTGAAGGGGCCCAATTTAATGAACTTCCATCAGGGCAACATTCATGATCGAGTCAGAAAGCTCCGACGGATGAACGAATTCACGTCGTTTTCGGCCTGAAATGCACTCAGTGGGCTTCGTCCCAGTTGTTACCGACACCGGTATCGACCACCAACGGCACCCGCAGTTTGGCCGCTTGCGACATGCGCTCGACCACCTGCAAACGCAAGTCTTCAACGAAACTGCTTTCGGTTTCGAACACCAGTTCATCGTGCACCTGCAGGATCATCCGTGCCGGTGCGCCGCTGTCACGCAACCACTGGTCCACATCCACCATCGCGCGCTTGATGATGTCGGCGGCGGTGCCCTGCATCGGTGCGTTGATCGCAGCGCGCTCGGCACCGGCGCGCAAGCCCTGGTTGCGGGCATGAATGTCGTTCAGGTACAGGCGGCGGCCGAACAGGGTTTCCACGTAGCCCTGGTCGCGGGCCTGCTGGCGCATCCGCTCCATGAAGTCGCGAACGCCCGGGTAGCGACTGAAGTACAGCGCCACATAGTCCTGCGCCTGGCCACGGTCGATGCCCAGGTTGCGGGCCAGGCCGAAGGCGCTCATGCCGTACATCAGGCCGAAGTTGATCGCCTTGGCCGCGCGGCGTTCGTTCGGGGTCACTTCCTCCAGCGTGCGGCCGAACACCTCGGCGGCGGTGGCGCGGTGCACGTCGGCGCCCTGTTCGAAGGCACGCACCAGGCCCGGGTCCTCGGACAGATGCGCCATGATCCGCAGCTCGATCTGCGAATAGTCGGCCGCCAGCAGCTGGAAGCCCTCCGGGGCGATGAACGCGCGGCGGATGCGGCGGCCATCCTCGGTGCGGATCGGGATGTTCTGCAGGTTCGGGTCCGAGGAGGACAGGCGGCCGGTGGCGGCACCGGACTGGTGGTAGCTGGTATGCACCCGGCCGGTGTCCGGGTTGACCATCTCCGGCAGCTTGTCGGTGTAGGTGCTGCGCAGCTTGGCCAGGCCCCGGTAGTCCAGGATCACCCGCGGCAGCTCGTGCTGGTCGGCAATCGCCTCCAGCGCCTCTTCATTGGTGCTGGGCTGGCCCTTCGGGGTCTTCACCACCGCCGGCAGCTTCAGCTCGTCGAACAGCACCGCCTGCAGCTGCTTGGGCGAATCCAGGTTGAAGCTGCGGCCGGCCAGCTCGGTGGCCTTCTGCTGCGCGGCCAGCATGCGCGAGGACAGGTCCTGGCTCTGCCGGCGCAGTTCGTCGGTGTCGATCCGCACGCCATTGGCTTCGATCGTGGTCAGCACCGGCACCAGCGGCATCTCGATGTCGCGGTACACGCTGTCCAGCGCCGGCTCGGCCAGCAGCTGCGGCTGCAGCGCGCGGTGCAGGCGCAGGGTGACGTCGGCGTCCTCGGCCGCATAGCGGCTGGCTTCGTCGATGCCCACCTGCGAGAACGGAATCTGCTTGGCGCCCTTGCCGGCCACGTCCTCGAACTTGATGGTGCTGTAGCCCAGGTAACGCAGGGCCAGCGAATCCATGTCGTGGCGGGTGGCGGTGGAGTTGAGCACGAAGCTCTCGAGCATGGTGTCGTCGTGGTAGCCCTGCACGTCCACGCCGTGGCGGCGCAGCACATGCAGGTCGTACTTGCCATGCTGGCCCAGCTTTTTCTTTGCCGGGTCCTGCAGCACCGGGCGCAGCGCATCCAGCACCTGCTGCATCGGCAGCTGCGCCGGCGCGCCCGGGTAATCGTGGCCGACCGGAATATAGGCGGCCTTGCCCGGCTCGACCGCCAGGCTGACGCCGACCAGGCGCGCGCGCATCGCGTCCAGCGCATCGGTTTCGGTATCGAAGCTGATCAGATCGGCCTGCTGCAGGCGCTCGACCCAGGCCTGCAGCTGCTCGCTGGTCAGCACGGTCTCGTATTCACCTGGCGCGGCCAGCGCCGGATCCAGCGTGCCAGCAGCGGGGGCCTCGGCGCTGCCACGGGCGAAGCCGGCGGCGGTACCGCGCAGGCTCGGGGTAGCTTCGCTGGCCACCGCGGGCGCCGGCAGTGGCGCACCCAGCTCCTTCAGCGCCTGGGTGAAGCCATAGCGCGTGTACAGCTCGGTCAGCACCGGTACGTCCTGCTCACGCAGGGCAAGCGTGGTCGGGCTGGCGTCCAGCTCCACGTCGGTGCGGATGGTCACCAGCTCGCGGTTCAGCGGCAGCCGCTCCAGCGCGGCGCGCAGGTTCTCGCCGATCTTGCCCTTCATGGTCGGCGCGGCTGCCATCACGCCGTCCAGGTGCTGGTACTCGGCCAGCCACTTGGCGGCGGTCTTCGGCCCGCATTTCTCCACGCCCGGCACGTTGTCGACGGTGTCGCCCATCAGCGCCAGCAGGTCGATGATCTGGTCGGCGCGCACGCCGAACTTGTCCATCACCGCCGCATCCGAATCCATGCGGCTGCCGGTCATGGTGTTGACCAGTTCGATGCCCGGGCGCACCAGCTGGGCGAAATCCTTGTCGCCGGTGGAGATGGTCACCTTCAGGTCCTGCGCCAGGCCCTGCAGCGCCAGCGTGCCGATCACATCGTCGGCCTCCACGCCGGGAATGCGCAGGATGCTGATGCCCAGCGCCTCGACGATGCGGCACATCGGTTCGACCTGGCTGCGCAGCTCATCGGGCATCGGCGGGCGGTTGGCCTTGTACTGCTCGTACAGGTCGTCGCGGAAGGTCTTGCCGGGCGCATCGACCACGAACGCCACGTAGGCCGGGCGCTCCTTCAGCGTCGAGCGCAGCATGTTGACCACGCCGAACAGCGCGCCGGTGGGTTCACCCTGTGCATTGGACAGGGGCGGCAGCGCGTGGAACGCGCGGTACAGGTAACTGGACCCGTCGATCAGGACTAATCTGCTCATGGGTCGATTCTACGCGCCCGTGCCTGCACCGCGGCGACACGGCACGTACGCGGCGATGGGGCATAATCGAGGCTCTTTCCAGGCAAAGGAACCCCACCCATGAAGACTCTGATGCTGGCCTCCCTGCTCCTGTTGGCCGGCTGCGCCAGCATGGGTGGCGCGGGCGCTCCCCCGGTCGACGTCAAGGGCGCGGATGTGTCCAAGCGCACCATGGACAACGGCGATGTCATCGAGGAATACCGCGTGTCCGGCCAGCTGCGCATGGTCAAGGTGACCCCGTCGCGCGGTGCGCCGTTCTACATGTACGACAAGAACGGCGATGGCCGCATGGACAACGACAAGGACGGCGTTTCGCCGGTGTACTGGAAGCTCTACAGCTGGTGATCTGACAGGGTCGGATCCCTTTCCGCAGGAAAGGGCTCTGCCCCATCGGGCGACGCCCCTCCACGCAGGGCGTGGGTCTATTCGGTGCGGCCCACCACCCGTCCCACTTCGTCCATGCCACCCGGCGCCAGGTCACGCAGCAGGGCGAGGAAGTCGCCACCGACCAGGCGACGCGCCCGCTGCAGCAGCAGGGGTACCGGGCTGGACGGTTCGCAGCGCGCGTAGTACTCGCAGATCTCGTCCAGCCGCCGGCGCACATCGTCGGCGCTTTCGATGCGTTGGCTGCGGCTTGAGACCGGACCTGCGCTGTCGCTGTCCTGTGACGCGTCATGTTCCTCGTCGCCCGCACCGGCCTGGCTGCCGCTGCGTGCCTGCCAGCGCGGTTGCAGGTAGCGATCCAGCGTGGCCAGATCGTCCAGAAGCGGTTTCAGGTCCGGAGCCGCCGGTCCCAGCTGTTCACCCAGCAACTGATCGATCGCACGTGCCGCCTGCAGCGACTGCCGCGCAGCCTCGGTGCTGGCCGCCAGCATCTCCAGCGGGCAATCCAGGCAGCAGGCGTCGATCTCCTCCAGGCCCGGCGAAGGCGGGGACTCTGCCGCCCCCTTCAACGTGCCTTCGGCCAGACGCAGCTCACGCAGGGCGAAGCGCCCCAGCCGCGGCGACTGCACGAAGGGCAGCACGCGCAGGCGACCAAGTGCCCCCAGCGGATCGGCCAGCGCCAGCACCGCGTTGACCCGGGCAGTCGGGTCGTCATCGTCTTCCGCATCCAGCTGCGGATGCACCCCGGCCCAATGCTGCTGCAGCAGGCCCTGCACCAGGCGCAGGCCATCGGCCCAACCCGCCCAGCCCTGCTGCCGGCTCCATGCCGTGGCCAGATGCACCGCCACCCGCAGGTCGCGGGTGCGCTGCAGCAGTGCCAGCGCCTGCTCGCCGACCCGGTCCCAGTCGGGTTCTTCAGCGGCCAGCACACTGTCGCCGACGACCCGCTCGGCGCGCGCCGCCGCCGCCTGGTCCAGGGCCAGGAAGGCCGGATCGTATTCGAGGTTGTCACCACAGGCGCTGCCCTCGGGCAGTGCCGCACACAGGCGGTCGAGCAGGTCGTTGCGGTCCATCAGAGCCTCCACGGCCAGTGGCCAGGCAGGGTGGGATTCACTGCGCGCACTCCGCGTCCGGGTCACCGCTGTCACAGGCCACGGTCTGGTCGGCCGGCAGGCGGATGCCGGGCTGGACGATGCCGAACGCGCGGTACTGGGCACTCAATGCGCCCATGTCGACATAGGCAACCCGCGGCAGCACGCTGCCCTGGGTCCGCGCGCCAACGATCGCCGTGGGCAGGTTGAGGCCGCCGCCCACCACCAGCGGCAGTCCATCCGTACCGATGCCATAGAAGTACGCCGGTGGGCGGCCGATGAAGTCCACCACGTGGCTGCTGCCGGCGCTGGTCAGATAGATCGGCAAGGGCTGGGTGCCGATGCTGCCGCTGGACCACCAGTGGCTGGCACCGGCCAGCACCGGCGTGGTGCCCAGCTGGCGGATGTCACCGCCCTGCACCTTCAGGTAGAACCCACTATTGCCCGCATCGACACTGAATGCGCTGCCGTTGAGCGAGGCAAGGGCCAGGGTACCGGCGTTGGTCAGGCTGAAGCCTGCGGGCGACTGGAAATCGCCGAGGGTACCGATGGCATTGGCCACGAACTGCGAGGCGTCGCCCAGCATCGTCGGCCCGGCGGCGCGTCCGCTGAGCTGATCAGCCAGCAGGCGTCCACCAGCACCGGCACGGATCGCGCCGGACGACTGCAGGCGCAGCTGGCCCGCCTGCACACTGCCATTGAGCTGCAGATCACCACCATGCACGTCGAGCAGGCCCTGCGCGCCAGCCTGCACATTGCCGGTCACCTGCAGCCCTTGCGTGGTCCGCAGCTCCAGGCCTTGGCTGCTGAAGTCACCGAGCGTGGCGATACGGTTGTCGCCGCGCAGGCTGGCCTTGCCGCCGGCGCTGCCCTGCAGGCGCTGTGCGGCCAGCACACCACCGCTCTGGGTCAGCGCGCCACCGCTGCCGAGCTGCAGTTCCCCCGCAGCCAGCACGTCCTGGCCGAGCTGCAGGTCCTGGCCGCTGCGCAGGGTGATGTTGTTTCCACGCAACGCCGCCGGCAACTGCAATGCGCCGCCGGCCAGCAGCTGCAGGTCACCGCCGCCGGTATCGATCACGCCGGTGGGCAGGTTCAGCGAGCCTCCTGCCTGCAGGCGAACTGCGGCGCTGCGGTTGTCGAGCGAACCGATGCGCAGGTCGCCCGCACTGGCCAGATCGATACCCACGCCAGCCAGCGACACCACGCCACGCAGCTCGTTGCCAGCCGATCCCAGTGCAATCGACGCATCACTGCGCAGGTCGGTGCTGCCATCCACGCGCAGCGTGCCGTCCTGATCGATGCCGTTGCTACCCGTGGCCTGCAGGTTGCCACCCACATGTGTCGTGCCGAAGTGCAGCTGCTGGCCCTGCAGCGTCACATTGCCGGCAACGTCGGCCGCGGACAGGGTCAGGCGTTCTGCACTGCGCGCGACCAGGCTGCCTGCCGTCACACCCTGCAGCTGCAGGGCGCCATCGCTGGCCAATGCCACCTGCTGGCCCTGCACGGCCACGGCATCACCGAAACGGTTGCCCGCCGCCTGCAGGTCGATGTCACCGCCGGCACTCAGGCGGGTCGTGCCCGCCACTTGCACGGCACCCTGCTGGCGGATGTCGCCGGCGCTGGCCAGCGACAACGTGCCGCCCGCGTTGACGCTGCCCAGCAGCAGCGTGTCGGCGGCCACGTTGATATCACCACCGGACAGGTTGAGCGCGCCACCGAAGCGGTTGCCGGCGTTGCCGAGGGCGATGCGCCCGTTGCCTGCGTTGACCTGCACCACACCCGCAGCCTGCACGCTGCCGCCCACGCCGTTGGGCGCAGCGATCTGCACGATGTCCGCATTGCTGCTGGACAGGGTCAGTGAACCACCGCTGCGCAGGTCACCACCCAGCCGCACGCCATCGCGGCCTGTCAGCGTGACGTTGTTGCCGGCCAGCAACGCATTGGCCTGCAACACCCCGCCATCGGCGAGCAGGGCCAGGTTGCCGGTACCGGCATCGATGGCAGAGGTGGGCAGTTGCAGTCCTCCGCCCGCATGCAGGCGTATATCGGATTGCCCGGCGTTGTTCAGACGATCAATCTGCAGATCGCCCGCGGCGCGCAGATCGACACCCTTTCCGTCGAGTCCGACCGCACCTGTGAACCGGTTGTCAGCACGATCCAGCACGATGGCGCCCTGCGTGCGGATATCGCTGCGGCCGCCGACCTGGACTGCCGCCTGCTGGGAAACACCGGCGCTGCCAGCGCGTGCATCCAGATTGCCGCTGGCGGACACCCTGTCCAGCAGCAGACCGCCGCTGGTGGTGACAGCCACGTTGCCACCGTCCAGTCCCACGCTGCCGTCGAAACGATTGCCGGCCTGGTCCAGGGTGATGTCCGAACCCGCCTGGAAGCGGCTGTTGCCTGCCACCTGCAGCGCAGCAGACTGGGTGATCGCTCCGGTGCTGTTCACCTGCAGTGTTCCCTGCACGGAGGTGGTCCCGAGCCGCACGCCGTTACCCGCCAGCACGGCATCGCGCGCCGCCTGCAGCTGCTGGATATCCAGTGCCGTGCTGCTGGACAGGGTGATGTCACGGCCCTGTACCTGCAGTGCGCTGCCCAGTTGATTACCGGTTCCGTCCAGCACGATATCGGTGCTGGCTGTCAGCTGGCTGTTGTTGCCGATCGCCAGGCTCCCACTTCCCTGGCGGATCGCACCCGCGTGTGCGGTCGCCAACAGCGTGCCGCCGATGGTGGCTCCATCCAGCAGCAGGGAGGCCCCTTCGATCGTGGCATTGCCCGCGATGCCGGCGGCGCCCAGGCTCAAGTGGCCACCGCTGCGCGCGATCAGGCTGTCCGCCGTCACCCCCTGAAGCTGCAGGGGGTCGGTGCTGGCCAACGTCACCTGCCGGCCCTGCACGGCCACGGCATCACCGAAACGGTTGCCCGCCGCCTGCAGGTCGATGTCACCACCGGCACTCAGGCGGGTCGTGCCCGCCACCTGCACGGCACCCTGCTGGCGGATGTCGCCGTCGCTGACCAGCGACAACGTGCCGCCCGCGTTGACGCTGCCCAGCAGCAGCGTATCGGCGGCCACGTTGATATCACCACCGGACAGGTTGAGCACGCCACCGAAACGGTTGCCGGCGTTGCCCAGGGCGATGCGTCCGTTGCCTGCGTTGACCTGCACCGCACCCGCAGCCTGCACGCTGCCGCCCACGCCGTTGGGCGCAGCGATCTGCACGATGTCCGCATTGCTGCTGGACAGGGTCAGTGAACCACCGCTGCGCAGGTCACCACCCAGCCGCACGCCATCGCGGCCTGTCAGCGTGACGTTGTTGCCGGCCAGCAACGCATTGGCCTGCAACACCCCGCCATCGGCGAGCAGGGCCAGGTTGCCGGTACCGGCATCGATGGCAGAGGTGGGCAGTTGCAGTCCTCCGCCCGCATGCAGGCGTATATCGGATTGCCCGGCGTTGTTCAGACGATCAATCTGCAGATCGCCCGCGGCGCGCAGATCGACACCCTTTCCGTCGAGTCCGACCGCACCTGTGAACCGGTTGTCAGCACGATCCAGCACGATGGCGCCCTGCGTGCGGATATCGCTGCGGCCGCCGACCTGGACTGCCGCCTGCTGGGAAACACCGGCGCTGCCAGCGCGTGCATCCAGATTACCGCTGGCGGACACCCTGTCCAGCAGCAGACCGCCGCTGGTGGTGACAGCCACGTTGCCACCGTCCAGTCCCACGCTGCCGTCGAAACGATTGCCGGCCTGGTCCAGGGTGATGTCCGAACCCGCCTGGAAGCGGCTGTTGCCTGCCACCTGCAGCGCAGCAGACTGGGTGATCGCACCGGTGCTGTTCACCTGCAGTGTTCCCTGCACGGAGGTGGTCCCGAGCCGCACGTCGTTACCCGCCAGCACGGCATCGCGCGCAGCCTGCAGCTGCTGGATATCCAGTGCCGTGCTGCTGGACAGGGTGATGTCACGGCCCTGTACCTGCAGTGCGCTGCCCAGTTGATTACCGGTTCCGTCCAGCACGATATCGGTGCTGGCTGTCAGCTGGCTGTTGTTGCCGATCGCCAGGCTCCCACTTCCCTGGCGGATGTCGCCCGCGCTCGCGGTAGCCAGCAGGGCTCCGCCAATGCTCACCTGGTCGAACAGCAGGGACGTACCGTCAAGGACCGCAGCGCCGGCAACATTGGCATTGGCCAACGACAGCGCCCCCGCACTGCCCGCATCCAGTGCCGCAGCCGTCACCCCATCCAGTGCCAGGCCCGGCTGCGCGCGGATCCGCACCTGGTTGCCGCTCAACGCGACCTTGCCGGCAAAGGTGTTGGCCGTTGTATCCAGCATCAGGTTGCCACTGCTGCCGGCACTGAAGCTGGCATCGCCGCCGACAGTGAGCGTACCGCCCTGGGTGAACCCGGTGGTGCTGCTGACGTCAAGCCGGCCACTGGTGCGGATCGCCTGCGCGATCACGCTTGCCCCCTTGAGTTCGAGATTGGCCAGCCCCGCGCCGGGCGTGGTACCCGCACCGGACTGCAGTTCAAGCGCGCCGTGCGCGTTGAGCGCCAGGCTGCTGCGGCCATCGCTGCTGCCGTCGATACGACCCGCCAGCAGGTTGCCGTTGTTGCTGCGAACGCTGAACAACCGGGGGGTGTTCGAAACCAGGTTGACGTTGCCCAGCCGGATCGCGCCGTCGGCCGTGATGTTGCCGCCGAGCTGGAGCGGACCCGCACCACTGATGTCGAGACTGGCGAGCGCCTGATTGCCGCCCACGTCATCGGCAAACACCACGTTGAGCCCGCGCGCGAGCGTCAGTGCGTACCCACCATCGATGCGCCCCCGGAAGTTGATCTGGCCAAGCTGGCTGTCCAGCACGCTGTCGCGGGTCAGTACCACATTGCCCAGGAAGTACTGCAGGCCGATGCTCCTGCCGCTGGCGGGAAGCTGCACGACATCCGCCGTCGCCAACAGGCTGTCCACATCGAAATCGGAGAAGGCCAGCGTGCCCGCAGCGGAGATGTAGCTGCCGCGACCCTTCAGTGACACCTCACCGCCAAACCGGTTGACCGGCTGGCCCAAGCCGTTCGCCCTGTCGAGGTTGATGGGACCGCCGGCGTCGATGCGGGTGGTACCCCCGATGTTCAGCGCGCTGCCGCTGGCCTGCTGCAGTCCGCCAGTGAGATGCAGCCCGAGGCTGCCCTGCAGCGAAGTACTACCCAGCAGCAGGTCGCCTGCGCGAAGTTCGGCGTTCCCGCCCTGCAGCGCGACTTCACCGCTGAAGCGGTTGCCTGCATCAGTCAGTGTGATGTCTCCCTGGCTGCTGAACCGGGACAGGCCATCGACCTGGTAACTGCCGGTCTGGAGCAGATTGAGCCGGGAGTCGATGCCGAGGTTGCCCTTGCTGACGATGCCGCGGCCGCTGAAGATCAGTCCGCTGATGTCGACATCGGCGGCACTGATGTTGCCGTTGACCTGGATCCGGTTGCCGGTGCTGATCGTCAGGTTGTAGCCACTGCCGATGTTGCTGGAAATGCCATCGGTGGTGATGACGCCATCATTGGTGCTGACCAGCTGCGTGTTGCCGTCCAGCCGGATGTCGCCCTGCAGCAGCATCTCGCGTCTGCTGGCAATGCGACTGCCCAGGGTGATGGTATCGGCACTGGCGTACAGGCGATCCACCGGTCCGGTGGCGCCCACTGCGCCGGCGAGCGTGAGCTGGCGCGCGCTCAGGCTCAAATCGCCACCGTCACCGTCGACCGCCCCGCCCAGCGTCATGTTTCCACCCAGCGAAGTCAGGCGGCGCGATCCGTATACCTGCAACGGACCGGTGAACGCGAGCATGCCAAGGGTGGTGACGTCGCCGGACAAGCGCGCACCGCTGCCGGTGGCGACATTCAATCCCTGCAATGCAGTGCTGCCACCAATGGCGCCCAGGAAGGTGGTCACTCCGCTGGCGGCGACACCCAGGTAGTAGCTGCCATCAACCGTGCCGTCGAACCGGATCGTTCCGCCCTGCAGCGTCGAGTTGCCCTGGAGTGTCACTGCGGACCGATAGGCCTGGTCACCGGACGTGGTGATCGTGCCGCTCAGGCCAAGGCTGCCGCCCTGCACATCCAGGCTGCGCGCATCGATATCGCCCAGGTTCAGTGCACCGATGCCGACCAGACTGACATCGGCTCCTTTCGCGCTGACCCGGTTGCCGAAACTGTTGCCGGCATGGGTCAGGGTGATGTTGCCCGTAGCTGCGTCGAGCGTGGTATTGCCACCTACCGACAGCGCCCCGCTGTTCGCCAGGCTGGTCGAGGTGGCCAGGGTCAGGTCGGTACCGACATGGCCGCCAACGCGGCTGATGGCATTGCTCGCCTGTCCCAGGGTCACTCGGCCCTGCGTGTCCAGTTGCAGCGCGCCCTCCAGCGAACCCGCGGTCTGGGTGATGTTGTTCGCGTCGATTCCGATCGAGTCTGCCTTGATCGAGCCTGACAGCACCACGTCGCCGTTGATGCCGCCATTCAAGTTCACGGTCGTGGCGTCGATGCTGCCGCCGGTCATCTGGATGGCGACCGGCCCCCCCATGACAGCCGATCCCACCGTGGACATCGCGTTGGCCGTGATGATGGCATCGTTGATCGCCACCGGTGCGGAACTGCGGATGGTGAGGCTGCCGTCAGCGCCATCAATCGCATTGGCGATGATCGTGCCACCCGCGTTGATACCGGTGGAGGAAAGACCAGGTCCCATCAGCGCCGTCATGCTGATGTTGCGTGCACTGAGGGTACCGACGTTGCTGATACCGGTTCCTGCCATGCCACTCGCTGCGGTGGTGACGAACGCCAGGCTTGGCATGCCAGCCGATGACACGCCGGTCACCGCGGTGACCGCACTGGCCGCCGCCAGATCGATATTGCCGAGCGGTGCCGCGATGTAGCCGTTGTTGAACACCGAACCGCCGACCAGGCTGATGCCTCCGGCCGTCGCCGTCAGCGTGCCTCCCAGGTTGCTGACCGCGGCATTGGTCCCTGTGCCGCCCAATTCGAAACTGGGCGGCAACACACCACCATCCAGCGGAATCCCCTGTGCGCCGGGCATCAGGGTGCTGGCCAGCAACCCGCCCACGTTGACGCTGGCAGTGCCGGTGAACGTAATGCCCGCCGGATTGAGCAGGAATACCTGCCCGTTGGACAGCAGCTGGCCGCTGATGATGCTGGCGGACGGGCCGGTAACCAGATTGATCGCCGTCGACCTCGAGCCCGCCTGATCGAATCTGACCGTGTTGCCGGAGCCGATGCTGAAGCTGCTCCACTGGAACAACGCAGCCTGGCTCTGCTGGGTGACCGTCATGGTGTTGCCATTGACGTTGATGATTCCCGAGCCCGACGTAATGGTGCCGTTCTGTGGCAGGGTCTGCGCCGTGGCCTGCAGGCTGCCGGTCAGCAGCAGCGCCGCGGTCAGGGGTGCCAGCCACAAGGCGGCGCGCGATCGCCCCGGGACACAGCGACGCGGCCCGCGTGCGAACTCCGCAGCAACCTGCACCTGGCCCAGCGAAGGATTGAAGACGAGTCGGTAGATACGGTTCATGGTCGCTCCTCAGAAGGTCAGGCCAAGCCGCGCATACACGCGGACATCGCGGCCGTCACCCGGTCGCAGGGCGCTGGTCGGCTTGGCCGCCGCCACGCGCAGTTCGAGGTTCTTCCACTGGCGCAGGCGGAAGGTCGCGCCCATTCCCACCGATGCCAGATCGGCCGGCGCCTCCAGCCCATCGACATCGAACACGCGCGCCTGGTCGGCGAACACGTCCAGCTCCAGTACTTCGCGCCACGGCACCCCGCGGAACGGCGAGGCGACGTCGCCGAAACCCGGCGCATCGACGTGGTACTCCAGCGCTCCGTACCAGCCACGATCGCCCAGCGTCTCGCCCTGCGCATACCCCCGCACGCTGTCATTGCCACCCACCTGGAACTGCTCCAGCGCCGGCAGCGAGTTGTTGCTGTACTGGCCATTGAACTTGAACAACAGGCGTTGGCTGCGGCTGAGGTACTGCAGCCGCAGCAGGCCCAGGCGCACCACGTTGAACCGGCTGTCGCGGGTCGGGTTGATCGCATCGAAGTCGGCCGAGCGATCGCGCAGCGACTGGCGCACGCTCAACTGTGCCAGGTTGATGCCATGCCAGCGCGCATCGTTATGGCGCAGGCTGGCGCCCACCTCGGCCACGTCGTACTTCTGCTTGGACAGCACCAGGCCCAGCGCTTCAAAGCGCGAGCTCTCGCGGATATAGCGCGCCGAGCTGGTCACCTGCAGGTCGGGGCGGTTGATGAACTTCCAGTCGGCGCCGGCATAGGCCTGGGAGGCCGGGCCCTTGAGCTTGAAACCGCGCAGGATGCCGTCGTCCACTTCCAGCTCGCTGCGGTTGGCGCCGGCCAGCACCGACAGTCCCTGCACCGCCTGCAATGGCACGCTGTAGGACAGCGCGCCGGCGCGGCTGGCCTGCGGATCGAACGCATAGGTTCCACTGGCCGCGAATACATCGCCCAGGCCCAGCGGGCTGTTCCAGGTAACGCCCAGCTGGGCGCGCCCGCGCCCGGTCAACTCGGTACCGTGATTGTCCACGCTGGTACTGACCTCGTACGGCCGGCCGCTTTCACGCGCGACCAGTACCAGATCGGTTTCACCAACGTTCTCACCGGGCTGCAGTACCGAAGATACCGATACCCCGGGCAGGTCACGTGCATACAGCAAAGCGCTGTCGATGTCGGCCTGGCGCAGCGGCTGCCCGCGCAGGCGCTCGGCCACGTTGCTGAGCGTATGGGTGCGGTAACGCTGGTTGCCCTGCACCACTACCTTGCCGATGCGCCCTTCCAGCACGCGTACTTCAATGCGGCCTTCAGCATCGGGTTTCTGCGGTGGCAGGTAGGCGACGCTGACCAGGAAGCCCGCCTTGCGATAGGCCGCAGTGACCGCATCGGCCGCCCCCTGGAGCTGCGCAAAGTCCATCGCGACCGCATCTGCGCCATGCGCCAGGCGGGCAAAGTAGGCATCCAGCACGGCCTGCACCTGCGCAGGCGTGATGCCACGCTGCGGATGCTCACCAACGTCGCTGGCACGGAAGCCGCGCACCTGCAGGGTCTGGTTGCCGGTGCGCGCGGCCATGTCGGGCAGCGCGGTGGCCGGCCCCCCTTCGGCCTGCTGGGCCATCGCCGCGACTGGCAGGGCTGCCGACAGCAGCAACGCAAACGACGAACGCTTCAATGGCATGGCTCTGTCCTCCGATGACAATGGATGCCGGGGCGTCGCGTCCTCCGTACGGCCCCTCCCCGGGCGGCACAGACAAAGAAAGATCCGGGCACGGCGACGCGCCCCTGGCGTCCAGGTGGCCATCAGCCAACTGCCAAGACATAGATGCACAGCAACAACCCCATCGTCAGCATGACATACAAAATGAGAACCAGCGCACTTCGTGAGCGACCGTTCGTCGGACCCGGCGAGACCCCGGCAACAGGGTCCGCAGGCCGGTGCCTCTGGGTCTGCAGGCAGCGTTCACGCACGCCCTGCAGCACCCGACGGCGCCGAGCGCGGTATTCCTGCAGGTCGATCTGGCCGCGCTGGTGGGCATCGGCCAACGACTGCAGGCTGCGGTTGGCGTGCTCTTCCCAGCCGCTCACTTCAGCTCCCTCAATACCCGGAAGCCGACATCCGGCTGCGCCGCACCCGCCAGCGCGCGGTGTGCCTGCACCGTGCAGTCCGACCAGAAGCTGGCGTAGCTGCCACCACGTACGCTGCCATTGCTGGTCCATTCCCAGACGTTGCCGGTCAGGTTGACCAGGCCCCACGGATTCGGCTCGCGGCCACGTACGCCCACCGGCACACCGCTGCCAGCGCTGGCACTGGGCGGAATGCAGTTGCTGTCCGGCGCCTGCCGCCATTGTTGCTGCGCCTGCGCGGCGTGCAGCCACTCGGCATCGCTCGGCAGGCGGTAGCGCCAGCCACCGCTGGCGCGGGTCAGCCAACGCGCGTAGCCCTGCGCCTGGGCGAGGCTGAGATTGCGTGCGGGCCATCGCCCCTGCTCGCCGGATGCCGGCTGCACACTGCAACGACCACTGGCCCGGCAGTACCGGTTGAAGTCATCCACCGCGATCTCCCCGCGCGAAAGCGCATACGCAGGCCCGCCCGACACCCCGGGCACCACCACCAGCATCGGCCCACGGGCTTCGGCCAGCGCGTCGTAGCAGGGCTGTGCACGCCCGGCCAGACCTGCACAGGGATCGGGGCCGTCGGGCACCGGTGGCAACGGCACATCATCCGCATCGGCCGCCGCGGCGACGGCAGCGCTGACCGGCGTTGCCGCAGGCGGACGCGGTGCATTGCGCGCTGCATGCGTGCCGCCAGTGGCCGTTGCCGCTGAGGCCGGTGGCGGTTGTGCGGCCACGATTGCGCCCTTCTCTCCCTGCAGCAGCGATTGCAGCGAATCGCCCTTGAGACGCCCGTGCGTTCGCAGCGCTTTTTCCAACCGCTCCATCGCCTGCGGATCACGGCGGTACTGTGCATCGAGTTGCTGGCGCAGCCGCTCGCGCTCGCTGTCCTTCGTCGATGCCTGCGTGCTGGCGGCCAGTACCGCCGCCACCACGTCCAGGCGTGCACGTGCCGCCTGTAGTACGGGACGCGCGCCCATCACCTGCAGCGCGCGCGCCAGCAGTGCGTCAGCGGCTGCCGGATCACCCTGGGCGAGCCGCAGCACCGCCTGGTCCTGGGTAGCCTGGTCCAGCAGTGCGGGCGCCTGCTCACGCACGAACGGGGCATCGGGCTGCACCACATGCAGCTGCTGCCAGGTGCGTTGTGCCTTGTCCAGGTCTCCAGCGGCGATCGCGCGCCGCAGCGATTCACTCTGCGCAGCCAATGCAGCATCACTGCGGCTATCGGCCAGCGACTGCTGCAGTGCCTGCTGGCGCTGCTGCAGCTGACTGGCAGCCGCCGCCAACGCGGCCGTGTCCGGTGCCTGGCGACGCGCGAAGTCGAGCAGCACAAGGTCATCCGGTAGTTGTGTCGGTTCCCGGTGTCCTCCCAGGATGGCAGCCACGGCGGTGGCCAGCGCGTTCTGCGCCGCAGGCAGTTCGGCGCCGGCATCGCGCCGGATCACCTGCAGTGCGGCCGCGACATCGGTCTGCCAGGCGGCATCGGCACTCGGGTTGGCCAGGCGTTGCTGCAGGCGCTCCCGCGCCTGCGCGACTGTGGCGGGCAGCGCGGTCACCTGCAGATCCGGCTGCGATGCCACCCGCAGCTGGGCCGCCTGCAGACGCAACCCCAGCGCATCAGGGAAGCTGCGCTGCGCCTGCTGCAGCCGTGATTCCGCCTGCGCGGTGTCACCCTGTCCCAACGCACTGGCGATGGCCTGTTCATAGGCCTGTTCCAGCGCAGGATCACGCAGCAGCGGATTGCGCGGATCGATCGCGGCGATGGCTGCCAATGCTCCCGACAGGCTGCCGCTGCCATGGCCGAACAGATCCCCCTCGGCAATGTGCCGCTGGCGCTGGGTGTCGAGCGTGTTGAGCGCCTGGTCTCGCTCGGCCTGCAGGCGCTCGCGCCGCGCATCGAGCGTGGGTGAGTACAGTCGCAGGCGATCGCGCAGCGCGAACACTTCCTGCGTCCCCGGGTAGTCGTAGCGGCCGGCGGAGGGCGCCCACAGCGCATCCAGGCGCCGCAGCAGGAAGCCTTCGATCAGTCCCGGGTGGTCCAGCAGCAGTTTGGCACGCTGTTCGTGATCGAGACTGGAAAGACCTTCCCAGGCCTGCGCGGCGTCTTCATAGCGCTGCGGATCATCGGCTCCCAACCGCGCACTCACTTCGGCCAGGCGCTGCTCGTGCACATGGCGGTTGACCAGTACACCGGCGCCGGCCAGCACCACCACCGCCGCAGAGGCATAGCCCACCCGCGGCAGTACGCGTTCACGCCAGCTGCGCGGACGCAGGCCTTCAAGCAGCGCATCGACGTTGGCCAGCCGCTTGTCCGCGGGCAGGGCCACCGCCGCACAGAGGGCACGGTACGGGCGCCGCCCAAGGCCGCGCAGCGCAGGCGGGCGCCGACCCTCGCGCAGTGCTACTTCGGCGCTGGCCTTGTCGTAGGGATGGCGGCCACCGAGCAGTTCGAAGCAGACGCAACCGAGCGCATAGACATCGTCGGCCGGTGTCGGCGGCTGGCCACGCAGCATCTCCAGGCTGGCGTACGCCGGTGTCAGCGCCCCCAGCGAGGCGGCGTCGAACACGGTCTGTTCGCCCGCCACATCCACCGCATGCTTGCCGGCGCGGGCAATGCCGAAGTCGAATACCTTCGGTACACCTTGCGCGGTGACCATCACGTTGCCGGGCTTGAAGTCGGAATGGACGATGCCCGAGGCGTGCGCGCGGCGCAGTGCGCCGGCCATGCCCTCGATCAGCGGCCAGGCACGGGCCATCGGCATGCCATCAAAGGCCTGCTCGCGGATCAGCGTGCGCAGGTCCTGGCCATCGACGTACTCC
Organism: Stenotrophomonas riyadhensis; assembly: GCF_040256885.1. Taxonomy (NCBI): domain Bacteria; kingdom Pseudomonadati; phylum Pseudomonadota; class Gammaproteobacteria; order Lysobacterales; family Lysobacteraceae; genus Stenotrophomonas; species Stenotrophomonas riyadhensis. The sequence goes on from NZ_CP155568.1 coordinate 4,542,724, forward strand.
ATCGTCATGAACACGATGGCGCCATCCTTGTCGAAGTCATACACGCGCACGATGTTGTCGTGCCCCAGCTGCTGCGAGCGTCGCGCTTCGCGCTGCAGTGCCACCAGCGCATCGGGGTGGCGACGGAACTCATCGCTGAGCACCTTCACCGCCAGCCAGGGGTCGCGATCGCGTGCCTCTACCTTGCGCGCATCGCGGGCCAGGTACACCACCCCCATGCCGCCGCGGCCCAGTTCGCGTTCCAGCTGGAAGCGTCCCTTCAACAGGCTGCCAACCGTCACTGTCTGGCCCGCGGCTGCCGCAACCTGCTGCCATGCCGAGAGGCTCGAGCTCTGCGACGCGGTACCGCTGGTGCGACCCTCGGCAGCCGCATCCGTGCGCGCGACATCCTCGCCGGGCTGCACACGTGTCATCTCGTCCGGCACGGCGCTGCGTGCGGGCTTGACCACGGTGGCATCGTCATCGCGCGACAGCGTGCTGCCACTGGCATCGCGCAGATCCTGCAGACGCTGCAGCAGGGTATTCATCGACACCTCATCGATCGCCTGCTGCTGGCGCATGCGCCACAGCGTGTCCACGCCGTTGCGGTAGTCGGCATCGGCCACGTGGTCATGCCGGGCCAGCGCCCGCAGCAGTGCGGGCAGGTCCAGCGCTCCCCTGCTGAAGGCGGTTACCAGTTCAACCACGGAGGTCGTGTCCTCTTGCACGTCGTTCACTCCTGCCTGCACACGATGACCGCCGACACGTTGTCGCGGGCGGCGCGTCCCAGGGCCAGTTCGAACAGCCGCGCCAGCAGCACGCGTGGCTCGCGCTGGCGACGGCACTCCATATCAAGCTCGGCATCGGGGATTTCCTTGTTGACCCCGTCGCTGCACAGCAGGAACGGTGTGCCCGCGGCATGGCTGGCAACGATCCAATCGATCAGCAGGCCCTCCTGCGCGCCGACAGCCCGGGTCAGCGTGCCAGGCGCGGCCACGGCGGCAGAGCCGGCGAACTGGGTGGCGTCGTCCTTGATGCCGTGCACATGGTCACGGGTAAGCTGGCGCAGGCAGCCGTCTTCCATGCCATAGGCGCGGCTGTCCCCCACCCAGCCGCACAGCATGAAATCGCGGTCCTGCACCAGCACCACCACGGTCGAGCCGATCAGGTCCACACGCAGGTCATGCGCGCGTCGCAGCAGTTCCTGGTTGACCTGCTGCAGCGTGTCCTCGATGGCCTCGATGAAATCGACCACGTCCTCCTGCCGTGGCAGGCGCGACAACCGCTCGACGATCAGGCCACTGGCGAAATCACCAGCGGCGTGGCCACCCAGGCCATCGGCAACCACCCAAAGACCAACGTCGTCACGCAGCAGGATCGCGTCCTCGTTGAGCCGCCGTACCTTTCCGGTGTCGGTGTGGCCGGCCGATGCATAGCGGGTACCCATGGCATTCATGGCGCACGCTCTTCGAGGATGCACGGGGCATCGATCGCGGGCGGCAGTACACCGTCAACAGGCAGGCCCGGCAGCGCGCTGGGGGCATGCGCGTCGCGCCACCACAGGCTGCCGCGCTGCGCCCAGCACGTCTGCCACGCGACAGGGCCGGCCTGTCCCGGCCATGCCGGTGGCAGTTCGTGACAGGCGCTGTCCAACGCATCCGGCAGCTGCAGCACGCCCTGCCTCACCTGCGCCTGCAGCGCGTGCAGCGCGTCGAACCAGCACGCACAGGGAAGCTGCGGAGCCTGCATCGGGTCCTCAGTGGTCAGCGGCAACGCCAGCAGCAAGGGGAAGGCCCGGCCCACCCGATCACGCGATGGCGCCACCACGCCCGCCCAGCCCTGCACGTCGCAGAGCCCGGCGGCCAGAGCGAACGACCAGCCGTTGCCAGCCGTCCCGGCCAGCTGGGGATGACGGGACAACTGCAGGCTGGCATGCGCGTCCCAGGCCTGCACGAGCGCATCGGACAGGCGGCGCCGCGCGAAATCGCCGATACCAGGCAACTTGCCGTGGAAGCCAACCACCGGCGCCAGCGACGATGCATCAGCTGCCACAGCGGAACCGTGCCAGGTCGGCGTCATTGAACGGATGGCGCAGGTTGCGGGCCTGCAGCGGCAGCGCCGTGGGGTGGCCACCGATATCCAGATGCAGCACGTAGCGCAGATCCGAGCGCGCCTCCAGCATGCCCGCCTGCAACGCGCGGAACAGTGCCCAGTCGCCCTGGAACTGCAGCGCGCCCAGTGGCGTGCCGGCTGCGTCGAACGCCGCTACCGAAACATGGCCGGGAGTCGGGCCCGGCCATCGCACCGGCAGGCTGGCTACGGCGCCGGCGGTATAGTCCAGCGTCTGTCCCTCGATATCGATCTGCAGCCGTGCCACGCCTTCACCCAGCTGCGGTGCCAGCAGGGTGAACTCGACCAGCGGCTGTTCGCCGCCACGGAAGTATTTCTGGCGGATCGCATCGGCCAGCTGCATGCGCGCCGGCAGCGCCGGGTCACTGCCGGGGGGGGCATCCTCTTTCCACCGCCATGTGGGCGTACGCGTATCGAGCAGCGGCGCCAGGGTCTGCCGGAACAGGCCATCAAAACGCCCGCCGTTGCCGAACAGTTCGGCGAAATTCTGCAGCGGCGTGTCCTCGCTGGCACTGCGATCGAATGGATAGCGGTGACCGGTGAATTCACCACAGACCTGGCCCACGCTGGTGGCGACACGCTCGTCGAGCACGGCCTGGTCCTGCGCGCCGATGGCTGCGGCGCTCTGGCCGGTCAGCGCCAGCAACCAGGTCGAAACGGGTGGAGGCAGCTGCGCGGCCTGCTGGCTGGCCTGCTGCAGTCGGGTATCAACCGAGCCCGCCGCAGGGGGCGCCAGCAACCGCTCGCCCAGTTGCGCGAAGCTGGCCAGGGCCTGGTCAAGCGGCGTCGCGCCGGGAGCGCCCGCACACAGTTGGGCCAGTGCGGCGAAGTGATCACTGATCGCTGCTCCGGCAGGGCGTGCGGCCGCCTCCCCCACGGCCGGTGCCAGTGCAGCCTGCAGCGCCGCGCCGCCGGCCCCTGCCCTGGCCAGCGCCGCCGCACCTACCTTGGCCTTCGCGGCATCGGCCGTTGCACGGGCCGCATTGCCGGCGGGCACACGCAGCAGATCCTGGGTCTGATCGCGCAGCAGCACCAGCAGCAGGCGCAACGGCGAGGTCGGGCCTGCAATGCGTGCCAGCTGGGCGGAAGCCTCCGTATCATCAGCACCGGGTCGCAACTGCAGGTCGGCCATCAGTTCATCCCAGGCCCGGATGTAGTCACGCTCATAGTGACGCAGGACCTGCTGTACCAGCCGCGCCCGCCCCAAGGCGTCGATCCGTTGCGGGCCAAGCACCCAGTCATCGGCAACGAAGCGCGCAACGGCGTCGTCCACGCCTTGGCGGGCAAGCTGGGCAAACACGGGTTGCGTGTAAAGCGCCGGCCACGGCGACGACAACGGCACGCCACTACGCCGCTCGAACGCGTCGGCCTGCAGGCCCAGCGCCTTGTCCAGGCGCAGCGTGGCAGGCTGCGCACGGGCCTGCAGGCTCAGGTCGCTGTAGACCAGCGTCGCCAGCTCCGCTGCACGCAGGCTGGCGCGCGCCTGTTCCACGCGCACCGGATCAGGACGGATCGCGCGCAGCTGCCCCTTCGCAGCCAGCAATGCCGACAGCTGCGTGTCATAGGCGTCGGCCAGCACCGTGTCGCCGCCGAAACGGTGCCGTGCGTCGAGCCCGGCCAGCAGGCCGAGCTGCGTCGGCTGCAGGCGCGCAGGCTCGCCCAGCATCAGGTAGCCCTTCAGGTAGTAGTAAAGGCGCTGCGGATCGGACGCGCTGTCGCCAAGACCCTCGCGCAGCTGCGCGGCCACACCAGGCAACAGCGTCGCGTTGAGTTCGCGCAGGTAGGCCTCACGCAACGTCCGCTGCACGGCATCCCCCTGGTACAGGCCCCAGCGCATACGCCACGGCACCGGCTGCGTGGGGGCAGCAGCCGCCACCGCAGCGGCACTTGCCTGGCCTCGCTGCACCGCCCGCTCCAGATAGCCGCGCAGGTCGGTCGCTGCGCCCGGATCCGGCGTCTGCGGGCGCTGCTGCATCGCCTGCCGCGCCTGCAGCAGGTAGTCACGGTTGCCCTGGTAGCTGGCTGCCATCGCCGCCAGCCCTCCTGCAGACACCACCAGCACGGCAGCCTGGGCGGCCCAGTGCCAGCGCCGACGACGGCGCTGGGCCTGCGGCTGGAAGCCGGCCAGTCCGTGCTCGGGCAGCACCACTTCGCGCAGCAGCCGCTCGACGAAGAAGGTCCGTGGTGCAGCCGAAGGCGCAGGCGCGCGTGCTGCATCCAGGCCGAAGCTGCGTGCCACCGCACCGAGCATGCGGTCGATCGGCGTGCCTTCCTGCGTACCTGAAGTGAAGTACACCCCCCGCAGCAAGGGTGCGGGTGCGTAGGCATGCCCTGCGAAGGCGGACTCGATGAACTGTCGCGCGCTCTCGCCCAGAGCGGCGAACTGCGGCGGGAACGCGAGCAGCGCCGCACGACGGCCACGTTCGCGCTCATCGTGCAGGCGTTGCAGTACCCGCGCATTGAGCCGGTCCAGCAGTCGCGCATAGGCATCGGCGAAACTGCGCGCCGCGCTGCCATCGAGCGTCTTCTGCAACGGGAAGGTGGTGCCCCAGACCTGGCTGCGCTGGTCTGCACCCAGGTCGTCGAAGAACTCGCCGAACCCCGCCAGCAGATCGCACTTGGTCAGCACCAGGTAGACCGGCACCTGCAGCTGCAGGTGCTCGGCCAACTCATCCAGGCGCTGCCGGATCGCACGTGCATGCTGCTCACGCTCGCCTGCATCAAGCTGCAGCAGATCGGACAGGCTCATGCTGACCACGACGCCATTCAATGGGCGCGCGCGACGGTGGCGACGCAGCAGCTGCAGGAAGTCCCGCCACCCCGCCGCGTCCACCGTACGGTCCGAATCCTGGGTGGTATATCGGCCAGCGGTATCGAGGAACACGGCCTGATCGGTGAACCACCAGTCGCACTGGCGGGTGCCGCCCACCCCGCGCACTGCATCGTTGCCAAGTCGTGCGGCCAGCGGGAACTGCAGGCCGGAATTCTGCAGCAGTGTGGTCTTGCCCGATCCAGGTGGGCCGATCAGCAGGTACCACGGCAGCTGGCCGATGCCCCCCCCACGGCGCCGGCGCAGCAGGGCCAACGCCTCCTCGAAGCGGCGCTCAAGCTGGCTGCGCTCGCTGGCGAGGCGTTGCGCCGGGTCATCCCCCTGGCGCAGCGCTTCGCCCATGCGCTGCTCGCGGCGGCGCCGGCGCCAGCGGCGCACCAGCACGATTCCCGTCACCGTCAGCACCAGTACCAGCAGCACCAGCAGCCGCGCCATCACGCCCGCCAGCGGTACGCGTCCGGCAATCGCGACCCAGGGGCCGCCGAACCACACCAGCAGTGCCAGCAGCAACACGCCGGCGGCAACCACCCAGTTCACCCGGCGCAGCGCGCCCATGATTGCCTGCATGGTTCAGTCCCCCGGCTGGAACAGGATGTCGACACGGCGATTGCGTGCACGGTTGGCCGGCAACTGCGGCGGCGTCGCCAGTGGTTGCGAATCGCCCGCGCCGACGGTCTCGATCCGGGCGTGGTCGCGCAAGCCGGCGCCCAGCACATCGGCCACCGCCCGCGCGCGTGCAGCCGACAGGGCGTAGTTGTCCTTCCACAGCGCCGACCGCACGGGTTGGTCATCGGTATGGCCCACTACCACCACCCGACCCCGCAGTGGATCGATCGCACGCGCGATGGCGGCCAACAGCGGCCGCTGCGCGGCCTCCAGCTCGATCCCCCCCGAACCGAACATGGCCGCAGCGTTCAGTCGTATGCGGGCACTGCCGTCAGCGGCTTCGTCCACGCTGAGAAGGCCGGCACGCTCCTCCGCAGCCAATCGCTGCTTCAGGCCCAGCGCCGGTACCTGCACGGCTGCGTTCGGTACATGGCTGACCTGCAGGCCCATCCGCGCCGCTTCGGCGTTGATGGGTGCCGCCAATGCACTCAAGCGCGCGTTCGCCCACAGGAACGCCACCAGCAGCACGCTGGCTGCAACCGCCACGCTGACCCACAGCGGCAGATGCCAACGGCCACGCCAGGTCCGCTCGGCCACGCCCTGCCAGCGTGGCGAAAGCTCTTCCGGCGGCGCGCCACGCTGACTGCGGATGCGGCGATACAGATCGTCCTGGATCGCCGACAGGCGCAGGCTGCCATCAGCCTCGATCTGGTAGCGGCCAGCGAATCCCATTGCCAGGCACAGGTACAGCAGCTCCAGCAGTTCCAGATGCCGGCCCGGATCCTGCAGCAGCCGTTCAAGGATCACGAAGAACTTGGCGCCACCATAGGATTCACCGTGGAAGGCGGTCAGCAGGGTGCGCTGGGCCCATCCGCTGCGTTCGCCCCACGGCGCGTTGAGCACGGCTTCGTCGACCACCGCGCACAGCACGTAGCGTGCGGTCATCACCACATCGGCCGGATAGCGCGCTTCGCGCAGCCGTGTCTCCAGACGCCGGACCTGCAGCTCGGCCTGTTCCCGCAGGCGCGCAAGGTCAGGAACCTGCGCACTGTGGCGCAGCTGTACCGCCAGCAGCAGCAGCGGCGTTGCCGCCTGCACCAGCGGGTTGAGGCTGTCCCCCAGGAACTCGCTGATCTCCGCGCGCGAATCCGGTGAATCGGCAGGCGGGTTGCCGGGCCGATCCTGCATCAGCGGATTGCGCATGTCCCGTGCGTTCATCGGCTACCCCCGGATGGCCCACAGCTGCACACCCAGACCGGGAAACTCGTTGCCCAGATGCAGGGCCAGGCCACCGGCGCCACGCAGCGCTCGCCACAAAGGCGACTGCGTTTCGAACTCGAAGTAGACGTGGCCGGCGTGGTAGGGAATCTGCCGCGGTGCCACCGCCATCGGTGCCAGCCCGATGCCCGGCAACTGCAGATTGACCAGATCACGGATCTGCTCGACGGGACCAATCTTGGCGGTCGACGGCAGGCGCCGCCGCAGTTCCTCGCTGGGCAGGTCCGCGCGCACCGCGAGCACGAACTGGGCATTGTCCAGCAGGCCGGGATCAGGGATCACCGCCACCCATACCCCGAACTTGCGTTCCTGTACCGGGATCGCCAGTGCAGTCTGTTCCAGCACCGCGCTGAGGCTGCCACGCAGGGCCGCAATGATCGGTTCGAAGCTCTCGCGCAGCGCTTCGTGACGGTAAGGGGCGAACACCGGCGGGCGTTTCCCGGCTGCGGTGAACGTGCTCAGCTCGCCGGCCAGCGCCAGCAGCGCGCGATACAGTGCTTCCGGATGCAGCTGTGGCTGTGCCGCCCAGTGCGACAGCACCGGTTGCCAGCGATTGACCACCTGCAGCAGCAGGAAGTCGGCGATCTCCGCAGCGCCACCGCGATCAGTGACCGCTACCCGCGCCGCCAGCGCCTCACCGCGCTGATGCAACAGGCCCAGCAGTTCGACCAGGAAGGTTGCCAGTCGCGGCGACGACGCACTGGACGCCACGCTGGGAATGAAGGTCTCGTCGAGCACCACGCGGCGATCCGCCCGGGTTTCCACCACGTGCGCCACCGCGATCCGGGCCAATCCTTCCTGCGGTTGCGACTCGGGCAGCAGGCGCGCGTTGAGGCTGCCCACCTCCATCAGCACGCGCTCCTCCACGCTTCCGGATGCATCCAGCGCTTCACTTTCGCGCACCCGGTAGCGGTACAGCTGATCACCGGGTGATTCAGGACGGCCCACATCCACCTGCGATGCCAGGCGCAACGGCAGGGTCAGGTAGATCGTCTGGTCGCGACCGTTGGGATCGAGGTCGAGTGCGGCCGGCAGTGGGTCATCGGCTGGCATCGCGAACGGCGTGCCATCGGGGAACACCCCGCGCGCACGACGCAGGCCGAGCTTGCCGACCGCCAGCAGGTCACTCTCCAGTTCCAGTTCGGTGAAACCCCAGGCGCGTGACGGCGGCTGCGCGACGCGCAGGTCGACGTAGCGCTCCAGGTAGCGCTCCTGTTGCTGCAGGTGCTGTGGCCGCAGGAACAGCCCCTCGCTCCATACGACCTTGTTGTTCTGGGTCATCCGTGCGGCTCACAGGTGGCGGCGGGACACGGCGCATGCGTGGGCGATGCGCGAACACGCCACGACCCCATGCGCCAGCTGCCCGCGATTGTCGGCAGCAACACCGGTGTCGGCCCGACAATTCGTCTCAGCCCGGGCGTGGACCACCGCTGCTGCGACTGCTGCGATAGCGAGCCAGCTGCGTTTCATAGGCTCGCGCGAACTCATCGCCGAACAAGCGGCGGAAGCAGTCATCCGGATCCTTGACCATGCGCTGGAAGTTCTCGCGATAGCGGTCCCAGTAGCGTCCCTTGCCGGCGAACGCCAGACGGCGACCGTTGCCATCGGCCTCCTGCTCGATCCGGTCGGGACTGAAGTGGAACAGCATTGCCTCGTAAGCGGCGCGCATGCCAGCCAGCATGGCCATCTGGTGGCAGCGGATGTCATCGAAGGCATCATCGAACGCCGCAGCGCCGCTGAGGAACGCACCGCCGGCGGGCGCCGACAGCTTCTGCATCGCCTCCTGCGTGGTGGCGGCGAACTTCAGTGGATTGTTCTCCGAACGCTGGATCACGGTGACCGGAAGGCGGAAGGTGTTCTTGATTTCCGCACGGGCGCGCAGCACGTCCATCACCCCTTCCACCACGATCGCAAACACCCGGTCCAGATCTTCCGGCATCGCTGCCCCCGGCGTGCGGGCGGGGGCAGCGGCCGGCGCCGATGGCGCTGCCGCTCTGAAGTCTCCCTGGGTCAGATCCCAGTCGTCGGGCAACCGCTGCGTCGCCTGTACCGGTGCGGGCGGACGGAAATGATCGTGGCTGGCGGCGGCGTGGTGCCAGCCATCGGCGTCACTGCGCGGCGGTGCGGGCGCTGCTGCACTGGCGGGCAGCAGACGCAACGGATCCAGTTCGTCCTGCGGCGCCAGTGCCAAGTCCGCCACCATGGCATCCGGCGCTGCGGAGGCCCCTCCCGTCGCGCGTCCCCACAGCACGTCAAACGGATCCTCCAACACAGGCACGGCTGCACCCTCGTGCCGTGGCAGCGCGGCCACCACCACCTGGGTCAGGTCGGGATTGCCGGCGTCTGCGCCCGGTAGCGGCATCGACGATGGCCCCACGCTCTGCAGGCGGACATCGATCTCGAAACTGTCCAGCTGCAAGCGGTCACCGTCGCCAAGTGCAGCCGGCTCGCCACGCACCAGCGCCTGGCCGTTGAGCAGCAGCCCGTTGGTGCTGCAGTCTTCGATGAAGTACATGCCGTTGAGGAAGCGCACCACCGCGTGGGTGCGCGACACACCCGAGGCAGGCAGCACCCAGTCACACTCGTCGGAACGGCCCAGGCTGCCCCCACCCTGCATGAAGACCTTCTGTGCTGCGGGCCCGAACTGCGCGGCCTGGCGGCCACTGACGGTCAGGATCAGATTGTGGATGGCATTCACAGCGGCGGTGCTCCGTCAGCAACGTCAACGTAGGCGTCATGGGTGGAACAGCGGTTCATCGCGCCGCGTCCAGCAGCGCCAGAGCCTGCTCGGCATAGCCACGCCTGCGTTGCTGGAAGGCCTGCGGCTGCTCGGCGGCAAGCAGGCCCAGCGCTGCGACGGCGGCGCACGCCACCAGGTGGTCCGGCGGCACCACCACCACCGGTTGCCCTGCCGGTGCCAGACTGCCCTCGGCCCAGCCGGCACTGGCTGCCAGCCAGGCACCCACGCTGCGGTAGCCACCGGCATTGGCGAACTCGAAGGCAGCACGGCGGTTACCTTCACTGGGCTCGCGCAACCAGCGCTCGGCCAGCATGGCCCCCGCACGTGCTTCCGGCGCCAGCGTTTCACCACGTGCGCACTGGCACAGCCAGGCCACCACGTAGCGCTTGGGCAACAGGCGCGCGGCCAGCTGCAACGCGGCCTGCACGTAGCCGGCCTGCAGCAGCACCCGTACTGCCTGGGCCGGCGGCAGCCCGGGCGCCAGCACCGCGCAGGCCTGCGCCTCGACCTGCATCTCCGCACAGGCCTGCGCGACCGTATCCATGTGCATGCTCATCCGATCGTCACCAGCGCGGCGGCCAGCTTGGCCAATGCGTCGCCGGACAGGGTCAGCATCGGCGCCTTGACCTCGGCCATCGCCCCACCCTGCACCTGCAGGGTGGCGTCGGAGTGCATCTTCAGGCTCGCCCCCGCACCGATATCCATGCTGGCGCCCGCCTTGATGCGGACTTCCACGCCTCCTTCGATCTCTACCGTGCTGTTGCCACCGATGCGCACGTTAACGCCCTCGACCGCGATGTCACCGGCGCTGTTCATCACGATGCGCGAGGCGCCGGTGACCAGCTCGATCTCCTGCCCAGCCTCCAGCCGGAAGCGCTGGCCGACGTGGATCCGCGCATGGGTGCCCACGTCCAGCGAGTCTTCATTGTCGACCTTGATGCTGCGGTCGTGGCGGATCGTGGCACGCTGGTCATGCTCGACGGTGAGGGTCTGGTCGTTGCCGATGGTGGCCTGCTGGTCATGGCCGACCTTCAGGGTGCGGTCATGCTCGGCCTCCACATGCAGGTCGCGTTGCGCGTGCAGGCGCAACTCCTCGGCGCCCTTGCGGTCCTCGAAGCAGATCTCGTTGTAGTCATCCGCGCCCCCATCGGGATGGCTGCGGCTGCGGATGCCCGAGCGCGTCCGCTGTTCCGGCAACGCATAGGGTGGCACGTGGTCCGCATTGAAGACGCTGCCGACAATGAGCGGCCGGTCCGGGTCGCCCTCGAGGAACGCGACCAGTACTTCCTGGCCGACCCGCGGCAGGCTCTGCGCCCCCCACCCCTTGCCCGCCCAGGACGTCGCCACGCGTACCGGGCACGAAACGCGACCATGGCTGCGGGCCGCGCGGCTCCAGTGGAAATGCACGTTCACCCGTCCCTGCGCATCCACGGCAATGTCCTCGTCGTTGTCGCCGGCCACGATGGCGCTCTGCAGGCCGGCAATGCGCGGCCACCGCGTGTCGGCCAGCGAACGGTACGGCACGCGACTGTCGAGTACCTGCAACCGGCACTGCAGTGATGGACCCGCACTGGCCGTTACCGAACCGGGAGCCGCCTCGACGACGTCAAGCTCGCTGGCCACCACCAGGTACTGCCGGTTGCAGCCGGCCTGCGGACAGCCTTCGAGTTCGAACAGATGGCCGGCACCCAGGTTCCAGGCGCGGGTGCGGCCATGCCACTGCGCACGTGCGGCCTGCTCGGCTTCAACGCGCACCTGTGCCCGCTGCCGGCCCTGTTCCGCGCTCTGCTGCCGGCCATGGCCGCGGTAGATGGAACGCGTACCGGCACCGTCATCGCGATCGGCCTGCGCCTCTGCCAGCAGCACCGCGCGCGGCTTCGCCGGATCGAACTCATCCAGCTGCCAGTGCGTCGGGCGCAGCTGGTGCTGCTGCTGCCAGTCGGCCATGCCCGGTGCTCCCAGCGCCGGCGGCTCACGCTCGGCCTGCCAGGGCAGGCGCTCGAACGGTGCCACCGTGGCATGGGCGCCCAGGCCATCGGCAAGCACCAGCGTGTGGCGATCTGCAGCGTGCTCGAAGTAGTAGTAGAGGCCTTCCTGCTGCAACAGCCGATGGATGAAGTCCAGGCTCGGCTCATCGTACTGGACACAGTAATCGCGCACGACAGGATGGCCCCCCAACTGCAGCCGCACATCGGTGCAACCGATCTCCGACAGCAGCGTGCGCACGATGTCCGCCACCGATTGCCCGGAAAATATGCGGCTGTCGTGCTGCTGGCCAAGCAGCCACAGACGCGGCACCAGGGTGACTTCGATCGCGGTGAAGCGTTCATCGCCCACCTCGCGCTGCCCCAGCAGGGCGACGGCCGCGACGATGCCATGCAGATGGCGGCTGCCATTGTCATGCACCAGGCTGATGCCGAACGGAGTGCCAAGCAGGCGGGAGGGATCCGGCGGATCTCCACTGCACAGTGCCGACAGCACATAGCGGTAGGGTTGGCCGAGCGACTCACGGCCCTGAAGCTGCTGGAAGCGCAGTCGTCCGCCCAGGTCCGACTGCAGGGAGATCGTGCGCGCCATGCCCGTCCACTGTGGAGAAGATTCGTCCGGCCCGCGCGGGTGCTGGCCGGATCCGCGACCGGATGCTCCCACGCGTTGCCGGCGCGCAACCGGCATTTCGTCTCACCGGCCGAGGCTGCCCGGCTCCCCCGGTTCCTTCAGCGCCCTCAGTGCTTCGTCGCGCACGCTGCGCTGCGATGTATTGAGCGTTGCCGGGTCCCGTGCGATCACCGGATCGAGATAGTGCCGTTCGATGTCGGCCATCGCCTCGGTGGCATGCATGCGCTTGAGCACGGCGTAGAGCCGCGACGCGCTCTCCGTCGTATGCGCGTCGAGCACGCCGCGGCTGGAGGCGCGCAGTTCCAATGCCTTGGCATGGGCATCGCGCGCGGCCGGCAAGCGGCCGGCACGGTTCTCGACCCGCCCCACCACGTCCCAGGTCGCCGAGATCAGGCGATAGTCGTCCGGCATCAGCCGTTGGTTGCCTTCCAGCGCGGCATACGCCGCCTCGCGCGCCTCATCGTAGTGATCGGTCCTGGCCAGCATGCTGGCCAGCCCGCCCAGGGTGAACAGCGTGTCCGGATGCATCCGCCCAAGCGTGCGCGTGCGCTGCTGCAGCAGTTCACGCTGCAGCTGCACGGCACGCTCGAAGCGCTGCGGATCATCCTGCTTGGCCAGCACCCGGATCAGCTCCGCCTTGGTCTGCAGGGCATCCGGGTGGTCGGGCCCCAGCACGCGCTGCTGCTCGCCCAGCAGGTGCTCCATGAAGGCCTGGGTCTGGGTGAACGCCGGCTCGGCCTGTGCCAGGCGCACCATGTTGAAGCCCTGCAGGGCCGCCGCCGCAAGCGTGTCGGGATGCTCGGAGCCGAGGCTGCGCTCGCGCCGCTGGCGCACTTCGCTGGCCAGCGCCAACGAGTTTTCGTATTCGTTGAACGTGTTCTGCAGGCGCGCCAGCATCAGCATCGCCGCCAGCGTGCGCGGTGCGTTGTCACCAAAACGCGCGCGGAACCGGGGCAGCAGGGGCTCCAGCCGCGCCAGGGCCTCTTCGCGGCGGGTCAGCTCGCTGAGCGTGGTCACCATGCCCAGCTCCAGTTCCAACAGCGCGGGGGCGTCCTTCTCCAGCCGCGGCGTCCACGCCGTGACCAGGGCCTGCTGCCGCTGCAGCGCCTTCCCCAGTTCTCCCTGCCCCGCCATCACCTGCGCCTGCTGCGCGCCCACCCGCAGCCACAGCGGATTGTCCGGCGCCAGCTCCGGCCGCTGGAGTGACAGGGCTTCGTCCAGCAGGCCGCGCGCCTCGACCAGGTTGCCGCGGCGATACAGCGCATCGGCCAGATCAGCCAGCGCCGATACCAGGCGCAGGCCGCCTGCATGCTGCTCGCGCTGCACCGACAGCACCGACTGCAGCTCGCGCACCGCTGCCGGGTAACGGCCGATCGAAATCAGCACGCGGGCCAGCGACTGGCGCAGGTCCGCAGACAGGGATGGATCATCGGCAAAGTCCTGCTGCAGGCGATCCAGTGCATGGGCCACCACGTAGCGCTCCAGCAGGTCACGGGCGATGTCCGAGGCCGGAACCTTGGCCCGCAGTGCTTCCAGATCCAGCGGCGCGTCAGCTGAATCCTGCAAGGCCCGCTGCATCGCCTCGCCGTTGGCCGCGGCCATCGCATGCCCCATCGCATCGACGTCCACGCTCTGCAGCATCTCCTGCTGGAATTCGACCATGCGCTCCAGTTGCTGCTGGCGGTGACTGGCCACGGCCTGTTGGCTGCGCGCCTGCTGCAGCGCCCACAGCGATGCCGCCAGGCCAACCACCACGCAGCCCAGGGTCAAGGCCGCCAGCACCACCGGCAACCGATGCCGCTGCAGGAACTTGCGGGCCACCAGCAACCGCTGCTGGCGTGACACCAACGGCGGAATGTTGCGACACCAGCGGTCGAGGTCGGCCAGCAGTGCCGATACACCGTCATAGCGCCCCGAGCGCTGCGGGTCGGTGGCACGACGCACGATGGCATCCAGGCCTTCCTCCAGAGCCCGCCGCAGTTCACGCCGGCTGCACTGGCAGGACGCAGCCATCCCGGCCTGCGCCTCGACCGTCAGAGCGAGGAACACTGCCAACGGCGACAGCGGCTCCGGCATCCGTGCCGGTGGCCGTTGCCCGCACAGCAGCTCATGCAGCATCGCGCCCAGCGAGTACACGTCACTGCGCGCGTCGATATCGATCTCCAGGCCTGTCTGCTCCGGGCTCATGTAGCCCGGCGTGCCGCCGGACCAGCGATCGGTATCGTCATGGCTGCCGGCAATGGCGATGCCGAAGTCGATGATCTTCGGCTGCGGTGCGCCATCCACGGCACCCACCAGCACATTGCTCGGCTTCAGGTCGCGATGGATCACACCCTTCTGGTGTGCATGCTGCACGCCCTGGCAGACCTGCATCATCAGCCGCACCCGCAGGTCCAGCGGTGCGCGACGCTGGGCGCACCAGCGGTCGATGCCCTCGCCGTCGATGTACTCCATCACCAGGTAGGGACGTTCGTCCTCATGCATCCCCGCGTCATAGATCTGCGCGATGGCCGGGTGATGCATCTGTGCCTGCATCTGGCATTCGAACTCGAAGAACGCTCGGCTTTTCTCATCCAGCCCCGGGTTGGCCATCATCTTGATGGCCACCTGCTGCCGATAGGCGCCGTCGGCACGATGGCCAAGGTAGACCCGGCCCATGCCACCCGTGCCGATCATCGCGTCTACCGCCCACGGGCCGCAGCGGGTACCCGGTGGCAGGATCGGGGGCGGTTCGCGGCCGATCTCGGAGACCGCCTGGCGCAGCGGCACCCGCAGGCGCACCGTAGCTTCGGCCTCCACCGCCAGCATCGCCTCCAGTTCGCGACGCAATGGCGGGTCATGTCCGACCTCCGCCTGTACGAACGCCGCACGTGCCGCGCCGCTCAGTGCGCTGGCCCGGTGGAAGAGACTTTCCAACTGGCGCCAGCGCTCCAGGCTCAGCATGACGACAACCGTGCGGCCAACCAGACGCGTACGAAACGCAGATCGCGCTCAGCGGTGGGAATGGAAATGTCCAGCAGATTCGCGGTTTCAGCCACGGTCAGCCCGACCAGTTCGGTCATCGCGAACGCACGCGCCTTGCGGGCATCCAGCCTGGCCAGCTCATCGAACGCCTCGGCGATGCTGAGCAGGTCCACCGGCTGCACGCCGGGATCGACCAGCTTCACCGTCAGCGTGACCTGCTGCCCGCGTCGCTTGCCACGATCGCGCATGCGCGCAAGGTCCACCAGAAGGTGGCGCATCTGCAACGATGCCACTGCATAGAAATGCCCGCGCGATGCGAAGCCATGCTCGCGTGCCGACAGCCGCATCCAGGCCTCGTTGACCAGCTCGGTGGGCTGGAAACCATCGGCCACGCCACGTGCCAGGCTGCGCACCGCGATCTGGTGCAGTTCGTCGTAGACCAGTCGCGCCAGCGTATCGCTGGCCGGTGCTTCGCCGTCCTGCCAGCGCGCAAGCAGGTGGGTGATGCCCTCGGCGGGCGGCAGCGTGTCATTCATGGCAATCCCTCGCTCGACGCCGGACGCGCCGCCATGCAGGGATGCATGGCGAAACGCTGCCCGCCCGCAACGAAGAGACGTCGCGCTGGCCGCTGGGGCGACAGTATCGGGAGGGCGGTCATCCGGGACGTAGCCGCGGATCCCCAGGCGCGGCGCGGTCGATCCTACGCGAGCAAAGCGTGTAGAAATAGTCAGGACGTGACGCATATGGGCTGAATTCTCCGACCGTGTGAAGGAGTATCAGGCGGCGATTCGTCTCACTTAAACGCGATGACGGAGATTTGGATCGACCTAAAGTGGTCACGCATCACAGAAGCCAGCTGTACGGGCGATCTCCATATGTCCCGGCGATCGTTGCATCGTCTGACCGGGATTGACCCGAAGCCTTTGGGAAATGTCCGCAGATGTCCTGATGGTGGCCTTCGTGCACCAGGTACTGGCGTGCTCAGCCCACCAGTACCGTGAAGCACCCGATTACGATCACACCGCCATGCGCGGTGCTGTCACCCAGGCGCGCCGCCGGTTGGCCCTTGATGAACACCTTCACCGAGCCTTTGATGATGCTGTCGGGCGGACCGACACAGATGCACAGATCACCCACCCGTGCGGCAGGCAGGCCACCTATCAGCACGGTTGGCGCACCGGGTGCCGTGATCGGGCCACCGACGTGGGGAACCACCCCGGTGACCATCGGGCAGGTGTGGAGATCGGTGAGGCGGGCGGCGGGTTGCATTGGCCTCTCGTCAATGTGAAGGGTCACATGCCATTGGTCTGTGGAGCTCGAAGAATGCGTCGCCGATCACGAGGAATCCACGTCAAGGTGGCCCGTTGATCGGTTCTGCATCTGTTCGACTGATCGTATGTGCTGGGTGTCGCCGTCGATCTCGCGATACTGGACCCAGAAGGTCCACCGGCGATCGTTGCGGGTACCCACAATTGTCGCAAGAACAGCCGTCGGGGATGTTTCGAGCATCGACCGTTTTCCAACCTGTCGCATCTGCTCTTTGCTCAGAAGAAACACACCCTTTCCGTGCTCCAGTGTAGCGGCAGCCATCATTCCCGGCCTATCGAGCGTTCTCGATCCGTCCTTCAGGTTGTAGTGACTGAACAACGTACTGCCGTCCGGCCCTTTGCTGAAAGCCGCGGCACAGCCCGAGAATTCAGGGGTCAACATCATATCGGGGCCACCGGAAGGAGGCAGCAGGATCGAGCATCCGGAGGAGGCCCGAAAGCCACTCCAGTACACAGAGAACAGATCGCTCCCTGCCCTTGGAGGATTGAATCTGGATCCTTCCCAACGGAGTTCGAAGCGCTTCGCGTCGACCTTCACCTTCAGTGGTCCCGCCTTCCATTCGGCACGCGCATTGCCACTCGTTTCGCTGTCAAGCAGCGCCACCCTGATGATCCTGCTGTCCTCCGGAGCATCGCCGCTCCAGCGAACCACGTGCGAGCGCATCACATGCTCGGGTCGGCTTTTGAACTGTCTGATCAGCGCCTGCGACGGCATGACTCATCCCTTCGAATGACGGAAATAGAAATCAGCGATCATGTTGTTGATCTCACCAGCTTGCTCCGCGTTGAGTCGACCCAGGCCAGCATGGCCGTTCACCACCCTGATGATCTGCATGGCAACAGCATTGCTGAGGTTTCCGTTGACGTAGTGCGCGTTGAGCTGATCTATGACGGCAAGCCTCAACGCAGCCGGAAAATCGGAGCGTGCCAGCGTTCCAAGGTGACTTGACCACGCGCTGGCGACGCTGCTGCTACCTGTTGAGGTAACACCGCCCCCTGCTCCTCCCTGCCCCGCCCGATGAACCACGTAGGGGATACTGAGCGTCGGCTCGCTCTGATAATTGAAGCCGATTCCAGATAGCTTCAGGGCTGCGTGCGGAAACAGATGCTCGCTTTCGAACTGTCCAAGAGATGAGCTCTTCTTGGTGCTGCTGTGCGGTCCAGCGGCCAAGGGAGAGAACACGTCTGAAGAGGCAGCGAACAGCCCGCGGTGGCAGACCGAGCCGTTGTCGCATTCCACATCGATGCAGTGCGGACACATGATGACTCCTTGGTTGAGTGGCCGTATGGCGCTGAATCAGCGTGAGGCGGGCAGATACTCAACGAAGATGTGCCCATTGATGCGGGGGACCGCATCGAACCCGTTCTTCCAGCAGGAGTAGCCGACGTGTGTCCGGTCGGGACCATTGCCTGCCTGCCCTGGCGCGACGATGTCCATGTCCACGATGAGTGTCCAGACAGCCTGGTGATTCCCATGCCCGACGGTAGTTGTGTATCGCCATTCCACCGGCGTTTCGCGACTGAGGTCGCCAGCAGCCGTTCTGGTGACGACAAAGTCTTCGAGTGAAACCTTCAGCTTCGTAAGCTTGACAAGCTCGATGATGGCCCGGGCCTTGGCAACGAACTCCTTTGGTTTCGTTCGCGCGGAGAATCCGGTCAATGGTGGATCATCCTGAAGATCCACGTCGTACGCAGATAGCTGGTACCCGTTTGTCGATCCACGCAGCGCTGCCATACTTTCGCTCCTTGTTCAGTTTCCGTGACTGTCTTCAGGCCTGACAGCTTCTCAACGGAATTCGTAGATGAACTGCTTTGAGTCAGCTCCAACGCTCGCTCTTTCGGGAGTGGCGTCATGCTGGGAGCGAAGCAGGAACTCCCGACTGATCTCCGGCAACATCGAATTGGTCAATATCGCGTCGATCATCCGCCCACCCGATTCGCCTTCGGTGCAACGGCTCACCACCAGCTCCACCACCGAGTCGTCGTACTCGAACGGAATGCGATAGCGCGCCTCCACCCGCTTCTTGATGCGGTTCAACTGCAGCCGCACGATGCGGCCCAGCATGTCCGCGCTCAGCGGGTAGTACGGAATCGCCACCAGCCGCCCCAACAGCGCCGGCGGAAACACCTTCAGCAGTGGCGCGCGCAATGCCTTGGCCATGCTTTCCGGGTCGGGAACCAGTTCCGGATCGGCGCACAGGCTGGCGATCAGTTCGGTGCCGGCGTTGCTGGTCAGCAGGATCAGCGTGTTGCGGAAGTCGATGCGGCGGCCTTCGCCGTCTTCCATCCAGCCCTTGTCGAACACCTGGAAGAACAGTTCGTGCACGTCCGGGTGCGCCTTCTCCACCTCGTCCAGCAGCACCACCGAGTACGGCTTGCGGCGCACTGCTTCGGTCAGCACACCACCCTCGCCATAACCCACATAGCCCGGCGGCGCCCCCTTCAGTGACGACACCGTATGTGCTTCCTGGTACTCGCTCATGTTGATGGTGATCAGGTTCTGCTCGCCGCCGTACAGCGCCTCGGCCAGCGCCAGCGCGGTTTCGGTCTTGCCCACGCCAGAGGTGCCCGCCAGCAGGAACACGCCGATCGGCTTGTCCGGGTTGTCCAGGCCTGCGCGGCTGGTCTGGATGCGCTTGGCGATCATCTCCATCGCATGGTCCTGGCCGATCACGCGTTGGCCAAGCAACTCCGGCAGTCGCAGAACGGTGTCGATCTCGTTGCGTGCCATGCGCCCGACCGGAATGCCGGTCCAGTCGGCCACCACCGCCGCCACCGCCTGGTGATCGACCGTCGGCAGGATCAGCGGTGCCTCGCCCTGCAGTGCCGCCAGTTCGGCCTGTACCAGCTGCAGTCGTGCCAGCAGCACATCTCGGTCGCGTGCCTGCACCGGTACCGAGGCCACCACGGCATCGCCATCGGCCTGTGCCGCCGCCGCTTCCAGTGCGCTGCCGGTGCCTTCCACGGGCACGTTGCCGCTGCGCAGCTGTGCACGCAGGTCCAGCAGTTCATCGACCAGCGCTTTCTCGGCCTGCCAGCGCTGCTCCAGCCCGGACAGGCGCTGCTCCTCGTCGGCCAGTGCCTGCGCGCAGGTCGCGCCGCGCTCGGCCACCACGATGCCGATCGCGGATTCGCGGTCGATGATCGCCTGCTCGGTCTGCAGCGATTCAATTCGCCTGCGGCTGTCGTCCACCTCCGCTGGCACTGCGTGCAGGCTGACCGCCACGCGTGCACACGCGGTATCGAGCAGGCTGACCGACTTGTCCGGTAGCTGCCGCGCCGGGATGTAGCGATGGCTCAGCCTGACTGCAGCTTCCAGCGCGTCATCCAGGATCTGCACCTGGTGGTGCTTCTCCATCATGCTGGCCACGCCGCGCATCATCCGCACCGCACGCGCCTCGTCCGGCTCCTCCACCTGCACCGCCTGGAAACGCCGGGTCAGCGCAGGGTCTTTCTCGATGTACTTCTTGTACTCGGCCCAGGTGGTGGCGCCCACCGTGCGCAGCGTGCCGCGCGCCAATGCCGGCTTCAGCAGGTTGGCCGCATCGCCGGTGCCGGCCGCGCCCCCGGCACCCACCAGCGTGTGGGTCTCGTCCACGAACAGGATGATCGGCGCCGGGCTGGCCTGCACTTCGTCGATCACCGCACGCAGGCGCTGCTCGAACTCACCCTTCATGCTGGCGCCAGCCTGCAGCAGGCCAACGTCCAGCGCGCGCAGCTGCACATCCTTCAGTGCGGGGGGCACGTCGCCGCGCGCGATACGCTGGGCGAGGCCCTCGACCACGGCGGTCTTGCCGACCCCGGCTTCTCCGACCAGGATCGGGTTGTTCTGCCGCCGCCGCATCAGGATGTCGACCACCTGGCGGATCTCATCATCGCGACCGATGATCGGATCGAGCTTGCCATCGCGGGCCTGCGCGGTCAGGTCGGTGGTGAACCGCGCCAGCGCTTCCTGCTTGCCCATCGCAGCGGGTGCGATGGCACCGCTGGCGTCACCCGGTGCGGCGGCATTGCCCAGCGCGAAGCCATCGGTCGGTCGCTGCCCCTCTTCCGGCGAGCCCGCGATGATGCCGGCCAGGCCCTCGCTCAGCGCTTCCGGCCTGAGCTTGTCGAACTCGCGCGAGATCGCCGACAGCCCGCTACGCAGGCTGCGGCTGGAGAGCATGCCCAGCAACAGGTACGCACTGCGCACCTGCGCTTCGCCGAAACCCAGCGACGCCTGGATCCAGGCGCGTTCGACCGCCTCCTCCACCGCGCTGGACAGATCGGTGACACCCCCCGCTCCGCGCGGCAGGCGCTCCAGCGCATCGGTGACGTCACGCGCCAGCCGCGCCGGGTCCAGCTGCGCATGGCGCACGATGCGGTGCAGGTCCGAATCCTGCAGCTGCAACAGCTGGTGCAGCCAATGCACCAGCTCCACGTTGGGGTTGCCGCGCAGCTTGCAGAACACGGTGGCACTTTCGATGGCACGGTAGGCAAGCGGGTTGAGCTTGCCGAACAGCGCACTGCGGCGGATCTCGGTCATGGCAGGGGTCCAGGTCGGTCGGTGAAGGCCATCGCGGCGCGCGGATGCACGACCACGTCGTCGGCGTCGGCCACGCTCCAGGCGCGTCGACCCAGCCAGGTGTCCAGGCCAAGGCGCCCACTGCGGGCCAGGCGCAGCGTCGGCACCTGGTCGGCGCGCAGCAGCAGCTGCACGTCCCAGGCCTGGGTGTCGCCGCTGTGGCTGCGTATCAGGGCCGCCAGGCGTGGCAGCTGCGTGCCACCCGGCAACCAGTGGCGGAAGCTGGCCAGGTCAAGCGGGCCGATGCGCAGGCGGAAACGATGCTGGCACCCGCGCACCTGCGCGCCCAGCACCGCACTGTGGCCCAGCCGGTTGCTGCGCACCCCCAGGTGCAGCTGCGCGTCCTCGGGCAGGCGCATCCATTCGGCGATGAAGCCGATCACCTGCGCGGGCACCTGCAGCGCCGCTTCTGTCAACGCACGCAGGCCCCCGGCATTGCGCGCCATCGGCAGCAGGTGCCCGGCGTGATGGCGGCGGAAGTCATCGTCCAGCGCATCACGGCGCTGCAGTGCGGGGGATGCGATGCCGACCAACGCCCCCAGGTACAGGCGGAAGCGGTCGTCCTCTGGCCGGTCGGCCTGTACCACGGGTTGCGCATCGGCCCAGGCGCGGTAGAACACGCTCATGAGCCGGTGATGGAACAGGTCGGCGAACGCCACCAGGCTGTCATCGCGTGCGCTGCGCTGCCGCTGCAGTGCGTACTCGGTCAGGTGCAGTGGCAGGGGACCATTCGGTCCGAACAGGCCGAAGCCGAACATGCGCAACTGCGGTGGGCACGTGCGGGTTGCCGGAACCACCGCATCGACATCCCGGGGAGCGAAGGCCAGGCTCGGTGCCTGCCGCAGCCGCAGCGGATCCTCCTCCGGGCGTGTCGAGCACCCCCAGCGCGGCAGGTGCGGGTGCGTCCGTTCCAGCAGGCGCAGCGCGGTGAACGCCTCGAACGCGTGCGGTGCCGCGGCCAGCGCCTGCAGCAGCGCAGCGCGCGCGTCTACAGCGCCAGCAGCGCGCCCGGTCTGGCCGTCCATCGGGCCACCTCATTGCGTTCAACGGTGCGCAGCACGGTTTCGGTGAAGGCATTGATCGAAACGTAGCGTGCGAAGAACTGGCGCATCACTGCCGCCAGCAGATAGGCTCCGGTTCCTTCGAAAGCAGCATCCTCGCAGGTCAGGGTGATCTCCAGCCCGCGGCCGAAGGTGATCGGGCCGGGCACCGGGATGCGGCGTACGATCGAACGCGCTGAGACGCCCCGCAGTCCCTCCAGCTGGCGCTGCGCGCCGGCGTCGTGTGGATCGCAGTACAGCGCCAGCATTTCGCGCAACGCATCGGTACCGCGTGCGTCGCCGTCCTCGAACAGCGACAGGTAGTTCAGCTGCAGGTGGCTGAGCAGTTTCCAGGCACTTTCGCCGCCGTCGCCGGCCGGCCGTGGACGGGTCGGTCCGGCCACGCAGCGGATCGCGGTGACCGGTGCACCATCGTCCAGGCTGAAGTCGGTGCGTCCCTTGCCCACCGGCATCTGCAACGGCAGGTCACGGTTGCTGCACAGCAGCTGCAGCCCCAGCTGGCGCAGCCGGCTGGGGAAGGGTCGATCGGCAGCATCGACCAGGCTGATGAATACCTCGCTGCCCACGTAGCTGGAGCGTGCGCCCTGCCGCCGCTGGCGAGCCGACAGCTGGCGCGGCTCGCGACGCAGCGTGTAGTACGCGCCTTGCGGATCGTGCCAGGTACGTGCCTGGCTGCCATAGAACGGTGCAAAGCGCTGCTCGGGCGACTGGCCGTCACCGTAGCCGTCCACGGCGGTGACGCTGTGCACTTCCAGGTCCAGCGGCCGGGTACGGTCGGGCAGCACATGGTATTCGTGGCGTCCGGGCGACAGATGCACGCGGTCGGCCGCCTGCGGAAACAGGTTGATGGCCGGCGTGCAGTACAGGCGGACGTTGTCCACGCCCAGCGCATTGTGCAGGCCGGGCTCACTGCGATCGAACAGGATCACGACCTCCAGCTGGTTGCCGGTGGCGCGCTGCAACACCGGCTTCAGCCCGGTCAGTTCGACGAACAGGAACCGCTCCGGGCAGGCGAAATACTCCTGCAGCAGCCGGTAGCCACTGAACGAACGCCCGTCATACGGCAGCAATGCCTGCGTGTCGTCGAAACCGACCGGCTGCAGGGCTTCAGCGGGCTGCCAGTGGGCCGGACCTCCCGCACGCAGCCAGCAGCCACACGCGTTGCCCATCAGCTGCTCATACAGCCGCCGTGGCAGGCCATCGGTGCCGGCCAGGAACAACGGCAGGCGATCCAGCGACAACGTCGCCAGCGGTACGCCCGCCTGTGCCTGCAGGCGCAGGCGCAGCCCCGCACGCGCCGCGCTGTCGGTAGGAATTGCGACCTCCGCCGCCGCCAATGCCGCCGGATTCTCGAAATAGCGCGCTTCCACCAGCTGCAATGGCCACAGCGTCACCTCATGCGCGGTACGGTATTCACAGGCCGTGCGCTCGCCGGCCACTGGCGTGGCAACGAGGCGGCTGTGGCGGGGCACACGGTGGCCCGCGGCCAGCTTGGCGTCCTTCAGGTCCGGCTGCAGCTGCACGACCGCCATGGAAGGGACCGGCGCCAGGAAGTGCGGATACACCATCTCCAGCAGGTGCTGGGTGAACACCGGGAACTGCGCGTCCAGCTTCACCTGCACGCGAGCGGCAAGGAAGGCGAAGCCTTCCAGCAGGCGCTCGACATAGGGATCGGCACACTCCATGCCATCCATGCCCAGGCGCCCGGCGATCTTCGGAAACTCGCGGGCGAACTCCGCGCCCATGCCACGGATGTGCTGCAGCTCGCGGTTGTAGTGGCGGAGCAGGCGCGGATCCATCAGGCATTGCCCTCGACCAGGTCCATGCGGCCGGTCTCCAGGTCCACTTCGGTCTTCAGGTAGAGATTCAGCGGGATCGGCTGCGCCCACATTTCCGATCGGATGTCGAACACCAGCGAGCGCCGGTCCATCCGTTGCGCGTTGGCCTGGACGGTCACCTGCAGCGTGTGTGCGATCAGGCGCGGCTCGAAGGCGAGGATGGCCTCGCGCAGCCGCCGCTGCAGCGTCGCGACATCCAGTCCGGCCAGCTCCAGCCCGGTCAGGTCCGGAATGCCGTAGTTGAGCACCGAACCGGCGACGTCGGTCATGTCCTCCAGGCGCGTGTTGGCCGCCAGGTGCACGCTGTTGAGCAGCCACGACAGGTCGCGCATCACGCACTCGCGCAGTCGGCTGGCAGAGATCACCCGCTGTTCGCGGCTTTCGTCGCGCTGCAGCGGTGCATCGTCGGTCAACCGGTCCAGCAGGGACGGCTGCAGGCGCTCGGTGGTGGTCAGCTCGGCCATCGGCGCATCTCAGTCCGCACGCTGCAGCCGCAGCTGCCGTATCTGCAGCAGGGGATGGTCACCGCTGTCGGTGGCCAGCATGCGTTGGCCACTGCCGATGCCGTGCTCGTCCCATTCACTGCGCCGGGCCAGCTGCAGGCCGCTGTCATCGCCGGCTTCGCTGCCCGGATAACGTACCGGCACGAACGCACGCAGCGCAGTGCCCTGGCGCAGGTGCAGTTCGGCCGGTGCCCAGACCAGGTCACGCAGGTCTTCGGGAGGATCGATGCGCAGTTCAGCCAGGCCATCCAGCGGCAGCCACGCATAGCCGCTGGGGGTGATCACTTCCAGGCACGGACCGAAACGCGGGTCGGCATCGGCGATCCACTCGAACGGCTCGCCATCACAGTCACCCGCGACTGCCGGCGCCTGCGAGAACGCCTGTTCGCGCAGTTCAATGGCTGCGTCGATGTGGCCCTGCTGCTGCAGCTGCACGGCCTGCAGCAGCGGCGCCAGCCAGGGCTGCGGCGTGCCCAGTACGGGCGGCAGGCGCGTGCCGGCGAATACCTCGGCGCGCACCTGCTCGGCACACAGCAGGGCGTGGCCGGCACTGCCCAGCAGCGACAGGCTGGCATCGAGCTGCACGGCCGCCTGCAGCTGGGCCTCGGCCCGTTGCCACTGGCCGAGCACGGCCAGCAGCTGGAACAGGAAGACACGTTCAGCGGCGGCGGTCGGTGCGGCACGCACACGTTCGCGCTGCGCCTGCAGCGCGCCGCCCAGGTCACCGGCCCGCAGCAGGTCCACGGCCGGTGCGGTATCGGTGGTGGGCGGCACGTTCATGCATCAGCCCTTGGCCACGGCCTGCATGTCGTAAGTGAAGGTCTTGGCCGCGCCGTCGGCGGTGCCGTCGGGCTTCTGCGGCTGGAACCCGTACTGGAACTTGCCGAAGTGCAGGGTGACGTTCTCGGTCAGGCGGTCCTCGCCACCGGAGCCGCCGGTGGATACCGAAGTGATCAGCACGCCGTTGGACAGGTGCAGGGTCACATAGTCGGTCTGCTCGCCGGTGGCGTTGGTCACGTACAACCACGCCTCCTCGAGGCGTGCACCGGTGCTGGCAGCCTGCAGCAGCGCGTTGGAGCTTTTGTCCACGTACTTGGTGATGGAGATGTCCTGGACGTGTGCCTTGCCACCGGAGCTGACCCCGCCGCTGTGCAGGTCGCCGCTGTTGCTGACGCCCCACGACCAGGCCAGTACCGGAATCTCGTTCTTGTGCTTGGCGTGGGTCGAGCCACCTTCGATGGTGACGCTGCCACCCTGGAACTTCAGATGCATGTCGAATGCCATGGAACTGCTCCTTCAATCGGCTGTCGAATCGGTTCGCCGGCCAGGGCCTGGCCGGCGCGGGAAGGGGAATGGGAAGATCAGGCCTTGGCCTGTGACGGCAGGCGCGAAACCAGCCGCAGCGAAACGGTCAGTCCTTCCAGCTGGTAGTGCGGTTTCAGGAAGAACTTGGAGGTGTAGTAGCCGGGCGCACCTTCCACCTCCTCCACCACCACCTCGGCGGCGGCGAGCGGATGGCTGGCCTTGTACTCCTCGCTGGAGTTGGCCGGATCACCGTCGACGTAGTTGAGAATCCAGTTGCCCAGCCATTTCTGCATCTGCTCGCGGCTGGAGAACGAACCGATCTTGTCGCGCACGATGCACTTGAGGTAATGCGCGAAGCGGTTGCAGGCGAACATGTACGGCAGCCGGGCCGCCAGCGCCGCGTTGGCGGTGGCGTCGGGGTTGTCGTACTCGGCAGGCTTGTTCAACGACTGCGCGCTGATGAAGGCTGCCATGTCGGAATTCTTGCGATGCACCAGGGGCATCAGCCCCAGCTTGTCCAGCTCGGCGGAGCGGCGGTCGGTGATGGCCACCTCGGTCGGGCACTTCATGTCCACGCCGCCATCGTCGGTCGGGAAGGTATGGGTGGGCAGGCCTTCCACCGCGCCACCGGACTCGATGCCGCGGATCCTGGAGCACCAGCCGTACTGCTTGAACGAGCGGTTGATGTTGACCGCCATGGCATAGGCCGCGTTCTGCCAGGTGTAACGGCTCGAATCGGCACCGGAAGTGTCTTCCTCGAAATCGAACTCGTCCACCGGATCGGTGGCGGCGCCGTAGGGCAGGCGCGCCAGCGTGCGCGGCATCGCCAGCCCGATGTACTTGGAATCTTCCGAGTCGCGCAGCGAACGCCAGGCCGCGTAGTCGGGGGTGGTGAAGATCTTGGCCAGATCGCGCGGGTTGGCCAGTTCATCCCAGCCATCCATGCCCAGCAGGCGCGGTGCCGCCGCCGACAGGAACGGTGCATGCGCGGCCGACGCCACCTGGGCCATGCCGGCCAGCAGCTCGACATCCTGCGGACTCTGGTCGAAGTAGTAATCGCCCACCAGGCAGCCATAGGGCTCGCCGCCCAGCTGGCCGTACTCGTGTTCATAGACCTTCTTGAAGATCGGGCTCTGGTCCCAGGCGGTGCCCTTGTAGCGCTTCAGGGTCTTGCCCAGTTCCTTCTTCGATACATTGAAGACCCGGATCTTCAGCTGGGTATCGGTCTCGGTGTTGTTGACCAGGTAGTGCAGGCCGCGCCAGGCGCCTTCCAGCTGCTGGAAGTCCGGATGGTGCAGGATCTGGTTGAGCTGTGCAGTCAGCGTGCGGTCGATCTCGGCGATGTAGGCCTTGATCGTCTGCGAGACATCGTCGCTGACGATGTCCGCGCGGCTGAGCACCTGTTCGGCCAGCGTGCGCACCGCCGATTCCACTTCCTGCTGTGCGCGGTCGCTCTTCGGCCGGAACTGCTTGTTCAGCAGTTCGGCGAAGCCGCCCGATTCCAGTGCGGTGCCGGTATCGCTGCCGGCTTCGATCAGCTGTTCGGTCGACATGGCGTTACTCCCCGTCCTTGCCATCGCTGTTCGGCGCGGCGACCAGTGCCTGCAGCAGCGCCGGGTCACGGATCGCCTGCGCGATCAATGCCTCCGCACCGGCCTTGCCGTCCATGTAGGTATCCAGGTTCGCCAGCTGTGCACGCGCCTGCAGCAGCTTGGCCAACGGCTCGACACGGCGCGCCACGGCGGCCGGCGAGAAGTCGTCCATGCTCTCGAAGGTGATGTCCACGCTCAGGCTGCCTTCGCCGGTCAGCGTGTTCGGCACGCTGAACGCCACCCGCGGCTTCATCGACTGCAGCCGGCTGTCGAAGTTGTCGACATCGATCTCCAGCGCCTTGCGCTCTTCCAGTGACGGCAGTTCGCCGGCATTGGCGCCGGACAGGTCGGACATCACGCCCATCACGAAGGGCAGCTGTACTTTCTTCTGCGCCCCGTAGACCTCAACGTCGTACTCGATCTGCACCCGCGGTGCCCGATTGCGGGCAATGAACTTCTGGCTGTTCGCCATGGCCTGGCCTCCGATGGAAACGGGTCGTGCCGGGCGCCCGCGGGCGTCGGCCTCGATGCCGGGCAAGTCTGGGAGACCGCCGCGCAGGCCTCCCGACAATTCGTCTCAGCGTGGTCGTCGGGGTTCGCGGCAGGCCGATGATGGGTTTTCAGCGCAACTGTCGGTATCGACAGGACAGGCCCAGGGGATGGGCCGTGAAGACGCTGCCATGACACTCCAGCACTGCCCCTCGCTGGTCGGCGCACTTGCCGCCGACCTTGGTACCGCTGCCCTTGCTTCACTGCCGTCGGCGTCGACGGCCCCGCCGTCCGACCCGCGACTGCGGCGGATCCTCGATTTCATCGATGCGCACCTGGGTGAGTGTGAACTGGACGAGCGCATGATCCGCGATGCCTTCGCGCTCTCGCGGCCCACGCTGTACCGGTTGTTCCAGGCCTTGGGCGGGGTCGCCCGCTACATCCGCGAACGGCGCCTGTGGCTGGCCCACCGCCACCTCGACCGTGATCCCTGCTGCAGCGTCACCTGGCTGCTGTATGAGGTGGGCTTCGCCTCGGAACGCCAGTTCCAGCGGGCCTTCCAGGCCCGCTATGGGATGTCGCCGGCGCAGTGGCGCCGCGCCTGCCGCGGCCAGCCAACGCGGCTTTCATGAGAACGCTGGCCGCATCCACGCCCTGCATGGATGGCCGCTTGTGCAGCCCCAAAAAGATGACGCCGGCGCGCATCCTGCGGCCGGCGTCGGGTCCCCTCCCCGGGAACGCTTGAATCAGCGGGTATGGATCAGCGGATGACCAGCACCGGCAGGGTGCTGCGCGCCAGCACTTCCGCGGTCTGGCTGCCCAGCAGCACACGGGTCACGCCACGGCGGCCGTGCGACGTCATCACGATCAGGTCACTGTTGCGCTCGCCCGCCGTCTCGATGATGCCGTCGGCCGCATAGCGGTCCAGCACATGCACCGGATTGGCGGTGATGCCCTGCTCGGCGGCCTTGGCCAGCGCCGGCTGCAGCACTTTCTGCGCGCCTTCCTCTCGGTCGGCCTTGTACTCAGGGCTGTTCATGTAGCCCACGCTCCAGCCCATGGCGTCGTACATGCCGACGGCCCATGGCTCGGAAACAGTCACGATATCGACCTCGGCATTGAGGTCCTTGGCCAGCTCCAGGCCCTTGGCCAGGCCCTTGTCGGCCAGCTCGGATCCGTCGGTGGCAATCAGGATGCGCTTGTACATGGTGGGGCTCCGTAGCGATCTGCCAGATGGGAACGACACCATTGCACACCGGATGTGCAGGCCGTGCCTTGAGCAGGATCAATCCGGCGCCGTGCAGCGGCGTGTGCGCATCGTCACGTGGTCCGGGGGACGGGCCCGGCCCGCCCTCTTCTGTAGAGCCGAGCCATGCTCGGCTGCGGGTGCATGAGCCGAGCATGGGCTCGGCTCTACAACAACGTCGCTCAGGCGATCTGCACCACGCGCGCGTTCTGGCACAGCGGGTAGCTGGCCACGAATTCAGCGATCGCATCACGCATCGCCTCGAACGATTCGCCGTACATGTACAGCGCGGTCTCGGTCGGGCCCTGCCACCAGCTGCAGATTTCGCCCAGGCCGTCGATGCTCTCCGACAGCTGTTCGAACACGTGGTTGGAATCGCACTGTTCGTAGACGTCGTCCGGCAGGTTCAGGCCATCCAGGTAGATGCCCAGGCCTTCGGTCACGCCGAAGCTGCGGTCGGCTTCACCCGCACCCTGCAGCTGCGAACCCTTTGGTGCACCCAGCTGCTCCAGCAGATCGATCAGCTTCGGCACGCCATCGGCATCGACCAGCGCCACTTCGATATCGCCGTACTCGACCTCGCCCAGGTCGGAGATCGCGGTGCCGCCGCCGGTCAGCTCGCCCACCTGCGCCGCCTGCAGCAGCGCATCGAGCGGATCCTCGAACAGTTCGTGGCGATGCTCCGGCTGCAGCCGGGCGTTCAACTTCACGGTGACGTGCAGCGTGGGTTCGGTCATGGGGGCGTTCCTGGAAGATGTGCCGCTCATTGTAGAGCCGATGGTAGCGGCAGGAGCCGCTGCCAACGTCGCTTGCGACGGCCCGAAGGGTGCCGGTCAGGACGACCGGCATAGCCATGCTCGGCTGCTCTTTCCCGACAGAAGCAGCCGAGCATGGGCTCGGCTCTACAACAGCCCGTCAACGCAGGAACGGCGCCACCTTGCGCTTCAGCAGCTCCACCAGCACCGGGTCCATGTAGTCGTAGTCGTCCGGGATATCCAGGCAGATCACCCGCTTGCCCTTCAGCCATGCCTTGTAGCGGCTGGACAACCGGTTGCGATGCGCCTTCTCCATCACAAACACCAGGTCGGCCCACTGCAGCAGCTCGGGGCTGAGCACTTCCTCGGCATCGGCCAACAACCCGGCTGAGGCGGTCTCGATGCCCGGCCAATCGGCGAATACCTGCTCGGCCGTCGGGCTACGCAGGCGGTTCTGGCTGCAGAGGAAGAGCACGTTGCGGGTCATGCCCGCAGCCTAATCGGGGTCGGATCCCTTTTCCAACGGGAAAGGGCTCTGACCCCAACCACGTGCATTCCGCAATGGGGTCAGAGCCCTCCCTGCGGGAGGGATCCGACCCCTCGACGGTGATCAGATCACCGTCAGGTTGGCGTAGGCCATCACCAGCCACTTGCTGCCGGCGTCGGCGAACTCGACCTGCACGCGGGCGTGTGCGCCGTTGCCTTCGTAGTCGGTCACCATGCCTTCGCCGAACTTGGGATGGGTGACCAGTGCGCCGAGCTTGATCGGCGGTGCCTCGATCGAGGCATGGCCCATCACCCGGCTCGCGCCCATCGAGGCCGGCCGCGAGACCTGCACCTTCGGCCGGACTTCGTGCAGCAGCTCACGGGGGATCTCGCGCAGGAAGCGCGACGGCAGGCTGTAGTTGTCCTGGCCGTGGATGCGGCGCGATTCGGCGTAGCTCAGCACCAGTTTCTGGCGCGCGCGGGTGATGCCCACGTAGGCCAGGCGGCGCTCTTCTTCCAGCCGCCCGCTTTCCTCCAGCGAACGTGCGCTGGGGAACAGGCCTTCTTCCAGACCGGCCAGGAACACCAGCGGGAACTCCAGGCCCTTGGCCGAGTGCAGGGTCATCAGCTGCACGCCGTCCTCGCCCGCCTGCGCCTGGCCCTCACCGGCCTCCAGCGCGGCATAGGCCAGGAATGCGACCAGCTCGTCCATGTCCTCGCCCACTTCCTCGATGTCGTCGGCGCGGCGCACGAAGCGCGAGGCCACCGAGACCAGTTCGTCGAGGTTGTCGGTACGCGATTCCGAGTCCAGCGCGTTGCGGCTTTCCTTGCTCCAGTGCTCGCGCAGCTGCGAGCGGGCCAGCACGTGGTCCACGCGCTCGGCCAGGGTCATGTGCAGGGTCTGCGCCTGCAGCTCGTTGACCAGCACCAGGAAACCGGCCAGCGCATTCCGCGCGCGCGCGGCCAGCGCGCTGCCCTGGGTGACCAGCATGGTCGCTTCCCACAGCGAAATGCCCTGCGCGCGCGCCTCGCGGCGCACTTCGTCCAGCGTGCGGTCGCCGATGCCACGCGTCGGCGTGTTGACCGCGCGCTCGAACGCCGCGTCGTCGTTGCGGTTGGACAGCAGGCGCAGGTAGGCCAGCGCGTCCTTGATTTCGGCACGCTCGAAGAAGCGCATGCCGCCATACACGCGGTACGGCACCTGTTCGCTCAGCAGCGCTTCTTCCAGTGCGCGCGACTGCGCGTTGCTGCGGTATAGCACGGCCACTTCGGTATAGCTGCCACCGTCACGCACCCACTGGCGCGCGCGCTCGACGATGTAGCGTGCCTCGTCCATCTCGTTGTAGGCGGCGTACAGGTCGATCGGCTCGCCGTCGCCGCTGTCGGTCCACAGCTGCTTGCCGATGCGGTCCGGGTTGTGCGCGATCACCGCATTGGCGGCGCCGAGGATGTTGGCGGTGGAGCGGTAGTTCTGTTCCAGGCGGATGGTCTGCGCGCCCGGGAAGTCGCGCAGGAAGCCCTGCACGTTCTCGACCTTGGCACCGCGCCAGCCGTAGATGGCCTGGTCATCGTCGCCGACCACGAACACGTGGCCGGAATCGCCGGCCAGCACGCGCACGAAGGCGTACTGGATGGCGTTGGTGTCCTGGAACTCGTCCACCAGGATTTCGCGGAAACGGGCGCGGTAGTGCGCCAACAGGGCCGGGTTGTCGCGCAGCAGTTCGTGCGCGCGCAGCAGCAGCTCGGCGAAGTCGACCAGGCCGGCGCGGTCGCAGCGTGCCTGGTACTCGATGTAGGCCTGGCGCATGGTTTCCAGCCACGCGTCGTGCGGCTCGGGCTGGATGTGCTGCGGGCGGCGGCCCTCGTCCTTCTGCGCGTTGATCCACCACGCGATCTGCTTGGCCGGGTACTTGCCGTCGTCCAGTTCCAGCGCCTGCACCACGCGCTTGACCAGCCGCAGCTGGTCGTCCGAATCCATCACCTGGAAGCCTTCCGGCAGCTTCGCGTCCTGCCAGTGCAGGCGCAGCAGGCGGTTGGCCAGGCCGTGGAAGGTGCCGATCCACATGCCGCGGCTGCCATTGGGCAGCTGTGCGTCGATGCGGTGGCGCATTTCGCCGGCCGCCTTGTTGGTGAAGGTCACCGCGAAAATGCCGTGGGTCGGCACGCCATCGACTTCATGCAGCCAGGCGATGCGGTGGGTGAGTACGCGGGTCTTGCCGGAACCGGCACCGGCCAGCACCAGGTGGTGGCCGGGGGGAGCGGAGACGGCTTCGCGCTGGGCCGGGTTCAGGCCATCAAGCAGGTGGGAGACATCCATGCCCCCATTTTACGGCATCGCCGTCGCGGCTCCTGCGACCACCTGGGTTGCCAGTGCGTGGGCCTGCTGACGCAGTTCAGGCACCGCCAGGCTTTCCCACAGGCTGCCGATGCGCAGGCTGCCGAGCACGCCCAGCCGTGCCTGCGGCTGGCCACCGGCGGCACACAGGCGATCGCCCGGCACCGTGCTGTCCAGGCCCAGCCCGTGCGGGCCGGGGCGCGCCAATCCATCAGCCTGCAGCTGCTGCAGCAACGGATTGCGCAGCGCGCTGGCACGGGTTTCCACGCCGGTGGCGTTGATCACCCCGCTGATCGTCCACTGCTGTTCATTGCCGGTGGCATCGCGGCCGGACAACCGCAGGGCATCGCCTTCGCGCCAGACGCGCTGCAGGCGGGACCGATGGATACACAGTTGGGCGCTGTCCTGCAGCGTCTGCAGCTGCGCATCCACCTCTTCGGCGATGCGGTGGCGATGCACGTCCCAATAGCGCACCACATGGCGCAGGAAGCGGCGCTGGTCGGCCTCATCGAGGCTGCACCACAGCGCCTGCCCGTGCGGGCGGATGCGGTCCATCACGCCCTGCCACGGCAGGCCATCGGCCTGCGCCTGGCGTGCGAACCCGCGCAATGCGTGCAGGCGCTGGCGCAGGTTCATCGGCAGCAACGTGGCCGGGTCGAAGCTGGGCAGGCCACCACGCGCGTGCGGCAACGGCAGCAGGCCATGGCGCGAGATCACATGCAGCGGGCCGGTGTGGCCGGCAGCGACCAGCGCCAGCACGGTGTCGGCCATGCTCAGGCCGGAACCGACAATGGCCACGGCCTGCTCACCGGCCAGGGTGCGTACGCCGTCGTAGTCCCAGGCCTCGATCACGTCATCCGCAGGCAGCGCATCAGCACCGGCCACCGGCAGCGGGCGCATGCTGTTGCCGGTAGCCAGCACCGCCTGTGCGGCGTGCAGCGTCTGGCCATCGCCCAGCTGCAGCCGGTAACCGTGGTCATCCGGCTGCAGGCCCAGCACCGGCTGCGCGATCACCTGCAGCTGCGCCGGGCTGGCTGTGGCGGCGTCCTGCAGGCGCTGTTGCAGGTAGGCCGCGAAGTAGTGGCGGCACACGTAACGCTCGCCCAGCACCTCGCGCGCCTCGCCCGGGTAGGCGTTGGCGGCCATCAGGTAGTCGAGGAAATCGCCGGGCTGGTCGGCAAACGCACTCATCTTCGCCGCCGGCACGTTCAGCAGATGCTCCGGCCACGGCGTGGCATAGGCGATGCCCTGCGCCAGCTGCGAAGCCGGCTCGAAGATGGCCAGCGCCAGCGGCGCATGGGCCTGGCGCAGTACCTGGATCGCCACCAGCACGCCGGCCGCACCACCACCGATGATTGCCAGGTCCAGTTCGCCATTACGCGGTGAATCAGTCATGCGCCGATTGTAGGCCATCGGCGATGACAGGCCGGATTGCCGAAATGGGCGGCCGGCCTTGCCTCACATCAACGCATCGGCCAGGCGTGCGATGCCTTCGCGGCTGCGCCGCCACGTGGGGCGGCTGCGCCACTGCTGCAGGTCCAGCTGCCGCGACTCACGCAGGTAGCCGTCCTCGATCGCGCACAACTGCTGCACCAGCGCGCGGTCGTAGCAGATCAGGCCGATCTCGGCATTCAGCGCGAACGAGCGGATATCCATGTTGATCGAGCCCAGCACGGCGATGTCCTCGTCCACGCTCATGTGCTTGGCGTGCAGGAACTGCGGTTCGTACAGGGCGATGCGCACGCCACAGCGCAGCAGCTCGTCGTAGTACGCCTCCTGCGCCCACGAGGTCAGCCGCTGGTTGTTGCTGGCCGACAGGATCAGCTGCACGTCCACGCCGGACAACGCCGCGATGCGCAGCGCGCTCAGCGTGGCTTCGTCGGGCACGAAGTACGGGGTGACCATCACCAGCCGGCGCCGCGCCAGGTGGATCAGTGCCGCCACCGCATCGCGTGCGTTGCTGTACGGATAGGCAGGGCCGCTGGGCAACAGCTGGGTGGCGATGTCATCGCTGCACTCGGGCACATCGGCGATCACGTCCAGGCGCTGGCCGGTTTCCATGTACCAGTCGCTGGCGAACACCGCTTCCAGGTGCGCCACCGCCGGGCCACGCACGCGCGCCACCAGTTCGCGGTTCGGGTGGCCGGGCACGAACCCGGGGCCGGCCAGGTTCTGTGAACCGACATACGCCACTTCGTTGTCGATCACCGCGATCTTGCGGTGGTTGCGCAGGTCCATGCGCCCGCTGCGCCGCCAGCGCAGGCCACCGGGCAGCATCGCGCGCACTTCGATGTCGCGCGCTTCCAGGCGCTTGCGATAGGCGCGCAGGCCGCGCTTGGCACCCACCGCGTCGAGCAGCACGCGGCACTGCACGCCACGCGCGGCGGCACGCTGCAGCGCCTCGACCACCGCCTCGCCCACCGCGTCATCGAACATCAGGTAGTACAGCAGGTGCACGCGGTCTTCGGCCTGGTCGATGTCGGCGATCAGCGTGTGCAGCGATTCGTCGTAGTCGGTCAGCAGGTCCACCGCGTTGCCGTGCACCGGCATGAAGTCGCCCTGGCGCTGCACCAGCGGCACGATCTCGGCGCTGGCGGTGTCCGGCTGCGGGGCCCAGCGCAGGCGATGCTGCAGCGCCTGTTCCTCGCGGATCACCTGCGAGGCCTCGGCCTGGCGGCGGATGCGCTCACGCGACAGCCACGGGTGGCCGAACAGCAGGTACAGCGGCAGGCCCAGCAGCGGCACGAAGCCGACCAGCAGCAGCCAGCTGCGCGCCGCCCCCGGCGTGGTGCGGGTGGGAATCCAGCACAGCGCGACCAGCCGGATCAGCCAGTCGATCAGCAGCAGGTAGGAACCCAGCAACCACTCGAACAGCATCGCGTCGCCCGTCGGGAGGTGATGGGCCATTCTGCCCACCGGCCCTTGTAGAGTCGAGCCGCGCTCGACGGCCTTGAACCAGCGTGTCGACCAAGGTCGACACCTACCGGGGGCGGGATAAGTGTGCCAACCAAGGTTGGCACCTACCGGGGGTCGAAGGAGTGGGCCGGCCAACGGTCGGCCCCCACCATCTGGATGCCAGACATGAAAAAACCCGCCACAAGGGCGGGTTTCTTCGCGGGGACCAGCAATCCTTGCGGATTACTTGATCTTGCCTTCCTTGTACAGGACGTGCTTGCGCACGACCGGATCGTACTTCAGGAATTCCATCTTCCCCGGGGTGTTCTTCTTGTTCTTGTCGGTCGTGTAGAAGTGGCCGGTACCGGCCGAGGAAATCATACGGACCTTATCGCGCTTGCCTGCCATGATGCTTTACTCCTCAGACCTTTTCGCCGCGCGCACGCAGCTCAGCCAGAACGGAATCAATGCCGTTCTTGTCGATGGTGCGCAGTGCATGCGCGGAAACACGAAGCTTGACCCAGCGGTTCTCGCTGGCCACCCAGAAACGGCGCTCGTGCAGATTCGGCAGGAAACGACGACGGGTCTTGTTGTTGGCGTGCGAGACGTTGTTACCCGTCTGCACTCGCTTGCCGGAAACCTGGCATACGCGGGACATTGCGCACCTCGATAGTAGTAGTTGTCAGCCCGTAGCCCGGGAGACGGCGGCCTCGATGGTTGCCCACCACACGTCAAGAGAATCAAAGGGTTACGCTGGCGTTGGGCGGCCGGGGACGTGTTCCCGGGGGCGCCGCCCGGTAGAAAACCGGACACAGCGAGCCGCGCATTATGCACGGGTTCAAGCACTTGCGCAAGTTACCCACAGGCTGGGGCTGAACGCGACGGCCGCCTTCCTGTGGAGCCGAGCGTGGGCTCGGCTCTACACAAGCGGCCGGGCCGGCTCAACGCAGATGCGGAATCACCTGGGCCAGCAGATGGGCATCCTTCAACGCGCCGTGCAGGCCGCGGTTGCCGGGAATGCGCAGGCGCTGCAGCACATCATCCAGCTTGTTGCCCTGGCCCGGCCAGCGCCCGCGCGCCAGCTTCAGGCTGCAGGTGATGCGGCAATGCTGGGCCAGCGTGCCCGGGATGCCCGCCAGGCGCAGCTCGTTGTCCAGGAAACCCACGTCGAAGGTGGCGTTGTGCGCGACCATTTCGCTGCCGCGCAGGAAGTCCAGCAGTTCGGCGGCCTTGCTGGAGAACAGTGGCTTGCCCACCAGCATCGCATCGCTGATGCCATGCACGCGCTGTGCGCCCCAATCGACCTTGCGCTGCGGCTGCAGGTAGGTGTGGAACTGGCGGCCGGTCAGCTGGCCATCGATCAGTTCGACGGCACCGATTTCGATCACCCGGTGCCCCAGGCGGTGGGAGATGCCGGTGGTTTCGGTATCCAGTGCGACGATGCGGCTCATCAGGGTGTGCGTTCTCCAGTACGTGCAGCCGGATTTTCGCACGCGACCGATGCACTCACCCCAACGCTTCCACCACCCAATCAATGAATACCCGCATCCGCTGGCTCATGTGCCGGTTCGGCGGGAACATCACATGCATCGGCATGGGCGGCAGCTGCCAGTCCTGCAGCACCGGCAGCAGCTCGCCACGCGCCACGTGCGGTTCGGCCATGTAGCTGGGCAACGCGACCACGCCCAGACCCGCCAACACCGCGGCCAGATAGGCGTTGCCGTCGTCGAAGCCGACCGTGTAGCGGCCCTGCACCTCGATGCGCTCATCGCCGCGCTGCGCGCTGAACACCCGCGCCCGGCCACTGCGCGGGCTGAGGAAACCGACCACGTGGTGATCGGGCCCTTCCAGCGCGCGCGGGTCGGTCGGCAGGCCGAAGCGCTGCACATAGCCCGGGCTGGCATGGAAGCCGATCGGCAGCGCGCCGAGCGGCCGCGCCACCAGTGCCGGGTCGGCCGGGGTGCCGCCACGGATCACGCAGTCGACGTTGTCGGCGATGACATCCACTTCGCGATCACTCACGCCGATATCCAGCTGGATCTCCGGGTAGCGCGCCTGGAAATCCGGCAACGCCGGCACCAGCCGCAGCCGTGCGTACGGCCCGGGCACGTCCACGCGCAGGCGCCCGCGCGGCTGGGTGGCCGCGTCGCCCAGCCCGCCCTCCACCTCTTCCAGCTCGGCCAGCAGGCGGGCGATGCGCGGGTAGTAGGCCGCGCCATCGGCGGTGACGCTGACCCGGCGCGTGGTGCGGTTGAGCAGACGCAGCCGCAGGTGTGCCTCCAGCTGCTGCACCAGCTGGGTGGCCGTGGTGCGGCTGATCTGCAGGGTCTGCGCGGCGCGGGTGAAGCTGCCGGTTTCCACTACCCGGGCAAACGCCCGCATCGCCTCGAAACGGTCCATGGCTGGCCATGATTGTTTGGGATTGGCAATCAATCTAGGCCGATCATCGCGGTTTATCCAGACAGCGCTGACGGGGAGGATGACGTTCTCTCCCACGGGATCTTCCCCATGTCACAGCGTGATGTCGTTTTCCCCGCCGGCCGCCAGGCCCTGTACGAGCGCAACCGCTACTCGCCGGCAATCCGATCCAATGGCTTCCTGTTCGTCTCCGGCCAGGTCGGCAGCCGCGAGGACGGCTCGCCCGAGCCGGATTTCGAAACCCAGGTGCGCCGCGCCTTCGGGAATCTCAACGCGGTGCTGGCTGCCGCCGGCTGCACCTTCGACGACGTGATCGACGTGACCATGTTCCTGGTCGATCCGGAAACCAACTTCGAGAAGGCGTGGGCGATCGTGCCCGAGTACTGGGGCGAAGCGCCACACCCGACCCTGACCGGTATCGGCGTGACCTGGCTGTACGGGTTCCAGTTCGAGATCAAGGTGATCGCGAAGCTGCCTGCAGACCGGTAGTGCCGGCCGCTGGCCGGCGATGGCAGGCGATTGCCTGCGCTCGTGAGGTTGCCGGCCAGCGGCCGGCACTACCCAGACGAAGGGCACTGCCCCCGCGCGGCCATCATTCCGCAGCAAATTCCAGTGTCCGACGCCAACGCAATGGCTTGGTCGCACGCGCCGGGTCAGGGCCGAACTGGCTCAACCAGCCAGCGGCCATTGCACGGGCACGCAAGCGTTCGCCAACGCCTTCGGCGACTTCCACTTCAACGCGCGTTACCTTGCCTTCGGCATCCACGTCCAGCACCCAGACCAGCTTGCCCACCCATTCGGCCGCCGGGACGGACGGGTCGTAGTTCGGGCGGCCAGCAACGTAGGGGCCGTCGTGCCCTAGATACAGCGGAGACTCCTCCAAGCGGTGATCGACACGAACGGCGGCTTTGCCGGTCCGGCCGTCGCCAAGAACGGCATCCACCGTCCACGTGCCGGCCGTCCCCGCAGTGCCAAGGTCCGCTGGGAAACAGGTCTTGCGGCCACGGAAACCGTCATGCCGGACCTGCG
Source organism: Stenotrophomonas riyadhensis (assembly GCF_040256885.1). Classification (NCBI taxonomy): domain Bacteria; kingdom Pseudomonadati; phylum Pseudomonadota; class Gammaproteobacteria; order Lysobacterales; family Lysobacteraceae; genus Stenotrophomonas; species Stenotrophomonas riyadhensis. Next base: position 4,581,711 of record NZ_CP155568.1, read on the forward strand.
AGATGCGAACGCCATTGGCGTCGCGAATGGTGAGTTCCAATCCGCCCACATCGGCGTCTTCTCCACCGGCGGCAACGCAGATGCGGTGGTCGTGCAGTCCGTCGGCAACGAACTGGTAGGCCACTGATCGCGCGATGGCGTCCGCGGGTGTCGGCGACCACAGTAACTCGACGTAGACGTCATCCGAAGCCTGGACAGCGGGGCTGACCAACACCATCAGCAGCCCAACAGCAGCGACGCGTGCGTTCATCGTTCCCTCCCTGGTGACGAATCCCGATCGTCACCGAAGGCGTTGCAAGGTGCAATGGACCGCCCGTGCAAGGGCAATCCGCAGTGCAGGACGCCACCTGAACGGGAGATTCCGACGAATTCCCGAAGCGTCCATTGATATTGTATCCGGCGAAAACCGCTTGCTAGCCTCCCCTCCATGCGCCGGATCTCCCGCCACCTTCGCTCGTACCTGCTGATGCTGCTGATGGCGGCATTCGTGGTCGTGCCGGTGGCCGACGCGCTGGCCTGCACGGTGGAACCGCACGCCAGCACGGTGCATGTGGAGTCCGCTCCGGATGCCGATGGCGATGGCGATGCCGACGGCAAGCACGTCGGTGCCTGTGGCCACAACCACTGCCACCACTCCAACCTGAGCCTGCCGGCCAGTACCCTCGCCGCCTTCGGTGCGCCACTGCCGTCGCGCTGGATGAATGCCGGCGACGCGGCGACCTATGCGGTCGCCCAGGATGAATTGACGCGTCCCCCCCGGGCGTGAGTTGAGCGCGTCCCGCGATTGCGGGCTCCCGTTTCACTCACAACCGGAATCCCCCTATGTCGATCCTGACACCTCGGTCGCCGCGCGCGGCCGGGCTGGTCGTCGCCGTGTTGCTGGGCCTGGCCCCGGCGACATCGGTGATGGCGCAAGCCGCCCCTTCCTACGACACCCTGCTTGAACGCCTGGACCAGCTGCCCGGTACCCGCGTCGGTACGGCGCTGGCCGAGGCCGCCGACGCGCGCGCCGACCAGGCCCGTGCGCTGCCCAATCCTTCCCTCTCCTACTCCGCCGAGAACGCCTGGGGCACCGGCTCCTATGGCGGCATGGGCAAGGCCGATACCGTGCTCACCCTGTCCCAGCCGCTGGAGGTCTGGGGCCAGCGTGGCGCGCGTGTCCGTGCCGCCCGTGCCGAGGCACAGGCCGCCAACCTGCGTGGTGCCCAGAGCCGCAGCGACGTGGCCAGCCAGCTGGCGGTGGTCTACGCACAGGCGGAAAGTGCACTGCGCCGCTACTCCCTGGCCGAGGAGGCGCTGACCCTCACCCGCGATGACGCCAACGCGGTCAACGCGATGGTCAAGCAGGGCCGCGAGCCACAGCTGCGCGCGGTGCAGGCGCAGAGCGAAGTGGCCAATGCCAGCGCTGCGCTGGATGAAGCGCAGGCGTTCCGCGACGCCGCGCTGGCCCGCCTGGCCGGTGCCGCACTGCTGGATGCGCCGGTGCAGTCGATCGACAACAGCCTGCTCGACCGTGCCCCGCCGCTGCCGCGTGGCGCCACCGACGTGGCGCTGGCGGTGCGCATCGCCGAAGCCGAAGCCGATGCGGCCGGCAAGCTGGTCGATGTGGAGCGCAAGCGCGCCCTGCCCGATCTGAGCGTCACCGCCGCACAGACCCGCTTCCGCGAAGGCGGCGAGCGTGCCTACAACCTCGGGGTCAGCCTCAGCATCCCGCTGTTCGACCGCAACCGCGGGGGCATCCGCGCCGCCAATGCCGACCAGCGCGCGGCCGAGGCACGCCTGGACCAGCAGCGCCGCGACAGCGAGGCCGAGCGCCTGTCTGCCGTGGCTGGGCTGAAGGCGGCCGGCAGCCGTACCCGCGCCGCCGATGAAAGCGTGGTCGCCGCCGAAGAGGCGTATCGCCTCGCACGCGTCGGCTTCGACGCCGGACGCATCTCCCAGCTGGAACTGCGCAGCACGCGCAGCGCCCTCATCGCCGCCCGCGGCACCGCCGTGGATGCGCGCCTGTCGCGCGTCGGCGCGGAAATCGATCTTGCCCGCCTTGAGGGGCGCGCACCTTTTGTGGAGGCCAAATGACTCTCTCCCGTACTTTCCCGCTGATCGGCGGCGTGCTGCTGACCATGCTGCTGGCCGGCTGCGCCGGCAATGCGCAGACGCCTGCCAATGAAGACCCCACTGCGGCCAAGGCCGGTACCGACGATGGCCACGGCCATGCCGCCGACAGCAAGGAGGCCAAGGCGGAAACCGCCAAGGCCCCCGCCGACGCCGATGAAGGCGTGGTGCAGCTGACCCCGGAACAGATCAAGGCGTCCGGTATCGAGGTGGTCGCCATCGGCCGCGGTGGCGGTGGCTCGACCCGGCTGTCCGGCAGGGTCGAGCCCACCGTGGGCGCCCGCGCTTCGGTTGCCTCCACGGTGACCGGCCGCGTCGAGCGCGTGCTGGTCGCGCCGGGCACCGCAGTGAAGCAGAACCAGGCGCTGGCGATCGTGGTCAGCGGTGAGGCCGCGGTGTTCCGCGCCAATGCGCTGGCTGCATCGGCCGAAGCCGAGGCCGCGCGCCTGGCCTATGGCCGCGACAAGGCGCTGGTTGACCAGGGTGTGGTCGCCCGCCAGGAACTGGAGGCCTCGCGCGCCCGCTCGCTGGCGGCACAGGCCCAGGCCGCTGCCGCGCAGGCCCAGGCCGCTGCCAACGGTGCGCCCGATGCCAGCGGCCGCGTGCGCATCACCAGCCCGGTGGCCGGCATCGTCGGCAACGTGCAGGTCACCCCGGGCGGCGTGGTCGCTGCCGGCAGCGCGGTGGCTGATGTCGCCAATCCGGCGATGAACGAACTGGTGTTCACCGCGCCGCCCGCGCTGGCCGCACAGGTCACGCCCGGCATGAAGCTGGAAGTGAGCGTGCCGGGTGGCAGCTTCACCGCCACCGTCACCGGTTCGGCCGCTGATGTGCGCCAGCAGGGCGGCGTCGCGGTGATCCGCGCCACGCCGGTGGACGCTTCGCTGCCGCCGGCCGGTTCGCCGGTATCGGCGGTGGTGGTCACCGAAGGCCAGGACGGTTCGCTCAGCGTGCCCGCCGATGCGGTGCAGAACGTCGATGGCGGCAGCGCGGTGTTCGTCGCCGTCGACGGCGGCTTCAAGGCGCAGCCGGTGCTGGCCGGGCGCCGTGCCGGCGACCGCATCGAGATCCTCGGTGGGCTGACCGGCAACGAGCGCATCGTCGGTGCCAACGCCTTCCTGCTCAAGGCCGAACTGGCCAAGGGCGAAGCCGAGCACGGCCACTGAGGAGGCGACCATGTTCAAGCTGATCATTGAAACAGCGGTGCGCCACCGCTGGCTGGTGGTGTTCATGGCGGCGCTGATCGCTGCCGTGGGCCTGTTCCAGCTGGGCAAGCTGCCGATCGACGCGGTGCCGGACATCACCAACCGCCAGGTGCAGATCAACACGGTGGCACCGGCACTGACCCCGGAGCAGATCGAGCGGCAGGTGACCTATCCGCTGGAAACCGCGCTGGCCGGCATTCCCGGCCTAACCACCACGCGTTCGCTGTCGCGCAATGGCTTCTCGCAGGTCACCGCGATCTTCACCGATGCGACCGACATCTACTTCGCCCGCCAGCAGGTGGCCGAACGCATGCGCGAGGCATCCGAAGACCTGCCCGATGGCGCGTCGCCGATGCTGTCGCCGGTCACCACCGGCCTCGGCGAAGTGCTGATGTGGACCGTGGACTTCACCGCGTTCGATCCGGCCAGGCTGGCCAAGCCCGGTGAAGCCGGCTGGCAGGCCGGCGAGGTCTACCGCACGCCGGAAGGCAATCTGCTGCGCACGCCGGAAGAACGTGCCACCTACCTGCGCACCGTGCAGGACTGGATCATTGCGCCGCAGATGCGTTCCAGCCCGGGGCTGGCCGGCGTCGATACGGTCGGCGGCTACGTCAAGGAATACGGCGTGCATCCGGACAGCGCCCGACTGGCCGCGCACGGCCTCGGCCTGGCCGATCTGGTCACTGCCCTGCAGCGTTCCAACGTGCAGGCCGGTGCCGGTTTCGTGCAGCGTGCCGGCGAAGGCCTGGTGGTACGTGCTGACGGCCTGGCGCTGACCACCGACGATCTGGCACAGGCCCCGGTAGCCACCCGCAATGGCGTGGTGGTACGCGTGGCCGATGTGGCCGACGTCGAGCTGAGCCGCGCACCGCGCCTGGGTGCGGCCAGCCGCAACGGCCACGAAGCCGTGCTGGGCACCGCGCTGATGATCGCCGGTGGCAACAGCCGCACCGTGGCCCAGGCCGCGGCCGCGCGCCTGGAACAGGTGAACAAATCGCTGCCGGCCGACATCGTGGCGGCACCGGTGCTGGACCGCAGCGTGCTGGTCAATTCCACCATCAAGACCGTGGCCAAGAACCTCACCGAGGGCGCACTGCTGGTGGTGGTGGTGCTGTTCCTGCTGCTGGGCAACCTGCGTGCGGCAACGATCACCGCGCTGGTCATTCCGCTGTCGTTCCTCTTCGCGGTGATCGGCATGAACCGCTTCGGCATCAGCGGCAACCTGATGAGCCTGGGTGCGCTGGACTTCGGCATCCTGGTGGACGGTGCGGTGATCGTGGTCGAGTCGACGCTGCTGATGCTGGGCCAGCGCCGCGCCGAACTGGGCCGTGCATTGACCGCGATGGAACGCCTGCGCGTGGCCGCTGATTCGGCGATGAAGATGGCGCGCCCTGCGGCCTTCGGCCAGTTGATCATCCTGCTGGTGTTCGCGCCGATCCTTACCCTGGAAGGCGTGGAGGGCAAGACCTTCCACCCGATGGCGGCCACGTTCATGCTGGCCCTGGTCGGTGCCTTCATCTTCTCCTTCACCTTCGTGCCGGCGATGGCCGCACTGCTGGTGCGCGAGCCCAAGTTGAAGGACGGCGATACACATGCTGACGATGGCGAGCACGAGACGAAGCTGATCCGCGTGCTGCGTGCGCGCATCGAGCCGGTGGTGCGCAAGGCCGTGGCGCATCCGCGCACGGTGCTGGCCGGTGCGGTGATGATGGTGGTGGTGGGCATCGGTTCGTTCTCGCTGCTGGGCCGCGAGTTCATGCCGACGCTGGACGAAGGCAACGTGGCGATGCAGGCCCTGCGCGTGCCGTCGACCTCGCTGGAGCAGTCGCTGGCGATGCAGCTGGCACTGGAAAAGGCAATTGCCAATCAGCCGGAAGTAGAAACCGTGTTCTCGCGCACCGGTACCGCCGAGGCGGCGATCGACCCGATGCCGACCAACATCTCCGACAGCGTGATCGTGCTCAAGCCACGCAAGGACTGGCCGGATCCGAAGCTGGGCAAGGACGCGCTGGTGGCACGCTTCGAAACGCTGGCCGGGCAGCAGCTGGGCAACAGCTTCGAGTTCAGCCAGCCGATCGAGCTGCGCTTCAACGAACTGATTTCCGGCGTGCGTACCGACCTGGCGGTGATGATCTTCGGCGATGACTTCAGCCAGCTGCAGAAGGTGGCCGATCAGGTAGCGCTGAAGCTGCGTGCGGTGGAGGGCGCGGCCGACGTGCGGGTGGAACAGATCTCCGGCCTGCCCACGCTCAATGTGGCCATCGACCACGTGGCGGCGGCGCAGTACGGTCTGACTGCCGCGGACGTGAGTGATGCGCTGTCCACCGGCATTGGTGGCACGGCGGCCGGCAAGATCTTCGAAGGTGACCGCCGCTTCAACGTGGTGGTGCGCCTGGACGATGCCTCGCGCAACGATCCGGACCAGCTGGCTTCGCTGCCGATTGCCACGCCTGCGGGCCTGGTGATTCCGCTGTCGTCGGTCGCGCGCATCACGGTCAGCGAAGGACCGAACCAGATCAGCCGCAACAACGGCAGCCGCCGCGTGGTGGTACAGGCCAACGTGCGTGGTCGTGACCTGGGCGGCTTCGTGGGTGAAGCGCAGGCGGCGGTGGCCGACGTGGCACTGCCGCCGGGCGCCTACCTGACCTGGGGTGGCCAGTTCGAGAACCTGCAGCGCGCCGAGAAGCGGTTGGCGACGGTGGTGCCGGTGGTGTTCCTGCTGATCGGCAGCCTGCTGTTCATGGCCCTGCGCAGCGGCAAGGAAGCCATTCTGGTGTTCAGCTGCGTGCCGTTGGCGCTGGTCGGCGGCATCCTCGCGCTGCTGCTGCGTGGCATGCCGTTCTCGGTGTCGGCGGCGGTCGGCTTCATCGCCGTCTCCGGCGTGGCCACCTTGAACGGTCTGGTACTGATGCAGGCGATCCGCGAGCGCCTGGATGCCGGTGACCTGCCGCTGCAGGCGGCGATCAACGGTGCGTCGAGCCGCATCCGCGCGGTGCTGACCACGGCGCTGGTGGCGATCGTCGGCTTCATTCCGATGGCGATCGCCAGCGGTTCCGGTGCCGAGGTGCAGAAGCCGCTGGCGACGGTGGTGATCGGTGGCCTGATCACCGCCACCGTGCTGACCCTGCTGGTGCTGCCGACTTTCGCTGCGCGGGTGGCCAAGCCGCGGGCGGTCGGCTGAGGTTGGGGGTCGGAGCCCTTTCCACAGGAAAGGGATCCGACCCCGTGACCGGGTCGGATTGCCGGCCAGCGGCCGGCACTACCTTGGAACGGTCAGGCCTTCTTGCGTTCGGCGATGTAGGCCTGGATCTGCTGTTCCAGCACCGGCAGCGGCACCGAGCCCTGCTTGAGCAGGGTGTCGTGGAAGCCCTTGATGTCGAACTTGTCGCCCAGCTCCTTCTCGGCCTGCGCGCGCAGGCGCACGATGGCGATTTCGCCCAGCTTGTAGCTCAGCGCCTGGCCCGGCCAGGAAATGTAGCGGTCCACTTCGGTGGTCACTTCATGCTCGCTCAGCGCGGTGTGGTCACGCAGGTAGGCCAGCGCCTGCTCGCGGCTCCAGCCCTTGCTGTGCACGCCGGTATCGATCACCAGGCGTGCAGCGCGCCACATTTCGTAGGTCAGGCGGCCGAAATCCTCGTACGGGGTTTCGTAGATGCCCATCTCCACGCCCAGCTTCTCGCAGTACAGCGCCCAGCCTTCGCCGTAGGCGGAGATGTAGGCGTTGCGGCGGAACTCGGGCAGGTTCTTCTGCTCGGCGGCAATGGCACCCTGCAGCGCGTGGCCCGGATCGGATTCATGCAGGGTCAGCGCCGGCAGGTTGTACAGCGGGCGCGACGGCAGGTTGTAGGTGTTGAGCCAGTAGGTGCCCATGCCACCACGGCCGGCGGTCCAGAACGGCGCGATGTCCGGCGGCACCGGCACAATGGTGAAGCGCGCGCGCGGCAGCGTCATGTACTTGCCGAGCTGGCCATCGGCCCGCTTGGAGATCCACGCCGCGCGCGACAGCAGCTCTTCCGGGGTCTTGGCGTAGAACTGCGGATCGGTGCGCAGGAAGGTCAGGAACTCGGCGAAGCTGCCCTTGAACCTCACCTGCTTGATGATGTCGTTCATTTCCTTCTGGATGCGCGCGACTTCACCCAGGCCGATGCGGTGGATCTCGTCCGGCGACAGGTCCAGCGTGGTGTATTCGTGGATCTGCTGCTTGTAGTACGCCTTGCCGCCCGGCATCGCTTCGGCGGCCAGGGTGGTGCGCGCCTGCGGCACGTACTCGCTGACGAAGAAGGTGCGCAGCTGCTGGAACGCAGGCACCACCTTGCCACTGATTGCTTCGCGTGCCTGCGCCTGCAGCCTGGCCTGCTCGGCGGCCGGGATGCTGTTGGGCAGCTTCTTGAACGGTGCGTACAGCGGCGACTCGGTGGGATCCATCAGCTCGGCGACGGTGGCGATGGACACCTCGCGGCCATCGAGCACGGCACGCGGCACGCTGAAGCCACGCTTCAGGCCGGCGCGCATGTTCTCGGTCTGCTGCCCGAAGTAGCGCGGCACATCGTTCAGGCGGGCGATGTAGTTCTGGTAGTCCTGCGCGGTCTTCATCTCGCGCCGGGCCATGAAGGACAGGTTGGACCAGAACGAGGAGTCGGCGTTGAACGGCATCTCGTAGCCGCGCAGGCGCACGTCTTCGGCCAGGTTGAACACCTGGTCGCGGTAAATCGCGTAGTTGACCTGGTTGTCGGCCGACAGGGTCTTCGGGTCGATCTTCTTCAGCGCGGCCAGGGTCTCGTCCCACACCTTCAGGCGTGCCTGCTGCGCCGCCGGGCCGACGTCGGGCATGCGGGTGGCATTGGCCGGAGCGTCCTCGTCCTCGCTGGCCTCGCCGCCGCCATCCTGGCGCCACTTCCATTCCTTCTCGTACAGCGCACGGAAGGCGGCGTCGGCAGGCGATTCGGTGGCCACGCTGGCCGGTGCGGCGGTGGCGGGCGGCGCGGCCAAGGCCACGGCGGGGGCGGACAGGGCGATCAGCAGGGCAACGGCAAGACGGGTTTTCACGAGCACAGGTTCCCGGGAAGGCAGACCCCGATCATGGCACCGCCCACGGCCCATGGCATGGGACGAAGGTCCTGCCTGCAACGCAGACCGGAGCCCCGGTAGCGGCCAACCTTGGTTGGCCCCCCAAACCCAGCGCCGACCAAGGTCGGCATCTACCGTAGCGTGGCAGACCGGGGCTCCGGTAGCGGCCAACCTTGGTTGGCCCCCAAACCCACCGCCGACCAAGGTCGGCACCTACCGGATGGGGCCCCGACGACCTAGTGGCTGGCCTTGTCCCGCTTCCAGCCCCGGTGCTTGATGTCCAGCTGCAGGCTGTACAGCGCGGTGAACGCCGGGAACAGGTTCTGCAGCACGCCCACCGAGTCCTGCTTGGCCGAGAACAGGAAGTAGCTCAGCGTCATCAGGCTGCCGACCACGCTCATGTACCAGAACAGGCGCGGGATCACCGGCTTGCCGGCGCGCTTGGAGGCGATGAACTGGACCAGCCAGCGGCCACCAAACATCAGCGCGCCGGTATAGCCGATCAGCTTCCAGCCGGTCACATGCAGGCCGGTCCAGTACAGCCATGTCAGCGGCTGGTCGAGCCAGTGCAGCTCCAGGCCCATCACCGCTCTTCCACCGCGGTGCGCTTGCTGCGGGTGATCAGCCAGGCCACGCCGCGCAGGTCACGGATGCCGACCAGCGCGCGGCCGAGGTTGTTGTACTTGGAGACGCCGGCGGTACGGTGGCGGTGGTTGACCGGCACGCTGGTGGTCTTCCAGCCGGCACGCTGCATCAGCGCCGGCAGGTAGCGATGCATGTGGTCGAAGTACGGCAGGTCGAGGAACGCACTGCGCTCGAACAGCTTGATGCCGCAGCCGGTGTCGGGCGTATCGTCGCGCAGCATGCGTGCACGGATGGCGTTGGCCCAGCGGCTGGCCCAGCGCTTGCTGCCGCTGTCCTGGCGGTTGACGCGCCAACCGGCGAACAGCTTCACCTGTGCTTCGGCGGCATCGCGCGCAACCAGCAGCTTGGGAATATCCGCCGGATCGTTCTGGCCATCACCATCCAGGGTGGCGATCCACGGTGCACGCGCGTGCTTGACCCCGGTGCGCACCGCCGTGCTCTGCCCGCTCTGGTTCACGTGGTGCAAGACCCGCAGTTCCGGCGTGGTCGCCTTCAGGCCCTGCAGCACCGCCAGGGTGTCATCGCGCGAGTGATCATCGATGTAGACGATCTCGAACGGCAGCCGGCCGCGCAGCGCAGCGGTGATTTCGGCGACCAGCGGGGCGACATTGTCGCGCTCGTTGAACACGGGGACGACAACGGAAAGCTCGGGTTGGCTCATAAGGCACTCGGCCAAGGGGGGACAAAGACCGCGCATTCTCCGAAACCGAGGTTATCCGAAGATGAACCCGGCCGCGTGAGGATTGCGGCTCAGGCGCGGTCGCCAAAATACTCGCGGCACCACTGCACGACAGGCGGCAGCCCTTCTTCGATCGGGGTCACCGCGTCGAAGCCGAAGGCGTCATGGGCGCGCCGGGTATCGGCCATCGTGCGCACCATGTCGCCGGGCTGCATGGGCTTGTAGACCTTCTGCGCGGGGCGGCCGGCGGCCTGCTCGATCACGCTGATGAAGCGCTCCAGCTCGACCGGCGTATGGTTGCCGAGGTTGAACACCCGGTGCGGCACCGGACCGTCGGCCGGATGCGCGAGGGCGCCGAGGATACCCGACACGATGTCGGAAACATGTGTGAAGTCGCGCTGCATGCGGCCTTCGTTGAACACGTCGATCGGCCGCCCGGCCAGCACCGCGCGCGAGAACAGCAGCGGTGCCATGTCCGGCCGGCCCCACGGGCCATACACGGTGAAGAAGCGCAGGCCGGTGGCGTGCAGGCCGTACAGCTGCGCGTAGGTGTAGGCCATCAGCTCGTTGGCCGCCTTGGTAGCCGCGTACAGCGAGCGCGGCTGGTCCACGCGCTGGTCCTCGGAGAACGGCGGTGTGGCCGAATCACCGTAGACCGAGCTGCTCGACGCATACACCAGGTGCTGCACGCCACGGTGGCGGCACAGCTCGAGGATGTTGACGAAGCCGACCAGGTTGCTGTCGACATAGGCATGCGGGTTTTCCAGCGAGTAGCGCACGCCGGCCTGTGCGGCCAGGTGGATCACCGCAGTCGGCTGCACTTCGTCGAACAGCGCGGCCAGGCCTTCGCGATCGGTCAGGTCCAGCGTGCGCAGGTCCAGCGCCGGGCACAGCGCGGCCACGCGGTCGCGCTTGATCTGCGGGTCGTAGTAGTCGTTGAAGTTGTCCAGGCCAACCACCGGCTGGCCCGCCTCCAGTAGCGCGCGGGCGGTGTAGGCACCGATGAAGCCGGCAGCGCCGGTGAGCAGGATGGTCATTGCAGTTGCCTGGAAATCAATGAGTACAGGTGCAGAGGATACGCTGCGGGCTCAGAACAGCCCGAAACGCTTCCTGGCCACATTGGTGCGGCCGGGCTCGATCACGTCCTGGATGTTCTTCGCATCGAAGCGGTCGAGCAGCGCCTCGGCGCCCTTCTTCAGCTTCAGGTCCATCTCCTCCGGGTACAGCGGCATCAGGGTCATGAAGGCGATGGTCCTGCCATCTTCCAGCACCAGCTCGGCGAATTCTTCCGGGGTGGTTACCGGCGGCAGCACGATGGCGCCGTCGAAGCCCACGCCGGGCGCATAGGGCTCGCTGGGATGGCCGTTGGGAATGGTGTGGCCGAAGCCCAGCCAGGTGTCGTACTCGTGCGGCAGCCGCGCCATGCCCTTCAGCAGGCGCACCGGCCAGTAGTTGCGCTCGTCCTCGAAGGCGTCCTGCGAGATCGGCCAGTCGGCCGGCAGGGTCACCATCAGCTCCATGTAGCGCGGCACGTCCGCCTCCACTTCGGCGGGCACGGTCATCGGCAGGTCGCTCATGCCGGAGGTCACCAGCCGCAGATACGGGAACTGGTCGGTGGCCGGCACCACGTGCACGTCGATGTGCACCAGGTCGGAGATGATCTCGTGGAAGACACCGGACACCGGGCCCAGATGGCGCTCGATGTGCGCGCCGATCGCCTCGATGTGTTCTTCGCCCTGCGCCGGCGTGAAATCCTTCTGGCGGCTGTGCACCAGGATCGGGCTGCCGCCCGGGCTGACGTCGTCGAATGCGTTGCTCATGTCCTGCTCCCTGGATGAGGCCACGGACCGGAGAGCAGTGCATCCCCCGGCACGCGCGGCGGTGCGTTCCCTGTCATCGGCAGGACGCGGCGGGAACGGGCCGCGCCCCCTGTCACCGCGCCGGGCTCAGCCCTGGCGCGTGCGCAGCTTTTCCAGCACGCCGTCCAGGGTGTCCAGGTCGGTGTAGTGGATGATCAGCTTGCCCTTGCCGCCGCGACCATGGTTGATCGCCACCTTGGCCCCCAGGGCTTCGGACAGCTCGGTTTCCAGCGAGGCGATGTCGGCCTGCTGCACCTTCGGCGTGGCCACCGGGCGGTTGCTCGGCACCTTGCCGGCGGCGAAGGCCTGCGCACGGCGCTCGACCTCGCGCACCGACCAGCCTTCATCGGCTGCTTCCTGCGCCAGCTTGCCGGCCAGCTCGGGAGCCAGGGTCAGCAGCGCGCGGGCGTGGCCCATTTCCAGGCGGCGGGTTTCCAGCAGCAGGCGGATCGCCACCGGCAGCTCCAGCAGGCGCAGCAGGTTGGACACCGCCGCGCGCGAGCGGCCGACGGCCTCGGCGGCCTCGGCATGGGTCAGGGTGAATTCGCTGATCAGGCGCTGCAGCGCCTCGGCCTCTTCCAGCGGGTTGAGGTCTTCGCGCTGGATGTTCTCGATCAGCGCCATCGCGATGACGGTGCGGTCTTCCAGCTCGCGCACCACCACCGGCACTTCGTCCAGGCCGGCCAGCTGTGAGGCGCGCCAGCGGCGTTCGCCGGCGACGATTTCGTAGTTGCCCGCCGGCAGCTGGCGCACCAGGATCGGCTGGATCACGCCCTGCGACTTGATCGAGTCGGCCAGCTCGGAGAGCTTGCCCTCGTCCATCTCGCGGCGCGGCTGGTACTTGCCCGGCTGCAGCTGGCCCACGGCCAGCTTGCGCAGCACTTCACCCGGCAGCGGCTCGATCACCGCAGTGGTGGCCTGCACCTGGCTGACCGCACCCTTGGGACCCAGCAGGGCATCCAGGCCACGGCCGAGGCCTCGCTTCTTGGCTGCCGGCTTGCTGCTGGTCATCAGACGGTCTCCACGGCCTTGGCGGCCTTGTTGCGTTCGTTGTTGCGGCGGATGATCTCGCCGGCCAGGCCCAGGTAGGCCACGCCACCGCGCGAGGCGCGGTCGTAGCCGACGATGCTCTGGCCATGGCTGGGCGCCTCGGCCAGGCGCACGTTGCGCGGCACGATGGTGCGGAACACGCGGTCGCCGAAGTGCTCGGTGAGCTCGGCCGAGACCGCGTTGGCCAGGTTGTTGCGCACATCGAACATGGTGCGCAGCACGCCTTCGATCTCCAGCGCCGGGTTCAGGCTGGTGCGCAGCGCCTCGATGGTCTCCACCAGCGCGCTCAGGCCTTCCAGCGCGTAGTACTCGCACTGCATCGGCACGATCACCGAGTCGGCGGCGGCCAGCGCGTTGAGCGTCAGCAGCGACAGCGCCGGCGGGCAGTCGATCAGGATGTAGTCGTACTCGTCGCGGATCGGCGCCAGCGCGCGCTTCAGGCGCTGCTCGCGCTCGCTCTGGCCCATCAACTGGATCTCGGCGGCGGTCAGGTCGATGTTGCCGGGCAGCAGGTCGTAGCCCTCGGCAGTCTGCACGCGCACATCGGCGGCGCTGTTCTCGCCGAGCAGCAGGTCACAGGTGGAGGCGGCCAGCTCTCGTTTGTCCACGCCACTGCCCATGGTCGCGTTGCCCTGCGAATCCAGGTCGACCAACAGCACGCGCTTGGGTGCGTTGGCCAGGGAAGCGGCCAGGTTGACGGCGGTCGTGGTCTTGCCGACGCCACCCTTCTGGTTGGCGATGGCGATGATGCGGGCCATGCGGGTGTGCCTCGTCGACGTATGCTGGGACCGGTCATTATGCGTACAACCGGCCCCTTGCGGAAATCGTGAATCGCCAACCCGTTGTTCCACAAGGGGCTGGCGGCGGGAATCAGGGGCCTGTAACAGTGACCAGGTGGCGTTCGCCGGCCAGGCCGGGCACGCTCAGCGGGGTCACCTCGCGCACCTGCCAGCCGTCCGGCAGCTCCGCGATCTCTTCATGCGGGTAGACGCCCTTCATGGCCAGCAGCACGCCGCCGGGGCGCAGCAGGTGGCCACCGACGCGGACGATCCCGGCCAGGGTGTCCATCGCACGCGCGGTCAGCTGGTCGTAGCGGCCGGCCTCGTCCAGCGCCTCGGCGCGCGATTCGGCCACGCGGGCGTTGCCCAGGCCGAGCTGGCGCACGGCCTCGCGCATGAAGCGCGCCTTCTTGCCGTTGCTTTCCACCAGGGTGACCTGCAGGCCCGGGCAGGCGATCGCCAGCGGGATGCCGGGCAACCCGGGGCCGGTGCCGAGGTCGGCCAGGCTGCCATCGGCCACGAACGGCTGCATCGCCAGCGAATCGAGCAGGTGGCGGGTGACCATCTCCTGCGGATCGCGGATGGCGGTGAGGTTGTAGGTGCCGTTCCAGCGGTGCAGCAGGGCCAGGTAGCGCAGCAGCGGCGGCGCCAGCGCGGCGTCCAGGCCCATGCTGGCCAGGCCCTGTTCCAGCGTGGCAGCCACGCTGGCGGGAAGTGGGTGTTCGCTCATGCCGACATTATCGCCGGTTTTGCGAGCTGATTCCCCGCTTCAGTGTGGATACCAGGCCAATGCCGCACGGAACTGGCCGGTGGCCTGCCATTCGTGCAGGTGCCAGCGCGCGGCCTCGCCCAGTTCCGGGGCGCACCAGCGCAGGTGCAGGGCGCCATCGGCCCCCGGCGCCAGCTGCAGGCGGTGCAGGCCGAACGAGATGCCCTGCCCGTGCGCCTTCAGCATCGCTTCCTTGGCACACCACACGCGGAAGAACCAGTGCTCGCGCCCGGCCTCGTCCAGGCTTTCCAGCCAGGCCACTTCCTGGGGGTGGAAGAAACGCTGCACGATCTCCAGCAGGCGGGCCCGCGGCCGCAGCAGCTCCAGATCCACGCCCAGCCGCACGCCTTCGCCCAGCGCCACCAGCAGCACCTCGCCGCTGTGGCTCCAGCCGGTGCCGTAGTGGGCCAGCGCACCGCTCAGCTCCGGCCGGCCCTTGTCATCACGTACCAGTGGCAGCGTGTCCGGGTCGGCGCCCAGCGCCTGCGCCAGCACCTGCCGCGCCTGCGGTTCGCCGCGCTGGCCCGGCACATGTGGGCGCCGCCAGACCGTCACCGGGCCGAAGCGCCACGGGCCGTCGAGGGTGGCTGGCAGGCTCATCCGCACGCGCCCATCACGCAATTCCACGACGGGTTCACGGCCGTGCGCGTCAACTGGTCACAGTTCCCCACCGGAGGTTCGATCATGGGCATCATCATCTGGCTGATCGTCGGCGGCATCGTAGGCTGGCTGGCCAGCATCATCATGAAGCGCGATGCCCAGCAGGGCATCATCCTCAACATCGTGGTCGGCATCGTCGGCGCGCTGATTTCCGGCTGGCTGTTCGGCGGCGGCATCAACGAAGCGATCACCATCCGCACCTTCCTGTTCTCGCTGATCGGTGCGGTGATCCTGCTGGCGATCGTCAACCTGTTCACCCGCAAGAGCATACGGTGATCTGAGGATAGTGCCGGCCGCTGGCCGGCAGATGTTTCAGAACGGGCCCGGCAATCGCCGGGCCCCGTTCGTTCAACCCAACTGCACCCATGCCGGCGCGTGGTCACTCGGGCGTTCCCAGGTACGCGGCTCGCGGTCGATGCCCGAGGCCACCGCGCTGCCCTTCAGCGCGTCGGAGACCAGGGTCAGATCGATGCGCAGGCCCAGGTTGCGGCGGAAGCCAGCGGCACGGTAATCCCACCAGCTGAAGGTGCCCGCCTCGTCATTGTGCAGGCGGAAGCCATCGTGCAGGCCCAGCTGCAGCAGCTTGTTGAGCGCGCCGCGCTCGGCGGTGGAGGTGAGGATGTGGTTGTCGTTCCACACCTCCGGGTCGTGCACATCGCGCGCGTCCGGGGCGATGTTGAAGTCGCCCATCACGATCAGCTTCGGGTGGCGCTGCAGCTCCTGCGCGATCCAGGCATGCACCGCTTCCAGCCAGCGCAGCTTGTAGTCGTACTTGTCGGTGCCGATGTCCTGGCCGTTGACCACGTACAGGTTGATCACCCGCAGGTCGCCGAAGGTGCCCGCGATGACGCGCTTCTGCTCGTCCTCGAAGCCGGGAATGCCGATCTGCACGTCCTGCGCCGGCTCACGCGACAGCAGCGCCACGCCGTTGTAGGTTTTCTGGCCGGCGAACACGCTGCGGTAGCCCGCGGCGATCAGCGCCGAATCGGGGAACTTGTGGTCCTCCAGCTTGGTTTCCTGGATACCGACGATGTCCGGGCCGAAGTCCTTGAGCCACTGCTCCAGGTGCGGCAGGCGGACATTGAGCGAATTGACGTTCCACGAGGCGATCTTCATGGGGGCCATTCTACCCGGCCCAGGTTTGGTAGACGCCAACCTTGGTTGGCACATGGGGTTCACGCGTGCCAACCAAGGTTGGCACCCACCGGAAGGGGCCGCGCTGGTTGGCACCTACCGGTAGTGCCGGCCGCTGGCCGGCAACCCCATGAACCGTCGGCAAGACCCTGCAGTTGCCGGCCAGCGGCCGGCACTACCGCAAGAGGAACTTCAACAACCCCGCAATCTTCGAATACGGCGGCCGCAGCCGGTCACTGGCCACCCAGCGCGACTGCCACAGCACCGGGAGCCGCTTGCTCATGGCATCGAACCCGGCCCGGCCGTGGTAGGCGCCCATGCCACTCGCCCCCACCCCGCCAAACGGCAGGCCGTCGGCGGCGAAGTGCAGCAGCGTGTCGTTCACCGTCACCCCACCGGCCACCACCTGGCCGAGGATGCGCTCCACCGTCGCCGTGTCATGGCTGAAGGGATACAGCGCCAGCGGGCGGTCTCGGGACAGCACGTCGGCCAGCGCCGTCTCCAGGTCCGGGTAGGCGCGCACCGGCAGGATAGGCCCGAAGATCTCCTCGCGCATCAGGTCCAGGTCGTCCGGCGGGTCCAGCACCACGGTCGGCACCAGCAGACGCTCGCGGTCGGCGCGCGCCTCATCCACCTGCGCCAACGGAATCACCGGCACGCCGCGTTCGCGCGCCTGCGCCAGATAGC
Source organism: Stenotrophomonas riyadhensis (assembly GCF_040256885.1). Classification (NCBI taxonomy): domain Bacteria; kingdom Pseudomonadati; phylum Pseudomonadota; class Gammaproteobacteria; order Lysobacterales; family Lysobacteraceae; genus Stenotrophomonas; species Stenotrophomonas riyadhensis. Next base: position 4,598,357 of record NZ_CP155568.1, read on the forward strand.
CCTGCAGGCGCCTGTACTGGCCTTCGTTGATGATGCGCGTGTAGTCGTCGGCGCTGCTGAAATCGCCGTAGCGCTCGCGTACCTGCTGCTGCAACGCCTGCACGAACTCGCGCTGGCGCGCGGTGTCGATCAGCACGTAATCCGGCGCGATGCAGGTCTGCCCTGCGTTGAACCACTTGCCGGTGGCCAGCCGCGCAGCGGCCTTTTCCAGCGGAAAATCGCGGCAGACGATGGCCGGCGACTTGCCGCCCAGCTCCAGCGTGACCGGCACCAGATGCTCGGCCGCGGCCGCCATCACCTTGCGGCCAACCGCCGTCGAGCCGGTGAACAGCAGATGGTCCAGCGGCAGCGAGGACACCGCCGCGGCCACATCCGCCCCACCCTGCACCACCGCCACGCGATCGGGCGGGAACACACTGGCCAGCAGATCGGCCAGGAATGCACTGGTGCGTGGCGTGTGTTCCGAAGGCTTCAACAACACATGGTTGCCGGCGGCAATCGCGGTGGCCAGCGGCACCAGCGCCAGCGTAACCGGGTAATTCCAGGGCGAGATCACCCCGACCACGCCCAGCGGCGTCGGCCGCAGTTGCGCGCGCGCCGGCCACAGCCGCCAACCGGCGCCCACCCGCTGCGGCTTCGACCAGCGGCGCAGGTGGCGGCGCAGGTGGTCGATGGCCGACAGCACGCTCATGCCATCGGCCAGCTTCGATTCGACGTGGGCGCGATGGCCGAAGTCCTCGGCGATGGCCTGGGCCATTTCGTCCAGCCGCAGCTTCAACGCCTCGCGCAGGCGGCGCAGGTCGGCTTCGCGCTGGTCCAGCGAAGGGCGCTGCGACTGCCATGCGCTGCGCAGGGTGTGCAGGATGGCGGGGAGGTCTGCCGGCGTGGTGGTGGTCATGGGCCGACTATACGGGGTGCTGCGCAATGCAATGGTAGTGCCGGCCGCTGGCCGGCAGCCCCATGGATCTCCGGCAGGCATCGTGCATTTGCCGGCCAGCGGCCGGCACTACCAAACAAAAAGGCCGTGGTCTTCACCACGGCCCCTGAAACCCGGTGGGTGCCGACCGTTGGTCGGCACGCCGGTTATTTGGTGATATCCACGTCCTTGGTCTCACGCAGGAACAGACCACCGATCACCACCGACATCAACGCGATGATGATGGGGTACCACAGGCCGTAGTACAGGTTGCCGGTACCGGCCACCAGCGCGAACGAGATCGCCGGCAGGAAGCCACCGAACCAGCCGTTGCCGATGTGGTACGGCAGCGACATCGAGGTGTAGCGGATGCGGGTCGGGAACAGTTCGACCAGGTAGGCGGCAATCGGGCCGTAGACCATGGTCACGTACAGCACCAGCAGCCACAGCATGAAGATGGTGCCGGCGATGTTGATGCGGGCACCATCCGCCTTGGCCGGATAGCCGGCGGTGGTCAGGGCGGTCTTCAGTTCCGAACCGAACGCATCGGCCTTGGCCTTGCCGTCTTCCTTGGTCAGGCCAGCAGCCTCATACGAGGTGACGCTGGCGCTGCCCACGTTCACCATCGCCAGCGAACCGGCGGCGGCGGGCTGCACGTCGTACGGCACACCGGCCTTGGTCAGCGCGGCGGTGGCCACGTCGCAGGAGCTGGTGAACTTGCGCAGGCCGACCGGATCGAACTGGAACGAGCAGGTGGCCGGATCGGCCACGACCAGGGCCGGCGAGCTGCTGCGGGCTTCTTCGATGGCCGGGTTGGCGAAGTGGGTCAGGCCCTTGAAGATCGGGATGTAGGTGACGGCGGCCAGCAGGCAGCCGGCGAGGATGATCTTCTTGCGGCCGATACGGTCGGACAGCCAGCCGAAGAAGATGAAGAACGGCACGCCCAGCGCCAGCGCGGCCGCGATCAGCAGGTAGGAAGTGGTGGCATCGACCTTCAGCATGCTGCTGAGGAAGAACAGCGCGTAGAACTGGCCGCCGTACCAGACCACGGCCTGGCCGGCTGCAGCGCCGAGCAGGACCAGCAGCATCAGCTTCAGGTTGCCGCCCTTCAGGCTGTCACGGAACGGCGTCTTGGAACCCTTGCCCTCGGACTTCATCTGCTGGAACAGCGGCGACTCGCTCAGCTGCAGGCGGATCCACACGGACACACCCAGCAGCAGGATCGAGACCAGGAACGGAATACGCCAGCCCCAGGCTTCGAAGGCTTCGTTGCCGAGGAAGTAGCGGCAGGCCAGGATGATCAGCAGCGACATGAACAGGCCGAGCGTGGCGGTGCACTGGATGAAGCTGGTGTACAGGCCGCGCTTGTCGTCCGGCGCATGCTCGGCCACGTAGGTGGCGGCACCGCCGTACTCGCCGCCCATCGCCAGGCCCTGGGCCAGGCGCAGGATGATCAGGATCACCGGTGCGGCGAAACCGATCGAGGCGTAGTTGGGCAACACACCGACCAGGAAGGTCGAGATGCCCATGATCAGGATGGTGACCAGGAAGGTGTACTTGCGGCCGATGCGGTCGCCGAGGCTGCCGAAGAAGGCCGCACCGAACGGACGCACGAAGAAGCCGGCGGCGAACGCCAGCAGGGCGAAGATCATGCCCGTGGTTTCATTGACGCCACTGAAGAACTGCTTGGCGATGATGGCGGCGAGCGAGCCATACAGGAAGAAGTCATACCACTCGAAGACCGTACCGAGGCTCGAGGCGAAGATGACTTTCTTGTGGCCCTTGGTCAGGGTGCCCGCTGGATTGTGCGGGCTTGATGCAGTGCTGGACATGGGACGTTTTCCCTCTGTAGATGCTGGCCTTGGCCGGCATTCAATCTCGGTGGGTGCCGACCTTGGTCGGCACTCAATCTCGGTAGGTGCCGGCCGCTGGCCGGCACGCTCTTAGAAGCTGTACTTCGTGGTGAACTGCAACCGGGTGATGTCACCCTTGTTGCCGTTCTCCACTTCGCGACGGCCGTACATCAGCTCGGCGCCGATATCGACCTTGGGCAGCGGCGAATAGAAGATGTTGCCGCGGATGCTCTGCACGCTCTTGGTCACCAGCGGGCCGAGGATGCTGTCGTTGTCGTAGTCGCTGCGCGCGTAGATCAGGTTGGTGCGCAGCTTCGGCGAGAACGCATGCCGCCAGCCCACGTAGCCGGCAAGCACGCCGGTCGGGTTGAGCTCGTCGCGGGCCACGTCGTAGGCACTGTCGGCGGTGATGCCCAGGCCGATGTAGCGGGCGATGCCTTCGCCGCCGGTCAGCTGGTAGTGCAGCGAATCGCTGTCGCCCATCACCCACTTGCCGCCCAGGGTCAGGCCGCCGGCCACCTTGTCGGCCTTGGCGCCGGTGGCCTGGTTGTCGACCTTCAGCTGACGGACGATGCCGCCGACACCGAAGGTGCCCCAGTCGCCCTTCCAGCCATAGCGCATGGTCAGATCAGGCAGGCTGCCACGGTCGGAGTTGGCGCTGGTGTTGGTCCAGGCGCCGGTGACCGGGTTGCGGGTACCGGTGAGCGTGGTGGTTTCCGGGTTTTCCAGCGCGACGCTGAAGCCGCCCTGGGTGTAGCGCACCTGGGCCTGGCGCACAAAGATCACGCCATCGGTGGGACCGACGAAGTCGACCGCTTCCGGCAGTGCGGCCGCGTCCATGAAGTTGGACCAGGTCTGGCCGGCCATCCAGTTGTTCCAGTACATGTAGGCGTGGCGCAGGGTCACACCGTAGGTATTGGTGGCGGTCTGGTTGCCCAGCGAGTTGCCGAAGAAGTCCATCTCGAAGAACGCACCGGCCTTGTTGCCCGATTCGCTCACGTTGTCGATGCCCAGGTTGAAGCGCGAGAACTTGGCGTGGGCATTGAAGTCGGTGCCCGAACGCTTGCCGCTGCCGCCGGCGCCTTCCACCGGGGTCTGGCCCGGCAGGTACAGCGAGCGGCCGGTGGCGTCGTCGGCCAGCTGGCCATCGCTGGTCTGGGTGGCGAGGAAATCGGCCTTGATGAAGCCGCCGATCTTGACCGTGGTGCCCGGCGCGGCGCCCGGGGTGATGGTGGTGACCTGGATCGGCTGCTTGCCCGCCGGCACCGAAGCGACCGGCTTCTGCTCGGCCTGCACCGTGCGGACTTCGGTCACCGCCTGCTGGGCCTGGCTGATCTGGGTCTGTTGTTGTTGCTGCGAAGACAGCAGCAGCTGGACCTGGCGTTCCAGTTCGGCAACGCGTGCTTCCAGCGCTTTCTCTTTGGCGGTCTCAGCGAACGCCATGCCCGGTGCGACCAGGGCGACCAACAGGCAGGCCGCCAAAGGTTTGCGCACGGCTTTCAACGTACGGTGGCTCATGTTGCCCTCTCTCCCAAGTGGCAAGGTGATGCCGCGCGTGGGGCACGGTCGAGCCGAGACTGCGGGGCGATTATGTATAGCGGCTATTCGCCATTGGTCGAACCCGGCCCTGCTGGGCGCTCACTTTCGACCATGGTCTAACCAGAGTGATGACGCGGCCGGGGGTGGATGGGGCAAACTGAAGGGGATCGGTCGCTGCGATGCTGCGACCGCACATACAAAGTCAACGTGCAAGTGAGGGTGCCATGGCTGATATCTACCCCGTCGATCCGCAGTTCGCCGCCAAGGCACGCATCGACAAGACGTCGTACGAACAGCAGTACCAGGCTTCGGTGACCGACCCGGATGGTTTCTGGGGCAAGGCCGCCGAGCGCCTGCAATGGATGCGCAAGCCGACGAAGATCAAGAACGTCAGCTACGACCTGTCCGACTTCCACATCAAGTGGTTCGAAGATGGCGAGCTCAATGCCAGCGTGAACTGCCTGGACCGCCAGCTCGAGACGCGCGGCGACAAGACCGCCCTGCTGTTCGAGCCGGATGGCCCGGATGCACCCGCCCAGCACGTGACCTATCGCGAGCTGTACGAGCGCACCTGCCGCCTCGGCAATGCGCTGCGCAACCTCGGCGTCAAGAAGGGCGACCGGGTCACCATCTACCTGCCGATGATCGTCGACGCCGCCGTGGCCATGCTGGCCTGCGCGCGCATCGGTGCGATCCACTCGGTGGTGTTCGGTGGCTTCGCACCGAACTCGATCGCCGACCGCGTCAGCGACTGCCAGAGCAAGCTGATCATCACCGCAGACGAGGGTCTGCGCGGTGGCCGCAGGATTCCGTTGAAGGCCAACGTCGATGCAGCGCTGAAGCTGCCCGGCACCAACACCGTGGAAACCGTGCTGGTGGTGCGCCATACCGGCGGCGCGGTCGACATGCAGGCCCCGCGCGACCGCTGGTTCCACGATGTGGTGGACAGCCAGCCGGCCACCTGCGAGCCGGAACGCATGAACGCGGAGGACCCGCTGTTCATCCTCTACACCTCCGGTTCCACCGGCAAGCCGAAGGGCGTGCTGCACACCACCGGCGGCTACCTGCTGTACGCGGCCTACACCCATGAAGCGGTGTTCGACCTGCGCGAGGACGACATCTACTGGTGCACCGCCGACGTCGGCTGGGTCACCGGCCACAGCTACATCGTGTACGGCCCGCTGGCCAACGGCGCGACCTCGCTGATGTTCGAAGGCGTGCCGAACTACCCGGACACCTCGCGTTTCTGGAACGTCATCGACAAGCACAAGGTGACCATCTTCTACACCGCCCCGACCGCCATCCGTGCACTGATGCGCGAAGGCGAGGAGCCGGTGAAGAAGACCTCGCGCGCGTCGCTGCGCCTGCTCGGCAGCGTCGGCGAGCCGATCAACCCGGAAGCCTGGCGCTGGTACTACGAAGTGGTCGGCGACAGCCGCTGCCCGATCGTCGATACCTGGTGGCAGACCGAGACCGGCGGCATCCTGATCTCGCCGCTGGCCGGCGCGATGGACCTCAAGCCGGGCTCGGCCACCCTGCCCTTCTTCGGCGTGCAGCCGGCGCTGGTCAATGCCGATGGCGAGATCCAGGACGGCCCGACCGAGGGCAACCTGATCATCCGCGATTCCTGGCCGGGCCAGATGCGCACGGTGTACGGCGACCACCAGCGCTTCATCGATACGTATTTCCGCACCTACCCGGGCAGCTACTTCACCGGCGACGGTTGCCGCCGCGACGAAGACGGCTACTATTGGATCACCGGCCGCGTCGACGACGTGATCAACGTGTCCGGCCACCGCATCGGCACCGCCGAAGTGGAAAGCGCGCTGGTCTCGCACCCGAAGGTGGCCGAAGCGGCGGTGGTCGGCTTCCCGCACGACGTGAAGGGCCAGGGCATCTACGCCTACGTCACCCTGGTGGCCGAAGAAGCACCGAGCGACGAACTGCAGAAGGAACTGGTCGCCTGGGTGCGCAAGGAGATCGGCCCGATCGCCACGCCGGACCACCTGCAGTGGGCGCCGGGCCTGCCCAAGACCCGTTCGGGCAAGATCATGCGCCGCATCCTGCGCAAGATCGCCGAGAACGCGCCGGACCAGCTCGGCGACACCTCGACCCTGGCCGACCCGTCGGTGGTGGCGTCGCTGGTGGACGAGCGCAAGGTACGCTGACGTACGACCCGGGGTCAGATCCCTTTCCGCCAGGAAAGGGCTCTGGCCCCATAGAGTTTCCCCCACGGTTCCCCCCGACCATGACCACCCTCCTGATTGCCGATGACCACCCGCTGTTCCGCGAAGCCCTGCGTGGGGCGGTGCAGCGGGTCATCCCCGGCGTGCAGCTGTTCGAGGCCGACAGCGTGGAAGCGCTGTACGCGCTGGCCGACCAGCACAACGACGCCGACCTGGTCCTGATGGATCTCAACATGCCCGGTGCGCAGGGTTTCAACGCACTGGTGCACATGCGCTCACTGCATCCGCACCTGCCGGTGGTGGTGGTGTCCGCGCGCGAAGAGGCGACGGTGATGCGCCGCGCGCTCGACCATGGCGCGCTGGGCTTCATTCCGAAGTCTGCGGATTCGGACACCATCGGCCACGCACTGGGCACCATCCTTGATGGTGAGACCTGGGCGCCGCCGGAAGCGCACAACGTGCCGCCGACCGAGCGCGAGGAACGCGAAGTCGGCCAGCGCCTGCGCGAACTGACCCCGCAGCAGTTCCGCGTGCTGCAGATGCTGGGCGCCGGCCGCTTGAACAAACAGATCGCCTACGACCTCAACGTCTCCGAAGCGACGATCAAGGCCCACGTCACCGCCATCCTGCGCAAGCTGGGCGTGACCAACCGCACCCAGGCGGTGCTGATGGCCGGCAAGTTGGCGATCGACGACGACGCCATCGTGCTGCCGCCGGAAGAAGACTGAAGGTAGTGCCGGCCGCTGGCCGGCAATCCCCTGAAACGCGCGACATCATCTGAAACCGCACTGGTAGGTGCCAAGCTTGCTTGGCACGCTCTCGGCGTTGCGCATGCCGGCCAGCGGCCGGCACTACCAGGCACCGCTGCGCTCTCGATATAGCCATCGCTATACAAACCAGCCCTGCCTGCGCGTTTCGCTGGAAATGCGCCACGCGCGGATCGCGGTGCTAAGCTTCGCGTCCCCTTGGGGAGTAGCCGGATTCCTTCGCAGGAATCGTTCACGTCAACATACTCGGCCAGTGCGCCGTGGCGTGGACAACCATGATGGTTGGCGAGACCAGCGGCCCGCGCGCGCAACGTCAGGTTGGGCGCGAGCGCAGGCCGTGCGTCCGTCCTAGCCCGACCTCAGCCACCGCCCATGTCCCCCATTTCGATCCTCCTGATCGGCTTTGCCATGTCCACCGATGCCTTCGCCGCTGCCATCGGCAAAGGTGCGGCCATGCGCAAGCCGGTCTTCCGCGACGCACTGCGTGCCGGCATCATCTTCGGCGTCATCGAGGCGATCACGCCCATCATCGGCTGGCTGCTCGGTCGGGCCGCCCTCCAGTACGTCGAAGCCTTCGACCACTGGATCGCGTTCGGCCTGCTCGGCGCGCTGGGCATCCACATGATCTACAACGGCCTGCGCCCGGACAGTGCCGAGGAAGACGAAGACCCCTCGCAGCACCATGGCTTCTGGAAGCTGGCGCTGACCGGTTTCGCCACCAGCATCGACGCGATGGCGGTGGGCATCGGCCTGGCCTTCATGGACGTGCATATCGGCGTGATGGCTGCGGTGATCGGCCTGTGCACGCTGACCATGGTCACCGTCGGCATCATGCTCGGCCGCGTACTGGGCAGCATGGTCGGCAAGCGTGCGGAGATCATCGGTGGCGTGATCCTGGTGATCATCGGTGCGACGATCCTGTACGAACACCTGCACGGCGTGGGGTAACGCACCCGCGATTACATGGTTGCCGGCCAGCGGCCGGCACTACTGCGCATCGCGCAGCGCGCCCAGGAAGGCGCGCAGCGAAGCGGGCTTGATCGGCTTGGTCAGCACGCGGTAGCCGCGTTCGCGCGCCATCCGTTTCAGCTCGTCGCGGCCATCGGCGGTCAACAGTGCGCCGGGCAGCGGGTAACCGGCTGCCTCGCGCAACGCCACCAGCGCATCCAGGCCGTCCATGCGGTCGTGGAGGTGGTAATCCACCAGCATCACCTGCGGGCGCTCGGCGATCTTTTCCAGCGCCTGGTCAACGGTGGCGGCGGTGATCACCTGCACCTGCCAACGGCCGAGCAGTGCGCGCATGCCGTCGAGGATCTCCTCGTCGTTGTCCACGCACAGCACGCGCAGGCCAGCCAGCGAATCGCTGCGTACCGGTGCGGCCACCGCCTGTACCGGCGTGGCCAGCTCGGTATAACCCGGCAATGGCGCCACCCGCGGCAGGATGATCGAGAACATCGAGCCCTTGCCGACCCGGCTGCGTGCGTTCAACCGATGGTCAAGCAGGCGCGAGATGCGCTGGCAGATCGACAGCCCCAGTCCCAGCCCCTGCTCACCCCAGTCGAACGGCTGCTGGTAGCGGTGGAACTCGTCGAAGATCTGCCGCATGTGGTGCTCGGGAATGCCGGGCCCGGTATCCCAGACCTGCAGCTCCACTTCGTCGCCGCGCTGGCGCACGGCCAGCACGATGCGGCCCTGGCGGGTGTAGCGCAGCGCGTTGGCCAGGAAGTTCTGCAACACGCGGCGCAGCAGGCGGCGGTCACTGCGCACCCACGCCGGGCGCGCGAACAGGTCCAGGCGTAGGCCACGACCAGCGGCGACCGGGGTGTACTGCGCGGCCAGTTCGCGCATCAACGCGCTCACGTCGAACTCGCCGATCACCGGGTGCAGGCCACCGGCATCCAGACGCGATACATCCAGCAGGCCATCGAGCAGTTCTTCGGCCGCGCGCAGCGACGCGTCCACGCGCTCGGCCAGATGCTTCTGCTCGTCACTCACGTGATCACTGTCGCGCAGTGCCGAAGCGAACAGGCGCGCTGCGTTCAGCGGCTGCAGCACGTCGTGGCTGATCGCTGCCAGGAAACGGGTCTTCGACTGCTGCGCGACCTCGGCCTCATGCGAGCGTTCGGCCACACGCTGTTCCAGCGTCTCGTTGGCTTCCAGCAGCGCTTTTTCCGCGTGCTTGTAGTCGGTGATGTCGTTGTAGCTGGTCACGTAGCCGCCACCGGGCAGCGCCTGGCCGCGCATCTCGATCACCTTGCCATCGCTTCGGGTGCGCTCGAACACGTGCGGTGAGCCAGCGCGCATGTAGCCGATGCGGCGATTGATCTGCACCTCGATATCGCCCTCGCCCAGCTCGCCGCGCTCGGCGTTGTAGCGGATCAGGTCGGCCACCGGGCGGCCCACGTAGAGCATGCCGTCGGGGTAGCCGAACATGTCCTGGTAACGTCGGTTCCACGCGGTCAGGCGCATGTCCGGGTCGACCACGCTGACCCCGGCGCTGATGTTCTCCAGCGTGGTCGACAGGATCTCGCGGTTGAAACGCAGCTCCTGCCCCGCTTCGTCCAGCACCGCCACCACTTCACCCAGATCCATGCCCGAGCCACGCAACAGGCTGGTCAGCAACAGGCGTGCCGACGCCGCACCGATCGACGCGGCCAGCAGGCGCTCGGTGAACTGCACCCACGGCCGGTCCGCAGGCGCCGAGGATTGCAGCTCGCGGCCCAGCGACTGCGCCTGCTCGAAGAACGAACGCCGCGCATGGCGCTCGCCAACCACGCGCGAGGCCAGTGCCAGCAGGTCACCCACGTGCACGTGACCAGGCCAGCCACCGGCCACCGACGGGCGCTCGGCATACGGGTCGAGGAAGGGTGCGGCGCGCAGCCGCTCGTCGACGCCGGGCCGCCAGCGCGCGGACACCAGCATCATCGTCGCTGCATTGACCAGCAGCGACCAGAACGTGCCGTGGGTCAGCGGGTCCCAGCCGGTCATGCCGAACAGCTGCTGCGGCCGCAGCCACTCGATGCCGAACGGGCCGTGCTGCACCCAGGCGGCATCGACCCAGCCGGCCATGGTCATCGCCGGCAGCAGCAGGGTGTACAGCCAGGTGGCGAAACCGAGCAGCATGCCCGTCTCGACGCCACGACGGCTGGCGCCTCGCCAGTACAGGCCGCCGATCAGACCGGGCGCGAACTGCGCCACCGCTGCGAACGCCATCAGGCCATACGAGGCCAGCGTGCTGTCGTTGCTGCTGGTGCGGTAGTAGCTGTAGGCCATCAGCGCCAGCAGCAGGATCGCCAGGCGGCGGATCCACAGCACGCGCGAGGCGACGTCGGCGGCCTCCTGGTGGTCACCGCTCCGGCGCAGCAGCACCGGCATCACCAGGTCGTTGCTGACCATGGTGGCCAGCGCGATCGACGACACGATCACCATGCCGGTGGCCGCCGAGAAGCCGCCCACATAGGCGATCAGCGCCAGCGCGTTGCGGCCCTCGGCCAGCGGCAGGGCCAGCACCATCGAGTCGTCGGCGACGCTGCCACCGGTGCCGAACAGGGTCACGCCGGCGGTGGCGATCGGCAGCACCATGCCCGAGATCAGCACCAGGTAGCCGCCGAACATCCAGCGCGCGCGGCGCACATCGCGCACGTCACCGCACTCGACCACGGCCACGTGGAACTGGCGCGGCAGGCAGATGATGGCGAGGAAGCTGAGCAGGGTCTGCGAGATGAAGCCCACCGGCGGCAGGCCGGTGAACAGCGTATGCACCGACTCGACCACCGCGTCGGTGCGGTTGCTCAGCCACAGGTAGGCGAACACGCCCACGGCCAGCATCGCCAACAGTTTGATCACCGATTCGAAGGCGATCGCCAGCATCATGCCGTGATGGTGTTCGGTGGCATCGACCTGGCGGGTACCGAACAGGGTGGCGAACAACGCCATCAGCAGCGCCACGTACAGCGCGGGATCGGTGAAGAAGCCAGTGGGGCCGGTGTTGCCGGTCAGTACCTGCAGGCTCATCGCCACTGCTTTGTACTGCAGGGCCAGGTACGGAATGATGCCGATCAGCGCGATGATCGCCACCAGCGCCGCCAGCCGCCGCGAGCGGCCGAAGCGCGATGAGATGAAGTCGGCGATGGACACCACGTTCTGGCTGCGTGCGATCAGCGCCAGGCGCTCGATGATGCGCCAGCCGAACAACAGCAGCAGCAACGGACCGATATAGATGGGCAGGTAGCCCACGCCGTTGCGCACGGCGGTGCCGACCGCGCCGTAGAAGGTCCACGACGAGCAGTACACGGCCAGTGCCAGGCTGTAGACCACCGGCCGCAGCCACGGCCGGTCGGGGTACATCGGCCGACGGTCACCCCACCACGCCACGCCGAACAGCAGCGCGGCATAGGCAACCGAGACCAGCAGCAGGATCCAGCTGGAGACCACGCGCGCGTTTCCGTCGGAGGAACCCGCAGTGTAGGCCAGGCATGGCCGGGTGTACGGGCTCGTTGGGGCAACCACCCCCACCAGGGTGGGGGCTTCCGCGGTGCGGGCCACGACCGTTGGTCGTGGCCGGCTTCTTACTGGGCCGGCACGCCCATTTCCTTCAGCAGTTCCGGCGCCGGGTAGACCTTGGCCAGCAGCCAGCGCAGGTAGCGCATGTCCACGTGCACGGCGCGCTTGTAGCGCGGGTCGAACCACCAGCTGGCGCTGACCGATTCCCAGTTGCTGTCGAAGTTCAGGCCGATCAGTTCGCCCTTGGCGTTGAGCACCGGCGAGCCGGAGTTGCCGCCGGTGGTATCCAGGTTGGTCAGGAAGTTGACCGTCTGGGTCTTCAGCGCCGGGTCGGCGGTGCTGCCGAAGTCACCCTTGGCGATCGCGGCCAGCAGCGGCTTGGGCGCATCGAACGGATAGGCGTTGGTGTTCTTCTCGACGATGCCGGCCACGGTGGTCACCGGCGAGTAGGTCACGCCGTCGCGCGGATGCAGCGCCTCGACCTTGCCGTAGCTGATGCGCAGGGTGCGGTTGGCATCCGGGTACACCGCGCGGCCCTGCTTGGCACGCCAGGCGAACAAAGCCTGCATGTAGGCCGGGCGCAGGCGCAGCTGCTCGCCTTCGCGGGTCTTGCTTTCGTTCTCGATGCGCAGCTGCGCGGCCACCAGCGGGCCGGCCACGGTGATCAGCGGATCGGCGGCCAGCGCCTTGCCTTCGCGCGCAGCAGCGAAACGGGACAGGCGCTGTGCCTCCTCACCCAGCTGGGTGCCGGCGTACAGGATATCCAGCGCCGCTGACAGCTGCTCCGGGGTACGGCCGAAGGCCGCGTCGAACTCGGCCACGCGCTGCGCGTCCGGCAGCTGCTGGTAGCGGGTCAGCAGGGTGGTCAGCAGCGCCTTCTCGACCTCCGGCGCGTAGCGGCGCTGGACCTGCTTGAGCACGCCTTCGATCATCGCCTGGTCGCGCTGCTGGAAACCGCTCTCGCGCTGCGCGTCCGGCTTGGCCGATTCGATGCGCAGGCGTTCCAGCAGCAGCGCCGAGCGCAGCAGCTGGCTCTGTGCGGCCATCTGGTCCAGCAGCAGGTCGCGTTCGCCCACCGCCGCGCCCTGCGACAGGTTGGTCAGCAGCGCCTTGATATCGCCCTGGTACTTGCGGTCGGTGGCAGCCAGCATCGCCGTCTCGTCGGCGGCACGCTGGGCCTTGGCGTCGCTGCGCAGCAGGCCTTCCAGCTCACCGGCGGCGCGCTTGCGGTTGTTCTTCAGCGACTGCAGCTGCGAGGCGTAGCGGGTACGCGCCTGCGCGTCCTTGGCGCTGGCGGCCTCGATGGTGTCGATCATCTGCTGGAACACCGATACGCGGCGCGGCAGCACAGTATCGATCTGGCCAGCGAATTCGGCCGCGGTACGGTGGCGATAGGTGATCCCCGGGTAACCGGCCAGCATCGCGTAGTCACCTTCCTTCGGGCCTTCCACCGACATCTGCAGGTGCGCCGGCGCCTGGTAGGGCACGTTGTCCTTGCTGTACGCGGCCGGCTTGCCGTCCTTGCCGACATAGGCGCGCAGCAGGGTGAAGTCGCCGGTGTGGCGCGGCCACATGAAGTTGTCGATTTCATCGCCATAGTTGCCGATCGCACGCGGCGGCGCGTACACCAGGCGCACGTCGCTCAGTTCCAGCTGGGCGATGCGGTAGAAATCGGTGCCGTAGTACATGTTGGCCACCGAGCAGCGCACGCTGCCGTCCTTCTCGCACTCGGCCACGATCTGCTTGCTGGCCGCATCCACGGCATTGAAGTAGGCACGGCCGGTCTTGCCACGCGCCTGCGCCAGCACCTGGTCGGTCACCTTGTCGAAGCCGACGGTGACCAGTACGCGGAAGTCCGGGTTGGCCGGGCGCTCGTCGGCGCGGTCCCTGGCGATGAAGCCACCGTTGATCAGGTCGTGCTCGGGCGAGCTGTTGTACTGGATCACGCCCATCGCCACGTGGTGGTTGGTCAGCAGCAGGCCGTCGCTGGACACGAACGAGCCGGTGCCACCACCGGCACGCACCACCGCGCTCAGCGGCGGCGCAGTGACGTTGGCCAGGTCGGCCGGATTGCCCTTGAAGCCTGCGGCCTGCAGCGGCTTGGCCAGTTCCGGCAGCTGGGTCGGCATCCACATGCCTTCATCGGCGTGGGCACCGGCGGCGAGGGTCAGGCCCAGGGCCAGGGCGGTGGGAAGGGCTTTGCGTGGTGACATGGGCAATCCGGTACGACAGAACAGCCCGGGACCATAGCCGTTGGGGCCGGATGGGGCAACGGCCGATGGTTGGGGGCGTCGTGCACGGTAGTGCCGGCCGCTGGCCGGCAACCCACGCAACTCGGGAGATACGGTGCAGTTGCCGGCCAGCGGCCGGCACTACCGCATCGTTACTTCTCCCGTCGCCAGTTGATCGAACCGCGGTTTTCCACCGTGCTCGATTCCACTTCCACGTCGAAGCCGCGACGCAGCAGGTACTTCAGCGTGATCACCGAACCGGCACCGACCAGCGACACGCCGTAACCGACGTACAGCTTGGGCGAGATGTACTTGCCGACACCGATCACCGAGCCACCCAGCGCGCGCGACTGGCTTACGCCGGCATCGTCCAGGCCCAGCTTGGCGCCCAGCTGCGAGGCCAGCAGGCCACTGCCTGCAGAGAGTGCCGCCGAGGCCGCGTTGACCTGCTGGGTCTGGTCGCTGCTGGCACCGGTCAGGCTGCGTCCCAGCACCAGGTAGGCCAGCGCTTCGGACTGCGACATCGCCGGATCGGACCACACATCGGCACGCGGCTGCTGCGCACGTCCGGTGACGTCGATGCCGGCGGTGACATCACCGACCCGGCGCTCGGCACGGATGTTGACGCGCGGGTCGGACACCGCGTTGTAGTTCCAGGTGAGGTTGCCACGGGTGATGGTCAGGTCCTGCCCATACGCCTTGTAGCGGCCGCTCACTTCCAGCCCACCATTGGCGGTCATCTCGCGGCCGGGCTTGGCCCAGACCTGCATCTTGCCGGTCAGCGCGCCCTTCAGCCCGAAGCCGGTCATCTTCACCTTGTCGCCGAGGCTGACCACCAGATCCATGTCCAGCGGCGAGGTGCGTGACTCTTCCGGGTCGGCCGGATCGAGCACCACCACGTCTTCAGACACCGAGGTGCCGCGGTCCAGCCGCTCGATGTCGATGTCCGCTTCGGGCACGTGCACGGTACCGCGCAGCTCCATCGCCGCCTTGGCCAGGGTGAAGTCGAGGTTGGGATTGGCGACGATGCGCAGTTCACTGGTGTTGGACAGCAGCACGTTCTCGCCGTGGATCTTCAGCTGCAGCGGCTGTGCATCACCGAACCACGACAGGCCACCGTCGACATACAGCGTGCCCTGGCCCGAGTTGGCCTGCGCGGTGATCTTGGCCGAACCGTCGGGCTGGGCGACGAAGCTGCCCTTGCCCTGATCGAAAGTGAGGCCGAGCGCGGGGAATTCGCCCTTGAAGTTGCTCAGCTGCGCATCACCGCCCAGCGACGGCTGGCCACGCGTGCCACGCAGGCTGACGTGGCCTTCGATCAGGCCGGTGGGGCGCACGATGTCCGGCGAGAACAGCTCCAGCCAGTACAGCCGCGACATGTTGAGGTAGAGCTCGCCGTTCAACGGCGCGCTGGCTTCCCAGCCGGTCTGCATCTTCGCATCAACGAAGCCGTTGCCCTGGAAGCCCATGCCCAGGTAGCCCTTGATGCTGGCCGGGGTCATGTCGAGCTTCAGCGAGAACTGGTCATAGCGCACCAGTTCGCCACGGGTGGTATCGCCCACGGTGTTGCGGCTCTCGCCCAGGCGCACGCCGCCTTCCTTCGAGCGCACTTCCACGTGGCCTTCCCAGGCGTTGCCGCGCGGGCGGATCTGCGCGTCCAGGCTGACATCGCCGCGCAGGTAGATGCGACGACCGGACTGCGGCGGCAACCATGGCTGCACCAGCGCCAGCGGCAGCGCATCACTGCGTACCACCAGGCCCTCGCGTGGCCAGTTGGCCTGTGCACACAGTGCACCGCTGCTGGCGGCGGCCAGGCAGGCTTCGCCCAGCGTGTAGCTGCTGCCATTGATCGCGAACGCCGCCGGCGCACGCAGCGACCAGGCATCGCCCTTCACCGGTGCGATGCGCAGCGCGGCCAGCTCGCCACGCCATTGCGCGCCTTGTTGGCGGATACTGCCCTGCAGCTCGACCGCCCCCATCTCGTTGCGGGCCTGCGCCGCCAGGCGCAGGTTGGACACACTGCCCTGTGCATCCACGTTCAAGCGTTCCAGCAGCATGCCGGCATTGACCTGCTGGCCCTGCACCGCCAGCGTGCCGCTGTCGCCGCGCCACGGCAGGTGGCCCTTGATGCTCACGCTCTCGGCGCCGTAGCCGTCCCAGTTGAGATTGTTGCCGACCAGGTCGGCGGTGATGTCCGGCGCATCGCGCGGGCCCTTCACCTGCACCTGGCCACGCAGGCCACCATCGGCGCCCGGCAACAGGTCGCTCAACTGCAGCGGCTCGAAGCGCGCATCGATGTCGAGGCGGTCACCGACCTTGCCTGAAGCGGTCACCCGGCTGCTGCCCAGCGACAGTTTCAGGTCACCCTGGCCCTGCTCGCCCTGCAGCGCGAACTTGCCCTGTGCGTCGAGGTTGCGCTGGCGCAGCACGCCTTTCAGCGACGGCAGGTCAACCGTGGCTTCCAGCGTACCAGCGGTGCCAGGCGCGGCATTGGCCGGCGGCGGCAGCTGGCGTCCCTTGGAGGCCAGGTTGCCGGACAGGCGACCGTTCCAGCCTGGCACGAAATAGCCGGGGTCGAAGTCCTTCAGCGTGGCCTTGGCGTCCCAGTCCAGCTGCGGCGCCCAGGCCACCTGGCCTTCCACCTGCAGCTGGCCACCCGGGGTCTGCGCCTGCAGCTGGTGGATCGACGCGGCCTGGTCGTTGCCGCGCACGTCGAAGCGCAGCTGCGCCTTCTGCGCGTCACGCTCGACCTCGGCGCGGCCGATCGCGGCCCAGGCCTTCAGGGTACCGGCGAGGCCGAAGCGCGCTTCCTTCAGGGTCACCGGCACCGGTGCGCTGCCGGCGGTGTTCGGATCGGGCGCTGGCACGTAGGTCAGATCATGGGCGACCACCGAGAAGTTGAGCTTCTGCTGGTCTTCCTGGCTGAAATCGGCCGTGCCCTCCAGGCGGGCTTCGCCACCGAGGCCCTTCACCAGCAGCGGCGAGACCTTCAGGACCTGGTCCTGCAACGACACCACCGACGGTGCCAGTTCCAGTTCGTGATCGCCCTGCTTCACCTTGCCACGCAGGTTGGCGTTGCCGCCCTTGCCGGCGGCGGTGAAGTCCAGCGCCAGCGGTGCGATCGCCGAGCTGGCCAACGCCGGTGACAGCAGCGCCAGGTCCAGTTCGTCGCTGCGCACCGTGGCGCTCCAGGTCGGGTCGGTGCGGCCATCGAACACCAGCATCGCGTGCAGCGGCTTCGGCGCACGCCCGGCCACCGCCACTTCCATGTGCGACAGGTCACCGCGTGCCACCAGCCCCACCGTCGCTGCGGTACGGCCACGCGGGGCCGGCAACACTGCGGTGACGGTCACGTCGGTGTCGTAGTCCTTGGCCGGGATGTAGCGGCCCTGGGCGGTGAAATTGCCCATGTCGCTGTCCACGACCAGTTTGTGCGCCTGGAACTCGCCGTTGGCGATCTCGATGCCACCACGCACACGGCTGATGTCGATCACCGGCTCGTTGGCCTGGCTGATGCGGAAGCCGTCGATGGCAATGGCATCGGCCTGGATCGCCAGCGGCATTTCGATCTGCGGCAGCGAATCGGGCCACGACGGCAGCTTGAACGGCTCGTCACTCTTGGCCAGGTTCAACGTCGCGTTGGTCAGCTCCAGCTTGTCCAGCAGCAGCTTGCGGCCCAGCAGCGGGCGCAGGTCCGGCTCCAGATGGGCACGCTCGGCGTGGAAATGGATGTCGTCGTAGCGGAAGTCGACGTTGTACAGGGTCAGCGGACCGGCCACCGGGCCGTCCACCTTGTCCCAGGTGAAGCTGGCGCCCACGGGCAGCCGCGCCACCACCTGTGCCAGCAGCACGTCGCGGCCGGCCACGGTCTGCAGCAGCCAGTACACCGCCAGCAGGGCCAGCAGCACCAGGCCGATCACGCCGGCGCCGGACCATGCCCAGAAGCGGCGGCGACGATAGAAGCGCACGCGCGGCGGCGGCGTATTCGGGGTCGGAGTCGGTGCGGGCGTGCTCACAGGTCCGCTCCGATGTTCAGGTACAGCTGGAACTGCGAATCCGGGTTGTTCAGGCCGTGCGCCACGTCGATGCGCACCGGGCCCACCGGCGATTTCCAGCGCACGCCGAAGCCAACGCCGGTATGCAGGTCGATGGTGTTGTCGAAGGCACTGCCGGTATCGACGAACACCGCCGCGCCCCAGGGGCCGCCATTGAAATAGTGCTCGTACTCGGCCGAGCCGATCACCAGGTTCTTGGCCCCGAGCGCGTACTTGTCCGGTGCCGGGGTCCGCGGACCGACTTCGCGGTAGGCATAGCCACGGATGCTGCGGTCACCGCCGGCGAAGTAGCGCAGGCTGGGCGGCATTGCCACCAGATCGCTGGTCCAGGTGGTGCCGCCTTCGCCACGCAGGATCAGGCGGTTGCTTTCGCCCACCGGGATGTACCAGCGCAGCACGGCATTGGCCTGCACGAAACTGGTGTCCGAGCCGGCACCTTCGACGCCGGCACGCATCGTCGCGGTACCGCTGATGCCCTTGCGCGGGAACATCTCGTCATCGACGTTGACGTAGTCGGCAACCATCTGCGGGTAGACCAGCGTCGACGTGTTGTACACCGCACTGGTGAACTCGGTGCCTGAGGCATAGCGCCAGCGCTCGCGCAGCGCATTGATGGAGGCGATCGCGGTCCAGTGCTCGTTGATCTCGCCGCTGCGGCTGGCAATCAGCTTGAAGTTGCGCAGGTCGATGTAGTCGGTCTGCTCGTCGTACGCGCTGGCGGCGAAGGTGTACCAGCCATCGAGCCAGTTGAACGCCGGGATACGGTAGCTGGTGACCAGGCTCTTGCGCTTCTGCGCATAGTCCAGCTGCGTGTTCATCTTGTGGCCGCGGTTGTTCAGGAACCGCCGCTCGATGCCCCCGCGCACGCCCGGGCCGCTTTCGCTGCCGTAGCTCAGACCGGCGGTATAGATCGTGCGCTTGGCGCGGGTCAGCTTCACGTCCACCGGCACGTCGCCGTTCTCGTCGGCCTCGTCCGGGCGCGGCTGGATGTCGATCACGCTGAAATAGTCCAGCTTGGTCAACGACTGCCGCAGGCGGTCCAGCTTGCCCTCGTGGTAGTAGCTGCCCTGGTCCCAGTACACCAGCGGATCGAACAGCTTGTCGACGAAGTAATCCTGTTCGAAGCGCACCGGGCCCATGTTGTAGCGGCGGCCGCTGTCCCAGGTCAGGTCGATATCGGCGGCATTGTCGGCGCGGGTGATCTGCACCTGGCGCTGGGTGTAGTCGGCGTCGAAGTAGCCGCGCTCGGCCAGGCGGCGTGTAATGGTGATCTTGCTGGCTTCGTACTGGGTATGCACGAAGCGCTGGCCCTTGCGCGGTTTGAACGCGGCCAGGTCGTCCTGCAGGTACTGGTCGTACATCGCCGGGCCGGTGATGTCGATGTGCTCGCGGCGCACGGTGACCGGGGTGCCCTTGTCGACGTGGATCAGCACGCGGACATGCTCGTCCTCGCGCGGCGCCTCGACCTTGATCACCGGGTTGTAGTACCCGAACGGTTCCAGTGCCTGGCGGGTCTGCCGCTCGGCCTGGGACAGCAGGTACTCCAGGCGCGATTCGCCCTGTTCCTTGCCGATCGTGTCGTACAGCGACAGCGATTCCTGGATGTTCTCGATGATTGCGGCGTCGTCGCCCTTGTCCAATCCCTTGATGTCCACCTTGTCGATGGTGCCGCGCGCGTGGACCACGGAGGTGGCGGCCAGCGACAGGACCATCAGCGGCAGGGCGTATTTCTTTGGCTGCATGCGGCACAGCATACCGACCGAAGGTGACGATGCGAAATGCATCACGTCATTCGGGATCGGTTGTTAAGTGGCGGTCAAAATACGCGCCTTTGTGGCGATCATCGCAATCGAAGGCGAGGTTGCCGGCATCGTGCGCGATGCCGGCAATGACCCCGATGGACATCCGCCAGCGGTGATCCGGTAGTGCCGGCCGCTGGCCGGCAACCCACAGATCGATCCGATGCGCGGTGGCAATGCCGGCCAGCGGCCGGCACTACCGGTACGGGCATCAGCTCGACAGATGCTCGATCGCCGCGACCTTGCCCAGGCGCTCGCCCAGCATGGTCAGCAGCGCCAGGCGGTTGCCGCGCAGCGCCGGATCTTCCGCATTGACCATCACGCCGTCGAAGAACGCGTCGACCTGCGGGCGCAGGCGGGCCAGGCGTGCCAGCACAGCCACGTAGTCCTTGTGCTGCAGGCTGGCGCCGGTGTCGTCGATGGCCGCGGTGACGGCTTCAGCCAGCGCGCGCTCGGCGTCTTCCTGCAGCAGCGCCGGATCGATCTGGGCCGGAATGTCGCCTTCGGCCTTGCGGAGGATGTTGCGGATGCGCTTGTTGGCCGCAGCCAGAGCCTCGGCTTCCGGCAGCGCGGCGAAGGTGCCGATCGCATCCAGGCGGCGGTCGAAGTCGTACAGCGAAGCCGGCTTCAGCTCGGCCACCGCGTTGAAGTGCGTGGCCGGCACGCCCTTGTCGCTGTAGTAGCCCTTCAGGCGGTCGAGGATGAAGTCGTACAGCTCACCGATGTCGGCCTGCACGTTGCGCGCGGCCAGGCCGGCGTTGGCGCTGGTCAGCAGCGCGCGCAGGTCCAGCTCATAGCCGCTTTCGATGATCGTGCGGGCCAGGCCCAGCGCATTGCGGCGCAGGGCGAACGGGTCCTTGTTGCCGGTCGGCTTCAGGCCTGCGGCGAAACCGCCGGCCAGCGTGTCCACG
The DNA here is from genome assembly GCF_040256885.1 of Stenotrophomonas riyadhensis. Classification (NCBI taxonomy): domain Bacteria; kingdom Pseudomonadati; phylum Pseudomonadota; class Gammaproteobacteria; order Lysobacterales; family Lysobacteraceae; genus Stenotrophomonas; species Stenotrophomonas riyadhensis. The sequence continues at coordinate 4,619,117 of NZ_CP155568.1, forward strand.
CGTTCAGCAATGGCCAGCACCTTGCCCAGCGGTGACAGCGCGATGTCGTCACCGCCGAAGCGCGGCTGGTAGGCCTCGTCGATGGCCAGCGCCACTTCTTCCGGTTCGCCACCGGCCACGGCGTAGTGGCGGCCGGCGATGCCCTGCAGCTCCGGGAACTCGTTGACCATGCGCGACTGCAGGTCGTTCTTGGCCAGTTCGGCGGCACGCCTGGCCTGCCCGGCGTCGGCACCCACCTGCGGTGCGATCACTTCGGCCAGGGCGGCCACGCGCGCCACCTTGTCGGCCACGCTGCCCAGCTTGGCCTGGTAGGTCACCGTCTTCAGGCCGTCGCCCATCGACACCAGGCCCTGCTTCAGGTCCTCGTCGAAGAAGAACTTGGCATCGGCGAAGCGCGGGCGGATCACGCGCTCGTAGCCCTTGGCCACTTCGGCCACGTCCTTCGATTCGATGTTGGCGATGCCGATGAACTTCTCGGTCAGGGTGCCAGCGGCATCCAGCACCGGGAAGAACTTCTGGTTGATCTCCATCGTCTCGATCAGCGCTTCCTGCGGCACCGCCAGGAACGCACGTTCGAAGCTGCACAGCACTGCAGACGGCCACTCGACCAGGTTCACCACCTGTTCCAGGTTGTCGTCGGTGATGCGGGCGCTGCCACCGGCCCTGGCCGCAGCGGCCTCCACCTCGGCGACGATGCGCGCGCGACGCTCGCTCGGGTCGACCAGCACGAACGCGGCGCGCAGGGCTTCAACATAGTCCTGCGGCTGTGCCAGCGACACGGCCTGGTCGTGGTGGAAACGATGGCCACGGCTGACGCGGCCGGCCTGCAGCCCGAACAGTTCGGCCTCGACCACGTTGGCACCGTGCAGCAGCACCAGCCAATGCGCCGGGCGCGCGAAGCCCCAGGCATGGTCGCCCCAGCGCATCGGCTTGGGAATCGGCATCGCCGCGATCGCCTCGCGCAGGATCTCCGGCAGCAGGCTGGCGGTGCTCGCGCCCGGGGTCACCGCGCGGTGCACGAAGCGCTCACCCTTGTTGTCGGTGGTCTTCTCCAGCGCGGTCCAGTCGATCCCGGCCTTGGCGGCGAAGCCCTGCAGGGCCTTGGTCGGCTGGCCTTCGGCGTCCAGCGCGATGTTCAGGTACGGGCCCAGCACTTCGCTGTGCTGTTCCGGCTGTTCCAGGCCGACACCCGGCAGCAGCACGGCCAGGCGGCGCGGGGTCGACAGTGGACGCGCATCGCCCAGCTCCAGTGCGACGCCGCGCTTGCGCAGGCCGTCGACAACGCCATCGAAGAACGCCTGGGCGAGGCCCGGCAACGCCTTGACCGGCAGCTCCTCGGTGCCCAGTTCGATCAGCAGGGGGGACAGTTGGCTCATCGTTTCAATCCTGTGGTGGGGGCGCAGCGCGCGACGCGTCCGGCGCCCCGGAGTAAGGGGGAGAGCGGCCGTCAGGCCTTCTTCGCGCCCGGGAAGCCCAGCTTCTCGCGCTGCTCGTAGTACGCCTTGGCCACCGCCTGGGCCAGCGCGCGCACGCGCAGGATGTAGCGCTGGCGCTCGGTCACGCTGATCGCGCGGCGTGCATCGAGCAGGTTGAAGGTGTGGCTGGCCTTCATCACCTGCTCGTAGGCCGGCAGCGGCAGGTTCACTTCCACCAGCTTCTGCGCTTCGCGTTCGCAGGCGTCGAAACGGTGGAACATCTCTTCCACGTCGGCGTATTCGAAGTTGTAGGTGCTCTGCTCCACCTCGTTCTGGTGGTAGACGTCGCCGTAGGTCACCGGCTGGCCGTCCGGGCCGTAGGTCCAGACCAGGTCGTAGACGTTGTCGCAGTTCTGCAGGTACATGCACAGGCGCTCGAGACCGTAGGTGATCTCGCCCAGCACCGGGCGGCACTCCAGGCCACCGGCCTGCTGGAAGTAGGTGAACTGGGTCACTTCCATGCCGTTGAGCCAGACTTCCCAGCCCAGGCCCCAGGCGCCCAGCGTCGGCGATTCCCAGTTGTCCTCGACGAAACGCAGGTCGTGCACCAGCGGATCGATGCCCAGTGCCTTCAGCGAATCCAGGTACAGCTGCTGGATGTTGTCCGGCGCCGGCTTCATCGCCACCTGGTACTGGTAGTAGCGCTGCAGGCGGTTCGGGTTCTCGCCGTAGCGGCCGTCGGTCGGGCGGCGCGAGGGCTGCACGTAGGCCGCGTTCCAGCTTTCCGGACCGATCGCACGCAGGAAGGTGGCCGGGTGGAAGGTACCGGCGCCCACCTCCAGGTCGAGCGGCTGGATGAGCACGCAGCCCTGCTGGGCCCAGAACTGGTTCAGGGTCTGGATCAGGCCCTGGAAGGTGATCGGAACGGTCGGGGTCGCGGACATGCGGACGATTCTTGGCCGGCAAAGGGGGTGCGCTAGTATAACGGCCGACCTGCGGGGCATTCCGTACCCGGGAGGAGCAGGCAGATGGAACATCGGCTGCCGGTCGGCACGCCCGGCGAAGCGGGCGGCGTCGCGCTGCCCTGGGGACGGCTGCATTTCGAGCAGATTGCCGCAGCCCTGATTGCCGATGGCCTGGTGGCCGAGCAGGACCGCGAGCGCATGCGCTTTTCCGCGCAGGGCGCGCGCAACGCCAGTGAAGTGCACCCGCTGGTGTTGCTGTCCAACCTCAAGCTGGCCGCCAGCGGCGGTGGCGAACTGACCCTGGAGCACCTCACCGAATGGCTGGCGCAGCGCACCGGCAGCCGCTACCTGCGCATCGACCCGACCCGGGTCGACGTCGCCGCGGTCACCGCGCTGGTCTCCCATGCCTACGCGCGCCGGCATCGCTTCCTGCCGCTGGCAGTGGATGCCGAGCGCGTGCTGGTGGCCACCAGCGAGCCGCTGGTACAGGAATGGCGCCGCGACCTGCAGCACCTGACCCGGCGGCGCATCGAACTGGCGGTGGTCAATCCGCTCGACCTGCACCGCTACACCATGGAGTTCTACGGGGTGACCCGCTCGGTGCGCGGCGCCCGGGGTGACGTGCGCGGCGAAGCCAACACCACCCTGCCCAGCTTCGAGCAGCTGGTGGAGCTGGGCCGCACCGGCGACGTCAATGCCGACGACCAGCACATCGTGCATATCGTCGACTGGCTGCTGCAGTACGCCTATGAACAGCGCGCTTCGGACATCCACCTGGAGCCGCGCCGCGAGATGGGACGCATGCGCTTCCGCATCGACGGCGTGCTGCACAAGGTGTTCGAGGTGCCGCCAGCGGTGATGACCGCCGTGGTCAGCCGCATCAAGGTGCTCGGCCGCATGGACCTGGCCGAGCGCCGGCGCCCGCAGGATGGCCGCATCAAGACCCGTTCGCCGGGCGGCCGCGAGGTCGAGATGCGCCTGTCGACCATGCCTACCGCCTTCGGCGAGAAGTGCGTGATGCGCATCTTCGACCCGGATGCCGCCTTCAAGAGCATCGACCAGCTCGGTTTCAGCCCGCAGGAGGCGGCGGGCTGGAATGCACTGGTCGAGCGCCCGCACGGCATCGTGCTGGTCACCGGCCCGACCGGCTCGGGCAAGACCACCACCCTGTACTCCACGCTGAAGCGGCTGGCCACGCCGGACGTGAACGTGTGCACGGTGGAGGACCCGATCGAGATGATCGCGCCCGAGTTCAACCAGATGCAGGTGCAGACCAACATCGACCTGGACTTCGCCAGCGGCGTGCGCACCCTGCTGCGGCAGGACCCGGATATCATCATGATCGGCGAGATCCGCGACCTGGAAACCGCGCAGATGGCGGTGCAGGCCTCGCTGACCGGCCATCTGGTGCTGTCCACCCTGCATACCAACGATGCGCCCTCGGCGGTCACCCGCCTGCTCGACCTCGGCGTGCCGCACTACCTGCTGGCCAGCACCCTCAACGGCATCCTCGCCCAGCGCCTGGTGCGCACGCTGTGCCCGCACTGCAAGCAGCCACACCGCCTCGGCGCCGCCGATTGGGCGGTGCTGGCTGATAGCCATGCCGCATATCCAGATGCCGCCACGCCCTGTCGGCCGGTCGGTTGCCTGGAGTGCCGGCGCACCGGATTCCTCGGCCGCATCGGCCTGTATGAGTTGCTGCCATTGGGCTCGCGGCTGCGCGGGCAGATCCGCGCCGACATGGATCTGGCCGGTTTCACCCGTGCCGCGCGGGCTGAAGGGCTGCGAACCCTGCGTCAGGCCGGGCTTGAAAAGGTGGCGCAGGGGCTGACTACAATCGAGGAAGTCCTGTCAGTCCTGCCGCCCCCGGATGAACCCAGCCCCGTTCCTGATCCTTGAAACCGGCCGACCGGTGCCGTCGCTGCGCCGCTACGGGCGCTTTCCGCACTGGATCCGCGTCGCCGCCGGGCTGGAAGAGCACGAGACGGTGGTGGTCGATGTCGAACACGGGGATGCCCTGCCCGACCCGCATGGCTTCGCTGGCGTGCTGGTGACCGGCTCGGCCGCCTTCGTCACCGACCACGCCGAATGGAGTGAGCGCAGCGCCGCATGGCTGCGCCAGACCGCGCACGACGACCTGCCCGTGTTCGGCATCTGCTACGGCCACCAGCTGCTGGCGCACGCGCTGGGTGGCGAGGTGGCCTACAACCCGGCTGGCCGCGAGTCCGGCACGATCGAGCTGGAACTGCAGCCGCAGGCCGCGCAGGACCCGCTGTTCCAGGGCCTGCCGCAGCATTTCGCCGCCCATGCCACCCACCTGCAGACCGTGCTGCGCGCGCCGGAAGGTGCCGAAGTGCTGGCACGCTCGCCGCTGGACGGCTGCCACGCCTTCCGCTGGGGCCGCCAGGCGTGGGGCGTGCAGTTCCATCCGGAATTCGCCACCCACCACATGCGCGGCTACGTGCGCGCCCGCGCCGACTGCATCGGCCGCCACGGCGGCTGCGCCCGCAGCATCGAGCGCGCGGTCAGCGCCGCACCGCTGGCCCGCCAGCTGTTGCGCCGCTTCGTCCGCCAGGCGCGGCTGTCTTCAGCCCAGCCGGTGGCAAAACAGGGATAATCGGCGGCACGGGCAGCCGCCCGGCCCCCTCCTGTCCTTCCCGGATGTCCATGAAAGAGATTCGCAAGCTGCCGGCCTCGGCGGGCGCCCAGTGGTTGCTGGATACGTTCTCCCTGTACCGGCGTGCGCCGCTGCAGCTGGCCCGGATCGGCCTGACCTGGCTGCTGGTGAGCTGGGTGGTGACCCTGCTGTCGACCTTGATTCCCGGCGCCGCCGGCATGGCCGTGCAGCTGATGACCCTGGCCATTTCGCCGATCATGTTCGGCGGCATGCTGTACGCCGTGGGCGAGATCGACGAAGGCCGCCCGGGCCTGGCCTCGCACCTGCTGCAGCCGATCCGCGACCACCGCGTCAGCCACCTGCTGGTGCCGCTGGCGATACAGGTGCTGGCGGTCCTGCTGCTGGGCGCGCTGTTGTTCATGATGATCGGCCGCGAGGGCTTCACCGCCTTCAGCGAGGTCATGACCAAGATGGAAGAGATCAGCCGCAGTGGCCAGCAGATCAAGCCGGATGATGCGGCCGCACTGGTCGCCAACCTGCCGGCCAAGCGCATCGCGCTGTGGATGCTGCTGGTGTTCCTGAGCGCGGTGGCGCTGTCGCTGGCGATGTTCACCCAGCCGGCGCTGGTGGTGTTCGACAAGCAGAGCGGCATGCATGCGCTGCGCCTGAGCCTGCAGGGCTGCATCGAGAACATCGGCGCGATGTTCGTGTTCGCCGTACTCGGCCTGATCGCCGCGTTCTGCATGTACATCCTGTTCGTGATCGTGATCCAGATCGCGATGCTGATCGGTGGCCCGCTGGCCGCCGCCTTCATCGCCCAGCTGGTGCTGACCACGGTGCTGATGCCGCTGTATGTCGGCGCGGTCTACGCCGCATGGAAGCAGATGTTCGTGCACCGCGGCAGCCGCGCCGCACCGCCGATCCCGACCACGCCGACCTCGAGCGACGTGTTCCACGCCTGACGGAAAAGGGGACGGAGGGGATTAAGTCGTTAGCTGCACACACTGGGCATGAACGACTTAATCCCCTCCGTCCCCTTTTTTTCTTTCAGGCGGCGGGTTTTTTCACTACCGACGACGGCACCAGCCAGCGTGCGGCGTGGATGCCCAGCTCGTAGAGCAGGCACATCGGAATCGCCAGCATCAGCTGCGAGACCACGTCCGGCGGGGTCAGCACTGCGGCCACCACGAAGATGCCGACGATTGCGTAACCGCGGCCTTCCTTGAACTGCTGCGGCGTCACCCAGCCCAGCAGCACCAGGATCACCATTGCCACCGGCAGTTCGAAGCTGCCGCCGAAGGCAAAGAAGATCGCCAGCACGAAATCCAGGTAGGCATTCGCATCCGGGGTGATCGCGATCACGTCCGGGCTGAAGGTGGTGAGGAAGTGGAACACCGCCGGCAGCACCAGGAAGTAGGCAAAGGCACAGCCGGTGTAGAACAGCAGCACCGAGGACACCAGCAACGGCACCGCCAGGCGCTTCTCGCGCGCATACAGGCCGGGCGCGACGAAGGCCCACAGCTGGTACAGCAGCCACGGCACCGCCACGAACAGGGCCACGAAGAAAGTCAGCTTCAGCGGTGCGAAGAAGGCACCGGCCGGATTGGTGGCGATCATCGTCTGCCCGTTCGGCAGCTGCGAGACCAGCGGTTCGGCCAGTGCGTTGTAGAGCTTCTGGGTAAACGGCAGCAGGCCCAGCAACACCACGCCCAGTCCCAGCAATGCGCGTACCAGGCGGCCACGCAGTTCCACCAGATGCTCAACCAGCGAGCTTTCGCCGAAATCCTGTTCACTCATGGCTGGCGCTCCGTGCTCTGCGGCGGCGTCGCACCGGCTTCAGGGGGTGTTGCCGGCGCCGGCTCGGGAGCAGCGCTCTCCTGTACGGGCACATCGACGTCGGGCGCGGTGCTCATGTGTGGCGGAAGATCCGCGGGCGCCGGCGCGCGTACTTCCTGCACCAGGTCATCACCCTGCTGCTGCGCCTGCTGGGCTTCGCGACGGATCGCTTCGCCGCTGGCACGCAGCTGGTTCTCGGTGTCCTGCATGCCCTGGCGCACGTCCTGCATCTGCCGTTTGATCTCTTCGGCCTGCAGTTCGCGTTCCAGTTCCTGTTTCACCGAATCCCACTGATTGCGGGCGCGTCGCACCCACAGGCCAGCGAAGCGGGCCGCCTTGGGCAGGCGCTCGGGACCAAGCACCACCAGGGCGACCACCGCGATCACCAGCAGTTCGCTGAAGCCGATATCAAACACCGCGACCGCTCCGGATCAGCGAGGGGTGCGGTCGTGCTCGTCCTGCGCGGCACGCGAGGCGTCCTGGCTGCGCGACTCGTCGCCCAGTTGCGCGTTCGGCTTGTCCTCGTCGCGCATGCCCTTCTTGAATTCCTTGACCGCCGAACCGAGATCCTTGGCACCACTGGTCAGGCGCTTGGTGCCGAACACCAGCAGGACGATGGCCAGCACGACCAACCAATGCCAGATGCTGAAACTGCCCATAAAGACGCTCGTTACGTTAGTGATCAGGCTGTCGAGCATAGCGCACCGGGTGTTAGCCGGCGCGCGTGACGAAAGTCAGTTTCCGCCCAGCGTTTCCGTGCGGATCTCGCCGTCGTTGACCGGCTGGAAGCCCTGCTGCTGCTGCGGCGGGTTCTGCGGCACGTTCTGCAGCGGCGCCGTGGTAGCTTCAGCGGGGGCGGCCGGCGCTGCCTGAACAGGCGCCGGAGCTGCCGCCGGGGCCGCTGCCGGGCGCGGCGCGTTGCCACCGTTCCCGTTGCGGTTGTTGCGGGCGGCGTAGGTGGCCTCTTCCAGGCGGTCGCGGAACGCGACCACATCCATCGACGGCGAACCGGCGGCACGGCCTTCAAAGATCATGCGCGGCGTAGTGTTGCTGCCGTAGGCGTCAAGGTTGGCGGCATCATCGATCTGCAGCACCGCACCATCGAGGGCGACGCCCGCAAACAGGCCGCGCGCGCGCGACCAGGACCAGATCTCGGCCTTCAGCTGGCCGTCGGTGGCCGCGGCGGCGTTGCGGCCGACCGGACCGGCGGCAACGCCTGCGTCGGCGCCCAGCGTGAACTTGCCGTTGACCAGGTTGTCCAGGCTGCGGTCGTTGCGGAACACCAGCACTACGTCGGAAGACTGCACGCCGGCCTGGAAGCCGATGCTGCCACCGGTCAGCTTGACGAATACCGGGCTGGACCACGCGCCATTGGGCATGCGCACCGACATCAGGCCGTGGCCCCGACGGCCACCAATGACCAGACCGGCCTTGATCGTGTCGGGAATGACGATGACCGCGCGGCCTTCGTCGAGCAACTTGTCCGGAATGCCCTGTTCAGGGATTTCCTGGATTTCAGCCAGCACGCGCACGGCATTGCGCGCACGCTGGTCTTCCTGCGGTCCGGCCATGGCCTGGCTGGACAGCAGGCTGGCGGCGATCAGCAGGGCTTGGATCGGGCGACGCATGGCAGGCTCCAGAAGTCAGTCCATAGGAAGATATAGCAAGTGACTGAAATTAGTAGTGTTGTCATGAATCCCCAATGAGCGTTCCCTGCTCACATTGATGCGCGCTATGCCAGCAATCCGAACCCTGCATCCCGGCGCGGCACCGGATCGGCGACAATACCGCTTATGCTCGACGCACCCGATACCGCCGTGCTGGCGGTCAACCTAGGCACGCCCGAGACGCCGACGGCTCCCGCCGTACGCCGTTACCTGGCTGAATTCCTGTCCGACCCCCGCGTGGTCTCGATCCCGGCACTGCTGTGGCAGCCGTTGCTGCGCGGGCTGATCCTGCCGCTGCGCAGCAGCCGTTCAGCGGCCAAGTACGCCCAGGTCTGGCTGCCGGAGGGCTCACCGCTGATGGTGCATACGCGTCAGCTGGCGCAGGCCATGCAGGCCCTGCTGCCGACCCTGAAAGTGCGCCACGCGATGCGCTACGGCAAACCGGCCCTGGCCAGCGAGCTCGACCGCCTGGCCGCCGAAGGCGCGCGCCGCATCGTGGTGCTGCCGTTGTATCCGCAGTACTCCACCACCACCACCGCCTCGGTCGAAGACCGTGTTGATGCCTGGCAGCGCCGCAATCCTGGCGTCACCGTCAGCCTGGTGCGCGACTATTCGGTCGACCCGGGCTGGGTCGAGGCCGCGGCCGGTTCCATCCAGCGTTACTGGGAACAGCACGGCCGTGGCCAGAAACTGATGTTCTCCTTTCATGGCATTCCGCAGCGCCTGGCTGATGGGGGCGATCCGTATCCGCAGCGCTGCGAAGCCAGCGCACAGGCCATCGCCAACGCGCTGGGCCTGGGCAGGGACGAGTGGCAGATGGGCTACCAGTCGCGCTTCGGCCGCGAGCGCTGGCTGCAGCCGTATGCCGAGCCGAGCCTGTGGGCGCTGGCCGAATCCGGCGTGAAGCAGATCGACGTGGTCTGCCCCGGCTTCGCCACCGACTGTCTGGAAACGCTGGAAGAAGTGGCACTGGGCTTCACCGAAACACTGGCCGAGCGCGGCGCGACGATGCGTTACATCCCCTGCCTCAACGCCGAACCGGAGCACGCACGTGCGCTTGCGCGGCTGGCCGTGGCCTCGCTGGCATGAGTCTGCAACCGTTTGAGCTGGAGGTCGCTGGCGCGCGCGTCGCCGGTCTGCGCAACCACGCCGACGGCCCGCGCGTGCTGGCCCTGCATGGCTGGCTCGACAACGCGGCCAGCTTCGTGCCGCTTGCGCCGCACCTGTCGTCGTTGCAGCTGGTGGCCATCGATCTGCCCGGCCACGGTCACAGCGCACATCTGCCGGCCGGTGCCAGCTACACCACGGCCGCCGCCATCTGCCACGTGCTCGATGTGGCCGATGCACTGGGCTGGGACCGTTTCAGCCTGCTCGGCCATTCAATGGGCGCCGGCATCGCCAGCCTCACCGCCTCGGTCAGTGATCGCGTCGAGCGCCTGGTGGCGATCGAAGCACTCGGCGGCCTGCGTGGTCCCGAGGAAGAAACCGCCAACCGCCTGCGCGAGCATGTGAATGCCACGCGCGCACTGGCACGCAAGCAGCTGCGCGTGTTTCCCGATCTGGCCGCACCCATCCGTGCGCGGATGATGACCAACCAGCTCAGCGAAGGCTGCGCACGCCTGCTGGTCGAGCGTGGCGTGGAACCGGTTGAAGGCGGCTACCGCTGGTGCAGCGATCCACGCCTGATGCTGCCCACCGCGATCCGCCTCAGTGAAGGCCAGATCGACAACCTGCTGCAGGCCATCGCCTGCCCGACACAGGTGATCTATGCCACGCCGGCGCAGTCCTATTATCCCGAGCCGATGCGCAGCGATCGCCTGCAGCACCTGCGTGATGGACGGCTGGCGGTGTTTCCCGGCAATCATCACCTGCACATGGAAGACCCGCAACAGATCGCGGGCGTGATCCTGCACTTCTTCAGCAACGGCAACGCGGGCTGAGCAAAGGTATCCGCGCGCTTCACTCCGCGCGTTTGCGGCCGATACATCAGTTGCGGGCCCCTGCGTCCGCAGCACGCAGGTCCGGTCGGACCTGCGGCGTGTGTCTGGTCCTGCAAGGAAGTCCGCATGCCTGCTCCATCGCACCGTCACCCACAGGATGTGGTCACGGTGCCCCGTCTCCGCGACGTTGATTGCGTCGCATTCCCCGAATTCCCGGTCCCTGCCCTGGCCACGCGCTCATGCGTGCGTCACCGCGTGGCCGCTGTCGTCTGCTGATCCAGGAGTCGCCGATGTCCGCTGCATCCTCCCGTCCCCCCGATACCGTTCGCCTGCCGCATCTGCAGCAGCTCGCTCACCGCGCTGACCGTCGACTGCTGATCGGCAGTGCGGCGTTGGCTATGGCTGGCCTGGTGCTGGCCCTGCGTGGGCCCCACGTACCGGGCGCCGCGTTGGCGGCGGCCGCCGTGCTGCCCGCCCTCTGGCTCGCCGGTCCACAGGCGGGCCGCAGCATCGCCCGCAACGGCCTGGCGTTGCTGCTGTCGCTGCAGTTGGCATTGCTGTGCGCGATCGTCGGCCTGTCGCCAGCGTTGCCGATCGCGTTGCTGCTGGGCGTGCTGCTCAGCCACCGCGATCGCCTGCCGGTATGGCTGGCCGGTGGTGTTGGCACCCTCGCCCTGCTGGTACCGCTGCTGCACGGCGCAGCCGTGGGACCGACGTTGCTGCAGGCCGGCCTGTTCGCCAGCCTGACCGTGTTCCTCGGCCAGGTCGCGCTGCGCCTGCGCCAGCAGACCGAGGCGCTTGGCCACGGCCCGCGCCGCCTGGCGGCACTGGCGCGCGATATCGCTACGGGCACCGATCTGAGCGCACATGCAGATACCGCGGCCTATGCACCCGGTTCGCTGGCCCATGCGCTGGCCGATACCGCCCGCCACGTACAGGCGCAGCGTGGGCGCGAGGCTGAAGCGCATGCCGAGAATGCGCAGATCCGCCAGGCGCTCGATGCCTCGCGCACCGCGATGATGATTGCCGACAACGACCACGTGATCCGTTACGTGAACCGCTCGGTGGTGGCCCTGCTGCGCAACCAGCAGGCAACACTGCGCCAGGCCTTCCCCGACTTCGATGCCGAGCGCCTGGTGGGCAGCAGCATCCACCGCTTCCACGCCAACCCGGACCGCATCCGCGCGATCCTCAACGGCCTGCAGGTCACCCACAACGGCAAGGTGCAGATCGGCCCGGTGCACTTCGCACAGGTGGTCACGCCGGTGTTCGATGCGCAGGGCCTGCGCCTCGGTTTCGCCGTGGAATGGCATGACCGGACGCATGAACTGTCGCTTGAGAACGCAGTGGCCGGCATTGTTGCCGCCGCTGCCGCCGGCGATCTCGACCAGCGTCTGCAGGCGAGCGAAGGTGCGAGCTTCCTGGATGGACTGACCGGTGGCATCAACCAGCTGCTGGATACGCTGGGCGGCACTGTCGACGAGGTGCGGCAGATGCTTTCCGCCTTGGCCAATGGCGATCTGGACCGGCGCATGCACGGCGAGTATCACGGCGCCTTCGCCGCGATCCAGCGCGATGCGAATGCCACGGCCGGCCAGCTGGCGCGCATGGTCGGGCGCATCCAGCAATGTGCGGCCTCGATCAGTACCGCGGCCAGCGAGATCGCCGCCGGCAATGGCGCACTGTCCGAACGCAGTGAACGCCAGGCCGCGCATCTGCAGGAGACTGCTGCATCGATGGAGGAGCTGACCTCCACCGTGCGCCAGAACGCCGCTCATGCCCGCCAGGCCAGTGAGCTGGCGGCGTCTACGCAGAGCGCGGCGAGTGACGGCAACACCGCCATGCAGCGCGTGGTCGATACCATGCAGGCAATTGAAGGTGCATCGAAGCGCATCGGCGATATCACCGGCGTGATCGACGGCATCGCCTTCCAGACCAATATCCTGGCGTTGAACGCAGCGGTGGAAGCCGCCCGCGCCGGCGAGCAGGGCCGTGGCTTCGCCGTGGTGGCCAGCGAAGTGCGCGTTCTGGCGCAGCGGTCAGCCGCCGCCGCGCAGGAGATCAAGAAGCTGATCGACGAAGCCGGACGCCAGGTCGGTGAAGGCGCACAGCTGGTGGCCGACGCTGGTCTGCGCATGCAGGGCATTGCCGGTGGTGTGGAGAACGTCAGTCACCTGATGCGCGAGATCTCGGCGGCCTCGCAGGAGCAGTCGATCGGCATCGAGCAGATCAACCAGACCGTGGTGCAGATGGACCAGGCCACGCAGCAGAACGCGGCATTGGTGGAAGAAGCAACCGCAGCAGCACGCGAGCTGCAGAGCCAGGCCGGGACATTGACCGAAGCGGTCTCGGTCTTCCGCCAGCAGGCACCGCACGAGGTCTCGCGGGCCGCCTGATCCGGGCCTTCAATTCGATCCTGATCAGAACGGCGCCCGCAGGGCGCCGTTTTTTTGCCTGCTTTTGCGTGATGGGTCAGAAAAAGACCGCTTCCAGGCCTTCCGTGGGTCGCGGCCAACCTTGGCTGGCACCGCATCCACGCACGGCATGGATCTGCGGGTAGTGCCGGCCTCTGGCCGGCAACCGCAGCCGCGTGCACTGTCTGGGCCCGCTGCCGGGGTTGGCACCGCTCTTCGCAGGGACAGCCCATCCACGCACAGCGTGGATCTACTGTGGGTCCGCATGCCCTCGGTAGACGCCAACCTTGGTTGGCGCTCTGGCTGCCCGCGGAGAATATCCACACACGACGTGAATCTACCGGGTTGTTGGTGTACAGCCACGGGGGTGCCGGCCGCCGGCCGGCACGACCCGCATTTTCTGCGCACAAAGAAAAACCCCGCTGCGTAAGCAGCGGGGTTTTGGGTGTAAACCCTGGCGATGACCTACTCTCGCATGGCTTGAGCCACACTACCATCGGCGCAGCTGCGTTTCACTTCCGAGTTCGGGATGGGATCGGGTGGTTCCACAGCGCTAATTTCACCAGGGAGGCTTTTGGAGAGTCGCACTCGTCCCGGGGGACAAGGCGCCAGCCTCGCATAGTTCTTGTGACGTAGCGTGCACTTGGATGCTCTTACGACGTTGTCGTAAAGCCAAGGCAACTTGAGGTTATATGGTCAAGCCTCTCGGATCATTAGTATCAGTTAGCTCAATACATTGCTGTACTTACACACCTGACCTATCAACCACGTAGTCTACATGGTTCCTTCAGGGGGCTTGTGCCCCGGGAGATCTCATCTTGAGGCGCGCTTCCCGCTTAGATGCTTTCAGCGGTTATCGCTTCCGAACATAGCTACCCGGCAATGCCACTGGCGTGACAACCGGAACACCAGAGGTTCGTCCACTCCGGTCCTCTCGTACTAGGAGCAGCCCCTCTCAAATCTCCAACGCCCATGGCAGATAGGGACCGAACTGTCTCACGACGTTCTGAACCCAGCTCGCGTACCACTTTAAATGGCGAACAGCCATACCCTTGGGACCGACTACAGCCCCAGGATGTGATGAGCCGACATCGAGGTGCCAAACACCGCCGTCGATATGAACTCTTGGGCGGTATCAGCCTGTTATCCCCGGAGTACCTTTTATCCGTTGAGCGATGGCCCTTCCATACAGAACCACCGGATCACTAAGTCCTAGTTTCCTACCTGCTTGATCCGTCGATCTTGCAGTCAAGCACGCTTATGCCTTTGCACACAGTGCGCGATGTCCGACCGCGCTGAGCGTACCTTCGAGCTCCTCCGTTACTCTTTAGGAGGAGACCGCCCCAGTCAAACTACCCACCATACACGGTCCCCGACCCAGATAATGGGCCCAGGTTAGAACGTCAAGCACGACAGGGTGGTATTTCAAGGATGGCTCCACTGCAGCTAGCGCCACAGTTTCATAGCCTCCCACCTATCCTACACAGACGAACTCAACGTTCAGTGTAAAGCTATAGTAAAGGTTCACGGGGTCTTTCCGTCTTGCCACGGGAACGCTGCATCTTCACAGCGATTTCAATTTCACTGAGTCTCGGGTGGAGACAGCGCCGCTGTCGTTACGCCATTCGTGCAGGTCGGAACTTACCCGACAAGGAATTTCGCTACCTTAGGACCGTTATAGTTACGGCCGCCGTTTACTGGGGCTTCGATCAAGAGCTTCGCCTTGCGGCTGACCCCATCAATTAACCTTCCAGCACCGGGCAGGCGTCACACCCTATACGTCCACTTTCGTGTTTGCAGAGTGCTGTGTTTTTGATAAACAGTCGCAGCGGCCTGGTTACTGCGACCCTCTTCAGCTATAGCTCGCACGAGCCACCAAAAAGGGTGCACCTTCTCCCGAAGTTACGGTGCCATGTTGCCTAGTTCCTTCACCCGAGTTCTCTCAAGCGCCTGAGAATTCTCATCCTACCCACCTGTGTCGGTTTACGGTACGGTCTGCGTAAGCTGAAGCTTAGGAGCTTTTCCTGGAAGCGTGGTATCAGTGACTTCGCCATAAAGGCTCGTCTCGGTGCTCGGTCTTAAAGGATCCCGGATTTGCCAAAGATCCAAACCTACCGCCTTTCCCCAGGACAACCAACGCCTGGTACACCTAACCTTCTCCGTCCCTCCATCGCACTTACGCGAGGTGCAGGAATATTAACCTGCTTCCCATCGACTACGACTTTCGTCCTCGCCTTAGGGGCCGACTCACCCTGCGCCGATTAACGTTGCGCAAGGAAACCTTGGGCTTTCGGCGTGCGGGTTTTTCACCCGCATTATCGTTACTCATGTCAGCATTCGCACTTCCGATACCTCCAGCAGACTTCTCAATCCACCTTCAACGGCTTACGGAACGCTCCTCTACCGCGCATAACAAAGTTATGCACCCCAAGCTTCGGTTCACTGCTTAGCCCCGTTAAATCTTCCCCGCAGACCGACTCGACCAGTGAGCTATTACGCTTTCTTTAAAGGGTGGCTGCTTCTAAGCCAACCTCCTGGCTGTCTGTGCCTTTCCACATGGTTTTCCACTTAGCAGTGAATTTGGGACCTTAGCTGTGGGTCTGGGTTGTTTCCCTTTTCACGACGGACGTTAGCACCCGCCGTGTGTCTCCCATACAGTCCGTCTCGGTATTCGGAGTTTGCAATGGTTTGGTAAGTCGCGATGACCCCCTAGCCATAACAGTGCTCTACCCCCGAGAGGATACATATGAGGCGCTACCTAAATAGCTTTCGAGGAGAACCAGCTATCTCCGGGTTCGATTAGCTTTTCACTCCTAATCACACCTCATCCCCTACCTTTGCAACGGGAGTGGGTTCGGGCCTCCAGTGCGTGTTACCGCACCTTCACCCTGGGCATGACTAGATCACCCGGTTTCGGGTCTACTGCCCGCGACTATGCGCCCTTATCAGACTCGGTTTCCCTTCGCCTCCCCTATACGGTTAAGCTTGCCACGAACAGTAAGTCGCTGACCCATTATACAAAAGGTACGC
>NZ_CP155568.1:4645000-4703182 GCF_040256885.1 Stenotrophomonas riyadhensis
CGGCACTGGTCACCTTCCTGGTGACCGCCTCGGGCGTCTCACTGGCCGGCATCGGCTCGGCGTTCTGGGGCCTGGTGGCCGGTGCGCTGTGCCTGCTGGTGCTGCGGCCGGGTCAGGGCCGCTGACCCGGCCTACCCCGCCAATGCGGCACCCACGATGCTCAGCACCACCGCAATGACGATGGCGATCAGCGTGGCGACCACGCTGGTGCCGCCGCGTGCGCTCAGCTCGCTGCGCAGCCGTGCATCATCGCCGCCGGTCACGGTACGGGCCTGGGCGATCAGGCGCTGGCAGTGTGCCAGGTACCAGCTGTTGCCAAAGATCCCGGTGGTGATGCTGAGCGCGAAGGTGATGACCAGCGACAGGCCATCCGGCACATCCAGCAGGGTCTCGACCACGCTGACCAGCAGCAGCAGGCCAACCCACATCGCCGCCAGGCGGTACATCTTGCGATACATCATCCAGATCAGGCCGAGCAGGAATGCCGGCCAGTGCCAGGTGCCACTGCCCGTGGCGATGCCCTGATCCAGCCGCCAACGCTGGCGATAGATCGGGAAGTTGCCACCGACCACACTGGCATACAGCGCCATGTCGCCCTCCAGCCCAGCCGCCGCGGCCGTCTCCGGTGCCGCAACCGGTGCACGGTAGGGATCGGACGGATCGCCGACACTCGGCGCAATGCCCTCAGCCGCAGGCGCTGCGTCGATATCCAGGACCGGAGCCACCTCGACCTGCGTTGCGGCCTGATCCAGCTCCGCCAACGGCCGCCACGACGGCATGCCTTCGCACCAGAGCAGCGTGCGCGCCGTCACCGTCCCGTCCTGCTGCAGGCGACGCAGGCCGGCCAGGTCCACCGGTCCTTCGCTCTGCCTGCTGTTGGCATACCACCACTGTGCTTCCTGCATGTTCTCCATCCTTTCGGGTCACTTCTTCAAAACGGGACTGCCAGTACCCCACTACAGCGGGGTACTGGCCAGGGTCTGTATCAATTGATGGCGCGCGCCCGGCGCAAGCGTGATCTGGTCGGGGCCGGCATTGGCCACCTCCAGGCAGACGTAATCGCGCCAGCCCTCGCCGACATCGGCCATTTTCGCTGCCGCCTCCGCACCGGGATTCCAGGCCACCAGCGTCTGGCTGCCTTCGCTGCGGATCTCGATCCGCCGCTGCAGGACCGGATCGCGCAGTACATAGTGCCCCTTGGCACCGGTATAGATGCGATCACTGCGGCCGGGATCACGCGGATCACGCAGTGACCACGGCCCCTGCTGCTGGCGCGACTGTGCATAGTCCTCGTACTTGTCCAGATACTGCAGGCCATCGAGACCATCGACCTCGACGCGCTCGGCATCGCCTACCCGGAAATAGCTGTGCAGGGCCTGGGTGAAGGTCACCGACGTTGTTCCAGCGTTCCCGGTGGTCAACTGCTGGTGCAGCTGGTGGCCGATGCGCAGCTGCATCTGCAGGCACAAGCCGAGATCGGCAGGCAGTGGCGGCGCCAGCTGCAGCACCAGCTCTCCCGCGTCGCCCTGCTGTACCTGCTGCAGCTCCCAGCGCGCGGTGCGCACCAGGCCATGCGCGGGCACATCATTGTTCTGGCCCTGGCGGCCAAACCACGGCCAGCACACCGGCACACCACCGCGGATCGGCGTCGGCAGTGCGGCGCGCGTGGGCGACAGCCACAGCAGGTCCGGCTGCCCCTGCGGAATGAACGACAGCAGCTGTCCGCCGAACACGCTGATGACCGCCGTCGCGCTGGGGGTGCGCACGTGCCAGGCCTCCAGCCCGTGATACAGGCCGCT
Source organism: Stenotrophomonas riyadhensis (assembly GCF_040256885.1). Taxonomy (NCBI): domain Bacteria; kingdom Pseudomonadati; phylum Pseudomonadota; class Gammaproteobacteria; order Lysobacterales; family Lysobacteraceae; genus Stenotrophomonas; species Stenotrophomonas riyadhensis. Next base: position 4,646,800 of record NZ_CP155568.1, read on the forward strand.
GCTGATGTCCGGATTCGACTGCATGCGATGACGCTCCTTGAAGACCGCGGCGATGATGTCGCGGTCAGCGTGCCTGGGGCAAGGCCTTCTGCGCGCTGGGTGCTGCAGCAGCGGCCTCTTCCTGCAGTGCACGCAGAATGCGTTGCCCGGCACGCCCATCGGCATTGGCCCAGCCGAGGCGCTGCTGCTCGGACTGGATCGCGCGACGGGTGGCAGTACCGATCATGCCGTCGGCGCTGCCGATGTCGTAGCCACGCGCCAGCAGCAGGGCCTGCAGCTGGCGGCGCTCATCGCGGCCCAGGCCCGGGTCGTCGGTCGGCCAGGCGGTGGCCAACCCGCTGCCGCCACGCAGCTGGTCAGCCAGCGTGGCGATCGCCAGCGCATAGCTTTCAGCCGCGTTGTAGCTGTAGATCGCGTCGTAGTTGCGGAACACCAGCAACGCGGGGCCCTTGTTGCCGGCCGGCAGCAGCAGGGCGGCGCGCGCGTCGGCGGGCAGGTTGGCCGGAGCCAGCACGCTGCCGTCCAGCGCGGTCACGCCCTGCGCACGCCAGTCGGCCAGGGCACGACGCTGGGTACGTCCGGCCTGGCTGGCGTTGAAGCCAGCGGGAACGCGAACTTCCATGCCCCACGGCTCGCCACTGCGCCAGCCGGCGCGCTTGAGGTAGTTGGCAGTGGAGGCCAGTGCATCGGGAATGCTGCCGACCAGATCGCGGCGGCCATCGCCATCCCCGTCCACGGCAATGCGTGCATAGGTGCTGGGCATGAACTGGGTGTGCCCGAAGGCACCGGCCCAGGAACCGGTGAGCCCCTGTGCCTGCAGGTCTCCGCGGTCGATCAGCTTGAGCAGCGCCAGCAGTTCACCGCGGAAGAACGGCTGGCGACGGCCGGCGCAGGACAGCGTGGCCAGTGACTGCAGCAGGGGACGTTTGCCGAACACGCGGCCGTAGTCGCTCTCCACGCCCCAGACCGCGACGATGGTGGCGGCATCGACACCGTACTGCGCCGACACCCGATCGAGCAGGTCGCGATGCTGCTCCAGCATGGCGCGACCATCAGCCACGCGCTGGCGATCGACCAGCGCGGCCAGGTAGTCCCAGATCGGTGTGGTGAATTCCGGCTGCGCATCGAGCAGGCCAAGCACACTGGGGTCCGGGGTGAGCCCAGCGGTGATTTCATTGAAGCGATCGGCACTGATGCCCTGGCTGGCGGCCGTGGCCTGCAGGTCCGTCAGGCAGCGGCTGAAGGCCGGATCGACGCTGGCATCCGGTGCTGCAGGCAACGCGGGGGGCGAGGCGAGAGCGGCCGCCAGGCCGAGCGTGGTCAGAATGGGCATGGCGTCCTCCGTGTTGCCGTTGCACGGCCATCTTAGGGGCACCGGTGTCGCTCAACCTGAAGCGGCACCCGCTGGCCGTCCGCCCTAGGCGGTGCGCAGCAGGCGCAGGCCATAGGCGGGACTGTCGGCGTCCCAGCGCTGCGTGACCTGCAGGCCCGCCTGCTGCAGCAGCGCTTCGAAGCTGTGGTCGGTGTACTTGTGGCTGTACTCCACGCGGATCGGTTCGTCGGCGGCAACGTGGAAGCTGCGGCCATCCAGATGCACATCCTGCGCCCAGCGGCTGACCAGATCGGTTTCGATGCGCAGCCGCGCGATGCTGTAACGGGCACGGTGGCGGAAGCCGTCGAGGTCGAAGTCGCTGCCGATCTCGCGGTTGAGCCGGGCCAGCAGGTTGAGGGTGAATGCGGCAGTGACGCCCTGCGCATCGTTGTAGGCCGCTTCGATCAGCGCCGGGTCCTTGTGCAGGTCGATGCCGACCAGGGCCAGGCCGTCGCGGCCCATGGTCTGGCGCATCGCCCGCAGCAGTGCGACCGCGTCTTCGCCTTCAAAGTTGCCCAACGTGGAACCGGGGAAGAACAGCAGCCGTCGCGCGGGTTCGCGTTCAGGCATGGGCACGGCCACGGGGCGGGTGAAGTCGGCACAGACCGGCAGCATCTCCACCTCGGGCAGCGCCGGTGCCAGATGGTCGATGCTGGACAGCAGCGCGGCCCGCGAGATCTCGATCGGCGTGTAGGCCACAGGGTCGTGCAGTGCGGCCAGCAGCTGCGCGGTCTTGCGTCCGCTGCCGCTGCCCAGCTCCACCACATGCAGGCGTGGTCCAACGGTCCGGGCAATGTCCGGCAGCACACGCGCCAGCAGGGCCAACTCGGTCCGCGTGGGGTAGTACTCGGGAGTCTGGGTGATCTGCTCGAACAGGCGCGAGCCACGCGCATCGTAGAAGTACTTGGACGGCAGCTGCCGGGGCGTGCGCGACAACCCGGCCACCACGTCGGAGAGGATCTGCTGGCGCCCGGGGGTGAGATCGGTCAATGCCTGCAGCGCGTCATGCACGGTGCTCATGTGAGGTCCCTGGCCAGGCGCAGTCCGGAAAACTGCCAGCGCGCCGGCGGCATGAAGAAGTTGCGGTAGCTGGCGCGCACATGGCCGCGGGGTGTCGCGCAGCTGCCGCCACGCAGCACCCACTGCCCGCACATGAACTTGCCGTTGTACTCACCGAGGTTGCCGGCGAAGGGACGGAAGCCCGGATAGGCGCCATACGCGCTGTGGGTCCACTCCCAGACATCGCCGAACAGCTGCCGCATTCCACTGCCCTGCGCTGCCTGCGGGTGCAGCCGGTCGTCATCGGCGAAATGGCCGCGCAGCGGCTGCGACGCAGCGGCGGCTTCCCATTCGTACTCGCTGGGCAGGCGCGCGCCGGACCAGCGGGCGCAGGCATCGGCCTCGTAGTAGCTGAGGTGGCAGACCGGCGCGTGCGGATCCAGTTCGCGCCAACCGCCCAGGGTGTACTCGCGCTGCAGGGCGTCATCCCAGTACAGCGGGTGCTGCCAGCCCTCGGCTTCGCGCAGCGCCCAGCCTTCGCTGAGCCACCAGCGCGGTTCGCGATAGCCACCGGCGTCGATGAAGGCCCGATACTCGGCATTGCTGACGGGACGCCCGGCCAATGCGTGCGCGGGGAGCAGCACGCGGTGCGCTGGCGATTCGTTGTCGTAGGCGAACGCGGCCTGCTGCGGCCATGCCGCGGCGCCGACGGTGACGATGCGCTCGGGTGATTCGATCCAGCCCTGCGCACTGGCAGCGCTGGTGGCAGGCTGCAGGTCCTCGCGGTAGGCCGGCTGCAGCGGGTTGCACCAGAACGCATGCTTGATGTCGGTGAGCAGCAGTTCCTGGTGCTGCTGTTCATGCTGCAGGCCCAACTGCAGGTGCTGCAGCGCCTGCTCATCGAGATCGCCCGCCGCCAACCGCGATTGCACCTGTGCATCGACCTGCTGGCGGTAGTCGCGCACCTGCTGCAGCGACGGGCGCGACAGCAACCCGCGCTGTGGCCGCGCATGCGCCGGGCCGATGCTCTTGTAGTAGCTGTTGAACAGGTAGTCCCAGGCCGGGTCATGCGCTGGCGCGGTGGCGAAACCCGCCAGCACGAAGCGTTCGAAGAACCAGGTGGTGTGGGCCAGGTGCCATTTGCTCGGGCTGGCGTCAGCCATGCTCTGCAGCATGGCGTCCTCGGCACTGAGCGGCGCGGCCAGCTGCAGGCTACGCGTCCGTACATGGGCGAACTGGCGGGCGAGATCGTGCTGCGGGGCAGCGACGGCGGCGGGTACGCTGTCCATGTGGGCAGCATCGGCGCAGGGCGGTGAGTGCGATGTCATTGTTCGGCGTCACTTTGTTCACATGGATGAGCCCCCGCATTCAAGATGCAGGCACGCACGCCGCTAACGGCAGTGCTGCGGCCGCGTCGTCACCGCGCTGGAATTCCTGCTTGCCCCTGCATCCGCTCCGCCAGCCTGCGCATTACCTGTTCGTGCTGCCCGCCGTGCTGGTTGCCGTGGTGGTGTGGACCGCATTGGATACCGCGGACGTGGCCAGCCCGGCGCAGCGCGTCCTGCCGTGGCTGCTGGCCTGCCTCGGTGCCGGTCTGGCCCTGCTCTACCACCAGGTGCGCACGCTGTGCCTGCTGCTGGTCGTGGCGGTGATGTTCGCGCTGCTGCACCAGGACGTCGCTGGCTACCTGCGCAGTGGCCATGTCGCCGCGCTGACGCCGCTGCGCTTCCATGCCATCTCGGCCTGGTTGCCGCTGTTGTTCGCCGGGCTGGCGTTGTGGCCGGAGCGCGGGCGCCGACGCCAGGACCTGCTGCTGCGCGGCATTGCCAGCGGCACCGCGTTGATGATCTTCCTGCTGTTGGCCGCGCAGCAGCCGCGTGGCATGCACGATCTGCTGTCGAACCGCCACTGGGCGTGGATCCCGGCCGATTGGAACGCGCTCGCGCAGTTGCCGGCAGTGCTGTTGCTGCTGGCCACCGCTGCGCTGGGCTGGCAGGCGTGGCGGCACCCGCGCCCACTGCATACAGCGATGCTGCTGGCCCTGCTGTGCCTGTGGTGGATGCTGCCACGGGTGTTCCTGCACCCGGTGCTGCTGCCGGCGCTGAGCAGTGCCGCCCTGCTGCTGATGCTGGGTGCGATGCTGCAGGAGTCCTTCCACATGGCCTTCCGCGATGAGCTGACCGGCCTGCCCGGACGCCGGGCATTCAACGAGACCCTGCAGCGGGCACGCGGCACCTACAGCATCGCGATGGTGGACGTGGACCACTTCAAATCGTTCAACGATACCCACGGCCATGACACCGGCGACGATGTGCTGCGCCTGGTGGCCTCGCGCCTGGCGAAGGTTGGCGACGGTGGTCGAGCGTTCCGCTATGGCGGTGAGGAGTTCGCGGTGGTGTTCCTGGACCGCCCGGCGGCGGCCTGCATGGATGCCGTGGAGGCGCTGCGGCAGAGCATCGAGGAGACCCGCATGCAGCTGCGCGACCGCAGCACCCGCAGCCGCGATGACGAAGCCGGCCGCCAGCAGCGCGGACGCGGTGGCAGCGGCCAGGTGGTACAGGTGACGGTGAGCATCGGCCTGGCCGACAGCCATGTGGATCCGCGCCCGATGGCGGTGGTCAAGGCCGCCGACCAGGCGCTGTACGTCGCCAAGGACGGGGGTCGCAACCAGGTGCACGCGCATGCCGGCCAGCGCGTGCTGGCCATGCGTGGCGGCTGAGGCTCAGACCGCGTCGAGGTAGTACCAGCGGCCGTCGATGCGCTGGAAGCGGCTGTGTTCGGTCATCTTGACCGCACTGCCGCCGCCGACGCGATAGCGCGCGGTGAAGCGGACGTCGGCGCTGTCGGTACCGGTGACGGTGTGCTCGTGTACGGTCAGGCCCAGCCAATGGGTACGCTGGCCGGGCGCATCATCCAGCGACAACTCGGCCGGACGCGTGTCCGGATGCCAGCTCTGGCGCAGGTAGTCGGCCAGACCGCGCACGTAGGCGCTGTAACGCGAACGCATCAGGCGCTCGGCATCGGGCGCGGCCTCACCGGCATGGAAACGGCCGCAGCAGGCAGCATAGTCGGCGGGCAGGCCACAGGGACAGGGATCGGCGGGTTTTCGGCTCATGCCGGCATTGTCGCCGGGTTGCGCGGATTGATCCACGCGCGGTACGGGCCAGCTGAAGCAGGACAGGCGTATGCTGTCGCGCCCCCACCTTGATTGATCGCCGTGCTGGAACTGGTTCCCCCTGAGTTGTGGTGGCTGGTGGTGATCGCCTTCATCGCCGGTCTTGTGGATGCCGCCGTGGGTGGCGGTGGCCTGGTGCAGCTGCCCGGCCTGTTCACGGTGCTGCCGCAGCAGACGCCGGCGATGCTGTTTGGTACCAACAAGTTCAGTTCGATGTTCGGCACCGGTGCGGCTGCCTGGCGCTATGCGCGCAACGTGCGCTTCCCGTGGAAGCCGGTGCTGTTCGCGGCCGGCACCGCCTTCATCTTCTCCTTCGCCGGGGCCACTGCGGTGAGCCTGCTGCCCAAGGACGCGGTGCGCCCACTGGTGCTGGTGCTGCTGATCGCGATGCTGGCCTATACGTTGTGGAAAAAGGACTTCGGCGCGCTGCACCGGCCGCAGGAGATCGGCCGCCGCGAGCTGGTGATCGCGCTGGCGATCGGTGCAGCGATCGGCTTCTACGATGGCTTCTTCGGGCCGGGCACCGGCAGCTTCCTGATCTTCCTGTTCGTGCGCTTCTTCGGCCTGGATTTCCTGCGTGCCTCGGCGGCGTCGAAGGTGGTGAACCTGGCGACGAATGTTGCAGCGATCTCGTTCTTCGTGCCGACCGGCAACATCCTGTGGCTGTTCGCGCTGCCGATGGCGGCGGCCAACATCATCGGTTCGGTGGTGGGCACGCGGCTGGCGCTGAAGGGCGGTACGCCGTTCATCCGCAAGCTGTTCGTGGGGCTGGTGGTGGTGCTGATCGCGCGGATGGCGTGGGATACGTTCCGCGGAGCGTGAACGCGGTTGCCGGCCAGCGGCCGGCACTACCGGGTCATGAACCCCGCCCACGGGTAGTGCCGGCCGCTGGCCGGCATTCCCCTTCAACCGGCCGGATCAGGCCTCGGCTTCTTCCGGTTCGTTGGCCTGCTGGCGGCTGCGCTCGGGCAGCTTCAGGCGCTTGCCTTCTTCGTCGTACTCGATCAGCAGCACGCCGGAGTCGTGGCGACCGCTGATTTCGACGAAGCAGGCACCGCCGATGAACGGTTCCAGCGTCATCACCGACTTCAGCGGGGTGGCGACCACCATCTGGAAGCCGAAGTTGTCGAAGATATTCATCGCCAGCGCGGTGAACTCGTTGTCGGCCTTGTCGAAGGCTTCGTCGAGCACGACGGCGGCGTAGCTGGGCAGCTGGCTGTCGGCACCGCCGAGCTGGTAGCGCAGTGCCGCAGCCAGGCAGGTGGTGGCCAGTTTCTGGCGCTGGCCACCGGACTTGCCGGCGCCGCTGCGGTAGATCTCGACCTGCTGGCGCGTTTCCGCATCCAGCTCGACGCCGATGAACTCCACGTGCATGCGCACGTCCAGCACCAGTTCGCGCCAGCGCTTGTCTTCGCCTTCCTGTGAACCCAGGCGGTTGACCAGCTGGCGCAGCACGGTGAACTGCGATTCGGCCAGCTCGCGCTGCTCGGTCTGCTGCTGCGACAGCACCTCGCGCAGCTGCAGGTGGAACTCGCCGACTTCCGGCAGGCGGCGGTCGCTCAGTTCGATGGTCAGCAGCGTGCCACGGTTGAACGGCACCTGCTCCAGGCTGGCGTTCACTTCGTCCAGGCGCTGGCCGATCGACTTGCGGGCCTCGGCGCTGTGGCGCTGCAGGGCCAGCAGGTTGTTCTTGCTCTGGTTCTGCAGCAGGTCGAAGAAGCGCTCTTCGTGCTGCGGCAGGCCATCGCGCTCCAGGCGTTCGAGGCGTGCGAGGAAGTCCTCGGCCGAGGCCACCGAGACGGTGAAGTCGCCCGATTCCTCCGGCCATTGCTGGATGAAGCGACGGAAGCAGCCGATCAGCTGGTTCTCGATGCGGTTGAGGTCCTGCTGCGAGGACGACAGCTGCTCGTTCAGCGCGTTGCTGACCTGGCGCATGTGCGCTTCCAGCGTTTCCAGGCTGAGCGGCCCCTGCTCCTGCAGGCGCTCGGCCAGCCCGGCTTCCTGCTCCTGGGCCAGGCTCGGCAGCACCAGCGCACGGCTCTGCTGGCGGGCGCGGTCGAGGCGATCACGTTCCTTGACCAGCTGGCCACGCTCGACACGGACGTCTTCATAGGTGCGGCGGGATTGTTCGATGTCGGCGCGCACGGCGTCGATCTGCTTGGCCAGCTTGGCGAGGTCGGCGTTGCCTTCGCGCAGGTCGCGCAGGGTCGCTTCGATATCGCTCAGGCGCTGCTGCGGGGCGGCGATGTCGATCTCGTTCCAGCTGATGCTGACCAGCTCGTGGCAGGCCAGGCGGCGCTCGTTGTCGCGGTCGCGCTGGCCGCGCAGGCGTGCGATGTCGGTCTCGCAGCTGGCGATGCGCTTGGCCAGTTCCTGTGCTTCGCGCTCGAAGGCGCCCACCTTGTCGTGGTTGTTGAAGCCCAGGATCCAGCGACGACGGTCGCCCACCGCACTGCGGTCGTCCTTCTCGAAGCGGTCGCCCGGATGCTTGACCTGGCCTTCTCGGGTGATGCCGCGGTCGACGTTGCGCAGCTGCTTGGCATCCACGCACTCGTAGTCGAAGCGCTTGCCGAGCTCGCGGCGCAACCAGCTTTCGAACACGTGCTCGCGCAGTTCCAGCTTGTGCAGCAGCGACTTCGCCGACGGCTCGCGCGCGAACGCATCATCGTTGCGGCGCACGCGGTAGTAGGTGAAGCGCATGCCCAGATGGGTACGGTTCACCCACTCGGCGACGTCGTTGTAGTGCTTGTCATCGACCAGCAGCGACAGCGCGAATCCGCCCAGCACGCGCTCGATGGCGCCCTGCCAGCCCTGCTCTTCCGAGCGGACCTGGATCAGCTCGCCGACGAAGGGCAGCGCCGCTTCGGCGATGCCGGTTTCCTCGGCCAGGCGCGCACGCAGCTTCTGCATCGGCGCCGGGATGTTCGAGGGGGTGCGCTGCATCGCTTCGAGTTCGCTGCGCACTTCACCGAAGCGGCGCTCGTCGTCGCGCTTGCCGCCGAGGCGATCGCTGATCGCATCGTCCAGTGCCGCCGAGGCACGCTGGCGGTCCTGCAGTTCGTTCTGCGCGCGCTCGACCAGCTCGGCGAAGCCATGGGCATCGTCGGGCAGTTCGGCCTGCAGCTGCTGCGCCGCTTCCTGGGCCTGGTCACGCTTGGCCTTGCGGCGGTCGCGCTCGGCTTCGGCGCGGCCCTGCTCGCGTTCCAGTTCCTCGATGCGTTCGCCGCCCTGCTGGCGGCGCTGCAGTTCCAGTTCGGCCAGGCGCTCGGTGTGGTTGTCCAGCGCGGCGCGGCGCTGGGCCTCTTCGCCGAGCAGGCCACGGTCACGCACGTCCATCTCGCGCAGGCGCGCTTCGATCAGCGCCTGGCGGCGGCTTTCGCGGAAGCTGTCGACGCCGAGCTTCAGTGCTTCGTCGTCGCCACGCTGGCGGTGCATTTCCTTCAGATCGTTGTAGTAGGCGCGTGCCGGCAGCAGGGTTTCCACCTGGCGGCGCGCGGTGACCACGGCCTGGTGCGCGCCATCGAGCTCGGCGAAGTCGCTGACCAGGCGCTCGGCGGCGTCGAAGGTCTTCGGCGTGTCGAGCATGAAGTCGCGCAGGAAGACGTTGAGGTCGCCCAGGTTCTTCGCCGACTGCGTCTTGTGCAGCAGGCGCAGCGCCATTTCGTTGTCGATGCCGAGCAGGTCGCGGAAGCGCTCGGCATAGCCGGAGAAGGTGTCGAAGTGGTGCAGGTCGGACAGCTTCTGCTTGAGCTTGCGCAGGTCCAGGTCGAAGCCGCCGAGATCCTTGGCGATGTCGAACGGGCGCTCGGCAATCATGTAGTGCTTGCGCACGTCGCCAGCCGAGGTGCCATTGCCGGAGATCCACAGCAGGCGCACCAGGCTGACCACGCGGCCATCGCCGGCGCGGTATTCCAGCACCAGTGCGGTCCAGGTCGCGCCCTTGCGCAGGTACTGGGTGGCGATTTCGCCGGTGCCGCTGTCCTGCTGGTCGGCCCAGGCGCCACGCACGTAGGACACCAGGTTGCGGTCGCGGCCACTGCGCTCGGCTTCACGCGCGGCCGCATTGAAGTCGACGATGGCCGGCGGCGTCAGCAGCGCGGACATGGCATCGAGCAGGGTCGACTTGCCCGAGCCGGAACGGCCGACGAACAGGAAGCCGCGCTCGGCGATCGGTACTTCGGTCAGGCCGTTGAAGGTGCCCCAGTTGTGCACCTGCAGGCGGCGCATGCGGAACTGCTGCAGGCGCGGGTCCGGCAGGCCTTCGTTGAACAGGGCGGGAGTGTGCTTGGAGATAGCCATGCGATGGTCGGGTCTCTCAGGCCTCGGCGGCCGGGGTTTCGCGCAGCTGGCGGTACACCGCCGAAAGCTGGGACACGTCTTCGGCGGAGAACAGCAGCTTCAGCGCCGGCGAGACTTCGTGGCGGTCTTCCTGGCCGCTGAGGCGGGTCAGGATGTGGTTGTCCTTCATCTTCTGCACCGCCGAAGCGACGCGGCGGTTGAAGCCGGCGCGGTCGGTGGACAGGTTCTTTTCGTAGATGGCCAGCGCTTCGGCCATCTCGGCGTCGGCGACCACCGCGCGGTTGCCGCGCGCATCGGCCTCGGCCAGCTGCTGGCGCAGATATAGCAGCAGCACCGAATCGATGAAGGTCAGCGGCGAGGTGCGCAGCAGTACCGGCGCATCAACGTCTTCGGTATCGGCCTGGCGGGTGAACGCCACGCCGCTGTCGCGGTCGAGCACCAGTTCCAGGAACAGGTCCGCCAGCGACGAGCGGATGGCCGCCTCGCTGCGGATAAGTGCCGGCCACAGCTTGGCGTGGCGCAGCTGGTCGATGCTGGGGCCGATCAGCAGCTGGCACAGCGCGCGGCGCGCATCCAGCGGCAGGCGCCCGGTATCGCCGAGGTAGTACACGTCGTTGCCACGGCGGGGCTGCGCCACGGCCGCCACCGGTTCGGCTTCGTAGGCGTCGTCCGCCACGTCGGCCTGCGGTGCGTCGATGGGATCTTCATGCCAGCTCATGGCGTCTCTCCTGGGTGAACCAAACCAGCGGGATGCGGGCGCGACGGACCTGGCCGTCGCCACCACGCCATTCGGCAAGCTCCTGCTCGCCGGCGACCACGTTGCCGAAGCGCGTGCCCAGCGACAGATAGCCGATGACGCTGCCAAGACCCTGCGGCGCCTCGCGCTGCGACAGCGCCTGGGCGATGCTGAGCCGCGGCTGTGCATCGAGCAGGTCGTGCAGGTCGCGGCGCAGGGTGCGGAAGTCGATTTCGGACGAAGCGACCAGGTCGCCGACACTTTCCAGGCTGATCGCAGCCGCGTCGTTGTACTCGACGTTGCCATCGACCTGGGCACTGCGTGGATCATGCAGCTTCCACTGCGACCACGAACGCAGGCGGCTGGTGGTCAGCTGCAGGTCACGGCCGATGCCGCGCTGTGCGGGGAACTCGTCGCGCAGTGCCAGCGCTTCGGACTGCGCCTGCTTCAGCAGCTGGTTGAGGCGGCGCTGTTCCAGGTAGCCACGGCTCTGCACGAAGCCGCGCAGGCTGCGCGCGAAGTTCTGCAGCACATCGTGTACCTGGCCACCGCGCTCGAGCATGGTGCTGGTGAAGCCACGCAGGAAGTTGCGCTCGTTGCGGTCCAGGCGGCGCGCAAAGCCACGCGCGAGCACCGCTTCCAGCGCAGCATCAAGCTGGGCGCTCTGTTCGGCGTCGTTGAGCAGTCGCCAGAACGCCTGGAAGCTGCGGCCGGCATCGCTCTCGCCGATCACGTCCACGCCTTCGAACAACTGCGACAGCACGTCGCCGCGCTCACCCTCGTCGTCGATGATGCGCTCGCGGAAATCGCGGTTGAGCTGCTCGAAGTCGTCGCGCACGCGGCGGAAGTCCTCGGTCAGCTCGTCGGCCAGGCCGATGATCTGGCGCGCACGTTCCAGCGCGCGCTTGCCGTCCAGCGCGATCACGCGGCCGGCACCAACGCGGGCGATCTCGGCGTCGATGCGGTCGCGCTCGTCGCGCAACGCCGACAGGCGCGCGTCCGGATCGGATTCGGTCTGCGCGGCCAGCTGCGAGAGCTGTTCGATGACCAGCGCCAGGCGGCTTTCGGTGGCAGCCACGCGGGCCTGCTCCAGGCCATCGGCGAAGCGGATCGCCTGCAGCGCTGCGGTCGACAGCTCGTACTGCTCCTGGTCGGCACCTTCGGGCAGGCGGCGTTCGAGCCAGCCCTGGGCCAGCCAGTGCGCGATGTAGGCCTGCGCGGTACGCGGCAGGTCGCGCGACAGTTCGTCGCCGTTGAGCTGGTCCAGCGCACGTTGCAGGCGCTCGTTGAGCACCGACGAGGACAGCGTGCGCTCGCCGTCCATCAGCAGCCCCTGCAGCAGGCCGATGATTTCCGGAGCGTGGTCGGCGGCGAGCAGCTTCCACTGGGGCTGTTCGCGCAGATGGCGGTAACGGGAGATGCGTTCGCGATGCTTCATGCAGCGAAAGGAGTCATGAGGGCTGGCGGGGACGAGCAGCCGCGCACGGCGGCCGTGCGGGCAGCCGTGGGCATGCCGGCCACCAGGGGCCGGCGGGGTGCGGGCAAGCGGCTCAGCGCTTGCCGCCCACTTCGATGAAGCGCAGGAACTCGGCGCGGGTCCGCGCGTCGTCGCGGAAGCTGCCCAGCATCTTCGAGGTGACCATGCTGACGCCGCGCTTGTGGATGCCGCGGGTGGTCATGCACTCGTGGGCGCCTTCGACGACCACGCCGACACCGATCGGCTGCAGCACATCCTGGATGCACTGGGCGATCTGCGCGGTCATCTTCTCCTGCACCTGGAAACGGCGGGCATAGGCTTCGACGACGCGGGCCAGCTTGCTGATGCCCACCACCTTGCCGGCCGGCAGGTAGCCGACGTGCACGCGGCCGATGATCGGCGCCATGTGGTGCTCGCAGTGGCTTTCGTACTCGATGTCGCGCAGGACGATCAGTTCGTCGTAGCCGGCCACTTCCTCGAAGGTCCGCTCCATGTAGGCGCGCGGGTCGTCGCGGTAACCGCTGAACCAGTCGCCATAGGCTTCGGCGACACGGCGGGGGGTATCCAGCAGGCCTTCACGGGACGGGTCCTCACCGGCCCAGCGCAGCAGGGTGCGCACGGCATCCTCGGCCTGGTCCTGGGTCACGTCGCCCTGCGGGGCGGCCTTTTCGTTGTTCTTGCTCATTGCGTACAGCGTCCCGAACGGGGGGCGAGCATCGTACCCGACCGGGGGGTGGGTCGTCCTGTTGGGACGGTTCATCGGGGGGTCGTTGTTGGCACGTCGTTGCTATCGCTTTGGAGGGGGACAGGGGACTGCGCAGGACACGCCGTGAACCCATCCCTGGGGGCTCGATGGCGCCATCCATGGCGCCAACGGTCCTGCGCAGTCCCCTGTCCCCCTCCTTGACGGTTTCCTGCGGGCGCGGCCGGACCACCCGAAAGCGGGGTCAAAAGCAGGGGTTCATGGCTTCGGAAGCAGCGCGCCGCTGCTGTGGTGTCTTCTGCTTTGGTGGGTGCGGACCGTTGGTCCGCACTGCTTCTGCTTCTGCCTTTAAAGAGCCAGCCCACCGCGCCCGCGGGGTTATGGGCGGGCAGCGGGGGCCGGGCGGGGCAGGACCGTCCGCGGCATGGGCCCGAGGCATGCCTCGGGCGGGTTGGGCAGGACGCCCAACGCCGGTCTTGCCGTGTGCGCAGGACGCGCACACGAGCAAGCCGCGGCCGAGCCCCCAAGGGTGAGGGCGCTTGCTTGCGAGGCATGCCTCGCAAGCGCCCGAACGCACAGCCGCCAGCGGCTGAGCCGGACCCCGGAGGGGGGTTCACGGCGTGTCCTGCACCGTCCGGCCCCCGCTGCCCCACCCGACACCAGGCAGGCGCAACGCTTTCCTCACTACACCCGCCCATTCATAAAAACCCATTGATAGGAATGAAATTAGTAGTATCCTATCTATATCTTATGGACCGACCCCTCGACGAGCGCACCGTGCTGCAGATGCAGCTCAGCTCCGGCCTGCTGTACGCAGGGCGGCAGTGGCAGCGCCTGGCCGACAGCCGGCTCGGCAGCTACGGCATCTCCACCGCCTGCACCATGCCCCTGCTGATGATCGGCCGCTCCGGCGGTGGCATCCGCCAGGTGGCGCTGGCCCAGCAGCTGGGCATGGAAGGGCCTTCCCTGGTCCGCCTGCTGGACAAGCTGTGCGCCAGCGACCTGGTCCGCCGCGAGAGCGACGCCAGCGACCGCCGCGCCAACCTGCTGTGGCTGACCGACGCGGGACACGCGCTGGTCAGCGAGCTGGAAGACCAGTTGATCGGCCTGCGCCAGGACGTGTTCGGCGAGCTTTCCATGGATGAACTGCACGCCGTGCTGAAGGCATGGCGCCTGCTGGCCGAGGCCGCCGACCGCATCACGTAAGACCGCTGCCCCCGAATACCGCCGCTGCCGTGCACACGCCAGCGGCTTTTGCCCGTTGCTGTTGTTTCGTTGTTCCTCCCCTCCCCCACCTCGCCCCCGCCCCTACCGATGCCCGGTGAATTCAGTCTCCACGGAGTGTTCGTCCCGACCCTGCTCGGGTTGATGTTGTTGGCCTATCTGGTCAACAGCGGCCTGCACGCGCTGCTGCAGCGTGCCGGCGCCTATCGCCATGTATGGCACCCGGCGCTGTTCAACCTGGCCCTGTACGGGATCGTGCTTGGCCTGCTGTTCCACCTCCTGCGTTGGATGCAATCGTGAACAAGATCGTGAAGAAGACCCTGCCGGTGCTGCTCACCAGCGCAGCCGTGATCGTCGCCCTGCTGGTGCTGCGCCAGCTGTGGGTCTATTACATGGATGAGCCGTGGACCCGCGATGCCCATGTCGGCGCCGACGTGGTGCAGGTGGCGCCGGACGTATCCGGGCTGGTGGAAACGGTGCAGGTGGCCGACAACCAGGCGGTGAAGAAGGGTGACCTGCTGTTCGTGGTCGACCGTGCCCGTTACCGCATCGCGCTGGAGCAGGCCAAGGCCAGCCTGGGCGAGCGCCAGGCCTCGGTGGCACAGCTGCGCCGCGAGATCGGCCGTGACCGCAGCCTGCAGGACCTGGTCGCCGCCGAGGACGCCGAAGTGCGCCGCGCCAAGCTGCAGGCCGCACAGGCCGCGCTGGCCACCGCGCAGGCCGCGGTCGACCTGGCCGAGCTCAACCTGGGCCGCACCGAGGTGCGCGCACCGGCCGATGGCCGCGTCAACGACCGCACCATGCGCGTGGGCGACTACGTGGTGGCCGGCAAGCCGGTGCTGGCGCTGCTGGATACCGGCTCGTTCCGCATCGATGGCTACTTCGAGGAAACCCGACTGCGCGGCGTGGCGCCGGGGCAGCGCGTGGACATCCGCCTGATGGGTGAATCGACCCCGCTGCGCGGCCATGTCGAGAGCATCGCCGCCGGCATCGAGGACCGCTACCGCAGCAATGGCAGCACCCTGCTGCCGAACGTGACTCCGGCCTTCGACTGGGTGCGGCTGGCGCAGCGCATCCCGGTGCGCATCGCCATCGACGAGGTGCCCAAGGGTGTGGAACTGATCGCCGGCCGCACCGCCACGGTGACCGTGGACACCGGCCGCCATCCGCACAACGACAAGGCCGGCACCGCGCCGACACAGGCGGGCCTGTGAACGCCGCCCTGCCCCGTCTCGGCCTGATCGTCGCGCTGGCCAGCCTGGCCGCGTGCAGGACCGTCGGCCCGGACTATGCATTGCCGGAAGGCTCGGCGTTCAAGCGCCCGCAGGCCAATGCGGCCTTCATCGATACGCAGAACCCGCAGGTGGCCGCCAACCAGGCGCTGCCCGACCGCTGGTGGTCGCTGTACAACGACCCGGTGCTGGATGGCCTGATCACCCAGGCGCTGCGGGACAACGTGGAACTGAAGGCCGCCGATGCGCACCTGCGTCGTGCGGCGGCGGTGTACGAGCAGGCACTGGACGCTGGCGGCTTCGAGTATGAGGCCGAGGCCGGGGTCAGCCGCGCGCAGCTGTCGGCCGAATCGTTCCTGCAGGAACACGAGCTGCCGGTGATCAACCTGGCCGATGGCAAGTTCGCGGTCAGCTACCAGTTCGACCTGTTCGGCAAGCTCAAGCGCGGCGCCGAAGCGGCGCGTGCCGACGAGCAGTCGGTCGCCGCAGCGCGCGATCTGGCCCAGGTCAGCGTGGTCGCCCAGGTGGCCGACAGCTACCTGGAAATCTGCCATGCCAACCACGAACTGCACGTGGCCGAGCATTCGCTGCAGCTGCAGCAGCGCAGCCGCACGGTCACCGAGCGCCTGATCGCGGCCGGCCGCGGCACACCACCGGAGCTGGCCCGCGCCAATGCCCAGGTGGCGCTGCTGGAAGCTGCATTGCCGCCGCTGCAGGCGCAGCGTTCGGCGGCCGCCTATTCGCTGGCCGCCCTGCTCGGGCAGACCCCGGGCCAGCTGCCGGCCGGTGTGATCGACTGCGC
Source organism: Stenotrophomonas riyadhensis (assembly GCF_040256885.1). Lineage (NCBI taxonomy): Bacteria > Pseudomonadati > Pseudomonadota > Gammaproteobacteria > Lysobacterales > Lysobacteraceae > Stenotrophomonas > Stenotrophomonas riyadhensis. Next base: position 4,662,819 of record NZ_CP155568.1, read on the forward strand.
GCACGCCCCCGCCCTGGCGCAGCCGCTGCCGGTCGGTGATGGCCGTGCGCTGCTGCAGCGCCGCCCGGACGTGCGCCAGGCCGAACGCAAGCTGGCCTCGGCCACCGCGCGGATTGGTGTCGCCACCGCCGAGCTGTACCCGGACATCCGCCTGGGCGCCTCGCTCGGCGCCGCCGGCCTGCTGGAGGACTTCGGTACGCCGATGACCCAGCAGTGGTCGATCGGCCCGCTGATCTCGTGGACGTTGCCGTCGTCCGGCACCCACGCACGCATCCACGCCGCCGAAGCCGGTGCCGATGCGGCGCTGGCCGAGTTCGACCACACCGTGCTGCAGGCGCTGCGCGAGACCCAGACCGCGTTGGACCGCTATGCGCAGGACCTGCGCCGGCTACAGTCGCTGCGCATCGCGCAGGAGCAGGCCGCACTGGCCGCCGAGCAGAACCGCCGGCTGTACCAGGGCGGCCGCACGCCGTACCTGTCCAGCCTGGATGCCGACCGCAGCCTGGCGACCAGCGACGCCACCCTGGCGGCCGCCGAAGCGCAGGTCTCGCGCGACCAGATCCATTTGTTCCTGGTGCTGGGTGGTGGCTGGCAGGCCAGCGCCGCCGCGCCCAACGCCTCGACCGCAGCGAAGTAAGCCATGAACGCGCTGACCGACCGCCAGGCCTGGCTGTTCTCGATCAAGACCTACCTGGCCGCGGTGGCCGCGCTGTACATCGCCATGGCCGGCAACCTGTCGCGCCCGTACTGGGCGATGGGCACGGTGTACATCGTCAGCCAGCCGCTGCTGGGCCCAACCCGGGCCAAGGGCGTGTACCGCATCGTCGGCACCCTGGTGGCCGGCCTGGCCACCCTGCTGGTGCTGCCGGCGCTGGTGGAAACGCCGCTGGTGCTGAGCGCGGCGATGTCGATCTGGCTGGCCGGCTGCCTGTTCATGGCCCTGCTCAACCGCGGCCCGCGCGGCTACGCGTTCCTGCTGGCCGGCTACACCACCGCCTTCATCGGCTTCCCGGCGGTGACCTCGCCGGAAACCATCTTCGACACGGTGGTGGCACGCAGCGAGGAGATCATCCTCGGCACGGTGGTGGCGGTGCTGTTCGCGTCGCTGCTGTTCCCGGCCTCGGTACGCCCGATGCTGCGCGCGCGCATCGGCAACTGGATGGAGGACGCCGCGCAGTGGTGCCGGCAGATCCTTGAACGTGGCCGCGCGCATGCGCCGCGCAACCGGCTGGCCGCCGACCTGGTGCAGTTCGAGGCGCTGATCGAGTTCCTGCGCCGCGATGATCCACGCCATGCCGGTTCGGCGGTGTCGATGGAGCGCCTGCGCGAGCGCATGCTGCTGCTGTTGCCGGTGCTGTCGTCGATTGCCGACCGCCTGAGCGCGTTGCGCAGCGATGGCCAGGCCCTGCCGGAAGGGCTGCCGGCGCTGGTCGATGACATCCACGACTGGCTGGACGGGCCGACCAACGCCAACGAGTACGCCCGCCTGCGCGCGCGCATCAGCGCACTGAAGCCGCAGGTGGACCGCGACCTGCAGCACCTGCAGCTGGCCAGCCTGCTGCTGCGCCTGGAGGAACTGGTGGACCTGTGGCAGGACTGCCGCACGCTGCAGCACGCGATCGACCACGGCACCGCGCCGCTGGACCGCGCGCACTACCGCATCCGCACCGAACGCGTGGCCGCCGACAAGCACGTCGACTACGGCATGGCGCTGTTCTCCGCGCTCAGTGCCGGCGTGGCGCTGATGAGCTACTGCGTGCTGTGGATCGCGCTGGGTTGGGAAGGTGGTGGCAACGGCGCGATGATGGCCGCGGTGACCGCTGCATTCTTCGCCGCGCAGGACGACCCGGCACCGAGCATGGTGTCGTTCCTGGTGTGGGCGATGGTCGCCTCGGTGGTGGCCGGTGTGTATCTGTTCGGTGTGTTCCCGGCGGTGCACGACTTCGGCCTGCTGGCGCTGGTGCTGGCAGTGGTGTTCCTGCCGCTGGGCTTGATGCTGCACCATCCGAAGAGCGCGCTGTTCGCGCTGCCGCTGACGGTGAACCTGGCAGCGCTGCTGAGCTTGCAGAACACCTACAGCGCCAACATCCAGACCTTCCTCAACTCGTCGATCGCGATGTTCATCGGCATTGGCTTTGCGGTGGTGATGACCCGCCTGTTCCGTTCGGTGGGTGCCGAGTGGACCGCACGCCGCCTGGTGCGGCAGGGCTGGACCACGCTGGCCGAGGCCGCCGAAGGCCGTGGCCAGCAGGACCGCCAGCGCTTCGCCGCACGCATGCTCGACCTGCTGGGCCTGCTCGCACCGCGCCTGGCAGCGACGCCCGAGGGCAGCGACATCGCCTCGGTGGATATGCTCAACGAGGCGCGCATCGGCCTGAACATCCTGCAGCTGCGTCGCGCACGGCTGGAACTGCCCGAACGCAGCCGCGAAGCAGTCGAGCACATCCTGGAAGAGATCGCCGTGCACTACCGCCGGCAGATCGCTGCGCGCAAACCGATTGTGGCGGCCGAAGCGCTGCGCGAGCGGCTGGATACCTCGCTGGGCCGGGTCGGCAGCGTGGCCGCCTGCAAGGCCCGCGATGAAGCCCTGATGGGCCTGATCGGCCTGCGCTTCGCGCTGTTCCCGGAGGCCAAGGCATTGGCGCCGGGGCTGGCGATGCGCACAGCGACGCAGCCGTAGCGCGCTACCCTGTGCGTCCACAGACTCCGCGCAGGGGTCGGATCCTTCGCCCCCGGCGAAGGCTCTGACCCCCGCTCAGCACAGGAAGCTCCAATGAGTTACGACATGATGGTGTTCGAGGCCAGCGCCGCCCCACGCGAGGCGGCGGCCTTCATCGCCTGGTTCGAGAAGCAGACGCAGTGGAACGAGCGCCACGAGTACGACGACCCGGCAGTCAGCAGTCCCGCGTTGCAGGCGTGGTTCGCGGAGATGGCGCAGGAGTTCCCGCCGATGAACGGGCCGTTGAGCAATGACGACGATGATCGTGCCGAGGTGACCGAGTACAGCATCGGTAGTCAGGTGATCTACGGTGCATTCGCCTATTCGGTGGCCGAGCGCGCGCATTGCCGCGTGCAGGATCTGGCCGAGAAGCACGGCGTGGGCTTCTTCGACGTGAGTGCTGATGAAGCGGCCATCGTGTTCCCGAATGGCCTGGTACTGATCGCTGAATGACGCTGGGTCGGATCCCTCCCGGAGGGAGGGCTCTGACCCGGAGCATGCGTGCCTCGGCGACGAGGGTCAGAGCCCGCTCCCGTTGGGAACGGGATCCGACCCCGTTTCAGAACAACGTGCCCTGCACCGTGGGCTGTTCAATGCGCGCCGGTGCTTCGGCCACTGCTTCCGCACCCAGCCGCCAGGCCAGACCACCCAAGCGGCTGGCGTGGCGCTTCAATGCGGCCTGCAGCACATCGGCGCTGCCGGCCACATGCAGCACCTGGCGGGCGCGGGTCAGGCCGGTGTAGACCAGTTCGCGCGACAGCACGCGGCTGTCCTGGCGCGGCAGCTGCAGCCACACTTCGTCGAACTCCGAACCCTGCGCCTTGTGCACGGTCATCGCGAAGGCGCTTTCGTGCGCGGGCAGTGCCGCCGGGTGGAAGGCGCGCGGCTGGTCAACGGTATCTCCTGGGAACCAGGCCACCATCGCGCCGCTGCCATCGCGCAGGCAGATGCCGATATCGCCGTTGAACAGGCGATGACGGTAGCTGTTCTCGGTGACCAGCAGCAGCCGGCCCTGGAAATAGCCCGGCGCATTGCCGGCCAGCAGCTGTTCAATGCGGCTGTTGAGCCCGCGTGCGCCCTGCGGGCCTTCGCGCAGTGCGGTCAGCACGCGCAGGCGTCCGGCCTGCTGCAGGGCGAGTACCGGATCGGCGGCGTCGGCCAGCGCGCGCCAGTGGCCCAGCAGGTGCTCGCGCTGGCCACGCAACGGGTCGGCTTCGCCTTCGTGGAAGTGCACGCCGGCCAGTTCACCACTGCGCAGCAGCTGCAGCGCGGTGCTGCTGTCGCCCTCGCGCACGGCATGGGCCAGCGGTGCCAGGTCCAGCGCATTGCTCTGCCGGTAGCCGCGCTGCAGCTGTACGCGACGGCCGGCGAAGGCGCGTGGTGCGGCCTGTGGCTGCAAGGTGGCCGGCGCCAGCAGGCCGTGCAGCGCCTGCGCGTCGTCGGCACGGGTGCCGATGCCGTCGCCGCTGGCACGCAGGATCGCGCTGAGCACATCACCGGCCTCGACCGACGGCAGCTGGTCGGGATCGCCGAGCAGGATCAACCGGGTGCCGCTGGCGATCGCATCGACCAGCTTGGCCATCATCGGCAGATCGATCATCGAGGCTTCGTCGACTACGACCACGTCCACCGGCAGCGGATTGTCGGCGTGGTGACGGAAGCGCGGTGAATCGGGAATCACCCCGAGCAGGCGATGCAGGGTGGTGCCGGTACTGGGCAGCGCCGCGCACAGCGCCGGGTCCAGTCCTTGTTCCTGCAGGCGCTGCACAGCCACACGCAGGCTCTCGGCCATGCGCTCGGCGGCGCGCCCGGTGGGCGCGGCCAATGCCACCTCAGGCAGCGGCTGGCCGGCGTGCCCGGCCTGCGCGGCCAGCAGCAGCAACAGGCGCGCGATGGTGGTGGTCTTGCCGGTGCCGGGGCCGCCGGTGACCAGTGCCAGCGGATGGCGCAGGGTCACGCCGGCAGCGCGTGCCTGGTGATCCTCGCTGCCCGATGCCTGCGGGAACAGCCGCGCGAACAACGGTGCCAGTGCCGCCATATCCGGCGCCGGCAGCGGATGCCGGCCGATACGCTGCAGGCCGGCCGCCAGCTGACGCTCGTACTCGCGGTAGCGGCGCAGGTAGAGCAGGCCGTTTTCCAGCACCAGCGGCGCATCCTCGGCGATGGCATCGGCCTGCTCGGGTGTCGCGACCCACGGCGATGCGCGCAACTGTGCCAGCCAGTCCTGTGCGGCAGGCCACTCGGATACGCCTTCCAGCAACCGCTGCGGTTGCGCCGGATCGAACGCAGCATGGCCTTGCGATACCGCCAGCGACGCAAGCGCGGCCGCCAGCGCCACGCTCTCGGGCGTGTCGTCGCGCAGCCGCTGCAGGCTGGTCGCCAGTGCATGGTCGAGGGTGCGCAGCAGGCCCTTCTGGTGCAGTTCCTTCAGCAGGCTCATGCACTGGCTCCACGGGCACGCGCGGCCAGTTCGGCCTGGGCCTGTTCGCCACCGGCGAACAACGCATCCAGGGCATCCACCAGCGCCAACGGGAAGCGGTCCACATGCACACCGTTGCCGGCGGCATCCAGGCCGCGGCAGAACAGGTAGCGGATGCCGCCCATGTCGCGCTCGTAGTCGTAGGCCGCACCCAGGCGGAAACGCAGCCAGCGATGCAGGGCCACGGTGTAGATCAGTGCCTGCAGGTCGTACTCGCTGTGGCGCATGGCAATGGCCAGCAGGTCCGGGCTGTAACCGGGCAGACGGTTGGACTTGTAGTCGAGCACGTACCAGCGCCCGTCGCGCACGTAGGTCAAGTCGATCATGCCGGTCATCAGCCCTTCCAACCGGCGGCGCTGGCCGAAGCCGCGTCGCGTGCTGGAAACACCGTGCGCATGCAGCACCTGCAGCAGCGCCGGCACCGTGGTCGGCTCGATGGCGAAATGGAAGTCGATTTCCGCGCGACGCTCGCCTTCACCCAGGCTGTGCAGCGCGCCGCCTTCGGGTAGCGGCACGGTAAGCGTGTGGCCGACCAGCGGCACCAGTACGGCCACGCCATCGTCCAGATCGACGTCGGCATAGCCTTCGTCGTGCAGTGCCTTGCGCAGCACCTCGGCCTGGCCCTCAGGGGCTTGCAGACCTGGCTGCCAGTCACCCCATGCGGCGAAGTCGACGTTCTCCATCGCTTCGTGCAGCACGTTGCCGAAGCGACTGCCCATGAAGCGCGGGTCGACCGGTGTGCTGTCTTCGGCCGCCGCGGCGGGTTCCGGCAGTGCCGGTTCCAGCGGCAGTTCCGGGCCGACCGGTTCATCGGCGGCGGGCGCCGGCAGCTCGGTAGCGGCGGCTTCGATATCACTGTCAGCGCCCGCATCGGCATGCGCCAGCTGGGTGAAGCTGTACACCCACCAGTCGTGCGGGACGCGCCGGGTCAGGGCACGCACCGCCGGAAGGTCACCTTCCACTTCGGCCGCCAGCTGCGGCAGCGCGGCCGCTGTCTCGCTGTCATCGATGTGCACGTCGGCATGCGCGCGCAGCGCCTGCAGGTCGCCCAGCAACGGCGCCAGCCGTGTCCTGCCGAGCCCGGCCAGATCACCCACGGCGATCCACAACGCGTGTTCGGCACGGGTCAGGCCGACATACAGCAGGCGCGCATCCTCGGCGCGCTGCTCGCGCTCACGTTGGCTGCTGGCCGCTTCCCAGGCCTCATCCTTGTCCAGCTTCCAGTGCAGCTGGCGCTGGCCGCCGACGTGCACGGTGCAGTGCGAGGCGGTGTTCGGTGCGCCGCCGTCGATGCCGACGAAGGGCAGGAACACCAGCGGGTACTCCAGGCCCTTGCTCTTGTGCAGGGTGATGATCTGCACGCGGCGCGCATCCGATTCCAGGCGCAGCAGCTGCTGCTCGTCATCCTGGTCGGCGCTGGCCATCTGCCCCTGCAGCCAGTCCAGCAGGCCATGCATGCCCAGCGCCTGCGCCGAGGCTTCCTGCAGGAGTTCACCCAGCTGCAGGTAATTGGTCAGGCGGCGCTCGCCATCGATCAGCGCCAGCAGGCGTTCGCCCTGCGCGGCACAGACATCGGCGATCACCGCGAACGGTCCACCGCGCTGCCAGCGCTCGCGCCAGTGCAGCAGCTGCGCCTGGAACTCGCGTTGCAGGTCGCCCTCGCGCTCCATCGCGGCGATCGCACTTGCCCGCTGGCCAAGCAGCACGGTGGCCAGCACCGCACGCAGGCGGCCTTCGTCGGCCGGTTGCAGCAGCGCCAGCAGCAGCGCGCGCAGATCACGCGCTTCGCTGGTGGCGAACAGGCTCTGCTTGCCGGCCGCCACGGCGGGAATGCCGACCGCGGCCAGCGCGCGCTGCACCAGCGTCGCCTCGCGATGCGAGCGCACCAGCACCGCGATGTCACCGGGCTGCACCGGGCGCCCACGCAACACGGCATTGCCCGCACGCGCCTCGACCAGGATCTGGTGAATCGCAGCCACGCAGGCCTGGGTCGCGGCCTCACGCGAGGCGTCGGCGCTCATCGCCTTGTCACCGCCACTGCGCAGCACGCGCAGGGTAAGTGCCGTGGCGGCATGGCCGTCGCGCTGGTAGTCCTCGTCGATGCGCACGCCACCGGGCCGCACCGGCTCGAACTGGATGTCGCGCTCGAGGAAGGCGTCTTCGCCACCGTTGTCGTACAGCGCCTGCAACGCGCGCAATACAGCCGGTCGCGAGCGGAAGTTCTGGTCCAGCACCGGCGCCTGCTGCGCCACCTGCTTGGCCTTCAGGTAGGTGTGGATATCACCGCCGCGGAAACCGTAGATCGCCTGCTTGGGGTCGCCGATCAGGAACAGCGCCGGCGCCAGGCCGAGTTCGCGCACCTCCGGCGAATCGCCGAACACGGTGTGGAAGATGCCCCACTGGCGATCGTCGGTGTCCTGGAACTCATCGACCAGCGCGATGCGGTACTGCGCACGCAGTTGCTTGACCAGCATCAGCCGCTGCGGGCCTTCCAGGGCGAGCGCTACGCCATCGATCAGATCATCGTAGGTCTGTACCCGGCGCGCGCGCTTCAGCGCCTGCAGGCGCTGCGTGGCTTCGGCGCGAAGCGTGTGCAGGAAATTCAGCGCGGTACCACGCAACCAGGCATCGCGTTCGGCCAGCAGCGCGACATAGCGCGCCAACGGCGCCTGCAATGGCGACGACGGCGTGCGGTCGGGGAACTTCTTGTTGGTCTTGTCGGCCAGCACCTCCGGCAGCAGCGCCGGCAGGCGCTCGCCGGCCAGCAGCTCGCGCGGGTCGGCGCGCTCGGCCCAGGCCAGCAGCTGGCGGCCCAGAGGGTGCAGCCAGCCCAGCTTGTAGGACACGCCATTGATCCACTTGTTGTCGACGGCATCGCAGAGGTCGATGAAGAACTGCTCGCCATGTTCGCGCACGCTTGCGGACAGTGCCTCGGCCGCGCTCTGCAGCGCCGCGTGTGGATCAGCCAACGTCACCGGCTGTGGCAACGGGTGCAGTGGCGGCGTGCCCAGCAGCGCGCGCAGATCGGCGGCCAGCGCGTCCGGGTTGGACCACAACCAGGTCAGCGGCTCCAATGTGGCCGGGTCATTGGCATGCACCCGCCACAGATCAGCGGCCAGCTCCTCCAGCAGTTCACGATCGCTGGCCAGCAGTTCCGGCGGATCAAAGGTGTGGCCGCTTTCCAGCGCATGCTCGCGCAGCACGCGGGTGCAGAAGCCGTGGATGGTGAAGATGGACGCCAGGTCGATTTCGTCGGCAGCCACCTGCAGGCGGCGCTTCAGTGCAGCGGCGCTCTCGGAGCCGCCCTGCAGATGACGCTGCAGCACGTCGCGGGTCAATCTCGCGTCGGGTGCTTCACCCTCGGCCGGTTCCAGATCGACCAGGCGCGCGGCCAACGCCAGGCGCTCACGGATGCGCTTGCGCAGTTCCTGGGTGGCAGCGTCGGTGAAGGTCACCGCCAGGATCTGGCCGATGCGCAGGCCCTGCTCCACCACCAGGCGGGTGAACAGCGTCGCCAGGGTGAAGGTCTTGCCGGTACCGGCGCTGGCCTCGATCAGGCGGATGCCATCCAGCGGCAGGGCCAGGTAGGGATCGCCCGCCATGCGCTGGGTTTCCTCATCTGCGATGGCGGGGGTCATGCGCTGCCCTCCTGGCTGGTGTCGGCGCCAAGGGCGCGGCCTTCACGCACCGCACTGAAGACCAGCTGGCTGTTGCGCAGCAGGTCGGCATAGCTGGCGTCGGTGGCAAACGGGTCGGCACCGCGCAACAGCAGCTGCCAGGCGTCGCTGCTGGATTCGCCCCAGCTGCGGTCGCTGCCATGCCACTGCTTCCAGCCTTCGCTGCGTTGTTTTTCTGCCGGCGCGTTGTACAGCACCCAGCCGGTGTACGGGGCAAAGCGCAGCGGCTCGCGCAGGCCACGCTGGCGCAGCTGCAGCAGTGCACGCAGTGCGGCGCGTGCAGCGGGAGCGCTCAGTGCCGGCAGCACATGCGGGCCGGGACCGGCGTCACCGCCATCGTGGAACTGCACCAGCGGCAGCGCATCGCCGGCGGCGTTGGCCAGCAGCCAGTCCAGGCCCTGGCGGATCACCGCATTGCCATTGAGGGTACCGGCGCGCAGGCGCACCAGGCCCTCGGGATGCCGATCGGCCACGCGGCCATGCAGGCGCACGCCGTCGATGTCCACTTCGTAGCGACGGCTTTCCAGCGGTTCGCCCTGCATCCAGCCCAGCAACGCACTGGCATACGGACGGGTCTTCAACTGCTCCACCTCGAACTGGCGCTCGCCCAATGGGCCCGACGGCAGCAGGCCACGCGCGCGCAGCCGCGGGTACAACGGCTCGGTATCGCCGCTGAGCGTGGCGCGCACCACCGCCGCCTGTACGCTGCGCTTCTCCGGCCCGCGCGAGGACAGCACCAGCGGTTCCAGGTCATCGACGTCCTCGACATCGTCGGCCAGGCGCAGGCCCAGCGACTGTGCGAGGAACTGCCCGGCCGGGTCGCACAGGAAGCGGCGCAGGGTATCGAGTGCGACGTCGTCTTCCACCGCATCGTCGAGCGGCGGCGGCAAGGGGGCATCGAACCACGGCTGCAGGCCCCCACGCTGGCCGGTGAGGCGACCGGCGGCCGGATGCCATTGGCGGCGATAGCTGAAGCGGCGTGGATCGCCGTCACCGAACGCGGCTGGCGAGAACGGCTGCAGTGCGTGGCGCACGGTGAAGTCGCGGACCGCCGCAGGCGGATCGAGGTGATACGCGGCGGCGGCATCGATCAGTTCACTGACCAGCACCGACGGCTCGCGCACGCTGCCATCGCGCGGATCGGCACCGAGGTAGCTGAGGTAGAACACCTCCTGCGCGGCGGCGAACAGCTGCAGGAACAGGAAACGATCGTCTTCGCGGGTGGAGCGGTCGCCCGGACGGCGGCGCGGCGTGTCCAGCTCGGCGGTGAGCTGGTTGAGACCGGCCGCCGGGTCACGGCGCGGGAAATCGCCATCATTGAGACCGAGCACGCAGATCACCCGGAACGGCAGCAGGCGCATCGGCACCATGCGGCCGAAGCTGATGCCACCGGTCAGCAGCGGTGCGCGCGTATCCGCCTCGCCCAGTGCTCCGGCGAAGTGCGCGCGCACCACCTCCGGCGGCACCCCGTCCGCGAAACCGGCCTTGGCGGCATCATCGGCGAACTGGTTGAGCAGCTTGCGCAGGCGCTCCAGCGCGCGCTGGCTGTTGGGCGAGCTGGGCGCAGTCGGCAGCAGCGCGTCCAGCAGCGACAGCAGGCGTTGCCGCCACTGCGCCGGGGTCAGCAGCTCACCGAGGCGGCGCTGGTAGACCGCCAGTACGCGCAACAGGCGCAGCAGCCGGTCCAGCGCTTCCAATGCGCCGCCCTCCAGCTCGATCCACGGTGCGACACCGGCCAGATCGGCCTCGCTGCCGGTCGCGTGACCGAGCACCAGGCGATCCAGCGCGAACTGCCAGGTGTAGGCGTCGTCGGCCGGTGCCTGGTGCTGGTTGCGGTGCTTCGCATCCAGGCCCCAGCGTGCGCCCGCCTGCTGCAACCAGCCATGCAGGCGATCGAAGTCCACCGCTTCCAGACCGGCCGCTTCGGCCAGCGGTGCACTGGCCAGCAGGTCCAGCACTTCGTTCAAGCCGAAGCGCGAGACCGGCAGGCCCAGCAGGTGCACGAACACATCGGCCAGCGGTTCACCGGCCAGCGGGCTGCTGTCGGCCAGCGCATAGGGGATGTGCTCCTCCTCGCCACCACGGCCGCCGAACACCGCCTCCAGGTATGGCACGTAGGGATCGATGTCCGGCGCCAGCACCGCGATCTCGCGCGCCTGCAGCGGCGGGTCGAAGCGCGGGTCCTGCAGCAGGCTGCGCAGCTGGTCGTGCAGCACCTGCAGTTCGCGCAGGCGGGTATGGCAGGCGTGTACCTGCAGGCTGGGGTCGTCGCTGCGCAGCCCGTCACGCAGCTCGCCGAAGGGCAGTGCGCGGCGATGGAACAGGTCACGCTGCAGGCGATGCAGCAGGCTGTCGGACAGGCCGCCTTCATCCAGGCTCGGGCGGGTGTCCTCCTCCGGATCGGAATAGGCGGCGATCTCGCCAGCAGGGTGCACCACCTCGTAGCTGCCCAGCACCGCCATGAAGTCGCGGCCGGCTGCGCCCCAGGCTTCCAGCAGGCGGTTTTCGCCGGCTGCTTCGCCGAAGGGATCGGGCGCGCCGCTGCGCAGGCGCTCGGCCAGTGTCTGCAGGTCACCCCAGTACGACTGCACCGGGGTGGGCATATAGAAATGCAGCTCGCCCACCCGCGCCTGGGTGGCCATCACCCGCAGCACGTCGGGCGAGATGTTGAGCGTCGCGAACGCAGACATGCGCGGCGGCAAGCCCTGTGGCAACGGCTGGCCGGCCCCTTCGAAACGGTCCAGGTATTCCTGGATGCGGCGCGCGCGATAGTCGTGGCCGTGGGTGATGGTGCGCCACAGGATCGCCTGCGGATCGGCCGGATCGGCACCGGCCGCCCAGCGCAGCAGCCAATCGCGGCGCCAGGCCTGGTACTTCTCGAACACCGAGGCCAGCTCGCCGGCCAGCGCCCACGGCTTCAATGCGTCATCGCCGGCAAGATAGGACTGCAGCGCGCGCATCGGTGGCTGCGCCAGCAACGCCGGGTCGCGCAGGGCCTGGTACAGCTTCCAGTGCAGGCCGGCCGCGTCCAGGTCGTCCTGCTCGCCGCTGACGTTGGCCTTCAATGCGCGGGCCACGAACTCGCCCGGGGTCAGGAATTCGAGGTTGGCGGCGACGCCGAATTCCGCGGCCAGTGTCGCTTGCAGCCAGCGGCGCATCGCCACCTGCGGGATCAGCACCACTTCCGGCGCCAGCAGTGGCTGCCCAGGTACGGGCGCGCGCACGTTGCGTGCCAGCAGCGCGGCCAGCACGTCCAGGGAATTGGAATGGTAGAGGCGGAAATCGCTGCCTGGGTCACTCATCATGCACAGTGTGCAGGACGGCAGGCAGTATTCAATGGTTGGCCCGCCAGCGGTACGGATTGTTCCGGGATGCCGGCCGATTGTCCCGGCCTGCGCCAGGACGTGTCGTGCAACAATACTGCACCGTCCAGTCTGCTTATGTTCAGCCGGCTGGCCCGATCCTTCGATGTCTAAAAAACGTTAATGGTGCCCATGTCGGCTTCCACCTCCAGTCTGGTGCAGTTATCCAACGTCCGCATCGACCGGAGCGGGCGCACGATCCTGCGCGACGTGTCGCTGCAGGTGCCCAAGGGCAGCATCACCGCCGTGCTCGGTCCATCCGGCAGCGGCAAGTCGACCCTGCTGGCGGCGCTGACCGGCGAACTGCGCCCGGTCGCTGGCGAGGTCACCCTGTTCGGCAAACCGATCCCGCATGACAGCGCCGCGCTGCTTGAAATGCGCAAGAGCGTGGGCGTGCTGCTGCAGGGCAATGGGCTGCTGACCGACCTGACCGTGGCGGAGAACGTCGCGCTGCCGCTGCGCACGCACACCCGCCTGCCGGCCGCCGTGCTGCGCCGGCTGGTGCAGATGAAGCTGCATGCGGTGGGCCTGCTGGCCGCCGCCGACGCCTGGCCGCGCGAGCTGTCCGGTGGCATGGCGCGCCGCGTGGCGCTGGCCCGCGCACTGGCACTGGACCCGCCGCTGATGATCTACGACGAGCCGCTGACCGGGCTGGACCCGATCGCCTCCGGCGTGATCATGAGCCTGATCCAGCGCCTCAACCACAGCCTGGGCCTGACCAGCATCATCGTCAGCCACCACGTGCACGAGACCCTGCCGATCTGCGACCAGGTGATCGCGATCGCCAATGGCGGCATCGTGTTCCAGGGCACGCCCGAGGCGCTGCAGTCCAGCCAGGACCCGCTGCTGCGGCAGTTCCTGCACGGCCAGCCCGATGGCCCCATCCCGTTCGATGCCGCGCCGCGCGCGAGGGTCGCCTGATGCCGTTCGTCCAAGCCACCCGCTCGCTGGGTCGCGCCGGCCTGTTCTCGCTGACCGTGCTGCGCGGTTCGCTGCCAACCCGTGATTTCCTGGCCGAGCTGACCCGCGAGATCTACAAGATCGGTGCGCGCTCGTTGCCGATCATCGCCGTCGGCGGTGCCTTCGTCGGCCTGGTGCTGACCCTGCAGGGCTACCGCACGCTGACCACCTTCGGTGCGGCCGACGCGCTGTCGACCCTGCTCGGGCTGTCGCTGTACCGCGAGCTGGCGCCGGTGCTGACCGCGCTGCTGTTCATCGGCCGCGCCGGCAGTTCGATCGCCGCCGAACTCGGCCTGATGCGTGCCACCGACCAGATCAAGGCGCTTGAGCTGATGGCGATCGACCCGGTGGCCAAGGCGGTGGCGCCGCGCTTCTGGGCGGCGGTGCTGACCGTGCCGCTGCTGACCGGCATCTTCTGTTCGCTGGCGATCAGTGCCAGCTACTTCGAAGCGGTGCACGTGCTGGGCCTGGACAACGGCGTGTTCTGGTCGGCGCTGCGCAACAGCGTGGACTTCTGGGACGACTTCGGCGTGGCAATGCTGAAGTCGGCGATCTTCGGCGGCACTGCCGCGCTGGTTGCCGCCTATGTGGGTTTCCACGCCGAGCCCACCATTGAAGGCACTTCGGTGGCGACCACCCGTGCGGTGGTCAATGCTTCGCTGCTGGTGCTGATGTTCAACTTCGTGCTGTCGGCAATGTTGTTCACCTAACCCCTCCACCGGCGGTGCGCAGGCGCGCGCGGCCACAACGACTCGATCAGGTAATCCACATGGCCATCCGCGGTCCCAGACTCGAATTTTCCGTCGGCGCGTTCCTGTTGCTGGCCCTGGCCTCGCTGATGGTGCTGGCCGTGGCCTCGACCAACCAGCGCTGGAGCTGGGGCAGCGAAGGCTACGAGCTGAAGGCACGCTTCTCCCAGGTCGGCCAGCTGCGCAAGCAGGCGCCGGTGAAGATCGGCGGCGTCACTGTCGGCCAGGTCGCCGCGATCGATCTGGACCCGGTGAAGTTCGAGTCCATCGTCACCCTGCGCATGGACAACAAGGTCAAGGACCTGCCGGCGGATACCTCGGCCGGCATCTTCACCAGTGGTTTGCTCGGCGAGAGCTATATCGGTCTGCAGCCGGGCGGTGATCCGGACGTGCTGAAGGCCGGCGACGAGATCGTCTTCACCCAGCCGGCGGTGGACCTGATCCAGCTGGTCGGCAAGTACATGTTCAGTGGCGGCGCCGGTGGCGGCGCTGCTCAGAAGCCCAACGATGGCGCGCAGGCGCCTGCAACGGAACCGCAACCATGAAGATGAAACTGATCCCGGCCCTGCTCGCCTCGGCGCTGCTGGCAGCCACTCCGTTCCTGGCCCAGGCACAGGCCGCCGCTCCCGCCGCTGCCGCGACGCAGGGCCAGGCCGGCAAGGTGGTGATCGATGCCAGCAGCCGCATCCTGTCCACGCTGCAGCAGCGCAAGAGCGAGTTCACCAGCAACCCGGCCAGCCTGCGCAGCTACATCGACAGCGAGCTGACCCGCACCTTCGATCGCGACTACGCCGCGCGCCTGGTGCTGGGCCCGCACGCCCGTGGCGCCTCCGACGCCGACATCAAGCTGTTCGCCGATGCCATGGCCGACAGCCTGATGCAGCGCTACGGCTCGACCCTGCTCAACATCCAGGGCAAGCCGAGCTTCCGCCTGAAGGGTGAAAGCCCGCTGCCGGGCAACCGCGGCGTGCGCGTAAGCACCGAGCTGGTCCGCGCCGGCAACGAGCCGACCCCGGTCGAGTACTGGATGCGCAACGTGAACGGCCAGTGGAAGATCTTCGACGTCAACATCGAAGGCATCTCCTACGTACAGACCTTCCGCAACCAGTTCGACACCCCGCTGCGCCAGAAGGGCATCAAGCAGGTGGCCACCGAGCTGCACAGCGGCAGCATGCAGGCCGGGCCCGCGGGCAATGGCAAGTAACGCACTGGCATTGCTGGAAGGCGACACCCTGCGCCTGCGCGGGGTGCTCGACCGTGCCGCGGTGATCGCACTGTGGCCACAGCTGCAGGCGCTGCCGGCACAGCTGGCACGACTGGAACTGGGCGAGGTCGAGCGCGTGGACAGCGCCGGCCTGGCCCTGCTGGCCGAACTGGCGGCACGTGCACGCAAGGCCGGCCATCCGCTGGCGATCTCCGGCGCACCGGCCGGTTACAACGAGCTGAGCGCGGCCTACCGGCTGTCGCCCGACCTGGATTTCAACGCTACTTCTGCTGCGAGCTGACATGAACGTCGTACGCACTCTCCCCCTGATCGTCCTGGCCACCGCCCTGACCGCCTGTGCCGGCAAGCCCGCGCGCAGCGATGCGCCGGCGGCCAGCACCGTGGTCCCGGCCAGTGCCGCAACCGAGGCCCCGGCCGTGGTCGCCGACACCGGCACGGTTGACGCTGCACCGGTCGCCCCGGTGGCCAATCCGCCGGCCGCCACTGCATCTGCACCCGCCCCTGCGGCGGTCAGTGCCGAGGCTGACGCGGCGAAGACCGCAGCCGCCACCGCACCCGGCGGTGACGACGACTTCGATGCCCTCTACGGCGGTGCCGGCAACACCGGTAGTGCAGCGGCCTACGACCCGTGGGAACCGTTCAACCGCAAGGTGCACACGTTCAACAACGCGGTCGACCGTGGTATCGCCCGTCCGCTGGCCACCGCCTATACCCACGTGGTGCCACGCTTCGCGCGTACCGGCGTCAGCAACTTCTTCAGCAACCTGCGCGCACCGGTGACGATCACCAACCAGCTGCTGCAGGGCCGCGGTGCCGATGCCTGGGACAGCCTTGGCCGCTTCCTGATGAACAGCACCCTGGGTATCGGTGGCCTGTTCGATCCGGCCAGCAAGGCGATGGTGCCGCGTCGCAATGAAGACTTCGGCCAGACCCTGGGTGTCTGGGGCTGGCGTCGCTCGCGTTACGTGGAACTGCCGTTCTTCGGCCCGCGTACGGTGCGCGATGTGTTTGGCCTGGCCGGCGACATCCCGCTGTCGCCGATGCGCCGCATCGAGGAAGACAAGATCCGCATCGGCCTGCAGGGCCTGCAGTTGGTCGACACCCGCGCACAGCTGCTGGCGATCGACGACCTGCGTGACACCGCCGTGGACGAATACTCGCTGGTACGCGATGCGTGGATGCAGCGCCGCAACTACCAGATCGAGAACGATCTGCGCAGCAAGCGCGACCGTGGCCACGACGATGCCAATTCGCCGATCCCGGTCGATGCGATGCCGATGCCGCAGTGGACGCACTGAGTCCGGTCTGCAGCGCATGAAAAACCCCGCCAAGGCGGGGTTTTTCTTTTGTGGCCCTTAAGGGGGTCGGAGCCCTTTCCAAAGGAAAGGGCTCCGACCCCGACCGATCAGGCAGCCAGCGCTGCCTCGATGGCTTCGCGCAGGCGCGCGTCATCGGCAGCCACGTCGGGGGCAAAACGCGCGATGACCTTGCCGTCGCGGCCGACCAGGAACTTCTCGAAGTTCCACAGCACCGCCGGCGCCGGATGGATCGGAATTTCCTTGCTGGCCAGGCGCTCGCGCAGCGGGCCTTCGCCAATCGACTGCGGCTGCGCGGCGGTCAGCTGCTGGTACAGCGGGTGGGTGTCGTCACCGGCCACGCTGATCTTGGAGAACAGCGGGAAGCTGACGTCGTAGGTGAGCTGGCAGAACTGCTGGATCTCCGCCTCGCTGCCCGGTTCCTGGCCGAGGAAGTTGTTGGCGGGGAAGCCCAGCACTTCCAGGCCCTGTGCGTGCTTTTCCGCATACAGCGCCTGCAGGCCTTCGTACTGCGGGGTCAGGCCACACTTGGAGGCGACGTTGACCAGCAGCAACACCTTGCCCTGGTAGTCGGCAAGCGAGGACGGCTGGCCGTCGATGGTGGTGAGGGAAATGTCCTGGATCGAAGTGCTCACGCGGGGGCTCCGGCAACAGCGGGGAATGGCCCACCAGCATAGCGCCGCGCGATGCCGGTAGTGCCGGCCGCTGGCCGGCAATCATGCGATCGTTCGCAAGGGTTCATGAGGTTGCCGGCCAGCGGCCGGCACTACGATCAATCCACGCAGATCGTGCCCTGCGCCTTGCCGTCATCAATGCGCTGGCGGCAGCCGAAGCTCTGGCGCACATCGCGCTGGCAGGTGCCTGTGGCGACACTGCCAGCGGCCACCTCGGCACCGGCCAGGCACTGGCCGGTGCAGTCGCTTTTGCGGCTGCAGGCCTTGCCGGCGTCGGCATAGGGAATCACGCACTGCTCGCGTTGCAGGCGGCCCAGCCGCTGCAGGGTGCCGCCGGCGGCCTGGCAGTCGACGTCACGTGCTTCGCGGTAGGCCTCGGTGGCTTCTGGGCTGGTGCCTGCGGCAGGTGCCGCGGTCGTATCGGCAGCCGGTGGTGCGCTGCTGCAGGCGGCAAGCAGCGCGGTCAGGACAAGGCTGGTGAAGCGGCGCAGGCGCATGACGATACCTGATCGGGGCGGACAGGCCGCCAGCATACGCATCGTCGATGCAGGCGGCGTGTCAGCGTGGCTCAGGCCTCGTCGCCGTCACTGCCTTCGTCCTCGCCCGCCGCATCCCCCTCGGCAAGATCGCCGAGCAGCGACTGCGCCTGTTCCGACGCCAGCGACTCCACGCCGCGCAGGCGGCGTTCGATGGTGCGCGTCTTGCGGCTGGCCTCGCCGATGCTGCGGCCAACCGTGGTGATCTGCTTCTCGGCCTTCTCGAGAATGCCGGCAAACTTGCCGAACTCACTCTTCACCGCGCCCAGCAGGCTCCACACCTCGCTGGAACGCTGCTCGATGGCCAGCGTGCGGAAGCCCATCTGCAGGCTGTTGAGCAGCGCGGTGACCGTAGTCGGGCCAGCCACCACCACGCGGTGCTCCCGCTGCAGCAGATCGACCAGGCCCGGGCGCCGGATCACTTCGGCATACAGGCCTTCGGTGGGCAGGAACATCACCGCGAAGTCGGTGGTGTGCGGCGGCGCAATGTACTTGTCGCAGATCGATTTGGCCTGCACGCGCACCGCGCGTTCAAGCTGGATGCCCTGCAGGCGTACGCCCTCGGCGTCGCCCTGTTCCTGCGCGTCCAGCAGGCGCTCGTAGTCTTCACGCGGGAACTTGGAGTCGATCGGCAGCCATACCGGCGTATCGTCGCTGCTGCGGCCCGGCAGGCGCACCGCGATATCGACCATCTCGCCACTATCCGGGCGCACCTTCACCGCACGCGCATACTGCTCCTGGGTGAGCGTCTGCTCGAGGATGTTCTCCAGTTGCACTTCGCCCCAGCTGCCGCGGTTCTTGACGTTGGTCAGCACGCGCTTGAGGTCGCCGACGCCGGTGGCCAGCTGCTGCATCTCGCCGAGGCCGCGCTGGACCTGCTCCAGGCGCTCGGAAACCAGCTTGAAGGAGTTGCCCAGCCGCGTTTCCAGCGTCGACTGCAGCTTCTCGTCCACGGTGTGGCGCATCTGCTCCAGCTTCTGCGCATTGTCGTTCTGCAGCGCGCGCAGCTGTTCTTCCAGCGTGGCACGCATCTCGGCGATGCGTTGCTCGTTGCGCTGGGTCAGCTCCTGCAGGCGCAGGCCCAGGTTCTCGGTCAGGCGCTGCTGCGATTGCGCGCCTTCCTCGCGGCCCTTGCGTGCATCGTCCACCAGGGTCTGGCGCAGCGCGCCGAGCTGGGTATCGGTACGCCCGGTGAGCTCCTGCAGCTGCTGGCCAAACGCATGGATGCGCGCTTCCTGCTGCTGGCCGAAGGTCTCCAGCTGGCCGCGCAGTTCCTGCAGCCGCTGCCCCATCAACGCGGCGCCCCGCTGCTGGCTCTCGGCCGCTTCGGCGCGCGCCTTGCGGGCATCTTCACCCAGCGCTTCACGTAGCAGGTCCAGGCGCTGGTCGGTGCGGGTGGACAGATCGGTCAGCGCGCGGGCGAAGCCATCGAGCTGTTCGCGCAGCTCGCTACGCCCGGCCCGCGCCTCCTCGCGCACGGCCTGTTCCAGGCGGTCATGCGGCGGGCGGCGCAGCAGGGCGACCAGCTGCAGGATGAGCACGGCCAATAGCAGGCCGCCAATGAGCAGATATTCGGTTTGCATGGGGCAAGTGTAGGCTGGCCGAGTCTCAGCTGCTGCGTCAGGACCATGCTCGCTCTGTACGGAAAGCCCACCTCAATCAATGTGCGCAAGGTGCTGTGGCTGTGTGCCGGGCTGGACCTGCATGTACAGCACGAGCCAGCGCCACTGCCGGACATGCTGGCCACGCTGAACCCGAACCGGCAGGTGCCGGTGCTGCGCGATGGCGACTTCGTGCTGTGGGAATCCAACAGCATCTGCCGCTACCTGGCCACACGCGGCGGACGCGAGGACCTGCTGCCCGCCACGGCGCAGGCCCGTGCACGGGTGGAGCAATGGATGGACTGGCAGGCCAGCGACCTCAACAGCGCCTGGCGCCATGTATTCATGGCGCGCGTGCGCCAGCATCCGGACTATCCGGATGACGCCCGCGCCGAGGCCAGCCTGGCGCAGTGGAACCGGCTGATGGGTGTGCTTGATGCACAGCTGGCCACTACCGACGGCCATGTGGCGGGCAACACCTTCACTCTGGCCGACATCGTGCTCGGGCTGTCGACCCAACGCTGGCGCAGCACACCCGGCCACAAGCCCGTGCTGCCACACCTCGCGGCGTGGTTCGAGCGCCTGCGCCAGCAGCCCGGTTTCGCCGAACACGTCGACAACGGCGTGGCCTGAGGCAGAGGTCAGATCCCTTTCCCAACGGGAAAGGGATCTGACCCCGAGTGCGCGGGAACAACCTGCGTTACCAGCCTTCCAGCACGATCTTGCCCTTGGCGCGGTGGCTCTCCAGCAGCGCGTGGGCACGCCGCAGGTTGGCCGCGTCGATGCGCCCGAAGTGCTCGCCCAGGGTGGTCTGCAGCACGCCCATGTCGATCAGCTCGGCCACCCGGTTCAACAGGTCGTGCTGGCGCTGCATGTCGGCGGTCCTGTACAGCGGCCGGGTGAACATCGATTCCCAGTGCAGGGACAGGGCCTTGCGCTTGAGCGCCATCACATCGACCTGGCCGGGATCATCGATCAGGCCCAGCTGGCCCTGCGGCGCCAGCAGTTCCACGATCTGCGCGTAGTGCTGGTCGGAGTGGGTCAGGCTGGCCACGTGCTGTACCTCGCTGATGCCGAGCCGCGCCAGGCCCTCAGCCAGCGGCAGGCTGTGGTCGATCACATGGTGTGCACCCATTGCGTAGGCCCAGTCCTGGGTATCCGGACGCGAGGCGGTGCCGATCACCGTCAGTTTCGTCAGCTTCCGCGCCAGCTGCACCAGGATCGAACCGACACCGCCGGCAGCGCCGATCACCAGCAGGGTCTGGCCTTCGCCCCCGCCCTCGGGAATTCTCAGGCGGTCGAACAACAGCTCCCAGGCGGTGATCGCGGTCAGTGGCAGCGCGGCGGCGGCGGCGTCATCCAGACTGGCCGGCTTGCGGCCGACGCTGCGTTCGTCCACCAGCTGGTACTCGGCGTTGCTGCCCGGGCGATCGATGACGCCGGCGTAGTAGACCGCATCGCCGGGCTGGAACAGGGTCACCTCGCTGCCCACCGCGTCGACGATGCCGACCGCATCCCAGCCCAGCACGCGCGGGCCATCGGTGGCCACGCCGCGACGGACCTTGGTGTCGACCGGGTTCACCGCCACCGCACGTACCGCCACGCGCAGGTCACGCGGGCCGGGCAGCGGCAGCTCCAGTTCGATGTCGATCAGGGCCTGGGCATCATCGATCGGCAGGCCGGCTTGGGTGTAGGCAATGGCGCGCATGGCAGCGGTCCAGTGGGGAAGGAGGCGACAGGTTGCGCCGCACGCGCTCCCACAGAAAGGCGCAGAATCGGGCAGCACTTTCACTCTGGCAATGAAGATGATCCGCTTCGACGATCTGCAGCTGTTCGTCCGCACTGCCGCACTGGGCAGCTTCTCGCAGGCGGCGCGCGAGGCCGACCTGCTGCCCGGGCAGGTCGCCGCGGCGGTGGCGCGGCTGGAACGCGAGCTGGATCTGCGCCTGTTCGTGCGCACCACCCGCAGCCTGCGCCTCACCGGCGAGGGCGCGCTGTACCTGCCGTACGCGCAGGACGTGCTGTCCACCCTGCGTGAGGGCCAGGCGCGCGTGCAGGGAGAGGACACCGAGCTGCACGGCACCCTGCAGCTGTCGGCCCCCTCGGACCTCGGCCGCAACCTGCTGCTGCCCTGGCTGAGCGCCTTCCGCGCTGCGCACCCGCGGCTGCGCCTGCACCTGCGCCTGTCCGACGAGGTGGCCGATGTGTTCCGCGATCCGGTCGATGTGGCCATCCGCATCGGCCACTTCGACGACGCCAGCTACGTCGCCCTGCCGCTGCTGGAAGGCAACCGGCGCGTACTCGCAGCCTCGCCCGATTACCTGCAGCGGCGTGGCACGCCCACCCGCCTGGAGGATCTGCGCGAGCACGACTGCCTGGTCTATCAACTCAACGGCCGCGCCTACGATCGCTGGTCATTCGAGGTCGAAGGGCGTCGCAGCGTGATCCCGGTGCGCGGCCCCCTGGTCTGCGACGATGCCGATGTAGTGCGACGCTGGGCCGTGGCCGGCGAAGGCATCACCTACAAGTCCTGGCTGGACCTGCGCGAGGACGTGCTGGCCGGGCGCCTGCAGCTGCTGCTCGACGGTGTTGGCAGCAGCATTCCGCTGCAGCTGGTGTGCCCGCACCGCAAGCAGTTCTCACCGGCCGTGCGGCAGCTGCACGCGCAACTGCGCCAGCACCTGCAACCGCTGCTGTCTGGCATGCCCACTGGCCTCACCCGCCCCCTGTCGCCAACGGCGGCACTGGCCGACAATGGCGGCCCCCCGTAACAAGAGAACGCCGCCATGCCGTGGATGGGCATCCAGGACCTGTGGACGTTTCTGGTCGCTGTGCTGGTGTTTCTTGCCCTGCCCGGCCCCGGTACCTTCACGCTGCTGACCGCCACCGGCCGTGGCGGCGTGCGCGGCGGCTACACCGCGCTGGCCGGCCTGCTGGTCGGCGACCAGATCCTGATGTGGCTGGCGTTGGCGGGCGTGGCGGCGCTGCTCAAGGCCAACCCGCTGGTGTTCCACGCGGTGCAGTACCTCGGTGCGGCCTACCTGGTGTGGGTCGGCATCAGCCTGCTGCGCACACCGAAGCACGAGAGCGGCGACGCCGGCCCGATCCGCATGCAGCCGGGCCGCTACTTCCAGCAGGCGATCCTGGTCAGCCTGCTCAACCCGAAGGCGATCCTGTTCTACATGGCCTTCCTGCCGTTGTTCATCGATCCGAAGGCACACCAGGGCATCGCCACCTTCGCTGCGCTGGCCGGCATCATTCTGGTGGTCAGCATCGCCTACTGCTCGATGCTGATCGGCGTGGGCAACCTGGCCCGTCGCCGCCTGATCCAGCATCCACGGATCAGCGATGCGCTGCGCCGTGTGGCAGGCCTGTTCCTGGTGGGGTTCGGCATCCGGTTGGGGCTGAACGGATGAAACCCTGGCCGACGGCGATGGGCGCCCTGCTGCTTCTGGCCAACACGACCGCCCCGGCGGCCACCGCACAGGATCATCGCTGCCTGAGCGGCGGCCGCAATGACGGCATCCATCTGGAATGGCGTTGGCTGGATGACGGCCAGGCCGACGTTCGCTATGCCGGGCAGCGCGAACGCCTGCTGCTGCGCCGGGTTTCAATGGAGACCACGGTGCTGGCCGAAGACCGCCCCTACCAGTTCGACAGCGTCTGGGAAGAGCGCATCAACGGGCGCCTCAACGGCCGCTACCTGCTGAGCACGCAGGGCGCGCTGGTGCTGGACCTGAGCTACGAGCGTAGCCGCGACGGACGTCGCACCACCTTCCACGATGACGTCGAGGCCTGGCAGGAAGACGGCTGCCGCTGGCCCGGCAAGGTGGCCGAGTGAGCACCATGGACGACGACACCCTGCTGGAGCGCAGCTGGGAATATCGGGAGGAGACGCTGTACCGGCGGTTGTTCGGCGATACCGGGCCGGGGATCTATCCGATCGACATGGATCTGCTGCGCAACGTCTTCAAGCAGGACCAGATCGACCCGCGCTGGCTGCATGTCGGCGTCAATGCCTGCCCTCCGCACGGTGATCGAAGGCACTGGATCTATGTCAGTTCCGGCCTGTCCAACCCCTGGGAAGGGCGGCACGAAGATGGCGATTCGGGGTTGGGCATCGAACTGATGCTTGAGACGCAGGAAGAAGCGACCTGGGCACTGACCACCTTGCGCTGGTTCACCGCGTACCACCTGCTGCTGTGCCACTCACGCATGCCCGGCAATCCGTTGGCGCCATGGGACCGGCTGAAGCTGGGGGGGCCGGTGGATCACGCAGGGAGCATGCTGCAGGCGGCCGTCTTCGTTCCGTCGTTGCATTTCCCGGGACCCCAGCAACTGCCATCGGGACGATTCGACTTCCTGCAGCTGCTGCCGTTGACCCTGGACGAGCACGCGTTCGGCCGCGCGCAGGGCTTCGAAGTACTGGTGGGCCAGTTGAGAACCCAAGGTGCGGCGCCAGTGGTTGATTCGCAGCGGGTCAGCATCGATCTGGCCCCTGCTCTCACGCTTCAAGCGCCTCCCGGCTCGCCTTGAGGGATCGAATCATTTCGAATCCTGCCAGAATTTGTGCCGATTCCGGCAGAATGCTCGGAGTACAGCCGCGCCGGTGACGCATCTGACCCTCGCATGACCCCCGTCAGTGGTAATGCTGCGCTGCGTTCGGTCACACTCGGGAACTTGTCGTTCTTAGTCACCCCTTCCGAGGCCTGCATGTCCCTGTTCCGGCGCAAGTCCCTAGATTCCGTCACCGTCCACGAAGCCGGCAGGCGTCTGATCCCGACACTCAGCTGGCCGCACCTGATCGCGCTGGGCATCGGTGCCATCGTTGGCACCGGCATCTACACGCTGATCGGTGTCGGTGCCAACCTGGCCGGCCCGGCCGTGCTGATCTCCTTCGCCATCGCCGGTGCGGTCTGCGCCTGTGCGGCACTGTCCTACGCCGAGCTGTCGACGATGATGCCGGCCGCCGGCAGTGCCTACACCTACAGCTACAGCGCGCTGGGCGAGGTGTTCGCCTGGGTGGTGGGCTGGAGCCTGATCCTGGAGTACTCGCTGGTGGTGAGTACCGTGGCGGTGGGCTGGTCCGGCTACTTCGTCGGCTTCCTCGAATGGGTCCACACCCAGTTCGGCTGGAACGTGCACCTGCCCGCGTGGCTGGCGGCCGGTCCGCACGTGGAAGGCGGCATGATCAACCTGCCCGCGATCATCATCACCTGGCTGGTGGCCGGGATGCTGATGGCCGGCACCAAGGAAAGCGCCACCCTCAACGCCATCCTGGTGGTGTTCAAGCTGATCGCGCTGGCCATCTTCGTGGCGGTGGCCCTGCCCGCGTTCGACAGCAACAACCTGCAGCCGTTCATGCCGTACGGTTTCGCCAAGTCGATCGGCCCCGATGGCGTCGAACACGGCGTGATGGCGGCAGCGGCGATCATCTTCTTCGCGTTCTATGGCTTCGATGCGATCTCCACTGCTGCCGAGGAAACCAAGAACCCGGGCCGCGACCTGTCGATCGGCATCATCGGTTCGATGATCGGCTGCACCATCGTCTACGTGCTGGTCGCGCTCGCGGCCGTCGGTGCGATGAGCTACGCGGTGTTCGGCCATAGTGCCGAGCCGCTGGCCCTGATCATGCGCCAGCTGGGCCATCCGACCGCCGCGATGGTGATCGGCGTGATCGCGATCATCGCGCTGCCGACGGTGCTGCTGGCCTTCCTGTACGGCCAGAGCCGCATCTTCTTCGTGATGAGCCGCGATGGCCTGCTGCCGCGCAGCCTGTCCAAGGTCAACGCACGTACCGGCACGCCGGTGGCGACCACGCTGTTCACCGCGGTGGTGGTGTCGGCGCTGGCCGGCGTGGCCCGCCTGGACGAGATCGCCGCCCTGGCCAATGCCGGCACCCTGGCCGCGTTCACCGCCGTGGGCATCTGCCTGGTGGTGCTGCGCCTGCGCGAGCCGAACCGCGAACGTACCTTCCGTACGCCGCTGGCCTTCGTGGTCGGCCCGTTGGCCGCGCTGGGCTGCATCTATCTGTTCATCAGCCTGCCGCACACCACCCAGCTGTATTTCCTGTTGTGGAACCTGGCCGGCCTGGTGCTGTACTTCCTGTACAGCCGTCGCCACGCGCTGATCGCGAAATAACCGGTTCACCGGTAGTGCCGGCCGCTGGCCGGCACCTCGCATCCTGTTGATACGGCCAGTGCCGGCCAGCGGCCGGCACTACCCCAGGGCGGTCAACCGCCCTGCTTTGCGGCGTAGTCCTGCGCCTGGCGCATCACCCGCAGCAGGTTGTCGCCCCAGATGCCGGCAATCTGCTTCTCGGTATAGCCCTTGCGCAGCAGCCACGCAGTGATCTTCGGCAGCTGGCTGACATCGGGCAGGTCACTCAGGCCACCGCCGCCATCCCAGTCCAGGCCGATGCCCACGTGCTCGGGGCCTACCACCTTGAGGATGTGCTCGAAGTGGGCGAAGAAATCGTCCAGGCTGGCATGGCGCACCGGATGCTCGTGGTCCAGCGCCTGCTCGGCCTTCAGCAGGGCCACGCCCTGCTCGATGCCCATTCCTTCCCAGCCGCCCAGCTGCTTGCTCAGCGCTTCTTCGGCCTGCTTGCGCTCGGGCGTCTTCGCGGTGTCGATCAGGTAGCCGCCATAGGCGTTCACCTGGATCACGCCACCGGCCTTGGCCAGCTTGCGCAGCCGCGCGTCATCAAGATTTCGCGGGTGGTCGTAGACCGCCTTGGCCGAGCTGTGCGACAGCACGAACGGCACCGGCATCATCGCCAGCAGGTCGTCGAACACCGAGTCGGACGCATGCGACTGGTCGATCACGATGCCCAGCTTCACCGCCTGCCGCACCAGGTCCTTGCCCGCCGGGCTCAGGCCTTTCCACTCGGCGCCCTTCGGATCGGTGGCCGAATCGGCGAGCTCGTTGTTGGCGAAGTGCACGGTGCTGAGTAGGCGCAGGCCAGCGCGGTGGTAGAACGAAAGCAGGCTCGGGTCTTCCACCAGCGGGCTGGCGTTTTCCATGCTGATGTAGACCACGCGCTTGCCGGCGGCCTTGATCCGCGCCGCGTCATCGGCCGTCAATGCCAACGCGAAGCGCTCGGGGTTGGCGGCCAGCATTTCGCGGATCTCCAGCAGCCGCTGCAGGCCATGGTCACGCTCCGCGAGGTGCGCGGCGGGGCTGCGATCGCCCTGATCGGTGTAGATCGCCCAGAAGCCGCCGTCCAGCGCGCCCTCGACCATGCGCGGGTAGTCCACCTGCGAAAGCGCGTTTCGGTCATGCCGCTGTTCGATGTCGAAGCCGCTGCGACCGAAGTTGGCCGGCGTATCCAGATGGCTGTCCAGGGTCACCAGGCGCTGCTGCAGGGTCTTGGCACGGGCCAGCTCCTGCGCGCTGAACTCGATGGCGTGGGCGGACAGTGGCGCGCACAGCGCCAGGGCAAGCACGACGGACAAGCGACGCAACGAAGGCATGGGCATCCACCGATATTGGGAGACGCCGACCATAGCGCCGTGAGGGTGGCCCGGGGTAGTGCCGGACGACAGCACGCGTGCTCCATTACACTCGGCGGCAGCCGCTAACGGCACTGACGGCCCCGCACTGCATTGCCCCTGGAACGGAACCTTGATGCCGCATCCTGTCCCTCCACCACTCCCCAGCGAACACCCGGTTGCCGCCGGGCCCTGCGTCGAACAGCTCAAGCGCGATGTGCTGCCGGTCCTGTTCGCCGGTCGCATCGACATCGGTCGCTATGGCCCGGCCGAACTGGCCAGCGCCAGTGCGGAGCCCGCTTGGCAGGACGGTAGTGCCAACGCGTTGGCCAAGGCGCTGGCTGAACTGGTCAGCCGCCTCTCCGAGCATGACCCCAATGCACTGCTGGAACGCGCTGGCTGGTGGGACCGGTTCACTGGCGCCGACATCGAGCAACGCCTGCGTCGACGCATCGCGCTGGGGGGAAACGGTGACGTCCTGGCCGAGATCGAACGCCAGGCGATCGCGGTGCGCGGCAGCGTCGATCGGTTGAACGCACAGCTGGAGCTGCATGACGTGCAGGGCGCCCACTTGCAGATCTACATCGATGCGGGCGTGCAGTTCCTGCAGGAACTGCCTCCGGGCAGTGGTGCCAGTGACGATCCGATGGTGCTGGATCGACCGGTGGAGCGCCTGCAGCGCCGCATCGCCAACCTCACCGCACTGCTGGCCAGCCATTCGATGAGCCGGATCCAGGTGCAGCTGGCGCGCAACCACGCCATCGAACTGCTGGACCGCTACAGCGAGACGGTGCAGATCCTGCTGCCGATCTGGCGCCAGACCATCCTCGCCCTGCACAACAACGACAACGCCAGCCCGCAGATGGTCGCCCGCGCCTCGCAGGCACAGGACCAGTTGAAACAGGCCCTGCAGCAGCTGCTGCGCACTTCCGGAGAACCGGCATGATCACGTCCCGGCCCGACCCACTGAGGGTACCGGCGGAACTGCAGCCGCGGGTCGAAGCCGTTCCCGGGCTGCGCGCGCTGTATCGCCGGGGTTCGTTCGCACGCACCCTGGGTCTGGCGTGTCTGGCGGTGCTGCCGGCCACGGCGCTGCTGTCCATGATATTCCTGCAGGGGCTGACCGGCAGTCCGCCCTCGGCACACGTGCCGGCCGGCTACGGTACTGATCCCGGCACGTCTGCCATGCTGCTGCTGGCCAGCCTGATCCTCTTTGGCGGGTTGCTGTTCTGGATGGGATTCGGCCTGCGCAGGGTGCTGCTCAACCGCGGCGTACGCCACTTCACCTTCTCGTTCGTGATTGGTGGCTCGTTGCTGGTCGGCTTGCTGTTCGGC
The DNA here is from genome assembly GCF_040256885.1 of Stenotrophomonas riyadhensis. Taxonomy (NCBI): domain Bacteria; kingdom Pseudomonadati; phylum Pseudomonadota; class Gammaproteobacteria; order Lysobacterales; family Lysobacteraceae; genus Stenotrophomonas; species Stenotrophomonas riyadhensis. Next base: position 4,690,945 of record NZ_CP155568.1, read on the forward strand.
AACGGAATCGTCAGTCCCGACTTCAGCCGGGCTGACGCTGGCGATGGCACGAAGCTCGACAGCAGCCAGCTCGGCAAGCTCATCGACAGCCCGGGTTTCACGACACTCAGCCCGCAATGGCAGGGCTACCTGCAGGCGCAGCGCTCGCTGGCAAGACCCAGCATCCCCTTGAACGATATCGGCCAGGCCATCGCCCGCGGCGAGGACATCGGTATCGCGGTGCCCGATGTCATCCGTGCGCGCTTTGAAGCCAAAGCCAAGGTCCCCTATTCGGTGCGCAGCCAAGCGTGGCTGCGTGACCATTGGCTGCGCATGGGCGCGCTGCACTTCATCGGCACAGCGATCGCCTGGTCACTGCTGCTGCTGGTCATCGCTGGCATCGGCCTGACCACCCTGGGCTATCACGTGCGCGGCCGGGCCCGGGTGATCAACGGCCTGCTGCAGCAGTTGCAGGCGCCACCGGCACAGGCGGGCGCGCAGCCCTGAGGCGCGCGCCGCCGGTGATCAACCGGGCAATTCCCTGGCGCTGCAGGCGGGGGGCCATGGATTTGTAGAGCCGAGCCATGCTCGGCTGATCTGATCTGGCCAAGCACCGCGCGCGTCGAGCAGGGCTCGACTCTACAGGTTGGAATCAGTCCACCACGCGGCAGAACACGGCCTTCAGGTAACGCGATTCCTGCACGTGGGCCATGAACGGATGATCCGGACCGGCACCGGCCACCTTCAGGATCTGGATCGTGCGGCCGGAGAAATAGGCCGCGCGGCGCAGCATGTCGAGGAACTGGTCCTCGGCCACCAGGCCGGTGCAGGAGAACGTGGCGAACAGGCCACCGGGCTTGACCACGCCCAGCGCCAGCTTGTTCATGTCCAGGTACTTCTTCAGCGCGGTGATCACCTGGTCACGGTCGCGGGTCATCTTCGCCGGGTCAAGGATCACCACGTCGTACTGCTCGCCGCGGTTGGCGGCGTCGCGCAGCCACGGGAAGATGTCGGACTGGATGAACTTCGGGCGCACGTTATTCAGGCGCGAATTGCCCTTGGCAATCTGGATGACGTCTTCATCGATGTCGATGCCGACCACGTCCGAGGCGCCGCGCGCCGCCGCATACACCGCAAAACCGCCGGTGTTGCAGCACAGGTCCAGCACGCTCTTGCCTTCCACCTGCTGGCTCAGCCACTCGCGGTTCTCGCGCTGGTCGGCGAAGAAGCCGGTCTTGTGTGCACCGGCCGGGTCGGCGCGGAACTTGATGCCGTACTCGGTGATCACCGACGCTTCGGTGGTGGTGTTGCCGTGGAAGTCGAAGCTTTCCTGCTTCTGCACGTGCTCGTCGGCGAAACTGTGGAAGCGGCAGCCCGGGAACTGTTCGCGCAGGGCGTCGTAGATCCATTCGCGGTGGCGGAACATGCCGGCGGCGAAGAATTCGACCACCACCAGGTCGCCGTAACGATCGACCACCAGGCCGGACAGGCCGTCGCCTTCGCTGTGCACCACGCGCCAGGCGTCGGACACCGCATCGAGCTTCAGCACCTCACGGCGCAGCGACACCGCCTGGGCGATCTTGCGCGAGAACCAGCCGGCATCCACCGGCACGTTCTGGTCGGTTTCGAGGATGCGCACGGCAATGCGCGAGTGCCCGTTGTAGAACCCGCGGCCAATGAACTCGCCATCGATGCCGACCACGTCGACGATGGAACCGGGCTTGGGCCGGACGGTCGGCTTCTCGACCAATTTCTGGAAGATCCACGGGTGGCTGGAACGCCACGCATTCTTGAGGCGGACAATCGGAAGGGGGGTATTCATCCACCTATTGTAAACCGGGCACCGGGGTCAGATCCCCGCAGGGGCTCTGACCCCGGCCGGCATGCCAACCAAGGTTGGCACCTACCAGAGCGGGGACCCCGGCCACCCGGCATTTGACGGCAGCCCGGCCAGGCCGCAGAATCGGCGCCAGAAGGGGAGTAGCTCCCAGACGTTGTCGCCGTCATTTCGAGCCCGCAGGCTCCGGTGCAACGGCAGTTCCAGCCGACTGGAACTGCGAGCGAGACCTTCGCCGTACTGGCGAAGCTCTGTCCCTGGATCCCCCTCCCGATCCTCCGTTGCAGATCCTCGCCGTCCGGCCTGGCATTCATCTTTCCAACGGACATTCCCAATGCAGACGATCGGTAACGTGTGGTTGTGGGGCGGCTTCGCAGCGGTGGTGGTCATCGCCCTGCTGGTCGACCTCGTGTTGATGCGCCATGGTGGGCCGCACAAGGTCACCTTCAAGGAGGCCCTGTGGTGGTCCATCGGCTGGGTCGCGCTGGCCCTGCTGTTCAATGCGGGCCTCTGGTACTACCTGAATGAGACCGCCGGCCAGGTGGTGGCCAACAAGGTCGGCCTCGAATTCCTGACCGGTTATCTGGTCGAGAAGGCGCTGGCGGTCGACAATATTTTTGTCTTCCTGATGATCATGAGCTACTTCGCAGTGCCGGAGGAGCAGCGCCAGAAGGTGCTGATCATCGGCATCCTGGGCGCGATCGTGCTGCGTACGATCATGATCTTCGCCGGCAGCGTGCTGATCAGCCAGTTCCATTGGCTGCTCTACGTGTTCGGTGCCTTCCTGCTGTTCACCGGCTGGAAGATGTGGTTTGCCGCCGGCCAGGAGCCGGACCTGGAGACCAACCCGGCCCTGCGCTGGATGCGCAAGCACCTGCGCCTGCTGCCGGATTACGCGGGCAATGCGCTGAGCGTGAAGCGTGATGGCGTGCGCTGGTTCACTCCGCTGTTCGCGGTGCTGATCCTGATCGCGGTCACCGACGTGATCTTCGCGGTGGACAGCATCCCGGCGATCTTCGCGATCACCACCGACCCGTTCATCGTGCTCACCTCCAACGTGTTCGCGGTGCTGGGCCTGCGCGCGATGTTCTTCCTGCTGGCCGGCATGGCCGACCGCTTCCACCTGCTGCCGTATGGCCTGGCGCTGGTGCTGGGCTTCATCGGCATCAAGATGATGATCATCGACCTGTTCAAGATCCCGACCCCGGTGTCGCTGGGCGTGGTGGCGGTGATCATCGCCGCGACCGTGGTGCTGAGCCTGAAGTACCCGCCGAAGGAAGGCGAAGGCCAGGCCTGAGCCCGACCCGCTGGATGGCACGGCCGGTGGGATTGTCCCGCCGGCCGTTTCCACTCTCCCGCCGCGGTGGCCTTGGTTTCGCGCCAACCACCGCCATTGCTGAGGTATGAACAACAACGCGCCCCTGCCCGCCGGCGACGCGCCGGCGCCCCGCAATGACCGCTCACGCATCCTGCGGGCGTTCAATGTCAGCCTGGCCGCCGTGCTGGTACTGGTGGCCGTGTTCGCCCTGCAGGGCACCTTCGACTGGCGACCGTGGGCGGTCGCGCCGCTGGAAGCCAAGGGCCTGCTCGGCCTGATCGGCGGCCCGATGCTGCATGCCTCGGTCGAGCACATCGCCGCCAACAGCATCGCGATCCTGATCCTCGGCACACTGGCCGGCAGCGTCTACCCGAAAGCCACCGTGCGCGCCCTGCCCCTGCTGTGGCTGGGCTCGGGCATCGGTGCGTGGATGCTGGGCAATCCGGGCAGCGTGCACCTGGGCGCCAGCGGCGTCACCCATGGCCTGATGTTCCTGCTGGCCAGCCTCGGCCTGCTGCGCCGCGATCGCGCGGCGATCGCCACCGGCCTGATCGGCATGCTGTTCTACGGCGGCATGTTGATGACCATCCTGCCGCACGCCGACGGCGTGTCCTGGCAGTCGCACATGGGCGGCGCCTTCGCCGGCATCATCGCCGCACTGCTGTTCCGCAACGCCGACCCGCTGCCGCCGCGCCCGCGCTACAGCTGGGAAGATGAAGAAGACGAGGTCGAGCCGCTGGCCGACGACGAGCTGGAACCGCCGTCACCGCAGCGCGTGCCGGTGCTGTGGCAGCCGCGCGAGGGCCAGGACTACGTGGTGATCCCGTTCCGTCGGCCGGAAGACCCCCGCGGTTGAGGTGACCGGTAGTGCCGGCCGCTGGCCGGCAACCTCATGAACCGGTAGTGGCCGACCTTGGTCGGCACTCCTGGCGTGTGCCAACCAAGGTTGGCATCTACCAGAGCCCGTCAGTTCGCCGCATTCCCCGCCGCGCCCATCCCATCCACCGCCTGCCGGCCCAGTGCCGGGTCGTCGGTGAAGAAGGCATCGATGCCGGTGGCCAGGTAGGCGCGCATCTCGGCAATTGACCCCTCGGCATTGCGCGCGTTGTCGGCGCCCTTGCGCAGGTTGCTGGCCTGGAAATGGTTCTCCGGGCGGAAGGTATACGGAATCACCATCAGGCCCACTGCATGTGCGTCCTGTACCAGCGTGGTCGGTGTCCCCAGTGCACCCTTGGCGTCCAGCGGAATGATCGAGCGCAGCTCCGGGCCGATGCTGTCGGCGTAGCTGGCAATGTCCTTCAGTCCGGCCGGCGTCATCATCTGCGCGTAGGTCAGCGTGCCACCGGCCTTGGCGATGTCGGCCGGCTGCGTATCGCCCTTCCACAGCAGCTGCAGCAGGCGGATGTTGCTGCCCCGCCCGATCTTGCCGCGCAGGTAGCGCAGGTTGGCGGTCTCGAACGACTGGATGGTGACCGGGCCCACGTTGGTATAGGCGTTGCCGCGCAGCGCGGTCAGGAGCTTGTCTTCCATCGGCAGGCCGATCGACTGGAAGTAGGTCGGATGCTTGATCTCCGGCACCAGGCCGATGCCGCGGTTGGCGCGGCCGGCCTGTTGCACCAGGAAGGCCAGGATCTCGTCGAGGCTGGCGATGCGGAACTGGCCATCGTAGGCGGTGCTGCGCAGTTCCGGCAGGCGCTCACGCGCGTACAGCGTCTTCAGCTCGGCCAGGGTGAAGTCTTCGGTGAACCAGCCATCGACCTTCTGCCCGTCGATGACCTTGCTGGTCCGGCGGCTGGCGAATTCCGGATGCGAGGCGACATCGGTGGTGCCACTGATCTCGTTCTCGTGGCGGGCCACCATCACCCCGTCCTTGGTCATCACCAGGTCCGGTTCGATGTAGTCGGCGCCATCGGCGATGGCCTGCGCATAGGCCGCCAGGGTGTGCTCGGGCAGCAGTGCGCTTGCCCCGCGGTGGCCATAGACCGACACCTTGTGCGCGGCCGGGGTGGAGGATTCAGCACTCATGGCCACCGATGGTGCCACGGCCAGCGACAACAGCAACGCACAACCCCACGACTTCACTGCGACTTCCCCAAGCGGTATGTGATGGGCGTCAGTATGCGGCGGCAATGTGACAGGCGGGGGACCCCATGGATCCGGTAGTCGCCGACCTTGGTCGGCGCTCTGCCAGCCGGCGTCCATGACCCCGGACGCCCTGTGCCAACCAAGGTTGGCACCTACCAGAGCGAAGGTTGGCACCTGCCAGGGCGAAGGTTGGCGCCAGCCAGAGCATGAGCCGCGCGATTGATCGATGACGGGGTCAGAGATCCCTCCGGGGATCTGACCCCGACCTTACTTGCCGATGCAGAAGCTGGAGAAGATCCTTCCCAGCAGGTCATCGGCACTCATCTGCCCGGTGATCTCGCCCAGCGCGTCATGCGCCAGCCGTAGTTCCTCGGCGGCCAGTTCCAGGTGCTCATGCGCCAGCTCACCATCGGCGCGCTGCGCATGCTCCTGCGCGCGCTCGATCGCATCGACGTGGCGGGTGCGTGCGGAGAACTCGCCGTCCACCTGCTCGCCTGCCCCGGCCGACGCAATCGAGCGCAGGCGCGCGTGCAGATCTTCGAGTCCGGCGCCGGTGGCGGCGGAAACGAACACGCGGTCCGGATCGTCCAGCGTCGGCAGCGCCGTCAGCAGATCCGACTTGTTGTGGATGTAGACCTTGTGCGGCACCGCCGCCACGGCATCGCCCAGCGCTGCTTCGCCGGCCGCCGGATCGCGCGCATCCAGCACGATCAGCGCCAGGTCGGTGCGCTCGATTTCCACGTGCGCGCGGCGCATGCCTTCGCGTTCGATGGCGTCGCCGCCGTCGCGCAGGCCCGCAGTGTCGACCAGGGTCAGCTCCAGGCCGTCCAGGCGGATGGTCTCGCGCAGCGTGTCGCGGGTGGTGCCGGCGATGTCGGTAACGATGGCGCGCTCGCTGCCGGCCAGCGCATTGAGCAATGAACTCTTGCCCGCGTTCGGCGGACCGATCAGCACCGCATGCAGGCCGTCGCGCAGGCGACGGCCACGTTCGGCATCCCGCCGCAGCAGAGCAAGATCGCCGCGCGCCTGTTCCAGGCCACGGCGCACCTGTGCGCCACCGAGGGTATCCAGCGGTTCGTCGGCGAAGTCGATGGCCGCTTCCACATGGATGCGCAGCAGCACCAACTGTTCGACCACGGCCTCGATGCGGCGCGAGAACACGCCGTCCAGCGAACGGCGTGCAGCGCGCGCGGCACGGTTGTCGCCCGCCGCGATCAGGTCGGCGATGGCCTCGGCCTGGGCCAGGTCGAGCTTGCCGTTGAGGAACGCACGTTCGCTGAACTCGCCCGGGCGCGCTTGGCGTGCACCGAGCGCGATGCAGCGCGCGACCAGTTGCTGCAGCAGCACGGGGCTGCCATGGCCCTGCAGTTCCACCACCTCTTCGCCGGTGAAGCTGTTCGGTGCCGGGAACCACAGCACGATGCCATCGTCGATGACCTCGCCGTCGGCATCACGCAGGCGCGCGTAGTGCGCGTGGCGCGGACGCAGTGCAGGTGCACCCAGCGCATTGGCAATCGCTGCGGCACGCGGGCCGGACAGGCGCAGCAGGCCAACACCACCCGCGCCGGGCGCACTGGCGATGGCCACGATGGTGTCGGTGCGGATCGCGTCGTTCATGGCTCAGAGTTTCTCCAGCTGCGCACGCGCCTGGGCCGCGCCGCTGCCCTGCGGCTGCAGCGCCAGGTAGGTGGTGTAGGCCTGTTTGGCCTTGGCCTTGTCGCCGGCGTTGAAGTAGGCGTCGCCCAGGTTGAGATAGGCCACGGCGCGCGAGGGGTCGATCTTCAGTGTGTTCTCCAGCCAGCGCGCCGCTTCGGCATAGCGCTGCTGGCGGTAGTAGACGAAACCGAGGTTGTTGGCGGCCTGGGCGAAGTCCGGGCGCAGCTTCAGCGCCTCGGTGAACTGCGCGGCCGCCTCGTCGTACTGCTTCTCGCGGTACAGCTGCAGGCCGCGGTCGTTGGCCTGCTGCGCGCGCTGGCGGTCGGATGCCGGGCCGGCGGTGGGCACCACCAGCTTGGCCTTGCCACCCTGCAGGTCGGCCACGGTCACCGGTGCCTGGCTGCCCTTGGCCTCACTGGCCGCATCCACCTTGTTGTTCAGCGCGATCGCATCGGCGGTCAGCTGGCGCGTATCGGCGTTGAGGAATTCCTGGCTGTCCGGCACCTGGAACACGAACTCGCCGCCCTGCGAACCGGGCAGGCTGCCGAAGGCCGGGGTCTGGTGCGAGACCGCCGAGACCGCCGGCGCCACGTAGGCGGCCAGTTCGGTACCGGTGATCAGGCCATCGCCGTTGAGGTCGCCCTTGCCAGCCAACGCCTGCAGCAACACCCAGGTAAACACCGAGTGACCATTCGGGCCGGCATCGGCCACCTGCTGGTCGGCACCGCCGGCGGTCAGCATCTGCCGCGCGCTGCGACGCGCGTTCTCGCGCAGGAACGACGACGACGACGGGCCGCCACGGGTCAGGCCGAGGCCGCTGTAGCAGGCATCCATCACGAACATCACATGCTTGGCCTGCATGCTTTCGGCGATGTTCTGGATGTCGGTCATCGCGATCGCGTCGGTGGCGAATTCCTTCGGATCCGAATCGACCGGGATGATGTAGCCAAGGTCGCGCCCGGAGGCGAGCTGGCGGGTCGCGCCATGGCCGGCGAAGAACACGAAGACGCGATCGTTCTTGCCGGTGCGGTCGTCGGCCAGGCGGTCGTGGAAGGCGGCCAGGATGTTGTTGCGGGTGGCCTGCTCGTTCTTCAGCACGATCACCTGCGAGGACGGGAAGCCGAACTGCCCGGTCAGGGTATCGGCCACCGCCTGCGCATCGTGGCTGGCGTACTCCAGCTTCGGCCATTTGGCGTAGGTGTCGATGCCGACCACGATCGCCCAGGACTTCTCGTAGCCGGTGGTGACGGTGGCGGCACTGGCCTCGCCCTTGCGCGCGCGGGCAACGGTGAACTCGCGGCCATTCCAGCCGGCGAACTGGTAGCCATCGGCGATCAGCCGGTCGAGGATCTGCGGCAGCGCCTTCACCGCACGGTCGTGGATGTCGTGGAACAGGATGATGCCGCGCTGTTCCTTGTTCACCTGGTCGAGCACGCGCTGCACGATCGACTCCGGCACCGGGTCGGCCCAGTCCATCGAGTCGATGTTCCACATGATCGACTTCAGCCCGGCTTCGTTGAGCAGCTGCAGGCCTTCGGCGTTGCGCGCGCCGTACGGGAAGCGGAACAGCGGCGCGCGCTTGCTGTCGACGTCCTTCAGCAGCGTGTCGGTGTCGAGTACCTGTTGGCGCAGCGCATCCCCGGTGGTGCGCGACAGCTGGGCGTGGGTCAGGCTGTGGTTGCCGACCGCATAGCCGTCTTCCATCAGGTTGCGGCTGATCTTCGCCATCGGGCCGAGGCTGACCTTGCCGTCGGCCTCGACCTTGCCCAGGTTGCGACCTACCTCGAAGAACACGCCCGGCACGTCATAGCGCTTGAGGATGGCCACCACTTCATCGGTGTAGGCCTTGTGCGGGCCATCGTCGAAGGTCAGCACCACGGTCTTGGCCGGCAGGTCGCGGCCGAAGATCTCGCGGTCGCTGTCCTTCATCGACATCGGGTACGGCTCGATCACGCCATAGTCGCGCAGGATCGCTTCGCGGCTGTAGTCCTGGTGCAGGTGGGCGATGTAGTCGTCCCACTTCTCACGCTTCAGCTCGATGGCACGGGTGCGCTCGAAGCGGCTGAAGATGCGGGTCAGTTCCTGGTTGTAGTTGCGCTCGATCTCGTCGAGCGCCTCCAGGTCCTCGCCGACGCGCTGATGCAGCTTCACCGCCGGCAGCGACGAATCCGTGCCAATGCGCTCATGCAGATCACGCAGCACTTCGCGGAAGGCCAGGCGGTCAGCGTCGAACAGTTCCGGCGCCGACTCGATGTAGTCCAGCACGGTGCCGAGGGTGGCGAAGCGCTGCGGGCTGGTACCGCGCAGCAGGGTGTCGAACTGCGCGGCGATCGCCGAGCGTTGTTCCAGGCCATCGTGGAACAGCTGCTGTCCCACGCGCGTGGAGGTGCCGCGGTCGGCGGCCGACTGCTGGTCCTCATCGGCCAGCAGCACGATGATCCGGCGGTAGCCGTCGAGCTGCTTCTGCAGCGCAGCCAGCAGCGGTGCCGCGGCCGGATCGGCGGCGGCCGCAGCCTGCGCGCTGGGCTGGGTGACCGTGGTCGTCGGCGCCTTCGCGTCCTTGTCGCCGCAGCCGGCAACAACCAGCGTCAACAACAGCGAGGGCAGGAACAGGCGGAACGACGACGCACGCGGCATGGTGGACTCGAAGGTGGGAGGAACGGTGTGCCGGCGATTCTAACGCCGCATGCGAAAAGCCCGCCTTGCGGCGGGCTTCTGCTGGGGTCAGCCGGCCAGCGGCCGGCTCTACCGATTACTTCTTTTTGACCGGGGCCGGCGCGGTGGTGGCCGGGACCGGCTCGCCGCCATGGCGCTTGGTCATCCACCACTGCTGCAGCAGGCCCAGGCCGCCGTTGACCACCCAGTACAGGACCAGGCCGGACGGCATGAAGGCCATCATGACGCCGAACACCAGCGGCATGAACTGCATCATCTTCTGCTGCATCGGGTCCATGCCCGGTGCCGGGGTCAGCTTCTGGGTGAACCACATCACTGCCACGTTGATCACCGGCAGGATGAAGTACGGGTCGCGTGCGGTCAGGTCCTGGATCCAGCCGAACCAGGGCGCCTGGCGCAGTTCGACCGATTCCACCAGCACCCAGTACAGGGCGAAGAAGATCGGCATCTGGATGAGGATCGGCAGGCAGCCGCCCATCGGATTGATCTTTTCCTTCTTGTACAGCTCCATCATCGCGGTCTGGAACTTCTGGCGGTCATCGCCATAGCGTTCCTTCAGCTGCGCGATGCGCGGCTGGAAGCGGCGCATCTTGGCACCGCTCTTGTACTGGGTCGCCGACAGCGGGTACAGCACCAGCTTCAGCAGCACCACCAGGCCGACGATCGCCCAGCCCCAGTTGCCGACCAGCTTGTGCACCTGGTTCAGCACCCAGAACAGGCCCTGGCCGATCACCGCCATCATCGAGAAGCGGCTGTAGTCGACCACGCGGTCCAGGCCCGGCACGTCTTCCTTGGCAATCAGGTTGACCAGCTTCGGGCCGACCCACAGGCGGGCTTCGGTGCTGGTGGACTGGCCTGGGGCCAGGGTGAAGGCCGGGCCACGCGCTTCGATCAGGTCACGACCGGCCACCTGCGACAGCACGTAATGCGCGGTCTGGTCCTTCTGCGGGATCCAGGCGGTGAAGAAGTGGTGCTGCAGCATCGCCAGCCAGCCGCCGGTGATGTTCTGGTTCAGCGTGCCGTCGTCCAGGTAGTCCTTGAACGCACGACGCTGGTACTTCTTGTCGTTGTCGTACCAGGTGGCACCGTTGAAGCTGAACGAATCCGGGTTGGTCATGCTCCGCGACAGGATGGTCGGGGTGCGGTCCAGGGTGCGGTAGACATAGCCGTTCCACGGTGCGGCGCCGGCGTTGCTGACTTCATCCTTGAAGCGCACGGCGTACTCGTTGCGCGAGACGGTCAGCGTGCGCTTGATGGTCACGCCATTGTCGGCGGTCCACACGAACGGGATCTGCAGTTCGTTCTGGCCCTTGGCCAGCACGAAGTCGGTGGTGTCACCGACCAGCTTGAAGCCGTCGGCGCCCGGCACCGGGGTGTTCTTGTCTTCGCTGGCCCAGCCACTGATCGCGCTGTACGGATGCGCGGGATCTTCGGTCAGCAGGCGAACCGGCGGGCTGCCTTCGTCCTTGGTCTGCGGGAAGTGCAGCAGCTCCGCGTCGAGCACGCGGCCGCCATCGAGCACCAGGCGCAGCACGTCGGTGGTGACGGTCACGCGCTGGCTGGCCGGGGTAGCGCTGGCCTGGGCCTGCACGGTGGCCTGGCCGGGGGCGCCCGGCACCTGGGCGCTGGGGATCGCGCCCGGGGTCGCACCCGGAACGCTCTGTGCGGCGGCCGGGGCCGACGTCGTCGTCGGAGCCGGGGTCGGAGCAGCCTTTTCACGGCTCCACTCCATCCACAGCAGCACGGCCACCATCAGCCAGGCAAAAATGAGGAATACGCGGGTCTGGTTCATCAGCGGACAGGCTCGGCGGGGCCGGGACGCGATGCCGGCTCGGTCAAAGAAGGAGTTGCGATGCCATCAGGCGGCGGCATTGTGCCGTCCACGCCCGGCGCGGGCAATGCACGCAGGCGACGCAGCAGGCGCAGGAAGGCCTGGCGGATCTCGTCGTTGCTGGCGGAACGCGCAGCACTACGAGCCACGACGACAAAGTCGCCTGGCTGGATATCGGTACGTGTCTGACGCAGGATGTCGCGCAGGACGCGCTTGATCCGGTTACGCCCGACGGCGTTCGGATCAACCTTGCGGGAAACCGCCAGACCCAGCCTGGCCGGCCGGTCAGCCGGCAGCCAGTGCAGGGTCATCAGCGGATCGGACACACGGCGGGCGCCGTTGAAGACCGTTGAGTATTCGGCACGCGTGCGAACCCGCGCAGAGCGAGGGAATCGCTTGCGCGGGTCTGCAGTATTCACTGTCGAAGGGATTGCGTCTGCCGCGAGGTGCGGCATGGCAATCAGGCGCTCAGGACTTTGCGGCCCTTGGCGCGGCGACGCGACAGGATCTTGCGGCCGTCAGCGGTCTTCATACGGGCACGGAAGCCGTGGTCGCGCTTACGCTTGAGGTTGCTGGGCTGGTAGGTGCGCTTCGTGGCCATTGGGGGCCTCTCGTATGAATGGGACGGAAAGAACCGGAAATTCTAGAGAGGTACCCCGCCCCAAGTCAACCCCTGGCAGCTACGCGAATTCACTGGGCTGTGCAATAGCTGTGGATGTTTTTGTGAATAAGTAGGGGACAAGCATTCCGAAGGCAGGCGCTCGGTGGTAGTCTGAGCCATCCATTTCCCCCCTTTCCGGCCTGTGTTTGGGCGCCTTGTCGCGTCCATGCCCCGGCCACCGGACGATTATTGCTG